>NZ_CADFGE010000006.1 GCF_902833645.1 Paraburkholderia fungorum
GCTGAATAACGTTTCATCTTCCATTCGCTGTCCGCCCCCCATCTTTACATCAATCGGTTCGGGTGAGGCGACAACTAGCCTGACATGGGGGGCAGGCAAAGAAAAGTAGGTGCCGCCCCGCACAGGGGCAACGCTAATAGACCACTAGCGCAACAAGGAAAGGCCAACAACCCTCGACGGGCGCAAAGAACCAACAAAAAACCAACCAAAAACAGCGCCCGCGCAAAGCCACACGGCTAATGCCGCTTCTTCCCTCCGGAGGAGGATTCCTTGTCCCCTGCCGAACGCTTTGCGTCACCCACATCAACGGCGATCGGGTCACTCGCAGGAAAGCTTTCCTCGAGCGCTTCATCGAGCCGCTCTTCGAGGGACTCGGCGGGCTGGGCAGTTTCTTTGGGATGAGATGCCTGTTGCTTCTGCTTGGTCATAACGTGCTCCGTTAGAAGAAAAGCCAACAGTTCAGCATAGCGCAAAGCGAGCCCACGCGAGCATCAGCCGAGCATCAGCCGAACGACCAGACCACTCTCCAGCAGCCAGTTCCTTCAAATCCAGAACCCGAAGAAACCAGACAACAGAACGACAGAAAAAAACAAAAGTTAAAACCATCCCGCATCAAGTCGTTTTCCGAGTGTCGCCTGACAACAAAAAGCATCCGCCGGCCACGCCAGCCGGCAGACCGCACGGCATACCGTGCACGGGCAACAGGGCAGCATCCAGCTCGGGAGGGGAGCAAACAGAAGCAGCGAACACCAAGGCAGCGAACGAAATGGACCGAAAAAACGCTCCGCGCGCGCAGCGCTTCAACGCGTCACACGTGGTGGAAGCCGAACTGGAACACCTGGATTGGGCGACACGGCAACCGGCACTGCACATGCTGGACGCCGGGTACTGGCGGCGCCGCGTGCTGGCGGTCAAAGGCGGATTTGAGCTGACGGACTTGCAGGTAATGCGGCTGGAGAAGATTTTGCAGCGGCTCGGCTATCCGTCGGAGTAGCCAAGCCGCTGCGGCGGCGATTTATTCGTTGCCGCCGCCGTTGCCACCATGATTGCCGCCGCCATGGTTGCCATTGTCGCCGCCGCCCGTGCCGAACAGGCGCCGGCGGCGTGTTACCACCACCGGGCCGTCGGACGTGCTGCTGCTACGATCGGGCGCGGGGCGATCCGAGGCCGGCGCGCCGTACGACTCGCGCGGTTCACGCGGTTCGCGCGGCTCACGATGGTCACGCGGTTCACGTGAGCCGTGCGGGCCGCGCGTGGTGTGCTCACCGTGCGAAGGCCGCCCGGCTCGCGGCGCCGGACGGGTGCCGGTGTCGAGCTGGATCGTCGAGATCGCGCGCTTGTAGATGCCTTGCAGGCCGACAGGCGTGCGCAGCATCACCAGATACTGATCGAACGACTCGATGCACCCCGTCAGGCGAATGCCGTTGACAAGGTAAATCTCGACGCGCTTTCGTTCTTTGCGCGCAGCGTTCATGAAATCGTTTTGCGGATGCGATTCTGCGGAAGCCATGGACAATTCAGGTTAGGTAAAACGGTTGTTCGCCGCGATTCTACCCTGTGTGGGGGCGGAACGCGTCGGGTGCCGAACTCCGTCCACTATAACGGCTTGCGCGCACATAAGCATCTGATAACTATTGACTGTAACGTTGAGTTACGAATCTGCGGACGAATAGCGCTTTCTTCCGCCACGTTCGGTCGGGCCACGGCTGGTCGGGCCACGTTCGGTTGTGCCACGGTTGGTCGGGCCGCGCGCGGTCGGACCCGCGCTCGGCGCGCCCGATGCGCTTGGCCGAAAAAGAAAGTGCCCGATGTCGCCGTATGTGGAATAAATCACCGTCCGCTCGCGTTAATCCAGGCATGGCGGCGCTGCATATCGCACGCAGCCGGTCGGATTCCCGGCTTGCAGGCACCGGCCGGGGGTTCATCAGGAGACTCACCATGAAATTATCCCGGATTTTCTCCGCTGCTTTCGTGCTGCTGGCGCTCGCGCTCGGCTCGCTTGCCACCAGCGCCTGCACCTCCGCCGCGACCGACAACAGCGCTTCGGGCAGCAGTGGGAGCTCGGGCAGCAGCGGTGGCTACTGAGCGTTGCCGCGCCGGGTGAATTTCGAAGCCGAAGTGATTTCGTGGCTCCCGCAGCTGCGCCGCTATGCGCGCGCGCTGACGGGCGACCGCGCGTGGGCCGACGACCTCGTGCAGGATACGGCGGAGCGCGCACTCGCACGCTGGGCGGCGTTCCGTCCGAACAGCAATTTGCGGGCGTGGCTGCTGACCATCCTGCGGCATCTTTACATCGATCAGTTGCGCGGCCGCCGCGAGATTGCCGTCGACGACGAAAGCGCGCCATGGCGCACTCTCGAAGCGCCGCACGGCGAGGTCGATGGCCTGGTCTTGCGCGATCTTCAGCGTGCGCTGTATTGCCTGCCGGTCGAACAACGCGAAGTGCTGCTGCTGGTTTGCGTGGAGGAACTGTCATATCAGGAAGCGTCGAAGGCGCTCGGCGTTCCGATCGGCACGGTGATGTCGCGGTTGTCGCGCGCGCGGGAACATATGCGCGTTCTGATGACGGATGGGCCGCTCGAAGGGGACGCCGTTGGATTGGCGCGTAAAGTCCCGCCGCTGAAAGTAGTGAGAAATCCGTGATGAATAACGACCACGATTCCGGCTTGCCCGAGGGGCCCGATCTGCGAATGCTGTCGGCGTTTGTCGACGGCGAGTTGCCGCCTGCCGAGCGCGCCGCGATCGAGGCGCAACTGGCCCGGCAACCTCAGGCCGCCGCGCGGGTGGCCGCGTGGCGCGCGCAGAAAGCGGCGCTGCAGGCGCTGTGCGGGGCATCGACGCGCAACCGTGAGCCCGAGCTCGATGAGCACGGTGCAAGCGCTGGCGGGGCCGAGCAGAGCGACGCCGGTGAGCCGGCCTTCATCGTGGTGCGGCGGCCGACGCCGTGGTGGCAGCGCGCTGGCCTCGCCGCTTGCTGGCTCGCGGCCGGCGCGGGTCTGGCGCTCGCGCTCGGGCCGCTTGCGCCGCGTCTGACGGGCGGCGCGTGGAACGGTCTGGGCGGCCAGCCGCCGAGCTTCGCCGAGCGCGCCGACATCGCCTATGCCGTGTACACGCCCGAGAAGCGTCACCCTGTTGAAGTCGCCGCGAACGAGGAAGAGCATCTGGTCAGCTGGCTGTCGAGGCGCCTGAACCGGCCGCTGTCGGTGCCGTCGTTGCAGGAGTACGGTTACTCGCTGGTGGGGGGGCGGTTGTTGCCCGGCGAAGCGGGACCGGCCGCGCAGTTCATGTACGAAAATCGCAGCGGCGAGCGCCTCACGCTGTACATCACGGGTATTTCTCGCGACGAAACCGCCTTCCGCCTGTTCCGCGACGGCAACCGCCGGACCTTCTACTGGGTCAGCGACCGTATGGGTTATGCGTTGTCCGGACCGATTGCGGAGGACAAGCTGCGCTCGATCGCGATCGAAGTGTGCAGCGCGCTCGGCGGCAAACCGGAAACCTGGCAGTAGCGCCGCAAGCACGGCAGGCGCCGGCGCCT
The DNA here is from genome assembly GCF_902833645.1 of Paraburkholderia fungorum. Classification (GTDB taxonomy): domain Bacteria; phylum Pseudomonadota; class Gammaproteobacteria; order Burkholderiales; family Burkholderiaceae; genus Paraburkholderia; species Paraburkholderia fungorum. Next base: position 3,539 of record NZ_CADFGE010000006.1, read on the forward strand.
GGCCCGCCTCAGCCATAAGATATCGCGTGCAACACGGCGTAACAGAAACGTGTGGCACCCGCCCACGCTGCAGGAATAGTGCCGCGCGGCGCTTCGTTTACTCGCTGCAGGACCCTGTTGCCCGGCACTTGCGTATGCGCTGCGACGGCACGGCGTCGTGCGAGGCGAACCGACGGGGTCTTTACGGTGCCGACGCGCTTTTTGCGAGTCGCAACGCCGGCGCGTCGAGGCAGTGAAATCATGCGTACTTTTCATCAATCCGGCATCGGGCTGTGTTGCGGCGTAGCGTGTCTGTGCCTGTGCGCTGTTTGTGCGACGCCGGTCGCGGCGCAAACAGACGCGGATGCGCCGTTGAACGAGGCGTCGACGTGCCGCTTCGTCGTGGGCCAGACGGAGATCGACGGTGTCGTTCAGCAGGTCGGCGGGCGGGCGTGCCTGCAGCCGGACGGCAGCTGGCAGATCGTCGAAGACGGTGCCGGCGCGCTGGCCTTCGGCCCGGCTCCGGTGTATTACTACGATCCATGGTACTGGGGGCCGCCGGTGGTGTTCGCTGCTGGCGTGTCGGTCGTTTTCGTCGACCGCTTTCATCATTTTCATCACATGGATCATGTGCGTTATGGCCACGGATCGTACGGAATGGGCGTACATGGCGGCACCTGGCATGGTGGCGCGTCGACGCACATATGGAGCGGCATGTCACACGGCGGCGCTGGCCACGGCGGGATGCACCGCTAGCTTGCCGGCGTCTGTGCCTACGCCTGTGCCTGTGTCTGCGCGCCCGGCCGCGAGGGAGATACCTTGACGCGCAGCCTGCCGCCGAAGATTTCCGCCGCCGGGTTCGATCGCGCGCTCGCGGGCTGGCGCGCGATTCTCGGTGAACCGCAGGTGATCACCTCGGCCCCCGGGCTCGCCGCGTATCTCGATCCGTTCGCACCCGGCGAGCGCGAAGCGTTCTCGGCGTCCGCCGCGCTGCTGCCCGCATCCGTCGACGAAATTCGTGCAGTGTTGCGGATTGCCAATCAATTTCGCATTCCGTTATGGACGGTCTCGACCGGACGCAACTTCGCGTACGGTGGCGCCGCGCCGCGACTGGCGGGTTCGGTCGTGCTCGATTTGCAGCGCATGAATCGCATCATCGAAGTGAACGAGACGCTTGCCTACGCGCTGGTCGAACCGGGTGTCAGCTACTTCGATCTGTACGCGCATTTGCGCGAACATGGCTACAGGCTGTGGGTCGATCCGCCCGCGGCGGGTTGGGGCAGCGTAGTCGGCAATACGCTCGAGCGCGGCTTCGGCTATACCGCGTACGGCGATCATGCGGCGGCGCAATGCGGCATGGAAGTGGTGCTCGCGAACGGCGACGTGCTGCGCACCGGCATGGGTGGCATCGAAATCGGCACCGCGTGGCAACTGTATCAACCGGGCTATGGACCTTCCTTCGACGCGATGTTCATGCAGTCGAACTACGGCATCGTCACCAAGCTCGGCGTCTGGCTGATGCCGGCGCCGCCCGCGTATCTGCTCGGCGAAATCCAGTTTCGACACGAAGCGGATCTCGAAACGATCGTCGATATTCTGCGGCCATTGCGGCTCGATGAAACGATCCGCAATCACGCGGTGATCGAAGGCGGGTTGCGCCGGGCCGCCGGATTGTCGTCGCGTCAGCAGTGGTATGAGGGCAAGGGCGCGATGCCCGAGAGCGCGGTGGCGGCGATGCTCGACCAGCTGAACGTGGGCCGCTGGAATCTGCATTTCGCGCTATACGGCAGGCCTGAACTGATCGATGCGCACTATGCGATCGTGCAGCGCGCATTCGCCCACGTGCCGCAGGCCAAGCTTTCGGCCGCTCGCTATGCGGGCGATGCGCAACCCACAGCGGGCGGCGACCGCAATATGGCCGGCATCCCCGCGATGAGCGCGTTTCGCATGCTCGACTGGCGCGGCGGCGCGGGCGCCCATGTGGATTTCGCACCGCTGTGTCCGGCAAGCGGACGCGACGCGCTGCGCCAGTACACGATGGTCAAGACCCGCGCGGCGGAATACGGCTTCGATTACTACGGCGGCTTTACGGCGGGCATGCGTCATCTGCATCACATTTTTGCAGCGATTTTCGACCGCGACGACGCGAGCCAGGTCGAGCAGGCCGGTGCATTACTGCGTTCGCTGATGAGCGATGCGCGCGCTGCGGGCTACGGCGAATATCGCGCGCATCTCGCGTATATGGATTTCGCCGCGGCGCAGTACAGTTTCAACGACGGTGCGTTGCTGCGGCTCTCGGAAACGATCAAGGACGCACTCGATCCGAACGGCATTCTCGCGCCGGGCAAGCAGGGCATCTGGCCGGCGGCGTGGCGCGACCGGCGAGGCTACACCTAAGATCATGGACCGACGCGCTTTCATGATGACCGGCGCATGGCTTTCGAGCGCGGCAGGCGGCGCGTGGCCGTGGCTCGCGCAGGCAGCCGCTCGCCGCGATACGCTTGCGGTGATCGATTCCACCCTTGCGGGCGGCCCCGCATTCGCCGACTACGTCGCGCGGATGAAGCTGCCTGTCTTCGAAGCGGGTGACGATATCGGCGTGCTCTGGTACACCACCCTGGCGCCGCGTCTCGGGCAAACGTCAGCGCAATCGCCCGCGTCGTTGATCGGTCTCACACGCGCGTCCGATTACTTCGTGCTCAAGCAGCTTGCGACCCGTGTGGGCCAGATGGTCGTGCCCGGCGGCGAGCAGCGGGTGGCGCCCATTGCGCAGGTCGAGCATGTCGCTTTCGTGCTGACGCCGCGCTTTATCCGCTAGAACTTATAGGCCTTGTTGTTCGGATCGAAGGTCGAGTCGTCGAAGGTTTTAGGCGTGATGCTTTCGAAGACGATCTTCTCGAAGATCTTGCCGTCGTTGTTATAGGACTCGACGGTACGGAAATACGGATGGCGCAGATCGAGCCCGAGTGTTTCTTTCTTCGCATAGAACTGCGGCTGACCGGTCGGCGTTTCGAAGGTGAAGGCAACCACGCGCACGCCGTCGATCGTTTTCACTTCCACCTGGGTCGAGCGCGGCAAGCCGGCCTCGATATATTTCTTGCCTTCGGCGAGGTACTGGTTGGCAATGTACTCGGTGCCGAGATCGCGCACCTGGTGGTTCGACTGCGCACGGGCGAGGGCGCCGGTCACTGAGGTCCACAGCGGCATCACATTCATGATGCCGCCGAGATGGCCGTACATTTCGTCGGTGCGTTTGGATTCGTCGTAGATGATTTCCTGGCCGGCGTGCGCGCCGTCGGGCAGCCACTTCGCGTAGATTCGCAGCGGATCGTGGGCTAAGCGCACCAGCATATGATCGGGCTTGTCGGGCCATTGGCCGTGAATGCGTTCCGAGCGCGACATGACGAACTCGTAAGACGGGTAGCCGTTCGGCCCTTCCTTGATGTAACGCGGCAGCGCAAGCGGATCGAGCGACTGGAACAGGGCGACCAGTTGCGCGTCGTCGAGCTTCTCCATGGCGCCGCTTTGTTGCGCGGCGCGCAGCCACTTGACCTGCTGATCGAGCGTGAGCTTGCCGACCTGCGAGGACGGCGTGGTGGGCGCCTTCACGGCACTGGCGGTATCGAGCGGGGGCGGTGTGTCGTCGTTCTGCGCGAACGCCGCCGGCGCGAGCATGGCGGCGCTGGCTGCCAGCGCGCCGACCAGCAGTCCCCGAAATGACAGCGTACGTAATGAAGCAGTCAGGGAAGCTCCCAACGGGATGGCCGCCGATGAAAAACGAGTGAGACGCATGAAGACCGACGATCGGTTCAAGTCTGTGGACGTGCTGTGCTTCATGAATCTCTCCGAAAGGATGGCCGGCGTGATAGTGCACGCCCAGCCTGTCAGGCAGGTTTTTGCTTCGCGAGTTCCTCGTCGCGCAGTGCACGGCGCAGAATCTTGCCGACATTGGTTTGCGGCAGCTCGTCGCGAAACTCGACGAGCTTCGGCACCTTGTACCCCGTGAGATTCTTGCGGCAGTGAGCGATCACCTGTTCCGCGGTCAGCGCCGGATTGCGCTTGACGATAAACACCTTCACCCGTTCGCCTTGCGCTTCATCGGGCACGCCGATTGCGGCGACTTCGCGCACGTCCGGAAGGGCCGCGATTACGTCTTCGACTTCGTTCGGATAGACGTTGAAGCCCGACACCAGGATCATGTCTTTCTTCCTGTCGATCAAACGGATGAAGCCGCGCGAATCCATCACACCGATGTCGCCGGTGGCGAGCCAGCCGTCGTCGTCGATCACCTTGGCGGTTTCTTCCGGGCGATTCCAGTAGCCTTTCATGACCTGTGGCCCCTTCACGCACAATTCACCCGCTTCGCCGATGTTGGCCCACGTGCCGTCGTCTTTCCTGAAGCGCACCTGGGTGGACGGCGCGGGCAGACCGATCGAGCCTTCGAAGTCGCGCAAATTGGTGAGATCCACGGGATTCATCGAGACGATCGGCGAACACTCGGTCAGCCCGTAGCCTTCGATGATCGGCTTGCCGGTGACCGCCTTGAATCGATCGGCGACCGACTTCTGCGTGGCCATGCCGCCGGCCATCGCGAGCTTCAGGTTCGAGAAATCACGCTTGCAGAACTCCTCGTTATCGAGGAACGCGTTGTAGAGCGTGTTGACGGCCGTCATGCCGGTGAATTTCTCGTGACGAATGATCATCATCACGCGCTTCATGTCGCGCGGATTGGCGATCAGAATATTGCGGCCGCCGAGTCCCATGAAGATCAACGCGTTCACGGTCAGCGAATAGATGTGATAGAGCGGCAGCGGTGTGAGCACCGTTTCGATCTCGCCGCTCAACTGGCCTTCGGACCACGCTTTTGCCTGCAACAGGTTGGCGATGATGTTCTTGTGCGTGAGCATCGCACCTTTGGCCACGCCAGTGGTGCCGCCGGTGTATTGCAGGAAGGCGATGTCGTTGTGAGTGGGACGCACGGGTGTCAGCGGCCGCGTGTAACCGATCGAAAGCGCGTCGAGTAGCGGCACCGCTTGCGGCAGGTTGTACGGCGGCACCATCTTCTTGACGTGGCGCAGCATGAAATTGAGCAGACGTCCCTTCAGATTCAGACCGTCGGCGAGCAGATCGCCCAGACCCGTCACGATCACGTTCTGTACCTTGGTGCCGGGCAACGCATCTTCAACGGTCTTCGCGAAGTTCTCGAACACGATGATGGTTTGCGCGCCGCTGTCCTTCAACTGATGCGCAAGCTCGCGAACCGTATAGAGCGGATTGACGTTGACGACCACGCCGCCGGCCTTCAGCACGCCGAACAGCGACACCGGATACTGAAACGTGTTCGGCAGCATGATCGCGACGCGCTCGCCGGCTTTCACGCCGATGCCTTGCAGATACGCGGCGAACGCCGCCGCCTTGCGGCCGAGTTCGCCATACGTCATGTCCGCGCCGACGCTCACGTAGGCGACGCGCTCGCGGAACTGCGCAATGCATTCGTCGAAGAATTGCACGACTGATTCGTACTGGTTGACGTCGATCTCATGAGGCACGTCGGCCGGATACGACTCGTACCAGATGCCGTCGGTGTTGGGCGCATGATTTGCCGGCTGCCCGAGTGTCTGACTGGGCGCCTGGTCTGCCGCATTCGCGGGCGCTGCGGATACCGTGGCGGACGAGAACTGGGTTTGCGTGGGCTGGGTCATCGGTCGTCTCCTGAAGCCGGGGCTTCATCTGTTTGTGCGCTGGCTTTACAGCCAGTCATGCAGTAATCAAAGCAGCTATGAAAGCAGTAAGCAACGCGCTCATTGCAGCGAGCTTCGACACAGGACAATCACTGAAGCGCGACGTTTAGCGTTCCAGAATGGCCACCACGCCCTGGCCGCCCGCGGCGCAGATCGAGATCAGCCCGCGTGCGGTGCCGGCCGGCTTATCGAGTTGCGCCAGCATTTTCGCGAGTCCCGCGACGATGCGGCCGCCCGTCGCCGCAAATGCATGGCCGGTGGCGAGCGAGCTGCCGTTCACGTTCAATTTTGCCCGATCGATCGCGCCAAGTGGCCCCGGCAAGCCGAGTTGCGTTCGGCAATATTCGTCATCCTGCCACGCTGTGAGCGTGCACAACACCTGCGCCGCGAAGGCTTCGTGAATTTCATACAAGTCGAAGTCCTGCAAGGTGAGCCCGGCGCGCGCCAGCATGCGCGGCACCGCATAGGCGGGCGCCATCAGCAGGCCTTCTTTCTTGTCGAAAAAGTCGACGGCGGCGGTTTCGGACCAGCTCAGATACGCGAGCACCGGCAGTCCATGTCTGGCCGCCCATTCTTCGCTTGCCAGCAGCACGGCGGACGCGCCGTCGGTGAGCGGCGTGGAATTGCCGGCCGTCAGCGTGCCGGCGTCGCGATCGAATACCGGTTTCAGACCGGCGAGTTTTTCGAGCGTCAGATCGGAGCGCAGATTGTTGTCACGCGCCAGACCACGGTACGGCGTCATCAGATCGTTGAGGAAGCCGCGCGCATACGCCTCGCTGAGCTTGCGGTGGCTGTCGTAAGCGAGCACGTCCTGCGCTTCGCGCGAAATGTTCCAGCGCTTGGCCATCAGCTCGCAATGCTCGCCCATCGAAAGCCCGGTGCGCGGCTCGCCGTTACGAGGCAACAGCGGCTTGAAAAACATGCCCGGCCGCAGCTTGGCCAGCGCGCCGACGCGTTGGCCGGTGCTCTTGCCGCGATTTGCCTCGAGCAGGATCTTGCGCATGCGTTCGTTGACGCCGATCGGCGCATCGGAGGTTGTGTCGACACCGCCTGCAATTCCCGCTTCGATCTGTCCGAGGGCGATTTTGTTGGCCACCAGAATGGCCGCTTCCAGCCCGGTGCCGCAGGCCTGCTGCACGTCATAGGCCGGCGTTTCCTTCGCGAGCGTGGTGGACAGCACCGCTTCGCGCGTCAGATTGAAGTCGCGCGAGTGCTTGATGACGGCGCCCGCTGCGACTTCGCCCAGGCGTTCGCCGTGCAGGTTATAGCGGTCGATCAGGCCTTGCAGCGTGAAGGTCAGCATGTCCTGATTCGACGCGGTCGCGTAAGCGGTGTTCGAGCGGGCAAACGGAATCCGGTTGCCGCCGACGATTGCGACGCGGCGCACGGCGGGCTGCGGGTTGGACATTGCTCGGCTCCTTTGGGTCGTTGCTGGTTATCGGTTAGTGCGGGTAGCGTAGGTAGCGCGAAAAGCGCTACCTACGCGAGCGGGATGACGCGCCGGTACGGTCCGGCCAGGTTGGCGTGTCATAACAGCTTCCATTGCATACGGCCGCGCAAATGCGGTTTTTCCCCGGCAATGTCGCGTACCTCGATGTCGCGCTCGATCAGCGAAGGCGATGCGCTCCACAGCGTCGCTTCGCCGGGCAGCAGCATCGGCACTTTGAATTCGGCGGAGAGCGTGGCTTCGGCGAGCGGCTTTGGCGGTTGCAGCGCGGCGGCGGCGCGCGCCAGCGTCCACATGCCGTGCGCGATGGCGCGCGGAAAGCCGAATACCTTCGCGGATAGCGCGCTCAGGTGAATCGGGTTGTAGTCGCCAGACACACGCGCATAGTCGCGCCCCAACTGCGGCGGCAATTGCCAGCGCGAGATGCGTTCCAGCGCATCGGGGCCGAGTTGCAGCGGATCGAGCCGGTTGCCGCTCGCGGGCACGCCGCGCTTCAGATACACACTGTCGCCGTCCCATACCGCTTCGCCGCGGCGGTACATGCGCGTATGCAGCACGAATGCCTGACCCTTGTCGTGGCTCAGCAGCGCGCCGAATTCCACCTCGATGCGCAACATATCCTTGTAAGTGAGCGGCCGGCGTAGCCGCACGTGGTTCGCCAGATGCACGAGGCCGAGCGCCGGCCACGGAAAAGCCGGATCCGTCAGCATCAGCAGATGCAGCGGGAAAGCCAGCAGATGCGGATACGTGAGCGGCACGCCGTGCTCGGGGATGAAGCCGCAGACCTGCGAATAACGCCAGATCGACCCCGGGTCCAGGGGCACGGCGGGGCGCACGAGGCGCAACGCCGGCAAGTGCGCTTCGCGCCCGCGTTTGACGATGCCCGACAACGCGCGCCCATACAGCTTCGCCGGCGTGGGCAAAGGTTCGATGACGACGGTCTTCGGACGGCCCGCGCTCGCTGCGTGAGCGCTCCGGAACGGATCACCCGGCTCACCCATGCTCATGCTCCAATCAGGCTTTGTCCGCACACGCGCACGATCTGGCCGCTCACGCCCGCCGATCCCGGATGCGCGAGCCACGCGATGGTCTGCGCCACGTCCACCGGCTGGCCGCCCTGGCTCATCGAATTCATCCGGCGGCCGGCTTCGCGGATGGTCAGCGGAATCTTCGCGGTCATCTGCGTTTCGATAAAGCCGGGCGCAACCGCGTTGATCGTGATGCCGCGCGCGCGCAGATGCGGCGCCATGCTGTGCACCCGCCCGATCACACCGGCTTTGGAGGTGGCGTAATTGGTCTGGCCGAGGTTGCCGGCAATACCGCTGATCGACGATACGCCGATGATACGGCCGCCGTCGCGCAGGATACCGGCCGCGAGCAGGGCGTCGTCGATCCGTTCCTGCGCGGACAGGTTGATGTCGATTACGCTTTGCCACGCGGCGTCGGTCATCTTCGCGATGGTTTTGTCCTTGGTGATACCGGCGTTATGCACGACGATATCCACGCCTTGCTCGTCGAGCGCCGCGGCGATCTGCTGGGGCGCTTCGGGCGCGGCGATGTCGAAGGCGAGGGCGGTGCCGTTCAACTGGCGCATGGTCGAATCGAGCGCCTCGCGTGCCGAAGGGATGTCGATGCCGATCACGTGCGCGCCTTGCTCGGCGAGCACGCCCGCAATCGACGCGCCGATGCCGCGCGCGGCGCCGGTGACCACGGCGCGCCGGCCCGCGAGCGGTTGTTTCCAGTCGAACGGCGGCAAGGCCGCGGTCCCGGCCCCAGCTCCTGTGCTGGCCGGCACGCCGATCCGCACCACCTGGCCCGACACATACGCGGAACGTGGCGACAGAAAGAATCGCAACGTCGCTTCGATAGCGTGCTCGGCGCCTTTTTCCACATAGACGAGATTCGCGGTAATGCCGCGCCGCGCTTCCTTGCCGAGCGAACGCACGAGACCCTCAAGCGCGCGTTGTGCGGTCCATTGGCGCGGGTTCGCGCAGGCTTCCGGCGGCCGGCCCAGCACGACAATGCGGCCGCACTTGCCAAGTGAGCGCAGCGTATCGTGGAAGAAACCATGCAGCGGTTCGAGCTGGCTGCTGTCTTCGATGCCGCTCGCATCGAACAGCAGCGCGGCGAGCTTGCCCTGCGAACCGGGCTCCGCTGCCTCGAAACGGCCCGTCATCAGACCATGGCGATTCGCGAGCGGCACCCACAGCCCCGCGCTTTCATGCGCCACGCTGGTCATGCCGACGCTCGCCACGAGATTCGCGAGCGCGTCGAGCAGATGCGGTTCGCGGCCCGCGCCGATCGCGATCAGGCCGTCGAACTCGGGCCGGTCCGCCCGATAGCGGCGCAGGACCTCAGGCTTCGGTAAGCCCAGCGAGCGCGCGAGGCGCGCGCCGAAGGGCGAATTGACGAAGTTCAGATAAGAGTCGTTCATGTTGTTCGTTGCTCCGCTGGCCACGCCCGAAGGAGATCGCTCCGGGGAGACCCCGGACGTGTGTCAGTGTGCATCCAGTTTGGGGCATCTGCGTATGCCCGGCCCGGATGTTTTTTTAAGGCACTCAGGCCGCGAGTTCCAGCGCTTTTTCGAGCGCGTCCTTGCGCTTCTGCAAGTTGGCGAGCATGTCGAAGTCCGGCGGGAAGTCGTCGACCTGCACGACTTGCGCGCCATACTTCGCATAGTCTTCCAGCACGCGGCGCTCGTCGGCGTCGATCAGGCCTTTGTGCAAGGCAGCGTCGGTCCACGCGGCCAGTTGCGGCAGGCTTTGCGGCATCGGTTCAAGCAGACCTTGCTTGACCGCTTCACGCAGTTTCTGGTCGATCTCCGTGAAGCGTGGGTTCAGCTCGAATACGAGCTCGCCGTAGCCCAGCGCATCGACATCCGGATGCGGGACGTACGAGTCGGACACGAGGCGGTTGCGTGCCGCGCCCGGCGTTTGCATCAGCTCCGCGATCTCGGTGCCGAGGCGGTCGGACGGCTCGCGATGCGGCAGGCCGAACGGGAATGCCAGCGCGCGCACCAGAGCCGCGGCGACGCGATTCGGGTAGTTGGCGAGCACGCCGTCGAGCGCGTGTTGAGCCTTGTACAGCGAGTCTTCGACGCCCCAGCGCACCAGCGGCAGATCTTCTTCCTGGCGGCCTTCGTCTTCGAAACGCTTGAGCGTCGCGGAGATCAGGTAGAGCTGCGAGAGCACGTCGCCAAGACGCCCCGAAATGCGCTCACGCCGTTTCAGGTCGCCGCCGAGCACGAACATGGAGACGTCGGCGAGCAAGGCGAACGCGGTGGAGATGCGGGTCGCCGCGCGATAGTACGGCAGCAGCGGTGCGTGCGCCGTGCGCGGCTTGACGATGAATGCGCCGCCCGTGATGCCGTACACGAAACTGCGCACCACGTTCGAGAGCGTGAAGCTGATGTGGCCGAAGAAGGCCGCATCGAAATCGCGCAGCGCCTTGGCGCGATCGGGTTCGCGCGTGGCTGCCATTTCCTTCAGCACATACGGATGACAGCGAATCGCCCCCTGGCCGAAGATGATCAGGCAACGCGTGAGAATGTTCGCGCCTTCGACGGTGATCGCAATCGGCACCTGCTGATAGGCGCGCGCAAGAAAGTTCGATGGACCCATGCAGATGCCCTTGCCGGCGGCGACGTCCATACCGTCGTTGATGACCATGCGGGCGCGTTCAGTGATGTGATACTTGGCGATCGCCGAAATCACCGAGGGTTTTTCGCCGAGGTCCACCGCATGCGCGGACAGGCGGCGCGCGGCGTCCATCACGTAGAGATTGCCGCCCATGCGGCCGAGTGCTTCCTGCACGCCCTCGAATTTGCCGACAGCGGTACGGAACTGGCGGCGAATCGCGGCATAGGCGCCGGTGCCGCGCACGGCGATCTTCGCCATCCCCACATTCGACGACGGCAGCGAAATCGCGCGGCCCGCCGCGAGACATTCCATCAGCATGCGCCAGCCGTTGCCGACCTGCGCGCGTCCGCCGATGACCCAGTCGAGCGGAATGAAGACGTCTTTGCCTGAGTTCGGGCCGTTCTGGAACACCGCGTTCAGCGGCCAGTGACGGCGGCCGATGTTGACGCCCGGATGATCGGTCGGAATCAGCGCGCAGGTGATGCCGGGTTCGTCATTCGAGCCGAGCAGGTGATCGGGATCGAGCGCGCGGAACGCGAGGCCGAGCACGGTCGCGATCGGTCCGAGCGTGATGTAGCGCTTGTCCCATGTGACGCGAAAACCCAGCGTTTCGCGACCTTCAAAAGTCCCCTTGCAGACAATGCCGACGTCGGGAATCGCGGCCGCATCCGAGCCCGCGTAAGGGCTCGTCAACGCGAAGCAGGGGATATCCTCGCCACGGGCGAGACGCGGCAGATAGTGGTTCTTCTGCTCTTCGGTGCCATAGTGCATCAGCAGTTCGGCCGGCCCGAGCGAGTTCGGCACCATCACCGAAACGGCGGCCGCCGAGCAGCGCGTGGAGAGCTTCATGATGACCTGCGAATGCGCGTAAGCGGAGAACTGTTTGCCGCCGTACTGCTTCGGAATGATCATGCCGAGAAAGCCACGTTCCTTGATGTATTGCCAGGTTTGCGGCGAGAGGTCCTGCCACACCATGGTGGTTTCCCAGTCGTTCGCCAGATCGCACAGGCGCTCGCATTCGACGTCGAGAAACGCCTGTTCCTCGGCGGTGAGCGTGGCCGGGCCGTAGCCGAGCAAGGTGTCCCAGTGCGGGCGTCCGGAGAACAGCTGCGCGTCCCACCAGACGGTGCCGGCTTCGATGGCGTCGCGCTCGGTCGGCGACATCTCAGGCAGGATCTTGCGGAAGATGTCGAGCACGGGTTTCGTGAGCCACGTACGGCGCAGCGGTTTGAGCGTGAGGACGAGCGCGGGGAGCACGAACACGATCGCGAGCACCGTCGTCGCCACCGGCCCCGCCGCTCCGCTGACATGCGCGGCCGCCACCCAGACGATCATGAAGGCAAGCCACCATGAGGCGCGCGCCTGAACGTAGACGAGCGCGAGAGCGGCAATGACGAGCACTAGGATGAACCACGGCATGACGTTTCCTCCTGTTTCGATGGTGCGTGCGAACGCATCCACGGGTCGCGGACGGCTCGCGTTCTATTGATCTTCCAACTGGCGGTGGTGCTGCTATGTCGCGTGCCCGGGGCGCTTTTGCATGGCGCCCCTGGCGCGTTTTTCGTGTCGTGTTTTCAATTCGACAGCGTGACGTTGTTTAGGTGCGGGACTTAGACGTGCTGCTCGGATAGACGATATTCATTCATGTTTTTGCACGCGGACGGCCCGTTACGGCGCCGCCCGCATCAGCATCGATTCCAGTCAGGCCGTGCCGTGCAACGCGGGCTGAAACGAACTCGCCTCAACGTCGCCACCGCGGCGTTCACCGTCCGAGACCGCTGGCGACGACGTATCGAATCCGCCAGACTCACTCGATCCGCCTGACGCCGGCTGCGCACCCGCTACCCCGGCAGCAGGATTCGCGCCTTCTGCCTGGGCTTCGGCAGCGCTTTCGGTGGCATCGCCGAGTACGGCGGCAAAGGTGGCCAGTTGCGAGCCGTCAGGCAGCGGTGCTTTCAGCGCGGCCACCATCAGCGAAGCCAGACGCGCGATCAGTTGCAGATCGTTCATCGACTTGCCTTGCGAGAACTCGGAAATCAGGCTGTCGGTATCGGTGCCGGCCAGCACGCCGGACAGTGCGCCGATCGCGAAGTGCAGACGCCAGCCAAGCTCCTCGCGCGGCAGATGCGGCAGCGCACGCTGGAAGGCGTCGAAAAAACGCACCGCCACCGACTCGTAATGCGCATTCAGAAAGTCCCGAATGAACGCTGACGGATCGGTATAAGCGCGCCCCAGCAAGCGGAGAAAAGCCTTGCCGCCGACGCGCGGATCGCGCGACAGGCGCAACGCCGGAATGAACATCGCGCCGAGCACGTGCTCGCAGGTCAGGCGCGCGCCAAGCATTTCGTCGAAGCGGTCGAGCAGCTTGAGCCGCTCCTGGTTGAGCCGGTCGAGCCGGCGCGACAGCATCGAGTGAATCAGCGATTCCTTGCTGCCGAAGTGATAGTTGACCGCCGCGAGATTCACTTCGGCACGCGAAGTAATCTGGCGCAGGGACATGGCCTCATAGCCGCATTCGATGAAGAGTGTTTCGGCGGCGTCGAGGATGCGGGACTTCGTGTCGCCGGCATGCCGGCCTGTTGTGCGAACTGCCATTTTGCGTCTCCCAGTTGCCGGGCATCCGGCCCGCAAACAAGCGATTCAAATGACTATTTGAAACAGCCGTTTTTTTTCAGGATAAAGAAGGATGGGGACTGCGATCAAGGACTCGATGTGGACTAACTCCTCTAGAAGACCTGACGAAGGTCCGCCTTTCCAGTGCACGCGGGCACGTCAAACCGCGCGGAAATAAAAAAGGCCGTTCCGATCGAAATCGGAACGGCCTCGTATTGCTTGCTACCTGTGTTGGCCTTGCGTCTTGTATTGCCTGCGCCGCTCGTTGGCGGTGCTTATGTGCTCACGTGCTCACGTGCTCATGGCGGTTCGAGCCCGCCTTCGCAGCTATTGTGCCTGATAACGCGCCGGCGAAATAGCTGTTTAGTTCGAACGCTTAAAGCTGTGCCGCGACCTGCTTGGCCGACTGCGTCATGTCGATGCCGCGGCGTTCGCGGCTGAACGGAATCAGCGCGGCGATCACCACCGCCACGATACCGATCACGATTGCCATGATCAGCGCGTAGTTGTTGCCATGCGCTTCGGCGGCGCTCGCCTGCAGCGGACCGTTGACCGACGCGATCAGATTGCCGAGCTGGTACACGAGGCCCGGGAACGTCGCGCGGATTTCATCGGGCGAGATTTCGTTCAGGTGCACCGGAATCACACCCCATGCGCCTTGCACGGAGATCTGCATCAGGAAGGCACCGATGGCGAGCAAGATAGGCGTGGACGAGAATGCCCACAGCGGCAAGACCGGCAACGCGATCAATGCAGCGATGAAGATCGCGCGCTTGCGGCCGATCTTCTCCGAGAACCAGCCGAAGAACAGACCGCCGCAAATCGCGCCGATGTTCAGCGTGATCGTGATCAGCGACACCGTATGCGCGTCGAACCCGTGCTGCACGCGCAGGAAGGTCGGATACAGATCCTGCGAACCGTGCGAGAAGAAATTGAACGCGGTCATCAGCACGATCGCATAGAGCGACAGGCCGACGTTCTGCTTCAATGTAGCGACGAGACCCGGACGCGTTTTCTTCTCGAGTGTCTTGAAGGCCGGCGACTCCGGCACGTGCGCCCGCACGTACAGCACGAGCAGCGCCGGCAGCACGCCGACGAAGAACATGCCGCGCCAGCCGATGTATTGGTAGAAGACGCCGAACACGACCGAAGCGAGCAGGTAGCCGCTCGGATAGCCGGCTTGCAGGAGGCCCGACACAATGCCGCGCGATTTCGGCGGCACGGTTTCCATCGTCAGCGCGCCGCCCACACCCCATTCGCCGCCCATCGCGATGCCGAACAGGGCGCGCAGCACGAGCAGGGTGGTCAGGTTGGGCGAAAAGCCGGACAGCAATTCCAGCAGCGAGAAGCACGCGATGTTGACCATCAGCGTGGGACGACGGCCGTATTTGTCGGCGAGCCAGCCGAAGATCAGCGCGCCGAGCGGACGCATAATCAGGGTCAGCATAATGCCGAAGGCAACCGTGGGGATTTTCGTATTGAATTCCGCCGCGATATCTTTCAATACGAACACCATTAGAAAGAAATCGAATGCGTCCAGGGTCCAGCCCAGATAGGCGGCGATCGTTACGTTTCTCTGTTCCCGTGTCCAGCTCATTGATTGTTCTCCTGAGTCTCCAATAACCCGTGTTTGACGACGGGCGGCTCTGCAGCCCCGTGTGCCCTGTGCTGTGGGCTTCGAGCGAGTGTACGCCGAGCGTTAAACGCTTGCATGATTGAACCCGCCTTTATCCGTATTAATCCCTGGAGCGAATTTCGGGCTGAATCCCGATGCATGCAAAATGTCTGGCAAACGTAATTATTGTATTAATTGTGTTTGATATTCCGTTTGTAATTTGTAATGTTCATCTAGCGCAGGCGAGCGGTGCCTTGCGTAATCCGGCTTACGGGTTGCGCGTGCGGTAGAGGCGGCCCTCGCGGGATTCAGGTTGGCTCGGGCGGATGCCGGCGGGTATAACAGCGGCTCGCGGCATTCACGCCGCGCATACAGGGAGACCGAAGAATGACAATTCCGCATCTATGCCTGCTCATCGTGGTGGTGCTGCCGTTCCCTTGGATCATGCTCGCGAAGCTCAGCAGGCGCTACGACAACCTTGCGCCGCGCACTTATCTCGCGGGCCTCGAAGGCTGGCGCGCACGGGCTTACGCCGCGCATCAGAACGCGTGGGAGGCACTGGCGATGTTCACCGCGGCGATCGTCGCCGCCGGGCAGGCAGGCGGGGCCAACCCATGGGTCAACTGGCTGGCGATTACTTTTGTCATCGTGCGCGTGCTGCACGGCGTCCTGTACGTGGCGAATCTGGCGTCGCTACGCTCGCTGGTGTGGTTCGTCGGTGTCGCGTGTGTGGTGTCGATGTTTTTCGTATCTGTGAGTTAAGGCAGGACAAAGCGTGAGGCGGTGCCGGCGGATAAGCATGCCCGTCGGCTTTCGCGATCCGGATGGGCTTCGGCATTGACGTTTCCGGTGAGGCGGACGGCGTGCGCAATATATGCGTTAACCGCATCAGTCGAGCAGAAAAATCAATTGGACTCATGTTGCGGCGCGGAATAGGATGATCGCTATCCCATTAATTCCGCTTCCCTCGACGCACCATGTCAGTTAAATCACTCGTTTCGGCGCCGCGGCGGCGTACCCGCAATCCCCTTGCGGCAATGGCCGTGGTCACCTTGCTGACCGGCATTGGCGCGGGCCTCGGCGGCATGCTGCTCGCGTTGCTGCTGCACGGCATTCAGCACCTGGCCTACGGCTACAGCGTGACGCAACTGATCAGCGGCGAGAGTTTCCTGCAAGGTGTGACCGCCGCTGAGCCTGAACGTCGTCTGCTGGTCCTGACGCTTTGCGGACTGGTGGCGGGACTTGGCTGGTGGGCGTTGTATCGCTTCGGGCGGCCACTCGTCAGCATTCGCCAAGCCGTCAAGTCCGACGATCCGCGTATGCCGATGCTAAGCACGATCGTGCATGCGCTGCTGCAGATCGTGACCGTGGCGCTCGGCTCGCCGCTCGGGCGCGAAGTCGCGCCGCGCGAGATCGGTTCGGTGCTGGCCGGGTGGCTGTCGCACCGCGCGGGCTTATCAGTCGAGCAGAGCCGGATCATGGTCGCATGCGGCGCCGGCGCGGGTCTGGCCGCCGTCTATAACGTGCCGCTCGGCGGCGCGGTATTTGTGCTCGAGGTTCTGTTGGGCACCTTCGGCTGGAAGGCCCTGGTACCTGCCGTGGTGACCTCCGCAGTGGCGGCGCTGGTCGCGCAATTCGGTCTGGGCAACGAGCATCAGTATCTGGTGCCGTCGTTGACGGTGAGTACGGCGCTGGTGGTCTGGTCGGTGGTGTGCGGGCCGATTTTCGGCGTCGCGGCGTGGGGGTTCGCGGAAGTGACGAAGCGCGCGCGTGCCCAGGCGCCGAAGGATTGGCGTTTGCCGGTGTTGTCGCTATTGAACTTCGCGATCATCGGCGTGCTGGCGATGCACTTTCCGCAGTTGCTCGGCAATGGCAAAGGTCCTGCGGGACTGGCGTTCGACGGCAACCTGACGATCGCACTCGCAGCCATGCTGCTGGTACTGAAAGTGGTGATTACCGTGAGCAGTTTGCGCGCGGGGGCAGAGGGCGGTCTGCTGACGCCGGGACTTGCGAATGGCGCGTTGCTGGCGATCGTGCTTGGCGGCGCCTGGAGTCTGTTCTGGCCGGGGGCTTCTTTGGGCGCCTTTGCCGTTGTCGGCGCAACGGCATTCCTGGCCGCATCGATGCAGATGCCGATAACTGCCGTGGTTCTCATGTTCGAATTTACCCGCGTGGGCCACGACTTTCTGATTCCGGTTCTGTTTGCCGTCGGCGGCGCCGCGTTGAGTTTTCAGGCGTGCGTGAAGTGGGCGCCTGCGCTGCAGTTTGGTTCGGGTTTCAATTGGGGTGGGGCGGGGGCGGGCAAGGCCCGCTAGATTGTCCGGGGCGCATGAGTGTTATTGATCTGGTCTCGAAGCCACCGAATCGAAAAGCTGGCTGAGGTCGTACATGAGCAGGAACATGCACCCGGTGATGCTGCGAAAGCCGCGCTCGAGGGTTCCAGCTTCAGCCACGCCGGCGCACCCGCGCGTCAGCAGCCGGCCGTTCCAGGTCACTTCGCCCTCCAGCACGTAGATGAACTCAGGTCCGGTGTGAAGGTGGTCGGGAAACGTCGCACCGGGTGAGAACCTCACTAGCTGCATTGCGCGGCCGTCTGCTTTGCCGAGGTTTTTCACTTCGACGCCCTGCGCGAACCGTGACGGTATCCACGGAACGTCGTTCGAATCGCTCCAGCGAAATTGTGGTCCCGCCGATGGATCATCAGTCATGTCGTCCTGCCTTTCCGCTCGTGTATGCACAGTTATATGTTGAAACGATGCAGGAAAACACCAGCCTCGCTACTGAAGCTCGCCAGTATACTGGCCAACTGCCAGACGCCATCACTTCAACGCAAGGTGATGGAGTTGATCGCCGCGCTGAAAGCGCAGGGCGTGTCCGTGATTCTGATCTCGCACAATCTTCACGACATCTTTGCGATTGCCGATCGCATCGTCGTACTGCGGCGCGGTGAGGTCGCGGGCGAACGGCTCGTAGCCGGGACTAGCGGCGACGAGATCGTGCATCTGATGGTGGGGGACACCTACTCGAACACGGGCGGCTCAGGTCACTGAACACCGCCTCAAAGACTCACGCCCTCCGTGCGAACTGGTTGACCGGATAGTCAAGCCCCAGGTGTTCGCGCAGCGTCGCGCCTTCGAGCGCTACTTCGTAGAGCATTGTTCGCCGAACCACTCGACGCATGCCCGGCGCCGGCCGCTTTTTGCCGTTATGCGCCCGGCTGCTAAGCATAGTTGAAACGCTCGCTTATCCGCACGATCCAGCGTTGCTACGATCGCAGTTTTATCGTCCTGACCAGACCGGAACTTCGCGCCGTGACCTCTTCTATCTTTCGTTGGCTCGCTCGCGCGGCGCTGACTTCGCTGCTCGTCATGAGTGCCGCTCACGCACAGACCTCGGCCAACTCGCCGGCGCCGCTGAAACTGCGGATCGGCTATCAGAAGTCTTCAACGCTCATCACCATTCTGAAAGCGCGTGGTTCGCTCGAGCAGGCGCTCGCGCCCTTGGGTGTGAGCATTAGCTGGAACGAGTTTGCCAGCGGCTTGCCGCTGACCGAAGCACTCAATGCGGACGCGGTCGACCTGAGCGCCGATGTCGCCGACACGGTCCCGGTTTTCGCTCAGGCCGCTCATGCGCGTTTTGTGTATATCGCGCAGGAAGCGCCTTCGCCGGGCGCCCAGGCCATTATCGTGAAGCGCGATGGGCCGCTGCATACGCTTGCCGACCTGAAGGGCCAGCGCATCGCCGTGACCAAGGCGGCCGGCAGCCACTATCTGCTGCTCGCCGCGCTCGCCAAAGCCGGCCTCGCTCCTGCTGACGTGCGCATCAGCTATCTGACGCCCGCCGACGGACGCGCCGCCTTCGAGCGCGGCAGCGTGGACGTGTGGGTCACCTGGGACCCGTATGTCGCGTCGGTCGACAAAGCGCCGGACGTGCGTGTTCTTGCCAACGGCGAAGGTCTTGCCTCCTATCAGCGGTACTACCTCGCGTCCAGCAGTTTTGCCGCGGCCCATCCCGATGTGATCAACACCGTGTTCGCGCAGTTGAAGTCGGCGGGCGTTTGGGTTCGCGCCCATCCCGACGATGCGGCGAAGCTGCTCGCGCCGATCTGGGGCCTGGACGCGGCGACGATCGAGCGTGCCAATGCACGCCGCAGCTATGCGGTCCGCGCGGTGGATACGCAGAATTTCGGTGAGCAGCAAAAGATCGCTGACACCTTCTATCGAGCGTGGCTTCTGCCGGCGCCGGTGGATACGGCTGCGGCGCAGCGCTGGAACTTCAGCACGAAGCGCGCCGAAACGGCGGCCACTTCAACCACCGCCTCCGGTGGCTAGTGCTGGCGCACAGGCGCTAGCGCCGTGCCGGTTCGCCAGGCCAAAGCCTGTCTACGTCGCCAACGTCGCTAACGTCGCTAAGCAATCGGCTCATTACCTTAGGGGAAATCTGTCATGACGGACAACGCGGGAAAAAATCAGCGGCCACCGGTGACGGCGGCGGATGGCGCAGTCCAGTACGAGGCGGACGTACTCGTGATCGGCGGCGGCCCGGCTGGCGCGTGGGCTGCGATTAGCGCGGCCGCCAACGGCGCGCGCGTGGTATTGGCCGATAAAGGCTTTTGCGGCACCTCCGGCGCGACCGCGCCGGCTGGCACGGCACTCTGGTATGTGCCGCCTGACGAGGACGCACGGGATCGTGCAAAAGCGAGTCGTTTCACGTTGGGCGGCCAGCTTGCCGAACCGGCGTGGATGGATCGCGTGCTCGAGCAGACCTGGACCAATGCGCAGCAACTGGCCGAGTGGGGCTACCCGTTTCCCATCGACGAAAGCGGCGAGCAGCGGCGCACCTCGTTGCAAGGGCCCGAGTACATGCGGCTGATGCGCAAACGCGTCAGGGAAGCGAAGGTGCGCATCCTCGATCACAGCCCCGCGCTCGAACTGCTCGTCGACGAGCAGGGCGCGGTCGCGGGAGCGGCCGGCGTTGACCGTCAGGCGGACGAGACGTGGGTCGTGCGTGCGGGCGCGGTGGTCATCGCAACGGGCGGATGTGCGTTTCTCAGCAATGCGCTCGGCTGCAACGTGCTCACCGGCGACGGCCAGTTGATGGCCGCCGAGGTGGGCGCGGCCCTGTCGGGCATGGAGTTTTCGAATGCTTATGGACTTGGGCCGGCGTTTTCATCGGTGACGAAATCGTTGTTCTACAAGTGGGCTACGTTCTACTACCAGGACGGGTCGGCGATCCCGGGGGCGGGGTCTGCGCAGGGCCGCGGCGTGATTGCCCGCACGCTGCAGAGCCAGCCCGTGCTGGCCTGCCTCGATCGCGCCGACGAACAGATTCAGGCGTGGATGCGTACTGCACAGCCGAATTTCTTCCTGCCGTTCGATCGGCTCGGGATCGACCCGTTCAAGCAGCATTTCCCGGTGACGTTGCGCCTCGAAGGAACCGTGCGGGGAACGGGCGGCCTGCATCTGGTGGATCAGACTTGCGCGACGTCGGTCGAAGGTTTGTATGCGGCCGGCGATGCGGCCACTCGCGAGCTGATCTGCGGCGGCTTCACCGGCGGTGGCAGTCATAACGCGGCGTGGGCGATGTCATCCGGTTTCTGGGCCGGTGCGGGCGCTGCCGGCTATGCCCGTTCACGCGGGCGCGCGGGCCTGCGGGGCCGGCTGTTGCGGGCCGGTGGCGCTGGCCTGCGCGACACCGGCGGCTCGGCGCCTTATGACAGCGACGCGGTGATTCGCAGCGTGCAGCAGGAGGTATTTCCCACGCAGCGCAACTGGACCCGCCAGGCCGACTTGCTCGACGACTCGCTCGCGCGGCTCGACGCGCTGTGGCATCGCGTGCGCGGTGCGGCGCCGGCGCGAAGTGCGTTGGCTGCCGTGCGCGCGCGTGAGGCGGCGGCCATGCTCGCCACTTCGCGCTGGATGTATCGCAGCGCGCAGCAACGAACCGAAACACGCGGGATGCATCGGCGGCACGAGCACGCCGCGCTCGATCCGGCGCAGAGGCATCGTCTGTTGAGCGGCGGTCTGGATGAAGTCTGGATCGACAGGCTGGCCTTGTCTCCAGCCACGGTCCGCACCGAAGGAGTGACGGCATGATCGAGATCGTCGACGCTGCGCGCTGCACGGGATGCAACATCTGCGTGAGGGCATGCCCCACCAATGTGTTCGACATCGTGCCGGGGAGTCCGCCGCGCATTGCCAGGCAGGGGGACTGCCAGACCTGCTTCATGTGCGAGCTGTACTGTCCCGAAGACGCGTTATTCGTCGCGCCCCAGGTGGCGCCGGCGCCACCTGGCGGCTTCGACGACGGCCCGCTGCTCGGCAATTACCGGCGCGCAGTCGGCTGGGGCCGCGAGCGGCAGTCGACTGCGAGCCAGGATGCGAGCTACGAGTTGTTGACGCGAACGCATTGAGGAATTAAAGAGCGAGACGCCCCTGCGATGCGATAGTGGCGAGCGCATTGCGCTGACTCTGAACTTCGCGCGCCTGCAACGCTTCCGGCATTGCGCAACTGAATGCGCAAAAGCGCCTGCGCGGCCCGCGGCGCGTTAAAACATCGGGTTTATCACTCCAGCAGATAACCGTATCGGATTTGCTTCGTTGTCGCCGTGCGTGTGTGCCGGTAAATTTGTTTGACTTCGCCTTCGCCGGCGTCCTCCGAACAGATTCGACGAAGAGTTTCCCGTGACGACTGCCTTTGCATCCCCCGCCGCCAGCGCCGCTGGTCCTGCCAATCAAGCCCGGCGGATCGAAATTCGCGCTTTCGACGGCCCCGTCGGCGCGGAAGTTCTCGGTCTCGATCTCAGCAAACCGCTGGCTCAGGACGATTTCGCCCGCATCCACCGTGCCCATCTGGACCACCACGTGCTGGTGTTTCGCGATCAGCGCATTACGCCGGAGCAGCAGATTGCCTTCAGCCGCCGCTTCGGTCCGTTGCAGATCCACGTGCTGCATCAATTCCAGTTGCCGGGCCACCCGGAGGTGCTGATCGTCTCGAACATCGTCGAGAACGGCCAGCCGATCGGTCTCGGCGACGCCGGTCATTACTGGCATTCCGATCTGTCGTACAAGGAGAAGCCGAGCCTCGGTTCGATGCTGCACGCGCAGGAGTTGCCCTCGGAAGGCGGCGACACGCTGTTCGCCAACATGCACCTCGCATGGGACACGTTGCCGGAGCATTTGCGCAGCGCGGTGCAAGGGCGTTCAGCGGAGCATACGTATCTCGCGAAATACGCGGAATTGCAGAAGCGCAGCCCGTGGCGGCCGAATCTGTCGGCGCAGCAGATTGCCCAGGTGAAGCCGGTGGTGCAGCCGATCGTGCGCACTCATCCTGAGACCGGACGGCGCGCGCTCTTCGTCAGTGAGCATTTCACGACCCGTGTGATCGGCTTGCCGGAAGACGAGAGCAAGTCACTACTCGAAGAAATTTTTGCGCATAGCGTGCGGCCCGAGCATCTGTACCGGCATCAGTGGGCCGAACACGACATGGTGTTCTGGGACAACCGTTCATTGATGCATCTGGCAGCGGGCACGCCGGATCATCTGCGCCGCAAGCTGTATCGCACAACGATCGAAGGCGACGTGCCGTTCTGACGGCAACGCCGCCCGCCCTGACCCCACACATGCTGAACGGAGTTCCAATGCTTGCCAGGTTTCGCCCGACCTCTCTGAGGCCGTCTCTGTCCCGTCGTTTGACCACAGCTTTACTGAGCGTATCGATGGGCGTGGCCAGCCTCGGCGCGGCCATGCCCGCGCATGCCGAAGGCCAGATTCGCATTGCCGAACAGTTCGGCATCGTCTATCTGCTGCTGAACGTCGCGCGCGACCAGCAGTTCGTCGAGAAAGAAGGGCGCAAGCAGGGACTCGATATCAAGGTCGACTGGGTGAAGCTTTCGGGCGGCGCCGCCGTCAACGATGCATTGCTCTCCGGCGCGGTGGATGTCGCCGGCGCGGGTGTCGGCCCCTTGCTGACGATCTGGGACCGCACGCACGGCAAGCAGAACGTGAAGGGCGTGGCCTCGCTCGGCAATCTGCCGTATTACCTCGTCAGCAACAATCCGAATGTCAGGACGATTGCCGACTTCACCGAGAAAGACCGCATTGCGGTGCCGGCTGTCAATGTGTCGGTGCAATCGCGCGTACTGCAGTACGCGGCGGCGAAGCGCTGGGGCGACAAGGATTACAACCGCCTCGACAAATTCACGCAGGCGCTGCCGCATCCCGACGCAGCAGCGGCGATCATCGCGGGCGGCACGGAAATTACCGGGCACTTCGGCAATCCGCCGTTTCAGGAGCAGGAGCTCGCCGGCAATCCGAAGGCGCACATCGTGCTGAATTCTTACGATGTACTGGGCGGACCGAGCTCGGCGACCGTCCTGTACGCGACAGAGAAATTCCGCGACAACAATCCGAAGACCTACCGCGCATTCGTCGATGCGCTGGCGGATGCCGCACGCTTTATCTCGGCCAATCCCGACGCCGCCGCTGATATCTACATCCGCACGAACCAGTCGAAGATCGACCGCGATCTGCTGCTGAAGGTGATCAAGGACCCGCAGGTGCAATTCAAGGTCGCGCCGCAGAATACTTTCGGACTTGCACAGTTCATGTATCGCGTTGGCGCCATCAGGAACGAGCCCAGGTCGTGGAAGGATTATTTCTTCGACGACCCGGCAACCGCGGCGGGCAGTTGAGCATGATGTTCTTCGCGAGCTTTGCCGGCGCTTTGTTGGCGCTTCATCGGCCCTTGTGGCTGACCTGCAGGGAGTGATCTGATGGTGGCCAATCCTACTTTGCTGTTTCCGAACGACGCCGTTGCCCAGGCCACACCGGCGACCAGCGAAAGGCTGCTTGCGGTCGAGAACGTCAACCTTGAATACCGCACGCGCGACCGGATCGTTCGCGCGACCCATAACGTGAGTTTCGATGTGTACGGCGGCGATCGCTTCGTGCTGCTGGGACCGTCGGGTTGCGGCAAGTCGACTTTGCTCAAAGCGGTTGCCGGCTTCATTCAACCGACCTCCGGCAGCATCGCGCTCGACGGCGAGACCGTGCGAGGTCCCGGCGCCGATCGT
Organism: Paraburkholderia fungorum; assembly: GCF_902833645.1. Taxonomy (GTDB): domain Bacteria; phylum Pseudomonadota; class Gammaproteobacteria; order Burkholderiales; family Burkholderiaceae; genus Paraburkholderia; species Paraburkholderia fungorum. Next base: position 27,645 of record NZ_CADFGE010000006.1, read on the forward strand.
ATCGTCGTATTCCAGGAATTCGACCAGTTGCCGCCGTGGAAGACGGTTCTGCAGAACGTCGCGTTTCCGCTGCGTGTCGCGAGAAAGCTGTCGCGCGCGGAAGCCAATGAGCGTGCGCTGCATTATCTGGAGAAGGTCGGACTTACGTCATTTGCGAAAGCCTATCCGCACACCTTGTCGGGCGGCATGAAGCAGCGTGTCGCGATTGCCCGCGCGCTGGCCATGCAGCCGCGCGTGCTGCTGATGGACGAGCCTTTCGCCGCGCTCGACGCGCTTACGCGCCGCAAGATGCAGGAGGAACTGCTGCGCCTATGGGAAGAAGTGAACTTCACACTGCTGTTCGTCACGCATTCGATTGAAGAGGCGCTGGTGGTCGGCAATCGCATTCTGTTGCTGTCGCCGCATCCCGGCCGTGTGCGCGCGGAGCTCAACAGCCATCAGTATTCGCAGGACAGTTTCGGGCGCAGCGATTTTCAGCGCAGCGTCGCGCGTATTCATCATCTGCTGTTCGAAGAGACGGAGGCTGCGCAATGAGTTCTCCCGCTACGCTGTTGCCGCCGGTTCGCGAGGAGTACGAGCGCCCGCTCGAGCCGCTCGGCGAACTCGCCCTCGAAGCGCCGCTGCCGTTGGGCAAGCGCCTCTTCGAGCAAGGCTGGTTGCGTAAGACGCTGATTGCGCTGGTCCTGATCGTCATATGGGAAATCGCCGCGCGCGCCATCGACAACGATCTGCTTCTACCGACTTTCGGCGCGACGTTCACTGCGTTCGTACAGGGCGTGTGGTCCGGCGAACTGCTGCAGAAAACGGCGGTGTCGATGTCCGTGCTGCTGCGCGGCTATCTGCTCGGCGCATTGCTCGCCTTCGCGTTGACGTCGCTCGCCGTGTCGACGCGTCTGGGCCGTGATGTTCTGTCGATGCTGACGGCGATGTTCAACCCGTTGCCTTCCATCGCGCTCCTGCCGCTCGCGCTGCTCTGGTTCGGTCTCGGTACCGGCAGCCTGTTGTTCGTGCTGGTCCATTCGGTGCTGTGGCCGCTCGCCTTGAACACGTACTCCGGATTTCAATCGGTGCCGGCGACGCTGCGCATGACGGGGCGCAACTACGGCCTCACGGGCATGCGCCACGTGCTGCTGATTCTGGTGCCGGCGGCGTTGCCCGCGATTCTGGCCGGCCTGCGGGTCGGCTGGGCCTTTGCGTGGCGCACGCTGATCGCCGCCGAACTCGTATTCGGTGCGAGTTCCGGCAGCGGCGGGCTGGGCTGGTATATCTTTCAGAATCGCAACGAGCTGTACACGGATCGCGTTTTCGCCGGGTTGGCGGCGGTGATCGTGATCGGTTTGCTGATCGAGCATCTGGTGTTCGATACGCTGGAGCGCGTGACGGTTCGGCGCTGGGGCGTGCAGCATTAACGGTCCGGCGCGACAATGAGCGTTTAGCAATGCGCTTATGTATGACGAAATACGCGGTGCGCTGAAGTTGGCGAAACAACCGGTTGCGCTCGCCGTGGCCGGCCCGGAATCAGATAGACAAGGAGACGCTGTTATGGGAATGCGCCCGGATCCTACATTCCATGCATCGCCGAAGCTCGCGATGGATGCGCCAGCGGAAGACTTCGCCTACACGTTGCTGCTCAGCCCCGATTTTTCACAGCCCGACGCGCTCGCCGTCATCGATGTGAAGCCCGGATCGCCGACCTATAGTCAGGTGGTTCACACGGTGCCGGTGCCGAACAAGGGGGACGAGTTTCATCACTTCGGCTGGAATGCCTGCTCATCGTCGCTGTCGCCGCTGACCGGCCACGCCTTTCTCGAACGGCGCTATCTGATCATTCCGGGCATGCGCTCCTCGCGCATCTATATCGTCGACACCAAGCCTCATCCGACCCAGGCGCGCATCCACAAGATCATCGAGCCCGAGGAAATTTTCCGCAAGACAGGTTATTCGCGTCCTCATACGGTTCATTGCGGACCTGAAGGCATTTACGTCAGTACGCTCGGTGGCGGCGGGAAAGACGGCACTGACGGGCCGCCGGGCATCTCCATCATGGACTGCGAAACGTTCGAGGTTCTCGGCCGCTGGGAGATCGACCGTGGGCCGCAGGAGAAACACTACGATTTCTGGTGGAACCTGCCGCGCGACTACATGGTGTCGAGCGAGTGGGCTTTGCCGCCGCAATTCGAGAACGGGATCGTCCCCGAAGATCTTCTCTCGAACAAGTACGGGCACCAGATCCACTTCTGGGATCTGCGGGCAAGGCGCAACGTGCAAACGATCGATCTCGGCGCCAACCATCAGATGGCGCTCGAGGTGCGGCCCGCGCACGATCCGGCCCGGGAATACGGCTTCATCGGCGTGGTGGTCGATACGACGAACCTTGAAGGATCGATCTGGACCTGGTGGCGCGAGGACGGCAAGTTCCATATCGAGAAGACCGCGACTATTCCGCCCGAGCCTGCGGCCGCGGAATTGCTGCCGCCCTTGCTGCAGGGATTCGGCGCGGTGCCGCCGCTCGTTACCGACATCGATCTGTCCATCGACGACAAATTCCTGTACGTCGCGTGCTGGGGAACGGGCGAGCTGCGTCAGTACGACGTGACGGAACCCCGCAAACCGAAACTCACGGGATCGGTCCATATCGGCGGGATCGTACGGCGTACGCCGCACCCGAACGGTCAAGCCTTTGCCGGCGGTCCGCAGATGGTCGAGATCAGCCGCGACGGCAAGCGTGTCTACTGGACCAACTCGCTCTACTCGACATGGGACAACCAGTTCTATCCGGACGGGGTGCCCGCGGCCCAGGTCATGGCCCGGGCTGAACCGGGTGGTGGCCTGACCCTGGCCGAGGACTACTGGGTAGCCTTTCCCGACGGTTACCGGGCTCACCAGATCCGGCTGGAAGGCGGCGACTGCTCGACCGATTCGTTCTGCTACCCGTCGGTGGGGACTTGATTGGCAGCGGCTGGCCGCAAACCGGCCTTTGGCTGGCGGTCGCGGCGAGCGGTCTCTATCATGGGCTGAACCCGGCAATGGGCTGGCCGCTGGCCGTTTCCAGCGGGTTGATGGAGCGGCGCGCGCGGGCGCTGTTCTCCGCACTCCTGTATCTCGCGGCAGGGCATGTATTGGCGATGTTCGTGGTGATGGCGCCGTTCGCCATGCTGGCGATGCTGCTCGCCTGGCAGCGCGAGATCCAGATTGGCGCGAGCGTGCTGGTGATTGCCTTTGGCGCGATGCTTCTGATCTGGCGACGCCATCCGCGAGTGCTGGCGCGGATTCCACCGTCGCGGCTCGCGCTCTGGTCCTTCGCCGTGGCCATCGCGCACGGCGCGGGACTGATGCTGGTGCCGGTCTATCTCGGCCTGTGCCGCTCGTACGGTACGGATCGAGGGCACCAGGCCGCGCGGGCCCTGATCGACGCCAATCTGGGCATGGCGCTGCTCGTCTCCGGCGTTCATGCCGTGGCGATGATCGCGGTCGGCGGGCTCCTTGCGTGGCTGGTCTATCGCTATCTTGGACTGAAGTTCGTGTCGCGGAGCTGGTTCAATCTGGACGCAGTCTGGGCGGTGAGCCTGATTCTGGTGGGTGCGCTTTCGTTGGCGCTCAACACCGCTGTTCCAACCGGCGACGGGTGATGGCGGCGGAATTGCACGTCGCCAGATAATTCTTCCGGCGAGGAAGTCGCGCTAACGTGTTGGCGCAGGTGTCAAGGCTTTGGCCGCTTGCCAGTATTTCGCTACGACGGGCAGGATGCCACCCTCTGTCGGGCCGGAGATTTCGCGCTCGAAACACGCGCACAGCGCGGCGATCAGCAAAACGGCGACAACCCGGCCATGCGATGGACGCGAGCGTTCAGGCTTCGGCTGCGAGACCTCGTGCGAGGCCGTTGCAGCGGTGTGCTGCGAATAATCCCACTGGGTTTTGCTCATCTCAGTAGACCACGCCGAAGAGGACGCGCTCAGTGTCGCCCTTTCTGCGCGGCGGCAGAACCAAGATTCTCGACTATCCATATCCCCGTGGTGCATTTGGCGCTCGACGCGCGAGCGCAGATTCATGCTGCTCGGGTTCATAAGCCCTACGAGCTTTGCCTGGGTTTTCGCCCCGCCTGACGCGTGAGCTTCGCGGCCCGCCTCGCCGCCCGCGCCAGCAGCGCGGCGAATGCCGTTTCATCTACTTTCAGACCGCGGCGTGTCCGGCAGGGCAGCAAGTCCTGCAGTTCGTCCGCTTCGAACGCGCTGATTACGACAGGGTGGATGTAGCACCGCCGGCATACCGCTGGCGTATTGCGCAATAGCGTCGCCACCTCCTTGACTGTCGCCACGATATGCCGGCGGGTTTGCGCCGCGCTGCCGCACATCAGCCGCCGTAGCGCGGCTAATGCATGGACGCTGCCTGCCCAGGTCCGGTAGTCCTTCGCCGTGAAATCCGCGTTGCTCGCGCGGCGCAGGTAATCGTTGATGTCGGACGAACCGATGGTGCGGCGCTCGCCGTTTTCGTCGAGATACTGGAACAGGTCGTGGCCCGGCAGTTCCGCGCAGCGCCGCAAGATGCGCTTGACGCGCGGATGGTCCACCGCGACATCGTGCTCGATCCCGCTCTTGCCACGGAATTTCAGGCGCAATTGACCCGCTTCGATCTTCACGTGCTTTTTGCGCAGCGTCGTCAAACCGTACGACTGATTATCGCGCGCGTATTCGACACTGCCGACGCGGATGAGCGTCGTGTCGAGCAACTGCACGATCGCGGCAATGACCTTGTCGCACGGCATCCCCGGCAATTTCAGATCGCGTGCGACGCGCGCGCGGATCTTCGGCAACGCGCGGCCGAACGCGGCCATGCGCTCGTATTTGTCGGCGTCGCGTGTTTCGCGCCAGAGCGGGTGATAGCGGTACTGCTTGCGGCCGCGCGCGTCGCGACCGGTCGCCTGCAGATGACCGCGAGCGTCCGCGCAAATCCACACTTCTTCATAGGCGGGTGGTATCGCGAGCGCATTGATACGGGCAATTTCGTCGGCATCGACGATGCGTTTGCCTGCCATGTCGAAATAGGCGAAGCCGTCCTTTCCCGCTTTGGTTTTCCGCTTGCGGGTGTAACCGGGCTGGGTGTCGTCCGTGTGCCGCAGCCCCGGCGCGATCACGACGGCAGCGGGTTGCCGCGTGAGCTTTGCAACACGGTTGTCAGCGCGGCGCGGAGTCGAATGGGCAGTGGCAGGCATCGTTGTGGGTAAAAGTTTCAGATGCGTGGCGCGCAATGCGCGGGCGTTCCCGCTATGAGCAAAGCCGATGCCTGACTGTCGGAGCGCGCCCGGACGGTCCCGTATGCGACGCAGTGGATGCCAGGCACGCCGCGTGCGAAGGGCCTTAGGAGTTCTGCTGCTGCATGGAAAAACTGCGGCGGCGGATTTTCTGATAGACAACACCTCTGGAGGTATTTGAATGGCTTCGAACGTTATTTCCGTGCTGAACGATCTGGTCGAAACGTCGAAGGACGGCGAGAAAGGCTTTCTCAAGGCCGCCGAGGATGCGCATGACGCGCAACTGAAAACCTTGTTCCAGTCGCGGGCCGCGGACTGCGCGCGCGGCGCGCGTGAACTGCAGGACGCTGTTCAAGCCATGGGCGGCAAGCCTGAAACGCATGGCAGTGTGAGCGGCGCTTTGCATCGCGGCTGGGTCGACGTGAAATCCGCGGTGGCGAATCGCAGCGATTACGACATTCTTGCCGAATGCGAAAAGGGCGAGGACGTGGCGAAGAAGCGCTATCACGACGCGCTCGAGAAGGAGTTGCCGGCGGACGTGCGCGCAATCGTCGAGCGCCAGTATCAGGGCGTGCTGCAAAACCATGACCGCGTGCGCGATCTGCGTGATCAGTACGCTGCGGCCAAGCCTTAATCGGCGGGGCGGGGTTATCGGATGCGATACCCCGCCGTAAGGGTTGAGATGTGCTGCACCGCTTGCCGAATGCCGGATATAAAGCCTTATTTTTGTTCGTCACTGTACTAGGACAATAATGTCTGTGCCGTATTTGGCCTCAATATAGGGGCCATACGGAGTAATGCGCGAACAAATACGCGGAGAAATACGCGTACCAGTAAGGGACCCGGCAAAAACGGAGGCAGCGGTGATCGAGCAGTGGCGGGAAGCCGTGCGCGCGGTGCACGGCGTCGAGTCGAAATATAAACGGCTGGTCAAGGCGATCGCGGGTGACATCGAAAACGCGGCGCTGCCGGCTGGCGCACGCCTGCCGCCGCAGCGCGATGTCGCCGCCGGGCTGGCGATCAGCGTGCAGACGGTTACCAATGCCTATAAGGAACTGGAGCGGCAGGGGTTGATCCGCTGTGAGGTCGGGCGTGGCAGTTTCGTAGCGGCGCGCGTTACCGAAACCATGTCGCGCTATATGCTCGATACAGCCGAACGCTCGGTGGTCGACTTTTCGATTGCACGCATCCTTCATACGGCGGAGCACGACGCCATGTGGCGCAAGGTATGTGCGACGCTCTCGACGCTCGACGATCAGCCATGGATTCGCGCATTCCGGCCGATTGCGGGTTTCGAGCCTCATCGGCAAGCCGGGATTGCGTGGCTGGCGTCGCTGGGCATGCCGGCTTCGGCGGATACGTTACTGGTCACGAACGGTGCCGCGCACGGCATTTTTCTCGCTCTGGCTTCGCTGGTCGGACCGGGCGATACGGTGCTGTGCGAAAGCATCACGGATCATGGCGTGATCGGCTCGGCCAATGTACTTGGCTTTACGCTGAAGGGCCTCGAAATCGACGAGTACGGAATTCACCCCGAGCACTTCGAGGAGATGTGCGATAGCGAGCGCATCACGGCGCTGGTCTGCACGCCTACTTTGAACAACCCCACGGTCGCGCTGATGCCTGACTCACGGCGCCGCGCGATTGCAAAAATCGCCGAGCGCTATGGCGTTTACGTGATCGAGGACGATGTCTACGGTCCCTTGCCCGCCAAGGCCGGCACGCCGATTTCGAGTCTGATTCCCGATCTGTCTTTCTACTGCACGAGTATGACGAAGTCGGTAATGGCCGGTTTGCGAATCGGCTATCTCGCCACGCCGCGGCGACTCGCACTACGCGCTGAAAGCGTGCTGCGCGTGAGCAGCTGGATGGCGAACCCGCCGATGGCCGAGGTGGCCACCCGCTGGATCGTCGACGGGACAGCCGAACGGCTCGTGGAAATACAGCGCGAATGTCTGGGGCGGCGTCAGGCACAGTTGCGGCAAACACTGGGCAGCTACGTACTCGGCGCCCATCCGCAGGCGCTGTCCGCGTGGTTGCGCGTGCCCGACCATTGGCGAACGGATCGCGTGGTGAGAGAACTGCGCAACCGCAATATCGCCGTGACTTCGCCCGATCCATTCATGGTGCGCGACGCGGACAAACCGAATGCAGTGCGCGTGTGTGTGGGCGCTGAAGTGGGTGAAGAGACTTATAAGAGCGCGCTGGAAACCATTCGCGATGTATTCGAGCAGTACCCGCAGGTGCACGACTTCACGTGAAGTCTCCGGCTGGGCTTCTGCCGGCTTCGAAAGCCGCGCATGAAATGAACTAGGACAATAGAAATCGGTTTTTAGAACATTAGACTGGGCTGCATTGAAAAGCGATGCGGCCACACTCAGCGTGACAACGCAGGCGCGGCGGCATTGGAATTGAACCCTTTCGTAGGGCCTGGTTCATGTCCGTTCTGTCGCCAGACGATCTGTCGTTGGCCGATGTCTACCGCGCGCGTCGCCGGATCCAGGGACGTGTCTGTTGCACGCCGCTCGTCGAATCGCCGAGCTTGTCGGCGAGGGCGGGCACGCCGGTATTTCTCAAACTCGAAACCGTGCAGCCGACCGGCAGCTTCAAGCTGCGCGGCGCGACCAATGCACTGGCGCGCCTCGCCGAACAGGGTTGCCGGAAAGTCGTGACCGCTTCGACCGGCAATCATGGCCGCGCGCTCGCGCATGCGGCTCGCGCGCTGGGTATCGCGGCGACGGTCTGCATGTCGGCGCTGGTGCCGGCCAATAAAGTCCAGGCCGTGCGCGCACTCGGCGGCAAAGCGCGGATCGTCGGTAAAAGCCAGGACGAGGCCGAACATGAAGCGTTGCGACTGGTACGCGAAGAAGACTTTGCCTATGTGCCGCCGTTCGACGATCCGCACGTGATTGCCGGGCAGGCAACGATCGGACTTGAAATCGTCGAGGCGTTGCCGGACGTGGCGAACATCGTCGTGCCCCTATCCGGTGGCGGCCTGTTTGCGGGCGTGGCGTTCGCCGCCCGAAGCGCAAATCGCGCGATCGGTCTGAGCGGCGTGACGATGTCGCGTGGTGCCGCGATGCATGCGAGTCTTGCCGCCGGCCACCCGGTGCTGGTGGAAGAAGTCGAAACGCTCGCCGATTCGCTCGGCGGCGGCATCGGGCTCGAAAACCGCTATACGTATGCGCTCACGCGCGATCTGATCGACGAGACCGTGCTGCTCGACGAGGCATCGATTGCTCGCGGCATCGTGCACGCCTACCGGCATGAACGGCTCGTGATAGAAGGCGCGGCGGCGGTGGGGATTGCCGCATTGCTCGACGGCGTATTGGCCGCCGGGCGTCTCAAACGCGGACCGCTCGTGCTCGTCGTAACGGGCGCCAACATCGATATGGATCAGCATCGCCGCATCGTCGATTCCGCTTCGACGCAACCCGACCCCCACGGCATCCTATGACCTCGATCACACTTCTTGGCGAAGCCGAGCTTCGCGAACTCGTGCCGCTCGACCTTGCCGCGATCGACCAGGTGGAAGCCGCTTTTCTCTCGCTCGCCACCGAGGCCGTCGCGATGCCACCCGTCCTGCGGCTGGACCTGCATGCGCACAACGGCGAAGTCGACGTCAAGACGGCGTATCTGCCCTGTTTCGAGAGCTTCGCGATCAAGGTAAGTCCCGGTTTTTTCAACAATCCGTTGCTCGGGTTACCGAGTCTGAATGGGCTGATGCTGGTGTTGTCGGCGAAGACGGGTTTGACTGAAGCGGTGCTGCTCGACAACGGTTATCTGACGGCGGTGCGCACGGCTGCCGCCGGGGCTGTAGCGGCGCGCTGGCTGGCCAGGCCGCGCACGCCGCGAGTGGCGGTGCTGGGCGCGGGCGAGCAGGCGCGTTTGCAGTTGCGAGCGTTGATGCTGGTGCGCCGTGTGGAACATGTGCGCGTATGGGCGCGTGATCCGGACAAGGCGCAGCAGTTCGCAACGGAGATGAGCGCCTCGCTGGGCGTGCAATGCGATGTCGCGCGTGATGTCCACGCGGCGCTCGCCGAAGCGGACGTCGCGATCACCACGACGCCAAGCCGCACACCGTTGATCGAAGTCGCGGACTTGCATGCGGGCCTGCACATCACGGCGATGGGCTCGGACGCTGAGCACAAGAATGAAATCGCGCCGGCCGCGCTGGCTGCGGCGCGTTATGTGTGCGATCGCGCGCAGCAAACGCGTGTGCTGGGGGAACTGCACCACGCGCTGAATGCCGGCTTGATGCACGGCGGCGCCGCGATCGCGGAGCTGGGCCAGGTGATAGCCGAGCAGACCGTGGGCCGCGTCAGCGAAACTGAAGTGACCATTTGCGACCTGACCGGCACCGGCGCGCAGGACACGGCGATCGCGGCGCTTGCGTTGAAGCGGGCGCACGCAGCGGGCGCGGGAACGCTTTTCCGCAACGACGTGCGGGACTGAGAATGGACTATGGAAAGGACTACGGGAGTCAGGCATATGCGGGCATCACCTATTCAGCCGACGGTCGATTTCAATGCCGACGGCGAACAACACGGCTTTCTGCGGCTACCTCATTCGCACGATACATCCGCATGGGGCGCGGAGATGATTCCGGTCACCGTGATCCGCAACGGCGCGGGGCCGACGGCGCTCCTCACCGGCGGCAATCACGGCGACGAATACGAGGGGCCGATCGCATTATCGAAGCTGGCTACGGCCCTGAAGGCCGCAGACGTAAAAGGGCGCGTGATTATCGTGCCGTTCATGAATTTACCCGCATTCCGTGCCGGTACGCGCACGTCGCCGATCGACCGTGGCAATCTGAACCGCAGTTTCCCCGGCAAGCCGGACGGCACGGTTACCGAGAAGATCGCCGACTATTTTCAGCGCTATCTGCTGCCGCTCGCCGATTACGTACTCGATCTTCACGCCGGCGGCCGTACCCTCGACTTCGTGCCGTTCGCCGCGATTCACCTGCTGCCGGATGCCGATCAGCAAGCGAGGTGCGACGCGGCGATGCGCGCGTTCGGCGCACCGTATTCGATGCGGATGCTCGAACTCGATAGTGTCGGCCTGTACGACACAGCCGTCGAAGAAGCAGGCAAGGTGTTTGTGTCGACGGAACTCGGCGGCGGCGGCACGGCCACCGTGCAAAGCGTGGCGGTGGCGGAGCGCGGCGTGCGCGGTTTTCTGCAACAGGCCGGCCTCCTGCGGCCGGACGAAGCCAGGCGTGAGGCCGAGCGCGCCGCCCCACGCACCACGACGCTGCTGGACATGCCAGACGGCACCTGCTTCACGACGAGCGAACACGACGGTTTGCTGGAGTTCTGCAAGAACCTTGGCGAGACGGTTGCATGCGGCGAAGTGATCGCCCGGGTATACGACGCGTCGCGTACCGGCGTCGCACCCGTCGAGTATCTCGCACGCCGCGGCGGCCTGCTTGCGGCCCGGCATTTTCCGGGCCTCGTGCGGATCGGCGACACCGTGGCGGTGGTGGCCGACGTCGTCGAGCGCGGCATACCGGTGACAGTCTGAGCGCGCGATGAAACTCGACCGCTACGATCTGGCAATTTTGCGCATTCTCGTGTGCGATGGCCGCATCACCAAGTCGCGTCTCGCCGAGCAGATCAATCTGTCGATCTCGCCGGCGTGGGAGCGCGTCAAGCGCCTGGAAGAGGACGGTGTGATTCGCGGTTATCGCGCCGATATCGACTGGGCGCGCGCCTTCAAGGGCAGCCGGGTGGTGGTCGAGGTCACTCTGGCGCGCCATACGGCGCACGATATGCGGCGCTTCGAAGAACGCATCGCGACCGCACCGGAAGTCGTGCAATGCCATGCAACGGGCGGCGGCGTCGACTATGTGATGCACGTCATGTCGCGCGATATCGACCACTATCAGCGCTTTATCGATTCGCTGCTGACTGACGAACTGGGTATCGAAAAGTACTTTACCTACATCGTCACGAAGGTGGTGAAGAACCACGCGGAAGATCTGCCGGACTGGGCGGAACATATGATCGATGACGGCGGTTGAAGCGTATCGCGATCCCGCCAGAAAAATGCCACGCCGCGCGGCGAACTCCAGAAAAAACACCAGCTTTGCAGCGCCATAACCAAAAAAACCACAGCGCTGCCGGACGTACAGTGACAGACATACATCGCACACAGGAGGTCGTCATGTTGCTGGGTCATCCGGTCTTATTCAAATCGCTGTGCTACGTCGATGGACGCTGGGTGCACAGCGCGAGCGCCGCGAGCGTCGCCGTGCAGAACCCAGCGGACCAGCGGGTGCTTGGCCACGTACCGATGCTCGACGCCGCGCAGATCACGGAAGCAGTCGATGCGGCGCAGCGTGCCTTCCTGACATGGCGCTGGCTGCCGGTTGCCAAACGCTCGGCGTTGCTGTTGCGCTGGCACGAGTTGATTCTGCGCCATCAGCATGACCTCGCGGCGATTCTGTCGCTCGAACAGGGCAAGCCGCTCGCGGAAGCCCGTGGCGAAATCGCTTATGGCGCGAGTTTTGTCGAATGGTTTGCACACGAAGCACGGCGCCTGAACGGCCGCACGATCCCCACGCATATTGACGGCGCGCACCTGGGTACGGTGATCGAACCGGTTGGGGTGGCTGCCCTGATCACGCCTTGGAATTTTCCCTGCGCGATGATTACGCGCAAGGCAGCCGCCGCGCTTGCCGCGGGTTGCACGGTCGTCGTGAAGCCCGCGCATGAAACTCCGTTCTCCGCACTTGCGCTCGCGCAACTTGCGGAAGAAGCGGGTTTTCCCGCGGGCGTATTCAATGTTGTGCTCGGCGAACCGCAGATGGCGATGGAAACGCTGGTGCGCGATAACCGCGTGCGTTCGGTGAGCTTCACCGGTTCGACGCGTGTCGGTACGCTGGTCATGCAGGCCGTGGCGCAGAGCGGCATCAGGAAGACGGCATTGGAACTCGGCGGCAATGCACCCTTCATCGTGACCGCAGATGCCGAGCTTGAGCAGGCTGTGCGCGTGGCGGTCGCGGCGAAGTTTCAGACGTCGGGTCAGGATTGCTGCGCGGCTAATCGCATCCTGGTTGCCCGGCCGCTGTATGAGGCGTTCGTCGCGCAATACAGCGAGGCTGTGAAAGCGCTGAAAGTTGGCGCCGCATTCGAGGCGGACGTGGATGTCGGCCCGTTGATGCATCAGGCTGCATTCGACACCACGGTGCAGCGCGTTGCCGACGCGAAGGAGAAGGGCGCGCGCATTACCGCCGGTGGCGCGGCCCACGAACGCGGCGGCTGGTTCTTTGAGCCGACCGTGGTCGCGGACGCCACACCCGGCATGCGCATCTACGACGAAGAGAACTTCGCACCGATCTCCGCAGTCGCGCCGTTCGACTCGCTCGAGGAAGCCATCGAGCGCGCGAACGACACCGAATACGGCCTCGCCGCTTATGTCTGCGCAACAGACCTCAACACGGTGTTTCAACTGATCCGCCGTCTCGACTTTGCCATGGTGTCCGTGAATGGCGCGAAATTCACGGGTGCGCCGATTCCATTCGGCGGCATCAAATCATCCGGGCTCGGCCGCGAAGGCGGTGCCGAAGGTTTTGAGCCGTTTGTCGAAACACGTTATTTCTGCCTCGGTCAACTCGGCCTGCCGGTAACCGGGAGCCTTCCTGGCCGTCACATTGTTGCTGCAACGGCCGCCTCAGCGGCCTGAACCGGCCCAATCCATTCATCGCATTCATCGATCACACGAAGGAGCTTCCCATGACCCAACTCGATCAGCTTTTCGACGCCGACCGCGCGCACTTCATGCATCCGTCGACGCACGCTCACGACCACGCGAGCGGGGCGCTGCCCGGCCGTATCGTGACGGGCGCCAAAGGCATCCGCATCGAAGACCATCAGGGCAAGTCGTTTATCGACGCTTTCGCGGGCCTGTATTGCGTGAACATCGGCTATGGCCGCACCGAGGTTGCCGAAGCGATCTACGAACAGGCCAAAAAACTCGCCTATTACCACACGTATGTCGGCCATTCGACGGATACGATCATCGAACTGTCGTCGCGCATTATCGACTGGGCGCCGCCGGGCATGAAGAAGGTGTACTACGGCATGTCTGGTTCGGACGCAAACGAAACGCAGGTCAAGCTCGTCTGGTATTACAACAACGTGAAGGGTCGCCCGAACAGGAAGAAGATCATCTCGCGCCAGCGCGGGTATCACGGTTCAGGCATTGTCACCGGCAGCCTGACCGGTTTGCCCAGCTTCCATCAGAGTTTCGATTTGCCGATCGAGCGCGTCAAGCATACGGTGTGTCCGCACTGGTACCGGCACGCTCCGGCCGGCATGAACGAGACGCAATTTGTCGCGTACTGTGTGGAAGAGCTGGAGCACCTCATTGCGCAGGAAGGCGCGGATACGATCGCTGCGTTCATCGCCGAACCGGTGATGGGCACCGGCGGTATCCTGCCGCCGCCGACGGGTTACTGGCCCGCGATCCAGCAAGTGCTGAAGAAGCACGACATCCTGCTGATCTGCGACGAGGTGGTGTGCGGTTTCGGCCGGCTCGGCTCGAAGATGGGCGCACAGCACTACGGCATCACGCCCGATCTGATCACCGTGGCGAAGGGTTTGACCAGCGCGTACGCACCGCTATCGGGCGTGATCGTCAGTGAAGGCGTATGGAATGTGATCGATAAGGCTTCCCAGGAATTCGGTGCGATGGGGCATGGCTGGACCTATTCCGGTCACCCGATCTGTGCGGCAGCCGCGCTCGCGAACCTCGATATTCTCGAGCGCGAGGACCTCACGCAGAACGCGGCGCAAACCGGTGCGTATCTGCTCGAACAACTGCACGCGGCGTTCGATGCTCATCCGCTGGTCGGCGAGGTGCGTGGCGCGGGCATGCTGGCCGCGCTCGAATTCATGGCCGACAAGGATGGCCGCCAGCCTTTCGATGCCGCGCTGAAGGTCGGCCCGCGAGTCTCCGCTGCGGCGTTGCAGCGCGGCTTGATCGCGCGCGCCATGCCGCACGGCGACATTCTTGGCTTCGCGCCGCCGTTGATCACCACGCGCAGCGACGTCGACGAGATCGTGAAGCTGGCGCGCGCGGCGGTGGATGAAGTCGCATCCCAGGTCCTGGCTCCGGCCACGTCCGCGTAGTGAAGCGCTGCGCCGGTTCGTGTGCCGCTGCGGGTTGGGTGGCAGCGCGGCCGGCGTTCCATTCGATGCAATGATCCGGCCGGGGATAGAAAACAGCGGGGCCAGCGATCGTTCTCTGGCCCCGCTGCCTGGCTGGTGCTTGCCCGTTGCGCGTCCGCGACCGGTCCGTCATTCAATCCGACTATTCAAGCCGGCTGCGCGGGTTCTCCGTAATGCCGGTCCGGAATCACGACGATATTGCCCACGAACCGCTTGGCCATGAATTGCGTTTGCGCTTCATGAAACTTCGACAAAGGATAGGTGGCGGCCAGAATCGGCCTGATCGTGCCGGACTGGATATAGTCGAGCACGCGCCTGAATGCGGCTCGCGTACCCTGCGAAGACCCATTCAGCTGTAGCTGCTTCAAATACATCGTACGCAAGTCAAGCTGGACTACCGGTCCGGCAATGGCGCCGGCCGTCGTGTAACGGCCTTCCGGGCGTAGCACGTTCAGGAGCTTGCCGAACAGTGCGCCGCCGACCAGGTCGGCCACCACATCGATCGGCCGGCCGCCGGTCATCCGTTCCACATCCGCGGCGAAATTCTCGCTGTCGCGAAGCATCGCGCCTTCAGCGCCGAGTGCGAGCACCGCATCTTCCTTGCCCTTGCCGACTACCGCATAGGGAATCGCTCCGCGTGCGCGGCATAGCTGAATGATTCCCGAACCGACGCCACCGGAGGCGCCCGTGATGAGCACCGTTTCGCCGCTTTTCACGGCAGCGCGCTCGAGCATCTGCTCGCCGGTGTGATAGGCGCACCAGAAGGTCGCGAGTTCGGCATCGGAGTAGGCGGAATCGACGCGATGTGCGTTCGCCGCCGGCACCGCCGTGTACTCGGCGTAACCGCCGTCGCGGCCGTGGCCGATGTAGTCGATATCGGCCAGGCTGTCGTCGGCGCGGTTATAGATCGACGCATCCACGATTACGCGTTCGCCGATACGCGCATCGCTCACGCCACGGCCCACGTCGACCACGCGCCCTACGATATCCGCGCCCTGAATTCGCGGGAACGACAGCGTCGAGCGGCCGCGCCGCCAGGTGGAGACAGCGTGTGGATCGTCGTCCGTACCGTACGCGCCCTCGCGCACCCACACGTCGGTATTGTTCAGTCCGCAAGCCGCGACTTCAAGCAATACCTCGCCCGCTTTGCAAACAGGAATCGCCACGTCGTCGCGATAGACGAGTTTGTCGAGGCCGCCGTGAGCGGTCAGCACGACGGCCTTCATGGTCTTCATAAGCATGTTTCCCCTCTGCGATGTCCCCGCACGCGCCGCGGTCGCGGCGGCACAGGGGTGACGGGTTCATGGTTTGACGAACAGCTTGCGGGGTGTATTGCAGAACGTCTCCACGCCGGAATCGGTAATCAGGATGCTTTCGGTGATTTCGAGTCCCCAGTCGTCGAGCCACAGGCCCGGCATGAAGTGAAACGTCATGCCGGGCTGGAGGACCGTCTGGTCCCCCGGGCGCAGGCTCATCGTGCGTTCGCCCCAGTCCGGCGGATAGCTGGCACCGATCGGGTAGCCGCAGCGGCTGTTCTTCTCGATTCCGTACTTGTGCAGCACCGCGAAGAACGCAGCGGCGATATCTTCGCAGGTATTGCCGGGTTTGGCGGCCGCGAGGCCGGCTTCAATGCCTTCCACCACCGCGCGCTCGCCTTCGATGAAATGCCTGGGCGGTGTGCCCAGGTACACGGTGCGCGATTGCGGGCAGTGATAGCGCCTGAAGCAGCCGGCGATTTCGAAGAACGTGCCGGCATCTGTCGCGAAGGGCGTGTCGTCCCAGGTCAGGTGCGGAGCAGCGGCATCGGCACCGGTCGGCAGTAACGGTACGATGGCCGGATAGTCGCCACCGTAGCCGTCGATGCCGGTAATGCCTGCCGAGTAGATTTCAGCGACCAGGTCGTTCTTGCGCATGCCAGGCTCGATCCGTTCGACGATATGCGCATGCATCTTTTCGACGATGCGTGCCGCCACGCGCATGTATTCGATCTCGCGCGGCGATTTCACCGCGCGCTGCCAGTTCACCAGCCCGGTCGCATCCTGCCATCTCGCGTTGGGCAAATGAGCGACCAGCGAACGATAGGCCGCTGCGCTGAAATAATAGTTATCCATTTCCACGCCGATCTTCAGGGCGCCCCAGCCGCGCGCCTCGATCACTTCGCGGGCGAGGTAATCCATCGGATGCCGCTCGGTCGATTGCACGTAATGGTCCGGATAACCGACGATCTGATCATGCTGCATGAACACGGTACGCCTCGCGCCATTGGCGTCCTGGCCGCGGCCAAACCAGACCGGTTCGCCATCCAGCGCCAGCAGCACGCATTGATGGACATAGAAGGACCAGCCGTCGTAACCGGTAAGCCACGCCATGTTGGTCGGATCGGACACGATCAGCAGTTCGATCCCCGCGGCCTGCATCGCTTTACGTGCTTTGCCGATACGGGTGGCATATTCCGCGCGTTCGAAAGGCAGGTGCACAACGGGCGCCCTGGTGCGCGATTCCTGCTGCGTTGTTTCTGACATCTTCCCCTCTCTTTGAGCATGACGTCGTTGAGGAACGTAATGCCTCGCACACGTCATGAGGCATCTACAGGCGTTTCTGGCCGCAGTCTAATGCGGCAGGAAACGGCTTTTAATGTGCTAGTTCAATCTCATCGTGGCGCTGCGCCGAACACGAAATCCGCCGGCGTCGTCAGGTGTGCCGCGTCGCGCCGCGCGCGTAGGTGTTGTCCCTGACTCGCGCACCAGCGTTCCTGGGGCGGCCTTCCGGCGCCGGCCTGCGGCCGGTTCCCGCCGGAAAAAGAATTGTTCTAGAGCAATCGGTTCCCGAATATGGCTTTGTATGCTGGTTTGCATCGTTGTTCTTCCAGCACCGCCGCCGCACCCCATCCAATCAGGGCAGGTATGACGAACGGGAACCGAATCGATATGAACACCGCACGAGTCACCGACATGCTGAGCGCCTCACGCGTCGCCCCGGCGACCCTTCCGTCGGATTTCCCGGCGATGCCTGCTGACGCCGTTGTGGCAAGCCGCGACGCGCGGACGACGAGACCGATGATCAGCATCGATCGCATCACCAAGCGCTACGGCGCGCTGACCGTGCTCGACGAACTGTCGCTCGATGTGATGCCGGGCGAGAAGCTCGCGCTGATTGGCCCGTCGGGTTCCGGCAAGACCACCATCCTGCGCATTCTGATGACGCTCGAATCCATCGACGGCGGCCACATCGAAGTGGATGGCGAACAGTTGTTTCATATGCCGCGCGGCGACCAGATGGTGCCGGCGAACGAGCGGCATCTGCAGAAGATGCGCGAAAAGATCGGCATGGTTTTTCAGCACTTCAATCTGTTTCCGCACAAGAGCGTGCTGGACAACGTCACGCTCGCGCCGATCCTGACCAAAGGGGAGAGCCGCGAATCGGCGCAGAAGCGGGCACTCGAACTACTCGACATGGTTGGGATGGCCGACAAGGCAAAGAGTCGTCCGGCGCAACTGTCCGGCGGCCAGAAGCAACGCGTGGCGATCGCGCGGGCGCTGGCCCTTGCGCCGAGGATCATGTTGTTCGACGAAGTGACGTCGGCGCTCGACCCCGAGCTTGTGGAAGAGGTGCTGAACGTGATGCAGCGGCTCGCCAGGGAAACCGATATGACGATGCTGCTGGTCACCCATGAGATGGGTTTCGCTCACGATTTTGCGGACCGTGTGCTGTTTTTCGACCGCGGGAGGATCGTGGAAGAAGGCAAGCCGGCGGATATTTTCAGCCATCCGGAGCACGAGCGCACACAGGCGTTCCTCCGCAAGATCATCGCCGCCGGTCACCGGATCTGATCTATTCAGGCAACACGCCTTTAACGTTGCACGCCACCAGGCTTTAGGAGCCGACAATCATGAAACTGAAGGGGATTCTGGTCACGGGGACGTTGTCGCTGCTAGCCTTGAGCTGCCTCGCAGTCGCGGCACAGGACAAACTCGCGCAACTCAGGGAGCAGGGGTTCGCACGCATCGCGATCGCCAACGAGCCGCCGTTTACCGCGGTCGGCGCCGACGGCAAGGTGACGGGTGCAGCCCCCGATGTGGCGCGTGCGGTTTTCAGGAAGCTGGGTGTCAACGACATCGTCGCGTCGATCTCCGAATATGGCGCGATGATTCCTGGCCTTGCAGTGGGACGGCATGATGCCATCGCAGCGGGTCTTTTCATGACGCCGCAGCGCTGCGCCGCGGTCGCCTATTCGCAACCGGTGTTGTGCGCGGTCGAGGCGTTTGCGATCAGGAAGGGCAACACCAAAAACATCAAGACCTACGAGGAAATCGCCAAGGATCCTAAGGCGGTGATCGGTGTCGAGGGTGGCACGACCGAGCAGAAACTGGCGACCGCTGCGCAGATTCCGGGCGAGCGCGTCATCATCGTGCCGGACGGCCAGAGCGGCCTGAAGATGCTGCAGGATGGCCGTATCGACGCGTTCGCGCTGCCGCTCCTGTCGATCAGCGATCTGCTTTCGAAAGCGAAAGACAGCAATCTCGAATCGATCGCGCCGGTGCAAGGCACACCCGTGCAATGCGATGGTGTGGCGTTTCGCAAGCAGGACACCGCGCTGCGCGATGCTTTCGACGTCGAACTGAAGAAGATGAAGGAGTCCGGCGAGTTCGCGAAGATCGTCGAGCCGTACGGGTTCTCCGCCAAGGCGGCCATGTCGACGAGCCGCGAAAAACTGTGCGCGGCAACACAGTGAACTTTCCGTGGCGGCGCTGCGCGCGGTCCGGTAGCGCGTAAAACGCCCACTCCATTGTCGACGAGGTGTGTTTATGAGCGACTGGTCCGGTTATCTGCTGCTGATTCTGAAGGGCGCGCAGGCGACGGTCGAGCTTACCGTGATGGGCACCGTACTGGCGCTCGTCATGGCATTCGCCGCCGGACTCGGGCGTTTGTCGCGGTGGTTCGCGGTGCGAGCAATCGCGACCTCGTATATCGAGTTCTTTCGCGGTACGTCGGTATTCGTGCAACTCTTCTGGGCGTATTTCGTATTGCCGATGGCCGGACTCACGCTCACGCCGCTACAGGCCGGCGTACTCGCACTGGGCTTGAACGTAGGCGCCTACGGTGCTGAAGTGGTGCGGGGCGCGATTCTCGCAATTGGCCACGAGCAGAGGAGTGCATGCATTGCATTGAATCTGTCCACGTATCAGCGCATGCGTTACGTGATCCTGCCGCAAGCGCTGCCGCTGATGCTGCCGACTTTCGCTAACAACGCGATCGAGTTGCTCAAGGGCACGGCGGTCGTTTCGCTGATCTCGCTCGGCGACATGACTTTCCAGGCTCAGGTCGTACGTTCGCAAACCGGCAATACCCTGATACCGTTCGCGACGATTCTCGCGCTGTACTTCGCAATGGCTTGCGTGATCACGTTCGGCATGCGCCGGCTCGAACGCCGGATGAGCTTTGGTCTCGACGGGATGAGGAGATAAGCGTATGGAATGGGACTGGAGTTTCGCCCGTGAGATTCTGCCGATCCTGCTACAGGGGTTGAAGATCACCGTGCTCGCCACGTTGCTCGGCGCGGTGGTGGCGGCCGTGATCGGCATGGTGTTCGCGATCCTGCGCCTCTCGCCGAACCGCATGGTGGCGCGTACCACCACGGCGGTGGCAAGCTTCATTCGCGGCACACCGCTGCTGGTGCAACTGTATTTTGTGTTCTACGTGCTGCCCGACGTGGGTATCCGTATGCCGGCGCTTGCGGCCGGTGTGCTGGCACTCGGTGTGCATTACGCGACGTATACGGCTGAAGTCTATCGGAGCGGCATCGAAAACGTGCCGCGCGGACAATGGGAGGCCGCCAAGGCGTGCAACCTGAGTCCGTCGCAGATGTGGCAGCACATTATCCTGCCCGAGGCGGTTCCGCCGATGCTGCCCGCGCTCGCGAACTATCTGATCTCGATGTTCAAGGAAACCCCTTTGCTATCCGCGATCACCGTGCTCGAATTGATGAACGAGGCGAAGATCGTGGCGAACACGGATTACCGGTACCTCGAGCCAATGACGCTGGTCGGTGTGCTGTTCCTGTGCATCAGTCTTGTCGCGGTGATCGGCGTGAGATTGCTCGAAAAACGCTTTCCCGCTCCTGGGCACTAGCCGATGCCGGCCGCTATCCATCCGCTGAACGAAGTGCCGCCTCTGGACGAGCGCGCTTTCGACAAACGCATCGGCCTCGTGATCCTCGCGACCGATCACACAACCGAGCCGGACTTCGCGACGCTCGTCGCGAATCCGCGCATTGGCGTGTATGTAAATCGCGTGCCGTACGCGAATCCGGTGACGCCGGCCAATCTGCGCGCGATGCAGCTTTCGCTTACCGCGTGTGCCGCACTGATCCTGCCTGACGAAACGCTCGACGTGGTGATGTATTCGTGCACGTCGGCGTCCGTGGTGATCGGGGACCCGGAGATCGAACAGGCAATTCATGCAGCGAAGCCTGAAGCACGGGTCGTCACGCCGACGGCTGCCGCGGTCATTGCGTTAAAAGCACTGGGCGCGCGCCGCATCAGCGTGCTGACGCCTTATACCGTCGAAACCAGCCGGCCGATGGCCGAGTACTTTGGCGCGCAGGGATTCGCTATCGACCGCTTCACTTGCATTGGTCTGACCGACGATCGTGAGATGGCGCGAATTTCCCACGACGACATCGTAGCGCTGGCCTCGGTCGCGATGTCATCGGAGTCCGATGCGCTTTTCATTTCCTGCACGGCGGTGCGCGCGGCGGCTGTGATCGCGCGCATCGAGGCGGCGATCGGCAAGGCGGTGGTGAGCAGCAATCTGGCAACGGCCTGGATGTGTCTGCGTTTGTGCGGCGATAGCGAAGCCAGACCGGCGAGGGGGCGTTTGATGACGCTGCCGCTGCCCGTACTTTGAGTCGAACCCGCCGGGCCGGGAAAACCCCAGCGGAATCATCGTCCTAGGACATCGCTGCATCCATGGCCGGCAGGTATTGTGGTTTCAAGGCGGTGCCTCGGTGCGCGCCAATCGATTGGGATTCAGGAGGAAGACAATGAGTTACGTACATCCATGGGATGGCGACGCGCTGCAGCACGGTTCGTCAGGCCTGTTACGGCGCGCGATTGCCGCATCGGCGCTGGGCAATGCGACCGAGTGGTTCGATTACGGGATTTATGCGTACGGCCTGACCTACATATCGGCCGCGCTGTTCCCAGGCAGCACGGCGCAGGCCACGCTGTTCGCACTCGCCACCTTCGCCATTTCTTTTCTGGTTCGTCCGCTTGGCGGATTATTCTGGGGCCCGCTCGGCGATCGACTGGGCCGCAAGCATGTGCTGGCGCTGACGATCATCCTGATGTCGGTGGCGACGCTGCTGGTAGGGCTGGTGCCGTCTTACGCGCAGATTGGCTGGTGGGCGCCGGCGATTCTGATCGTCTTGCGGATGATCCAGGGTTTTTCGACCGGTGGGGAGTATGGCGGCGCGGCGACCTTCATGGCCGAGTATGCACCCGACAAGAGGCGTGGCTTTTGCGGTAGTTTCCTCGAGTTCGCCACGCTTGCCGGTTTCTCGCTTGGCGCTTTCCTGATGCTGGGTTGCTCGGTCGTGCTGGGCAACGCAACGATGCATGCGTGGGGATGGCGCCTGCCGTTCCTGATTGCGGCGCCGCTCGGGATGATCGGCTTCTATCTGCGTTCCCGGCTGGAGGACACGCCTGTGTTCCTCGAGCTGGAGCAATCGATCCACAAGGAACAGCATGCCCGTGTGCCGCTGAAGGCTCTGCTGAGCGGATACTGGAAACCGCTGCTATTGCTGGGCGGGCTGGTGGTGGCCTTGAACGTCGTCAATTATGTGCTGCTGGCTTATATGCCGACCTTCATGCACAAGCAACTGGGCATGAGCGATAACATGTCCTTGCTCGTGCCGCTCCTTGGCATGTTGGCGATGATGGTCTTTCTGCCGTTTGCCGGCACGTTCTCGGATCGAGTCGGCCGCAAGAACGTCTGGTGGTTCTCTCTGATTGGACTCTTTGTAGCGGCCATTCCAATGTTTCTCCTGATGACCCATGGTCTCGCTGGGGCGCTGGCGGGTTTCTGCGTGTTGGGTCTCTTATACGTTCCGCAACTGGCGAGCATCTCGGCCATGTTCCCGGCGATGTTTCCCACCCAGGTGCGCTACGCGGGGATGGCGATTGCCTACAACATCTCGACTTCGATCTTCGGTGGCACCGCGCCGATGGTGAACGAATGGCTCGTCGCGCGCACGGGCAACGCGCTGGTGCCGGCGTACTACATGATGGCCGCGTGTGCGATTGGCGCACTCGCCCTGATTTTCGTGACGGAGACAACCGGCTGTTCGCTGCGCGGCCGGGAGATTCCCGGCACGAAGCAGGGCGCCCGGGTGTCGTCGTAGCGGCAACGATGTAATCCGGCCTGGCGGACCGGCGGGTCCGCCAGACGCATGGCCGGAAACGGAGCCGCGCAGCTTTCATCGGGAACAACGCTTGCTGACCCTGCGTTCGAGCCGGAGCGAATCATCGCCTGGCGCTGCTAACTGCTAACGCAAGGAGTGTTTCCATGGCAGGCAAAACCGGCACCCGTCAGCCCACAACCCCGGCTGACGACCGCAAATCGCAAGATCTCGAACCGTTCCGCGTCCGTCCCGACGGCGCGGCGCTGCGCACCAATCAGGGCGTGAAGATCGCCGACAACCAGAACACCTTGCGCGCCGGTCCGCGCGGTCCGTCTCTGCTCGAAGACTTCATCATGCGTGAAAAGATCACGCATTTCGATCACGAGCGTATTCCCGAGCGCATCGTGCACGCACGCGGTTCCGCCGCCCACGGCGTGTTCCAGGTGTACGAGCCGATGACCGATTACACGAAAGCCGCGTTCCTGCAGAACCCGGCCGAGCAGACCCCGGTCTACGTGCGCTTTTCCACTGTACAGGGGCCGCGTGGCTCGGCGGATACCGTGCGCGACGTGCGCGGTTTCGCGGTGAAGTTTTACACGCAGGAGGGTAATTACGATCTGGTCGGCAACAACATGCCGGTGTTCTTTATTCAGGACGCGATCAAGTTTCCGGATTTCGTACACGCTGTCAAACCGGAAGCGCCCAACGAGATGCCGACCGGCGCTTCCGCGCACGATACGTTCTGGGATTTCGTGTCACTGGTGCCGGAATCCGCGCACATGGTGCTGTGGACCATGTCGGATCGCGCGATTCCACGCAGCTTGCGCACCATGGAGGGCTTTGGCGTTCACACTTTCCGCTTCGTGAATGCGCAAGGCAAGGCGCGCTTCGTCAAGTTTCACTGGCGCCCCGTGCTGGGCTCCTATTCGCTGTTGTGGGATGAAGCGCAGAAGCTCGCCGGCAAGGACCCCGACTTCCATCGGCGCGATCTGTGGGAAGCAATCGAGCGAGGCGATTTCCCTGAATACGAACTCGGCGTGCAGATCGTCGAGGAAGAGGATGAACACAGCTTCGGTTTCGATCTGCTCGATCCGACCAAGCTGATACCGGAAGAGCGCGTCCCGGTAAAAATCATCGGCAAGATGACGCTCAATCGCAATCCTGATAATTTCTTCGCCGAGACCGAACAGGTCGCGTTTCATCCGGGCCATATCGTGCCGGGTATCGACTTCAGCAATGACCCGTTGCTGCAAGGCCGGCTCTTTTCGTACACCGATACGCAGATTAGCCGGCTCGGCGGCCCGAACTTCCACGAGATTCCGATCAACCGGCCGGTGTGCCCGTTTCATAACAACCAGCGCGACGCGATGCATCGCCAGACGATCAATGTCGGACAGGCATCGTATGAGCCGAACTCGGTGAGCGGCGGCTGGCCGAAGGAGACTGATCCGGCGCCGTCCGATGGCGGCTTCGAGAGCTATCAGGAACGTGTCGACGGCGTGAAGATCCGCGTGCGCAGCGAGTCTTTCGCCGATCACTTCTCGCAAGCCGCGCTGTTCTACCGGAGCATGTCGGAGGTCGAGCAGGAGCACATCAGCGCTGCGTATCAGTTCGAACTCGGCAAGGTGACGAAGCCGGAGATTCGCGAGCGCGTGGTGAACGAGATTCTTGCCAACTTCGACGCGGGGCTCGCCGCGAAGGTCGCGGAAGGCTTGGGTTTGCCAGCGCCGAAAAAGGGTAAGGCGCCGCCCGTGTCGGACCCGCAAACTTCGCCGGCGCTGAGCCTGCTCAATCGCGGCAAGCCGGGCATCAAGACTCGCAAGATCGCGCTGCTGGCCGCACCCGGTGCCGACGGCGCGTCGATCAGGAAGCTTCAGCAGGCGCTGCACGGCGAGGGCGCGACGCCGTTGCTGATCGCGCCGAGCCTGGCTGCGATCGACGGTTTGCAGCCGGACGCAACGATTGCCGGAATGCCGTCGATCATGTTCGACGCGGTGATCGTCTGCGGCGGCGAGGCTGGTGCGAAAACACTGGCGCAATCCGGCGACGCGCGACATTTCGTGCTGGAGGCGTTCAAGCATCTGAAAGCGATTGCGGCGCTCGGGGCGGGGCGCGACGTGCTGGCGGCGGCTCAACTGCCGGACCAGGCCGACGGCGTGGAAACCGGCGACGACAGCCAGAGCGCCGAGGTGCTTAAGGCGTTCGTTGCGGCGGCGGAGCAGCACCGCGTGTGGTCGCGCGCGGCGCTGGCGCAAACGGTACCGGCATAACGTAAGGATAGTTAAGGAATTTGCAATGGTGCGGCATAAGGCGGATGTGTCCGACGGCGACTTCGAGATTTTCGCGACCTACCACGGCACGAGCGACGGCCGGTACGTGGGCGGCCTGAGGGTGATCAGAAAGTCCGACCGGAAGATCCTGTTCCCGTTCGAAGGCGCGCCGCAGATCGGACCTTACGCGACGCCGGCGCAGGCACGCGAGGCGGCCGTGGAGTACGGCCGCCATATCATCGCGACAGACCGGGCTTCGCCCGAGA
This sequence comes from Paraburkholderia fungorum, assembly GCF_902833645.1. GTDB lineage: Bacteria > Pseudomonadota > Gammaproteobacteria > Burkholderiales > Burkholderiaceae > Paraburkholderia > Paraburkholderia fungorum. The sequence goes on from NZ_CADFGE010000006.1 coordinate 53,009, forward strand.
CTTAGCGAGACTGCGCAAACGCCGGTTTAAAACCCGTGTCGCACGGAAAGCGTCGCGCCCGTGCTGTGCGAGTGAAGAACCGCAACACGCGCTGTTGCAGAGAAGGCCCAGTCGTTGACCGTCAACGACAGCCTTCGCTGCGGTTGCGCACCGAGCGTCAGGGTCGTGTTCTGTACATCGGCGAGGGAGAGTTGCGGCGCCGTCGACGGGCCCAGAGAGAGATAATTCGACGCCTGGGACGGCGCCTGTTGCGACGCCGGCCGAGGCATTGGTGCGGGCGTTGCGCTGCCAAAGCGGACGTCGTGAGTTATCGGCGTGCTATAGAAATTCTCGACTGGCGCGTAAAAGGGACGGCCTTGGTCCGGCTGATATTCAAAGGCGTAGCGTTGCGGTTCCGGAATGGGGGGAAGGGTTCTTATGGGCATTGGCGCGATGCTCGCCACGGTCATCTCTTCGGGCGAATCGATCGCAAGGTCGCCCGCGAACGCATACCCGCTCAGCAAGAAGATGATTGCGCCGGCAATTCTTTCGCTCAGGCAGCTCATGGCATGCCTCCAATGAAGGAATTGAAACGTCACGCTACTGACACGCCAGGCTTGAACGGAGCGCTTGCTCATTGTCGCTCGCACTCAACTATTGTAGTCAGTCTTTTGCGTATCGCTACCGGTCTCTGCAGTGCCCACCGGTGAGGAACAGCGCTTGCTGTGCTCCAGGGGTGCCGGCGTGCAATCCGTTGCAAACGGCAAATTCCGCGAGCCCGGAGCGGGCTCTTTTTTGCTGGTCTCACAAGGAGCATGAGCATGGAAACCATGTCGGTGGAAGAACGCATCAGGACCCGGGCCTACCATCTGTGGGAGAAGGCGACCGAACCCAGGGGCACGCCTGAGGAGTATTGGGAACAGGCACGCGCCGAGATCGAAGCTGAAGACGCTCAGGCAGACGCGTCGGGCGTGCCCACGGAGCCGCCCGGCACGCTATGAGGGGCGGCGGCAAGTCCGCGCTGGCCCGCTCATACTCCGAACGCGAACATGGCGATCGCGGCGGCGGCCATCACGAGCGCCGCCAGCCAGCCAACAATCCGCGGCGTGCCGCCAATCATGAATTCACCCATCACGCTTGCGACCATTAGCGGATAGGTCAGCAGGACCGTCCGCAGAATATCGTAGCCGGACGCTGCGCCTGCCTGCGAACAGGTAGCAATGCCGCTCGGGTCGTCGTCGGTCGCGCCGGTGGTGATGCCGGGTTAATCGCGTGCTAACTCCCGCACCTGGGCGACCGATAGCCCCACGTGCATTTTCCCGATCAAGCGCGCCGTCGCCGCTTCACGCCCGCACGCGAGCACTGCGGCGACGATGCCGTCCAGTACGTACAGCGCCATGAAGTCCTGCTCGTCGAGTTCGCCGTCGACGACCAGTTCGTCCCATTGTGTCGCGTGACCGAGATACTCGAAGTTCTTGCCGTAGTGATAGGTCCAGAAATACGGCGCGCCGGTATAGCGGTTACGCGCGCCGCACATGTTTTGCGCTGCAATCCGGGCATGCTGCTGCGCGACGCGCCAATGCTCGATGCGCAACGGCTCCTGATTTTCGTGCAGCGGAAACACGGCGACGTCGCCCGCCGCATAGAGGCCAGGCGCGGCCTGCATGCCGGCATTGACAATCACGCCGCCATCCTTGCCTAACGGCAGTCCTTCAATAAAGCCCGTGGCGGGCGACACGCCGGTGCCGATCAGCACGGCGTCCGCAGCGATGCGTGTGCCGTTCTCGAGGACGACTTCTCGCACCGTTTCATCGCCTTCGAATGCCGATACCTGTTGCTTCAGGTGGAAGACCACACCATGGTCTTCATGAAGCCGCTGGAACATCGCGCCGACCCGCTCGCCGAACTGGCGCGTGAAGGGCACCGCTTCCGGCGACACGACGCTCACCGGTGTACCGCGTTGACGTAGCGCGGAGGCCGTTTCCAAGCCGATAAAACTGCTACCGACAATGACGACCTGGGTGGCATCGCTCACCGCCTCGACCAGCGCGAGCGCGTCGTCGAGCGTACGCAATACCTGTACGCCGCGCAGCTCGCGGCCGGGCAGTGGTGCAACTGTCGGCACGCTGCCGGACGCTAACAGCGCGGTGTCGTAAGCTAGCTCCCGGCCATCGGCGAGGCGGATGCGCCGCTTCGGCACGTCGAGGCCGACTATCTCGGCCTGAAGCCGCTCGATGCGTTCGTGCTCGAACCAATCGGGGGGAAGCAGCGGGGGCACGTCGGCGCAGGCCATCTCTCCTGACGGTACGAATTTGCTCAACGATGTCCGGTCATAGGGGACGTGCGCCTCTCGACCGATCATCGTGATGTGGCCGGCAAAACCGCACTCGCGCAATGTCGCGCAGGCGGCCGCGCCCGCGGCGCCCGCGCCGATGATGACGAACGCCGGCGCGTTGCCTGCGGCTTGAGCCGATGCAGTCGAACCGTTGGGCGCAGTCGACGCGGATGAGTCAACGGCCGCGGTCGTGGCCGGCCCCGACAGTTTGTCGGGCGAAACCAGCACATCGTCTCCATCGAGCGCCACCGGATAGCGGTCCAGCGCCATCAACGCCGGTGGTTCGAGCACTTTGCCGGTGGCGACATCGAAGCTGCCTTTATGCCACGGACAAACGATACGGCCCTCGCAGAGCGCGCCCTGTTCGAGCGGACCGCCAGCATGCGGGCAGTTCGCGCCGTAGGCATGCACGGTATCTCCGTCGCGCACCAGCAGAATGGACTCGCCGTCCAGTTCCAGCCGTTGCGCGCGGTCGGCATACAATTGCGCCAGGCGGGCGACTCGTTTTAGCGGGGTTGGCATGATGGGATCCTCGTCGATGCGCGGCCTGCGAGCCACCGCACACTGACACTTAGCAATCGATGTTCCCGCCGCGGACCGCCACAATCATCCACCTTGCATCCAGCAGGACTGAATGGCCGGCAAAACGCCGTGCCGGCCATAGACCAGAGGCACAGGCGGCGCGCACTGTGGTGTTCATCGTTCAAACGCTCTTCATTTGATTCTGCAGATTCTGGAAGGCTGGAACGTTATAGCCCGAACGCCACAGCAGACAGGTATCGACCTGCCCGGCAGGCAGCGTCTTCAGACCGGTTGGAACCCTGGCTAGCTCAAGGACGCTTTTCGGCAGCACCGTGACGCAGGCGCCGGCGGCAACGCACGCGATCATGGCGTGGTAGGAGCCCATTTCCTGGACTTGCCAGCCAGGTGAATCAGGAATGCCGAGCAACTGTTCCGCGATGGCGCGGTACGAGCAACCCTGCGCGAACGCAGCCAGCGACCGCGTTCGGATTGCCCGAGGGGTGTCAGCGGACGCCTCACTGGTGGGGGCCAGCAACAGCAGTTCTTCAAGCCACGCTTTTTCGGCGACCAGACCCATATCCGCCAGTGAGGCGTCATCGCCCGCTGCGGGCGGCAAGGCCAGGAATGCACAGTCCAGCCTCCCGGTGCGGACCTGTTCCAGTAGCTGGCGCGACGGTCCCGTACTCACTTCAAGCCGTGTGGCCGGGTAGCGGGCATGGTACGCAGCGAGCACGGCGGGCAGACGGCTGGCGGCCGTACTTTCCATACAGCCCATGCGCAGGACGCCGCCATCGAGGCCGCCCGTGACGACATTGCGCGCCTCCTCTTCCAACGCCAGCAAACGCCTTGCATAGTCGAGAAAGCGCTCGCCGGCCGTCGACAGGCTGAGCCGCTTACCGCTGCGCACAAAAAGCTCCACGCCTACATCCGCTTCCAGTTGCTGAATCCGCGTGGTCACATTGGACTGCACCCGGCCAAGGCGGCTTGCCGCGCGTGTGATGCTCAGTTCCGCTGCCACGATGCAGAAGATGTTGAGCGACTCCAGGTCCATGTTAATCTCCAAAAGGAAATGATAGAATGATTTTATTCTCAATTAGAGAATTTGTCGTCGCCACCGTTCAACCCGTTCCAGAACAGGAGTCGCCATGAACTCGCTAAACCCTTTCATTGCACGACTTGGCATTGCGTTCCCCATCATTCAGGCGCCGATGGCGAGCGTCTCCACGCCGCAACTGGCGGCCGCGGTTTCCAATGCCGGTGGACTGGGGTCCCTTGGAATCGGTGCGAGCACGGCTGATCAGGCGCGCAAAATGATCGAGGAAACGCGCAGCCTGACGCGTGAGCCGTTCAATGTGAATGTGTTTTGCCATGCGCCCGCAGAGCGCGATGCGGCGCGTGAAGCAGCGTGGCTGCGGTACCTGGCGCCGCTGTTCGCGGAGGCGGGGATTGAGCCTCCGGCCGCGCTCAATGAGATCTACACGACCTTTCTGCATGACGATGCGGTGTTCGATCTGCTGATCGAGCAGCGTCCATCGGTTGTCAGCTTCCACTTTGGTCTGCCGTCGGTGGATCGCATCAACGCGTTGCGCGACGCGGGCATCACCACGTTGGCCAGCGCCACCAACCTCCGTGAAGCAGAACTTGGCGAGCAGGCTGGCGTCGATGCGATCGTGGCGCAAGGGATCGAGGCCGGCGGCCACCGCGGCATGTTCGACCCGGACGCCGTCGACGAACAGCTAAGCACCGCCGTGCTGGTCCGCTTGCTGGTGCAGCGAACGAAGCTGCCGGTGATTGCCGCGGGCGGCATCATGGACGGTCAGGGAATCAAGGCGGCGCTGGACCTCGGCGCGGCTGCCGCGCAACTCGGCACCGCTTTCATTCTGTGTCCCGAATCGGCCGCCAATGCCAGCTACCGTGCCAATCTCAGGAACGAGCGGGCGGCGGCCACCCGGTTGACGAGCGTGCTGTCCGGCCGGCCCGCACGCGGCATGGTCAATCGCCTCATCGCGTTCGGTGAATCGTTGGGCAGGCCTGTGCCCGCCGCGTACCCGGTCGCCTACGACGCTGCCAAGCAATTGAACGCGGCTGCAGCGAAACTGGGCAACCATGAGTTCGCGGCGCAGTGGGCGGGGCAGGGCGCGCCGCTGGCGCGCGAGCTGACTGCCGCGCAACTGGTTCAGACGCTCGTTCAGGAATTGCAAGGCTGATGGCGATGCGGTGAAGCGTTAACGACCGACGGCTGATATCGGCACATTAGTCCTGAGTGGCCATATCGGTAGCGTTGGCCTGTACCAGTGCGCGCGCAAGCAGGTACACGACCGGCAAGTCGTCGTCGTCACGTCGCCAGTCGATGGGTTCGTCGAGATCCATCCCGGACAAACGACTGTCGCAAAACCGGACAAACGTCGAGCGCACCGCCTCGTTGTGCCTTGCCAGAAACCCCCGATTCTCAAAGACCTGTTCGTCGATTGTCAGCAGTGTCCGCCACGTCGGCAATTGCGCGCTGCTTGAGTAACGGCGACGGCCATTGTCGAGGTGACGACCCGCGACCGTGGCAATGATTTGCTGGAGATCGAGCGACGCGCTGCGGAGTGCGCGTTCGAGGGCGACCGGATTGATGTCGTGGACATCCCGATCAGGAGCAGCGTCGTTAATCATCTTGTTATCTTCCTGAAGACTCGCAGCATTAACGTTGGTGCTTCAATGACACCTGGTTGCGCTCTGCCAGCAGCAGACGGATCTGCGCAAGATAGTTATCGCCAACCGTACAGTCGGCAACAGGTCGGGGCTGTTGATGAGGTGTTGGCGGACGTACGCCGAGATAGCGGCACACGGCGGACAGGTACGGTTTGCCGTTGCCTCCCAGATGTCGCGCAGCTGCAGCTACGCGTACGTCGCCGACATGCTTGCGCAGCCAGGCAAGCGTTTCGCGATCACCGTCGTTCAAGATGCGGATGAGCTGGTTCATGACCGATCCTGTATATAAAAACAGTACTGTAAATTTATACAGTATTTGGCGGGGATGCAAGTCAATTTTCGCGCGGGGGAGGTTTTAGAAAAACTTAACGATGACGCGGGAAGACCCCTCTGTTCGCCATTTTTTGAGTTTCCAAGCTAGGCCACGGTCGATTCCAACCAGAGGCCGGAGTTTTTTCACCCGTCAACCCCACAGTCGCGTCCCGCCGAGCCAGCCTGGCCACGGTGAACGCCGCTGTGCGTTGTGACCTGGAGCGCTCACGAAAAACGCGATTGCTGGTCTGGCATTGCTGTTCGCCGCGTTCTGTGTTCACGCCAATGCAAGCGATGCGGCGCAGCTTCGCTTCGGCGTCGATCCTACTTACGCGCCGTTCGAGTCGAGGGCACCGTCCGGACAACTGGTCGGCTTCGGCATCGACCTCGGCAATGAAATATGCCGCCGGCTGAACGTCAAATGCGTGTGGGTCGAAACGGCGTTCGACGGCATCATCCCGGCGCTCCAGGGCAGGAAATTCGAGGCGATTCTGTCCGCGATGTCCATTACGCCGCAGCGTGAGGCTCGGGTTGCCTTCTCGACATCCTTGTTCATCACTGGCTGCACCTCTATGGCGATCCCGGCGATGCACTCGGCAAGAAGATCAGCGGTGCTTTCGAGTCGTTCCTGCCGGCTGACGGCGACTGGCGCGAGATCGCATGGCGGCGCACGCGCCAGATATGGGAGCGCGCGCTTGCAGCGCTGCCGGCGATTCACGCAACTTCGTCAGCCTGGCGATAGACCGTACCGTCAAAGATTGAAGGGAAGTGACCCCAACTCTTTCCCAGTCGCTCCGGAAAGCTGGCTTTACATGCTTTCTATTAAAAAATGAGGGCGCTTGCGCTCGGCGTCCGGGTCGGCCTGGCTACCGTTTTCATCTCGATGTGCTGATGCCTCGCGCCTCCATGATCGCTTTGCTGTCATGACAAGATCGCTATTGTTCCCGTGACTTCGCTTTACCCGTGGTTTGCTCAGCCGGTATGTGCCCCTGATCGCTTTCCTGGCTCCATTGTTCAAGTAGCGTGCGCGTGTGTTCGCGTATAGTCGACTTGATCTGTTCGGCTTTCTCTGCATCGATCCTATTCCAGCCAAAGACCGTCAGCGTCGAGCGATGCGCGACATGAAAAATCACCAGTTGCCCATGCAGGCTGAATGTGCGGATCAGCGTGACCGGATCATCGGCGACGCGCCCCCGAAGCCGTGTTCTCCAAACAGTTCGATCGCGGCCTCGATGATCCGGTGGCGCGTCCGCTCGCCGCGCGCGTAGCCGCCCTCTGGCGAACGGCGCAGTCTTCTTTCGGTGTTCGTCCATGTGTCTCCATTTCATTCGCGGAAATAAATCACCTGACACAACTGTAGCGTCTGGATTGGGCAGCATGACGGCGGCGACGGATGGCGCACGGCATACGACGATATCGTCGCGAAACCATTCGCAGTTCACATCATTCACGCGAACCGCCACCGGCGTACTGTTTGTCGACAGCCGTTCGGCGAGGGCCGCTCGCGCGATCTTCTCTGTCCGGCCGGTTGCCTGGAACGAAGAGATGAGACCGAGGTGCAAGCTCAGCCATGTTGGGCCTTCGGTTTCGATTCGGGAAGCAGTCTGGGTACGACGTTTGCATTGGCAATCGCCCACACCGATGCGATGGAGCGCTTGAGTTCGTCTTCGGTCGCCGCATTGCCATACAAACCCAATGTGATCGTTTTGCGCTCGAGTTCGGCGCGTGTGAGCGTGTTGCCCGGATCGCCCTTCGGATCATCCACGCGGCCCTCAAAGATGCGGCCGTCCTTCGTCTGAACGACGACCTTCCCGATCCAGCGTGACGGATAAGCTGTATCGACTTCATGGTCGAGCACCATCGAGACCTTGTTGCAGAAGTGCGCGATCCTGCTTTCCTTGTAATGGCCGTCGAACTCACGCACACCCGCGTGGCCGAATTCCGCAACCAGAGCGAGCACGGTGCCCATGGAGAACTTCGCTTGATGAACTGTTTTTGGGTCGATTACCGGTCCGAGGACATCGATCGCAGCCTGGTGAACATGAGTCACCACCGTCTCGATGTCGTCCGGCACGAGCTTCTCGCGCTGAATAACCTGCAGCAGAGCATCGGCTGCCGGATGAGTGTGCCGGCACGAAGCGTGATACTTGAAGGACGTTTCGATCAACGCCCAGCGCTTGCCGAGCGCTTCGGCGAGTTTGTCCGGATGCGTTTGCGTGGACATGCCCGCACCCATGCCTTGCGCGCCCTCGAAGATGTCCTTCGCACCGGTGAAGCCGTCGGCCGCCAGGTAGGCTGCGAGAAGACCGTTCGCCGCAGCCTTGGCCGTATGCAGTTGCTTGGAGTCAGCGGCGTCTTTCAGGAATTCCCAGAGTCCGGCTGCCTGAGTGCCGGCGGAGCCAAACGCATTCACCATCTGGTCGTCACTTAACCGCAAAAGATTACCGACCGCTGCGGCGGCCGCGATCGTACCGACCGTGCCGGTAGTATGAAAAATCTTGTAGTGCGACCGGCCGAGAAATTCACCGACGCGGATGCCCACTTCATAGCCTGCAACAGATGCGGCGATGAACTCTTTGCCGCTTCTACCAAGCGCCTGCGCGGCGGCCCACGCTGCGGGGAAAACGACGGTTGCCGGGTGCAGGACCGAACTGTTGTGAAGGTCGTCCTGTTCAGCGAAGTGCGATGCGGCAGCGTTGATCATTGCCGCGAAGAGCGCGCTGGTGGTTCGCCGGGAGATCAGTACTTCGCAGGGACCAGACGGTGGTCCGAATTCGAATGCGTATTTCTGGATCGTCTCGACGGGGCGCGCTTCGCGGCCGGCCAGTGCTGATCCGAACCAGTCAAGGAAGAGGTCTTCCGTGCGTGCCACCACGTCCTTGGGGATCTGTTCGAACTTGAGATTGGCCGCAAACGAAGCAAGAATCTGGGTGTTGCTCATAACTCGCTTACCTTGACTGGGGAGTTAGATTACGGCCGCTTCACGAAGCTCGCGGATGGCATCGGTGGAAAAACCCAATTCATTCAAAAGGGCCTCAGTGTGCTGGCCTAGCGGGCACGGCGTCCAACCGAACATCGGATGCCGTACTGATGCCTGGGGGCAGCAGGGCGGGAATGGCGCCTGCAGGGGCAGTCGATGCTCACCCAGCGATTACGTTCCCTGGGCTGAGGATGCGACCACACGTCGGGCATATCATTCATTCGTGCGCTGGCAATCTGCGCTGTGTCCAGCCGACTGATGAGCTCTTCAGAAATCAGCATTGCTGAATGCGGCGACGATGATTTCTCGCAGTTCCTCGCGTGCTGCCACGCGTTTCGAGTTGGAACCGAAGCGGGGATCGAGGGCGAGTTCAGGCTCCAGTAGAACCTGCGCGCAGAAGACACCCCATTCGTGCTCGTTCTGCAGACCCAGCCGCGCCGCGGCGCATCATAGACACGCGCAAAGTCCCCGACACCTGGGCGTTCGATCTTGATCACGCGCGCGCCAGGATCCGCAAGTTGACGGGTGCAAAACGGTGCTGCAGTCGCGTGCTCGAGGGTGATGACCTTCACGCCGTCCAGCGGTTTCATGTCCTTCCCCTTAGAAAGAACGTGGCAGCCCGAGCAGATGCTCGGCTACGTACGAGAGAATGAGATTGGTCGAAATCGGGGCGACCTGATAGAGCCGCGTCTCGCGGAATTTGCGTTCGACGTCATATTCGTTCGCAAAGCCGAAGCCGCCGTGGAACTGCAGGCATGCATTGGCCGCCTCCCAGGAGGCGTCAGCCGCGAGCAGCTTGGCCATGTTGGCTTGCGCGCCGGCGGGCTGCCGGGCGTCGAAAAGCTCGCAGGCCTTGTAGCGCATCAGGCTTGCCGCTTCGACGTTGACGTGCGCGCGGGCGATCGGAAACTGCACCCCCTGGTTCTGTCCGATCGGGCGCCCAAAGACGACGCGTTCCTTGACGTACTTGCAGACCTTGTCGAGGAACCAGTAGCCGTCGCCGATACACTCGGCGGCGATCAGCGTTCGCTCGGCATTCAGGCCATCAAGGATGTACCTGAAGCCCTTGCCTTCCTCGCCGATGAGGTTCTCCTCAGGGATCTCGAGGTTGTCGAAAAATAGCTCGTTAGTCTCGTGATTCACCATGTTCGGAATGGGACGAACCGTCATGCCGTGGCGGATCGCCTGATGCAAGTCGACCAGAAAGATCGACATGCCTTCGGATTTCTTCGCGACCTGATCAATCGGCGTGGTCCGTGCGAGCAGAATCATCAGGTCGGAGTGTTGAACCCGCGAGATCCAGACCTTCTGGCCATTGACAACATAACGGTCACCCTTGCGAACCGCAGTCGTCTTGAGTTTCGTGGTGTCGGTACCGGTGGTCGGTTCAGTTACGCCCATCGACTGAAGCCGCAATTTTCCGCTGGCGATTTCCGGAAGGTATTTAGCCTTTTGCTCTGCCGAACCGTGCCTGAGCAGTGTCCCCATGTTGTACATCTGCCCGTGACACGCGCCGGAATTGCCGCCGCTGCGATTGATCTCTTCCATGATCACCGAGGCTTCGGTCAGACCGAGCCCGGAGCCGCCATATTCCTGCGGAATGAGGGCCGCAAGCCAACCTGCGTCGATTAGAGCTTGCACAAAGGTTTCAGGGTAGGCGCGGTCCTCGTCGACCTTGCGGAAATACTCGGCGGGGAAGTTGGAACACAGATCGCGAACCGCTTCGCGAATGTCCTGATAGGGGTCAACGTTAGCCAGCACTTGTCTCTACTCCTCAGAGTTAATTTTTGAAATACCTACGCGAGTGTCGTTAGCGTCGCCTCGGCATCGACGCACAACACGCCATCGGAATTGGCTGCCCAGAGCTTCACTTCGGTCGATCCGGGGGCACGGGCTGCGTGGATAAAAAATGGCGCGCAATCAAAGAGCGGGTTGACCGCCTTGAACGAGAACGATGCAATCGATTCGCCTGGAAGGCTGCGCCGCAGGAGATCGATCAGCAATGTCGCAGTCAGTGGGCCGTGAACGACCAGCGCCGGATAGCCTTCCTGTTCCTGGGTGTAGGTGCGGTCATAGTGAATGCGGTGGCCGTTGAAGGTATCGGCGGAGTAGCGAAAGAGGAGGACCGGGTCGGGCACGATCTCCCGTTTCCAGATGAACTCTGCCGGCGCGCTCGGGCCGGTTGCCGCGGTGTACGCCGTTGTCGCGGGCTCGCGGTACACAACGTCCTGTTCTTCGGAGATCAGCGGACCTTCGAGGTCTTCCAGTTCGTGACGCAGACGCACAAACACGAGTTTTCCGGTACGCCCTTCCTTGGCGGCGACGTCGAGAATCTGCGACGTCCGGGTGACTTCGCTGCCGACCACGAGTGGACGCGCGAACCGCACGCGGCTGCCCGCCCACATCCGTCTGGGCAGCGGTACTGGCGGCAGGAATCCACCGCGTGTCGGGTGTCCGTCCACGCCGACCTGCGACTGCGAAACAATGTGAGGAAAAAACGCCCAGTGCCACAGCGGAGGCAACGGAGAGCCTGCAGTCGGGACGTCCTCATAGTCCAGTGTAGCGGCGAGTTGTTGCGCAAGACGTGGCGCGATGAATTCGCATTCGGCCTGTGTGCGGCCGATCCACGTGCGCAGGTAGTCGAGTTCAGCGGTCATGGGGATGTCGGGTAGCGTCGTTCACGCTAGATTGACGCATCCGCCTGTTGACTACAATTTGTGTCTGGAGAAGAGGGCTTTAAACGCAGACTAACTGTTGATAGTCAGGCCGGCACTGACTCACGCCCGGTTTTGCACTTCTGCGTGAGGAGGTCGACCAGTTCCCGCGCGAAAGATGGCAAGAGGTCAAGATTGCGCACGCAGATCAGCAGATTGCGCGTCGCCCAGTCGTTCTCTATTTCAACGAGCCGGATGTTCATGGTCTTCACGTAGCGCACCGCTGACGAGCGAGGCAATACGCCGATCCCGACGTTCGCCTCGATCATTCGGCACAGTGCCTCGAAGTTGCCTACTTCGATTCGCACCTGAAGTGTCTTGTGCATATCGCTCGCCAAGCGGTTCAGAAAGGTATGAATCGCGCTAGCGTCGGGCATTCCGACGAAGTCAAACCCGCTTGCCTCTTCAAATGGGATCGACGTCTTCCCGGCGAGGGGGTGCGCGTTCGACACCGCCAATATGAGCCGGTCTGAGCGGTACGGCAGGACTTGCAGAGACTCGGGCCTGACGTTGCCGGCGACTATTCCGAGGTCTGCCGTGCCTTCGCTGACCGCACGCACCACGTCATGGCTCAACCGCTCGCGAAGCTCGACGTTCACATCAGGATGCCCGGCGAGAAACTCACGCAGGTCGTTGGGTAGAAACTCGGTTGTAGCGGTAGTGTTCGCAAAGATCCGCACATGGCCTTTAATGCCGCGGGCGTACTCCTGCATGTCGCCGCGCAACTGCTCGAGCTGCGACAGAACCAAGCGGGCATGGTGAAGGAATGCCTGACCCGCCGGCGTGAGCGTAACGCCCTGGCTGGTCCGATACAGCAGCTTGGTCCCCATGCTTTCTTCCAGATTCTTGATGCGGGTGCTTGCTGCGGGTACTGACATATGAAACCGCTCGGCACCCCGAGTCAAGCTATCCGTCTCAGCAATACATGCGACGAGACGAAGATCAACCAGATCGAAATGCATGGCCATGATACGTGCTCCGAATGAAGAGATGCCCCGTTGATCCGGTACGGCCATGACGTGGGCTGGAATTGAATGAACCGCTGTCTTGCCCGGTGTTCAGTTGCCTGTCGCACAATCCGCGCCGCCGACGATCTTCAGCGTATAAACCGTCGATACGCCCAACTGCTGTGGCGCGATCGGCTCGACCAGCCAGGAAGGCAACTGATTCAGGTCCAGTTCGCTCGGGCCCAATTCAAGCGAGGCATTCGCCGTCGTGATGGTCAGCGTGGGCAGCGCCGCGTGGTTGAACACGACAAAAAACAGATCGTTATACGCCAGGCGGCCGCTGGCCGTCGTTTCCTTCGCTGGGATCACCACGCGTTTGACCCTGTCAGCGTCGACAATCCAGGCGTGCGCGCGGCCTTGCGTCTGAACCGCCAGTTGCAGCGTGCTGGCATCGATCTGCGTTAGCGCGGCTGACGACCCGCCTGCCGGGTCTGTCGGATCCTCGTCATGCAGCGATGGGTGCATGAGCTCGTCACCGGCGGGAGCGCGGATCTGGTATAGATGGCTATCCGCCTGTCCGGGCCGGCACGAGGGATAACAGCTGGCTGCGGGCACGTCGATACGCTTGACCAGATGACCGTCGCTCGAAAGCGTGGTTCGGTCGACAAACTCGTTAACTTCGTAACGGCCGGCATCGCCGGTGGTGCAACGGGCGGCTTGAGGCGACCCAGGGCTACTGACTGTGGGGGCGTCTGCATGCGCGAGCACCGTGAGCAGACACCATGCTGCCATGGCCCATTTGAGTGCTCTCATCGACGCTCCGGCATATGACGCTGAACCACGATGTCGCTGCGCGCCCGCAACGGCCTCATCAAACCAGCTTCAGATTCAGTTCAGCCCGGCTCGCGTGTAGCAGCTTCGAATTCCTTCAGATCGAAACCCGGTTGGGCTGCTTGTGCGATGGTCGGCAACGCGGCGCGGGCCAGCAGTTTGCGCGATGCCATATGGTCGCCCGGCCGGTTGCACGATTCCACTGCGATCAGGCGGCCAGAGCGGAAGCACAGCACGCTTAGTTGCCGGGCCTCGCCAGACCCCAGCAGGACCGTTTCGTCGTGGCCATCGGAGAGGCCCGCAATCTGCAGTTTCAGATCGCCCTGGTCGCTCCAGAACCACGGCAACGCGGTGTAAGTCGCAGGCTTGCCAACCAGGCGCGCCGCGACAGTGCGCGCCTGATCGACGGCATTTTGCACCGACTCCAGCCTGATCGGCGCGCCGCTCCATGCAGACGGAAAACTGACGGCGTCGCCGATGGCTGAAATCGATGGATCGCTGGTCAGCAACTGAGCGTCTACGCAGATACCGTTGTGCACGGCAAGACCCGCATCGGCGGCGAGCTCGGTGTTGGGTAGCACGCCGATGCCGTAGACCACCAGTTGCGCTGGCAAACGGCGGCCGTCGCCCGTTTCCACGGCCACCACCCGGCCGTTGTCGCCAACGAGCCGCGCGACGGTTTGCCCAAAGTCGAACTTCACGCCCCAGCCGGCATGCGCGGAGCTGAATAGTGACGACATAGGCGTGGAGAGTGCGCGCGCCATCGGCCGCGTGCCGAGTTCGACCACGTGAACCGACAGGCCTTTGGCCGCCGCCACGGCCGCGAATTCGAGGCCGATGAAACCGGCGCCGATCACGACCACGTCGCGCGCGGCCGCCACGCGCGGCGCGAGCGCATCGGCATGCTCCAGCGTGCGGATGCCGAAGACGCCGTCGAGTTCGATTCCCTCGATGGGTGGAACACGGTTGCGTGCGCCGGTGGCGAGCACCAGGTGGTCGTACGGCACACGCTCGCCATTGGCCAGTTCCACGCGCTGCGTTTCGCGATCGATCCGCGCGACCCGCGCTTCGATCCGCTCGAGACGTTGCTGCTCGAACCATTCGTGGGTCCGAAAGCGCAGCGCAGTGGCGCCGATCTTGCCGAGCAGGTAAGCCTTCGACAGCGGGGGACGCTGGTAGGGCACACCCGGCTCGTCGCCGATCAGCGTGATGCCGCCTTCAAAACCTTCCTGCCGCAGCGAGGCCGCGGTCTGATAACCGGCCTGACCCGCACCGACGATGACAACGTTATTCAATGACATGAGAGGATCGGGAGGTCGAGTGATCAAGCCAGATTCAGCGAATCGAATTTCGGGTAACGGCCGAGCGGCAGCAGCGTGATCGCACCGAGCAGAAAAGCGGCGCCGCAGATCGCCAGCATCGTCGTGTATGAGCCGGTCACGGTGTAGATCCGGCCAAACAGCCACGGTGCCAGTGCGGATGCGATGGTGATCAGCGCGACGTGCACGCCGAACAGGCGCCCGTAGTCGCGCATGCCGAAGTAACGCGCCATCAGATACGCGGCAATGTCGAACTCGGCGCCGGCACCGAGCCCGATCAACAGCGTCGCAAGCGCGAGCGTGGCGGCGTGATCGGCGCCGGTGGTAGACAGCAGCAAACAGCCGAAAGCGGGCATGGCCAGAGCGACGGCAGCCACCGCGGGCGCCCACAAACGATCGATCAGGTAGCCGACGAGCAGCCGGCCACCGATCAGCGAGAGTCCGAAGCTGCCGAAAATATGACTAGCTTCGGCCGCTGAAAGGCCTTTGTCGCGCAGAAGCGGCACGGTATTGCTAACCATCGAGACGGTCGCAGCCACGACGAGTGAAAGGGCGATGTTGAGCGTCCAGAAGCGCGCCGAACCAATCGCGTCACGGAACGCGAGCCCCGTGTGCGCCCGTACCGCCGGCGCCACGTGACCGTTCGCGGTACGCTCGCGTCGCCCCGCGGGTGCGTCTTGCCCCGCCGGCGTCTGCAACCACATCAGCACGAGCGGCAACACCAGAACCAACGGCAGCGCTGCCAGCAAAAGAAACGCGGCTTGCCAGTTCCAGCGGCCGATCACCCACGTCACCGCCGACGGAATCAGAATTGCCGAGAGGCCTGTGCCCGATAGCATCACGGCAAGCGCCAACCCGCGATTGCGCTCGAACCACAGGTTGACCAGATGCGTCCACGTGATGTGCATCGTGCCCATGCCGGCGATCGGCAGCAGCGTGCACATCAGATAAAGCCAGCCGATCGAGTGGCCCATCACCTGCATCAGCGACATCAACGCGTAGACCACAGCGAGCCCGATCAGCGACGCGATCGTCACATGCCGCATTCCGTAGCGGTCATTGAGCCAGCCGACGATTTGCGCGCCGATCACCGCTCCACCGAACAGAAAGCTGATCGCTGGTTGCAATTCACCGCGGCTCCAGCCGAATGCATGTTGCAGTGGAATCACCAGCGAACCGAATGCATACAGCAGCGAAGCGTTGGCGGCCACGCCGAGCCCGAGCATGGCCATCAGCACGGGGCGCCAGCCGGAGCGGAATTCGGCGAGGTCGATGGCGGCGGATTGAGACGAGTCAGAGGAGGACATCGGCGGTTCCTTTACGGATCGGCAAGCGGCCACTGTGCGCGCAAAGCGCGCTGGAGAAGCAGTCCGCCGCTGGCGTGATATTCCATATACAGAAAACAATTCTACATATAGATTTGTCGGGATAACTCGGTAAATGCCCTGGGATGCCACCCGATTGGCGGCGACATCGGTGTTCAGGCGAGCAGTATCATTCCTTGACCAGCAGCACGCTGGCGCCAAGCGGTCCACCGCCCGCAGCGGCAATCGCCACTTCGTGTGGCGCCACCTGGCGTTCGCCGCCCCGGTTCCATAACTGCGTGCAGGCTTCATGCACGTAGCCGAGGCCATGCGTACGTCCGCCGGACAACTGACCACCGTTGGTGTTCAACGGCAAGGAGCCGTCACGCGCAATACGCTGGCCGCCTTCGACAAATGCGCCGCTCTCGCCGCGCGGGCACAGGCCGAGTCCTTCCATCCATAGCATCGTCAGGATCGAGAAACCGTCATAGAGCTGCGCATTGCCGACGTCTTTCGGCTTCAGATCGGTGCGCGACCACAGCATGCGTCCGACGTCGAAGCAGGCGATCTCCGTCAACGAAATCTGATCCCACGACCACGGTTGATGCAGCGCGGAGCCGATGGCTTCGAGCCGGATCGGTGCGTTCGGTCCATTGCGCGCAAGATCGGCGCGTGACAGCACGATGGCCGTGGACGCGTCGCAATGCACGTCGCAATCGAACATGCGCAGCGGCGTGGAGATCATGCGCGAGGCGAGGTAGTCCTCCATCGTCATTGCGTTGCGAAACACCGCCTTCGGGTTAAGCATCGCGTTGGCGCGACAGGTCAGCGGAATCTGTGCAAGTTGCTCGGGCGTCGTGCCGTATTCGTGAAAATGACGTTGCGCATACAGCGCCATCAGGTTGATGCCGGAGACGACATTGAAGGGCGTGTACCACTGCCAGAAATAGCTGCTGTCGCGACCCACCGTCTTGTTGGTGAGGGCGCTCGCAGTTTTATTTTTGAGGCGCGCGCTCGCCTCGGTAATGGTACGAAACACCAGCACGTGCTTGCACAAACCGGCGGCGATCGCCATCGCACCGTTCACCAGACCCGTGAGCGGCCCGGGCCCTTCGTAACCCGCGCCATACCAGTTCACCTTCAGGCCGAGCACGTTCATCAGCGCATTAGGACCCACCGGCGAGAACGGGTTGCCGTTGTCGTTGTCGCCGGGCCAGCACGAAATGCCGTCGATGTCCTCGCGAGTGAGGCCCGCATCGGCAATCGCCTCGAGCGCGGCGTCCACGCTCAACTGCATCGCGGTGCGGTTCGAAGGCCGGCCCACTTCCGACTGGCCGATGCCGCTGATCGCCACGTTCTTCTCGAAGAGGTTCTCGCTCATGCCGCGCTCCGTTCGGGATCGGCTTCGAAGAGCGGCAGCCAGACGTCTTCCTGCTGTTCAAATTTCACGCGCACGGGCATGCCGATATGCACGTCGCCGACTTCGCCGCCGACGATATTCGTTACGAAACGCAGGCCTTCACGCTCGGCGAGTTCGACGATCGCGACGACATACGGCACCGGAAGATCGGGCAGCCATGCCTGATGATTGATCGTGAAACTCACTACCTTGCCGCGTCCCGACACCGGCTTCGCACCGACGTACGACGACGCGCAGCGCGGGCAGAGCGGCGCGGGCGGATGAAACAGATGGCGGCATGCATCGCAGTGGTAGACGTTCAGCACGCCGTGTTCACCGCCTTGCCAGAACGGCGCGGTTTCAGCAGTCAGAAGAGGGAGTTTTCTCGGCATGGATGCGCTTGATTTCGTATTGCCTGGCAGTTGACCGTGGGTTGATGTCGCCATAATATATGAACAGAAACGCGAAAAATGTATTAAATTAGCGAGAACGGTGCAGGGTTTTCCCGCCAGGGAAATCACTCAGAAGCCCGCTCAAACACAGGAGACAGGCGTTCTTATGCCGACCAATCAACTTATCCATCGCAGGGTCATCGTCACGGGCGGTCTTGGCGCGCTAGGGCGCCGGGTCGGCGCCGAACTGAGCGCGCGCGGTGCGCGCGTCGCGCTGGTGGATCGCGCTGCAAGCGTGGCGATCGACGCTGTCGAAGCGGTATTCGGCAACGTCGATCTTGGCGATGCAGCCAACACCGCGAATGCGTTTGGGCAGATCGCCGGGCGGCTCGGCGGTATCGATGCGCTGGTCAACATCGCGGGTGGTTTTGCATGGGAAACGCTGGAATCGGGCAGCATTGAAACGTGGGATCGCCTCTACGCGATGAACGTGCGCACTGCGGCGATTGCTTCGCATGAAGTCCTGCCCTATCTGCTGCGCGAGAAGAGCGCACGCATCGTGAACGTCGGCGCATTGGCGGCCCAGAAAGCGGGTGCGGGCATGGGTGCGTACGCGGCGTCGAAAGCGGGCGTCGCGCGGCTCACCGAAGCGCTCGCGGAAGAACTGAAAGACCGGAACGTCACCGTCAATGCGGTGCTGCCCAGCATCATCGATACGCCTGCGAATCGTGCGGCCATGCCGGACGCCGATACGTCGCGCTGGGTTGCGGCGGATCAGCTTGCCGCGGTGATCGCCTTCCTGCTGTCGGACGACGCCGGTGCGGTGACCGGCGCGTGTCTGCCCGTAGCGGGGCGCATGTAATGGGCGCCGCGCTTCCTCCCGATCAGGCTGCACAGCGGCAGTCCGGCGCCACGCTGAGCTGGAACGATGGTTTCCTGCTCGGCTTCGCGCCCATGGACGATACCCACCATGAGTTCGTCGAATGCGTCGCCGCCTTGCAGCAATGCGACGAGGCGGCCGTACAGGAAAAGCTCGCGGCTTTCGAGCGCCATGCGCTCGCTCATTTCGAGCAGGAAGAGCAATGGATGCGGGACACGAGCTTTCCCGCCGCCCAGTGTCACGCGGACGAACACGCGGCGGTTCTGCGCTCGGTGCGCGAAGTTGCACAGATGCTGCGCGACGGCGCCGCGAGTCAGGTCGCGCGTGAACTGGCGCAAGCACTCGCCGACTGGTTTCCCGGCCACGCCGATTACATGGACGCGGCCTTGTCCCACTGGATGAGCAAGCGCACTCACGGCGGCCTGCCGGTGGTCCTGCGGCGCGCCATGCCGGGTATCGCCGCCGCTGCGTCCGATTCATCCCCTCAAGCCGGAACCTTTCGATGAGACTCGTCACTTTCCAATTGGCCGACGGCGTGCAGCGCTCGGGCGCCCTGTTCGACAACGATCAGGCGGTACTCGATTTGCGTGAGGCGAGCCGCATCGTGCGCGGCGGCGACAGCGTCGCGTTGGCAAGCGTGCAGGCCTTGCTGACAGGCGGCGAGCCTCTGCTCGAAGAAGCACGCGCGCTGCTGGCCCGCGCGCCCGCCGACGCGGTGCGCGAACGCAGTGCCGTGAAGCTGCTGGCGCCGATTCAACCGCCCACGCAGATGCGCGACTGCTCGTGCTTCGAACTGCACCTGCGGCAGAGCTTCGCCGCGGCGCGCCGAGCGCGCGCCTTGCGTACGCCCGACCCGGAAGCGACGCTGAAGGCGATGAACACGCGCGCCGACGATCGCGTGATCGACACCTTCAACCGTCAGCCGATCTACTACAAGTGCAACCGTTTTGCGGTGATCGGTCCCGACGATGACGTGATCTGGCCTGCGTATAGCAAGCTGCTCGACTTCGAACTGGAATTCGGCTGCTACATCGGCCAGCGCGCGAAAGACGTGTCGCGCGAGAATGCGCGCGCGCACATCTACGGTTACACCATCTTCAACGACATCAGCGCGCGCGACGCCCAGGCCACCGAAATGGGCGGCATGCTCGGGCCGGCCAAAGGCAAGGACTTCGATACGGCGAACGTGATGGGTCCATGCCTCGTCACCGCCGATGAACTGGGCGACCCCTACGACCTGACCATGATTGCCCGCGTCAACGGCGAGGAATGGGGCCGCGGCAACACGCGCGACATGCGCTGGCAATTCGAGGACGTGATTGCGCATATCTCGCGTTCCGAGACTTTGCATCCGGGCGAGTTCCTGGGTTCTGGCACAGTTGGCAACGGCTGCGGACTTGAACAGCTCCGTTATCTGAAGCCGGACGATGTGGTCGAACTGGAGGTGGAGGGCATCGGCGTTTTGCGCAGCAGGATCGTGCGGCCGGTGGTGCAGGAAGTCGAAGCATGAGCGCCGTTCAAACCGACTGTGCGCAACGGACGCAAAACGCGCGGCCGGCGCTGTTGGCCGGTCTGAAAGTCATCGACTTCGCCACAGGCCTTGCGGGCAGCGCCACGGCGCTGTATCTGGCCGAAGCCGGCGCGGACGTCGTGAAAATCGAACGCCCGCGCCATGAGGCCGAGCGCGACGCGGCACTCTTTCATGTGCTCGATCGCGGCAAGCGCCGCGTGACCGAGGGCGACGGTGCCGCGCGGCGCGAGCTGCTCGAGAGCCTGCTGCCGGATGCCGACGTGCTGGTCCACGACCTCACGCCCGCTGAAGCCGCCACATGGTCGCTGGACGACGGGCAATTGCGGCAACGCTATCCGGCGCTCGTCATCGCGAGTGTAGGCGGCTGGCCGCGCCGTCACGCACTCGCCGACGCCCCGGTGCGCGAGACGCTGGTGCTCGCGCGCCTCGGCATCCTTGACGAACAACCCGGGCATCGGCCTGGTCCGGTATTTATCCGCATGCCGTTCGCCAGCTGGATCGCGAGTTGGCTCAGCGCGGTGGGCGTCATGGCTCGGCTGATCGCGCGTGAACGCGACGGGCAGGGCGGCATTGCCCATACCAGTCTCGCGCAAGCCGCGCTCGTGCCGATGACGATGCACTGGTCGCGCGCCGCGCAGCCCACCCCCGTGTTTGCCAGGGGACTCGACAAGAGCGTGCCGATTCCGCTGCATCGCTGCGCGGACGGCCGCTGGATTCACGTGCATTACTCGCCCGACGCCGCGCCGTGGATGGCCGAAGCGCTTGCTGCAATGGGTCCGGACGAGGTGGCGCGCGCCAACGCACAATGGCCGCCGAGCCATGTCGCGCCCAACTTTGGCGCGAACCGGGAAATCATCGCCACGCGCAACGCGCAGGACTGGGTCGAACATTTCTGGGCGCACGACGTGGCGGCGCAGATCGCCGCGCCATTCGGCGAGATTTACGCCGACGAGCAGGCGCGGCTCAACGGTTATGTAGTTAGCGTGGACGATCCGGTGTTCGGCGCGACGTCCCAACCCGGACCGGCGTATCACGTCGATCCGCCGGCGCACGTGCGCGGACCGTTGCAAGCGCCGACGGCAATACGCGATACAGGCTGGTCGGACAAGAACCGCTTTGGCGCGGCCGCTCGCGCGGACACCGGCGCCACTCACGGAGCCCAGCCATCGGGCGCCGCGTCTGCGGCGTCCCGTCCGCCACTCGATGGGCTCAAGGTGCTGGACCTCGGCGCGTATCTCGCCGGTCCGTTTGCCTGCATGGTGCTCGCGGACCTCGGCGCCGACGTCATCAAGGTCGAACCGCCCGCAGGCGACGCAATGCGACGGCTCGAGCGCGCCTTCGCCGGCACGCAGCGCGGCAAGCGCGGGCTTGCACTGAAGCTCGGCGCCGAAGGCAGCAAGCCGGTTATCGAAGCACTGGCGAAATGGGCTGACATCGTCCATCACAACGTGCGCATGCCGGCGGCACGTAAGCTCGGCATCGCGCCCGAGCAGTTGCGGGCCATCAAGCCGGCGCTCGTCTGCGCGCATGTCAGCTCATACGGTCCGCAAGGCCCGCGTGCCGATTGGCCCGGCTTCGATCAGCTGATGCAGGCGGCGGTGGGCTGGGAAGTGGAATCGGGCGGCGAGGGCAATCCGCCGAGCTGGCTGCGCTTTGGCGTCGGCGATCATCTGGCGGCTTTGTCGTCGGTGTTCGCGGTCCTGCTCGCGCATCTCGCGCGCATGCGGACCGGCGAGGGACAGACGGTCGCCTCGTCGCTGCTTGGCGCGATGACGATGACGGCGAGCGAGGCCGTCGTAATCGAGCGGGAGCGCGCCCTGACACCGATGGCCCATCTCGACGCGGGCCAGCACGGCATCGCGCCGACGCATCGTTTGTATCGGTGCAAGGACGGCTGGATCGCCGTGGCCGCATTGAGCGCGAAAGAAGCCGACGCCTTCACGCGGACCACCGGCGAGAAAGCCGAAGCCATGCTCGCAGCGCTCGATGTAACGGCGGCACTGGCCACGTTGCATCGAGCGGGTGTGCCCGCCGAGCCCGCACTGGAATCGCAAAGCGACGCGTTTCTCGACAGCGCCGACCATGCCGCCGCCGGGCTGCACGCTACGTACGGCCACGCCGTCTACGGCTCGCTGCAGCAGATCGGCGCGCTATGGGACTTCGATGATTTACCGCTCGTGATCGAACGAGCACCGCCCGCGCTCGGCGAGCACAGCCGCGAGGTGCTGGAGATGCTGGGCTTCGATGCGCAACATATCGAAGAACTGGTCAGTCAGGGTGTCGCGCGCATTTGAGCGCCCTATTTGAGCGCCACGG
The DNA here is from genome assembly GCF_902833645.1 of Paraburkholderia fungorum. Taxonomy (GTDB): domain Bacteria; phylum Pseudomonadota; class Gammaproteobacteria; order Burkholderiales; family Burkholderiaceae; genus Paraburkholderia; species Paraburkholderia fungorum. The sequence continues at coordinate 75,467 of NZ_CADFGE010000006.1, forward strand.
AGACAAGGACAATGAACGAACTGGATTTCACCGGCAAGACCGTGCTGGTGGTGGGCGGCTCGAGCGGTATCGGTAACGGTATCGCCCAGGCGTTTCTGCAACGAGGCGCAACCGTGCATGTGTGGGGCACGCGCGCTTCGGTATCCGATTACGCCGATTCGATCGATTCGAATCTGACGGGGCTGCATTACACCCAGGTGGACGTCTCGGAGTCGGCCAATATCGAACGCTGCGAATTGCCGTTCGATCGTCTCGACGTGCTGGTGCAGGCACAAGGTACGGTCCTATACGACCGTCAGGAGTTCAAGACGGCAGGCTTCAAAAAGGTGCTCGACATCAACCTCACCAGCCTGATGACCTGTGCGGACCGTTGCTTCGAACCGTTGAAGGCGGCGCGCGGCGCAATGATCATCGTCAGCTCGGCTGCGGCGTTTCATTCGACGCGCGGCAACCCCGCGTACAACGCGTCGAAAACCGGCGCCTTCGGTCTGACTCGCACGCTAGGTGAGGCGTGGGCACGCGACGGCATCCGCGTGAACGGGATCGCGCCTGGGCTCGTGGAAACCAAGCTCACGCGCGTGACGACCGCCGATCCGAAGCGCCTCGAAGGCGCGCTGCGGCGCATTCCGCTCGGCCGCCTCGGCACGCCCGCGGACATGGCCGGTGGCGCACTGTTTCTGGCGTCGCCGTTGTCCGCGTACATGCTCGGCCAGACCTTGCTGCTCGACGGCGGCATGTTGCTCGCCTGACGCTTATCCGCACGCTCACCTCGAAGAGGAATCGCATGTCCTGGGACTTTGAAACCGATCCTGACTTTCAGGCCGAACTCGACTGGATCGAGCAGTTCGTGCGCGACGAAGTCGAACCGCTCGAACATGTATTGGGCAGCCCGTGGAATATCCACGACCCGAAGTTCCAGATTCTCGTGAGGCCGCTGCAGCAGCAGGTGAAGGACCGCAAGCTGTGGGCGTGCCACCTCGGTCCCGAACTCGGCGGCCCGGGCTATGGCCAGGTCAAGCTCGCGCTGATCAACGAGATTCTGGGCCGCGCGCTGTTCGCGCCGATCGTATTCGGCTGCCAGGCGCCCGATTCGGGCAATGCGGAAATCCTCGCGCATTACGGCACGCAAGCGCAGAAGGCGCGTTATCTCGCGCCTTTGCTGGCGGGCGATATCGTCTCCTGTTTCGCGATGACCGAGCCGCAAGGCGGCGCCGACCCGAAGGTTTTCACGACCCGTGCGGCGCGCGACGGTAACGACTGGGTGATCAGCGGGCAGAAATGGTTTGCTTCGAACGCGCGGTTCGCGGACTTTTTCATCGTGATGGCGATCACCGATCCCGACGTTTCCGCCTACAAGGGCATGTCGATGTTCATCGTGCCGGCGGGTACACCGGGCTTGAGCATTCTGCGCAATGTCGGGATGGCCGACGAACCCGAAGCGACGCATGCGTATCTTGCCTTCGATCAGGTGCGGGTGCCGGCCGACCACATGCTCGGCGCGCCCGGCGAGGCCTTCGTGGTCGCCCAGGTACGGCTCGGCGGCGGCCGTGTGCATCACGCGATGCGCACCATCGGGCTGGCGCAGAAAGCGCTCGACGCGCTGTGCGAGCGCGCGCTGTCACGCCACACGCAGGGCACCTCGCTCGCCGACAAGCAGATGGTGCAGGAAAAGATCGCGGACTCGTGGCTCGAACTGGAGCAGTTCCGCTTGCTCGTGATGCGCACTGCGTGGCGCATCGATCGCTATCAGGACTACCAGAAGGTGCGCAAGGACATCGCCGCGGTAAAGGCCGCTATGCCAAAGGTGCTGCACGACATCGCGGCGCGCGCGCTGCATGTGCATGGTTCGATCGGCGCTTCTTCCGAAATGCCGTTCGCCGGCATGATCTCGCGCGCCTTCCAGATGGGTCTCGCCGACGGTCCGACCGAGGTGCACAAGGTTACCGTCGCCAAACAGTTGCTGCGTGACTATGCGCCGTGCGCCGACCTGTTCCCCGCATACCATCGGCCGACCGCGGCCGCGGCAGCCGAGCGCAAATTCCGCGCGGCGCTTGGCTAACCCACTCACAGGAGCATGTGATGACGAATTCCGGCTGGCAAGCGGCCGTGGACCTCGAACGGCTCACGCAATGGATGGATGAGCAGTCACTCGAAAGCGGACCGATTGTCGACGCGCGGCCTCTCACGGGCGGCACGCAGAACATCCTGTTGCGCTTCAGACGCGGCGCGCGTGAATTCGTCCTGCGCCGGCCGCCCTTGCACGCACGGCCGGAAGTGTGCGCGACCATTGCGCGCGAGGCGCGCGTCCTGGGGGCATTGACAGGCACCGCGGTGCCGCATCCGGCGCTGTTCGGATCCTGCACCGACGACGCCGTGCTCGGCGCACCGTTTTATCTGATGGCGCCGGTGGAGGGCTTCAACGCTTCTGCCGCGGCATTACCGGATTTTCATGCGCAGCCGCAAGCGCAGCAACGCATGGGTTACTCGATGGTGGATGCGCTGCTGAGGCTCGGCGAAGTCGATCCATTAGCGGTTGGACTTGGCGACTTCGGTAAACCGCAGGGCTTCCTTGAACGGCAGGTCGCGCGTTGGCGCGGTCAGCTCGAGCATTACCAGGTGCATGCGGGCTGGCCCGGTCCGGCCTCATTGCCGGGCGTCGTCGAGGTCGCGCAGTGGCTGGAAGCGAATCGCCCCGCGCCGTCACGCACCGGCATTCTGCATGGCGATTTTCATCTGGCTAACGTGATGTTTTGCAACGACTCGGCCGAACTCGCGGCGATCATCGACTGGGAACTGGCCACCGTCGGCGATCCTCTGCTCGATCTCGGCTGGCTGGTAGCGACTTGGCCGAATGCCGAGGGTCAAGGGGCGGGAACGATACGTGTCACGCCATGGCGCGGATTCCCGAGCGCCGCCGAACTGGTCGATTACTACCGCGAGCGCAGCGATCGTGACCTGGGCGCGATCGATTGGTATGTCGTGCTCGCGCGCTTCAAGCTCGGCATTCTGCTGGAGGGCAGTTATGCGCGCTCGTGCGCGGGCAAGTCATCGGCGGAATTGGGCAGCAGGCATCATGCGTCGGCTGTGCGCCTGCTCGGGCAGGCCAAAGAACTGATTGTGCAACTGGCGTGATGCACGGCACCCCCGGCGGCGCATAGCGTATTCGATACGAACAGAATAGAAACACGGAGACAGACATGAATATCCAGAACAAACGCGTGATCGTGACGGGCTCGGCGAGCGGCATCGGCGCGAGCGCGGTCAAGGCCCTGGTCGCCGCGGGGGCGAAAGTGGCGGCACTCGATCTGAACGACGAGGCGGGCCGCAACGTTGCCGCAGAGGCATCCGCAAAGGGGCCGGGCGTCGCGCATTATTTCCGCTGCGACGTGAGCCAGCGCGTCCAGGTCGACGACGCTTTCAGCGCGGCGGTGGAGCGCATCGGCGGCCTCGATGCGCTGGTGAATATCGCCGGCGTTGAGCGCAAATCGCCGGCTGAATCGATCACTCAGGACGATTGGGACCTGATGTTCGACGTCAACGCGCGCGGCACGCTCAATACCAATCAGGCCGCCTTCGTGCATCTGAAAGAACGTGGCGGGCACATTGTCAATTTCGCGTCGGCGGCGGGCGTGATGGGCGTGCCGGGTCTCGCGCACTATTCCGCGGCCAAGGCGGCGGTGCTTGGCTGGACTCGCACGGCGGCCAAGGAGTGGGGCAAGTATCGCATCACGGTCAATGCATTGGCGCCCGCCATGTGGACCCCGATGTACGAAAAATTCCGCGCCCGGCTGGATGCCGACCAACTCGCCGCGCACGACGCTTTCATGGCGCAGCAGATACCGCTCGGCGGGCGGCTTGGCGACCCCGACACGGCGATGGCGCCGGTGCTGCTCTTTCTCGTCAGCGACGGCGCGAACTTCATCACCGGACAGACGCTGGCGGTAGACGGCGGTCTGATGATTCCTTGAGCGCGGGCATCCAATGACTGAACGTCTGCAAGGTCAGGTCGCGCTGATTACCGGCGCCGCCAGCGGCATCGGCGCGGCGGCGGCCCGGCGCATGTCGGCGGAGGGCGCCACGCTCGTGCTGGCCGATATCGACGCCGACGGTGGCGCTTCTCTGGCGCGCGAACTGGCGAACGCATCGTTCGTGCGCACCGACGTGAGCGTTGAAGCACAGGTCGCTCAGGCGGTCGAGCATGCAGTGCAACGGCATGGCCGGCTCGACTGCATGGTGAACAACGCGGGACTGGTGGGCGCGTTCGGCTCGATCCTCGATACCGACGCGATCGCCTGGCACGCCACGCTTGCTGTGCTGCTCGATAGCGTGTTTTACGGCATCAAGCACGCCGCTCGGGCGATGGTGCGGCAAAAGAGCGGCTGCATTCTCTCGGTGGCGAGTACTGCCGGCGTGATCGGCGGCCTCGGGCCGCATGCGTACACCACAGCTAAACACGGTGTAATCGGGCTCACGCGATCAGCGGCCTCGGAACTCGCGCCTCACGGTGTGCGCGTCAACGCGGTGGCGCCGGGAACAACCGTCACCAACATGATCGTGCAGGGCCGCGGCAGTCTCGAAGCGGCGCTCGACGCGGCGGCCGCGGCATCGCCGCTCGGTACGCCGCTGATGCCGGAGGAAATCGCGGCAGCGCTCGTCTACCTGGCGAGTGACGATGCGCGCCATGTCACCGCGCATACGCTGGTCATCGATTCTGGCGTGACGGTGGCGGGCGCCACCGGCAGTGGCCAGTTTCATCAGCGCGCGGCGGGTTTCATGGGCCGCATGCCGGAAGCAGTAGAGCGGACAGATTGAATTAATCAGACAGAGCGCGCCGCGCTGACGTGTCGTGCGCGCATTTTGAACCTCGCGCCGCGGCCCGCATGATATGCGCGCAGCGACGGCGTCGATGAACGGCCATAAGCGGCCATAAGCGGCCATAAGCGGCCCTACCCAGCCATCCCCCGCCATACCAGGAGAACGACCCATGCTGATCGACGTCCACGCCCATCTTTTCACCCCTGCGATGCTCAAGCGTCATGAATTCTGGGGCCCATTCATGAAGACCAAAGGCCTGACCGTGGGTCATTTTTCACTCGGCACGACGCAACCGTCAAAAGCGCGCGACGACGACGAAGCCGAGGCGAATCTGCTCGCACGCATGACTCACGAAGCGCGCCGCAAGCTGATGACCGAGCGCGGGGTCGACAAGCTGGTGCTGTCCACGCCGTCGCATGCGTTCATGTACTGGGCCGGCGAATTCGGCGACGAATACGCGCGTATCTGTAACGACGAGCTCTCGGCCTTCTGCGCCAAGGACCCGGAACATTTCGCGTTCTGGGCGCATGCGAATCTCGCCAACCCGGCCGAGGCCGCACGCGAAATCGAGCGCGCGGTGACGCAGCTCGGCGCCAGGGGTGTGTGCGTGGGCGGCGCCAATTTCAATGGTCTCGAAGCGTATAGCGAAGAACTGTTTCCGGTGTGGGAACAACTCGAAAAGCTCGATGCGCCGATCATGGTGCACGGCTTCAACCAGTCTATCTACTGGGGCGAAAAGCATACCGACGACAGGTTCGAGACCACCTCGATTGTCGGCGACTGCTTCGACGAAACGCTGTTTTTCTGGAATTTGATCAACGGCGGCGCATTGGACACGTTTCCCGGCTTGAAGACCTACATCACGCATGCGGGCGGCATGGCGATTTTCCAGCTTGGACGCCTGAACGATCTCAATCGCGTGATGGCGCCGGATTCGCGCAACAAGCGTCCCGTGATGGAGTATCTGCCGAACTTCTATTTCGACCTCGATGTGCACGCGACCGGTTTGCGGCGCGGCGTGGTGGAGGTGGTAGGGGTGGACAACCTTCTGTACGGCACGAATTTCGGCGGCGCGTATGAGCACGGCGATCTGACCGAAGGCCTCGGACTCTCCGAAACGGATCGCGAGAAAATCCGCAGCGGCAACGCCATCAAGCTGTTGAAGCTTGACGTCAGCGAGCAGGTCGCTGCCTGAAGCGCTGGCGCAGGGAAAAGCGCAACACGCAAGGAAGGCTGCAACGCGAGCCGGTGCGATGCGCTGTTGCGCCGCGCCGGCGACACTCGATAAAAAGACGGAGACATGCGTATGACGACAGGCAACTGGTGGGCGGCGGCCCTTCGCGAATCGGTGAACAGCGAGAAGCCGCTCGCGGTCGTGTGCAATGGTGAGGCGCTGGTGCTGTTTCGCAATGCGGCGGGCGAACTTTGCGCGCTTGAGGATCGGTGTCCGCATCGGCGCGTGCCGCTTGCACTGGGGACGGTCACGCCGAAGGGGCTGCAATGCGGTTACCACGGCTGGACCTTCAATGGCACGACCGGCATGTGCACGACGATTCCGAATCTGCGTGAGGACGAGCGCGTGCCGTCGCGTTACGGTGCGCGTGCCTACCGGGTTGCCGAAAGCCATGGCTTCGTGCACGTGTGGTTAGGCGAGGGCAGCCCCGACGACGCGCCGCTGCCGGGCGCGGACTATCAACCGCGGAGCAGCGAGTTCAGCGGCGCGGCGGTGGCCAATATCGCCCACGATGAATATCTCGCGGCGATGCTCGACGGTCCCGAATGCCTGCTCGAATTCGGCAGCGTACGCATGACCGATTTCTTCCTCGGCGATCCACGTCTGGAAGCAGGGCGTCTCGTGGTCGATCGCGGTGCGGTATGGAGGACGCGGATGCTGCCGCCGGCTTTCGTGATCGATCATCCGCTGATTGTGCGCACGGCGGTACCGCTCGAGGGCGGCACGATCCGTGTCGATCTGCTCGATGCGGATGAGGCGCCGCTCGTGAGCGTGTCCATCGCCTCCAGCGCCAATCGGCGCGGCACCACCAGCCTGTGCTGGCGAGGCTTCAGACACGATACGCGGGTGGCCGGCGCGCCGCTTCGCTGGCATCTCGCCCGGGCTCGCGCACGCGCGCCGTTCCGGATCCATTCAACGATCGACGGCGCCGCGCTGGCTGCGTTGTTGGTGGCGCCGTCGCGCGATCTGGCCGCGGCACGCGCCGCGCGGTGTGCGCCGCTGAGCGAGGCCGCCTGAGCTGCTTTCCATTTCGACAAGGAGCATCACAAGATGAATGCCGTCACTGAAACGCTCGCCGCCGATACGGCCAATGCCGCGGCCTCCGCGGCCGCCACGTCGCCCAGATCGGCGCGCCGCGACTGGACTCCACTCAACTACGATCTGCGCGACACCTGGTTCCCGGTCTCCCATAGCCGCGACGTGACGGAGAAGCCGATTCGTCGCATCGTCCACTCGCAGCCCTATTTTCTTTGGCGCGACCACGCAGGTAAGCCGCGCGCCGCCGAGTTTCGTCCCGAGCAGCTCGAACAGCACCGTGCGCAGGCTAGTGCGTTCACCGGTGGCTCGGGTTTCTATCCGGCGGTGGAACGCTATGGCTATATCTGGTCGTGGTACGGCAATCCGGATAACGCCGACGAGCAATTGCTGCCGCACATTCCTTTTCTGCCGCTCGACGGCAGCCTGCCCGGTTACACGCAACGCACGGTGCGCTTCGATTCGACTTCGGCGCTTTCAATCGAGAACCTGATCGACCTCACGCATGCCGATTTTCTGCACGCGAATACGATCGGCGACGGCACCTCCGAGTCCGACATTGTCGAAACGGAATGGACCTCGGAGACGGTCACGCGCACCCGCATCGTCACGCAGAAGTCGGTGGCGCCGATCATGCGCTGGGTCGGCGGCGTACGCGCGAAGTACCAGGATTTCCGTGCGGTGCTGCACGTGCATTTGCGCAGCAACGTGTGCATTTCCTATCCGCGCTTCAGGCCCGGCTACGACGTGCCGAACCTGCAGCCGTTCGTGCCGGTGGGCCGCCATCGCTCGCGCTGCGACGTCACCTTCAATACGACCGCCGCACCCATTCCACTGCGTTATGTGATGCCGCGAATCGCGTTCGTGATCCAGCCGCAGGACAACTCGGTGATCCGGCCGCAGAACGAGCGCTATTTCGATCCGGACGAGCGCCTCGATCTGCATTCGCGTTTCGATGCACCGGGAACGCGCTACCGTTTCCTGATGGATCAACTGGTGCAGCGGCAGGCGCGCGGCGACTTCTCATACGGATCGGACGCCGAACCGGGACGTGATATTCGTGCGCTGCTGGGGATGGTGGATTGAGCGGGCTTCGCGAACGCTGAAGCGGGAGCAGGCGCGCTGCGTGACGTTCGCATCCGCGCTTGCATGCCGCATGCCGCGCTAGCGTTATCGCATCTGGACGAAATCGCGGCAGCGCACGAAGAACGGATGGGTCTGATCCGCGAAGGCCTGCAACACGTCGAAATGGTCGCAGTCGTCGATACGGTAATACGGCATGAAACGCCGAGCCTTTCCGAATGCCGTTTCGTAAGCGCGAGCCTGCTGATGAAACGCCGGCGTCTCGATGCCGCCCACGGCGATCAATTGCGGCGCGTCGGTCGCGGGCGGATGCCGTAATGCACTCACGGCGCGCGCCTGTTCACGATCGAGTTGCAAGCCTTCGTTGATCGAGGTTTCGCACAGCGGTTCCAGGTCGAACAGTGCCGAGATCAGGATCGCGCCGCTGAGCATCTGCTTCGGCAGATCGTCGCCGAGCGCATCCCAATGCGTCGCTATCATTCGCGACGCGAGGTGGCCGCCCGCCGAATGGCCACTGACGAACCAGCGCTCGCGCGAGCAGCCGAGTTCGCCCGCATGACGCCACAGCCATGCAAGCGCCCGTTGCGACTGCGCGACGATTTCGTCGACTGACACGGCCGGACACAACGTATAGTTCACCAGCACGACCGATATGCCTTCGGCCACGAACGGCTCGGCCACGAAGCTATAGACCGACTTGTCGCCGCGCTGCCAGAAGCCGCCGTGAAAGAAAATCAGCAGCGGTGCGTCGGCGGACGCTGCAGGAAAGTAGTCCAGACGATCCCGCGGCCCCGGACCGTATACGACATTTAGTTGCGCGCGAGGCGAGCGGCGGAACGCGGCCGAACGCGACAGCCATGCTTGCAGCAGGTTCGCTTCGAAATCGGGGCGCAGCAGACGCATGTTGTACTGCGCCTCGAGTTCAGCGGAAAGCGGAGTCGTCGTGGACGGTTTCATAGCCTGATCACAGCAAAGCGAAGCCGAGCGCCTGACGGAAGCGATTTTTCACGAAGACGCCATCGCGCGACGGCAACGCACGTGGCAACTCGTCCGCTTTGACATGCACCTGCGCGAAGTTCAGACCCGCTCGCGCGTTGATCCGCCCGGCTAGCGCCTCGACGTCGTCGAGCGAGTGAATTTCCGCAGCCTGCTCGATGCCGCATGCGCGAGCCACCTGCGCGAGCCTGGTCCCAAGACTGCTATGGCTGCGCTGCATGCCTGTCTCACCGAAATGGCCGTTGTCCAGTACGACCACGGACAGATTGGGCGGCTGCTGTGCGCCGGCGGTCGCGAGGCTGCCGACGCCCATCAACTGCTCGCCGTCACCGGTAATCGCCAGCACGGGGCGATCGGGTTGCGCGAGTGCGAGGCCCAACGCGATCGAGGTCGAGCCGCCCATTGCGCCCCAGAGATAGAAGTAGCGCTCCGAGTCGCCGGAAGCAAAGACGTCGTAGGTCGGCGACCCGAGACCCGTGACCACCAGTGCGTTCGGGCATAGCGCGAGCAGCCGTGCGACAAACTCGCGGCGATCGATCGAGGCGGAAGATGAGGTGTTCATTTGCGTTCCCACTGTTTGCGTCCGATGAGGCGCTGCGACAGCAGCACGGCGACCTGCTGACCGCCTTCGAAGGCGGCGTCGAGTCCGGCGGCCACCATGTCTTCGACTTCGTCAGGTGTCGAAGCGCGCAATACGGTGATTCCCATCAGTTCGAGCGCCGCCTGGGTCGCCCGGCCCATCGGGCATTGCCATGGGTTGAACTCGGCATACTCGCCGCGCATCGTCACGAGCGTCAGAAACGGGAAGCGGCAACTTTGCAACAGCGAGAACATGTTCACGCAATTGCCGACGCCGCTGCTCTGCATCAGCAGCACCGCGCGCTGGCCGCCGAGCCACGCGCCACTCGTGAGCGCGACGCCTTCCTCTTCGGTGGTGAGCACGATGTCGCGCATCTGCGGGTCCTGCTGGACGCGGCGGATCACGTGCGCGTGGCCGGCATCCGGCACATAGGCGACCTGGCGCACGTCGCCGCGCTTCAGAATGGAGAAAATGCTCTCCTGCCAGTTCAGTACTGGCGACTCGGTTGTACTCATGTCTCCTCGTCAATCCGTGAATGTGTAGCGCTATGCTAGGGCGAGAGGCGGGTGCCACGCCAATAACAAAGGTTGCTGGTGATATCAGCTTTTGGCATGGACGGGCACAAGGCCTCGCGCCTTCAGCGCATCACGAACGGATTTGCGCTGCCCGCACCCGTGTTGATCCACACGCTCTTGGTTTGCAGGTACTCGTGGATCGCCTGGGCGCCGTTTTCACGCCCCAGCCCCGAGTCTTTATAGCCGCCGAAGGGCGACATGAAACTGACCGCACGATAGGCATTGACCCAGACCGTGCCGGCTTGCAACCGCTCCGACACACGAAATGCGCGGCCCATGTCCGAGGTCCAGACTCCCGAGCCAAGTCCGAAGCGTACGTCGTTGGCAATGCGCAGCGCGTCGTCTTCGTCGCGGAAGCGAATGATCGACAGCACCGGACCGAACACCTCTTCCTGGGCGATGCGCATGCTGTTATCGACGTCGCCAAAAATAGTCGGTTCGACGAACCAGCCGCGTCCGCATTCGGGCCGCGTGCCGGCCGCGCCGCCGAGCAGGAGCGTCGCGCCCTCGCTCTGCGCAGTGTCGATGTAACGCAACACCTTGTCGTATTGCGGGCGCGTGGTGATCGGGCCGACCTGCGTATCCATCGACATGGGATCGCCCATGCGCGCCGTGCGGGCGAGATTCAATAGTCGTTCGACGAATGTGTCGTAGATCGTGTCCTGCAGCAGCAGCCGTGACCCGGCGATGCAGGTTTGCCCGGTCGCGGCGAAGATGCCGGCGACCGCGCCGTTGACCGCGTCGTCGAGATTCGCGTCGGCGAACACGATGTTCGGCGACTTGCCGCCCAACTCCAGACTCACGTGCTTGAAGTGGCGTGCGGCGGCTTCATTGATCGCGCGGCCGGTGCTGTCCGCGCCGGTGAAGGTGATTTTGCGCACCAGCGGATGTTCGACGAGCGCCGCCCCCACGTCGCGTCCGAAACCGGTCACGACATTGACGACGCCGGGCGGAAAGCCGGCCTCGGCGAACAGTCTGACAAACTCCAGCGTGGACGCCGAGGTGAATTCCGACGGTTTGATCACGACCGTGCAGCCGGCTGCGAGCGCCGGCGCGATCTTCCATGCCGTGAGCAATAACGGCGAGTTCCACGGCGTAATCGCTGCGACCACGCCGAGCGGTTCATGGCGCGTGAAGTTGAAGAAGCCCTTTTTATCGAGCGGAATCACGCTGCCTTCGATCTTGTCCGCGAGGCCACCGAAGTAGTAGAACCACTGCGGGATGTAGTTTAGTTGCCCGGCCATTTCGGCGAGCAGCTTGCCGTTGTCGCGCACTTCGGTGGCGGCAAGCTTTTGCGCGTCGCGCGCGATCAGGTCGCCCAACCGGCGCAACAGCGCGCCGCGCTGCGTCGCCGTCAATTGCGGCCATGCGCCGCTCGTGAAGGCGCGGTGCGCGGCCTGCACGGCAAGATCGGCGTCGGCGGCGGAGCCTTCGGCGATTTCCGCCCATGCGTCGCCGGTGTAGGGGTTGTGCGATTCGAACCAGCGTTGGTTTTGCGGCGGTGTATCACGGCCGTCGATGTAATGCACGTAGCGTTGCATGTCGATTCCTGTTTCGAAAGAGGGCGCGCGGTGAACCTGCTCAGGCGGCTTCGTCGACGACCGGATTGCTCAGCGTGCCGATGCCTTCGATGACGATCTCGCAGATGTCGCCGCCATTGAGCGGGCCGACGCCGGAGGGCGTGCCCGTGAGAATCACGTCGCCGGGCAGCAGGGTGACCGCCTGACTCAGATAGGACACGATGAAGGGCACGGAGAAGAGCAGGTCCGAAGTGTTGCCGTCCTGCCGCTTCTTGCCGTTGACGCTCGACTGCACGCGCAGATTGCCGGCGTCGAGTCCCGTGGCGATGACGGGCCCAAGTGGGCAAAAAGTATCGAATGCCTTGCCGACCAGCAAACAGCCGTAGCCCATTTCGCGGTTCTGGATCACGCGCTCGCTGACATCGTTCGCGCAGGTGTAGCCGAAGACGTAGTCGAGCGCATGGGCGATATCGATGCGCCGGCCCTTCTTGCCGATTACGATGGCGAGCTCCGCCTCGTGATGAACCACTTGCGCCTCGCGTGGCCGCACGATTGCTTCATCCGGCCCGATCGCAGCCGTGCTCGGCATCATGAAGAACTGCGGAATCTCGGGCGTCTTTGCACCGGCCTCGGCGATGTGGCCGACGTAGTTCATGCCTACCGCGAACAATCGCGGGGCGGGCAGAGGGCACAGGAGCATCGCATCGGCGAGCGCATCAATCTGGCCGGCCGGCGCGATGCCGTCGAAGGGCGAACCGCTCAGGCGCTCCAGATGCTCGCCTTCGAGCACACCATAGTGAACGGCATCATGCAATTGATAGCGGGCGATTTTCATGAGGTGTCCTGGGGGTGCTCTACAGCTTGCCGAACTCGAGGAAGGCGTCATACGGATCGCGGCCGCCGCGGATGGCCGTACGCATGCGTGAATCCGTGCTCATCGTCTTGACCGTTTCGGTAATGACGAACTCCGCGTGTTGGCGCTCGATTAGCAGCGTGCCGTCGCGATCGCCGAGGAGGTAGTCGCCCGGCGACACCGTGACGCCGCCGATGACTACCGGCACGTCGGTGGCTTCCAGGCGCCAGCTGCCGACGATGTCGATCGGGCTGGTGTAGCGGGCGAAAACCGGAAAGCCGATGGCTTCGATTTCGTCCGCGTCGCGCGAACCGCCGTCGATGTAATAGCCGCGGATGCCGCGCTGCTTGAGCGCCTCGGCGGCGAGATCGCCCATCGCCGAGCGCGCATGGTCATGCGGCTGGCACACCACCACGTGGTCGCGCGGCGCGCCCGACAACACCCTGGAAATGAAGAGTTCGAGCGATTCGCTGACCGTGATGGTCGGGTCGGAGCGGCCGGTAACGGTAAATACGGGGCCGGCAAGCTTCATCCCGGGTGCAAGACCTTTGATGTCGCGTGGCAATTCGTGGACGGGCAGGCCGTGGATGCGCAGGACATCGAAAAGACCAGGAGTGTTGCAGGTGGCCAGTTGATCGGCGAGTGAGGTCATTGGAGTTCTCTTTGCCAAAGGGCGGATAACGCGGATGCGCGCGTACGGTGTCGTGTCTCCTCGCGGCGCATCCGCGGCTAAGGGATTCTAGGAGCCGCGTCGGCGGCCTGTCGAATCACAAAAGTTGATGCTTCGATCAGTCCGGGGTATGGCTGGGCCCGATCCATTGCGCGCCTTGCCACTCGCCGCTGCAAGCAATCTCTCGGACGCAGTTCTGTAGTACGGTGGTGGCGCACCTAACCGCTGTGGAGGAACGTCTCGTTGTCGGAACGGCCAGATAAATCCGCCTTAAAAAGGCTTCCGCGTCGATCCGCGCGGCGCTGAACACCCCACGCTCGATCTCCTGCTGAACCGCCACACGAGGCATCACCGTCGCGCCGTATCCCTGCGCGACGAGCGCTTTCTGCACACTCAAAGCATTGGTCCCGGCCGCAAAGGTAATCCCGACTCCGGCTGCCGCGCAGGCGTGTTCGACCAGACTGCGCAACCGATGCGGCGCACTCGGCAAAACCAGCGGCGCTTCCCCGAGTGCCGCAACGGTAACCGGATAGTCGTCGCTCAGACCAATCGAAGCCAACCCGACAAGGCTCAGCGATTCTTCGACCAGTGGCTTGACATCCAGCGCCGGCGAAGCTGCCGGGTCGTACAGCAGCGCCGCATCGATTTCGCCACTTTCGAGCCAGCCCAGCAAATGATCGGTATAGCCCACCGAAAGCGACACCCGTATCTGCGGAAACGCCCGCTGCAGGGCGCCCACTAACGGGCCGGTCAGCAACTCGCAGCTACTGGGCAGCAGACCTAAACTTACGGTGCCGGACACGAGTCCAGGGGTCGGCCGGATCTCCTGCTGCGCCGACTCCAATTCGCGCAAGGCTCGCCGCGCGCGATCGAGAAGGATCTGACCGGCTTCGGTCAATTGCATGCCGCGGCGATCCCGCTCGAATAGCGGCGCACCCACGTCGTCCTCGAGCAACTTCAATTGCCGCGACACTGCGGGTTGCACGATATGCAGCAATTCGGCGGCGCGTGTCGCACTGCCTGTGTCGGCGATCGCAAGGAAAGTGCGGATCTGGCGGATATCCATGACAAGTCCGGTAGTTCAAACACATGCTGCCTGCAATCGACCAACACGCATGTCAGTGCGTAATACGGCGATCAGTTTTTGTCATTCGACAACGAATTGCACGCAATTCTAAGATGACTCCCTGCCAAAACACCATCGCGTTCAGCCGAGCGTTTACGCGAACGCTGCGCATATCGGAGACAAGCCACATGACAGTGAAGCCTAACCTCATCGGCGGACAATGGCGCGAAGGATCGAGTTCGATCGAGAGCATCAATCCGTCGGATACGCGTGAAAGCATCGGCCATTACGCACTCGCGGATGCGGCGCAAATGCGCGAGGCGGTCAGCGCGGCACGCGCGGCGCAACCTGCGTGGAGCGCCACGACGACTCAGGTGCGCAGCGATCTTTTGCTGAAGACCTCGATCGAACTCGCTGCCCGCAAGGAGGAAATCGGTGAGCTGGTCTCGCGCGAAGCAGGCAAGACGCGCGCGGAAGGCATCGGCGAGGTATTGCGCGCCAGCCAGATCTTTCAGTTCTTTGCCGGCGAAGCGGTGCGTTATGGCGGCGAGAACCTGCCGTCGGTGCGTCCCAACATCAACGTGCAGATCAGTCGCGATCCGATCGGTGTGGTGGCGCTGATTACGCCGTGGAATTTCCCGATCGCGATTGCCGCGTGGAAACTCGCGCCGGCGCTCGCGTTCGGCAACACTGCCGTGCTCAAGCCTTCGGAAGAAACGCCCGGGGTCGCGTGGGAGCTGTTTCGCGTGCTGGAGCGCAATGGTCTGCCGGCCGGCGTCGCAAACCTGATCAACGGACGCGGCGCGGATGCCGGCGAGGCGCTGGTCGAAGGCGTCGACGCCCTGAGTTTCACGGGCAGCGTGCGCACCGGCCGGCGGCTCGCGCAGAGCGCGATCGCCAACATGGTGCGCGTTCAGCTGGAAATGGGCGGCAAGAATCCCCTCGTCGTTCTCGACGATGCGGACCTGGGCGTCGCGGTGGAATGCGCGCTCAACGGTTCGTTCTTTTCGGCGGGACAGCGTTGCACCGCATCGAGCCGCCTGATCGTCACCGAGGCGATCCACGACCGTTTCGTCGATGCGCTGCGCAAACGCATGCGTTCGCTGAAAATCGGCCACGCATTGGCGGCCGGCACGGACATCGGCCCGCTCATCAACCAGCGTCAACTGGATATGGTGCAAGGCTATATCCAGACCGGACGCGACGAAGGCGCGGAACTGGTCGAAGGCGGCGAGGCGTTTCAGTCCGGCACACCCGGCTTCTTCATGCAGCCCGCGCTGATGATCGCCACGTCGAACGGCATGCGCATCAATCGCGAGGAAGTCTTCGGTCCGTTCGCGACGGTCATCCGCGCGGCCGATTACGACGAAGCGCTGGCGCTCGCCAACGACACCGAGTACGGCCTCTCGGCGGGCATCTGCACGAGCTCGCACAAGTATGCGAATCACTTCCGCCAGCACGTCAAAAGTGGACTCGCGATGATCAACCTGCCGACTGCGGGCCTCGACTATCACGTGCCGTTTGGAGGCACCAGGGCATCGAGCTACGGCCAGCGTGAGCAGGGCACCTACGCGGTGGACTTCTACACGAACAGCAAAACGGCCTACGTCGGCTACTGAACCGGCCGGCCCTCCTTGATAACGATGGACGACAACAGGACCTGAGTGATGGAAAAGATCGGATTTATCGGCCTCGGCCGTATGGGCAAGCCGATGGCGGCCAATCTGCGCAAGCGAGGTTTCGAATTGGTCGTGATGGATTTGAACCGCGCGGCCGTGGCGGAACTGGTGGAGCTGGGTGCGCGCGCCGGCGAAAGCGTCGCGCAGATCGCGCGCGATTGCCCGATCGTCGTGACGATGCTGCCGAGTTCGGTGGAAGTGGAGCAGGTTGCACTGGCCGAAGACGGCATCTTCGCCCATGCCGCGCGCGGCAGCGTGCTGCTCGATATGAGTACGATCGATCCGCTCGCCACTGACCGGCTGGAAGCGCGGGCCCGCGAGCACGGTCTTTCGGTGGTGGACGCACCGGTTGGCCGTCTCGCCGAGCATGCGGACCGCGGGGAATCGCTCTTCATGGTCGGAGCGAGCGACGCGGATTTCGCCCGCGTCAAACCGCTCCTCGATGCGATGGGCACCACGGTCTATCACTGCGGCGCCGTCGGCACGGGTGGGCGTACCAAACTGGTCAACAACTACGTCGCCGTCACGCTGTGTCAGGTGAACGCGGAAGCGCTTGCGTTGTCGCAGCGCTTCGGCCTCGACATCACAAAGACCCTGCAGGTGCTCTACGGCACCTCGGCGAGCAATGGCCAGTTGCGGATGAACTTCCCGAACAAGGTACTCGCGGGCGACACCACGCCGGGCTTCACGATCGACCTCGCGCACAAGGACATGGCGCTGGTGCTCGGCGCCGCGCACGCAGCGAAGGTGCCGATGCCGGTGGCGGCGGCCGTGTTCGAGTCGTTCAGTCTCGCGCGTGCCAGCGAGTACGGCCGCATCGATTTTTCGGGCATTGCCGACGCGATCTGCGATCTGGCAAAGATCGACAGGGCGCGCGTGCCGAAGGGCTGGACCGCTTCCTGAATCTGAAGACATGGTTGGCAGACTCGTAACGAGGACCCGGGGCGCGGGCAGACATGAACATGCCCGCTTCGCACCCCTAGGGGATTATCCGGATCAAAACTCAAAATATGTACACAGATGATAAAAGTGTTTATATTAACAATTCAACCCCACGAAGGGTAAGTCAAGGAGACAAGCATGTTGACGCAGACCAGTCCCACACTGGCGGACGGCACCAAGGTCGCTGATCTGGTGAACGTCGAAACGCGGGAAGTGCAGATGCGCACCCTCTCGGACCCCGAACTGTATGAACTCGAGATGGAGCGGATTTTCGGCAAGACATGGCTGCTGCTCGGCCATGAAAGCGAAATTCCGAATTCCGGCGACTTCATGGTTCGCGACATGGGGTCGGACTCGGTGCTGGTCACGCGCGACAAGACTGGCGAGATTCACGTCATGCTGAACGTGTGTTCGCATCGCGGCATGCGTGTCTCCACGCTGGACGCCGGCAACACGCAAATCCACACCTGCATTTACCACGGCTGGGCGTTTCGTCCGAACGGCCAGTTCCTCGGCGCGCCGGTCGAGAAAGAATGCATGCACGGCAAGATTCGCAGCAAAGACGAGCTATCGCTGAAAAAGGCGCGCATGACGCTGTACGGCGGCCTGATCTTCGCGACCTGGAATCTGAACGGCCCGTCGTTCGAGGAATTCCTTGGCGATGCGAAGTGGTATTACGACATGCTGTTCAAGCGCAGCGACAAGGGCATCGAAGTGCTCGGGCCGCCGCAGCGCTTCATCGTGCGCGCCAACTGGAAGGCGGCGGGCGAACAGTCGTCGGGCGACGGTTATCACACGTTGACCTTGCACCGCTGGCTCGGCGAAGTGGGCGCATATTCGAAGAAAGATGAAAAGGGCGGTGATCTGAGCCCGGAAATGTATGGCGTTGAAATCAGTTCGCCGCATGGCCACGCGCTGCGCTGCATCGACCTCGGCCGCAAAATTCGCCGTCTCACCGGGCTGGACCCGGATCAGTTGACGGTCGAGCAGAAGCTCGACGTCCTGCCGCCCGCGGGAATGACGAAGGAAATGGTCAGCCAGCTCAAGCGCAATCTGAACGAAGGCCAATTGCAGGTGCAGACTTCGATGCCGCCTCAAGTGGGCGGCATGTTCCCGAACGTGCTGTTCGGTTTCCTCTATATTCCGCAGGCCGACGGCTCGGTGATCGGTTCGATCACGCTGCATGCCTATATTCCGCGCGGACCGGACAAGCTCGAGTTCGTCAACTGGATCTTCGCGGAGAAGGACTGCCCGCCCGAGGTGCGCGAGCAGATGCTCAAGCAGACCATCCAGCTGTTCGGCACGTCCGGCATGGTCGAGCAGGACGACTCCGATACATGGCCGCACATGACGCTCGCCGCCAAGGGCGCGCAGGGCAAGAAGCAGACGCTCAAGTATCAGGCGATCTACGAAACCGGTGCGCCGGCGGGCTGGCCGGGTCCGGGCATCGTCAACGAAGGCTTCACGAAGGACGATACGCAATGGCATTGGTGGCTGCACTGGCGCGAACTGATGACCGCGGAAAGCTGAGCGCCGCGTGCCAATCAACGCCATTCAAGGAGACAGTGTGATGAGCGAAGTAAAAGAAGCCGTAGACCGTAGCGCAGTGCCGCAGCGCGCCCGCGTGCCGGTCGGTTCGGCCGTATATAACGCGGTGGTCGAGTTTCTGTACGACGAGGCGGTGCTGCTCGACGAGATTCGTCTGGAAGAATGGGGCGCGACGCTCGCCACGGATCTCGTCTACGCGGCGCCGCTGCGGCAGACACGGCCGTACGCGCAGCACGAGTCGTCGGTCATTCGTACAATGCAGCACTTTCACGACAACTATCGCTCGATCATGGGCCGCATCATGCGTCTCACGGGCACCAAGAGCGCGTGGGCTGAAGACCCGCCGTCGCGCACGCGGCGGCTCGTGACCAACGTGCTGGTGTACGAGGGCGATGCGGCCGGCGAATATGTGGTGCGCAGCAATCTGCTGGTGACGCGCAGCCGTTTCAACTTCGATGATCTGGATCTGATCAGCGGCGAGCGCCATGATGTGCTGCGCCGCAGCGGCGAAACGTTCAAGCTGGCGCGCCGCGAGATCATTCTCGATCAGGCCGTGCTGGGTACACCGAATCTGGCGATCTTTCTATAGCCGCAGCGGTTTTTTTATGGTTTCTGGTGGCTTCGCGAGCCAAGGAAGTTGCCCCCGATTTCCGGGGGCTTTTTTATGCCCGCGTTTCCCTGTGGCTCATTCGTCGAAGGCTAGCCACGCCTCGTCGTCCGCGCACAGGTCGGCGGGGCGCGTGGCGAAGTCCAGAGTCGAGCCGACGACGCGAATCGCCTGTTCGGCTCGCACGGGTTGCTGGGCAAAGCAGTTACCGTTGGGACGCGCATGCACCTGAGCGTCGAGATTCATGCCGCGCCCTTTGGCGATGCCCGTCGCACGCCTGAGCACCAGTGCAGCTTCGGCCTCTTCGCCCGATAGCGTCGTCAGCGCCCAGCGCGCCATGCCGTGATACAGATCGATGCCCGCATACGGCGGCGGGCCCTGAATCACCGTACCCAGCACATGCCATTCGAGTAACGGGACACCGTCACGCGCAAGCGTCGAATGAGTGCGATCGTTTAGCCGCATCGGCACCTCGATGTCGTATTGACGTCGCAGCGTGCCGCGCGCCGCCGCGGCGATCGCCAGTCCGGAGAGTTCGAACAGATGGGTGCATTGCTCGCTGGCGTCCGTTACGCGCGTGACTTCGTGGGCGGTTGGCGTAAGCGCCATGCCGACCAGCGCCTGCAATTGCCCGGCGGCTTGCGCGCATAACGTATAGGGGCGGCGCGGCGCGGCGGCCTCGACGGAGATCACCTGTGCGTGCGTGCTGGCGACTTCGACGCGGAAGTGATGAAAGTCGTCTTCGAGCGCCGCGCGCGTCACGCGCTGTGACGTCCCGATGCGACTGCGGATCACGATGCGGCGCCTGAACATGAAGAAACCCTCGAAACAGCGTAAAAAAACAGCAATGACGGACGATTACGGCCTGCAAAATACTGACACTCTTATTCTTAAAGTGTACGATATCGCAAATTGTGTTCAATAAACAAGAGGCGTCGGCATGGCATTGCTTAAGGAGAAAGTGGGGCTCGTCACGGGCGCCGGCGGTGGCATTGGCCGCGGCGTCGCGCGGGCATTCGCACGGGAAGGCGCGGCCGTGGTGATTGCCGAGATCGACGAGAAAACAGGTTCGCAGGTCGAGCGCGAAATCACGGCGATGGGCGCCCGTGCACTGTTCGTGAAGACCGACGTGACGAGCAAAACCTCGATCGAAGCAGCCGTGCAGCGCACGGTCGCGCACTTCGGCAGCATCGACATTCTGGTCAACAATGCCTTCATTCCCACGCCCAACGTGCTGTTCGAAGACAAGACCGACGAGATGTTGCAGCAAACCCTGACCTCGTCACTGTGGGCCACCTGGTGGGCGATGCGAGCGGTGATGCCGCATATGCGCGAGCGCCGTTGGGGCCGCATCGTCAATTTCTATTCGATCGACACCGAGACCGGCGCGTGGCTGCATGCCGATTACAATACCGCCAAGTCGGGCATCGTCGGTTTGACGCGCAGTGCGGCTTCAGAGTGGGGGCGCTTCAATATCACCGTGAACGCGATCGCGCCGACCGCGATGGGCGCGACCTTCTTCAAGCTGGCCGAAGAGAATCCAGGTTTTGCCGAACGTTCGGCTGCGGCGCGTCCGCTGGGCCGTTGCGGCGATCCGGAAGAAGATATCGGGCCGGCTGCGGTGTTTCTCTCGTCGGAGATGTCGCGCTTCATCACCGGCGAGACGCTGCATGTGGACGGTGGTCTGCATTTGCCGGGCTACAACTCGCGGCCGGCCAACGTGCCTGTGCGGGAGTACTGAGGGAAACGCGGATAAACAGAAGGGGCCCGGCGGGCCCCCCTTTACTGCGCATCATTGACGAAATTGAATACAGTCAGCGTTTTGCCACCTTGATGTCGGTCGCCTCGATATCCCAGGTGGCGGCCGTCTTGCCCTCATCGCGCAGCTGATACTTCAGAATGCGGCCTTGCGGGTTTTTCGGCAGCGTCTCGCGAAACTCGATGTAGCGCGGCAGGGCGTAATATGGAACGGCGTCGGTAGCCCAGTGGAACAGGGCCTCGGCAGTGAGGGCCGAACCCGGATTCAGAATGGCGGTGACTTTGACGTCGTCCTCGCCTTTGTCCGATGGTACGGCGTGGACCGCGACCTCGGCGATATCGGGGTGGCGTGCAAAGGCCGATTCCATCTCGAAGCTGGAAATATTTTCGCCACGGCGGCGCAAATAGTCTTTTTTGCGGTCTACGAAATAGAAGAATCCATCGTCGTCGAACTTGCCTATATCTCCGGTATGGAACCACATGTTGCGCATCAGCTTCAGCGTCTCCTCGGGACGGCGCCAGTAGCCCATGAACATGATGTCCGGTCGCAGCGGACGGCAGACGATTTCGCCCGGCGTATTGGCTGGCAGCTCGCGGTCGAGATCGTCCACGATGCGTACGTCGAAGTCGGCGATGCGCTTGCCGGACGACCCGGGCGCCGCGTATTCGCCGGCCGGCAGCGAGGTGATCACGCATGCTTCCGTGAGGCCGTAGCCGTTGCCACCGACCTGTCGCGCGCCGAAGCGTTCGCGCCAGACCTTCTTGTTCTCTTCCGTGAACGGATTGCCGCGCACTGTATGAATCTGGCCGAAACAGCGCTTTGCCGCTTCGTGATCCGGCGCATTGGCGAGCAGGCCGCCCATGCCGCCGAGAATCGACGCAATGGTCGCGCCGCTGCGTTCGACTTCGGGCCAGAAATTGGACACCGAGAAACGCGGAATGATCGCCACACGCGCGCCGACCAGGATATTCGACAGGATGCCCACCGCCAGCGCGTTCATGTGAAACAGCGGCAGCGGCGTGATCGTCACGTCGTCGGCGCTCGCGGGGCCGGCGCGCAATTGCAGGCGCGCCAGATTACACATGAAGTTGTAGCTGATCATGCAGCCCTTGGACGGGCCGGTGGTGCCGGATGTATAGATCAGGCTGGCGAGGTCCCACGGGTTCGGCTTGCGTTCGAAGGGCGTGTCGTCCTGACCGCGGTGGGCGTCGAGCGGCGCAAGCGGCAAGGGGCCGCAAGTGGCAGCCGTGACGGCCGCCGCGCTCGCGTCGGCGCTGCGATACAGCACCTGCTTCACGTCGGACAGTTGTGCCGCCACGGCGGCGATTCGGTCGAGATAGTCGGCTTCGCAGATCACGAGCGGCGCGCCGGCGTCGGCGATCTGATGGCGCAGGAATTCGCCGCGCAACGCCGTGTTGATCGGTACGCTGACGGCGCAAAGTTTGTTGACCGCGAGCCAGGAGATCACGGCGTCGACGTTGTTGTCGAGCATCGTGACGACGGTTTGCCCGGCCTGAACCCCGAGCGATGCCAGCGAGTGGGCGAGGCGTGTGGAAAGACGGTCGACGTCCGCGTAGGTGTACAGCGCCCCCGAAAAGTCGAGCAGAACCCGGTCCGGATGCGCCGCAACGGCGCGCTCGAGTGCGGCGATAACGGTGTCCTGTTCGCCGGGCGACCACGTCTCTGCTCTTCCCATACCAGCCATATCAACCTCTCCGAAAATGAACTGGGTGTGAACCGGGCGACCTGCCCAGAAATTCTAACCCGAGAATTGAATTCTAGTGTTTGTATTCCGATCCTGATCTGCGGGGAAACCCGCACACTTTTATAAAAACTGATCAACTTATGGCTAAACAGACCACCTCATCGAAAACAGGCACGTCGAAGATCGCCGCCGGACAACCGGCGAAGAAACGCGCCGTCGCGGAGAAGAGCAGCAAGAGCGCGGCGCAGTCGGTGGCGCCCGCGCCAAAGGCACGCAAGAGCCGCGCGCCTGCCGTGCAAGCCGCGCCGGCTGCGTCTCCAGCGCCTGCCGGCGCACCCGCCGCGGCCCCGCGCCGCCGGCGCAGCAATCGCCGCTCCGAACAGACCATCGACAACATCTTTGCGGCGACGGAAAAGGTCGTGCTGGAGTCGGGGGCGGACCGCATTTCCATTCTTGAAGTGTGCGAAACGGCGGGCGTCTCGCGGGGCACGTTTTACCGTTATTTCGCGTCACAGGACGAACTGCTCGAAGCGTTTTCGCGCCACAAAAGGGAGAACTTCCACAAGTCGCTGGCCGAACTGCTGGTGCGCTATCAGGATCCGGACGAGCGCTTCGACGTCGTCATCAACTATCTGCAGGACTACCTCGACGCGGGCAATTCCCGGCGCATGCTGCTGGTCGCACCGGAGTTCGCGCTGCGGTTCTTCAAACGCATTTTTCATGACGCCGTGGTGCGCTTTCAGGACTTGCTGTCGCCGGTGTTCGACGCATGGGACGAGCGTCTGGGCGTCAAACTCGATCGCGAACTGATCTGCGACCTGCTGATCCGTTTCGTCATGAGTGAACACCTTGTGTCGAACGAGTCGGAACGGGGCGCGATGCAACGCCGTATCGGCCGCCTCATCGATTCGATCCGCTTCGGCGGCGTGACGCGGGCACGCCGCTGAGCGTATGACGTTCACGCGCGCCACGGCTTCCAGCGAGCGTCCTGACGCCGGCTTTCTGGGCGGGGCGGACGCGTCGCCATGCAGCAATGCCAGTGGCAGCAGAAGGGGACAGCCAGCCGGAGGCAGGCATCGAGGAATTCGTGAGGAGCCCACGTAAACGTTAATTTGAACACATTTGCATTAAGTGGCTAACATTGGCATGATGTCGAACAGTCTGATCTGCTTCGCGCATCTGGCTTTCGTGCGCCCGGGTGTCGGTGAACCGCAGACAGGTCTATCCCACATCTGCGCCGTCGAGCGCCAGGAGACATCATGCTCATCGACCTTCATGCCCACGCTCCGCATCCGGGCTACTACAACCAACACCCCCACTGGGGCCCGTTCTTCGAACAGCACGAGGACGGCGACGTCAAGCTGCGGGTGGGCGACTGGATCCTGACGCTGGGTTCCCCGGAGCGCAAGGCAGCGGTGCGCTCCGGCAAAGGACTGAAGCTCGACGAGTACTTCGCGCGCTGGGCCAATCCGAACGTACGTCTGGCCGGTATGGATGCCGCGGGCCAGAATGCCCAGGTGGTGTCGGTGCCGTCGCATTGCTACATGTACTGGGCGGAAGCGGACTTTTCGGTGCGCTATGCGAAGAAGGTCAACGACACGCTCGCTGAATACTGTTCCGCCGCGCCCGATCGTCTGATGTTCTGGGCGCACGCGCCGCTGAACGTGCCGGAAGAAGCTGCGAAGGAAATTCGCCGTGCGTGCGGTGAACTCGGTGCAAAAGGGCTCGTGGCGGGCGGCGCCAATTTCGGCGGCCTCGAATTCGATTCGCCGGAACTCGATCCGGTCTGGCAGGCGCTGTGCGATCTCGACTTGCCGATGTTCATCCACGGCTACAACCAGTCGGTGACGTGGGGCAAGAAGGCCAACGAGGACCGCTACGAGACCACGGCGATTGTCGGTATGCAGTACGACGAAACGCGCTGCTTCTGGAATCTGATTTGCGGCGGCGTGTTCGACCGCTTCCCGGATCTCAAGGTGTACATCACACACGGCGGCGGCTACGTGCCTTATCAGCTTGGCCGTCTCGCGCAGTGCAATACCAATCTCGACTTCGCGCACAACAAGAAGCCGGTGCTGGACTATCTGAAGAACTTCTATTTCGACGTCGAGCTGCATGAGGTGCCGATGCGCCAGGCGCTGATCGACATCATCGGCGCGGACCGGATTCTGTACGGCAGCAACTTCGGCGGCAGCGACGCGGTGCGTCACGATCTCACCGACGGTTTGCGTTTGTCGGAAGAAGACCTGCAAAAGATCCGCTGGCAGAACGCCTGCAAGCTGCTGCATCTCGACCCCGCGAAAATCGGTGCACCGGCGCCTAAGCAGGCGGTGAGCGTATGAAGCTCGCGCGCTGCACGGACGGCGGCGCGCCGTTCTGGGCCGTCGTGGATACGGAGCGAGGCGAAGCGACCCCGATCAGCGGCTCGTTCGCCGAATGGGCGCCGGCACTCACAGCAAGACCGGAGGACGGCGCCGCCGCACTCAAGCTAGCAGGTGCGCCGCGCAAGCTGGGCGAGTTGCGCCTGTTACCGCCGGTCGAACGGAGCAACCGCGTGGTCGTCGCCGGCGCTAACTATGCGAAGCACCTGAATGCCGACTTCGGTATGAAGAGCCACAGTCAGCCGGTGGCGTTCCTGAAGGCCTATGGCGCGCTGATCGGCGCGCGCGATCCGATTCGCTATCCGCCGCTGACCAAAGAACTCGACCACGAAGTCGAACTGGTTGCCGTGATCGGCGCGCGGCAGGTGAACCGTGCCGATCCGCTTGGCAGTGTGCTGGGTTACACGGTAGGCAACGACGTCAGCGCGCGCGATCTGCAACGCAGCGGGCCGCCGGGCGTCGGCATGGATCTGTTCGCCGCGAAGAGCCAGGATCGCTCGACGGGCCTCGGCCCCTGGATCGTCACGCGCGACGAATTCGCGCCCGGCAGTCCGGCCTTGCGCATGACCCTGAAAGTGAACGGCGAGACGCGCCAGGACGCATCGTCGGGAGAGATGACGTGGGACGTGGCGGCGCTGGTGCGTTTCGTTGACGAGCGCTCGCGCTTCGAGGCGGGGGATGTGCTGTTCACCGGCTCGCCGGAGGGCACAGGCCAGGGGACAGGCCGTTTCCTGAATCCCGGCGATGTGGTGGAAGCCTCGATCGAAGGCATCGGCACATTGCGCAACGTCGTATCGGCAAACGAATCAGCATGAAGGGAGACAGCGGTATGACTTTGAAAAACAACAAGGTGGTCGTGGTCGGCGCGGGTCTGATGGGCACCGGCATCGCGCATGCGTTCGCAAGTTCGGGGTTCAGCACGGCACTCGTCGACTCGGACGAAAACGCGCTGGAACGCGCGCACAAAGGCATCGGCAAGATTCTCGACGACGGCGTGCGGCTCGGTAAATTTCAGGTCACCGCGGCCGATGCCGCGAAGGCACGGCTCACTATCAAGACCGACCTCGCTGCCGCCGCGAACGGTGCGCATCTGCTGATCGAAACCGTCTCGGAGAAACTCGCGGTCAAGCAGGCGGTGGTCGCGCATGCAGCCGACGTGATGGCCGACGGCGCGCTATACGCGACCAACACCTCGGCGCTCAGCGTGACCGAAATCGCCACAGCGGTAGCGCATCCGGAACGCGTGATCGGCATGCATTTCTTCAACCCCGTGCATAAGATGAAGCTGGTCGAACTGGTGCGCGGCCTTGCCACCAGCGACGAAACCGTGGCGCTCACGCGTGAGTATTCGGATGCGATCGGCAAGACGTCGATCATCGTCAACGAATCGCCCGGTTTGACGACGAGCCGCATGTCGGCTCTCGCCGGCAACGAGGCGATGTGGATGTTGCAGGAGGGCGCGGCCAGCGCGGAGGATATCGACACCGCGCTGCGTCTCGGCTTCAATCATCCGATGGGGCCGCTCGAGCTTGGCGATCTCACGGGCTGGGACACGCGCCTGTCGGTGCTGAGGTATCTCCATCAGACACTCGGCGACAAGTTTCGCCCGTGTCCCCTGATCATCAAGATGGTGGCCGCGGGACGCCTTGGCCGCAAGACCGGCCATGGCGTGTATCGCTACGAAGACGGTCAGCGGGTGCCCGGCTCGGGTCTGAAGGGGAGTGCGCTATGAGCCGCGACGTCGTGATCGTGGGTGCGGCGCGCACGCCGATCGGCAAGTTTCGCGGCGCGCTCGCGGGCGTGCGTGCCGATCATCTGGGTGCGCATGTGATCGATGAACTGGTCAAACGTGTGGGGCTCGCGCCGGAAGTCGTCAACGACGTAATCTTCGGCTGCGTCACGCAGATTGGCGAGCAGTCCGCCAATATCGCGCGCACGTCGTTGCTCGGCGCGGGTTGGCCGGACCGCATCCCGGGCCTCACGATCGACCGAAAATGCGGCTCCGGCGAGGAAGCGGTGCACGTCGCCGCGGGTCTGATTGCATTCGGAGCGGCCGAGGTGGTGGTGGCCGGCGGCGCGGAAAACATGAGCCGCGTCCCGATGGGCAGCAATCGCGATCTGCATGGTGAGGCGTTCGGCTGGATGGCGAGCGAGCGGTACGAGCTGACGAGCCAGGGTGAAGCAGCCGAGCGTCTGTGCGACAAGTGGGAACTCGGGCGCGAACAGCTCGATGCGTTCGCGGTGGAGAGCCATCGGCGTGCGGCGGCCGCGGCAGCGGAAGGCTGGTTTGCGCGCGAGATCGTCCCCGTGCCGGTGCAGCGTCTGCGCGAGAAGTCGCAGGAAGGCGAGGCGCCGCTTTTCTCCGCGGATGAAACAATCCGTCCCGGCACGCATGCCGAGAAGCTCGCCACGCTGAAGACGAGTTTTCGCAGCCAGGGGCGCCTGACGGCCGGCAATTCGTCACAGATATCGGACGGCGCGGCGGCCCTGCTGCTGATGTCCGCCGGCCAGGCGAAGGCGCTCGGCGTGAAGGCGCGCGCACGGGTGCGGGCGGTCGCCACCGTCGGCGCCGATCCGACCTTGATGCTCACCGGTCCCATTGCGGCGACGCGTGAGGTGCTGGCGAAGGCTGGGCTTGGCATCGACGATATCGATCTGTTCGAGGTCAACGAGGCCTTTGCGTCCGTGCCGCTCGTGTGGATGAAAGAACTCGGCGTGCCGCATTCGAAGCTGAACGTGAACGGCGGGGCGATCGCGCTGGGCCATCCGCTGGGCGCGAGCGGGGCACGCATCATGACCTCGATGCTGCATGAGCTGGAACGGCGTGGCGCGCGCTATGGCTTGCAGGCGATCTGCTGCGCGGGCGGCCTCGGCACGGCGACGATTATCGAGCGGCTGGACTGAAGCGTGCGCCGGTATATCGAGGAAAGTTCTGGAAAGCATACGGCGCGCTAAAACAGCGCGCCGTTTTTCGTGCGACTGAAATAAGCTGCTGAAATCGGTCAGCCTCGCCGTTACTTCGCGAGTTCCGCATCGATCGCCGCCACGAGACGCGGATCGTCCGCCGCGACATCGGGGGCAAAGCGCGCCACCACGTCACCCTTGCGGTTCAGCAGAAACTTTTCGAAATTCCACAGCACTTCGACCGGATCGCCCGATTCGATGCCATAGCCTTTCAGCCGCTCACGAAATGGACCGTCGCCGATCGCCGACGGTTGCGCGCCTGTCAGTGCCGCATACAGCGGGTGCTTGTCTTCGCCCGTCACCGAAATCTTCGAGAACAGCGGGAAGTGCACGTCGTAACTCGTCGAGCAGAACGATTTGATTTCTTCGTCGGTGCCCGGCTCCTGGCCCTTGAAGTTGTTGGCAGGAAAACCCAGCACTTCAAGACCGGCTGCGCGCTTGTCCTGATAGAGGCTTTCCAGCCCCGTGTACTGCGGCGTTAGCCCGCATTTCGACGCTACATTGACGACCAGCAGCACCTTGCCGCGATACTGCGCGAGGTTGCCGGGTGCGCCGTCGATAGTGGTAACGGGAATGTCGTAAATCGATGTGCTCATTGCGAGTCCTCTGGTTGCAGACAGATGAAAAAGCGCTGATCTGCACTGTACGTGATTCTGTGCGATCGCGCGCGGCGTGCGGCGTGCGCCTGGCCGGGCACGAGCGCCGAACTACTGCTTGACGAAGTAGCGCACGAATACATGACCGGCCGCGAAGCGAAACAGCTCGACCGTTTCGATCACGCGCTCGGTGCCGATCACCACGTTACGCACGTAGCAGGCAGCTTCGTTGCTGTTGATGATCTTCGCGACCGGTTCGGCGCGGATGTTCGCCCGCTGGTTCTCCCACATGTACTCGAGCACAGGCCAACCGTCCTGCGGCGGCCGGCCGATGTATTCGATCGTGAGTCCGGCGGGCGCGACGCGTCGGTAAGCGGCAAAGAAGGCGGCCTTGTCGCCGGTATTCCAGTGTTCGGTCTGGTCGCGCAGGAAGGCTGCGATTGTTTCGGCGGTTTCGGTAGTGGACATGATCGTTTCGCTTGAAAGGAACGCACCTTCGTGCTTCGAAGACGCTTCGTGGGAACACGTCAAAGATCCGCGCCACGCACATTGCGCGCCGTGCCGTTGCGCCGATCGGACTCACCCCAGCCGAGCCAGCGATCCGGCTCGCGGCTATCGCCGACGCGGCGCCAGCGGCCTTCCTGCTGTGCCGTAATCGGAAAGCCACCGACAAAGTCGATCATCTCGCCTTTCGGGCAGGGCAGATATTCCCACTCCTCATGCCCGTCTAGCACGATACGTGCACTCTCGACGAAGTAACTACCGTCCTTATGCGTGACGTTGCCTTCGATATCGGTGGTCGTGCGGATTTCGCCTTTGTGGTTCTGGAAGATCGCATAGCCGAGATTGTCGTGGCCGACCATGAAGGAGCCCGCGTCCCATGTGCCGTCCTTGTAGACGGTCGCGAACGACCACCAGATCACATGCATCTTGTTGTTGACGACCAGGTCCTTCCTGAAGTGGATCGCGCCGCCTTCGGCCATATACGCCTGGTCGAAACACATCAAGCCTTTGACCTTGCGACCGTCGCAGGTGCCGGCGATGTCGTAGATCTGCGAGACATAGAACGTGCCCCATTCCGAGCCCGGCAGATACCACTGCATGCCCTGACCTAGCAGTGGGCCGCTCAGATCGAACAAGCCGTCTTCCTGCCAGCTCAGGCGTTCGCCGGAAGCCGTCAGCCGCCAGGCTGCACCGGGTTCGCCTTCGAGGCTCGACCAGCAGGCCGTATCGCCTTCGAGCCAGCGTTGCGGGAATAGCGTCATCGCGCGCGGCTCGATGCGCGACTTATCGATGCGTAGATGCTGGCCATCCACCCGTGTCGACTGGTAGACGAATCTGGTCGGATTCGGCGTGCTGCCGGGTTCGTTGACGGCGCGCACGAAGGCATAGATTTCGCCGTCTTCGTCGCGCACGCAACCGAACGGCATGCCCTTGGTCAGTTGCAGCCCGTAAAAGCCGCGCAAATCATGCATGGCGCGGCCGCTTACTTTGTGCGGCGCGACCAGCGTCTGGAAAGTGAAATTGCCGCGTTCGGGAATAGTGTCGAAGTGCTTCATGGGTTTCGAAAGAATTCGTGCTGTGAGGATGCGCGGAATGCAGGCGCGCCGCTGGAAAACGCGGGGGCAGTCCCAGAGTCTGTCCCGTCGTCAGTCCCGTCGTCAGTCCCAGACGACCGGCACGGACTTCGCGCCCCGCAACTGGGCGCCGGCAATTTTCGGCGCCGGTTTGCCGGGATCCAGCCGCACGTTCGGAAACAGATCGAGGATCGCATTCACCGCGCACTGCAATTCCACCTTGGCAACGAACTGTCCGATGCACATATGCGTGCCGAAACCGAAGCCGAAGGAGGGCTTGGGTTTGCGGTCGATGTCGAAGGTATCCGGGTTATCGAACGCATCTTCGTCGCGGTTCGCGGAGATCACCATGCACTGCACCAGGCCGCCCTTGGGCACCTTCACGCCGCCGATCTCGACGTCGCGCGCCGCCTGCCGCACCTTGAAGGTGGCGACCGGTTCGAAACGCACAGCTTCGTCGATCAGACGGGGGATCAGCGTGCGATCGTTGCGCACGCGCTCGACCAGTTCCGGACGCTCGAGCAGCAGCGCCATGACCGAACTGAAGGTGCGCGTGGTGGTTTCACCCGCCGCGGGCAGCAGCGAGCGCACGAAGGTGGTCACTTCGTGGTCGTCGAGCATGTGGCCTTCGTACTCCGCACGCATGAGGCGGCTGATCAGATCGTCGCCGTGGGCGCCCTCGGCGCGGCGCTGCACCACGACTTCTTTCACCGCATCGTAGAGATGTTTGACGGCCGCTGCGGCGAGCGGGCCGTAAATCCTGATTTTGTCCGGGTCGATCTGGTTGCCGGCCACCATCGAAAGCGCCCACGTTGCGTACTGATTGAAGCGCGCGGTGTCGTCCGTCGGGAAGCCCATCAGCGCGTACATCTCGCGAATCGGGAAGTACAGGCCGAAGTCCATCAGTTCGGCCTGCTTGTTCGGCACGAGCGGCTCGAGAAAGTCCTGACGGATCACACGGTCGAGTTCGGGCCGCCAGCGGTTCACCGTCTCCGGCATGAAGACAGGCTGCAGCAGGCCACGCGCGCGGCGATGAGCGTCGCCGTCCATCGCAAGCACGATCAGGCCGTCGAAAAACGCGCCGAGACCTTCGGCGATGAAGCCGCTGGTGAAGGTCGTGGCATCCCGCATCACAGCCATCACGTCCTGATACTTGAAGAGCGTCACCGCGCATTGCGCCGCTTTGGCGCCCGCATTGGTCGGGACGCCGAGCCTCGTGGCCACGAAATCGCCCTGCATCACAGGTTGCGTATGGCGCATTTCGCGGCACAACGCCTGCAAATCGAGGTCGGGGCCTCGAAAGGTATCGGAGACAGCGTGGTAGGCCGCCTCCAGATCAAGCGTGAGGCCTTCCTGCGTGGGTGCGTTCATGTGTCTCCTCATGGGTCTTCTTGCGGCCCGGATGCTTCGTGTGGCGATGCGGCAAAGGGGCTCGTGATGTGAGCGTAGGGGGTGTCTGTCCTGCTGTGCAGCTTAGCGAGCCATGGCCGCGCTGTCCGCCAGGTTCGTTTGACGCGCCGTCAAACTCGCCGTGAGACGAGTAATGCGGCGATACGGGTTCATCGCTATAGGCGCAGTCCGCCCGAATCGCTTATATAGACATGTTGAGTAAAAGTGTTCATTTTCAAATCGCGATGTCGTACGCCCAAGCGTTGGACCCGAACGTCTCAGATCTCTACACCGTGGCTCACGGCGGCGAGCTGGTGCGTCGCGAGCGCATGGCGCCGCCGCATCTGTCGGTGGACGCGCACCTGACTACGCCATCGATCGAGGTCAATGTGCGCACGTTCACGCTCGACGGCCCGCTCGATGCGGTATTCCGTCCGTCGATGGGATATCTGGATCTGTCACTCGATTCGCGCGAACGCGGCGCGTGCGGCGCATTCCGCGGCGGCGCGGGGGAAACAGCATTTGGCCGGCTGGGCGAGACTGTGCTGGTGCCACCCGGGCAGACTTTCCATGTGCGGTGTGCTTCGATGCAACGGCGCGTGGTCTGCTGCATGTTCGAGCCCGCGCGCTTCGACCAGTTGCGCGACTGGCAATGGGACGCAGCCCGGCTGGAACTGTGCCGCGATTTGCGGGTGGCGCAGGTACGCGACGCGATGTTGCAGCTGGCCGGTGAAGCACTCAGTCCTGGTTTTGCCAGCGCGGTACTCGCCGAAAATCTGTTGATGTCGATGCTCGTGCATATCGCGCGGCACGTTCGCGGCGCCGCGCCGCGTGCGAACCAGGGCGAGGGCAGCAAGCTCGCGCCGTGGCAGTTGCGCCTGATCCGTGAGCGTGTCGAGGGCGCGTACGGACCGTCGCCCGGTGTGATCGAACTGGCGCAGGCATGCCGGATCAGCGCCCGGCACCTGTCGCGCACTTTCAGGAACAGCACCGGCGTAACCTTGAGCGCGTTTATCGCCGACGCACGCATCCGCCAGGCCAAAGGACGGCTGGCCGACGCCGACGTGCTGATCAAAACGGTTGCATACGAATGCGGCTTCACCAGTTCCGCCGCGTTCGGCGCGGCGTTTCGCAAGGTCACCGGCCGTACGCCGCGCGCTTACCGGCTCGATCTGTTGGGCTTGCGAACGGCGCCTGGACACGACATGTCCGTTGGGCGATAGTTTGACCGGCCAGCGCGACAACTAGAGATTCTGTTCGGCGGCTCGTTTTCATAGCATTCAGACACGCAGCGCGAATCATTGCGCGCGCGGTCCGAATAGTCCAGACAGCCGAACGGAGACACCATGTCCACGCTGTATAGCCAGCTCCTTGCCGATCCCGCCGCACTCGTCAGCGCCTGCTACGACGACGCCTTCCGGTTCACCCCGCAGCAGATTAACGACATACAACTGAGCGGCGCACGCCGGCGCTTCGCAGAAATGCGCACAAAAATTCCGGTGCTCGAGCGTCTCGCCGCTGAACAGGGCATCGATACGATCGACAGCATCGACGACGTCGCTCCTTTGCTGTTCGCGCATACGGTGTACAAGTCGTATCCGCTGTCGTATCTCGAACGCGGCCAGTTCGACAAACTCACGCGCTGGCTCAACGGTTTGACCACGGAAGACCTGAGCCACGTCGACGCATCGGGCATCAAGCTGATCGACGACTGGATCGATCTGCTCGACGCCCAAACGAATCTGCGCGTGTTCCATACGTCAGGCACCACAGGCAAGCTGTCTTTTCTGCCGCGCACCGATCACGAGTGGCGCCAGAACATCACGCTATCGGCGAGCCGTATTCGTGACTGGCGCGCTCCGGGTAGTGGTCCCGATCTGATTGCGAATCCGCGTCCCTTGATCGCGCCGACCTATCGCAAGGGCGCGAGCGCCGCTGCGCGCGGCAGCGGTTATCAGGTCGAGATGTACGCGGGCGGTGAGCACAACGCATTGTTCATGTATCCCGACGCGCGTTTTTCCGCCGACGTCGCCTCGTTATCGGGCCGTCTCGCCGCTGCCGAGGCGCAGGGTGAACTCGGTTCGTTGCATATCTCCGACGCCTTGCTGGCGAAGCGCGAGGAACTCGTGCGAGTGGAGCGCGAACGCCCTGAGCAACTGCGCAAGTTCTTTGCCGAAGCGATCGACCGCTTCGCCGGCCGCGACGTCTACATGGGTGCGGTCTGGACGATCCTGTACGAGACCGCAGCCGAAGGTCTTGCCCGAGGCGCCCGCCAGGTATTCGGCAACGGCAGTGTGTTGCACACGGGCGGCGGCAAGAAAGGTAAGAACATGCCCGACAACTGGCGCGAGCAACTTGTCGAGTTCCTTGGCTTCGACAACTTCTATGAGTTCTACGGCTGTAGTGAACAGATGGGTTTCTGTATGCGCTGCGACGAAGGCCACTATCACGTGCCGCCTACCACCATCGCGTTCCTGCTCGATCCGGCGACTGGCAAACCGCTGCCACGCAAAGACGGTTTGACTGGCCGCTTTGCTTCACTCGATCTATTGCCGGGCACCTACTGGGCGGGCCTCGTGACCGGCGACGAAATCACGTTGCACGGGCACGAGAAACCCTGCAAATGCGGCCGCAGCGGCCCCTATTTGCTGGCTGCGATCCGCCGCTATAGCGAGAAGGAAGGCGGCGACGACAAAGTGATTTGTGCCGGCGCCCCGGCCGCGCACGACGAAGCGCTTAACTTCCTGACCGAACTTTCCGAGTAAGCCGATCATGACCCCTTCCTACAACGTACCGCTGATCATTCGCGGCAAGCTCATCGAAGGCGACGCGCTGACATTCGGCGGCCGCCGCGGCGGCGTGTCCTTTACGGCACCAGACGTGAGCCGCCATGTCGACGAACTGACGCTGCGCGCGCCGTCGCAGATGGCCGACCTGTACACGCTGAGTCTCGCGCAGATCGTCGACTATCTGGTCGAGCTTGGCCAGCACCTCAATTTTGCCGACAACCGTCATTTGCAACAGGCCTTCGAGCTGTCTTGCGCCACATCCGGGCTGTCGGAAAGCATTCTGCGTTTTCACTACACACGCACGCCGCGCCTCTTTCAACGTGACGAGCTGTACAACATCGTCGCGCGTTCGGTCGGCGCCGAGTATCTGGAGGGCTGGGTCGAGCAACCGGGCAGTCTGCCGGGCGTCACGGCGCGCACCCGTGCATTCGGCGCGCGCTGCGTCCACGTGATTGCGGGTAATGCGCCGGTGGTCGCGGTACTGACGCTGATTCGCAACGCACTTACACGCTCCGACGCCATTATCAAGGCGCCATCGAACGATCCGCTGACGTCCATGGCGCTGGCCCGCACGATGATCGACATGGCGCCGGATCATCCGTTGACGAAACATTTGAGCGTCGCTTACTGGAAGGGCGGCGACGAAGCGGTGGAGCGGCATATCTACGATCCGCGCAAGGTCGAGAAGCTGATTGCATGGGGCGGTTTCGATTCGGTCAAGCACATTACGCGCTATCTGCAACCTGGCCTCGATCTGATCACGCTCGATCCGAAACTGAGCGGCACGATCATCGGCCGTGAAGCTTTCGCCGATGAGGCGACGCTGGCCAGCGTGGCGAAACGCCTCGCGCTCGATGTCGGTGCGCAGAACCAGGAAGCCTGCGTGAGCGCGCGCGTGATCTACGTGCAGTCCGGTACCGACGAAGCCGGTCTCGCGCGCTGCGCGAAGCTTGCCGAACTCACGTTTGCGGCACTGCAGAGCTTGCCCGAGAACCTTTCCACTCCCCACAAGGCTTTCGATCCGCAGCTGAAAGAAGAACTCGACGGTATTCGCATGATCGGGGACGACTACACGGTCTTCGGCGGCAGAAGCAATGAGGGCGCGCTGATCGTCTCGCGCGACGGCGCGCCGGTCAGCTTTTCACGCATCCTCGGTTGCCGCGTGGGCAACCTGGTGCCGATCGACGAGATCGACACCGCCGTGCGTTCGGTCAACGCGTATACGCAGACCATCGGCATTTTTCCGGAGGCACTCAAACACACGTTGCGCGACCGCCTCGCCTATCAGGGGGCGCAACGGCTGGTGTCGCTAGGCGCGGCCGCGACCTTGCAGCATAACCTCGACCGCCAGGATGCCATCGAACCGATTCGCCGCACTGTGAAATGGGTCACGGAAGAAACGGCCGATCCAGTGCTGGTCGAATCGCTGGCGGGCTAAGCGCGGTCGCGCCGCGCTTGCTCAATCAACTTTAACGGAAGGAGCGAAACCTATGAATTCGATGGACGGCAAGGTCATCATGATTACCGGGGCGAGCAGCGGCATAGGCGAGGCGACCGCCAGACGGCTGGTCCAGCAGGGCGCCAAACTCGTGTTGGGCGCACGGCGCACGGACCGCCTGAAGCATCTGGCGGAGCAACTCGGCGGCGATGCCAACGTTTTGTGGGCGGCCACCGACGTCACGCAAGCTGCCGAGCTGCAACAACTCGCAGAGAAGGGGCGCGAGCGGTTTGGCCGCATCGACGTGCTCGTCAATAATGCCGGCATCATGCCTGTATCGATGATCGCGCAAGGCTGCGTGGACGACTGGAACCGCATGATCGACGTGAACATCAAGGGCGTGCTGTATGGCATTCACGCCGTGCTCGGCGGCATGCTGGAGCAGGGCTCGGGACATGTGATCAATATTTCATCGGTGGCGGGATTGACGGTGGGGCCAGGCGGCGCCGTCTATTCGGCGACCAAGTTCGCGGTGCGTGCGATCAGCGAGGGTTTGCGTCAGGAATGCGCGGGCAAGGTGCGCGTGACCTCGATCTGCCCAGGTCTCGTCGCGAGCGAGCTCACCGACAGCATCACGGTGCCGGCTTTCCGCGAGCGCGCGCAAAAACTGTTCGAGGGCGCCATGTCACCGGACGTGATCGCCGACGCTATCGTCTATGCGATTGCGCAACCGGAACATGTTGCGGTCAACGAGATCGTCGTGCGGCCGCTCTCGCAAAGTTTCTGAAGCGGGGAATGATCGGCGGTGTGAGAACGAGTCGCCTTTTGCCGTCGATCAGCACTACAATGCATTAGCCGAACACCGCTGCGGATTGCGCCGGTCAGCGCGCATTCAACCGCATCGGCGGTGCTTCGTTTTCCCTGCATCGTGTGCCGCCTCCCCATGCCTTTGACGCTTACCGATACCGCTGCGCCTTCTACGTCCGCAGCACTCGCGTCGCCCTCGCGAAAGCGGGCCACGCTCAGCCGTCTATTGAAAGAGGCACGCCTCGCTTTTTCGGAGAAGGGCCTCGCGGGCGCACGGGTGGACGATATCGCGCGCGCAGCGGGCGTAACCAAGCAGCTCGTCTATCATTATTTCAGCAGCAAGGAGCAGTTGTTCGCCAGCGTGCTCGACGAGTCCGCGCAAGACGTGCTGGCCGATCTGCTGGCGCTCGAACTCGATCATCTGCCGCCGGTGGAGGCATTGCGGGTCTTTCTGCAACACGCGATCGATCAATACCGGCTCGACCCGACGCTAGGCTCCCTCGCGCAGGAGAGCCTGCGCTTTCACGAGCACAACACGCACCCCGTCGAACGCAACCGTTTCGTCGATCTGGCGCCCGCACTGGTCGCGCAAATGGAGCGTATCCTGCAGCGCGGGGCGGCGAGCGGCGAATTCCGTGAAGGTGTGGATGCGCGCATGTTCTACGCCGCGTGCGCCCTGCTGACTACCGGCGGCTTCACCAATCACTACACCGTGTCCGCGGTGGCGGGTTTCGATACGACATCCGCTGCGGGTGCGGCGGCATGGCGTGAATTCTCGGTGGACTTCGTGCTTTCCACGTTGCTCGCCGGCGACCGGCCACCGCTCAAGCGGCCGGCTTCGACGGCTTTAGCAGACGCCCCACGCGGCCAGAATCGCCATCACGAAGCTTGATTGGGTTGTGCCGCGCCGCTCGGCTTTGCCGAGATAGCGTTGCACGCGTTGCGCGGCGATGCGTCCCGGCATGCCGTTCACGCCGCCGCCCGGATGAATGCCGGCGCCCCCGAAGTACAAACCGCGTACCGGCAACGTCGCGCCACCCAGCCCGTAGGCAGGCCGGAATTTGTTCGAGCGCATCGTGCTGGTGTCGATATGCACCACGCAACCGTTGACGGTGTTAAGCCGCTGCGTGAAGTCGGGCGCTGCCTCCATGCGGCGGGCAATCTCATACTCTTTCAGACCGTCCACGTACTCGCTCGCCTGGTCGATGACCTGCTGCGTGACGCGTTCGCGAATCGCATGCCAGCCTTCGCGTGGCTGGGTCGGCATGGCAGGCGGGTAAAGATACACCGTGTCCTGTCCAGCAGGCGCCTGTGACGGATCGACTGCGCTCGGCGCCGTGATCGTCAGATAGGGCAGGGTGGGAACTTCTCCACGCGCCGAAGCACGGAAGTTTTCCAGCACCGCCTCCGTGGTGCCGATCAGCAAGCAGCTCCTGCGCAGATCGAGGCCGTCGCCGCGCTTCGCCTCGAAGCGCTTGAGCGATATCTGGCCGCGCAGTGCCATGTCGACCTTCAGCGGCGACGCGCCGTGCGCATTGGCCGGTGCATGCGCCATGCGCGTCAGCAGGCGCTTGTCGACCCGGCCGGGCGTAACCAGTTCGAGCGCGACCTTGGGGTGACAGCTCGCGATGACCGCATGCGCATAGAACGTGCGGCCGTCGGCGAGACGTACGCCACGCGCCGCGTGGTCGTCCGCGATAATCTCCGCGACGCTTGCCGAGGTCATGACTTCGCCGCCCAGTTCGCGCAGCCGCGCGGCCATCGCATTGGACAAAGTCTGCATGCCGCCCACCACGCGGCCCACGCCGAAGCGGTGCAAAAAACCGAGCAGTGCGTAATAGATGCCGCTGCCGTCTGCCGTGATGGGACCGGCGAGGCCGGTCAGGCAACACATCGCGGAGATCGTCACCGGGTGTTCGAAATGCTCCTGCGCAGCCTGATAAGCCGAGCCGGTGAGCAGCGCCATCAGTTCGGGTTTCAGCTTGCGATTGCGCAGCGCCGCCTTGAAGGCCGCGAATTTCGCGCCGAGGTTTTTATCCGCCGGGTCGACGCGCATCATCGGCACCGCCATGTCGATGAAAGCGAATACGACCTTGATGAAGGAGAGAAACGCGTCGGCGTCTTTCGGGCTATAGCGGCGAATCTCGGCTGCGGTCTTTTCCGGGTCGCGCCAGAACACCAGCGAGGTGCCATCCGGATGCAAATAGACGTAACCCGGTGTCAGTTCGATCTGGCGAAAGCCGTGCCGTTCGAGCTGCAATTCGGCCGGCACGCGCGGATGCACGCGCATCGACATCATGTCGAGCGCACACGGATGAACCATGTGCTGTGGCGCGCCTTCCAGCAGATAACCCGACGAAGCCATGCCGCCCACCTTGTCGAGCGCTTCGAGCACCAGCACCTGCTTGCCCGCCTCGGCGAGATAGCAGCCCGCCGATAGTCCGTTGTGGCCGCCGCCGACGATCAACGCGTCATAAGTCTTTTCTGTTGCCATGTGTCTCCGTCCTTTTTGTTGTCAGGGTGCATGGGCGTTTGCGCCGATCGCAGTGCGCGCCTTTTGTCTTGCCTCCGTGCCTTAAGTGGATCACAATCGACAAATCTGTTCAATATAATGCGCTGACTGCGGGTCAAACGGTTATCAGGCCGATCCCTGGGTCCGCGCGCCGAATATCAACGATGGAGACAGGCATGAGCACACCCGCCGCAACAACTTCGCTCGAGAGCGCCTTCGCGGGCGTCGCGGATAACTACAAAGGTAGCGACGTCGATCTGCATGCGATTTATCGTGACATGCGCCGCAATTCGCCGGTCATCGCGGAAGACTTCATGGCGCGCCTCGGCGTACCCAACATTGCCGGTCTGGACGCAAACCGGCCGACGTTTACGCTGTTCAAGTACAAGGACGTGATGTCGGTGTTGCGCGACGCCACCCACTTCACGAGCGGCTTTATCGCCGAGGGGCTCGGTGCGTTTTTTGACGGCCTGATCCTGACCGGGATGGACGGTGAAGCGCATCGCCGCGCGCGCTCGCTGTTGCAGCCGGTCTTCATGCCCGACGTGGTGAACCGCTGGCGCGAGACGAAAATGGCGCCGATCGTGCGCAGCGAATATATCGAGCCGATGGTGCCGAAGCGCCGTGCCGATCTGATGGATTTCGGTCTGCATTTCCCGATCCGTTTGATCTATTCGCTGATCGGTTTTCCCGACAATCGTCCCGAGCAGATCGAGCAATACGCCGCATGGGCGCTGGCGATTCTGGCGGGCCCGCAGGTCGATGCCGAAAAGGCCGCCCAGGCGCGCAAGGCGGCGATGGAAGCCGCTCAGGCGCTCTACGACGCGGTCAAGCTCGAAGTGATTGAAGTGCGCAAGAACGGCGCGCAAGGCGACGATCTGATTAGCCGGCTGATCCGCGCGGAGTATGAAGGGCGCTCTCTGGATGACCACGAGGTAGCGACTTTCGTGCGCTCATTGCTGCCGGCGGCAGGTGAGACCACCACACGCACGTTCGGCTCGCTGATGGTGGCCTTGCTGGAACGGCCGGAACTGCTCGAACGGGTGCGGGCGGATCGCAGCCTCGTGCCGAAAGCGATCGACGAAGCCGTGCGTTTCGAGCCGGTCGCGACGTTCAAGGTGCGCCAGGCGGCACAGGACACGGAGATCGGCGGCTTTCGCATTCCGAAGGGCGCGATGGTGCAATGTATCGTGTCGTCGGCGAATCGCGACGAGGAGGTGTTCGAGAACAGTGAGAGCTTCGATATCGATCGCAAGCTCAAGCCGTCGTTTGGCTTCGGCTTTGGTCCGCATATGTGCATCGGGCAGTTCATCGCCAAGGTCGAACTCGCGGTGGCGGTGAATACCATCCTCGATCTGCTGCCGAACCTGCGGCTCGATCCGGAGATGCCGAGGCCGCGGATTGTCGGTGCCCAATTGCGTGGCCCGCACGCGCTGCATGTGATCTGGGATTGACGCAAGAATTGACGCAAGAACGCGCGTCGAAGCAAGAAAGGCGACCCTCAAGTCGCCTTTCTGACTGCCCAAAGAAGATCGCCGCTCAGATCTGCGAAGCGGGCAGATGCACGACAAGACCGTCGAGTTCCGCGCTCATGGTCAGCATGCACGACAGGCGGCTATTTGCCCTGCGCGGCTCGGCGGTGCTGTCGAGCATCGCATCTTCCATATCGTCGATCGGCGGCAATCTGTCTTGCCACGCCTGTTCGACGAACACGTGGCAGGTGCAGCATTGGCATGCACCGCCGCAGTCGCCGTTGATCCCGGCGATGTTGCGTTCGAGCGCGCTTTGCATCACCGTCGCGCCAACGGCTGCATCGACGTCGATGCGTGTGCCGTCATGCATGATGTACGAGAGTCTTGGCATGGTTGTCTCCTCTATAGCGTTGTTGATGCGCCGGTTTTCGATTCCTGCGGGTCCGCGTGCAACGTGAATGCCAGACCTATAGCGACCGGCTGATGATTTCCTTCATGATTTCCGAGGTGCCGCCGTAAATTCGCGCCACCCGCGCATCGACCCATGCCTTACCGATCCGGTACTCGCTCATATAGCCGTAAC
The DNA here is from genome assembly GCF_902833645.1 of Paraburkholderia fungorum. Taxonomy (GTDB): domain Bacteria; phylum Pseudomonadota; class Gammaproteobacteria; order Burkholderiales; family Burkholderiaceae; genus Paraburkholderia; species Paraburkholderia fungorum. The sequence goes on from NZ_CADFGE010000006.1 coordinate 116,642, forward strand.
CACCGTGCAATTGCAGCATTTCGTCGAGCAGCTTGCCTTGCAATTCGGAGCCGACCAGTTTGCACATCGCGCCGACCTCGGCACTCAGTTCGCCGCGCATCGCGCGGGCGAGGCAATCGTCGACGAATGCGCGCAGCATGGTGGCTTGCGCCTTGACTTCGGCCAGCTTGAAGCGCGTGTTCTGAAAATCGAAGACGGGTTTGCCGAACACGCGCCGGTCACGGGTGTACTGGATGGTCTCTTCGAGCAAGGCCTCGATCGAAGCCGCCGCGCGAATCCCTATGATGGTGCGTTCCCATGCGAGCTGATGGGTCAGGTAACCGAAGCCCTTGTTTTCCTCACCGAGCCGGTTGCCGACCGGCACGCGCACGTTGTCGAAAAAGAGTTCGGACGTATCCTGTCCTTTGAGGCCGATCTTCTCCAGCAGCTTGCCTTTGGAAAAGCCTTCGGTGTCTTCTTCGACGCAGACAAGGGTGAGGTCGCGCGATTGCGGATCGAGCTTGGTCGCCGTGACGACAAGGCCGGCGTTGCCGCCGTTGGTGATGAACGTCTTCTGTCCGTTGATCACGTAGTGGTCGCCTTCGCGGCGCGCGCCGGTGCGCATCGAGCGCAGATCGCTGCCGATGCCCGGCTCGCTCATGGCGATCACGCCGATCAGTTCGCCGCTCGCCATGCGCGGCAGCCAGCGTTGTTTCTGTTCTTCGCTGCCATATGCGACGAGGTAGGGCGCGACGATCTCCGAGTGCGTCGTAAAACCGATGGCCGTGGCGTTGACGCGCGCCAGTTCCTCGATCATCACCGCGGAATGGCCGAAGTCGCCGCCGCTGCCGCCATACTCTTCGGGCACGGTCGAGCACAGCAAGCCGATTTCGCCGGCCTTGCGCCAGAGCGATTTCGGCACGATGCCGGCCTGTTCCCACGCGTGCAGATTCGGCACGATCTCGGTTTCGATAAAGCGCCGGGCCTGCTCGCGAAATAATTCGTGGTCTTCCCTGAAAACGGTCCGCATGGTCATGTCCTGCGATTGTCGCTCTGCGTTTGGATGGAGTGGGGGTGCGCTAGTGCGCGTGACGTGTCTGCCCGTTCATCTGTCCATGTAGCGGGGTGGGCGTTTGTCGAGAAACGCGTTGACCGCTTCCAGATGATCTTCGGTGTGATGCGCGAGCGCCTGATAGGCGGCGGACAACTCCAGCAACGAATCGAGCCGCATATGCTGGCCTTCGCGCAAGAGCCGTTTGGTCAGACGTAGCGCGTGCGACGGGTTGGCCGCGATGCGCTGCGCCATGGCCTGGCAATGCGCGACCAGCGAGTCAGCCGCGACGACCTCGGCCACCAGTCCCCATTCGAGCGCTTTGGCCGCATCGATCGTGTCGCCCGTGAACGACATCACGCTGGCGCGCTGCATGCCGATCACGCGCGGCAGCAACCAGGCGCCGCCATCGCCCGGCACGATGCCGACCTTCACGAAGCTCTCTGCGAACAGCGCTTTCTCCGAGGCGATGCGAATGTCGCACATGCAGGCGAGATCGAGCCCCGCGCCGATCGCGGGACCGTTGATGGCGGCGATCACCGGCACGTCGAGCTCATACAGCGCGAGCGGGATGCGCTGGATCGTATTGCGGTAGCTGTCGCGCACTTCCTGTGGTGAACCGGCGAAGATGCCGCCGCGCTCGCGCATGTCTTTTACGTTGCCACCGGCGCAAAACGCGCTGCCTGCGCCGGTCAGGACGAGTGCTTTGATGGTGCGATCGCGGCGCACCTGCCGGCACAGATCGACCAGCTCGTCCATCTGCGCGGGTTCGGACAGTGCATTGCGCGTCTCTGGACTATTCAGGCACACGGTCAGCACGGCGCCCTCGCGTTCGACCTTGAGAAAGGCTTCGCTCATGCCGCGACTCCTTGCAGTTGCACCGCTGCTGCGGGCCGCTCGAGCGTCGCGAGACGCCCTGCGCTCAGCGCCGGCCATAATCCTGCGGAGCCGGCCGCGCACACCGCGGCGCCGAGCCGTTGCGCCCACACGGTCGCGTTGCCGAATTCGCTGCGCCATGACCACAACCGCCGGGTCGAGTGATGCAGCGCATGTTCATGGGTGAAGCCGATCGCGCCATGCACCGTATGCGCCGCTGCCGCCGCGAAACTCGCTGCCTCGGCGCTGCACACTTTGGCTGCGGCGATCGGCAGCGCGGCGAAGCCGCCGGCGCCGTCGAGTGAGGCGCTGAACGCGCACTCGGCGGCCACCGCTGCCGCCGCTGCATGTTCGGAGAGGACGGCGATCTGTTGTTGCAGCGCCTGAAATGCGCCGATCGGCTTGCCGAACTGCACGCGTTCGGTGGCATAGAGAACCGTCTGGTCGAGCACGGTCTGCACTGCACCCGCGATCTGCGCGCTGCGCAGCATCGCCGCGCCCAACTGCAGCGCGTCGGCCTGCAGATCGGTGGCTAAGGGCACGCAGCTCACACAGGCGGCGCGCTCGAAATGCAGATCGTCGCGCGGTTCGCCGGCCGTGTTCAGCCGCAATGTCGTCCTTGCATCGGCAGCGTCGAGCAGCACAAGGGTCGGCTCCTTGCCTGCGGTGATTGCAACTACGTGGCCGACGTGGCGGCCCCAGGGTACGTCCACCAAGGTACCGCTCACGCGTGCCTGTTGCAGCGTCACCGAGCCGCCACCCGCGATGCCGAGCGGTGCGTTGATTGCTTCGAGCCCGCATTCGCCGAGCAGCGCATTGGCCAGCAGCGTTTCGGCGAACGGCAAGGGCAGGTTGTGACGGCCCGCCGCGCGCACGACCACGAACAGGTCGGCCCAGCTCGCGCCGGCGCCACCTTGCGCTTCTGAAGCGGCCGCCACGGCAAAACCGGATTCTTCGATGGCGCTCCACACAGGCGCCGGCCAGGCGCCTCCTTCACTGTCGCGCAGCACCTCGGGAGTGACGGTGTCACCGAGCAGGCGCTCGATAGTGGATTCGAAAATTTCTCTCATGGCGATTACCGCAGTCCAAGTCCGCGCGCGATGATGCCGCGCAGGATTTCGCGCGTGCCGCCGCGCAGTGAAAAGGAAGGCGCCATCTGCATCAGATAGGCGAGTACTTGTGCATGGTCGCTGCCGCCGCCGGTGCTGGGCAGCGTATCGAGCAGCAATTGCGCGACCTCGGGAATCTCCTGTTCGAAGGTCGTGCCGAGATCCTTGACGCACGACGCGGCCCACGCGGGGTTGTGCCCGGCCGCAAGTTCTGCCGTGACCGAGAGCGACATCTGCCGTAACGTAAAGAGCCGCGCTGTCAGGCGGCCGATTTCGCGCGCCTGCAACGCATCCGGCCGGCGGCCGATCGCATCGATCAGCGTATGCAGCAATGCGATGCTGCTGAGAAAGCGCTCGGGCCCACTGCGCTCGAACGCGAGTTCAGCGGTGACCTGGTCCCATCCCTGGCCCTCGGTGCCAACCAGCGCATCGGCGCCGAGCTCGACATCGTCGAAGAACACTTCGTTGAAGTGCTCGCCGCCGGCGAGGTCGCGGATCGGGCGGATCGTCACCCCCGGCGCTTTCAGGTCGATGATGAATTGCGACATGCCCTCGTGGCGTGCGCTGGATTTTTCGCCGGTGCGCACGAGCGCGATCATGTAGTGCGAGTAATGGGCGTTGGTGGTCCACAGTTTGTGGCCATTGAGCAGCCAGCCGTTGCCTTTGCGTTCGGCACGCGTGCGGATCGACGCGAGGTCCGAGCCGGAATTCGGCTCGCTCATGCCGATGCAAAAATAGCTTTCGCCGCGGCAGATCGCCGGCAGATAGCGCTCGCGCTGCGCTTCGGTCCCGTAGCGCAACAGCAGCGGAGCGCTCTGGCGATCGGCGATCCAATGCGCGGATACGGGCGCGCCTGCCGCGAGCAGTTCTTCGATCACGACATAGCGCGCAAACGGGCCGGCCTCGCTGCCGCCATAGCGTTTGGGCAGCGCCATGCCGAGCCAGCCGCGCCGGCCGAGCTCGCGGCTGAACTCGGGATCGGCGCCCATCCACGATTCGGCGCGCTTGAGCGGCGAGCGCGTTTTCAAGGTGTCGGCCAGGAACTCGCGCACCTGCTCGCGCAGCGGCTCGGCGTCGGTGGGAATGCGGTGATAACGAAAGGCGGTAGCGGACATAGTTCGGATGGGACGCAAAGGAGCGGGCAGCGGGTCGCGCCGATCATGGCCGAGGATTCGAGCGCATTCGAATACATGTGGCAGGCCGCACCGGCCGCATCGCTCGTCTGAACCCGAAGCCGATACGTGCGGCGCGGCCCGATTTGTGTTGCAGACGCCGCGGCGGCGTGCTGCCGCGGCGTGAGTGGACCGCTTTACAGCGCGGCCTGTGCGTCGGCGGCGGCGAACATCCGGTTGATGTCGCCGGAGGTCACCGGCTTGTTCGGATCGCGCACCGGCGCGGCGCCGCCCATGCCGAGCGCGGGCTCGATGCTCACGTGCTTCGCTTTGGCGCGCAGCGCACCGACCGTGCAGTTTTCGCGGCCGAGGATCGCGAACGGATCATAGGAGAACTCGCGCATCGCATTCAGGTGCGTGATCTTGTTGATCACTTCATCGGACACGTTTTGCGCCTGCGCCTGTTCCCAGAACACGTCGGCCGAATTCGGCCACGTGCAGTCGGAGTGCGGGTAATCGCATTCCCAGGTGACTTTGTCGAGGTTGATCGAATCGAGGTTCTTCAGGCCGAACTGATCTTCAATGAAGCAGGTGATGATGTGCTCGTTGAAGATGTCGCTCGGCATCTTGCCGCCGAAGTTCGACATGGTCCACGCATGGTGGTGACGATGCGTGAAATCAGCGCGTTCGAGCAGATACGGAATCCAGCCGATGCCGCCTTCCGACAGCGCCATGCGCAGCGTTGGGTATTTCTTCCACATCGGCCCCCAGATCCAGTCCGCGGCCGAATTGGCGATCGAGATCGGCATGGAGGTGATCCACGCGTCGATCGGCGATTCGTCGGAAGCGTGGTCGGCCTTCGCGCCGGTGCCGATATGGCAGCAGATCACCACGTTGTTGTCCGCACAGGCTTTGTAGACCGGATCCCAGTGGTCGTTGTGGATCGACGGGTAGCCGTGCAGCGACGGGTTGTCCGAAAGCGAGAGGGCATGTACGCCCTGTTTGGCCATCCGTTCGATTTCGGCTGCGGCGGCTTGCGGATCCCACCATGGCGTGATCATCAACGGCATGAAACGGCCCGGTGCGGCGTTGCACCAATCATGCAGATGCCAGTCGTTGTAGGCCTGAATGGCTGCGAGCGACACGCCGCGATCCGCATAGGTCTGAAAGCGCTGACCGGCGAAGCCGGGGAATGTCGGAAAGCACAGCGAGCCGAGAACGCCGTTGGCGTTCATGTCGTCGACGCGGGCTTTGATGTCCCAGGTGCCGCGGCGCATATGCTCATAGCCGAGCGGTTCCATGCCGTACTCTTCCTTCGGCCGGCCCACGACGGAATTGAGGCCCATATAGCCGGTGGCCTTTTCTTCGAATTCCCAAACATCGCGGCCACTGCGTTGCACGACTTTCGGTTCGCGGCCCTTGTATTTGGCGGGCATGTGGCGCGCGAAAGCGTTAGGCGGCTCGATCGCGTGATCGTCTACGCTGACGAGAATGAGGTCTTCCAGTTTCATCGGGGGTCCCCGTAGTGAAGGGCTCACCTGCGATTCGGCGAGCCGGGTTTGGAGCGAGTTGGTATTGAGATAGTAGATAACAAGTTGAACACAATCAACGATAATGTTCACTTAAAAGCCGTCGGCGTAGCTTTTTTAGGGTTTACAGGGAGAAGGATGAGGGGATTTCTCGCGAACGGCGTGCGCTGTCGGCGCGTTCGCGGCGCAGGGGCTGCGCTGAGTTTGTGTTGAGTTTGCGTGCAGAAAGTGCCGTTAGAGGCGAAGGTGACACGGGGAGGGGACTCGAACCCCTACACCTCGCGCAAATACAGAATCAGAACAGGACCGACTCCAGCCGGTGAGCCAGATCGCGAACCGCCTCGCCAAGCGCATCCACCTGCGCCTCGCTGCGATCACCTCGAATCATGACCGTAGAGACGGTAAACGCGATGTTGTCGCTCTTGTCGCAGACAGCAGCGGCAATCGCCATCACGCCGGTAGCGAAGTACCCATCGTCACTGGCCCAGCCGCGCCGCCGCGCGCGATTTACCTCGCGCAAATAGGTTTCGAGCGAGATGGGCCGCGCCCAGCGCAACTGTTCAAATTCCTCCCGCAACTGCTCATCGGTGAGCCCGAGGCGCGCGGCGAACAGGCGTCCGCTGGCCCCCATCAGAATGGGCAGCCGCTGGCCGGCCGGCATATCGATGTGCAAATCCGTCGGACTTGATTCCGAGCTCACCAGCACGATCCGGTCCGCGCCGAGCCGGCGCCATAAGGTCACGGTGACGCCGAATTCCGCGGCAAGATCCTGCATCAGCGGCGCGGCCAGTTGCAGCCGCTGCCCCTGCGTGACCAGCTGCTCGACCAGTCGCGCTAACCCGAGGCCTGCCGAATACGTTTTCGACAATGCGTTGAAATCGACCACGTCCTCGGCGACGAGTGTGCGCAGAATATTGAAGCAGGTGCTCGGATTGATCGACAGATGCCGTGCGATGTCAGCGGCTCGCTCCGGCGCACCTGTCTGCGTGAGATAACGCAGGATACGGATTGCATTCGCAACGGGCTTCACCGTGACTGCGCTCGTTGCGCCACGGCTTTTCGGCGCTGGATCAGCGGAGCGGCGCGCCACGCTCGCTCGGGTTCCTACGGACTCGCTTGCAGCAGTGTTCTTCTTTGTCGTCATGGGTGGCGGTCTCTTGGTTGCCGTCCGGGCACTGGCACGTGCCGTTCATTTTCTATTCTCGCCCGTAAAGAAACGCGGCGCCAAAGGGTGTTCACGGTGTTCCGGAAGCGCTCCGGAATCGTTCTACGGGCAGTGATTATATTCTGTAGCCAGAATAGTCCCGGCGCAAAGCCTTTGTTCATAGTGGCTTACCCGATCAAACCGGCGCGATCGCCGCTTCGATAATCGACGGCCCACGACCTCCATCTACTCTTGCAGCCAGGGTCAACCCGGACCATAAAATAAACACAATCATAAAATCTGTGCATATAATTTCCAGCCAATGGCCCCGGATGGCCAAGCGTCCAAAGGAGGAGACATGAATTCGGAAATCAAGGCATCAGTGGTGCTGCGCGTGAGCGCCGATCGGAGCCGCTGCTGCGGGTATGGCCTGTGCGCGCAACTGTGTCCGCAGGTCTACAAGCTCGATCAGGACGGCCTGGTTTATCTCGAAGCGGAGACGATTCCCGCCGAACTCGAGGCTGACGCACGCGAAGGCGCGGCCGCCTGTCCCGCCGAGGCGCTGAGCGTCGAAGCGATCGCGGGCTGAGCCAACCGGAGAACGCATCATATGGGACGGCTCGAAGGAAAGGTCGCGCTGATCAGCGGCACCGGCGGCGGCCAGGGCAGGGCAGCCGCGCTGCGCTTCGCACGCGAAGGCGCCAGGGTGTTCGGCTGCGATCTGAACGCGGCGGCGCAGCAGGAAACCCTCGCACTGCTGCACGGCGAGGGTCTCGACATGGCCGGCGTGGGCAGCGTCGATCTGGGTGATCCACAAGGCGCCCAGGCGTGGATCGAAGACGCGATTGCCACTTACGGGCGCATCGACATTCTGTACAACAACGCGTCGGCGGCGCGCTTCGGTCCGGTCAGCGAGATGTCGGTGGACGACTGGCGCTACACGCTGCGCAATGAACTGGACATCGTGTTCTATCCGACGCGCTTTGCGTGGCGCCATCTCGCGGAACGAGGTGGCGTGATCGTCAATATCTCGTCGGTGGCGGCCTGGGGCGCCTCGGCGGCGACCGGTATCGGTGCGCATTCGGCAGCGAAGGCCGGCGTGGTTGCCCTCACGCGGCAACTCGCCGTGGAAGGCGTCAAACACCGGATTCGCGCCGTGAGCATCAGCCCGGGTGTGGTCGTCACACCCGGCACCAGGCCGTTCCTCGATAACCCGGCCACGCGCTCGATGCTGCTCGCCGGCATCCCGATGGAACGCGCCGGCGAAGCGGAAGAAATCGTCGCCGCCGCTTTGTTCGTGGCATCGGACGAAGCCTCGTACATCACCGGCACCGACATCGTCGTGGACGGCGGCATGCTCGCGCTGTAGCAGCGCAACGCATGCCTGGCAGATCACCCTATCAGGAGACGTCGTGGATATTATCGGCATCGGCTACCTCGGCTTCGAGACGGCCAACATGGATGAGTGGCGCACGTACGGCCCCGAAGTATTGGGTTTGCAAATCGGCGCGTCGCCAGAAGCGGATCGCGATTCGCTGTACTTCCGGATGGACGACCGGCGTCACCGCTTCGCGTTTCATCCGGGCAAGGTCGACCGGCTCGCGTATATCGGCTGGGAAGCGCGCGGCAAGCTCGAATTTCAGGCGGCTGTCGCGCGGCTGCGCGAAGCGGGTGTTGAAGTAACGCAGGGCGACGCGGAACTGCGAGGCGTGCGCGACGTGGTGCGTTTTCGCGATCCGGTCGGCTATCAGCATGAACTGTTCTACGCGCAGAAATGGATGCCGCGCTCGTTCATTCCAGGCCGTCCGCACGGCGGCTTCAATGCCGGCGCGCGAGGTCTCGGCCACATCGTAGTGATCACGCCGGAGTTTCCGCCGGAGCTCGAACACTTTCTGACCGTAGTGATGGGCTTTCACTACTACGGCGCCGGAGCGGGCAAGGGCAAAACCGCGTTCTATCGCTCGAAACTGAACACCAGTACGAGTCACGACATTGCATACGGCCTCGGGCCGAACAAGATGGGCATCCAGCACATCGGGCTCTTCGTGAACAATCTGCGCGATGTGGGCGAGACCTACGACATCGTCAGGCAGCGCAAGCTACCGATGATGATGACACTCGGCCAGCACACGCAAGACCCGCACGTGTCGTTCTATCACTTCTCGCCGGGCGGTTTTGCGTTCGAGGTCATCACCGAGCTCGAGCCCTGGCACGGTGACGGCTTCGAGTTGAATCCGGAAAAACTGAGCACGTGGGGCCACGAACTGGTCGGCCCGATTCTGGGTCCCAGCGTGCGCACGCCGGAAGAAGTGATGGATGCCGAGGGTCTCGCGATTCTCGCCGCCAGACGTCAGTTGGCCGAATCGTGAAGCTCGCGAGAGTCCGCGACGCGGCGGGCGAGTGTTTCTGGGCTCAGGTCGATGAAAGCGCGCGCGAAGTGCAGCGCATTCGCGCGCCCTTCGAGGTATGGGCGCCGGTGGTCGCGGACCAGGGGGACGCGGCGCTCGAACTGGATGCACGCCGTTTGCCGCTCGCCGAATTGCAGCTGTGTCCACCGGTCAATCCCGGGGCTCGCGTGTTCGGTGTGGGTCTGAACTATCTGTCGCATCTGGTGCGGCTCGGCCGCAAGCAGGCGCCGCCGCATACGCTTGCCTATATCAAGCCGGCATCGGCGCTGGTGCCGCCGGGCGGCGAGATTCAGTATCCTGCCGTGACCAATCAGCTCGATTACGAAGTCGAACTGGTGGCGGTCGTCGCGCGTGCGTTCGGCGACGAGCCGCAGGCGAGCGCGTGTTTGCTCGGCTATACGGTGGGCAACGACATCAGCGCGCGGGATGCCGGCAAGCAGCTCGGTTCGCTCGACCTGTTCACGCAGAAAGCGCTCGACAGCACAGCGCCGATCGGTCCGTGGATCACCACACTCGATGAGTTCGGTGGCCCTGGCCAGCCGTGCGTAACGCTGAGCTTGCGTATCAACGGCGAGGAGCGCCAGCACGATACGACCGACCAGATGATTTTTCCGGTCGACGAATTGCTGAACTATGTGGATGCACGCATTGCCTTGCGTCCGGGCGATCTGGTCTTCACCGGCTCGACATGCGGGGTAGGGCTCGAAGACGGCCGCTTCCTGCAACCGGGGGACGTGATCGAAGCGCAGATCGAGCGCATCGGTGTGCTGCGCAACCGGATCGGAGCGAAGCGGGTACTCTCGCCGATGCGCGCTATTGGCCGGTTGGGGCGCGGTGAATAGACGAGTGCGATTGATCCGTGCATGAGGCAAGCGGAGCATCGCAACCGCACGGTGGCTGAGCACTTATGCCTGGCCGCCGTTTTCATTTACCGACGCTGTTGCGCATCGTGCAAAGCGGCGAGCGTTCGCGCATAGGGCTTGATGCCCGAGCCAATCAACCACAATCCAAACAGTGCTGCGGGGGCCGCCGTGCATGCTACTGCATAGCCCAAAGCGCCGTCGCGATGAAACACATGATCGGTGACGAGCGCGACGGCGGTCGGCCCCAGTCCGATACCCAGCAATCCCGCGAGCAGCAGATACACGGCGATAGCTTGGCCCCGCATGCGGTTGGGCACGACCGCCTGAATCGCCGCGGGCGCCGCCGATTGGGCAATGCCGAGGCCGAACACGCTGACGAATAGCAGCGCGAACGCGAGACGGGCGTCCGGCATCAGCGGCCACAGCACGCACGGCAGCGCGAACACCGCCGAGCCGAGCAGTGCGACGCGAAAGCGTGCCGCCGTCACGCCGCGCGCCATCCATGCATCGCTGAGAAAACCGCACGCCAGGGTGCCGCCCGCACCTGCAATGGCAATGATGAGACCGAGTACGGGTCCTGAGTGCATCGGCGGCATACCGAAGTTACGTTCGAACAACGCGGGTGCCCAGGCAAGCGCGCCATAGCCGATGATCGACAGCAAGGCCGGGTACGTCAGCACACGGAAAAACGTGGCGGCATGCAGGCGCAGATAACGCACGAAATCGCTTATGGAAGCGTTCTCGTCCGTCTCCATTCCGGTACTTGCCACCGCCACTTCCTGACGCGCCGGCTCGCGCACCGTCAGCAGCAACAGCAAGGCGAGCGGCGCGGCGGGCAACGCCGCCGCGACAAACGCGACGCGCCATGCCGGCACGCTGCCGATACCGGCAATCGCCAGACCGTGCGGCGGAATCGTGGCCAGCAACCAGCCGCCGAGCAGTAACGACGCACCTGAACCGATCGCAATCGAGACGTAATAGATGGCGATCGCCCGGCCACGCTGCGTCGGCGTGAAGCAGTCGGCGATCAGCGAATAGGCGGCCGGCGCGAGCACCGCTTCGCCAATGCCAACCCCGACCCGTGCGAGCAGCAGGTGCGTGTAACTCTGGCCGAACGCGAATAGCGCGGTGGCCGCACCCCAGAACAGCAACGCGACAAAGATCAGATTGCGACGGTTGCCACGATCCACGAGGCGGCCAAGCGGCAAACCGGCCAGCGTGTAAAAGATCGCGAACGCATAGCCCTGCAGCAGGCTGAATGCCGTATCCGAGATGCCGAACTCTTTGCGCAAAGGACGCACCAGCAGCGCGGGCAGTTGACGGTCCAGCTGAGACAGCAACGTGGCTGCGAATAGCACGGCGATGACATATCCGGCATAACGGGCCGACGGATAAACGGGTGTTGTGCCGGCTGACGCTGAAGTGGCCGCCGAGGTGGACGCGCTTTGCCGCGTCTGGGGCGTGAGGACGGTGGGCAAGCAGGACTCCCGGGGCGGATGGACAAGCGCCCGCGCGAGGCGGGCGATGTCGTTCGTCATGGCATACAGTGTGCTGAAAGAAGGGCGGCGCCGTTGCGTGGTGGCGTTCCCGCCCGCTTACTGCTCGACTGCGGCCTCGCCGCGCGCCTTCACTGCTTCGTAGAAATCGCGTTTGAGCGTCGGATAGTACGCAATCTGGCCGCCCATGCCGCCGGCGATATCGATCGATGCCGCGCTGATGAAACTCGCATAGTCGCTCGACAGAAACAGCGCCATGCCCGCGACGTCTTCCGGTTTGCCGAAGCGGCCGATCGGCACGACCTTCAGCACCATCTTGTCGAACTCCTCACGCGTGCAGCCGGGTGGCATCTCGCGATAGTGGCGGTCCCATTGGCCCGTGTCGATCCAGCCCATGTTCAGGGTGTTGACGAGGATGTTGTCTTTCGCGAGCGACATGCCGAGCGATTTCGACATCGCCACGCAGGCCGCGCGATTGACGACCGACGGAATGCCGTCCGGTGTCGGCACGACGCCCGCAAGTGCGTTGATCTCGATGATGCGGCCCCAGCGTTGCTTGCGCATATGCGGCACCACTGCCTGCACGAAGCGGAAATGCCCCATTTGCAGAATGTTGGCGTGTTCGAGGATCTGTTCGGGCGTCAGCGTTTCGAGGTTGCCGCCGCGACCCTGGCCGGCATTGTTGATCAGCACGTCGACGCCGCCCCAGCTTTGCGCCACCTGTTCCACGAACTGTTTGACGCCTTCGGTATCGGTCACGTCGACCGAATGCGCGATCACGGCCGCCGCGCCGCGCGCTTTCAGGTCTTCCGCAACGGCTTCAAGGTCGGCGCTGGTGCGCGCACAAATGGCGACGCGCGCGCCCTCGGCCGCAAAGGCCCGCGCGATTGCGCGGCCGATTCCGCGTGATGCGCCGGTGACGATCACGCGCTTGCTGCTCAGGTCGATCTGCATATGTCTCCTCATGTCGGGGCCCAGCAATGGCTCGCCCGCCGGGTGGTGTCTGATTTTTATAATTTAAACAGAATACAGATAAATGTACAGATAAAACGCAGCAAAGTTCGCCGCGCATGCGTGCTAGTCCATCGCTACATGCGCGTCCGCAGGCGAAGCGCGCGAGCGGCGGGCCGGGCGGATGATGGCGAGCAAGGGAATCACCAGCAGGGTAGCGATGAACATCAGCTTGAAGTCGTCGATATACGCGATCATCGCGGCCTGCTGGGTGATCTGCATATCCAGCAGCGCAATCGCGCCCGGCGAATGCAGATCGACCTGGCTCTGCACCACGGGGTCGTACACCGACACGTGCGCGACGAGCGATGCATGCGCCACCTGAGTGTTGCGCGTGATGAAGGTCTGGACCACCGAAATTCCGATGCTGCTGCCGATGTTGCGCATCAGGCTGTAGATCGCGGTGCCGTCGCTGCGCAGTTCGCCGGACAGCGTGGAGAAGGTGACGGAGCTGAGGGGCACGAACACGAGACCCAGGCCGAATCCCTGCACCACGCCCGGCCAGACAATATCCGACTTTGACAACACCAGCGAGTAGTGTGTCATCTGCCACAGCGCGAACGCCGAGATCAGAAAACCGGTGACGAGTAGCACACGCACATCGAACCGGCCGATCAGACGGCCCACGACCATCATGGCGATCATCGTGCCGACGCCGCTCGGCGCACTGACGAGACCCGCGGTGGCGGCATCGTAATTCATCAGCGATTGCAGCATTGGCGGCAGGAGTGCGCGCGTGGCGTACATCACGGCGCCGACCACGAAGATGAAGAACACGCCCGTGACGAAATTGCGGTCCTTCAACAACTGATAGCGGAAGAAAGAGCGCGGCCCGGCGGTCGCCGTATGGGCAATGAAGAAGGCAAAACTGATGACGGCCACCAGCGTTTCGGCGCGGATTTCCATCGAGCTGAACCAGTCGAGCTGCTCGCCGCGATCAAGGAGCGCCTGCAATGCGCCGACGGCCAGACTCAGGGTGGCAAAGCCGAAAAAATCGAAGCGCTCGCCGAGCTTGCGACGGTTTTCCGGCAAATAGGCGAGCGTGCCGAACAGCGCGAACGCGCCCACCGGCAGATTGATGAAGAACACCCAGCGCCAGTTGTAGCTTTCGGTCAGCCAGCCGCCGAGCGTGGGCCCGAGAATCGGCCCGACCATCACGCCCATGCCCCACACGGCCATTGCCTGCCCCTGCTTTTCGCGCGGGTTGATATCGAGCAGGATGGATTGCGACAGCGGCACCAGTGAGGCGCCGAAGATTCCTTGCAGCAACCGCGCGATGATGATCTGCGGCAGCGAGTCCGCCAGACCGCAGAGGCCGGAAGCGATGGTGAAGCCCGTGATCGACGCAGCCAGCAGATGCTTCACGCCGAAGCGGGTGGCAAGCCAGCCGGTGAGCGGCGTGGCAATCGCCGCGGACACGATATATGAGGTGAGAACCCAGGTGATTTCGTCCTGCGAAGCGGACAGCGCGCCCTGCATATGCGGCAGCGCCACGTTGGCGATCGTGCTGTCGAGCGATTGCATCAGCGTGGCCAGCATGATCGATACGGTGATGAGCGGCCGGTTGAGCGCCGCGCCGGGTTGCGGCGGTTGAGCCGATGCCGTGGCCGGTGAGTTGGCTGCCATAAAGTAGAGGTCCCAGTCGCATAGCGCGCAAGATTGATAAGCGTGCTTATTGTAATTGAGACACATATCAAATGTGTGTTCACATTAGAGGGATCTGGCTCGTATAATCGCCGGCATGGACAAAGGCTACGACAACCGCTTGGGCTTTCTGATCACGGACGCGGGCCGGCTGTGCGGCCGGCTTTTCGATGAACGGGCCAAGGCGAGCCTCGGCTTGACGCGTGCGCAGAGCCGCGTGCTGGCTTACCTGTCCTGGTATGGCGAGACGAATCAGGCGAGGCTCGCCGAGATGCTGGAGATTTCGCCGATTTCGTTGACGAGGCTGTTGGACAGAATGGCCAAAGGCGGCTGGGTGATACGGGTGGCGGATGCCAGCGACCGGCGGGCTTACTGCGTGAAAACGACCCGGAAAGCACGGACAGCACTTGTCCATGTTCTGGATGTCGGCGACCGGATTGCAGACGAAGCGTTAGCCGGCTTCGATGCTCGCGAGCGTGAAATGTTGATGGGGCTTTTGCATCGTATGCGGGCAAACCTGGCCCACGCGTTAGCGAGTTGCGGCACCACCGAAGTATGAGGCGTGCTGCTCCTGTCCAGCCCATGCAATGAGCAGGAAGAGCCGCGAGAAGAGCGGCTCGTCATGCTCAGCACCGGCTCAACAGAATCTCCGCCAGCTTCACCGGCTCGCTGATCATGGCGTTATGGCAGGTATCGAGTTCGATCACTTCGTCCACGCCGCCCAGGTTGCCGATGAATTCGCGTTGCACCTTCGGCCGCAACGCGCGGTCGCGTTGAGTGAGTACCCAGCTCATCGGCACGCGCGGCAATGCCGAGCGATCGACCGGTTCGGTCGTCACCCGGGTGCTTTCGGCGCACAGACCTGCCACGACGCGTTGCTTCTGCTCCCGCGTCATGCCGTTGGCAAATACCCAACGCGCGATAAACGCGGGGAACGGCGCACTGACGGCGGTGCGTCGCGCGGCTCGCGACGCGATCACGTTCATCGGCGCGTGCAGCGTATCGAGCACGGTCTTACCGTCGGGCGGGATGCAGCAGGCGATGAAAACCATCCGTTGCACGAGCGCGGATCCGAGCCGCGCAGCCACACCGGGTAACGTGATCCCCGCCATCGAATGACCGACCAGCATCACCCGCTCAGGCCGCGTCGCGAGAATCTGCGCCGTCACGCTCTCGACGCATTGCGCGATGGTCAGCGTTGCCAGGTTGCCCGGTTCGTTACCATGGCCGGGCAGATCGACGGCGAGCACCCGCGCTGACGGATCGCGCGCGCGCAACGCGTCGACGGTGGGCTGCCAGCAGGCACCGCTATGCTGGCCACCGTGCACCAGTACGATAGTCGGCTTGCCGGCGGTCTGCGTCTGCGCAATGGACGTATCGAAAACCGGCAGCGCCCGGGACGACGGTTGCGCGCTCAATATGCTTCTCTACCGCGCGCGGCGAACAGCGCACGCATCGGCGCCAGAGTGGGCGCATGGCTGGTGAAGCCGCCATCGACGGGCAGGGTTGCGCCGGTGATGAAGGCGGCTTCGTCCGACGCGAGGAAGCACACCACGTCCGCCACGTGCTTCGGTTCGCCGAGATAAGGCGTCAGGTGGCCGTCGAGAATCACCGCCTTGATATCGTCAGGCAGTGGATGCGCGCCACCGTTCTCCGCGACCACGAGACCGATCTGGATCGTGTTCGAGCGGATCCCCTGCTTGCCATACTGCGCGGCAATCGACTTGCTCAGAATCGTCAAGCCGGCCTTCGAAGCCGCATACGCGCTCAAGGTGAAATCGCCCTGCGCGCCGAAACCGGACGACGCATGAATGATCGAGCCGCCGCCCACCTTGAGCATCGCGGGAATCGCGTGCTTCGAACACAGCATCGGGCCGCGCAGATTGACCGCCATCGCGCGATCCCATGCTTCGACTTCGACGTTGCACACATCGCGATCGCCGCTGCGCTGCGCGGCGTCGAGCACGGCCGCGTTGTTGTGCAGGATGTCGATGCGTCCAAAGTGCTCCAGCACCGCCGCGATCATCGCCTTGACCTCGGCCTCGGACGAGACATCGGTGCGCAGGCCCAGCGCCCGTTCACCAATCGAAGCGGCCACCGCCACCGCAGCCTCGCCGTTGATATCCACCACTGCTACGCGCGCGCCCTGTGCCGCGAGGCCACGGGCGCAGGCCGCGCCGAGGCCGCCGCCCGCGCCGGTGACGATCGCGACCTTGCCTGCGAGTTTGCCGGCCGTCGTTTGCGTCGTGCCAGTTCCTCCAGAACCGCCGATATCGCTAGTCATCTGCTCAGTCTCCAGTGAAAACAGGGGTGCGCTTTTCCTTGAAGGCAAGCGCGGCTTCCTTCACGTCGTCGCTCGGGGCGAGCAGCGCGAACAGATCGAGCTCGCGATCCAGGCCGCGGCGCAGATCGAGTTCGAGCGCGGCGCGCGCCGCCTGCTTGACGTAGATTGTGGCCGCCGGCGATTTCGCGGCAAGCCGGTCCGCCAGCGTTTGCACTTCGGCGATCAGGCTCTCGGGCGTCGCCGAAATCCGCGTGACGAGTCCGATTTCCTTTGCTTGCTGCGCGCTCATCCGGTCGCCGGTCAGGAGAATGTCGAGCGCGCGGCCGTGGCCGACCACCCGCGCGAGACGTTGCGTGCCGCCGCCGCCCGGAATCAGGCCAAGGCCGGTTTCCGGCAGCGCAAGCAGGGTATCGGGCGACGCGAAGCGGATATCGCAGGCGAGCGCGATCTCCAGCCCGCCGCCCATGCAAAAGCCGTGCAGCGCGGCGAGCACCGGCTTCTGGACCTGATCGAGCGCCTCGATCCAGCGCGAGCGTTCCATGCGCCGCCGCACTTGCAGCGACGACTCGGAGCCGCGCTTTTCCTTGATGTCCGCGCCCGCGCAGAAGCCGCGCGTGCCTTCACCGCGCAGCACGATCACGTGAACGTCGGGATCGGAGTCGAGGAGCTGCAGCGCCTGCGGCACGCCACGGCGAATTTCGTCATTGATCGCGTTGATCTGTTCCGGCCGGTTCAGCACGATCCATGCGGTCTTGCCGCTGCGCTCGATGCGCACGGTAGGGTTGATCGTCAGCCCATTCATGGTGGAGGTCCCCTCGTGGGTAGTCAGCATTTAGCGGGGCGCCTGAAATTCTTCGAACTCGAACAACTGCCCGTCGAGCTCCGCGGGATGGATGCGAATCAGCGAACGGCCGCCCACGGCCTCGGACGATTCGACCCAGTCGAAGCCAATACCGCGCGCCTTCAGTTCTTCGGCCTTGACTTGCAGGCCGTTTACCGCGATTCGCACGAAATACGGGCCCGGCCCCCAGCTGTTCAGATAGCGGCCTGCCGCGCCGTCCCAGCGGGTCGCCTCGAGCACGTCGAGCGAGGCGCTGTTGGGCAGCGTGAAGCCCATGCGCGCGCGCCGGTAGCCTTCGCCGACCAGCATTTCCACTGCGCCGACCGGCTCCCAGTCGAGATTCGCCGAGCAACGGCGCAGCGTGTCGTCGAGATCGCGCACGAGAAAGCCACGAGCGGTGACGCGCACCAGTTGGCCCGGTTGCAGATCGCGTGGTTGCGGCGCGGGCGTCGCGAACGTTTCGGGCGGCAGTTGCAGCGGCTCCATCGGCATGATCTCGATGCACAGGCCGCCGTCCACGGAAGGTTCGTACTCGGGGCGCTCAGGTGTCACGCCGACCCACAGACGGTCGAAGGGCATTTCCGGCGTGCGCTGCGCCATCCGGAACGGCAGGCGGCGGCGCATCAGACGCTCGACGGTCTGTTCGAACTTCGGACCGTGCGCCGCCACCACGATCGAATGCGTGAGGATGGGCCGATGCTTGCCCTGAAATGCTTCGAGGCTCTTCAGAAAATGATGGAACGACGGGTCGCCGGGGTTCGGCCGATCCAGATGCACTTGCGGCTCGACGCGTGTCGGCGCCACCGCCAGCGACTTGTGCACGCGCAGAAAATGGGCGATGTACGGATGGTTGTCGAACGCCTGGCGCCAGTTCGGATGTTTGTGAATCCCCAGCTTACTGACCAGCAGTTCGGTCATTCCGTCCGGGTCCGGAACCATCATGTCGGCGGTCATTAGCAGATCGAACATATCGGTGAATCTCCAAAAGGTGTTGGATGAACGGCGTGTCAGGACGCCTGGCGAGGCACGGGTGCGGCGGCGCGCAGGCGAGTGGCGGAGGTGGCGTTGACGGGTTGCGCGGCCTCGGCCGGCTCGGTGCCGGAGCCGCCGCGCAGGCGCTCGGCCTTCGGCCGCAGCAGGAAATAGGAGAGCGCCGGAATCAGCACGAGGGCGCCGACCATGTTCCACAGGAACATGAAGGTGAGCAGGATGCCCATGTCGGCCTGGAATTTGATCGGCGACCAGACCCATGTGACCACGCCACCCGCGAGTGTGAAGCCGACCAGCATCACCACCTTGCCGGTGAACATCAGTGCGTCGCGGTAGGCCTCGCGCAGCGTGGCGCCGGCGCGTTGCCGCGCGAGTTGCACGGAGAGCAGATAGAGCGCGTAGTCGACGCCGATCCCGACCCCGAGTGCGATCACCGGCAGCGTGGCGACCTTCACGCCGATGCCGAGCAGCACCATCAACGCTTCGCACAACACCGAGGTGAGCATCAGCGGAATCAGCGCGACCACCACGGCGCGCCACGTACGGAAGGTGATGAAGCAGAGGATCGCCACCGACGCGTAGACCAGCAGCAGCATCTCGCGATTGGCCTGCTCGACCACGATATTGGTCGCCGCGTCGATGCCGGCCGACCCCGCGGCGAGCAGGAAATGCCGCTCGGGGGTGTCATGCGCCGCGGCGAAATCGTTCACCACTTGCACCACGCGCGTCAGCGTCTCGGCCTTGTGGTCGCTCAGGAAGACCAGTAGCGGTGCGACTGTCCGGTCGGCGTTGGTCAGCTCGGGCATGGCCACCACGACGTTGGAAAACGCGTCACCGGAGATGAACGGATCGCGGTTCAACGTCAGCCACTTGGGCGAGCCTTCGAAATTGCCGGCCGTGTATTGCCGCACCACGCTGGCCGCCGACACCGTGCCGCGCACGCCTTCGGTCTCGCGCAGCTTAGCTTCGAGGCGGTCCATCTCGGTCAGGGTAGGGAAGCTCTCCACGCCACCGGC
The DNA here is from genome assembly GCF_902833645.1 of Paraburkholderia fungorum. Taxonomy (GTDB): domain Bacteria; phylum Pseudomonadota; class Gammaproteobacteria; order Burkholderiales; family Burkholderiaceae; genus Paraburkholderia; species Paraburkholderia fungorum. The sequence goes on from NZ_CADFGE010000006.1 coordinate 135,995, forward strand.
CGGCGTCTTGACGATCACGGCGAAGACATCGCTCGACAGGTTGTAGTGCTGGTTGATGAACGCGTTGTCGCGGTTGTAGCGCGAGTTCGTCTTGAGTTCCGGCGCGCCGGAATCGAGGTCGCCCACCTGCAGATGCGTGCTGATCGCAAAACCGCCGACGAACAGCAGCAGCGCGCCGACCATCGCGCCAATGGCCCAGCGGCGCGTGGAAAAGCGGTCGAAGGCCTGGTAGCTGCGCACCACGAAACCGCGCTTTGCTTGCGGATCGGCACTCAGGCGCGCGCGGCGCACCGCGGAACGGCTCACGCCCGTGTACGACAGCAGCACCGGCAGCAGCACGAGGTTCGTGAAGATCAGCACGCCCACGCCGATGCTGGCAGCGAGCGCGAGATTGCGGATCACCGGCACGTCGATGATCATCAGCACCGCGAAGCCGACCACGTCGGCCAGTAAGGCGGTCAGGCCGGCGAGGAACAGGCGGCGGAACGTGTGGCGGGCGGCTGCATAGCGATGAACGCCGCGTGCGACGTCGCGGGTAATGCCGTTCATTTTCTGCGCACCGTGCGAGACGCCGATGGCGAAGACAAGGAACGGCACGAGAATCGAATAGGGGTCGATCGAAAAACCGAGCCACTGCACGATGCCGAGCTGCCAGATCACAGCGGCGGCCGAGCACAGCACGACCAGACCCGTGCTGCGCAGGCAGCGGGTGTAGGCGTAAAGCGCGAGCGCGGCGATCAGCGCGGAAATACCGAAGTAAATCAGCACGCCGTCGAGACCGTCGATCAGATCGCCCGCCAGCTTCGCAAAGCCGACGATGTGAATCTTGACATTGGGCGTTTCGAGCGAACGGATCTGTTTTTCCAGATCGTGCGACAACTCGCGATAGTTCAGCGGTGCGCCGGTAGCCGGGTCCTTGTCGAGCAAAGGCACGAACACCACGCTCGAACGTTCGTTGTTGGCAACCACCGAGCCGCCGATGCCGGCCCGCGCCACGTTGCGGCGCAGTTCATCGAGGCTTTTGGTGGAACCGTCGTAGGAATCGGGCATGACCGGGCCGCCGCGAAAGCCGTCCTCGGTGATTTCGGTCCAGCGTACTGACGGCGTCCATAACGACTTCATATACGCGCGGTCCACGCCGCGCATCAGGAAAACCTTGTCATTGATTTTCTGTAGTGTGCGCAGATAGTCGGCGTCGTAGATCGAGCCTTTGGTGTTTTCGACCGAGATCCGCAACGAGTTGCCGAGCGAGCGCAGCGAAGCGGCATTGTCGAGATAGTTGCGCACGAACGGATGCGACTGCGGAATCATGTTCAGGAAGTTCGCGTTGACTTCCAGACGCGTCGCGCGCACGCCGAATAGCGCCGTCAGAAACACGCAGACGATCACGATGAGCGCGCGATGATTGAAAATCAGCCGCTCGACCGGGCCGCCGGAGCGGCGGTCGAACGGCTGCGCCGGTTGCGGTTGATCCTTCGCCGCGGACTGATCGTGTGGGTTATCCATGTTGAACACCTGTAGTGATGCAATTCAATGGCGTCTCTCGCGCCCGCTGCACTTACTGCATGTACTGTGCTGATCGCGGCTGCCCGGCTCAGCGGCGTGGGCCGATCGCCTCGACGCTCATGCCGCTCGAACCGCCGAGCGCGACGCGATCCGCGCCGTCCGCGGCGATGCCGGCGAACAGCATCGGCGTATCGGCCGAGACGCGCTGGAAGGCGCCGCTAACCGGGTCGACAACCAGCAGCATCGCGCGGCTGCCGCAGATCACGATGCGGCCATCGCCCAGCACGGTGGCGCCGTTCAGCGTCGAATCGGTACCCGTGTCGGTTTTTTGCCAGCTGGCGCCCTGATCGGTGCTCTGATAAACGGTGCCGCGCAAACCGAAGGCAAAGAGCCGCTGGCCGCTGCCGACGATGCCGAAGAAGCTGCCGCTGTAGCCCGATTGCAGCCGCTTGAACTGGCCGCTCGCGCGATCGAGCCGGAACAGGGTGCCGCGTTCGCCCGCGATATAAACTTCGCCGCCAATGCCACGAATCGCGTTCAGGTTCAGGAAGTCCGGGTTGTCGATGTGTTCGAGACCGGGCTGCCAGGTCTTGCCGCCATCGGTCGTCATGGCGAACGCGCCGAACGAGCCGACCGCATAGCCTTGCATGGCGTTGTCGAACCACACATCGAGGTAGGGCAGTGACGGCCCCGCCTTGGCGTTGTTTTCTTCCTGCTTCTGATAGGCGGCGGCATGCGCGTCACCGCGTGCCGCGGCGTCCCGGTAGTAGGCGACGAAGCGCTCGTTGGAGATGCGTCCGTCGAGCTGTTTGCTCCAGCTCGTGCCGCCGTTCGACGTATGCAGAATCACGCCGTCCTGACCGACAGCCCAGCCTTGCGACGGTGTGGGGAAGCTCACCGCAGTCAGATCGCTCTGCACCGGACTGGGGACCTGGCGCCAGTTGTGCCCGTGGTCGTCGGACACGACGATCACGCCACGCTGGCCGACGCCGACGAGGCGTTGACCCGCGCTCGCCACCGCGGTCATCGGCCGGGTGGCGGGTGAGACGGCGGTTTCGGCGGCCGCGTCGAGCGGATCGACAAAGCGCGACGCGTGGGCCGCCGGCGGCTCCGTGCCGGCCGTCGCGGCGAGCGCCGCCGCACCCGTTAGCGTCGCGACGATGGCCGCCAGACATTGCACTGACCGGAAAGTCATGGGTAAGTCTCCGCACACACAGGTTGCCAATGCATTGGCAACGTATTGACCATTCTTCGACCATGCAGGCAGCTTGCTCGCCGGATCGATGTCCTGTTCCAGCGAGCCCGCGCCGCGCCGTTTAACGCACGCCCGCGCTTTGCAGTGCTTGCGGCGTGTAGTACGCCTGGTTCGGCAATTCGTCGTACGGGATCATGTGGGTGACCGGATCGCCCTGGTCGGCGATCACTGCGTAGTTGCCCTTGGTCAGGTCGTAGACCACCTGGATCGGCTGGCCGACGCGCGGCTTGTCGTAAGGAATGATGTCCAGCGTATAGGCGGTGCGATAGAGCGCATTGCTCTGGTCGTACGCGTCGTATGCCACGATCAGCCACGTGTCTTCGTCGATGTAATACGTGCGATGGCTGTAGACATCACGCTGGCCCGGCTTGAGGGTCGCCTCGACCACCCATACCCGGTGCTTCTCCCAGCGTACGACGTCCGGATTGGCAAACTTGTCGCCCACCAGATTCGGCGACTGATACGCGCGGTAGTTGTTGTACGGCACAATGATTTCCTTCTTGCCCGCCAGCTTGAAATCGAAGCGGTCCATGCGCCCCTGGAAGCCGCCGATTTCGTCGAACAGCAGCGTACCGCCGATGCCCGCCATCGGCGTGTCGTACTTCAGTTCGGGCGCCACACGCACACGCCGCTGGCCCGGCATGTAGATCCAGGTGGTGTCGTCCTGCTCGCCGTTATTGACGCTGTATTTCGCCAGATACAACTGGCCGACCTGCGACGAAGGGCCGAAAAAGTTGGTGTAAGTGAGGCGGAAGTACGGTTCGTTCAGTTTGGTCGCATTGCGGTCGTAGAACGGATAGATGAACTTCGATTCCTGATCGCCCATCAGCGTCTTGTGACCGGCTTCGTCCACGAAGATGGTGCGGAAGCGGAAATCGGTGCGCACGCCCTGGTAGCGCATATTCTGATTCCACATCACTTCATAGCCGTCTTTCGGGATCGGGAACGGAATGCAGCCGAATGCGCCTTCCACGCCATCGCCCTTGATCTTGCCGACCAGCTTCGCCGTGGTTGCGCAGCCCACCGTGTTCTTCAGCACCCAGTCCGGATAGCTCATCGTGCGCCGCGTCTTGTAGACGTCGACGCGAAAACCCGGGAAGCGGTCGAGCAGCGCCTTGGTGCCGGGCGTCAACGCATCGGCGTACTTCGCCTGATTGGCCTTGGTGATCGATTCGATCGGCTTGTCATCCTTGAACGGATCGGGATAGCGGCCGCTGCCGGGCTTGAAATCGGCGGGGATGGTCAGATCCTTGACGCCGCCTGTGTAGGCGGGGATCGAACCGTCCGCGCTGGCGGCTTGCTGTGCGCCGAATTCGGTGAGCTTGCCGCCCAGCTCTTTGGCTTCGTCGGCGCTGACCGCCGCGAGCACGGGCCCACTGGCGGCGACTGCCGCCGCCATCGTTGCCAGTACCATTGCGAATTTCATGCTTGTCTCCAGAATGTGTGTCGGAAAAACCAGCTGGTGCGAGACGGCTTTTTATCCGGCGCCCGCGAGGGCGTCCGTGACAGAAAGCGGGCGCGACCGTCGCCCGTCAGAATGAAGAAGAAAACGTCAGCGAAACCCAATTCTTGTCGTTGTAGAAGTACGGACCGTTGCCCGTTGCGTAATACGAAGGGCCGCCGCTCGGCAAACCGTTGGCGGCACCGAAGTTGGTCTGGCCGCCCGTGTGCGAGTGATAGCCGTTGTATTGCAGCGTGACGTTGTATTTGTTCTGGATCAGCGCGTGCAGGCCGAAGGTGTAGATCATCGAACCCTGGTTGGTGCCGCCCAGACTCGGCGTATTGCCCCACAGGCCGTACTGGATGAACATCGGCGCGTCTATGTCGACGCCCGGGAACACCTGCAGCCATTGCGGATCGAATTGCACCGCCAGCGCCACCGAATTGTTCGTCGAGCAACCGGCCCACTTACTGCCGCTCGGACATTCGGCCGAGTTGTTCACGCCGTTGTAGAGCGCGCCGTTACTGGTGGTCTTGACCTTCTGCGTGAAAGCGATTTCGGCCAGCGCGCTGCCGGTGTTCCAGAACGGTGTGCGCGACAAGCCCGCCAGCACGTTGCCGATTACGTTGACGACGTCCCCGCGCGCGCCTTGCTGGCCGCTCAGGTCGCTCGCAAGGGGACCGGTGCCGCTGTTCAACGCGGTGTTATGCCGGTACGACACTTCGAAACCCGTGCTGAAATCGCCGATCTGCCGGTCAAGGCTCATGCCGTACAGCTTCACGTTGGAGCCATAGGCCAGGTGATAGTTGGCCGCGCCGGTTGCCGGATTCACGCCCATCAGCACCCACGGCTGCGTTTCCGTCAGATTGCGGTAGTAGAAGCCGAACGTGCCGCCGAGCCATTGCGGCGCCCATGTGACCTTTGCGCCGTAGTCGTTATGAAAACCGTTATTGGGCATCACGTCGTTGCCGCGCGGAATCGAGCCCTCCAGGAGATTCGGCCCCTGGAAGCCGAAGCCAACCGTGCCGAGATAAGTGCCGCCTTCGGGCAGACGGGTGGGCATGTATTCGGCGAAATACTGCGCGGCGAGTCCGACCGTCGGTGTGAGCTGCGTCTCGAACAGGATCTGGGCGCGCGGAATCGCCAGTTCCTTGGCCTGGGTGCCCGGCGAGGCGGCGCCCTTGATGTTGTCCGAGGCGTTCTGACCGTAGTTGATCCCCTCCGTGCCGAAGATCAGCGCGTTGCCCCAGTACTGGGTCAGACGCCCGACCTTGATTGCACTCGGTTGGCCGTTGATCTCGAACTTGTAGAACACGAACGCATCCAGCAGATCCGCGCCTTGCTGGTAATAGCGTTCGGTGTAGCTGCTGTAGTGATTGCCGCTATACGAGTTCAGGCTCGAGTAGGGCACCCCGGGGTAAGCCATTCCCGGGTTGTTGTTCACGCCGCCGCCGTAGGCGAAGTCCTTCCACAGCGAAGCGCTCACGCGGAAACCGAATTTGTCCCGATAGACCGCATCGAATTCGCTCAGGTCGGACACGCGGTTGGTCACGATGTCGCCCGCGTGCCTGAACTTGTAGTCCGATTCGCTGTAGAGCGGATTGTTGCCGATCCCGTCGTTGATGCCCTGCGCACGCATGCCCAGGTTGTAGCTGATCGTGTTGTCCCAATTGATGTTCAGATCGGGGTTCGAACTGAGTTGCACGGCGCTGGCCGATGCGGCCCAGCATCCCAGAGCCATCGCGATACCGAGGCTCATCCGGCTTTTTTCGAATCTGGCGCAGCTGCTCATTCCCTTCATCTCCTTGTCTCCTTAGCTCCCTGGCGGGGCTGGGTTTTTGTCTGACGCTGGTGACGGCACGGTGCTGCTGGCCTCGTGGGTTCCACGCTGCCGCCCAGGGAATTACACACAGTGTTCAACTCTGTGCAGTCTGCTCGTCGGGACTCGTTAGATTCGCCTGGATTCGGAATTGAATTCTATAGATAGAATTTCGACTCCGACTCTCTCGTTTTCCCCTATTCGAGACAAATTTGACGAAGTTGTTCATATCCATGTCGATGACAAGGGTAAGAACACTGTGTGGCATAACGTCAGAAGACGAAGCGTCGACCCTTTTTCGCCGGTGAAAGATGCGCCGGCAGGCAAGGAAAAGGGACGGGAATTTTTGATCGGATCATTCTGTGACAAGGCATTCCGGGCGATGACGGGCATCGGATGCACGCGCGCGGGGGCCGCGTAGCGCGCAACCTGGCGCAGGGCATCAACGGGTCGACGCACGGAACAGACAGCGGGAAGTGTGATGATGCGTGGGGGTTGCATGCTCGACAGTCGGGAGGTAACGCCGGCCAGCCGGTCTGTCCGCTGGCGTTTTCTTAAATTGATCACCAGAATCGAACCTGTTCAACTTATCCGCTATCAGGAGTTACCCGGCCCCGCCGGAGCCTCGTGAGCCCAACCTCCAGAGTTACCCTGGAGATGCCTCTGAGTACGAGACACATTGTCGATATGTGTTCATAATATTTCGGGTGCTGACCGTGTGAGTTCGAAACGGCATGATCGCGGCACCGTACAAACGGATGGTCCTGGAACGGGGGCGCACAAGTGCAGCGCGAGCACGATCTTCGCATCGGCCGTCGTGTCGACCCATGTGTCGACGACGGCGTCGATACCTTGGCCCTCGACCGCCAGGAATGCCTGGCCGTACAGATTCATCAGGTGTTCGCAATGGCGCTTGATCAGTTTTTCGATCAATGCATCCTTGCTGGTGAAATACTCGTAGAGCGAGCCGATGCTGACGCCGGCCGGGTCGGCGATGCGCGTGGTGCTCGTCGCTTCGAACCCGTCTCGTGCAAACAGCATCTTTGCCGCTTAGAGGATCGCGTCGACCGTCATCACAAAGCGACTTTGGCGCGGCCGGCGTCTGATCGCGATCTGTGAAGTCATGCGCGTGTTTTTGCCGAATGACATGACTGGCTCCTTTTATCTATCCCGTCTTTCCCGCGATGCCGTCTGGCCGTGCATCAACGAGGACCAGATTTGCGGCCGTAGCTATACGTCGGGCACGACTGGCGACACGAAAGGCGTGTGCTATTCGAATCGCTCGACCGTGCTGCATGCGTTCGCGGCCGCGCTACCCGATTCCTTCGGCCTGCCGGCGCGCGACTGCGTGATGCCGGTCGTGCCGATGTTTCATGTCAATGCGTGGGGGGGGCGCCGTATGCAGCGCCGATGGTCGGCGCGAAGCTTGTGCTGCCTAAGACGTCTTTTGCGACGGCACGAGACGCGGATGCGGTGTGCGCAGACAGATACACAGATCATCGCTCAGTGCCAACTGCGGGCCGTCTGGTTCTGTCAGGTTTCGGCCGCCGCCTTGAACGTGTCGTCCTCGACGGCCTGGTCGGATTGCTGAACCTTGGGATTGATGCCGCTGGCGAGCAGGAGCTGGGCTTGTGCGCTCAACTCGCGTGCCTTTGCCGGGGAGATTTTCGGGAACATACCGAATGAAATGCGCGCCTGCTGCTTCTCGTCGAAGCTATGCCGAAAGTGCCAACTGGTACCGGTCTTCGCAACGAAGAGACGCTGCTGCCGGTTTTAGGTAATCTTCGGCGGAGCCGGATGAAAGCTCAGAAAACAAAAAAGCCCGCAGTAGCGGGCTTTTCCGGCGGGTCAGAGGACTTTGATGGAAGTCTCTGGAAGCTTAGATGGTGCCCAGGAGAGGCGCCGAACTAACGATGTAATGTATTGTTTTTATTGGATTTATATATTTTTAATTCCAATGATGTACTAGCCAATGGACTAGTTTGATCCAAGTGCAGGAACGTGAATGCCGGTGGCCTTTGATGGAATTCGAATTGACGACGGCGGAATGTTGCACCACTACAACAAAGGAGTCCACGGAAGTTTGGGGCCCTTGCGGGGCACCAATATCTGGGACGATGCCGGCAGCGTGCCTCAGAACGTCAACAGGTCGGAATGCATTTCAGCGACGCACAACCCGCCGTGGTTGCCACGATCGCCAGCAGCAGCATCAGGCTGTATATTCGCTTCCTCATCACGTCACCCTCCCTGATATTCGTTATCGGTTCGCTGCGTCAGCGTGCCGCGGCGCCTACACGTCCGCGTAAGACGTGGTTTGCGACGGCACAAGACGCGGATGCGGCGTGCACAGACAGACACACAGATCATCGCTCAGTGCCGCCTGCCGTCCGTCCGGTCCGGTCGTGGAAATGCGCGCGCCGTCGCACTTGATCAACCCGACGGTCTTGCAGACCGGGCACAGGACGGGATCAGTTTCGTAGGCTTGCTCGCGCCCGCCGACCAGGTCGTTACCGTCACCCGCCTGCACGATGCCACCCACCGTCGTTTTGTCGCCTTTCACAATGTCGTAACGCCGCATCTTACGCTCCTACACTGCCCCCGGTCGCGGCCGGAGGCTATTCAGCAGGGCGTCCCATGCCTGCAGCGCTCCCGCCTCATCGACCGGCGACGTTGCCTGATCCGGCGGCAGGTCACTTCGTGAAGACGTGCCCAGCAGCAACTCCACCGAGGTATGCGGTTGTGCCAGCGTGGCCGGATTGCCCGGCGCCAGCAGATAGAAACGGTAGACCGTAATCGGACCGTCCTGAAGCGCAAACAGGACCTCTTCAGCGTCCATGCCAGCCACCACGCGCTTGCCCTTGCGCAGGATGCGATAGCTGCCAGGCATTCGATCGAGTTGTGCGCGAAGCTCGGACAGATTCTTGGTGAGCGGCTGACCTTGATCCTGCTCGACCGCATCTCGCATCTTGATCAGGAGTAGGGCAGGTCGGCCCGGCAGCAGCGCAAACGACTGGCTGACTTCTTCCGTGTAGGTCGACGATCCGGTGACGATCCCGCCGTCGAAGCAAAACCCCGACTCCGTCGGCACGGCCCAGTTGTCTCGCGCCTTGATGCGCCTGTAGGTGTCGCTGTAGATATTCTCGGAGTTACCGAGAGCAGACGCTCCCATGAGGCCGGCGGTGTGAAAGAGTGTGTGGTCCGCAAAGAGGTAGCCATCCGTTCTGAAAGGCATCTCGACTTTCGCCACGCCTTCCTGGTAGATAAAAAACCGCGAATCGTTGACCGGCGAAAATGCCTTCTCAAGCCAGGCCTTCCCAGTTTTCTCATCCAGGTTGACGGGGTTATAGCGTTGCTTCGTACGCAACTCATTCTCCCGGGCCTCGACTTTGGTGCGATAGGCATCAAGTGAGACATTGTGAGTTGTTTCGAGTTTGTCTCCCCTGTACGCGTAATGTTGATTCGAAATCTCGCTCGACGCGGGCCGGTCGAATACGAGGCGGCCGATGCACCACGGGCGCATTTTGGACAGCAGCGGATTGTTCATCGTTGGTTCCACGGAAAGCGCAAGAGAGCAGGCGCAAAGACCTGCCAGTAGAATAAGGGGGCGAAAGAGGCGAGCCATTAATTTGTTCCCGGCACCTAGATGTCGTTGACGATCTGGACCACACTGTAAAGTATCGCCCAGTGCGTCCATGGGTGCGCATAGCTGGTCATGTGCTGGTATCCGCCCTGCACGAACGCCATCTGAACTCCTTTGGCCGGGTCGCCAGGCACATCCGGCTTTAAGCCACGCGCCTGCGCATCGGCCGACCACGCGGGCACCGTACCGTCGCCGCGAATGATCCCCGTTTTGGTCGCGACCTGTGACCAGTCCGTCTTGGCATTCACGTCCGGCAACGTGTTCGTCTTCTGGACGGTGAACGTGATGCTCAGTTTGCGTTGCTCGAGAAGCACGCGGATCTCGCCCTTGCCCGAGTCGTGCAGCAACGTTGCGGCCTGAAGTTCAGGCGCCTGCACGTCCGATGGCACATCTCCGGTCCAGATTGCGTTGCCCCACGTCAACAGATTCTTCGTCGGGTCTCCTTTTTCGATGCCAGGCTTGCTCTTGTCGCTGGCCTCGGTCGTCGTGCTCGACTGTGGTGGCCTGAAGTCGAGGCCGCCCTCGCCGTAGGCTACATATGTCTTGCCATGGTAACGATTCTTCAATTGGCTCTGGTTCTTTACGACGGTCTCCATCGTCGATCGATAATAATCCGATAGGCTTGTCTGAAGCCCGCCAGCATTGAGCCGCGTCTTGACGATCCCAGCGGGATCGAGCTGTTTGTCGGGCGGCTGCAAACCGTACCACTTGGGATTCACATATAAATCGTTATACGGATCGCCGTGCTCCGGGAACTGCATGACCACCTGTCCGTCGGGCCGCGCAAAAATCCACCACGGCGCGCCATTGTGATAATCCGGCATCGGTGTCAGCTCCATCGGTCCCGGCGCGTTCGCCATTACCGCCATGAATTCATCTGCGTCGCGCCCCAGCAGACTGCCATTGATGAAACCATTCATACCGCCTTCGGGACTGCCCCCTGTCTTGAAACGCTTGGCCGCCAGCGGAGCACCGGTGGCCGGTTGACATCCATGAAATACGCCGTGCGCAAGACCTTCGAGCCCATGGTTTAACACCGCGAAGCGGGCCACCAGCCCACCCATCGAGTGCGTCAGAATAATCGCCTTGCCCGTATCGTTTTCCTTGCAGATCTCGGTGACGCCCATCAACCGTGTCGTCTTCTTTGTCTGCGGATCGGGGACATCCAGACCATTCACCACGTCACGCCCCGAAAGGTCATTCGACTGCAGCCAGTTGTATCCAATCGCATAGACGCGATAGCGAAACTTGGCGAATTTCTTGAATTCCGCGGAGTCCGGTGCGATCACCTGGCCTTTACCTGCAGCAGCAATGGCGCCGTAGGTCTTTGGGTCGGTGCCGAGCACCGGATGGAGTGCCCATTTCTCGCCCTCGGGGTCGGGGTTGATCCACGCGCCTTCGGGCTTGCCGAGCAGCATCGGGTTGTTCAACTGTTGCTCGAGCCAAAGCAGGACAGGTTGATAGCCGGTCCTATAGACCGAACCCCAGCCGCGGCGTCGCGCCTCCTTCTCGGTAATCGGGTCTTTCTCCCCAAGGTCGACGATCGGGCCGAGCGGCGTCACCATGACGCTCTCGGGATCGAAAAGTGTTTCGCGCGACGACGCGCTGCGAAACCATCCCGCGATGAGCGAACACAACGCGCCGAGTGATGCACCTATCGTGTCTGTATTTGGTGCGGACCATGCCGCGTCGCCACTGTCCTTGGCGGCCAGTGGCGAGCCCATCACGCCCGGTATGAAAATCACGGGAATGATGGGGCGCAGATCGTGCAAGGTCTCCTTGGCGCGAGTGTCGTTGGCCGGCGTTAAGGGCGCCTGGGCGGAAGAGTGGCCGTCCTCATCGGTCTGCGACGCGAGGCGGACGACTTCCTGTTCGGCATCATCGTCGCCGGACGTCTGGCCCGACGTACCCGAATTGTCGGGCTGATTTTCGCTCATGGATTCTCGCTTATGCGTTGCTCGTGCCCGGCCGCAGCGCCCGGATCACCACAGTTTCGATATCGTCGCTTTTCTGCTCGACCGTATGGCCCAGCTCGTCCGTGACACCGCTCAGGCGTGTGCCATCCCCACGCACGATCTCGTAAGGGTGGTTCTTGAGTGGGTCGCCGGTGATCCGGTCGCGCAAGAGATACTTGTCGTTGAACGCCGGCTTCTCAAGGCTATTCATATGCTCGGCCACCGAACTCGGACCTTGCCGGCTGAATGACGCCGACTTGATCGTGCGTGCGCCGCGCGTGCCGTCCTCAATTCCTTGGGGGGTAATACGGATGTATGAGCCCCCGCACTTGAGCATCAACTCGGTCTTCGCGTCGATCTCAATGCTGCCGTTATTGCTCTTGAGCGTCAGGCCGAGTTCGGAGAGTAATCGCAGCTGATCGGTGAGCGCCTGGATGTCGATCGCACCTTTCCCGGCGATCAGTTTCATACCGGCACGTTGGACGAATACGCTGATTTTTTCTGCGACGCTTGCAACCAGCGATTTGCCCACGGCCCAGTAGGTGTCCTTGCCGCTGACGAAATTCAGATGGTCGTCCGCGACCATCTGCGCCGACGCGTGCGTGGTAAAACCCATGCTCTCTGGACTCGATCCGAGCATGACGGGTTTGGCAAAGGCATTGGCGTTTCCTGTCCCACCGCCTGCCGTATTGCCGCCTTTGGCCACGCCCGCCTTGCTGTGCTGGGTCGCCTTCGCGAACTGTGAAAGCGCTTCGCGGCCAGGCTTCATATCCTCGGCCTTGGCGGTCGAACTTGCGGAGGACAACGACTCGACGAGCAGATCCGCACGCGCCAGGATCTCGCGCGGCGCGGTGGTATCGAGCGGCTGACCGTCGGCACTGATTTGATGTGTGCTGAAATACAGTCCCTCACCCGCATGGACCGCACCTGCATAGTCGGTGCGCAAGGTAAAGCCGCTGCCGGTGTACGCGCCACGCGAATTGCCGTCTTGGACGATCTGGTAGCCGAGATGGAGACCGCTCATGCCGTGGCTGCTCATGATCCGCATGCGAGGCTGCCCCGTGGAATCATCCATGACGTACTGGTTATAGCCGCCGCCGCCGTACTCCCGGGACTGATAGCCAGAAAGCAGGCCGTTCGAATGCCACTGCGGTTTCGCCGCGCCGTTGTACACACGATGAAGCGCAATCGGGCGGTCGATGTCATTGCCGATGTGGCCGATCAGGAGTTCTTCGCCCGCGCGCGGCATGTGGACGCCACCATATCCATCGCCGGTATCGGACTGCGCCACGCGCACCCAGCACGATGCACGTTCGTCACCTTCATTGAGCCGGTCCCAGATGAAGAGCACCTTCACCCGGTTCAGTTCATCGGTGTAGCACTCCTGTCCCTTCGGTCCGGCCACAATCGCCGATTCCAGTTTCGCTTCGGGCTTGTGATGTTCGAACGGGCTCCGGTACGGCACCGTCGTACGCTGCGCTTCGATGGCGACCCGGTAGAACCCCGTGGAGCCGTCTACGTGGCTCGCGCTGAAAATCTGACCAGAGTCGTCGGCGCGGGCCTGTGCGAGCTGATGATTCAGGCTGTGTGGGTAGTTCGCTTCGTGCCCGGCGAGCGGAAGATTGTTCTCGATGACCCACTCGACCTCGATGCTCGCGAATTCGTTCTGGTCGGCGGCGTCGTGGTCATGTTCGGGATGACCGGTCAGTGTGAAGCGCCGGCCCGCGTCCATGGCGCGTAGGCTACCCACGCCGTGAAAGCGCTTGGCCTGCGACTCCCATTCCTCCATGCGAATCTTCGACAACTGATCACCCCGGTCCTGTTCCGGGTACGTATAGCCACCGGTATATTCGTAGACTTCGGTTTGCGCGGGCAGCGCGCCTTGATTCGCCATCGTCGGTATCGACGTACCTTTGGGGCTGGAGGGCGTCGGCGGGCTTTTGTAGTCGAAGGTACGCGTCGACAGCAGCACGGACTGCAGCGTCCGCGCGCCTGACCACTGGGTGAGCGCATCGGCTTCCCTGCTCACGCCGGCACGATAGAATCCGACCGTTGCAGGTGAGAGCGGTTCGAGCGTCTCAAGGCGATCGGTGATGACCAGCGTGTGTGATTTGCCGTCCGCCGCCTGCTGCCAGATGCCATACAGGCCCTCGGACTCGAGAAGCCGGTGCACGAAGTTCCAGTCGGTCTCGTCCTGCCGGCAGTAGGAACGCTTCGGCAGCGGCTTCGAGAGCGCGAAGCGGTACATGCCTTTTGCCTGCGGATGCTGGTTGAATGCGTCCGAGACGATTTCGTCCGCTGCCTTGTCCTGCCAGTGTCGCTGGTCACGCCGGAACTTCAGAAAGTGCATCCACGAGGAAAATCCCAACTGGTAACTTGTGAGATTTCCGTCGGCTCCCAGCCGACGCGCTGTATGTATATAGCCATGGTGGGGCAGGTAAGACCGATCGGCCTGTTGGATCCAGAGCGTAACGGTCTGGGCGATCAGCGTTTTGAGCTGCACGTCGCCCTGAGTCGACACGCAGTCGAGCAGAAAGGAGAAGTCACGACCGATCCGCGAGCACCCGGTGACACGGTGGGGCAGCAAGACGTTATTGCCGGCCGACGTATCCAGTTTCAGAAGGCGGTCCTGCTGCGACAGTCCACCCGCAATCGCCCCGATTATGTCCTGCGTGCCCATGCCGCCTCTCGATCTGATTAATCCTCTTTCCCGCGCGATTTTACTTCGAAAGCAATCTGATAATGATCTGAAATTGAAAAGCGGAAATCGATTTAATGCGAAATGGATATTCGGATGAATATCGAATCTCAAAACATGATGCGGCATGGGCCGCAGGCGGACGGCCGCGAACAACATCAAATTAGCGATTCGATCATCTTTGTCCGGCCCCTAGGGCCGAACTGCAGCGCTTTTACTCTGCTTGGTTGACTTGGAGCGTAGAGGAGTGCCCGGTGTTCTCGAATAGACATTGACCCGAGCCGCAAATTGCGCCGTCAATTTCGGAGTAATCCCTGTCGTTTTTAAAGCGTCCAGATAGTCGGCACACCATTGCATCATCGCGATTCGTTGAGCCAGGTACTTGGCTTGATTGTAGTCACCCGCTGTACCTTCTTCGATGTGAGCGAGCTGCATTTCGACGTGGTCCTTTTCCCAGCCATGTTCGCGCAGCAAGGTGCTCGCGGTGTGTCGTGTGCCATGACCGACCATGCGGCCCTTGTATCCGATCCTTGCAAATACACCGTTGATAGTGTTCTCGCTGATGACATCGTTCTTCCAGCCAATGCCGGGGTAGAGATATCTTTGCTTACCGGTTTGCTTGTACAGTTCCCGCAGTTGTGCCACGAGTTGCGCCGGAAGAGAAATGACGATGTCTCGGCGCATCTTCATCTTTTCTCTAGAAATTTTCCACAGGGCGGAGTCGAAATCAATTTCTGTCCATTTGGCAAAACGGACCATGCTAGGGCGGCTTGCCGTCCAGATAGTCATCCATGCGGCAGTGCGTTGTATGAACCGGCTCGTTGATCGGTCGAGAGCCTTTAGAAAATCGGGAAGTTCAGGTTCAAGCAGATGCGGATAGGGCTTGGCCTTAGGCGCTTCCTTGGCAATGACTTTCAGTTCTGACGCAGGGTTGTTTTCGCATTTGCCTCGGGCAATGGCCTGGCTGAAGATCTCGCGTAACCATCCGCGTACCTTTTTCGATACGTTCAGTGCGTTGCGCTTTTGATGGCTTGGCTGACTCAACCTGCTTGATTGTCAGTGGCATGACCGTCACCTAGTACATTGGAGGAACTCGAACTTTCAATGTACTGGCTAATGTACTACTTTGCTGCTGGTTTTTAGGTAATCTTCGGTGGAACCGGATGGAAGCTCAGAAAACAAAAAGCCCGCAGTAGCGGGCTTTTCCGGCGGGTCAGAGGACTTTGATGGAAGTCTCTGGAAGCTTAGATGGTGCCCAGGAGAGGACTCGAACCTCCACGGTGTTGCCACCGCTAGGACCTGAACCTAGTGCGTCTACCAATTCCGCCACCTGGGCACGTCTTCAAGCTAGACCGACATTTTAGCGTGATGATGCAGCGTGTCAATCCCTACATGCAAACAAACTATCGCTTCATCAACCGCCCGGTTGTGCCATGCAGCAGAGCAAAACTCTACTGCCCGACAATGGCCGATTCACATCAACCCAACCGTCCTGCTAACCACGTTATCCGCTCGAAAAAACTGAACCGGATCACGTAGCCTCACACAAAAAGTAAAGCCGCCTATGTGAAACATCAGGCGGCTTTACTTTTGAATCTGGTGCCCAAGAGAGGACTCGAACCTCCACAGTGTTGCCACCGCTAGGACCTGAACCTAGTGCGTCTACCAATTTCGCCACCTGGGCAGGTGATGAACAGCAAAGACCGCCATTATAGCGACAGATTCAGGGCTGTCAAGCCTTTCTCAAAAGTCGCTTAAACATTGCCGCGGCGAGTCTGCAGGCGGCTCACAGCGATTCTCGACGGGCCGCTTGGCGCGCGAGACGGGTGTTAGAATGCCTCGCAGTAGTTCGTTGGCACGGTGCACACGCCCGTCGGACTCAGATTTGAACGAGCCGGACCCGAGCAGCCCTTTCAGTGCAATCGCAAGTGCAACTTAAGCGCAACCCAAACGCTTCTTAAGCCGAGCCACATCGCCGACCGACGTCCATGCAACGAGAAAAAATCATCGATAAGCCCTTGAGCAAATTCCCGTATCCGATCCCAAGCCGCGAAGAAATCCTGGGCGTCCTGCGCACGAGTGAAGCGCCGCTTGCCGCGAACGACATCGCCGAAGCCCTGTCGATCAAGCGCCAGGAGCGCGAAGGATTTTTCAAGCGGCTGGGCGCCATGGAGCGCGACGGCCAGATCCGGCTCGATCAGCGCAATCTCTACCAGCTGACCCATCCGTCCAACTTTGTCGCGGGCCGCGTACAGGGCCATCGCGACGGCTACGGTTTTCTCATTCGCGACGACGGCCAGGACGACCTGTTCCTGCCCACCGGCGAGATGCAGAAGGTCATGCACAACGATCGCGTGCTGGCGCGCATCGTCGGCTACGACCGCCGCGGCAGGCCGGAAGGGCACATCGTCGAAGTCACTGATCGCGCCAACAAGCGGGTGATCGGCCGGCTGCTCAACGAGAACGGCGCATTGATCGTGGCGCCCGAAGACAAGCGCATCGGTCACGATATCCTGATCGCGCAGAACACCAAGAAGGCCAAGGTCGGCCAGGTGGTGGTGGTCGAACTGACCGATTTCCCGAGCCGTCATTCGCAGCCGCTCGGCCGCGTGGTGGAAGTGCTCGGCGATATCGACGACCCCGGCATGGAAATCGAAATCGCGGTGCGCAAGTACGGTGTGCCGCATGAATTCAGCCAGGCCGCGCTCGACGAAGCCGCCAAGCTTCCGGACGAAGTACGCCCGGCCGACGCGCGTCATCGCATCGATCTGCGCGATGTGCCGCTCGTCACGATCGACGGTGAAGATGCCCGCGACTTCGACGACGCGGTCTACTGCGAACCGGTTCAGGTCGGCCGCGGCGAAGGCTTCCGCCTGATCGTCGCGATCGCGGACGTCTCGCACTATGTGCATCCGCAGAGCGGGCTCGACGCCGATGCGCTCGAGCGCAGCACCTCGGTGTACTTCCCGCGCCGCGTGATTCCCATGCTGCCGGAAAAGCTGTCGAACGGACTGTGTTCGCTGAATCCGCACGTCGATCGTTGCGTGCTGGTGTGCGACATGATCGTCACCACCCGTGGCGAAGTGAAGGCGTATCAGTTCTATCCGGGCGTCATCAACTCGGCCGCGCGCCTGACCTACACGGAAGTGGCGGCGGTGCTCAAGAACACCAAGGGCCCGGAGGCGGCGCGCCGCGCGGCGTTGCTGCCGCAACTGCAGAATCTGTACGGCGTCTACAAGTCGCTGTTCGCCGCGCGCCAGAAGCGCGGTGCGATCGACTTCGATACGACCGAGACGTACATCGTCTGCAATGCGCAGGGCAAGATCGAACAGATCATTCCGCGCACCCGCAACGACGCACACAAGCTGATTGAGGAATGCATGCTGGCCGCGAATGTCTGCGCGGCCGACTTCCTCAAGCGCAACAAGCACCCGGGGCTGTTCCGCGTGCACGCGGGGCCGACTGCCGAGAAGCTCGAGAATCTGCGTACCTTCCTGCGCGGCATGGGCCTTACGCTGGCCGGCGGCGACAAGCCGCACGCCAGCGACTACGCCGCGCTGATGGCGCAGATCCGCGATCGGCCGGACGCGCAGATGCTGCAGACCATGCTGCTGCGCTCGATGCAACAGGCCGTCTATAGTCCGGACAACATCGGCCACTTCGGTCTCGCATACGAGGCGTATGCGCACTTCACGAGTCCGATCCGCCGCTATCCCGACCTGCTTACGCACCGCGCGATCTACGCGATTCTGCAAGGCCGCAAGTATCAGCCGGAGCCGCCGCAGGGCGTCGAGTTGAATACGGCGCTGTCGCCGCGCGCCCGCGCGATGCAGCAGGCCGACGACGAAAAGCGCGGCCGCCAGCGTGGCAACAACGTGGCGATCTGGGAAGAGCTCGGTCTGCACTGCTCGGCCAACGAGCGCCGCGCCGACGAAGCCTCGCGCGACGTCGAAGCCTGGCTCAAGTGCTACTTCATGCGCGACAAGCTCGGCGAAGAGTACGGCGGCATGGTTAACGGCGTGACGTCGTTCGGCATTTTTGTGCAGCTCGACTCGCTCTTCATCGAAGGCCTCGTGCACGTTACCGAACTGGGCTCGGACTACTTCCAGTACGACGAAATCAAGAACGAGCTGCGCGGCGAGCGCACCGGCATTCGCTACCGCCTGTCGGATCGCGTGCGGGTGCAGGTGAGCCGCGTCGATCTCGACGCGCGCAAGATCGACTTCCGCCTCGTGCGCGATACGCCGATCAAGCCGCCCACGGGCCGACCGGCGCTTGCCGACAAAGCTTCAAGCGAAAGCGGCGGGGCGCGCGTGCGTTCGTTGCCGCCGGTGGACGGCGGGGCAGGCGGCGCCGCGGCGGGCGCGGGTGGCCGGCGCAAGAAGGCTGCGCCGGCACAAACCGCGGCCGTCAAGGAAGCGCGCGCGGCACGCGGCGCGGCGAAGAAGCACGGCGGCGCGGCGGCCAAGGCGGCCTCGAAACCGCAGGCCCGCAAGAAGCGCTGAAGTCGCCTGGCGGCTTGAACCGCGCGCATCGGGTACGTGCCAACGTATCGGGTGCGCGCGGTCTTCGTTTCATCGCAATCAATCCGGGTATCGAAGCAGATACGCCGGCAATGCAGTAAGCAGACTCGTATTCATCACCGTAGCGCGTATTCCAGGGCGCGCTCAATCAAAGGTTTTCAGTCATGTCACGTCTCAAGGTTCTATACGGTTTCCACGCAGTGACCGCGCGTATGCGGCACGACGCGTCGTCGGTCGAAGAGGTTTATTACGACGCTACGCGCAAAGACCGGCGCATGACCGAATTCCTGCATGCGGCGAAAGAGGCCGGTGTGCGTCTGATCGCTGCCGACGAAACGCGTTTGTGGGGGCTCGCGCATACCGAGCGTCACCAGGGCGTGGTCGCGCGTGCGGGCGACATGCCGCTTGCGCAGAATCTGGCCGAACTGCTCGACGGTATCAATGGTTCGCCGTTGATTCTGGTGCTGGACGGCGTGACCGATCCGCACAATCTCGGCGCCTGCCTGCGTGTGGCCGATGCGGCCGGCGCGCACGCGGTGATCGCGCCGCGCGACCGCGCGGTGGGTTTGAACGCGACCGCGGCAAAGGTGGCGAGTGGCGCAGCCGACACCGTGCCGTACATCACCGTGACGAATCTGGCGCGCGCGCTGCGTGAGTTGAAGGACGCGGGGGTGTGGGTGGTCGGCACTGCCGGCGAAGCCACCAAGAGCCTCTACGAGACCGAGCTCGACGGTCCGGTCGCGCTGGTGATGGGCGCCGAAGGCGAGGGCATGCGGCGCCTCACGCGCGATACCTGCGACGTGGTCATGCAGATTCCGATGGCGGGTACGGTCGAAAGCCTGAATGTTTCGGTGGCGAGCGGCGTGTGTCTGTTCGAAGCCGTGCGGCAGCGTTCGGTGAAGAAGTAAGCGCCAATAAGCGAAAACCGGCGACCGCTCCCGACTCCGGTAAACTTGTCGTTTTTTACGCTCGCCAGCATTCCCCATGACTCAAGACGAACTCAAGCAACTGGTCGGCCAGGCCGCCGCCGACTATGTGAACGCCAACGTGCCGGAGGGCTCCGTGATCGGCGTCGGCACCGGCTCCACCGCGAACTGTTTCATCGACGCGCTGGCCGCCAGCAAAACCCGTTATCGCGGCGCGGTGTCGAGCTCGCTCGCCACCACCGCGCGTTTGCAAGCGCACGGTTTCAAGGTGCTCGATCTCAACGAAATCGATTCGCTGCCGGTGTATGTGGACGGCGCCGATGAGATCGACCACGGCGGCGCGATGATCAAGGGCGGCGGCGGCGCGCTGACGCGCGAGAAGATCGTCGCCTCGGTGTCGGATGTATTCGTTTGCATCGCCGACGCGAGCAAGCTGGTCGACACGCTCGGCAACTTCCCGCTGCCGATCGAAGTCGTGCCGATGGCGCGCACGGCGATCGGCCGCCGAGTGACGGCGCTCGGCGGCGTGCCGGTGGTGCGCGTGACCAAAGAGGGCGTGCCGTTCATCACCGATAACGGCAACGAGATCATCGACGTCAAGGGTCTGCGCATCAGCGACCCGCGCACGCTGGAAATGCACATCAATGCATGGCCGGGCGTAGTGACGGTGGGCCTGTTCGCGGGCCGCGGCGCCAATCTGTGCATGCTCGGCACGGACACCGGCGTCGAGACGATCGACTACAACAAGAACTGAGCACGGCGCTTCCGCCAGCCGTTTTGTCGTCGGTTTTATCGTCTTACGCGAGCCCGCCGCAGCGGGCTCGCTCTCCCTCCCTTGCGCATCCCCCCAGTTCACAATAAGCGAATCGCGAAGCGCGGCGATTCGCCGACTGTCGCGCGTCGAATGTGGGCATACGCACGCACAGTCGGTGATCTGGCACATACACTCGTCGATATGGCCGTTGGGCGTTTATCTACAGGTGGGAAGATCATGAGAGTGGCGATCGTGCACGACTGGCTCGTCGCGCCCGGCGGCGCTGAAAGGGTGCTCGAGCAGATCATTGCGTGTTTTCCCGATGCTGATCTCTTTAGTCTCGTCGATTTTCTCGAAGACCGCCGGTTTCTGGGCGGCAAACCCGTTACGACGTCGTTCATTCAGAGTCTGCCGTTTGCACGGCGGCGCCATCGCGCGTATTTGCCGCTGATTCCGCTGGCGATCGGGCAGTTCGATCTTTCGGATTACGACCTGATCGTCTCGAGTTCGCCGCTGGCTGCCAGGGGCATATTGACAGGCCCCGCTCAGATACACGTGAGCTACGTGCATTCGCCAATGCGCTACGCGTGGGATCTGCAACATGAATACCTGCGCGAAGCGAATCTGACGCGCGGGCCGAAATCATGGATCGTGCGGGCATGGTTCCATTATCTGCGCGGATGGGATTCGCATTCGGCGAACAGCGCCGATCGTCTGATCGCAAGCTCGCGTTTGGTGGCGCGCCATGTGATGAAAACCTGCCGGCGCGACGCAGCGGTGATTCCGCCTCCGGTCGACGTGCACAGGTTCGAACCGCGCATGCAAAAGGAAGACTTCTACCTGAGCGTCTCGCGGATGGTGCCTGACAAGCGCATCGAACTGATCGTCGAAACCTTCAACGCAACACCGCACCGCAAGCTGGTCGTGATCGGAGACGGGCCGGAGATGGGGGCGATTCGCACCAAGGCCGGTTCGAACGTGACGATTCTCGGCGCGCAGCCGTCCGAGGTTGTCGAAGATCACCTGCAACGCGCGCGCGCCTTCGTTCTCGCCGCCGAAGAGGACTTCGGCACCGTCGCGCTCGATGCGCAGGCGTGCGGCACGCCGGTCATTGCATTCGGCAAGGGCGAAGCACTCGAGACCGTGGTGCCGCTCGGCGATATGCGTCCTACCGGCGTGTACTTCGCCTGCCAGACGGTCGCGTCGCTGCTCGGCGCGATTAACCGCTTCGAGCGGCACAGCGGGCGGATTACGCCGGCGGCATGCCGCGCGAATGCAGAGCGGTTTTCCACGACGGTATTCCGCCGCGCCTTCATGGCCGAAGTGACCCGCACGATCGCGACATCGGGCGGGCGGACGCGAATAGCGGGCGAGCGGCTCGAGCACGATCTGGCAACCCGGGATATCGCATGGCCAGGCTAGCGCCTGCCAGGGCGCGGCCGGAGATGCTCGCAGAAGCGAATAAATAGCTGTTCTATATAAAGCAACATCCGGGGGCGCGCAGTGCGCTGTTGACGTGGTATGCGCTGGCGCAGGCTTGCCTCGCATATGGCTATAACGACCTGAAGAAAACGCTCGCGGGCGTGGACTGCGTGCCGCCGCCAGACACTGTATTCGAGGTGGGCGGCAAGCGGTTCTGGATTATCGCGGCGATTCACTACAACAGGCAGTCGTGGTTCGTTCGTCATGTGTTGACGCATGCGGAATCCGACCTTTGGACGAGGAAGAATTTAAATTCATGAATGCCGATCGCCTTCCGGGAACCTTTCCCGACATCGCTCAAACCTGGGCCACACTGCAAGCCCAGTTGCCGATCACGCCTATTCGTAATGAGCAGGATTATCAGACGATGGCGCGGCTCGCCAGCGCACTCGCCGATCACCTGAACGGTAGCGGGGAAAATCCGCTAACCGATCTGTTTGCGATCGTCAACGATCTGATCGAAAACTGGGAAGCGAGCAACGTGACGATCCCGAAAGCGGAGCCGCGCGAGGTGCTGCGGCATCTGCTGGAGACGCACGGACTCAAGCAGAAGGATCTGATCGGTATCGCATCACCCACGGTGGTGAGCGATATCCTCGCGGGCCGGCGCGCCATCAGCAAAAAGGTGGCGAAGGCGCTGGCGCTGCGTTTTCATACTGACGTCAGCGCGTTTCTATAAGCACGCCGCAGCGCACAGCCCCGTGCTGAGCGCTGTGACCGTGTCTAGCGCATCGCCGCCCGCCACGCTCCGCGCATCGCGCGCAAACCGACTCGCCATTTGCGAAGCGCGAGCGCCATGCCGCCAACCTCGAATACTTGCGACAAGGCGCGCAGAAACCCCGGATCGGCACGCTCGCCGATCAGCGTCGAATACACGATGAACGCCCAACGGCCGGGGGGCGTCAGGTATTCGCACATGATGAGCCGGAGGTTGAATGACGCGTTATAGAAGGCGGCGTCGTTAAACGCGAGGCGCGGGCTTTCGTGGTACGCGCGGGCGGGGAAGTGCTCCACTAGCAGCGACGGGTCGTAAATCAGGGTCCAGCCGCGCCGTTCTATTTTCAGACTGAAGGCCATCTCGCAGTGAACCTGCGCGCCGGTGCCGCGCAAGCGCCTGTCAAAGCGCAGCGTGCCGATCGCGTCGCGGCGAAACGCCATGTTGACGCCCTTGAGCACCTGGACTTTGCGCGCCGCGCCGCAACCGATATGGTGATTTCCAATGGCCCGGCCATACCAGCGCACGAGGCCCACCGGCGGTTGCCGTCCCTGCGCAATGCCATTGCACCCATGCACGATATCGCGTCCGCCCAGGCCGCCGAGCGCCGGGTCGCTTTCGAACGCCCGGGCGATTCGCGCGATCCAGTCGGAATGCGGCGCGGCATCGTCGCCGGTGAAGCAGAGCACGTCGCCGAGAGCGCTTTCGATGCCGAGATTGTAGGCCGCGACCACGCCCGGCTTGCGGACCAGCATGATCCAGCGGCGCGGGTCGGGCCGGTTCACTTCGCATGTGCGCAGCCAGTCGAGCGTTGCGTAGTCGTTATGGCGCGCGATCACGATCACTTCGTCGGCGCGGCGCTCCTGGGCGTCAAGTGCCGCGAGGCAGCGTGCGAGGTCGGCGGTGCGCCGGTAGGTCGGCACGATCACGGAGACTTTCACGCACGGCTCCCGCGGCAGCGTGCTCAGAAGGCATTGCGGCCGACGAAACCTTTGAAGATCGTGATGAACACGATTTTCATGTCGAACCAGAACGACCAGTTATGGATGTAGAAGAGGTCGAACTTGACGCGCGCCTCCATCTTCTCGACTTTGGTGGTGGCGCCGCGATAGCCGTTCACCTGGGCCCAGCCGGTAATGCCCGGCTTGATCCGGTAGCGGTGCATATAGCCGTACACCTGATCCTTGTAGAGATCGTCGTGTTCCACCGCATGGGGACGTGGACCGACCACCGACATCTGGCCGAGCAGCACATTCAGAAATTGCGGCAGTTCGTCGAGACTGGTGCGACGCATGAAGCCGCCGAGCTTCGTCACACGGGTGTCGTTGCGCGTGGCCTGCGTGAGCTGGCCGTGGGCTTCGTGGTGCACGGTCATCGAACGGAACTTGTAGATCGCAAACGGCTGGCCGTCCACCCCCTTGCGGATCTGCCGGAAGAACACCGGCCCCGGCGAGCTCAGCTTGATGCCGATCGCGAGCACGAAGAACACCGGCGCGAGCGCCAGCAGCGCGGCTGCCGCGAACAGGCGGTCGAAGATCAGTTTGGGCCACATCTGCGGCGACGAGACGGGTGTCGCGCTCAGATTGAGCGTCGGTAAGCCGACGACATCGACCAGCGCGTGATTGAAAAGCGAGAGGCTGCGTACATCGGGAATGAAGCGCAGGTTCACGAAATCATGCCTGAAAATGCGCGTGAAACGATAGATCGTATGTTCTTCCGAAAGCGGTAAGGCGAGCCACACTTCGTTCACGCGCTCTTCGCGCACCCTGGTGGCGAACGCATTCAGGTCGGTCAGCACCGGCAGGCGATTCAGCCGCCCGCCGCGCGTGCCGGCCGGGTGGATGCCGGTGTCGCTGCTGGCGCTGGTGTCGAACATGCAGACCGGTTTGAAGCCGGCTTGCGGCGCATGGTCGAGGTGCGCGAGCAAGGTACGCGAGAAGCCGGGCGCCCCGACGATCGCGACCGTGCGGAAGTTCATCCCCCGTCGGCGCACGCTGCGCAACGCTACATGCACGAGACACTTGGTGAGGATGATCAGCGCGCCGGAGATCAGCGTCGAGTAACCGAACCACAGCCGCGAAACCGCATCCATGCGGTGCAAGGTGAACGCCAGCACCAGAGCGGTGGCGACCACCACCAGCCACGCGGCGGCCACTCTCAGCAGCATCGCAGGCAGCGCCTTGCCGCGCCACGGTTCGTAGACGCCGAAGCCGGGAAACATCAGCAAGACGAGCACACAGTTAAAGGCGATCAGGAGGCGCTCCGTGTCCGATAACGCAATCGGCGTCGAAAAACGCAACCAATGAGCGATCAGCCCGCCCGCAATCACGAAGAGTGCGTCGAGAAATCGCGCAGTATTCCTGAACATAGTGATCTACCCTGTGATCGAACGATGCAGCCTTGGGGGGCTGCTTACTCGACGGTTTCGGCCTGGCGCAGGCGTGGCAGCAGACGGTCGAATTCGCGTTTGACGAGGCCGTAGCATTCGCAGGCGCGCGCCTCGAGACCCTTGCGGTCGAGTATCTTGATATGACCGCGGCTGTGATGAATCAGCCCTTCGTCGTGCAACTTGCCGGCCGCTTCGGTGATGCCTTCGCGGCGCACGCCGAGCATGTCGGCGATCAGTTGCTGGGTGACCGTCAGGTCGTTCGATGCCACGCGATCCACTTCGATCAGCAACCAGCGGCACAATTGCTTGTTCAACGCGTGGTGGCGATTGCAGGCCGCGGTCTGCGCAACTTGCGTGAGCAGGGCGTGCATATACAGCAGCATCAGGCGGCGCAGGAAATCGGAGCGTGCGAATTGCTGCTTGAGGGCCTGCGCGCTCATCCGGTAGGCGAAGCCGGCGCATTGCACCTGCACGCGGTTCGGCATGGTTTCGCCGCCGGTGAGCACCGGCACGCCGGTCATGCCTTCGCGGCCGACCGCGGCGATTTCGACCGAGCTGCCGTCTTCCATCGTCGAGAGCATCGAGATGATTGCGGTGGTCGGAAAGTAGACGTGATGGATGCGTTGACCTGAATCGCACAGCAGTTGTTCGGTACGCAGATGAACCAGTTCGAGATGAGGGGCAAGCGCTTGCCATTCGTGGGACGGCAACGCGCCGAGCAAATGGTTACCGTGCAGATCTGATTGAAGTGTCAACATGATCGGTCCTCGCTGAAGCCACGCGCTGCGTGGTTTCGTGTCTTTGATCCGATGCCTGCATCCCTGAATTGACTACGTGCTGCCTGGCGAGCAGCGAAGGGATAAACAGGAACGGCCCCGTATTGGCCTGACGCGTCACCGCCATTCTTGTGAATCACGTTGCGGTGACAGTGCTGCGCTTCTCCTTTAGCGAGGAGTGTGCCAAGCGTAGGGAAAACCAGTGCTGGTGCGGCGCAGCGAAAAAAGTCTTAGCGGTGCGCGAAGCCAAATGCGGTTTTTTGTTTCAATTCTGCACAACGCCGATTTAACGGGCGGTTCCGTCGAAAGGTATTTTTATTCGAGCCAAGTCATTGATCGGATTGAGTTAGCGGTTGATGAGCAGCGCTTTGCCGCAGGTATCGTGGCGCCGCAATCGCCTTTGCAGGTGCGTTTCTGGGGGCCGTCCGGGGTGTGTCGGAATTGATTCAGATGTGTTCTATACGCTGCGTGCGGAGTAGTACGAAGTGTCTTTCCCGAGGCCGGAAATCCGTAGATCAACCCGTTGTGATTCCGCTGACCAGACAGATAAATTCGCGCAGCGCGAGGTTTTACGCGCTTCGCGAGGTGATAGCTAGTGCAGGGACGACATTCAACCGTAGAAGGTGGCGGATATCGCATTGATCGCGCGAACTTCACCGGCGGGTGCCGCGCATGTTGCGTCTGCTTTAAACATCGCGTTCGATGCGTGTGCAACCAGTTTCTCGACGGGCAGGAGCGGCACGGTGTGAGCACGGTTCGGCGGTAGATAAAACCAGTCCTGCGCGGCGCGGTAATTCGCGTCAATGATATGAACGAAGCGCGCAAAGCGCTGCGCTTCAATGACCAGTTGCCAGCCGTCGGCGGTGCGCTCGGGGCGTACCGTCAGGCCCAGGTCGTGACGAACGTCCGCGCGCCGTTCCGGCAGATGAATCGCTTCTGAAACGATCCGGCCGCTTGCCGTGTCGCGCAGTGTCGCAATCGTTACGTCGTGGGCGCGCGGCCCAAAACGGTAGGCGTGCGTGAAATCGAAGAACTGGCCGAGGCATTCCCCCGCGCCGATTCGCTGCGAGCTGTGCGGCGGCAGTTCGACCGTGCGGCTGGCCGAGACCACCTTGACGCTGCCGTCGCGCAGGCAGGCCAGTTCCAGTTGCGCGAGCAGTGGCTCCGCGCGCTCGTTCAGCAGATGAATATCGAGGCCGTTGAGACCCTCGTCGGTCAGCAGCAGCTGGATGGGTTGCAGCGCCCGCGCGAGCCCGTGCAGGGCGCTTTTAGGCCGTCCTGTGGCGTCGATCAAGCCCCAGCCCGCGCCGGCTCGCAGATCCTGAAGCTGCCAGACCAACGCGCCGCCGCAGCTCGAACCGGTGCGCCGCCATTCGACGAACACGTCGCTCATCAACTCGGCGACCACGGCGCGCGACAGATCCAGATAGCGTTCGGGGTCTTCGTAACGCAAGCGCGCCGGCTCGACACCGTAAAGCGTCTGAAGATAATGGTCGCGTACGTCGTCGAAATCCCAGCCGGCGCCGGGGTCGCGCGGTACGGCCGCTTTCCAGCGCGGATCGTGCGGGTGGATCGTGCCCAGCGCGTCGCGCAAGGTGGCGTCGTCCGGCACGTTGGCGAAGGCGAGACATTCGGCGGCGAAACGGACCTGCGAGCGGCGTGCGTCGTCGAGCGGGCGTTGATAGGCGCCCACGCCGTAGTAGTGCGTAATGCCTTCATTAGTGGAAAACGGCCACGCACCGCCCGAGGGCGAATTGCTGACATACGGTACATCCGACCGCTCGCGCGCCACGATGGCGGGTAGCTGTTCGGTAAAAAGTGGTTGCGCACGCATCGAATCGGGCAGGCCGAACATGGCCGCCTGCTGGTCGACTTCACTGCCCCCGCACAGCACCGCAAGCGACGCGAAGCGCCGTGTGCGGGTCAGAAATTGCGTCGCTTCGCGTTCGATGGACGCGCTGAAGGCGGCGTCGTTCGGGTAGTCGAAATTCGCCAGCGCGAAGTCTTGCCAGATCAGCAGCCCATACTCGTCGGCAAGCGCGTAGAAGAGATCGGACTCGTACACCATCGTGCCGCCGACCCGCAGCATGTTCATCCCGGCATCGCGCGCGAGTGCGAACGCATGGCGCAGCTGCGCCTCGCTGCCGCTCAGCGTAACGAGATCGGCGCTGGTCCAGCAGGCTCCCCGGCAAAACACCGGCATGTCATTGACGCGCAATACAAAGCCTGTACCCTGCGCGCCGCGATCGACGTCGATGCTGCGAAAACCGATCGATCCCAGTGAGTGGGATATCGATCCGGGTATGGTGTGGCTGATCGAGCCGGATATCGCGCGCTCGTCATCAAGCTGCAACGTCAGAGGATATAGAGTCGCTTCGCCGTGCGTGTGTGGCCACCAGCGTTTGGCACGCGGTACGCGCACGCTGCCGGTCAGTGTATATGCATCGCTCCATTGCAAAGACGAAACATGGTCACCGCAATTCAACGAGGCAGTGCACGCGTCGGCGTCATGCGGATGCACGAAACGTAACGTGAGCGATACAACGCCGTCGCCGTCTTCGATGCGGCTGCTCAGATCGAGTGTGTCGAATGCGTGCGGCGCGTCGCTCAGGATTTCAATGGGCCGCCATGGACCGACTGCCTGCACCGCCGGACACCATCCGGGCATGTGGCCGAGCAGGGTGGTGCGCACGTTGCGCAAGGTGGGCGGCGTGACGAGCCGCGGCCGCCAGCGGGCGCGCGAACGTTTGGCCGCGAGCGCCGGCGTCAGCGAGCGAAAGCACAATGCGAGTGTCGCGCTGCCGTGCAGTTCGATCTCGAGATCGTGCGCGATAAACATCGAATCGGAGTCGAGGCGCCTGCTGCCGTCGAGCCAGACTTCGGCGAGCGAGGCGAGGCCCGAGAAACGCAGGCGGCGTGTGCCCGTGCCGGTCAGCGTGAGCCGGTACCAGTGATCGTCGAAAGCAAGCGGCGGCGGATTCGCGATGTCCAGCAAACCGGCGGCACGGCGCGCGCTCGCCACCGTGCCGGGCACTTGCGCGGCGAGCCAGCCCTGCGTGGGCAAATCAGCGGGTGATGCACATGCACCGGCCGGCGTGCTGACACACTGCCAGCCTGTGTCGAGTGGTTGCGGCCAGAGGTCCGGACTCGTCACAGCACGAGTGCGGCGAGCGGGGGCAGCGTCTTTTCATAGGCGCTTTCGAGCACGTCGAAGCAGTCTTCACACGAATCGCGACGCCTACGCGCGATGGCCCGCACAAGCCGGAACTGCATCACCATCGACTCCGACGCGATCCGCTGCGCCGCTGCCGGGATCGACTCCGGCACATCGAAGCCTTGCGCGGCCAGCCACGTCAGATACTTCGAGAGAAACTCGAAGTTCGCGCCGAGCTGCCGCATCAGGTTGAATGAATAGGGATGGAAGAACGCCTCGCCGCGTTCGAGCAGCATGTCGAGATGCGCGGGAAAGGCCTCGCGCCACTGCGAGATCGGATTGACCAGCGGCCGCCGCGCCAGATGGGCGCACAGCAATTCCGCCGATGCTTCGACAAGGGCGGTGCCTTCCAGCGCGGGTCGAACCTGCTTGGCGAATTCGACATACGGAAACAGCAGATCCGCTTGCTGCGCGAACTGTGGCAGCTTGCGAAATACGCCGTCGTAGTCTTCGCCGTCGAGCAGGTGATAGCCGGTATTGTGGAAATAGCCGAGGCGCCGTGCCGCGGGATCGATGAAGTCGATCCCGATCGTGGTTTTCGGATGCTCGCGCCGATACGACGTGGCTCGTGTATTAGGCAGGTAATAACCGTCCACTTCCACCAGCACCGTATGGCCGCGCAGCGTCTGCGCGTGCACGCGGGCTTCGAGGGAGTCGTAGATCGCCAGTTCCTGCACCTGGGTGCCATATAGGCGCTCGAGGTCGTCGAGCGGGAATTTGAAGAAGGTGAACTGATCGCCCTCGAAGTCCTGCGTGACCGTAAAGCCGAATGCCGCGCGCGGATCGAGCCCGAAGCCGTGCAGCAATTCGATCCACAGATCGACGTAGCAGTTGGTCTCCTGCCACACCCGCTCGCCTTGATGCAGCGCGTGCGGGGCGTGCTGCCGCAACGGAGCCGCGGCCGCTGTGGATGCTGTGGGTGCGGCCGTGCCGCCGAGAGGCGGCAGATCGAGCCGGCGGGACATTGGGAAGGCCGCCTGACCTTCCTTTGGCGTAGGGACCGGGGATGGATTCATACGCGCTCTCCGGCATCGTGCGACGCCGTGGAGGCCGCCTGCATGGCTTGCATGCCTTGCGCGACGCGCGCCTCGGTGTCTCCCCATAGCAGCGCGCGCACGTCGTCCGGCCATGCGGTGACGTCGAGCCCGTGGTGACGGAACAGGGCGAGCGTGATGCGCTCCATGCCGAAGCCGACGCAACCGGTGTGCGCGACCGTACCGTCTTCGCAGGCGATCTTCCAGATCGCGCCGAAGTGGTCCATGTGATAGTTGAACGAGAGGCACGCGGTCTTGCTGTCGGCGTTCGCCACCGGAATCAGCAGTTCGAACTTGAGCGCCTGGGCGCGCTGGCTATCGGCGACGATCTTGCCGCCGCGGCCGAAGAACGGGTCGTTGGCGAGATCCACGTCGACCGGCAGTTGCAGCAGCGTAATCAGCAGCGAACCGCGTTCGATCCACATCTGCCGGAATGCCATCACCTGTTCGGCGTTGCCCAGACGCACGTATTCGCGTTGCCGGAACATCTGCATGCGACCCGGATCGAGCGACGGTTCGTGGCGGAAGCAATACGACAGCACGTCGATGGTGCGGCCCCCGGCAGGCAGCGGGCCGCGCCGCGCCATGACCGGATAGATCGGATAGCAGGCGGCCGGCGTGAGTACCACGCGGGTCGGTTGCTGTTGTTCCATCCATTCTTCGCTGCGCTCGTCGTCGCGCTCGTCCATGGCCTTATCGAGCGCGCGCAGCAGGCGCTGATGCCCCATGTCGTTGCCGCAGAACGAATGGATCGTGCCGGCGAGGTTGGGAAAGCTCTTCAGATATTCGCTGTCCTCGAAATCGGTGCGGCGCATGGCGGGCGGAAAGCGCAGTACCTCCGGCTGCTGGTCGGCGCCGAGATGCGTGATTGCCACGTTCAGGCGCTCCACCACGTCCTCGAAAATCTGGCTGCGGCCGTACAGGCCGTTTTCGCCGGTATCGATCAACAGGCCGGCGGCCAGCAATTCGTCGCGGAAAGTCGGCGCCGCGGGTTGCCGGGCGGCAGCGGCCGTCTCAACCGCCAGCGCTGCGGTGTCGGTCATCGTGTTCATGTCAGGCTCTCCCCGGAGCGGCAGGACGTTGCGCGAGCAGCAGGCTCGCCGTATTCTGCGCGATACGGTCGTTGTTGATCATTAGCGGTGCGGAGTAGAGGTCGCGCAAATGCCGCCCCACGCTGTATTCCGTGCCGTTCTTGTAGCCCGCCATGCCGCAGATCATCAGCACTTCCTGAACGACCTGCAGGGCGGTGTTCGAAACGCTGGTCTTCAGCGTGTTCATGTCGGAGGCGAAGCCGAGCATCGCCGAAAGCGGCGCATCGGCCTGGCAGCCGCCATGCCGCGCGTGATGGGCGGCTCGCGCCGCGTCGAAGGCAACCGACAGGCGTGCCTGCATCATCTGCAGCAGGCCGACCGCTTCGGCGAGGCGCAAACCGGCCGGTGGGATCGAGCCCGGTTTCGCGCGGGCCTGGGCGCGGAAGAAAGCTTTCGCGCGATTCACCGCGTCGCTGGCCACGCCGGTCCATACCGAGGCCCACAGCGTGTGCGAGACCGGCAGCATGGTCTGATCGGCGATATCGGCGAAGGGGGTGGGCAGGATCTGCTCGGCGAGCCCCGTGGCGACGAGCCGGAAGCCCTCGCTGCAAGTACCGCGCATGCCCATCGAATCCCAGCCGCCGCGCTTTTCCAGTTGTGTTTCTGCGCGTAACGCGACGATCAGCACCTGGTCGGCCGCGGCCGATTCGGCGGTGCGCCGGGCGGTGACCAGAATGCCGTCGGCGTGGGCGCCGTACGAGATCGTCGGCGCCAGTTTTTCAACGCGAAAGCGCTGCTGGCCGGGCTCTCCGTCGAGCTCGACCGAGCAGGCGCTGGTGCGCATATTGCCGCCGATGGTTTCTTCAGACGTAGCCGAAGCCAGCAGCCATTGATGTTCCGCCAGTTGCGCGAGCAACTGCCGTTGCCACGCCGACTCGCTGCCGTGCGCCTCGATGCAGGCGACCTGGATCTGATGCATCGCATACACCATCGCAGTGGAGGCACATCCCTGCGCGAGTATTTCGCAGATCGCGCCGACATCCGCGAGCGAAAGTCCGGCGCCGCCGAACGTGGCCGGCACCATCGCCGATAAAAGACGTTCGCGTTTGAGCGCCTCGAAAGCTTCATGGGGAAAGCGCGCTTCGCGATCCACCGCATCGGCGAACTGCGCGGCCACGGCGGCGCAGCGCTGCGCCGCGGCGCGCCAGCCAGGCTCGGTTTCCACCGCGCTCAGCACGACACCCGCAGCGGCGGGTTGCACCGCGGCGGACTGCGCGAGTGGCGCCGTCACCGTGGGTGTGTCCGGCAGCGGGGCGTTCATGCTGCCGCCTGCGCCTGTTGCAGCTCGGTGATCGCGGCGGCCATCGAATCGATGCTTGAGAACAACCGGCGCGTCAGCATCCGGTCTGGGATTTCAATGCCGAATTCATCTTCGATAGCCAGCATCAGATGCACGGTCGCGAGCGAGGACAGACCTGCGGCGTAGAGATCGGCGTCATCGGCCAGGGTGTCTGGCGAGACGTCGAGACGGGCTGATTCGGAAAGGATGCGGCGCAGTGCTGTTTTCATCTTGGGGTGTCCCCTTGTAGGTGAGCAGTCTTTCGAACGGTGCTGACGTGAAACGAACGGATGTCGCCGTTCTGGTCCCGACGTTTCGTATTTAAGGATCGGCAAAGCCCAGCGTCAGTGCGATGCCGCACGGAAACGCGTGTTTCGCGGACGTACCGTGTAGGCCTGAGTACAGGCAACTACAGGCCGGCGTGTCGGGTCAGGCCGTCGGGGGCGGCGCGTGATGCCGTCCTCGCTGAACGTATTTACCGCTGGGGAAAGTGATGAACTGGAAAACGCTGGATTTCGAGCAGTTATCCGCACGCGAGTTGTATCTGATCCTGCGGGCACGCAGCGCGGTCTTCGTGGTCGAGCAGTCGCATGTCTGTCTGGATGCCGATGGCCGCGACGAAAGCGCGCTGCACATCTTCGCGGTCGAGGATATGGCACGGCCCATGCCGATTCTGGCCTATGCACGCTTGCAACCCGGCGACGCCGAAGATCCCGAAATCACCATCGACAAGGTGCTGACAAGCCCGCTGCGGCGCGGCGACGGCACCGCGGAACTATTGCTCGAACGGGTGCTGCAGGCGATCGCCGAGCGCTGGCCGGGACACGCCGCGCGTGTGAGCGCGCCAGTCGGGCTGCGCGGTTTCTACGAGCAATTCGGCTTTCGCAAGACGGAGGGGCCGTATCTCGATCACGGCGTGCCGTTCATCGGTCTGACGCGCCAGTTGCGCGGCAAGCAGCCGCTCTTTGCCACGCGGCGCCGCGAGCGCGACGGCGCGGCGTTCGTCAACACGTTCGAGCTCCTGTAATGGCGCGCGTGCTGAGCGCGCCTTCCACGCAGATGGGACGCATGGCGCCACAAACCCCGCAATCGCGAGGTTCGGCGGAAGGCTTCGATATATACAGGAATCCTGATGAGGAGAGGGTGCCGTGTGCGGACCCGGCATGCGCAAACGCGGGCGCTTCGGGCGCGGCGGACCAGAACGTGTCGAGCTTCGACGAGCGCCGTTTTCGTCATGCGCTAGGGCGGTTTGCAACCGGCGTCGTGGTGATTTCGGCCGGCAGCGGCGACGGCATGCATGCGATGACCGCCAACGCCTTCATGTCCGGGTCGCTCAGGCCGCCGTTGATCGTCGTATCGGTCGGGCACCGCGCCCGCATGCACGAGCGTTTGATGAACAGCGCGATGTTCGGCGTGAGCGTGCTGTCCGATGCGCAGGAGCGTCACAGCCGGCACTTCTCCGGCGAACCGCAGAGCCGGTTTGCGCCGCGCTTTGCCCAGGTGGAAGGCTTGCCGGAGGTGGTGCTGCTTGAACACGCGGCAGCCCGTTTCGCGGCGCGCGTGGTGGACCGGCATCCGTGCGGCGATCACACGCTCTTTGTCGGCGAGGTGCTGGTGTTCTCGCTCGACGAACATGCACCGCTGATCTTCTTTGGCGGGCGCTATGCGTCGATGGCGACACCGCTTTGAGACTCCGCCCGCCTCGCCGCGTGTCATGCCGGCCACCGCATCGCTCCCCGCGCCTGGTTGCTGTAGCGGCGTGTTCGGCGCGCTTCCTTTCAATTCGCCCTCGTTCATTGCGTTCCATGGCCGACGATATTCGGCGTCTGACCGGCGGTCCCGTCCGGCCCGGTTTTCTGTACCTGTCCGGGTCCGTTCAAAGTATGACGATCAGACAATTCGGTCCATTACGTGCGTCTTCGCACTATGCAAATTTTCCAACGCAGGCACGCTTGAGACGCAAGCTTATGGCCCGTCAAAACATGCGGCGTTACAAGGACGAAACAATTCTTCAGAGGGATAACCCTCTCAGGAGGTTTCCCAACTGGCGTAACCGTTTTGATGCTAGCAACGTATCGTAAAAGAACCATTACGCATCGATACAACGACACGCCAGGGCCGGTTGATCAACAGGGCTACGCGGGGGCAAACACCGCTTCGGGGAGAGAGGGTCATGGAACAGGCAAACAAGGATCGATCGCTGGTCAGCAAGGTCATGGACGGACTTGTGACCGGTATTGTCGAAGAGAAGTACGGCGCCATCCTGCCACCGCAGGATGTGCTGTCAAAGGAGTTCGACGTCAGCCGCACCGTCATGCGCGAGGCGCTGTCGATGCTGCTCGCGCGCGACATGCTGGACGTGCGGCCCAAGATCGGCACGCGCATCCGGCCGATGAGCGACTGGCGCATGATCGACGAGGACGTCGTGAACTGGCGTTTTCGCGCGAAGCCCGATCCGCTGTTTCTACGCGACGTGATCGAGTTTCGCATCCTGATCGAACCGCGCGCTTCGGCGCAGGCGGCCGCGCGCGGCAGTGCCGCCGACATCGCAGCAATTCGCGAGGCGTTCGAGGCGTTCCGCGCGATCCAGCCAGGCGAGTCCAGCTATCAGGCCGCCGATGAACTGTTCCACGCGCGCATCATGGTAGCGAGCGGCAATCAGTTCTTCAAACAGATGGCGGCGATCATTCGCGGCGCGCTCTCGACCGTCAATCCGATCGTCAGTCAGAAGGACGGTTTGTGGGAGACGGCGGTGAGCACGCATCAACGCGTGCTCGAAGCGATCGAGCGGCGCGATCCGAAGGAAGCGGAAATCGCCTCGCTGGCAATGATCGATTACGCCACGGAAGAACTCGGCAACAAGGTCGCCTCGGAACCGCCGGAGCGTGGCTGAGTGTAGCCAGGCATGGCTGGGCACGGCTGTTGCGGCAGCGGCTTCAGATCGTCGTTCGGGAACGCCGGCTTGATGAGCAGTGCGGCCGCATACCCGCGCATGCACGCGCGGCTTGCGTCACAATAGCGCCTGCTCTGAACCGCGCGGACTCGAAGGAACGATGACACTCGCCATGCAGGAAACCTCCCAGGGCGCCATGATTCGCTGGGGAATCGTTGGGACGGGCCGCATTGCCCGTCGCTTCGCTGTTGGACTCACCCACGTGCCGCAGGCGCAACTGACCGCGCTGTGGTCACGTCGCGCAGAACCCGCGCGGGCCTTCGCCGAAGAATTCGGCGGCGAAGTGTGCGCGAGTTTCGACGCACTGCTCGCAAGCGGTATCGACGCGCTCTATATCGCCACCGTCCAGGACAGTCACGCCGACTACGCGATTGCCGCGCTGCAAGCCGGCCTTCACGTGCTGTGCGAAAAACCCGCCACCATCAACAAGCCGCAACTCGAGCGCGTGCTCGAGGTCGCGCGTGCCGAAAAGCGGCTTTTCATGGAAGCCATGAAGCCGCCGTTTTATCCTCTCTACAGAACGCTGCGCGCGCATCTGGAGGCCGATCCCATCGGCGAGGTCGGCCTCGTGCGCGCCGGTTGTTCGGTATCGGGCGTGCCGGACGATCATCCGTCGATGTCGTTCGAGCATGCCGGCGGCGCGCTGCTCGATATCGGCGTGTACGAGATGTTTCTCGCGGTCGACTGGCTCGGTGCGCCGCGCGAGGTGCAAACGCTCGGGCGGCTCGGCTCGACCGGCGTCGATACGTTCGCGAGCCTGAACAGCCGGCACGAGCGTGGCATTGCCCAATTGTTTTGCGGACTCGATCTGCACGGCAAGGGCGACGCGTTGCTGATGGCCAAAGGCGGCCATGTCACGATTCACGAGCCCTGGTGGAATCCGGTGCGCGCCACGATCCGCTACGCCGATGGCCGCGTGATCGAACTCGATGAACCGTTCGAGGGCGGCGGTCTGAACTACGAGACCGCGCATTTCTGCGAGCTGATTCGAGCGGGACAGTTGGAGAGCCCGTTGATGCCGCACGCAAAGTCGCTGCAGATGATCGAAATGGCTGATGCGGCGCGCGCCGCGCTCGGGCTCAAGTTCGCGGGAGAGTGACGGCTGTCGCCGCGTTGCTTTTGGCGGCGATGGTACGATTTGCACGGACGCGGACTCGAATAAAAAGGGTCCGCACATCTACCGCTTTCGATCACCTTCCACTGGAGCCGCCGGCGATGCGCATGCTTGGAAAACTGTGGCGCGACAATAAAAGCCTTGTCGCCTTTCTGTTCCTGATGGTGCTATTCCGCAGCGCCGTGGCCGACTGGAACGTCGTGCCGAGTGGTTCGATGCTGCCGACCATCCGCGAAGGCGACCGGATCTTTGTCGACAAGATGGCCTACGATCTGCGCGTGCCGCTCACCCACATCACGATCGCGCATCTGCACGATCCGCAGCGCGGCGATATCGTCACGATCGATTCGTCTGCCGCGCATGAGTTGATCGTCAAGCGTCTGATCGGTTTGCCCGGCGACAGCGTCGCGATGCGCGACAACGTGCTGTACGTGAACGGCGTGCGCGCGGATTATCAGCCGTTGAAACTCAAACCCCTGCCGGGCGATGCGGCTTCGCGAGGCGACTATCTGACCGAGCGCTTCGACGGCGTTGTGCATACGGTACGGCTTGCGCCTGACGCGCCGAGTCCGCGTAGTTCGTTCGGGCCGGTGATCGTGCCGCAGGGCGAATATCTGATGCTCGGCGACAATCGCGACGACAGCGCCGACTCGCGCTACTTTGGCTTCTTTCCGCGCAAGGAACTGATGGGCCGCACGCGTCACGTCGCGTTTTCGCTCGACCCGGATCACTACTACAAACCGCGCTTCGAGCGTTTCGGCGCCCCGCTGGACGCGGCATCGCTCACGGCCAGCCGATAGGGTGGCAGGGGGGCGATTCAGTGGCTCAGTGATTCAGCGGCTCAGTGCCGCGACGGCAGCGCCAGGCGCTTTTCGTACCAGTGCTGCACCCATTCGAGCACCTGGCACAGCACCCAGTAGACCGCGGCTGCCGCGAGGTACAGCGGCAGCGGCTGATAGGTCGACGCGATGACCTCCTGCGCGCTGCGCAGCAATTCGGTCACGGTAATCACCGATACCAGCGAGGTGTCCTTGATCAGACTGATCAGGCTGTTCGACAAGCTCGGCACGGCGATGCGCAAGGCCTGCGGGGCGATCACGTAGCGCAGCGTCTGGCGTCGCGAGAGTCCGAGGCTATAGGCGGCTAGCCATTGGCCGCTGGGAATGCCGAGAATCGCACCGCGCATGCTCTCCGACAGATACGCCGCCACGTTCGCCGACAATGCGATCACGCCCGCAGGGGTGGGGTCGAGCGATATGCCGAGACTCGGCAAGCCGTAATAGATCACGAATATCTGCACCAGCAGCGGCGTGCCGCGGAACAGGCTGACATACACGCGCGCGATCCAGTTCAGCACGCGGTTGTGACTGATGCCCATCACCGCGAGCAAGGCGCCGGCCAAGAGGCCGAAGATCATCGACAGAACCGCGAACTTGACCGTCAGGATGGCGCCCTGTGCAAGCACGGGAAGCGATTGGACGAGCAGGGAAGTGGTGGACATGAGCGATTGCCTGGGTTGGCGCGCAAAGAAACAAAGGGCGGCATCGCCGACGATGCCGCCCTTCGCATTATCTGGCGTGCGTTACTTGATCGGCTTGCTGACGTCGACGCCGAACCATTTGTCCGAGATCTTCGAGAACGTGCCGTCTGCTTCGAGCTGGGCCATCGCGTCGTCGATCGCCTTGGCGAACTTCGGATTGCCCTTCCTGAACGGAATGCCCGACGGGTTGCCCGCACCGAGTGTGGCGCCGGTGCGCAGCGGCAACTGCGAGTTCTTCATCAGATACGCGAGCATCAGGCGGTCGTTCAGCGCCGCGTCCAGACGGCCGGCGGCCAGATCGCGCAGATATTCAGGCGCGCCCGGATACGTCTTCACGTCGATACCCGGCACCGATTTCGCCATGTCCATGTAGTTCGTGCCCAGACCGACGCCGAGCTTCTTGCCCTTCAGATCGTCGAGCGATTTGAACTGGCGCGTGTCGTCCTTACGCTGGATCAGTTGCGCGGCCGAGTACGTGTAAGCCGGCGAGAAATCGAGCACCTGCTTGCGGGCGTCGGTGATGCCGACCTGGTTGACGATCACGTCGAACTTGTTGGCCTGCAGACCGGCGATGATGCCGCTCCACTCGGTCGTGACGAATTCAGGCTTCACGCCGAGCCTGGCGGCGACCGCTTTGGCGATGTCGACGTCGTAGCCGACCAGTTCGCCCGACGGCGCTTTCGAATTGAACGGCGGGAAGGTGCCCTCCAGACCGATGCGCAGCGTGCCGCGCTGCTTGACCTGGTCGAGCAGGTCGTCCGCATGGGCGGTCACAGCCGTGAACGACGCGCCGATCAGGCCGGCAACGAGCATCTTCTTCAGCAAGCCAAATTTCATCGTGTTCCTTTCTGTACGTCTGATGTTTTAACAGACAAAAGCATAACAAAACAGACTATCGAAACCTAAATATCGTTTGTTTATGTCTATATGTTTTTAGCGCAGTGCCTGCGCGCACTCGGCTACCAGCGCCGGGCCGCGATAGATGAAGCCGGTATAGAGCTGGACCAGCGAAGCGCCCGCAGCCAGCTTGGCGCGCGCATCGTCGCCCGAGAAAATCCCGCCCACGCCGATGATCGGCACCGTGTCGCCGACTTCGGCGCGCAACTTGCGGATCACTTCGTTGGACGCGTCGAATACCGGCTTGCCCGACAGGCCGCCGGCTTCGTCGCCGTATTGCATGCCGGTGACGGCGGTGCGCGACAACGTGGTGTTGGTGGCGATCACGCCTTCGAACTTGTGGCGCAACAGCGTGTCGCCGATCGATTTGATCTGCTCGTCGTCGAGGTCCGGCGCGATCTTCAGCGCGAGCGGCACCAGCTTGCCGTGCATGTCGGCCAGACGCTGCTGCTTGTCCTTGAGCGCCGCGAGCAGTGCGTCGAGTTCGCCCGCGCCTTGCAACTGGCGCAGATTCTTCGTATTCGGCGACGAAATGTTGACCGTCACGTAGCTCGCGAACGGGTACACGCGTTCGAGGCAGTACAGATAGTCTTCGGCGGCGCGCTCGATCGGCGTGTCCGCGTTCTTGCCGATGTTCAGCCCCAGGATGCCGCGATAGCGCGCGGCCTGCACGTTCTTGACGAACTGGTCGACGCCGGCATTGTTGAAGCCCATCCGGTTGATCACGGCATTCGCCTGCGGCAGGCGGAACATGCGCGGGCGCGGATTGCCCGGCTGTGCGCGCGGCGTGACCGTGCCGACCTCGATGAAGCCGAAGCCGAGCGCCGCCAGACCGTCGATGCACGCGCCGTCCTTGTCGAGTCCCGCGGCGAGTCCGACCGGGTTCCTGAACGTCAGCCCCATCACGGTGCGCGGCGCATCCGGCACGCGTGGCGCGAGCGCCCCGGCAAGACCGGTGCGGCCGGCGGCGCCGAGAATGCGCAAAGTCAGGTGATGAGCGTCTTCCGCGTCCATGCGAAAGAGTTGGGCGCGTACGAGCGGGTAGAGGGAACTGAACACGGGACGAAGCCGGGAGGCCGGAAAATGGGAACCCGCCATTTTACCGGCTTTAAGGCATTAATGAGACCAATGGGTCGAGACGCTCGGGCGCGAACCTTTGGGACCGCTCGGCGGCCGTGACTACGGACGCAGCGGCCCGCGCCGGCCGTGAATCGCCAGATCGACCGGCGGCAGATCGATGCTGGCGGGATCGAGCACTTTCCACGCGCCGTCGATCAGGCCTTCGAGCGGCCGGAAATTCGCCTTGTACGCCATCTTCGGACTCTCGCGAATCCAGTAGCCGAGGTACACGTAGGGCAGCTTGAGGCTCTTCGCCTGTTCGATCTGCCAGTAGATGTTGTAGGTGCCGAAACTGGTGTGGGGCAGACCCGGTTCGAAAAACGTATAGACCGACGAGAGCCCGTCGCCCAGGATGTCGATCATGCTGATCATGCGCAGAATGCCCGGCGCGTCCGGATGATCCGGCAGAGGCTCGCGAAACTCGACCAGCCGCGAGTTGATCCGGCTCTGCAGCAGGAACTGTTCGTACTGGTCGCGACTGTCGCGGTCCATGCCGCCGCCGGCATGCCGTGCCGACTGATAGCGCATGTAAAGCGCATAGTGCTCTTCGTCGTAATGCAGCGGGGCCACCGTCGCGATCAGCTCGCCGTGTTTTTTCCAGACCCGGCGCTGGGTCCGGTTCGCCACATAACTGTCGACCGGCACGCGCACCGGCACGCAGGCGCGGCAGCCGTCGCAATATGGGCGGTAGGTGAACACGCCCGAGCGGCGAAAGCCCGCTTTGACGAGGTCGGTATAGACGTCGGAATTGATCAGATGGCTGGGGGTGGCGACTTGCGAGCGCGCGATGCGTCCATCCAGATAGCTGCAGGGATAGGGCGCCGTTGCATAAAATTGCAGCGCGGAAAGCGGCGAAAGAGGCAGCTCGTTGGGATGAGTCACGTTGGCAGCTCTCGAAGCGTCTCTGGTAGTGCAAACCCGGCGCCTTGCGGATGTCAACCCGCGGCTCGCGACCCGCGGCTCGGTAGGCGACGGATCCGGATTCGGCCTGATTCTTTCTACGCCGGCGGCGCGACGACATCGCGCAAGACGGTCTTGTCGAAGCGCCAGGGAATCGGCGGTGCATCGACAGACGCGCGAACATGCGCGATGAACGCTTTGCGCGCTATCTCGCGACCGCCAAGCGACGCCAGATGCGACGTGTTCTGCTGGCAGTCTATCATTTCTATTTCGTGACGGCGCAAGTGTCCGACGAGCGCGGCGAGCGCCATTTTCGATGCATCGGTAACCTCCGCGAACATCGATTCGCCAAAGAACATCCGGCCGAACGAGACCCCATACAAACCGCCCACGCGCCGGCCTTCGAACCAGGTTTCGATGCTGTGCGCATCGCCCACCCGATGCAGCGACGAATACGCCTCGATCACGTCGGCGGTGATCCAGGTGCCGCGCTGGCCGCGCCGCGGCGCCTGCGCGCAGGCGCGCATCACGGCGGCGAAATCATGGTCGACGCGGATTTCCCAGCTGTCCTCGCGCAGCACGCGTTTGAGCGTCTTGCGCAGCGACGGCGACACCTTGAATTCGGCGGGGCGCAGGATCATGCGCGGATCAGGACTCCACCACAAGACCGGCTGGCCGTCCGAGTACCACGGGAAGATGCCGCGCCGATAGGCGTCGATCAGCCGCGACGGCAGCAGGTCGCCGCTCGCGGCGAGCAGGCCGGGTGCGCCGCTTGCCGCGCCGAGCGCGCGCTCGACGGAAGGAAACGGATCGTCAGGTCCGAGCCAGGGAACCATGCGCGCCGCTCAACCTTCGCGCAGCGAGCGGAAAATGTCGCCCGTATGCAGGCCGAAGCTGCCGGTGGCACGGTCAGCGAAAAAAAAGCGCAAGGTCTGGCCGACGGTCGGGAAGGCGATCTCGTCCCACGGAATCTCGTGTTCCTCGAAGAGTTTCACTTCGAGGCTCTCCTCTCCGGCCTCGATGTCGAGGTCGAGCAGGCGCGCCATATAGAACAGGTGCACCTGATGCACGTGCGGCACGTTCAGCAGCGAAAACAGGTTCTGCACCTCGACGCGCGCGCCAGCTTCTTCCAGCGTTTCGCGCGAAGCGGCTTCGGCGGTGGTTTCGCCCATTTCCATGAAGCCTGCCGGCAGCGTCCAGTAGCCATAGCGCGGTTCGATCGCGCGACGGCACAGCAGCACTTTGTCGTCCCAGACCGGAACGGTGCCGACCACGTTGCGCGGATTCTGATAGTGCACCGTGCCGCAACTGCCGCATACGAAGCGCTCGCGGTTGTCGCCCGGCGGAATGCTCAGGCTGACGCCGTGGCCGCAGACAGAACAGAATTTCATAGGAAGGGGACGAGAAAGGGTGATGGGAGTTTAT
Source organism: Paraburkholderia fungorum (assembly GCF_902833645.1). Classification (GTDB taxonomy): domain Bacteria; phylum Pseudomonadota; class Gammaproteobacteria; order Burkholderiales; family Burkholderiaceae; genus Paraburkholderia; species Paraburkholderia fungorum. The sequence continues at coordinate 178,440 of NZ_CADFGE010000006.1, forward strand.
CACTGGGGCGCGCTTTGCCGGGAGCGGGGTATGGCGCGGCGCGCCGATGGGTTCGGGGCGGCACTATTTCGCCGTTCGGAGGCGTCCCGCCGGCGCGCGGGCCGGGCGCCACCGTTGCAAAAGCAAGTGGATCTGTTTGGAGTCCGGATCAATGAGGCGAAGTGCTCGCCCGGACGCTGGGAAGGAGAGGCTGAAAACAAAAAAGGCCTGCCGGTTGGGCAAGCCTTTGATGTTGTTTCGACGTTTCGAACCAGCTAAATACTGCTTGGTTGCGGGGGTAGGATTTGAACCTACGACCTTCGGGTTATGAGCCCGACGAGCTGCCAGACTGCTCCACCCCGCGTCCGTCGAAGAAAAGATTATAGAACAAAGCAGCAGCCCACGCAATAGCTATTTAAGAATCGGCTTCAATACGCGCCACGTCAGTTGTCAAGTGCGGCGTGGCGCTCGCTGGCGCGGCACGCTCTCACGTCGCCGCACGCATTGCCGGTGTCGCATACCAGAAGGCTCTCGAAAGGTGCTGCGCTAGAATCCAGGTTCTCCGCGCGGCGCCGCGATGTGGAGTGCAGGTGCAACGGCCCGCGTCTCACCTCTTATCTTGCTCTGAATGCCATGGATATCGCTCACGATCTACAGGTGATTGCCGCTCAGGAACACGCGCTGGTGTTCCCGCAATTCGACGCCGACCGCGCATGGCAGATCGGCGCGTTTCTGCACGAGCTTGCCAAGGCCCGCGGCATTGCCGCTGCCATCGACGTGCGCACGTTCGGCCAGCCGCTGTTCTTCAGCTTGCTCGACGGCGCAACGCCGGACAATGTCGACTGGGCGCGCCGCAAGGGCAACACCGTCGCGCATTTTCGGCGCAGTTCATACGCGATTGGTTTGAAGATGCAGCAGTCGGGCAGCACGCTCGCCGACAAGCACGCGTTGCCGGTCACGGACTATGCGTCCCATGGCGGCGCGTTTCCATTGACGGTAACCGGCGCCGGCGTGATCGGCTCGATCACGGTATCCGGTTTGCCGCAGCGTGCGGATCACGAACTGGTGGTGGAAGCGCTGTGCGCCCATCTCGGCCACGACTACAGCAAGCTCGCGCTTGCAAAGGCCTGAGGCGATGCGGATGCCCCCGTATGCATTGCTCGCCATTGCAATCGTCGCCGAAGTGGTTGCGACCTCTGCCATGCGGGCGTCGGAAGGTTTCTCGCGGCTGGTGCCCTCGGCGGTCGTGGTGATCGGTTACGGCATCGCGTTCTATTTCCTGTCGCTCACGCTGAAGAGTATCCCGGTGGGTATCGTCTACGCGGTGTGGGCCGGCGCCGGCATCGTGCTGATTACACTGGTTGCGCTCGTGCTGTACCGGCAAGTGCCGGACGTGCCGGCCATCATCGGACTTGGGCTGATCATCGCCGGGGTCGCCGTGTTGAACATCTTCTCGAAGATGCAGGCGCACTGAGCACCGCGCCGAGCACGCTCTGTGCGTTATTTGCAGCGCACGATCATCGAGCGGTTTTTCACGTTAGCCGAGACGACGTTCGTGATGCTGCCGCCCGCAGCGCCGCCTTCGTCGTTGTCTTTCGACACGATGTCGTAGCCGGTCGCGCCACATGCCTTGCCGGCCTGCACGTAGCAGGAGGCCCAACTGGATGCGGCGTCGGCGCCGCTGCAGTTCACCGCAAAACCGGTCTGACCGTTCGGCAGATTGATCAGCGAGGTGGTGTTTGACGATGCGCAGCCGCTCAGACCCGCGCCGAACAGCACAGCGGCGGGCAGGGCGGCAAACAGGGACGCGCTGCCGATCAGGGCAAGCGCGTTGCGGCCCGATCGGAGGCGGCCGGAGCGGCGCAGTTGCGTCATGAAATGCATCGTGATGTCTTCCTTTCAAATAGGTATCGAGGCTCGCCACACCCTGGACGTGCGCCCTTGTGCAGGGCTAAGGCGTTTCGATTGTGATGCCCGCCGCGCCAACCAGTTGGCGGCTTTCCGTGCCGCTTTCAGTTGCCGCGTCTTCCCAGATGCTAATGGCTTTCGGAATGTCAATGCCGTGGCTTTCGGCGTAAGCAAACCATCGGGTTGCCGCGTCCGGCTCAGGCAATTCGTGGTTCTGCAGAAAATATTTTCCCATATTGCGCTCGTTGACCTCGAAATGGCGTCACTGTGTGAGCACGGATCGTGCCGGTCAGCAAGTTCGACCGAGGCAGGCGGCACAAGTGCAATCAGCATAGCGATTCGCCTGCGGCACCGATCGGTTCCGCAGACGTAGCATCGGACAAAAAGCGGGAAGGGCGCTGGACCGTGGTCCAGCCGCGCGAGTACCATAACGGGCATGTCCGGGGAGGCGGACGGTATTCACTGTCGCAGCTTTTCCGCCGGATATTTCTGATGAGGCGACCATGGAAATTCAGTTTCCCGCGGATGCGCCTGCTTACCGCGACTCCAATCTGACCGTCGTGTTTCCCGCGCTCGTGGACGGCGAACCGGTGCCGTGCGCGATCTCGGTCGAGGCGCTCGAGGATCACTTCGGCGCGTACCCGGAGGATCTCGAAGGCTGGATGCGCGCGTTCGATGCCGGGCGTCCGCGCATCGAGGCAGTTGCGCGCGAGCATTTGCAGATCAGCAACGGCACGCCCGTGCTGCTCAGGAGCGGCCATTTTCCGCCTGGCAACGTGGCGGGCTGATCCGGTTTATTCGCTGCTGCGTGAACAACGGGCATCAATTTCCCGCGCTTGCGAAATCCGTTCACGGTCAGGCCGTTGTTGCGGAGTCGCGCTGCGTTTCCGCGCTCGCCGATGCCGCTATCCGCGCGGCATCGAAACAACGCCGGATACCTTCTTCGTACGAGGTTTTTTTGATCGGGCCGATCAGCTCCACCAAGGCGGTGTCGTCCAGCACAACCGACTCGGTCATCAGGTAATTCATCTCCACCAGTTCGCGCATCAGCGGATTGAAAAGACCGAGCAGGCGCAGCATGGTCTTGCCGGCGACCATCAGCTTCGGCTCGCGGCCGGCCAGCGCATAGGCCTGTCTCGCCACTTCACGCTGCGTGATCGTGCCCGTGCCGGCCAGATGCCACCAGCGGCCGTAGGCGTCGGCCGTGCGCGTGAGTGTTTCGACCACCGGTCCGATATCCGGCAGGTAAATGAATTCGTGCGGCACATCCACTGGTCCGATCATCTGTGCGCGCTTGCCCTGTGCCGCCGCTTCGAATACGCCATTGATCAGACTGCGTTCGATGCCCGGACCGTAGAAATCCGGCAGCCGCAGCACCAGTGTCGACAGGCGGCCCGACCCGCTGGCGCGGCCATGCGCCGCCAGCACCAGCTTCTCCTGCTCGAGCCGCATCTTGCCCTTGAACGTGTGGGGCTCACGCGGATGATCTTCGCTGATCGGATTGCCGCGCGCACGGCCGTACGGGTACACGGTACCGATCAGAATGAGGCGCTCGACACCCGCTGCCGTCACGCCGGCGAGCGTTTTTTCCATGAGCGGCGGATGCTCGGCGAACCGGTCGTAGGGCACGCCCACCAGGTAGATCACAGTCTGCAAACCGGCAGCAGCGGCGCTGATCGAAGCCGGCTCATCCGGATTCCACGTGACGATTTCCGCATGCGGGTCGTGACCGAAGGCCGCTTCGAGCGGGGCGCGCGAGCGGCCGACCACCCGGTAATCCCGGCCCGCCGCGCTAAGCGCGGCAGCGATGATTTGACCTGCCGCGCCGGCGGCACCGAATAAACCGACTTTTCCTATGGCTTGCATGGCGGCTCCTGAAAGTGGCGCCTTATCGCGCCAGGATGGTGCTGACTGATTGATGAGAATTTAATGAACACTGTTCAGTAAACGGTGTTCAGTTTAATTTGACTTTTCAGTTTGTCAACCTGAAAATGTTCGTCATGGGAATCGCCGAACGAAAAAACCGTCAGAAACAGGCGCTGCGCGAGCGCATCCTCGACGCAGCACGGCGCATCGTGATGCGCGAAGGCTTTGCCGCGCTGTCCATGCGCAAGATTGCCGACGCCATCGAGTATTCGCCTGCCACGCTGTACCTTCACTTCGCAAGCCGCGATGAGATCGCACGGGCGTTGTGCGCGGAAGGCTATGCGCAATTGCTGGAGACCTTCGTGCCGCTGGCGCGGATTGCCGATCCGACCGCGCGGTTGAAGGCGATCGGGCGGGCTTATGTGGCCTTCGGTGTTGCGCATCCGGAAACCTATCGTCTGATCTTCATGGAAGACCCAAGCTACACGGGCGCGGCGCTGGGCGGCGCGGCCGCTGTGCTGGCCGGTGCTCCGGTGGCTGGGGCCGCGCAGGCGGGTGTGTCAGGCGAGACCGTGGAGGGCGCGGCGGCAGAAACACCGGCCGTGGCTTCTGCTCTGCCCGGCAACGCGGCCGGGGCGAGTGTCGAGCCTGCAAAAGCAGACGAGCCAGACGACCCGGATGCTGCGGCCTTGTACGTGATGATCTCCGCGATCGAAGAACTGAAAGCGGCGGGGCGCTTGCCCGCATCGATGGAGGTGGGGGTGTGGGCGGAGGCGTTCTGGGCGACCCTGCACGGCATCGTCGCGCTCAACCTGACATGTCCCGTGTTTCCGACTGCGCCGCTGGATACCGTGGTGGGTATCGCGCTCGATGCCTGGCTCGGAACGCAGCAGGCCGGGCAGCCGCAAGGCGCTACGAGCGCTGCCCGCCCGCGTAAAAAGAAGTCTGCTGAAGCGCCGTCTGAATCGGCCGTGGAGGCCGCCGGCAACGCCGGGACCCAGCCCGCCGCCAGGCCTAAAGCCGCGAGGGCGTGATAACGTTCAGTTCCGGTTCATTTCGCGCCATCGCGCCTAGCTCTCCATGTCCATTTCCACCTCGCCCGCCGTCAGCGACGAAGTCGCGACTTACGTAGCCAACCGCATCGGTTTCATCGAACTGGAAAGGCCGAAGGCGCTCAATGCGCTGTCCACCGGCATGATCCGCGCGATGCACGCGGCGCTCGATCAGTGGCGCGAAGATCCCGACGTGCTGGCCGTGGTGGTGCGCAGCGCGCATCCACGCGCGTTCTGCGCGGGCGGCGATATCCGCTTCCTGTACGAGTCGGCGCAGCGCGGCGAGCAGGACGCGCGCGACACCTTTTTCATCGAGGAATACCGGCTCAATCACGCGATCTTCACCTACCCGAAGCCGTACATTGCGTTGATGAACGGCGTCGTGATGGGCGGTGGCATGGGGATTTCGCAGGGTGCGCATCGTACCGGCGGCCTGCGTGTCGTGACGGACTCGACGAAGATGGCGATGCCCGAGACCCGCATCGGACTCTTTCCCGATGTCGGCGCCAGCTGGTTTCTGGCGCGCACGCCGGGTGCGCTTGGCCGTTATCTGGCGGTCACCGGCGAGACGATCGGCGCGGCCGATGCACTCTACGCAGGCCTCGCCGACGCCTATATCAAAGACGCGGCCTTGCCCGCGCTAGTCGATACGCTGCGTACTGAACTGTTCGAACGCGGCGCGGACGTGGTGGCGTGCATCGAACGCGAGACCGCCGCGCATCAGGTCGTGCCAAAGCCCGATGCCGCGCCGCTCGCGAGCACACGCGGCTTGATCGACCGGCATTTCGCGTTGCCCGATGTAGCGCAGATTCTCGCTTCGCTGGAGCGGGCGCGCGAGCAGGGCGGCGAGGCCGCCGATTGGGCCGAGCAGACGATCGCGGTGTTGCGCGAACGTTCGCCGTTGTCGATGGCGGTGTCGCTGGAAGTGGTGACGCGTGCCGAGGGTTCGATGGCGGACGTGTTGCGCGGCGATCTCGATCTGACGCGCACGAGCTTCGCGCAGGGCGACACGATCGAGGGGATTCGCGCGCGCATTATCGACAAGGACAACGCGCCGCGCTGGCGTTTCGCGCGCATTGAAGACGTGAACGCCGCCGAGGTGGCGAAGATGTTCGAAAGCCCGTGGCCGGCCAACGAGCACCCGTTGCGCGATCTACGGTCCTGAGCAGAAACCGGCAGGCTCAGTCCTCGTCTTCGCTCGCCATGAAGGCGCGCATGAACACCAGCGCGCCCCAGCCCCACATCGCGTTTGCCGCGAACCCCACCGCGAGACGCGGGAGCATGTTGCCGCTCGGCCAGATGCCGCGCAGCGGATCGACCACGAACACGCTCGCCGCGGTTAGGGCAATGCCGCCAAATACGAAGGCCGGCACCCATGGCGCGCGCCGCTCAGGCGCCACGCGCAACAGCCAGGCCATCAGCACCGCCCAGAAAGCGCTCCAGATCGCGTTCGCGATGAACTCGGGCAGCCCCAGCGGCAGGAACGGCGCGGTCGAAAAACCGGTCGGATCGATCAGTCCGGCCGCGTGCAACAGCGCCAGGGTCGACTCATGAAAAAACAGGGACGCCAGAAAGCCGGCGACGAACGGCAAGATGAGTTTTTGCATGCATTGCACCGCGAGAGCTCAGGCGGCGTGGTTCGCACGGCCTGCAGCGGATTATTGGAAATGTGGCGCCATTATATAGAGGGGCAAGCCGCTTCCAGCGTGGGTAAGGTGCAACATCCGTATGCTTTAGCGTCGGGCTAATCACGAAAGTGGAAAACCTAAGCTCAAAAAAATCGTTCAAAAGCCGGGTTCCGATCCATAGACTGTTTCTCCATACAGACGGCGTTTGCCGCCGTCGCCTGTTTAATCGAGCGCATCACGCGCACGTTTGGTCGAGGGAAGCCGTCGCGATGTCCTGCCTGATGCCGATCTTCAATTGCCCCATGGCGCACGCGCGTTCGTGGCTGTGCTGTCGGAACTAATCCGCGCCTCACTGCAGTATTTCCGTCCTTTCTAGCGTTCGCCTTTCCGGGTCTCGTGCCGGAGGGATGCGCGCGGCTAGCGGCGCGCGGCCAGCGGCGCGCTTTCGCCCGACGCAGCGTCGCTCGTCGTTGCACACGTCTTCATTCAATCCAGTTTCGAACTAGCAGGAGCAGCAAATGAATGTGTTCTGGTTCATTCCGACTCACGGCGACAGCCGCTATCTCGGTACGTCCCAAGGCGCACGCGCAGCCGATTACGACTACTTCCAGCAGATCGCCGTCGCCGCCGATACGCTCGGCTACGAGGGCGTGCTGCTGCCGACCGGCCGCTCGTGCGAAGACGCGTGGGTCGTCGCGTCGAGCCTGATTGCCGCGACCAAACGGCTGAAGTTTCTGGTGGCAATCCGGCCGGGTATTTCGTCGCCGGGTCTGGCGGCGCGCATGGCCGCGACTTTCGACCGGCTGTCGAACGGGCGTCTGCTGATCAACGTCGTGACCGGTGGAGATTCGGCTGAACTTGAAGGCGACGGCGTATTCGTCGATCACGACACGCGCTATGAAATCACCGACGAATTCCTGCATATCTGGCGCAAGCTGCTGAGCGCCTCGCACACCAACGACGCGATCGACTTCGAGGGCAAGCATCTGACCTCGAAGGGCGGCAAGGCGCTGTATCCGCCGGTGCAGAACCCGCATCCGCCGCTGTGGTTCGGCGGGTCGTCGGCGGCGGCGCACGATATCGCGGGCGATCACATCGACACGTATCTGACGTGGGGCGAGCCCCCTGCGGCTGTTGCGAAGAAGATCGCGGACATTCGCGCCCGTGCCGAAGCACGTGGCCGCACGATCAAGTTCGGCATTCGCCTGCATGTCATCGTGCGCGAGACCGAGGAAGAAGCGTGGGCGGCCGCCGACAAGCTGATCAGCAAGCTCGACGACGAAACCATTTCGCGTGCCCAGGCTTCCTTCTCGAAGATGGATTCCGAAGGACAGCGCCGCATGGCCGCCTTGCACGGCGGCAAGCGCGGCGGCCGCGCCGAACTCGAGGTGTATCCGCATCTGTGGGCGGGCGTCGGGCTGGTGCGCGGCGGCGCGGGAACGGCGCTGGTCGGCAATCCCGAGCAGGTGGCGGCACTCATGAACGAATACGCGGCGCTCGGCATCGACACGTTCATCCTGTCCGGCTATCCGCATCTCGAAGAATCGTACCGCTTTGCCGAACTGGTGTTCCCGTTGCTGCCGGGCCGGCAGATCAAGACCGCGGGCGGTCCGTTGTCCGGGCCGTTCGGCGAGATCGTCGGCAACAACTATCTGCCGAAAGCGGCGAGTTCGAGCTGAGCGCATCGTCCGGTTCGGCACGAACAACCTAATGGTCAGGCAGTGAGGAAATCATCATGGCTCAATCCACTTTGAGCGCGGGACAAGGCGCTGACTCCGGCGCGCGTGCGGGCGCGAGTCTCGCCGTCTTGCGCCGCATCGGTGCGCATCTTGCGCCGTGGCTCGCGCCGCTCGCGATTCTGCTGGCATGGGAATTCGCCGCCCGCAGCGGCATTCTCTCGACCCGCGTGCTGCCCGAACCGCTCGCGGTCGTGAAGGCCGCGTGGTCGCTGATCCAGTCCGGCGAAATGTGGGCGGATGTGAAGGTCAGCACGTGGCGCGCGGTGTCGGGCTTTGCGATCGGCGGCGGCATCGGACTCGTGCTCGGCCTTGCAACGGGTCTGTTCAAACCCGCTGAAATCGCGCTCGATTCGACCGTGCAGATGGTCCGCAACATTCCCGCGCTCGCGATGATCCCGCTCGTGATTTTGTGGTTCGGTATCGAGGAAGAGGCGAAGGTGTTTCTCGTCGCGTTGGGCGTGTTTTTTCCGATCTACGTGAACACCTTCCACGGCATCCGCTCGGTCGATGCCAATCTGATCGAAATGGCACGCAGTTACGGCGTGAAGGGTTTCGCACTTTACCGGCACGTCGTGCTGCCCGGTGCGTTGCCGTCGATTCTGGTCGGCGTGCGGTTCGCGTTCGGGCTGATGTGGGTCACGCTGATCGTTGCCGAAACCATTTCCGCGCAGTCGGGCATCGGCTACATGACGATGAATGCCCGCGAATTCCTGCAAACCGATGTGGTGGTGGTCGGCATCCTGCTGTACGCGGGGCTCGGCAAACTCGCCGACGTGCTGGCCAAGAGTCTCGAGCGCGTGTCGCTGCGTTGGCACCCGGCTTATCAACGAGGAGCGAAATCATGAGCGCAACGACATTGTCGGCGTCGTTCGGCGGCATCGCGGGCAGCGATCTCGAAGCCGAACTGGCGCAACCGCGCACCGCCGATCACGATGCGGATGAGGCCGCGGGTTTCGATCGGGCGGAACCCTCGCACGATCGTCAACGCGACCAGCGCGTGAGTGTTCTGCCTGCAGCGACGGGAGCCACGGTGCGCAATGACGCACGCCGCGCCGCCGACTATTCGGTCGAGTTGCGCGGTGTCGGCAAGCAGTACGGCGAGCGCAAGGTGTTGGCCGATTTTGATCTGTCGATCGAGCGCGGCAGCTTTGTTGCCATCGTCGGCCGTAGCGGCTGCGGGAAGTCGACCTTGCTGCGCCTCGTCGCGGGTCTGGAAAAGGCCACTTCGGGTGTGCTCGAGAAACGCACCGAAGATGGCCGGCCGCTCGACACGCGCATTATGTTTCAGGACGCGCGCCTCCTGCCCTGGAAGAGCGTGCTACAGAACGTGATGCTTGGCCTCGGCCGCAGTGCGCGTGAGGACGCGCGGGCCGTGCTCGCCGAAGTCGGTTTGCTGGAACGCGCCAACGACTGGCCCGCGCAGCTCTCCGGCGGTCAGCGTCAGCGGGTGGCGCTGGCGCGTGCGCTGGTGCATCGGCCGCAATTGCTGCTGCTCGACGAACCGCTCGGCGCGCTCGACGCGTTGACGCGCATCGAAATGCACGCGCTGATCGAACGGCTGTGGCGTGAGCATCGATTTACCGCGCTGCTGGTGACGCACGACGTGCATGAAGCCGTCGCGCTAGGCGACCGGATTCTGCTGATCGAAGAAGGGCGCATCGCGCTCGATCAGCCGGTGCCGCTGGCGCGCCCGCGGGCACGTGCATCGGCCGGGTTCGCCGCGCTGGAAGAACATGTGTTGCAACGCGTACTGAAGACGGCGCCGAATGACGACGCGCTGTCCCAGCGTACTTATGACGCACGTGACGAGGGCCGCCTCACGCGGCCGACAGACGTCCGCTGGGCCGTCTGATATCCCCTGACTGACTGTTTTCAATCGCTTTTCTGGAGTCGCTCGATATGACCATTTCCGCAATCAACGTACGCAATCAGTTCAAAGGCAAGGTCAAGGAAATCATCCGCGGGCCGGTCGTGTCCGAGGTCGATGTGGACACGCCGTTCGGTATCGTCACTTCGGTGATCACCACGCGTTCGGTCGACGAACTCGACCTGAAGGTCGGCTCGGAAGTGGTCGCGCTGGTGAAGTCCACGGAGGTGTCGATCGCGCGTCTTTAAGCACGCCTGGCTTAGTCAGACGGTCCGCACCGTCAGCCGTGCCGGCGCTATTTCGCGTTGGCGGCGCTGGCGGGCGGCTCGTGCATCATCTTGTCGTTGGTCGGTTTGCGCGGACGCTTGATCGGCATATTGTCCGGATTGCTCGCACCGCCTGAGCCTGAGCCCGCTTCCGGCGGCTTGACCATCGATGCCGGGCCGTTTTGCGGCATGGCCTGCGTCTTTTGTGCCGGGCCTGGCGTTTGGGCAAATGCTGCCGGGCCGCCCATGCTGAACGCCGCAAGCGCGACGCACGCCGTGAGCGCTGTCATTCTGCTTCGCTCCATCTCGTCCTCCTTTCCGTTACCGCTTGCCGGGTTTGCTATCGCCACGTTTCGTGGGATAGACCCACTTGCGCGCGCAAAATTCGCGAGCTGCACAAGCTTTGGATGTCGGTGGCCTGAGACGCACCTGCGTCCGGCCGCGAAACTTGCTACGATAAATTCAGCATCACGACGGAGACGGCCATGTCGAAGTCATTAAGTCCGGAAGCGGTCGAAGCTTTGCGGCGCCTGAACGAGGTCGGTGTCGGACAGCCCGTGCCGAAGTTCGCGCAGTCCATCGCGGCGGAATTGCTGTCGAACGGCCTTGCCGCCGAGGCGGGCAGCGGCGACGTCGAGATCACCGTTAGCGGCCGGCAGTATCTTTCTGGCGATTGCGACTAATCGTCAGATGAAGATTTGTCGGTCCCTGGTTCGAGCCGTAGCGACGGCCCGGCGGGCGCGCATGGCCGTGCGCATTTCACCCTGACCCGGAACACCTCAAGGAGGCGATCATGGAGCCGAAAGGCCTCGACATGGGCGACTACCAGGAGCGCTATCAGGACTACGAGATCGAAGTCGCGGTCGAGCAGGTGCTGACCGGCGTCAAGGCGCATTTTCGGGTGTTGCGCAATGACGCGGTGGTGGTCGACTGGCGGCTCGTCCACATCGACACCCTGTGGCCCACGGAGCATGCCGCGGCAGAGGCCGGCTTCAGGGCGGCGCGCGAAACGATCGATGCCGGTCTTAGCGGATAACCGTAGGCGCCGGAACCGGCAAGCCCATTCGATTAAGCTGACGGTTCCGTATCGACCTGTTGGGGACCGCAATGCATTTCGCGCGCGCTATTCCGATCATCCGTATTTTCTCTGAAGAGAAAGCCAGAGAGTTTTACGTAGACTTTCTTGGCTTTACCATCGACTGGGAACACCGCTTCGAGGCGAATACTCCGCTCTATGCGCAAGTGCGCCGTTCCGATCTGATTTTGCACCTGAGCGAGCATTACGGCGATGCGACGCCGGGCTCGACGATTTACGTGCCGATGCAGGGCATCGACGCGTTGCATGCCGAACTTCAGCGCAAAGACTATAAGTACGGAAAACCGGGCGTTGAAGAGGAGCCGTGGGGGAAAGTGCTCGAGACGATCGATCCGTTCGGTAACCGGATCCGGTTTTGCGAATCGCCGGAAGAGGAAAAGCGCGAGGTGTGATGACGGTGGCGCTGGGGCTCGGTGGATGGGCTCGGTGACGTGAGTGCGGCCGCCGTGTAAACGGGACTGGGCGCCGGCATGCATTGCTGCATGCGCGGCGCCCAGTTCGGCTGCCGTCTTGTGAACGGCAACCTTCAACAGCGACAGATTAGTGGCCGAAGAAAACCGATTGCGGGCCCGACGAAGCCGGTGCACGCGTACCCGATTGCGACGACACGGTGTTCACGCCACCGTATGCGCTCGATTCGGCGCTAGCGCGTTCAGCTGCGACGGTTTGCGCGTTCTGGCCTTGTTGCGAAGCCGGTGCGCCGACAGCCGGACGATAGAACGGTGCCGGGCCGTAGCCGCTAGCGAATGCGGGAGCAGCGATCGAGGCAGAAACAGCAACCAGCAGGGCGGCGATGAGCTTGGTCTTCATGGTGTGACTCCGATAAGTTTCGATTTCATTTCAGGAAGGCGTCGCAGGAGCCGGTAGGGGTGTGTCTGCAACGTCGATGGAAGGCAGTGTATACCCCTACTATTGAAAATTTGTACCGATAATCTGAAATTACTATTCTTGGTACTGAAATAATCTGTCAGGCCTATATCTGACGGGCGTCAGCGGTGGTCCGACCCCGGTAGTCAAGCGGTTTTTGCGGTCAAAGACCGGATTGGCTGGGTGGGTTATTGGCCGTTTCTCTGGTGCACGCTGACGATCAGCCTCGCCCCACGCATGTGGGCAGACCGCATTGCGCGGTAAACCGCGACGCAAAAACAAAAACGGCGTTGTGATTTCTCACAACGCCGCTTGATCAAACTTTTTGCTGCTTGAATTCTTTGGGGTGGCTGATGGGGCTCGAACCCACGACAACAGGAATCACAATCCTGGACTCTACCAACTGAGCTACAGCCACCACTGACATCTGCTTGACTTGCTAAGCAACTCACTTAACTGCTGAGAAACTTGGCTCGTCGATGAAGAAACGAGATTATACGAACAAGAATTCCGTTTGCCTAGTCCTTTATTCAAAAATTTCGACCGGCTCACGCAGATGCTGTCTTGCCTCGTCGAAGATGCTCAGATCGCGCTCGGCCAGGCGTTTGCTATCCGACAACACGCGACGCCATCCACGTGCACCGGCTTCCCCGCGGTAGAGACCGAGCGCATGACGCGTGATTGCACCGAGGTACGTGCCGCGCGCCATTTCAGCCGCGCAATATTCGATCAGCTTCGCCTCGACCTGCTCGCGCGTGAGCGGCGCATCCGTTGCGCCATAGAAGCGCGCATCGACGTCGGCCAGCACATAAGGGTTGTGATAGGCCTCGCGCCCAAGCATCACACCGTCGACGTGCTGAAGATGCGTCTCCACTTCATCGAGCGTCTTGATGCCGCCATTGATGATGATCTCCAGATGCGGAAAATCGCGCTTCAACTGATACGCGTAGTCGTATTTGAGCGGCGGAATTTCGCGGTTCTCTTTCGGGCTCAGGCCCTTGAGGATCGCATTACGCGCGTGCACGACGAACACGTTGCAACCGGCGTCCGCGACCGTGCCGACGAAGTCGCGCACAAAGTCATATTCTTCGACCGCATCCACGCCGATCCGGTGCTTGACCGTCACCGGTATTGAGACGGCGTCGCGCATGGCTTTCACGCAATCGGCAACGAGTTGCGGCTCGTTCATCAGGCAAGCGCCGAACGCACCGCGCTGCACGCGCTCGGACGGGCAGCCGCAATTCAGATTGATCTCGTCATAGCCCCATTGCTCGCCCAGCCTCGCTGAACGCGCGAGATCGTCCGGTTCGCTGCCGCCGAGCTGCAACGCAACCGGCGCTTCTTCGGGCGTAAACGCCAGATGGCGCGGCACGTCGCCGTGCAGCAACGCGCCGGTGGTGACCATCTCGGTGTAGAGCCACGTATGGCGCGATATCACGCGATGCAGCGAGCGGCAGTGGCGATCGGTCCAGTCCATCATCGGCGCGACGGAAACCCGTCGGGACGGTGTTTCGGGGCTCCTGCCTTGTGTGGCGCGGGTTAGCGGGCCATCTGAGTTTGTTGGTGAGTGTTGCTGAATGCTCATAAATGCTACTGAATTCGGGGTCAGTGCTACACTGTAGCCCTCATTTTCCACCGTGTAGCACTGAGGAAACCATGGGCACAATAACAGCCAGAAAACGCAAGGATAGCACCGTCGGCTATACCGCTCAGATACGCCTAAAGAAAGACGGCGTCGTGGTCTACACAGAGGCGAAGACATTTGACCGGAGACCCGCCGCAGCCGCCTGGCTGACGAGGCGCGAAAAGGAGTTGGCCGAGCCGGGCACCCTTGAAAGCGCAATGAAAGAAGACCCGGCGCTCAAGGATGCAATCGATCGTTACAAACGCGAGTCCAAGCGCGACATTGGTCGGACGAAAAAGCAGGTGCTGCGCGCAATCGAAGATTCGGCCCTCGGCTCGCTGAAGTGCAGCGAGGTCACAAGTCAGGCAATTGTTAGCTTCGCGCAGGGGCTCGGCGTGCAGCCGCAGACCGTCGGCAACTACGTGAGCCACCTTGCAGCCGTCTTCGCCGTCGCACGGCCAGCGTGGGGCTATCCGTTGGACGATAGGCAGATAGAGGACGCTCGGGCCGTCCTGAAGAAGCTAGGGCAGAGTGGAAGATCGAACAAGCGCAGCCGCCGTCCGACCATAGATGAGGTCGATCGGATTCTCGCCTACTACACGGACATGGAAGCGCGCGAGCGTGCGGCAATACCGATGCGCGAGATTATCGTCTTCGCGCTGTTCTCCACGCGCCGGCAAGAGGAAATCTGCCGTATCACATGGGAAGATTACGAAGGCGACCGCGTTCTGGTGCGGGATATGAAGCACCCCGGGCAGAAGATCGGGAACGATACCTGGGTGGATTTGCCGCCAGAGGCGCGGCGAGTGGTGGACGCGATGAAGCGCGGGTCGGGCGCGATCTTCCCGTACAACCATCGGAGCGTGAGCGGGAGTTTCACGAAGGCGTGCAAGTTCCTCACGATTCCGGACCTTCACTTTCACGATCTTCGCCATGAGGGGACTAGCCGACTATTTGAGCTTGGCTTGAACATCCCGCACGTTGCCGCAGTGACAGGGCATCGCTCCTGGAGCAGTCTTCAGAGGTACGCACATATTCGGCAGTCGGGAGACAAGTGGGCAAATTGGAAGTGGCTTGAAGTACTGGCACCCGTAACGGAGACCAACGATGAAAAGACCGAAGTGGAGCCGTCCGTACTGGCTCATTGATCATTCACCGCTTCGCCGGGGCTGGCGTCTGCGTGCGCTGATTGCTTACATCGACGCGTCGTACGCCAGGGATATCCGGCGCGCTGAGCACGCGAGGGCAAATAAGGATGCGCTGGAGCGGATTCACGACGACTGGTCGGTCGAGAGCGCGATCCTTAATGAGGAGCAGGACGTTCGATACACCCGCGCGTTGGTCAGACAGGCAAACAGGCTTCGCGTCTTGCTGCCGGACTCGCAGGGGGCTTGGGAGGAGACACCCTTCGAGAATCGACGCGTGCTGACAATTCTGGGGTCAAGAGCCTCCGCGAGGCGATTCGCGAGGAGTTGCGCTGGAGGCATGAGCGGCGCGCTCACTGGTTCACGATTGTCACGCCGTTGGCGAGCCTGATAGTTGGCGGCATCGGTGCTGCCACAGGATTAATTGCCGTGCTTCAGAAGGCGCACGGCGGCTGATCACTCGGCGAGCTGCGAGCATTCCTTCACGGCGGCTGTGCGCCGCCTTGGTCTCTCTTAGCTGCAGAGTTGGTCCCGCTCTTTGATCGCAGCAGTCCTGCGTTCATCAATATAAAGCGCCAAGTCTTGAATGTGGACGCCCTGCGCCGCCTTCTTTGAACCGGCTTCCATGCGCACAAGCGGCAAGGGGATGTCGCCCGCCGCGATCTTGCGGCGCAGGTTCGGCAGCGTGAGCGGCGCGAAATAGTCCTCGCAGGCAATCTCAATCGGTACGATGGCGCGACCCCCGTACTGAGTCAAAAGCATGAACGCCGTGTTCAACGTGGCCGCGCCAACAACCACGCCATCCGTTGGCGACGTGCTGATCGTGAAGCGCGGCCCTTCACCTTCCGAGTCGCCGTCGTCGCCGGTCGCGGGCTTGCGAGTAGCCGAGCGCGTGCGAAGTGGTGCGCGGGCGGGTGCTGCCGATCCGCCGCCCGGCTGCACAAAAGAGTCCTGCTTGGCTTCCAACGCGCGGAACAGAGTAAGTGCTGCGCGCTCGCGCTGGCGGGCTGGCTTGAAGCCTTCAAAAAAGGCGGAAAAAAGAGGGTTCTCGTTCATGTGTTCGGTCCAGTTAACGAAAAAAGGGCGACGCCGCCCCTGCGGTTTCGCCCTTCTGGAGCGCGACTTTATTCGACATTCTGCGCGTTGTACAGACCGCACAATTTCGCCCACCGTTTTCGCACACCGGGATCGTCCCTAAGCGCAGAAAAATATCTTGTTGCTCGAAATTTATTTCCCGCTTCTGCCCAAAAAACAGAATGCAGGTTCCATAAGGATTTTCGGCTCTAATTTCTCCTCGGCACGCAGAAAACCCTTGCTGGACGGGGGTTCCAGTGATTCAACCCATCTTGTACTCGTTTTGAATCTTCCGTAGAGTGCCGGTCATGGACGAAGCGCGGCGGGTGCTGCGTGGAGTTCGGACGGGATATCGGATGTGCGTGCAGTTCGACGCGTAGACGTGAAAAAGGCCACCTTCGCGGGGCGGCCTCTCTCGGTGATACCCAATCGTGGCCCGATTGGTGATGCAAGGATTTGATGTCTAGGGAGTCATTCAAATCAGGTTTGAGAGTATCGCAATTCTGCCCCTTGTGCAAGTGGGTTGCGTGTCTTTGCATCGCCATTAGGTCACCTAACGTTACGGTGGTCTCATGTCTCTAAATACCTCGCTGGCAGTGTCCAGCAACAAAGCAAAGGGCGGCCGCCCGTGCAAGTCCGGTTTCCTCGGCGTCTCATTCGACAACAATGCGCGCAAGTGGACCGCAAAGGTGAAGCTCACCAACGGCAAGCGTAAGCACGTCGGCCTGTATCCGACCGCTCAGGAAGCCGCCGCCGCCCGCGCCGCATTCATCGCCACGCACGGCACTGCCAATCCGCGCGCCAAGGCCGCGACCGTGACGAGTAGCGAGGCTGCGTAATGGCCGCCAAAAAGAACGCGTCTGCAAAGATGCCGTCTATGCAGTTCTACCCTGCGGACTGGCGCAAAGACCCGGGCGTCCAGGCGCTGGGCTTCCATGATCGCGGCGTGTGGTTCGAGATTCTCTGTCTGATGCATGAGTCATCCGAGCGCGGCGTGCTGATGCTCAACGGCGTCCCGATGCCGCTGCAGGCGCTTGCGAACATCCTTGGTTTGGATAGCCAAACTCTCAACCAAACGGTAACCAATCTCACAACCTATGGTGTAGCAAAGGTTAGGAATGGGGATGGCGCGCTGTATTCGAAGCGGATGGTCGCCGACGAGAGTCTGTGCAAAGTCCGCCGCGAAGCAGGGAAAAAGGGTGGAAATCCTAATTTGCTTAACCAAAAAGCCAACCAAACGGCAACCCCTTCATCTTCATCTTCATCTTCAACTACGGTTAGTAAACCTCTTTCCTCTGTCGAGCAAGCTGGAGAGAACGATGCAGCGGCTTCGACTGACGATGCAGCGCTGCAAGCAGTGGGTGAGGGCGAGAGTTCGAATGGTGCTCAGGGAAGTCTGCTGCCTGCGGAGCCGACCGCTGCCGGGAAGGTGACTGCGACCAAGCCGAAGCAGACCGATGCTGACTTCGAAACCGCGTGGGGCTTCTACCCGAAGCGCGACGGCGGGAGCAACAAGCAGGCCGCCATGAAGGCGTGGCGCGCTCGCATCGTGCAGGGAAAGGGCGCCGACGCAATGATTGCGGGCGTGGTGCGTTATGCGAAGTACTGCGACGCCAAGGGGAATACCGGGTCGCAATACGTGAAGCGTGCCGAGACATTCTTGGGCCCCGATCTGCATTTTGAGTTGGAGTGGGCGATTACGGCGCAAACGAGCGCACCTGCCCGCGCCGAGAAGTTCGACCCGCTCGCATACGTGAGCCAAACCAACGCCAACAGCCCTACGGAGCGCGGCAATGAAAAACACAGCGATTGCATCGACGTGCAATTCAATGAAGTGGACCGCTAAGCGCCCGGCGAGGCCCGGCGACGCTTCTGACGCTCTGCGTCCGTCATTGATGGATGTGCTGTTTCAGCGTCTGTCTGGCGTGTACCTTGGCTCATGGAAGACATACTTCCCGAGCCAGAGCGCGGTGGACAACTGGGCGACTACGTGGGCCGAGGCGTTTGAGGAGGACCGTATTACGCCCGACGAGATCGCCATCGGGATTCGCAACATGCGCCAAATGTACGTGGACTGGGCTCCGAACCTGCCGCAGTTCCTGAAGGCGTGCCGCCCGAAGCTGGACCCGATGGCCGCGTTGGATGAGGCCATGCGTCAGATGCGCGCGCGCCAGGAGTGTAAAGACATATGGAGTCATCCGGCGATCTTTTGGGCCGCCGTCGAAGTGACTGAGCACGACATGCTGAACCGCACGCCCGCCGACTTGCAACCGCGCTTTACGCGTGCCCTGCAAGCGCTGTTGAATAATCCGGAAACCATCAAGCCGGTGCCCGAGGCCGCGAAGCGCTTGCCGCCGCCGCCAGTGCAGACGAGCCAGGAGGGAACTGCGGCGCTCAACGCACTGAAGGCTGGCTTGGCGAAGTACAGGGCGAAGCAGCCTAACGATGGCGAAGGGGTCGCGGCATGAGCGGGCGCGTGGGGCTTTACTGGGCGTGGCTGATGTTGGATCGCTTCAGGGCGAGGCAGAACATCAACGCGCGCCAAATCGAAATCGCGCTTGCCGCAATCGAGACGGCCCACGGTCGCCGCCCGATCCACGGTTCGCCGACGTACGAGTTTGATGACGAGGAGCGCTTGCGCGTGAAGGTGGGGCCGCGCTAACCGTTCCAACTGCGCGCCCGGGTCGAAATGCGGCCCGTGGCGCGGTTTCTGAGCCATCGCCGGTACGCTGGCGTGAGTGATGGCCTCGCGAACCCTTTAAATTACCTCTTACGAGGTCTGCTTTTTCGGAAGAAAACATGAACACGAACGAACTGGCGGTGTCGCTGACAGAGGTTTTGAACGCGAACTCGATTGCGTTGACCGCCGTCGCGGCGAACAAAGTACTTCACTCGGCCGGTATGACTGAGATTCGGTGGCGTGCCAGTTCGAAGCCCGGCCGCCCGCCTAAGAGCTACCGCGCCGCCACGTCGCTCGGCGAGCAGCACGGGGCCGTCAACGAGGTCAACACGGTCGGTTCCGGTGACCCGATATTGCTCAAGTATCTGCCTAGCATGTTCCCCGCGCTATGGGCACACAAGGCCGTGCAGGACACGCTCGCCGCGATGTTGCGCGAGGGCGAAGTGAAGTATCGCGACGGCGGGACGCAGGACGCGGGGGAAGTGTTTTAACTGATCGACCGTATGCAGACCGACGAAGCTCATTCGTGATTGACGAACACCACCTGGTCGCTCGTTCCGCCCCGTGTGGTGGGCTCCCGAGTGTCTCAGGTGGCTTCTGGGTGATTTAGCCGTGTCGCAGCGGGGCACAATGTCATTACTCACTCAACAGGAGAGAATCGAAGTGCAGCAAGAACGTTTGAATCTGAAAGTGCCAACGCCGCTCTATGACTCGCTGAAGGCATTGAGCCAGCGCGACGGCCGCAGCGTGCCGGAACTGGCAAGGGCCGCGCTTGTCGAGTTCTGTTCGAAAGGAAAAGCCGTATAAATAGGCCCGAGCCGGGTAGATCAGGTGCATTGCAAAAAATTAGTATTACTAAATATTTGGGTGATTTATGGCGGAAAACCATCGCAGCAAAAGCAACGAAGAAAAACCGCAGAAAAGAAGGCTCCCGCGAAGAAGGCCACGCCGAAGGCGTTCGATCCGACGCTGCCGGTATTCGATCCGGCAACCATTCCCGTGATGGCCTACGAGCTTCATTCGTTCAAGATTCACGGCAACACGCTGCAGCGCAAGCGCATCGTTGACCTTGACGGCGTCGGCGCTGCTGCTATGCGCGTAAGCGAGGCGGACGCCACGCGCTTGCTCGCCGAAGGTAAGACGCTCGCTTATGTCGGCGAAGACCTGTGCATGGTGACGGCGGACATGGCATTCATTGAGCGCTCCGCCGAGGAAAACACTTCCGCTGAGTACGTTCCGAAGTTCGTGGCGTTCTACCGTGAGCATATCGGCAAGCCGATTGACGTGGGTGCGCCCGAGTTTAAAAACGTGAGTGGCGATCCGTACGGCATCTATGTTGACTGCGAGGACTCGGCCGATTTCGACGAGGTGGATGCGGCCATGAGCGCGAAGTATGAGCGCATCCTGAAGTCGAATGCAGAGCAGGCGAAGAACCCAATGGGTGAGCCCGCGCAGTTGTTCGTTGAGCATGTTGCCGGCCGCACGCTCAAAGCCGCGATTTTGAACTTCGTAGTTGCCGCTCACGAACACGACAAATGCGCGAAGGATTGGCACGACCTTGCGATTGATTATTCGAATTGCTGGAAGACTAAACACGGGCTCGCCAAGGTGGATCATGCCTGCCCGCGCTATCGTGCATTTACCCGCGCGCCTTGGATGCAGCACAAGTATCATCGCGGCCTGGCTGCACTGGCCCGCTCGTATCTGAGTAGCGTCTCTGAGCGGTATGCGCAGGCATCCGAAGTGACGTTTTGCACGTCCGCACGTGCACTCTCTAAGAAGGTCGCGCCGCATCCCCAGAAGCTCGTTCCCGCCAAGCTTCCGCGCCTCGAAGAAATGGACGATTCGATTCCGTTCTGACCGCTGCGCCGCAGATCGGACTTCCCCGGGCCGCGATCAACTAATGAGAATCGGTGTTATGACAGACCAAAAAATGCCGATGGCAACGACCGACGAGCAGGTGGAGTGCATCCGCCAGCTATCGCAGAAGTGCTTCGCCGATCTTGCCGACGCACTCGCCAATGAGGACCGCTGCCGTGATGCGGGCAATGCCGAGGCGGAACTGATCGCGACTGTGCGCCGCATCGAGTTGGTCGAGTTTCTGTTCGCGTGGGTGGCTATTTTCGATAACCTGTCGAATGAGGTGAGCCCGATCATGACGCTTGAAACCCGACTGGCAATCCTAGGGGCGGACCCGGCCCGCGCGAAAGACTTCATGCCGACGGCCACGCTTGTTCAGTTGGTCGAGGCTGGTGTCGAGTCCGCGCCCGCAGCCGAGAGGGTCGGCCCGCTGCTGCAGTTGCGGGTGTTCTGCGGCAATCCGGACGTCCACTACTCGCTGCAGGTGGCGAGGGCTTCCCGCGACGAACTGCAGGCTCTGCTGGCTGCCGAGTCGCGCGGTAGTGTGTTTGTGGCCGCGCCGAAGACCTTGCAATAGGGGCCGGCTGAGGGGGCATTCAGGCAGAGCGCACGACAAAATTGAAAGCGAGGGAATATTGGGATTTCTGAAAATGCCATGAGACTGTTCTGTCCGAGTCGCATAGGATCATTAAATAAAAAAGCTGTGTTTTCTTCGATGCAAGCGGGGTAGGCCATGCGACCATCCAGCGCAGCAGCCGCTAATCGAATCTGCGCTAGACGAAGACTGTTATTCAGAAATTCTGCGCGTGAGAAAGATTATTAAAATCAATTGGATGGGTTGATAAAGCAGTTGCGCAAGAGGCCCCGCGCACGGTATTGTTCAGTCGTCGCTGAAACAAAGGCGATTCGGGTTTGGCGACCTGACATGCAATAGGCAGACGGCCGCCGCGCGGCAATTTTGATGTCTGTTGCCTTTGCACGCCTATGGGTGGGCAGGGGCGGGGAGACTTTCGAGTCTGCCGGGTCCTATTGCCCTGGTTCGCCAACCCCGCTTACTGCCCGCCCACCCCGTTTGGCGACGGGGTGCGGGTCTAACCCGCAATAGGAGCCGTACCATGAACGTCACATCAGTTCGCAGTCAAACATCAATCGTCGCACTTGTCTTGCTTGGGGTAGGCAGCACGTTGCAATCGGCCATGGTTGGCTTAGACGTGCTATCAATTTTGTTTTCTCGAATCGAGCTAATGGCTACTGCGAACGATGACGTTGCCGACCTTGCGCGGATTGGTGGCCGTGCTGCCCGCGACGGGCTCGCTGATTGCCGTGATCACGCCAGCGCGAACGACGTAATTGGTGCAGCCGATTGCCTTACGCGCGCGGTTTCGGCACACAGGGCCGCAAAAAATTTGCTTCTTGGGATTGCTGCTCTAGGCGATATCAACGTCGCCGAACTTGCTCAACTCGGGGTCAACCTCGCGGTGTCAGTCCTGAATGATATCGGGTGTGATAACGCTGGTTGAGTGCGGGTGCCGAGTGGCGCTCATGAAGCACGGCTCGGCTCGGAAGTGATTCATGGGCCGAAGACGGACGGAAATTTCACCAATGAATACGGTTTTTTCATTGATGGCGCGATCCGGCGCTCAAGTCATTGTCCCGTTTGACATCGTATGCCGTCACTTTTTTGCGACCCTCACGTCGCCGAACTTGCGTCGCAAGGTCGCGTCGGCCGACATTCCGCTTCCGCTCGTACGCATGGAAGTAGACTGCAAAAAGGCGGCGCAGGGCGTCCACCTTCAGGACCTCGCAAACTACATTGACGAGCGGCGCGCGGCAGCCGTCAAAGAGCGGAATCAGCTTTGTTGACTAACCGAAAGCATCTACGAATCGTGTGAAACACTACGAATTAAAGGACCTTTGAAGTGACTCAGTTTTTCTTGGATATCGATGCCGTCGCGGTAGCCGTTTCACTGTCTACCGGGGGCGTGCAGAAACTCGTGCGTGAAGGAAACTTCCCGAAGCCGAGGGCACTTTCCGCTAGGCGCGTTGGCTGGCTGGTAACCGAAGTGGAAGCATGGGCGAACGCGCGCCCGATAGCTGATATGCTGCCGCCGCCAAGCGCGGGCGAGCGGCGAGCGTCTTGATAAGCGAGGCGCGTAGGGGGAAGAATGAGACCGATGTTTCTTGACCTGCAGGATGTTGCTGAGACCGTCGCCCTGTCTACTAGGGGCGTTCAGCGGCTCGTTCAGGAGGGGAACTTCCCAAGCCCCCGCATACTATCCGGCCGTAGGGTTGGCTGGCTCGTGAGCGAGGTCGAGGCGTGGGCGAACGCGCGCCCGATCGCTGATGTGCTGCCGCCGCCCAGCGCGGGGCGGCAAGACTCCTGAGATGACGGGCGGTGAGGCTCGCCCGGCGTGATGAGTTCTCGCAAGCATTCGCCACGCGTGAAGCGGTGAGCGTCGCACCGACGGTCTTCGCTCATTGCCGGTTGGACGGTCGCAGTTCGACCCGTTGCTGCCGTTGGGCCGCCACAACGGCAACGGCGGCTTCTACGGTCCAATGGTCATTCCATCAGGCTGGCTACCGACCGTTTGTCGGAACGAGCGGTTGGCTGACCCACGTGAATCTACGGCAGCAGACCACGCAAGTCTTAAATCAAATACGTATGCTCGTTTCAGAACCGCGGCAGAAACTTGCCAAGTCGGCGCAGATCACAATCATTCAACTCGATGACGCAGTTCGATGATCCGTTTCACTATAGCGTCATGTAACTCATCATAAGTTTTCATGCCGGGGCGAATGAGGGGTGCGAGGGTGTCGCGCATAAATGCGTCCGGCGAGTTGCCCACTCTGATCAGTCGCAATAGTTGCTTTAACTTCGTGTAAATTTCCCCCGATGCGGACTTAAGGTCGTCGCCAGGTTTACCACGTTGCAGGCAGTTATCTAAAGCGATCTGTTTTATTTCGAGTGCTTTTTCCAATAGATCGGCATTCCCTGCCTTACCCACGAGGACTTCAATAACGTCATCGGCAAACAAATACGACTCGATATTTCTTTTCGGAAGAACAATGTTTCCCGACTCTTCAAATTCTGCGACTTCCTGTGCCGACTTGTCATCAAGGTCGCACAGCGCGATTACTGCGGCGGACGGGATGATCTGCCGAAGCGCGTCTTGGACCGATACACCAGTTGCTGCCACCTGCGACGAGGCGCCGCCAGAAACGAAAAGCGTGTCTGGCGAATGACCACCGAGAATCCGATTATAGATTTCAGCGTCAAAGTTCTGTCGGCGCGAGCCAATGGAGGATCCTTCACATACAACGACAAATTTTGGCGCAACTCGAGTCGACAAATCGTCGAGCGCTAAAGAAAGCATCTTCTCCCAACTAATCCGACCCAGATTGCTTGGTAAAATCTGCCGCGGGACGTCGGGGTCAACGCCGTCAAAATCGATAACGCATACAGACCCTGGATCTTGAGCCGCCATCTCCTGCGCTGCACGCAACACGCCAAGCGAATGAGTCGTCGCCCAAAGTTGGGAGTTTACCGGCAAAATGGACGCCATCTCTTTGATTAGCTTGCCTTGCACCTTGGTATGTAGGTGCGTCTCCAGTTCGTCCACGCAATAAATTGCATTACCGAAAAATTTCTTCTTTACATGTAAATCCAATAACAAGTCAAACGCTGCTTTCTCGCCTCCAGAAAGGTTCTTATAGTGGTAAGACTTAGAAGCCCCTTTCTCAAAAAAGAACGCCCCGGTACCAAGAGGGTCCGAAATGTTATTTAATAGTAAATCCCCAAAGACATTTTTCATGGAGTGGCGCACCGCCCCAATTAATTCCTCTCGAAGTGTTGCGACTGACTTATTGTTGTTTGTCTCGTCATAGACGCCGGCCATTGTGTCGTAGATAAGGCGTTGATAGTTTTCCCCAACTGTTTGATCGTTCTCTATCAATCGATTAAAACGAATAGAATCGGCTGGCGAATTGAGTCGATTAATGCCACTGATGTTAAAATCGGCGTCGTTGCGGTATGCGGTGCGAATGTATAGGCATCCTTTTTGTGGCTGTTCTTTGCCGGCTAAAGTTACTTCAACAGTCTCATTCCACCCGAACGCCTCTTCTTTGTTTTTTCTGTAATAAATTTCGTCTCCATTGTAACCAAAGCCGACTCTTGTTCTGTACCAATGCAGGAGTGCATCAAAAAGCGAAGATTTTCCGCACCCATTTGGTCCCACTAATACGACCAGCTTCGCCGTTTCCGGTATTCCAGTAATTTCGAGATCCGAAAAGCGTTTGAAATTTTTCAGTTTTATGCTGGTAATTCGCATCTTTAATCCGGTAGCAAAAATAGGTCGACAGATTCAGCACTGGCAGCGTGAGAAAGGATACCGGAAAGAGTCGTCCGGTGTCAGATCGATGTGAGTTCTGCTTTGGCTGATAAGTGACGCGAAGAGCGCGCATTGGAGGGCCGTTTTCAAGATTGAACCGACATCTAAACGTCCGACGCACGAGGATATAGGCGTCGGCTTGTGGCCGAACTCGGTCCCCTGATGATTGGCTTGCCGCCACGCCGCACCGCTCACTCACTTTCCCGGGGATTCGTCGTAGAACGCTATCGCTCACGCATGACCTCGCAGGCCGTTTCTAGTGTTCCGCGTAAGCGGTCGCTGCCACTCTATAGATTTTTCAAGCCTATCCGATTTTCGGATAGCTTCCCCGGTGGTGTACGGCCTGTGCACGACCCGTGTAGGCCTGTGTACGCCGCTAGGTCGGGATGGTCCAATGGTTCCATTGAACAGCAGACCGGAAAGGATATGTCCGCGCAGAAAATTACCGATGAACAATGGGTGGAGGCCCGAAAGCGCTACGAAACCGAACCCGGTCTAGGTTTCGGGAAAATCGCGCAAGTACTTGATTGCTCTAAGAGTTTGGTCGCACGCAAGGCCCGCGAAGGGAAGTGGCAGAAGGATATCGGCGTGCCGAATCAGGTGCATCTGACTGCTCGCGAGCGTCAGGCTAAAGTTACAGAGAGTGCCGTGCCGAGCCCGACCCTGAGCCCGCATGTGTACGCCCCGGACGCCGGCGTTTCGCCATCGCGCGTGGTGTCTGGCGTCTTCATGTCGCAGACCGCCGCGCAGGGGATGACAACGGATGTCAACCCGGGGGGAGGGACGATCCAAACCGCCTCGCAATCGACCGCCTACGCCGACGAAATGCAGGTGCCTGACGGTCTGGGCGAATGGGAGCGCGAGGAGTTCGTGAAGGCCGCCATCGTGGCGCGGCAACGGTCGATCAACGCCAGGCATTTGAAGGAACTGAACGCGGCTCGCTCGAAGCTGTATGAGAGTCTGAAGAAGGCCGGGACGAAAGAGGGCCCGGGGGCTGCATTGTCCGCACAGCGCAACGTGGCCGCGCTGCTCGCTCTGCACCAAGGGGAAATGGACGCCGAGCTTCAGCGCGTCCGCTTGGAGGTCGCTGAGTTCGTTGGCAAGCCGCTGAAGCCGACGCCGTGCCGGATCATCGTCCATGTGCGCGAGGGTGTGAGCTTGCTTAAAGCTGCCGCCCCGTACGGCCCGAACGCAATAGCAGTAACCGACGTGGAACACAGAAAGGTCCCGCATGCGTAAGTCACACGCCCAAATCAACCATTGGATTCGCGAGCAGGAAAACCGCTTAGGGATAGCTTCGGAAAATCCCGA
Source organism: Paraburkholderia fungorum (assembly GCF_902833645.1). Classification (GTDB taxonomy): domain Bacteria; phylum Pseudomonadota; class Gammaproteobacteria; order Burkholderiales; family Burkholderiaceae; genus Paraburkholderia; species Paraburkholderia fungorum. Next base: position 204,790 of record NZ_CADFGE010000006.1, read on the forward strand.
AGCAAAGCGCTCGACGGTGACCGTCATGCTGCCAAGCATGGCCGCCGTCACGCGCGTGGCGCACACCGCGGCGGATGAGAGGATGGCTGTCGATCCGGCTTATGACGCCATGTGCGCACGCGTCGATGCAGAGCTTGCCGAGATTCTCTCGGGCGGCTCCGCCCGTGCTCCATCGCCCCCGGATATCCTCACCATTGACTGATTTTCCGATTCGTACCGTCGCTCACGACTAACTAAATCAGAGGACCGAGTCTCCGAACGAGTTGTCTTCCTCGCGAAGAATCTTTGCAGCATCCGAGAGGCGCGCGCCCCATTTCCCCCAAGGGGCCCCATATGCAGGACTGCCGGGGCCATCGGCATCTCTGGACTTCGACGCCTCGAAACAAGCGGCTGCAAGCTCGCTGCGTGCACGGATGAGTTGCTCCGCGGCTTTTGCTGTCGGAAGAATGTGTATCGGGAGTCCATTCATAGCCTCAAGCGTTTGATTCAGGTCGCTCTGCATTTTCCTTCTATCTTCGTCGCGCTCTATCCACTCCTCGTCGCTCCGTGCTAGGGAGATGTTGTTCACGACAACAAATGCCCTACTAGTGAACGCGATAGCTATCCGAAGCACTCGTCGAGCGTCTGCGCGCTCAGCCGTGCGGCGTCGGTTATTCTCAAGATGATGTTGAATAAATACGACGCCAAAGGCGCCTGCAATCGCAATTGTCGATGCCGTAGCTTGTGCGAAAGAAAGCCAATCCTCGTGATGCCAGCTCATGTGTGAATTCCCGATATTGTTTTCCGCCTCGATGGTACTGACTAACTGGCACGATCGCGTACCTAAGCCGAGCACCGCACGTCAATTGCAACGATATTGAGCGCCGCTTCGAGCGCTTCGCCTTCGTCCATGCCAGCGGCAAAGAACGGCGTGATATCGAGCCTTGTCGGATGCTCGCCGCCGCCGGTCAACCCCGACGCCAACGCAATGGGGCGGCAACTGAAGGCATTGGCTAGCGCGCCGGATGATTTGCTATCCATAAGTCAGCAGCGGTCAGCATGGCGTCTACATTACCCTTTAGTTCCTCATCGTGTTTCTTGAGATTGTGCGCAAACGTTGCCATTCCCTGTTCCCTTCCGACAACGAGTTTGTCCTTGTCCGGCCCCTGGTAGTGCGCGGCCAATTGCTGTAGCTCACTGATAGCCTGGCTATTGAGCGCAAACCCGTTGAATACCCCCGTGAGGCTTACGTACACCGCGACAATGTGCTTGCGCAATTCCTCGTCATCGACTTTGCCCAGACGTCCAGGATTGGCACGATAGATGACCATCGTATCGTTGAGCGGCGGCGTAAATGCTACGTATGGCCTGCCCTCCTCAGTTTCCAGAAGAGTTTGACGGATGACCGCATCATAGTCATTCCAGACGGTTTCGACCTCATCGCGGACCGCCTGCACGAACGCGCGGGTTTCACTTTCGTCATCCGCTTTCTTGTCGCTGTATTGCTTCGCGTAAATCCAAACCGCCGCACCAATGGCGACTAACGATCCTATCCCCTGAATGATCCCCGCGACATCAGCGATGCTGGCTGTCATGACCGGCCCCTTTGTTGTTGGTGAGCCGATTATCGGCGCCCAACGGGCGCCTCGCAATATCCAAAGCAACGTCGCAGTGGAGGGACCAGCCGCATGGCCCGCACGCGACGTGCAGCCTGCAAGTTCACCCGTGGGGGACATCGGGCGGGCTCGGCCACGAACAGACATCCGTCTATAGATGTTGAACGACCGAAAAGCATTCCACAAACAGCCATTCAGAAAATCCGGTAATAAGGTGAGTTTGCCGCGCAGTTGGCCCGAAACAGTGCTTTTCATGGTATTTCAAAAAGCTTTCACATCCATGTCTCGCTGTCGGGCTTTCAAGTCGCCCGTCGCTAAATTTGTTTTGAATCGTGTATAAATACGGAGACCGCAATACGACATAACAACCGATTCATTTGCGCAGGACGATGGGCAAACCGATAGACGATATTCCTCTCGCAGAACGTAGGGCTCTTGCCGCCAAGCTTCTGTTGAACGGTGATGGTGTTAGCGAAGTTTCCAGGAAGGCTCGACTGAGCCTTCCGACCGTGAGTAAATACAAGCAACTGATAGAAAAGGGTGGACCGCAGGCGCTGGCGAAGCTCCGTTTCAATGGAAACGTTCCACGCCTGGATGATGCTTCGGAAAGCTGGCTTGTCAGTGCAATCAAGCACTCTCCTGGCCTTCACGGCTATCCGGGACCGTGCTGGACCATTGACCAGTTGCGCGAATTGATCTTTCAACGCCTCGGTGTCCAGTTTTCGGCTTCGCATGTCGGCCACCTGGTCAGGGGCTACGGCCTGGCATACCGGCTGACCTATTCAACGCAGGAAAAGGCGTCGCCCACAACTGCCGAACAATCGCAGAGTGACGCCTACGCAGCGCGTCGAAAAATCGCGGCGAAGATGCTGTTAAAAGGGGAGAGCGTCAGACACGTTGCGGAAGCACTCAACATCAGTGTGCGAACCATTGAAAAATACAGGGCAATGGTAAGGGCTGGCGGCGTTGAGGCTGTCGAACAGCTCAAGTCATCCGGACGCAAAGCTACACTTGGCCCCGAAGCCCTTAAATGGTTGCGGGAGGCATTGGAAGGGAGCCCCATGGCCTACGGCTATGAAACTCGACTCTGGCGAAACGGAGATGTTCAGCGGCTGATCAAGGAGCGGTTCGGTATTTACCATTCCAACGGCCACGTGAGGACTCTGGTCAGCAAGCTCGGGCTGGAACACAGGATGTACCCGCCTAAAGCGCGAACGGAGAAAAAGCGCGTGACGATGAACGATCTAACGCTTGCATGGGTCGCCGCTACACTCAAGGAGTCGCCACGAGCACACGGCATCGACGCCGATCACTGGACGAATGCGCGCTTGCGTATCGTGCTTCATCGTCGGCTGGGCGTTGAGTATTCTCGAGGTTATGTTTGGGAAATTGCCACTCGGGCCGGCGTGGCAGACCTGCTCACAAGGTTCCGTAGCTGACCAGCAGTTCTATGCAAAAATATGCCATCGAAACTTCCGCAGACCTCATGAGTTCGAACTCCGGGCTGAAGCCAATCGCCGCAAAGCGCCTTCAGGCAGCAAAACTACTCGAGAGAGGCTGGCCTGTTGAGAGCGTCGCCGAGACCGTGGGGATGAACGTTCGAACGGTCAAGGACTACAAAGCCATGCTGGATGCAGGTGGCATCGAAAGAATCGAACGAATCAGCGTGGGCGGACGAAAATCGGTGCTGGATGACAAAGCCCGAGCCTGGATCGTTAGGACGGTAAAGGGGTCGCCCCGGTTGCACGGTTTTGAAACGGATCGCTGGTCAAATCCGAAATTGCTGACTGTTATCGAGCGCGAGTTCGGCCTGCGGTTTTCCGACGTGTACATCCGGAAACTCACCATTGATCTCGGGTTACTTGACCGGATGCAGCCGCACAAGGCGCCGAGCCGACGAGCACCCGGAACTATCGACGCTGCGGCGCTTGCGTGGATTGCGTCAGCCTTACGGCAGTCTCCCCGGGAACAGGGCATCGATGCTGACCATTGGTCGAATGGGCGCCTTAGAACGGCCATCGAGACGAAGTTCGGTGTGCGCTACTCGCGTTTCTACATCTGGCATCTCGCAACAGGATTGGGCCTGTCGCATGTGCTGATCAATATGCGAAAGTAATCGTCGGTCAACATTCGTATACGCTGGCGCCCAACGATCCGAGCCGGTGCCCCGTATCCGGGAGAAACAGCGGTCCCCACCGCAGACTGCAAAACAAAAAAACGCCGAAGCGGGCTTACATTACATCATGCCGCGCGACCTGGCGTAGTCGCGTGGGGCGTCGTCCAGCCGCGTCCGCCAGCCTTCGCCAGCCGACTGTCCGGCTGATTTTCGCCGCCGGACATGCACCGCTCACCGAGAAAGCAACTGCACATCGGTTCGATCCCGGTCGATTCCGGCGCTTTACTATGGTCGGCTGTTCGATTCAACGCGGGCGACACCTTCTTCCGTGTCGCAATCAAAGAGCTGAAAGTAACCGCGACTCGCAGGTTATGCGTGCCCGTTCAGTTCGGCCACACAGGTTGCGTGGATCGCCCGTACAACAGCCGATCGATAGTCCGGTCTCCAGCCGTCGGTGAACAGCCTGGCGAGGTATTGCGCATCGTTGAAATCCGGCAGACCCGCCAGGCCGAGTGCGATCCGTTCTGAGAGCGCGCCAAGCCGTACCCGCTCCCGCCAGCCCGCGTTCGCGCCGTTTGCCGCAAGCCAGATGCGCGCCGACTCCACGAGGTGATCGGTGCGTAGCCAGTCACCGCTGCGTGCCCTCGCAACAAGCTGGGCTATTGCAAGGTAGCAAAGCAGTTCCGCACGTGCTTCGTCGTCAAGTCCATCAGGTTCGATCATCGGTTCTATCGCATACGGTGAGCATGGTGCCGCAGGTTCGCGCGTTCGTAACCTTGCGAATTGTTGTTCCGGGGGGATGGCAGGTATCGCGTTGCAGTCAATACCGCCGATCCCGGACTGGGACCGGGCGCGGGGGAGTAATCCTGGTCCGCTTTCCCGGCAGGCGCTTTCCCCGAGCTTGACTTCGCAGCAAAAAACACTAGCACTGAAGCTTACCGTCTGTCGAGCGTCCATGCCCTCCGCCCCGACGCGTTCCACCCGCCTGGCTGCGCCGCCCCGGGCCGCGCAGTACATTCGCATGTCCACCGACCACCAGGAATATTCTCCGCTTTTCCAGCGCGAAGCGATTGCCCGCTATGCCGCAACACACAACATACGGATCGTGCGGGACTACGAAGACGCGGGTATCAGCGGTCTCACCTTGCGCGATCGCCCGGCGCTGATCCAGCTGCTGCTCGATGTGGAAAATCCTGCCCGAAGGTTTTCCAGCGTTCTGGTGTATGACGTCAGCCGCTGGGGCCGTTTCCAGGATGTCGATGAGAGTGCATTCTATGAGTACACATGCCGGCGCGCAGGCGTAAGTGTGATCTATATCGCCGAGCCCTTCGAGAACGACGGCAGTCCACTCTCATCGGTCATGAAAGCGATGAAGCGGGCAATGGCCGGTGAATTCAGCCGGGAGATGTCGCGCAAGGTATTTCTTGGTCACTGTCTGAACGTGCAGCGTGGATACCACACCGCGGGGCCTGTGGGATACGGTCTGCGGCGTGTGCTCGTCAATGCCCGCGCGGAAGCCCGGCAGCCGCTTGCCCGTCATGAATACAAGAGTGTGCAAACTGACCGCGTCATCGTGGTCCCGGACACTACGGGCGAAGCAGCGATCGTGCGCAGGATGTTCGAGTGGTATGCGACGCAATCGGTGACGGCGGCCGGGATTGCGCGGCGTCTGAACGAGTTCGGGATCGTCAACGGCGAGGGGCGTCCGTGGCAGGGGCAAAATGTCTTGCAGATTCTGCGCAACGAGAAATATATCGGCACCAATGTCTACAGCCGCACGACGTCCAAACTCGATGCTCCATGGCAGCAACTGCCACCTCATGAATGGATCAGGGTGACCGATGCATTTGCCCCCGTAATCGACAGACAACTCTTTGCGGCGGTCCAGACGAAGCTTGCGGAAAGCAGGCGCCGACCGACGCGCGACGAGATCATTGAGGGCATGCGCAAGGTAATAAGCCGAACAGGCAGGCTCAACCAGAAGTTGCTCAAGCGCTACAGGAGCGCCCCGTCAGCGGAGCAGGTGGCGCACGAGTTTGGCAGTCTCAACGAGGCGTACAAGGTCATCGGCTATGCACCGAACCTCGATCCCGTGCGCTCCGAAAACCGGAGTGTCGAGCGGCGTATGGAACAGCACGTCGCGGATAGCGTCACTGCCATGCTGCGCGAACTCGGACATGACGTCCGGTATGAAAAGCACACCGCCACGCTGTGCGTCGATGGCGCGCTTCGGATGCAACTGGTCGTGCGTCGTCCGTGGATGATCCAGGGGCATCTGCCGTACTGGGTCGCCCGCTGGCCAGACTGCTTCGCGATCGACTTTCTGGTGTACGGACGCATCGAGCGCGACGGCACCGAACTGTCTGATTTCCACATCCTGCCGCGTGGCAGTCTTCGCGCAGGTGAATACACCGTGGTATTCCGTCATGGCCAGTCCCATTTCGAGGCCTACCGGCATCCCGATCTGAAAGCGCTGCTCGCGCTGGCGGAGACGGTTCCGCTCGACGTGCTGCCGGCGGCTCCTAATCCGGGGACGAGGTCGACGCCATGACACGCGCAAATCCCGCTAGCCCCGAGCGGGCGGTGCCTGCGGACGAAGCTCGGGGGTCGTTGTGCGATGATCGGTGCCCCGCGAACCGGAAATCAACGCCCGAAGCGAAGGCGCGAAAGGTTTTAAGGCTCGAACGCGCGCGGCAGCAGACGCTTCTTCGACGGATGGAATCGGTTCGGGCGGAGATGACCATTCTGGAAAACGTACTGCGCGAGCTGTTGTCCGATCCCGCGTTTGTCGCTCTGCTCAGAGGCGAGGGGTCTGTGACGATGCCGCGGCTCCTTCGGGAACGGCTGCGTGGAGGGGATTCATGACAACCGGCCGACCTGCGAGATTCGTTGCCCGGGTCGCGGAGGTCGCGGACGGGCAGGCCGCTCCGGCAGGCATCTGTCCGGAGGCGCTCGCCGTGCTGGCCGGGTACCGGCTACCGGAGCGCGCCACTTCAGCGCTCAGGCGAATGACAGGTCCCCGTCAGCTGGCCGCAGCGCGCGTAATGGTTGGAACGAACAACTGTTCGGGCGATCTTGCGCGTGCGTTGCTCGCGGCCACACCTGCCTCACAACGCGCCGACGATCCGCGCGGTAGGCAGTCCGACCGTCATGGCGCAAGGCTGCTTTCCGGGATGGAAAAAGGTCTTACGCATATGCTGGAGACAGTGCGGTCCCTGACACCCCGTTATCACGATGACCTTTACTGTCTCGCTCTCACCGCGAGTTTCGTCAGGTGCCGGATGCAGGATGACGTCGTCAGGGCGTGGCTTCTGGCACACGCTCCTAGCGCTGCCATGACACTTGGGGAACTTGTATCAGTGTCGGACAAGGCGAAGGCGTCCAGGCGAACGATGAAATTGCCATACACCCGTGCCGTTCAGGCAGCGCAGACGAGGCGGAACTGAACGGATTCCGGTGAGAGACTTCGGGGAATTTGCTTGCTGCTGCGAACCAGCCGGCAGCGTTCCAAAAAAACGGGGGCCGTCTTTGACGGCGCTTCCTTTGCACTTAAGCCGCAAGGGGCAGATCAAGTTAGTCGGGCGAAGATATCTGAACTGCCGCAGTCGGCCAGTAGCGGTCGTTCGCCATTGCGCTATGTTGGACATTCGAACGTCGGCTATATCTGAACTCCCAGTCGTTGAGATACCGGATGAGGCAGGCCTTCCGCTAAACCATAGTTCGGCCGTCGGAGTCAGCTTATCCGATACGGGTGGCCTGACCCATCGGCGGCGCACTCCAGTATCAATTTCACCGGACGCACACTGTCGAAGCGCTGGCGATCGCGGTTTGCGAGATGAAAGGAACCTGTTACCTAGTTTTGCTATGACCGGCTACCAGAACGGGTTGTTTGAGTTGCTCGGTAATCTTGAACTGCTTGAACGCCAACCGCGCTTTGCGGATCTCCACGCCATCGCCTAGTTCTCCAATCCACTCAGCGACTTGGCGTTGTGAGATTTCGCAGCGCACCCCAATGACTACTTCACGCAGCATCAAATGCTCGCCAAAGTCGGCGTAATAGCGCCCATCCTTATCCTTGTCTTGCAGTTCTGCCATGACCCGATATTCGTTCTCGTAACGCCACGCCTCAAACTTCGTGAGCAGCATGGCCTTCACCATCTCTGGAGTGACTCCGGCGTTGGGCGCCGAAAGGTCAATGTTGAAGTCGAGCCGGTTCGGCTCATAGCTAACCCGCATTGCGAGTTCATCAGGAATGTCGAACCCGAGACAGATGCCATAGTGTTTCGCGCCGTAATGCGCCCACATGAGCGGATTTTGCCAGTCGGTCGAAAAACAAATCACTCCGCGCTGCGTGGACAGGTGTTTGCGCAATACCTCAGCAACCTTTCGATGCTCCCGGGTTGGCAAAATATGAGGTACCAGCTCGAATGGATCGTTCAATTCCTCGAAGAGCGAGATTTTCAACCGGCGCTCCTCAATGCTCTTCTTTGCCCACTTTTCGGCCGTTAGGTAGTAAAGCCGCATGCAGGTGCTCCCAGGGGTGGAAAGCTCGTGGATTGTCTCAACTTCAGTAGATACAAATGTCGCTTAGGGCAACACGATGAAATGCTAAAAATCCATATCTGCAGCACGATCCCAAGCCGATTGTTCATGCTCTATGAACGCGTTCATGTCCTCGGCTGAGGTCATCGCGGCCGCGTAGGTCCCATCAGCTGCGTAGGTAAGGATGATCGGCAATTCGGTATCGTGTAGATATGCCCGCGCAGGTTCGCGCCCATCAGACCAAAGATAATCAATGAACAAATCGATGAGGACGAGGGCGTCCTCTTCTCGGAATGCAATTCCCGCCCCTAATCGGTATTTTCGGCTTCCTGCCTTGTGTGGCAAAAATACAGGAACTGCTCCTGCGCCTGAGTGAAATCGATACGCCTCACCCCGCTTGCCAAAAGCACCATGTGCCGTGAAGTTGCGTAGCTCGTATCGGATTTCGCTCAATTTGTCAAAATGCTGCTTCGCTTCCTTCTCGTTCAGATTGAAAACTGCTTTGTACTTCGCCGACCATTCTGCCTGAGCCAAGACGGTTATTTCGTCAGCTGTCGTAACACGGCCTAAGAGGATTGCGATGTGGATGAAGACGTGCTCCGTCCAACTATAGAACGCGTCAATTGCTGCAAGCGCAAGCCATCTGGCCTCTCGCCGCAACTGCGTACTAACATACATCGGCCCAACATAACGCACCGCTCCCGGTTTGGTTGCAATACGTTCATGGGCTCGCGCGTGTGCCTCGGTCGCTTTTGCCTTGAAGCTGTCAACTAAAAAATTGTAGCGCTCAAACAGTTCGCTACTATTATTTGTCACATTCACGGCGGAGCGCGCGAGGGCTTGACTTGCCAGCCATTCGAAATAAGGCTCAGCTTTTTTTATGGCTTTTTGAATCCGAATAACGACCTCGCGAATCACATCTTCTTTGTTCTCTACGTCATCTGCGAAGACGCCCAATCCCATTTTGCGATGCTCGATCAGGAATAGGTGTCCTTTATATTCAACCGGTACTGACCACGCCACCTTGTCACCCTGTCCAAGATTCTGAAAGCCGAGCAATCCGACGAGAAGAAAATAGACCAGATAATATTCGGGTAATGCGCGTCCGGCATTGGATCGGCTACCGCCATAAAGAGCGCGAAAATCGGTGATCTGTCCTGGTCGAACTTCGCCCAAAGCTCGACGAGCTGCGTCGCGTACAAGAATAAGTTCGGCCGAAAGCGTATTGTCGTTGGTCATGGTGATAAGTGTGCTGGACAATCTCTCTGCAACACTATACCGCGTGATTCTCCGCCCGGTGCCGTAGAGAAGTTTTCCTCGGTTCAAGCGCTGTTGTACCTTGCTTCGGTGTGTGAGTCGTCGATAGTTTTTGACGGCCAGAGCGAAAATGTGGCGATCGGCGGGCTCACGGAGATTCTAGGTGTTGCATCGACCGGTTGAATCCGCGGTCGTGTTACGCCATTTTGCATGAAGTGCGCGCCCGAAGGAGTCGTCGCGCTCGGCCATCGGGCGCTAGCAGGCCACAATCTGCCGTCTAGTGTTATCAAGTGTGCGACTCTCCCGCGTCCGCTCTGCGCTTCGAAACTGCCACTCGTGAACTTGCCGATGCGATGGCGCTTGGGCGGCTCAGGTGAACGCGGATCAGTTTTGCTCGCCTTGGGCGGACCGGCGGGAATCGAGCATCTATGAGCCCCCTAGGTTCGCCGAAAAGCGGGGCTTAGAATTCTGGCTCAAGAACCAGCGCGATCTGGCCGATAATATCCAACGAGCGCCCTTTGTAACCGATTAGTAAGCCTCCACGCGCCGACCAATCCACGCGAGGGCGATGATGAAAGAAGTAACGTGCGGCGCTGTTGCATTTGCTGTTTCCCCACCTTCAAGAGCGAGCTGGTTAATGAACGTCTATCACGATTTTTTCCTTGGAATGAACTCGGACGAGTGGGAATTTTTTGCGCTCGACTTCCTAAACTCTTTGGGTTATTCAATTGAGCGGTATCCGTCGCGCGGCCCGGATGGCGGGCGAGACGGCTTGGTGTCTTTCAATGGCAAGGTCTATCTGGTTAGTTGCAAGCACTTCGCTTCATCCAATAAGTCTGTGGGAGTCAACGATGAAGTATCAATCACTGACCGAATGATCCAGCATGGCGCATCGGCCTTCATTGGAGTCTATTCCACTATGACAAGCACGGGCTTGGATGAGAGGTTCAAGCAACTAACCAATGCAGGCCACGAATGCATTGTTTACGACGGAAATCGCATTTCAAATTACCTCCCAAAAATATCATCTTATGTTCTTCAGAAGTATGGTATTCCAAAAGGGATAAGTTACCCGCTGCATACTCATGCGAGTAACTACCGTCCTTTGTGTTGTTTGGGATGCGGAGTGGACATTCTCCGGGAGGACATGATCAGGGTATCAATGGCAATGGTCTGTTCAGATGATCGCGGCGCGCTGGAGTATCTCTATGGCTGCAAACGGTGTCTAGGCAACATTGTCGACTTGGGTTGGGTCGACTTGTACCAAGCATTGCACCAAGAAGAAATTAATGGGTGGATCGGGTATGTGGATGAAATCCTTGAAACACGTCCTCCTTCGGCTACCTTCTACAAGCACAAGAGCGAATTTGAAGGCGGAATCCAGCAGAGAATGTTCCCTTCGAATTGGGGGCGATGGTTCTCGATATGACAGACAGCATCAAAAGGGACGACAGCAGCACTTCAAGAAGAGCCGTTCATTTGTCGTTGAACGGATGACCGAGTCGGGTCGAACAGATCGGTCGAACCACACGCGACCTCGGACTTGACTGCGGGGCAGCGCGAGAATGCCATTGAGACTTCAAGCTCATGAAGGTGCGGGAGATGTGCCGCTCTACCGCTCGATGGCTGCTGGCCGCCGTCTAAAAATTCAACGCGCTGGCGCCTGCATCGTGATTCCAAACCGTGGGCTTTCTTTCTGGGAGCCGGGGCTCGCCAGTTACTTCGGCACATTGGCCACCTCAAGTTGCTGAGCTAGAAGCCGCGCGTGCGGCGCGGCGGTAGTAGTGCGATCTTGACGTGTCGCTCGCGCGGTGCGGCTTCTGGTTCGATGCGCTCGGCATCGTGCTGTGCGGTTGCTTGCGATGCGTCCTGTTTGGTGAATTGAGCGCACTGCTTGTCGGTGCCAGGCAAGAGGGTCCCGATCGGCTCCGGTGCGGCCATGCGGCTGTCCTTCGTGTGCCATGCTGCGGCGCGTCCGAGCCGCTTGGTCACGGTGCGCCGGTTGTTCGCCCGGTCCTGCTCGAATACGCGCAGTTCCTGCTCTGCGCGAGTCTTGTCCAGGTGAGTAGGGAAGGGCACGCCATACTTGCGTACGCGCTTGTCTAGCGTGCTGGATGAGAGGCCGCTACGCTCCGCGTGCTGGGCTAGTGTCAGGCCATCGTAGAGCGCTGACAGCCGGGTGTTGGCAACGAGACCAACTAGGCATCCGCACGATAAGGTGCTGCCGCCTCTCAGGTTATAGCCGACGATCACGGCGGTATTGCCACAGTCACAAATGCACTTCCAGGTGGCCTTGCCGAATCCGTCGCTGCCATCCCGCTCTATAACTTCAAGACGCCCGAACCTGCGCCCTGCGAGGTCTTTGACCGGCATCATAGCGGCGTCGGCTCGTTGTATTCGAAGATCGCGATAGCTGACGCCAATACGATGGCTTTGGGGACTTTGGTGCCACGGTGGTAGCGCGCAGCGCTGTGCGCCAGGTGTTCGCGTACATGCGGATTGAACAGCGGCCCCGTGGCGCGGATGATTGGGCGGCTGCGCTGGTGGATGGGGCTTAGGTGGATGGTTCCGATGATGGTGCTCATGCTGCGCCTGGTTGGTGAGTGGTGCGATCTATCGTTGCGTCACGTTGTTTTTTGTGCGCGCCAGACTGGGCTGACCGGCTTGCCGCGGGTGCCGAGCACGCGCGGGAAACACCAAACGAATGGATTCGGCGCGAGCTTGGGCGCAGTCTCCCAAGCGGTCGCATAGCGCTCCGCGCGCTCCGTTTTGGTCGGCACAGGGGGCATGCGATAGATTCGGGCAGGTGTGTCGGCGAGCTTCACGCGCTGAGCTGGCCGCTCATGAGAACGTGGACGAAGGCCTTGGCTGTCTGCGCGATGCTGGGCGCACTGTGGTCTGCCGGTGCTGCTGGCTGCCGCGGAGCTTGTTGGCGCTCGGCGCGACGCGCTGCCTTTTCGAGCTTGCGCTGCTGCTTACCGGTGAGTTTCTTCGGTGCGGGCTCATTTGTGCGTTTGGCGCAAACTTCTCTTTTGAGGTTTACTACCGAATTAATGGCTTGAGGCTCGTCTGAGTTTTCCGGATCGCACATGCCGAGTTCAATCGCTGCGTCTTCGTCGCTGATGCCGTGCTCGCGCGCGTAGTCGGTGACGCAGATCGTTTCATCGCCGCGCATGAGGCTGCAGCCCTCCCATTCGGATTCGGTGTCTTCGTCGGCGATGGGATCATGATTGCTGACGGCATCGGCATCGGCATCGGCATCGGCATCGGCATCGGCATCGGCATCGGCATCGGCAACCGGGCAAACGCGGTCGCTGACTGGCTCTGCTACTTCAGCCGCTGCGCCGTTATCGGCGACGGGTGCGGATGGCTCTGCGGGCTTGATATCGAACACGGGCCAGGCATCGGTGAGCCATTCGATAAACTCAAGCAGGCCGCCGCCGGTAGGGTCCCAGTACGCCGCGATAGATTCCGGATCGAGCGCGTCGCCTTCCTCGAACGACGCGCAATAGGCCGCGTCGTCCTCTTCGGACATGGGCGGCAACCGTCCATTACGGCGAGCGTTGCCATTGCCATCGGCGTCGCTGTGATCATCCGATAGCGGCTTTGCGTAGAGCGGCGTATCCCAATCATCCCAATCGACAGACGATGCAACGGAACTCGTCTTCTTGCTGGTGCGCCGTGTGCCGAGATGAGTGTATGTGCGTTTCCGCTTACAAGGCTTCTCGCCGCGAACCATGCAGGGTTCCCACGGCGAGAACGGCGGCGTCCACAATGAAAACGGCCCGATGGTTTCGCCGTCGAATTCTGTCTTGAGGAGAGTTGCGCCGGGCATTACCCGCTCGACGTAGCGCGCGCATTCCAGGTATCCCGAGCGCAAGCCGATGTCTTCGACCGTGCGCTTGCCTTCGGCAGTCTCTACGGTGATGGCTGCAGTCTTCAGACCTGAGTGCTTGACCGGCTTCGCCCCTTTGGCGTTGTAGCCCCTGACAACCTCGCGCTCCCTATTAAAGCAGTTCACACATAGGGTGTGTTTGCGCGTCAGGCGGAAGCGGGCGATGTACTTGGTTGCGGTGTGTTCGTTGCGCTCGCAACGGATGCACGACAAGCCACGCGCTGCCTCTGCTTTGGCGTGGCGGTCGCTTTCATCGCGATAGTTAAGTCCATCGGCGTGCGCCGATCCGATTGAACATCCCTTGCAGGATAGTGGCGCATTCGAACGCGTGTAGTTCGCGGCGCAGGCTTCTTTCGTCAGGACAGAATTGAGGCGCTCGCATGTGAAGACTTGGAGCAATGCGAAATCTGCGTGCGGATGGAAGTGGACTTCGGCCAGCGACTGCGAGAAGGTGGGAAGGACGGTGCTGCGACGGATGGACTCTTGAAACGTGGCGCGCGACATGCACCCCTCCCATTTGACTCGATAGAGGTATTGGGCCGTCACTACCGCGTAGCGTGGATATGTCCAGAAATCCTTTTTGAGCCGTGTGTTTTGTACAACGATTCGACATGAAAAGCCCGGCGAACCGGGCTCGAAACTACGCGAAAATTCTGGCAGTTATTCGCCGCGCAGCTTCGCCATCAACGCGCCGGGAACTGCACCAACGCCGCCAAGCGCGAGGCTGTTGGCGATCACTTGGGCGGATTGCGCATCGATGGCCCCATGTGCAAGCGCAGCGCCTGCAGCGGCCTCCACCTGCGGCACGGTGTACTGCGGCACTGCCATACGCAGGCCGTGCACCGGGCCGGCGGGAAGGCTCTTAGCGAGTTTTTCGGAGGTGGCGACAATCTTTCTATTCAATTTCTGCAACGGTGTGACTCCCAAAATTTTGTCCAATCGCTCGCGGACTGTTTCAATTGACTTGCTGAGTGCAGCGATGGTCGGCTTGGCCGCCGCCGGGCGACTAACCACGCGCGCGGTGTGCGTGAAACCCTTCCCGAAGCGCTCCTCGAATGAGAACGCATCCGATACGCTGGGATCGGTGCGGCGCGGGCTGTACATGGTCTGTAGCGACTTCATGAGCGTCTCGACCGTATCGATCGCCCTGGCATTCAGAGCCTTGCGGAGCTTTTCGAACGAGCCCGTTGCGCGCTTGCTGCCGCGCGTTACTGGCACGCCGTCTGCGCCAATCTCCTCGTAGTCTTCGTCATTGACGCCGCCATTAGTGCGCGCTTCAGACATGCGGCGAAGGTGGTCGGCATCTTGACGGCTTTCCTCGCGCTGGGCGCATTGGCGCTGGGCAGGAGTCAAGGTTATATCCGGGCTGGCGCGACGGATGAACCCTTTCGGATCGCGAGGTGTGTTGCTGTGCGCGTGGTCATTGGAGTCCCTGCGGAGGCTTTCGTGAAGCGCCGCAGCGTGGGTCTGTGACTTCAGAAGTGGGACGATCCCGAGATTTTCCAGCAGCGCCTGATGCTTTGGCGCTGCCGCTAGGTCTTGCCCCCGGCTGGCAAGCAATGAATGCATAGTAGTGGTTCCTTTGCGGCGTCCCGCGTTGGTTTGGACGACGTTCGTCAACCGAAATCGTGCGGTCACTACCGAGTCTAGTGGCCGGTGTTGTCTTCGATGTGCGGATGGTATTGAGCTTCGAATGGCAAGGTCAGTTGCAGGCGTCCGATGGCGGAAGTCTCGCCGGCCTCGCCGCGGCGAATCCTGTGACCCAGTGTGGCGAGCCCGCTGGCGTGGTAGCTCGCCTCTGTGCGCATCTTATCCATGCGCTGCACGGTGCCGACATCGCACAGCGCCTGAAGGTCGCCCTTCAGTTCGGCGATGTAGTTCGCCATGGCGTTGAAGCAGTCGATGTACTTTTCCATTGTGAGCGTCGCAGCCTTACCGCTGAACTTGCCGACGAGGAGCATGTAGCCGTCGCGCGTCATACGGATCATGCGGCGCGGCTTGTTCTGCTCGTCAAAGTATTCAGCCGACGCAAAATTGAGTTGGCGAAATTTTTCGCTGCATTCAAGTTTGTCGTACGCGCGCAGAACGTTGGCCGGGCGCATTGCGTAGCGCTTCGCGACATCGTGCGACGTTGTCATGGCGCGGTCGCCGATCACCTTGACGGCGTCCATGAAGTCCGCAGGCGGCTCGAACGACTTCACTAGGTGGCGGACGTTTGAGCGCGCGGCAGCCCATTGGTGAACCTCCTCACGGTCGAAGTGAATGTTGCCGCGCTCGCCGTTGCGTACCGGCTTCGGGAATGAGCCGTCGTCACGCTTCAGTGCGCGACCAATGGTGCTACGTGATAGGCCGGTTGCTCTGATGGCTTGGGCCATAGTCAGTGTTTCTTTTTCGCTCACGGCGATTCTCCTTTGATGGTGAATTGAGAATCGCGTCACGACATGGAAACTTGTGCAACGGTGATCGAAGTGTGACCGACAAACGCTTCGGGCGGCTCTAGCGAATCCACCCGAATTTGACGGCTTTAATTTGCATCGCCCGGAATTCGCTTGCGCTCGTTTGTCGTGACGCCAAAGTAGCGGTGATGGATCGAATCCACTCGATTCCACGCAAATTTATTGGAGCCGTGATGAGCACAAGCGACGACGGCCCGATCTTGCTGAATGCTGACGAGGTCGCCGCGCTACTCACGGTGAGCCGGTCAACATTTAACGGGATGGTGAAGGAGGGTTCATTCATTGAGCCGATCCTTTTGGGCAAACGCAAACGCTGGCTGAAGTCGGCGATCTTGATCTGGTTGAGCGCGGCAAGCGAGCCGCAAACGGAGAAGTGATGGCAACGAAGAAAACGGAGGCGAATGTGTCCGAACTGAAGGCGAAGATTGAAGCAGCCCGCGCGTCAATTCAGCGCGCGATCATCGCCGGGGATAGCACACTGAAGCTGCGCGAATACCTGCTCGAACTCGAAACCGAGCAGCAGAAGCTGAATGAGGCTGCGGCTGGGCAGGAAGCCTCGCAAGCCACTGCCGCGCGTCGCGCACAGGATGAGCTTAATCAAGCCGCAACCGTCCTCGCCGAGAGTCGCCACGCACGCCTGATGCTGCTGTCAGACAAGTATCGCGCGCCGCAACGTCCCAGCATGTCCCACGCGTAACAAACACGAATACCCCTCATTTAAAGGATCAAATAATGTCACAAGTCCAAGTAAGTCCCGCCCTGATGGCGCTCGCCGCCAGCCGCGCTGCGGTAGTTTCAGCTACCACTGCAAGCGAGGAGGCCCAAGCGAGCCATACGAAACTGCTTGCGCGTCGTTCGGAACTGCAGGCCACGTCCGCCGAAGCATTGCGCGCGGCACGCGACAACGGCGATGCCGATGGTAAGCGCGCGTTGGCCATCAAGATCGCGGATTTGGACCTCACAGATTTGGAGGTAACCATCCAGGCATCGGCGGATAGGCTGCGTGATTTGAATGTAGCATTGGCTACGGCGCGCGCCGACTGTGTGCAACGTGAGAAGGATGCGAAACTGGAAGAAAATTCCCTTGCTCTGCAGGCTATGCAAAAGATCGTGGCGGTCAACGAGGAAGCCTATCTCGCGAGCGTGGCCGAGCTTCATCGCGTGTGGGTTCTCCTCAACCCGAAGGATATGGCGACCGGGTCAATCTGGAAGTCGCACAGGCCTAGCAATGAACTGCGCGCAATGGTCGTCAACAACACGATTCCAAACCTGCGTGGTTAACCGTCGGCAACCATCCCGGGCCGCCTAGTGCGGCTCAATCGCAGCGCGAAAGGCCCTCATTGCAGGGCCTTTTTCGTTGGTCCGCGCCCTATGTAGTGACGCCACTATAAAGCTATCTAACACGCATTCGGAGTGCCAAAAATGGCAGAGGTAAAGATCGGAGTAGGCGCGAACGTCGGTGGCGTTGACGCCGCCATTCAAAAGATCACGGCCAGCATGAACAAGCTGGGTGCGGCCGTCGCGCAGAATCAGAAGCAGAAGTTCGAGCCTGTCGATATGAAGCTGATGGCGCGCGATCTCGCGCTCATCAACAAGCAATTCCAGCAGACTCTCGCGCTCTCGTCTCAACTTCGCAATGCACTGAAGGCGACCGGCCAGTCAGGCGCGCACCTGTCGCAGATCGACTTTTCCAAGCTGTCCACGGACCCGCGTATTGCGCAGCGCATGAGGGACCGCGCTTTCCTGCACTCCGTACGCGGCACGGCGCTCGACCCGACCGTCTACAACGAGACCGACGCCAACGGCAACATCATTCCCCCGGCCCCCCCTGGCGGCGGTGCTGGCGGCGACTCGGGCGGCGGCGGTGGGTCCGGTAGTGGGCGTCGCCCTGGCCGGGGCGGTAGCGGCGGTTCTGGTGGCTCCGGTGGTGGAGGCGAAGAGGGCGGCTCGTGGTGGAAGCGCCGCCCGCAGAGTCTCGGCACGGCGACCGCGCTGGCGGCCGGCAACGGCATCGGCGGCCCGCTTGGCAACATCGTCACCGCAGGCATCGCGGGCGGCCCTATCGGTGCGCTCCTCGCTGGCGTTACCTCGACCATCGGCAAGGGCATGGAGTGGGCCGGGCAGGGCATGTATAAGGCCAAGGCCCGCAACGTTGACCTCGACACCCTGAAGCGCTCGATGGGCGATCTCGGCGTATCGTTTGGCGACCTGAGTGAGCAATCGTACAAGGCTGCGCGGGGCCTGGGCATTGCGAACGGCGAATTCGTCAAGCTCGAAGGGCAGGCGAACGCGGCAAGCGGTGGCGCGTATCACACTCCTGCCGAACTCTCGACTGCCACGCGCTCGGGCGCGGACCTCGGGCGCGCGTATGGTCTCGAACCGTCGCAGGGCGTCAACTTCGTGTCTGGTATGCAGCGCATCAACTCGCGCCAGAACAACAAGGAACTGGCTACCCAGCTTGCGGAAGCCATCGTCAATGCGCAGGGTAAGGCGACTCCTGGCGAGGTCATGCAGGAAATGCAAAACTTTTCTGCCTCGCAGAATCGGTTCAACGCTGTCAACCCGAATCTGAACGTGTTCGGCAACGCATACGGCTCAATGCTGACTGGCGATATGACGGCGGACCACGCCTCCTCGGTCCTCGGCACGGCCAACTCTTCCATGCAGCGGATGGGCGGCACAGAGGCGTCGAAAAACTTCCTGATGCAGCAGTTCGGCATGGACCCGATCCGCGCACAGCTTCGCGCAGAGGGCGGCCTGTTCTCAAACGGCCTGGACAACCGCGACGTTTCCGGCTTCATGTCACGCCGCGGCGTCAGTGACTGGGACAGCCAAAACAAGGGGCCCGCCGGGTCGAACCTCGCCGTCACCATGGAAGGCCTCGACAAGGCTTACTCCGGTCGCGGCCAGAACGGCGTGGAATTGGAGCTTGACGCTGTCAAGAATATGTTTGGCCTGAAGTCGCTCGGCGACGCAGCGAGCCTTGCGAACGCGAGCACGTCGGACCACAACGGCATTGACACGGTTCTGAAGAACGCCGGGGTCGGCGTTGGCGACGTGCGCGAGGGCGGGATGCAGGCAATCGCCGGTATCTCTAAGGCCGGTTCGTTTGACGACCTCGAAAAGCTCTACCGCACGGGACCGGACGCGATCCGCAGCCGCAAGGATATGCAGCCTGGCGACATCGCTGCGATGGACAAGGCCGAGCAAGGCGGCAAATTTCAGCAGATGCAAAATGAAATGGTGCGCGTGCTATCTGGCAAGGGTCAGGAGGATACGCAGGCCACGATTCAGCGCTCTATCGACTCGAACATCGAAAATATCAAGACGCAGATCGGCGAGCGCCTAGTGCCGTATTCGCAGAAGGCGATGGACGGCATTCTGTGGATGGCAAACAAACTCGGCGCGGGCATTGCGACCCCTGTCGATCCGAAATTTGTTGGACCTCAGAAGCCGACTGATAAGGGCTTGATTCAAGCGGTCGAAGACTCGTACGTGTCCCGCGTCAAAATGGACGGCATGCACACTGCGACGGGCAGCACGGCATGGGACAAGATCATTGATGCGGGCACGGGCATGTTTAACGCTGGGCGTCGCGCGATTGGCGACGCGCGCCTTGGTGGACTTGAGCAGCAATACGGCCTGCCCAAGGGGCTCCTCGATGGCGTGTGGGGCGCAGAAACGTCGTGGGGCGCGAATAACCGCACGTCTGGCGCGGGCGCCAAGGGCAACTTCCAAATGCTCGACGGCACGGCGAAGCAGTACGGAGTGGCGATTGGCAGCTTCGCCTCGGAGTCGGACGGCGCGGCGCGCATGTACCGCGACCTTCTGAAATTCAATCACGGCGACGTAGGCAAGGCGCTCGCCGGGTACAACTGGGGTCAAGGGAACCTCGACAAAGACATCAAGGCGCACGGTGACAAGTGGCTGAATTTCGCCCCGAAGGAAACGCGCGACTACATTGCGAAGATCGACCCGAAGTATCTCAAATCGGCGGGCGGTGGCAATGGTGGCGGTGGGTCCGACGTCGGTGGCGTGACCATCATCATTGAGCAGAACAACAGCACCAACATCGGCACCGTGCAAAAGTCGAAGAAGCTGTCCACCACGATTAATCTGCCGACCTCTTCTGGAGCGACGCAACGTGTTTCGTTGCCGGGCAACGACGTGAGTAACTGATCGATGCCCCGGTTGGCTACGGTTTGTTGGTATATGTCGGCCTCGTTTGCGAATCGTGTCGTGATGGATAGAATGAGGCTCATTGTTTGAGGTCATCCGCCTCGCGCTGTAGCAGCGCTTCAGCCCGCTCCAATCGCGGGCTTTTTTTCTTCCGTGCAGGGTGCTCGCAAACGGGCTCGTGACGAGAGTATAGGATAACCAAACATAGGAGTTATCATGTCGCAACCTACCGCATCTTCGCTGCTCGCCTCTACCGCCGATCTTGTTTCGCAGCATCTTGAAGAGATTGCCATTGGCCGCGGCACGACGACTGTTTCGGCGAGCGAGTTCTGTGAGCTAGTCGGCTACCGTCAATCGCTGCGCAACATTGGCGATAACGTAGAGGCGACGTTGCCGACGCCCCCGGCGTTCCTGGGTGCATAAGCCATGTCCGCAAACGTCCGCGTTGTAGTCAAAGACGCCAACGGAATTACGTTCGATCCGACTTCTTTGCCGCACTCGTTCACGTACGACGCGAATAACAACATGCTCACGGATACGTGCTTTGAGCAGGGTGCCGTGGTGCGGCAGAAAATATACACGTGGGAGGAGGGCGCCAATGGCGTCTGGCTGAAGGGGACCGAATCCGCGTGGATTAACGTGAACGAAGGATGGCGGGGCTAAGACGGGATCGCGCCTCGTTGGTTTGCGCCGCTATCCGCGCCTCAAACCATTCTCTTCGCTATGTCCCGCACGCAGTCGTCTAGCCTGCGCTTCACGTCCGCCTCATCCTCGCCGCTATTGAGTGCATCCCCTGCGGTGGTGCATTGAATTGCCAAGTACAGAAGCGCGGCCACCACCGGGTCGCCATCGCACTCGGCGGTGAGTTTCTTCAGGACATGCCATAAGCCGTACCACGACCGTTTGCTGATGGTTGGCGTGATGATGGCCGAGACCCGGCGCGCCTCTGCCTCAATGAGCGGTAGTGGGTCGCGCGGCCCGATGCCAGCGTGAAAGTCGGCCCGAGTGTCGAGGGCGAACTTGCAGAAATTCCTGACGAGTTCATTGATGATTGCCGGATCGCCGAGCGACGGCTTGTGGGCGACTTCGGCTTCTATCGTGTTCATCGCGGTTCCAGTCTCAAAATGAGGCAGCAAGAACAGAGGGTCACGCCTGCTTGTGCTCAGGTCCAGAAGTGCAAAAGCAGAGCAGGGCCGGGCACGATAGCCACGGCAGCTGCGGGCTGCAGGCGAGTCATCCGGTGCTCAAACGCGTCGAGCGGGCTCTGGTTCGCCTTCGTCGTCTTGCGGGCGGCTAGGGGCGGTTACGAGGTGATCTTAGCCGGCAACCGACCGTCGCGATCAATGATGGCGTATTCAAGAACCATGATGGACTGCGCGAGTATACGATCGATTTCGATGTCCTCGCCAAGTAGCGCGGCATGTGCTCGGCGCATATCGCTTAGCCAATCGTTAAGCGTGAGATCCGGCCGCGGAAAATACCAATCCCGGTAAATGCCGCGCAAGAATTTCCAAGTGGACGGATGAATTGTGGGCTGCATGGCAATCTCCCTTGATTGGCTGGTTGCTGCAGGCTGTTTCGGTCTCTCATCCCACGATAGCGCATGTCGGCGCCGCTCGTCCACGATTGCCCGGGTGTACGAGCTTCGCGAACCCGCGTGGGCGCTCAACATTGCTTAAGGCAGCCTAGCTGGTCGGGGCGACGCTCGACCGATGTTAGGCGTTCTGGCGGCAGCAGTTGGGTGTTTTTGGTTGTCCGCGGGAGAGTTGTAGGCATACTTCCGGGGAGCGGGGGCACGCCCAGGCGCCCGGCGATAGTGTTCGGATAGTCAGATCGGATAGGGGGAGCACATGGCTGGCGAGGGTTTCTCTCTCAAGTCGCGCGAGGAAGTGGTGCGCTTTGAAGAACTGCTGGATAAATATATGGTGGCAAGATCTATTTTTGCGCCGAGTCATATTTCGTTGGCAAGTGCGTTCGACCAGCTTCAAACGCGCCCGGATGGAATGCGTGTTTTTACAGCGCTATTTGATATACAAATTAACTTTTTCCTTCTCTTCTTGGACTCTCACTCTGTCGGCGTGACGTGGACCGAGGTTTTCGCTAAGGGAAAGCTCGAAGGGGGTTCTATTCTCGACTCCGAGGCGAAGTTTTTTGGAAAAATGGATGTCCATCGCTTTAATTCGGCGTATGTACTTCGTTATCGCGCCTTGTGGGACAAGCTGATGGGACTTATAGTATTGACGGAAGCTCCAGCAGAGTACGAGTCTTTCATGGGGGCGAGGAGCAGAAAAAAGGACTTTAGAAGAATCGCAGAAAAGCATCAAATCGCTAATGCGGAGTTCTTGGACTCGTTGGAAGGGTTGATTACGCGTTTCGACAATACATTTCGAACGTCGGAGGCTCACGGCACAGGCCGCCTGCGTAAGTATTCGCTAAGCATGGAGTCGATGGTTGATAATCCTCAGATAGAACTGATCGGATTTTGGAATGCGATGAACGGTTTTATTGCAGAGATTGGCAAGAAGTTCGGCAATGTGTCGAAGTCGTGAGCGACTGCACGATATTCTGGCGTTGTTGTTAGGCGGATACCTTGTTTCCACTTGAGGGTTGGGGGCGCTTATGAATATGAACGATATCCGCGAGGGGTACGGCGCGGAATTTATAGACTATCTCACTAACGAATTCGCCAAGCCGCTTGATGATCGGTCGGATTTGTTCACAAAAAATGACTTTCTCAATGAACTAAGGAAGGTGAGGGAGCATAATTACGAACCTTTGTATCTGGAAATGATTTTTGCATTGCACAATGTATTTCTATCTGGATTTAGAAAGGGACTTGGTCTTTATCAGTCGGCTATTGAAATTACCGAAGTGGAATTGGAGATTTACGAGAAGCACGTCGATATCCAAGATGGAATGATTAAATATCTTGAACGGCAACCCACCGAAAACGCGAAGAAAGCGAAAGAGGCGCAGGACTCCAAACTTGATCCGGTCCGTGAGTACGCTTGGAAGCTAGCGAATGAAAAACCTTATCCCAGCCGTCGGCAAGCAGTGTTGTCGATCAAAGAGGCTGTCCTCGCTTACGCAAAGTCTATTGAGGGCGTACGTTTAAGCCCTACCCAAGCGCAAACCACTATCGATGGCTGGCTCGCAAAGCGGGGTTTTGCACCTACCCCGCCTGCTGGCAAACGGGGTACGGCAGCGCGCAAAGATTCCCCGTCGTCAGCCTGACGCAGTATCTCTAGTTTTTCCCGCTCCCTATGATCTAGCCATTGCACAACGTTTCCCAAAAGGGCGACCAGCATGGCTACCAGGCGCGCACGTTTCCTCGCGCTGGTGCCGTGCACCGGCCAGCACAAGGTCTAACCCGGACGACGCGATAAGGAGCATTCGAATGAAAATCATTCTTATGAACAAGGCAGTCAATCTGGGCAACATGGGCGATATCGTGAAGGTCAGGGACGGCTACGCAAGTAACTTCCTGATCGCGAACAAGCAAGCTCGCCGCGCAACGAAGGAAGCCCTGGCTGAATTCGAAGTTCGCCGCGCTGAACTCGAAAAGATCGCCGCTGAAAAGCGGGCTGCTGCCCAAGCTCAAGGCGAAAAGCCGGCGGGCTCGACGGTTCAGATAGGGCTGCTGAAGCTGCTCGGCGACCACGCTGTTCGTATCTCGCTGCACACCGACATGCTCGTCGATGTGACGCTCGCAGTGGATACGTTTGCCGGATCTGGCGGGTTTCCGGACGGGCATGTCGCGGTGAGGCCTCGCGTCAAGGTGACTATCATGAAAGTCAGTGCAATTGGTCTTATCCTGATCGGACAGTTGTTGTTGGGCGTCGCTCCGCTTACGATTCCGAGTGTGGCGGCGCTTCTCTCGGTCTACTTTCCCGCCTTCAATATTCTTGAAGCGTCGCAGCCTTCGTTGGTGTCGAAACTGACGCCGCGCACCCGCAAGGGCGCGGTGGCCGGCGTGTACAACGCCACGCAGTCGATCAATCTTGCGCCGGGTGGGGCGACCGGCGGCTGGTTGCTGAAAGTGGACGGTCGTAGCACGGTTATTTTCACCTGCTCGGGGCTGGTGTTTTGCTGGCTTATAATCGCTGCAAGCATGAGCCGGTCACACCGCAAAGCGCAAAGGGACTGAGCCGGAAGATAGATTTTGAGCAGGCTTATCGCTCAAAAAGAAACGGCGCGAGTGATCGCGCCGTCTCAAATGGGGAAGGGACTTCGCCCACGTCCGTGGAAAGATTCGGGCGGGTCCCTTCGAATCACGTACCTCTTTGGAAAGGCACATGACTACAGCAAACTTGTGTTACCTGCTTCTAGCAGCGCATTATTTCAGCATCGGAGCGGTGTATGTGTTCGCCGCGCTGAATAGTCATACATGACTCAGACGAGCCATATATGGCTAGATTAGCACAGTGATGCGCGCGACGTGAACGGCGGTCGAAAAGGCTTGCTCCGCAATTCGATGCCGAACACCAGGCGGAAATTCAAGGCCCACGTGTTTTGTGGGCTTTTTTTTCGAATTGGCGGCTTGCTGCCAAGCGCGGACCTAGGTGCGGATGCTGCGGCAGGACGGCGGACAGTCAAGGCAGGAATCGCTGGTTATAAAAGGGGATTCGCGGGTTCGCCGGTCGCGTACCTATGTGGGAGAAGCGGCGCCAGTATGGGTTTTTGCAGTATGGGCTGGCGTATGGGTATCGTCTAAAGGCCTTGTCCAGTAGCTCGGTAACGCCCTTGCATCATCAGCGTGCAGTCGGATGACAAAGGGTTCCATTCCGCGGCGGAAGTGCTACACCGGTGCTACGAGCTTTGCAGGTCCAGCCGATAACCCTACTGGCAATGCTCTTCAGCTTGATTGTTCCCATCCATCATGGGTGCGACGGACACGCGGCGCGGACTGGGAGTTTGAGCTGAAGACATGGGACGGCCAGACGGCTTGAATCAAAATCCGATTTTACCGCAACGCGTAAGACTTCCCGGCGCCGGGTTGCACGGTCTGCACCCCATTCGCGCTTCAGCCGTCCCCGCAGTGCCCAGAAAAGCGACGTCGCGCCTTGCAACGCGCCAGTCGCTTTTTGTTCAGACCGGCCTGGTCGGTTGGTTGGCCGGATCGGTGTATCGGCAGCCGTCGAATACTGCCAGGTGGCGGGCGGGGTGATGCCGCTGTCGACGGGCGCATGAGCACCGCACCCGTACAGTCTTTCGGTCCGCGCTTTCGCGGAGCCGGCACGTCCTGAACACCTCAAAATCCCGGACATGGTGATCGCTTTCCCGCGCGTCGGCGATGTGCCGTGCGGTCTGGATCCACTAGATCGAGCCGGCCGACCAGAACAGAAATTCAGGAGCGGTTCGTAGTGCCGAGTATCCGCCGGCTTCAGGTCGAAAGCGGTAGGAGGACCGCAGGGAGGGATGAGGCGACGGCGTTGCGGGTGAGCGAGCAGGGGCTGCCTGTTCCCTGAAAAGCGCGAGCTGGCCAGCTCGCGCATCGACATCGATTCACACAGGGCAAGCAAGGCAATCAGAGCATTATGGTCGCCCCGGGCACCCCGGCCGACGCACTCCGCTGCGTGACAAAGGCACGGCCGGTGGTGTCAATGCCCGTGACCGCCCTGAGCGCCACCGCTGCTCCACGCACTGCCGCCACCGCCGTGGCCGCCGCCCCCGCCGTGCCAGCCACCGCCGCCGCCCCCGTGCCAGCCACCGCCATGCCAGCCACCGCCATGCCATCCGCCGTCATGCCAGTAGCCCCCGTGTCCATGGTAGTAACAGCACGAGCCGCCCCAGCCACCCCAGATGTCGACCGAGCCGTAAGCCGGTCCGTATGGACCGTAGGCATAACCGTAGCCGGGGTAGTAGTAAGGGTAGGCGTAGTCGTATCCCGGGGCGACCGCGCACCCGGTGAGACTTGCCGCCACAGCCAGCAGCGCGACTGATGCAATAAGCCTGCTCACGATTTTCTCCCGCCTCCTCGTATAAGAATCAGAAAGACGGCGTGCCCCGGAGTTCAGCGGGATTTGTGTCCGCGCATTACGGCTGGCGCGCGCCACGCCGCCGCCACAAGGCCGCCGTGGCGATCTGATGCCATAGCGGCCGCGCGTTGCAGCAAGCTTCAGAAGATGACCGAATCACCGCCCTGTAACACTTCGTTAAATATTCGAAAAGAAACTGTAGGGCGCGCCTGATACTTTCGCGTCAGACAATTCCCTCTTTGAATCCAGAGCAGGTTTGTGCCGACACTGGACGAAGAAGAACGTACCCCACACTGCCGGGCTGTCTGATGCGAAGCCTGCAAGAAACTGGCCGTTAATGAAGCACGACCCACAGCCTGCGACCGCCCCGGAATGGTGCGCCGAAGGCGACGCCTGCGTCGCTCGCGGCGAACTCCAGGCGGCACTCCACTGTTTTGAAGCGGCGCGCGCGCTCGATCCCGCCAACGGCGCCGTCAATGAGCGCCTCGCGGGAACGCTCGCCGTGCTGAACCGTTTTTCCGAAGCCGTGGTGCGCTATCACGAGGGCATTGCGCTCGATCCGCTGAACACCAATTTGCGTCATGGGCTCGGCTGGTCGCTCGAGCAGATGCATCGGCTTGAGCAGGCCGTCGACGCCTACCGCGAAGCCGTGCGGCTGAATCCGCAAGCCGATGGCTCGTACAACAACATGGGCAACTGCCTGCAGGCGCTCGGCCGTTTTGACGAATCGCACGAAGCCTATCGCCGCGCGATCGAAGCCGCTCCGCAGGTGCCGCTGTACTACCGCAACTTCGTGCAATCCAAGCGTCTGAGTGCCGACGATCCGGTGTTCGCCGCGCTCGAGCGATTCGCGCACAATGTCGCTTCGCTCACGCCGGCGGATCAGGCCGAACTGCACTTCGCGTATGGTCAGGCGCTGTCCGATGTGGGCCGCAACGATGCATCGTTCGATCATTTCCTGAAAGGCAACGCGTTGCACCGCGCCGGCGTGCGTTATGACGAAGCCGCGGCGCTCGGTCTGTTCGCGCATTTGCCCGAGCTCCTGACTGCGGAGGTGCTGGCGGCCAAACACGGGCTGGGCGATCCGTCGGCCGCGCCGATTTTTATTGTCGGTATGCCGCGCTCCGGCTCCACCCTGATCGAACAGATTCTCGCGAGCCATCCGCAGGTTCTCGGCATGGGCGAGCGTACGGACTTCGGCGAGGCGCTGGTGAATTGCATCGGCCGCGATTCAGACGACCCGTTGCGTATCGATATCGAAGCGTTGCAGGGCGTCGGGGCCGCACAATTGCGCGCGCTCGGCGCCGACTATCTGCGCCGCATGCACGCGCCGCAACTGGAAATGCAAGGCTCGGCATCGGGAGGCTACACGCGCTTCACCGACAAGTATCCGTTCAATTTCATCAACGTCGGCCTGATCCATCTGGCACTGCCGAACGCGCGCTTCATTCACAGCAGCCGGTCACCGTTGCAAAGTTGTCTGTCGATTTTTTCACGAATTTTCCACGACGTACCATTCAGCTACGATCTCGGTGAACTGGGCCGCTACTACCGCGCCTACGACGCGCTGATGGCGCATTGGCAACGCGTGTTGCCCGAAGGCACGATGATCGAAGTCAAATACGAAGAGCTGGTCGAGGACCTCGAAGGCAATGTCCGGCGTTTGCTTGCGCATTGCGGACTCGACTGGGACGAGCGCTGCCTGTCGTTTCACCAGACCGAGCGGCAGGTGAATACGGCAAGCGCGGCGCAGGTGCGCCGCCCGATCTACAAGACCTCGGTGCGGCGCTGGCAGCCGCGCGAGGCGCTGCTGCAACCCTTGCTTGACGGTTTGGGACCGGACCTGGCGCCGGCCGGCAGCTTCGGCGCGCCGGCGGCGAATGCCGCGGCACCGGCAACGGATAGGGAGCGTAAGTCATGAGCACGACCCGCGGCGCCGTCATATGGATGACCGGTCTGTCCGGCGCCGGTAAATCGACCTTGGCCGACGCGTTGCACCGGCGTCTGAAAGCGGCGGGACATGCTTCGATCGTGCTCGACGGCGACGTGCTGCGGCGCGGCCTGACCGCTGACCTCGGCTTCACTCCCGAAGACCGCGCCGAAAATCTGCGGCGCGTCGCGCACGTCGCGGCGCTGTTCATGCAACAAGGCTTCGTCGCGATGGCCGCGGTGATTTCGCCCGAGCATGAGCATCGGCGCATGGCTCGCGAGATCGTGGGCGACGGGTTCGTCGAAGTGTTCGTGAATGCGCCGCTGACGGTGTGCGAGGCACGCGATGTCAAAGGCCTCTACGCGCGTGCGCGGCGCGGCGAGATCCCCAATTTCACCGGCATTTCCGGGCCGTACGATGTGCCGCTCGAACCCGATCTGATGATCGAATCCGATCGGGTGTCGATCGACGAGGCGGTAGACCGCCTGCTCGTGCATCTGGTCGCCATGGGTTGCCTGACGAGAGAGAGCGGGCTTGGCAGGCCGCGCCTCGCGAAATAACGGGCGCGCCGTCCGTATCGCGTGCCGGCTGCGCAAATTTTTCACCCGGCGGCGGGCATTTCGCTATACCTTTTCGGCTACTCGTGGACTGAAAGGGTGATGCGTCGATGCCGACATTGTCGATAAGAAAAATAACGCCGAACGTCGAAGCGCTGGTTCTGGCCGCCGATCTGGCCGGCACGGTTGTCTTCGCGATCGAGGGCGCGCTCAGCGCGATGCGCGGCGGTCTCGATCTGCTGGGTGTGATGGTGATCTCGTTTGTCGCGGCGCTTGGCGGCGGTGTGATCCGCGATCTGCTGATCGGCGATTCACCGCCCAACGCGATACGCGACTGGCGTTACCCGGCGTTGACGTCCGCCACCGGCCTGCTCACCTTCGTTTTCCATTCCACTGTCCAGCAATTTCCTGCCGCGCTGATCGCCGTGCTCGATGCAGCCGGCCTCGCGCTGTTTGCCGTGGCGGGCGTCGAGAAAGCGCTGCTGTTCCGCATCCGCCCGTTTATCGCGATGCTGATGGGCACCGTCACGGGCGTGGGCGGCGGTGTGATCCGCGATGTGCTGATGGCGCGCGTGCCGCTCGTGCTGCACGCCGACATCTATGCGACCGCGGCCTTCGCGGGGGCTTTCGTCGTGGTGGTGGCGCGGCGCGCCGGCTTGCCGCCTGGCGTCGCGGCGTGCTTCATCTTGCGCGTGCTTGCCGTCACCTACGGCTGGCATCTGCCGAAGGCGTCGCTCTCAGCGCTTGCGTAAAGGCTCGATCAGCGACGACAGACCGTTGTGATCGATCTCGTGCATCAGGGCCAGCAGACGGCCGATTTCTCCCGGTGGAAAGCCCTGACTCGCGAACCAGTTCAGATAGTGGCCCGGCAGATCCGCGATCAGCCGGCCTTTGTATTTTCCGTAGGGCATCACGCGCGTGACCAGCAGTTCGAGGTGTTCGGGATTCATCGCAGATGGGTTGACGCAGCGTTCGTTGAGCGCGCCGGTGTGAGCGGCTGCTGAAGCAGTATTTTAGCCGCGCTGCAGGCATTGCGCGGGCATGGTAACGTCGGCGCTTTCCGTTTTCACACACAACAGGACAGGTTCGATGGAATACCGCAGACTCGGCGATTCGGATGTGAAGGTTAGCCTGATTGGTCTCGGCACCATGACGTGGGGCGAGCAGAACACCGAGCAGGAAGCGCACGCACAGATCGATTACGCGCTCGACCATGGCGTCAATCTGATCGACGCCGCGGAAATGTACCCGGTGCCGCCGCGTCCCGAGACGCAAGGTTCGACCGAGCGCTATATCGGCACATGGATCGCGCAGCATCGCGGCGCGCGCGAGAAGATCGTGCTGGCCACCAAGATCGCCGGCCCGGCGCGTCAACCGCACAACCCGCGCCATATTCGCGGCGAGGGCAACCAGTTCGACCGCAAGAATCTGACCGAAGCGCTGAACGGCAGTCTCGCGCGTCTGCAAACGGACTACGTCGATCTGTACCAGTTGCACTGGCCGGATCGCAGCACGATGACATTCGGCCGTCCCGCCTATCCGTGGGTCGACGACGCGTATACGGTGCCGATCGAAGAAACGCTGTCGGTGCTCGCCGAGTTCGTCAAGGCTGGCAAGATTCGCCATATCGGCGTGTCGAACGAAACGCCCTGGGGTGTCGCGCAGTTTCTGCGCGCGGCCGAAAAGCTCGGCTTGCCGCGCATTGTCAGTATCCAGAATCCGTATAGCCTGTTGAACCGCACGTACGAAGCGGGTCTGTCCGAGTATGCGCATCGCGACAACATCGGCCTGCTGGCGTATTCGCCGCTGGCCTTTGGCTGGCTGTCGGGCAAGTATGAAGGCGGCGCGCGTCCGGCAGGCGCCCGCATTTCGCTGTTCGAGCGCTTTCAGCGTTACAGCAAGCCGCAAGCGGTCCAGGCCACCACGCGCTACGTGGAACTGGCGAAGCGTCATGGCCTGTCGCCCGCGCAGTTCGCGCTGGCCTTCGTCAATAGCCGGCCGTTCCTGACGAGCAATCTGATTGGCGCGACCTCGCTCGATCAACTGAAGGAAAATATCGCCAGCGCCGACCTGAAGCTTTCGCCGGAAGTGCTCGCGGAGATCGACAAGCTGCATGAACTGCAGCCCAATCCTGCACCTTGAGGTAGTTGGCGAGGCGGGCAAGGCGGATTGATCTGTCTTGCCCGCCTCGGCGTGTCTGAACTTATCTCTGCTTGTTTCACGTCGCCTCGCCTCGCCTCAAGCCCTCCGCGAACTCCCTCCAGCTCACTGCAAGCCGCTCAGCGGATCTTCAGCTTCGCGCGCACCGCATAGAGCGCCGACAAACTCACCACCGCGCAGAACATCAGATAGAAACCGGGCGCGAGCTTGTTGCCGCTCGCGTCGATCAGCCAGGTAATCACGAAGGGCGCAAAGCCGCCGAACACCGTTACGCCGATGTTGTAGCTGGTCGCGAGACCGGTTGCGCGCGTTTGCGTCGGGAAAATCTCCGACATCAGCGCGGGCAGCGCGCCAAAGTACGCCGCCTTCAATGCGCCGATCCAGAGCAAGGCCAGCAGCATCGTGGCGAACGACGGATGCGCGTTCATATAGATGAAGGTCGGATAGACCGTCAGCAGCATCAGCGTCGCGGCAACCGCCATGATGCGGATCCGTCCCGCGCTATCGGACAGGTGGCCGGCGAACGGCGTCAG
This sequence comes from Paraburkholderia fungorum, assembly GCF_902833645.1. GTDB lineage: Bacteria > Pseudomonadota > Gammaproteobacteria > Burkholderiales > Burkholderiaceae > Paraburkholderia > Paraburkholderia fungorum. The sequence goes on from NZ_CADFGE010000006.1 coordinate 235,988, forward strand.
CACGGTGAGCACGATGCCCGTCGCGAGCGTGGCCGCGAAACCGGTCGAGGCAGGCAGGTGCAACTGCTTGATCGCGTAAGTCGGCATGTACAGGATCATGTAGTTGGCCGCGGTCGAGATCACCAGCGAGCCGATCGCGAGCAGCATTCGGACCTTCTGCGTGCCGAACAGATCGCGCAGCGGCGTGCGCGTTTTGGGCTCCGTGCTGAACTCGGCGCCTTCGTCCACGTAGCGGCGAATATAGAAGCCGACCGGGCCGATCACGAGGCCGAATAGAAACGGAATGCGCCAGCCCCAGGATTCGAGTTGCGCTGCCGTGAGCTGACTCGTCAGCAAGGCGCCGAAGCCGGAGGCGAGCAGTGTCGCGAGCCCCTGGCTGGCGAACTGCCAGCTGCCCATGAAACCGCGCCGCTGCGGGGCGTGTTCGACCAGAAACGCGGTGGACGCACCGAACTCGCCACCCGCCGAGAATCCCTGCACCAGCCGCGACAGCATGATGCCGGCCGGCGCCCACAAACCGATGGCGGCATACGGCGGCATCACGGCGATCGTCAACGTGCCGATCATCATCAAGCCGATCGACAGCAGCAGCGATGCCTTGCGGCCCGCGCGATCCGCGAGCGAGCCGAGCACGAGTCCGCCAAGCGGGCGGATCAGATACGAGATGCCGAAGGTGCCGAGCGTGAGCATCAGCGAGATCGCTTCGGTACGCGCCGGGAAGAACAGCTTCGCGATCGTGACCGCGAAAAAGCCGTAGACGACGAGGTCGAACCATTCAAGCGCATTGCCGATCGACGCCGCGAGAATGATGCGATGGACCTTCGCGGCGGATGGACGCGCGGCGCTGGCTTGCAAGGTGGACGTGATCATCGTGAGCGTGCCTCGTAGCGGATGCGGCTGGCAATGAACCGCGGGTGAAGTGCGAGTGATCAGGGGATGAGCGGCGAAGGTGCTGCGTTGCTCGCTCAAGCCGAGGCTTCTGGACGCATTGAGTTCGAGCGCGGCGCGTTCTCGCCCAGATCCCAGAACAGTCCCGCCATGATCTGCAGACCCTCGCGCACCACCGGCCCGAGCAGATGCTCGTTCGGCGCGTGCTGCGAGCAAGCGGGGTACGAATGCGGCACCCAGATGGTCGGCAGGCCGAGCGTGTCGGCGAAGACTTCGTTGGGCAGCGTGCCGCCGAGATTCGGAAGGACGGCCGTTTTCTTGCCGGTGGTCTGTTCGAGCGAGGCGATGGCCCAGGTCACCCATGGGTCGTCGGGATTCAGACGGGTGGCCGGCGCACCGCGCTCGACGCCGATCTCGACCAGCGAAAAGCCATGCGCGTCCAGATGGGCGCGCAGATGCTGCGCCAGGTTTTCCCAGTCGGTGCCGACCACGAAGCGCAACTGGCAGTGGGCGAACGCCGATGACGGAATGGCATTGACCGGATTCTCGGGATTGCCCGCCTTGAAGGCCAGCACTTCGAAGCTGTTCCAGCCGAACACGCGTTCTGGCGGCGTGAGACCGGGCTCGCCCCAGTTGTCGTCGACGGCCGGATCGCCCGGGCCGCCGCCTACCGTGATATCGGCCAGGGCGCGGCGCACCGCCTCCGGAATCGGCGGCGGACGCAAGCCGTCGACTGCGATCACGCCGCGCGCATCGACCAGACTGGCGAGTGCGTTCGCCAGCACGGTGGCCGGGTTGCGCAACAGGCCGCCCCAATTGCCCGAGTGATGCGCGCCGTCGCGCAGATTCAGCGAGAGTTTGAAGTTCACCGAGCCGCGCGAGCCGAGGAAGACGGTGGGGCGGCGTGCCGCGAGGCGCGGGCCGTCGGACGCGATCAGCACGTCGGCGGCCAGTTCCTGCTTGTGCTGGTGGCAGATCGCGTCGAGTCCTGGCGAGCCGGTTTCCTCGCCCATCTCGATCAGCAATTTCGCGTTGAAGCCGAGCTTGCCGCCGCGCGCGGCCAGCACGCTCGCGAGCGCGGCGAGATTGATGGAGTGCTGGCCTTTGTTGTCGGCGGTGCCGCGGCCGTACCAGCGTTCGCCTTCGACGGTCACGGCCCAAGGCGTCAGCGGCGCGCGCCACTGGCTGTCGTAGCCGCGCACGACGTCGCCGTGGCCATAGATCAGTACGGTAGGCAGGCGCTCGTCTTCGTGACGATGGGCGACCAGGAACGGCCCGAACCCCGGTGCCGGGTTATCGACGATGCGGGTGCTAAAGCCGAGTCCTTCGACTTCCGGCGCGATTTCGTCGCTCAAGTACGAAAGCAGCGTGGCGGCACGGTCGCTTTCCTGGCTCTCGGTGCGAAAGCCGACGCGACGGTTGAGGTTCTCAAGAAAGGCGCCGGATTCGAAATGATGCGTGGCGTGTTCGATGGCCTGATTGCGGCTCATGTTTGTCTCTCTCCGATGCGGGGTGCGGGGGATGGCGGCGACGCGGCGCCTGGTGCGGCACGGTTCTCGATTCGCGGCCATCAGCTTCGAAACGATTCTAGGAGGCCGTTATTTTTGTCACAATGATCGTGTTTCGAAACTTGCATTGCCGAAAAGGCAAAGCTGAATCTCTTCACACACGGCTGCACACGTTCGTGCGTACCTTTGCTCAAGGCAACCTTCATGGCACTTTCATTGCACGGCATCGCATTGCGCTATTTTGTGGAAGTGGCGCGTACGGGCTCGATTAGCGACGCGTCCGCGCGGCTGCATGTGGCTGTTTCGGCGATCAGCCGGCAGATCGCGCGGCTTGAAAGCGATCTCGGCGTCGCGCTGTTCGAGCGGCGGCCGCGTGGCATGTCGCTCTCCGAGGCGGGTGAGCGGCTGCTTGCCTATGCGCAGCGCAGCCTGCTGGAGGCGGAGCATGTGATGAAGGAGATCGGCGGCCTCGAGGCATTGCACGGCAGCATGATCAAGGTCGCGAGTTCAGAGGGGTTTGCGGCGGATTTTTTGCCCAGTGCAATGGCGGCGTTCCGCGGCCAGTACCCGGGGATCGACTTCACGCTCTCCGTGATGCCGCCGGGCGAGGCGACCCGACGGGTGCGCGATGGCGACGCCGATCTCGCGCTGACCTTCAGTCTCGCGCCGGAGAAGGGCGTCAAGGTCGAGCACACCGAGCGCGCGCCGGTGCTGGCGCTGCTGCACGCCGACCATCCCCTGGCGGCGCGCGCGCGGGTGTCGCTGGCCGACCTGCGGCGCTATCCGCTGGTGCTGCCGGAGCCTGGTACGACGATCCGGCAACTGATCGACATTACCTGTGCGCTTGAAGGCGTGCTGCTCGAACCGGATCTCATCAGCAACAATAGCGGGGCGATGTACCGTTACGCGCAGAAGTCCGGGGCGATCATGTTCACGGGGCTGCTATCGGTGCGCGACCGTTACGCCGGCGACGGCTTCGTCGCGATACCGCTGACGCACCCGCAGATGCGTCAGCGCAGCATCCAGGTGCAAACCATGGCCGGCCGGGAGTTGCCGCCGTCGGTCAAGGCGTTCCGCGACCATCTGATTGCTGAGATCGGCGGCGCGAAGCCGACGGATGCTGCGACGCCGAAGCCTGCCCGAAAGCGTGGCAAGGCGCATTGAAAGGCAAATCTCCCTGCCGGACGGCGATTGGCGACCTAAACTGTGGTGACGGGGCGGCCCGGTGGGCTTTCAAGGCATGGCTGGCAATGCTGCGGCTCGCACCAGTGGTAGGATTCAGCCCGAAAAACGGAGAGCGGTACGTGACGAATCGGCGTGCCGTGAATAACAGAGCGATAGGAATCAGGACATCGAATGGCGCAACAAAAAACCAACCCAAAACTTGAGCAGGCGCTGACGCGCGGGGATCTCGCAATTCGCCAGGCCAACTCGGCGCGGGCCACAGCGTTGCTACGCGCGCTGGGCAAGATGATCATTGAGGCGTCCGCGACGATCGGGGTGGAGGCATTCACGCTGATTCCGGACGGCGACAAGATTTACGATCCTACCGATGGGCTTTGGCCGCAGGAGTTGCTGGTTTCGCTCGACGGTCCTGTCGAGGAAGCGGATCCGGATGAAGTTCGCACGGTGCGGTTGATTGCCGATGATCCGGGCACGGTGTTCAGGGTTGAATGGCAGCGTGCCGATGGGAAGATCGGGCGTCAGGATGGGGGGCCGTTTGCAACGGTGGCTTTTATTTCTGATGTGGATATTCCCTGGACGGATGATGAGGATTGAGGGGTGGGGTTTTGCCTGCTCGGCGGTTGTGGGTTTTTTGGCGTTGCCGTGGTGGGGGTTTGGTTCTGTTGTTGGTCTTTTGGCCTTTCCTTGATTTGTTAGTGGTCTATTAGCGTTGCCCCTGTGCGGGGCGGCACCTACTTTTCTTTGCCGGCCGCAAAGAAAAGTAGGCAAAAGAAAGCGGCTCAAACCGCTAATTTTTAAGCGGGTCCCCCGCGCAGCCACGGTAGTGGTGCATCTGGAATCCGTGCCCCCGCACACTCCGCGCCGTTGACACAGGGCTCATCAGCTCCCACTCCGCACTGCGTGCGTCGCGGACGGGTCTGCCAGGGAAACCAGCGGCTTCGCTTCGCGCAGCGGGAGCCGTCGGCTTCGCCTTGGCGAGATGCTCCCACTCCGGTTGGCGAACTGCTTCAAAGGAAATGTCGTGCGTTACATTCGCGGTGCGATCGCGATCGCGCTCGCGGCCGCGTTTGTGCTTGCAGCAGCGATGCAACCACGAGTCGGGGAACGGACCAAACCGCGGAAGCGCAAGTCCGGCGGGCGGTGTTTTGAACAGGGTATCGGCGCGCGCAGCGCCGCCGGAGGTATGACTCCTTTGTCACTGACGCTGAATGTGCGAGGCGACAGATTCCAGATGCACCACTGTCGCTACTGCGCGGGGGACCCGCTTAAGAATTAGCGGTGTGAGCCGCTTTCTTTGCTTATCTTTCTTTGCGGCGGCAAAGAAAGTAAGTGCCGCCCCGCACAGGGGCAACGCTAATAGACCACTACCAAATCAAGGAAAGGCCAAAAAGACCAGCAACAGACTAGAGACAACCACCACAGCAAGGAAAGGCCAAAATTCCAGCCCAAGGAAACCCAACCCGCCAAAGGCAAACCAGATAAACCAAGCGCCGCGCAGGCAAAAAAAACCTCAAACAGCAACCTCCCGCCCACCCCCCATCACCGACATAACAAAATCAAAAAAAGCCCTAACCTTAGCCGGCGGCCGATGCCGCGAAGGATAAAGCGCATACACCGGATGAACCTCATCCTTCCAGTCAGGAAACAGCTCAACCAGCTTGCCATTGGCAAGCAACGACTCAACACCAAGCGCAAGCACCTGCGCGATCCCCTGGCCCGCAGCACACACACTGTGCAACGTGCCAACGTCATTCACCATCAAACGCCCCTGCGGGGTAATCGCAATCTTCTTGCGCCCGCGATGAAACTCCCAACTGAACGGGTAACCCGTCAACGGATTGCGAAACTTGATGCACACATGCTTGCCGTTTTCGAGCTCGGCCGGACTAGCCGGATGACCATGCTTCTTAAGATACGACGGCGCGGCCACCGTCATAATCCGCGTGTCGATCAGCTTGCGTGAAATCAGCGTTGAAACCGGCGGTTCGCCGAAACGAATCGCAAGGTCGAACCCATCAGCAACCATATCGCCTAACTGGTCGCGCGTGATCAACTCGAGTTGCAGATCGGGATGCCTGTCGATAAAGCCGCCGAGCCTCGGCCCCAGCACGAGACGCGAAAACAATGGATCCATGCTCACCCGCAAACGTCCGCGAACCGCAGTCGCACCTTGCGCCGCCGTAGCAGCCGCTTCCTCGAGCCCACCGAGTAGCGGAACGATCTGTTCGTAAAATCGCCGGCCTTCGTCAGTCAGCACGACCGAGCGCGTGGTGCGGTCGAACAACCGGATGCCAAGGCGTGTTTCAAGCCGTGCAACCGAACGGCTGACCCCGGATTGCGACATATCGAGTGCTTCGCCAGCCGCCGCAAAACTGCCGCAGTCGACGATCGCCGTCAGCACGCCCATGCCGTTCAGCATGCGCTCGTCAAATGGCATGTGATATTCCCTTGTTATGCATTAATGCCCGACATGCTAACGCGAAATATCGTTTGAATTCAGACGCCGGTATCGGGAGACCCAGGCTTTCCCAACGCATCGATGACGCTGCATCATGAGTGGAATAACCGTCACGCTATCGCGTCACGCAAGCGTCCAGCGCCGATCCGAATGCGTCGGGCCGATGCACGGTGGAATGCGGATTTCGTCATGCGTTATGAATATTCACGCCGATCAACGGAGAACGCGATCAGGCCGTAAGTTTTTATTATCGATTTTGCCGATCTATCGAATATTGCCGCCACCGCAATGCTGGCGGCGCCCGTTTGAATGAAACCGCGACGGTTTTTCCGGCATCCGCGTGCGGGATCGGGCCACGTTGCTCAGCGTCCCGCGCCCTGAGTCGCTCGCCCACGCACCTCGCGCGTGACGGGCGCTTCGTCGAGATGGCGGAATATCCATGCTGACACCAGCGTGATGACGCCCACGCACACGAAGCTCAGGCGAAACCCGAGCGCGGCCGATCCCCATTGCGCCGAGAACAGATTCACGAGGCCGCCGCCGATCGAGACGCCCAGCCCGATCGCCAGCATCTGCACCATCGAAAAAAGGCTGTTGCCGCTGCCGGCGTCTTCATGCGAGAGACCCTTGAGCGTGACGCTGTTCATCGCCGCGAATTGCATGGAGTTGGCGCCGCCGAACACCGCCAGAATCACAATCCCGACGATCAGCGGCGTACCGCGCGTGATCAATGCGAGCGCAACGATCGACGAGCCCACGATCACCGTGTTGACGAGCAGAAAGGTGTCATAGCCATAGCGGCGCACGAGCGGTGCAATCCAGCGCTTGGTGAGGGTGCCGGCCAGCGCGGCGGGCAGCATCATCAGGCCGGAATGCAGCGGCGTATAACCGAGCTGCAATTGCAGCAGCAAGGGCACGAGGAACGGCACGGCGCTTGAGCCGATGCGGCATACCAGGTTGCCGATCAGACCGACGCTGAAATTCGGTTCGCGAAAGAGCGCAAGTTTGAAGAGCGGATTGCTGCGTCGCCTCGCATGCGGAATGTAGGCGAGCGCGCTCACCACAGCGAGCGCGAAGAGGCCGGCCGACCATGCCAGGCGATGCGACGGCACCGGCGCGTCGACGGCCAGCGAAAACGCGATCATGCACAGCGACAGCAGCCCACAACCGACAAAGTCGAACGGCGGCGCCTGCGTCTCCCCATGCGCCGGTAAAAATCGCTGCACCGCATAAAGGCCCAATGCGCCGATCGGCACGTTGATCAGGAAAATCCAGTGCCAGGTAATGGCCTGAACGAACCAGCCGCCGAGCGTTGGGCCCGCGATCGGCCCCAACTGGCCGGCAATCGAAATGAACGCGAGCGCCGATACGTATTGCTCGCTCGAGACGCTGCGCAGCACGGCGAGCCGCCCGATCGGCAACAGCATCGAACCGCCCAGTCCTTGCAGGACCCGCGCGAGCACCAGCTGGCCGAGCGTATGCGCGCTCGCGCAACAGAGCGATCCGAGCACGAAGATGAGAATCGCCGCGAAGTACACGCGCCGCGTGCCGAAGCGATCGGCGAGCCAGCCCGACGCGGGCGTGAGCATCGCCATTGTCAGCGTGTAGGCGACCACGATCGGTTGCATCGCGAGCGGCGCGACGTGCAGACTCCTGGCAATCGACGGTAGCGCGGTGTTGACGATCGTCGTGTCGAGCGACTGCATGAAAAAGCCGGCGGCGACGATCCAGAGTAGCGCGGTCTGAGCGGAATCCTTGTTCATATCCAAATGAGCGTTAGGGCGCTGCCGGGGACAGATCGGCGCCCGTGCTCGAAACAATCGTTGGCGGGATAGCGTCATGGTATTGACATCCCTGTCAATCGGGAACCCCACTGGGGACGTTGACTGTTATCGACATTGCCGATAACCAGGCTCACAATGATTTATGCTCAATCCCATCTGGCTCAAGACCTTCACCACCGTCGCCGCCTGTCATAGCTTCACCGAGGCGGGGCGGCAACTGGATCTCACGCAATCGAGCGTCAGCGAACATATCCGCCGGCTCGAAGAGAGCGTGGGGCGGCGCCTGTTCGTGCGCGACACCCATTCGCTCGCCATGACCCCGGACGGCGAGGCCATGCTCGCGCACGCCAGCGTGATCCTGCAGGCGCTCGCGCGGGCCGAGTCGCAGTTTCGTGCGCCGCGTTTAAAAGGGCGGGTGCGGCTCGGCTCTTCGGACGACGTCGCGCTCGGGCCGCTGCCCACGGTGCTGGCGGCATTTCGCGACGCGCATCCCGACGTCGAACTGGAAATCACCATCGGCATGACCGGCAAGCTGTATGAGTTGCTGGACGCCGGTTCGATCGATCTGCTGGTCGGTAAGCGGCGGCTGGGCGATCGCCGTGGCGTGCCGCTTTTCACGGGGCGGCTGGAGTGGCTGGCGCGCACCGGTACGCTGGTTGATCTGAGTCAGCCGTTGCCGCTGATTCTGGTCGCGGAGCCGAGCGTGACGCGCGCCGTGGTGCTCGATGCGCTCGCCGAAGCCGGTTTTAGCTGGCAGGTGGTGTGCACAAGCAGCAGTCATTCGGGCTGTATTGCGGCCGCGCGCGGCGGTCTCGGGATAACCGTGCGTCCGCAGTACCTGGCCGCCCGGGGCCTGACGCCGCCGCTCAACGCGGCCAGTCTGCCGACGCTGCCCTCGGTGGAATTTATCGCGCTGGCCGCCAGACGGCTGAGCCGTCCGGCAGGCACGTTGCTGCAATTGCTGTACGACAGCGACTTACGTGGGTCGTGGATTGGTGAATGAAGCCGGGCGGGCAGCGCCTGAGTGAATGACCTGACCCGCGGCGCCGTTCCGGCGGCGTTCCGGTCTAAGCGGGCAAGGTCGCGGCCAACGCGTCGAACTCCGCGCCCCAGGCCGCGCGCCAGGCGTGGCGTGTTGCTTCGTCGATCCACGCGCCGTCAATGCCGTTCAGCATGAACTGCCGCAGCTCGGCGACGCTGAAGCCGAAGTGGCTATGCATCAATTGCCATGCTTCACCGGGGGTGACCTTGTGCAGTGTCGGGTCGTCGGTATTCGGGTGAATTTTCAGGCCCAGACCCGGCATGCGGCGTATCGGATGCTGCTCCGCCCAGACCTCCGGCGCGAGGGTGCGCAAGTAGTAGGAGTTTGTCGGCACCACGGTAAACACAATGCCGCGCTCCGCGTAGCGCGCTGCCAACTGCGGGTTGTCGACGATCGTGTAGCCGTGATCGATCCGATCGCATTGCAACAGATCGACGGCCGTCTCGACATTGCGCCACGGCATGCCGAATTCGCCCGCATGCGCGGTGGTCCTGAAACCTGCGTTACGCGCATTGCGGTATGCCTTCCAGAACAATTCCGGAGGCCGGTCGTTCTCGCGGTAGTCGATGCCGAGACCCGCCACTTCGTCCGCGCGATGCGCGCACATCCAGTCGACCAGCGCGACCGCTTCGTCGGGATCGGCTTCGCGGTCGATGCTCGGGATCAGCCGCGCACTGATGCCGAAGTCGCAAGCGGCGTCGCGAATCGCGGTGACAATGGCCGCTTGCGCATCCACATAGGGAATCTTCGAAACGCGTACCGTGCCAGTAGGATTCCAGAAGAATTCGCTATGACGCACCTGGTGCGAGGCGGCGTCGGCGAGATATTCATAGGCGATGCGATGCAGGTCGTCCGCCTGCGTGAGCAGATGTTCGTCGAGCGCGCGCAGCACGCGCAGCACGCCGACCGGTTTTTCGCCGCGCGTATAGAACGCGTCGATCTCCTCGCGAGCGATCGGTGCGTGGCTCTTTTCGGCGAGCGCGATGAACGTTTCGTGGCGAACCGCGCCCAGCAGATGGCAATGCAGTTCGACCTTCGGCAGGGCGGTGAAGAAGGCGCGATGGGCGTCGGTAAGCGTAATGCCAAGGCGCGATGCGGGCACGTTGCCCAATGTCTCTTTCATGTCGGTATGGTTTTCGGTAGTTTCAGTGCGGCTTGACCACGGTATAGAAGTAATAGCCGAGCGGCACGGCCAGCACATAGAGACCCCACGGCACTTCACGGAAGCGTCCCGCGAGCAGCTTGACGAGCACGTAGCAGAGCAGGCCGCCCGCGATGCCGGTGCCGAAACTGTTCGACATCAGCGTGAGCAGCACCATGGAAAGAACGGGTAGCGAATCGCTGAAGTCGTCGAAATGCGTGTGGCGGATCGTGCTGAACATCGACAAGCCGATCAGGATCAGCGCCGGCGCGGTCGCTTCCTTCGGAATGGCCAGTGCGACCGGCACGAACAGCAGCATCAGCGCGAACATCGCGGCTGCGGCAAGCGAGGAGAGGCCGGTACGCCCACCTGCTTCAACGCCTGCGGCGGATTCCACCAGCGCGGTCAGCGCCGGAATGCCGAACACGGGACCGAGCGTCGCGGCAATCGAATCGACGAGAAACGGCCGGTTGATGTTCGGCAAGTTCGCGTTTTCGTCGAGCAGATCCGCTTTGGCGCCGACTGCGAGCGTGGTGCCGAGCGTCGAAAAAAACTCCGCCGCGAAGAACACGAACAGATACGGAATCGCGGCCACGCTCAACGCGCTCGCTATGTCAAGTTTGAAGGCGATCGGCGCGATGCTATGCGGCCATGACAGGAACGACGCAGGCATATGCGTGACGCCGAGCGGCACACCGGCGGCAGCCGCAATCAGAATCGCCCACAGGATCGCGCCAGGCACGCGGCGGCCTTGCAGCACGACAGCCGCGCCGAGGCCGATCAACGCCACCAGCGTGCCGGGCCGCGAGAAATCGCCGAGCGCGAGCGCGTTGGTCTTCGCGTTGGCGATCACCATCCCGGCGTTGCGAAAGCCGAGCACGGCGATGAACAAACCGATCGATGCGCCGAGTCCGAGCTTGATCTGCGCCGGAATCAGGCGCACCACGAGGCTGCGCGCACCCACCAGGGTCAGGATCAGGAACAGCACGCCGGACACGAATGCAATGCCGAGGCCCGTTTGCCACGCGACGTGTTCGCCCGCGAGCGTAATGCCGAGAATCACCGAGCCGCCGATGCCGGGTCCCACCAGGAACGGCAGATTCGCATACAGCGCCATCAACACCGTACTCAGCACGAACACGAGAATCGTCGCGGTGGTTGCTGCGCCGCGATCCATCCCACCGGCCGACAGCAGCGACGGAATCACCACCAGCAAATAAGCGGCCGCGAGAAACGACGTGATGCCGGCGATCGTTTCAGTACGCACGCTGGTTTTGCGCGCGGCGAGCGCGAAACGCCGTTCGAGCCAGCCGCCGTGCGCGGCCTGTGCCGGATTGTTGCTGTTCGGCATTGAAGATTCGTTATTGATCAATTGATTCATCCTGTAACCACGCATTTATACTGCTGCGCATTGCGTCGATGCATTGCTCTCCATGACCGACCGTTCGTCCCTGCTGCCCGCGCTCACGCTGCGGCAAATCCAGTACTTCGTCACTCTGGCGCACGCCCGCAGCTTCACGCAGGCCGCGCAGTCGCTCGCCCTGACGCAGCCGGCCCTGACGGCGGCGATCCGGCAGATCGAGTTCCTGCTCGGCGGTCCACTGTTCGCACGCTCCGCGCACCGGCTGACGCTCACGCATGCGGGCGCCAGCGTGCTGCCGCTCGCCGAGCGGTTGCTCAATCAGGCGCGCGGCACCTTCGACGATATGGCGAGCACCTTCGCCGAACGCGTGCAGACCGTGCGCATCGGGCTGATTCCGTCGGCTGCGGCGCGCCTGTTGCCTGCGCTCGCCTCGTTGCGCGCCCGGCAACCGTCGCTGCGCTTCACGCTGAACGACATGCCGAACACCGCCCTGATCGATGCGGTGCGCGAGGGCGCGGCCGACTTCGGCGTGGGCGTGCACGAACCCGATGCAGCCGTGCCGGACAAGGACGGCGAAGCCGCGTTGCGCTACCAGGATCTGTTCGAGGATCAGATCGTGGTCGTGGTGCGGCGTGACGATCCGCTCGCGCAGAAGAAAAGCCTTGCGTGGGCGAGACTCGTGGGCCGCGATCTGGCCGTGTTCGTGCGCGGCAGCGTCAGCGACGCGCTGCGGCGCACTGGCGGGGCCGAAGGCTTGCAACTGACAGTCGCGTATCGCGTCGAGTACACCGAGCCGTTGTACGAACTCGTTCGCAACCGTCTGGCGATTGCCGTGCTGCCCAGTCTCTACACCATGCATTTGCACGACGCGGAACTGGTCGCGTTGCGTCTCGACAAGCCGCGCGTCGCCCGTTCGATCGCGCTGATTTCGCTTGCCGGCGAGGATCGCGGCCCGCACGTGCGAGCTTGCCGCGAATGGATCGCCGCGCATATCTGACGCAACTGGCGCGCGCTGCATGACCGACTGCATGACCGATTGCCTCACCGATGTCGAGCTTTTCACCGCTTCACGGCTTGAACCGCTCACGGCAGCGTGGCAAGCCGTGCGCGCAAGGCGGCATAGAAACCGTCCGCGTCCACTTCGGTGATCCATGTCGCGTTCGGCTTGCGGCCGCTGTGTCCGCTCCAGTCCACCACCGTTTCACCGAGCGTCCATTCGCCGACGGTCTCGATCATCACGTTGACCTCGCGTCCCTTGAAGAGGGACGGCTCGATCAGGTAGCCGGTCGCGCAGGGGTCGTACATCGGCGCTTCTTCAATGCCCTTGCGGCCCTTCTGATACGCGACTTCCGCGGCCATGATGTCGGCGGCCATGGTGCCGCAGCGATTGCCGAGCGCGCGGATCGGTGCGATCCGTGCCGGCGTGATCGGCGCTTTTACCGCGACGTCGCGCGGCAGCACGACGATTGGCACGCCGCTCGCGAACACGACCTGCGCGGCCTGCGGGTCGACGTAGATATTGAATTCGGCCGCGGGCGTGATGTTGCCGCGTTCAAAAAAAGCGCCCCCCATCAGCACGATTTCGCGGATGCCGGCACCGATTTCCGGTGCTTCGATAAGCGCGGTGGCCAGATTGGTCAATGGCCCGATCGCGCACAGCGTCACGCTATGGGGCGGCGCCGCGCGCAAGGTGTCGATCAGAAACGCGACTGCATGCTGCGGCGCGAGGGGCGCGAGCGGTTCGTGCAGCGGCACGCCGTCGAGACCGGTCTTGCCGTGCACATTGGCCGCCGTGATCAGTTCGCGTGTGAGCGGCCGCGGGCAGCCCGCATAGACCGGCAGCGATTGCGTGCAGCCGGCCCAGTCGCGCACGATACGGGCGTTGCGTTCGGTGAGATCGAGCGGCACGTTGCCCGCAACCGTCGTGATGGCGCGCACGTCGAGCCGGTCGCTCGCCCCGAGGGCGAACATGATCGCGATCGCGTCGTCCTGACCGGGATCGCAATCGATGATCACGCTGCGGCGCACGCCGCCTGGCGCAGCAGCGCCCGAAGAGGACGTGCCGCTCGCGGTGTTGGGAGCGCCCGCAGTAGCTGGAGAGGCCGCGCCGGCAAACATCGGCCACGCCGATGCACCAGCGGCCAGCCCCACGGCTGTGCGCAAGAACGCACGCCGCTCCTGAGTCGAGTCTAAGGATTTCATCATGGTCAGAACACGTGGCGCATGCCGACCGTCGCGATCATCTGACGGATGCCGGTGGATTGAGCGTAAGCAAAAATCTGCGCATGCTGCGCGTCGCCCGCGGCCTGCTGCGCGATCACCGTCAACGCGACGTCGGTGCGTTTCGACAGGAAATAATCGGCCTGCAGATTGACCTGATGCCATTTGGGGCTCGTGTTGATCACGTCGTATTTGCCGTCGGTGAACGCATACGCAGCGCCGAGAATGAACGCGGGGCTCACGTGGTAGTTCACGTTCAGGTTGTAGTTCTGCAGATGCAGGTGCGAACCGTCGAGATAATCGTAGCGGACATCGGTGAAAAGCGCTGCAAATTGCGCGGGGCCGACCGTATAGAAACCGCCCGTGCCGAAGATGCGTTGCTTGCTCGCGTACGCGGCCGGATGCAGCGCGCTCTTCGCGAAGATCAGCAGCGACGACGCGTAGTCGTTCGAAATCGCGCCGTCCGGATTGGTCGCGCTAAACGGGTTGTTGTATTGCGCGTAGACCACGCTCCACTTCAGCGGTCCGTGTTCGTAACCGGCGCCGAAGCTATATGCGTTGTTGTTGGCGAAGCCGGTGGCATTGCTGAAGCCGTATTCGGCCGTGGCCTTCAACCCGCGATAGTCGGGTGTCACGTACTTCACCGCGTTCTGTACGCGAATGTCGTTATAGCCGTTGTCGTTGTCGCCGATGTTCACGCCGTTGCTCGCGATGATCACCGGGCCCACGTAATCGTGCACTGTGTCGTACTGACGGCCGAAGGTCAGCGTACCGTAGGTTTTGCTGGAGAGTCCGACGAACGCCTGGCGGCCAAATTCGCGGCCGTTTTGCGACGCGGTGCCGGACATCACGTTGAAGCCGTTCTCCAACTGGAAGATCGCGCTCGTGCCGCCGCCCAGGTCCTCGATGCCCTTTAGACCCCAGCGTGGGTTCTGGTTGGTGCCCGAGAGCGCCTGCCACGCGTTCTTGCCGCCCTGATTGGTCGCATAACCGACGCCCGCCGAAATCAGGCCATACAACGTCACGCTGCTTTGCGCATGGGCAACGCTGGAGAGCGCGCCGGCGATCGCGAGAGGGGCGAACTTGAGTAGTTTCATCGTGGTCCAGTAGCGAGAAAGGAGGGCGCCGAAGAAGGGGCGCATTCGAACTGGGCTCGACTATACGAACTCGTCGGTTATAAAAATAATGTTGTTTTTTTATGGTTCCATAAATTTAATCTATTCAATGAGGCCTGTGCCGCTCACCGGAACAACCGGCACGAGCGTCCTTATCGCCTGTAATGGCATCGTTGCCGGGCCTCGGGCGATTCTGTATGGTGGCTCATCGACCTACATCATCGACCTACCCACCGAGCACCTCATGACGACCGCCGCAGACCCCCTTCCGCAACCGATTCGCTCCGATGTTCTGATCGTAGGCGCAGGCCCTGTGGGCCTTTTTGCCGCTTTCGAAGCGGGCGTGATCGGCCTGTCATGCCAGATTGTCGATGCGGTCGACAAGGTCGGCGGACAATGCACGGAGCTCTATCCGGACAAGCCGATCTACGATATTCCCGCGATTCCGTCGTGTACGGCGCGCGAACTGGTCGAGCGTTTGCTGGTGCAATGCAAGCCCTTCGAGGTGCCGATTCATCTGGAACAACGGGTCGAGTCGGTCGAGCAGCGCGACGATGGGCGCTGGACCGTGCATACCGACCGCGGCCTCGTATTCGACGTGGCGGCCATTCTGCTTGCCGCCGGCAATGGCGCGTTCGTCCCGCAAAAACTGGCGCTTGCCGAAGCCGTGCCGCTGGAGTCGCGTCACGTCCACTACAGCGTGCAACGCCTTGCCGATTTTGCCGGCAAGACCGTGGTGGTGGCGGGCGGCGGCGATTCCGCGCTGGACTGGGCGCTGGCATTGCGCGAGGTCGCGCGGCGTGTGACGCTGGTGCATCGCCGCAACGGGTTCAGTGCGGCCAATTCGAGCGTCGATGCGATGCGGCGGGCGGTCGAGGCCGGGGAGATGGATTTTGTGGTCGGCGCGATTGCGGGGCTCAACGTCGAGAACGATGCGTTGAAATCGATCGCGCTGCGCCATATCGAAGGCGAGACGCAGCTCGACGCCGAGCAACTCGTCGTGCTGTACGGTCTGGTCGCCGATCTTGGACCGATCGCAAAGTGGAATCTGTCGATTCACGGCGGCCGCGTCGATGTCGATACATCCAATTATGAAAGCTCGCGGCCCGGCATTTTCGCGGTCGGCGACATCGCCAACTATCCGAACAAGCAGAAGCTGATCCTGTCGGGTTTCCATGAGGCGTCGCTAGCGCTGCGCAAGGCGTATGCATACGCCTATCCGGAGAAGAAGAGGGTGCATGTCCATTCCAGCTATGACGCGAAGCTGGCGGAGAAGGTGGGGGCGGCGGCCTGAACCGTTCTGTGGGTGGCGTCGCAGGCTTGGTGTCGCGTTTGGTCCGACTGAGCCTGCAAGCGAGTTTCAGCATCACGCAAAGCGTGGGGGTTTGTCGCTTACAGCGATCATTCTTTCCGGCCTCTCCGCCGACGGGATTCCGGCCGCCCCGGGCTTGTCCAATTTCGTGCGGATATTTGCGGGGTAGCGGGAACGCCGCTTGCTACAGCACTTGAGATGATCCCTCGATCCTGCATTGTGCGCGGCTTGCTGAGTAAATCTGTGTGAACAGATCGAGCGTCGCAGCGGTGGCGGGCGCCGGGGGCATTGACGTCCTGCGGCCACGCCCGGCGTCAAATATGGCTGTTTTCAGTGATCGAGGCGATAACGTGCCGGGTAATAGGCGAAACATGAAAGTGAGCCGGTGTATGCTGTTTCAACATACCAAAAGACTCTTTTCATCATGAACGAAACTGAAGCCCGCTCCGCAGGGAACAACAACGAGGCTGCCCATGTTTCGTCTGCGCCCCTAGCGAAGCCGCCCGTCGCGGTCGACTATTGGTCGCTCGTGCAGTCGATCGAGGACTACGCGATCTTCCTGCTGGACACGACTGGGCATATCGTCAGCTGGAACGCCGGCGCGCAGAAGCTGACGGGTTACGCGGCTCACGAGATCATTGGCCAGCACTTCTCGCGCTTTTACACCGCTGAAGCCGTCGCGCGCGGCTGGCCGGATTACGAGTTGCAGCAGGCAACGCTAACCGGCCGCTTCGAGGACGAGGGCTGGCGGGTTCGTAAAGACAGCACGACTTTCTGGTCGAACGTGGTCATCACGGCGGTACGCAACGAGGCGGGTGTGCTGACGGGTTTCGCCAAGATCACCCGCGATCTGACTGCGCAGCGCGAGTACCTCGATGCGTTGCGGCAAAGCGAGGAGCGCTTTCGTCTGCTGGTCGACCGCGTAAGAGACTACGCGATTTTCATGCTCGATCCGGATGGCTATGTGGTGAGCTGGAACGTAGGCGCCGCGCGTATCAAAGGCTATACACGCGAGGAAATCATCGGCCGGCATTTTTCCACGTTCTACCTGCGCGAAGAAGTCGCGGCCGGCAAGCCCGCGCGGGAACTGGCGATTGCGCGGCAGGTCGGCCGTGTCGAGGACGAAGGCTGGCGTGTGCGCAAGGACGGCACGACCTTCTGGGCCAACGTCAACATCACCGCGGTGTATGACGAATCGAACCGGTTGCGCGGTTTCGCCAAGGTGACACGCGATCTGACCGAGCGCCGCGAGCGTGAGGAACTGGAACGTTCGGGCGAGCGTATGCGCAAGTTTCTCGCCACGCTTGCGCACGAGTTGCGCAACCCGCTGGCGCCGGTGCGTAACGCGATCGGCGTGATGCGACTCGAGGCGGGTATGAGCCCCACGCTCGCGCGCTCACGCGATCTCATCGATCGTCAGGTCACGCACCTTACGCGCCTCGTCGACGATCTTCTCGACATCGGCCGCATCATGTCGGACAAAGTCGAATTGCGGCTTGCACGCGTCGATCTGGTCGAGGTGGTGGCGCGCGCGATCGAAGCCGCGCGCCCGTTCACCGATTCGCGCTCGCAGAGTGTGGCGACGCAGATGCCGGCCGAGCCGCTGGTCGTGAGTGGCGACACGACGCGGCTCGTGCAGGTGCTGCAAAATCTGCTGCATAACGCGTCGAAATTTTCACCGTCCGGCAGCCAGATCGAGATATTGGGGCGTGTCGAGCATCACATGGCGGTGCTGGAAGTGCGCGACCACGGCTGTGGCATTCCTGTGGGTTCGCTCGACACGGTTTTCGAGTTGTTCGTGCAGGAAAAGAGCGGGCAAAGTCTCGGCGAAGGCGGCCTTGGCATCGGCCTCACGTTATGCAAATCGCTGATCGAAATGCACGGCGGCAGCATCATTGCGAGCAGCGCGGGCGAGGGATGCGGCAGTTCGTTCACGCTCAGTTTGCCGCTTGCCGCGGCACCCGCCGAAACCCAGGTGGATCACGCCGGCGTGGTGAACGCGGTGGTGCCGCCGTTACGAATTCTGCTGGTGGACGACAATCGCGACTCCGCCGACAGCCTTGCCATGCTGTTCGAACTCAAAGGCCACGAAGTTCGCATTGCCTACGATGGCGCGCAGGCACTCGAAGTCGCGCCGCGCCTCGTGCCGCACCTTGCACTGATTGACCTTGCGATGCCAAAAATGGATGGTTTCGCGACGCTGGCGGCCTTGCGCGAGATGCCCGCGCTGGCCGGCACGCTGTTCGCCGCGATGACCGGCTTCGGTCATGCGAGTGATCGCGAGCGCACCCGGGCGGCCGGTTTTGACGCCCATCTCGTCAAGCCTGTAGACCTCACGTTGTTCGAGGCGTTGCTGGAACAGGCGGAAGCGCGGCGCGAACAGGGTGGCGCGGGTAAAAGTCAGTAGGCGCGCTTCCTTCAAAGCAGCGTGCTGCGCGCTTAATCTTGAGCGTTATCACTCCTGAAGCAGCACGGCGCATCCCAACTGTTCGAGGTTCGATGCCTGCGGCACGCCGCTTGCTGTTTGTCTGCACGCGCGGCTGCTATCCAAAGTCCGCGCGTATAGATCGAACTGCTTCAGGGAGGCACGATGCTCGCCACGCGCGATCGTGCGGCCAGCGTGGGTGCGCGGTCGCCGGAACGAATTAGCAGAACCCACACTCGCGACCCTCATTCGGGATTCACGTCGCAATCGACGGTGCGCTCCGCCGGGTCGCTGGAAGATTTTCTGCATCACACGTGTTTCGATACGGCAGACCCCGCCGCGCTGGGCGATGTTTTTCAGGCGCTGATCGAACGGGGCTATGACCGCTTGCCCTGCATGCCGTTGCCGGGGCACGGACACACGCTCGCACGCTGGCGCGCCCTGGCCGCGGTTGCCGCGTGCGATCTCAGTCTCGTCAAACTGTTCGAAGGTCATACCGACGCGCTGGCGATTCTCGCCGAGTTGCATGGCCCCACGCCGTCCGTTGGCAGCCGCTGGGGCGTATGGGCGGCGGAGCCGCCTGACGCGCGTGTGCAGGCCACCAGGCCTGCGAGTGGCTCCGGCGATGCCGAGCAACTGACGCTGAACGGCACGAAAGCCTGGTGTTCGGGCGCGCGCGTGGTCAGTCACACGCTCGTCACCGCATGGCTCGATGACGAACCTGTGCTTGCCGCCGTCGCGATGGATCAGGCGTCGATTTCAATCGACACCTCAAAGTGGCAGGCCGTCGGTATGCAAGCCACCGCCAGTGCCGACGTTACCTTCAATCGGGCCGCGGCCACGCTCGTGGGCGGCGCGCATGCTTACGTGCGCCGGCCGGGCTTCTGGCATGGCGGCGCCGGTATCGCCGCGTGCTGGTACGGCGCGGCAGCGCAGATCGCGCGGACGTTGCGCGACGCATCCATGCAGCGCGCCGACCCGCATCGGCTTGCCCACCTCGGCGCGGTCGACGTGGCGCTGGCGGGTGCTGCCGCCGTGCTGCGGGAAACCGCTGCTCATATCGACGCGAACCCCCAAGCCGACGCTCAACCGGAAGCCATGCGCGCCCGCCTCATCGTCGAGGAAGCGGCCACCGAGGTGATGGCCCACGCGACGCGTACGCTCGGCGCCGCTCCGTTATGCCGCGATGCCCGCTTTGCCCGGGCGCTGGCGGACCTGCCGGTGTTCCTTCGGCAAAGCCATGCTGAACGGGATCTTGCCGCGCTCGGCGAACTGATCGTCAAAGCCGGGCCCAACGCTGTTACCGGAGGTGCGCCGTGGACGCTCTGACGCGATACGTGGAGGGCCGCTGATATGTCCTCTACGGCGACGTATTTCGATGAACTCTACAAAAGCAGCGACGACCCCTGGCACCTGCGCGAAGGCTGGTACGAGCACCGCAAGCGCTCGCTCACGCTTGCCTTGTTGCCGCGTCCGCGTTACCGCAACGCGTTCGAGCCGGGCTGCGCGAACGGCGAATTGACGGCCGCGCTGGCAAGCCGATGCGACGCGCTGCTCGCCGCCGATCTGCACGAAACGGCCGTACGTCTTGCACGCGAACGGGTGGCCGGCTTGCCGCAGGTCTCTGTGGAACAGCGCAGGGTGCCGCAGCAATGGCCGACCGAGGCGGGGCCGTTCGAGCTGATCGTGATCAGCGAACTTGCTTATTACCTCGATGCAGCCGATCTCGAAACATTGGCCGCGCGAATTGCCGCGTCGCTCACACCGGACGGCACGTTGCTCGCATGCCATTGGCGCCGGCCGTTTGCCGAGGCGCTCGCCTCCGCCGATGCCGCGCACGCGTTGTTCGATGCGCGCTGCGGCCTGTCGCGTCTCGCGCATCACGACGAAGCCGATCTGCTGATCGACGTCTGGTCGTACGACGCGCGTTCAGTCGCGCAACGCGAGGGGCTCCTATGATCGGCGTGATCGTTCCGGCACATAACGAAGAGGCTCTGCTGGCCCCATGCCTTGCCGCGTTGATCGAAGCATCGCGCCATGCCGGTCTGGCCGGCGAGCCGGTGCGGATCGTGACCGTACTCGATGCCTGCAACGATTTTTCCGACGTGATCGCGCGTGCTTACGGTGTCGAGACCTTGACGTTGAAGGTGCGCAATGTCGGCATTGCGCGCGCGACGGGTGCCGATTTTCTGCTGGCGGACGGCGCCCGCTGGCTCGCTTTCACCGATGCCGATAGCCGCGTGTCGCCGGGCTGGCTGGTCGCGCAGTTGTCGCTGGACACGGACGCGGTGTGCGGCTCGATTGCCGTCGACGACTGGGCAGCTCACCCCCACAGCGTGCGCGAATATTTCCGCAAGACCTATGTGGATGCCGACGGCCATCGCCACGTGCACGGTGCGAATCTCGGCGTCTCGGCCGAAGCGTATCGACGGGCCGGCGGCTTTCCGCCGCTCACGTGCAGCGAAGACGTCGCGCTGGTCGATCGTTTGATCGCGACTGGCGCCCGCATCGCGTGGAGTGCCGCACCGCGCGTGATCACGAGCGCGCGCACGGCGACGCGCGCTCGCGGCGGCTTCGGTGATACGCTCGCTGCCTTGGCGAGCGGCTAGTGCGCTGGGCGGTCCGGTTCAGGCTCGCTTGACGAAGTGGGCGCCGCTCTCTCTCCTTGTGTCGCAACGGCCAGCGCATCGGCCGGATGAGCGTGAGCCGCAAGACCGACTTAGGCAGAGACACTTTACCCCCGGCCGCCCCGCGAGATTTCTTCACCGGCGCCATGCGGCATGCGCAGCGTCACCGGAATCGACGCGAACGAGCACAGGCCCACCACCAGGAACGCGGGCCAGAAATCCGACCACGTGATGCTCGGATGGCCATGCAGTGCGCGCGAAATCTGCAGCACGATACCGCCTATCGTCACGCCCAGACCGAGCGACATCTGCTGCACTACGCTGCCGAGACTCGTGGCGCGTCCTACATCGCGGCTGGCGATTTCCGCGTACGTCAGCGAGTTGAGACTCGTGAACTGCAGCGCCGGGAAGAAGCCGCCGAGCAGGACGACGAACCAGATGATCCAGGTCGGCGTGCCGGGAAAAAACAGTCCGCACGCGGCGATCGATATGCCTGAGAGCGCCGCGTTCACCACCAGCACCGAACGGAAGCCGAACCGATGAAGCACGCTTGACGCGACCGCACGCATGAACATGCCGCCGAATGCGGACGCGCAGGTGATCAGGCCGGACTCGAACGCGCTCATGCCGTGTCCTTCCTGCAGCATGAGCGGCAGCAGAAACGGCAACGCGCCGAGGCCGATACGAAACAGCGATCCGCCGAGCACGCTCGCCTGGAAAGTCGGCACCTTGAAAAACCGCAGATCCAGCAGCGGAAATTCAACGCGCTGCGCGTACACAACGTAGCCGAGAAGCAGAACGGCGCCGCTCGCGCACATGCCGAACGCGTTCTGATTCGAAATGAGTTCGCCGCCCACCAGCGACAGTCCGAGCAGAAGCAGCACCGCGCCGGCCGCCGACAGAAAGAAGCCAATCCAGTCGAGCGGCCCGGGATCCGGTTCGCGTGTGTTGGCGATATAGCGGTTGGTCAGATAGATGCCGAGAATGCCGATCGGCACGTTGATGAAGAAGATCAGACGCCAGTGCAGATAGGTGGTGATGAAGCCGCCGAGCAGCGGCCCGGCGGCCGGTCCGAGCAACGCGGGGACGCTCAGATAGTTCATCGCGCGGATGAAGTCGGACTTGTGCACCACGCGGAAGATGATGATCCGCCCGACCGGCACCATCATCGCGCCGCCGACGCCTTGCACGAAGCGGGCGAGGGTGAAGGTGGGCAGGGAGTTCGACGCGGCGCACAGCAGCGAGCCGCCCACGAAAATGCCGATCGCGGTCCGGAAGACCGTGCGCGCGCCGAAGCGGTCGGCGAGCCAGCCGCATACCGGGATGAACACGCCGAGACCCAGCACGTAGCTCGTTACCGCGATTTTCAGCGTGACCGGATCGCGCCCGAAATCGCGCGCCATGGCGGGCAGGGCGGTGACGATCACATTCGCATCGACGCTTTCCATGAACATCGCACATGCGACGATAAGGGGCGCAATCAGAGCTTTCTCGACGACGGTCATGGAGGAGAGGCGATCTGCGGCGGGTGGTCGCAGGCAAAGGCGTCATTATTGCACCTGTACGGTGCGGATGGTTAATTGCGCGCCGCCGATGCGCCAACTGATGCCGCCCTTTTTGTGGACTGTGCGGGTATGGGCGTCGGCGCCGCGCAACATGCCGGCAATATTATTGATATTTGTTGCGGCGCGGCATGAGAGGGCTATAATCGGGTTATTCCCTAGGTATAAACCCTATACAGGAGTCCGTCATGAACACTGCATCCAACGCCGCTACCGTCCGCACCGCAACTCCCGCCAACACCACGTGGCTGGGCAAGCTCCGCGCACTGGCTCTGCACGCGCTCAACCTGCATCTGCAAACCTGCGCTGTGCTGGCCGAAGCGCATCGCCGCCCGCAGTAAGCGTCTCACTAACGGCTGATAGTACGGCTGGTAGTTATCGTTACGGCCTGGAATCCGGAACACCAGGCAGGTCGTTGTCTCGCGCGTAGGGCGTGCCGTCAGGATCGATCAGGCGAGCCCCCGCTGTCGTCAGTTGCCGGGCGCAATGAATCACTTCGCCCTAGGCCGCGCAAATTGCACGCGCGACGTCACGGCCTTCATCCAGGCAGCTTCCCGCTGCCGGCTCCGGGCTTGCGGCGTCGGAAGCCCGGTCCTGCGGGCATTAATCGCTGATGCGCGATGAAACCGGACGTTCTTTGGTCGCTCGCGCGGACAGTGCGCTAATGAGAAGCGCCATCGATACCAGTCCGACCAGATAGATCCCCGCAATCACCCAATCCTGTTCCGCCATCATCATTCCCCTTCAATTGCCGCCGTTCAGGCTACGAAATCCCGGCATTGCGCCGTGCTATTGATCTCGATTACGGCACGCGAGGCGAAAATCTTGATGGATAAAATCAGCCTTTAAATCAGTGCGCGATCGGCTGATTACGACGGGGCGCCAAATCTTCGTCTCGGTATCTTCAATAAACGTTTAAAATTCTCCCCCCTGTCGAGGCTCGCGGTCCGTATCGGCACGGCAAACCAATCGGCAACTTCGACCGTTTGATGGGCGCAAGTTGCGCCGTCATGCCACGAAGCGTGTTCGGCTTCCTTCACCGATCCAGGTTAAAACCCGACGAACTGAATGACATTGGCTGACAGTGTCAACCTTTTTAACGCTTTGCCGTTATCCATTTGTAATCGCCAGAGTGAGGCGACGCCGTGGCAGACGATCCGTCGCCACGACAGCTCCAGGCAAGGCTCGCATTGACCATGTTCCACCGATATAACAACAGGTTCGACCGGCTAGGCGCGATGTTCGACCGAGTGTCCCGCGTGCTTGGCAAGCGCAGCATTCTCTCGCCCGTGCTCGCACTCGTCATTTGCGGGTTGCTGCTAGTCGTACTCCAACATCTCTCGCAAGCAGTCGACTATCGCTCGGTCGTGCGCCAGCTCCGTCACCTGACGGCAGGCGAGTGGGCCGCGGCGCTCGGCGCGACCGCGCTCAGCTATGTCGCGCTGGTCGGACGCGACGCGGTCGGCTTGCGCTACCTCGGCGCCGTGGTGCCGCGCGCCGCGCTGTGGATTGGCGCGACCGCGGGTTCCGCGCTCGGCAATGTCACCGGCTTTGGCGCATTGACGGGCGGCGCCGTGCGTGCGCGCGTCTACGGGGTGTCGAATGTCACGCCCGCGCAGATCGGCCGCATGACCGTGTTCACGAGCGTCTCGCTGGCGCTCGCGCTGGTGCTGATGACGGCGCTCGGCATGGTGTGCCTCGCCGACCCGCTCGCGGCGATGCTGCATCTTGCGCCGCTTACGCTGCGTTGGAGCGGCGCCGCGGTGCTGGCCGTGCTCGGACTCGCGGCGGCCGCCTGCCGTCGCGAAACGCGCCCGGTCCGCACGCGCTGGCAGTGGCTGTCGTTCGATATCCCGGCGCGCCGCGATCTGCTCGCCCAGGTGGCCCTCGCCGTACTCGACGTGGTGGCCGCGGGCCTCGCGCTGTGGGCGCTGCTGCCGCATGCGGATGTCGGCTTCGTGACCTTCATCACCGTCTATGCCGCCGCGATGCTGCTCGGCCTGATCGGCCACACGCCCGGCGGCGTCGGCGTATTCGAAGCCGCCATGGTGTTCACGCTGAACGGCAGCGTGCAAACGCATCAGATGGTCGCGGCGCTGCTCGCCTATCGCGCGATTTACTTCGGTGTCCCGCTGATCGTCTCGGCGGCGCTGCTTGCCGGTTTCGAAGGCCGCGCGTTGAAAAGCCGTTTTTCGCTGCAGCATGCGGCGGCCGCGTCGAAACTCGCACCGCTGTTTCTGAGCCTGGTGACGTTCGTGGTCGGCGGCATGCTGGTGATTTCCAGCGCCACGCCCGCGTTCTGGCACCGCATCCGGATTCTGCGCGACGTGCTGCCGCTATGGGTGCTCGAAAGCTCGCAGATGCTGTGCAGCGTGCTCGGCGTGCTGCTGCTGTTCGTCGCGCGCGGCTTGCTGCGGCGTCTGGATGCCGCGTGGTGGATGACGCTGCTGCTGGCGGTATTGAGCCTCGCGCTGTCGTTGACCAAAGGACTTGCGTTTGTGGAAGCGGGCGTGCTCGGTATGCTGATCGCGCTGCTGCTGTCTACGCGTCGCCGCTTCAATCGTCATTCGTCGCTGTTCGCCGAGCGCTTTACGATGAGCTGGCTGGTGTCGGTGGCGATGGTGCTCGCGCTCGCGGTGTGGGTGATGCTGTTTGCGTTCCGCGACGTGCCTTATACGCGCGACCTATGGTGGCAATTCGCTTTCGACGAACGCGCCCCGCGTGCGCTGCGTGCGACGCTGGCCGCCAGCCTGTTTGCCGCGACGTTCGCGTTCTGGCAGTTGCTGCGTCCCGCGGCCGGCCGTTTCGTCATGCCCCCGGCGCAAGATCTGCAGGATGCGGCGCGTATCGTGCGGGCGCAGGAGCGCAGCGACGCCGGGCTCGCGCTGATGGGCGACAAGAGCTTTCTCTTTTCCGAATCGCGCGAGGCGTTCCTGATGTACGCGAAAAATGGCCGCACGTGGGCCGCGCTTCATGATCCGGTTGGCCCGCGCGAGGAGTGGGCCGGCTTGATCAGCAAGTTTGTCGCGCTTGCGCACACGCACGGCGGCCGCGCCGCGTTCTATCAAGTGCGTGCCAACGCGCTGCCGCTTTACCTCGACGCCGGCCTCACGCTGATGAAACTGGGCGAAGAGGCTCACGTGGTGCTCGACGATTTCGATCTGAAGGGCTCGCATCGCGCGCATTTGCGCTATGCGCTCAAGCGTGGCGAGCGTGATGGTTTTGCCGTCGAAGTGATCGATCAGGCCGACGTGCCGGCGTCGCTCGAAACGCTGCGCGAGATTTCCGATGGCTGGCTCGACAGCCGCGACGCGCGCGAAAAGAGCTTCTCCGTAGCCGCGTTCACCGACGAGTACCTCGCCGCGCAATCCGTGATGCTGGTGCGCCAGAACGGCGAACCGGTGGCTTTCGTGACCTACATGACGACCGATCTGAACACCGAGGCGACGGTCGGCGTGATGCGCCACGTGGAAAGCGCATCGCCGTATGCGATGGAGTATCTGTTCACCCAACTGGCGCTGCATCTGAAGCAGGCGGGTTTCCGTTCGCTCAGTCTCGGCATCGCGCCGCTCTCCGGCATGCAGCCGACGCCGCTCGCGTCGCGCTGGCATCGGCTGGCGGGCATCGTGTGGCGCTTCGGCGGCCGCTTCTATAACTTCCGCGGACTGCGAGCTTTCAAGAGCAAGTTCCAGCCGCATTGGGAGCCGCGCTATCTCGCGGCGTCGGGTTCGATGAGCGTGTTCTTCACGCTCGCGGACCTGTCATTGCTGGCAGGAGGCCGGCGTTCATGACATTGCAACCGTTTTTCAGGCTCGCCATGGCGGCGAGCCTCGTTGCTGGCAGCACCGCTGCTTGCGCCGCAACCACCACCACTACCACCGCTACCACCACCGTACCCGGCGGCCGTTATGGCGACGTAACGGTGACGCAGCCGGCCGGCCCCTTGCGCGGCCTGGTGGTGCTGTACTCACCGGCGAGCGGCTGGAGTGCCGCCGACCAGCAAACCGCCGATGCGCTCGCGAAGGCGGGCGCAATGACCGTCGGCGTGGATACGGCGCGCTATGCGGCCAATCTGAGCGCGAAAAAAGAAACCTGTCATCAACTGGTGGGCGATGCTGAAGCGCTGAGCCATCAACTCGAACGGCAATCGCAATCGAGCCGCTATTTCGCGCCGATCGTCGCCGGTACGGGGCAGGGCGCGACGCTGGCGATGCACGTGCTGGAGCAGGCGCCGTCGAATACGGTAGCCGGCGCGGTTTCGGTGGACGCCGAGCGCAATCTGGATCCGCGCTTTCAACCGTGCCCGCCGGACCCGACGATCATCCGCGACAAAGTGCCGGGCTTCGTCGAAAAGGCGACGCCTGGCAACGGCGATCGCACGCAACTCGTGGCGTTGGTGACGCGGCATTTGCAGACGACCCCGGCGAGCGAAGACGACGTCTCCGATCTGCCGCTGATCGAATTGCCGGCGGCGCATCCGAACGGCCTGATGGCGATTGTGATTTCCGGCGACGGCGGTTGGCGCGATCTCGACAAGACCATCTCGCTCGCGTTGCAGAAAGACGGCGTTTCGGTGGTCGGCATCGACAGTCTGCGCTATTTCTGGAGCGAGAAAACCCCGGCGCAGACGAGCCGCGATCTCGCGCGCGTGATGCAAACCTACGGGACGCGCTGGCATGCGGAGCATATTGCGCTCGTCGGCTATTCGTTTGGCGCCGACGTGATGCCGTTCGCCTATAACCGTTTGCCCGAGGCGCTGCGCGCGAAGGTGTCGCTGATTGCGTTGCTGGGCTTCGCGCCCGACGCCGATTTCCAGATTCGTGTGGGCGGCTGGCTTGGTATGCCGGCAAGCGATAAGGCCTTGAAGGTGCAGCCCGAACTGACGCGTGTACCGCCTGCGATCGTGCAGTGCTTCTACGGTGAAGAAGAGAAGGACACCTTGTGTCCGACGCTGGCCCAAACTGGCGTCACGGTGATTCGCACGTCGGGCGATCATCACTTTGGGCGCGACTACAACGCGCTGGAACGGCGCATTCTGGACGCCTTCAAGAAACAAAGCGGCGTGCGGTAATGCGTCCGTCCGTATGACGCGTGTCGCTGGCGGTGCGCGTCATACAGGCTCAGGCGGCGCTGCCCGATCTGGCTAGCAGGGATTGACAAAGGCCGCCAAGTCAACGAAGATCGTCCGCATGAACTGCCTCGACATCCGTATTGCGCTGATTATTAGCACCATTCATCGAATGGTGGGTTAGCGCGCGTCTGATCGCAGTGACAATAACCCGCCCCACGAGGCGGGTTTTTTTATGTCCGCTTGCTGCCTGCCTCCTGGTGATCTCTCTGTTGATTTGCCCTTGCCGCCCAGGAGCTTGCCTTGCCGTTACACGAACTCAATCAGGTTGCCGAAGCCGCTGACAGCGTGAGCTTGCGCCACGACTACCTGAAGAAAATCCTGACCGCGCGCGTCTACGACGTGGCCCGCGAGACCGAACTCGAACGCGCGCCGAATCTGTCGGCGCGCCTGTCCAATCCGGTTTATCTGAAGCGCGAGGACAACCAGCCGGTGTTCTCCTTCAAGGTGCGCGGCGCCTACAACAAGATGGCGCACATCCCGGCGGACGCGCTCGAGCGCGGCGTGATTACCGCATCGGCGGGCAATCATGCGCAGGGCGTCGCGCTGTCGGCGGCGCGCATGGGCGTGAAGGCGATCATCGTGGTGCCGGTGACCACCCCGCAGGTGAAGGTCGACGCCGTGCGTGCGCATGGCGGGGCAACGGTCGAAGTCGTGCAGTTCGGCGAGTCCTATAGCGATGCGTACGGACATGCGGTGAAGCTGCAGGAGGAGCGCGGCCTGACCTTCGTTCACCCGTTCGACGATCCGTATGTGATCGCCGGTCAGGGCACGGTCGCGATGGAGATTCTCAGCCAGCATCAGGGCCCGATCCACGCGATCTTCGTGCCGATCGGCGGCGGCGGACTCGCGGCAGGCGTCGCGGCATACGTGAAATCGGTGCGCCCGGAGATCAGGGTGATCGGCGTGCAGACCGACGACTCGTGCGCGATGGCCGCCTCGCTGAAAGCGGGCGAACGGGTCACGTTGAACGAAGTCGGGCTGTTTTCGGACGGCACGGCCGTCAAGCTGGTGGGCGACGAGACCTTCCGCCTGTGCCGCGATTATCTCGACGACGTGCTGCTCGTGAATACCGATGCGCTGTGCGCCGCGATCAAGGATGTGTTCCAGGACACCCGCAGCGTGCTGGAGCCGGCCGGCGCACTGGCCGTGGCGGGCGCCAAACAGTATGCCGAGCGCGAGGGCCTTGAAAACCAGACGCTGATCGCGATCACGTCAGGCGCGAACATGAACTTCGACCGCATGCGTTTCGTGGCCGAGCGCGCCGAAGTCGGCGAGGCGCGCGAAGCGGTGTTCGCGGTGACGATTCCCGAAGAGCGCGGCAGCTTCCGCCGCTTCTGCGAGCTGGTAGGCACCCGCAGCGTCACCGAGTTCAATTACCGGATTGCGGATGCCAACTCCGCCCATATCTTTGTCGGCGTACAGATCCGCAACCGCAGCGAGTCGGCGCAGATCGCCGGCGCGTTCGAAGCACACGGCTTCGCCACCGTCGATCTGACTTTCGACGAACTGTCGAAGCAGCACATCCGCTACATGGTCGGCGGCCGCTCGCCGCTGGCGCACGACGAACGCCTGTTCCGCTTCGAGTTTCCGGAGCGTCCGGGTGCGCTGATGAAGTTCCTGTCGTCGATGGCGCCGAACTGGAATATCAGCCTGTTCCACTACCGCAATCAGGGCGCGGACTACAGTTCGATCCTGGTCGGCATCCAGGTGCCGGAGAGCGAGAACCGCGAGTTCGACCGCTTTCTCGCGACGCTGGGTTATCCGAACTGGGAAGAGACGCAGAATCCGGCGTACCGATTTTTCCTCGCGTAAGCCGACGTTGCAAGGGGCGCAGGAACGGATCGGGGTTTACCTCAATGCCTCGCAAAACCATATGCCTGGTCGTCGCTCAGCCGACCAGGCGCGATCGCCGTCTGGACAACGCCCGAGCGCATTAGCGCGCCATAGGACGGCCCAAACCGATGCATTCAATATCTCAAAACTAGATAACGCATATCCGCCATATCGCGTTGCGCGATACAGCGCATGATTGTCAAACTGCGTGCAAATCAATCGCCGCATTCAGGAGACAACTCATGCGCACCCAAGTTGGCATCATCGGCGCCGGGCCTGCGGGCCTGCTTCTTTCCCATCTTCTTCATTTGCGCGGCATCGACTCCGTCGTGCTCGAATCGCGTACCCGCGAACAGATCGAATCCACCATCCGCGCCGGTGTGCTCGAACAGGGCACGATGGACCTGCTCACCGCAGCCGGCGTCGGCGCGCGCATGAAGGCCGAGGGCGCGTTGCATCACGGCTTCGAACTGGCTTTCGAAGGCAAGCGCCGCCGCATCGATCTGACCGGACTCACCGGCCATTCGATTACGGTCTACGCGCAGCACGAGGTCATCAAGGACCTGGTCGCCGCGCGCATGGCTGCCGGCGGCGCTTTGCGCTTCGGGGTGACGGATACCTCGCTGCACGGCATCGATACCGATGCGCCGTCGATTCGCTATCACCACGAAGGCGAGGCATGCGAACTGCAATGCGACTTTGTGATCGGTTGCGACGGCTCGCAAGGGATATCGCGTACATCGATTCCGCAGGCCTTGCGCAAAGATTTCGAACGCGTGTACCCGTTTGGCTGGTTCGGCATTCTGTGCGAAGGGCCGCCGTCGTCAGATGAGCTGATCTATGCGCGCCACGAGCGCGGTTTTGCGCTGATCAGCACACGCTCGCAGAACGTGCAGCGCATGTATTTCCAGTGTGATCCTAAGGACTCTGTCGACAACTGGTCCGACGACCGCATCTGGGCCGAACTGCACGCACGCGTCGATTCACACGATGGCCAGAAAATCGTGGATGGCAAGATTTTTCAGAAGAACATTGTCGGCATGCGCAGTTTCGTCTCGGCCACGATGCAGCATGGCCGGCTCTTTCTCGCCGGCGACGCCGCGCATATCGTGCCGCCTACCGGCGCGAAGGGCATGAACCTCGCTGTCGCCGACGTGCGTGTATTGACCGAGGCGCTGAACGCGTTCTACGTTGAAAATCGCACCGATCTGCTGGATGGTTACAGCGCAACCGCGCTCAAGCGGATCTGGCGCGCCGAGCATTTCTCGTACTGGATGACGAGCATGATGCACCGCATTGAAGGCGCGTCGCCGTTCGAACAGCAGTTGCAGGTGGCCGAACTCGAATACGTGACCACGTCGCGCGCGGCGGCGACCGCGATGGCGGAGAATTACGTGGGCGTCGCGGTGGTGTAGCACGAATTGATAGCCAGCGTTTATAGAACAGGGGCCGGTTTTTTTTCGGTCAGAGGCGTTTCGCCGCGCGGAAAAAGCCCGGCAAACCCTTGATGGGCGGGCTTCTGCCATTGTAGTGTCAAAAGCAACAGTGAATTCAGGATTGGGGGATTTATCCGCGCCTGATCCCCTCCTAGACTTGCTTCATCCGCTGCACCACACATCATGTCTGCAGCGCGTGCAAGTCAATCTATGGAGGTGGTTTCATGAAATCGCTCATCAAGGCTGTTGCTTTCGCTGTTGTTCTCGGTGCCCCGATCGCTTCGTTCGCGCAATCGAATCAGCCGGTCCCGCAAAACGAGCAGGGCGCGCAAGCGCAGGTTTCCGCACAGCAAGGCGCTCGTCAGGCCGATACCAGTGGTTACGGTTCGGGCAGCCACGGCACATGGCAAGCCGGTCGCGGCAACGATACGACGGTCAGTTCCTATTCGCCGCCGGTTTATAACGCGCGCTAAGGGAATAACGAAGGAATAACGCAGGGAACGACGAAACACCGGATTTATCGCTGCGTTGCTGGACGCATTCAACATCCGCGATGTCGACCAGAAAAACGGTCATCGAAACACATTCGATGACCGTTTTTTTTACGCCTGAGCATCGCGTGCTCATTGCGCTCATTGGGGCCTATTGCGCGCGCAGCAAGGTCATTTCATTGCGTAGTAACGCCAGAAGGTCGTCGTCAGTGGGCCGCGTGCCCCAGTGGCGCGCGCCGGCCACTGATGCAATCGCGATCCACGAGTGAGGTGGAAACCATTCGCGAAGCACGACGCCGTCCTGACGCAAACACAATTGACCGGTCTGTTCGCTGTATTCGGCGGAAATGACGGCGCCGTCGATGTGTGCGGTTACACGCCTTGGATCGTTGCGTTGCAAGTCTTCGCTCCTGCAAAAGATGGGGCGCGAATGCCGGCGTGGGCCAACCGCGTCAGCGACGCCGCTACGGCCCATTCCTTAGTGATCGCCCGGCCCGTGACCGTTGCCATGGCCGTGCCAATCGCCGTGGTCGCCGCCATGACCGTGCCAATCATCGTGTGGGCCTTCACGATAGCCGCGCGCGTCGTGCCATTCGCGCTCGTGATGGCGCTCTTCCCACTCGCGCCGTTCCCAGTAGCGATGGCCGTCGTAATAACGTTCGCCGTACCAGCCGGGGCTCACCACGACCACCGGCGGCGCGGGTGCGTAGACGGGCGGCGGGGCGTAGACCGGCTCGGGTGCATAGGCCACACCCGGAATACCGATGTTCACGCCCACGTCGACGTGCGCCAGCGCGACAGAAGATGCGCCGATCCCCAGACCTGCAACGACAGCCATCGACAGCCAGCGGCTTCGTGAATTGCTCATGTTTTATTCTCGGTTTTTACGATTGAGTGTGGAGTGCGCCATGCCAGCGGCGCCTGGAGTGCTTAGGACGTTTAGTAATGGTCGTGATAGTGGTCATGATCGTGATAACCGCCTCCGGGGACGACGATGCAGCCGCCCAATGCACTCCCCAGCGTGACAGCCAGCAGGACCAGCGCGAAAATTCGTTTCATGACGATGCTCTCCCTTTACGTGTGATCGAACTCTACTGAGCGGCGGGATTACCGGTGTGTTCGTGTGTAACAGGACGTGTCGATTTTTGCGCATGTCGACGGCGTTCAGCACAAGGACGGGAGATCGGGCGTGACGCGGCGATTGGCCGTTCAGATGGCGAGACATTCGCGGCCAACCCGTTGAGCGCGCTATGGAAAATGTCGAAGCCGCGCGCATCCTGCGGGCTCGAGCGGGTCGCCTCATACGGGTACGAACAATCGGGACAGGCGGGACGCGGCTAATCCTTGCGCGTATGCTGAACGGATACATTCAGTTGCAGACTCGCGATGGATCGCGACATCAGTTTCTCTTAAGGTTTCATCCGTAGCATCCCGCGTGAGTACGCTCGGAATACAATGCGGGACAAGTGCGGAATAAGCACGCACCCGGCACAAATGCGCTCCCCATTCAATCGCTTCACTGCGGCTAAATCATTTTCATGACCATGCGATCGGACCCGGCCAGTTTCTCGCGTTACGCATCAGGCTATGACGGCGTGGCCAGGTTTCTTCACTGGCTGGTGGTCTTACTGATTGCAGCGCAGTTCGTGATCGGATGGACCATGCCGGATATCCATAAAGGCACGCGGCCCGACGGCCTGATCGCGTGGCACCTCGGTGTGGGTGCAACGCTGATTGCAGCGGTGCTGGTGAGAATCGTCTGGCGTCTTACGCACACGCCAGCACCCGCATCGCTTTCGCCTTTTTTCCGTGTCGTTTCAAACATCACGCACGGTCTTCTTTATCTCGCGCTCGTGGTTGTGCCCGTGCTGGGATGGGCCAATGCGTCTTCGCGCGGATGGTCCGTCAAGCTGCTCGGTGTGTTGCCGTACCCGGACATCGCGCCGGTCGGCTCGTCAGTGGGACATGAAATGGGCGATATCCATGGCTATCTGGCCTGGGTGTTGTTCGCGCTGATCGCGCTGCATATCGCGGCAGCGCTGTTTCATCGCCTGGTGCTCAAGGATCAGACGTTGCAGCGCATGCTGCCGTGATTGTGCCGCGATTGTGGCGATTCTGACGTCATCGCATCGCGTGCGATCGTCATGCCCGAATGCGTGATAAGCACAGAAAAAACAAGTGTTTTACGTGCGCCGTCAACACTGGTTAGATCGAGGCATCGTCCTTGAACCCAGGAGTTGCCTCGCATGTCGAATCTCAGTCTCGCGACGTCCAACGCATTGGACATTCAACCTGTCACCGGCCGCATTGGCGCGGAAATTCGCGGCGTGTGCCTGTCGGGCCAACTCGAACCGGCAACCGTCGAAGCGATTCGCGCCGCACTGCTGCGCCACAAGGTGATCTTTTTTCGCGGCCAGGCGCACTTGCAGGACAGCGATCAGGAAGCCTTCGCGAGGCTGCTCGGCGAGCCGGTTTCGCATCCCACGGTGCCGGTAGTGGAGGGCACCGACTACCTGCTCGAACTCGATTCACATCGCGGCGGCCGCGCGAATTCATGGCACACGGACGTGACGTTCGTCGATGCCTATCCGCAGGCGTCGATCCTGCGCGGCGTGACGATTCCGGAGGTGGGTGGCGACACCGTCTGGGCCAACACCGCCACCGCTTACGACGATCTGCCGCCGCCGCTCAAGGCGCTCGCCGAGCAACTGTGGGCGGTGCACAGCAATGAATACGACTACGCGAGCTATGGCAACGTCGGAGAGCGCGGCCGGGATGCCGAAGCGCTCAAACGCTATCGCGAAGTATTCGTGTCGACGCGCTACGAAACCGAGCATCCGGTCGTGCGTGTCCATCCGGAAACCGGCGAAAAGACGCTGATACTCGGCCATTTCGTGAAGAATTTCGTCGGCCTCACGCCCAGTGCGTCGGCGCATGTGCTGGAACTGCTGCAAGCCTACGTGACGCGACTCGAGAACATTGTGCGCTGGCGCTGGCAGGCGGGCGACGTCGCGATCTGGGATAACCGCGCAACCCAGCACTACGCGGTCAACGACTACGGCGATGCTCACCGCGTGGTGCGTCGCGTGACGCTGAAGGGGGACGTGCCGGTCAGTGTCGACGGGCGCCGCAGTTTTACGCGCAGCGTCGAGCCGAATCCGGCGGCGAAGGCCGCTTGAACTCGCGAGGCGTTTCGCGGCTTTAGCTCAAGCCTTCGATAGCGGCTTGCTCGTCTGTCGCCGCCTCGCGATAGCCAAGCCGCGCCGAGATCGCGAGCCCCGATTGCTTAAGCAGGGCGACGTAGTGCGATTTCGTGTCGGCGCCGCAGCGCATGGTCGGAAATGAAATCGACAGGCCGGCGATCACACGGCCAAAGCGGTCGAACACCGGTACCGCGAGACATTGCAGGCCTTCTTCCTGCTCCTCGTTGTCCTCGCCATAGCCTTGCTCACGCACCCGCGGCAGGATGCTGAGCACGGCGTCGGCGCAGGCGAGCGTCTTTTGCGTCGACTTGCGGAATTCCACGTGCGAGAGGACTTCGCGTGCTTCGGCCGGCGGCATCCACGCAAGCAGCACCTTGCCGATTGCCGTACTGTGCAGCGGATTGCGGCGGCCGATTCGCGACTGCATGCGCAGCCCGTAGTCGGCGTCGATCTTGTGGATGTAAATGATGGCGTCTTCATCGAACGCGCCGAGGTGGACGGCCTCGCGCGTGACCTGGCCGATACGGCGCATCTCGATATCGGCCTCGCGCACCAGGTCGACGCTCTCCAGCGCTTTCGCACCGAGTTCGAACAGGCGGATGGTTAGCCGGTAACGCTCGGTTTCGACTTCCTGGGTCACGTAGCCCAGCGCCTTCAGCGTCTGAATTACGCGGTGCACGGTGGTCTTCGACAGATCGAGCCGCTGCGACAATTCGCTGATGCCGATCTGCCCGCTGTCGCCGATCGCGCCGAGAATCGCAAAGACCCTGCCGATCGACGAGGCCGACTCGCCCTTGTCGTTGATCGTGCCGCCCGCGCCACTCGCGCTGTCCGCATCTTGCGCGTAGGTGCTGTCGTCGCCTCTGCGCTGTTTGCCCATTGCTGCCATTTCCATCCTTCCCCTGTTGATGCCAACCCGATCAAGAATCGCTCATGGCCCTGACCGAGCGTTCGTCGGCGTCGAGAGGATACCGTGTCCCGCGATCCGTGCAACCCGTCATCGACCCGTGCTGCTGTCACGCTAGCGCGCAAGCCAGCCGCCGTCTACGGCAAGCGTATGCCCATGCACATAGTCCGATGCCGACGAAGCGAGGAATACAACCGGTCCCGCGAGATCTTCCGGCGTACCCCAGCGGCCTGCCGGCACGCGGCTGAGAATTTCTTCGTTACGCTGCGTGTCGCCGCGCAGCGCTGCTGTGTTCGCGGTCGCCATATAGCCTGGAGCGATCGCGTTCACGTTGATGCCGTGCGCGGCCCATTCATTCGCGAGCAACCGCGTGAGACCGAGCACGCCGCTTTTCGACGCCGTGTAGGACGCCACGCGTATGCCGCCCTGGAACGACAGCATCGACGCGACGTTGATGATCTTGCCGCCGCTTTGCTGTTGCACGAACTGCCGCGCCACGGTCTGCGAAAGAAAGAACACGCTTTTCAGGTTGACGTCCATGACGGCGTCCCAGTCGGCCTCGCTGAAGTCGAGTGCGTCTTCGCGGCGGATGATGCCCGCGTTGTTCACGAGCACGTCGACGCGGCCAAATGCTTCGACGGCGGCGCGCACGATGTCCTCAACCGGGGCGATCGACGCGAGGTCGGCGCGCACATCCGCGAAGCGGCGGCCGGCCGCCTTCACATGGGTGGGCGTAGCGCCGGCGTCCGCGCGGCTCACGCCGACGATATCGCAGCCGGCCGTGGCAAGCGCGACGGCCATGCCGGCGCCGAGGCCCGCATTGCTGCCGGTGACGATAGCGACCTTGCCGGTCAGATCGAAGGTGTTCACTGTGCGTGGGCTCCTATGGTGCTGGGGGTGCCGAGGGTGCCTTTCCTGCCGGTCGTATCCGCAGTGGCCAGCATGCCGCGCATCAACGCAGATCGCGCACGGCGAGGTGATCCATATCGCTGAACACCTGATTTTCGCCGACCATGCCCCAGATGAAGGTGTACGCGCGCGTGCCGACGCCCGAGTGAATCGACCAGCTCGGCGAGATCACGGCCTGCTCGTTGTGCACGAGAATGTGCCGTGTCTCGCTCGGCTCGCCCATCATGTGGAAAACGGCTGCGTCGTCGGCGATGTTGAAATAGAAATACACCTCCATGCGGCGCTCGTGCGTGTGGCACGGCATCGTGTTCCAGAGGTTGCCCGGTTCGAGTTTGGTCATGCCCATCGAGAGCTGGCAGGTCGGCAATACCTCGGGGACGATGAACTTGTAGATGGTGCGGCGGTTGCTTGTTTCGGGCGCACCGAGCGTTTCGGGCGAGGCCTGCGCGAGTGAGATCGTGCGGGTGGGATACGACTCGTGCGCGGGCGCGCAGTTCAGGTAGAACTTCGCGGGACGCGCCGCATCGTCGCTGCCGAATGCAACGGCCTGCGCGCCCTTGCCGATGTAGATGGCTTCTTCATTGCGCACCGTGTGGCGCGTGCCGTTCACGTCGACCCAGCCATCACCGCCGATGTTGATCGCGCCGAGTTCGCGGCGCTCCAGCAGATAGTTGACGCCGATTGCCTTGCCAAGCGAGGCGGGCAGTTCGACCGCGCGCGAGGCCGGCCATACGCCGCCGACGATGATGCGGTCGATGTGACTGTAGGTGAGTTGCAGCGCGTCGCGTTCGAACACCTGCTCGACGAGAAACTGCTTGCGCAATCCCGCGGTATCCAGCGTCTTCGCGTACTCGCTATTGATGCTCTGTCTCACTTCCATTGTTGTGTTCTCCGATCGGATTGGGCGCCCTGGCAGGCCGTATTGCGGCGCCGGTCTGTGCTCGACTGTAGCGCAGATTTTAAATTATGGAACACTGGTCCGAAAATATTGCAACGCCGCATCAAGAGTAGCAAGGCTTTCAGGCTAACAGCGGGTAAACGATGAGCGCGAAGCCCATCAAAATCGGAACGTTGTTCCTATTGCGGTGCTATATTGCGCCGAAAGGGAGTCGCCCGGCGCAAGAACGGGACATCACCCCGGGTGATCCACCCGATAACTGGACGCAAAGTCCATGGAGGAGGCATGAAGCTCAAGAAGGCCATCGACCGCATTCCAGGCGGCCTGATGCTGGTGCCATTGCTGCTCGGCGCCTGTGTTCATACGTTTGCACCGGGCGCGGGGAAATACCTCGGGTCGTTCACGAATGGCTTGATTAGCGGCACCGTGCCGATTCTGGCGGTGTGGTTCTTCTGCATGGGCGCGACGATCGACCTGCGGGCGACGGGCGTCGTGTTGCGCAAGTCGGGCACGCTGCTCGTGACCAAAATGGTGGTGGCGTGGATTGCCACGATCGTTGCTTCGCACTTCATTCCGATTGACGGCGTCAAGGCCGGCCTGTTCGCCGGCCTCTCGGTGCTCGCGATCACGACGTCGATGGACATGACCAACGGCGGCCTCTACGCGGCGGTGATGCAGCAATACGGCAGCAAGGAGGAGGCAGGGGCGTTCGTCCTGATGTCGATCGAGTCGGGGCCGCTCGTCAGCATGGTCATTCTCGGCGCGACCGGTGTCGCGTTCTTCGAGCCGCGGCTGTTCGTCGGCGCGGTGCTGCCGTTCCTGATCGGCTTCACCCTCGGCAATATAGACAGCGACCTGCGCGAGTTCTTTGGCCGCTGCGTGCATCCGCTGATTCCGTTTTTCGGTTTCGCGCTCGGCAACGGCATCGACCTGAACGTGATCGTCACGAGCGGCTTGCCCGGTATCGTGCTGGGCCTCGGGGTGATCGTCGTGACGGGGATTCCGCTGATCCTCGCGGATCGCTGGATCGCGGGTGGAAACGGAGCAGCGGGGTTGGCGGCTTCGTCGACGGCGGGCGCTGCGGTGGCGAACCCCGCGATCATCGGCGAGATGATTCCGCGCTTCAAGCCGTTGGTGCCGGCAGCGACGGCGATGGTCGCGACGGCTTGTCTCGTGACGGCGATTCTCGTGCCGATTCTGACGGCGCTATGGGTGCGCCGGCATCATGCGCGGGATGCGTTGCGCGAGGAGTTCGCGGCGGCGACGACGCCACCGCAGCCGCTGGGTGAGCGG
This sequence comes from Paraburkholderia fungorum, assembly GCF_902833645.1. Lineage (GTDB taxonomy): Bacteria > Pseudomonadota > Gammaproteobacteria > Burkholderiales > Burkholderiaceae > Paraburkholderia > Paraburkholderia fungorum. The sequence continues at coordinate 274,719 of NZ_CADFGE010000006.1, forward strand.
GACGTGCACGTTTGAAGGCGCGGGGCGGCGGGTTCTCACTCACCGCCCCAGCTTTTTCTCCAGCATGGCCTTCACCTCCGCCCATTCCTCATCGATGATGCTAAAGCGCACCGAGTTGCGCTTGCGGCCATCCGGCATGATCCGTTCGTGCCGGACAACGCCTTCCTGTTTCGCGCCGATCCGCAGAATCGCCGCCCGTGATTTCTCGTTGAGTTCGTCCGTAGTGAACTGCACGCGCACGCATTGCATCGCTTCGAACGCGTGACTCAGCAGCAGGTACTTCGCCTCGGTATTCACCACCGAGCGCTGCATCGAGGCGCTCAACCACGTGTGCCCGATTTCCAGCTTCCGGTTCACGCGGTCGATCTTCCAGAAGCGGGTGCTGCCGACAATCGCGCCGGTATCGCGCTTCACGATCACAAACGGCATCACCGTGCCAGCCGCGCGCCCATCGAGTGCGGTGGCAATGTAGCTGTCGACGGTTTCCGGCCCCGGCACGACCGTCAGCTTCATGTTCCACAACTGGCCGTCCGCGGCGGCGTCGAGCAGACCCTGCGTGTGTTCCTGCTGAAGCGGCAGGAGTTCGACGCTTGGTCCGGTCAGCGTGGGTTGCATGAGTTGCGAGGCGGAGTCGGTCATGAGCAGGCAGAATTTCGTTGCAAGAAAAAAGTCCGCGAACGAACGCTCGCGGACCTGGCACTACGATCAGACTGGCGGACGAGGTCGGCAACCTCGCCCTGAGGCCTCGCGGCCTTCGCTGTTTTAAGCCGCCGTCACCGAAACGGACTTGGTGACGAGATAGCCTTCCATCGCTTCCGGACCGCCTTCCGACCCGTAGCCCGAATCCTTCACGCCGCCAAACGGCATTTCCGGCCAGGGCGTAGCAGGCTGGTTGATCCACAACATGCCGACTTCCATCCGTTGCGACAGCAGGTGCACGTTGCTGAACGACTTCGTGAACGCATAGCCGGCCAGGCCGTACGGCAGGCGATTCGACTCGGCAATCGCTTCTTCGAGTGTGTCGAAACCGCGGATCGCGGCGATTGGGCCAAACGGCTCGTTGTTGAACACGTCCGATTCGAGCGATACGTTGGTCAGCACCGTCGGCGCGAAGAAGTTGCCCTCCGAGCCGACGCGTTCGCCGCCCGTCTCGACCTTGGCGCCGGTCTTGCGCGCGTCGTCGAGCACCTTGCTCATGGCGGTGAGACGGCGCGCATTGGCGAGCGGCCCGAGGGTCGTGCCTTCGGCCAGACCGTCGCCAAGCTTGAGGCTTTCAGCGTGTTTGACGAGCGCCGCGGCGAATTCTTCGCGGATGCTGTTGTGCACCAGAAAGCGGGTCGGCGAAATGCAGACCTGGCCGGCGTTGCGGAACTTCGCACCCCCTGCGGCCCTGACGGCCAGCGCTACGTCGGCATCTTCGGCCACGATGACGGGCGCGTGACCGCCCAGTTCCATCGTCGCGCGCTTCATGTGCGCGCCCGCCAGTGCGGCCAGTTGCTTGCCGACCGGGGTCGAACCCGTGAACGTGACCTTGCGGATCACCGGGTGCGGAATCAGGTAGCTGGAAATCTCGGCCGGATCGCCGAACACGAGGCCGACCGTGCCGGCCGGCACGCCGGCTTCAACGAACGCCTGCAGCAGCGCCGCCGGCGACGCCGGGGTTTCTTCCGGCGCCTTGACGAGGAACGAGCAGCCGCACGCGAGCGCCGCGCTCAGCTTGCGCACGACCTGATTGACCGGGAAATTCCACGGCGTGAACGCGGCTACCGGACCGATCGGCTCCTTGAGCACCGTTTGCTGCACTGCCAGATTGCGCGAGGGCACGACCCGGCCGTAGACGCGGCGGCCTTCGTCGGCGAACCATTCGATGATGTCCGCGGCGGACAGCACTTCGATGCGAGCCTCGGCGAACGGCTTGCCCTGTTCCTGGGTCATCAGACGGGCGATGTCGGAGGCGCGTTCGCGCACCAGCGCAGCCGCTTTGCGCATGGTAGTGGCGCGTTCGTTGGCCGGGATCTTGCGCCAGGCTTCGAAGCCGCGTTGCGCGGCGGCCAACGCCCGGTCGAGATCGGCGATGCCGGCGTGGGCCACCTTGCCGATGGCCTTGCCGGTGGCAGGGTTGATGACGTCGAGGGTTTTGCCGCTGGCGGCGTCGCACCACTCGCCGTTAATCAGAAGACGGGTATCGGTATAGCTCGAGGTGGCCATGCTGGGTTCCTGTAAGTGGGAAAACGACAGGCCGCGCGGTCGGGGTACTGGGCTGAACCTGCGCGGCCAAGGCTGGACTGCCGATAGCAAACATCTTATCTGATTGCGCGCGATTGCATCGGCAGTACGCCCACCAGGCGTGTGCGGCACAGGCCTTGCTGCTCCCGTTGCCGCAGCAGACAAACACCTGCCTGAGCGTTGCCGCGCAAACAGGCGTAAAGTCAAGCAGCAGTCGCAGGAACCGGCGGGAGCCAGCAGCGTGGAATGGTGCGGCGAGTGAGCAGAAAGCGGCACTCGATGCAGCGATCGAAAGCAGCAGGTAAAAGACGGCGAATGCAACCCGTTCAACCAAGGTGCAAACGAGGAATCGACATGCCAACCGGTACAGTGAAGTGGTTCAATGACGCGAAGGGCTTTGGCTTTATCACACCGGACGACGGTGGCGAGGATCTGTTTGCCCATTTCTCGGAAATTCGCAGCGAAGGTTTCAAGTCGCTGCAGGAAAACCAGAAGGTCAGCTTCGAAATCAAGCAGGGGCCGAAGGGCAAGCAGGCGGCGGACATCAAGCCGGTATGAAGCAGTAGCGCAGTAGACGGTCCGCACGCGCCAAGGTGTGCGGACCGGCGGGTTTTGACGGGGCGCGGGCGATCCGCTCGCGCTCGTCATGCGGATTCGCCTGAATTCGCTTACGTTCGCTTAAATTCGCGCAACGCGGGAATGTCCGTTTATGCGTAGGCGTTTCGCGCCGCGCCGATCCCCTCGAGCAATTCGTTTCGCACGCCGGCGAGCGCGTTATCACGCCGGTCTCGCGGATGCGCCGCGGCAATGCCGAGGTCGCGCACCAGCCGCCCGGCGCCATGCGGGCCCGCCGTGTTGAGCAGCAGCACGCGATCGGACAGATAAAGCGCCTCATCCAGATCGTGCGTGACGATCAGCGCCGCGGTGCCGTGGGCGCGCGTCAGCGATAACAGCAGGTCCTGCAGACGCATGCGGGTCATGGCGTCCACCGCGCTGAACGGTTCGTCGAGCAGAAGCAGGTCGGGCTGCGGGAACAGGCCGCGCGCGAGCGCCACCCGTTGCGCCATGCCGCCCGAAAGCTGCTTGGGCAGCGCCGCGCCGGTATCGGCCAGACCGACCTCGCCGAGCAGTCGAGCCACGCGCGGGTTCCCGCCTTGCCGTGGACCGGCGGAAAACGCGACGTTGTCGGCCACGCTCAGCCATGGCAGCAGGCGAGGTTCCTGAAAGATCACGCCGAGGCGCGGCGACGGGCCGTGCTGCGCCACGCCGTCGAGCACAATCTCACCCTCGAAATCGCGATCGAGACCGGCCAGCACGCGCAGCAGCGTGCTCTTGCCGCATCCGCTCGGGCCCACCAGACTCACGATCTCCCCACGTGCAATCTCGAAGCTCACGCGTTCGAGCACCGATCGCGCTTCGTAGCGCTTGCTGACGGCGCGAACCTGGAGCAGGGGTGCCTGATTCAAAAGCGCTGAGGCGTTCAACGCACACCTCGCGAAGAAGAGCGGTCGTCCGCGGTATCGCGCCATGACAGGACGTGCGCTTCGACCGCTTTCAAGATGCTGTCGCTGAGCTTGCCGAGCAGCGCGAGCAGCAGAATCGCGCCGAACACGAGGTCGGGGCGGCCGGTTTCCCGGCCGTCGCTCAGCAGATATCCGAGGCCGCGGGTGGCGGCAATCAGTTCGGCGGCGACCATGAACATCTAGGCGAGGCTCAGGCCGGTGCGCAGCCCGGTGAAGATGTGCGGCAAGGACGCGGGCAAGAGGATGCGTGTGAATAGCGCCCGCTGGCTCAAACGGTTGACTTCGCCGAGTTCGATCAGTTTTCGGTCGACGCCGCGAATGCCGGCCACAACGCTCAATTGCACCGGAAAAAACGCACCGATGGCGATGAGTGTGATCTTCGGCGCTTCGTCAATGCCCATCCACAGCAGCAGTATCGGCACCCAGGCGAGCGAGGGGATTGCCCGCAGCGCCTGAAACGCCGGGTCGAGCAGGGCGTCGAGCCGGCGGCTCAAGCCCATTGCCGCACCGAGCAGAAGGGCGAGTGCAGAGCCGATGCCGAAGCCCGCGAGGACCCGCATCGCGCTTGCACCGATGTGGCGGCCGAGGCGCTCGCCGCCCAGTTGCCACAGCGTCCCGGCAATCGTGCTCGGCGCCGGCACCAGGTGTTCCGGCAATACCGACGCACGCACCAGCGCTTCGATCGCCGCAAGAAAGGCAAGCGGCAGGATCAAGCCGGCAATGCGCCAGCGTTTGAGCGGGTCGCGCGGGCGTGGCGCGCGTTGCTCCGTTGCCTGCGATTGGTGATGAAGCGCGAGCGATTCGTCGTTAGCCATGGGAGTCGGTCGAATAGTTCGCAGGCACTGGGCGCGGCGGCTTATTTATCACGGGTTGATCGCGCAGGCGGGTCGCACGGATTGATCGTTTACTGGCCGCTGTTCGCGGCGATAACCGGCTGCGCTGTCTTTACGTCGATCAAGGCGTCGATTACCTGATTCAGATCCGTACCCGGCTTCACCAGTTGCTCCTGCAGGAGAATCGGTGCGGCGGCCTTGAGCGCGGCGAGTTGCTGCGCGCCCGGCTGCGGACGGCTGAAGTCGTTGCGGCTCAGTTGCAGCTTCGCGACCGGCAGCGACAGCTTCGATTCTTCCGCGACGATCCTGGCGGTTTCGTCCGGATGCGCGGCGATCCACAAGCGTGCCTTTTCGTAGACCTTGAGCACCTGCGCGAGCGTCTCCGGATGGTCGCGAATGAAATCCTCGCGAGCGTCGAGCAGGCCCCACGTATTGAAGTCGACGTTGCGATACAGCAGCTTCGCGCCGTCGTCGATCTGGGCGGCGGCCATGTGCGGATCGAGGCCGGCCCAGGCGTCCACCTGGCCGTTGGCGAGCGCGGTGCGCCCATCCGGATGCTGGAGATTGACGATCTCCACATCGTCGCGCGAAAGGCCCGCGCTGTGCAGCGCGCGCAAGGTGAAGAGGAACGGATCCGTGCCCTTGGTCGCGGCGATCTTCTTGCCCTTCAGGTCCGCGAGGGTTTTGATCGGCGAGTCTTTACGCACGACGAGCGCGGTCCATTCAGGGCGCGAGAAAACGTACACCGCGCGAATCGGATTGCCGTTGGCTTTGGCGAGCACGGCGGCCAGACCCGCTGTCGAACCGATATCGATCGCGCCGCTGTTCAGATATTCGAGCGCGCGATTGCTGCCGAGGCTCAGCACCCATTTGACCTGGGTGTGCTGCGGCGCGAGTTCCTGCTCGAGCCAGCCGTTGCGCTTGATGACGAGGCTTTCCGGCGAGTAATAGGCGTAGTCGAGTTTCAGTTCGGCAGGCGGCGCGGCGTGCGCGATACCCGCTGCAAGAAGGCTGAAGGTGAGCGCGAGCGCGGTCGCCGCCGCCGTCAGCAGCGCGCCGCGGCCGGCTTGCGGGCGTTTCGTATGTCCTTCGTGTGACGAAATCGAAACAAGGGAAGAGAGAAAGAAGCGCGCCGTGCCCCGCGGGATGTTCATTGACTGATCCTGAGATGGTCGTTTAGTTGTGACCGGTCAATGTAGTCAATGCGCGTGCCGAACTGAACGAATAAAAACTCACAATCAAAGCAGATCGGGCGCTATGGCGACAGTGAGCAGCGCACCGTTCCTTGCCGCCAGACGAGCCGTTGGCGGCGTATGGTCCGTTTTACGCCGCGATTGTGGCTGCAACATTGTTTCGCTATAAAGTACTCAAGCGCACTTGAGGCGAAGGCTGGGATTAACCATTTAGTACGGCCTGAACCGGGATACTTTCCTTAAGGTTTCCTTCAGCTTTGCTCCGTAGTATTTGCGCGATCCTATGTGCCCGCTTGCATTCTTGCGGGCAATCGTTCCGATAGTTTTCTGACAGAAAACTGAAAGCGCCGATCAAAGGCTTGCTGGAGCATTCATGAAAACCCTGTTCTTACAGGCGCCGTCGTACGACGGCTTCGACGGTGGCGCGGGTTCGCGCTACCAGGCCAAGCGTGAAGTGCGCTCGTTCTGGTACCCGACTTGGCTCGCGCAGCCCGCCGCGCTCGTCCCCGATAGCCGCGTACTCGATGCCCCCGCAGACGGTCTGTCCGTCGAAGCATCGCTCGACATAGCACAGCAATATGACCTGGTGGTGATCCACACCAGCACACCGTCCTTCCCGACCGACGCGCTGTTTGCCGAAGACCTGAAGAAGCGCAAGCCTTCGGTGCTGATCGGCATGGTCGGCGCGAAGGTCGCGGTCGATCCGCACAATTCGCTGACAGCGAGCGAAGCGATCGATTTCGTTTGCCGTGAAGAATTCGACTTCACCTGCCAGGAAGTCGCCGAAGGCAAGCCGTTCGCCGGCATCAAGGGTCTCAGCTATCGCGCGGCCGACGGCTCGATCGAGCACAACGAAGCGCGCCCGATCCTCGAGAACATGGACGAGCTGCCGTTCGTGGCGCCCGTGTACAAGCGCGACCTGAAGATCGACAACTATTTCATCGGCTATCTGAAGCACCCGTACGTATCGATCTACACGGGCCGGGGCTGCCGTTCGAAATGCACGTTCTGCCTGTGGCCGCAAACGGTGGGCGGGCATCGCTACCGAACGCGCTCGACCGAGAACGTGCTCGAAGAAGTGAAGTGGATTCGCGACAACATGCCTGAAGTCAAGGAGATCATGTTCGACGACGATACCTTCACCGACTTCAAGCCGCGCGTCGAGGAAATCGCCCGCGGTCTCGGCAAACTGGGTGTGACGTGGTCGTGCAACGCGAAGGCGAACGTGCCGTACTCGACGCTGAAGATCATGAAGGAAAACGGCCTGCGCCTGCTGCTGGTGGGCTACGAATCGGGCGACGACCAGATTCTGCTCAACATCAAGAAGGGTCTGCGTACCGACATCGCGCGCCGCTTCAGCGAAGATTGCCGCAAGCTTGGCATCAAGATTCACGGCACCTTCATTCTCGGTCTGCCGGGCGAGACGCAGGACACGATCCAGAAGACCATCGAGTATGCGAAGGAAATCAATCCGCATACGATCCAGGTGTCGCTCGCGGCGCCTTATCCCGGCACGACGCTCTACAACCAGGCGGTCGAGAACGGCTGGCTGGAAGAGAACAAGGTCATCAACCTGGTCAGCAAGTCAGGGGTGCAGCTTGCGGCGATCGGCTATCCGCATCTGTCGCGCGACGAGATCTATCACCAGCTCGAGAATTTCTATAAACGCTTCTATTTCCGGCCGTCGAAGATCTGGGAAATCCTGCGTGAGATGCTCACGAGCTGGGACATGATGAAACGGCGTCTGCGTGAAGGCGTCGAATTCTTCCGCTTCCTGCGCGCCCACCAAGCGTGAGCGCCCTGCATCTGCTCGCCGTCACGCTTGCCTATGCGTGTGCGGCGAGTGCGGTTTTCGGCATCGCCTACACGGTGCTGGCGGGCGCCCTGATCGGCCGGTTTTTCGCGAGAGCGGTATCCGAGCCGAGCAGTTTTCCGCCGGTCACCGTCGTCAAACCATTGCACGGCAACGAGTGGGCGTTGCTCGACAACCTCTCGGGTTTCTGCCAGCAAGACTATCCGGGCCCCGTGCAATTCCTGTTCGGCGTGCACGATTCAGCCGACCCCGCCTTGCAAACCGTCGACGCCTTGCGGCAGCTGCATCCGGAAGCGGACATCACCGTGGTTGTGGATGCGCGCCTCTACGGTCCGAACCGTAAGATCAGCAATATCCTCAATATGCTGCCGCAGGCCCGGCATGACGTGCTGGTGTTCGCCGACAGCGACGTAGGGGTCGGGCCGGATTATTTGCGCAATGTGATCGGCGAACTGCAGAAGCCCGGCGTCGGTCTCGTTACCTGTGTGTATCGGGGTGCGCCCGACCCCGGCTTCTGGCCGCGCATGTCGGCCAAGGCCACCAATTACCAGTTTCTGCCTGGCGTGGTCACAGGGCTCGCACTCGGTCTCGCGCGCCCATGCTTTGGGCAGACCATCGCGATGCGCCGCGACACCCTCGAAAAAATCGGCGGCTTCACACCGTTCGTGAAGCATCTCGCCGAAGACCATGCAATCGGCGAAGCCGTGCGCATGATCGGCGAGAAAGTGGTGATTCCGCCTTTTACGATCTCGCATGCCTGCGTGGAATCGAGCGCGACACAACTGATCGCGCACGAACTACGCTGGAGCCGGACGATTCGCAGCATCGACCCGCTCGGCCATCTCGGCTCCGCGCTGATTCATCCGCTCGCTTTCGCGTTGCTCGCGATTGCCTTCTCGGGCGGTGCGCTGTGGTCGTGGCCGCTCGCGCTGCTCGCCGTGTGCGCGCGGCTCGTGCTGAAGCTGCTGGCCGACCGTGCGTTGCAGCAGACGCGTCGCGACCTGTGGCTGTTGCCGTTATGGGATATCGTATCGTTTTGCATTTTTGTCGCGAGTTTCTGGTCCTCGCACGTGATCTGGCGCGGCTTCAGTTTCAAGGTGGACGGCGACGGCCTGCTGTCGGCCGTGCAGGACGGATTGACGGATGAGCAGCAGGTTGGGTAAGCAATGACGCGTGGATATCTGGAGGAGGGCGGCGAAGCTCACGTGGCGTGCCTGAAACGCGCGCCGGGAGTCGCCGCGCGATGATGAAGCATCTCGGGCGCATCGCCGCGCTGGCCGGCTTGCTGGTGTCGCTGTGGCTGGTCTGGCAGGACAACCCCGGTGCGGTGTTCTCCGCCTTGCGCGCGGCCGGCGCTGGCCTGCTGCTGGCGGCGATCGCGCACGTGCTGCCGATGATCGCCAACGCCTGCGACTGGCGCTCGCTGATTCGCGGCGCGAACCGGCCGGGTTTCGTCAATATGCTGCATCTGGTATGGGTGCGCGAATCCGTGAATAGCATGCTGCCGGTGGCGCGGATCGGCGGCGAGGTGGTGTCGTTCCGCATGCTCCGGCGCTGGGGCGTGCGGCCATCCACGGCGGTGGGCAGCATCATTGTCGACATGCAGCTCACGGTGATCAGTCAGTTGCTGTTCACGATGGTCGGTATCGGTTTTCTGTTCGCGCACGCGCAGTCCGACACGCTGCGGCTCGCCGGGCAACTCGCGTGGGGCGTGGTGGTGCTGACGCCGCTCCTGATACTGTTCGCACTCGTGCAGCATGCGAGCCCCTTCGAGCGCATCACGCGCATGCTCAATCGTATGACGAGTGGCAAGCTTGCCACGCTCGTCGGACAATCGGCGCAGATCGACCAGGCCATCAAGCTGATCTGGCGCCGCCGCGCCGTGGTGCTGCGCTATCTGTTCTTCTGGCAACCGCTGCAGTGTTTCCTGACCTCGCTCGAAATCTGGCTCGCGCTGTATTTTCTGGGCGTACATGTCACCCTCGTTGAAGCGGTGGTGATCGAATCGCTGATCCAGGCGATCAGCAGCGCGGCTTTCTTCGTGCCGGGCGGTCTCGGGGTGCAGGAGGGCGGTTTCATTCTGATCGGCGGCGCGTTCGGCCTCGATCCGTCCACCTGCCTCGCGCTCGCCGGCGCGCGGCGCATTCGCGATCTGCTGATCTTCGTGCCCGGCCTCATTGCGTGGCAGTTTGCCGAGTCGTCGAGCCGCGAGCCGAAGCCGGTGGCACAGGGGGCACAGGGGGCACAGGGAACACGGGCGGGGCGCACCGCCGTGGGCGAGGTAAGCGGACGCTAGGCCGGCGCGCGCGTGGCGCGCTCAGTCCTCATCTCCGGTGTAGGCGGGGAACGATACTGCGACGGCGAGACCTTGCTCGCCGATCCCCGAGCCCAGATGCAGGCTTGCGCCGAAATGCTCGGCGATGCGTGCGACGATCGAGAGTCCCAGTCCGCTGCCGGTCGCCTGATTGCCGGTCGCACGAAAAAAACGGTTCGTGAGACGCGCGAGATCGCCCGGTGCGACGCCGGGGCCGTTGTCGCGCACCGTGAGTTGCACACGGCCGACTTCACGGCGCACCGCCACTTCGACGCTGCCGCCGCGCCGTCCGTACTTGATTGCGTTATCCAGCAGATTGTCGAGCAGGATGCCCATCAGAACGGGTTCCGCGTTGATCTCCGCACGCATGTCGCCCGTGAGCGTGACGTGAATGTTTTTCTGCTGCGCATTGCGTTCGTTGGCGAGTAGCGCATCTTTCGCGACCGCCGCCGGCTTGAGCGGCGCGGTGGAGAGCTTCTCGTGCACGTCCAGGCGGGCAAGCAGCAGCAACTGCTCCGCAAGCCGCGCGCTGCGATCGACGCCTTGCACCACACGCTCCATCGCCACGCGCTGTAACGCCGCATCCGGCTCGGCCAGCGCCACTTGTGCCTGCACCTTGATCGCGGCGAGCGGCGTCTTCAGTTCATGGGCGGCGTCGGCGGTGAATGCACGTTCGCGTTCGATGGAGTGCTGCAAGCGCGACAGCACCAGATTGATCGCGTCGACGAGCGGCCGCACCTCGGTCGGCGCCCGGCCAATATCGACGGGTTCCAGCCGGTTGATGTCGCGTGCGCGAATTGCGCCCGACAGCACCTTGAGCGGCGCGAGACTCCAGCCGATGCTGAACCACACCAGCAGCGCCAGCACCGGCAGCGCGACGAGGGTGGGGCGCGCGATCCGGCTCGCGACTCCGCTTACCAGATCGCTGCGCGTATTGGCCGGTTCGAATACCCGAACCGTATGGCCGAGGGCGGTATCGCGCAAGGTGAACGTGTGCCATGCCTCGCCGCCGAGCGTCATGTTTTGCGCACCGCTTGCGGGTGGCACGGGTAAGTCCCACGCCTGCAGGGCGCGCAGTCGCGGGCTGCCCGCCAGGACCTCGCCGTTCGCTCCGCGTACCTGAAATAGCGCGTCGCGGGGCAACGCGTCGTCGTCGTCGCTATCGTTCGCACCGGCTTCGCCGCCTTGTTCTTCCTCGCGCAGATCGATGCGCGCATTGGCCAGGGTGGTCAGATTCCGCTGGTCGAGCAGCGCGAGAATTTGCGCGATTTCCGCAAGGCGTGCCTCTTCCCATTCACTGACTTCGCGCTTGGCCTGAAGATAGCTCGAGATCAGCGCGATACCCCAGATCAGCACGATGCTGGTGAGGATCAGCAGCATCAGGCGACGGCGTATCGATGCCGGCATCAAGCTTTCTCCACCACGTAGCCGATATTGCGCACGGTTCTGATCAGCTTGGCGCCGAGCTTTTTGCGTAGGTTGGACACGTGGACTTCGATCGCATTGCTCTCGATTTCCTCCTGCCAGCCGTACAGACTTTCTTCCAGCCGCGAGCGGGACTGCGGAATACCCTGGTTGGTCAGCAACTGCATCAGGATTGCCCATTCACGCGAGGTGAGGGGGACGCGCGTATTGCCGATTTCAACGGTTTGCGCGGCGGGATTGACCGTCAGATCCTGATAGCGGATAAGTTCGATGCTGCGCCCTTGCGCGCGTCGCAGCAGCGCCCGGCAACGGGCAATCAGCTCGGTCAGGTCGAAGGGCTTGCCGAGGTAATCGTCGGCGCCCGCCTCGAGGCCGCCGACCCGATCCACTACCGTGCCTCTTGCGGTCAGCACCAGCACCGGCACATCCTTGCCGGCGTCGCGCAGCCTTTTGAGCAGGTCCATACCCGATACTCTGGGCAGGCCCAGATCGAGCACGACGAGCGCGTAGGCGGTAGTATCGAGCGCAAGACTTGCCTTGTGACCGTCGCGTGCCCAATCGACCGTGAAACCGGCTTGACGCAGTCCTGCTTCGATACCGCAGCCGATCAGGTCGTCGTCTTCTACGAGGAGTACGCGCATGGGGGAAAAGACTCCGTTGGATGTTCATTGCATTGCGGCAAAGGGTTCCCGTCGATGTGAGCTTCAGTGAAATTCCGTGAGCTTCAGGCCGCATATCCGAAGTGTAACGATCATGTCTACGACACGCTTTATACCTCATTATTCCTTAAGGTTTCCTTCAGCTAGAATCGCTACCATCGCCCCTGAATTGTTGCTGTCGTGTGGCCGTCATGGGCATACGACATTACGTCGGGTTGTCAGAATGTTGCAACCCAATCGTAATAACATCGACCGAAAGTACGGCCGGCGCTTTGGTAGGCGCTTTCGTCAGCGCTTTTTCCGGCGAATGGCACCACCTCACGCCGACGTGCGTTTCGTGCGTTTCGTCAGGCCACGAGATCACGCCATGAAGCCAGTCACGATCGACATGTTGCGGGCCCACCTGATGGCGGCGTCGCTCACGGCCATGGGTACTCAGGTGCTCGCGTTGCTGGCCCTGCTGGTCATGCCGGTTTCCTCGCAAGTCTTCAGTTCCACGAGTTTCCGGATCCTTGCGCTCACGCTGATCGCGAGCGGCGTCGTGCTGATGCGCCAGTTCGCGCAGGCCGCTTTCAACGTCGCCTTCCGGAACCGGCACGCAACCCACGCCGGCCGGTCCGTGCTGATCGGTGCGGATTGTCCGTGGCGTTGGTTCGTTGTGCTTCATCTGCGCTTTACGGGTAGGCCTTTCGTGCTGGCCAGGCCTTGACGGACACGAGCGATGGCAGCGCATTCATTGACAGCATACCAATGGGTCCTGTTACTCGGCTGCGCGTCAGCGTCGCTTTATGCGATGCTGGCCGCCGTGGCGATGCCGTTTTTTGCGGCGCGGCGCGGACGAACGGCGCGAGCGGCGGCTGCGAGCGCCGCCTCCAGGGCCGCGGATGTTTTGACTCCCTTTGCCGGTGTCGGCGTCAGCGTCCTTAAGCCGCTGTGTGGCGCCGAGCCACGTCTGTACGAAAATCTCAGAACCTTTTGCGACCAGCGTCACGGAAATTTCCAGCTCGTGCTGGGCGTATCTTCGCCGGACGATCCGGCCATTGCCGTGGTGCGCCGTTTGCAGGCCGCATACCCGGGGCACGATATCGAGCTTGCGGTCGATGCGCGTGTACACGGCAGCAATCTCAAGGTCAGCAATCTGATCAACATGGCGGAGCATGCGCGCCATGAGTTGATTGTGATTGCCGATAGCGACATCGCGGTCGAAGCCGATTATCTCGACAGCGTGGCGGCGCCGCTGGCCGATCCACGCGTGGGGGTCGTCACCTGTCTCTACGTGGCGCAGGGCGTCGGCGGTTTCTGGCCGCGGTTGGGTGCGTTGTTCATCAACGAGTGGTTTGCTCCGTCTGTGCGTGTCGCGCATGCGGTCGGCTCGCGCCGCTTCGGTTTTGGCGCGACGCTCGCATTGCGCCGCGCGACGCTTGAGCGTATTGGCGGTTTCGACGCGTTAAAAGACTGTCTCGCGGATGATTACTGGCTCGCTGAACACGTGCGGGCACTCGGACTTCGGACGGTGCTGTCGCGTGTGATGGTGGCCACCGATGTCATCGAGCCGACCTTTTCCGCGTTGTGGCAGCGCGAGACACGCTGGCTGCGTACGATCCGTTCGGTGAACCCGCCTGGTTTTGCGTCGTTGATCATCACGTTCCCGACGCCGTGGCTGCTGGCCGGCGCATGGCTGACCCACAGCCTTGCGAGCGCGCCGTTCGACGGCGTGCATCTGTGGGCGGCGCTGGCGAGCGGCGCGGGCACGGCGGCGGGGTTTGCCGCGCGCATGCTGCTGCATCTGCGGTCCGCGCGTCATGAGCGCACCTTCTGGCGCGATCTGCCGCTGGTGCCGTTGCGCGATGTCTTGCTGATGTTCCAGTGGCTCGTGGCCGCGTTTGGCTCGCATGTGGTGTGGCGCGGCCAACGCGTGCGGGTCGACACCTCCACGTCTACCGCGCAACCTGCGGCGTTGCGTGTAATGGATGTCATGGAGACGTCGGATGGCGGCTAAGCCACGCGGGTTGATTGTCACAGCCGACGATTTCGGACTGCATCAACGGGTGAATCTGGCGGTCGAGCAGGCGCACCGGTATGGTGTGTTGACGGCTGCGAGCCTGATGATCGGTGCGCCCGCCGCGGACGATGCGGTGGCGCGTGCTCGCGCGCTGCCGGGGTTGCGGGTTGGCCTGCATCTGGTGCTGGCTGACGGCGACGCCGTTATGCCGCGCGACGGGATTGCCGCGCTGGTTGACGAGCATGGACGGTTCGGCGATAACATGGTGCGCGACGGGGTGCGGTTTTTCTTTTTGCCGCATGTTCGCAAACAGTTGGCGCGGGAAATTCGCGCGCAATTCGAGGCATTTGCGAAGACGGGGTTGACGCTCGATCATGTCAACACGCACAAGCATTTTCATTTGCATCCGACGGTGCTGGGTTTGATTCTGGAGATTGGCCGCGAGTACGGGATGCGGGCGATGCGGTTGCCGTTCGAGGTTAGCGCGCCGGTGTGGTTACGGCCGTGGATTTCGCGGGTGCGGGCGAGGTTGGATCGGGCGGGGATCGCGCACAACGATTATGTAGTTGGGATTGCTGATAGTGGACGGATGGATGAGGCGGTGTGGCTCGCTGCGCTTGCCGATTTGCCGCATGGGGTGGGGGAGATTTATTGTCATCCTGCGTTTGCCGGCGATCGGGTTTTGAGTGATGGGATGCGGGATTATCGGCATGCCGATGAGTTGCAGGCGCTTTTGTCGCCTCGGGTCGGCGAGGCGATTCGGGGGTTGGGGGTTCCGGTGGGGGGGTTTGAGGATGTGTTGAGAGGTTGATTTTCTTTTTGCCTGTTCGGCGGGTTCCTTGTTGATCTGGCTCTTTGGCCTTTCCTTGCTGTGTTAGTGGTCTATTGGCGTTGCCCCTGTGCGGGGCGGCACTTACTTTCTTTGCCGCCGCAAAGAAAGATAAGCAAAGAAAGCGGCTTACACCGCTAATTCTTAAGCGGGTCCCCCGCGCAGTAGCGGTAGTGGTGCATCTGGAATCTGTGTCCTCGCACATTCGGCGCTGGTGACAAAGGCGTCATACCTCCGGCGGCGCTGCGCGCGCCGATACCCTGTTCAAAACACCGGCCGCCGGACTTGCGCTTCCGCGGTTTGGTCCGTTCCCAGCTCGCCGTTGCATCGCTGCCACTCGGCCGCGGTGTAGCTCTCCCGATTTCCTGTTGCCGTTCCCTGCTTCCTGTTGCCTCGCTGCTGCAAGCACAACTGTGGCAGCGATCGTGATTGCACCGCGAATGCGACGCACGCCATTCCATTTGAAGTGGGGTTGACCAATCAGGGCGGGGGCATCTCGCCGAGGCGAAGCCGAGGGCACCCGCTGCGCGAAGCGAAGCCGCTGGTTTCCCTGGCAGACCCGTCCGCGACGCACGCAGTGCGGAGTGGGAGCTGATGAGTGCTTTGTCAACGGCGCGGAGTGTGCGGGGGCACGGATTCCAGATGCACCACTACCGTGGCTGCGCGGGGGACCCGCTTAAAAATTAGCGGTTTGAGCCGCTTTCTTTTGCCTACTTTTCTTTGCGGCAGGCAAAGAAAAGTAGGTGCCGCCCCGCACAGGGGCAACGCTAATAGACCACTAACAATTCAAGGAAAGGCCAACAGGCCAAAAGATCAACACCCAAATCAGACCCCGCCGAGCAGGCAATCACCACCCCTTCAAACACCCCCCTTCTTCATCAACAACTTCAACACCACAGGCAAAAGCAACAACACCAACGGCAACTGCACAATCAACCCCGAAATAATGGCAACTGCCAACGGCTGCTGCATAGCCGACCCCTGCCCAAGGGCAAAAGCAAGCGGCAGCAATGCCAAAATAGCCGCAATAGTCGTCATGGTAATCGGCCGCAACCGATTCCGCCCAGCCGCGATCAGCGCCTCCTCGAACCGGACACCTTCATCCCGAATCAACCCCTGCAACTCCGATACATAAAAAATCGCCACCTCGGTCACGATGCCGATAATCATCGTCATCCCCATCATCGCGGAGATGTTCAACTCGATGCCGGTGATCCATAACCCGATAAACACCGCGCCCGCGGCCAGCAACGGCATCGCCATCACCGCCAGCGCAACGCGAAACCGCTCGTACAGAAACAGCAGCAAGCCAAACACCAACGCAATTGCCGCGCCGAACACCGTCAACAAACCCTTGAAAGCAATCTGCTGTTGCTGATACAAGCCACCCAACTCGTAATACACGCCGGCCGGCAACAAACTTCCATCGCTCAACACACGCTGCACGTCCGCGATCGTCGAGCCCAGATCGCGGCCGTCGATCCGCGCGGTCACCGCCACCATCCGCTTGAGATTGTCGCGGCTGATTTCCGGTTGGCCAGTCACCGTCACCTGATCGGCAACGCGATTTAGCGCGAACAGATGGCCGTCCGGTGCACGAATTTCCAACTGCCCCAGTTGCGTATCGGTGAGCTTCAGCGCGCCAGCCACGCGTACCCGCACGCCTACGGTCTTCGGCCCGCTTTGGAACTGCGTTGCAATATTGCCCTCCACCATGTCCGACACCGCCTGCGCGATCGACTGCGGGTCCATTCCCTCAGCCGCCGCCGCCTCCGGCCGGATGTGCAGTTCGAGCGCATCGCCCGCCGGATTGATGCCGTCGTTGACGTCCACCACGCCCTGAATCTTGCCGATTCGTTCGGCCACCTTGCGCGCGGTCGTGTCTAACGTCGTCTGGTCGTCGGAATAGATCTTGATCTGGACCGGTTGCGGCACCGCGGTGAGGTCGCCGATCAGATCCTCCATCAACTGCGCGAGTTCGATGCTCACGCCGGGCACCTGCGTCTCGATCTTCGAGCGGACTTCCTCCATCACCGTTTCAATCGGCTCACGGCCACTCGATTTCAGGCGGATAAAGAAGTCCCCCTTATTGGGCTCGTTCAGATCGCCGCCAAGACCGGCGCCAGTACGGCGCGAGTAAGTCGCGATGTTCGGATTCGCGCGGATGATCGCCTCGATCTGCTTCATCAGCCGGTCGGTTTCGGTCACGGATGTGCCCGGTTCGGTGTGGTAATCGAGCACGAAACCGCCTTCGTCCATGCTCGGCATGAAGCCGCTACCCACCCGCGTGAACGCGAATGCGGCCACCACGATCAGCGGCAACACGCCGAGCAGCACCAGAGGCGGCCGCGCCGTTACGCGCTCGATGAGAAAGCCGTAGCGCCGGTTCATCCATGCGGCGAAGCGGGTTTCCTTGTGCTCCTCGGCGTCCTTCGGCGTCAGCCAGCGGTCACACAGAATCGGCACGGCGAGCCACGTGACGAGAAACGAAATGAACAGCGCGCTTGCCATTGTCACGGAGAGCGCCTTGAAGAACGCGCCCGTCACCCCCGACAGAAACGCGAGCGGCACGAAAATGATCAGTGTCGCCGCCGACGATCCGGCAAGCGGCCGCGTGAATTCGAGCGCCGCCGCCATCACGCGGCCATGGAACTTGTGCGCACCGCCTTCGCGCATGCGTCGCACGATGTGTTCGATCATCACGATGGCGTCGTCGATCACGAGGCCGACCGCGGCTGCCATCCCGCCGAGCGTCATGATGTTGAAGCCCATGCCGAACACGTCGAGCAGCAGGATCGTCGCGGCCATCACGACCGGCACCAGGGCGACCGCGATCGCCGTGATCTTCCAGTTGCGCAAAAAGGCAAACAGCGTGAACGCAGCCAGCACCACGCCGATCATGATCGCGTCGCGCACGCTGGTCGCCGAGGCGATCACCAGTTCGCTCTGGTCGTACCAGTTCGACAGGTGCACGCCCGCCGGCATCTGATGCTGGAAATCTGCGAGTTTCGCGCGGATCGCCTTGGCCATCGCCACGCTGTTCGCGCCGGGCTGCTGGTAGACGTTGAGCAGCACGGCGTCCTGACCGTCGGCCGTGACGCGCATCCATTGCGGCACGACGCCCTGACGAACGGTCGCGATGTCGCCGAGGCGGATTTGCGTCGCGCCATTGCTCGACACCACCACGTTGCGCAGTTCGTCGAGTCGCGTGATCGTGGTGTTGGCAATCACGAGATACAACTTGTCGTGATCCTCAATGCGGCCGTTGGCCATCAACACGTTGCTCGCGCCGATCGCTTTCGAGACGTCCGGCAGCGACAGCTTATAAGCGGCAAGGCGCGCCGGATCGATCGCGACTTCAAATTCGTCCTGCGCGCCACCCGTCACATCGACACGCGCGACCCCTTCCACTGATGACAGCAACGGGCGCATCTGGAATTGCGCGAGATCGTGCAGCGCCGACAGCGACTGCTGTTTCGATGTCAGGCTATACGCAAGTACCGGGAACACGGTCGGGTCCATGCGCCGGACTTGCATTGAGGTGCCCTGCGGCAGCGTCGCGAGAATCTCGCTGATCGCCGACTGAGCCTGCAACGTGGCTTGCGCCATGTCGGTGCCCCAGTCGAAATTGATCGAAATTTCCGCGGCGCCGCGGCTCGTGGTCGACTCGACGTCGCGCACGTTCGGCACGCGGCGCAGCGCCTCTTCGACCGGCATTGTGACGAGCGTGGCCATCTGTTCAGCAGGGCGGTCACCCGCGTCCAGCGAGACGACGGCACGCGGAAACGCGACGTTCGGGAACAGCGAGATCGGCAGGCGAAATGCGGTCAGCGCGCCCGCGATCGCCAGCAACGCGATCACGAACAGCAGTGAGCGCCGGTGCTTCTGCATCCATTGACCGAAATTCATTGCGCCGCGCCTTTGCTGACGCGCACCGCCATGCCGTCCTTCAACTCATAGTTGCCGCTGACGACGAGGCCCGCCGCGCCGTCGATCGGGCCGTCCACGCCGTAGCGGTCGCCGTTCTCGATCTGCATGACCACCGCTACGCGGCGTGCCCTGTTTTGCGGCGTGATCTGGAACACGTACGCGCCGGCCCCGTCTTTCAGCACGGCGGCACGCGGCACGACCCAGTGCGTGCCGCTGCGCGTCGCGATGTCGGCGCTGACTCGCGTGCCCGGAATGAATGCGCTCTGTTCGAGCGGCACGTTCGCGCCAACGTCGACGAGCTGGCTTTGCTGATCGACCGATGCGCCGACCAGCGTCACGTGCCCATCCGCCGAAGATTTCGCGAGTGCGGTGGAGAGTCCGTGCAGCGTGACGGTATCGCCGGCATGGATCGCGGCGGCGTCCGAGGGCTCGACGCCGAGCATCACGTTCGCGCGCATATCGCGGCCGGCGCGGCCGGCGCCGCTGGCCAGTTGCAGGATCGCCGCGCCTGGCTGTACCTGATCGCCCTGTGCCGCGGATACCTGCAAAACCACGCCGTCGATCGGCGCCGCGACGATCTTGTTGCCGCTCGCGATACCCGTCTGGTTTTGCGCGGCGAGTGCTTGCTGTGCATCGTCGGCGGCCTTGCGGGCCGTGGCGAGTTGCGATTGCGTGGCGAGTCCTTTGCCGTACAGCGACTGCGTGCGCGCGAGTTCGCCTTGCGCCAGCGTCACGGCGCTTTTCGCCTGGAGCGCGGCGAGCACCGCGGCAGGATCGGCTTGCACGACGAATAACGGTGTGCCTCGCGTCACGCGCTGGCCGGCCTGGACGCGCATCTGCACGATACGCGCGAGGTACGGCAGATTAACGGTGGTCAGGTTCGACGCGGACGCCGCGACGATGCCATAGGCGCGGACCGGCTGCGCAATGATGGCGCGTTGTACCCGTACGGTTTGCACGGATACGACGGATTGATCGGCCGCATCGCCGGCGGCGGATGCACCGGCTGCGCTCGCTGTATCAGCCGCATGAACGGCCGCGCTCAGCAGTGCGACGCAGGCAAATGAAATCGCATAAGAGGCGATACGCGGCCGCCGTGCCGAAAGGGGGCTATTTCGCATGAGTTTCGCTGAAGGTCTGAGCAGAGGAAAAAGCGTCGGGGATCGCGCTGCCCAACAGCGCCTGCAAACCGACGCGTTGTTCGGCGAGCGATTCGCGCAGGGTGGCGACGTCGACACGTTTGGTGAGCGCCGCGCCTTGTGCGTCGGTGTAGGCGCCGAGCGCGAGATCGTGCTGCGCATAGGCCGCAGCCGCGTGTTGCGCGGCAAGGTCGACATCGGGCAGCGCCGCCTCGGTTTGCTGCAACTGCCGCGTGAGAATCTCACTGTCGGCGCGCATGTGGGCGACATCGGCGTAGGCCTGATTCAAGCGCGATTGATATTCGTCACGCAGGCGCTGACGGGTTGCTTTCTCAATCGCGACGTTGCCCTGATTGCGATTGAAGATCGGCAGGCTCAGATTGATCTGGAAGCCGCTGGTGTAGATGTTCGAGGTATCGCGCGCACGCACGAAACCTACCGAAAGGCTCGGAAACTGGCTGAGAATCGCGGCACGGTACTTCTGCTCCTGCGCCTCGTAACCCGCCTGAAGCGCGATCAGATCCGGGCGCCGCTGCGCGAGTTTCGCGAGCGCTGCATCGAGCCTGGCGTCGGACAGTGCGCTTATGTTTTCGCTGCCCGCGAGTTGCAGTTGCACGTCGGGCGAGAGACCGAGCAGCGCGTTCAGATCATGATGAGTCTGTTCCGCGGCCCGTTCGGCGTCGGTGTACTGTTTGCGCGCATCGCTGTAAGCGGTGAGCGCGGCGGTCAGGGTGTCGTCGGTCAGATTGCCGTCGCGATGCGCTTCGGCCATGCGTTCGTAGCGCGTGCGCGCGAGTTCGCGCTGCTGTTGCAGCAGCGGCAGGGTGTCCTGCTGGAAGCGCGTCTTGACGAACAACTGGCGCGCCTGGGCGACAATCTGCCATTCTTGCCACAGCAGGCCGAGATCGGTTTTAGCCACCGTCGCATCGGCGGATTGCCTGTTCGCACTGCGCAGCACGATCGCCATCACGTCGATGCTCAGACCATAATTGAATGCGCGCGTGGCGCCGGCCGCACCGGGGTAATCGCTCGACACACTCAATTGCGGGTCGGGCAGCAGTCCGGCCGAATAAGCCTGTGCGCGGGCGATGCCGAGATCGTCGCGCGCCAGTTTCAGGTCGGGATTATTCGCTACCGCCAGCATCGCGACTTCGTCGATATCCAGTCCATCGGACGGATCGAAGCGATGCGCCGCCAGTTCGGGCAACGGCATGGTGGCTGGATCGATCTGGATGCGGTCGAGCGAGTTGGCGGAAGTCGAGGTGTCCTGCGGCGCGAGCGGCTCGCGGTGATACCACGTGCAGCCGCCAAGCAGCATGGCGCAGAGGGGCACGAGCACGAGCACGAGCGCGAGCATGCGCGAGGGTGGAGCGGGAACTGCCGCTGGATCGGCCACTGAATCGACCACTGAATCGACCACTGGAGCGACTACTGAAGCGACTTTCGCAGCAGCGTTGAAAACGGGCAAAGTCCGGCTCCTGAATGAAAACTGGGACGGCGGCGAGCGGATGTCGCGCAACAGGTGCCGATTTTGCTGAGGAAGAGCTTAAGGGACGCTTAGCTGAAGTTAAGCGTCCCATCAGTCTGCCTTCAGCGTTGCTTAAGCTTGCGCTAAGGATCCTTTAAGGATGATTTAAGGAAGCGTTAAGCTAGCGGGCTGGACAATGCAGGCAAACTGCAAAGAGGAGGGGCCATGCGTCTGCTGCTCGTCGAAGACGACAACATGATTGCGGAAACGGTATTGGGCGCCATGCGCCGTTCGGGCTACGCGATCGACTGGGCCGGCGACGGCCGCGCGGCGGAACTATCGCTGGGCAACGGCGTGTACGACCTCGTGCTGCTCGATCTCGGCCTGCCGAAAAAAGACGGCATCGACGTGCTCAACGCCTACCGCAAGAGCGGCGGTGCGGCGCCGGTGATCATCCTGACCGCGCGCGACGCGGTTGAAGATCGGATTCGCGGTCTCGATGCGGGCGCCGACGACTATCTGATCAAACCATTCGACCTCGACGAACTGGCCGCGCGAGTCCGTGCGCTATTGCGGCGGCGCACTGGCCAGAAGCAACCCATCTATGCGCACGGCGAACTCACACTCGATCCCGCCGCGCATGAAGTGACCAAAGACGGCGAGCTGCTGCCGCTCGTGCCACGCGAATTCGCGCTGCTGCAGGCGCTGATCGAAGAACCCACGCGCGTGTTCACCAAGGCGGAGCTGGAAGAGAAACTGTACGGCTGGGGCGAGGAGGTGGGCAGCAACACAATCGAAGTACATGTGCACAGCCTGCGCCGCAAGATCGGCGCGGACCAGGTGGTGACGGTGCGCGGCGTGGGCTACCGTCTGAAGAGGTGCTGATGACGTCGATTCGCCGCTGGCTGCTGGGCTGGCTGATTTTCGGGCTGGCCGCGGCATCGGGCGTGGCCGGCTTCGGCATCTTTCACACCGCGCGCGAGGAAGCGAGCGAACTGTTCGACTACGAGTTGCGCACGGTCGCACTGTCGTTGCCGTCGAATCTGGCCGGTACGGGCGACGGCGAGCATCACAGCCCGGACCTGGGTGATCTGGCCGACGATCGGGTCGTCATCGAAATCTGGGACCGTGCCGGCACACTCATTTATCACTCGACTCAGGCGCCGGTATTCTCGCGCTTGCCCGAAGGCTTCAGCACAGTCGAACGAGGCGAGAGCCATTGGCGCACATTCGGGGTGCAGCAGCGCGACCGCTATATCCAGGTCGCGCAGCCGATCTCCGTGCGCGAGGACCTCGCGCTGCAACTGGCGCTGCATACGCTGTGGCCGCTCGGCGTGCTGCTGCCCGTGACGATCGTGCTGGTGCTGCTGGTGGTCGCAAAAGGGCTGGCGCCGATCGGCGGCCTGACGCGCGCGCTCACGACCCGCTCGCTCGATTCGCTGGAGCCCTTGCGTCTGGATGGCAGCGTGCCGGTCGAAATCAAACCGCTGGTGGCGTCGCTCAACGATCTGTTGCAACGTCTGAACGTGGCGTCGCAGGCACAGCGCACGTTTATCGCGGATGCCGCGCATGAATTGCGCTCGCCGCTTGCCGCGCTGAAGCTGCAATTGCAGGCGGCTTCCCGCGACGGCTCGCTGAAGGGCGAGGGGCAAACGCTGGAGCGCGTCGAGGAGCGGGTCAACCGGATCATTCGCCTGGTGCAGCAATTGTTGACGCTCGCGCGCGAAGATGCGCATCCCGTAACGTCGATGGTGCCGGTGAGCTTGCGCCGGATCGGCGAACAGGCGGTGGGGGATCTGTCGTTGCTCGCGGAGACGGCCGAGATCGATCTCGGCCTCGAATGCGAAGACGCTGGCGCGGGCTACGATACTTATACGGTGCTGGCGGAGCCGCACGGGATGAGTGTGTTGCTGGGGAATCTGATCAACAACGCGATCCGGCATACGCCGCCAGGCGGCCGTGTGGATGTGATTCTCAAGCGCGCCGGCGAGCGGGTGGGATTCGACGTGGTGGATAGCGGCTCGGGGATTCCGGAGGCCGAGATCGAGCGGGTTTTCGACCGGTTTTATCGAGGCGAAGAGGCGCGCGGCGAGGGTAGCGGGCTCGGATTGGCGATTGTGGCGCGGATCGCCGCGCGGCATCAGCTTGAACTTTCCCTACGCAATAACGTAGGGCGGCCGGGCTTGTGCGTATCGGTTTTTGGCCTGAGCGCGCACGAGCCGGCAGCGCCTGTTGCGGTCAAAAGCTGATCGTTTGCCGCCATCGGTGCGCGGCGCATCGCCGGGTGACGGGAGCGTGGCGCAACACGCTGCTACAATCCTGTCTTTCTCGATTGATTGTGCGCTATGGGTTTCGAACAACTTGCTGAATTGAAGAAGCAACTGGCGGCGGCACGCGCCGAAGCTGCGCCTGCGGCCAAGCCAGTCGCCAAGCCCGGCGCGAAGCCTGCTCGCAAGCCGTCGCCGCCGCGCCGTGCCGCGCCCGTTCACAAGCATCAGGCGCATCAGGCCGACGCCAGACCGGCGGCCGAAGCAAAGCCTGCGGCTGACGCGAGACCCGTGGATCCGGTGGTGAAATCGATCGGGAGACTGCAAAAGCGCTTTCCCAATGTGTTCCCGAAGAATCCGGCGCCCAAGCTCCCGCTCAAGGTCGGCATCTTCGAGGACCTCGTGGTTCACGCGAAGGACCTGTCGCTGAGCGAAGCCGAATTGCGCGATGCGATCAAGACGTGGTGCCGTGGCAGCCGCTACTGGAAGTGCCTCGTCGAAGGCGCCGCGCGGGTCGATCTGACGGGCGCTGAAGCGGGCAAGGTAACGGCGCAGGAAGCAGCCGGCGCGCAGCGTCTGCAGGCGCATCGTGCGGGCCGGGGCGCGGCGAAAGCGGCGGCTTCGGCGGCTGCAACATCTGCCGATGCCTCGGTTGCTGCGGATGCTACGGATGCTACGGATGCCACAGCGCAGGCAGCATCCGTTGCGCAAGCTGGCGTGCCGACGCAGCCGGAGCAGACCACTTCGGCAGACACTCCGGCCGCAGAATCGGCCACGCCGCCGGCAGCGCCTTCATCCTCCGCTAAATCGTAAAGACGCCAGCCGCCCCGCCTAGGGGCGGCTGCCTTGTGCCGCCGCCAGCCGGCTGCGCACAAAGCCGACGTGCTCGCGCAGCACATAGAACGCGTCGGCGTATGCAAGCGGCATACGCAAGCGATCAAGCGACGCCTCGATAGCGTCGAGTTCCGCGAAGAGCTGTTTGCGCTCGGTCTCGGTCGAGTCGGCGAGTGCTTCGCGTTCGATTGCAATCAGCGCTCCGTAATAGCGATAAATACGCGAGCGTACGCGCCACCGGTAAAGCGCCGGGATCAAGCGCATTGCCGGAAACAGCAGCACTGCCATTGGCAGCAGCAGAACCAGCGTGCGGTCGCCGATGCTGGCGAGCCAGAACGGCAGCGTCCGGTATAGAAAACTCTTGCCGGTCTTGTAGTAGCGCTGTGCGTCCTCGCTGATCTGATATTCGTGGGCGACCGGACTCGGGAATTCCCCCGCGTGCTGCAAGAGCCCGGGCATGCCGTGCACCTCCTGCGCGGCCTCGATCAACAAATCGGAAATGGCCGGATGCAGACCGGTCCGGGCCACCAGTTCGGCTGTCGGGCTGATCAGATGGATGGTGTCGGGTGGAATTCTGCGCTTGAGATCCAGCACGCCGGGCGGCAGATCGATTTCGTCGAGATAGGGAAAAAGGCGCGTATAGGCGCTGGCCTCATCGAAATTCATGACCGAGATGCCGGGTACTTTCAGGAGCCGCAGCATCAGGCCGCGCGTGGCCGAATCACCGTTCAGGATCGCGGCGTCGACCTCGCCCGCCACCAGTTGGGTGGCGGCTTGCATGCCGTCGCTGGGCACCAGCCTGGTGTCGCCGCCTGGCGCGATGCCGTTTGCTTCCAGCAGTTTGAGCGAGAGCAGGCGTGTGCCGCTGCCTTCACGGCCGATTGCAATCCGCTTGCCTTCCAGTTCCGCGAGCTCGCTGAGCCCTGTGCCGCGATAGAACACCACGACCGGAACATAGAACACGCTACCGAGCGACATGAGCGATGACGTATCGAGCCCATCGGCGACGCCGCCTTGCACGAGTGCGAGATCGACGTGTTGTTTCGGGTCTAGCAGACGATGCAGGTTCTGCACCGAGCCATCGGATTCCAGCACCTTGAGTGTGATGCCGTTGCGGGCGAGGATCTTTTTATACTGATCCGCGGTGGCGAGGAAAGAACTGTCATGCGGTCCTGCGCTCATCGTGATGGTTTTCGGCGGTGCCGGATCGACCAGCCAGACGATGAGGGTGACGACCAGCACGACAATCACGGCCACGACGATGTATGACACGGTGTGATCGCGCCACTCCGCATGCGACGGATCGCCGGGCAGGTGTGGCAGACGCGGGCGATGCGCTTTCATGGGAACTCCGTACGAGCAGCCGAGATGAGGCATCGTCGGCGAGGACACACAGGCCACGCCTCGACCCGTGACCTCCAGTTGTTCGCGGCGCGCATACAGCGAAAGCAAAATGCAAGTTTAAAGTGACGCAACGCATTCCAAATGCAGTATGCCGCATCGAACCAGGCAGCAGGGAGTGGCCCAACACGGCGACATGCACGGCCCACGGCGATTGCAACCTGCGCCCCACACGTACCAAAGGGATAACGTGACGAAGTACCGCGTCGGCGCGCGCAGCGCCGCCGGAGGTATGACGGCCTTGTCACTAAGGCCGAATGTGCGAGAACACAGATTCCAGATGCACCACTACCGTGGCTGCGCGGGGGACCCGCTTATGAGCTGGCGGTGTAAAGCCGCTTTCTTTTGCCTACTTTTCTTTGCGGCAGGCAAAGAAAAGTAGGTGCCGCCCCGCACAGGGGCAACGCTAATAGACCACTAACAAAGCAAGGAAAGGCCAAAAGCCAAAGGCCAAAGGCCAAAGGCCAAAGGCCAAAGGCCAAAGGCCAAAGGCCAAGAGACCAAACGACCAACACCAGAACAGACCAACACCCCAACAACAAAAAAAATCAAAACTTATGCCGCATCCCAACCCTCACAACAGCCTGCTTATCACCAGCCGACGCAGAAGGCCCATTAACAGCGGCCACAGCCTGCCGCCCGGTCGAGTCCGTGCCGGAGGCTTTCTGATAAACCCCAATCACATACACATCGGTACGCTTCGAAACAAAGTAATCGATCCCCGAAGCGACCTGCTGATAGGTCGCCCCTGTCATCCCCTTGACTGAACTTCCCTTCGTATAGTCATACGCCACACCACACAGCAGATCAGGCGTGATCTGATACTTGAAACTCACTTCCGCATTATTCAACGTGGCATTGCCACTCAACCCGGCAGGATTCGGCCCCGAACCAAGATCCCCGAGATCTCGAAAACTCGTATTCGAATACGTCGCGCCGAACGTAGCGGCACCGAACAGATAAGACGCCCCAGCACCAATCACATGCAGCGATTTCGCCGACGCGTACCCGGAATAGACCGGCGACACCATATTGCTTCCAGGCAGGCCATTCACGCTAGCCGCGGGACTACCGGTACTGCCGAAGAACGACGTGTTCGGGTTGGCCACATCGAGATAACCGACACCGAGCGCCAACGGTCCATTCACATACCCGGCCGATACCGACCAGATCCGGTTACGCGCGAAATCGCCAGCCACACCGCCCAGGCTGTACATGCCTTCAACCGTCAAGCCGCCATAAGTGTTGCTGGTGAACTTGATCGCGTTATTCGTCGAGTTCGTGTTGTTGAAGTTGTCGAGGTCGCCGGGATGCGCAACCATATAGCCACCCCATTGATCGCCGACCTCGAACGGGCCAAGGATATCGACATTCGTATCGTATTGACGGCCGAGCGTCACCGTGCCGAACGGACCCGACAAACCCACCCAGGCCTTCTTGCCGAACAGCAGTCCCCCCTGGCCGAGCTTGCCGGTGCTGGCGTCGAAGCCATTCTCCAGCATGAAGATCGCTTTCATACCGCCGCCAAGGTCTTCCATGCCGCGCATGCCCCAGCGGCTTTGCTGCATCACGCCGCTCAGCAGGCGAACCGCGCTGTGACCAGAGATGCTGCCGTTGGCGTTGACCGTCGCTGCGTTGCTCGTATAACTCACACCTTCATCGATAATGCCGTATAGCGTGACGGCACTCTGTGCATGAACCACGGCCGGAAAGGGGGCGGCGAGGCATACTGCCAGTAGCATTTTTTTCATGTGGTCTGACGCTCAAGTTGGAGAAGTGCGAAAAGTGACGGACGTGTGGACTCCCGCGAGCCACGCGTTGCTTGCCAGCCAGCAGCCGGAGGCGAAACCGGCTGCTGAAAAAAACTCAGAGTGAGCGGCGGTTAGTGACGCCCGGCGATAAGCGGTGGGCGAATCCTCTCGTGTGCCGCGGCAGCCTCATAGGCGTGACCGAATTGCAACAGACCCCAGTCGTCGCGAAAGCGTCCGGCGATTTGCAGGCCGATCGGTAAGCCCGATGCGCTAAAGCCGCAGGGCAGAGCGAGGACCGGCGATTCGGTGGAAGACAGATACCAGCAGATGCGCATCCAGTCGATGTACGAGTCGTAGCGTGTGCCCATGAATTCTGTGGGCCAGCGCAGATCGGCATCGAAAGGCAGCATCTGCGTGGCGGGCAGCACGTAGTACGCGTGGTTGTCCATGAAGCGGCGCATGCGCTCGAACAACGCTGTCTTTCGCACGAACATGTCGCCCAGATCCGCTGCGGACAGCGACCTGTGCAGGCGGCACTCGGCTTCGATTTCCGGCTTCAGTTGGGCGCGCGCATCGGCATCGAGCCGGTCGACAAGGCTGCCGATCATCCACGCGCGCTCGATGCGAAACACGTCCTCGGCATCGCCGAGATCGGGGTCGGCGAATTCCACCTCGCAACCCATCGACTCGAAGATCGCGGCCTGTGCCTGCACGGTTCGCTGAATCTCGGGGTCGACAGCAAGACCGGCGAGCTGCACCGACATGGCGATGCGCGTGCCGCGAAAGTCGCGTTGCAATGGCTGCGCGAAACGTGAACCGGGCTCGCTGATCTCTGTCGCAGTTTCGCCGGAGGGACCGGAAATCGCGCTGAGCAGCAAGGCCGTGTCGGCCACATCGCGTGCCATCGGCCCGTCTACGCCGAGCGTTGCCCAGCCGTTCGAATCCGGTGCACGCGGCACGCGTCCCGGTGACGGGCGCAAACCCACCACCGCATTCCACGCGGCCGGATTGCGCAGCGAGCCGCCCATGTCGCTGCCGCAAGCGAGCGGATTCATGCCGCAGGCAACGGAGGCAGCGGCGCCGCCGCTGCTGCCGCCCGCGGATTTGCTCAGGTCCCACGGATTGCGCGTCACGCCAAACACGTCGTTGAAGGTGTGCGAACCCGAGCCGAGTTCAGGCGTGTTCGACTTGCCGATCATCAGTGCACCGGCGGCATCGCAGCGGCGCGCGATCAAGGCGCTGTGTTCAGGCACGTGATGTTCGAAGATTTTCGAGCCGAAGGTGGTACGCACGCCGCGCGTCGCGGTCAGGTCCTTTTGTGAAACCGGCAGCCCATGCAAGGGACCTTGCCAGACGCCGCGCGCCCATAGCGCGTCGATATCCGCGGCACGGCTTTTCAAGGTGGCTTCGTCGGCGAGGGTGACGAGTGCATTGACCTGCGGGTTCACGGCATGGATACGTGAGAGGTGCGCATTCAATATCTCGACGGCACTCACGGTTTTCTTTCGTTGCAGATCGAGCAAAGTGAGGGCGGACAGGTCACAAAGTTCGCTACCTGCGGCGAGCGGTGCATCGGCATGAAGAGTGTCTGACATGAGAATTTCGTGGTGTTGAAAGATGAATGACGCGCTCGCGTGCGCCTAGATGTCCTGACGGGTGCGGTCGGCTACGAACAGCAGCGCGACCAGCGAGAGCGCGCCGCAGACAATGACGTACCAGGCGGGCGCAGCCGGATTGCCGGTCGCCTGGATCAGCCATGTCACGATGAATTGTGCAAAGCCGCCGAAGATCGACACGCCCGCGGCGTACGCAATCGAAAGCCCGGTTGCGCGCGTGCTGCGCGGGAACATCTCGGGCAGCATCGCGCCGTTCGCGCCCGCGTTGACGGAATGCAGCGCGGCGAGTGCGCACACCACCAGATACAAGGTGCCCGTCGAAGGCGAATGCTGGATCAGATAGAACCCCGGCAGAATCAGCACGGTCAGAAGCACACGCGAAATGAAGGCGACGCGTTTGCGGCCGAACATGTCGGACCAGATGCCGCCCACCGGGGACATCACCAGCATCACCGCGCCGGCGAGAATTCCGCACCAGAGCGCGGCGTCCATCGGCAGATGCAGCATCTTGATTGCATATGTCGACATGTAATAGATCACGATGAAATGCGCCGAGGTGCCGCCCACCACCAGCAGAAGGGCCACCAGGACGAGGCGCCAGTCGCGTTGCAGAACGGTCTTCAGTACACCGGCGGGTTCGCGCGCGGAGTCGGCGGGCGCGTCCGCTTCGCCGCCCAGCCGCGAGCGCAGATACAGGCCGAGCGGTGCGATCAGCACACCCGCAAGAAACGGAATGCGCCATCCCCAGGATTCGAGCGACGCCTTGTCGAGGTAGTGCGACAGCAGAAAACCCACCAGCGAGCCGGCCAGCGCCGCCGCACCCTGGCTCGCGAACTGCCAGCTTGTGATGTAACCGCGCCGGCCGGAAGAAGCGCGTTCCGCGAGCAGCGTAGTTGCGACACCGACCTCACCGCCGGCGGAAAAGCCCTGCAGCAAACGCGCGGCGACGATCGCGAGCGGCGCGGCGATGCCGATTTGCGCGTAGGTGGGCATCACACCGATCAGGCCGGTGCCGACGGCCATGGTTACGAGCGTCAGGTTCATCGCTGCAATGCGGCCGAAGCGGTCGGCCAGCACGCCGAACAGCACCCCGCCGAGCGGCCGTGCAATGAAGCCGATGCCGAATGTGCCGACGGAGAGCAATAGTTGCTGTTGCGACGAAGCAAGCGGGAAGAACAGTTTGCCGAACAGCACGGCGAAGAAACTGTAGACGGTGAGATCGAAGAACTCGAACGCGTTGCCGATGGTAGTCGCGACGATCAGTCCGCGGGTCGATGCGCCGTGCCCCGCACTTTGACTGGCGTCGTACAGCGGGGAACTGAGTGAAGATGACTTCATAAACGGGATCCCTCTGGAGGTGAATCAATCCGTGATGCTTCGATAGCACGGCGCACTCGATTCGAGCGTGTTTCTATCGAACAGACTATCGAGCAGAGCGCCTTCAATGACGACGACAGGAAAAGTCTAGGGAGTCAAAAAAGCGTTCTGGATTTGCTTTTTCTTATTGTGATAACGCTGGGTTATCGCGCCCGGCGGGGGCTGGCGTCGATGCTCATGGGTGCGCACGGCAATGGGTATTTGGGAGCATGGCCGGCACGTTTCTCACGGTGTACCATCGATTCAAACTGTCAGCCGCTGACTGAAGCCGACCGTGGTCATTTCTCTCTAATCGCTTATCCGGCCGCTTACCCGTGAAATACAACCAGTTGCGCGCATTAGTGGCGATAGCCCAGCACGGCAGCATTCGCGCTGCTGCCAGAACGGTGTGCCTGTCCCAGCCCGCGTTGACCAAGGCGATTCGCGAGCTCGAACAGGAATTGGGTGTGCCGCTGGTGTCGCGCAGCGCGCGTGGTGCGCAACTCACCCAGTTCGGCCAGGCCGTGTGCGCACGCGCAAGACTCATCCTCGCGGAAATGCAGCATGCAAAGGACGATGTGATTCAACTATCCGGTCAGGCGGGCGGTACCGTGTCGTGTGCGGTCACCCCGCTGGTATCGCTCAAGTTTCTGTCGCGCGCCATTCACTCGTTCCGGCAGCGCATGCCGAAGACGCGGCTCTCGGTTCAGGAGGGTTTTCTGACGGCGGCATTGGCCCGCTTGCGCGACGGCTCGCTCGATTTCGTGATCGCTATCGTGGATGAAAAGAAGCTCGCGCCGGAATTCGTGTTCCGCTCCTTGCTCGAAGGCGAGTTGATCATTTCTGCGCGCAAAGGTCACCCGTTGGCGAAGGCCGAATCGCTCGCGGAGCTGGAAGACGCGGAGTGGATGTTGAACACCACGCCCGAAAGCATCGGTCAGTCGCTCCAGGATTTTTTTGTGCGGCATGGCGCAAAGGCGCCGAACGTGGTGGTGGAGTGCAGTTCGTTCAGTGCGAGTTTTTCGCTATCGGTGAAAAGCAATCTGCTGTCATGTTGTCCCAAGAGCTTTCTGGAAACCGACTGGATTCGCGAGCGGATCATATCGATACCGGTGCGTGAACCATTGCCGCGCGTGTCGGTGGGCATCATCTCGCGGCGCGACGCGCTGAATACATCGGCCTGCGATTACCTGATCGACTGTTTCGTCGAAGCGGTCGCGGCGGTGCCGTCGTTTCAATTCGATACCGATAGCGCGGGCGTTGTTTGAGCAAGCCACGCGCCGTGGTTTCATTCCAATAGTCCGGCCGCGCTCACTGCGGCGCCGGGCGCTTGATGCGGTGAAAGTTGCGATCGAAATAGATCAGGCCGTCGCCGTCCGCGCGTACGCTGATACAGGTCGTTTTGACGAACATCACCGAGTGCGAGCCCACTTCCTTCAGGTCGACAATCTCACCCTGGAGACTCGCAAGCGCATCGCGCAGGACCGGCACGCCATGCGTGCCGTCGTCCCAGATCGGCCAGCCAAAACGTTCTTCCATCGGCACCTGCGTCATGCCCGCGAAATGACGCGCAAGCAGTTCATGCTCGCCCGGCAGCACGTTGATGCAAACATGACGGTTGCGCTCGAAGGTGGCGTGCATCGCACTCGAACGGTTCAGGCAGACGAGCAGCGTGGGCGGCGTATCGGTAACGGAACACACCGCGCTCGCAGTCACCCCGCAGCGTCCGTGCGGGCCAGCCGTAGTGATCACGTTCACGGCCGCGGACAGATGCGCCATGGCCTGACGGAATTGCTGTTTTGTCGCCAGCTCAGCGTCGGCGACAGGAATCGGTTGCGGATTCGGCTTCATGGTCTAAAGTCCTCGGGAGTCGCGGCAGGGATCTGGAGTCAAGCGTAATCAATCCGGGTCCGGAAAAAAATCGGCGCGAGCGGTGAGCAGGGGCGCGTCTTTCCCAATCCGTCTAAAGCTTTCCCTAATGCGTGTTCGAACCGCGAGCGCGTGAAGGGCAGGCATGGGAACATTTATCCGCGCTACAGGGTAACTATCGCTTTGCAGCACTTTTTCCGCTGGTTATCATGAGCCGGCATGATGTTTCGAATCGCACCTTCGAATCGCACACTCCCGAACCGCTCCGGCTTACTCCATGTCCCACCCGTCTCAGTCCGCTGCGTCCCCCGCACCGATCGTCTACATCGTCGACGACGACAACGGCATGCGCACCTCGCTTGCATGGCTGCTCGAATCGGTGGGCGTGAAGTCGGCGGGTTTCGGCAATGCCAGCGAATTCCTAAGCGCTTTCGATCCTGGCGTGCCCGCGTGTCTCGTACTCGATGTGCGTATGCCGCAGCAAAGCGGCTTCGACGTGCAAGCGGAGCTGAACCGTCAAGGCGCGACGCTGCCGATCATTTTTGTCAGCGGCCACGGCGATATTCCGATGTCGGTGCGCGCGTTGCAAAACGGTGCGATCGATTTCGTCGAGAAGCCGTATAACTCTCAGCAAATGCTCGATCGCGTGCAGCGCGCGTTGAAACTGGCTGAATCTCGTCACGCCGCCGACCAGAAGCAGCGCGAGTTGAAGAAGCGGCTGGAATCGCTGACGGCACGCGAGAAAGAAGTGCTTCGCGGCGTGATCGACGGCAAGGGCAGCAAGCGTATCGCCTCCGATCTGTCGATCAGCGTGAAGACCGTCGACGTACATCGTGCAAGCATCAAGGACAAACTCGGCGCGGCGTCGATTGCGATGCTGGTGCGCGACGTGATGGCCGTGTGGGACCAGGACGGATTCAACGCATGAACAAGCCGCCATTCACGTCCCAGCACGCACCGTTCGCAAAGTAAGCATGCTCAGCCGCCAGCATGATCGCGACATCGGCGACATACTCCGCGGAGCCCAGACGTCCCGCAGGGATGTTCGCGATGACTGCCTTCAGCTTGTCGGGTGTGACGCTCTCGTGCACGATCGGCAGGTCCATCGGTCCGGGTGAAATCGCATTGACAGTCACGCCCGCTGCACCGAGGTCGCGCGCGAACACCTTGGTCAACGTGATCACGCCGCCTTTGGCCGCCGCATAGTGCGCGCCGGTTGCCGATCCACCGTTCTGGCCGGCCAGCGAGGCGATGTTGACGATGCGACCTACGCCGGCATCAGCGAAATACTGGCCGAATACCTGGCAGCCGAACAGCACGCTGCGCAGATTCACGTTGATCACCTGATCGAACTGCTCGGCGGTGATCTCCATCACCGGGACGACTTTGGATGCGCCCGCATTGTTGATCAGCGCGTCGATGCGGCCCCAACGTTGCAGGATTGCATCGCGGGCGGATTCGAATGCGTGTTTCGCAGTGACGTCGAGAGTCAGCGCGAAGGCGCTTGAACCGTCCGCGCTCAATTCATGGGCGAGGGCTTGCGCGGCGTCGAACGCAATGTCGCCGATCGCCACCGCGTAACCCGCTGCGTGAAAACGCGTGGCAATCGCGGCACCGAGACCGCGTGCGGCGCCGGTAACGAGTACAACTCGCTTCTGCATTGCTTCTACTCCTTGAGAAAACTGCGGCTGCTGTAGCGGCCTGATGCATTGCGGCCCGGTGTGTTG
The DNA here is from genome assembly GCF_902833645.1 of Paraburkholderia fungorum. Lineage (GTDB taxonomy): Bacteria > Pseudomonadota > Gammaproteobacteria > Burkholderiales > Burkholderiaceae > Paraburkholderia > Paraburkholderia fungorum. Next base: position 308,894 of record NZ_CADFGE010000006.1, read on the forward strand.
CCGGTTTCGTTGCGCGACTTCACGCGGCGAGTGCCGCTTCGAAGCGTGCTGCTATCGCGCAGACCTGTTCATCCGCCCCTTTGCGTCCAACGATCTGCAAGCCCGCCTTGAGCGGCGAACCGTCGACAGGCAAGGGCAGGCTCAGTGCCGGATGGCCGCTCAGATTGAACGGCCGGATCAGCGACGACATGCCGATAACCGAGGTGCCGCTGCGTGCCTCAGCGAGCGTGATGGGCAGCGCGGGCAGCGTGGGAAGAATCAGTACGTCCACGCTTTCAAGCGCGTGATCGACCGCCGCGGTGAATTGCCGTCGTACCGATTCCGCCGCATCGCGTTGCGCGCTGGTGGTTTTAGCCGCGGCGCGCAACCGTGCGTCCAGATCGGCGCCGAGCTTGCCGCTCGCCACGAGGTGACCGAACGCGTGCGAGGTTTCGACATTGATGATCGCGAGGCCCGCTTCGAAGGCTTCGGCAAAGCCCGGGAGTTCCACCGTGCGAGCATTGCAACCGGCCTGGTCCGCTGCACGTGCAACTGCGCTGAGGATCGCCGGGGTTGCGTCGACCTGCAGGACACCGACGTTGCACACGCCGGTTTGTGGCGCCAGCGCGGCTTGCAAGTCGAAGGTGGCGGTGATTGCCTGCATTGCGGCGACGATCATCCGCATATCGCGCGCGAACGGCCCGACACAATCGAGCGTCGATTCACGTGGCGCCACGCCACGCCGGGATACGCGTCCGTAGGTCGGCTTCAAACCGATCACGCCGCAACATGCAGCGGGGCCGCGAATCGAGCCGCCGGTGTCCGTGCCGAGCGCGGCATCGGCCAGTTTCAGACCGACGGCCGCCGCCGAACCGCTCGACGAGCCGCCGGGAATGCGCGCGGCATCCTGCGGATTTTGTGGCGTGCCGGTGTAGTCGTTGATACCGGTCATGCCGAACGCGAGCTCGTGCATATTGGCCTTGCCGACAATATGCCAGCCGGCATCGAGCAATCGTGCCACGACTTCCGCGTGCTGGTTGGCCGCAGGCGTATCGGCCAACGCGCGGCTCGCGGCCGTGGTCGCGTAGCCGGCGATATCGATCGTGTCCTTGATTGCGATGCTGGGGCCGGTGCCACCTAACGACAAGGTCTGGATAAACTCATTCATGGATTCGGTTTCCTCGCATTGACTTGCCAGGGCGCATCGAAAAGACGTTCGGTGCGAAAGTGTTTGATGAGCCAGTCGCGGCCGTTACCGGCGGATGCGAAATCCACCTCCAGCCGCGCCGAGATCAATTCGGCCGGCGCGTCGACATAGCCGGACGCCTGCAGCATGATCCAGCGGCCTCGCGCGTTTGTGCCTTGCACCTCGATGGTTTCCGACGTGAGGAAGTGCACATTCACCGTGAAATGCGGCGACGGCGGCAGGTAGCGCGTCAGCATCGCGAGAATTTGCGCGTGGCCGCTGAGGCGGCCGAACTTGCTCGCGTACTGCGAGCCGATGCCTTCCCAGATCGCGTCTTCAGCAAAGAGAGCCGCGAGCGTCTCGCCTTCGAGCGCCCCCGAGGGCACATCGCATAGCGCCATATAGCGCGCCATCGTGCGGCGCACTGCGGATTCGGCTTCGAGCGCGGCGAGCCGTTCGGTCAACATGGCCAGCGTAGCGGGCGTCCCGTTCATCGCATCGTGCTCCGGCATAGTCGTCAGGCCGCGTTGGCATGCTGGGGCGGCACGGCCAGCGCGCGGCCGACGCGCGCTTCGATCTTGCCATAACGCCACAGGTTGTACTCGCCGACCGGGGTCGTGCGAAACAGATTGCACACCGCGACCGTCGTATCGAAGTCGCGCACGTCGGCCATGATGTAGAAGGTCCACGGTGCGTTGTCCGCGCTGCCGACGGTAAGCCGGTCGTCGTCCATGATGCCGAGCACGTCGACACCTTCCATCGATTCGAGCGCGGCCAGCATCTTGCCGTAGGCCTGCCAGACTTCACCGATCTTCTCGCGCGGCAAGTCGAAGAAATTCTGCGTGACGCCGCAGCAGAACAGAACACGCAAGGGCAGCTTCGGGTTATCGGACATTGGGTGGTTCTCCATGAAATCGTTTGAAGGGCAAAGGCGAAAAATTGCTTACAGGTAGCCCGGAATCGGCGGAACGCCGACGAACACCGCGCCTGCACCGTCGTAGTTGCATTCGCCGAGGAACGCGTGCTGGGTGACCACCATCGCGTCGCGCAGCAGGCGTTGCAACGGGTGCGTGCGGTAGATCGCCATCGTGCCGCCGAGTCGGTAGGCGCGCTGCACGACCTCGGCGCCTTCGCGGGCGATCTGCGTTGCGGCAAGGCGCAGCAGGCTGGTTTGCTCCGCTGTCACGGGGTTGCCGGCCAGGATCGATTGCCAGACCGTGTCGGTGGCGTCGTAGAAGAACGCACGGGCCGAACGCAATTGCGCCTCGGCTTTCGCCAGTTCGATCCGGTAGTACGCGCGGTCGGCGAGTTGCGGCGCGCCAGTGGTGGTCTTGCGGCCGCCGGCCATCTGGTTGGCGACATCGAGTGCGGCGCGCGCGAGGCCCAGGTTGACCACGGCCAGCACTTGCGCCGCGTAGGCGATCGTCGGATAGCGATACAGCGGTTCGTCCACGCACGCTTCGCCGCCGCGCACGAAGGTCCAGTCGTCGGCGACGAACTGGTCGGTGACGCGCAGATCGTGGCTGCCGGTGCCCTGCATGCCGACCACATCCCAGTTTTCGACGATCTCCACCTGATGCGGGCGAAACACGGCGGTGCGAGGTTTGCCCGGTACGCCCGGGGCGCCGGTGCTGATGCCCACGCCGAGCCAATCCGCGCCCTTGCAGCCGCTCGCGAACTTCCAAGTGCCGTTCACGCGCCAGCCACCGTCGGCGGGTTGCGCGGGTTGAACCGGGAACAGGCCGCCGGCGAACACCTGATCGGGGCCGTCGGCGTAGATGTGCGCCTGAGTGGCGAGCGGCAGCGCCGCGAGATACACGTTGGCCGAGCCGAAACTCGCCACCCATGCTGCCGAGCCGTCCGCGACCGCGATGCGTTCAATCATGTCGAGGAACGCGGTGGGCGCGAGCGCGTCGCCGCCGAAGCACCGCGGTGTGGCCGCGCGATACACCCCTGCCTGTTTGAGTTTCGCAATCAGGTCGCGCGGCACATGTGACAGGCGCTCGAACTCTTCGCGACGCACGGCGATTTCGGCGATGACATCGGCGAGCGGCAAGCGTGTTGCATCGCGGCTGGCGTGCGCGTCGGCGGCAACAGTGTCGGTGGCGGTGTCTGACATGGCGGGGCATCTCCTTGATTCGTTATGGGCTGAAACTCGTGGCAGCAGGTCGTGGGCGCTGAAATGGATGACGATGCGTGCAGAGTGAGGTCAGTCTAGAAATGCAAAAAGAACGCTTCAATTGGGACGCGGGAGGCGTTTTTAGGTAACGCGCCGGGGGCAACTAAAGAAATCTTCAGACGCGAATCCGGCGAACTGGTGTTATGTTCCATGCCATACGTGATCGAATCTTTCTGCCGTCCCGCCCGATGAATTTCCCCGCCGAAGAAGATTTCCACCGCCTGCTCGACGCGCTCACGCTGTGTGTGCTGCTGCATGACGCCGACACGAAGGCAATTGTCTGGGCTAATCGCGCGGCCTGCGAGGCGCTCGGCTTTACGCTCGAAGAACTGCTGCCGCTCAAGGCAAAAGACATGACCCGGCCGGTGCCGAAGTACCGGCGCGAGATCGGCGTCGGCGCCATGGACCGTGCCATCACCGAAGGTCCACAGGTCTACGAGTGGTGCTACCGCTCGCGTAACGGGACCGATATGCTGTCCGAAGCGATTGCCACCTACGTGCCGCTGCGTAATCGGGCCGTGGTCATGGTGCAGTTCCGCGATATCAGCGCCGAGGACACGCTCAAGCAGACGCTGCGCCGCTACGAATCGCGGTTGCGGGAATTCATGCAGGATCTGAGCGAGGGTGTCGCCGTTCTGACACCCAGGGGCGAAGTGGAGTTCGTCAGCGAATCCGGACGGCGCGTGCTGGGTCTGGAAGAGGGCGCGCCAATGGGCGACGTGCTCGACTATTGCAGCGAGTCCGATCGCGACCGGCTGCTCGAACAGCTCGCCGGCGCGCCGCGTATTCAGCCTTCCGCGCCGCAGCGTTATCGCATCACGCGCCGCGACGGCACGCCCGGCTGGTTGCGCATTACCTGCAGAAGAATTGAAATCGAAGACGACCTCAACGGCCGCCTGCTGCACTTTCGCGATATCACGGACGAAGTCGCCGTTGAAGAGGCGCGCCGTCACGAGGCCCGATTGCTGGAATACGCGGGGCGCTACAACGCGATGGGAGAAATGGCGACCGCCATTGCACACGAGTTGAGTCAGCCGCTCGCCGCGGTGCGTAATTTCATCGAAGGCGCGATCCGGCGGCTCGCCCAACCCGATTCGGTCGACGACGCGTTGTGGGGCTTGCGCAGCGCCGATCGCGAGGCCGAGCACGCGGCGCTCATCATCAAAAGCGTGCGTGATTACACCGTCAAGCGGGAATCGAGCGAGACGTATGCGGATCTGCGCGACATCGTCGCGGACGTCGCGTACTTCGTCGAATTGCGGGCGAGAGAGGCGGGCGTGACGGTCTCGATCGAGCAGGCGTCTGAAGCGTTGCCGGTGTACTGCGAGCGTGTGCTGATCGGCCAGGTGGTGCTGAATCTGGCGTTCAATGCGATCGAGGCGCTGACCCAATGCCCGCTGGAAGGCATCAATGCGATTACACAGCGCCGTGAATTGCGCCTTGTCACCAGCTTGCGGGGCAAGCTCGTGCTGGCGCAGGTGATCGACAACGGCCCTGGCGTGCCCGCCGACGCTCACGGCCGGCTGTTCGACGGCTTTTCGTCGTCGAAGGCGGGCGGCAATGGGATCGGTTTGTCGCTGTGCAAGAACATCGTCACGCGACATGGCGGCGAAATCTGGGCCAAACCGGCGCGGCAAGGCGGCCTTCAATGCAGCTTTACGCTGCCGCTGGTGGTCGCGCCTCGCGGTTGATCGCATTTCAATCATGCGCCGTGCTGACGTGTTTTGGAATGGTCGCAAGGGTGATCGCGGTGATCAGGCCGAAGCCGACCAGCATCAACGCAACCGGCCACGGCGCATGCACCTTCGAATACAGCGCGATCGCGACCAGCGGCGCGAGTCCGCCGGAAAATACCGAAGCGATTTCGTGGCCCAGCGCCATGCCCGAATAGCGGACCTCGGTAGGAAACAGTTCGCCCATCAAGGCGGGCTGCGTGCCGATCATCGCGCCGTGGCAGAAGGGCAGGCCGAGCGCCAGCGAAAGAAACACCAGCAGCGGTTCGTGCGTATCGATCAGCCAGAAAGCCGGAAACGCAATCACGACAAGGCCGAGCGCGCCGATCAGATACACCGGCCGGCGTCCGATCACATCCGATAGTCTGCCCCACAGCACGATCGTGACGAGTTCGAGCAGCATGGCGATCATCACGCCGCCGAGCATCACCGAAACCGGCACGCCGATCGTCTTGCCGTACACCAGCACGAACGACAGGAAGATGTACGTGCCGCCGTTTTCGGCGACTCGCAGCCCCATGGCCTGCACCACCTGCTTCGGGTGATTGCGCAGTACGGTCAGCACCGGCATGTGCTTCGGTTTGGCCGCGCTGAAGTCGCGGCTCTCCGGCAGACGCCGGCGGATATAGACACCGACGCCGAAGATCAGCACGCTCGCGAGAAACGGCACGCGCCAACCCCAGGACATGAAGCTCCCGGCCGGCAAACGCTGCACCAGATAGAACGCCGCTGCCGACAGCACGAAGCCGCCCGCCACGCCCAGTTGACTGAACGAGGCATAGTAACCGCGGCGATTGGCCGGCGCGCTCTCGCTGATCAGCAGCACGCCGCCGCCCCATTCGCCGCCCGACGCGATGCCCTGAACGATCCGCAAACAGACGAGTGCGGCGGGCGCCAGAAAGCCGATCTGCGAGAAAGTCGGCAGCAGACCGATGCCGAAGGTGGCCACGCCCATCATCATCAGCGTCACGACAAGCGCGCGTTTGCGGCCATGACGGTCGCCGATGTGGCCGAACACGATGCCGCCCAGCGGGCGCGCCACGAAGCCGATCGCGAAGCCGGCGAAGGCGGCCAGCGTGCCCATCAGCGGATCGCCGTGCAGCGGGAAGAACAGCGGCCCGAAGATCAGGGCCGCCGCCGTGCCGTACAGAAAGAAGTCATACCATTCGAGCGCGTTGCCGAGCACGGAGGCGACGATGATCCGCCGCAGGGTGCGCGAGGTGGCCGGCACCGCGGGCGCGACGGGCGAGCCGGCCGTGGGAGAAAACGTGTCGTTTGGCATTGTCGTGCTCGCTGGTAGGGGCGTCGGTTACAGCAGGAACCCGATGGCGCTGAGCGCCTCGGTCGAATCGATCAGGCGGATGACCTTCTGGGCGATACGCGGCTCGCCGCTCGCGAAACTGATGCGGTGCATGAGATCCGCTGCGAACAGGGTCGACTTGCCGCGCTTGTACGCGACGACGATCTGCGCCGAGCTCACTTCGACCTCGTCGCTCGTATCGCTCGTCAGCGTGAAGCGCGAAACGGTACGCACGGTGCGCGCGGCGTCGCTTGCCGAGGCCGAGTAGCCCGACATCATGCGTTGCACGCGTTTCTCGCGCATGTCCTGATCGTCGTAGGCATAGTTCAGCGTGGCGGCGAAATCGGTGGTGGCGGGATCGATCGGCACCACATAGAAACCCGCCGGATCCCACAGCGAAAGCCACTCGCGATAGTCTTTGCGGTCCAGCAACTCGGCTTCGCGCCAGATCAGTTCGATCGCGCCGGCAAAGGTCTGCTGCGAGAACAGTGTGTTCTTCTGGTCCATCATGCTTGCTCCATCATCGTGCGCCATTGCGCGTAAGCCTCGCGCATGCCGGTTTCATCGGTGGCGTGCGCGGTCTTTTCGCCGTTCGGCGCGGTGCTTTCGCGATTCATACCGCGGTTCACGAGGATCGGCAGATCGGGCCCGGCGTGCGAGCCGCGCTGCACGCGTTCCCATGCTTCGGCGTCGTCCGGACTGCCGAAACCGAACGGGCCCTGGAAGTGTTCGTGAATGCGCAGACGCACGCGGTTCGCTTCTTCGGGGCCGCCATCCATCGCCAGAGCCACGTGGCGAATTTCAGTTTCGTTCGCGGAAATGGGCCGCAGCACGCGGAAAAACGCCATCGACAGCGCGAGGTTGGGAAACAGATTCAGGTTGAAGCCGACCCCCATCAACGATCGTACGATGCGACGCACTTCGTCGGGCGTGTGCTTTTTCGCGAGCGTGGCGGCGAGTTCCTCGAACCGTTCGGGAATCGGCGCGCCGTCGTCGTGATCGAGATCGACGAGTTCCGGCACCAGCACGGCGAGACTGTGGCCATTACCGAGCGAGCGGCAAAATGCCTGGTCGCTCGTCATGAAACTCGTGATGGCGGCTGCCGTTTCGTCGTCGATCGACTTCATCCACGACTTGTGGACCACTGGGAAGTGATACAGGTCGGTGGTGTTTTCGAGCTGGATCTTCCAGTTGCCGTTGAAGCGGAAGCGATGTTCGCCGTTGGCCTTGATCGGATAGCCCGCGCCTTGCTTCATGAACAGGTCGATCCATGGCTTCGCGCCGCCGAGAAAATCCTCGAGCGGTTCAATGTCCTGATTGAAACTCGCGAAGATCAGACCTTGATAGATGCCCACGCGCAGGCTTGCGAGAGGCAACTCGGTCTTATCGATCACGCCTTCATAGCCGTCGCCATAGGGCAGCGCGCGCAATGCGCCGTCGAGACCATAGGTCCAACTGTGATACGGGCACGTGAAGCCTTTAGCGTTGCCCTTGTGCTGCTCGCACACCGTCGCGCCGCGATGGCGGCAGCGGTTTTGCAGCACGTTCACGGCGCCGCTCTTGTCACGCACCACGATCACCGGCTGACGGCCGATCGTGGTGGTGCGGAAGTCGCCCGGATTCGGCAATTCGCTTTCATGCGCGACCCAGATCCACGTCTTGTAGAAAATGCGCTCGAGCTCGGTTTCGAAAACCGCCGGATCGTAGTACAGCGATGGGGCGACGCGGTCGGATTGCGCGCGCTGATACAAGGCGCTCGCATCGACGGTCTGATAGGAGGAATCGCTCATTGGAGTGGTCTGTGGGTGATCGATGAACCAAAGTCTCGCTGAGCGACTGATATGCGTCAAATTGATCTAAAATAAAATATAAGATCAATCTCATGGATATCTCGATGAATTCACTGGACCACGTCGACCTCAATCTGCTGCGCGTTTTCCAGGCGATCGTCGAGGAGCGCAGCCTCACGCGGGCCGGTCAGCGCCTTGCGTTGTCGCAACCGGCGATCAGTTATTCATTGGGGCGCTTGCGGACCCTGTTCGACGATCCGCTGTTCATTCGCACGCGCGCCGGCATGCAGCCCACGCCGATCGCGCTCGAACTGTCGGGCATCGTCGCGCGGGCACTGGATACGGTGCGTGAAGCGCTGCGCTACGCGGAGCATTTCGATCCGGCAGTGAGCACACGCACGTTCCGCCTGTCGTTATCCGACGCAGGAGAGTTGGCGTATCTGCCGCCGATTTGCGAAGCCTTGCATCGGCAGGCGCCGCGCGTGAAATTGCGCGTCGAGCCGTTGCCGGTAGAAGAAATCGAAGACGCATTGCGCGGCAGCCGGCTCGACTTTGCAATCGGCAATCTGCCGGCGCTGACCGCGCGCACGCGTCATCAACCGTTGTTCGAAGAGACTTACGTGTGCATGACGCGCAAGCGGCGCGGCTTGCCGCGTACGAAAGAGCTGGACATGAAGGCGTTTCTGGATGCATCGCACGTGCAGATCACGTCGGTTGAGCACAGCCACTATGCGCTCGACGACGCGTTTCGCGCGCAAGGTGTGGGCCGGCATATCGCACTGGAGTTGCCGCATTTCGTGGCCTTGCCGAGCGTGCTGGCCGTGACCGATCTGTTCGCCACGCTGCCGCGGCGTCTCGCCCAGATTTTCAATCGGGACGGCGGCTTTCAGCTTTACGACTTGCCTGTCACGTTGCCAATGGCGGCCGTCACCATGCACTGGCACGAGCATTTCGATCAGGACGAAGGCAACGTATGGTTGCGCAATCTGATGGGCGATATCGTGCGGCGGTTCGACGAACGTTGAGCTCGCGAAATCGACGGGCGCGAGCGGACCGGCAGCACGCCGACTGAGATTTCAGACTCGTTTGAACAACTCCCGCGCGAGCGAACACAACAACGTGGTGGTCGGCGACTCGTCCTGCAGCCGCCGGCTCATGATGATCGGCGACGCGATATTGGCCGCCGGCACCGGCCGGTACACCACGCCATGGGCGCGCAGCCCCTCCACGCTTTCCGGCACCAGACACACGCCGACTTGCGCCGCGACCAGACCTAGCGCGGTTTGCAACTCCCTCACTTCATGAACGGCCCTGGGCTCCAGTGCGTGATCGTGCATCGCCGATAGCTGCTGGTCCGCATAACTCGGCCGCGGCGTGCTCGGGTAGACGATCAGCGTTTCCTGCGCGAGCGCCGCAAGCGTCAGCGGTTTCTTCTGGCGTGCGAGCGGATGGTCTTGCGGCAGCGCGGCAATCATCCGCTCTTCGACCAGCACCTCGCGCGCCAATTGCGCATCGTCGAAACGCAAGCGGCCGAAACCGACGTCGATACGGCCGCCTTTGAGGGCGCCGAGTTGTTCGATCGTGAACATTTCGATCAGCGACAGTTCGATATGCGGCGCGGCCTCGCGAAACGCACGGATCACCGCGGGCAGCGCGCCATACAGCGTGGACGGCACAAAGCCGATCACGATGCGCTCGGCCAGTTGCGCGAGGCGCCGGGTAAGCGGCGCGAGTTCGTCTGCTTCATCGACGAGGCGCCGCGCCTGCGTATAGAAAATCCGGCCGGCTTCGGTCAGACGCAGCGGCCGTGAACCGCGTTCGAACAGCGCGAGGCCGACGCTTTCCTCGATCTGCTGGATCTGGCGGCTGAGCGGCGGTTGCGTCATATGCAGGCGGTTGGCGGCCCGCGTAATGTTCATTTCTTCGGCGACCGCGATGAAATAGCGGAGCTGGCGAAGTTCCATGCATACCTCTAAGGTATGGAAGTAGTCGGAATCGGTGTTGGACTGCTTCGCGGGTTATTTCTACTATGGTGCTCTCAGGAAAGCAGTTCAGGAGGGCAAGGAATGATAGCAACACCCGTGAAGATCGAGAGCGTGGAGACGATTCTCGTCGACGTACCGACGATTCGTCCGCACCGGCTGTCGGTCGCGACGATGAACTGCCAGACGCTCGTGCTGGTGCGCATTCGCTGCGCCGACGGCGTGGTCGGTGTGGGCGAGGGCACGACCATCGGCGGGCTCGCCTACGGTGAAGAAAGCCCGGAAAGTATCAAGGTCAACATCGATACGTATTTCGCACCGCTGCTCAAGGGCCTCGACGCGACCCGACCAGGCGCGGCAATGGCCACGCTGCGCGGCTTGTTTCAGGGCAACCGCTTTGCCCGGTCGGCGGTTGAAACCGCTTTGTTCGATGCCCAGGCGCAGCGCCTCGGCGTGCCGTTGTCGGAGCTGTTCGGCGGGCGCATCCGCGATGCGGTGGATGTCGCGTGGACCCTCGCGAGCGGCGATACGACCCGCGATATCGACGAAGCCGAGCGTGTTTTCGAAGCGAAGCGGCATCGCGTGTTCAAGCTGAAGATCGGTTCGCGAGCGTTGGCCGACGACGTGGCGCACGTTGTGGCGATTCAGAAAGCGCTGCAAGGGCGCGGTGAAGTGCGGGTCGACGTGAACCAGGCATGGACCGAGTCCGAGGCGATCTGGGCCGGTAAACGCTTTGCCGATGCGGGCGTTGCGCTGATCGAGCAGCCGATTGCCGCGGAGAATCGCGCGGGTCTCAAACGTCTGACGGATCTCGCTCAGGTGCCGATCATGGCGGACGAGGCCTTGCATGGGCCGGCCGATGCCTTCGCACTGGCGAGCGCGCGTGCCGCCGATGTGTTCGCCGTGAAGATCGCGCAATCGGGCGGCCTGAGCGGCGCCGCGAACGTGGCGGCGATTGCGCTCGCCGCGAATATCGACCTGTACGGCGGCACGATGCTCGAAGGCGCGGTGGGCACGATCGCCTCGGCGCAACTCTTCAGCACCTTCGGCGAATTGAAGTGGGGCACCGAACTGTTCGGGCCGTTGCTGCTGACCGAAGAAATTCTCACTGAGCCGCTGCGTTACGAGAATTTTGTTTTGCATCTTCCACAAGGACCGGGTCTGGGCATCACGCTCGACTGGGACAAGATCGACCGCTTACGGCGCGATACGCGCAAGGGCGCAAGCATCACCATGAACTGACGGTTCATTCGCTAACCGCCAAGAACATCAAACGAAGGAGATACCCCATGAACAAGCAAGCCATCGACGCGCTGCTGCAAAAAATCAACGATAGCGCCATCAATGAAGGCAATCCGCGCACGAAGCAGATCGTCAACCGCATCGTCAGGGATCTGTTCTATACGATCGAAGACCTCGACGTGCAGCCGGACGAGTTCTGGACCGCGCTGAATTATCTCGGCGACGCGGGCAGGAGCGGCGAGCTCGGTCTGTTGGCCGCCGGTCTCGGCTTCGAGCATTTTCTCGATCTGCGCATGGACGAAGCTGAAGCGAAGGCCGGCGTCGAAGGCGGCACGCCGCGCACCATCGAAGGACCGTTGTATGTGGCGGGCGCGCCGGTTTCCGACGGCCACGCGCGGCTCGATGACGGCACCGATCCGGGTCAGACGCTGGTGATGCGCGGCCGCGTGTTCGGCGAAGACGGCAAGCCGCTCGCGAATGCGCTGGTTGAGGTGTGGCACGCGAATCACCTCGGCAACTACTCGTACTTCGACAAGTCGCAGCCGGCTTTCAATCTGCGCCGCTCGATTCGCACCGATGCCGAAGGCAAGTACAGCTTCCGCAGCGTGGTGCCGGTCGGTTACTCGGTGCCGCCGCAAGGGCAGACGCAGTTGCTGCTCGATCAGTTGGGCCGCCATGGGCATCGTCCGGCGCATATTCACTTCTTCGTTTCGGCGCCGGGTTTCCGCAAGCTGACCACCCAGATCAACATCGACGGCGACCCGTATCTGTGGGACGACTTTGCGTTTGCCACGCGCGACGGGCTCGTGCCCGCCGTCAGGCAGGCCGAGGGTGCGGAAGGCGAACCGTACGGCGTGGACGGCCAGTTCGCGTTGATCGATTTCGACTTCACGCTGTTCAAGGAACGCGACAATCTGCCGGGCGCCGAAGTGGAGCGCGTGCGCGCCGAAGCCTGAGACAAAAAAGGAGAGCAAGCATGCTGTTTCACGTAGAGATGACTGTCAATCTGCCGTCCGATATGGACGCGGAGCGCGCCGCCCGTTTGAAGTCCGATGAGAAAGCGATGTCGCAGAAGCTGCAGCAGGAGGGCGTGTGGCGGCACTTGTGGCGTATCGCCGGGCGCTACGCGAACATCAGCGTGTTCGACGTGGAAAGCCCCGCGCATCTGCATGATGTGCTGAGCCAGTTGCCGCTGTTTCCGTATATGGACGTCGAAGTGCGCGCGCTGTGCCGGCATGCTTCGTCGATCCACGACGACGATCGCTAAGGGCGCAAGCAAGCCGGTGCTGCAAATGCGGCGCCGGCTTGCTTTAAAGATGGAAGATCAGGTATTAAAGATCGAGCACCAGCAGCGGCGAAGCAGCGCGCGAGACACAGCAGCAGATCACCTTGCCGCTCGCGCGTTCGGCTTTACTCAGGCAATGGTCGCGATGCTCGGGCGTGCCGCTCACCACATCGACCATGCAGGTGCCGCAGACGCCTTCACCGCATGACGTATCCACTTCAATGCCGATCGACGCAAGCGCCGCGACGATCGTCGTGTGCTTATCCACATGGACCGTTGCGCCGCTGCTGGCAATACGCACGTCGAATGAACCCGGCGTGTTCGATTCGTCGTCAGCCGCAGCAGCCGGCGCAGCCGCAAAACGTTCGAGGTGAATCGCATCGGCGGCAACGCGCTGTTCGCCTATTGCCACCACACGTTCCATGAAGGGCGCGGGCCCACAGGTATAAAGGTGCGAGCCGTCGCGCGCATTGGCGACGCAACCGGCTAGCGCCGCGTCGAGTTGGTCCCGTTCGACGCCGAAATGAAACCGCACGAAATCATTGAACGGCGCGCGCGAGAGCAAGGGCAGGAAAGCCGCATGTTCCGCGCTGCGCGCGAAATAATGCAGCACGAAGCGCTGTTCCTGCTTGAGCAGGCGGTATGCCATGCTCAGGAGCGGCGTCACACCGATACCCGCCGCAATCAGAATGTGTTCGGTGGCACCGGGCGCGAGCTGGAACAGATTGCGCGGCGCGCCGATCGTCAATTGGCAGCCGACCGTCACGTCCTCATGCAGCGAGCGCGAGCCGCCGCGCGACGCTTCTTCACGCTTGACCGCAAACAGGTGTGTTTCGCGATGGTCCGGGTCGCCGCACAGAGAATATTGCCGCGTGACACCCGAGGGGCCGGTGACGTCGATATGCGCGCCGGGTTCGTAGCGCTCGAACGGTTGTCCGTCCAGACGCGATACGCTGAACGAGCGCACGCCGTGCGCTTCGTCACGCACGCTGTCGACGCGTACGCTGAAGGTGGTTCTTTCCATGATCTTGGCGGCCAACTGAGCAAAAAGGACAGAGAGGGGCAGAGCGGACGCCACATGCAATTCGCGGCGCCCGGTTGTGCGTCAAGGATAAGAAACCACCGATAATCAGGCAAATCGATTAAAAATAGGTTATGTAATAAATGTGACTGATAATACGGGGCGCTCATCGCCCCTTGTCATGTCCACACGCGTTATTCCCACCTGCGTCATTCCCACATCCCGGCCAGGTGACGCACCAGCGCTTTTTCCGGCCGTTTCAGCGCATTCAGGTCGCGCATGCAGATCAGCAACTGACGTGTGGCCCAGCTGTCCGTCAGTTCGATCGTGCGAATACCCGGCGTGCCGCGATAGCGCTTCGCGGCGGTGGCCGGCACGATGGCGATGCCCGCGCCCTGTTCGACCATGCAGCAGACGCTTTCGAAGGTTCTCATGTGAGCGCGAACGCTGAGCGGTTGCCCGGCAAGCAGTGAACGTTCGCCAAGGTACGCGTGCAACGCGCTGCTCGTGCTCAAGCCAATGAATTCACGCTCGGCCACTTCTGCGAGCTTCACGCGGCGGCGCGCGCCCAGCGGGTCGTCACGGCTCGTGATCAGCACGAGTTTGTCGATGGCGAAGGGCAGCGTCTGCAATGCGCCATGCTCGACGGCATCCGAGATGATGCCGATTTCCGCCGCGCCGGCCAGTACCGCCTTGATGGTTTCGCTACTTTGCCGCTCCTTCAGATCGATCTGTACGTTGGGGTGATCGCGCAGGAACAGGCCGACCGCGGACGGCAAGAACTCGGTGATCGCGGCGGTATTGGTCCACAAGCGGATGCAGGCTTTGCGCCCGGCCCGATGTTCACCGAGTTCGCCCTCCATCCGGTCGATCTGGCCGAGCACGAGCCGTGCATGATGCGCGAGCGTATCGCCGGTTGCCGTCGACTCTACGCCGCGCCGGCCGCGCTCCAGCAATGGCACGCCCAGGGCTTCTTCCATACCGCGCAAACGTGCGCTGGCCGAAGGCAGCGACATGTTCGCGCGGGCCGCGCCATGCGTGATGCTGCCGGTTTCGAGAATGTGCAGAAAAAGGCGGAGGTCGATCAGGTCGAAGCGCATGGGGTGAGATTGGATCGGGGTGTTGTTATCGTGGCCGGGTCTGAGTTTGAACTTGAGCCTCAGCCCCAGCCTCAGCCTTAGTTATAGCCTAAGTCACAGTACGTATCTTACGCATTGTGAGCCGCGCCGCGGCAACCGAAAATCCGGACACGACATTCATAACAACGTCCCGATGATCTCTTCCTTTGCTATGCGCGCGAGTGGGGTTGCCGCGACCTTCGGGGTGGCCGGCCTGCTGGCGCGCGCATTCATTTGATCCGGACGTGGCGGAGTAAACCAGGGAGGGATGCATCATGTGGCCGACTATTCTGGATACGCTGGGCGCTTTGGCCGTGCTGGCCAGTGTGGCCGCGCAGATCGCGTTCATCCGCAAAACGCGGCAATCGGCGAACCGTGAGGCTCGTCCCCAGTCAGCGCGGCGCAAGCCGTTCAGGTAGCGCGTAACGTTGCATCGTGCGCTCCATGCCGTCGAGAAAGGCCTGCTCGGCGGCGTTCATCTTACGCGCGCGCAGCCATAGCAGATCGATATCGACGTCGACCAATCCCTCTTCGGGCGGCAAACGCCACAGGCGTTGTTGCGCGAGATCGTCGCGCACGATGTGCTCGGGCAGGCAGCCGATGCCGTATCCGGCGAAGATCAGCCGACGCACTTCATCGAGGCTCGGAGAGGCCGCCACGATGCGTCCGGTGAAGCCGCGCTGATCGCGGAACACCGTGAGCGGCGAGAGGCTGTCGCCGATCTGGTCGCTGGTGAATGACACGAAGTTTTCCGCCAGCAACTGATCGACCGACAGCGCATGCCGCCCGAACAGCCGATGATGCCGCCCGCAATAAAGCGCATAGCGTTGCCGCAGAAAGCAGCGCTGCTCGAGTTTATCGACGGGCGTGCGGCATAGACCGAGACCGGCCGTGGCGGTTTTTTGCAGCAACGACGAGATGATGTCCGACGAGCGCATGACTTCGATCTGCAAATCCACGCGCGGGTAGGTCTTGTGGAATTCCGCGAGGAATTCGTCGTAGACGCCGGAGTCGATCCGGCTCACCGTCAGAAGCCGGATCGACCCGGTGATGTCGTCGCTGCGATCGTCGAGTTCGGTTTCGAGCCGCGACATGTGGCCGTAAATATCGCTGGCGATCCGGTACACCTCCTCGCCGGCGCGGGTCGGTTCGAAGTGCGGGCCGCGGCGCTGGATCAGGTTGCGCCCGAGCGTGTCTTCGAGCCGTTTGAGCGCCTGGCTGACCGCGGGCTGGGTCAGATGCAATCGGGCTGCGGCACGGCTGACGCTGCGCTCCTGCATGATCACGAGGAACGTGCGCAGCAGGTTCCAGTCGAGCCGGTCATTCAAAAAACGCGTGACGTCCGCGCGCAACTGAGTCATGGACTCTCCTTCGGCATTAGCTGAATTTATAGTTGAGATAATAAGCCGAAATTTGACTAATGTTTTATGGCTAGCGATAAAACCCCTCATAAGATGCCCTGATGTCAGGCATCGCGACTGAGGAGCCGCCATGAACGCTTCACCCTCCGCCACCCGTCAGCCCGTGCGCGCGGCAACCGCCGCTTTCATCGGCACGATGATCGAGTGGTATGACTTCTACATCTACGCCACGGCCGCCGCGCTGGTGTTCGGCGAGTTGTACTTCCCCTCGCACGATCCGTTTGTCAGCACGATGGCGTCGTTTGCGACCTTCGCGGTCGGCTTCTTTGCACGGCCGCTGGGCGGTGTGATCTTCGGCCACCTGGGCGATCGCATCGGCCGCAAGAAGGCGCTGATGACCACGCTGATGATGATGGGTGTCGCCACCGTGTGCGTCGGCTTGCTGCCGGCTTATGCGAAGGTCGGTGTGCTCGCGCCCGTGCTGCTGGTCCTGCTGCGCGTGGTGCAAGGTATCGCCGTGGGCGGCGAGTGGGGCGGCGCTGTGCTGATGGCCGGTGAACATGCACCGCAAGGGCGGCGCACCTTCTTCGCTTCGTTCGCGCAACTGGGCAGCCCGGCCGGATTGATTCTCTCGTTGATCGCCTTTCGCGCCGTGACGTCGATGCCGCACGACGACTTCATCGCCTATGGCTGGCGGCTGCCGTTTCTGGCGAGCGCGGTGTTGCTCGCGGTCGGCATCTTTATCCGTATGGGGGTGAACGAGTCGCCGGAATTCCAGCGCGAGAAAGAGGCGAAGCGCACCGTCGAGTTGCCGATTGCCGAAGTGTTCCGTTCTTCCGGCGCGCTCGTTGCGCTGTGCATTGGCGCGAATACGATCGGTATCGCCGGCGTGTATTTCACCAACACGTTCATGATTTCGTACACCACGCAAAACATCGGCGTGTCGAAATCGCTGATTCTCGATTGCCTGTTCGCGGTCGCCATCATCCAGTTTCTGGCACAACCGCTCGCCGCGTGGCTCGCGGAAAAGCTCGGCGGGGCGCGTTTCCTGAAGTTGGCCGCGTTTGCCGCGATGCTGTCGCCGTATCCGATGTTCACGCTCGTGCAGAGCGGCAGCCGGCTCTCGATGATTGTCGGCATCGCGCTGGCGGTGGTGTGCATGGCGAGCTTCTATTCGGTGATCGCGGGTTTTGTCAGCGGCGTGTTTCCGGTGCGCGTGCGTTACTCCGCGATTTCGCTTTCATACCAGGTGTGCGGCGCGATTGCCGGCGGCCTGACGCCGCTGGCGGGAACATGGCTCGCCCATCAATTCGCCGGACAATGGTGGCCGCTTGCGGTGTTTTACACCTGCCTCGCAGGTATCTCGTTGTCGTGCATCGTCGCACTGGATGCGCTGAAGCACCGTCGTGCCGATGCACCCGAAGCGCTGCCGGCACGCTGAATCACCGTGAAATCAAAGCGCTTGCCGGCGCGTGCGACGATCGCCGTACCGGCTTGCGTCTGAAGCCAAGGAACTGGACTATGCAGACGTTTTTTCATCCGGCGCAGTTGAAGCACCATCCGCGCAGCTATCTGTCGCGCGGTCAGATGCGCACGCCACAGGAAGTGCCCGAACGTGCGTTGCGACTCGCCGAAGCCGTGAAGAAGCTCGGCTTCGACGTGCGCGAGCCGGCGGATTTCGGTGCTGCGCCGCTCGCCGCGGTGCACGGGATGAACTACCTGCGCTTTCTCGAAGAAGCGCACCGCGAGTGGAAGAAGATTCCCGCGGAATGGGGCGACGAGGTGATGTCGAACGTGTACATCCGCGAGAATAATCCCTTGCGCGGCGTGCTCGCGCAAGCGGCCCGCTATCTCGCCGACGGCAGTTGCCCGATCGGCGCGGATACTTACGAATCGGCCTACTGGTCCGCACAAAGCGCGCTGGCCGGCGCGCGGGCGATTCTCGACGGCGCGGGTGAGGCCTATGCGTTGTGCCGCCCGCCGGGCCATCATGCGCGCGCCGAAGCAGCAGGCGGTTTCTGCTATCTGAACAATGCGGCCGTTGCAGCGCAAGCGCTGCGGCAAAAGTATCGGCGCGTGGCGATTCTCGATACGGACATGCATCACGGCCAGGGCATTCAGGAGATCTTCTATGGCCGCGACGACGTGCTGTACGTGTCGATTCACGGCGATCCGACGAATTTCTATCCCGTGGTGGCGGGTTTCGAAGACGAGCGCGGTACGGAACGAGGCGAGGGCTACAACGTCAATCTGCCGATGCCGCACGGTTCGTCGGAGGCGGTGTTCTTCGAGCAGCTCGACGCCGCGCTGCGGATAGTCAGCCGCTTTCAGCCGGACGTGCTGGTCGTGGCATTGGGCTTCGACATCTACAAAGACGATCCGCAAGCGATGGTCGCGGTGACGACCGAGGGCTTTGGCGAACTCGGCGGCCGGCTCGGCGCGCTGCAACTGCCGACGCTGATCGTGCAGGAAGGCGGATATCACATCGAGACGCTCGAGGCGAACGCGCAATCGTTCTTCGGTGGATTTACGTCGAAGCGGTGACGTGAGCGGGCGGGGCCGCTCGGTGTTCGGAGCACGGGGCCGGAACCCGGCCGCCGGTGCGGATTGTTCGGCTGATCCGACGTATCTATTCGTCTTGAGCCGCTTTATCCCTTGGGCTTGTGTGCCTACATTGGCTGCAGTGACAGCGCCACTGCATTTTGCAGCTTCATCGACGCCGGCGCCGCGAATCGTCGCGACGTCGCGTCGGCGCGAACTCCATCCAAAGGACACACGATCATGAGCAAGCTCACAGGTAAGGTTGCGGTTGTAACGGGCGCATCGAAAGGCATCGGCGCCGCGATTGCGAAGGCATTGGCGGCAGAGGGCGCCTCGGTGGTGGTGAACTATGCGTCCAGCAAGGCGGGCGCGGACGATGTGGTCGCCGCCATTGCCGCTGCGGGTGGCAAGGCGGTGGCCGTGGCCGGCGACGTGTCCAAGGCCGCCGACGCGCAAGGCATCGTGGAAGCTGCGGTCGAAACGTATGGCCGCCTCGACATTCTCGTGAACAACTCCGGCGTGTATGAGATGGCGCCGATCGAGGAAGTCACGGAAGCTCACTTCCACAAGCAGTTCGATGTGAATGTGCTGGGTCTGCTGCTGGTTACGCAGGCGGCGGTGAAGCATCTGGGCGAGGGCGGCAGCATTGTGAACGTCAGTTCGGTCGTGAGCCGCATCACGCCGCCGGGCAGCGTGGTCTATACCGCCACCAAGGGCGCGGTGGATGCCATCACCGGCGTGCTCGCGCGTGAACTCGGCCCACGCAAGATTCGTGTCAACTCCGTGAATCCCGGCATGGTGGAAACGGAAGGCACGCATAGCGCTGGCTTTATCGGCTCGGACTTCGAGGCCTGGGCAGTCAGCACGACACCGCTTGGCCGCATCGGCCAGCCTGACGATATTGCGGACGTCGCCGTGTTCCTTTCTTCCGACGACTCGCGCTGGCTGACCGGCGAAAGCCTGATCGCAAGCGGCGGTTCGCGCTAAGGAGGGAGCCGCCGGATCGTGTCGATCCGGCGGCTGACCGGTTTATTGCGCCGCCACGGCGGCGCCTGTCAATTCCACCGCAAATAACGCGTCCAGCAGATTCGACCCCGGCCGCCCGGCGAGCCGCGTGAGCGATTCGGTCATGCGCACCTGGCAATCCTGGAGCGGAATCATCCTGATGCGCCGCGATTCGTTGAATTCGGCGCGCGCGATCACGCCTACCCCCACGCCTTGCGCGACCGCTTCTTCCAACGCTTCGCGGCCGTCCACATACATCACCGGTTCGACCTGCAACGACTCGCGCACCAGTTCGATCTCCAGCAACTGCTGCGTGACCGATTGCGGCTCGCGAAAAATCATCGGCTGTTGCACGAGTTCCGCATAGCTCAACCGGCGTTTCTTCGCCACCGGATAGCCGGCCGGCACCATTGCCACCAGCGGATCGCGCCGCAGCACGCGTGATTCGAGCCGGCTATGCACTTGCGGCGCGGCGGTAATGGCGGCGTCGACCGCGCTCGACAACACGCGCTGCATGCAGTCCGCGGCGTTGGCGATCGACAGCGTCACGACGATTCCCGGATGAAGCTTGCGAAACGCGCCGATCAGCGCGACCGCAAGATCGGGTGCGTCCGCCGCCAGCGAGAGTGAACCGGATTCGAGGCCGCCCGCCGATTCGAGCAGTTGCCGCGCTTCGCGCTCGCACCCGAGCATTTGCCGCGTGACGCTGAAAAGACGCAGGCCGAGTTCGGTGGTTTCGACGCCACGCGGGCCGCGCTCGAACAGTTTGACGCCGTAATCCTGCTCGAGGCGCTTCACGTGATCCGATACCGCCGGCTGCGTGAGTGACAGCGCCTGCGCCGCTTTCGAAAACCCGCCATGTTCCGCGACCGCATGAAACGCCCGCAATTGCGCGTATTGCACGTCTGCCTCGCTCGGATAAGTTTTTGCGATATCTACATCGATTATATCGATTTTACCAATGAGCACGGTTTATGTACTGTGTCACGCATCGAAACAGCGATATCGGAGATTCCGAACATGGCAAGCGCAATCGACAACTCACCGGCAGTGACCACCACACCCTCAGCCGCACCTTCAGCCACGCCCTCCGCCTCAACCTGCGCCGCGCCGGCAATGGGCGAGCCGTATCTGCTGACGCCGGGACCGTTGACCACGGCGTTCTCGACCAAACAGGCGATGCTGCGCGACTGGGGCTCGTGGGACGGCGATTTCCGCGCCATGACCGCCGAACTGCGTCGCAGCCTGCTGGAGATCGCGGGCGACGCCGCGGGCGAGTACGACTGTGTGCCGCTCCAGGGCAGCGGCAGTTACTGCGTCGAAGCGATGCTCGGCAGCCTGATTCCGCGCGACGGCCACGCCCTCGTGCTGGCCAACGGTGCATACGGCAAGCGCATTGCGACCACGCTGGGCTATCTCGGCCGTGCCTGCACGGTGCTCGACAAGGGCGACTACCTGCCGCCGCGCGGCGCTGAAGTCGAAAGCATGCTGGCCGCCGATCCGCGTATCACGCATGTGGTCGCGGTGCATTGTGAAACCAGCTCGGGCATTCTCAATCCGATCGAAGAAATCGCCGCCGCCACCGCGAAGCAGGGCCGCAAGCTGCTGATCGATTCGATGAGCGCGTTCGGCGCGGTGCCGCTCGACGTGAAGCGGATTGCGTGCGAGGCGTTCGTGTCGTCAGCGAACAAATGCATCGAAGGCGTGCCCGGTTTCGGTTTCGTGATCGCCCGCAAGCGCGCGTTGCAGGAAGCGAAGGGCCGCAGTCATTCGCTCTCGCTCGACGTGTACGACCAGTGGGACGTGATGAACCGCACCGGCCAATGGCGCTTTACGCCGCCGACGCATACCGTGGCCGCGTTCATCGAGGCATTGCGTCTGCACAAGCTCGAAGGCGGCCAGGCCGGACGTCTCGCGCGCTATGCCAACAACCGCGACGTGCTGGTCGCGGGCATGCGCGAACTCGGTTTCGAGCCGCTGCTGAACGCGCGTTGGCGCTCGCCGATCATCGTGACGTTTTTCTCGCCGGCGCATGCGTCGTTCAAATTCGAGCGCTTCTATGAGTTGATGAAGGAGCAGGGTTTCATCATCTATCCGGGCAAGCTGACGGTGGTGGACAGTTTCCGCATCGGCTGCATCGGTCAGGTGGACGAGCGCGTGATGCGCCGCGTGGTGCGGGCCTGCGCGCAGTCGTTGCAGGCGATGGGCGTCGATCACGCCGCGCCGCCGGCGATGGCGATCGAGGAGCGCAAGACGCTGGCCGAAGCGGCATGAACCGTGTGCGCCGTGCGGGCGGCCTTGAGCTGCCGCAGCGCGGGTTTTGTCGAGAGTAGTTTTTTTGCCGGCTTTTCAAAGGCGTACTGTTGCGAGACAGTACGCTTTTTTGTTTTGGGAAGGGTCAGCGCGACCTGACCCGAACTGCGTCGGCTTTGCCCGGCTTGCCCAATCAATAACAACCCGGACCGATATGTCGAAAACCACGGCGGTCGATACCCTCGCATGGCACATTCACGCGCGCTCGCTGCGCTATTTCGATGCGATTCGCCGCTGCGGCTCGATCCGTGAAGCCGCGCGCCAATTGCACGTGGCCTCGTCGGCGGTGAACCGGCAGTTGCTGAAGCTCGAGGCCGAAGTCGGCACGCCGCTGTTCGAACGGCTGCCGGCCGGCCTGGCATTGACGGCCGCGGGCGAGGTGTTCGCGCGGCATGTGATTACCGTCTTGCAGGATGCGCGACGCTTCGAAAGCGAACTCGACGCGCTGCGCGGCATCCGTCGCGGCGAGATCGGCATCGTCACGGTCGAGGGGCTCAACTCGAGTTTTCTGCCGGACCTGGTCGAACGGATGCTGACGCGCTATCCGGCCATCCGTTTCCAGGTGCATACCGCCGGTTCGGCATCGATTGCCCGCACGATTCTCGATGGCGATGCCGACCTTGGCCTCGCGTTCTCGCTGCCGCGCACGGACGATTTGCAGCAACTCGCCGTCGGGCGTTTTCAGCTCGGCGCAATCGTCGCCGTCGATCATCCGCTCGCCGGCGAAACAACCGTCACGTTCGCGCAGTGCGCGCGCTATCCACTCATTCTCGGCAACGCGCAATTGTCGATCAGCGGCTTGCTCGAACCGCTGATCCGCCATTACGCCAAACCGCTGCAAACCGTGCTCGAAAGCGATTCGATCGAACTGATGCGGCGCATGGCGGCCCGCGGGCGCGGCGTGGGGTTTCAGACGCGCCTCGGGCTGGAGCGTGATCTCGCCGAGGGGACGCTCGTGCATATTCCGCTGCGCACGCCCCGCGCGCTGGTCTCCGAGCTGGGCGCCTACGCCCGTGCCGGGCGCACCTTGACGCCGGCGCTGGACGCGTTCGTTCGGCTGCTGGCCGAGGCGATCGCCGCTCGGGAAGACGACGAACCGTCCGTCTGACGGCACGCGCCTCGGGGTCGACCCGCGGGACGGAGCCTCACGCCGTGGATGCCATATGCCGATCCGCGAGCCACTCCATGAACCGAAAGCTGACGGCCGTGCTGATGCCGAAACGGCATCGGCATGCACTTTTTTATGCGCTTTTTTGACCGCCTGCCGCGGCCTACACTCGGTCGAAACGGGTTCAAGGGAGCCGCAATGTCCGAAGTGCTATCAGCTAAAGCGGTGCCGCACACGAGCCTGCCCGTCATCGACGTGGCCGGGCTCGAATCGGCCGATCCGCTGCAACGCGCGGCAGTGGGCGCGGCGCTCCACGCCGCCTGCATCGATAAGGGCTTCTTCTACATCACTCGTCACGGCATCGAGCCGGCGCTAATCGACGCCGCGCGTGCGGAGGCCGAGCGCTTTTTCGCGCTCAGTGACGCCGAGAAGCGCGAGGTCGACAAGGCGCAGTCGTTCTGCAACCGCGGCTACGAACCGTTACGCGGCCAGGTGCTGGAAGCAGGCACGCCGCCCGATCTGAAGGAAGGTTTTTACATCGGCAATGAACTGCCGCTCGATCATCCGCGTGTCGTGGCGCGCGCTTTCAACTGCGGACCGAACCAGTGGCCGCGGCAGTTGCCGGCTTTTCGCCCGGCCATGGAGGCTTATTTCGCCGCGCTGTTCGATCTGTCGACGCGTTTGACGCGCGGCCTCGCTTTGTCGCTGGATTTGCCGGAAGACCATTTCGACGCGTTTTGCGACGAAGCGATGGGCACGCTGCGGCTGTTGCACTATCCGCCGCAACCGGCCCAGGCGATGCCCGAGCAAAAGGGCTGCGGCGCGCATACCGACTTTGGCTGCCTGACGCTGCTGTGGCAGGACGGCAACGGCGGTTTGCAGGTGCAGGACAGCGACGGCGGCTGGATTCACGTGCCGCCGCTGCCGGGCACCTTCGTCGTCAATCTGGGCGACCTGATCGCGCGCTGGACCAACGACCGTTATCGCTCGACGTTGCATCGCGTGGTGAATGCGTCGGGTCGCGAACGTTACTCGATGCCGTTTTTCTTTACCGGGCGCCCGGACTATGTGGTGACCTGTTTGCCGGGCTGCGCGGTAGAGGGCGAAGCGCCGAAGTACCCCCCCATCACCGTCGCAGGCCATCTCGAGGCGTGCTACCGGAGAACTTACGGATGACGCCCGCCCGCACGCCGGCAGCAGGCATGCTGCTGATTCACGGCGCCTGGCAGGGCAGTTGGGCGTGGGACGCCTGGCTGCCGGAACTCGCGGCGCGCGGGTGGCGGGCCCGCACTGTCGACTTGCCGGGCAACGGCGCAAATCCTGCGCGGGATGCCGGTCTCGAAGTCTCGCTGCAAATCTATGTCGATGCGCTGACCGAAGCGCTCGCGGCCTTCGACGCTCCGGTCGTCGTGGTTGCGCATAGCGGCGCGGGCGTGCCGGCCTCGCAACTGGCCGAGGCGCTGCCCGAGCGGATCGCGTGCCTCGTCTACGTCGCGGGGATGATGCTGCCTTCGGGCATGGGCTACGCGGAGCTCGTCGATGCCAGCGCGGCCGAGGTGCCGAATGCCGGCGGCATCGCGCCCTATCTGCAATGGCGCGACGAGGGCTCGTCCTCCGTCGTCCCACCCGAGGCCGCGCTGGAAATCTTCCTGCACGATTGTCCCCCGCAAGCGGCGCGGCAAGCCGCCGCGAAACTCACGCCGCAGCAGGAAAGCGGCCGCGCGCTCGTCACGACGCTGAGCGCCGAGCGTTTTGGCAGCGTGCCGCGCATTTACGTCGAAGCGCTGCGCGACCGTTCCGTGCTGTTGCCCTTGCAACGCAAGATGCAGGCGCTGGTGCCCGGCGCGATCGTGCGCTCGATCGACTGCGGGCACGTGCCGCAACTGGCGCGGCCGGCCGAACTGGCGGCGCTGGTGTGCGACACGCTGGGCGGGATCGGTATCGGTATCGCGCCTGCTTCTCCTGCTGCCGGTTCGGCCGCTGCGGCCAGCGCTGCCGCCAGTCCCTCTTCGTTCACCACCGGAACTTCGTCATGACCCGACTCAATCGTCTCGGCCGTTTGCTCCTTGCCGGCAGCGCGGCTTCGCTCGTTGCGCTCGCTACCCTGAACACCGACGCGTTTGCCGCTGCCGGCGCGCCGCTCGACGTCTCCATCGTCTACCTCGGCAATCCGGGCGATGCCGGTTGGACCCACGCGCACGACCTCGGCATTAGCGCCGCGCAGAAGCAGTTCGGCGACCAGATCAAGGTGACGCGCGTCGACGACGTCCCCGAAAACGCCGACGCCGCCCGCGTGTTCCGCGACCGCGCGGCGAAGGGCGACAAGATCGTGATCGGCACATCGTTCGGTTATATGGATTCGATGATGAAAGTCGCGCGCGACTATCCCGACACGGTGTTCCTGCATTGCTCTGGCTACAAGAGCGCGCCTAACCTCGGCAACTTCAACGGCAAGGTGTATGAGTCGGCGTACCTCGCCGGGGTGGTCGCCGGGTACGTATCGAAGTCGCATGTGCTCGGTTTCGTCGGCTCGGTGCCGATTCCGGAAGTCGTGCGCAATATCGATGCGTTCGCGCTCGGCGCGCGTTCGGTCGCACCGCAAACGGTCGTGAAGGTCGTGTGGATCAGCAGTTGGTTCGATCCGGGCAAGGAGCGTCAGGCGGCGGAAACGCTGGTCGGACTCGGCGCCGACGTGCTGATGCAGAACACCGATTCCACCGCGACGATGGCTGTGGCCGAACAGCACAAGGTCCACGCATTCGGCTGGGATTCGGATATGAGTCGCTGGGGTCCGCATGCGCATCTGGGTTCGGTCGCCTACGACTGGGGTATCTACTACAGCAAAGTGATCGACGAAGTGCGCCGTGGCACGTGGACTAACAAGCCGGTCTATTGGGGCGTCAAGGAAGGCATCACCGATCTGGTGAACGTGAATACGACGGCGGTGCCGGCGGATGCGCAGCGTGCGCTCGCCGAAAAACGCGCCGCGCTGGTCGCCGGCCGCCTCGATCCGTTCGCCGGGCCGCTGAAGGACCAGAGCGGCAAGGTGCGGGTGGCTGCCGGCGCCACGCTGTCCGCGGACGAGACGAACCGTATAAACTGGTTCGTCGACGGTGTGCAGGGCAGCATCGCGCAATGACGGAGCAAGGGCTATGGGCATGGCGACGATGGCGAGTACGGCAGGCGAAGCAATGAACGGCGCGACGATCGACGAGGTGATCTGGAATGACTGGCATCCGGTGGCCGCGCTCGATGCGCTCGACGCCGCGCGGGCCGCCGGCGGCTCGAACGCCGTGACCCGCACACGTCTGCTCGGCGTCGATATCGGTATGCTCGCGCTGCCGCAGGCTGGGGCGCGGCCGCAAGACAGCTACCGCGTCTGGCGTCTCGACGATCAAACGCCGTGCCATGCGCAGGCGCGCTATGGCGTGTTATGGGTGTGTGCCGGCGAGCCGCGCCGCGACATTCTCGCGATTCCCGAAGCCGACGAGCCCGATCGGCGTCTGCTGCATGCCGGCGCGTTTCGCGTGCATGTGAGCGGGTTGCGGGCCGTCGAAAATTTTCTCGACATGGGACATTTTCCGTTCGTGCATACCGGCTATCTCGGCGTGGAGCCGTACACCGAAGTGGCGCCATACCGCATCGAGCGGGACGAGCTCAACGACGAACTGTATGCGCACGACTGCCGCTTCTATCAGCCACGCGCCGCGATGACCGCCGGCGCCGCGCTCGAGGTGCGCTATGTGTACCGCGTGGCGCGGCCGTACAGCGCGATTCTGTACAAGACCTGTCCGCCGCAGCCCGAACGCTTCGACGTGATCGCGCTGTTCGTGCAACCGGTCGACGAAGAGTGGTGTGTCGCGCACACCGTCATGAGTTATCTCGACGACGCCAGCAGTGACAGCGAATTGCGTGGCTTCCAGCAAACCATCTTCGCGCAGGACATCAAGATTCTGGTCAATCAGGTGCCCAAACGCTTGCCGCTCGGCACGGGCGACGAACATCCGGTGCGCGCCGACGCGATGTCGGTCGCCTACCGCCGCTGGCTCTCGGCTCAGCGGGTCACCTATGGGACGACTCATGGCCGCTGAAGAGCGCATTGAACGCGCGTGGTTTGCGCTGTGCGACGTCGATCAACTCGGCGATCGGGCGATCTATCACACCGAACTGCTCGGCCGCGAACTCGTGGTGTGGCGGGCCGGCGACGGCACCTTCAACGTATGGGAAAACCGTTGTCCGCATCGCGGCGTGCGTTTGTCGCTCGGGCACCATCGTGGCGAAGCGCTGCAGTGTCAGTATCACGGCTGGCAGTTCAGTTCCGGCAGCGGCGCCTGCCGCTTCGTGCCGGCGCACCCGGATGCGGCAGCACCGGCGGTCGCGGTGAAGACGTGGCCGGTGGAAGTGCATTACGGCTTCGTGTGGACCTGTCTCGCACCGGCTGACGAAGTGCCTCCATTCGCGCCGATCGAGGAGCTTGAGCATGACGCGAGCCTCGCGGCGAGCGAAGACGCGGATGCGCGATCTCAAGTTCGTTCAGTCCGCTTGCGCACTGTCGCGATCGAAGCCCCCGGCGAAGCCGTGCAGCATGCGCTCGCTGGATATTGCTTCGACCATGCACGCTTCGATCCATGGCAGGCAAGCGGATGCGTGACGTTCGACGTCGCGCCGCACGCGGTGATGATCGAGCAACTGGACGACGCCGGGCAGCGTGTGGTGTTCTTGGTGCAACCGGCGCGCGCCGGGCGGACGTATCTGCATGGCGTCGCGCTCGGGCCGTTTGCCGCGGCCGAACGCCTGAGCGTGCAGCGGCATCATCAGCAAAGGCTCAACGTGTTGCGCGATGCGTTGGAGCGGCAGTTCGACCAGCGTGAGGCGCTATCGGGCGAGGCGCTTGCCGATCGGTTGCCGCTTTGCGTGCCTCAAACGTTGTCGCCCGCGCAGCCGGTCATGCTTCAACGTTCATTGTCGAAGCCGGTCGGCGCGCCGGGGCTCTCCGGTGAAAAGCGTTCTCCGGTGAATCCTGACATGACGGATCGCGCCTTCGATCTCTATCTTTCGCGCAGCAGGCGCACGCTCAAAGTTGCCGCCGGCGTCACCGTCTTGCAGACTTTGCGCAATCACGGCATCGACGTGCCGAGTTCATGCGAGCAGGGCGTATGCGGCACGTGCCGCACGCGGGTGATCGAAGGAACGCCGCTGCATCGCGACGATTTTCTGACGCCGCAGGAGCGGGCCGCGGGCGATTGCATGCTGGTCTGCGTCTCGCGTGCGGCGACCGGCACGTTGACCCTGGATCTGTGAGGCCGTCATGCTCAAACTCCACGATGACGAGTTGTGCGGCGAAAGCTACAAGGTCCGGCTGATGCTCGGCTTGCTCGGCGTGCCTTACGAAAGAGCACGGATCGAACTCTACCCGTCAAGGCAGAACGCCGCGCCGGATTTTCTGGCGATGAATCCGCTCGGTACCCTGCCGCTGCTCGAAGCGCAGGGCGCGTTGCTGCACGATGCCCACGCGATCCTCGTCTATCTGGCGCGGCGTTACGGCGGCACGGACTCGGGCGGCGCAGCGCACTGGCTGCCGCTCGACGATCCGCTTCAACTCGCGTACGTTCAGACATGGCTCGGCTTCGCCGCGCAATTGAGCGGCGTGATTTTTCCGATGCGTACGCACGTGCTGCACGGTGCGCCGCTTAACGACGATGCGGCGCGCCACAAAGCGAGAAAGCTGTTGCGCATCCTCGACGAGCGCTGCTGGTTCAATGAGGCAGGCGGTACGCCTTTTGTCTGCGCGACTGAAGCCCCTACGGTGGCGGATGTCGCCTGCTTCGTGCCGGTAGCGCTGCTCGACGAAGCCGGGATCGAATCGATCGACTATCCGGCGCTCCGGCGCTGGAGCACGCGCATCAAGCGCCTGGCGGGATTCACGACGATGGCCGGGGTCTACGCCGCGCTGTGAGAACAGTGCGGATGTAGGCCACCCATGCGTTCAATCCAGCACGCAGGAAATTGGCGTCTCTCGCGTCACTTGAAATAGCCGACGGCGAGATCGATGAATTCGCGGATCTTGCGCGGCACGAATTCGCGGCTTGGATAAACCAGCGAGACCGCCACGTCGCCATTGAGCACCGTGTATTCGCCGAGGATTTGCACGAGGGTGCCGGCGCGCAGTTCGTCGCTGACCATTTCGAGGGGAAGCAGCGCGATACCCATTGCGCCGAGCGTGGCCTGCTTCTGCATGATCATGCTGTTGACCGTGAACGACGCATCGAGCGTGATGCTTTCCTCGCTGCCATGGCTGCCGTTGTTGCTGTCGTCACCATCGCGCTTGTTGCTGAATACCCAGGTCTGCGGACTGGCGTCGAGCGATGCGGCGATCACCCGGTGCCGCGCGAGATCGGCCGGGGTCGCCGGATAACCGGCTTCGGCCAGATACGCGGCGGCCGCCACCGGCACCACGTGCGAATTGATGAGGCGGCGCGCCACCAGCGATTCCGAGCGGATCATGTGTTCGGTCACGATGCCCACGTCGAAACCGCCTTCGAGCAAATCGACGCGTTTTTCGGTGAGCGTGACACGCAGATTCACGTGCGGAAATTTTGCCTGGTACTCCGCAAAAAGCGGTGTGAGCCGGAACAGCGAAAAGCTGCCCAACGCCACGATCCGCAGATCGCCCGCCACTTCTTTCGACGTCGTGGTGGCACGCGATTCGACCTCTTCGAGTTCCGCCAGCACGACCCGGCAACCGTCGGCATAATCCGCGCCGGCTTCAGTCAGCACGACTTTGCGCGTGGTGCGCTGAAGCAGGCGGATACCAAGATGTTTTTCGAGGCTCGACACATGGCGCGTGATAACCGAGGTCGAGACACTGAGTTGCTCCGCGGCTTGCGCGAAACTGCCCGCGTCGGCAACCTTGACGAAAGCCTGCATGGCCTGAAACAGATTGATCATGTCGATGCGTAGTACGTGTGGGTTGAGACGCGATCGTCACGGCGCTGCTGCGATCAGCTTCAGCCCCGCAGGCAACGATTCGCCGAATACGCGGCCTTCGTCGGCGTCGTCGAGTTCCACGGTTTCGCTGACCATCGTGATCCATGCGCGCGGCGCATTGGCCGCTTCGAGCCTGCGCAACACCGTTTGGCGCAACGGCTCGGGCAGGTCGCGCGAACGGTCGCCGGTCATGCGGGAGAGCTGCACGGCGGCGAATGCCGCGGGGTCGACCTTCTTCCAGTCGAGCGCCAGAATCGCGTCCAGCCATTGTGCTGCGATGTCCGGTGGCACGACGCTATGCGCGCTGCCATAGAAGGGCCGCCGCGCACCGATGCGGCCGACTGCCCACCAGCTCTGGTGATTTTCCGTGGGCTTTTTTAAGCGCGTGAGCACCGATTCGCCGAGCTCGATCTTGCGTTCGACCGGAATCCGTTCGAGCGACGCGCTCAGCCTAAGCATGTCGGTGAAGCCGGTCTTCGACACGTCGAACGGCAACTTGTGGCGCGATTGCGCGGCTGTTTGCAGATAGGCCATCGCGTCGAGCACGCGCAGTTGCGCACTTTCGTCGAGGCCGCCCGCCGCGCGGCGCCATAGCGTCCACCACTCCGACCAGACCTGGCCTTCGTTGACGTACTGAATGCCGTCGTCGAACAGCGACCAGAGTTGTTCGACACGCCATTCGTCGAGCGGATAGCCGAAACCCGGCCGTACGCAATAGCCGGCCAGGTTCAACCACAAGCGCTCATGGTCTGCCGAGCGCCGTCGGCGGCGCGCGCGCTCCCATAGCGCACCAAACAGTTCGCGCAGCAGCGCGCTGTTCCAGGCTTCGCGCGGGCCTAGCAGTTGTTCGAGCTGCGAGCGCAGACGTTTGACTTCCTTGGGGTCGACCTTTTGCGCGCGGGAGCCGAAGCATCGGTCGATATGGTCGATCGCTTCGTCGAGCGCGGGGTGCCGGGCGTGTGCCGGGTCCGCCGGGAGGTTGACCTGGGCGTCTTCGCGGCGCAACTGGAATTCGAGCAGCCAGCGTTGCGCCGGATTGTCGAGTTCGATGCAGTGCACCTCGAGCGTGCCCACTTCGGTAAGCGAGGTGGCGATCTGTACCGCGGTTTCGCCACGCGCCGGATTCGCGCCGCGCGTTTGCACGATCGTCGCGATAGGGGGCAGTCGGACGAAATCGCCTTGCGCAAGATCGGTCAGTTCGCCGGGCCGATAGATCGTGTCCGCGCTTGACGAGGCCAGGTGAAAGCGCACCGGGTGCCCGAGACGTAGTGCGAATGTGCGGTCCTCGATGCGGATCTCGTGGCCTTCTTCGGTGCCGCGCGGCAGCAGGCAGATGCCGCGTTGCGCCGCTTCGGCGCCGGGCTCTCCGTCAGCGGTTTCGTCGAGCACGAGAAAGTAACTGCGCGCCGAGCCGCCGCCGATTTTCGGCGCTTGACCGCTGCGGGCAAGGGCATAGGCGACCGCGCCGCGTGCCACGGCGACATCGGGATTGTCGTTGTGCAGCACGTTGAGCGATTCGCCGCGCCATGTACCCAGGGTGCTGGCGAGTCGCTGCGTGAGCGCCTCGGCGCGAAACACGCCACCGTTCAGCAGCAGCGTGTCGGGGATCGGCAAGGACTCGTCCTGACCTTCACCGGCATCGACCGGATTAGCGACAGAACCCAGCGCCTTGCGCGACTGCGCTGCGAAACGGCTCAGAAACGCCGCGATATGACGCGTGACGGCTGGGTCGGTGGCGTAGGGTAGGCCGAATTCGACGATCGCGCCGCGCGGTCTGCCGGGCCGTTCGTGCGACGCCACCGCCGGAAAGAATCCGTCGACGATGATCTGCTCGACTTCCTCGCGCGTGACCTGCACCGTGCGCGCGCCGCCGATCAGCTTCGCGCCCGCGCCAAGCAAGGTGATCGAAGCGGACTCCGGCGCATGCGGCCCGAGCAGTTGTTCCTTCGCACCGCGGCAACGTTCGACCAGTTGCGACAGACTCGCCGCCGACAGACGCGTGCGCTCGGTGCCGGCCTCAGACAAACGCGCCTCGACCCGATGCGCGAGCGCGAGGTCCATGTTGTCGCCGCCGAGCATCAGATGGTTGCCCACGCCGATGCGCGTGAGTTCCGGCTCACTGTCGCGCATGCGCACTTCGATCAGCGTGAGGTCGGTGGTGCCGCCGCCGACGTCGCAGATCAACACGAGCTTTGTGTCAGCCAACTCGGCTGCAAGGCTTTCGCGATGATGAAACAGCCAGTCGTAGAACGCGGCCTGCGGTTCTTCCAGCAGCCTTAAGGTAGGTAGACCGGCGAGACGCGCGGCTTCTACCGTCAACGCGCGTGCGCCTTCGTCGAACGACGCGGGGACCGTCAGCACGACGTCCTGGGCTTCGAGCGGTGCGTCTGGAAAGCGCTGATTCCAGGCCGCCCGCACATGCGCCAGATAGCTTGCGCTGGCTTCGACCGGCGAGACCTTGCGGACATCGTCCGCGGCGCCCCACGGCAGAATCGGCGCGACTCGGTCCACCGACGCGTGCGACAGCCAGCTCTTCGCGCTTGCCACCAGCCGCCCCGGCACCTGGCCGCCGAGCGTGCGCGCGAGCCGGCCGATCACGACGGGCTGATCGGTCTGGCCGGGCGTGCCGGCGTCCGGGCCCGCCGCCGCGCGCCATGGCAACTGCAGATCACCCGCGCTCAGTTCGCCGGGCGCCGCGTGATACCGCACCGAAGGCAGCAGCGGCCGCGCGGCCACTTCGCCGAGACTGACCAACTGCTCGATCTCGAAGACGCGAATCTCCTGCGAACCCGCCGCGGGATTGCCCACTTCGGCGTAAGCCAGCACCGTGTTGCTGGTGCCGAGATCGATGCCGACGCTGTAGCGCTTCATCTCAGTCATGCATTGGCGCTGCCGCGCACGTCGAATTCGACCTTCCAACGCTCGTCGCTGCCGCGCGGCACGGCTTCGAGTTCGAGCGTGCCGGCTTCCGTCACGCGCGCATGCAGTTTCACCGGCACGACTTCACCGGCGGTGCGGCCGGCGGACGGCAGCGTCGCCTGGATTTCTTCCAGTTCCTGCAATTCCTCGGGACCCCAGAAGTCGAGCAGCGTGCCCACCTGATCCTGACGACGCACCGACGATCCGAAGAAGCGGAAGTGCACCGGTTCGCCGACCACCAGCCCGAATTCCTGCGCCGGCAATTCGGCCTCGGTGCCTTCCTCCATGCCGAACGGTGCGACGCACAGCGCCTGCACCGGCGGCTCGAGACCGGGGACGGCCGGCATCGCCGATTCGATCGCGATGTAGTACGCGCGCGCGGTGCCGCCGCGAATCCGCACGCCCTGGCCGCGCCGTACGTAGCCGTAATAGGCCGCGCCGCGCGCAACGGCGAGATCGAGATCGGCGCCTTCGAGCAGGCGCGCTGGCGGCGCACCTTCAGCGGCGAGCCAGCCATTGAGCGTGCCGATGATCCGTTCGACCAGCAGCGGCGACTTGAACACGCCGCCGTTAAAGAGCACGGCGGTGGGATGCAGGAAGCTCGCGCCTTCCGCAGTGGCGAGATCGCGCAAACCGTCGAGTTCGGCGAGCGCGCCCACCTGACGGCCAAGGAAGGCCGCCAGATGCCGCGTGATGCCCGCGTCCTGCGCATACGGCAGGCCGAGTTGCGTCAGACCGGCACGCGCGCGGCTCACCGGACGCGCCGCGCTCTCCACTTGCGGGAAGAAGCCTTCGAGAATCGTTTGGGTCAACTCCGCGCGCGTGAGCTCGGTGCGGATCGAACCGCCGATCAGCTTCGAGCCGCGGCTCGGTACGACGAGCGGCACGGTATCGGTCGACGGATCGCTGAGCAGCGTTTCCTTCGCCGAGCGGCACGCATAGGTGAGGGCGCGCAATTGCCATGCGTCGGCGGTGGTGCCTTGCGCCGCGAGCTTGCGGGCCACCACGTGGGCGAGCGCGAGGTCCATGTTGTCGCCGCCCAGCAGAATGTGTTCGCCGACCGCGACGCGATGCAGTTCGAGATTGCCTTCACGCTCGATCACCGCGATCAGCGAGAGGTCGGTCGTGCCGCCGCCCACGTCGACCACGAGAATGATGTCGCCGACCTTGACCTGTTTGCGCCACTGGCCGCCGCTCTTCTGGATCCAGCTATAGAGCGCGGCCTGCGGTTCTTCGAGCAGCGTCATGCGGCCGTAGCCGGCGGCCTCGGCGGCTTCGGCGGTCAATTCGCGCGCGGCCGGATCGAACGACGCGGGAATCGTCACAGTGATGTCCTGCTGGCTGAACGGCGCGTCCGGGTGCGCGTGATCCCATGCTTCGCGCAAGTGGGTCAGATAGCGCACCGAGCTTTCGAGCGGCGACACGCGCGCGACTTCAGGCGGCGCGTCGTTCGGCAGAATCGCCGCGCGACGGTCGACGCCCGGATGGCACAACCAGCTCTTGGCGCTCGACACGAGCCGGATCGGCGTGGCCGCGCCGCGGCTGCGGGCGAATTCGCCAACCGCGAATTCGCGCTGGCCGGTCCACGGCAGATACAGGTCGCCCGAAGCGAGTTCGTCCGGGTGCGGCAGGTAGAGAAACGAGGGCAGCAGATCGAGGTTGTCGATCGCGCCGGGACCGGTGAGCTGGGCGATCGGCAGCACGCCCTGGGCGGTCCTTTCGCCGTCGCTGGCGGTGGTGTCGACGTACGAGAGCGCGCAGTGCGTCGTGCCGAGGTCGATACCGATTGAGAAACGCGCGTCGCTCATAGCTCCACCTCGGCCGGTGCGATTACCTTGGCGTTATGGCTTTCGCTGAGCTTCGGCAGACGCACTTCGTCGACCCGCCAGCCACGGTGGCTGATGCTGCCGTTGAACGGCGCCTTGCCGACGACGTTGCCGGTCAGGCGAACCGACGTGGCGTCGAAACCTTCGGCCAGCGTCACGCGGCTGCCTTCGGCTTCGTCGCGTACCGGACGGATCGTGAAATGCTCGCGCAGCGTGGCGCGGCAGCCGTCGTGCACGAGGCGGGCGGCGGCGCCGATGTCGGCGTCGCTATAGTTCTTGATGTCCTCTTCGACGAAATCGATGAAGCGCGCGTCGCGTTGCAGCAGGCCGAGCAACTGGAGCGCGGCGTCCGGGCTCGCTTCCTTCAGCGTGGGTGCGGGTTGCGGCGCGGGGGCGGGTGCAGGTGCCGCGACGGGAGCAGGCGTGGTTGCAGGTGCGGCGCTCGCGGCGGCCCTGCCGCCACCATTACGCAGGCGCAATACCCCGGCGGCGAATTCGCCGTCGCCGAGGATGCTGAAAAACGTACTCACGGCAAGTGAAATCCTGCCGAGAAAAGAGGGGTTCGAATCGGTCATGAATGCTCCTGAGGGGGCTCTGTTAAAGGACGAGCTGTCCTGGCTGCGCCGCATGCGACGCGCCCGGCGCGCCGGCCTGGCTTGCTGGGCAGTCGTCATGCGTCATGGCGAGGGTCGGCGGCAGGCAAGCCGCCGAGGTCTGATTCATCCGGTTTTGCGGTGTTCTTGCGGTGCGTTTCGTCCGCGCAAACCCGTATTTTGCCTTGTCGCGCGCCCGAAGCGGGCAAAGCCGGCAATTCTAGCGCTCAATGGGTGGAGATTGGCGGATGGCGGAAAGCGCCAGACAGGAATGTCCGGCTACGCTTATCAGGCGGCGTGAGGGCCGAATTCGGCCACCACCTGGTCGATAAACGCACGCAATTTCGGAGTGGCGCGGCTGGCCGGAAACACCAGATGCATGGGTCGCGCGGGCGCTTTGTAGCCGTTCAGCAGGCGCACCAGCCGGCCCGCGGCGAGTTCGTCCCGCACCGCCACTTCGGGCGCGAGGATCACGCCGCCGCCCTGGAGGGCGGCGGCCAGCAGCGCTTTCACGTCGTTGGCCTGAAAGCGGCCGGAGATCGGCACCACGTGTTCGCCGTGCGCATCGGTAAAACGCCATTCGGTCTCGACCGGCAGGCTCGTGTAGACGAAGCTCAGGCATTCGTGTTCCGCCAGCGCTTGCGGGGTGGCCGGCTCGCCGCGCTCGGCCAGATAGCCGGGCGACGCGCAGGCCACTAACCGGTACGGCATCAGGGGTCGCGCGATCAGGGACGAATCCGCCAGCGTGCCGAGACGGATCGCGGCTTCAACGCCTTCGTCGACCAGATCGACGAAACGGTCGGTCAGCGCCAACTCGACCCGTACTTCGGGATGAACTTTCAGATAACGCGTGATCATCGGTGCGAGACAGCAGGTGCCGAAGGTCACCGGTGCGGTGATGCGCAAACGCCCGCGTGGCGAGGCCGACAGTTCCTGCGCGACCGATTCGGCCGCTTCGGCGTCCGCCAGCAGCGCCTTGCAGCGCTCGTAGAAAATCTGGCCGATTTCCGTGAGGCTCTGGCGGCGCGTGGTGCGGTTGAGCAAACGGGCGCCGACGCGTTCTTCGAGCGTGCTGACGTGCTTGCCGGCCATCTGCGAGGAGATGCCGAAGGCGAGCGCGGCCGCGGCGAACGAGCCGCTGTCGGCCGTTTTCACGAATACGGCCATGCTGGTCAAACGATCCATGATTCCCCACTCCTGATTTCGACAGCCGTCGAATTTCGCCTGTTTATCCGGATGAAGTTTTGAATCATAGTGCTTCTCACCGATGGGCGTGCGCTCAAAGGTGCGATCCTCAGATAGACATGGAGTGTGAAACATGAAGATAGGCATACTCGGCGCCGGCTTTATCGGCCGCGCAATGGCGGCGCTCGCCCAAAGCGCCGGTCACGAAGTGATGATCAGCAACTCCCGGGGTCCGCAGACGCTGACCAGCACGGCTGCGGCGCTTGGCTGTGCGCTCGGCACGGCGCAAGAGGCGGCGAAGTTCGGCGACGTGGTGATTGTCGCCGTGCCGTTCGGCAGCATTGGTGCGTTACCGGCTGCGGCGCTCGACGGCAAGATCGTGATCGACACGTGCAATCACTATCCCGACCGCGACGGCGCGATCGAGGCGCTCGCCAGCGGCTCGACGACCACTAGCCAGATGCTGGCCGCCAAACTGCCGGGCGCAAAGGTAGTCAAGGCGTTCAATGCGATTCTGGCGAAGGACCTCGAAACGGATGGCAAGCCCGCCGATGCACCGAATCGCCGGGCACTGCCGTTCGCTGGCGACGACGAGCAGGCCAAACACGTCGTGAGCGGGCTGCTCGATCAGTTCGGCTTCGATCCGGTCGATGCCGGAACGCTCGCCGATAGTTGGCGTTTCGAACGGGCGAAGCCGGTTTACTGCATTCCGCTGGATCGTGCGGGCATGGTTGAAGGATTGGCCGCGGCGAGACGGGATGTGGAGTTGGCGCATGGGTCGTGGCGGCACTGAGGGGGACTGCGGCGCCCCTCAGTCGATCGGCTGACGATCAGCCAGGAAAGTCAGTCGACGCCGACACCGCCGCCCACGTTTCCGTTTCCTGCGCCACGTAGGCATTCTTTTCAGCAATGGCCTTCAGCGTGTCGGTGCCAAGCGGCAGCCTCAATGGCGGGGTTGGTGCATCGACCAGTTCGATCATGGCCGCCGCGAGTTTCTCCGGGTTGCCTGGCTGCTTGTGGTTCAGGCTCGCGGCGCGACGGCGGACATTGCCCGAGGTCTCGTCATAGTCGGCGATGACATTCCCGGCGACCACAAGCGATGACGCGTCGAGGAAGTCGGTACGGAAATAACCAGGCTCCACGACCGTGGCGTGAATGCCGAGCGGCCTCAGTTCGGCGTGCAACGCCTCGGTCAAGCCTTCCACGGCAAACTTGGTCGAACAATACGCGCCGAACCCGGCGACGGACCGATAGCCGCCGATCGACGACATGTTGATGATCTGTCCTGAGCGCTGCGCGCGCATCACCGGCAAAACCGCGCGCGTGATATTCAGCAGGCCGAATACGTTGGTGTCGTACATGCGGCGCACGTCGGCGTCACTTGACTCCTCGATCGCACCCAGCAAACCGAATCCGGCATTGTTGACCAGCACGTCGATACGGCCGAATCGCTCCACCGCGGCTTGAACCGCAGCTAGCGCCTGAGCTTCGTTGGTCACGTCCAGCGCCACCGGCAGGAGCGCCGGCGAGTCACCAAGGCGTTCGGCGATCGCCGCGACATTGCGGCCGGTGGCAACCACTGCGTTGCCGTCGGCGAGAGCGGCCTGAGCGATCAGGGCGCCGAGGCCGCGCGATGCACCGGTAATAAACCAGACGCGCTTGAAGCCGCTGTTTGTTGAGCTGACCATGATGTTGCTCCTACGTTTCGAGTGAAAGTGAACGAATCATAGAAGCGGCGATTGACACAAACTAGCCATGGATTGGTAGACTGATAATCAACTTTTATTTGCTAATCCGAATGGCCATGAACGAAGTGCGCGCGATCACGATATTCGTCCGGGCCGCGGCGCTGGGAAGTCTGCGCAAGGCAGCCGTGGATCAGGGCATCTCGCCGCAGGCCGCGAGCCATGCGGTGATGCAACTGGAAAAGGAGTTGGGGGTCCGGCTGTTCCATCGAACCACCCGCAAGCTGAGCCTCACTGAGGAGGGGCAGGGCCTGCTGGACAGCGTCAAACCTGCGCTAGCCGTACTGTCGTCCGCACTCGACGACGCGCGGCGCTCGAAGGACGACATTGCCGGGCCACTGCGGGTCAGCGCGCCAAGGGCAATGGCGCATACCGTGCTGTGGCCATATTTCATGGAATTTGCCGAATTGCACCCGAATGTGGGGCTAGACGTGCAGTTCGACGACCTCTTCACCGATCTTGTCGGCGATCGCGCCGACGTCGGTTTTCGGGGCGGCTCGCCGCCCTCGGGCGGGACCATCGCGCGGCGGCTCCTGCCGATTCAACTGATTGTCTGTGCATCGCCCGCCTATATCGAGCGACATGGCGCGCCGCGGACCATCGACGAACTCGGGGCACACCGATGCACCGGCTATCGAAGGGCGAATACCGGCAAGCAGGCGCCGTGGGAATTCCTGATCGGCGACGAGATTGTCTATCGCGACATCGCGACGACCCTATGCGTCAACGACACGGACGCGGAGACGCAAGCCGTGCTGGCCGGACTTGCAATCGGTCAACTCGGCAGCTTTTCGGCCGCCGCGCCGATCAGGCGGGGCCAGCTTGTACCGTTGCTCGTCAGGCACGTCACCCAGCGTGAGGCTATCTACATCTACTATCGCCATCGAACCGAGCAGCCGCTGAGAGTCAGGACGTTCATCGACTTCATGGTCGAACGCCTCGCGGGAAACACGAATTTCTACCTCGAGCCAGCCGAGCTTCGCGCCGCGCGGTGAGCGGGTCTTCCGGTCGTCAAAATAGCGCTAGACACGAATGATGGTTTGCTCATGGCAGAAATACAGTCGTGCGTATTTCTTCGGTGCAAGCTCGCGTACCGCGACCTTTTTTTTGACGGTGAGGTGTCGTCGCATCATGTACGGCTTGCCGAGCGGCTGCGTACGAGCGGATGTTCGTTACGTCTTTGGCAACGTGGACGCTCCGCGGCGTTTGCGCGGCTTTGGTTCGACGCCGATACGCGGATCGCGCGCGAGCACCAGTGCCGTCATTTTGTCCACGACGGTTTCAAATGCCGGATCGTCTTGCGGGACATAAAGCCATTTGCCGAGCACCGGGTGTGGCCGTAGAGCAGGTACTTCCTCGATCAGCGCGGCTTGCCGCTCATGCGACGTGCAGACCAGCAAACCATTCCACGGCTTGTCGCGATCGGCGGCGATCAGACACAGCAGGCCGTCGATATAAGCGGCATCGCTGCCGAACATCCGCTTGCTGATGTAGGTTGGATCGCGCTCGAACGCGTCGAAGATCCAGAGGAGCGAGTTGCGGATGGAAGAGGGCATGGGCGCAAGATCCTGGACGATAAAAGCGTAGATGAGCTTACACAAATTCGCCGGGGCTGGCAGCGGGTGCCAAAGCACGGCGCTTTCCATGGTCTTTTCTCTCGCTCAGTTGTTCCTGATATTCCTGTTAGCCTGAAATCAGAACGGGTTCTTCGTGACGCTTCGTCGTGCCGCTCGCTAACCTGATGGCGGTCGAACGGCCGATACCCTGGCTCGCGCCTGTCACGATAGCTACCTTGCTGGACATTTCCCTTCTCCTTTAGCTCGCGGACGCGCCGTTTGAGCGGCGCATCCCATGAACGACCGCGATGCTGTCTTTGCCGGTCAGTGGACCAGAAATCCGGCTATTGCCGCCGCGATCTCCGCCGCGTGAGTCTCCAGCGCGAAGTGTCCGGTATCGAAGAAACGCACCTCGGCGTTCGGTATGTCGCGCTTGAATGCCTCGGCGCCGGGCGGCAGGAAAAACGGATCGTTTTTTCCCCACACGGCAAGGAAACGGGGCTGATGAGTGCGGAAATACTGCTGGAATGCCGGGTACAACGCGACATTGTTCCGGTAGTCTCCGAACAGATCGAGCTGGATCTCGTCGGCGCCCGGGCGGTTCAAATAGAACTCGTCGAGCGAGTAGCCGTCCGGCGACACGGAACTCGTGTCCGGTACGCCATGCGTGTATTGCCACTTGGTCGATTCGTGCGTCAGCATGCTGCGAAGAGCCTCGCGATTGGCGTGCGAAGGATCCTGCCAATATGCGCGGATCGGATTCCAGCCGTCGCTCAAACCTTCTTCGTACGCGTTGCCGTTCTGCGAGATGATCGCGGTAATCCGCTCAGGGTGCCGGAGCGCAAGCCGAAAGCCGGTGGGCGCGCCGTAGTCGAATACGTACATGGCAAAGCGATCGAAACCGATCTGCTCGGTGAAGCCTTCGATCACGTTGGCGATGTTGCCGAATGTGTAGGCAAAAGCGCTGCGTGCCGGCATGTCCGACTGGCCAAACCCTGGCAGATCGGGCGCGATGATATGGAAGCGCTCGGCAAGCAGGGGGATCAGGTCCCGAAACATGTGGCTCGAACTCGGAAAGCCATGCAGAAGTAACAGTTTCGGTGCGTTCGAACGACCCGCTTCGCGATAGAACACCTTGACGCCGTTGACGTCGGCATAACGATTGGCAATGGATGACATGGCTTAACTCCTGATTTGGGAAATGACGGGCGGCGAGAGCCTGTAGGTGCGATCGGTTTTAGGTATTCCTAACGAGCCTATAGGGAGGCCGAGGCGGCCTGGACCGCTTCGACGATGACGTCGGTAACGAGGTCAGGGGCCGTAACAATCGGTGTGTGATCGACCTCGTGTGAATGCACGCGCGCGTTCATGCGCTGTGCCATGAAATGTTGCGTGTCGGGATTGATCATCCGGTCCTGCCCGGCGCTCAGGAACCAGCTCGGCCGGTCCTTCCAGAGTGGACGCCCGAGCGTCTCGCCAATGCATGAAACCGAAATGGGACGTTGAACCGCGCTAAGCACGGCCAACTCCTGCACGCTCGCGTGCTGTGCGAACGCGGCTGCGAACGCTTCTTCCGGCAACCATATCTGGCCGTGCCGATCCGGCGCGAGTTTGGGTGCCAGCGGGTGCGCTTCACCACGATAGAACACGTCGCTCACCGTTTCGCCCTCGGCAGGCGCAAGGGCGGCGATATAGACGAGCGCCTTGACGTTGTCGGCGCGCGTCGCGCCGATCACCGCGCCGGCGTAGGCATGCCCCGCGACAACAACCGGACCGTCGATGCGCTCCAGCGTTCTATCGAGGGCCGCCACGTCCTCGTGCAAAGCACTGAGCGGTAAGGGGGCCGCTACCGCGTGTATGCCGTTTGCCTTCAGGCGTTCAATCACCTTGCTCCAGCTTGAGCCATCAGCCCACGCGCCGTGCACCAGCACCGCGCTCACATTGCCGATCGACATTTCTCGCTCCTTTGATGGATCTGGGTGCTGCCTGGTACGCATGCGCACCCGGTTGGTGTGCGTGCCGTGTAACCTGATAAATAGTTATTTAGAGGTTACAAACGAACGATGTAACTTGTCAAGTGCATTTTTAGTGGTTACGATGCGATCATCGTCACCTCACATCCGTCATGAGAAATGGACTACCGTCAGACTCCCGCGATACTGGTGGCCGACGCGCCGGGCCTCGATTTCCTGAACTCGATTGCTACGCCTGTCGATGAAGCCGTCGACTGGATCAGCGACGGCGAAGGCTTGCTTGCCTGGCTGGACCAGGCGGCGCTAGTGCCCCGCACTGTCCTCGAGGCGATGCGCAGCCAGTCGAGCGCGGCCGAACTCGATGCGCTGGCGGCGCGCGCGCGCGAACTGCGCGAATGGTTCAGGGGTTTTGTCCAGAAGCGGATGGGACGGCCGCTGGCTGCCAAAGATTTGCGTGAGATCGAGCCCTTGAATCAGTTGCTCGCGCAGGATCACCAGCACGGCGAAATCGTGACGAACGCATCGGACGGTGCGACGCGCTTTGAGTTGCGCGCGAGCCGCCGCTGGCAATCGCCCGAGTCGCTACTGATGCCGATCGCCGAGGTGTTGGCGAGGCTGGTATGCGAGGAGGATTTCACCTACGTGAAAGCGTGCGAAGGCCCCAGATGCACGTTGATGTTTGCGGATCACACGCGCGGTCACGCGCGTCGTTGGTGCAGCATGGCGATGTGCGGCAACCGTGCGAAGGTTGCGGCTCACCGCAAGCGGCTCAGGGAACAGGGCAGCGCTCAGGTGTAAGCTTCGGGGTCGGTGCGCGGTGCGCGCCAATTGCGAACCACGCACCCTGAATGGCCGACAAGTGGAACCGCAGATGAATAACAACAATCGCTGGCTGCTTGCTCTTGCTTCATCCGTGCTGGGTCCGCTGTGTCTATTGGCGGCGTGTACGTCAACGGATCTGCAAAATGAGAAGGGTCCGCCGCTGCCATCGGCGACCGACGTGGCCAGCCGCTGCCTCGCACGCGTGACGCAGAGCGGCGCGCCGACACCGGCGCTCGATCAGTTGACCGGATTGCAATGGCGCGGCTATGTGGGTTGCGCATTGGCCAGCAATCTGGTCGTCGATTCACGCAACGTTGCGGACAACCCGGAAGCGATTATTTCTATTCGCGTCAACGCGGACGGTTCGATCGATTCAATTGCGCCGATGCACTCCAGCGGCAATCCGGCGTGGGACGCGGCGGTACAACGCGCGATCGCGGCTGTCGCGCCGTTACCCGCGGCGCCGGCCACGCATACTTTTTCGAGAATCGACCTTCATTTCAGGCCTCAACCGCGCCCGCCCGGCATCGGCGGCAGCACGGGACTCACGGGCGAAAGCCATTGGTCGATACGTCATTGCACCACGGTAGACGGCGTCACCGCGTGCCGATAGCGCCGCTGCGCGTCGCGAAGGGCGGGGTGAAGTCAATCCCTGAATCTGACATCTTCATTTTCTGCGCGACGGCGGCAGAATAATCGGCTCAGCCCGATTAAATTCAAACTATTCCATTCGCATACTATGACGGAAAGCCCCCGCAAGTTTGCACGTTAATGCAAAGACCCCGGTACTATATGGTCCTGCGGAATCGGCCCGGGAGCCAGTGTGAGAGAAACCGGCTTGTAAGCCGGTGCGAGGCACGCCATATATTCCACGTAAAAGACATGAACAATTTTATTCGACCCCCCGTTTTCTATCCGGCATCCGTCGTTTTCGTGGACGACAGCGACAGCTACCTCGACGCGTTGCGCCGATTCTTTCCGGATATTTCCACCAATCTGTTTTTCACGCGGCCTCAAACCGCGCTCGCTTTCATCCGCAAACACGCCCGCGAGAATTCGCTGGCGTTTGCGCCGGCTTCAGCCGGTCTGACCGAGACCGGCCTCGAGCGGTTTGTCGAAAGCTCGGCGGAGCGGGACGTGCTGACCCGGGATGCGCGGTTTTCAGAGGTGGCCGCGGTGGTGGTCGATTACGATATGCCCGGACTGAGCGGAGTCGAATTCCTTTCGTCAATATCCAATTTGCGTTGCGCGAAAGTGCTCCTGACCGGTGTCGCTGACGAAACCGTTGCAGTAAAGGCTTTCAATGCCGGCATTGTGGATCTTTATCTGAGAAAAACAGATGCCGATTCAGCCAACAGGCTGGTCCATTTTCTAAAAGACGCCAGAAGCAGGCATTGTTCGGAGTCGGGTTGGCTGGGCTTGGGCGATAACGGCATGACCTATTGCGATCCGCGAACGAGGCAAGTGATCGACGCGGTGGTCGCCGCCGAAGGTATCGTCGAGTATTACTGGCGTCCGGAACAGAACGCGATCCTGATGTTCGACCGTGCGGGCAACCCGAGCGTTTTCCTCGCATGGGCAGAGAACGACTGGATCGGGCAGGCGGAGATCGTGGCGGACGAAAACGGGCCGGCGGATCTGCTCAAGCAGATGGCGATTCGCGAGTCGATGCCGGTTTTCTGGCCGAATCTGGCGTTTCGTCCCGGTGCGGCATTCAGGACGGTGAAGCCGCAAAACATCCCTGGCTGGGACGACGTTTTCTATTGCTGGACCAGAATAGATTCCACGGACCTGGATCTGGACACGCTGACATTTTCGCAATGGCGTAGTGGCCGCAATCTGCAGGCCCATCTATGAGGAATTAGCCAAACCGCATAGCCGCTTTGAAAATGCCGTAACAGACCAACGTTTCCCGACACATCGAGCCACATGTACGCCATTCCGACCGCCTTTG
This sequence comes from Paraburkholderia fungorum, assembly GCF_902833645.1. Taxonomy (GTDB): domain Bacteria; phylum Pseudomonadota; class Gammaproteobacteria; order Burkholderiales; family Burkholderiaceae; genus Paraburkholderia; species Paraburkholderia fungorum. The sequence goes on from NZ_CADFGE010000006.1 coordinate 353,597, forward strand.
TGTCAGCGCTGTTCGTGGTGTTCGGCCTTTACGTACTCATCACTCAAGGGGTGACGCGTCTGTCGGCGCCGTTTCTTTTGATGTGCGCGACGACATTCGCATGGCAGGGGACCTGGACCCTGCTGTTCCAGACGCGGGACCCTCACATTGCAAGCGTGCTGGTTCGGGTCGGTTATCTCTTCATTCTCTTCCTGCCTACCACCTTCTATCACTTCGTGACGGAGGTGGCGGCAAGGCGTCGCGAGCGGCCGATATTGCTCGCATCTTACGGTTTGTGCCTCGTCTTCACTGTGCTGCTGCCTGGCGATGAAGTCGTCTCCGGCTACCGGCACTACTTCTTTGGCTACTACCCGAGCGCCGGGCCGCTGCATCCTTTGCACGTACTGCAGACCATATTGCTGGCCGGGCGCAGCGGACAGCTTCTGCTCGCGGCCCGCAAGCAGGCCGGCGCCGAAGCGCGCCGGCGCCTCGATCTCTGTTTGGCGAGCCTCTGTGTCTATTCATTTGCGGCAGTCGACTATGCGGTCAACTACGGCTATCCGTTCTATCCCCCGGGGGTATTGTTTGTTGCCCTCAGTCTGGGGCTTCTCGCGATCACGATCGTCCGCTATCACCTGATTCATCCCTATGCGATCGCCGCGACGATCGCGCACGAAATCGCCACGCCGCTGGCGACGATCGCGATGCATGCCGACGAGATCGCCAGCGTGTGGTCGCACGTTTTCAAAGGCTACCGGCTGGCGGTCACGCACGGGCTCTACGACGATCAGGAGGAGCATTCCGGGCAGACAGAACGCGTCAGCCAGCTCGCCACGGCGATCAGGCGGGAGGTCTCGGGCACCAGCGCGATGGTCGAAATGGCACTCGCTTCGTTCACGCTGGATCGTCTGGACCGCACGCGCTTTACGCCTCATTCGATGAAGCAATGTGTGGCGTCGGCGCTCGAGCGATATCCATTTCGTGGCGACGAACGTGCCCGCGTCAGCGTGGCGCCGATCGACGCAAGCTTATGCTTTTCGGGTTCGGACACGCTGGCGGTTTTTGTCCTGTTCAACCTGCTGAAAAACGCGCTGCACGCGATTCACGTGAGCGGCGAGGGCGAGATCGCGATCAGCGCGGTTCAGGAGCATGGTTTCTGCGTGCTGCGCTTTCGCGACACGGGGCCGGGCATCGCGCCCGACGTGCTGCCCCATATCTTCGACGCCTTCTTCTCCACCAAGCGGCATGGAAGCGGTGCGGGAATGGGGCTCGCATTCTGCCGCCGCGCTGCAGAGCTTCTGGGCGGCAGTATCGAATGCAGTTCGACGCGCGGTGCGCACACCACGTTCACCGTGCGCTTGCCGGTACCGGGCTCGCCGGCGGACCGCGCACTGAACAAACCGCCAGCGCGTTCTTTGCGCCGGCGGCAAAAGGTGAAAGAAAAGGTGAAGTCTAGCGTTGGAGGTTAGTGGTCAAGGTCAGGCGTGGAAGTTGGCGGTGAAAGATAGCGGTGAACTCCCACGACAAACCCGGCGAAAAAAATAAACGGCGAAAGTTAGTTGTTGAGATCAGGCGGCTAACGCCGTCCATGGCAGTTCATACTCCTTGACCCGTTCGACGATGCCCTGCGGGAAGCGCCTGATCTTGCGGTCCCGTCCGGCATACAGGATCTGCTGATAGCCCTGCGAAACCTCACGGCCATCCACGCAAAAGCGGAACAGCAGATAGGCCGAGCACTGCTTGACCTGCACCGTGTTCAGATAGCAATCCACGCGCTGGAAGGGGAACGTTTCATGAACGTATTCCTGGTGCGCGCGTTTGGTCACGAACATGCCGTCCGAGCCCAGCAGATCGTTGTGTATGCATTCATGAAACCACCGCTCGCGGCACACACCTTGCCACTCGAAGTAGCGTGAGAAATACGTATTCATGAACGCGTTCGAGTCTTTCAGGTAAATGTCGAACGTATGGTGGAAGGTCTTGAGCGAGGACGGGCTAATCGGGTCTTGCGAAAGAAGAGCGGATCCGCGTGTCAGGGCGGTAGGGATTGCGTCACGCATCAACATACGATTTTCCTTTTTGCAGGAATGGCTGCTTGCGGCAGCCACGCATGCCTCCCTATATGGCAGGCACATCCCATTCTCTTGGGGATAGGGGTGGCGTGGCTATTGGCTGGCAAACATGTCGCGGAGAAAAAGGCTGTCGTATGCGATTCGTCTATTGACCGGAGCGGCGCGCTGTTGCCGGCGACAGGAAAGCAGGGCTGACCGGGCAGAGCAACCAGCTCGATGCGTGCATCGTGGCTATGCCCGGCGCATTTTCCGTAATGCGTCAGCGGCGCATCAATTGGCGCCGCGTTGTATGGCCTCGCCCAGTTCGACGTTGGAATACGCCTTGCCACCGACGCCCCATGCGCCATGCCGCGGCTGTCCGCAAGGCCGCGCTCGACCTTGGTGCTCAGTCATCGTCGTGATGGGAGGCAGGAGCCGTTTGTCGTCGACACCCGTTCGGCGCGGTCGCTTCAGGGTATCGACGGGGCTTCAATGCAATGTCCGGACGGTGGTGAGAGCGGATCCTTGCCGCTCACACCCGCTCAAACCGGCTCAGGCATGGACATCAGAAGCGGTGACGCACGCCGACGCGGAATGCCAGCTGGTTGTCCGCACCCGGACCGGACGGGCCGAAGAAGCTCGTGCTGGAGCCGATCTGCGCCTGTACATCCTGCGTGCCGTTGCGGCCCGACGCGATCTGGTAGATACCCAGTCCATACACGTCCGTGCGCTTGCTCAGTGCGTAGTCGACGCTCAAGTCGGCCTGATTCCAGTGACCTGCCCGGGCGCCGCTCAGATGCATGTACGTGTAGCCCGCGCCCGCCGTCAGTGCCGGCGTGAATGCGTACTTCGCGCCTGCTTCGTACGCGGCAAAGGTGGTCGAGCCGCCCGTGATCGGCGTGAAATGCGTGTTCGTGTACAACGCCCACATCGTCGCCGCGCCGATCGAGTAACGGCCGCCGACGCCGAACGTGCGAAGATCGCGGATGGTGCCCGTCGTGACGTTGGCCATCGACGTCGAGGATTGCGTCGTAGTTGCCTGGCTCGGGTAACGGATGTCCGTGTACGCCGCGCCCGCGGCGAACGGGCCGTTCGCGTAGTTCGCGCCGAAGCTGTATGCACGCGACGAACCTGCGACCGGTGCCGCGGCCGTGCCGGTTGCCGGTGCGCCTGCGAATGCGCCAGCCTGGTTCGAGAAGCCGTACAACGCGCCGAACGTGAAGCCCGAGAAGTTCGCGCTGCTGAACTTGACCGCGTTGTTGATCCGGCTCGAGGTCAGCTGGTCGACGTCGTTGATGTGGTAAGCGTAGTTACCCGCGACGGTCTGGCCGCCGGTGGAGTAGTTGCCGCCCAGATAATCCGTCGAAAACGAATACTGGCGACCGAACGTCAGCGAGCCGACGCCGTTCTGCGACAGGCCGACAAACGCCTGGCGGCCGAACATCGAATTGCCCTGGCCTGCAGCACCCGTGCCGCTGTTAAAGCCGTTTTCCAACACGAACAGTGCCTTCAGGCCGCCACCGAGGTCTTCGGTGCCGCGCAGGCCCCAACGGCTGCCCGATGCCACGCCGTCGTCGTATTTGACGAGGTTGTCATGGCTCGTGCCGGCGCGGGCGTTGTTCACGTAGCTGATACCGGCATCGATCAGGCCATACAGCGTGACGCTGCTTTGTGCATGAGCGGTAAGCGAGATGCTTCCGAGGACAGCGGTGGCGAGGAGAGTCTTCTTCATTTTTTCCTTCTTCTTTTAAGGTGTCCATGCCGCGTGTTTCCGAGAGCACGGCGTGGACCCAGGTTGGCAAGCGATGCGGACCGAGCGCCCACGACAAAGCCGCGCGAGGCCGCGCAGGAATGAGGTCAATGTCGGGAGGGTGCGATCGAACGGGCGCGCAGCAAAAACCTCGTTACGCGAGGTCGTCACCGGCAGGTGACGGAAGCGCCGGAGCATCGGCGAATCCATCCGGCGTGTGGCGTCTTTGAGTGAAGCGAAACGTCGATCCCGTTGTGTTTGACGGAATATATCGAGCCGTCATCTATCCGTAAACAGTTTAGAAGCAGTTTAAAAGAAAGTTGTCGCCTTTATGACACATACAGGGGACCCGGTACCGGCGGGCAACCCGCGACGTCAGTTGCCGGAGCAGGGCGCACGCTGCTTTTCACCTGGCTCCCGTCAGCATCAGAATGTAGGCGATCGTCGATACCACGATGACGCACACGCCGATCAGAACCTTCGTCTGATTGAACTCGACGAGACCGAATACGCAAATGGCGATGCCGAAAACCGCCATCAATGTGCCGATGGCCGCAAGCGCGACGCACACCTTGCTTGCCGTCGTTTCCTCCGGCTCTTCATGCGCTTCCAGGTGTTCAGATTTCATGTGGAATCCTTGCGCGAGACGAACGCGCGGCCTCCAGCCAACGATCACCGGCGGGAGAGATTCTTCAGGCAATCTGGCGCCCCATGTGCCGGTAGATTCATTGTAGAAAGTCTGGTTTACACATCAATGCGCGGCGCGGACACGAGTCTGGCGTTCGAGGCCCGCTCAGAGCGCGGCGCCTGGCAACGCGCATGGCGCCGACGTCGCCGCCGACGGCACCGGCACCGGCACCGGCACCGTCGCCGGGCGGCGTCTTTGCCCACTCCTGCGGCAATCCGGCGAGGTCGCCGATCACACGTTCCCGACCGAATTTCTGGATCCGGGCGTGCGAGCGTATGCCTTTACTTTCGGCTAACCTGAAAAGGGTGGCGTGAATCGCCATGTCGCACCCACAGGTCGGTAAATGGATAGTCAGCAGGAGCTTGCCAAGGTCCGCCGCGCGTATGCCCGGCGGTTGATGGCATTGGCGGGTATTGCCAACCCGGGCATCGAGGAGGCGTTCGCGGCTGTCGAACGCGAACGCTATCTGGGCCCCGGACCGTGGCCCATCCTGTGTCCCGCCGGCTACGTTGCCACGCCCGACGACGATCCCGCCCGTGTCTATGCCGATGTCCTGATCGGCATCATCCCGGAGCGCGGCCTTAATAACGGCATGCCGTCCTACCATGTGCCGCTTCTCGCCAGCGCCGGGATTCGAGCCGGCGACCATGTTGTCCATATCGGCGCGGGTGTCGGTTACTACACGGCCATCATGGCCTGCCTTGCCGGTCCCGCAGGCCGGGTCACCGGCATCGAATTCGATGCCGGTCTGGCCGCGCGCGCGGCTACGAATCTGTCGAATGTCGGCAACGTTCAGGTGCTTCAGGGCGACGGCTTCTCGATGCCCTTTGATCCGGCCGACGTCATCTATGTCAACGCCGGCGTGACCCATCCCGCCGACATCTGGCTCGACCGTTTAAACGACGGCGGCAGGCTGATTCTTCCCCTCACGACGGAGAATATCTGGCCGCCTTCCCGGGGCGCCGCCGTGTCCCCCGCCATGTCCCACTACGGCGTGGTATTCCGAATCGAACGCGCCGGCGACGAATATCTCGCCGCGTGGGTCTCCGCCGTCGCCCTTTACCCGTGCGAAGGAGGGCGCGATGACGCGTCGGAAGCCCGACTCGACGCCGCCTTTCAGAAGGGTGGCTGGCGTCGCGTGACACGCCTGTACCGCACCGGCGACCTGCCGGACGAGCGATGCTGGCTGCGCGGGGCACGCTGGGCACTCGCTTACGGCTGATCGCGCTATAGTCGAGACCTATCAACGGCATTGCGAGAATCGCATTCAATTGACGCCCAGTCGCACGTATATTTTAAGTTGCAGTCGTTTGCCGACGCGAGGCAAGCTCGCCCCATGCATGCGATGACATCGTTATCGGATGAAGCGTATGCGCGTCGGGTAGTCAACAGTGGTACACAAAAAGCGCCCACTATGTGACTTCCGGCCAGCCTGCCGACGCGGTTCGGCGGCGCACCCCAGGAGCCGGATGCGGTAGCAGACCAAGTGGGTATGTCCTCTCAAGGAGATAGCGCATGTCAAACGAAGCAAAGTGCCCGTTCAACCATACCGCCGGTGGCGGCACGACGAATCGTGACTGGTGGCCAAAGCAACTGCGGCTCGATTTGCTCAGCCAGCACTCCAGCAAGTCCAACCCGCTGGACAACAGCTTCAACTACGCCGAAGCTTTCAGGAGCCTCGATCTCGCCGCGGTGAAGAAGGACCTCGCCGCGCTGATGACGAATTCGCAGGATTGGTGGCCGGCCGACTTCGGTCACTACGGCCCGCTCTTTATCCGCATGGCATGGCACAGCGCCGGTACGTACCGCACGGGCGACGGCCGCGGCGGCGCCGGGCGCGGCCAGCAGCGGTTCGCGCCGCTCAATAGCTGGCCGGACAACGTCAGTCTCGACAAGGCCCGCCGGCTGCTATGGCCGATCAAACAGAAGTACGGGCAGAAAATTTCCTGGGCCGACCTGCTGATCCTGACCGGCAACGTGGCGCTGGAAACCATGGGCTTCAAGACTTTCGGCTTCGGCGGCGGCCGTGAGGACACGTGGGAGCCGGATCTCGACGTCTATTGGGGCAACGAAAAAACCTGGCTCGGCGGCGACGTCCGCTATGGCAAGGGTGCAGCCGGTAAGCAGGACGACGAAGGCGTGATCGTCGCCGACGAAGAATTGCACGGCAGCGAAACCAGCCGCGACGAGCATGGGCGTGTGCTGGAAAACCCGCTGGCCGCGGTTCAGATGGGTTTGATCTATGTGAACCCGGAAGGCCCCGACGGCAATCCCGATCCGCTTGCAGCGGCCCATGACATTCGCGAAACGTTCGGGCGCATGGCGATGAACGACGAGGAAACGGTCGCGCTGATCGCCGGCGGCCACACTTTCGGCAAAACGCACGGTGCGGGTCCCGCCAGCAACGTGGGGCCGGAGCCGGAGGCTGCGGGCCTGGAAAATCAGGGATTGGGCTGGAAGAACAGCTTCGGCACCGGTCGCGGAGCCGACGCGATCACGAGCGGCCTGGAAGTCACCTGGACCAGCACGCCGACGCAGTGGAGCAATGGATTCCTCCAGAACCTGTTCGGCCATGAATGGGAGTTGACGAAGAGCCCCGCGGGCGCCAATCAGTGGGTCGCCAAGGACGGCGGCGAAACGATTCCGCATGCGTTCGACCCCGCAAAGAAGCAGCGGCCTACGATGCTCACCACGGATCTCTCGCTGCGCTTCGACCCTGCTTACGAGAAGATCTCGCGGCGCTTCCTCGAGAATCCCGATCAGCTTGCCGATGCGTTCGCCCGTGCGTGGTTCAAGCTGACCCACCGTGACATGGGGCCGCGCGCCCGTTACCTGGGCCCGGAAGTGCCGGCTGAAGAACTGCTCTGGCAAGACCCGATTCCGGCGGTCGATCACCCGTTGGTCGATGAAGCGGATATCGCCTCGCTCAAGCAGAAGATCTTGTCCTCCGGACTATCCGTCTCGCAACTGGTCACGACCGCCTGGGCGTCGGCCTCCACCTTCCGCGGTTCCGACAAGCGCGGTGGCGCCAATGGCGCGCGCATTCGCCTCGCGCCGCAGAAAGACTGGCCGGTCAATCAGCCCGAGCAACTGGGCAGCGTGCTGAAGACCCTGGAAGGCATCCAGGCCGAATTCAACGGCGCGCAGTCCGGTGGCAAGAAAGTTTCGCTGGCTGACCTGATCGTGCTGGCAGGCAACGCCGGCATCGAGAAGGCGGCGGAGAAAGCAGGCCATAAGGTGAGCGTGCCTTTTGCGCCCGGTCGCATGGATGCGTCGCAAGAGCAGACCGATGTGGAATCGGTCGGGTTCCTCGAACCGGTCGCCGATGGTTTCCGCAACTATCTCAAAGGCAAGCTCGGTGTATCCGCTGAGGATTTGCTGATCGACAAGGCGCAATTGCTGACTTTGACCGCACCCGAGATGACGGCGCTGATCGGCGGCCTGCGCGTTCTGAATGTGAATGCCGGGCAGAACCAGCATGGCGTGTTCACGAAGCAGCCGGAAACACTGACCAACGACTTCTTCCGCAACCTGCTCGACATGGGTACGGAATGGACGCCGGTTTCAGCGGCCAACGAGACGTTCGAAGGGCGTGATCGCAAGACCGGCGAAGTGAAATGGACCGGCAGCCGTGTCGATCTGGTGTTCGGCTCGCATGCCCAGTTGCGGGCGCTGGGCGAAGTCTATGCAAGTGACGATGGGCAGGAGAAATTTATCCGCGACTTTGTTGCGGCCTGGGTCAAGGTGATGAACCTCGACCGGTTCGATCTCGCCTGAATCTTTTGAGCAGGTGCGGGTCCCGCCGGGCTTGTTGGCCTGGCGGGACCCGGGTTTCCCTGTTGCCGTTTGGTGCCGCAGTTTCCGCCTCGCAGTCATAGCCCGGGATCCCGGCTGCGTCGGAACTCGCGCGCAATTCCCACGCTGATACGTAACCGGGAACACAACGGCCCCCAAGCTGGGTAACGAAGTCGGCTAATGCGCTGATGCTCAGGCTCGACGATCAGCCGGTGCAGATCATTCTGGCCGTGACTGAAGAGAAGGCCGGGCAGCTTCTGGATATCGTGCGAGCCGCGGGGCTACCGTTATTTCACCTTGAAGCTGTAGTGCCCCTGGGTACGATGCCCATCTTCCGCGACCGCCACCCATGCGACCGAATAATCGCCCGGCGTCAGTGCGTTCAGCGCTACCGACATGTGCTTCCTGTTGGACGAATCGACCACGGATTTGCCGCTCGTCACCGGTTTGCCCTTTGCATCGGTCACGGTAATCGAGCTGAATGCCGGTTCCAGACCGTCGTCGAAGTCGATCGTCACGTCCTTCTGGGCAGTGGTCACCGTGGAACCGGCGGATGGCGCCTGATGGGTCGGATACGCGTGAGCATGCGCCAGTTGCGCGACAGTCAACGCGAACGCGGCAACCAGGCCACGTGCTGTGAATGAGTTCAGAAGAGAGGTTTTCATTTAATTGAAGAGCGGCTTGCCAAGAGAGTTGGGGAAGATGTCGTCGAAATACAGATGGGCATCGAATAGCACGCCCACGTGATTGCCGCTCTGGCGATTGACCGGAATTTGCGCTTCGACGCCGAACTGTCCGTAACGGTTGAGCCAGAGCACGCCTGGGTTGACGGTGCCGGTGGTTTGACCGGCGCATGCGCCGGCCGTGCAGGTGCTCATCGGCGCTTCCACGACCAGCACCAGGTTGCTGAACGGTTGCGGGATGCCCAGGTTCTTCACCTGAGATTGCAGGTAAGGAATGCTGTACTGCAACGTCAAACCCCAGCCGAGCGAGTTCGGACCATTGTCGGATGAGGTAGTCGTCAGGTTCGGCCCGATCTCCCCCGTCACGGCAAAGGGACGCAGGTAGCCAAGTGAGGCAGGCAGGTCGCCAAAGCCCTTGCCGAAATAAAAACTTGGCGTGAGCGTGGAATAAGCGTTGGCGATCGATTTTGCGCCGGTGCCGCCGATTTCCGCGAGCAGTCCTATCGACGCCATGAACTCGTGACGCGCATTGGCGTAGATCATGTACTTCGCGCCCACGCTGAGGTTGTCCCAGCCCTTGGCCGAGCCCCCGTTCGGCGCGTTCTGCGTGACGTAGTTGCTGCCAATGCTGAACGCGAGATTCTTTGTGATCAGCTTGTCCCACTCGTAGGAGACGGTGTTGACGTTCATGTTGTCACCGTTGTCGTCCTGCGTCTTGATATGGCCGAACTGGGTGTCGAATTCATCGCCGACGCCTGGGTCGTCGACCGTCAAGGTGGCGGGGAATACCCGATCGCCGACGACCGAATGGGCCGAAGCAGCCGGCGAACCGGCAAGGCAGGCGGCGGCGCCGGCGGCCGCCATCAGAGCGGCGCGCGCAGGCGCCGCGTGCCGCTTGAAGAGCTTACGCATGATTGAGTCCTTCTCCAATTGTCTTGATACCGCGCAGCGCGTGCGTGCGGCGACACGCCACGACTGCTCGCACAGCGCGGATTCTGTTCAGGTACAGGTCGACTCAGGAAAAGACAGGCGGCGCGCGCGGCTGGGCCGCGGTGTAGAAGAGGGGGACGTGGAGCGCATTGCGCGTGGCGACAACCGGCGCACGCACGACCAATTGCGTGGCGGCAAACACCGCCGGCGTGCCCGGCAATACCGGTGCATGAGCAAGCATGCCGCAGTAGGCGCACGCTTGCCAGTGGAATGCTGAGGAGTGCGACGACTTGCCGGCATGCGCGAGCGGCGTGGTGTCCGGCTCCGCGGTGCAGTAGCTCGAGAGTGCTTCGCCCAGCCGGTTATGTGCCGCGAGTGCCTGCGAAACCGTTGGCGCAAGCGTGCTCATCAGGATCGCAAGCAATCCGAGCAGGTTGCCAATCTTCAGGAGGCGCGAGCGAAACATGCTGAGAACGGAGCACGCATACAGGTAAGAGCGAGGCGCTGATTATGCCACGCGGCTACTCAGCCAAAGATACAAGGTTTCACATGTCCAAGGTAGCGCTATTACCAATTTCAGCGCAGGGTTACAACCGGCTTACGAGCGTGCGAAGTCACGCTTTCGATGCCGTCAGTCCGCTCGAACCCCGGGCGGACTGACGCGTGCCGTTAGCGGCTCACTTCCAGTTCGTCGAAACGCTTTGCCCGATAGATCAGGACCGACGCAATCCAGCTAAGAACGAAGATGCCGATGATGATGTAGCCGAGCGTTCCGAAATTTTCATTGAGCGTGCCGATGGCATCCCACACCGGACCTTGCAGCTTCAACTGGTCGGCGATCAGCCCCAGCGCTTCGATACCGCCAATCACGACGGCCACGATGACCGACACCAGCGTGATGGTCATGTTGTAGTAGATTTTGCGGATCGGTTTCAGGTAGGCCCAGCCGTAGGCGCCTAACATCAGGTGTCCGTCAAGCGTATCGATCAGCGACATGCCGGCGCTGAAGAGGACGGGAAACACCATGATCGCCCATGGAGAGAGACCCCTGGAGGCCTGCGTTGCGGCGATCCCTAGCAAGCCGATTTCGGTTGCCGTATCGAATCCCAGGCCAAACAGGAAGCCTAGCGGGTACATGTGCCAGCTACGCGTAATCAGGCGGAACAGCGGGCGAAAGAGCCGGGACAGAAAGCCGCGATCCGCCAGCAGCATGTCGAAATCGTCTTCGACATATTTGCCGCCGTTTCTGACGTGACGCCACGCGCTATAGATCGACTTGAGAATGATCAGATTCATGAGCGCGATCGCGAACAGAAACAGCGCCGACACCAGGGTTCCGATGACCCCGCCAATTTCCTTGTAATGATCGAAACGCGTTTGCATGGCGGATGCCGTAATCGCAACGGCGACGGACGCGAGCACGACAACCGTTGAATGGCCAAGCGAAAAGAAGAAGCCCACCGCCACAGGCCGCTTCTTTTCCTGCATCAATTTGCGCGTGACATTGTCGATTGCGGCGATGTGATCGGCGTCGACGGCATGACGCAATCCGAAACCATAGGCCAGCAGCGCGGTTCCGAGCAGCAGCGGATGGTTGCGGAATGCCACGACGGCCCAGGTCCACGCCAGCACGTTGAGCGCGATTAACAGGCTGTAGATGCCGAAGAGCTTGCTTCGCACCTCCGTACTCGAGTCACTGAAAACTTTGGCAAACTGAGAAATCATCGGTTAGGTCCTTGGGATTGGCGCGTCCCATTTGAGGGAGAAGCAGGTCGACAAGAGGTCTGACTCCCGGTTCAGCAATCGTGAGACTGCCCAAGCGGATACAGCGGCGCGACCGTGCCGGATTCTCACCGGCTTCACTTTCCGTCCTGACAAGGTGATGCCTGACGCTTATACAATGCGGGCGCGTTGAGCGGCAAGTATGGTTTGCGTCGTAATCGATATTCGTGCATCCGGCATCCGCTTTTGTATGAGAGTTTGAGAAACATGCACAAGAGTCATGCCACCTCTGATGCGGTCAGGCGAAGAACGCTGTTGCCATGGGGATTTCAACCGACACGGCAAACGAGGCCATGTGCTGCCGGCATGCACCTGTCTGGCGCAACATGCGTAACGGCTGGGCATGGGCGCCATGGCGGTGCATGCGGATGCAGGATCGTTCACGCCCGGGCGCTTAGCCGGCATCCGCAAGACGGTTCGCCGCGAGGCAAAGGCACAAAGGCACAAGGGCGGGCAGTACCTCGGTCTTCATTGCCCGGTAGCCGTTCTGACGAACTCGGCCAGGTCGCGATTGAAACGATCGGGTTCCTCAATAAACGGCGCGTGGCCTGATTCAGCGTACACCTTGCTGACGATGCGGGGATTGAGCGCGGTGGCGCGGGCAAGCGTCGCTTGGGTATCGACCAGCGAATCCTTGCCGCCGTATAGGAAGAGCAATGGCACATGCGCGTTGCCGAGACCTTCGGCGGCGAATACCGTCATCGTAGGGACTTCTCGTTGCATGTCCCAGGACGCCATCGCGGCGGTGGCGAGCAGCCGGGTGAACGTGTCGGCATCAGGCCGCTGGTTGAAGCAAAGTCCGACAAAGCTGCGCTCGCCGTCGAGATGCGTCTTCAGATCACGGGCGTTCATGTCCCGGTAGACCTCGGGGTGCGCCACGAGCTGGCTGGGCGTCAGTTCGACCACACCATCCACGTACACGGCGCCGGCGATGGCGCGATCGCCATAGGCTGCGAGGTAGTTGGATATCACCACGCCACCAAGCGACCATCCGACCACGACGGGTTTCTTCGCATGCGAGCCATTGATCACCGCCGCGAGGTCGTCGCCCCAGCGGCGGCCGTCGTGATACGGCGCAGCACCGGTTGGCTTGTCCGACAGACCGTGGCCGCGCAGATCGTACGTAATGATCCGGTACCCGCGCAATGCGGGGCTTTGCACCTGCGCGTCCCAGTTCAGGCGACTGCCGAGCAGACCGTGGATCAGAATGACCGGCGGGCCGTTGGGGTTGCCGGTTTCCTGAACCGCCAGCCTGACCCCGTCCTTCGATGCAACCATATAGTTCGTCGAAGCGGCGGCCGCCGCGGGTACGAACGAGAGGAGGGTGCTCGCCGCAACTGCGGCAATCAACACGTTACTGAGAATTCGGGCGCACATGGCATAGTCCTCACGATGAACAGTTCAGCCAGTCTCAACCCTCACACTGATGTGAGAGTCAAGCGGCTTGTGCTAAGCTGTTTTTCATGAACAGGATGCCCGCACGCGAATTGCCGACCATCGTGCTGACCATCGGCGAGCTCTCGCAGCGCACCGGCGCGAGCGTGCGGTCGATACGGCACTACGACGAACACGGTCTGCTCGCATCGGTGCGAGCGAGCAACGGCTACCGCATGTTTCCCGACAAGGCGGTCGCGCAGGTCCGGCAGATCCAGCGCATGATCGCGACCGGTTTCACCATCGAGGATATTCGCGGATTCCCGGACTGCATGCTGTTGATTGAAGGCGCCCGGTCGTGCGACCAGATCACCGACGTTCAGCGGCAACGCCTCGCCGCTATCGATCGTCAGATCGCGGATCTTGAACGGCGTCGCACCAGGCTCATCAAGACCTTGTCGGAAGGCGCGGTTCCGCCGGTCGATTGAAGCGCGCAGGCATGGAAAACCCAGTGTGTCTGCCGGATTTCTCGATCGCGGAGATCAATTCACGCGCGGCCACCGAAGTCGTATTCGCGTACGCGTAGAACTTCACATTGGGCAGCGTGGGCATTCCATCGGCTTTGTCGAGTACGCGCGCCGACACGAGCATGGTCCGCTGCCGGATCACAGCAGGGATTTGCCTTGGGCGAGAATCTTGTCGCAGACCTGCTTCGTGACCTGTTGCTGCAGACCACCGCCGCTCAGGTCAAGTTGCTGGCCATTGCCGCTGCTCAGGATGCCCTTGGCGCCGTTGGTATAGCCGCTGTCGGACGAGGCTGAACTGGAGCCGCCGGGAAGCTTGCTCATCAGCGAGTCCTTGACCGAAGACGCGCTGTTGCCGTTGAGATAGTTGTTCTTGATGCAGAACTCGAGCACGCCCGCCACGTTGCTTGTGCTGCCCGAGGTCAATGACTGACCCGACAGGGCACTGCCCACGCTGCCAAGGCTCCCCAGGCCACCGGACGACCCGCCGCCTCCGCTCTGGTTGAGCAGGTTTCCGAGCTGCGCCTGGGCAGCGCAGACAGGTAGCAACGCGGCGATCAGGATCCCGGTAGCGGTGGCGCGATAGGTACGTGCTTTCATACTCGAACTCCTTCGGATGGCTGGAAATCCTCTTTACTATAGTTCTTTTCCCATCCGTGGCAGACTCGGCGCCCCAATCGCGCTATCCAACATGCATCCATCACCTGACAGCGGGGCCTCGAACACGGCGCATAGCGGGCCGGTCACGCAGCCCGATCAATCGGCAAGCGTGCGCCGAAGCATTCGCGGGGTGAAGGGCGGACGGGGCCGCCCTGCGCAGCACGGCGAAATCACTGCGCCCTCGCGTCGACACTCCCGGCCGCCGCATTGCCGGTCTGCGCAGGCGCAGTCTGCTTCTCCGGATGCCGCGGATCATGCAACTGATCCGCCGACCAGCCGCCGCCCAGATCGCCGAATAGCGAGGCCGTGTCCAGCAGGCGCGTTTCCTGAACATTCAGCGCGGTCTGCTGAGTGCTCAACTGGGTGGCCTGCGCGGTGGCCACCGTCGTGTAGTCCACTGTCCCGGCCTGATACTCGTTGAACGCGATCTCGGCGCCACGGGTTGCGTCATTCACGGCCGTCTCCAGCACCACCGATTGCTCGGCCAGGATTCGCAACCCGCTCAGATCGTCTTCAACGTTCTGGAATGCCGTCAACACCGTGCCCCGGTAGGTGGCGACGGCTGAATCGTAGGCCGCCTTGGCCGCGTCGACGTCGGCGCTGCGCAAGCCGCCGTCGAAAAGTGTTTCGGTCGCGCTGCCGCCCAGTGACCAGACGTAGTTGCCCACCTTGAACAGACCGGACAAGGGCGACTGCGTAAAGCCGGCCAGCCCGGACAGGGAAATCTCCGGGTAATACGCCGATACGGCCACGCCGATCGCCGCATTTTGCGCCGCCATCCTGCGCTCGGCCGCGGCGATATCGGGCCGCCGTTCGAGCAGCGTCGACGGCACACCCACCGGCACGCCCGGCAGCGTCGGCATGGTGGTGCTGTGCGTGATCGACAGTTCTTCCGGATTCTTGCCCACCAGCACGGCAATCGCATGCGCGTACTGAGCGCGCGCCACGCCGAGCGCGATCAGACTGGACTGCGCGGTCTCGAGTTGGGTGCGGGCGGTGATCAGGTCGGACGGCGCGATGGTGCCCGCCTTATCCTGGTCGGATACGACGTCCAGATAGTGCTGGTAGGCCGCGACCGTCTTCTGCAGAAGGTCGATATTGGCGTCGCTGGTACGCAGTTCGATGATTGCGGTGGCCAGCGCCACTTGCTCGGAGAGCGTCGCATTGGCGAGCGTCGCTTCGCTCGCTTGCGCCGTCGCGGCGTTTTCTTCGATCGTGCGCCGCACCTGGCCCCACAGATCGGGTGCCCAGCTGACGTTGCCTTCCAGCGAGCCCGAGTTCGTCACGCGCGCCACATTGCCGACCGCGCTACGCGCCTTGGTGCCCGAACCGGTTACGCCGATGGTCGGAAACAGGCTGGCGCGCGCTAACCGCACTTCTGCAAGCGCTTCCTGATAGTTCGCATAGTCCGCGCGCACGGTCTGGTTCGATACCGACACCAGTGGTTCGAGCTGGTCCATCAGCGGATCGTTGAAGGCCGTCCACCAGTCGCCTTTCGGCTTTTCGGCCGAAGGCTCGGCTTGGGTCCAGCCCGGCAACTCCGAGTAGGTGGCGGCCACGTTGACCGGCGGGCGGTGGTAGTCCGGGCCGACCGTGCAGGCACTGGCCAGCAAAGCCAGCGTCGCGACGGCCAGAGGCCGCAGTGGGCCAATGACGCCAACGAGGCCAACATGACCAGAGCGGCCAGAGCGGTTACGGGAAATCTTCATCGTCATGCCTTCGTATCCGGTTGTCCGGGTTGCTGCGTGTCGCGATTCCATGGCAGGTTCGCGGACCATCTGACCAGCCTGAAGCGCAGGCGGTCGAGGTAGAGGTAGATCACCGGCGTCGTGTACAGGGTAAAGACCTGGCTCAGGATCAGGCCACCCATCACGGTGATACCGAGCGGCTGGCGCAGCGACGCGCCCTGACCGATGCCGATAGCGAGCGGCACCGCGCCGAGCACGGCCGCGAACGTGGTCATCATGATCGGCCGCAGACGGACCACGGCGGCCGAGTGGATCGCTTCCTTCGCCGGCATGCCTTCGCTGCGTTGCAACTGGATCGCGACGTCGACCATCATGATGCCGTTCTTCTTGACGATACCGATCAGCAGGATGATGCCGATCATCGCGATCACCGAGAACGGTGTGCCGAAAATCAGCAGGGCCAGCGTCGCGCCGATGCCCGCGGACGGCAGCGTCGACAGAATGGTCAGCGGGTGGATGGAGCTTTCGTACAACACGCCGAGCACGATATACACCACGCCGAGTGCGGCCAGAATCAGCAGCGGCACCGTGCCCATCGACTGGGAGTAGGCCGCCGCCGCGCCGGCAAACGAGCCGTGAATGCTCGCGGGCATGCCGATCTCGCGGATCGTGTTGTTGATCGCCACCGCCGCGTTGCTCAGCGAACCGCCCGCCGGCAGGTTGAACGAAATCGTCGCGGCCACGAGGCCGCTCTGGTGGTTCACCTGAGTCGATGTATGGCTGTTCGAGAACGAAGCCAGCGCCGACAGCGGCACCATGGTTTCAGCGGAGGTACTGTCCGCGCTGCCGGTCGAACTGCCGCCCTTGCTGTTGGCGATGCTGTTGGTGGTTGCGTTGGCCTGCGCGTTCGAGTTGAGTGCGTTCGTGGTCGTGCTGGCCTCGGTCGCCAGCTTCACGCCCGACACCGTGGCCCCCGGCATCTGTGTGCCCGCGGTGCCGCTGGGGTTGCCCGCCGCCGTGCTCAGGTAAATCTGGTTGAGCGTTTGCGGGTACTGCCAGTAGTCCGGCGCCACTTCCATCACCACGAAATACTGGTTCAGCGGGTTGTAGATGGTCGACACCGTGCGCTGGCCAAACGCGTCATACAAGACGTTGTCGATCTGGTTCGGCGCGAAGCCAAAGCGCGCCGCCGTCGAGCGATTGATGGTGACGTAGGTCTGCAGGCCGTTTTGCTGCAAGTCCGAGTTCACGTCGAGCAACTGCCCGTGCTCCTTGCCGAGCGCGGCGACGAGTAGCGGCGTCCATTTGAACAGCGCGGCGGAATCGTCGCTGGTGAGGGTGTATTGATACTCGGCGGCGGATTGCCGACCGCCGATGCGTAGATCCTGCTGCGCCTGCATGAAGAGCCGGGCGCCCGAGACTGCATTCAGTTTGGGCCGTAGACGGTTCACAACTTCGGTGGCCGTGGCATGGCGCTCCGCCAGCGGCTTGAGTTCGACGAACACGTTCGCGGTATTGAGCGCGCGGCCGCCCGTAAAGCCGGCCACCGAGGCCACCGCCGGATCCTTCTGCACGATCTCCTGCAATTGCGTGAGCTTCTTTTGCATCGCCGGAAAGGAGATGCTCTGGTCGGCGATGATCTGTCCGATCAGGATGCCGGTGTCCTGCTCGGGAAAGAAGGTGGCCGGCACCAGCTTGAACAGGAACACGTTCGCCACCAGCAGGCCGACCAGCAGCAGGATGACCAGCAGTGCATGGTCCAGGACTGCAGTAAGCGAGCGCGCGTAGGCCTCCTTGAAACGATCGAACTGCTTTTCGACCCATATTGCCCAACGCGCTTTCGAATGTCCGGCGTTCTCGCGGCTCAGCACATAGGCGCACATGGCCGGCGTGACCGTCAGCGAAATCACCAGCGAAATCAGGATCGCGATGGACAGCGTGACCGCGAACTCGTGGAACAGCAGGCCGACCACGCCCGGCATCAGCATGATGGGGAGGAACACCGCGATCAGCGAGAGGCTCATCGAGATTACGGTGAAGCCCACTTCGCCGCTGCCTTTCAAGGCGGCCTCTTTCGGGCTGAGCCCTAACTCCATGTGACGCACGATGTTTTCCAGCACCACCACCGCGTCGTCGACCACGAAGCCGGTGCCGATGGTCAGCGCCATGAGCGAGAGGTTGTCGATGCTGTAGCCGAGCAGGTACATCGGCCCGAAGGTGCCCACGATCGAGAGCGGCAGCGCGACGGCCGGCACCAGCGTGGCGCGCGGCGATTGCAGGAAAATGAAAACGACGCCCACCACCAGCAGCACGGCGATGAACAGCGTGCGCTCCGTGTCGCCCACCGACGCCCTGACAGATTCCGAGCGGTCGATCGCGACGCCCACGTGCACGCTGCTTGGCAGTGTCGCCTCGATCGACGGCAGGACCTTGCGGATCTGCGCGACGGTGCTCACGACATTGCTGCCAGGCATCGGATACACGATCACGAGAATGGCGGACTTGCCGTTGAAGAGGCCGGCATTGCGGATGTTTTCGTTCGAATCCCTGACCTCGGCCACGTCGCGCAATTGCACCGGCGCGCCGTTGCGGTAGGCGACCACCAGGTCGCGGTAGGGCGCAGCATGGGTGATCTGGTCGTTCGAGGTGACCACGTAGCGCTGGTCGCCCTCGTCAAGATGGCCCTTTGCGCTGTCGGCGTTGGCCGCGCTGATTGCCGCGCGTACGTCTTCGAGACCGATACCGTAGCTGCTCAGTTTGCCCGGCTGCAATTCCACCCGCACCGAGGGCAGCGCGCCGCCGCCGAGCGTGATCTGACCCACCCCCTGGACCTGCGAGAGCTGCTGCTGGATGACCGAATCGGCGGAATCGTAGAGCTGTGCCTTGGTGAGCGTGTCGGACGTCAGCGAGAGCACCATGATCGGCGCATCCGCCGGGTTGTACTGGCGATAGCTCGGATTGCTGCGCAGCGTGGTCGGCAAGTCGGCGCGCGCGGCCTGGATAGCCGCTTCGACGTCGCGCGCGGCGCCGTTGATGTCGCGTTTCAAACCGAACTCGACCACGATCAGCGACGAGCCGACGGAGCTGATCGAGGTCAGTTCTTCGACGTCGGCAATGGTGGCGAGCCGCCGCTCGAGCGGCTCGGCCACCGTGGTTCCCATGATGTCCGGGCTCGCACCTGCCATGTTCGCCTGCACCACGATGACCGGAAAGGCAATGTTCGGCAACGGCGCAACCGGCAGCCGGAAGTAGGCGAGCGCACCGGAGATCAGAATGGCGATCGCCAGGAGCGTGGTCGCGACGGGGCGCCGGATGAATAACGCCGAGATGTTCAAGGCGCTTCCTCCGCGCCGCCGCGAGGCGAATCCTCCGGCTTATCCGAATTGTCCGGTTTGTTGCGGTTGCGCCAGCGTCTCGTGCGTTCGGCCATTCTGTCGAAGAACAGATAGATCACCGGCGTGGTGAAAAGCGTCAGCATCTGGCTCAGCGTCAGACCGCCGATGATGGCGAGCCCCAGCGGCCGCCGCAATTCCGAACCCGTGCCGGAGCCGAGCAGCATCGGCAGTGCGCCGAGCATGGCGGCCAGCGTCGTCATCAGGATCGGCCGGAAACGCAGCAGCGACGCCTCGAAGATCGCTTCGCGCGGAGGCTTGCCGTGATTGCGTTCGGCGTCCAGCGCGAAGTCCACCATCATGATGGCGTTCTTCTTGACGATACCGATCAGCAGCACGATGCCGATGATGCCGATCACATCCAGGTCGCTCCCGGCGATCATCAACGCGAGCAGTGCGCCGATACCCGCCGAGGGCAGGGTGGACAGAATCGTCACCGGATGGATGAAGCTCTCGTACAGCACGCCGAGCACGATATACACCGCCACCAGTGCCGCGATCAGCAGATAGACCTCGCTCGACAGCGAGTCTTCGAAGGCCTGCGCCGCGCCCTGCAGCGACGAGGTGATCGACGGCGGCAGATGCACCGATTGTTCGGCTTGATGGATCGCCTTGACCGCCGTGCTCAGCGACGCATCCTTCGCGAGATTGAACGAGATCGTGACCGACGGGAACTGCGCCAGATGGCTGATTACAAGCGGCGACTTCGTGATCTGGATCTTTGCGATACCCGACAGCGGCACCTGGCCCGTGCTGCTGGTCTGACTCGGCAGATACAGGTTGCCGATCGACTGCACGTTCGGCAGCGACTCCGGTTTGGCGACGAGAATCACGCGGTACTGGCTCGACTGCTCGAAGATGGTCGAGACGATCCGCTGGCCGAGCGCGTCGTAGAGCGCGTTGTCGATCGTCGCGGGCGTAATGCCGAAGCGTGCCGCCAGTTGCCGGTTGACTTCGACGTTCACGCTCAGGCCGTCGCTATTCATGTCGCTTTGCACGTCGGCGAGCGACGGGATCTGCTTGAGCTTCGCGACCAGTTCCGGCACGTACTTCTGGAACGCCTGCTGGCTCGGTCCGCGCAGCACGAAGCTGTACTGGTTCGGCGAGACTGTGGTGTCGAGCGTCAGGTCCTGTTCGGGCTGCATGTAGAGCCTGACGCCCGGCACTTGCGCGACTTCCTGTTGCAGGCGCCGGGCAATCTCCTGCGCGGTGTCGGAGCGCTTGTCGTGATCGCGAAGATTGATCAGGAAGCGGCCGTTGTTCAGCGTCGAGTTCGTGCCGTCGATACCCACGTAGGAGGTCAGCGAGACGACATCCGGGTCTTTCAGGATCGCATCGGCGAGCGCGCCCTGGCGGTTCACCATCGCCGCGTACGACACCGAGTTGTCGGCCACGCTGATCCCCTCGATCACGCCGACGTCCTGCACCGGAAAGAGCCCCTTCGGAATCACCACGTACAGAATGCCGGTCAGCACCACGGTGCCGATGGCCACGACGAGCGTCAGCACCTGGTGATCCAGCACCCAGCGCAGGCCGCGTTCATAGGCGCCGAGTGTCTTGTCGAACAGGCCTTCGCTGATCCGCTCGAAGCGGCTCGGATGGCGGTCGGCCTGCGCGCGCAACATGCGCGCACAGAGCATCGGCACCACGGTCAGCGAAACGATCGCGGAGATCACGATGGTGACGGCGAGCGTCACCGCGAATTCGCTGAACAGGCGGCCGATCACACCGCCCATGAAGAGCAGCGGAATCAGCACGGCGATCAGCGAGATGGTCAGCGACAGAATCGTGAAACCGATCTGACCCGCGCCTTCCAGCGCGGCTTCGAGCGGTGTCTTGCCTTCCTCCAGATAGCGCACGACGTTCTCGATCATCACGATCGAGTCGTCGACCACGAAGCCGGTGGCGATAATGAGCGCCATCAGCGAGAGGTTGTCGATCGAGTAGTTCAACTGATACATCACCGCCAGGGTGCCGATCAGCGACACCGGCACCGAGACGCTCGGGATGAGCGTGGCGGGCACATTGCGCAGGAACACGAAGATCACCGCGACCACCAGCACGATGGCGAGAATCAGTTCGAGCGCCGCGTCGGCAACCGACGAGCGGATCACACCCGTGCTGTCCGACACCACGGTCACCTTCATGCCGGCCGGCAGCGTGGATTCGAGCTGCGGCAGCTGCTTCATGATCTGGTTGACGGTGGCGATCACGTTCGCACCCGGTTGCCGCTGGACGTTGAGCACGATGGCCGGCGAGCCGTTGTACCAGGCGCCGCGTTCGACGTCCTGGGCCGCCTGACTGACCCGCGCGACGTCGCGCATGAACACCGGGGCGCCGTTCTGGTAGGCGATCACCGTGTTCAGATAGTCCTTCGGATCGCTGATCTGATCGTTGCCGTTGATCGTGTAATCGAGGTCGGGACCGTCGAAATTGCCCTTCGGCTGGCTGACGTTGACATAGCTGAGCAGCGTGCGCAGATCGTCGATATTCAGGCCGTAGGCGGCCAGCTTGTGCGGGTCCGCTTCGACGCGGATGGCCGGCACATTGCCACCGCTCGTGGTCACCACGCCCACGCCCGACACTTCGGAAATCTTGGTGCCGAGACGGTTGTTGGCGACATCCTCGAGTTGGGTCAACGACATCGATTTCGACGTGACCGCCAGCGTCAGGATCGGCTGGTCGGCCGGATTGACCTTGGCATACGTCGGCGGCGCGGGCAGGCCGGAGGGCAGGTAGCTGTTCGCAGCATTGATAGCCTGCTGGACGTTCTGCTGCGCGATGTCGAGGTCGAGCGAGAGATCGAACTGCAGCGTGATGACCGACGCGCCCTCCGAGCTATACGAGGTCATCTGTTGCAAGCCGGGGATTTCGCCCAGTTGCACTTCGAGCGGCGCCGTGACTGTGGTGGCCATCACGTCCGGACTCGCGCCCGGATAGAACGTCTGCACCTGGATGGTCGGATAGTCGACGTTGGGCAGCGATGAAACCGGCAGCACGCGCATGGCGACGAGGCCCACCAGCACGAGGGCGATCATCAGCAGCAGCGTGGCGACCGGTCGAAGAATGAACAGGCGGGAAATATTCATCGGCGCGCGAACCTGCTACGACGAAGCCGCATTGGCCGACGCCGCGGCCGAGGCGGCAGCGGGTTCGGAGGTAGCAGGTTCCGCGGCGGCGGCGCCGGACGCTGGCTTGGCCGCCGCGGGCTTCGGCTTGGCCGCCTGGATTTTGGCGCCGTCGTTCAGGCGGTCGGTGCCGTCCGTGACCACCTGGTTCCCCTGGGCGAGGCCCGAGAGAATGACCGTGTTCTTGCCGTCGCTCGGGCCGAGCTTCACTTTATGCACGGAGACGGTGTTGTTCGCGTTGACCAGATAGACGAAGTCGCCCGGCGCACCGGTTTGCACGGCTGGGGTCGGCACCAGCACGGCATTCTGCAGCGTGTCGACCAGCAGCTTGACGTTGACGAACTCGTTGGGGAATAGCGCTTCGTCGTCGTTGGGGAACGTGGCGCGTAAGGTGACGGTGCCGGTCGAGGTGGCCATCTGGTTGCTGACCGCGTAAAGCGCGCCTGTGGCGATCTCGCGCGCGTTGTCGCTGCTATAGGCGGTGACCGGCAATTTTGCGCCGCCATTCAGGCGCTGCACGATCGAGGCGAGCGAGTCCTGCGGCACCGTGAACTGCACGGTAGTTGGCTTGACGGTGGTGATGACGACGATCCCCGTCGACGACGACGCGGTTACGTAGTTGCCCGGGTCGACGAGACGCAGGCCGACCTTGCCGGCGACCGGCGCGGTGATGCGGCAATAGGTCAGGTCGAGGTCGAACTGGGCGATGTTGGCGAGATCGGACTGGACCGCGGCCTCGTCCTGCTGCACGAGGAACTTCTGATCCTCGAAGGTCTGCTGCGCGATCGACTTGCGCTCGTTCAACTGCGTGTAGCGGGCAAGATCGGCGCGCGCCTGGGCGAGCGACGCGCGGTCTTTGGCGAGTGCCGCCTGAGCCTGCTGCTTGCTGATCTGATACTGGCGCGGGTCGATCTGGGCGAGGAACTGGCCTTTCTGGACTTCCTGGCCCTCGTGATAACCGACCTCCGTGAGGTAGCCGCTCAGTTGTGGCAGCACGGTCACGGTGGCGGTGGGTGTAACCGTGCCGAGTTCGCTCAACGTGACCGGCATCGAACCGAGTGTCGCGCTCGCCACGGTGACGACGATCGGCGCGACTTCGCGCGAGGGCTTCTTGCGCGTCAACAGGTGAACAACGACAACCGCGATCAGCACCAGCACGATAAGCGCAAACAGAATGAGCCCGCGTCGGGAGCGCCTGGGTTGCGTGGACACGGCTTCGCTCATAGGTATCTCCGAAAACGAAAACAGATACTGCCGTTGATGGTCGGATGGGGAGTCATTCTCTGCCAGGATTTTGGGAACATGCCATGGTTCTTGCGTGTTGTCACAACTCAATGTTTTTTCTGCATGACGTTATCCAATTGAAAGCAAGACGGGGCGCGCAAAATGCATAACGTCGTAACCGGCATAGGGCGCCGTAACGGAGTCATGGCGCGTCGAACCGGTCGGTCAGAACCAATATGCTGTGAAACCGGCTGTAATGATTTGTCGAAGCGTCTTCTCGGGATCGAGTGAACGGCGCGCCGCCGACTGCCGCGAGCGCCCTGCTGACAGACCGTGTATTGCTCATGTTTGCGTTGGTGGAAGCGGATGGACAATGGGTATGCGCCAATGTACCGGGTACGTCCAAAGTTTGAGTTACCAACGTGAAACATGTTTCGGGGCGAAAGACCCTGTGGGTATCTGTCGGCCCGCAATCGGCGTCAACGAACGGCTGAGCGGAGGGTTGGTTTTTGGCGGGAGTGAAGGCGAGTGGTCATGCTGGTGAAGGCTTTATGTAATTGTTCGAAATGCCGGGCCGGAACCCGGACTTCGCACCAGCGGTCAAGTTTGGGTTGCTGCATTGCGCTTTGCAGCTGACGCCTCTACGTCCGGCAGGCGTCCGATGACTACCGGGATAGGCTGGCGAGCCATGCTCGCCAGCCGCCAAACTCCGTGATATCGGCCCCGGATTCCAGCCCATACGACTCGCACACGAACCCCGTCACCCACTGGCCATCTGACAGTTCAATCTTCCCCAGCGCAAGCGGAGAGGGAATGGTCGCGATGAACGAACCTAATTCCAGGCTGGGCATTTCCCAGACCTCAATTGCGATCGCCGTGCCGCCGTCTGACACTCGCCGCATTCCAGGGCGTCTTGTGCTATCCGGTGCGGCAGCCAGCGCAGACAACCGATAATGCGGCGCAGTGTGCGTAGCCTCTACGAGGCGCGCGCCACGGCTTACCAGGTCACGATTGAGCGGCAAACCCTGCATATGCGCGCCGCACACCGCCACCTTCACGCGATCGTTGTTCGCCCGAGGCCTATCGTTCGCATCGGATTTGCTGCCGCCGACACATTCAATTCCGCTCATTCGCTGCAATGTGTCCGCCACGCTCAGCAGATATTGATCCGTGAACGCGCGGCCGAACACCGTGACACCCCATGGCAGACCATTCGCCATGAACCCGGTCGGCGTCGCGACGGCGGCATAGTCGAGCAGATTCATGAAGTTCGTGTAGTAGCCGAGTAACGAATTTGGCCGGATGGGATCGCGCTCAAGCTCCGCCAGCGTAACGGGCCGCGGATACGTCGGTGTGAGAACGAAGTCGAGCGGTTCAAGCGCCGCATCGCAGATCGCCTTCAATGCCTGCAGGCGATATTGCGCACGAAAAAGTTCGACGGCGGTGGCCCCCGGCGCCTTCGCCAGCACATCGCGAATAACCGGCAATACGGCCTCCGGGTTCGCTTCCAGCAACTCGTCCACGACGCTGTAGCGCTCCGCGACCCAAGGGCCTTCGTAAAGCAGGTTTGCCGCTTCGACGAATGGCGCGAAGTCGATTTGGACGGCTTCACCGCCCGCCGCTTCGAGCATCGCGCGAGCCTTTGCAAACAATGCCGGGCTTTCCGCGCAGCCCGCGAATTCGAGTTGCGACGGCACGCCGAACCGGAACGTAGCGAGCCTGCCGAACGCGCGTGCGTCGTTCCATTGCGGGTTTTTGCGGCTGTATGCATCGCGGGGATCGATCTGGGCGGTCAGTGCGAGCAGTTCGCTGGCTTCCTGCGCGGTTGCGGTGAAGTAGGTCACGCAATCGAGCGTGCGGCAGGCCGGCACGACACCGGCGGTCGACAGCAGGCCTTTGCTCGCCTTGAGTCCAACGAGGTTGTTCAGGCCTGCCGGCACACGACCCGAACCTGCGGTATCTGTGCCGAGCGCGAAGCTCGCGACGCCCAGTGCGACGGCTAGCGACGACCCCGCGCTCGACCCGCCCGACGGATAGTCAGGATGCACGCTGTTACGGCACTTGCCGTACGGTGAACGCGTACCGTTCAGGCCAGTGGCGAACTGATCGAGATTGGTCTTGCCGAGCGGCACGGCGCCTAGCGCGATCAACTGGGCGACGAGTGTCGCCGACTCGGCCGGTGTATAGGCGAACGCGGGGCACGCGGCCGTTGTCGGAATGCCGGCCAGATCGATGTTGTCCTTGATCGCGAACGGAACGCCATAAAGCGGCAATGCTTCGATATCCTGCGTTTCCAGCCAATCCAGATACGGCGCGACTTCGGCTTCGCTCAGAAGGCGGATGAACAGATGAAACTCGGGATTCAGTGCGGCGGCTTTCGTCAGCAACTCGCCGATCAGCTTGCGCGGCGTATGCGTTCCGGTGCGGTAAGCGGCGCGCAGCGTGGACAGGCGCAGATCGAATGAAGACATGAGTGTTTTCTCCGAATAGTCAAAGACGTTTGATGACGGCAACGCGCTGCCCGGCGCGCACCGGCGAACCGGGCGCCACGTGAATCTCATTGACTATTCCCGCATACGGCGCGCACACGGAGATCTCCATTTTCATCGACTCGATGATAAGCAGCACGTCGCCTGCCTCGACCCTATCGCCGGGCGACACCCGCACTTGCCAGAGGCTGCCGGCAATTTCGCTGTCCACCGCAATTTCACCGTCTTGCAACGGTGCCAGTTCCGCGCTCTCGACGACCGGGGCGTCGAAACTCTCGTCCGTGGTTCCCCCTTCGCGCCAGCGCTCGCGTTCGGCTTGAAACGCGGCTTGCTGGCGCGCGCGGAATTGCTGGATGCCGGCGGATTCACGCGTGAGAAACGTTTGATAGTCGGCCAGCGACAACTCGGTCTCGTCGATCTTCAACGGATAGCGTCCGAGCGGGAAGTCCGCACGGATGCGCAGCAACTCATCGGCAGGGACTTCGTAGAAACGGATCTGGTCGAAGAAACGCAGCAGGTAAGGGCGTCCCGCGAAATCCGCGACTTCGCGATAGCGATTCCACATCTGCAATGTGCGGCCGACGAACTGATAACCGCCTGGCCCCTCCATCCCGTACACGCATAGATACGCGCCGCCGATGCCGACCGAGTTCTCCGCCGTCCACGTACGCGCCGGGTTGTATTTGGTCGTCACCAGCCGGTGGCGAGGATCGAGCGGCGTCGCGACGGGCGCGCCGAGATACACGTCGCCGAGCCCCATCACGAGATAGCTCGCATCGAAGACGATCTGTTTGACCGCATCGATCGAATCGAGGTCGTTGATGCGGCGGATAAACTCGAGATTGCTGGGACACCAGGGCGCGTCTTTGCGCACCGTGGTCATGTATTTGTCGATCGCGAGACGGCACGCGGGATCGTCCCACGACAGCGGCAAATGCACGATCCGCGACGGTACACGCAAATTCTTCTGCAACAGCACGTCCTGCCATGCGCGCTCGACGATCGCGAGCAACTGCGCAAGCGGCAGGCTTTCAGGCTGATAGTGAATCTGCAGCGAGCGGATGCCAGGTGTCAGGTCGATCACGCCGGTGAGTGCCATCGCTTCGAGCGACTGCATCAGCGCGTGTCCCCGGAAACGCAATGCGAGATCGAGCTCCGTCGGACCGATTTCGAGCAGCAGATGCGTGTCACCGGAAACCCGCGCGACGAGCCGTTCGCGATCCGCACCGGTTTCGAGGACGATAGGCGAGGTGAGCGCCGCGGCCTTCGTGAATGCCGCTTGCGACTCGAATTCGAGCGTTTCCAGTTCACGCAGACGTTGGCGTGCAACCTCACGCGCGGCGTCGATCTGCACCGGCACGAAGCGCACCTTGTCACCGGCCTTCAACTGGCCGATTTGCCAGAGATCCGCCTCGATGATCGTCACCGGACAGACGAAACCGCCAAGGCTCGGACCATCGGGGCCGAGAATCACCGGCATGTCGCCGGTGAAATCGACCGCACCGACCGCATAGGGGTTGTCGTGAATGTTCGATGGATGCAGTCCCGCCTCGCCGCCGTCCTCGCGCGACCACTCGGGCTTCGGTCCGATCAGACGCACGCCGGTGCGGCTGGAGTTGAAATGGATCTCCCATTCGGTGTCAAAAAACTGCTGGACATAACGCGGGCTGAAGTACTCCGGCGCGCCATGCGGTCCATATATCACCCGCAGCGTGCGCACGGTTTCCAGTGCTGGAAGGTTAGCGAGTACTGCGCCCACATGCACGTCCTGCAACGGCTGAAGATGCAGCACATCGCCCGCTCGCAGCGCTCGTCCGCCATGCCCGCCGAACTGGCCGAGCGTGAAGGTGCTGCGGCTGCCGAGATACAGCGCGACGTCGAAGCCGCCGCGCACGCACAGATAGGCCCGCGCGCCCGCACCACGAATGGTGCCGAGTGCGAGCGTCGAGCCGGCGGCAACCAGCAGGGTCGTGTTCAACGGCTGTTCGATATCGTCGAGCAGCACGGGCAGATTCGCGCCGGTCACGGCGACGACCGCGTCCGTGTTAAACCGCAAGGTCGGCCCACTCATCGTAATCTCGAGCGCGGCAGCGTCGGCGCCGTTGCCAAGCAGGCGGTTGCCGAGCCGCAGCGCACGGTCGTCCATCGGACCGGATGGCGGAATGCCGACCGCCCAATAGCCAAGGCGGCCGGGATAATCCTGCACGGTTGTCTGCGTGCCGGCGCTGATCACTTCGAGCGTGCTCGCCCGGTACTTCAGACCTTCGAGGCAGCGCGTCCACGGCTCGCCCGACGCAAAAGGGTGATCGTCGAGAATCTGCCGCAGATAGTCGCGGTTCGTCTCCACGCCATAGAGGCGCGTATTCTGCAACGCGTCAGCGAGCGCGTGGCGCGCCGCGTCGCGCGTTGGCGACCAGGCAATCACCTTGGCAAGCATCGGGTCGAAGTAGGGCGGTACTTCGCAGCCGGCCTCGATCCACGTATCGATGCGCAGCGAACGTCCGTCGGCGCGCGGAAACGCGACATCGGTCAGCAGGCCCGGGCTCGGCTTGAAATCGCGGCCCGGGTCCTCGGCATAGAGCCGTGCCTGAATCGCGTGCCCCTGCGGCTTCAAACCCGCGGCGAGTTCCTGCAACGGCGCGAGGGTGCCCGCCGCCAGTTCGATCATCCAGCGCACCAGATCCACACCCCAGACCTGCTCGGTCACGCCGTGTTCGACTTGCAGACGGGTGTTCACCTCAAGGAAATAGAACTGCTGCGCCGCGCTGTCGTAGACGAATTCGACCGTGCCGGCGGAGCGGTAACTGACCGCTTTCGCGAGCTTGACAGCAGCTTCGCACAAGGCGGCCGACATGCCGTCCGGCAGATTGGGCGCGGGCGTTTCTTCGAGTACCTTCTGGTTGCGCCGCTGCACCGAACAGTCGCGCACGCCGAGCGCGATCGCGTCGCCGCGGCCGTCGCCGAATACCTGCACTTCCAGATGCCGCGCCCGCTCGATGTACTTTTCGAGGAACACGCCCGCATCGCTGAAGTTGTTCTGGCCAAGACGCTTGACCACCTCGAAATGAGCACTTAGTTCTTCGACGTTCCAGCATACCCGCATGCCGATGCCGCCGCCGCCCGCCGTGCTTTTCAGCATCACGGGGTAGCCGATCGACTCAGCGGCTGCCAGCGCGGCGGCGAGGTCGTCCAGCAAGCCCGTGCCATTGAGCATCGGCACACCCTGGTCCGCTGCGATCCCGCGGGCCGTGTGCTTCAGGCCAAACGCCCGCAACTGCGCTGGCGTCGGTCCGATGAACTCGATGCCCGCTGCCTCGCACGCTTCGCCAAAGGCCGCATTCTCGGACAGGAATCCATAGCCCGGATGAATTGCCTGGACGTTTTCGCGGCGGGCGATCTCGAGGATCTTGCCGGTGTCGAGGTAGGTGGCGGAAGCCGGACCGTCACCGAGACCGTGCGCGATGGGCGCCTCGCTCACATGGAGGCTCGCGCGATCCGCTTCCGCGTAGACGGCGACGCCGGTTACATCGAGTTCACGCAGCGTTCTGAGGATGCGGCACGCAATGGCACCACGATTGGCGATCAGGATTTTCTCGAACATGAGAGGGGACTGGATTCATGGGCGGGTCGTCCCGCCACGTGGGGATTGCATGCCGCGGTCGTCCGCGGCAGAGGTCCGTGTCAGCGATGTGCGTGAGTCAGTTGCTCGCGCGTGCGGGTGCAATGTCGTCCGGAGCGAACCAGCAGGACGAAGTAAAGCCAGTTGCGGATACGCTTCAGTTCCATATCAGCAACTCCGCGGGCGTCGGGTTATAGGCGTTGCACGGATTGTTCAACTGCGGGCAGTTGGAGATCAGTACGATCACGTCCATTTCCGCGTGCAATTCGACATACTTGCCCGGTGCCGAGATGCCGTCTTCGAATGTAAGACCGCCCTCTGATGTCACGGGCACGTTCATGAAGAAGTTGATGTTCGCGCCGATATCCCGCTTCGACAAACGTCCGTCGTGCGCACAGGCACGCAGGTAATTGTCGCGGCAGCTATGCATGTAGCGCTTTTCCAGTGCGTAGCGAACCGTGTTGCTTTCCTGCGCGCAGGCGCCGCCGAGGGTATCGTGACGGCCGCAGGTGTCGGCCACGATCGTCAGCATCGGATTGCCAAGGTTCGAATACAGCACGGTGCCGGTCGTCAGATACAGGTTTTTTTGGCGGCGCAGCGTGCGTTGCGGGTCGAAACGCTCGCGCGGATCTGCAAGGCTGTAGAACAGCGTATCGACGGCCTGATTGCCTTCCAGGTCGAGAATGCGCAGCGTCTGCCCGGTTTTCAGTTCGTGAAGCCACGGTTCGCCGGCCGCGAGTGTCTCGCGAAAGACCGCATGTTCGGGGCGTTTGTCGCTGACGGTAAGCGTTGTGGTCATGGTGTCAGGCTCCGCTCAAAGAAAGAAACGATCGGTGTTGAGAAAGCCGCGCACGTTTTCCTCGCATGAGGTTCGGCAAAGTTCGGCGACGTCGCGCTCCGCGTGGCTCAACGCAAGCTTGACCGGCCTGGGCGCGTATTCCGGGTTCGGATCGAGCGGATGCTGGATCGAGGTCAGCACGACCAGCGTGTTCATCGGGGCATACAGCTCGACATAGTCGCCGGCCTTGGAGTTGCCTGGAACGAAATTCAACGTGCCAGCGTCGGTGACGTCGACTCGGCTGAAGAGATTGAGTGTCATCAGCAGGTCCGGGATACCCAGCCCCCACTTGCCCATTTCGACCAGCAGGTTGTCCGTGCCGTTGCGATAGAACGCGTTGCGCAGTTCCTGATAACGACCCGCGCCGTAGCGTTCGTATACTTCCTCTGCATTCGATACTCCGCCGATACTGTCATGCCAGCCGCAGGTATCCGTAACGATTGCGGCGAGCACACGGCCCATATCGGAGTACAGACAATGACCGGCCGTCAGTTTCGCCGTGTGCTGACATTTGAGCGTATCGGGCAGATTGAGCCGTTCGCTTTTCTCGGATGCGTTGATCAGCAGGACGCTGGCGTTCGCGCCGCCGCGCAGGTCGGTGATGCGCAACGACTGGCCGCGCTTGACAATCAGCGAGGTATGGCCGCCGCCGGGGACGGTTTCTTCGAGTAGCAAATCCATGTGCTTAAGATTCCCTTTGGGCTCAGACCGTTTCGACACGCGATGCGCCTTCCACGACGGCTTGGGCCATGTGAATGGACGACCTGGAGTCGCGGCTGTGGTCGAGCGGAATGTTGTAGGTGATGCGCGCACCGTAGGCGCCCGGCGCTTGAGGGTCGACGCGGACCTTGTCGAACACCAGTACGCGGCTGCCGAGCGTGAAGCCTTCCTTCAGGTCGTGGGTGACCATGAAAATCGTCAGCTTCGATTCGCGCCATAAGCTGAGCAGCAAGTCGTGCATGTCCTTGCGGATGCCGGGATCGAGCGCGCCGAATGGTTCATCGAGCAGTAATACGCGTGGCTTCATCATCAGCGCCTGGGCAATCGCGAGACGTTGTTGCATGCCGCCCGATAGTTGCTGCGGAAATTTATCCAACGCCGCACCAAGGCCTACGCGTTTGAGCATCGCGACGGCTTCATCGCGCGCGGCGCGTCGCTGCGCACCGAATAGACGGCCCGTGAATTTCGCGCGACGCAATTCGAGTCCGAGCATCACATTGCGAACCACACTCAGATGATCGAATACCGAATAGCGCTGAAACACCACGCCGCGATGTTCATCGGGTTCAGCCGGCAAGGGCTCGCCATCGAGCAGAATTTCGCCGCGCGTCGCGCGCTCCTGACCGAGCAATAGCCTCAGGAATGTGGACTTGCCGCAGCCCGATGCGCCGACCATCGAACAGAACTCGCCTTCTTCGACACGCAGGTTCAACCGTTCGAGCACGACCTGATCGCCGTATTCCTTCCAGACGTTACGAACTTCGATCATCGTGCGCCTCCGCCGTACCAGGGGAACGACCATTGCGTGAGGCGGCGCAGCAGCTCGTCGATGAGCCACGCGAGCAGCGTGATCCACGCGACGTAAGGCAGAATCACGTCCATTGCCAGGTAGCGACGCATGAGAAAGATGCGGTAGCCGAGACCATCTGTCGAAGCGATCGCTTCCGCTGCGATAAGAAACAGCCATGCTGAGCCCAGCGCGAGACGCATTGCCACCAGTAAGCGCGGCAGCAGTTGCGGCAGCACGAGGCGCAGAACCAGGGTCCAGCTGGTTGCACCGAGCGTCTGTGCCTTGACCCACAACTCGGCTGGAATCTCGCGCGCCCGCGCATGCAGATCGCGGATGATCATCGGCGTGATGCCGACCACGATCAGGACGACCTTCGACAATTCGTCGAGCCCAAACACGATGAACAGGATCGGCAGCACGGCGAGCGGCGGAATCATCGAGATCACCGTGATGAACGGTGAGAACGTCGCGCCTACCAGCGGAAACGAGCCGGTCGCGATGGCCGCCACCAAGGCAATTAAGGCGCTCACAACGAGGCCGATACCGAGCCGTCTCAAGCTCGATACCGTATCGGCCCACAGCAGATACTCGCCCGTGCGCTTGTCCTCATTGAAGGCGACCTCCTTGATGGCGTCGCTCATTTGCGTGGCGCTCGGCAGCAGCTTGTCATCGGGATTGAGCTTGAGCCGCATCGACGACCCGGTGAAGTAAACCGCCATCAGCACGATGAACGGCAGCAACAGCAGCATAAGGCCGCCGCTTCGGCTGGGGTGTCGATTGATGAGTCTCATGGGTGCCTGCCGGATGAAGTACGTGTTGTTCGACTCAGAGCTTGCCGGCCGCGGCCATTTCCACGTAGGTCGGATCGAAGCGCAACTTGACGTTGCCCTTGTTGCCGATCACGACACCCTTGTCGAACGCCATGCCGACCACGTCCGCGCTTTTCGCGTCCTGTCCGAGCAGACCGTGATCGAACGAGAACTTCGCGACGCGCGTCATGATCTTCGGCAGGTTGGGGCTGGTGACGAAATCGACCGCGGCCTGCGGCGTATAGAACAGCGCGGTGGTCGACAGTTGCCCCTTGAAGCCCGCGAGATCGGTGCCCGATGCCTTCGCCATCGCGGTGAGCGCGGCGGTACTGTCGGCGTTATTGGCCCGCATCAACGCGACCATCTCGAACCATGCGCCCGTCAACGCCTTGCCGAGCGCCGGGTTGTCGTTCAGGGTCTTCGTATTGACGACCATCATGTCCATGATTTCACCGGGAATCTTGCTCGAGTCGAAGACTTCGGTGACGTTCGGCTGCGCCTTCAGTTCGGCAAGCATCGGGTTCCACGTCACTGCGTTGTGGACGGCGGGCGTGGCGAACGCACCGGAGATGTCGGCGTCGGAGGTGTTGACTACCTTGAGGTCGCGCTCGCTCATATGCGCACTTTCGAGGGCGCGTGCAAGCAGGTAGTGCGATACCGAGAACTGGACCAGATTGATCTGCTGACCCTTCAGGTCGGAGATCTGTTTGCCTTTGCCCTTGACGAGCACGCCATCGTTGCCGTTCGAATAGTCGCTGACGATCAGCGCAGTCGAATCCACGCCGCCTGAGGCTGGGATGGTCAACGCGTCCATGTTGGTCATCGCGCAGCCGTCGAACTTGCCGGCGGTGTACTGATTGATGGATTCGACGTAGTCGTTCAGTTGCACGACATCGACATTGATGCCGTATTTCCTGGCCCATTTGGAGACGATGCCTTGGGTTTTCGCCTGACCCCACGGCATCCAGCCCGCGTAGATGGTCCAGCAGACCTTGAAGTCGGTGCGTCCGGCGGCAAACGAAGGAGTGGAGGTGAAGGCGGCGAGAGAGACCGCGGCGATGCTGAGAAAGCGAACGAGCTTACGCATGAGGTTGACCTCGGAAGGGACGGTTAGCGACGGCAGGGAGCAGCGCAAACATCGCGTTCTCTCCCGGGCTTTTATCCCGCCGTGTAACCTCACCGAGGTCGACAGCTCTCGGACCAGCACCTGCTTGAAGCAGGCCGGAACCCTAGCCGTCCATTTCCAGATTGTGTGTTAAACCGGATTGCGCCGGCTCCTTGCACTCCCTTATTAGCGAGAAGCGTGCCAAACAGGAATTGCCGCATTCCGGCGCGGCGCGGCAGTTTTTTGCACCGCGCCGGTGACGGCGTGCATCCGCGCGTAGCGGACTCGCACCTGGTTCGTGCATTGATTGCCCGGGCTTGGTGATCGTGTGGCGGACTTGCCAGACGTTCCTGATCGATCCGCCGGAAAGGCTGGACGGGATTGCTACCGTGCGGCTTCGATTACGCTCCAGACACGCTCATCGCACTGGCCCACGAATCGTCTGGCAATAATCGCCCGGCATTTGTCGCAGCGATAATGTTCGAGCGCGAGCGCACCGTTGCATTCCGCCACACCAATCAAAGTGATGCCTTCGTGTCCCTCGACACCCACGGGGCGGCCGTCAATGTTGGCGCATCCGTCGCAGATTTCCATGGCGCCTCCGGATTTACATCATCTTCATTGGCAAGCGTTCGCACGCATTGCTCAAAAGAGGCCCGCCCGAGGCGGGCCGAAACTGATGCACCCGCAGAGGAGACAACGCGGGCAAAGTCAGTATCCGGCTACGCATAGCACATCGGCAAGCGCGAAAAAAATAATCAAAGAGGGTACGTGAAGCCCACCGCGTCACGGGCTCGCAATCCCGGCACGCTGAGCAACGGCAGCATCCGGAAGGGGTTGATGGATTCGGCAACGCCTTTGCCGCGTTGTAGACGGTCACCGCCCAATCCAGGAACCTTGGTCTTTGCAAAATTACGATTTCTACACGGTGTAATTTGCAACGTTTGCATCGCGCAAACCGTTCCTTTGCCTCCGAACTTGACGGGCAGATGCTCCGCGAACACCTATGATCGGGAGAGCTTGCGAATGCCTTTCATATCTGGGCGACTCTCGCGAGACGCGTAGTCGATCGCAAGGTGTGACCCGAATGTCGGCGTAGCGGCGTTTCGACGAACCGCGAATTACATGTGGAGTTTTCGCGTAGGGACGAGGTTCACTGCGCGCGCATCGGGTAAGGGGGGCGCTCAAACCGGGATATTCGGATCAGGCACGTCCAGCGTCATGCGGCGACGGTGAATAGCCGCGGACTGCGTCCGCTAGCCCGTTTCTCAAGATACTTTGGTATGCGAAAGGAACGCCTCATTCCTGCGAGCGATATGTTCGAGTCGAGGACGAGGCGGCAGAGGGAGTGCAGCGCTCATAGCGCCTTCGCCGCGAGGCGCAGCAATCAGGTCACCCAACGGAGGCGTATCCGCCGCGTCTCTGCGGCCGCACATGCGCCCCCGTCGCAGGGCTTATCCCACAGGCGGTTCTCCTTCCTCAGCCTTCCTCGAGGGCTTGTCTCCGGAAGGCTGTTTGTGCCCGTCGTCGCGGCGCTCGGGCATGCGGCTGCGTGCATCGTCGCTATGCTGCGCCGGTTGCGGATGCTCGACATCCGGCTGCTTGTCACTTTTCTGGCTCACGGCGTACCTCCTTGAACAGTTTTCATCACCGTAGCGAGCAATTGCCGTACCGCGATCTGCGGCGTCGGCGCAAATTCGCACCTGACTCCGTCGGCGTCTCGAACACCACCGATCGCTAAACCATCAGTTTCGAGGAGACGGGTTGCCATCGGGAGAACGCGGGACCAGGCACATTGAGAGGGGATTGAGGCCCCGACAATCGCTTCACGAGCAGCGAGTCAACGGCGTGCTCCAAGGCGGCCAGATCGAGAGGTTTGGAAAGAAAAGCATCCCATAGTGCCGACTTCTCCCGTGGCGGAACACGGCCGGATGTCATAACTACCGGAATCTGAGCAAGAGCGGGATAGCTTTTCAGATGTTCGCACAAGCCAATGCCATCCATGCCTGGCATATTCCAGTCAGTCACGATCAGATCGGGAAGGCGTTGCGCGGCCGTGTGAAGGGCGGCCTCACCGCCTTGAGCGAGAAGCACGCGGTGACCATGCCCTACGAGAATAATCTGGAGTAGGGAAAGCGAATGCACGTCGTCGTCAACAAGAAGGATCGTAGACATATCGCGAATCAGGAGATATTCCCCTTTTTCGCAACCGGCATGCCTATCCGCTTCGTTTGGGTCGCGGCACTGGGGACAAGGAAACGCTCACGACGCCCCTCCGGACGCCGGAAGACGTCAGGCGTTCGGAGGGCAAATCGCTCGTTAATGCCAGAACAGCGCGATAAGAATGATGATTGGAATAGGTACACCGAGCATGTAAAGAAGAATTGAGCGCATAACCGCCTCCTTGGGTAGTCAAAATTGAGTTTGCAATCAGCGTTGGCGCACGCGGCCGCCATGAGTCGCCATCAGACTGGCGGAGAACGCGCCTAGCAGAAGCGAGACGAAGAGCCAGAGGGATGCGCCGATGGAGACTTTGCGGGCCTTGTCGGCGGCATTTTTCGTTGCAGCATCAAGCGCAGTCAATTTTTGCAAAAGGCGCGTGTATGTTGTTACCACGCGTGCTTGTGCTGCTGCTGGCGTGAGGCCAGTCCGTTGGGAGACAAGCTGGCTTAGATACGCGGTGTCTTCTGGCGACAATTGATCGCCTGTCGCGGCGCTGTTCAGGAAGATACGCGCGGTTTCCGCGCGCGGTATGTCGCTGCGCATGTCGCTGCGTATATCGCTGCCACCGGAGGCGGAACCGGGGGGCACCCCAGGCGACCCGGCGGGCATACGGTATAGAGAATCTACAAAGTAGCCCAGCGGCCACGTGTTCGTCGCGGCCTCCGCATTCCCGCGCTGCATCGTCTGCGTCGTGACGGGACTGCCTGCCGCAGTAGTCTGGGCGGCGACACGTGCAACGCCTGAGAGAGTCGATGTCAGTACGGCCGCTGTGAGGAGCGTCGCCACGGCCCAGCTCAGGAAACCATGGGCGGTGTCGCGAAAGTGGACTTCGTCGTTGTCGATCAAGAGCCAGCGGCTGCGTAGCCGTCCCGCCAGATAGCCCCCTAGTCCAGACGTGAGAATTGAGGTCACACATATCCACACAACAGCGGCGAATCCGAATGCTTTCGCATTCGACGGTCCCGATGACCACGGAGAAATTGCCGTCAGACCGAGGCCGGTACCCAACGTCAACAGGATGAGTGAGAATGCGGCCGCAGCGACGCCGCCGGCGAACACGGCCCCCCATGAAACCGCAGTGTCGTACTGCCGGACTAATAACGCGGAATCCTTTGTGACTAGCGCCGAATCCGCTAGATCTCTTGTATCGTTCATTGAGAACCTCCGTGACCTTATCGATATCGTCGTTGGCGATATGCCGACCAGCAGGCCACTCCTGCAAGTCGGGCGAGAAAGCCTTTCGGTCAGCGCAATTTTTGTGCCGGTGGATCCGCCGCATCATTCGCCGGACGACCGTGGTGATATCGGGCCGCAAGCTGTGGCGCCTGGCGAGCATGCGGTGCGCGGCCGGTGCGCGTCGAAATCGCTTTCAGGCGGCTGGGCAAACCGCTCTTTGCAGGCCGCCATGAAGGAGGGTGCAGCCGCCTTGAGAAACGTGCCCAGCAGGCTCTGGCGCGGCTGTCGGTCAGTAGGTCCGTTCGGCGATCACTCGGGCCACCGTTTGCAGAGACCGCGTGAGCGTGACGAGGTCGACGGAACCGATTGCCAACCGGATTGCATGAGGTACATGAGCCGACGTGGAGAACGGCAGGGCTGTCGATACGGACACTCGCTCACGCAACAGCGCCATCGCAACTTCGTCCGCGCGAACATCCTGCGCCAGTGGAAGCCACACGAAATAGGAGTTGGGATGGCTGACCCGCTCCACCCGTCCGAGAATATCGGCGACAAGGCACTGGCGCGTCGCCGCGTCCCGTCGCTTCTCCACTTCGAGTCGAGCCACCGTGCCGTCCTCCATCCAGCCGCAGCCAATGGCCGTCATGATCGCCGGGGTGTTCCACGTTGTCGCCCGGATAGCCCGTTCGATCTTTGGGACCGATTCGGCCGGTGCACAGACGAAACCGACGCGCAGGCCGGTTGCGACACTCTTCGACAGGCTCGACACGTAGACCGTGGTCTCAGGCGCAAGCGATGCCAACGGCGGCGGTGCATCTTCAGCCAGGAATGCGTAGGCCCCATCCTCAATGATTAGCAGTCCATGGCGCTGGGCGACAGCGACGAGCTCCCTGCGTCGCGTCGCGCTCATCACCCAGCCAAGTGGGTTGTGCAGCGTCGGCATGACGTAGATGGCGCGGACCCGTCGTTGCTTGCACAGAGCCGCAAGTGCATCCAGATCGGGGCCGCGCCCAGCGGCTGGGATCGATGCGAGTTCCAGTCGATTAGTCTCTGCAGCGAGCTTGAATCCGGGGTAAGTCAGCGCATCCACCGCCACAACGTCGCCCGGCTCGAGGAGAGCCAGGGCGGCCGTCGTCAACCCGTGCTGTGCGCCGCTCACGAGCAATGTCGTTTCGACCGTAGCCGGCAGCCCCCGGGTTGCCAGATGGCGCGCCGCCGTCGCGCGCTCGTGCTCGCGCCCACCGTGGGGCTGGTATCGAAGTAGAGACTCGAGGTCGCCCGTTACGGCGAGTTGGCGCAGCGCCCCTCTAAGCAGATCGGTCTGGCCGGGCGACGACGGATAGTTGAAGTTCAGGTCTACGGTGTCCGCGTTCCACGCACTCAGGTCGATGCCTTGGGCTCGAGGGAGCGCCTCCTTGACGAATGTGCCACGGCCGGTTTCGCCGCTCACCAGACCCATCTCCTGCAACTCCGCATACACCCGCGTGGCCGTGACCAGCGCGAGGCCTTCTCGAGCAGCAAGGTCGCGATGCGTTGGCAGACGCGTTCCGGGGCGCAGACGGCCCGCACGGATCTCCGCCGCAAGGCGGTCGACGAGTTGCTTGTAGCGCGGCTGAACCATGTCCAAGTGTATCCATGACAATTATTTGATTGTATCTAATCGCGGCTCTAACATGGCTCACCACAACTTCTCCACGCGGACGAGGACGTCATGCACATCGCTATTCTGACCTTTGAGGGCTTTAATGAACTCGACTCGCTGATCGCGCTAAATATCCTCAACCGGGTCAAGAAGCCCGGCTGGCAGGTTGCGATCGCCAGCCCGACCGCGACAGTGCGGTCGATGAACGGCGTGGTGCTGGAGGCGCAAGCGACGCTAAAGGACGCCTGCGAGGCCGACGCGGTCCTGGTCGGCAGCGGAATACAGACACGCGCGGTTGCCGCGGATGCCGCGCTGATGTCGCAGTTGCGGTTCGACCCGGCGCGTCAACTTCTGGGCGCGCAATGCTCGGGCACGCTGATACTCGCGAAGTTGGGCCTGCTGAATGGCGTTCCGGCCTGCACCGACCTGACCACCAAACCGTGGGTCGAAGAGGCGGGCGTGGCGGTGCTCGACCAGCCGTTTGCGGCGAAGCGCAACGTCGCGACCGCCGGCGGCTGTTTGGCGGCGCAGTATCTGGCGGCGTGGTTCATTGCGCGTCTGGAAGGGATAGAGGCTGCACGCAACGCCATTCAGCACGTTGCCCCAGTGGGAGAGAAGGAGGCCTACATAACACGCGCCATAGCGAACATTTCGCCATTCCTCTAAGGCGTGCGGGAACCTGCGATGCCAACGGCTGGCATCGCTTTACACATTCAGGAGGATGTCCTCATGTACCGTCTGCTGAACAAATATCTCATGTTCGCGCTTCTGCTTGGCGGTGCGTTCTCTGTGCACGCGGCACACGCTGCGCAGCCGCAGGACCTGAAGGGGACCAACGTCGTCCTGGTGCACGGTGCTTTGGCCGATGAATCGAGCTGGGATAGGGTGACCACGATCGCATGATCGATCCGCGTGCAGAGGACGCAATGGCAAAGAAGATCGGCGCGACGACGATTCATGTCGACTCGAGTCACGTCGCAATGCTCAGTCATCCGAAGGCTGTTGCGGACGCGATCATCGCGGCGGCAAGCAAAGCGGTTGTGACCGAATAAGGTACACGAGACGGACGAAGTCAATCCGCCGTCCGGCTGTCGCGCCGGGGCCGATCCGCGTTACTCGCGGGGCCGAGCCTCTCTCTCAGTCGTGGAACGGCAAAATCGATAAAAGCCCTAAGCTTGAGCGGAATCTGCCGTTGCGCCATGTACATGAGGTTGATAGGAGTCGGCAACGGTTCGAAGGCTTCCAGAAGCATCACGAGACTGCCTGATTTCACGGCGCCATCGGTCTGATACGACATGACCCGTGCAATGCCGGCCGCTTCCTCTGCGGCAACAACGGCAGCCTCCACCGAGCTGACCACAAGGCGCGACGGCACTTCGATCTTTAGTGTCCGACCTTTTGACTGAAATTCCCAGTTGCTGCCCATCGCATATTCCTCGTATGTCACGCAGTCGTGCGATACAAGGTCTTCGGGTTTCTGCGGTATCCCATGCGCGTTCAGATAGGCGGGGCTTGCGCACAGCACTTGCCGATGCAGCCCGACACGCGTTGTGATCAGACTGCTGCTCGGTTGCTCCCCAAGCCGCAGTACCAGATCGACGCGCTCATCCAGCAAATTGACGAGCCGGTCTGTCAATTGCACGCGCATACGAATTTGCGGAAACGCAGCTAGAAATTCGACGATCACCGGCAGCACGTGGATCCGCCCTAGTACCGGCGGCACGCTGATTACCAGTTCTCCCTGCGGTGCATGGTACTCGCCAGAAGTTGTACGTTCGA
Organism: Paraburkholderia fungorum; assembly: GCF_902833645.1. GTDB lineage: Bacteria > Pseudomonadota > Gammaproteobacteria > Burkholderiales > Burkholderiaceae > Paraburkholderia > Paraburkholderia fungorum. The sequence continues at coordinate 394,435 of NZ_CADFGE010000006.1, forward strand.
TCTCCGCGAGTTCTTCCAGAACACGCCTGCAGGACGCCACATAACCACGTCCGGCTTCCGTCAACGTCAGCTTGCGCGTGCCGCGCACGACCAATCGCACATTCAGATGGGCCTCCAGCTCGGACACGCGTCGGCTTACTGTTGCCAGAGGAATGCGAAGCTTTCGACTTGCGGCGGACAGGCTTCCCGTGTCTATCGCCGCTAGCAGGATGCCCATCGCCTCTAAACGATCCATGGCCTTCCACCTGTGAAAGGGAAGTTCTCAATTCTACCGGCTACTCAGGTGACCCAGGAAGGACTAGATTCATAGTTATCCGGGCGCCTCATGTACTCAATGCGCCGATGTGAGGCGCTCGGCCACATTTTTTCCAGACCCGATACCAGCCTTGCCCATCAGGAGCCCTCGATGACGTTCGAGACGCTTGAAGTGAACCGCGACGGAGCGGTTCTGTTCGTGAAGATGTTTGCGCCGCCCATGAATCTGCTCGGTCCCGAGCTTGTGCGCGACCTGGTTACGCTGATTCAGGACGCGGAGGCCGACAACGGTACGAACGTACTCGTTTTCAGCAGTGCCGACCCCGACTTTTTCATCTCGCATGTGGATGTGACGAAGGTCAAGGAGTATCGCGACGAAGCCGCAAAGCTGACCGGCGAGCCATCGATTGCGCTGCTGTTCCGGCATTTGAGTGCCAGCCGACTTGTCTCGATCGCACAGATCGAAGGGCGTGTGCGTGGCGCGGGCAGCGAATTTGTGCTGGCGTGCGATATGCGCTTTGCCGCGCGGGAATCGGCGCTGTTTAGTCAGATGGAAGCGGCGTTCGGACTAGTCCCTGGCGGCGGCGCGACCCAGTTCATCACGCGCTTGATGGGCCGCGGTCGTGCGCTTGAAGTGATGCTGGGCGCGTTGGATTATGACGCTGATATAGCAGAACGGTATGGGTGGATCAATCGGGCGTTGCCGGCCGAGTCGCTTGGCGACTTTGTGGCATCGCTCGCGCGACGCATCTCGCGGTTTCCGGCAGCCGGACACGCGATGGTTAAGGAGCGCGTCAATGCCATCGCGTTGGCCCCCGTCGACGAGTTTCGTCGCGATTCGAATCTGTTCGGTGAAAACGTGCGGTCTCAGCCGGCACAACGCCGTATGGAAGCAGCCATGGCACGCGGGTTCCAGACGCGCGACGCGGAACTGAACCTGAGCCAACTGCTTGGCGATCTCGACGATTAGTTATCGGGCGCATTCATCCAGCGGAAGCAGCACGCGGGTTTCCCCCGGGGAAGTTGACGCCGATATCACGGCATCGCACTTTCCGCCGAAGCGCGGTACCGATCTGGCGCTCAAGGCATGTTGGTATACAGAGGTCGGTCGATTAGCAGATTGTGTGTCTTTCTATTCATTAAGACTACGAAAGTAATAGTGGAGTTTCTGTGTCAGAAATCATCAATGCCCATGCGTCGTCGCGTCGTCGTTTTCTCGGTGTGGCAACGGCGTCGCTCGCTGCAGCGTCACTGAGCCGCTACGCTTTTGCGGAGCCGAATCAATCCGTTACTGAAGTTGCCACTGTGGGAGGCGGCGACAATGCTTCGATTCGTCCGCTCCGCGTGCATGTGCCGGAATCTCAACTCGCCGATCTGCGCAGACGTATCAAGTCGACACGTTGGCCGGAACGCGAGACGGTCACGGATTCATCGCAAGGCGTGCAGCTTGCGACGATGCAAAAGCTTGCGCAATATTGGTCGACAGATTACAACTGGCGCGAGGTCGAAGCGAGATTGAATGCGTGGCCGCAATTCGTGACCGAGATCGACGGGCTGGATATTCATTTCATCCACGTTCGTTCGAAACATCAGAATGCGTTGCCCGTCCTGATTACGCACGGATGGCCTGGTTCGATCATCGAGCAGCTGAAGGTCATCGATCCGCTGACTAATCCAACGGCCCATGGTGGAAATGCATCGGACGCTTTCGATGTGGTGATTCCTTCGCTGCCGGGACACGGCTTCTCGGGCAAGCCAACCGGAACAGGCTGGGATCCGGCGCGAATCGCTCGCGCGTGGACAGTGCTGATGAAGCGCCTTGGCTATACGCGTTACGTCGCGCAAGGAGGCGACTGGGGCAATGCGGTGACGGAACAGATGGCGCTGATCGCACCGCCGGAACTGCTGGGCATTCATACCAACATGCCAGCTACCGTGCCGGATGATATTGCCACTAAACTGAAGTATGCAAGTCCGCCACCGGCCGGTCTTTCGCCGGACGAGAGGCACGCGTTCGATCAGCTCGACTACTTCTACAAGCATGGTCTCGGCTATGCGCAGGAGATGGCGAACCGTCCGCAGACACTGTACGGGATCGAAGATTCCCCGATCGGTCTCGCTGCATGGATGCTCGACCATGATGCGGCGAGTCAGGCGTTGATTGCCCGCGTTTTTAACGGACAAAGCGAGGGTTTGACGCGAGATGACGTGCTCGACAACGTTACGCTCTACTGGGTGACGAATACGGCCGTTTCGTCGGCACGTTTGTATTGGGAGAACAAGCTGAACTTCTTCGCGCCGAAGCACGTTGCGATTCCCGTTGCCGTGAGCGTATTTCCGGACGAAATCTACGCGGCGCCGCAGAGCTGGACGGAGAAAGCGTATCCGAAGCTGATTCACTACAACCGGTTGCCGAAAGGCGGCCACTTTGCGGCGTGGGAGCAGCCGCAGGCGTTTGCGGAAGAAGTCCGCGTGAGTTTCCGGACGCTGCGCTGACCTCGAAGTTGCGAGAGCTGCCTGCAAAGCGCATGGCTCGACATAGGAGCAGAGAGATGACCGATAACATTGGCATGACAGCCCAGAAGCTCTATCTGGAAGACCTCTCCGAAGGCCTTGTGTATGAAAGTGCCGAGGCGAGGCTTGAGCCTGCACAGATCCAGGCGTTCGCCCGCGAATTCGACCCGCAACCCTTTCACCTTGATGACGTCGCTGCACGCGATACTCTGTTCGGAGGACTAGCCGCAAGCGGCTGGCATACGGCCGCCGTCACCATGAGGCTGCTGGTGCAAAGCCTGCCGTTGGCCGGAGGCATCATTGGGGCCGGCGGCGATATCGCCTGGCCGCGGCCCACGCGGCCGGGCGACATACTGCGAGTGACCAGCACCATCCTGACTGTCGAACGGTCCAGGTCGAAGCCCGGCCGTGGCATCGTGACCGTGCAAAGCGAAACACGGAACCAGCACGGCGACGTGTGTCAGCGACTTATTGCACGCCTCGTCGTCTTCGCGCGAACTCACGAAGCAGATGTGGCCAAAGGCGGCCAGAGCCTCAGCGAGACGGACAAAAAGGCACGGTAACGAAAGCACAGTTGGCGCGCGGCGGCGGTTAGACCAGACTGATCTGGACGTCGATGTTGCCCCGCGTGGCTTTGGAATAAGGGCAAGTCCGATGCGCGGCATCCACGAGCGCCTGGGCGACTTCGCGGTCCAGCCCCGGCACGCTGACATTCAGACGTGCCTGCAGGAAATAGGCACCGTCCGTTACGCCGAGATCGACTTCGGCGTCGACCGCCAGATTCGCTGGGAGCCGGACTTTCATTGCGCTGGCCGCAAGCCCGATTGCGCCGATAAAGCACGCGGACCATCCGGCAGCGAACAACTGCTCCGGATTGGTGCCTTTGCCCGCGCTACCGGGCGGCGAGAGCTTAATGTCCAGACGGTCGTCGGAACTGCGTGACGCTCCGTCCCGTCCGCCCGTTGTATGAGTTTTAGCCGTGTACAGTAGTTGGTCGATTTGAGTCATGATGTAATCCGAATGTGTTCCATTTCACAAGGTCCATTCGCGATGAACCATGTGGTCTTTAATCAACAGGATTGCTTATGTTAATGAACGAGGAATGCAACCCTCCATCGGGTTGAGACGGTCAGCTACCTTGGTACACCTTGCGAAGATAGCTGAGCTGGCCGTCGTGCTCGGCTTGCAGCAGCTCGTTGCGAACTTCTGCGCGTGTCTTTTGCATCGCGCCGGCCTCGCTCGGGTTCCATTGTTGAATTTGAGCGGCGCCCGCCGGGTTTGCACTTGCTGCCGGTGCGTCGGATGCGTGTGCGAAACCAGTTGTTGCGAATGTGGCGAAGGCCAAAGCGATCATTGAGGTTTTCATATCGTGCTCCACGAACTAATCAGTTAAGAGGAAGGCGCTGGAATCTGGAATCAACCGCAACCGTTCAACCGGTCATCGGCGAAGTTGCTTATGTCTTGCATCCGGCGTTGATGTATTAAAACGTGCTGACGTATCTGGCTTGTGTCTGGAAACTGGCCCAATTGCAATGTTCTGTGTTCTTTCGGTGCCTGGATACATTGAGATACGAATCACGGGTTTTGCGCCAGCAATGCCTTGATCTTCGCCTCTGTCTGCTCATAGTCGCCTTCGCCGAAGTGCGTGTAGGCCAGCCGTCCATTCTTGTCGACCAGATAAAACGCCGGCCAATACTGATTGTCGTACGCTCGCCACGTTGCGTAGTCGTTGTCCTGCGCCACCGGGAACGTGATGCCGAAGCGTTTGATCGCCGACTCGACGTTGTCGGTGTTGCGCTCGAACGGATACTCGGGTGTGTGCACACCGACCACGACCAGACCCTGATCCTTGTACTTCTGGTTCCAGGTCTTCACGTAAGGGAGTACGTGAATGCAGTTAATGCACGTGTAGGTCCAGAAATCAACGAGTACGACCTTGCCGCGCAACTGCCGCAAGGTGAGGGGATCGCTATTGAGCCATTTATCAATGCCGGTAAATTCCGGCGCGGTAGTGGCCGCGCCGGCGTTGAACTGGCTCGTAGCGGGACGGGCCGCGGCACTGGCCGCGGGACCTCCACCGAGGGTGGCGGTGATGGCGGCGGCACCAGCGGCCACGCTTACGGCGAACAGCGCGATGCGAGGGGTGATTCTGAGTCGGAGGAGCATGTCAGCGTCCTTTGAGTAGTGAGCATGGCTGCATTGGAACGCCCGTTCGTATCTGGCTTGTGTCGGGGAGGGCGACTGGCTGCAATGTTTTGTGTCAGGAGAACATCCGGATACATTGCGATACAAAGCGTCGAGTGCGGTGCTATACAGCAGCCGGGCGCCACGGCGGAGGCCATGTGCAGACCGAACTGCTGCACGGGTCCTGCCATTGCGGAACCGTCAAATTCGAAGTTGGTACCGAGGCACACCCGGTCAATTTTTCGCTGGTGAACGCGAACCGGGTGCGTGTCAATCGTCGAAAGGATTGATCCATTGATTGAAAACCCAGACCACGTGCTGATCGTCGATGACGATCGTGGCATTCGCGAGTTGCTCGCCACCTATCTCGAGAAAAACGGCATGCGCGTTTCGCTGGCCGCCAACGGCCGGCAGATGCGCGCGGTGCTCGAACAGGGTGCGCCGGATCTGATCGTGCTGGACCTGATGCTGCCGGGAGAAGACGGTCTCGTGTTATGCCGCGAACTGCGTGCTAGCAAGTTCCGCACGGTGCCGGTACTGATACTGACCGCCCGCAGCGAAGAAGCGGATCGTATTCTCGGACTGGAAATGGGCGCGGACGACTACCTGTCCAAGCCGTTTGCGGTGCGCGAACTGCTGGCACGTATCCGCTCCGTGTTGCGCCGCGCGCGGATGCTGCCACCCGGCATGCAGTTGACCGAAACCGCGCAGATGCTCGGCTTCGGCGACTGGCGGCTCGATACCACCGCGCGCCATCTGCTCGACGCCGAGGGCACGATGGCCGCGCTGAGCGGCGCGGAGTATCGCCTGCTGCGGGTATTTCTCGATCATCCCCAACGGGTGCTGACGCGCGATCAATTGCTCAATCTGACCCAGGGCCGCCAGGCCGATCCAATCGACCGCTCGATCGATCTGCTGGTCAGCCGTTTGCGGCAACGCCTGCAGGACACTGCGCGCGAACCCCGTTACATCAAGACACTGCGCAGTGAGGGTTATGTGTTTTCGGCGGCCGTGACCATGATCGATAGCGGTCCGTGAGCCTGAATCATCTTTAAAGGTCGAGTTCGCGCATATCCAGTGTCACCATCGACGTCACGTTGCTTTTATCGCCGGCAGGACGGCAACGGTCAGTGCTGCGAAGCAGCATTATTGTCAGGTCATTCGAATTGCCAGTTCGCATCTCCGGCACGCAGGATTGCTGCACGGCCAGATATCGCAGGGCCGACATGCGTCATGGAAGCTGACGCCACCACCTTCTATCCGCGCGTTTGCTGAGGAAAATGCGTACGCTGCATCCGTTCTGCCTCAGCCCACGTATAGAACGTTTGCCGTCCCACCGAGGTGCTTATCGTGGCACTTGAGGAAAAGGCGTCGCGACGGCTTCCTGAGGAGATAATCCATGAAACGGTTCGTTGGCATCCTGTTGGCCGCGGCAGCGCTGGTGACGCTCACTGCTTGTGGCGGCGGCAATGACGTGAGTCCACCGGTGGTTCAGCACCCCGAGAATAAGGCGATCTGGTCGGCACTCGGCGGTGACTCGGCCGCCCCGGCTGCCGTGGCCGGCGTCGTGAACGCGGCAGTCACCGGTCTATTGGCAGATCCCGTCGAGGCACCGTATTTTGCGGCGGTAACAGGCAACACCAGCAAAAGCAGTGCGGCCCATGACACCCCCGCGCGGCTCGAAGCATGTCTTACTTTGCAGTTCGAATCGCTCCTTGGAGGGCCGTACACCTATCCCGGGCCGGTCAAGGTTACCGGTGATGTCGACGCCCAACCGGAAATGTGTCAGGACATGACGACTGCCCATAACGACGTCGGCGTGCCCGGCTGCGTGTTCGATCAGTTCATGGTGGACCTGGTCGCGACGTTCCAGAGCAAGCTACCCGCCGCGGACTTCGCCGCGTTGACCTCGACGACCAATGGAACCTACGCGCTCACCTCGACCAATTCCGCCGGCATCCCGGTTGGCACAAAGTTTCAATATAGTGCAGTGCCGACGCTGTTCAACCTGCGTGGCACCATCACGAGTGCTACGCCCGGCGGCCCGCTTTATCTGCCTCCTACGGTTGCGACATCATGCTCCAGCTAGCGGCGGCGCGAAGCACGCGCGTTATGGCTGGCTTCATTGCAGCGACGTGCGTCAGCGTCGCTGCGATTGGCTGGCTGCATACGTCGCACGGGCGGCAGCTTCTGGCTAAACTCGGCGTCCCGTGCCCAGTCGATACGGTCGACTCGAACGTCGTCCTGTCCATGAGGAACAACGCTATTTCCAGGCAAAGAGGCTCGATCGCGGCACCGGACCGTCCGGCACTCGGACTGCAACTCGATCGCAGTACCGAGTCGGAGGTGGCCGAACAGATGACCCGCGACAACGTGCACTGCGACGAGATTTCACGTGGTTTTCGCTATCTGCGCTGTCGCGGCGTACCGGCGCAACTGCTTCGCACAAACGGCCCGCCTGTGAGCGAAATATGGTTCAGCTTTAAACCGGACCGCACTCTCATGGCGATCAATCTTTACCGCCGGGACATGACTGAATCAGAGACCAGGCAGAGCTGGCGGATCGCTCTGCAAAGTCTGCGCCAAGCCCTTGGCGTTCCGACGGCAATGACCGGGGATACCACCTTGACTTCTCTCATGGAAAAACCCGTGGCGGTCGCAAGGGTGGAATATGCGTATTCAGATTACGTTGCGACGGTCACAGCATCTCACTTGCCATATGGAGGCCTGGCAGTGCGAGAGCAGTATATGTCGGCAACGACTGCGCATTAAGGATGGATGCTTGAAGGGGGCGCCCGACATCACGTCGGGTCTTCCTCGAGCGTGCCTGCGTCGTGTCGTCCGGGAGCGCTGACAAGGTAGCGGCGACCGGGTTTTCAAGGTCGACCTCCGTTGACTCATTACTATAGTTTGCATATGAGCGTCGACTCCGAAGCGCTCATGTCTCGCGAGGGCGGCACAGCGCTGCAGCCAAATGGATTTCCGCGGCACAGCCACCCACGCGTCGTGTCGCGGAACTTCCCGAATATGCCCACTTATCTGAGTCGATTCAGAACGGCCACCAGCCAAAACCACCGCTGTTACCCTCGCCGTTGCCGTCGTGATTATCTCCGCGATTTCCATTGAAATGGAACGAGTCGAAGAGATCGCCGATAGCCGGGGAGTTGGTCGGTACGTACGGATTGCCCGGGAGCTGTACCGGATTCGGCAGATTGTCGCGGCTGCGCGATGTGATCGGAGACAGGGACCAGTTGCGATCGATGAACTTGACGATCGACGCATGATCCGCATATTCATGTACCACACGTCCGCCGCGGGAATACGGCGACACCACGATCAGCGGAATGCGCGGACCGTCGCCGAAAAAATCTACCGGCTGGATGTAGCCCGAATCGTAGTAGCCGCCGCCTTCGTCTGTGGTGATCAGGATCGCTGTTGACGCCCACAGCCTCGGGTTGGCCTGGACCGCATCGACAAGCTTATGCACGAAACCCTCGTACAGACCGAACTTCGACGATTCAGGATGCCCGTCCAGCAGACCACCCGGCTTCACGAACGACACGGCCGGCAAGGTCCCGGCCGTGATATCCGCATAGAGGTCGGTCGTGTCCTGCAGGTGCGCAGCGACTAGCGCCGGATTGCTCATGATTGCGGTTTCGTAGAGAAACGGATTGCAGATGTTGCAGTAGACGCTCGTGGACGGATTGCTGACGAATGTCTTCCAGCCTTCGCCGTAATACTTCCATGATACGTTTTTCGCCAGCAGTGAATCCGCGATCGTACGGACCGGCGAAGGCGGAATCGTGAAGGGACTGCTCGTGTTGACGCTGCCGTCGCCGTTATAGCCTGGGTTGTAGTTGTTGAGCAGATAGTAGGTATTGGCCGCGCAGTTCGCGTCGGGGTGATAGGGCAGCGTGCCCAGGTAATGGCGGATCGCGCCTACCCCTGGCTGCTTCGGGTCAGAACAGTTGCTGTATGTACCCCCTGAGTAACCGTCCTGCGTGTACCAGTTGTCTGTGCCTGCCAGTGGATGAGGATTTTCGATCTGATTGGCGGGCGGAGTCGCAGCGTTGCCGTTGCCATCGGTGTAGTAGAGCGCATCAGCCGTACCGATCATGATGCTGTTCGCACCGGTGCCGCCCATCACCGGTTGGTGATAGTTGTCGCTGATCGTGTATTGACGCGCGAGTTCGGTGAAATAGGGCATATCGCCGGTATTCACGTTGTAATAGCCGAGTGCTGTCGATCCTTCGCCTGTCGTCTGGTCGGTGAAGTTGGCTGGCTTCGGTTTGCCATTCGAGCCGGCGCCGACCGATGTTTCGACCCACGCGAACAGGTCCATTCGGCAGCCGCTGGGGTTGTCGTAGGTCGCCTGCGAGACGTTACAGTCAGACTGCTGCCAGTTCTGATAGAAGCGGTGCACCGGGCTATTCATGTATTGATCGTAGTCCGGACCCACTCGCGAAATCTGGTAGGGGCCGTTCGGCAGGTTGAAGGTGTTTGCGCCAAAGCGTGTATCCGGTACCTGCTGCGGCAAGCCCGACGCGCCGGTCGTCAGATGCATGACGTCCTGTGGCAGGAGTGTCGTCCCTTCTGCCGCCTGCGCCGCTGCAAGGGTTGCGAAGGGCGGGGGGCTGGTGTCGCTCGGGGCGGTTGCCACAAAGCCCGTGTTGGGTGCCGGCAGTACCGTATAGAGCTTCTTGCCGGAAGGGCTCAGATCGAAACGATTAGGGTTGTCGGCTTTCGCGGTGTACTGTGCGGCTACTGCGAAATTGGGTCCGGGTTTGCCGTCCTGCGTGATGATGCCTTTCGAGAGCAGATTCGATACCGTTTGCCCACGTCGCGGGGTGTAGGCGCCGAACACATGATCGAAGGTACGGTTTTCGCCCACGACAACGATCACATGCTTGATCGGCGAGGTCGTTTGAATGGAGGTCGCGTCAGGCTGTTGACTGGCGGAAATGGCAGGGTAGAGTGCGGTGCCGAGCGCCAGTGCAGATGCGCTGCACGTCAGAATGGCTTGCACGAAGGGTTTTCGTGGGATGGTAGCAATACGCTTCATGGATCTCTCCAACGGGATTGACACAGGGCACACCGGGTGGCAGCGAGCGCAATGTGCCGCTTACGGCATGCTGTTTTTCATTACCGCGCGTTACAACGGAGGTAACGTTAGGCTTGCTGTGTGTCCACCAGGAGTTGGAAAGATGTCCGTACCGCGCGAGTCATGTGACGTGGATGACAAATGGCCTTCGATTCATTACAAACGGCGGTGAGATCGACGGACGCGCGTCTGGAAGCGAGTGAAGACGCTCGCTGATCCGTCAGCACTTCGAGCTCCCGATACATCAGATCAGATGAGCGCTGAACGTCATTGCGCCATACCAAAAGAACGCCTCGGCACGTAGCATTGCTGGACCGCCTACGCCCCAATCTGGAAGGTTAACTGATAAGGATAACGTACTGTGCGAGCTGTTGGCCGATCGGGTCGGCCGGATGACTGCCGGCCATGTAGCGCAAGCCTGATGCGCACCGTTGCTTTGATGCGGGACCAAACGCGGTGGAGGGCAATGCAACCTCGGAAGAATGAGTCGTCCGACGCGGTCTACCTCGAGCAAAAACTCGACCGCGTCCGGGCGGAATAGACCTATTTGGCGCGCGATCACTGTTGCGGCTGAGCAACTCGCTATACAAACAAATGGCACTCCAAACCGTTTCTCCATAGGTCGCAAAGCCAGATCGCAGCTCAAATGTTGCGGTTTGATGAAATGGTTGTTTCCTAATTTTTCAGGGCGATTCAGTTTCTGCGCCGGACACGGCTATAGACTGGCTCCGATTGTTCCTTTCACGTCATGGGGTCTTATGTCATGAAGAAGATTTCCCTCGTCGTCACGCTTATCGGAGCGTCTGCAGCGTCCGCTGCCAACGCGCAGAGTTCGGTCACCCTCTACGGCCTGATCGACGCGGGCATCGCCTATACGAACAACGTTCAGAATGGCACACCCAGCCACGGTAGCTCGCGCGTCGCACTCGCAAGCGGCAATATCAGCGGCAGCCGCTTCGGTCTGCGCGGTGCGGAAGATCTCGGCGGCGGCCTCAAGGCTATCTTCGTGCTCGAAAACGGTTTCAACGTCAACAACGGCGCGCTCGGCCAGGGCGGTCGCATGTTCGGCCGTCAAGCATTCGTTGGCCTGAGCCAGGCTCAGTACGGCACCGTCACGATGGGCCGCCAGTATGACTCGATGGTCGACTACGTCTCACCGTTGTCCGGCACGGCAGGCACGTTCGGCGACGCGGGCTTCGCACACGTGTACGACAACGACAACCTGCAACACTCTGTCCGCATGAGCAACTCGGTCAAGTACTCGAGTGTCAACTACGCCGGCCTCCAGTTCGGCGCCCTGTACGCGTTCAGCAACAGCACCAGCTTCGCGGTCGACCGCGCGTACAGTGCCGGCGCGAGCTACAGCAACGGCCCGCTGCGACTGGCCGCAGCCTACCTCCAGATCAACGGCTCGGGGGCTGCGAGCACCCCTGCGGGCACGGCCAATCAGAACGTCGCGGCTGACCCGAGCGAGTTCAAGTCGACCGCTGGCGGCGGCAATCTGACGGCGGATGTGCAGCGCACGGTTGGTGCGGGCGTCGGCTATACGTTCGGCCCGGCGGCGGTCAACTTCGTCTACACGCACAGCCAGTTCCAGAACACGTCCGCGTTCGGCCTGAACCCGGCAGGCGGTTCGACGCACTTCGACAACTATGAACTGAATGTCAAGTACACACTCACGCCGGCGCTGAATCTCGGCCTCATGGATACGTTCACGGACGGTCACCTGAACGGTGTGAGCAAGTCGAACTTCGCCACCGATCCGAAGTGGAACCAGGTCAACGCGATTGCTCGCTACTCGCTGTCGAAGCGCACGGAAGTATACGCTGAGGCGATGTACCAGCACGCGATCGGCAACCACAATGTCGCAACGATGTATAACGCCGGCGGTAACTCGGCGACGAGCAATCAGGTGATGGGCGCCGTCGGCATGCTCACCCGCTTCTAAGTGGCCGTCAGAACTATCGTCCTGCGGCCATCGGGATGAATCGTTGTACAACGACGGCAGGACGAGGCAAACCGCAGTCGGCTCCGGCGTAATAATTTGCCCGCCATCCTGGCGGGCTCCTTTTCATCTGCCGCCGAGCGACTCTCTGGATTTTTGCTTACCGAACTGCTCAGCAGTCTTGATTTCATTACCAGAGCTTAGGCAGGTGGCGCTTCGCACAAAGGGCGAGTCGAAAAGGTATCGACCTGATTCCAATTGAGGCCGTTGAAAGGAAGCGTCAGTGCGACCGTTCATGTCACGGCCATTTCAAGATGTCGTGGTGGCAGCTATATAGAAATGTCGGGTTTTGACGTTGAGTTTGACTCTGTCTTTAACGGTTTGAATCTCACACAGCGTTGAAGGACGGCGCGTGAACGGGCAGGGCGTGTCAGTCCGTTCAGACAGATCCTGCAGACCGACGGCCAGGTTTGCGTGTTTGGTTCGGCTGCCTGCGTTGCGCCAGCTGCACGATCACACCATCAACATCGGCCTGTGTGAACTCGCGCTGCTTCTTCGTGCCACTTTTGCGCTGGTCAGGCTGGACCGCCTCGCCACGGTTCGTGCGCGACGGCGAGCCCGATGCGCGCCGGTTGTCGCGCTGCGCCTGTAGCGCCTGTGCGACCTGCAGTGCATGACCGAGCCGCTTGTGTTCGATCACCGCGCCCTGATCGATCGCGGCGAGCCGGTCGTGAGGCACGCAGGGAAGGGCCGAGCCGTTCGCCCTCACCTCGATGCGCCCGTCCGGATACTCCCACACGTCGATATACCGGTGGATCAGTTTGCGGTTCGCCGGCGTGTCCTCCAGCAGGTACATCACGCGGTCGTACTGCACCGTCAGCGACTTCGTCACACGCCGCAGTTCGCGCCAGGTCAGCAGCGCGTCCAGATCCTCATCGTCACGCAATGGCCGGTGCGCGTCGAACGTGCTCTTCGGGGGTTTCGCAAAGTGCGCGTTATACGATGCGATGAAGGCGGGCGCATACGCGTTCGCGGCGTCAATGGTACGGATGCCGCGCAGCCGCAGCTCCTTCACCAGCCGGTCCTGCAGCGTCAGGTGGGCGCGCTCGACGCGGCCCTTCGCGGAGCTGCTGTTCGCGCACCACGTGTCGATGTTCAGCTCGTACATCGCCCGGCCAAAGTGCGTGACGCCGCGCTCGCCGGTCTGCGTGTGCGTCGAGCGGAACACGCTCGCCTTGTCGCTGTAGAACGCCACCGGCTTGCCATAGCGTTCCAGATACCCGCGCGTTGCCTCGAAGTAGCTGAAGGTCGACTCGGTCGCCGTGAAATGCAGCGCCATCAGCCGGCTGGTCGCATCGTCGACATACACCAGCAGCGTGCACGCCGGCGCCCGTTCCTCGAACCACGGATGCTCGCTGCCGTCGATCTGCACCAGCTCGCCCAGACACGCGCGCCGGGCCCGCGGCTGGTAGACCTTCGGCGGGCGCTGCCGGCGCGGAATCCACAGCCCGGCATCCGTCATCAGATGCCGCACGGTTTCCTTCGACAGTGTGATCCCGTGGCATTCGTGCAGCTTCTCGCAGGCGAGCGTCGGTCCGAAATCGGCGTAGCGCTCGCGGATCAGCGCCAGGGCCTGAGGACACAGATTGACGGGCAACTGATGATTGCCCGGGCGGCCACGTCGGCGTGAAACAAGTCCTGCAGCACCTTCGCATCGATACCGGTTAGCCAGCCGCTCAACCTGGCGCCGGCTCAGTCCGAGCCGCTCGGCAGCCCGCCAGGGCATCAGCCGCTCTTCAACGACCGCCTGGATAACCTTCAGTCGATCCAGTTCGCGCATGCTCATGGTGATCGTTCCGGGTTGGGCCACGATGGACTCCGGCAGTCAGAACCGGCATCCAGCATGAGCCGAAAAAGCCCCAGCTACGACATTACAACTTTGCTCTTACACACGATTTGTTGATAATTTATCTTATGTCAAGTCGCGAAAGCGTCGCGCACGGGACACAGTATCAACCCTCGCTTACGCCGCTTAAGCTTGAAATAAGGTAGATGAAATGCCTCTAATCCCCGCTTAGACAGCGGGGTTTTTTATGCTCGATCTATTCGGCCAAGTCGTTGTTTCGTATGACGATTTAGATGCGTGGGTGTCCGCTCTTGCACCTGGCTTCGCCGGCAACGAATACCGCCGCGCCTACTACATCAAACACTGGAACGTCGCCGACAAGGTCGCCCGCGCCAAGCTGGCCGGCACGTTCGACGCCACCATAGAAAACGCCCGCGCGCGGCGGGCGTTTCTGGCAAGACGGTTCGGCCTGCGTTAGGTCGTCGCGGTCGTGCTGGTCTTGGCCATCTTCGCGCGATACCAGAAGAAACCGTACAGCAGTGCGGCCCCAATGGCGGCGGATTTCCATTCGACTTTAGGCATGGTTTCTCCGTTACTTCTTCAGGAATCGGCCCGTGCGCTTGCTGCGCGCCGGGGTCTTGGTGCGCGTCTTGCGCGCGGTCTTACGCTTGCGAGTTGCCATGTCAGGCTCCCTTGGTGAGTGGTTTCAGTACGATGGTTTCGAGCAGCGTTATGCGCTCTTTCATGTTGCGCAAATCCGCACGGATCGCGCCGTAGGTCGCCGCCGCTGCCAGCACCATCGAGCCGATATTGACGATCACGGCGCTATCCATTACGCGGCCTTTCCTTCGCCGAGGAACACGCCGAGCAGGCCGAACACGCTGGCCGCTGCGGTGCCGACCACGCCGACAACATGCGGATCAGCGCCATTGGCGACGGCCACCTGCGTGGCGACAGCCGCGAGGCCGGCCAGTGCGGCATGCGTGGACGGTTCTTGCAAACGTGCGAAAAATGCTTTCATGGTCTTCCCCTGTGTGTGGTGTTACATCGAGACGTAGCCGCCAAAATTGGTCTGTGCTGCCCCCATCCCCTCAGCCGGCGGCGGCGTAGTGGACAGGCCTGAAACGAGTTGTGTTACCGCTTGCCGCGTGGCGTCGCCCGCCTCGTACCCGGCGTTGACCGGGTTGAAGTTGCCCGCGCTGTCCTGAAACAGCGTCATGCCTGGAATCGACAGCACCGCGCTTGTTAGATTGCCGTCCACGAACTGGAACGCGTCGCCCGCTGCCGAATAGACGCCACTCGCGACGTTCTTGCTACGCAGGCCTAGCACGACCCCCGCGAGCAGGACCGCGCCGAGGATCATCATTTCGGATTTGAGCCGCATTACATGTGTCCAAAGATCGTGCTGTACGCGTCGCCGCCGCTCTGCGTGGCGAGACCGCCCTGCGCCGGCACCGTGCCCCACATGTAGCCCGGTTGGCCGCTGGTCGAGTCCCACACCGAGCGCGTGAAATTGGTTCCGTCCATGCTCGAAAACATGGCCGCTTCACGTGCATAGACGTTGTCGATTGCGCTCGATCCCGAGTGCGAACGCTGGTAGCGGTAGCCCACGTACACCACCAGCGCCAGCAACAGAAGTTCCTTGTTCGTCATGTCAGTATCCGTAGGTTGCCGGCGCAAAAATGCCGTACATGCCGCTCAACGGGTTCACGTTCACCGCGCCCGTCTGCGTGTTGTAGGTCAGCTGTCCCGGATCGACATACGTCCCGCCGATATCGAACGTGCCGTTACCGAACAGCGTCACACCACCCGGCAACTGCTGGCCGCCGCTGGTGCCGGATACGGTCGCCGCCGGGTTGCCGCCGATGTTGTTGATCGCGTTCGAGAGCCAGCTTGCGGCGTTCGAACCGATCCCGCCCTGCCCGCTGGTCGTTGGTGCGCCCGCCGGCTTTGCCGTGCTGCTCTTGACCACCACCAGCAGCACCGCCGCCGCAGCGGCTACCAGCAGAAGTCCGTTTTTATCCATTTTCATGCTGAGTAGTCCCCGTTATCGAACATGCCCATTTCGCTGTTGCGCCGGTTCTGGATGCCGTTCTGTAGCGACGGATCGACCCACGACACCGACGCCTGTGCGATGCCGTCGATACCGTTGCCCGCGTTCACCGAGTCCGCGAATTTCTTGAAGCCGCGCGGCGACATGTTGTAGGCGACGTCGACCAGGGCGTCGAACTGGTTTTGCGACAGCGCCACGCTCACATAAAGCTGTACCCACTTCACCGCGCGCTGTTGCAGATCCGAGGCAAACCACGCATCAGCCTGCGCCTGCGTACAGGTCGCCGGAATATCCGCGATGTTGGTCGAGTAGTGCCCGTAGCCAATCGTCCAGCCGCCATCACCGAGCGCATAGCGCGTCAGGCGCAGGCCTTCGTTCTGCTTGAGCTTCGCCACCAGCGCCGCGCTGGGTTGCATGCTGCTTGCGGGAGTCGGATTGACCATGTTCCACACCGTTGCTGTTGCTTCATCCACCGCGTCCCCGAGAGAGGACAGCGGGTCGGTTGAGTTGTCCGGGTTCGCGCTGTCCGCTGCGTTCGCCTGGCTGTTTGTCCACCACACGTAGGCCGCTGCCGCGAGCGTGCCCGCCGCGATAACGTAAAGCGGCCCCGGTGCCTTCATTGCTCGATACTCTCAATTGAGATAGCGCAGTCCTGATTGACCGTGTTGTTGACGATGCTCAGCCCCCACCCCGGCGCGATGCATATCGGTTGCGTTTCAGGCAACGATGTGTTCTGCGACAGCGACACCAGTCCGCCGACCGGTTGCGCCGCCTGCGTACCGGTCCATATCTGCCCGACTCCGTTAGCGCCGCCCGACAGCTTTGACAGGGAGTTAGCGCCCTGCACCAACCCTGTCGTGTTATTACGGAAAAGCATCATTGCGGCGGATGTTGCGCCTGCCGAGCTTGAAAATCCTGCCCGCTGCACGTAGATGTTTTTGCCGCTTCCAGCCGGGTTCCACAGCATGCATTCGGAATAGACCGCTGCCACCGCCGCCGAATACCCTGTCACCATGAACGCCAGATTTGAAAGGGTCTGCGCCTTGTTGTTGTCGATGATGTTTACGTTGCCGGTAATGGTTGAGTCGTCAATCCGGCCGTCTCCCACCACCACCTTCCCTAGAATCGTCGCGATGCCAGCCGCGTTCAGAAGCGTCCACGAATCAGGCGTTGGCTTGTTGTCCGCGACGCGATACGCCTGCCCCGGAAACAGCACGATCTTGCTGCCGCCCTGTCCACCCGGCGATATGGTTAGCGATGCGTCGCTTCCGCCGTTGCTGCCCGAGACGTACTTGATGTACCGGCCCGGCGAATGCACGACAAAGCCTCCGGCTGTCGTCACGGTGATATCGAACTGTTGCATTACGCATGCCCCTTGCTGAACGCCATCACGCCGACGATGCCGACCACTGCCAGCCCCGCCGCGATGAGATAGCGGTTGTCGTTCTGCGCGGCGACCTGCGTTTTCGCAAGGTCCGCCGCAATCTGAGTGGTTTGCGCTGCGCTCTGCAACGCACCACCTGTCAGCGAATTCGTGAGCGCGGTATTCGCCTGAAGCATCGAGAGCCCAACATCTTCCAGATGCTTCGACGCATCCACCGTGCTGGTGATCGCGGTGTTTGCTACGCTGGTGTTTGCATTGACCGCGCTTGCCGCCGTCGTGCTGTTGCCGTTGATCGCGGCAATCATGGCTTGCATCGCGGCCTGAACCGAACCGCTATCGGTCGTGTTCGAGACGCTGAAATACGACGACGAGTTACCGTCACCGCTGATGCCTACGCCGCCCTGCACTGCGTTGCGCTTGTCGGCGTACGTGTTCGTCGTGTTCGATGAGCTAGTGCTATCGCTCGACTTGTTCGCGGGCGTGACCGGCGCGCCCATGCGCATCAGCGCAATCTGTTGTGGCCGCAGAATCATTGCAGTTCCTTCGTGAGAATCACGCTGGCCCGTTGGTAGCCAGCGCGCTCGAGTTTTTTCATCAGGCCCGCGCGGCGGGTTTCGATGCGCATCTGTTGACAGCCCGCGCACTGCTTTTCGATCAGCGGCAATACCGTGTCGACCAAATCCACGTCCGCCCTGCCGTGCGCCAGCGTGATTTCCGCCGTGACGCCCTTGCGCCCGTGCCGCGCCCGCAGCACGTAGAACGCGACCGGTTCGCCGTCATCCAGCACGCGGAAAAACTCCGCATTGGCGAGGCAATCCACGCCGTCAACCATGCCGCCGCTGGTGTCGGTTTTCGCTCGCATCAGTGGCGATTCATCGAACGCCCGCGCCACTTCGGCGCGGTGCGCATCGGTCGTCGGTTCGTGGCGGATCGTGAGCATGGTTACTTCTTCTTCAATGCGACAATCGCGACCGCCGCGAGGATCACAATCAACAGCGGATCAGTGCCGCCACTGCCGCCGCCGGTCAGATTGCTGGCCGTGTTGGCGAGCCCCTGTGCCAACGTGCTAACCGGATTCGGTGCCGCCGTTGCCGTGCCGCTGCCGAAATTCACCGCCCACCCCGAGTTATCGACGGTGAACGGATTGAACGGCGTGCTGGTGGACACTTCCGGAGCCTGACCGCCGCCAAAGAGTGCCGTGCCGAACTGCGCTGCGGCCTGTGCCGCCATGGCCCAGTACACGGCTTACCCCTTGTGGATCGCGAGCGCGATCACAGCAAAGACGCCGAGAATCATCAGCATCTTGTTGCTGTTGGTCGCCATGATCGATGCGCTTGCAATCGAGCCCGCTGCCTGACCTTGCGCGACGAGACCGGCTTGCGTGGCCTCGTACTTTTTGTAATCGATCTGCTGTCCGGTCGTGTAGATGTTCGTGAACGCCGACAGGCCGTTATTCAGCAGGTTGAACACCCCCGGCGCATAGTTGTAACCAGCGCCCGCCGTGTCCGATGCGCCGCTGATTGCCTGCCCCGTGGCCGGAATGTTGTACGTGCCGTCGCTTTGCGGCCCGATGGAAAACGAGTACTGCGGCGTATCGCTCACGCCATACGCAGCCGGATCAAAAATTCCGTCCATGCAAATCCCCGAAAGAGTAAAAAAGATGCGGCAGGGACAAGGCAGTCAAGCCGCCCTGCCGCGCCCCCCGGCTTTACATGTTGCCCAGCACGTCCAGCACTTCCACCACCGCCGTGACCGTATCCGCCGCGCTGAACGTCGGATTGAATTCGAGCGCGGTTGCGTCAGCGGTCTTGACCGCGTTCGCATAGTTGTTGTCGGCGCACGGGTCGTAGGTGTACAGGTTGGCCTGTGCGGTCTTCTGGTATTCGCCCTGCCAGAAGGTGTTGACCGCCACCAGCACGTTGTCCCAAATCACGATGCCGTTTTTCTTGACTTCGAGTTGGGAGAAGTTGCCGGTGTGCGCGAAGTGCACGCGCTTGATGATCCCGCCGCGATTGGTGATATCGATCAGCTTCATCGGAATCTTGCCGCTTGACGCGAACGCCTGCGTGAACGGAATGTGCTTCGCCAGCACGCCGAGTTGCGACGGCGGCCCGAGTTCCGAATAGCTGTCGAGCGTCGGTGCCGTGGCACCCGAAATGGTCACTTCGACGGTCAGCGACGACACGCCCGAAGCCGTGTTGATGTTGCCGACGTACTGCTCGATCATCGTTTTGGCGCGCGGCTCCGTGAAGTCGAGCGTCAGGAAGCCAGCCGATGCCGTCAGGCCGCGATACTGGTTGATCAGGTCGAGACGCGAGCCCGATTCCTGAAAAATGATCTTGCCGTTCAGTTTGACGTTGACGTTGGTGATCATTGCCTTGGTGAACGTGGTGCCACCCAGCGCGAGAATGATCTTGTTGTACGACATGCCGATAGGCAGGTTGACCGTTGCGACGCCCGAAGCCGTGACGTTGTTGAACGGTACGTTTTTGATGAGCAGCATGTGCGCCCCTTATGTGTGTGGTTGTGTGGGACGCTTACGAGACGATCGTCGTGATCAGCGGCACGTTGAGGCTCGTGGCGATCGGACGAACGATGATCTTCGTTGCGGCGTTGAACGCGAGGTACATTGCGTACGCCCGCAGGATGGCTTTGACATTCATGTTGGGACTCTCCCGTTGAGCGCCGCCCCATGCGGCCCCTGTGTGAGTCCGCAGATTGCAACCGGCAAGCCCAAAACCACGAATGCGCGACCTATGGAACGCGCTCCATAGACACCGGCAAAAGTGCCAATTTCGGCACTAAATATTTTTTGATCTGTGTCGTGCCTGCAACGCGACGTACGGACGAAAAAAAACACCGCCGAAGCGGTGTCTATAGAGCGGTGTCTAGGTCGGTGTCAGATACCGGCGCTGCCGCTCGATATCTGGCCGGTTGACGCGTTTCGCATGATCCATGCGTAGTCGGGTAGCGTCATCAGTTCCTGAGGCGTCGAGCCGACATAATCCGCGACCGTGACCGCATCTTTCCTGTAGTTCAACCGTCCGGTGCGGACGAAATTGCAGTTGCCGAGAAAATCCTTATCGATGCTGGCCGGTCGTTGCGACAGCCCATATATCGTGATCCCGCGCTTGCGCCCTCTCCCGGTCAACTGCCCCCATCCGATAGGCGAGCGCGACGGCGTTGTGACGCTCTTGAGTTCGTCCACCACGAACGTGCAGCGCTCCGCGAAGAACGCGACGCGGCAAATAAAATCGAACTGCTTGACCGCCATCACCGGGTCAGGCGACGGCACAAACACCGTGCGGCATGCCCCGGTCTGCCCCGCCGCCTCAAAGCCGCCCGCCACGTCCTGCACGCGGCCCGTGCGCGTGCCGAAGTCGCCCCACTCATCCTCGGGATCGAACACGATCAGCCGCGTTGGCTTCTGCCGCTCGATCTGCCCTTTGACGTAGTGCGACTTCCCCGAGCCCGACGAGCCCAACACCGCCTCAATGTGCGCTTTCGCGCCAACGCCGTGTTTCGGCGCACGCGTCGCCATCACATTGGCGGGTAGACAGGCAGGCTCTCAGCGGCCCCGGCGAGCGTATCCGCTGCCGTGATATCACCGATGCCCGCCGCGCCCGCTGGCGGGCCGGATTCTGCCGCCGCCGCGCCCTTGACCGTGTTCGGGTCCGTCATGCCGCGCTGTGCATGTTCGAGCGCGAACCGGTCCTGCTTGATCTTGAGCGCGACCGCGCGCGCCGACTGATACAGCACCGGCCCGCAGACCATCAGCGCCACCAGTTCGCACGGGAATGCGCCTTCGACATCCCAGCCGTATTTCTCGAACACGGGCGTAAGCGACGCCGCCATGCGGGCCGAGGTCGGTTCGTCCCACTCCGCGCCCGGTGCATAGCCGCCGATCATGCCGCGCGCGAGGTCGACAATTCCGCACGCGCCCTTGTGGTAGTCCGGTCCCATGTCCGCTTGCGCGCCTGGTGCCGCAGCGGACATTTCCGGATTGAGCGCCGCCGCCGCTTCGGCATCGATTGCGGCCCCGAGTCCGCCGAGCGATGCGAAGCCGGCAGACGACGGAATGTCGAGCGAGGGATTTTCGCGCGGCGGTAGGCCGCCGTCTTTCTTGTCGATGGTCATACGCGCCCCGAGAGAATGTCAAAGGCCGAGCGCGCAGCGCGCGCGGCGGGCTTCACTTCGACCGGCGGCGGTGCCGGCTGTTGCGTGTGCGTGGGGTCCGGTTCCGGCTCCGCGTGGCGCTTGACGCGCGCCATCAGCACGCGGTGCGCTTCGGTGCCCTTCTTCGCGTAGGTCGGCAGTTCGCACCACTGACACGACACGTCGAGCGTGCCCGTTTCCGACTCCTTCGCCGGAATTTCGCGGTTGCAGCACACGCATTGCGTGGTGCCGATGATGGTTTTCTTCGGTCGTGTTTTCATGGTTGGTCCCCTGCGCTACTGCGTTAGATTGCTTCGACTGCCTGAATTAGCCGCGATACTTCCGCGATGTACTTCGCCCCGACTACCAACTCCATTTTTGACAGGTTGGCTATCGCCTCTTTCAGCTTCGCCGCCTGTTCTTTCGCCTCCTCGATTTCCGATCCGATGATCGAATCCCCGTTCTTGTCCGTCTTCATTCACCTTCCCCGTACAGTTATTTACACAGGTCCAAGGCGCGCGCTGCGCGCGCTCAAACCCAAAATCCAAGCCCGAAACCGGGCGGGCACAATAGCCCGCCCGGACTCCCCTGCCGCTCGCTGGTGTATGCATTGCAGGCCGCATGATTTCCCACGTGAAGCGCTTCGACTCCACAGTGACAGTCCGCGGTAAAACGTCGATCCAGTTGCCAATGGCGTCGCGCACCTTCGCCACTTCGAAGTACTCGATACCGACGATTACCGGCGCACCCGTCTCGCCGTAACGTCCGAGCGTCTCGCTCTGTGCCTTCGCAATACGGACGCGGTAGTTTCGTCCGCACGAAACACCACCCTGCGCCGCGACGTAACGATCCCACGCCACCGAAGCATTAGCCCTGCCTTCGAGAATCGCAATCTTGTTGACCGCTCCATGTGCCGCATGTACGAAGTCCGGCGCATCAGACGGAACGCTTTCCACACGGCGTAATTCACGCCACACCGTGACCGGGGGGCCGCCAATCTGCTGGAACTGACGCACGCGCCAACGCGTGGCCCACGCTTCGACGCGGGCAGATGTTTCGAGCGCATCATTTCCTTCAAGGTCCTTTTCAAGGCGGTACCCGTCGATATTTTTGGCGATGTACTTGGCGATGTAGCCGGCGGCGGTGCCTTTGGCCGGATCCATGGTTTTGAAGTCGCATCGCTTCTCCTGCGCGCCCGGTTCATCACCATCCATGGCGAGCGCATAGCGGCGCACCATGGCGCGCACCGTTGCATCGTGCTTGGCTTCATAGAAGAAAAGGCAGTGCCAGTGCGGCGTGCCATCGTGCTGCGGCTCCGCAATCCGGAACCCGTAAAGACTCACCTGTTTGCGCGCGAGCGCCGCACGGATGCGCGCCCACACCTTGGCGAGATACTTCTGCGCTTGGTCCGGTGTGGTGCCATCCCACTTGCCGTTTTCGACGGTTCTGGCGCCCTGCGTTTTCATGCGGTGCATCTTCGACGGACACGTGATCGTCAGGAACAGGCCTGTATGCCCTGCCGCAATGGCGATGCGCTCAAAGCCATTGATTCTCGTCATCAGCTCTGCACGCTTGATCGCGGCGTTGGCCGGCCCCTTGGCCGCCAGTTCCGCGAGCGTGAATTCCTGCTCAGTCTCGAGATTTTTTGCGATGGTCGCCGCGAGCGCGGCCGCGTTGCGTTCGTTCTGCCACTGGCGGTCCAGCACCGACACGCTAGAGGCGTAGCACTCGCGATCGCGCCGTACTAGGCCGAGTTGAATCGCCGCAGTCTCGCGAGCTTTTCCGTGTGCCTTGCGTAGCCTGCCCTTCCACCAGTGCGCCGCAACCATCCGACGCACGGCGGGTTGATCCTCATAACGCGCCGGTTCGGGCGCGTCGATGCCGCCTGACACGCAGATTGCAGCGAGTCGATAGCGCTGCTCAAACGCGTCAATCTCTCCTGATGAGCAATGAATTCCTGCCGCTCTAACAGCGTCGAGAAAAACATCAGTGGCCACATGCTCTTGCTCCGCTTGAATCGCCAGCAGCTTGACGCGGCACTTCTCAGCCATGTCCCAAGCCACGTTACATAGGTCGGTGTCTGATGCGTCGAGCGGCAACGCTTCGTTGACCGGTTTGAGCATCGCCACGTTGGCGCGTAGCTGCTCGTTCGCAATACGGCGTGCAGTCCCCTCGCCTGTCGTGACAAGGGGATTGAACGACGCACGGCGCTTTTCCCACGCCGAAAGCAAACGGGCCGCCCATGGGCGCGGAATCTCCGCGACCATGCTGGCGGCCCATTCGGTTTCGGACGTTAGGCGTTGCATCAGACCGTCATCCGCAGTTGATCGAACGGCACATAGAACTGTTTCGCGCCGTCGCCGTCGATCACTTCGACCAGAGCAAAGCCTTCCGGCACTTGCGAATGACAGGCGTTCGGCGCTTTCGGGCCGACCACCGCTACACGACCGCGCCATCCATCGACGTGCGACAGAAATTCATCCGTCGCCGCGATCAGTACGCGGTCACCTGGCCGAAACTGCGACATGATGACCATGGTTAGCCCAGCCGCTGCACGTCGTCAAAGTTCGCCGTGACGAACTTTTCCTTGTTGTTCGCGTCCGCGTCGAGCTTCACGCTCACGGTTTCCTTTTCTTTGTCCACCGCCTGAATGAGGCCGGCGCGGCCCGCGTCCGGATGCTTGCTATCCGCCTTGATCAGTACCGATTCCCATGCTTGCATGCTCTACCCCTTGATATGTTGTGCGCGCGCACGTTGGAATGCCGCTGGCGCGACGTGCGCGCGCTTCGGTGTCGCTTGCCGGCGGAATTTTGAAAGGATCGGATCGAGCGCCGCGAGCGCTTCGACGCGGGCGCGGTCGCTGGCGGGAGTTCGCCTCGGCGCCCACGCAACCGCGAATGTCCCGGCGGTGCCGATCGAACCGGGCACATAGCCGTAGCTCACGTCTTCGGCGTTTTCAGGCGTCATAGTCAAAACGGTCGTCGTCGTCATCGTCGTTCGTCCACGCGTCCCAAAAGCACAGGCCGATCACGATCAGGCCCAGCACGATCACCACGAACGCCCACAGGCCGATCCCGAGCATTACGCCCCCAGCCAGTAGAAAAAGCGGTTGATCGCGTCGCGCAGCTTCGAACGGCGGAAATACGGGCCGTCGATGGTGTATCCGCCCAGCGCCGTTGAATGAATTTGTGACTGTGTGTTACGCATGACGAATCCCCTTTCGAACCCCAAGCCGAAGAAAATCGGGCCGCCTAAAGGCGAGGATCAATCGCCACAGCGGGGTTCAGGCTGTTTTGTGCGGCCCGACGAACGAACAATACATCAACCGCGCGATACAAGTCAACTGCGCGATACGTTGCGCGCCGTTGATGACTTGCGTAACGTAAACGCTGGGTTCTCTTGACATACGGGGTTTGCATGAAAACAACTGGGGAATATCTGGATGCGGTAAAGGCGAAGCTGGACCTTCCGTCCGACTACGCGACCGCTAAAGCGCTGGGTGTGACGCGGGCCTCTGTGAGCAAGTGGCGACTCGGCCACTCAGTTCCTGACGAACTGGCGTGCGCCAAGATAGCCGACATTATTGGCGTTGAGCCTATCGAGGTGATCGCAGCTTCGCAGTTCGAGCGCTCGAAAGACGAGAACGCGCGCAAGCTGTGGGAGAGCATATGGGGAAAAGCGGCGGGGGCTACCGTAGCGAGCTTGATGCTTGCCGTGGTTGGCTTGTCGGTAGCCCCCACTTCCAAGGCGGCGGAATCTGGTAACAACGTGATCTCTTTATCTTATGTCAAATCAATTATTCCGACTACTCAAATCCAATCGCGCAGTGCGCACTTCAGGTGCCATCCCCGGGCGCCACTGCTGTGACGCCCGGCGACGGGATACATCAAAGCGTCTCCGGTGTCTCAGCGCACCGGTTCGATCTTGAAAGCATCGACCGCTACACCAAGGTCTATGCCTTCACCGCTGCCGCTCAACGCCATCGACGTCGTTCCCTTGGTCAGCACCTGCGCGGTAGCGCTACTTCCTGCGCCGGCCGAAGCACCGGCCTGCGCGTAGCTGCCGAACACATCCTTAATGCTGTAGACATGGGTGATATCGCCGTGGCCGGTGACGTGAAACTTGCCGGCCGTCAGGCCGCCGCCGTGCACGCTGATCGTGACAGCGGCCTTTTGCCCATTATCGCAAGTTACCTTGCCGTGCCCTTGCGCGTGCTGGTAAATCGCCGACCATCCGGACATGCTGAAGGTCAGATGGCATTTCACCGGCGCGCTGCCTGCCTGAGCCGGGGTGGCGATCAAGCCCGTCAGGGCGCCCACGCACAGCAATGTGGCGGCAGTCGATACAAGGTTATGCTTGCTCATAGGAGTCTCCGGGCACATGAAGATAGGTTATTCAGTGTAACCGTCATTCGCATTAAGTCGGCGAACGGCCATCCAACGTCCGTGCAGCGGTGCGGGCGAAGACCGATCCATGGCCAACCCGCAAATGGCTCAGGGAATCCGCTCGCGAGCGCGTTGCGGATCGAAGCGGTCGATGACCGTCACTCGGAAGCCGCTGCCGGCTCAATGCCCTGCGCAGTACCGCACTGATGGCAATGCGGGAAAAAGAAGAAATTCCGGCCACCGCATCCGCATACATTGAAGAGCCTCAATCCGCAATGCACACAGAACGTGGAGTCGTCGCCGCCGAGATTCCATTGTTTTTCGCATGACGGGCAGCGTTTTTTTCCGAGTGAACGAACGGCCTTTTCGTATCCGATCGCGCGCGCACGTTCTCCCTGGTCCTGCTGCAGTTCGAGCCGCTTACGTTCGGCATAGCGCCTGAAGGTCTTCATCATGTAAAGGCCGGCGAATACCGTGAGCGCAATGCCGACCAGGACCCGGACATAGCCGCCGAAATTCGGCAGGTACGGGACCAGTTCAATGAAAAATGCGCTCAATGCAAACAGGCCAAAGCCATACACAAAAGGCCAGTAACGCGCTCTGCGATAGCGGATGAATAACCAGATCGCGACCAGCAGTATCGGTAACGTTAGCGCAAGCCGCAGGCCGAACACCTGCAACTCATAATGCCGGGTCGCCTCGTTGAGGCGCCGCTCGGCCACTGCGTCCACGTCGGCGATTCGCGCGTCCAACTGAGCCTTCCGCGATGCCAGTGTCCGCTGCTGGTCGCCAATCGCATCGATCTGATGCTGCCAGTTGATGGTCACCGCCTGGAGCGCATCCAGCTTGCGGGTTCTGGCCAGAATGTCCGGATCCCTTTCACTGTCGCCCGTCACCGAACGGGTTGCCAGCCAGTTACGGAAACTTTCCTTCTCGTCCGCGTACTCCTTCGCGGCGCGTCCGCGCGCCACCTCCATGGTGTCAGCCTTCTCATCGAGCGCGTCGCGCTGCAATTGCAGATCGCGCCGCGCTGAGTCCAACTGCGCTTTCGCCGGAGCATCTACGAATTGCTCGATGGTTGGCGGCCCGCCACGCGGTGCAAATGCCATATCGCGGATGACGAGACTGCCGAGCATGTTCAGAAAAATGGCGAAGACAATCGCGATCACGCATGAGGCGAGTCGCAGTAGCCGCGCTGGGCTGGTCAGGCCGTCGCTGGAAGTCATCATTGTCGTTGCCTTTGTTATTAAAAATCTGAGAATGATATTTATCGCTTTTCCACGGATCGATTGTTAACGATCCAGGTGCCGATGTCGAATGCCGGCACGTAGCCGGTTGCTATTCGATGCGTATCGAATCAGCAGCACGCGATATTCGCGTTCAAAAGCGCGTTCGATGCCGTCAAAGCGATTATTGCTGCAGCCTTGGGCAAGCCCGGTGTGGCGATGTTCTGTCAAATCAGGCCTGAATGGCGTCTCCATTCCCAATCGAAAATGCGGACCGTTTTCGCTGAGCAGGATATCAACAGCATCCCGACCGAAACAATCGCGAGCGAGGTGACCGATTACTGCCGCACACTGCTGCAGTTCAGCCCGCATGGCACATAACGAAGGCCCGCTCTGGCGGGCATTTTCTTTGATACGGATCGCAAGAGAGGCAGGCGGTTCGCGCGTTTTTTGTTATGAATCGGCCCGGCGGCCCTTGCCTGCTTTCTCCCGCCCCGCCCTCGCCGCCTGGCGCAGTTTTCTTGCTTTAGCCGACTTCACCGCGGCTTCTCTTCCCGGCCATAGCGCCACGCCGACAGCGATCAAAAGCAGGCCAGCGAGGCTGAATCCCAGCCCCATCCCCAGATCCATCTTCCATTCGCCGGTCTCGACCGCTTCGCTTCGCCACGCCAACGAGGGATGATCGGCCGACACCCGCAGTCCTCCCGCAGCGGCTCGGGCGCAAAACTTTCTGGCGAGGGCTTCCTCCTCGGCCGGGTTCACGACGGGATCCGGCCCACGGTTATACCGCGGCGAATCCGGGGGCGTCCAGGTTTCCTGGTAATGCTGCTCGAAACCGCTTCCGTAGCTAAACGCAGCCGTGACTTCCCACCACGAATCGCGCTTGCCATAGCGCCTCGCCAACGAACATTGATCGACGCGCGCCGCGACCGCGGGCCAGTTGCGTGCCTGCCAGAGTGTGGCTGCATCGCAAAGCCCTTTTATGGCAGCAATGAGAACCACCAATCCGACCAGAATGAGCAAAATCGAACGGATAGTGGGAAAAAATATTTTCATTGGATATAGCGCCTCAATGGGCGTGCACGCACGAATAATCACGACGAAATCACGACGACGCGGGATTTTATTATGATGTCGCGCTATGGTATTTCATTGATCTGGCAATGGCCGAAAATACAAACGATTCAACTGAACGGCCGCGCGCGAGTAAGTGGCACATGCTCGCCGAACTCGCGCTCATCGTTCTGGTGACATGGGCGAGCGCGAAGCTATCGCTGCAATGGGGCCTCGCGGGCTGGCTTTCTATCGCGCTGTTCGAATGGCTGCAGAGTCGATTTACCGTTCTCCGTACTCATTGGCTCTCGCTCATCAAGCTGTGCTGGCCAATTGGACTTGGCATCCGCACGGCCCTCGAGGTGCCTCATCTCGTGCTCGGAATACCGGCTGGTATCGGTGTCTGGACGATTTCCGTGCTGGCGCTGGAGGCATTCGAACGGCGCATTGGACTGCAACCGCGCACGGTCGAATCAGAGCCAGCCGTGCAGAACGCCGAGCGTCCTGCACGCGCCGTTCACGACGGCCCGCGTGGCGGCAGCGCCTGGGGCGGTGACGAGCCTGTCCAGACACCCGAAAACGAACCAGTCCGCGTGATCTGTGCGGAAGAGATTGCCATGGGCGGCCCCATTGTCTGCGACTTTCTGTTCCCCGACGGCATCGTGCTGCTCAACGGCGGCGCATCGGCTCGCTTTTCCCACGATGGACGCTACTTCGTGTCTCCCATGCCAAGTCGCGGCACGTGGGGGCTGTACGTTTTCGACCGTCGGGAGCGCGTTCTGTACCACTGCCGCGAGTCGCGTTTCTGGGAACTTGACGAGGTCAGCGAGACAGACGTCAAGGGGCGCGTCAGCCCGCTTACGCACGATCAACCCTCGGTGGCGCCGCTCGCCGAATTGATCGCCACAGCCAGGCCTGAGCGCTTCGTCGCCGTGCAGGACCTCTGGCTACAGGAGTCGCTCGTCGAAGACCTCGCAAAACGGCATGCGCACGAGGAGCCGCCGCCGGGGCCGCCGGGATCGCCGGTTGTCGAATGCCGTCATTGGCTGCCCGAGTCCTTGCGCACGCTCGACGATCCGCTCGCCCTGCTCCGGCGACCGCAAGGCGACATATTTGTCGATGGCGTGGCCACCGGGTTAAAGGTATTTTCGAAAACGCTGACCATCGACTGGTGCGGCGGCGGCCCCACCTTTATCTGCACCGCGATGGCGGCCGACGACTACGCGACGCGTCGCCGTCAATGGAGCGCCGAGCATGGATTCACGCTGATCGACGACACGGCGTCGCCCGTTTCCCCGCAGCCCTAAAACTTCGGATGGCATTCGAAATTCACCGACGATGCGTGCTCGGTCATCATCTCCACGCCGCTTACCGTTTCAGTCGTGACACTGCTTAGCATGCCGCGACGTTCGCAGAAATCGCGCGCCTCGCTTACCGCGTGTTCATGCGCCCGAGCCCAGGCCATCCGGCCGCCGGTCGCGCTCGCCGCAACGGTGTAAGTGCCGGGTTTGTCGGTAGCAACAACATCGGTCGACGATGCACATCCCACAAGGCTCGCGCACGTGGCAATCGCCGCGAGAAGCAGGCGCGCCCGGCCGGCCAGCTGGTTTTGGCGCTGCGATGCCGCGGGTGCCCGCCCCTCACCGGATGGGTGATCTGAAAAAATAGGGTTGAACCTGCTCATCTACATTTATTAACTGTTTTCCAATCCCGAAATTATCCGCAATCAGGCGCGCCAGATCAGCCTCCCCTACTGAAAACACTGTTGCATGCACCTGAACAATCGCCGCCAGGTGCCGCCGGGGCGGAACATCGCCGAGCTTCGGCCGGCCGGACGACTCAGGCGATTGCGTCGCCCTCAGCCGGGTTTCGCCGGGTTCTTCTTGCCATGCAATATCTGCACTCTTCTCATAAAAACAATGCACTGGCTTTATCCCGCCAATTGACTTGAAATTAGCACGGTCATTCCATTTTGCCGCGACCGACCGGGGTCGCCGGGGTCGAAGAATTCGGACCCCACGCGCTCCCGCATGAAGACAGTGCAATCAAGTCCGCTGCAGGCGGATATAAAAAGAGGAGACATGCATGCGTTTTATCAATCATGGCGTTTGCGGAGCGACGCTGATTCTTGCCGCCGGCGGCGCCGCGGCCGCAGAGTCGAGTGTGACTTTGTATGGCGTCGTCGATGCGAACATTCAGTATCTGAGTAATGGCGGCGTCCATTCGTATGCCGAGAAAAGCGGCGGCTCGACCGGTTCCCTGTTCGGCCTGAAGGGTACGGAAGACCTGGGCGGCGGGCTGAAGGCGCAGTTCAACGTCGAAACGGGTTTTAACGTGAACAACGGCGGGCTGTTCGCCGATACCTCCGCGCTCTTCTATCGCCAGGCCTGGGTCGGTCTGAGCAACGACAAATACGGTTCCTTGACCATGGGACGGCAGTACGAACCCAGCTTCCGGGTCATCTACCCGTCCGATCCGTTTCGCGCGAACGAGGTATTGTCGCCGTTTTCGGCCATGGTCCTCGCGGTGGACCGGAACACGCTCTCGACGCAATACGATTCCGGCCGCGCCAGCAATTCAGTCATGTATCAATCGCCGAATCTCAAAGGCCTGCAGTTCTACGGCATGTATGCGTTCTCCGCCACGGTGACGCAGCCCGTGCCGGCCACGACAGGCAACATGCTGAACGTCGCGGCCACCTACTCGGGTTACGGTTTCTACGCCGGCGTTGCGTACGTCAACCAGCACTCCGGACGGGAAACCATTGCCGGTCTGCCGGCCGCGCTGAGCCTGCTGGGCACCGAGCACTTCATTGGCGCGCTCGCTTACCGAATCGGCATCGTGAACTTCCAGTTCAACTATTCCTATAACCGTGCGCAGGACCCGGCGCCCGGGTCGCTGGCCGCCCATCTGGGCACCGGGCACGCGCTGAGCATTGCCGAGTTGGGCGCCACGATTCAGGCCACGCCGGCCGACGTGATCGAGATTGCCGGAGTTCAGCGCAACGTGCGCGGCACCCATGACAACACGCCTGGCATCGAACTGGGTATCGATCATTCGATATCTAAACGCACGAGTTTGTACATGCGGGCGGGCTACATGAAGAACAACGGCACGGCTACGGTGAGCTGGCCGGGTGTGACCGTGACCGCACCCGGAACGAAGCAGATTCTTGCGACGTTGGGCATGACGCACCGGTTCTAACGCGAACCGCCGCGGCAGCGTGGCACGGCAGCTTCGTTGCCTGACGGCGGGTGCGCCTGAAGCAGCCCGCGCGAATCATGGTTTGCCGCGTTCCTGTCGAGCGGCGGCAGGCACGGCGAAGGCCGCGAGGTCGTGACGGCGGAACGCTCGCGAAGCCCTCACGGCGCTGCGCTCGCGCCGGCCGGCGCGCCCGGCAGTGAGTGGGCCGCGCTGCCGTCAGCGTCCGGCGGAGCGATGTCGTCCGGCGTGGGCGTCGGCGCCAAAGCCGGCTCGCCGCTGCCATGCGTCTCACCGTCGACGGAGCCGTTCGCTGCACCACTCACCGCCCCGCTCGTCGGCCCAGGCGCTTGAAGAAGCGGCGGCTGCGCGGCCAACGGTTTCGGTTCGACATCCGCAGCGGACGTCGGTGCGGACGTCGGTGCAGGCGCGGTGGCGGCAGGCACGTGCCGTGTCGTATTGCGCTTGACGACCGGCGCGTCAGTCTTCGTGGACTGCGCTGTGAACAGA
This sequence comes from Paraburkholderia fungorum, assembly GCF_902833645.1. Taxonomy (GTDB): domain Bacteria; phylum Pseudomonadota; class Gammaproteobacteria; order Burkholderiales; family Burkholderiaceae; genus Paraburkholderia; species Paraburkholderia fungorum. Next base: position 426,247 of record NZ_CADFGE010000006.1, read on the forward strand.
TGCTGGAACCACGCGCGCAACCTGTCCGAGCGTTCCGCAAACCAGCCCGGCTGCTGATCGGTCGCGAATCTGACCCGGCTGTCGATCAGTTTCGAGCGCTGCGCGCGCTGGAAAAAGTCGCCGACGATTGGCAACGCGCTGTGCGCCCCCTGGCCCCAATAGTCGCTGCGCAAGGTCACCCGGCTGTCGTTGAAACCGACCCACGCGCCTGCCACGAGCTGCGGCTGGATCAGGATGAACCAGCCGTCGGCGTTGCCTTGCGTGGTGCCCGTCTTGCCCGCGACGTCGCCGCGAACGCCGAAGCGGCTGCGAATGCTCGAGCCCGTGCCCCGGCTCACCACGTCGCGCATTACGTCGACGAGCGTGCGGGCGGCGTCGGGGGGCAACTCCTGCTTGGGCGGCACGGGCGCGAATTCTGCCAGCACCTCGCCGTTGCGGTCTTCGATACGCGTGACCATCACCGGCTCCACGTAAGCGCCGAGGTTGGCGATCGTGCCGTAGGCCGAGACCATTTCCTTCAGCGTCACCGGGCTCGTGCCGAGCGCGAGCGACGGCACCGGATCGAGTTCGCTGTCGCGCACGCCCATGGCGCGCGCCAGTCGCGCGACCTTGTTCGGCCCGACCGTTTCCATCAACTGGGCCGTGATCCGGTTGCGCGAATACGCGAGGCCGTCGCGCAGGCTGATGGCGCGCTCGCTCGGTTCATCCTCGTCGCTTGGCCGCCAGACTTCGCCGCCGGCCAGCGGAATTTCGACGGCTTTGTCGACAAACGTGTCGGACGGTTTGGCGCCGTCTTCGAAGGCCGCGGCGTAGACGAACGGTTTGAAGGTCGATCCTGGCTGACGTCGTGCCTGCTGGACGTGGTCGAACGGATCCTGGCTGAAGTCACGGCTGCCGACCCACGCCTTGATTTGACCGTTGCGCGGGTCCATCGCCAGAAAGTCCGCCTGTACCCGGGTCTTGGATTCGCACACCGACTGCACCAGGTTGCGATCGGATGAGACGCGCTTGAGCGCTTCGTCGTCCGTCAGGCCCGCATCTTTCGCGGCGCGGTAGTCGGGGGTTTCGCGCAGGAAAGTTTGCAGCAGATCGCGGCCGTTCGAACAACCCGCGCGCGTACCCCATGCCGAGTTGGCGATGCCTTGCAACTGGTTGCCCTGCAAGGTCACGGCCTGGGTGGCCATGGTTTGCAGGCGTGAGTCGATGGTGGTGCGCACCACGAGCCCGTCGGAATACATGTTGTAGTCGTTGCGATCCGCCCAGGCCGCGAGCCACCTGCGCAGTTGCTGTGCGAAGTGCGGCGCGGGTCCGGGCGGCTCGGTTTGCCGCTCGAAATCGATCCGCAGCGGACGGCGTGAGAGTGTCGCGTAGGCCGCGGGCGTGAGCTTGCCGTACTTGACCATTTGCGCCAGCACCGTATTGCGCCGTTGCAGGGCGCGTTCCGGGTTGAGCACCGGGTTGTAGTAGCTGTTGCCTTTGAGCATGCCGGTGAGCGTCGCGCTTTCCAGCACGTTCAGTTCGCCGGCCGATTTGCCGAAATAGGTTCGTGCCGCCATCTCGATGCCGTAGGCGTTGTAGAGGAACGGCACCGTGTTCAAATAGGTCTCGAGGATCTCGTCCTTGGTGTAGAGCGCCTCGATCTTGAAGGCCGTGATCGCCTCCTTGATCTTGCGGGTCAGCGTGGGCGCACGGCCAATCTCATCGGGGTAGAGATTGCGGGCGAGTTGCTGGGTAATGGTCGAGCCGCCCTGGCGGTCGCCGGAAAACGTGTGCAGCGCGGCCGATGCCGTGCGGCGCCAATCCAGGCCGAAGTGCTGGTAGAAACGGTGGTCTTCCGTGGCGATTAGCGCGTTCACCACGTTTGGCGAGATGTCCTGGAGTTTTACCCACTCGCGGTTCGAGGGCTTGAATTCGGCCAGCAGTTTGCCGTCTGCCGAGAGGATTTGCGCCGGCTGCTCGATTTTCGCCTTACGGATATCGCCGATGCTGGGCGTGAACGGGATCAGGGCCGCCACATACACGACGAAGAGCGCCGGGATTGCGGCGCAGGCCCATGCCATGCCGCGCAGCGTGGGGTGACGCAGGTGCCAGAAGGCTCTGGCGATGGGTTGGTTTGCCAGGGTCAGCCCTTTTTCAAGGGTCTGCAGGAGTTGGGGGATCAGGCGCTTCACTCGAGGGTACCGTTGTCGTTCTGCTTTGACGAAGGCAGCATCGTAGCAGGGGCTGGCTGGTGGTTTTGTTGTTGAGGTGGGTTTTTGGCGTTGCCGTGCTGTGGTCGTGGTCTGTTCTGTTCTGTTGTTGGTCTTTTGGTCTTTTGGCCTTTCCTTGATTTGTTAGTGGTCTATTGGCGTTGCCCCTGTGCGGGGCGGCACTTACTTTCTTTGCCGCCGCAAAGAAAGATAAGCAAAGAAAGCGGCTTACACCGCTAATTCTTAAGCGGGTCCCCCGCGCAGTAGCGGTAGTGGTGCATCTGGAATCTGTGTCCTCGCACATTCGGCGCTGGTGACAAAGGCGTCATACCTCCGGCGGCGCTGCGCGCGCCGATACCCGGTTCATAACACCGCCCGCCAGGTTCTTGCTGCCCCGATTTATCCCGTTCCCGGTTCGCCGTTGCATCGCTGTCACCGGGCGCGGTTTCGCTTTCCCGCTTTCCCTTGTTCCCTTCCCTGATTCGCCGTTGTCTCGCTGCTGCCAGCACAACCGCGGCAGCGATTACGATCGCACCGCGAAAGCGCCACACTGACGTTCCAGTTGAGGTGGGATTCGCCAATCGGAGCGGGAGCGTTTCGCCGAGGCGAAGCCAATGGCTCCCGCTGCGCGAAGCAAACCCGCTGGTTTCCCTGGCAGACCCGTCCGCGACGCACGCAGTGCGGAGTGGGAGCTGATGAGTGCCTTGTCGCTAACGCGGAGTGTGCGGGGGCACGGATTCCAGATGCACCACTGCCGCTACTGTGCGGGGGACCCGCTTATGAGCTGGCGGTGTAAAGCCGCTTTCTTTGCTTATCTTTCTTTGCGGCGGCAAAGAAAGTAAGTGCCGCCCCGCACAGGGGCAACGCTAATAGACCACTAACATATCAAGGAAAGGCCAAAAGACCAAAAGACCAACACCAGAACAGACCACGACCACAACAAGAAAAACCAAAGCGGCACCGCCAAACAAACCCGGCACCGCCAAACAAACCCGGCACCGCCAAACAAACCCGGCACCGCCAAACAAACCCGGCACCGCCAAACAAAATCAGCCCCTGAACAACCCCAAACCCTTCCCCTCTATAATGTCGGCAATTCTGACAAGAGGTGCTTCATGATCATCAAACCGCGCGTGCGTGGCTTCATCTGTGTATCGACCCATCCGACCGGCTGCGAAGCCAACGTCAAGGAACAGATCGAATACGTCAAGACACGCGGCCCCATCGCCAATGGCCCGAAAAAAGTGCTCGTGATCGGCGCCTCAACCGGCTACGGCCTCGCCGCCCGCATCAGCGCCGCCTTCGGCTCCGACGCCGCCACGCTCGGCGTCTTCTTCGAACGCGCCGGCAGCGAAACCAAAGCCGGTACGGCCGGCTGGTACAACACCGCAGCCTTCGAAAAATTCGCCAAAGAAAAAGGCCTGTACGCGACCAGCATCAACGGCGATGCCTTCTCCGATGAAGTCAAGCAACGCACCATCGAAGTCATCAAGCGCGATCTCGGTCAGGTCGATCTGGTCGTCTACAGCCTGGCAGCACCCAAGCGCACGCATCCGAAAACCGGTCAGGTGTTCACCTCAACCCTGAAGCCGGTCGGCAAGGCCGTCAAGCTGCGCGGCATCGACACCGACAAGGAAGTCGTCAAGGAAACGGTCCTCGAACCCGCCACGCAAGAAGAAATCGACAACACTGTCGCAGTGATGGGCGGCGAAGACTGGCAGATGTGGATCGACGCCCTCCTCGACGCCGGCGTGCTAGCCGACGGCGCGAAAACGACCGCGTTCACCTATCTCGGCGAAAAAATCACGCACGATATCTACTGGAACGGCTCGATCGGCGCGGCCAAGAAAGACCTCGACCAGAAAGTGCTCGGCATCCGCGAGAAACTGGCGGCCAAGGGCGGCGATGCACGCGTCTCGGTGCTCAAGGCTGTCGTCACGCAAGCAAGCTCCGCGATCCCCATGATGCCGCTGTACCTGTCGCTACTCTTCAAGGTCATGAAGGAAAAAGGCACGCACGAAGGCTGTATCGAACAGGTCTACGGTCTCTTCAAAGACAGCATGTACGGCGCAACGCCGCACATCGACGAAGAAGGCCGTCTGCGCGCCGACTACAAGGAACTCGATCCCGAGGTGCAGGCACGTGTCCAGGCACTCTGGACCCAGGTGAACGACAACAACATCTACGAACTCACCGACTTCAGCGGCTACAAGACCGATTTCCTGCGCCTGTTCGGATTCGAAATCGCCGGCGTGGACTATGAAGCCGACGTCAACCCGGACGTGCAGATCCCCGGACTCGTGCAGATGTGAGTCTTCGCGGGGCATCCACCGCCCCGCTTCCCCGGCCGCGCGGCAAAGCCCATATGGTTCAGGTCGTCGGTCGCCCGGGCGATGGCGCGCCGTTCGTTTCCGAGGCATTCGGCGGCTCGGTTGCGCCAGGCATCAGCCTTACGCCGCTGACGGAGTGGCTTGCCCGCTCGCAACCGTCTGTTCTCGCGAACGAGATATGGGCGCTAGACGCATTTCGAATGGCGTCGTAGCCGAACTGCCTGTCAACAGGGAAACGCCCCCTGAAGCGAGCGCAGAATGGCGAGCCCGATTGGAAAGTCGTCTGAAATACTCGGATGATTGGCGAAAAACTGGTCGAGCAGCGGATAGACATTCTGGTTGCCGATGGCCAGGTTTTGCGGCGGACAGAACAGCGGCGGACGTTTCTTCGACACCAGATCCCCATTCGCCCAACCCAGCGCGTTGATCGTGCCCGTGATGTAAGCCGCGTACACCGAGTTGTTGTCGGTATGTGCCCAGAGCTTATATTGCGCGGCCGTCATCTCGGCGCTTGCGTTGAGCGTAAAACAGGCTGCCAGCACAGCCAGTGCAAATTTCAGTACCCGCATCTTTCAAACCTTCAATCTGTATCGCGAAACCGGCCATTGTAGGCGAGTCGCGCCGAGCTACACAGAAGCACCCCGCACCTGGTCTTTCGTAAGCATTTGACCGGTATTTTTGTAAGCATTCACTTGCGAACGGACCCGTCACGCCAATGCCGCCTCAGTTCGGCAGCGTCGGGCCTGTTCGCCAAGGCGGCACAACGGAGCGCCGCCCTGGTGGAGTAACCGCGTGGCTTACGGCGTGCCGTTACGGCAATACGCCGGATAGCCAGGACGCGTGGCGAGGCGTGCCATGTAAGCCGTCAGCGCGGGAAAACCGCCATGCTGTAGCGGCGTTTCGAGCCAGCGGTTGATCGAGAGCGCGATCGGGATGTCCGCAAGCGAGAACGACGCTCCGGCGATGAAGGCACCGGTCGTCTCCAGTTGCCGATCGACGATCGCAATATGCCGGGTCCAATTCACGCACGACAGGTCGATCTGCTGACGGTCCTGATGCGCCGGCGAATTGCGGACCAGCGCCAGAAACGCGTAGCTCCATGCCCGATTGAGTTCGCTCGCCTGCCAGTCGATCCATTGATCGCATTTCGCGCGTTCGCAAGGGTCCCCCGGGTAGAGGAACTCGCCTCCATAACGGCCGGCCAGATAACGGATGATCGAGTTGGATTCCCACAGCACGAACTCGCCGTCCCGGATCACCGGCACCATGGCGTTCGGGTTCAAAGCGACGAATTCGGGCACGTTGGTCGTCCTGAATCCTGAGCCCCAATCTTCCCGCTCAAACGGCAGGCCGAGTTCGGTACATGCCCACAGCACTTTGCGGACGTTGATGGATGAGGCTTTGCCTAGTATCTGAAGCATGGCTGGTCGCTGCCCGTTCGGTCGCTATGGAGAAATACACCGGGAATCCGGTTCGAATCGTAGCGTATCCGTGACGTGACGAAGCGGACATGGACACTTTGCGCGCAGCGCACAGGGCCAGCTCGCCAACCTGACTCAAACCGACTCAAACCGACTCAAACCCCACCAGCACATTCACTGCATTCACTCCGATCGCCGCGACCGCATAGCCGCCTTCCATCACGAACAAGGTCGGTTTCCCCAATCGTCCGATCGCCTCGCCGATACGCAGATAGTCCGCGCTGCGCAGCTTGAATTGCGAAATCGGGTCTTCTTCGAAAGTATCGACACCGAGAGACACCACCAGTGCATCCGGCGCGTAATCGGCGACACGCGCGCAGGCCGCGTCGAGCGCCACCGTATAGTCCGCCCAAGCCGTACCCGGTTGCAGCGGAAAGTTGGCGTTGTAGCCGAGGCCGGCACCCGCGCCGGCTTCGTCAGCGTGGCCGAGAAAGAACGGGTACTCAGTGCGCGGATCGCCATGCAACGACGCGAACAATACGTCCGAACGCTGATAGAAAATGCTTTGCGTACCGTTGCCGTGGTGATAATCGACATCGAGAATCGCCACGCGCTTTGCGCCCGCATCGAGGAACGACTGCGCCGCCACCGCAGCGTTGTTGATATAGCAGTAGCCGCCCATATAGTCCGCCGCAGCGTGGTGCCCAGGCGGGCGGCACAACGAGAATGCGCCGCGCGCACCTTCCCTCACGTGGCGCGCGCCGGTGAGCGCCACGTTCACGGCGTCGCTGACGGCGGCCCACGTGCCCGCGGTGATCGGCACACCCGCATCCATCGAGTAGTAGCCGAGCTTGCCGTCGATATCTTCCGGCACGCGGTCCTGGCGCATGCCGCGCACCGGCCATATGAGCGGCAGCGCGTCATGCTTGCGGCCGAGCGCGCTCCATTCGTCCCACGCGCTGCCGAGAAACGCAATGAAGCCTTTGTCGTGAACACGGTGCACCGGATCGAGTCCGAACGATGCGGGCGCAATCACGTCGCCGAGCTTCGTTTCGCGCACCCGTTCCAGGATGAAATCAGCGCGGCTCGGCATCTCGAAGCAAGGCTTCATTTCGCCGTCGATCAATTCCGCGTGGCCATGATGCAGCCGGTGCCGATCGCTATACACAGTCAACATGCAATGTCTCCTCAGAATGCTTGCTGCTCGAATCCGTCACTCAATCCGGCGGGGTCCGTCACACTCGTGGATACGATAGTCACGGTGCCCCCTCCTGCGTCCGGTGTACGCCGTCGCTCGTCGCGAGGATGCCGTAGCAGGCCGGCCGCCGGTCGCGAAACACGCCCCATGCATGGCGTGTCGCGGCAACCGCATCCAGATCGAAACGATGCAGCAGGATCGCGGACTCGTCGCGCCCCGCTTTCTTCACCTGCTCGCCATACTGATCGGCGATGAACGACGACCCGTAGTAGCGCTGCGGGAAGTCGCGGCCTTGCTCGCGGCCGGTGCGATTCGCGGCGATCAGCGGCACGAGGTTCGCGCCTGCGTGGCCCTGCATCACGCGCTGCCAGTGCGCGCTGCTGTCGAGCGACGGGTCTTGCGGTTCGCTGCCGATCGCGGTCGGATAGAACAGCAGTTCGGCACCGAGCAGCGCCATCGCGCGGGCCGTTTCCGGGAACCACTGGTCCCAGCAGATACCGACGCCGAGTGTGCCGTAGCGCGTCGGCCAGACGCGCAAACCTGTGTCGCCGGGCGTGAAGTAGTACTTCTCGCTGTAGCCCGGACCGTCGGGAATATGAGTTTTGCGGTAGCGGCCGAGCACGCGGCCATCGGCGTCGATCATCGCCACCGTGTTGTAGAAGACGTTGCCGGCCCGTTCGAAGAAACTGATCGGCAGGACTACGTTCAACTCGGCCGCGACGCGGCTAAACCGCGTAATGGCGGGATGGCCCTCGAACGGCAGCGCATGACGGAAGTGCTTTGAATCCTGTTCGGTGCAGAAATACGGCAACTCGAACAACTCGGGCAGCAGAATCACCTGTGCGCCTTGTGCCGCCGCTTCACGCACGAGGCGCTCGGCCTCGGCGCGATTCGCCTCGCGATCCCATCCGGGGACGGCCAACTGGATTGCCGCCACGCTGACTGCACGCATCTCATGTCTCCCTTGTATTGGTCTGGGAAAATTCTGCCCGAGGCGCGCGTGAGCGATAGCGGAGAAGCGGTCATCGAGGGGATAAATGTGGCCAATGTGGCCCGGCGTCAGTCGTTCATGACGTGACTTTGCGGCACGAGGTTGCGCCGGCCGAACCGTCGGCTTCAAGGGGCGTTTCGACAGAACCGCCTGTCAGGCGTAGCGGTAATCGCTCGGACAATGGCCCGTCCAGCGGCGGAACGCGTGTCGGAAGCCCGCCGTTTCGCTATAGCCGAGCCGCTCGGCAATATCCGACATCGACAGCCGCGTGCGCGTCAGGTAGTCGAGCGCGAGATCGTGGCGCACGCGGTCGAGCAGCGTCTGGAAGGCGGAGCCGCTGCCCGCCAGGCGTCGTCTGAGGGTGCGCTCCGACACGCACAGCGCATCGGCGAGCGCGCGCAACGAACCGTAGCGGCAGGGGTCGGAATACAGCAGGCGCAAGCTGCGCGCGGTCACGTCGTTGCCCGCCGCGGTGGCCCATTCGCGTTCCAGTTGTGCGCATTGCTGGCGCGACATCAGATAGCTCACCGGCTCGGCGAGCGGCAGCGGTTCGTCGAGCCAGCTGGCCGGAAAAATCAGGGCGTTTTCGGTGGCGTCGAACGTGGCGCGACGGCCTATGCGCGCTTCGTAGGCATCCGCGTGAGCGGGTGCGTTGAACGTCACCTTGAGCGTATCCGGCGCGCGCCGTGCCGACAGCACGTCGCAGACGATCGCCCACATCGAGGCGAGACACATGTCGGTATTGATCACAGCAAGATCCGGCCGGTAGTGATAATCGGCCGCGACGATCGCCGCTTCCTCCGCGTTGCGGCGCAGCGAAACCTTGAAGTAGCTCCCGAGCAGTACGGGAAAGTCCTGGGCGCATTGCAGCGCGTCGCCGAGCGTGGGACTCACCAGCATCGCGTAGCCGAGGATGCCGTAGCTCGAAATATGCATGGCGCGGCCGATGTCGAGCCCAATACGCGTATCGCCGCAGGCGCGCAACGCGTTGGCGAACACCATCAGTTCCTGCGCCTGCGTGACGAGCCCGGACGGTCGCCGCAGGTCGGCCGCGCCGACGCCGCTTCCCGCCAGCAGCAGCTCAGCACTAATCCCCTGCCGCTCCAGCAGTGAGACGGCGGCGGCAATCGTATGCAGGGTCGCGACGCGTTGGGCCGGCGACGGGCGTTGCGAACACGGCGCATCGGTCATGGGCAGCTCTCAGGTTCCTTCGATGAGCCGATGATATTTGATCAAATTTCCCAAAAGGAAAAATCCATGTCATGATTTGATCAAATCTCATGATGCAAAACGTCCAGCTTTCCCGAACAGACAGCGCGTCGCGCAGGCTTCGCCGCCCCGCTTCGCGCCATCTTCATCAACCGACTGGAGTCAACCTTGCAAAGCGACCTACGCGACGATCTACGTGAATTCCTGGAGCATCACCGCATCCACGAGGTGGAATGCGTGATACCGGACATGACGGGCGTGGCGCGCGGCAAGATCGTGCCGAAGAACCTGTTTCTCTCGGAAGGCAAGATGCACATGTCGAACGCGCTGCTGATGATCACCGTCAACGGCGAGTTCGCGGATTTTGAGCGTTTCGTCGGGCCAAGCGATCCCGATATGGTCTGCATTCCCGATCCGAACACGGTTCGGCTCGTGCCGTGGGCAATCGAGCAGGTCGCAGTGGTGATCCACGATTGCGTCGGACTCGACGGCAAGCCCATCGGCATTTCGCCGCGCGCGGTGTTGCGGCGTGTGCTCAAACTCTACGAAGAAAAAGGCTGGCGCCCCGTGGTCGCGCCGGAGATGGAGTTCTACCTGATCGCGCAGAACAAGAATCCGCATGAACCGCTGCGCCCGCCGCTCGGCCGCGCGGGGCGTCACGAAGCCGGGCGCCAGTCGTTTTCGATCGACGCCGTCAACGAATTCGATCCGTTCTTCCAGGACCTGTCGCGTTTCTGCGAGATGACGCATCTCGGCGTCGAAACGCTCGTCCATGAAGTCGGCGCGGGGCAAATGGAAATCAATTTTTCTCACGGCGACGCGCTCGATCTCGCCGACCGCGTGTTCCTGTTCAAGCGGGCAGTTCGAGAAACCGCCTTCCGCCATGGCATTTTCGCGACCTTCATGGCCAAGCCGATGGAGCACGAACCAGGCAGTGCGATGCATATTCATCAGAGCATCGTCGACCGCGAAACCGGTGCGAATATCTTTTCGCTGCCAGACGGCACGGCCAGCCCGCTGTTCTTCAACTATATCGGCGGTCTGCAGAAGTACATGCCGCAAGCCATGCCGATGTTCGCGCCCTACGTGAACTCCTATCGGCGCCTGTCGCGGTTTACCGCCGCGCCGATCAACGTGCGCTGGGGTTACGACAACCGCACCTGCGGCATCCGCGTGCCGAACTCCGGACCGGACGGCCGGAGGCTCGAAAACCGCGTGCCGGGGGTCGACGTCAATCCGTATCTGGCCATGGCGGCCACCCTCGCCTGCGGCTACCTCGGCATGGTCGAGCAGCAGGAAGCGTCGGCGCCGATGGTCGAAAGCGCCTACGACCTCGAATACGAATTGCCGCGTGGCCTCGAAGACGCCCTCAAGGCGCTCCTGAAGTGCGGCGAACTCGCCGACGTGCTCGGCGAGAACTTCGTGCAGGCCTATTGCTCGGTGAAGGAAAAGGAGTTCGAGACCTTCTCGCAAGGCATCACCGCGTGGGAACGCGAGCATCTGCAACTGCTCGTCTGAGCGCGGACAGTTTATGGAAACGTCATTGGAGAAGCAGGATTTGGATACCCGTCACGGCATCAACTGGGAGCGCGCGCAGGCGCTTGTCGAACGAGAGCGCCGCGCTTTTGCGGAGGCCATGCCGGCATCGCGCGCGCTGTCCGAACGCGCCGCGCGCCACCTGTTGTTCGGCGTGCCGCTGCACTGGATGAACGACTGGTCGACGCCCTTCTCGCTCTATGTCGACGAGGCGCGCGGCGCCTCGTTTACCGATGTGGACGGCCATCGTTACGCCGACTTTTGCCTCGGCGACACGGGCGCGATGTTCGGCCACTCACCCGCCCCCGTGGCCCGCGCGCTTGCGGCCCAGGCTGAGCGCGGCCTGACGACCATGCTGCCGGGCGAGGACGCCGCATGGGTCGGCGAAGAGCTGGCGCGCCGTTTCGGCCTACCCTACTGGCAGTTCGCAATGACGGCGAGCGACGCTAACCGCTTCGCGCTGCGCTGGGCGCGCGCCGCGACCGGGCGCAGCCAGATCGTGATCTTCAACGGCTGCTATCACGGCACCGTGGACGACGTATTCGTCGATCTGGTCGACGGCAGGCCGCAACAGCGCGACAGCCTGATCGGCCAGGTGCACGATCTGCTCGAGGCGACACGCGTGATCGAATTCAACGATCTCGCCGCGCTGGAGAACGCGTTGAAAGACGGCGACGTGGCCTGTGTGCTCGCCGAGCCCGCGATGACCAACATCGGCATGGTGCTGCCCGCGGCGGACTACTTGCGCGAGGCGCAAGCGCTCATGCGCCGCTACGGCACGCTGCTCGCCATCGACGAAACCCACACCATCAGCTGCGGGCCGGGCGGTTACACGAGGGCATACGGCCTCGAACCCGACCTGTTCATCCTCGGCAAACCGGTGGGCGGCGGCTTTCCGTGCGCGGTGTACGGTTTTAGCGCCGAGCTGGCGGCCCGCGCGCAACATGCCAAGCGCAGCGCACCGCCCGGCCACTCCGGCATCGGCACCACGCTGACGGCCAACATGCTGGCGATGAGCGCGATCCGAGCGACGCTTGCCGAAGTGATGACCGAGGCCGCCTACGATCACATGTTCGCGCTCGCGGAACGGATCGAGGCGGGCCTGACGAATGCGATCGCGCGTCATGGTCTCGCATGGTGCGTGACACGCGTCGGCGCCCGCACCGAATTCCAGTTCACGCCAACCCCGCCACGCAACGGCTCAGAAGCCGGCCGCCAGCTCGATCCGGAGCTGGAACAGATCGTGCACCTGTACCTGCTCAATCGCGGCGTGCTGATCACGCCATTTCACAACATGATCCTGGTCTGCCCCGACACGTCGGTCGTCGACGTCGACAAACTGGTGTCGATGTTCGACGCCTGCCTGGCCGAACTGACCACGGGAGCCTCTCTGGATCGCGGCTGATCGGGTACGGCCGGCGCTAAACTGTCGGCCTTTCAGCTGTCTCTTTTGGCTTCTGCTTCGAGCTTTATGAAAACTTCGCGCCATCACACGCTGCAGGACCAGACCTACGAAACACTGCGGCAATGGCTGACGATCGGGCGCTTCGTGCCGGGCGAGCGCATCAAGATCCGTCACGTCGCAGCCGAGCTCGGCGTGGGCGAGATGCCGGTGCGCTCCGCGTTGCAGCGCCTCGCGGCCGAGTCGGCGCTGGTGAACGTGCCCAACTGCGGCGTGACGGTGCCGCGCTTATCGAAAGAACAATTCGACGATGTGCTGCGCGTGCGCCTGATTCTCGAAGGCCAGGCCGCCGAACTGGGCACGCCGCATCTCAGCGCGCACGATTTGGAAACGCTGGAAAAACTGAACGATGAAATGGAACAAGCTCTACGCACTACGGACGCCAAGGGCTATCTCGACGCCAACGAAGCATTCCATCTGATTCTGTACCGCGCGGCCGGCTCTCCGCTTCTACTCGAGTTGATCGAAACGGTGTGGCTGCAGGTCGGGCCGATTTCGAACCTCCTATTTGGCGATGCGCAGTTTGCCGGCACACTCAACGATGCGCACGACGAATTGCTCAACGCCGCCAAGGCGCGCGACGCAGCCGGCGTGCGGCGTGCGATCGAACACGATCTGAGTCATGCGGCGCATTGTTTGCGGGCACAGTGTCTGTGAGGATCGGGCTTGAATCAGGCCTTCAACGTCGCCTGTTCAAGAATCATGTCGTACAACGCCTGTGCCGCCGGCGATAAATGAGCCGTCTTGCGCGCCACGAGAACCAGCGTGCGCGAGACCACCGGATGCGTAAGCTCGATGGTGCGAACCGTCGGATACGCACCCTTCTGGATGGCGAGCGCCGGCACGACGGCCGCCCCCACTCCCTGAGCGACCAGACCGACCGCCGTCGAGCTGCGTTGCACTTCATAGAAAGAGCGCAGCGACAGCTCGCTTTTCTCCAGCGCAACATCGAGCAAGGCGCGATTGCCGCTAACCTCGCCCGCAAAGATCAGCGGATAGGGCTGCAATTGCGGCCACGCGATGCGCCGTCGTTTTGCCAGCGGATGATCTTCATGGCAAATCAGCACGTAGCGGTCTTCCGTCAACGGCACGCTGGCGAGATCCGGATGATGCTCGCCGGCGATATTGATGCCGAACTCCACCTCGCGGCGCAACACCGCCGCCTCCACCGCGGAGGAAGCGTGATCGAGAATCTTGATGCGGTTATGCGGATGACGCGCCGCATACGCCTGCAGAATGCGCGGCAGATACTGCACGCCCACGGTCGGCACACAGGCGATCGACACGTCGCCGCGACGGGCCACGCCCGTCTCGCGAATCTCCATCAGCGCATCGGCAAGCTCGCCCAATAAACGGCGTGCCTGAGGCAAAAAACTGCGCCCTATTTCCGTCAGCGCCATGGAACGGGTGGTCCGCTCGATCAGCGTGACGCCGAGAAACGCTTCGAGCTTACGCAGGCGTTGGGTAATGGCCGTTTGCGTGACGTGCAACGAATCAGCCGCGCCCTGAAAGCTGCCGCGATCTGCAATCGCAACGAACGCCTGGACGCCTAGTGTGTCGATTTTCATTAGAAAAATGAAGGAATGGCAATGATAAATTCATTTTACTCCGCCTTCGCCGCCGCACAGAATGAGTGGATTGGATCGGGTCGGCATTGCACGCGGTGAGCGGATGCCGGCGAACATGGCTTGGTGGCCAGGATGGCAGGCAACGGAGGGAAAGATGACTTCATCGACGGATTGGGCGGCAAAACAGTACATGTTGTTCGAAAACGAGCGTACGCGCCCGGTCAGGGATCTGCTGGCGGCGGTCCCGGCAACGACGGTGCGGGTCGCGGTCGACATCGGCTGCGGTCCCGGCAACTCCACCGAAGCGCTGGCGGCCCGCCTGCCCGGCGCGACGGTCAGCGGCATGGACAGTTCCCCGGACATGATCGAGGCAGCCCGCAAACGCCTGCCGCAATTCCAGTTCGACGTGAGCGACATTGCGACGTGGGATGCGCCGGGTCCGTACGACCTGATTCTGGCGAATGCCGTGCTGCAGTGGGTGCCCGATCACGAGCCGCTGTTTGCGTCGCTGGTGAAGAAACTTGCGCCGGGCGGCAGCCTGGCCGTGCAGATGCCGGACAACCTCGACGAACCGGCGCACCGCCTGCTGCGCGAAATCGCGGCGGACGGCCCGTGGGCGCCCAAACTCAAGGGCGTGGAACGCACCATGCGCTATGGAGCCGACTGGTATTACGGGCTGCTCAAGCCGCTGTGCGAGCGGGTCGACGTGTGGCGCACCGTCTACCATCACCCGCTCGCAGGCGGCGCGGACGCGGTGGTCGAATGGTTCAAGGGCAGCGCGCTGCGGCCGTTCCTGGCCGAGCTCGATGACCATGAAAAAGGGGTCTTCCTGGCGCGCTACCGGGATGCGATCGCCAAGGCTTATCCGGCGCTCGCCGACGGCACCGTGCTGCTGCCGTTCCCACGGCTGTTTATCGTCGCGACGCGCTAGCGCGGCCGGGACGGCGGCTCGCTGGCAACCGCCGCCGCACGCTGTTTGCGGTGCCGGAGCCGCCAGGGTCAGTCAGGCATTGCCGCTCGTGAATTCTGCGTGATATTGTGTAACGGAAGCGGAGGACGGCTTGCCGTCCTTACCGGAACGCAATTTACAGCAGCGAGCGTCGCCATGAGTGATGTACGCCATCATCTGAGTCCACGGGACCGTTTGGAGCTGTTGTGCTGGCTCACCTGCGGTTGCCTTGGCGCTTATTACCTGAACGAGGACTGGCCTGACGCGGCGTTTCACGTGCAGGCCGCCCATAAGTGGCTCGACCACCGGTCCCGGGAAGCGGACTGGCTGAGCATCGCCAGGCTGTCGGCCACCGCGCTGGAGATTGCGCGGCGGCACGCCAAATTTGTCGAAGCCGATTGGGCGCGGGACGCCGTCGAGGAAATTCTCGACACGGACGAACTCGATCCCCAGGCGCGGCTGGTGAAGCAGGTGCTGGCGGATTGCCAGAGCGCCCTGGCGGACAAGCGCCTGGCCGATTAACGGCAGACTAGAAATTGTGCCGTATGCCGACGATCACGGAGAGTTGCTTATCCGTGTCCGAGTTGACGATATTCGGAATCTGCGCCAGATTTTCGGTCTGCCCTGTCGCCGGATCGATCGCGAGGCCGGCGCCGGAAGATTTCTGCCCGATCGCCACCGCATAGACCGCTGTCCGCTTCGACAGGCTGTACACCGCCCCCAGGTTGATCTGATGCACGCGCGTTGAGGTACCCCCACTCGGTTTGGCGTCGTTGAAGATATACGCCAGACCAAGCTGCAAATCCGGCGCGAGCGTATACGTCGTGTTCAATTCGGCGATGTCGAACGCGATATCCGCCCCGTCGGGTCGCGCCGCACTCGCGAAATACTGGCTCTGCGACAGCCGCGTGTGCGTGTAGCTGAGCGCGACGCTCGCCTTGCCGAACGCATACGAACCCCCTGCTCCGAAAATCCTCACCTTGCTCGCCTGCTGCAACAGACAATACTGTGCATCGGCATTCGAGCAACTGAAATCGCCGATATACCCGGCAGTGCCGCCTAAGGCCGCCTGCAACGGCTGGTTCAACTCCAGATACCCCGCGCTCAACGACAACGGCCCCTGCGCGTAATTCGCCGCCAGCGACCAGCCCTTGTTCTGCGAAAAATTCCCTGCCACGCCCCCAAGGCTGAACAGCCCGCCAACCGTCAAACCGCCGAAGCTCGGGCTGATGTACTTGATCGAGTTGTTGAAGTTGAACGCCTCGTTGAGGTTGTCGACGTCGCCGAAATGCGAGCCGTATAGCGTCGCCCAGTTATTGCTCGACGCGTACGCGCCCATGTAGTCGGAGAACGGATCGTATTGACGGCCGACCGTCAGCGCGCCGTAGGTGGCGTTGTTCAAACCGACCCATGCGTTGCGGTTGAATAGCGTATTCGATTGCAGCATCGTGCCGCTGCCGATCAGAAAACTGTTCTCCAGCGTGAAGTTCACCGTGGTGCCGCCGCCGATATCCTCGGCGCCGGTCAAACCCCACCGCGACGGCACCAGGTTGCCGCCGGCCAACTGGTAATTCGCGTGGCCGTTGGTGCTGCCGTTGGCGAGCGTCGTCTGCTGGTTGGTCGTGTAGACGACGCCGGCGTCGACCGTGCCATAGAGCGTCACCGAAGATTGCGCATGGGCGCCCATCGCGAGGCCGCACGTGGCCAGCGCAAGCGCCGAGCGCTTGACGAATTTGTCTGCCATATCTCTGTCGAAAGTTAAGTGGTGAAATCAGCAAGAACAACGGGACGAACGACACCGCTCCGCTGCCGTTCGGAAATGAACAGCGGCAGTCGATCGTTGGAACGTAAGGAGGTGGCGCGCGCTGGGTACCTGGCGCGCCCTTCGATTACTGCCCGAAGCGTGCGTAGATATCCGGCCGCTTCTTACGCAAGATGAGACCGATCGCGACGCCGACGAGCGCCACGGCGAATACGATCCAGGGGAAAGATTTGACGATCGGGCTATCGGAGCCGCTGAGCGCGTCGAGATTGCGCACCAGAATCACGCCGATATACAGCAGGCCAATGCCGCCCACCAGAGGCGCGACAAACGAGTGCCATACACGCGTGTCCTTACGCGTCTTGCGGAAGAATGCGATGACGGAAAAACTCGTCACCGCTTGGAGCATCACGATACCGATCGTGCCGAGTGCCGAACTCCAGCTGAATACGATGTTGAACGCATCGCTGCCGGCCGCGATGAAGATTCCGAGCAGAACGCACACCGAGAGTGTTTGCAGATAGCTCGCCACATACGGCGAGCGGTATTTTTCGTGCACCCGGTTGAGGGCTTGCGGCAGGATGCCCTCCAGGCTGAGCGCATGGATATAGCGCACCAGCGTGTTATGGAACGACAGCAGACTCGCGAAGATACTGCTGAGCAACAGGAAGCTCATCACGGTCGTCACCGCACCGCCCAGGTACTTGCCGGATTGTATGAACCAGAAGTCGCCCGGTTGCTTCGTCGCGACCGCGACCACGTCATTCAGTCCGTACGCGCAAACAATCGTCCACGTGACGAAAGCGAAGAAAACGAGGATCAGCATGACCGACACATATGTCGCGCGCGGTACGGTCACCTTCGGATCGCGACACTCCTTACCGTAAATTGCCGTTGCTTCAAAGCCGATAAACGACGCGAAGGCGAACATCACTGCGATGCCGAGGTGACCGCTGAACACATGTTCCGGCGTGAACGGCGCGAGCGTGAGGCCGTTCGGGCCACCGCCGTGCACCACAATTGCAATCGCGAGCAGCAGCAGAATGCCGAGTTCGAGACACATCAGCACGCCGAGCAGCCGGCTATTCAGATCGATGCCGCGAATGCCGGTGAATTGCACCACGGCCACGCAGATCAGCGAGTAGCCGTACCAGGGCATCGCGGTGTGCAGCAGCGGCGAGAGAATCACCGTGCAGAAGAATCCAAACAGCCCGTACAGCGCGATCTGGATAAAGGTGTACGACATCAGCGCGACGAGTGCGCCGGCCATGCCCAGCGGCCGTCCGAGTCCCGCGGTAATGTACGCATAGAACGCGCCGGCGCGCACCACGTGCCGGCTCATCGACGCAAATCCCACGCTGAAAATCAGCAGCACCACGCCGGCAATCACGAACGCGCCAGGAATGCCCGCGCCGTTGCCCAGACTGATCGCCGGCGGCACCGCGCCGAGCATGCCGGTCAGCGGCGCGGCTGCGGATATGACGAGGAACACGATCTGCCACAAGCCCAGCGTATTGCCCTTCAGTTCCACGGGATTCTCCGCGTCGATCAGACGGGTCGGAGAGTAGGGTTCATTCATCGCTGCCTCTATTTTTGTTGGCTAGTCTGGAATTCGCCTAAACCCGGGACATGCTGGTCCAGACGCTCGGTTGACCGACATTCGATACTTCGGTGTGAGCGCATGGTAGGTAGCTAAAAAATAAAGCGTCTTCGCGAACTGCGCCATTTTTTCGATAATCTGCGCCAATGCGCGCTGCCTGGCAGGCGCGGCGGTTCGCAGCAAATACTTAGGATGTTGAAGTTATTTTTCGTGTGACGAATGTGCGCCTTCCTGCTTTCAGCGTGAAAGAAATTTTCGGTGTCAGGAGCGTTTATTGTTTCTTCCAGTTGCGCGTAGCGCGCCACAACACTGTCGCATCGGCATAACCCACGGCGCGAGCGATCGCCGCATTAGTAAGCCCGTCACGTTCAAGCAGTCCTTCCACACTGCGCTGCCGCTCTTCGCGCACGATCTGCCGTACGGAGGTCCCCGCCTCTGCCAGATGCCGCTGCAAAGAGCGATGGGATAAGCCAAGATCTTTCGCGATGTCCGCAACGATCAGTTTTTCGTGAGCAAGCCGCCGCGTGACCAGATCGCGCACCTGCTCGACGATGCTGTGAGGCATCGCATCGCGCGCAATCAGATCCGTGGCATGGCGTTCCATCATGCGCGCCATTTGCGTGTCGGCGCTCTTGAGCGGTGCGTCGAGATCTTGCGGGCGCAGGATCACGCCATTGAAAGGCTGCTGGAAGCGCACCGGTACACGGAAAATGCGTGCGTACGGTTTGAGATCGGCCGGTGCGGCATGCTCGAAATGCACTTCCACCGGATTCCACGCCGCGCCGCGTACGGCGCGAATCATATGGCACATCGTCGACAAGCTGTACTCCGCATCCTGCCGGCGCGGCCATATCTGCGGATTGGCGATCTGATAGGTCCATACCGGCCATTCGCCGTCGCGCAGCAACTCGCAGGTCGTGGTGTTCTGCCACGAGGCAAGCGCGAGGGAGAATTTGCGCATCGCCGCGTTCAAGGTCGGTGACGACAGGAACACGAGACCCGCGGGCCCGAGCTCCGTCAGTTGCAATTCGCTGCCGAGACGCAAGCCAAGCGACGGTTCGCCGAGTACCTCGGCCGTGCGCTCGAAGGCCGCTACATAGCGGGTGAGCGGCAGAATTTCATAGGGGTTCGACAGGAGCTTGCGGCTCATGCCGAACGCTTCGAGCAGCGCGTCGCAATTGGCGCCTGATGCATCGAGCGCGCGCACAATCGGTCCCATTACCGCAGCGCGGATCATCGGGAAACTGCCGTTGAGCGTGACTTTTTTCATGCGGAGCGTCTCCTCTCAAGTCTTCGCTGATGTGCTGCTGTGTCATTGCACCTGGCGCACTTTATCGTTCATTTGGCGCGATAAGCAAGCGCGAAAATAATATTGAGTTCCTACGATTTGCCATCGACTCAGCGTTCGCCGCGCTCGGCTCATCTGCGCGGGACCGCCGTCCGGTCCAGCACAATCCTTACGGGAACCTTATGAATACGAATGCCACGAAAGCCGCTCACGCGCCAGTTCATCCGCTCGATCCACTGAGTCCGGACGAAATGCAGCTTGCCTGCGATCTCGTGAAGGCCGGCGAAAAACTCGACGCGCAGGTTCGCTTTCCGATGGTCGAATTGCGTGAGCCGCCGAAGGCCGAAGTGGTCGCATTCAAGGCCGGCGAGTACTTCTCGCGCACGGCGTTCGTCCTGGCAATCGACCGCACGAACGGTACGATCGTTGAATACACCGTGGACCTGAGAGAAAAAAGAGTCGCCTCGCGCAACGCGTTGCCGTGCGATCGCGCGCCTTACGGCCAGCCGCCGATCATGATCGAAGACTTCATGAACGCCGAGCAGATCGTCAAGAATGACGCCGCATGGCGTGTTGCGGTGTTGAAGCGAGGCCTGACCGAGAAGGATCTGGAGAATGTGCAGGTGGATCCGTTTTCCGCCGGCTGCTTCGACCGCGAGAACGAGAATGGCCGGCGCCTTGTGCGTTGCGTGAGTTACTACCGCGAGAGCGTGACCGATAACGGCTACGCGCATCCGATCGAAGGCGTGGTGGCGGTGGTCGACCTGCTCGAGAAGAAAGTGATCGAACTGGTGGACGACGGCCGCATCATTCCGATTCCGCGTGCGAAGCACAACTACGACACGCCGAGCCTCGGCGAGCCGCGCGGCACGCTCAAGCCGCTGTCGATCAGCCAGCCGGAGGGCCCGAGCTTCAAGATCGACGGCTGGCACGTGAGCTGGCAGAACTGGAACTTCCGGGTCGGCTTTACGCCGCGCGAGGGACTGGTGCTGCATCAACTGTCGTGGGACGACGGCAAGAACACCCGCCCGATCATCTACCGTGCGAGCGTGACCGAGATGTGCGTGCCCTACTCCGACCCAAGCACGAACCACTACTGGAAAAGCGCGTTCGATGCCGGCGAGTATGGTCTGGGAAAACTGGCGAACCAGCTTGAACTTGGTTGCGATTGTCTCGGCACGATCCGCTATTTCGACATTCCGTCCGCTGACGATTTCGGCAATGCGTTCCTGATGAAGAACGCCGTGTGCATGCACGAAGAGGATTACGGCACCCTGTGGAAGCACTATGAGTTCCGCACCGGCGTGTTCGAAATGCGCCGCTCGCGGCGCCTTGTGATCTCCTTTTTCGCGACCGTCGGCAACTACGATTACGGTTTCTACTGGTACCTGTATCAGGACGGCACGATCCAGCTCGAATGCAAGCTGACCGGCATCGTCCAGACCTCGGCCGTAGCTGACGGCGACGCATATCCGTGGGGCGGCATGATTACCGAGAACCTCGGCGGCCCGACCCATCAGCACTTTTTCAATGCGCGCCTGCACATGATGGTGGACGGCGAGCGCAACACTGTGACCGAGCACGAATTCGTGCCGCGTCCGATGGGCGAAACGAATCCGTACGGCAACGTCTTCGACACCACGAAGCGCGTGTTCAAAACCGAAAGCGAAGCCGCGCGCATGGCGAACGGCAGTACGGGACGTTACTGGAAGGTGACCAATCCGAACGTGAAGAACGCCGTCGGCGCCAATCCCGGTTACAAGCTGATCGTGAACGACTCCCCGCTCATGCTGGCGGACGAACGCTCCAAGGTTCGCCAACGCGGCGGCTTTGCTACGCGCCACGTGTGGGTCACACCGTTTGACCCGACCGAGCGCTACGCGAGCGGTGACTATCCGAACCAGCATGCCGGTGGTGATGGCTTGCCGCGTTACATCGAAGCGAATCGCAACATTGAGAACGAAGACATTGTCTTGTGGCACAGCTTCGGACACACCCACGTGTGCAAACCCGAGGACTTCCCGGTGATGCCGGTGGAGTACGCCGGGTTCATGCTCAAGCCGAACAACTTCTTCTCTGCCAACCCGACGATGGACTTACCGTCCGAGCGTGACCAGAACAGCGTTGAAGACGGCAAGTCCGCGGATCATGGCTGCTGCAAGCACTGAGCCGGCGCCGCGCCGCGCGCGAGTTGCGGCTGCGCGCATAGCCGACGCGGCATGCGTGCGTGCCGCGATGGCGGCGGACGCCACACACGCGCTGATGGCGAGCATGGGAGAAGCGGCACGCCGGCCGATTGCGAGCCTGAGAAACCACACAGGCGGGCTAGTGGCGAGCGTGAGTGGCACGGCCTGTGTGTTGCTCGTGAGTGGCGTCGCGACACTGGCGGCGCAAGCCGGCCTTGGTCCCCGAGCCAGCGCGATATGGATGAGCGCGCTGGCTTTGGCAACGATGACGATCGTGCCGTTATTGATGTCCCGGGTCGCCAGAGCGCAGACCACGTTTGCAACGGCAGTGACGCTGACCGTTGCGATGAGTGCGATGAGCGTGGTGCCACCGTATGTGAGCAAGCTGGAGCATTCCGGTGCAATAGCGGCGATGTTTGCGATGGTGGGCGGCGTATTGCTCTGTTGCCGGCGGCATCTTGCCGGCACGTGGGCTGCGCCATCAGGAGATCCCGATCGAAATCGGTACACGAGTAACAGCTCGGATCGATCGAGCGAATCCATCTATGCGACCGGCGCAACGGTGCTGCTTGCATTACTTGCGGGCTTATCGAGCGGCATGCTTGCGCGTTTCCAGCTGGTTGCAATTTGCGGCGTGGGTAGCCTGCAACCGATATGGCAGATCGCACTTTCGCTGGGTGCTGTTTGTGCGTTGTCGTTCATCGCTGACCGATCCGGCAACAACAATCGGATGTTGATTGCGTTGTACGTGTCACGCGCGGCGTTAATCGCAGCGCTTGCCGCAGCAGACGCCCCCACCGCGGCCGTGCTCGCGGCAAGAATATTTGTGATTCTGGACTGCCTGACGATTCCGGCGCTCATGAAGCCACGCGGCAAATCGAGCGGGGTGATAAACGCTGGCTGCCCTGGCGCGGCACATCACGTTGGCATGATATTGGGCGCAACGTTATCGACGACGCCTTATTTTTTCGGTGACGGATTCACGATGCTGTATGTATCGGCCGCGACAGCGAACCTGGCTTGCGCCGTAACGCTAGCGACCGGCCGATGGCCATCACGCAAGCACTTAAAGCACCGCACCCTGGGGCAAACCTATCCGGCGAGCACGAAGTGCGAGTCGGGAAGTATGACTGCCTTGTCACTGAGGCGGAGTGTGCGGGAGCACAGATTCCAGATGCACCACTACCGTAGCTGCGCGGGGGACCCGCTTAAGAATTAGCGGTGTAAAGCCGCTTTCTTTTGCCTACTTTTCTTTGCGGCCGGCAAAGAAAAGTAGGTGCCGCCCCGCACAGGGGCAACGCCAATAGACCACTAACAAATCAAGGAAAGGCCAAAAGCGCCGGATCAAAAAAAACACCCCTACAGGCAAGCCGCAAAAAACCAAGAAACTCAACCCTCACCGGAGCCTCCACAAAATGCCCGACCAGAAAACCGCAGCACATCTTCCCACCACCATGTTCATCAACGGTGAAAAGACCCCTAGCGCCGCAGGCAAAACCTTCCCTATATACAACCCAGCCACAGGAAAAGAACTAGCCCAGATCCCGGACGCATCGGAAACCGACATCGACCACGCGGTCAAAACCTCGAAGGCGGCCTTCGAATCCAACACCTGGCGCAGAATGCCGCCAGCCACTCGTGAGCATCTGCTACTAAAACTAGCCGACCTGATAGAACAGCACACAGACGAACTAGCCACCCTGGAGACCCTGAACCAGGGAAAACTCATCGCCTTCTCAAAGATGCTGGAAGTCTCGGGCAGCGTCCAATGGTTGCGTTACATGGCTGGCTGGGCCACCAAAATCGAGGGTACGACTTTCGACCTGTCGATCCCCTTCCCCCCGGGCACCCGCTACAACGCTTCGACAAAACGCGTCCCGACGGGCGTGGTCGCCGCAATCGTCCCCTGGAATTTTCCGCTGCTGATGGCGGTCTGGAAAATTGCTCCGGCGCTCGCCTGCGGCTGCACCGTCGTGCTCAAGCCAGCCGAAGAAACTCCTTTGACGGCAATCCGTCTGGCCGAACTGGCTCACGAAGCTGGCTTCCCCCCGGGCGTATTCAACGTCGTCACGGGCCGCGGCGAGACTGCTGGCGCGGCGCTGGTCAGGCATCCACTGGTGAATAAAGTCACTTTCACCGGATCAACCGAAGTGGGCCGCATCATTGGTCGTCAATGCGCTGACGATCTGAAGCGGGCGTCGCTGGAACTGGGTGGCAAGAGTCCGGTGATCGTGCTGGACGACTGTGACCCGAAGAAAGCGATTGAAGGCGCGGCAGGCGCGATTTTCTTCAACCACGGACAGGTCTGTACTGCGGGTTCTCGCCTGTACGTTGCGCGATCGATTTACGACGAAGTCGTGCAAGGGATTGCCGCTGTGGCCGACGGTATCGCATTGGGTTCCGGTTTCGACGCGGCGACGCAGATGGGGCCCATGGTGTCCGCCCGGCACCGCGACAAGGTCATGGGGATGATTGCGCAGGGCAAGCAGGAAGGCGGTGAGATTCTGTCGCGCGATGCGGCTGTTGATGCGGATGGTTTTTTTGTCCGGCCGACGGTTATTGCCAATCGCGCTTGCAAGCCGCTTACCGTTGTCAGGGAGGAGGTATTCGGACCGGTGCTGGTGGCGATGCCTTACGACGATATCGATGAGGTTTTGACGCTGGCCAACGCGTCAGAGTATGGGCTTGGGGCGAGTGTGTGGACGAATCAACTCGATAAAGCGCTGCGGCTTGTCGATGGGATCGAGGCTGGGACGGTTTGGGTCAACACGCATAATATGGTTGATCCGGCTATGCCGTTCGGCGGGTTTAAGGCGTCCGGGATCGGACGGGAACATGGGAAGGTTATTGTTGATTCCTATACGGAATGTAAGTCTGTTTGTATTGCTTACTGATATTTTTTGCCTGGTTGGTGGTTTTTGTTGTTGATCTGGATTTTTTGGGCGTTGCCCATGGGTTCTGGGCGGTGCCTTGCTGGGTTCGTGGTCTGTTTTGTTTTTGGTCTTTTGGTCTTTTGGTCTTTTGGCCTTTCCTTGATATGTTAGTGGTCTATTAGCGTTGCCCCTGTGCGGGGCGGCACTTACTTTCTTTGCCGCCGCAAAGAAAGTAAGCAAAGAAAGCGGCTCAAACCGCTAATTCTTAAGCGGGTCCCCCGCGCAGCCACGGCAGTGGTGCATCTGGAATCTGCCGCCTCGCACATTCCGCCTCAGTGACAAAGGAGTCATACCTCCGGCGGCGCTGCGCGCGCCGATACCTAGTTCATAAAACCGGTCGCTGGATTTTCGCTTCCGCGGTTTTGTCCCTTCCCCGACTCGTCGTTGCATCGCTGCCACCGAGTTGCGTCTCATTCTCCCGGTTGTCCCCGTTCCCCGACTCGCCGTTGCATCGCTGCTCCACGCACAAGCACAACCGTGGCGGTGGTCGCGGTCGCCAATGCAATGCACAGACATTTCCTTTGAATTGGAGGTTGGCCAATCAGAGCGGGGACGTCTCGCCGAGGCGAAGCCGACGGCTCCCGCTGCGCGGAGCAAACCCGCTGGTTTCCCTGGCAGACCCGTCCGCGACGCACGCAGTGCGGAGTGGGAGCTGATGAGCCCTGTGTCAACGGCGCGGAGTGTGCGGGGCGACAGATTCCAGATGCACCACTACCGCTACTGCGCGGGGGATCCGCTTATGAGCTGGCGGTGTGAGCCGCTTTCTTTTGCCTACTTTTCTTTGCGGCAGGCGGTGTGTGTCAAGGTAGTTGTCGCCTGAACCGTTACGCTGCCTGCTTGTATCTGTGAGCCGATGCCAGGGTGCGCTCCGGATTCAGATGGACTTTGTCT
>NZ_CADFGE010000007.1 GCF_902833645.1 Paraburkholderia fungorum
CGCGCCCGGAAAACCACGAAAGAAAAGAAGAAGGAAAGCGAAACGACAACAATCCGTCGGGTAACATTCCTTCGTGAGGCAACACGATGGGCATATGCCATGAATGAGGCTGTCGCCCGCGGCATGGTGTTTGGCCGAGACATGATCTTCACGTATGGCCCATACGCATCGTTGTTTACCCGGCTATACCACCCTGGAACCGACAATCTGATGTTGGGCGGTGCCCTTGTTATTGGAGTGGCGTGGATGCTGATGGTTGTCGCGCAACTCCGATATTCGCCGAAATCGTTCATGTGGCTCTGGCCAGCCATGCTGATTGGCTTCGTGCGTGATGCACCGTTCTTCATGTTGCCGATTTTCTATCTGGCTACCGCTGCGCGAGCAGCATTACCGCCCGACCATCCAGACAGGATCGACCACGACGCGTTGACACGAGTGGCTCTGCTGATCGGAGCGGCGGCACTAGGCATCATTCCGCTCGTGAAGGGTACATTCGCAATCTCCGTCGGACCAGCACTGTTTCTCGCGCCGGCGATGCTCTGGAGACGCTGGAGACGGTCGGTCGTCACTCTGCCAGTTTTCTTCTGTTCAATGGCGCTCGCGTGGCAATTTGCCGGGCAACCGATCGAAGCGTTGCCGCTATTTTTTCACGCGCAGTTGCCCATCGTGTCGGGTTATGCAGGAGCTATGAGCCTACCTGCACATGCTTACGAGGTTTGGCTAACGGCCGTGTGCATAAGCGTGCTCCTACTCGCGTCATGGCAATTTTGTGAGCGTGCAGGGTTCGTCACGTGGGCATGGCGAGTTGGATTTGTCTTCGTTTTGTTCCTCAGTGTCAAAGCTGGATTTGTGCGGGCTGACGCGCATGTCATGATGACGATGTCTCTTGTCGTGATGTGTGTAGTCCTGGTTACGGCGCGTCGCCCAGCAGTAGCAGCAGTGGCGCTCGCGGTCACTTGCGGAGGGTATTGGTACATTGACCAATCGTACTGGCAATTCGAGAACGGCTCGTTTTTCCAACGCGTGTCTCGTGAAACATATGCCATTCTGACAAGTCCGACGTGGGTCGGAAGTCGCGGCGAAGCGCTGGAATCTTCATTCAGTGACCATCTCCGTCAAATCAGAGAGAAAAATCCTCTCTTGAGTATTGACGGTACTGCAGACATTTACCCGATCGACATTTCGATATTGCTCGCATATGGGTTGCGGTGGACCCCCCGGCCCGTTACACAGAGCTATTCCGCTTATACGTCATCGCTTGCAAATATCGACGCCCGCCATCTATCAGACGAAAACGCGCCGCAACACCTATTCTTCGGCATCGCCCCAATCGACGGCCGGTTCCCGACGATCGAGGACGGCCCGAGTTGGATCCCTTTGCTGACCCGATACCATCCAAAGAAATTTGTTAACGAATACGCTCTAATGGATCGCACATCGAACGCTCCTCGCGCTGCTGTCGGTTCAACGATGGAACTTCGCCTAAACGAGGCGACAACAATCCCAAAGACCGAAAATCCACTTTTCGTCCGCATCGACATTCAGCCGACCCTGCTCGGTCAGGTGTTGAACGCTCTACTAAAAAATTCCCGCATCGAACTCCAAGTCACGTTGGTAGATGGTCGATCTCTGACGTATTGGATGCCACCGGATATGGCACGCGCGGGCTTTGTTTTATCACCCCTCGTCCAATCGAAGCTTGATCTCGTCGCCCTATATACCGACGAACGGCAAGAGTATTTCCAAAACCTCCGCGTGCAGACGATCAGAGTCCGAGCGTCTGAGTCGCATTGGAGTCAGAAGATCACGACCGTATTTAGCACGATACCCGTGGCGCGAAACAAACTTGCCAACGCGATCATGATGACATCCCAAGTGCCCGGCAATCTTGCTCCAGCGATTGGCGCGGACGCTGAGTGTTCCCCACCCATGATCAACGGTGAATCGCTCCTGTCGATCTCGACGGTGACCGGCAAAACCCTGCGTGTCGATGGATGGGCTGTCTGGTCAAGAAAGAATGGCATTGCTCCGGAGACGGCCGCTGTCACCCTTACCGGGCTAGATAAAAGAACTGTCAGGATGCCTGCGCATCTGCAGTTCAGAAGGGATGTGAATGCCCATTTTGAAAAGCCCGCTATGGGACCTGCCGGCTATATCGCTTGGTTTGATGTCGCCCCTCTTAGAGGTGACTACTTGCTGGACGTTCAGTTGACCAAAGGCGGTCAAACACTTTCCTGCGGCATTCAAAAGCACATCAGGATTGCGGGGTAGAGGACAGGCTAGCCTGCAACAGGCGTAATAGTCATTGCGATTGAATGTTTTTGTGGTGGCGGCTCTTACCGTTACGTTAGTTGGTCGCTTCGGGCGTACGCTCAGCGCTCGCCCGGCAGCCCAGATGATCGCGTAGCCCTGCGCCCAGTTCGTGCTTAATTAGCGTGTTCTTGAAGACAATCGATATGGAGGGAATCGTTCCGGTTCCCTCAAGTACCGGTGGATCAGATTCTTTCGGATCGATGCCAAGGTTGTCTAGGCCTTTACTGCCAGCTTCAACTTGCGCGGCAGACACTAATGCTTAAAACTCCACCGCTTATGCCCCATATAGCTCGTAAAAACCGGCACAGCGACCCCAACCGCATGCGCGACATCCCTAGCGTGCCAGGTCATCCCCATCCTTGGGAACACGTAATACGCCAGCCCCACGCTAACCGCCCACGTCTGCACCACCGCAACCAAATTCACGAGCGTAAAGAAGAACACTGAGCGCCCGGTCGATTGCGTGCTCTTCGTGAACACAAACAGCTTCGCCAACACAAACGCCGTGATCATGCCTGTGATGTACGCAATCACGATGGCCGTCGAATACGGCATCCAGATGTTGTAGACGATCCGGCTGCCCCAGTTGACCGCCGCAGCGAACCCGCCGGTCAACAGAAACAGCAGGAAGCTCTTCGAGATAAACGTACGTTTGGCGACCGTATGAGCGCGCGTCATATCATCTTCGCCATCTTGCGGGACAGTCCGATGCTCTCCGAAATGCCCCGATCTTCAGGGTAGTAGTAGGAGGTGTCCGCCACTAGCAAACCTTTCACAGGCAACTGGATCGGAGGCAGGCGGTCCAGATACCCCGGCTCGCAAATCGGTTGCGCGAACCGATAGCGGCTCGCCCGCACGTCGATGAAATCATCTTGCGTCAGTGCAGGATTGATCTTCATCAGATAACGCTTCACCTTATCGATAAATACCGAATCGGCCTCCTGATACTTAGGATGCTCACCCGGAATATAGAAAGGCACGTAGACGACGTGATGATCGAGCGGCCGCAGGTTCGTATATTCGACGATGCCCGGAATATCCATCTCAGGGTCATTCGTATTCAGCCAGAAGTTTTCGGTGACCGGCTTCTTTAGCTTGGCGATAATACACACCACCGCCACGTTCTTCACGCTGCGAAACGCGTCGAGAATGCTCGCCGGCAGATCGGGCATCACACGCGGCACGTAAGGCAGCGGAATCGTGCTGATGACCTTGTCAAAGGGTAGAAACTCACCGCCTGCTTCGATGCCGGTAACTTTTCCGTTTTCGATGGAGACCTTCTGTGCCGGCGTGCCTAGGCGAAATTCGCCGCCGTTCGCTACGATGTAATCACGCATCCCGTTGAGCAGCGTATCGGACCCGCCTTCGAGGTAGCCGAGCTTCTCGTGAAAGAGGTTGTAGCGCGACCGGCCGATACGGCGGATGCGGCTCCAGATCCAGGCCGCGGAAAGGTTATAGGCGTAGTCGTAAAACTTGTAGTCGAAGAGCCGCCGCCAAAGGACTTCCCACGCCTCTTCACCGATCCACCGGCGGATCCATCCAGTTGCCTCGACATGATCGAGCGGCTTCCAGTTGTTGCGCTTGGTCGACAGAAATGCGTGCAGACCATAGCGGAATTTGGCCTGCAGGCTGAGGCCTTTGAACTTGAGCAATGCCATGGGGTTACCCCACGGTTGCACGCGATTTTGATAGAAGTAGCCCATCTTCGTTTCGCGCCACTGCATTTTCTCTTCGATACCGAGTTCGCGCAGCACCTCAAAAAATGCGTGATCGGAAATCGCGTGAAAGTGGTAATAACGTTCGATCGAAAGGCCGCCGAAGTCGAAACATGCGGCCATCCCGCCCACGCGATCATCGGCTTCGAAAATGACTGGCTTGCGACCGTCCTTGACAAGCTGGTAGGCCGCGCCGAGGCCCATTGGTCCGGCGCCCAGGACTGCAATGCGCTCTGTGCTCATGGTGTTTTTCCTGCTCAGAATTCTAGTGCGATGTGGCTATACGTCGGATCGTTGAAGGTCTCGTCCATCGCCTTCGCGAACGGCGTAGCTCGGATCTTGAAGATGCCTTCCCAGTCAATCACTTCGAATTCGTCCCCGGCAGTCAACGCTTTGAGCTGGTCGGCAGTGAACGGCGGGTTTTTGTCGAAGAGGGCGTAGATCTTCAGCAACACGTAGAAGAGCCCATACGGAATCCGTACGATCGCGCAGCGTGCGCGAGTTGCGCGTTTTATCTGGCGAATGATATCGATGTAGTCGACTTGTTCGAGGCCAGTGATATTGAACGCCTGGCCCTTGATGCGCGACTCGATGCAGCTGATGATCACGTTGCAAAAGTCACCGACGTACAGCGGTTGGCGCATATAGCGGCCGCTGCCCGGGATCGGGAACACCGGCACGCGATGCATGAAGCGTGAGAGCCAGCCCAGATGCTTACGGTCGAACCAGCCGAACATCAGTGTGGGCCGCAGCACAACACATTCGATACCCGAGGCGAGCACGATCTCTTCCTGCTCGCGTTTAGTGTCCGTATAGAAGTCTTCGCCCACCGAGTTCACAACTGAAGAGCTGATGTGCACGGTGTACGGAATCTGATATTGCTTGATCACGTCGAGTACGTTGCGCGTGGCGGTAATGTTGTTGCGAATGA
This sequence comes from Paraburkholderia fungorum, assembly GCF_902833645.1. Classification (GTDB taxonomy): domain Bacteria; phylum Pseudomonadota; class Gammaproteobacteria; order Burkholderiales; family Burkholderiaceae; genus Paraburkholderia; species Paraburkholderia fungorum. The sequence goes on from NZ_CADFGE010000007.1 coordinate 4,960, forward strand.
ACGGTTCGATGGTCGGTGCGCCGATCTGCGCTTGCAACATGACAACAAGGTCCGCGCCTTTGAAGTGTTGTTCCCAACCGCCCGGCTCGGCAAGGTCGGCATAAATCGCCGTGACGTCCGGATGGACCTCGCGAAGCACTTCGAGGTTGGCTTTGTGCTTGTCGAGTACAACCAAATTGGAATACCCGCGCGCTTTCAGTCGCGCAACAAGATTCTGGCCGACTAGGCCGGCGCCGCCTGGAAGAAGGATGCGGGTCTGATTCATGCGTTCACTCGGTGAATTTAGATGCTGTTTGCAACGTCGTAGGAGCTAGATGATACAAGCAAGCTCAGGGCGATCCGAAAAGCAGCTGGGGCGTTGGTTACGTGATCGATGCAGCACCGCTGGCTATTGATTCGAAGTGCTGGCCGCAGCGGGCATGGTTTTTTCGTCTTGCAGGGCGCAGTACGTATTTGCAGCAATTTGCCCGCTTATCCGTATGCTCCCCGGCGCCGGCGCCTTGAAAAATGCTGTCCAGCCGCTGTATGCCGCACTTCGGCCGAACCTCTTGCGAATGTCGTCTCGGCCGCCGCCTGTAATGCCGGTGCCGAGAGTTGTGCCCGAGGCATCGGTGACGACGACGGCTCGAGCCGTTCGCCGAATCGCCGTGTCGTAGATCCATCCTGTTGCACGATAGATGCCCGGGGTCCTCGTGGTCGATATGTTCTCGATTGCTCCGTCGCATGCGGCCGCGGTGCTGATGCGATCGGCGGGCACGAGAAAATCGGGTTGATCCGGTGCAAAGATTGAAATCTGGGCTACATCGGCTTGCTTGGCGACATTGGTCAGAGCATCGGGGAACGGATAGACCGCCTTGGTGATGTCGGGATCATAGACGTGGGCGCGCAATGCGAGACCTGCAACGAGACGCGAGTAAACCACATCATTATCGGAATGGGTTACGAAGCGCTGGCCCGACGCGACAATCAACGTAGCGATCACCGCCGCGATTATTACACGCTTAAATTGCTTCGCCGTACTGCTGTTGAGCGCCATAAAGATGATCAGCGCGAGCCAGCATGTCAGAGAGGCGGTGGTGTAACGCGAAGCCAACGCAGTTCCGATACCGAACCAGAGCCGCCCGCTTGCAGTCAGTACTGCGTTGCCCGCTACAAATATGGCAAATGCCAACATTGCGATGCCTTGCGGGCGCTTTTCACGGACCCGTGCGGTCTTGACACAACTGGCCACAAGTACCGCCAAAGCCCACATCCCACTGATGTATGCAACTACCTGGCCGAGTCGGGCGTGGAACGCCGGCGCGCCAAGATACAGCAATACATATCTAAGTGCGCCAATTGGATGCTCGCGCAAGCCGGTGGTCAGGTTGCCGCTGCTGGCAGGCTTTGTCCAGTCGATGAAATACGCAAACCATACGGCTACGGTAAGCACAACGAGCACTGCCAGGTCGCGCCGCTTCAGTCGTAGATAGGTTGCCTGAACGACCAGTACCGGCAACACCAGCACACCGCTCGACATCGAATAGGCCGCGATCCATGCGCTTGCCAACGCAGTAGCAAACCATCCGCGAGACTTTGCGCGCTGATCGCGATCCTCCGCTTCAGCCGTGCGTTCAATCGCATGAAAGGCGAAGAGGGCGAAGAGATAAACGGCGAACCACTGGCTCTGAAAGCCCCACGTGAAGTTCTCGTTCTGAATCCACGAAAACGTAAATACCAGAACTCCGCCTGCGAGGCCAAACCGCATCGGGCGCGAAAGCGTGGCGCGGTGATGGAGCGTGACGCGGTAGAAGGTGGCAGCGAGCGCGCCTGCGAGCACCAGATTGGCGATCAGCGAAAGGACATTTCTCCCGCCAAAATATCGCACGTCAGCGAAAAATATCAGGCGTGAAAACGTCAGGCGGTGTTCGTTGTGCTGCTCAAAGAACGACTGCCACGGCGCTTGCATGGCGCGCATGTAAAAGCCGATCGTGCCATCCCATGAATCGCCGAACGGCACCGGGGAAAAGTGCCGCCACACTGCGAATACCGTCGTCGCGAATGTAACGACGCCCAGCGCGAAAAGGGCATAGCTGCCCACGGTCTCTCGGCGATTCATCTGCGTTCCCTGCATTACAGCGATACGCGCTTGAACAGGAAACGGGGCACTGACCGGATGATCATCATGATGATCGCCCAGAACCACCGCGTATAAAGCACGTCTTTACGTTTTTCGACGGCGCGTACGATGTCGCTCGCGACTTGCTCGGGCGTTGCCACGAGCGGTGCCGGCAACGGCAAACCGGCAGTCATCGGGGTGGCGACAAAACCCGGCTTGATCGTCACCACGTGTACACCGGCCTTGAAGAGCCGGGCATTGAGACCTTCGCAGAACGCGGAGAGCGCAGCTTTGGCACTACCGTACAAATAGTTCGAAGGCCGGCCGCGGTCGCCCGCCACCGATGAGATCACGGCCAGCGCGCCACGCTTCTGGACTTCGAGGATGTTGGCGATCGGAGTCAGCAATGCAATTACTGACACGGCGTTTGTATTGAATTCGCGTACAGCCAAAGCTGGATCGGCCTGACAAGCTGCTTGATCCGGCAAGGTGCCGGGCGCTACGAGGACGATATCGAGTGCGCCGAGTTCGCCTGCACAGCGTTCGAGCATGCCGGAATGCTTTTCCACGCTATCAATGTCCAGTTGATAGCAGGCGGCGAGTTGCGCGCCACGCGCAGTCAGATCGTTCGCTACCTGTTCGAGACGCTCGCCGTTGCGGGCGACGAGGAAGAAGCGCGCGCCTTCTTTGGCCCATTGGCGGGCGCAGGCGATTGCGATTGCCGACGTGGCGCCGACGATAAGAATGTTTTTCATGTTCGAGTAGTTCGTTCCCAGAAGCGCGACAGCAGAGCAGGGTCGCGTAGCGCTTCGAGCTGCTGCCATTGAGGGTAGGCGGCGCGAAAGTCGGCGCCCGGCATGTGGGCGTCCTTGGCCGGATAGATGCGGCCGCCCGCTTCGCGCACGATCGCATCGAGTTGGGTAAAGAGCCGCATGTTCAGCGCCTCGCGTTGCGGAAAATCGAGCGCCAGCGATGTGCCTTCCCGTGGAAATGACAGAAGACCCGGCGAGCGCACATCGCCGCAACGCTTGAGCACAGCGAGAAACGAACCGGTGCCGCTTGCGGCAATCGCATCGAGGATCGCGCGCGTTGCGTCGCGCGCTGTGTTCGGCGGTACGACGCACTGGTACTGCTGGAAGCCGGCGCGGCCATAAATCCGATTCCATTCCAGCAGGCTATCCAACGGATAGAAGTAAGTGTCGTAACTGACCTGTGTGCTTACTTCGCCACGTTGCTGCTTCTGATAGTAAAGCTCGTTGAACACGCGCAACGTGGCGCGGTTAAACACGGGGATCGGCAGCGTAAACGGCACCGTCCGCTTCTTGCGCCGCGTGACCTCGAGGGGGCCGTCATTTGCATGGTCGCCGACCATGAAAATGCCGCGACCCAGCGCCGAACCACGACTCTGGCAATCCACCCACGCAACGCTGTATTCGTGCAGCGGGTCGAGTTGCTCCGACAACGAAAAGAATTCGTCGAGATTGGCGAAGCGGATGCTCGTCATGTCGATCATGCTGGAGCGGATCGGCATCAGCTGGATTTCGGCCCAGAGGATTAGCCCAGTCAGGCCGAGTCCGCCGATTGTGGCGGAAAAATATTCAGGTTGTTCGTCTGGCGTGCATTCGAACTGCGTGCCGTCACTACGCGCGAGCGCGAAGCGGCGTACGTGCCGGCCAAAGGTACCGCGTACGTGGTGATTCTTGCCGTGAACATCGTTCGCAATCGCTCCGCCCAAGGTTGCGTACTTGGTGCCGGGGGTCACGGGAAGCATCCAGCCGCGCGGAATCGCGACGTCGAGAATCTGTTCGAGCGTGACACCAGGCTCCGCCCGCAAGACGCCGGTCTGCCAGTCTGCCGTAATGAGTCGGTCGAGCGGTAGCGTCTGCACGACGTGACCCGAGGCGGCGAGGCAACTGTCGCCGTAGCTGCGGCCGTTGCCGAAGGCGAGCGCGGTGCCATGTTCGCGGCTTGCATCCGTCCACGCAGCGCGTACGCCATCGCGCCAGGCGGCAGTGTGTACTTCCTGCGGCAAATGCGGGTAGCGCCCCCATGACAGCACCGTATTCATCGCTTAGGTCGCAGCCCAGAAGACGAGGCCGCAAAGTACGACGACGGCGAGGCTCATGCGATCTCGCGCGGCGAAAACGATTGGATCGTCGTGCATCAGGCCACGGTGGGCAATGATCCAGGTGCGGCTGACCCAGTAGAGTAGCAGCGGGCAGGCGAGCCAGATTACCTGCGGATGGCGATACATGCCTGCGGTCTTCGCGTCCTGAATGTAGAGAGCAAGAACGAGTACAGCCAGGTAGCCGGATGCCGTCCCAAGGGATGAGATAAGCGAAAGATCGCTCGCTACGTAGCCGCGGCCGCGCGTTTTGACGAGCCCGCGCTCCTTCATGGAATGCAGCTCGGCGTACCGTTTGACGAGCGCAAGGCTCAAGAAAATGAACATGGAGAATGCGAGCAGCCAAAACGTCAAAAGGCCGCCGATGGCCGCCGTGCCAGCGATGATACGGATCGTGTAAAGCGTTGCTAGCACAACGACGTCGACCATCACCTGGCGCTTGAGAAACATCGAATACGCAAGGGTCAAGACGTAGTAACCGAGCAGAACCACGCAGAACCGCCAAGGCAGGAACATCCATGCCAAAGCAAATGAGGCTATCAGTAGGACAGGAAAGAGCCCGATGCCCCAAGTAAGTGGCAGTGCGCCGGAGGCAAGCGGGCGTTTGCGTTTGACGGGGTGATGGCGGTCGTCTTCGAGATCGAGGAGATCGTTTAGCAGATAGACGCTCGAAGCGCACAAGCCGAATGTGAAAAATGCCAGCAGGGCTGCAAAGGCTAGATCAGGGGATGATAATTTATGCGCGGCCAGTAATGGCACAAAAATGAGGAGATTCTTTAGCCATTGGTGCAGACGTAACGATTTCGCCCAAGTCCGGACAGAGGGCGGACGCGATTCAATTACACGTTCCACATTGCCGATCTTACGAGCGGCACGTTCCACGCCATTTCCCGGATTGACGACGTACGCGCGATCTGCCGATTGCCAGACTGTCACGTCGTCATGCGAGTTGCCGGCGTAGTCAAAGCCTTTTTCCCCATACTCGGCCACAAGCAAATCGCGCTTGTTATGGGCGGAAAGATTGATGTCGCCGCTGGTGGCAAAAGTCTTGTCGAAGAGGCCGAGGTGAGCTGAGATTGCTTGTGCATAGCGCTCATGGCTCGCTGTGGCCAGCACGAGAGTACGGCCGGCGTCCTGCTCGGCTTTTAGCCATTTCAGCACGACCGGATCATACGGCAACACGGTGACGTCCACGTTCGTCGTGTCAGCGAGGCGTGCTTTCAATCCGGGCTTGCCGTTGCGCGCCAACCATAGCAGAGGCTCATAGAAGCGGTGCGGCGCCGCCTTAAGATAGGCGAAGCCCGACTCGATCAGAACGTCTGAGCGAATTAATGTGCCATCGAGATCGACTACAAGTGGTCTGCTGCGCATTCAATCTGCCCTTTGGGCTGTAGTCATGTTAGTGAACGTCGGATTACCGAGCGGGCGACGCGTCGAAGTCAGGCTTAATCCCGCTGGTTACGGAAGACGCGGAGTTTGGCGGCGATACTTTACTATTCCATGATATTGCGCACAACCTTGCTGGCAAGGTACTTAATTCTGAGGCGGAGCGTTCGAGGTCGGGCAAAATAACGGGGCTCGATGTGGCAAAGTCGAGCCCGTAACAAAAGGAAATGCCGGTTGCCGAAGCCGCGAAATTTGAGCAAACTTCGGGTTTGTTGCGGCCACACAACGAAGTGTCGTCCATAAGGCACGCAGTTTTACACACATGAAAGCCAAAAGCGCGCCGCACTCCGAATCCGTCGGAATGTCCGTATCGGTGGTGGTCTACCGGCCTGATATCGAACAGTTAACTTCCACGCTCGCTAGCCTCGGCGCCGCGTGCGACGCGTTGCATGCGGCGCGGCCAGGCCTGCCGGTCACTCTTTATCTGATCGACAACGGCGGCCTGTCTGACGTTTCCGTAGCGCTGGATAGGCTTCGGGCGCGCGGTGTCCTCTGTTCGATCATTGCTGGCCATGGGAATGTGGGTTACGGCCGTGGCCACAATCTGGCGATCGAGCGCAGCAACAGCCTCTATCACCTCGTGCTGAATCCTGATATTGATCTCGCGCCCGACGCGCTTGAATGCGCTGTCGATTTCTTTGAGCAGCGTCCAGAAGCTGGGCTGATTACGCCTTGGATCGGCGACGAGCGCGGTGAGCAGCAGTTCCTATGCCGACGTTACCCGACGTTGCTTGATCTGTTCGCTCGGGGCTTTTTGCCTGCGCGGCTGCGGCGGTTTTTCACACGCCGCCTTGCTCGCTACGAGATGCGCGACCAGATCAACGCACGCGATATCTTCTGGGATCCGCCAATCGTGAGCGGTTGTTTCATGCTGTTCCGCACCTCTGTGCTGAAACGGTTGGGAGGCTTTGATGCTCGCTATTTCCTTTACTTCGAGGACTATGACTTGAGTCTTCGTGCGCATGAAGTTACCCGGGTTGTCTACACGCCTTCGGTACGCGTACTGCATCACGGCGGTGGCGCAGCGCGCAAAGGCACCGCGCACATTCGCATGTTCATGGCGTCGGCGTACAAATTCTTCAATCGGTTTGGCTGGAAGTGGCTATGAGTCACGTGCTCGTCACAGGCGCTAATGGATTTGTCGGTCATGCGCTTTGTCGCGCATTGCTTGACGCCGGGCATACGGTCACCGGCCTTGTTAGGCGTGCGGGGCAACTTGAAAAAGACGTGAACGAATGGATCGACGTCAGTGCGGATTTCACGGGCGTCGACGCAGCATGGCCCGTTGCGTTGCAAGTCGACTGTGTCGTACATCTCGCGGCGCGAGTTCATGTGATGCGCGAGGAGTCTGCGGATCCGGACGCGGCGTTTCGCGCAACCAACGTGGATGGCGCGCTGCGCGTCGCGCAGGCAGCGCGACGTCATGGCGTAAGCCGCTTCGTCTTCGTCAGCAGCGTTAAGGCGCTGGCCGAAGGCGATCCTGGCCGTCCGCTAAGCGAAGACGACACACCGATGCCGCAGGACGCATATGGTCGCTCGAAGCTTGCGGCTGAGCAGTTGTTGTCTGGTTACGGAACGCAGAGCGGCCTGGATGTCGTGATCGTACGCCCGCCGCTGGTGTACGGTCCACAGGTGCGTGCCAATTTCTTGCGGTTGATGGACGCGATCTGGAAGGGGGTGCCGTTGCCGCTAGCCTCGGTCGACGCACGGCGCAGCCTGATTTACGTCGACAACCTTGCGGACGCTCTGATGCATTGCGCTATAGATCCGCGCGCCGCGGGCCAATGTTTTCACGTTGCAGACTCGGCGTCTCCGACCGTCGCTGAACTGGCCCGCTCGCTCGCCAAGCACCTGCAAAAGACCGCGCGCCTGTTGCCAGTTCCGCCGGCCTTGCTGCGTCTTGCGGGGCGGCTGACGGGCCGTTCGGCGCAGGTGGACCGGCTTATCGGCGCCCTGCAGCTCGACACCGCACGCATACGTACGACCCTCGGCTGGCAGCCGCCGTATTCCACCGACGAGGGACTGGCGGAAACTGCCCGTTGGTATCGATCCACCCATTGAGGGCGCGCATTCTGATGGACCTTTCGACCTTTCCCATGTGGATTACCGTAACCCTGGTTGCGCTGGGCGCGGCGTGCTTATGCGCAGCCATCCTCTGGACATTGCTGCGAACCGGTATGGCCTGGCGCCTTGCCACAGATGTTCCCAACGACCGCTCGTTGCACGTCGTGCCAACGCCACGCGTGGGCGGCTGGGGCATTGTGCCGGTGGCTGTGGTGGGCACGCTGCTGTTTGCACCGAGCCTTTGGTATGCCGCTCTCGGCACCGCCTTTCTGGCGGCGATTTCACAAGTTGACGACCGTCGCGGATTGCCCGCGAGAGTGAGATTTACCGCGCATCTGATCGCAGTGGTCGCGCTGGTAGTGCTTTTCCCCGCTAATGCGCCGTGGTGGGTTTTAGTAATTCTTGCCTTTTTGATGATTTGGCTGGTTAATCTTTACAACTTCATGGATGGCGCCGATGGCCTGGCGGGCGGTATGGCGCTGTTCGGCTTTGCCGGGTATGCGGCTGGGGCAGTGCTAAGCGACCGTCCTTCGCCAGAGCTGGCGTGGTCGGCCACAGCCATCTCCGGCGCCGCGCTCGGCTTCCTCTTGTTCAATTTTCATCCGGCGCGCATTTTTCTCGGCGACGCGGGATCGATTTCACTGGGATTTCTAGCAGGAGCACTTGGTTATTGGGGATGGCGCGGAGGAATCTGGCCCATATGGTTCCCGATGGTAGTGTTTGCGCCTTTCATAGCCGACGCTTCAATTACGCTTGCTCGTAGGCTGTTGCGAGGTGAAAAATTTTGGCAAGCGCACCGCGAGCACTACTATCAACGGATGGTGCGCTCCGGAATTGGGCACGCCAGGACAGCTTTGACGTGGTATCTACTAATGGTAGCTGGCATAATGCTTGCTATTTATGCACTTGGCCGCTCAGTGACGTTCCAGTCGTGGGCGCTGGCCGGTTGGGTCGCCGTCCTCTGTGCAGCAGGCGCTTTTGTCGATTTGCGCTGGCGTCGTTTCCAATCAACACTGTCCGATAACTGAGGTATAACGCTGATGTTAAGAAGCAAGGCCACCTGGCTATCTTTCAGCGCTTTCCTTTTTGACTTGTGCGCAGTCGCCGCCGCCTGGCTGGTCGCGTACATCATCCGTTTCAACGGCCTGATCCCGGAAGACTTTCGGGTCGGGGCAATCCACTCGCTCATCTGGGTTCTGCCGACTTACGGCATTATGTTCCGCATCTTCGGCCTGTACCGTGGCATGTGGGTCTTTGCCAGCTTGCCGGATCTTGTACGTATATCGAAAGCAGTCGCCGCTGGCGCGCTCGTCGTTATGGTTGCATCGGTGCTGGTTCAACCTATGCCGATCGTGCCGCGCTCGGTGCTGGTGGTGTCACCGCTATTTCTGTTTCTCGCGATGGGCGGATCACGCGCACTGTACCGTGCGACCAAAGAGTTCTACCTGTACGGTGGCCTCGTTGCCAAGGGTAAACCGGTCGTCGTGCTCGGCGCGGGCAACGCGGGGGCGAGCCTTGCCCGTGAGCTGTCGCGTTCGAGCGAGTGGCGCCTGGTCGGTCTGCTCGACGACGATGTCTCCAAGCATGGGCGCGAGATCTACGGCTACAAGGTACTCGGTTCGATCAGCGAATTGCCGCAATTGGCTGAGACGCTGAAAACCGAATACGCGATCATTGCCATTCCTTCCGCCACCGTGGACGTGCAGCGACGCGTTGCGACGCTATGTGTCCGCGCGGGTGTCCGGGCGCTTGTGCTACCGGCGCTGACCGACGTCACGCAAGGCCAGGCGTTCTTGTCGCGCGTGCGACAGATCGACCTCGAAGACTTGCTGGGTCGTGACCCGATCACTATCGATACACCCCACGTTGAAGCGCTGCTGCATGACAGGATAGTGATGGTCACTGGCGCTGGCGGGTCTATTGGCTCTGAATTGTGCCGCCAGATTCTGCGCTTCCGGCCGGCTCAACTTATTGCGTACGATCTGTCCGAATTCGCAATTTATCGGCTCACCGAAGAAGTCAACGAGCGTTTTCCGGGCGTGTCCGTGATTCCGGTCATTGGCGATGCCAAGGACTCTCTGCTTCTCGATCAGGTGATGTCGCGTCATACACCGCACATCGTATTTCATGCGGCCGCCTACAAGCATGTTCCGTTAATGGAAGAGCAGAACGCTTGGCAGGCAGTACGTAACAATGTGCTTGGCACCTATCGGGTGGGACGCGCGGCAATTCGTCATGATGTGAAACATTTTGTGCTGATTTCGACTGACAAGGCAGTCAATCCGACCAACGTCATGGGCGCGAGCAAACGTCTGGCCGAAATGGCGTGTCAAGCCTTGCAGCAGACCAGTTCGCGCACGCAATTCGAGACGGTTCGGTTTGGAAACGTCCTTGGCAGTGCCGGCAGTGTCATTCCAAAGTTTCAGCAGCAGATCGCGAAGGGTGGCCCTGTCACCGTCACGCATCCCGAGATCACGCGCTTCTTTATGACTATCCCGGAAGCGTCGCAACTCGTGCTTCAGGCTTCTAGCATGGGGCATGGCGGCGAGATCTTCATCCTCGACATGGGCGAGCCGGTGAAGATCGTCGACTTGGCGCGCGATTTGATTCGCTTGTACGGCTTTAGCGAGGAGCAGATCCGGATCGTGTTTACCGGTCTGCGGCCTGGCGAAAAGCTCTACGAAGAATTGTTGGCCTGCGACGAAACGACGACGCGCACGCCGCATCCCAAGCTGCGGACGGCACGCGCGCGTGAAGTGTCGGATGATCTGCTGGACAAGTTGTTGCCCTGGCTCATGCAGCATCGCGTGTTAAGCGACGATGAAGTGCGTCGCGACCTGCGCCGCTGGGTGCCGGAATATCAGCCGGCCAATGCACCGCCGCTGCGTAGCGTCGGCAATGTTACGCCAATCACGCGGGCTTCCTAGATCGCACTTGCGACGGGAATTTCTCGCTTTGTCATGCAAAAAAGGCGCTTTCGAGCGCCTTTTTTCTATTACCGCTTCCCCTTCCTCACCACCATCCACCGCGGCGACTTGAACCGTACGATACTCACATAAAGCCACACATAAGTCGCCGCAAACACCACCACAAAACAGAACAGATGCAGCGTATGCCGCCAGAACAACGTCGCCGGAACGACGGCGATCAGGCATAGCAGCCACAAGTAAGGCGACGTCAGCGAGTTCCGCCGCGTCAATTCACGAGCGGTTTGCGTGCCGACTGCCCAGCGCATCAACCGCTTATAAACCAGCATATGCAGATGCACGCCATCGGGAATCCCGGGCGATATCCCGCGAATGAATTTCTTCCGGTAGATCGAGAAGCAGGTCTCGAAGATCGGGTACATGAAAAGCAGCACCGGATACCACGCCGACACATCGCGATTGCGCATCACGAGCATGATCGACAGCTCGGCCAGCATGAAGCCGATGAAATACGCTCCACCATCACCGAGAAAAATCAGCCCGGCCGGAAAATTCCAGATGAAGAAGCCAAGCACCGCGCCCATCATCATTAACGACGCTGATAGCACGATCGGATCGGACACTTGGAATGCGACATAAGCGAGCGACGCGAACATCATGAACGCGACCATCGATGCAAGGCCGTTGAAGCCGTCGATGATATTGATTGCGTTCGCGAGCGCCGCGACGGCCAGCACCGTGACCGCACAGGAGATCACCGCATACGAGAGCAGAAAGTCGAGCGGCGGCACGCTGATGCGCGTAACCGCGATATCCAGCAGGAAATAGGCGAAGGCGGCGGCGGCCATCGTGCAGACGAGCCGTGCAAGTGGCGATACGCGCTTGGTGAGATCCTCGACCAGACCGGAGCCGAATGCCGGCATGCCGCATGCGATCAGCCCGAGGATGCCGCCGGACACGGCAGGATAGGCATGATGCAATTGCACCGCGGAGACGATCAAGCCGATCAGAATCCCGGCGCCACCAATGCGCGGCACCGGCCGTACATGGAATTTCTGCACCCCGGCCAGATCGGAATCGGTTGAGAATTTCTCATGCAGATGCGCATAGCGCACGATCAACAATGTGATCAGCAGTGAAACGAGAAAGCCGAGCGCAAAACTAAGCATGAAAGTGGGCCTGAGCGGAGACGCCGAATTATACAAACGAAACGCATGCCGTCCTGAAAAGCAGGGTTTGCTCCGATTATGCGGAAAATCCCAGATAGTGAGGTTGCGACTGCCCGCAAACCCATGCCCGTCATGGATTTCACCTATTTAACGAGGCTCGCGGAAGGCCGTTAACCTGGATGCGGCGACGTGTAAGTTGCAGGCGAAAAGGTTGATCGCCAGCGACTCGTGGGGTTCGCCGCCGATCATTAGGACGTTCCGGAGACCCAATGCTTAATAACATCACCATTCGCGGCGGCCTGACGCTCGTGATCAGCGTGTTCGTTGCTTTCCTGCTGATTGTGATCGGCGTCGGCTACGGCGCATTGAAGCTGGCGAATAGCAGCCTCGATGAAACGCAGCACAGCGCAGTGGCTCTGTCACATCTGAAGGCGAGCTCCGAGAAGCTGCTGCAAGTGCAGCTCGCGCTCGGCTCCTATCAGACGCTCTTCAGCGTCGGCAAGCAAACGGATGAGTTGTTGCCGGCTGCGCATAAGGTGCTGGTCGAATCGAACAAGGACTTCAGCAGCTACATGGCGGGTCCGTTCGCAAGCGAGGCGGAGAAGAAGCTCGCGCAATCCGTCGAGCAGGCACGTAGTGCGCTTGTCGATAAAGCGATTGAGCCCGAGTTCAAGGCGCTGACCGATTTCGACTTCAACACCTTCCGCAACATCCAGGGTGAGACGGCGAACGCCTTCTACGCGACGTATTCGAAGTCCATCGATACCCTCCAGCGTGTGCAAATGGATAGCCAGCGCCAGCAGGCCGAGACCGCTGCGCAGCGCTTCCAGATGGCGACGCTGCTGTTCGCCGGCATCGGCGCGATTGCCTTGGTGATCGGCGTGATGGCGCGGGTCGGCTTGTCGGCGGCGGTGATCAAGCCGGTCAATGCAACCATCAAACATTTCGAGCGAATCGCAGCCGGCGATCTGACGATCAGCATCAGAAGCAAGTCGCGCAACGAGATGGGCCAGTTGCTCGGTGCGCTGACGAAGATGCGCGACGGCCTGGTCGAGACGGTGGCCAAGGTGCGCGGCAGCACGACGGCAATCACTCAAGGTGCGAACGAGATTGCGTCGGGCAACGCCGATCTGTCGTCGCGCACCGAACAGCAGGCCGCCGCGCTTCAGCAAACCGCGGCAAGCATGGAACAGCTTTCGGCGACGGTGAAGCAGAACGCGGATAACGCGAAGCAGGCAAACCGGTTGGCGCAGGGTGCGTTGGATACGGTGACGCGTGGTGGTGCTGTGGTGTCGCGTGTCACCGAGACAATGGATGGAATCAGCGAGTCGTCGAGGAAAGTGGCCGAGATCATCGGCATGATCGAAGGCATCGCCTTTCAGACCAACATCCTGGCCTTGAACGCGGCCGTCGAAGCAGCGCGTGCGGGGGAGCAGGGGCGAGGCTTTGCAGTGGTTGCCTCGGAAGTGCGTAGCCTCGCACAGCGGTCCGGCTCGGCGGCGAAGGAGATCAAGGAGTTGATCGGCGAATCGGCCGCGAAAGTGGAGCAGGGGGCATCGCTCGTGTCCGATGCGCAGAAGACAATTCATGAAGCGATGGACGCGGTTCAACGCGTCACGGGTGTCATGAACGAGATCGAAGCGTCAGCGCTCGAACAGAGCGACGGGATCGAACAGGTCAACAAGGCAGTCGCACAGATCGACGAAGTCACGCAGCACAACGCGGCGCTCGTGGAAGAGGCTGCGGCAGCGGCCAAATCGCTGGAAGAGCACGCCGTCGCATTGCGTGATGCCGTCGCGGTGTTTCGACTCGATGACCCATCAACAACAGCTAAAGAAATAGTTTCAATTGAATATAACCCCAATAAAAAATCGTCTCTGTCGCACAACGAAATAGATTTAAAAATTGCTTGATTTATTGACTCGGTGTTGTTCCACGGCAAGTCATTTCGCGCCGTTCAAAGGCGCTCAGAGCTAGGCCTGGTGCGGGTTTCCACGGATCCGCGCCGGACCGGTCAAATTAGACGATTTGATTTTATATTAATAATATAAAAGTGAAACTTACCGCCTATTAGTCAGACGTTACACGTTGTTACGGTTCAAAACTCGAGAAAAACGTTTCATCTGTGTAACATTGCCTCACCTTATCGGACAGAACAGCGGTAGGTTCTGCCTAGGCGGTACGCATGTTGTGAAGTTGTGCCCAGTTTTGCCGGGTGCACAAGCCGTCCTGCCTTCTTTCATCCTGAACCAGTCGTCGATGGCTTCCCCCGAGGACGCCGGGGCGAACTTTTTTCTGGTTTTAGGCCGCTAAAAGCTCAGAGTCACAAAGATGAAACTACGAAATTTAATCAATTATTCCATCTACTTAGTTGTGCCAATTTTTGCGGCATGTGGTGGCGGTGGTGGCGGTAGCGACCCCGCGGGTGTTGCTGCCAACGCCGTCGATCCGACCACCGTAGTGAACGTCGCCAAGCATCCGGCGTCAGTCAGCGGCACCGCAATTCCCCCGTCTACCTCAATCAACGATGCATCGGGCGCTGTCTGGACCGTGAAGAGTGGCGTGGCCTATCGCGCGGGCCAGAAGGCCGGCTTTACGATGAACGTCACGCTGTTGCTGTGGTACGCCGGCAAGATGTATCAGCAGAACGTCGACAACCAATGGTGGGTCTGGCAGAACAGCAACTGGGTAGCATCGGCTGATCCGCGTCCTGCTTCTACTTCGGGCTCCACCTCGGGCAGCACTTCCGGTTCCACGACGACTTCCACCGCGGCATCCAGCACGGCCGGCACCACGAAGTCTGCGGCGATTCCGTTCTTCGGCGTCAATCAGCACTACAACTACGGCGGCATCTACACGTCGGTTCCGCTCGCCACCCAGGCCGCGACACTCACGGATCTTGGCTTGACGGGAACGCGCCAGGACATCCACGGCTACGATCAGATCGATACGGTCGCGAATACGGTTATCCCGGGCATGGGCTCGAAGATCACGGTCATGCCGATGATCGACGCCTATCCGTGGGACGATCCCTCGCTGAACGGCCAAACGCCCACTGAGGCGAGCGCTTACGCCTACGCATACTCGATGGCAGCGTACGCAGCGACCAAGTTCAAGGGCATTCCGGCGGTCGAATTCGGCAATGAATACGATCTCGATAGCCACAACCAACCGGTCGCTAACGACGGTGCGAACGTGTCGGACTACGACAACAACACGTGGCCGATCTGGCGCGGCGCGCTGCGCGGCTATTACGACGGCTGGCGTTCGGTGGACACCACCGGCACGACCAAAATCATCAACACCGCCTCATCGGGCTTCCTGCATCTGGGTTGGTACAAGGGCATGCTGACGGGTACGCAGCCGGATGGCTCGACCGGACACCCGGTGGTGAAGACGGACATTATCCAGTTGCACTGGTACTCCGACGGTGGCGATCCGGAGAATACGTGGGGTGTGACGGGCACGAACTACAACGTTCTGAAGTCCCTGCATGACGCGTACAACCTGCCGATCATGTTCACGGAAATCGGCGTGAACACCGACTTCTCCACGGCGCAGGCACAGACGTATATCAACAAGACGATTCCTGAGCTCGTCGCGGCCAAGGCTACGTACAACGTGATCGGTTTCAACTGGTACGAACTGTACGACGATCCGACCGGGAACTACGGCATCATGACCAGCAGTGCGACTCAGAAGCCGATCTACGCGACGATCAAAGCGGCGGTTGCAGCTTCGCCGGTACCTTAAGCAAGTAAATGAGGCGGTTGCGCGTGGCGCGCGCAACCGGCCTCAGCATGACTTGTCGCAGAGGTCCTAGCGTACGGAAAAGCGCCGGACGAAGCTGTAGAAGATTCTCGGATGTATCTTGAGCAGGCACATCACGAATGACAGCTTCGGACGGCTATCCGCATACATGCGATAAAGATGCTGAGGATGCAAGCGCTCGGCGACAGTCTCGAGAATGGGGCTGGCCAGTCGATACGTGGGTGCTCTCATTGCCACCTGAAACGCGATGGTTCTGAAGCCATAGATGTACTTCAGCCTGAAGAGACGCCGCTCCCGGTTCTTGATCGGAAGTGAAGCCGTGGTCTTCTCCACCAGATCCATGATGGCGAAAAGATCGAGGATCTTTGGATTGAAGCGCGTCGAGATTCCCGAATCGCGAAGCACATAGAAGTACAAACGGTCAGGTATCAGCCGGACCGTTCTGGATTTGCCCAAGGTCTGGACCGACACGCAGATATCTTCGTAGATGAGTCCGCTTGGATGGTGCACGTCTGCAAAGATGGAGCGCCGCACCAGTTTGTTCCAGCAGTAGGCCTGCAGCTTCAGGTCCATGATCCCCTCAACGGCCTCGACGCCGCTGATCACCTTGTCTTCACTGTCGATCTGGTAATTCACCGATCCGTCTGCATTGACGTTCGTCGCGGCGAACATCACCACATCGGCGTCATGTTTGACCGCTTCTTCGATTACTCTCTCTATCAGATTCGGTTCGACATAGTCGTCACTGTCAACGCAAAGCACATAGTCGCCAACGGCCTGCATGGCCGCAACTCGGCGTGTTTCGGCCAACCCCTGGTTGCGCTCGTTGACCACCAACTTCCACGGCACCTTGTTCTGCGCATTCAGAATGCGCTCCGCAATCTCGCCTGATCTGTCCGGGCTGCAATCGTCGACCGCAATGATCTCGAAGTCCGAAGAGGTTTGCGCTAGAAGCGAGATCAAGCAGGCTTCAACGTAAGGTTCGACGTTGTACATGGGCAGCAGAACGCTTACTTTTGGCGCTGGCATAGGTGAAGCCTCCTGATTGAGGTGTCGGACTGCTACTGGTTTGACGCAAGCACGCCAAGCACGCCAAGTACGTTAGGTACATTAGGTACATTAGGTACGTTAAGCACCTAAGTCCCCTCTCTGCCTGCCCACTGACACGCGCATTTCCAACTTGATGACGGTAGCTAACCGGTAATTTTGGGTCGGTGCGATACGTCACATTTCAGTGTCGCCGGCAATCGTCTGCGCTTTGCATCCGTGTTCCGGTCGATTCCACTCGGCGGTATGTGCCTGCACTGTGTGCTTCCGAACTTACGATCTCGTCGCCGCACCGCAATATGCAGTCGTACAGGGGGCGTACCGAAATATTCGCGTGGTCCGCATAAAACGAATCGACGACGATTTTTAAGGCTCACCCATCCTATGAAATCAGTGGATAGACGCAGCGGCGAGACGATTTTGTCCGTGGTAATCCCGGCCTTCAACGTCGAGCACTACATTGGCGTAGCGCTCAGATCGGCGATCGCTCAACCACGATCGGAAGAGATCGAGTTCATCGTAGTCGACGATGGCTCGACCGATGGCACGTTGAAGGAAATTCTTCAGGTCAAGGAAGAGGCGAGCGGACACAGCATCACGGTGATTCATCAGGAGAACCGCGGCGTCAGCGCAGCCCGTAACACCGCGATAGCGCGTGCAACCTCCCGCTACATCGGTTTCCTCGATTCTGACGATGAATGGGCGCCGAATTTTTCGGACATCATCATGCCGCTGCTCGATGCGGACACCGCGGACATCATCGAATTCAATGTCGGGATGGTGAATTCCAGCGGGCGCGTAGTGGGCGCACTAACGATGGTGGACGGCGCATCGACCGGGCTGCGTACCAACAGCATGACGACCCTGCTCGAATTTGCGCGCATATGTCAGGTTCATTCCGGCTCGCGCGTGTACCGCCGCGAGCTGTGGGACGGTATCGAATTCCCCGTCGGTCGCGTGTACGAAGACGCTTTTGCTATTCCGCTGGTGTACAAGCGCGCCCAGACGTTGTACGGCATTCGCGATCGCCTCTATTACTATCGGCGGCGCGCGGGCAGCATTACGCAGACCACCACGTTATTTTCAGTCGAATGCGTCGCACACTTCGCCGCGGATGCACTTAAGAAAAGCGAGGCGGAAGATGAGCGGGTCTACTGGCTCGCACTGTTCAGAAAGTTCTTCGCCAATCAGTGTTTTCTCGCTTCTCGCGTCGATGCGTCCGTGCTTCCCCAGGCCATGAAGCTGGTGGAGGAGACCGCCGCGAAGTACCGAAGCTTCGCGGTGAAACATAAGGAGCAGTTACCCGAGTTGCGCTTTCGTACGCAGATATCGGTCAACCGTCGCGTGTTTCAGATGAAGGGGTTGATCAAGCGCACGCTGGGCATGGAGTTGCGGCCAGCCGTAGCAGCGCCGAGCCGTGTCGATTCAAGTCGTCTGGACGATCGTCCCTGAGCCAGCGACCGATAAGTGACTTTTCGAGGCGCGCGAGGCATGCAACTCTACCCACTTCAAACTTCGTTTACTGCCGCAGACAATCTGGACCTGGCTGTGCAGCCGCGCAGCCGGTTCTCCATTGCGATCTATCAGCAACGGGGCGAGGAGTCATTGATCAGCGTGTGCGGCGTGACGGCGGTGACGACGCGGGACGTGACGGCGAAACTCATCAACGGTAACTACGTATTCGAATCGTCGCGCGAGCGCAAACCGGTTCGATTCGACCGCGACTGGCAATGGCCGACGATCACAGTCAAGCCGCAGGCTCACGCGCTGGAAAGCGGAGCTTATGCGGCGATTGCTTACGAAGTCGACAAGAACGGCGAGCCGCTGACGGATCTGGGGCGTCGTTGTGCTGCGCGTCTGCCGGTCTTCGCCGGGCCGCCGGATAGCGACAGCATGGCGCTGGTCGTGATCCGGCCGCGTTCGCCGGCGGCATCCATCGCGTACGTGGTGCCGATCGCCACCTATCACGCTTACAACTCGATGGGAGGCGGCTGCTTTTACGGCGATCCCGTCTACCGTACACGTCCGGCATCGAAGGTGAGTCTCCTTCGACCAGGCGGCGGACTCGGTATTCAGATCGGTCATGCCGAAGACCCATACGATAAGCGCTCACCCAGGCAGCACTTCACTCACTGGGATGCCAAATTCATCCGCTGGCTGCTTACGCAACATCTTGCGTGCGATTTTTATACCGACGTGGATCTGCATCGTGGGACGGACCTCGATCTCAGCAAGTATCGCTGCATGCTGAGCGTCGGTCACCATGAATATTGGACCCAGGAGATGCGCGATCACGTCTCGCGCTTCATAGCCGGCGGCGGCAATCTGGCCGTGTTCAGCGGTAACACCTGTTATCGGCCGATTGATTTCGGCACGAGTGGGGACCTGCAGAACATCAAGGAAATGAACCGGCTCGCCGACCAATGGCCGGATTTCAACGAGAGCAATCTGATCGGCTTGAGTTACGGCTATGGTGGCGGATCGTACGGTATCTGGAGCCGGTTCAGGCGGAAATGGGTGAGAACCGGCCGCGAACCGGTGGGCTTTACCGTGCAGCACGCCGATCATTGGGCATTCGATGGGACAGGCCTAAAGAATGGGCAGACGTTCGGCGCCGAAGACCATCTGGTCGGCTACGAAGTCGACGGCGTACCGCCCGCTCCGAACGGATTCGTTACGCTTGCCGATACGTCGCGGCTGGTGGGGTGGGAAATAGGCGGCGTCGGCGCGATGGGCATGTTCAGGCCGGAGCTGGGTGACGGGCTCAATCAGGGATGGGTTTTCAATGGCGGTACGACCGACTGGCCGCGCGTTCTGGGCGACAGCGGCGCGACCAGTCACGCGATCGTTTCGCAGATTACTCACAACGTGATCCGAAGGTTCACGAATGCCGCCGTTCACGACGCGTCGGCACTCGGGCATAGCGAACACCCAATGCCGATAGATGCGGGGAACGCGTGATGGGCGCACTTTGGGTATTCACCTTTTTCATCGGCGTCTTAAGCGATGTCATGTCCGGCGCGATCCGCTACTACACGTCGCTCGCGGGGGCGCCACAGGCCATCTATCTGCCCAAGCTGATGATGGCCGCGTGCGTTGTGCTGTTCCTTTCGTATCGCCCCAAGGTGAGCCACCTGCTCGTTTTCCTGTACCTCGCCATGCAGGCGTGCGTGTCGCTTTTCAACGGCATCAGTGCAAGCGCAGTGGCCTTCTGGGGGTGGACCGTATTGCCCATGTTCTTCGCGATTCTGGCGCCGCCTGAAGCGATCGAGATACTCGGCCGCCCGCTAGCCCGGGCGGCCTTCGTGATCGTCGCGGCGATTTGCATGTTAGGCGTGCTGGTGAATTATTTCGGTTACTTCACGCCTTTGCCCTGGGTCGGGGCAAGCACGATGGTGGACGGGACCGCTGTGCACGTTACGAACTCGAACTTCGTCGGAGAAATACCGCGCTTGCCGGGCTTCGGGCGCGATAGCGCCGCCACCGGACTCATGATCGGCCTGCTCTCGACGTGGCTGATACCGAGGTTCCGGTCACTCGCATTCGCGACGCTGATGCTTGCAGTGGCGGGGCTCTCCATCTGGGCCACGACCAATAAGACATCGCTCGTTGCGCTGGCGGTCGTGTTGTGCATCGAGCGATTCGGAAAGCTCGACACGATCAGAAAAGCGGCCGCCTGGGCTGCGGCGTCTGTGCTCCTGCTGCCGCTTGCGTCGTTTGCCATCACGGCGGCAATCAATCATTCGATCATTGGGGGCGGCGCGCTCGCTTCGTTTCAGGACCGATTCGAGAACACGTGGCCGCTGCTGCTGCAGGGCATGCTCCGGGAGAATCTCATCTGGTTCGGAATCGGTCCCGGCGGTTTTGGCGCGGCGACGACCTACTATCACCAGAACTTCGGCTTCAATATTGGCTATGCCGACAACGCCGCGCTCTATGCAATCGCGAACTTCGGCGTATTCGGCATGCTTATCTTCATCGTTCTGTTGGCAAGACTACTGTTCTTTAGTGAATCCAAAGATAGGCTTGCATGGACGATGTTGCTGTTTCTGTTGATCAGCGGCATCACCACGGACATTTTTGAATCGCTGGGTTGCCTGCTGTTCTTCGGCGTCGCGGCGAAATCGCTCTGGCTGAACACGCAGGAGCAACGCTTCCGTTTGAATCCCCGCGTGATGATGAGCTTGCGGGACAGAAAGTCGACGCTATGACGGAGCAGTCGTAGCAGGACAAATAACGACGGCACGTGGAATTCCCGCTACGCCGGCTTGGGGGCAGTAGATGAAGGCGCAACGAAGCAGGCGTTTCGGTCGGATTGGCATTGCAGTCGTAGGGTGCGTGGGTCTCGTCCTTGCGCTCGCGGGTGCACTGGCTATTCGCGCCTTTGCCGTACAGGCGCCGCCGCTCGTTGTTCTGGATGACCCGGCGCAAACGAACGAGAGATCGTACGTCGATCTGCCGTCATTCGCGGCATCGCGGGCTAACACCGGTGTGGCGATCCACGACATCGAGGATACGCGCCTGCTGGATGCGGTTAAAGATGTGGGCTTCTCGTTCATCCGCACGGATTTGTTCTGGGAAGCCGTGCAAGCGCCTGACGGCTGGCACTTTGAGAAATTCGACGCGCTCGTCGCCAATCTCGCGCAGCGAAAACTCGGCGCGCTCTTTATCCTCGGCTACAAGCACTATGTGTTCAGTCCGGATCAGCCGCCAACTACGACGAATCAGCTGAAAGCGTTCTACAGCTATGTTTACGAGTCGGTACGGCGGTACAGCGGTGCCGACGTCAAATTCGAAGTGTGGAACGAAGAGAACGATGCGGTGTACTGGCTCGCCCCGCCGTCGCCGTCGGCATACCGCAATTTGCTGATAACGGCGGTGAAGGCGGCTCGGGCGGCCAACCCCAAGGCAATGATTGCCACGGGCGGCGTGCAGGAAATGGATCTGGGATTCGTGCAGTCGGTCGGTGACATTTCGAGCACAACGCTGCGCGGACCGGATGCAGTCAGTGTGCATGCGTACCGTCAGCAGTATCCGGAGACGGTATTTTCGGATTACCGGACATTGCGTAAGGATCTGGCGGGCTACAAGAACTCACCCGCAATCTGGACGACGGAATGGTCTTACCCGAGTTATGGCTACGTGTATGTCGCCAAAATCGACGACGGCCATTCGCCCAGGGCGCTTGCGCTACAGGCCAAATATACCGTTCGGCGATTTCTGGTTGACTGGATCGCGGGTGTGGGACTCACGGCTTATTACGACATGCGCGATGACGGTAAAGATCCGATGAATCGCGAACACAATTTCGGCTTGCTGGATGCAAACAATAACAGGCTGCCGGCCTATAACGCATCGAAGTATCTGTTTTCATTTACGGCAGACATTGCCAGTGCAAAGTACTTTATCGACGAGAGCGGAAAATATGTCGTCCTGAAGTTAGCGACCACTACGGGCGCAAGCAAATATGTCGTGTGGGCCTATGGCGACCGAAATGTACTTAACTTGGACGCTTCGCATTTGCCTGAGCGTGCGACGATCACCGACATGTATGGACGAGTGTTAAAAGCGCCTGCGAATGGCGTGCTTGCAGTCCCCGAAACGCGTGGTCCGATCTTCGTCACTGTTTAAGCGGCAACGCCACCGTGCGATGTGGCAGAGAGTTTCTCGGCAGTTCCAGACAGGCCTATTCGAACGCTGGAAGCTGGTGTGTTAACGGGTTCACCTTCGTCTTTTATCGCGGGAAATGAAATGAGTTCATTCTACGGACAATCGGCAGTGGGTGTTTTTCCTGCCCAGAACGATGGGTTAACTGGCCTGTGGCGGAATATCGCCCGGCACAAGTTACTGTTCGCCGCCATTCTCGGCGCGTGTTGCCTTGCCGGCGGCATCTATATTTTGCTTGCCACGCCGCAATACCGGGCTGACGCATTGTTGCGCGTTCAAATTAAACCC
The DNA here is from genome assembly GCF_902833645.1 of Paraburkholderia fungorum. GTDB lineage: Bacteria > Pseudomonadota > Gammaproteobacteria > Burkholderiales > Burkholderiaceae > Paraburkholderia > Paraburkholderia fungorum. The sequence continues at coordinate 27,562 of NZ_CADFGE010000007.1, forward strand.
GGTGCGTCGGTCAGCGCGCTCTCCGATGTGTCCGGAACGACGTCGGCAGACCAGTCCGCCGACGACGAGACCGATGTTCTCACGTCGCGCACCATCGTCGACGAGGCCATCGCGCAAACTGGTGCCGATATAAACGTGCAGACGGATAGTCACTTTCCGCTGATTGGGCGCTTCCTCGCATCCCGTCACGCGGCCGCCACCGAGCTGCAGCGTCCGTTCCTCGGATTGAGCGGCTATGCATGGGGCGGCGAGCAATTGAAACCCTCCGTCTTCGAGATACCGGGCGCGGCCTTCGGCGACAAGTTTCGGGTGGTGACGGGTGAAGGAGGCAGTTGGACTTTGTATGACAAGGACAGCCATCAGCTGGCGCAAGGCCATGTTGGGGAGACAGTGCCGTTCCAGGTCACGACAGACGAAGGAAGTGGGCCCGGGAAAATAAAAATCGACGTTCTGCGCGCACGACCGGGCGTGGAATTTACTCTTTCCAGGGTGTCCACGCAAACAGCTTACGAGAACATCACCAGTCAGATGAAGACTACCGTATCGAGCCAGAACTCGTCGGTACGGGACTCGTCGATGCTGAGATTGAGCTATCAAGCCAGCTCTCCGCTTGCCGCCCAGTCGATGGTCAACGCAATCGTGCAAGCGTTTATCAAACGCAATATCGACGACCGCGCGGCTCAGGCACGCATGAAACTGGAAACACTGCGGGCGCGCCTGCCGCAATTGCAGGCGGATATGCATGAGGCGGAAGACCGCTTTAGCGATTTCCGCACCCAGCATCAGGCGATCGATATGGAGCAGCAGGGCTCGGCGCTTATCACGAGCATGACTTCGCTTGCCGAAAGACAGCGGGCTTTGCGACTCGAATATGACGACAAGCGGCAGACATTCGGTCCGGATAGTCCCGTGATTCGAGGGCTGGTCCAGCAATTGGATCAGGTGAACCACGACATCGCGCAGAACACGGAAGCAACGAAGAATATGCCCGCCACGCAGCGTGAATATGTGCGGCTTTCGAGCGACGCCGGCATCAAGAAGCAGCTTTACATCGGTGTGCTCGCCAACGTGAACCAATTGGAAGTGGCGGCCGCGAGTACCGCATCTGGAGTTAGCGTCATGGATTGGGCCATCGCGTCGGAAAAGCCGTCCTGGCCGCGCAAGACGATCATTCTGCTCGGTTCGATCCTGGCCGGATTGTTTGGCGGCACGCTCGCCGTGCATCTCGTGTCGCTCAACCGTAAGGAACTCCGTACGCCGCAGGAAATTAACACGATCTCCGACTTGCCGCGTCTCGCTGTCGTGGCGCGCTCGAGAGCCCAGATTCGTGGCGATATCGATTCGCGAAGCCGTCGCGCGGAGCCGGTCAAGTTGCTGGCGATGAGCAGCCCCGGAGATCCGAGTGTCGAAGCGTTGCGCGCATTGCCGAGCAGCGTGAGAACCTTGCTGGCTGGGAATGGCGATGGATCGACGAACAAGGTGGTGCTGTTTACCGGACCTACTCAAGGCGTAGGCAAGAGCTTTGTCTCGTCCAATTTCGCCTACCTGCTTTCGCAGACTGCGGCATCCGTTCTGCTAATAGACGGCGATATGCGGCAGGGCAAATTGAGCCATCTCTGGGAGGAAGAAGACAGGCCCGGACTGGCCGAGGTGCTCAAGGGAACGGCGCAGCTCGAGGATGCGATTGTGCGCAATGAGGGCAGCCATCTGTCCATTCTGGGCGCCGGTAATCCGTATCCCGCGAACCCTGCGGAGCTTCTCAGCAGTCCGGCGTTCCGGGATATGCTGACCACGCTTCGTGAGCGCTACGATTACGTGGTGATCGACTCGCCTCCCGTTCTGCCGGTGAGCGACGCCGTGTCGATCGCCGCTCAGGGTTGCGACCTGGTGCTGCTCGTGTCGCGTGCCGACTACACCGGTTCCCGCCAGGTCGAAGAAGCACTCCAGCGGCTAGCCAACGTCGGTGCAAAAGTGGGCGGCCATATTTTCAACGGCTTTCTTCCGTCGCGATACGGCGAACGTGATGACTATGCGCTAAACGGCGCCCGGCGCTATTAAGCGTATCCCGGACAGCAAGGAAAACAATGTCATTACGTGAGAAGGCGATTTCGGGAGCGAAGTGGTCGGCAGCATCAATGATCTCGATCGTCAGCGTCCAGTTTCTGCAGGTGGCAATACTCGCGCACCTGCTGAAACCGGGCGAGCTGGGGTTGGCGAGTATGGTTTCATTGGTGACGACGCTGGCCGATATGTTCCTCGATATGGGGTTGAGTACAGCGATTGTGCAGCGTAAGAATGTGGCGGCGAATGAGCTGACATCGCTGTACTGGCTCAATGTAATGTTCGGTGCGGTGCTTGGCGGACTTCTGCTGGCCGGCAGCGGCGTGGCGGCCTGGTTTTTCTCCGAGCCCGAACTGAAGACGCTGGTTGCCCTTGCCGCGCTGATGTTTTTCGTCTCACCTCATGGCTTGCTGTATCAATCGCTCATGGCGCGCGAGCTCATGTTCGACATGCTCTCGAAGATCGAGGTAGCGTCGAGCATGGTGTTATTCATCACGACGCTGGTGGCCGCGTTGCGCGGCTTTGGCGCTTACTCGCCGGTTATCGGTGCGTTGACTGCCGCGGTCTGCCGCGTGACGCTGCTCAATCTGAACGGGCGCAAACTGCATAAGCCAGGCTTGCGTTTCAGGTTGTCGGAGACGAGGTCGTATCTGAGCTTCGGTGTCTTCCAGGCCATGGACTCGATGGTGAATTACCTCAACGGTAATTTCGGCGGCATCGTGGCGGGCCGCGTACTCGGGGCGGCGACACTTGGCGGCTACAACCTGGCGCTCAACTGCGCGGTCAATTTTCCGGCGCGACTGAATCCGTTCTTTACGCGCGTGCTCTTTCCTGTCTTCTCGATCATTCAGGACGATACGGCAAAGCTTCGTCAAAACTACTACAAGCTGACGGGCTTTATCGCCATGTTCAACTTTCCGCTCGTGTTCGGGCTGATGGTCGTGGCGCCGGATTTTGTCGTGTGCATGTTCGGCGAAAAATGGCTCTGGGCGACGCCGGTATTGCGGGTGTTGTGCCTCGTGGGCGCGTTTCGTTGCCTCGGCAATCCGGTCGCCTCCTTGATGATGGCGACAGCGAACATTCGCGTGAGCTTCTGGTTCAACCTGATAAAAACGACGGTGATGCTGCCGGCCATCATTCTCGGTGCCTCTCTGGGCGGTGCGCTCGGCGTCGCGATTTCGCTGGTCACGGTCGAAGCGATCACGATCATGCCGATGTATCACTTCATGCTGAAGCGCGTGCTCGGTCCGAGCCTGGCAGAGTTCTTCAACGCCTGTTTTGTGCCGCTGAGAATGACACTGCCCATGGTGGCAAGCGTGCTGGTCGCCTCGGAATTGCTTGACGCGTCGTCGACGGGGCACGTCCTCAGGCTGATCGCGGAAGTCACACTCGGTGCGGCGGTGTTCGGTGTGACCTTCCTGCTCGATCGATCGCTACTTTGTGCCGAGATCCGAGGGATTGTGCTTAAGATGGTCCGTAAAGCAGCGTTGCGGCACGGGCTGCAATAGTACGCGTTGCGCCTGAGCGTCGAACGCTTCGCGGGAAAACCGCAGCCGGAAAGAGGCAGTCAGTTCGGCGAGCGGATAGGTCTGCGCGGCAAAGATTCTTTCGACGAACGCGTCCTGATCGTGAACCGGAAACAGCAATTCCGCCGGCAGGTACGAGCCTAGTGCCGATACCTGTGAGGCCACGATCGGGCGGCCCGCCAGGACGGCCTCGATCATCACAAGCGGCACGCCTTCATAGCCCGAAGGCAACACGATTACATCGCTCGCTACGATGTAAGGCAGCACGTCGGATTGCGGACCGATGATCCTCACGCAACGAGACAGGACCTCGCTGGCTTGCACGGCTTGCAGCAATTTCGCCGCGTCCGGGCCGTCACCTACGATCAGCACAAGCGAATTGATAAACCGATCCGGGTTGCGCTCAATGGCTGCGAGCAGGAAGTTCTGCCGCTTGTGCTGAAAGTGAATCCGGCCAATATGGGTGCAAATAAACTTTCCGCTCTGCGGCAAAGAAAGCAGGCTGCGCGCCGCGTCGCGGGTGAGTGCGGTATTGCTGAACTTGTCGTCGACGCAGTTTTCCAGAATCGCGGTAGGCGTTGTCGGCGCCAGTTTCACCAGTTTGCCGCGTAGATGGTCGTTGAGCGTGATGTACTGCTGCGGCAACTGGTAGAGCACGCGTTTGACCAGAAACTTGATACGCTCCGTCGCGGGCGCTTCCGCTCCCGCTTCGTCATCCACCAGCGGGATGTAGCTGACGGCGATTGTTCGGGTCAAGCGCGCGGCGATCAAGCCGGCGAGGGCGGATACGATTGTTCCCTGAGCGATCACGAGTTTCGATAGATGAAGCCCGCGCAAAAGCGCTGCGGTTCGCCATGTGGCCGACAGCAGCGCAAGAGGGTTGCGGTGAATCTGTTCCGAGGTAAACGGCAATGAAATGGCGGTGACCTGACGGTGCCTGCCGGCAATGTTTTTGGCAAACAGGGACATGGCTTCATTCCCGGTCGGCACGAGAATGTGTAGGCTGACAATGCCCGGGCACTTCACAAGGGCATGAATAAGCCGTTTGAGCATTTCCTCGTGGCCGCCGTTGACGCCCGAATCGCAATAGATGCCTAACCTCACTGAAGCTCCCCTTAGGACGAAATGTGGCTTACGGATACGCCGACCACCGTGGCCCCTGATTTGAAAAGCTGATAGAGCGTTGCAAGAGCAACGATTGCGTTATGCCCCGCGCCGGGATCGATCGATGACCTGCGAGAGCATCTCCGCGCTTGCACCCCAGCGATACTCGGCCGCGTGCGCCAGACCCCGTTCTATTAAAGTTTTCCTCAACTCGGGCGAGCGCAGTAGCGTGCGTAGTTGCTCCGCAATATCTTCTGACGAGTAGGGATCGCAATAGAGTGCGGCGTCCCCGCAGGTTTCCGGCAAAGCGGCCGATCGGGCCACGATGACCGGGCAGCCGCTGCGCATCGCCTCGAGCGGCGGAATCCCGAATCCCTCATAGATCGACGGATAGACGAAACAGTGCGCGTGCTGATAAAGCGCTTTCAGCTTCTCGTCGCTGATATAGCCGACTGCCTTGACGTTCGGTGCGGCGCCTTGCACGTCCTGAACATTGCCAAATACGCTGGCGTTTTTCATCCCGACAATCACCAGATCTATCGTCGGGTCGTCGAGTTGACGAAAGGCCTCCAGTATCCGGCCGAAGTTCTTGGTCGGGTTCATGCTGCTCACCGCGAGCACGAAACGTTTCGACGTCAGGCCATGCTCGTGCAACACACTGGTATCGGGTACGGTTGCATCCAGATGATCCGCGCCAAGCGGAACGACACTGATTCGCGTTGCGGGTACTCCACAGTGATGAGCGAGACGCTGCCGCGAGAAGTTCGAATTGGTGACGACGCAACTTGAAGTGCGCGCAAGAATCCAGAACATCAACCGGTACCATGCGCGAAAACGCCACGAGAAGTGGGCCGGTGTATCGAACACCGCCGCGTCGTGCATGTAGATGACCTGATTGAAGCGAAAGATAGAAGCCGAGTTGCTGAGATTGACAATCCGATGCCGGCCGGCGAAGAACGGCAGAACGAGCTGCTCCCAGAACACGCCCTTGCCGAATCCGACCTTGACGGTGTTCGTATTGCCGACGGACTGGAGCCCAGGCTGTGGCGGCACAACGACGGTGACTTCGCCGTTGTCGGGCAAATGGCCGAGCGCGGCGATCAGTTCGCGCGCCACACGTTGTACGCCGGTCGTCTTCTGCGTCGCGAAGCGACCGTTGTAGATGAACGTCGGGGTGGTCGAGGCCATATTCTTCACACCGTTGTCTCCCCGAAGGACGGGCTTAGCGATTGACTTCATAGGGAAGCGCGATGTCGGCAATCAAGGGCTCTTTAGTAGCGGGGCGCTCATCGGCGAGTCCGTAGAGCTGTTGCCATTCCCGAAAAATCGCGTCCATGGAAAAGCGCTCCACCGCGCGCTTTCTCGCTGCCGCGCCCATTTGCTGCCGCAGCGACCAGTTGTTACGCAGGAGGTCGAGATAGACGGCCATTTCCTCGGTGTTTGACGCGACAAAGCCGGTCACGCCGTGAATGACGACGTCGCGATTACCAACTACGTTGGTCACTACTGCGGGAATTCCTGCCACTTGCGCTTCGATCAGCGCGAGAGGCATGCCCTCCCAACGGGAGGTCTGCACGTAGACGTCGAGCTGGGACATCAGGTCCAATGCACGTTCGCGGGTGACCCAGCCGCTGCATGTCACGGCATCGCCCTGATAGGGCGCGGGCACGTCTTCCGCATTCCCGCCTATCCAGACAAAGCTGACGGCGGGATCGCGGAGTTCATTCGCCAGTTGAATGAATACCTCGTGGTTCTTCTGGAAGGACGCGCGCCCTGTCATGCCGATTACCACCCGGCCGTCGCTTCGTTTGCATTGAACAGGGATCTCACGAACGTCTACGCCGTTTTCGATCATGATTGCGGCGCGCGCATGAACGCGGCCCTTGATCTCGTGCAACTCGCTGCGCGAGCACGCGACGATCGTTCCGCCGATATAGTTGGCGAGGCGCTCGAAGCTCAAATACGCGAATTGCTTGGTGGCCGACACATCGCGCCGCAGGAAGGCGGGGCCGTGTGGCGAATAAAGTACTTTGGCGTGAGGGGATGCTATTTTGGCCGCCGCGCGCCCGAGCGCGCCTGCTTTCGACGAATGGAGATGGATGACTTCGGGATTGCGATCGCGCAGGTTCTGAACCAATGCGCGCAGGCTCGACCAGTCTTTCTTGACGTTGATCTCCCTGCACATCGAGACGTATGTCATCTTGACCTTTGGATGAAACAGACGCGCAAAATCTTTTGGGGTTTCCCGCCGTAATGAATAAATGACTGACACATTTGCGCCAGCCTCTGCTGCGCGATTGGAAAGCTCGACTAGCATCGACAGAACCCCCCCTCCGAAGGCTTCTGTGATATGAACGATGTCTTTCATGTGTCTGTTCCCGTGGGCGAGATTCTGGTATTCGTGATGAAATGATTCGGCTAGATGGATGCACCCCTGCGGTTTGATCTTGTCTTCACGGCGCCAATGACTCTGTGTGATGGCGCACACTTAAAATGCATAAATAGATAGGCGTACGAAGTGATTAAGAAAGCATTCTCAATATGGTAGGAATGAATTAGGTTCTATCCGCAAAAAGGAAGCGAATCAAAGCGCTCGAGTGGCGGAATTAACCTGAATTGACGATCCTTGACGATTAGAATCCGGCCGGACTCGAAATGAGAGAGATCGACATATAAAGGCGGGAAAGTTCGCTAATTGCGGAGATTTACGTCAAACGACAGCGCTCAATATCGAGCCGATTTTCTTTCTGGAATTGGCGAGCTGTGCCGATGAGCACAGCAGACTTCGTGGAGACTGTTCGACATGGAACACAAGCGGTGCAAGATCTGGCTGATCGACAGCGGTTGAGTCCCTGCGAGGCAACTCGTTGCGCTGTCGACCTTTACTACATTCAGGCGAAGCCGTGCGGATTGGTCGACTGCCACCGCCAGTGATCCGCGCACATCCTCTCGATCCCATATTCGGCACGCCAGCCAATGACTTCCAGCGCCGCGGTGGGGTCCGCAAAACACGAAGCTACGTCGCCAGGGCGGCGAGCCACGATCTCGTAGGGCACGGGCCGGCCCGCGGCTTTCTCGAACGCCTTGACGACGTCGATCACGCTATACCCCTGGCCCGTGCCGAGATTCACGACGAAGCTGGCGTCGCGCCTGACCAGCGCATCCAGCGCGGCCAGATGCCCGCGCGCGAGGTCCACAACGTGAATATAGTCGCGCACGCCGGTGCCGTCCGGCGTGTCGTAGTCGCCACCGAATACACGCAGCTTTTCCAGTTTGCCTACTGCGACCTGTGCCACATATGGCATCAGATTATTGGGGATACCGGCCGGGTCTTCTCCAATCAGGCCGCTCTCATGCGCGCCAACCGGGTTGAAATAGCGCAAGGTCGCAATTCGCCAGGAAGGATCCGCCACTTCCAGATCGCGCAAGACCTGCTCGGCAATCAGCTTGGACTGCCCATAAGGATTGGTGGCCGACAGCGGAAACGATTCGTCGATCGGCGAACTTTTCGGCACGCCGTACACCGTTGCGGAAGAACTGAACACGAACTGCTTCACCTTGCGATCGCGCATCACGCCAAGCAGCGCCAGCAGACTGCCGACGTTATTGCTGTAGTACTCGACAGGCTTGGCGACCGATTCGCCCACCGCCTTGAGCGCGGCAAAGTGGATCGCGCCGGTGATCGGGTGGGCGTCGAAAATGCGATTGAGCGCTGCTTCGTCGCGGGCGTCGGCTTCGTAAAAGGTCACGGGCTTGCCGGTGATCCTTTCTACGCGCCGCAGCGATTCGCGGTTGCTGTTCACGAGATTGTCGATTACCACGACGTCGTAACCGCCGTTCAGCAGTTCGACACATGTGTGCGAGCCGATAAATCCTGCACCGCCCGTTACCAGAATCGTACCCTTCGTGGTCATTCTGCTACTCCGTTAAAGTAAAACACCCGTCATTTTTTGCACCAGGTCTTTATATGTTTCGACGACGACGCGTTCGTCGAATTCTTGCGCGACTTTCTGTCGACCGCGTTCTGCCATTGCGCGGCGCCCGGCACTGCTCATATCGAGCATCTGCGCCAGTTTCGCCGCGAGACTCTCTGCATTGCGCACTTCACACAGCAATCCATTGACGCCGTCCGCCACCACTTCGCGGCAGCCGGGCACGTCCGTGGTCACAATCGGTCGGCCCATCGCGGAGGCTTCCATCAGCGTGCGAGGCACGCCTTCGCGATAGGACGGCAGGACGACGCAGTCCGCATCGGCGATAAAGGGCCGTACGTCATGTGCCTCGCCCAGGTACTCGATGATGCCTTCCTGCTCCCATGCGGCCACTTCTTCGCGTGTGATCGCGCTAGGGTTGTCGACGCCGACCGGCCCGAGCAACTGGAAGCGGGCCTGGGGATAGCGTTCACGCAGGCGCCGGGCGGCTTCGACATATTCGCCGACACCCTTGTCCCACAGAAGCCGCCCGATCAGCACGAACTTGAATTCCGCCCGCTCCGGCAGCGGCGTGAAGGCGAACTGCTCGAGATCGACGCCTTCGCCGTGCAGCAGACGCGCACGCTCAGGATGCACCAACAAATTCTGCTCGACAAACGCAGCCTGGTCGTCGCGGTTCAGAAACCAGATTTCGCGCGGGAAACGGAACGCGAAACGGTACAGTTTCTTGGCGACCTGCGCCGCGCGACTTTGCTGGATGAACACGTAGCCGAGCCCGGTGGTCACCGCCACCGACTGCACGCCCGCCAGTTTCGCGGCGATCGAGCCGTAAATGTTCGGTTTGATCGTGTAGTGGAACACGACGTGCGGGCGGATGCTTCGATACAAACGATACAACGCCAAAAGCGTGCGCAGGTCTTCGCGCGGACTGGTGCCCTTGGACGCCACCGGCAACTCGATGCAGCGGCAGCCCATCGCCGTGAGCAGCTTGAACGTGCGGTCGTGCGGCGCGAGCACCGTGACGTCGACACCGCGCCCGACCAGCATGCGGATCAGCCCTTGCCGGTACGTATAGATTGCCCAGGCGGTGTTACAGACCAGTGTAATGCGCAGTGCGGGCGTCGATTTCAGGGCAGGCTTCATGCGGGAACGGGCTCGACGGTGGGTGACGGGATGCATGACGGCAAGGGCATCAATGGCATTAATGACATCAATGGCTCGCGCGCGGTGCGAGCAGCCTGCGCTTGACCTGCTGCAAGGCGCGATAGGGCGTCACCAGGTGCAGCAGATTTTTGGCGAGGCCCAGCCAGTCGTACGGGTTGGCGGCGTTGAAGTAGCGTAGTTGCAGCCGCAGCGTCGAGCTGACCTGGCGACGCCGTTTGGTGGCGCTAATACCGCCTTCGTTCAATTCGTAATAGAGGCCGAGTTCCGGCAGATTCGCGCAGTCGTAGCGTTCCATCAGGCGTACGAACAGGTCGAGGTCCTCGGCGCTAGGATATGCCGCGCGATAGTTGCCGACCGCACGGACCGCGTCGATGCGCAACATCATCGACGGGTGCGCGAGGCACGACCGGAAGAAGCGCAGACGCCGGATCTGCTCCGGCTCCGCGGGCGGCGTCAGCATGAACAGCGGTTTGCCTTCACGCGTGACGACCTGTGTCCACATGCCGAGGCCGGCCACTTGCGGATGCGATTCCATGAACGCGCGTTGCCGGGCGAGCCGCTGCGGCACGCTGCGGTCGCCCGCGTCGATGCGGGCGGCATAGCGAAAACCGCGCTGCGCGAGCGCGTCGATGCCGGTCTGCAGCGCACGTTCGATGCCGCCGTTCTGCGGCATACGCAACACATCGATCTTCATGTTGGCGAGCGCCGGCGCGACGATCGGCGGCGTGCTGCCGTCGTCGACGATCAGGACATGGACCAGCGTGCTTTCGCTGAACGAGGCCAGCGTCAGATCGACGTCGGCCTGGCCGTTGTACGCGGGCATCAGGACGGCGACGTCGTCGAGGGAACACTGCGCGGCGGCGGATGAATTCGTCATGGGCGCAATTTGAAACGAATGTAATAAAGATTAACCGACGCGGCAGCGAGATAGCCGGCGGCGAGACCGACCAGCGCGCCGTAAGCGCCCAGCTGCGGAATCGCCAGCAGATTGACGACAAATGCGACGGCCAGCGCCAGCAGCCATTTGGAGAGCAAGACGAACTTGGCCTGATATTTCAGCACGATCAGATTGCCGATCGCTTCGATGCCGGCCGGTACGGAAAGCCACACAGCCCAGCGGAAAATCTCTATCGCGCCTTCAAAATCCGGTCCGAACACGCGGCGGATGATGAAGCCGGCCAGCAGATCCAGCACGAGCGCACCGCTCACCATCAGCGCGGCGGTCATGGCCGTGAGCCGCCACACGTTGCGGCGCAACTGCGCGGCGTCCTGCACGCGGTAGACAAAGGCGGGCGCGATCGTCTGCGCGAGCATCAGCGCGAGCGTGATCCAGTTTTCGTTCAACTGCTGCGCGGCGGAATAGCGCCCGAGGTCGGCGAAGGATATCGCCCGTTCGAGCATCAGTCTGTCCAGTTTCAGGAACAGATACATACAGATCAGGCCGAGCCAGAATACCGTGCCCGCGGTCGCGAAGTGCCTGAAGAGCGAGCGATCGAGTCGCCAGCCAAGCTGGCCGCCGTGCCGGCGCATGTAATAGATCAGCAGAACCGCGCCGATCACTGCCGATTCGGCCGCCCACAGCCAGCCAAAGCGCGCGGGCGTGGCCGCCGCACGCACCAGCAGATAGACGAAACCGGCCTTCAGCACCGCGGTGCTCATGCTGGTGAGCAACTGCGGCTTGCTGTACGTCATGCTTTGCAGCCACGCGTTGATCACGCCGACGAACGGCTCGCGAAACAGCATGGTGACCGCGAGACCGGCGAGCATGGCGCCCACCAGCGGGTCGAAGAAGTGCAGGGCGATGCCGAGCCACGTGAGCAGCAGCGCCGCGACCGAAACCGAGAAACGCAGCGCGAAGGCGCTGCCGAGCACCGTGCCCAATTCGGCTGGCGGACGGTTGACGATAGTGGGAACCAGGATCTCTGCGCCGCACACCCAGGTGATCGGCGAAAGCACCAGCAGCAGCGTGTTCGCGTATTGCCACTTGCCGAAGGTGTCCGGCCCGAAGTAGCGCGCCAGCATGCCGCTGATCACGATCGCCACGCCGATCTGAGTGAGCCGTTCCAGCCCGAGCCAGACGATATTGGCAAAGGCGCGCGTGACGTCGGGATTGGCGAAGCGCTTGAGCGTCAGCATCCGGTGGACACTCGCCCATGCGGTTGCGCGCATTGCACCGGTTGCCCGTCTCGTGCCGGAGACCCAACGTGCGCCAAGGCACGATATGTAACAGGCAACCTGGCCGGCAGTCGCGGCAACATTGCAAAAGCAGGGCGTCTAAGCATTAGAATGAGTGTCTATTAGGGCATGTCCGAAAGGCGCAATTATAAGTTGGAACCGGATCGCTTCCGGCCAGCGCGCATCGTTCGGTTTCACAGGTAGTTTTACCGATCCCTCGGCGATGTGCCGGTCAAAATTTTCCATTGCACGCAAGTGAGCCAACATGATCTCCAAATCCATTTTCAAGGCGTATGACATTCGCGGCGTAATCGGCAAGACGCTGGACGCTGACGCAGCGCGTTCGATCGGCCGTGCGTTCGGCAGCGAAGTGCGGGCGCAAGGCGGCGACGCCGTGGTGGTCGCGCGTGACGGGCGGCTCTCGGGCCCCGAGCTGGTTCAGGCGCTGTCGGACGGCCTGCGTGCGGCCGGTGTCGACGTGGTCAACGTCGGCATGGTGCCGACGCCGGTCGGCTACTTCGCGGCCAGCGTGCCGTTGCAACTCGACGGTGGCGAGCGCCGTGTCGATTCGTGCATCGTCGTGACGGGCAGCCACAATCCGCCCGACTACAACGGCTTCAAAATGGTTCTGCGCGGCGCGGCCATTTACGGCGAGCAGATCCTCGCGCTGCATCAGCGTATCGTCGACGAGAACTTTTCTGACGGTAGCGGCACGTATACCGAGTACGACATCGCCGACGCCTATCTGGATCGCATCACGAGCGACATCAAGCTCGCCCGCCCGATCAAGATCGTGGTCGACACCGGCAACGGCGTGGCCGGCGGCCTCGCGCCGAAGCTCTTCAAGAAGCTCGGCTGCGAACTGGTCGAACTGTTCACCGAGATCGACGGCAACTTCCCGAACCATCACCCGGACCCGGCTCACCCCGAGAACCTGCAGGACGTGATCCGCGCGCTGAAGGAAACGGACGCTGAAATCGGTTTCGCGTTCGACGGCGACGGCGACCGCCTCGGCGTTGTCACCAAAGACGGCCAGATCATTTACCCGGACCGTCAGCTGATGCTGTTCGCTGAAGAAGTGCTGTCGCGCAACAAGGGTGCGCAGATCATTTACGACGTGAAGTGCACGCGCAATCTTGCGAAATGGGTCAAGGACAAGGGCGGTGAACCGCTGATGTGGAAGACCGGGCACTCGCTGGTGAAGGCCAAGCTGCGCGAAACCGGCGCGCCGCTGGCCGGCGAAATGAGCGGCCACGTGTTCTTCAAGGACCGCTGGTACGGATTTGACGACGGCCTGTACACGGGCGCGCGTCTGCTGGAAATCCTCACGCGGGTGGCCGACCCGAGCAAGCTGCTGAACTCGCTGCCGAACTCGAATTCCACGCCGGAATTGCAGTTGAAGCTCGAGGAAGGCGAAAACTTCGAGCTGATCGCGCGGTTGCAGCAAAACGCCACGTTCACCGGCGCGGACGACGTCGTGAAGATCGACGGCCTGCGTGTCGAGTATCCGGACGGCTTTGGCCTCGCGCGTTCGTCGAACACCACGCCGGTGGTGGTGATGCGTTTCGAAGCGGATAGCGATGAAGCGCTCAGGCGTATCCAGGAAGACTTCCGCCGCGTGATCATGGCTGAGAAGCCGGACGCGAAGCTGCCGTTTTAAGAGCTTCAGCGGCGGCGCGGTTCTTCGTGAATCGCGGCCGCTGTCGAACGCGGCGCGGGTTTCACTTACCGCGCCGCGTTTTTTCATGCCATTTAGCTCTGTCGCGATAGAATTGCGGTCCTTTCACCGATTTTTCGGGCCGGATAGCCGGTTTTCCCACACTTGAGCGTGCAAAAGATACTAATCGTGAGGGTGTCGTCATTGGGCGACGTCGTTCACAACATGCCGGTGATCGCCGATATTCGACGCCGCCATCCCGAGGCGCAGATCGACTGGCTCGTCGAAGAAAGCTTCGTGGGGCTCGTGGAGCTCGTCAGCGGCGTGCGGCGGGCGATTCCCGTGTCGCTGCGACGCTGGCGCAAACGCATTCTCTCGGTCGACAACTGGCGTGAGATCGGTGCGTTTCGCCGCGCGCTCGCGGCTGAGAATTACGATCTCGTGATCGACTGCCAGGGGCTCATCAAGACCGCGTGGGTCGCGAGCATGGCGCGCGGACCGCTGGTCGGCCTTGCCAACCGCACCGACGGCGCGGGCTTCGAATGGCCGGTGCGCTTCTTCTACGACAAGCGCGTGCCGATCGAGCCGCGTACCCATGTGGTCGAGCGGACCCGTCAACTGGTGGCCGCGGCGCTGGACGACCCGCGGCCGCAGCCCACCGACGACATCGATTTCGGCATCGACACCGGGCGCGCGGCGCTGGCTTTGTCGGAGGCGAATCTGAACCTGCCGGTGCCTTATGTGGTGTTCGTGCATGCCACCTCGCGCGCCGACAAGCAGTGGCCCGACACCGCGTGGATCGAACTGGGCCAGTCTCTGGTGCGGCGCGGTGCGTCAATCGTGCTGCCGTGGGGCAGCGAGGAAGAGCGCGCCACCAGCGAGCGTCTGGCGAAGGAATTCGGCGGTGCGGCTATTGTTCCGCCCAGGCTGTCGCTGCCGGCCGTGGTCGGGCTGATCGAAGGCGCCGCCGCGACAGTCGGCGTTGACACAGGTCTAGTGCACATCGCGGCGGCGCTGAAGCGGCCGACGGTCGAGTTGTACAATTTCGCCACCGCGTGGCGTACCGGCGGTTACTGGTCGCCGAACGTCGTTAACCTCGGCACGGCCGGCAAGCCGCCCACGCTGCAGGAAGTCAAGTCCGCGCTGGCCGGTTTCGGCCTGCTGTAAGGCTGTAACGCGGCGTGCTTCGCCTTACGCGGCATCCGTTTTCAAGGGCGACCATGAACGAAACCCAGATCATCGAAGTAGCGAACGCAGACTGGCACGGGCGCAACCTGTCCGTGCCGCGCGAGACGCTGCTGGCCGGCGTGGAACGCGGCAAAGTGCTGTACTTCCCGAATTTGCGCTTTGCCATTGAAGGCGGCGAACAGGCCTTGCTCGATCCCGCACTGGCCGATCCGAGCCGCAAGAACATCAGTCTCGAGCCGAATGGCGGCGCCTTGCACGGCGTGGCCGGTGACGCAGTCACGCAATCCGCGGTGCGCGCATTGATCGCGCGTTATCAGTCCAATGCGCGCACGCTCGTCGACGGGCTGTTCCCGGAATACAACGGCAAGTTGCGCGTCGCGCCAACGAGCTTGCGGCTGCATCAGGTGCAAGGGCGTGAGACCTCATGGCGTAAGGACGATAGCCGCTTGCACGTTGACGCATTTCCGTCGCGGCCGAATTACGGTGAGCGCATTCTGCGCGTGTTCACCAACGTCAATCCGCATGGTGAGCCGCGCGTATGGCGTGTCGGCGAGCCGTTCGAGGACATGGCCAAACGCTTTCTGCCGCGCATCAAGCCGCAAATGCCGGGTTCGGCGTGGCTGCTGAATCTGCTGCACGTCACCAAATCGCCGCGTAGCGAATATGACCACCTGATGCTCAATCTGCACGACAGCATGAAGGCCGATCTCGACTATCAGAAGTCGAGCCCGCAGGAGACCATGCCGTTTCCGCCGGGTAGCGTGTGGGTATGTTTCTCCGACCACACTTCGCATGCCGTGATGTCCGGGCAGTTCATGCTGGAGCAGACCTTCTTCCTGCCGGTCAAGGCAATGGCGCAGCCGGAATGCGCGCCGCTCGGCATTCTCGAGCGCCTGAAGGGCAGGGCGCTGGTTTGAGCGCCGCTGTCGTTGTCGCTCGTACTTTGAGACTCGCACTTGCAGTCGGATTCGCGCTTGCGCGTGCGGAGTGCCGATGCTGAGGGCGATTTATAACGCGCTCTGGTGGATCGTCGCGCCGCTTGCCGTGCTGCGCCTGCTGATTCGTTCGCGTAAGGAGCGTGGCTATCGCGAGCATATCGCCGAGCGTTTCGGCTATGCGCGCGGCCGGTTGCCGGAAGACAATGCGCCGCTGATCTGGGTACATGCGGTGTCGGTGGGCGAGACGCGCGCCGCGCAGCCGCTGATCGACGCGTTGCTCAAGGCGCGTCCCGACGCACGAATTCTTCTGACCCATATGACGCCGAGTGGCCGCGCCACCGGCGAGCAGATTTTCGGCGACCGCGTGTTGCGCAGCTATCTGCCGTATGACATGCCGCATGCGGTGCAGCGATTTTTGCGGACGTGGCGGCCGTCGCTTGGGCTGGTGATGGAAACCGAAGTGTGGCCCACGCTGATCGACCAATGCCGTCGCGCGGATGTGCCGCTCGTGCTGACCAATGCGCGGATGTCGGCGCGCTCGTACAAGCGCGCGGCCAGGTTCGGCCATGCGACCAAAGACGTGTTCGGCGGCTTTGCGCGCGTGCTTGCGCAGAGCCCGGCGGATGCGGAGCGGCTCACCGCGCTCGGTGCCCGTAACGTCGCGGTGCTGGGCAATCTGAAGTTCGATATGAGTACGCCGCCGGAACTGGCGGCGCGTGGCCATGCATGGCGTGCGGCGATCGGCACGCGGCCCGTGTGGGTCGCGGCGAGTACGCGTGAAGGCGAAGAGGAACTGGTGCTGCAGGCGTTCGCCGCGTTGGGCATCGACAATGCATTGCTGATCCTGGTGCCGCGTCATCCGCAACGGTTCAACGAAGTGGCGGGGTTGGTCGAAAAGGCCGGTCTGCGACTTGAGCGGCGTTCGACGTGGGCGCCCGCGGCAACCGTGGCATCGGCGGCCGCGACCGCCAGCGGCGGCGCGCCTGCTTTGCCTTCAGACGTGAACGTGCTGCTTGGCGATTCGATGGGCGAGTTGGGCGCCTACTATGCCGCCTCTGATCTGGCGTTTATCGGTGGGAGTTTGCTGCCGCTCGGCGGGCAGAATCTGATTGAGGCCTGTGCGGTCGGGGTGCCGGTGCTGATTGGGCCACACGTGTTCAACTTCACGCAAGCCACGGCGGATGCCGTCGCCGCGGGTGCGGCGGTGCAGGTGCAAGATCCGGCCGATCTGGCGCGGGCGCTGCGCGAACTGTTCGGCGACAAGGCGCGAAGGCTGGCGATGGGCGGCGCGGCTTCGGCGTTTGCCGCGCGTCACCGTGGCGCGACCGCGCGCACAGTCGATGTGTTGATGGCGTTGTTGCCGGAATGACGGGAGGCGCGAATGCGCCTTTTTAGGCCTTCAATAAGCCCTTCTTCTCGATAAACTTCACCACCACATCCAGTCCGTCGAGCGCCTTCAGATTGCACATCACGAAGGGGCGCTCGCCGCGCATTTTCTTCGCGTCCGAGGCCATCACCTCCAGATTCGCGCCGACCATCGGCGCGAGATCGGTCTTGTTGATGATCAGCAGATCCGACTTCGTGATGCCCGGGCCGCCTTTGCGCGGAATCTTCTCGCCACCGGCCACGTCGATCACGTAGATCGTCAGGTCCGACAATTCCGGGCTAAACGTCGCCGCGAGATTGTCGCCGCCCGATTCGATGAACACGATGTCCGCGTCGGGAAAACGCGTCAGCATCCGGTCGACCGCTTCGAGATTGATCGAGGCATCTTCACGAATCGCCGTATGCGGGCAACCGCCCGTTTCCACGCCCATGATCCGTTCCGCCGGCAATGCGCCCGCCACGGTCAATAGACGCTGATCTTCTTTCGTATAGATGTCGTTGGTGATCGCGACGAGGTCGTACTGCTCGCGCATCGCCTTGCAGAGCATTTCGAGCAGAGTGGTCTTGCCCGAGCCGACCGGTCCGCCGACGCCGACGCGCAGCGGCGGCAGTTTCTTCGTGCGAACGGATGAGTGAGCGGCGTGATGAGGTGCGTTCATGATGGATCGTTTTATGAGCGAAAAAGCCGCGAATACTGCGACTCGTGACGCGCCGACAGAATGCCCAGTTGCGGCGCGAAGGTGTTGATGTTGTCGGGTGAGGTGGCCAATGCGCGCGTGACGGCGGCGTCGATCGGCTCACGTAACGCGACGATGATGCGTTGCCCCGCGAGTTGGCCGAGCGGCACCGCTTTCAGTGCGGCGGCCGCCTGGTTTTCCACCCAACTGAAGGCGTAGGCGGCAAGTGCGGCGTCCGGCGCTGCGTCGTGGGCGAACGCGGCGAAGGCGAAAGCCGTGGGCTGGGCGAGAGGCTTGAGCGACGCCAGCGTAGCGCGCCGTTCGGCATCGCCCCATTCCAGCGACACGCACAACTGCCGCAGCGACCAACCCATCTGTTCCGTTTCACGCCTGAGCTCGGCGGACTCGCGGCTCGCCAGGAATTCGCTGTTGGCTTCTCTCAGGCCGTCGGCGTCGTGGGCGCGCCAGCGTTCCATCTGATGCGCGAGGAACGGGAGCTCGCCGCGCGCGAGTACGTCGGTCAAGCCGCTCGCGATCCAGTCGCGTGCCGAATCGGCGTCGGTGATGAGTTGCGCTTCGATCGCGGCTTCCAGACCCTGCGAGTAGCTGAACGCGCCGATCGGCAGCGCCGGCGAGGCCAGATGCAACAGCGCCGTGAGTTCAGCGATGCGCATGGTGATGATGATGCCCGTGGCCGCACGATTCGTCGTGGACGTGATCGTCGTGGCTATGGTCATGGCCGTGCTCGTGACCGTGCTCATGCGAGTGGCCGTGCGCTTGATCATGATCGTGCGAGTGCTCATGGCCATGATGTTCGCCGAACACCTGCTGCGCGAGCGCATAGTCTTCCGCGAAGGTTTCGTCGTGGCCATGCTTGTGACCGCCGCCATACGCGCCCGATTCCGGCTGGAACGGCATCGACACCTGGTCCACGCTTGCGCCGATGCGCTTCAGCATATCGGCGAGCACCGGATCGTATTCGAGCTTCAGATAATCCGCGCCGACTTCAACGGGCGTATGGCGATTGCCGAGGTGATACGCGGCGCGCGTCAGCGTCAACACATCTTTCGCGCGCGCGACCAGCACCGCTTCGGGCGCGGCGACGATACGCACCAGAGCGCCGTCGTCAGCGACCAGCACATCGCCGTCGCGCAGCACCGTGCCGCGTGGCAGCAGCAGCGCGACTTCTTCGCCGTTATCGAGTGTGGCCGCAAGACGGCTCTTACGACGGTCGTCGAAGGTGAGCGTCAAGGTCGGCGCGCGTTTCACCAGCACAGGTGCCAGTTTCAGATGCGGCGCGATCAGTTTGTCGAGAGTGCGCATGCTTAGAACAGGAAGTAGCGTTGTGCCATCGGCAGCACCGTGGCGGGCTCGCAAGTCAGCAACTGACCATCGGCGATCACCTGATACGTTTCCGGATCGACGCTGATCGACGGGCGCCACGCGTTGTGAATCATGTCGGCCTTCGTGATGTTGCGGCAGTTCTTTACGGCAACGATACGCTTGTTCAGGCCATAACGTTCGCCCACGCCCGCATCCGCTGCCATCTGCGAAACGAAGGTCAGGGAAGTGCGGCCCAGTGCACCGCCACGCGTGGCGAACATCTCGCGATAGTGGACCGGTTGCGGCGTCGGGATCGATGCGTTCGGGTCGCCCATCTGCGCCATTGCGATCATGCCGCCCTTCAGGATCAGCGACGGTTTGATGCCGAAAAACGCGGGCTCCCAGAACACCAGATCGGCCCACTTGCCCGGCTCGATCGAGCCGACCTCGTGCGAGATGCCGTGCGTGATGGCCGGGTTGATCGTGTACTTGGCGACGTAACGCTTCGCGCGGAAATTGTCGTGGCGCGCGTTGTCTTCAGGCAGCGCGCCGCGTTGCACTTTCATCTTGTGCGCGGTTTGCCACGTACGGATGATCACTTCGCCCACGCGCCCCATCGCCTGCGAATCCGACGACAGCATCGACAACGCGCCGAGGTCATGCAGGATGTCTTCGGCAGCAATGGTCTCGCGACGAATGCGCGACTCGGCAAACGCGATATCTTCCGCAATCGACGGATCCAGATGGTGGCACACCATCAGCATGTCGAGATGTTCTTCGAGCGTGTTGACGGTATACGGGCGCGTCGGATTGGTGGACGAGGGCAGCACGTTCGCTTCGCCACACACCTTGATGATGTCCGGCGCATGGCCGCCGCCCGCGCCTTCGGTGTGATACGTGTGAATCGTGCGGCCCTTGAACGCGGCCACGGTCGCTTCCACGAAACCTGCTTCGTTTAGCGTATCGGTGTGGATCGCAACCTGCGTGTCGGTGTCGTCGGCGACGGACAGACAGTTGTCGATCGCGGCAGGCGTCGTGCCCCAGTCTTCGTGCAGCTTCAAACCGATCGCGCCGGCGGCGATCTGCTCCAGCGCCGGTTGCGGCTGGCTCACATTGCCCTTGCCGAGAAAGCCGAGATTCATCGGATAGCCATCGGCTGCCTGCAACATGCGTTCGAGATGCCACGGACCCGGCGTGCAGGTTGTCGCGTTCGTGCCCGTAGCCGGACCCGTGCCGCCGCCGAGCATCGTCGTCACGCCGCTCGCGAGCGCCTCTTCGATCTGCTGCGGACTGATGAAGTGAATGTGTGTATCGATGCCGCCCGCCGTCACGATCAAACCTTCGCCAGCGATCACCTCGGTGGACGCGCCGATCGCGATCGTCACGTTCGGCTGGATATCGGGGTTGCCCGCTTTGCCGATTGCGGCGATGCGGCCGTTCTTGATGCCGATGTCGGCCTTGACGATGCCCCAGTGATCGAGAATCACCGCATTCGTCACGACCGTGTCGACTACCTCGGCATGCACGCGTTGCGACTGGCCCATGCCGTCGCGAATCACTTTGCCGCCGCCGAATTTCACTTCTTCGCCATAGGTCGTGAAGTCGCGTTCGACTTCGATCAGCAGCTCGGTATCGGCGAGGCGCACGCGGTCGCCGGTCGTGGGGCCGAACATTTCCGCGTATGCGCGGCGGCCAATGCGTAATGTCATGGTGTGGGTCCGGAGATGAGCAAGGTGGCCAGAGCAGGTGCCTGAAGAGGCATCAGAGCTTGCCCATGATCTTGCCGTTGAAGCCGTAAACGATGCGCTCGCCCGCCAGTTCGACCAGTTCGACGGTGCGCTCCTGTCCGGGCTCGAAGCGCACGGCGGTGCCTGCCGCGATGTTCAGGCGGAAGCCGCGTGCCGTTTCGCGATCGAAGGAGAGCGCTTCGTTCACTTCGTAGAAGTGATAGTGCGAGCCGATCTGCACCGGCCGGTCGCCGGTATTCGACACGACCACCGTGACGGTCGCGCGGCCCGCGTTGAGTTCGTGTTCGCCGTCGTCGATGAGGAGTTCGCCGGGAATCATGAGGCTGCCTTTACGGGGTACGGAGGTACGGGTTACGGGATCGGATGGTGAACGGTGACGAGCTTGGTGCCGTCGGGGAAGGTGGCTTCGACCTGGATATCGGGGATCATTTCAGCCACGCCTTCCATCACATCGGCGCGCGTCAGCAGCGTGGTGCCGTAGTGCATGACCTCGGCGACCGTTTTGCCGTCACGGGCCGCTTCCATCAGCGCGGCGGTGATGAACGCGACCGCCTCTGGATAATTCAGTTTGAGGCCGCGGGCGCGGCGCCGTTCGGCGAGTAGCGCGGCGGTGAAGATCAGCAGCTTGTCCTTCTCGCGAGGTGTCAGCTTCATTGAATGTGTGCGGTGGGTTGCGCCGGTCCCGAGCTGGGCCGGCTGCGACAATGATAGGCGCTGCGCGCCATGGCTGCGATCGCATGCTGCGCACGGGATGAAGCCACGACGATTGCAATGCCGGATAAGCCAGCTACGGTATCAACTTTGGCTAACGACGCGCTTACAGATCGGCCGGCAGCGGCGCGCCGAACCACTTCTTCGACATGGCATTGAGCGTGCCGTCCTGCTTCGCTTGCGCGATTGCCGCATTGACCTTCTGTTGCAGGCGCGGCTCGTTCTTGTTCATGCCGACAAAGCACGGTGAATTCTTGATGACGAACTTCGGCTCCGGGCGCCGCGGCGGATTTTTCGCGAGAATCGCCGCGGCGACGATATTGCCGGCGGCGATCAATTGCACCTGCCCCGAGAGGAAGGCGGCGATGGTCGCGTTGTTATCTTCGAAGCGCTTGATGGTCGCATTCGGCGCCATTTGCGTGAGACCGATTTCCTCGAGCGCGCCGCGGGTGGCGCCGACCGTTTTGCCGGTGAGGTCGGCGGGACCGGTGACCTTGATGTCAGCGGGACCGAACACGCCCTGGTAGTAAGGCGCATAGGCGGTCGAAAAATCGATGACCTTGTCGCGCTCAGGCGTTTTGCCGAGCGACGAAATCACCAGATCGACCTTGCCCGTTTGCAGATAAGGAATGCGGTTCGCGCTGTTGACCGGCACGAGTTCGAGCTTCACGTTCATCGACTTCGCCAGCAGCGCGGCGGTATCGATGTCATAGCCTTGCGGCTTCATATCCGGGCCGACCGAACCGAACGGCGGGTAGTCTTCCGGCACAGCGACTTTCAGCACGCCTGCCTTGGCGATATTGTCGAGCGTATCCGCCTGAGCGATGGGCGCATGAATGGCGAGGACGGGCGAGAGCAGCAGTGCGGCGAGCCAGGCGCGACGCGCGGGACGAAGAATCGGTCGAGTCATGTCAGGTGAGCGGTGGTGGTGAAAGCGGTCGGCTGCCGTCAGGGTGCGGCAGCATCGTGGGGAATCCCGACGCAAGGTATGTGCCATGCCGGTGCGATAGGCGCGGGCGGGGCAATTATCGAGTCTGCGCACACCGGCGGGGCATTGTCGATCCCCAATCTGGTGCGCGAATGGCTTTGCGGCGATTGAGCGTCAAAGCCGCGCCGTTATGAGGTCTCGACTTCGCATGGGCACGCGCGGCGTTGCAATGCCTGCCGCACGGTCTCGACCACGCTGGTCCAATCGCCCGGCGTGCGCTGGCGAAACAATCGCATTGACGGATACCAGGGGCTGTCGGTCCGGTCTATCAACCACCGCCAGTCCGCACATGTGGGAATGAGCATCCATACAGGCAGGCCTGCCGCTCCGGCGAGATGCGCCACGGATGTGTCCACCGTAATCAGCAAGTCGAGCGTTTCGAGTATCGCGAGCGTGTCGGTGAAGTCGTTGATTTGCGGCCCGAGCGTCCGCAACTCAAATTCGAGGGCCAGGGATTCGCTCTGCCGCTCATGCGCGCCCTTTTGCAGCGAATGCCAGATCACGTCCGGAACGGAAAAAAGCGGCTTCAGCAAGTCCAGCGAAATGGACCGGTAACGATCGAGGCCATGCGTGGGACTGCCGGCCCACACCACGCCGACACGCAGTTGCGCGGGATGCCGCTTTGGCGAAATCGCATCGATGCGGGTTTGCCACTGCTGTCGCTTGTGTTTCGTGCCGCTGAGATAAGGCATCGCGACGGGAAGCATCGACATGCTCAGATGCATGTACTCCGGCATCCGCAGCATGCGGCACCAGTAGTTGTAATGTGCGGATGGCCTCGTTACGTAGACATCGCGCACACCCGCGGCGCAGGCTGCAATTTCCGCAAGCGGGCCGTGAATCCAGACGTCGACGGTTGCGCCTCGTCGATGAAGCCAATCCGCGCATCGCAGAAACTGCAATTCGTCTCCCAGACCTTGCTCGCCAACCAGCAGGAAGTCGCATCCGGCGACACTTTCCCCTTTCCACAAAGGGACACCCGGGACCGCCGCGTCCTCGTTTTCTGCGAGCTTGTCCAGCCACTTGTATCGTTTCCACCCCTCTTCGAAATCGCCGAAACGCAGCAGCGTGGTGGCCAGGTTGTATTGCATGGTCGCGTTGTCGGGCATGAGCCGCGCCGCTTCGATCGAGTGGGTTCGCATCTGCTGAAAATCACCGAGCATGCTGAGCGCGAAAGTTGCATTGTGATGCAGCCAGGCATTCGCCGGATCCAGGCGAAGACCTTGGTTTGCCACAGCGAGTGCGTCTTCAGCTCGATCAACGCAATTCAGAGCGAATGAGAGTTCCTTGAGTGCGGTGGCGTTGTCAGCAAAGTACTCGCGCATCTGCGAGACAACGGTGCCGATGAGATCGGCACGCCCCGCCTTGCCTAGTGCTTGTATGAGCTCGGCGCCGTCTGCCGCGCGGGTTGGATCGATGGCCCACGCGCGTAACCAGTAAGTTGCGGCGTTGTCGTGACGTCCTGACTGTTGGCTGATTGCCGCGAGCGAGCGCAAGGCGTGATGCGAGCCGGGTTCGATCTCCAGCGACTTCGCGTAATACGTCATGGCTTCGTCGAGGCGTTTAGACGAACGCAGGCAGTCCGCGAGATTCGCGTAGATGGTGGCGCTTCTGTCCGCGAAAGCCAGCGCGCGATGGAAGAAGGCTTCGGCCGCAATCGGGTTGCCAGTCAACGCGGCAAGCAAGCCACGTTGTTCCCATAAGTCGGCGCGCTGCGGAGCCACATGCAAGGCGCGGTCGAAGAATTTGCTGGCCTCGTCGAGCTGTCCGTTTTCGAAAGAGGCTATGCCGGCATGATGCAGCGCTTGCAAATGGCGTGGTTGCCGTTTGAGGATCTGTTCATACTCGTAGATTGCTTCAGGCAGGCGGCGCGCGCGGAAGTGAGCGTCCGCGCGCGCCATGCATGCGTCAATGCTCGCCGGGGCGGCCGGGCGATTGACTGACGGGATGCTGTTGTTCATAAGAGGTGCTGTCTGCCAACAGGGAGTGGATGCAGCGCCCTTGCACCTGTGTTCGCGCAAGGGCGCCGGTTTCACGTTCGTGTGATTAGTTGGCGAGGCTGGCCACCATCGAGACATCTTGCACGTTAGTGAAAGCGCTCAAGGCAATGTAGTACGTTCCGGGTTGCGGATTGCTAATCACGCAATTCTGGGCTCGTCCGCTGACAATCGTGCCTTCACAGATAGGGTTGAGCATGGACGGCGTATCGCGCCGCACCCTCATGATCGCCGTGCCGGCTCCGCCGGACATCGCGGTCGTCAGGCTCTTCGCGCCGGCCGGAACCGTAATCGAATAAAACGACACCTCGTAGCTGTTGGCCGAGAACCTGATGGCCTGATCGGGTCGCAACGTCTGGACGGGCGGCGCATAAACCGTCAGTCTGCGTACGACCTTGCTTGTTGCGCCGCTACTATCGGTGACCTTTAACGACATATCGTAGTTGCCGGCGTATTCGATATTCAGATTGTCCCAATGACGAGCGTCCGTCACCGTAACCTCAGGATTGTCGCCGAGCTTCCAGGTTCGCGACACGAGGGTGGGGCCGCCCCGACTGGTGGAAAGATCCTGGCAGTCCAACTGCATGACATTGCTTTTCTTCTGTACGCAACGGAAATCCGCCGCCGCCGGTATCTTGCCGGATCTGGCTGCTTCGACCGTTGCGGCGGCGTCGAGCATTCCCGCGCCCAATGGGAATGCCTGGGACCCAGGAACGAAAGCTCGGGCGTTCTGCATGAGCAGACTGCGGACCTCGGGCGGTGTCAGCGGCTTCGGCGCGGCCGCCTGGGCGAGCGCAATCACGCCGGAAACGAACGGAGCGGCCATCGAAGTTCCGCTCAGGAAGGTGTACGACTCCGAAGTCGGTGTGCGGCCGCCGCCGGCCCAGGTGGACCAGATGTTTTCGCCGGGGGCGGCGAGGTCCACAACGGGCCCGTAGTTCGCGGAGTTGCCGCGCGTGCCGTCCGGCATGAGGCTCGATGCGACGATGACGCCCTGGCAATTGCCGGGTTGATAGAAGCCCGCGTTCAGATTGTCGTTGCCGGCCGCGACCACGACCGAGGCGCCTCTGCCCGTTGCGTCATCGATTGCCTGCTGATAAGTGATGCTGCAATTCCCATTGCCGCCGAGACTGAGATTGAGGACCCTGGCAGGAAACGGATTCGCCGGGACGCCAGAAACGGTCCCTCCGGCCGCCCACGTGATGCCGTCGGCCACGTCCGACATCAAACCGCTCCCGCAGCCGTTCAGGACCCGAACCGGTACGACCTTCGCACCCCATGCCGTGCCGGCCATGCCCTTGCCGTTGTTGGTCAACGCGGCGAGGATGCCGGCGACGTGGGTGCCATGCCATGTGACGCCGCAAGTTCCCTCCGCGAGACCGGGATTCGAACCGTTGCCGCCGCGATTGCTTGCCGTAAAGTCATAACCCGGCAGGATGTTGGCATCGAGATCGCTGTGCGGTGTCACACCGTTATCGAGCATGGCAATCACCACGCCCGAGCCGTTGCTGATGTCCCATGCCTGCTCAGGCCGAATACCCGCGGGCCAATTGCTCATGTTTCCGCGCTGCTGAAGCGCCCATTGGCGCGGAGCATAGTCGGGGTCATTGGGTGTCATGGTCGTGTGCATCGGCACGTCGGCCTCGACATATTCCACGTCGGGATTCGACGCAAGGTCGCGCATGAATGCGGTGGCTTCGACAGCGGTCAATTTGCGATCCGACGCGATAAGGTCCGCACCGACGCCGAGGCGCCGCAGATGCCGCGCTTTCATCCCGAAGCGCTTGCCGTGAGCGTTGAGCAGCGGCTGGACCGTCTCCGGCGACGTGCGCTCAGAAGTGCCGTCGCGATACTTGACGATGAAGCGGTCATTCGACGCACCGGCTTCCATGCCGCTTGTGTTGATCATGGCGGTTCGCGAAGGCAGGCGCGAATCATCGGCGGTTGTAGCCGCGTTGTTGGTCGCGGAGGGAATGGTCTGATCGGCGGAATCGACATCGTTGCGTCCACCGCATGCCGTTAGCGCGAGTGATAACGACAGGTACGTTGCACCCAGCAACGCCGCTCTTAATTTTTTCGCCCTTGATGTCGTGGTGTGATCGAGTTGCGCTTGCCGCAAAACCGGCCGGCTTTTATCAAATCTTTTTTTCATTATTGGTAATGTCCTTCGTACCGCAGGAAGAAGGATGGCCCCTGTTTTTCTGTTGGCTGCAGTCGCGCACGCGGGTGCGCTGATCGAGCCGGTCTCCACCTTTGGCGATTGGTCACGCCGATGGTATTTTTCTTGATTGAGCTATTAATTAGCGCATGCGAGCTTAATATGGCTGGTGATCAGCCATGTCTGCTTTTGTTGCGGAAATTTCAGTGAAACTGGGGGGATTGCTGGTGATTCGCTGGAAGGCTTGGGGCGGGGTGATTCACATACCCTGCGTAAGCTGGTGAAGCCGGTCAGGGCAAGCGGCAAGCGTGACCGTCATGACGTGAGCTCACGCGACGGTCAACGAGGAGATGTTGTGTAGATGTGCACTGAAACAGGAATGAATGTTGCGGATGACCGTTGCAGTCACGTCGACCAGATTCGCAGTGGTACGGCCTCGACTCCGTGCACAACAGGTCTCAACTGAAGCCAGCACTGTGTCAAAGCCCGCTGCAGCATTTCCATGGACCGCGAGACCGCTCGCACGAGCAACACGCCATCCGTGACACAGGAAGCGGCGACCCGCAATGAATCATCGAACGGCAACTCGGCAGTGAGCGCCTCAGCGAGTGCATCATTGCAGGCTGTCCCCACCGCCCACAGCGTCCCGTAAGCGGGAAATCCGGCTAGCCCCTGGGCCGCGTCCCGCAATGAATCCTCCGCCGCAAGGCTTGCGCGTTCGAGCCACAGCGCCTCGCCATTCGCGCCAACGATTCGTGATACCGCGCGCAGATGCCCGGCCGACCATCGCTCGCCGGCCGCTTGCCGCCCAAGCTGCGTGGCATCCCATCCAATTGCGGTTGCGCCTTCATCCAGCGTCAGCGAAAAATCCAGCATTGCATTGGCGTGATCGAAAACGATATTGTTCTGCGGCAGCCAGTCGAGCTTTGCCTGCGGGCCGACACGCACTGCAATATTTTGCCGTGCGGCACGGCCATTGGACTTGTACCACTTGGTCGCGCCAGGCGTGGTGATGACGGCATGCGCGCCCTCGCCTACGGTCACATCGATGTCGAGATGATCGCCGCCTGCGATTCCGCCCGGCGGATGCACGATGACTGCATGACAGATCGCATGGCCTTCCGGGTAAAGCGGCCTTTGTATGCGCAACGGACCGTCATGCCGCCGATGTTTGAGCGTGGTCCGCTCGCCGTCTTTGACGAAGCCGAGTTCGAGGCGCGCGCGCCATTGCGAGTGCGTGGTGTTTTGCGCGGTGGCGAGTGCGACGTGGTTTTCGTGAAGCGACATACGGATGGAAGTGCGAATGGACGGGCGGGGCGGCGCGGCGCAAAAAAGGATGCAGCAAGTGACGCGCTGGCAGCCGCGTCAACGCGAAGCGTGTCAGCGCGCGCGAGGCAACGGCTGGTCGCGTTGCTACAGAATGCGGCGAGGATAGCACGCTGCGCTGCTCGCACGCGTCAGACGGCGATCAGTGCGCGTACGCCATCGGTATCCATGTTGGCTCCTTCGCCGCCGGCGACGATTTCACCGCGGCTCATGACCCAGTACCGATCGGCAATTTCCTTGGCGAAGTCGTAATACTGTTCGACGAGCAGTACGGTCATGCCCATTTCTTCGACCAGTTGGCGCAGTGTGCGGCCGATGTCCTGGATGATCGAGGGTTGGATACCTTCGGTGGGTTCGTCGAGGATCAGCAATTGCGGGTCGCTCATTAGCGCGCGGCCGATTGCGAGTTGTTGTTGCTGACCGCCGGAGAGGTCGCCGCCGCGGCGGCTGCGCATATCCTTGAGGACTGGGAATAATTCGTAGATGCGGTCCGGGATTTTTTTTGGGGCTTTTTTGCTGGCTGCGCCGACTAGCAGATTTTCTTCTACTGTCAGGCGGGGGAAGATGTCGCGGCCTTGGGGGACGTAGGCGAGGCCTTTCTCCACGCGGGAATAGGTGGGGAGTTTGGTGATGGGGGCGCCGCGCCAGGCGATGGAGCCGCTTCTGGTTTGGACGACGCCCATCAGGCATCGGAGCAGCGTTGTTTTGCCTACGCCGTTGCGGCCTAGCAGGACGGTGAGTTTGCCGTCCGGCACGGTGAGTTTTACATCGCGGAGGATGTGGCTGCCGCCGTAGTACTGGTTCAGGTTTTCTACTTCTAGCATTTTTTAGGGTCCTAAAGGGGAGCCTGTTTGGCGGGTTTCGTTTCTGTTTCCGTTTCTGTTCTGGTTTGGGGTTTGGGTGTTGGTCTTTTGGCCTTTCCTTGCTTTCTTATCGGTCTATTAGCGTTCCCCCTGTGCGGGGGGGCACCTACTTTTCTTTGCCTGCCGCAAAGAAAAGTAGGCAAAAGAAAGCGGCTCAAACCGCTAGCTCATAAGCGGGTCCCCCGCACAGTATCGGTAGTGGTGCATCTGGAATCTGTGTTCTCGCACATTTCCCGCTAGTGACAAGGCAGTCATACCTCCGGCGGCGCTGCGCGCGCCGACGCCCAGTTCAAAACACCATCCGCCGCGTTTCGCGGTGTGCCGTATCTGGAGTGATGCACCTCCAGAATGCCGTTTTGCTTGCGCATTGGTGCCTCGCCGAGGCGAAGCCGACGGCCCCCGCTACGCGAAGCGAAGCCGCTGGTTTCCCTGGCAGACCCATCCGCGACGCACGCAGTGCGGAGTGGGAACTGATGAGTCCTTTGTCAACGGCGCGGAGTGTGCGGGGGCACGGATTCCAGATGCACCACTACCGTGGCTGTGCGGGGGAACCGCTTAAGAATTAGCGGTTTGAGCCGCTTTCTTTTGCCTACTTTTCTTTGCGGCCGGCAAAGAAAAGTAGGTGCCGCCCCGCACAGGGGCAACGCTAATAGACCGCTAACAAATCAAGGAAAGGCCAAAGAACCAAAGCGCCAAAGAACCCAAAGAACCAAAGTCATAAACCCACAGACAAAAACAACCCGCCGTCAAGGCAAAAAAACCCACACCATTACCGCCCAAGATAAGACTCAACCACCATCTCATCACGCTTAACCTCATCCAAAGTGCCATGCGCAAGAACCCGTCCTTCGGCCATCACCGTCACCTTCCCGGCGTCGCCCGACAACGCAGCCACAAACTCCATATCGTGTTCAACAACCATCATCGAACACGTCCCACGCAAATGATTCAGCAACTCAGCCAACTGCATGGTCTCGTCATCAGTCATACCAGCCGCAGGTTCATCAAGCAAAAGCAGCGCCGGCTGCTGCATCAGCAACATCCCAATCTCAAGCCGTTGCTTCTGCCCATGCGATAACTCGCCGGCGAGCCGCCGAGCCTCGCTCTCCAACCCAATCAACGCCAACGTCTCTTCAATCCGCGCCTGCGCCTCACGATCCAATCGTGCACGCAGGGAAGCCCACCATCCCTTGTCAGCCTTCATCGCCAACTCAAGGTTCTCCCACACAGGATGTTGCTCAAAAACCGTAGGCTTCTGAAACTTCCGCCCAATCCCGGCACGGGCAATAGACGGCTCGTTCATCCGCGTCAGATCGATCGACTGCCCCAGAAAAACCTTGCCGGAATCCGGCTCCGTCTTCCCCGTGATGACATCCATCATCGTCGTCTTGCCAGCGCCATTCGGCCCGATAATGCAACGCAGCTCGCCCGCATCGATCGCAAGGCTCAACGCATTCAACGCGCGAAACCCGTCGAAACTCACGGTCACGTCTTCAAGGTACAGAATCGTCCCATGCGAAACATCGATCTCGCCTGGCACTACGGCGTGCCCCATACTCGCGACGCCGCTCAACGAGCGTTCGGCAGGCTCTTCAGGTAACGCAAGATCAGGAACCATCGGGTTTTCGTTCATGAGCGATTCCTCTTGCGCGTGACCATCTCGATCAGCCCCATGATGCCGTTCGGCAGCAACAACGGGACCAGCACGAAGATCAAACCAAGAAAGAACAGCCAGTATTCAGGGAAGTTCGCCGTAAAAAAACTCTTCGCGCCATTCACCGCGAATGCACCGATGATCGGTCCGATCAACGTGCCGCGTCCGCCCACCGCAACCCAGATCGCCATCTCGATCGAGTTGCCCGGCGACATCTCGCCCGGGTTGATGATGCCGACCTGCGGCACGTACAGCGCACCGGCAATGCCGCACAAAACGGCGGAGACGGTCCACACGAAAAGCTTGTACGCGAGCGGGCTGTAGCCGAGGAACATCAGGCGCGTTTCGCCGTCGCGCACCGCAGTGACCACGCGGCCGAGTTTCGATGTGACGATCGCGCGTGCGCCGATAAACGCCAGGATCAATACCACGAACGTGATCAACAGCAGCGCAGTGCGCGTGCCCGGATGCGTAATCGGAAAACCGCCGATGCGCTTGAAGTCGGTAAAGCCGTTGTTGCCGCCGAAGCCCGTTTCGTTGCGGTAGAACAGCAGCATGGCGGCGAATGTCATCGCCTGCGTGATGATCGACAGGTACACGCCCTTCACCCGCGAACGGAACGTGAAGAAGCCGAACACCCATGCCACAACGGCGGGCACCAGCACCACCAGCAGCAGCGCGTAACCGAGATGCTGTGTCCCCTGCCAGTACCATGGCAGCTGGTGCCAGTCGAGAAACACCATGAAGTCGGGCAGATCGCTGCCGTACTTGCCGTCGTGGCCGATCGAACGCATCAGGTACATGCCGATCGCGTAGCCGCCCAATGCAAAGAACAACGCGTGTCCGAGGCTCAGAATGCCGCAGTAGCCCCACACGAGGTCGAGCGCCAGCGCGGCAATCGCGTAGCACATGAACTTGCCGGTGATCGTCATCGCATACGCGGACAGATGAAACGCGCTCGTCTCCGGGACCACCAGGGTGGCGAACGGCACACCGAGACCGAACACGATGATCAACGCGATCAGCGCGAGCCACGCACGGCGCGATAGCAAGGCGGGGCGTGGCGGCAAACCGAGCGCGAAGCCGGACTGCGCCTCATACCCGGCAGCAGCGCGACCGCTCGTTGAGCCAGTGTGTGTTGAGGGCGTGGCGGATGAGCTTGCCGATGTCATGTCAGGCCTCCGCGCTGCGGCCCTTGAGAGCAAACATGCCCTGCGGACGCTTCTGGATGAACAACACGATCAGCACGAGCACGGCGATCTTGGCGAGCACCGCACCCCAGAACGGCTCGATCGCCTTGCTGACCAGCCCGAGCCCGAAGCCGCCGATCACCGTGCCTGCAAGCTGGCCGACGCCGCCAAGCACCACGGCCATGAATGAATCGATGATGTAGCTCTGGCCGAGGTCCGGCCCCACGTTGCCGATCTGCGAGAGCGCGCAGCCACCGAGGCCTGCAATGCCCGCGCCGAACGCGAACGCGTACGAATCGACGCGCGCGGTCTTCACGCCGACGCATGCCGCCATCCGCCGGTTCTGCGTGACGGCTCGCACGAACAGACCCAGGCGCGTTTTGGTGAGCACCGCCCACGCAATCCCGACGACGATCAGTGAAAACGCCAGAATCGCCAGCCGGTTGTACGGCAGGATCAGATTGGGCAGCACGGTCACGCCGCCGCTCATCCACGCGGGGTTGATCACCTGGACGTTCTGCGCGCCGAACAGCATGCGCGTCGCCTGAATCAGAATCAGACTCACGCCGAACGTGGTCAGCAGGGTTTCGAGGGGACGGCCATATAAATGCTTCAACACCAGCCGTTCGAGCACGATGCCGACCAGCCCGGCTGCGGCGAATGAGGCAGGCACGGCAAGCAGCGGATACCAGTCGAATGCGCCGGGCGCAAAGCGCTGGAACAGGTTCTGCACGACATAGGTGGCGTATGCACCGATCATCAGGAATTCGCCGTGCGCCATGTTGATCACGCCGATCAGCCCGTACGTAATCGCGAGACCTAATGCGGCGAGCAGCAGCACGCTGCCGAGCGACAGGCCGGCGAACAGCGTGCCGGCGATCTGGCTGCGCCGCTGGATCGAATCGAGTTCGTCGATGCCGCTTTGCGCGGCGGCGCGCACCCGGCTGTCCGTTTCGTTGAAGCTGCCGTCCGGCTTCTTCGCGACGAGCGGACGCAGTAGTTCATTCATGTCCAGATCGTGCCGCGCGGCGACCAGTTGGACGGCTTCGAGGCGC
This sequence comes from Paraburkholderia fungorum, assembly GCF_902833645.1. Taxonomy (GTDB): domain Bacteria; phylum Pseudomonadota; class Gammaproteobacteria; order Burkholderiales; family Burkholderiaceae; genus Paraburkholderia; species Paraburkholderia fungorum. The sequence goes on from NZ_CADFGE010000007.1 coordinate 60,383, forward strand.
TTGGCCGGGTCAGCGTCGTGCAACGCGGTCATCGCCCACAGCGTGTCCAGGCGTTTCTTGAGCGCCGGATCGGTTTCCTTCGCGCGTGCCGCATCGACGAGCGGTTTGATCGACGGATCCGGGTTTTGCAGCAACGCCGTAATGGCAGCACCGCGCGTGGCGGCGTCGGGCGAATCGAGTTGCAATCCCGAGAGCGCGCCGGCTACTTTCGAGCGCAGCAGGTTGTTCAGGGTGACGGGTTGCGCGTCGCCCGCGGCGACTGTTTTGCCCGTGATTGCATCGCGCGCCGTGTCGCCGTCCTGCAGCAGCACCTCGCCGGAATCGGTGGCGAGCGCGCTGTCCTCGGAAAGGGCTTTGAGGACAGCGAGCGACTCCTTGTCGTGGTTCGCGATCAGCTTGTCGATGGCCGCGGATTTCGCGTCGAAGTCATCGCCGGCGAGCGGTGCGACGTCGGCCGGGGTCAACGCGAAAGCAGCAAGCGGAGCGCCGGCGAGAAGCACGATCGCCAAGCTGCCGATGATCTCTCGCGCGCTGCGTCGTGCGGCAGTCAGGAATGAAAACGCCATGATGGCCTTTGAATAAAAACGGCAGGGCGGCGCGGCATCGTGCTGAAGAGCCGCTGCCGCCGCGCCGTCGTATTACTCTGCTACTTACTGCGTCATCCTGTCTGATTCAGAATCAGGCAACGCGCGAGCGCTTCAGGAATGCAGGAATCGAGCTGACCACGTCCGGCTTGCTCGAATTGCCGGCGATGAACGGACTCCACGGTTGTGCGCGAACCGCGGTCTTGGTGCGCCACACCACGTTGAACTGGCCGTCGGCACGCACTTCGCCAATCATCACCGGCTTGTGCAGATGGTGATTGCCGTCCATTGTCAGCACGAAACCGGACGGCGCGTTGAAGGTCTGACCGATCATCGCCACGCGCACCTTGTCGACGTCCGCGCTTTTCGCTTTCTCGACCGCCTGTTTCCACATGTGGATACCGACGAAAGTAGCCTCCATCGGATCGTTGGTCACGCGTTTATCGCCGCCGGGCAGGTTGTTATCCTTGACCCATTTTTCGAACATCGCCTTGAACTTGGTGTTTTCCGGATTGCGCAAGGACATGAAGTAATTCCACGCGGCCAGATTGCCGACCAGCGGTTTCGTATCGATGCCGCGTAGTTCTTCTTCGCCGACCGAGAAGGCGACCACCGGCACATCCGTCGCCTTCAGCCCCTGGTTGCCCAGTTCCTTGTAGAACGGCACGTTCGAGTCGCCGTTGACGGTCGAGATCACCGCGGTCTTGCCGCCTTGCGAGAAGGTCTTGATGTTCGCGACGATGGTCTGATAGTCGCTGTGGCCGAACGGCGTGTAGACCTCCTGGATATCGGCTTCCTGCACGCCTTTCGACTTGAGGAACGCGCGCAGGATCTTGTTGGTCGTGCGGGGGTAGACGTAATCGGTGCCCAGCAGGAAGAAGCGCTTGGCGCCACCACCTTCCGCGCTCATCAGATATTCGGTTGCGGGAATCGCTTGCTGATTCGGCGCGGCGCCCGTGTAGAACACGTTGCGCGACATTTCCTCGCCTTCGTATTGCACCGGGTAGAACAGCAGGCCGTTCAGTTCTTCGAATACCGGCAGTACCGACTTGCGTGACACCGAGGTCCAGCAACCGAATACGACAGCGCACTTTTCCTGCGTGAGCAGTTGACGCGCTTTTTCGGCGAACAGCGGCCAGTTCGACGCCGGGTCCACGACCACCGGTTGCAGTTGGCGGCCCATGACGCCGCCGTTCTTGTTGATGTCCGCAATGGTCATCAGCGCGGTGTCTTTGAGCGAGGTCTCCGAGATTGCCATCGTGCCCGACAAGGAGTGCAGAACGCCTACCTTGATCGGCCCGCTGCCCGCTTGCGCGTGAGCAAACGGAACCTGACCAGCAAGCGCCAGTGCGCCCGACATGGAGCCGAACTTCAACAGACTGCGACGTTTCATGTATTTCCCCTTGCCATGGATGGTGAATGTTTATGGGCGTCGATTTCAGACAGCAGGGCCTATCCCGCGTGACTTGCCGCTTGTGTACTGCAAGGCACATGCCATGCAGTCATTTCGACTGGCAGTCGGCGGAATGCGCACTGCGGCGCGGGGGATGCACGACGTCAGTTATGCGTAATCTGGCGCGAAATTGGTGCACAAGCGGGGTGTGCGCCTCGTTCGGGTGCGTGTCGCGCCGCAACGAAGCGTGCCTGTCGGACAGCGGGCGTCGGCGGTGCATGGCCGCCGCGCCTTTGTGCATGTGTTGCGGTCGGTCTGCGTTGGAGAATGAGCGCTTGAGGAGAGGTGACGTGCGTTGAGCAGGCCAGCTTCGAACTATCCGATATGGCTGCGTTCTGGATGCCGTTTACGGCGAACCTTCAGTTCAAGGACGCGCCGCGGGTACTGGCGAGACGGCGCCGATCTTTGAACTTGAGAATGGCATGTCCGTGGTGTGCCCGGAGTGGCAAGAACCAGTGCTGCAAAAGTTGGCCGTTGTGACGTGAAAAAGGCCGGCGCTGCAAGGCACCGGCCCCATGTGTCACGCGCATTTGTTGCCGAAGGTCAGAACGCGATAAACGGTCCGGTTTGCGCGCCGACTTTGGCGTTACTGAGCGCGGTATAAAGGTCTCGTCCGTAGAAGAACGGCAAACCCCAGAGGAAGGTCCATTCGGACCAGAATCTGCCGAGGTTGCCATAGGCAGCGTACTGGCTCGCCAGCAGGTTCGACGAGTTGGCGATCGAGAACGGCACCGTCAGAACCGTACCGGTTTTCCTGGTGGCCGAATAGTCAACGGAATACCATGTGGCTGACAGGTCGAGCGTGGTCGGCGGCACGTAAAAGTCGTCCCATCTTAGTGGCGTCGTCGTATCCGGAAACCAGAGTATCGGGGTTCCGCTATCGACATAGCTGGTGAGTGTGCGCCCCTGATAGACAGTGGTGAAGGCACCGCTGTTATCCACCTTCAGAACGTTTGCCGTCGGCGGGAGCGCGTTGTTTTGCCGGGTACCAATGCCAAAAATCAATTCACCTGTTGCCGTTGCCTGGCCTCCCGCGGGCAATGCGGGCAGGCGCACGATTGTGCCGTTGTTGTCCGACGTGAAATTGGCGACCGGATTCATGACCTGCGTGTCGAGCGGCACTCGCGCGCCGGTGCATGAGCCCGTGGACGGACAATAGTAGTAGGTGGCCGACAAAGCGGATTGTGCCGCGGCCGGATAGTCGGTCCGCGACGGGCTGATGCCGACCACGCCGTTGGCGCCGAGTGCGGCTACCGTACTACCGATATTGCTGATGCCGCGCGAAGCGCAATCTGACGGGACATTGGGATATGCAGCGTCCCCAATCACCTGGATTGGGAGATTGCCTGCCGTCTTGCCACCGATCGTTACGTCGGCACGTTTGATCGACCCCCACGTGTAGCCGGCCCCGAATGTCGTGCATTGGGCGATTGGGGCACCTCCGGTCGGATCGTTGGATGCTCCTGTCTGTGCCGGCAATCGGCCGGCGAGTGCCGACCCCAGTGCACTGGCCATTACGCGTACACCCGCCGATCCAGTGTCGAGCAGCATGTGATCGATGGTTACGCATTGGTTGGCATCTTGCACGCCAGGGATGCATATGGCGACGCTCACGTAGGGCATGTTGACCGAGGCACCGGGCATTGTGCGATCAATGACAATCGGCGCGGTGTTTACGTCGGTGACTGGTGTCGGTGTCGGTGTCGGTGTCGGTGTCGGTGTCGGGGTTGGTGTCGGTGTCGGTGTCGGTGTCGGTGTCGGGGTTGGCGTTGGCGTTGGTGTTGGTGTTGGCGTCGGAGTCGGAGTCGGGGTTGGGGTTGGTGTCGGAGTAGGAGTCGGAGTTGGTGTCGGAGTTGGTGTCGGAGCCGGAGTCGGAGTCGGAGTCGGAGTCGGCGTCGGAGTCGGCGTCGGCGTCGGCGCGGGGCTCGGAGTCGGGCTAGGCGCAGGGGCCGGCGACGGCGTTGGGCTCGGCGTCGGTGTTGCCGGCTTGTCGTTGTTTTTCGTCGCGTTCGAGTCGCCGTCGCCACCACCACCGCAGGCCGAAAGAGCCAGGCTGGCCGTTAGCAACGCGAAGCAAAGTTTCTTATTGAGAGTCTTCATGTTTCTTGTGTTCCGTGAGATCGATGCACCGTGTTACTGCAGATCGTCAGCACGGACATTCGCAGGGACGAGGCGCGGCAAAACTGCCTTGCCGAAGAAGTTTCCCGCCCGGCCCGCGGACTCGATCTGAAAGTCGCCGTTGCGTTCGATCAACGGACCGGTGCCGCGCGCGCGTCCCGAACCCGCGGCGACTGCGTTCGGAAAGTAGCTGCCGAGGAGCGCGACCATGTCGGGGCGCACAGGCCCTTGCCAGGTGACAGCAAACACGACATTGGTAGGCAGCACGTATTCGCGAATCCTGACGCCGTCGGTGTCATGCGATTCACGCACGGTATAAGCCGCGGTGGATGCGGAAGAGGGGGCAGGCGCTGCCGATTGGAGCAAGGACTTCGGGGCCGACCCCGCACTCGGTGCCCCACCCAACGCCGCATAGGACGCGAGCGGCAACATAGCCGCTGCGGCCAGCACGATCTTCACAAATTTCATTACATTGCTCCAAAAAACAGGTCGGAGCATGGTGCCTGCGGGTCAGCACTGAGAGTGCCGGACAATTCCTAACATGGAGTAGGAAACGCCGACTTCGCAACGCGTTGGCCCAGCCGAGGCAGGGAGACGACGCCTTGCGGTATCGCCTCCCATTTGACGCAGCAGCGGTTAAAACGCGACGAATGGTCCGCTCTGCTTACCTATCGTGCCGTTGCCCACGGTCGTGTAGACACTGCGTCCGTAGAAGAAGGGCAGGCCCCACAGGAACATCTTTGAGCTGGACTGATACCAGCCGACGTTGTCGTAAGCGGCGTTTCCATTTGCCCACACGCGGGCGGCGTTGTCGATCGTAAATGGCGCGTTGACGGGCGTCCCCTTGCCGTTGGTGGCTTCCATCGTGGCTGCCAGGTTCAGTGCGGTTGACGGCGTGTACCAGCTCGACGTAGTGGGAATCGAATCGTCCTGGAATGCGAAGGCGTTGGTGCCACTGTCGAGCGCGCTCCAGCTCAGCACCTGGCCTTGGTATTGAGTCGTAAATTCGCCGTACTCATCCAACGCCAGAACATTCACGTTGGACGGCAACGCATTGTTTGACTGCGTGCCGATACCGAATGTGAGTTCACCGACGACACTCGTCTGGCCTCCCACAGGCAGCTTGGGCAGGCGGATGATCGTGCCGTTGTTATCGCTCGGGAAAGCGGCGACAGGGTTCATCACCTCTTTGGTCGCCAGCATGCGCGTGTTGAAGCACGCGTTAGGCCCGGTGCAATAGTAGTAATTTCCGGGCAGCGCGGTGGTCAGCGCGTCTTTCGAATCACGTGTTCCGTAGCCGATGCCGAGAATCCCGTTGGCGCCAAGTCGTTCGACGGTGCTGAGGTCCGGGCCGCCGTGCGCCACGCAGTCCGACGGGATGGTATAGGCGCCGTCGCCGATCAACTGGATGGGGATATTGCTTGCCGTACGGCTGCCGATCGTGACGTCGGCGCGTTTCACTGAGCCCCAGGTCGTACCCGAACCGAACGGCATGCATTCGGCGATCGGGGCCGTGCCGCTCGCGTCGTCGACAGCGCCGACCTGGGTGAGCAACCGCGAGCCGAGCGTGGGCATTGCGCTGGCCATAACGCGTACGCCCACCGAGCCGGTATCGACCAGCATGCGGTCGATCGTCGTGCACTGGCTGGCGCCTTGCGTGCCTGGCACGCATACGGTGATCGTCGCGGAAAGCATATTGATGGTGCCCATCGAGTTGTCGACGCGAATCGCTACCGTATTGTTCTTGTCGCCGGATGGCGTGGCCGGATCGGGATTGCCGCCAGAACTGCCGGACCCCCCGGGTTTGTCTATCCAGTCCGGGGTGGCATTCCAGCCGATGGAATTGCCACCCTGGCTGTTGTTTCCCCCGCCTCCGCCGCTGCATGCGGCGAGCGCCACACTGGAAATCGCTGCGACAACCCAGAGCGCTTTGCTGAATATTTTCATGTTTGTGTTTTCCGTGAAATCGGCTCGTTGGTTCACTGCAGATCTTTCGCGAGCACATGAGCCGGCATCAGGCGCGGCAGATACGCAATGCCGAAGAAATGCCCCAGGCGGCCGGCCGATTCGATGCGGAAATCACCGTTACCTTCGATCAAAGGACCGGTGCCGCGCGCGCGGCTCTCGCCGGCGCTGACGTAGTTGGGGAAATAGCTGCCGAGCAACGCCGTCATGTCCGGGCGTATCGGTCCTTCCCACCTGACGGCGAACACGACATTACTGGGCAGTACGTACTCGCGGATCGTGACGCCGTTGGCGTCGCGCGATTCGCGCATCGTATAGGGCGCAGTGGAGGGGGTGTTGGCTGAGCCCGTGCTGGCACTCGCGGCAGACTGCGGAGTAGCGCGCAGCATGATCGGAGAGGACGGACTGGCGCTCGGCGCTCCGCCCAGCGTTGCGTGCGATGTGAGCGGCAACAGCATTGCGGCCAGCATTGCGATCTTCAGAAGTCTCATTGCACTGCTCCACAAAATAGTCGGAGCATGGTGCCTGTGCAATGATCAGCAAACCGTACGAAATTTCTGCGGTGGCGCCGAGAAAGCGCACAACGAAAGGAGGTGTGGGCGATGCGGAAACTGTCTTGCGTTACTGGGCCGTCGCCGCGTTCGGCATCGCGCGCCGCCCGAGCTTCCCGGCAGCACCCTTAGCCGCAACACCTGGATGCGGTACCGTCGGCACCTGTGGCAATGCGGTCAGCGAGCCATCGTCGACCGGCGACAGCAGTGCGCTCAATTGCAACACGTCCTGATCGGTGAGATTCGCGGTGGACGCCTTCAGCTTCAGACTATTGATCAGCGTGTCATAGCGCGCCTTCGCCAGATCACGGCGCGCCGAGAACAATTGATCCTGCGCATTGAGCACGTCGATATTGATCCGCACACCGACCTGATAGCCGAGCAGGTTCGATTCGAGCGAGGTATTCGCCGACCGCTCGGCGGTCTGCAGCGCGCGCACTTGCGCAAGCCCGCTCACCACGCCGAGAAAAGCTTGCCGTGCCGAGAGCGCCGCGTTGCGCCGGGCCGTATCGAGATCGGCGGAGGCCTGGTCTTCGAGCGCGAGCGTCTGGCGAACGCGGCTTTGCGTCGCGCCGCCAGCAAAGATCGGGATCGTGACCTGCACGCCGATCGTGCTGTTCGTGTATGACGACCCCAAGTTGCCCAGTTCCGCGGCGAGCGCCGGCGTGCCAGGCGCGGGCGTATTCGCGCCGCTGCCGAAGCCGCCACCAAAATTGCCGCCAAAGTTACCCGCGCCGGCCGCGCCGAGACTGCTGCGCGAACGGCTCGCTACCAGGTCGACGGTCGGCAGATGTCCGGCCCTGGCCTTCGACGTCTCGCGCTGTGCGCTATCCAGCGCGATCTGCTTCAGCACGACCTGGTAATTCACGTCGTTGGCCGCATCGACCCACTGATTGATGTCGGCGGGCATGGGCGGCGGCAGCGGCGCGCCGGAGACGAGTCCATCCACACGCTCGACCGCATGTCCGACAATCTGCTGCAACGCGGCCAGCTTCACCGCAAGATCGTTCTGCGCGGCAATTTCCTGCGAGATCGCCTGATCGTATTTGGCCTGCGCTTCGTTGGTGTCGGTGATCGTCGTGTTGCCGACTTCGAATGAACGCCTGGCCGATTCGAGCTGCTGCGCGATCGACGCTTTTTGCGAGCGCACGATCGCGAGGCTGTCCTGGGACGCGAGCGCGTCGAAGTAAGCCTGACCAAGCCGCACGATCAAATCCTGGCGGGCCTGCGCGAACGACGCTTGCGCCGAATCCACCGCGAGCTTGCCCTGCGCATAGCCGTGCCAGCTATCGACGTGAATCAGCGGCTGCGTGAGGGAAATCACGTAGCCGTTGCTGTTGCCATAGGAAGCGGGAAAGCCGCCGCCAAAATCGGTGCTCTGGCGATTCGCGGTGAGCGAAGCGGAGACTTGCGGCAGCAGTTTGGCGCGGGCGAGGGGCAACTCTTCGCTTTGGGCGGCGAGCGCCGCGCGCGCGCTTTGCAGCTGCGCGTCGTTCGAAAGTGCTTCGTCGTAAAGCTGGGAGAGGCCGACGGCGTGCGCGGTGAGCGGGAAAAACGCGAGTGCTGCGCAATGAAGCGCCAAAGAGACCGCGAGGACCGGCACCCGCGGGCGCGTCATGCCGAGCGTGCGATCAATAGGTGGGAACGGACGGGTCTACCTGGCGCGACCACGCGTCGATTCCGCCCTGCAGATTGAAGACGTTGGTATGGCCGCGCGATTCGAGGAACATCGCGACCTGGGCGCTGCGCGCGCCGTGATGGCACACGCAGACGATTTGCGCGTCGTCGTCGAGCTCTTCGCTGCGTGCGGGAATCTCACGCATCGGGATCGACACGGCGCCGGCGATCGACGCCGTCTGGATTTCCCACGGTTCGCGCACGTCGAGCAGCACGGGTGCGGGGCGCGATTGATCGGCGAGCCATTCGGCGAGCGCGGGAGCGGTCAGATTTTGCATCAGCAGGACATCCAGTTCAAAGGACGGCGACGCGCCGGCCGTACGGATAAACAGGTGAGTTAGAACTTGAAGCGCGGCGGCTGCACGGCGTTGATCAGCGGCTCGACATAAGTCTCGAACACGTCGGCGATGCGGTACTGCTTCTCGTCGATACGCGTGATGACCTGTGCCTTCATGACCGGCGCGGTGCCGACAAATGCCGCCAGACGGCCGCCAATCTTCAGGTGTTCAAGGATTTCCTGCGGCAGCACCGGCAGACCACCCGATACGCAGATCACGTCGTAGGGCGCCGCGCTCGCCCAGCCGCGCGAGGCGTCGCCGGTGGCGACTTCGGCGTTCAGCACGCCGTTGGCGATCAGGTTGTTCTTTGCCAGTTCCGCCAGTTCCGGTTCGATGTCGACCGTCAGCACGTGCTGCGCGCGGTGCGCGAGCAGGGCGGCCATGTAACCCGAGCCGGCGCCGATTTCGAGCACGCTTTCGTGTTTCTTCACCGCCAGTTCCTGCAACACGCGTGCTTCGACGCGCGGCGCCAGCATATGCTGGCCGGCCGGCAGCGGCACTTCGAAGTCGACGAAGGCCAGATCGCGGTAGACGGTAGGGACGAAGTTTTCACGCTTGACGATCGAGAGCAGATTCAGCACGTCCTGGTCGAGCACTTCCCAGGGGCGGATCTGCTGTTCGATCATGTTGAAACGCGCTTGCTCGATGTTCATGGTGGATTCGGCAGTGTGGTTTGGCGAGTTTGCGATTTTTTGCTACTGACCGGCGGCCTTGCAGCACAACTCCGGGGTAAAGCTCCGGGTGTAACTCAGGGCGCAGCGGGCCACGGCAGGGTAACTGCGGGATTGTACCAAATGGCGGCGCAAACCCACGCCGTCGCGGGCAGTGCGCCGCTGGGCCGCACCCTCGGGCGGCGCTTGCCAGCGGGTTTGGGTTTCCTTTGTGTGTCCTTTGCGTGTCGTTCGTGTGCCGTCTGGGTTCCGTTTGTCCTCTCTGCGTCCTCCCTGAGGCTTGCGTGGATCCTCCGTGTTAATCCCTAGTGATCCGTCCTTGCGATTCCGGCTTTTATCGCCCAAAAATGTAATCGATTACATTTTGCGGCGAATCCACGTGTCCAGATCGGTGTCGAAATCGGTATCCAAAGCGGCCCCCGCGAAGTCGTCGACGTCGTCGGCGAGGCGCCCACGGCCCGTGGCTCAGCCACCGGGTCCGGCCGAGGGACTGTCGATTTCGCAGGTGGCGGAGCAGGCGGGCGTCTCGGTGGCGACGGTGTCGCGCGTGCTGAACGGTCACGACAACGTCCGGCCCGCCACGCGCGACAAGGTCCTGGCGGCGGTCGACGCCAGCGGCTATCGCGTCAACGAACTCGCGCGCAACCTGCGCACCGCCGAAAGCCGTCTGCTGCTGACCATGGTGCCCGACGTCGGCAACCCGTTCTACGCGGAGATCGTGCGCGGCATCGACAGCGTCGCGCGCCAGCACGGCTACTTCGTGCTGCTGTGCGACACCGGCGCCGATCCGGGCCGCGAACGCAGCTACTTCGACCTGCTGCGCCGTCGCCGTGCCGACGGCGCGATCTGCCTCGATCCCGCCACCATCCAGCAGGCGCTCGGCGAGACGTCCGGCGCGCTCCCCTGGGTCGCGTGCTGCGAGTTCGATCCGGCGATGGGCGTGCCGTACGTCGGCATCGACAACTACCGGGCGGCGGGCGACGCGGTACGGCATCTGCTTGCGCGCGGCCATCGGCGCATTGGGCTGATCAATTCGGATGTCGACTACCTGTACGCCCGGCAGCGTCAGCAGGGCTATCTGGACGCGTTGACCGAAGCGGGCATCGCGCCGGATGACAGTTGGCGCATGAATCTGAACAGTCTCGACTACGAGGCAGGCGCGTCGGCTGCGGCGATGCTGATGGAGCAGCCTCAAGCGCCGAGCGCGATCTTTGCCGTTTCCGACACGCTGGCGATCGGCGTGATTCACGGTTTGCGCAACGTCGGCAAGCGCGTCCCGGACGACGTCGCGGTAGTCGGTTTCGACGATATTTCGCTCGCGGCGCAGATCGATCCACCGCTGACCACCATCGCCCAGCCGATGCGTGAACTGGGCGAAACCGCCGCGCGCCTGCTGCTGCAGCGGCTCGCGAATCCGTTGGCGAGTGTGCCGGGCGTGCTGTTGCCGCATCGGCTCGTGATCCGCAGGAGCGCATAAGTCATGAGTCTCGCCGTTCGCTTCGACGATATCCGCAAAGACTTTGGCCCGGTGCGCGTGCTGCATGGCGTGAGCTTTGAACTGACGCCGGGGCGCATCTATGGGTTGCTCGGCGAGAATGGCGCGGGCAAATCGACGCTGATGAAGATCCTTGCCGGCTACGAAACGGCAAGCTCGGGCAGCGTGCTGGTTGACGGCCACGCGCAGCAGTTCGCCGGTTCCCGCGACGCGGAAGCGCAAGGCATCGTGCTGATTCACCAGGAGTTCAATCTTGCCGAGCATCTGACGATCGCGCAGAACATGTATCTCGGCCATGAAAAAAAGCGCGGCTGGTTCGTCGACGATGCTGCGATGCGCGCCGAGGCAGCACGTTTTCTGGCGCAGGTCGGTCTCGAGAAAGCGCCGGATACGAAAGTGCGCGAGCTGATCGTCGCGGAAAAGCAGATGGTGGAGATCGCCAAGGCGCTGTCGCGGCGCGCGCGTTTGCTCGTCATGGACGAACCGACCGCCACGCTCACACCCGCCGAGACCGAGCGTCTCTTCACCTTGATGGCCAAGCTCAAAGCCGACGGCGTGACCCTCATCTACATCTCGCACAAGCTCGATGAAGTCGAGCGTATTACCGACGAAGTGATCGTGATGCGCGACGGCCGCTTTGTCGCGCGCGGTGAAACCGTGGGACTCGCGCGGCAGCAGATGGCGAATTTGATGGTCGGGCGCGACGTGTCCGATATGTTCCCCGACAAGATCACCGTGCCTCTCGACGCGCCGATTGCGCTAAAGGTAGAGGGCCTTGCTGTACCAGACTGGGTTGAAGACCTGAGCTTCGACGTGCGCGCAGGTGAAGTGTTGGGTTTCGCCGGCCTCGTCGGCGCGGGCCGCACCGAAGCGTTCGAAGCGATCCTCGGCCTGCGCAAACGCACGGCGGGGCGCATCGAGATAGCCGGCCGCCGCGCCGATCTGAAAAACCCTCGCGACGCGATGCGCCACGGTCTTACCTATCTGAGCGAAGACCGCAAAGGCAAAGGCCTGCATGTGAATCTGAGCTTGCAGGACAACGTCACGCTAATGACGCTCGAACGCTACGCGCACCCATTGCTCGACATGAAAGCGGGGCGCACGGCATTGACGAAGGCGGTGAGCGACTTCGGCATTCGCACCGGCGATCTGTCGAGCCGCGCGCGCATGCTCTCCGGCGGCAATCAGCAGAAGCTCGCGCTCGCCAAATTCCTGCAACCCGATCCGAACGTGATCGTGCTGGACGAACCGACGCGCGGCGTCGATGTCGGCGCGAAACGCGACATCTATTTTCTGATTCATCGTCTGGCCGCGCAGGGCCGCGCGGTAGTCGTCATTTCATCCGAACTGATCGAACTGATCGGCCTGTGCCATCGCGTTGCTGTGATGCGCGCGGGACGCCTGCAAACCACGCTCACGCTCGAGCATCTGACCGAAGAGGAGTTGATCGCCCATGCGACCGGCACCCACTGAAGCCGTCCAATCCGGCCGCGCGCTGCGCTTCGCGCACCGTCTGTACGCGCTCGGGCCGCTGGTCGGGCTGATCGCGCTGTGCATTGTCGGCACGCTGCTCAACCGCGATTTCGCGACGCTCGACAACATGATGAACGTGCTCACACGCACCTCGTTCATCGGCATCATTGCGGTCGGCATGACCTTTGTGATTATCTCGGGCGGCATCGATCTGTCGGTCGGGTCGATGGCGGCGCTGATCGCGGGCAGCATGATCTGGCTGATGAACGGACTTGCCGCCGGTGTCGGCGGTCATACGCTGGCACCCTTGCTGATCCTCACCCTCGGCATCGTGTTCGCGCTGGTGCTCGGCGGTTTGTTCGGCTGCGCGCACGGGCTGTTGATCACCAAAGGACGCATTGAGCCGTTCATCGTCACGCTGGGCACGCTGGGCATTTTTCGCGCGGTGCTGACGTGGCTCGCGGATGGCGGCGCGCTGACTTTGGATAACTCGTTATCCGACTTGTACGGCCCGGTTTATTACGCAAGTCTCTTTGGCGTACCGGTGCCGATCTGGGTGTTCCTGGTTGTCGCGGCGGGCGGTGCGTTGATCCTCAATCGCACTGCGTTCGGCCGCCACGTGCAGGCAATCGGGTCGAACGAACAGGTCGCGCGCTATGCGGCGATTCGCGTCGATACCGTGAAGATCGTCACGTACGTATTGCTCGGCATCTGCGTCGGCGTGGCGACGGTGCTGTATGTACCGCGGCTCGGTTCCGCCACGCCGACCACCGGCCTGCTTTGGGAACTGGAAGCGATCGCATCGGTGGTGGTAGGCGGCACGGCGCTCAAGGGTGGCGAAGGGCGTGTGATCGGCACGGTGATCGGCGCGATCCTGCTTTCGGTGATCGCCAACATTCTGAATCTGACCAGCATCATCAGCGTGTATTTGAACGCGGCGGTGCAGGGCGTTGTGATTATCTTCGTCGCGTTCGTGCAGCGCGGACGGCGGTAAGTGGCAGGCGTTGGGCTTCAACGGATACAACGGCAAGTTCGAGAATCGGGGCGCATGAACGCCTCACAACGGAGACACAACCATGAAGCAGATCATTCGAGCGGTCGGCGCCGGCATGCTGGCGTTGGGGATACTGGGCACGGCAGGCGTCGCGCGTGCCGACGAGAAGGTCACGCTGGGCGTCGCGATTCCAACGGCCGACCATGGCTTTACGGGTGGCATCGTCTGGTGGGCGAACAAGGCGAAAGCCGATCTGGAGAAAGCCCATCCCGATCTGAAAGTGATCGTGAAGACCGCGGCGGGCGCGCCCGAACAGGCGAACCAGTTGCAGGATCTGGTGACGGTGAACAAGATCAACGCACTGGTGATTTTCCCGTTCGAGTCGGCCTCGCTCACGCAACCGGTCGCGCAGGTGAAGAAGAAAGGCGTGTATGTAACGGTGGTGGATCGCGGTCTGACGGATACGAGCGCCCAGGATGCCTACGTTGCCGGCGACAACACCGCGTTCGGCAAGATTCCCGCCGAGTATCTGGCGAAAGCACTCGACGGCAAGGGCGACATCGTCGCGCTGCGCGGCATTCCGACCACGCTCGACAATGAACGCTGGACCGCGTTCACGAACGTGATCAAGAACTATCCGCAGATGAAAATCCTCGATGCGAAGTACGCGAACTGGAATCGCGACGACGCGTTCAAGGTGATGCAGGACTATCTCACGCGCTTCAAGCATATCGACGCGGTCTGGGCCGCTGACGACGACATGGCGGTCGGCGTGCTCAAGGCGATCGAACAGGCCAAGCGCACCGACATCAAGATCGTGTTCGGCGGGGCGGGTTCGAAGGGTATGGTGAAGAACGTGATGGATGGTGCGCCGATGATCAAGGCCGACGTGTCGTACTCGCCGAAATTCATCTACGACGCAATCAAGCTCACCGCCGAGGCGCGCCTGAAGGGCGACAAACTGCCGCCGACCACGATCATTCCGTCGGTGCTTATCACGAAGGAAAACGCGCAGCAGTTCTACTTTCCTGACTCGCCGTTCTGATTGCGGGCGTCCGCTGCGTGTCTGTCATGCCTCAGTCCCAGCGTGACAGGCGCGCCATAGTTCGAGGAATCGTACGATGAAAACCATCAAAGGGCCGGCGATTTTCCTCGCCCAGTTCATGGGCGACGAGGTGCCGTTCGATAACCTCGCGCATCTGGCGGGTTGGGCGGCGAGCCTCGGCTTCAAGGGGATTCAGGTGCCATGCGATACGCGCCTGATCGATCTCGAGCAGGCGGCGGCGAGCCAGACCTATTGCGACGAGCTGCGTGAGATCGCCGAAGACGCTGGCGTGACCATCACCGAACTCTCGACGCACTTGCAAGGGCAACTCGTCGCGGTGCATCCGGCCTATGACACGTTGTTCGACGGCTTTGCGGCGCAGCATGTGCGCGGCAATCCTGCTGCACGCACGCAGTGGGCGGTCGATCAGATGAAACTGGCGGCCAAGGCGTCGCAACGTTTGGGGTTGAACACCCACGTGTCGTTTTCCGGCGCGCTGGCGTGGCCGTACCTCTATCCGTGGCCGCAGCGTCCGGCAGGATTGATAGAAGCCGCCTTCGACGAACTCGCGCGCCGCTGGACGCCGATTCTCGATGAGTTCGACGAAGCTGGCGTTGACGTGTGCTATGAACTGCACCCGGGCGAGGATCTGCACGACGGCGTGACCTTCGAGCGTTTTCTGGATGCGGTGAAGCAACACCCGCGCGCTAACATCCTCTACGACCCGAGCCATTTCATGCTGCAGCAACTTGATTACCTCGCCTTCATCGACATCTTTCACGAGCGCATCAAGGCGTTCCATGTGAAGGATGCGGAGTTTCGTCCGAACGGTAAGCAGGGCGTGTACGGCGGCTATAGTGGCTGGGTCGAACGCGCGGGGCGTTTCCGCTCCCTTGGCGACGGGCAGATCGATTTCAGCGCGATCTTCTCGAAGATGGCGCAATACGATTTTCCCGGCTGGGCCGTGCTGGAATGGGAATGCGCATTGAAGCATCCACAGGACGGCGCGCGTGAAGGCGCAGAGTTCATCCGCCGTCACATCATTCGTGTGGCCGACCATGCATTCGATGATTTCGCGGGCAGCGGTGTGGATGCGGCGCAGCTAAAGCGTGTGCTTGGCATTTGACTGTGATCTGAAGGCGCGCGGGCCGTGAAGCATGAAGCGGCAGAAGCAGATCGCTAAGGAGTGAGAGAGATGCCACAACGAAGACTCAGGCTCGGCATGGTCGGCGGCGGGCAGGGTGCGTTTATCGGCGCGGTGCATCGAATCGCGGCGCGGCTCGACGACCGGTTCGAACTGGTGGCGGGCGCGTTGTCGTCCGATCCGCAACGCGCGCAAGCGAGCGCTGCCGAAGCTGGTATCGCACGCAGCTATGCAGACTGGGGCGAAATGGCGCACGCCGAAGCCGCGCGCGATGACGGTATCGACGCGGTCGCGATCGTCACGCCGAATCATCTGCATGCACCGGTGGCGACGGCTTTTCTCGAAGCGGGCATTCATGTGATCTGCGACAAGCCTTTGGCGATTTCGCTGGCGGAAGGCGAGGCGCTAGCGAAGCTCGCTCGCGTTAAGAACAAGCTATTCGCGTTGACGCATACGTATTCCGGTTACCCGTTGGTACGCCATGCTCGTGAACTCGTCGAAAACGGTGCACTCGGCGAAATACGCGTGGTGCAAGTCGAATACGCGCAGGACTGGCTGGCTGAACCGATAGAAACGAGCGGCACGAACAAACAGGCGGGCTGGCGCACTGATCCGTCTTTAGCGGGCCCTGCCGGCTGTCTCGGCGACATCGGCACGCATGCGTATCACCTCGCTGCCTTCATCACGGGGATGACGCCGTCATCGCTATCCGCCGAGTTGCACGCGTTCGTGCCGGGACGCCGTATCGACGACCACGTGCAGACGATGCTGCGCTATTCGAACGGCGCGCGCGGCATGCTATGGGCGAGCCAGGTGGCGAGCGGCGCGGAGAATGCGCTGCGTCTGCGGGTGTATGGAACGAAAGCGAGTCTCGCTTTCGATCAGGAGAATCCGAACGAATTGTGGTTCACGCCGCTGGGCGGAACGGCCGGGCGCCTGACGCGCGGACGTGTGAAAAGCGCGGTCGCGGCGCATGCGACGCGTGTGCCACAGGGGCATCCTGAGGGTTATCTGGAAGCGTTCGCGCAGTTGTACAAGGATGCGGCGTTACAGATCGAAGCGTTGAATGCGGGTCAACCGTTGCCCGCTGAAAGCCTGCTGCTCACAACGGTGGATGACGGTGTAGCGGGCCTGCGTTTCATCGACGCGGTGTTGGCGAGCAGCGCAGCCGAGGGTCAGTGGCGCCCCATAGAGCCCGGTTGACTGTGGGCACGTGGCGCGCACGCCCTGCAGGGAAGGGAGCCATTCAATTTCAACGGCGCCTGATTTTCAACCAGGCCTTGAGCGTGCCCAGGTCCTGGAACTCCACTAGATCGTACTCGAGCGAGCGGATCTGTTCCTGCAGCATAAAAACGTCCTCCGTCAACCCGTGCATGACGTTCTTCGGCGTGATGGACGCCATCGGGTCGAGCCCGTAGCGTTCCTTGAACGCCATTTCGACAAACATAATTTCGTCGTCGAGTTCGCCGACCTGCTCCTTTAGTATCTTGTTGTAATGCCTGAGCCGGTCTTCGCTCAGGTTATCGATCGCGTTCTGGTCGATGTGCTCAAGTTCCAGCTGCAATTCGAGCAAATGCAGCAAGTTGTTCTTGCCGTAGGCTTCGTTGACTCGTTGCATCAGGACGGTTTTTCGTTTGCGTTCCTCTGGATCGCTTTCGCGATCGGGATGCAGCGCGCTGGCCAGCTTTCGATACACCTCGCGAATCGAGCGGCTCAATTGCGCTTCTTCTTCCTCGCGGCGTGCTTCGGCCGCTATTTGCTTTGCCGTCTTCTTTTTTGGGGCGCGTTGCGCCTGACGCGCCTGATGTTCCGCCGCTTGCGCAGCGTCGTCCTGTTCGATATGCGCCTGCAGGCGATCCAGAACTTCATCGGGCGAGTTCATGTCGATGTCGTCCAGTTCGACGCCTAATACCGTCTCCAGCATCGATTTCATTTCGTCTAACTCGGACGCTCTTTCGTCGTCGTAGTCGGACCCGCTGTGGCGGTTGTATAGCGCTTTCAGCTCGTCGCTATCTTCTTCCCCGAGACACCTCGCCGCCAGATCGACAATGAATGCAGAAAGAGTGCGCCGTTCGGTCTGGGTGATACGTTTCTGGTTGCTCTGTTCGTCGAGAAGGTGCGCCATCCGCGCACGCAAATGTTGCATTTTCTGCGTCAGCGGCAGCAGTTCATTCACGTACTTTTGCTGGAACGCGGGCGCGAACTCTTCCCACGCGCTCAAACTGGCACGCCGCTTTTCGATCTGTTTGATCAGCGTGTTGAACGCTTTCTGGCCCTTCGACAGGGTGGGTTGATTGTGGTCCGGTGCAATGCTGACAGACTTGGTGCTTGTCTTGGTCATGGAGCGGAGATCTTCGGTCGTCAAATGGGGGGCGCTGCCTAGCTGCCCTTGCTCTTCTTGAGCTGCGCTTCGAACGCAATATCGAGCTTGCTTGCCTTACGCGGCTTGGGCGGTCCAAAACCGTCGACGAATTTGACGAAATCGTCGAGCGTGAGCGGATCGGAGACTTTCTTGTCCGTGCCGCTCGATTTGTCGACCAGATAAAACAGGCCGCCGGACAGGCTGATCGCGGCGAACTGCGGATTGCCGCTGCGGGTTTTCAGCCGCTCGACGGCGTGGATGGCTCGGGTGGTGCGCATGATGGGGGACGGCTGGTCGGGGAAAGACTTCTACTGTAGCAACTTCGCGCACTGCACGCGAAATTGCTAAATTGCGCGGACTTAGCCGTTACACCCGATCCCTCACGGTGTACGCCTTGCGTTTGAACTTGCGTCGCAGCCAGTCCGCCCAGTCCTCCAGCACCGTGTAGACCACCGGCACGACCACCAGCGTCAGAATCGACGACGTAATCACGCCGCCGATCACCGTCTGCCCGAGCGGCCCGCGTTGCTCGCCGCCTTCGCCGAGCGCCGCCGCCAGCGGCAGCATGCCGAAGATCATCGCCAGCGTGGTCATCAGAATCGGCCGCAGACGTACACGTGCGGCTTCGAGCAGCGCTTCCCGGCGTCCCATCATGCGGCCCTTGCCGGATGCGTCGAGCAGGGTGCCGCGCCGCGCCTGGTTCGCGAAGTCGATCAGCAAAATTGCATTCTTCGTCACGAGACCCATCAGCATCACGAAGCCGATGATCGAGAACATGTTCAGCGTGCTACCGAACAGCAGCAGCGCGATCAGCACGCCAATCAGGGTGAGCGGCAGCGACGCCATGATGGCGAGCGGCTGCGCGAAGCTGGCGAACTGCGACGCGAGAATCATGTAGATGAAGATCACCGCGAGCGCTAGTGCCTCCACCGCGTAGACGAACGACTCGTTCATGCTCTTGGTCGAGCCTTCGAATCGATAGTGGTAGCCCGCCGGCAAATGCATCGCGTCGAGCGTTTTCGCGACGTCCGAAGCCACGTCGCCAGCCGAGCGGCCATTCACGTTCGCCGAAAGCATCACCTCGCGCCGCAGGTCGCGCCGGTTCAACACATCGGGGCCGGTCGTCTTGACGATATCCGCGATCTGCCGCAGCGGCACCAGCACGGGCGCGCCGTTCGAGTCCGTCCGGTTGGTGGCGATCATCAGCCTCGCCAGATCGGCAACGTCTTCGCGCTGTGCGCGCGGTAAGCGCACGCTGACATCGTAGTCCTGGTCGTCGGGCGCGCGCCATGTGCTGATCGCGTCGCCGGAGAGCAGCGGCCGCAACGCGGTGCCGATATCGGCCACGCCCACGCCGAGGTCGGATGCCAGCTCGCGTTTCACGTTGATCGCGACAATCGGCTTATCCGCCTTCAGACTAGAATCGAGATCGACGAGCCCCGGGATCTTTGCAATCCGCGCCTGAGCCGCATCCGAGAGCCGGCGCAGTTCGTCGATATTGTCGCCCTGCAAGCTCAGCTGGATTGCTTTGGTGCTGCCGGCGCCGTCGGGCATGCCGATTTCGGTGATCGATACGCCCGCCACCGAAGCAAGCCGCGCGCGAAACGCGCCGTTCAATTCGGCCATGCCGCGCGTGCGGTCGCGCCGGTCCTTCAGGCGCACGGTGATCAGCGCGGTGTTCTTGCCTTGCGTATTGCCCGAGTTGACTGTGGCGTAACTGAAGCGCACTTCGGGGTAGGTGGCGAGAATTGCCTGCACCTGTTTCACTTTTTCCGAGGTGGCCTCAAGCGAGGTACCCACCGGTGTGGTCAAGCCGATCTGCGTTTCGGAGAAGTCCGCATTCGGCACGAACTCGGTGCCGACGAACGGCACCAGAAACAGGCTGCCGAAGAACGTGGCCGCCGCTACGGCCAGCGTGATCGCGCGGTGCTTCAGCGACCAGCCGAGCAGACGCTGGTAGAACGTGGTGAGCCGGTCGATCTGCTTGTCGAACAGATGCAGCGAACGTTCTATGACGCGTCCGTAGCGATAGCCCTTGCGGCCCGTGTCCGCGTCGTGCAGATCCGGATCCGGCCAGATGGAGGACAGCATCGGATCGAGGGTGAACGATACGAACATCGAGATCAGCACGGCAGCCGCCACCGTGATGCCGAACTGATGGAAGAAGCGGCCGATGATGCCGCCCATGAAGCCCACCGGCAGAAATACGGCGACGATCGAAAAGGTGGTCGCCAGCACGGCGAGCGCGATTTCCTTGGTGCCGTCGAGCGCGGCGGTGCGGTGGTCCGCGCCGAGCTGTACGTGCCGCACGATGTTTTCGCGCACCACGATCGCATCGTCGATCAGCAAGCCGACGCACAAAGACAAGGCCATCAGCGTAATCACGTTGATCGTGAAGCCGCACGCGTACATCACCGCGAAGGTGCCGATCAGCGCGATCGGCAGGGTGAGGCCGGTGATCACCGTGCTGCGCCACGAGCCGAGAAACAGGAACACGATCAGCACCGTCAGCAGCGCGCCCTCGAGAAGCGTGCGTTTCACTTCGTTGACGCTTTCTTCGATGTTGATCGACGAATCGTCGGTGATATCCAGTTTGACGCCTGGCGGCAGTTGCGGTTGCAGCAGGGCGACAGCGTCACGCACGCCGTGCGCGACGTCCACGGTGTTTTCGCCTTGCGCCTTGATGATCGACAGGAATAGCGCGCGCTGCCCGTTGAGCAAGGCCATGCTGTCTGGTTCCTGCTGGCCGTCCACGACATCGGCGACCTGATCGAGCGTGACGGGCTGAGTGGCGGAGGTGGCGGTCGGAATCGCCGATTGCGCGCCGCGCCGCGCGACGATGATGCGTTTGAAATCGTCCGGTTTCTCGAAGCGGCCTTTGACCTGTACGGTCTGTTCGATGTTGCTCGATGTCAGCGGGCCGGCCGGAATCTCCTGGTTCTCGTTCTGCACGGCACGGATCACCTGATCGACGCCGATCGACAGCGCCTGCAGCTTCTGCGGATTCACGTCGATCTGCACCTGCCGCTTTACGCCGCCCACCAGCGACACCGAACCGACGCCGCGCACGGTTTCGAGCCGCTTGCGCACGATCTGATCGGCAACCGTGGTGAGATCGCGCGTGGACAGCGACGCGCCCGGCGCGTTCGAGATCGCCACGGTGATGATCGGCATATCCGACGGGTCGTAGCGCAGCACGCGCGGATCTTTCACGCCGTCGCGCAGGTCGGGGCGAATCAGTGCGATCTTGTCGCGCACGTCCTGGGCGGCTTGCACTGCGTCCACGGAAAGATCGAATTGCACGATCACGATCGACTGCGCGTCGTATGAACGCGAGGTGATTTCGTCGATGCCGCTAATCGTGTTGACCGCTTCTTCGATCTTGCGCGTGACGTCCGACTCGACCGATTCCGGCGAGGCTCCCGGATACGCGGTCTGCACCACCACGACCGGGAACGCGATGTCCGGAAACTGGTCGACCTTGAGCCGCTGATAAGAGAACAGCCCGATGACGAGCAACGCCATCATCATCATCGTGGCGAGCACCGGGTTGCCGATGCTGATGCGGGTGAACCACATGGGCAAGGACTCCGGTCAGTGTGCGCTGCTTGCGCCCGGCACGCCGGCCGCCGGCGCGGAGGTCGGCCCTGACTGGACGGGTGGGGCGGGTTGCACCACATGCACGGTGCTGCCGATCCGCAATGAGCCGAGATTGTTCTGCACGATCTGCTGGCCAGGCGTCAATGCGCCGCCGACGATCTCGGTCCAGGTACTCCCGTCAGCATCGCCGGTTACGCCAGTCTCTACCGTTTGCTCGACCAGCTTGCCGTTGACGAGCGCATAGACCGTGTGGCGCGTGCCGTCCGTGCGGATGGCGGTGGCCGGAACAACCAGCGCATTCTGCCGGCTGCCGACCGAGATCGTGCCGGTGCCGAACATGCCGACCCGCAGCGTGCCCGATGGATTGGCGACTTGCACATACACCATGATCGAACGCGAACCGGCCTGGGCTGCCGGATTGATGCGCGTGATCGAACCCTGGATGGGCGTGTCGATGCCGTCAAAAGTGATCTGGATCGGCTGGCCGATCCGCACGCGGCCGATCTCGCCGACCGGCACCGGTGCTTCGAGTTCGAGCGTGCGCAGATCGACCACGTCGAACAGCTTGGTATCGACGGCAACCTTCTCGCCCGGTTCAAC
This sequence comes from Paraburkholderia fungorum, assembly GCF_902833645.1. Classification (GTDB taxonomy): domain Bacteria; phylum Pseudomonadota; class Gammaproteobacteria; order Burkholderiales; family Burkholderiaceae; genus Paraburkholderia; species Paraburkholderia fungorum. Next base: position 82,453 of record NZ_CADFGE010000007.1, read on the forward strand.
CGTGCGCGAGGCGATCTGTCCGTCGAGCGGCGAGCGCACGACGGTGTCGTCCAACGACAGATTCGACGACGCCAGCGCGGCTTTCGCCGCGTCGAGATTCGCGCGGGCGATCTGATACTGGCTTTGCGCGGTGTCGAAGGCATTTTTCGAAATGAAGCCTTTTTCGACCAGCACGCGGTTGTTGTCGAGCGTCTGTCTGGCAATATCGAGCTGGCCGGCCATCGCCGCCATCTGGCCGCGCATTTGCTCGGCGCGGGCGACGTAGTCGCGGGCGTCGATCTTCGCGACAATCTGGCCGGTCTTGACCGAATCGCCTTCGCGCACCATCACGTTGAGCACCGAGCCGGCCACTTTCGATTTCACCGCAGCTTGCGTGACGGCGCGTAGCGATCCGGTCAACGGCAGCGTTTCGGAGAGCGTGCGGCGGCTCACGGTGGTGAGGTCGTCAGGTGCGAATTCGACGACGGAAGAGGGCGCTTCGACGCTGGCGGCGTCGGCGCCGCTGCGCTTCCTGATGGCATGACCGATCGCGATAGCCAGGATCACGACGGCTATAACGGCGGCGATGATGATGCGTTTTCTGGTTTTTAGCATGCGCGGTCTGACGGACATCACGGGCTGGCGAGCGACGGCGCCCCTGCGGTTACAAGGCGCCGCGCGCTTGCACGGAATCGGCGAAATTAGCCGTTGCCAGCGCTCACTGCAAGCTGGCCGTCAGCATGGTACACGCTGCCTGCAAGGTTCGCGCCGCTCGATCGGTGTGCCCGATCAAACGGCATGCGCATTGACTCAAATGTGACTCACCCGGACGGGCGGTGGTGTTGGCGCGCGCGTCGCGCGCGGCCCGCCAGTAAGGGCAAAACGCCGCGCGCATGCGCTGCTTACTGACTCAGGTAGACGAACTTGCCATTCTTGATGATGCCCATCACGCTCGCGCGCTGATCCAGACCGACGTGGTCTTTCGGGCTCGTATTGACCACCCCGTTCGGGACGACCAGTTCATGCGCGTGCTCCAGTTCGTCGCGCAAGGCCACGCGGAAAGCCGGCGTGCCCGGCTGCGCCGTCTTCAACGCCCGCGCGACCGCATCCTGTAGCCGCGGATAGACGCCTGCCGCATCGCCTGCGAACTGCGTGACGCTGCCCGGGCCGTACTTCGCTTCGTATTCGTTGGTGAAAGCGAGTGCCGCCTTCTTCGCCGGATGGTCGGCCGGCAGCGTGCGCGCCACCACGACCGGCTGGGTCGGGAACAGCGTGCCTTCCACGTCCTTGCCGCCCAGCTTGATGAACTCAGGCGTGGCGATGCCGTGCGTCTGATAGATCGGGCCTTTGTAGCCGCGCTCGATCAGCGTGCGCTGCGGCAGCACGGTCGGCGTGCCGGCCCCGGCGATCAGGATCGCGTCCGGTTTGGCGGCCATCAGCTTGAGGATCTGGCCGGTGACGCTGGCGTCGGTGCGGTTGTAGCGCTCGGTGGCCACCAGCTGGATATGCCGCAAGGCTGCGAATTTGCTGAACTCGTTGAGCCAGCTTTCGCCGTAGCCGTCGGCGAAACCGATGAAGCCCACCGTCTTCACGTTGTGGTTCGACATGTAACGCGTCATCACGTCGGCCATCGCGCTATCGGTTTGCGCCATCTTGTAGGCCCACACCTTCTTGCCTTCCTGCGGTTCGACCACGCTTGCGGAGCCGACTAGCGTGATCATCGGCGTCTGGCTCTCGGCGGCCGGATCGAGCGCCGCCATTGCCGCGGGTGTGATGTTCGGGCCGACGATCACGTCGACGTGGTCCTCATTGATCAGCTTGTGGATGTTGCGCACCGCCGCGCCCGGGTCGGAGCCGTCGTCGAGGAAAATATAGTCGGCTTTCTGGCCGGCGATCGTGGCCTGCCACATCAGCATCGCGTTCTTGCTCGTAATGCCGATCACGGCGGCGGGGCCGGTGCTCGACAGGTCGATGCCGACCTTGATATCGGCGTGTGCCGCAGTGGCGAGCAAGAGCGCGCCGAGAGCGGCCAGGCCGCGAAGTTTGTTTTTATGCGACGTCATCAAGGGTCTCCGTAGCGGGAAGCGTGGTCAGTTCAAAGTTCGTAGGTTTCGTGTTCGCCTTTGAGCGCCTGTTCGATCAGCTTGCGGTTCATGCTCGGCGAGAGCAGTTCGACGAGCGTATACACATAGCTGCGCAGATACGCGCCCTGTTTCAGTGCGACGCGCGTCACATTGCTGCCGAACAGGTGGCCCACCGGCATCGCGCGCAGATGGCGGTCGCGCTCGGCGTTGAAGGCGATATCCGCCATGATGCCGACACCCAGCCCCAGTTCCACATAGGTCTTGATCACGTCGGCGTCGATTGCCTCCAGCACGATGTCCGGATGCAAGCCGCGCAGGCGGAACGCCTCGTTGATCTTGGTGCGGCCGGCGAACGCGTTGTCGTAGGTAATCAGCGGATATTGGGTCAGATCATCCAACGACAAAAGTTTGCGGTCGAGCAGCGGATGGTCCGGCTGCATCACGGCGACGTGGTGCCACTGGAAGCACGGCAGCGAGACCAGTTCCTTGTAGTTGGCGATTGCTTCGGTGGCGATGGCCAGATCGGCCTGGTCGTGGATCACCATCTCGGCGACCTGTGTCGGGCTGCCCTGCAGAATTGAAAGGTGGACTTTCGGGAAGCGTTTCTTGAATTCGGCGATGGCGGCCGGCAGTGAATAGCGTGCCTGGGTGTGGGTGGCGGCGATCACCAGATTGCCCTGATCCTGCGCCGCGTAATCTTTACCGACCCGCTTCAGACTCTCGACTTCCTGCAAAATCCGCTCTACCGACTGCAGAATGATGCGCCCCGGCTCGGTCAGCGAGCGCACGCGCTTGCCGTGCCGCGTGAAGATTTCGACGCCCAGCTCGTCTTCCAGCTCGATGATCGCCTTGGAGACGCCCGGCTGGCTTGTAAACAGGGCTTTGGCCGCTTCGGTCAGGTTGAAATTCTGCCGCACAGCCTCGCGGACGAAGCGGAATTGATGCAGGTTCATATATAACCTCTCCGCATATCAAAAGAATTTTTTAGTCGTTTGAAATATAAGGCGAGTTTATTACGATCTGTCCATCTTTTTCAATATGGATATCTGTATTTGTCATAAGCAAATGAGAGATGGGTCTAAACCCTCGCTCGGCTGAGCTGACAAATAGAGATATCCAGGCGCGGTGTAACGGGCGGCCGGCCCCCGGAACGCTGTGTGTCACGCAAAAAATTGGGGTCCCCGAATGTACCAATACGATCAGTACGACCAGACCATCGTCGACGAACGGGTCGAGCAATACGCCGATCAGGTTCGCCGCCGTCTGTCGGGCGAATTGAGCGAAGAGGAGTTCCGTCCGCTGCGACTGCAGAACGGTTTGTACATGCAGCGCCACGCGTACATGCACCGTATCGCGATTCCTTACGGCAACCTGCGCAGCGACCAGATGCGCGTGCTGGCCGAGATCGCGCGCGTGCACGACCGCGGCTACGGCCACTTCTCGACGCGCTCGAACATCCAGTACAACTGGATCAAGCTCGAAGAAACGCCGGAAATCCTGCGCAAGCTCGCGGCTGTGCAGATGCACGGTATCCAGACCTCGGGCAACTGTATCCGCAACATCACGGCCGACCAGTTCGCCGGCGTGGCGCCGGACGAAGTGGTCGATCCGCGCCCCTGGGCAGAAATCCTGCGCCAATGGTCGACGTTCCACCCGGAATTCGCGTGGCTGCCGCGCAAGTTCAAGATTGCCGTGTCGGGTTCGAAGGAAGACCGCGCCGCCGTGCAGATCCACGACATGGGCGTGTATCTGAGGAAGAACGAGCAGGGCGAACTGGTGGCCGACATTCTGGCCGGCGGCGGCATGGGCCGTACGCCGATCATCGGTGCGATCATCCGTCGCGATCTGCCGTGGCAACATCTGCTGACCTACTGCGAAGCCGTATTGCGTGTGTACAACCGCTATGGCCGCCGCGACAACATGTACAAGGCGCGCATCAAGATTCTCGTGAAGGCGCTGAGCCCGGAGAAATTCTCGGCGCAGGTCGAAGAAGAATGGCAGCACCTGAAAGACGGTCCGTCGACGCTCACGCAAACGGAAGTCGATCGCGTGTCGCAATACTTCCAGCCGCCGGTGTATGAAAAGCTGGCCGACACGGATGCATCGTTCGAAAAGCATTTGCTGGAAAACCGTGCTTTCGCGCGTTGGGTCGAGCGCAATGTGCGTCCGCACAAGGTGGCGGGTTATGCGTCTGTCACGTTGTCGCTGAAGCCGACCACGATCGCTCCGGGTGACGCAACGGATGCGCAGATGGAAGCGGTTGCGGATTGGGCCGACGAATACTCGCTCGGCGAAATCCGCGTGTCGCACGAACAGAACCTGATTCTCGCGAACGTGAAAAAGCGCGACCTGTTCGCGCTGTGGGAAAAGGCCAAGGCGCAAGGTTTCGCGACGCCGAACATCGGTTTGCTGACCGACATCATCGCCTGCCCGGGCGGCGATTTCTGCTCGCTCGCGAATGCGAAGTCGATTCCGATCGCGCTGGCGATCCAGGAGCGTTTCAACGACCTCGACTACGTGTACGACCTCGGCGACGTGTCGCTGAACATCTCGGGTTGTATCAATGCGTGCGGTCACCACCACGTCGGCAACATCGGCATTCTGGGCGTCGATAAGGACGGCTCGGAGTGGTATCAGGTGACGCTTGGCGGCGAGCAGGGCACGGGCGCCACGGGCGCGCATCTTGGCCGCGTGATCGGCCCGTCGTTTTCGGCGGAAGAAATGCCGGACGTGATGAGCAAGGTGATCGATACGTTCGTGGAAAATCGCTTTGAGGGCGAGCGCTTCATCGAAACGTACAACCGCATCGGCATGGCTCCGTTCAAGGAACGGGTGTACGCCTCGCGTCAACCGGCTCATGCGTAATCGCGACAAGGATACTGAACAGATGGCTTCTATTATCAAGAACCGCGCGATCGTCAACGATGACTGGACGGTGGTGCGCGCCGCTGAAGATGGCACGCTGCCCGCAGTCGATGCGTTGCCGGCCGGCAAGGTGCTGGTGCCGCTCGCGCTGTGGCAAGCCGAGCGCGCTGCGCTGATTGCTTCAAGAAGCACCGCTGAAATCGGCGTCTGGCTCGCGCCGGATAGCGAACCGGCGGATATCGTCGGCGACTTCGACACGATCGCGCTGATCGCCGTGGATTTCCCGGTGTTCCGCGACGGCCGCGGCTATAGCATCGGCCGCCTGCTGCGCGAGCGCTACGGCTACAAGGGCGAGCTGCGCGCGATCGGCGACGTGCTGCGCGATCAGCTGGCGTTCATGTTCCGCTGCGGCTTCGACGCTTACGCGTTGCGCGCCGACAAAGACTTCAACGACGCGCTGAAGGCGTTCGACGAATTCAGCTTCAACTATCAGGGCGCGGTGAACTCGTCGCCGCTGTTTCGCCGCCGTGAAGCGGGCGAACTGGCAAAGGCTTCGGCATGAGTTCCGCACAACCATTGCTCACGCCGGAACTCGCTGCGAAGGTCGAGCGTCTCGATGCGCTGCTGGATTCGATCGCCGCGCGTCACGCCAACGTGAAGCTTGCCAGCAGCCTTGCGGCGGAAGACATGCTGCTCACGCACGCGATTCTGTCGCGTGGCGTGAAGATCGGCATCTTCTCGTTGAACACGGGACGCCTGCACGCGGAAACGCTTGGCATGATCGATCGCGTGAAAGAGCGCTACGGTTACGATATCGAGCAGTTTCATCCGCAGGCTGCCGCGGTGGAAGAATATGTCGGCTCGCATGGTCTGAATGCGTTCTATGAAAGCGTCGATTTGCGCAAGCGCTGCTGTGAGATCCGCAAGGTCGAACCGCTGAACCGCGCGTTGTCGGACGTCAGCGCGTGGGTGACGGGGCAGCGCCGCGAGCAGTCGGTGACGCGTGCCGAACTGCACGAGGAAGAATTCGATGCGGCGCGCAATATCGCCAAGTTCAATCCGCTGACGGACTGGACCGAAGCCGAAGTATGGGATTATCTGAAAGCATTGGATGTGCCGGTCAATCCGCTGCATGCGCGCGGTTACCCGAGCATCGGCTGCGAGCCTTGTACCCGCGCGATTCGCCCTGGTGAAGACAGCCGGGCAGGCCGCTGGTGGTGGGAGTCGCGCGATACGAAGGAATGTGGTCTGCATATCACGACGATTACGCCGATCCCGGTCCACAGCAGCGAGAACGCCTCGGCATAAAGCATTCAGGCGGCTCAGGCCTTGGTTTTTGGCTTGAGCGCCGCACATACCGATTTGAATACTTCTGCCCGAGCCGGCAATTGCCGGCCCGGACGAATCTACGAAGGACCCAACATGAGCACCACGCTCGATTCCACTGTGAATGCACCGCTGACCAATACGGCAACCCGAATGGATCACCTCGACTGGCTTGAGGCCGAGTCGATTCATATCCTGCGCGAACTGGTCGCCGAATGCCGCAAGCCAGCGTTGCTGTTTTCGGGCGGCAAGGATTCGGTGGTGGTGCTGCACCTCGCACTGAAGGCGTTTGGCATTGGCGCGAATCGCAAGACCGTGTTGCCGTTCCCGCTCGTGCATATCGACACTGGCCACAACTACGAAGAAGTGATCGACTTCCGCGATCGCCGTGCGAAAGAGATCGGTGCTGAGCTGGTGGTGGGTCACGTCGAAGATTCGATCAAGCGCGGTACGGTGCGCCTGCGTCGCGAACTGGATTCGCGCAACGCCGCGCAAGCCGTGACGCTGCTCGAAACGATCGCTGAACATGAGTACACCGCGCTGATTGGCGGCGCGCGCCGCGACGAAGAAAAGGCCCGTGCCAAGGAACGGATCTTCTCGTTCCGCGACGAATTCGGCCAATGGGATCCGAAGGCGCAGCGCCCGGAACTGTGGAGTCTGTATAACGCGCGCCTGCACAACGGCGAACATCTGCGTGTGTTCCCGATCTCGAACTGGACCGAACTCGACGTGTGGCAATACATCGCTCGCGAACAGCTCGAACTGCCGTCGATCTATTACGCGCATCAGCGCGAGATCGTGCGCCGTAACGGCCTGCTCGTTCCGGTTACGCCGCTCACGCCGATGCGTGAGGGTGAAACCAGCGAAACCGCGCTGGTGCGTTTCCGTACGGTGGGCGATATCAGCTGCACGTGCCCGGTGGAAAGCGATGCCGACGATCTCGAGAAGATCATCGCCGAAACGGCCGTGACGGAAATCACGGAACGCGGCGCGACGCGGATGGACGATCAGGTCTCCGAAGCCGCGATGGAACAGCGTAAGAAGCAAGGTTATTTCTAAGCACACGACGAGGGTAAGACAATCATGAGCGGTATTCACCAACCAGAAGACCTCGGCGTGCTGCGTTTCATTACTGCGGGTAGCGTCGACGACGGCAAGAGCACGTTGATCGGCCGCCTGTTGTACGACAGCAAGGCGGTATTGAGCGACCAGCTCTCGGCACTGTCGCGGGCAAAGAATAAGCGTACCGTTGGCGACGAAATCGATTTGTCGCTGCTGACGGACGGCCTCGAAGCCGAACGCGAGCAGGGCATCACGATCGACGTTGCCTACCGTTACTTTGCGACGGCCAAGCGCAAGTTCATCATTGCCGACACGCCGGGCCACGAGCAGTACACGCGCAACATGGTGACGGGCGCTTCGACCGCGCATGCGGCGATCATCCTGGTCGACGCAACGCGAGTGACGTTCGTCGACGGTGTTGCGCAACTGCTGCCGCAAACCAAGCGTCATAGCGCGATCGTGAAGCTCCTCGGTCTGCAGCACGCGATTGTTGCGATCAACAAGATGGACCTCGTCGACTACAGCGAAACGCGTTTCAACGAGATTCGCGATGCGTATGTCGAGCTCGCGCGTCAACTGGGTCTGAGCGACGTGCGCTTCGTGCCGGTGTCGGCGCTGAAGGGCGACAACATCGTAACGGCTAGCGAAAGCATGCCGTGGTATGCAGGCGAGCCGTTGCTCGATCTGCTCGAAGCGTTGCCCGTCGATGTTCCGACGGGTCAGGCACTGCGCTTTCCGGTGCAATGGGTGGCGCGCCAGGACGGCAATCAGGCCGACGACTTCCGCGGCTACATGGGCCGTGTCGAAGCGGGCGAGGTAAAGGTGGGCGACACGATCGTCGTGTTGCCGGCGAACCGCGAAGCGACGGTTGCGGAGATCATTGCGCCGGTAACGGGCGGCACGGCCGCGGTGGACCGCGCGTTTGCCGGCCAGACCGTGACGATCCGTCTGGCGGAAGACGTCGACGTGTCGCGCGGCGACACCTTCGTGCTGCGCGAGGCGGCGCCGGAGCCGGCGAAGAAGCTGGAAGCCGACCTGTGCTGGTTCGACGACACGCCGCTGTCGACGCAACGCAAGTATTTGCTGAAGCAGACCACCAACACGGTGTTCGCGCGGATTGGGGCGATCAAGGAAGTGCTCGACGTGCATACGCTGTCGCAGGCGACCGATCGTAAGGACCTGACGATGAACGATATTGGCCGTGTGGCGCTGACCTTGCAAAAGCCGCTGGTGTGCGACGTGTACGATTCGCATCAGGGCACGGGCGCATTCGTGCTGATCGACGAGGCGACGCATCACACGGTCGCGGCTGGGATGATTCGGGCGTTTTCGGCCTGAGTTGCCGGCTGGGCGATTGGCACGACGTCGCGCGCTGGGTTTTGCACGAACCGGACGAAAGGGATTGAGGCAAATGGGTAAGGTGTATCTGATCGGTGCAGGGCCAGGGGCCGCGGATCTCATCACGGTGCGGGGCGCGCGGCTGCTTGGCATGGCGGACGTCGTGCTGCATGACGCGCTGGTCGAGCCGGCCATGCTCGACTATGCACCGGCTCACGCGCGGCGGATTGCGGTGGGCAAGCGCTGCGGGCAGCTTTCGACGGCGCAGCAGTTCATCAACAAGCAGATTGTGGATGCTGCGCTTGAGCACGATGTGGTGGTGCGCCTGAAGGGGGGCGATCCAATGTTGTTCGGGCGTGCCGATGAGGAGATGCGGGCGCTTGAGGCTGCGGGTATCGAGTATGAGGTGGTACCGGGGATTACCGCTGCGCTGGCTAGTGCGGCTTCCTTGAAGCGGTCTTTGACGCTTCGCGGTGTGTCTCGTAGTGTGGCGTTGGCTACGCATAGCCGGGCGGCCGATACTGAGGCGATCCGTGAGCAGGTGAATGCTGATTCGCTGGTGTTTTACATGGGACGCGATAGTGGGCCTGAGATCGCTCAGCAACTGATCGATGCTGGTCGCGATGGGGCGACGCCTGTGGCGATTGTTGAGGCTTGTAGTACGCCTCGTGAGCGGACGCTCACTCTTACGCTGTCGGGGCTCGCTTGTGGCGATGCCCAGCAGTGGCTTGATGCTTCGCAACCGAGTCTTTTGATGATTGGGGAGGCTTTTGCCGCCCGGCAAGTGGGGGTGGGGCGCTTTGCGGGTGGGGTTTTGGTGGCTGCTTGATGTTTTGGTTTTTGCCTGTTCGGCGGGTTTTGTTGTTGATCTGGTTTTTTGGCCTTTCCTTGAATTGTTAGTGGTTTATTAGCGTTGCCCCTGTGCGGGGCGGCACCTACTTTTCTTTGCATGCCGCAAAGAAAAGTAGGCAAAAGAAAGCGGCTCAAACCGCTAATTTTTAAGCGGGTCCCCCGCACAGTAGCGGTAGTGGTGCATCTGGAATCTGTCGCCTCGCACATTCGGCCTTAGTGACAAGGCAGTCATACCTCCGGCGGCGCTGCGCGCGCCGACGCCCACTTCAGAACACCAGCCGCTGCGTTTCGCGCCGCGCCGTGGAGTGATGCACCTCCAGAATGCCGTTTTGCTCCCGCATTGCTGCCTCGTCGAGGCGAAGCCGATGGCCCCCGCTGCGCGAAGCGAAGCCGCTGGTTTCCCTGGCAGACCCGTCCGCGACGCACGCAGTGCGGAGTGGGAGCTGATGAGCGCCTTGTCGCTAACGCGGAGTGCGCGGGAACACGGATTCCAGATGCACCACTACCGCGGCTGTGCGGGGGACCCGCTTAAGAATTAGCGGTTTGAGCCGCTTTCTTTTGCCTACTTTTCTTTGCGGCCGGCAAAGAAAAGTAGGTGCCGCCCCGCACAGGGGCAACGCTAATAGACCACGAACAAAGCAAGGAAAGGCCAAAAAGCCAGCTCAACAACAACCCCGCCGAACAGGCAAAAAAAACTCACCCCTGCCGGAGGCAATACTCAGCCACAGCCTCCAACACAGCCTCATCCTCCCCAACCGCGCCAGCGCACTGAATCCTGACAGAAGGATACATCCCACGACACCGCTCGATCACTTCCGGCAAATCCCTGCGAACATGCCCGCCCTGGCCAAAAAACACCGGCACTACAGTCACAACAGAACACCCGTCGGCGACAAGAGACCCCACCGCAGTCGGCAAATCCGGCTCCATCAACTCAAGAAAAGCCAGCAAAACCGGCCCAGCTTCAGCATCAGAACCGCGCGCAGCACGAACCTTCCCAGCAAGCCTCTCGAACGGCTCGCGCCAACGTACATCCCTCGCGCCATGCGCGAACAACACCATCCCATGCGTAGCCATAAACCAGGCTCCTAATGGCGATCAACCCACTTCAATCCGACCAGACCCAGCACCAGATAAACAAGCCCAGGCGTAGCCGCAGTCAAAGGCGCAGGCCACGTATTCAACGTGCCGATGTGCGAGAACAGCGTGTTGAACAACTGGAAACTCATCCCCAGCATAATCCCGCCGAAAACCTTCACACCGACCACGCCGGCGCGCGTATGCAGATACGCAAACGGCAACGACAGCACCAGCATCACGAACACCGCAAACGGATACAACAGCTTGCGCCACAGCGCAATTTCATATCGCTGCGTGTCCTGATGATTCTCGGTCAAATGCTGGATGTAGCGGAACAGGTTGAACATCGACATCCGGTCCGGCGACACAAGCAACACCGACAGAATCTGCGGTGTCAACTCTGAACGCAGTGAATACTCGGGCAAGGTCGTCTGCTTCGCGCGATACACCGGATTCAACGCATCGGCCGGCGTGCCAGGAGGAGGCGGCACGTCGATCAGTTGCGTGTCCGTCACGTCAGTCAGTTGCCAATGACCCGGCGGCTGGTAGGTGCCGCTCTTCGCCGTCCGCACATTGGACAAACTGAACTGCGAATCGAATTCGTAAATCCGCACATTGCTGATCGTCGCGTCCGGCTTCAATTCGCCAACATTCACGAAGCGCGTCACCTGCTCGCCATCCGCGCGCGCGGTGAGCGTGTCTTTCACCCACACGCCCGACTCGAAGTTGCTCGATACCGACGACCCCAACGCCTCAAGCCGCACGCGTTCCGACAACTGATCCGTGTACGGACCGACTACTTCGCCGATCAGGTAGGTCAGGAATACCAGCGGAATGCCGATTTTCATGAGCGAGCGCAGCGCCTGATTGGTGGCGAGGCCGGACACGCGGAAAATCGTGTACTCGGAGTTCGCCGCCATCTGCGCGAACACATAGATCGCGCTGATCAGCGCGGCAACCGGAATGATTTCGTAGAAACGCGACGGCGTTTGCAGCGCGACGCGCAGCACCGCGTACTGGAGCTTGTAATTGCCGTGGCCGACGGAGTTCAACTCGTTGATCAGGTCGAAGAAGAAAAACAGACCCGAGAACGCGAACAGAATAAAGATGAACGTGAGGTAGACCTGACGCGCGAAGTACTTTTCATAAATGCGCATCGGTCATGCCCCCTGCGAACGGCGGAACATCGCCAGCGTGAATAGCGGCCGGTTGCGCACACGCAGCCAGAAGATGAACACGACAATCGCCGCCACGATGATGTGCAGCGCCACCAGCCCCACCGCGAACGACATCCTGCCTTGTTCGATCCACGCCTGGACCACGTTCAGCAGATTCGAATACGTCAAATAGATCAGGACCGCCATCACCAGGTTGATGGTGCGGCTGCGCCGCGGGTTCTGATGCGCGAGCGGAATCGCCAGCAGCATCAGGTTGATTGCGATCAGCGGCAGGCCCGCGCGCCAGGCGAACTCGGCGAGGTTTTCGTTGGTCGGGTTGCGCAGCAGTGTGAGCGTGGGCAAACCGGTCGTGGTCGGCGTATTGATGACCGGCTGGCTCTGGATCTTCACGCCATAGCGCTCGAACTCCATGATGCGGAAATCGGGGTGGCCCGGCTCGCCGTCATAGCGGCGGCCATTTTCCAGTACGACGAAGCGGTCGCCGTTCTTGTGCGTTTCGGTGTGGCCGGTTTTCGACACGACCACGTTGACCTTGCCGTTTTCCGTGCTGGTCACGAATACGTTCTCGACGCGTGCCTGGTCGGGCGACATCTTTTCGATGAAAAACACCCGGTGGCTGGCAGCCGATTCGCGAAACTGGCCCGGCGCCAGCAGCGAGACTTCGTCACGCTGCTGGAAGCGCGCGCGCAGCAGCTTGCTCTGCTGGTTCGACCACGGCCAGCCGACGAACACGAAGAACATGATCAGAATGATGATCGGCGTGGCGAAAATGCCGATCGGCTTGATGAAACGGGTCAGGCTGACACCCGAGGCAAGCCAGACCACCATCTCGGAGTCTTTGTACCAGCGGGTCAGGACGAACAGGATCGACACGAACAGGGTCGCGACGAGCATGATGGCCAGGTAGCCGATCACGGTCAGGCCGATCAGGACCAGCACGTCGCGCGGATCGATCTCGCCCGAGGCCGCGAGGCCGACGATGCGGATCATCATCGTCGTCAGCACGAGCGTGAGGAGAACCATGAACACGGCACCAGCCGTATACGCGAGTTCGCGCTGGAGGGAGCGTTCGAAGATCATTATTGATGATGGGAGGGGGCGCTCTCAGTGACGCACGGGTTAGTTCCCGTCACGCCTCCGGTGCAGCCGCCGCGGGAAAAATAGCGGATAATTGCGGCTTTCATCCTAAGCCCAGATTTTATCCGAGGACAAGCGCGATGGACTTTAGCATAAAAGCCTGTGATTGGACCAAAGGCTCGTCAAACGGTTTCCTGACCGGGAAATCGGATTGCATCGTAATCGGCGTGTTCGAGTCGCAAACGCTCTCGGGCGCTGCGCTGGAGATCGATGCGGCCACCAAGGGCCTCCTGACCCGCATCATCAAAGCCGGCGACATGGACGGCAAAGCCGGCACCACGTTGTTCCTGCACGAAGTCTCGGGCATCGGCGCTTCGCGCGTGCTGCTCGTCGGCCTCGGCAAGCAGGATGCTTTCAGTCAGAAAGCCTACGGCGAAGCCGTGCGGGCCGCCTGGCGCGCACTGCTGGGCACCAAGATCGTCCAGGTCACCTTCACGCTCGCCCAATTGCCGATCCTCGAGCGCTCGGCCGATTGGGGCGTGCGCGCCGCGATCCTCGCACTGCGTGAGCTGACCTACAGGTTCACGCAGATGAAGAGCAAGCCGGACAACGCCCCGCGTGCTTTGAAGCGCATCGTGTTCAGCGTCAATACCGGCGACGAAAAGGCCGCCAAGCTCGCGGCCAAGCAGGGCGCCGCGCTCGCCAACGGCATGGACCTGACGCGCGACCTCGGCAATCTGCCGAGCAACGTCTGCACGCCGACCTACCTCGCCAACACGGCGAAAAAACTCGCCAAAGACTGGAAGCTGAAAGTCGAAGTGCTCGGCGAGAAGCAGTGCGAAGCGCTCAAGATGGGCTCGTTCCTGTCGGTTACGGCCGGCTCGGTCGAACCCGCCCAGTTCATCGTGCTGCAGTATCACGGCGGCGCCGCGAAAGCCGCGCCGGTCGTGCTGGTCGGCAAGGGCGTCACGTTCGACACCGGCGGCATTTCGCTCAAACCGGGCGAAGGCATGGACGAGATGAAGTACGACATGTGCGGCGCCGGTTCGGTGCTGGGCACGTTGCGCGCCGTCGCCGAAATGGGTCTGAAAATCAACGTGGTCGGCATTATCCCGGCGGTCGAGAACATGCCGTCGGCTACTGCCACCAAGCCGGGCGACATCGTCACGAGCATGAAGGGCCTGACGATCGAAGTGCTGAACACGGACGCCGAAGGCCGGCTGATCCTGTGCGACGCGCTGACCTACGCCGAACGCTTCAAGCCGGCTGCGGTGATCGACATCGCCACGCTCACGGGTGCCTGCATCATCGCGCTGGGTCACCACAACAGCGGCCTCTTCTCGAAAGACGACGCGCTGGCGGGCGAACTGCTCGACGCATCGCGTGAAGCGTCCGACCCGGCCTGGCGCATGCCGCTCGACGACGAGTATCAGGATCAGCTCAAGTCGAACTTCGCGGACCTCGCGAACATCGGCGGCCGTCCGGCGGGCAGCGTCACGGCTGCTTGCTTCCTGTCGCGTTTCACTGACGCGTACCCGTGGGCGCACCTGGACATCGCCGGCACCGCATGGAAGAGCGGTGCGGCGAAGGGGGCGACCGGCCGTCCGGTGCCGTTGCTCGCGCAGTTCCTGATCGATCGGGCCGCCGACGGTCGCGGCGCACAATGACGCATTGCAGTAAAGTTGCGGGCGTCGTGGCAGACGCGAGGCGGGGCCGCCGATGACGAGAATCGATTTTCACTCGAACGTCGGCGATTCGCTGCTGTATGCGTGCCGCCTGATCCGCAAGGCGTATCAGGCGGGCCAGCCGACCATCGTGCTGGCTGAGCCGGAGCGCCTGCGGGCCTTCGACGAGCAGTTGTGGACCTTCTCGCCTCTCGATTTCGTGCCGCACTGCATGGCGGGCACGCCGCTCGCCGCGCAAACACCCATCGTGCTGACATCGAACCTCGACAATGTGCCGCACCATCAGGTGCTGCTCAATCTCGGCGCTACGGTGCCGGCGCAATTCGCGCGCTTTGAAAGATTGCTGGAAGTGGTCGGTAACGCACACAACGAACTCGCAGCGGGCCGCGAACGCTATCGTTTCTATCGCGATCGCGGCTATGCTTTGAACAACTACAAGCAAGGCAGCTAGGCTTCGTTCCGCACGCGTCGCATGGTGTTCTGTCGTGTGGATTCGACGCGTGCGCGGCATGCTGCAGCTTGGACTCAAACACGGAGAGTGCGCGTGTCCGATCCTAACGACGATAGTTCCATCCCGGTTCTGCACGAGATTCTCGTGCAGGGCAGGCCTGCCGAGGCGCGGCATGCGCCCGGCGGCGCAGCGGCCCCGGCGACGCAGCCTGTGCCCGATCCTGCTGCCACGCGGGAACCGACGCACGCGCCCGAGCCGGCGCTTGCGCGCGAGCACGGGTATTCAGCAGAACACGCTCATCCGAGAAAACGCTTAAGGGCGCATCACGCTCACGCCGCCGTTCGCCAGCACGCACACGACGATGAGCATGAGTCCGTCGCTGCGCCGTCAGCGGGCGTATTCGACCGGGCCGAGCCGCATGCACCGATCGAGGCGGGCGCAATCGTGCCGCCGGATATTGCTCACGAGGCACGCGCACCGTCGCAGCCGAATCTCGATGCGGATGTCATCGCCGAACGTCTGCGCGGACGGTTCACGAGTTTTCTGGCGGGCGAGGGGCGCAGCATTGTTGAAGCACGCTGCCGCGACGCTTTGCAGGATCACACCACGTGGCTGGTCAACCAGATCACGCGCGAAGTGGCATTGGCTTTGGAAACTGAAATGACCGGCTGGGTCAAGGAAGCGGTCGATCAGGAACTGGCGCGGCGCTCGGGCAGCGCCTGAGTATGGCAGAGGGCGGGGCGCTCCTTTTTCGGGGCGCGCTCGCTGCGCTCACCGGGCCGCGATCATTGGCGCTCTCAGGCCGTCAATCAAGCGTCATTCATTTGAGCGTCATCACCCAACTCGCCAGCATAGCCGCCTGATCGGGCGTGAGCTGCGTGTTCGCGGGCATGGGCACCTGGCCCCACACTCCCGTGCTGCCATCCAGAATCTTCCGCTTCAGATACGTGGCGGCATCTTCGCGGCCGGCATACTTCGCGGCGACGTCATGCAGCGCCGGTCCCATGACCGGACGCGACACCGCGTGGCAACTCATGCAATTCTGCTGCTGGGCAAGCGCGAGACCGGCGGAGGCCTCAGCATGCGCCGCCGGAATGCCGGCGCTTGACATAGCGCCTAGCACGCCGGCTGCTGCAAGCGCCGCAAACGACATTGATTTCATTCTGGTCTCCGTCGGTGCAGGTGCCCGACTCGTGGTGCAGGCATTATAAAAGGAAAGGGGCGCACGGTTTTCCGTGCGCCCCTTTGCGCTTTGTCGTAACTTGTTTTGAGCTTGGGTCGCTTCGGCAGAGGCGGCAACTCAAGCGCCGCAGGCTGCGGCTAGGGCTCCCGATTCGCCCGGTTATCCGATGCGAATCCACACGTGCCGATGCGCGCTCAGCCCGTCACCGCCCCCTTGTTGGCCGGCAGCGCCAGGGCCGAGTACTTCGCCATCACGCCACGCGTGTAACGCGGCTTCGGCTGCTGCCAGGCAGCACGCCGGCGCTCCAGTTCGGCATCGTCGATGTTCAGTTGCAGCAGCAGCTTGTGCGCGTCGATCGTGATCGAGTCGCCTTCCTGCACGAACGCGATCGTGCCGCCCACGAAGGCTTCCGGCGCAACGTGACCGACCACCATGCCCCACGTGCCGCCCGAGAAGCGGCCGTCGGTAATCAGCCCGACGCTTTCGCCGAGCCCCTTGCCGATGATCGCCGAGGTCGGCGCGAGCATCTCCGGCATGCCGGGGCCTCCCTTCGGCCCGAGGTAGCGCAGCACGACCACATCGCCGGCGACGATCTTGTCGGCCAGAATGGCTTCCAGTGCGCTTTGCTCGTCGTCGAAGACGCGGGCCGGCCCGGTAATGACCGGATTCTTCAGGCCGGTGATTTTGGCGACCGCGCCGTCAACGGCCAGGTTGCCCTTGAGTATGGCGAGGTGGCCTTCCTTGTAAAGCGCCTGCTCGATCGGGAAAATCACCTGCTGGTCGGCGCGTGGCTTGCCCGGCACGTCCTTCAGTTCTTCGGCGATCGTCTTGCCGGTGATCGTGATGCAGTCGCCGTGCAGGAGGCCTGCGTCGAGCAGGATCTTCATCACTTGCGGAATGCCGCCCGCCTTATGCAGATCGGTCGCGACGAACTGGCCCGACGGCTTCAGGTTGCAGATCACCGGCACTTTCTTGCGCATGCGCTCGAAGTCTTCAATGGTCCATTCCACTTCCGCCGCATGCGCGATGGCGAGGAAGTGCAGTACCGCGTTGGTCGAGCCGCCTGTGGCCATCAGCACGGCCACGGCGTTTTCGATCGACTTCTTCGTGACGATGTCGCGCGGCTTCAGGTCCTTCCTGACCGCTTCGACCAGCACGCGCGCCGATTCGGCTGCCGAGTCGACCTTTTCCTGGTCGGGGTTGGCCATCGTCGACGAATACAGCAGCGACATGCCCAGCGCCTCGAACGACGAGCTCATCGTGTTGGCGGTGTACATGCCGCCGCACGAACCCGTGGACGGGCACGCGTTCTTCTCGATCCCCTCGAAATCTTCCTGCGACATGCGGCCGGCGGTGAATTCGCCTACCGCCTCGAACGACGACACGATGGTCAGGTCGGTGCCCTTCCAGTTGCCTGGACGGATCGTGCCGCCATACACGTAGATGCTCGGCACGTTGGTGCGCAACATGCCGATCATGCCGCCCGGCATGTTCTTGTCGCAGCCGCCGATCACGACCACGCCGTCCATCCACTGGCCCTGCACGCATGTCTCGATGCAGTCGGCAATCACTTCGCGCGATACCAGCGAGTACTTCATGCCTTCGGTGCCCATCGACATGCCGTCCGAGATCGTCGGCGTGCCGAAGATCTGCGGATTCGCGTCGGCGCCCTTGACCGCGGCAACCGCCGCGTCGGCGAGGCGCTGCAGACCGGCGTTGCACGGTGTGATGGTCGAGTGGCCGTTGGCGATGCCGATCATCGGCTTGTCGAAGTCGTCCTTCTGATAGCCGAGTGCGTAGTACATCGAGCGGTTCGGGGAGCGCGCCACGCCTTGCGTGATGTTCTTCGAACGACGGTTGTATGCCATGGGGAACTCCAGTCTGTTTTGTTTTGAGCTGTGCTGCGTGTTCGGGGCTCGGGCGCTGCCGCATAAGTGCTGAGCCTACGCTGCCAAGGTGCTGCCGCCGGGTTTGCGGCCGGCGCGTCAGTTCAGTTTAGTGCGGACGCGTCGCGCAAGGATGCTGTTTTGCAAGGCGCGTGTCCAGTATATTATTCGGGCTCCATTAGGTCGTAAAATGTATTAATTATGCTGCCCGCGATACCTGACCTGCGCCAGTTGCGCTATTTCGTGACCGTCGCCGAAGAAAAACACTTTGGGCGAGCGGCCGTACGTCTTTCCATGACGCAGCCGCCGCTGTCGCAGGCGATTCGCGCGCTGGAGGAGACGCTGGGTGTCGAGTTGTTCGCGCGCACCAAGCGTTCGGTCGAACTCACGCCGGTGGGCGCCGACCTGTTGCCTGAAGTTCAGCGCCTGCTGGCCGGCGCCGAGGGGCTGCGGCCGCTGGCGCAGAGCCTTGCGCGAGGCGAGGCGGGGGTGCTGTCGCTGGCCTTCGTCTCCACGGCCGACTATGGCCTGCTGCCGTTGCTGCTGCGCGATTTCGGCGCCCGCCATCCGAGGGTGCGCCTCGAATTGACCGAAGCCACCAGCGACGTGCAAGTCGACGAACTGGTGGCCGGGCGCATCGACGCGGGCCTTGTGATCGCGCCGCTGCCGTCGCGTCATGCTACCCAACTCTCGTGGCTGTCGATCGCCCGCGAACCGCTGGTGATCGCGATGTCGACGGAAACGGCGGCGCGCGTGAGCGCTGCCGCGGAGTCCGACACCCACCCGCATGCCGACCCGTGCGCCGAATGGCTGGACACGCCGATCAGCCTGCGCGATGTCGCCGACGAGCCGCTCGTGATCTTCCCAAGACGTTTGGCGCCAGGCTTTTATGACATCATTATGGATTGCTACGGCGTGGCGGGTCTTGCACCGCGGGTTGGCCAGGAGGCGATCCAGATGCAGACGATCGTGAGTCTCGTGTCGGCCGGCATGGGCGTCGCACTGGTGCCGCAATCCTTGCGTAACCTGCGCCGCACGGGTGTCGTGTACCGGCCGCTCGCGGAATCGGTGCCGGCGATCGAGACGGGGCTGGTCTGGCGCACGGCGGAGGTGAGTCCGGTATTGGCGGGCTTCATCGAGATCGTGCGAGCCCATGCGGCCACCGTCGAGGCGCAGTTCGCGGCACCCCGTGCCTAGACTCGACGCTGCCGCGAACGCATTGCAAACCGAACCGTCCAACGCATGCGCCGCACGGCGTGCAAACGCTTGCAGCCACTTGAAAACCGATTAGAAATCCGCTTCTGAACCCGAACTGCCCATAACAACACGATGCTTATTCACCCGAATTTCGACCCCGTTGCCATTCATCTGGGGCCGCTCGCTGTGCGCTGGTATGGACTGATGTACCTCGTTGCGTTTGTCGCGGCGATTGTCGTTGGCCGGTTGCGGCTGCGCTTGCCGTACGTCGCCGCGCAAGGCTGGACCGCCAAGGATATCGACGACATGCTGTTTTACGGCGTGCTCGGGACGATTTTCGGCGGCCGGCTAGGCTACGTGCTGTTCTATAAGGCGAGCTTTTATTTCGCGCATCCGCTCGACATCTTCAAGGTGTGGGAAGGCGGCATGTCGTTTCACGGCGGCTTTCTCGGCGTGACGCTGGCCATGGTGCTGTTCGCGTACCAACGCAAGCGGTCGTGGCTGCAGGTCACCGATTTCGTCGCGCCGATGGTGCCCACCGGACTCGCGGCAGGGCGTCTCGGCAACTTTATCAACGGCGAGCTGTGGGGCCGTGTGACCGATCCGTCGGCGCCGTGGGCGATGCTGTTTCCGGGCGCCGCACCGGACGACGCCACGTGGCTCGCCACGCATCCGCAACTGGCCGCGCAATGGCATCTGAACGAAGTGTTCGCGCAATATCACATGCTGCCGCGCCATCCGTCGGAACTGTATGAGATCGCGCTCGAAGGCGTGGTGCTGTTTTTCGTAATGATCTTCTTCTCGCGCAAACCGAAGCCGATGGGCGCGATTTCCGCGGTCTTCCTGATCGGCTACGGTCTCGCGCGCTTCACGGTAGAGTTCGCGCGTGAGCCGGATGACTTCCTTGGCTTGCTTGCCATGGGCCTTTCGATGGGCCAATGGCTCTCGCTGCCGATGATCCTCGTGGGCATTGGCATGCTGGTGTGGTCCTATCGCCGAGCACGGCGTCAATCCGTGCCGGCGGTCGGTGCGAATTGAATTCGATGAACTGATCGCTACGTTTTATCGTAGTGGTGGTCAATGAAAAAAAAGCCACGGCACGCCGTGGCTTTTTGCTTTACTGCCTTACGTTGCGGTACGTCAGGCGTCAATCGCGTTACTTCATCTGCACCGAGCCCGACACATTGACCGTGACGGTCGACGTGCCGCCTTCGATCGGTACCGGCGCGGATGCTTTCGCATCGGCGCCCATGGCGCGTGCGCTCATCATCATCATGGGACGCGGCATAACGCCGTTATGCCCGACGTTGACTTCACGAATCGAATAGCCGCTGTAGCCGAATGCCTGTGCCGACGAAGCGGCTTGCTCGCGGAACGACTTGATGGCTTCACCGGTGAGTTTCTGCTCGGCGGCGCGTTGGGCTTCAGGCGACAGCGAGAACTGCACGTTGCCCACTTGCATGATCGACGCCATCTGCCCCGCGAGCTTCGACGCCGAAGCGAAATCGTGCGACTCGAGTACGACTTCGGTACGGCCGCGCCATGCGGAAATACGACCGTCGCGATCGGTGGACGGATAGATCGAGAAGGAACCGGTACGCGCGGTGACGCCGCTCACGCCTTTGGCCTTCTGCAGCGCTGCGTCGGCACGCTGATTCAGCGTGGCGGTGAGCGCGGACGGGTCGTTCGCTTCCTGCTCGTAGAACAACGTGATATCGACGACGTCTTGCGGTACTTCCGCGCTTGCCTGTGCATTCAGCGACAGCACACCTGCGGGCTGATACTGCGTCACACTCTGCGCGCGGGCGATGGCCGGCGTCAGCGCAAGCGCGACAGGGGCGGCGCAAACAAGAGCGAGAGCGAGTGCACGTGCGGTGTTTTTCGTCATTTTTGGACTCCTTGCTTGAACAGGTTGTGCACGAATTGAGCGAACGCTGTACGTTGGCACAACGTTTGCGAGTCCGTTAGGCGCCTGTAACCTGAGCTTGGTTCCCTAATTTGACGTTTGCTCACACTTGCTTTCGAGCGTGCGTGGATACGCACAGGATTTGCGCAGGGCTCGAGCGACCACGGACGCGAGCCGAATATGCAACGTCAAACAAGATGCTTGGTGATGAAGCGCCATTCGGCCTCGGTCACCGGCGTGATCGACAGGCGGTTACCTTTGGCGAGCACACGCATGTCCTTCAATTCCTCGTGTTCGCGCAGCACGGCAAGCGGAATCAGTGGAATTTTCTTCTTGAACACCACATCGACGAGCAGCCAGCGCGGTGTTTCCTGCGACGACTTCGGGTCGTAGTAGGGGCTCTTCTTGTCGAACTGAGTTGGGTCCGGATACGCGGTGGACGATACCTCCGCGATCCCGGCGATGCCCGGCTCGGGGCAGCTCGAGTGATAGAACAGCACACCGTCGCCGACCTGCATCATGTCGCGCATGAAGTTGCGCGCCTGATAGTTGCGCACGCCGGTCCACGGCAACGTGCGCTGCGGGGCCTCTGCGAGATGGTCGATGCTTGCTTCGTCCGGTTCGGACTTCATTAGCCAGTAGCGCATGAATCGAAGTGAGCGTTAAAGGTTTGAGAATACAGAAGAAAAAGCGAGACCCAAAGAAAAACGGCACCGGACCGAAGTCCGATGCCGTCTTGAATAAGGTCCCCGCCTTAGCCGCTAGGCCGGCATCCTGAACCGGGGGTTCAGAATTGGTCGCAGTTAGCAGCACTTCGGGTACATCAGACAGAGTGACGCGCACACCCGTGCTACAAATTTCCACAACCGTGCACATGGCATTGGTTCAAGGAATATATGACCTTGGCGAACCAGGCAGGGAAGTCAAACCGATTGAACTCAATCACTTGCGTGAGACTTGGCTCATGCATTGTGCTTGAATCCGCAGCCGATCTCAGGACCGGCTACTTGAAATTGTTCGATACTGCTAGGCACTTACTGCATGCTGTACTGCTGAATCACAGTGCCCAGTTGTTCGTTCATTTGATGCATTGTACGCCGGATTTCCTCTGCGGGAAATGCTTCTCCGTGTCGCACGCTCGATTGCAGCTTAAGCAGTTCCGATGCCAGCGATAGCGCAGCCATGACGGCAATGCGATCGGTGCCGCGCACGTTGCTGCTATTGCGGATCTTCGACATCTCGGCGTCGACGCGTGCGACCGCTTCAAGCAGCGCGCCTTCAGTTTCAGGCGAGCAGGCGAGGCGATAGGGCACGCCGAGAATCGATACTTCGATCTGCTTGGTGGTCATGCATTTTCTCCGTGGCGGGTGACGTCGCTCTCCGCTTCAAGCTCTTGCGGCGCGGTATCGAGCAGATCGAGCTGATTATCCGGCTCGCTATGCGCGCGGGCGCGCGGCAGCTTTTCGAGGATCGCATTCAGGCGTACCTGTGCGTCGTCGATCTTTGCCGACAGCGCGTCGCGTTCCGCCTGCAGTGCATCGCGCTCCTCGCGCATTAACGCGAGTTCAGTGCGCGTGGCCTCTGCTTCGGCACGCGTTTGGGCGAGCTGATTCTCGAGCGCGAGCCGCGCTTCGTTGTGGCGTTGGCTGATCGCGATCAGCTTGCCGATATTCTGTGAAAGTGTTTCGAGTTCGGTGAGCATCTGCTGCGTCCTCTAAAGACATTGCATTTTAGCGCGGAATGTCGCAGGTTCCGACAATTGTCTCGTTTCGAGACGTAACAACATCGCTTTATGCAGGCATTTATCGACCATATGATGAAAAGCAGCCCACGCATCGGACAATAACCTGCATATAACGGAACAGATTGCGCATGGATTGACCATTCTTGACGGACCCGGAGGCCGCTCCTAAACTGGCCGCACGTTGGCGCCCGCGCGCGTTTTTTCGCAGCGCACGCAGCTAAACGGGAAGCCCGGCGTGCGCCTCGCATGCACGCGCGAACCTGCGCAGACTCCGGCAACGGCAAGCGACCGCGACCGCGTTCGCCATGCCGGTCGATCCTGATCGTGTGTTTGAAGCTGAACACGCGAGTGTGCCACTGCGCGCCACGCGTGGGAAGGCGGGATCGACGTGTTGCCAGTCCGGAGATCGGCCGGAAGGCGAGGGACGTCCCCGCTCAAACGCGGAAAAATGGCCCAGTCACCCAACGCTAAGCCGAACGAAAACGGCCTGGTTTCGCTGGGTCACAAGCTCAACCGTAAAAGAAATACGAGCGAGGAATACGAGCGCCACGGCAACGGCAGCTATGGCAAAGCGTGCCGTGTGCTCTTCCAGGGCGGGCAGAGTCGGCCCGGTCAATGGCGCGACCAGTATTGCGGTTCTGGCTGCGTGAGCAGTTACTATCTCGGCTACGGCTTCGACGTCACCGGGCGTTGGAAGGCGACTGCAAGCTATTCGAATCCGATCGACTACCCGCCAGTCTTGTCCGGCATTCACCTGCCGGGGAGCGGCAATTGGGTGAACCTGCAGAGGATCGAAGGATCGTGGATCTGTCATGCGCGCAACACGCAGAGATGCAGACGCGCTACACCAACATCATGAAGGCTTGCTGCGTCGCCGCGCGGATCCAGAACCTGTTTAACAAGGACTATGAAACAGCCTACTCCTTTCCCTCGCTGCGGCGCGGTGCGTACTCACGATTGGGTGGCAGCAGTGCCGGAGGTACTGGCATGAGAACGCGTCGATGAACCACGGCTCGGGTCCGATACCCGGAAACACGATCCGCGTGATGAATGCGAAACGCGCGGCCGCGATCTGGTTCGCGCTCGCGGGAATTGCGCTGGCTGTGCTGATGGCGTCGCTCGCGCTCGGCAGTGTGTCGCTTGCACCCGCGCGCGTGTTGGCGGCGCTGCTGCCTTCGCATGTGCCGCGTGTCGAGTCCGCCGATCTTGCCGGCGAGATCGTGCGCACGCTGCGTTTGCCGCGCGCGTTGGCCGGCTTCGCGTGCGGCGCGTTGCTGGCGTTGGCCGGTGCGCTGCTGCAAGTGCTGTTGCGCAACCCCTTGGCCGAGCCCTGGGTATTGGGCGTGTCGGGCGGGGCCGCCACATTCGCGCTGGTCGCGATGATCGCCGGCTGCGCGTGGTGGATCGTCGATGCCAGCGCGTTCGCCGGCGCCTTCGTGTCGATCCTGCTGGTGCTCGGTCTCGCGCGCCGCGAGTTGTGGCGGGGCGAGCCGCAGGATACGTCGCCGCGTTTGCTGCTGACCGGCGCGGTGATCGCGGCGGGTTGGGGCGCCGTCATTACCTTGCTGCTCAATCTCGCGCCGGACAACCGGCTGCGTGGGATGTTGTTCTGGCTGACCGGCGATCTGAACGGCGGTGCGATGCCGTGGGTGGCGCTTGTTGCGCTGGCCGTCGTGCTGGTGGCGATCGTCCCCGCGGCGCCACGGCTGAATGTACTGCTGCGGGGGGACGCCGCTGCGCAGGCACTCGGTGTCGCCGTGATGCCGCTGCGCTTGCGTGTCTATCTGGTGGCGTCGCTCGCGGCTGCCGCCGCGGTAACGACGGCGGGCACCATCGGCTTTGTCGGCCTTGTCGTACCGCATATGTTGCGGCTCGCGTTCGGCAACGATCAGCGCATGCTGTTGCCGGCCGCGGCGCTTGGTGGCGGCGTCGCGGTGATGGGAGCCGATCTGATCGCACGTACCGTGATTGCGCCGGCACAATTGCCGGTCGGCGTGATCACATCGATCGTCGGTGTGCCGGTGTTTCTTTGGATGCTGCTGCGCAGGCGCCGATGATGAATCCGCACGACCTCCCCGACGTGACGCTCAGCGCGCAACGCCTGACCTTGCGCGCGGGCATGCGTACCTTGCTCGACGCGTTCACGCACACGTTCTACGCCGGCGAGATCTGGTGCATTGCCGGGCCCAACGGCGCGGGCAAGACAACTTTGCTCTCCACGCTCGCCGGTCTGGCGCAACCGTCGGCCGGCCATGTCGAACTCGACGGCGTGCGTCTCGCCGACTGGCGGCCGTTGCCGCTCGCGCAGCGTCGCGCGCTGATGCCGCAAAGTGCAGCCGATGCGTTCAGCGCGAGCGTGCTCGACATCGTGATGCTGAACCGTTTTCCGCATCTGAGCGGCTGGGGGTGGGAAAGCGAGGCCGATCGTGCTGCCGCGCATGCCGCGCTCGACGGCTTGGGCCTCGCCGCATTTGCTGCGCGCGACGTGCTCTCGCTCTCGGGTGGCGAACGGCAGCGTGTCGCGCTGGCAGCCGTGTTGTGCCAGGAGGCACCGTTGCTGCTGCTCGACGAACCGCTCTCGCATCTGGATCTGCACCACCAGATCGACTGTCTGGAAGCGCTGAGCGCCTGGACGCGCGAGCCACGGCGTACAGTGTTGTTTTCGTGCCATGACTTGAATCTCGCGCGGCGCTTCGCGACACATGCGCTGCTGCTCGACGGCAAGGGGGGCGCGTATGCCGGACCGGTTCACGACGTGCTGACGCCCACGCTGACGAGCCGGGCGTTCGGCTATCCCTTGATTCTGATTCGCGACGGCGAGCATGAGGCGTTGATTCCCGCGCCACGCTCAGGTCACGAATCGCTTGCGGCTGATGACATATCGGCAGGCTAAGCGCTTTAAAAAAACACACTCTTTCTGTCTGAAACGTCTATGACTTTTTTATCAGCTGTGCCGGGATTGACCGATGTCGAACCGCTCGACCAAACGCTGCGTGCCGAACTGCAACGCATCATCGACACCAAGACCAAGCCGCCCGGCAGCCTCGGGCGGCTCGAGACACTCGCACGCCAGTTGGGGCTGATCCAGCGGACGACGCATCCCACGGTCGAACGCCCGGCGATGATCGTGTTTGCCGGCGACCACGGCATTGCACAGGAGGGCGTGAGTCCTTATCCGCAAGCAGTGACCGCGCAAATGGTCGCCAACTTTCTGGCGGGCGGCGCGGCGATCAATGCCTTGAGCCGCGTGTGCGGCGTCGAACTCGAAGTGGTCAACTCAGGCATTGCTACGCCGCTGCCGTCCACTGAAGGGCTCATCGATATCCCGGTCGCGGCCGGCACGCGCAACTTCGCGCATGAACCCGCGATGACGCGCGAACAGGCGCTGGCCGCGATGCAGTCGGGCGCGGCACGCGTGCGGCATCATCTGGCGCTCGGCACCAATGTGATCGGCTTCGGCGAGATGGGCATTGCGAATACGTCGTCGGCCGCTTGTCTGATGAGCCGCCTGTGTGGCGTGCCGATCGACGAATGCGTTGGACGCGGCACGGGTCTCGACAATGCCGGGCTGGCGAAAAAACGCAACGTACTGGCTTCGGCACTCGCGCATCATGCCGCTTCCAGCGATCCGCTCGACGTGCTCGCCACCTTCGGCGGCTTCGAAATCGCCATGATGACTGGCGCATATCTCGCCGCCGCGCAGGCGCGTATGACAATCCTCGTCGACGGTTTCATTGCGACGTCGGCATTGCTGGTAGCCGATGCGTTCGCACCGAAGGTGCGCGAGTATTGTGTGTTCGCGCATGCGTCGAACGAGGCGGGGCATCGGCGCATGCTCGATCATTTCGGCGCGTTGCCATTGCTTTCGCTCGATATGCGTCTCGGCGAAGGCACGGGCGCGGTGCTCGCGGTGCCGTTGCTGCGGGCGGCGGTGGCGTTCGTCAATGAAATGGCGAGCTTCGAATCGGCCGGGGTTGCGAATCGCGATGCTTGACACATTGTCTAAAGCGCCACCGTACGAAGCGTCTTCGTACAGAAGCGCGCGTCCGGTTCGCTCATGAATCCGCTCGCTGAACTGCGCTATTTCTTCACGGCGCTCGGCTATTTCACGCGCGTGCCGGTGCCGCGTTGGGTTGGCTATGAGCCACATTATCTGAATGCGGCGGCGCGTTATTTTCCACTGGTCGGTTTGTTGATCGGCGGATTGAGCGCGCTGGTTTATCTCGCGGCCTTGCAGGTCTTTCCCGCAGGCGTGGCGGTGCTGCTGTCGATGGCCGCGTCGCTCGTCGTGACCGGCGCGTTTCATGAGGACGGACTCGCCGATTGTGTCGATGCGTTCGGGGGCGCCTATACGCGCGAGGACGTGTTGCGCATCATGCATGACTCGCGCATCGGTGCGTTCGGCGCCATCGCGCTCGTGATCGCGCTAGCACTGAAATGGCAAACGCTCACCGCACTGCCGCCGGTACGCGCCGCGAGTCTGATGATCGCCGCGCATGCGGCGAGCCGTGTGTTTGCCATCAGCTATCTGGCCACGCTCGACTACGTGCGCGCCGAAGGTAAAGCCAAACCGGTCGCACAACGTTTAAGCGGGTCTGCGTTGCTCTGCGCAGCGATATTCGGTTTGCCGTTGTTGCTCTGGCCGAGCGGCCCCGGTCTGCCGGATTGGCGTTTTGCCGGCGCGGCAATCGTCGTGCTCGCGGGGCTGCGCTTTGCCATGGGGCGTTATTTCGTCAGGCGGATCGGCGGCTATACCGGCGACTGTCTGGGCTTCGCACAACAGGTTCTCGAGCTGAGCATCTATCTGCTGGGGCTTGCATGGATATCGTCCTGATCCGTCATCCCGCCGTCGCGCTCGACGCGGGTGTTTGCTACGGCCAAAGCGACATCGCTCTTGCCGAAGATGTGGAAGTTTCGTCAACCGCGCTTGCGTTGAAACTTGCCACGCTGCAAGTGCCGGCGCCACGGGTGTTCATATCGAGTCCGCTGATGCGCTGCTCGGCGCTCGCCGCCGCCATGGCGAACGATTTCGGTTGTGCGCTCAGCCATGATGATCGTCTGCAGGAAATGAACTTCGGCGATTGGGAGCAGCAGCGCTGGGACGCGATCGATCGTGCGTTGCTCGACGACTGGGCGGCCAATTTCGAACACGCGCGTGCGCATGGCGGCGAGAGCGTTGCGCAATTCGTCGCGCGAGTGCGGGCGTGGTTCGATGCGTTTGCGCAGAGTTGCCAACTGTCGCCGGCGTATGTGGTCACGCATGCCGGCGTCATGCGCGCGATCGCTTCGCTGACGCTGGATGTGCCGCTGGAGAGCTGTCTGCGCTGGTCGCTGGAGATGACGGGCATTGTGTGGCTGCGCAGGGACGAGGGCGCCAGGCAGTGGTCACTGGTGCGGTGGAATGCCTGAAAGCGGGCGTTCGCTCTTGCTCCTGAATTGCGACAGCCTCCACTTTAATCGTGACACTTTTACGGGGAATTTGTCGCGGAAAGCCTGAATCGCGCCACTTTTCGATCCTAAAGTGGCGCGATTGTACCGATTTGTGCCACAATGACAAGAGAAAGTGGCGCGATTAAGGTTTATCGCGTCACATAGGCTCAAGGGTGGCGCGCATGAACAGCAATGGCATCAAACTGGAACTGGATCTGATCGAGCAACTCGTCGCTGCAAGCGCTGAGGGCCAGAGTATTCGTGCGCTTGCCACCGCGCTGGCCGTGCGCCGTCATCCCATGCCGCGCCGCACGCTGCAACGTCGTCTCGACGCGTTGCTCGAAGCTGGCCGGATCGTCTCGGAAGGCGCCGGCCGGGCCGTCGCTTATAAGCAGGTTTCCGCCGCCAGCGCGGCAGTGTTCCCGGCTCCGATCGTCAGCGGCGCCAGCACTGCCGGCGAGGCTTACATACCCGTGTCGAGCGCGGGTCTCGAGGTGCGCGCGGAAGTGAACAGGCCGTTGCACGAACGCCGGCCGGTTGGCTACAACCGCGCGTTTCTTGAACGCTATCGTCCAAACCAGGACGCGTATCTATCGCAAGCGCAGCGCGCACGGCTGCACGAGTGGGGACGCACCTCTTCGGACGTGCGTCCGGCCGGTACGTACGCGCGCGACATCATGAGCCGGCTTCTGATCGATTTGTCATGGGCTTCGTCGCGGCTGGAGGGCAATACCTATACGCGGCTCGATACCGTACGGCTAATCGAGCAAGGGCACATCGCGGAAGGCAAGGGCGCTCAGGAAACGCAGATGATCCTGAATCACAAGGCCGCGATCGAAATGATCGTCGAGAGCGCGGACGAAGTGGGCTTCAATCGGTTCACCGTACTGAACCTTCATGCGATTCTCTCGGACAACCTGATGTCCGATCCGTTCGCGAGCGGCCGTTTGCGTGCGCGCGAAGTGGAGATCAGCGGCACGGTATTTTTTCCGCTCGCGGTGCCCCAGCAGATCGCGGAGTGTTTCGAGGCAGTGTTAAACAAGGCCGCCCAGATCGAAGACCCCTTCGAGCAGGCTTTCTTCGGCATGGTGCACCTGCCGTATCTGCAGCCGTTCGAAGATGTCAACAAACGGGTCTCGCGTTTGACCGCGAATATTCCGCTGGTCCGGAAGAACCTGTGTCCGCTGTCGTTCATCGACGTTCCCGAAAAGGCCTACGTGGACGGCACGCTCGGCGTGTACGAAGGCAATCGTGTCGAGTTGTTGCGCGATGTTTTTATCTGGGCGTACGAGCGTTCCTGCCAGCGTTATCTCGCGATTCGGCAATCGATCGGTGAGCCGGACGCGTTCCGTCTCAAGTATCGCAATGCGTTGATCGAGGTCGTGCAGGAGGTGATTCGCGGTGGCCTTGCCGGCACGCGTGGCGAGATCGAAGCGCTCGCACAGGGCCGGATGGACGCAGCGGATATCTCTCTGTTCGTCGATGCGATCCAGTCCGATCTCGATCAACTCTATCTTGGCAATGTCGCGCGTTATCGATTGCGGCTTTCCGAATTCGAACGCTGGCCGTTCAAGCGAACTGACGCGGTCTCGCACTAAGCGGGTATAGCTTGCAACACGGCTTTCTCCGCGACCTCACTGCGCGCCGCTTTTCCTCCGCGAGCGCGCCAGGTCGAGGTCTTCGCACATCTGCTTGGCCCCTTGCGCGATACGCGGCGCCGGCCGATTAATCAGATCGCCGTCGATCGCGAACAGATTGTTGTTTGCCACCGCCTTCAGACCCGGCCACGCACGCCATGTGTCGAGTTGCGGCAAGGGGGTATCCGGCCTGGTCGCGCCGGGCGCGGCAGTGACGATCGCTTCCGGATTCGCCGCGAGCACCGCTTCAGTCGAAACGGTCGGCACTAGCGGCTCGAGTTTCGCAAACACATTGTTGCCGCCGCATAACGCAATCACGTCGCTGATCATGTGTTCGCCGTTGAGCGTCATCAACGGTTGATCCCACACCTGGTAGAACACGCTGACGCGCGGGCGGCCGGCATATTGCGTGCGCAAGCGCGCGATGTCCTGACGGTATGCCGCTGCGGCTGCATCAGCGGCCGGCGACGTGCCGAGCAATTGCCCGAGCTTGATCAGCGATAAGGCAACGTCGTCGAGATGATGCGGCTCGCTGAAGAACAGCGGCACATGCATTTCACGCAGGCGATCGAGCTGGCGCTGCGCGTTGCCATGCCGCCAGACGACAATCAGATCGGGCTTCAACGCGATGATCCGTTCGAGGTCGAGCGCCTTGTTGTCGCCGACGCGCGGCAACTGCTTCGCCTCAGGCGGATAGTCGCTATAGGACACGGCGCCGACCAGTTTTGGACCACCGCCGGCCGCATACAATAACTCGGTGACATGCGGCGCGAGACTGATGACGCGCTGCGCGGGCGCGGACAGGGTGACCGTTGCGCCGGTGTCGTCGGTAACGGTGATGGCGGCGTGCGCGTGCAGGGCGATCGCGACAAGCGCCGTGGCGATGGCGAAACGCAGGCGTCGAATCATCGGATCGCCTCGCGCAGACTTTCTTCGAAACGCGTCCATTCGGCTTCGCTCGCGGGCAGCCCGAAGCGCACGCTGCCCGATGCCGTGAAAAGGCGTGTCCACACGCCACGTTGCGCTAATGCTTCATGCAGTGCCGCGGCGCGCGCGTCGTCGGTCCACGCGAAAAGGGGCGTGCTCCGTGTAGCGAAACCCTGTGCATGCAACAGACTCACCAGACGGGCACTTTCGGCATCGAGCCGCGTGCGCATCTGTTGCTGCCACAGCGGGTCTTCAAACGCGGCTTTGACGGCATGCCGAGCCGGGCCGCTAACGGTCCACGCGCCGAGCCTGTGGCGCAATGCGTCGAGCAAAGCAGGTGCGCCGAGCACGAAACCCGCGCGCACACCAGCGAGCCCGAAGAACTTTCCCGGCGAACGTAACACGATCAGCCCATCAAGATGGGTGCTTGCCGCGAGCGACGCCGAAGGCATCGTATCGGCGAAGGCCTCGTCGATTAGCAACGTGCCGCCGCGCGCGCGCAGTTGTGCATGCCATTGCAGCAGCTTGCCGGCGCTCAGATGGTCAGCCGTCGGATTGTTTGGGTTCACGACCACCACATGGGTGAGCGGTTCGGGCAAGGTGTCCCAGGATGCGTCCAGTGGCACAACCTGGTGTCCGGCTCGCTCGAAGGCGGGTGCATATTCGCTGTACGTGAGCGGCGCAACGCCAACCCGCGCACGGGGCAGTAACGAGGGCAGCGCGCGAATCGCCGCCTGGCTTCCTGCCACGGGCAGCACATGCGCGGCATCGGGTGCGCCGTAGTAATGCGCGGCACACGCGGCGAAGCCGTCGCCTTCGTCGGGCAGGCGCCGCCAGGCGTCGGCGGGAACCGGCGGCACCGGATAGCCGTGCGGATTGATACCGGTCGACAGGTCGAGCCATTGCGCGTAAGGAATGCCGTAGCGCTGTGCCGCCTCGTGCAGATTGCCGCCGTGGACCACGTTATCGAGCGGGGTGCCGATATCGACTTTATGAGCAGCCATTCGGTCAGGCATGAAAGGGCACACTCAGCAAAGCCAGCACGATCAGCACCGCCAGCCAGAGAATGACCGTGCGTTCAACCAGCATCAACGCGGCGGTGACATGGCTGGCCTTGGCGGGGTGGCCGAAACCCAGCGTGGGCCTGTGCTCAAGTGCGCCGTGATAGACCGCGGGTCCGCCGATCAGCACGTTCAGGCTGCCCGCGCCGGACGCCATGACCGGCCCGGCGTTCGGACTGTCCCAGCGCGGCGCCTGCTCGCGCCAGCAATGCAACGCGGTGCGTGTGTCGCCGAGTAACGCGTAGCTCGCCGCGGTGAGGCGCGCGGGAATCCAGTTCAGCACGTCGTCGATGCGCGCCGCGGCCCAGCCGAAGCGCAAATAGCGCGACGTGCGGTAGCCCCACATGGCGTCGAGCGTATTGGCGAGACGAAACCCCAAAGCGCCCGGGCCGCCTGCGATTGCGAACCAGAACAGCGCGCCGAAGATCGCGTCGTTGCCGTTCTCAAGGGTCGACTCCACGGCGGCGCGTGCGAGCGCCGCTTCGTCGGCATGAGTTGTGTCGCGCGAGACGATGCGCGCGGTCAGCAACCGCGCCTGCGCCAGATCGCGTTGCGTCAGGGCCTGGGCGATCGGCGCGATGTGATCGTGCAGACTGCGTGCGCCGAGCGCGAACCACAACAACACCACATGGACCGCGCAAGCCGCAAAAAACGGCAGCACGGAGACCAGCATCCAGGCGATCAGCACCGGCGGCATGACCGCCAGCGACCACGCGAGCAAGCCCTTGAGCCGCAAGCGCCGGCCGGTGTTGTAGCGCTTTTCGAGGCGCATCGCCCATTTGCCGAAGCCGACCAGCGGATGCGCGGTGCGCGGCTCGCCGAGCCAACGGTCGACGGCGACGCCCGCCGTGGCCAGCGTAACGAGCAAAGGAAGCGACAGCATCACGCGCTGCTCGCGGTTTTCAAGGTGAGCGGCAAGCCCGCGACCATCATCGTGACATGGGTGCTCAACGCGGCGATGCGCTGATTGAGCCGCCCGAGTTCGTCGACATAGAGGCGCGTTGCCGCGCCGAGCGGCACCACGCCTAGCCCGATTTCATTGCTGACCACGATGATCTTCCCTTTGGCGTTGATGAGCGCCGCTTCCAGTGCAGCAAAGTGCGCTTGATATCGATCGACCGGCAAGCCGTTGCCGTCGGCCGGGCACAGCAGGTTGGCGAGCCACAGCGTCAGGCAGTCGACCAGAATACAGTGGCCGGGTGCGTCTATTTGTGACACGACGCCAGCGAGGTCGATGTCCGCTTCGTGCAAAGCCCAATGCGCCGGACGTCGCTCGCGATGACGCGCGATGCGCGCGCTGAATTCGGCGTCGTCAATCAGGCGCGCGGTGGCGATGTACGTGACGGGCAGGGCGCTGTCGGTCGCCAGTTGTTCGGCGTGCATGCTCTTGCCCGAACGGGCGCCGCCGAGAACGAAGGTGAGGTCGCGGGAAATCATCGCGTGATTGTACCGGCGTGCAGTGCGCGCCGGCACGATGGGATAATGCCGCGTTCGTTGCCTGCACTCTTTGCTATTCATCGCTGGACCTGAGCTCCCGTGACCGCCATTTCGACCCGCATGATCCCGCATGACCCCGTACCCGTGCCGCGCGGCACGCTGATGATTCAGGGCACCACCTCCGATGCGGGCAAGAGCACGCTCGTCGCGGGCTTGTGTCGGCTGGCGCGCCGCGCCGGCGTGCGGGTCGCGCCCTTCAAGCCGCAGAACATGGCGCTCAACAGCGCGGTGACGGTCGACGGCGGCGAGATCGGCCGTGCGCAGGCCTTGCAGGCAGTGGCCGCGGGCATTGCCGCGCACACCGATCTGAACCCCGTGCTGCTCAAGCCCACGAGCGACCGCGGTGCGCAGGTGATCATCCACGGCAAGGCGCGCATGAATCTCGATGCGCGCGCCTATCACGACTACAAGCCGGTCGCCTTCGAGGCGGTGCTGGAGTCGTATGCGCGTCTGCAAGCGGCGTACGACACGATCTTTGTCGAAGGCGCGGGCAGTCCCGCCGAGATCAATCTGCGCGATCGCGATATCGCCAATATGGGTTTTGCCGAAGCGGTCGACTGCCCGGTCGTACTGGTGGCCGACATCGACCGGGGCGGCGTATTCGCGCATCTGACCGGTACGCTCGCGTGCCTGTCGGAAAGCGAGCAGGCGCGTGTGCGCGGCTTCATCATCAACCGCTTTCGCGGCGACATCAGTTTGCTCAAACCCGGGCTCGACTGGCTCGAGGCGAAAACCGGCAAGCCGGTGCTCGGCGTGGTGCCCTACCTGCACGGTCTGACGCTCGATGCCGAAGACATGCTGCCACCCGAGTTGCGCGCCGCGCAAAACAGCGATGCGGGCCGGACGTTGCGGGTGGTTGTGCCGGTGCTGCCGCACATTAGCAACCACACCGATTTCGACGCGCTGCGCGCACATCCGCAGGTCGATTTTCACTATGTACGAAGCGGCACGCCGCCTCCGCCTGCCGATCTGATCATCTTGCCGGGCTCGAAGAATGTGCCGGGCGATCTGGCTTTTCTGCGTGCGCAGGGCTGGGACGCGGTGTTGCAGCGGCATTTGCGCTATGGCGGCCACGTCATCGGAATTTGCGGCGGTATGCAGATGCTTGGCCGCGAGGTGGCCGATCCGCATGGCGTGGAGGGCGCGCCCGGGACGAGCGCGGGACTCGGCTGGCTCGATTACTCGACCGTGCTGACGCGCGAGAAAACGCTTAAGAACGTGACAGGACGTCTTGCTTTACCCGGTTCACCCGAGGTCGCCGGCTACGAGATCCACATGGGCGAGACGCAAGGTCCGGCGCTGAACTCTCCCGCGCTGCAATTGGGTGCCGCGCAACACGCTCATCCCGACGGCGCGATTTCGGCAGATGGTCAAATCCTCGCTACCTATGTGCACGGCCTGTTCGACACGCCGGCCGCATGCGCCGCACTGCTCGCGTGGGCGGGCTTGAGCGACGCCGGGAAAATCGACTATCCGGCGTTGCGCGAGGCTTCTCTGGACCGCCTCGCCGACACGCTGGCCGAGCATCTCGATCTGTCGAAGCTTTTTGCGGCGATTGGGTGACGAAGAGCAGGTGGATGCGATGATTAAATCTCGTTGGGAAATAATCAAAGCCTGGACGGCGGTTTTTCGCCCCATACGGTTCGAATACAGTCTTGACGTCGACGCCCGCCGCGGGCCGTCTCTCGTAAAGGACTCGTCATGAACTCGAACCGTTCCGCCGATCTGGCCGCTTTGCTCCTTCGTCTGGCCTTGGGCGTCCTGTATCTCGCGCATAGCTTGCAGAAGATTTTTGTCTTTACGTTGCCGGGAACGGCGCAGTTTTTTGTTTCGCTCGGCTTGCCGGGCTGGCTCGGTTATGTGACGGCGTTCGTCGAACTGATCGGCGGTATCGCGTTGCTGCTCGGCGTGCAGGTCCGCTGGGTCGCGCTCGTGCTGCTGCCGTTCATGCTCGGAGCGATGTCGCAGCATTTGCATAATGGCTGGGGATTCGCATCGCCGCACGGTGGCTGGGAATATCCGGCTTTCTGGGCGGTGACCCTGGTGGTGCAGTCCCTGCTCGGCGCCGGTGCGCTCGCGTTGAGCGGCGCGAAGGCGCCGCGCGCAGTGGCCGCCTGAATCTTTCGCACGGTGCCGCCGGTGGGCGGCGTAAGGCTGGTATTCCGCCCCACCGGACAACAAAAAGCACGCGCCGTGAGGCTGCGTGCTTTTTTATCGCGCGGACGCCGGGCACTTCGGGCATTTCCGGCCCTGCGCCGTGCGCTCCGCGTTAGTCGGCGTCAGTCAGTACAACACGATCTGCGTGCAGCGAAACAGCGCAATCGCCTTGCCGTTCGGATCGGTGACGGTGGCGTCCCACACCTGTGTGCTGCGGCCCAGATGCACGGCTTTGGCGACCGCGCGGATCGTGCCTTGTGTCGCCGTGCCGAGAAAATTGCTTTTCAGTTCGACGGTCGTGAAATTACGCGCCGTCTCGGGCAGATGGGCGAGACAGGCATAGCCGCACGCCGTATCGGCGAGGCCGATCACGGTGGCGGCATGCAAAAAGCCGTTCGGCGCCAGCAATTCGTCGCGCACGGTCAGTTCCGCAGTCAGACTGCCTTGCTCCAGCGCCTGAACCTGCACGCCCAGCAAGCCGGGAAGCTTGCCTTTCTGACGTTCGTGCAGGCGCTCGACGGTGTATTCCGGACGGAGTTTGCTCATGAGATCTGGGGTCCTCGATAGAAAAAACAGTGACGTAGGAAGGTCAATAGCCGTTTGGGGGCTTCGGCCCCGCTGCATTTGTCGATATTATCAACGGCTAGATCGGCAGGTGGACCTGAAATCGGCATCGCTCAGAACACACCGGCCCCCAAGTCAGAGCAAACTGCGGCAAACCGGCTGGCGGCGCCCAGCCATCTTTCCGGGAGAATTCATGACGGTGATCGTGGTGGCGAATCCGAAGGGCGGCGTGGGCAAAAGCACGCTGTCCACCAATCTGGCGGGCTATTTCGCGGCGCAAGGGGAATGGGTCGCGCTGGCGGACCTGGATAAACAGCAGTCCGCGCACGCGTGGTTGGCGCTGCGGCCTCCCGCACTGCCGCCCATCGAGACCTGGGAGGTCGACCCTGAAAACCCCGCCAAACCGCCCAGAGGTCTCGAACATGCGGTTATCGACACGCCGGCCGGGCTGCACGGCAATCGCCTGAGTATCGCGCTGGATCTGGCCGACAAGGTGATCGTGCCGCTGCAGCCGTCAATGTTCGACATTCTCGCCACACAAGACTTTCTCGAGCGGCTGGCAAAGGAGAAGGCGGTCAGGAAAGGGGCGATCGAGATCGGCGTGGTGGGCATGCGCGTCGACTCGCGCACGCGCTCAGCGGAGCAGTTGCATCGCTTTGTCGAGGGATTGAAGCTGCCGGTGCTGGGTTATCTGCGCGACACGCAGAATTACGTGCAGCTGGCGGCGCACGGCCTGACCTTGTGGGACGTCGCGAAAAGCCGTGTGGACAAGGATCTGGAGCAGTGGCAGCCGATCATCCAATGGACCAACGGCGCCAATAAACAGGCTTGAGATGAATCGGCAGGCGGCGTGGCCGCCCGCCAGATGAAACCGCGCGGCGCAAAGCCGGCTCGGGTTCAGTTCAGGTTCGGCTCAGGTCCAGTTCTGGGTCGGCACGTGATCCCGGCTGCCTTTGATCTTGTTGTTGTCGTCGACGAATACCAGATCCGGTTTCCAGCCTGCCTTCAGTTCCGCTTCGTCGACCACCGCGAACGCGGCGATGATCACCAGATCGCCTAGCTGCGCGCGCCGCGCGGCCGAACCGTTCAGCGAAATCATGCCGCTGCCCCGTTCGCCCTTGATCGCGTACGTCGAGAACCGCTCGCCGTTGTTGATGTTCCAGATGTCGATCCGCTCGTTTTCGACGATGTTCGCGGCTTCCAGCAAGTCCTCGTCGATCGCGCACGAACCCTCGTAGTGCAGTTCGCAGTGCGTGACCGCGACGCGGTGGATTTTCGACTTCAGCATGTTGCGTTGCATGACCAATCCCTTGTGGCTTCTTAGGCACGTTTGCGCAGACTAAGACTGCTTCAGATTTCGAGGTTATCGATAAGGCGGGTGGCGCCCAGCTTGGCGGCAGCCAGCACGACCAGCTCCGCGTTCGCGTCTTCTGCGCCCGGCGGCAGCAGATTCGAGCGCTTGCGCACCGCGATGTAGTCGGGTTGCCAGCCGCGCGCAGCCAGTTCCGCCATCGCCGCTTTTTCGAGTTTTGCGAAGTCCCGATCGCCGGCGAGCACCGCGTCGCGCACACGATTGAGCTCGGTGGCCAGCATAGGCGCCTCGGCGCGCTCGGCGGCCTGCAGATAGCGGTTGCGTGAGCTGAGCGCGAGGCCGTCGGTGTCGCGCACGGTTTCTGCGGCGATGATGTCGGTCGGCAGCGCGAACTGATGGCACATGCGGCGCACGATCATCAACTGCTGGTAATCCTTCTTGCCGAACACCGCGACGCGCGGCTGCACGCACGACATCAGTTTCATGACCACGGTGCACACGCCCTGGAAGAAACCAGGCCGGAATTCGCCTTCAAGAATGTCACCCAGATCGTGCGGCGGATGCACGCGGTACTCCTGCGGCTCCGGGTATAGATCCCGCTCGGTCGGCGCGAACAGCACGTAGACGCCTTCTTTCTGCAGCTTGTCGATGTCGGCTTCCAGCGTGCGCGGGTATTTGTCGAAATCTTCGTTCGGGCCGAATTGCAGGCGGTTGACGAAAATGCTCGCCACCACCGGATCGCCGTGCTGGCGCGCAAGGCGCATCAGCGACAGGTGGCCTTCGTGCAGATTGCCCATGGTCGGCACAAAGGCGGTGCGATTCTGGCCGCGCAACTGGTCGCGCAATTCATGGATCGAGCTGATGACTTTCATGATCGGACTGGGATTTCCTCGCGCGGCGCAAGACTCGGGCGGCGCAAAAACTCAGGTTTTGCGTGACCCGCGGCCTCACTGGTAATGACAGGTTCGGAGCGCCGGATTGTAGTGGATTTGTTCAGGAGACGCACCGAAACGAGGCGTTCGCGGCGGAAACGGCGCACGCAAGCCCCCGCGCAAACCGCATTCGCGGCTTCAGGCCGGCAGATAGGCGAGGCGCACATAGATCGGTGCGAACGGCTCGGCCTGAGTAATCTCGATGAGCGACTCGCGGCACAATTCGAGCATGGCGATGAAATTCACCACGACCACCGGCACGCCTTTGCTCGTGTCGAACAGATCGGAGAATTCCATGAAACGCGCGTTCTGCAGGCGCCGTAGAATCGTGCTCATATGCTCGCGCACCGACAATTCCTCGCGCGAAATCTTGTGATGCTGAACGAGCTTGGCGCGCTTGATCACGTCGGCCCACGCGGCGCGCAGGTCTTCGCTATCCACGTCCGGGAAGCGCGGCGTGATGCTTTGTTCGATGTACACCTCGGCGCGCAGAAAGTCGCGGCCAAGCTGAGGCAACTGGTCGATGCGCTGGGCGGCGAGCTTCATCTGCTCGTATTCGAGCAGGCGGCGCACCAGTTCTGCACGCGGATCCTCGGCTTCGTCGCCGCTATCGGCCTTTTTCACCGGCAACAGCATGCGTGACTTGATCTCGATCAGCATTGCGGCCATCAGCAGATACTCGGAGGCGAGTTCGAGATTGGTCTGGCGCAACTGATCGACGTAGCCGAGGTATTGGACCGTGACGTCCGCCATCGGGATGTCGAGCACGTTGAAGTTCTGCTTGCGGATCAGGTACAGCAACAGATCCAGCGGGCCTTCGAACGTTTCGAGGAACACCTCGAGCGCATCCGGCGGAATGTACAGATCCG
Source organism: Paraburkholderia fungorum (assembly GCF_902833645.1). Classification (GTDB taxonomy): domain Bacteria; phylum Pseudomonadota; class Gammaproteobacteria; order Burkholderiales; family Burkholderiaceae; genus Paraburkholderia; species Paraburkholderia fungorum. The sequence goes on from NZ_CADFGE010000007.1 coordinate 121,732, forward strand.
TCGGCAGCTTGAAGAGCGGCTCGCCGTACAGGCGTGCAAAAGCGATGCCGTCGACCGTGTCCGGCGTCGAATCGGTAGCGGGCGCGGCAAGCGCGGCGTCGGGCGCCGGATCGACGCCCTTTGCCTCGTCGGCGTGACTCACGCGCTTAGAAGTTTTGATAGTACGAGTAAGGCGTCTGCTCTACGCGCGAGGCGTTCTGGGCGGCGCGTTCATCGAGGTCGATCGGCTGTTTGTCCCACAGCAGCGACCGGCCACGGCGCTGCTCAGCTTCCAGATTCGGTTTTTGTTGCTTGAGCTGGTTCAGGAACTGGGTGATGTCCGATTGATACATGGCTAGACGTCCGTGATTGGGGAAATGGCGGCTGCCAGGCGGGAACAGGCGGAAATCCGCACGGCATCGCTGCTATTCCATAATTTTACCGCATGCGCCGCGCGCGGTCGAAAAACGGTGGCGAAGGCGGCGGCCGCCCTGCAAAATCGCCCGGAACCCATGCTGCTGCGACGCGTCAAAGGCGGGCGCATGGCGGCCTGGGTGGCGCGGAAATCCGGCCTGCGCGTGCGGGTGCGCATCGGCAACCGATGTCGCGTCGAGCACGGTGTATCGGCGCGAAAGGCGCGCCGCACCACATGGCGCAAACGGCCTTTTAGAGATGGCGTGGCTGCGCCGATGTGGTCAAATAGCGAGCTTCGGCCGCCGCGGCGCGCCCAAGCGACAGAATTCATCAACCACGGCCGGAGGTCCCGTTTGGCGGGGTGTGCGATCGAAGAGCCGCGTCTGCGGCGCGGCAAAACCGGCGGCGAGCCAGGGCATCTGGTGCCCAATCGGCGCGGGCTGCGCGCGTGGCTGGCGTTCGGCATCGTCGTCCTCATGCTGGTCGCGCTCAACGCGCATGCGGCGCGGCGCCCGGCCGCCAGCTACAAGGTCGATATCGAAGCCACGCCGCGCTCGTTGCGCAAGCTGCTCGAAGCGCACCTGGACGTGGCGCGCTTCGCCAAACGTCCCGACATCAGCGACGACCAGTTCGAATTTTTGATTACCGCCACGCCCCAGCAGGTGCGCGATCTGGCCGCCACGCAGGGTTATTTCACGCCGGTCGTCCGCACCGACGTGCGAACCGTCGACAATCAGAAGCGCGTGACCGTGAGTGTCGATCCCGGCCCGCAAACCCTCATTACGTCGATTGCACTGTCGTTTCGCGGGCCGGTGCTGACCGAAGACCCGGCGCAGGCAAACGCCGCGCGCTTCGCGTTTTCGCTGCACGAAGGCGATCCGTTTTCGCAAAGCGACTGGGACGACGCAAAAAACGCCTCCCTCAAGGCCTTACAGGCGCGCCGCTATCTGGGTGCGAAGATTTACCACTCCGAAGCGCGGATCGACCCACGCACGCACGAAGCGAAATTGTCGGTGACGTTCGACAGCGGCCCGACCTTCACAATGGGCAAGCTCGACGTATCCGGCGCGCGGCGCTATCCGGAACAGATCGTCGACAATGTGAACCCGATTTCGGCCGGCGATATCTACGACGTGCAGCGTGTCGCCGAGTTGCAGCGGCAGTTGCAAAACACGCCGTACTACGCGAGCGTTGCGATCGACGTGGATAGCGATCCGGCCAGGCCGGTCGATACGCCTGTGCACGTGAAAGTCTCGGAATATCCGTACAACAGTATCCGCGGCGGGGTCGGTTATTCGACCGATAACGGCCCGCTGGTTCAGGGTTCGTATTCCTATCTCGACACATTCGGCAAAGCGTGGCCGTTCACGGTCGACGGCCGCATCGACCAGATCCAGCAGTACGGGCAAATTCAGCTCGCGATGCCGCCTGGGCCGCGCGCCTGGACCAATAGCGTGCTGGCTTCCTACACCACGACCGACGTGTCCGACACCCGCATCTACAGTATCCGCGGCGGTGTGCAGCGCGCCCGTACGTCGCAATTCATCGACTACAACTACGCGATCCTCTACTACCAGGATCGGCTCGATCAGAACGCCACTGCACCGACGACCAGCCGCGCGCTGGTGCCGTCATGGTCGTGGACCCGCCGCAATACGGACGATCCGTTGTTCCCGCGTTCGGGCAATCTGATTCACGTCGAAGCGGGGTTTGCGGTCAAAGGCGTCCTGACCGACCAGACCTTCGCGCGTGGCTATGCGCGCGGCCAGCAATACCTGCCGATCGGCCGGAACGACCTCGTGCTGTTTCGGGCCGAACTTGGCGGCGTATTCACGAGCGGCAGTTCGAGCGGGATTCCGGCTTCGCTGCTGTTCCGCGCGGGCGGCTCGAATTCGATCCGTGGCTACAGCTATCAGAGCATCGGTAACAGCGTCGACGGTTCCGTGTTGCCCACCAAGTATCTCGTGACGGCGTCGACCGAGTATCAGCACTGGTTTACTCACGACTGGGGTGCGGCCGTCTTTTTCGACATCGGCACCGCCACCGATACGTGGGGCGAGAAAGTCTTTTATCCCGGCGTCGGCGTCGGCGCGCGCTGGCGCAGCCCGGTGGGCCCGGTCAATGTCGACGTCGCCTATGGGATCCGCAACCGGAGTGTGCGGCCATACCTGACCCTCGGCATCGCCTTCTGATGGAAACCTGCTTCTACATGATCCCCGCATGACCACGGACACCTCCGCCCAACCACCTGCGCAGCCGCCGGGCGCTCATCCGTCCGGAGCGCAGCCTTCGCCCGGCGCGACGCCGCCTGAGCGGCGGCGCGGCCGGTGGCTGCTGAAAACGCTGGCGTGGACGGTTGTGGTGCTGGTGCTGCTGGTCGCGGTGGCAATCGGCCTGCTGTACGGCGCGCTGACAACCGAGCGCGGCACGGCTTACGCGTGGCAGGCGGCCGTCAAACTGCTGGGCGGCAAGCTGACCGGCACGCTCGAGAGCGGCACCATTGCCAGCGGCGTCCAACTCCGGCAAGTGCGCTGGCGCAGTCTCGACGGCAGTGGCACCGATATCCAGATCGATCGCGTCGCCGGGCGCTGGGGTCTCACGCGCCAACCTTGGCGCTTCACAATCGACTATCTGCACGTCGGGACGATCGACGCCCGGGTCGGCTCTTCGTCGTCGAGCAGCGGGCCGCTGGAGCTGCCGAAAGACCTGAGCTTGCCGATGCAACTCGAGGTGCGCGACGTGCAGGTCGACAAACTGCTGTTGCGCGAGGGCGGCTCGACGACCGAGTTCTCCCGGTTCATGTTCCATGGCCGCAGCGATGGGCGTCACCACGAGGCAGCCATCGAGCGGCTCGACACGCCGTTCGGCGCGGTGACGGCGGCGGCAAAGCTCGACGGGGTACGGCCGTTTCCGCTGACCGGTGATGTCGGCTATTCAGGCAAGGTCAACAACGAAGCGGTTCAGGTGGGCGGCCATTTGAGCGGCTCGCTGGAAAATCTCATCGCCGAACTCGATGCCAGCGGCATGAAGCTCGCCGGCCATGCCCGCGTCGAGGCGACGCCGTTCAGCGACGTGCCGTTGCAACGCGCCACGCTGACTTTCGATCACGTCAATCCGCAGGCGTTTGCGCCGGGCGCGCCGCTGGCGGATCTGGCGGTGCGCGCCGAACTGCAGCCGGTGGGCCAAGGCGCAGCAGGCGCGGCGACGTTGGCTGCGGCGAGCGGCGCAAATGGGGCAAGCGGCGCCAGCGCGGCAAGTGCGGCAAGTGCGGTCAAGGCGGCAAGTGCAGCGAGTGCCGCAACTGCGGCGAAACCCGCCGGCGCTTCCGGCGCCGCGGGTTTCGCTGTTGCGGGCCATGTCTCGATCGTCAACGCCAAACCGGGTGCGATCGACCAGAACCTGTTGCCTTTGATCGATGCACAGGCTGACGTGCACCTCGACGCTCAGGCGCAGCGCATCTCGAACCTGAACGTGCGGCTGGTAAAGAGCGCCACGCTCACGGGTGGCGGCACGCTGACCGGCAAGCGCGGCCAGTTCGACCTGCAAGTCGCCGGGCTCGACCTGAACGCGCTCGAAGCGACCGTACGGCCTACCCAGCTTTCCGGCCCGATCGGTTTCCGTCTGAACGACGACATACAGAGCCTGACCATCGATCTCGCCGATCCGAAAGCCGGCTTGCGTGCACAAGGCAAGGTGATCTTCGACCCCGCGCGCATCAGCTTCAACGACGTGCGCGTCACGTCCGGCAAGGGCCGCATCGATCTGTCCGGCGCACTCAAGCACGACGCGAATTCGACCTACAACCTGAAAGCGCAGTTGACCGATTTCGATCCGTTGACGCTGACTTCGCAGATGCCTTCGCGCACGCCGGTTGCGGGCCCGGCATCCGCAGCGGCCAACGCCAAAACCAAAGTACCCGCGCAAGGTGCGGCGCCAGCGGGCAGCACAGCCGGGGCGAAAAGCGCGGCCCCCGCCGACAAAGCCGCTGCCGCGGTCAAGAACACCGCGAAGGCCGCGGTGCGGACCGAGGTGATGCAACGGAGCAAAGCGTCGCCGCCGGCGAGGCGCGCCGCGCCGCTGGCCCGCAAGATCGAGGCGCGCGTGAACGGCACGCTCGCCGCGGCCGGTATGCTCGGCCCGGTGTTCACCACCAAGGCCGAATTCAAACTCGGCCCGAGCGTCTACGACGGTTTGCCGTTGACGGGCGGCGGTGTGGTCCAGCTAGCCGGCTCGCGGATTCTGCCGAGTCGCGCGAATCTCTCGGTGGCGGGCAATCAGGTGGACTTGCAAGGCAGCTTCGGCGCCAGCGGCGACCGGCTGCGTTTCCGTATCGACGCGCCGGAACTCGAGCGCCTTGGCTTCGGGCTCGCCGGCCTCATTGCCGCGGACGGCGACCTTACCGGCTCGTTCGCGCATCCGAATGTCGTGCTGAACTACAAGGCGGACAGCGTGGTGTTCAGCAGTAACCGCGTCGGCCATGCGGAAGGTCATGCCGAACTGCGTGACGGCGCGAACGGCGCGCTGGTTTTCACGACCGACGCGCGCAACCTCAGCGCCGGCGGCGTCGATCTGACCACGCTGACGGCACGGCTGTCCGGCACGCGTGCCAACCATACGCTGGAGGCGGCCGCCACCGGCAAGCTGCAAGACCGTCCACTGGACCTGACGCTCGCGGCCAACGGCAAACTGACCGAAGCACGCGAAGGCACGCGCTGGGATGGCACCGTGACCCGTCTGCAGAATCGCGGCACACCGGCGTTGAACCTCGAGTCGCCGCTTGCCGTCAGCGCCGGGCCGAGCCGCCTGACGCTTGGCGCGACACGTCTCACGGTCGAAGGCGCGGTGCTGAGCCTCAAATCGTTCGCGTTCGACCACGGCAAGATCCAGTCCACGGGCAGCCTGACCGACATTTCGCTGGCGCGCCTGCAGGATCTGCGGCGCGAGATCACCGGCGCGCCGCCGGCGGTCAAAACCGATCTGGTGTTCGACGGCGACTGGGACTTCGCGCTTGGCAGCACTGCGAGCGGTCACATCCAGTTGAAGCGCCGCGGCGGCGACGTCACGGTCGAAATCGGCCGAGGTTTGGCCTCGCTGGGTATCACGGATATGGTCGCCCGGGCCGAGTTCAGTGGCGGCAACCGGCTGAACGCCACGGTCCACGCGCAGGCGAGCCGGATCGGCGTGATCGACGCCGACGCCCACACCACGCTGGTGATGCGCGACGGCTTTTTGAGTGTCAACGAAGAGGGTGCGCTAACCGGCAATGTGAACGCGAACGTGCCGTCGCTGAAAACGACCGGCGGCCTGTTCGGCCCGAGCTATCTGCTCGACGGCCATCTCGCGCTGAAACTCGCGCTCGGCGGCACGGTCGCCAAGCCGAACCTGACGGGGTCGCTGCTCGGCGACGGTTTGTCGGCGACGATGGTCGACCAGGGCGTGCAGTTGAAGGATGGGGTGGTGCGCATCGCGCTCTCGCAAAATCTGGTGGACTTCCAGCAGGTCGAGTTTCATGGCGCGAGCGGCACCTTGCGCGCCACCGGACGCGTGCGTCTGGATGGCGCCGAGCCGGATCTGTCCGCGAGCATCGTGGCGGACAAGCTGGAGTTGTTCGCGGCGCCGGACCGCAATCTGTCTTTGTCGGGCAGCGCGAGCGTTGCGAATGCGGGCGCGCAGGGCGGCATGGCGATCAACGGCAAGTTCGTGGTCGATCACGCGCTGTTCGATATGCCGGAGCAGTCCGCGCCGAAGCTGGGCGACGACGTCGTGATCGTCCGCCCCGACGGCACGGTGGCCGGCGAGAAACCGCCGCCGGTGGAAGGGACCAACAAGCCGATCGGGCCGTTCGCGCCACGCGCCAATATCGACATCAGCCTCGGCAACAACTTCCGGTTCCGCGGCATGGGCGCGGACCTCGGCCTGACCGGCACGATCACCGCGATGAGCGCGCCGAACCTGCCGTTGCGCGCGGTCGGCAATGTCCGCGTGACGCAGGGCTCGACCTATACCGCGTTCGGCCGCAAGCTCAACATCGAGAATGGTTTCTTCACCTTCAACGGTCCGGTGGCCAATCCAGGGATCAACATTCTGGCCATGCGCCGTAATCAGCAGATTGAAGCGGGCGTGCAGGTCACTGGCACGGTTCAGTTCCCGGTCGCGAAGCTGGTGTCGGAGCCGACCGTGCCGGATAACGAAAAGCTCTCGTGGCTGCTGTTTGGACATGGCACCGATCAGGGTAATAACCTCGGTCAGCAAAGCACGATGACAACGGCGCTCGCCTTGCTAGGCAGCGCGAGCGGCAAGCGGATCGCGCAGACGTTCGGACTCGACGAATTTTCGATCGGACGAAGCGAGGTCGGGCTGACCGATCCTCAGGTGGTGATGGTGTCGAAGGCCATCAACGAGTGGCTCGTGGTCGGCTACGAGCAGGGCCTGCAGTCGGCGAGCAATGCGATCAAGGCGACGGTGAACCTGACGCGCTATTGGTCGGTTGCGGCCTATGGCGGCACGTTCGACGGCATCGAACTGCTCTACACACGGCGCTTCGATCGGATCCGCTGGTAACAGGGGGCAGGGCTGCCTGCGGTCCGCCCGACGTCGCGGCACAGAAAAAACGGCACGCCTTTTAGAGCGTGCCGTTTTTGTTGATGCCGGTTGATGCCCGTCGCGTTCGAGACGCCGCGCTTTACTTCACGCGCATGCCCGGCTTCGCGCCGCTATCCGGTTCGAGCACGTAGAGGCCCGGCTCGGCTTTCTCGTCAGTAGCCGAGGCCGCCAGCACCATCCCTTCCGACAAGCCGAACTTCATCTTGCGCGGGGCGAGATTCGCGACCATGACCGTCAGCTTGCCGATCAACTGCTCCGGCTGATAAGCCGACTTGATGCCCGAGAACACATTGCGCGTCTTTTCTTCGCCGATGTCGAGCGTCAACTGCAACAGTTTGTCCGAGCCTTCCACCGCCTTGCAGTCGACGATCTTCGCGATGCGCAGATCGATTTTGGCGAAGTCGTCGATCGAGATAATGCCGGGCGTTTCGTCCTTCCCGGCAGCGGCTGCTTTCGCGGTCTTCGACTTGGTCTTCGCGTCCGCTGGTGCCGCCGCAGCGTCCGGCGTGGCTTGCAGCGACTCGCGATTCGCGGCGATGAGCGCCTCGATCTGCTTTGGATCGACGCGTGTCATCAGGTGCTTGTACGCATTGATCGGGCGCGTGGAAGAGAGCGGCACGTTCGCGTCGGCCCACACCAGCGGCTCGATGCCGAGGAAGGCTTCGACTGCCTCCGCCAAGTTCGGCAACACCGGTTTGAGCGCCAGCGACAGCAGACGGAATGCCTCGATGCTCACGCTGCAGGTTTCGTGCAGCGCGACGGCATTGGCCGGGTCTTTCGCCTGATCCCACGGCTTGGCGGTGTCGACGTACGCGTTGACCGCGTCGGCCAGTTCCATGGTCTGGCGCAGCGCCCGGTTGTACTCGCGCGCTTCGTAGTTCGCGGCGATTTGCGGTACGGCGGCGCGCAGCGTGGCGAGCAGCGGATGATGCATCGCGCTGTCCTGCACACGACCCTCGAAACGCTTGATCAGGAAACCGGCGGCGCGGCTCGCGATGTTCACGTACTTGCCGACCAGATCGCTGTTCACCCGTGCCTGGAAGTCGTCGAGGTTCAGGTCGAGGTCTTCCATCGTGCTGTTCAGCTTGGCGGCAAAGTAGTAGCGCAGCCATTCCGGATTCAGGCCCGTGTCGATCACGCTTTGCGCGGTGATGAACGTGCCGCGCGACTTCGACATCTTCGCGCCGTCCACCGTCAGGAAGCCGTGCGCGAACACGTTGGTCGGCGTGCGGTGGCCCGAGAATTCGAGCATGGCCGGCCAGAACAGCGTGTGGAAATACAGAATGTCTTTGCCGATGAAGTGGTACTGCTCGGCGGTCGAGCCTTTGCGGATCCACGCGTCGAAGTCGAGGCCGCGCTTGTCAGCGAGGTTCTTGAAGCTCGCGTAATAGCCGACCGGCGCGTCCAGCCACACGTAGAAATATTTGCCCGGCGCGCCCGGAATCTCGAAGCCGAAATACGGTGCGTCGCGCGAAATATCCCAATCGGCGAGCTTGGCTTCGCCGGCGTCGCCGAGCCATTCGCGCATCTTGTTGGTGGCTTCCGGCTGCGCCAGACCACTGACCCACGCGCGCAGGAAATTCTCGCAGCGCGGATCGGACAGACGGAAGAAGTAATGCGTCGAGGTCTTACGAATCGGCGTGGCGCCGGAGACGACCGAATACGGATTGATCAGTTCGGTCGGTAGGTAAGTCGAACCGCATACCTCGCAGCTGTCGCCGTATTGATCCTTTGCGCCGCACTTCGGGCATTCGCCCTTGATGAAGCGATCCGGCAGGAACATTTCCTTGACGGGATCGTACGCCTGTTCGATATCGCGGGCGTCGATCAGGCCGGCTTCCTTGAGCGCCAGATAGACCGATTCGCTCAGCACGCGGTTCTCTTCGGAATCGGTCGAGTAGTAATTGTCGAACGAAATCCCGAAGCTGTCGAAATCGCGCTTGTGTTCCTGCCAGACGCGGTCGATCAACTGCTTGGGCGTCAAACCTTCCTTTTCCGCGCGCAGCATGACCGGCGTGCCGTGTGTGTCGTCGGCGCCCACGTAGTAGACCTCGTGCCCGTGCATTCGCAACGTCCGGACCCAGATGTCCGTCTGGATATATTCGACCAGATGGCCAATATGGATTTGCCCGTTCGCATACGGAAGGGCCGACGTGACGAGAATCTGGCGACGGCCTGACGGCGCGCCTGCGGAGAGATCGGTGGCGGGTGCTGACATAAGGATGGTGGGAGCCTGCGGTGGGACGAAACGATGATTCTAGCAGGGCGGCCGTGAGGCGCGGGCGGGGGCGGCTTGCCCGCGCCTCGGCCGGTGCGGGGAAGAGGGGTGTGTCCCTCAAGCGGCGTCCTGTGAAAACCGTGCGCCCAAAAAAAACCGGGGCTATTAACCCCGGAGCAACAACGACAAGAGGAGAATGGTGACGTGGCGGCTTCGCCAACCACGTACCGTAAAGACAGACCGCGAATTTTCGGCAGAGTTCGAAATTTTTTCGCTCTCTCGCGAGATTTTTTGCGTCCGCCCGCGTTTGCCCACATGCGGCTTTTGCGGCTTGCCGGGTACCGCCGACAACACGCGGCAACGGGGCGGCAAGCGCGGCCTGCCGCCCCGTTGCTTCTTCCTCTTTCAGGCTGTCCGCTTATTGCGTGGCGTGTTGAGCCGTGGCGCGCAGATAGATTTCCACGCGACGGTTGGCAGCCCGGCCGGCTTCGGTGTTGTTGTCAGCAACCGGCTGATTCTGGCCCATGCCTTGTGCCGACAGGCGTTGCGGCGCGACGCCGCGTTGCCCCAGGTAGCCCGTCACGCTTTCCGCGCGGTTGACCGACAGCGTCTGGTTGTAAGCCGGCTGACCCGTGCTATCCGTGTAGCCGATCACCTGGGCGATCAGTTCCGGATTCTGCTGCATGGTCTGCGTCAGTTGATCCAGCACCGGCGCGAACGACGGCTTGATCGCGTAGCTGTTGGTGTCGAACGTGACCGAGCTCGGGATGTTCAGCTTGAGCGAGCCGTCCGGCTGCTCGGTGATCTGCGTGCCGGTGCCCTTGGTGGCGCCCGACAGCTTGTTGTGAATGGCTTGCCAGTTGTAGCCGGTGATGCCGCCCACCGCAGCGCCGACGCCCGCGCCGATCGCCGCACCCTTGCCGCCGCCGAAGATCGCGCCGAGCGCCGCGCCGGTGCCGGCGCCCACGCCCGTGCCGACGGCGGTGTTAGTGCCTTGTTGGGTCGCGCAGCCTGCCAGCAGCGAACCGGCAACCGCGAAAACGGCAAGGCGAGTCATGAGTTTTGCATTCATTTTTTGATTCCTCTTGAGTGAAGCAGGTGGAAGCGATAAATCTATCCGCCCGATGCAACGGCCGTAAAGCGCACAGGTCGAAATACGAGAATCCTGCGTCTTCCCTGGTTCCGGTCCGACAGTGAAGAAGGGTCTTCCGGCAAGGCTTGGCGCCAGCCACTACAATGGTGACTGAAGGACGCAGCGATGCGACCCCATGGCGTTCCGCCTGCCGAAGCGTGCACGGCGCGCCTGGTTTTAGCAATGCTGCCTAACAATTTTTTTCAAATTCTGGCGAGTGGCCGAAGCTTGGATTCCGCCACCCCGCAAGTGTTCCCCACGGAGTGTCAATGAGTATCGATCGGGCTTTGGTCGACGCCGCCCTCGCGGCCGTCACTGACCCCAACACAGGCAAGCCCTATTCGGCTGCGAGGAACATCCGGAACGTCACCGTGGAGGGCGACGCGGTCAGCCTCGACGTGGTGCTCGGCTATCCGGCCAAACGGCAGTTTGAAGCGGTTCGCGCGCAATTCGCCGACGCGCTGAAGGCCGTGCCCGGCGTGGCGAACGCACGTGTCGAGGTGTCTCAGGACATCGCTGCGCATACGGTGCAGCGTGGCGTCAAACTGTTGCCGAACGTCAAGAACATCGTCGCGGTGGCGTCGGGCAAGGGCGGGGTCGGCAAGAGCACGACCGCGGTGAACCTGGCGCTGGCGCTCGCGAGCGAAGGCGCTTCGGTCGGCATCCTCGATGCGGACATTTACGGCCCCTCGCTGCCCATGATGCTCGGCATTACCGGCCGCCCTGAATCGCCCGACGAAAAGTCGATGAACCCGATGACCGGCTACGGTTTGCAGGCCAACTCGATCGGCTTTTTGATCGAGCAGGACAACCCGATGGTGTGGCGCGGCCCGATGGCTACTTCGGCGCTCGAACAGCTGCTGCGGCAGACCAACTGGCAAGATCTCGACTACCTGATCGTCGACATGCCGCCGGGCACCGGCGACATTCAGCTGACCTTGTCGCAGCGCGTGCCGGTGACGGGCGCGGTGATCGTCACAACGCCGCAGGACATCGCCCTGCTCGACGCGAAGAAGGGCCTCAAGATGTTCGAGAAGGTCGGCATTCCGATCCTCGGGATCGTCGAGAACATGGGTATGCATATCTGCTCGAATTGCGGCCACGAAGAGCATATTTTCGGCGCGGGCGGCGGCGAGCGGATGGGCAAGGAATACGGTGTGGATGTGCTTGGCAGCCTGCCGCTCGATATCGGCATCCGCGAGCAGGCCGACTCGGGCAAACCCACCGTGGTGGCGGATCCGGAAGGCCGTATCGCTGGGATTTACCGGTCGATCGCGCGCAAGGTTGCGATCCATATTGCCGAGCGGGCTCGCGACATGACCTCGAAGTTTCCCAGCATCGTTGTCCAGAACACCTGAGTAGCCATTCGGACAAGGGGTCAAAGCGGGGTCAAAGCGGGGCCAAGGCGTCAATTTGCGCCTGGTCTCGCGGTATCATGTCGACTTCACAAGTTCGGCTCGGCGGCCGCAGGGGCGGCCGCCAGGCCGGCAAGAGGATCGCATGGGAAAACGAATCGACGGGCAGGCGGTGGTGGCATTCATCGTCCTGGCTGCCAGCAGCGCGCTGTTATGCGGCTGCAGCACATTCCTGAGACCACAGGAAAAGCGCGCCGACGCGCAGTTGCTGCCCACCGTGGGCAATCAGGCGCGCGGCCTCGTAACGTTCATCGAGCGCTCGGACGGCGTGCAGGTCACCTACAACCTTGCGGGCTTGCCGCCCAACAGCGACCACGCCTTGCAAGTGCACGAGCGCGGCGACTGCAATGCTGCCGACGGTTCCAGCGCCGGCCCGGTGTTCTCGCCGGCAGCCGAGCGTCTGAAGGCAGGCGCCCGGGTCGAAGGCGATCTCGGCAACATCCACGCGGACGCAAACGGCGTGGCCACCGGTTTTATTGTGGCGCCGGACGTGTCGCTCGACGGTATTCGCTCCGTGCTGCAACGGGCCGTCCTGTTGCATCACGACGCGACCGACCCCTATGCGTATCCGCAGCATGGTGCAGGCCCCGCGCTTGCATGCGGATTGATTCGCCAGTGAAGGCCGCGCCTGCGGTGCTCGGACCGCATCCGTAGCGGCAACTTCGCGATCGCGTAAAATAAGCGCCTTTCGTTCGGGGCGCGTAGTTGGGGGCGCCTAGCCCGGGGCGCGTAGCCGGGGCGCCTAACCCGGGGCACGTAGCCGGAAGGCACCTGGCCCGGAGCGCTAAGCCGGGGGCGTCCAAGCCCACGGCGCCGGCCCGGAACTTACTCCGGGTGCTATCCGTCACACCCCCGTCACACATCTGTCACTCAAGTCGAGCAGCGTTCACCTATGACTATCAAATCCGACAAGTGGATCCGGCGCATGGCCGAGTCGCACAATATGATCGAGCCGTTCGCGCCAGATCAGGTCCGCGTTTCCGAAGACGGTCGGAAGATTGTCAGCTACGGCACCTCGAGCTACGGCTACGACATCCGCTGCGCCGACGAATTCAAGATCTTCACCAATATCAACTCGACCATCGTCGACCCGAAGAATTTTGACGAGAAATCGTTTGTCGACTTTAAGGGCGACGTCTGCATCATCCCGCCGAATTCGTTCGCGCTGGCCCGCACCGTCGAGTATTTCCGTATTCCGCGCAGCGTCCTGACCGTGTGTCTGGGCAAATCCACGTATGCGCGTTGCGGGATCATCGTCAACGTGACGCCGTTCGAGCCGGAATGGGAAGGCCACGTTACGCTCGAATTCTCGAATACGACACCTTTGCCTGCGAAAATCTACGCGAACGAAGGCGTTGCTCAAGTGCTGTTTTTCGAAAGCGACGAAATTTGTGAGACGTCGTACGCGGATCGCGGCGGCAAATATCAAGGTCAGCACGGCGTCACGTTGCCCAAGACGTGACGGCGGCAGCGCACTGACCCACCAGCTACTCGGGTGACCGCTGCTTAGTCGAATGCAGCGGTCGTTCTTTTTGGAGAATCGCCCATGAAGTTTCGTTTTCCCGTCGTCATCATCGACGAAGATTTTCGCTCCGAGAACATCTCGGGTTCCGGCATCCGGGCTTTGGCCGAAGCTATCGAGAAAGAAGGCGCGGAAGTGCTCGGGTTGACGAGCTACGGCGACCTGACTTCGTTCGCCCAGCAATCGAGCCGTGCGTCGTGCTTCATCCTGTCGATCGACGACGACGAACTGCTGCCGTACGTCGACAACGTCGTGGTGGAAGGCGAGACGCCGGAACTGGCGGCCGCGATCGTCGCCTTGCGTGCGTTCGTGACTGAAGTGCGCCGCCGCAACGCTGACATTCCGATCTTCCTGTACGGCGAAACGCGCACCTCGCGCCATCTGCCGAACGACATCCTGCGCGAACTGCATGGTTTCATCCACATGTTCGAGGACACGCCGGAGTTCGTCGCGCGCCACATCATCCGCGAGACCAAGGTGTATCTGGATTCGCTCGCGCCGCCGTTCTTCAAGGAACTGGTGCAGTACGCGGACGAAGGCTCTTACTCCTGGCATTGCCCGGGGCACTCGGGCGGCGTCGCGTTCCTGAAGAGCCCGCTCGGCCAGATGTTCCACCAGTTCTTCGGCGAGAACATGCTGCGCGCCGACGTCTGCAATGCCGTCGACGAACTCGGCCAGCTGCTCGACCACACGGGGCCGGTGGCCGCTTCCGAGCGCAATGCCGCGCGCATTTTCAGCGCCGACCACGTGTTCTTCGTGACCAACGGCACCTCGACTTCGAACAAGATCGTCTGGCACGGCACGGTGGCGCCGGGCGACATCGTGCTGGTGGACCGCAACTGCCACAAGTCGATTCTGCACGCGATCACGATGACCGGCGCGATTCCGGTGTTCCTCACGCCGACGCGAAACAACTTCGGCATCATCGGCCCGATTCCGCGCAGCGAATTCGAGCCGGAAAACATCAAGAAGAAGATCCTCGCGAATCCGTTCGCGCGCGAAGCGCTGGCGAAGAATCCGGATCTGAAGCCGCGCATCCTGACCATCACGCAGAGCACCTACGACGGTGTGATCTACAACGTCGAGATGATCAAGGAAATGCTCGGCGATTGGCTCGACACGCTGCACTTCGACGAAGCGTGGTTGCCGCATGCGGAATTCCACGAGTTCTATCAGGACATGCACGCGATCGGCGCGGGCCGCCCGCGCATCGGCGCGCTGGTGTTCGCGACGCACTCCACGCACAAATTGCTGGCCGGTATTTCGCAGGCTTCGCAGATCGTCGTGCAGGATTCGAAGAACAGCCGCTTCGACAAGCATCGCTTCAACGAAGCGTATCTGATGCATACCTCCACCAGCCCGCAGTACGCGATCATCGCCTCGTGCGACGTGGCCGCGGCCATGATGGAAGCGCCGGGCGGCACGGCGCTCGTGGAAGAATCGATTGCCGAGGCGCTCGACTTCCGCCGCGCGATGAGCAAGGTCGACGACGAATACGGCGACGACTGGTTCTTCAAGGTGTGGGGTCCGGACCAGTTCGCCGAAGAAGGTATCGGCTCGCGCGAAGACTGGATGCTGCGCCCGGACGACGCGTGGCACGGCTTTGGCCCGCTCGCCGAAGGCTTCAACATGCTCGACCCGATCAAGGCGACTATCGTTACGCCGGGTCTGGATATGGACGGCGGCTTTGGCGAGACGGGTATTCCGGCTGCGATCGTTACGAAGTACCTGGCCGAGCACGGCATCATTGTCGAGAAGACCGGGCTGTATTCGTTCTTCATCATGTTCACGATCGGCATCACCAAGGGCCGTTGGAACTCGATGGTCACCGAACTGCAGCAGTTCAAGGACGATTACGACAACAATCAGCCGCTGTGGCGCGTGTTGCCGGAGTTCGTCTCGCATCATCCGATGTACGAGCGTGTGGGTTTGCGCGATCTGTGCCAGCAGATTCACAGCGTTTACCGCGCGAACGACATTGCGCGCCTGACGACCGAGATGTACCTGTCGAGCATGGAACCGGCCATGAAGCCTTCGGACGCATTTGCGAAGCTCGCGCACCGCGAGGTCGACCGGGTACCGATCGACGAACTCGAGGGCCGCGTCACGTCGATCCTGTTGACGCCGTATCCGCCGGGCATTCCGCTGCTGATTCCGGGCGAGCGCTTCAACAAGACCATCGTCAATTATTTGCGTTTCGCGCGCGAGTTCAACGAGCGCTTCCCGGGTTTCCACACGGATATCCACGGGCTGGTCGGCGAAACCATCAACGGGCGCATCGAATACTTCGTCGATTGCGTGCGCGCCTGACGATGCGGGTAGTGCAGTCCCTGCTGGGCGCTGGCGGCTGGCGGCGCGCGTTTGGCGCGCTGGCCCCGGCAAAGCCGGCGATCTGGGCAATGGTGCTCGGTGCGGCGCTTGCGGCGACGCTCGGCGTGACGCCTGCGACGGCGCATGCCGAAGTGGCCGCCGCCGACCCGATCGACGCGTCGATGCGCGCGTGTCTGGCGCGCAGCGACATGTCGTCGACGGTGGGGCAGGTGCAGTGTATGGACAACGCGCGAATCGGCTGGAAAGCCGCGTTGGACGGCGCGTGGCAGCAGCTTGAAGCGAAGTTGCCGCGGGCCCGGCGCAAGCAGTGGGAGAAGAGTCAGGCGAGCTGGGAGGCCTCGCGCGAGGTCGAGAAGCAGTTGCTTGCCGCCGTGTTCGCGACGACGCACGGCTCGATGTACGTGCTGGCCGAAGCCGATATGCAGTTGCAACCGGTGCGTGATCGCGCGCTTGCGCTGCGCAGCGCCATGGCCAGGATCAACGCCGGCGGGGACGCGCCGCGTCGTCCGCGCGCCTGTAATGCGGACGCGCAATGCGAGCACGCGATGTTCGATCTGAACCGCTATTACCGCCGCTTGCAGACGAAGATGCCGACGCGTTCGCGTCCGACGCTGGTACGCGCACAAAAGGCCTGGACCGCGTATCTCAACGCGACCACGCCGTTGGTCGACGAGCGTGGGCGCATCGATATCATCGGCGCCCGGGTGGCCACGCTCAAACGTTTATCCGAAACCGTTGGCAACGACTGAGCGCTCGCGGCTTAGGTGAGCACGTAGGTTTCGGCTTGCGGCTTCGGCTGCGCAAGTGCCGGTTCCCCTAGCAGGTCGCGCATCGCGTCTTCGATACCGAGCGACATGGTTTCGAGCGCGAGATCGTTGTCGTCGATGCCGAAGGGCTCTTCGATCTGCGAGGCGATCGCTTCGTGCGCCATGAAGGTGTACGCGACGAACACCGAGAAGACCGGCGTGAAGATGCCGATGCTGTCGACCAGTCCGAACGGCAGGGACGCGCAGAAGAAATACACCGTGCGGTGAATCATCACCGAGTAGGCGAAAGGCAGCGGCGTCGAGGCGATGCGCTCGCAACCGCCGATCACATCCGACAGACCATTCAGATTTCGATCGAAGGCGAGCACCGCCATTGGATCGAGCGCGCCTGTTTGGGCGTGGCGTTGCACCCATTCGCCGAGAAACAGCAGGAGTGTCGTTGGTTTGTAGCGCGACTGCATGACGCGGTCGAGAAGCGCTTTGGGCAGACGTGCCGCGAGATCTTCACGCGGGTCGCTTTTGCGGAGTTGATGACGCAGTGCATGGGGGAGGGCGCCTAGAGCGGCGATGAACTCTCTGATGTCCTCTTTGGGCAGCGGTTTGTTTTGCAGCGTGAGCGCCTGGCGGGTGAGCGAGCGGGAATCGTTCAGCAACTGGCCCCAGAGCTTGCGGGCTTCCCACCAGCGGTCGTAGCTGGCGTTATTGCGGAAGCCTAGAAAGACGGCTAACGCTATGCCTATGAGCGAGAACGGGGCGGTGGTGTTGAGATTTAACGTGACCGGCAGCAGGTGGTCGTGGGCGGCCACGGCGACGATCGAAATGCAGAAAATCAGCGATAGCCGCGGGAGGAGTCGCGGGAGGACGGAGCCTCGCCAGGCCAGCAGCATGCGGAACCAATGGAGATGGGGGCGGATGATCATCGGAGTTTTGGGGCAGGGGGTTTTTTTGCCTTCGGCGAGAGTGGGCTTATTATCGCTTTTTTGGTTGAGGGGGCTTTGGCGCTTTGGCCTTTCCTTGAATTGTTAGTGGTCTATTAGCGTTGCCCCTGTGCGGGGCGGCACTTACTTTCTTTGCCGCCGCAAAGAAAGATAAGCAAAGAAAGCGGCTCACCCCGCCAGCTCATAAGTGGGTCCCCCGCACAGACGCGGTAGTGGTGCATCTGGAATCAGCGCCCCCGCACACTCCACGCTAGTGACAAAGCACTCATCAGCTCCCACTCCGCACTACGTGCGTCGCGGATGGGTCTGCCTGGGAAACCTGGCTGATGCTTTGCATGACTGATCGTTTTTTTGGAGCGGGGTATCGGCGCGCGCAGCGCCGCCGGAGGTATGACTGCCTTGTCACTGAGGCGGAGTGTGCGGGAACACGGATTCCAGATGCACCACTACCGCGGCTGTGCGGGGGACCCACTTATGAGCTGGCGGTGTGAGCCGCTTTCTTTTGCCTACTTTTCTTTGCGGCAGGCAAAGAAAAGTAGGTGCCGCCCCGCACAGGGGCAACGCTAATAGACCACTAACAAAGCAAGGAAAGGCCAAAAGACCAAAAGACCAACACCAAACAAACCACGAACCCTGCAAGGAAGGACCAAAAAGCCAGATCGACAACAAACCCGCCGAGCAGGCCCTTCCCTTAATCCCGCGCAGAAGACGCAGCTCCATGACTTAACCAGTCAAGCACAGCAGTAGCATCATCATCCGCACCCTGTCGCGCCTTAGCGACCGTCTCAGCCACATCCTCGCTAGGCATAGCACGCCGAATCGCGACCCCCACCGCAAGAATATCAATCATCACCAGATGCAGGATCCGCGAAATCATCGACAACTGCGACTCGCGAATCTCAATGTGATCGGTCTCCAAAGCGACGGTAGCCCGCTTGGCCAGCGGCGTATTGCTCGACGTAATGGCAATCACCTTGGCCCCCGCCTGCATGGCGACATCCAGCACACGCAGCAGCTCCGGCGCACGCCCCGACTTCGACACGGCAACGATCACATCGCCCTTGCCAAGCAACGCAGCAGACGCCGCCTGCATGTACAGATCGCCGTAAGCAATCGTCGGAATGCCAAACCGGAAGAACTTGTAATGCGCATCCTGCGCGACAATGTTCGAATTGCCGAGCCCGTAAAACTCGATCCGCCGCGCACCGTTCAATAGATCGATGGCTCGCTCGACCTGGTCGAAATTCAAATGCTCGCGCAACTGCAGAATCGCGGACACGGTGTTATCGAGCACCTTCGCGCCGAAGTCCGTCGCGGTATCGCCCAGATGCACCTGGCTGTGACTCACCGGAATCGTGCCAGTCAAACCCGTCGCCAGTTTCAGCTTGAAGTCCGACAAGCCCTGGCAACCTAGCGAACGGCAGAAGCGGATCACCGTCGGCTGGCTCACGTCGGCCTTGCGCGCAATGTCCACGATCGGATCATTGATGATCGAGCGCGGATGATTCAACGCCAGGTCGGCCACACGGCGCTCGGCCGGCGTCAACGCATCGCGCATCTGGCGAATCCGCTCGAACACGGCCGATGAACTGCCGCCCGCGCGGTTCGACAACTGCTCCGCGAGAATCGCCGACACGCCCAGAAACGCCGGATATTCAGCGGTAATCACGTAGGTCGGCACGTTCTGCAAATAGGCCTCGAAGCGACCCTTCGCCTCGAAGCGCTTGCGAAACGACGAACGCGCGAAAAATTCGCCTAGCCGCGGCACCACGCCGCCGCCAATGTAGATGCCGCCTAGTGCGCCGAGCGTCACCGCGATATTGCCCGCGAAGGTGCCGAGAATCCCGCAGAACACATCGACGGATTCGGCCGCGAGCGGCTCGCCGTCCAGCGCGCGTTTGACGATCTCGATCGTGTCGACGTTCGCCGCCACGCGTTTCTTGTCGCGGCCCGCCAGCGCACGATAGATCACTTCGATGCCGGGGCCCGCCGCCACACGCTCGAACGAAACGTGCGACCACTTCTTGCGTGCGTACTGCAGCACGATGTCTTCGCGCTCGTCGGCCGGCGCGAAGGTGGCGTGGCCGCCTTCACTGCCAAGCGCGATCCAGCGGTCGTCGGCCGGAATCAGACCGGACACGCCCATGCCGGTGCCCGGGCCGAGCAGGCCAATCACGCTGTTCGGGCGGCGCGCGCCGCCGCCTACCTGCACGCGCTGCGTGTCGGTCAGGCCCGGCAGCGCCATGGCCAGCGCGGTGAAGTCATTCACCACCAGCAGCGTATCGAAGCCGAGCGTGCGGCGCGTGGCTTCGATCGAAAAGCTCCAGTCGTGATTGGTCATCCTGACCTGATCGCCGTCGACAGGATTCGCAATCGCAATCGCCGCATGATTCACGCGGCCGATCCTGGTGTCCTTCAGATACTTCTTGATGACTTCGGCAACGCCCGGATAGTCGGCGCACGGATAGACCTGCACCGACGTAATCTCGCCGGGCCCGGTTTCGAGCGCGAAGCGCGCGTTGGTGCCGCCGATGTCGGCGAGCAGCCTCGGTCCGTCGGCGTGCTGGCCCGCGCCCGGAACAGCCTTAGTTTGCACACCAGTAGACATCGAGTCTCACTCCCTTGTCGTTTGCCAACTGCGAGATGGCATTTTTTTGTAGCGAAGCGGCGGCGGCATTCAGCACGTCCATCTTGCGCGGTCCTGCGATCAGCAAAAACAGATGCTTCACTTCTTTCAGCGCGGAGAGCGACCAGCTCACCCGCGCATGCGGCGCGCTGCCGGGATGCACGGCCACAAAGCGCTCGGGCGTGGTGATCGCGTGGTCCCATTCGGGCGCATCGGCGAAAATCGACGCGGTGTGGCCGTCTTCGCCCATGCCGAGAATCGCGACGTCCGGCACGGCGCTAAAGCGCGAGTCGGCGTTCAGCGCGGCAACGTGCGCGTTCAGGTCCTGCGCCGTATCCACCAGCGGCCAGAAAGCGGCGTCTTTCGCGGCGTTCTGCAACAGCGTGTCGTGCACGAGTTGCGAATTGCTCGCGCTGTCCGTTTCCGGCACCCAGCGGTCGTCGACCAGCGTCACGGCAATGCGCGCCCAGTCGAAGGGTTGCGTGGACAACGTCTGCAGGAACGGACGCGGACTGGTACCGCCGGACACTGCAAGCATTGCCGGGCGCGTGCCAGGATGTGGCGCGCCTGCTGCGGCTGTGGCCGCCTGTGCGGCGAGCGACGCATGTAACGCGTCGCCAACCGCCTTCGCCAACGCGTCGGATTGGGCGCGTTGATCGTCGAAAGCGTGAAGCTCGATCACTTCTCCTCCGTGCTGCTTTCTTGTTAGATCTGCGGAACGTGCCGTGCTGCTGTCACGCGATACCTGCAAGCGGGATGACTTGCAGGCGCCTTCGTGATACCGGCGCCATTCCGTTCAGTTCGTCAGTGGGTCCCTCAGACGCTGCGCTGTGCTCCGATCGGGATGGCGATCAGGCAAGGCGCGGCGCCGTGCTTCAGTTGATTCAATTCTCTTCCTCGAGCCAGCAGGTGCCATGCTGCGCCAACATCGCGCTCGCCGCGGCCGGTCCCCACGTGCCTGCTGCATACGGCTTGGGCGGCTTGTTCGACGTGGCCCATTCGTTGAGGATCGGCTCGACCCAACGCCATGCGGCTTCCTGTTCATCGCGCCGTACAAACAGCGCGAGACGGCCGTTGATGACGTCAAGCAACAGACGCTGATACGCCTCCATCTGCCCTTCGCGGAAGAACCGGTCGAACGCGAGGTCGAGGTGAACGCTGGCGAGGTTCATGCCTTCGCCCGGCTGCTTCGCCAGACAGTAAAGGCGAATGGTCTCGTTCGGCTGCAAACGGATCACGAGACGGTTCGCACCGCCGCGCAACGCGGACGCGCCCAGTGCAGAATGCGGCACCGCACGAAAATTCACCACGATCTCAGCGACACGATCCGCAAGACGCTTGCCGGTACGCAGGAAAAACGGCACGCCGGCCCAGCGCCAGTTCTCGATTTCCACCTTCAGCGCGACGAAGGTCTCAGTCGTGCTGTCCGGCTTCACGCCAGGTTCGGTTGCATACGCCGGCACCGCATGGCCGCGGATCACACCCGCATGATACTGGCCGCGCACCGCGACCTTGCCGATATCGCGCGGATCGATCGGCTTCAACGCGCGCAGCACGCGTAGCTTTTCGTCACGGACCGAGTCGGAGTCCATCGAATGCGGCGGTTCCATCGCGACGATGGAAAGCAGTTGCAGCAAGTGGTTCTGCACCATGTCGCGCAATGCGCCGGTGTTGTCGTAGAAGTCGCCGCGTGCTTCCACGCCGAGTTCTTCCGCAATCGTAATCTGAATGCTCTCTACCCATTCGCGACGCCACAACGGTTCGAACAGCACATTGCCGAAGCGCAGCGCGAGCAGGTTCTGCACCGGCTCCTTACCGAGGTAGTGGTCGATCCGGTAGATCTGTTCTTCGGCGAAGATTTCACCGACTGCATCATTAATTGCGTTGGACGACTTGAGGTCGTAGCCGAGCGGCTTTTCCAGCACGATGCGCGAATTTTCGTTGAGCCCCACCGACGCCAGCGCGTGGCAGATCGGTACGAACAGCGATGGACCCGTTGCCAGATAGAACACGCGAATGCCGGGCAGGCCGCTTATGGCGTCGCGCAGCAGCACGAAGTCTTCGGGCTTGCCCAGGTCGATCTTCACGAACTCGATACGGTCGAGAAAGCTCGCCCATGCGGTTTCATCCAGACCGTTCTTCGACACGTGCGGCTTGACGTGCTCATTGACCCATTCCAGGTAGCCGGCGCGATCCGCCACATGCCGCGCCACCGCGAAGATCTTGCCACTTTCGGCCAGCATGCCACCTGCACGGTGCGCTTCAAACAGTGCCGGCAGGATCTTGCGCATCGACAGATCGCCGGTTCCGCCGAACAGAACGAAGGTGAAGCTTGAATCGGTTTGCATGAGTCTCCGTCGATATCCTGGGGCCGCCGTGGTGATCAGGAAGGGCGACCGTAGTCCGATAAAATATTTTTTGACACTGAATTGTAGTTTAACTACAATCCAAATCAAGAGGTAGCGCTAATTCGATGAAAAAAGCGTGCGCTGTAAGGCTAGATGCGCGTTTTCCCGAATCGGCAGGCGTCACCTGCATGTTAACGGACATTGCGTGCGGACACGTGCCAGCATGCCCCCGGCGGCCCTTACGGAAAGCCGGAAGGCGGGTCTGGCGTCAGGGTTAACGTGTGAGGCACCTCGAGTCTGCCGCGCGCGACGCGGGCAGGCAAAAATCAAAAGAGGAGACAGTCAGTTGCATCCCGAACCACTCATCTCTTGAGCTTCCAGCGGCCGGATATCGGTCCGCCGGCACATGCATGAAGCATGCGCCCGACCGTGCTCGATCGCCCAGTGTTTTGCCTGTTTGAACCAACCACAGCACCCTGGCGACATCAGGGGCCATTTGTTTTTTTGTTCAGGTGTCTGGAGGAGATAAGCAATGAAATTTCGCGCGATCATGGGCGCTTTGTGCGCCGCAGGTCTGATGTGTGGCGTCTCGGCCGTACAGGCTGCCGAGTCGATCGAAGTGTTGCACTGGTGGACTTCGGGCGGCGAGTCGAAAGCCGTCGGCGTCCTCAAGGACGACATGACGAAGGAAGGTTACACGTGGAAGGACTTCGCGGTTGCTGGCGGCGCGGGTGCGGCCGCCATGACGGCACTCAAGACGCAGGTGATCTCGGGCAACGCGCCGAGCGCCGCGCAGATCAAGGGTCCGCTGATCCAGGACTGGGCTTCGCAAGGCGTGCTGGTGCCGATCGACTCGGTAGCGGGCGACTGGAAAAAGAATCTGCCGCCGGAAATCGACAAGATCATGCACGCAGACGGCCATTACGTTGCCGCGCCGTTCTCGGTGCACCGCGTGAACTGGCTGTACATCAACAAGGCGGCACTGGACAAGGCAGGCGGCAAGGTGCCGACGACGTGGCCTGAGTTCTTCGCGGTCGCCGACAAGATGAAGGCCGCGGGCATCCAGCCGATCGCGATGGGCGGTCAGCCGTGGCAAGACCTGACGCTGTGGGAAGACGTCGTGCTGTCGCAAGGCCCGGCTTTCTACAAGAAGGCGCTGGTCGATCTCGACGAGAAGACGCTGACGTCGGAGCAGATGATTGGCGTGTTCGACACGGTCCGCAAGATCCAGGGTTACTTCGACGCGGGCCGCACGGGCCGTGACTGGAACCTGGCAACGGCGATGGTCATCAACGGCAAGGCCGGCATGCAGTTCATGGGCGACTGGGCGAAGGGCGAATTCGCCAACGCCGGCAAGAAGGCGGGCTCGGACTATGTCTGCGCCGCCGTGCCGGGTACGGAAAAGTCGTACACGTTCAACGTCGACTCGTTCGTGTTCTTCCAGCAGAAGGGGCAGAAGAGCGCAACGCCGGGTCAACTCGCACTCGCCAAGACGATCATGTCGCCGGAGTTCCAGGAACAGTTCAGCCTGTACAAGGGCTCGATCCCGGTCCGTCTGGGCGTGTCGATGGCCAAGTTCGACGACTGCGCGAAGAAGTCGTACGCGGATGAACAGGTGGCGATCAAGTCGGGCGGCTATGTGCCTTCGCTGGCACACGGCATGGCGCAACCGGACGCAGCAGCCGGTGCGATCTCGGACGTGGTCACCAAGTTCATGAACTCGCAGCAAGATTCGAAGACCGCGGTTGCCGCGCTCGCGAAGGCAGCGAAGACCAAGTAAGCCGTGTAGGTGAAGCAGTGCGCCAGGCGGTTCCCTTGGTGGGCGTCGGGCGCACGCTTCAGAGTGCTTGCAGCAGTTGCGTTACTTAGGGCGAGAGACCTCACCCCTGGTTTCATCGAGTCACACCTATGCCGTTGCGGCCACGCGTTTTCCATGCGGGCGGCCCGGCGGTACAGTTTCAGCAGGAGTCGAGTAGTGACTGCTTCTATCAGCGGAAACGGGAAAACCACGGCTTCCGTGGCCCGCCGCGCGTCGCCGATGGCGGCCCTTGCCGATCGCTGGATTCCGAAGCTGGTGCTCGCACCCAGCGTCGTGATCAGCCTGATCTTCGTGTATGGCTTTATCGCTATTACCGGCTATCTGTCGTTGTCGAATTCGCGACTGATGCCGCGTTACGATTTTGCCGGTCTCGATCGTTATCGCGAACTGTTCGATAACGACGTGTTCTGGACCTCGGCTGCCAACCTCGGCTGGTTCGGCATTCCGTTTATCGCGATCTGCATCGGCCTCGGCCTGTTCCTCGCGATCCTGCTCGATCAGCAGATTCGCAATGAAGGCGCGCTGCGCGCCGTGTTCCTGTATCCGATGGCCCTCTCGTTCATCGTGACGGGTACGGCGTGGCAATGGATCATGACGCCGAGCGTCGGCCTCGAGAAGGTGTTCCATGACTGGGGCTGGACGAGCTTCTCGTTCAGCTGGCTCGGCGACCCCGACAAGGCGATTTTCTGCGTCGTGATCGCGGCCGTGTGGCAATCCACCGGCTTCGTGATGGCGCTGTTCCTCGCGGGCTTGCGCGGCGTGGACGGTGAAATCTTCAAGGCCGCGCAGATGGACGGCGCCGGCTTGCCCACCATTTACCGCAAGATCGTGATTCCGAGCATGCGCCCGGTGTTCTTCTCCGTGCTGCTGATTCTTTGCCACATCACGATCAAGACCTTCGACCTGGTCGTCGCGTTGACCGCGGGCGGCCCGGGTACGTCTTCATCGCTGCCGGCTATTTTCATGTACACCTTTTCGTTCAATCGCGGGCAGTTGGGCGTCGGCGCGGCATCGTCGATGATGATGCTCGCGACCGTTGTGGCCGTGCTCGTGCCGCTGATGTATCTGGAATCGAGGAGCACCCGCAATGCAGCCTAAGATGACGATCAGCCGTGCCGTCATTTATGCGGCCTTGATTCTGTTCGCCCTGTATTTCCTGTTTCCGCTGTACGTGATGCTGTCCACCTCGTTCAAGGACATCGACCAGTTGCGCACCGGCAACCTGCTCACGCCGCCGACTCACTGGACGGTCGCCCCGTGGATCAAGGCATGGAGCGGTGCATGTACCGGCGTGCGTTGCGACGGCATGCAACCGTTCTTCATGAACTCCGTGCGCATGGTGATTCCGGCTGTGCTGATCTCGTCGATCATCGGTGCGTTTAACGGTTATGTGCTCACGCACTGGCGTTTCCGTGGCGCCGATCCGATCTTCACGATGCTGCTGGTCGGCTGTTTCATTCCGTTCCAGGCGATCCTGCTGCCGATGGCGCGTTTCGAAGGCATGCTCGGCCTGTCGAACACGACAACCGGTCTGGTGGTGGTGCACGTGATCTACGGGATTGCCTTCACTACCATGTTCTTCCGCAACTTCTACGTGAGCATTCCGGCTGAGCTCGTGAAGGCCGCGCGGATCGACGGCGCGGGTTTCTTCACGATCTTCACGAAGATTCTGCTGCCGGTTTCGCTGCCGATTTTCATGGTGTGCCTGATCTGGCAATTCACGCAGATCTGGAATGACTTCCTGTTCGGGATTGTGTTCTCCGGTGTCGATTCGATGCCGATCACGGTGGCGCTGAACAACCTCGTGAACACCTCGACCGGCGTGAAGGAATACAACGTGGACATGGCCGGCGCGATCATCGCCGCGTTGCCGACGCTGCTGGTCTATATCGTCGCGGGCCGCTATTTCGTGCGCGGTCTGACGGCGGGCGCAGTCAAGGGCTAAGCCCGAAGCAAACCTATACGCATCGCGGCGGCGCTTCGTTGACAGTGCGCCGCCGTCATCCGACCAGAGTTTTCAAGCGGTACCAGAGACAAGAGGATTCACAGCATGGCAAGCCTTTCCATCCGTGACGTGTACAAGACTTACCCGAACGGGGTGCCGGTTCTGAAGGGTGTCAATATCGACATCGAAGACGGCCAGTTCCTGATTCTCGTCGGCGGCTCGGGCTGCGGGAAATCGACGCTGCTCAACATGATCGCCGGCCTCGAAACCGTCACCAAGGGCGAGATCCAGATCGACGGCAAGACGGTGAACAACCTCTCGCCGAAAGATCGCGACATCGCGATGGTGTTCCAGTCGTACGCGCTGTATCCGTCCATGACGGTACGCGAGAACATCTCGTTCGGTCTGAACATCCGCAAGGTGCCGAAGCAGGAGCAGGCGCAGATCGTCGACCGTGTGTCGAACACACTGCAGATCACGCACCTGCTGGACCGCAAGCCGGGTCAACTGTCCGGTGGCCAGCGTCAGCGTGTGGCGATGGGCCGGGCGCTCGCGCGCGATCCGGTGATGTTCCTGTTCGACGAGCCGCTGTCGAACCTCGACGCGAAACTGCGCATCGAGATGCGTTCGGAAATCAAGCTGCTGCATCAGCGTCTCGGCACGACGATCGTCTACGTAACGCACGATCAGATCGAAGCCATGACGCTCGGCGACCGCATCGCGGTGATGAAAGACGGCATCGTCCAGCAGTTCGGCGCGCCGCAGGATATCTACGACTCGCCGGCGAATCTGTTCGTGGCGGGTTTTATCGGTGCGCCGCCGATGAATTTCATCCAGGGCAAGCTGGTGGAGCAAGGTTCGGGCGTCGGCATCGAGCTGGATACAGGCTCGGCGCGCAACGTGCTGAATCTGCCGTTCGATTCAGCGAAGGTGAAATCGCACGTTGGGCGCGAAGTGATTCTCGGCCTACGCCCCGAGCGGATCACCGACGCACGCGGTGCGCATGGCGACCACGCGAACCTGCAGGCGATCGACGTGAAGGTCGACGTGATCGAGCCGACCGGTCCGGATACGCTGGTGTTCGCGCAGGTGAACGGCAAGCGCATCGTGAGCCGCGTGCACCCGGCTTCGAATCCGCAGCCCTTGTCGACCACGACATTGCTGTTCGATGCCTCGAAGGCCGTGCTGTTCGATCCGACCAATGAAGAGCGGATTGCCTGAAGCGGGTTCTCAGGCAGACGATTCGAGTTGAAGAAAGCCCCGTGCGTTGCAAGACGCATGGGGCTTTCTTGTTTCCAGGCAAGGTTGGCATCGGCGCGGCAAGATGGCCGCGGCGCCCTCGCATCATGACGTCAAACGTCCTTGATGCGCAGATCCGGATTGTTGTGCGCCAGCTCGGTGACCCACTCGGTGAAGGCGCGAAGCCGTGAACTGAGATTACGGCGATGCGCGTACAAGATCGACAGCGGCGTGCTGGGGCTCGTATAGTCCGTGAGAATTTCCCTGAGCGCGCCTTGCGCAATCAGATCGGCGACCATGAAGCGTGACGGCTGGATGATGCCGTGACCGAGCGCGGCCGCGCCGATGTAGACGCTGCCGTCGTTGACCGCGAGCACGCTCTTCAGCGTGACCTTGACGATCTCGCCGTCCACCTCGTATTCGAACGGAAAGGTCTTGCCGCTGCGCGCGGAAATGTAGTTGACCGCGCGATGCTCACTGAGCTCGTCGAGCGTGGCGGGCGTGCCGAATTTCTCCAGATAGGCGGGCGACGCGCAGGTGACGATCCGCGCCTGACCGATGTGCCGCGCCACGAGACTTGACTCTTCCGGCGTGCCCATGCGGATCACGCAATCCACCCCGTCCTGAATCAGATCGATATTGCGATCCGCCAGTCCGAGGCGTACGTCGATCTCGGGGTATTGCCGGTAGAAATCGTCGAGCGCGGGCAGCAGCAGCGCGCGGGCGAGCGTGCCGGAGGTATCCACGCGAATCGTGCCGCTCGGATTCTCGCGCTTGTTCGACAGAGACGATTCCGCGTCGGTGACCTCCGCGAGGATACGCACGCAACGCTCGTAGAACAGCGCGCCGTCTTCGGTGACGCTGACCTGCCGCGTCGAACGGTTCAGAAGCCGCACGCCGACGTGCTCTTCCAACGCCTGAATGGTACGGCTGACTTTGGCGCGGGGGAGGTCGAGCGACTCGGATACTTTGGTGAAGCTGTTCGCTTCAACCACCCGCGTAAATATCTCCATCGCTTCGAAACGGTCCATGTTTTGCCTTGTGAGTGATGGGCTGAAGTGGGTTTCGAAGTGAAGTGTATCGCCTGGAAATAGCCTTGGCTTGTTTGTGCGTTTATGTCCGCTGCGTGGCGGGTGCGTTCAGTCCCGGTCGGGCGCGCCGAGCGGGAATAGTGGGCGGTACGGGCGTGCCTCGTCGACCGCGCGGGCGAACGATGGCCGGGCCAGCAGCCGTTTGCGGTAGGCGAGCACGTGCTCAAAAGCCGGGCTGATGCGATGCGTCCAGTCGGCATAGAACAGAAACGGCGCCGCGCCGCAGTCGGCGAGGCTGAAGGTATCGCCCGCCGCCCACTCGCGCCCGGCCATCACCTTGTCGAGCCAGCCGTAGGCGGTGTCGAGCATGTCGCGGGCCTCGGCCACGGCGCGCGGATCACGCTCCGCTTCGGCGCGCAGGCTGTCGTAGACGATCTTTTGCTGCGGCGTGGAGATGTAATTGTCGAAGAAGCGATCCATGCTGCGCACTTCCAGCGCGGCGCGGGCGTCAGCCGGCAGGAGCGGCACCGGTCCGGGGTGATACAGGCCGAGATACTCGATGATGATGCTTGCCTCCATCACGGTCCGGTCGCCGTCGACCAGAACGGGAAAGCGCTTGATCGGCCAGAGGGCTGCGAATTCCGCCATGACCTGCGGGTCGTCGTGCGCAAGGAGGCGCAGCTCGAACGGCGTGCCGTTTTCGTAAAGCGCGGTCAGCGCCTTCTGACAGTACGAGGAAAAAGGGTGGGCGTAGAGCTTCAGGGTCATCGTGGTCACCTGTGGCGGTTGCGAGTTGCGCAGTAGCGCGGTGACGGCCGGAGTGGCCGTTTACAGCACGACGAACGGTAGCGCCGGAAATCGACAATCGCCGGCAACTCTCCGCCATCCGCCGGGTCTGCGCGCCAGCGCATTCCTATGACAAAACTCCACGATACTGTCGTGAAATATCGCGTAACATTTGAAACAATTGTAATAGTGCAGGTGCGATGACCCAGGGGTGGTTGCTCCCGGGTTCAACCGTGCGGCCGACGACGCAGCAGGGCTGGCGATCTCAACGCGTATGCAAACGGAGATCAACGGCCTGAACCGGAGTGTGCCGACATGGCGCTGCGTCGGCGTATAGCGTGTTTCGCCAGGGCTTCAGGCATGCAGCGGAGCGTCCGCGACTTTGGTGCGGATCCCGTTGCGGAACCGGGTTCATTCCCGGAAGTGTCACAACCTTTCAAGAAAGTTAGTGTAATATTTGAAAAAATTGTAATAAAACGATGTGGCCACGACGTAGCCGGTTTGCCGCCGTAATAAGCCTGACCACCGGGGCGTCACGCAATAAACAACGAATAATTCGACGCACGGAGCCTTTGCATGTCAACGATCACTACGTCTGTGAATAGCGCGACTGCTAACGCGCAGAATCTGGTGCAGCAAGCGGCGCAATCGATTATCAGCGGTTCCACCGGCAATTCGGCGATGGACGTGGCGTCGCTGGTGTCGGTCCTCGTGAATGCCAAGACCGCCGGCCAGACGGCGGCGCTCAAAGCCAAACAGACGAGCGATAGCACGACCCTGTCCGCGTTCGGCGCGCTGAGTTCGGCGCTGACTGCCTTGCAGGCGGCCATCAAGAATCTCTCGGACGGAACCACGCTGTCGACCTTCGCCGCGACCGCAAGCGGCAAAGGCCTGGACCCGGTGGCCGGTGCTGGCGCAGTGGCCGGCAGCTACGCGATCGAAGTCAAGCAGATCGCCGCGTCGCAGAGCCTGTCCTCGGCGGCATTCGACGCCACCGCCAGGCTGGGCACCGGCAAGCTGACGCTTCAGGTCGGCGGCAAGTCGATGGATGTCACGATCGACAGCAGCAACAACACGTTGAGCGGCATCGCCAACGCGATCAACAAGGCAAGCAACAATCCCGGCGTCACGGCCACGATCGTGACCGGCACGGGCGGCGCCCACCTGGTGCTGCGCTCGGCTGCCACCGGCGCGGCCAACACGATCAACGTGTCCACCAGCGGTGTGGCGGACGACAACGGACTGTCGAGCCTCGGCGTAAGCTCGACGCCCGGCGCGAATGGCGCGGGGTCTACGATCGTGTCGTCGGATACCAATAAGGCATGGCGGCAAAGCGAGGCCGCTCAGGACGCGCTCTTTACCGTCGGCGGAATCGAGGCGAGCAGCGCCACGAACGCAGTCGCGACGGCGATCGCGGGCGTTACGATGAATCTGTCGAGCGCCGCGGTCGGCACCACGCAGACATTGACGATTGCGACGGATACGGCCGCGCGGAATACTGCGATCACGAACTTCGCCAATCTCTACAACACGGTTGTCACGACGATCAACTCGCTGTCCTCGTACGACAAGACGTCGAAGACCGGCGGCGCGCTGCTGGGCGACTCGACGCTGACGACGATCAAGAACTCGCTGGCGTCGATTATCGGCAGCGGTGTCGGTCCGAAAGGGTCAATGGCGACGCTGGGGGCGATTGGCATCTCGCTGAAGGGCGATCCGGCGGACGGTACGTTGGTGATCGACAGCAAGAAGCTGACTGCGTCGCTGACCAACAATCCGGCGCAGGTTGCCACGCTGTTCAACTCGACTGACGGTATCGGCGTCAAGCTGAACAGGAGCATTACCGATTTCGTGAAGACGGGCGGCCTCATCGACACGCGCAACACCGCGTTGAACGCCGATCTGAAGAGCATCACGGCCCAGCAGACCACGCTCGCCAACTACAGCGCGCAATTGACGAAGCAGTACCAGAATCAGTTCACCGCGCTCAACACGCTGATGGCGACGATGAACAACAATTCCCAGTACCTGACGGCGCTGTTCGGCGGCTCGAAGAGTGCGGGGGCGTTGGCGACCAACAAGTAAGGCTGCTGCCAGATCAAAACGCGCGCCACCTGGTTGCAGGCGGCGCGCGTTTTTTTGAGGCGGGTTTATTCGACACAGGTGCGATGAAGCAAGCGCAGTGAAGCAAACCTAGTGAGGCAGACGGACGTTGAACCTGAATGTCACCAGTCTCGCGAGCAGGATGAAGGCGGTGGCGCCCAATACGCTATAGACCGTATCGACGTTCAGGTAGTCCAGCAGCACGTACAGCCAGCAGCCGACAAACGCGCATGTCGCATACGGCCGCGAATCGCGCAGGATCAGCGGCATCTCGTTGCACAGTACGTCGCGGATCACGCCGCCGAATACGCCCGTCAACACACCCATCATGACCGACGTGAACCACGGCATCTGCGCGTCGTGTGCGATCGACGTGCCGGCCACGCTGAACAAACCCAGCCCCACCGCATCGGCCACCAGTAAAACCCGCTCGGAAAGCAGGCGCGACGTCATTTTCAGCAGCGTCGGCGCGAACAGCGACATCACGAAGATTGCGATCAGATAGCCCTGATGCTCGACCCAGTAGAAGGGCCGCCGCTCCAACAGCACGTCGCGCAGGGTGCCGCCGCCGAAGGCGGTCGCGATCCCGACGAGGAAGGTTCCCACCGCGTCGAGCCGCCGGGTTCGGGCTTCGATAAACCCGGAAATCGCGTACGCGAAAATAGCCAGCGCTTCCATGATGGCCAGCGCCAGCGTCAGCCTCGGATGAATCACCGGGACTCCGTCAGGACCTGGGCTGAGCCGGCGTTGCGCCCGGCTGCAACAGCACGACCACGGCACCGGCGCCGCCGTCATGCGGACGGGCCTGGCAAAAAGCGATGACCTCGGACTTCTGCACAAGCCACGCGCGCACTTTGCCTTTCAGCACGGGTTCTTTACCGATCGACCCAAGGCCCTTGCCATGAATCACGCGCAAACACCGCAGGCCACGTTTCACCGATTCGCGAATGAACTCGGCCAGCGCCTCGCGCGCTTCCTCGCGACGCATGCCGTGCAGATCGATTTGCGCCTGCACGATCCAGTCGCCACGCCGCAGTTTTCGCACGACTTCCTGACTGATGCCGGGGCGGCAATAGGACAGTGTTTCGTCTGTGTCGAGCAGGATCTCGGGATCGAACTCGTCGGAGATGGCTTCGTGCAGCACGGCCTCTTCGTCGAGCCGGGTTTGCACCGGCAGCGGCGGCGGCGGATTGCGCGGCAAGCTGGCGCGTGGCGGGACCGCCAGCGGCGCAACCGCGCCGATCTCGCGGCGAAACAGATCGGCGTCCGCCGCGGCCTCGCGCTGCGCCGCTACGGCGGCCGTGCGCTCGCGTTCACGCCGTTGCGTGTCGCCCTTTAACGCGTCGCGCAACGCGCCGAGGCCGGCGAGACCCGCGGCCGGCTCGATCTTCGGTTTGGCGGCGGGTGCGGCCGCCTCGGGCGCGGGCCGGACAACCGCACGGGCGCGCTTCGGTTCGCTGGGGTGGGGCTGATTCTTCGGCATAGGGGTAATACACAGAGAAGTAGATCGATCACGCGACGGAGATGACACGCGTCAAGACGCAAAAAAGGCCGCCGGCTTACCCGCCGCGGCCTTCTGTCAAGCAGGTGGCCGGGTCATACCCAGCCACCATTTTACCGTCGCGCTTATCCTCGCAGATTCGCGGGAGACTGATTCACCTGACGATCAACGCTCGGCTTCCGCGCTCATCACGTGCTCGCCAATTTCTTCGACGCTTTCCAGATAGCGCTGGGCGTCGAGTGCGGCCATACAGCCCGTGCCCGCGCTGGTGATCGCCTGACGATACACGTGATCCTGCACGTCGCCCGCCGCGAACACGCCAGGCACACTGGTTGCCGTGGCAAAACCGTTCAGGCCGCCCTTGGTGATGATGTAGCCGTTCTTCATCTCAAGCTGGCCTTCGAAAATATCCGTGTTCGGCTTGTGGCCGATCGCGACGAAGATGCCCTGCACCGCGATATCAGTGGTGTCGCCGGTTTTCGTGTTCTTGATACGCAGGCCGGTCACGCCGGACTGGTCGCCGGTCACTTCGTCGAGCGTGCTGTTCCACTTGATCTCGACCACGCCTTCCTTTTCCTTTGCCAGCAGACGGTCGATCAGGATCGGTTCGGCGCGGAACTTGTCGCGGCGATGGATCACCGTGACCTTCTTTGCGATACCGGCGAGGTAGAGGGCTTCCTCGACCGCGGTATTGCCGCCGCCGATCACGGCCACATGTTGTTGCTTGTAGAAGAAGCCGTCGCAGGTGGCGCAAGCCGATACGCCCTTGCCCATGAATGCTTCTTCGGACGGCAGGCCGAGATACTGCGCCGATGCGCCGGTCGAGATGATCAGCGAGTCGCAGGTGTATTCGCCCGCATCGCCGATCAGGCGAATCGGCTTTTCGTCCAGCTTGGCCGTGTGGATGTGGTCGAAAATGATTTCGGTGTTGAAGCGCTCGGCATGCTCCAGGAAGCGCCCCATCAGTTCCGGGCCTTGCACGCCGTGGGCGTCGGCAGGCCAGTTTTCGACGTCGGTCGTGGTCATCAGCTGGCCGCCCTGGGCGAGGCCCGTGACGAGCACCGGCGACAGGTTGGCGCGCGCCGCATAGACCGCTGCCGTATAGCCGGCGGGACCGGAACCGAGAATCAGAACTTTGGCGTGTTTCGTGGAAGTTGCGGGCATGATCGAAATCCTTTTACGGCGCCCGGCTCGCCCATGCGAGGCCGCGCGACTTGAACTGAAACTATAGATGGGTATCAGAGCGGCATTATAAAGGGCGGCACGCCGGCCTGCTCCATGAAGCTTTCCGATCGTCGCGATAGCCTTGCGGCGGGTCCTCGCCGCCTTCCGTGACGCCAATCGGCTAAGTTACCGTCATTTACAGCCTTGCGTGAGGCACTGCGTTTACAATAGGTCGCATCGATGGACCCGGCAGCCAGGATCGGGTCTGGAGCCGCCCACGGGCCGCTTCGGGCCGCGCCTGCGGCGGCAGATCGGCCACACAAGCAACAGGATCAATGGCAAAAGCTCCCTATTCCGCGAGCGCGCAGGCATTGCCGCACCGCATGTCGCGCCTTTTCACCGAAATCCGCTGGATCTTGCAGGTCGCGCTCGGCGTGTTCCTGCTCATGGCGCTCGTCAGCTACAGCCGGCACGATCCGAGCTGGACGCACGCCGCACAGGTCGACCATATCGCCAACTGGGCGGGCCGCGTCGGCGCATGGACGTCCGACATCCTGCTGCTGCTGTTCGGGCTGTCCGCCTACTGGTGGATCGTGCTGCTCGGCCGTCATATCTCCGCCAATTACCGCCGTATTACCCGCCACGAGGAACTGCAGGAAGACACGCCGCGCGATGCCGGCTGGCTTGCGGACGCCTTCGCATTCATGCTGGTGTTGCTTGCGTGCGACGGTATCGAAGCGTTGCGCATGTGGTCGCTGAAAGTGCAACTGCCGCGTGCGCCGGGCGGCGTGGTCGGCGAAGCGGTCGCGCGCGGTATCTCGCATGCGCTGGGCTTCACGGGCGGCACGCTGGCGCTGCTGGTCGTGCTCGGCATTGGCTTGTCGCTGTATTTCCGGTTCTCGTGGCTGTCGGTGTCGGAAAAGGTCGGCGAATCGATCATCTCGGCTGTCACGTTCGCCAAGCTGCGCCGCGAGGCCGGCCGCGACCGGAAACTGGGCGAAGCCGCCGCGGTGAAGCGCGAAGGCAAGGTCGAAAAGGGCCGTGTGCGGATCGAGGAGCACGAGCCGGTCATGATCGTGCCGCCGGTCGTCACGCCGGCCAAATCGGAGCGCGTCGAGAAAGAGCGGCAAGTGCCGCTGTTTACCGACCTGCCGGGCGATTCCACCTTGCCGCCCATCTCGCTGCTCGACGCGGCGCCGGCCGCGCAGGAAACCATCTCCGCCGACACGCTGGAATTCACCTCGCGTCTGATCGAGAAAAAGCTCAAGGACTTCGGCGTCGAAGTGAGCGTGGTTGCTGCGTATCCGGGTCCGGTCGTCACGCGTTACGAAATCGAGCCGGCCACCGGCGTGAAGGGCAGTCAGATCGTCGGTCTTGCGAAGGACCTGGCGCGCTCGCTGTCACTGGTGTCGATTCGCGTGGTCGAGACGATTCCGGGCAAGAATTTCATGGCGCTGGAGTTGCCGAACCAGCGCCGTCAGACCGTGAGTCTCTCGGAGATTCTCGGCTCGGCGGTTTATGCGGACGCGGCTTCGCCGCTCACCATGGGCCTCGGCAAGGACATCGGCGGCAAGCCGGTGTGCGCCGACCTCGCGAAAATGCCGCACTTGCTGGTGGCCGGTACGACCGGCTCGGGCAAGTCGGTGGGCATCAACGCGATGATCCTGTCGCTGCTCTACAAGGCGAGCGCCGAGCAGGTCCGTATGATCCTGATCGATCCGAAGATGCTCGAAATGAGCGTCTACGAGGGCATTCCGCATCTGCTGTGTCCGGTGGTCACGGATATGCGCCAGGCGGGTCACGCGCTGAATTGGGCGGTGGCTGAAATGGAGCGCCGCTACAAGCTGATGAGCAAGCTCGGCGTGCGCAACCTCGCCGGCTACAACAACAAGATCGACGAAGCCACCAAGCGCGAAGAAAAGCTGCCGAATCCGTTCAGCCTGACGCCGGACGATCCGGAACCGCTCACGCGTTTGCCGAACATCGTGGTCGTGATCGACGAATTGGCCGATCTGATGATGGTGGTCGGCAAGAAGGTCGAGGAACTGATCGCGCGGATTGCGCAGAAGGCGCGCGCGGCGGGCATCCACCTGATTCTGGCAACGCAGCGCCCGTCGGTCGACGTGATTACCGGCCTGATCAAGGCCAACGTGCCGACGCGCATGGCGTTCCAGGTGTCGTCGAAGATCGACTCGCGCACGATTCTCGACCAGCAGGGCGCGGAATCGTTGCTCGGCATGGGCGACATGTTGTACCTGCCGCCGGGCAGCGGTTTGCCGGTGCGTGTGCACGGTGCGTTCGTGTCGGACGAAGAAGTGCACCGCGTGGTCGACAAGCTCAAGGAGCAGGGTGAGCCGAACTATATCGAGGGCATTCTCGAAGGCGGCGTGACGGGCGAGGGCGACGAAGGCTCGGCTGGCGCCGGCGGCGGCTCGGGCGATGGCGAGGCCGACCCGTTATACGACCAGGCGGTCGACGTGGTGCTCAAGAACCGCCGCGCGTCGATCTCGCTGGTGCAGCGGCATCTACGCATCGGCTATAACCGCGCGGCGCGCCTGCTCGAGCAGATGGAGAACTCGGGTGTGGTGTCGGCAATGTCGTCTAACGGCAACCGCGAGATTCTGGCGCCGGCACGGGAAGCGGAATAGCCGGTTCATATGGCGATGGCGGCGAATCATCCGTGAGGGCCGTACGCCGGTCCTCCACATAAGCCCAGCACACGAGTCCTGCACATAAGCTCTGTTTAAGGCTTCTTGCTTAAGCTACGACCTCGAGGCTGAGGGTTCGTCCCTCGGCGGCGCGGCGCAAGCCAGCCGCCAAGATCAGGCGGACGCGGCGTTCAACGCCCGCCGCCATGACCGCTCGATAAATTCAATCAAGGGAGAAAAACACCATGCAACTATTCGCGCAGCAGCACGCTCGACAGAGTGCTCAACCGGGCCGTTTCGGCCAACTCGCGCGCACGATCGCACGTGGCGTCGGCAGCGTGGCGATTGGCGCGTCGCTGCTCGTTGCGTCGCAGGCATTCGCGAGCGGCACCGAGCAACTGAAGGCGTTCGTCGCGCAGGTGCATTCCGCGCGCGGCACTTTTGTGCAGCAGGAAGTGCGCGCGCCGAGCAAGGCGCAGACCGCGAGCGGTGTGCTGCCCACAGCGGGCAAGACCGGCACGTCTAGCGGCACGTTCACCTTCGCGCGTCCCGGCAAGTTCATCTGGCAATACGAGAAACCCTATGCGCAATTGCTGCAAGCCGATGGCGACAAGCTCTACGTGTACGACAAGGATCTGAACCAGGTGACGGTGCGCAGCCTCGGCGGCGCACTCGGCGCGAGCCCGGCGGCGATTCTGTTTGGCAGCAACGACCTGGACAAGAATTTCACGCTGCGCGACGCGGGCGTGAAGGCCGGCATCGACTGGCTCGAGCTGACGCCTAAGGCGAAAGACACGCAGTTTCAGCGCGTCGGCATCGGCTTCAAGGATGGCAATCTTGAGGCGATGGAACTGCACGATGTGTTTGGCAACGTGACACTGCTGACCTTCTCGAACATTCAGAAGAATCCGCCGCTGCCGGCCGATGCATTCAAGTTCACGGTGCCGAAGGGCGCGGACGTGATCAACGGTTAAACCGGCGATTGGCGTTTCCTGAATGGCAGAAAGCCGCGCATCTGGCGCGGCTTTTTTATTGCAGATCGATCGCGGACCGTCTGCTCGCGTCAGACGCGCTATCGGTCCGTTTCAGGACGCGCCGCCGGGGTCGCGCGGAAGCGCCGCTTACTCATCCACTTCCAACACTTGCGCCGGATGCGCCGCCTTCATATCGTCGATAAACGCTTCAACGATATCCGTTCGATGCTGCCGGGCGCGCGTGACCATATGGAACGCCACGCGATATCGCATCTGGGCCGGATTCAACGCGGCCAGCAAGCCCTGTTTGACGAACGGCGCCGCGAAATGTCCCGGCAAATAGCCGAGATGATGCCCTGAGAGCACTAGCATCGCGACCGCTTCCATGTTGTCGGCGACGGCGGTGACGTTTTGCGGCGTGGTCGAACTTTCAGCTTCGGGCAGCGGATAGCTGCGCCATGCCCATTCGTGAGCCGCGGCTTCGGCGGGCGGCACCTCGCCGGCTGAAGCGAACAGCGGATGCCCCTTGGCGCAATAGGCGAACTGATCTTCGGCGAACACCTCGGTGTACTCGAGCGACGGCACACGGTGCCAGAAATAGCCGATGCCGACCTGAATCCGGCCATTCAGCAGCAATTCCTCGAGCTCGCCCGGCGAGCGCACCAGAATCGAAAACCGCACCGACTGATCACGCGCCCGAAACCGGCCGATCGCGTCGCTGATACGCGCGCTTGCCGACACCGGTGTGTGGCCGATCATGCCGATATCGAGCGAGCCGACCAGCTTGCGGCCGACGTTGCGCGCCTGCATGCCGAAGGTATCGACGGCGGATAGCAGCGCACGAGCCGCATCGATGAATTGCTCGCCGCGCGCGGTCAGGCTGAAGCCGCCGCGGCCGCGCTCGCACAGACGGTAGCCGAGGCGTGTTTCCAGCGTGGCGAGTTGCGTGCTGATGGTCGACTGCCCGACATTCAGCGTGGCTTGGGCCGGCGAGACGCCGCCGGCGTCGACGATGGCGAGGAAAACGCGGATCAGCCGCAGGTCGAGATCGGTGAGTTGAGAGAACATACGTCAGGATACATCGCTACGAATCAATGTGAAGTTTATTCTGTTCGTATTTTAACTTGCGTGAAACTGCTCAAGAATCGAGATTCGCCCGGCGAGGTGCGCTTTTCGTATTGATCCCTCGGCCGGTTGCACAAATTTGCTCCTTGCTCCCTTTTCATTGCCGAGACACGATGAATACTTCCTCCTTCATTTCTCCCGAGGCCGGTGAACGGCCGCAGCCGCTGTCCGGCAACGCCATGCCCCGTTGCGGCGGCATTGCCACGATGATGCGGCTGCCGAACGTCGGTTCGGCCGAAGGGTTCGACGCCTGCTTCGTCGGCGTGCCGTTCGATCTCGGCACCTCGAACCGTACCGGTGCACGCTTCGGGCCGCGCCAGATTCGCAGCGAATCGGTGCTGCTGCGCCCGTACAACATGGCGACCCGCGCCGCGCCGTTCGATTCGCTGCGCGTGGCCGATCTCGGCGATGTCGCGATCAATCCGTACAACCTGCACGATTCGATCAAGCGCATCGAAACCGCGTACGACGAAATCCTCCAGCACAACTGCAAGCCGATCACGCTGGGCGGCGACCATACGATCGCGCTGCCGATCCTGCGCGCGATTCATCGCAAGCACGGCAAGGTCGGTCTGATTCACGTCGACGCGCATGCGGACGTCAACGACACGATGATGGGCGAGAAGATCGCGCACGGCACGCCGTTCCGCCGCGCGGTGGAAGAAGGCCTGCTCGACTGCGACCGCGTTGTGCAGATTGGTCTGCGCGGCACGGGCTACGCGGCGGAAGACTTCGACTGGTGCCGCGACCAGGGCTTTGAAGTGGTGCAGGCCGAGGCGTGCTGGAACCAGTCGCTGGTCCCGCTGATGGCGCGTGTGCGTGAACGCATGGGCGATGGTCCGGTGTACATCACCTTCGATATCGACGGGATCGATCCGGCGTTCGCGCCGGGTACGGGCACGCCGGAAATCGCTGGTTTGACGGTGCCGCAGGCGTTGGAGATCATCCGCGGCTCGCACGGGTTGAATATCGTCGGCTGCGATCTGGTTGAGGTGGCGCCGCCGTACGATCCGTTTGGCACGACCGCGCTGCTCGGCGCGAATCTCGCCTTCGAATTGCTGTGCGTGCTGCCAGGCGTCGAGTATCGGGCGTCGAAGCGATGAATCGCGGGCCGCACTGATCGGGTGCTGACCGCGCCCAAGTAGAAAAGGCCTGCATTTGCAGGCCTTTTCCATCTTGCGAGGATACTTGCGAGACTCAGGCGTACGCGGTTTTCCGAGCCGATACCAGCGCCAGATAACACACCGCGCCGATCGCCAGCGAGGGCAACGTCGCACCCAGGTTCGGCAGCCACTGGTTGATTACCTGATACGCCACGATCCCGATCGCCCACGCCGCGAACGCGCTCAGATGCCAGCCACCGGAGAAGCCATAACGGCCGCGCAGGTCGCCGAGCACAGCGGCTTCGATGCGACGCTTGCGTACGATGAAGTGATCCACCAGCATCACGCCGAACAGCGGTGCGAACACGGAGCCGATCAGCAACAGGAAGTTCTGATACTTCGCCATCGGCACGAGCAGGGCGATCGCCGTGCACAACGCGCCAAATGCCGCCGACAGCAGCGGCACGCTGCCGCGCGTCCAGAACGTGCCGGTCGACACCGCTGCCGAGTGGATGTCGGCGAATGCGTTGTCCACTTCGTCGATCAGGATCAGCAGCAGGGCGAGACCGCCGCCCGCTTGAGCCAGCGCGCCGGTCAGCAGCGCATCGCCACCGCCTGCCGCAAGGCCGTAGATCGCGCCGAGCGCGTAAAACCAGATATTCGCAATGCCGTAACCGAGCAACGTGCCGCGGAACGTCTCACCGGGGCGCCGGCCGAAGCGGCTGTAGTCGGCGATCAGCGGCAGCCACGAGAGCGGCATCGCGACCACCAGATCGATGGCGCCGCCGAACGACATCTCGCCGGTGCCCGGACGGCGCATCAGCGCGGCCAGATCGTGCCTCGCCAGCAGATTCCACGAGAGCCACGCGGCGCCCGCCAGCAGCAGCCAGATGCCCCACGTGCGCAGAAACCGGCGCACGAACGACAGCGGGCCGCTAATGGCCAGCAGCGTGGCGAGCAAACCGAAGATCACGGTCCAGATCAGCGGCATGGAGAAACCGAAGGCCTGTTTGGCGAGCGCATCGGCGGAATCGCGCATCACGATCACTTCGAACGAGCCCCAGCCGACCAGTTGCACCGCGTTCAGCACGGCAGGCACCGAGGCGCCGCGCACGCCGAGCGTCGGCCGCAGCGACGACATGGCCGCGAGGCCCGTGTCCGTGCCGACCACGCCGGCCAGCGCCAGCAGAACGACACCGATCACGCTGCCGATCAGGATGGCCAGCAACGCATGCGGCAGCGATAACCCGGGCACCAGCAGCGCGCCCGCCTGCGCAACCAGCAGGCCGATGCCGAGCGAGAACCAGAGTGCGAAAGCATCGCCGGTGCGGAACGCGCGGCGCGCGTCGGGCACCGGCGTGAGCGGTGCGTAGGTGGAACCGGCGTCGCCGGCGAGTGGATCTTGTGCCATCTAATCGTGTTCCTGTGTCGACCGGAGTCGGCGCTTTAGCTGCCGACCAGAGTTCGCGTTCTGGCGCGTGACTCCGGTCCCTTTTAAAGCAATTACTCCGGTCTCATGCAACGTAGTTGATGTGAGTGGTGTGTCTGAATTCAGGTGCGATGCCGGTATTGCCGTCCAGGCCGCGCGCGATGATAGCCTGTCAGGCTGTCGGCGAGATTACCGCCTGGCCGGCGCGCCCATCGTCCGGGCGCCATGGCTGTCATAATGCAGGACGTTGCCCGCGCGCTCGCGTGCGGGCGTGGCTCACCGGCAGCACGCCGCCTTCACACGGACCGCGTCCGGAAAAGCCGAGATTATCCCTAAAACGCCATGTTTGAAGAACCCCGTGCCAATGTTCCGCTCGCTGAACGCCTGCGGCCCCGCAATATCGACGAAGTCATCGGCCAGAAGCATCTGCTCGGCCCGAACAAGCCGCTGCGGGTCGCT
Source organism: Paraburkholderia fungorum (assembly GCF_902833645.1). Taxonomy (GTDB): domain Bacteria; phylum Pseudomonadota; class Gammaproteobacteria; order Burkholderiales; family Burkholderiaceae; genus Paraburkholderia; species Paraburkholderia fungorum. Next base: position 163,351 of record NZ_CADFGE010000007.1, read on the forward strand.
TTCGAATCCGGCGAAGCTCATTCGATGATCCTGTGGGGCCCGCCCGGCGTCGGCAAGACCACGCTCGCGCGGCTCATGGCCGACGCGTTTCACGCTGAGTTCATCGCGTTGTCCGCGGTGCTCTCAGGCGTGAAGGATATCCGCGAAGCCGTCGAAACCGCGCAGATTCATCGCGCGAACGGGCATCAGACGCTGGTGTTCGTCGACGAAGTGCATCGTTTTAACAAGAGCCAGCAGGACGCGTTTTTGCCGCACGTCGAGTCGGGGCTGTTCGTGTTCGTCGGCGCGACGACCGAGAATCCGTCGTTCGAGGTCAATAGCGCGTTGCTCTCGCGAGCCGCCGTCTATGTGCTGAAAAGCCTCACCGACGAAGAGCAGCGCGAACTGCTCGAGCGTGCGCAGCAAGAACTCGGCGGTCTCACGTTTACCGACGAAGCGCGTGACGCCCTGATCGGTTCCGCCGATGGCGATGGCCGCAAGCTCCTGAACAACCTGGAAATCGTCGCGCGCGCGGCGGCGCAGCAGAAGAGCACCGAAATCGACGGCGCCTTGCTCGGCAGCGCGCTCGCCGAGAATCTGCGCCGCTTCGACAAGGGCGGCGACGCGTTCTATGACCAGATCAGCGCGCTGCATAAATCGGTGCGCGGCAGCAGCCCGGACGGCGCGCTGTACTGGTTCTGCCGCATGCTCGACGGCGGCGCGGACCCGCGCTACCTCGCGCGCCGGATCGTGCGCATGGCGTGGGAAGACATCGGCCTCGCCGACCCGCGCGCGGCCCGTATCGCGCTTGACGCGTCCGAAACCTATGAACGTCTCGGTACGCCCGAAGGAGAGCTGGCGCTGGCGCAGGCGATCATTTATCTGGCGGTCGCGCCGAAGTCGAACGCCGGATACAACGCGTACAACGAGGCACGGCGGTTCGTGAGCAAGGACCAGTCGCGCGGCGTGCCGGTGCATCTGCGCAACGCGCCGACCAAGCTGATGAAGGAACTCGGCTACGGTCACGAATACCGCTATGCGCACGACGAACCCGACGCCTACGCGGCCGGCGAGACCTATCTGCCGGACAACATGCGCGACCCGCATTGGTACGAACCGACGCCGCGCGGTCTTGAAGGCAAGATCGGCGACAAGATGGCGCGTCTGGCCGAGCTCGACGCGCAGTGGCGCAGTGAGAACAAGCCCAAAAAGGGCTGAGCGGTTTTGCTTGCGGTTTCATGCTGCGGTTTCATGCACTTTGCGCGGCTGTTCCGGGTGCCTTGTCGCCATTCCGCGTGCATTGACCATCTAACGCACCGGCCGCCGGCGCCGGTGCGCTAAAATCCCAGCTTCATATAACGAACACCAGCCCCATCCCATGCTCGACATCCAGTTGCTGCGCAAAGACCTCGACGGCGTCGCCAAACGCCTCGCCGACCGCGGCTATACCCTCGACGTGGCGGCCTTTACCGCGCTCGAAGCGGAACGCCGCGACACCCAGACCCGTACCGAAGAGATGCAGGCGCGCCGCAATACCTTGTCGAAGCAGATCGGCGGGATGAAAGGGCGGGGCGAGGACACCTCGGCGCTGATGGCCGAAGTGGGCGGTATCGGCGACGAAATGAAGGCGTCGGCGGCCAGGCTCGACGACATCCAGAAACGTTTGTCCGACCTGCTGCTCGGCGTGCCGAACCTGGCGCACGAAAGCGTGCCGGTCGGTACGGACGAAGCCGGCAACGTTGAAGTGCGCCGCTGGGGCACGCCGCGCCAGTTCGATTTCGAGGTGAAGGATCACGTCGACATCGGCACGCCGCTTGGTCTCGACTTCGAAACCGGCGCGAAGCTGTCGGGTGCGCGCTTCACCTTGCTGCGCGGCCAGATTGCGCGTCTGCATCGCGCGCTGGCGCAGTTCATGATCGACACGCACACGCTGCACCATGGCTACACCGAGGTGTACACGCCGTACATCGTGAATCCGGAGATTCTGTACGGCACCGGCCAACTGCCGAAATTCGCCGACGACATGTTCCGCGTCGAGAAGGGCGGTGAAGAGAATACGGTCACCCAGTATCTGATTTCGACGTCGGAGATTTCGCTGACGAACACGGTGCGCGACAGCATCGTCGAAGCGGAAACGCTGCCGATCAAACTGACCGCGCATTCGCCGTGCTTCCGTTCGGAAGCGGGCTCGTATGGCCGCGACACGCGCGGCCTGATCCGCCAGCATCAGTTCGACAAGGTCGAGATGGTGCAGATCGTTGCGCCGGAAACGTCGTATGACGCGCTCGAGCAGATGGTCGGCCACGCGGAGACGATTCTGCAGAAGCTTGAATTGCCGTACCGCGTGATCACGCTGTGCACGGGCGATATGGGCTTCTCGGCTGCCAAGACGTACGACCTGGAAGTGTGGGTGCCCGCGCAGAACACCTATCGCGAGATTTCGAGCTGCTCGAATACGGAGTCGTTCCAGGCTCGCCGGATGCAGGCGCGTTTCCGCAATGCGCAGGGCAAGCCGGAGCTGGTGCATACGCTGAACGGCTCGGGTCTGGCGGTTGGCCGTACGCTGGTGGCCGTGCTCGAGAACTTCCAGAACGCGGATGGTTCGGTGACGGTGCCGGCGGCGCTGCGTCCTTACCTCGGTGGTGTGGAACGGCTGGAAGTGCCAGCGGCTTGATACGGTTGCCAAGTGCCAGGCTTCCTTGAAATTTTTTTGACGAGGGGCTTGGAAAGCGGATTCGGTTGTTCTATAATCTTTCTCTCCCAAGCAACGACCCGCTTGGATCTGACAAATTGGCCTCGTTGCCGGTGAGTTGGAAGACCCGGAAAGGTGGCAGAGTGGTCGAATGCGCTGGACTCGAAATCCAGTGTACCTTTAGGGGTACCGTGAGTTCGAATCTCACCCTTTCCGCCAAATTTAAAAACCCCGCAGAACGAAAGTTCTCGCGGGGTTTTTGCTTTGGGGGCGGCCAGGTTGGGCTGTCCGAAAGACGTTGTATCGCCGCGTTGAGATGCGGCGACTGCGGCAAGCAATTCCATTGGTTTGTGCTCGTGCCATACCTCCTGCCGGCACCCGCCAAGCTCACGTACGCGCGTGACCCGCCAAAATCTGCCCGACGTGCATCCATTTCGGCTCCCGCTGCGTAAATCCCGGCAAGGACGCGCACTTCCCGCCACACCCAACTAACCCACCGCGCGCGTCCAGGACCCGGAGACGCGCCCATGATCCATCCCGCACCGACCTCACCACTGCCGCGCGGCTCGCGGGTCGCGGTTGTCGGCGCCGGTATTTCGGGTTTAGCCAGTGCTTGGCTGCTGGCGCGCAACTATCGCGTCACCCTATTCGAATCGGCCGGCTACGCGGGCGGCCACACCAATACCGTGGACGTCACGCTCGACGGTCACACCCATCCGGTCGATACGGGTTTCCTCGTTTTTAACGACCGCACCTATCCGAACCTGATCGCGTTGTTTGCCGAATTAGGCGTCGAGTCGCATCCGAGCGACATGACCTTCTCGGTCTCGCTCGACGAAGGCCAACTCGAATGGGCCGGCACCAGTCTGAACACCGTGTTCGCGCAACGCCGCAACCTGTTTTCGCCGACCTTCATCGGCATGCTGCGCGACATCATGCGTTTCAACGGCAGCGCGCAGAGCAATCTGGAACTCGCAATAGAAACGCGCGCATCGATGGGCGAACTGCTGACGGCGGGTGGCTACGGCTCCGCATTCCAGCGCCACTACCTGCTGCCGATGGCCGCGGCAATCTGGTCGAGCGCGACCGCGGATATCCTCGCTTTTCCGGCCACCACCTTCCTGCGTTTTTGCCTGAACCACGCGCTGCTGCAGGTGAATCGGCGGCCGCAGTGGAAGACGGTGGTCGGAGGAGGGCGCGAGTACGTGCGGCGCATCGTCGGTGCGCTCGACGACGTTCGCGTCGATAGCGCGGTGCGAGGCGTACGGCGCGATGTCGACGGGGTCGACGTGTTCACTGACAAGGGCACGGAGCGCTTCGACGCGCTGGTGCTCGCCACCCATGCGCCGACCTCGCTGCGACTGCTTGGCAACGACGCGGATCAGGACGAACGCAGCGTGCTGGGCGCCGTACGCTATCAGCCGAATATCGCAGTGCTGCATACGGATACGAATCTGCTGCCGCGGCGTCAGCGCGTATGGTCGGCGTGGAATTATCTGGGAAGTCGCGCACATGACGGCATGCATCCGGTGTGCGTCAGCTATCTGGTCAATCAGCTCCAGCCACTGCCGTTCAAGACGCCGCTCGTCGTCACGCTCAATCCGGTGGCGCAGTTGGCGCCGGGCACCGAGCTGCGCCGCTTCGTCTACGACCATCCGCTGTTCGATCTGGCCGCCATCGATGCGCAGCACCGGCTGCCGTCGCTGCAAGGCAAGCACCGCACATGGTTCGCCGGCGCGTGGACGGGCTACGGTTTTCACGAGGACGGTCTGAAATCGGCACTGCGCGTTGCCGCCGATTTCAATGTGTCGCCGGCATGGGCCAGGTTATGAATTCCACCGGTGTCGAAGCCGGGCTCGATCCGGCCGCCTGGCTGTTGACGGGCAAGGTGATCCACGAGCGCTTGCGGCCGAAGCGTCATCGCTTCTCGTATCCGGTGTTTTATGTGCGCTGCGATCTGGATCGTCTGGCGTCGCTCGATAGCGGCTGGTTCGGCGTCGACCGCTGGCGTCTGCTGAGCTTGTATCAGCGCGATCACGGCCCGCGCGATGGCAGCGATCTCGCCACATGGATGCGCGCGCAACTATCCGCGGCAGGCATCGACGAGGCGGACGGCAAGATCTGGCTGCAAGCGTTTCCGCGTGTATTCGGCTATGCGTTTAACCCGGTTAGTTTCTGGTTTTGCCACGACCGCAATGATCATTTGCGCGCGCTGCTGGCGGAGGTGCGTAACACTTTCGGCGCCCGCCACTGCTATCTATTGAGCGCCGCGGGGAACGCGCCGATTACGCCCGAAACGGAACTCGAGTGCCGCAAAGTGCTGCACGTGTCGCCGTTTTGCCGCGTGGAGGGGCGCTACGCATTTCGCGTCCGGCAGACGCCTGACAGTGTGTCGGTCTCGATCGATTACAAGGACGCTGACGGACTTCTGATTCGCACCGCAGTAGGTGGCCGCTTAAAGCCTTTGACGCGCCCGGCGGCACTTGCCGCGTTGCTGCGTCAGCCCATGCTGACAGTCGGTGTCATCGCGCGAATTCATTGGCAAGCACTGCGTCTCGCCATCAAAAGAACGCCGTTCTACGGCAAGCAGCCCGCGCCGGGCCGCACGGCCGAGGCACCCACCGATCCCACCGCTGCCGGCCAGGCTCGACCGTCCGCCGCTGCGCGTCCCATTTCGTCCGATTGAGGAAATCCAGCCATGGCGCTTTCACGAACCCTAAGCGGACACCGAACCGTACCCGCGTCCGGCCGTCTGTTTCTATCGCTACTCGAGCGGATTCAGGTTGGGCACCTGGTGCTGATCACGCCCGACGGACAGCAGCGCGTATTCGGCGATTCGCATGCGGCGCCGGGTGCGCGTCTGGAATTGCGCGACTGGCGTGCGTGCGGCGCGATTCTGCGCAAAGGCGATATTGGCTTTGCCGACGCATGGCGCGCCTTCTGGGTGGATACGCCCGATCTGGCGGCTTTGCTGCGCGTGGCAATCCGCAACGAACGCGCGCTGCAACGCACGGTTTATGGCGGCTGGCTCGCGCAACTCTGGTACGGGTTGCGTCATAAGCTGAGACCTAATACGCGCTCGGGCAGCCGGCGCAATATTCACGCGCACTACGACATCGGCAACGCGTTTTACGCGCAATGGCTGGACCCGACGTTCACGTACTCGAGCGCGGTGTTCGACGGCAATTTCCATCAATCGCTTGAAGACGCTCAGCACGCCAAGTATCAACGCATCATCGATACGCTCGGGTTACGCGAAGGCATGCGTGTTCTGGAAATCGGCTGCGGATGGGGCGGTTTTGCGATGCATGCGGCTCGTCAGGGCATTCATGTGCATGGCGTGACGATTTCCGCGGCGCAGCTCGAATTCGCCCAGAAACGTGCGCACGAGGAAGGCCTGAGCGAGCGCGTGCACCTCGAACTGCGGGATTACCGTACGCTGACCGGACAGTACGACTGCATTGTCTCGATCGAAATGTTCGAGGCTGTCGGCGAAAAATTCTGGCCGGCGTACTTCCGCATCCTGCGCGAACGTCTGCGGCCGGGCGCTCGCGCGCTCGTGCAAACCATCACCATCGACGATTCGTACTTCGCCGCCTATCGGGCCACGAGCGACTTTATCCGCGAATTCATTTTCCCGGGCGGCATGTTGCCGAGTCCGCAGCATTTCATTGAAGCGGCCCGGCGCGGCAAACTCACGGCGCGCAAGTCGCTGGCCTTTGGGCGCGATTATGCGGAGACGCTGCGCCGCTGGCGCAGTGCGTTCGAAGCACAGCTCGATACGATCCAGAAGCAGGGTTTCGACGAGATTTTCGTGCGCACGTGGCGGCTCTATCTGGCCTACTGCGAAGCCGGTTTCGACGAAGGACGCACGGACGTGATGCAGTTCGTGCTCGCGTCGGCCGACTGACGTGCGCGCATTCGCGGCACTCGTGCTGGTGCTGTGGGCGACCGCCGCCAGCGCCGACTGGCTCGCTGACGTGCAGCCCGCGAAACTCGTGGGCGAGGGCGATTTCAGCGTGTTCGGCTTCAGGCTATACCGCGCGCAAATGTGGAGCGAACGCCTACCCGTCGACTACAACGAACGCTTCGCGTTGCATATCATTTACGCTCGCGGCATCGGGCGCGAGCGATTCGTCGATACCGGGATGAGCGAAATCAGGCGTCTCGCGAATGCACCGATTCCGGCGGACACATTGGCGCGCTGGCGTGCGGACATGATGCAGGCGCTGGTGGATGTCGGTCCAGGCGATCAACTAAGCGCGATCTATTTGCCGGGCAAAGGCGTGCGCTTTTACGCAGGCGACCGGATGACCGGCGAGTTCGACGACCTCGCTTTTGCACGCGCATTTTTCGGCATCTGGCTCGATCCGTCGACGCGCGCGCCGACGTTACGCAAACAGTTGCTCGGCGTGTCGCCATAGGACACAACGGCTACAGCAAAATGCCGGCGATTTGCAGCAGCAGAACAAGATTGAGCACCAGCACGGCGATCGTGCAGGCCACTGCGGCGATCGTGGTCGAGCGCCCGGTGGTCATGCTCGCGGGCAGCCCCAAACCGGTTGTGGCGTAGGTGTAGAACTGCGATTCGAGGTACTCCGGATTCAGCGCGAAGTTCAGTATTTCCGGGTCGCTCGGCGCGCTCTGGGCAGAGGCGATCGAGCCGGAGCCACTACCGCACGCACTGATCAGTGTCCCACCGACCAGACCCAGTGCGCCGGCGTTGCGGAAAAACTGTCTGCGTTGCAGACGCCGTTCTATCCGGTGGTCAAATGCATCGATAAGTTATGCTGATTTATTGCTGGACTCCGAGCTGGCTATGCTCCTCAGATGGTTCGCTGCCAATCCCATGGATTCGCGACGCGCACGCGCGGAAAGCGGTTACGCAGGCGATGCACCAACGCAAATCGCGGACGCAAAAAGAGACCTCGTTCTTCCGGGAAGAACTAAACGATGCAGGGGGAAGAAAGCGAGTCATCAACGCCCTTACGGAGCGAATGGGCTACCCGGTGCAAAGCCCACAAAAGATTTCCGTGTGCGCTTGCAGAATGAGGCGGTCTCGCTCGGGGTAGCCGGTCCGTGAGCGGTTCCGGAGCAGGCACCTGAATGGCCACACCGAGCGGCTCGTGAACAGCCCCTGAAAATCGCTCGAAATCGTGCGGGAAGCCGCCCGCGATGCAGATTCAGCCCGGCTCGCGGAGGCCGTCCGGCGATCCTCTGTACAATTGGGCGTTCGTCATCATCGACCCACCTCGACCGAATTCATGGCCATTACCTACAAGACTCCCGACGACATCGCCAAGCTGCGCATCTCCGGCCGCCTTGCGGCCGACGTGTTGGCGATGATCGGCGAGCACGTCAAGGCCGGCGTCTCCACCGACGAGCTCGACGCGCTGTGCAACGACTACATTGTCAATACGCAAAAGTCCATTCCGGCAAATGTTGGTTATTTGGGATTTCCGAAGACGGTCTGCACGTCCGTCAACCAGGTGGTGTGCCACGGTATTCCCAATCGCAGCGAAATCCTGAAAGATGGCGACATCATCAATATCGACGTTGCGATTATCAAAGACGGCTATTTCGGCGACACCAGCCGCATGTATTGCGTCGGCCAGCCGAGTACGGTGGCGCGCCAGCTGATCGACACGACCTATGAAGCCATGCTGGCCGGTATCCGCGAAGTAAAGCCGGGCGCCACGCTGGGCGACGTCGGCTACGCGATCCAGAAAATCGCGCAGCGCGACGGCTTCTCGATCGTGCGCGACTACTGCGGCCACGGCATCGGCAAGGTCTACCACGAAGACCCGCAGGTGTTGCACTACGGTCAGCCGGGGCAGGGCGTGCGTCTGAAACCGGGCATGGTCTTTACGATCGAACCGATGATCAACGCGGGCCGCGCCGGCACCGCGGTGCAGCGCGACGGCTGGACGGTGGTCACCAAAGACCGCTCCCTGTCCGCGCAATGGGAACACATGATCGCCGTGACTGAAGACGGCTATGAGTTGCTGACGCCGTGGCCGGACGGCACCGGCACTTACGAAGCGCCCTGAACGCATTGGCCGGCGCGCTTCGCGAGCCGGTTATCAAGGCGGTGGGCGGGTGAATGGCCGCGCAATCGGCGCGCGGCGCCAACGCCAGGGAGCGGCGCCACGGTCCGATCCAGTAAATAAGCATTTGACTCGCGCGCCGGTTCGGTTAAAGCTATGCGTTAGGGTTTCAAGGGGTTTTCGTCTGCATGAGTCCGTCATTGACCGTTCGCCGTATCGCCGCTGATCAGGGCGCCGTTTTCCGCGAACTCCGCACTGCGTCGTTGCGGGAGGCGCCCTATGCCTTCGGCGAAACGCTCGAGGACGCGTTGTCGGCGGATGCCGCCACGTTCGACGCCACCGCTGCCGAACACGCCGTTTCGTTTATCGCCACCAGTTTCATTCTCTATACCGAAGGCCATCCGGCCGGACTGATCGAAGCACATTTCGACGATACGGCGGCGCGCCGCGCGTTCGTCTGCGAGTTGTGGGTCGCGCCGGCCGTGCGTCATCTGCGCGGCGGCGAGTTGCTCGTCGACACCGCCAGCGCCTGGCTCGCCGGCGAAGGCGCGATGGAAATCTACGCGTGGGTCGCCGACGCCAACCGCAATGCAATGCGTTTTTACGAGGCGCTTGGCTTCGGTCCGACCGGCGAGCACCGCCGTGTCGCACGTGCGCCCGAGCAGGCCGAAAGCCTGCTGGTGCGCCACGTGCCGACCACGTCGCAGGTGTTTCAGCAGTGATCTCACGAGCGGCGCGTCAGCCTGCCGCTCACATCCCTTCCGCGTCGCCGCAGCGTTCATGGCCGGGTTCATGGCCAAATGAGCGCCCCAAGCGCGGCCTGAACGGCCGAGGCGTGGCTATGTCACGGGTATTCAGGCCGCGGGGGCGCGTTCTCCCGGCAAAAAAACTCGCTCCCCGCCTGTACGCCTGTAAAATACGCAAAATTTTTTGCCGAACGCTATGTCGCCCAAGAAATCGCCCTTTTTCGAACTCCGCAGCGGCTCTGTCGACACGCTCCTGTTTGTGGTCAAGACAACCGACCTCGATGCAATGCGCGCCGAACTGACCCGGCGCTTCGAGGCGACCCCCGAATTTTTCGCTAACGACGTCGTCGCGATCGACGTGCGTCGGCTCGCCGACAACGAACGCGTGCCGCTCGCCGACATCGCGCAACTGCTCGACAGCGTGCGCATGCGTCCGGTCGGCGTGGTCGCCAACGCTCAGCAGACGTGGGCGGCCGAATCCGCGCTGCCGCTGCTCGAAGCGCGCGACCGCCGCGGCGCCGCCGCAAAATCCGCTGACGAAGAAAGCGCCAATCCCGCTGTTGCGGCGCCGGTGGCCACCGCCGCGACCGCCACGCCGCCGGCCGATCTGTTTGCCGACGCCGGCGGGGCGCCGGAAAACGGCACCCCGGCCACGGCCGCCGCAGTCGAGCCGGCGCCCGCTGCCGAGCCCGTCCGTCTCGCCACCTCGTCGCAAACCATGGTGGTCGACAAGCCGCTGCGCTCAGGCCAGCGCATCTACGCAAAGGGCGATCTGGTCGTGCTCGGTCTGGTGAGCTACGGCGCGGAAGTCATCGCGGAAGGCAACATCCACATTTACGCGCCGCTGCGCGGCCGGGCACTGGCCGGCGTGCAGGGCAATCACGACGCGCGCATTTTCTGCACGTGTCTCGAACCGGAACTGATCTCGATCGCGGGCATCTATCGTACGACCGAGAACCCGCTGCCGGCCGATGTGCTCGGCAAGCCGGTGCAGATCTGGCTCGAAGAAGAAAAACTGATGATCGAACCACTGCGGCTCACCTGATCGGCGTGGTGCGCACGCTGCCCTGAACCATCACGGCAGGCGGCGTTCCACGGCAAAGCGGGCCGCACATAATTGACGAATTTGACGAACACAAGGTAAGGGTAATGGCAAAAATCATTGTGGTGACTTCGGGCAAGGGTGGCGTGGGCAAGACGACCACGAGCGCGAGTTTTGCATCGGCCCTCGCTCTGCGGGGCAGCAAAACCGCCGTGATCGACTTCGACGTCGGCCTGCGTAACCTCGACCTCATCATGGGCTGCGAGCGCCGGGTGGTGTACGACCTGATCAACGTGATTCAGGGCGAAGCGAACCTCAACCAGGCGCTGATCAAGGACAAGAAGTGCGAGAACCTCTTTATTCTCCCGGCTTCGCAGACGCGCGACAAAGACGCGCTGACCATGGAAGGCGTCGAGAAGGTCATCAACGACCTGATCGCAATGGACTTCGAATTCATCGTCTGCGACTCGCCGGCCGGTATCGAATCGGGCGCACTGCTTGCCATGCATTTCGCTGACGAAGCGCTGATCGTGACGAATCCGGAAGTCTCCTCGGTGCGTGACTCGGACCGCATCCTCGGCATTCTGTCGTCGAAGACCAAGCGCGCGATCGAAGGCAAGGAGCCGATCAAGGAACACCTGCTGATCACCCGCTACAACCCGAAGCGCGTCAGCGAGGGCGAAATGCTGTCGCTGACCGACATCCAGGAAATTCTGCGCATCGACCTGATCGGCGTGATTCCGGAATCGGAAGCGGTGCTGCACGCGTCGAACCAGGGGCTGCCGGCGGTCCACCTCGACGGTACCGACGTCGCCGAAGCCTATAAAGATGTCGTGTCGCGTTTCCTCGGCGAGCAGAAGTCGCTTCGCTTTACCGATTACCAGAAGCCAGGGCTGCTGCAGCGCCTCTTCGGCACCAAGTAAGGGGAGCGCACGTAATGTCGATTCTTTCGTTTTTGCTGGGCGAGAAGAAGAAATCCGCGTCGGTAGCGAAGGAACGCCTGCAGTTGATCATCGCGCACGAGCGCGCCGGCGGCCATGCGCCTGCCGATTACCTGCCTGCGTTGCAACGCGAACTGGTGGCCGTGATTTCAAAGTACGTGAAGATCTCCAACGACGATATTCGCGTGAGCCTGGAGCGCCAGGACGATCTTGAAGTGCTCGAGGTCAAGATTGAAATACCGCAGGCGGGTTCCGCGTAACGCGCTGCGCGCTCTGCTTCGTTGTGTCGATCCGACGTGACGGGATGGGGCGCGTAGACGCTGTCCTCCCGGTGGTGTCCTTCTGCTGTTCAATTAGACGCGCGGATGTGGGTTCTACGCGCCGTCTGCCTCTTTATCCTCTGTTTGCTGCCCGAACGCGCCGCGCCGTTGTGCATGGCCGCGTATGTCCGCACGTGGCTATGCCGTGCGGCGAAATAATCCGTTGCACTTCAGCGTGTGCCGTTACACGGCGGCAGTCAGCGCTTTTGATCCCTCGCGCATTAAACGGATAACGCCGGATTCGGTGTCCAACTACAGAGGGAAAACATGAACAAGACCTTTCGCTTGCTGATCGCCAACGCTGTGCTGATCGCCGCTGGTGCATCCGCCATCGCGTCCGCTTCGGCCGCAGAAGTCGTTGTGATCGCACCGTCCGCACCGCCGGCCGTGCGCTACGAAGCCGTGCCGGCGCCGCGCGTCGGCTACGTGTGGGATCACGGTCACTGGCGCTGGGATCACGGCCGCTATGTGTGGGTGGCGGGCCACTGGCAAGCCGAGCGTGTCGGCTTCCACTGGGTGCCGGGCCACTGGGTCCAGCACGGTCCGAACTATCGCTGGGTCGAAGGCCACTGGGCGGCTTAAGTCCTCAGACGCCAGCACTGTCCGGCACGGCGCGGTTGACCGCGTTCGTGCCGTTCTCTCCAGTTTGACGACTCAGGCGCCGCGCTCGCCTGCGTTTCTCAGGAACACGTGATGAAAAAGAATCTGCTTCTGATCGCCGCATTGGCGGTCGTGCTGGCCGGCTGCGTAGTGGTGCCGGCGCGGCCAGTTTATGTGCACGCGCCGGGGGTGGTTGTTTACTGACGCGGGGCGCCGTCTTCAGCACGAGTACCGTCGTCGGTCTCATCGGCGACTGCGGCCTCGGGCGCCTCGACTTCGGGAACTTCCGGCACCGGTGCTGGGGCGGGCTGTGGCAGCGGCGCCATATAGCGTTCCGCCAGCGACTCGTACAACGGCGGTGCGAGCAAACGCGATACGCGGCTCGCGATCAACGCGGTGGCCATCAGCGAGATCACCAGCGCATGACCATCGATCATCTCCATCACGATCACGAATGAGGTGATCGGCGACTGCGTGACGGCCGCCAGATAGCCCACCATCGCGAGGGCGATCAGCATGGGCAATTGCATCGAGCCGAACACCATGTGCAGCAGATTGCCGAAGCCCGCGCCGATCGACAGCGACGGCGCGAAGATCCCGCCTGGAATACCCGGCAGATAAGAGCCGACCATCGAGATCATCTTCAGGAACGGATAGAACACCGACAGGTGCTCGTGTCCGTCGAGCAATCCGCGCGCTTCCGCGTAGCCGCTGCCGAAGGTCGTGCCGCCGGAGACGAGGCCGACCACTGCGATCAGGAAGCCGCACAACGCGGCGAATGCGACCGGCCGCTCGCCGTGCAACTGACGCAGCGGCGCGGGAATCCAGCGTGCGGTGTTCAGCAGCAGCCAGCCGAACACGCCGCCCGCAATCCCGGTGACGATTGCCGTGAGCACGACGGCTACCGCCAGCAGATCGGGGAAATGCGCGCCGATCTGAATGGTGCCGAAATAGGTGTAATTGCCGTTCAGGCCGAGCGCGATCACACCGGCAATGATGATTGCCGTGATTAGCACGCCGCTCGCGCGGGCTTCGAAGCTGCGGGTGAGCTCTTCGATTGCGAACACGATGCCTGCCAGCGGCGTATTGAATGCCGCGGACAAGCCCGCTGCCGCGCCCGCGAGCACCAGTTGCCGTTCGATCAGCGCATTCGAGCGCGGGTAGAGCCGCCGCAGGTTGAACATCAGTGCCGCGCCGACCTGCACGGTGGGTCCTTCGCGGCCGATCGTGAAGCCGCCGAGAATGGCCAGAAACGATACGGCGATCTTGCCGAACAGAATCCTGAACGACAGCAGCCGTGCGCCGTATTCGCCGGGCCTGGCATGCAGGGTGGCGATGACTTGAGGAATACCGCTGCCTTCGGCGCCGCGAAAGAACTTGCGCGTGAGCCAGACAGCGAGCGCGGCGACCGCGGGCGTGACGATCAACGGCGCCCATACGTGCTGATGCTGCATGGCGCGAAATGCGCCGTAGCCCCAGTCGATTAGCCTCGCATACAGAACCGCCACCAGACCGACCGCGATCGCGCCGAGCCAGAAGACGCCGTATTGTCGCCACAGGCGTCTGGCGCGACGCACGATGCTGGAAGAGCGCGGAGGGAAAGCCCGGGACATGACGGATGTGCTGGCGCAAAGGGTGGATTATAAAGCGTGCCGCATCGACGAACGCTATGAAGGCGATCTGAAAATATGTAAAGAAAATATTTGTAAGTTTTCCAGCGTAACGGTCTGTATTGATGACCGGATTGCGCCCTGTGGCGTTTAGCAAAGATTATTCCCATCGTCGGCTAAAATAGTTTGACGTTCGAACAACTAACAGGTCCTCAATGAAACGAGTTCTTATCGTCAAGGTCACTTCACTCGGCGATATCGTGCAGGCGTTGCCGGTCGTTGCCGACATTAAACGCGCTTTTCCCGGCGTTGCAGTAGATTGGGCGGCCGACGAAGCATTCGCCGAAGTGGTGCATTGGAGCGAAAGCGTGGACCGCGTGCTTTGCGCCCCGCTGCGCCGCTTCAAGAAGGCGCGCCGCTGGAGCGATTTCAAGGCGATCGCGGCGTCGATCGCCGAATTGCGTGCCTACCGCTACGACTTCATCATCGACATTCACGGGGTGTACAAGAGCGCGATCATCGCCTTTCTGGCTCGCTCGTCTAAACGTATTGGCTATCAGTCCCGGGATCTGGGAGAGCGCGGCGCTGCATTTGCCTACACCGGGCGTTTCGGTCCCAGGCCGTCCTGCGATGCATGGCATGGCATGCGCATCAGCGCGGGTGAGGCGCTCGGCTATGAGGTCGAGGGGCCGCCGGCCTACAATCTGCGCCTGCCCGCACCGGCCGGGCTGCCGTTCGCGGCTAGCGGCGCCCCGGTCGCGGCGCTCTTTCATGCCACCTCCAAAGACGACAAGAAGTGGCCGCTGTCCCATTGGGGGGCGGTCGGGCGTGAGTTGGTGCAGCGTGGTTTTCAGGTGGTGTTGCCGTGGGGCTCGGAACGCGAGCGTGCCGAGGCGGAACAGATCGCGTCACAGGTGCCGGGTTCGACCGTCCTGCCGAAACTGAGCGTGACCGAAATCGCGCAGATGATCGACGGCTGCGCGCTGGTGGTCGGGGCCGATACGGGGCTCGTTCATCTGGCGCATGCATTGCAGAAGCGCACAGTCATGATTTTTGTGGCGACTTCGCCGGCGCATTGCGGCATCGACGCGCCGTTCCGCTCGATTTCGATCGGTGACGGCCGGTCAGTCCCAGCGGTCGCCGAGGTGCTGAAGGCGATCGATTACGTGCAGGGCGAATCGCACCCCGTTGCCATGCAGCACGGATCAGCCGCGGCCTGAGCGTAATTTCGCCGCGCTTTTGCGCAATCGTTTGGCTAATCGTTCGGTCAAAAGAAAAGAGGCGCGACGCACAGTCGCCCAATCAAACGAGCGCTGCCACGGAACGCCTCCGAAAAACGCCCGCGTCGGGGAACTACGGGCGAAGAGGAATCACTTCAATGAACAAACTGACTCAGACACCGGGCGACCACCTCGGGTGATCGACCCAGTCCTAAACAGACCGCCGGCCGGCGGTCGAGTTCAATCACGCATTCATTGAGGCATGCCGCGCGCGTGCGGTGAGATTCGTCGGCCGCTTACCAGTGTCCCGATGCCGGTCTTTGACGACCGCGCTCTGCACCTGGACCAACCATTGCGCATTACATACCTGTTAAATCTGTCGCTTTTCGTAGGGCGCCTAATTGGCTGTCCGCGCGGTTTCGCGCGCGGTTGCCGGCCTGGTTACGGCACGTGAAGCGCCGATTCAATACTCGCCGTCCGCGTTCCGGTCCGCGCGTCCGCCACGGACAAGGCTTGCACGTGGCTCGCATATCCAACCCAGTATAGGTGCTGTTTTCCTCTGATGTGAATCTGTTCACGCGATGGCTTGGCGCAGCCGGATTTAGGGGCGCAAACGTGTAACACACACGTGATCTTCCCTTACAAATGGCAACGGTCGCGGGAGGCAGGGTCGTGTTCAATCGAGTCATTCGGGGTTTCGGCTCGAATGAATCTGACTCGAAGGAGAACAATATGAAACGCTTAATCCTGACCCTGATCGCAGGCACGCTGCTGGCAACGGCGCTTGGGGGCTGCATCGTTGCACCGGCGCCTGGCTATTACTACGGCGGCGGCTACTACCATCACGGCTACTACTACCGGTAATGGCTTGCGGCCCGGATTGGGCCAGACGCAGCACCTGATCCTGACGGCTGCCGCTCACCGGCATCGGCGAGGGCAGCCGTTCAACGGCTTCTTTGGATGAGTTCAGACGCAGGCCGCGCTCGACCGGCCATGGCGCGCGGGCACTGGCACTGGCGCCGGTATGGTCGACTGCTCAGGCAAGCAGCATTTCAAAAGCAATCACTGCGGTAATCGCGGCTGCGTTCGCGGCGAGCGCTTCCACAACGATGCCCTTCCACGTCGCGGGACGAAAGCGCAAAGCCAGCAGCAGCGAACATAGCAGCGCCAGCGCGATGATCATCACGATATCCGCGTTGTGAAGGTGAATATTCATCAGAGCCTCCCTGCTTGCCTTAGGGTTATTTATTTCGAGTATAGGCAAGTCAAAAAGACGCGCAAGGCAGGGAATTTACCCAGCGCGTCTTCGCTCCCGTTACATCAAGTGCGCATCGCGCGTCTCGCGCATGCATAGCACGCCGAGCATGCTGACGGCCGCCGCGATCGACACATACGCGCCCACCCAGGGCAGCCCGCCGTGCGCGGCCAGCACCTGTGCGATATACGGCGCGACGGACGCACCGAGAATCCCGCCGAGGTTGTACGACACGCCTGCACCGGTATAGCGCACGTTGGTCGGAAACAGTTCCGGCAGCAGCGCGCCCATCGGGGCGAAAGTCACCCCCATCAGGAACAGCTCGATCACGAGGAACAGCAGCACCAGCGGCATCTGCCCGCTGCCGAGCAGCGGCGCCATCGTGAAGCCCGACAGGATCGCCGCGATGATGCCGACGATCAACACCGGTTTGCGGCCATAACGGTCGCTCGCCCAGGCCGACAGCGGCGTGGCGAGCGCCATGAACACGACCGCGATGCACAGCATGCCGAGGAAAGTCGGCCGCGGAATATGCAGCACCGACACGCCGTACGACAGCGAAAACGTGGTGGCGTTGTAGAACAGCGTGTAGCAGACCACCATGGCGAGCGCGCCGAGCAGAGTCGGCATCCAGTGCTGCGAGAGCAGGGTGGCGATCGGCACCTTCACGCGCTCCTCGCGCTCGATGGCTGCCTGGAAGGCCGGCGTCTCGGCGATCTTCAGGCGCACGTACAAGCCGAGCGCAACCAGCACCGCGCTGACGAGGAACGGCACGCGCCAGCCCCAGCTGCGGAATTGCTCGTCGCTCAATGACAGGGCCAACGCGAAGAACAGGCCGTTGGACGCCAGAAAACCGATCGACGGCCCGAGTTGCGGAAACATCCCGAACCAGCCGCGTTTGCCGGCCGGCGCGTTCTCCGTGGCGAGCAGCGCCGCGCCGCCCCATTCGCCCCCAAGGCCGATACCCTGGCCGAAGCGCAAGATGCACAGCAGGATCGGCGCGAGGCTGCCGATCGAGTCGTAACCGGGCACGAATCCGATCAGCGTGGTCGATACCCCCATCACCAGCAGCGAAGCCACCAAGGTCGATTTACGGCCGATCCGGTCGCCGAAGTGACCGAACAGGAACGAGCCGATCGGGCGCGCGACGAACGCAATGCCGAACGTGACGAAAGCCGATAAAGCCTGGGCCGTCGCCGAGCCGTGCGGGAAAAATACCGGCCCGATGACGAGCGCCGCGGCGGTCGCGTAGACGTAGAAATCGTAGAACTCGATCGCGGTGCCGATGAAGCTCGCGAAGATGATCCGCGCGCTGCTGTTCTGCCCGCTCGAATGGGGCTGGGCCGCGGAAATCGGCGAAGTGGACATGCAGGGTCTCCGAGTGTCGTGATGCCGTTGGACGCCGTACTTTTATGTGCGGGCGGCGCGTGATCAGCCGGCATCTTTGTTTAGGTTCGTGCGCTTCGGCGCGTCTTGCTGGCGTTTGAAGCCATGCCCGGCGCGGGCGACGATGCGACAGCTTACAACGGCAGCAGTGAGCCGTCAGCGTCGTTCGTATGTCAGGCAGGCGGCCTGCGCGGGTCGCGCGGCGTTGCTGCAATCGGGCGCGCGCCGCACCAACGGGTAAGCGGGCGGCGCGCGCCATGCCGGAGGGATCCGGCTTGGGGAATCGGAAAATTATAGCGAGCGGGCGCACAACGGAGCAAGGCAGGGTGAGGCCGGTCTCGCGTCCTGCCGCTTTCGCTGCGTCGGCGCTGCGTTTACTCGATGGTTTGCGCTTGCGGCGAGGCGAACTCGCGCAACTGGAATTTGCCGTTGTCGTTGAAGAGCCAGTCCTCGAACAGTTCGAGCTGCCCGCGGCCATTCAGCAATGCGCCAGGTGGTTGCGGCAGCGGCGAGGCGCGCCGCAAGGTGGCGAGCGCGGTGCTCTCGGCTTCGTCGTCGCCATTGGTCCGATACACCGACGACTGCAGCACCTGGCCATTGCGATCCACCGTGAACGACACCACCACCAGCGAGCGCAGCATGGCTTGCGGTGTGCCGTGCAGCACATATGACGGACTGCGTTCGATGATGCGTCTGGCGACCGCGCCGCGGTATTGATCGAGCGTCGCGCTATTGACGGCGGCGGCCGGCGTGATGACGAGCGGCCGATCGGGCGGTGTGATGGTGCAGCCCGCCATGACCGCAAGCACCAGCGTCGACGCTACGGTCAAAACGGATACCGACATCGCCCGATGCGCCTGCAATAGCGATCCGCCGACGCGGCAAGCGCAGGGCCCGGTCAAGCGGCGAAGGTGACGCATACCGATGAGCATCGTTGTGGAAAGCATTGGGACAGGGTCTAACTTGATGGTAGTCAAAAAGCGCCAGGATGCAATTGTCGTTCGCCCTGTATGCCGGTCCGGTGCCCCGCAGTCCGGTTCGCCTACGCGGTGCGCGTGATGTTCTTTCCATTGCCTTTCTGTCGTCTGCATGAGCGCATTCAGTCTGATGCGATCCGCCTGACATAAACCGTGTTTGATCAACGAGTGTTAATACCGATCCACACACAGCAGGAGTTCTAAGAGTTTTCCTATGGTGACGACAACTTCACGTCAATAGCGTGGGCCCGACCATCTGGCGAAGCGCCGCGGCGCGGTCACGAGTCGCGCGCGGCCGGCGCTTGTGCGAGCCGATCGGCCCCGTCCACCCCGACAACGAGGTATCGTTTGGAACACACTTCCTTTGCGCTGACGCGCACGCAATCCCGCACCCTGGCGCATGCCGCCGCAGGCCCCAATCTCTGTGCCGTCTACCGGATCGACGGCTGTCCCGACATCGAGCGGCTTTCCGCTGCCGTGACACAGCTGGTGGCGCACTGCCGGCCGCTTGCGTACCGGCTCGTCGACACCGAACAGGGCACGCACTGGGTCATCCGCCGCGATGCGCGAGCACAGTTGAACGTGATTGATCTCGACCGGCGTGACGAGTGTGACGAAGCCGCTGCGCTGTCGTTGATCGACGGCCTGTGCGCGCGTCGCTTCCGGCTGGACGCCGGGCTGCCGTGGGCGTTCACGCTGCTGCGCGCCGGCAACCAGAGTTACCTCGTGTTCGCCTGCCATCCTGCTCTGCTCGACCGTTTTTCGCTGAGGCCGTTGTTCGATGCGCTTTCGCGGATCTATCGCGGCACAGCGCCGCTCGCACCGCTCGGCATCGATCAGCAAGGCCTGCTCGACGCCGAGCGTGAGCTCCTCGCGAATGACCGTTTGCAGACCGGCCTCGATTTCTGGATTGGCCAACTGGGCGACGCTTCGTTCGAATGGCACGCGCCGTGCACGCAAAATGCGCTCGCCGACAGCAGCTTTACGCTGCGCCTCGATGCGCGGACAGGCGCCGCTTTACGCAGTGAGGCCCATACGCTCGGCGTCGCCCCCGATCTGCTGATCAAACTGTGTGTTCACGTGCTGCTGCGCCGCATGACCGGCAGCCGCGCGGTGCTTACCGCGCATCACCAGCGCGGCCGCTGTCAACGCGACGAGACGATCGGTTTCGACGAACGGCGGCGCTTCCTGAAAACCGACTTCGACGACACGATGACGCTGCGGCAGTTTCTACGGCACGCGGCGGCGCGCGCCGAGATGGCGGATTTTCACGCCGAACTTCCGGCGTTTGAGGTGCTGCACGACATCGAGCGGCGCGAACCGGGTTTCGTGCGCGCGACCAACGTGGTGTGCGAGACCGACAGCTTGCCCTACGACGCACTCGTGCTCGGCACCTTGTCCGCGACCTTGCTGGCGCCGTACTCGCGCCGTTTCTCGCACGAGGACATCGGCGTCTACCTCGACCTGCGCGAAGAGATCGCGTTGCACGTGCATAGCCGCTATCCCCAGCAACTCGACGGGCTGCGTCTCGCGTTCGGGCATCTGACGGCGCTGCTCGGGCGCGTCGGCGAGAGTCTCGGGCAGAGGGTCGATGCGATCGATCTGTATACGCCGGTGTTGCGGCGCCATTGCGCGGCGTGGTCCGACGGCGGTTCGCTTGCCGCACCCGCGCGGGACGTGGTCGATCTGTTCGCGCAGGCGGCCCGCGAGCACGCCGCGCGTCCCGCGGTCAGCGGCCCGGACGCTGCGTTCACCTACGCGCAACTGGCGCTCGCCACCGAACGTGTGAGCGCAGCCTTGGCCGCGCTTGAACCGCACGCGCCGAATGCGCCAAATGCCCCGAATGCGCCGGACACGGCTGATGGACGGGACGCGTTGATCGGCATCTGCATTTCGCGTGGCGCGAGCATCGTTCCGGCCATGCTCGGCGTGCTCACCCATGGCGCGGGCTACCTGCCGCTCGACCCGCAGATGCCGGATGAGCGCTTGCGCTACATCGTCAAGGATGCGCAACTGCGCGCCGTGATTGTCGATGCGGCAACCCATGAGCGTTTGAGCGCGCTGGTCGATTGCGCGCTATACCGGATCGACGATCTGCTAAAAGGCCCGGCGGCCGGGGTGACCGGATCGGCTTTCGCGCGAGGCGCGCCGCTCGATCCGCAACGCACCGCCTACGTGATCTACACCTCGGGCACGACGGGCAAACCCAAGGGCGTGGTCATCGAGCGCGGCATGCTGGCGCATCTGATCGCCTCGCTGACGGGCCGCTACCGGCGTGACGCGAGCACGCGCTGGCTGCAGTTCGCATCCGTCAATTTCGACGCCAGCGTGCTGGAGATTTTCAATCCGCTGACGCACGGCGGCCATCTGATCGTCGCGCCCGAAGCGGTGCGCACCGATGCCGACGCACTGTCCGCCTTCCTCGAAGCCGAACGCATCACGCATGCGTTCCTGCCGCCGGCGATTCTGAAGCTGCTGCCGCGGCGCGCGCTGCCGCATCTGGACACGATTCTCTGCGGCGGTGAAGCGAGCGACGACGAGACGATCCGCTTCTGGTCCGGCATGCTGCGCCTGTCGAACATCTACGGCCCGACCGAGACCACCGTGATGGCGACCGAAAACACCTTCGACGGCGACAAGGCCGCCAATCAACTGGGCCATCCGTTGCCCGGCTATCAGATTCATCTGCTCGATGAGGAAGGCGAACCGGTGCCGCTCGGCGGCATCGGCGAGATCTGCATTGGCGGCGCGGCGGTTGCGCGTGGCTATCTGCTGCGGCCCGAGCTAACCGGGCAGAAGTTTCGGGCGAATCCGTTCGGCCCAGGACGTCTCTACCGCTCCGGCGACCTCGGCCGTTTTCAGCCGGATGGCGCGATCGAATTTCTCGGGCGCAGCGATTTTCAGGTGAAGATTCGCGGCTACCGGATCGAACTGGGCGAAATCGAGGCCAGCATCGTCGAACAACCGGAGGTACGTAGCGCCTACGTCGGCACCTGCGAACGGCAGGGTGGGACGGCCCTCGTGGCCTGGTATGCAGGGGCCGCGCTGGAGCCGGCGGTGCTGCGAAGTCGTCTTGCGCAACGACTCGCGCATTACATGGTGCCGGCCTTTCTGCTGCCGGTCGAGGCGCTGCCCTTGACGCTCAACGGCAAGATCGACCGCAGCAGATTGCCGGCGCCGCAAGCCGGTCCGGCCGACTCCGCGAAGCGCGCTTTCGACGCTTTCGAACTGGCCGTGCAAGCGATCTGGTCGGAGGTGCTGGGCGTGCCGCTCGACAGCGTCGGGGAGGACAGCCACTTCTTCCACCTCGGCGGCCACTCGCTGCTTGCCACACTTGTGTGCAATCGTGTCAGCGCAAGCCTGTCCGCACCAGTCAAGCTGAAGACGCTGTTCGAGCATCCGCAGTTCGACGCCTTTTGCACAAGCGCGCGGCAGGGCGTCGAAGCGGGCACCGCGCTGCCGCCGCTCGCCGCGCAAGCAGGTCCGCCCACGTCCGCGCCCGTGGCTAGCCGGCTCGTGCGGATGATGCACACCCGCGCGCTCGGCAAGCCTGCAGATAACGCGTACAACATCGTGATGCGGGTGGACTTCGACGGCGCAGCGAATCCGCTGCGCTTGCACCAGGCACTCGTCGGCGTATTCGCGCATAACCCGATCTTCACCGCGAGCTTCGCGGAACGCGGTGGACAGTTGTGGCTGCTCCCGGGCACTTCCGCCAAACTGACGAATTCGCCCGCGCCTATTTCCGTTGCTTTGGAGACCTGCGATGCCGGCGCGATCGAAGCGTATGCCGACGCCATGCGCGCAGTGAATTTGCCGCTCGACTGCGCGCCGTTGTGGCGTGCGCAATTGCTCATGTCCCCGCAAGAAAGCCGCACTACGTTGCTGCTCTGCATTCATCACGCGATTTTCGACGGCTGGTCGTTCAAACTGTTGCTCGACGAATTGACGTTGCGCTACGAAGGCCGGCCGGTTTCAGAAGAGCGGCTCTCGTGGTTCGACCACGGTCGCTGGGCGCAGCAATTAGTGCAATCGCCGCGTTTTGCCGCCGCGCGTGAGTACTGGACACGCAAGCTCGATGCGCTTGCCTTGCGCACCGAATTGCCGTTCGACGCATTGCAGCGCGAACCGAACGCCAACCGCTCGTTGGCGCTACATGTACGGCCGGCCCAGGTGCGGCGCCTGAAGCAGATTGCCGATGCGCACGACATGACGTTGCCGCCTCTGCTATTCGCGTTGTATCTTGTCTGGCTGTGGCGCGTGAGCGGCCAGCAGCAACTGGCCTGTGCCTATCCGTATGCGGGCCGCGATGTTCCGGGCAGCGAGCAGATCTACGGCATGTTCGTGTCGATGGCCGTGCTGGTGCAGCGCATCGACACGCGGCAAGGGTTCGGCGAACTGGCGCGCGCGGTGCAGCGGCAGATGCTCGACGACCGCGATCATCTGCTCGCCACGCCTTACGACACGGACAACGACCAGCTCGGCGCGCTGAACACGATCTTCAGTCTGCAAAACGGCATTGAGCTGAACGGCCACATCGGCGGAGCGGCCTATTACGCCGAGGAACGCCCTCCGCTGACGTCGAAAACGGACCTGTCGGCGATTTTCTATGTGCGGCCCGACGGCGGGCTGGATGGGCGCTTCGAATATGACAGTTCGGTGCTGCATGAAGCTTCGGTTGAGCGGATGGCGGAGGTGTTCATGACGCTTTGCGATGCCGCTGCTCGTCAGCCTGATACATCGGTCGGCCAACTTGCCTATCTGAGTGATGCGCAACATGCGCGGTGTTTGAGCTTCGCGTGCGGCGAGCCGCTGCCGGACGCACCGCAGTCGATCCCGGCGCGTTTCGCCGAGGTGGTCGCGGCACACGCATCGCGCGTTGCCGTGCGCTGTGGCGAGCAGCAGCTCAGCTATCGTGAACTCGACGCGCTCAGCGATGCTATCGCTCACGGCTTGGCAGCCCGCATGCCGGCCGGTGCGCGGATCGGTTTGAGCATGCAGAAGAGCGTCCTGCTGGTGGCTGCCGTGCTGGGCACGCTCAAAGCCGGTTGCGCGTATGTGCCGCTCGACCCGGCCTATCCCGCCGAACGTCTGCGCTACTTCGTCGAAAACTGTTCGGTCGATACGGTGCTCGCCGACGAACCGAGCCGCCTCGCGCTGGAGGCCGCCGGCCTCGGCGAATTGCACCAGATCGACCCGGCGCTGCTGGCGAAGCAGGTGGGGCAGCCGCACCGGCCGCAGACTGTGGTTCCCGAGACGCTCGCTTATGTGATCCACACGTCGGGCTCGACCGGCAAGCCGAAGGGTGTGCTGGTCGAACATCACAGCGTGGTTCGAATGGTGGCCGCGGCGAGTCGCGCGCTCGGCTATGCGCCGGGCAGTATCAGCACCCTGGCGGCGTCCACCAATTTCGACGCAAGCGTGCTCGATCTGTTTCTCGCGCTGCTGCACGGCGGCACGCTCATCGTGCTGCCGGAGCAGGCGCGCCGCGATCCGCGCCTGTTGCACAGCCTGCTGAAAGCGGAGCGCGTCACGCATGCTTCGCTTGCACCGGTCGTGGTTCAGGGCCTGCCGCGCGAGCCGCTGCCCGATCTGCAACTGCTTGGATTCGGCGGCGATACGCTGGACGAACCGAGCGCTGCCTGGTGGAGTGAACACACGCGGCTATTCAGCCTGTACGGCCCCACCGAAATCACCGTGATGGCCTCGTGCGGACAAGTCTTGCCGGGCGGGCCGAGCCGCATCATCGGCAAGCCGCTGCCGGGTTACCGGCTCTATCTGCTGAATGCGCAACGGCAATTGGCGCCGCCCGGCACGGTCGGCGAAATCTACATCGGCGGAGAAAATCTGGCGCGCGGCTACATCAACCAGTCGGCCATGACGATGGAACGGTTCGTGGTCGATCCGTTTCGCGATGCCCCATACGCGCTGATGTACCGGACGGGCGATCTCGGCCGTTTTCTGTCTGACGGCACGATCGAATACCTCGGCCGCAACGACGAGCAGGTCAAGCTGCGCGGTTTTCGCATCGAACTCGGCGAGATCGAGAATTGCATCGCGGCCGCGCCCGGTGTCGCGCATGCCGCGTGTCGCGTGTGGGGCGAAGGGGACGCGCGCTATCTGGCCGCGTACTACGTCGGCGTTGCCGGATCGGACGAAGACGGTGCGGTGCCGGATGAAGACACGCTGCGCCGCCATGTGTCGCAGGCGCTGCCCGACTACATGGTGCCGGCGTGTTTCATCCGGCTGGACGCGCTGCCGGCGTCGCCGAACGGCAAACACGATCGCAAGGCGTTGCCCGCGCCCCCACGTGCAAGCGGTACGCCGCCACGCGAAGGCGTCGAGCGTTGCATCGCCGAGATCTGGCAGACGCTGCTGCGTGTTTCCGGCATCGGCCGCGACGACAGTTTCTTCCGGCTCGGCGGCAATTCGATTCTGGCCGTGCGGATGCAGGCGCAATTGCGCGATACGCTCGGCATCGACTTCGCGATGGCTGCGTTCTACCGCTCGCCGACCATCGCGACGCTCGCGCACGGCGGTCACGAGGACATGATCGAGCGCGCGATTGCCGATGCGTCGACGCCTTTCGTTGTCGAGCATGCCGCGCCCGCTTGCTCTGACGCAGCCAGGCCAGCGCCGATTCGCACGATGCTGCTGACCGGCGCGAGCGGTTTCCTCGGCATTTACCTGCTGCACGCGTTATGCGCCCGGATCGGCAAGGTGATTTGCCTGCAACGCTGCGCGAGCGCCGATGCCGGACGCGCCGTATTGGAGGGGAAGGCGCGCGAGGCGGGGCTGGCGATCGACTTCAGCCGCGTCGAGGTGATTCCTGCCGATCTTGCCGCGCCGCAGCTCGGGCTCGACACATCGCGCTGGCGGCAACTCGCGGTGGAGGTCGACGCGATCCTGCACTGCGGCGCATTCGTCCATCACCTGCATAGCTACGAGGCGATGAAGGCTGCGAATGTCGGCGGCACCGAGGCTTTGCTGCGGCTCGCGCTGACTCAGCGGCAAAAGCCGTTCTGTTTTGTCTCGACGCTGTCGGTTGGCGAGATGCTGGAGGGCGCCGTGCGCATCGACGAGCAGGTGAGCAACGCGCGCCCGTTGCTGGATAACGGCTATCTGCTGACGAAATGGGTGGGCGAGCAACGGGTCGCGGAATGCGCACGCCGCTTCGGCTTGCCGGCGCTCATTGCACGACCCGGCAATATCACCGGCGACAGCCGCACCGGTTTTAGCAATTTCGCGCGCAACCATTTCTGGCTGTTCACCCAGGGCTGCTTGCAACTCGGTGCCTATCCGGAAACGGCGCGGGAAGTCGAAATGATGCCGGTCGATCAGCTCGCGAACGCGCTGACGGCAATGGTGTTGCACCCGCGTGCCGGCATCCGCGTGGCGAACCTGAACAATCCGTTCGCCCTGTCCCTGCGTCAGTGGTTTGCTGTGCTCGCTGCTTGTGGCTTGCATGCCGCAGCACAGGCGCCGGCAGACTGGCAGCGGCGTCTGGCGGGTCTCGATGCGTCGAACGGTTTGGCGCTGATTCGCGACTTCTATACCGGTGACCTTTCCGGCGCACCGTTGCCGGTCGAGCAGATCGACACGTTGACCGAACTGGCGCGGCACGGCGTGGCGTTGACAACCGACTACGGCGCGATGATCCGGCTTTACATCGGCTATCTGCGCGACGCGGGCTTTCTTACCCCGTTACCGGAGACGGTGGCGTTGTAACAGGCTGAAATATGACCGGATTTCTCTTCGGCTAAAACGAGCCTACACTTCGTTGGCCTCTTTCGAGAGGCATCGGTGGAAGTCTTTCATTTGGCCCGCTTCGCGCGGGCTTTCTTTTTTGCGCGGTGCTTTGCGCAGTCGATCAGTCCGGTCACGAAAACAAAAAAGGCGAACTCGTTGATGAGTTCGCCTTTGTTTTGGTGCCGCGCCTTACCGTTACATTACTTCAACGCTGCGCGTGCGGCCTTGACCGCGGCCAGCACCTGCTCCGGCGCGGTGCCGCCCGGATGGTTGCGGCTGGCCACCGAACCTTCGAGCGTCAGATACGAAAACACGTCTTCGCCGATCAGGTGCGCGACGTTCGGCAGTTCCTGGCGCATTTCTTCCAGCGTCAGATCGGCCAGATCGCAGCCGCGATCGGCGCACACGCGAACCGCCAGCGCCACGGCTTCGTGCGCGTCGCGAAACGGCAGGCCGCGCTTGACCAGGTAATCGGCGAGATCGGTGGCCGTGGAGAAGCCTTGCAACGCGGCGTCGCGCATGGCTTGCGGCTTCACGGAGATGCCCGCGACCATTTCAGCGAAGATGCGCAGCGTGTCCGCAACCGTATCGACGGTGTCGAACAGCGGTTCCTTATCTTCCTGGTTGTCCTTGTTGTAGGCGAGCGGCTGGCCCTTCATCAACGTGAGCAGCGCGATCAGATGACCGTTCACGCGGCCCGTCTTGCCACGCGCGAGTTCGGGCACGTCCGGGTTCTTCTTCTGCGGCATGATCGACGAGCCGGTGCAGAAACGGTCGGCCAGATCGATGAAGCCGACGCGCGGACTCATCCACAAAACCAGTTCTTCCGAGAAGCGCGACACGTGCGTCATCACCAGCGCCGACGCTGCCGTGAATTCGATCGCGAAGTCACGATCGGACACCGCATCCAGCGAGTTTGCGCAGATGCCGTCGAAGCCCAAGGTCTTCGCCACCGCATGACGGTCGATCGGATAGCTGGTGCCGGCGAGCGCCGCCGCACCCAACGGCAGGCGATTCACACGCTTGCGGCAATCGATCATGCGTTCGGCGTCGCGCGAAAACATTTCGACGTAGGCCAGCAGGTGATGGCCGAAGGTGACCGGCTGCGCCACCTGCAAGTGCGTGAAGCCCGGCATGATGGTCGAGGCGTTCTTCTCCGCCATGTCGAGCAGGGCCGTGCGCAGCTCCGTCAGCAGCCCGCCGATACGGTCGATCTCGCCGCGCAGCCACAGGCGGATGTCGGTCGCGACCTGATCGTTGCGCGAGCGGCCCGTGTGCAGGCGCTTGCCGGCATCGCCGATCAGCGCGGTCAGACGTGCTTCGATGTTCAGGTGGACGTCTTCCAGATCGAGTTGCCACTCGAACTCGCCTCGCTCGATTTCACCCTTGATCTGCGCCATGCCGCGTTGGATCGCGGCGAGGTCGTCGGCGGCGATGATCTTCTGCGCGGCCAGCATCGAGGCGTGCGCGAGCGACCCTTCGATATCGACGAGCGCCAGACGCTTGTCGAAGAAAACCGACGACGTGTAGCGTTTGACGAGCTCCGACATCGGCTCCGAGAAGCGAGCCGACCAGGCTTCGCCTTTTTTGTGCAGTTGGGACGTCATGGTGTTGGGCTTTGAACGAGGTGAGGACGCTGACGGCGTTCGCGTACAGGGCGGGCGCCATCGGGATGAGCGAAAGACCGGGATTTTAACACCGGCGGACCGCGCCAGAGACGCCGCCCGCCCAGGCGCTGCTCAGGCAATAGCGCCGCTATTCCCGCACCAGCACCACCAGCTTCAGATCCTCGCGATGCGCGGGCTTGAAGGTGATCTGGTCGTAGACGATACGGCCGTCGCGCGGATGGTTGAATTCGCGCCGGCCGCCTTCCCGGCCGCCGACGTCTTGCGACGCCCAGAAACGCGCAAACGCGTCGCTGGCGGCGGTGAGCGAGTCGATCAGCCCACGGGTGGGCGCGTCGTTCAGATGGCGAATCGAGTCGGCGCGGAATTCGGCGGCGAGGCGTCGCGCGCGCGTTTCCCAGTCGGCGATCAGTTCGCGGGCGGCCGGTTCGGTGAAGGTGTAGCGCAGCAGATTGCGGTCGTGGGTGCCGTCCAGCCAGCCGACGAACAGGTCGGCGGCGCGCGCGTTCCACGCCAGCGCGTTCCACTGGCGGTCGAGCACGTAAGCCGGGGCGTTCACGAGCTGCACGGTTTCGAGCAGGGTGGCGGGGGCATCGGCGGCGGCCGGATCGGGCTCGGCTGGGTCGCGCTGCGCGGCCAGTTCGAACAGATACGCCCGCTCGGCGCGCGACAGTTGCAATGCCACGGCGATTCGCGCCAGCGCCTCGGCGGAAGCGGAGACCGGGCGGCCCTGTTCGATCCACGTGTACCAGGTCGGACTGACGCCGCATAGTTGCGCGACTTCCTCGCGCCGCAGGCCGGGGGTGCGGCGGCGCGGGCCGGGCGGCAGGCCGAGCGCTTGCGGCGTGAGCCGTTCACGGTGGGCGCGGATGAAATCGCCGAGTGCGCGGGCAGGCGTGGCGTCGAGTGGCGGCGGGTGGTCGGCGGAGGGCGGCGTGGTCATTCTTGTCGGGCTGCGCTTGGAGGAAGCGGGGTGGTGTCGGGGTTGTGCTGGGATTGTGCCGGGGTAGTGTTATTGATACCAGAATAATTGCTTAACTTGTACTGGTACACGACCGGTTCTATTGTAACGGTAACGGTTGGAACGACCCAGCGCCGTTCAGACCCATCCGGCCCACGCCCAACCAACCCCCACATAGACAACGGAGTCTTCCATGAAGCATCACGATCAGGTCGCCGACGCCTTCGGCTCGACCGCCGCCGCGTATTTGACGAGTCAGACGCATGCCACCGGCGCCGACCTGCAGACGCTGGCCGAATCGATCGCTGCGACGCCGGGCGCCCGGGTGCTCGACATGGGCTGCGGCGCGGGTCACGCGAGTTTCGCGGTGGCGCCGCATGCAAAGGAAGTGGTCGCGTACGACATCGCGCCGCAAATGCTGGCGACGGTCGACGGCGCGGCGAAGGAGCGCGGCCTTGCCAACATTCGCACGCAGCAGGGCGCCGCGGAAACGCTGCCGTTCGACGACCATTCGTTCGACTGGATCATCAGCCGGATGAGCGCGCACCACTGGCACGACGTGCCGCTCGCGCTGGCCGAAGTGCGGCGCGTGTTGAAGCCAGGCGGCAAGGTGCTGTTCATCGACATCGCCGGCGCCGATCATCCGCTGCTCGACACGCATATTCAGGCAGTGGAAGTATTGCGCGACGGCTCGCACATCCGCGATTACCGCGCCGATGAATGGATTGCGTTTTTCGAAGCGGCCGGTTTCAAGGCATCGATTCGTGAGCGTTGGCGCATCGCGCTCGAGTTCAGTTCATGGGTGGCGCGCATGCGCACGCCGGAGCCGCGCGTGGTGGCGATTCGCTCGTTGTGGAGCAATTCGCCCGACGAGGTGCGCCAGTATTTCGATGTGCAGGAAGATGGTTCGTTCAAGCTCGACGCGCTGATGGTCGAGGCGCAGTAGGCGGCAGGCAACGAGGCGCAGTGAGCCACGCTAAAAGAAAACGGCGGAATGCCGAAACCGACATTCCGCCATAGTGCAGCGAGTCAATTCAAGCCAACGCAGCGCGGTGCAACACGCCGCACCTTCGCCACGCGGCAACCGGCAACCGGCAACCGGCAACCGTTAACCGGTATTGCGCAAGCCCGCCGCGATCCCGTTGATGGTCAGGTGAATCCCGCGCCGCACGCGCGCGTTGGTGTCCCCCGCACGGTGACGTTTGAGCAACTCGACCTGCAAGTGATTGAGCGGGTCGAGATACGGGAAGCGGTTCTTGATCGAACGCGCGAGCAGCGGATTCTCCGCGAGCCGTTCGCTCTTGCCGGTGATCTCCGACAGCACCTTCGAGGTCCGCTCCCATTCCGCGACGATCCGCTCGAACACGTGCTTGCGCAGCTTCTTGTCCGTCACGAGCTGCGCGTAGCGCGAGGCCACCGCGAGGTCGGTCTTTGCCAGCACCATGTCCATATTGGAGAGCAGGTTCGAGAAGAACGGCCAGGTCTTGTGCATCTTCTTGAGCAGCGCAAGGCGGCGGGCGCGCTCGGCGTCGCTCGGTGCGCTGTCCAGATGCGCGGCCACCGCGCTGCCGAAACCGTACCAGCCGGTTAGCAACAAACGGCATTGGCCCCATGAGAAGCCCCACGGAATCGCGCGCAGATCCTCGATCTTGCGTTGCTTCGGGTCCTGCAGTTTGCGCGAAGCCGGACGGCTGCCGATGTTCAACTCGGCGATCTCCGAGATCGGCGTCGACTCGAAGAAATACTCCTTGAAGCCCGGCGTTTCGTAGACCAGCGCGCGATACGACGCCATCGCCGCGTCGGACAACTGCTGCATGGTCTCTTCGAAGGCCGGCAGTTGTGCGGGCGCAATCCCGTGCGGCAACAACGAAGCTTCGAGCGTCGCGGCCACGACCGTTTCCAGATTGCGCCGGCCGATTTCCGGATTGCCGAACTTGCTGGCGATCACTTCGCCCTGTTCGGTCAAACGGATCTGGCCGTCGACGGTGCCCGGCGGCTGCGACAGAATCGCCTGATACGTCGGGCCACCGCCACGGCCAACCGTGCCGCCCCGGCCGTGGAACAGGCGCAGCGTCACGCCGCGTTGATTGAACAGCGACACCAGCGCCAGCTCGGCGCGATACAGCTCCCAGTTCGACGTCAGGAAGCCGCCGTCCTTGTTGCTGTCCGAATAGCCGAGCATCACTTCCTGTTCGTTGCCCTGGTGTTCGATCAAGGCATCCATGCCCGGCAGCGCGATCAGATCGCGCATGATGTGCGGCGCGTTGCGCAAGTCGGGGATCGTCTCGAACAGCGGAATCACCATCAAGCCTGCTCTCGCCGGATCGTTCGCGTCGCCCAAACGTCCTTGCAGCAGGCCGGTTTCCTTTTGCAGCAACATGACTTCGACCAGATCGCTGACGGTCTCCGTATGCGAAATGATGTAGTTGCGCACCGCGCGCAGGCCGAACTTTTCACGCGTGACGCGCGCCTCCTCGAGCACACCGAGTTCGCTCTTCACGAGATCGGA
The DNA here is from genome assembly GCF_902833645.1 of Paraburkholderia fungorum. Lineage (GTDB taxonomy): Bacteria > Pseudomonadota > Gammaproteobacteria > Burkholderiales > Burkholderiaceae > Paraburkholderia > Paraburkholderia fungorum. Next base: position 195,010 of record NZ_CADFGE010000007.1, read on the forward strand.
GTACTCGGTGTAGGGCAGACGCAGCGGGCGCGGCTGCGAAAGCTCGGCGAGCAGCACCTTGAGCTTGTCTTCTTCGGCGAGCGACGCATAGTCGTTTTCGACGCCCGCGCGCTTCAGCAACTCGGCGACCACGGCTTCATGGATGTCCGAGCTTTGCCGCAAGTCGATGCTTGCCAGATGGAAGCCGAACACTTCGGCGGCGCGCGCGAGCGGCGACAGGCGCGGTGCCGCGAGCGGCGCGCCATGGTGCGCGGCCAGCGAATCGATCAGCACGTGCAGGTCGCGCACGAAATCGGCGGAATCGTCATACGGTATTGCACGTATCGGCGCCGCGCCGCGCCCGGCGCTGCGCACCGGCACGCTGCCTTCGCCCAGGCGCACGCGGGCGCTAGCCGCGAGCCGCGTGTACATGCCGATCAGCGCGCGGCGATACGGTTCGTCGGTGCGGTGCGGCGACTGGTCGGGCGAAGCGGCGGCGAGTGCTTTGAGCTCATCGCTCGCGCCGGCCAGCAGGTTCGACACCGACAACTCGGCGCCGAGCTTGTGCACCTGCTCCATGTAGTGCTCGAAGATCACCGCGGCCTGGCGGGTAATCGCGTTCTCCAGCGTTTCGGCCGTGACGTTCGGGTTGCCGTCGCGGTCGCCGCCGATCCAGCTGCCCATCTGGAAGAACGGCGGCAGGCGGGCGTCGATACCGTGTTCGGTGAGCGCTTCTTCGATATCGGCGTAGAGCGCCGGGATTTCTTCGAGGAAGGTGGCGCGATAGTACGACAGCGCGTTCTCAATTTCGTCGGCTACGGAGAGGCGCGAATCACGCAGCATGCGCGTTTGCCACAGCGACGTGACGCGGGCGCGCAGCATCGCTTCGTTATGCGCGCGCTCGCGGTCGGTCAACGGCTGATCGCGTTCGGCCAGCAGGCGCGCGACGTCGTGCTGTGCGTCGAGAATGCTCTTGCGCTGCACTTCGGTGGGGTGCGCGGTCAGGACCGGCACGATCAGCGCTTCGTTGAAGAACTGCTGCAGAACCGGCGTCGCGGCGGCGCCCGCGGCGACCAGCCGTTCGAGCGTATGCGCCATGGTGCCCGGTTGCGAGGTCGAGCCGGCCAGCGCGTGAATCCGGTGACGGCGATTGCGGTGGCGGTCTTCGGCGATATTCGCAAGGTGCGAAAAGTAGCTGAACGCGCGCACCACGCTGACCGTTTGCTCCGGGCTCAGCGAGCGCAGTTTCTTGTCGAGCGTCTGGGCGGCGGCGTTGTCGTCTTCACGGCGAAAACGCACGGCGGTCTGACGGATCGTTTCCACGACGTCGAACACCGCGTCGCCTTCCTGTTCGCGCAGCACGTCGCCGAGCAGGCGTCCCAGGTAGCGGATGTCCTGAAACAGCGGATGATCCTTGTCTTCGCGCGTGCGGGCGCTGCTTTTCGGCGCGGGCGCGGGCACGGCCGCGTCCTGCGAAACGGCTTGCAGCTTGGGCGCTTTCGCGGCTTGCGCCACCTTTTCTGTCTTGACGTCCTTCACCGCTTTATTGGCCTTCGCGGAGGTTTTGGCGGACCTGGCGGTTTTGGCGACGTTGGCAGGCTGGCTTGTCTTGCCAGCTTTGCCGGCGCGTTTGGCCGGGGTGGACTGGGCAGCCGTGGCGGCGGAGACGGAAGCGGAAGCAGAAGCAGAAGCGGCGGCGTCGGCCGCTTGAGCGTTGGGCGATGCAGTGTTGCGGCGGGCAGGGCGCGCCGATCCGGAAGACGTCACGATGGGTTTCCTCAGGGAAGCCAGGGTCTGTTGAGTGATGAACTGCTACTGCGGAACTGCGTATGAGTTGCAACGTGAACTGCGCGAAACCAGTACGAAGCGGTATGCGGCCGATGGCCGCCGATGACAACACGCCGGAGAGGGGGCCGCGAGCATTTGCGCAAAGATTTGCACAAAGCGCACGAGATGCCTGGCCTGTCTGCCGGGCACGTTGCGCCGCATTGCATCATCCCGCATGCCGCGCTCCGGTGCGCGAACGACCGTGCTTGAACAGGCAGGGATGGGGCAGGCGCGCTGCGCCGAGGCCCGTCTCCTCCATCGATACCGCGCCGGCACGGCGCTCCGCTGTGCCTTGAGACACAAGGGCGCGTGCTAACATTGATTGTTATTACACCCCGTCATTCAATCAGCAAGCTAATGAACACCGAGACGTTTTCTACGCCACCCCACACGCTTGTGATTGCGTCGCGAGAAAGCCGCCTTGCCATGTGGCAGGCGGAGCATGTGCGATGTGCGCTGCACAAATTATATCCATCTTGTGACGTAAAAATCCTCGGAATGACGACACGTGGCGATCAAATTCTCGATCGCACTTTGTCGAAGGTTGGTGGTAAGGGCCTTTTCGTCAAGGAACTGGAAGCGGCGCTGGCCGACGGCCGCGCCGATCTGGCCGTGCATTCGCTCAAAGACGTGCCGATGGAACTGCCTGAGGGCTTTGCACTGTCCACCATCATGGAGCGCGAAGATCCGCGCGACGCGCTGGTTTCCAACCAATACGACTCGCTTGCCGCGTTGCCGGCAGGGGCGGTAGTCGGCACGTCCAGCTTGCGCCGTGAGGCTATGCTGCGCATGCGTTATCCGCACCTCGTAGTGCGCCCGTTGCGGGGCAATCTCGACACCCGCCTCGCGAAACTCGATCGCGGCGACTATGCGGCGATCATTCTGGCGGCGGCCGGTTTGAAGCGTCTGGGTCTCGGCGAGCGCATCCGCGCGAATCTGGATCCGGAAGACAGCTTGCCCGCAGCCGGCCAGGGCGCGCTCGGCATCGAGATTCGCGCCGATCGCGCGGACCTCGCGGCATGGCTCGCGCCGCTGCATCACGAACATACGGCAGCGGCCGTCGAAGCGGAGCGGATGGTCTCGCGCGCCCTCGGCGGCAGTTGCGAAGTGCCGCTCGCGGCCTACGCGCAATGGCATGACGGCGCGTTGCATCTGCGCGGCATCGTCGCCACGCCCGACGGCCAGCGTGTATTGAGCGCGCAGGCATCGGCGCCGGCGCCCACCGTCGAGCGCGCGATTGCGCTTGGTGAGGAAGTGGCGAGCGCGCTTGAACAGCAAGGTGCGATGGACATCGTCCGTGCGTTGAGCACGGCTAGCGGTCCTGCGGCAGCGTCGTCAGACGGCGCGCCGGATAGCGCGGCGACCGGCGAGTGATGGCGGCCGATATCCCGGGCAACGCATCCGCACACGTCGACAAGGCGGCGTTCACGGTCGTGATAACGCGACCGGCCGGTCAGTCGAACGAGTTAGCCGCGCAACTCGCGGCGGCGGGCGTTGCCGTGCTCGACTTTCCGCTGATCGACATTGCGCCCGTTACCGACGAAGCGCCGTTGCGCGCCGCGCTGGATGCGCTCGAGCGCTATGCGTTAGTCGTCTTCGTGTCCCCCAATGCGATCGATCACGCGTTTGCCCGCCGCGATACGATCTGGCCGCACGCGTTGCCGATTGGCGTAGTCGGGCCGGGCAGTGTGCAAGCGCTGGCGCGTCACGGCGTCGCCGCGCCGGCGTACCGCGTCATCAGTCCCAACTCCTCCGCGGTGGAAGACGACACCGCGCGTTTCGATTCAGAAGGCCTGTTCGCGGCTATCGACAGCGCGCTTGGCGCGGCGAGTCTCGAAGGCAAGCGCGTGCTGATCGTGCGCGGCGACGGCGGCCGCGAATGGCTGGCCGACCGTTTGCGCGAAGCAGGCGCGGAAGTCGAAACGGTGGCGGCTTATCGCCGCCTCGTGCCGGAACCGTCGATCGGCGGCTGGGCGCGCGTTCACGCACTGCTGGCCGGCGCGCCGCACGCATGGCTGCTCACCAGTTCGGAAGGGGTGCGCAATCTGCACGAGCTCGCGCAGGAGCATCTGACCGCGGATGAAATCGTGCAACTGAAGCGCGCCAGCCTGGTCACGCCTCACCCCCGCATCGCGCAGACCGCGCGGGCATTGGGTTTTGATAGCATTACGGTGTCCGGCGCGGGCGACGATCGCATTGCCCGCGCCTTGCTTGCTGCCGTGCCGACCGTAGTCCAACCGGTACCGACCAACCCGGCTTATTCACCGGCTAAATCACGCATGACTGAAACGAACGCATCCACGAACGCTTCACCCCAGCCTGCCGCAACCACCGCGTTGCCGCCGAATCCACCCTTCACGCCCTACGAAGCGCAAAAGCGCCGCAGCGCGAGCGGACCGCTGCTGTGGTTTGTCGTCGTGATCATCGCTTGTGCGGCGGGCGTGGGCGGCTACGCGCTCAATCGCAAGGTGGAGCGCACCGAGCAGCAACTCGCGCAACGCCAGCAGGCGAACGACGCGCAGACCAACGAGTTGCGCATCAAGACCGATCAGGCGCTGGCCACGGTTAAACAATCGGACGCGCAGGTCGCGCAACTCGAAGGCAAGCTCGCCGATGCGCAAACCGCGCAGCAGGCCTTGCAACAGCAATACACCGATCTCGCCCGCAATCGCGACGACTGGACCATGGCCGAAGTCGGCCAGATGCTGTCGGCCGCGAGCCAGCAATTGCAGCTCACCGGCAATACGCAACTCGCGCTGTTCGCGCTACAAAGCGCGGATACGCGGCTTGCCGCATCGGATAGCCCGCAGGCCGTCACGGTGCGCAAGGCCATCGCGCAAGATATCGACAAACTGAAGGCCGCGCCGTCCACGGATCTGACGGGTATGGCGATCAAGCTCGACAACGCGATCGACCAGGTCGACAGCCTGCCGCTCTCCGGCGAGGCGCCGATTGCGCACGCCACGCCGAAGGCCGCCACCTGGGCCGACACGGCGAAGGTGGCCGCGGCCACCGGCGAGCCGCGCTGGAAAGTCTGGTGGCGCGAAGTCACGACCGGCATCGGCCAGCAGCTCACCAGCCTTGTGCAGGTGCGCCGTATCGACAACGCCGACGCCATGCTCGTCACGCCCGATCAAGGCTACTTCCTGCGCGAGAATCTGAAACTGCGTTTGCTGTCGGCACGGCTTGCCCTGCTCTCGCGCAACCAGACCACGCTGAAATCCGATCTGCAGGCGGCGCAGGCCGCACTCGCGCGCTACTTCGACAATACCTCGAAGAAAACCCAGACTGTGATCGACCTGGTCAAGCAGGTGGATGCGGGTTCGGCCGCGGTTGAGTTGCCGAATCTGAACACCAGCCTGCAGGCCGTCAATCAATACCGGAGCCGGGGTTAATCATGGCAATCCGGGGACTTCTATGGCTCGCGTTACTGTTCGCGATCGCGGTGGTGCTGGCGGTGGTCGGACGCTTCGATATGGGGCAGGTGCTGCTGATCTACCCGCCGTATCGCGTCGACATCTCGCTGAATCTGTTCGTGGTCGGGCTGGTAGTGCTGTTCATCCTGATCTACGCGTTGCTGCGCATCGTGCGCAATATCTGGCGCATGCCGCAGCGCGTGGCGGCCTATCGCGCACGCTCGCGTGTTGCGAAGGCGCACGCCGCATTGCGTGACGCGATCGGCAATCTGTACGCGGGGCGTTTCTCGCGCGCTGAAAAAGCCGCGAAAGATTCGCTCGCGAATGGCGACAACAAGGGCGCGGCTGGTTTGATCGCGGCCACTGCGGCGCATCGCATGCACGAGTACGCGCGGCGCGACGAATGGCTTGCGCAGATCGACGAGGCCGACTGGCAGGACGCACGCCTGATGGCGACTGCCGACATGCGTGCCGATGGCCGCGATGCGGACGGCGCGCTGAGCGCGCTCACCGAAATGCAATCGCAGGGCGCGCGGCGGATTCACGCGCAGCAGATCATGTTGCGTGCGCAACAGCAATTGAAGAACTGGGGTGAAGTGCTCAAGCTCGTCAAGACGCTGGAAAAGCGCGAAGCGATCCATCCGGCGGTGGCGGTGCGCTTGCGTCAGCTCGCGGCGGAGAACCTGCTGCGCGACCGGCGTCATAACGCTGATGCGCTGCTGGAGTTGTGGAATTCGCTGTCGGCCACGGAGCGTCATTCGCCGCGTCTTGCCGATCTCGCCGCCGAACTGCTGGTGTCGCTGAATCGTCCGCAGGAAGCGCGCAAGATCGTCGAAGAGGCGCTGGCGCAGAACTGGGACGCGCGTCTGCTGCGTCGTTATCCGGACACGGCCGGTGGCGACGCGTTGCCGCTGATCCAGAAGGCTGAGGCGTGGCAGAAGGATCGTCCGGAAGACGCGGATCTGATGTTCGCGCTCGGCCGCTTGTGTTTGCATCAGCAGTTGTGGGGCAAGGCGCAGTCGTTCCTCGAACGCGCGCTGAAACTGGCCGACAACGAGACACTGAAGATTCGTTCGCATCGCGCGCTGGCGCGTTTGCATGAACAGCTTGGCGATTCCGATAAGGCAAGCGAGCATTATCGTGAAAGCGCGTTGGCGATGAATATCGTTTGATACTTTGATTGCCGCGGCACGTGTTTGATCGTGCGGCGAGTCAGTCAGAAAAAAACCCCGGCGTCGCAAGACGGCGGGGGTTTTTCGTTGAAGCGTCAAGCGTGATTCATGAGTTAATGCTTTTGGTTCGACGGAGGTTCCTGTGTTACTTCGTTCGGCGAGCCGCTTTATTTGTTGACCATCTTCGCCGGCACACTGACCGCCAGCAAACCGCCAAGAATCATGAATGCCGCCAGCATGTACATGCCGGAGTCATTCGCGGCAGTCGCCTGCTTCAGCCAGCCGACCGCGTAGGGGCTCAGAAAGCCCGCCAGATTGCCGATCGAATTGATCATAGCGATGCCGGCCGCCGCGCCCGTGCCGGCGAGAATCGCCGTCGGCAAACTCCAGAACAGCGGCAGGGTGGTCAGAATGCCCATGGTCGCGAGCGTGAGCGAGGCCATTGCCAGCACCGTGTTGTGCGCCCATACCACGGAGAGCACGAGGCCGATTGCCCCGGCGAAGGCAGGCAAGGCGATATGCCAGCGGCGCTCGCGCGTGCGATCCGCGCTGCGCGACACGAACACCATTGCGATCACCGCCGCCGCGAACGGAATCGCCGACAGCAGGCCAATCATGAACGCATCCGTCACGCCGGTCGCCTTGATGATGGTCGGCAGCCAGAAGCTCACACCATAGAGGCCCATCACGAACGAGAAATACGTGAGACTCAGCATCAGCACGCGGCCGCTTGTGAGCACCTGACGGATCGGCATGTCGTGCTTGGTGGCTTCCTCGGCCGACACCTGACGCTCGAGCAAGTCCCTCTCTTCCGCGGTGAGCCACTTCGCCTTCGCGACGCGGTCGTCGAGTATCACGAACACGAGGATCCCGACGATCACGGACGGAATGCCTTCGAGCAGAAACAGCCACTGCCAGCCATGCCAGCCGTTCATGCCGTTGAAGCTCTTCAGGATGTAGCCCGACACCGGACCGCCGATCACGCCGGACAATGCGATTGCCGTCATGAACCATGTGGTCATGCGGCCACGGCGATGCGCCGGATACCAGTATGTGAGATACAGGATGATGCCGGGGAAGAAACCCGCCTCAGCGAGACCGAGCAGGAAGCGCATCACGTAGAACATGGCCGGCGTGGTGACGAACATGGTCAGCATGGAGATCACGCCCCACGACACCATGATCCGTGCAATCCACACGCGTGCTCCGACCTTGTGCAGGATCACGTTGCTCGGAATTTCAAAGATGAAATAACCGATGAAGAAAATCCCCGCGCCGAAGCCGTAGACTGCATCGCTCAGGCCCAGGTCGGTGGTCATCTGCAGCTTGGCGAAGCCGACGTTGACGCGGTCGAGGTACGCGACCACATAGCAGAGCATCAGGAGCGGCGCGAGCCGCCAGGTGACCTTGCGGTAGGTCGCTTCTTCGAACGTGGAAGGTGGCGCACCCGCGCCGGGATGGTGGAGCGGATCTGCGGGACTAGCCATGGTGTCTCCTCTTTTCTTGTGGAAATGAAGTACCGCCGTCGATCGCGATTCTAGCCTTGCTGAACGGTTTGGTTTGCTTGGCGTTTACACGCAGCGCCCGCCGTCCACTTCGAGGCACACGCCGGTGATGAACTCGGCTTCGTCCGAGGCGAGATACAGCGCCGCGTTGGCGATATCCTGCGGCGTCGAAAAGCGCCCGAGCGGAATGCCGGCGAGAAAGCGCTTGCGGTTCTCCGGCGTGTCTTCGACGCCCATGAATTCCGACAGCAGCCCCGTCTCGCCTATGACCGGGTTCACACAGTTCACCCGGATGCGGTCCGGACCCAGTTCGACGGCGAGCGACTTGCTGGCGATGATCACCGCGCCTTTGCTGCCGTTGTACCAGACGAGTCCCGGACGCGGCCTCACGCCGGCCGTCGACGCGATATTGATGAAGCTCCCGCCGCCTTGCTCGCGAAAATACGGCACGAATTCCTGCACGCTCCAGTAGAGGCTTTTGACGTTCACCGCATAGACGCGGTCGAACTCGGCCTCCGTCACGTCGAGCACCGGCTTGTTGCGATGCGTGGTGCCGGCATTGTTGACGACGATCTGCACGCTGCCAAAGTCTTCGAGCGCGGCTTTGCGCAGTGTCTGCCAATCCTCGCGCAGCGTGACGTTGCCGGCCACCGCGATCGCCTTGCCGCCGGCCAGTGCGATTTCGCTCGCCACCCGTTCGGCCGCCGGGCCGTTCAGATCGTTGACCACCACATTTGCGCCTTCGCGCGCGTACGTTTTCGCGATGCCTTCGCCGAAACCCGAGCCGCCACCCGTGACGATGGCTGTTTTACCTGTCAAGCGCATGATGTCTCCGTTGTTTGTTGTGGATGGTGCTGCGTGCTGCCGCGCTGCAGTGCCTAGCCGTGACGAATGGCGATGGTTTTGAGCACCGTGAAGCCATACAGCGCTTCGAAACCCTTTTCGCGTCCGTGGCCTGAATGCTTCACGCCGCCGAACGGCAACTCGACGCCGCCGCCCGCACCGTAGTTGTTGATGAATACCTGACCGGAACGCAGGCGTCGCGCAAGGCGCATCTGACGGGCGCCGTCACGCGTCCAGATCCCCGCGACGAGGCCGTACTGCGTGCCGTTGGCGAGCGAGAGCGCTTCGTCTTCGTCGCTGAACGACATGGCGGCGAGCACCGGTCCGAACACTTCATCGCGTGCCAGACGGTGGCTCGCGGGCACATCGCGCAGCAGCGTGGGCGCCTGATAGAAGCCGCTTTCGGGCGCTTCCGGAATCACTTCGCCGTGTGCGGCCATCGGGATGCCGTCATGTTGCGCGTCGGAGAGAAAGTCCCATACGCGCTGTTGCTGCTTCGCATTGATCAACGGACCACAGTCGAGATCGGCATGCGAGGGCCCGACCCGCAGCGCGTGAAACGCGCCGCTCAGCCGATCGAGCAGCGGCTCGTAGATGGCCCGGTCGATCAGCACGCGGCTGCCCGCCGAGCAGGTTTGCCCGGCGTTCTGCACGATCGCCGAGACCAGCACGGGCAGAGCCGCATCGAGATCCACGTCGGCGAAAACGATTTGTGGCGACTTACCGCCTAGTTCGAGCGTGACCGGCACGTGGTTCTCGGCGGCCATCTGCGTCACGAGCTTGCCGGTTTCGGGTGAGCCGGTGAAGGAGATGTGATCGATGCCGGGATGACGGGCAAGTGCCGCGCCCGCTTCATGTCCGAAGCCGGTGACGACATTCAGCGCGCCCGCCGGCAACCCTGCTTCGGCCGCCAGCTCGGCAACCCGCAGGACCGACAGGCATGCATCTTCCGCCGGTTTGACGACGCACGCGTTGCCGGTGGCGAGCGCCGCGCCGACGCTGCGGCCGAAGATCTGCATCGGGTAGTTCCACGGCACGATATGGCCGGTCACGCCGTGCGGCTCGCGGATGGTGAGCACCGTGTAGCCGGCCTGATAGGGGAGCGTTTCGCCGTGCAGCTTGTCTGCCGCGCCGGCGTAAAACTCGAAGTAGCGCGCAAGTGCCGCCGAATCGGCGCGGGCCTGTTTGAGCGGCTTGCCGGTGTCGCGGGCTTCGAGTAGAGCGAGTTCTTCCTGATGGATGGTGACCAGCATCGACAGCCGGTGCAGCACGCGGCCGCGTTCGACGGCGCTGGCCGCGCCCCATGCACCTTCGAAGGCGCGGCGGGCCGCATGGACGGCGGCGTCGATATCCGCCGCGGTGCCGCGCGCAAGCGTGGTGAACGGCTGGCCGTCCGAGGGGTCGAGCACGGCAATCGTTTCGCCGCCTGATGAAGCGGACCATTCGCCGCCGATGAAATGCCGGGCTTCTTCCATGCATGCTCCTTGAGATGTCGCGCAGCCTATGCGGGGCCGTTGCCGGGAGCGGAATTCAAGCCTCGGCCCGGACGCGCGGTGTTCACAAACGAGAGGCACAATCGAGAGACGCCAGATGATTATCGCGCCGATCCCAGCCGAATGGCATCGGCCGATTGGCTATAATGGCGTATTCCGCACTGTCCGGCTGTAGCGCCGCTCGTGCCGGCGAGTTTCGCGAGAGACTCACGATTCACGCCGCCCGAGCCCGCGCGCCGCACGCCGTGTTCCGAATTCCATCTGATCAGAGAGCGCTCATGAGCTTCAATAACGTCCCCGCAGGCAAAGATCTCCCGCAAGATTTCAACGTCATCATCGAAATCCCGGCGCAAAGCGATCCGGTGAAGTACGAAGCCGACAAGGAAACGGGCCTCCTGCACGTCGACCGTTTCATCAGCACGGGCATGCGCTATCCGGCGAATTACGGCTACATTCCGCAAACGCTGTCGGGCGACGGCGATCCGGTCGATGTCCTGGTGATCACGCCGTTCCCGCTGCTGGCAGGCTCGGTGGTTCGCGCACGCGCACTCGGCATGCTGCAAATGACCGACGAATCGGGCGTCGACGCCAAGCTGGTCGCCGTTCCGCACGACAAGGTCTGCCCGATGACCGCCACGCTGAAGTCGCTCGACGACGTGCCGGCGTACCTGAAAGACCAGATCAAGCACTTCTTCGAGCAATACAAGGCGCTGGAGAAGGGCAAGTGGGTGAAGGTCGAAGGCTGGGCGGATATCGACGCCGCTCACAAGGAAATCAGCGAAGGCGTGGCGAACTACAAGAAGTAAGCTGCGTCGCACTGCTAGTTGACGAAAAAACCGCGCGAGCCTGCAAGGGCCGCGCGGTTTTTTCATGGGCGGCGTTTCCAGCGATCCCGAACCCGGCATGCTGCGTCATGCAGGCAACGCGCCCGTCTGGCCGGCGTTGCTTCAGCACATAGACACAACGCATCGACTGGATGAACCGAAGGCATTTTTATATATCAGTGTTAACCCTTATCATTCGGCGGCTACAGCAGATTTTCTGCCGCTGGCGTATTAATGCGCTGAGCTAGCGCGAACGTGCGTTTTGAGAGCCCACCGTCCGGATGCTGAATCGCAAGTCCCACCCGTCGTCACGTTGGTCGAGCCGTTTGTACGCGAGCCTGTACGCGCTCGTCACCGCGATCTACCGCAAACGGCCGATATGGATGGTGTCGTTTTCGACCAGCGAGGCCAATCTGTCGGAGGGGCTGAGAGCCGCCTGTGCGTCCACCGCGATGCTGGTGCTGGGCAATCTGCTGCACGAGCCGGCCTTCGCCTGGGCCGCGATCGGCGCTTTCTGGACCTGTCTTGCCGACGCCGCCGGCTCGAATCGCGCGCGCTTCGCTTCGATGATGGGCTTTGCGCTTCTGTCGACAGTGTGCGGCGGCGTGACCGCGTTCGCGTCGGGCGAGGGCACGGCGCTTGCGGCGCTCGCCATGCTGGTATTCACCTCGCTCGGTGCGTTCGGCAGGGTCTGGGGCGCGGCGGCATCGCAGGTGACCATTCTCGCGGCGACCGCCTGCGTGGTGATGGTCGACAAGCCCATGCGCGACTTTCGGGAAGGGATGGCGTTTCTCGGCATCTATCTGGCCGGATGTCTGTTTGCCGTCGTGCTGAGCTTGACGGTCTGGCGTATTCATCCGTTCGGCACGAGCCGCGCTTCGCTGCGGGCGGCGTACGTGCGCCTCGCTGACATTGCATTCGACAGTGCGCGCCTGCTGGAGCAGCGCGCAGCGCCTCGCGAGTGGGCGACGCATGCCGCGAAATTTCGCGCCGATGCGCGGGCCGCGCTGGAGCGCTCTCGCAAGGCGCTCGCGAGCGTGCCGGGTTCGCGAACGGCCGGCCGGGAAACCTACGACAATCTGCTCGGCCTGTTGACGGAGAGCGAGGCGCTCTTTGCCTATCTGATTGCAGTCACTGGCGCCTGCGAAAAAATCCCGGGGGACCCACGTCGGGCGAGGCGCGCGGCACGACTGCTGACCGGCATAGGCGAGGTTCTGCGCAGAGTGGGCGCCGCCACCGGCGAAGCGCAATGGGACCGTCTCGCCGACCTGCAACGCCGATTGCGGCGCCTCGCCAGGCGGCTTGAATCCGCACTGACGGAACCTGTCGCGCTCAAATTCGATTTCGAACTGGTTGATTTCGCGCCGGCGTATGACCAATCGCTGGCGTGGCGGGACCGTGCCGTCAGAATACTGACGCGGACCTGGTCGACCTTCAAGGCGAATCTCTCGGTTCAGTCGGTCGGCTTGCGGCACGCAGCCCGAGTGGGCGTGACGACCACGGCGGGCTTTCTGGTCATCCGGGCGCTCGGGCTTCCGTTCGGCTACTGGGCAACCATGGCGACGCTGCTGATCCTGCAACCCTCGATTGCCGCGACCTGGCCAAGAAGTATCGAGCGCGCTGCCGGGAGCATTGTCGGGGGCGTGCTGGCGGCTGCAATCGGTTATGCGATTCATTCGCCGCTCGGCATTTCCCTGGCGGTGTTTCCGCTGGTGGTGGCCACCATGGCGCTGCGCCCCGTCAGCTACAGCCTCTTCGTTCTGTTCCTGACGCCGACCTTCGTGCTGGTGGCCGACTTCGCGACGCCGGGCGCCAGCGAATTTGCCTATGCAATCACGCGGCTGGGCAACAATGTGCTCGGCTGCGTATTGGCGCTGCTGGCAACCTTCTACCTGTGGCCGACGCGCGAAAAGGTCGACTATCGCGCCTATCTGGGCGAGGCGGTTCGGGCCAATCTCGCATATCTGAGAGCGGCGCTGGAATCGCCGCAGCGAAGCGAGAAGGACATGGAGCGCTTGCGCCGCGCCGCCGGCCTCGGCAGCAATAACGCCGAGGAGGCAATTGGCCGGATTCGACTCGAAAAACTCGAGGACTCGATGGTCGACACGGTCACGCTGACGGTACTGAGCGTGTTGCGGAAAATGGCGGGCACCGCGACCCAACTGCGCTTGAGTACGAACCTGCGCGGCAGGCACGGTGAACTCGGCGTCTGGATCGACTCTACGAGTGCCGACATCGAGGCGGCCTTGAATCGAACCCTGCGGCCGATACGGCGCGAGCTTCCCGCACGCGACCGGTTGACGTCGCTCGAAGCGGATGCGGTGGGGGAAATCGCGCTGATGCACCGGCTGCTGACGGAGCGGATGCGGGAGGCGAGGGGTTAGGTCGGCTCCGCCGATTTGGATTGGGATTCAGCTTCAGCTTCGGCCGGAGGCTCGGGTTCAGGCTCGGGCAGCACCGATTCAAGCGTACGCAGCCCGCCTGCCAGCGCCCGCTTCTCGGCAGGCTGAAGCCGCTTGACCCAATACTCCGCGCGCGACGCACTCGAACGATTCGCCAACTCGAACGACGCCAGCACCCGCACCGGCTTGCGCGAACGCGTATAGCGCGCGCCGTCGCCGCTCACATGCTTGTCGAAGCGGGCCTGCACGTCGGTAGCAATGCCGGTATAGACGCTGCCGTCCGAACATTCGAGCAGATACAGAAACCACGCCATGAGTACGCTTCAGCCTTTGAACGGATTGTGTTCGCGCAGCTCGTCCACATAGGCGTGGATGCTGTTCTTTTCGTTGTCGAGGAAATGGCCGACCGCGTCGGCGAAGGCCGGATGCGCGAGCCAATGTGTGGAGCGCGTCACAGTCGGCAGAAAACCGCGCGCCATTTTGTGTTCGCCCTGGGCGCCGCCTTCGAACGCACCGAGCTTTTCTTCGATGCAAAATTCAAGCGGCTGATAGTACGCGGTTTCGAAGTGCAGGCAGGGCACATGTTCGAGCGCGCCCCAGTAGCGGCCGTACAAGGTGCCGCCGGTTTTCGCGTCGCGCTGATACACCACCAGCGAGCTCGCGATCGGCTTGCCTTCGTATTCAGCGATCACCAGCAGCAGATTTTCCGGCATCGAGGCGCCGATCATCCGGAAGAAATCGAGGTTCAGATACGGACTCGAAAAGTGCTCGCGGTAGGTTTGCCGATAGCACTTGCTGAAAAATCGCCAATCCGCGTCCTGGATATCCTCGCCGCGAATCCGGCGCATGGTCACGCCGGCTTCCTGGACCTTGCGACGCTCCGCGCGAATGTTCTTGCGCTTCTTCTGTTCGAGCGTGGAGAGAAAATCGTCGAAGTCGCGATAGCCGTCGTTGAGCCAGTGGAACTGCACGCCTTCGCGTTGCATCATGCCCATCTCCGTGAGCGCGCTCGCCTCTGTTTCAGTTGGAAACAGCACGTGCAGCGAGGACACGTCGGCCTGCTCGGCGAACGCCATCAGCGTCGCGGCCAGATGCTTGAGCGCATGCGTATCCGCCGACAGCAGCCGGTTGCCTTGCACCGGTGTGAACGGCACGGCGCAGAGCAGCTTCGGGTAATACGGCAGACCGTTGCGTTTGTACGCATCGGCCCAGGCCCAATCGAAGACGTATTCGCCGTACGAGTGCCCCTTCAGGTACACGGGCGCGGCGGCCACGAGCCGGTCGGTGCGCGGATCGGTGAGCGTGACGAATTGCGGCGCCCAGCCGGTATCGGCAACCGCGCAGCGGGTCGCGGAGAGCGCGCTCAAAAACTCGTGCCGCAGAAACGGCGTGGGCTGCGTCTGCTGCGCGAGAAGGGCGTTCCATTGCGCGGCGTCTACCTCGGAGGGCGACGCCAGAATGCCCGTGCGATAATCAAAGCGTTCCTGGTTCAATCTGTCTGACTGTTCCCAATGAGCGACGCAGGCCTGTAGCGATGCGTCGTTCGTTTATCCGATTTGTCCGTTGCCGTCGAGCTGACCAGCCGCGGTACTCGCAAGCCCTGTGGCTTGCCTGTCGATCCTGCCATGAAGACCCGAATCGCTCTTGCTCAAATCAATGTCACTGTCGGCGACTTCGCCGGCAACGTCGCGAAGATTGTCGCTGCCGCGCGCGCCGCGCACAACGATGGTGCGAAGCTGCTGATCGCGCCTGAACTCGCGCTATCCGGCTACCCGCCCGAAGATCTGTTGCTGCGTCCCGCGTTCTACGCCGCAAGTGCCGCCGCGCTGGCCGATCTGGCCACGCAGCTGAAGCCCTTCGCCGGCTTGCATGTGATCGTCGGCCATCCGTTGCGTGACTTGACGTACAACCCGTTGACGCACAACGTGGCGCACGGCCATGGTAATGCAAACGCGCCGATCGAGCGCGGCGTGCCGCCGGTCGATACCTTCAACGCGGCTTCGCTGATCGTGGACGGCGAGGTGGCCGGCACCTATCGCAAGCAGGATCTGCCCAATACCGAGGTGTTCGACGAGAAGCGCTACTTCGCTTCCGACCCGAAGCCGTTCGTGTTCGAACTGGACGGCATCAAGTACGGTGTGGTGATCTGCGAGGACGCGTGGCATGCGTCGGCCGCGCAAATGGCCAAGGCAGCGGGCGCACAGGTGCTGCTGATTCCGAACGGCTCGCCGTACCACCTGAACAAGGAAGCGGTGCGTTTCGACATTCTGCGCGCGCGGATTCGCGAGACCGGTTTGCCGATGGTCTACGTGAACATGGTGGGCGCACAGGACGAACTGGTGTTCGACGGCGGCTCGTTCGTGCTCGACGAGAAGGGTGAACTGGTCGCGAAGATGCCGCAGTTCGAGGAGGGCAACGCGATTGTCGAGTTCGACGGCGGCAAACCGTTGCCTGCCGCTATCGCGCCGGAACTTTCGCTCGAAGCGCAGGTGTACGCGGCACTCGTGATGGGCGTGCGCGACTACATCAACAAGAACGGCTTCCCCGGCGCGCTGATCGGCCTGTCGGGCGGCGTGGATTCGGCGCTGGTGCTGGCCGTCGCGTGCGACGCGCTGGGCGCCGACCGGGTGCGCGCGGTGATGATGCCGTCGCGCTACACCGCGGACATTTCAACCACCGACGCCGCCGAGATGGCGCGCCGCGTTGGTGTGCGTTACGACGAAATCGCGATCGCACCGATGTTCGACGCGTTCCGCAACTCGCTCGCCGATGAGTTCGCGGGCCGTGCCGAAGACGCGACTGAAGAAAACATTCAGGCGCGCATTCGCGGCACCTTGCTGATGGCGTTGTCGAATAAATTCGGCTCGATCGTGCTGACCACCGGCAACAAGAGCGAGATGGCGGTGGGTTACTGCACGTTGTACGGCGACATGGCCGGTGGCTTCGCGGTGATCAAGGACATCGCCAAGACGCTGGTCTACAAGCTGTGCCATTACCGCAACCAGGCTACTGCGTTCGGCAAGCAGGACGTGATTCCCGAGCGGATTCTGACCCGTGCGCCGTCGGCGGAGCTGCGCGAAAACCAGACCGATCAGGACAGCTTGCCGCCGTACGAAGTACTCGACGCAATCATGCGCATGTACATGGAAGAGGATCGCTCGCTGGCCGAAATCATCGCGGCGGGCTACGCGGTCGACGATGTGAAACGCGTCACGCGGCTCATCAAGATCAACGAATACAAACGACGTCAGGCGCCGATCGGCATTCGCGTCACGCATCGCGCGTTTGGCCGCGACTGGCGTTATCCGATTACGTCGCGCTACACGGAACCGGTGGAGTGAGTCTCAGGCGAAAGGCTGCGGACTTACTGACTTACCCCATAGCAGACCTGAAGCGCCCGCCGGATCGCCGCAACGCATCCGGCGCGGCGTAGAATAAAAATCATCCATTTCCCTTTCACCTTTCCAATCACGAGACGAGGTCCGCCATGAAGCGCATCACTGCAGTCATTAAACCGTTCAAACTCGACGAAGTGCGCGAGGCGCTCGCTGAAGTCGGCCTGACAGGGCTGACGGTGACCGAAGTCAAGGGTTTCGGCCGGCAGAAAGGCCATACCGAGCTCTATCGTGGTGCAGAGTACGTGGTCGACTTTCTGCCGAAAGTGAAGATCGAAGTCGTGGTCGCGGACAACCAGTGCGATCAGGTGATCGACGCGATCATCGGCGCGGCGCGCACCGGCAAGATCGGCGACGGCAAGATTTTCGTCGCGGACGTCGAACGTGTGATCCGGATTCGTACCGGCGAAGAAAACGAAGCGGCAGTGTGAGCCGTTCGTTCCGCACGGTCGAAACGGTGCTTTAAAACGGCGGTATTGGCACTCGCTTAGTGCGCACCGATCAGGTGCGGCGAAGCAGTGGTAAAACCGCGCGCGCAAATAAAAAACGGTGCGATACCCTTTCGGACATCGCACCGATACGCGCCTCTCGCAGCAGCGTGAAAAAGATTCTCTTGAAGAATTCGTTGCTACACCCCGAAGGAAATCCCTTCGGGGCACACCGTTCGATTAGAACGAGTGTTGAATACCTGCATACACGCCGGTCTGGCTGTGACCCGGCAGCGGGTTGTCCGTGCTGGTCGCCGTACCTGCGTTGTTAGCATTCAGGCCGTAGTTAGCCGTCTTGCTGTTTTGCGTCGTAGCGATCTGGATGTCCAGCAGCGTGCGCTTCGACAGGTTGTACGAGCCGCCGATCGTGTAGATCGTCGCGTTGCCTGCGCCATTGTTGCCGTTCACGTGATAGACCGCTGCGATCAGTGCCGCAGCCGGCGTTGCTTGCCACGTCACGCCACCCCATTCGTGATCGAGCGTGGTCGGCTGACCCGGCAGAACGCCTTGAGCGCCGGCCGAACGGATCGCCTGGTAAGCAGCCTGAATCTTGAACTGGCCGAGGAACACGTTCAACAGAGCCGAGTATTCGCGCGATGCTGCGAACACGCCGCTGCCGATATTGTTCGGATTGACCGTGCTGGCGCTCGGGCCGTACAGAACGCCGTTAGCAGGATTGCGGATTTCGTCGTACAGACCGCGAACCTGGAACAGCGAGTTCGTGTAAGTGATCTGTGCGCCAGCTTCGCGACCCTGACCGGCCGGGTTGTTACCGTTCCAGTTCGTTGCGTTCGACAGCGCGTATTGACCGTAGAAGTCAAAGCCCGCGATCTTCGGCGACTGGTAAGCGAAGTTGTTGCTCGATTGCGGCCAGTTGCGGCCACGCACCAGCGAAGCCGACGACCAGTTGGACTGACCGAACGGATCGAAGTCCCACACGCCGTTCGAGATGAAGAGCATCCGGCCCATCGTGAACGTACCGTACTGGTCGTTCGACAAACCGACAGTTGCCCAACGATTGAAGAGACCGCCGCCGCCAGGGCCTGCACCCGTCATGGTGTTGAAGGAGCCTTCCAACTGGAACAGCACCTTGTTGCCACCACCGATGTCCTCAACGCCCTTCAAGCCCCACAGGCTCGTACCCCAGTCGCCGCTTTCTGCGCGCCAACGGTTCGTGCTGCCCGTTGCCTGGCCATTTGCACCGACGCCTTGCGGAACGCCCGTCATGTATTCGAGACCAGCGTCAAGGCGGCCGTACAGCGTCACGCTGCTTTGGGCGTGCGCAACTACACCGGCTGTCATCAGCGCAGCGGCGAGCAAAGCTTTCTTCATCTTCTCCTCCATACCCTGTCAAAAAGTGAAACCCAGTACTGCGAATGGTGTTCGGACACAAGCGCGCCGAACAGAAATCGGTACCAGGGAGATTAGCGGGTGGATTGGGTCTCCTGCCGTGACGGATAGCCTCAGCGGGCTATTCTTCGCGCCATGCCGATCCCTCGCCGACCGGTTCTCCTCTGTTGCTTTGAAGTGAAACTACTTTTAATGAACTTTGTTTTGCTACTTTGGTTACTAATTTATCAAAAATACCCTGGAGTGGGAGAAGAAATTAGTACCGCCCCGGGTGGATGTCTCCAAATTGCAATACGAATGTGCACAAGGAATCGTTGCGATGTCTCCAAAAAGACGGGAAACCCTTATGCGACAAGGGAATCACGGATTGGGACGGGGAACGTTAAGGATTGCCACTATTGACGCGTCAAATGCGTCAGAGTAGAGCGAAAAGAGGGTGTTGCGGGCCAGGTTTGGCCCGTTTTGGCGGCCGGAATGGGCGGAATAGGCAGGTGAGCGAAGTAAAAAAGGCGCTCGTAAGCGCCTTGTAATGCTACTTTGACTACAGCCCGGATAGTGGGCTGTATGACCGCTTTAGTTGAGCTTTATTTTAGGCTGCCGGAGAGGAACTGCTTGAGTCGTTCGCTCTTTGTATTCCTGAAGACTTCGTCCGGGTGGCCTTCTTCCTCGACGCGGCCTTGATGCAGGAACATCACGTGATTCGACACGTTGCGCGCGAACGCCATTTCATGCGTGACGACGATCATCGTGCGGCCTTCTTCGGCGAGCGTCTGCATGACCTTGAGCACTTCGCCGACCAGTTCGGGGTCGAGTGCGGAGGTCGGCTCGTCGAACAGCATCACGTCCGGATGCATGGCCAGCGCGCGCGCGATTGCCACGCGTTGTTGCTGGCCGCCTGACAGATGCGACGGGTACTGCTTCTCGAGACGCGGCGCGAGGCCCACTTTCTCCAGATACTCGCGTGCCCGCTCTTCGGCCTCCTTACGCTTCAGACCCAGCACGTTGACCGGCGCCTCGATGATGTTCTCGAGCACGTTCATATGGGTCCACAGATTGAAGTGCTGGAACACCATCGACAGCTTGGTGCGTACGCGCTGCAACTGCTTCGGATCGGACACGCGCAGCGCGCCGGCTTTGCCGATCTGCGTGCGGACTTCTTCGCCGTCGACAAAGATGCGCCCCGAGTTCGGCTGCTCGAGAAAGTTGATGCAGCGAAGCATCGTGCTCTTGCCCGAACCGGACGAGCCGATCACGCTGATCACGTCGCCGGCATTGGCCTTCAGCGACACGCCCTTGAGGACTTCGTTGTCGCCGTACTGTTTGTGAAGCTCATCGACGAAGAGCTTTTGCTTCCTGGTGTTCATCGGGTTCCTTGGCGGGCTTGCTTGCCTGGGGCGCAGTGCCCTTCTTCTTGATTACTTGCCTTGCGGCCGCAGGTAAGCGAGCCAGCGGTGCTCGGCGCGGCGGAACAGCCACACGAGCGCAAACGAAATGCATAGATAAAGCAGGGCGGCGATGCCGAACGCGTTGAACGACTGATAGGTCGCCGAGTTCACATCGCGCGCGATCTTGAGGATGTCCGGCACGGTCGCGGTGAACGCAACCGTGGTGGCGTGCAGCATCAGGATCACTTCGTTGCTGTAGTACGGCAACGCGCGGCGCAGCGCCGACGGCAGAATCACCCGCCGGTACAGCGTGAACGACGACATGCCGTAGGCGCGCGCCGCCTCGATCTCGCCATACGGCGTTGCCTTGATCGCGCCCGCGAAGATCTCGGTGGTGTACGCGCAGGTGTTCAGCGTGAACGCGAGCAGCGTGCAATGCATGCCGTCACGGAAGAACGCGTTGGTCAGTTCGTGGTTGCGGATGATGTCGAGGCTGTACAGGCCGGTGTAGCAGAGCAGTAGCTGCACGTAGAGCGGCGTGCCGCGGAACACGTAGGTATACAGCCACACCAGCGCGGCGAGCCATTTCTTCTTCGACACACGCGCAACCGCGAGGGGAATCGACAGGCAGAAGCCGAGTCCGATCGACACCACCAGCAGCCACAGCGTGATCGCGACGCCCGTCAGGCGGTAGCCGTCGGTATAGAGGTAATTGCGCCAGTATTCCTGAATGATCTCGATCATAGATCCGCCTTTCGTACGCCAGTCGAGTAACGCTTTTCCAGGTACATCAGCACGAAGTTGGACACTGTGGTGATGACGAGATAGATCGCCCCGGCGAGCAGGGTGAAGAAGAAGAACCGCAACGTGCCTTTGCCCGCATCCTGCGAGGCTTTGACCACGTCCGCGAGACCGATGATCGACACCAGCGCCGTGGCTTTCACCATCACCTGCCAGTTGTTGCCGATGCCGGGCAGCGCGAAGCGCATCATCTGCGGGAACATGACCCGCGAGAACACCTGCCAGTTGGTCATGCCGTAGGCCGCGCCCGCTTCGAGCTGGCCGCGCGGCACGGCGAGAAAGGCGCCGCGGAAGGTTTCGGTGAAGTACGCGCCGTAGATGAAGCCCAGCACCGCGACGCCGGCCACGAACGGATCGATGTCGATCTGATCCCAGCCCAGCAGGTCGGTCAGGTTATTCAGCCAGATCTGGATGCTGTAGAACAGCAGCAACATCAGCACGAGGTCGGGCACGCCGCGCACGAGCGTGGTGTAGACGGTGCCGATGCCATAGGACACGCGGTTCTTCGACAGCTTGGCTGCCGCGCCGAGCAGGCCCAGCACGAAAGCGAACGCCAGCGACAACACCGCCAGTTTGACGGTTTGCCAGGTGCCGTTGAGAAGCAGCGGGCCGTAGCCTTGAAGGAACATAGGGGGTCCTTGACGATACGCTTGCCGACTCTGGTTCTGAATCGGGGTTGAAGCTGCTTTTGAAACTGTTGCCGACTGTATTACGAAGCCTCGGGAAAGCCCATGCGGGCGAGCCCCGAGTGAGCGGTCAACTCAGTGACCCGCTCAGTGTCAAGTTCAACGCCCAGGATAAATATCGACGTCGAAATACTGCTTTTCGAGCTTTTTGAACGTGCCGTCCTGATGCACCTGCGCCAACGCCTGGTTGAACATCGCTTTCAGCTCGACGTCGTCCTTGCGCAGGCCGATGGCCGTGCCGTCTCCGAGTGTCTTCGGGTCTTTCACTTCCGGGCCGGCCCAGCCGAAGCCCTTACCGCGCGGCGTCTTCAGGAACCCGGCGTCGGCTTGCAATTCATCCTGCAGCGCGGCGTCGAGACGACCCGAGGCGATGTCGGCGTACACCTGATCCTGATTCTGGTAGGACACCACGGTCACGCCTTTCGGCTCCCAGTACGCCTTGGCGTAGGTCTCCTGAGTCGAGCCCTGCTCGACCCCGACGTGCTTGCCCTTCAGCGATTCAGCCGTGGGCAGGAGCGGCGAGCCGGCTTTGGCGATCATGCGGGCCGGCGCTTCGAACAGTTTGTCGGAGAAATCGATCTGCTCGCGGCGCTTGTCCGTGACGGTCAGCGACGACACGATCGCGTCGAACTTCTTGCCCTTCAAGGCCGGGATGATCCCGTCCAGGTCCTGTTCGACCCACACGCATTTGACGTTCATCTTCGCGCACAGCGCTTTCGTCAAATCGACGTCGAAGCCGACAACCTGGCCGCTGGCCGCCTTCGATTCGAACGGCGGGTAGCTGGCGTCCACCCCGATGCGCACGGTTTTCCATTCTTTCGCCATCGCGCCGGTGGCCATGACGGCAAGCGCCACGCACAGTGCGGCCTTCTTCATGTTTCTCCTGGATCAAACTGATCGTCGTGGTGTGCCGATCTCGACGACCGCCGGCTCGTGGCCGGCCGTCGCTATTCTAGGCGGTCAAAATTGTCGCGCCGCGTCTGGATTTCGCCCGCTTTCGCGCCCGTCTTCTCGACGTATCGAGCGAAATCGGTGAGCGGGCGAACCCCGTGGCTGTGCCGTGGCGGCCCGGCTGTCGGGCCCGTCGGCGTGCCTTCGGCACCCACGCGTCTTGAAAAGGGCGGTATTTTACCCGAACAGGGACGGGGCGCCAGTTTGGGACGCCGTCGATGGCCGATGGCCGGGCGCATGCGTTGTGGATTTGCGACGGTGCCGGACCGCGCTCCGGCTGTGTTTGTCCATACTCGTTCGCTCGACCGCCGACAAAGCGGCCAACAACGCGGCCGCAATGCCGTGGCTGGGCGCCGGTAGCCGGGCTGGCCGCGCCCAGCGCCCCGCCGGCGCGTGATTGCGTGGATTTATGGAACGATCCGGTGCGCCGTTGCCGATTGTTTAGCGGGCCGCGCGCCCATACATTCTGCGCATCGTTATTTAGTTACTGGAGACTTTCATGATCGAGATCCGCCGTTCCGACGAACGCGGCCATGCCAATCACGGCTGGCTCGACTCGTATCACAGCTTCTCGTTTGCCGATTACCGCGACCCGCAACACGTGCATTTCGGACCGCTGCGGGTGATCAACGAAGACCGTATCGCCGGTGGGCAGGGCTTCGGCACGCACGGCCATCGCGACATGGAAATCGTCACCTATGTACTCGAAGGCGCGCTTGCACACCGCGACAGCATGGGCAACGGCTCGACCATCCGTCCCGGCGACGTGCAGCGGATGAGCGCAGGTACGGGGGTGATGCACAGCGAATTCAATGCATCGCAGGACGACGAGGCGCACCTGTTGCAGATCTGGGTGATCCCGCAACGCGCGGGCGACCAGCCCGGCTACGAGGAAAAACGCTTCGACGATGCCGACAAGCGCGGGCGTCTGCGGGTGATCGCTTCGCCCGACGGCCGGGACGGTTCCGTCACGATTCACGCGGACGCGTCGATCTACGCGGCGTTGCTCGACGGCGCCGAGCAGGCTGCGTTCGCGTTGCCGGAAGGGCGCATCGCCTATGTGCACGTGGCGCGCGGCGCGCTGACCGTGAATGGCGAAGCGCTTAAAGCCGGCGATGCCGCCAAGCTCAGCGGGACCGATACGGTGACGCTCGAGAAGGGCGAGAACGCCGAAGTCCTGCTGTTCGATCTGGGTCCGCTCAACGGATAAGCAGCCGTTGCCTGCTGTTGATTCGTTGGCCGATGGTTGAGCAATGGTTGGCAGAGGGTTAGCGATTGCCGGTTGCGGGCGCAACGCGTGTCTTCGGGCTGAAGGGCTGTCTGGACGCAAACAGAAACGCCACGGAAAAGCTTCCGTGGCGTTTCTGTTTCTGGAAGGCGGCTGCGCAAGCTGCCTTCCGCCTGGGTCATACCGCTTACCGATACCGCTTACTGATTGGCAGCCGGCGCCGACGCCGCGCCCTTATGATGCTGCCAGCGCTCGCGCATCTTCTCGTGACGGGCTTCCATCTTCGCAAAACGCTGCTTTAGCGCCGTGCTGACCGTAGTTTTCTGCTGGTCGTTCAAGCCGTTGTAGAAAGTGAGCCACGCATTCGTGGTTTGTTGACGCAGTTGTGCGTCTTTTTGCTCGACTTGCTGGTGCGCGGCCGCCATGGCGTTCAGATCCAGGATCGGCTGCTGCTGTGCGGCCTTCATCTGGTTCCTGATCTGTTCATGGTTGGCGCGCATGGCCTCATGATTCTGCTTCATGGTGTCGAGCGCGGCCTGCCATTGCTTTTCCTGATCCGCGTTCAGCTTCAGCTGGTCGTGCAGTTGCGTCAGTTCCTTCATGAAGTGGCCATGCCAGCCGCCGGGGCCGCCTTGACCGGCGGGTTGTGCGGCATAGGCAGCGCCCGCGCCGATGGCAAGGGCGGTTGCGGCAACGGCGAGAACGCGCGAGATTTTTTTGGTGGACATGTAAGGCTCCTTGTAATGGAATAGCCGACGATGCAACCGGTGATAGAGGACGGCCTGCATTCGGTAAGACACAGCGTAGAGAAACGGGTCCAACGCTGTGTTACGCCGACGGATGTGGCTATTACGGGTCATTACGTGTGCCTTTCACCGTAACACCCGGTAACCCTTGCGGGCCGTCTGAAATCGAAAACCCCTCCTGCCGCGCGTTAAACTTCATCCCATGGCTACTCAAATACTTGTTGTTGACGACGACGTCGAATTGCGCGATCTGCTGCGCGACTATCTGGCCCGTCAGGGCATCGAAGTCTCGGTGCTGCACGACGCGGGCACGCTCGAGCGCAGGCTCGAACGCGAGCGTCCCGATCTGATCGTGCTCGATCTGATGATGCCGGGTGTCGACGGGCTGACCGCGCTGCGCAAGCTGCGCGCGTCGGGCGACGACATTCCTGTGATCATGCTCACCGCGCGTGCTGATGACGTCGACCGCATCGTTGGGCTGGAGCTCGGCGCCGACGACTATCTCGGCAAGCCGTTCAATCCGCGCGAGCTGTTGGCGCGCGTGCAGGCGGTGCTGCGGCGGCGCCGCACGCTGCCGTCGGCGGCGGCGCCGGAGCAGCGCGAGCCGTTCAACTTCGGCCGCTTCACGCTCGATTTCCAGTCGCGCACGCTGCATCACGAAGACAAGCCGCTCACGCTGTCGGGCAGCGAATTCGCCCTTCTGAAGATTTTTGTCAATCACCCCATGCGCACGCTCACCCGTGAGCGCCTGCTCGAACTGCTGCATGGCCCGGAATACGACGGCACCGATCGCGGCATCGACGTACAGGTGTGGCGTTTGCGTCGCATTCTCGAAACCGACCCGTCCACGCCGCGTTTCATTCAAACGGTGCGCGGGCGCGGCTACGTGTTCGTGCCGGACGGCGAACAACATGCGTCGGCCCATTGATTCACTGTTTGGCCGCCTCGCACTGCTAGTCATTGCGGTGCTGCTCCTGTCGCATTTCGCGTGGTACGCGCTGATGCGGCTCGAGCGCAGCCAATTGCAAACCCGCTACGCCGTCGAGGAAGCCACCTTCCTCGTGGACGCGGTGCGTCAGCACGTTGCCCGCACACCGGACCAGCCCTTGCCGTCGCGCGTACGGCTGGTCGATCCGGCGAGCCCCGACGTGCCGCCGGATATCGGCACGTTGCCGGAGCCGCTCGAACGTTTCGTCGAAGACGTACGCGATCGCATGCCGGCCGGCACCCTCGTGCGGATCGGCCAGCCAGGCCGGCCGCCCACGCTATGGGTGCGCGCCACCACGGATCACAGCTGGATCGTCGTGCCGGTGCAGCCATTGCGGCCGCCGCGCTCGCTCGATCGCACGGTGCTGTGGCTCGCGATCATTTTCTCGTTTGCGGTGATGGCAGCGCTTTTTGCCGCATGGGCGCTGCAGCAGCCATTGCGCTCGCTTGCCCAGGCGGTGGCGCGCTTCGGGCGGGGTTTGCCGGTGCCGCCGGTGCCCGAGCGCGGGCCGCGCGAATTGCGGCAGTTGACGCACGGCTTCAACCAGATGGTTCAGGAAGTGGCGCGTACTGAAAACGACCGCGCCGTAATGCTGGCCGGCGTCGCGCACGATCTGAAAACGCCGCTGGCGCGCTTGCGGCTGCGTGCCGAAATGATGGAAGAAGTGAAAATGCGTGACGGCGTCGTGCGCGACGTCGATTCAATGACGCACATCGTCGAACAGTTTCTGGTGTTTGCCCACGACGGCGCCGACCGCAGCGAAGCGGTCGAAGTGGACGCGCAGTGCGAACGCGTGGTCCGCAGTTACCGTGCGGTCGCGGCCGGCGCGCCCACGGTGCGAACCGAACTCAACGCGGGCCCCGGTTTCCTGCTGCCGGCGGCGACGCTCGACCGGATCCTCTCGAACCTGCTGGACAACGCCCACGCCTACGGCGCGCCGCCGATCGTTGTCGCCACGGCGCGCACGGCGCAAGGTTTCACGCTGTCGGTGAGCGACAACGGCAGCGGTATCGCCGCGCAGGACCTGATCAATGCCAGCCGGCCGTTCGTCCGGCTCGACCCGGCACGCGGCGGCAATGGTCATAGCGGATTGGGGCTCGCGATCGTCGAGCGTCTGGTGCGGCGTGCGGGCGGGGAGTGGGAAATCGGCAACCACGAAGGCCGTGGCTTGCGGGTCTTGATGAGCTTTCCGTTCGAGGTAGTGCCGCGTGTTATGGCGGCCTCGGAAAGCGTCTGGTAGGTTGAGGCGGGGCAAGGGCGGCAGGCGTCTGCCCCGCTGTGTTCATGCCGGAACGCGCGTCCGGCAGCCGTTGCGCTAGTCTGAAAACAGCGTGTTCAACGCATTCGCCGCGTCGCTATCCACCGTATTCCACGTGACCGTTTCGGCTTCGAAAATATAGTGCGTGGTGTACTTGCCGAGACGCGCGAGTATTTCTTCCTGAATCAATTCCGGCGCGACATCCAGTTTCAGATACCACGCGGTCGACGACAGGCGTGTCTGGAACGCGCCATATTCGGCCAGCAAATGGTCGAATGCGTCGGCATCCTGATCGCGACAGACGATGACCAAATTTCCCTTCATGCGAATCTCCCGTTAGAGCGGTAGCGGCAACCTCAATGTCAGGGTTGATGATACCTGCATCCTCACGGAACTTCCGGAGAAGGGATTTGCTTTGCGTCAGTTGCCGCGTTCCTCGGGGTGCCAGTGGCATGACAGGCGCGGCGGCGCGAACTGCAATCCGGCACGGACCGGCGCATTACCCGTGAGAGCAAACGTTACCAGGCGCTACCAGGCGTTGGCCACCGTGCGCGCGGGCGGTGCGGTGTCGTCGGGCGGAAGCGCTTCGGTGCGGTCGCGCCCACCCGTCTTCGCTGCGTAAAGCGCCATGTCGGCGCGGCTCATGATGCGCTCGGGCAGATCGTCGGCGGAGAGTTCGGTGATGCCGATGCTCACGCTCAAACCCACCGAAGGCGGCAGCTTCGGCGAAGGAACCGCCTTGAGACGCAGACGCAAGCGTTCGACCACTTCGCGGCCGCCCTCCAGATTTGTGGCGGGCAGCAGCAAGCCAAACTCTTCGCCGCCCAGGCGGCCGATCGCATCGGTGCCGCGCAACTCAGCCCGGCAGGTATCGACGAAATGCTCGAGCGCGCGGTCGCCCGCGGCGTGGCCGAAGCGGTCGTTGATCTGCTTGAAGTGATCGAGATCGGCGATCGCCACGCACAGCGGCTGATTGTCCGCATGCGCGCGCTCTATCTCATGACGCAGCAGGTCGAGGAAGTAGCGCCGCGACAGCGCGCCGGTCAGCGCGTCGTGGCGCGCTTCGGCCGAGAGCAGGGTGTTGGCCGATTGCAGTTGCTCGGCAAGATCGCGGGTGGCGCGATGATGGCGCCGCTCCCGCACGTACGACACGGTGATCACCCACGCGAGCGCGACCGTGCCGGCCAGCGTCAGAAACACTAGCAGATGATCGCGCGTGTGATTGCGCAGCAATTCGGGCCACGCCGCAAGCGGGTCGACCAGATGCGCCGATAGACCCGAGTTCAGGCCGCCACGTGTCTGATACAACGCAGGCGTTTGCTGCGCGCTCATGCCGAACAACTGGCTGGCGATGGTTGCGGGTACCCAGGGCGCCTGCTCGCGCACTTGTGCGTCGACCTGAATCCGGATGTCGGGGAGGATGTCGCGGCGGTAGATGACCCTGCGCTCGGCGGCGCTCATCTGCGTGACGCGAGAATCTGGCAGGGCATGGCCTTCAAGGTCGCTGTTGTGCGCCATGATGATGACGCCGTGCTCGTCGGCCACGAAGGTGCCGGTATGGGCGACCCAGTGGCGCAGCCGCGCGATCCCCACTTTGGCCACAACGGCGCCGACCAGCAGGCCGTCGGTATAAACCGGCGCTGCGATGAAGATGCCCGGTTCGCCGCTCGAGCGGCCCACGCCATAAGCTTCCGAAAACGCGCCGAGCAGGGCATTGGTCAGATAGCTGCGGGTGCGCATGTCGACGCCGACGAAGGAGCGTTCCGCGGCGAGCGGGTTATTGATGGAGTTGCTCGACGCGACGCAGGTGCCGTTGGTGTTGACGAGCCAGATCTGATCGAGCCCGGAGAAGCCTTGCGCGTCATGCAGGAAGCTGCTCACGGCGAGCAACTGCGGGTCCTTTAACAACGCGGCGCGCAGGGCGGGTTCCGTCGCTTCGCCGTTCGCGGCATAATTCTGGGATTGCACCAGCGCGCGCTGGACTACGTTCATTTCGGCCATGGTGGCGGGGATAGCCCGGGACATCGAGAGGTCGCTGGCAATCACCTCGGCCATGTTGTCGACGATCGACGTGGACATCTGGCGCTGTGTACGCATGGCCGCGTCCAGCTCTTGCTGTACCATCCGGTCCGCGACCATGCCGGCCACGAACCAGCAAACGAGCACGATCAGCGCGAAGCTGATCGGTCCGGCTGCCTGGCGCAAGGTTGTCCTGTTCATCGACCCTCTGTTCCGTCTGGCTGTGACATGCAACTAGCTCATTCGTGGCAGCGCGGTGGCGCCGTTTTGCCCGGTTGTTTTCGCCCAGTTGTGACGCCCTTATGGAAGCGGCTGGCGATCCGGCCTCGGTGTGGACCGTGCCGTGTGCCGGTATCACCGTACACAGCGTGTCGTTTTTTGATTTTAACCGTCATGGGGCCTGACGCCACTGTTATTGCGGGAATGCGAAGTGTGTCCGCGTCGCTCATCAGGGCCTTAACGGCAGCGTGTCGGCTTTCTGAATGGCCGCGCGGGCTTTTTCCGGATGTTTGAAATGCATTTCGGGCCGCGCTCGCGATTGCCGGGAAAATGGCTGGCGCACGTCGGTAAATACCGTGCTGTATCGCGCCGGATCGACGCCGGATGAAGGCCGTTTGAAGGCCGTCGTTGCGGCGTACGCTGTGGTTTGCCGGTATTTGGCGCGAAAGGTTGTGCCTGAAACATAGGATGGTGTAGTGTCGTGCCGTCCAAAAGAAGGAAAGCCCGCCAGCCTTAGGGCGGCGCCCGCGGCGACAGAGGAATCCGGCTTCGTGGCACCGGTCCTGGGCAGCTCGCCCAAGGACACGTCCGCACCGGTCTATGTGTCTCCAACGCTAACGATTTACCGCGCCTACGCGTTTTGCCATGCCTGATTTCCGCTTTCCGGACCAATCTTCAGACTGCCGCGCCGAATCTGCGGCCTCCTTTGTCCATTCGAACATCTGTAATAACGAGGAGGGCGCCTGATGGACTTCAGTTTCGACCTGAAACGCACCGCCAATGCTTCAGCGTGGCGATTACTGCCTAACGGCTGGGATTTCGTCGCCTTCCCGTTGATCATCTGCGTCATCGCGATGGCCGCGATCGGTTTTCATCAGACGCTGGCGCCGATGTCGACGCTGAAAACCCAGGTCATCTCACTCGACCCGTCGAGCCTGCCCGAATACGCCATGCGCACGACGCTGCGCATGCTGGCGGCGATGGTGGCATCGCTTACCTTCACGCTGGTCTACGGCACGCTCGCCGCGAAGAGCCGCCGCGCGGGCCTCGTGCTGGTGCCGATTCTCGACATCCTGCAGTCGGTGCCGGTGCTCGGCTACATTTCATTCACGGTCACGTTCTTCCTCGCGCTGTTCCCGGGGCGCGTGCTGGGCGCCGAACTCGCCGCGATCTTCGCCATTTTCACGAGCCAGGCATGGAATATGACCTTCAGCTTCTATCAGTCGCTGCGCTCGGTGCCGCGCGATCTGGATGAAGTGTCGCGGGGGTTTCATCTGACGGGCTGGCAGCGCTTCTGGAAGCTGGAAGTGCCGTTCTCGATGCCCGGCCTCATCTGGAACATGATGATGTCGATGTCGGGCGGCTGGTTCTTCGTGGTGGCCTCCGAGGCCATCACCGTAGGCAACAACACGATCACGTTGCCTGGGATCGGCGCGTATCTGGCGCAGGCGATCTCGGACAAGAACCTGCACGCGGTCGGCTGGGTGATTCTGGCGATGACGGTCGTGATTCTGGCCTACGACCAGTTCCTGTTCCGCCCGCTCGTCGCCTGGGCCGATAAGTTCCGCATGGAAACGACCAGTTCCGGCAATGCCCCGGAATCCTGGCTGCTCGACCTGATCCGCCGTACCCGTCTGATTCACCGCCTGCTCGTGCCGATGGGGTGGGTGTTCGCGAACGCCGCGCGGGTGCCGATGCGCCTGCCGGCATTCGACCGTGTCCGCTTCGCGATTCCGCAGCGCCAGAAATCGTCGCGCGTGGGCGACATCGTGTGGGGGATTCTGGTGATCCTCCTGACGGTATATGTCGTTTATCGCGTGGTGGCGTATGTGCGCACCGGCGTGACGCTCGACGAAGTGGGGCACGTGCTGGTGCTGGGGCTCATCACGCTGCTGCGGGTGGCGCTGCTGATCGCGCTCTCGTCGGTGATCTGGGTGCCGCTCGGCGTGCTGATCGGGCTGCGTCCGGCGCTCGCCGAGAAGATCCAGCCGCTCGCGCAGTTTCTGGCCGCGTTCCCGGCGAACCTGCTGTTCCCGGTCTTCGTGATCGTGATCGTGCGTTTTCACCTGAATCCTGACATCTGGCTGTCGCCGCTGATCGTGCTCGGCACCCAGTGGTATATCCTCTTTAACGTGATTGCGGGGGCCAGCTCCTACCCGAACGATTATCGCGAGGCGGCCACCAACTTCGGTATTCGCGGCTGGCAGTGGTGGCGCAAGGTGATGCTGCCCGGTATCTTCCCGTACTACGTGACGGGGGCGATTACCGCATCCGGTGGCGCGTGGAACGCGAGTATCGTCTCCGAGTTCGTTCAGTGGGGCGACACCAAACTCGCCGCGCACGGTCTGGGTGCTTACATCGCGCAGAACACCGCGTTGGGCGACTTCCCGAAAATCATTCTCGGTATTGCCGTGATGTCCCTCTTTGTGACCTTGTTTAACCGCCTGCTGTGGCGTCCAATGTACGCCTATGCCGAGTCCAAGCTTCGGCTCGATTGACAGTAAATTTAAGGCAAACCGCGATGCAAAATCCTAAAGCTGCCGTAACCGCCGCGCCGGTCCAGATGCCGCCGAAGCCTCCGCGCCTGGGTGAGGAAATTCTGTGCGTCAAGGACGTGTGCCGCGGGTTCAACAAGACCCAAGGCGAGCTGCTTGTCCTCGACGATGTGAACCTGTCGCTGCGCGAAGGTGAGATCGTCGGCATGCTGGGCCGTTCGGGCTCGGGCAAGTCGACCCTGCTGCGTATCATTGCCGGCCTGATCGAACCGACCGACGGCGAAGTGACGTACCTCGGCAAGCCGCTCGAAGGTCCGGCCAAGGGTGTCGCGATGGTGTTCCAGACCTTCGCGCTGTTCCCGTGGCTGACCGTGCTGCAGAACGTGGAAGCGGGCCTCGAAGCGCAAGGCGTGGGCGCGCGCGAGCGGCGCGAGCGCGCACTGGCCGCGATCGACCTGATCGGTCTCGACGGTTTTGAAAACGCGTATCCGCGCGAATTGTCGGGCGGCATGCGCCAGCGCGTTGGTTTTGCGCGCGCGCTGGTGGTCGATCCGACGCTGCTGCTGATGGACGAGCCGTTTTCCGCCCTCGACGTGCTGACCGCCGAAACCTTGCGTACCGACCTGCTCGATCTGTGGACGCAAGGCCGCATGCCGATCAAATCGGTGCTGATCGTCACGCACAACATCGAGGAAGCGGTGTTTATGTGCGACCGCATTCTGGTGCTGTCGTCGAACCCGGGCCGCGTGATCGCCGAGATCAAGGTGCCGTTCAAGCATCCGCGTAACCGGCTGGATCCGGCGTTCCGCCGTCTGGTCGACGACATCTACGCCAAGATGACCGCACGCCAGACCGACGAAGCGACGAGGAAGGGGCTCGAACTCGGTAGCTGGCTGCCGCACGTGTCGACCAACCTGATGGCCGGTCTGATCGAAACGCTGGCCGCCGCGCCGTACCACGGCCGCGCCGACATGCCGGAAATCGCCCGCTCGCTGCATCTGGAGGTGGACGATCTGTTCCCGGTTGCCGAAGTGCTGCAACACCTGGGCTTCGCCGATGTGCGTGAAGGCGATATTTTCCTGACGCCGCCGGCGCGTGTGTTCGCGGAATTCGGCACGCAGGAACGCAAGATGATGTTCGCCGAACACCTGCTGCGCCACGTGCCGCTCGCCGCGCGGATCAAGAAGGTGTTGAACGAACGGCCGGGGCATCGCGCGCCGCGTGTGCGCTTCGAGCAGGAGCTGGAGGATTTTCTGTCGGACAGCGCCGCGGAAGAGACGCTCGACGCAGTGATCAACTGGGGCCGTTATGGCGAGATCTTCTCGTATAACGACCAGACGGAAATTTTCAGTCTGGAAGACGTGGAGTCTTAAATCCAGTCGGGTTGATTAAGACGCCCAAGACAAAAAAGCGGCGGGGGAGACCCCGCCGCTTTTTTTATTGCAGATTGCCCCAGCGCTCGACGGCCGGTTCCGCCGATGCCCACTTCCAGCCCTTGTCCTGGCGGCACGCGCTGGCCGTATACCAGTCTTCGTGCGCGTTCGGGCCGTCGCCGTCCTGCACCGAGAACACGAACTCCTTGCACAGCGCGAGCGCCGAGCTGAACGCCCGCGTCACGCGCACCTGGCCATGGCCGTTCTCGATCGGCAGCGAGTGCTTGACTGCCCAAAGCCGCGTCTCGCCGACCGGCATCGCCCCCGCCAACGCGGCAATCATGTTCTGCTGATCGGTGTGCATGGTGCGCATGTAGCGATTGACGGCCTCATCCGTCGCGGCCTGCACGGCAATACCGACGCCGATGCCGACTGCCGGGTTGGCGGTCACGAGACCTGACGCCACACCGGCCGCGGCGCCGCTCGCCGCGCCAACCGACGAGCAGCCGCTCGTCAGCAGACTCGCGCCGACGCAGATGGCTCCCGCGAGCGCGAGCCGCAGCCGGTTGCCGGAAAGCGCCACCGCACGCGTGCGCGGAGCCAGCGCGTCGCGCTTGGCGTGGCTGGAACGTCGTTCAGGTAGCGCGCGCCCATTGCGGGGAGATTGAAGCCACAGCGCCCTCATTGCAGCGCGCCCCAGCGTTCGGTGGCGGGTTCGGCCGACGCCCATTTCCAGTTGTCGCCGTCGCGGCAGATCGAGGCGACGTAGAACGCGCTGCTAGCCGGCACATTCTGGGTAGCGATCTGATCGACCGAGAAGACGATTTCCTTGCAGTCGAGCGCACCGGCGCTGATTATTCGGCTTACGGTGACGCGGCCGTGTTCGTCGTCTTCGATCGGCATCGAATGCGTCACGCTCCAAGGCGCAATCGCGCCGACCTCGAGCGGTCCGGCGATTTTGGCGATACCGTCCTGCGTATTCTTGTGGACCACGCGCTCCGAGTACTGCACGCCGGCGCGCGCCGCGGCTACCGCGCCTAGACCGATGCCGGTAGCGACCGCCGCGTTGTTGGTGACTTTGGCCGCGAGCGCGGCGCCTGCAACACCTGCGCCGGCGGTGGCGCCTTCCGTATAGAGCGAACTGCACCCGCTCAACGCCGACGTAATCGCCACCGCTAATGCGACGAGCGCCGTTGCATTCGGACGTCCGCATTTAGCGGCTTTAGACGCCGTAGTTGTTTGTTTTGCCCCTTCGGCCCACACCATACTTTTTTGCATTTCCCTGTCTCTGCTCCTGCAAGTGCCTTCGCTCACGCATGGTTTATTTGCGTGCTTCACATTTGTGAACGGTGTGTGAGCGAAAGGCACGCCTTTCTCATCGTTGCACTATGCGCTGCCGCATTTTGCAGGATGCCATTTGTAATTGGCAGTGGGAAAGTGCAAGCAATTGCAAAAGATAGTGCGAGTCGAATCGGTTTCTGGTGAGCAGAAGCCGATTTTGATTGGTGGTGCGAAGGGATTAATTGTGAGATGAGCGATGCGCAAAAAATGGCTGTTTCAGCGAAGGTGGCCTGCGCAACGCGCGTAGCAGGTGACTGAAAAAGCTGGCGGTCGGTATGCAGAAAATACCTGCCCACGCGAACGAATCGCGTGAGCGCCTGGTACGGCTTAGGTTTCGCTTTCTTCTTCCGCGCCTTCGTCGCCGCCGTATACGCTCAAGCGGTTGTACAGCGTTTTCAGGCTGACGCCGAGTGCTTTGGCCGCGCGCCGCTTGTCGCCACCGCAGTATTTGAGCGTGCCGAGAATGATCTGCTTTTGCGCATCGGCGAGCGGAGTGCCGATCCACACGCTCATCGCGTCGCCCTGGGTCACGGGTTTTTTCACGCGCGATGCGAGATGCGGATGCGGCAGTTCAACCGTTTTCTCCGCGAGAATGAACGCGCGATACACCGCGTTCTTCAACTCGCGCACGTTGCCCGGCCACGACCAGGTCCGCAGTGTTTCGATCGACCGTTTGCTGAAGCTCTTGCTCGCGTTTTCCTGCTGATTCAGCAAGGCGAGAAAGTGTTGGGCGAGCAGTTCGCGATCACCCTCGCGCTCGCGCAACGGTGGCGCGCGCAACGGAAAAACCGCGAGCCGGTACATCAGGTCTTCGCGCAGACCGTGTTCCTTCACGGCGATCGCGGGGTCGCGATTGGTCGCGGCGATCACGCGCACGTCGCCATGAATCAGCTCGTTGCCGCCCACCCTGAAGAAGGTGCCGGTCTCGAGCGCGCGCAAAAGTTTGACCTGGCGCACTGGCGCCATTTCAGTGATTTCGTCGAGGAACAGCGTGCCGCCGTTCGCATGTTCGAAGTAGCCGATGCGGCCTTGCACGGCACCCGTGAAGCTGCCTTTTTCGTGGCCGAACAATTCGGCTTCGATGAGTTCGTCGGGAATTGCGCCGCAGTTCACGGCGATAAACGGGGCATCCTTGCGGCTGCTGTGATCGTGAATCGTGCGGGCAATCAGTTCCTTGCCGGTGCCAGATTCGCCGATGATCAGCGCGGTCGCGTCGGTGCCGGCGACGCGTTCGATCTGCTCATACAAATCGAGCATCACCGGCGACGAGCCGTACAGTAGCCCGTACGATTTCAGTCCCGCGATGCCGTCCGCGACGCGCTGCTTCGTCTGTGCGGCGGAGACGGCGGGCGGGTCCAGGTCGATTGACGCCATAAACGGGGGAGTCCTGTGCAAATGGGGTTTGGTGTTGCGGCGCGCAGGCCTTCAAGTCCTCGGAGCAAGATGGACCAGTTCACTCACTATCTCACAAGAATTCGATTTAACCACTTTGAAGCTGCTTCCGGCAATCCATGTGACGGGTGGAGAAATAGTCCGCCGCGCGTCCGGTCGAAAGTGCCTGAACCGGGGTTGCTATCGAACAAGCGTGGCAAATTTACCGGGCACGGCGTTTGCGGCATGGATTCGGCATGCGTGCGCTTTTGGGCGGCTTGAGGCTGCGCTGGGCGCGCCGGCGTCGGCTGCGATTCCTGCGGTTCCTTCGGTTCCTCGATTTGTCGCCACGCGCAGCAATCAGGACGGAAGTGGGACGCAGACGCCGGATTCAGACATAGGAGCAAATAATGAGTGACACCACGCAACAGCTCGCACTCGGCGGCCAGAAGATTGTCGAAGATCTGAGAGTGTTGCTGACGGATTCGGAAGAGATGCTGCGGCTTGCCGCAGATGTACCGGGCGAGGGCGTCGATGCGCTGCGCGAACGCCTGACGGCGCATGTCGAGACGCTGCAGGCGGCGCTCGGTGATGCGCAGCGGAACGCCCGGCACCGCTACCGTGCCGCAGCCGTCAGTGCCGAGCGATACGTGCGGCACAACCCATGGCGCTCGCTTGGCATGGCCGCGGGCGCGGGTTTTCTGCTTGGCGTCCTCGCCGCGCGCTGACGCGCCGCGTTCGATGCGGATCCCCTAGACGATAACCAGGAGTTCACGATGGGACGACCTAAAATTGGCATCTTCGGCGCGCTGATGGCCCTCGGCGGGTTGCTGGCTCTACGCTACGTACAGCGAAACCGTGCCACACAAATTCCGACGGCGCGTGATCTGAGCCGCTGGGAGGGCGAGGGCGGCGCGGTGACGACCGGCGGCGCGAGCGCGGCAAGCGCTGGCCCGTCCGCGCCAGACACGGCGCACGGCGCAAATGGCTCGCAGCATGCGAATGGCCAAGGCAGTGCATGGCCGTTTCCGCGTAGCGAAGGGCCACAGTGACACCCTTGCGTACGCGGTGATGCCGCAGCGGCCCGCTTCGCCGGGCGGCGTCTGGCGCACATTACAAACGTGTCCCGATAAAACCGTATAATAGGTAAATAGACAACAATGCCGCACCGCGACGGGCGATTCCCTCGTTGATTGTTGCGGTATTGAGTCAAGTCAGGGGTTCGGCGCTATCGCAGAAAGTTGGCGTGTGCTCACATCACGACGCACGCGCAGCATAAGGCGAGCGGCCGGCCGGCACTTCAGCATGCGTTTTGCATGTTTCCCCATTCACGCTTTCGGGCTTTCGAGACGCGATGCCACACGTACTGATTGTCGATGACGATGCCGGTACCCGCGAGGCGCTTGCCGCCATCATCGGGGAAGACGGTCTGACTACCGCCACGGCGGGCGATTTGCGCGAAGCGCGCATTCAACTGGTCCGGCAGATGCCGGATGTCGTTTTTACGGATCTGAAGCTGCCTGACGGCAGTGGAGTCGATCTGTTTGAAGATCTCGATCCGCGCTCCGGCGTGGAAGTGATTGTGATTACGGGTCACGCCACGGTGGAGTCGGCGGTCAATGCGCTGAAGATGGGCGCCACCGACTACCTGGTTAAGCCGATCAATATGCAGCGGGTGAAGGCGATTCTGTCGCGCCTGCCGCGAGCTGGCGACCTGAAGGCGGAAATCGGCACGTTGCGTGGCGAGTTGCGCCGCATGGGCCGGTTTGGGCTGATGCTCGGCAACTCGCCGGCCATGCAGGAGGTTTACGACCAGATTAGCCGGGTTGCGCCGACGGCCGCCTCGGTCATGCTGGTGGGCGAGTCGGGCACCGGCAAGGAAGTGGCCGCCCAGACGCTGCACCAGCTCAGTTTGCGCCGCAAGCATGCGTTTCTGGCGGTGAACTGCGGCGCGATTTCGCCGAACCTGATCGAGTCGGAAATGTTCGGCCACGAGCGTGGTTCGTTCACCGGCGCGGACCGTCAGCACAAAGGCTATTTCGAACGCGCGAACGGCGGCACGCTGTTCCTCGACGAAATCACCGAGATGCCGATCGAGTTGCAGGTGAAACTGCTGCGCGTGCTGGAAACCGGCATGTTCATGCGGGTCGGCACGACCAAAGAAATCGAAACGGACGTGCGCCTGATTGCGGCCACCAATCGCGATCCTGAGCAGGCGGTGCTGGAAGGCAAGTTGCGGCTCGACCTGTACCACCGCTTGAACGTGTTTCCGATCAGCTTGCCGCCGCTGCGCGACCGGGGCAAGGACGTGGAATTACTGGGGCAGGCGTTTCTCGACGAACTCAACGAGCGTCATGGCACGAAGAAGCATTTCCCCGCCGCGGTGAAGGAAATGCTGATGTCGTATCCGTGGCCGGGCAATGTGCGCGAGTTGAAGAACTATGTGCAGCGCGCGCACATCATGTCGGGTACGGATTCCGACAGTACGGCGACGGTGCCGTTGCAGATCACGTTGTCGAAGCCTGCGGCTGGCACGGCGATTACGATTCCGTTTGGGACTTCGCTTGCGGAAGCGGATCGTCAGTTGATTCTGGCTACGCTCGAGCAATGTGGTGGGGTGAAGACGCGGGCTGCTGAGATTCTTGGGATTAGTTTGAAGACGCTGTACAACCGGCTGGTTGAGTATGGGAATGATGCGAGGGATGAGGGGGATGCGGCTGATGAGTCGCCGCGGGCGGATGCGGACGTCTGAAAGATCTAGGGTTGGGCCTGCTCGGCGGGTTGCTTTTGGCGTTGCCTTGTTGTGGTTTGTTGGCGGTGCGCCTTTGGTCTTTCCTTGCTGAGGTGGTTGTCTCTGTTCTGTTGTTGGTCTTTTGGCCTTTCCTTGCTGTGTTAGTGGTTTATTAGCGTTGCCCCTGTGCGGGGCGGCACCTACTTTTCTTTGCCGGCCGCAAAGAAAAGTAGGCAAAAGAAAGCGGCTCAAACCGCTAACTCTTAAGCGGGTCCCCCGCACAGCCACGGTAGTGGTACATCTGGAATCTGTGTCCTCGCACATTCGGCGCTGGTGACAAGGGCGTCATACCTCCCGCGGCGCTGCGCGCGCCGATACCCGGTTCATAAAACCGCCCGCCGGATTTTTGCTTTCGCGGTTTGGTCCTTTCCCCGACTCGTCGTTGTATCGCTGCCACCGGGCTGCGGTCTCACTCTCCCGTTTGTCCCCGTCCCAGACTCGCCGTTGCCTCGCTGCTGGAAGCACAACCGCGGGAGCAATCGCGATCGCGAAATCGATGCACCGACATTCATTTGAAATGGGATTGGCCAACCAGAGCGGGGCGCTTCGCCGAGGCGAAGCCGACGGCCCCCGCTACGCGAAGCGAAGCCGCTGGTTTCCCAGGCACACCCATCCGCGACGCACGCAGTGCGGAGTGGGAACTGATGAGTCCTTTGTCAACGGCGCGGAGTGTGCGGGGGCACGGATTCCAGATGCACCACTACCGTGGCTGTGCGGGGGACCCGCTTAAGAATTAGCGGTTTGAGCCGCTTTCTTTTGCCTACTTTTCTTTGCGGCAGGCAAAGAAAAGTAGGTGCCGCCCCGCACAGGGGCAACGCTAATAAACCACTAACACAGCAAGGAAAGGCCAAGAAGGCAAACGCACAGACACAGCAAGAAAAGACCAAGAAGCGGCCAACGGCCACAAGCAAACCAAGGCAAGCGGGCAAGCAAAACAAAAAGCGCCGCGAAGGCCCCCACCTGCCGGGCAGGCAACCCCTCCCGGCATAACCCTTGCTGCCACCACAACAACCACAAAGCCAAGGACAACGAACATGCCGGACTACGCCGCCGCGACCGCCCTCCCAAAACACGCTCACCGTCCCGAGCCGATCGAACCACCATCACCATCGCCGTCACCAAATCCTGGCGAACCCGACACGATTCCAGGCCCCAGCCCAACTCCAGACCCGATCGAACCGGTTGCGCCGCCGATCGGCGACCCACCCCCGCAACCCACGCAAACGCCACAAGCCAATCGGCGCCTGCTGCCTCAACCCGCACCCGTGCAACTCTGACACGCTCAGTGCGCCGCACCATCGTCCGTCACAGCGATTTTATGTACTTGTTACAAAGTCGACGCATCTTTTACCGGCAATTTGCCGTCGCGACCCCTACACTGAATTGATGCCGTCTCGTTGACGGCGGGCTTCCCCCGGAGGCATCGATCATGAGACATCCAGCATTGCGTCGTTCCGCGCGCCACTCAAAGCGCGATTCCCGGCCGGGCAGCAGCCAGAGTAGCTCGCCAGCGTCGCCAGACCCGGCCGCGCAGAACCGCATCGCGCCCAATGCGCCGCCAGACGGTGAGCACAACCAGGGTGGCGTGCGCCCGGAAGGGCTGGAGTATCAGCGCGATCTCGGCTCGGAACAGGACGCCTGACCCCGTCTGACAGGCGGTAAGAACGGTTTCGGTTTCGTCATACAAAGCAGAAAAAATTTCCTCGCAATGCTTCGGTATTGCGCGTTTTTGCTCGTCCGATACATTTGTAACCATTTTTATTTCCAACATCTCAAAAAACGGCACGCGACTTGCATGCACCGTTAACGCACATATCCGTATGCAACGAAACAACTGACGAGGTGGAGCACCAATGAGCAGACTGATCGTGGTATCGAATCGTGTGGCGCCAATCCAGGAAGGCCGCCCCGCGGCAGGTGGCCTCGCGATCGGCGTGCTGGACGCGTTGAAGGAAACCGGCGGAGTCTGGTTCGGCTGGAGCGGCGAGACGGTGAGCGAGCCGTCATCCCCGGTGATCGAGAAGCAGGGCAATGTGACATACGCGACGGTGGGTCTCACCAAGCGTGACTATGACCAGTACTACCGCGGTTTTTCGAACGCGACGCTGTGGCCGACGTTCCACTATCGCAACGACCTGTCGCGCTACGACCGGCAGGAATATGCGGGCTATCAGCGCGTCAACGCGACGCTCGCCAGACAGCTCAAGGAGCTGCTCAAACCCGACGACATCATCTGGGTGCACGACTATCATCTGCTGCCGTTCGCGCGCTGTCTGCGCGAGCTCGGCGTGAAGAATCCAATCGGTTTCTTCCTGCATATTCCCTTTCCAGTTCCGGAAGTACTCCGTACGATTCCGCCTCACGAGGAATTGGTCAAAGCAATGTGCAGCTACGACGTGGTCGGTTTCCAGACTGAGGCGGATCGCCAGTCGTTCGTCGACTTTATCGAGCGCGGCCAGCACGGCACCTCGAGCGAAGACGGCATGGTGCACGCGTACAACCGCTTCCTTAAAGTGGCCGCATACCCGATCGGCATCTATCCGGATGCGATCGCCAAGGCCGCCGAACAGTTCACCGATCGCAAGCCGGTACGCAGCCTGCGTGACGGCATGCGTGGGCGCAAGCTGATCATGAGCGTCGACCGGCTCGATTATTCGAAGGGATTGGTAGAGCGCTTCCAGGCATTCGAACGGCTACTGCTGAATGCACCGGGTTGGCACGGACGCGTATCGCTGGTGCAGATCGCGCCGCCAACGCGCGCGGACGTGCAGACGTATCAGCGTATTCGTCAGACATTGGAAGGCGAAGCGGGCCGCATCAACGGTCGTTTCGCGCAACTCGACTGGACGCCGATCCAGTACCTGAACCGCAAGTACGAACGCAATCTGCTGATGGCGCTGTTCCGTCAATCGCAGGTCGGCTATGTGACGCCGCTGCGCGACGGCATGAACCTGGTCGCGAAGGAGTACGTTGCATCGCAGGATCCGGCCGATCCAGGCGTGCTCGTGTTGTCGCAATTTGCCGGCGCCGCCGAGCAATTGCCGGGTGCGCTGGTTGTCAATCCGTTCGATCTGTCGCAGATGGCCGAGGCGCTGGAGCGCGCACTGTCGATGCCGCTCGCCGAGCGCCAGGCGCGTCATGCGGACATGATGGCGCCGATGCGCGAGAACAATCTGTCGGTCTGGCGCGACACCTTCCTGGACGACCTGCGCAACATCGCGACCGCCTCTTCGGTCACGGCCAAAGCGGTAAAGCTCGCTGACGTGACGGCATCTTCAAGCTGATTGAATGGCGGCGCGGTTCCTTCGGGAATCGCGCGTGCCGGTCACGTCGAAGCAGAGTCGAAGCACAAAAACAACAAGAGAAAGAGCAGGCGAAAGGACATGAAAAAGGGCGCGGATCGAGGCATGCGATTCGCGCCCTTGTTGTATCGGAGAGCAAGCTCGCGATGAGGTTCGTAGTAAGGTCGCAATGAGGGCCGCAATAAGGCTCGCCATGCACTGACGTCGCTCGAACCGGCGCGCCCCGTTTGCCCATTCAGGCTCGCTGCATCACGCGCAACGTGCTGACCACGGCGGCAACCGCTGAAAAGCACGCGGCCACATACAGCACGATGACCGGCCCGTTGTGCGGCGCGATGCCAAAGATCAGCGCGACCAGCGCGGCACCGAGCGTCTGTCCGGTCAGGCGCGCGGTGCCGAGCATGCCGCTCGCGCCGCCGCTGCGCTCACGCGGCGCGGCGGACAGCATGGTTCGATTGTTCGGCGACTGAAAGATCCCGAAGCCCGCACCGCACAGCGCCATGCGCCAGGCGATCTGCATGGGCTCGGGATGCGCGCCGAGGGTGGCGAGCAGCAGCAGGCCCACCGTCATCGCAGCAAGTCCGACGCCGCCTAGCCAGCCCGACGACACCTTGTCCGACAGTACGCCGGCAATCGGCGCCGCGATGATGATGACTGCCGGCCACGGCGTCATCAGCAAGCCGGTATCGACCTGTGAGAAGCCGAGCGTGTCCTGCAACAGAAACGGCAACGACACGAACGCCAGCATCTGAGCGCAGAACGAACAGACCGACGTGCCGATCGATAAGGCGAACACCGGAATCTTCAGCAAATCGATCGGCAGCAGGGGCGCGGGCTGAGTCAACTGACGGCGCACGAAGAAGTAGCCGATCACGAGCGCGCCGAGTGCTTCCGCGGCGACCCAGCCGACTGATTCGCCGTGACCGAGACCGTCGACGGCGAAAATCAGCAGGCCGAACACAAACGCGTTCATCACCGCGCTCAGATAATCGTACGGCGACTCGTGGCCGGGGTTCATCGGCAACGCCTTGAAGCCGCCGACAATCGCCGCGATCCCGATCGGCACGTTGATCGCGAACAGCCACGGCCACGAGGCGATGGCGAGCACGCCGGAGGCGATGGTCGGCCCGACCGCCGACGACACCGCCACGACCATTGCGTTGATTGCAACCCCGCGCCCTAGCTGTGCGGGAGGATAAATCATCCGCACGAGCGCGGTGTTCACGCTCATCACGCCGGCCGCGCCGAAGCCCTGGACCACGCGGGCGAGCGCGAGCGTCGGCAGAGAAGTGGACAGTGCGCAACCGAACGACGCCACCGTGAACAGGATCAGCCCGGCCAGATAGATGCGCCGGTAGCCGATACGATCGCCGAGCGACGCGAGCGGCAGCAGTGAAATGGTGATGGCGAGCTGGTAGGCATTGACGACCCAGATCGAGCCGGCTGCGCTCGCATGCAGATTGCGTGCGATGGTCGGCAGCGCCACGTTGGCGATCGCACTGTCGAGCACCGCTAGCGTGAGAGCAAGGGCGATGACGAGCATGGCCCAGTAACGCTGCGGAATCGGCAAGCCTTGT
Organism: Paraburkholderia fungorum; assembly: GCF_902833645.1. Classification (GTDB taxonomy): domain Bacteria; phylum Pseudomonadota; class Gammaproteobacteria; order Burkholderiales; family Burkholderiaceae; genus Paraburkholderia; species Paraburkholderia fungorum. Next base: position 238,235 of record NZ_CADFGE010000007.1, read on the forward strand.
TCGGTGCTATCCGCGAGCGTTGGGCCGGCGGCGAGTGAGGTAGCTGAAGCGGCATCGGCCGTCATCGAACTATCCTTGCGCGATGGTTGTGCGTGCATCGTTCTTCTGGATTTGGAGTAAGGCGATTCATCGGCGAGGTGGTGTACCTACCGGCGATGAACCGCGCGCGCTGCGTGCGGCCCCGGAAAGACAAGACGGCGCGCAGCAACGATGCCGTTGCATTGCAGCGGCGCAGCGGCATCGCGTCTCGCGCGTTATTTGAGTTCGTACAGGCCGGTATGAGTGGTTGAGTCGAGCTCGTTCAGATGCGTCATGAAACGCGCGACCGCATTGGTGGTCTCCGCGTTGATCGGCAGGTGCGGCACCTTCAGCGCATGCAGGCGGAAGATGTAGCGATGCGTCCTGTCGCCGCGCGGCGGCGCGGCGCCGCCGTAGCCGACCGTGCCGTAGTCGTTGCGCACCTGCAGCGCGCCTTGTGGCAGCAGCGAACCGTCGGCCTTGCCGGCATTGCGCGGCAGCGAGCGGACATCGGCCGGAATATTGACGACAACCCAGTGCCAGAAGCCGCTGCCGGTCGGTGCGTCGGGATCGTGAACGGTCAGCGCGAAGCTTTGGGTGTCGGCCGGCGGTGCGTCCCACTGCAGCGCGGGCGAGATGTTCTCGCCGTCCACGCCGAAGGCCTTGTCGTGATACTCGTGGGCTTTCGGCATAAAGCCGTTGGTGGGGAAATCGTCGGACCAGAGACGGAAATCAGCCATGGTGTGCCTCCCTTGTTGAGTGGTTCTGGGATGGGCGGAGCGTGTTTTTTGCCGCCGGCCTGCTGCCCGAATTCTGCAAGTCCGGTACGCAAAAATGCCCCAAGCTAGCCAATCGAGTGTATCACCAGCGGCTTGGGGATTCGTTCGAACCGGGCAGGCTACAAGCAGCTTTCAGCCGCGTTCCTCGAAGCGCGCCGCGTCGCTTTTCAACCATGCGACAAGCCGCTGCAACACGCCTTCGATATCCCGATTGGCCCCGCGCAAAGCGCATTCCCACACCACCCCGACGCGCCAGCCGCTCGCGAGCAACGCTGCCTGAACCTTGTCGTCGTTGCTGCGATTGCGGCCGATCTTGTCGCGCCAGAACTCCGGCCGGGTTTGGGGCCATTTGAAGAGATGACAGTCGTGGCCGTGCCAGAAGCAGCCGTGTACCAGCACGACCGCACGGTAGCGCGGCAGTACGATGTCCGGACGGCCCGGCAGATCGCGCGCGTCCAGACGGAAGCGGAAACCCTGGCCGTGCAGCAGGCTGCGGATCAGAATTTCCGGTTTGGTGTTGCGGCCGCGAATGCCGGACATCATCCGGCTGCGCGTTGCACTGTCGACGATATCGACCATCGCTAAGACCCGGATAACGGATCGGGCCGTTCAGGAATAGAGCGAAAGGGTTTGCTTCGAGCCATGGCGTGTTTGCGCGGCAAGCAGGTTTTGCACGTGCGGCAGCATGATGCGCGCCACTTCCCGCATGACCGGCATGACGACGCTGTTGCCGAACTGCCGGTAAGCCTGTGTGTCGCTGACGGGAATTCTGAAGGTATCGGGAAAACCCATTAGCCGCGCGCATTCACGCGGCGTGAGGCGCCGCGGCCGCAACTGTTCGCCCTGGTACACGAGAATTTCCGAGCCGTCCTTGTGATAACGCGCGGAGAGCGTGCGGGTGACGCTGTCGGGATACGCCATGCCGAAGCCAAAGCCGTTGCCCGCCGCGCGATGCTTTGCCGCGTAGTTTTGCAGATAGGTCCAGAGCTTGGGCGTGAGCGTGTACTTCGGCTGCACGCGTTTGGCGGCGTGGTCGAAGAAGCGATCGTGGTCCCACGGCAGCACGGGTTCGCTGCCGTCGGTGCGATGCAGGATCGAGCCCAGGCGTGGACCGCTTTGCGGCAGGCGCAGATCGTCCCAGGAGAACGAGGTCTTGCCGCGAAAGCCAACGATGATGATGCGCTCCCGATGCTGCGGGGTGAAATGCTGGCCGTCGACCACGCGGTAGTGCACTTCATAGCCGAGTTCGTCGCGCAGGGTCTGCAGGATCACGTCGAAGGTGCGCCCCTTATCATGCGAGAGCAGATTCTTCACGTTCTCCAGCAGGAACGCGGCGGGGCGCTTGGCCGCGATGATCCGCGCGACGTCGAAGAACAGCGTGCCTTGCGTCGTGCACTCGAATCCGTGCGGACGGCCCAACGCATTCTTCTTGCTGACGCCGGCAATCGAGAACGGCTGGCACGGAAAGCCGCCGAGCAGGACATCGTGGCTCGGCACATCTTCGGCGGGAAACGAAACGATGTCGCCGATCAACGCGTGTTCGCCGTCGGCCGGATAGTTTTCGCGATAGGTCTTGGTGGAGAAATCGTTCCACTCGCTCGTGAATACACAGTCGCCGCCGTGTGCCTCGAAACCCATGCGAATGCCGCCGATGCCGGCAAACAGATCGATAAAGCGGAACTGGGCGCCGCCCGGCACCGCGCCAGCCTGCGTCCGGCCGCTGCTATGCAGCAGATCGCGCAGGGCCGGTTCGAGCATGGACGGGCACGGCGTTTCGCCCTTTTCCCAGCGCCGCACCGTCTTGATGTCCTTGCCGACGTGCGCTGCGATTTCGCGTTGAGTGAAGCGGGCGCGTGCCTGTTTGAGCAGGTCGAGCGGGGCGGCGACGGTCACGGAGGTCCTTGCTGGGAATTTTTGCGGACATTATGACCTAAGGTCGTCCCTTTTTCCTATTTTTGCTGACGAAGACCGGAAATCTTCCGCAACGCAACAACGCGTTTCTCCTAAACGTGACTGTCACAGTTGAACGTGTAGGCTTGTGGTGTGACGCGAATTCCCCGCGTTGCGACGTGTTCAGGCCGCGACAGGATTCGCGGCCTTTTTTTAACAGGGGAAAATGGGCTCGGCCGGCGCAAAAGGCCGGCCATCAAGGCTTGCAGCGGGTCAGATATGGGGGTAGGCCGTCACTGCGTGTACTGGCCGGAGCGGCATGGCCGTTGTCGGCGGCAACTCGTCCAACGCCGGCTGGGCGCTGGCCTCGAATTGATCGAGTTGCAGCAGCAGGCTGTCCACGCCGCACAGTTGCGCATGGGACAACTGGCCGGCGTCGAGCAGCTGGTGCAGGCGCTTGCGCCAGTAGGCGGCGGGCAGAATCGGGCCGCCCAGATCGCCGAGTAAAGACGGTCGCATGACACGCCCGATATGCGCGATGTCCTGATCGATCAGCGTCGCCTGAGTTGACCCCGTCAGCGTAATGAGTGTGCGTTCCATAGCCCCTCCATGGCACCTTTACGGCAAGCTGTGGCGGGACTTTAGGGGTTTTTGAAAATATTTTTGCGGCCGGCCTGGCCCGGCAAAACCGACCGACGGCGGCTACGGGCACACCCGTTGCTGTATCGGGATACTGGCGCAACGTCGTGCCGGCATTTCAGATACTGGAGCTGATTATGAACAAGGATCAAGTCAAGGGCGTCGGCGAGCAGATCAAGGGCAAAGTCAACGAAACCGTCGGCAAGGCCACCGATAACCCGGGCAAGGAGCTTAAGGGCGATCTTCAACAAGCCGCCGGCAAGGTGCAAAAGGCCTACGGTGACGCCAAGGAAGACAGTAAGGACAAGGCAAAGCACAACGCGCCTTAATTCGGCTCGTGGTGTTGCTTGATGGGAAAGGCGCTTCGGCGCCTTTCTTGTTTTCGCCTGGGAGTAACCCGGGTTTGCCTGCGTGAACGCCCCGCGCGCCGTGCGGCACCTTTAGACTTGGCGCATCCAACCCGGAGGAGGCGCGCCAATGACACCCGAAAAAGTGCTTTCGATGTTCGAGCGGCAGTACCTGCAGGGCAAAGCGCCCGTCGACCTCGAAACCACCTGTGCAAGTTTTGCCACCTGGCTGGCGGCGATGTGGGAGCAACTTGGCGACGAGCAGAAGGCCATGCTGCTGACTGTCGGCGCGGTGCTGTGGCGCGAGGGCTATAACCTGAGCGCCGGCACGGCGACCAAGGATTTATGGTGAGTTGCTTTGAGTCGCGTTGAGTTGCAGTGACGCGTGGCGCCGTCTTGTGGTTCGGCGGTGGGAGCGCGCGGTGAACGGCCGCGTCGCGATGTTCCGAGTCGGTCTTGTACGCGTTGCGCCGAGTCGGTTTATATTTGGCGATCGCGCGTTCGGGTCTTTCCTGGCGGCCTGCCGGCCGAGCGCGGATTCCCGATTCCGATTTTCAGCCGAAGCTCTCCCACAAGGGTTACATCATCACCATGACCGATCTCTCCGCCTTCCCGATCACGAAGAAATGGCCTGCCGAGCATCCGGACCGGATTCAGCTCTATTCGCTGCCGACGCCTAACGGCGTGAAGGTGTCGATCATGCTCGAAGAGACCGGCCTGCCCTATGAGCCGCACCTCGTTCGCTTCGATACGAACGATCAGATGTCGGCCGAGTTTATGTCGCTGAATCCGAATAACAAGATTCCGGCGATTATCGATCCGAATGGCCCTGGCGGTAAGCCGCTGCCGCTGTTCGAATCCGGCGCGATTCTGATCTACCTCGCGGACAAAGCCGGCAAATTCATTCCGCAAGATGCCGCTGGCCGCTATGAAGCGATCCAGTGGGTGATGTTCCAGATGGGCGGCATCGGGCCGATGTTCGGTCAGTTGGGTTTCTTCCATAAGTTCGCGGGCAAGGAGTACGAAGACAAACGCCCGCGTGACCGCTACGTCGGCGAGTCAAAACGTTTGCTCGGGGTGCTGGATCGGCAGCTCCAAGGACGTGACTGGATTCTGGGCGATCAGTATTCGATCGCCGATATCGCGACCTTTCCGTGGGTGCGCAATCTGATCGGCTTCTACGAAGCGGGGGATCTGGTCGGGATCGAAGAATTTTCGAACGTGAAGCGGGTGCTGGCGGCGTTCGTCGCGCGTGGGGCAGTGGCGCGGGGATTGGAGATTCCGAAGCGGCCAGCTTGATGGATTCGGGCGAGCGGGGGGCGTAAGCGGCGACGCCGCCCGCTTGGCGCATGCACATCGAGCAATAGACCGGACGCCGCCACGATCAGCACCCGAGTGCGGACGTCTTGGTTTTTCGGGTGTGCTTGCCTGACCATGCTTAACACTACGTCGCCCCCGATCGTCTTATGCTTGCCGGATAACGAATCGGGGATCCCATGACTTACCCATACGACTTGATCTCAGGCGGATTGTGCCTGGCTATGGCCGTTGCATGTCTTGTTGCGCTGCTTGTCGCCTGACCCTGTCGCAAAACAGGTGGCTATGCTCATCGATACGCCCAGCAAATCTGGTTTGGATTGTGCAACTGTGGGCGATGATGGCAGCAAAAAACCCCGCAGCGCGAGGCTTTCGGGGCTTTTGTGGGCAAACTTGGGAGACGCTGGGAAGCTACTTGGTCCCCCCGACAGGAATCACATGCTCAGTATGACAGTGATCTAAAGGATGTTCTTCCTATTTTGTACCCCCATGTGTACCCTCAAGGCTTTTGGGGGTATTTCTGGCGCTCCGGACTCGTCGTCGATGGCCAAGGGCGTCTCTCATCAGCGTATTGGGCAGGAGGACTCTTACCGCGCGACAAGGAGCATCGCGACGCGGCTTTGAGCGTGATTTGGCCGCGCCATCGCACATGAAAAAAAGGGGCCGTAGCCCCTTTTTCTCTTTGCTCCAAATTGTCAATCTTCGAACTGCTTTTTCGGTAACTCCGTAGAGCCGAGCATGCCGTCACGGTACATGGCGACTACCGTCTTAAAACCAAATGCGCTTCGACTGAGATCTACCACAGGCAGGGCTTTGCTATCTGCGGGGTCAAGACTTATCTTGAATTCTGCGGGGTCGATTTCGTCGTGGCGACCGAAATTCGGCTGAGTTTTGCCCGACGATGCAGTATTTTCGTCAGCGGATCGGGGCATGTCGGAGCCAATATTGAACCCAAATTTCCAGTTCATATGTTTTTCTCCTTACAATAAGATTCTAGCGCAGCAACGGATGCCCTGATGGGAGAGCAGTCAAAATCCATGAACCAGCCGTTGCCACAAATCTTCCACCATTCTTTCCCATGCTTTGCTTGTAGCACATCCTGTACCGTCCGGCAATTCGCCAAATCCGCAGGCCGACACGGGAAAAACGGGGCCAAATCTGAGGCGCAAGTAAATGGCTCTGGATTGCCGTAGTCGTCTTCCATCGCCTTCGACAGATCCATGTCGAAGCCATATCGCGCCCACGCATAGTAGCCAAGCCAACGCTCATCTGGCCAGAAGCGACCGCCGGCCGCAAGGAGTTGAATTCGCCTGATTTTTCGACGCATGCAGAAACGAGCTATCTTCGCCGTAAGGATTGCCCCCATGTTCGGTGGCGCAGCATCATTAAAAGCGACGTCCTTTATATAGATCGCGTACCCACCGTTGTCATTGACAATCCCGATGATGTTTTGCCCTGTAATCCATGTGGGGTGACTCACGAAAAAATAAAGCCCCGGCGGCGGTTTGTCCGCGCCTTGATAGCCCCAGTTTCTCATTAGCTGCGCGTCAACAGTGCTTCCGGTCGGCGCGCCCGCGAGGTCCAGCACGTCGCTGACAGTGGGGAAGATACCCGGGTTCCCCAGCATAGCAGCTTTGGCGTTTGGCGTTAGAGCCGGAGACGTATCGAAGTTGGTCTGTTCGAATTGTGACTTCGCGGCGTTGGACGGAATTACGACCGGCATAGCGTCTTTGGTTTTTGTTGAATGTCGGGGCGTAATAATAATCCAAAAGGCTCAGCCTCCAACACCGTAACGGCGAACATACTGTACGGAAGCCCACAAATTTTTGAGGAAGCGCCAACTAGCTCGCAATGCCGACTCGCTTTTGTAGCTGGACCGTTTTATATCCACCGCCTGGCCATCCTTAACACATCGCTATCCCCGTCCGTCTTATGCTTGCCGGATAACGAATCGGGGATCTCGTGAAACGTCACTATCACCTTCTTGCCGGCGGCCTGTTTATGGCTCTGGCGTTCGCATGCTTGGCGGTGCTGCTGGCCGGATGACGAGCTGCCCGCCACCAGGTTGCAGAGCAGTGCGGCGCGCATGCTGTCGACAGGAGTCACGTCGTGCTAGATCTCATCGATTGGGACTTCGTAGCGCGTGCCACAGGCCTTGCAAACGACCGGCTCGACAGTTCCCTGTGCATCGAGTGGTACAAGCGGCTGCTCCTCGCCGTTAAGGAAACAGACCGGGCAGGGGAGATGCCCGTGCGGCCCTAGCTGGGACCAACGGTCGACAAAGTGTTGGATCTCCATGGGCGGCGCGTCGATCGCCTCAAGGTGATCTAGCAAGACGTGGAAAAGTGGAGCGTTCTGCATGTCGTCTCCATAGGCGGTATGTTTCATGTTACCCGGACGTACACGAGAACGTCAGTTCCGCCTCTTGCGGCGTCCAACCGCGCACGCCGTGCGTCTGCATGTCGACCTGATGCATCTGCTTGCCCTGACTGCTGCAGTATTCATCCGCACGCTTCAGACTGGTCGCTTTGATCTCGCCCCATGGCGTCATGCCGCCGCGGACCTGCGTGGTGACGGTGTAGCGCCCATCACCGGCTGGCGTTACCTCGGAGATAGATGTGCATGCAGCGAGCACGGTCAGCGCTGCCAGAGCTAGTTTCGTTTTCATTGTTTCCGCGAATTGTGGATATAGTTTGAACCGCTATTAAAGCCGCTGCAACGCGAGCATAGGCCGTGCCGGTGTCGGCGGATCACCTCTAGGACAATTGCGTTAAGAGGGCGGCTGCCTTTAGCATTCGCGCATGAAAAATTACCGAAACGATACATTCTTTTCGCGCTTGATTGCACCTATGCTTGGCCAACTTCGGAGCATTGCCTTGGGCACCCGTGGAGAGCAGTCCGTCGACGATTTGAAGAATGAAGCTTGGATCGCGGCGCAAGATATTCGCAGCGAGATCGGCGATGCAGTCGAACCGGAAGACGAGCGCTTACAGATGGCCGTGCTATCGAAACTGAGGAAAGCCTTCGGTAAGTTCGTGAATCGAAAAATGCGGTTCGCTGTGCAACTCGATCATGAGCGAGTCGGCGACGACGGGGAGTTTCTGTTGAACAGTGTTGCAGCCAGCCTGACGGGCCCGGAAAACTATGAGCCAGAAATTGCACTCACGTTAAGAGAAGACCTTGCCGCTCTCGAGCTCGGTTTAGCCGAGCGATTTTCTGAGGCGGTGGCCTATTTGCGTACACTGAGCCATTTCGATCACGACAAACAAGTCATCGCGAACTACCTAGCGATTCCAACGAGTACACTCGAAACTAGGCTCCGGCGGGCGGAAACAGTTGCGGCAACACAGCCGTCGGTGTTTGATGGCGTCGAATCCGTGCCTCTTGCCTTTGTGCCTCTGCCGGGCAAAGTTAGGTTAATGCCGCGGCGAAGCAAGCGCGATCGTTGGTTCATATGCCTTAATCAACGATCATCACAGTTGCGCCTGCTTTCTGCGTTCCCGGCGCTATTTCGCGGGCGCGCCTAAGACTTAGGGCGCTACGCATCAACTATCGTGGGGCACGATGGACATTGCAAAAGGAAAGCGCGTAAGCGCCGCCGAGGCAGCAGAGATCCTCGGCGTGCCGCGTTACGCGATCAGTCGGCTTGACCGTGCCCGCGAGCTCATCAAGCGGTACAAGCTCGGGCACAAGACGCACGTGTATGACCTCGATTCGCTGTACGCATTCCTTGAGGTGTCGCTAGTGAAGCCAATCCCAAAACCCTCCGTGACATCGTCTGCGTCGGCTCGAGATCCCTTGCATGACTGGAGTCCGGAAAAGAAGCCATTCAGCCTCCGTGAATTCATTGATCCACCAGGCGCTTCAAACAAGAAACGGTAGGCTTTTACGTATCAGCACCAAGGGCAGACTGCAGACTCGTTGGCAGCGCGCCGATCGCTTCCAGCTGATCCAGTAACACGTCAAACAAGGCGGGATTTAGCATTGCTGCTCAGCAGGACAGGTTCGCGTATCCTAGCACTCGTCGGCGCGATAGATCGACCGCTAGATGCGAATCTTGGCGCGCGGTAGAGCATGGGTATGCCCGGAGGTGAAATGCCAGTCGCACACTTTTATAGTCGATCACTTTTTGGCGTTTTGGGCTTTGACGTTCCAAAACAATTGGTTCATTTGGGTGAATTCGTTGGTTCTCGTTCGCCAAACATACTCGACGCAAATGCTCGTTTTTATCTTGTTCATTGCGAGAACATTGCAACAAGACTAGCCGATGTATGCTATTTCCAGCTGAGCATCGAAGGGCTGCTGGCGGCCAAAGATCACAAATACAAGTTGTCCTTACTGGTGAGGACGAACTTGGTGGCATATTTGGGCGCGGTCAAATCCTATTTGGATGCGATTGCGACTTGCATTGACGCAATCTATGGCCTCGCTCTGAAGCGGATGAACCTCGATCTTTGTCGCGATCAACTGCACGTCAAATTGGGCGAAATAGATCCGGAAGCATCTGCAAACTACGCGGCGCACTCAGAATTTTATAACCGCGTAGGACTGTGGCGAAATGCAGCTTTGCACGAAGTGTCCCCGTTAGTGATGGAGTGCGGTCCTTCATGGGCTCGACCGGGTTCGCCCGCATACGGTCAATATGGCGATCATTCGGAGGTAAGGATGGTGAACATTCCCGGATTCAGCCCGGGAGATATGGCGAGCGCTCCTGCAACCGCTATCTGGGTTAAGCCAAACTCGTTCTTTGCGGCTTGGAATCAGTCAATTGATCAACTTCTGACATTGATATGCAATGACATCATGAAGCACTGTCCCGCAGCCTAATCTGGGCGCAACATAGCCGCCGCCCGCGGCGCAATACAGCCCCGAGCTAGATGCAGCGCCCGCGCCAGCTCAGAGTTCGAACAACGACTAAGGACGTCAATGAAGCTTTCGACTTATATCGCTCAGCTTGAATCGATACTCAATGCGTATGGAGATTTGGACGTGTTCATCTCAAACCACGCCAACGGGTTGAGCGGTCAGGGACTGGTCGATCTGTTGGAGCCACCTGTACCGCAACTCACCCCTCTCGTTTTGCGTCAAGGCGATGTAGAGCGGATGTATGTGAATGAGGGGGGAAAAAAGCCGTCTCCTGAGTTGGTGTCGATCCTCGTGCCTGCTGGCTCAGGCGTGAAGTTGCTTTAACTTCGCGGTAAGCGCGCAGCAAACCTACCTTGACGGGTGGCGCTAGTTGACTATCACAGGCGGACGCCGGCGATGCGGCAGCAATGCAGAGATGTCGCTGGCCTTGTGGGTCGGCAGCCGCGTGAGGATGTCCTTCAGATAGGCGTGCGGGTCGTGGCCGTTGAGTTGGGCCGAGCGTATCAGGCTCATGATGGCGGCAGCACGTTGGCCTGCCCGTAGCGAGCCGGCGAACGACCAGTTGGCCCTTCCGATGGCCCATGGGCGGATCTGGTTTTCGACCCAATTGTTGTCTATGGGCACGTGCCCGTCGTCGAGATAGCGCGTGAGCGCTTCCCAACCTTTGAGGCTGTAGTCCAGCGCTTTCGCAATCGCTGAACCTTCCGAAACCAGCTTACACTGCGCCACCATCCATTCATAAAGTGCGTCACACACCGTTTTGGCCCGACTCTGCCGGAGTTTGCGCCGCTCTTCGGCATCCAGCACTGCAGCGTCGCGCTCGATATCATAAAGCGCAGCGAAGTACGGCATGGCCCGTCCAGCGGCGTGGCTGCTGTGATTGGCATGCAGGTCGAAGAACTTGCGCCGTGCGTGCGCAGTACATCCGATTTCAGTGATGCCCTGCTGGAATCCAGCCTTGTATCCGCCGTAGTCGTCGCACACCAGCTTGCCCTGCCAGCCGGCAAGGAAGGTGCGGGCGTGTTCGCCTGCACGGCTGTCGGCGAAGTCGTAGACCACGGCGCGCAGCTCACTGAAGTGCGTTGGCGTATACACCCACAAGTACGCCCGGTGTGTCTTCCCTTTACCTGGACCAAGCATCTGTACCGGTGTCTCATCCGCATGCACCACACCCTGCTGCAGGATTTCCTGATGGAGGGCATCAACCAGTGGCTGCAACTGTGCGCCGCACATGCCGACCCAGGCACCCAATGTCGATCGCGGTATTGCCAGACCCGCCCGCGCAAAGATCTGTTCCTGACGATACAGGGGAAGGTGGTCAGCGCATTTGGCAACCAGCACTGAGGCCAGCAGCCCGTGGTCGGGATGGCCCTTGTCGATAACGTGTGCGGGCACTGGCGCCTGAATCAGCGTTTCGCAGTTCTTGCATACCCACTTGCCACGGATATGCCGCTCAACCGTGAACACGCCCGGCGTGTAGTCCAGCTTCTCGCTGATGTCCTCACCGATGCGCACGCGCTCGCAGCCACACTGGCATACGGAGCTATCCGGCTCGTGGTGGATCTCTGTGCGCGGCAGTTGCGCTGGCAGTGATGCGCGTTTCGGTTGCTGGAGTGACTGGCCGGCTGTGGCTTGTGGCTGAAGCTGCTCGAGCTCCAGTTCAATGGCGGCCAGATCCGCGTCGATCGCTTCTTCCAGTAGGCTCATCTGCTCGCTGCTGAACTGTTCGTTGCGCCGACCGTACTGCTGGCGCTTGAGGATGGAGATCTTGTGGCTCAGCTGCTCGATAAGCGTCTGTCGATAATGCAGCTCGCATTCGTCGTCCTCGACCTCCCGCGTCTTCTCAATCTCCCGCTCTCTGTCCTGCACCTGGGCAATCAGTTGCGCGGCGAGCGTGCGCAACTGTTCCGGGCTGAGGGCGTTGAGGTCGGCGGGCAGGTTGATGTAAACCAGTCTGCCAGAACCCCGGCACCATGGAAGCGCAACAGTTAACGTCCCTGTAGGCCTCATACGACGCGAATCACACCGTTCGGGCCGATGCGCTGCCACGGCAGACCCACCACCAGACCTCCGAGCTGCTCCTGCGTGAGTGCGTGTTGCTTTGGTTCGCTACCAGCGTGAGGCCAGACGAACTGTCTCTCGTCCAGTCGTCGCTCTGCCAGCCAGATCCCGATTCCGTCGTGAACAAGCACCTTCAGGCGATTGGCCCGCCGGTTGGCAAAGAGGTAAGCATGGTGCGGACGCGCCGCGCCAAACACCGTAATCAACCGCGCCAGTGCCGTATCGAAGCCCGCACGCATGTCCAGTGGTTCGACTGCCAGCCATGCTTCATCAATGCGGATTACGCGAGCCACTCTCGCAGCCAGGTGGCGCATTGTGCTGCCTCTGATGTCGGCCAGCTAACCGTTATCGACTGGTCCGCGCGGCGCACTTCGACGCGGATCTCAGCCGGGCGCACGTTCTTCGTTTCGAGCGGGAGCGGCACGAATGCCGGCGCCACTGCCGACTGCACAGTCACATCGCCACGCGAGACGAGAAAGCGTTCGTTCCCTTCGGCCCGTTTTACCCAACGCCGGAGCAGATTTGCGTTCAGCTTGTGGTGCAACGCGATGGCCGCGAGCGATACCCCAGGCCCCTGGCAGGCTGCCACCACCTGGGCTTTGAACTCGACGCTATAGCGCCGGCGTCGGCGGCGGCCAACTGGCGCTTCTTCTTCGCTAGTGTTCACGTGTCCACCTATTTAAGTGGATACGATGCTCCCAAGACCTTCCGTGCAACTCAAGATGGGATGGCTAGGCGCTTACGTCCGCTGAGCGCGCGCGAGCTTCGGGTGCGAAGCAGTCAGCTGATGCTCGAGAAGGAGAGTTTTCTTTGTTACAGATTTGCTACGGCAATGGTAACAATCTGTAGCCGCGAAGATGAAATAGCTCCGGCAAGCCCTGAACTGTTTCCCAAGGAACGGTGCTTTGAGTCAGCCAACGCCGAGCAAATGTTTTGCTGCTGCCACGCCAGCAGGCAGCTGAGGCAATCCTATGACAACGGTAACGAGATTTGCGGACGCCGCCAGGGCGGTTACGAGTCGTTCTCCTAGGGACGATGACGTCAAAAAGTCTTTGTACTTCGGGTCGACGGCAGTGTGTCCGACGGCGGCATCCACCGCGTCCAAAATAGGCAGGGCGCCCGTTATCTTGTATTCCTCGGTACTTGTGATCAGAATGCGGAGGTATCTGGAAATGTAGATTATCAACGAGGGGTCCAGGTCCGACTTAAATACCTCTGTCAGCATTGCTTGCAATTCAAGCCGTAACTCCTCAGCTTGGTCCTGCGGAATTGTTTTGGCCTGATCTCAATTTGCGAGCAGGTCAGCTGACATACTGAGATATGTCATGGAATGTGCGTCGATAGGTCCAATAAACGAATTCCACTGCCCATTCAAATTTTGCTGCATCAAACCAGAGTTTACCTGCGAATGCCAATGCTGCCAGCTCGCAGCACGACCGGGGTAGTGCCCTTGCAATAGAGCGATTATCTGGTGCGGCAATTCCATGACCTTGCCGAGCCTCGACATGAGCAGGGCCTCTTCTTCAACGCCTAATAACTGCTGCCATGCCCGACGGCATGGCTTGTCAACCGGGATATTCTTCCCAGCGACCAAGATGTTGAGCAACCAGGATGCGGGGTTGTCGTAGGTTAAATCCACGAGTGAGGAGCTGACACGAAGGCTAAGTTGATTGCGGCGGGCGTAAGCTTTGGCGTAGGTCGTTCGCTGAAGCCTCATGCGCGCTGGCGAAAGCGCTGGTGCATCAAGTGTATTACCAGAAGCCCGGGACGTACCCTTGACGCATCACGATGAAAGACGTCGGATCGGTCATGAAAACGCTGACGCTGCCAGCTTTCCACGCAACATGTCCCTTTCTGGGGCTTGACAATGGTTGCCCGAACATCTCGGTGAAGCGATCGCGGAAGAGCGAATCAGAGATTTTTACAGGGTACGAAGCGTTGAACAAAATGTGCGTGATCCGGCGCTTTTTGTCCGTCTCGTCAAAGTAGTAGACGATGTGGTTAAAGAGCGGATCTTGGTTCTTGAGGACGACGTAATCGTTTCCGTCTTCGATGGCAGTCTTGTCGACCGCGCCTCCTGGATATGCGTCGCTAAGTGAATCGATCGAATCTCCCACCTTAACTTTTCCGAGTCCAAGCGGATAGGGTGAACGATCCGTTAGGAGATGCGCTTGCTCGTAATCGCGCAGCTTTGCATTCGCATCGTCAGTCGCCTTTTGCGCGGCGCGTACCTCGCTTGCCGCTTTGTCCGCACTCCCGCGGATTGCACGGGCCGCGGCCTCCGATGCAGCTTGAACTTCCGAAGCTGCTTGGTCTGCCATAGCTTGCAATTGCTGCGCTACGCCGGCCTTCGCCTCTTGAGCCACCCGTTCGGGTAGCACCAATTTCTCGTAGACTCCGCCGGTGACGACGACCGTTGCCACGATCACACTGGACAAAATCCAAAGTGGACTGTCTTTTAATTCTTTCCACGAACTCATTGCGATTCCCCGGCGGATATCGGAGTTGCTTTTAGTTTTTCGCGCTTGCTTTGGCGTAACTACGCCAAAATTACGCCAAATATTTGTTAATCGCCCGTCCTGTAAGGCTTGGCAGCCGATTGTTGGTCCCCCCGACAGGAATCGAACCTGTATCTAGCGCTTAGGAGGCACTTGTTCTATCCATTGAACTACGGGGAGATGGATATTGGCAATGGGTGGGCTGAAGCCTTTCTTCTATTGGCTCCCGCCATACCTTTTGGGCGTGTCCGGCATTTCTGCTTCTTCCTAAACGAAGCGCCGCGACAGCTTGTGAGCCCTAGTACGCCAGCGAGCGCAAGAGTATAGCAAAAACACTCAAAACGAAAGGCGCTACCGAAGCTTCGGCGCAGCTTGGGGAAGTCGGGGTTGAGAACATCCAGGATGCAAAGCTTACGATCCAACCCTTCGGCCGCGCGCACTTACTGGTGCACAACGGCAGTTCTTCCAGGTCAAGCGGTTATCTGAGTACGTCGACCGAAGTGGGCGACGGCACGGCATGCTGTTCGCGCTCACACGCCGTGCCGCGTTCCCTATTTCCACTTCGAGCCAAGCGCCTCGAGTCCGGCTTTCTTGAGGTCATCTGCCACCATCACCACGCGAAACTCGCAGTCGGCATTGAACGAAAGAAACCAGGGTTCCGCGAATTTCGGAATCTGCGACGGCTCCTCGAGGTTCACGATGAGGATTGCTCCGCGTGTTCCGTGCTCCGAGGTGAAGTAGGCGGCTTCCGGTTTCATCTCCGCGAGAATCCTCTCCATCAACTCTCCGATAGTGCCATCGCGCACAAACGTGTTAAACGGCTCGTGAGGTATTCGTATGTTGAGAAGCATGCGCATGGTCTCCCTCCTTGATTGGGTCCGAATGGACTCTTCAAGAATAGGAGCTTCGCGAGCTGGCCGTGGCTGTTCAACAAACCGGCAAAGAGCAAGTGGAGGGACGCCGCGACCGTCAAGATCGGCGAACTCGCGAGGAAATACCACGAGGCCGTGCGGAATCCGGACTCCAGGAATATTGCCTTGCTTGAACGTCGACCGACCCTATCTAGTCCGCCCCGACGTCGTCCGGATGCCTGACCAGAAAATCGTCGTAGTTTCGGTTCCGGATCCAGGACGGCGCGCGTCCACGGCCGCTCCAGGTCGCGCCGGTGATCGGGTCCTGATACTTCATCTGCACCGGCTTGGTGTTGTACGTGCCTCGCCGGTCGACGCGTAACTGGTTTGGCACGAGGTTGAAGAAGTTCATCACCTGGCGGACGTGGTCGATAGCCGCTTTCTGCTCCTGTTGCCACGCCACTAATAACCGCTCGTCGAGTTGCGCGAGTTGCTGCTTCAAGATCTTTACCCTGCTGCTCATGTTCTCTTTCCGTAGTACATGACCAGGTTGTTGCATTGCGCTCCCGGTCTTGGCGTTGGCTCCCGCGCTGACTTCGCACGCACGTCCTCGTCCTGTTCCGTACGGCTCTCAAAGGACTCAGATCGTGCCTTGCACTTTCGCATATCAAGTGAGATATGAAATTCAATCGTAATAATAGTCAGTTGAATTTTAAATATCAACTGATATCCTTCCGGCCATGAATACGGCGACCAAATCCCCGCGGCTGAGCCGCGAAGAAAGTCGATTGCAGACCCGGGCACATTTGCTGGCTGCGGCGAAGCGGCTGTTCGTCGAGAGAGGTTTCGGCGCCACTTCTCTCAGAGATATTGCGGCCGAGGCTGGTTATACGCAGGGTGCTTTCTATTCGAATTTCGCGAGCAAGGAAGAGTTGTTCGTGGCGTTGATGCAAGAGCGTTCCAGGACGCAAGTGACCGACATTGGCCGCATACTGAGCGATCCGTCCTCGTCTGCGGACGACATACTGAATGCGTTGGAGGTCTGGGCGCAGACGCTCGATGCCGAGCCTGAGTGGTCTGTGCTAGGCGTTGAGTTCAAGCTTCAGGGGCGCCGTAACCCTGTTTTTGCAGCAGCCTCACAGGCTTTGCTCGACGCCCACCGTGACGGCCTTGCTTATTGCATCGCGCAGATTTTTGCCAGGCTGGAAAGAGTGCCGCCAGAATCGCCGAGTATCCTGGCTGCGTCCTTCATGGGACTCTCACAAGGCCTCGCATTACAGCGATCGATGCTGTCCGAGGTCCCCATTGGCCATATGATCATGGTCTTCCTGCGCGGCTTGCTAGCCGCGGCGCCGCCTGCGCGCTGAGCCGCGAATGCCGTGGAGAACGAGGTGAACAAGAACGCCGCCGAGGCCGTGGAAATGACGGCCGGCGAGTGGATGAAGAAGTAATAGCAGCGGGGTTTTGCTTAGGCGTCGCGCAAGCCGAGCATGGCGAGCGCCGCTGTACGAGTTTCGTCGTTTTCATAAAGCAGAACTACCACGTCGTCCCGTTTCGCGTGGGTAAATGGCTCGCTTATGTGATCCGCCATTTTTTGTACGTTATCGATCGAGACGGTAAGCACGCTTTGGCTTCGACGGGCGCCTATATTGCCCAAAGCGAGCGTTTCAACCGAAGCGTGTAAATGGATGAAAATCCGCTTACCGTCCACGACGGAAACGACTTTCCCTTCGTGAATACCGCGTCCCCATTTGCTTTTAATCCTCATATTCCCTCGGGCCTTTTTCGTATTTTTTTAGAAAGGAGCGGTGAATGCCGCATCCCGGCAGCATCGCTTGCCAGGCAGCACAATCCCCGGATTTAACCGCTCTGTCTCTATTATTTCAGCCACTCCCGGACGTACTTGACCATCCGTCTCAATCAAGCTAACCCTCGTTGAAGGCTTTGCCCTACCGGCGGGTAATCGCGTTAATGTTGGTTGGGCCAAGGATGCGGCTAAAAGAATCGGCGTATCGCGTTTCGTATGTTGCACATGTATTTGCTATGGCAGGGGAAGCGCGCCCCTTGTGACAAGCTTTGCGCCTGCCATTCCATTTACCCAAAACAAACGGCCCAGTGGGCATCACCCACTGGGCCGCGGAAACCATCCGGTGCACTGCCGTGCTGCCGTTGCCGCACTAAATCAGGCAGCGCACCCCGGTTCGGTTGAGCGCACTCAGAATTCCACCACCGCGAACTCCGCCTTGCTGACATCGCACAGCGGGCAGCGCCAGTCGTCCGGAATCGCGGCGAAGCGCGTGCCCGGGGCGATACCTTCTTCGGGAAGGCCTTCTTCTTCGTTATAGATCCAGCCGCAAATCAGGCAGACCCAGCTCTTATATTCAGTCACTTCAATTACTTCGCTCACGACGTACTCTTCTTTGGTTCAATGCAGTGATCCGCCCAGTCTGCCCCTTTTTTGGGCACGGCGGCGACCCGCAATATTACCGGAATTTGTCAAATGAGCCGCTTTTTACCCATGCGGCATCGCCGCAAAGCGCCTGAGACATGTCCGGGCCCGCGTGACGAACCTCGTCATACACAGCGTGTATGCTTCGATCCGCAGCTCATTTTTTGGACAGGCGCAGCGGGCGCACCGCATCCATTGCGACGATCGGCCTCACGTAAGCGAAGCCGCAACCGGAGTCGCAATCGACGCCCGCATGGCCCGCGCATGACTTTCGTTTCCCAAAAAGGAGAAAAATGATGTTTAAAAACAAATGGTTGATCGGTGTCACACTGGCCGGCTTGCTGGCCGTATCAGGCGCTGCACAAGCCGCGAGCGTGTCTTTCGTGCAGCCGGCGGACGGCGCGACCGTCAGCAATCCGGTGCATGTGGTGTTCGCTGTCGAAGGCATGAGCGTCGCGCCGGCCGGCACGATGACGGATGGCACCGGTCACCATCATTTGCTGATCGACGGCAAATCGCTTACCAAAGGCGAAGTGATCCCCGCAACCGATAAATCGCTTCACTTCGGCAAAGGGCAGACCGAAACCGATGTGACGCTGCCGCCGGGCGACCATACGCTGACGCTGCAATTCGGCGACGGCATGCACCGCTCCTACGGTCCGGAGATGAGTAAGACCATCACGGTGCACGTGAAGTAAGCGTGTCGGGCCTGTGAACGGCTGGCTGGGCGTTCGCAGGCACGGTCCGGTCGAGCTTCCCCGCTCAAGGTTTGGCCGGGATTCCTCCAGAACCCGTTTTTCAAGCCGGCCAATCAGCCTATCTCTTCCGGCATGCAGGCACCCGAGCGCGCGCCCGGTACAATGAGCAGTTCCGACTCATCGCTGTCTTCTCCAATTCTCCATGTCGCTTTACACCATTACCGGGGCCCAACTGGCGTTCGGTCACGTCGCGTTGCTCGATCACGCGGATTTCTCCCTCGAAGCGGGCGAGCGCGTTGGGCTGATCGGCCGTAACGGCGCGGGCAAGTCGTCGCTGCTGAAGATCGTCGCCGATCTGGCCAAGCCGGACGACGGCCTCGTCACGCGCCAGCAGGGTCTGACATCGGTCTATGTGCCACAAGAGCCGGAGTTCGATACCGACGACACCGTCTTCGAAGCGGTTGCCGCCGGTCTGACTCATGCCCGTGCGCTGCTGGACGAATACGATGTAGTCGCCAATCAGCTTGCCGACGAGCCGGAAGGCCCGGTGCACGACGAACTGATGTCGCGCATGAACACGCTGCAATCGGCGCTCGACCATTCGGATGCCTGGAACTGGAGCACGCGCGTGGCCACCACGCTGCAGCAGATCGGTCTGAATGGCGAGGCGCGGGTCGGTTCGCTGTCGGGCGGCATGCAAAAGCGCGTGGCGCTGGCGCGCGCGCTGGTCGTGCAGCCGGACGTGCTGCTGCTCGACGAGCCAACCAACCACCTCGATTTCGACGGCATCCGCTGGCTCGAGGAACTGCTGGTCTCGCTGCGCGCGGGGCTGCTCTTCATTACCCACGATCGCGCGTTTCTCGACCGTGTCGCTACGCGCATCGTCGAACTGGATCGCGGGCGGTTGCTGTCGTATCCGGGCAATTTCAGTGCTTACCAGACCCGGAAGGCGCAGCAGCTTGAAATCGAGCAAGTGGAAGCAGCCAAGTTCGACAAACTGCTCGCCCAGGAAGAAGTGTGGATTCGCAAGGGCGTGGAAGCGCGCCGCACGCGTAGCGTCGGCCGGATTGCACGGCTCGTGGAGATGCGCAATGAGCGCGCCGAACGCCGCAACGTGCAGGGCAACGTGAAGCTCGACGTGGGGCAGGGCGAGAAGTCCGGCAAGATCGTCGCCGAACTGACCGACGTCACCAAGCGCTACGGTTCGCGCACGGTGGTCGACAACTTCACGGCCACGGTCATGCGCGGCGACAAGATCGGTTTTGTCGGCCCGAACGGCGCGGGCAAGACCACGCTGCTCAAGATGATCCTCGGTGAGTTGCCGCCGGACGAAGGCACGGTGCGTATCGGCACCAATCTGCAGGTCGCATACTTCGACCAGATGCGCGCGCAGCTCGATCTGGAGAAGAGTCTCGCCGATACGATCAGCCCGGGCAGCGAGTGGGTCGAAGTCAACGGCCAGAAGAAGCATGTCATGAGCTATCTCGGCGACTTTCTGTTCGCGCCGGAACGCGCGCGTTCGCCGGTCAAGTCGTTGTCGGGCGGCGAGCGCAATCGTCTGCTGCTGGCGCGTCTGTTCGCGCGCCCGGCCAACGTGCTGGTGCTCGACGAACCGACCAACGACCTCGACATTCCCACGCTCGAACTGCTCGAAGAACTGCTCACCGAATACGACGGCACCGTGCTGCTGGTGAGCCACGATCGCGCGTTTCTGGATAACGTCGCGACTTCGGTGATCGCTTCGGAAGGCGGGGGCAAGTGGCGCGAGTACGTCGGCGGCTTTACCGACTGGCAGATTCAGCGAGACCGCTCGCAGCAGATGGCGCAGGACGCGCAGAAAGAAGCGGCCAAAGAAGCGGCAAAAGAAACGGCGGCCCCGAAAGATGCCGGCGCAGCAAGCCGCAATACGCAGCGCGCCGCCAAGCTGTCGTTCAAGGATCAACGCGAACTCGAATCATTGCCGGCGAAAATTGCCGCGCTCGAAGCCGAGCAGAAAACCATCGGCGCACAGCTCGAAGACGGGTCAATCTTCGCGAAAGATGCCAAGGAAGGTACGCGTTTAACCGAGCGCTATGCCGCGATCGACGAGGAGTTGCTGATCGCGCTGGAACGCTGGGACGAGCTGGAAAACAAACGCAAGTGATGCATGGGCGCGGCGTGATCTGCATGCCGCCCCTTGTCCAAACGGCCACGCTCGCCGGTCGTGAATTGCCGCCTGGTTCGAAATCAGTAAAATACCCCGCGAACAGGCTTCCTTCGGCGTTCGCACCGGCAGGCCTTTGCCGCGCTATGGAGCCCGGCGTCGAGCCGCCGTCGAGCGCGCCTACAGGAAGCCAGGCGATAAAACAGCTTGCCCGCGCTGCGGGCACCCCACCTAACCCCGTTGTTTCGTTTCGCTTTTTTTGAAAACTCAACGCATTGTCCACGGACCTGTCCACAGGACCTGTGGACAACGATGAACCGACGCACCCGAGTCAACCATGTCTACGAAAAAGCCAAACGCCGCGTATAGCGAAGCGTCGATCAAGGTGTTGAAGGGCCTGGAGCCGGTCAAGCAACGGCCCGGGATGTACACCCGCACCGAAAATCCGCTGCACATCATTCAGGAAGTTATCGACAACGCGTCGGACGAAGCCCTTGGCGGCTACGGTCGGCAAATCACGGTCACGCTGCACGCGGACCATTCGGTTTCGGTCGAAGACGACGGCCGTGGTATTCCCTTCGGCATCCATCCGGAAGAAGGCGTGCCGGTTGTCGAGATCGTTTTCACGCGCCTGCACGCGGGCGGCAAGTTCGATAAAGCCGCCGGCGGCGCCTACACGTTCTCGGGCGGCCTGCACGGCGTCGGCGTGTCGGTCACCAATGCGCTGTCCACGCGCCTCGACGTCACCGTGTGGCGCGACGGCAAGGTCGCCGAGTTGAGCTTTGCCAACGGCGACGTCGCGAAGCAGCTCGAAGTTCGGCCTGCCACAAAGGCCGACAAGAAATCCGGCACGCGCGTCACTGCGTGGGCCAACCCGAAATATTTCGATTCACCGAACCTGCCGCTCGGCGAACTGCAACGCCTGCTGCGCTCGAAAGCGGTGCTGTTGCCGGGCGTCGAAGTCACGCTCATCAACGAGAAAACCGGCGAGCAGCAAAGCTGGAAGTACGAAGACGGTTTGCGCGGTTACCTGCTCGAAGGCATGAACGGCAGCGATCTGCTGATTCCGCTATTCGAAGGCGAGCGCTACGTCGAAAATTCGCGCGCGAGCGAAGAGACGTTTGCCGAAGGCGAAGGCGCTTCATGGGTCGTCGCTTGGAGCGAAGAAGGCACGCTGATGCGCGAGTCGTACGTCAATCTGATTCCGACACCCGCGGGCGGCACTCACGAATCCGGTTTGCGCGACGGTCTCTACCAGGCGGTGAAGAGCTTTGTCGAGTTGCACAACCTGCAGCCGAAGGGCGTGAAGCTGCTGGCTGAAGACGTGTTCGCGCGCGTGTCGTTCGTGTTGTCGGCGAAGGTGCTCGATCCGCAATTCCAGGGGCAAATCAAGGAGCGCCTGAATAGCCGCGATGCGGTGAAGCTGGTGTCGTCGTTCTCGCGGCCGGCTTTGGAGCTGTGGCTGAACCAGCACGTCGAGCACGGCAAGAAGCTCGCCGACCTCGTCATCAAACAGGCACAGGCGCGTACGCGTGCCGGGCAGAAGGTCGAGAAGCGCAAGAGTTCGGGCGTGGCGGTGTTGCCGGGCAAGCTGACCGATTGCGAATCGACGGAAATCGGCCGCAACGAATTGTTCCTCGTCGAGGGTGACTCGGCGGGCGGCTCGGCGAAGATGGGCCGGGACAAGGAATACCAGGCGATCCTGCCGCTGCGCGGCAAGGTGCTGAATACGTGGGAAACCGAGCGCGACCGCCTGTTCGCCAACAACGAAGTGCATGACATTTCGGTGGCGATCGGCGTCGATCCGCATAGCCCGGACGACAAGGTCGATCTGTCGAATCTGCGCTACGGCAAGATCTGCATTCTGTCGGATGCCGACGTGGACGGTTCGCACATTCAGGTGCTGCTGCTCACGCTGTTCTTCAAGCATTTCCCGCAGTTGATCGAACGTGGCCATGTGTGCGTGGCGCGTCCGCCGCTGTTCCGGGTCGACGCACCCGCGCGCGGCAAGAAGCCGGCGCAGAAACTCTATGCACTCGACGAAGGCGAGCTCGAAGCGATCCTCGACAAGCTGCGCAAAGACGGTGTGCGTGACACGCAATGGTCGATCAGCCGCTTCAAGGGCCTCGGCGAAATGAGTGCGGAGCAGTTGTGGGACACCACGATGAACCCCGACACGCGGCGCCTGACGCCGGTGGCACTCGGCGAGCTCGACTACGACGCCACAGTGGCGCGCATGACGATGCTGATGGGCAAGGGCGAAGCGGCGTCGCGGCGCAGCTGGCTGGAAGAAAAGGGCAACGAAGTGGAAGCGGATATCTGAGCGTCTTTTAAAGCGCTCATGGTCTGCACAAGAACTTCACGCCAAATACGGATACGGAATCTAGATGGACGACGATAACACTCTCGATCTTTTCACCGAGCCGCCGCCGCCCGAGGGCGACATTCTGACGCTCGGCAATTACGCGGAACGCGCCTACCTCGACTATGCGGTGAGCGTGGTCAAAGGTCGTGCGCTGCCGGATGTGTGCGACGGCCAGAAGCCGGTGCAACGCCGCATCCTCTTCGCCATGAACGAGATGGGGCTTGGCGACAATGCCAAGCCGGTCAAGTCGGCCCGCGTGGTCGGCGACGTGCTCGGCAAGTATCACCCGCACGGCGACCAGTCGGCGTACGACGCGTTGGTGCGCCTCGCGCAAGACTTCTCGATGCGCTATCCGCTGATCGACGGCCAGGGCAATTTCGGTTCGCGCGACGGCGATGGCGCAGCGGCGATGCGCTACACCGAAGCACGCCTCACGCCGATCGCGAAGCTGCTGCTCGACGAGATCGATCAGGGCACGGTCGATTTCATGCCGAACTACGACGGCTCGTCGCAGGAACCGAGGCTGTTGCCGGGGCGCTTGCCATTCGTATTGCTGAATGGCGCGTCCGGCATTGCCGTGGGTCTCGCCACGGAAATTCCGTCGCACAATTTGCGTGAAGTGGCGGCCGCCGCGGTGGCAATGATCCGCAATCCAAAGATCGCGCATGCCGAGTTGATGCAGCACATCGCCGGGCCGGACTTTCCGGGCGGCGGCCAGATCATTTCGAGCGACGCCGAGATCTCCGCCGCGTACGAAAGCGGCCGCGGCAGCCTGAAGGTGCGCGCGCGCTGGAAAATCGAAGAACTCGCGCGTGGTCAATGGCAGCTCGTGATCACCGAACTGCCGCCGAACACCGCCGCGCAAAAGGTGCTCGAAGAAATCGAAGAGCAGACCAACCCCAAGATCAAGCTCGGCAAGAAGGCGCTCACGCCTGAACAGTTGCAGACCAAGCAGACCATGCTCGCACTACTCGACGCGGTGCGCGACGAGTCGGGCCGGGATGCGCCGGTGCGCCTCGTGTTCGAGCCGAAGTCGAGCCGCATCGATCAAACCGAATTCGTCAATTCGCTGCTCGCGCATACGAGCCTCGAATCGAACGCATCGCTCAATATGGTGATGGTGGGCGGCGATGGCCGGCCCCGCCAGAAAGGCTTGAGCGAAATCCTGCAAGAGTGGATCAGTTTCCGTTTCGCGACGGTCACGCGGCGCACGCGCCATCGTTTGCAAAAGGTCGACGACCGGATTCACATCCTCGAAGGCCGGATGATCGTCTTTTTGAATATCGACGAAGTCATCCGTATCATCCGCGAATCGGACGAGCCCAAGGTCGCCCTGATGGCCGCGTTCGGCTTGTCCGATCGTCAGGCCGAAGACATTCTCGAAATCCGTCTGCGTCAGTTGGCGCGGCTCGAGAAGATCAAGATCGAGAAGGAACTGTCCGAACTGCGCGACGAAAAGGCCAAGCTCGAAGAACTGCTCGGTAGTGAATCGGCAATGAAGCGCCTGCTCATCAAGGAAATCGAAGGCGACGCCAAGCAATACGGCGACGAACGCCGCACGCTGATCCAGCAGGAAAAGCGCGCCGTTTTCGAAGCACGCGTGGTCGACGAACCGGTGACGGTGGTGGTGTCGCAGAAGGGCTGGGTACGTGCACTGAAGGGCCACGGCCTGGATGTGGCCGGCTTCACGTTCAAGGCCGGCGACGGTCTCTACGCCGCGTTCCAGTGCCGTACGCCGGATACGCTGGTCGCGTGGGGCAGCAATGGCCGCGTCTATTCGGTGGCGGTTGCGATGCTGCCGGGCGGCCGGGGCGATGGCGTGCCGGTGACCTCGCTGATCGAACTCGAATCGGGCAGCCACCTGATGCACTACTACGCGGCGTCCGCGGATCAGGCATTGCTGCTCGCGTCGAGCAACGGCTTCGGCTTCGTCGCCAAGGTCGGCGACATGGTGAGCCGCGTGAAGGCCGGCAAGTCGTTCATGACGATCGACGCGGGCGCCGCGCCGCTCGCGCCGATGCCGATGTTGCCGGACGCGACACACATCGCGTGTCTGTCTTCAGGCGGACGCCTGCTGGTGTTCGGGCTCGACGAAATGAAGACGCTTTCGGGCGGCGGCCGCGGCGTCACGCTGATGGCGCTCGACGACAACGAAACGCTGCTGCAGGCGCTGTCTATCAACAAGGCGGGTGTGGTGTTGATCGGCACGCGCCGCGGCGGCCGTGTCGACGAAGAGAAGCTGAGCGGCGCTATGCTCACGCCGCATATCGGCAAGCGGGCGCGCAAGGGGCGTGCGCCTGAGAGCAAGATGAAGCTCGACGGTCTGCGTCCGGTGCTGGCTGCGTAACAAGCACTGGAAGTCGATAAGAGCGGGGTAGGGCGAGGCATCAACGCGGCGTATGCTTTAAGAGCGTACGCCGCGCGTAGCAAAAATCCGGGGTGCAGCGCCGTCGCGGTATCGGACGCGTTGCAATAAAAACTACAAAGAATGTGAAGACGTAGCCGGCGCAAGGAACTGCGCGCATGGTGCGCGGTCGAATGCGCTCAATAGCCGCTGCTAATATCACTCGTCATAAGCGGTGTGGCGTCGTCGGGAGAGGAAAACAACATGAACAAAGCAGTCGAACTCGCACTCTTTTTGCATCTGCTCGCCGTCGCGGTCTGGGTAGGCGGAATGGTGTTCGCGCATTTCTGTCTACGGCCGGCCATTGCCGATCTTTCGCCGCAATTGCGCCTGCCGTTGTGGGAATCGGTGTTCGGCCGCTTCTTCAACTGGGTTGCGGCAGCGGTGCTGGTGATTCTCCTCACAGGCGGTTTCCTGCTGATGCAATTCGGCGGTGGTCATGCCACGTGGCCGCTGCACGCCATGGCCGGCCTCGGCATCGTGATGATGCTGATTTTCGGACACATCCGCTTCGCCGTGTTCCCGCGCATTCGCCGCGCAGTGCAGGCTCAGAAGTGGCCGGATGGCGCACAGGCAGTCGGTACGATCCGGCGTCTGGTGCTCGTGAATATCGTGCTGGGCGTGGTGACGATCGGCGTGGCTGTGTTGTCGCGCGGGTTCTGAAACCGGCGCCTGAATCCAGGGTGTGCTTGCCTAAGGCGTGGCGCCGTAGGCAAGCCATAGCCCGCACGCAATCGCCACTGTTCCGTACACCACGTACACCGGCACCTTGAGTTTCGCGAAGCACATGCCGGAAAACACCGCCGTCAACAGATACATGGGTTTGAACGGCACATGCCCCGCGATGCGCAGCACGGCTACCGCCAGAAACGCGGTAGTGACCGCGCGCAAGATCCGCATGCCGTGCTCGAAACGCGGATTGGCCTTCAACTGATGCAGGTGCCGCTGCGCGAGCACCACCAGGCAGCCCGACGGCACAAACAGCGCGAGCGTGGCAATCAGCGCGCCCAACCAGCCGTCCACCAGATAGCCGAAAAACGGCACCACGTTCAGTAGCGGTCCCGGCGATAACGGAGACAGCGAAAATGCCAGCGTAAAGTCGTTATCCGACACACCGATCGCCGGCGTGACAAACAGCGTCTTGAGTACCGGCAACGCCGAGAAACCGCCGCCGAATAGCGTCATACCCGCACCGGCCAGCCGCGGCCATAGCAGCGCCAGTTCATAGCGACGTGGCAGCGGCAGCGCGAATATCGCCAGCAGTACGCACAACGCGGCCAGCATCTGCCAATCGCCTCGTTCGATCGACAGTTCGATACGTGTGTTGCGAGCCGGGCTGACCAGCCAGCCGGAGCCGAAAGCCGCGCCGAGCATCACCACGTAGGCGGCGGGACTGCGTGCATAAAACAGGCCCACACACCCGAGCACCGCCGCGACCCATTCGAGCTTGCCGCGCACCAGCGCACGCGTCTGTTTGTACCAGGTGATCGCGATCAGCGTGGCCAGCACCACGCTGAAATGATTGAGCAGAGTTTGAGAGGCCGCGGCACGCACGAGCGGCGTGCGGTAGAAGATCGCGAACAGCGTCATCAGCATGAAAAAAGGCAGCACGCTGGCCACGCCCGCCACCCAGGCGCCGGCGCGGCCGCGCAGCGCATGCCCGAGTTGCACGGCGACATTGCAGCCCACCGGTCCCGGCACCATCCACGCGAGCGCGATCAGATCGGAAAAGGCCACGCGCGAGAGCCGTCCCTCGCGTTCCACGTAATGGTTTTCAAGTTGCGCCATCAGCGCGAGGCCGCCCCACGACAGCGCCGACAGGCCGCACACGACCCGGAACAGCGTCCATAGCGGTTCCCGCTCCCCTCGTCTGGCTGCATCCTGGTTCGTGATCGTCTGCATGGTGCCGCGGGCGCCGGCACGCGGGCGGCCCGCCCTCTGGGATCATTGTTGTGCGTGTTGTGCGTGTTGTGCGTGTTGTGCGTGTTGGCGCGCCGGCAGCCGGTCTCGCGCCAGCACGCATTACAGCGTGAATGTAGCTGGTTTTGCGAGGCTGCGGTTGGATGAGGCGGGGCGCCGTTCATACGCTGATGGACCGCGTGCGGAAGGCCCGCGCATACACGTAAGTGCGACCAGCACCGCGCAGCCCGCGCACTCAGCTACTAGCGCTCGTGCTGGACAAGCTGTTGGTGCTGTCCGTCTCATGTGTGGGGCGCTGGCCTTTCATGCCGCAGACGCCGAAGCGTTCGAGCAGTGCCGGAATGGCGTCGACCGGCACCGGCCGCGAGAACAGGAAGCCCTGCGCCTCGATATGGCCTAGTGCGGCGAGCCACGCAATCTGCTCTTCGGTCTCGGTGCCTTCGACCACCACCGTGAGCCCGAGCGAACGCGCGAGATTGACGATCGCGGTGACCATCACGCAGACACTGCGGTCGCCAGGAATCGCCTGGACGAACGAACGGTCCACCTTCAGCGTGTCGACCGAGAAGCGGTTCAGGTAGGAGAGCGACGAATAGCCGGTGCCGAAGTCGTCGAGCGCGATGCGCACGCCGAGGCGCTTCAACGCGAAGATCTTCTCCGAGACGAGCTCGGGATATTCCATCATCGCGGTCTCGGTGATTTCGAGTTCGAGGCGGCGCGCGGAGATGCCGCTTTCCTCGATCGCATGCGAGACGGTTTCGTAGAGATCGCCGCGCCAGAATTGCACCGCGGAGATGTTCACCGCGAGCGACAGCGTGTCGTAGCCTGTTGCTGCCACACCGCCAGTTGGCGGCATGCGGTCTCGATCACGAAGTCGCCGATCGGCACGATCAGGCCGGTCGATTCGGCGACCGGAATGAATTCGTTGGCGGGAATCAGGCCGTGCTGCGGATGGTTCCAGCGCACCAGCGCTTCAAAACCGGTGATGCAGCGGCGCGTCAGATCGATCTTCGGCTGGTAGGCGAGAAACAGTTGACCTTCGGCGAGCGCGACGCGCAACTGCTGTTCCCATTTCATCAAATGGTCCGCGCGGTGCGACAGTTGCGGCGAATAGAACTGGTAGCAGTTCTTACCTGCGTCCTTGGCGCTGTACATCGCGAGATCGGCCTTTTTCAGCAGGTCGATTTCGCTCTCGTTGGTGACCGAGTAGAGCGCGATGCCGATGCTCGCATGCAGAACGAACGAACTGCCGCGCACTTCGAAAGGCTTGGCGAAGGCTTCGGCCGCCGCTTCGGCGAGCGTGACCGCGCGCTTCTCGACGTCGTCGCCCTTGATCACGACGACGAACTCGTCGCCGCCGATGCGGCTCAACGAGCCGCCATCGCCGACCGCGGTAGCGAGACGCGAGGCTGTCATTTGCAGCACGATGTCGCCGGCGTTGTGGCCGAGCGTGTCGTTGACGGTCTTGAAGTTGTCGAGGTCGATGAAGAGAATCGCGAGGCGGCCGAGATTGGACGGCTGCGCCACGTCGTGCCGCAAGGTTTGCAACGTTGCATAGCGATTGCGCAAACCGGTCAGCAGGTCGTACTCGACCAGATGCGTCATCTCGCGTTCACGCCCGAGCAGCTTGCCGATCAGACCGGTGGCCACCGCGAAGAAGCTCAGCATCGCGAGCGAGATGAAACCCGCCATCAGCAGATAGACGTTGCGCGTGTGATTGTAGTCGGCGAATTCTTCGGCTTGCGACAGGCCCACCAGCACGCCAAGCGGATAGCCGTCGATATGCCGGTACGAGACGATGCGCGTGACGTTGTCGATCGAGTCCACATAGGTGCCCGACACGTGTTCCGAGGTCGGATACGATCCGCTCGCCGAGAACGCGCCGTTGGCGCTGTCGGGGCTGCCCGTGCGGCGCGCCAATACCGTGCCGCTGTCGGAAATCACCGCGATCACGCCTTCACGGCCAATGGCCGCGTTGTTGTAGAAGTCGCTGGTGAAATAGCTTGGGTCTTCGGAGACCACCACGACGCCTGCGAACGAGCCGTCGGGATGATTCAGACGGCGCGTCATCTGCAAGGTCCAGTGGCCGGATATGCGGCCGAGCACCGGCTTGCTGATATAGAGCTGGTCGTCGTTTTCGTGTTCGTGGACCTTGAAGTGTTCGCGGTCCGACAGATCGATATGCTTGGGATTGAGTTCGGCCGTATTGGCGATCAGCGTGCCGTGCTCGTTGATTAGCGACACCTGCACCAGCGTATCGCTTTGCACCACGCCTTTTTCGACCGTGTTGGTCAGATCGAAACGATTCGGCGATTTCTCGAACTCGTATTTGACGAAGCGGGTGATCTGGTCGACCTGGTGAATCGCCTTGACCGTGTGCTGCTCCAGCGCCGCGGACAGAATTGCGGCAGAGGCCATGGCTTCGCGATTCGTGGCTTCTCTCTCAACCGACAGACGCGCGAAGATCACGGCCCAGAGCAGGATCAGCACCAGCACGCCGAGCGCGGGAATCGCAAGCAAGGCTCGGCGGCGCGACACGGCGGGGTCGCGCCGGGGTTTGGCTTCGCGCTGGTCGGAGAAGCGGAACTGGCTCATCGGGTAGCCCGTTCCCTGGTGCCGGCCAGTTGCAACTGCGCGAGCATTGACTGCGCTAATTTCATGGGTGGCTGCATGGTGACCAAGGTGCCGGAACTGCTGCGCAGGGGAAGGGAGCGTGGCGTCGTGCCTGACCGTCCGGAGGTCATCGGGTACGTTTCGATATTACTTAATGCCACTGGATTAAGGAAGCGTCCGCGCATCGGGTATACGCGGGCGCGACCGGCCGTCCCGGCGGGCTGAATTCGCAGCCGGCACGGCCAGCCTTGGGACCGCGGTCTGGCATTTGTTTTCGAGTATCTCATCGGGATCTGGAATTCAGGTGTGCCAGGTCTGGCGTTATGCGCGACGCATTAACTGCGTAAACGGTACGGCTTTTATGGCCAGGCGTGGCCGAAAATGGTGAGACACCGGCTGCAATCAACGGCAGGCCAGTGCCCGCAAGCCTGCAACCGGTGCAGCGCCGTTCATGGCAAACGGAACGTGCCGTCGACGATCGTGACCGATCTCCCGCCGATCCACGTTTTGCCGGCTGCGTCGTCGTAATGCACCGAAATGTTGCCGGCGCGGCCTAGTACTGTGCCTTGGCGGGCCGTGTAGTGCGAACCCGGGCGCCGTTGCTGGGCGCTCAGAAGGCCCGCGAGTGCCGCGTTAGCGCTACCCGTAACCGGATCTTCGCCGACGCCGAAGCTCCCGCCCGCCATCAGACAGCGCACCTCGAAGGTGGCCGGGCCGTCGGCGTCGTGCGGCCCATAGACGGCGAGACCGTGGGTGTTCACCGTATGCACGATGTCGGCGAGCGCCGCGGCGTCGGGCTCGAGCGCGAGGCAGTCGCGCGCGGAATTGACCCGCACCACGAGCCATGGCGCGCCATTGTCGACCGCGCAGGGCGTTGCACTGAAATCGATCGCGTCGCTACGTAAAGCCGTAGTCAGTGCCGCGTAGCGGTCCTGCGCAAGCGGCGTGACGCGCGCGGGCGGTGCGGCGAAAGCCCATTCGCCTGGCGTCTGGCCGGTCGATCCCGTTCCCGATCCCGATTCAGTCAGCGCTTGCAGCTCGACGAGCCCCACGCCGCATTGCTGCACCAGCTTGCCGGCCT
The DNA here is from genome assembly GCF_902833645.1 of Paraburkholderia fungorum. Classification (GTDB taxonomy): domain Bacteria; phylum Pseudomonadota; class Gammaproteobacteria; order Burkholderiales; family Burkholderiaceae; genus Paraburkholderia; species Paraburkholderia fungorum. Next base: position 269,174 of record NZ_CADFGE010000007.1, read on the forward strand.
GTCTGGGCTGGTAACCGCTTTCGAGCAACGCATGCGCGGTGCCGAGTGTCGGATGACCGGCGAACGGCAGTTCGCCATGCGTCGTGAAGATACGCACGCGATAGTCGGCGGCCGGGTCGGTTGGTTTTAGCAGGAAAGTGGTTTCGGACAGATTGGTCCAGTGCGCGATTGCCTGCATCTGATTCGCATCGAGCCCATCGGCGTCGAACACGACCGCAAGCGGATTGCCTTTGAACGGCACCGACGTAAACACGTCGACCTGTTTAAAACGAGCGGTGTTGGCGGGCATCGGGCGCAATCCGGCGAATCCAGCAGATTGATAGGGTTCGGGGATTCTACCTGGTGACAAAGGAACGATCTACCTTGCGATAAATGCAGAACGCGCCGCAGGTGCTGGACACCTTGCGACGCGTTCAGTGCATTGACGGCCACTCGCGGGACGGCACACTGGGCGAACCAGCGGCCGAACCTGTTGGCATGCGTTATTCGACTTCGGCGATCATCTCGATCTCGACGCAAGCGCCGAGCGGAATCTGTGCCACGCCGAATGCCGAACGTGCATGCTTGCCGCGCTCGCCGAACACATCCGCGATCAGCTCGGATGCGCCGTTGGTCACCAGATGCTGCTCAGTGAACTCGAGCGTGGAATTGACCAGACTCATTAGCTTGACGATGCGCGTGACGCGGTTCAGGTCGCCCACATGCGTGTGCAGCGTGGCGAGCAGGTCGATCGCGATCGAGCGTGCGGCGGCCTTGCCTTCTTCGGTGGTGAGCGTCGCGCCGAGCTTGCCGGCCCACACCTTGCCGTCCTTCTTGGCGATGTGACCGGACAGGTACACCGTGTTGCCGCTTTGCGCGCTCATCACATAGGCGGCGGCCGGAGCGCCCGCGCTCGGCAGTTCGATGCCCAGTTCCTTAAGCTTGTCGTACACATTCGTTTGAGCCATGGTGTGTTCCTGGTCGGTAGTGGAAGTCGGTTAACCCGGCGCGGCGGCCGGGGGTGTTCAGACCTTTGCGCGGATCAGTTCCGCGAGACGCGCCACGCCTTCGTCGATTTTCGCCGGCGGCACCGTGACGAACGACAGGCGCAGCGTATTGTGCTGGGCTTCGCTCGCGAAGAAAGGAGCGCCCGGCACGAACGCGACATTCTGCGCGACGGCTTCTTCGAGTAGCTTCATGCTGTCGATCTGCGTGGGCAGATTCACCCACACGAACATGCCGCCTTCCGGACGGTTCCAGCTTACGCCTTCAGGCATATAGCGTTCGAGCGCGGCGAGCATTGCCGCGCATTGATCGCGATACAGCTCGCGAATGGTCGGCACGTGCGTGTCGAGGAAGCCGTCCTTGACCACTTCGTACACGATGCGTTGCGTGAAGCTCGGCGTGTGCAGATCGGTGGCTTGCTTGGCCTGCACGAGCTTGAAGATCAACTCTTCTGGCGCAATGATGTAGCCGACCCGCAGGCCCGGCGCGAGCACTTTCGAGAACGAACCGAGATGGACGATGTGGTCCGGCGCCATCGACAGCATGGTGGGCAGCGGTTCACCGGCGTAGTCGAGCGCGCCGTACGGATCGTCTTCGATCACCGGGAACGGTGCGGTCTTTGCAAACGCGGCCAGCGCACGGCGGCGTTCTACCGGCAGGCGGCGGCCCGTCGGATTCTGGAAGTTCGGTTGTGCGTACAACAGGCGCGCGCCCGCCGTCAGTTCGGGCGTCAGCGCCTCGGGAATCAGGCCTTGCTCGTCCGTCGGCACCTGCACGTAGCGGGGTTCGTACATCGAGAACGATTGCAGCGCGCCGAGGTAGGTCGGCGTTTCGACCAGTACGGGGCTGTTCGGGCACACCAGCACTTTACCGAGCAGATCGAGCGCCTGTTGCGAGCCGGTGGTGATCAGGACCTGCGACGGGCGAATCTGCGCGCCGTTCACCGAATAGCGTTGCGCGATCCATTCACGCAGCGGCAGATAGCCTTCGGTCGCGCTGTATTGCAAGGCCGCGGCGGGTGCGTCGCGCAGAATGCGATCGGATGCTTCGCGCATGCGTTCGGCCGGGAAGGTTGCCGGCGAGGGCAGGCCGCCCGCGAACGAAATGACTTCGGGCCGTTCCGTGACCTTCAGGATCTCGCGAATCGCCGAGCTCGTGAGCTTGCGTGCGCGTTCGGACAGTTGCCACGTGGGGGCTTTCAAGTCGCTTTGGTCCATGGTCTCCTCTGCTGGTATGTCTGGAACCGGTCAAAACTTCAATTATCGCGCGAGTCGACGACCTGCGCGCGCTGCTTATTTAAGGGTCCGTAGACCCTCGGGTGTTTCAAACTCGGCGATGAGCGCCGCTGCGCCTTCCGTGGGTTCGAGCGCGATCAGGTGCGCCGCGCCCAGCCAGCGCAATTGCGAGGCAATCGCGTCGGTTTGCGGATGGCTTGCTTTCAAAGCTTTCAGGGCGATGCCTGTTTCCGGCAGCACCGCCGACGGATGCCGCAGCGTGTCCCACTGGATCAGCGACGGCAGCACACCGTCGCCAGCACCCTCCCACGCGGGGAACGCGCCGTCGTCAGGCACCGACAGCCCCCAGCTGAAGTCGCCGCGCGTCATCGGCACGATCGGCGCAATGCGCTGCGGATACTGTGCCTGCCATGCGGTGAGCCGCTTCGGGCGGTCGACTCGGGCCACCCAGTGCGACAGGTACGGCCCTTTTTCGAGCCGCGCCTGCGTGGCCGGGTCGTCGAGCGCGAACAGGCGGGCTCGGGGCGCGCCGGCGTCCGCGGGTTCCGCGGCCTGCGGGTCGGCCGCGATCACTTCCAGATACACGCCGCCCCACAGGTTCAACAGGCGATTGTGGGTGCGCATCAACGGATGCGCACCGCCGCCGGACGGTGCGACGCCGAGCGTGTCGGCGACGTACTGCGTGCCCTCGTCGAGGGTACGGGCGGAAATCACGAGGTGATCGAGACGGAGCGGATGGGCAGTCATGGCGGATCAGGAAAACGGTTTCTGCGGTAAGCCGGAACGTGCGCCGGATGCGGCAGCAGCGGGGCCGGGGTCGTAAGCATAACCGTTTGCCGGGTCGGCGGGCCAGACGGATGGCGTTTGGGCTGGTCTTGCCCAAGGCCGCTCGGGTGCGCTGCATGACGCCCCGGGCCGCTTCATCATCCGTTGCTTATCTTGAATCCAGCCTTGAATGTAGCGGTGGCGACCGGCACAGTAACGGTACAATCGACTCGATACCATTCGGTACAGTTGGAGTCAGCCATGTCCGTCCCCCTTACCCAGATTCCCACCCCGCACGACACGGCGTCGATGACGCTGGTCGAGCAGCTTGTCCAGTGGGCGAGCCGCCGCATCGAGGAACGGGTGTTCCGTCCCGGCATGCGCATGCCGTCGATTCGCAAGCTGGCGCAGGACAAAGGCGTGTCGCGCTTCACCGTGGTCGAGGCGTACGAGCGGCTGGTGGCGCAGGGCTATCTGGAGTCGCGGCGCGGTTCCGGTTTCTATGTGCGTGAACGCCTCAGCGGCGCGCCGACGGCGGAGATCCGCACCATTGCCGCAGCGGCCCCCGCGCCGGCCACGATCGACGTCGTCTGGCTGCTGCGCAATATGCTGCATACGGGCGCGCGCCCCGAGCGCAGTCCAGGCCTCGGCTACTTGCCGGGCCGCTGGCTCGACGGCGATCTGATTACCAACGCGCTGCGCACGCTCGGCAGGCAAAGCGGCGCGCAGATGCTCGGCATCGGTACGCCGCAGGGTTTTTTGCCGCTACGCCAACAGTTGCAGACGCGGCTGGAGGAACTGGAAATCGGCGCCTCGCCGGATCAGATCGTGATGGTTTCCGGCATTACCCAGGCCATCGACCTGATTTCGCGGATTTACGTGAAGCCGGGCGATGCGGTGATCGTCGGCGATCCCGCCTGGTTTCAGATGTTCGGGCGCTTCGCTTCGCAGGGCGCGCGGCTGGTCGGCATGCCGTACACGCCGGATGGGCCGGACCTCGACGCGCTCGAGTCGCTGATCGAGACCTGGCGGCCGAAAATGCTGGTGATCAATTCGGTGTTGCAGAATCCCACCGGCACCTCGCTTACGGCCGCGCAGGCGTTCCGCATTTTGCGTCTCGCGGAGGCGCACGACTTCATCGTCGTCGAAGACGATATTTACGGCGATCTGTGCCCGCCGAGCCATCCCGGCACGCGTCTCGCGAGCCTCGACCAGTTAAAGCGCGTGATCTATCTCGGCAGCTTTTCGAAGACGCTCGCGCCCAATTTGCGCGTGGGCTTTATCGCCAGTGCACCGGAGGTGGCGAGGGCCGTCAGCGACCAGAAAATGCTGGTTGGCATGACGAGCCCCGAGTTGAACGAACGCGTGCTCTACAAGATTCTCACGGAGGGTCATTACCGCCGGCACGTCGAACGCTTGCGGGCGCGCCTTGACGGCGTGCGCGAAAAATCCGTGCGGATGCTCGAAAAGACCGGCATGAAACTGTTTCTGACGCCGTCGGCAGGGATGTTTTTGTGGGCCGACACCGGGGTCGATGCGGGTGCGCTCGCCGCCGCCGGCCACGAAGAGGGCTTTCTGCTGACGCCGGGGAGTCTGTTTTCTCCCCAGCAGTCCACAACTACGTGGATGCGCTTCAATATCGCCAATTGCGGCGATCCGGAACTGTCGACGTTTCTCTGCCGTTATCTGGACAGCGTTGCCCGGCGCGCCTCTTGAAACCGTGCCGGCGTGCCCCCAATTACGCGGGCATTGTTTGGCCCCCCTATTTTCGTATTCGTAACAGAGAGGAAGTCCGACCATGGCACAAGAAACCATGAGCTTTCAGGCAGAAGTTAAACAACTTCTGCACCTGATGATCCATTCGCTGTACAGCAACAAGGAAATCTTTCTGCGCGAGCTGATTTCGAACGCGTCCGACGCGGCCGACAAGCTGCGTTTCGAAGCGATCGAAAACAGCGCGCTGTACGAAAACGATCCGAATCTGCGGATTCGCGTGTCGTACGACAAGGCCGCGCGCACCATTACGCTCGACGACAACGGCATCGGCATGAGCCGCGACGAAGCGATCGCCAACCTCGGCACGATCGCCCGTTCGGGCACCAAGGAATTCTTCGGCAAGCTCTCCGGCGACCAGCAGAAAGACGCGGCGCTGATCGGCCAGTTCGGCGTGGGCTTTTACTCGGGCTTTATCGTCGCGGACAAGATCACGGTCGAAACGCGCCGCGCCGGCTTGCCGGCCTCGGAAGGCGTGCGCTGGGAAAGCGCCGGCGAGGGCGATTTCGCGGTGGAGCAGATCGAGCGCGCCGCGCGCGGTACGACCATCACGCTGCATCTGCGTGCGGATGAAGACGAGCTGCTGTCATCGCATCGTCTGAAGTCGATCATCCAGAAGTATTCGGACCACGTCGCGCTGCCGATTTTGATGGCGAAGGAAGAGTGGGACGCCGAAAAGAGCGCGATGGTCACGAAGGACGAGGAAGAGACCGTCAATCAGGCGAGCGCGCTGTGGACGCGCTCGAAGAACGACATTACCGAAGAACAGTACAAGCAGTTCTATCAGCACCTCTCGCACGACCATCAGGACCCGCTGACCTGGACGCATAACCGCGTCGAAGGCCGCAGCGAATACACGCAACTGCTGTATGTGCCGACGCGTGCGCCGTTCGATCTGTTCAACCGCGATCATCGCGCCGGGCTGAAGCTGTATGTGAAGCGCGTGTTCATCATGGACGACGCCGAGCAACTTTTGCCGGGCTATCTGCGTTTCGTGAAGGGTGTGGTCGATTCGGCCGATCTGCCGCTGAACGTGTCGCGCGAAATCTTGCAGGAAAGCCGCGACGTCAAGGCGATCCGCGAGGGCGTGACCAAGCGTTCGCTGTCGATGCTCGAAGAACTGGCCAATTCGGAAAACGAAGCCGACAAGGAAAAGTACGCCGGCTTCTGGAAGGAATTCGGCCAGGTGCTGAAGGAGGGCATCGGCGAAGACTTTGCCAATCGCGAGCGGATTGCGAAGCTGGTGCGTTTCGCGTCGACCCATACGGAATCGCCGGAGCAGAATGTCTCGCTCGCCGATTACGTCGCGCGGATGAAGCCCGAGCAGACCAAAATCTACTACGTCACCGCCGACACCTGGCAGGCCGCGACCCACAGCCCGCATCTCGAAGTGTTCCGCAAGAAGGGCGTGGAAGTGCTGCTGCTGACCGATCGCGTCGACGAATGGATGCTGTCGTTCCTGAACGAATTCGACGGCAAGCCGCTGCAAAGCGTCGCGCGCGGCGATCTCGATCTGGGCGCGTTGAATGACGAGGAAAAGCAGGCGCAGGAGAAGATCGGCGAAGAGCTCAAGCCGCTCGTCGAGAAGATGAAAGAAGCGCTGAAGGACAAGGCCAAGGACGTGCGCCTGACGTTCCGTCTCACCGATTCGCCATCCTGCCTCGTGGCCGACGACGGCGAAATGAGCGGTTATCTGCAACGTATGCTGAAGGCAGCGGGTCAGGACGCACCGTCGTTCCATCCGATTCTTGAAGTGAATCCGGAGCATGCGCTGGTGAAGGGCTTGCATGCGGACAGCGCGGATTTCGATGACTGGTGTCACCTGCTGTTCGATCAGGCATTGCTGGCCGAAGGTGGCGCGCTGGAAGATCCGGCGAGCTTCGTGAAGCGCACCAACGCGTTGTTGCTGGCGCGTGCGAGCTGAGTTTCGGATTGAGTTTCGACTGGCGTCGCTCTGACGCTGGTGATTGAAAAATGCGCTGCTTCGGCAGCGCATTTTTTTGACCTGTGCTTTATGTGCTTTATGTGCCTTATCGCCCGATTGTCAGGCGAGGACGCTACGCAGTGGGCTTAGTGCGCAGATGCTTGCCCGTGCAAATGACGCACTTGCGATAGCACGGAGCCGGCTAGTTCCTTGGCTTCGATACAGGAGTGCGGGTCAGCCAGCACTTTGGCCGCGAGACTGCCGATCGCCGTGCTGGTTTGCTTGGACGTATGGTGCTGCGCGAGCGCGGAACCAGCAAGTTCCTTTTCCGCATACAAGACGCTCGGCCGCCGCAAAACGACTGCCGCCAGATGGGCAATGCGGTCGGAAGTTTCTTTTGAGTTCGTAGTATTCAACTGTTACTCCATGTTGTTTGTTGTTGATCCGGACGCACTGGAAAGCTATTAAAAAAATGTCCGGAAAATAATTATGGTTAACTAATCAAATACATTCAACAACACTATTTCGAGATTGGTTTATGAGATGAAAAAACACGTATTTGTCTTATGCTCGCGCGATCGAAATTCGGATGCATAAAGGATTATTTGCAATCTTTAAGCCCTTTATGCGCCGAATCTTATTTCTGCGATTACGCGTTGCTGCGTGCAATAACCTCTTTGTCTTTTTATGTCCGATTCCATTCTGGTGAAGCCTACGGATCCTGTGTATCTGCTGTGGTCGATCTTGCGCGAGCAAGGTTTCGATGCCGCTGAGCGGCGTGCTCTAGAACTGGTCGCGCAAGGGGCCACGCCGCAGTTGCACGCCGACCTTTGTGCAAGCGCCGGACGTTTTGAAGCTGCGTACCACAGCGCATCGCAAGCGCAGGCTACGGACAATGGTGTGCGTCACGCCCGCGTGGCGCTCTTCGCCGATGCGCTTGGCCGCGCGGGAACCGCGCAGCGCAATAGTGAACTCGCGGTCGCCGTGCAGCCGCCGGCGGCGACGATCGAATGGACCCGTTGGTTGATCGAGCGCTGCGGTGCGCCTTCAGCCGCGGCGCACATGTTGCGCGCGTATGAGCAACACGCGCCACAAGACGCCCGGGCATCCTGGTGGCTGGCGATTGCGCTTGCAACGTTGCCGGACGCGAGCGCGCGAGCCGAGCGCCGAGCGGCGCTGCTGCGTGCCTATGCGCTCGATCCGGCAATCCACCCCGCGTTGCCGTTGCAACTGGTGTTGGCTTTCCGCGAGATTCGTGATTGGGCAACGGTCGAACGCATTTGTCGCGAGGTGCTGACGCGCGATCCCGCCGACGCCGAAATCGCGTGGCAACTGAGCCATGCGCAATGGCAGGGCAACGATGCCGCCGCGGCGGAGGCGACCATGCGCGCGGCCAATGCCGCCGCACCGGGCAATCCCCATGTGCTGGCCGCGATCGGTATGTATCTCGCCGAGCAGGCGCGTTTTGCCGACAGCGAGGCAGCACTGCATGCAGCGCTCGCTAGCGACCCATCCGCGTCGCAAGCGGCGGTCGATCTCGCCGACCTCAAATTGCGGCGCGGCGACTGGCCTGGCGCGTGGCCGCATTTCGAAGCGCGTCTGACGCGCGACGACCGCGAGCCGAACAACGTCGTGAGCGTGATGGAGCGGCTGTGTCCGCGCTGGCAGGGTGAATCGCTGGCCGGCAAGACCTTGCTCGTGCACAGCGAACAGGGCAACGGCGACGATATCCAGATGGTGCGCTTCGTACCCGAGTTGGCGGCGCGCGTACGCGACGAGGGCGGCCGGCTGGTGCTCGCGGTGCGTCGGGCGTTGCAACCGCTGCTGGCGCGCTTCTACGCGAATTGCGTGTCTATCGAGGACGGACCGCTTGGCGAACCCGACTTTGGACTGCCGATCATGAGCGTGCCGTCAACGCTTGGTTTGCGGCCTGAAAACGTGCGCGGCGGCGCCTATCTGTCTGGCGAGGCAAACCGTGTCGCTGCGTGGCGCGAGCGGATTCACGCATCGAGCGGGGAGCCGGCGCGCATGCATGTCGGCCTCGTCTGGTCGGGAAGCCCGACGCACCGTCGTGACGCGAAGCGGTCGATACCGCTCGCAGCGTTGGCTCCGGTGCTCGCGTTACCGAACGTGGTGTTCTATCCGCTGACGCCGGGCCGGGACGCCGATGTGGCCGCGTTGATCGCGCAGGGCTATCGCATCCGCGATCTGACGGCGCACTATCAAGCCGGTTTCGACGATGTGGCTGCACACGTGAGCGCGCTCGACGTGGTGGTGACCATCGACAGCGCACCGTTGCATCTGGGTGGCGCGCTGGGACGCCCCGTGCTGGCCATGCTCGATCACGTCTCGCATTGGGCGTGGGGCAATGAGGAGACGCAGCCGTGGTACGACTCGGTAGAGCTATTCCGGCAGCCGCAGCCAGGCGATTGGGCACCGGTGGTCGAGCGAGTGGCTGACAGATTGCGGGCGATGCTGCTCTCGTATGAGCATGGCCTGGAGAAAGTACCGGCGCGATTGGACAGCGTGGACAGCGCACTGGTGCCCGCCCGGCTGCCCGCACATCTGGCTGCCGAATCCGCAGCGCCCGCGCAAGCGGCCTTTGAACTGAACAGTGCGCACCGCTTCCAGGACGCGGCCAGGTTCGCCGCTCAGATGCTGGCTATCGACTCGCAGAACGCCGGGCTGCATCACAACGCGTCATATGCGTACAACATGCTGGGCGAGTTCGATCAGATGCGGTTGCATGCCGCCGAGGCTGCCAGGCTGCTGCCCGATAACGCGCCTATCCAGTTCAATCTCGCGGCCGCACAGTTGCGTTTCGGCGACTTCGAACAGGGTTGGAAACAGTATCGCTGGCATGAAGCACTGCCGGAAAACCACGATCTGGTTCGCCCCGACTTTCCTGAGTGGCAAGGCGAGCCGGTGGCGGGGCGCAGGTTTCTGCTCGTCGGCGAGCAAGGGCTTGGCGATCAGATCCAGTTTCTCCGGCTGGCTGCGTGGTTGAATCGACAGGGTGCGCTCGTCGATGTGTGGGTTGCCGCGCCGCTGGCGGAATTGGCACGCTGCGCAAGCGGCGTCCGCACCGTATGGGTCGAGTCACCGCCGGGACCGTATGATTTCTGGTGCCGAATGCTCAGGATGCCGGAGCATATGAGGCTGACATTGCCGATGCTTCCTTTGGCGATGCCGTATCTGAGCGCGGAGCCGGCGTTGGTGCACCGCTGGCGGCAGCAAATCGACGCCGCCGATGCCACCGATGCCACCGATGCCACCGATGCCACCGATGCCACCGCCAATGCCGACCCGCTTCCCGCGCGAAAGAAGCGTGTGGGGCTGGTTTGGGCGGGCAATCCGGACTATGGACTCGATCGTTATCGCTCGATCGCATTGAACCGCTGGTTGCCCATCCTCGAACAATCCGGCGTGACGTGGGTTTCGTTGCAAATCGGGCCGGCGCAGGACGAGGCGGCGGCGTTGCCGTTGGACTTCGACGTACTTCTGCCAGACCCGCAGATCGGCAATTTTTCCGATACCTTGGCCATTCTTCAATCGCTCGATCTGGTCATTACCGTCGACACATCCGTCGCTCACCTGGCCGGTGCCGCCGGGCGTCCGGTCTGGATCCTGTTGCCCACCTGCACGGATTGGCGCTGGATGGCCGATCGCGATGACAGTCCGTGGTATCCGTCGGCGCGCCTATTCCGGCAGCGCGAACTGGGTCGATGGGACACGGTGCTCGAGGATGTACGGACTGCGCTGCGGGAGTTCGTGACGGTCTGAACGCTGCGCGGCTCGGCAAACGTCTGACGGCGCCGCCGTTATAATCCGACACCATGTCTATCCGTTTCGATGCCGCCGACGCCCACTGGCGCGTCGCGCCCCTAGCCGGCTTTAGCGCCGCCCAGAAAGACTGGCTGACCCGCGGCGGATCGCTGACCGCGCATCTGCGCACGCTTGGCGAAGTCGCGGTGCGCGTGACGCGCGAAGCGGTCGCGTTGCCGTGGGCCGACGAACACGCCGCGCTCGGGATAACGCCGCGCGCGCCCGTGTGGGTCAGGGAAGTGGTTCTGTCGGTGAGTGGCGTGCCGTTTGTCGCCGCACACAGTGTTGTGCCGCTGGCGGCAAGCATCGGCATATGGCAGGCCATGCGCCGGCTGCGTACCCGGCCGCTCGCCGAGTTGTTGTACAGCGATAGTAGTGTCGCGCGTTCGTCGCTGGTGAGCAGGGGGCTGACGGCGCGCCATCCGCTGTATCGCCTGGCTGCGCGCCAGATCGACGAAGCGCCGCCGCATGCGCTGGTCGCACGCCGCTCGGTGTTCGAGCGTCACGGCGCACCGCTGATGGTCACCGAATGCATGTTGCCCGCGCTGTGGAAGCAGCTTGCGCATCTGGCGAGTCTCGCGAATACGGCCAGCACACCGCATGCGCCTCACGCGGCCGCACAAGCGCCTCAGCGTACTCACCTGCGTGAGCATGGCCGGCCGCTCGAGCATACGGCGTCGCGCGCTCACAGTGCGCCGCGCGGAGAGCACGGACATCTCGCCGAACGCGATGCGCACGAATCCAAACGCGCACCGGCATCAGACAGTAAGGTGAAGCGCTGATGCTGCGCGGCTTCCCTCCGGTCGTCGCGGCGGATACGCATACGCTGATTCTCGGCAGCTTTCCCGGCGAGGCGTCGCTCGCGGCGACGCAGTATTACGCGCATCCGCGTAACCAGTTCTGGCGGCTGCTCGGCTCGGTGCTCGACGAGCCGCTTACCGAGTGCGCTTATGAGGAACGCCTCAGGCGGTTGCTGTCGCACGGCATCGGCGTATGGGATGTGCTCGCCGCCTGCGAGCGTGAAGGCAGTCTCGACGCCGCGATCCGCAACGCCAATCCCAACGATTTCGCAACGCTGCGTGCTCACGCGCCGAAGCTCGCTAAAGTCTGCTTCAACGGCAAGACGGCGGGCCGTTTTGCGCCGGTGATCGGCGAGGCCGGCTACGCCACCCTCGTATTGCCTTCGTCAAGTCCGGCGAATGCTATGCTCTCGTTCGACCAAAAATTGCGTCTCTGGCGCGACATCCTTACATGACGAAACTGATCAAGCGCGCCTCGGCTGAAGCCCGTGCTTTCCGCAACAAAGCCGCTGACGGCGACGACCACACGCCGAACAAACAGAAAGTAGTGCGCAACAAAAAGCGCGCACTGCACGACGACGACCTGCACGACGCGCCGCAAATCGAAGCGCCGCGCAAGCCTCGCTTCGCGCCGGTCACGTTCTCGGAAGAGGGCGGCGTGCGTTTTCTGCACTTCGGTACGGAATGGGTGCAAGGCGCGATGCGTCTGCGCAAGCCGGACCACATCGAACTCGAATACGCGCAACAGATGATGGCCTGGCTGCTGTTCATCGAAACGCCCAGGCGGATCGTCCAGCTCGGTCTCGGCGCAGCCGCGCTGACCAAGTTTGCCCATCGCTTCCTGAAGCGCGCGAAGGTCGAAGCGGTCGAAGTGAACCCGGCGGTAGTGGTGGCCGCGCGCACGATGTTCGAACTGCCGCACGACGACGCACGTCTCACCGTGCACGAAATGGATGCATGGGACTTCGTCAACGACCGCGCCAACCATGGCACGATCGGCGCGCTGCAAATCGACGTCTACGATGCGACCGCGCGTGGCCCGGTGCTCGACAGCGTCGGTTTTTACCGTGCGGTACGCGCCTGTCTGACCGACGCGGGCGTGGTGACTGTCAACCTGTTCGGCGATCATCCGAGCTTCGTGCGCAACATGAAGCGCCTGAACGAAGCGTTCGATGGCCGCGTGGTCGCGCTGCCGGAAGTGCACGATGGCAACCGTATCGCGGTCGCCTTCTCCGGCCCGGCGCTCGACGTGCCGTTCGCGGCGTTGCAAACACGCGCGAAGCTGATCGAAGCGGAACTCGGCTTGCCGGCGCGCAAGTGGATCAAGGGTCTGCAGGAGTCGACCGGACAGAACGGCAGCTCGTTCTCGATCTGATGTGAAATTGGGGCGGCCCGGCCCGCCCCCCGCCCAACTCTGCTAAACCGCCGCCCCGCCCGCCCCAGCAGCACATTCGCGCCTCGGGTCGTCCCTGCTTGACCTGACGTTCTCGGCTCCTATACTCTTTCGAAGCTTTCGGGGTACCCGTGGCCTACCTGCGACGGGACATCCACTACCCGTCCACACACGGGCCAACATTTCAATAATAGGGAAGAGGAGACGTCATGGCTCACGACGCCGACGCGAACAAGGCCAGCAAGCACTGGCTCTGGTTGCTGCTGTTGCCCTGGATCGCGATGATCTGGGTGCCGTCATATAACAAGGTCGAACCGCAACTGTTCGATTTCCCGTTCTTCTACTGGTATCAACTCCTCTGGGTGCTGATCAGCGCGATCATCACGGCGCTCGTGTACTTCAAGACCAAGACCCGCTCGCGAGGCACGCCGGGCAGCTCGCAAGGGGGCGCACGATAATGAACGCCACCGCAACTTTCGTCTTCGTCCTGTTTTTCATCGGCGTCACCATTCTCGGCTTTATTGCGGCCCATTGGCGCAAGGGCGACCTCGCCCATCTGGAAGAGTGGGGCCTCGGCGGCCGGCGCTTCGGCACCATCGTCACATGGTTCCTGCTGGGCGGCGACCTGTACACCGCCTACACCTTTATCGCCGTGCCGGCGCTGGTGTTCGGTGCGGGCGCAACCGGTTTCTTCGCGCTGCCGTACACGATCCTGATCTATCCGTTCGCCTTTGTGGTGTTCCCGAAGCTGTGGAGCATCGCCAAGCGTCAGGGCTACGTGACCTCGGCGGACTTCGTCTCGGCTCGCTACGGCAGCCGCATGCTGGCGCTGGCGATTGCCGTGACCGGCATTGTCGCGACGATGCCGTACATCGCGCTGCAACTGGTCGGTATCGAAGTGGTGATCGGCGCGCTGGGTTTCGACACCAAGGGCTTCGTCGGCGATCTGCCGCTGATCATCGCGTTCGCGATCCTGGCAGCCTACACGTACACCTCGGGCCTGCGCGCGCCGGCCATGATCGCGGTGGTGAAGGACGTGCTGATCTACATCACGATCTTTGCCGCGATCATCGTGATTCCGCCGCAACTGGGCGGTTTCGGCCATATCTTCAGCGTGGTGCCGCCGGCCAAGCTGCTGCTGAAAGCGCCGGACGTGTCGAGCCTGAATGGCTACAGCGCGTACGCGACGCTTGCGGTCGGCTCGGCGCTCGCGCTGTTCCTGTACCCGCACTCGATCACCGCGGTGTTGTCGTCGAAGTCGGGTAACACGATCCGCCGCAACATGGCGATGCTGCCGGCTTACTCGCTGGTGCTCGGCCTGCTCGCGCTGCTGGGCTTCATGGCGCTGGCCTCGGGTGTGAAGGACATGCCGGAATTCGCGCCGTACTTCAAGGCGTTCGGCCCGAACTTCGCGGTGCCGGCGCTGTTCCTGCACTTCTTCCCGTCCTGGTTCGTGGGCGTGGCCTTCGCGGCGATCGGCATCGGCGCGCTGGTGCCGGCGGCGATCATGTCGATTGCAGCGGCAAACCTGTACACGCGCAACATCCATAAGGAGTTCGTGAACCGCAACATGACGCACGACCAGGAGACCAACGTCGCCAAGCTGGTGTCGCTGATCGTCAAGGTCGGCGCGGTCGCGTTCATTCTCGGGCTGCCGCTCACGTATGCGATTCAGCTTCAGTTGCTGGGCGGTATCTGGATCATCCAGACGCTGCCGGCCATCGTGCTGGGTCTCTACACGCGCGTGCTCGACTACCGCGGCCTGCTGATCGGCTGGGCAGTCGGTATCGCAACCGGCACCTGGATGGCGATTTCGCTGAAGCTGGCTGGCTCGATCTTCACGATCCACCTGTTCGGCATGGCGATCCCCGGCTATGCCGCGGTGTGGTCGCTGATCGTCAACCTGGTGGTTTCGGTGGTGGTGAGCATTCTGGTGCGCATGTTCGGCATGCAGCGCGCCGAAGACCGCACCCGTCCGGAAGACTATCTGGACGTGGTCGAAGGCTAAGTCGGCCGATCTGTCCCGCCTGAAAAAGCAACGCCCGCAGACAAAAGTTTGCGGGCGTTTGTCTTTCCGGGGTACTCCAGGGCAGGATAGCGGAACTGCCCTTCAAAGCGTCCGTCGCGCGAGCCATGGCTTCTGCCGATTCCCCCCGCGTGATTGCCCGCCGCTCGGCCATGAGCCGGATGGTGCGCGCGATCACCTCGCCGTACTACCGCTATCGCCATGCGAAGGTGCTGCATAGCTTGCGGGTCGGTATCGCAATGCTGGTGTCGATTCTCGCGACCACCGGCATCGACATTCCCCACGGCATCTGGTCGTCGGTCACCCTGCTGGTGGTGATCGGCGGCTTGCAGCATCACGGCAATATCCGCAAGAAGGCCGCCGACCGGGCGGCGGGAACGCTGCTCGGCGCAGTGATCGGGCTGGCGCTGATCCTGTTGCAGAACCTGACCGGCTCGCTGCCGCTCACCTATGTGCTGATGTCGATCGTCGCGGCGATCTGCGCGTGGTTCGCAATCGGTTCATCGGGGTATATCGGTTTGCTGACGGCAATTACGATGTGCATCGTCGCCGGCCATGGCGACAATCTGATCGACGTCGGCCTGTGGCGCACGTTGAACGTGCTGATCGGCATTGTGATCGCGCTGGCGTTTTCGTTCGCGTTGCCGCTACACGCGACTTATTCGTGGCGTTACGGGCTCGCCGCCAATTTGCGTGCCTGCGCGCAGATTTACAGCCGCTTGCTGGAAGGGGAGACGATCAGCGAGGACGAGCAGGTCAAACGCTTTCTCGAGATCAACAAACGGCTCGTCCAACTGCGCTCGCTGATGCCTTCGGTGGCGAAAGAGATCGACGTGCCGCAGTCCAAACTCGACGAAATCCAGCGGCTGCATCGCTCGGTGCTCAGTTCGCTGGAATTGCTGGCGACCGGCCCGCTGATGCGCGCAGATGCCGTGGCTCGCGCTGCGTATGCGCGGCAGTGCGGCGTCGAGGTGCACGCCGTGCGCGGCATGCTGCTGGCGATGGCGCGCGGTCTGCGTTTTGGCCGCGCGACGCACTTCGGCATCCCGGCCGCTTCACCGCTCACCGAGGTGTGCAGCGGCGCGGCATTGGACTTGCCGCCCGAGCTGCAAGGGCCGTATTGGCTCGGGCAGCGGCTTGCCGAACAGGTGGACCGGCTGCGCGCCTTGCTGCTGGAGACCGAGCCGAACTGGAACATCGAGCGGCATTCGCGGTTTTTGCAGAAAGCCTAGAGCGCTGCGGTCAGGCTCGCGTGCCCTTTGCCAATCCGCCACCGCAGCGGCGGCCGTCGGACCCGCCGCTCACGATGCCTGCTCTTCCGGGACGCCCACCATCCAGCCGAGACCGAAGCGGTCCACCACCATCCCGAACCTTTTGCTCCAGAAGGTGGGCTGCAGCGGCATCATCACCTGTCCGCCATCGGCGAGCGCGTTGAAGCATTTTTCGGCCGAGGCGTCGTCGTCGACCGTTAGCGACAGACTGAAACCGTTCATCGAGCCTGCGTTGGGGTCGCACCGGCCGTCGGACGCCATCCAGACCGTCGAGCCAAGCTTGATGGCCGCGTGCATGATCTTGTCCCCTGTGCCGGGAGGTATCTGGGCCTGGGCCTCAGGCGGCGCCTCCTTGTAGCGCATCTGGAACGTGACTTCGGCGCCGAGTTTCTCGCTGTAATACTTGAGCGCTTCTTCACACCGGCCGTTGAAAAAAACGTAAGGCTGAACGTACATGATCGTCTCCCGGATTAGGGTCAGCGGCGCCGCGTTCCTTCGGCAAATGACCGCGAGGGAGTGGGCGTGCAGACGATTGTAGTCGTCCGTTGCGGCAGCAATTGTGACTTTATTACGTAGGGAGGAGGCGTAAAAGGGCTGCGGCGCCGGACCTGCTTCGGACCGGCACACGCAGCCGTAAACGCCGCGCGGCCCCGAACCGGAAGGCTCAGGGCCGCGTACCCAGGCGATGAAGGCGAAGCTTAACGCAGCGCTTCGATCAGCTTCTCCAGCTTGACGGCGTCCGCCGCGAACGCGCGGATGCCTTCAGCCAGCTTCTCGGTTGCCATGGCTTCGTCGTTGACGAGGAAACGGAACGACGCTTCGTCGACAGGCACGCGTTCGATGTCCGTACCCGAGGCGAGTTCAGGCGACAGCTTGCGTTCGACCTTCTCCGTGCTGTCCTGCAGCTTTTGCAACAGATCCGGGCTGATCGTCAGCAGATCGCAACCGGCCAGTTCCAGAATCTGGCCCGTGGTGCGGAAGCTCGCGCCCATCACCTCGGTCTTGTAGCCGAACTTCTTGTAGTACGCGTAAATGCGGCGCACCGATTGGACGCCCGGGTCGTTGGCGCCGCCGTCTTTCGCTTCGTCCCATGCGCTGCCGGCGTTTTTCTTGTACCAGTCGTAGATACGGCCGACGAACGGCGAGATCAGTTGCGCGCCCGCTTCGGCGCAAGCGGCGGCCTGGGCCAGCGAGAACAGCAGGGTCATGTTGCAGTGGATGCCTTCCTTCTGCAGCACTTCGGCCGCGCGGACGCCTTCCCACGTGGAAGCCAGCTTGATCAGCACGCGTTCGCGGCCGATTCCGTGGTCTTTGTACAGGGCGATCAGCTCACGGCCCTTGGCGATCGACGCCTGGGTGTCGAACGACAGGCGCGCGTCCACCTCAGTCGACACCCGGCCCGGGATGATCTTGAGAATTTCGGTGCCGAACGCGATCAGCAACTGGTCGATGATCGCGCCGACCGGTTTCGACGCGTGAGCTTTCACGGTCTTTTCGAGCAGCGGCTTGTAGTCGTCTTTCTGGACGGCCTTCAGAATCAGCGACGGATTGGTCGTCGCGTCCTGCGGCTTGTACTGCGCAAGCTGCTGGAAGTCGCCGGTATCGGCCACGACGGTGGTGTATTGCTTGAGTTGGTCGAGTGCGGTTGTCATGTTCAGGCCTTCATGGCGCGCGTGCGCCGTGGTTCAGGAGAAATGAGGTCGCCACCGGACGAAAAATAAAACAGCGCCGGTGGCCGCGGGTCACGCTGCAGCGTCCGCCCGCCATGTTGCCGGGAAACGCTGCCGGATGCTTCTATTCTATGGCGGATCGCCTGATGCAGTATTGACACTTGGCGGCGCCGATCCGTTCACAAGGATTTGGCCGACGGTTTTGGGAGGGCGATTCAACTGCGCCGGAGGTTCAGCACCAGTTGCGTCAGCACGCCTGCCACCAGCCCCCAGAACGCCGAGCCGATCGACAGCAGCGTCAGGCCCGAGGCCGTCACCATGAACGTCACCAGCGCCGCCTCGCGCTGCTTCGTATCCTGCATTGCGTTGGCAAGGCCGCTCATGATCGAGCCGAACAGCGCCAGCGCCGCGACCGAGACCACCAGCGCCTTGGGCAAGGCCGCGAACAGTGCGGCGATGGTGGCGCCAAAAATCCCGGCGATCAGATAGAAAATGCCGCACCAGAGCGCCGCGGTGTAACGCTTGCTACGGTTTTCGTGCGCTTCGGGGCCGGTACAGATCGCCGCCGTAATAGCCGCAAGATTGATGCCGTGCGAGCCAAACGGCGCGAGCAGCAGCGAGGCGATGCCGGTGGTCGCAATCAGCGGCGCGGAAGGCGTGGTGTAGCCGTCCGCGCGCAGCACGGCGATCCCCGGCACGTTCTGCGAGGCAGTCGCGACGATAAAGAGCGGGATGCCGATGCTGATGCTCGCCGCGACCGAAAATACCGGCATCGTGAACACCGGGTGGGCGAGCGCGACGTGAAAGCGGCTGAAATCGAGCAGCCCGAGCGCCCCGGCGGCGAGCGTGCCGACGATCAGCGTCGTCACGATCGCATAGCGCGGCGCGAAGCGTTTGACGATCAGGTAGGTGAAGAACATCGTCAGCACGAGCGCGGTCTGGAACTGCGCGGCGCGGAAAATTTCGATGCCGATCTCGAACAGAATGCCCGCCAGCAAAGCCGAGGCGATGCCGGCCGGGATTTTCTTCATCAGCGTGTCGAACCATCCGGTCAGGCCGACCACCGTCAGCAACACCGCGCAGACGATGAACGCGCCGATTGCCTCCGGGTAGGCCACATGCGGCAGCGACGACACCAGCAGCGCCGCGCCGGGCGTCGACTAGGCGATCACGATCGGTGCGCGAAAACGCAGCGACAGGCCGATCGTGCAGACGGCCATGCCGATCGACAGCGCCCAGATCCACGACGAAATCTGCGCGTCGGTGAGATGCGCGGCCTGGCCTGCCTGAAACATCAGCACGAGCGCGCTGGTATAGCCCGTCATCATCGCGACGAAGCCGGCAACGACGGCGGACAGCGACATATCGCTAAACGGTTTGAGCGGCCCGGCGAGGGCGTCGGCAGGGGACAAATCGGGCGCTGAAGACGGATTCATGCTGAAGCTTTATTATAGTTGGGACAAAAACGCGGTCTGATTATTTGCTCAATACGCGCATTGCCGTTTCGAGCCCGGCGAGAGTGAGCGGGTACATGCGATGGCCTAGCACTTCGCGGATCGCGCTGACCGACTGCCGGTAGGCCCACAAACCTTCCGGCTCCGGATTGAGCCACGCGTAGTGCGGGAAATGATCGGCGAGGCGGCGCAGCCAGACGGCGCCGGCTTCGGCGTTGTTGTACTCGACCGAGCCGCCCGGTTGCAACACTTCATAGGGACTCATGGTCGCGTCGCCGACAAAGATCAGCTTGTAGTCGGGCGTGAACTTGTGCAGCAGGTCCCACGTGGGCATGCGCTCGGCGTGGCGGCGGCGATTGTTCTTCCACAGGAAATCGTACACACAGTTGTGGAAGTAATAGAACTCGAGATGCTTGAATTCTGCCTTGGCGGCGGAAAAGAGCTCTTCGGTGCGTTTGATGTGATCGTCCATCGAGCCGCCCACGTCGAGCAGCATCAACACTTTGACCTTATTGTGCCGCTCCGGGACCATCTTCAGGTCGAGCCAGCCGGCGTTCGCGGCGGTGCTGCGGATCGTGTCGGGCAGATCGAGTTCTTCGGCGGCGCCTTCGCGGGCGAACCGGCGCAGGCGGCGCAACGCGATCTTGATGTTGCGCGTGCCGATTTCGACCTGGTCGTCGTAGTCCCGATAGGCGCGCGCTTCCCACACTTTCACCGCCGTGCGGTTGCCCGCCGCGTCGCCGCCGATGCGTACGCCTTCAGGGTTGTAGCCGCCGTTGCCGAACGGCGAGGTGCCGCCCGTGCCGATCCATTTGTTGCCGCCTTCGTGGCGCTCTTTCTGCTCGTCGAACAGCTCCTTGAGGCGCTCCATTAGCTTGTCGAGGCCGCCCATCGCTTCGATCTGCGCTTTTTCCTCGGGCGACAGATCGCGTTGCAGCTTCTTCTTGAGCCAGTCGAGCGGGACGTCGAAGGCAAGCTCCGAGGCCTTCGCGACGCCGTTGAAATAGGCGCCGAACGCCTGGTCGAACTTGTCGAAATACTGCTCGTCCTTGACCAGCGTGATGCGCGCGAGATAGTAGAACTCGTCGAGCGACGGCGCGATCACATTGGCTTTGAGCGCTTCGAGCAGCGTCAGGTATTCCTTGACCGACACCGGCAGTCTGGCGGCGCGCAGCGAGTAGAAGAAGTCGATCAGCATGCTGTGTCCTCGGCGGCGGATGTGCGGCGCGGCGCCTTTATCA
Source organism: Paraburkholderia fungorum (assembly GCF_902833645.1). GTDB lineage: Bacteria > Pseudomonadota > Gammaproteobacteria > Burkholderiales > Burkholderiaceae > Paraburkholderia > Paraburkholderia fungorum. The sequence continues at coordinate 289,535 of NZ_CADFGE010000007.1, forward strand.
ACGGGTATTCGCGGTCATCCAGCGGTCAATTAGCGGTTGTTGCGGTTCATGAAGATGAGCCGCTCGAACAGGCTCACGTCCTGTTCGTTCTTCAGAAGCGCGCCGTGCAGCGGCGGGATGATCTGCTTCTGGTCCGACGAGCGCAGCGCTTCGGGCGGAATATCCTCGGCGAGCAGCAGCTTCAGCCAGTCGAGCAGTTCCGAAGTGGACGGTTTCTTCTTCAGACCGGCGACGTTGCGCAACTCGAAGAAGCTCTGCATGGCCGCGGCGAGCAGTTCCTTCTTGATGCCGGGGTAGTGCACCTCGACGATCTGCTGCATCGTGACCGGGTCGGGGAATTTGATGTAATGGAAAAAGCAGCGGCGCAGGAACGCGTCGGGCAGCTCCTTCTCGTTGTTCGACGTGATGATCACGAGCGGGCGCTGTTTGGCGCGGATCAGCTCGTGGGTCTCGTACACGTAGAACTCCATGCGGTCGAGTTCGCGCAGCAGGTCGTTCGGGAATTCGATGTCGGCCTTGTCGATTTCGTCGATCAGCAGCACCGTTTGCTCGTCCGATTCGAACGCCTGCCACAGCACGCCCTTGACGATGTAGTTGCGGATGTCCTTGACGCGCTCGTCGCCGAGTTGCGAATCGCGCAGACGCGAAACCGCGTCGTACTCGTACAGGCCTTGCTGGGCCTTGGTGGTGGACTTGATATGCCACTGCAGCAGCGGCATGCCGAGAGCTGCGGCGACCTCTTCGGCGAGCATGGTTTTGCCGGTGCCGGGTTCGCCCTTGATCAGCAACGGGCGCTTGAGCGTCATCGCGGCGTTGACCGCGAGCTTGAGGTCGTCGGTGGCGACGTACTGCGATGAGCCTTCAAAACGCATGGCGAGATGCTCTTTTTTGGGAAAAAACCCAGTATAAGTCAGAAGGCCTGTTGCGCTGAAACAGGCTCGCGTATGGTTTCACCCGCGGTGTCGGACGTCGAAGCGAGCGCCCGCTGGGCTCGCGAACGACCCGCGTTTACCCGTAATGTCGGGTTCGCCCGGCGCGCCCGGTGGCTGACCGTGCCGGGTGGCGGGGCAGCTTGGGCGAGACTGGCCGGATCGCGGCGGTCGGCAGCGAGGCCGCGCGAATCGGGCGCGGCGGAGCAGAAAAGGCGTTAGCCGTGGCTTTGCGGCGCCCGGATGCGCCGCCGGCCCTGCCCGGTGGACGTTCGGCGCGACGTCGCGGTACAATTAGCCCGATTTTTTTGGCCTGCGTGGCTACCCATAAGAATAACGGCGCGGGCCGTTGCCTTTTCGGGCGCCCGTTTCCCCTCAAGCCAGGTTACATGCTATGAATAAATTCGTTGGCAAACACGTCGTGATCGCAGCGCTGTCGGTGCTCGCGGGCTATGCGGCCAGTGCGCAGGCAGCGGATGTCGTCGGCAACGCGAAGGCGGGCCAAGGCAAGGTCGCGATGTGTATTGGTTGCCACGGCATTCCTGAATACCGCACGGCTTACCCTGAGGTCTACCGCGTGCCCATGCTCGGCGGCCAGAATCAGGCGTACCTCGAGAACGCCATGCATGGCTACAAGAAGGGCGACCGCCACTTTGAAACGATGCACGCGATCACCGCGTCGCTTTCGGATCAGGACATCGCCGACATCGCTGCCTACTACGCAGCGCAAAATGGCTCTTCGAAAAACAATCCCGACAAGTGATCGGCGGCGCTGATCCATCCGGTCACTCGGCTATTTATATTCGCGGGATAGGAGAATTCATGAATAAGCCCCAACAGGCACTCCACACGGTGTTCAAGGCTGCATGCGCGTCGGCGGCAGTTATCGGTCTGGTTGCAGCGAACGTCGCGTACGCCGCTGACGCCGGCAACGGCAAGGTGCTGGCGGACAGCCACAACTGCGCGGCTTGCCACGGCGTCAACCTGAACAAGCCGGTGAGCCCGGAGTATCCGAAGCTCGCCGGGCAGCACGCCGATTACGTCTACTGGGCGCTGCGCCAGTATCAGATGGGCAACGGCAACCCGCACCTGGGTCGCAACAATCCGATCATGCAGGCGCAAGTGCAGAGCCTGTCGCAAAGCGACATGAAAGACATCGCGGCCTACGTCGAATCGCTGAACGGCGATCTGGTGCAGAAGAAGTAACAGCGTCGCGCTGTTTTTGCGTCGCGTGCAGGTTGAACGACACCCCGCTTCGGCGGGGTGTTTGCTTTTGAGGCCGAAGTTGGGTCATGGTGGAGGCGGCCGGCTTGCTGACCGCTGAGCCCGCCCACGCGCTTCAGTCCCGCGTGGCGCGTCGCTCGATACGCTGCAAATAGGCGTCTGTGTCCGGCGGGGTGCCGGTGCGCTGTGCTTCCCAGATGGTTTCGCCGAGACAGTCCATGATCGCGTGCTGCGCCTCGTGGGTCGAGCCGAGGCGGGCGGCGAGCCGCTCGTGCGCGGCGCGGATGCCCGGCGGCTGGTCGATCGACAGTTGCTCGCTGATCGCCAGATGCATCGACAGGTGCAGGAACGGGTTGGTCTGGCCGCGTTCGGGCGAATAGTCCTGAGCCTGGGCCGCTTCCGTATGGGTCAGATCGGCGTGAAATTCCGGATGCTCGACGATCCAGTCGGCAGCGATGGCTTCGAGCGGCGTCAGAATCTCGCCTTGACGCTGTTTGCGCCACGTGTCGGTGAAAAATTGACGGACTTCGTCGCGGCTGGGATTGAACATCGTAGGAACGTGCGGTTAAGGTACGGCTGGGTGTGGGGCGCGTCAGGCTTGCGTGCAGGGCGCTATTTTACGCCGTGGCCACTTGGCTTGCTGGCGGCGCGCCGCCCTCAAAGATCCGGCGGCGGCGTTTTGGGCCGGAATTCGCACAGCGGCTCGATCACGCAATGCCAGCATTCGGGCCGGCGCGCTTTGCACACATAGCGGCCGTGCAGAATCAGCCAATGGTGGGCATCCTTCTTGAACTCGGCGGGCGTGAATTTCTCCAGCGCCGCTTCGACCGCGCGCACGTCTTTGCCGGGCGCGAGCCCGGTTCGATTCGCAACCCGAAAGATGTGCGTATCGACGGCGATGGTTGGATGACCGAATGCCGTATTCAGAATCACGTTCGCCGTTTTGCGACCGACCCCCGGCAAGCTTTCGAGCGCCTCGCGATCTTCCGGCACTTCGCCGCCGTACTGGTCGAGCAAAATGCGGCAGGTCGCGATCACATTCTTCGCCTTGGTCCGGTACAGGCCGATCGTCTTGATGTAGCCGGCCACCCCTTCTTCGCCGAGATCGAATACCTGCTGCGGCGTGTTCGCGACCGGGAACATCTTGCGCATCGCCTTATTCACCGAGACGTCGGTGGCCTGCGCCGATAGCAGGACGGCGATCAGCAGTTCGAACGGAGTGGTGTACTCGAGCTCGGTCGTCGGATGCGGGTTGAGACTCTTAAGCGTCTCGTAGATGGCGCGGCGTTTGTTCGCGTTCATGCGCGGCGTACGGGTAGAGGTGAGGGTTAGCGCTTCGCTGGCGGAATAGCGGTGTTACCGGCGGTGTTATCCGCGGTGTTCTCCGCCGCGAGTCCGAGACGGCGGCGGCGTGCCTCGGCGGCGTCGATCTGCGCCTGCACGTCGGCGCTGACGCGCTCCGTATTTTGCGGACCCAGACCCTTGGCAGCCAACTCTTCTTTCTTCTGGCGCGCCCGTTCGAGAGCCGCCTGGATGATCGCGCGTTTTTTCGCGTCGGCGTCTTCAACGGCGGGTGCCGTGGGCGTTGCGGTGGCGCCGGTTTGCATGACCTGAGCCGGTGCGCCACCGACGGCTCGCCGCGCTGCAGCACGCGCTTCGGCCGCTTCGCGCTCGTGCGCGAGACGAGCTTCACGCCGGTTGTGGCGCTCGCGCGCGGCGTCGGCCTGCGCCTCGCTCCATGCGTCCCAGCCGGTTGCGTCACCGGTGACCGGCGGCATTGCGATGCAATCGACCGGGCAGGGAGGCACGCACAGGTCGCAACCGGTGCAGAGTTCGGCGATTACCGTGTGCATCTGTTTCGGTGCGCCAACTATTGCATCGACCGGACAGGCCTGCATGCACAGCGTGCAGCCGATGCAAACCTGTTCGTCGATAACCGCCAAAGGACGCGGCCGTTCGACGCCATTGGCGGAATTGAGCGGAATCACCGGTTGGCCAAGCAATGCGGCAAGACGGGCGACGCCCTCGGCGCCCCCCGGCGGGCACTGGTTGTAGCTGGCTTCGCCCTTGGCGACGGCCTCGGCATACGGACGGCATGCCGGATAGCCGCACTTGGTGCATTGCGTTTGGGGGAGCAGATCCTCAATGCGGTCTGGGAGTGTTTTGGAGTTGATCACGGTCACAACGTTGGTGCTTGCCTTGCGGCCGCGGGGCTTGAACTAAATAGCACATTATCGCCGATTTCCCCAATTGCCATCCGCAATCCATGTGCCATAATCGAAGCGCTTTTTCGAAAGACCGCATAAGGGTGTTCCCCCAACCAGCCCGTTCAGTGCTGTCGGTGCAAGGCCCGAGGAGAGGCCGGCGGCGCGATCCGGATAACGCGGCTCACGAAGACGATGCCACCATGAATCAGCCGAAAATCAAAAGAGATCCTGAAGGCACGCGGCGCCGCATTCTGCTTGCGGCGGCCGAAGAGTTTGCAAACGGAGGGTTGTTCGGCGCGCGAGTCGATCAGATCGCCCGCCGTGCGGAAACGAATGAACGCATGCTCTATTACTACTTCGGTAGCAAGGAGCAGCTTTTCACCGCGGTACTCGAGCACGCATTCAGCGCGCTCAATGAAGCAGAACGAACGCTCGAACTGAACGGTGTCGCACCGGTCGAGGCGGTGACACGTCTCGCGCATTTTGTTTGGGATTACTACCGCGATCATCCTGAGTTGCTGCGTCTCGTGAATAACGAGAATCTGCATGAGGCACGCTACATGCAGAAATCGACGCGCATCCGCGAAATGATTTCGCCTATCGTCGCCACGCTCGGCAGCATTCTTGAGCGGGGTCAACGCGCGGGGCTGTTTCGCACCAACGTCGATCCGTTGCGCTTTTACGTGACGCTGTCCGGCATGGGTTATTACATCGTGTCGAACCGCTTTACGCTCGAAGCAACGCTCGGTCGTGATTTCAGCAGTGCGAGCGAACGCAGTGAAGTGATTCAGATGAACACGGAGTTGCTGCTGGCGTATCTGTTGCGCAAGTAAGCCAAACTGCGGCTTAGCCTGAACGGCATAAGGCGCTGCATAAGAAATGCCAGAAACAACAACGGCCTCTGAAAAGAGGCCGTTGTTTATCTTCGTGCGTGCGCTGCTCAGGCTTCGACTTTTTCCTTCGCTACCTTCGGCGCCTTGTTGTGCTCGAGGATGAAGTCGCGCAACTGCGGATAGATGATGGTGCGCCAGCGGCGGCCCGAGAAAATGCCGTAGTGGCCGCATTTTTCCGCGGTGAAGTGACGCTTGTTCGCCTCTGGAATACCGCTGCACAGGCCTTGCGCAGCGAACGTCTGACCGTCGCCGGAAATATCGTCCAGCTCGCCTTCGATGGTGAAGAGCGCGGTCTTCGTGATGTCCTGCGGACGCACCCGTTCGCCCGCGACGTCCCACGTGCCTTCGGCCAGACGGAATTCCTGGAACACCACGCGGATCGTGTCGAGGTAATAGTCCGCATCCATGTCGAGCACCGCGTTGTACTCGTCGTAGAAACGGCGATGGGCTTCCGCATCGTCTTCGTCGCCGCGCAACAGGCTCTGGTAATAGTCCCAGTGCGAGGCCGCGTGCCGCTCCGGATTCATCGCGACGAAACCGGTGTGTTGCAGGAAGCCCGGGTAAACCTTGCGGCCCACCCCCGGATAGTTCGGCGGCACCGTGAAGATCACGTTGTTTTCGAACCATTCGTACGAGTGCTGGGTGGCGAGCGAGTTGACCGAGGTCGGGCTCTTACGCGCGTCGATCGGGCCGCCCATCATGGTCATGGTGCGCGGCGTGTCTTCGCCGCGGCTCGCCATCAGCGAAATGGCGGCGAGCACCGGGACGGTAGGCTGGCAAACCGAGATCACGTGCAGATTCTTCGCGCCGATGTGGCGGATGAATTCCTGGATGTAGGCGACGTAATCGTCGAGGTGAAACTCGCCTTCTTCGAGCGGCACCATGCGTGCGTCGATCCAGTCGGTCAGGTAGACCTTGTGGTCTTGCAGCAACGTGCGCACGGTATCGCGCAGCAGCGTGGCGTGGTGGCCTGACAACGGCGCGCACACCAGCACGACAGGCTCATCTTTCAATTGGGTAACAGCGTCGCTGTCGTCCGCGAAGCGCTTGAAGCGCATCAGGCGGCAAAACGGTTTCTCGATGATCGTTTGTTCGATGATCGGAATGTTGTGACCGTCTTTGACAATCTGATGAAGGTTGAACTCAGGCTTTTCGTAATCTTTTCCAAGCCGATAGAGCAGTTCGTATCCGGCGGAGAGGCGTGTGGCACCGGGCACATAGGCCAATGGGCTGGCGGGATTCGCGAACGATTTCGACGCGGCCTGAGCCCAGGCGGTGAGGGGGCTCAACATCGCCCGCTGGAATTCGTGCAGTTGGTAGAGCATGGGTGCTCCGTTTAAGCGGTTCGCATGGGGCTTGGCAAACACGCATGTGGCGTTGCGGCAGGCCGTACTGGTTGTGGGCACATTGATTTTCGGCCGACAGTCTGCTCGATCATACTGAACAAAGCGTACTTGTGCAATGCAGCAATTTGTGCGCGGGCTGCGCACAAACTGTCATTGAATCATGGTACTGGCGATGCTGCCGCGCCGCTATCGGGGGTTGCCGCAGCCTCAAGTTCTGCTGCCATGCTGCCGATATGGGACGGCTGTCCGGTTGCCTGCGCCATTTCCTGTTCGTGCTTCATCAGGTTCAGGCCGGTGTGGACCAGCGCGACGTGCGAAAACGCCTGCGGGAAGTTGCCGACCAGACGCTTCGCAGCGGGATCGTACTCTTCCGCGAGCAGACCGACGTCATTGCAGAGCGCGAGCAGCCGTTCGTACATCGCGATGGCCTCGTCCATGCGGCCTTGCAAGGCCAGGTTGTCCACCATCCAGAACGAGCAGGCGAGGAACGTGCCTTCGCCCGGCGGCAGGCCGTCGTCGAATTCCGTGGTGCGGTAGCGCATCACGAAGCCGTCGTGCATCAGATCCTTTTCGATCGCGGCTACTGTGCCTTTGATGCGCGGATCCTCGGGCCGCAGGAAGCCGACCAGCGGCATCAACAGGACGCTCGCATCGAGCTGGTCGCTGCCGTAAGACTGCGAGAACGCGTTGAGCGCCGGATTCCATGCCTTTGCGCAGACTTCCGCGTGAATGGTCGCGCGGGTGGCGCGCCATTCATCAAGAGGGCCTTCCAGCTTGAACATCTCGGCCGAGCGGATGGCGCGGTCGTAAGCGACCCACGCCATCACCTTCGAGAAGGTGAAGTGCTGACGGCCGCCGCGCGTTTCCCAGATGCCTTCGTCCGGCTCCTGCCAGATCGTGTCGAGATGGCCGAGCAACGCGCGCTGCACGTTCCATGCAGTGTCGTCCGCCTGCAGGCCGCCGACGCGCGCGAGATGCAGCGCGTTCATCACTTCGCCGTAAACATCGAGCTGACGCTGCCCGACCGCGTTGTTGCCGATCCGCACCGGCTTGGCATCCTGATAGCCCGGCAGCCAGTCGATTTCGAATTCGGGCAGGCGCCGCTCGCCGGCAATGCCGTACATGATCTGCAACTGATCGGGCGCGCCGGCCATCACGCGGCCGAGCCAGCTGCGCCACGCGCGGGCTTCGTCGTAGTAGCCGCCGCGCATCATAGCGAGCAGCGTGATGGTGGCGTCGCGCAGCCAGCAATAGCGGTAGTCCCAGTTGCGCGTGCCGCCCAACTGCTCCGGAAGCGACGTGGTGGGCGCGGCGACGATCCCACCGGTCGGCTCGTAGGCGAGCGCCTTCAGCGTAATCAGCGAGCGGCGGATGGGTTCAGCCCATCTGCCTTCCACCGTGCTGCGGGCCGACCATTCGAGCCAATGGTTCTCGGTGCGGGCGAGCGACGTGTGCGGATCGCGGCTCGGCGGAATGCGCAGATGCGAGGCCGCATAGGCCAGCGAAAACGGCACGCGCTCGCCTTCGCTCACGGTGAATTCCGCGACGGTCTTCATGTTCTCGCCGCGTAGTTCGACTGGTGTGCGCAGCACCGCGGTGTCCGGTCCGACGATGGCCTTGATGCCGCTGTCGTGCTTCAGCCGATCGACCCACGGAATCGAAAAGCCATAGTCGAAGCGCAGCACCAGTTCCATCCGCATGCGCACCGTGCCGCGTTTGCCGACCACGATCCGCACCATTTCCGACCAGCCGTTGCCCGGCGGCATGAAATCGATCAGCGTCACCGCACCCTCGGCTGTTTCGAAGTCGGTTTCGAGGATGAGCGTTTCGCCGCGATAACGGCGCGTGATCGTGGGCGGCGTATCCGAGACGGGTGAAATCAGCCAGCGGCCATTGTCGGGGGTGCCGAGCAGGGCGGCGAAGCAGGCGCCGGAGTCGAAGCGCGGCCAGCATAGCCAGTCGACGGACCCCTCCCGGGAGACGAGCGCGGCCGTGTGGCCGTCGCCGATAAGCGCATAGTCTTCGATGAGTGCGGGCATGGGCAACGTGTCAGTTTTACGCGAGGCGAAGTCCGCCGCGCGTGGGGTCGGTTTGCAAACTTTATTTTTTACCGGACTCGCGCGATGCGTTTTGGTTCAGCTCGCAATGCGGCAAAACGCGGGTTGGTAATTGTCAAATCACTGCCTACAATCATTTTTCATGCCGATGCGCGGAGCTCTCCGGATCATGCCTCGGCCTTGTCCATGACGTATGCCTATACCGTCTTCGAGGACCCAAGCGATGCTGAACCCGTCGAAATCCGATTGCATCACGATTCTCTCCGCCGCCAGTGAACTGGCCGACGATTCGTTGCTGCCGCTCGAACACAGTCGGCTGGGCCTGAGCCGCAATGGCATGCTGGCCGCGGCGCACTTTCTGATCGAACGGGCCTGCTTCCGCCGCTATCAGGAAGGTGACGGACATTATGCCGTCGGTGGATTGTCGTTGCAGGGAAGGTTGCGTCTCGACCAGCTTTCGAACGGCTGAGCGTCCGCTGCACGAGTTTGGGCCGAGCGAGCGGCTGTCTTGCCTCCGGCTCGCCGCGGGTCGAGGGAATCTGCCGCGCGCGGATTGCTTTGCCAAACCGCTTTGTCGCGCCGCTTCATCGCGCCGATTGTTGCGCTGCCGCAGCCGTCAGTCCACCTGCCACGCATGCCACCGTCCAAGCCGGTTCCGGTCCATGCGAGGCGTTGCCGGGCCGGCACTGCACCCGGCTTTGCCTCTTCGTGAGTCCTTGCGCGTCCTTGTGGGTCCTTGTGGGTCCCTGATCTTGCCGACCGTCCGGCTGACTGCGCTCGTCTAGAAGTGCGACGAGCCGACGCCGAAAATCCCAATGATGCCGATGATGATCAGGTAGAGCGCAACGATGAAATTCAACAGGCGCGGCATGACCAGGATCAGAATGCCGGCGATCAACGAAACAAGCGGGCCCAGGCTGAGTGTGACGTTCATGAAAGCTCCGTAGTGTGATAGGGGTGAGATTCACTGCATGATCCGACGCAACGCTTTTATACTTGCCTCGATAAAAATATTCGACCCATTGCGCGGCAGACCAGAGACACCGTTACAACCGAATCCACCAGATAACCGATGTCCAGGAGGTCCTATGCTTCGTCGTCACCGTGCCGTGATGCAGGCCGTTTCAAGCTCTTCTTTGCCTTCTGCTCAATCCACCTCATGGCGCGGCGCCCGGCCAGGTCCGTTGCGCTCCGCCCGCTCGATAATAAAAGGTTTCGTGCTCATGGTCTCGATTGTTGCTTCGCATGCGTTTGCGCAAGATTCTGGCCCGGTCCCCGCCGACGGCGTGTATGACATGCTGATCGGCACTTACACCGGCGGCAAGAGCGAGGGACTGTACGTCTATCGCTTCGACACGAAGACAGGCGAAGCGACGCGCGTGTCGGTCGCGCAGACCGTCAATCCGTCGTATCTCGTGGTCACTCCTGACCGGCGCTTCGTCTATGCGGTCAACGAGTTGCCCGGCGACAACGGTCCGGCTACGCAGCGCGGCGGCATCAGCGCGTTTCGCTTCGACGCCGCGGGCGGCCAGTTGAGCTTTCTCAACAAGGTTTCGTCGGACGGCAATGATCCGTGCTATCTGAAGCTGTCGCCGGACGGCAAATATCTGCTGACCGCGAACTACTCGGTGGCGGCCGATCCGGGCGGCAGCTTCGCGGTGTTTCCGTTGCAGGCGGATGGCCAGGTCGGCGCGTCGGTGCTCACGGTACATCATGAAGGCGGCGGTCCGGTAAAAGGACGTCAGGACAACTCGCACGTTCACTCCACCGTGTTCTCACCGGACGGTCACTATCTGTTCGCGCAGGACCTGGGCGCCGACAAGCTGTATTCGTATCGTTACACGCCGGACGGCAGCCGCGGCCTGTTCGGTCCGACCGAATGGCGCTACACCCAGGAGAAAGCCGGCACGGGTCCGCGCCATCTGGTGTTCGGCGCGGACGGCAAGCATGCCTATCTGACGAGCGAGTTGGCCGGCACCGTCAGCACCTTCAACTACGACGACGGCAGGCTCACCCAGGTGCAAACCATCCCGCTCGCCGAGCCCGGCTTCAAGGGCGCGGTGGGCGCCGCGGCGATTCATCTTTCGCCGGACGGGCGCTTCCTGTACGCCACCAATCGCGGCGATGCGAACGATATCGTGATCTTCTCCGTCGATCCGGCCAATGGTCATCTGAAGAAGATCGGCCGCCAGTCGAGCCTCGGTAAGTCGCCGCGCGAATTCGCAATCGATCCGACCGGCAACTGGCTGATCGTCGGCAATCAGAACAGCGATACGGTGGTGGTGTTCAGGCGCGATCCGCAGACCGGTTTGCTCGAAGCGAACCCGAAGCAGTTCGAACTGGGTTCGCCGGTGGACTTCAAGTTGGTGTCGCCGTCGTGAGTGTCGGTCGTGCGCGCGGCATGAACGGGTGTCGGCATTCGTGTGCCGCATGACATGAACGTGCTGGCCGTATAAGACAACGGGCCGCTCGGTGAACTGAGCGGCCCGTTTTTTTGGGCTGGTTCGGATTGGCGCTTGCCGGTTTTACAAGCGTATTTGCGTGTTATTCGGCCGGTCCCGGCGCGAGCACTTCGCGGCTGCCGTTGATGCCCATGGCCGACACCAGACCGGCGGTCTCCATCTGTTCGACCAGACGCGCCGCGCGGTTATAGCCGATGCGCAGCTGCCGCTGCACCGACGAGATCGACGCGCGCCGCGTACGCACCACGAAAGCGACGGCTTCGTCGTACAGCGGATCGGCTTCGGCCTCCGGCGCATCGCCGAACAGGTCCTGCGAAGCGCCTTCCGTGGCCGGACCGTCGAGAATGCCTTCTTCATATTGCGGCTCGCCGAACTGTTTCAGATACTCGACGATCCGATGCACTTCCTCGTCGGCGACGAATGCGCCGTGCACACGCTGCGGGTAACCCGTGCCCGGCGGCAGGAACAGCATGTCGCCCTGGCCGAGCAGCGATTCGGCGCCCATCTGATCGAGGATCGTGCGCGAGTCGATTTTCGACGACACCTGGAACGCCACGCGCGTCGGGATGTTCGCCTTGATGAGGCCGGTGATCACGTCCACCGACGGACGCTGCGTCGCCAGAATCAGGTGAATGCCGGCGGCGCGCGCTTTTTGTGCGAGACGCGCGATCAGCTCTTCGATCTTCTTGCCCGCCACCATCATCAGGTCGGCCAGCTCGTCGATCACGACGACGATCAGCGGCAGCGGCGCGAGCGGCTCGGGTGCTTCCGGCGTCAGCGAGAACGGGTTGCCGAGCTTTTTGCCCTTGGCTTCCGTATCGCGGATCTTCTGGTTGAAGCCGGCCAGATTACGCACGCCGACCGCGGACATCAGCCGGTAGCGCTTTTCCATTTCACCGACACACCAGTTCAGTGCGTTGGCCGCCAGCTTCATATCGGTGACGACCGGCGCAAGCAGGTGCGGAATGCCTTCGTACACAGACAGTTCCAGCATCTTCGGGTCGATCATGATGAGCCGCACTTCTTCAGGCGTCGCCTTGTAAAGCAGTGAGCAGATCATGGCGTTGATCGCCACGGATTTGCCCGAGCCCGTCGTACCGGCAACCAGCATGTGCGGCGCTTTCGCCAGATCGGCGACCACCGGATGCCCGGTGATGTCCTTGCCCATCGCCAGCGTCAATTGCGAATGCGAGTTCTGGTAGACGTTGGCTTCGAGGATTTCGGACAGGCGGATCGTCTGCCGCTTGGCGTTCGGCAATTCAAGACCCATGCAGGTCTTGCCGGGAATCGTCTCGACTACGCGGATCGACGTAAGACCGAGGCCGCGCGACAGGTCCTTCATCAGACCGACGATCTGACTGCCGCGCACGCCGAGTGCCGGCTCGATCTCGAAGCGCGTAATGACAGGACCGGCCGAGTGGCCGACCACCGTCACCGGCACCTTGAATTCCTGCAGACGCTGCTCGATCAGCAAGCCGGTTTCGATGAGTTTTTCTTCTGAAACAGGTTCGACGTCGGTATCGGCGCGCGCGAGCAGATCGAGTGTCGGCAGCTCGACCGTCGACGCCGCCGGCGCGCGGAATTCGAAGCCGTTCGCCGGGGCATGGCCGCGCAGCGGGGTGCGCTGCTGGACTGCGGGATCGGCAGGCTCGGCAAGCTCAGCGGGTTCGGTCGACGGTTCGGTTGCGAAGCGAGGCGCCGAGGGAGCGACAGGAACGGCCGGGGCTGGCGGAGCTGCGGGGATGTTCGGTGTGCTCTGTGCGCTTTGTGCACGCTGTGCATAAGCCAGCCCGTTAGCGGTTTCGTCGACGATGGTGGCGGCGCTCACCGGCGTGGCCTGACCCGTGAAGCCGGGGAAGCGAACCACGTTTGACGCGTGTGAAGCGACCTCTTGCGGCTGGACGGTCGCTGCGGGGGGCGGGGTGTCTGACGCATACGACGCACTCGACGAGTTCAAATCGTCGGAGAGGTTTGAGCTATCCGGTAGGGCGGGGGCGTCCGTCGTTTCTGCTTCGACTGGTGTGGCCGCTTCGTTCGCGCCTGGGACGTGCCATGGCGGGGTGGCGTGATGCATCGACACGACCTCGGCCGGCGCGACAGCCTCGATCCTGGTCTCCCAAGGCGCCAGCGGTTTATCGATGACGGCTTCGGCGATTACTGCGGGCGGCGCGGTATGGTCGGCCGTCGGCTCTTCTTCGAGGGGTGGCGGCACGTCCGCTTGCGCGCTGCTTGCGTGCAACTGGGCGGCGAAGGTTTGAAACGGCGTTGCGGTGCTCGCCGGCGCAGCATGTTGTATGGCTGGCAGCGGTGACGCTGTTTGCGCGTTCGCCTGCGTTTGCGCCGATGCCGGTGTCACTGCTGATGCTGCCGATGCCGTTGTCACTGCCGATGCCGATGCCGGTGCCGGTGCTGATGCCACCGTCAACGGCGCCTGAATGATCGGCGGCTCAATCGGCCATTGCACGACGGGCTCGCTGTCGTTCGCGATCGGCGTCTCGGATGCCGCTTCAATCCGTGTCGTTTCGACCGGTGGTTGAAGCGGCGGCGGGTTCGGCGCAGACTCGGCTACCTTCTGCAAAGGTACATCAACGCCCGGTGCCGCGCTCACTTCGACTTCGGTTGTGCGTGGCGAAGCCTCGCCAGATTGCGCAGCTTCGACCGCTGGTTCGGCGCTTAACGGATCCGTCGTGACCATCGTGTTTTCGCCGCCGCTGCTGCGCGCGAGGCTGACGCCGGCGATGTCGGTCCAGCGCGCGGCGTTTTCCGCGATGCTACGAAGCGTTTCCTGGACGCTGGCAGGCGGCGTGACTTTCTGCGCGGCGGGCATCGGCCGTGTATAGCTGGGTGCCGGCGTGCCGAGCGAAGCCGGACGCCGTGTGGGTTGAGCCGGCGTGACGCCGGTGTGCGTGCGCGGAGCGGGCGGGAACGGCGGTTGGGCCGCCGTGGAGCGACTTCCTTGAGATATGTCGGCCGCTCTACCTTGAGTCGCCGACGGCCGACCCGCGCCGGCCGAAGTGCTCGGCGTGAGACTGGGTGACAAACCGGACGACGGACTGGCGGCCGAACCGGTCGCCATTCGCGCGGCCGCCATGGTATGCAACGCTTGAGCCGCCGAACCCGCCGAACCCGTCGAACCCGCCGAACCCGCAGCGGGCGCGCGCGGCGTCGTTGCGGGCTCACGCAGCCATCCGCTCGGCGCGACCGGCTCGGTCGGCGTCCACGCTGCCTTGTCCGCTTTTAACGGGGGCGTGTGCGCGGGCGTCTGTGCTCGCACCGGCACGGGCCGTGGCGTCTGGCGCGGCGTCGTTCCAACGTCAGTCCGCAGCACCGGCTCCGCCTGCGCGGTCTGGCTGCGCGTCTTCATCGCGCCGGCGCGCCAGCTTGCCGCCGTGCCGCGCGCCGTTGCCTCCTTAGCCGTTGCCGCCCCCGCGGCGGCGCCGGCCGCAGTGGCGCCGCGGCCACCCGCCGGCGGCCGCCAGACTGTCGGACGCGCGTAACGTCCGTTGCTTTTAGGCGCCATCGTATTGGTGGCCGGCGAGACGTGCGACGGCAAACCGTCATCGACACTGCGATGGCGGCGCGCTTCCTCGTCACGCCGGGCGAGGCCGCGCGACAGCCCGAGGCCGAACGCCCCATCGGCCCACACGGCGATGTCGCGCCAGCGGAAGTCGATCAGCCAGGGCAAGCTGATCGCGAGCAGGGCGAGCGCCGCGAGCGGCGTGCCGATATGCCCGAGCAGATGACCGAAGCCCGCCGCCAGCGCGTGGCCGAAACCATTCACGCCGGCCGCGCCGATCAGCGACGCCTCCAGCGTGCAACTCGCCAGCATCACGCAGACGAAGCCGAGCCAGAGGCGGATCGTGCCGGGACCGCGCAAACCTGCGCCGCCTGGCAGCGCCGACTTCACGAGACGCCACAAAAGAGGAATGAACCAGACGGCTGACCCGCCGAACCAGCCGAAAACTACCGTGTGCATACTAGACATCAGCGAATGACGGACCCGCAAAAACGCAATCCGTCGAGTTTAACTGGCGAAGCCCGATGCTTCGAAGGCAAACGCAAGTATGCTTGCGTCGAATGGGAAGGCAGACCGGCACGCGGCCTGCCGTCGGTGAAAAACAACGGCCGCTAGCGGACCCGGCGCGCGTCATGCGGACAGCATCGGTTGCGGCGCCGCATCCGTTGAATCCATTCAGCGGCCCGTGGATGCGTCATTTGGCGCTACTGCTGAACGTGAGCGTGTCGCCGTTATCGAGTATGAGCTGCATCTGCTGAGGCGCGCGCATCTGTACGCCGGTGCGCTCGATGTGCTGCAGCGCGTTGAGATACGGACCTTCGATCTGTCCGCCCGGCGTCGCGCACGCCATGCGTGTGCCGCCCAGCGTGCCGAAACTCAGCTTGCCGTCTTTGAGCGCATACGAGCCCATGTAGCGGTTGCAGCCGGAAAAGCCGCTGGCGTGGCGCAGGCCTTTGGCGGTGGAGAGTACGAGGGTGATCGGTGCGCCCTGATCGGCGGACGGAAGCGCGCGTGCCGTGCCGTCTGCCTGCTTCCAGCCGGTGAGCACCCAACTCGTGTCGTCCAGCAACTGGGTGGCGGCCGGGTTGAACGGATCGGACGCCGGCGCTTCCGAATCGGGATGCTTCGGCATGGCGCACGCGCTGCATAGCGCGGCGACGCTCAACGCGGCGATGACCGAGCGCGCGTACGGGATGAAGCGCGCAACACGTCGCGGGGAGGCGCTTTGGGGCATGGCGTCGTTCCTCTTCATTCAAACTGGCGAAGGCGTAAGGGTAACGCACTAAGCTCGCCACACGCGAGCGCAACGGCGTGAGCGGACTTGAACACGTGCGCCGCAGCCTTTCTGCGCGCCCTGCGCACAAATGGCCACGTGGACCCGGCGAGCAAGGCGCGGCGCGGGGTGCGCATGTTAACATCGTGTTCTACCTATTCCCACCCTCATCCGACTTTTATCTGGAGACCTCATGCAGATCGGCCAACGGATCGGCACACCGCTTTCTGAATCCGCCACGCGCGTCATGCTGCTCGGCGCCGGCGAACTCGGCAAGGAAGTGATCATCGCGCTGCAACGGCTGGGCGTCGAAGTGATCGCCGTCGACCGTTATCCGAATGCGCCGGGTCATCAGGTAGCGCATCGCTCGCACGTGATCGACATGACCGACCGCGCCGCATTGCGCGCTCTGGTGGAGCAGGAGCGCCCGCACCTGATCGTCCCCGAGATCGAGGCGATCGCAACGGACGCGCTTGCCGCCATCGAAACCGACGGCCTCGCCGAAGTGATTCCGACCGCGCGCGCCACGCAACTCACCATGAACCGTGAAGGCATCCGCCGTCTGGCTGCCGAGGAACTCGGCCTGCCGACTTCGCCGTACGCGTTCGCCGATTCGCTCGAGGAACTGCGCGCGGGCATCGCCAAGGTCGGCTACCCGTGCGTCGTGAAGCCGGTGATGTCGTCGTCGGGCAAGGGCCAGTCGGTGCTGAAGAGCGACGCCGATGTCGAACCCGCCTGGCAATACGCGATGGCGGGTGGCCGCGTGAATCACGGCCGGGTGATCGTCGAGGGCTTTATCGACTTCGAATACGAAATCACGCAACTGACCGTGCGCGCGATCGATCCGGCGAGCGGCGCGGTCAGCACGTACTTCTGCGATCCGATCGGTCACGTGCAGGTGGCGGGCGACTACGTCGAATCGTGGCAACCTCAGCCGATGAGCCCGCTTG
Organism: Paraburkholderia fungorum; assembly: GCF_902833645.1. GTDB lineage: Bacteria > Pseudomonadota > Gammaproteobacteria > Burkholderiales > Burkholderiaceae > Paraburkholderia > Paraburkholderia fungorum. The sequence goes on from NZ_CADFGE010000007.1 coordinate 306,393, forward strand.
CGCTGGAACGTTCGCGCGAAGTGGCGCACAAGGTGACTGCGGCATTGGGCGGCAGGGGCCTGTTCGGCGTGGAACTTTTCGTGCGCGGCGATGACGTATGGTTTTCGGAAGTCAGTCCGCGCCCGCACGATACGGGGCTGGTCACGCTGTGCTCGCAACGCTTCTCGGAGTTCGAACTGCATGCGCGCGCGATTCTCGGCTTGCCGGTGGACACGTCGCTGCGGGCGCCGGGCGCGTCGGCGGTGATTTACGGCGGTCTGGACGCAACGGCGATCGCTTTCGAAGGCGTTGCCGCGGCGTTGGCTGTGCCGAATGCGGATCTGCGTCTGTTCGGCAAGCCGGAAAGCTTCGTCAAGCGCCGCATGGGCGTGGCGCTGGCCACCGGCGAAACGGTCGACGAAGCCCGTGCGCGGGCGAAACAGGCCGCGGCGGCGGTGCGGCCTGTTTCCACGAAGTAAGGGGCGTCGAAGCGCGTTGCAGGCTTGAGTTGCAACGTATCGAGGTGCCGCGCCAATGAAGTGAAGCACTGCGCGCTCGCCGGGGCAAGACTTGCCGCGTGCGCAGCCTGAATCATCGAAGTTCGTTGAAGTAGAGGTACGTATGGCCCTGGAGTCCCGCAAGAACTTGCGGTCTGGAACGCTTGGCCGTCTCGGCGCACTGGGTGTGATACTCGCGCTCTGTGCCGGCGTGACGGGCTGCGGCCTTGCCGCTGCGCCGTGCCGGGTGGCGTCGGCCGGGTTGAAGATCGTGCCGCTGGTTGGGCACGTCGCCGCCGCGCCGACCGATGCCTGCGCTGATGTGATCGATCCCTAAGCGGTTCTCATTGGTTTCACGATAGCTTCGCGAGCGATCGTCATCCGCGGCGCAGCTCGACTGCAACAGCGGATGGAATCCAGGCACGCCGCTCGTACTTGATGTGCAACAACGATCGAGGCATCTCATGAAGAAATGGCTTGTTGCAGCCGCCACGGCAGCGGGTCTTGCGGCGTTGTACGGCAACGTATGGGCCGCGCCGTTGCAACTCTCCGGGATTCAGGCCAGGAGCCGCCAGACGCACAAATACACCTGCGCGACCGGCAAGATTCTGCAGGTGACCTACTGGAACACGGCGAACGGCCAAAGCTTCGCGCTCGTGCCTGTGAAGGGCCAGCAACTGCTGTTCGTCAATACACTCTCGGCTTCCGGCGCGAAGTACCAGGCAGGCAGCTACACCTGGTGGACCAAGGGTCCGCGCGCCGACCTGTACGACGCGACAGACGGTGAAAACGCTCCGCCGATGCTGTCCGACTGTGTTACTACCAATCTCAATCGCTGAACATGATGCGGCGGCTTTCTTCAACCACGCCGCCTGCCTTGCCTGACGTTTGTCCCTGCCTTGCGGCGCTGCCCGCCTGCGCGCATCCTTTCCGTTCGAGTAGTAAGCTGTCCGGCGTGGCATCCGCTGCGCCGGCTTGCCATGCCGCGCGCCGCTCGCGTCGCGCCGGCTGTCGTCGTCTTCGATCGTCCGATACCGGACCCCAACGGACGGGCTCAGAACCCGCGTCCGTTTCATCAAGCGAGACCCCCCATGAAAGCATCGGACCTGTTCGTCAAATCGCTGGAAGCCGAAGGTGTCGAGTACGTGTTCGGCATTCCCGGTGAAGAAAATCTCGATCTGCTCGAATCGCTGCGCCGCTCGAAAATTCGTCTGATTCTGACGCGTCACGAACAGGCGGCCGGTTTCATGGCCGCTACGTATGGACGCCTCACCGGACGCACCGGCGTGTGTCTGGCCACGTTGGGGCCGGGCGCGACCAACTTCGTGACCGCCGCCGCGTACGCGCAGTTAGGCGGTATGCCGATGCTGATGGTGACCGGGCAAAAGCCGATCAAGTCGAGCAAGCAGGGGCATTTTCAGATTGTCGACGTGGTGCGGATGATGGAGCCGCTCACCAAGTACACGCGGCAGATCGTATCGATCGGCAACATTCCGGCCGCGGTGCGCGAGGCGGTTCGCCAGGCGGAAGAAGAGCGGCCCGGCGCCACGCACCTCGAATTGCCGGAAGACGTGGCGCATGAAGAGGGCGATGGCAAGCCGATACCGAAGAGCTACAGCCGGCGCCCCGTGGCCGAAGAAAAAGCCGTGGCGCGCGCGGTCGAGGCGATCACGAACGCGAAGCATCCGTTATTGATGATCGGCGCGGGCGGCAACCGCAAGACCACCACCAAGATGTTGCGCGAGTTCGTCGACCAGATCGGCATTCCGTTCTTCACGACGCAGATGGGCAAGGGCGTGATCGACGAATCGCACCCGATGTGGCTTGGCAACGCGACCTTGTCCGACGGCGACTTCGTCCACCGCGCGATCGACCACGCGGATTGCATCATCAATGTCGGCCACGATGTGATTGAAAAGCCGCCGTTCTTTATGCGCAGCGGCGAAGCGGGAGAGAAGACGGTGATTCACGTCAACTTTCTCGGCGCGGAAGTCGATACGGTGTATTTCCCGCAGATCGAAGTGGTGGGCGACATCGCCAACGCGGTTTGGCAGTTGAAGGAAAGTCTCAAGGAGCGCCAGGAGCATTGGGACTTCACGCGTTTCAAGGAGATCAAGCAGCATTTTGAAGCGCATCTGGTCAAAGGCCAACTCGACGACCGGTTCCCGATGTACCCGGTGCGAATCGTCAACGACGTCTACGAAACCACGCCGGTGGACGGCATCGTGTGTCTGGACAACGGCATGTACAAGATCTGGTTCGCGCGCTACTACCGTGCGCACGAACCGAATTCGCTGCTGCTCGACAACGCGCTGGCTTCGATGGGCGCCGGCTTGCCCTCGGCGATCGCGACCAAGATCGTGCACCCGGACCGCAAGGTCATGGCGGTGTGTGGCGATGGCGGCTTCATGATGAATTCGCAGGAACTGGAAACGGCCGTGCGTCTGCGGCTCGATCTGGTGATCCTGATTTTGCGCGACGACGCGTTCGGCATGATCCGCTGGAAGCAGGAAAACATGAACTTCCCGGACTACGGCATGACGCTGAGCAACCCCGATTTCGTCGCGTATGCGCAGAGTTACGGTGCGAAGGGGCATCGTATCGAGTCGGCCGCGGAATTCGCGCCGCTGCTGCGCGAGTGTTTCGCGACCCCGGGTGTGCATGTGATCGATCTGCCGATCGACTACTCGGACAACGAGCGTGTGCTGAATCGCGAGATCAAGCGGCTTTCCGCTCAACTGTGAGCGGAACAGTGAGGGGCGGAGCGGCCATGGGCGGCGACGGGGCATAGCCCTTGCTGACTGCATGGCTGATGTCAGGCATCGAATCAAGGAGAGCGCGTCATGTTGAACAAGACTTACCCGTACTACCTCGCCAACGTTGCGGTAGCCGCCAACACCGATCTCGAAGTCACGGATAAATTCAGCGGCGAAGTGGCGACCCGTGTGGCGATGGCCGACGCGGCGGCGATCGACAAAGCGATCGGCTATGCCGTCGACGCGATGCCGGCGCTGCGTGCGTTTCCGCCGTTCAAGCGCCAGGCCGTGCTCGAACATTGCGTGAAACGGTTCCGTGAGCGTTACGACGAATTGGCGCTCGCGCTGTGCATCGAAGCGGGCAAGCCGATCAACGACTCGAAAGGCGAGGTCACGCGTCTGATCGATACGTTCAAGGTGGCGGCTGAAGAATCGGTGCGCATAGATGGCGAGATCATCAATCTGGAGATTTCGCCGCGCGCTAAGGGGTATCACGGCTATGTGAAGCGGGTGCCGATCGGTCCGTGCTCGTTTATCTCGCCGTTCAATTTTCCGCTGAACCTGACCGCGCACAAGGTCGCGCCGGCGATCGCGGCGGGCGTGCCGTTCGTGTTGAAACCCGCGAGCCGCACGCCGGTCGGTGCGCTCATCATGGGCGAGATTCTGGCCGAGACGGACTTGCCGAAAGGCGCGTTCTCGATTCTTCCGGCGCATCGCGACGGTGCCGATCTGTTCACCACCGACGAGCGTTTCAAGCTGCTGTCCTTCACCGGCTCGCCCGCAGTGGGTTGGGAACTGAAGAAAAAGGCCGGCAAGAAAAAGGTGATTCTGGAACTGGGCGGCAACGCGGCGGCGATCGTCGACGGCGATCAGGGCGGCAAGCTCGACTACGTGGTCGAGCGGCTCGCGTTCGGCGCGTTCTATCAGTCGGGGCAGAGTTGTATCGGCGTGCAGCGGATTCTGGTGCACGCGAAGATTTACGACGCGCTGCGCGAGAAACTGATCGCGAAGACGAAGTCGCTTGTCATGGGCGATCCGAAGGACGAAAAGACCTTTGTCGGGCCAATGATCTCCGAATCGGAGTCCAACCGCCTTGCCGGCTGGATGGAGAGCGCGGTGCAGGCGGGCGCGAAGATTGTCGCCGGCGGCAAGGTGGACGGTGCGATGTTCGAGGCCACGCTGCTCGAAGACGTGAAGCGCGATACCGACCTTTATCGCAAGGAAGCCTTCGGCCCGGTGGCGATTCTGGAGCGTTTCGACGATTTCGATGCCGCGCTGGCCACCGTCAACGACAGCGACTTCGGCCTGCAGGCGGGTGTGTTCACCGATTCGCTCGCCCACGCGCATCGCGCGTGGGATCTGCTCGACGTGGGTGGCGTAGTGATCAACGACGTGCCGTCGTTCCGGGTCGACAACATGCCGTATGGCGGCGTCAAAGACTCCGGACTCGGGAGGGAGGGGGTGCGCTACGCAATCGAGGATATGACCGAGATGCGCCTGATGGTCATGCGCGAGACGTGGTAATGGGGTGCGTTCGCTGTCATGCAACTGTCGCGTAGGCGAACTACGCTGCCAGCGAGGCGCGCGGGCGCACCGGGATGTCCGGTCCGGTGCGGGACGTGACGCTGCCGCCCGCGCCGGACCGCAGTCGGCCGGCTTTCGCCGCCGTAAGCAGAAAGCCGGCAGATGCGCCATGAGTGTTTTTGCTGAAGTGCTACAATACCGGCCTTTCCGGCGGGTGTTTCCGCCGGCCGGAGCCGGCCGCATTTTTCCCGTAACACTGACGGGTCCCGTGCGGAACGCCGTGGCTCCGCCTTCATCCTGATGCCCTCTGCGGTTCCGACCGCTGCCGCGCGCACCGCGCCAAGCGCATTTTTAGCGAAAGCCACCATGTCCGACACAGCCGTCACGCCCAGCACTGCGACTTTTGATCAATTCGGTCTCGCGCCCGACATTCTGAAAGCCGTCAAGGAATCGGGCTACACCATTCCTACGCCGATCCAGGCGCAGGCGATTCCTGTCGTGCTGGCCGGTCGTGATGTCATGGGCGCCGCCCAGACCGGTACGGGCAAAACGGCCAGCTTCTCGCTGCCGATCATCCAGCGCTTGCTGCCGCAGGCCAGCACGAGCGCATCGCCTGCCCGCCATCCGGTGCGCGCGCTGATCCTGACGCCGACTCGCGAACTGGCCGACCAGGTGGCGGCGAACGTGCAGTCGTACGCGAAGCACACGGCGCTGCGCAGCGCCGTGGTGTTCGGCGGGGTCGACATGAATCCGCAGTCCGAGCAGCTGCGCCGCGGAGTCGAAATTCTGATCGCCACGCCGGGCCGTCTGCTCGACCACGTGCAACAGAAAACCGCCAATCTCGGCCAGGTGCAGATCCTCGTGCTCGACGAAGCCGACCGGATGCTCGATATGGGCTTCCTGCCGGATTTGCAGCGCATCCTGAACCTGCTGCCGAAGGAACGTCAGACGCTGCTGTTTTCGGCCACGTTCTCGGGCGAAATCAAGAAACTTGCCGCTACCTATCTGCGCGACCCGCAGACGATCGAAGTCGCGCGTAGCAATTCGACCGCGACCAATGTGACGCAGATCGTTTATGAGGTTGCCGAAGGCGACAAGACTGCTGCTGTCGTCAAGCTGATTCGTGACCGCGGCCTCAAGCAGGTGATCGTGTTCTGTAACAGCAAGATCGGCGCGAGCCGCCTCGCGCGGAGTCTGGAGCGCGACGGTGTGGTTGCCACGGCGATTCACGGTGACCGTTCGCAGAATGAGCGGATGCAGGCACTGGATGCATTCAAGCGTGGCGAGATCGAGGCTTTGGTGGCGACGGATGTTGCTGCGCGCGGGTTGGATATTGCCGAGCTGCCTGCTGTGATTAATTTCGATCTGCCGTTCAATGCGGAAGATTATGTGCACCGGATTGGGCGCACCGGGCGTGCTGGGGCTTCGGGTGATGCTTTGTCGTTGTGCAGCCCGAATGAGCGCAAGCAGCTTGCCGATATCGAGAAGCTGATCAAGCGGCCTTTGGATGTGCAACGTTTGGTCGTGGATGCGCCGGTGCGGCATCACCATGAAGAGCGTGCGCCGCGGCGTGAACGCGTTGATGGCCGCGCAGAGGGCCGCGAGGAGCGGGGCGGTCGCCGGCGTCCCGGCGCTTCGTCTTCGGGGGCGTTCGATCGGCCGCATCATCATCGGGCACAGCCTGTCGATGACTTTTTCCTCAAGCCTTATGAGCCTTCGGCGGCTTCTTTGAGGAAAGGGGAGGAGGCTGCTGCTTCTGCCTCTACGGCTGCTCCGCAGAAGGCTTCTTCTAAACAGCCGTTGGCTGCGTTGCTGGGTGGGTTTGGGATGCCGAGGAAGTCGTCTTCGTCTTCCTAACGGGGAGCGCTTGGGGCGTTGGCCCCTTGCCCCCTTGCCTCGCTGTGTTAATGGTCTTAGTGGTCTATTAGCGTTGCCCCTGTGCGGGGCGGCACTTACTTTCTTTGCCGCCGCAAAGAAAGATAAGCAAAGAAAGCGGCTTCACCCCGCCAGCTCATAAGCGGGTCCCCCGCGCAGCCACGGTAGTGGTGCATCTGGAATCTGTCGCCTCGCACATTCAGCTTTAGTGACAAGGCAGTCATACCTCCGGCGGCGCTGCGCGCGCCGTAGCGGTACCTCCTTTTTTACCCCTCCAACTTTCCGCGCATTTGGTTGCGGGCACCTCAATTGTTGTGGGATTATTCTGCCCGCCAACGCCAACGCCAACGCCAACGCCAACGCCAACGCCAACGCCAACGCCAACGCCAACGCCAACGCCAACGCCACGCTCGGTGCTGCCCTTTGCTGCCGTTCCCGGTTCCTCGTTAATTCCCCGTGGACGCGCCAGCCTGCAGCCGACTTATTTCGTTTCCCTTTGGCACTTTTTTGGGGCGCTAATTGTATTGCACTCGCTTCCCCATGCGTTTGGCCCACGCCGTCGTTGCGGCGGCGTAGAAGCCTTCTAGCGTCACGTATTCCTTGTCGCCAATCTCAAGTCCCAAATGCCGTGCGGCTGCGCTTAGGGCGTCAAGTGGCTTGTCTGTTTCCAGCGCGGTTGCGCCGTTCTGCTTGCTGAGTTTTTCGCCCTGATCGTTCGTGACCACAGGGACGTGCAAATACGTCGGCGTCGGCACGCCAAGGCAGTGCTGCAGGTAAATCTGGCGGGCCGTTGAGTCCATCAGGTCCGCGCCTCGCACGATGTGCGTAATGGCCGCGTCCGCATCGTCGACCACCACCGCGAGCTGGTACGCCCACTGGTCGTCGGCGCGCCTCAGGACAAAGTCGCCAACCTCGGTAGCCAGGTTCTGCGTCTGCGAGCCCTGCCAGCGATCTTCGAATGTAATCACCGCCGCGTCGCCGTCAGGTACGCGCAGGCGCCATGCGCGTGCCGGTTTGCCGTTCAGGCCGTTGCGGCAGGTGCCGGGGTAGGCGAGTGTTGTGTTGCGCGCGTGCGCATGCAGCAGCGAATCCGCGATTTCTTTGCGCGTACAGCCGCATGGATAGACGAGGCCGTCAGCCTGCAATTGCTCGAGCGCCTCCTGATAGCGCGCAAAACGATGGCTTTGCCAGACAGGCGGCTCGTCGGCACGCATGCCGAAACGTTCGAGGGTCGACAGAATGTCCTCAGCCGCGCCAGGGACAGTGCGAGGTCCGTCAATGTCTTCGATGCGCACAAGCCACGCTCCACCATGTGCGCGCGCGTCCAGCCAGCTTGCGAGCGCGCTCACCAGTGAGCCGAAATGCAAGGGCCCGGTAGGCGACGGCGCGAAGCGTCCACGATAGGTCATGGGTTGGATGGGCCTCGCCGCGATCGCGCGAAAGCGCTCGCGCTTATCACGCGACGCGTGCCGCCTTGCTGTCCGGATGGCATTCCGGACATGTCTTGCCTGCCACGTACATTGGCGATTTTTGCGCTTCGGACGTTACCACCGCGCGGCAGCCGAAGCATTGCGCGGTCGCGGTCGGCTCCAGTTGCGGGTTGAGCGCGGTGCGGTAGTCGAAAACAAAGCAGTCGCCGTGATAGTGCGCGCCGCCGACTTCCTCGAAATACTTGAGGATGCCGCCTTCGAGCTGGTACACGTTCTCGATGCCGACTTCCTTCATGTGGATCGCGGCCTTCTCGCAGCGAATCCCGCCCGTGCAGAACGACACCACCGTCTTGCCTTCCAGATCGGCGCGGTTTTGCTCGATCACTTCCGGAAATTCGCTGAATTTCGTAATGCGGTAGTCGAGCGCGTTGTCAAAGGTGCCGACGTCCACTTCGAATGCGTTGCGTGTGTCGAGCATCACGACCGGGCGGCCCTCGTCGTCATGGCCACGGTCGAGCCAGCCTTTCAGCGTGGGCGCGTCGACGAACGGCGCACGGCCCAGTTCCGGCCGGATGGCCGGCTTTTTCATCGTGATGATTTCGCGCTTGAGCTTGACCAGCATGCGGGTGAACGGCTGCTTGTCAGACAGGCTTTCCTTGAACTGCAGATTGACGAACTTGCCCTCGAAGAGCGCGTCGTGACGGATGTAGTCGATGAACGCGTCTGTGGCTTCACGCGTGCCGGCGACGAACAGGTTGATGCCTTCCGGCGCGAGCAGCACAGTGCCGCGCAAGCCGAGCGTATTGCAGCGCTCAGTGACGTGCGGGCGCCATGCGGCGGTGTCTTCGATAGTCGCGAAATGATACGCGGCGAGATTGACGATACTCATGTGTGTCCAGCGGTAAGAAGTGGCCGGCGGCGCGGAAAATGGGGCGCATTGGGATGCCCGCATTCAGCCTGCCTGTAGCGGGCCACGTCGAATAGGCGAAACCCGTATTATCCCTCAAGCTGGCTATTCGTCCGACTCGGCCGAATAGCCAGCCCGTTGCGGCAGCGCAAACCGCTCGCAAACTTGTACGGCGCTTACCCCATGCCCGCACCGGGCCGCGCGTTCTGGCGATTGAAATGCTGCCGGATTTGCGCCGGCTGGTCCGTCCGCGCGCTCACTCAGGCGCTCACCCTGGCGCTGTACACAGAACTTCCACTGCCTGCACAACGCCGGTGTACGGCACGCTCGCGTTTCTGTCCTAGGCCGAACGGCCAGCGCGTGGTTTTGGCCTGAAAACTCCCGAAGTGTGGAGTTACAATGTCGCCCATGTCAGATCCCCGCTTCGTTCATCTCCGCGTCCACTCCGAATTCTCGATTGCCGACGGCATCGTGCGCCTTGACGACATCGTCAAGGCTGCCGCCAAAGACGGTCAGGGTGCGCTCGCCCTTACCGACCTCGGCAACGCGTTCGGCCTCGTCCGTTTTTACAAGGAAGCCCGTGGCAAAGGGGTCAAACCCATTGCCGGCTGCGACGTCTGGATCACCAATCCGGACGACCGCGACAAGCCTTCGCGTTTGCTGCTGCTGGTCAAGAACCGGCGCGGCTATCTGAATCTGTGCGAACTGCTCAGCAAGGCATCGCTCACCAACCAGTATCGCGGCCGCGCTGAAATCGAGGCCGGCTGGCTCGAATCCGGTCTGGGTGAAGGCCTGCTGGCGCTGTCGGGTGCTCAACAGGGCGACATCGGCCTCGCGCTCGCGGCCGGCAACGAAGAAGCGGCCAAACGCAACGCGTTGCATTGGGCGAAGGTGTTTCCGGGCGGCTTCTATATCGAACTGCAACGGTGTGGTCAGCCCGGCGGCGAGCAATACGTACAACAGGCGGTGGCGCTCGCGGCGTCGTTGAAATTGCCGGTGGTGGCCACCCATCCCATGCAGTTCATGACGCCGGACGACTTCACCGCGCACGAAGCGCGCGTGTGTATTTCCGAAGGCGACATTCTGGCGAATCCGCGCCGCTCGAAGCGCTTTACGTCCGAACAGTATTTCCGCACGCAGGAAGAGATGGCGAAGCTGTTCGCGGATATTCCGTCGGCGCTCGCCAATAGTGTGGAAATCGCCAAGCGCTGCAACCTGACGCTCGAACTCGGCAAGCCGAAGCTGCCGCTCTTCCCGACGCCCGACGGCATGTCGCTTGACGACTACCTCGTGCAGTTGTCGAAAGAGGGCCTCGAAAAGCGTCTCGAACAGTTGTACCCGGATACGGCCGAGCGCGAAGCGCAGCGCGAAACGTATTACCAGCGCCTCGAATTCGAGTGCGGCACGATCATCAAGATGGGCTTCCCGGGCTACTTCCTGATCGTTGCGGACTTTATCAACTGGGCCAAGAACAACGGCGTGCCGGTCGGACCGGGCCGGGGTTCGGGCGCAGGTTCGCTGGTTGCGTACGCGCTCGGCGTGACCGACCTCGATCCGCTGCGCTACAACCTGCTGTTCGAACGTTTCCTGAATCCGGAACGGGTCTCGATGCCCGACTTCGACATCGATTTCTGTCAGCACGGCCGCGACCGTGTGATTCAGTACGTGAAAGACAAATACGGCGCGGACGCCGTATCGCAGATCGCCACCTTCGGCACGATGGCGGCGAAGGCGGCGGTGCGGGATATCGGCCGCGTGCTCGATCTTGGTTATATGTTCACGGACGGGATCGCCAAGCTGATTCCGTTCAAGCCGGGCAAACACGTCACCATCGCTGATGCGATGAAGGAAGAGCCGCTGCTGCAGGAGCGCTTCGACAACGAAGACGAAGTGCGTCAGTTGCTCGAGCTCGCCCAGCGCGTGGAAGGTCTCACGCGCAACGTCGGCATGCACGCGGGCGGCGTGTTGATCGCGCCCGGCAAGCTCACGGATTTCTGTCCGCTCTATACGCAGGGCGACGAAAGCGGCGTCGTGAGCCAGTACGACAAGGACGACGTCGAAGCCGTCGGCCTCGTGAAGTTCGACTTTTTGGGCCTCACCACGCTGACCATTCTGGATTGGGCCGAGCGTTATATCCGCCGTCTCGATCCTTCGAAGAAAGACTGGTCGCTCGCGCAGGTGCCGCTCGACGACGCTGCGTCGTTCTCGATCCTGAAGAAAGCGAACACGGTCGCCGTGTTCCAGCTGGAAAGCCGCGGCATGCAGGGCATGCTGAAAGACGCGCAGCCTGACCGCTTCGAGGACATCATCGCGCTCGTCGCGTTGTACCGTCCGGGGCCGATGGACCTGATCCCGAGCTTCTGTGCGCGTAAGCACGGCCGTGAAGTGGTGGAGTATCCGGACCCGCGTGTGGAACCTGTTCTGAAAGAGACCTACGGCATCATGGTCTATCAGGAGCAGGTGATGCAGATGGCGCAGATCATCGGCGGCTACTCGCTCGGCGGCGCCGACTTGCTGCGCCGCGCGATGGGTAAGAAGAAGGCCGAGGAAATGGCCCAGCACCGCGAGCTGTTCCGTCAGGGCGCCGCGAAAAACGGGCTGACCGGCGAGAAAGCGGACGAAATCTTCGACTTGATGGAGAAGTTCGCGGGCTACGGCTTCAACAAGTCGCACGCGGCGGCGTATGCGCTGCTCGCGTACTACACGGCGTGGCTGAAGGCGCACCATCCGGCCGAATTCATGGCGGCGAATATGTCGCTCGCCATGGACGACACGGACAAGGTCAAGATCCTGTTCGAGGATTGCCTCGCGAACAAGATGGCTGTGCTGCCGCCGGACGTCAACCTGTCGGCGTACCGGTTCGAGCCGGTCGCGGAGCCGGACGGCAAGCGCTCGAAAACGATCCGCTATGGTCTCGGCGCGATCAAGGGCAGCGGCCAGAATGCGATCGAGGAAATCCTGCGTGCGCGTGAAGAAGGTCCGTTTATCGACATCTTCGACTTCTGCAACCGGGTCGACCGCCGGATCGTCAATCGCCGGACGGTGGAAGCCTTGATCCGCGCCGGTGCGTTCGACACGCTGCACGCCAATCGCGCGCAGCTGATCGCCTCGGTCTCGCTGGCCATGGAGGCGGCCGAACAGGCAAGCGCCAACGCAATGCAAGCCGGCCTGTTCGACATGGGCGATGCACCGTCGCAAGGGCATGAACTGGTCGACGAGCCGGAATGGCCGGAAAAGAAGAAGCTGCAGGAAGAGAAGGCCGCGCTCGGCTTCTACCTGTCGGGCCATCTGTTCGATGCCTACAAGGACGAAGTGCGTCGCTTCGTGCGTCAGAAGATCGGCGAATTGAAGGAAGGGCGGGACAAGCTGGTCGCCGGTGTGATCGCGTCGCTGCGTACGCAGATGACCCAGCGCGGCAAGATGCTGATCGCGTTGCTCGACGACGGCACGGGCCAATGCGAAGTGACCGTCTTCAACGAGACTTTCGAGGCGAATAAGCCGTTATTCAAGGAAGACGAGTTGCTGGTGGTGCAAGGCTCGGCGCGTAACGACGCGTTCACGGGCGGCATCCGCTTCACGGTCGATACGGTGATGGACCTTGGCCGCGCCCGCTGTCGTTATGCGGAAGCCGTGAAGGTGCAGATGAACGGCAATGCGGACGCATCGGCATTGCGGCGCGTGCTCGAAGCACATAGCGCGGGTAAGGACGAGCCGCAAGCCGCGCCGGCGCCGGCGGCCTCGTCGCGCGGCGGCAACGGTAACGGAGGCGGTGGTGGGCGCAACGGCGGAGGCTATGGTGGCGGTGGCCAACGCCAGGCCGTGCAGATCCCGAACGGGCTCGCAGTGCAGGTGGTTTATCGCAGCGAGAATGCGCAAGGTGAAATGCGTCTGGGCGACGCATGGCGCGTAAAGCCCACCGACGAACTGCTCGCGGCCTTGCGTGGCGAGTTCGCAGGAAGCTCGATCGAGATTGTTTATTGATGGCGGGTTCGCCCGCGGCGCGCGTGGGCAAACTCAAAGCCATTGGCAAGCTCAGGTTGCAAACTCTGGTCGCAAGCCTTGCCCTGGCTCCTGGCCTCGCTACTAACGCTGCGTCTTTTCCCCCAGCCGCGCCAGTTTCAGAAACCGGTAGTACACCGTTTCCGCGTTGAACACCGCGATCATGAAACCCGCGCGACCGTCGAGGAATCCGCGCCGCAGAACGTAGGTCCGCACAAAGGCCCAGGCGCCGCGCCCGAGCGCCTTGCCGAAGCTGCCGCGCTTGCCCGCTGCATGACGTTGCTGCGCGCCCGCTGTCGAATACGCGTCGAGCTTGCGTAGCACGGCTTCGAAGTCCTCGTACGAGTAGTGCATCAGCTTGCCGGTCAGGCGTTGCGAAGGCGTATCGAATACCAGGCGCTCATGCACGAGGTCGTCTGAAAAACGCGCAGCGCCACGTTTGAACAGGCGCGGAATCCAGTCTGGATACCAGCCGCTGTGGTGAATCCAGTGGCCGCAGAAGCTCGACAGCCTGTCTACCGCGTAGACGTCGGCGGTAGGGGCGGCCAGCGCCGCGCGAATCGCCGCAGCCAGTTCCGGCGAGACGATCTCGTCGGCGTCGAGCGAGAGAATCCAACTGGTGGTGAGCGCATCCACGGCACGGTTTTTCTGCGGGCCGAAGCCTGGCCAGTCGGTGTGCTCGAGTACGTGCGCGCCGTGTGCCCGGGCAATTTCAGCGGTACCGTCGGTGCTGCCGCCGTCGATCACGACGATCTGATCGGCGAAGGCCACGGCCTGCAGGCATTCGGCCAGTCGCGCCGCCGCGTTTTTGGTGATGATGGCGACGCCGAGGGTGGTTTCTTGCATACCTGAATTGCGTGGAAAGTGCCGGGTGGCGGAATGAGTCGCGCAAAGTATACAGCCCGGCCACCTAACCCGGCCGATCCGCAACCGCCGGCTATGATCCTCAACCGTTTACAATGCTGTTTTTGATATTTCGCGTGCGAGGCATTCTGCCCGTTACGCGGATGCTTTCCCGCATTCTCAGAGGATTCCTTGAGCGCGAAGCCAACGTTAAGCAAACCCATCGGTTCAGGAGAGGCCTCGTCGCCTGCCGTCGTTTTCCGACGCTTGTGGCCTTATATCAAGCCGCTGATGTGGGTGGTGGTCGGCGCGATCATCGCCATGGCCGTGAGCGCCGGCACTGACGCGGCGATTCCCGCATTGCTCAAGCCATTGCTGGACAAGGGCTTCGGCGCGCATGCCAGCGACAACGCCAAATGGTTCGTGCCGGCGGCGGTGATCGGTCTCGCGCTGGTGCGCGGTGTGTCGCAATATGCGTCCGGTTATCTGCTCGCTTACGTGTCGAACAAGATCCTGCTCGAACTTCGCCTGAAGATGTTCGACCGCATGATCCACACGGGCGTGGCGTTCTTCCAGCGCGAAACCGCGAGCACGGTGATCAACGCGATCGTGTTCGAGGTGAACCAGATTCTCAACGTGCTGTTGAGCGTGATGGTCACGCTGGTGCGTGACTCGCTGACGGTCGTCTTCCTGCTCGGCTATCTGTTCTACCTGAACTGGCGGCTGACGTTGATCGTCGCGGTGCTGCTGCCGGGGATCGGCTGGCTGGTCGGCAAGATCAACCGCCGTTTGCGGCGCCTGAACCGCGAGCATCAACTGTTGACCAACGAACTGTCGTACATCGTCGAAGAAACCGTGGGCGGCTACAAGGTCGTCAAGGTGCACAACGGCGAGCAGTACGAGATGGACCGCTTCACGGCAATGAGCAAGCGTCTGCGCGGTTACGCGATGCGCATGACCGTCTCAGGCGGCCTGGCACAACCGTTGACCCAGTTTCTTGCGTCGATCGCGCTCGCCGTGGTGATTACGATCGCGGTAGTGCAATCGTCGTCGGACCAGACCACGGTCGGCGGTTTTGTGGCGTTCGTCACGTCGATGCTGCTGATCATCTCGCCGCTGAAGCACCTGATGGACGTGAACCAGCCGCTGCAACGCGGCATGACGGCGTGCGAACTGATCTTCGGCCTGATCGACGAGCCGTCGGAACCGGCGGGCGGCGGCAAGCCGCTCGAGCGCGCCCGCGGCGAAGTGGAGTTCCGCGACGTCTCGTTCAGCTACGGCAGCAATGCCACGCATAACCGCCACACGCTCACCGAGGTGTCCTTCAAGGTGGCACCGGGCGAGATGGTTGCCCTGGCGGGCCCGTCGGGCAGCGGCAAGACCACGCTGGTGAATTTGCTGCCGCGCTTCTTCGATCCCACCGGCGGCGAGATCCTGGTCGACGGCGTCGCACTGCCTGAGTACGGTCTGCACGCGCTGCGCAGCCAGATCGCGATGGTGAGCCAGGACGTCGTGCTGTTCAACGACACGGTGGCCAACAACGTCGCCTATGGCCAGACGGCGGATCCGGACAAGGTCAAGGCGGCGCTGCGCGCGGCGAACCTGTGGGATACCGTCGAGGCGATGCCTGAAGGCATCGACACCCTGGTCGGCGACAACGGCATGATGCTCTCGGGTGGTCAACGCCAGCGTCTGGCGATTGCGCGCGCGATTTATAAGGACGCGCCGATCCTGATTCTCGACGAGGCCACCTCGGCGCTCGATTCCGAGTCCGAACGCCACGTGCAGGCGGCGCTGGAAACCTTGATGAAGGGCCGCACCACGCTGGTAATCGCGCACCGTTTGTCGACCATAGAACGCGCCGACCGGATTCTGGTCATGGAAGCCGGGCGTATTGTCGAGAGCGGCAGCCACCGGGAACTGCTGACCCAGGGCGGCCTGTACGCGCATCTGCATCGCATCCAGTTCCAGCAGGACGCCGCGTAAGGTGCGCGGCACGACACGTCAATTCGTGCGAATCTCGGTTCACGCGGTCCGCTGGTCTGGACCACGCACGACTTACCCCCTTAACATTTGACGAGGCGCTGGCGCACGCTGTCTGAATGAAGAAACTTGGACTCTCCAGTAACGCCTTGCAGCACAGTGGCGGTCTCGAGCGCTACGCAATGGATCTCGTGCGCGGCTTTGCCGCGCACGGCATCGAACCGGCTTTCTTCGCGCGTCGTTTTGACACCTCGCTGCGCGAATACGGGTTGGTCGAGCCGCACCGCATCAATGTCTCCTTCCTGCCTGGCAAGTTGCGTGACCGCTGGTTTTCGTGGCGGCTGCGCGCGGCGCGCCGCGAGGCGCATGTCGATGTGCTGATCGGCTGCAACCGCGTCGATTCGTCCGACGTGGCGATTTGCGGTGGCACGCATCTCGGTTTTTTGCGGGCGACGAGGCGCGCGCCGAAGCGTTCGGATCGCTGGCAGATTGCACTCGAGAGACGCCAATACGAACGCGCGAAGGTCGTGGTGGCGCATTCTCAGTTGATGCACGACGAGTTGCGTGAACTGTACGGTGTTGACGAGGCGAAGATCCGCGTGTTGTTTCCACCCGTGGACGGCGCGCGCTTTGCGCCGACTGATGCCGTAACGCGCGCGACCTTACGCCGAAAGTACGGTTTCGCCGACGACGAGATCGTCCTGCTGTTTCCGTCGAGCAGCCATGAGCGTAAAGGTTTGCCATTCATCGAAGCCGCGCTGCGCAACACGGCGCCGCCCGTGGTGGTGGCTGTGGCCGGGCGGCCGCCCGCGCGCACGTCCGAACGGTTACGCTATATCGGCTACGTGAAAGAGCTCGCGGAGTGTTATCAGGCCGCCGACTTCACGATCCTCGCATCGACTTATGAGCCATTCGGCCTGGTCGGCATCGAATCGGTGATGTGCGGTACACCAGTCATTTTCCCGTCGAGCATCGGTTGCTGCGATGCGATTGCCCCGCATGCGAAATTCGTTTTCGCGCCGGACGATTTGGCCGATCTGTGCGCGACACTCGAGCGAGCGGTGCGGGAGTCTCGCGACGGCACGCGGCGCGCGCCATTGGACGTCGCCCGCGACGCGGTCCTTTACGATCCGGGCGTGGCCGCTCACGTTGGCGCGCTGTTGACGCTGGCCAGGCAGATCGACGCCACGCGTTAAGCGCCGCGGCCGCGGCGCTGCAGCAGAAGGGGCGGGACTTAGGCCCGGTTTCTCCTCGTTCCGCGGCAACGCCGCATGTTATAATTTTTAGCTATCAGCGCTTGAACTCGCTCAATTGGAGCTGAGCGGCCATATATTTCATAGAGCTTTCCATGCTGGCCCGGGCTGTTTCCGCGATCTGCGACAGCCCGCCGTGACGGGGCCGTAGGCGCAATACTGGAGGCCTTCGGGAAGAATACCGCTGGAGATTGTGCGTGGCGAACGCGACCTCGCGCCGGGTATCGGCGTACATCAATATCGCGTTGGAAACCAATGCGTCGATGAACCCATGAGTCGGCTTGCCGGGCGTCTTCGTATCTTTGCGCGAGCCATCCCTCGACTGCTGATCAAGCCATTGCGCCGCGAGCCGCGGCACGCGCGCCGTATCTTGATTGCACATCATCTGTTGCTTGGCGACACGCTGCTGCTCACGCCGCTGCTCGCCAAACTGCGCGCGCAATATCCTCAATCGCAGATCGTTCTCACCTGTCCGAAGGCGATTGTGCCGCTGTATGCGGGGCGGCCTTTCGACGTCACAGCTTTGCCGTTCGATCCGCGTGATTCGAAGTCGGTGCGGGACGTTTTGCTTTCCGGTCCTTACGACCTCGGTATGGTGCTCGGCGATAATCGATATAGCTGGCTCGCGTTGGGCGCGGGTTGCAGCTGGATCGTCGGGCATGCGGGAGATGCCCCGGCCTGGAAGAACTGGCCGCTCGACCGGAGCGTGCCGTATCCTGCCACGCCGACGGCTTGGGCGGACCTTGCCACGGAATTGATCGACGGGCCGCCGCCGCGCGCCTACCGGCCTGTCGACTGGAGTGCGCCGCAACACGCTGCGCTACCCGAATCGGCGCAACTGGCAAAGCCTTACGTTGTGTTGCATCCGGGCGCAAGCACCAGTGTCAAACGCTGGCCCAACGCGCGCTGGCGCGAGCTTGCGCAACGCGTGGAGGCGCTCGGCTATCTGCCGGTATGGACCGGGGGGCCAGGCGAGGCGGAATTGATCCGCGCCATCGACCCGGATGCGCATCATCCGAACCTGGCTGCGCGGCTCGGTCTCGGCGAGCTGTGGCATTTATTTGCCGGCGCGCAAGCCGTGGTTTGTCCCGATACCGGCGTCGCGCATCTGGGGCGTCTGATTGGGGTGCCGACGCTCGCGCTGTTCGGGCCGGGCAACGCGCTGATTCACGGCGCGGGCCGCTATTGGCGCGAGGTCCCATTCGTGCCAATTACGATAGCCGACATGCCGTGCCGCGATCAGCCTTTCATTTTTCGCCGCGAGGTAGCATGGGTGCGGCGCTGTGATCGCAACGAGACGACCTGCGTCGCCTGGCGCGGCGACCATGCCGACTGTATGGGCCGGCTGTCGGTCGAGTCGGTATATACCGCTTTGCAAAATGTTCTGGTGAAAGTGTAATGACTCACACGGCTGCGCGAGTGGAGCGCGTGTTTTGGATTGCCTGTCCGGTCATTCTGTTTGTGGTGATGTTCGGCCACATGACGGCGATCGTCTTCAATGCGCTCGCCCTGATGGCGCTCGGCGTGCTGGCCGCGGCCTGCTCGCCGAATCGGCCGTCGCTGTTGCACTGGCCGCTGGTGCTGCCCATTGCGGGTTGGGCCGGCTGGAGTCTGGCGTCGGTCGCATGGTCCGTATATCCGATGGTTAGCCTGCACGCGTGGTGCGACGAGGTGCTTTATCCGCTGGTATCGTTCTGGGGCTTCTGGCTGTTTGGCACCCAACTTCGGCGACCCGCGCCCGTGGTGTTCGTCAACTGGCTTGCCTGCCTGGCACTCGCCGCCATCAGCGCGCTCAACTGGGGGCATCTGCAACCGCCCACTGCCAATACCTTCCCACTGCATTTCTATAACCGTGTCGGCCACACCAGCACGCTCGCGGTATTTGCCATGCCGCTATTTGCGGGCTTCATGCTGCGGTCGCGTTGGCGCGTGATCGGTGCTAGCGGCATCGCGCTGTGCCTGTTCATCGGATTGGCGACGCTTAACCGGTTCTTCTGGCCGGCCGCGGCCGTTACGCTTCTGATCGCGCTGTTCCCGCTGTACCGGCGCCGTCTGCTGCTGGCGATGCTGGTCATTACCGTGGTGTTCGCGGCGAGCGTCGGCACGCTCGAGTTCAGTTCCCGTCTGCGGACGGCCGGCGCGGTGCCCGCCGTCCCGCTGGCGCGTGATATCGCGATCGAGGGTCATCAGGTCTATGTGCCAGGCTCGCTGTCCGCAATCGGCGATACGGTATCGGCAGACACGCGTCCGAAGCTGTGGGCGTTTTATATCGGCGAGGCTGAGCGTCACGCATGGGTCGGGGTGGGCTTCGGCAAGCCGTTGCCGGGCTTGGTCTATCGCAGCGAAATGCCGGCCAGCTTGCTGGCCCTCGAACCGTATGCGCTGACGCACGCGCACAACCTGTTCATCAACACGTGGTTGCAGACGGGGGTCATCGGAGTTGTGCTGCAGACCGCGCTGTTGCTGAGCCTCGTCGTGCGTTTCTATCGGCTGCGGCGAGTCGATCCTTGGCTGTGTTCCGCGGGCGTGGCGCTTGTAGCCGGCATGATCGTGAAAAATACCACCGATGATTTCATGTGGCAGACCACCATGCTCGCGTTTTGGGCTTTCGCGGGACTGCAGCTGGGTTGCGCTGAGCAAGTCGAGGCTTCAGATGGGATGTTGCCGGACACCGGACGAAGAAAATCTACGTTGGCGCCTGGTGAACAGCGGCGCAAGGTACCGACGGCGAAATTGGGCGAATAACCAACGTGACGAACGTCAATCCTTTCGCTATCGATGCTGTCCGCGCCCCGCTGCGAATCCTGTTTCATATTAACGATTTCGGCAAAGGCGGCACTGAGACCGCGCTGCTGTCCTGGCTGAAGACGCTTGACCGGCAGATGTTCGCGCCGAGCCTTTCGGTGGCTTATCCGACCGACGACCTGTCGTTCTGGCGCGCGCAGTCAATTCCCGCCGATGTGCCCGTTCATGTTCTTGCCTCGTCGAAATGGATGTACGCGCTTCATCAGGCGGCTCGCCGGCGCAAACTCGGCGTCGGCGCGAAGTTATTGCACAAGTTGCTGACCTACGGTGCGGTCCGGCCGCTGGCGGCGCTGCGTATGCGGCGTCTCGCGAAGCAGCAAGATCTGATCTGTGATTTCGATTTTTCGCTGCGCCATTTAGCGGGCAGTTGCGGAGTGCCCTGGTTCGGCGTGAGCCATTTCAGCCTGGCGGCGCGCCTCGGCAGCAAGAGCGAGCGGTATGTCGCCCGGCGAGTGAGGCATTATTCGCGCTACTCGGCGATTGTCGTGCTGACCCCCGCCATGCTGCGCGAGGCGCGGGAACTTTTCTCGGCAACCGGTCCGGACATTGTCGAGTTGCCGAATGTGATCGACGACGACGCACTGCGGCAAGCGGCGCGCGCGGAGATCAACCTTCCTGCGGAGCGGTTCATCGTTTCAGTGGCACGTCTGGACGAAGGTCAGAAGGACCACAAGACGCTGCTGCGAGCCTACGCTCAGGTACGCGAGCGCGGCTGCAGCAACGTGGCGCTCGTCCTGATCGGCGAGGGGCGGGACCGACGCGAACTGGAGCAACTCGCCGACGAGTTGGGGGTGGGCGCATGGGTGCATTTTCTGGGCTTCTGTGCAAATCCCGCGCCCTATATCCGGCAGGCCGAAATGCTCGTATTGAGTAGCCGCTACGAGGGTTTCGGCATGGTGCTCGGCGAGGCTATGGCGCTCGGTACACCGGCGCTTTCGACGGATTGCCCGACCGGTCCGCGGGACTTGCTGGAGGGTGGCAAGGCTGGGCTGCTGGTGCCGCCGGGCGATGTGGACGCCATGGCGGGCGCAATCGAGCGGCTGCTCACGGACACCGAGTTACGCCGGAGCCTTGCGCAGGCCGCGCTGCGAAAGGTCGAGACGTTCACGCCCGCAAGCTCCAATCAGCGGATGCTGGAGTTGGCGTTGAGCATTTTGAGGAAACAGGACGCTCCGGGCGTGCAAACGCCTCGCTAAGCCGCAAGCGCGGCTTACACGCCGCCCGTCACCAGAGGCAGCACCGTCAAATCAGGGTGCGTGCCGTCGACGATGCTGCGTCCCACATGTATGCCCTCATAGAGCGCTTCTTCCATGCCGGCGAAGCTTTCTTCGCCGTCCGCATGGAACGGCACCGCATGCCCCGGGATGGCGGGATTGGCGCCAGGGTGGCACACATAACCGACATACGTGTAACGGTTATCGGGCACGGCTGACGGCCTCGCCTCATTGGGCGGGTTTTTCAGAAACGGCGCCACGTGAATTTCGAAACCCTCGTACTCCACCATCCGCCAGGGTGCGGTTTCATCGGCCATGGCCGCCTCCGTCTATGTCGCGTGCCTGTTGGCAAGTCTAGGTGATTTGAACCCAAAGCGAAAATGACGCTTGTCGGGGGTGTCTCGGCATGGAGTGGCAGGGACGCGCCCGCGCGCGCCATTCTCGCCGCGTCGGATAGAATGACGCGCTTTGCCCGAACAAGACCCCGCCCATGTGGTTCAAAAATCTTCAGTTGCACCGTCTTCCCGCTCCGTGGTCCGTTACCCCTGAACAAATCGAGAAATGGCTTGCGCCGCACGCGTTCGCGCCCGGCAACAGCGTCGAGATGCAAAGCCACGGCTGGGCGTCGCCACGCGACAACGACTCGCTGGTGTATGCGCTCAATGGCCAGTTGCTGCTGGTGTTTCGCGCTGAGAAGAAATTGTTGCCGGCCTCTGTCGTCACCCAGGTGACCAAGGCGCGTGCGCTCGAACTCGAAGAACAGCAAGGCTTCAAACCCGGCCGCAAGCAGATGCGCGAACTCAAGGAGCAGGTGACCGACGAACTGTTGCCGCGCGCCTTCAGCATTCGTCGCGATACACGCGTGTGGATCGATACCCGCAACGGCTGGCTCGTGATCGACGCGGGCTCGCAAGCCGTCGCCGACGAAGTTCGCGGCCTGCTGGTGAAGTCGATCGATCAACTGCCGCTCGGTACCGTGCGTGTCACGCAATCGCCGGTTGCGGCGATGACCGGATGGCTTCTCTCAGGCGAAGGTCCCGCAGGCTTCACGCTCGACCAGGACACCGAGTTGCGCTCGCCGGCGGAAGGCAATGCAACGGTGCGCTATGTCGGACATACCCTGGACGCCGAAGACATGCGCCGCCATATCGAGGCCGGCAAACAATGCATGCGTCTCGCGATGACGTGGAACGACCGCGTGTCGTTCGTGCTGACGCCTTCGTTGACGATCAAGCGCATCGCGCCGCTCGACGTTCTCAAGGAAGCAAGCGACCCCACCACACAGAACGACGACGAACGCTTCGATTCCGACGTCACGCTGATGACCGCCGAACTCGACCGTATGCTGTGCGATCTGCTCGATGCATTGGGCGGCGAGCAGGGCGAGGCGATGCCGCAAGCCGCGGCGGCCTGAGTCGTACTGGCCCGAGGCATGCAGCGTGCGGGCGCTGCGTTTATCGGCTATGGGCCGGTGTGTCGGGAGTCCGGCACGCCGGCGCTGATTCGTCGGTTATTAAGCTGAATTCGGCATATCTGAATCTGGCTTAATAAAATTTACCCATCATGTCCCTGCCGTCACACTGCTTGTGCTGACGGTGCGAGCCGTCAGGAATCTTCCGATTCATCGACGCGCGCCAGTTTTCCACTCATGCGGGCCGCGTCACCCCGACCAGGACTCGACATGAAAATCGCTCGCTTGATCATCGCTCTCGGCCTTGCTTGTGCTGCTTCCTCCACGGTCATGGCTGCCGCCGCGACGTATCCGCCCGCGCCGCTGCCTGCTTACGCGCAGGACGAATTGCAGAAGGTCATCGATGCCGCAACGGGACCGTTGCCCGCAGCAGCCACTTCATCGGCCGCGCCGCAAAACGAGGCAACTCGGCAAAGTCCCGCCGTGTTGCACAACGGCCGCTATGCCGTGCCGCCTGCTGACGAACCGCACGCGGCCAGGAGCGTGGGCAAACGCGGCATACGGCCGGCGAAGGCGCATCGGCATGAGCATCACAAGTACGTTTGAGAATTCCGTTGCGATCATGTAGCGTCGATGCGCGACGCATAGATAGCGGCGCTGCGAGCCGGTGTCGCCACGCGCGAATCGTCGCTACGGTCGGACCCGTTACGCCGCTACCGTGAATATGGTTAAGATTACGGCCAGAAGGGCGCACCGATCACGGAGGGTTTGCGATGGTTCGGCTGGTGATGATCCTGCTGGGTGTCGATTATTTGCGTACGCGTTGGCGTTCCCTGCAGTTGATCGGCTGGATGAGCCTCGCGCTTGGCGTGGTGGTGTTCATCGACGCACTCGATAGCGCGCTCTATTTCCCGATCACACCGTTCGCCACATTGCTGCTGCTCGAAGGGCTCGCCACACTGGCCGTCGCCTGGACCGGCATGGGCGGCCAACGCACGCTGCGCTACGTGAAGGGCTCCGCATTCTGCTTCGCGGCGGCGCTGATTCTCGCTGGCCATCATCACGGCAACTTCATTCTGTCGATGATCTTCGGCACGCTCTTTCTGGCCGACGGTCTGTTGCAGATCGTCTCCGCAAAGGTCGTTCGTTATCGCACGTGGCGCCTTGCGATGATCGGCGGCGCGATTGAAATCGCGCTGGCGATTTTTTTCTATCAGCCATATCCGACGCACTATGTAGGCACCGTGCCGTACTGCCTCGGTCTCGGCCTGATATTCGGCGGCTGGAACATGATTCTGCTGAGTACGCGGGTGCGGCGTCTCGCGTCGAATCCCGCGGTCGCTTCGGACGATGCGACGGCAGATGCCGCAAATTCCGCGGCGAGTGCGACCGCTCCGGGTCGGCTGGGCGCAGTCGAATGGGACGGCCCACCCGCCGCCGATGAAGACGCGCTCACTGTGCACGTGTGGACGCCAGTGGGATCGTCCAGGAGCGAGGCAAGGCGGCAATTGATTGTCGACCGGTATATCGCGGCGGTGGACCGTAACGGCGTGATTTCGACAGGTCATGCCGCGCTCGAATCGCCTGAGGGCATTTATATCAGCCTGTATCCGGGCGTCGAAATCGATCGTTCACCCGACGATTTCGCGCGGCTTCTGCGGGCGACCAGCGAGAACGACGTGCCCGGTGTGTTCCAGCCTGATTACCAGACTGAATCGAAAGCATGGTGTCCGTCGACGGTTCAGGTGCGCATACGCAATTACGATCCGGCGCGGCTGCGCCGTTTCTGGGACACCTATCGGCAGGACACGACCTACAACCTGACGCATCGCAATTGTTCGAGTACCGTATCGCGCGCGCTGGAAGCGGCGATCGAAGGCGCGTCGGCGCGCGTGTGGGGCGATCTCGGCGGTTGGCGGCCGTTCTTGCGCGTGATTACGACGCCGGAATTGTGGGTGGCCGCGCAACTGCGCAAACGCGCCGCGACGATGGCGTGGACGCCGGGTCTGACGCTCGATTATGCGCGTGCGCTCAGCATGCTCGCCGATCCACGTCCGTCTGGCTGGGTGAAGATGGCGCGCGTCGCCGTACGCCGAATGGCGCGGTCGAGGCAGGAATGGCGCGACGAGGCGCGCAGCGCGCCGGTTTCGCAGAAAGCCGAACGCGCGCATGCCGCCGACGCGGTAGGCGATTGATGCGCGTGGCGGGTGGCGTGGGTGACGCCGACATGCGGCGCGGGGGATTTGAGGACGAGGTGCAATCTGCGCTGCGGTTGGCGTGTCACACGGCCACACAACCATCGTGCTGACCGGCTGGGTTTCTACTCTGCACAACTTCGATCTGACGGTAAAAACAGTAAGCGTATCAAGAGCTTGCGTCGCTTGCCGGATAGTTATGCGCAGATTTATGAACGAAAACTGGGGATAACTTTGAGACCGTCGCGCGGACGGCCGCCAGTGAGGTTTAGCCCGTTTGTAGCGGCTCTGATTGCTTGAATCGCAGTTTGTACGGCGATTAGTTTTCCGGCGCTTTCTCGCGCTAGCTATTTCTCTATGGACGTGCGCTCTGCGTCCTGTCTCTACCTGCCGCCTGCTCTCCCCATCGCCCTATATTCCGAGTAACTAACCATCTGAAAATGCTGACGGCCAGGCAGTTTTGCAATGACCTTCGAGTCGTCGGGCGGCACCTCGCCGAACATCTGATAGTGAAGTGCGAACGTGCTCACGTAATTAACGGTTGGCGCAATCGAGTGGAAATGCAGGTAACCACCGGTTCGCACGGCATTCCAGAATATCTTGTCGCCGCGGATGCTTTCGCGCGGGTCCTTGAATAACCACGCCGCGCATGCAGGAAAGGCGGCGCGTGTAAGAAAATAACAGTTGGTGTCGTTGAAATCGACGCCGTTGGATTTTTTGCAAACGCCGAGCATCCGGCCGTCGGCAGTGAAAATCGTTCGAGTCGCCGTGACTACCTGTGCGCCCGTTTCCTCGACTATTATGCGCATCGTTTCGACATGGTTCGGCGCATACCAGTTGTCAGCGTCTAGAAAACAGATCGCATCGAAGCCATTCGCAGATGCGTAAGCAGCACCCACGCCGCGAGGCGTGTCCCCCTGGTCCGCGTGATTGGGAATCTTGATGTGGATCACACCTTTCCAGCTATCAACGTCCGAGGAAGGGAATCCATCGGCGACCATAATGTGGGTCACATTATCCGCTTGCGCAAGAACGCTTTCGTGACATCTTCGTGAGACGTAACGTGGCTCTTTATAGTAGGCGCTAATGACGGCGACTCGCATGAAGGTGTTTTGTCGGATTGATCGAGCGGCGGATTATATCTATCGGCAGCCCACATCAAACTATCTCAATTATGTGGATCGGTTCTGCTGTTGGGATACGGTTTCCACCCAAATTTGCGAACGAATGCTGCTGGTAACTTCGGCACATGGCGGCATCTGCGCGCAAATGAGTGATTTCAATCAATATGGCGGGTGTATGCTGAAGTCGAAAGCTTGTCGATGACACGATGACAGCGCCCCACCACGCCAGACCATGGTTGTGGCTCATTCAGGATCAAACCGTGCCAGGCGCTCAGCACCTGCCGCGGTAGCGGGTTTTACCAGCGTGAACGCGATGCTCAGGACGAATCCAGTTGCATCCATCGGCCTGTCAGATGACTGAGCCACAGCGCTTCACCGTGCGTCACGTCAGCATCTACCGCTACTCGGAACCCGTCCGGTTCGGCGAACACCGGATGATGTTCCGTCCGCGCGCCAGCCACGACTTGCGCCTCGTCACGAACCAGTTGGTGATTACACCGACACCGTCCCGGCTGCACTGGCTGCACGATGTGTTCGACAACTCGGTGGCGGTCGCGAGTTTCACGGGCAAGGCGAGCGAATTGCGCTTCGACAGCGAAGTGACGCTCGAACACTTCGAAACGCCCATGCCCGACTACGCGCTTGAACCGTACGCCGTGAACTGGCCATTCGCGTACACCAACGAAGAAGCCTCCGATCTCGTGAACGCACGCAGCCGTCAGTATCCGGACAGCGACGTGAACGAATGGGCACGTCGCTTCGTTCCTGTGCAGGGCGCCGGCGGTATCAGCAGTACGAACGGCACAGGCAGCACGATGGCGCTATTGCGCGCAATGACGCTGGAGATAAAAAGCACGTTCTGCTATGTGCGCCGCACGGAGAAGGGGGTGAACCGTCCCGGCGACACCTTGCGCAACCGCAGCGGCAGTTGCCGCGATTTCGCTGTGCTGATGATGGACGCGGTGCGCTCGCTCGGTCTCGCGGCACGCTTTGTCAGCGGCTATCTGTTCGTGCCCGAGCAGGATGCCACGCAGGGCGGCGGTGCGACGCATGCCTGGCTGCAGATCTATTTGCCGGGCGCCGGCTGGGTCGATTTTGATCCGACCAATAGCATAGTCGGCAATCGCCATCTGATCCGCGTGGCGGTGGCGTGGAATTACTACCAGGCGTTGCCTTTGTGGGGCACCTGGCATGGCGCATCGCATTCGTTTCGCGGTTTGCAGGTCGATGTGAGCGTGACGAAGGCGAGTGAGGGGCGAACCGGGTGAAGGGCTTGTACAAATCGAGCGTGTTAGCAGGGCGTGTCAACTCAGGTTGCTCACCGGACGCGTCCATTGAACGTATCAACTGGAAGAGGGCGCCGTAATGAAATTGCGCGTTGGCTATGAGCTGGTCTATGAGTGCGTGCAACCGACGCCGATGATGTTGATGTTGAACACGCACTATTCCCATGCGAAAGACATGTTGAGCGCGGATCTGCTGGCGGTCGATCCACCGGTGCCGATCAGCCAGTATCGCGACGGCTTTGGCAATTTGTGCAGCAGGATCGTCGCTCCGCAGGGACGGCTTGCGTTGTCGACGAGTGCGGTGCTCGAGGTGTCGTCGGAACCGGAGAGGCGGCCGCCGTTGACCGAGCAGCACGCGGTGGAGGCGCTGCCAGACGATTCGCTGGTGTTTCTGCTGGGCAGCCGTTATTGCGAAACTGATTTGCTATCCGAATTTGCCTGGCAGACATTCGGCAAACTGCCGCTCGGTCGCGGGCGAGTGGATGCGATTTGCAACTACGTGCACGAGCACATTGTGTTCGGCTACGATTTCGCGCGGCCGACCAAGACCGCCTGGCAGGCGTGGCAGGAGCGCAAGGGCGTATGCCGGGATTTCGCACATCTGGCCGTGACGCTGTGCCGGGCGATGAACATACCGGCGCGATATTGCACCGGGTATATCAGCGATGTCGGCACGCCACCGCCGTACGCGACGATGGACTTTGCGGCGTGGTTCGAGGCGTATGTCGGCGGATGCTGGCAGACCTTCGATCCGCGGAACAATGTGCCCCGTACGGGGCGGGTTTTGATGGCGCGGGGCAGAGATGCGGCGGATGTCGCTATCAGCAATGCATTCGGGCCCACGGAGCTATTGAAGTTCGATGTCGTCTGCGAGGCGATATAGGTTTTTTGCCAGGAAAGTCTTAAAGTTTCCCTGATGAAGTGCCGAAAAGATCGGTATCCCTCCTCGCGCCGCGAGCCGATCCCGGACCATCATGATGCCCCGCAACATAGCCGCCACGTCAGTGGCAATCCTGCTGCTTTCGCCAGCCTCAACAGCATGGCCAACGGGGCTTGCCTCGATTCCGGTGAGCCTGACCGTGCAGGAAACCTGCGTCATCCAATCGGTGGATGCAGCGATTACCGTTGCCAATCAACCGGCGGTTGCCTGTCTGCACGGCGCACCGTTCCAGATCTCCCAGGCCGCATTGGACCCCGCGGCGCCGGGCGAAACCGGGCGGGATCAGGCGCGGCCGGTGGAATTTGTCGCTACCCACGACGCCCAGCGAACGGTCTGGATGATCAATTTCTAGAATTCGTTGCCGATCGATTCGTCCCTCACCCGCGCGCTTGCCCGGCTGGCAAGTATCGACGCAAAAATCAGAAGCTGATCGTCGCGGTAATCGTGTCGCTGTAGTTGCCCGGTATCGGCGTCGTCTGGGCCGGTACGACGCCGTACACGGTGATCGATACCGCATTGCCGGTGCCGGTGCCCGTCGGCATCGTGGTGCCCGCCGTGCCGTCTCCCCATGCACTCGCGTGGCCGGCATCGGTATATAGCTGGTAGTTCACCGTACCTCCACCGCCCGCACGCTGCATCTGGCGCGCCGCTACATTGCCGCTCGAACCGCCGTTCAGCGCAATCCGGAAAGCGTCGCCATTGGTGCAGCGCGCGGTGATCGAGCCGGTCGCGTTCAACGCCGAACTCAACACGCCGCTTGCGGTGAAAGCGATATTCGTGGCGCTGATCTGGCAGTCGTTCACCACCGTTGCGTTGGCTGTAAAACCGAAGCTCCCGCCGTTCGTGGTCAGCGCCGCGCAACCCGGCGCGACAAGCAAAAAGAATCCATACGTCAGTGAAGTCTGGCTTAAGGTCTGCGAATAGACGGTGCTGGCGTTGCCGATGGTCGGTACTGTCGCCTGATTGGCGGTGACCTGTCCGTAAAAATTCACCGACGCCGTCGCGGTATTGCCGACCAACGGTTTATTGAGGATCACCGAAATGGGCGTCGTGCCGAGTACCGTGGATCCCCACGGGATCGAATGTGCCGCGTCCTGATAGAGCCCGTAGAGCAACTGGCTACTGCCGCTCCCCAGATAGCGCGGCGTCGTGCCGCCCTGATTCAGGCACACCTGTACGCTCGGGGTTAGCGTAACCGCTGGCCAGGTGCACGAAACGGTGGCGGTGCCGGTCGCGGACACGGCACTCAATGCGATCGGACTGATGTTGCCGAAGCTGAGCGCCGAGGCGCTCGCCGTACAGGTCTGCGCACTCGCACGCTGTGGCAGCGCGCCGAGCAGCATGCACAACACCACAAGGAGGAGCGCCAGGGGCCGCTTCATTGCGCCGCCGCCGTGCCCGCCGCGGTGCCGCGGCAGGTCAGTGGGCCCAGCGTCGGCAACGAGCCGTCCGCCGGGCGCTGATACGTGAATTCGACGCTGCAACGCATGGCGCCGGTGTCGACGTCGAGATGGTTGTCGCGCTGCAGATTCTCGACGAAGGTCAGACCGTCGTAGCCGACGATCGTATCGCCCCCGCTTTCGACGTGATGCACGTGCGTACCTGGTGGCAGCAGCTTGCCGTCGGCACTCCGCAGAATCAGTGAGGCGGCGCTGTAGCGCGACACGCGGAAATTTGCGAGCACGCCTGCGCGCGATTCCGGCACCAGATCCATCGAAGTCGTGGCGATGCGCGCGTCGGCGGGCAAATTCATGCTGTCGATCGCGACCTGGTTGTGCTGGTACGCATTCAGGTCCGGTATCAACAGATGGCCGTTGCGGTCGGTCGCGCCGATCACGCGGTTTTCATGCAGTACCGGCACACCCTGGATACCGTCGGTGGATATCAGCGCGAAGCCGTCGTCGATCCGCCGGGCCGGCTGGACGCTGTGGTCCATCAGCACGATTGCGCCGGTCAGGTCGAGCGAGGCGTTCGCGTGCTGGTCGATGTCCTGCGCAAGCGCGGTCACTTCGCCGTAGTTGCCGAGGTACTGCACCTGCGCCTGGCAGTACGGCACCGCGCCCGAGCCGCCTGCCTGAACACCCCAACCCCAGCCGCCGGCGTAGTCGGGTGGCCGCTGCGCATTGAGGTTGTAGGTCGATTGGCCGTTCTGGCGGCCGACACTCGCGTTGATCGCAGTGTTATTGCCGAGGCCGAAGCTCATGGTCAGAAACATCCCTTGCGCGTTGTGCTGCAAGAAGTCTTTGTATGTGCTGAGCGTGAGCGAGGCCAGACTGCCGAAATTCAACGTGTACGACAGAGAGCCGATCCGCGAGGCGGGAATGCCAGGAAAGCGATAGCCGATGTAGCTGAGCGATACCGTCTGGCGGCTCAGGAAAGGGAGCGCCAGCGTCACGCGGTCGGTGGCGGTGGGCACCGGCGTGCCGTCGCGCGCGGCCAGATCGCCGTAGTTGCCGTAGGCACGCAGCGTCTGCGCATCGATCGAGAAGTGCGGTTCGATCAACTGATAGCCGAGACCGACCTGGGTGCCGTTCAGCTTGCCGGCGCTCGCGGACAATGAGCCGTTGATCACGCCGGCCATGCCCATCCGCACCAGCGCGCCGGCTCCCACGTCGACGAGGCCGCCAGTGGCTTCCGCGTGGCCTTCGAGTGTCAGCGTGTCGCTCATGCCGCGTCGCGCGGTGGCGCTGAGCGCCGGGTGCGGATTGTAGGAAAACGAATCGATGCCATAGGCGCGGCGCAGGAAGCCGGCTTCGAACGAATAGCTCGACAGACCCGCGGCCAGCATGCGTGTATCGACGTAGAGCGGCAGCGAAGTCGAAATCGTGCGGCCGAGCGCGTCGTGCGTAATGACGGTGGCTTCGCCCGCACCAGTGATGCCGGGCACGTTGTTGACGATGAACGGTCCGCTCGGCACGTTGCCGCTGTATTGGCGCACGTTGTTGATATACAGATCCACGGCGGAGGGCACGACCGCGGTGCCTGACAATGCCGGCACTGGAAACGTCACGAGGTCGGGCCGCAGCGCGAAGTTGCTGCGCCACTGAAAACCGCCGATACGGATCGAACGGCTCCAGTCGAGCGATGATGAAATGGTGTCGCCGATCTGCGTGGTGCTGAGCGAAGTGGGATTCGAGGTGCTCCACGACGTGTCGTAGCGCACATAGCGATGGAGGTCGCGGTACAGATACGCAATGCCGGTATTGCTCAACACGCCGGTCGGGTCGAAGTAGCGTTCCTCGCTCCACAGTGCGAGTTGCGCATTGGTGTTGGTTTGTGCAAACGCGTCGTAGTTGATCAGAAAGCCGCGCGACGCAGCGGCGTTCGGGGTTTGCGTCAACTCGCGCGTGTCGAACGTGTACGGCTTGCGGATCGCGTCGGGCACCTTGAGGTCGATGGTCTGGTGCGCGGCGTCGTACTCGTAGTGCAGGCCCGGGATCCGGTCGAGTTCGAGCGAGGCGGTATCGGCGGCGCCGAGCTTGTCGGTGGCGACGTCGATTTCGCTCAAGTCTTTACCCGTTGCACTGAGCCGGCCGTCGACTTCGCGGAAGTGCGCGATCAACCCGGTGCGCTGGCCGTTGAGCATGACTTCCAGATACAGGTCGCGGCCCGCGGTGACGTCCCGCGCAGACTTCGTCGCATCGACGCCCGACGCATCGACACCCGTTCTGGCGACCCGCAGCGGCACCTGCGCACCGGCCTGAGTCGCGCTCAGCATGGTCAGCGTTGCTGCAAGCAAAATGATCTGCAGTCTCCATCCATGACGTTTTCGCCGTCGTGTCATTCTCATCGATTGCGTGGCGGGGCAGCGTGTCCGTTCCCATCGACCCGGATACGATCATGGCCAGTCGCGCGTGCCCAAGGTCTGCATCCGTGTCGGGCCTTGTGTGGGCCTGATGTGGGCCTTGTGTCCGCGCGGGCTTACTCGACGTTCACCGTCGCTTCGGCCGGCAGCGAGTTGACCGCGGCGTGCACCTTCAGCGGAGCGTGCTGAGCGGCGTTGTCCGGCAAGGTGACTGGCCAGTGCCGTTCGCGACCGGCCAACGCGTAGCCAAGCAGTCCTTTGTTGATGACGTAGACGTTGCCTGTGTTGTCGGTCAATTGCACGGCGGCGATCTGCGCGCGCTTTTTGCCTGTATTGTCGACCCGCAGCATCCAGCCTTGCGCGTCACGCGACAGATGCCAGGACAGCTTCGGTTGACCGATGTCGACGGGCGGTTCGACGAACACCGGCACCGAGTAGCGCAGGCGGATCGTTACGCCGCTGGTGGGCGCGCCATCGGGTTCGGGCAACTCGTCGATCAGCACGCGATAGCCCTGCTCGGCGGCCGACGGCTGCGCAAGGGTACGCACTAGCCGCACCAGCTGATCGGCATGCGCGGCGATCTGGATCAGCGGTGGGCTTGCCACCAGATCCTGAGTGGGCGTGAGTGTGTCTTCGCCGCTTGCCTGATCCCAGCGGAATACGCGCACCTGGCCGAACAGCGGTTTCTCACCGGGGTTCTTCAGCGTGATACCCGTGGCGTTGGCGTCAGCGGACATATCGACCATCACCGGCGAAATTTGCAGCGTCGCGGCTTGCACAAGCGGCGCCGTCAGACACCACGCGAATGCGCCTGCTGTCAGGAGCCGTAGAGGCGCGCCCATGGCGCTTGCGACGCATGGGTTCACCAGGCACGTCCTTACCGACCGTCTCAAAAGTAGACCGTCGCGGTAATGGTGGTCTGATAGGTGTCAGGTTTTGGGGTGGTCTGCGCCGGCACCTGGCCGTACACGACAATCGATTGAGCCGAGCCGGTACCGGTGCCGCTGGCTGTGTTGGTGCCCTGCGTGTTGCCCCATAGGGTCGTGTGGCCGGCGTCCTGATACAGCTGGAAGCCGACAGTGGTGGCGGTATTGCCGGTGGCCGTGCCGGCCATTAGACGGCTCGTCACGGTGGACCCGGTGACGGTGCCGGCGTCGAGCCCGACGTTGTAAGGCGTGGTGTTGGTGCAGGTCACGGCGACCGTGGTTTGCTGGTTGATCGCGGTGCCGAGCACACCGTTGCTGCCGAAGTTCAACGGGTTGGCGCTGATCGAGCAGTTGGCGTTCAAAGTGAGCGTGACGTTGAAAGTGGTGACAGCGGTGCCGTTCGAATAGGTGGCGGCGCGCGCAAGCTGTAGAGGCAAGCCGAATATCAAGGCAACGATGAGGCTGGACGACAGCAGTTTTTGTTTCATCATGAGACCTCGCAAGCCGGCGGGACGCTGATTTTCAATTGCATGGGCAGTTTGAAAGCGCACCGGCCGGATAGTGGATCAATTCAATGGACATTGCAGAGTGCTGTATTACGTTATGCAAGGACTGTGGTATTTGATGAAATTTAGTCTACACCAGACTTTATCGATAATACAAATTATTACATTGGGTGATTAATCTGGAAGGCCGATTGCGGGCCTTGCTGGATGAGCCGGGCGGGCGAGTGAATTGGGAAAATGTTTCTGCGCATGGATGCGGGGAAATACCTAATGCAGGTAGTTTTTTCTAATAAATTTGAATATTTTTATTTTTATTGATGCATGAATTATGCTTGGTTATGCGTGGCGGGTAATTGCCAATGCAAATTGACTCGTTTGAAAATCGCGCCGATTAAATCTCCGGCCGATATGAGGTGCTGCGAACGCGCAGGATTAGTGACGCCCTTCGGGCGCGAAGTGCGCTGCGTTATTCCCCAAGCGCCAGCGCGCGTCTGCGCCGCGAAAGAGCCGAGCCGATCGACACCGTCGCGCCGATGCACCCCATCGCCAGAGAGAGCGCCACGATCAGCAGGCCGGTTTGTGCTCGTGCCGAAAATATGCCGACCAGCAAACCGGCGAGCGGTTGTGTCGTGTTGTTCAACAGGATCACCACGCCGGTGGTCTTGCCGTAGTCCTCGGGTGGAATGATTTTCTGCCGCGCACTGCGGATATAGACATTGAACATCTTGTCGAAGCCGACGATCAACAGAAAGCCGACTGCATACCCCCAGGGCGCCGCACTGGCGCCCGCGATCACGCCGCCGGCACAGATTGAAACGAAGGCGAGCAGGCCGAGTGTCCGCGCCGGCCAGGCGTTACGCGCGATCGTCAACAGAATCAGCACGGTGGCCACGGCGCCGGCCGTTTGCAGGCCTGCATAGTACCGGCTCGATTGTGCGTGGATGCCGGTCACCATCGCGGCGGAGGTTGCGAGCGTCACGCCGATCACCAGGTTTTCGGCGGCGGCGAGCAGCACGACTTTCTTAAGGCCGGGGAGCAGCAGCACATGGCGCAACGCGATGCGCAGCGGCATCGTCCAGTGACCCGGTTTAGCGGGAGGCGGATCGCCGGCGCGGAAACCGCTGGCGCGCGCCCACAGCAGCAGCGCCGCGTCGGCCAGCAGAAACAGCACGCCGGTTGCGCCGACCACCCATTCCCAGCGCCACAAGCCAAGCAGCAGCGCGGCCAGCATCGGGCCGAGCACAAAACCCAACTGGTCGGCCAATTGCGAGTAGGCAAGCACGCGCTGGAATTGCTGCGTGCTGAAAATTTGCGGCAACATCACTTCGCGTGCGACCAGCCCCTGGCTCGTGAGCACGCCGCACAACGCGGACAACGCGATCAGCCAGCCGATGCCGCCAAACAGCACGTAGGCGAGCACGCCGCCAAAACACACGAATGCCCGCACGGTCTGACTGATCCGCATCAGCCGCAGAGGCGAGATGCGGTCGCATAACGCGCCGAAGAAGGGAAAGACCAGGTAGCGTGGCAGCGTTTCAATAAAGAACGCGAGACCTGACCACGATACCTGGTGCGTCGTCTGAAACACGACGAGCGGGACGAGAAACAGCAGCACCTGATCGGCGAGACGCGCGACAAACAGCGAGCAGAAGAAAGCCTGATGATTGACGCGCACCGTTGATGTCTCGTCGTTTAGAGGTCGAGACCGATCCTATCAAACATTGCGTCAGCTGCCCCGACACGCCTGTGCGAGCAACGTAATGCCGCTGGGGGACGGGACCCAGCTCATTGCGGGCCGCACTCCGATCCCATCGCCTGCATATTCTTCTGAATCTCTTCCGGGCTCAGATCGCGCTTGTGCGTGGCGAGCGACCAGCTGTGACCGAACGGGTCCTTCAACTGACCGTAGCGGTCGCCCCAGAACATGTCCGCCACCGGCATCACCACGGTCGCGCCGGCGTCGACCGCCTGCTTGAAGCTGGCGTCGACATCTTCGACGTAGTGATGAATCGTGACCGGCGTGCCTTTCAGCGAGTTCGGGCCGAGCGCGTTGTGATCCGGCCATTCGTCGGTCAGCATCAGCATGGAGTCGCCGATCTTCAGGCAGGCGTGCATCACCTTGCCGCCCGGCCCGGGCAAGGAGAATTGCTCGACGGCGTTGAAAGCCTTGGCGTAGAACTTGATGGCGTCTGCGGCGTTCGCGCAAATCAGATACGGGGTCAGCGAATGCATCCCGTCCGGGATCGGTTTGACAGCGGCACTGGACATGACGGCGACTCCTTGAAGTAACAGGTTCGTGAGTTGAAAGACAGGCTGCGTGAGCGAGGCCTTCAACGTTACGACGAGTGCATGGCCTTTGAATCGACACTCCGGGAAAAATATTTTTAAGCACGCCCGTGCGGCGAGGCGAGGCGAGGCGAGGCTTGGTGCGGTGCGGTGCGGTGCGGCTATGCGCGTCGCCGTGCGGCGCGTGAGCGCCATGCAAGTTCAATCGGCCGCACCGTCCTTTTCCGGTGTTATTTCAACCGGCCGGGTTGTCGTCGTCCGGAGTTGCTGGTGCCGATGGTGTCGCGGTTGTGCCGCCGGGCGCGCCGAGAATCGTAATCTGAAACGTCGGGGTTGCCGCGAGCGACTGTAACGTCGCGTCTTCCGGGATGTGTTCGAGCAGCGGCAGGATCACCGAGCCGCCGATCACCGCGCGCCGGCTATTGTCGGCCGGCCGCAAGCCCCATACGTCCTGGTAGACCACGGGTACCGCGATGCCGTTGCGGGTCGTGTTGCCGATATACAGCATCACATGGCCGCCGATGTAGATCAGCGTGCGCAACGGTTCGCCGTGCAGGGCGAGGTAATCGAGCCGTTGCGCCGGCGTCGACGCGGACAGATCGATCATGCGTCCCGCGCTCATTTGCGTCGACGAATGACGCGGCAGCCACACCCCGAACGTCGCGAAGATACTTTGCAGTTCCGACGAACAATCGTTGTAGAAGCCGCTATTGCCCCAGCCGTAGGGTCGTCCGATCAGCGTTTTCATCAGCATCGCCAGATGTCGCGGGGTGGCGGCGAGCGGCATGGGGGCGATCTGCGCGTCGCGCAATCGAGCGGTGCGAATGATCGCCTGACCGTCCGCATCGCGGACCGGCACCAGGAGTTTGACGAACGCTGCGACGTCGGTGGCTGCATCGGCCGTTTCGCTCGCCGGGGGCGCCGGCCGTGCGCTGTTATCCGACACGAGCGGCAGCAGCGTGCCCGCGGGTGCGTCGAAGCGGAATACACCGCGGCTATCGCGCACCGCTGCCGAGGCGACCGTGACCGCCCCCAGCGACTTCGCGGTCGCGGCGCGCCATGTGTCGACGAAGCGATCGTCGGTCAGAGCGACGCCGTCGCTGCGCACCCAGCCTTGCACGTCGGGCGTCTGCACGTAGCGCCATGCGCCATCGGCGCTGGTGCCCAGCACATACAGCGGCGTGCCGGGGCGTACCGCCGAAATCTGCAGGTTGTCGAACGGATAGCCTTCGCCGGCCAGGTGGCGGTCGTAGAACGACGGGTCCATAGTCGGCAGTTCCCGCACCAGCAGGTTGCCGGTGGCGATCGCGCGGCGCTCGGGCGTGTAAGCGGCCTGCTGGGTGAACTGGTCGACGGCCATGTTTTGCGCGATAGCGTCGATCCACGCCTTGTCATGCGGCCGGAAATTCTCGCCGTAGCCGAGCGCCGCGCCGCTCTTGCCGGTGTTGTCGAACTTGCCGATGCGGCGCTGCTGCAGCGCGACAATATCCGCACCTTGCTGACGGTAGACGCGCATTGCCACATAGGCGGAATTCCACGGCGACGCTGCGCTCGTGCCGGTGCCGAAATAGCGCGCGTAGAGGGCACTGAAGTGCGCCTGCTGATCCGCGGGGCTCAGGAACGGCCGGTCGTAGCCGGGGCTGTCCGGCTCCAGCCAGTGGTCGACGTTCTGGTCGTAGTTGGCGATCGGAAACAGCGCGATCGTGTCGACGTTCGCATGGGCGTCGCGGGTCGGCGACGGATTGCTGCAGGCGGCGAAGCTGGCGGTGGCTGCAAGAGCGACGCATAACGTGGCGGCGCGGCGGGGCTGCGGTAAGCGGAACCGGGCGGCGAGGCGTTCGCTAAAGCGTTGGGTAAAGCGTGCGGCAAAGCGGGACAGGGCGACGACGGGCATAGGGTTCGACGAGATGGGTCCGAGGGCACGATGATACGGTGTCGCACGCGAGGCCGGGCGATGGATGCCTGCGCCGTAAAGCGTTGCGAGTGTATTTACCCAAGCTTATGTGGTTTCATTGAGGTTCGAATCGTCAGAGTCGTCCATCACGGCTGCGTAATACCGCTTATCAAGCACAAGCCGTCATTAAGGCAGAGCGTTTCGCTATATTCGATCCATTTGCCTCGGCGCGTACTTTTCCCGAGGCTCCTCAACCAGGAGAACAACATGCAAACCAGCGCGCGCAATCAATTCGCCGGCGAAGTCGCCGAAGTCAAACACGGCGCGGTAAACGACGAAATCACGTTGCGCACCCAGGGCGGCCTCGAGATCGTCGCGATCATCACGCACGGCAGCGCGACCTCGCTCGGCCTCGCTGCTGGCAAGAAGGCGTTCGCACTCGTCAAGGCATCGTCGGTGATCGTCATGGTCGACGTGACGAAGGGCCAGGTGTCGGCGCGCAATTGCATCGCCGGTACCGTGTCGGCAGTCACCAAAGGCGCCGTGAATTCGGAAGTGACCATCAGCGCGGGTGGCGCGCAGATCGCCGCGATCATCACCAATGAAAGCGTCGATCGTCTCGGCCTTGCAAGCGGCAAAGCGGCGACGGCGATCTTCAAGGCGTCGAGCGTAATCATCGGCGTCGAATAAGGCTTCGCGTTTGACGTTGTCTACGGCGCCAGCGTCCGGATCGCGCCATCGGCGCGTACGTACCGCGGGACGGAAAGAGGGCGGCATGCCGGGCATGGCGCGCCGTGAAGGAAACGGCGGCTTGCTTTACACTGCTCGCCTTGCCGTTTCTCCTTCCGCTCTCATCACGGACGCCGTCATGTTCGAAATCTCCCCCGCCTCGCATCTGCCAAAAGCCGCGCAATACGAAGAACTGGTTGCCCAGGCGCGTGCGCTGCTCGCCGGCGAAACCGACTGGATCGCCAACGCCGCGAATTTCTCCGCGTTCGTATTCCATTCCCTCAGCGATCTGAACTGGGCCGGCTTTTATTTCCATGACGGCCGCGAACTGGTGGTCGGGCCGTTCCAGGGCAAGCCCGCTTGCGTACGCATCGCGCTCGGCAAGGGCGTATGCGGCACGGCGGCGCAAACCCGCCAGACGCAAGTGGTGCGCGACGTGCATGAATTCCCCGGCCATATCGCCTGCGATTCGGCATCGCAATCGGAAATCGTCGTGCCGCTGGTCGCACCGGACGGCACGCTGATCGGCGTATGGGATGTCGACAGCCCGGTTGTCGCGCGCTTCGACGCTGAAGACGCGAAGGGCATGGAAGCGCTGTGCGCCGTGTTTATCGAAGCCGCATTGCCGCGCGCGTCATAAGCGTTTCAGCGGGCGCGGATCCGCCGGTGCGGCGGCACCATATGGGCGTGACGAACCCCGCAGGTTTTGGAGACACGTAGCAGTTCCGCCACCGCTGTTGCTGCTGCTACCACTACGCCGCTGACCTTCCAACGGTCCCCTGCCTTACCCCGCAATTGGACCTTCGAAAGCCGCGATATCGACGCTCGGCGGGACGCCAGACCGAAGGCTTGAGTACCCCGGCCATAGCGAACGCTTTATGATGTGTGCGATAACGCGCGTGCTGGCGGCGGGGTTGGGGATTACACCAAGGGAAACGCTTGCCGCCGGGAATGCGTGGCCGGCGTGGCAATTCCGGCCAGGAAAGCCGCTATCATAGTGACGGTTATCCGGCGGATTGGACCAAATTCGCCGGCTTTGCCGGTTGCGCCGTAAGCATCAAGAAAAACGCTAACTCGCTTTTAATATCCAGGAAATTCAAAGGCCGGCGCGATGCAAGACCCTTACTACGCCGACGCGCGCACGCCCGATGCCGCGCTTGCAGCGGCGCCATACGGCATGTTCGTCTGCACGGCCGACGGTACGTTCGACTCGGTCAACGCCGCTTTCGAAAGGTTGACCGGTTTTACCGCCGAAGAATTGATCGGCCGGCGCACTTTTGAGTCCTTGCACGACCCGGCTGAACTTGCGAGGCGGCGCTCCGAATTGCCGCCGCTGTCGGCGGTAGGTTCGCGCTATGAAGGCGAATGGACCTATGTGCGGCGCAACGGCAACCGCATTCGCGTGGTGTTCGCGCTGTCGCCGCTTGTCGCCGGGCCGGGGCATTCCGCTGGGGTAGTGACGGCACCCGCTCGCTATGTCGGCATTGCGATCGACATGACGCGTTACGCGCAGTCCGAGGCGCGCCTGTGGTACGTCGCGCACCATGACGGTGTGACCCGGCTGCCGAATCAGACGCTTTTCACCGAACGGCTCGAGCTCACGATCGCGCGCTGTCAGCGCAGCGGCAGCGGCTTTACCGTGCTGATCGCCGAGCTCGATCATTTACGCAAGCTGCGCGACGCGCTTGGTTTGCATGCGGCCGAACTGGTGCTGCAGATCGTCGGCGAGCGGCTGCGCGGTCTCTTTCCCAACGACGGTACGATCGCCTCGATCGGCGGCACGCAATTCGCGCTGCTGATCAACGAAACCGGCGCGGCGGCTGATGCTTTCGCGGCCGAAGCACTGGGCCGCATCGCCGAATCGATCGACTACGCTGGCACCGCGCTGAATATCACGGCGAGTATCGGCATCGTCGCCTATCCCGCCGACGGTGCCGATGCGCCGACGCTGATGCGCCGCGCGGGCGTGGCGTTGTCGGCGGCTTCGGCAGTCAGCGGCAACGCGGTGCGGCGGTTTTCCACCGCGCTCGAAGGTCAGGCGGCGCGCCGTTTCGAACTTGAGGGAATGCTGCGCGAAGCGCTCGAACGTCAGCAACTGCATCTCGTGTATCAGCCGCAGGTGACGCTTGCCAACGGACGCATCGCGCAAGTGGAGACGCTGCTGCGCTGGAATCATCCGCAGCGTGGTTTGATCAGTCCGGTCGAATTCGTGCCGGTCGCGGAGGAGGCGGGACTGATCGAGCAGATCGGCGAGTGGGTGATCCGTACCGCGTGCCGCGATGCCGGCAAATTGCTGCGGCTTGCCGGCACGTTGCCACGGATCGCGGTGAACGTGTCGCCCCAGCAATTCCAGCGGCATAATCTGTTCGAGACGATTCGCGGAGCGCTCGAAGACGCCGCACTCGACCCTTCATATCTCGAAGTGGAGATCACCGAAGGCGTGCTGCTCGGCGACACAGAGCAGGCTTTGCAGACGCTACATGCGTTGCGAGAATTGGGCGTTGAAGTTGCGGTAGACGACTTCGGCACGGGCTATTCGAGTCTCGCCTACCTCACGCGTTTTCCGCTGAATCGTTTGAAAATCGATCGCTCGTTTGTGATGCGCATGAGTACCGATCCGCAATGCGCGGCGCTTGTCGGCGCGATTATTGCCATGGCGCACGCATTGAAGCTGCGGGTGACGGCCGAGGGCGTGGAAACAGCCGAGCAGGCCATGCAACTGGAAGCACTAGGCTGCGACGAAGCGCAGGGCTTCTGGTTTTCGCGGCCCATCACGATTGCGGCGTTGCGTAATTTGCTGAAGCCGTTGGGCACCATGTGACGCCGTAGTCGGAAGCGGGCGCCTAACTCTGGTTTCAGCAAGCCATGTGCCTCGCTTGCCGCGGTGAAAACCGTGGGAACGTATCCTGCTTCCTTGCGTCAAGAGAACATGTACGCAACGAAGGGCAGGCAAACGATGAACGATCTCCTTACCCGTATTTGGCATTTTCAGCCGTCGCTGCTTGTCACATTGACGCACGACGTCCTTCAGATCGTGCTGGCCGCGCTGATTCTGATCGTCGGCTGGTGGTTATCGAACCGCGCAGGGACGATGTTCGCGAGAGCGCTCGCCCGCACGCGCGCGGATCCGACCCTCGCGCCGATGCTGGCCGCCATGGGCACCTGGGCGGTGCGCGTGCTCGTTTTCGTCGCGGCCCTCAGTGAAGTTGGCATTGCCACGGCGAGCGTGCTTGCGGTGCTCGGCGCGGCCGGTCTGGCGATCGGCCTCGCCTTGCAAGGCACGCTGCAGAATATTGCCGCCGGCATGATGCTGCTGATGTTGCGCCCGTTTCGCGTCGGCGATGTGATCGAGGGCAGCGGGGCGGCTGCGGGCATCGTGCGCGAAGTGGGCCTTTTCACGACGCGCATTGAACGCGGTGACGGCAATGCGGTGTTCGTGCCGAATAGCCAGATCTGGAGCAATCCGGTGATCAACTACAGCAGTGGCGGCACGCAACGCATTGAGGTCGAGGTCGGACTCGCGCAGCGTACGGATGTGGATGCAGCGATCGGCGAGTTGAAAAAAGTGGTTGCCGACGAACCGCGTGTGCTGGGCGGTACGACGCTCGCACCGGTCATTACCGTCGCGGACTACCCCGAACATGGCGGCGCAACGCTTCGCATCGCAGCGTGGGTGCGCTCGCCGGACGTGTCGCTCACCACTGACGACCTGCACGATCGCGCGCAGGCCGCGCTTGAACAGGCCGGCTGTCCGGTGGCTGCCTAGCTGCGCGAACAATAGCAAAGGGGCCGTTTGGCCCTCTTTTCGCTGGATAGCGTTGCTACGGATGTACGCGCAATTCAGTGTGCAACGTTTTCATCATGAGGGTTCAAGGGTCCTAAGCGATTCAGTGTGTCTCACGCACGCGGATGAGCGAGAAAGAAACGCAGCATCTCGGCTGACGCGTCGGGACCGGCCGGGTCCGTGTATGAGCCGCGCGGGCTGCCGCCTGCCCACGCGTGGCCCGCGCCATGAATAGACCAGTATTCCGCTTCCGTACCGTTCGCTGCGACACGTCGCTGGACCGTGCAGGCGCGCTGGCCGCCCGCTGTGCCCGCAGCGGACGAGGCAGCGTTGGCCGTCGTGACGGTGGCATCGAAGCCCGCCACGAGCGCTATCGCATTCGAGGGATGCACGGTTGAATCCGCATCGCCATGAAACACGATGAGCGGCCGCTGCGGTTCGACGCGCGGACGGTTGCGAAGCGCTTTGCCGCCTTTCATTGCGGCGAGCGCCGAGGGCAGGTCCTTCGCGCATCCACAGGCGAGCCCGGAATGGATACACGCCGCCGCATAAAGTTCGGGCGAGGTCTTCAGCATGACGTCCGCCATTGCGCCGCCAGCAGACAATCCCGCCACGTACACGCGCGCCGGATCGACGCGATAACGTGCGATCACCTCGCGTGTGATGCCGGCGATCAGCGAAGGCTCGCCCTGATCGCGCTGCTGATCGCCCGGTTTGAACCAGTTCCAGCACGACGAATGATTGGCCGCCTGCGACTGATTCGGATACACGACGATGAAGCCATGACGCTCGGCCATTTCGTTCATGCGCGTGCCGGCCGCGAAGTCGTCGGCGTTTTGCGTGCAGCCGTGCAGCATCACGATGAGCGGCAACGGTTCGTTGGCGTAGACGGCCGGTACGTATAGCTTGTATTGACGTTGGCCCGCGCCATTGCTGAACGTGTGAGTGCTGAAGGTGCCCGGCGTGTCGGCGTCGAAAGTACGTTCGGCGGGGGCGTGGGGCGCGGTGGGTGTTTGTGCCTGCTGCCATGCCTGCTTCCATTGGTCGACACTCTGCGGCATGTGCGGGGCTTGCGCATGACCGCCTCCGGCCGGTCCTTTCGCGAGCGCGCGCTGAACCGCGGCGGTGGCTTCCTTCGGCCCCTTCGTGCGCAGCAGGTCGAAAGCTTCTTTCATCGACTTCAGGAAATCTTCATTCATTTTCATGATCGTAGGCGACTGCGTTGACCTGCTTTGAGCGTGACCGTGTCGGGCGATGCGCTGCACGGTTTCAACAGGGTTTGACTATGAGGACTGCCGCGCGAGACGCGACTATCTGATGCGGCCGGCGAGCACCGCCTTGACCGCCGGTGAGGCGTGAAATGCGCCGAGCACTGTCACCGATGCGATCGTGGCCGCCGCCAGTTCCGGCGACACATCGGCGGCAATGCTCGCGAGGCCGAGCACCTGAATGTCCAGTCGTTCGTTTGCGGCTTGTGCGGTTTCCAGGTCCTGCTTCGAGAAGTGTTGCAAACCGAGCACCAGCGCGCGCCGGGTGACCGTTTCCGTGACGACCTGCGCATGGACCGCGAGCTGGTTGCGGATCGCGGTGCGAATCAGGTCGGTGCGGTTCGAATAAAAACCCTCTTCGACGAGCAAGTCGATCTGACCCAGGTCCACCGGGCCGAGGTTGATGGTGATTTTTTCGGTCTCACCGCCTTTCGGGCGGGAGGTGTCGACGAGTTTGAGGTCGGGCATTTCTCTTCCGTTTGGTAGTCGCGCAGCATCCATGCGCCATCCAAATAACATCCAATGGGATGGTTATACGCGACTCGTCCGAATGGCGTCAACGAGGAAATTGAGGGCCGGTAGAGAATGAGAAGCGCAAATCCGGACTGTTTGAGCGGCAGGCGCGATGGGCTGGACGGTATGGGCGCCTGCGCCAACACCTGACGACTAGCGCTGGCTGCCGGCTCAAATTGGCGTGTGCACGATTTCGCTTACTCAGGCGAGGTCGGCGAGCGGCTGCTTCTGCGGATCGGCCGGACCTCTGAACGGCAGATCGCGTGGGAGGGGTTCTTTCGGCGGATCGAGCGGCGGCTCTGGGGGCGTACTCGACATGCGCATAACGGATGAAGTGTTCCTGACCGGCTTGAATCTGATTTGCACGGCAACCTCCACGGGTGATGGAACGTTCAGGGCGCACACAGGCGCCTATTTGCCATGCCCCTTGCTGGTTCGGGACCCATGCGGATTTTCGGTGGGCGCAAACCAGAAGAAACATGGCGCCTGCTGGATAGAAGGCATGCTGCGTACATCGATTGGTGCAGTTATTTTTATCTGCTGGGTCTTCTCGAGATCGGCCTTGTTCATACCGCCCAGGTAGAAGACCGAGAAAGCGGCGGCGGTGAGCAGGGCTTCAACGACGATCAGGAGATTGATGTTGGAAATATTCTTTGCGCGCTTATCGTTGATTTCGGCATTGGTTGCCTGGCGCTCGAGGTAATTCTTTATTAACAGCTTTCTAACTTCGCTGTCCGATGTAATCCCGAGCGCGCGCGCCGCATTTGGCGATTTTGCTATCGTGGCATCCCACTCGAGCTTGTATTTTTCCAGGTTCGTCGATACGGGCAGGGTTTTGTAGGTGTTTCGATGGAAGATCGAACCCACCGAGGATCTGAAAAAGTAGAATCCCGACGCAAGCAGCGAGGCGAAGGTCAGCGCCAGAAGCGCAAAAAACAGATAGTCCGCGAAGCCGTGCCTGTGTTGGATATCGACGTTGGCGAGCAGAAAACTAAGCGCTCCAATAATCGCGGTGACAAGCGTGAGCGATGACTGCAGTCGCGAGTCGATTTTGTCGCGCAGGTCGAGCTCACGCCAGTGCTGGCTTTCGTAGAGGTCTTCCGAAGTCAACATGCGGCTCTCCTTTAACCCGGCGATTGATGACGGTCCTTGCAGACATCCAGGCGGCACAGCAGTGTTTATTGTAGTAAGGCGTCTCTTCT
Source organism: Paraburkholderia fungorum (assembly GCF_902833645.1). Classification (GTDB taxonomy): domain Bacteria; phylum Pseudomonadota; class Gammaproteobacteria; order Burkholderiales; family Burkholderiaceae; genus Paraburkholderia; species Paraburkholderia fungorum. Next base: position 351,327 of record NZ_CADFGE010000007.1, read on the forward strand.
TTTCGAGAATGAAATCTCGCTCATGTAGATTGAAGCGTCACCCTTTCCGAGCGAGCGCAATGCCGAGGCGTTTGCGCTTCTTCGGCACGCCGACGTTTCTCCCGGGGCAGACCCTGGTCGCGGCGATCTGGGTCATCGTGAACGTCGCCGGGCTGACAAAATTCGACGTCTATTCTTTCATTCTTTTGAATTTGGCCGTCAGTTCGCAGTCCGCGTACGCGGCGCCGCTGATCCTGCTGGCGCGGACGCGCCAAAAGTCCGCGCATGCAGGAGCGCAGGGCAAGCCCTACATCAGAACGATATCGTACTGCTCCTGGCTCAAATTCGACTCCACCTGCAACGACACCGGCTTGCCGATGAAATCGATCAGCATGGCCAGATGCTGCGACTCTTCCTCGAGAAACAGATCGATCACCTGCTGCGAAGCCACCACGCGGAACTCGCGCGGATTGAACTGCCGCGACTCGCGCAGAATCTCGCGCAGCACGTCGTAGCAGACCGTCCGCGACGTCTTGACCTGTCCCTTGCCCTGGCATACCGGGCAGGGCTCACACAGCACGTGCGCCAACGATTCGCGCGTACGTTTGCGGGTCATCTCCACGAGCCCAAGCTGCGAGAAGCCATTCACGGTCACGCGTGTGCGATCGCGCGAGAGCGCCTTCTTCAACTCACCGAGCACCTGATCGCGATGCTCGACGTTCTCCATGTCGATGAAGTCGATGATGATCACGCCACCCAGATTGCGCAGTCGCAATTGCCGCGCGATCGTGTGCGCGGCCTCGAGGTTGGTCTTGAAGATCGTATCGTCGAAGTTGCGTGCGCCGACGTAGCCGCCGGTGTTCACGTCGATGGTCGTCATCGCTTCAGTCTGGTCGATCACGAGATAGCCGCCCGACTTCAGATCGACCCGGCGTGACAACGCGCGCTGGATCTCCGCCTCGATGTTGTACAGATCGAAGAGCGGCCGCTCGCCGGTGTAGTGATGCAGTTTGGAAGACACCGCCGGCGTGAACTCCGCCGCGAAGTCGGCTAGCATCTGATAGGTCTCGCGCGAGTCGACCTGAATGCGCGAGGTCTCGTCATTCACGAAATCGCGCAGCACACGCTGCGAGAGATTCAGGTCCTGGTAGAGCAGGCTGGTCGGCGGCATGCGCTGACCTTGCGAGATGATCGTCGCCCACGTCTTACGCAGATAGGCAACGTCCGCGGCCAGCTCTTCGCTGGTCGCATCTTCGGCGATGGTGCGCACGATGTAGCCGCCTTTTTCATCGGCGGGCAGCACGGCGGTCAAACGCGCGCGCACGGCTTCGCGTTCGGCTTCGCTCTCGATCTTCTGCGAGATGCCGATGTGCGGCTCCTGCGGCAGATACACGAGCGTACGCCCGGCAATGCTCACTTGCGTGGACAGCCGCGCGCCTTTGGTGCCGATCGGATCCTTCACGACCTGCACCATCAGCGTCTGACCTTCGAAGACGATTTTCTCGATCGGCTGGTGCGGCGTTTGATGTTGCGGTTCGCCCGCAATGCGCGGATGCCAGATGTCCGCTACGTGCAGGAACGCGGCGCGTTCCAGACCGATGTCGATGAAGGCGGATTGCATGCCCGGCAACACGCGGACGACTTTGCCGAGATAGACATTGCCGACGCGTCCTCGCGACAGCGTTCGTTCGACGTGAAGTTCCTGGACGGCGCCTTGCTGGACGAGCGCGACGCGCGTTTCCTGCGGCGTGACATTGATCAGGATTTCTTCATTCATGGTGTTATTTTAGAAGTCGATGCGCGCTGCCCGCAGGAGGGCAGCGGTTTCAAAAAGCGGCAAACCCATGATACCTGAATAGGACCCGTCGATATGTTCGATAAACTCCGCGGCGCGTCCCTGCACACCGTACGCGCCTGCCTTGCCGAGCGGTTCGCCGCTCGCGGCATAGCGGCGCACGGCGTCCGCTTGCAGTGCAGCAAAACGTACCTTCGAGACCGATAGCGCCGCGGGCAGCAACGTGCCTTGCGCATCGACCACCGCGACGGCCGTCAACACTTCGTGATCGCGACCCGCGAGACGCGTGAGCATCGAGACGGCGTCGTCGGCATCGACGGGCTTGCCGAGGATCGCATCGTCGATTGTGACCGTTGTGTCGGCAACCAGAATCGGCCGCACGGTGTGGCCGCCCGCCAGGAGACGCGCGCGCGCGGCGTGCGCCTTGGCGATACAGACGCGTTGCACGTAGTCGCGGGCACGCTCGCCGGGCAGCTCGACTTCGAGTGCTTCGGCGTCTTCATCGGGGCGCGGCAGGAGCAATTCAAAACGCACGCCGAGCTGTTGCAACAACTCCTGACGGCGTGGACTCTGGGAAGCAAGGTAGACGAACGGATGCAGCGAAGCGGCGAGCGTGGGCATGAACAGGTCTCGATGAGGCGGGTTGCGTCAATGAGCGAAGAGCGCGCGAAGAGTGGGGCGGCGTATCAGTCAGGCGCCAATCGGCGCGCATGACGACACCTGAAACGAGACCTGAGATGGGATCCAGGCGCGCGATCTGCTCGCGGCCTCGTTCGCTCAAACGCGATGATAGGGGTGATTTTGCGTGATGGTCCACGCGCGGTAAAGCTGCTCGGCGAGCAGCACGCGGACCATGGCATGCGGCAGCGTCAGGCTGGAGACACGCAGCAGCATGTCGGCGCGCGCTTTCAGATCGGGATCGAGTCCGTCGGCGCCGCCGATCAGAAACGCCACGTCGCGAGCGTCCTGCTGCCAGCCGGGCAGGGCGGCGGCGAGCTGCATCGTGGTCCAATCCTTGCCGCGTTCATCGAGCGCGACGATACGCGCGTTCTTCGGCAACGCGGCTTCGATTTTCTGCCGCTCGGCCGCCATCACGCTTTCGGCCGGCCGCCCCGACGAACGCTGCTCGGGCTTGATCTCGCGCAGCTCGATGCGCAGCTCGGGCGGCATGCGTTTCGCGTATTCGTCGAAGCCGGTGGCGATCCAGTCCGGCATCTTGTGGCCGACGGCGAGGATGTGCAGTTTCATGACGGAAGCAATCGCTGATGACAGCCAACGCGCTTACTTGCGTGCGGTCGTCTTGCGCGCGGGCTTTTTCTTCGCAACCGGCGTTTCTTCCTCTTCGTCCTCGTCGTCGGGTTCGCTCGAACGCGCGCCGCCGAACGGGTCCGGCGTGGACAGCTTGATACGCACCGGCTTGTCACCCCAGATTTCTTCGAGGTTGTAGTACTGGCGCAGCGCCGGTTGCAGGATGTGCACGATCGCGTCGCCGCAATCGACCAGCACCCATTCGCCGATGTCCTCGCCTTCGGTGCTGATGATGTCGCCGCCGTTTTCCTTGACGCTCTCGCGCACGCTCGAAGCGAGTGCCTTGGTCTGGCGATTCGAGGTGCCGGAGGCGACGATCACGCGATCGAACAGCGCGGTCAGGTGGCTGGTGTTGAACACCTTGATGTCTTGCGCTTTGACGTCTTCGAGGGCGTCGACGATCACGCGTTGCAGTTTGCGAATATCCATGGGGTTACCGGTGGTACAGATGATGTTGAAGAATATAGTCCCACACCGCGGTGGGGACATGGCTCGCGGCGGCCTGGTCTTGCGGTTCGTCGCCCACGTGGGCGAGTCGTTGGCTCACCTGTTCGCGCAGATGCGCGCGAATGTCGGTGGCCGAGACGTTGAACGCAAGCGTCGTATCGATCAGCAAGTGGCCGCATGGCGTGGCTTGCAGAACGTCGGCGCGGGCACGGCGCGCGTCGATTTCTTTTGCGACCACGGGCGGAATCGACGCAAGGTCGAAACCGGGACGCGTGGCCGCGCAAATATGAGCGAAGTCGAACAGATGACGCCAGTCGCGCCAGGTGTCGAGATGCACCAGTTGATCCGCGCCGATCAGCAGCGCGATCGACGCATCCTGACCTTCGCGCTCACGCCACAACTGCAGCGTGTTGATCGTGTAGGTCGGGCCGTCGTGCTCGATCTCGTCGGTCGCCACCCGCACGGTGACGCCCGGCAGCACTAACGCGCCGGCCGCGGCGCGGGTCATGGCCAACCGGTGAACGGCTGCCGAGACGTCCGTTTTTTGCCACGGCTGGCCGGCGGGCAGCAGCACCAGCTCGGTCAGCTTCAGCACGTCGGCGAAACGCCGCGCGAGCGCGAGGTGGCCGTCGTGGATCGGGTCGAAAGTGCCGCCGAGCAATCCAATCCGGCGAGGCAGGGCGACAGGATGAGCGTTCGGCTTCAGGTGAAGATCCTTTGTCGTGGTCACGTGCAGTGCGGTGCGGGGCCTACCGCCTCACACCCACTCGCGCGGCACGAGAAAATCGCTGTAAAGACGCGCTTCCGGCGTGCCCGGTTCGGGCTGCCAGTTGTAGCGCCAGTTCACCACAGGCGGCATCGACATCAGAATCGATTCGGTGCGTCCGCCGCTCTGCAGCCCAAACAGTGTGCCACGGTCGAAGACCAGATTGAACTCGACGTAGCGGCCGCGCCGGTATGCCTGGAAGTCCCGCTCCGCTTCGCCGTACGGAATGTTGCGGCGCTTTTCGATGATCGGCATGTACGCTTTGAGGAATCCCTCGCCGACGCTTTTCAGCATCGCGAACGACTGATCGAAGCCCGGCGCCGAGAAATCGTCGAAGAAAATCCCGCCGATGCCGCGTGGTTCGTTGCGGTGCTTGAGGAAAAAATACTCGTCGCACCAGCGCTTGAAACTCGGGTAGAGGTCCGCGCCGTAAGGCTGCAGCGCGTCGCGGCAGACCCGATGGAAATGCTGCGCGTCTTCCTCATAGCCGTAGTACGGCGTCAGATCCATGCCGCCGCCGAACCAGAACACCGGCTCTTCGCCGGCTTTGGTCGCGATCAGCAGACGCACGTTCATATGCACGGTCGGGCAGTGCGGATTGTGCGGATGCAGCACGAGCGAGACGCCCATGGCTTCGAAACCACGCCCGGCCAGTTGCGGGCGCGCAGCGCTCGCCGAACCCGGCAACGCGTCGCCTGCGACGTCCGAAAAACCGATGCCGGCCCGCTCGAAGAAGTTGCCGCCTTCCAGAATCCGCGTGCAGCCGCCGCCGCGCAGCTTCTCGCCGGGGGCGCGCTGCCACGCGTCGGTCGCGAACGGCTGGCCGTCGAACGCGCCGAGCGTGTCCGCGATATGCGTTTGCAGGCCTTGCAGCCAGCTGCGCACGGCCTGTGCGTCGTAGCTCGAATCGGTCATGAATGCAGGTGCTGAGGGCGGCACGCTGGTCGCGCCGCGGGTTCTTCGTGAAGGGCGAGGGCCGGGCCTGCGTCAGGATTTTCCTGCGAAGGCGCGGCGCTACGGTCATTCCGGTCATTCGCGCCGGGTGACACGCCGGTCAAACGGCGCGCGCCCACCGGGAACGATGGGCTCCGCAACGATCGCGAAAACCCGCAGTGTAGCGCCGTTGGCGCGGCACGCGGGCAAGTGGGGCTGTGGCTTAGTGCTTGCCGTCGGTCTTGACGTCGTGCTTGCGGTTCAACGCGCGGTAGCCGATGTCGCGGCGATACTGCATGCCGTCGAACGAGATCTGGTTGATCGTCTCGTACGCGACCGATTGCGCGCTGCGCACCGAATCCGCCAGACCGACCACGCACAACACGCGGCCGCCCGAGGTGGTCAGCTTGCCGTCCTTCAGGGTGGTGCCGGCGTGGAACGTGACCGAGTCCGCGGTTTCGGCCGGGATATCGCTGATCCGGTCACCCTTGCGCGGCGTGTCCGGATAGTTGTGCGCGGCGAGCACCACGCCCAGCGCGGTACGGCGGTCCCATTCGAGTTCGATCGTATCGAGCGTGCCGGCGATAGCCTGTTCGACCACCTTCGAGAAGTCGCCTTTCAGCCGCGCCATGATCGGCTGCGTTTCCGGGTCGCCCATCCGGCAGTTGAACTCGAGCGTTTTCGGATTGCCCTGCGCGTCGATCATCAGGCCGGCGTACAGAAAACCGGTGAAGCGGATGCCTTCTTTCTCCATGCCACGCACGGTCGGCTGGATGATTTCGCGCATCACGCGCGCATGCAGTTGCGGCGTGACGATCGGTGCGGGCGAATACGCGCCCATGCCGCCGGTGTTCGGACCCTGGTCTCCGTCGAGCAGACGCTTGTGGTCCTGGCTCGAGGCGAGTGCCAGCACATGCTTGCCGTCCACCATCACGATGAAGCTGGCTTCCTCGCCGGTGAGGAATTCCTCGATCACGACACGCGCGCCGGCATCGCCCAGCTTGTTGTCCGACAGCATCATGTCGACCGCGGCGTGCGCTTCTTCCAGCGTTTGCGCAACCACCACGCCCTTGCCGGCGGCGAGGCCGTCGGCCTTGATTACGATCGGCGCGCCCTTGGCATCCAGATACGCGTGCGCGGCGGCGACGTCGGCGAAGGTTTCGTATTCGGCGGTCGGGATCGCATGGCGCTTCATGAACGCCTTGGCAAAATCCTTCGAGCTTTCGAGTTGCGCGGCTTCCTTGCTCGGTCCGAAAATCTTCAGGCCGCGCGAGCGGAACAGGTTGACGATTCCCGCGGCGAGCGGCCCTTCCGGCCCGACCAGCGTGAAGGCGATCTGTTCTTTCTCGACGAAATCAGCGAGTTCGGCCGGATCCGTGATGTCGATGTTGCGCAGACGCTCGTCCTGGGCGGTGCCGCCGTTGCCGGGAGCAACATAGACGAGCTGAACCCGTGGCGATTGCGCGAGCTTCCATGCGAGCGCATGTTCGCGACCGCCGGAACCGACGACGAGTAACTTCATGTGAATCCCCGAGACTTAAAAACCATAAACGGCTGAAGCATGACGCCTAGCCGTGGAATAACAGCAAGGTTTGCGATGGGCCCGCAGCCGGACAACGGCGCAGGGCACATGGCGAACCCGGGTGGAGGCGGTGCCGCAGGGTCCAAACCCAACGCCCGGCCAATACGCCCGTTCAGCGGCAACGCGAGGGCCCGCGAGGGCCAACCGGCGGCGCGGGCGTGGGCTGGCTCGATGCCGAACCACGCGCCGGGCGCCGCCCGGCACGCTCACTCGTCGGCGATCGCGGCGTTTGTATAGACTTCCTGCACGTCGTCCAGATTTTCCAGTGCGTCGAGCAGCTTCTGCATTTTCACCGCGTCTTCGCCCGTGAATTCGACTTCCGTCTGAGGTTTCATCGTGACCTCGGCCACTTCGGCCTTGAAGCCCGCCGCCTCGAGCGCGGACTTCACCTTCGGGAAATCGTTCGGCGGGCACAGCACCTCGATGCTGCCGTCTTCGTTCGTGAGCACGTCGTCGGCGCCGGCTTCGAGGGCGGCTTCCATCAGCTTGTCTTCCGGCGTGTCGGGTCCGAACAGGAACTGGCCGACGTGATCGAACATGAACGACACCGAGCCGTCCGTGCCCATGTTGCCGCCGTTCTTCGAGAACGCGTGACGCACGTCCGCCACCGTACGGGTGCGGTTGTCGGTCATGGTGTCCACGATTACCGCCGCGCCGCCGATGCCGTAGCCCTCGTAGCGGATTTCTTCGTAGTTTGCGCCGTCGACACCGCCCACACCGCGCTGGATCGCACGGTTGACGTTATCTTTCGGCATGTTGGCGTCGTACGCCTTTTCGACGGCGAGCCGCAGACGCGGGTTCGAGTCGATATCGCCGCCGCCCATGCGGGCCGCCACCTGAATTTCCTTGATGAGCCGCGTCCAGACCTTACCGCGCTTGGCGTCGGCCGCTGCTTTCTTATGCTTGATGTTGGCCCATTTCGAATGACCCGCCATACCTTTCTCCGTCGCGCGCGCCACTGGGCGCACGCATAGTGCAATTGTCGTTGCGATGTCGGGCGCTTGCGCGTGTGAATGCGACCTTGCGCCTCGATGTCAAACCGCTCGGCGCCGGACCGCCCGGTGTCAGGCCTTCATCAGCTTGATCGCGCCCCGCGAGGCCCGGCAAGCGGAGCCGAAAGCCGGCAGCGCGGTTGGAGACGGGGCAGTGCGGTCAGCGGGGGCTCAGCGGCGCCTCAAGCGCGCCGGTTCCGGCAGGTCCCGCGTAAAGGCGCGATGCACCGGGTGGCAGTGCAAGTCGAGCCGCTCTTTGAGCGGATTCGAATTTTATCACGCCGTGAGGGCGCGGCAGAGGGGCGCGTAGCGTGAAACAGCGTGGAAACGGTTCATCAACCGGCGGCGGCCGCGTTTTGTACGCGCCGCCGCTCGATTTTCTCAGTCCGCCGTCAGTTTTTCGTGCCGAACAGGCGATCGCCGGCGTCGCCGAGACCCGGCACGATGTAGGCGTGCTCGTTCAGATGCGAATCGAGCGACGCGACGTACAGCTTGACGTCGGGATGGGCGTCCTGGAACACCTGCACGCCTTCGGGCGCCGCCACCAACGCGAGGAACAGGATGTTTTCGCCGGCCACGTTGCGGCGCTTGAGCACGTCCACGGCGTGCACGGCCGAATAACCGGTCGCGACCATCGGATCGCACAGAATGAACACGCGGTCCTCCAGATCCGGCAGGCGCACCAGATACTCCACCGGGCGGTGGTCCTCGGCGCGATAGACGCCGATATGGCCCACCCGCGCCGACGGCACCAGCTCCAGCAGGCCGTCCGACATGCCGATGCCGGCACGCAGCACCGGCACGATCGCCAGCTTCTTGCCGGCGATCACGGGTGCGTCGATGTCGACCAGCGGTGTGGTGATGCGGCGCGTGGTCATCGGCAGGTTACGGGTGATTTCGTAACCCATCAGTAGCGTGATTTCGCGCAGCAGTTCGCGGAATGTGCGGGTTGAGGTGTCCCGGTCGCGCATATGCGACAGCTTGTGCTGGATCAGCGGGTGATCGAGGATGAAAAGATTGGGAAAACGGCTGTCCTGAGTCATGGCGGGGGCGCAAGCGGCGGCTAGAGGGATCGGTTTGGCGCGCCGCCCGGCCGGAAACCGGCTGACGGACGCGCCACGGCGCAAGTTTACCGAAAGAGTGGCGCCGGAAGATACCGGAGATTGCAGGGGCCCGGCACAGTCCGGCACCGATTCTTCTAGAATCGGGGGAAACTTTGCCGCCATTGGGCAACCGCGGGAGTGTTCCGCGCCACGATTACGTCACAAGGATACGCACATGGACATGGGAATCGCAGGACGCACCGCGCTGGTTTGCGCGGCCAGCAAGGGACTGGGGCGCGGCTGCGCGGAAGCGCTGGCAGCCGAAGGCGTCAATCTGACGATCGTCGCGCGCACGCAGGAGACGCTGGAGGCAACCGCCGCGGAGATTCGCAAGCAGAGCGGTGTTGAAGTGAAGACCGTGGCGTGCGACATCACCACGCCCGAAGGACGTGCCGCGGCGCTCGCCGCCTGTCCGCAGCCGGACATTCTGGTCAACAACGCCGGTGGCCCGCCGCCGGGCGATTTTCGCAACTTCACGCACGAGGACTGGATTCGCGCGCTGGAGAGCAACATGCTCACGCCGATCGAGCTGATCCGCGCGACTATCGACGGGATGAGCGAGCGCGGCTACGGGCGCATCGTCAATATCACGAGTTCGGCGGTCAAGGCGCCGATCGACGTGCTCGGCCTGTCCAACGGCGCGCGCTCGGGGCTGACCGGCTTCGTGGCGGGACTGGCGCGCAGCAAGGTGGCCGCCACGGGCGTGACGATCAACAACCTGCTGCCGGGGCTGTTCGACACCGACCGCATCGCCACCACCTTCGCGGCGCAGGCCAAGGCGCAAAACATTTCCGTCGACGAAGCGCGCAAGCAGCGCATGAAGACGATTCCCGCCGGCCGTTTCGGCAATCGCGACGAATTCGGCCGTGCCTGCGCGTTTCTGTGCAGCGTGCATGCCGGCTATATCACCGGCCAGAACTGGCTGGTCGATGGCGGTGCCTACCCGGGCACGTTCTGAACGGTCCCTTTCGAAGCACCGCCATCGCTCTTTACTACAACAACGACAATCACAACGGTTTCAGGAGTCTTACGTCATGACCACCCGTATTGCGCTGATCGCGCACGATCACAAGAAAGACGACATCGTCAAACTGGCCGGCGAATACGTCGATACGCTGAGGCGCTGCGACATCATCGCGACCGGTACTACCGGCACGCGCATTAGCGACGCGCATGGCCTCACGGTCGAGCGCATGTTGTCCGGCCCGCACGGTGGCGACCTGCAGATCGGCGCGCAACTCGCGGAAGGGCGAGTGGACATGGTGATCTTTCTGCGCGACCCAATGACGCCGCAGCCGCACGAACCGGATATCAACGCGCTGGTGCGTGCCTGCGACGTTCACAATATTCCGTGCGCCACCAACATTTCCACCGCGCGCATGATTCTCGACGTGCTGACCTTGCGCCTCACGCAGCAGGTCTGAATCAATCCCGCGGCGCTTCACGCTCACACTGGATCACACATCAAGGAGACATGATGGTCAAAGCAATCCGATTCGACAAAACCGGCGGCCCGGAAGTGATGAAATGGGTCGACGTCGAAGTAGGCGAGCCGGGCGCGGGCGAGATCCGCGTCAAGCAGAACGCGGTCGGTTTGAACTATATCGACGTGTATTTCCGCACGGGTCTTTATCCGTTGCCGCTGCCGGGCGGTCTGGGCATGGAGGCGGCCGGCGAGGTGACGGCGGTCGGTACCGGAGTGACGGGGCTGAAGGCCGGCGACCGGGTGGCCTACGTTGCGCGTCCGCCGGGCGCCTATGCGCAGGAGCGCGTGCTGTCCGCGGCGCAAGTGGTCAAGGTGCCCGACGCGGTGAGCGACGAGCAGGCGGCCTCCGTGATGCTGCAAGGTCTGACCGCGCAGTATCTGCTGCGCCGTACCTATCCGGTGAAAGCCGGCGACACGATCCTGATTCAGGCGGCGGCCGGCGGCGTCGGCTTGCTGGCCTGCCAGTGGGCGAAGGCGTTGGGCGCGACAGTGATCGGCACGGTCGGCTCCGACGAAAAGGCCGAAATCGCCAAGGCGCACGGCTGCGACCATGCGATTGTCTATACGCGGGAAAACTTCACGAAGCGGGTGCGCGAGATCACCAACGGCGCGGGCGTGCCGGTGGTGTACGACTCGATCGGTAAAGATACGTTTACGGCTTCGCTCGATTGCCTCGCACCGCTTGGCATATTCGTGAGCTTCGGCAATGCATCGGGCCCGTTGCCGCCGATCGACTCGTCCGAATTCGCCGGCCGCGGCTCGCTGTTCTTTACGCGCCCCACGCTGTTTACGTACATCGCGAAGCGTGCCGATTACGAGGCAATGTCGGCTGAACTCTTCGGCATGCTGGTGTCGGGCAAGGTGAAGAGCAGCATCAATCAGCGTTATCCGTTGGCGGAAGTGGGGCGCGCGCATGCGGATCTCGAAGGCCGCCGCACGACCGGCTCGACGATTCTGCTGCCGTAATGCCTGACTGACTGACCGGCCCGCGCCGCGCCGCGGGCTTGTGCCGGCCGGTCAATTCGACGCTTCGCCGGCCGCTCCGGCCCACAGAAGACGCGTGGGTCTGCGCGTCGAGCCGCACCAGCGCGGTCTTTACAGCCCTTTCCATCCGATCCCGACCGACCGGCGCGCTGAGTCAATCGACTCGAGCGCGGCGCATCGCTGCCGCCGCGATCGTTTACACGATTTTTACACATGGTCTCCCACCTTTGACCAGGCCTTTACGCGCATCGGCATAACGTTCCCCCTATCCAAAGTCCGTGTATGGAGAACAAAAATGGATGTGCTGTATGTCGGGGGGCTGGTGCTGTTTTTCGCGCTGACCTTTGCGTTGATTGCCGGCTGCGAGAAGTTGATGCAGTTCCGGCGCGGCCAGGGAGCCCGCTCATGAACTGGATTCTCTGGCTGTCGGGCGCGGCCACCGCGTTGTTGTTTGTGTACCTGGTCTATGCGCTATTGCGCGCGGAGGACATTGAATGAACTCGAACAATGTCCTGCAAGCGGGCCTTTTCCTCGTCGTGCTGCTGGCAGCCGCGGTGCCGATGTCCCGCTACCTGAGCAATGTGATGGACGGCAGCTCGCGCGTGGTTCGCCTGGGCGGCCCGCTCGAACGTTTGCTGTATCGCATCGCGGGCGTCGATCCGTCGGCGGAGATGGGCTGGAAGCATTACGCGATCGCCACTATCGCGTTCAATGCGCTCGGCGCGCTGTTCCTTTACGTGTTGCTGCGCGTGCAAGGCTGGCTGCCGGGCAATCCGCAGCAGTTTGGTCCGATGACGGTGGACGGCGCCTTCAATACGGCAGTCAGTTTCGTGACCAACACGAACTGGCAGGATTACACGCCTGAGCAGACCGTTGGCTATTTGACGCAGATGCTCGGCTTCACCGTCCAGAACTTCTTCTCGGCCGCCACCGGCATTGTGGTGGTGATCGCGCTGATTCGCGGTTTTGCCCGTCATACCGCGCAAACCATCGGCAACTTCTGGGTCGATCTGACGCGTGTGACGCTTTATGTGTTGCTGCCGATGTCGGCGATCATCGCCGCTGTCCTGATGAGCCAGGGTGTGATCCAGAACTTCAAGGCCTATCAGGACGTGCCGACGCTGCAAACCACCACCTACGCCGCACCGAAGCTCGATGCACAAGGCAATCCGGTGAAGGACGCGAAGGGCAACCCGGTCACGGTCGACACGCCGGTGAAGACGCAAACCATCGCGATGGGCCCGGTGGCTTCTCAGGAAGCGATCAAGATGCTCGGCACCAACGGTGGCGGCTTCTTTAACGGCAACTCGGCGCATCCGTATGAAAACCCGACGCCGTTCTCGAACTTCCTGCAGATCTTCTCGATTCTGATCATTCCGGCGGCATTGGCGCTGGTGTTCGGGCGCATGATCGCGGACCGCAAACAGGGCGTCGCCGTTCTCGCCGCGATGACGATTGCGTTTGCCGTCTGCGTGGTCGGCGAAATCAGCGCCGAGCAAAGCGGTAATCCGGCCTTCACCGCGTTGAACGTGGACCAATCGGCGAATGCGTTGCAGTCGGGCGGTAATACGGAGGGCAAGGAAACGCGCTTCGGTATCGCGCAGTCGGGCATGTTCACGGTGGCGACCACGGCGGCTTCGTGCGGCGCGGTGGCGAATACGCACGACTCGCTCACGCCGATCGGCGGCCTCTATCCGATGCTGCTGATGCAACTCGGCGAAGTGATCTTCGGCGGCGTGGGTTCCGGCATGTACGGCATGCTCGTGTTCGCCCTGCTGGCCGTGTTCGTGGCGGGCCTGATGATCGGCCGCACGCCTGAATACGTCGGCAAGAAGATCGAAGCGTACGAGATGAAGATGGTGTCGATCGTGGTGCTGCTCACGCCGCTGCTGGTGCTCGTGGGCACGTCGATCGCGGTGCTGACCGAGGCGGGCAAGGCTGGTATTGCCAACCCTGGTGCGCACGGCTTCTCCGAAATTCTCTACGCATTCAGCTCGGCCGCGAATAACAACGGCAGCGCGTTTGCGGGCCTGACGGTGAGCACGCCGTTCTATAACTGGCTCACGGCTATCGCGATGTGGTTCGGCCGCTTCGGCACGATCATCCCGGTGCTGGCGATTGCCGGTTCGCTGGCTGCGAAGAAGCGTATCGGTGTGACCGGAGGCACGTTGCCCACTCATGGCCCGCTGTTCGTCGTGCTGCTGCTCGGCACGGTGTTGCTGGTTGGCGCGCTGACTTATGTGCCCGCGCTGGCACTCGGACCTGGTGTCGAACATCTGATGATGATGGGCGCCCACTAAGGCGGCCCGTCGAGATGACACCAGTGAGCAACGAGTGAACACGCGCAAACGGGAAATTCGAGGATTCAATGACTGAACATAATGCAACCAGGTCCATGTTCGACCCGGCGCTGGTGCGCCCGGCGATCGTGGACTCCTTCAAGAAGCTCACGCCGCGCACGCAGTTCCGCAATCCGGTGATGTTCTGCGTGTACGTCGGCAGTATTCTGACGACCATTCTGTGGATCGCCGCGCTGGGCGGCCAGGCCGAGGCGCCCGCGGGCTTCATTCTCGCGGTCACCTTGTGGCTGTGGTTCACGGTGCTGTTCGCGAACTTCGCGGAGGCGCTCGCCGAAGGCCGTTCCAAGGCTCAGGCCGCGTCGCTGCGCAGCGCGAAGAAAGACGTGATGGCCAAGAAGCTCAACGAGCCGCATCCGAAGTCGCCGATCCGTATTCTGACGGCGTCCGATCTGCGTAAAGGCGACGTTGTGCTGGTCGAAACCGGCGACGTGATTCCGGCTGACGGTGAGGTGATCGACGGCGTTGCATCGGTCGACGAATCGGCGATCACGGGCGAATCCGCACCGGTGATCCGCGAGTCGGGCGGCGATTTTTCGTCGGTGACGGGCGGCACGCGCGTGCTGTCGGACTGGATCGTCGTGCGGGTCACGGCCAATCCGGGCGAAGCCTTCCTCGACCGCATGATCGCGATGGTCGAAGGCGCCAAGCGGCAGAAAACGCCGAACGAAATCGCGCTGACGATCCTGCTGGTCGCGCTGACGATTGTGATGTTGCTGGCTACCGCCACTCTGCTGCCGTTCTCGATGTTTTCGGTCGAAGCGGCCAAGGCGGGTCACGTGGTCACGATCACGGCGCTGGTCGCGCTGCTGGTGTGCCTGATTCCGACCACCATCGGCGGGCTGTTGTCAGCGATCGGCGTGGCCGGTATGAGCCGCATGATGCAGGCGAACGTGATTGCCACCTCGGGCCGTGCTGTGGAAGCAGCCGGTGACGTCGACGTGCTGTTGCTCGACAAGACCGGCACGATCACGCTCGGTAACCGTCAGGCATCGCAATTCGTGCCGGCGCCGGGTTTGACCGAAGAAGCGCTGGCGGATGCCGCCCAGCTTTCGTCGCTCGCCGACGAAACGCCGGAAGGCCGCAGCATCGTCGTGCTGGCGAAGCAGCGCTTCAATATCCGTCAACGCGATATGGCCTCGCTGAAAGCGGAATTCCTCGCCTTCACGGCACAAACACGGATGAGCGGTGTGGACCTGCCGGGCCGTGAGATCCGCAAGGGCGCGGCCGACGCAGTGAAGAACTACGTCGAAGCGAATGGCGGCCGTTTCCCGAACGAAGTCAGCACGGCCGTGGCCGAAGTCGCACGCCGCGGCAGCACGCCGTTGGTGGTCGCCGAGAAAGGCGAGCAGGGCGCACGCGTGCTCGGCGTGATCGAACTGAAGGACGTGGTGAAGGGCGGTATCAAGGAGCGCTTCGCCGAACTGCGCAAGATGGGTATCAAGACCATCATGGTGACGGGCGACAACCGTCTGACGGCCGCGGCGATTGCAGCCGAAGCCGGCGTGGACGATTTCCTCGCCGAAGCCACCCCGGAAGCAAAGCTCGCCACGATCCGTTCGCACCAGGCCGAGGGTCGTCTGGTGGCGATGACCGGCGACGGCACCAACGACGCCCCGGCGCTCGCGCAGGCAGACGTGGCAGTGGCGATGAACACGGGTACGCAGGCCGCGAAAGAAGCCGGCAACATGGTCGACCTCGATTCGAATCCGACCAAGCTGATCGAGATCGTCGAGATCGGCAAGCAGATGCTGATGACGCGCGGCTCGCTCACCACGTTCTCGATCGCCAACGACGTCGCCAAGTACTTCGCGATCATCCCGGCGGCGTTCGCCACCACGTATCCGGCACTGAACGCGCTGAACGTGATGCATCTGGCCACGCCGGCCTCGGCGATCATGTCGGCGGTGATTTTCAATGCGCTGATCATCGTGCTGCTGATTCCGCTCGCGCTCAAGGGCGTGAAATACCGGGCGCTGGGTGCGGCGATTCTGTTGCGCCGCAATCTGCTGGTCTACGGTCTGGGCGGGATTATCGTGCCGTTCATCGGCATCAAGCTGATCGATATGGTGCTGGCCGCGTTCGGCTGGGTTTGAGAAGCGGCAGCTTAAAAGGAGTTACCCAACATGAAAAATCTGTTCCGTCCGCTGATCGTGATTTTCGCGGTGCTGACCGCCGTCACCGGACTCGCTTATCCCGCGGTAATGACCGCCGTCGGTCAGGCAGCTTTCAACAACCAGGCCAACGGCAGCCTGCTCGAGAAGGACGGCAAGGTGGTCGGCTCGAAGCTGATCGGCCAGCAGTTCGATGCGCCGCAGTACTTCTGGGGCCGTCTGTCGGCCACCAGCCCGATGCCGTACAACCCCCAGGGCTCGAGCGGTTCGAATCTCGGACCGACCAACCCGGCGCTGCTCGATGAGGTCAAAGGCCGCATCGACGCGTTGAAGGCGGCCGGCACGGATATGTCGAAGCCCGTGCCGGTCGATCTGGTGACGTCCTCGGGCAGCGGTCTCGATCCTGAGATCAGCCCGGCGGCCGCCGCGTATCAGATCGAACGCGTCGCCAAAGCGCGTAAGCTCGCCGTGAACGATGTGCAGGCGCTGGTCGATCGTTATACGACTGGCCGCCAGTTCGGCGTTCTTGGTGAACCGCGCGTGAACGTGCTGCAACTGAATCTGGCGCTGGACGAGATGAAGCAGGGTTGAGCGCGGATCAGCGTCATTCATTGATGGCTGTGATTCGAGGAGGCGGCGACCATGCGGTGCCGCCTTCGCCATTTGCGATTGCCATTTGCGGTGGCGCTGCTGCCGTGCCACCATGGATGCACTATCGCTCGCATTATCATGAAAACCATTGAGCATGAACCGCCCCGATCCTGATGAACTGCTCGACAAGCTGCAACGCGACGAAGAAAAGCGTCAACGGGGCCGGCTGAAGATTTTCTTCGGCGCGTCGGCGGGCGTCGGCAAAACCTACGCGATGTTGCAGGCCGCGCGCCGCCGTGCGGATGAAGGCACGGACGTGGTGGTCGGCATTGCCGAAACGCATGGCCGCGGCGAAACCGCTGCGTTGCTTGAAGGTCTCGACGTGCTGCCGCTCGCGGTAATCGAGTATCGCGGCCGCAAGCTCGGCGAGTTCGATCTCGACGCCGCGCTCGCGCGCAAGCCGCAACTGATTCTCGTCGACGAGCTCGCGCATTCGAACGTGCAGGGCGCGCGGCATCTGAAGCGCTGGCAGGATGTCTACGAACTGCTCGACGCGGGCATCGACGTCTACACCACGGTCAACGTCCAGCACCTCGAAAGCCTGAACGACGTAGTCGGCCAGATTACCGGCATCCGGGTCTGGGAGACGGTCCCCGACCGCGTGTTCGATCGCGCCGACGAAGTCACGCTGGTCGACCTGCCCGCTGAAGAATTGCTCGACCGGATGCGCGACGGCAAGGTGTATTTGCCGCAGCAGGCCGAGCGCGCGGTGCGCAACTTCTTTCGCAAGGGCAATCTGATCGCGCTGCGCGAACTGGCGTTGCGCCGCACGGCGGACCGTGTCGATGCGCAGATGCGTGAGTATCGCGCCGACCGTTCGATCGAGCGGATCTGGCAGGCGCGCGAGCGCTTGCTGGTGTGTGTCGGTCCGGGGCCGGAAGCGCCGATGCTGGTGCGCGCGGCGGCACGCCTTGCCGCGAGCCTGAAGGCCGACTGGATCGCGGTCTACGTCGAAACCCCCGCGCTGCAGCGCCTGCCCGATGCGCGCCGCGAACGCACACTGAACGCCTTGAAGCTCGCCGCCGAACTCGGCGCCGAAACCGCGACGCTGGCGGGCACCGATGCGGTCGCCGCGCTGATCGGCTACGCGCAGGCTCGCAATGTCTCCAAGCTGGTGGCCGGCGCATCGGCGCGCAGCGGTTTTCAGCGCTGGGTGCGCCGTCCGCTCGGCGAACGCATCGCGGAACGCGCGGGCGACCTCGATCTCACGCTGATTCGCGCGTCGTCGGAACGCGACGGCGGCGAGCAGCGTCGCTTGCTCAATACCACGGCGAATGCGTGGCGCGAGGCGCTGAGCGCGGCGCGCGAACGCCGTTCGCCGCCGCGCGCCTACGGCATCGCACTGACGATTTGCGCGGCCATTACGCTGTTGTCGAGCCAGTTGATCGACCATATCGACCTGACCAACCTCGTCATGCTGTACCTGCTCGGCGTGATTTTCACGGCCGTGAAGCTGGGGCGTGGGCCAGGCGTCGTACTGTCGTTCATGAGCGTGGCGGCGTTCGATTTCTTCTTCGTGCCGCCGCGCATGTCGCTGTCGGTGTCCGACACGCAGTACCTGCTGACCTTCCTCGGCATGTTGCTGACTTCGCTCGTCATCAGCCATCTCACGTCGAGCTTGCGCCGCGAGGCGAGCGTCGCGCGGCGCCGCGAACAACGCACCGGCGCGATGTATGCGATGGCGCGCGAGCTGGCTGCCGCGCTTACCACCGAGCAGATCGTCGGCATCGGCAGCCGGCATGTCAGCGAAGTGTTCGGCGCGCGTGTCGCGATCCTGTTGCCGGACAGCGCCGATCAGGTGAAGCAGAAAATCGAGGACCCCGATGCGGCAATCACGCTCGAAGGCGAGATGCTCGATAGCGACGTCGGTCAATGGGTCTACGATCAGCAGAAGCCCGCCGGACACGGTACCGATACGCTGCCGGCCGCCGCCGCGCTGTACCTGCCGCTGAAGGCGCCGATGCGCACGCGCGGTGTGCTCGCGGTCGTGATGCGCGACGAGCGCGAGCTGGACGTGCCCGAGCAGCAACGCATGCTCGACGCATTTGCCGCGCAGATCGCGCTGGCGCTGGAGCGGGTGCACTACGTCGACATCGCGCGCGACGCGCTCGTCAATATGGAATCGGAGCGCTTGCGCAATTCGCTGCTGTCGGCGATCTCGCACGACCTGCGCACCCCGCTGACGACGATCGTCGGCTTCTCGTCGATGCTGGCGCAATCGCGCGAGGCGCATCCCGGTGCGCAACCCGGCGACGATCTCGTCGAAGCGATTCACGAAGAGGCGCTGCGCATGACCGGCATCGTCACCAATCTGCTCGATATGGCGCGTTTGCAGGCAGGCAGCCTGCAACTGAACCAGCAGTGGACCCTTCTCGAGGAAACGGTGGGTGCCGCGCTGCGGGCGTGCAAACGCGTGCTGGCCAATCACCCGGTGCAAGTCAAGCTGCCTGCCGATTTGCCGCTGCTGCACCTCGATGCGGTGCTGATGGAGCGGCTCTTCTCGAACCTGTTCGAGAACGCGGCCAAGTACACCCCGCCGGATACGCCGTTGACGATCGGCGCGCAACGTCTCGACGCGGACGGCAAATCGTTCGTACGCGTCGCGGTCGACGATAACGGGCCGGGTCTGCCGGCCGGCATGGAAGCGCGTGTGTTCGAGAAATTCACGCGCGGCGAGAAGGAGTCGGCCAAGCCGGGCATCGGCCTTGGCCTCGCGATCTGCCGCGCGATCGTCGAAGCGCACGGCGGTACAATCGGCGCGCTCAATCGGATGTCACCGGACGGCCGTGTCGAAGGCGCGCGCTTCTGGTTCACCTTGCCGGTGGAAACACCCCCCGAAGCACCCGATGCGCTGGAAGACGAAGGCGCCGATGCCTTGCCCGACCGCGATCCAACTTCTAACCTGCTTTCCAAGCCCAGCCATGAGTGACCCGAGCATCACCGTCGTTCTGATCGAAGACGAAAAGCAGATTCGCCGCTTCGTGCGAACCGCGCTGGAAGGCGAGGGCATTGTCGTGCACGACGCCGAAACCGGCAAACAAGGTCTCGTCGAAGCCGCGACGCGCAAACCCGATCTCGTTATCGTCGATCTCGGCCTGCCCGACACCGACGGTCTCGATGTGATTCGCGAGCTGCGGGGCTGGAGCGAGCTGCCGGTCATCGTGCTGTCGGCGCGCACTCAGGAAACCGAGAAAGTCGCCGCGCTCGACGCCGGCGCGGACGATTACCTCACCAAGCCATTCGGCGTGTCCGAACTGCTGGCGCGCATCCGTGCGCATATGCGGCGGCGCAATCAGGGTGGCGCGAATGAATCGCCGCTGGTGCGCTTCGGCGCGGTGACCGTCGACCTGGCCTTGCGCCAGGTGACGCGCGAGGGCGCCGCCATCCATCTCACGCCGATCGAATATCGGCTGCTCGCGACCCTGGTGCGCCATGCGGGCCGGGTGCTGACGCACCGGCAATTGTTGCGCGACGTGTGGGGGCCGTCCCATGTGGAGAGCCATCACTATCTGCGCATCTACATGGCGCATCTGCGCGGGAAACTGGAGCGCGATCCGGCGCAACCGGAGCACATCGTCACGGAGACGGGGGTGGGATATCGGCTGGTCGGCGCCGTATAACGCGATTTTGGTATAATTACAGTTCGTAAGGACGACCTTGCGCATCTGCTTCAAACGGGGACGGCCCCATCTGATCATGGAGCTGTCTCATGTCCTGGATTCTTCTGCTGATTGCCGGTTTGCTCGAGGTTGCCTGGGCGGCCGGTCTTAAAACCTCCGAAGGCTTTACCCGGCTGTGGCCGTCCGTATTTACGGTCGTGACCGCGCTCGGCAGTTTCGTTCTGCTTGCCATGGCGATGCGTCAACTGCCGCTCGGCACGGCCTACGCCGTGTGGACAGGCATCGGCGCGGTCGGCGCGTTCATCTTCGGCATCGTCATGATGGGCGAGGCTTTGACGGTCGCGCGGGTGGCGAGCGCGGCGCTGATCGTGATCGGCTTGATCGGGTTGAAGCTGTCGTCGGGGCATTGATCTCTCGGTGAATCTCTCATTGAGACCCTGAGATTCAAGTGGATTGGCGTGTCCGCGCGTGCGTGGATCGAGCGCCAATCCTCCGCCGTTACAGGCCAGCATTTGTTCGCCACTCTGCGTTCTGCGAATTAACGTGGCTATAATGAGACTGAATCCAACCTGAAATTGTCCGCGGCCTATTTGGCGCGGCCGGCTTGGCGCGGGTCTGACGACTTCGATGCGGCGGTTTCCTTTGCTTTGCCCGTCGAAGCGCCCGGCACGCACAGCGCGCCTGGAGGCGGCCATGCTTGAATCACTTTCGCTCGCTGCGGGCCTCTCATGGGGCAGCGGTCTGCGCCTCTATCTGACAGTCCTGCTGGCCGGCGTGTTCGCGCGTCTTGGCTTCATCCATCTTCCCGATACGTTGTCCGCGCTGTCGTCGCCGTGGGTCATCGGCGTCGCGGGTGTGCTGACGGTCACCGAATTTCTCGCCGACAAGATTCCCGCGTTCGATTCCTTATGGGACGCAGTCCATACCTTTATCCGGATTCCCGCCGGCGCGGTATTGGCCGCCGGCGCGCTCGGCCATGCCGATCCGGCGCTGCTGACGGTCGCGGCATTGGCGGGCGGCACGCTGGCAGGCACCGCGCATCTGGCTAAGGCGGGCACGCGCGCGCTGATCAATCTGTCGCCGGAACCGGTGTCGAATGTCGTGACCTCGACTGCCGAAGACGGACTCGTGTTCGGCGGCATGCTGCTCGCGCTGTTCGTGCCGCTTCTGTTCCTGATCCTGATGGTGGGCTTTCTGATGCTGGCGGGCTGGGCGTTGCCGCGGTTGTGGCGTGGGGTGCAGGGCGGTTTTCGCGGAATGGCGACGCACATGGTGTCGCGGTTTGCCAGGAGTCGGCACGATTGAGCGATACGGTAAGGAGTGTGACGGCGCGGACCGCCTCACGGCCGACGCGCCGGCTGGGCGGCGCGGATGTGCTGCGCCAGGCCATCCGCATGACGGCGCGCGACTGGCGCGCGGGCGAACTGACGATGCTGCTGCTGGCGCTGGTGCTGGCCGTCGCGGCGTTGTCGAGTGTCGGCTTTCTGGCCGACCGTTTGCATCAGGGGCTTGAGCGCGATGCGCGGCGCATGATCGGCGCCGATTTCATCGTCCGTGCCGATCATCCTGTTGATCCGCAGTTCGCGATGCAAGCTGGCGCGCTCGGTTTGAGCACCGCCAGCACGGCGATCTTCCCCAGTATGGTCAATTCGACCGGCGCACAGCCGGTCTCGCGGCTGGCCGCCGTCAAGGCGGTGTCGCCGGGTTATCCGTTGCGCGGCGAATTGCGGATCGCGTCGGCGCCGGGCGCGGCGGGCCATCCTACCCGCTCGATTCCGGCTCCCGGTACGGTTTGGGTCGATCAGGCGTTGCTCGACGCGTTGAAGCTGCATGTCGGCGACGCCGTGAAGGTCGGGTCGCGCAACTTCACGATCGGTGCGGTGATCACCCGCGAACTCGACCGTGGTTTCTCGTTCGTCAATTTTTCACCGCGTCTGATGCTGCGTGCCGACGATGTCCCATCGACCGGCCTCATCACCTACGGCAGCCGTGTGACTTACCGGCTGCTGGTGGCGGGTTCGGATGCATCGGTGGCGCGCTTCGCGCAATTCGCGCATGACAAGGTAGACGGCGGCAAGATGCGCGGCGTCGCGCTCGAGTCGTTGCAGGACGGCCAGCCGCAGGTACGTCAGACGCTCGACCGCGCGAGTCACTTCCTCACGCTCGTCTCGCTGCTCACCGCGCTGCTCGCGGCGGTGGCGATCGCGATGGCCGCGCATCGGTATATGCGCCGGCATCTGGATGGCTGCGCGGCGATGCGCTGTCTCGGTGTCAGTCAAGCCACGCTGCGCACGCTGTTCACGCTTGAATTCATGGGGCTGGGTCTGATCGGCGGCGCGCTCGGCGTGGCGCTCGGTTATCTGGGGCATATGGCGTTGCTGACATGGCTCGGCAGTCTGATCGATGTCACCTTGCCGTACCCCACGGTCTGGCCGGCGCTCGAAGGTATCGCGGCCGGTCTGGTGTTGCTGCTCGGTTTCGCGTTGCCGCCGCTGTTGCCGCTGACACGCGTGCCGCCGGTGCGCGTGCTGCGCCGCGAATGGGGCGAAGCGGGGCGTACCGCGTGGGCCGCGTATGCACTCGGCATCGTGTTGTTTGCCGCGCTCCTGATCGTTGCCGCGGGCGAGTTGAAGCTCGGCGGCATTGTCGCGGGTGGTTTCGCTGGCGGCCTGCTGGTGTTCGCGTGTATCGCGCGGCTGGCGTTGTGGGGCGCGTCGCGCGTCGTGCGCAGCGAGCGCGTGAATGCGGGAATCGGCTGGCGTTACGCGCTGGCCTCGCTGGAGCGGCGCAGCGGCGCGAGCGCGTTGCAGATCACCGCACTCGGCATCGGTCTGATGTGCCTGTTGCTGATCGCGATGACGCGTAACGATCTCGTGGCCGGCTGGCGCAAATCCACGCCGCCGGATGCGCCCAACGAATTTATCATCGACATCCAGCCCGACCAGCGCGACGCTGTCACGCAATATCTGAACACGCACGGCGTGCCCGGCACGGTGCTCGCGCCGATGGTGCGCGGCCGGCTGATCGCGATCAACGGCAAACCCGTCAATCCGGATTCATTCAAGGGCGAGGATGCCAAACGTCTCGTCGACCGCGAATTCAATCTGTCGTACACGACCGAGCTGCCTGACGACAACCGTCTTTCCGCCGGCACCTGGTATGGCGACACGAAGACGCCGCAGATCTCCATCGAACAGGGCTTGGCGAAGCTGATCAACGTGAAGCCCGGCGATACGCTGCGTTTCGACGTGACGGGTTTGCAGATCGACGCGCCGGTGACGAGTGTGCGCAAGCTCGACTGGGGTTCGTTCAAGGTCAATTTTTTCGTGTTGATGCCGCCGGCCGCGTTGCAGGATTTCCCGGCGACGTTCATTACCAGCTTCCATTTGCCACCGCAAAATCAGTCGATCATCGACGGGCTGATCGCCGCTTATCCGAACCTCACGGCAATCGATATGGGTCCGATTCTGGCCCAGGTGCAGCGCGTCTTGCAGCAGGTAATCGGCGCGGTGCAGTTCCTGTTCGCGTTCACGCTCGCGGCCGGCGTGCTGGTGCTCTACGCGGCGCTGGCCGGCACGCGCGATGAGCGTATGCGAGAATCCGCGCTGCTGCGCGCGCTGGGGGCCTCGCATCGCCAGGTGCGGGCGGTGCAGATCGCCGAGTTTGTGGCGGTAGGGGCGCTGGCCGGCTTGATGGCGGCGATCGGCGCGCAAGTGATCGGCTGGTTGCTGGCGACGCGCGTGTTCGAGTTTTATCTGAGCTTCGATCCATGGCTGTTGCCCGCGGGTATCGCCGCCGGGATCGCCTGCGCGGGTGTGGGGGGCTGGATCAGCTTGCGGCATGTGCTGACGCGGCCCGCGTTGCAATCGCTGCGGGATGCGTGATTTTTCTTTGATGTTCTTTGTGATTGGGTATGAGCGATCTTAACGACGAAGTGTCCGCCGCACAGCCGACGGCCTTCGAGCTGGTGGGTGGTGAAGCGCGCGTGCGCGAACTGGTCGACCGGTTTTATGACCTGATGGATCTCGAAACGGAATTCGCCGGGATTCGGGCCTTGCATCCGGAGTCGCTCGATGGTTCGCGCGACAAGTTTTTCTGGTTCCTGTGCGGCTGGATGGGGGGACCCGATCATTACATCAGCCGCTTCGGCCATCCCAGGTTGAGGGCGCGGCACATGCCGTTTCCGATCGCGTCCAGCGAGCGGGATCAATGGCTTCGCTGCATGGCGTGGGCAATGGAAGACGTCGGGCTCTCCGAATCGCTGCGAGAGCGCCTGTTGGCGTCGTTCTTTGAGACAGCGGACTGGATGCGCAATCGCAATGGTTGAGCGGGTCGCGGGGCTGGAAGCGGCCGAGGCGCGCGCGGTTCTCGACTGCTGGTTTGGCGCGCCGGATACGCCCACCTTCGGCCAGGCGCGCAAGCTCTGGTTTGCCCGCGATCCGGCTTTCGACGCGATGCTGCTGGAACGCTTCGGGACGCTGATCGATGCCGCGCGCGAAGGGGCACTCGATAGCTGGACGGCGACACCGTCTGGTGCTTTGGCACTGATCATTGTGCTGGATCAGTTTTCCCGCAATTGCTACCGCAATACGCCGCGCGCTTTCGCGGCAGATCATCAGGCGCTGCGCGTTGCGCAGCAGATGGTCGCAAGCGGCACCGATCTCCGGTTGCCTACCGCGCATCATCGCGCGTTCGCGTATTTGCCGTTCGAACACGACGAAACGCTTGCCAGTCAGCATGAATCGTTGCGCCTGTTCAAACAACTGAAGGCCGAGCCGGAAGGTGCGTCCTACTACTCATCGGCAGTCGGGCACGCCAGAATCATCGAACGTTTCGGACGCTTTCCTCATCGCAACGCGGCGCTCGGGCGGCAGTCTACGGATGAAGAAAGGGCTTTCCTGAAAGGACCCGGCTCGTCTTTCTAGGCGTTGGAAAAGCGGCGGCACATGGCATGGCGGCGCTCTTTGCCGCCATGCGCTACTCGCCGTCCGCGGGCTTCGCCGGAGTCCGCACAAATACCCGCAGCAACTCGCCGGTATCGCCCGGTCGCGCGCCCGACCAGAACAGCCGCCAATCGCCCGCTGGCGCGCGCGCATTGTCGCGACGGCCCTGGTCGATCAGCCACGTGCATTCGGTTGTCGCTGTGTTCGCGACCGGTTGATGCTCGATACCTGTGTAGTAGTAGAGCATCGGCGCTTCGGATTCGCCGAGTCCGGTACTGGCCATGCAGTCGCCGTCGTTCCATTCGATGTTCATGGCGGCGCCGAGGTTTTCGAACACGGAGCGGTAACTCTTTGCATAATCGAGCCATGGCAGCAGCAGGGTGCTCACCAGCCCCCACGCGAGAATTGCACCCGCGCACCAGCTCAGCGCGCCGCGCCATTTGCCGGTGTGTCTGAAGACCGGCAGCAGCCATAGCCAGCCGAGCGTCATCAGCAGCGCGGCCGCGATCAATATGGGTTTGACGGGTAGCACCCAGTCGAGTGGCAACCAGCGGCCGAGCCAGTGCAGCGACGCATGTGTATCGGCCGGACCGCTCATGATCGACCAGATGATCCAGGCGAGCGTGGCCATAGCGCCGAACAGCACGCGGCTCGCTATGTCCCAGCCTGCGTGCAGGCGCTGCGGCAGCCTGTCGATGCCTCGCGTCGCCACCAAGGCGAGCGGGGCAATGAACGGCAGAATGTACAGTTCGCGAACCGTTGCCGACGTTTGCAGCACGGCGAAACCGATGCCCGAGAACATCACCGGCAACGCCACGCGCGGATCACGCCAGCGGCGCCATCCGCCGCCGGCGAGCGCGGCTACCGCAAGCGGCACGACCGGGAAACCGACGCTCAGCACGGTGCGCAACACGAACCAGCGGCTTTCGTTTTCAGAGCCGAGTTCCGCTACCGAAAAGCCGAAGAAGCGGCCGACGTTGTTGTCCCACAGCCAGACCTTGAAGAGCGCTTCGGAGCGTAGATAGAAGCAGATTGGCCAGATCAGCGCGAAGGGCGCGCAGACCAGTGCGGCGACGCCGAGCGACGCCGCGAAGCTGCGCGTGCGGCAGGCGGGATACAGCACCAGCACGGCGACGGTGGTCGCGCCGAAGACGAGCGGCACGAACAGGCCCTTGGCCAGCAGCGACACGCCGACGCCCGCGCCGAACATCGCCGCGCCGCTCAGAATCGCGTGGCGCCGGTGGTGCACGTCGACCGGCAGCAGGCGCGCTTCGTCGCGCAGATGCACCAGCACCAGTTCGAACAATCCGCGGAAACCGAGCGCGGCGCCGGCCATCAGCGCGACGTCGGTCATCATGTCATGCACGTGCTTGACGACGACGAGCGTGCTCGCGAATAACGCCAGCGTACCGATCACGCGGATATCGAACCAGCTGGACGCGCTCACCGCGCGGCGGGCGACGCGTGCCGTGTAGTAGACGGTCAGGCCCGCGAAGAGCGCGCTCGCAAGGCGGGCAGCATCATGCAGCGGCAGATAGCGGCCGAGCATCCAGGCGAAGCCCGTGGCGACCCAGTCGTAGATCGGTGGCTTTTCGACAAAGGGCTGGCCGGCGTTGGTCGGCACGACCAGGTCGCCGGTATCGAGCATGTGCTGGATGATGCCGAACGTATAGGTCTCGTCCTGTTTCCACGGCTCGTGGCCGAGGGTGCCGGGCAGAAGCCACGCGCACAGGACGGCCAGCGCCGCCAGCCACATGAGCGGACGGGCAGCGGCCAGCGCACGCAAGCGCCGCGCGCCGCGTGAAGCGGGAGCCGACCCCGGCGCGGCGGGTGTCGAGGAGCCGGCAGGCGTGGCGGGCCTTGCGGGCGTTGCGGCTTCGGCCGCCGCCGTGAGGCCGTCTGACAAGACCGCGCCGAACTCGTCAACGCGTGCCGAGCCAGCGTGCGTGCCCGGCGCACCGTCGGCAGAGCCGGCCGGTGCAGGTGTCGCAACCGCGACGGTCCCCGTGCGCCAGGGCGCGGATGAGTTTTCGTACATGAGAATCTCTGATGGCCCTACGCGGCGGCGTTGGCCGCGGGCTTGTGGTCTAGCTGCGCACAGCCTGCGGCCGCATGCGAATGCTGCGATTGTAGACCCGCTTTATTACGAACGATTACAGAAAAAGCGAAGAATATGGCGGTCAGTCAAACGGATCGCGCCGATTCTTCGCCAGATCGAGGGGAATAGGGGGGGGGGAGGAGAAAGCGGCCGCGGGAAGCCGCTGGCCGCGCAAGCAGAAGAGGGGGCGCTTAGGGGCTTAGGGGCCCCTAGGGGCCTTAGGGTCTGCTCAGCGGCCGCCGGTGACGTCGAGCAGCGCGCCCGTCACGTACGAGGCGGCGTCGCTCAACAACCAGACGATCGACTCGGCAACCTCGTCGGCGCTGCCGGGGCGGCCGAGCGGCGTGGTCGCGCCGAGCTGGGCGGCGCGCTCGGGCTTGCCGCCGCTCGCGTGGATGTCGGTGTCGATCAGGCCGGGGCGCACCGCGTTCACGCGCACACCCTGCGGGCCGAGTTCTTTGGCGAGGCCAATTGTCAGGGTGTCGACTGCGCCTTTCGAGCCCGCGTAGTCGATGTATTCGTTCGGCGAGCCTAAACGTGCAGCCGCCGACGAGATGTTCACGATCACGCCCCCCGCGCCGCCACGGGCGGTCGACATGCGGCGCGCCGCTTCGCGTGCGCATAGGTAGGCGCCGAGCACGTTGACGTCGAACATACGCTTCAGGCGCGCAAGCTCCATGTCCGCAAGCTGACTCGACGGCGCGACAATGCCGGCATTATTGACGAGTGCATCGAGCCGGCCGAACTTTTGCTGGAGCGCGTCGAACATCGCGATCACATCGGCTTCACTGGCGACGTCGCCGGCAATCGCCAGCGCCTGGCCCCCAGCGCGTTCCACGTCGGCAACGGTTTCCCGCGCTGCCGCCAGGTTTTGCGCATAGTTCACGCCCACCGACCAGCCCCGTGCGCCCAGCAAACGCGCGGTCGCGCGGCCAATGCCGCGGCTGCCACCGGTGATCAGAACGGCTTTCGTCATCGCAACCTCATCGCTCGGGTGGGGGCCGCGGGAGTGCGCGGCCGGTTTCGTTCAGCGGGGTGAAAGAGGGCGTCGAACAGGCGCGCTACGCGGCGCTCAGACAGCGTCGCGTTTAATCGCCCATTTGTCGCTGGCAGGCGGTTGATAGCGCTGCAGCTTGCCGATCAGCGCGACCGGGTCGGCGTCCCGTTGCAGGATGTCGAAGTAGGTCTGCCGCATGAAGCCTTCGTCTACCGTGTGTTTGAGCAGCGCGATCAGCGGATCGTAGAAGCCGTCGATATTCAGCAGTGCCACCGGCTTCTGGTGATAGCCGAGTTGCGCCCACGTATAGACCTCGAACAGTTCTTCGAGCGTGCCGGCACCGCCCGGCATTGCAACGAACGCGTCGGACAGGTCGGCCATCATCTTCTTGCGATGATGCATATCGGGTACGACATGCAATTCCGTCAAACCGTTATGGCCAACTTCCTTGTTGACCAGCAACTCGGGAATCACGCCGATTGCGCGGCCGCCCTCGGCCATCACCGTATCGGCGATCACACCCATCAGGCCGACCTTGCCGCCGCCGTAGACCAGCGCGAGATCGGCCTGTACCAGCGCGCGGCCAAAGGCGCGCGCGGCTTCGGCGTACAACGGTCTGGCTCCGTCGGAGGAGCCGCAATACACACACACCGACTTCATACTCAAACGTCCTTCGGTTCGTTGCGGGGCGCGGCGCCCTCCTTCGGCGGCAGGTAGTCGTAGAACTCGCGCTTGGGCAGCTTGCCCGATACGAGGTCGTCGAAAATCTGCCGTGAGCGCCCGCGCAGATAAGGCGCCATCAGCGACACGATCTGCACGCTCACCTGATGCAGTTCGGCGCGAATGGTTTCCTGCTCGTTGTACTTGCGCGGGTTCATCACGAACTGGTACGACAGCCAGTACGTGGCGATCACGCCGATGTTGGTGGCGATCACCTGCAGCTCTTCGGGCGTGGCGACCATTTCGCCGTCCGCCACGAGCTGCTCGCAGAACTGGCTCGCAAAGCGCACCTTGTGGCTGATGATCTGCTTGAAATGTGTTTCGAGCGTACGGTTGCGCGCCAGCAGATCGTTCAGATCACGATACAGGAAACGATAGCGCCAGGTGAAATCGACCATGTACTGCAGGTACGACCACATCTCGTCGATCGTGGCGCGGTGATCGTCGGGAAAGCGCAGACGCTTTTCGATCTCCTGCTCGAACTGGCTGAAGATGCTGTTGATGATGTCGTCTTTGTTGCGGAAGTGGTAGTACAGGTTGCCTGGACTGATTTCCATTTCCTCGGCGATCGTCGTGGTCGTGACGTTCGGCTCGCCGATTTCGTTGAACAGTTTCAACGACAGTTCGAGGATCCGTTCGCGGGTGCGGCGGGGAGGTTTGGCTTCCATGTCGTCCGGCCCTGGTTACGCCGGGCTGGGCGCGTGGCGGCTTGCCGCTCTAGCGTGATCCACCCGGACGCGGTTGGTATATTGAGCGCCCCAGCGATTTTCCGTAGGGCTGTCGGACGATTATAAACCGACCGTTCTAATACCAAGCGGATACTCAGGGTTTTCATTGCCCGCTGCGGCGGCCGGGGCGCGCGAGGCGCCGCGGGAAGGGGCTACCGTCGCGCTCACAGCCACGCTTTGATCCAGTGCACGATCAGCGGCCCGACAATCAGCCCCCATGTCATCACGCACATGCCGAGCGCGACCATCACCGCCGCGCTGCCGAGATCCTTGGCGCGGCGCGACAACTCGTGGCGCTCGAGTGAAATCCGGTCGATGGCCGCCTCGACGCTCGAATTCAGCAACTCGACGATCAGCACCAGCAGCACCGAGCCGAGAAGCAACACGCGCGACACCGGATCGACCGGCACCAGCACGCCGCATGGAATCAGGATCGCCGCGAGCGTGAGCTCCTGGCGAAACGCGCTTTCCTCGCGGATCGCCACCCGAAACCCGGCCAGCGAATTTTTCATCGCGTGCCATGCGCGGGTCAGGCCGCGATTGCCCTTGTACGGATTGAAGGGGAGCGGGGCGAATGGATCGTCGGGACTGAGCGGTTCGTGATGGGGCTCGTTATCGAACTGCTCGGAGCCCTCGGGACCCACGCCTTTCATGCCGTGAAAACCGTTCGCGTGCTGGACATGATCCGGCGTGGCTTGCTCGCTCACGTCTTCGAACGGCTCGACGCTGGCAGCGCCGGTATCGGGTTTGACAGCGCGCAACGCGCCGTTCGGTGCGCGCGCTGCGTTGGAGTGTCGGGTTGGCATAGGCGGCTCGGCGCGCCGCTTCATGCGGCGGCGCTTTCCTCGCTGTATGACGCGCGCGGCAGCGGCTTCAGATGGGCCGCGAACTGCTCGGACGCCGCGGCCCAGGAGAAACGTTCGGCCCACGCGCGTGCATGGCCGCGGTCGATTTTCAGCGCTTCGAGGCAGGCTTCACGCAAGTCCTCGTGCATGGCGCCCGCGCCGCCGTCGCCGAGCACGTCGATCGGGCCGGTCACCGGATACGCCGCGACCGGCGTGCCGCAAGCCAGTGCTTCAAGCAGGACGAGCCCGAAAGTATCGGTGCGGCTCGGGAACACGAAGACGTCGGCAGCGGCGTAGACCTTGGCCAGCTCGGCTTGCGTGAGGACGCCCAGGTAGTTCGCCTGCGGATAGCGCGACTTCAGCTCGGCGAGTGCCGGGCCTTCGCCCGCGACCCACTTGGAGCCGGGCAGATCGAGCTTGAGGAACGCCTCGACGTTCTTTTCGACCGCCACCCGTCCCACATACAGAAAGATCGGTCGCGCGGTGTTGAGCACCTTCGAATCCATCTGGTGAAAAATGTCGAGGTCGACGCCGCGGGTCCACAGCACCACATTGGTGAAGCCAAATTTTTCGAGGTCGGCCTTGACCACCGGTGTGGGCGCCATCACGGCCAGCGACGCCTTGTGGAACCAGTGCAGAAACTTGTAGGTCACCGCAAGCGGAATGCCGAAACGCGCCTGCACATATTCGGGAAAGCGCGTGTGATAGGCGGTCGTGAACGGCAGCTTGTGTTTGATCGCGTAGGCGCGTGCGGCCATGCCGAGCGGACCTTCGGTGGCGATGTGCAGCGCGTCCGGCGCGAATTCGTCAATGCGCTGATGGAGCTTGCGGCGCGGCAGCAGCGACAGGCGAATCTCAGGATAGGTCGGGCACGGAATCGTCTTGAATTCGAGCGGTGTCAGCAAGTCGACGCGGTGGCCGAGTGCGGTGAGCTCGCGCGTGGTGTTTTTCAGCGTGCGCACGACGCCATTGACCTGCGGTTCCCATGCATCGGTGACGATCATGATCTTCATCGGTTTCGGCCCAATAGAAGTGGAGAGGTGCTACGCGGTCGCCCGGGCTTTTTGCACGCCGACTTCCGGGGCGCGCATCACAGTCCAGTAGATCACTTTGAGTTCGCCTTCGTACGTCTCGACGAGCGCCGACAGGCTTTCGACCCAATCGCCGTCGTTGCAATACAGCACACCGTCGATTTCGCGGATTTCGGCTTTGTGAATGTGTCCGCACACCACGCCGTCGCAACCGCGGCGGCGTGCTTCGTCGGTCATCACGCGCTCGAACGACGAGATGAAATTCACTGCGTTCTTCACCTGATGTTTCAGGTATTGCGACAGCGACCAGTACGGGAAGCCGAGCCGGCTGCGGATCCGGTTGAACCAGCGGTTCAGGATCAGGATCATCGTGTAGAGCGTGTCGCCGAGATAGGCGAGCCACTTGGCGTGCTGGATCACGCCGTCGAACAGATCGCCGTGCACGATCCAGAGGCGTTTGCCGGCGAGCGTCGTGTGGAATGCTTCGCCACGCACATGGATATCGCCGAACGCGAGGTCGCAGAACTGACGCGCGGCTTCGTCGTGATTGCCTGGGACGTAGATGACCTGGGTGCCTTTGCGCGCTTTGCGCAGGATCTTCTGTACGACGTCGTTGTGCGCCTGCGGCCAGTACCAGCCTTTTTTCAACTGCCAGCCGTCGATGATGTCGCCCACCAGGTACAGGTATTCCGACTCGTTGTGCCGCAGGAAGTCCAGCAGATACGGCGCCTGACAACCGCTCGAGCCGAGATGGATGTCGGACAGCCAGATGGTGCGATAGCGATGCGGTTCGCCGTGTTCGTCGTCTTGATGGCTGGCTTGCGCGTCGAGGGGCAGCGATGGCACAGGCAGCGGTCGTCCGTGACTGGGGTTGGGTTCCGGGCGGAACGCGACGGGGTCGACGCTCGGGCCGGTCTGGCGGAACAGGGAAGTCGCGGACGTTTTGGGGTCCATGGCTCACGCGTCGAGTTGCGGTGCCCGTATTGCGCCAGTCGCGCGTGACCGCGCCGTGACAGTCACGAGAAGTTCTTATTACTGTGTCGGAAGAAGGGGACGGCGGCGGAGCGGCGATGCTCGGAGAAGGACGATGCCGGGCGGTAAGTCCGGTAGTACAGCAAACGCGAACCGCGGGCGCGGCAGCGTGGTCAGTTTGCGACGCTAATGACGCGGGTGCCGGCGAGGCGGTCGTGCAGGAATTGACGCTGCGGGTCGAAGCGGCCGGTGGCGGCCCACAGCACGAACCAGAGTGCGGCGATCAGCAGAGTCTGCGGCACGGTGAGGCCTAGCAGCGGGTGCAGTGCGAGGGGCGGCAAAAACCACAGCCACGCCAGCACGTAACGAACGATCGCGCGGCCGGTGGATAGCGGCGCGCCGTTAGCGTCGACGACGCGCAGGCGCCACGTTTTCATCGGCAGCGTCTGGCCGCTGTGGGTCCAGAACCAGACGAAATACAGGCCGACCACGAGGCCGATCCACGCGGCGAGCAGGTTGTGATGGGTGAGACCGTTGCGCTGCTGCGTCAAGGTGCTGAACAGATAACCCGCAATGAACACGACGCCGAACAGGATCACGGCTTCGTAGAGCAGCGTGGCGAGGCGCCGGCGAACCGTGGGTGTGCCGGACGAGGCGGTGGGCAGTGTCGAGGTGGCGAGCGGCTGGGACACAGGCGGGCTCCGCTCAGGAGCCGTTGAAGATCGATGGCGCCTCGGACGGCGAAACCGGCACCGGGATGGCGGGCACGAAGCTGCCCGCAGCCGGAATCGCCGGCGTGGTGGCCGGGCTCGGCAGCGCCGCGGCAGCCGCGGCGCTCGCCGCTGCGGCGCCGCTCGCCTCGTGCTCGCGGGCCTTGACGAGGCGATCCAGGCCCTTGATCTCGGTCTTGCCCGACGGCGGTGCGCTCACCACGCTCGGCCGCCGCTTACGCTCGCTCGCGGCGAGCCGCTCCTTCTGCTCTTCCGGCAATTGCTGATAAGCCTTCCAGGCGTTCTGGCGGGTTTCGCGCGGTAATTCTTTCGACACCTGGTAGTTCTCGCGTGCGACGCGCCGCTGATCGGGGGTCATACGCACCCATTCAGTCATGCGGTCATGCAGGCGTTTTTGTGCTTCAGGCGACAACTTCGGATAACGCGACGCGATTTTGATCCATTTTCGCTTGCGTTCTTCGCTGAAGGTGTCCCATTCGCCGGCGAACGGCGCGAGCGCGACGTGATCGGCCGCACTCAGGCGGGACCATGCCATTGGGCTCTTGCTGCCGGGCAGGCCCGGCAGGTCGACGGCGAGGGTGGGCGCGGGCGCCTTGGCGGTCGCGTTGCCGCTTGCGGCAGGCGCGCTGGCGGGCGAGGCCGGGCTCGGATAGAAGCGCGGATACGTCGCGGCGAACGACACCAGGGCCGCGATCGTGCATCCGAAAACAACGGCCAAGCCGCGCTTGTAACTCACCCGAAGAATCTCCCGCTCAGTGGGCGCGTGATAGATACGCGTTGAAACCGTGGTCGAGATAGGCATTGAGCGGCAGGTCGTCGCTTAGCATGGCTGCATCGATATCGGCGAGTTCGGCCGTGCGTTGCTGGTCTTCCCAGTAGGCAATACCCACGAGGCTGATGACCAGCGCGGCGAGCGGCCACGCGAGCGCAAAACGGCGCAGCGGCGAACGGCGGCGCTGCGGCATCTCGACTTGCGGCATGCCGGCAGCGGCGAAGGCGGGCACGAAGACCGGCGCGCTCACGGTTTCGGGCTTCTTGCGTGCAAGTGCGGCGCGGCGCGCGACGGCGAGCCGGTCGACGGTGGCGGCCGGAATGCTGGCGGCGTTTTCGTCGAGCGCGCGGCGCACCTGGCGGGCGAATTCGAGTTCTTTGGTTTCCAGGGAGCTCATAGCGTGATTCCTTTAGCCTTGAGCGCTTGCGCCAGCGTGTGCGTGGCCCGCGAGCAGTGCGTTTTCACGCTACCCTCGGAGCAGCCCATCGCGGCGGCAGTCTCGGCGACATCCATATCTTCCCAATAACGCATGAGAAACGCCTCCCGTTGACGTGCCGGTAATTTTTGGATCTCGTCGTCGATTAACTGTAAGACCTGTTCGCGTTCGAGTTTCTGTTCGTTGCTCTCGGCGCCCGCCGAGCCTTGCTGCGCCTCGAATGTTTCGAGCGGGTCGAATTCGTCGTCGTCGGCGTTGCCGAGCGAAGAAAAGAGACTAACCCAGGTATTGCGCACTTTGGCACGACGGAAATAGTCGTGCATCGCATTCTGGAGAATACGCTGAAACAGGAGCGGAAGTTCGGCGGCTGGACGATCACCGTATTTTTCGGCGAGCTTGATCATCGCGTCCTGCACGATATCGAGCGACGCGTCGTCGTCCCGCACGGCGTAGACCGTCTGCTTGAATGCGCGCCTTTCGACGCCCGCCAGAAAATCGGCGAGTTCCTTGTCTGATGCCATCCGTTTGGGGGTCGGCGCAGCGTGCGTGCGCGTAATCGGTCGAAAAATGTCGTAAAACTCGCGGATGCTAACAAACTTTCGCTCCGCTGGGGCGAAACCCGCCCTAGCTTGCATCTCTATAACAGGATTTCGGTCGTTTTTATTCGTTAGCGAGATTGACGGCGGGGCGCCAGGGCAATATTTGCTTGACCGCGCGGACTTCTGCAGATATCGTCGCTCGTTCGCAACATAAGTGACTTGTCTCAATTGAGGTGTGGCCCAAGAAGCTCACCTGTCAACTGGACGCGCCGCTTGAACCCGAGCCACAAGCCCGGCAGAGAGCACCCGATCAATTTTTTGCCGAAAATTCGAAAGGTGAATAAATGAATATGCCCAGCGCGGAATTCTCCACGTCGGATACGACCCCCCATCCCGAAGCTGACTCTATCGGCGCCACCGTGCTCATGAAGGCACTGGCCGACGAAGACGTCGAGTTCATCTGGGGCTATCCCGGCGGCTCGGTACTCTACATTTACGACGAGCTGTACAAGCAGGACAAATTCCAGCACGTCCTCGTGCGCCACGAACAAGCCGCAGTCCACGCCGCTGACGCCTATGCGCGTTCCACCGGCAAAGTGGGTGTGTGCCTCGTGACCTCCGGCCCCGGCGTCACCAATGCGGTGACCGGCATCGCGACGGCCTACATGGATTCGATCCCGATGGTGATCATCAGCGGCCAGGTGCCGACTGCCGCGATCGGTCAGGATGCGTTCCAGGAGTGCGATACGGTCGGCATCACGCGTCCTTGCGTGAAGCACAACTTCCTCGTGAAGGACGTGCGCGACCTCGCCGCTACCGTCAAGAAAGCGTTCTATATCGCCCGTACCGGCCGTCCCGGCCCGGTGCTGATCGACATTCCGAAAGACGTCTCGAAGATGCCGTGCCAGTACGAACCGCTCAAGAGCGTTTCGCTGCGCTCGTACAACCCGGTCACGAAAGGTCACTCCGGCCAGATTCGCAAGGCGGTTGCCTTGCTGCTGTCGGCCAAGCGTCCGTATATCTACACCGGCGGCGGCATCATCCTCGCGGATGCATCGCGTGAGCTGAACCAGTTCGCCGATCTGCTCGGCTATCCGATCACGAATACGTTGATGGGTTTGGGCGGCTACCGCGCGAGCGACAAGAAATTCCTCGGCATGCTCGGCATGCACGGTACGTACGAAGCCAACATGGCGATGCAGCACTGCGACGTGCTGATCGCGATCGGTGCGCGCTTCGACGACCGTGTGATCGGCGACCCGGCGCACTTCGCGTCGCGCCCGCGCAAGATCATCCATATCGACATCGATCCTTCCTCCATCTCCAAGCGCGTCAAGGTCGACATTCCGATCGTCGGCGACGTGAAGGAAGTGCTGAAGGAACTGATCGAGCAGTTGCAGACGGCCGAGCATGGCCCGGACACCGCGGCGCTCGCCGACTGGTGGAAGGACATCGAAGCCTGGCGCGCCAAAGACTGCCTCAAGTTCGACCGTAAGAGCGACATCATCAAGCCGCAGTACGTGGTGGAAAAGGCGTGGGAACTGACCGACGGCAATGCCTTCGTGTGTTCCGACGTCGGCCAGCACCAGATGTGGGCGGCGCAGTTCTATCGCTTCAACAAGCCGCGCCGCTGGATCAACTCCGGTGGTCTCGGCACGATGGGCTTCGGCCTGCCGGCGGCGATGGGCGTGAAGATGGCGCATCCGGACGACGACGTGCTCTGTATCACGGGCGAAGGCTCGATCCAGATGTGTATCCAGGAGCTCTCGACCTGCAAGCAGTACGAGACTCCGGTGAAGATCATTTCGCTGAACAACCGCTATCTGGGCATGGTGCGTCAGTGGCAGCAGATCGAATACAGCAAGCGCTATTCGCATTCGTACATGGATGCGCTGCCGGATTTCGTGAAGCTGGCTGAAGCGTACGGTCATGTGGGCATGCGTATCGAACGCACGGCCGACGTGGAACCGGCGTTGAAGGAAGCGCTGCGCCTGAAAGATCGCACGGTGTTTCTCGATTTCCAGACCGATCCGACCGAAAACGTCTGGCCGATGGTCCAGGCCGGCAAGGGCATCACCGAGATGCTCATGGGATCGGAAGATCTATAACGACGGCGCGTTGAGTTAAACGCAGCGTTGGCTTCGTCAAGCGCGCCTCCACAAAGGGCGAAAGCGGACGAAGCGGCGCGAACCGGCTCGCATACATCGACAAAACATCTGGAAGAAGCGAAACATGAGACACATCATTTCAGTCCTGCTGGAAAACGAACCGGGCGCGTTGTCACGCGTGGTCGGTCTCTTCTCGGCACGCGGCTACAACATTGAAACCTTGACGGTGGCTCCGACCGAAGACCGTTCGCTGTCGCGCATGACCATCGTTTCCATTGGCTCGGACGACGTGATCGAACAGATCACGAAGCATCTGAACCGCCTGATCGAGGTGGTGAAAGTGGTCGACCTTACCGAGGGCGCCCACATCGAGCGTGAGCTGATGTTGATCAAGGTGAGGGCGGTCGGCAAGGAACGTGAGGAGATGAAACGGATGTCGGATATTTTCCGCGGCCGCATCATCGACGTCACAGAAAAGACCTATACGATCGAACTGACGGGCGCGAGCGACAAGCTCGATGCCTTCATCGAAGGGATCGACGCGACCGCGATTCTCGAAACCGTCCGTACGGGCAGTTCGGGCATCGGCCGCGGCGAGCGCATTCTGAAGGTTTGACGCGCGCGCTGAGTTGCGGTTATTAGCCGTCTTAACCGTCTCGATCGAAACCGGGCAGTGCCGGCAACTGGCGCCGCCCGGTCAGCAACACAACATTCGCAGTATTTGTATTTCACTGATTTCACCGAATTTAGCCAAGGAACCGACATGAAAGTTTTCTACGACAAGGACGCCGACCTCTCCCTCATCAAGGGCAAGCAAGTCACCATCATCGGCTATGGCTCGCAAGGCCATGCTCACGCGCTGAACCTGAAGGAAAGCGGCGTGAACATCACGGTCGGTCTGCGTAAGGGCGGCGCATCGTGGAGCAAGGCTGAAAACGCCGGCCTGCAAGTCAAGGAAGTGGCGGAAGCCGTCAAGGGCGCGGACGTCGTCATGATGCTGCTGCCGGACGAGCAGATCGCCGACGTCTACGCAAAGGAAGTGCACGCCAACATCAAGCAAGGCGCGGCACTGGCTTTCGCGCACGGCTTCAACGTGCACTACGGTCAAGTGATCCCGCGTGCGGATCTGGACGTGATCATGATCGCGCCGAAGGCGCCGGGCCACACGGTTCGCGGTACGTACTCGCAAGGTGGCGGCGTGCCCCACCTGATCGCCGTTGCGCAAGACAAGTCGGGCGCAGCACGTGACATCGCTTTGTCGTACGCGGCAGCGAACGGCGGCGGCCGTGCCGGCATCATCGAAACGAACTTCCGCGAAGAAACGGAAACCGACCTGTTCGGCGAACAAGCCGTGCTGTGCGGCGGTACGGTCGACCTGATCAAGGCCGGCTTCGAAACGCTGGTGGAAGCAGGCTACGCGCCGGAAATGGCGTACTTCGAATGCCTGCACGAACTGAAGCTGATCGTCGACCTGATCTACGAAGGCGGCATCGCGAACATGAACTACTCGATCTCGAACAACGCCGAATACGGCGAGTACGTGACGGGTCCGCGTATCGTCACGGCTGAAACGAAGAAGGCGATGAAGGCCGTGCTGACGGACATTCAGACCGGCGAGTACGCAAAGAGCTTCATCATCGAAAACAAGGCCGGCGCACCGACGCTGCAATCGCGCCGCCGTCTGACGGCCGAGCACCAGATCGAAACGGTGGGCGCGAAGCTGCGCTCGATGATGCCGTGGATCGCCGCGAACAAGCTGGTCGACCAGTCGAAGAACTAAGCAGCCAGTTCTGCCGCATCTGACCGGCGCGGCGCATCGTCGCGGCAGCCGGTAATGCAAAAAGCCGTCCAAGGGTGCTGAACCCTGGGCGGCTTTTGCTATCCTACGGTTTTACGTGCGACACGCACGCTCGTGTCCGTCAGCCCCACGTTACGGGGCATCGACTAGAGGGTTATTGAGGAAGGTCTCGACTGGACTCACCATGCCCTCCGCAGGCGGCTCCCTTGTGAGCCGCACTTTAAGCAGTAGATGTGTCCTTAGGGGCACACCTTAGTAGTGAACACGGGAAACGGGGCATTCCGCCGTCAACCGTATTGCATTGACCTGATTACCGTCAGGTCCCGCCCAGTCAGCGGCTTCATCTCCGCCGACAGGGCGGGGTGATGTTTGCAATTCCTGCGCCTCAGGGCAACGGAGTCGCTAAACGATACGAGCGAAAAGCTCGGTGTGTCATTGTTCGGCCTCGCTGGCTGCATTGGCGAGGGTAGTGAACCTGCTGTACGACCAGCAGTAGCCTAGGAAGACATGCGTCACTGGCAATGGTGGGGTGTGAAGCTCTTCTAACAATGTACCCCCCGGAAGTTCGGGCGGATGGTGGTTGCGAGATGACCATCCGGAGACTCCCAGCAGCAACGGGGTTGAGGGGCTAGGCTGGCTGATATGGTTAATGCAAGTGAACTGCTGATAAACCTCGTAAGTAGGACGGTGCCAAAGCTGCTGACAGGCATCAACCAAACAGGTGTGCGGTCGGATAACCCGCTGTAAATTCGGGTTACGTCGTCATCGGACCGCCGGGGAATAGGCAGAACCTAAGTCAGTCGTGTGACACGCTGGGAACGTGGTAAGCCTGTATGGTTGCCGGTCGTAGTTTGACTGGCAGGCGAACCGTGAGGGACGCTGTTGATTGTGCAGGTATGGGATGACGGAGAAAGCGAAAGCCGGTCTGTAATGGGTCGGATAGGGGTTGGAACATTACCCCACGCGAAAGCGGGCAGACTTCCGTCTGGTCTACCGTCGCAAGATGGCTGACTAACCCTTAGCTGGAAGATGATTGCTGTCGGGCTTCTGGACCGTCAGCATATGTTTTTAACCCCCTTGCGGGAGCAGATCGCTCCCGCAAGGGGCGATCTGTTCTTCGCTCGGGATTCACTTCTTCGAGTAGGAGAGCAGCATGAGAGTATCTGTCCGAAAGGACGGATCTGCGCTTTCCCACGCGCCGGACAACTGGTACGCCGTAGATTGGCGGCGGGTTGAACGGAACGTGAGAGGGATGCAGATTCGAATTGCGAAGGCGACGCGGGAAGGCAACTGGCGCAGGGGGAGAGCCCTGCAACGGATGTTGACCCGCACGTTGTCCGCAAAGCTGTATGCGGTACGACGTGTTACGCAGAATCAGGGTGCGCGAACGGCTGGAGTCGATCGCGAACTTTGGGACTCGCCTGAGAGCCGATGGCTTGCTGTCGGCAGGTTGAAGCGGCGTGGATATAAGCCTCTGCCTTTACGGAGAGTCTTTATCCCCAAGGCCAATGGAAAGGAGCGCCCTCTGGGCATTCCGACCATGCGGGACAGGGCGATGCAAGCCTTGTATCTGCTGGCCTTGGAGCCGGTGTCGGAATCGACGAGCGACCCGAACTCTTATGGGTTCAGGTTAAACCGTTCGACGGCTGACGCCATGTCACAGATATTCGTCGCCATGTCCCAGAAGGGCTCAGCCCGTTGGGTGCTGGAGGCGGATATCAAGGGATGCTTCGACCATATTAGCCATAACTGGTTGGAGACCCATGTCCTGATGGACAAGGAAATCCTCCGGAAGTGGCTGAAAGCTGGCCTGATTTACAAGGGGCAGCTTCAGGCGACAGAGGCCGGTACGCCGCAAGGAGGGATCATTTCTCCGACGCTGGCGAATGTGACGCTGAACGGGCTGGAGCGAGAACTGCTAGCGCACCTTAGTGCGAAGTTTGGGATCGCAAAAGCCAACAAGCTTAAAGTCAATGTGGTGCGGTACGCGGACGACTTCGTGATCACCGGTGACTCGCAAGAGTTGCTGGAGCAGGAAGTTCGACCTTGGGTGGAAACATTCCTTGCCGTTCGAGGTCTGCAACTGTCCGAGGAGAAAACGCGGATCACGCACATTGACCAAGGCTTCGATTTCCTGGGGTGGAATTTCCGTAAGTACTCTGGGACGCTACTCATCAAGCCGAGCAAGAAGAACGTGAAAACGTTCTATCGCAAGGTGGCGGATACGATCAGCGGTCATAAGACGGTAAAGCAGGAGAATCTGATTCGACTGCTGAACCCGATGCTACGGGGCTGGGCGCAGTATCACAGTCCTGTGGTCGCCAAAGAGGCATACAGCCGCATGGAGTCTTTGGTTTTCCGAAGGCTTTGGCGGTGGTCGAAGAGGCGGCACCTGAACAAGAGCGCCGAATGGGTGAAGAAGAAATACTTTCACTCGGAGGGCAATCGACACTGGGTGTTCGCTGTTCCTGTAGCTCGTGACGACGGTGGTAAGGGGTTGCTTAGCCTGTACCAGATCAGCGGTACGGAAATTAAGCGACACAGAAAGGTCAAAGGAGCATTCAATCCCTTTGATCCTGAGTGGGAGCAGTACGGCGAACAGTTGCGACAGGCGCGCATGGAACACTCAATGCGTTATCGGAAGCAATGGGTTTCGCTGTATATGTCGCAAGACGGGCTTTGCTCGCATTGTGGCTGTGCCCTGACAAAGGAGACCGGCTGGCATGACCATCATCTAGAGTATCGGATGCATGGTGGCACGGACGCTCTCTCGAACAGGGTTCTGCTTCACCCGCACTGCCATCAGCAGGTGCACGCAGGTAAAATCGCGGTAACTAAGCCGGCCCGGTCCTAAGACCGGGCTTTGTTTGTAGATTTGAGCCGTATGCGGGGAAACTCGCACGTACGGTTCTTAGGGGGCCCTTCTTCCGCGAGGAAGGGGGGCTACCCTCCAAAAATACTGAAGCCATCCATGAATTACCCTCATCCGATCATCGCGCGAGAAGGCTGGCCGTTCATCGCCATCGCAGCCGTCGTAGCATTACTGGTTCAATTCTTCGCGGGGTTCGGCTTGGCATGGCTGTTCTGGCTGCTTCTGGCCTTCGTGGTGCAGTTCTTCCGCGATCCGGCGCGCCCGATTCCGACTCAGGCCAATGCCGTGCTGTGCCCGGCAGACGGTCGTATCGTCGCGGTCGAAACAGCGCATGACCCGTATGCCAACCGTGAAGCGCTGAAAATCAGCGTGTTCATGAACGTCTTCAACGTGCATTCGCAACGCTCGCCGGTAGACGGCGCGATCTCCAAGGTCGAATATTTCCCGGGTGCGTACCTGAACGCCGCCGTGGACAAGGCTTCGACCGAAAACGAGCGCAACGCGGTGGTGATCCAGATGGCCGGCGGGCAGACGGTGACCTCGGTGCAGATCGCCGGCCTGATTGCACGGCGGATTCTTTGCTACGTGCGAGCCGGAGAGCCGCTCACGCGTGGTCAACGCTATGGATTTATCCGGTTTGGCTCGCGCGTCGACGTGTATCTGCCGGTGGGCAGCCGTCCGCGTGTGTCGATCGGCGAGAAGGTTTCCGCGTCGTCCACGATCCTCGCTGAACTATAAAGCGGCACCAAGGAGGTTTTCCGAATGGCCGCATTCAAACCGCGTCGACCCCGTAACAGTGGACCGCTGCCGCGTCCATTCCGCCGTAACAAGCCGATCGTGACGGAATCGCCGGCAGTCGATAGCCGGCGCGCGCAGCGTCAGCAGTTCTTGAGAAAGCGCGGCATTTATCTGCTGCCGAACGCGTTCACCACCGCCGCGCTTTTCTGCGGCTTCTTCGCCGTGGTGCAGGCGATGAACGTGCGCTTCGAAATCGCGGCGATCGCGATCTTCGTGGCAATGGTGCTGGACGGCATGGACGGCCGCGTCGCCCGTATGACCCATACGCAGAGTGCGTTCGGCGAGCAGTTCGACAGCCTCTCGGACATGGTGTCGTTCGGCGTGGCGCCGGCGCTCGTGATGTACGAGTGGATTCTGAAGGATCTCGGCCGCTGGGGCTGGCTTGCCGCGTTCGTTTACTGTTCGGGGGCGGCGCTGCGTCTGGCGCGCTTCAACACGAACATCGGCGTGGTCGACAAGCGTTTCTTCCAGGGCATGCCGAGTCCGGCGGCTGCGGCGCTGATCGCCGGTTTCGTGTGGCTCGCCACCGACAACCGCGTGCCGCTCAAGCTGGTGTGGCTGCCGTGGGTCGCCTTCGTACTGACCATTTATGCCGGTGTGACGATGGTGTCGAACGCGCCTTTTTATAGCGGCAAGGCGCTCGACGTGCGGCACCGCGTGCCGTTCGGCGTGATTTTGCTGGTGGTCGTGGCGTTCGTGCTGGTGTCGTCCGATCCGCCGCTGATGCTGTTTGGCCTGTTCGTGCTGTACGGTCTGTCGGGCTATGTGTTCTGGGGCTATCAGGCGCTGCGGGGCAGAGCGAACCCGGCTCGGTCCGTGGCACGGGACAGGTAAAGCGCTCAACCGGTGCATGAAAGCGACACAAGAAAACGGCAGCCTTTCGAGGCTGCCGTTTTTCGTTTTGGAGCCCGTCCCACGGCGCGCGGCAGGCAGGTCTGACGCCAATTGCACGATGAGGGGAATGCCGCTATAGTCGTTTGAGAGATGCGTTCGCGTTCCCGTTTGAGCCGCGACGCGAGCCTCAAC
The DNA here is from genome assembly GCF_902833645.1 of Paraburkholderia fungorum. Lineage (GTDB taxonomy): Bacteria > Pseudomonadota > Gammaproteobacteria > Burkholderiales > Burkholderiaceae > Paraburkholderia > Paraburkholderia fungorum. The sequence goes on from NZ_CADFGE010000007.1 coordinate 394,858, forward strand.
AAGCCGGTGCGCAGCCAGGCGCGCCAGTGCGGCGCGTCTACCGCGTTGATCGCCGAGCTTTTTGCCCTCCGTCTGCCTCGTCTGTGGTTTATAGCGTCGCCAACGGTGGCGCAAACCCCAAAATTCCAGAATCCGATCCCCGCAATTGAACGACTCCCCAGGAGACCCGACATGTCCGACAAACTGATCATATTCGACACCACCTTGCGCGACGGCGAGCAATCGCCCGGCGCGTCGATGACGAAAGAAGAAAAAATCCGTATCGCCAAGCAACTCGAACGGATGAAAGTGGACGTGATCGAAGCGGGCTTCGCGGCCAGCTCGAACGGCGACTTCGATTCGATCCAGACGATCGCGGGCCTGATCAAGGACAGCACGATCTGCTCGCTCGCCCGTGCCAACGATAAAGACATTCAACGCGCTGCCGACGCACTCAAACCGGCCGATCATTTCCGCATCCATACGTTCATCGCAACGTCGCCGCTGCATATGGAAAAGAAGCTGCGCATGACGCCGGATCAGGTGTTCGAGCAGGCGAAGCTGGCGGTGCGTTTCGCCCGCAAATTCACGGACGACGTCGAGTTTTCGCCGGAAGACGGCAGCCGCTCGGATATGGATTTCCTGTGCCGGGTGCTGGAAGCGGTGATCGCCGAGGGCGCCACCACCATCAACATCGCGGACACGGTGGGCTATGGCGTGCCGGAGTTGTACGGCCAGCTCGTGAAGACGCTGCGTGAGCGGATTCCGAACTCGCATAAGGCCGTGTTCTCGGTGCATTGCCATAACGACCTTGGCATGGCCGTGGCGAACTCGCTGGCCGGCGTGCAGATTGGCGGTGCGCGTCAGGTCGAGTGCACGATCAACGGGCTCGGCGAGCGCGCGGGTAATACGTCGCTCGAAGAAATCGTGATGGCGGTGAAGACCCGCAAGGATTACTTCGGCCTCGATATCGGACTCGACACGACGCAGATCGTGCCGGCTTCGAAGCTGGTGTCGCAGATCACCGGTTTCGTTGTGCAGCCGAACAAGGCGGTGGTTGGCGCGAACGCATTTGCGCACGCATCCGGTATTCACCAGGATGGCGTGCTGAAGGCGCGCGACACGTACGAAATCATGCGTGCCGAAGATGTGGGCTGGAGCGCGAACAAGATCGTGCTGGGCAAGTTGTCGGGCCGCAATGCGTTCAAGCAACGTCTGCAGGAACTGGGTATCGCGCTCGATAGCGAAGGCGAGTTGAATACCGCGTTCGCACGCTTCAAGGAACTGGCGGACCGCAAGTCGGAAATCTTCGACGAAGACATTATTGCGATCGTCACCGAGGAGTCGGCCGAGGCGCAGGAGAAAGAGCACTACAAGTTCCTGTCGCTGGCGCAGCATTCGGAGACCGGCGAGCAGCCGCACGCGAAGATTGTGTTCTCGGTCGAAGGCAAGGAAGTCACCGGAGAAGCGCGCGGCAACGGTCCCGTGGATGCGACGCTCAATGCGATTGAAACGGAAGTGGGCAGTGGGTCGGAACTGCTGCTTTATTCGGTGAATGCCATCACGACCGGTACGCAGGCGCAGGGCGAAGTGACCGTGCGCTTGTCGAAGAGCGGGCGGATCGTCAATGGCGTGGGCACCGATCCGGATATCGTCGCGGCTTCCGCGAAGGCTTATATTTCGGCGCTCAACAAGCTGTATTCGAACGTCGATAAATTGAATCCGCAACGCTCGGAGTGATGGCCGCAGGCGTGCTCCTGGTTGCGCGCTTTGCTGAACCAGATTGACAAGAAGGTGACAAGAAACCCTGTGTCCTGAACGGCACGGGGTTTCTTTTTTTGCGGCGCTTGCAATCGCATTACCTTGACTCAGGCTACTCCGTCGCCGCGCGCCGCATCGACCAACCACGCGCCGCGCGTGCCTGTGCCTGCACCTGATGCCGCACATCAACCACGATCTCGCGGCGCGGTGCGTCGGCGACAAACGTGTCCAGCAGTTCACGCACATCGTGATCGACGAAGTCGGCGCGCGTTGCGTCGACGATCAGGGTCGCGCCGTCGGGAATCTGTTGCAGATAGTGCTTGAGCGGCACCTTGCCGAGAAACGACACGTCCTTGCGAAACGACAGCAGATAGTGATCGCCATGCTGCGCGAGTACGATCGGGCTGCGCAGATTCTCATACAACGCGAGCAACACGCTGCACAGAACGCCGAGCACGATGCCGATCAGCAGATCGGTGGCGAGCACGCCGACCAGCGTGACGATGAACGGTGCAAACGGCGCAAAACCTTGCCTCGCGATGCCGACGAACAACGATGGCTTGGCGAGCTTGACACCGGTAAAGATGAGAATGGCCGCGAGGCAGGCAAGCGGAATCAGGTTGATGATGCTGGTGAGCAGGAAGATGCTGACCAGCAGCAACACGCCATGAATGATTGCGGAGAGCCGGCTCTGGGCGCCCGCGTGCACGTTCGCGGAACTGCGCACAATAACCGAGGTGATCGGCAAGCCACCGATCGCGCCGGCGATCAGATTACCCACGCCCTGCGCCTTCAATTCGCGATCCGGCGGCGCGGCGCGTCGGGCAGGGTCGATCTGCTCGACGGCTTCGAGGCTCAACAGCGTTTCGAGACTGGCGACGATCGCCAGCGTGATGGCGACGCGCCAGACATCGGGGTTGACGAGTTGTGCGAAGTGCGGCCCGAAGTCGGCCCATTCGAGAGCGAGCCGCAACGCGCCGAAGGATTCGATCGAAGGCAGCGCGACGCGATGCTCGGCAGGCGGCGCAAACGACGGGGCGAGCAGGCCGAGTAGCAGCGTGGCGCCGATCCCCAGCAGAACCACGGCGAGCGGCGCGGGGACGAGGCGCACGAGTCTGAAGCGGCGCAGCGCGCGGGTTTCCCAGCCCACCAGAATCGCTAGCGACAGCAACGTGATGACGCAGGCCGCAGGCGATATCGAGCCGAACGGGGTCGTTACGCTGCCGGCCGGCGCACTCGCGCTGAACAGCCCGAGCGCGAGCGGGAATTGTTTGACGATCAGCAGCACGCCGATCGCCGCAAGCATGCCTTTGATGACCGGCGACGGCACATAGGCCGCGAATCTGCCGGCCTTCAACATCCCGAAGCCGAACTGAATCGCGCCGGACAGCAGCACTGCGAGCAGGAATGCCGGGAAACTGCCAAGTTGCGCGATTCCGTCGACGACGATCACGACGAGGCCCGCCGCCGGTCCACTGACGCTCAGGCGCGAACCGCTCAGCACGGCCACCACCAGACCGCCGACGATGCCCGACACAAGCCCGGCGAATGGCTCGACGCCCGAAGCGTTCGCGATACCCAGACACAGCGGCAACGCCACCAGAAAAACAACGGTGCCGGCCAGTAGATCGCGCTGAAACGTGGAAAAGAAAGCTCGAAGGTTCATGGAGTCGGTGCAGTAGTGGTGGGAGTTGCGTAGGCGGCGCGACTCAAACCGAGGGCCGTCCGCGATAAAAGTCGCGCATCAAGCGGCGCTATGGGCGGCTGTCGCGCAGGTCATCGCGTCGTCGGCTTCATAGCCGGACGTGAGCACCTTGATGCGGCCGTCCTCAAGCGCGAAGATCCAGCCGTGAACGAGCGGTGCGGGGTCGGCGTCCCGTACGATCGGACTTGCGCGTAACTGGCGCACCTGTTCGAGCACGTTGAGCTCTGCGAGGTGATTAACCCGCGCCTGCTGGCTCGCATGACTCCTGAGCTCGTCGCTATGTGCTTTTGCTAACGCGCATAACGGCGCGATCCGGCGATTGACGTGTGGCAGTGTGGGTTCCGGCGGCAGCAGGGCGGCGCGCACGCCGCCGCAGCCATAGTGACCGCAGACGATTACGTGCCCCACCTTAAGTACCCGCACGGCATATTCGAGGACGCTGACGGAGTTGTCGTCGTCGGGATGAAAGAGATTGGCGATGTTGCGGTGAACGAACAGATCGCCCGGCTCGCAATGCGTGATGGTTTCCGCGGGCACACGGCTGTCCGAGCAGCCGACCCACAGCACGTGCGGATTTTGGCCTCGCGCGAGATCACGGAAAAATTCCGGGTTGCGCGCAGCGGTTTCGTGCGCCCATGCGACATTGGCGACTAGCAGACGTTTCGGACGGTTCATCGAGAGCGGCTCCGTAAGTGGGCGCATCGATTCATGGCCGGATTCACGGCGTGCGGACCACGGCAAGCGCAGTCAGCACCGAATCAATGCTTACGAAAACCTTTCTATCAAAAAATAAATCCGCCGTGCGCGAAATAAAATTCGCTGTCATGCGACATAAATAAAAAAAGCCGCCTGAGGAGGCGGCTTCGCGGATTCATGGGCAATGGGTTCGAGCGGATGCTCAGAACAGGTTGCGGCGATCCGGATCGTGCAGCGGGTCAGGTGTCTTCTGCGTGAGACGCACAATGCCCTGATCGTCGAAATAGAAGCTGTACATCATGTACCAGACGTTGTCTTCCAGATAGCGATACGTCCAGACCTCACGCTTCATCAGCGGGAAGTACGAGGTTTCGACCGGACGGCCAAAGTTCACCAGCACGTCGCTCTTCGTCCACTTGCCGATTTCCGCGCGGTAGAACTCGTTAGGCTGAAGCACCTGGCGTACCGAGACGATCTTGCCGGATGCGTCGATATCGGCAGCGGTGGTGGTTTCGCCCATTGGCTGGGTCGGCCACATCAGCCGCTTGCCGCCGTTGGGCAGGTCGTAGCTTTCACGCGGTGCGCCGAGGCGGGCGATGATGGTGGATGCGTCCGCGCCCTGGGTGTATTGCTGCCAGGGTTGGGCGCAGCCGGCGAGCGCAACCGTGAGCGCGAGCGCGCTCAGGCAGACGAGCGCGGCGCGGCGCAGAGGTGTGGCGGACTGCGCTTCGATCGAGGCCGCCGTGAATGGGTGGCGGTTGAACATGAATTCCTCCGATGGCGTTTGATTGGCGGTTTTTATCATCGAGACGCATTATTTTGACACGGGCGAAGGCAAAAGATCTGCGCTTCGTGCGAGGTGTCGCTGGATACACAATAACGAATTCGCCGGCTTGCTTATTCCGTCTGGAACGCCCTATGATCCGCGCTTCGACGAATCAAGCGGGGCAATGACGATGGCGAAGTGGCAACGGGCGGCAGCAGCGGCAGTCGTCGCGCTGGCGGCGATTTCGATGACCGTGGCGGGTCACGCCGCAGGGGAGGCGGCGTCGGGTCCGGCAGGTAAGCCGGTCAATAAGCCCACGGGTACGCCGATCCAGCTGGCGCTGATCGAAGGCATGTCCGGCCCGTTCGCGAATGCAGGCGCGGCGGTGGAGCGCAATCTGCGCTTCGGCGTCGAACAGGTGAATGCGCAAGGTGGTGTGAAACTCGCCGACGGCGCACATCCGCTCGAACTGGTCGTGCTCGACAGCAAAGGCAGCACGGAAGAAGCGCTGGTGCAACTGCGCGCCGCCGCGGACCGGCACATCGGTTACATCATGCAGGGCAACAGTTCAGCCGTGGCGGCCGCGCTGATCGGCGCGATCGACAAGCAGAACAGCCGCGAGCCGGACAACCGCGAACTGTTCCTCAACTATTCCGCCGACGATCCCGCACTGACCAACGCCAATTGCAGTTTCTGGCACTTCCGCTTCGACGCGCACGCGGGCATGCGCATGGATGCGCTGGCCGACGTGATCCAGCGCGACAAGGCGGTGAAGAAAGTCTATCTGCTGAACCAGGACTACAGCTTCGGCCACGATGTCAGCAGTCTGGCGCGGTCTGCGCTCGCCGCGAAGCGCCCGGACATCGCCGTGGTCGGTGACGAGTTCCATCCGATTGGCCGCGTGAAGGACTTCGCGCCGTACATCGCGAAGATCCGTGCGAGCGGCGCCGACGCGGTGATCACCGGCAACTGGGGCAACGATCTGACGCTGCTCGTCAAAGCGGCGCGGGAGCAGGGCCTGGACACGCGGTTCTACACGTTCTACGGCAATAGCCTTGGCGCGCCGGCCGCACTGGGCGATGCCGGCGTCAAACATGTGGTCGCGGTGGCCGACTGGCATCCGAATGCCGGTGGAGCGGCCTCGGATGCATGGTATGCGGCCTTCCGGGCGCGTTTTCCGGCTGCCCAGGACGACTACCCGGTGCTGCGCATGGTGTTGATGATCGAAACGCTCGCCGCGGCAATGAATCGCGCCGGGAGTGCCGACCCGACCGCCGTCGCCCGCGCTTTGGAGGGAATCAAGTTCGACAACGGCTTTCATGCGTCGTGGATGCGGCCCGACGACCATCAGCTGATCCAGCCCCTTTACGTGATGGAGATGGACAAGGCCGGTACGCCGGGTGTGAAGTTCGACAACGAAGGTTCAGGCTACGGTTTCCGCACGGTGCTGGCGTTGCCGCCCGAGCGCACGGTGCCGGCGACCGTCTGCAAGATGAAGCGGCCGTAAGGCGTCCCCGGCCGGCGTGGGTTGCCCCCGATCCCGCCCGGTACAGCAGGGTTCGCGGCCGGATTGGGCTGTGCTACAATACGGGTCCCGTTGTGAGGCATGCTTGCAAAGATTCTATGAATTGCACGGATTGCACACACGGGTAACCCACGGCACGGCCTTTCTTCCGTGACCGCCTGTCTAGTTCTCAAGGAAATCGACATGTCCGCAGTTGAAACAAGCAAGAAGTCCGACGTCGTTGCGCAATTCGCACGCGCAGCTAACGACACGGGCTCCCCCGAAGTTCAGGTCGCGCTGCTCACGACCCGCATCAACGAACTGACCGTTCACTTCAAGGCTCACACGAAGGATCACCACAGCCGCCGCGGTCTGCTGCGCATGGTGAGCCGCCGTCGTAAGCTGCTCGACTACCTGAAGGGTAAGGACGCGGATCGTTACCGCGCACTGATCGAGAAGCTGGGTCTGCGTAAGTAATCGGCCAGTCGTTCAGCAAGATGCCTGTGTCAGTTCCACTGATACAGGCATTTTGTTTTTGCACGGTGCGCTTCATGTGATGCGCACCGCCTGCCGGCCGCGCCAGCGTGACGATTCATGTGGCGGCCAGCAGGGAAATAGCAGTAAAAAGTAGAAATACGGCCGGGCTTCAGGGCGGAGCTTTGTGTCATTCCAGCGGTTCGCGCGCGTACATCACGTAGAGCGTGGTTCTCTGGAATGGCATAACACTACTCTTCCCATGTGGCGCCGGTCCTGGCGTTGCCGCGCCGCTTCTGGTCCGCGCGGCATAACGATGAGGAAAAGAAATGACTATGTTCAACAAGATCGTCAAAGAATTTAAGTGGGGACAACACAACGTTCGCCTCGAAACGGGCGAAATCGCTCGCCAGGCGAGCGGTGCGGTGATCGTCGACGTCGAAGACACCGTCGTGCTGGCTACCGTGGTCGGCGCCAAGACTGCCAAGCCGGGCCAGGACTTCTTCCCGCTGACCGTCGATTACCTCGAAAAGACCTACGCCGCAGGCAAGATCCCCGGCGGTTTCTTCCGCCGCGAAGGCCGTCCTTCGGAAGGCGAGACGCTGATCTCACGCCTGATCGACCGTCCGCTGCGCCCGCTGTTCCCGGAAGGCTTCTACAACGAAGTTCAGGTCGTGATCCACGTCCTGTCGTTGAACCCCGAAATCCCCGCTGACATCCCCGCGCTGATCGGCGCGTCGGCGGCGCTCGCCGTGTCCGGCCTGCCGTTCAACGGCCCGGTCGGCGCAGCACGCGTGGCCTACATCAACAACGAATACGTGTTGAACCCGACGCGTCCGCAAATGAAGGAATCGGCGCTCGACCTGATTGTCGCCGGTACGGAACGCGCGGTGCTGATGGTGGAATCGGAAGCGCAGCAACTGAGCGAAGAAGTGATGCTCGGCGCCGTGGTGTTTGGCCACGATCAAATGCAGATCGCGATCAACGCGATCCACGAACTGGTCGCCGAAGGCGGCAAGCCGGAATGGGATTGGCAGCCGGCGGCGAAGAACGAGCCGCTGATCGCCCGCGTGACGGAACTGGCGCAAGCCGACCTGCTCGCCGCGTATCAGATTCGCGACAAGCAGGCTCGCTCGGCCAAGCTGAAGGAAGTCTACGCGGCGACGTCGGCCAAGCTGGAAGAAGAAGCGGCGGCAGCCGGCACGGTTGCGGCAGACAAGGCGAGCGTCGGCAATGTGCTGTTCGACATTGAAGCGAAGATCGTCCGTTCGCAGATCCTGAACGGCGAGCCGCGTATCGACGGCCGCGACACGCGCACCGTGCGCCCGATCGAAATCCGTACCGGCGTGCTGCCGCGTACGCACGGCTCGGCGCTGTTCACGCGCGGCGAAACGCAAGCCATGGTGGTCGCAACGCTCGGCACGAAGGGCGACGAGCAGAACATCGACGCGCTCGAAGGCGAGTACCGCGAACGCTTCATGCTCCACTACAACATGCCTCCGTTCGCGACCGGCGAAACGGGCCGCGTCGGTTCGCCGAAGCGCCGTGAAATCGGTCACGGCCGTCTGGCCAAGCGCGCGCTGGCCGCGTGCCTGCCGAGCGCCGACGAATTCGGCTACTCGATCCGCGTCGTGTCGGAAATCACCGAATCGAACGGTTCGTCGTCGATGGCCTCGGTGTGCGGCGGCTGCCTCGCACTGATGGACGCCGGCGTGCCGATGAAGGCGCACGTCGCCGGCATCGCAATGGGCCTGATCCTCGAAGGCAACAAGTTTGCGGTCCTGACCGACATCCTCGGCGACGAAGATCACCTCGGCGACATGGACTTCAAGGTGGCGGGTACCGAGCAGGGCGTGACCGCGCTGCAGATGGACATCAAGATCCAGGGCATCACGAAGGAAATCATGCAGGTCGCCCTCGCGCAAGCGAAGGAAGGCCGTCTGCACATCCTCGGCAAGATGACCTCGGCGGTGTCGGGCGCGAACACGGTTTTGTCGGACTACGCACCGCGCATGATCACCATCAAGATTAATCCGGAAAAGATCCGCGACGTGATCGGCAAGGGTGGTTCGGTGATCCGCGCGCTGACGGAAGAAACCGGCACGACGATCGATATTTCGGACGACGGCGTCGTCACCATCGCGAGCACGAGCAGCGAAGGGATGGCCGAAGCGAAGAAGCGTATCGAGAACATCACGCTGGAAGTCGAAGTGGGTCAGGTGTATGAAGGCACCGTGCTCAAGCTGCTCGATTTCGGCGCGATTGTGAACATCCTGCCGGGCAAGGATGGTCTGCTGCACATCTCCGAAATCGCCAACGAGCGTATCAAGGACATCAACGACTACCTGAAGGACGGCCAGCAAGTGAAGGTCAAGGTCATTCAGACGGACGAAAAGGGCCGCGTGCGTCTGTCGGCCAAGGCGTTGCTGAACGACGCCCCGAACGGCGCGCCGCAAGGCGAATCCGCGCCGCAGTAATGCGGTAGCAGGGCGACGGCCGGCAGCGCGAATGCGTGCCGGCCGTTTTTCATGAAGGGTGCAGGGTGGATTGCGTTGCCGGCAGGCACAAGCTGGCGCAGGCAGGTGCGAACCGGCGCAAACGGGTACTCTGTCTGGATGAGGCGTTTTGTCTCGATTCAGACGATTTCCGACGGTAGGCAACGCAATCCAATCTTGGAGTTGACGCAGATGAAAGCGATCGAAATCACCGAATTTGGTGCGCCGGAAGTGCTCAAGCTGGCGGAGCGGCCCATGCCGCAGCCGAAAGCGGGCGAGGTGCTGATCAAGGTGGCGGCATCGGGCATCAATCGCCCGGACGTGTTCCAGCGCAAAGGCGGCTATGCACCGCCGCCGGGCGCTTCGGACCTGCCGGGGCTGGAAGTGGCGGGGGAGATCGTCGGCGGTACCATCGACGAGAAGAACAATCCGTTCGGTCTGAAAGTGGGTGACCGCGTGTGCGCATTGCTTGCAGGCGGCGGCTACGCGGAATATGCGACCGCGCCGCTGTTGCAGTGCTTGCCGGTGCCCGCGGGCTTGTCGGATGTCGAAGCGGCTTCGCTGCCGGAAACATTCTTCACGGTGTGGAGCAATGTATTCGACCGTGCGCAGCTCGGCAAGGGCGAGGGCGCGCCGAACGAGACGCTGCTGGTGCAAGGCGGCTCGAGCGGCATTGGTGTGACGGCGATCCAGATCGCGCACGCACTGGGTTTTCGCGTGTTCGCCACGGCTGGATCGGACGAAAAGTGCCGCGCGTGCGAAGCGCTCGGCGCCGAGCGGGCGATCAACTACAAGACTGAGGATTTTGTCGAAGTCATCAAGTCGCTGACGAACGATCGCGGCGTCGACGTGATTCTCGATATGGTGGCGGGCAGCTACGTGCCCCGCGAGCTATCCGCGCTGGCCGACGGCGGCCGCATCGTGCTGATCGCTCTGCTGGGCGGTGCGAAAGCGGAACTGAATCTGAACGAAGTCCTGCGCCGCCGCTTGACGGTGACGGGGTCGACGTTGCGTCCGCGGCCGATCGAGTTCAAGGCGAAGATCGCGGCGCAATTGAAGGAGCACGTGTGGCCGCACCTCGAAGATGGCCGCATCAAGCCGGTGGTGCACAGAGTATTTCCGGCCGCGCGAGCCGCTGAAGCACACGCGCTGATGGAAAGCAGCACGCACGTCGGCAAGATCGTGCTGACTTGGGGTCAGGACGCTTGACACGGTCGGTTTGACCCGATCCACCCCACGCAGTAAAATTGCGCGTTTTGCGCACGCCGCATGAATCCGAAAGGCGGGCACAGGCGCAAACCAAGTCCGCCGCCAATACAAGACGAGACGACGAGACGATGTCGAAACAACGAGCCAAGCTGGTAGTCGGTAACTGGAAGATGCACGGGCGCCTCGCCGGGAACGCAACGCTGTTGCAGGCCGTGGCGCAGGGTGCGGGCGAATTGCCGGCTGATGTGCGCGTCGGTGTCTGTGTGCCGTGCCCTTATCTCACGCAGACTCAGTCGTTGCTGGAAGGCAGCAGGGTCGTGTGGGGCGTGCAGGACGTCTCCGCATTCACGCATGGGGCCTATACCGGCGAAGTGGCGGCGCAGATGGTGGTGGATTTTGGCGCCACACTTGCGATTGTTGGTCACTCGGAGCGCCGTGCTTACCATCGTGAAAGCTCGGACCTGGTGGCGGTGAAGACGCAACGTTCACTGGAGGCGGGTTTGACCCCGATCGTCTGTGTCGGTGAAACGCTCGAGGAGCGTGACGCCGGTTCGACGGAGCAGGTGGTCGGCGCGCAACTGGATGCGGTGTTGGCAACGCTGTCGGCGGACGATGCGGCACGGATCGTCGTCGCGTACGAGCCGGTCTGGGCAATTGGTACTGGCAAGAGCGCCACGTCGGCGCAGGCGCAGGCGGTGCATGCTTTCTTGCGGGCTCGTCTGGCCGCCAAGGGCGCGGCGGTGGCAGACGTACCGGTGTTGTATGGCGGCAGTGTGAAGCCGGAGAACGCGGAAGAACTGTTCCGCGAGCCGGATATCGACGGTGGCCTGATCGGCGGCGCGTCGTTGAAAGACCAGGATTTCCTGGCGATCTGCAAGGCGGCGGCCGCGACGAGCGTCGCCGGTTAAGCAGGGCGCCTTGGCGAGGATGACCCAATCCCGCGCGGCACAATTTGTGTGGCGCGGTTAAATAAAGACTCAGGTGAGTGTGATGCTGTATTTGAAAACATTGATTATCGTCGTTCAGCTGTTGTCGGCACTTGGGGTCATCGGCCTCGTCTTGCTGCAACACGGCAAAGGCGCCGATATGGGCGCTGCTTTCGGTAGCGGCGCATCGGGCAGTCTGTTCGGCGCGACCGGTTCGGCAAACTTTTTGTCGCGTACTACGGCCGTGCTTGCAGCCGTGTTTTTTGTAACGACATTGACGCTTACCTACCTTGGCGCGTATCGCGCAAAACCTTCGGCAGGCTTGCTGGGCACGGCTGTGACCGCTCCGGTTGCGGCGTCTGCAGCGTCTGCGCCGGCAGGTGGTTCGGCCGTCTTGCCGGCGTCGGCTGCGTCCGTCCCGGCGACCGATGTGCCGAAATAAATTTTTCGTTCAAAGTGCTTTTGTGCGTTGAACAAACTGTTTAGACCAGTTACAATCTAAGTCTTGAAGCGATTCGCGGGTTTTATAAGTTGTTTTCCCGGATTGCAATTAGTGCCGACGTGGTGAAATTGGTAGACACGCTATCTTGAGGGGGTAGTGGCGAAAGCTGTGCGAGTTCGAGTCTCGCCGTCGGCACCAAATGTTATCTAAATGCCAGCCGCTTGCTTCGCTTCGGCTGGCATTTTCACTTCTGACGCATGGCTTGCGTTGGGTGGCGTGTGCATTGCCGAAGTGATTTCGCGTCAAGAGTGCTATGCTCTTGGCGGCATTCAGAACCAACCGATAGAGGATAGTCTTGAACCTCGCAGCCTATTTCCCCGTCTTGTTGTTCCTTATTGTGGGCACCGGTTTAGGCGTAGCACTGGTCAGCATTGGCAAGATCCTCGGTCCCAACAAGCCCGATACCGAGAAAAACGCACCGTACGAGTGCGGCTTCGAAGCATTCGAAGATGCGCGCATGAAGTTCGATGTGCGTTACTACCTCGTCGCCATTCTCTTCATCATTTTCGACCTTGAAACCGCGTTCCTGTTTCCGTGGGGTGTGGCCCTGCGCGACATCGGCTGGACTGGCTTCATGGCGATGATGATTTTCCTGCTCGAATTCCTGCTGGGCTTTGCCTATATCTGGAAGAAGGGCGGCCTCGACTGGGAATGATGGATTAATCGCCGGTTTGCGTGGGTGGCCATGGCTTGCCGCCCCGTCTGGAGTGGAAAGCAAATGAGTATCGAAGGGGTCTTGAAGGAAGGGTTTGTCACCACCACGGCAGACAAACTGATCAACTGGACGCGCACCGGCTCGTTGTGGCCGATGACGTTCGGTCTCGCGTGCTGCGCGGTTGAGATGATGCATGCGGGCGCTGCCCGTTATGACCTTGACCGTTTCGGCGTGGTGTTTCGTCCGAGTCCGCGTCAGTCGGACGTGATGATCGTCGCCGGCACGCTGTGCAACAAGATGGCGCCGGCTTTGCGCAAGGTCTACGACCAGATGGCCGAGCCGCGCTGGGTGATTTCGATGGGCTCGTGCGCGAACGGCGGCGGCTACTACCATTATTCCTATTCGGTGGTGCGCGGCTGCGATCGGATCGTGCCGGTCGACGTCTATGTGCCGGGTTGCCCGCCTACGGCGGAAGCGCTGGTGTATGGCGTGATCCAGCTGCAGGCCAAGATCCGTCGCACCAACACAATCGCCCGTCAATAAGGCCAACGCCTCCCCCACAATATGGCAAGCAAACTCGAGACCCTGAAAGCGAACCTCGAGGCGGCCTTTGGCGGCCTCCTGTTGAGCACCACCGAGGCAATCGGTGAGTTGACGATCGTCGTGAAGGCGAGCGACTACATCAATGTGGCAACGCGTCTGCGCGACGACCGCTCGCTCGGTTTCGAGCAACTGGTCGATCTGTGTGGCGTCGACTATCAAACTTATGCCGACGGCGGCTATGACGGCCCGCGCTTCGCGGCCGTTCTGCATTTGTTGTCGGTGCAGAACAACTGGCGCCTGCGCTTGCGCGTATTCGCGCCGGACGACGAAGTGCCGATCCTCGCGTCAGTCGTCGATGTCTGGAACTCGGCCAACTGGTACGAGCGCGAAGCATTCGACCTGTACGGCATCGTCTTCGAAGGCCACCCGGACTTGCGCCGCATCCTGACCGACTACGGTTTCATTGGTCACCCGTTCCGTAAAGATTTCCCTGTCTCCGGCTATGTCGAAATGCGTTACGACCCGGAAGAGAAGCGCGTCGTCTATCAGCCTGTGACGATCGAGCCGCGGGAAATCACGCCGCGCGTGATCCGCGAGGATCGCTATGGCGGTCTGAAACACTAAGAGAACGCCATGGCAGAGATCAAGAACTACACGCTCAACTTCGGCCCTCAGCATCCGGCGGCACACGGTGTGTTGCGCCTCGTGCTCGAGCTCGACGGCGAAGTCATCCAGCGCGCCGATCCGCACATCGGTCTGCTGCATCGCGCGACCGAAAAGCTTGCGGAAACCAAAACCTTCATCCAGTCCGTGCCGTACATGGACCGTCTCGACTACGTGTCGATGATGGTCAACGAACACGGCTACGTGATGGCGATCGAAAAGCTGCTCGGCATTGAAGTGCCGGTGCGTGCGCAGTACATCCGCGTCATGTTCGACGAAATCACACGGGTGTTGAACCACCTGATGTGGATCGGCGCACACGCGCTGGACGTCGGCGCGATGGCGGTGTTTCTGTACGCATTCCGCGAACGCGAAGACCTGATGGACGTGTACGAAGCGGTGTCCGGCGCACGGATGCACGCAGCGTACTACCGTCCGGGTGGCGTGTATCGCGATCTGCCTGACGCCATGCCGCAATACAAGGCGTCGAAGATCCGCAATGCCAAGGCATTGTCGAAGATGAACGAGAACCGCCAGGGTTCGCTGCTCGACTTCATCGACGATTTCTTTACGCGTTTCCCGAAGTGTGTCGACGAATACGAAACGCTGCTGACCGACAACCGGATCTGGAAGCAACGTCTGGTTGGGATTGGCGTGGTCACGCCAGAGCGCGCGCTGAACCTCGGTATGACCGGCGCGATGCTGCGCGGCTCGGGTATCGAGTGGGATCTGCGCAAGAAGCAGCCGTACGAAGTGTACGACAAGCTCGATTTCGACATTCCGGTCGGCGTGAATGGCGACTGTTATGACCGGTACCTGGTGCGCGTCGAAGAAATGCGCCAATCCACGCGGATCGTGAAACAGTGCATTGAGTGGCTGCGTAAGAATCCCGGTCCGGTGATGGTCGACAATCACAAGGTTGCGCCGCCGTCGCGTGTCGGCATGAAGTCGAACATGGAAGATCTGATTCACCACTTTAAGCTCTTCACGGAAGGCTTCCATGTACCGGAAGGTGAGGCGTACGCCGCCGTCGAACATCCGAAGGGCGAGTTCGGTATCTACCTGATCTCGGACGGCGCGAACAAGCCGTATCGCCTGAAGATTCGCGCGCCGGGCTATGCACACCTGTCCACACTCGATGAAATGGCGCGCGGTCACATGATCGCCGACGCCGTGACGATCATCGGTACGCAGGACATCGTGTTCGGCGAAGTGGATCGCTAGGACGTAGTCATCCGCGCGCGTCTTCAGTCTGCACCGAAGCGCGCGTCAAGCAAAGGAACGCCGGGTCTGTCGCAACATGCAACGCGCGACAGGTTTTCGTTCGGTAGGAATTGAAAGAGTCGTGTCTGAAAATGATCTCAGCTGAAGGCCTGAAAGAAATCGATCGTGCGATCGCGAAGTATCCCGCCGATCAGAAACAGTCCGCCGTGATGTCGGCGCTGGCTACTGCTCAGGAAGAGCATGGCTGGCTGTCGCCCGAACTCATGCAGTTCGTCGCGGACTATCTCGGCATGCCGGCGGTCGCGGTGCAGGAGGTGGCTACCTTCTACACGATGTATGAGACCTCGCCGGTCGGCAAGTACAAGATCACGCTCTGCACGAACCTGCCGTGCCAGCTCGGCCCGGACGGCGGCTCGGACAGTGCCGCTGAATATCTGAAGCAGAAGCTCGGCATCGACTTCGGCGAAACCACCCCCGACGGTAAATTCACCCTGAAAGAAGGTGAGTGCATGGGTTCGTGCGGCGACGCACCGGTGATGCTGGTGAACAACCATCGCATGTGCAGCTTCATGAGCCGCGCGAAGATCGACCAGCTGCTCGAGGAACTTTCGAAATGACGTCTTTACACGATCGTCACATCAAACCGCTGATTCTCGCCGGCCTGAACGGCGACAACTGGCATCTCGAAGACTATGTGGCGCGCGGCGGTTACGCCCAGCTGCGCCGCATTCTGGAAGAAAAAATTCCGCCCGAGCAGGTGATTGCCGACGTCAAGGCGTCGGGTTTGCGCGGCCGTGGCGGTGCGGGTTTCCCGACCGGCCTGAAGTGGAGCTTCATGCCGCGTCAGTTCCCGGGTCAGAAATATCTCGTCTGCAATTCGGACGAAGGCGAGCCGGGCACGTTCAAGGATCGCGATATCCTTCGTTTCAACCCGCATTCGCTGATCGAGGGTATGGCCATCGGCGCGTACGCGATGGGCATTACGGTCGGCTACAACTACATCCACGGCGAAATCTGGGAAGTCTACAAGCGCTTCGAACAGGCGCTGGATGAAGCCCGCCGTGCCGGATTCCTCGGCGACAACATCATGGGTTCGGGCTTCTCGTTCGAGCTGCATGCGCACCACGGTTACGGCGCCTACATTTGCGGCGAAGAAACCGCGTTGCTCGAATCGCTCGAAGGCAAAAAAGGCCAGCCGCGCTTCAAGCCGCCGTTCCCGGCGAGCTTCGGCGTCTATGGAAAGCCGACCACGATCAACAACACCGAGACGTTTGCGGCGGTGCCATTCCTGCTTGCGATCGGTCCGCAGAATTACCTCGAGATCGGCAAGCCGAACAACGGCGGCACGAAGATTTTCTCGGTCGCAGGCGACGTCGAGCGTCCGGGCAACTATGAAGTTCCGCTCGGCACGCCGTTCGCGACGCTGATGGAACTCGCCGGCGGCATGCGTGGCGGCAAGAAGATCAAGGCCGTGATTCCTGGCGGCTCGTCGGCGCCGGTGATCCCGGGCGACATCATGATGCAGACCGACATGGACTACGACTCGATCGCCAAGGCTGGCTCGATGTTGGGCTCCGGCGCGGTCATCGTGATGGACGAGACGCGTTGCATGGTGCGCTCACTGCTGCGTCTGTCGTATTTCTATTATGAAGAGTCGTGCGGTCAGTGCACGCCGTGCCGCGAAGGTACCGGCTGGCTGTATCGCGTCGTGCATCGCATCGAACACGGGCAAGGCCGTCCGGAAGATCTGGATCTGCTGAACTCGGTTGCTGAAAACATCATGGGCCGCACGATTTGCGCGCTCGGCGATGCAGCGGCCATGCCGGTTCGCGGCATGCTCAAGCACTACTGGGACGAATTCGAATACCACGTCGCCCATAAGCATTGCCTCGTCGGCGGTCATGCCGGCGCGGCAGCGGCGTCAGAAACAGTGGCTGCCTGAGTACGCCGAATAGCGCACCAGAACACGTCAACCGCGGGATTCGTCGTCCGGAACGGGCGATGAACAGGGCGAACGATTGAGCGGTAACAGGTTAAGGAAGATTGACCATCATGGTTGAACTTGAAATAGACGGCAAGAAAGTAGAGGTGCCTGAAGGCAGCATGGTGATCCAGGCTGCGCATAAGGTCGACACGTACATTCCTCACTTCTGCTATCACAAGAAGCTGTCGATTGCGGCCAACTGCCGGATGTGTCTGGTCGATGTCGAAAAGATGCCGAAGGCAGTGCCCGCATGCGCCACGCCGGTCTCCGCCGGCATGATCGTGCGCACCAAGTCCGAGAAGGCGGTGAAGGGCCAGCAAGCCGTGATGGAATTCCTGCTGATCAACCACCCGCTGGATTGCCCGATCTGCGATCAGGGCGGCGAGTGTCAGTTGCAGGATCTGGCCGTGGGCTACGGTAAGTCGTCGTCGCGTTACAGCGAAGAAAAGCGCGTGGTGTTCCACAAGAACGTCGGCCCGCTGATCTCGATGGAAGAAATGTCGCGTTGCATTCACTGCACGCGTTGCGTCCGCTTCGGCCAGGAAGTCGCCGGCGTGATGGAACTCGGCATGCTGGGCCGCGGCGAGCATTCGGAAATCACGTCGTTCGTCGGCAAGACGGTCGACTCCGAACTGTCGGGCAATATGATCGATCTGTGCCCGGTCGGCGCGCTGACCAGCAAGCCGTTCCGCTACAGCGCCCGCACGTGGGAACTGTCGCGCCGCAAGTCGGTGAGCCCGCACGATTCCGTCGGCGCCAACCTTGTGGTGCAAGTCAAGAACAACCGCGTGATGCGTGTTCTGCCATTCGAAAACGAATCCATCAACGAGTGCTGGATTTCGGACAAGGACCGCTTCTCGTACGAAGCGCTGAATAGCCCGGAACGTCTCACGCAGCCAATGCTCAAGCAAGGCGGCAAGTGGGTCGAGACCGATTGGCAAACGGCGCTTGAATATGTGGTCAAGGGGCTGAAGGGCATCAAGGGCGACCATGGCGCGAGCGCGCTGGCCGCGCTCGGCAGCGCTCACAGCACCGTCGAAGAACTGTTCCTGTTGAAGCAGCTGGCGCAGGCGGTCGGTACGCCTAACGTCGACTTCCGTCTGCGTCAGTCGGATTTCTCAGCACCCGTCAACGGTGCACCGTGGCTTGGCACGGCGATCGCCGATCTGTCGAACCTGGATTCGGCGCTCGTGATCGGTTCGGACCTGCGCCGCGATCATCCGCTGTTCGCCGCGCGTCTGCGTCAGGCTGCCAAGAGCGGGACGAAGCTCACGCTCGTGCAGGCCACCAATGACGACGCGCTGATTCCGCAAGCGCAACGCGTGGTCGCCGCACCGTCCGCATGGCTCGATGCACTGGCCGGTATCGCCGGCGCGGTGTCGGAAGCGAATGGCGCGGCGCTGCCGGAAGCCTTCGCTGGCACGCAACCTACGGACGCCGACAAGCAAGTCGCGAAGTCGCTCGCTACCGGCGAACATCGCGTGGTGTTGCTCGGCAACGCCGCGGTTCGTCATCCGGACTTCGCCGCGATTCACGCCGCAGCGCAATGGATCGCAGACGCGACCGGCGCTACGCTGGGTTTCCTCACGGAAGCCGCTAACACGGTCGGCGCGCATCTCGTGAACGCATTGCCGGGTGAGGGTGGTCTGAACGCCCGCGAAGTGTTCGAGCAACCGCGCAAGGGTTATGTGCTGTTGAACGTCGAACCCGAGTTCGACACGGCCAATCCGGTGCAGGCTTTGGCCGCGCTGAAGCAGGCTGAAATGGTCGTCGTGATGTCGCCGTTCCAGATTGGCGCCGAGTACGCTGACGTGCTGCTGCCGATCGCGCCGTTCACGGAAACGGCCGGCACGTTCGTCAACGCCGAAGGTACCGTGCAGACGTTCAACGGCGTCGTGCGTCCGCTTGGCGATACGCGTCCGGCGTGGAAGGTCTTGCGCGTGTTGGGCAGCCTGCTGGGCGTCCCGGGTTTCGAATTCGATACATCGGAAGAAGTGCGCACGGCAGCCCTCGGCGACGGCGAGATCAAGTCGCGTCTGTCGAACAAGACGGGCGTCACGGTAGCACGCGGCAACGCAGCGAAAGCAACGGAAGGCAAGTTCGAGCGTATCGCCGATGTGCCGATCTACCACGCCGACGCGCTTGTGCGTCGCGCCGAGTCGTTGCATCTGACGGCGGCGGCGCGCGCTGCAAACTCGGTCGGCCTGCCGGCCGCGCTGTTCGACAAACTGGGTTTGAAGGAAGGCGACGCAGTGCGCGTGCGCCAGGGCGAGCAATCGGTGCAGTTGCCGGCCGTGCGCGACGCAAATCTTGCGGAGACGGTCGTCCGCGTATCGGCGGCTACGCCTGCCGGTGCAGCGCTGGGCAGCCTGTTCGGTGAACTGGTGGTGGAGAAGGCGTAAATGAGCTTGTTCGATACGATCAACTCGGGCGGCACCCAGCTTCTCGGTGTGGCATGGCCCACGGTGTGGGCACTGGTGCGCATCCTGGTGGTGGCCGTTGTGATCCTGCTGTGCGTGGCTTACCTGATTCTCTGGGAACGTAAGCTGATCGGCTGGATGCACGTGCGTCTCGGCCCGAACCGCGTCGGCCCCGCAGGCTTGCTGCAGCCGATCGCCGACGTGCTGAAGCTGTTGCTGAAAGAAGTGATTCAGCCGGCCCAGGCGAGCCGCTGGATTTACATGATCGCGCCGATCATGGTGGTGGTGCCGGCCTTCGCGGTCTGGGCGGTGATTCCGTTCCAGGCCGGTGCGGTTCTCGGCGACATCAACGCCGGTCTGCTTTACGCAATGGCGATCTCGTCCATCGGCGTGTACGGCGTGATTCTGGCGGGCTGGGCGTCGAACTCGAAGTACGCATTCCTCGGCGCCATGCGCGCGGCCGCTCAAATGGTTTCGTACGAAATTTCGATGGGCTTCGCCCTCGTCGTCGTGCTGATGACGTCGGGCAGTCTGAATCTGTCGGACATCGTCGGTTCGCAGGAACGCGGCATTTTCGCCGGTTACGGCCTGAACTTCCTGTCGTGGAACTGGCTGCCGCTCCTGCCTATGTTCGTCGTGTACTTCATCTCGGGCATCGCCGAAACGAACCGTCACCCGTTCGACGTGGTGGAAGGCGAGTCGGAAATCGTCGCGGGTCACATGATCGATTACTCGGGGATGGCGTTCGCGCTGTTCTTCCTCGCCGAGTACATCAACATGATCGTGATCTCGGCATTGGCTGCAACGCTGTTCCTCGGCGGCTGGAGCGCACCGTTCGGCTTCCTGTCGTTTATCCCGGGCATCGTTTGGCTCGTCGGCAAGGTTTTCTTCCTGTTGTCGGTATTCATCTGGGCGCGTGCCACGTTCCCGCGCTACCGCTATGACCAGATCATGCGTCTGGGCTGGAAGGTTTTCATTCCGGTTTGCGTGGTGTGGCTCATCGTGGTCGGCTTCTGGATCATGTCGCCGTTGAATATCTGGAAATAAAGGGCGGATGAACCCATGACCGCAATCCAAAACTTTTTCAAGACCTTCTTCCTGACGGAACTGCTTAAAGGCCTCGCGCTGACCGGACGTTACACGTTCCAGCGCAAGATCACAGTGCAGTTCCCGGAAGAGAAGACGCCGATTTCACCGCGTTTCCGCGGCCTGCATGCGCTGCGCCGCTATGAAAACGGCGAAGAACGCTGCATCGCCTGCAAGCTGTGCGAAGCGGTGTGCCCGGCGCTCGCCATTACGATCGAATCGGAAACCCGTGCGGACAACACGCGCCGCACGACGCGTTACGACATCGACCTGACCAAGTGCATCTTCTGCGGTTTCTGCGAAGAGAGCTGCCCGGTCGATTCGATTGTCGAGACGCACATTCTCGAATATCACGGCGAAAAACGTGGCGACCTGTATTTCACGAAGGACATGCTGCTGGCCGTTGGCGATCGTTACGAAGCAGAGATCGCCGCGAACAAGGCAGCCGATGCACCGTAT
Source organism: Paraburkholderia fungorum (assembly GCF_902833645.1). Lineage (GTDB taxonomy): Bacteria > Pseudomonadota > Gammaproteobacteria > Burkholderiales > Burkholderiaceae > Paraburkholderia > Paraburkholderia fungorum. The sequence continues at coordinate 415,909 of NZ_CADFGE010000007.1, forward strand.
CGTTGAAGCGCTTCTTCTGTTGAAGCAGTAAATGCAGCAGTAACACGGCCTGTTGTCGGGCCGAGCGCCGCGGTTTGACCGCCGCGGCACGGCGCACCTGTGCGGCAGTTCTGGCGGTTCGGCCGCTTTTACCCGCCACGTGCCAAAGAACAATGCCTGACGATGGCCTAACGATGAACCGGTAATCATGGAATTCACGACCGTACTGTTCTACATCTTCGCGCTGCTCCTGGTGGTTTCAGGGCTGAAGGTGATCACCTCGCGCAACCCGGTTTCGTCCGCACTGTTTCTGGTGCTGGCGTTCTTCAATGCAGCCGCGATCTGGATGCTGCTGCAGGCCGAGTTCCTCGCGATCCTGCTGGTGCTGGTGTATGTCGGCGCGGTGATGGTGCTGTTCCTGTTCGTCGTGATGATGCTGGACATCAACATCGACGTGCTGCGAAAAGACTTCAAACGCTTCGTGCCAATGGCCACGCTGGTGGGCGCGATCATCGTGATCGAGACCGCACTGATTCTGTGGCACGGTTACGGCGCGACCGCTACGGCGCTGCGCGACACCACGGCTGCCGCGAATGGCATGGGCGACTGGTCGAACACTCGCCTGATCGGCAAGGTCATCTACACCGACTACATCTTCGCGTTCGAAGTCGCCGGCCTCGTGTTGCTGGTGGCGATCATCGCGGCGATCGCGCTGACTACGAGTCACAAGAAAGACAGCAAGCGCCAGAACGTCAGCGAGCAGGTCAAGGTGCGTGCTCAGGACCGCGTGCGCGTCGTGAAGATGGCATCTGAAAAGACCGCGGCAACAGTCGCGGCGGAAGAAGCCGCCGCAGCGGCAGCAGCGGCGGCCGACTCGGCACCCGCTAAAAACAGCTGAGCGGACAGGAGATAGAAATCATGTTGACCCTTGCTCATTACCTTGTCCTCGGCGCGATCCTGTTTGCGATCAGCGTGGTGGGCATTTTCCTGAACCGTCGCAACGTCATCATCATCCTGATGGCGATCGAGCTGATGCTGCTGGCGGTGAACACCAATTTCGTCGCGTTTTCGCACTACCTCGGCGACATCCATGGCCAGATCTTCGTCTTCTTCGTGCTGACGGTTGCAGCAGCGGAAGCAGCGATCGGCCTGGCGATTCTGGTGACCCTGTTCCGTAGCCTCGACACGATCAATGTCGAGGATCTCGATCAGCTCAAAGGTTAATTTCAGGTAAAGCGGTTATGTCAACGATACTCAATGAAAACCTGCTGCTGGCGATCCCGCTGGCACCGCTGGCCGGCTCCCTGATTGCGGGGCTGTTCGGGAAAGCGGTAGGGCGAGCCGGTGCGCACTCGGTTACGATCCTCGGCGTCGCGATCTCGTTCATCCTTTCGGCTGTCGTCTTCTTCCAGGTGATGGACGGCGCGAGCTTCAATGCGACCGTCTATAACTGGATGCAGATCGGCCAGACCAAGTTCGAGATCGGCTTCCTGGTCGACTCGCTGACGGCAATGATGATGTGTGTGGTGACCTTCGTGTCGCTCATGGTGCACATCTACACGATCGGCTACATGGCCGACGACGACGGCTACCAGCGTTTCTTCTCCTACATCTCGCTGTTCACGTTCTCGATGTTGATGCTCGTGATGAGCAACAACTTCCTGCAACTGTTCTTCGGCTGGGAAGCAGTGGGTCTGGTTTCGTACCTGCTGATCGGCTTCTACTTCACGCGCCCGACCGCGATCTACGCCAACATGAAGGCGTTCATCGTGAACCGCGTCGGCGACTTCGGTTTCCTGCTCGGTATCGGCCTGCTGTTCGCGTTCGCCGGTTCGATGAACTACGGCGATGTATTCGCGAAGCGTACTGAACTCGCGGCATTGAGCTTCCCGGGTACCGACTGGGGTCTGCTGACGGTGGCCTGCATCTGTCTGTTCATCGGCGCGATGGGTAAGTCGGCGCAATTCCCGCTGCACGTGTGGCTGCCGGATTCGATGGAAGGCCCGACGCCGATCTCCGCGCTGATTCACGCGGCTACCATGGTGACGGCCGGTATCTTCATGGTCACGCGCATGTCGCCGCTGTTCGAGTTGTCGGATACGGCGCTGTCGTTCGTCATGATCATCGGCGCAATCACTGCGTTGTTCATGGGTTTTCTCGGGATCATCCAGAACGACATCAAGCGCGTGGTCGCTTACTCCACGCTGTCGCAGCTCGGCTACATGACGGTCGCGCTGGGCGCATCGGCTTACTCGGTCGCGGTGTTCCACCTGATGACGCACGCGTTCTTCAAGGCGCTGCTGTTCCTCGGCGCGGGTTCCGTGATTATCGGCATGCACCACGATCAGGACATCCGCAACATGGGCGGCCTGCGCAAGTACATGCCGATCACCTGGATCACGTCGCTGGTCGGTTCGCTGGCGCTGATCGGTACGCCGTTCTTCTCAGGCTTCTACTCGAAAGACTCGATCATCGACGCAGTGAAGCTGTCGCATCTGCCGGGGTCGGGCTTCGCCTACTTCGCGGTCGTGGCGAGCGTGTTCGTCACGGCGCTGTACTCGTTCCGTATGTACTTCCTGGTGTTCCACGGCAAGGAGCGCTTCCGCGGTCCGAAGCATCCGGAATCGCCGATGGGTATCGAAGCGGCCGCGCATGCGCATGACGCTCACGGCCATGATGCACACGGGCACGGCCACGGCCACGGCCACGACGACCACGCGCACGAGCCACATGAAACGCCGTGGGTGGTGTGGGTGCCGCTGGTGTTGCTGGCAATTCCGTCGATCGTGATTGGTGCGATCGGTGTGGGCCCGATGCTGTTTGGCGACTTCTTCCAGCACGGTGTGGCGTTCGACAAGGTGATTTTCATCGGCGAAAACCATCCGGCGCTGCATGAAATGGCGGAGGAATTCCAGGGCTGGGCTTCGATGGGCCTGCATTCGGTTTCGGGCTTGCCGGTGTGGCTGGCACTCGCGGGTGTGGTGGTCGCGTGGTTCCTGTACCTGGTTCGTCCTGATCTGCCGGCTGTCATCAAGCGCGCGTTCGGTCCGATCTACACGCTGCTCGATAACAAGTACTACATGGACAAGATCAACGAAGTCGTGTTTGCGCGGGGCGCTGTGGCAATTGGCCGTGGTCTCTGGAAGGAAGGCGACGTCGTGGTTATCGACGGTATCGTCAACGGCAGCGCACGCTTTATCGGCTGGTTCGCCGGCGTGATCCGCTTCCTCCAATCCGGCTACATCTACCACTACGCGTTTGCCATGATTATCGGCATGTTGGGGCTCCTGACCCTGTTTGTAACGCTCGGCGGCAAATAAGGCGAGGGACACTAATGCACGCTTATCCGATTCTCAGTATCGCGATCTGGTTACCGATCCTCGTAGGTCTGCTGGTCCTTGCCATTGGCTCCGACCGGAATCCGGCTCCGGCGCGCTGGATTGCGCTGATTGGCTCGGTCGTCAGTTTCCTAGTGACGATCCCGCTGATTACCGGCTTTGATTCGAGCACCGCCGATCTGCAGTTCGTCGAAAAGGCGAACTGGATCGAGCGCTTCAATATTACGTACCACCTGGGTGTCGACGGCATCTCGATGTGGTTCGTCGTGTTGACCGCATTGATTACGGTGATCGTCGTGATCGCCGCGTGGGAAGTCATCACGAAGAACGTCGCTCAGTACCTCGCTGCGTTCCTGATCCTGTCCGGCATCATGGTCGGCGTGTTCAGCTCGGCCGACGGCATGCTGTTCTACGTGTTCTTCGAAGCGACGCTGATTCCGATGTACATCATCATCGGCGTGTGGGGCGGCGCGAACCGCGTGTACGCGGCGTTCAAGTTCTTCCTGTACACGCTGATGGGTTCGCTGTTGATGCTGGTTGCGCTGCTGTACCTGTACATCCAGACCGGCACGTTCGATCTGGCCACATGGCAGAACGCGCAGATCGGCATGACCCCGCAGATATTGTTGTTTATAGCGTTCTTCATGGCCTTCGCCGTGAAGGTGCCGATGTGGCCGGTTCACACGTGGTTGCCTGACGCCCACGTGGAAGCGCCGACCGGCGGCTCGGTCGTGCTGGCCGCGATCATGCTGAAGCTGGGCGCCTACGGTTTCCTGCGCTTCTCTCTGCCGATCACGCCGGACGCAAGCCATTTCCTCGCACCGGTCGTCATCACGCTGTCGCTGATCGCTGTGATTTACATCGGTCTGGTCGCGATGGTGCAAGCCGACATGAAGAAGCTGGTCGCGTATTCGTCGATCGCGCACATGGGTTTCGTGACGCTGGGTTTCTTTATCTTCAATCAGCTCGGCGTGGAAGGCGCGATCGTGCAGATGATCTCGCACGGCTTCGTGTCGGGCGCGATGTTCCTGAGCATCGGCGTGCTGTACGACCGTATGCACTCGCGTCAGATCGCCGATTACGGCGGTGTCGTGAACGTGATGCCGAAGTTCGCGGCGTTCGTGATGCTGTTCTCGATGGCCAACTGCGGCCTGCCGGGTACGTCCGGTTTCGTCGGCGAGTTCATGGTGATTCTGGCTGCTGTCCAGTACAACTTCTGGATCGCGGGCGGTGCGGCTGTCACGCTGATCCTCGGCGCGGCCTACACGCTGTGGATGTACAAGCGCGTGTACTTCGGCGCGATCGCCAACGATCACGTGAAGGGCCTCGTCGACATCAACCGCCGCGAGTTTTTCATGCTGGCAGTGCTCGCAGCACTGACGCTGTTCATGGGCCTGTATCCGAAGCCCTTTACCGATGTGATGCACGTATCCGTGGAAAACCTCCTCTCCCACGTCGCGCAGTCCAAGCTGCCGTTGCCACAGTAATGCAGAGCGGAGGAATTTAAAGATCATGCAAAACGCCCCTATGACTGCCCTGTTACCCGACGCACTGGTGATGCTCGCCGTTGTCGTTGCGTGGCTCAACGACACGTTCGTCGGCCAGGCTGGTCGCCGCACCACGTATTTCATCGCGTTCTTCTCGACGCTGATTTCCGGCATCTGGTTCGCGGTGAACGCGTTCGATCCGCAGGTGCACTACTTCTTTGGTCACATGTACGTGGTGGATTCGTTCGCCAGTGTGATGAAGGCAGTGGTCACGCTCGGTTATGCCGTGTCGATCGTCTATTCGCGCCGGTATCTGGAGGATCGCGGGCTGTTCCGCGGCGAGTTTTTCCTGTTGGGCATGTTCTCGTTGCTCGGCCAGCTCGTGATGATCTCCGGCAACAACTTCCTGACGCTGTATCTCGGTCTGGAACTGATGTCGCTGTCGCTGTACGGCGCGATCGCCCTGCGTCGTGATGCGGCGCCTTCGAACGAAGCGGCGATGAAGTACTACGTGCTCGGCGCGTTGGCTTCCGGCTTCCTGTTGTACGGTATTTCCATGCTGTACGGTGCAACCGGCTCGCTTGATCTGAACGAGGTGTTCAAGGCGATCGGCACGAGCCACTACGATCCGAGCGTGTTGCTGTTCGGCGTGATCTTCATCGTGGCGGGCGTGGCGTTCAAGATGGGCGCGGTGCCGTTCCACATGTGGGTGCCTGACGTGTATCAGGGCGCTCCGACGGCGATGACGCTGATGGTGGGTGGTGGTCCGAAGGTGGCTGCGTTCGCTTGGGGCCTGCGCTTCCTCGTGATGGGTCTGCTGCCGCTGGCTGTCGAATGGCAGCAGATGCTGGTGATTCTGGCCGCGCTGTCGTTGATCGTCGGCAACATCACCGGTATCGTGCAACGCAACGTCAAGCGCATGCTCGCGTATTCGGCGATCTCGAACATGGGCTTCGTGCTGCTTGGCCTGCTGGCCGGCGTGGTGGATCAGAAGACGACCGGCGCGGCCAATGCGTACGGCTCGGCGATGTACTACAGCATCGTCTACCTGATTACGACGATGGGCACCTTCGGCGTCATCATGCTGCTGGCTCGCCGCGATTTTGAGGCGGATACGCTCGAAGACTTCAAGGGTCTGAATCAGCGTAGCCCGGTGTTCGCGTTCGTCATGATGGTGATGATGTTCTCGCTCGCTGGCATCCCGCCCGCGGTCGGCTTCTACGCCAAGCTCGCGGTGCTGCAGGCAACCATGAATGCCGGCTTGACCTGGCTGACCGTGTTGGCCGTGATCACGTCGCTGTTCGGTGCGTTCTATTACCTGCGTATCGTCAAGCTGATGTACTTCGACGAACCGCAAGACAAGTCGCCGATCGTTGCCGATACCAGCACGCGTGCTTTGCTCGCACTCAATGGTGTTGCCGTACTGGTGCTCGGTATCGTGCCGGATCCGCTGCTGAAGGCCTGCCTGCAGGCTATCCAGCACACGCTGCTGCTCTGATGTCAGCTGCGGGTTGGTTTATCGTGTTGTTGGCGCTGGTCGGCGCCAACCTGCCGTTTCTGAACCAGCGTCTCTTCGCCGCCGTGCCGTTGAAAGCGGCGAAGAAAAGTGCCTGGATCCGGATTGCCGAACTGATCGTGCTGTACTTTGTGGTCGGTGCGTTCGGTTTTCTGCTGGAAGCGCGCGCGGGTAATCGCTTCGAACAGGGGTGGCAGTTCTACGCGATCACGTTCGCGTTGTTCATCGTGTTCGCTTTTCCCGGCTTTACCTTCCAGTATCTCGTCAAACGTCGCTGACGGTGTCTCGCCGTCGCGCCCCAAGCTGTCCTGAGGTCGCATATGGCTGAACTTCCCAATCACGATGCCGCGCTCACCGAGACCTGTCTCGAGAGCAAAACGATCCATCAAGGGCCGTTCCTGACACTCAAATGCGACACGGTCAGCTTGCCTGATGGGAAGCAGGCCACTCGCGAGTACGTTCAGCATCCGGGCGCCGTGATGGTGATTCCGCTATTCGACGACGGCCGCGTATTGCTGGAAAGCCAGTACCGCTATCCGATGGGTAAGGTCATGGTCGAGTATCCTGCGGGCAAGCTCGATCCGAACGAAGGCGCATTGGCTTGCGCGAAACGCGAGCTGCAGGAAGAGACCGGCTATACGGCGCGCGAGTATGTTTATTTGACGCGCATTCATCCCATCATTTCCTACTCGACCGAATTCATCGATATCTACCTGGCGCGTGGGTTGACTGCCGGCGAGCGCAAACTCGACGACGGTGAGTTTCTTGAACTGTTCACGGCAACTGTTGCCGATGTGTCCGAATGGGTGCGCACCGGCAAGATCACCGACGTGAAAACCGTCATCGGTACGTTCTGGCTGGAGAAGGTGCTGTCGGGTGTGTGGCCGATGGCCGCGCCGCAATAGCGAGCCCGGTTCAGAGCGCACGGCGGGCGCGAATCGCGCACCGTGCGGGCAATCTGCGAAAAGCCCCTGTTGGTCTATGACCGGCAGGGGCTTTGTCATTGCGGGTAGCGCATCGACTCGACGCATTGCATCCGTGTCAGAAGAAGGCTCTTGTCCTATGCCATCCGGCCGTCTCGCCCCACGGCAGTTGCCGTTCTAGTATCGACGTCTGGCAACCAGATTTGCCATCGTACTTATCCTGGATAGCGAAGAGTGTGCGATGGGCTGGATTGCGGACACATACGAGCATGGTTGTCATTTGACAACCATGCTCGTATGCACTAGATTGGAGGGTATAGATGGTTCGTGGAGTCCATTCCAAAAAAGAGATTGAGGCTGCGCTGGCTTATGCGGAAAGCCACGGCTGGCGTATCCGGGGCGGCGGCAAAGGTCATGCGTGGGGAAAGATGTACTGTCCATACAACGACGCGGAATGTCGTTGCGGTGAGCTCTGCATTTCGAGTGTGTGGAGTACGCCGAAGAATCCGGGCAATCACGCAAAGCATCTCAAACGCATCGTCGACAACTGCACGACGCACCGGCAATGAAAATGTTCGAGGGTAAGCCCGAGACGGAATGAAGGCAGGAGTAGCTTATGGAATATGTATTCACCTTGAAGTATCAGCTTGCTGTGCAAGATTGCGATCTTGACGAGATCGTCGAGCGCCTTGGCGAAGCCGGATGCGACGACGCTACGATCGGCGTTGGGCAACCGGGGCGTATTGCGCTGGTTTTTACCCGCGAAGGCACGTCGGCATTCGAGGCGCTTGTCAGCGCACTCCAGGATATCAAGCAGGCGGTGCCGTCGGCGCGCCTTGTCGAGGCGGGGCCGGATTTCGTCGGCCTCACGGATGTCGCTGAGGTAGCCGGCGTGTCGCGGCAAAACATGCGCAAGCTGATGTTGAGCCACGCACTCGACTTCCCGCCGCCCGTTCATGAGGGGAGCGCGTCGGTATGGCATCTGTCAGACATACTTGACTGGCTGAATGCGCGTGGTGGGTATGACATCAAGGCGGACATATTCGATGTCGCGAAATCGGCCAAGCAGATCAACCTCGCCAAAGAGGCGCTTCAACTCGAGCGGCGGCTCAACCGCCGGCTCGAATCCCTTGTGGCTTAAGAAGTGCGGGATGGAGGCAGCCTGAGCCCACGAGCGCCATACGATCAGTAAGTCCCGTCATCCATGGATTCAAGGTATGCCGCTCGCGGTTGAATCACCTTCGGCAGCCCGATGCGCAACGCGTTAAAATCGCCCACCACGTTCGATTTGTAGGCGACGCCTGGTGTCGACGCGTCGGCCGTAAAAATTTACGAACGATCGTTCACAAATTTCCATTTTGCGCTAAACTGGCACGCAAGCCCTGATTCCACATGAAGGTCCTCGATTTACAGTGTCCGCATGGCCATCGGTTCGAAGGCTGGTTTGCTTCGGCCGATGACTTCGAGTCGCAGCAGTCCCGCAAGCTCGTCGAATGTCCGATCTGCGGTGCGCATGAAGTGAGCCGGCTGCCGTCGGCGCCCCGGCTGAATCTGTCGGGTGCGACTGACACGAAAGTCCCTGCGGGCGCTGGGGAAATGCAGGCGCGCGTGATGCGCGCATTGCGCGAGGTACTGGAAAAGACGGAGAACGTGGGCGACCGCTTCGCCGAGGAAGCACGGCGCATTCACTACAACGAAGCGCCCGCACGCAATATTCGCGGTGTTACGACACCGGAAGACGCGAAAGCCTTGGTCGAAGAAGGCATCGAAGTGATGCCGCTGCTGGTCCCGGCTGCTTTGAAGGAACCGCTGCAATAGTGCAGTGGCTCTCTGGCAGCGGGCGGTTGCGGCCAGGAGACACTACGCATGAATCTGGACTATTCCCCCGCTGACGACGCGTTCCGCGCCGACATCCGCGCCTGGCTCGAAGCGAATCTGCCTCGCGAGCTGAGCGACAAAGTACTCAACCACAAGCGTCTGAACCGCGAAGACTTCGCAAGCTGGCACAAGCTGCTCGGCACGCGCGGCTGGTCGGTCGTCGCGTGGCCGAAAGAATACGGCGGCCCGGGCTGGGACGCGACCCAGCGGCATATCTGGGACGAAGAGTGTGCGCGTATCGGTGCGCCGTCCGTGCTGCCGTTCGGTGTCTCGATGGTTGCGCCGGTGTTGATGAAGTACGGCAACGAGGCGCAGAAACGCCACTATCTGCCGCGCATTCTCGACGGTACGGACTGGTGGTGCCAAGGGTACTCCGAACCGGGCTCCGGGTCCGACCTGGCCTCGCTGCGCACACGTGCCGAGCGCGTTGGCGATCACTATGTGGTCAATGGTCAGAAGACCTGGACCACGCTGGGCCAGTACGCCGACATGATGTTCTGCCTCGTGCGCACTGACAGCGGTGCGAAAAAGCAGGAAGGCATCTCGTTCCTGCTGATCGACATGAAGACGCCCGGTATTACGGTGCGTCCGATCATCACGCTCGACGAAGACCACGAAGTCAACGAAGTCTTCTTCGAAGACGTGAAGGTGCCGGTCGACAATCTGGTCGGTGAAGAAAATCGTGGCTGGACCTATGCGAAGTACCTGCTCGGGCACGAGCGCACGGGCATTGCGCGCGTCGGGCAATCGAAACGCGAACTCGTATTCCTGAAGCGCCTCGCGCTGGATCAGAAGAAGAACGGCAAGCCGCTGCTGCAAGACCCTGTGTTCGCCGCGAAAGTCGCGAACCTCGAGATCGAACTGATGGCGCTTGAAGTCACCGTGCAACGTGTGGTCGCCAATGAAACGGGGGGGCGTGGGCCGGGACCGGAAGCCTCCATGCTCAAGATCAAGGGCACGGAAGTGCAGCAGGCGCTAACCGAACTGATGTTCGAAGCCATTGGACCACTTGCCGCACCGTTCGACGTGCCTTTCCTCGAAGGTGAGCGCGAGCATAGCCTCGCCGGCGATGATGACGCCGCGCCGCTGGCCGCGTACTACTTCAACTTCCGCAAGACGTCGATTTATGGCGGCTCGAATGAAATTCAAAAGAACATCATCGCGCAGATGATTCTGGGACTTTGAGGAGCGGCGCATGGACTTCACTTTTAACGACGAACAACAGCAATTTGCTGACGCGCTGCGCCGCTACCTTGATAAGAGCTACGGGTTCGAGGCGCGTCAGGCGATCGTGCAATCGGAGACCGGTGTGTCGGACGCGCATTGGGCGGCCTTCACCGAATTGGGGCTGACCGCGTTGCCGGTGCCGGAAGCGCAAGGTGGCTTTAACGGCAGTCCGATCGATATGCTGGTGGTGATGCAGGAGCTCGGTCGCGCTGTGGTGGTCGAGCCGTATTGGGCGACTGCGGTGGGTGTCGAAGCACTGCGGCTGTCAGGTAGCGGGCAGGGCGAAGACGCATCGCTGCTCGAACGCGCGGCCCAGGGCGAGATCAAGCTCGCGGTGGCATTTCACGAACCGCATGCACGCTACGACCTGTTCGAAGTCGAGAGCGCCGCGAGCGGTGAGGGCGATCGGCAGACGTTGAGCGGCACCAAATCGGTGGTGTTGCACGGCGCGCAGGCAGATTACTGGATCGTGCCGGCCCGGTTCAATGGCGAGATTGCGCTCTTTGTCGTCGCCCGCGATGCGGCCGGCGTCAAAATCACTGACTATCGCACCATCGACGGTCAGCGTGCCGCTACGCTCAGGTTCGAGGGGACGCCTGCACGCCGGCTCACGGGCAAGCACGCAGGTGCCGCGGCGCTCGAGCATATCGCGGATTACGGGACGGTGCTGTTGTGTGCGGAAGCGGTTGGCGCGCTCGATGCGCTGAACCATGCAACGGTCGAGTACACCAAAACACGCCAGCAGTTCGGTCAGCCGATTGCGCGTTTTCAGGCGTTGCAGCATCGCATGGTCGAGATGCTGATTCACGCCGAGCAGGCGCGTTCGGTCACTTATCTTGCGGCGGTGCGCTATACCAGCGCAGATGCTGACGAACGTCGCCGTGCGGTTTCCGCTGCCAAAGTACGCGTCGGTCAGGCGGCCCGTTTCGTGGGGCAGCAGGCCGTCCAGTTGCACGGCGGCATGGGCGTCACGAACGAAGTCGCAGCGGCACATCTGTTCAAACGCCTTGCTATCATCGAAACCACATTGGGCGATGTCGATCACCATCTTGCGCGGTTCGCTGCGCTGCCCGGTTTTGTCACTGCCGAAGCTTGATCAGCCGGTCGAATCGGATGGGAAGGAGGTGTGGCGATGGGTTTGAGTTTCGAGGACATGGTAGTCGGTACGACTACCGAAATCGGCAAGCACACGTTCACGCGTGAAGAGATTGTCGAGTTCGCGGAGAAGTTCGATCCACAACCGTTTCACGTGGACGATGCCGCCGCTGCGGAGTCGCCGTTTCGCGGCCTGGTCGCAAGCGGCTGGCACACCTGTTCGGTCATGATGGGCATGCTGGTGCGTAACGCGATCGCGGGTTCCACGTCGATGGGTTCGCCCGGTATCGACGAGATCCGCTGGTTGAAGCCGGTGCGCGTCGGCGACACGATCACGATGACGAACGCCGTGCTCGACAAGCGTGTTTCGGAGAGCAAACCGGACCGCGGCATCGTGTCGACGCAGTGGGAAGGCATCAATCAGCGCGGTGAAACGGTGATTACCGTGCGCTCCAAAGGCTTGTTTGGATTGCGCAATCCGGGAGCTGCGTCGTGACGGGCAGCAGCGCGGCGGCTGCCGCGACGTTCGGCGACGCAGCGGGTTTGCGTGCGCTGATTGGCGCCGAGCCGCTCGTCAGCGACTGGATAACGGTCGATCAGGCGAGCGTCGATCGCTTCGCCGAGGCGACCGGCGATCATCAATGGATTCATGTCGACCCCGAGCGGGCGCGGCGTGAGTCGCCGTTTGGTGGTCCGGTCGCGCATGGGTTCATGACGCTGTCGTTGATTCCGGCGTTGCTTGGCAAGACGGTGGCGCTCGAGCAGCGCATGGGCGTCAATTACGGATTGAATCGTGTACGATTCACGTCGCCGGTACTGGTCGGCTCGCAGCTGCGTGCACGGTTTGCCGTGGAATCCGTCACTGACGTCGACAACGCAGGCGTGCAGGTTGAATGGAATGTGACGCTGGAGCGGCAGGGCAGCGAGCGGCCGGTATGTGTCGCGGAGTTCATCACGCGGCACTACTTCTAGGCGTTCATAGCCGGCAGGTTGGCAAAAAGCGCGAGCGGTAGTATTGCCGCTTCGCGCTTTTTTATATCTATGCTTCCAGGGATGGCGATGCCGCAGTTGCATGCGTCTCATCGTCAAACCCAAAGAGCGCCGGTGCTATATACCGGCAGCGCGACTACCGTTTGGCGTACTGCGTCGCGCCGAACAGCATCTCTTTGGCTTTGTCATCCATGAGTGGCTTACGGGCCGACGCGAGCACTTCGACGCCGCGCACCACCGCCGGACGTGCGGCAATTTCTTCGTGCCACCGCTTCACATTTGCAAACGCATCCAGTTCGATACCCTGGTTCTGCCACGAGCGTGTCCAGGGAAATGCCGCGATGTCGGCGATCGTGTAGTCATTGCCGGCCAGGTACCGCGTCTTGCCGAGTTGCGTATCCATCACGCCATAAAGACGCCGCGTTTCGTTCGTGTAGCGATTGATCGCGTACTCGATCGGTTCCGGCGCGTAGATGCGGAAATGATGCGTTTGCCCGAGCATCGGACCGATACCGCCCATCTGGAACATCAGCCATTGCAGCGTCGCATAGCGTGCAGCCGGATCGGCGGGCAGAAACTTGCCGGTTTTCTCCGCGAGGTAAACCAGAATCGCGCCTGATTCGAATAGCGCGAACGGTTTGCCGTCGGCATCTTTAGGACCCTCGGAATCGGTGATCGCCGGAATCTTGTTGTTCGGGCTAATCGCGAGGAATTCGGGTTTGAACTGGTCGCCCGCCCCGATATCGATGCCATGCGCCGTGTACGCGAGGCCCGTTTCCTCGAGCATGATGTGAACTTTATGGCCGTTCGGGGTTGCCCAGCTATAGACATCGATCATCCTGGCTCCTTCGTTTCGTGAAAGCGGCGCCGCAAAGGGCGCCGCAATTGACAAAAATTAGAGCACAGATCGAGCGATGCTGCTGGCGGCGCCCTCATGTGCCGGGCCCGGACACGCCCTCAAGCGATCAAACGCTCAAACCCGGGTAACCGGCATCTCCACGCGAGCCGCAGCGCCAGCATCCATATAGCGCGCCAGCTCGAGCTTTGCGATCGCGTTGCGGTGCACTTCGTCTGGCCCATCGGCGAAGCGTAACGTCCGCGCGGATGCATACGCATACGCCAGAGGAAAATCGTCGCTGACACCGCCGCCGCCGTGCGCCTGAATTGCCCAGTCGATCACCTGGCATGCCATATTCGGTGCGACCACCTTGATCATGGCGATCTCGCCACGCGCGCCCTTGTTGCCGACCGTATCCATCATATACGCGGTTTTTAGCGTCAGCAGCCGTGCCTGTTCGATCATGCAACGCGCTTCGGCCAGACGTTCCTGCGTGACGCCTTGCGCCGCAACCGGCTTGCCGAAAGCGACGCGTTGAATCGAACGTTTCGCCATGAGTTCGAGCGCGCGCTCGGCGAGACCGATCAAACGCATGCAGTGGTGGATGCGTCCCGGGCCGAGGCGGCCTTGAGCGATTTCGAAGCCGCGCCCTTCGCCGAGCAGCATGTTGCTGGCCGGCACGCGCACGTTCTGCAGCGTGATTTCCATGTGACCGTGCGGCGCGTCGTCGTAGCCGAACACGGTGAGAGGGCGGTGCACGGTGATGCCGGTAGCATCGGCGGGGACCAGGATCATCGACTGCTGCGAATGGCGCGGCGCCTCGGGATCGGTCTTGCCCATCACGATGTAGACCTTGCAGCGCGGATCTCCGGCACCGGATGACCACCACTTGTGGCCGTTGATCACGTAGGTGTCGCCATCGCGCACGATGCTTGTCTGGATATTGGTCGCGTCCGACGACGCCACTTCCGGCTCGGTCATCAGAAATGCCGAGCGGATGTGCCCTTGCAACAGCGGTTCGAGCCACTCGCGCTTGTTGTCGTCGCTGCCGTAGCGCTCGATCGTTTCCATGTTGCCGGTGTCGGGCGCGTTGCAGTTGAACACTTCCGGCGCCCAGGGCACGCGGCCCATGATCTCGCAAAGCGGCGCGTACTCGAGATTCGTCAAACCGGCCCCGCGCACTGATTCAGGCAGGAACAGATTCCACAAGCCGGCGTCGCGTGCCTTCTGTTTCAGTTCCTCGATCAGTTCGGTCGGCAGCCATGCGTTGCCGTTCTGACGATTACGCGCGATCTCGGCGTAGAAGGCCTGTTCGTTCGGATAGATGTGCTCGTCGAAGAAGGCGAGCAATTTCTCGCGCAGCGCCTGAACCTTCGGGGTGTAATCGAAATTCATGTATGACCTCGCGGATGACGAACGACGTTTGTTCAGGAGCGCAATCAGAAGCGCCGGGTTGCTTAACGTACTTTCTGGGCGTAGCGCCAGGCGAGTTCGGCCATCGGCTTCGCCCGGCGGCCGGCATCGAGCGCCTGAGCGCTGGCTGCAGTGCCGTCGACCACGCGTTTCATGATGCCTTGCAGGATGGCGGCGATGCGGAACATGTTGTACGCCAGATAGAAATTCCAGTCGCCGTGGATCTCGAAGCCCGTGCGCTTGCAGTAGCGCTCGACATATTGCGCTTCGTCGGGAATGCCAAGCGCAGTCCAGTCGAGACCCGCAATGCCGCGAAACTGCGCCGGGTCGACGTGCCACGCCATGCAGTGGTAGGCGAAGTCGGCGAGTGGGTCCCCGAGCGTGGACAGTTCCCAGTCGAGTACAGCCAATACGCGCGGCTCGGTGGGATGGAAGATCAGGTTGTCGAGCCGGTAGTCGCCGTGCACGACCGAGGCGCGCTCGCTCGTTTCCGCCGGCATATGCTGTGGCAGCCATTCGATCAGACGCTGCATCGCGTCGATCGGCTCGGTTTCGGAGGCGACGTACTGTTTGCTCCAGCGGCCGATCTGGCGTGCGAAGTAATTGCCCGGTTTGCCGTAGTCGGCAAGACCGATTGCCGTGACGTCGACGCTATGCAGCGCGGCAATCACACGATTCATTTCGTCGTAGATCGCTGTGCGCTCCACAGGCGTCATGCCCGGTAAAGACTGGTCCCACAGCACGCGGCCTTCGACAAACTCCATTACGTAGAACGCTCGGCCGATCACACTTTCGTCCTCGCACAGCGCGAGCATGTTGGCGACCGGCACCCCTGTGCCGGCCAGCGCATGCATCACGCGATATTCGCGTTCGACGGCGTGCGCCGAGGGCAGTAATTTCGCGGCCGGCCCGGGCTTCGCGCGCATCACATACGAGCGCGACGGCGTGACGAGTTTGAAGGTGGGATTCGACTGGCCGCCGGCAAATTGCTCCAGGGTGAGCGGTCCGGAAAATCCATCGACATGCTGGGTTAGCCACGCGGCGAGCGCGTCGCTGTCGAAGCGTTGCCGCTCATTGACCGGACGCGTGCCCTCGAAAGCCGAATAATCCGGTTTGTGTTCTGGTTCGCCGGTCTGTGTGGCTTGCACCATATGTCTCCTCCAGTTCGGGTTCAGCTACGCCGGTATTGAATGAATTGTGCGTAGAGCATTTCCATCGTGGTATTGCGAACGTCGCGATGAAGCGGCGACGGCGGTGAATAGTTGATTGTGCGCAGCACCCAGTCGCGTGGCGCGGCGCCGACATCGAGCGCGTTGATGCAACCGGTGGCCTGCGCCAGATGACCAAAAAAAGTGCGGCCGCCTGCAGTGAGCGCATGCGACAGAATTGCGCGATTCACTCCGCCGTGCAGCACCAGCAGTACGCTGTCCCACGATGTGTCCTCGCGTAGCGCCGACACTGCGGGCAACACGCGGTCGAACAATTCACCGATGGTTTCGCCGTCGAGAAAGCGGGTGCTTTCTGGCACGATGCCGTCGAACGCGCCGAGAAATGCTGCTTCGATATCCTGCGGTGGAATGTTGCTTAGCTTGCCACCGCGAATTTCCTGCAGCGCGGGTTCGATATCGAGCTCGATCTGCTGACCGGTCTCGGCCAGCACCCGTTGCGCGGTTTCGACCGTGCGCGGCAAACCGCTCACGATCACCCGGTCGAAGCGGATTTGCTGCGCGGCGAAAGCACGGCCGGCGGCGCTTGCCTGCTCGCGGCCGTTCGCGTTCAACGGCACGGTTTCAGGATCGATCGCACGGCCGGAGTCGTCGAAGTAGGTCACGTCGCCGTGACGCATGAGGAAGATGCGGCGGCGTTTGGGGAGTTGGAAGACAGGCATTGTCTCTTCGTTCACTTAGGTTCGCTCGCGTTCATTTGTAGACCGGCGCACGTTTTTCGAGGAATGCGGAGATCCCTTCGAGTCCGTCGCGATGGTGCAGTGACGCAACGAAGTTGTCGCGTTCGGCGACCAGATGTTCAGCCAGCGGCTGCGCGCCGGCCGCGCCGATGAGCGCCTTGATGCGCGCGATCGAATTCGGCGAAATCTTGCCGAGTTCGTCGGCCCAGGCGACAGCGGTGTCGCGTGCGGAGCCGGCCTTCGCCAGTTTGTTGACGACGCCGAGATCGTGCAGACGTGCGGCGCCAATCGGTTTGCCTTCGATCAGCACTTCGGTCACCAACTGGCGCGGCAACGCGTGTGCGAGAAACCACGAACCGCCGCCATCGGGTGTGAGACCCACGCGCGCGTACGACATCACAAATTTGGCGTCTTCCGCGGCAACGATCAGATCGCACGCGAGCGCGAGCGAAAATCCCGCGCCGGCTGCGGCTCCGTCAACGGCGGCAATCACCGGTTTCGACGATAAACGCAGCGCCGAAATCCATTCGCCGAGCAGGTCGATGCTCTCCGCCTGCACCGACGGATCTTTCGCGCGATTTTCCAGCAGGCGGTTCAGATTGCCGCCGGCGCAGAAGAAATTGTCCGCGCCGTTAATCACGACCGCGCGTATGGACGGATCGCGCTCCACTGATTCAAGCGCTTCGATGCCTGCGGCATACATGTCGGGATGCAGCGCATTGCGCGCGCCGGGGTTCGACAGCGTGAGGACTAACGTCGATTCGCTTTCGGTAGGGCGCGAGGTCAGCAGTTCGGCGCTCATTGTTGGGTCTCCGTTTGAGTATCGGCAGCATCGCGTTGTGTCAGCGACAGGCCAAGTTGTGCCCGCCGTGCAAGCCAGGGCGACGGACGATAGCGTGGATCGCCGAGCACGCTGTGGATATTGCGCAAGATCGTGAGGATCGTGTTCGCGCCGAGCGCATCGCCGAGCGCGAGCGGTCCGCGCGGGTAGCCGAGGCCGAGTGTCACGGCGAGGTCGATGTCCTCCGGCGTCGCGATCTGTTTTTGCGCGATGTCGCAGCCGATGTTGACGATGGTCGCCACGACACGTTGCGCGACGAAGCCGGTCGAATCGCGGATTACGGTGACGGGAACGCCGTCGGCAGCAAAGAGCGCGTGCGCGGCGTCGCGCGCGGCCCGACTGGTGGCCGGTGTTGTCATCAGTGTGCGGCGCGGCGCTATGGCCAGCGGGAATAGGGTATCGATAGCGACAACGCGCGTTGCATCGAGTGCTTCTTCGACGGCGGCGGTGGTCGCGTCATGACCGAACGGCGTTACGACGATCAGCGAGTCCGCTGCGGGCGTGGCGCCTTCGTCGAGCTTGACGCCGGCCTTGGCGATGAGTTGCACGACGGCGGCATGCGCTTGCGGATAGCGCTTGCTGACCCACACGCTATGCGGCAGTTCAGTCGGCGCGGACGCTTCCGCGGGCACTTGCTGCTTGCCGTCTTCATAGCGGTAAAAGCCTTCGCCCGTTTTACGGCCGATCAGTCCGCCCGCGAGCCGCGTGCCCGTGATTGGCGAGGGGGTGAAACGCGGCTCCTCATAGAACTGGTGATAGATCGATTCCATCACCGGATGCGAAACGTCGAGCGCGGTCAGATCGAGCAGTTCGAACGGGCCGAGGCGAAAGCCTGCCTGCTCGCGCATGATTCGGTCGATGTCGGCGAAACTCGCCACGCCTTCGCCGGCCACCCGCAAACCCTCGGTATTCATGCCGCGGCCGGCGTGATTGACAATGAAACCGGGCATATCTTTCGCGCGCACCGGCGTGTGCCCCATGCGGCGCGCAAGATCCATCAGCGCGTCGCCCACGGCAGGATCGCTGCGCAGGCCGTCGATTACCTCGACGACTTTCATCAATGGAACCGGATTGAAGAAGTGATAGCCGGCTACCCGCGACGGATTCGTGCAACCCGCGGCAATTGCCGTAATCGACAGCGATGAAGTGTTCGACGCCAGCACGCACCGGCCGCTCACCACTGTTTCGAGCTCGCGGAAGAGGGCCTGCTTCACATCGAGTTTTTCGACGATCGCCTCGACGATCAGATCGCAATCGGCCAGATCGCCGATAACCTGCGCGCCGCTCACGTTCGCGAGCGCGGCGAGCGAGCGGGCCTGGTCGAGCTTGCCTTTGGCGGTTAATTTGGCGAAAGTCTCGGCAAGGTAGTCGCGCGCGGCGCCGATCGCGACGGGATTCGTGTCGTAAAGACGCACGGTGAGACCCGCCAGCGCGGCAATCTGAGCGATGCCGCGGCCCATTGCACCGGTTCCGACAATGCCGATAGTCTCGATGCTGAAATTGCGAGAGGTCATTGTGTTGCTCGACTCCATGGTTATTTTAGAATAGCACGATCGTGCAATTTACTGGATGATTGATCGAAGGCCGCTGCGTTGATTTTGACGGGCGGTCTCAAACAAACTTAAGAAAGGGGACACCCGATGATCAAGCTGTGCGGTTTCGCGCTCTCTAACTATTACAACAAGGTGAAGTTCGTGCTCCTCGAACACGGCATTCCGTTCGAAGAAGTGTTCGTGAAGCCGAGCCAGGAAGAGGCGATGCTCGAGCATTCTCCGCTCGGCAAGGTGCCCTATATTCAGACTGAACAGGGCGATCTGTGCGAATCGCAAGCCATTGTCGAATATCTGGCCGCGCGTTTTCCCGACAAGGCGATTTTCTCCGCTGACCCATGGGAAGCGGCCAAGGAGCGCGAGTTGATCACGTTCGTGGATGTGCATCTCGAACTGACCGTACGCAACCTCTATAAAGAAGCGTTCTTCGGCGGGACCGTGACCGACGCGACCAAAGGGCGTGTCGAGAAGCTGCTCGTGCATCACATCGCCGGCTTCAAGCGGATCGCGAAATTCGCGCCTTATTTGCGCGGCGAGCGTTTCAGTGTCGCCGACGCAGCAGGGTATGTGAGCCTGCCGCTGGTCGGTATGGCGACGCAGATCGTCTATGGTCGCGATTTCCTGCTCGACGCTGGCGTGGACTGGAAAAGCTATGTGAAGGCGATCAACTCCCGGCCGGCCGCGCAGCGCGTGAGCGAGGACCGTAAAGCGGCTGTCGCGGCCTCGCGCCCGGCGTGAAGCGAGGCGATGGCCGCGCGGCGGGCGACACGAACCTGCGCGTGCAACGCACGCGTGAACTGCTGCGCGCGATGGCGAGGAACGTGGCTTCGTTCGCAGCATCGCGCAGGGCACTCTAGAGCCGCACCAGCCGGTCTAGCGCGGTGGCGAGGGTGGCTTCCTGCTTCGCAAAGCAGAAGCGCACCACGCCCGATTCGTGTGCCTCGTGATAGAACGCCGACACTGGAATCGCCGCGACACCGATTTCGCCGGTCAGCCATTGCGCGAATTCGGCTTCGGGAAGATCGCTGATCGCCGAATAATCGACGCACTGAAAGTAGGTGCCTGTGCAAGGCAGCAGCTTGAAGCGTGAATTCGCCAGGCCGGCGCGGAAGAAGTCGCGTTTCTTCTGATAAAACGCGGGTAGGTCCAGATACGGTGCCGGATCCTTCATGTAGTCCGCGAGGCCGACCTGCATCGGCGTGTTGACCGTGAACACGTTGAACTGATGCACTTTGCGAAATTCAGCGGTGAGCGCGGCGGGCGCGGCGACGTAGCCGACTTTCCAGCCGGTGACGTGATAGGTCTTGCCGAAGCTCGACACGACGAAGCTGCGCTGCGCCAGTTCCGGATAGCGCGCCACGCTTTCGTGCGGTGCGCCGTCGTACACCATGTGTTCATACACTTCATCGGAGAGAATCAGCACGTTGGTGCCGCGCACGATTTCTTCGAGCTTGCGCATGTCTTCCGCACGCCAGACCGTACCGGTCGGATTGTGCGGCGTGTTGATCAGCAGGAGGCGCGTTTTCGGCGTAATCGCGGCGGCGAGCTTGTCAAACGGGATCGCGTAGTCGGGCGCTTCGAGCGTAACGAATACCGGCTTGCCGCCGGCCAGTTCGATCGACGGCACGTAGCTGTCATAGTTCGGCTCGATCACGATCACTTCGTCGCCCGGATGCACGGTGCAGAGAATCGCGGTTAGCAGCGCCTGGGTGGCGCCCGCCGTCACGGTGATCTCGCTCGTGGCGTCGTAGCAGCGGCCGTACAGGCTCGCGATCTTGTCCGAAATCGCCTGACGCAGCGGCGCGGCGCCGGCCATCGGCGGATATTGATTGTGGCCGTCGCGCATGGCGTTCGCCACTGCGTCGACAATGCGGGGATCGCAGCCGAAATCGGGAAAACCCTGGCCGAGGTTCACCGCGCCTTTTTCGGCGGCGAGCGCGCTCATCACGGTGAAAATCGTTGTGCCGACGTTCGGCAGACGAGACGGAAACGAGGGACTCATGGGCGTGTCGTGCGGTGCATTCATGGCGCTGTCCGGAGCGTGGTCGAGTGAGTAGGCGAGTGAACGGAGGGCGTCGTTTGAAAAGGACGAAGCCTGATTGTAGGGAATCGCGGCGCTACGTGCGCGCGTTCGCCTCATTGTTGGCCATCCGGCCAGGGGTCATAGGTACGCCGGCCCGACTGCCATACACGCGCTGACGAACGGTGCCGGCTGTGCAATCTGGAAACCGAAGTCGCGTGCAATCCGCTTGGCGAGTTTCAGTACCGCGCGGTCTTTCGACACCAGCCAGTCGGCCTGCGCGGCGTGCGCGAGTTCGAGGAATTTCTGGTCGTCGCGGTCTTTGCATTTGGGCAATGGCCTGGCATCTTCCGCAGGGGCGGCGGGTTCGACCAACTGCGCAAGGCGTGCAACGACGGCCAGCGCCGCCGCTTTGTCGACATTGCGATGCACGAATTGCGGATAGTCGAGCACGTAGGTAAGCTCGGCGAGGCAGCGCGCGTCGATCAGCGCGGCTAGCGCGCCGCTTTCGAGCGCGGCGCGGATCGGCCGCGTGTGCGGATCGTCGAACACGAGAATATCGATCCAGACATTGGAATCGAGGACGACGCGCAAAGCGCCGTGTGAGGCATGGGAACCGGGCATTCGTTACAATCTGGCTTTCGTCTTTGACCGCCAGGCACGGCGTGCCTGCAAGGCCTCTATGATAATCGTTCTGTCACCGGCGAAATCGCTTGACTACGAAACCCCTGCGCATGTCAAAAAGCACACGATCCCCGATTTCGTCGACGATGCGGCCGAATTGATTGGCGGATTGCGCCTTTTGTCGCCGCAGCAAATCGGTTCGTTGATGAGTATTTCGGATCAGCTCGCCCACCTCAATTTTCAGCGTTACGCAGACTGGTCGCGCAGTTTCGGCACGCACAACGCCAAGCAGGCCGTGCTCGCGTTCAACGGCGATGTGTATGAAGGCTTCAACGCCAGGACCTTGTCGTCGGCCGATCTGGATTACGCGCAGAATCACGTGCGGGTGCTTTCCGGCCTGTATGGGCTGCTGCGCCCGCTCGATCTGCTGCAACCGTACCGCCTCGAAATGGGTACGCGGTTTGCCAATACGCGCGGCAAGGATCTGTACGCGTTCTGGGGCGAACGGATCACGCAGGCTTTGAATGCGCAACTGAAGAAGCGCGCTGCCGCTTCACGCGTGCTGGTCAACTGCGCTTCCGGTGAGTACTTCAAGTCGGTCAAACCCAAGGTGCTCGAAGCGCCGATCGTCACCCCCGTGTTTGAAGACTGGAAGGGCGGCCGCTACAAGATCATCAGTTTCCACGCCAAGCGCGCGCGGGGCCTGATGGCGCGCTACGCGGTCGAAAACCGTCTCGACAGGCCCGACCAGTTGAAGGATTTCGACGCCGAAGGCTACGCGTTCAACGCCGAGGCCTCGAACGATTCCACCTACGTATTTCGTCGCCGTATCGCCGACTAGGCGATTGCGGCGTGCACAAGCAGGGAAGAACATCATGACGTTATCGATTACGAGCAACTTCGACGCGGGCGCGATCGAAGTGCTGGCCTGCGAAGACGCCGGCAACATTCGTCTGCGCGTGCGGCCCGACAGTCACGCCGAGTTCGCGCAGTGGTTTTATTTCCGTTTGTCCGGCGCGGCCGGCGAGCGCTGCGTGATGACCTTCGAGAATGCCGCGGCATGCGCTTTCGCCGAAGGCTGGCGCGACTACCAGGCGGTGGCAAGCTATGACCGGGTAAACTGGTTCCGTGTGCCGACCTCTTACGATGGCCGTGTGTTGACGATCGACCATACGCCGGATTTCGACCGCGTCTATTACGCGTATTTCGAGCCGTATAGCGAGGAGCGTCATTCGGAGTTTCTCGGTGCGATCCAGCAGATGCCGCAGGCCACGCTGACGGAGTTGGGCAAGACCGTCGAAGGTCGGCCGATGTCTTTGCTGACGCTTGGCACACCGCAAACCGGCGACACGCCGAAAAAGAAAATCTGGCTGATCGCGCGCCAGCATCCTGGCGAGACGATGGCCGAGTGGTTTATCGAGGGTCTCGTCAAGCGGCTCGCCGGTTGGGGCGATTGGGCGGGCGACCCGGTGGCGCGCAAGCTCTACGATCACGCGGTGTTCTACATCGTGCCGAATATGAATCCGGACGGCAGCGTGCACGGCAATCTGCGCACCAACGCGACCGGTGCGAACCTGAACCGCGAATGGATGGAGCCGGACGCCGCGCGTAGTCCGGAGGTGCTGGTGGTGCGTGACGCGATTCACGCGACCGGTTGCGATCTCTTTTTCGATATCCACGGCGACGAGGCGCTGCCGTACGTCTTCGTAGCCGGCTCCGAAATGCTGCCCGGTTTCACGGAGCGGCAGGGAGAAGAGCAGAAAGCGTTCATTGAAGCATTCAAGCATGCGAGTCCGGATTTCCAGGACAAGTACGGCTATGCTGCGAGCAAGTATCGTGAAGACGCGCTCAAACTGGCTTCAAAGTACATCGGCAACGAATTCGGTTGTTTGTCGTTGACGCTGGAGATGCCGTTCAAGGACAACGCCAACTTGCCGGACGAGCGGGTGGGCTGGAATGGCGAGCGTAGCGCGTCGCTGGGCGCCGCCATGCTGCAGGCGATTTTGCGGCACGTAGAGACGTTTGCCTGAACGGACACCGTATAAAAACGGGGCACACACTTCTAAAGTGTGTGCCCCGTTTTTTTTGGGGGTATGACACGCGGCGCAGGTTATTGAAACGGCCGTAGGTCATGCTCGCTATTGAGTCTTATTGAGACTTTTTCGCCGGGGACTTCTTTGCGGTCGATTTGCTTGAAGACTTGCCAGAAGATTTGCTGGAAGTTGCTCGCGAAGATTTCCCCGAGCTTGCCTTGGACGTCTTTCCGGTCGCTTTTTTGGTGGTTTTGCCGCTGGCGGCGTGCTTGCCCTTCACGCTCTTATGCTTGCCGGAGGACGCTCGCGATCCGCCAGAGCCGGAGCTATGCGCCCGGGCGGGCGGCACCGGATCGTTCCAGCTGAACGCGAGCATCTGTGAACCGACGTAGCCGCAGCGGAATTTGAGATCGGCTGGATCGCCACCGCTCTGGGGAATGCCGAGGCCCTCGACGGTAACGATGTTATCTACCTTGACGCGCTGCTTGCCCTCGTCGAACGAATCGTTCCAGGGGGTGACCGACGCATGCGCGCTGTCGAAGGAACTGGGCGGAAATTCGACATGGTCGAAAGCGGTCGATGTACTTGCAACGAAGTTGCCATGAGCGGCGCAATCCGCAACAAGCGGATCCGCATGCATGTCATTGACAAATTTGTTGACGAGATCGTTGTGCTGTTCGAGTTGATCGGCGTATGCGGGAGCAGTGCAAATGAGCGAGAGACTCGCTGCAAATGTTGCTAACCGGCCGACCAACCGCAGCAATCGGCGCGGTACGTTGGTGCGATCCATCTAGTTCGTTAGACGCTAATGAGACATGAGGCACGTAAGATGCCTGGCGAGAGGGATGAGTTCAATCCTGACACAAATATTTTGTCCTGTCGTGGTGCGTGAACTCAGGCGCCATGTGGGCCGAGATGGCCGATTGTCACGGATAGGTGCTTGATGCCGCACCCGTGTCAGGTGCGTGGGCCACCCAATCGATATCGGCGTACATCATAAGTAGTAACCCACGCGGGTCGGTAGACCGCGATCAACGCCGTCGACATGCCCGTGAACCATGCCTCGCCGATGGCCAGCAGAAGCACGCTGAACGCGTAGCCAGCCGGCACTACGGTCATCGAACCGTCGGCGAGCGCGATGTGGATGCCGAGTGCGGCGGCCGCCGTGAACGATACGGCAATGGCGGGTGAGACAAAACCCTGGCCGAAGATAAACATGAAGAGGTTACGCGGCAGCCACGCGATGCTGGCGCGCTGGATCAAGGTCGAAATGCCGACAGGCAGCGCACCGAACACGAGAAAAGTCACTGCTATGCCCTGCCAGGGAGCGTCGAAGACGACGGCGGCAAGACCGGTGACTATTGCCATGGCGATCAGCGCGAGTCCCCAGTCGAACAACGTGACGACCAGCGTGGCCCCGAGCAGATGCATGACCGTGCCGTCGTCGAGCCAGGCGTTGCTCGCCCACAGCACCGACACGGCGACAATGATCGCGAGCCAGACATGCTGGAGTGTGCCGTCTTGAAGTCGTTTGAAAGGATTTTTCCACAGCGCGAGCGCGACCACTATCGCAGTGGCGATCCAGCCACCGACAGCGACCCAGAACGGAAGCGGTGTGTAGAGGAAACCCATGTATCTCATATTACTCGTTGGACGAGAAAAGGTGTGAGCGGATTCCATGCCAGCCGGCATGAACGCTGCCAGAAAGTGCGTGTTCCGATTCTGGTGCGCGCGCCGGCTGACGTCATGCCGGACCTTGCGTAGCCTGTTCCGATGCCGGTCCGGCGGGCGCGTCGCCGTATGGCGTGTTCGGTTCGGCTGCCATTGGCAGCGCGCCCGCCGTGTCGTTCGCGGGCAACGGATACTGGAAACGCCGTGACGTACGGCGCCGCAACGGCACCACGCCAGCTTGCCCCATGACCGGACGAACCGGACCTTCGTGATCGTTGCGCAGTACTTGCAAATGAGCCGACAGCCAGCCGTTGTAAAGCGCGACCGCGGCGGCGCGGTTAGGCGCTCCGAGTTGCTGGAATATGCTGGTCAGGTGGATCTTGACGGTGCCCTCACTGATACCGAGCGTGCGCGCGATCATCTTGTTGGTGCTGCCCATGTGGACGCAGCGCATGATCTGCTGCTGGCGGGGCGACAGACCGGTGGAAAGTCTGCTCCGGCGCGGTGGTGGATTTTTTTCGTCGAATGGCCGGATGGCGGAATCCGGCGGCAGCGGAGGGTTGAGTGCCAACGCTCCCGGCGGCACATAGTGACCGCCCAGCAGAACCATCTCTAAAGCGCGCACGATCAGGCACGGGTCGGTTTCGCGCGGAATCACGCCGAGCACACCTTCGTCCATGAGGTTTCGCACGACGGCTGGAGAGGCGTCGTCGGTCAGCACGGCAATGCGCAGGTCCGGGTAATGGCTGAGCAGATGACGGGCATCGTCAACCGACATCCAGTCCTGCCAATCGATCACGAGCAGGTCGGGCAGCAGGCGCTTGAGGGTACGTTCAACCTGACGCCAATCCTGTGCTTCGTTAAAGCGGGCCAACCGATCGATTTGCCGCAGTAGTGCCTTGAGTCCGTCGCGTCGTTCCGCGTCTGAGTTGAGTATTGAGAATCGCATGCCATGTCTCCAGATGAATCGGACGAGGTGGCGCGATGCGTGCGGGCCGGCGGGGTGCCGGGAGCATGACGATGCGCCACCGCCACCATGATGACAAATTCCCTTCGTTTTGACGGCCTGTCCAAAAGGCATAGGAGGAATGACATAAAAAAGCCCCGCGCTCGGCGGGGCTTCTTGATGTCGACGCCGCGGCGCAGTGACGCCGGCACCTGTTAATCAGTGGAAATGCGGTTGCGCGGGCTCCGCGTCCTCCGGCATTTCAGCATGGACGATTTCGCCGAGCGGGTCGGCATAGAGGGGGACACCGCAGTCATCGCAATATTCCGGCTCGAAGCGGCCCGCGTGACGGCGCACGTCTGTCACGCCGGTTTCCTTGAGCAA
The DNA here is from genome assembly GCF_902833645.1 of Paraburkholderia fungorum. Classification (GTDB taxonomy): domain Bacteria; phylum Pseudomonadota; class Gammaproteobacteria; order Burkholderiales; family Burkholderiaceae; genus Paraburkholderia; species Paraburkholderia fungorum. Next base: position 442,568 of record NZ_CADFGE010000007.1, read on the forward strand.
GGCGACGATTTCTTCGAGCGGGTCGTCTGATGCGGCCGTCTCTTGCGGTTCTTCATCAATGCCGGGCTCGCCATTTTCGCGGCCATAAAGTGGCCACACGACGCCGTAGATCACATCATTGCTGCCCTTGCGTGTGAAGCCGACGCGATATTCGTCGATCCGGCGCTCGCCGAAGCCTGCGACAACCGCGCGCAACTCCTGTGGGGCCGTGCCGATTGTGTCGAACAGATAACGCACAGCGGTACGTACCGTGTGAGGGCGCACGCTTTCGTCCGCGTCGCGGCAGGCTGAATAGTAGGCATCCGGCAGCAGGCACTCGAATTCACATCCGGGCAGCACCAGCGACAGATTGGCGCCGCCTTGCGTCGCCCATTGTTCGAGGCATTGACCGCGCTCGATCCGGCTGCCGTTCTCCTCCTCCTGCCAGCGAAATGCTGGCTCGCCTACCGGCGCCGCGACGACGGCCAGCAGAAAACGCGGGTCGGCGAGGATTGGCGAGGTTTCCGGCAGTTCACCAAAATTAAGTTTGACGTTGCCGCCGGCCATAGCTGCCTGAGCGAGCTGCTGGGCAATACGCCAGGTTTCGACGTGGTGACGCGGCAGTTGGTCGATGCTGTAAAGGAACGGCACCATGGCGACACGCGTATTGGCCGCGAGCACGTGCGCCTGCAGATGCGCGCGCAACGCATCGGCCGCGTCCGTTTTGAGCGGGCCGGAAGGAATCATGTAACGAGTCCAGGCCAGCACCGGCGCAGCAATCAGCAGCGCCTCATAAGGAACACCTTCGTGTTCGAGGACGAACGACTCGCTGTGCGTTTCCGCCATGTCGGCGAGTGCGCCGTAAGCATCAGGATGATTCTGCTGCAGATGATCGAGCGCGGCGTCCAGCGTTGTCTGGTTGGCGTTGCGGATGATCTTGGCCAGCAACACATCGAGCTTCGCTTCCCAGAAGCGATCCTCGGTGCGGCTGCCCGACGCGAAAAGCGCGAGCGAAAGACCGACAAGCTTGTCGGCATCGGGGGGGAGACGTTTGGCGATTCGCGAGCGCATAAATCCAGAATTTGGGGGGCACAGAACCTTATATTCTAGTCTTTTCTATGCCGCCATATTATTTAGCTGACTATGCGGGATGGATTGGGACCTTCTCGCCTTGAAAATAAGGCTGTGGCGAGCGCTGTCAGATGCGTTGCATGGCATCCTGGCCGGATGATATAAGACATGCCCGGGAGCGGGACTCGCTTCTATACTGACTGCGGTCAGTGGGCGCCTGGCAGGTGCATGTCTACTCGTCGCTGTGGTCTGGCGCAACAGGAGATTCATAGTGAAATCGGACCAACTGATTGAGCGTCTCGCCGCAGTGTTCGCGTTGATCATACTGGTGGGCGGCTCGCTGCTGGTGCTTGCGCCTTTTACGACTGCGCTGCTGTGGGGCGCCATCCTCAGTTATAGCTCGTGGGGCTTGTACCGGCGGCTCACTGCGGCGGTTGGTGGGCGGCGGAAGCTGGCCGCGACATTGATCGTGCTCATCATTCTGGTTGTGGTGCTTGGCCCGTTTGTGTATGCAGGCTTTGCTTTCGGTGCGCACGTGCATGAGATCGTCGCGGTAGTACAGCGGCTCTTTGAGGCTGGCTTGCCGGATCTGCCGCCGTGGGTGGGGAGAATTCCGCTGGTCGGTTCGAACATCGAGGCGTTTTGGGCGAATGTAACAAGTAGCAACTCCGAACTGATCGCGCAAATGCGTGCGCTTGCGGCGCCGGCCGGTAAGTGGATCCTGGCGGCTGCGATCGCTGTTACGCACGGTCTGGGATTGCTGGCGCTGAGTATCGTGCTCGCGTTTTTCTTTTATACCGGCGGGGAGGGCGCGGCGGCCTGGTTGCGGGCGGGCATGCGGCGTATTGCCGGCGAACGCGCCGATTATCTGTTGACACTGGCTGGCAGCACGGTGAAGGGCGTGGTCTACGGAATCCTCGGCACTGCGCTTGTGCAAGGCATTCTTGCCGGATTCGGATGCTGGATTGCGGGCGTCCCGGCACCGGCGCTGCTTGGGCTGGCGACATTCTTTCTGTCAGTCATACCCGGTGGCCCGGTAATCGTCTGGTTGCCCGCGGCGATCTGGTTGTATCACGGCGGCGCAACGGGTTGGGCAATCTTTCTGGTTGTGTGGGGCGTGCTGGTTGTCGGCATGTCCGACAATGTCATCAAGCCGATTTTGATCGGCAAGAGTAGCGACATGCCGCTGATCCTGGTGATGCTGGGTATCCTGGGCGGTGCGTTTGCTTTTGGTTTCCTTGGTGTTTTCATCGGCCCAACGTTGCTGGCGGTTGCCTATACCGTGCTGCACGATTGGACGATCGGCGCCCCGGCGGCGCACGTCCCGATGTCCGACGTGGAAGTGCCAGTTGTCGATAAGCCCGAGGCACATGGAAAAGGCGCTCTGAAATAAATTCCAGATAACGCTTGCAAGGCGGGGTCCGGCTCGCTAGAATCTCGCTCTTTCGTGCTCCGGACGCCGGGGCACGGGAAGCGGGAGAGCCAGTCGTGGCAAGGCTTTGCGCGACGTGAGCGGGTTCAGGAAGTGATAAAAACCTGTTGACGATGTAGCGAAAGTTCTTCATAATCTCGTTTCTCTGCTGCTGATGCAGCGACGCAGAACGAAGCGGTGCCGGTGGTTGCGCAGGTGGGCAGCGCGGTGCGGATTCGGTAGTGAATGCGGACTCGATCTTTAAAAATTAACAGCCGATAAGTGTGGGCGCTTGATGCGCGACGCGCGGTGGACTCCCCGGAGTCTGCCGGAAGCGAAAGTATCAAGTCTCACACGAGTATTAAAGGAAGGTTTTCCTGCTGGGGTGGATTCACACCGGCAGGTTAATCATTCGTCAGTACGTTGAGTGAGCGACCGGTTTCGAAAGAGACCGAAAAACAGTAACAGGTTTGAACTGAAGA
>NZ_CADFGE010000008.1 GCF_902833645.1 Paraburkholderia fungorum
TGTGGTGGTCAAGTAATCCTGGACACTTTTTCCGCTTTCCACTTTTTCTGCATGGTGACTTCGTATTCGGCGGGCGGCATGTTGCCGGCCGCCGAATGCAGCCGCTGCTGGTTGTAGAACGTCAGGATGTAATCAGTGACATCCGTCTTTGCTTCGAGATAGCTCCGGTACGGACGCAGCCTGACCCGCTCGGTCTTCAGGCTGCGGAAGAAACGTTCTACTACCGCGTTATCCCAGCAGTTGCCCTTACGACTCATGCTCTGCGTGATCCCGTTCTGGCTGAGGAAGTATCGGAACACATGGCTGGTGTACTGACAGCCCTGATCCGAATGGAACATCAGCCCTGAGGCGGGCCGGCGCACGTCCAGCGCCAGTCGCAAAGCGCGTATCACGAGGTTGGTGTCGGGCGAGGCCGAGCAGGCCCATCCGACCACACGCCGCGAGAACAGGTCCATCACGACGGCCAGATACAGCCAGCCTTCCTGCGTCCAGACATACGTCACATCCCCGGCCCAGACCCGATTGGGCATTGCGACATCGAATGCCCGCTCCAGCAGGTTAGGCGCCAGCGTCGCGGTGGCGCCTCCCTTCGGATACTGATGGGTGCGCGCCACACGGACCTGCACACCGGCTTCGCGCATCAGGTTGCGGGCGCGATGTCGTCCCGCGTTGTGACCGCGCCGGCGCAGTTCCTGCGACATGCGTCGACTGCCACACGTCTGGTCGTACTGCGCGTGAATTGCACACACTTCACGCAGTGCCATCTGTCGCTTCGGATGCGGGCGGGCACCGCGCGCCTTCCACGCGTAGTAACTGCTGCGCGCCACCCCCACAGCCCGGCAAACAGCCGCTACCGGATAAGCCTTCCCTGCGCGCTGGATCACTTCGTATTGCGATCCAGTTCCTTGACAAAGAAGGCTGTGGACTTTTTTAAAATGTCGCGCTCCCGTTCCAGTTCGGCCACCCGCCTTTCCAGCTCCTGAATGCGGGTCTGGGCAGGCGTCGAGCCTTCCTTTGGTGGCTCCGTCACTGCACCGTGTGGCAGGCGATCACCCATCCAGCGGCGCAACGCCGTCTCGCCAATTCCCAGCGCCCGCGCGGCCTTCGTGACCGTGTAGCCCTGCCGCAGCACCAGATCGACCGCATCTTCCTTGAACTGCTTCGAGAATTCCCGTCTTCCCATCTGACACCTCTCTGTCTGGATATAAGTCTACCTTTTGAGGTGTCCAGCTTTATTAGGCCACTACAGCACCTACTTTTCTTTGCCTGCCGCAAAGAAAAGTAGGCAAAAGAAAGCGGCTCACACCGCCAGCTCATAAGTGGGTACCCCGCGCAGCCACGGTAGTGGTGCATCTGGAATCTGTGTTCTCGCACATTCCGCCCCGGTGACAAGGGCATCATACTTCCGGCGGCGCTGCGCGCGCCGTGGCGGTTGTTCAACCACCCTCCTGTGCGCCCCTTCTTGCGGTTATGCTCGCTTCGCCGATGCGTAGTTCGACGGTGTAATCCCCAGCAATCGGACAAACGCCCGCGTCATGTGGCTCTGGTCCGCAAATCCGGCGGCAGCCGCGGCTGCGGCCAGGTTCGCTCCGCCGGCGATCAGTTGTCGCGCAAGCATCACCCGGCGCTGCATCCGGTAGGCGTGCGGCGGAAGTCCCGTCTCCTGCGCGAAGCCGCGTAGTAACTGAAAACGACTCATACCACTGTCCGCCGCCAGATCGGCTAGCGTGAGCGGTGACGAAGGGTCGTCGTCGATGCGAGCCCTCGCTCGCGCAATCGGGCTCAATGACGGTAATAGTCGCGAACGTCCATTCGCGCTCGCGTGCGTTCGGATCAGATACCCAAGCAATTCGAGCATCGCCTCCTCCCGCACCAGATCGTCCGGTACGGTTTGCGCTTCGACCGCTACCGCGAACACGCGCTCGAACAAGCTCTTCAGCAACGGATCGTGTATCGCAGGTTGCGTCAGTTCGACCTCGTGCGCAGCCGCACCGCTCAGCTCGACCGCAACATCGGCCAGCATCGAAGGCTCGAAGTACAACATGCGCCATGCCCGGCCGCGTTCGTCAAGCGGGCTGCCGTCATGCACCTCCCCCGGATTCACCATGATCGCATCGCTCGCCCGCGCTTCAACCACGCCGCGCCCACTCGACGATCGATGCCCGCCAGCCACGATGACGCCAACACCGAACCGGTCGTGCGAATGGCGCGGAAACGAATGCGCCGTTTCGGCTACCGTCGCCTCAACGCCGGCAATCGCACAACGAGGCATGTGAACGCGGCCGTGCGGCATGGTTCGCCTTGTCAGAAATTAAGGAGCGTGCGGCGCGGCACAACAGGCGCGAATGTACGCGGCGAAAACGGGCCGTGAGTTGCCAGTCGAATGGCAGCGCGCCACGCTACGCTGCAAAGCACAAGTTGACAGGCAAGCCGCCCCGCTCATCAGCCTCGCCCCTCGTCCGTGCGGTCGCTCTCCCGGATCTTGCCCTGTGACACGCTGCTGCCCGGCGGCACACTATGCGTCAGCCACACGTTGCCGCCAATCACCGAACCGCGACCGATGGTCACGCGGCCGAGAATCGTCGCGCCGGCATAAATCACGACGTCGTCTTCAACGATCGGATGGCGCGCGTTGCCCTTGATCAGCGTGCCGTCAAGGTCGGCCGCGAAGCTTTTCGCGCCGAGCGTCACGGCCTGATAAACGCGCACACGCTCGCCGATGATCGCGGTCTCACCGATCACGACGCCCGTGCCGTGGTCGATAAAGAAACTCGGCCCGATGGTCGCACCCGGGTGAATGTCGATGCCCGTCGCGGAGTGCGCAATCTCGTTGATGAAGCGCGCGAGCAAGGGCACGCCGAGGCGATGCAGCGCGTGCGCAAGACGGTGATGCGTCATCGCCCATACGCCCGGGTAACACAGCAGAATTTCCGTGATGTGCTGGGCGGCCGGGTCGCCAGTGAAAGCGGCCTGAATATCGCTCACCAGCAATGCGCGAATCCCGGGCAACTGCGTGCCGAATTCCCGCGCGACCTCGTACGCACGCGCCTTCAGATCCGCATCGGGCGTCTCCCCGAACTCGGGCAGAAAGCGCAAGGCGCGCCGGATCTGTTCGGCAAGCAATCGCAACGTGCTTTCGAGTGTATGGCCAACGTAATAGTCGACCGTTTCGTCAGTCAGATCGGGAGCGCCGTAGTGCGTCGGAAACAGTGCCGCACGCAAGCCGGTGACAATGGCGACCACCGCATCGCGCGACGGCAGTTCGCGAATGCCGAGCGGATGCCGCGTGCGATGCAACTCCTCGCGCGAGGCGCGCAAGTCCGCAACGATCTGTTCGAGGCCCCAGTTGGGGGAAGGCACGTTAGGCATAAAAGGACAGCGCCGTACGCCAGGTACGGTTCAGAGTGATTGTCCCAAGAGATTACCGCGTTTTGCCGTGGCCCGCGCAACGCGGCGCGGCTGCCCGGCATGCCGGATGCTTCAGATGGTCACGCTGCTCGCGTCGATCCAGCGCACCGCCCAGTCGCGCGCATGGGCAATAGCGGCGACTTCGTCAGGAAAACGCAAGTCGGTGGGGAAAAAACGGTTGGCGACCAGTTCGCCGTCGCTCGAGCGGGAGATGACTACATAAGGTTGCCAAGTACCATCGCCCGCGCGCGCCGGCGCGCAGTTCAGCAAATAGCCGCGATGTGTGAATGCAGCTTCGAAGTGCATGTGTCACCCGCCCTGACGGCCCCGTAAGATGTTCTGAGTAGCGCGTTTGCCCATTGTCGGCCATGTAAAAACAACCGGACGCATGTCGTCAACGCATGTCGTCAATTTAACCGCGCTTCACTTGTCGGAGTAAGATCATACTCTGTAGAAAATAGGCGTCCATTAAAAAAAACGAAAGGATTGCCGGACGCAATCGCGAGGCGAAATGCCCGCATACATCAGTGCACATAAGCGCGAGGCAAGCGCGGCACGCGCAGTACAAACTCACCGCACAACAAAATCGTGCGGAGCAGGAACGGGTTTTGCCGCACTTCAACCATGTCCTCTTCAACGGAGAATGCATGATGAACAGCGATATCAACAAGCCAGCAGGCGCCAGCCAACAACCGCGCACCAGCGGCCCTCGCACGACGGAGCTGCACAACGACCGCACCCACGACAGCACGGTCGACACCGACGGCAAGAACCTCGAAGCCGCCCGCATCGCGGGCCACAGCCCGATCTCGCCCGACGAAATCACGACGAGCAACGCCACCCTGATCAATAGCGTGCCGGAGGCGCACGACGGTATGGCCGGCTTCGACAGCCGGGTTGGCGGCAATCACCTGCTGCTGGCGCTCGAACCCGGCTGCACGGTCATCGACAAGGGCATGGTCGAGCCGCAAGGACCCGATTCAGCCGACGATCCGTTCGACGATCCGCACTCGATCCGCAGCCGTCGCGAACGCGGGCGCATTCACTACGCCCTTAATCATTTACGACCCACTCGCGTAATCGAATTACATCGGTCGAAATAAATATTGGAAGCACGGACGCCGCGGACACGTCGAGCACTGCGCGTATTCGTTTGAATTGGCCCGTTTCCATCGATTACTCAGTCCATTCCCAAGCGCGCGCCGTTTGAATGACGGCGCGCGTCCCGTCACGGATTGGAAACTCCGGGTTGCAAGTCCTGCAAGCCGAACAGGCTATTTCCGCTCGCCGAACGCCGACACAATCGACGTCAGATTCACCACCCAACGGAGCAGCGAATGAAAAAGATCGTCGTGATCGGCGCCACGGGCACGGTCGGCCAGGCAGTGAGCGCAGCATTGAAAGCGCGCCATGAAGTCATCGAAGTGGGCGCGACGCGCGGCCAGTATCGCGTCGACAGCACGGACCCGGCCAGCATCGAGCGCCTCTTTGGCGAGATCGGCAAGGTCGACGGCGTCGTCACCGCCACCGGCAAGCTGCATTTCGGCCCGCTGCCGGAGATGAGCGTCGAGCAATTCTGGGTTGGTCTGCGCGACAAGCTGATGGGTCAGATCAACGTCGTGCTGGGCGCCCAGCAGTACGTGAACGACGGCGGCTCGTTCACGCTGACGAGCGGCATTGTCGGCGACGAGCCGATTCGCGAAGGCGCGAATGCAACCACCGTGAATCTGGCCCTGGAAGGTTTCGTGCGGGGCGCCGCGATCGAGTTGCCGCGCGGCATCCGCATCAACGTGGTGAGCCCGACGGTACTGACCGAAGCGCTCGATGCGTATGCCCCCTACTTCCGCGGCTTCGAGCCGGTGAGCGCCGAACGTGCCGCGCAGGCCTATCTGCGCAGCGTGGAAGGCGCGCAAACGGGCCGGGTGTATCGCGTGGGGTATTGAACGCTCAGCAGGCTCGTTGAATCCCGGGCTCTGCGCCTGCGTGCGCCCTCGTTCGCCTGTGCCGCTTTGCGCACCCCGGCACCGGGATTCAGCAGTTCAGCGCTTCTGCTCTTTCACGCGGGACACGATCTGCGTCGGGCTGACGAACTGCAGTGCAATCAGCACCCAGATCAGCGTGATCGCCATGTAGATCATCGCCATCGCATCGATCGACTGCGGGGCGCGCACACCGGTTGAAAATACCGCGTAGTACAACGCGACCACGAGCGTTTGCGTGGCCGGCCCCGCTGTAAAGAATGTCAGCTCGAACATGCCGATAGTGCGCACCAGAACGAGCAAGCCCGCGGCCAGCATGCCGGGTACCAGCAAGGGCAGCAGCACGTAGCGGAAATAGCGGAACGTGTTGGCGCCGAAAATGCGTGCCGCCGCTTCGAGATTGGGATCGATCTGCTCGATGAACGGGGTCATCACCAGGATCACGAACGGCAGCGCCGGCACCAGATTCGCGAGAATCACGCCGCCCAGCGTGCCCGCGAGACCGACTTTGTACATCACGGTCGCCATCGGAATGCCGTAGGTCACGGGTGGCACCATCAAAGGCAAAAGGAAAATCAGCATTGCCACGCGCTTGCCCGGAAACTGCACGCGGGCGAGCGCATACGCCGCGGGCACACCGAGCAGAACCGACAACACCACCACCGCCCCGACCACTTCGACCGTGACCCACAACACGCTCGCCAGTTGAAAATCGCTCCACGCCTGCGCGTACCAATGCAGCGTAAAACCTTGCGGCAACAAGGTGCCGAACCAGCGGGTCGCGACCGAGTTCACCGCGACCGTCGCAATCAGCAACACCACGTTGACGAGGAAAAACACCATCGCCCCCCACACCAGCACAAGCCAGATGCGGCCCGGCACACTGGCGCGCTGCTTCATGCGCTTGCCGGGTTGCTGTGCGCCGTCGTGGTTTTCGTTCGAGTCGGACGCGGACCACGCAGCATGCGCGGCGCGCTGATCGGCAGCCATCAGCCTTTGCCTCCCGTCGTCGGACCGCGGTAGAAGAAGCGGCGCGCGCCGAGCATGGCGGCAACCACCAGAAGCTGCACGAAGCCCATCACCATCGCGATTGTGGAAGCGAGGGAATAGTCGTAGCTTTCGAACGCCGCTTCGGCCGCGGCGATCGACATCACACGCGTGGGCCCCGCCGGCACCCCCAGCAGCACCGCAGACGGAAACACCGAGAACGCCTGCACGAAAGACAAACACGCGGCCATCGTCAAACCTGGCACCAGCAGCGGCAGATAGATGCGGCGAAACTGCTGCCACGGACTCGCGCCGAGCGTGGCGGCAGCGCTCGGGAGCGTCGGATCGATGCCGGTCACGTATGACAGCGTCAGCAAAAACGCAAACGGAAAACCCGACACGATCAGCGAGATCAGCACGCCCCAGAAGTTATGCGTCAAGCGCACTTCGTCGGTATAGAGATGCAGGCCTTGCAACGCCTGCGGAAACCAGCCGTTCGGGCCGAAGTACGTGAGCATGCCGTCGGCGATCAGCACGGTGCCGAGCGTGACGGGAATCACCAGCAGCGTCGTGATGAGCTTCTGATAAGGCGAATTGCGGCGCAGCGCGAACGCCACGGGAACCGACACGCCGACGTTGATCAGCGTAGCGGGCACAGCGAGCTTGAGCGTGACGAGAATGGTCGGCCACATCGACGTATCGGTGAAGAACGTCAGATAGTTGGCCCACAGGCCGCCGCCGTTCATCGGTTTGAACGACAGCATCAAGCCGTACGCGAACGGATAGATGAACAAAGCGGCGATGAAAATCAGCGCCGGCGCAACCAGCCACGCTTTGGCGTCGCGCGGCGCAACGGATGCGCGTGGCGGTGACAGCGTGGGTGTGTTCATGCGGCCTCTGCGTCATAGACCAGCGTGCGCGACGGCGGCACGCGCAGACTGATGCGCTCGCCCTCTTCGAATTCGCCAGCGATGCGTGCCCACAAATCGCCGAACGCGGTCTTCACCCGCAGCAGGGAATCGTGGCCGCCGTATTCCACGGTGGTGACCAGCGCGTCGAACGCGTTTCCCGCGTCAGGTGCTGCACGCTCCATGTCCTCAGGGCGCAACGCGACGCTCACGCGCTTGCCGTTGAAACCGTCCATGGGCGTCCCGATCAGACGCACGCCGTTCGCGCTCACCGCGACCCCATCGCCCTGCGTGCCTTCGAGCACGAATTCGGCCACGTTGCGATAACCCATGAACCGCGCGACATGCAAGTTTCGTGGCCGCGTGTAGACCTCTTTCGGCGTGCCGATCTGCTGCACCACGCCCTCTTTCATCACGACGATACGATCAGCCATGGACAGCGCTTCGTCCTGATCGTGCGTCACATAGAGCGTCGCGCGTTCGAGTTGGCTATGGATGCGGCGAATTTCCGCGCGCATTTCAATGCGCAGTTTCGTATCGAGATTCGACAGCGGCTCGTCCATCAGAATCAGCGGCGGTTCGATCACGATCGCCCGCGCAATCGCGACACGCTGCTGCTGACCGCCGGATAACTGTCCGGGCAGCTTGCGCTCATGCCCGACCAGTTGCACGAGCTGCAGCGCTTCACGCGCCCGGCGCATGGCGTCGCTCTTGCCGACACCGCGCATCTTCAGTCCGAAGCCGACGTTGTCGAGCACGCTCATATGGGGAAACAGCGCATAGTTCTGGAACACCATGCCGAAGCCGCGCTTTTCCGGCGGCAGCACGTCGATGCGTTTATCGTCGAGCCAGATGCCACCCCCGCTCAATGGCTGCAAACCGGCAATGCAATTGAGCGCCGTCGATTTACCGCAGCCCGAAGGTCCGAGCAGCGCGATGAATTCGCCACGCCGAATGTTCAGATCGAGATCCTGCAAAGCCGCGACCGCCTGCCCTTCCGCATTCGTGAAACTGCGGCTCACCGAATCGAGCCGCAACTGCTCAAAGTGATGCTTCATGGCGGTTTCCTGATACGCGTGACGCTTGACGCACGAATCGCGGCGGCAGGCTGAGAGCGGATACGCGTGTTAATTCGCGGCCTACTTGGTCTTCTGCGCGCCGATATCGCTGTCCCACTTCTTGAAAGCCGCGACCATCGCGGTGGCGTTCAGCGGTAAAACATGCGGACGCTCGGCCAGCAGCTTCGCGTATTCCGGCCGGCCGTATTTCTTCAGCACATCCTGGCTGTGCGCGGGCGCCTGCTCGATGCTCACGCCCTTGATTGCCGGCCCCGGGTAGAAGTAACCGTCGTCATAGGTCATGGCCTGCTGCGCGGGCTCGAGCATGAAGTTCATCAGCTTGTAGAGCACGTCGAGCTTTTCCTTCGGCACACCCTTTGGAATCACCATGTAGTGCGCGTCGTTCACCCACGTCATGTTGTCGAATGCCTGCACACGAAAATCCGCCGGCACGATGCCGAGCGCGCGCGGATTGATATCCCATCCGGTGACCGTCACGGTCATATCGCGTGAGCCCTCACCGAGCTCTTTCATCACGGCCGAAGTACCGCCCGGATAGTAAGGAATGCAATCGTTCAACTGCTTGAGAAAGGCCCACGTCTTGTCCCAGCCGTGAACCGGATCTTGCGGATCCTTGTCGCCGAGCACGTAAGGCAAGCCCATCAGGAAGGTGCGGCCCGGACCGGAGTTCGCCGGCCGCGCGTAGATCAGCTTATCCGGATGCGCCTTGCACCATTGCAGGAGTTGCGCAGGCGTTCTGGGTGGATCGCTGACTTTGGCGGGGTTGTATTCGAGCAAGGGACCGGCCGGCATATACGCGACTTCGAGGCCATAGCCCTGTGCGAGATCCTGCATCTTGCGCGGACCGGGCGCGTATTTATCGAGCACGCCGGGAAAAGCCGCCGCATTGTCCGGCAGCAGTTTCATCCAGAGATTCTGCTCGATGCCGGCGGCCAGTGCGTCAGTGCCGGTCAGGACGAGATCGATGTCGGAACGCCCGGCAGCCTGCATCGCCTTGATCTTGCCGGGCAACTGCGGCGCGGGCGCGTTGGTGAACGTGAGGTTGGCGACGAGATTGGGATACTTCGCCTTGAAGGCCTCGAAACCCTTCTGGGTGAGTTGAAGATCGCCGGCCACATCGACGATATTGAGCGTTACCGGATCGGCCGCGTGAGCGGCGGGTGCAAACGCGGCGCTTGCCACGAGCGTTACGGACACCAGCCTGAGCGCCAACCTGCCTGAAACAGTCATTGCGTCTCCTCGCTTCCCGGTATGAAGTCCGCCGGCCCGATGCGCCCTTGGCGGTGTCTTTCTTCTACCAATGGAACATAGCGAAGCGTAACTGCCGATGTCAAGCAAATACTCACCACGGCACTTTGCCCGTCAATCAGCCCGTTTTGGCGAGGAATCCTTGTAGTTCAATGGGTTGCGCAGTTCGTCCAAGGGCAAACCCGAGGTCAGCACGCGGGCTGAATAGCGAGTTGTCAGGCAACATACGCTACCGCAGCCCAACGCCTGGTGTATTCAGCCGCCCTGGACGCCCTGCGTATTCACGTAGAGCGAATACAAGCCGTGACTCGCCGCCATGAACAAGCGGTTGCGATGGCGCCCACCGAAGCACACGTTCGCGCAGCGCTCCGGCAACGCAATGTGGCCGATCGGCTCACCTTGCGGCGTGAAAACGCGCACCCCGTCGAGTTCGTCGGTGCCCATGCCCCAGCCGCACCAGAGATTGCCATGTGTATCGACGCGAAAGCCATCGGGTGTCCCTGCGCCCGCGTCGATCAACACGCGGTTGTTCGACAGCACGGCGCTATCGCCACTTATGTCGACATCAAAAGCACGAATCTTGCGCGGCTCGCCTCGCGATTCGACGATGTACAGCACCGATTCGTCCGGCGAAAACGCGAGACCGTTCGGGCCCAGCACGTCGTCGGCGACCACGGTCACTTCGCCGGATTGACCGTCGATGCGGTACACGCATGCAGGCAACTCCGATTCCTGCTGTTCTCCCTCATAGAAGCCGTCGATGCCGAAGGTCGGGTCGCTGAACCAGATCGAACCGTCCGACTTCACGACCACGTCATTCGGCGAGTTGAAGCGCTTGCCGCGATAACGCTCGGCGAGCACCGTAATCGAACCGTCATACTCGGTGCGCGTGACGCGCCGCGTCAGGTGCTCGCAACTGACAAGCCGGCCCTGGCGGTCGCGTGTATGGCCGTTCGCATTGTTCGACGACTGGCGAAACGTGGTCACGGCGCCGTTCGTTTCGTCCCAGCGCAGGATGCGGTCATTGGGAATGTCGCTCCACAGCAGATACCGGCCGTCGCCGAACCAGACCGGTCCCTCCGACCAGCGTGTGCCTTGATACAGGCACTCGACAGAAGCGGACGCCACGATCAACGATTTAAAACGCGGGTCGAACAGGCGAATGGAGGGATCGGGATAGCGTCGGCTGGTGTCGGTCATGCTTGGGCTTTGGGTGATGAAGGTTGATGGGGGGCAGCAAGCCAACGCCGGCCAGCAGGACCCGCGCCGCACGACAGATCTTCGCATGATGCTCGGACAGCGTTGAACTGCATAGTAGCGCCTCGCAATGCTGTCAGACAACCTGTGCACAGGCGATGCCGCACAAGCCCGACCCGAGGCCGATAAGGCTAAGGGGAAGTTGCCAAAGCCGGCTAGGCGCTTTTGTATGACAATAGCGCATGGCCGGTACGAGTGAATGATGGCAGGCGAGGCGGGAATTGACGATCGGGAAAGCGGAGTCGTTTCGCCTGGAATCCGGATAAATGTCGTTCAGGGGTTTGACGGTAATGTTGCCAATCAGAAGCATCAAAACCTGCACTACGAGAAAATTACCCACTTTTTCGACCCGTGAATGTTAATCGGGTCAAAGAAATCCGTTATAAAGAGCGATTCGTTCGCTTCTTTGCAGAACCCGCGCTGGTGCTGTTTCTTTAGAAATCGCGCTCGGCTTGCGGAATAATTTTTAGTGATAGATTGTGAAGATAAAAACAGCCGGGCGGATCACCGCACCGCAATTAACCGCAACGGGATGTTTGCGAGTCTGAGAGAACACAAATTGTCGCTACATTTTATCGAGGAAATGGCGCCACTACTGAACGCCGCGGATGAAGCGGAATGGTTCGGTGCGATTGCGGGCCTTGCAGAAACGTGGGGCTTCGACAAGCTGTTGATCGCCATGTTGCCGCGTCCGACCATTCGCCTCGAAGATGCCTATGTGCGGAGCACCTACGCGCCAAAGTGGCGACGCACGTACGACGAACAGGGTCTCGTCCACATCGACCCGACAGTCTCGCATTGCGCAACGCGTGCCACGCCGCTGATCTGGTCGCCCGACATTTTCAGCACGGCACAGCAACAGTCGATGTATGAGGAAGCCCGCTCGCACGGCCTGCGCGCCGGTGTCACTTTGCCGATTCATGGACCAAACCAGGAAGCCGGCATGATGTGCTTCGTCAACGACAGCAATCCGTCCGACGCATTCTGGCGCCATGTCAACGTTGCATTGCCAAATCTGGTGTTATTGCGCGATCTGGTGATCGATACCAGTCAGCGCCATTTGAATGCGCACACCCAGACCTTATTGCCCAAGCTCACGCCTCGCGAACGCGAGTGCCTGAAATGGACCGCGCGTGGCAAATCCACCTGGGAGATCTCCCATATCCTGAACTGTTCGGAAGCCGTGGTGAACTTCCACATGAAGAACATCAGGACGAAATTCGGTGTGAATTCAAGGCGCGCGGCGGCCGTAATCGCCGCGCAGATGGGGCTTATTGACCCGGGTTGAGCAAGGCGGCGGCGTCACGGCTGTACAAGACCCGTTCAGCCCGGCCAAGATCCGCGTCCGAAACCGTTTTGGTGAAATAGAGGCCCAGCAGGATCGACACGGGCGCCGGGATCTCCGCGCCCGATTCGAACCGGCTGCCACGCGATTGCGTCACGCCAAAGCGTGCCCAGAAGCGGCGCTGACTCTCTTTTTTCTTCTTGCGGTAGGCAATGATCAGAACCCGATCCACCACCGATGAAGGCTCCGCCGAGCGGCTTTGGACGGAGGGTTGCACCTGCCAGTGATTGTCGAGAAGTTCCATTTTTTCGGTCCGGTCGGTTGAGTGCTGAGGCTTGTCTTGAATTCTGCGTTATCCGATTAGCATCCACACCTATCCAGGTAGGTAGGTGGCAGAGCGATTCAAAATGCATAAGTTTTCTTGCGTATTGGGTACCCCAACACGTTCAGGAGAACGCCATGCAAACAGCGATTCGGATTGGAATGCGGCAGGAATTTGACAATGCGGACATCAATGAGATGTACCGCTTGCGGGCCCGGGTGTTCCATGGGCGGCTCGGATGGGACATCCCGACTATTGCGGGCATGGAGATCGACGGCTACGACGCCCTTGGTCCGCACTACATGCTGATTCAGGGCGACGACCGGCAGGTGCGGGGCTGTTGGCGTCTGATGCCAACCGAAGGGCCGAATATGCTGAAAGACACTTTCCCGCAGTTGCTGCATGGCGCGGACGCACCGGTCGGGCGGCATATCTGGGAACTCAGCCGGTTCGCAATCGAAACCAGCGGCGAGGAGCAGTCGTTCGGCTTTGCCGACCTGACCATGCAGGCGATTCACGAACTCGTGACATTCGCCGACCGGATGGGCATCACGCGTTACGTCACGGTGACCACCACGCCGATTGAGCGGCTGCTGCGTAAGACCGGTATCGATATCAGCCGGCTCGGATCACCTCTGCAGATCGGCGTGGAGCGGGCCGTGGCGCTGGATATCGCCGTCAGTCCGAAAACCCGCACCGCCCTGTTCGGGCCGATGGCCGTCGCCGCCTGATGCTCCGACATGATATTCGGCGCGGGGCTACGGTTGCCGCTTGTTGGGATGCCGTTTCCTGGCGTCTTTTGGTG
The DNA here is from genome assembly GCF_902833645.1 of Paraburkholderia fungorum. Classification (GTDB taxonomy): domain Bacteria; phylum Pseudomonadota; class Gammaproteobacteria; order Burkholderiales; family Burkholderiaceae; genus Paraburkholderia; species Paraburkholderia fungorum. The sequence continues at coordinate 13,279 of NZ_CADFGE010000008.1, forward strand.
CTAACTGGGTGTTATCTGGTGTTGCCTGAACACGACAGACGAGCGGCGAGCGTCTAGTTGCGATCCTTCAGGAAGATGCGCGGGATGTCATGAGCCGAACATCCGTTCGAGCGCATTTTCGAGGTGCGCCCGCATCGCCCTCGCCGCGGCGGGACCGTCCTTGCGGCGGATCGCCTCGAGCACGGCCAGATGTTCATCCTGCACCAGCCGTTGCCGCTCCACCGTCTTCACGAGCGACAGATTACGCGACAGGTTCATGCTGAACAGAATCTGTTCCTCGATGAACGACATGACCGTGATGAAAAAAGGATTTTTCGACGCGCGCGCCACCGCCAGGTGGAACATGAAATCGTCCTGCGCACCGATGCCCCGTGTTTCTATGATGCGCTCCAACTGATCCCACGCATGCTGGATCGCGTCGATGTCATCGGCGTCGGCTTTGAGCGCCGCCTGCTCGGCAGCGCCCGCCTCGGTCACGATGCGAAATTCATAGCAGCGGCGGATGTCAGACAGCGTTTCGAGCGGCGCAAAGCGGCGCACATCGGGGTCCGGGCGGCGCGCAACCGTGGTGCCCGAGCCGTGCCGCGTCATGATGATCCCGTCCGCCCGCAAGCGCGCGAGCGCCTCGCGCACGGTCGGCCGTGAAGTCGCGAAGCGTTCGGCCAGTGCGTGCTCGGTCGGCAGCCGCTCACCTTCCTTGTACTCGCCTTCAAGAATGCGATTCAGGATGTCGCCGTAGATCTTGTCGGGCAAGCCCGTCGTTTTGCGCTCGTTCATCAGCGGGACTGAAGCAGCTTGTCTGAATAGGTTCCGATTGTAAGGCAAACCTCACGCCATGCCCCGGCTGGACGCTGCGTCATGGCTTGTCCGAAATGCCGCAAACGCATGCGGCGCGGCGCTCGTTGCCTGAAGCATTGTTATCTCAGAATTTGACAAGTGTTTGATTTACATCCTGTGTCGATGCATCTTTTTCAGCGATCATTTAAGCTCGCATCGTAATCCAATTGTCAACGAGCCCGGCCGGCCGAACGGCTGCGGCACTCAACCCCTTCAGACGCGGAGTCGATATGTACACACGCATCCTTGTAGCCGTCGACGGCAGCCATACCTCGCGCCGTGCGTTCGACGCAGCGCTCGCACTCGCGAAGTCCACCGGCGCCGTCATGCAACCGCTCTACGTCGTCGAAAACACGCCGATGTATTTCGAAGCGCCAGGCTATGACCCTTCCGTTCTGCGTAACCGCCTCGTCGAGGAAGGCAAGGAACTCGGCGCGGAATTCGCGGCGGCCATGGCTGCGCAAGGCGTCAAGGGTGAACTCGCCGTGGGCGAAGCTTCTTCGCTCGACGACGTTTCAGTGGTCGTACTCAAAGCTGCCGCTGACTTCAACGCCGATCTGCTGGTGATGGGCACGCATGGCCGCCGTGGTTTTCAGCGCCTGATTCTTGGCAGCGTCGCGGAGCGCTGCGTGCGCCAGGCGACCTTGCCGGTGCTGCTGATTCCATCCGCGGCAGGCAAATCCGGCGACAGCGCCTGAACATGTTGAGCGACATACATGGCCGTTGTATGCGCTCACCGTCATGGTCGGTACATACCGCGCGCTATCCCTAAAATGCGGGCCGAGCAGGGCGGCGAGGATACATAGCAGTCCGTAACCACAAGCAGCAACGCGAGGGTGACGTCGCTCAAGAGGCCTAACTGCGTTAACGCGTCATTTTGTCGCTAAACGGGGAGCATGGGCGGTGGGACAATCAGTCATCACCCTTACAAACGGCTGAAAAACATGCTAACTCCTACCGCTGTGACCCGCTCGGCCGGCACTGCCGAATCCACTGTGATTTCGTCGCCTGCGCGTGGCGCCCGTCGTGCCGCGCCGGTGAGGGCAACCGCGCGCACCGCCGCTCGCTGTTCGAGCTGTGCGATGCGGGCGCTCTGCATGCCGCAAGGCCTGTCGCCAGACGAACTGCCCAAACTCGAAGCCCTTATTTGCACCGCGCGCTCGGTGCAGCGCGGTGAAGCGCTGTATCGCAGCGGCGATCGTTTCGACAACATTTATGCGGTGCGGTCCGGCTCCATGAAAACCGTCATGGCGCACCGTGACGGCCGCGAGCAGGTCACCGGCCTGCGCCTCGCCGGTGAAGCACTCGGGCTCGACGGCATGAGCGATGACGTGCACGCATGCAGCGCCGTCGCCCTCGAAGACAGCACCGTTTGCATTGTTCCCTACCCTGCCCTCAAGTCCCTGTGTCGCGAAATCAACTCGATGCAGGAGCGCCTGCACAAACTGCTGGGTGAGCAGATCGTCCGCGAAGCCGGGCAAATGATGGTGCTCGGCTCACTTTCGGCCGACGAACGCGTGGCGGCATTTCTGCTCGATGTGTCGCAACGCAACGCCCAGCGTGGTTATTCGTCGGCGGAATTCAACTTGCGCATGACCCGGGAGGACATGGGCAGCTACCTGGGAATGACGCTCGAAACTGTGAGCCGCACCCTGTCAAGATTTCAAAAGCGCGGTCTAATAGATACACAGGGCAAACATATCCGCATCGTCGACCTGGAAGGCTTGCAGAAGGTGTAAGCCATACGCGCCGGAGCTGGCCCGCGCCGCCGCGTCCCGGTCCATTCGCCTTTAGGCGCGCATTCGCCTTGGCATAGCTCCTGCGAGCGGGTACAGTCTTTAGTCCGTCCCCCGCAAGGAGACCCGGCGAAATGAATCGCGACCCCGCCCCGCATCACCCGCTCGTCCAGCGCCTGATTGATGCGCGTCAAGTGACTGACGCGCTGTTTTCCATCGTCAAACCCGAATTCCTGTATGACCGGCCGATCCGTGAGCGCCACCGGATCGTGTTTTATGTCGGCCATCTGGAAGCTTTCGATCGTAACCTTTTCGATCAGCGCCTGTGCGATCTGCCTGCATTCGATCCGCACCTCGACCAACTGTTCGCTTTCGGGATCGATCCCGTCGACGGCGGCTTTCCGACCGATCAACCCAGTGACTGGCCATCGCTCGACGCCGTGCGCGGCTACGGGTTGCGCGCCCGCGAACAGATCGATCGTGAACTCGATGCGCTGAGCGACTCGGCGCGTGTCGGGCACGAGGGCATGCAAACCGGCGCGGCCGAGCAGTTACTGAACGTCGCGATCGAGCATCGTCTGATGCATGCTGAAACGCTCGCGTACATGCTGCATCAGCTGCCGCTTGCACAGAAGGTCGCCCCGTCGTGCGAGGCGGTCCATACCCGTGCCGAACCGCGTGAGGCGTTGTCCTCGATGGTCAGCGTGCCGGCTGGCACCACGGTGCTCGGCATGGCACGCGAGAGTGGCCGTTTTGGCTGGGACAACGAGTTCGGCGAACTGCGCGTCGACGTGCCGGCGTTCGAGATCGATCGCCACATGGTAACGAACAGCGCATTTTGCGAGTTCATCGAGTCAGGTGGCTATCGCGAACCGAAATGGTGGACCGACAAGGATTGGGCTTGGAAAGAAGCGGAACAAATCGAGCATCCGGCCTGCTGGTCGCAGCCAACCGGAAGCGCTCAGAACAGCGGCTGGATGCTGCGCACGATGTTCGACGAAATACCGCTGCCGCCCGACTGGCCGGTGTACGTGAGTCATGCCGAGGCCAGCGCCTACGCGCGCTGGGCCGGCAAGGCGCTGCCCAGCGAAGCACAATGGCAACGCGCGGCACACGGTGCGCCGCACGCGGCGTCGGGCAATTTCGATTTTCGTAGCTGGAACCCTCAGCCGGTCGATGCGCATCCCGACAACGTCAGCGCATTCGGCGTGGAAGGTCAGTTCGGCAATGGCTGGGAGTGGACCTCGACCGTGTTCGACGCCCTGCCGGGGTTTGAAGCCTTTCCGTTTTATCCGGGTTACTCCGCCAACTTTTTCGATGGGCAGCATTACGTGCTCAAGGGCGGCTCGGCGCGCACCGCGCAATGCATGTTGCGGCCGGCTTTTCGCAACTGGTTTCAACCGCACTATCAATATGTGTACGCGGGATTCCGGTGTGTGAAAGATTGACGAATAAAGCGTAAGTTGACGGCGCTGGGCGTACACGCCCAGCGCCGAGGTTCACCCGGTTATTGCGAACCCATTCGGCGCACGGTCATCTCATTGCGCCCGAACTTCGATGGAAACGCGCCTGTCCGGTTGCAGGCAATCGATGACAGCCCTGCTCCCACCGTCCGGACATTGCGTTGTTGAATCGCGGGAGCCCACGCCTGTTGCATGAATCAACTCACCGTTCAGCCCATGATCGATCATGTACTCCCTTATCGTCTGGGCACGCGCGAGAGACAACGGCTGGTTGACCGTTTCAGGCCCAAGACGGTCGGTATGGCCTACAACCGAAATGGACTGAACGCCGCTGCGCTGCTTGATACGCGCGATAACCTCGTCGAGGCTCGCCGCCCCACCCGGCAACATCGAAGCGCGGCTTGATTGCCCGAACGCAAACAGCGCATCGCTTTGCAATGCGAATTGCGCGACCGTTGGCGCCTCGGCTGCGGCCGGCGGTGAAGCCGCTGCAACCGGCGTATCCGGCGCCTCGCCGCATGCGAATGTGAGCCGTCGCGTGACATCGGCCTCGTCACTATCCGGCAGCAGGCGTCCAACTTTCTGCACCGGGCGAACCGGTTCTCCGTGACATATCCGCTCGGCGACTTTCATACAGGTAGCAGGTCCTTCGAATATCCCGTGACATTCGACCTGATGAAGCCTGGAACCGTCCGCGGCCGTAACCGTATAAGCATTGAACGTCGGCCCGGAAGCGCTCGAACATCCCGCAAGAAAAACCAGGCTAAGCGATAAACGGTGCTATTCGAATCGGAAGCTACCGAGCCCTGCCCGCCCGCCGAAGAATTCGGACCCGTGGACGCGGGTGAAGAACCCGGGGTGGACGAGAAGGGGGCACCGCCGCCGCCCCCGCTTTGGTTATTGATCAGCGTGGTCAACTGCGTGGTGACTGCGGCAAGCTGACTTACGTTCACCGCGTCGGTTCCGGCCTTGCCGGCAGCCACACCGGTGATCTGCCGATTGCCGATATCGACCTCGCCCGCGGCCGAATGCGATTGCTGGCCGATCGCGACACCGCCGGGCGCCGTTGCATCGACAACCGCTCCGTCGCCGATACCGACACCGTTGTCTCCGTTGACAACGGTCGTCGATCCGACCGCGATCGACTGCGAACCCGCCGCCAACAAATCGGCCGCCGGCGAATTCGCGTGAAAATAGTTCGTGCCCGACCGGAATGTCTTCGGTGCAAACCAGTGAGGTGCGCTCGCGCGGTATCGAGCTGAGCACGGTCGGAAACGTGACGCGCGAACTCTCCGTGATCGCGTCGTACATCTATCAGGACGTGAAGAATGTAAAGGCAAACGACGCGTCGCTGAACAACTGGCCGGTCGACATTCCTCGCCCTCGCCAGATGGCGTCGCTGTGGACCGACTGGGCATCGCATACGGGAGCGCTCGCCGGCTTCGGGTTGGGAGGTGGCGTCCGCTACCAGAACGCGTCCGCCGGTGCGCCGGACAACTCGCTGACAGTTGCAAGCTATGTGCTGTACGACGCGGCACTGCACTACCAGACCCGCAACTGGCGTTTCATGCTGAATGCGGCCAACCTGTTCGACCGCCACTACATCAGCGGTTGCCAGTCCTATTCGGTCTGCGCATTCGGCAATGGGCGAACGCTGCTAGCCAACGCGAAGTACACCTGGTAGCAAGACGTTCGTCCACTCAAAAGCGATGCCGGATGCCGCCGGCAATCAGCAACTGATTGCTGCCTGTGGACGGAGCCGCCGTGTTAATGACCGCGGGCGCGCCCGACGATGCACGCTGATAGAGCGTCTCGACATACGTATCGGTACGCTTCGAGAGCTGGTAGTCAGCCTGCAACGCGCCCTGGTGCCAATGCGCACCCGAGCCCTTCGTGTACGTGTACATGCCGGCCAGCGACACCGCAGGCGTCAACTGGTACACGCCGTTCACTTCATAGTTGCTGAATCCAATCGACGGAGCGGACGCTCCGGAGTCGGCGTTGCGCACACCGCTATACGTGGAGCGCGACCACGCCGCCCCCAACGTGAAGCCGCCAATCGCATAGTTTGCCCCCACGCCGTAGGTATTCTGCGTCTGCACGCTCGCCTGGAACACGTCACGGTCGACGCCCGGCAGCGCGACTGTGTCGTATGCACCGCCTGCCGTGTTGCCCCGGCCATTGCCATGCAGCCAGGCCGCGCCCGCGCTGAACGATCCATTCTGATAGTTCGCGCCCACGCCGTACGCGCGGTTGTTCGCGAACTGGCCGGCACCATTTGAGAACGCATACATGCCGCCGAAACTGAAGCCGCCGAACGTCGGGCTCGCATACCTAACCGAATTGCGAGCCAGGTACGAGTTGTTGGCGTTGTCGTTGTCAAACGGATGAGCGAATGCTGTCCCGCCGCTGGCACCCGTTAGCGTGAACGGCGCGAAGTAATCGTGAATCGAATCGTACTGGTGGCCCAACGTGACGGTCCCGTACCCATCGTTGCCAAGGCCGACGTAATAAGGATGATCGTTCAGCGCGGCACCTGTCTGTGCCGAGAACCCTCGTTCAAGGCGGAAAATCGCCTTGTTTCCGCCACCGAGATCCTCCGAACCCTGCAGGCCCCAGTAGCTCCCGTCGATCAGTCCCGAGGTTGCCTGATACTGGGCATGACCGCCGACGTTGCTCAAATACGCGAGACCCGCATCGATTTCTCCATACAGCGTTACGCTGCTTTGTGCCTGTGCATACCCGCTCGCCAGCGCGAGAATTGCCATGCAAATCGAGACGCGGATGAAGGACGTGTTTTTGTTGTTCGACATGCGGAAAGCCTTTTTTAAATTGATCAGTTAAACGAATGGTGATCCGAGCCACGGACCACACCGCATTGCCGCCGGCCCCTGCCGGCGACCGCGCAAACAGCCGGTTCAGTACCACCGCCCATAGCGACGGATGTAGACCGTTTTGACGACCTGAGTGAGCATCATGTAGCCCACCATCGTGGCGATGAACCAGCCCCAATAGCTTGGAGCCAACGCCGTGAAGCCGAGCGTGTCAGCCAGTGGCGAGAACGGCAGCCAGCAGCCGACCGCGATCGCGGCGAAAGTCGACAGCAACACGGGCAGCGCTGCCGTGCTCTGCAGGAACGGAATCTTCTGCGTACGCAGCATGTGCACGACGAGCGTCTGGGACACGAGACCTTCAACGAACCAGCCCGAATTCATGATGATCTGGCCACCGTTGCCGCCGTGCAGGTGATACAACGCACCCGCGCCGAATACGCTCCACATCAGGAAGTAAGTCGTAATATCGAACACCGAGGACGTCGGCCCGAGCCAGACCATGAAGCGCCCAATGTTGCCCGCTTCCCACTTGCGCGGCTTCTTCAGAAACTCGGGGTCCATCTTGTCCCAGGGCAGGAACATCTGCGACAGGTCATAGATCAGGTTCTGGATCAGCAACTGCATCGCAAGCATCGGCTCCCACGGCAGGAACGCGCTCGCCACCAGCACCGAGAACACGTTGCCGAAGTTCGAACTCGCCGTCATGTTCAGATACTTGAGGATGTTGCCGAACGTCTCACGGCCCTTGATCACGCCCTCCTCCAGCACCATCAGGCTCTTCTCGAGGAGGATGATGTCGGCCGTTTCCTTGGCGATGTCCGCACCGCTATCGACCGAAATCCCCACGTCGGCGTCGCGCAGCGCCGGCGCGTCATTGATACCGTCGCCGAGGAAACCGACCGTGTGCCCGTTCGCCTGCAGCGCCTTCACAACGCGGGCCTTCTGCAGCGGCGCGAGCTTCGCGAACACGGTCGTCCGTTCGACTACTTCGCTAAGCCGGTCATCGTCCATCTGTTCGATGTCGCGTCCGAGCAGCGGTGTGCCGGGCTCAAGGCCGACGTCCCGGCAAACCTTCGATGCGACGATCGGGTTGTCTCCCGTCAGCACCTTCACGGCGACGCCGTTGTCGTGCAATGCGCGAATCGCAGGCGCCGCGGAATCCTTCGGCGGATCGAGGAACGTCAGAAACCCGCGCACCACGAGTCCGGCCTCATCCACGGTCCTGTATTGCAGTTTTGCCTCGGCCTGAGGGATCTCGCGGGTGGCGACAACCAGTACCCGGTAGCCATCCTCGTTGTACTCCTGCGAGCGGGCAATCAGGTCCTGACGCTCCTTCGCACCCAGTTCGCGGATCGCGTCGCCGTCCTGAATGTGCGTGGAAACCACCAGCATTTCCTCGACCGCCCCCTTCGACACCATCAGTTGATCGCCGCCGGCACGCGCGACGATCACCGACAAACGCCGTCGGACGAAATCGAAGGGGAGTTCATCGACCTTCGTGTAATGCGTCGGTTTCACGGCCATTCCCGCCTGGTTCGCGTGGTTGACGACCGCAATGTCGATCAGATTCTTTTGCCCGCTCTGGTGGAAGCTGTTGAGCCAGGCGAGTCCCAGGATGTGCGGGTCTTTATCGCCATGAATATCGAGGTGATGCTCGAGGATGATCTTGTCCTGCGTGAGCGTCCCGGTCTTGTCGGTACACAGCACGTCCATTGCGCCGAAGTTCTGCACCGAATTCAGGCGCTTGACCACCACCTTGCGGCGCGCCATTGCAACGGCCCCTTTCGCAAGATTCGCCGATACGATCATGGGCAGCATCTCGGGCGTCAACCCCACCGCGACAGCAAGCGCGAATGTCAGCGCGGACAGCCAGTCGCCCTTCGTCAGCCCGTTGATCATGAATACGATCGGCACCATGACCAGCATGAAACGTATCAATAACCATGACACGCTGCTCACGCCGCGGTCGAAACTGGTTTCAACCCGCTTGTGGCTAGTGACGTTCTGCGCGAGTGCGCCAAAGTACGTGTCGGCTCCGGTGGCGACCACAACCGCGGTCGCCGTACCGCTTACGACATTCGTGCCCATGAAGCAGATATTGGCCAACTCGAGCGGATCGCCCTGACCGGTCGAACCGGCATCCGCGGATTTCTCCATCACGGCGCCAAGCGTGTCGTATTTCTCGACTGGCAGTGCTTCGCCGGTGAGTGCCGCCTGACTGATAAACAGGTCGCGCGAGTGGATCAGCCGGATATCGGCAGGGATCATGTCACCCGCCTGCAGACTGACGATATCGCCGACAACCAGACTGGACATTGCGATTTCGCGCTTTGCCGGCGGCGCCGATTTGGATGCGCGACGCACAACGGTGGCAGTCGTGCGCACCATCGATTTCAGTCGCTCAGCGGCCTTGCTTGAGCGGTACTCCTGAAAAAATCGCAGCAGGCTGCTAACCGTCACCATGGTGAGCAGGATGCTGATGCCGGTCCAGTCGCGATCGTCCGGGGCGGCAAAGTAAACATCGGTCAGGTAACTGATTGCCGCGAGCACAAGCAGCACGATCACGAACGGATTCTTGAAGGCCAGCAGCAATTGCACGACGACGTGAGGCGGCTTGTCATGTGCCACTTCGTTCGGGCCATTCTGATGCAGACGCTCCTCGGCGTCGGCCTCGACAAGGCCATCCAGCGAGCTTTGCGTATGCAGCAGCGTGGTGTTGATACTGTTGTTGGCCTCGCTGACGATGCGCGCAGCGTGCTTGCGCTCGTTGGAGGTGGACGTGGTAATGAAGCCCCTCTGCTTACGCGGGGACGGATGAGAACGGTAAGAATGCTTGGACATAGTTTTCCCCGTGGCGGGCGGCCACTGGCCGCCGCGACACTTCTTTTTTCAAGGTGATTTTCTATGGTTGCGCGACCTGACTCCGGAATACGACGGAGCAGGCACGGGCATGTGCCGGATCGCTATCCGGCACGCAGCGACGTCAGTGCGCGCGGCTCCACAACCCCGTCCACCAACGGGCAATGGCCGTGGGCGTTTTATGTTCGTGGATACGCAGCGTCAGCAGCGAGTCGTAGTGAGCACGAGCCTCACGAATGTGAGGCAACTCGGGTACGAGAAGAGCGAAATGCATAATGTTCCTCCGTCCGGGCTGCGGCCCGGAGGTTGTTCGCGTGCGCCGGCTGGAAGGCCGGCACCACGACGCCAAAGCTCAACGAGAGAAAGGCGAGGAACGGTGTGGACTTCCTTCAGGCGGAAAGAGAGTTTGAATCGCGTAAGGGACAAGAGTCACTGTCGGGCATGATTTCTCCTTTCTCGCGCTTTGTCTGCACGAGCATGTCTTTTCAACCACGCGCTGCATGAATTGCGCAGGCGTGAGCGATCACCGTCGCGAGTCAGGCTCACGACGTCCTTCAAGCGGACGAGCGAAATCACGCGCGTCGACGCGGTACTAAAACGGTGCGGGGGAGGTATTGCGAAACTACGGCGAAACTACGACGCGCACCGTCCTGCCTGCTGGCGGGACGGCGGCTAGAAGAGGCGGGCGTCCTGCCGGTCAGGCAGACAAACTGTTCGAAGATCGACTACTGCTACTGTCCAAGGCATCGGCCCCTTAGTGAGAACGGACGAATAGTAATTGCCGTGAAAGTCGCTGTCAACCCGCAAAACATCCTTTTGGAATGGCCGTTAGTCGAAAAGAATCGGAGTCGGAAAAGTGAGGATTCGGACGGTCTTCTGGCTGATTGGCGCGACCGTTAGCAAAGTGCCTAACGCGTACCGTCAACCCGTCATGTCGAACTATGGATATGAATCTCAAACCGGCATATCATTCGGCATCCTTATCTTGAGGCTCATCTGAATCGACGCCCACTCCAGCATCGCAGCCTCAGTGCCCCGCGCCGGTCACCAGTTGCAACGGCGTTTCAATGACTTGCGACAAGTCACTTTCCTTTCGCTGTTCGGTCACTGCCTTCAACGCCACGTCGACACCGAATACAGCTTGCCGATCGGCAAACTGATTCATGGTCGCGAGCACGCGGCCGTCGGCGAGCAAGGGTTTAATCGCATCGCTGTCGTTATACCCGGTGACATAAACACCACCGGTTCTCCCCGCGTCGCGAACAGCATCTACCGCACCCATGGCCATATTGTCGTTACCGCACATCAATGCACGGATCTGCGGATAGTCTCCCAACATCTTCGACGCGACGTCCCGCCCCTTCGCGTAATCCCAGTCGCCGGACTGTATGGCGACGATCTTCATGCCGGCCTCGGTCATTGCGTCCTTGCCGCCGGCCGTGCGTTGCTGCGCATTGCGATCGGCGGAGCTCCCTTCGATGATCCCGACCTGATCGCCCGCCTTGAGTCGCTGCGCAAGATAATCGCCCACCTGCTTCGCGCCCTTGTGGTTGTTCGGGCCGACAAAGGGCACGGAGATGTGAGCGGCATCCTGCAACGCGTCGTCAAGCGGGTTGTCGATGGTAATTATGATGATGCCCGCCTTGACGCCCCGCGCTACGACCGCTGTCAACGCCTTCGAGTCAGTCGGCGCGATGACGATCGCATTCATCCTCGCTTTGATCAGTTCGTCGACCATTCGTATCTGTACAGCCGTACCGTCCTCCGTTGCCGTTCCCCGAATGGTCAAAGCGAACTGCGACGCATAGTGCTTCTGATAATTCTGCGCAGCGTTCAGCATCGCGACCGTGAACGGATCGGACATCGACTTCAAGACGAGGGCAATCTTCAGCTTGCCGCCCTGCATTGCATCGACACGAACCGTACCTGTCAGGCCTGCCGCGGCCAGCGTGGCGGCAACCAGCAAGCGGCGGCGCATCCTCTGTGTCATTGAGTTTCTCTCCTTGGACACACACGGACGGCTGTTTGCATCGCGTCCGCCCCTAAAACGGATCAAACTGCCGCCAACGCTGCTGTGTCCCGATCGCCCGCGCCCGATAGCGGCCGCAGAACGGCAGCGATATCGTCGAACAACGGCCGGCTGCCAATGTCCTCGCTCAGGCAATGCGCTTTTAACGCTACCAGCTTCGCCGCGATATCCACGTTCGCATCCAGTCCGTCACATCGCTCGATCAATTCCTCGAGCAGACAACCATACGCCCTGACTTCGAGACGTTGCAATGCATCACTGAAGTCCCCGTTATCGGCGATGTGGAAAGACGCCGCGCCAAAATCGCCCAGCAATACGCTACCCTGCTCACTGCCAGCGCCGTACAGAATATTGTGCGCGTACAGATCGCCATGCATCACCCCTTGACGATGCAGATGACACGCCGCTGACGCGATACCGTACGCAATACGTAATACTGAGGCCAACCCGAAGCGCATGCCTTCACGATAGACGTCGCGCGTGCATGACTCGAGGCTGGGTGGGCCCGCAAGATTGGCGAACTGCGGATCGATCAGCTCCATCACCAGGCCATGTGCGCCGGCTGGATGGTCCTTCACCTTACCCACCACCGGAATCAGGTTCGGATGATCGCCGGCACGAATGCAGGCCGCCATCTCGCAGTCGGGCAATCCGTCGCTCGTTACCGCACCCTTGAACAATTTGACGGCCACCGGCCTGCTCGCCTCGTCATGACGGGCGGAAAGCGCCGCGCGATAAATGACACCGGACGCACCCTCGCCTAACTGCGCTTCAAGTTCCAACGCATTCCATTGAATAGCCGCGATCGGGGTGTCGATCAGGACTGACGCGGCCAGCGCTTCACTGAATGGATTGCCGGCGTACGCCAGCCACGCAAGCCGCGGCAGGCACAACAACCACGCGGGCAGTTCGTCCAGTTGATTCGCCGCGAGACGCAGCAGTTCGAGCCGCGAGCAGGCTGCCATTTCCTCGGGCAATGCGCGCAGCCGGTTACCGGCAAGCATCAACTTCTGCAGTTGCGAGCAGGCGCCGATTTCAGGCGGCAGGACTTCGACCTCGTTGTCGGTGAGGATCAGCCAACGCAACAACGGTGGCAGCGATTTACCCGAAACCTCGCGAATACGATTGGCCTTGAAACCGACCATGCTCAGTTGTGAACACTGCCCCAGCACTTCCGGCAATTCAGTGAACCGGTTGTCAGAGGCAAAAATGATGCGCAGCTTTCGCAGCCTTGGCAAATCATCCGGCAGCGTTGAAAGTGCATTACCCGACAGATCGAGAATTTCCAGCGTGTCGGCCAGATCGAAAATCTCACGTGGAAATTCGCTCAGGCCGTCCGCCAGAGTGAGTCGGCGGGTACCCGCCAGTTGTCCGGCGCGCAGTTGTTCGAGGGTCGTGGTCACAGTCGTAGAGAAAATATCCGCTCGCCGGTAAGCGATGCGTCGAAGGTATCAATTCTACTGAGTCCCGGGCCGCGTGCGGAATTGGATAGCAAGATCCGGCGTGACCTCGGCGCGAACAGCGTTTAAGCTGTCAGATACCGGAGGGTCAAGGCGCCGCGAGTTTGCAGCCGCTCGCGTCAAGCCATCCCGGCCCCCAGCCAGCCCCAGGAGCAAGCAAAGTGACATACGCGTACAAGTTAATGCATTCGCCCGTCGGCGAGTTGAAGCTCGTTGCTAACGGCAACCGGCTCGCCGCCATTCTCTGGGAGAACGACAAGCCGAACCGGGTGCGCCTGCCGGAATCGATCGAAGCGGCTGACCGCCCGATCCTGCTCGAAACCGAGCGTCAACTAAACGAATATTTCGCGGGAACGAGAGACCGGTTCGACCTCGAGTTCGACTTCCAGGGAACGGAGTTCCAGAAGAAGGTTTGGGCGGCGCTCCTGACGATCCCGTTCGGCGAAACACGCAGTTATTCGGACATCGCTACGCAAATCGGAAACATCAACGCGGTGCGGGCCGTGGGCGCGGCGAACGGCAGAAACCCGATCTCGATCGTGGCGCCATGTCATCGCGTGATCGGTGCGTCCGGCGATCTGACCGGCTTTGCCGGCGGCCTCGCCAACAAGATGTTTCTTCTGTCGCTTGAAGCCGGGCAAACTTCGCTGGAAGCAGCGGCGGAATCGGCTACGGCTTCAACCACCGCAACGGCAACGGCAATGGCTAGTTGGGAAGCTCCGACGAAAACGGCGCGCCCGGCGCCCGCTCGTGGGACACAGAGCTCGCTGTTTGGTAACTGAGGGGTAACTGAGGGGTAACTGAGCGGTAACGGAGTGGCACGATTCTGAGTGCCTGCGTGCGGGATTCCTTTTTCATGTTGAGGCGGGTCTTGTCGTCGATCATCGCGCGAAGTGCCTGGAACAACGCCGTTGCGTCCGGGCCTCCGGCGAGGCGGCGTGGCAGCGGCTTTCGTGAATCGGCACGTGCGGCGAATGATTGACGCCACTGCCGGACTCCAACGGCGCAGGCGCGAGCACGCTGCGTCAACCGCAATCGTCGAGCAAAAGTTCTTGCGCCACGATCTCAGGTGTTGCATAGCGCCACAGCGAACGCCCCAGCAGAGCGCTTAGAGGCATGCTGAATTCAGCGGCACGCGCCGACGAGCACGCCAGCAGACGATTCGATCCATTGCTTCTGCCCGCGCCTAAGCATTTCCTAAGCTGGCCCCGCTAAGATCCGGGACGCGATCCATCACATGCCCCTCAAAAACCTCCCTGCATGAACCCACTCGAAGCCTTCAATCAGGCGCTCTTTCTGATGATCAATGCAACGCCGTCGACGCCAGCCTGGCAAATCGACATGGCGCGCATGATTGCTGAGTACGTCATTTATCTCGTTCCGCTGTCGCTGACCGCGATATGGTTCTTTGGCGACGAGCGTCAGCGCGAAGTCGCGGTGCGCGCGTTTTGCGTAACCCTGCTCGCCCTCGGGCTCAATCAGATTGTCGGTCTGGTTTGGCCGCATCCCCGGCCTTTCGTGATCGGACTCGGTCATACGTTTCTGGAACACGCGCCCGACCCATCGTTCCCAAGCGACCATGGGACGATCGTCTCGTGCATCGCACCGAGCTTGTTGCTGGGCGGCATGAGACGGTGCGGCATGCTGATCCTGCTGTCCGGTCTCGCGGTGGCGTGGGCACGCATCTTTGTCGGCGTGCATTTCCCGCTCGACATGGTTGGCGCAGTAGGCATGGCATGCGTGGCCTACCTGCTGACCGCCCCGCTGTGGCGGCTGGCCGGCGCCACGGTGATGCGCGGCCTTGTTACCGTGTACCGCAAATTACTGGCGTGGCCGATCGGGCGGGGCTGGTTATCCTCGTAGGCCAGTGTGGGCGCGCGGGCCTGCGCTTCGGATCTTCGAGCGCCGCTGAGGCGCAACCATCGGTTGCACCGCCCGCCAAGGCCTGATTGGTGGGCGGTGCTTTGGCAACGGCCAAACCCTGCTTGATGGGCGCGTGAAGATCATTGCGCCCGGCATGCAGTGCAGGCTCGCGCTCGCCGGTTACTTCCAGAGCGTACGGCCGAAAAACGTCAGGGTGCGGTCCCAGGCCCGCTGCGCCCAGACCGGATCGAATTGGGTCCGGGAGATACGGCCCGGCCCGACTGCCGTCTCGTTAGCAAACGAGTGATACGCGAGATAGCGATGAAACTCAAAGTCGACATTGGCTGCGATGAGCTTCGCCTCCAAAGCATCGACCGTCTCTGCCGGGAAGAACTCGTCCTGGGTCGCCCAATGGCCAAGAACAGGAACCTTGATTTTCGACGCGTCGATGTATTCGAGCGGCGGAAAGCCGTACCACACCACGCCGGCCGCCACCTCCGGGATATTGCATAGCGAGAGCCAGGTGAGCGCGCCACCCATGCAATAGCCGGTCACACCGACGCTCGCCGCATGCTGCTTCAGGTACTGAACGGCGCCCCGCACGTCCTGAGTAGCGGCGTCGCCGAAATCAAGCCCGCTCATCAGATGGTGCGCCTCTTCCTCCTCCACCGTCGATTTGCCGCGGTAAAGATCGGGCACCAGCGCCAGATAGCCGGCTTGCGCGAGACGGTCGGCCACCCCGCGGATCTGGTCGTTCAACCCCCACCACTCCTGAATCACAACGATGGCAGGCGCGCCTTCTGCTTTATGCGGCCTCGCCAGATAGCCCTGGACTTCCTTGCCGTCCGGACGGTGAAACGTGATCATCGATCCTGTGCTCTGTGTCATCGGTCATTCCTCGAAGTAGGCGGAGCCGTTAGCATAGCGCCAATGCGAGGAACCCTGCCGAATTCAGGCTTTACTTAAAAGCGGTCAATATGCCGTGCAGTGTTTTCACGAGCGTGCTTATGCGCCTTTCCGCGCGCTTCCTGGGCCGCCTATTCATAAAATATTGTTACTAACCAGTCAGTACAGTACGGCGGGATTCGCCCCTGCAGTGTAATAACGCCCAATTGACTCACTACGCGATCGCAACGCGCGCTATTAGGAAGAGACAGCATTCAACCAAGGAAATCCCTACGCCAACGTCAGGGTTTCCTGACGTTGAATTCGGTGACGCCCGATCAGCAAAATTTTTTGACGCCTTTATGCTCAACCGAGGCTTTTAGTTTATGATCACTCCCCAGCGAAGTCGGCTATCTAAAAAGACAAGCTTGTTCTGCAACGATCCGGCGCGAAATTGTTAAATTTAAGCATGCGGCAAAAATTTCCACCACCCGCACTGAATTCGTAAAATTGACTGATTACCGTCTCTCAGGTTCTGGCATGCAATCCTCGGACGCCAGAGTCTTTTCAGCCGACACAATGTGTCGGCTTTTTTTTGCGGGTTAGCCGCAGAAATAAACTTCGATCCGGCGATTTTCGAAGGCATTAATTAAACAGAAAAATTAAATCTCCCGCAAACCTTTGCGAGATTAAATTATTTTCAAGGAAGTCCGGCCATATTGGCTCGATAGCGAACACTATCTCGATCGACAAACCCAAACGCGCAATTAAGAGATAAAGAGGGATTAGCATTCCCGCGAAAGACGTAGCGCATCTATTTGTATGACAAATAACTGGAAAACCGAACGCAACAGCTATAACCGCTGGTGCGGTACTCAGGAATGAGGCAGGAACCCGGATACTCCGGTCAACCCCGTTTCCAGCATCTGCCGATTATTCGTATATCCAACGCACACATAGCCTTCCATATCGAGCGCACTGCCCGAGGGTGAACATCACGCCGGCTTGTTCGATCAGCGTAGCGCAAAACTCCACCGACGAGATCGGCAGATCGTACTTCAGCAGCGCGGTCGTTCCCAACTTCGGCTTGATATATGACATAGCCGGCTCGCTTACCGGAACCGCTCGGGACGAAACGGATAGGGATCGGCGCAAGGCGTCGCGCCCGTCATCATTTCCGCCAGCAAACGGCCCGTCACGGGACCGATCGTCAATCCGTGGTGGTTGTGGCCAAACGCGAACCAGAGTCCTCGATGGCGAGGCGCTCGCCCTATGACGGGCCGCATGTCTGGCGTGCAGGGACGCAAGCCGATCCATGGCGCGTCGTCCAGCCGGCGCCCCAAACCGAAAACCGGCCGGGCGACGCTTTCTGCGCGCGCAAGTTGAATACCCGTTGGCGGTGCATCCCGGCGGGCGATTTCAACACCCGTCGTCAAACGCAAGCGGCCTTCCATTGGCGCCACCACGTACCCTCGCTCCGTATCCACAAGCGGCACCGAGAGCAGTGGTTTCGTGGCCTCGTAGTGCATGTGATAGCCGCGCTTCGCGCGCAGCGGTATGCGATATCCGAGCGGCTCAAAAACTTTATCGGACCACGGGCCGAGTGCCACGACCACCTCGTTGGCACTGATCCTGCCTTGGGACGTCTGCACAGTCCACGCATCGGCCTCCTGACGCACCGTACTTGCCTCTCCGGTCAGCAACGTTCCGCCGCCGTCCTCGAACAACCGTGCATATCCCTTCGTCAACGCGCCTGGGTTGGAAATACTCTTCGGGTCCTGCCAATGCAGGGCGCCACAGAAACCGCTGCCCAACCCAGGCTCGCGCGCCAGCAGTCGCGCGGCATCGAGCGTCACCACGCGCAACCCATATTGACTCGCGATGACCTCGGCGGCTGATGCCTGCCGTTCATATTCGGAGCGCGTGCGAAATGCCTCGATCCAGCCGCCGTCATGCGCGAGTCTCTGAAGACCGGCACGCTCGATCAGCACATCGTGTTCGTCGACGCTTTGGCGGATCAACGGCAGCATGTCGCGTGCGGCCGCTTCCAAGCGCTCCGGCGACGACTCCCACCAGAATCGCGCGAGCCACGCGGCAAAAGTCGGCACAGCCTTATAGTCCCAGTACAGGTCGATCGAACGATTGCGCATGTAGCGCAGCAGTGTTCCGAAATCGCGCGGAAACGCGTAAGGGACCACCGACGAGCGTTCGATCAAACCTGCATTGCCAAAACTGGTCTCTTCACCAGGGCCACGCCGATCGACGAGCGCCACGCGGCGGCCACGATCCTGCAGATGCAGCGCCGACGACACGCCGACGATCCCGGCGCCCAACACGATTACATCGAAATCCATAAGTTACTTCGCGATGATGTCGCGCTTGAAATACTTCTGCGAAAGATTGCTGAGCGTGCCGTCCTTCTTCAAGGCGTCGAGCGCGGCATCGATCTTTCCGGCCAGCGCCTTGTCGCCCTTACGCAAGCCAAAACCGGTGCCTTCGCCAAGCGTTGCCGGATCGCTGAGTGGCTGGCCGACAATCGCATAGTCCTTGCCTGAGGGCTTGTTCAGAAAACCGTCTTCAACCGTCTGCGCTTCCTGGACGGCCGCATCCAGTCGTCCTGCAACGAGGTCGGCATACACCTGATCCTGGTCCTGATAGGAGACGACCGATACGCCGGCATTCGCCCAGTGGCGCTTGAGGAAATCCTCCTGCGACGATCCCTGCAGCACACCGACGCGCTTGCCCTGCAGGCTCTTCACGTCGGGCAGCAGGGACGAACCGCGCCGGGCCACCATCACGATCGGCACCACGTAGATAGGCGGCGTGAAATCGATGGACTGCTTGCGCTTGTCCGTGATGTTCATGGCGGAATTGATCACATCGAATTTGCGCGCCTGCAACGCGGGAATCAAGCCGTCGAACGAATTCTCCACCCACTCGCATTTCACCCCCATCTTTGCACACACCGCATTGCCGACATCAACGTCGAATCCTTGCAATTGCCCCGTCGGCGACTTGCTCTCGAACGGCGGATACGCTGCCTCGATGCCGAAACGCAAGGCGCTTTGAGTTTCCGCGCTGACAGTGCCGGCCGAACCGATTAACGCAGCCGCGACGAAAAATGACAGTGAAAGCTTCAGAGACATGATGGATCCCAAAGTGGTTGGAAGGTCGCGAATTCAGGGCGAGAACGGTCGCTGACAAGGCGCCGTCTGGAAGCCACATGAGAAACAAAGGAGACAGGCTTCTCACACTCGCTCTGGAACAACAGTCTATTCTGGACATTGGTAATTGCAAGCAATTTTCAAAAATAAAAGTCCAGACTGGACTTTTTGACTTTAGAATCGTGCTGACGCCGCACGCCGGCAACGATCTGGAGAGCAAGCCCATGAGCAGCACAGACAAAGTATTCCCGCTGATCGTCCAGCAGGACGCGGTGCGTAAAGCCCTGCCTCATCTCGATGTGCGCGGTGCGTTGACACGCATGTTTCTCGCGCTTGCGAACAATGCCGCGGTGCAGCCGGCGCAGACCTTCACGCCTTTTCCGCAAAGGGCCGGCGACTTCATCACCTACCTCGGGGTGCTGGCGGAAGCCAAGGTGTTCGGTGCCAAGTTGTCGCCGTACATCGTGACTGAGTCGAAACCGGTCATCACCGCATGGACCGCGCTGATGTCGATGGAAACGGGGCAGCCTTTGATGTGGTGCGATGCGGGATTGCTGACCGTCGAGCGCACCGCCGGTGCGACCGCACTCGCGGTGGATCACCTTGCGGCGCCGAACGCGCGCCGGCTCGCCATTGTCGGGGCGGGCGCGGTGGGACAAGCTCATGTGCGCCATCTCGCGGCGCTACGGCCATGGGATCTGATCAGCGTATTTTCTCCCGAGCTTGCCGGGAACGAAGCAAAACGCGCGGCGATCGGAGCCCTTGATGAGCGCGTGCTGGTTTGCACCCGACTTGAAGATTGCCTGCGCGATGCGGACGTGGTTGCATTGTGCACGTCCTCAGGCACACCGGTACTTTCGGAAGACAGGCTGACAAAGCCGGCGCTCATTACGTCGATCAGTACGAACGTCGCGAACGCTCACGAAATTTCACCGGCATGGCTGCCGGGCATGGAAGTCTATTGCGACTACCGGCCAACCACGCCAGGCAGTGCAGGGGAAATGAAGCTGGCAGCGCAGTTGCATGACTGGTCGCCGGATCGCGTGCTTGGCGATCTGCCGGAGTTGGTGTCCGGCATGGCCAGAAAACCCTCCGGGCAACAGCACGTCGTTTTCCGCTCAATCGGACTCGGGCTTGAAGACGTGGCGATCGCCAACGAATTGTTCAGACACATCGTTGCGCAGCACAGCTACATGGCAAAATAACGCGCGTCGCACCGATTCTCCGCACCGCGACGCAACACGTTGCAAACTTTCCGATCTCTGGAATTGCCCCCCATCCCTATGCGAAAGACTAAGACAACGGCCGCACGCAAGCTTCTTCTGGATCGATACGGCCGTGTCGCCGATGGTATCGCGCTGCTCTTTTTCCCCTACGTCGAAGTCGTCATCCATGACCTGCAAAGTCAGACCGTCGCATACATAGCCAACAACCTGTCCAAGCGTGAGCTGGGCGACGAATCGGCACTGGAAGAAATCGACCACTCGGTGGAGTCAGGCACGGTCGGCCCCTACGAGAAGATCAATTGGGACGGCCGGCGGATGCGCTGCGTCAGCACGGTGCTGTTTGACGATGCCGGGGTTGCCGTTGGTGTGATGTGCGTGAACTACAACATTGCGGTCTTCGAGGACATGAAACATGTCATCGACCGGGTGATTTCCGGTGCGGGTGTGGTCAAGCAACCCGAAGAACTGTTCAAGGACGACTGGCAGGAACGTATCAACACGTTTCTTCACGCCTGGCTTCAGGAGCGTCAGTTGGCATTGAACTCACTGACCCGCGACCATCGTCGCGAACTGGTCGAAGCGCTGTGGGCCGAAGGTGCGTTCAAAGGGAAAAGTGCCGCGAACTACGTCGCAAACGTGCTGGGAATGGGACGCGCAACCGTCTATCAACACATCAGAGATCTGCGCGACGCGGCAGCCTGAATTGATCGGCGCGCCGCGGCGTTACCCGCGGCGCGCCGGTACTGCGTGGCGTTACTGGCCCGTATAACCGAGCGGAACAGTCGCGTTGGCCTTGGCAACCGTCGCGTTGTTCGACACGATGTACTGCGGCACTTCCGTGAGGGTCAGCGTGACCTGCCCGTTCGTATAGGCAAGCGTGCTGGTGTTGCCATAGCCGTCGATCTTCGTCACATTGCCCGACGTACCCGGGCTGTCGACCTGCAGGGTGTAGCTCGTCGAGTAGGTCTGGCTGTAGAGACCGCCGCTCGTGGGCCACTGCGCATTGCTATGCGCCCATGCAGCCGTCACCACCTTGCCGTTACCGAGTTGCTGGAACGCATACGCAAAGGTTCCCGACGGCGTACCCGTGATCCGGCCCAATGTATTCGTGCCGTCCAGCACACGCGTCATCGTGGCGAAGGCCATCGCCTCGGGTTTCGGCGACAGGTTCGACGCACCGTATGCGCCTTGAGCGTCATTCAGGTCGAAGAACGTGCCGTATCCCACTTCGCCGGGATAGTCGGCGCCGTAGAAAAGCGTCGTCAACTGCGCGCCGCCACCCAGCACAATAATGTGCGAGCGCACGCCAACCGCGGCCTGGGCAAACAACTGGTTCTGTGACGGCACCGTGGGACCATAGTTAAGACCCGGATCGTAGCTCGTGCCCTGTTCGGTAACGAAGAGCTTCATGTTCGGCTTACCGGCCTGCATCACCGAACGCAATTGCGCAATCTGGTTATCGAGCGCGTTCGCCTGGTTTGCCGTGCTCGGATCGGAGTCCTGCAATTCCGGCGGATGAGCCGGATAGGTGCCCGCATTCCAGTAGCCATGCGTCGAGACCGCATCAATGTAATTCCACAGACCCAGCGCACCAAACGTTTGCAGATAGCCGGTCGTGCAGGTGCTGCAATTCGCCGGGAACGGGTTGGTGGGGCCCATCACGACGGCATTCGGATCGGTCGAATGAATGCCCTGGTACGCAGCCTTGTACATGGCAACGAAGTTCGCGTTGCTATCCGCCCAGCCGAGGCTCGGCTCCCACGTCACCTGATAATAGTTGCTCTGCTGGTTCGGGTAGTTTGCGGCGCGAATCAGGCTGGTATCGGTGCCGACCTTGGCCATGAAGCTCTGGAACTCCGGCATGTTCGACGGTGCATAGTAGCTGTCGTTATATTGACCCGTCTTCGAATCCCAGGCCGGCAGTCCATCAAGACGCACGATGCGCATCTGATCGGGATTTGCCTTGTAGAACGGATCGAGATCGTTCACGCTCGGCGTGTAGGTGTTGGGGCCATTGGGTTCCATTGACGATACCTCGCGGTCGTCGATGGTCCACGAGACGCCCATGTCATGCAGTGCGGCGATGTTCCCATTGAAGCCCTGCATACCGAAGCGGTGCTGATCCTGATGTGCGTATGTGACGGTGCCCAGCACCGGCGTCAGATTCGGCAGCACGCCGAAGGTTGCGATGCCCACCGGACGCGTGCCGCTGTTGGGCAAAGTACCGCCGTTCGAGCGCAGCGTCGCGGTCAGCGCGCCATAGCCGGACCACGTCGATGTACACGGAATCGAGTTGGTTTGCACACCGGCGCTCACCGCGAAACTGCCCTGCGTCTTGATCGCGCCATTCGAATCCGCCACGGACCAGACGACGGTATCCGCGCTCGGCGCGTTCGTCGTAATCGTGAGCTTGAACGGTGCGTTGTTCTGGAAAATGCGCAGGCCGTCGGTGGTGGGGGTGTCGGCGCTGATCACTCCGTTGGCGGTTCCGCCTGCGGTGTGCGTGGGCGTGCCGCATGAGAGGGTTGAACTGCCAGGCGTCGGGGTTGGGGTTGGAGTCGGTGTCGGAGTTGGCGTTGGCGTTGGCGTTGGCGTTGGCGTCGGCGTTGGCGTCGGCGTTGGCGTCGGCGTCGGCGTCGGCGTCGGCGTAGCGCTGGCGGCAACCGCCCTCACCCAGCATGACTTGCCATAGCCGAATGCAGGATCTGTCTGCGAAACCGCGCCGACATAACACCCAACGCCGTTGCTAAAGGTAGCCGGCGCCGTCAGCATGGCCGACGGCGCGGTGGGCGGAACGGCACCGAACACCACCGAAGCCGTGCCGAGGAATTTGCAGGTGCCATTCTCTTGCGCGCACAACTTGTACTGGAGTCCCGCGACTGTGATGGTGCTCGTCGCGGCCTGCGCGTTTTCCGCGCCAAACCATGCCAGTACGGTCGCTGCCGCAACCCCTAGAAGTTTCAAATTTCTCGTCATTGTCAATGTGTATCGCTAAGAATCAGGTTATCCCCGAGGATTGAGCGAGATCGAACCAGGTCGTCCCACTTTGACGTTGTTCTGGGTACAGAGAGAGTTGAATCGGTGAACGCGATGACGCATTCATTGCTGATGAAGCTGACGCTTCCAATGTGTCGTTACCCGCTGGCAGACACCGCCTGACATTCGAGCGCCGCGCGGCGCCAGCCGGAAGCACGTCACGCGTCTCGATCTGCCGGTGGTCAGCAGATATTTATTACGTAATCCTTACCATCAACCAAAAAAGTCTGCGTGATGAAGTTCTTCAGTGATTTACGGCGAACCTGGCCACCTCGATTTCGGTCGAGGAAAATCCAGAACACGGCTAGTGCGCCCTAAACGAAACTAATTGGGTTTCGAGCCCAATTCCGTTAGCGCAACATCCATGAAAGTTGCTGACCGGTAGCGTTAGAGTCGCTTGACTCCTTCGCACCCGTTGGTTGAGTAACGCCGCTCAACGTCGCGCGAACGCCTGCCACGCAAGCTTTACTCGATCGACGTGAATTTCGGGCGTGTGCCCGGCATTAGTTACTGCCAGTTTTTGGCTGACGAATTATAAACGTTTCATTCATGTAACGTGACCGCGATGGCGCTCGATAAGTAGTAGTTCAAAGAATCTCGGGGGAAACGCCTCCGACAGTTTTCCAAAGCCGGGGGAATGGAAAATCTCTGCCTCATAGAGCTGCGGAAAACGCAAATCTTTGACTCTTACCGGAGAAAAATAAATAGCTCGCGTGTGAAATAGCATCGCACGTTTTATATTATTAATATAAATACGAGCGACGCTAAATGAATATCCGGTCAGAACCGCTCGGCGTGAAATCAACCAGGCGTTAACGGCGCACCGCGTCTTTCATCCGATCATAATCGCGGCAGAAAAACCGCTCAGGGTGTCCAGCGATAAACGATCACGCTGGAGCCGTTGTAGTTGTCTTTCGTGATCACGTACTCACCTGCCGACCTAAGGTAAGCCCTGAGGCCATACATCGAATCCACGTCGTTGCCCACGTCGACCGTCCCCACGCTCGAATTGATCAGCGTCGTATCGAGATTCCCCGTCGTAAGATTGAAAGCGTCGATGTTGGGCACTGTATGCACGTAACCGACGAACAGGTAGTTTCCCGCCGCCGTGATCGACTTGGGATTGGCGCTGGTGAGGTTGATCACCGGATTGGGCTTCGTGGTGTTGCCCGCGCTCCAGCCGTGATACACCTCGATTCTCGATTGCATCGCCGTCCAGTCCCAACTGCCGGCAATGCCTTGCGCGAGGATCATGGTGTCGCTCTCCGGCAGGTAGATGATGCGCGTCAATGGGCGGATACTCTGCGGAATGGAAATGGCGATTCCGGGTCCCCATATCGGCTTGCCTTCGCCATCGAAACCCGTCAACGGGTAGTGGTAGATGTGATTCGTCCTGTCCAGACCGGCCCACACGTCTCCCCTGCTGTCGATGCAAAATCCCCCCGTGACCGATAGTGTCGTGTTGAAAGCCGGACCCGGAATCGACGCGTCCGGGATCGCAATGTAGCCGCTCGCCGAATTGAAATGGAAGAAGTAGAAGATGCCGGGGTTCTGGCCGGACGCAACGAGGATCCGGTTTCCGCCCACGCTGACAAGCTGACCGAAGTGCTCGTCGCGCTGCGTATCGTTCATGTTGAGTCGCGGATCGGATGGATAGCTGAATGGGTCGACCGTATTCGCGACAAAGGTGCCGCCGGCGGTGCCGGTGTAAATGTTCGTGCCGCCATAGAAATAGGCACCATCGGTAAGCGGATCCGGCGCGGCGACCGCCTCGAAGTTGAGCGACTGAAGCTTCCATTGCAGATTGCCGTTACTGTCGTACGCGTGAATGTCGGTGCCGCCGTTGCGGCCGAGGTCCCAACCTCCGCCCCATGGGTTGTTGAGCACATACAGGTTGCCGGCTGCGTCTTTGCCGATGCCGACAACACGCGTGAAGCGCTTGTCGCCAACCTGGCCCCTGACGCCAGTAGTGGTGTCGAGATAGCCGCCCTGAATGCCGAACGTGCCGACCAGGGTCGGCGTACCCGAGACGGTATAACGCTTGATATTCATGTCGGGGCCCTGATCGCCAACCATCAGTTGTCCGGACGATGCGTCGAAGTACAGCGCGGAGGGTCGCGAGGCGACTGGCATCTGGATCGTGTTCAACAGCGCGCCGCCCGGGCTGAACTCAACGACCGTGGCCGCGCTTTGCTGCGCGACCCAGAGATTGCCCGCGCTATCCAAAGCGAGCGCACCGGGACCCGACACGCTAATGTCCTGCTGCCACACGCCATCGGTCGTATAGACGCGAACGCGATTACCCAAAAAATCGCTCGCATAAAGGAGCGAACCGGCTGTCGCGAGCCCGGTAATCACGTCGGCCCGCTTGACGGCATTCCAGGTGCTCACGGGAATGAGAAGATCGCGTTGCTGAGTCGCGCGGTTGTAGCGTCCTACCGCCCCGCTGCCGTACTTGGTGCTGTACTGCAAGGCGGCGAAGATGGACGTGGCATTCCCCGTGATGGCTCCGCCCTGAAACTCGCTGTTGATTCCAATCGAACCGATACTTTTGCCATTCTGGTAGATCGCAACGCCGCCCTCGTTTTCATCCCACATGGATGCGGTGTAGATCACGCCTTCCGGCGCGACCCACATTGAGCGCGCTGTGTTGCCCACGTGCGTAGCAAGCGTTCCGAATGTGTTCGCCAGCCAGTCGGTGGTGTACTGAGCCTGACACGCTGATGCAAACACGCTAATCGTCGCGATTGCTGCGATTGCCGCGCCGTGCAGCGTAGCGCGAATTCGTTTTCTAACCATGGGCGATGCTCTCCTGACAGGGGTCCCTCGATAACATCAATCACCGTATCATCGAGAAAAGCGTGAAAAATTCAGAAGGCATTTTTTTCGACCATTCGCCAGGCTCGCGAGTATCGCTGAAGTTGATGTCGGTGCCTATCGCACACTCACTGCGCAAGCTTGCGCGGTTGAGGGAGTAGTCAGTCAGACCATGACTGTGTCCGGTTTCAGCATGTCCATGAACGCGCGGAC
This sequence comes from Paraburkholderia fungorum, assembly GCF_902833645.1. GTDB lineage: Bacteria > Pseudomonadota > Gammaproteobacteria > Burkholderiales > Burkholderiaceae > Paraburkholderia > Paraburkholderia fungorum. The sequence goes on from NZ_CADFGE010000008.1 coordinate 39,701, forward strand.
CTTGGCGCTCAGCAAGCGGCGCGAACTATAGAGCGCCCAGACCTCCACCGGCGCACCCGTTGCCGTGCCCCAGCAAACGAGCCGGCCCGCGCGCACATCCTGCTCGACCAGCAGGCGCGGCAGGAGCGCTGCGCCCACGCCTTGCAGCACCGCCTCGCGCACCATCAATAGCGACGACATCCGCAGCACCGGCATCGGCTGGATGACCCTCACTTCGCCGGCTTCCGTGCGCATGTTCCAGAGCGCGCCTGGTGGCGCCGCGGCGAACATGACGGCCGGCACCTGAAGCGCATCGGCTTCGCTTGTGGGCATCGCCGACGGTATCGACATGCCCGGCGCCGCGACCACGAAACGCTCGTCACTGAGAATGCGCCGCCCGACGAGTTGCGCGTCGGGCCGCGGATCGATACGGATCACCAGGTCGTAGCCGTCTTCCACCGGATCGGCAAGCCGGTCTTCCGCGATGATCTCGAGCTCGACCTGCGGATAGGCCAGCGCAAAACGTGCCGCGATCCGGCACAGCACGACATGCGCGAACACGATCGGTGCGCTGATGCGCAAGCGCCCGCGCGGCACCGGCGCGCGCGACGCGACTGCTTCACCCGCCTCCTGAATCTCCGTCATGAGTCCCCGCGTGCGCTCGTGGAGCGCGAGACCTTCTTCCGTCAGACGCAACCTGCGTGCGCCCCGCTCGATCAGCCGCACGCCAAGGTCATCTTCCAGCTCGGCCACGCGCCGTGACAGCGTGGCCTTGGGCCGGTCGAGCGCGCGACTGGCCGGCCCGAAGCCGCCGTGCAAGGCAACCGCGTTGAAATCCGCCAGCGAGGTCAAATCCATGATCGTTCCATTTATGAGACGAGGTGTCTGGATTTTGTCACTTTCGATCAATCGATGGAACGAATATTGTTCGTCTCACGGACTAAGCCGGTCCATTCAACCCCAGGAGAAAATCATGGCAATCCTCGTAACCGGCAGCACAGGCGTAATCGGCAAGCAGGTTCTCGACCATCTGGACGGCAGCGGCGCCGAAGTGCGCGCTCTGACCCGCTCGCCGGAAAAAGCCCAATTTCCCGCCGGCGTCACCGCGGTTAAAGGCGACCTGTCCGACATCGACGCAATACGGCGCGCAATGAACGGCGTCAGCACCTTGTTCCTGCTCGCCCCCAACGCCGCCGACGAACTGACACAAGCGCTGCAGACGCTCAGTGTCGCGCGGGAAGCCGGCGTGAAGGGCATCGTTTATCTGTCGGTTTTCAAGGGCGCGGAGTATGTCGATGTGCCTCACTTCACCGGCAAGCACACGGTGGAACGCATGATCGAGCACACCGATCTGCCGGCGACGGTGCTGCGCCCCGCGTATTTCATCCAGAACGATGTCCGGCAGAAAGACCCGCTGCTGACACACGGTGTCTACGGCATGCCGATTGGCAGCAAAGGTATTTCGATGGTCGACGTCCGCGATATCGGCGAGGCCGCCGCACGCGAACTCCTGCGCCGCGAGCGCACCGCCGACCGGCTGCCACGTGAGACCTATGAACTCGTCGGGCCGGATGCGCTGACGTCGGACGCCATCGCAGCGATCTGGGCCGAAGCATTGGGACGTCCGGTCCGCTATGGCGGCGACGATCTCGACATCCTCGAACAGCGTCTCAAGGCGGTCGCGCCAGGTTGGCTCGCCTACGACATGCGTCTGATGATGCGCCGCTATCAACTGGACGGCGCAGTCGCTTCGAAAGCCGAGATCGAACGCCTCGCCGCGCTGCTCGGGCGGCAGCCAAGATCGTATCGGGACTTCGCGATGGCCTCGGCCGCCGCATGGGCCAAGGGTTGATCGATCAGCGCGGGTGAAAAACGCTGTCTAAAGACTGGCGCGCGAGCCACGGGTTGGGCTGAAAAGTCCCGTCCGTGGCTCGCCTGCGTTCAGGATCCAGCGGCGACCTGGATTGCCCCGGCGCTATTGTGGAAATGGACGAGCTGAGTAGGGTCAGGATCAGCCTCAATGCCCACCGCAATAAATCGCGGTCAGAAAAAGCGGTACGACTTCGCGAATGCCTGCATTGCTGCCAGCCTGCCGTACCCTCGCCTCAACCGACGAGGCAGATCCTCTCACCACCACGCCATATGTTGAAGACTGGAGCGGCTGGCCGCTGCCCTGTTTGAAAATCGGATCGTTCTGCGCGTAGCCGAAAACGGCCGAGACATGAAAGCCAAACGCTGTCAGGTTGCTGCCGCGTGCGGGACGAAACGCATTGACCGAATTCGCTTCAATGCGCATCGGCTTCGGATCGATCGATTGGTCGTCCAGAAGCGGAGCAATGAAATCATGCGGATTCGACTGACAGTTCAGTTGGGCGTCGAGCGCATAGGCATTGCACACAGGAGAAGATAATCCCACGCCCAGCGACACAAGGGCGACTAGCATGCGAAGAGTGGATGGTTTCATCATCGTAGCGCGATCGTTCTGCTGGATTGCCTCGAGAAGCCCAAGCACATAAGGTAGCAGATCGTTGAGATTTCAGAATCGTACCGCCCGCGCCGCCAGTCTGTGCGGTGACGCTCAAACCGCCCAAAGCCCGCGCACGACAGGCGGCAGGCCGTATTTCGTGCCGCACGCGCGCCTGTCCAACTCCATCGCCCTGCTATGCTCTACATGAAGTCGGTCCAGCGCGCGAGGACCCGCCGCGCGGACTGTCGCCGTCCCGCCCGCTAAACGAACCGCAGCCATGCCCCGCTCCTCACACTACGACCTGCAATCCCTGCGCGTTTTCATCGTCGTCGCGGAACTCGGCAGCCTGACGAAGGCGGCCGAGCGTACCTGCCTGACGCTCTCCGCGGTCAGCAAACGCATGACCGATCTGGAACATAGCATCGATTGCACACTGATGCTGCGGCAACCGCGCGGCATCGAGCTGACCGCCGCCGGCAAGGGTTTGCTCGCGCATGCGAGGCAAGTGGTCGAGCGCGTGAACCGCATGGCCAACGAAATGAGCGACTACGCCGCCGGCGTGCGTGGACACGTGCGAGTCTGGGCCAACACGTCGTCGGTCATCCAGTTCCTGCCGCACGATGTGCAGGCTTTTCTCTCCGGCAATCCCGGTGTGAAGATTTCACTCGAGGAACGGTTGAGCGACGAAATCGTCGCGGCGATCCGCAACGGCGACGCCGATATCGGCATCTTTGCGGACAATGTGCTGTCGCCGGGTATCGACAAGGCCATCTATCGCGAGGACAAACTCGTGCTGCTGGTGCCGGCCGGCCATCCGCTCGCCGCCCTCGAAGAAGTCGCCTTCGCCGACACGCTCGACTTCGAGTACGTCGGCCTGAACGAAGGCAGCTCGCTGCTCGCGCGGCTGCTCGATGCCGCATTCAGCGCGGACCGGGTGCTCAAGCTGCGCATCCAGGTGCACAGCTTCGACGGTATCTGCCGGATGATCGAGCACGGGCTCGGCATCGGCGTACTCCCCGAGGGCGCCGTGCGCCCGGAAATTCTCGCAGCGGGCCTGCGCGCCGTGAAACTGACCGACCCGTGGGCGCATCGCGCGTTGTGGATCGGCACGCTGTCGCGCGAAACGCTGTCGCCTGAAGCGCTGCGCCTGTACGACTTCATGTCCGGCCATACCGAAGCCTGAGTTCGCCGACCCTTTCCATTCTGGAAAGGGTCGTTGAGAATCCATTGATTTTCAGCATGGGCGGGTTGTCGCAAAGTAAGCGTCAAGAGACGACGTTTGCAAGGAGACAACCATGACGAAGCCGCTGGATGGCGTTCGCGTGCTCGAAATGGGCCAGCTTATTGCCGGCCCCTTCGCTGGAAAAATGCTCGCCGAGTTCGGCGCGCATGTCATCAAGATCGAACCACCCGGCACGGGCGACCCACTGCGTAAATGGCGCCTGCTGCATGAGGGCACATCCGTCTGGTGGGCGGCGCAATCGCGCAACAAGGAATCCGTCACGCTCGATCTTCGCTCGCCCGAAGCTCAGGACGTGGTTCGTCAACTGGTCGCGCAAAGCGACGTGCTGATCGAGAACTTTCGTCCCGGCACGCTCGAAAAATGGGGTCTCGGCTGGGAGGAACTGCATGCGTTAAATCCTGGTCTCGTGATGCTGCGCGTGTCCGGCTATGGGCAGACCGGTCCCTACCGCGACCGTCCGGGCTTCGGCGTCATCGGCGAAGCGATGGGCGGCTTGCGGCATCTGAGCGGCGAAAGCGGCCGCACACCGGTGCGCGTGGGCATCTCCATCGGCGATTCCCTCTCCGCCTTGCACGGCGTGATCGGCATCCTGCTCGCGCTGCGCCATCGCGATCAGAACGGCGGTGCGGGCCAGATGATCGACGTCGCGCTCTACGAGTCGGTTTTCAACATGATGGAAAGCCTGCTGCCCGAGTACTCGACATTCGGCGCCGTGCGTCAAGCGGCGGGCAGCAGCCTGCCGGGGATCGCGCCGTCGAATGCTTATCGCTGCAGCGACGGCAAATATGCACTGATCGCCGGCAATGGCGACAGCATCTTCCGGCGCCTGATGGAACTGATCGGCCGCCAGGACCTCGCGGACGATCCCACCCTCGCCCAGAACGATGGCCGCGTAAACAACGTCGAGCGGCTGGATGCAGCGATTGCCGACTGGACTCACCGCCACACACTCGACGAGGTGCTCACCGCGCTCAATGACGCGCGCATTCCCGCCGGCAAGATCTACGACGTCGCCGACATCGCGAACGACCCGCACTACCACGCACGCGAAATGATCCTCGACAGCCAGCTTCCCGACGGCACGCCGGTGCAACTGCCCGGCATCGTCCCGAAGCTGAGCGCGACGCCGGGCACGGCAAACACCTGCGCGCCCACCCTCGGCCAGCACACCGACAAGGTGCTGGAAAACCTCGGCATCGGCACGACGACTCGCGACGCCTGGCGCGCCCGCGGCATCATCTGAACAGGAGCCCCGCATGAGCAGCAAACGTCTGTATATCCACGAGGTCGCCACTCGCGACGGTTTCCAGAACGAGGCCCGGTTCGTCGACACCGACGCCAAGATCGAACTGATCGACCGTCTGAGCGCCTGCGGTTACGCGAGGATCGAGGTGACCTCGTTCACCTCGCCGAAAGCGATTCCGGCCTTGCGCGATGCCGAAGCCGTCATGCAGCAAATCAAGCGGCATCAAGGCGTTATCTACACCGTGCTCGTTCCGAATCTGCGCGGCGCCGAGCGCGCGCTGTCGTGCGGTGTCGATGAAGTCAATCTCGTGATGTCGGTGAGCGAGAGCCACAACCACGCGAACCTGCGCATGAGCCGCGAACAATCGTTCGCACAATTGCGCGACGTAATCGGCGTGGTCAGGCAAACGAAGGTGGCGATCAACGTGTCGCTCTCCACCGCAATGGGCTGCCCGATGGAAGGCGATATCGAACCGGCTGACGTGCTGGACTGGATGCAGCGCTTCGCCGATCTCGGCGTGCATGGCGTGACCTTGTGCGACACCACCGGCATGGCCTATCCATCGCAGGTCGGGGCGCTGTGCGCCGCCGCGCGCGAGCGTTTTGCCGCCCTTGACCTCACGCTGCACTTTCATAACACGCGCGGCATGGCGCTCGCCAACACGCTCGCCGCGCTGCAAGCCGGTATCGACCGCTTCGACGCGTCGCTCGGCGGACTCGGCGGGTGCCCCTACGCGCCGGGTGCAACGGGCAATGTCTGCACCGAGGAACTCGTGCACATGCTCGAACTCGACGGCTACGACACCGGCGTCGATCTCGATGCCGTGCTGTCCGCCTCGGCGCTGCTTCCCGGACTGATCGGCCACGACGTGCCGAGCCAGTTGCTCAAGGCCGGACGCCGCCTCGATCTGCACCCGGCGCCTTGCATCGCGACCGACGGCCTGCCAGAACAACGCGCATTTTCTTCAGGAACCTGACATGGCACTCATCGATCACCTCGATCACCTCGTACTGACTTGCGTCGACTTCGTTGCAACGAAGCGGTTCTACACCGAGGTCATGCAGATGCAACTCGAGACGTTTGGCGAAGGACGTATTGCGTTTCGCTTCGGCAATCAGAAGATCAACGTCCACGTGCGCGGCGCCGAATTCGAGCCGAAGGCGCATGTTCCCGTGCCGGGCGCGCTCGACCTGTGTTTCATCGCCACCGTGCCGCTCGACGATGTCATTGCGCATCTCGCCCGCTGCCAATGGCCGATTATCGAAGGCCCGGTTGCGCGCACCGGCGCCACACAGAAGATTCGATCGGTGTACGTGCGCGATCCCGATCTGAATCTGATCGAGATTTCCGAACTCGCGGGTTGATGTCATGACACCACGCTCCCTACGAACCGGTCACATTCACATGCCGGTCAGCAATCTGATTCACGTGCCTTTGCAGCCCACCCTTTGCCAGGCGGTGATTCGATGAACATCGTCCTGCTCGACAGCGGCACGTTGCCCGTGCCGCTCACCGCGCCGGCCTGGGCGGGCGAATGGTCCGCCCGCCTCGCCACGCGCGCCGCCGACGTGGTTCATGCGCTCGAAGATGCCGCCATTGCGATCACGAACAAAGTGCCGATCCGCGCGGCCGATCTGAAACGCCTGCCGAAACTCCGCTTCATCTGCATTGCCGCAACGGGTTTCGATTGCATCGATATCGACGCCTGCCGCGAGTCCGGCGTGATCGTATCCAACGTGCCGGGGTATTCGGCACAGAGCGTCTCGGAGTGGGCGCTCGCGTCGATCTTCGCGTTGCGGCGCAATCTGTTCGCCTATCGTGAGACCGCTCGCATCGGTTGGGCGGCCTCGCCGAATTTCTGCGTACACGACGCGCCGATTCTCGACATCGCCGGTTCGACGCTCGGCATTATCGGGCGCGGCGCGATCGGCAGTTCGCTCGCCCGGCTGGCCCGCGCGGTCGGCATGAATGTGCTGTTTGCGGAGCACCGCGGACGGTTGACGGTTCGCGAAGGCTTCACGTCATTTGACGAGGTGGTGCGCTCCGCCGACGTTCTCTCGCTCCACTGTCCACTGACCGAAGCGACGCGCAAGCTGATCGACGCGCCCACACTTCGCGCGATGAAACGCGGCGCGTTGCTCGTGAATAGCGCGCGCGGCGGCCTAGTCGATTCGGTAGCACTGATCGATGCGCTTACCACCGGCCACCTCGGCGGCGCCGCGCTCGACGTGCTCCCGCAGGAACCACCCGATCCGCATGAGCCCCTGCTGGCGTGCGCGCATCGCAACCTCATCGTCACGCCGCACATCAGTTGGGCGGCGACGCATGCCGCGAACCGGCTCAATGCCGGCATCGAAGCGAACCTCGCTGCGTTCCATGCGGGCGCACCGATCAACGTGGTGAACGGCGCATAAGCCGCCCCCGAAAATAAAGTAACGGAGACAAGCATGAACAGCAGCAATCTGGGCGTGGGCGCAAAAGCAGGCGCCCATTCGCGCATCGCTTCATCCGAGCCGGTTTCAACCGACGAATCACACCGCCAGGATGTTCAGGCCACCACGTTGGGCGGCTGGATGGACAACATGCCTGCGGGCTCACTGCATCGATTTGTAGTGTGGGTGATCGGCATAGGCCTGTTCTTCGATATGTTCGAGATTTTCCTTGTCAGCTCGATCGGCGCGGCGCTGCAGGGCGAGTACGGTATCGACAGACACAGCATGGACTTCAAGCTGCTGCTGGCCTCGGCCTTTGTCGGCATGTTCTTCGGCGCATTTTTTCTGGGCAGCATGGCCGACCGGATTGGCCGGCGCAAGGCTTTCCTGTTCAATCTGATCTGGTACAGCGGCTTTTCACTGCTAGGCGCATTCTCGGTCAATGCCGGGATGCTGGTGATCTGCCGCTTCCTCACCGGCATTGGCGTAGGCGCACTCTATCCCGTCGCCGATAGTTTCCTGTCCGAGATTCTGCCCAAGGAACGCCGCGGACGAATGGCCGCCTGGGCCTACACCGCGTCGTATGTTGCCGTGCCGCTAGTCGGATTCCTCGCGCTTTGGCTCAACCCTCTGCACTTTGGTGCCGTGGCGGGTTGGCGCGTTATTCTGGTGATCGGCAGCCTGGGCGCAGTACTGGTTCTGCTCGTACAGCATAAGTTGCCCGAAAGCCCGCGCTGGCTATTGGCGCAGGGTCGCGTCGACGAATCTCACGCAATGCTTCGGCGCTTTGCCGACAGTGCCGGGGTGACGGTGCCGGTCATCTCGCCTGAGGCGACCGTCAAGCGCAATGCAATGACTTTAGGTGAGCGCGTGGCCCTGCTACGCCGCCCTCCGTACAACAAACGCTACCTGATGCTGGCCATCTTCCATCTGCTGCAGGGATTTGGCTACTACGGCTTTGGCACACTGGCCGCCACAGTGGTGAAAAGCCGCGGCTTTGACATCACCGACGGCACGTTGTTTATCGCGCTGTCGTTTCTCGGCTACCCGGTCGGCTCTTTGCTTTCAATCCCGCTCCTCAACTGGATAGAACGCAGGACGCTGGTGATCGGCGCCATCTTGTCCATTGCGGTTTTTGGCTTGGGTTTTGCCTATTCGAACAACTCGGGGTTGATCGTTCTATTTGGCGTGTTGACAACCTGCGCGTCGAACGTATTCAGCAATGCGTACCATGTCTATCAAGCGGAAATTTTTCCAGCCAGCGTGCGCTCGACTGCAATCGGCAGCACCTATTCGTTGTCCCGCATTGTTAGTGCGATGCTGCCGTTCATCTTGCTCCCCGTATTGAGCCAGCAAGGAGCGGGCGCTATGTTCGGCATTATTGCGGTGGCCCTGTTGATCGTGGCTATCACCGTGCGAGTCCTCGGCCCCCGCACGACACGGCGCAGCCAGGACGAGATCAATCCGGGTTAAGCCGCGCGTCGTACATCGTTTCATTACAGAAGGCAGCGCGCCGATCCATCGAGGCGCGCCGCCCCACACCTGATATCTGTCAAACGGGGGGCGACGAGGTATGCATCACCCTCACGTCTGCATCAGGAGTCAGGAGAGATGATGCACTTCCTGCAGGCCATATACCGGCGTCGCAATCCCCTCCATGCGCGCCTTCAACTGCAGCGATAAGTATTGCGAGTAGTGGCGCGATTGATGCAGATTACCGCCATGGAACCATAAGGCAGTCTGCTGCGTCGGTTTCCACATGTTGCGCTGCTCACCCTCCCACGGTCCCGGGTCTTTCGTCGTATTCGAGCCCAGCCCCCACACCTTGCCCACTTTATCCGCCACTTCACGCGAGATAAGATCGGCGGCCCAGCCGTTCATCGATCCATAGCCGGTCGCATAGACGACGAGATCCGCTTCCAGTTCGGTGCCGTCGCTGAGCACGACAGAGTGCTCTTTCAGTTCGACCACATCCACGCCGCTCTTCAGCTTGATCTTGCCGTCCGCGACAAGATCGGCGGCGCCCACATCGATGTAATAACCCGACCCGCGCCGAAGATACTTCATGAAAAGCCCTGAGTCGTCGTCCCCGAAATCGAGCATGAAGCCGCTTTTCTCCAGACGGTCGTAGAACGCCGCGTCGCGCTGCCTGATGGCATCGAAGACCGGTTTCTGGAACGTATGCAGGATCTTGTACGGGATCGACGCAAAGGTCAGATCGGCTTTCGAAGTCGTCATGCCCGACGCCACCGCGCGCTCGGAATAAAGATCGCCGAGCGCAAGTTCCATCAACGAATCCGACTTGACGATATGCGTGGACGAACGCTGCACCATCGTGACGTCGACGCCCGCCTCCCACAGCGCCGCGCAGATATCGTGCGACGAATTGTTCGCGCCGATCACCACGACTTTCTTGCCCTTGTAAGCGTCCGGCCCCGGATGTTTCGACGAGTGATGCTGCTCGCCCTTGAACACGTCCATGCCTTTGAATGAGGGGATATTCGGCTTACCCGACATGCCCGTCGCCAGCACAAGCTGCTTGGGCCGCAGCGTCAGCGTCTCGCCGCCGTGCTCGACCTCGACCACCCATTCGGCCGCCGCTTCGTCGTAGCGCGCGGACTTGCAGGTGGTCGACCCCCAGTAGTTCAACTCCATGACCTTGGTGTACATCTCAAGCCAGTCGCCGATCTTGTCCTTGGGCGTAAAGACCGGCCAGTTGTCGGGGAACGGCAAATACGGCATGTGGTCGTACCAGACCGGATCATGTAGACACAGCGACTTGTAGCGGTTGCGCCACTGATCGCCAGGACGTGGGTTCTTGTCCACGATTATCGTCGGCACTCCCAACTGGCGCAACCGCGCACCCAGCCCGATCCCACCTTGTCCTCCTCCCACGATCAGACAGTAAGGTTGCTCCGCACGACCCAGCGTCCGCGCCTCCGCTTCGCGGCGCTCCTTCCAGGTGACCCGATCCGTGCGTGCGCCATGTTCCGCGCCCATCGGGCGACGCTGGCCCTTGGGCTCCTCGTGGCCTTTCAGTTCGGCCATGGTAGTCAGCAAGGTCCAGATCAGGCCGTCTTTTACACGGATAAAACCACTGCCGCGGGCGACCTGTGTTTCGAACGTGATCCACGCCTGGGCCACACCATCGGCTTCGGTCGGCGTTTCGTTTTCGGCAATCCTCAGCCGGGTGGGTTTGATGGCGTCAAGTTGGGCGTCGAGCATGGCGCCGATCTGGTCCCGGCCCTCCATGGTTTTAATATTCCAGGTGAAAGCAACCAGATCGCGCCAATAGCATTCCGGTTGAAACAACGCGACGGCCGCAGCGGTATCGCCGCGTTTGAGCGCCGATTCCAGGGACTCCAGAACATGTGTAATAGTCTGGCTTGCATTATTTTCAGGCATGGTTGCTCCTCCATTCGATACGGATTAGTGAAACGTCGAAGTGATACGCGGGTTCTTTGCCCGCTGGATAACGGTGGACCGCTAGCGCCGGTGCGGCGGGACAATGCCGAACTTCGCGATCCGTCTGTAAAGCGTCGCCCGCGAGATGCCGAGCGTCTGGGCGGTCTCGTCGGGGTGCCATTTCGCATCCGTCAGGGCCGCGACGATGCGATCGCGCTCAAGGGCGTCGATCCCGGAGAGGGTGGGTTGCGCCTCGCGGGCGGGATTCCGGTGCTTCGGCGCCGCTTGACGTTGCGCCCGGATGACAGGTGGGCGAACCCGCGCATACAGAGGCGAACCGCTGCCCACCAGTTTCATCGAAACCATGTCGCGGCCCGGCCTGACATCCAGAAGTCGTTCGGCGCGGACATCGAATAGCTCGGAGACAGGCCGCGGCAACTGGTCGAGGCCCGGCACACATTCCTTGGCCCGGCGGTTTGCCGCGACCGCATTTCCATGCACGTCGAAAGCGATCAGAATTTCCGGCTGGGCCTCCACGTAATGACGGTTCCGGTGGGCCAGCAACACCCAGTGATGCGTGGTCGCGTTGAGAAAGAAACTATCCTCGATCAGCACCGCGCTATGACGCACGATATGGTTGATCAGGCGCTGGCTTTCGCGTTCGTCAGGCGAGCGAATCGCCGATGCATCCAGCACGCCGATCAGTTCGCCTTCCAGCCCGAAGATGGGCGAGGCGCTGCAAGTCAACGTGGTAAACGCGGCGCGAAAATGATCTGTCTTATGCACCGTGATCGGTTGGGAATCCAGCAATACGGCCGCCACGCCACAGGTTCCCTCTTCCTGCTCGGACCAGCAGGAGCCCCAATAAAGCCCTGCCCGTTTGAAGTCGTGGCGCCGATCCCGGTCGACGCGATAATCTATCGTCACACCTTGCGCGTCGGTGAGCATCACGCAGTAGTCAGCTTCGCGTACCGTCTCATGCAGACGCGAAAGGCATTCTCCCGAGGCCCGCAAAACCGACTCTTCACGATGTTGCACGTCGCGCAGTTCCGGCGCGGTCAGAATGCGCGGACCTTTTGTTAGACCAGGATCGAGATGATATTGCTCGAGCGAGCGCCAGTACGACGAAGCCAGCCGCGCGGAATCGGTACCGCGATCGGGCGTGCGGCCTTCGATCAACCTGCGGATCCGGTCGATGTGTCTAACCTGCGGAACATAAGGCATGAATGTCTCCGGTCTGCTCGGCGCACATCGCCAGGTGCGCGCTCAGGATGACTTTTAGCATGCGTGTTCCGGAAGATCACACCGCAGTGCAGCATCAAGCCGGATGAGACTTTTGTCTCAGTTCCTTTGTCTCAGTTCTTTCATGGCGGGGACGCAACGCGGTTCGATTCCCACGGTGCTGAAGATAGCGCGCGTAAAGCCCCTGCTAGAATGCTTGCCCTTTTCTCTGGAGACGCACATGTCCTGGTTCATCTATGAAGTGCCCGAATACAATGAAGACGGGGCGCGCATCGAACCCTTCAGCGACCTGCGTAGCCGCGTCCAGAAAGTCAGTGGGCAGGCCATGGTCGACGAGTTGGAAAGCGTCCGCGAGAACGCCGCGAAGACAGCGGATACGCCGGCGCACCCGCTACGCGCCGCGGATAATCCTCACGTATTTCCGATCCCATACGCCGACTCCATGATCCTGGTCGGGTTTATCTTCGAACTGAAACGGGAGTCCCGGTGCCTGGTGGTGTCGCCCGTGGAAATGCCCTGGTTGAAAGACGCGTAACGCGTCTCGTCGGCAACGCGCAACGCGTCACGCGTAGCGCGCGAGAAACATATCGGCGGCCGATTCCGCGACGTGCTTCTGTTCATCCACGCCGAGAGGCGGCTGCCCCATCGTCACCTGCGGCCAGAAAGCGAATGCTTTTACGAGGGCCTGCAACTGCTGCGAAGCGTATACCGGGTCCGAGGTCTTCAGGCGGCCATCGGCTGCGGCCGCGCGAATCCACACCGTCAAATCCTCCTCCCGCTCACCCATGCGGGTCACCATCTCCCGCGCGCGCTCCGGCGAATGAATGCCCGCCGCGATCGCGACGCGCGCGAGGGCCAGGAATGCCTCGTTATTCAATAGGCTCAGCTTCTTTAACAGAAGCTGGAGCAACTGCGCACGCAATGGATGCGCGGCGGAGTAAGCCGGCGCCTCGCCTGTGTCGCTCGACTCCCACAACTGCCGCAGGATCGCGGCGAACAGCACTTCCTTACTGGGGAAATGGTTGTAGACCGTCCGCTTCGAGACGCTCGCGCGGGCCGCGATACGGTCCATGCTGGTCGCGTCGAAACCGGCCGCGAGAAATTCTTCGATGGCCGCCTCGATGATGGCAGCGCGCTTGCGGTCGGTCAGGCGCAGAAGGGGTTGACTGGTGTTCATCGCTAAATTTTACACCGGGTAGTTTACTTTTCTCAAAAATAAACTACACTCAACAGTCTACTTTCTGTATCGAGGCGGTTTGCATGGCATCGTTTACCAGTTCTATTCGCCGCGCCTTGGGCCTGACGGCGGCGCGACGCGGGCGCGAATTGTTCGACATGTCGGCTCAACACGACGGCGAGCGCTTTCGGAACGTCAAGCCGCGTCCGGTCGAGGGTATCGGCAAGACCCTGAGCATCGCGTGGAATGTGTTGTTCCGGAAACCGGACGGTACGGTGCCGGCGGGCAAGCTGCCCGTCGACACGCTGTCACGCGAACAACTCGACGCCGCGCCGGACCGCAGCCTCTATCGCCTCGGGCATTCGACCATGCTGCTTAAGCTGCGCGGTCAGTTCTGGCTGACCGATCCCGTCTTCGCCGAGCGTGCATCGCCGTTCCGGCGGTTCGGCCCGAAGCGCTTCCATGCCCCGCCCATTGCACTCGAAGACTTGCCGCCGTTGCGCGGCGTGATTCTGTCGCACGATCACTATGACCATCTGGATCGCGAAACGGTGCTGGCGCTCGCCGCGAAGACCGGCGTGTTCCTGACGCCGCTGGGTGTCGGCGACCGCCTGATCGAATGGGGTATCGAGGCGTCGAAGGTGCGTCAATTCGATTGGTGGCAGGGCGTTGAAATCGACGGTCTGTCGTTTACTGCAACACCCGCGCAGCACTTCTCCGGTCGCAGTCTGTTCGACGGCAACAGCACCTTGTGGGCCTCGTGGGTGATCGTCGACGACGCGCTACGCGTGTTTTTCAGCGGCGACACCGGTTACTTCGACGGCTTCAGGACCATCGGCGAGCGGCTCGGTCCATTTGACGTGACGCTGCTCGAAACCGGCGCCTACGATGCTCAATGGCCGTACGTCCATATGCAGCCCGACGAGACCGTCCAGGCTCACGTCGATCTGGGCGGACGCTGGCTGGTGCCGGTTCACAACGGCACGTTCGATCTGGCGATGCATCGCTGGCAGGAACCGTACGAGCGTGTGGTTGGGCTCGCTGCCGCCCGGGGCATTGCGCTCGCGACGCCTCGCATGGGCGAGCGGCTGGATCTGGGCACGCCGCACCGTGGCACGAAGTGGTGGCGCGAGGTGGCGGAGGTGGTGCCGGCCCCCGCGACATCGCGGCGCTGGTTCTGTCGCGATAGCCGGCAAGCGAATTCGTAAGGCGTGCCCGGCAAGAGCTGATCTTGGCGCTTGCGCGCCGGATGCTACTGGGCATTCCCCAGTGCGCGCCGAGATCCGCAAGAGGATGAGTCGATCCACTCACGCAGCCGGACGTCGCGAATCTCAAGTACATCGAACAGGCCGACGGCACGCAGGGCCGGCAGGGCCGCGACGATGTCCGTGGCGGCCACGGCGCGCGCCGCGTCAGTGCTGGCCGGATCGGTCCAGACGCGTGCATTGGCCAGAAAAGCGGCAACAGTGCCTTTGCGGACGGTCACGCCATTGATATCGGTCCGATCGACGTGATCGGGGAGAACTTGCTCGGCTCGCATCGCACGGCACTCCTGTGTTGTTTGAGAAGAGGCCAGTCTAGTGATGCAGACCCGGCCCGTCTCCGGTATAAAGGTCATTCGATACCGGATTCCCGCCACCCCTTGCGATGACTACCCCCTTGATTCGACCGACTCTCGTGAGTTCGCCCGAAGGTCCATTCCTCGCCGCGGCCGAACTGACACAAAGTGAATCGCGCGCAACGCCCTCGCATAGTCATGCGCGCGGACAGCTCATGGGTGCGCTGAGCGGGCTCGCATCGATCGGGTTCGACAAGCAGCAATGGGTCGTGCCCGCCACCCATGCGATCTGGATTCCCCCGCATTGCGTTCACTCGATACGCTCCTATGGCCCCTTCTCGGGGTGGAGTGTTTTCATAACCGAGGAGCGCTGCGAATCGCTGCCGCGGCAGGCGCGCGCGATCAAGACGACGCCCTTGCTGCGCGAGGCGGTACGGCGCGCCGCGAGCTGGCCGGGCAACGAGCTCGACGCGACGCAGACGCGCATTGCGGAGGTCATCGTCGATGAGCTCGCTGCGTCAAAGGAAGAATCGCTAGGCCTGCCGAGCCCCACCGATCCACGGCTCGCGCGCATCACGGACGCGCTCGGCGGCAACCTCGCGGATAACCGCCGCCTCGAAGAATGGGCGGCATGGGCCGGGCTCGCGCCGCGAACGCTGAGCCGCCGGTTCGTGACCGAAACAGGCTTGACGTTCGCGCAATGGCGCCAACAGGCCCGCTTGCTTCGCGCACTCGAACGGGTGGCGGATGGGATTCCGGTCACGACGATTGCGCTCGAACTCGGCTACGACAATGTCAGCGCGTTTATCGACATGTTCCGTCGGGCCTTGGGCACCACGCCCGGACGCTACCTGGCCGCGGCAGCGCCGGAGAATCGCCGTAGCGGCTGATTCGAAACAGCCTTCACGTCACGGACAATATTTCCAGGCGTGAATCGTCTACAGACGTATGGAACCGCCGCGCACCCCAAAACCGACGATCGAACGCGACAACGACATCACTGCAACCGTGTTGCGTGAGCGGTCGAAACTCGGCAATTTCATCCGGCGCCGCGTGCACGATCAGGGCGAGGCCGAAGACATCCTGCAGGACGTCTTTCACGAGTTCGTGCAAGCCTACCGGCTCCCCGCGCCGATCGAACAGGTAAGCGCGTGGCTGTTCCGCGTCGCGCGCAACCGCATCATCGACCGCTTTCGCAAGCGCCGCGAGCAAGCGCTCGCCGACATGGCCGACGATCAGGACGACGCAGACAACCCGGACTATCGGCTGGATCTCGCCCTGCCGGCCACCGACGCCGGTCCCGAAGCCGTCTATGCAAGATCGTTGCTGCTGGAGGCCCTGCAAGAAGCACTCGACGAATTGCCGGCAAATCAGCGCGACGTCTTCGTCGCTCACGAACTCGAAGGACGCAGCTTCAAGGAGCTGGCATCCGAAAGCGGTGTCGGCGTGAACACGCTATTGGCCCGCAAGCGCTACGCGGTACTGCATCTGCGCGTTCGCCTGCAAGCCGTCTATGACGAACTGGATATCTAAAAGGAGCAGCTAGATGAGATTCAAACTGAGATGCTTCGGCAAGGCACTGTTGGTTCTGGTGGGCATTGCCGTGCTGGGATGGATGGTGATGGCGCTATGGAATTGGGTGATGCCCGCGCTATTCGCCGGTGCCCGTCCGATCGACTTTCTGCACGCGCTGGGCCTGCTGGTCCTGAGCCGAATTCTCTTTGGCGGATTTCGCGGGCATGGCGGCTGGCATGGACGCCGGCACTGGCGGCGCTGGGAACGGATGACACCCCAGGAGCGTGAAAACTTTCAGAAGAACCTGGCGTCTTTTGACGGCAAGCGCCGCGAGGACGAAGCATGAGCCGCGCATCTACATCCGCTTGCAAGCAGCCCGCAGGCGTGATCGCTCCCGTGGTCAATCTGAAGCGCTGCGAAGGCAAGGGTGATTGCGCCGTCGTCTGCCCCGAAGACGTATTCGAAATCCGCCGGATCGATACGGCGGACTATCGGCAGTTGGGCGCGCTGAACCGATTCAAGCTGCGCGTACACGGCATGAAAGTCGCGTACACGCCCAACGCCGATGCATGCCGGGCATGTGGCCTGTGCGTAAGCGCATGCCCGGAACATGCCATTACGTTAGCCAGGATCGGGGCGCAATAAGATCGTGCTTTGCCGCGCAGCACTCCCGACCTTATCGATCAAGGCCAGATTCGTTTCGAGCCAGTCGGGTCTCGCGGTACGCGATCGCTTCCTTGCAAGTTGTCTGCGACGCCTGCTCGAGTTTGAGATCGCACTCAAGAATTTCTTTCGTATCCTCACCAATCAGCAACTTATGCAGGTCTTGCAAATTGGGCAGAGGTGCAGCTGCGATCAGCTTGCCGTGCCGGTGCCCACGTTTCTCCCGGCATTCCTCGCCGAGCGGCCCTCCGCCCGCTTACCGGAACTGAACAGGCTCACGAACTGTTCGAAACCCTGGATCGGCAACGGCTTGCAAAAAAGAAACCCTTGATAGGCATGGCAGCCTGCAACCGCCAGGAAATCTCTTTGCGCTTCTGTTTCAACCCCCTCGGCAATGACACCCAGGTTAAAGCTTCGCGCAAGCGCCACGATGGTTCTCGCGATGTCAGCGTCGTTGGGGTCGACCAGAATGTCGCGCACGAACGAGCGATCGATCTTTAACTGGTCCAACGGCAATCTCTTCAGATACGCCAGCGAAGAGTAGCCCGTCCCGAAGTCGTCGAGCGAAAACGTCACGCCGCGGGCACGCAGGGCGCTCATCTTTTCGATAACGTCCTGTACGTTCTCAACGAGAACACTCTCGGTCAATTCGAGCTTCAACCGGTCCGCCCTCGCCCCGGTCCGGTCGATGACGTCGAGCACACCGTCCACGAAATCCGGCTCGCGGAATTGCCGGGCACTGACGTTCACTGCCATGGACAGATGCGCCATCGATGGGCTCGCCGCCCACAGTGCCAGTTGAGCGCATGCGGACGCCAGCACAGTGCGCCCCATCTCGAGAATCAGCCCAGACTCCTCGGCGAGCGGAATAAACTCGCCCGGCGGTATCAGGCCGCGTTCAGGATGCTCCCAACGCACCAGCGCCTCCGCACCGGTAATGTAATTGCCGTCGACGACCTGCGCCTGATAGTGGAGAACAATCCGGTTCTCTTCGATCGCGTTGCGCAGCCCCACCTCCATTTCGGCCCGCTTCAACACCGCTGTCTGCATCGCCGGGTCGAAGAAACAGATGCCATTGCGGCCGCGCTCCTTCGATTGATACATGGCGAGATCGGCCTGTTTGAAAAGCTCGTCGGTCGACGTCTGCTCCCCCTTGAATACCGTGACGCCGATGCTGGCGGTACTCCGGAACTGGATGCCGTTGAGTTCATAGGCACACCCCAGCACGGAGAGAATTCTTGCCCCCGCCGCCTCGGTCTGGCTGGTGGCCACCGCCTCATCCGGACTCAGGTTGCCCAGCACCACAACGAACTCGTCACCCCCCACCCGCGCGACCGTGTCGGCCTCGTTGACGCTATTCGACAGGCGATACGCGACCTGCCGCAGGAGCAGATCGCCTTTGTCGTGCCCAAGCGTATCGTTCAGCGTTTTGAAGTGATCGAGATCGATAAACATCAGGGCGCCACAGACCTTGTTCTCCCGGCTCGCCAGCATGGATTGCCTGAGCCGGTCCAGAAGCAGTGCACGATTGGGCAAGCGGGTCAGCGTGTCGTAGAAGGCCAGCTCGCGGATTTTCTCCTCTGACTTCTTACGCTCGGTAATGTCGCGGCCGCTGGTGCGAAAACCGATAAAGTCGCCCCTCTGATTGCTGATCGGCACCCAGGAAACCGACAGCCACAGCAGCGACCCATCCTTGCGCACGCAACGAAACTCGAGATCCTCGCCGCGAGAACCCTGAAGCCCCTTTTTAAATTCCGGGGCAACCCGCGAAACATCCTCTGGATGGATTAGCGTGCGGGCGAAATCGGGCATCGCCATGCATTCGGCGACCGTATAGCCCGTGTAGTACTCAACCGACGGATTGATCCAGCGAGGTTTGCCATCCGGTCCCCACCAGATTTCCAGGTTCACCGTGCAGTCGGCAATGGCGCGAAACTTCTCTTCGTTCTCGCGCAACTCCCGTGTCATCGCCGAGGCGAGCCGCATGGCGCGCTCACGCCCTGTCATCATGAGCCAGCTCAGAAGCGCCAGCAGAAAACTCAAGCCCGTGCCGGCGCCTGCGATCAACGCCTGTGCATTGCGTCCCAATCTGGATCGGAACTCGTCGGAGGCACTCATCGTGAGCATCCAGTCATGCCCGTCGACAACCAGATATTCATTTGCGGAGATGATCGCGGGGGCGCGCCGGTTGTTCGGCTCGGAAGCGCGATGCAGCAGCGCGGCCTCCAATGGCTCGACGCCGTCGTAAATGGCCAGCGAGATGCCGGGTGGCTGTTCGCCGTACAGACTGGCCATCACGTCGTGCAT
Organism: Paraburkholderia fungorum; assembly: GCF_902833645.1. GTDB lineage: Bacteria > Pseudomonadota > Gammaproteobacteria > Burkholderiales > Burkholderiaceae > Paraburkholderia > Paraburkholderia fungorum. The sequence continues at coordinate 58,935 of NZ_CADFGE010000008.1, forward strand.
CTGGAACGACGCATAGACCCAACCGATAATGTTCGCCCGGCGTTGCGTGAGATCGTCCTGCGCCTTGCCGGCCGCGTAGATCGGCAGGTACATGATGAAACCCGGCCGACGGTCAGGACTCGCGCCGATCTGGAGGTTTACCTTGCCCGACAGGGCCGCCATGCCGGAATCGCGTGCCTTCTCCAGCGCGGCGCGCCGCACCGGTTCGTCCCAGGTGTCAAAACCGGGCGAGCTGCGAGCAATGCCAACAAAAGGCTCGCGCTGAATAATCGGCGCATAAGCCGTGCGCTGCCCGTCAGGATGAATCGTGTAGCCCGGAATGCCGCCCTGACGCATGCCCGCTATGTGGGCCGCTTTACTCGCCGCGGGCACCCATTCGATTACACCGACGCCGTGGACGCCGGAAAAATTCGCGTCAAGATTGAGCGCGTTCACATAGCGCCGGAACCGCTCGCGATCGATCGTACCGTTCGCGGCAAACAGGCTCTGCACGCCGCGCAACATCAGCTCATAGGTCGCCATGCGCTGCTCGACGCGGCCGACCACATCACTCACGGTGTATTCGAACTGGCTGCGAAGCTCTTTGCGACTCGCCTGTCGTTCGTGATTCCAGACGACCCACGTCAAACAGAGCGACGCTGATAGAACCAGTAACGGCAGTAGGACAGCGCGTAGCCGGATCACGGCGACGCCTTGAAGTCGACCATGGAATCAGCCAGCTCAGGCTTGAAGTACTTTTCGAAGATTCGGCGCACCGTGCCGTCCGCACGCATTTCGTCCACCAGCGCCTGCCACTTTTCCCGTTCGCCGACGGAGAGTGCTTTCTTCGACATGATCAGACCGTGCGGCACAGAAGGATCGTTGAACTCGACAATCGTCGTCACATTGCGGATTTTTTTCGCGTCCAGTGCGGGGTAATCGAAGGGCTCGATAATCATGCCCTGAATCTGCCGAAGTATAAGCGCCTGGTAGAGCGGTTCGAGCCCTCCCGCCAGGCTGACCCGGTTTTCCGCCGTCAGTCTGTCGACCAGTTCATTGGCCGATGCGCTATAGCGAAAACTGCGGATCACACCAAGCTGCGCGTGCCGATCACGTTCGAAATCCGCGACGTTGTGGATACCGGCGTCCTTGCGCACGAGCAGATAGTATTTATTGCTGAAGTACCACGCAAACGACGCGTATTGATTGCGTTCGTCGTTCGCAATGCCAGAAAGGCTGAAATCGAGCGCACCCGATTCGATCAGTTTCCAGATACGTGCCCGCGACATCAGACTGACCTTGATCTGGCAACCGCTGCGCCGGATCAGCTCGTCCGCAAAGTCTTTGTCGATACCGCTGTCGGTGTCGAGCGAATAGAGCAGGCCGTGGTCGTGCAATCCTAGCGTGAACGGCCGGGAGCAATCCGGGCCACCCGCAAAAGCATTGCTTACGAAACACACTGCCAACAGAACCCCGCCAAGCCAGCTTCGAATCACAACGCCTCCATAGCGAAATGACGCCTGGTTATATTCTCGCCGGTCATAATCCGGCGGCGTGCTCAGGCAGGTTTGTTTTACTCATACCCTGCTTTTAACACACAATTCGGGATATTTTTCTGACCCAATGCGCTGCCGATGGACGGTGACAACTTCAATCATCCGGACGGAATCGCACCAGCGTGTATGGTGCCTATGTATGACGCTCGTTCACCGTGCGGATCCCCGTTCAATGATGAAGCACCGAGGGGCCAGCGAAGGTCGTTCTGGAAGGCGGAGCCGGTAGGATGCGCAGCACTGCGCCCGAACCCCTCCTTTCAATCACGTAGCGCGTACATTTCATTTCCCGCTGAAGTACTGCGTGCAAGAAGCGTCGGGCGACCTACAAGCGCGGAACGTCGATGAAATGCCGGATAAGACGCTATCAACAGACGTCATATATCAAACCGCGCCCGCCTCGCCGCGCCCAAGCGCACCGGATTTTTATGCCCTTAATGCCTCGAAATTAATCACAAATAGGGGGAAACCCGTATAATTCAGGATAAGAGGTCAGACAACTAGTGGACACACCACGCGTCAAGACCCGGCCCGCGCCGCGCGGCGCCTCCCCAGAAAAGCTCTCCTTTCCCAGACCCGTGAACCCGACTGCGACTGCCCTGCCCTTCCGGAATGCCCTCATGGCGATGCTCGGCATCGGCCTTGTCAATATGCTGGTCGCACTCGACCAGACCGTCGTCAGCACCGCGCTGCCTTCGATCGTCGCCGAACTGCACGGCTTCGAGTACTACGCATGGATTGCCAGCGCGTACCTGCTGGCGTCGGTGGTGACCGTTCCCGTGTTCGGCCGTCTCGGCGACTACTTCGGCCGCAAGCGCTTCGTGATCGCCGCGGTTATCACGTTCACGGTGGCGTCGGTGCTGTGCGGCGTCGCGAACGACATGCTGTTTCTCGTGATCGCGCGCGGCTTGCAAGGCGTCGGCGGCGGGATGATGGTGGGCACCGCGTTCGCGTCGATCCCGGACCTGTTCCCCGATCCTCGCGCGCGGGTGCGCTGGCAGGTGGTGATGGCGGCCGCGTACGGGATCGGCACCGCGGCGGGTCCGTCGCTGGGCGGCTGGATGAGCGAGCATTGGGGCTGGCGCTCCACCTTCCTGATCAACCTGCCGGTCGGCGCCGCGGCGCTCTATTTCATCTGGGCGCATCTGCCCAACCTGCAGCGGCCGCACGAGGGCGAGGTCAAGATCGACTGGCTCGGCGCGGCACTGGTCGCCATCGTGCTGGGCGGCTTTCAGGCACTCATCGAAGCCGTGCCGAAACATGGTCTGACGACCGGCAATCTGACGTTAGCCGCCTTCGTGATCGCGGGCGCCGTTGCGTTGCTGGTATGTGAAAAACGCGCCACGCATCCAATCATTCCACTCGACCTGTTCAAGGACGCGCAACTCGTCACGCTGTTCATACTCGGCTTTCTGTCCGGCTTCGTGATGTTTTCGCTGATCTTCTTTGCGCCGCTGCTGTTGCAAGGCGGCTTCGGCTTGTCGCCGCAACAGGCGGGTCTGCTCGCCACGCCGATCGCCGCGTGTATCGCCCTCGGCAGCCTGCTGAATACGCGCATCGTCATCCACATGAAGAAGCCCACGCGGATTCTGTCGATCGGGTTCGCGCTGCTGCTGTTCGCCGCGATCGCGCTGGCGTTCGCCAATCCGCAGACCCCGCACGTGTGGATCGAATTGCCGATGGCGGCGGTCGGTATCGGCCTCGGTTTCATCCTGAACAATCTGAATGTGTTCGGCCAGGAGATTGCCGGACGCGAACGTTTCGGTATCACGACGGCGCTGCTTCAGTCCACGCGGATGGTGGGCGGGATGCTCGGCACCAGCATTGTGGCAACCGTGGTGCAGCATCACTATCGCGACGTGGTGACGCGTACGATGAGCGTGCTCGGCGAGCCGGCCGTTTCGCAATGGCAGCCGCGTTTCGTCGATCTGCGCATCCTGATCGACGAAGCATCGCGACTGAAACTGATTGCGGATATGAAGCCGTCGGGCCTCAATACGCTGGCGTTGATCGACACGGCACGCGATGCGCTGGTGCAGTCGATTCATATCGGTGTATGGCTGACGGCGGTAGCGGCATTGGCGGCGGCACTGCTCGTGCAGCGCATCTCGCACGTGGTGTTTCGCAAGAGCTGAACGGCGGCGTGGCCGCGACCGTTTCGCGGCTGCGGCCCGCGCCGCTTCTTGCATCGGCTATTGCAGCACTTATTGCATCGGTTATTGCGCGCCGAGCTTCCTGATCAGCACGTCGAGTTGCGCCATTTCCTCTTCGGTCAGATCGGTCAACGGCGCACGCACCGGTCCCGCGCTGTGGCCGACCAGCTTCGCGCCGGCCTTCACGATACTGACCGCGTAGCCCTGGCGGCGATTACGGATCGCCAGATACGGCAGGAAGAATTCATCGATCAGCCTGCCGACGGTAGCGTGGTCGTCCGCGGCAATCGCGCGGTAGAAGTCCATCGCGGTCTTCGGGATAAAGTTGAAGACCGCCGACGAGTACACCGGCACGCCCATCGCCTTATAAGCCGCAGCGTAGATTTCCGCGGTCGGCAGGCCGCCGAGGTACGAGAAACGCTCACCCAGACGCCGGCGAATCGTCACCATGTTCTCGATTTCACCCACGCCGTCCTTGAAGCCGATCAGGTTCGGGCAACGGTCGGCGAGACGTTCGAGCATATCCGCGTTCAGCTTCGAATTCGCGCGGTTATAGACGATCACGCCGATGTTCTTCACCGCCTTGCAGACCTGCTCGACATGCGCGGCAATGCCCTCCTGCGACGCCTCGGTCAGGTAGTGCGGCATCAGCAGCACGCCGCTCGCGCCGAGACGTTCGGCTTCCTTAGCATATTCAATCGCGACGCGCGTCGGGCCGCCCGCACCGGCGAGAATCGGCACCTTGCCGCGGCAGGTCTCGGTCGCCGTGCGAACCACCTCCGTGTAGTCGCTTCTGGTCAGCGAGAAAAATTCGCCGGTGCCGCCCGCGGCGAACAATGCCGTCGCGCCATACGGCGCGAGCCATTCGAGGCGCGCAGCATAGGTATCGGCGCGGAAATCGCCCTGTTCGTCGAAGTCGGTCACCGGAAACGACAGCAGGCCTTCCGAGACGATTGCTTTGAGTTCTTGAGGTGAGGTCATGGCGTGAATGGCTTAGTAGCGTAATAGCGTAAATTTTGTCGGTGAAAACGAGCGGCGGCACCCGCCGCCGCTCAAATCATCAAGAGACTTAGCGCACCAGACACGGGCGCTTGTTGTCGAACTTCCAGTTCGGAATCAGGTATTGCATGGCCACGCCGTCGTCGCGTGCGCCGAGGCCGTGTTGCTGATACAGCGCATGCGCCTTCTCGATCTCGTCCATATCCAGTTCGACACCGAGGCCGGCGGCCTGAGGCACCTTGACCTTGCCGCCGACGATCTGCAACGGCTCACGCGTCAGGCGCTGACCGTCCTGCCAGATCCAGTGCGTGTCGATCGCCGTAATCTTGCCGGGCGCCGCCGCCGCGACATGCGTGAACATCGCGAGCGAAATGTCGAAGTGGTTGTTCGAGTGCGAGCCCCAGGTGAGCCCCCATTCATTGCACATCTGCGCCACCCGCACCGAACCCTGCATGGTCCAGAAATGCGGATCGGCAAGCGGAATATCCACCGACTGCAACTGGATCGCGTGACCCATCTGACGCCAGTCGGTCGCGATCATGTTGGTCGCCGTCGGCAAACCGGTCGCGCGGCGGAACTCGGCCATCACCTCGCGGCCCGAATAGCCGTTCTCCGCGCCGCACGGATCTTCCGCGTAAGCCAGCACGTCGTGCTTGTCGCGGCACAGGCGCACCGCTTCCGCGAGCGACCATGCGCCGTTCGGGTCGAGCGTGACGCGGGCGTTGGGGAAACGCTCGGCGAGCGCCGTGACCGCTTCGATTTCGGCGTCGCCCGGCAACACGCCGCCTTTGAGCTTGAAATCGTTGAAGCCATAGCGCGCCTGCGCCGCCTCGGCGAGCCGCACGACTGCCTCGGGCGTCATCGCTTCTTCGGTACGCAGACGCTCCCAGTCGTCGCGCCCCTCCGCGCCGCTCGCATAGGGCAGATCGGTTTTCTTGCGGTCGCCGATATAGAACAGATAGCCGAGCATTTCCACTTCGTCGCGTTGCTGGCCTTCACCGAGCAGCGCCGCGACGGGGACGCCAAGATGCTGACCGAGCAGATCGAGCAACGCGGCTTCGAGCGCTGTCACCGCGTGAATGGTGGTGCGCAGATCGAAGGTCTGCAGACCGCGGCCACCGGCATCACGATCGGCGAACTGGGTACGCGCTTTGTTCAGGATAGCTTGAAGATTGCCGATCGACTGACCGACGACCAGCGGACGCGCATCGTCGATGGTCTGGCGGATGCTCTCGCCGCCCGGCACTTCGCCGACGCCCGTATGTCCGGCGCTGTCGCGCAGAATGACGATATTGCGTGTGAAGAACGGGCCATGCGCGCCGCTCAGATTCATCAGCATGCTGTCACGGCCGGCGACGGGCACGACGCGCAGCTCGGTCACGATCGGCGTAGCGTTCGATTGGGATGAGTTCGTGGACATGAGAATGGACCCGGTTGAGTTAGCGAGCCAGCAGGTGGGCGTCCGCGCGCTGGATTAGCGCGCTCGGGACCCGTGCCGGGCAAAAAGTGGGAAATGCGTGATTCATGATCGGCGATTTTCGCTGGTCAGTGGGCTTTGCTATGCAAAGGCTCCGGCAACGCGTCCCGATTCACGCGGTGATTGCGGGTCAGGAAACCGGCCGCCGCCGCGATCAGCGAAGCCACGCCCAGCGCGTACAAACCGCCAGTAATCGAGCCGGTGTGCTGCTGCAAATAACCGAACGCGGCCGGTGCGAAAAAGCCGCCGAGGTTGCCGACCGAGTTGATCAGCGCGATCACGGCTGCGGCAACGCGCGCGTCGAGATAACCCTGCGGAATCGGCCAGAAGAGCGACGAGGCCGCCTTGAAACCGATCGCTGAGAAACAGATAGCCACGAAAGACAGCACCGGATTACCCGAAGTCGAAGCGAACAACCCGCACGCCGCGATCACGAGCGCCACCGCCAGCCACGCCTGCTGAAAACGCCATTTCGCCGACAACACCGCGAAGCAGTACATCGCGACCATGGCGATGAGCCACGGGATGGTATTGAACATGCCGACTTCAAAGTCCGAGAGCCCACCCATCTTGCGGATGATCGTCGGCAGCCAGAACGTCGCCGCGTAGATGGTCAGTTGAATCGCGAAGTACAGAAAGCAGAACAGGAGAATCTGCGGGTCTTTCAGCAGCTTCATCGGCGGCAGATGCGCGCCGCCGTGCGCCTCACGCTCGGCCTGCTCCGCGGCGATCGAGCTTTCGAGCACGGCCTGCTCCTCAGCCGTCAGCCACGAGGCATCGCGAATGCGCGATTTCAGCAGCAACCAGCTCACACCGCACAGCACGATTGAAAAACCGCCTTCAATCAGAAACATCCATTGCCAGCCCTGCAAGCCGAGGCCGCGAATCGACAGCAGACTGCCGGTGATCGGCCCGGACAGCACCGACGCCAGCGCGGAGCCCGAGAGAAAAACCGCCACGGCCTTGCCGCGTTCTTTCTGCGGCAGCCATTGGGTGAAGTAAAACACCACGCCCGGAAAGAAGCCGGCTTCAGCGATGCCGAGCAGAAAGCGCAATACATAGAAGGACGTATCGTTCCAGACGAACGCCATGGCCGCCGCGACCAGCCCCCAGGTGCCCATGATGCGGGTCAGCCACGCGCGCGCGCCGTACTTCTGCATCAATACGTTCGACGGCACTTCAAACAGCGCGTAGCCGACAAAGAACAAGCCGCTCCCCAGACCGTACGCGGCGGCGCCGATGCCGAGGTCCGCCTGCATGTGGGAATTGACGAAGCCGATGTTCACGCGATCGATGTAGTTCGCGATGAACATGATCAGAAACAGCGGCAAGATGTGCCGCTTGACCTTCGAGACTGCGGATTCGAGCGCGTCGGCGGCGGTAAGAGCAGATGTCAAGGTTGTCTCCAGTTCCGGCCACTCCGGCGGCCTGCTCCGTAACACGTGATACGTTGTCTGACGACAGTCTACCCGCTTCTTTCCATCGATTCCAATAAGGTGTTTACCCTGCCACTTGCCTCGCACTCCGGCCGGGTATAGTGAAAAAAGCAGCGGGCACGGCATTCCCACCTTGGAAAAGGTCAATCAAAATAAGACGTCCGACAACAAAACATAAACCGCTTGCAGTAGAGACCGGAAAGGGTCGATCCGTCGCCGCGCGCATCCCCCGGGAGCGAGTGTTTCGAGTCGCGATCAATCGGACTGACGCTATGATGGCTATGTCGAAGCGCCCTATGACTTCACTCGCACCCGCGACGGGTGTATTTCCAGCCGATCAGATTAATCAACAAACCGTAAATGAGCAGCCTGACTGAGAAGGTGGTGGCCAGCCTTTCCGACGAAATCCGCCGCGGCGCCCTGAGGCCGGGAGACCGCATTCCTACGGAAGTCGCCATGATGAAGCAGCTCTCGGTGAGCCGCTCCGTGGTTCGCGAGGCAATCTCGCGCCTGCAGGCGGCTAAAGTGGTCGAGACGCGTCACGGCATCGGCACGTTCGTGCTGGAGCCGGCCACGGAACAGTCGATGCAGTTGCCCGCCGCCGACCTCTCCAGCATGCTGGACGTGATGGCGATCATTGAATTTCGCATCGATGTGGAAGCTGCTTCGGCTGCGCTCGCCGCGGCACGGCGTACCGAGCAGAATCTCAAGCAGATTCGTGCCGCACTGGAACGCTTCGAGTCGGAACTCGAACGTGGGAGTACGGACACGCTCGCGCATGACATCGAGTTTCATTTGCAGATCGCCCGGGCCAGCGGCAACCGCTATTTCTTCGATGTGCTCAGTCAACTCGGCCGCTCGGTGAGCCCGCGCACGCGGCTCGGATCAGCCGAGATCGCGGAGCTCGATCATATTGAAACCTTGCGCAATGTGCTGGGCGAGCACCAGATGATTTACCGGGCCATCGAACGTCAGGACGCCGACGACGCACGCGCCGCGATGCGCATGCATCTGAGCAATAGCCGCGAGCGGCTTCGGCGCGCGCATGAGTCGAGCAAGGCGGCCGGCTAAGCCCAGGAGCGGGGCTTATCAGGCTCACCCGCGGCGGCCTGAACCGGCTCAGCGTTTCACGCCGCGTGGCCGCGCCGTGCAAGCGATCTACGCTGCCGGCGCATAGCCGTCCTCAGCCGGCTCCTCCACCTCCAGCCCCATCAAGGCCGAACTCAACGATTTGCCATGCGCGTCCAGCGCCAGCGAGCGCGTCACGCCCCCGCCGAGCGCCTCGCCAAGTACGAAGTTGAATGCGGCAATGGCAGGCAATTCGTAACGCACGACATTGCCGCGCACCACCTCGCCGAGATGCGCCTTGACCCGCTCGGCGCTCAACACCGCTCGCAGATGCTCATAGTGTCTGGCGTCGTAACAGATGACGGAGATATTCAGCGTATTGCCCTTATCGCCGGTCCGCGAATGCGCAAGTTCACGTAGTTTCATGTCACGCCTCCACCAGCGAGAAAGTAGGCCTGGCGTGCTCACGCGGCAGCAACACCGATTGCACCGCGACGACTTCGCGTGCCGACTTCGTCACGCCGCCACCGCCCGCCGGCCCGTTCGTATAAAGCGTCTCCACCTCGTTGCCGATCCGTACCGCTTGCGCCAGCGAGTCGGCGCGCCCCGCGACCCGTGCCCGGACCTCATAGGGCTCGGCGTGGTCGACCGCCAGCGCTTCGCCATGCAATGCATTCACACCGATCAGATCGAATCGCAATTCACGCGTATCCACACCGGTCAAGGCGAGCCTTTCCCGCACGATATCGAGCGCGAGCCGGGCACGTGCCAGCGCGCCGGGACCGCCGTACGAGATCTGCCCCTCGCCGATATAGCCGTCGAAATAAGCGACCGACACCTTCAACGTATCCGTACGCGGCGCGCCACGTCCACCGCTCACGCGAATGCGATCCGGCGCTTCCTGCGCGACACGCACCTGCGTGAAGTCGGCGACCACGTCCGGTTGCAGATAGCGCTGCGGATCGTGAATCTCGTACAGCAGTTGCTCCTTGCAGCTTGCTTCGGTCACCCGTCCGCCGGCCTGCGCGAGCTTGGTAATGATCACCGAACCGTCCTGCCCGACTTCGGCGATGGGAAAGCCGAGCCGCGCGAGATTCGGGACGTCCTTGAAACCCGGGTCCGCAAAATAGCCTCCGGTGATTTGTCCCGCGCATTCGAGCAGATGGCCGATCACGGTTGCCTGCCCGAGCGTTTGCCAGTCGTCCATCCGCCACCCGAATTCATGGATCAACGGCGCGACGAACAAGGATGGATCGGCAACACGTCCGGTCAGCACGATTTGCGCGCCGGCCGCCAGCGCCTCGACAATCGCCGCCGCGCCAAGGTACGCATTCGCGGAGACGAGGCGATCCTTATACGACGCGACGCTTTCCCCCGACTCCTCGAAGCGGAAATTGCCCTGCCGCACCACGTCGAGCACATCGTCGCCGGTGACGGCGGCAATCTTCACCGGACCGAGTCCGAGCGAGTGCGCGATCTCGGCAGTCTTCTTCGCCGCCGCGAGTGGATTGGCCGCACCCATGTTCGACACGATCCGCACGCCGTTGCGAATCGCAGCGGGCAGCACGGCCGCCATGCGCGTTTCGAGCAACGGGTCGTAACCCTGTTCGGGATCTTTGCTGCGCGCCTGCTGCGCAATCGCGATGGTGCGCTCGGCGAGGCATTCGAACACCAGGTAATCGAGCGCGCCATGTTCCGCCAGTTCGGCCGCCGGCTCGATACGGTCGCCGGAATACCCCGCGCCCGCGCCGATTCGCACCGGCCGTCTATGTGGAGTCGTTGTCATGATGATCGCGTCCGTTCAGTGAAGCCGTGCGGCTCACAGTGAGAATATCCCCAGCACGACGCAGGCAATCGTCATCACGATCGACGCGGCGAACAGCAAGGGAAACGTAAATTTCTGGTGATCGGCAAGATCGATGCCGCACAAGCCGACTACGAGAAACGTCGCTGGCGTAAGGGGGCTGACCGGGAAGCCGGTCGTCATCTGCCCGAGCAGCGCGGCCTGGCCGACGTGCACGGCGGGCACGCCGAGTTGGCCGGCCACTTCGGCAATCACCGGCAACACGCCGAAGTAAAACGAGTCCGGGTCGAACAGCATGCTGAGCGGCATCGACAGCACGCCGAGCACGACGGGAATGTGCCCCGCCATCGCGGGCGGCACGAAACCGACGGCTGCCTGTGCCATCGCTTTCAGCATGCCGCTGCCCTGCATCACGCCTGTGAACACGCCGGCCGCGAGCAGAATGCCGGCCATCATCAGCGCGGCGCGCGCGTGAGCGTCGATCCGCTTGCGCTGCATGTCGACGTTCGGATAGTTCACCATCAACGCGACGCATAGCCCGACCATGAACATGATCGCGGGCGGAATCTTCTCGCCCATCACGACCATCGTGCCGAGTACGACCAGCGTCAGGACGATGTTGCACCAGAAGTTTTTCGGCCGGCGCAAGGCTTGCTCCTCCGGCGTCAGCTTGCGCTCCGGCATCGGTATCGAAGCGCTCGCGGCGCTAAGACCCAGGCGCTTTTCCTCGCGCCGCCCGAGCCAGAATGCCACGCCGAAAACGAACACCAGCCCGATCAACTGCACGGGAATCAGCGGATTGAACAGCGCCGAAATCGGCAGATGCAGCGACGCCGACGCGCGGATCATCGGCCCGGTCCACGGAAGAAAGTTGATACCGGCAGCCATCGAAACGGCCGCGGCCAGCACGCGCCGGTCCATTTTCAGACGATCGTAGAGCGGCAGCATCGCGGGAATCGTGACGAGAAAGCACACTGCGCCGGAGCCGTCCAGGTGAATCAGCAGCGCGAGCAAGGTGGTGCCCATCACGATTCGCGTGGGCCGCGTACCGACCGCGCGCAGGATGCGGTCGATGATCGGATCGAGCGTGCCGGCGTCGGTGATGGTGCCGAAGTAGAGAATCGCGAAGACGAACATGCCGACCACGGGCGCGAGGCTCTTGAGCCCGTCGATCACGAACTTGCTGGTCTGAAAGCCGAAGCCGCCGATGAGCGACGCCGCAATCGGCACGATGATGAGCGCCACCAGCGGCGACATCCGTTTCGACAGAATCGCGCCGAGCAGCACGGCGATGGTAGCCAGCCCCAGTAGTGGCAGCATGTGCTTGTCTCCTATGTTGTTTTTTACTGCGATCGAGCGTAAGTTCGGGGCAACAATAAATCAATTGAAATGAATTGATCGCAGCAATCACAAACCATTATGGATCTGAATCTTCGGGACATCCGCGCGTTCATCGCCGTCGCGCAAACGGGCAGCTTCACGCGTGCGGCGGCACGCTTGCACCTGTCACAACCGGCCTTGACGGTGCAGATCCGCCGGCTCGAGGAAACCGTCGGCATGCGCCTGTTCGACCGCAACAGCCGCAATGTCGCGCTAACGCCGACCGGCCGCGAACTGCTGCCGCTGCTGCAAAAGTCGCTGCACGATATGGAACATGTGCTGATCGACGCACGTGCGCTCGGCGAGGGAACCAGCGGCACGGTGCGCATTGCGTGCCTGCCGACTTTTGCGGCCAGCGTCCTGCCCGAACTCGTACAGGACATGAAGAAGGCTGTGCCGCGCGTGAACTTCCATGTGCGCGACGTGGTGGCCAGCGTGGTCAATACGCTGGTGCGCAACGAGGAGGTCGATATCGGCCTGACTGGCGGCGCGCTGGACGATAGCGCCTTCGAGGTACTGCATGCGGGTATCGATCGTCTGGTGGCGGTTTTTCCGAAGCGCCATGCGCTGGCGCGGCGTCGGCGCATCACGCTGGCCGACCTCGCCGCGGTGCCGCTCGTGCTGACGGCCGCAGGCACGAGCGTGCGAGCCGTGGTCGATAGCGCCTTTGCCAATGCCCACTGCGCGCCGGAGATCGCCTGTGAGCCGACCTACATGATGAGCGCCGTCGCGATGGTGCGCGCCGGGCTCGGTGTGACCATCCTGCCGGCTTCGGCTCGCGAGGTCAGAGCGGAGCCCGAGTTGGTGGTTCGTCCGGTTGACGATCCCGCCTTCACCCGTCCAATCGCCCTCATCAAGAAACGCGGCCGAACCCTGCCGCCCGTCACGGAAACCTTCGTCAGCATTTTGCTCGACAGGCTCGATTGACCCTCATGCGTATTCAATGATTCAATCGACCATGCAACCGGACTGAGACAAAGTCCTATGCCGCACGCCGGCTCTGAACCGGCCATCCAGGGGGAGTCAGGCACGTGTCGAATGGACAGGTTCTTAGCTTGCGGTACCGCTCGGCCAGATGGTTTGGGGGGACCCGCAAATGGATCGCCTGGACGATCGGCCGGCATCCCCTGTTGGCTGGCCTGTCCGGCATGCTTGCCGCCACCGTCATGGCCGCTCTGACTTTCGTCGCGCTCTATAACAGCCGCGAAGACGAATTCCGCCACGCCATGGACAATTCGCGCAACCTCGTCGCGATTATCAGCCGCGACCTTGCGCGCAATGTCGCGCTGTACGACATGTCGTTGCGCGGCGTGGCGTCGGACGCCGAGCGCCTGGAAACATGGACCCTGTCGCCCTACCTGCGCCAGCGCGTACTGTTCGATCGTGGACTGGGTTCGCCGATCTCCGGCGACGCTTATGTTCTCGATGCGCAAGGCCGTGTCAAAGCGTCGAAAAGCGGCAACACCTACCCCGGGCTGTCGTTCGCCGACCGCGACTACTTCACCGTGCAGCAGAACAACCCCTCGGTAGGCCTCTACATTTCGCATCCCTATCCGTCGCAGGTCCGCGGCGGCGCGCTGGCGGTTGGACTGTCAAGGCGTATCCACACAGCCCAGGGTGCATTCGACGGCATTGCTCTCGTCAGCATCCGGATCGAGTACTTCGAACATCTGCTCGACAATATCGATCTCGGCCCCAACGGCGGCGGCTTTATCGTGCTCGACAACGGCACGCTCCTCGCAAGCCGGCCGCCGGCGCGCCGCGGCATCGGCTCGAACTATGCGGGTACGGCAAATTTCGCCGGCATCGCGAACCACCCGTCCGGCAGCTTCGTCTCGGACGGTTCGCTGGATGGCGTCTCGCGCCTGTACACCTATGCCCACGTGCCGGGCACACCCCTGATCGTCGGCATCGCGCCCGCCGTGGAAGATGTGCTGACCGACTGGCGCAAACGCAACATGCTGGCCGGCGCGATGACGGTTCTGTTCGGCGGCGCTTACGTGATCGTGGCGTGGCTGTTTGCCTTCGCGCTGCGCGACAAGGTGCGCGCCGAGGCCGAATTGCAGCGTATCGCCGAAACCGATGCGTTGACCGGCTTGAGCAATCGCCGCGCTTTCGACCAGCGGCTCGGGCAGGAATGGCTGCGTTCGCAGCGCGAGCAAACGCCGCTCTCGCTGCTGTTCATCGACATCGATCACTTCAAACGCCTGAACGATACCTACGGTCACGCGACGGGCGACGAGGTGTTGGCCGAGGTAGCCGCGCGCATCATGTCGGGCACCCGGCGCGCAGTGGATGTTGCCGCACGCTATGGCGGCGAGGAGTTCGCGGTGGTGTTGCCGAATACATCGCTCGACGGCGCGGTCAAGGTCGCGGAAACGATCCGTGAGCGCATCGAGGCGGCAGGGCTTGCGAACAAGGACACTGAACGCGGCCACGTGACGATCAGCGTGGGCTGCGCATCATGCATGCCGCCCGGGGGCGGCAGCGCGGCCGCTCTGCTTGCCGCGGCCGATACCCAGTTGTACGCCGCAAAGGCCGCTGGACGCAACCGCGTGGCATGGCAGCCAGGTGCTGAATAATATCCGGCTTGAATATCGCTGATTTTCCGGCAGGCGATCTTTCATTTTCAAATAGAACCCGAATCGCCTCGCTATTCGTTTGTTTTAATCGAACAGACTCAAGCTAGTATTAACATCGCGTGGACGCGAGGATAACGTTCGCGCGCATTTTCCAAAAATCGCCGAAGACCAAAAAATGATAATCAGTCAATTTCGAATGCTCGTGGTGGCCACTGCCTCATTCGCCGCGGTCGTTCCAGCATACGCAGGGTTGGGCGGCGCGCCGACCTACCCCGTCACCGCCAGCAGCACCAGTGCAGGGGCACTGAGCCTGGGCGGCGCCGCCGTGGCGCGCTACGCGGCAAGCGGCAATGCGGCCGCGCCGGCTTACACCGTGAGTCAGACCACGCTGCCGTCGGGCACGGTGGTGAACGAGTACATCACGGCGGCCAATACCGTATTCGCGTTGAGCTGGGAAGGCCCGACCATGCCGCCGCTCAAGACGCTGCTCGCCACTTACTTCCCGTCTTACGTGCAGGGCCTCACCGACGCACATGCCGTGCAAGGCGGCGGCTACGGAGCAGCCGTCGTGCATCAGTCGGCGCTGGTCGTGGAGACCGGCGGCCATATGGGCTCCTTCGTTGGGCGAGCCTATCTCCCGCAAACGTTGCCGCAAGGCGTGAGCGCTGACGACATCAAGTAAGTCTATTAAAAATCAATCGAGAGAATAAAAGTGCGCAAAATCGCATGGATCATTGCCGCGGCGCTCGGGCTCAGTCTGGCTGCCTGCGGTGGCGGCGGGGGCGGCAGCAGCGGTAACAGCAACACGGCGGCAAACGCACCGGCCGCCGCCAGTTCGCCCGCCCCGACGAACACCGTCAATTCGACACCCAACGTCCTCGCGGCGGACGCTTCGGCGGTGCCTACCCTCGTCGGCCCCGGCAATACGATCGGGGTGACGGTCAGCAAGACGGGCATCCATAATCAGCCCATGGTCACCGTCACGCTCTGCACCCCAGGAACCAACGGCAGCGGAAACTGCGTGAAGATTCCGAATGTGATCGTCGATACCGCGTCGTTCGGGCTGCGTCTGGTCAGCTCCGCAATTCAGCCATCCACCTTCAGCACATTGACGCCTGAAGTCGTGGGTGGCCAACCGCTCGCCGAATGCGCGCTGTTCGGCAGCGGCTACGCGTGGGGGACGGTCCATTACGCGGACGTGTCGCTTTCGGGTGAAACCGCCCAGAACGTGCCGATCCAGGTGATCGGCGACAGCACACTGACGACCGCCGCCCCGTCCGAGTGTCAGGTTGGCCGTCCGCTGGTCACCACGGCCGATCTCGGTGCAAACGGCATTCTCGGCATTGGCGTGAGCCCGAACGAC
Organism: Paraburkholderia fungorum; assembly: GCF_902833645.1. Lineage (GTDB taxonomy): Bacteria > Pseudomonadota > Gammaproteobacteria > Burkholderiales > Burkholderiaceae > Paraburkholderia > Paraburkholderia fungorum. Next base: position 74,729 of record NZ_CADFGE010000008.1, read on the forward strand.
TGTGGCCTCGCGTGCCAGCAAGGACCGGTGTCGACGTTCTACTACACCAACGCCGGCGTCGGCACTGCGGTGCCCATCAACGGACAGGTCACCAATCCGGTCTCGATGTTCGCGCAGGACAACAACGGCGTGATTCTGGAGATGGCGCAGGTGTCCGACACCGGCAGCCCGAACGCTCAGGGTACGCTGGTGTTCGGCATCGACACCCAGGCCAACAACGCGTTGGCCGGCACGAGCGCCACATTGATGCGGACGAATGGAAACGGCGACTTCACGTCGATGTACAACGGAACCGCGCAAACCAAGACGTTCTTCGATTCCGGCTCGACGGTCATGTTCTTCCCGGACCTGAGCATTCCGGTCGACAGCGCGAGCGGCTATTACGCCCCCACGACGACGGTGGGCCGAACCTCGATACTGGTGGGAGCCAGCCCGGCGAGCACGGTGCTCGGTTTCAATATTGCAAACGGCGTGACGCTGAACGCGTCGGGGAATTACGCGTTCAATAATCTCGGCATCTATTTGACGCGGCAGTTCGACTTCGGCATGCCGTTCTTCTATGGCCGGCACGTGTACTACGGTATTTCGGGCAAGGCATCCACGGGTGGGGGGACGGGGCCGTATGTAGCTTATGTTTCGAGCTGAGGGGTAGTGCTTCTGCGCGATGGATGTCGGTGCTGCTTCTGACATCCATCGCGCGAATCCGCAGTTGACCCGGCGTTCTCAAGTTCCTCGTTTTCCTGCCGATATGGATGCTGGGGCGCAGAATCATTTACGCAGCGCCGGCCTCTTCACCACTCGAAAATGAAAATGAAGAACACCGCAAGCCGACGCGCAGCAGCTGTCGTTGCCGCATTGTGCATGAGCGCGTGCGCGCATAATTCGACGCCGGTCTCCACGGCGGCAAAACATACAACAACCGGCCCGCAGTCCGGGCCGTCCGCGAACCTCACCGCGAATGTGCCGCCGGACGTGCTCGCCACCTGCCAACACAGTGCGGGTGAAATGGCTGCAGGTCATCTGGCGGAGGCCGCACGTCTCGCGAACGAATGCGTTGCTTCGCACAGCCTGCCGGTCGCGATGCGGACGCAAATGCTGCAAGCGCTAACGTTCATCAATATCGGGCTTCGGGACAACCAGGCCGCGCTCGATTCGCAGCTTGCCGCGATCGAACTGACACCGGTCCCGAGCGATCAGCAACTCGTGCTGCTCGCGCATCTATATGGAATCAATCAGCGCAACGACGAGAGCCGCGCAACGCTTGAGCGGATTCGGATAGCACACGAGGCCAAGCACGACCTCGATCAGACGGTTGGCGCGCCCTACTATCAGGAACTCGGCTCCGCGTTGGCCGCGGAGAAACGTTTTCAGGAATCCATCGACGCGTTCTCCAAGGCCGTCTCACTTGAACCCGCTCTCGCAGAGATATATCGCAGACGCGCCGCCGCTCGCGAAGCATCGGGCGACGCCGCTGGAGCGCGGACGGACTACGTGCAGTTCGCGCGTTGGGCACTCGACCAGGAAATCGATTCACCAATGCGCGCCAAACTGACTTCGCTCGGCATCAACCCCGCTAGCGAGCGACACCATCCGTTCGGCGACGCCAATCCGCTGCGCGAGATGAACGCTGAACTGCTCGAGCAGGGTCGGCAGTCGTTGAAAGCCGCTACCACGCCCCAGTCGAAGGCCGAGGCATACGGCGACATTTCCGCGTTCCTGGACGACACCGGCCAGCATGCCGAGGCACTGACGGCGATCGACAAAGCGATCGCATTCGCACCGGACAATACAAGCTATAAGCAATCGAAAGTCACGACCCTCGTTTCGCTGAATCGCATCGACGACGCGCTGAGATTGGCCGCACCGATTCGCAAGCAGGCGCATGAAGAAGCCGCAACGGCGACCACCCCGTTCGCGGTCTACAAAAAATACGGCGAGGTCTCGGGCTCGGCCGCAGTGGCCTATATCCAGCAGGGAAAATGGTCCGATGCGATCGACGCTCTGGTCGATCGCGCCAAGGGTGCGGAGGTCTACGATCAGGACTACATGGCGACGATGTACCTTTACGTACGAGCAAAAAGCGCAGGGGTAGCGCCCGCTAGTCCTTACTTCGATGACTACATTCGGCGCGCCGCGCAACCGGTAATCGGAAATTATCGCCGCGAGCTACTGCTGTACATGCAGGGCAGGCTCACGATCGACCAGGTATATATCCAGGTCGTCTCGCTCGGCAATCAGGCCACTATCCAGAATGCGCTTGCCGAAATCTGGTTCATGGCCGCCGCCTATGCGCGGTACGTGAAACACGACGACGGCGCAGCGCGCGCTTTTGTCGGCCGCCTGAACGACCTGCAACCCTATGGCACCAACGAGTGGATGCTGGCCCGGCGAGGCGGTGCGTGAGATTCGCGTTCGTCAGCCGGTTTCATCGCGCGCCGCCACCCCTTCCGCGCATGTTTTCGGTGCTTTTGTCGCTCGCGCTAACTGCGGCCGTGACGCCGATAGTCGCAAGCGCCATGCCGCTGATTGTGCAGGACGCCGGCCGGCCGACATTTTCGTTCGCGAGCACACCGTCCACCTCGTTCAGCGATCCAACGACGCCTTGCGTACTGCGCTTCGGCGCGGGCCAGGAGTGGGCCGCCTCGCCGCTCGCGAAGCCCGAGCAACTACTCGCAATGTGTCGTGCAGATGCCGCCGCCGGTAATCCGGATGCGCGCATTGTCTACGGACAGATGGTGCTGTTCGGCTTCGCGATGCGGCCCAACGACGTCGGTCTGGCCATTTTGAAGCAGACCGCGGTGGACGGTTCTGCAGCCGCGCAACGCGTCGTCGGCTCGCTTTACCGCGACGGCTTGCGCGTGCCGAAGGACTATGCCGCAGCCCGGCGCTGGCTCGCGCTCGCCGCGGACAACGGCGACGGCGCCGCAGCCGATACGCTCGGTCTGATGGACTACAACGGTGAAGGCGGTGCGGTCGATCTGGCCTCCGCGTACGCCGAGTTTGTGCGTGCCGCTGGACATGGCGACCCGCATGGCGCAACCAATGCCGGCCGACTGCTGATTAGCGGCCGGCCAGGCGTGTCGCGCGACGTCCAGGGCGGCGTCACGTGGTTCATGCAAGGCGCGGCGCACGGCGACCCCGACGGAGAATTTCTGCTCGGCACCTCGCTATTGCGCGGCTGGGGTGTTGCGCAGGATACGCACAACGCAGCCGGTTGGCTCAACGCGGCAGTCGCGCAGGACCATATCGAAGCGCGTGCCGCACTCGCCGATCTGTATCTGACCGGCACGGGCGTCCCACGTGATCCCCAACGCGGCTTTGCCTTGATGTCGACTGCGGCTCGCCGCGGGTCGATCTACGCACAACGCCGGCTTGGCGAGCTGTACGCGAGCGGCGCCGGTATCACGCGCAGTGCAGCGTTGGCACGCGCATGGCATCGAAAGGCCGCGCTCGAGGGCGATGCCATGGCGCAATTCGAACTGGCGGTCGAGTATCGCTTCGGGCTTGGCGGCCCCATCGACCTGGATGCTGCAATCGGCTGGATGCGGGGCGCCGCGCGGGCAGGCGTTGCCCCGGCGCAAAACGATCTCGGCGTCATGCTGCAGCATGGCGAGGGCGAAACGCGCAATCTCGTTGAAGCAAAACAGTGGTACGAACGCGCGTCCGCGCAGGGACTCGGGGTCGCGTCGTTCAATCTCGCGTCGCTCGCCGACGCTGGGCTCGGCATGCCGAGAGACCCGGCGCTCGCCTTCCAGCTCGCGCGTACGGGCGCGGACCGCGGCTATGCGCCGGCCGCAGTGATGGTGGGCAGAATGCTGTTCTCCGGCGACGGCGTGCCCGCCGACAAAGCGCAAGCGTTGATTTGGTATCGCAAGGCGGCCGATCTCGGCAACATCGAGGGCGAACGCGTAACGGGATGGCAGTACCTGTACGCTATCGGCACACCGCGCGACGATGCACTTGCCGAGCATTATCTGGAACTCGCCGCGCAAGCCGGCGACCCACAGGCACAGACGATGCTCGGCGTGGCTCTCCTCAATCGTCCGTCGCCGGTCAGCAAGGGCTCCGGCAAGGCATGGCTGGTCAAGGCGGTCGCGCAAAAATTCGGCCCGGCTTACGCCGCAATGGGAAGTCTCTACGCCAGGGGCGAAGGCATGACGCCCGATCAGGCGAGCGCGGTCAAATGGTTCACACGTGGCGCGGAGTCAAACGATCTCGTATCGCAGCGTGTGTTGTGTCTCACCTACGCGAACGGCGCGGGTGTCGCGCGCGATGCGCCGATGGCGCAGCGCTGGTGCCGCGCTGCCGCGCAGGCGGGCGATGCAATCGCGATGCGTCAGTTGGCTGCAGGCATCACACCCGACCGCGACACAGCAGCCCGCGAGCGGGTCTACTGGCAATGGCGCCTCGCCAGTACCGGTGACGCCGTCTATGAATCGATCCTCGGCGACTCGTACGACCGGGGCTACGGCGTCACGGCTGACTTCGGTGCGGCGATGTACTGGCTGCGCCGCTCGGCAGCGCAGGGCAACGCCGCGGCGCAGGCCTCGCTCGCGTGGCACCTCTTCACCGGACTCGGCGGTGAACGGGACGAGCAAGAGGCCTTTGCGTCAGCGAGCCGTGCAACGGCCGGCAGTTCGGCTGCGATGGAAATGGTGGGAAAGGCGTATCTCACCGGACACGGCGTTGCGCGAGATGCGACCCTTGCACGCGCATGGCTCGAGAAGGCTGCGGCCGCCGGCTCGTGTGAAGCGGCGAGCGACCTCGCGAATCTGCACGAAACCGGCACCGGTGTGCCGCTTGACGACACGCTGGCGCTAAGCTGGCATCGCAAAGCCGCTGCATTGGGATGCGATGGGGCGACGATCGCGCTCGCCCTGCGTGCTCAGGCGGCAGGCGAGACACGTTCGCTCAATCAACGATCGACGCACTGGCTCGCGCTAACCACCGACGAGACACGGTGGAGTGCGGGCAGCGGCTTGCAGACATCTGCTGCAGACAATAGCGAAGCCACCTGGAACGCACTCTCGACCCTGACCGAAGCGTTGGAGGGCGAGCCATTGCGGCAATACGAAACTGGTATCCGCTATCTTTCGGGTGACGGTGTGACGCGCGACAAAGCACTCGGCGACGCGTGGCTTCAGCGCGCGCAGGCGAGCTTTGCTGCCAAACCTGGCTTGCGTGCCTATGCCGACGCCACTCGCGTTGTCGAGCAGCGCGTCGGCGCGAGTCTCACTGCGGCAGAGAAGGAGCGAGCTCAACAGTTGGCGCGCCATCTGATCGCGACGGTTCCTGCTAGTCTGACCGGGTTGGAGACTCACTGAAATCGAAATCGCAGCCGGCCGGTCGCGTTGACACCGCCCGAGCGCCGTCCAGGCGCGAAAATTCGTAGCTTTGTTGATTTTCTGATGGCGTCACAGGCAACGTGACCGAACTTTCAGTTACCGAACTCACCGGGAAGGCACCCTTCATGGAATTCCACGACGACGACCTCGCCCATTTCGAAGCCCATGGCGCTGCCCCGCTGCCGGTTTCGAACAGCCAAGGCCACATCGAGCACGAAGGCGCGCGAATCTGGTACGCGTCATATGGGACCGGCAAACCGGTGATCCTGCTGCACGGCGGTCTGGGGCACAGCGGCAACTGGGGCTACCAGGTCCCGGCGCTGGTTGGCGCGGGGCATCGCGTGGTGGTGATCGACAGCCGCGGCCATGGCCGTAGCACCCGCGACGCGCGCCCCTATAAATACGAGCTGATGGCCACCGACGTTCTGGCCGTGATGGACGCGCTGCAACTCGAGCGCGCCGCCATGGTCGGCTGGAGCGACGGCGCCTGCGTCGCGATGGTGCTGGGCAGTCGGGCTCCGGAGCGGGTTGCGGGCGTGTTCTTCTTCGGCTGCAACATGGATCCGAGCGGGACCAAAGAATTCGTGTCGACGCCGATCATCGACCGGTGTTTCGCGAGGCATGCCAAGGACTACGCGCAGCTCTCGGCCACGCCCGACGACTTCGATGCCTTCGTTGGCGCGGTCAGCGAAATGATGCGAACCGAGCCCAACTATTCCGCGCGCGATCTGGCCGCGATTCGCGTGCCGGTTGCCATCGTGCAAAGCGAGCACGACGAATTCATCAAACCGGACCACGCCGACTATCTCGCCCGCAGCATTCCCGGCGCGGCGCTGATTCTCCTGCCCGGCGTGAGCCATTTCGCCCCGCTGCAACGGCCGGCGCAATTCAATCACGTAATGCTCGCTTTTCTGAAGCGCGTGCTTCCCTGAACCGGGCGATCAGGCGCGACGTTTGGCTGTGCGGCGAATGCATGGCGCCCCACTATGTGGCCAACACGCGAAAATTTCACGATGTGGCATGAGCCCTTGCTTCGTAAAAAATCGTGGTGCGTGGCACAAATTTGCCATTTCGCAATGTCGCCCCACGTTGCACATCGCGAAATGCAGAACGTAACCATATATTTTTAAACGACATTCTTTTATCGAGAGAACCGTCTAACACACTCTTGCGCCACGACCTGCTGACGTAGACTCTTTTACAAGAGCCGACGCTTCATAGGATGCAGCGAAAAGGGTGCAGTGAAAGACGGGACGAAAGCGCAGTCGCAGCGAGTCCCCTGCCCCTACCTGAAGCCGCCACGGCATCGCGGTTTTTAATTGGCAATTGGGAGACTAAAAATGAAAGGCTTTCGCTTTGGATCGACCCAGGGAGCGTTCTACATTTTGCCGGGCCAAGGTGGCTGGGAGGCCATTTACGGCAACGAGACGCTTGGTGAGTTTTCCTGCCCGGAAAAGGCCGCCGACGAAGTCGCACGCGGCCTCACCTGCCCGCAACTGACCGAAGTCGACACGTCGACGCTCGAAATTCCTGAGAAGCTCAGCGATTGGGAAATCGTTCACGTGTGAAGGCAGGCATGACCGATTCGGCACGCGTAGAAACGACGATGGCGCTCCTGAAGAGCGCCATCGTCTTGCTTACGGCTTATTTCCGTACTCGTCTCGCCACCGTGAGCGGCGGTTTCAGTACCGCATTCAGCACGTCATTCAATATCTTAAGCAATCGCGTCCACGATCTTGTTCAGCGTCGCGCTCGGGCGCATGGCCTTGCTCGTCAGTTCGACATTCGGACGGTAGTAACCGCCGATATCCACCGGCTTACCTTGCGCCGCACCCAACTCTTCGATGATCTTCGCTTCGTTGTCGGCCATCGCCTTGGCCACGCCGGCGAACTGCGCCTGCAAGGCTGCGTCTTCGGTTTGCGCAGCGAGCGCCTCAGCCCAGTACATGGCCAGGTAGAAGTGGCTGCCGCGGTTGTCGATACCGCCAACCTTGCGCGCCGGCGACTTGTCGTTGTCGAGGAACTTGCCCGTTGCCTGATCCAGCGTCTTGGCCAGCACCTGCGCTTTCGGGTTGTGATACGCACCGCTCAGGTGTTCGAGCGAAGCCGCCAATGCCAAGAATTCGCCGAGCGAATCCCAACGCAGGAAGCCCTCGTCAACCAGTTGCTGAACGTGCTTCGGCGCCGAACCGCCAGCGCCGGTTTCGAACATGCCACCACCTGCCATCAGCGGAACGATCGACAGCATCTTCGCGCTGGTGCCCAGTTCCATGATCGGGAACAGGTCGGTGAGGTAGTCGCGCAGCACGTTGCCGGTGACCGAGATCGTGTCCTTGCCCGCGCGGATGCGCTCGAGCGAGAACTTCGTGGCTTCGACCGGCGTCATGACGCGAATGTCCAGACCGCTGGTGTCGTGGTCCTTCAGGTATTGCTCGACCTTCCTGATGATCTGCGCGTCGTGCGCACGTGCCGCGTCGAGCCAGAAAATAGCCGGCGCGCCGGTGGCGCGCGCGCGGTTGACCGCGAGCTTGACCCAGTCCTGGACCGGTGCGTCTTTGGTCTGGCACATGCGCCAGATGTCGCCGGCCTCAACCGCCTGCTCGATCAGCACGTTGCCGGCTGCATCGGTTACGCGAACCACGCCGCTCGCCGGGATCTGGAACGTCTTGTCGTGTGAACCGTATTCTTCAGCGGCTTGCGCCATTAGACCGACGTTCGGCACCGTGCCCATCGTGACCGGGTCGAATGCGCCATTCTTTTTGCAATCTTCGATCACCGCCTGGTAGACGCCGGCGTAGCAACGATCCGGAATCACCGCCTTGGCGTCGTGCAGCGCGCCGTCCGCGCCCCACATCTTGCCCGACTCGCGAATCATCGCCGGCATGGAGGCGTCGACGATCACGTCGCTCGGCACGTGCAGGCTGGTGATGCCCTTGTCCGAGTTGACCATGGCCAGTTGCGGACGTTGCGCGTACTGCGCCTTGATGTCGGCTTCGATCGCCTCACGCGTTTCGGCCGGCAGATCCTTCAGGCGCGCGTACAGATCGCCAATGCCGTTGTTCGGGTTGAAACCGGCTTGCGCCAGCGCATCGGCGTGCTTGGTCAGCACGTCTTTGTAGAACACCGAGACCACGTGGCCGAAGATGATCGGATCCGACACCTTCATCATGGTCGCTTTCAGGTGCACCGAGAACAGCACGCCCTTGGCCTTCGCGTCGGCGATTTCCGCTTCAATGAAGTTGCGCAGCGCGTTCTTGCTTAGCACCGATGCGTCGATGATCTCGCCCGCTTGCACGGCCGTCTTTTCTTTCAGGACCCTGGTCGCTCCGTCGGCGGTGGTCAGTTCGATCTTCACGGTGCCGGCCGCTGCGATCAGCGCCGATTTTTCGCTGCCGTAGAAATCGCCGCCGCTCATGTGCGCCACGTGCGACTTCGAGTCCGCGCTCCACTTGCCCATCTTGTGCGGATGCTTGCGCGCGTAGTTCTTCACCGACAGCGGCGCGCGGCGATCCGAATTGCCTTCACGCAGCACCGGGTTCACCGCGCTGCCCTTGATCTTGTCGTAGCGCGCCTTGACGTCTTTCTCTTCGTCGGTCTTCGCTTCGTCCGGATAGGACGGCAGCTTGAAGCCCTGATCGCGCAGTTCGGCAATCGCCGCCTTCAGTTGCGGCACCGAAGCGCTGATGTTCGGCAGCTTGATGATGTTCGCTTCCGGACGCGTGGTGAGTCCACCCAGTTCCGCCAGATCGTCGGAACCCTTCTGTTCCGCGCTCAGGTAGTCCGGGAATGCAGCAATGATCCGGCCGGCGAGCGAGATATCGCGCGTTTCAACGATCACGTCGGACGAGCGCGTGAACGCCTTGACGATCGGCAGCAGCGAATAAGTCGCCAGAGCAGGCGCTTCGTCGGTCAGGGTGTAGATGATCTTCGGCGATGTGGACATGTTTGATGCTTTGCTTGGTGAAGTGTTAGACAGAGCGTTGGTGGCGCTGAGCCGCGAGATGGCGGCAAAGCAGCAGGAACGCAGCGCGACCCACGGCACTACTTTTTACGGCCCGACCGTGAGTATATGCGTGTTTTCCAGTACTCGCTGCTAAACAAACATATCGCCGAACCGGCGCGGACAGGGTCGAGCCCCACCAGACAAGGCTTACAGCCAATTCGCCTATGTCTTAAGACAGATGTCTTATAGAGGACTTGAGAGACAATCATATTGTTAATGCGAATCAGATGCATTACTATTCATGCGCAGTCGAAGTCTGGACCATCCGTTTAATCATTACTCGCCGAACGATGCCGTCGCGCACATTTCTGGTGCGTTGCGCCGTCCTGCCCAACCGTCCTGCCCAACTCAAACAATATGCAGAATCTTCTCGTCGCCAGCCGCCCAGCGCGGCCAACGCTGATGCGCGGCCATCGCCGCACACCGTCTCTCCTCAGTGCGGGGCTGTTCGTCAGCGTCGGATTATCGTTATCCACGCTATCGTCATCGGGATGGGCGCAGGCCGCGGCAAGCGAAGCCGGCGGTACGCTGCCCGCCGTAAGCGTCTCCGCCGCGAAAGACACTGCCGTGGCGCAGGCCGATACGGTCAGCGCCGGCGCGCTGGGTACGCGCAAGGCGGTGGACACGCCGTTTTCGACTCGCACCGTGACCAGCGAGGAAGGCAAGGACCTGTTCGCGACGACCGCCAACGATCTGTTCAAGTACGACCCGGCCGTGTCGGTCAGCAGCGAGAACGCGGTCGCCGAGAACTCGATGTTCCAGGTGCGCGGCATGCCGATCGACACGCTGAACAGCATCAAGGTGGATGGCCAGACTTTCCCGTCGTGGGACACCGACCTTTCGCTCGAACCATTCGAGCAGGTGGAATTGTTGAAGGGCCTATCCGGTTTCATGTACGGCTTCGGCTCGCCGGGCGGCATCGTCAACTACGTGCTGAAGCGCCCGACCGACGATCCATACCGCAGCATTTCGGTCGGCTACAGATCGGCCGGGGTGTTCACCGAGGCGATCGATCTGGGCGGCCGCTTCGGTAACGACAACCGTTTCGGCTATCGCCTGAACCTCGTCAACGAAGACGGCAACACCGCCGAGCAGAACGGTCATATTCGCCGCCAGGTCGCGTCGCTCGCGTTGGACTTCCGCATTACGCCGGACCTGACATGGACGGTCGACGCCTTCTATCAGAAGCGTAAAACCAACGGCACGCTGTTTGGCCTCGGCTTCGGCAGCGGTCTGGGGATTCCCGACGCGAGCACCGTCACCCACGCGCTGACGCAGCCGCAGAATTACTATCAGACCGAGATGGCCTCGTTCGGCACGGGCCTCGATTACCGTCTTTCCGAGAACTGGCATGCGAGCGTGAAGTATCGCTTTGCCAAGGAGAATCGCACCAACTCGGATAGCTTCCTGTACGTCACCGACGCCGCCGGCAACTATTCGAACACGCTTTATGCGGCGATGACGCGCTACTTCTATCAGAACGTCGACGCGATGGTGGAGGGCAAGTTCAACACCGGCAGCATCAAGCATGACGTCGTGGCCGGCGCGAGCTACCAGACGCAAACCGCCGAGTACAGCAACAGCACCGGTTGGAACAACGGCTATTTCCTCGGCACCGGCAATCTGTACAACAGCACCTTGCTGACCAACGACGAAGTCAGCATCGGCTCGGATCTCTATCGTCAGCAACGCATCACGCAGGCGGCGTTGTACGCCAGCGATACCGTGCAATTGACGTCGCGTCTGTCCGCGCTGGCCGGTGTGCGTTACACGCAATTCCGCCAGCACCAGTACGATCCGTCGAGCGCCGTCACGTCGCAATACAGTGCGAATCCGGTCACGCCGACCTTCGCGCTCATGTACAAGACCGATCCGTATTCGACGGTCTATGCGAGCTATGTGCAATCACTCGAACAGGGCGGCGCCGCGTCGAACACCAACCTCAACTATCCGGCCACGTATGGACCGTTGAGGAGCAAGCAGTACGAAATCGGCTTCAAGACGGATCACGCGAAATGGGGCGCCAATCTCGCGCTGTTCCGCGTCGACCAGGGCTACTACTACACGAACACGGCCAACCTGTTCGTGCAGGACGGCACCAAGCGCTACACCGGTATCGACGCGAGCGGCTGGCTCGCGTTGACGAGCGAATGGCGCGTGATGGGCGGCATGATGTGGCTCGATACGAAGGCCGTCGACATCGACGACCCGGCTATCGAAGGCAAGCGCATTTATGGCGCGCCGCGCTTTACCTTCACGGGACGCATCGAGTACAACCCGTCGTATCTGCGTCCGCTGACGCTGGCGTTCGGCGGCAAGTATGTCGGCAACCAGGCCGTGGATGCAGCCAACACGCAGTTCGTGCCCGCCTATACCACCTTCGATCTGAGCGGCCGGTATGAGACGAAGATCGCCGGCAAGGACGTGACATTGCGCGCGGGCATCAACAACATGTTCAACCGCCGCTACTGGACCACCGCGTGGGGCTCCTTTGTCTCGCCTTCCCCGACCCGCACGGCCGTGGCTAGCGCGACGATGCAGTTCTAACCACTACGCGCGAGGCAGGGCGTCCACGCTGGGCGCCCTGACCATGGCGGGAATCTCGGCCACCAGCGCATCGATCGCACAGCGCGTTTTCAACGGCAGATATCGGCTCTTCGGCCACACCACGTTGATGTCCTGCGAGGGTCGAAAACAGTTCTCCATGACCGCGACCAGTTGGCCCGTCTGCATATAACGTGTCAGCAACCAGCACGGCAGCCACGCCAGACCGAAGCCGGCAATCGCGGCGTCCACAATCCCCTGCATGTCGTCAAAGCTAAGTTGCGGCTCGACCTGCGCGCGGCGGATTTGCCCGTCGACATCGACCACATCCCATGGCTGCACGACGCCGGCCCGCAGGTAGGCGACGCTCGTGTGGCCACGCAATTCGTCCACGTTGCGTGGCATGCCGCGTTGCGCGAGATAGGACGGCGCAGCGCCAATGCTCGCGTACTGCACACCCAGCCGACGCGCCGCGAGACTCGCGCTGTCGGGCAGCGGTCCGATCCGCACGACCAGATCGAAACCTTCCTCCACCATGTCCACGAAGCGATCGCTGATCGAAATTTCGACTTTCAGTTGCGGATGTCTGCGCGCCAGTCCGAGCAGAACCGGCGCGACGCAATAATGGCCAAAGGCTTGCGGCACGCTTACCCGTAGACGTCCCTTCGGTTCGCGCCGGCCTGAATCCAGATCGGCTTCGGCCGCCTCGAGTTCGGCCAATGCCCGCACGCAGCGGTCGTAATAGGCTTGCCCGTCTTCGGTGAGACTCTGGCTGCGCGTGGTGCGGTTGAGCAGGCGCACGCCGAGGCGTTTTTCGAGCCGCACGATTACCTTGCCGACAGCCGAGCGCGTCAGATTCATGCGCTCCGCCGCCAATGCAAAACTGCCCGTTTCGACCACGCGCACGAAGGTCGTTACGCCATCAAGCATGTCGCTCATAGCCTCACCTAATTGGTTCCTTTAAAGACACACTCATTGGATTTAATGGCGTCAATAGGGACAGGAATTCCCCTCTATATTACACACTCTCTGGTGGCCCAGCCCATCGACTATCGAGGTGAATTCCTATGTCCAGATATCGGAACGCGTCGCCACGGCACGACGAACCGCCGCGCGCCGGCGGCACGGCGGCCACAACAGCCACGACGGCCGCGACCGCCGCCGGTTCCACCACGCGGCAATCGTGCGCCGACCGGCCCACGTCCAACGAAGCGGCGCAAAAAACCCGCTTCTCCGTCCGCAAGAACACGCTGGCGTTAGGCGCCGTGTGTCTTGCCTCACTGATGTTCAGCCTCGAAATCTCGAGTGTGCCGGTGATCCTGCCCACTCTCGAGCGCGTGCTGCACGGCGACTTCAAGGGCATGCAATGGATCATGAACGCCTACACGCTTGCGGTAACCACGGTCCTGATGGCGACCGGCACGCTGGCGGACCGCTTCGGCCGCCGGCGGATTTTCGTCATTGGCATTGCGCTGTTTGGCCTGACTTCGTTGATATGCGGGCTTGCGCAGAGCGTGCCGACGCTGATCGTCGGGCGTTTGTTGCAAGGCGCGAGTGGCGGCGCGATGCTGATCTGTCAGGTCGCCGTGCTCTCGCACCAGTTCAACGAGGGGCCTGAGCGCGCCCGGGCATTCAGCGCGTGGGGCATTGTTCTCGGCATCGGCTTGGGCTTTGGGCCGATCATTGGCGGGATGATCGTGGCGGTGTCGGGATGGCAATGGGTCTTCTGGGTACATGCGCTGCTCGCCATCGCGACCTTGGCGCTAGTCTTTGGCGGCGTGCAGGAATCGCGCGATCCGCACGCGCATACGTTCGACGTGGCGGGCATGGCCACGTTGTCCCTAGCGGTTTTTGGCCTGGTGTATTTCATCACCCAGGGCCCCGCCCTTGGCTTTACCAGTTCGCGTGCGATTTTCATTCTCGTGGCGACGGTGCTTGCCTTCGTGGCATTCCTGTACGCGGAGCGACTCAGCGCACGCCCAATGTTTGATTTTTCGGTATTCAGGATTCCGCAGTTTTCCGGTGCGTTGATGGGTTCCGCCGGCATGAACTTCAGTTTCTGGCCTTTCATGATTTACATTCCGATCTACTTCCAGATCGGACTTGGCTACGACAGCGTGACTGCGGGGCTGGCCTTGCTTGCATACACGCTGCCGACGTTGCTGTTTCCTCCGCTGGGCGAGCGACTTATCTTGCGCTACGGCTCGGGAATCGCGATTCCTGGGGGGCTCTTCGTCATCGGCCTCGGTTTCATGTTGATGAAGTACGGCAGCAGCGTTGCGCATCCGAGCGCGCTGACGATGCTGCCTGGCTGCATACTCGCCGGGGCCGGTCTTGGCTTGACGAATACACCCGTAACTAACACGACGACGGGTGCCGTTCCTGTGGAGCGAGCCGGCATGGCATCTGGCATTGACATGAGTGCGCGGATGATTACGCTCGCGATCAACATTGCGTTGATGGGTGCGATCCTGATTGCCGGCATCCTGTTCCACCTGAAGGCGAGATTGCCTGCAACGATCGACGCGGGCCTGCTTGCCCGACTTGCCGAGAAGGTTGCCGCGGGGGATGCCGAAGCTGTCAAAGCGGGAATACCGGTGCTAGCGCAAATCGATCCCACGGGAACAGCGGTTCACGCCGCATTAATCGACGGCTTTGGCTGGGTGATGCTATACGGCGGCGCTGGCGTATGGGTGCTCGCGGTGCTGAGTTTTGTGATTTCGGGCAGCGCATCGAGGCGGCCAGGAAAAGTAGCAACCCGTCCTGCACAACAAGTCGCCCGCTGCGATTCGTGCTGAAGCATCAGACTGACAGACCGCCGAGGTTCATCCGATGACGGCAACACATGGCCCCAAAGAGGTCGAGACCTGAATCGAGATCGGCGGTAAGAAATGAGCGTCGGCGCGCGCAGCGCCGCCGGAAGTATGACTGCCTTGTCACTGACGCGGAATGCGCGAGGAGACAGATTCCAGATGCACCACTACCGTGGCTGCGCGGGGGACCCGCTTAAAAATTAGCGGTTTGAGCCGCTTTCTTTTGCCTACTTTTCTTTGCGGCCGGCAAAGAAAAGTAGGTGCCGCCCCGCACAGGGGCAACGCTAATAGACCACTAACAAATCAAGGAAAGGCCACCCCCGTCAGCGCACAAAAAAAAGCACCGCGCACGCCAAACAAACCCTCACCCGGCCAACACAGCCAACCCCTCCTTCAAAGCCGGAAACAAACTGCGATTAAAATTATTCCACCGTAGTTCAAGAATAGTATCGTCCTCATCGATCTCGGTATTGAGCACATCATGAATCACCTCCCCCGAATCGATCCCTTCATCGACGTAATGAAACGACGCCCCCGTAAGATAAAGCGGCTCCACAGCCACAGTCTCCATGGTCTTCCAGTTCACCACCTTCTTCCCCCGCGCCCCATACAAAGCATCGAGCGTCGCATAAGCTCCACGCCGTTCATACGGCGATTCTTCGCGCGTCACCCCCGGGTGAATGTTCACGATCTTGCGATAGAACGGCGCTCCGGGCCGCACCAGCTCATCGAGAATAATCAACAACCCATCCAGCACGACAACATCAGCCTCAAGCTCAATCAAGGTATCGAGCAGATGCTTCTCAAAACGGCTCTTCCCGGCAGCCCGCCCCTCAGCCCCAAGCGGCTCACGCCGATACGTAGAGGGAATCGCGAGCAATAGCGCGTTGACAGCCTTCCCTTGCACCTGCAAATCCGGCGGATAGAACCACCGCTTGCCAGGTTCGTAGAAAAACCCATACTCCTTGAGCTTCTCGCGATCGAGCGCAGAACCCGGATCATCGTCGTAGATCACTTTCTCAAGCGAGTACTGCTCACCGAGTTCGGTATCGTTAAGCGCTTCCACGAGCGACTCCAGCACCGACTTCATGTAGCGCGTGCCGCTCCTGTAAGCGATATCCTGCCCCGCCTTATCGGCGGCCGCGTTTCTAAGAGACCAGATATAAACGAGCTTTTTCTTCGGCATAGTCGATTCGAACACGTATCAGTAGTTGCAAATGAGATAAAAAAACCAGCGGCGTTCGAACGGCACGTGAAAGCAGCCCAATCCGTCGCGAACGCCTTCCGCTTACCAGTCGTACTTCGCCGTCGCGATCAACGAGAAATTACGCGTCACGTTACCCACGCCGCTCAGTTCGATGCCGCGCGAGCGCACCTCGCCCGTCTGCACCGACGTGCTGCCTGTCGGATCGAGCGCAAGGTCGGGCGTGACGACGGTGGTCTGGTTGATCTGATAAATCGCCGCGTTCAGCATCAGATTCCTCGTGCCTGTTGCCCACTCCATCTCTCGATGCTCCAGGTTGTTATGCGCCCAACCGGCCGTGCTTTATCAAAGAGCGAAGACCATGCGACCCTTGCTCATCCCGTTTTCTTCTGTTTGCGTCGTCCGGCTGGCCGACCGGTCTTGTGAGGTGTGGTGAGCAAGCGATGCGGCGATCTCGTCGGAGCGCAGCGCGAGAACCGACAGCAACGTGTCGGAAAGCCCGTGGCTGTCCTCACAGCAGCCTTGCAGGTAAATGCGCGGCTTGAAACTCGCGGGTGTGGCGAGCCGGTAATCGCGTTCGACATTGCCTTGCGCAAGCGCGTCGCCCAGATGCGGCGCAAGACCTTCGAGCAATTCAAAATGCGTGTCGCGGCGATACCCCGTCGCCAGCACGAGCGCATCGAACTGCTCGGCGCGCGCGTGGCCGCTCAAGCGATCGCGCAGCGTGAGTTCGATCTCGCCACTGGCCGTGCGCATCGCCGTCTCGATACCCGTATTCGCCAGCAGCCGGTGGCGCGGTTCCGCGGACACGTTCTGCATATAGAGCATTTCGTAGATCTGCTCGATCAACGGACGGTCGACCACCGCATAGTTGGTATCGCGAAAGCGCTCGATCAACGAACGGCGGCCGTCTCTCGGCTGCGCGTAGACGATGTCGGTAAAAGCCGGGCTGAAAATTTCGTTGACGAACGGGCTGTCGTCGGCGGGCTTGAGCGCGCTCGAACGGATCACGAGGCTCGCGTCGACGTGCGGATAGCGGCGCGTCAGATCGACGAATACTTCGGCCGCGCTCTGCCCCGCGCCGATCACGGCCACCCGTTTGCGCGGACCGCCGGCGTCGCCCACCACGCGGTCGATCGAAGTCAGATACTTCGACGAGTGCACGATATTGTGCGAACCGAGCGCGCCAAAGGCCTCCGGCACGTGTGCGCCACCGCCGATACCGACCGACAGCGCGCGCGTCACGCGCTGCCACTCGCGGCCCTCCTCGTCGCGCGAGAATACACGCAGCGCTTCGACCTCGTTCACGTTACCGATTGCCTTAACCGCTTCGATACCGATCACCGTCTGGCCGTAATGCACGCGTTCATCGAACGATGCGGCCACCCAACTGAGGTAATCGTGAAACTCGACACGCGTCGGGTAGAAGCTCTTCAGGTTCACGAAATCCGCGAGACGTCCCCGCTCGAACAGATAGTTGATGAACGTGAAGCGGCTGGTCGGATCGCGCAGCGTGACAAGATCCTTGAGAAAAGAAATCTGCATCCGGCAATCGTCGAGCAGCATGCCGCGGTGCCAGCCGAACTCAGGCTGGCGTTCGATGAAGCAGTGGGCGAGGTCCGCGTGGCGTCCCTTGCCGGCCTCCTCGGCGAGGCGCACGGCAAGCGCCAGATTCGACGGCCCGAAGCCGATGCCGATCAGATCAAATACGGTATCTCTGTGCATGTCGCATGTCCTTATCGGTGTGAGCCGGCGCGCCGTGGGGCTGGCCGGAGAAAAATGCTGGTCGGGCGGCGCGGGCTTTAGCCGGCATCCCGCGCCTCGATAGCAGCCGATGCCGCCGCCACGATCCGCGCACTCAGACCGGCGAAAGTCGGCGCAGCGAACACGTCGGCAATCGAGAGCGCGTGCCCCGCCGCCTGCGCCGCGTCGACGAAACGCACGACGTCGAACGACGTCGCACCGGCTTCGAACAGATCGTCGTGATGAGCAGGCGTGTTGCCTTTGAAGAGATCGCTCCAGACGCGCTCAAGCGCCTCGGCGCGTCGGGCCGCTTCGTTGTGCAACGCGCCGCGAACGTTCATGTCGGCAAAAACGCCGGGCGTGGCAAGTGCAAAGCGCGCCGGCGACTCACCGAGCGCTTCATGCGGCGCCTCGAGGAACTGCCGCACAACGTTGAGATAGTCAGCGGCCAACGCCTCGACGAAGCGGCCGTCGACCAGCTCGTCCGCATACGAAAACGCCCCCGTCACGCGACCATCCGGATGCTCGACCACGTCGAGTTCCAGTTCGAATACAACGCGATGCCGCACGTCGTTGAAATCGTCGAGCGTCAGGCCGGCCCAGTCGTGTGCCTTGGCGCCAGCCGGGCGCAGATAGTTGAACATCACCGAGAAGAGCGGATTGCCGGGTTCCGGGCGCGGCGCGCGCAACGCGGCGACCACCTCGGCAAAGGGCGTGTCCGCGTGCGAATAGGCGGCGAGGGCGGCGTCGCGAACGTCAGCCAGCAGCGCGGCGGGGGTGTCCGTTTCAGCGAGCCGGGTGCGCACGACCACCGCGTTGATAAAGAGCCCGAGTGCGCGGCGCGCGGCCTCACCCGTCAATTCGCGGGTCGACGCGAGCACGCCGACCGGCTGATCGGTCGCGCCGGTCGCGCGATAGAACGCGACGTTCAACGCAGCGTGCAGCAGCATCGGCAGGGTTGCGTGGACGTCGAGCGCCATTGCGCGGGCGCGCCGCACGACGTCTGGGGAGAAGACAAAAGCGAAGCGGCCTGCGCTCCAGCGCGGCGCCATGGAACGGCCGGACGTCGGCGGGGGTAAAACGTGCGAGGGCGCGTCGGCCAGCACGTCGCGCCAGAATGACAGACGCGCGCGTGGCGCCGCGACCGGCAAAATCAACGCTTGAGGCAAGGACGATGAACGACCCGGCGCTGCCGGTGACGCACCACGCACGATGGCCACATAAATCGTGCGGACTTCCTCGAGCCACAGATCGATCGAATGGCCATCCGATACGATGTGGTGCACGACCAGCGACAACACATGATCGTGTTCGTCGAGACGCAATAGCCGCGCGCGCCAGAGTGGCGCGTCGTCGATCAGGTGGAATGGGGTCAGCGCGTCTTCATCCGTGAGCGCAACAGCGGCAGACTCTCGTGCGGCGGCCGTCGCTTCGCGCGAAAGCAGATCGATCACCGGCAGTTCGAACGGCGTCAGCGCCGCAATCCGTTGGCCCGGCAACGCCCCGTTGCGTTCGACAAGGCGCGTGCGCAACGCCGGATGCCGCGCAGCGGCGCCGGCAAACGCTTCGCGCAATGCGTCGAGATCGAGCGGTCCGCGCAGACGCAGCGCGACAGGAATGTTATAGGCCGCGCTGTGCGGTTGCGCGCGCCACAGAAACCACAGACTCAATTGCGCTGCGGACAGCGGCAACACACCTTGCGCATCGGCGAGCACGCGCGGATGATGCGTCGCTGCTTCGTTTCCTGATTCCGCCTGTCCACCGGACTCGAGATTCGCTTCAACCACCGTCTCACTCGGCGCCGCGGCCATCACCCGCTGCGCGTACTGAGCCAGGACCGGCGCTTCGAAAAGCGCGCGCACCGGCACGTCGCGTGCGAGCCGCTCGGCTACGCGCGTCGCCACTCGCACCGCCGCGAGCGAGTGCCCACCGAGTTCGAAGAAATGATCGCCACGACCGACGCGCTCCACGTCCAGCACTTCGCAGAAAATCGTCGCAAGTGCCGTTTCGAGTCCGGCGGCGGGCGCCTGATAGGTCCGCGCGACGCGCTGCGGCTCCGGCAATGCGGCGCGGTCCACCTTGCTGTTCGTGTTGCGCGGCAACGCATCGAGCACGACGATATGCGCGGGCACCATGTAATCGGGCAACGTGTGACGTAGATGCGCGTCGAGTTCGGCAGCATCCGCACGCGTGGTGCGCTTGCCGGCCTCCGCGCTCAATTCGACATACGCCACCAGCGCCGCTTGTGCCCCCTTGCCGTGCACGATCGCCACCGCTTCGCGCACGTCGTCATGCGCGGCGAGTTGCGCCTCGATCTCGCCCAACTCGATACGCAAGCCGCGTAGTTTCACCTGATGATCGACACGGCCGATAAAGTCGAATACGCCGTCCGCGCGCCGCTTGACGAGGTCGCCCGTACGATAGAGCCGCGCTCCCGGCGCCCCGAACGGATCCGGCACGAAGCGCCCGGCAGTAAGCGCGGGCCGATCGAGATAGCCACGGGCAACGCCCACGCCTTCGCCACCCAGATACAGTTCGCCGATCACCCCCACCGGCAGCGGATTCAGTCGGGCGTCGAGCACATGCGCGGAGCGCGCGCCGACCAGCGTGCCGATCGGCAGATACGCACTGTCGGCGAGCTTCGCGACATCGTCAGTGGGATAGAACATCCACAGCATCGGCGTGATGACGGTTTCCGTCGGTCCGTAACCGTTGACGATGCGCGCGTTCGGAAACGCGCGGCGCATCAGCGCGAAGGCCTCGCGTGAAGTCGCCTCGCCGCCGACCGTCAGCGACCGCAGCGTTGGCGGCGCGCCGTGCGCGAGTGCCCATTCAGCAAGCTGCGTCGCACAACCGGGCGGCACATAGGTCATCGTCACGCCCTCGCGGACCATCATCCGGCAGGTTTGCGCGGGCGGCCATAGCGTATCGGCAGTGATCGCCACCGCGGCGCCGGACATGTACTGCGAGAACCATCCCTCGTGTGCGCCGTCGAAATTGACCGACTGGAACAGCAGGAAGACGTCGCTTTCCCCCGCGCCGTAACGTTCGGCAATCGCCGCACAATGCCGCGCGAACGACCCGTGATCGACTACCACGCCCTTCGGCTTGCCGGTCGAACCCGAGGTGTAAATCACATAGGCCGCCTGATACGGCGATACGGCCGGCAACGCGATCGGTGTAAGCGAATGATCGTCACGCTGCGGCTCTTCGTCGATCAGCCAGAGATGCAAGCGATCGGACGCCGGCAACGCGGCCAGACTGGCGCGCTCGGTAATGACGTGAGTGATTCGGGCGTCGTCGAGAATCTGGGCGAGGCGTTCGCGCGGATGGCCCGGATCGAGGGGCACGAATGCGCCGCCTGATTTCAACACGGCGATCAGGCCGACCAGCAGATCGACCGAGCGGCTCAACGCCACCCCAACGCGCATCTCCGCGCTCACGCCGGCGGCGACAAGCCGTTGTGCCAGCCGTGTGGCGCGCGCGTCCACCTCGCCGCGTGTGAGCGAGCGTTCGAGATCCGCAACGCCGCGTGCATCCGGTCGTGCGTGAGCATGATCGGCCACGCGCTGATGAACCGGTCTGAAAGCATCCTGACGATCGACCGCTGTGTCGTTGTTCCACGCATCCAGTTGAGCGCGCTCGGCGTCTGGCAGCCATTGCAAATCGCCAACCGGCGTTGCGGGCGCCGCAGTCGCATTCGACAGCAACGTGACGAAACGCGCGGCTAGCCGCTCAATCGCATCCGCCTCGAAAATGTCGAGCGCGTAGATGAAGCAGGCATCCATGGAACCGTCGTCGCTTTCCTCGAAACCCAGCGTTAGATCGAACTTGGCGAACGGCATCCCGGACGGCAATTCGGTCATGCGAACGTCGGCAAGCGAAGGCAAACGACGACGCGCGCCATAGGCTGCCATCACCTGAAACAAGGGATGATGGCTGGCGCTGCGCACCACGCCGAGCGCTTCAACCACGTGTTCGAACGGCACGTCCTGATGCGATTGGGCGTCGATGAGCGTTTGCTGGGTCGCATCCACCAAGGCGGCGAACGATTGCGTGGCAGCAACGGATGTCGCGAGCGTCAGCGTGTTGACGAAGAAGCCGACAAGGCCGGCCGTTTCACCGCGCTCGCGATTCGCGGCGGGCACGCCGATCTGAATCTGCGCTTCGCCCGAGGAACGCGCGAGCAGGGCATTGAGCGCCGCAAGCAGCACCGCGAACGGCGTGGCACGCCGGGTATTCGCGAGCGCCCTGGCCTGTTTGACAAGCTCGACGTTCAGCACGAAGCGGTGCCGCGCACCACGCGCGCTCCGTCGTGCCGGACGCGGTGCGGCGCCCGGCAGTATCAGCACATCGCGGCCCGCGTCCAGCCGCTCGCGCCAGAATGCCAGTTGGCGCTCCCGTTCACCTGCATCGAGCCAGCGGCGCTGCCATAGCGCGTAGTCCGCATACTGGATCGGCAAGGACGCCAGCGATACCGCTTCATTCTTCGCGTACGCGCGATAGAACGACGCCAGCTCCGCGAGCAGCACGTCCGCCGACCAGCCGTCCGACACGATGTGATGCGTCGTCAGCGCGAGCCAATGCGTCGTTGCGTCGAGCCGGATCAGATGCGCGCGCATCAGCGGACCGAGCGACAGATCGAAAGCCTGCGCTTCATCTGCTTGCGCGATGGTGGCCGCGCGCGCCGCCCGCTCGTGCGCCGGCAATGTGCTCACGTCGCTCGCATGCCACGGGCAGCGCGACGGCGCATGCACGGTCTGCAACACCCCGTCCGCGCCCTCGGCGAAGGTCGTGCGTAACGCCTCATGGCGCGCGATCAATGCGTCGCATGAAAGACGCAGTGCGTTCGCATCGAGCGCGCCGTCGAGCCGCAGACGCTCGGTGATGTGATACGCTGCCGGTTCGTCGATCATGCGCGCGTGCAGCCACAACCGCGTTTGCGCGAACGAAGCCGGCGCGCTGGCAGCCCGGTCGGCGCGCGGCGGAATCGGCAGCACGCGAAAATCGATGCCGGCGGCGTCGAGCTTCGTGAGAAAAGCCTTGCGCTGCGCGTCCGGCAGGAGCGCGAAGCGGGTCGCGAGGGAAAGCAGGTCCGGTTTGGCTGTCGTCATGCTGGGTGATCTCAGTGCTCAGTGCTCAGTGCTCAGTGCGGGCAGGCGGGCGTGATGCGTGATGGCGGGGCGCAGGTTCGCTCATTGCAGTTCGAGTTCACCGAGGAGTGCGTCGATCGCACTCGCGGTGTCCCCGCCGGTGCTCGCATCGCGTTCGGCCAGCGCACGATCGATCGCGGCGGCACAGCGTTGCAGCGTGCGTTCGTCGAATAGCGTGCGCAGCGGCAGAACCAGCGTCCAATGCAGATTGGCCTGCGCGTTGGCCTGCGTGGCCAGCAGCGAGTGGCCGCCGAGGGCGAAGAAGTCGTCGTCGCGGCCGACCGATTCGAGACGCAGTACGCGCGCCCAGATCGCAGCGAGTTCGCGTTCCGTGCCGGTTTGCAAAGACGTTGCCGCCTCTTCCCCAGAAGACTGGCGACGAACTGGCGGCGGCAGTGCATGCCGATCGCACTTGCCGTTCGGCGTCACCGGCAGCACCGCCAGGTCGATCAGTTGCGCGGGTACCATGTACGCGGGCAATTGAGCACGCAGCGTCTCGAGCAAAGCCTCCGTGTCGATCATATGGTCCGCCCCTCGCGCAACGTAGCCGATCAGTTGCTCGTCACGCACGACCACCACCGCGTCGTGCACACCTTGCTGCGCACGCAGCAAGGCTTCGATTTCACCCGGTTCGATGCGCTGGCCGCGCAGCTTCACTTGTGTGTCGATACGACCGAGATAGTCGAGCGCGCCATCCGCGCGACGGCGTGCGAGGTCGCCGGTTCGATAGAGACGTGCGCCCTGCACGAAAGGATCGGGGATGAACCGCTCCGCCGTCAGCGCGGTACGGCCGAGATAGCCACGAGCGAGTCCCACGCCGCCCAGATACAGTTCACCGACAGCGCCTGGCGGCAACGGCTGCAGCGCCTCATCGAGTACATGCAGTTGCAGATTCGCAATCGGATGGCCGATCGGCACGGATACCGCGCTTGCATCGCGTGCGTCGCAGGTCCAGTGCGAGACGTCGATGGCGGCTTCGGTCGGGCCGTACAGGTTGTAGAGCCGCGCATTCGGCAAGTGTTGCGCGACACGTGCCACCAGTTCCGGTGCGAGCGCTTCGCCGCTTGCCACGATCCGCTCGATGCTCGCGCAACGCGCCGCCGCTTTGAAATCTTCCAGATGGGCGACAAACGCGGCAAGCATCGACGGCACGAAATGCAGCGTCGTGACGCGATGCGTTTCGATTGCCGCGACCAGCCGCGCCGGATCGCGATGGTCGCCCGGCGCCGCGATCGCGAGTTTCGCGCCGACCGTGAGCGGCCAGACAAACTCCCATACGGATACGTCGAAGCCGAACGGCGTCTTGTGCAGCACCACGTCGTTCGCATCGAGCCGATACGCGTCCTGCATCCACGCGATCCGGTTCGCGAGCGCACGATGCGTATTGCCCGCGCCCTTCGGTTTGCCGGTCGAACCCGATGTGTAGATCAGATAGGCGAGCTGTTCCGGCGCCACTTCCATCGCCGCGGCGAGCGCGACCTCGCTGCCCAGCAGTTCGTCTACGGTCAGCGTCTTGACGTCGACATGCTCGACCGCGGCGGTCACACGGTCCCGCAGATGCGGCTGCGTCAACACGACTGCCGGTTTGGCGTCGTTGAGCAGATACGCGATACGCTCGGCCGGATAGTCCGGGTCGACAGGCAGATAGGCTGCCCCTGCTTTCAGCACGCCGAGCAGCGCGATCACCATGTCGAACGAACGCTCGACGCACAACGCGACCGCCGTATCCGGCCGAACGCCCGCTTCGATAAGCGCGGCCGCGACCCGATTGGCGTTCGCATCGAGCGCGCCGTAGGTCATCTGCTGCACGCGTCCTTGAGGATCGGTGAATTCGAGCGCGATGGCGTCAGGGTGCGCGACGGCCGTCTGCGCGAATTGCCGGTGCAGGGGTTGTTGCCGCGCTTGCGGCCAGGATCGAGTGGTCGCATTGGCGCTCGCCTGCGTCGCGAGATCGTCGGCGGTCGCAATCGAGATCGTGCCCAGCAGCGCGTGTGGATCGGCGATCAGAGCGCTCAGGCAATTGGCAAATGCACGATGCAAAGTGGCCACGCGCGCTGCATCGAGTTGTGCGGCGTCGTAGCCGTAGTCGATCGTGAGCGTTGCGCCAGCCTCGATCACCAGGGTGAGCGCGAAGTCGGTTGCTTCGATATTGCGCAACTCACGCAGCTTGAGCGCGCGTTCGTCGCGTCCTTGCCAGGCTTCATCGACTGGATAGTTTTCGAACACGACCAGCGTGTCGAACAGCGCCCCGCCACCCTGGCCTGCCCACTGCTGGATTTCGTAGAGCGGCGTATGCGCGTGCTCCGCTGCCGCGGCATTGTCGCGCTGCAGTTCCTGAAGCCATGTCGATGCAGAACGTTGCGGCAACGGTGCCGTGATGACCGGCAGCGTGTTGATGAACAGGCCCAGCACCGTGCCGGCGTCCGGCAGCGCGTCGGGCCGGCCAGCCACGGTCGCCCCGAATGAGACAGCCCTGTGATGCGTCATGCGTTGCAGCGCGAGCGCCCATGCTCCCTGCACCACGGTGTTGACGGTGACTTTCAGGCGGCGCGCCGTTTCAGTGAGACGTGCCGTGGTATCGGCATCAAAGGATTCACGCCGCGTGAGGTGTTGCGGCGCGTGCGGGTTTTCCGGTTCGCCGTTGTGATTGGACTCACGGTCGGCGATCAGGGTCGGCTCGTCGATAAGCGCGAGACGCTCCATCCAGAACGCACGCTCCCCTTCGGTGTCGCGTGCCGCGAGCCATGCGATGAAATCGCGGTAGCGCGTTTTCGCCGGCGCGGCGAACGGTTGCGGACGCCGCGGCTCAATATAGTCGCGCAACACGTCGGCAAAAAAGCGTGCCGTGCTCCAGCCGTCGAGCAGCAGATGGTGACGGGTCCAGACAAGACGCCATGCCTGATCCGTCACCCGGATCAGCGCGACGCGCATCAAAGGCGGTGACGTCAGATCGAAACCACGCGTGCGGTCTTCCGCGAGCCATGTTTCAAATGCATCGAGTGCCGCGGCGCCTCGATCGCGCCAATCGAGGATCTCGACCGGCATGCGCGCCTGGCGGTGCACGATCTGCATCGGCGCGGCTTCATCCGGCGTAAATCCGGTGCGAAGAATATCGTGACGCGGCACCGCACCCTCGAACGCGGCGCGCAAACGCTCGACGTCCGGTTCGATCAACGTCGCGATCAGTTGATTCACATACGTCGATTGCTCTGGCGCGAACAGCGAGTGAAACAGGATGCCGTGCTGCATCGGCGAGAGCGGGTAAATATCGTCAACGGTGCGCAGATCGAGCGGCAAACGCTCCAATGCAGCCTGCGTGAGCCCCCCAGCGCGCGCGAGCGGATAGTCACCCGGCGTTGCCCCGCCGCCGCGTTGCGCAAGACGCGCCGCGCATGCGGTGGTCAACTCGCCCAGCGCCGTTTCGAAACGCTCGGCGAGCGCTTCGATCGTCGCGCGCTCGAACTGCGTCGCGCCATACACCCAATGGATTTTCAGCGTGCGCGCGGTATCGCCATCGACATACGCGTGAATCGCCAGCGCGTTACCGATCGGACCGGCCGGATCGCGCTCGCAACCCACGCCGCCGAAGCGCGGTACCAGCGCAGCCTCGCGCGATGCATCGAACTGCCCGAGGTAGTTGAAGGTCACGCGCGGCCGCGGCACGGCGGCGAGCGCAGCGCGCACGGTCGCGTCGCCGTAGTGGCGCAGCACACCGAAACCAAGCCCCTTATTCGGCACCGCGCGCAGCGCATCCTTGACCACGCAGAGCGTCGCCGCCGACGTGCTTTCGACAGTGAACTGCAGCGGATAGTGGCTCGTCAGCCAGCCGGGCGTGCGGCTCACGTCGACGTCGTCGAACAATGCCTCGCGGCCATGGCCCTCGAGCTCGATACGGCAGCGAGGCAGACCGAGCGACTGTGCCAAAGCGGCGATCAGCAGTTCGAGCATCTGTGTACGGTAGGCCGCGTTTGCCTCCGTCAAGGCGGCGCGCGTCAAATCCGCGCCAATCGTCTGGACGACAGTTTGTGCGTCTGCGTTCGTCGCCCTGGCTTGTGGATGGTCAAGCGGCAGATCGTCGTAAGGCGCCGTCAGTGCCGCCCAATACGGCACTTCGGCGGCAAATGGCGAGTTCGTGACGTCGAGCGCGGCACGAGCGAGCCGCGCCGCCCAGTCCTGCGCGCGAGTGCCCGTCGACGCCAAACGTACCGTGCGGCGCTCGCGCGCGGCGCGATAAGCGGCGTCGAGATCGTCCAGCAACGCGCGCCACGATACGCCGTCGACAATCAGATGGTGAATCGCCAGATAGAGCCTCGTCGTCCCATCGGGCAGCAGCGCGGCGAGCGCGCACACGAGCGGACCGTGCGTGAGATCGAGCGTGCTTTGCAGCGCGTCGAACCGGGCGAGCGCGTCGTTCTCGTCACCTGCGCAAGCGACTGCGAGCGGGAGGGTTTCGAACGCGCGTGGGGCAAATGTGAGTTGCCATTCTCCACTGGGACCACTCGGGGCGAAACGGTGACGGAAGATCTCGTGATGCGTCAGCAGCGTTTCGAATGCGCGGGCGAACGCATCGGAATCGAACGGCGCCTCGGCATCGAGTTCGATCGATTGATTCCAGTGACCACGTTGCGCAATATCCAGCGCGAAGAAGCGCAGTTGCGCGGGCGTAAGGGTCGTGGCTTGTTCGGTCTGTGACGACACCGCTTGTGCTTTAACTGTGGAGGCCATGGCGTGCGTCGCCGGCGCAGCCACATCCACCGTTGTCGCAACGCAGGCGAGTTGTGCCAGCGTCGGCGCGTCGAATAGCTGTTTCGGCGTAAAGCGCACACCGCGTTTGCGTGAACGCGCGATCACCTGCAATACCAGAATCGAATCTCCACCCAATTCGAAGAAGTTGTCGTCGCGGCCCACGCGTTCGGCTTTGAGCACTTCCTTCCAGACCGCGGCAAGCGCCTCTTCCGTTGCCCCTTGCGGCGCGCCGCCTTCGGCAACGGCCGGCGCCGGCGCGGCGGCAAGCGCGCGCAATGCGGCACGGTCGACTTTGCCGTTCGCGGTCACAGGCAGCGCGGCAACGATCAGCATTACTGCCGGCACCATGTAATCCGGCAGACGCGCGGCCAACGCCGCACGCAATGCGGGCTCATCGAGACGCGCACCATCGGACGGAGCGACGAACGATGCAAGCCGCAAGCGCCCTTCATGCTCCACCGCAAGCGTTTCCGCCTGAGCGACACCTTCGAGCGCGCGCAGCGCGGCGCTGACCTCGCCAGGTTCGACCCGATAGCCGCGAATTTTCACCTGGTCGTCGAGCCGGCCAAGAAACGCTAGTCGACGGTCAGCGCGCAATTTCACGCGGTCGCCCGTTCTGTAGAGACGTTCGCCCGGCGCGCACGGATGCGGTACGAAACGCTCCGCGGTCGCGGCGGCGCGGTTCAGATAGCCCCGCGCGAGTCCCGGACCGCCGAGATACAGTTCGCCGATCCCACCTGGCGGCACACCCGCACCGTGGCTGTCGAGCACACACGCGTAGGCGTTGGGCAGCGGCAAGCCCAGCGGCACCGACTGCATGATCTGCGCGATCCGCACAGGTTGCGTGGCCGTGTGCACTTGCGCGGGGCGAGCTTCCGGAAAACGCAAGGCAGCGTGTGACGGAGCAGACGTGTCGAAGATCAACGCACCGACGGTCGCTTCGGTCGGACCGTAGTGATTGATCACGCGGCACGCCGGCTTAAGCGCCGCGATCCGTTCGACCAGCGACCACGGCAGCGTTTCGCCGCCCGTGACCAGTGCATGCGCAGGCAGTACGTCAGCCGCTTGCTGTGCGTCGAGCAGCGCATGCAGATGGCTCGGCACGATCTTCAATACGCCGACCTTGCGCGCGCGCATCTCGTGTGCGAAACGATCGGGGTCAAACGCGCATTGAGCCGGCAACAGATGTAGCGTGCGGCCCGAACACAGCGCACCGAACAGCGTCGTGTGACCGAGGTCGGCGCCGACGGTTGAGACCATCGCCATCGAGGCATCGGTGGCAAAGGCGAGTTCGTCCAGCATGCCTGCGACGTAATCGGCCAGCGCGCGATGCGAGATCACAACGCCCTTGGGCGTGCCGGTCGACCCTGAGGTGAAGATCAGATACGCGGCCTGGTCAGGCAGCGGTGCCGGACGGATGGCGTGAGTGCTCGTGTTCGCGTTGGCGCTAACGGCAACATCCGTCTGCGCTAACGAATCAATATCGAGCGTCGTGGCATTACCCGACGCTGACGCGGCCACCGCACCACCCGCGCTCAGCATCCATTGCGCGCCGCAGGCATCCACAGCGGCCGCCAGTCGCTCGTGCGGCGCAGCCGGATCGAGCGGCACCGCGCAGGCCCCCGACTTCATCACGCCGAGCAGCGCCACCACGAAACGCACCGAGCGCTCAATGCAGATCGCGACCGGCTGCTCCGCGCCGATGTTGCGTTGCTGCAAGGTGAGTGCAATGCGCCCGGACGCGTCGTCGAGTTCGGCGAACGTAAGCTGCGTATCGGCGTCCGCAAGCGCGATGCGATGCGGCGTTTCACTCGCGTGACGTGCGAACAGCGCGAGCACGCTATCCGCCTCCGGCTGAAGCGCTCGCCCCTGCCGGGCCGCGTCGTATTCCGGCCCATCCGCGCAATCAAGTTCGGCGATCACGCATTGCGGATCACGCACCGCGTCGGCAACCAGCGCGGCGTAACTATTCAGCCAGGCCTGCGCGGTCGCGTCATCAATACCGTCGAGCGCATACGCGATCACCAGTTCAATGCCACGCGGATCGTCCGTGAAATCGAGTGCCAGGTCGAAGCGGGCGGCAAGATCGAGCCCCGGCGACATCCGCACCGACGCGCCCGGCAATTCAGCCGTCAATTCCAGATCGAACTGCTGCGCGAATTTGACCTTGAGCCATTCTTCGCCACGCCGCACCGGCGGCTTGATGGCGTCGAGCACCTGATCGAACGGCACGTCCTGATGCGCGAAGGCATCGAAAGCAACGCGGCGTACGCCGTCGAGCAACGCCGCGAACGACTGGTCTGGCGCAACACGCGCGCGCAAAGCCAGCGTGTTGAGGAACAGGCCGACCAGCGGCGCGACTTCCGCGCGTTGCCGATGCGCAATCGGCGCGGCGACCACGATGTCGGTTGCACCGGTCAGGCGATACAGCCACGCGTCGAATGCCGCCAGCAGCACGGTAAACGGCGATGCCTGGGCGCGCCGCGCGGCTTCGCGCACCGCGGCGGAGACCGTTTGCGGCAGCCGCAATGCGAGCCGGCCGCCGCGATAGTCGCGTTGCGGCGCACGCGGCCGGTCGAGTGGCAAGGCAAGCGGTTCGGGCGCCGAGCGCAACGCATTGCGCCAATAGGCAAGCTGACGCTCGCCTTCGCCCGCGGCGAGCCAGTCGCGCTGCCACTGCGCATAGTCCGCGTACTGGACCGGCAGCACAGGCAACTGCGGCGTGCGTCCTGCCACAAACGCTGAGTAAGCCGCCTGCAGTTCGTCGAACGCGCAACGCGAGCTCCAGCCGTCGCTGATGGCATGATGGGTCGTCAACAGGAAACGTTGCGCGTTGTGGCTGAGCGTAATGAGCGTGGCACGCACGAGCGGGCCATTCGATAGATCGAACGACGCGCCGACGTGTTGCTCCGTCAACTCCGCGAGCCGCAACACGCGCTCGGCCTCATCGCAGGCATGCAGGTCAATTTCCGCAATCCGCACCGGCAACGCTGCGTGAATGCGCTGCATGACCATGCCATCGTCGGTTTCGACGAGTGTCGTGCGCCAGGCTTCCTGACGCGCGATCAGACTATCAAGCGCGCGTTGCAGGGTCGTGAGATCGAGCGCGCCCCGCACGTCCCATTGCACGGCGACGTGATAGGCCGAGCCGGCATCGCGCGTTTGCGCCAGCACCCAGAAACGCTGCTGGGCGAACGAAGCAGCCCGGTCGGTGAACGCAGCGGCCGAAGGCTGCAGCACCGTGATCTGCTGGTGCCGGCTCACCGTCGATTCCGTCTCGCCGGTGTCGATCAGCACCGCGAGTGTTTCGAGCGGCTGATCGTCGAACAGCGTATCGAGCCGCAAATTCACGCCCCATTCGATCCGGATCGCCGCCTGCAATTGCATGGCCGCGAGGGAATCGCCGCCGCGTGCGAAGAACCGGTCGGTACGGCCAATCGGTGTGGGATCGTTCAGGAGCGTTTGCCAGATATCGGCAAGACGTTGCTCAGTGACCGTTGCGGGCGCGGCATAATCGGCGGCGGCCGCAACCGGCAGCGCCGCCACGGCATCGCGCAATGCGGCGCGGTCGAGCTTGCCGTTCAGCGTGTAAGGCAGGCGTTCAAAGCGCGCGAAACGATGCGGCAGCCACGCCTGTGGCACATGCGCGCCGAGATGCGCCTGCAATGCTGCGTCGTCAAGTGCTCCTTTCAGCACCACGCAGGCAATCAGTTGCGTCCTGCCTGCCGTCGCATCGGCGATCACACCCGCATCGGCAACCACCGGATGCGTCAGCAGACAGGCCGCGATCTCGCCGGGCTCCACGCGAACGCCGCGCACTTGCACCTGATCGTCGATGCGGCCGAGATAATCGAACGAGCCGTCCGCGCGTTCGCGCGCGAGGTCGCCGGTACGGTAGATCCGCTCCCCCGGTTCGCCGCTTGCGTCCGGCAAGAAGCGTTCGGCGGTAAGCGCAGCGCGCCCATGATAACCACGCGCGAGACACACGCCGCCGAGCAGCAATTCACCGGCCTCGCCGCGCCGCACTGCGCCGTCGATACGCGCCGCACGACGTCCGATCGGCCAGCCGATCGGCAGCGAGGCGTAACCGTTACCCGCTTCGAGCATCGGCGTCGTATCCGGGTCGACCGGCCACAACATCGGCGAAATCACCGCCTCGGTCGGTCCATAGCCATTGACGAGCCTGATCGACGGGAATACGCGGCGAATCTCGTCGAAGCTGTCCTGTGACATCGCTTCGCCGCCGAACAGCAGCACGCGCAGCGATGGCGGTACGCCGAGGCGCTCGCAAACGTTCGCGAATTCGCGTAGATAAGCGGGCGGCAAGGTGGTGTTGGTCACCCCTTCACGCAGCATGAAGGCGTGCGTGGCTTCCGGCGGAAACGGCGGCGGGTCGCTGATCACCACACTGCCGCCCACGGCGAGAGGCACGAGCCACGCTTCGATCGACACATCGAAATTCACCGAGGCGAAATGCAATACGCGATCGGTCGCGCCAATCGGCAACGACTCAGCGAGCGCGTCGCCGTGCGCGGCGAGCGGTCCGTGCTCGACGGCAACCGCTTTCGGCGTGCCGGTCGAACCCGATGTGTAGATCATGTACGCGGCTGCGCGCGGATGCACCGGTTCGTCGTCGCCCTCGAAACGCGGTGCGGCGGCGTCTGCCAAAGCATCGTTTGCCATGTCGAAGCATTGCGCGAAACGTGCGCGCATGACCGCATCGGCCGAAGCATCGACAATGCCGTGAGCGAGACCCGCGTCCTGGGCGACCCAGTCGAGGCGTGCCGCCGGATGACGCGGATCGAGCGCGACAAACACGCCGCCCGCCTTCAGCACGGCGAGCAAGGCGACAAACAGATCGCAAGAACGCGCAACACATACGCCAACGCGCACCTCCGTCGTCACGCCCGCTTCACGCAACTGTGCGGCGAGTCGCGCCGCGCGGCTGTCCAGTTCGCCGCGCGTAAGTCGCACGGTATGCGGCATGAACGACGCCAACGCGGGCGCATCGGGTTCGACACGCGCCAAAGCGCGGATTCGGTGGTGCAACGCAATCGGGAAGCTCGTCATGGGCATGAAATCCGTTAGAACTGGCCGCGTCGGCCAAGTCGCAGGCCGCAATGGGCTGCTTCATTGGTGTGACGATCCGCGCTTGCAAATCTTTACCGTCACCGTCAAATTATTCGGACTGCCTCACTTTGATGAGACAACTCGCGCCGGACGGTAAATGTTTGCAGCGGCCATTCGTCTATCAGGCGAGGGGCGTGTCTTTGCGCCCCGTTGATTTGCCGCCGGCATTTGCTGCCCGCATTTGCTGCCCGAATTTGTCTCCACATTTGTCACCGCGTTTGTCACCGCATTTGCCACCTGAATGCGCTGCATTTCACCGATCCATTGCGACCCACTGCGACACACTGCCGATGACCGCTGCCAACGAGCGCTACGACGCGCCCCCCTCCTCTTCTCCCTCAACCGCCGCGCGTGCCGCCGGCAAACCGGCCATGCGGCTGATCATTGCGTTGCTCAAGCGCTCGCGAGGCGCCTTCGCGATCGCACTCACCGCCTGCGTGCTGAACGGCATCGCCAGCGTGCTGCTCGTCGCGACCTTGAGCCGCGCGCTGTCGCAACCCGGCGCCGCCGACATGTCGCTTGCGATGCGATTTGCGTTATGCGCGGTGATCGCGCTCGTCACGCGCGTCATCACCGGCGTGCTGTTCGCGCGACTCTCGCAGGACACGATGGCGCAGTTGCGCGAGCACGTCGCGCGGCGGGTCGCCGAGGCAGAACTGCGCGACGTCGAACGGATTGGCGCCGCGCCCGTGCAGTCGGTACTGACCGACGACGCCACCAACGTGTCGATGCTGTTCTTCGCGCTGCCCAATCTCGTGATGCACGGCTCGATCGTATTCGGCTGCCTCGGTTATCTGGCGTGGCTCTCCTGGCCGGTTTGTCTGCTCGCGCTCGCCGCCATCCTGGTCGGCTCACTCGGCTATCACGCCGGCGACAAGCGGGCGATTGCCTCGCTCGAAGCCGCCGGCCGCTCGCAGGACAAACTGTTCGGCTATCTCGGCGCGCTGTTCACCGGCGCGAAAGAGCTGAAGCTGCACCAGGCCCGCTCGCGTCAATTCGTCGACGGTCAACTCGGCTCGGCGATCGACGAAGTGCGCGACCACCGGCGCCATGCGTTCAGCGCCTATGCGGTCGGGGTCGGCTGGATCGTGTTCCTGTTCTACGTGTTTCTGGGCGTGGCCGCGTTCTGGCCGGCGCTCGGCGTGCATGCCGATGCGCCGTCCGCATCGGGCTACGTCGTGGTGTTTCTGTTCATGCTGCTGCCGCTGGACGGCTTGCTGAACAACGTCCCGACGCTGAATGCCGCGCGCGTGTCGCTCGATCGCATCGAAAAGGTGATGAGCGAGTTCGGCGCGCTGCGCACCGCGCCGCCGCCGGATGAAAACGCATCGCACGCGCCGTACCAGACCCTGACATTACGCGACGTCACGCACGCGTATTTCCACGAGCGCGACGAACGGATGTTCCGCGTCGGACCCGTCAATCTGACTTTCAGGCCTGGCGAACTGGTGTTTATCGTCGGCGGCAACGGCAGCGGCAAGACCACGCTCGCGAAGGTGCTCACGGGTCTGTACGAACCGGAAGGCGGCACGATCGAACTGGACGGCAAGCCGATTGGCCTCGCCGAACGCGCCGCGTACCGGCAGCGTTTTACCGCCGTATTCAACGATTTTCATCTGTTCGACGCGTTGCTGGGCATCGTCGATCCGAACGCTGCGTCGCGCTCGCAAGCCGACGCCCGCGCGAACGCACTGGTCGCGAAACTGGCGCTCGACCACAAGGTGCAAGTGGTGAACGGCGCATTCTCCACGCGCGAGCTTTCCACCGGCCAGCGCAAACGTCTGGCGCTGGTCATCGCGTATCTGGAAGACCGGCCGTTCTACCTGTTCGACGAATGGGCCGCCGATCAGGACCCGCAGTTCAAGGCGGTGTTCTATGAACAACTGCTGCCGGAACTGCGCTCGCGCGGCAAGACGGTACTCGTGATCAGCCATGACGATCGCTACTTCCATCTCGCGGACCGCGTGTTGAAGCTGGATAACGGCAGTATCGTCAGCGAGACAATCGGCACTGCGCAAGCCGTGGAGAACACCGCCGTCGCAAACGGCACGCTGGGATAACTTAAGTCAGGTGAAGTTCATGCTGGGCGTGTCGACGCGAACGCCCAGCGCTGAGCGCGCACCACGGATGAAGCGGGCCGGCCAGCGACTAGCGGTCTTCAGCCGCCTGGCTAGCCGCCAACCTGGCCGCTTACTTGCTGGCGGACGGCGCCGGAAGAGCGAGCAGTGTCTCCGTCATCGTATCGGCCATCCGCAGCGCGGACATCGGCCCGCCAAAACCCCAGATATTCCGTTCGACGAGACCCACACGCCCCGCGCTGCGAGCCGGCACGAAGCGCCAGATGGGCGAATCGAGTTTGCTCGCGAGCGGCACACCGGGCTCGGTCGCGCTGACGAACATCACCGTGAGCTTCGGCTGCTTCAGTAGATCTTCCGACGTAACATACGACGTGCCTTCGCGCGTGGGTGCGGCGGGCCACAACTCGAGGCCAAGCGCCTGCGCGACGCCGGCCGCCGTGCTGTTACCGGTAAATGCCCAGTAACGGTCGGGCAGACCCAGCTCCTGCAACCACGCAACCTGTTCGCCCTGGCGGCCCGCTTGCGCGAGGCGTTGCGCGTCACGCGCAAAACCCGCATCGACCTTAGCCTCGACTGCCTGCGCTGCCGCCTCGCGACCGGTCAGGCAGCCGATGGTGCGGAGAATTTTTCGGCTCCAGTCGAGCTGGGTCACGCGGGCGCCGTCTTCGGTGAAGTTCGGGCCGTATTTGAACAGCACGGTGGGCGCGATTCGCTCGAGCGCCGCAAAGATCGGCGCATGGCGCAAGCCGACGCCAAGGATCAGATCCGGCTTCGCCGCCGCAATGGCTTCGAGGCTCGGCTCCTGGCGCGTGCCGATGTCCGGTACCGAGGCGAGGCGCGCTTCGTCGTAGCCGATCCACACCGGGTAGTACCCGGGGTCCGCCATGCCGACGGGCGTGAGGCCGAGCGCGGCCAGGTCTTCGGCAAACATGAATTCAAGCACGACAATGCGCGTGGGCTGCGCGGGCAACGACGGACTGGCTTGCGAGACGATCGGGTTGTCGGCGAGTGGTGTACAGCTTGACCGTGCGTGCGCGGCGGCGCGAACGGCCTTGGCTTCGCTGTTCTGTGCGAACGCGTGGGCGTGGGCGAGCAAGACAGCCGCCGCCGCGATGGCCGCGCCAACCCGCTTGAACCGTTGCGGTGACCTTGCGCGGCTCGTCAATGCGAAGCCTCCTGCAAGGCGATTTCCGCGTCGCTCATGGTTAACAGCAAGGGGCAGCGTCCACACAGTTGCGTCTCTCCAGGAATTTCATAACGTACGCAGCACACGCGCCGCGCGCTAAACGGATTCGGCAGGCTTGCAGCGCGGGGCGTGACTTGCCGCACCGGCATGCGCAGAGGATTGGCCTCGCCATTGGCGGCGAGCGGGCCGAAGAGCCAGGCGGCATCGCTGGTCAAATCGAATTGCGACGCGCATTGTTCGAACAGGTAATCCAGCAGATTGCCGGCATTGCTCCACAACACTCGCGGTGCGATTTTCGTCATCGCACTGAGCGTGGCGATCACCGCGTCCAGATGATCGACGAGCGGTGCGTAGCGGTCTGCCGGGTCGGTTGCGGGCGGTTGCAATGCGTCCTGCGCGAGATAGAGCGCGACGGGCAGGCCGCCCCGCAGCACCAGATGTGTCCTTTCCGGCGACAGATCGAGCGGACGGCCCAGCAACGCCGCGGCCACAAAGCCGGCGGTCGCCGCGAACCCAAAGTAATACTTGCTCCATTGCGAAAGCAAGGCACGTGCATGCGTTTCACGCTCACCGCCGTAGACCTGATGCATGGCATCGAGCAGGTCGGCGCGATAGTGCGCCAGGTCCGTTACGGCGATGACGACGGGCTCGCCGGTTTCGTCCTGCGCCAACGCCGATTCGCCACTCGCGTCGGGTACGCCGAGCCAAACATGCTCCAGATAGTGTGCGATCGATTCCGGCGCATGGGCCGCGAAGCACTGTGCGCAGAAATCGTCGCTCGATGTGGCGCTTAACGAATGCGCCGCTGGCCGTCTCACCGCTTGCCGTCTCACCGCTTACCCCGCTTCTCGCGCCGAGCCTCCCCGATCAGCAACGCAAGCAGATAAGGCGCGCCGATCAACGCTGTCAGCACACCAGCGGGAATTTCGCGCGGTGCCAGCAGTGTGCGCGCCGCGAGATCGGCGGCGACCAGCACCAGCGCACCGCATATGGCTGCTAGCCACAAACGCGTGCGATGCGTACGCGCCCCCAGCATGGATGCAAGATGCGGCGCCATCAAGCCGATAAAGCCGACCGGCCCGACCGCCGCCACCGCGGCGCATGCGGCCAGCGTCGCCACTGTCAGCACCAGCGGGCGCAGCACGCCAATCGGCAAACCGAGCGCGGCGGCCTGGTCATCGCCTAGTGCAAGCAGATCGAGCGGCCGCGCAAGCAGCGCGAACACCGGCGCGGCCAGCACGCACCACGGCAGGAGCGCCGTCACTTCACCCCAACTGCGTCCGTATGTGCCGCCGACCAGCCACACCACGAACCGTGCGGGTTGCACGCTTTGTTGCGTGATGAGCCATTGAGACAGCGTGGTCCAAAGCGTGCCGATGACGATGCCGGTCAGGGCGACAGCCAGCGGCGCGTAGCGATGCCGCCGATTGAGCAGGAGCGTGAGCGCCAGCGTCACGCCGCCGCCCGCAAGCGAGGCAACCGCCAACGTCGAATGTCCAGCGAGCGGCCACGCGACGAGCGCCGTAAGCGTGGCGAGGCCCGCACCTTGCGTCACGCCTAGCACTTCTGGCCCGGCAAGCGGATTGCGCACGATGCTCTGCATCAGCACGCCGCTCGCCGCCAGCAATGCTCCGGCGAGCAACGCACAGACGAGCCGCGGCAGGCGCAAATCGAGTAGCATGCGCGCGAGTTCATCACGCTGATCCAGCACGGCTAACCAGCGATGCACATCGATCGTGGTCGGTCCGAACGACGCACCGGCGCAGACGACGAGGACGCCGAACATCAGCAAGACCGCCGCCGTCAGCGGCCATGGCCACGCATCGAGCATCCGCACAAAGCGCGTCCCGGCGCGCACGGCGGCGCGGTCCTGGCCAGCAGGCAACGCACCCGACCACGCCGCGCCGCTGCGAATCATCGCCAGCATCAATGGCGTGCCGACGAAAGCGATCGCGACGCCAGTCGAGAGAGTCGTGTCGAGATCGAGCGCCAGCACCGCGCTATCGGTGCACAGCACGAGCGCGCCGCCCACCAGCGCGGACAACGGCACGAGCACGGCCAGGCGCGAGGCCTTCGCGCCACGCGCCTGGCGCAGCAGATTCGGCGCGATCAGGCCGACATACGACAGCGGTCCCGCCACGCTTACCGCAACGCTCGCGAAACCCACCGCCACGACCATCGCCGCGAACCGGGTCGCGTCGACGCGCACGCCCGCCGACGCGGCAGCGTCGTCGCCGAGTGCGAGCGGGTCGAGCGGACGGATCACGAAGGGCAGCGCAGCGAGCGGCAACACGAGCCAGGCGGCCGCGATCTTCAAACCCGCCGCGCCCGGTTGATAGAGACTGCCGCTCGCCCACAGCGACATGCCGACAATGCTTTGCTCGAAAAACGCGAGAATCAGCGTGGTGAGCGCGGAGAACAGCAGCATGCAGACGCTGCCGGCAAGCACGAGCCGCAACGGCGTCGCACGCCAGCCGCCGGCCGCGGCGGCCACGCACGCGGCGGCCAGGAGGCCGCAAACGAACAGGAGCGGCACCGACGCCACGCCCGCCAGCGACGGCACGAGCATCGCGGCCAGCAAGCCGAGTTGAGCGCCACCGGTGATCCCCAGCAGATCCGGCGAAGCCAGCGGATTACGCGTCAGTGACTGAAACAATGTGCCAGCCACGGCGAGGCAGCCGCCTGCGATCAACGCCGCCAGAATGCGCGGCGCGCTCAGGTCGAACAGCAGAATGCCGGCGAGTTGCGCGGCGTCGCTGCCCGCGGGCGCGGCGAGCCACGTGCGAAAACCGGGTGCGAGGCGCAATGCGGCCACCACGACGATCAACGCGACGAGCGCGCCGCCGATCATTGCTGCGCGGCTTTTTAAGGGCGCGCGCCAGCCGTCGATTGAAGACTCGTGACGGCGCAGCCGTTTGCGCGCTGCAAGCGTGGTCATGCGGCAAGGTCCTTGCCCGTCGACGCG
This sequence comes from Paraburkholderia fungorum, assembly GCF_902833645.1. Classification (GTDB taxonomy): domain Bacteria; phylum Pseudomonadota; class Gammaproteobacteria; order Burkholderiales; family Burkholderiaceae; genus Paraburkholderia; species Paraburkholderia fungorum. The sequence goes on from NZ_CADFGE010000008.1 coordinate 113,639, forward strand.
GCATCGCTCAAGACCTCGTCGTCGAATCCAGCGCTGACCATATCCGCGGTGTTGTCCTCGTATGCCGGCACGCACATCGGCGCACCCGTGTGCGGATGGGCGATCTTGAGCATCGGCACACTGAAGGTGTCGCTCAGATGACGTGGGTCGAGCATCGCATCGGGAGAACCATGGGCGATGATGCGGCCCGCCCGCATCAGCACGATTTCGTCGCTGTAGGCCGCCGCCTGATTCAGGTCGTGCAGCACCCAGACGATGGTAAGCCCGCGTTCGCGATTCAGGCGCCGCAACTCCCGCAGAATGTCCAGTTGATGATGGATGTCGAGGTACGTGGTCGGCTCGTCGAGCAACACGATCGGCGCCTGCTGCGCGAGCGCCATCGCAATCCATGCCCGCTGGCGTTCGCCGCCCGAGAGCGTGGCGACGTCGCGCGCGGCGTCGTCGGCGAGTCCGCTCGCGACGAGCGCTTCGTCGATGGCCGCATGGTCCGTGCGCGAAAGTCCACGCAGCCAGCCACCATATGCGTAACGGCCGTACGCGACCAGCTCGCGTATGGTGAGCCCGGAAGGAATCTGGTTGAACTGCGCAAGCATCGTCAGCGTGCGTGCCAACGCACGGCGCCGGTATGAAGCGAGCGGCTTGCCGTCGACTTCAACGCTGCCGGAAAGCGCCGGCTGCAAACCGGCGAGCGTGCGCAGCAAGGTGCTTTTCCCGCAGCCGTTCGGTCCGCACAAGGCGGTGACGCGGCCGGCCGCGATTGTCAGGTTCAAACCGTGGAGCACGACATGATCGCGGTAGCCGACCGTCAGCGAATGCGCCGCGAGTGCCGCGCCCTGCGATTTCGTCATGGCGCGGCCATCCGCTGCCCGCCCTCGATCCAGTCCGAACCAGCGTCTTTGCCGTGGCCTTCGCTATAGCTCTGCGCCATCGCCACGACCACCTTGCGCGGCCCCTCGAACGGATCGCGGGCGTGCGCCGTCAGCATGTTGTCGAGCATCAGCACGTCGCCCGTCAGCCATGGAAATACGATGCGCTGCTGATCGAGCACACCGCGGATCTCCGCGAGCGCATCCGCTTCGAGCGGCTCGCCGTCGCCGTAATAGACGTTGCGCGGTACGTTTTCAAGTCCCACCGAATCGATCAACGCTTCCTGCATGTCTTCATCGAGCGACGAGAGATGGAACAGATTCGCCTGGTTGAACCAGACCCTGTCGCCGGTGCGCGGATGACGCGCCACCGCCTGACAGCGCTCACGCGTACGCAACAGCCGTTCGCCGTCTTCACTGTCGCGCCATTCGCAATCGATGCCACGTGCGCGGCAAATCCGTTCGACCACGCTCGGGTCGTCCGAACCGAAGGCCTGTTCCCACGGCAGATCGAGCCCTTGCCCGAAGTTGCGGATGTACAGCAACTCGCGCTTCGCAAAGCGCTCGACGAGCGCCGGATCGAGTGCGCGATAGATCGCGCGGCTGTCCGCAATCGGTGTCGCGCCGCCCGAACGCGCGGCGAGCGCGCAGTGGAACCAGATGCGCAACGGCCACTCGCGCGTATACGACTGCTCGTTATGCAGCGGAATCGAGCGATGCGGCGGATATTCCGTCGACGTGTACACCGCGCCCTCGACCTGACTCCGTGGCGTCGAGGCAAATTCATAACCGATCAACGGATGCCCGAACGAACCGGCAAAGCGTTGGAAGGCCTCGATCGAGGCTACGCGAAAACCGGTGAACAGCACGCCGCCGGCCCGTTCGAGCGTATCGTCAACGATCGCATGCAGCAGCGTCACCGCCTCTTCCAGTGAAATCTCCGCGCCCGCGCGCGGTGAGACGACAGTCGGCAGTCCCGGCTCGATCGACAAATCGGCGAGCGTGGGCAACGGTATCGAAAGCGTGGTCATGCGAATTCCTCTTGCAGAAGCGACTTGCCCCAGTGCGTATCCAGGCCGTCCCGATTACGATGCGCTCGCCTTCGAGGCGGTCCCGTCCATGTGACGACGCAAGCTGGCCGGACGCATGTCGGTCCACACGGCGTCGATATGCGCGAGGCAAGCAGCCTTCGGACCGCTCACGCCCACTTCGCGCCAACCGGCCGGCACGGCGCGAAAGGTCGGCCAGATCGAGTACTGCTCTTCGTCATTGATGACGACCGTATAGACGAGATCGTCCGCCTCGCCGGCGGCGGAAGGAGTTTGCTGTGCTTGCGTCATGATGAATGGCTCGGTCGAAGAATGGTCAGGAAGCTTCAGCGAAGCGCTGATGAACTACCCGGAACAGCGGCGGCGGCATCTCGCTCACCCTCCGCCTCTACTCAATTGACGTTTGACGTGCGCGCTTTTTTACCGCCGCCGCGAGCGGCCGCTGCAGAACGCGGGACCCGCCACGCCGCGATTGCAGGCGTCGAGACAGTCGGCGCAATGCTTTTCGGCGTCGCGCACCATGAAATGGACGAGCGTTTGCGAAACATCGAGGGCGCGTGCGGTGCTTTGCAGCGTTTCCTCGCGCAAGCGCACCATCTCGAACGCCGCGCGGCTGCGCGGCGGCAATTGCTCGAGTGCGTTGTAGACGTGCCGCAGCGTGTCGCGCACGAGCAGCGCCGCTTCAGGCGAAGGCTCCGGTGAGGGCACATGCAGGCCGTCGTCTTCGTCAGCGTGATAGGTGTTTTCGAGGCTCTGGCGGCGGAACGCATCAATCGACGCGTTGCGCACCATGCGGGTCACGTAGGCCACCGGTTGCCGCACGGCCTCCTGATCCGGGAAGTCGACCAGCTTGATAAAGACGTCGTGCACCACGTCCTCCGCCAGACTCGCGCAACCCACAAAGCCACGCGCGAGATTGACAAGCATTGGGCGGTTGGCGATCAGCACGTCGAGCAGCGCGCCCTTCTCCCGATCGACGGAACGGGCGTGACCGCGAGACCGCCGCGGACCCGGAGGACGGGCGTCGCCGATACTGAGGACAGGCATCGGTATCGTTGTTGAAGGCTCCTGCCGGACGAGCACCTCAGCCATAGATTCGCTCCGCATTTCTCAAGGAAGAGCGTCAATCTAACGTAAACGCGAATCATTCTCAATCAAGAATCGGAATAACCTTACAATCTCGATAGATTTGTCTGATGAAACGGTGGAGTTGCCTCAAGGACACGGCTCCTGCGGAGTGCGGCGTTGACTGCGGGCAGTCGGACGGTCAGAAGGTCCGTGCCCGGTGCAGAACATCACGCGGCCAGTGATCATCAGATAGCCCAGGCCGCCCTTGAAATGGAATTAACTTAGGCATCCATATCTTCTATCAGAGCACGCGAAACGGAACACAGTCGCGCAATAGTGGAAATCCCTCCCCACACCAACTCATCTCGGTCGACATTCTCTTCGTCACAACGCTTGACACTTTTCACGACGCATCATAAAGTTTGCCTGCAGATCTAGATAAGAGACTATCTGTAAGATGGTCTCTTGCGCGTGAGCGAAACGTAATCGCAAACGCACTCGCGATTTGCTCCGCGAACAGCACCGGCCTCTTACAGAAAAACTAAAGGAGACCGATTGTGCAAACGATCGCGATTAAGATTCGTGGCATTGACGATGTCATTTCATTCATCGATTCATGTTCAGGCATTCCCGGTAGAGCCGGCGTTATCTGGTGGCTCGCACTCGGCGGCCTGTTTCTAGACGCATTCTCCAATTCGGCTTTGAGCGCGGGCCTCGGGCCCATGACGCGGGATCTCCATCTCGGCGCGCCTCAAATTGCGCTCATGACGTCGTTTGCGTCCTGGGTTGCGATCGCCTTTAACCCGATCGGCGGCTGGATGGCCGATCGCTGGGGGCGCATCCGTCCATTAGTGCTAGCCAAATTGCTCGCGGTGATCGGCGCCGTGCTGGTGGTGTTCGCACCGGGCTTCGAAGTCATTCTGGCAGGCCGCTTCTTTGTCGGCATGGCCTATGGGATCGACTTCGCGATTGCGATGGCGATGCTCGCCGAGTTCACACCGGTCAAACTGAAGAGCCGCCTGAATGCATGGCAGGGCATGTGGTACACCGCCGTCTGCTCCAACCTGCTGCTCGCACTGCTGTTTCAATCGTGGCACGTCGGCGACTCGATCTGGCGCTATTCGGTGGCGGCAACGGCCCTGTTCGGCGCCGCGATCCTCGTGCTGCAACTGGTGTTTCTGGTCGAGAGCCCGATCTGGCTCGCGCGCAAGGAACGTCTGGTGGAAGCCGCCACCGCGATGAGCCGCATCTACGGGCGCCCCTTCTCTGCCGCGCCCGTCGAAGAGCGCGTGCCGGTGCTGAATCAGGCCACCCGTGGGCTCGCCAACGTCGCCCTGATCTTTCGCGGCATCTATCTGCCACGCACCCTGCTCGCCGCTACCGTTCAGGTCGGCCAGTCGATCCAGTACTTCGCGATCGGCTGGTATTTGCCGTTGATCAGCGCGGCGTTGTTCGGCAAGGATTTCGTCTACGCCACGCTCGGCGCATTGCTCTTCAACGTGTTCGGCATCTTCGGCGGCTTCATGTCGCCGGTCATCGGCAAGCGATTCGGCTTGCGGCGCGCTTCCGCATTCGGCTTCGCCGCGGTCTTCGTAATGCTGGTGGTACTCGGCCTGTTCGGCTCGAAAATGCCATTGTGGCTCGCGGTGATCGTGCCGTCGCTGTTCATTCTGTTTCACTCTTCAGGGCCCGGCGCGAACGGCAAGAGTCTTTCTTCGCTGTCGTTTCGCAGCGAGATTCGCGCGGGCGCCAACGGCGTGATCGGCGCGTTGGGGTCGATCGGCGCCGCGCTGGGCCTGCTGGTGTTCCCGCTTTTCCGTGAGCGCTACGGCCTCGACACCACCTTCCTGATCCTGGCCATCGTGCCGCTGGTGGCGAGCGTGATCTGCTTTGTCATCAAGTGGGACCCGACGCGCACCACCATCACCCCCGACAACGAACCCAACGCGCCGCAATTCAAAGGCGACGCTGAGCAAGCATCCGCATTCATGACCCCGGCAATCGAGAAATCCCAGCAATGACCCGTAATCGAAACGTTATTCTCGCCATCGACGAGGGGACGTCCGGCACGCGCGCGGCAGTCGTCGACGCAGACGGACAGGTCTCCTGTCTGGAGTATCTGCCGCTCAGTGTCGACAGCCCGCGGCCGGGCGTCGTCGAGCAGGACGCGAACGCCATCCTCGAGAAAACCCTCGCCGTGTGCCGCGCGACGCTGGCTCGCGCGGCAAGCGAGCAGTTGAACGTGGTCGCGTTGGCCATTGCGACGCAACGCGCCACCGCCGTGCTGTGGGACACCCACACCGGCCGCGCGCTGGTGCCCGCGATGGTGTGGCAGGACACACGCCACGCAAGCGAACTGGACCGGTTGGCCGCGAAGTGGGACAGCACATTGATTGAACGCGTGGGACGCCCTGCCGGCGTGCGCTCGCCCTATCTGTGGGCAGCCCATCACCTGCAAAAGACGCCCTCAGTCGTCCTCGCCCAGCGCGAGCGGCGCCTCGCGTTCGGCACCATCGACACGTGGCTGCTCTGGCATCTGTCGAACGAACGCGTTTGTGTGACGACGCCGACCAATGCGACCTCGGCGAGCGCCTACCTGCTGGCCGAGCACCGCTATTGTCTCGACTGGATCGATGCGCTCGGCTTCCCGCAGAGCCTGTTACCGGAACTTCGTCAGGATGCCGATGAATTCGGCCGAACTCGCCCTGAGGTGCTCGGCATCGACGTGCCGATTCTCGCCTGCGCCGGCGATCAGCTTGCGGGCGCCGTGGGACTGGGCTGTCTCGATCGCGGCCAGTCGATGTGTGTCCACGGCACCGGCAGTTTCGTCGATCTGCTGGTGGGCACGCAGATTCCTCCCGTAACAGGGACTTCGCACGACGGCACGCTGACGATGACCGCGCGCCGTCAGCACAACGTCTCGCATTATTCCCTCGAAACCTTCGTCGCGACTACAGGCTCGGCGCTGAACTGGATCTGCGAGAAATTGCACTGGTTCGATAACCCCGCCCAGATCAGTGCGCTCGCCGCGACGGTGAACTCGGCGCGCGGCGTGACCTTCCTGCCCGCGTTGACCGGTCTGCGCGTACCGCAATTGCAACCGAATGCGCGCGCTTCGCTGTGCGGCATTTCCATCGCGACGACACAAGCCGAAATCGCCTACGCGATTCTCGAAGGCATCGTGCATTCGGTGGCGTTGTGCATCGACGCGAACCAGGCGATCGCGGATGTCGAGGCCTCCGAACTGGTGGTCGGCGGCGGCCTGTCGGGCAGCGACACCCTGTTGCAGATTCAGGCCGATCTGAGCGGCATGCCGGTGCGGCGCATGCATGAAAGCGATCGCGCGAGCCTGCGCGGCATCGCGTTTCTCGCGGGTTCGTCGGGCTTGCTGTGGGATTCGTTGCAGCAGGCCCGCGCCACTATTGGCACCAACGCGGTGTTCGAGCCGTCAGCGGACTCAGGCGCGCGCGCGAAGCGGCGCGCCTCGTGGCAGGCAAGGGTCGAGGCCGAGCTTGCTCACGCAAGTGCATTTAATAATGGTTGCGGGGACTGAGACACATGTTGTTTATTCCATCCAGAAAGGCCTCGAAAGAACGCGCCGCAATGACCGGCACCGAGCCCCTGCGCATGGTGCGCGGCGAGCAGCTCGACCGCCTCGGCAGTGAAACCTTCGACATCGTGATCGTGGGCGGCGGTGTGACCGGCGCCTACGCGGCACTCGACGCCAGCTTGCGCGGCTATCGCGTAGCGCTGCTGGAAAAGAGCGATTTCGCCTCGGGCACCTCGTCGAAGTCATCGAAGATGGTGCACGGCGGCCTGCGTTATATCGAGCAGGGCAATCTCGGGCTGGTACGCCACTCGTTACTCGAACGGCAGCGTCTGCGCAGAAACGCGCGGCACCTGGTGCAACGTCTGCCCTTCCTGTTTCCCGTCATGGAAAAAGACGGCGTGTTCGACAAGCGTCTCGCCAAAGCATTCGAAAGTCTGCTGTGGACCTACGACATTGCCGGCGGCTGGCGCGAAGGCATCCTGCATCAGAAGCTCAGCAAGGCGGAAGTGCTGTCGCACTGCCCCACCTTCAACGAAGAGAACCTCACCGGCGGCTTCATGTATTTCGACGCGCGCGTGGACGATGCGCGCCTCACGTTGAATCTCGCGCGCACGGCGGCGTTTCATGGCGCGGCCGTGGTCAATCACGCGAAGGTCGTCGAGATTACGCGCGACGGACACGGCAGCGTCGACGGCGTGATCGTGCATGCGGACGAGCGCGAAATTCGCGTGCGTGGCGGCGTGGTGGTGATGGCTACCGGCGTCTGGCTGCGCGACTGGAACGGCCGCAAGAAAGACGATCCGGCAGCTTTGCAAATCCGTCCTGCGAAGGGCGTGCACGTCGCGATTCCGTGGCTGAAGATTCGCAACGACTGCACGGTGACGATTCCCGTACCGGGCCGCAGCCGACGCGCGACGATCACGCGCTGGGGCAACGTGTCCTATCTCGGCACCACCGACGAAGACTATCAAGGCAATTTAGACGATGTCTGCTGCACGCGCCAGGAACTCGACTTCCTGATCGAAGGCGCGCGCTCCGCGTTGAAGACCGATCTGCAGGCGGAAGATGTGGTGGGCAGCATCGCCGGTTGCCGGCCGCTGGTCGGGCCGCCTGGCGGAAAGACACTGGAAATGAAGCGCAATCACGAGATTCACACCGCACCGGATGGACTCGTCACGATCGTGGGCGGCAAGCTCACGACCTCGCGGCACATGGCCGAACAGACCATCGACGCCGCGCAGAAGGTGATCGGCAAACGCGCGAAATGCCGTACGAAGTCCGCGTACCTGCTTGGCGCGGCGGGCTACGACGCGCAAGCGATCGTCGCGTCCGGCGGATTGTCCGCGCAACTGGGCGAACGCTACGGCACGGAAGCACGCTTCGTCACCGACATTCTCGAAGGCGATTCGAGCTTGCTGAAGCCGATTGTCGAAGGTCTGCCGTACACCGAAGCAGAGGTGCTCTACGCCGTCAGACACGAACTCGCACGCAACGTGGATGACGTGCTGTCGCGCCGCATCCGCGCACGCCTGATGGCACGCGATGCATCGGCACGCGCCGCCGTGCGCGTAGGTGAAATTTTACAGACGGAGCTCGGCTTGTCCGCGGCGGCCGTCGCAAAGCAGGTGAGCGACTACGTCGCCGCCGTCGAACACGAAAAGTCTGTTCTTATGGGAGAAACCGAATGATCAGCAAGGAAGCAATCAAGCGTGGCTATAACCGTGGCAACTACATCGTCGGCGCGCATACTCCGCCGGCTTACGCCGCCACGCTCAAGGACGCAGTCAAAGACAGCACCACCGAAGCCGGTCTGCAACGCGATCCGGTCAAGGTCAGCGAACAGCAGATCGGCGCGTTGCGCGAGGTAGCCGACGAAGTGCTCACGCTCGCACCCGACGTCGTCGCGTGGACGCGCGACTGGTGGGCCGCCTCGATGGTGACGGAAACCGCCGGCAAACCGGCTACGCCGCACGCGGTCATCGTGCGCGTTTCGAAGGTCGAGCAGATTCAGGCTGTCATGCGTATCGCCCATGCAGCGTCGATTCCGGTAACGGTGTCCGCGGGGCGCAGCAATGTGACCGGTGCGGCGCTGCCCGTGCGCGGCGGCATCGTGCTGGACGTGTGCGAACTGAATCGCCTCGTCGGCTTTGACCGCGAAAGCCAGATCGTCGAAGTCGAAGCAGGCATGTTCGGCGACATCTTCGAAGAAACCATTCAGCGCGATTACGGCATGACGATGGGCCATTGGCCGTCGTCGTACGCAATCAGTACAGTCGGCGGATGGGTGGCGTGCCGCGGCGCGGGTCAACTCTCGACGCGTTACGGCAAGATCGAAGACATGGTGTCCGGCATGGACGTGGTGCTTGCCGACGGCAGTCTGATCAGCGTGGGCGGTTATTCGCGCGCGGCGGTCGGTCCCGATCTGCAGCAGCTCTTCATCGGTTCCGAAGGCACACTTGGCGTAATCGTGCGCGTGCGGTTGAAGCTGCATCGTCTGCCGGATTACGGCCGGGCGATTGCCTATGGCTTCAAGACCTTCGCGATCGGCCTCGAAGCATGCCGTCAGATCATGCAACAAGGCGCGAACCCGGCTGCCCTGCGTCTATATGACGAGCTCGAAAGCGGCGTGCAATTCGGGCTGCCGGAATCGAACGTGCTGCTGATCGCCGACGAAGGTCCGCGCGAAATGGTCGAAGCGGTGCTGACGATCAGCGAATGTGTCTGCAAGGAACTGGGCGAGCAACTGGACGACAAGGTCATCTTCGAGAAGTGGCTCGACACGCGTTACCTCACCGGCAAGAGCGCGGAAGGTTTCAAGCGCAGCCCGGGTTTCGTGGCCGATACGCTGGAAATGGTCGGCCCGTGGAAAGACCTGCCGGGCATCTATGCCGACGTGGTGGCCGCCATCAATGCAGTACCCGGCACGCTGGCCGGTTCGGCGCACCAGTCGCATGCGTATGTGGACGGCGCGTGCCTGTACTTCTCGTTGCGCGGCGAAGTCGAAGTCGAGCACCGTGCGAAGTGGTATCGCGCGGCATGGGACGCCGCCAATGCTGTCCTCATCAAATACAATGCAACGTTGAGCCACCATCACGGCGTCGGCCTGTTGCGCGCGCCGTACATGAGCGAATCGCTCGGTAGTGCATTCCCGGTTCTGCAGGCAATCAAGCGCACGCTCGACCCGAAGAACATTCTCAATCCCGGCAAGCTTGGCCTGACTGACGAGCAAGCTCAAGACACGAAGCAGTAATCACATGGATAAGTCACTTGGGGCGCGCCTTACGCGCCACCCGGTCATTGCAACGCTGTTCGGCGTCGAGCAGATCGACATCTTTCTGAAAAGCGCCGCGGAAATCTCGATCGTCGCGAATGTCGAATTACGCAAACTGCATCCGGTGGTCGCGGCGCTGACGAAAGCCGGCAAGTATGTCATCGTCAATATCGACAGTTGCGACGGGCTTTCGCAAGATAAAGGCGGCGTGGAGTATCTGGCGGACATCGGCGTCACCAGCCTCGTCTCGACCCGGGTGGCGACTATCCAGCGCGGCAATCGGGCCGGTCTCGTCACCATGCAGAAAGTATTCGTGACGGACCGCTCGACCTGGCCGCGCAGCGTAAAGGCATTGGAGCAAAGCGATCCGAATCTGGTACAACTGATGCCGGCGCCGATGCTCTCGCATCTGTCTGAGCAGGACCGCAAGGCTTTACCGCCGATCGTCGCCTCGGGCTTCGTCTGCAATAAAGGCGACGTGTTCGATGCGCTGAAGAAAGGCGCAGTCGCGGTCTCCACCAGCGACAGCGAATTGTGGAATCTGGATCCCGAACGTTGAAGGTCCCATCTTGTTGGAGTAACCGATGGCAAATGCTTACCTGCAGGTGATCGCGCATTATTTCGCCAAACCGGGCAACGGCGACGCGATTGTGCAACCCCTCACGGAACTCGCGGCGGCGACCCGCGCGGAGCCCAAGAACCTCTACTACGAATTCTTCCGCTCGCCGGTCGATCCCGATCACTTCGTGATTCTCGAACAGTACAGCGACGCCGACGGCCTCAGCGTGCATCGCGATACACCGCACTTCCAGCGGCTCGGCTTCGGCACGATCATTCCGCTGCTCGAGCGGCGTGAAGTCACGAGCCATATGGTGCCTGGAGACGCAGCATGATGAACGCATTCCGGTTTCAAACCGTGCCGACCATGGTCGTCGAATTCGGCGCGGCGCGCCGTCTCGGCGCTCTGTTGCGTGCGCAGTTTCCGTCACTCACGCGCCTGTGCGTGGTGACGGACGGTTTTCTTCACAAGAGCGGGCTGCTGAATCCGGCCCTCGCCGATCTCGCGGCGCACGGCTGGAACACCACCGTGATCGACGACGTAATCGCCGATCCGCCCGAGCACATCGTGCTCGAGGCGACGTCGTTCGCACGCGAGGCCGGTGCGGAAATCGTGCTGGGACTCGGCGGCGGTTCGTCGATGGACGTGGCGAAGCTGATCGCCGTGCTGGCGCCGCAACAGGAGCAGGCACTCAGCGAGATGTACGGCGTGAACAAGGTCACCGTATCGCGCTTGCCGCTCGTGCAGATGCCGACCACTGCGGGCACCGGTTCCGAAGTCACGGCTGTGTCGATCGTAACGGTGGGTGAGGCGAAGAAGATGGGCGTGGTCGCGCCGCAACTGGTCGCCGATCTGGCCATTCTCGACGCCGAACTCACGCTCGGCCTGCCGGTCGCCGCAACGGCGGCAACCGGCGTCGACGCCATGGTTCACGCGATCGAGGCCTACACGTCCGCGCATTTGAAGAACCCGATGTCCGACATGCTGGCGGTGAAGGCGCTCGACCTGTTGTCGCGCAATCTGTTGCCTGCCTGCGAGAACGGTCAGAACCGCGCGGCCCGCGAAGCGATGTTGCTCGGCGCGGCATTCGCCGGGCAGGCGTTCGCCAATTCGCCGGTGGCCGCTGTGCACGCGCTCGCTTATCCGATCGGTGGCATTTACCACGTCCCGCACGGTCTCTCGAATGCGCTCGTGCTGCCGCATGTGCTGCGGTTCAACGCCCCGGCCGCGGCGCATCTGTACGCGGAACTCGCGGACGTGATCGTGCCGGGTCTGGCGGGCAGCGCGGAGAGCAAGACGCAGGCGTTGATCGAACGGCTCGAACAGATGATTGCCGCAACCGCGATTCCGGCCCGGTTGCGCGACGTCGGCATTGAACGAAGCGGGCTCGAGCGGATGGCGAGCGACGCGATGCTGCAAACGCGGCTTCTGGTGAATAACCCCCGGCCCGTTACCGAGGCCGATGCGCTGGCAATTTATACCGCTGCGTTTTAATCGGCGAGCTGGGCGCGAGCGTGTGCGGGAGTCGCCCTGCGCAGCGTTTGATGGCAGCTCCGCGCCGTTACGCCAACGGGACACGTTACGTAGCATGGGCGTGGAACACGATCGGTGCGTTTTAGTCGAAAGCGGGTTTTATACGCGATAAATTCTTAAGATTCACGATTCTTCAGCCGTATATTTTACAAATTGTTTAACTGGCGCGATAAGTGGTATTTGGCGTGTAATTTGCAGTGATAACCCCATCAATAGTCGTTCAACGGGGACATCATGCAAAAATTCGCCGGTCGGACAGTTATCGCTGTCGCGACATCAACATTACTCGCGCTCTACGGTTGTGGATCGACCATTACCAACCCCGGCAGTGGCCTTGGCGGCGGTGGACTGGGAGGCACTTCGGGGTCGAGTTCGGGAGGTAGCTCGGGCGGCTCTTCAGGTGCCAGCTCGGGTGGCAGTAGCTCCGGCACCAGCAGCTCAGGTACCAGCAGCTCAGGCACCAGCAGCTCAGGCACCAGCAGCTCTGGCACCAGCAGCTCAGGCACCAGCAGCTCTGGCACCAGCAGCTCGGGCACCAGCAGCTCAGGCACCAGCAGCTCTGGCACCAGCAGCTCGGGCACCAGCAGCTCTGGCACCAGCAGCTCGGGCACCAGCAGCTCAGGCACCAGTAGCTCCGGCACCAGCAGCTCAGGCACCAGCAGCTCAGGCACCAGCAGCTCGGGCACCAGCAGCTCCGGTACGAGCTCGGGCACCAGCTCCGGCACCTCCGGCGCCTCCTCCACCCCAATCGGCAACGTCGTCACCCAGGGCGGCAATCTCATCACGGCCGTGGGCACCACCGTCGCCGATACGGGTTCCAAGATCACCGGTACCTCGATCCCCGGCGTCAACGGCGCAACGACTTCGAATCTCGGTGCTGCAATCACCGATCTCGGCAACGGCGTCAAGGTGCTCGGCAACGGCACGGCCGCGGGTCTCGGCACGCTGGGCAGCTCGACCAATCCGCTTGGACCGACTCTGACCTCCGCGTCGGGTCTCGTCAGCAATACGGGTGCCGCCGTTACTGCGGTCGGCGGTGTGGTGACGAGTCTCGGAACTGGGCCGCTCGCGCCCCTCGCCCCCGTCACGTCGACCTTGGGTGCGGTTGTCGGCGGCGTGGGTGAGGGTGTCGTCAAAGTTGGCGCCGGCTTGAATTCGGCACTGACCAGCGGGCCGGTTCAACAGGTCGAGACCCAATTGAGCACGGCCATCAACCCGATCACCCTGGTGGTCTCGAATACGACACAAACAATCGGCAACGCCACGGGCCTCGGCGCGCCGCTCAACGGCTTGCTGGGCACCATCGGCAACGGACTCGATTCGGCCGGCAAGAAAGTGTCGGGCGCGACGGGCGATCAGGTGGGTAAAGACGTCGGCGGCATCGTGAGCCAGTTGGGCAAGACGGTTACCAGCACGGGTGGACTGCTAACGGGCGCGACGACCAATCCGTTGGCGCCGATCGCCGGCCTGCTGGGCCCGCTTGGTGGACTGGGCGGGCTGGGCGGATCGAGCGGCACCGGTAGCGGCATCGGCATCCCGCCGCTGACCGGCCTGATCGGCAACCTGGGTTCGCTGGGCGGAACCGGAAGCTCCGGCAACCCGCTCGCGCCGATCACCGGACTCCTCGGCGGTTTGAGTTCGGGCGGCACCTCCGGCGCAGGCGGCCCGCTTGCACCGGTCACAGGTCTGCTCGGCAACCTCGGTTCGCTTGGCGGCTCCTCGAGTTCCGGCGGTCCGCTCGCACCGGTCACCGGCCTCGTGTCGACGCTGACGTCGACGCTAAGCGGTGCTGCGGGCCAAAGCTCGCCGCTCGCGCCCGTCACCGGCCTCGTCACGACGCTGACTTCGACACTGAGCGGCGCATCCGGCAAGACCACGCCGCTAGCACCGGTCACAGGCATCGTGAGCGGCCTGACCGGTGGCTCGGCCAGTACGGGTAGCGGCTCGACGGGCAGCGGGAATCTGCTGGCGCCGGTGACGAACCTTGTCACCGGATTGCTTGGCGGCGCCGCCCCCGCTAAATAACCCGCAATAAGTAAGCAGCATTAATCAGCATCAAGCGGCAATTCTGCACAGCGGCCGGGACTTAAAAAATCAAAAGCCCGGCCGCTCTCTATGTCATGAATACGAGGATGACATGAACTCCACTCTGGGTAACGTAGCGCACGTAGAAGAGCAGCGCCCGCGTTCGGCAACGCCGTTTTCCGTAGGCCTGCTTGGCATCGCGATCGGCCTGCTGACACTCTGGCTGCTGCGCGACAATACCGCGCTGGACGGCGCGGCGCGCAGCACTGCCGCATGTCTCGCGATCATCGCAACCATCGCGCTATACGAACTGTTTGTCGCGCGCGCGTATCTACGCCCAAGCGCGGGGCTTGCGGGTCAGGCGCTCCGGCCGCTCAGCATGGCGCGCGTGGCTTTGCGTCTTGCCGCGCTGGCCTCGGTATATGTCGGCATCGGTCTGCTCTACTGGCTATTGCCCGAGTATCACGGCACGTTCTACCAACCCTTCTGGTCTCTGATCCGAACGCTCGCACCGTATCTGATGGTGGCCGCGCCGTTTTACTTTGCGTGGATGGACAGGCGCCAGCGCGAAGTCGACGATGCTTACATGTTGTGGGGCCGTCTGGTGTTTCTCGGACAGCGCCCGGGCAACTGGAAGCCCGTGCGTGAAATGCTGGCGGGATGGATGGTGAAAGCGTTCTTCCTGCCGCTGATGATCACCTATCTTTCCACCGATGCGGACCATATCGGCGCGTCGCTCGCGACCGCCATGAACGCGCCGTTCTCTCTCGCGTCGTTCAGGTTCATGTATGACCTGTCCTTTACGATGGACTTGATGTTCGGCACAGTAGGTTATCTGTGCACACTGCGCATTCTCGATACCCACGTGCGCAGCGCGGAACCCACCACGCTCGGCTGGCTGGTTGCGCTAGTCTGTTATCAGCCGTTCTGGTCGCTCATCTCGAACCAGTATATTCACTACCAGGGCACGATGTTCTGGGACAACTGGCTGATCTCCGTACCCATTATCCGATTCATCTGGGGCAGCGCAATCATCGCCCTGGTCTTCTGCTACGCGCTTTCCACTGTCGCGTTCGGCTTGCGATTCTCGAACCTGACCAATCGCGGCATCATCACCTCGGGTCCTTATCGCTTCACGAAGCATCCGGCCTACATCACAAAGAATCTCTCGTTCTGGCTGGTCTCGGTGCCGTTCGTCGAACCGTTGGGCTGGCAAGTCGCGTTCACGCACTGCGTCGCGCTGACGGCCGTGAATCTGCTGTACTTCATGCGCGCCAAAACCGAGGAACGGCATTTGATGAACGACCCCGACTATCGGGCTTACGCAGAATGGATCGAGAAAAATGGCCTGTTTGCCAGAATCGGACGCGTGTTTAAATAAGATGTTTATTCTATGAACGCGCTGGCACACATTTTTTGCAGTGCAACATTTCTGATGCCGACAGAAATGAAAGCCGCACTTTTTACCGGCGACATGCGACCGCCAATGGAATCGCAGAGACAACGCCCGCCACCGATTTTCCGGACGCAATAGAAACTCGTCTGCTGCGTTGCACCCAGAACGTTACGTAACGTTCCGGGTCGTGCTCAGGATTCGCGGCTGAGCGCCAGCATATTGGCCAGCCCGGCCTTCGGACGCGCAAACAGGAAACCTTGCGCCAGCGCCTGTGGCCAGGCGCTCAACCATTGCAACTGTGCTTTGGTCTCGACACCGCTCACCACGACCTGTACATCGAGCGCATGGAGCAGATCCAGTAACGCCGACATCACCACGCAGGCGCGTGGATCACGCGGGACCATGGCCATCAATTCAGGCGCAATCGCGACCGTGTCTACGTCGAGTGCACCGAGCAGCGCGAGCGAAGACGCGCCGTTACCCCACTTGCCCAGCGAGATGCCGGCTCCCGCCGATCGCAGTCCTGCCGTCAGGGTACGCAAAGACAGCAGACGCGCCGCGTCGGCGCTATCGGGCGCTTCGATTTCGATCAGATTGGCCGGCACGCCATACGAGCGCGCGATACGTGACAAGTCGTCGGCAAACGATTCGGTCACGGCCACCTGTGCCGGCACCGTGATTGCAACCGGCAGCAGCGCCATCTTCGCGGACAGGCAATCGCGCAGTTCACGGCACACGCCTTCGATGACGAACAAGGCCATCTCCCGCGCGACTTGCGGATGCTCGAGCGGCATCATGAAAATACCGGGAAGCAGCAGTCCGTAATCCGGATGCGTCCATCGTACCTGCGCTTCGAGGCGCGTCAGCGCTCCGCTTGCCACGCGATAGGCGCCCTGAAACACGAGATGGAATTCGCCGGCGCGCAGACCCTGGCTGACACGGCTCTCGAGTCCGCCCAGCGTCGCGGGATCGTCGTGCGCGTCGTCCCAATCGGTCTGCTCAACGCAAGCGTTACGCGTGCCGAACGACGTTGTGAGCGAGACGGGTTTTTCATAGTCGAGCGTTAGCATGGCGGAGGCGCAATTTTTTAACCTCGCCAACGTATGCACATGTCGTGCCAAGTGCTGCGCTCACTTCGCAATCCAACCGCGACCATCACCGATAAGCCCCACGGAACAATGGTTTACGGCGATAAGGATCGTATCTGCCGAGGCATGATTTTCATTATCGAACGTTCGTACGGGCGCGTGTGTTACGTAGCGTTCTGGTTCGACGTTACGGCCTATCGCGCAATGCGTAGCGTGTTGGGATTACCACAGCAGTCTTTTCACATCCGGAAATTGTGTCCTGCATGACGAACAGCACGCTCGTTCACGATCGGCAAAATTTAGACTTTCGCACCGCACCAATAAAATTTGACCGATAAAAAAAGATTTACTAGTATCGGCACCAACGCAGCATGCAACGACTGCGCATTCCTCATACAGTCATTCAAGGCGGCCGATGCTTCAGATCCCCCTCACCGACGCCGATTGGGCGCGCGTTCAGAATCTCTTTCCCACGACCGCGTCCGGGCGCGGGCGTCCTCGTCGCAGCGATCGCGAGATCCTCAACGCGATACTCTGGGTGCAGCAAACGAAAGAAAAATGGCACAGGCTTCCGGCGACTTTTCCGCCACAGCAGACCTGTTATCTGCGATATATGACGTGGAAGAAAACGGGCGTTCTGGATCAGGTGAATGAACGCCTTCCGTTGTGCGATTCGGCGTTGTCGACCTGCTGAATTAGCGTCAAGCATTGCCTGGCATCCCGCATCGATTCAGAAGCGATTCTCTGCCTCGATTCGCTTCCATGAGCGCCGGCCCCTTCAGCATGTCAGGCCTTGCCGTTCATTCGATCCATCACCGCCATCAGATCGGCGAGCGACTGTTTGCATTGCGCTGCATTTGGCGCGCTGGCGCGCAACGCGCTCAGCGCACGGTCGATGGCCTTGTCGACGATATGCCAGTCGGCTGCGGCACGAGGCTTCAGCGAAGGCTCGGCGTCGTCCCATGCCAGCTCCAGATCCTTGATGCGCGCCTTGCCGCCCGCGAGATCGCCCTTGTCCACGAGTATTGCGGTGTCGGCGGCGATCTTGCGAAACGACGACAGATCGCCAAGCTTCGACACCTTGACGGCCTCTGCCGCTGCCGTTGACGCGAAGCCGATTCCGCCCAGGTTGCCACCCCCGTCGCCGCGCCCGAAGCTGATGGCGGAGACAGCGATGAAAGAAGCGACGACAGCTTTGTTGAGCGTGCGTTGATTCATGATTGTCCTCTTCCGTATGATCCGGTTATGTCGATAGACGATTGAAAATGAGCGACGTGCACGGCTTATTGAGCGGCGCACGCTCAAGGCTCGCGTGCCGGGACTACCCGCACGGACCGCTGTTCGATTGCAGTCGCGACAATCACCAGCACGACAATGGCACTCAGAAATAGAACGCTCGTATTGATCGTGCCGAGGCCAAGGCCACCGTAAGCGCGCGACTGCGAAAGGAGGTCGCCAAACGAAGCGCCCAGGGGCCGCGTCAAAATATAGGCAAGCCAGAAAGTCAGCACAGGATTCCCGCCGACGTAATAGATAGCGCTCACCGAAGCGATCAACGCGCCGAATACCACAACACCGAACAGGAAGCCGAGTCCCAGAGCTTCTGTCGCGAGATCGCCGGCCGCGGTGCCGAGCGCGAACGTCACCAGCACAGCGGCCCAGTAGAAAAGCTCGCGCCGCGTCGTGTAGATCGTGTGAATCGACAGCGTCCGTTCACTGCGATACCAGAGCGCGAACACCGCGACCAGCGCCAGAGAAAACGCGATCGTGCTAGCGTAAAGACTGACATCGAGCTTGTCGGTCAGTGCATCGGTAATCTGCGTGCCGACCACGCTGACCAGCACCACGGTCAGCCAGTAAATCCACGGTATGTACTTGCGCATGCGAAGCTGCATGACCAACGCGGCAATCAGCAACGCCGACATCAATGCGCCAGTGAACGCGGTACCGAGTCCCACATGCACGGCAAGATAGTCCGCGCCGGTTTCACCGACCGTGGTCGCCATGATCTTGATCGCCCAGAAAACAGCTGTTGCCTCGGGCACTTTGTTCCGCATCCCGGCAGCACGATCATTCGCGGTCTCTAGCAAGCTGGTTCTCCCATTGGTCGGCATTCAATTCGACGTTGCGAGCAGGCGTGCTGGCGCTTACTCATGCGGCGAATAGTGCAATGGCGAACCTTATGAAAACCTTATCCGAGACGCCGGCGCAATCACGGGAATGCAGCAGGGGAACGAAGGCAGAAAAAGGTCCGAAGAGGCGCCGCCGCGAACCGCGCGCCGCCTTTTCGGACCTTGAATCGATCGTTATGGACTATTTAAAAACGCGTACGAATACCCGTTGTCAACTCCAACTGGTTCTTCGCTCCGTACGTCGTCGCCACGACATAGCCGCGGTGCAGCTTCATGTAGTCGCCGGCCACGTATAGTTCGGTGCGCTTGGACAGGTGATAGAACATCGAGGCGTACAGGGTTTCCTTATAACCGCTGCCTGTGCCGGTATCCGGATCAAAACTCAGGTTGGCATTGGCGATACTGCCGTTCGTATCGAACGCCGCGTTCGACGTATGCATCTGCTGGTAGCCGAGTTCGTAGTCGAGGGGACCCTTCGGTGCCAGCTTGAACGACACCGTCCACGCATTGTCACGGCGTTGGCCCAGCGCACCCTGATCGCCGGTGTAGTGAAAATAGCCGGCATTCACGCGGAAGATGCTGTACGTGTAATTTCCACCCACCGAGTACGCCTTGTTGGTGAAGCCGTTGTTGTTCACGTGGTTGTAGAACGAAGACACATTGAACGGGCCACCGTCATAGCCAAGTGCAACGGAATACGTAGCGTTGTTGCCGAAACTCGTCTTGTTGCCGAAAGCATAGCCCGCTGACGTGAAAATACCGTTGTTCCACAGCTTCTTCCAGGCAAGACCGTTCTCGTAACGGGTACCCGTAGCGCTGCCCGCGTAGAAGATCAGTTGCTTGAAGTTGTTGGTATTGGTCCAACCGCCTTCTTCCGTACTCAACCTCGCGCTGGTGTACGGATCGCCGTAGATCGCGGACGCATCGCGTGCAATCGTGTTCTGGAACCCCGCGGTGAACTTACCGATGGTGTCGCTTTCCACCCCCACCCATGCGTCGCGATCGAAGATCTGACCCGGGTCTTCCATGGCGCCGTCGCTCACGCGGTACTCTGCTTCCAATCTGAAGATCGCCTTCAGGCCGCCACCCAGATCTTCCGCGCCCTTCATACCGAACCGGCTGCCGCTAAACCACGGTTCACCGTTGATACCCATTGAAATTACGTGTTTGCCATCGGCGTTCGCGTTGGTCTGATAAGACACTGCACTCAGATCCATCAGGCCGTATAGCTGTACGTTCGATTGCGCGTGAGCGCTGCCCACCGCCAGGACACCCGTGCTCGCCACCAGCAACAAGCTGCTCTTTTTTACCATCGTCTCCTCCGATCCTGCTGCGTTGAATTGATCTGATATCCATTTGCGTAGCAGAACAAAGGATAGTCAGACCAACCCTTCACGCCTCTTTCGCAGAAGCACGGGAAACGTCGGTGAAAACACTACATATAACGATATTTAAATGAATCGAATAACCTGCTCGATACGAAGAAATACTCGCCGTTGACGCTATAACGTCTCGGCAAATGCTTCGCACGGCACTTCTTCGCGCAGGATGTAACCCAATCCTCGCAAGGTCATGATCTTTGCGCTGGAACTGGCAAGATGCTTGCGCAAGCGGTGAATGTAGATATCGATGGCATCGGCGCTGGGTTCGTCGTCAAGTGCGAAGACCTTGTCGATCAAGGTGGACTTCGAAACTGTTTTGCCCTGCTTCAGCATCAGCGTTTCGAGGATCGCATGCTCGCGCCGCCGCAACGGCAAAGGCTCGTTCTGCAGCACGAATTCACGGGAGTCGAACAGATAGCGCAGATCGCCGCAGTCGATCGACTGCCCCTTGTCGCCGGCCGCCTGGCGGCGGATCAGCGCCTTGATGCGTGCGACCAGCTCGCGTGCGTCGAAGGGTTTGACGACATAATCGTCCGCGCCGACCGAGAAACAGGCTACCTTGTCGTCGGTCGAACCGTTAGCGGTGAGCATCAGCACCGGCACGTTGTCGCGTTTGCGGCGCAGGCGCGCCAGTACGTCCTTACCGCTCATGCCCGGCAGCCGCAGATCGAGCAGCACGGCGTCGTAGCATTGCAGACCGAGCAGCGTCTCGGCCCGCTCGCCGTCCTGCGCCCAGTCGATCGCGAAATGCTCGACCTGCATGAGGTTCATCACCCAACGCGCGAGGTCGGCGTCGTCTTCAACGAGCAGCAGTTTCATAAGTCTCCCCTCATGTACCGGCGTATCAAACCGCTGCCGACCATAGTCGCATCTCGACGGTGGCGACCAGACCAACACCGCCCTCTCCCGGTTCGAGCGTTACCGCACCGCCCTGCCGGTGAGCGATCTCGCGCACGATCGGCAAACCGAGGCCGGTTCCGTCCGCATGACTCGACGCGCGATAGAAGCGTTCGAACACGCGTGCCCTCGCTTCGGCCTTGATTCCCGGCCCATTGTCGATCACACGCACAATCGCCCGGTCGTTGCTGCGCTGGGCATGCACGGTCACACGGCCACCGGTTTGCGTATAGCGCAGCGCGTTGTCGACAAGATTGGTGACGAGCGCAGCGGTCAACGCCTCGTCGCCCGTTACGTACAAATTGTCTTCCAGTTCGGCCCCCAGGTCGATTTCACGCGACTGCGCGAACGCAATCAACTCCTCCAGCACGCCCGCGATCAACGCGCTCAGATCGACCCGTTCGCGCGTATTGGGGGGCGCCGCCGACTCGGCCTGAGCGAGTAGCAACAGTTTGTTGGTCAGGGTGGTCAGCTTGTGGCTGCTTTTATGCATGCCCGCCAGCGCTTCGCTGAGCGGCGCGTCCCGATTTTCACGTTGCCGCGCGAACTGGATTTGCGCGACCAGCAGCGCGAGCGGCGTGCGCAACTGATGCGCGGCGTCGGAGATGAATTGCCGCTGGGTTGCGGCCTGCTGGCCCATGCGCGCGATGCACTGGTTGATCGCGTCGACGATAGGCCTCAGTTCGACATGCAGGCGCACCACGCGTATCGGTTCGAGTTGCGACGCGTTGCGATCGGCGACGTCGTCTTTCACCTTCATCAACGGCCTCAGCTCGAAGGTCAGCCCGAGGTAGACGAACACCATGGCGAGCACCAGCGTGAGCACCTCACCGAACAGTTGCGGCCGCAGCAGGCGCCACAGCATGGCGTCGCGCGAGCCCTCCGTCTTCGCGACCGCGACGATGACTTCCTCCGTGCGGCCCGAGTCGTATAACTGCCGCACATAAACAGCCGCGCGTACCGGCCGGCCATCGTCGAGATGAGTGTAGTAGAGCATCGGGACATCGCCCGCGCCGCGCGGCACCGGCAACTCGAGGCTGCCGGCCAGCAGGCGGTGGCCGCTCGCTTCGACACGATAGTAGACACTGTCCTGCTCCGGCGACTCGAACAGCTCGAGCGCGGCAGGTGGAACCTGAATCGAAACGCTGCCGTTGTCCCAATCGATGTCCTCGCCAATGATGCGCATCGACGATAGCAGCGCGTTGTCCTGAACCAGATCGGCCGTGGTCTGCGCGTTACGGTACGAAATCAGGCCGGAAATGGAAACGAACGCCGCCAGCGGCAGCAGGAGCCACCACAACAAACGTCCGCGCAAACTGCCTGAAAACACGATTCGTCGTTCCTCTTTTCTGGAAACCAGCGCACCTTTCGCTGGATGTTTAATAGGTCGACAGCAAAAATTCTAGGTGCGCGAATCCTTCCCAAAGCTTTCACATGAGCGTTTCCGGCGCCGATTGCGGGTTTGTCCCGACTGGTTCCAGATTCGTCGAGCCGAAGCGGCCGGTTCAAGCGGGCTGACGCCCTTCGGCCGCCGCCCGCGGAAACGAAACGCTTACATGTACGCCTTTGCCGCCTTCGCCTGGTTTGAGCACGATCTCAGCGTGATGCGCATCGGCGATTTCGCGCACGATGGCAAGGCCCAAACCCGTTCCTTCCGTATCCGTCGATGCCCGGAAAAACGGTTCGAATACGCGATTGCGCGACTCGGCCGGAATGCCGGGGCCGTCGTCCAGCACCGACACGGTGACCAGACCGTCATGCGCGCCAACTGCCACCGTCACGTGGCCGCCACTGCCGGTATAGCGGATCGCGTTCTCCGCGAGATTGGCGATCAACGCCTGAAGCAGGCCCCGATGCCCGGCCACCGGCGCGGGGCCGTTCAGTTCGGCACCCAGATCGATGTCCCGAGCCTGGGCGAGCAGCGCCAGGTCCTCCACCACGTCCATTGCCAGCGGCACCAGATCCACCGTTTCCACGGCCAGTTGCCGGTTGTCGGCGGCCTCGGCCTGTGCAAGCAACAGCAGCTTGTTGGTCAGCCCGACCATCGAACGGTTGCTGCGATGCATCGCGGCGAGCGCTTCGTCGAGCGCGGGATTCAGGCCGTCCTGCTGACGCGCGAACTGCAATTGTGTGCCGAGCAGCGTAAGCGGCGTGCGCAACTGGTGCGCGGCGTCGGCGATAAAACGCCGTTGTGCGGCGACCTGTACGCCAAGCCGCGCGATGCATTGATTGATCGCTTCGACGATGGGCCGCAACTCGGTATGCAGGCGCTCGACACGAATCGGTTCGAGTTGCATGGGGTCCCGGTCGGCGACGTCCTCCTTCACTTTCATCAGCGGCCGCAATTCGAAGGTGAGGCCGATGCACGCCAGCGCAACCGCCAGCACGATCATTTCGATCTGCCGAACGAGTTGCGGCTGCCACAATTGCTGCGCCATCGCGTCACGCGAGCGCACCGTCTTGCCCACCGTCACCCGTACCCGGTGCGTCGCGCCGTTGTCGTACATCAGCCGCACGAGGCCGACGGCGCGCACGGACTGGCCATGAAACTGGGCATCGTAGTGATCGGCCCGATCGGACGGTAGCACCGCGTGTTGCGGAAAATCCGGCGTGCCGGCCAGCAAGCGGCCATCGTCGACCCGCACGCTGTAGAACACCTGATCGCGATACGGCGACGCGAATATCTCCAGCGCGGCCGGCGGCACGTCCACGCGCAGAAAGCCGTCTACCCATTCCACTTCGCCGGCGATCATTCGCGCCGACGAAATCAGCTGGTTGTCCTGCACCAGGTCCGCCGTCCGCCGCGCATTGTCGTACTCCGCCTTGCCGGTGACGAACACGTACAGCGCGAGCGGCACCAGCAGCCACCACAGCAGACGCATGCGCAGGCTATTGGTCATCTTCTTTCTTGCGCAGCAGATAACCGAGCCCACGCAGCGTGACGATCGCGGCCGAACTGCCGTCGAGTTTCTTGCGTAGCCGCGAGATGTAGATTTCGACCGCGTCCTCGCTCGGCTCGTCCGCCAGCGTGAAAATCGCGTCGACCAGCGCCGGTTTGGTCACCGTCTTGCCGAGCCGCAAGATCAACGTTTCGAGCACCGAGCGCTCGCGTGGCGTGACATTCAGCGGTGCGCCCTTCAACGTGAACTGGCGCGTGTCGATGTCGAACGAAAGATCGCCACACACAACCTCGCTGGCTTTCGACGGCGACTGACGCCGGATCGCCACCTTGATCCGCGCGATCAGTTCACGTACTTCGAAAGGCTTGACCAGGTAGTCGTCCGCACCGGCGCCGAGCAGTTCCACTTTTTCGTCGATCGATCCGCTTGCGGTCAGGATCAGGACCGGTGTGGCGTCACCGCGCTGGCGCAGCCGGCGCAGCACGTTCTTGCCCGACAGCTTCGGCAGATTCAGATCGAGCAGGATCACGTCGTAGTGGTTGGTGCGCAGCAGGTGGTCGGCGGCGTCGCCGTCCTGTACCGCGTCGAGCGCGAACGCTTCCTGCTCCAGCATTTTCGCGAGCCAGTGCGCAAGCGTCGGGTTGTCTTCGATAAGCAGCAGCTTCATGGTGGGAACGGCGGACTGGGTCACTCAATGCGCGGAAAAGTCAGGACGCCGATTGTGCCGTAAAACAGCGGCCTTGCGCGCGGCTTGCGTGATTCGTGGCCTACGTTATGGGGTTTGCCAGGGGGTGGCGGGCAGGATGATGTGAATTCTCGGGTTAACACCCATAATTTGCCCCCAGCCCCGAAAGCTGCCAGAAGGTTTGCGATTTTTATAATCCCCGTCATTCACCCAGAAAGCGCCGCATCCGCAGATAGCGGCGACCAAACCTAAGGAGACTGCTTCATGCGTACCTTGCGCCAGATTGCCGCTGTGTCAGGTGTTGCGTTCACCCTTGCCGCCGCTTCGGCCGCGGCTCACGCCGAGAAGCTGACGATCATGGTCGGCGGCGCCACCAAGATCATCTATCTGCCGGCCAAGCTCACGGAGCAACTCGGCTACTTCAAGGACGAAGGACTCGACGTCGAAATTCTCTCGCAACCGGCCGGCGTGGATGCTGAAAACGAACTGCTGGCCGGCGCTGTGCAAGGCGTGGTGGGCTTCTACGATCACACCATCGACTTGCAGAGCAAGGGCAAGGAAGTCCAGGCGCTGGTGATTTTCGGCCAGGTGCCCGGTGAAGTGGAAATGGTCTCCACCAAGGCTGCCGAGACATTCAAAAGCATGGCCGACGCGAAGGGCAAGACGCTGGGCGTGACCGGCCTCGGGTCGTCGACCAGCTTCCTCACGCAATATCTCGCGCAACGCGCGGGCGTGCCGTCCACGCAATACACGCTGCTGCCGGTCGGCGCGGACAACAGCTTTATCGCCGCCATCAAGCAGAACCGTATCGACGCGGGCATGACCACGGAGCCGACCGTCTCGCAGTTGCTGAAGACCGGCGACGCCAAGGTGCTGGTCGATATGCGCACGCTGGAAGGCACGCGCGCCGCGCTCGGCGGCACGTATCCGGCTTCGAGCTTCTACGTGCAGCGCGCATGGGCCGAATCGCACAAGGACGACGCCGCGAAGCTCGCGCACGCGTTCGCGAAGACGCTGAACTTCATCGCGACGCATAGCGCGGATGAGATCGCCGCGAAGATGCCGAAGGACTACTACGGCAACAACAAGGATCTGTACGTCGGCGCGCTGAAGGCGTCGCTGCCGATGTTCACGAAGGACGGCAAGATGCCCGCCGACGGCCCGGAAACGGTTCTGAAGGTGCTGTCGGCATTCAATCCTTCGGTGAAGGGCAAGCATATCGACCTCGCCAAGACCTACACCAACGACTACGTGTCGGCACCGGTCAAGACCGCGGCGAAGTAATGCGCTAGAGGTAGTGAGGTCGAGGCAGTGAGCGCGAAGCAACGCTCTCGACGTCACGCCCATTCAACATCAAGAGAACTGCGAGGCACCAGCCGATGAACCAACCCATGTCACGCGATACGCCGGCCATCGAAATGCGCAACGTATCGTGCCGTTTCATTTCTCCGGACGGCAAGGCAACCGTCGCATTGCGCGATTTCAGCATGTCGGTGGCGCGCGGCGAATTCGTCGCGGTGGTCGGGCCGACGGGTTGCGGCAAGTCGACCACACTCAGCATGATCACCGGCTTGCTGAAGCCGACCACCGGCGAAGTGCGCGTGATGGGCGCGCCGGTGGACGGCATCGATCCGCGCATCGGCTTCGTGTTTCAGGCAGACGCCGTGTTCCCGTGGCGCTCGGTGCTCGACAACGTGGCGGCCGGCCCGCTGTATCGCGGCCGCTCGAAATCCGCCGCCTACGACGAAGCCAACGAATGGCTGCGCCGCGTGGGTCTCGACAAGTTCGGCAAGCATTATCCGCATCAACTGTCGGGCGGCATGAGAAAGCGCGTGGCGCTCGCGCAAACCTTCATCAACAAGCCGGAAATCCTGCTGATGGACGAGCCCTTCTCGGCGCTCGACATGCAGACGCGCACGCTGATGCAGGACGAACTGCTGCAACTGTGGGGCGGCGCCGGCTCGGTGGTGTTCGTCACGCACGATCTGGAAGAAGCGATTGCGCTCGCCGACCGCGTATTCGTGCTGACGGCCCGCCCGGCCACGCTGAAGAAAGTGTACGAAATCGATCTGCCGCGTCCGCGCGTCACGTCGGAGATTCGCTACGAACCGCGTTTCATCGAAATCTCGCGCGACATCTGGCATGACCTGCGCGAAGAAGTGCAGATCGGTTAATCAAGGAATGGCAAACATGTCTACGACCCCTCAACAGATGATGCCTTCAGGCATCGATCCCGTGACGCTCGCCCAGGTCGAGCGTGTCGCGCAAAAACGCATGCGGCAGCGCCAGGCGTTGGTGATTACGCTGCGCATCGTCGTGCTGGTGGTAGTGCTCGGCGGGTGGGAATTGTCCGCGCGCCTGAAGTGGATCGATCCGTTCTTCTTCTCGATGCCCAGTGCGATTTTCGATCAGATCGTCGACTGGTTCGTGAACGGCACGTCGCAAGGTCCGCTCCTGACGCAAGTGTGGGTCACGCTGGAAGAAACCGGGCTCGGCTTCATTATCGGTTCGGTGGCGGGTGTGTTCTGCGGCATCGTGCTCGGCCGCAACAAGCTGCTCTCCGACGTGTTCAGCCTCTACATCAAGATCGCCAACTCGATTCCGCGTGTGGTGCTCGGCTCGGTGTTCGTGATTGCGCTCGGTCTTGGCATGGCTTCGAAGGTGGCGCTGGCGGTGGTGATGGTGTTCTTCGTCGTGTTCGCCAACGCATTTCAAGGTGTGCGCGAGGCAGACCGCTACATGATCGCGAACGCGCAGATTCTCGGTGCATCACGCCGTCAGGTGACGACCTCGGTGGTGATTCCGTCGGCACTGAGCTGGATTCTCGCCAGCTTGCACGTGAGCTTCGGTTTTGCGCTGGTCGGCGCGGTGGTCGGCGAGTTCCTCGGCTCGAAGCAAGGCATCGGCCTGCTGATCTCCACCGCACAAGGCGCGTTCAACGCAAGCGGCGTGTTCGCGGCAATGATCGTGCTGGCCGTGGTCGCACTGGCCGCGGATTATCTGCTGACTGCGCTCGAACACCGGCTGTTGAAGTGGCGGCCCGCAGCCGTTTGAGTTGACCGTCAGGCTGCATGAAAAAAAAGGGGCGCCATCGGCGCCCCTTTTTGTATCAAATTGCGCAACAAACCTTACCTGAATTGACGATTACTCTCGCCAGATCGCAAAACTACAATGCAATCACTGACTACGAACAACATTGCTCGTAGCAAGATAAAGACCGAACTGGAGGTAGTTCATCATGAAATCGCTCATTCAAGCTGTTGTTATCGCCGCTGTGCTGGCCGCTCCTGTTGCCTCGTTTGCGCAGTCCAACCAGCCCGTGACCCGCGCCCAGGTGCGTGCAGAACTGGTTCAACTCGAAAAGGCCGGCTACCAGCCGGGCCGTGCCGACCCGTACTACCCGGCTGACATTCAGGCTGCACAAGCCCGTGTCGCCACGCAGAACGGTACCGCACAAGCCGCGCAAAGCAGCTTCGGCGGTGCGGTGAGCGGCTCGTCGCAATCCGGCCATGCGGTTGCGGCAGACGGTCCGAAGTCGATCTACTTCGGCAACTAAGCCGATACGCGAGCCGGTAACCAGGCAGTCCAGCGGAATCCGCCACAGCGGCTTTGCTGCTTGCCCTGTCGGCTGCCAGGCGCGCAGAACAGCCGCGCGCACTGCTTCAAACGAACTGGCCCGCGACCGGGCATCCCCGGTCGCGGGCCAGTTCTGTATTCGATACCTCCGTCATCGGGCTCCCGATGACTTCGCCTGGACCTCCGCGGTCTGGGCGCTTTTTTCTATTTCCGCATAGATTGCGACGCCGTAGCAGTACCCGACACCGGCGTTATTCGCGGGCGATCAGACCGTCTACTTCGCCACGCCCCGTGACGAGACAGCTCGACAGGAAATTTTCACCTTGACTGCTGGCCCCGGCGTTACCGAAGCCCTTTTTCAACGCATTCGCCTTGACCAGCTCCGCGCCCTGGTGGCACGTTATTGTCCCCATTTCCCCGGCTTGCGCGCGCATCAGCGCCCTATCCGCCATCAGATAGCCAAGCAACAACACCACAGCAATATTGAACGCTTGTCTCATGGATCGTCTCCTCTTTTGAAGAGACTAACGCGAACCATCGACTCAGGATGCTAGGGGTTTCCCGATTGGCAGCAATTCAATGATGCAGATTAAGTGAAGCGGATTTTCGCGTGAAACTGCTATGCGGGGCTATCCGTTAGGATATTGCGGGCGATCAGTGCTGGTGAAAAGATATCGCCGCCACGCGCAGATGCCGGAACCGAGAGCGTCGGAGTTCTGGATGCGCAGGCAAGGAGGGGCCAGCGGGTCCGCACGGCCATGCTGAACGGATTATCTGGCAGCGCCATTAACGTGTAATGGTTTTTAGACGCGGCATGGGTTGCACGTCTTTTGTCCAATGCATCCGAATTAAAACGGATAACGAAGCATCTGCAGATGCGAACCCGACACTCAAAATCGTGCTTCGATCTGCTTGATGCGTTTTTCAACGGACGCGCGCACCAGACCATTCGAAGGCACCAGCAGCAGTGAAGATGCGATGATCCCATACACCTGGTTGCGCCGAACCTTGGAGACCTTGGCCGGATCGAGCCAGGCCGCGTTATCCACCAGCAACAACAGCGTGTCCAGGCCGATCAGGATCGGCCACAAACAGGCGAGACGCAAACGCACCGACCACGCGGGAATCGCCAGCGTGTAGTCGAGCGCCTCGCGGAAATGATCCAGCGCACCGCGCACGAGTTCGACCATCAGAGGCCTCGCGCGAGCGGAATTCGCCGGCAGCAGCAGGTCTTGCACGCTCAGGCCGTATTGATCGAGCATCGTCTGCGGGAGGTAACAGCGGCCGATCCGCAAGTCCTTGCCGCAATCGCGCAGCACGTTGGTCATCTGCAGCGCTTTGCCGAAACGCACACCGCGGCGCGCCATGGTCTCGGGCCGCTCTTTCAGCGTACCGGGCATGTGTGCGTAAGTCATCGTGGTCCAGAATTCGCCGACGCAGCCAGCCACCAGATAGGTATAGCGGTCAAGCTCCGCGTATTCGCGCAGCGCGGCGATCTGCCCGGAACGCTCGTCGGGGAACGCGCGAAGGTCGAACTCCATGCCTTCGGTCAGCGTCGAGACGATTTCGCGTACGGCCTTGCGGTCCGACTCGCTCAGTTGCGCGAGCACCTCGAGCGCGGGTCCAAGCGATTCCAGCAAGACCTTTTCATCAGACTGGACCTGCTGCCCCGCTACTTCGGTTGCCAGACGCTGGAACAGTGCGCCGTCATCCGGCGCGCCGTTGATCCGGCCGCGCAGCGACAGCAGCAGCGCAAGGCGTTGCTCGGGCGAGATCAGCGACGTGTCCGCGATGGTGTCGGCCGCGCGCGCCAGCAGGTACGCGAGGCCAATCGGATCGCGCATCCCGGCGGGCAGCACGCGCAGCGTGAGGTAGAAGGAGCGTGAAACGCCTTTCAGGAGCGGGCCGAGAAGAAAGGCCCGGGTCGGATTCTGCATGAGTGAGATCAGGTGAGTAATAGGCGAAATCAGGCGCTGCCGAATTGTATACGGCGAAACAACTTTGTTTCATGCCCTGCGCTCAAGCCCTGCACTCGTGCACTGCGCCTCCGTCGCATCGAGTTGAAAAACTCCCCGACCGCGATTATTCCGGCACGGCCGAACCCCACCATCGAATACGCACGCAAGCCGGCTTTCATTCAGCGCCCGTCTCGGCACGCTCGCGCGGATCGCGGCCTGACGGCTAGGTAAAACCCCGAATTCCTGCCAACCACCACAAGGATTAACCTCAGCACACTCATTAAATAGAACGTCGTTCTGTTAGACAGAACGACAGAGGCAAGAGACTCCCAAGGAGGATTCCATGGCAAGCCTGCCGCTCGACGCACCCGGCGCGTCGCCCGCTTCAAGCACCGGCGCGCAGGCGCTTACGCCCGGCGTCAACGCGCGCATCGATCGCCTGCCCGCCACGCGCACGATATGGATGCTGGTGTTCCTGCTGTCGATCGGCGGCTGGTTCGAGTTCTACGACCTGTTTTTCACCGCGTATGTCGGCCCCGGCCTCGTCAAAAGCGGCCTCTATGCAACGACAACCGCGTCGTTCTTCGGGGTATCCGGGCTGGGCGCCTTCGTGGCGGCGTCATTCGCCGGACTCTTCATCGGCACCTTTTTTCTCGCGGGTCTGGCGGATCGCTACGGTCGACGAACCGTGTTTACCGTTTCGCTACTGTGGTATTCCGCGGCCACGCTGATCATGGCCCTGCAAACCACCGCGCCGGCCATCAACTTGTGGCGTCTGATCGCGGGCATCGGCGTGGGCGTCGAACTGGTGACGATCGACACCTACGTCAGCGAACTCGTGCCGAAACACCTGCGTGGCCGCGCCTTCGCGTTTGTTCATCTGGTGCAGTACACCGCCGTGCCGTCGGTCGCCCTGCTCGCCTGGTGGCTGGTGCCGCAAACGCCGTTCGGCGTGGACGGCTGGCGCTGGGTCGTGATCGTCGGCGCACTCGGCGCGGTGATCGTGTGGGCCATCCGCCGGCGCGTGCCGGAAAGCCCGCGTTGGCTCGCCCAGCAAGGCCGCGCCGCCGAAGCCGAACAGGTCCTGCAAGCGATCGAATCAAAAGTCGCCCGGCAATACGGCAAGCCCTTGCCCGCACCGGTGCCGGCTGTCGAGCCGGCTACCACCAAGGCCGCTTTCCGCGAAATCTGGCAGCCGCCGTATCGCAAGCGCGCGATCACGATGCTCGTCTTCAACCTGTTCCAGGCGATCGGCTTCTACGGCTTCGCATCATGGGTGCCGACGCTGCTGGTTTCCAAGGGCGTGACGATTACGCACAGCCTGCTGTATTCGTTCGTCATCGCGATCTCCAATCCGTTCGGACCGCTAATCGGCATGGCGATCGCGGACCGCATCGAACGCAAGACCCTGATCGTGTTGTCGGCACTCGGCATCGCCGTATTCGGCAGCCTGTTCGCGACGCAAACCTCGCCTGCCATGCTGATGACGCTAGGTGTGCTGATCACGCTGTGCGGCACGCTGCTGTCGGTCGGCTATCACGCGTACCAG
Source organism: Paraburkholderia fungorum (assembly GCF_902833645.1). Lineage (GTDB taxonomy): Bacteria > Pseudomonadota > Gammaproteobacteria > Burkholderiales > Burkholderiaceae > Paraburkholderia > Paraburkholderia fungorum. Next base: position 145,123 of record NZ_CADFGE010000008.1, read on the forward strand.
ACCGAACTGTTCCCCACCCGTTTGCGGGCGCGCGCCGTCGGTTTCGTTTACTCGATGTCGCGCTTATCCGCGATGTTCTCCGGCTTCATGATCGCCTTCGCGCTGCGCCACTTCCAGGTACCGGGCGTGTTCGCGTTGATCACGCTGTCGATGGTGATGGTGATGGGCGCGATCGGCCTCTTCGGGCCGCGCACCAACAATCGCAATCTCGACGAAATTTCGCATTGAGCGCAATCGAGCGCAACTGAGCGCATTGAACAAGAGGCTTCAAAGATGACGCTGCCGCTGGCTGGAGTGCGGGTACTGGATTTATCGAATGTATTGGCCGGCCCTTTCTGCGCGTATCAGCTCGCATTGCTGGGCGCCGAGGTAATCAAGGTCGAGCATCCCGAGGGGGGCGATCTTGCCCGGCGTCTGGGTGCCGACAAGGAAGCGTCGACGCGCAACATGGGGGCCTCGTTCGTTGCGGTCAATGCCGGCAAACAATCCCTCACGCTCAATCTGAAGGATCCACGCGGCAAGACCATCTTGCGCGAGCTCGTCAAAACCGCCGACGTATTGGTCGAAAATTTCCGGCCCGGCGTGATGACGCGGCTCGGCCTCGATTTCAACGCGTTGCGCGAGGTGAATCCAAAGCTCGTGTATTGCGCGATCTCCGGCTTCGGCATGGACGGCGAGTTTTCGAAGCGCCCCGCCTATGACCAGATCATCCAGGGCATTTCGGGGGTAATGAGCGTAACCGGCGACGCCGACAGCGCGCCATTGCGCGTTGGCTACCCGGTGTCGGACACGGTGGGCGGTCTCACCGCCGCATTCGGCATCTGCGCCGCGCTGGTAGACGCGCGCGCAAGCGGGCACGGCCGCATGCTCGACGTCTCGATGCTCGAAGCTACGCTCGCGACAATGGGCTGGGTCGTCTCGAACTATCTGAACGCCGGCGTCCCGCCCGTGCCGATGGGTAACGAGAACTTCACCGCCGCGCCTTCGGGCACCTTCAAAACCGGCGACGGACCGCTCAACATTGCTGCGAACGAGAACAAGCAGTTCGCGAGCCTGTGCCACCTGATCGGCCGCGCCGATCTGCTCGACGACGCGCGCTTTTCCGAGCGCAATGCACGCAAAGCGAATCGCGCGGCATTGAAGGCTGAAATCGAAGCGGCGCTGGCGAGTGACAGTGCGACAAACTGGGAAGCCAAATTTTTCGAAGCAGGCGTGCCGGCCGGACGCGTGATGTCGGTGCCCGAGATCCTCGCTCATCCGCATCTGGAATCGCGCGAGTTCATCCGCGAATTTCCGCGCAACAGCGCGACTGAGCGGCAACGCGTGACTCGCGCGGGCTTTCGTCTCTCCGATGCCGATACTGCGCCGGCCACGCCCGCGCCGGTTCTATCGGCTCACACGCGCGAGCAGCTCGCCGCGCTGGGTTACGACGACGCACAAATCGACCACCTACGCTCCGAAGGAGTGATCTGAACATGACGCAAGCATTCGACGCTGCCAAGCTCGCCGCCGAGTATTGGAGCACCTCGATCATCGATATTCATCCGGGCTCGATCAAGGTACGCGGTTTTCCGATTCAGGAACTGATTGGCAACGTCAGCTTTCCGCAGATGATCTGGCTGATGCTGCGCGGAGAGCTGCCTGACGCCGCGCAAGCACGCCTGTTCGAGGCGGCGCTGGTGGCGTCGGTGGATCATGGCCCGCACGCCCCGTCGATTGCGATCTCGCGAATGGCGACCAGTTGCGGCTTGCCGTTGAACGGAGCAATGGCCTCGGCGATCAATGCGCTGGACGACGTGCATGGCGGAGCGGGCCAGCAGGCAGTCGAACTGTACGATTCCATCGCTGCGCTCATGAAGGCCGGCGCCGCGCTGGAAAGCGCGGTCGAGCAAGGAGTCGACGCATTTACCGCGGAGCACGGCAAGTACCTGCCCGGCTTCGGACACCGCTTTCATCCGGTCGACCCGCGAGCCGTCCGGCTTCTTGCACTCGTGGATGAGAACGTCGAACAAAAGAGTATCGGCGGGCAATACGCCGCGATTGCGCGCGGCATTGAAGCTTTGCTCAAGCAGCGCAAGAACAAGCCCGTACCGATGAATATCGACGGCGCAACCGCCGTGATCTACGCGGAGCTGGGGTTCGCGCCGGAGCTGGCACGCGGCGTGTTCTGCCTGTCACGCGCGGTCGGGATTCTGTCGCATGCGTGGGAGCAGCGCGGACGCAACGAGCGCAACAAAGGCCCGATGCCGCGCCAGATGGGCTACATCTACACAGGCAAGCCCGAACGTCACCTGTCCTGAAGCGCGGCCGCGCGCCGCTGCGCGCTGCGCATGGCGCGCGAGTCGCCGCCTAACGCATCCGTGGCACGCGCGGCGCAATCGAACAGCGCGTCGAGATTGCGCTCGAAAAACGCTTGATCGATGCGTGAGCTCGGGCCCGCGAGCGTGAGCACGCCGCGCAAGCTCTGACGCACGCCGAATACCGGCATCGAAATCCCGGCCGTCTCCCGATCGCGCTCGCCGATGGACACACAGTAGAAGTCCTCGCGAATCTTCTCGTACGGTGCACCCGGCGTGCCGCCGAACGCCAGCAACGCATGGCCGCCCGAGCCGCTTTCCAGCGGCAGCACGTCACCTTCGCGCACGTGAAAACGCACCGCATGGGTGGAGTCCACACGATGCAGGCACACGCGCACGGCTTCGTCACGCACATAGAAGGACACGCTTTCACCGCTCGTTTCTGCGAGTTCGCGCATTAGCGGCACGAGAATGTCGCCGACGTTGAGGCTGCGTTGATATAGCGCGCCGAGCATGAAAGTGGCCGGGCCAAGTTGATAGCGGCCATCGTCCAGACGCAGCAGCAGGCGATGCTGGATCAACGAGCCGGCGAGCCGCAATAACGTGCTCTTGTAGAGCCCCGTGCGCGCCGCGAGTTCGGCGAGCGTGAGGGCGGCGTCATCCGGCCGGAAGGCAAACAGGATCGCGCAAGCGCGATCGATGACGGCCACGCCCTCGGTTTCCTTTAAGTTTGATTTGTCCGCAGGCGTTGGCATGAGTTCGCGTTAGTCACGTTGCTTCATAGGGAAGATGAAATTTTACGCCATGACGCGGTCCTCTCATAGCCGACATTGGTTCCTCTGCGATGCAACGGATCGAAAGCAAATACTGCACGGCTAAGTAGGGTCATTTCTGCCTGTTTCAGCGGATACGCGGTCGCGACGGAACCCACTATAAAGAGATGCCTTTTGCTCTGGCAGCGCAGATAAAATTCCAATCTTCCTGGGTGCCTGGAAGGCGAAAATACAAAGGCATCAATGAGCAGATTTGTACGCTTCGATCTGTCAGTAGAGCTGACAGCAGAGTTATTGCGGAGACATCAAAGAGGGGACCTTACGGACAGCGATTACCGTCATCAGGTTCTCATCGGCCGTTTTACGAAGGAAACGCTGGCGGCGATCAACTTATCCGATCGAGCGGTTGTCACGTCCGTTCGCCTGCTTCTCAAAGTGATGGAGAAACATGGCCTGCCTCCCGAGACGGTCGCCTCGCTGCGAGAACTCATCCTCAAACCCGTCGCGGTGTATGAATCAGCCACTGAGCGCGATAGCATTGTGGTAGTTACGATCGAAATGCCTGATGGTAAAAATCCCCTGCTTGTCGCGATTCGCGTCGACGTGCCGGATTCAGCAAACAAACCGAACATGCACTGGATGGCAAGCGCTTACGCGAAAGACGATCCTGCAGTTATCGAGCGCTGGGAGGCAAATGGACTTCTGATCTGGAAGCGCGAGCCAGTCGTCGAAATCACGACCGAACCGGTGTAGCCGAGGGGTAGGAAATTGCGGCGTCGAAGTCGAGGTCGACGTCTAGGCCGGAGATGCAAAAAGCAGCGACCCGTCTCGGAAATGAAAATGCCTAAGTCCACGGATAGCCGACCGTCTGCTGCTAGTCAGGTATTTATCGTGGCCCTTAGGCAAAGCGAATTATCTGCTTCGATAGGAATCTTGTCAAACTGCAAAGACTTTCGGCCTCTGAAGCGGACAAGATTCACTTAGGCGGCGGCCACGCGTCCCGGGTGCGTCGCGCAACGGCTGGCCGTGACCGGCGGCGTCGTGCGAAGCTCAACCGCCGTTTCATCTGCGGCCAGCCCACCCCATCAGACCGACGCCACCACCACCTCCCCCACATCGGCAATCGCCGCATTACAGCGCGCCGCATCGCCGCTTGTCTCCGTGAGGTAGACCGTGACGAGTATCGGCCCGCGTCCCGGAGGCCAGAGAATCGCGACGTCGTTTGCCGTGCCGTGATCGCCCGAGCCGGTTTTGTCGCCGACGCCCCAATCCTTCGGCAGCTTCGCGCGAATCCGTTCGCCACTGGTCTGATTGGCGGCAAGCCAGGCCAGCAATTGCGCACGCGACGGCGCGGAAAGGCGCTCGCCCAGCAGCAGTTCGCGCAGATCGCCGAGCATTGCGTTGGGTGTGGTGGTGTCGCGCGGATCGCCGGGTGTCGCTTCGTTCAAAGTCGGTTCGTTACGGTCCAGACGCGTGACGCCATCGCCGATACTGCGTGCGAACGCGGTCAAAGCAGCGGGACCGCCGAAGCTTGCCAGCAGCAGATTGGCCGCGGTGTTGTCGCTGAGCGTAATGGCCGCCTTGCACAAGTCGGCGACGCTCATCCCCGCCTCACCGGTCAGCTCGCGGGTGTGCCGGCTGGTCGCCGGCGAGTACCGTTCAAGGTCGCCTTTTGAGAATACGACGCGCCGCTCCAGAGTCTCCTGCCCGTGATCCACGCGCATCAGAACAAAACCCGCTGTCAGCAGTTTGAACGTGCTGCACATCGGAAACCGCTCGTCCGTGCGCAAACCGGTATGCAATCCGGACGTCGTGTCGAGGATCGAGACGCCCAGCCGTCCGCCGCTTTCCGCTTCGATCTGCGCAAGCCGTTGGCGGATGGCCTCCGCCTTGACCGCGCCGCCTTGTTTGACGGCGCCCGCCTTCACCACTTTCGCAAACGCTCCACCGCTGCCAACCGCAACCCCAGCTATCGAAACACCAAGCATCGCGCCCGCGAATTTCCGTCTTGTGATCATCGCCGCTCCTTATGTGAAGTCGCAACTATCGGAGTTCCACCGCGCGTTGGCAAACGATGATAAGTTAGTCGGTCCCCAAGAAAAACTTATGCTTCCGCCATGAGACCGTATCTTCCATTGAACGCGCTGCGCGCCTTCGAATCGTCCGCGCGGCATTTGAGCTTTACGCGCGCCGCGCTCGAGTTGAACGTCACCCAGGCCGCGGTGAGCCAGCAGGTCAGGACGCTGGAGGAGCGGCTCGGCACGACGCTATTCAAACGTTTGCCTCGCGGACTCGCAATGACGGACGAAGGCCTCGCGCTACGCCCTGTGCTCACCGATGCGTTCGATCGCATCGAAGCCGTGCTCAAGCAGTTCGAGGGCGGCCACTTTCACGAGGTGTTGACGGTCGGCGTGGTGGGCACCTTCGCGGTAGGCTGGTTGATGCCGCGGCTCAAGTCGTTTCGCGAAGCGCATCCGTTTGTCGAATTGCGCCTGCTCACCAACAACAATCTGGTCGATCTCGCCACGGAAGGCCTCGACTTCGCAATTCGTTTCGGCGACGGCACCTGGCCTGGCTCGCTCGCCACCCGGCTGCTCGACGCGCCGCTCGCGATTCTGTGTGCGCCTGACATCGCGCGGCGCCTCGCCGAACCCGCGGATCTCGCCAATGAAACCTTGCTGCGCTCTTATCGGGTCGATGACTGGGCAAGCTGGTTCGCGGCCGCCGGCATTCCGCCGCGGCCAATTCGTGGACCGGTGTTCGATTCTTCGCGATTGATGGTGGAGGCGGCGATGCAGGGCGCGGGCATCGCGTTGGCGCCCGCGCTAATGTTCGATCACGAGATCAACACGGGCCGCCTGGTGCGCCCATTCGACGTGGAGGTTCACGCCGGCAGCTATTGGTTGACGTGGTTGAAGGGCAAACCGATGACGCCGGCCATGACGCTGTTCAGCCAGTGGATCGTCAAGGAAGCGGGCTCGCTCGCATCACGCTAGCAAACTGCCGCACGGCGATAGCCGTTCATGGCGGGCCGCTCGGCTTGCGGCGGGAACACGTTCCACGAGCCGTCGGCATGACGGAAAAAGAAGATCGACAGCAGGCCGCCGGGGCGCAGCGCTTCCACGCACACATAACGTTGCTGAGCAGACGCGCTGTGGCAGAACCGCACGACGCGCGCGGGCATCGACGGTGTCGGCGCGAGCCATTTATCGACGGCCCAGTGCAAGGTCTTTTCTGCCGTAATCATGATGCGCTCCTTGAATCCTCAAACCCTTGAATTGCTGAACTCGTTCCTGCTCGATCACGTTCGGTCACGTTCGGTCACGTCCGCTCAGGCGAACTGTGCGGCTGCCTGATCGTTCCTCGCAGCCCGCTCGACAAACGCCTTCACCAGACACACCAGCGTGAGCACACCGGCGCGCGGATGCCTCAGGCAGCAATGCACCTGTTCGCTGCGGCTTTCGCCAAGCAGGCACCACGCGCAAAAGTGCTCGCAGTTGTTGGTGAGCAGGCGATACCGGTTTTCTCCGAGGCGGGAGCGCGCGCGGCGCACGGCCTCATCGCCGACATAGCGGGCGCTCGGGGTCGGGCGGATCGTCAATGCATGACCGGCCGCGAAGCGGTTCAATTCCACCTCTTCCACGGGACCGCGATGCGCCGAGCTCGCAAAACCCGCGTAATGGACCACACGGCCATTGCCGACGTAAATGCCATGATGTTCATAGCCTCGGCGTTGCGTGACGAGATGCGCGCCGATCGGCAAGTCGATGCTCAGCGCTTCATCGCAGTGCGCGTCGCGGTCTTCGCTGCTCGCCGGAAGAAAGTAGGTGTTCATGGCTGGCCTCGCTTCAAAATCCAACACTGTTGCGAGGTCTTGTGCATCATCCGGGCCAGGCGAGGAAAAGCCTTTATTTAAAGGGCTGGGAAGCGTTTCTGGCGGTGCCGGGTGGAGCAGGTGTCCGTTATGAGCCGACAGAAAAGACGCCGATGTGTTGGCCAGCGTCGATCATCCCGACTTACTGGAAGAGCGGCCGTGCGTGCCACTGCAAGAGTCCGGGAACCTGCCTAAGGTGTTGGGTCCGCCACCGGTTTGCGCGCCCGGATGTTGGATACTCTCCGACCTCCACGCTGCCACGCGAACTGTCGCCGCATAGCAAGCCCGCGGAATCGCCGCGCAATCAAGGCGTTACGCGAAAGCGTGCGCGCGCGTCGCAAATTGGCATGGCACTTGCACCGTCACGTCCAGATCCTATTCAATCGCGCGCCCGTCGCACGCGGCCAACCGGAGAACGACATGGCTTCCATCAGTGTGAACGACCTCTCGCTCAACCTCGCGCTCGACCGTAAAGCGATGGCGGCGATCCGCGGCGGCGGCGGTGCGCCGTGGGTGTACGGCTGGATTCAGCCCTATGTGCGGGAAACGCCGAGCATTGGTCCGGTTGTGAACCTGTACGACATTTCGAACAACTTCTATGCTAACCAGATGATCAACACGTTCCAGTCCGTGGATGTGCGCAACACGGGTGCGAACTCGAACATCAACGTCTCCCCGGACGCGCGCAGCAGAAACGATACGGTGTAGCTCTTGTGACCTGTCCGAGCCAATTTCGATGGACGTCGTCCGCGCGTTCCGACGTCGGACGCGTCCGTGAAATCAACGAAGATGCCTGCCTCGACCAGCCCGAACCCGGGCGCTGGGCCGTCGCCGACGGCATGGGTGGGCATGCGGTCGGCGATCTGGCAAGCCGTCTGGTAATCGATGCGCTGAGCCGCCTTGCGCCACCGGCCGCGATGAAAACCGGCATCGCAGACGCGCGCGCACGGCTGCAAAAAGCCAATCGTCAACTGCGGGACGAAGCCGCGCGCCGCCAAGTGCAACGGATCGGCAGCACGGTCGTCGTGCTGCTCGCCTGCGACCGCTTCTGCGCCTATCTGTGGGCCGGCGACAGCCGCCTCTACTTGTATCGCAAAGGACAATTGCGGCAGCTCACACGCGATCACAGTCAGGTGGAAGAGCTCAAGTCGCTCGGCGTGATTACCGACGAACAGGCGCGGCATCATCCGGCGCAGCACATGATTACGCGCGCGGTGGGCGCCACGGACGTGCTCGAACTCGATGACGATGCAATCGAAGTTGCGGATGGCGACGTCTTCCTGCTCTGCAGCGATGGCCTCAGCAACGAAGTCAGCGATGCGGAGATACTGGCGGTGCTGACCTCGGTGGCATGCGAACGCGCATCCGATGAACTGGTCGAGCTGGCCCTTGCTCACGGCGGGCGTGACAATGTCACGGCTGTAGTCGTGCAGGCAGAAGACCCGTACGCATCCGACAAAACCTTGCTGAACCCCGCGCCTTGAACGCACCGATCTGAAAAAGCGGCACCGGATGCGCTATGGCCGTCGCAGCGCGCGTCACGCAAGACACCCCGTTTCAGCTATCGGCGTCTTCGTCGTCGTGCTCGTCAGTACCGTTTCTGCCCGTAGGCGGTGCGTTGCGGTTGCGAAAGTCCTTTGAATGCAGGCCGTGCTTCTTCAGCAGCATTTGCAGATGCGAGCGATTCATATCGATGCGCCGCGCCAATTCCGCCACGGTACCGCTTACCTCCCGAAGGCCGCGCTCCAGGAAGGCCTTTTCGGCGTCGTCGCTCGCGGCGCGCTTTGCGTCGCTCAGGGACATCAGGTTCGCCACGCTGATCGGTTCCTGTCCCGTCGCTTTTTCCGCATGGGACACAGCCGTTGCGGAACCCGGAGCGGCCGGCCGCATGTCCACCGGCAGATGATCGACATCCGCCACCTCGCCCGCCAGACACGAGACGCGATACATCACGTTGCGCAGTTCACGAATATTGCCGGGATACGCATAGTTCAGCAGAAAGTCGCGTAAACGCGGCGTCAATCTGACGGGCCTGCGTTTCAGCGTGCCGGCGGCCTCATCGCCGAACCATGCAATCAGCAGCGGAATCTCATCGCGTCTCTCACGCAGCGGCGGCAAGGTGACGTGAATCACGCTGAGACGGTAGAACAAATCCTCGCGGAACTTGCCCTCCTCGCTGAGCTGCCGAAGATTGCGATTGGTCGCCGCGACGATACGCGTATCGACCGCAATCGTCTCATCGGAGCCCACGCGCTGAATCTCATGCGCTTCCAGAACGCGCAGCAGTTTCACCTGACCGGCCAGCGGGAGCTCGCCGATCTCGTCGAGAAAGATCGTACCGGTATGCGCACTTTCGAACTTTCCCTTGCGATCATTCGATGCCCCTGTGAACGCACCCTTGCGATGACCGAACAATTCCGATTCCAGCAGATTGTCCGGAATCGCGCCGCAATTCACGGAAATGAAAGGCTTGTCCGAGCGCGCGCCATTCGCATGAATCACCTTCGCCATCAACTCCTTGCCCGTGCCGCTTTCACCGTCGATCAATACGGGCAGGTCGGTCGGCGCCGCTTTCTCGGCAATCTCGAGCGACTCCAGCAAACGCGGATTGTCGCCGAATGTCCCTTCGAAAATGAAACTCCGCTCGATCAACGCCTTTCTGCGCGCGCCTCGCGATTGATCGGCAGCAACGACCGGCTCCGCAGTCGTGGCAGCCTGTACGAAGCGCTCCTTGTGCGAGAGTTGCATGACCTCGTCGCGTAAGGAAGTGGCTTGCCGGAGCAGCTTGTCGATATCGGCACGCTCGAGCCGGGACGACCAGCGCAGCGTGGAGCGCAGAATCTCGATGCGTTCGATCAGCCCTGCGTAGGAAATCGCCGGGCTGGGTTCCTCAACCTGGTCGAGTATCTTCATCACGCACTCAACTGTTTCTGGACCAACTGGTAATACATGCCGCCGCGTTGAATCAGTTCATCGTGACGGCCCTGTTCGACGATCGCCCCTTCGTACAGCACCAGAATCTTGTCCGCGCGCATGATGGTGCTGAGCCGGTGCGCGATGATCACCGCCGTTCGGCCCTGCAGAATATCGTGCATGTTGCCGAGAATATTGCTTTCCGATTGCGAGTCCAGTGCCGAGGTCGCCTCGTCGAAAACCAGTAGACGCGGGTCGTGGTAAAGCGCCCGGGCGATGCACAAACGCTGGATCTGCCCACCGGACAAGCCAATGCCGCGCTCGCCGACAATCTGCTCGTAGCCAAGCGGCATCTTGCTGATGAACGCGTGAGCGTCGGCCATCTTCGCGACTTCCTCGATGCGTCGCCGCTCGGGCGCATCGTCACCGCTTGCAATGTTCTCGGCAATCGTGCCGGAAAACAGCAGATTGCTCTGCATCACATAGCCGATCTGCGCACGGTAATAGGCCTTATCGACCACGCCGAGATCGTAGCCGTCGATCGTCATCTTGCCTTCGGTCGGTGTGTAGAAACCGACCAGCAGCTTCGCGAGCGTGGTCTTGCCGGAACCGCTGCGGCCCACAATGGCCACCAGTTCGCCAGGCTTGATGTCGAAGCTGATATTTTCCAGCACGTACGCCGAATCGTTTTCGGCGTAGCGGAAATAGACCCCGCTGAGACTGATTTCGCCTTGCAGATCAGGCAGCATTACGCGCGACGGCAAGTCCTGCGGCTTCTGTTCCGGCTCGATGTCGAGCACGTCGCCGAGGCGTTCCATCGCCACGCCCGCATCGTTCAGCATGCTCCACAGCCCGACCAAGCCCATCAGCGGGCCCAGCACGCTGCCCATGAAGGCATTGAAAGCGATCAACTGGCCGATGGTCATTTCGCGCGCCAGCACCAGATTCGCCCCCACCCAAAGAATGGCGATCGTAGTCGCCGCGTTCAGCAACTGACTGCCAAGCCCAACCAGAATATTGAAAGCATGCGCCCGGTATTGCACCTCGAGCGCCTTCGCATATTTCTTTTCCCAGCGCAAGCGCACCGGCCGCTCAATACCCATACCTTTGACCGTCTCGACACCGGCAAGCGCTTCCATCAGAAATGACTTCGATTCGGTCGATGCTGTAAACACCTCACGCGCGTAGTTCTTGATCTTCGGCGTGGCCAGCGCCGTCAACGCCATAATCGGAATCACAAAGGCGATCAATACGAGCGTCATCTTCACGTTGTAGACAAACATGATCGTGAAATAGATGAACACCATCAGCAGGTTTAGCGCGGTGGTCACCGTGGACTCGGTGAGGAAGGCGCGGATCGTCTGGTTCTCCTGGAAGCGCGCGAAGATGTCGCCCGTTTTACGCTTGGCGAAGAACGAGAACGGCAGCGATAGGGTGTGTTTGAAAAACTGCGACATCATCGCGAAGTCCATGTTGCGCACCATGAAATTGGCGAGATACGCGCGGATCGACGACATCAATTGCGAAAACACGTTGGCAATAATCAGGCCGCCGATCAGCAGATGCAGCAGACTGACGTTCTGGTGAACGATCACCCCGTCGAGAATGTTCTGGATAATCAGCGGCGGAATCACGCCCAGCACCTGAATAACGAACGTGGCGAGAAACAGATGGCCGAGAATCTTCTTATACGGCCTCAGATAGCCCACGAAGCGTATCCACGGTGAACGCGCGGCCGACATCTGCAAGAGATCCGGTCCACCGGTAAAGAGCAGGCAGGTGCCGCTCCAGCCGCGCTCGAAATCCTCAACCGTCAATTTCCTGAAGCCGAGTGCCGGGTCCGCGACCCACACGTAGTCTTTCGAAAGCCCGTACACCACGACGTAGTGGTATCCCTCCCAATGCACGATAAAGGGCAGATCGAAACCGCGCAATGAATCGAATGTGCATTGCACGCCGCGCGCGGTGAAGCCGAGCGATTCGCCCGCACGCGCGAGGCTGTCGAGCGTCGCGCCCTGCGTGGTCACATTGGCGAGTTCGCGCAGCTTGCCGAGCGTCATCGGGATGTTGTAGTGGCGGCAGACCATGGCGAGACATGCTGCGCCGCAATCCATTTCTTCCGCCTGTTCAACCAGCGCAAAGCGCTTGATAACCTTTTCACCGAACTCGGGTTTGGTTTGCAGATCGAGCATCAGCGGCAGTTTGCGGCGCTGCTCGAGGCGTTTTTGCCTTTGCAGCTCGCGCTCGCCGTAACGGATCCGCTCATCCAGGACTTCACGCAGCTTCGGATTGCGCTCCAGAATGAAATGGACCGTGCGCTCGGGGATCACCAGCAGCCGCGTATCGGTCGTCGCCACAGCCGACGCCATTTGCTCCTGTCGCATCAAACAGGCTTTCTCGCCGAAAATCTCGCCTTCGCCCAGCGTCGCGAGCGTGTAGTCGTGGCCTTCCTCATGGCGGACAATGCGCACTTCGCCCTGCCGAACCACGTAGAGCCGACGGTCATCGCGCCCGTCCTGCTTGAGGATTTCCTTGCCGGCGGCCACCCGTTTCACGCCGACGCTGCGCACGTACTCTTCGAGTTCCGCCTTATTGAGCTTGCCGCGCAGATCGAATAACTGCGCGACGAAACCGCCCGCCGAGTTGATTGCCACGTAGCTCGCGATAAAGGCCAGGGCGGCCTGATTGCCGGCGAGCACGGGCTCGATCGCGGCGCGGGGAATGAACAGCAATTCCGTTTTCGCCGAAGCCCGCACCGACGCTTCATGCACGTACGTGCGCAACATCGCAATGTCGGCGAAAATCTCGCCGGTTTTGCGCACGCCCATGCTGGTTTCCTTGCCATGCTCCTCGGTGAAGATCCGTACCGACCCTGAGCGCACCACGTAAAGACCGTCGGCCGTTTCGCCCGCCGAGCATACTGTTTCACCGAACGAATAGAAGCGCGCCTGCGCGTACTCGGCGAGACGCTCGATCTCTTCGCGCGAGAACGGCGAGAGAATTTCCACCGAGGTGAGAAACTCGGCGGCGGAGGGCGCGGTCTGGGGGGCATCCATATGCTTGCGGACCTCGATTCGGCTGTGCGTGGCTTTGCTCTATGTTGCATCGCACTGTTGCGTGGCGGGCAATGCAATGCGAAGTACGCGGTCAGCGCGCTTCAATCACATGCTCCTGCGCTCGCGCAATCAACCAGCTTTCGCGCAGCAAGCGCCTGACTTCAGCGGCCACGTCCGCATCGAGCGTTGCCGGATATTTCGCCGTCACGGCAAAAATCTCGAAACATGAACCATCCGCCGACGGAAACGGCCCGAGCAGATCGCCCACCGCCGCGTTGAAAATCTTCGCCTCGATGTCCGGCTTCAGCGATCCGCGCAGCACTTTGCCGATCACCCCGCCGGCTTCGCGCGTATCCGCAATTGAATGCTCGCGCGCCATGTCGGCGAAACTGTCGGGGTCGTCGCGCAGGTACGAGATCATTTCCTTCGCCTTGCCCTCGCTGTCCAACACGATATGGCTCACTTCGATTGCATCGAACTTCGGCGAGTTGAGCGCGAAGTAATCCTTGATCGCCGCCTCGTTGCCAACCAGGTCTAGCATCTTCTCCTGATACAGGCCGTCGGTAATGAATGCTTCGAACTCGTCGAGATTCACGCCAAGCGCGTCGAGGTACTGATTCATATCGGTTGCGCGATGCAAACCGCGCACGCGGCGAAACTGATCGGCACGCTGCTGGATTTCGTCCGCTGTGACAGCAATGCCCTGCTTCTTCGCCGCATGCACCGTGAGCTTGTCGCGCACGATCTGCTCGATCAGGCTCTCGAACTGGCCGGTCAGTTTCAGAAGACGAATGAACTCGGAAACGTCCACGACTTCATCGTCGATTCGTACTATCGCAGTCATGTCATCCGCTCCTTGATTGATGTGTCGTCCGCGCTCATCCCGCGACCTGCCTGAAAGGATCGAGACCCAGATCGATCAGGCGCCGTTCGCGCACCACGATTTCCGCATTCGCCGTCATGCCGTAGCGAAGCGGATAGCGGGTATCGGCGATCTGGTAGTAGTTCTTCTCCAGCGTTACGCGGCCTTCGTATACCGGCTGCTTGTCCTGCGACGAAGGCTTGGTGGCCGGCGAAATATAGGCAAGCGTGCCGTTGATCAAGCCGTAGCGCTGGTATGGGAAGGCGTTGAACTTCAGCTTCACCGGCTGGCCTTCATGAAGAAAAGCCCGATCGTGTTCGGCGATTTCGATCTTCAGCACGGGTTTCGCATCCTTCGGCGCGATGCCGCCGAGCGGCGCGTTCGCCTGAATCTTGTCGCCCCGCTGGGTGGAGGTCACGTCGGTAATGACGCCGGACACCGGCGCGAGGATCAGCAGGAAATTGTCCTTGTCGATATTCTCGAAGCGAATCCGCGCGGCGGCCTCCGCCGCGAGGCGCGCGCTTTGCAATTGCAGGCGTGCCTTGTCTTCCGCATCCGCGATGTCGCGGACTGCGGAGTCGTACTGAAGTTGCAGGTCGGTGGTCTGCTGCCCGCTGGTTTCGAGCTGCGCATTGGCCTGCGCGTATTCATGGCTGAGACGAAAATCCAGCTCCGCGAGTTTCGATTGCGCAACGCGGTAGGCGTTATCCGCTTCCAGCGCGGCGGTCCGTTTCTGCTCTACCTGCAGCTCGGCGATGCCGCCGCCACCCGGCTGGGCGAAAAGTTGCGAATAGCGGTCCAATTCCTGACGCGCCGCCTCACGCGTGCGGCGCGCATTGTCGAGCACGCTGCGCGCTTCGTCGAGTTCGGCCTTCTGGCCTTCGGCGAGCTTCGTCGTGCCTTCGGAAACACGATTTTCGTGCAGATGCGCTTCGACCTCCATCTGCGCTTTCAACGCGGCCGCCTTACGCTCCATTAGCGCCTTCTTCTCAGGGAACTGCTTCCAGTCACGCTCGGCGTCTTCGAGCTTGAGTTGCGCCTGCAGCGCGTTGCTCGCGGCTTCGATCGCGCCGCGCGCGTTCAGTCGCGCCAGCACGTCGCCCTTCGATACGGGCTGCCCCTCGGCGATGTACAGGTCGGCAAGCTCACCGTCGATCGGCGCGTAAATGCGGCGCACCTCCGATTCCGGCGACAGCGTGCCTTGTGCGCTGACGATCACATCCGCGCGCCCGACGAACGACCACAGGAGGCCGGCCACCACCAGCGCGACCATCGCCCAGATCAGCGCGCGAGCGATTCTCACCGGCTCCGCGGTCAGAATCGCAATGCCTTCGACGCTGTGGTCCTCCAGCGCCTCCGACAACGGTCTAGGGTGATTGTCGCGTTTCACTCTGCTCGCCTCCAATCAACGCCAGCTTCGCCTTCAACAGCCCAGGGTCAAGCACCATGCGCAACTCGGTCAGCGAGCGGCGCTGCAAATCCGCCTCGGCGTCGATATCCGCCAGCAGCCTGTCAAAATCGGCGGAGTGATCCGCCTTCAGTTGCGTATAGATGCGCATACCCTGCTGCGCCGCCGCCTGTGCATCGGAAAGCAGACGCGCCGCGCTACGAAAGCCGGGCGAGATCCCCGCTTCGAGCCGTTGCGTACCGCCGATCGGGCCATTCGCCCGATACTGTTTCCAGAGGCTCTGCCCGCGCAGCAACAGGTCTTGCGCGCGCGCCAGCGCTTTGTCGTGCAAAGCGGCCACGTCTTTCTGGATCGATTGCACGAACCACGCATCCGCTGTCGGATCGAGACTGGCGTAGAACGACAGCAGGCGTTGCTCGTAGTCCTTGCTGCCACGGATCTTCTGCAAGTCGGCGAATTGATCGAGCAACGCTTTCTTATGCATCAGTTCCGCGGCGATCACGTCCGACCACGGCCCGGCCGGCATGGCCTGCAAGTCGCTTAAGGCCTGCTGGGTATCACCGCGCTGCCACGCTGCGCTCGCCGCATCGTGACGCTGGATGATGTCCGGCGACGGCAGGCGGCTCGCGGCCAGTTGCTGGAACTGCGCCTGAAATGGCGGCGTGCTGAAACGCACCGTTCTCAGCAATGTGAGCAAGGACGTCAATTGCCGGCTGAGCGCGGCGTTCAACACCTCGGTATAGCCCCGCAAATCTTCCCGTACTCGGTCGAGGCCGAGCAGTCGCGGATAGCGCTGCGCATAATCGTCGAGGACGGCAGGCAGCGCGTCGGGTTTGTCGCGCGCCAGCTCGGTGCGAATGGTGCCGTTCAGGCGGTCGATGGCGGCGATGTACACCGAGTCGTCGCTTTCCAGTTTGCGCAGATGGCTCAGCGCCTGCGCGTACGGCTCCGCAAACACGGGCACATAGGAGGCAATGCGGTCGAGCGCGCGCTGATGGCCCTTCGCGTCGTCTTCCCAGCGTTGCAGCAGGCCCTTGATGGTGCTCTCGTCCGCGTACATGCGGATTGGCGCCTCCACACCGCCGCGCCCCGTGACGAAGCGCTCCAGGTCGCCCACCCATTGCAATTCACCGACCAGAGACGCAGCGTCCGCATTGTTCGTACTCAACGAACGCATATCCTTGAGCAACGCGTCGGCCTGGTCGAACTGCGCCTTTTGCAACGCGTTCAACCAACCGGGGAGTTTTGCCTTCAGAAGCGCTTCGCTCGCTAACGCGCCGATCTTCGTGTCGTCGGGGTGGTGGGCCAGGTAGTCGTTTGCCACCGTCACCGCGCCGCTGTAATCGCCGCTCGCCAGCAAATTTCGCAGGTCGCGCTCCGATGAACCTCGCATGTATAGGGTCAGCGCGACAGCCAGCAGAACGGCAAGGGCGACGCAGCTTCCCCACACGGCGCGACGCTCGATCGTACGCTCACCGCCTGCAAAGGCATTTCGGAGTTCGCCCGCGAGCAGCCGCCAACGTTGCGGGCGGCGTTTGGCTACATGTGGACCATGTGAGCCGTTCGAGCCCTGCTTGCCGTTGGTTCCGCCGGTACCGCCAGTGCCGCTTGCACCGTTTTCACCGCCAGTGTGCGTATCACGCTTCGCGTGTGTGGCGGCAGCGTGAGCCTGCTCGTTGACTTCATCTTCCCGCTGTAGCCCCGGGTCGACGCAAAAGATATCGAGGAACGAATGCGCGGCGCCGACGAAGGTGGTCTTGTCGGCATCGGCTGCTTCGCCGGCTGCTGCGTTGAGGGATAGCTGGGTCACGGTCGGCTCGACGTCCGAGGGTTGTTTCAGTGTCACCCTGTAGACGAAGTGATCGCCGCCAAATGCAAGGACGTCTCCCTCCGCAAGCGGCACGGCTGCTTCGTCAAGCCGCTTTCCGCCGACGAATGTGCCGTTGGTGCTGCCGAGATCTTCCAGGTAGAGTTCGCCACTCTTCAGAAAGACATGCGCATGACGCCGCGAAATGTAGTTGACCTGGTGTGGATAGCGATCCTTGTAGCGCGCGAAAACCTCGTCTGTCTTGCTGATGAGAAATGGAAACGCCTGCACGTCGATTGGCAGAAGCCCAAGGTCGTCGCGCTGCGGCACCAGCAGCAGGCCAGGCACCGGCGCCGCCGTCGCGGCGGCGACAATCCGCGCGCGCGGTTCGATACCCACCCGATAGCACAGCTCGCCGCCGAAGCACAGTTCGTCGCCGGCGCGCACCCGCGCTGGCGCTTGCCGCACCGCAACGCCGTTGAGCGTCGTGCCATTCTTGCTGCCAAGGTCGGCGACATAGACAGCGCCGTGCTCCGTGAAAATCCGCGCATGGCGGCGTGACAGGCGGGCAATCCGGTCGGCCGGGTAATCGCTAAACGGCGGGTCGCTTCGGCCGATCGCAAACAGGCTGTCGACGATCCGGATCGCGTCGAGTGCGGGACGCTGCGCGGACGCAACCGGCGACAGCACCACGTCGAACGTGGCGTCCAATGTCGCGCGCATCTCAGCTATCGGGGTTTCGCCGGCCGTCATTTTATCTGGATCACTAATCGTTTACCCGCTGCGTCGAAAGCACAGGAGGAACGGAAGGAAGAACTACGGCGAATACTGGATTTTCTGGCGAGCCACGCAGAGTCCGGCTCCTTACAAATTTTAAGTCACACATGGCAAGTGTCAATTTCCACATCGTCGGTTGTATAAGCCATTCACGAGTCATATGCAGTCGAAATACGCCACACGCACCCTGTCACCGATTAGCTCAGTGCTCCTTTACTTCGGCTTGTACATCCACGCTCGGCCAGCCACCGCCCAGTGCCTTATAGAGCAGCACCGTGTCGGACAGAATCAACTGGTGGTTGGCGAGCAGTTCCTGCTGTGCTTCCAGCAAGGTCCGTTCAGTTTCGAAAACTTCCAGCTGCGACACCACGCCGAGGCGCAACTGCGACTGAATCTGGTCGGCAACGATCTGCAGACGCGATACTTCCTGCTGCAATTCCACACGCTGCGCCTTATGCGAGTTCAGATTGACCAACGCGTTTTCTACTTCCTCGAACGCCCCCATAACGGCGACGCGGTACTGCTGTTCGGCAACCGTGGATTGCGCCTGCGTGACTTTCACATGAGCCCGCACACCGGGATCGAGAAGCGGAATATTGATGCTGGGCATTAATCCGTACGTGAACGACTTCAGCAGATCAGTCAGTGCGAAGCTTGCGGTGCCGCCGTGGCCGGTGAGGTTGATGGTGGGCAGTTGCGCGAGCTTGGCCTCGCCGACCAGGTTATAGGCTTCCAGTACCCTGAACTCAGCGGCCACGACGTCGGGACGCCGCGCCAGAAGTTGAGCAGGTAAGCCCTCCGGCACCACCGGCAATTGCACGCGCTGTTGCAAATGCCCCTTCGGCAACTGGAACTCGCCCGCCGGCACGCCGAGCAGCGTGCACAGCGCGTTGTTCGCGACATCGCGCGAGCGGTGCAATTCGAGCAACTGATTCGTCAGGCGGTTGATTTCGGCCTGCTGGCGCAGCACCTGCGTCTGCGGTATAAGGCCGTTGCGGCGCTGGCCTTCGTAGATCGTGAGAATCTGCCGGTTCGTGACGAGCGTTTGTTGCTGCTGCTCGATCTGATCATCGAACTGCAGGATCTGAAAATAGGTGCTCGATACGTTCGCCACCAGTTCCAGATAACCGGCGCGCCAATCCGCTTCGCTTGCGTGAAATTCGGCCTTCTGGGCCTGCACGCCCTTCTCCACCTTGCCCCAGATGTCGATGTCCCAACTCACCTGGGTGGCGACGTTGTACTGCTTGGCAAACGTCTGTCTCGTACTCTTTTCGAAATCGGCGCCGCCGCCAAGATCCATGGTCGGCAGCGCACCGGCCTTAGCCTCGCCGATCTGCGTGCTGGCCACGTCAATGCGCGCGGCCAGCACCTTGATATCGAAGTTACCTGAAATGGCCTTCGCGACCAGCGTGTCCAGATACGGATCGTGGAAGCCTTTCCACCAGTCCGGTTCGATCGTCGCGGCCGCCGACACCGGCGCGCCTTTCTGATCCGACCACGATCCCTTGGCGGGCGTATCGGGCCGCTTGTAGTCGGGCATGCTGACATCGACACATGCGCCTAGCGACAGCGCGCAGACCACTGCCGCACCGAGTCCGCGCAGCGCCGCAATCCGGCGGCTCGCACCGCGCCGCGCCGGCGCATTGCTGGCGCGCTGAAGAACCATGGAATCGGACAACGCAGACACGATTTTCTCCGATGACACCTGCTACGCCGCACGAGAAGAACGCGCTGTTTAAGTAAAGCATGTGCTGCCCGTCTTCACCATCGAAGCGGTACAGGAGGGTCGGCGCGGGGATTGAGCGGTAACGCGTGGGTCGTGTGAAAAGAACGATTGGACGCAGAACTTTTTGACTCGTTGAGCTTGCGTATTCCGCGGAGACCCGAGGGCCTCCGCGGTCGGCTGCGCGGTTTAGTGCACGTTGATGTTGTTGCTCGAGCTCACATGCGGATCGATCGTGGTCGTTACGCCGGCAACGAACGCTGCATTGTTGCCGTTGGCATTCTGAATGTTCATCGTCGTGCTGATCAGTTGAGTGGCATCGACGGCCTTGCTGTAGTTAGGCGCATACACGGGCGAGAAGTTGAGAAACGAGGACGACGGATAGCCGTAGCCAAGGCCAAGGCCAAGGCCAAGGCCGCCACGCACGGTGCGCATGGTTTTGCTGTCGAGTTGAGCGGTAATGGACAGGTCTTTGATCATCAGCGTGTTCATGGTAAATCTCCTGGAAGGGAAACAGCACAGTCTTGCGGTTGGGTTCGAGCATCTTGTCTGCTCGAGTGTCACTAACGCATGGGCTGTGCCAGTTTTGATTTCCGATCCTAAGAAAGATCGCGAACGACCGTGGATAAAGGCGTTTGCAGATGCTGTACTTCCAGAGCCGATACGACTGCAAGGATACGACGGAGTGAGACTGGTGGATCGCAGCCAACAAGCCGCGCGATTGTGTTGGCTGCGACGTGACATTGAAACGAGCAAGCCGTGTCAGGTCGATATC
Source organism: Paraburkholderia fungorum (assembly GCF_902833645.1). GTDB lineage: Bacteria > Pseudomonadota > Gammaproteobacteria > Burkholderiales > Burkholderiaceae > Paraburkholderia > Paraburkholderia fungorum. Next base: position 165,388 of record NZ_CADFGE010000008.1, read on the forward strand.
CGCATAGGCGGCTAGCGCGCAATGACGGTGATCTTCTTCGAATACACGGGCGGATTGTGGGGCACGTGCATGTCGTCGCCCATCAACAGTTGCAACGTATGCTTGCCCGGCGGAAGCTGAATCATCGTTTCCGTTTCGCCCGCGCCGAAATGCAGATGATTGCGGTCATTCGGGATTTCCTGATCCATCGGCGGCAGGTCGGTGTCGATCAGCAGATGGTGGTGTCCCGTGTTTGGATACTTGACGCCTTTCGGCGCCACGCCCATATAGCGCAGACCGAACCAGACCCGGAACGGCTTATTGGCGGGCACGACCTGTCCATCGTTCGGATAGCCGATATAGGCGTGCGCGCCGGCCGGCGACGGAGTCGTACCGGCCACGGCGAGACGCGGCGATGCCAGTGATGTCAATGCCGCAAATGCGAGCAGCGCCGCAAGCGCGATGATCCTGTCCATGTTGATTTCTCCGTCCTGACGAGCCCGCCTGAAATGAACGGGACAGCTAGTCTTTTTGTACGGTGATGGTGATCTTCTTCGAATACACGGGGGGCACGTGCGGAACGTGATTATGGTCACCAAGAATGAGTTGCAGCGTGTGCTTGCCAGGCGGCAGTTCGATGCGCGCATCCGTCTCACCCGCACCGAAGTGCAGGTGATTTCGATCAGACGGAATTTCCTGGTCGAGCGCCGGCAGGTCGGTATCGATCAGCAGATGGTGGTGCCCCGTATTCGGAACCGCCACGCCCTTTGGGCACACGCCCATGTTGCGCAGTCCCATGCGGACCCACAGTTTGCCGCCGTGAATTACCGCACCATCTGATGGCCAGATGATGTATTCCTCGGCGCCCGGGGGCGAAGGGGTTTGTTCGGCACGTGCTGAGTCGGACAGCGACGCCGTACCGAGCAGGAGAATGACGGTGGCGAACCAGGCCGTGCAGAGAGCCGCAAGCGTTGTCTTCGTTCTGCGACGTATATCGAGTACGCCGGATGTGAGGGTTCTTCGCATTGCGCACTCTCCCGAAGAATGGTCCTGGCTGCTCCACTGCGGCCGGTTGCGGCCAGACGCTCCGAGCGGACGTCGCGGACACTGGCGTACTTCCACGTGGATTCACGTCGCGGGTTCACGTCATTCGTGGATGAGCGGCAGCACTAATAAAACGGACGTACTGCGCTACTTTGTGAATTAGCTTAGGACGTAACTTGCCAAAAAGATACGCCACGCTCGTTAACCGAATAACGCATTGAAGGCGTGCGGACCATTGTGACGCGCAAACCGCGTGCTATCGTTATTCATAGGTTGCCGATGGATTGCCGATCGCAGTGCCGATGCTGCGCCCAATCCACTCCAAAGGCTGCTGCGAGCTTCGCGGTCGTCGAATACCTATGTTCTGTCCGGAACAAACAGGATATGAATATGTGGCGAACATTCCTGCTAGTCTGCATGGCCGGGGCAATTCAGGCGTACTGCGGCAGTGTTTGTGCCGCGGCGCAGCGTGGCGACGCAATGCATGGCGCTACCGTCCCCTATCCGACCGCCTTGAGCACGCCGCTCACATTTCCGAAGAACAACGCGCACTCTGCTCAAGTAGCTCTGGTGATCGGCAACGGCGCATACGGCCATCGCGCGGACCCGATCAGCGGTAACGCTGGACGCGATGCTAGCGCCATGCGCGACAGACTGCATGCGCTCGGCTTCGAAGTCATCTTTCGTACTGACGTGACGCCGCAGCAAATGCAGCAGGCCATCGGCGAATTTCGCCAACGTCTGCGCGAAGGTGGCACAGGACTCTTCTATTTCGCGGGACATGGCGTGCAAATCGGAACGCAGACGTTGCTCTTACCTGCGGGCTTGGATGAACGCTCGCCGGCACGGCTCGTCAGAGAGGGTATCGATCTGGACAACGTCTTGCAGGCTATGGGTGCACCGCGCGCAAAAGCGCTCAACCTCATCATTCTCGATACCTGTCTGAACAATCCTTTCGCCGTGGATGCATCACCCGATACGACTTCCTTACCTGCCAATACCCTGATCGCGTACGCGACGGCGCCCGGCGGCTTTGCGGCGGATGGCGCACATCACGGCATTTACACAAACGCCTTGCTGCATGCGCTCGGCGGCCCTTCTTCAACGCTGTCTCTCGCGCGATTGCTGCAACGCGTAGCGGCCAGAGTGGTCAAGCTGACTGCCGGCGAACAAACTCCGTGGTTTGCCTCTTCGCTTGCCGAAGACTTTAATCTGAACGAGCCGCTATCTCGCGGCGCGAGCGCAAGGCGCGCGTCTGCCGTGGTCGAGGACGCCGTAGTCGCGCTGCACAGCAGAGGCATCCTGCCCAAGGACAGCAGCGAGCAATATGAGATCACGTTCTGGAATTCCATCAAGGACAGCAACTATCCCGGCGATTACGAAGCTTATTTGAAGGCCTATCCGAATGGACGCTTCGCCACGCTTGCTCACGCACGCATTGACCGCTTGCGCGCCGCGGCAGCAGCGAGTGCGCCACTTGCTGCGCCGGCGCTCACACCGTCTGCTGCGCCCGCCGTTGCACAGTCACCGCAAGCCGCGCGACCAAGCCCGCCCGCGAGCGCTGCCACGCAAGATCACTCGCACGTTGCCGCGCCTACAACGGCACCGGGTACCCAAACCGCGGCGCCTGCCGCGCCGGTCGTCGCGCAAAAATCCGCAACTCACCCACCGGCCGCGGGCGAGAGCCACGATTGCGCTGCCTGTCCGATCATGGTCGCGTTGCCCGCAGGCGTTTTCTCGATGGGCAGCAATACCGACGACCCCTCCGAAAAACCCGTCCACCGCGTGACCATCGGCGCGCCGTTCGCGATCGGCAAGTACGAGGTGACCGTCGAACAATGGAATGCATGCGTTGCGGCGAATGCCTGTCCGAAACTGACTCCGGAGAGCAATACGAACAGGACGGCGCCGGCACGCGACATTAGCTGGGACGACGCGCAACAGTACGTGAAGTGGCTGAGCAAAACGACCGGCAAACCCTACCGCTTGCCCACCGAAGCCGAATGGGAATATGCGGACCGCGGCGGCACCACCACGGCGTACTGGTGGGGCGAGCAGATGCGCAAGGGCAACGCCAATTGCATGGATTGCGGCCCCCCTTGGCACAAGGAAGGGCCCGAGACCGTCGGCTCGTTCGCGCCGAATCCGGTCGGTTTGTATGACATGAACGGCAGCGTCTGGGAATGGGTCGCCGATTGCTGGCACAACTCCTACCAGGGCGCACCCTCTGACGGCCGCGCGTGGGACAGTCCCAGTTGCGACATGCGAGTGATTCGCGGCGGCTCGTGGCGCGAAGGCGGCAACTACATGCTGAGCGCGACGCGCTTCAAGTACAGCGCGAGCGTGCGCCAGTCGCAGGATGGTGTCAGGGTGGTGAAGGACCTGAAGTGAAGTGAAGCGAAGGCCGGTATCGCCGCTGTCGCGGCCCGTCTCTTAAGGGGTGCGCGGTTTCGTTGTAATCGGCGCGAAGTCAGCGACGATATGATTCTGACCGTACTTTTCGGTGATCTGCGCGAGCCGCGCATCCAGAGCTTGCAGATAGTCGGCACGCGATTCACTTTCAGGCCGCGGCTTATCGAACAGTTGCACCGGCGTGATCAGAAGCACCACCATTTCCGCTCCGAACGGCCTGGAAATAATCCAGTCGCCCGCGCCGCCTATGGTAGCGGCGTAGTGCGGCGGCGCCTGATTGTCCCTGGCGCGCGGGCTCGGCACCATATGCACGACGCTGCCGTCGAGCTGATAGTAGTCAAGATTCACGTATGAGTCGTAAGCGGGCGTCGTCACGTCGACAACCAGTGAATCTCCCTCCTGCAACTGGCCGCCCGGCGGACGCACGCGCAGCGACGCAACGTGGCCTGCTTGCCAGTTGTGGATCCAGTAGGGAGAGAGTGCTTTGACCACATCGCACTTATCGTCAGCGAGCGGCTCGACCTGAAGCGTCAGCGCATCGACGCCCGGAAGCGCCGCTAACGTGTCCTTCAGACGCGCCGCACCGTAGCGTTGCGAAACGTAGCCGCGCACCATCAGCGAGTGGTCCTGTGCCGAGGCGGACAGTGCCGAGCACGGCACCTGCGCCAGCACCGGGGCGATGGCGGCCAGGGTCAGCACGGGCTTGGGCGCGGGCTGTGCAGAGGGTGCGCCAGGCGCCGCCGCATTTGGCACGACGGCGGACGGTGGCTCAGGCGCGCTTGCCGCCGTTGCGGCAGCAACAGGCGTAGTCGCCGAAGCCTCCCGACCGGTAGCGGCTTGCGACGCACTCGCAGACGGTTGCGCCGCGCTCTGACGATTCGGCGCGGAGCGCAAAGCAAACACACTGACAATTGCGGCGCACACGACCGCCAAGCCCGCGAATCCCGTCTTGACCAACGTACCGGACTTTTCCGCGCGCGCTTCGTCATCGAACTCCGCGATGAAGCGGGTGACGCTCGGCATGCGCGTGTTGCGATCAAACGAGAGGGCGGCACGCAATGCACGCCACTGTTTCGAATCGAGATCGGGTGGCCGTTGCGGCTTGAAGTCCGCATTGCGAGCCTGGGTTGCCGACAAGCGGTCGAACGGATGGTGGCCGGTCAACAACTCGTATGTGATGCAGCCGAGCGCGTAAATATCGTCGCGCGGGTCCGGCTCGCGATGCTCGATCATTTCCGGGCTCGCATACGCGGGCGTCAATGCGCCGAGACTGCCCGGATCGAAGACCGTGGCATCGCTCTCCTCCTCGGACCGCTGGAACACGCGGGCGATGCCGAAGTCGATGACTTTCACTTCGGCATTCGTCGTGAGAAAGACGTTGGCAGGCTTGAAATCGCAGTGCACGAAGCCGTGTTCGTGCGCGTAGGCCAGCGCGTTGCACATGCCGCGCACGATCGGCAGCGCGGCCCGAACCGGCATGCCCTTGTAGCCCGGCGTGCGCAATAGCTGGCTCAGCGGCTTGCCGGTGAGGTATTCCATCGTCAGATAGACGATCGGTCCGTCGCGGTCGAAGTCGTACACCGCGATGATGTTGCGGTGCGCCAGCACCTGGGCTTTACGCGCTTCCCGTTGCAGCGCGACGAGGGAGTTCGGATTGCCGCGGAACTGGACGTTCAGCACCTTGATTGCGACATACGGCTTGCGATCCGACGCCTCGAGCTTGCGCAGATCGAGCGCCTTGTACACCGTGCCCATCCCACCCACACCGAGACATTCCTCGAGAACGAAGCGGTTGTTCAGCGTATCGCCTGTGCCCTTGATCTGGTCATATCCCGGCGTGCCGGTCGGGCCTGCTGAGTTCGCTGAGTTCGCTGAGTTCGCTGAGTTCGCTGAGTTCGTTGAGTTCGATGAGCGTGGCGACGGTATCTCGACGGTGGTCTGTATGCCGGTTTCCTCACCGCCGGCCGCCACGTTCGACACGCGCAACTGTTCGATGCGCCGCCGAACTTCGGCGTAGAGGTCCTCGGGCAGAGGGGATCTGCGATGCGCTACGCCGAGCATTTCCAGCAGCTGCGTGGGACCCAGTCCTTCGGTCGTCAACGTGCTGTCGAGTTGAGCGACGAACTCATCACGTGATAGCTCGCCGCTCTGATAGTCGCGAATTACGTGCGCAAGGCTAGCCATGTGTGCGAAGCGCCCCCGCTGCCGTTGGGCCGGATCGCATGCGACCGGGGCCTGTCGGGCCAATAGAAAACCTGTCGTAACCAGTTACATGTGCCGCTTCGATACTAGTCCCCGACCCATGCTTTCGCAAACCAGGATTGCCCCGCTGCCCGCGCCTCCCGCCAGTGTCTTGCGGCATCCAACAGAATCTCGCGCGTTGTTGGGAGCGCGCCATCAGCTTCCCGTTGTGGGTTAGTCGCCATCCTGCAACCTTGACGCAGTGACGTGACGCGAAACCCTTGACCATCAATGCTTCGCAGGCTTTGTTAGGACGCGCGAATAAAACTGGCACGGCCCATGCGTTAGTGATGCTCGAGCAGACAAGATGCTCGAACCCAACCGTAACACTCTCACCTTCACTTCCAGGAGATTTACCATGAACACGCTGATGATCAAAGACCTGTCCATCACCGAACAACTCGACAGCAAGGCCATGCGTGCCGTGCGCGGCGGCCTCGGCTTCGGCTGCTACCCCTGCGGCACGTCGTACACCAACATTAGCCCTGTGTTCGCGCCGAACAACAGCAAGCAGGTCAGCGCCACACAGATGATCAGCACCGAAATGAACATCCAGAACGCCAACGGCAACAACGTCGCGTTCGCCACGGGACTCACTTCGACGATCAATCCCTGCGTCACGTCGAGCAACAACATCAACGTTTAAAGCCTGACCCGGTGAAGCGGATTGGCCCTCGGCCAGTTCCGCTTCGCTCCGATCACCCCTAACTTCCGCGCACTTTTGGAGAATCACCATGTCATCCCTCATGATTCGCGATCTATCCCGCACCCGCGAGCTCGACCGCCACGCAATGTCGGCGGTGGCCGGCGGCACCGGCGCCAGCGTGCCGGGCGTGCCGTCGATGAGCGGCCTTGGCGGAATCGCCAATGTCAGCGTCAAGATCGACCAGAACCTCACCCAGGTACAAACGGTCAACGTTGCGGCGTTCAACGACATCGGCATGGTCGGCGCCAATGTCGTACCGTTTCATCTGAACGTCAGCCCGTCGTTGTCGGGCGCCAACTATGCCTTTGCTTAACGGCACGCAGTAGCGAAGCGCGGGGACTTCTCTGCTGCGGTCCATGCATATCCAACAGGCGGGCTGCAAGCAGATTTCCTATACTGATAGTGCGACGAGACCTCCGTACACCCAAAGACAAACACACCCCGGGCGGCGGCTGGAAGATCGCACCAGCCGTCAGCTCAATCGTTTCACCGGAGCCACCATGGCAAAGCTCGTTATCAAAGACCTCACCGAAAGCGTCGAACTCGACCGCAAGGCGATGGCGGCCATTGTCGGCGGCGCACGGGTTGGCGCGCGTGCGAGTATCACTATGCTGGCGGCGCCACTTTCCGCGCGCGTTGTGGACTACCCACCCGGCTTTCCGGCTGCACGTCAGACAATTGCCGATGCTTCCAGCACCGCGGTGCCCCTCCAATCGCCGCGCACGTAGGGCCCGCCTCAGATGTTCGCCGCAACGGCACGTTGTATGGCGCGCTTCCAACAAGTTCGATTCCGGCATCGTCGATAGCCGTATTAGAAGTTCCTTCCTGTAGGACGCACGAGGCGCCTGCAATTGGAAATAAACGTAGCTGTCTGTTGTTCCGGCGACTGGTGTCTTGTTCGATTGGCCTGGTGAATGTCCGTACGCTGCGACCTCGGGGCTCGTGTGCTCACCTATGATGTTTAGGATGCCACCTGGTTTTATGTCACTTTCCGCTTGCGCAGAATGCTCGGACAGCATCCTGGCGCAAAGGCGTTCACGGCGCCGGCGTATGCAAGAACGTCGCACAGCGCGGGTGGCAATAATGGCGCGCCACGCGTCAGCATCGCCCGATCAAACTGGAGGCATCAAATGAAATTCATCGTGCAATGGAATGGTCTGCCGGCTGCGGAAAACGCCGTCATCGAGCGCTTCATGAAAACCGGCGGCGTCGCGCCTGAAGGCGTCAAACTACTGGGACGCTGGCATGCGATCGGTGGCTTGCATGGCTTTGCGGTCGTTGAGGCAGACGATACGCGTGGAATGTCTGCGCTGGCTCTTCAATGGGGTGATTTGTTGACAATGAGCATCTGCCCTGCCATGACTGACGAAGACCTCGGCGCGGCATTGAGCGCGCACCAGGCCGCGCGCAAATAAGTACACAAGCAAAACGGACATGACACCCAGCCTCGATACGCCTCCACCCAATGGGCAACTTTTGCCGTTTCGCGAGTCGCTGCTGGCGATGCTGGGTATTGCCTTTGTGTCGATGCTGGTGGCGCTCGATCAAACCATCGTCGGCACCGCGCTGCCGCGCATCGTCGCCGATCTCAAAGGTTTCGATTTATACGCATGGGTCGCGACGGCTTATATGCTGGCCTCCGTCATCACCATTCCCATCTTCGGACGACTGGGTGATCTGTTCGGCCGCAAGCCGTTCCTGATCGCCGCGATTCTCTTGTTTACCGGTGCATCGGTATTGTGCGGCTTTGCCACCAGCATGCTGTTACTGGTGATGGCTCGCGGTTTGCAAGGGATCGGCGGCGGTATTCTGATCGGCACGGTGTTCGCCACCGTTGCCGATCTGTTTCCCAATCCGAAGCTGAGGCTGCGCTGGCTCGTGTTCGTGACGTCCGCATTCGGGCTTGCCAATATGGTTGGGCCGACGCTCGGGGGCATGCTCACGCAATACGGCGGATGGCGACTGGTGTTCTTCGTCAACGTGCCGGTGGGCGTCGTGTCCTTGCTGTTCGTGCAGCGCTTTCTGCCGCCGCTGCGTCATCTGCGAAGCAAGGGCCCCGTGCGGCTCGATTGGCTCGGTGCGTTTGTGATCGCGGTCACCTTCGGCGCGCTGCAATTGCTGATCGAACTGTTTCCGAAGCACGGCATCGACACGATAACGATTGTGCTGGCCGTTGTTGCAGCGAGTTTTTCTCTGACGCTATGGCTGTGGGAGAGCAGGATCGCGTATCCGATCATTCCCGTGGATATGCTGTTGGACCGCAAACTCTTCGCGCTCTTTGCGATGTCCGTGCTTGGCGGTTTCGCGCTGTTTTCGCTGGTGTTCTATGTTCCCCTGCTGTTTCAGGGCGGCTATGCGATGTCTGCGCACGACTCGGGGATGCTGATCACGCCGCTGTTGCTCGGCACGACGATCGGCAGCGTGGTGAACAATCGTATTGTCACCCGGATTCGCCGCGCGAACGGCATCATGTACGTCGGCTTCGCGCTATCCGCGCTGGCATGTCTGAGCGTGGTCGTGCTGCGGGGTACGGAGCCGCATCTGGTGTGGATGTCGTGTATGGGAATCAGCGGGCTCGGACTCGGTCTGGTCGCGACGAGTCTGACAGTCTGTTCTCAGCAGATCGTCGCGCGCGACCAGCTCGGCGCGGCGACTGCGTTGCTGCAATCGCTGCGCACTTTCGGTGGGATGCTGGGCACGGTGATGACGGGCGCGTTGCTTGGACATCTCTACACGCAGGGCGTGCATCGTTCGCTCACGTCATATCAGGCGACGCAGTGGTTCAAATCGTTTGCGAGCCCCGAGTTGCTGGTGGACCGCGCGGAGCAGGCGGCGTTGATCGATCGCCTGGTCAGCGCGGGGCACGCGGGCGACGCGATGATGAATTCGGCGCGGGACATGTTGGTGCAGTCGATTCATATCGGCATTCTGGTGGCGGGTGCGGCTGCGTTGACCGGATTGTGCCTTGCGTGGTTTGTGCCACCGGTGCGGATCGGATATTTGGAGGCGGAGGTTGGCGCAGGCGGAGGAGCGGCGCATGGTGAGGTGGTTCCGCCGCGGGGGCATGTGCTATGAGGGGCGGCAAGCTTCGCTATGGGGTTCGGGGCCGGCTAGCGGGAGTCGGTTTTTCCGAGAAATTCAGCACGCGCTTCGTCGTCAAGCAGATATCGACTATCAGTCGCGATTATTGAAAATGCGATGTCCTCCAAGTCTGCCCGCTCCCTGTACTGTTCAGCATGGTCAACGAGGGTACGCGCTAATTGCACGCAATCACTTCGCTTCGCCTTGCTCGCCGGCAGGTACTTTTGTATGGATCTCGCCAGCGCGGTGAGTCTGGCGAACTGGGCTGCATGCCTCGCGCTCAACTCGGCTGCGGCTTTCGCGATGCGTTTTACATTCGCGTGGGCGTCAGCGTTATACGGTTGCGGGAGAGATAGGGATTCAGCGGTTTTTCTCATGGCGCGATTCCAGGTTGCTTCCTTGAATCGCCCGACACTCGCTAAACAGATTGGGGTGAGCGGGCACGTAGCGAGGTTGACAGACCGGGAGATGAACCAAACCGGCGGACCTTGCGGCCCCCTCACCACGGCCCGCCCATAGAGGACATGCGTAGGTGAGCACTACCTGCTTTCGCAGGCAGTGCGGTCCATCTCAGCAGGCTGTCAAACCCGCGCCGTCTTGTCTGACGGCAGAAGCAATTTAACCCATTCGTTTTTTGGGACGATCGCCCGATGGATTAACCGCGCGAATTATAACCAATCTTTACATTGCGACTGGATGCTGGAGCTCCGCCAGATGCTCCGCGGCATGCGCAAACGTTAAAGTGGAGCGAGCAGGTTCACGCAGATCGGGGGCGAGTTCGAGCTAAGGCGGAACATTGGCGATGCTGCGGTTGCGAGAATAGCGTGCGCACACCGAACAAGCCGACAGTTCGTAGCTACCCTGCTCCAACCTTCATCCGCCTTTTTACCTGCGTCTTCAGGTTTGGAACCACTCACTTGCGACGTTTGACTTGCGTTGCACCGAAGCAATTTCGTGTGTAGAGACGTCTTTATTGGCGACGTGCCAAGCGATGCATCGCAAAGCCGCCGTGATCGAAACAGCCCTCAAATCAAGGGGAATTCGGCGTTCGGTCCACCCGAAATTCGATTGGAAACCTTGACCCGGACGTTCTGTTTTCTTACTATAAGCCTCGACGTTTGCGCAGCGTCCATGAACTCGTTTTCACCCAAAGCGCACACAAAAAAACAACACCAAACACCGAGGCTTTTCGGGGCTTTTGCATGACAATGGATGAGGACATCGCGCACGTCGCGCGTGTGATGGCGCCTTCATTGCGCGCCTTTCGTGGTGAACCTGTGCTCCCGCCAGCGTATTGGCGAAAGCGGCTACAACGCATACAGGACGAGTTTCCCCTGACTCGATTGCAGACGTTTCAAATCAAGGATTTGCTTGGGCAGTTGGATCGGTTTGAGGCGGAGAGGGGGTTGCTGTAGGGGAAGACCACAGCAGTGGATTGCGGGATATTCGCTAGAAAGGCAATATTACTAAGATTTGCGCAACGATTTCGAACACGTTGTCGCCAGATGCTCGCACAGCAAAGGGTATGCCGATTTAGTGTCGCCACAGGCTCAAACCGAAGTTGACGCCCCAGTGAAATAGTTAAAAGCGCCGCTGAACTCGTTTGTGCGGATCGGTTCTTCACCGGTTTTTTCGGCGATTTTCTTGCCATGGCGAGTCAGCGTGAAGCGCGGAGCGCCGGGTATTGACCGTACGGCGACTTCGCTAACCCCGGGCGGCAGTTCTCGCGTCGTTTGGACACCGCCCTGAGCGATGATGAGGGTCGCGGCTTCGGTGAGGAAAACCGTTACGTGGATTAGCGCGGTCAGCGGTATGCGCGAGCGCGGGGCGGTTGCATAACCGACCGATGCAGCGGTCGCCATTGCGCCAACATCCACCGGATGCAAGCGATAAAAATAGTAAAACTTATCATGAGTAATCGGAGGTGCGGCGCCGCGCTTGAACCAATCAATGAAATAGCGGCTCGCATCGAGATACGCAGTATGACTCAGCAACGCGCCGAAGCGCGGATTGTAGACCTCCGCTCGCGTATTACTACCAATCGGGGCGACATATGTTGACTCGGCCCAATCGTTCCACGTAACGATTTGCACCCAATCGACATTCGCATGAATCGCCGCTATCCATTCAGTTGCCATGCCGGAAAAACCGTCAGTTTCAAATGCACGGTAATTTGTGCCACTCGCAAGGCCGCAGTAATACGGCGTGACAGGCGCCATGAACAGTTTTCGGGCCGACTTGAGCGCGGGAGCCAAGTGTTCGATTGAGCGTGCTAGAGAACCTGATGTACCGGCCGCTCCGAAATAGAAATATCCTTGCGCCGCGCGACAGCGACTCGCTACTTCGCTCGCGACTACATCGCCGATCTCCGCTTCTTTCGACGATGGCATGAAGTGCGGCACAAAGTACGCACCGAGAGATTCTGCCTGTGCAATCAGCGCTTCACATCGTGCAGCATCGTTGCCGCCTAATGCATACGACGAGACTACTGGTTTTCCATCGACCATCAGTTGCGCTTGGAGACCGGTAATCGAGTGCACGATGTCCTCGAGTTCATCCTGTGCTTTTCCGTCCGCTGATACGAAAAGCTTGAAATTATTACCGAACTGTTCGGCGGCACGATACATCGTCAGCACGCGAGTACGGTAAAGAGGCTCGCTGCGATTCCAGCCACCGCAGTTCAGTGCAAATCCATCGATACCGCGCTGATGCGCGTCGCGGAACTCCATAACGTAGTCATCGATACCGGCGTTTGGGCCACCACGCGGCCAAGCGACCATGTAGTGGGCAAATACCCTCTTTCCAATTCCTGATGCGCCCGCATCCGCCGACATGGTCGAAACACCTGACGCCCGCGTAGCCGCCAACGCTGTCGGTATTCCCATCCCCACCAATAGCAAGGTTCTACGCTTCATTCCTGCAAGCTCCCACGCCAGTTACCGATAACCGGCGTATCGGGCGGCTGTATCGTCCCGAGCGAGCGCGATGCTGCACGTATGCTGATAATCAATGACAGCGTCAGCACGAGTGCGCCCGCTATCACAATACCGGTCAGCGCACCGATCAGCCCTAAGCCATAAGAAAATGCTGACACGAATAGCAATGACGCACCAACGTCTAGCGTCGAAACCACGACAAACGATTTGCGGTTTGTGGAGAAAACTAACAGTGACAACACGCGGCAGGCGAAGATAAGTACGGCACCGAGAAACGCAATAAACATGAATTCAAACTGCACCGCGTACGAGCCAAGCGCAGCAATTGGAAAGAGCTGAATGCGACACGCGAACCAACTCGCAACCGATAATAACGCGACAATAAAGGCCATGGTCGCCGCCACAGTTCGGCCGCGTGGCAGAATCAAGAGCGCGGCCATGAGTCGCTTGAAACCTCCACTCAACACCAGTGCCACACCTTGCCCGCAATTGAACGCTAAGTTATGCACGCTTTTTACGCCTCGATACAGCGATCCCGCAGCTGGTCCAATAACGAACGTTACGATCATGATGTCGATATGTTTCGCGCCAGAGAAGATTGCATTGCCATACCAACTTCCTAAAATCTCCTTGTGGTTCTGCACAAAGAACGCTTTATAGTTGAATGTGCGGAAGCTAAATTTTCCCGCTTCCGGATGGAAAAAATCGGAGTCGTGCGGCGCTCCACGACCTAGCGAATGCAGGTATGCGACAAGCAGCATTACGCCATAAAATGCCTCGACAAGCAGCAAGAGATCCGGTAAGTACACATCGAGCGAGCGCCGTTTGATCAGCAGCACGAGGATCAAAACGCGACTCAGCGCGGATACAGTTGAAATCGCGCAGATCGTTCCACTGCGTCCATAGAAGCGCAATATACCTAACGAAAAATGCGAAAGACCATAGCATGCCGGTGCCAGCACCATCACTATCCATAACTGCGTAGGTGCAAACAGACCATAACGTGCGAGCAACGTTCCGACAGTCGCAAAGACCACCGTTGAACCGATCGCACTCAGACAATCGAGGAAGATCAGCGTCGATACCTGTGAGCGCACCTTCTCTATAGTGAAGATCCGCGGCGAGCCGAAATTAAACAAATCGATCGCAACGAAGAAGAAGGCCATTAAAGCATACGATTTGCCCAACCATGCGGCGTCCAGAAAACGCAGCGCAAGCGCGACCGCAACGAAATTGCCGAAAGCGGGCAATGCCGAGGCAAGCATGATATGTACGACGTCCCGCTTCATGTCAGCCATATATTTTCAACGCCTCGCAATAGTGACGGTATTGCGCCTGGATATCCGAGTAACGAAACTGGCGCACAGCGTTGCTCTGACGCTGCTTCTGCTGCTCGCGCCACTGCGTATCCGCTGCAACCCGCGCAATCTTCTCACATAGTGCATCAACGTCGGCGGGCGGTACGAGACTCGCGGGTTCAAGCACTTCTGCAATGCCGCCCACCTGCGTCGCTACAACCGGGATACCCAGAGCCATTGCCTCGAGTAGAGCTCGCGGCATGCCCTCCTGCAACGAAGGCAGCACAAAGAGCGCATGCTGGCTCACCGCGCGAAGTACATCGTCCCCGTCCAACGCACCCGCGAAATGCACACTGTCGCCAAGTCCAAGTTTCGCGGCAAGTCGCTCGAGCTCGATGCGTAGCACCCCATCGCCGATAAGCGTCAGGTCGACGTTCAGCCCACGTTCACGCAGCGAGGCCATAGCGCGCAACAGAATGCAGTGCCCCTTACTTTCGTTGTGCATCATAGCAACATTGACAATGCGGAATGCACCATCATCGGCACCACCCCTGATTTGAGCATCGTCACCACGTTCGAACAACTCATCGGGCAGATATGCGTCGCTGAATCCGAACGACCGAGCGTATGTGCGCGGGGGGTAACTGGCCTGCAACGCCCCAGCCGTTACATAGCGCACAGTTCTACCGTGCTTCGCCGCATGGCGCGTCGCCCAGCAGTGCACGCGTCGGGCAACGTGCCGCAGCGGATGACGCGACGCCGTATCACTAAAGTAGTCCGCAGGATCAGCCACGATTTCCGCTGAGAACGGCTTACCCGTCATACGGCATAGCAGCATTGCAATCAACGTAAGGTTGCCAGGAAAACGCAACACCAGAAGATCCGCGTCGCGAATCACACGCCAGATACGCCAGACGAGTCGCGGCATATGCTTGACTAGCGCCGTCACACCGCGTGGCGCGCCGAGGTCGATGAATTGAGTGTAATCGCCGGTAACCAACTCGCCGTGCGCGCGTTGCACCGGAAACGAACGGGCTGCGATTCGCACACGCGCGAAGCTTTCTGTGAAGCGAGCCGCGAATTTGCGATGTCCCATATGAGGGCTAAAAATCTGATTGCCGACCTTCGAAAAGTTTCCGTCGATTAAAAGCGTGATCGATAGATCCGTCTCGGTTCTGAACAACTTGACAAGTTCAGCGTAACGATTCACTGACAGGCATGCCAATTTGTTCCAGAAGGGCGAAGTGTCGCATCTGAGCTTTTCGATAGAGGCCGCCACCTCTTCGGGGTCGAAGCTTTCCGCGTGGAACGCGTACTCGGACAATCCGAGATCTTCGTAGGCAGCCTGCCCCTTGCGTTCATAAGCGATGTGAATACTCGGCAATCCGCCAAGTACGCTTTCAAGGCTACCGTGCAGCCGCACCGACACGACAATCGCGTCCTCAGAATGAATCACATCTCGCAGCGCGGGTGCCGATTCGATGCCGAACACCCGTCGATAGAATACGTCATCACTATTACCACGCCCTGCGCTCTGTACTGCAAGATCGGCATTCGGCGTTAATTCGACCAGGCGACGCAGCTTCGCGATGTAGGCGTTTCCATACGGCTTGTCGCTCAAGTCGCGAAACACAAAATATACCTTGCGCCGCTCCTTGCCTATGGAAAAACCGTGAGATGCGCGTTGCGGCACCGGAGACTGCTTACCGATCTCCAATACAACAAGATCTCCGATCCGTACTGCATGCCGATGATTCAACTCGGCCATGCTCTTATCGTCACGCAGAAACATCGTGTCGACATGACGGCGTACAAGCCACTTTAGGACGCGACCCGGCACTGACGAGAATGGGCCGACGCTTTGCGGCAGATAGACTCGCGAGCGTGGCCGCCACAGGGACGCGCACGCGATCTGCAACCCATGCGCCACCAGTGTCTTGCAGCCTTCCTTCCATGTGCCTGCGCGCAAATAACCGCCACCGACGCCGAAGAACACCGGCGCGCGCCGCAACCATGCACATGCGAGTGTTCTGCCGACGAACTGCCAGAGTGAAATCAATTCGACTAGCGAGTCATCAAGATAGCCGACAAAAGACGCTGGATCGAGGCAAACGACGGTGACGCGTTGGCGAAAACCGGCCTCGCGAATGGCTCGCAGACTCAGTTTGACCAGCAACCCGTCGCCGCTGTTGCGTGAGCTATATGCGTGAAGAAGGTAGACGTCAGGCGTTTTCATAGCAGCTCATCAACGATTTGAAGAACTTGTTGGCATCGAACGCCTGATCGAACACATGGCGCGAGTTCGCACCCATGCGGCGGCATTCATCGATGGACAGTGCGTTGAGTTGCTGAGCTAGGCACACACCTGTAAGCTGACGCAGAATCAGGCCGTTGTAGCCATGGATGACCTGTTCGGGCAGAGAGCTTTCACCCGAAACAACCAGTACCTTGCCAGCTCGCATCGCTTCGATCGGTACAAGTGCAAACCCTTCCCAGCGTGACGGAACCACAATCACATCCATCTCTTGCATCGCGCGTCCCGCATCCTCGGGACTGACCCAACCGTGATATGAAATACGCGATGCGTCGCCCGGCAGTTGCGATTTTCCGCGGACCGCCACCCCAAACACGTGCACGTGAAGGCTGTTCTTCAGTAGTGGCAATGCGTCGACAATAATGTCAAAGCCTTTCTGATAGTCGAGCCGCCCGAAGTAGCCAACCTGAATCTGCTGCGGCGACCGCGCGGCGGCCTCCGTGTCGTCAGTGATCCGCTCGACGGCGACGTTCGTCGGGATGCCCGTGTAGACAAGCTCGATCTTGTCGGGCGCAATGCCATACTTGCGCGCCATGCGCACTTCGTCAAACGACATGCAAAGAATGAGGGTGCTACGCCGTGCAAGCCACTTCTCCAACTGTGCGAAAGCCCAAGCTGTCACACGCGATATATCCTTTTTCATGAACGACCACGCGTGCGGCGTGTACAGTACTCTTTCCTTGTCATAGCGGCTTAGACGCACATAGACGCCTGGAAAGGTACTGTGACAATGAATCACATCGGCACGTAGCGGCTCGATGAGCGAGCGCATCGAGCGCGCGATAGAGACAAGCCTGAACGGATTGCGACTCGAAGGGTACGGCACCACATGAATGCCGTCGATGTCCAATTTTGCGATATCCATATTGCGCGGATCGCAAACCAGCACAACTTGGTGTCCGCGATTGCGCTGCTCGACCATGAGCGCCGTCACATAATTAGCGACGCCACCGATCCAGGTTTCAACTACGTGGATTATTCTCATTACGCACCCCAGCGTTTTGATGAAAAAGGCGCGGCTTACGTTGTTTTTGCTTAAGCAGCAGCGCCATCGGCAAAGCGAACAATACAATCCATCGCGTTCCGTAGTAAGCGAGGACATTCGAATCGAACAAAAAGAACAGAAATGGAAGCGGATACGACACGACCTTGACGGTCAACCAGCGCCAGTTCGCGCCAAGAGCCATCCCATTAATTCGCGCGATCATCCAAGCAGCCACGACGAATGAAAGCAAATATCCGAGCACGCCGAAATTGACCAGGAATTCACCGGGCATACCAAACAGCAGCGTCGTCTCGTCGGACTGGTTAGTCTCGGTTTCGCGGACGATGTCGCTCTTCTCGCGAGCGAAGGTGTCCGGTTTATCCTTCCAAATCGCCTTCGGGACAATGGCGGCCACTGCCCCAACGAAACTGCGACCCATGCTGAGCGTGTATCCGGGCTTTGACACCGAATCAAGCGCCTGAACCTGCACGTCGAAGCGCGACAGGTCACGAAACAGAAAGAAGCTGAGTGGACCCATCGACAGTTGCAGCATCCGCTGGTCCGCAAAATTTTTTGACAGGTTGCCGATTTCCGAATAGTCGATACCAAACTTTAGCGGGATCATGGCGAGACCACCGACCGCAATGCAGGTAGCCACGATCTTCGCTGCGCGTCGGCTGATACGCCCGACAAAAGTGTGGTAGATCAGGCACGCGAACAGCACCACAAACACAATACCCTGACGGTTGCCAAATACACCGGACGAGAGCCATCCCAGCACCACCAGTTGGACAAAGGCAACTATCCTCATCAAGCGACTGTGCCATGGTCGGAGCGTTAGGCATGCGAACACCCAAAGTGGCGCAGTATTAGCAAGCGCCTGCACGAATCCGAGCCCTTCCAGCGGATCGTTTTGTGTAACGGATGTTTCGAGGCGATCCGCGTACAACTGCTCGATCTGCCGATACCCCCCCAGCTTCACGTAGATAAACGCTAGCGCGGCCAACGCGAGCAGAGCAAACATATAGGCCCAACGGCTCACAACAGCAGAGCGGCGCGTTTCCGAGGGCAGTGCAACCGTCGTCCGCCTGCCACGCATCGCAATCAAGGTGAAATTCATACCCCAAATTCCGATGATGTTCAGCACGAACCAAGCGATTGTTGTCGGGTTCTGCTCGGGTAAGAGGGTCAAATAGATTTCGTCATGTGCAACCAGCTGTGCGGCCGGTAGCACGCAAAAATACGCGAGTGCGAACAACCGCCACAGTTTCAGCAACTCGTTATCGGCTTTGATACAGAAGATACTTACGGCCTCAAGCAACACCAACCCGGCTGTCAGCGTATCGGTACTGCCGAGGTAAAGCGCGGCGAAAAGGCCGGCCATCGCAAAGCCAAAGGCTAGCAGCCAGAGAAATGGAAGCTGGCTGCGTTTTCGCGCCGCTCGCCGCCATGTAGTCCGCGCCGCGCTCATTTCGCCAGCTTCTTCTGGTTCTGATACTGATAGGCAACGTAACGGTACGCGCCATACTTTGACCGGTACCCGAATGCACGCGCATCGACGCCGTTAAAGATCACGCCCTTGAGCGGCGCGTTCGCACGCTGTAGTTGACGCGCACTCTCGGTGAGTTCGCCAATCGTAGACTTCTGGAAACGCGCGACAAGGAATACAGTACCTGCAATAGTTGCCATCATTGGTGCGTCGGAGACCGCAAGCACCGGCGGTGTGTCGATCACAACAATGTCGTAGCATTCACCGAGGGATTCCATCAGACGACTCATGCTATCGCTGAGCAGAAGCTCCGACGCATTTGGTGGGATGCTACCGGTCGTCAACAGATCGAGTCCGGTCGATACGTCGCGCTGAATCGCGACCTCGACTGACACCTGCCCCGCAAGCACGTTCGACAGACCTTGGCCGCGCGTACGACCAAAGAATTGATGGAGATGGCCACGCCGCATGTCCGCGTCAACCAGCAGAACACGCTTGTTCCCACCACACAGCACGGCCGCGAGGTTAGCGGAAATGAACGACTTGCCGACGCCGGGGGCGGGACCAGTCAGCAACAGGCGATTATTCGGCGCCTCGAGCATTGCAAAGCTCAGCGCAGTGCGCAGGCTACGCAAGCTCTCGATCGAAGGGTCGGCCGAATTCGCTTCCGCCAGCAAGTGTCTCGCCAGCCTGTTCGATTGCATACCCAAATTCAGAGCATTCTGCGCCTGCGAAAGCGGGATCGTGCCGTACACGTTGAGGCCCGCATAGCGCTCGATGTCCTGCGCATCCGTCACGCCACCGTACAGCAATTCTCGCGCGAATGCGGCACCGACGCCGAATATTAGCCCGGCAATTACAGAGAGACCGATCACGAGCGGTATTTTCGGCCATACCGGGTCTTCCGGCAGGCGCGCGTCGTCCACTTGGCGAACATTGCCTACCTTGCCCGCGGCAACTAACTTCAGCTGCTGGATGTTGTTTAGCGTGTTGACGTAGATATCCTGATTGACCTGCACGTCGCGCATCAGCGATACCGTATCCTGCTCGACATTCGGCAGCCGCTTCACGCGGCTGTTCACGTCTCCGAGCTTGGTCTTCATCGCGTCGATTTGCTGATCGAGCGCGACAATTGAGGGATGACCCGGCGCATATCGTGTCGCAAGGTCAGCCCGCCGCTGTTGCAGGTCGAGAAGACCGCTTTGCGTAGCGACGCTTTCCTGTAGAAATGTCTGCGCTTCAAGGCTCACATCAAACGTCCCACGCTGGTTGCGCATCGCGTTGTAGCGCTTCTCGGAGACTTCAAGATCATGCTTGAGCCCGGGCAGTAGGCTTTCGAGGAATTGCGAAGACTTCTCCGCCTCGGCACCCTTTCGCTTTACGTTTTGCGCGACGTATGCCTCACCGATTTGGTTAAGAACGGCGGAAATTTTCCTCGGATCGCGCCCGCGCAGCGCACCGGTGATGATGTCGCTTTGCTTGCCCTTTTGCTGCATGTTGAGCTTTTCTTGCAGATCTGTCAGCGTCTTGAGCTTCGATTCTCGCCTCAGGTTAAACGCCGCGCCCGGCTTCCCGTACACCCCAGCCACGAGTATGTGGAGATGGCCGACACTCTGGTCAACGTCGACCGGCTTACCGATCGCACCTTCAATCGGCGCATCGAGATCGGACTGCGTCAAGCGGAAGCGGTTATTATCGAGTAGCGTCAGCTTGAAGCGTTCGTCTTCGAGATCCTTCGGAACGTCAAATTCACGCACGTCGATCGATTCGGTACCCCAGCAGAAGCCGCCCCATCCGAGAATACCTGGATTGGAAAGCGACTTCGCGCTGTCGGCGATACGCCAACCTATGAGTGGGAAATAGCGTGGCTCCGCATCGATATAAAGCCGCAGGTTGCGAACCGCCTGATCGACAACCAGACGCGATTGCAAAATCTCGAGCTCCCCTTCTGCCTCAGTCTTGACGTCAAACAACGACGACACGTTGCCGAGAAGTGAGCTTGCGCTCGTTGGATTGTCCTCCTCGACCTGAATCATGATGTCCGCTTCGTACGTCGGCCTCGCCAGAAACGCGTAGGCGATGCCAAGCAGAACGACGATGGCGAAGATGCTCGCGATGAGCCAGCGGTTCGAGGTCACGACGTCCAGATAGCGGATGAGGTCGCTGTCCTCGTCAGCGTGATCCTCGACTATCAAGTCCAATCTGTTGTTCATGTTTTTCTCTTGTTAGGCCATTACTTTTATACGTGGCACCCATGCATCGACACCGCGCCGGATAAGCTCGAAGGCGTCATAGAAATGCCCGATTGGTTTCCTGTAAGGATCAGGCACGTCAAAGCGCTCTATTTCCCCGAGCCGGAACACCTTGCCCGAAGCGTTTGGATGCCGGCGCATAAGCTCGTGCTTCTGTGCCGCTTCCATGACCAGAATCAGATCCGCGCCGCCAACGAGACTCACATTGAGCTGCTGCGCGCGATGCGACGCGATGTCGAGTCCCGACTCGGCGGTAACGCGTATTGCCAGCTGATCGGGCGCGGAACCCACAAGCGCGTCCAAGCCGGCCGATAGCACCGTAACTCCGCTGATCTCACGAGCGAGCAGGTGCTGCGCCATAGGACTGCGACAGACGTTACCGATGCACACGACCAATATCGTCTTGATCATTTGGTTACAATCGCCCCGGTTAGCGCTGCATTGACGGCAGGAAGCAGCAGGCTCAGCACCCGTGAGAACCGCACAAGGCCGTTACCATCGACATAAACGATGTCACGCGGATTCAGCTGGAATTGATTGGCGAGCAACATCGAGACTGGCGAACGCGCTTCGAGGTGATAGACCTCGGGATGCGGACTGAGTGAATTGCGGATGACGTAAACCTCGGATGCATCCGCCGTATTGCTGTTCAGACTACCCGCCTGTGAGATCGCTTCACTCAGCGTAAGGCGGCCATTGCGCATCGGCAAGGCCGTCATCGGCTTGTTCACCTCGCCCATCACGTAAACACCGTTTTCATCGCGAGCAAGTACGCGCAGCAGGTCGCCGTCTTGAAGCACGATCTTCGCTGGATTCGTGCCCGTGTCTAGCATGTCGGTAAGGCTGATCGGATACGACCGTCCATCACGCACGAGCACGAGCCGGCTTTGGTCGGCAGCGTCGCTGAAACCGCCGGCGCGATTGATCGCGTCGTAGAGAGTCATGGGGATGTCGTTAAGCGGCAGCGCGCCGGGCGTGTGCACCTGCCCGTCGACGAACACCTGCTTCGCGCGGAAGGACGCGACGCGTACGGTAACCTGCGGTTTGATAAAGGCATTGGCTAACCGCGTCGTCAGTTCTCGCTGCACTTGCGCGGGCTTAAGTCCCTCAACATGCAAGCTACCCACATACGGGAACTGGAGGTTGCCCTCCTCGTCGATCACGAACCCGGGCGCCGGATCAAACGCGCGCGTTGCAGTTTGACCGGAAGGCGCTTGCGCGGCGGCTAGCTCCGGGTGATCCCACACCGTGATCTGCAGTACGTCGCCCTTACCTAACGTATAGATAGCCGGAACGGATGTGAGATCCCGAAGCTGCTCCGAGCGTGCTTGTGCGAGTTGGCTCTGTAACCTTGCGATCAGCGTCACATTAATATCCTTGATCTGCACCGGCAAATTGGTGGGCGGCGTACGTTCATCGCCACTCGTCACCTGCAGCGCAGCCGGCGTGCTCATCTTCATGCCCGGCGCGGCGGTGCATGCAACCAAACCTACGCACACAGCGACGGCACACAAACCTCGCACTATCCTTGCGGCTCTACCGATAGCCTCAACATCCACTTTCATCTCACTGCTCCGTAAAACTTGTTGGCCGTTGGCGTGCTTGACGCCGCTCGCAGATTTTTGCGGTGGGCGTCGCACGTTCTGTGTTGGTCAAACCCTGTACCCTTGACGGCTATCGCTCGCCGGTCGCCTGGATCGCTCAAGCTCCCGTGCACAGTGACGTGGACTGGCGGGAGCGTTAGGGGCTCCCGCCACCCGACTTACTTCGTCGTCGTCCCCGTCCCACCGCTGCCACCCGAGCCACCCGTCGACCCATTGTTTCCACTCCCAATTGGCGCCGCCGCCCCAGCCGCCTGCGCAGCCGCCGCCAACGAAGCCGCTGGTTGTCCATTGCTCGTAATCGCCCCGGCCGCCAGCAACGTATCGAGATCCGCATCCGCACCTGGAGCGCCCGGCGTAAACGAAACCGTCAAGAAAGACGAAGATGAAAGCGTGATCCCATACGTGTTTTTAATCAGCTTCGCAACGGCCGCCTGAGCATTCGCAATCACCGTGCTATTCGACAGCGCGCTCTGATACGAGGGATTCGATGTGATCCCCGAGAGCAACCCACTAACAGTCGTGCCCAATTGCCCGGCGATGTAATCGAGCAACAATTCCGTCAGCGGAGTCACATTGAACGTCCCCGCGCCGGCAGCAAACGAATGAATCGTGATTGCACCGCCGGTCGCCGCAATCGAACAAGGACCGTCAAATGCGAAGGTCGCCGAGTACGCACCGTTTGCGTTAGCAGTCGCGCTACCTGAACCGTTCTTGCAGGTCAGCGTGATGCTCGCGTTAGCCAGCGCAGCGCCGACTGCGGCTGTACCACTCACCGTTCCAGCTGGCGAACCACCGGTACTGGTTCCACCACCGCATGCGACAAGCGCACTGGTTGCAAGCACTATCGATCCGAACTGCAGCGTGCGCAGCGTGGCGCCGTTAAAAAGCTTCATCGCCTATCTCCAAAGAAAGTCATTCACAATTGACCGGCGCCAAGGCCTGTCCCTCGCTTACACCCT
Source organism: Paraburkholderia fungorum (assembly GCF_902833645.1). Taxonomy (GTDB): domain Bacteria; phylum Pseudomonadota; class Gammaproteobacteria; order Burkholderiales; family Burkholderiaceae; genus Paraburkholderia; species Paraburkholderia fungorum. Next base: position 188,688 of record NZ_CADFGE010000008.1, read on the forward strand.
GCAAACCGCTTCCGCAGATCCCACGTGAAAGCGCCACGCCCGTCGATACGGCAGGCACACTCACTTGCGGCTTCGACTTTGTTCCGTCAGCACCGGGCCGCCCATAACGCAGATACGCATCGCGCATCCGGTAAAGCTGAGTTGAGAAGTACTCGCCGCTAAAGCGGCCTTGGTTCAGCAAGTACTGCTGCGTGCTATATGGGAAGGTCATGTTCTCGGCCGCATTGGCCGACAGATAATTCGTCGACCCAACCCGTGTTCGGAAGTCGAGCCCGAATTGCTCAGAGCCATAGACTTGACTAATTCCCGGCTTCATGCCCTGCCGCAATGTCAGTGGGAAGCTAATTGCGGCTCCAACAAACGTTCCCTGCCCGCTATGCTCGCCATGGACGCTCACCGATACGTCGTCAAACCAACGCGTCAACGTTGCAACCGGCCCTTTGTCTCCTCCGACGAAACGCGCCACACCAGCTTCAATCCAAAGCTTCCATGACGGCTGCACCCAGCGATAAGTCAGCTCGGCATTCTTCTCGCTCGGCAGTTCGTCGTGACCAGGTTCGTGATGCAAATAGGCCAGTCGCAAACGGATCAAATCGGGGCGGCCAGGTACAAAGACCGTGGTTTCGTTCTGTACGCCGACATACGAGTAATCGAACTTGCCAATCGATGCGACGTTGAATACTTGCGGCATGACCCAGAAGCTTTGCGCCAAAGCGACCGCATTCAGGCCGCCGCGCAAACGGTAATCACTGAACACGCGACCTTCATCCATGTTCTTGGTGTTGTAGATCGGAGCGATGTAGCTCGCGTACAGCTCCGCGCCACGCCATAGCGGCACGAATCCTTCGATGTTGGCGCCAAGAGAAATGTCGAAGTTTCCGTACTCGGTGCCGTATAGGTAACTGACGATCGGCTCGATCTGAATTCGCGTGAGACCGTGTGAGTGCTCGTCGCCATGCCAAGCAATCGAATCCGCGTCGTAGGTCGGGCGCGTACGCATTGTCAGCGAGGCTCCTGCCGCCGTCGGCGCGCCGCCAGCAACGAACTGCGCAAAGGCATCACGATCCACAGTGACTTCGCCTAACGGCTCGTTGGCCTTCTTGATGACCACATGAATCTTGGCGATGCCGTGCGGTGCGTTCACGCTCGCCACACCGAGCACAATGCCGAGCGCATCAGCTTCGTTCTGGTTGTATCGGTGGTTCTCGTACTCAACCACCAGGTCGCGGCCGCTCATCCCTACTCGCACGCGTTCGAGGCCGGCGGCAAAAAGTTGTGCGGCGATCTCGTCGAGTGCGCCAGTATCCAAGGCTTCTGGAATGATCGTAGACCGTGCATCCGGCGTTTTGCCTTCCGCCACATCACTCAGCATCACCGATGCGTACGACTGCAGCGGCGGCACATACTTAATCGGCGCGGCGGCCAGCACGTTGTTGTTCCCGTCGGCTGTACGCGTATCCACCGGTTGCAAGCTGGCGAGACGGATCGGGCCATCATCGTCGGTACCAACGGATTGTGCTGCCGGTACCTGCGGCCCCTCGCACAAGCCGTCTGCACAACGCGCACTGCTAAAGCGCTTGCCCAGTGGAATCTGAATCCCCACCGAGAACGACGTGCGTGGCGAAACGCCGTCCGTTGATCGGATCGCCCGCATCAACGTGCCAATCACGTTTGCATCACCTAGCCAGCTAATTCGCGGAGACTGATAACGCACACCTGCATAAGGCGTCTTCGAATCGTCTTCTGCGAGCAGCGAAAACCCCGTATTCCACAGCGAAACTTGTGCGCCACCGAACAAACCATCGAGCCGGTCGCCCTGCCCATAGCCGGCAGTCAACGTCACCGGTCCAAATGCCTGCGATACCACGCCGTACTTCGAACGGAAGAAATGCGTCTGGCCGCCAATGTCTGTTACGCCTAAGGCAATACTCGGCTGATACTTGAAGAACTTCGGTACTTCTAGCTTCACGTCACCCATCAGGTGACGGAACAGGAAGTGGTCCGCATTGCTGAAGGGTGCGTGAACATCAGCCGGATAATTGGCCAATCCTCCCGACACCTCCACATAAGGCAGCAACCCCACTGCCCCCCAATACATCTGCGCACCCGTCGCTTTTTTCCCATAGCGCGGATCAATGTAATTGTTGTATTGCGTCTCCACCGTCCCCTCCGGTAGAACAAACGCATACGGAATCACCAAGCCACCCGCCTGCCCAAGCGCGTTAAGAGCAGGATCAGACGCTTGCGCTGAAGCAGAGAATGCTAAAGCCGCAGCAAGCGTCAGCGCGCTCGGCGCCGATCGAGGTTGTTGTCCGCGTAATCTCATGGCCATATGTTTTTATTGTGTTCAGGTGTCAGTACGCGTTGCTATGAACCAGGCCCTTCGCTATCGTCGCCGCGACAATCCGCATGTCGAGCCCGAACGACCAATTGCGCAGGTAGTACAGATCGTGTTCGACGCGTCCTTGCATCTTCTCGATCTGATCGGTTTCTCCTCTGAATCCGTTGATCTGCGCCCATCCTGTGATCCCCGGCTTGATCCGATACCGGTGGATGTAGCCGCTCACCACTTTCTGGTAGAGCTCATCGTGCTCAATCGCATGCGGCCGCGGGCCTACTACCGACATATCGCCACGTAGTACATTAAAAAACTGCGGTAACTCATCCAGGCTGGTTCGCCGGAGAAACGCTCCCACACGCGTAATACGTGGATCTCCTCGCGTGGCCTGTTTCACCACGCCCGTTTCCACGTCGTGAGGACGCATCGAGCGGAACTTGTAAATTTTGAAGATGCGGCCGTCCGCCCCTTTGCGCTTCTGCGTGAAGAACACCGGTCCACGCGAAGAAAGCTTCACAGCAACCGCAATCGCCACCAGCACTGGTGCAAGCGCAATCAACGCACAAGCCGCAAACGCCCGATCAAAAACCTCTTTCTTCACCAACGCGCGAGCCGGCACCGGCGACGCAACCAGGTTAATCGCAGGCATACCGATCAAATCGATCATGCCGCTATCGAACAGCGCAACGCTGCGCATATCAGGCACAAAGCGCACGTTCACGAGATCGTCGCGAAACTCGGCGACAAAGCGCGAGATCGTGCGTTCCTCGGAGAGCGGCAATGCCAGCCACAACTCGCTCACGTCGTGAGATCTCACGTAGGCGGCGAACTTGACGATGTCGTCGTACACCGGCACGCCTGAACCTATCGTTCCCGTCACCGGCCGCACATCAAAGGCCGCCACTGCGCGAAAACCACTCGCGCTCGAGCCTTCGATATTGCGCACGACCTGGTGGCAATGCGACCCACATCCCACCACTGCAACCCTGCGCAGATTCATCCCCGCGTGCCTGACACGCGCCAGCACAGCGTGTACAAGCAGACGCGAAACAATCAACGCACCACCCGTCATGGCCATCCAGTAGGCAAACCAGAGACGCGAGATGAAATCCGTGCGATGCAGCGAAAACATCAGCACAAGGCCAAAGCCCTGAACGACGAACCACGCCACTGACACCTGACCGGCCATGCGCAACATCGCCCGCCCACGCCACGATCCATAGACACCAAAAGTGGGGAATAGAACCAGCGTAGAGGCCGCGGCAAACGCAACGAACGCGGTATCGATACGGCTTTGCGTCAGATCTTCAAATCGCACTTGCGACGCAGCCAGCGCCCCCAGGACGACGAGCATCACATCGAACAAGCGCACGATCAGGCCTTGCAACCCCGGTACCGTTTTTCTTTGCTGCGCAAAATTCGCCGTATCCATACTTATCCCCGCGCTGGTCTCTCGCGCCAAACGTTCTTGTGGAGCTGCTCAACTTGTGTTCGCTTCAGCAGCCCATGTCTCTCGTACTTCAACCACCACGCTCTTCGCGACAACAAAACCGCCCCGGCACGCGAAGAAGCGCGCAATACAAAAACAATCTGGATTTGATTCATCCAGCGCGAAACGACACGACCGGACGTTCCTGAACAACGATGGGGGATGTACAGCAAGCCGCTTGCACCCGTCTAACCTGGGCACTCAGGCAAAACGCCGCCACGGATCAAATCCGAAACAGAGATCAAACCGTTTGTGCGTTGAGGAGACTGACCTGATAACCCCCGACCAGGTCAGTCGTTGACTCGAACTTCGCTACCGCTTACTGCTTGTGTTGTCTGTGTTGTGCACCGCGCAACCTTTAAAGCAGCAACCATGCCAATCGTTAGATATTTTTTACAATCAGCCTGGATATATGGGGCAAACCCTTGTCTCACATACGTTTTTTCTCTTACGCGACTCGTCGTAGAGTCGGCAAATAAAACGCAAAACGGCCTTTAAACCGTGTCCGGTAACGCGGCCGTTACGTAACGCCGCCGTAACGGCCCGCGTCGACAAGGAACAGAAACAGAGCGCGCGCAACGCTACAAACGTCTGAAGAAATGAGGGCAAAGAAGTGCCTGATGCGGCAGGAGAAAAACTCAGGAGAGAGGTCGGAGCGTCGCCACTTCCAATGATTCGGAGCGGCGTTGCACGCAGGCGCGGACGTTCGTTTTAAACAGATACGCGCTCCGACTCCGCTATTGGGCACATGCCTTGCTGAATCGACGGCAGCGATACTGCCTTTCGCGAGCCCGCTCAACTGCGGGCTGCACGGCTGTCGTGACAGATAGATCCTGTCAATCTAAGCGGAGGTAATTAATATGTTGGGAACTATTCTTCTGGTCGTGCTGATCCTTCTCCTGATCGGCGCACTTCCGACGTGGCCTCATAGCCGTGCGTGGGGCTATGGGCCAACAGGCGGTCTCGGACTCGTGGTGATCGTCGTCATTGTGCTGGTCCTGACCGGCGTCATATAGCCCGCATTGCACTGTTCAAGAACGGCTACTGTCGGCTGCTTCATCGCCGGCATAGCCGTTCAGCAGTTGCTCGAACAGATCGGCATCGCCCATTTGACCGCCCTTGAGCATAACTTCCATGCCGTCGAGTTCGCCCCGCTCAGCGTGCAAACGGCAAACGGTGACGCCCGCCGACAAGGGAGCAAGATACGACAACCCCCACGCATCGAGCGCGCGAACGGCGATGCTCGATGTGTCCCCGCCTGCGATCCCGACGCGCTGCAGTCTCACCTCGCCCAGCACCGCTTTCAGTAAAGCGGCATTCGCATTAGCGAGTTGCGGCATCACGCTGCGTACAGCGTCGGCTGCGGGGTGCGCCGCGCGCCGGGTCGTAAAAGCCAGCACATTGCGTCCATCGCGCAACGGCCCGACGATTGCCGCGACGCGTTCGGCCAGATAGTCGGGCGCCGCATTGCCGGTCATTTGCTGCGGGTCCAGTTCCACACGCAGATAAGACTGAGCCGCGGCGATCTGCACTTCCGTCAGAGGGGAAAGACTGCCGGCCAGCACGAACACCGGCCCCCGTGCGCGTGTCAGCGGCGCAGGCACGGCACTGATTTCTCCTCGATTCGCCACATCATTGAGCGCACTGGCATAAGCCTGCGCCACACTACTCGCCCCAACCGCAAGCAGTGGCGAGTGGATCGCGGCATGACGGGTGATCAAACCGCCAATCGCTTGCAAATGCGAGTCGTCGAGTACGTCGAATAGCACGGCATCTGGCTTCGATTCGAGCAGGCAATCCAGTTCGGTTTGCAGCACCACGTCCCCGCGCGCGTAACACCGCCAATCGATCGATTGCACATTCTTCAATCCCTGACGTTGCAAATGAACTCGCAAGTCCGCTTCATTCATCGGTGTGACGGGATGACGGCTCATAGTCGGATGACGGTCGATTCTATAGACCGATCGTTGATGAGCGTCTTCACCGCCTGCCGCAAACAGTTCGCCGAATACACAATAGCGACGCAGACTCGGTTGGCCCCCCACCACCGCCACGAGCGAGTTCGCACAGTACTCGCGCAATGTGCGGATTGCCACGCCGATGCTGCCGGTCTGCGGCGCACTGTCGAAGGTCGAACACACTTTGTAGTGCATCACGCGCACGCCTAGCGCAGCGAACGCGGCCCCCACCCGTGCCAGCTCCTGATGTTGCGCATGAGGCTGCATGGTGCGCGCCGCGCCCGCGATACCCACTGCGTCGAGCCGGCCCAGCATCGACAGCCGTTGGGCATCGGGCGGAGCGAAGAACAGCATGGTGCGCAAGCCGGCGCGGGCGAGATGAGCGAGCGTGTCGGTCGCGCCCGTAAAGTCGTCGCCGTAGAAACCATAAGCGGGGCCCGCGCCGCTCACGCCGCTCATGCCATTTACCTCCCACGTGTCACTCATGCCCGGCTGCCGAAGAACTCCAGCGCACGCCGCAGTTCCGGCCTGTGCTCGGCGTAACGTTCCAGCGGCGTGTGTGCCTGCGCCGCCTCCCATGCCTGCCGAACACTGGTGACGCCAGCCGCAGGACCGTCGGGATGCGCGAGAACGCCACCGCCCGACATGAACAATACGTCGGTGGAATGCACGGCATCGAACGTCGCCGGCACGGTGCCCGCCCATTGTCCTGACGAGAATGCGGGCAACACGGCATCGTCGCAACCAGGTGCGAGTGGCGCAGCACAATCGCGCGCGGATTCGATCACCTCGGCATCGCTTTGCGCGAATTTGCCGGCGAGACCGTGCACGTGCATATGATCGACACCCGTCAATCGCCAGAGCGTCTGATACGCCTGAAACGACATACCGAGCGCTGGATCGCGCGACATCATCCCGAAACCGTTTCGATGCGCGTGCAGCACGAGTGGCGTTGCGCGGCGCAGTGTCTGGATCGCCGAAAAGCCGCACCAGTTGATGCTGGCCATCACGCAACTGCCGCCCTCCCGTTCGACGAGTTCCGCGTGACGGCGCATCGCGTCGAGGTCGTCGGTGATATTGAACGCGACCATGACGGGGCGGCCGCTCCGCTCGCGATAGTCGCGCACTGCTTTCATCACCGCGCGCACGCGCTCAGCAAGCGGAGCATGCGCGGGATTCGCGCACACTTCGTCATCCTTGATGAAATCGACACCCGCTTCGCACAACTCGCGCACCAGCGCCGCGGTTTCTTCGGCACCTAAACCAACGTTCGGCTTGATGATGGTGCCGATCATCGGCCTGTCCGCGACTTGCGTCAGCGCCCGCGTACCGGCTACGCCATGACGCGGCAATTCAAAGCGCGCACGATATGAGGCCGGCAAGCGCAGCGACAACAGCCGCATGCCGGTGACTTCACCAAGGTCATACAGATTGCCGGCAACGGTCGCGGCAAGCGTCGGCAGATTCACGCCGATGTTGGCCAACGGAAACGACAACGTGACGCGAGCGCGCCGCCACGGCCCCGGCGTGCCCTGACGCGCCAGCCATGCGCTCGGCAAGCTGGGCTGCGAAGCCGGTTCGAGCTCCTCGATTCGCACCACGCTGGCGCGGATGCGCGCGCGTAGCGCGTCGGATTCATTCGCGACCCGCACGAAAGTGCCGCTCGACTGCTCGCCGGCCATCACGTCGGCCACGCGCGCGGGATCGAGCGGCGTCTCGATCAGATAGTCGGCTTCGAGGCACTCGTCGGTGACGGTCTGCGCCTGCAATATCGTGTTCATAGCGTGCTCAGATCGGGGAAGCGGCGCACCGGATTACGGCCGTCCCAATCTCGCGAGGCCGCATAGATCATGTCGAACAGTTTGCCCTTGGGCCCCGCGATCTCCGACAACTCGACCACCGTGCCCGGATGATTTTCGGTGTCGAAGTAAACGAAACGACCGTTATGCCCCACCTCGCCGCTCATCGCGACTTTGAAGCCTTGCTCCTGCAAACGCGCAAGATCGGCATCGAATGAAGTGGTCCAGTAAGCGTTGTGCTGCAAACCGGTGTGTCCCGCAGCAAGAAAGTCGCGATACATGGACGGCGCATCGTTGCGGGTCTGGATCAACTCGACCTGCAGCGTGCCCGAGTTCGCCAGCGCCACCGAGTTATGCACGTCGTACGCTTGCCCACGGTACGTGTAATTCTCGATTGGCACGCGTTCGTTGTAGAACCACGGACCCACGCCGAGTACGCGGCTCCAGTAATCCATCGCGGCCTCGATATCGCGCACCACATAACCCGCCTGACGGATCTCGCCAAAGAAACGACTCATGAAACTCTCCCGATGCTGCCAGTTTTGAAAGACGAGCGACGCCCCGGCGCAACGGGGAACGCAGCGCCCGAATGTCGAACCCGTAACGAGACTTGAAAGAGACCTTAGAGAAAACCGATAGAAAGCCAGGGAATCGCCGCGATCAGAATCAGGCCGACGATCAAAGCCGCCATATAACCGACAATCGGACGAATCCCCGCGTCGGGATTGACCTTGCTGATCGCACACGCCGAGTAGTAGCCGACCCCGAACGGCGGCGAGAACAGACCCACGCCCATCGAAAGAATCACGACGATCGCGTAGTGCACTTCATTGACGCCCGCGATCCGCGCAATCGGGAACAGCAGCGGTCCGAACAGCACGATGGCGGGAATACCTTCGAGCACACTGCCGAGCATCACGAATACGACGATCGACACCGCGAGAAAACCATATGCGCCGCCGGGCATCGAACCCATCAGTTGCGCGAGGTCCTGCGAGAAGCCGGATTGCGTCAGCGCCCACGCCATGGCCGTCGCGCAACCGATAATGAACAGGATCGCACCGGACAGGGTCGCTGCGTCCACCAGCATGCGGCCAAGGCGCTTCCACTCGAACCGCCGGTAGACGAGCAGCCCGATCACCATCGAATACGCAATGCCGATGGTCGATACTTCGGTCGCTGTCGCCACACCTTCGACCACCGCCATTCTGATCACGAACGGCAGCGCGAGCGCCGGCAGCGAGACAACAAACAGACGCCCGATCTGCCGCTTGCTGAAACGCTGCACGCCGCTCAGGTCCTCCTTACGGTAGCGCCACCACACCACCACGCACAGAATCAACGCAAGCACGGCGGCTGGCAGCATCCCCGCGGTGAAAAGCGCGGAGATCGACAGGCCGGTCACCGAACCGATCGTAATCAACACAATGCTCGGCGGAATGGTTTCGCTTTGCGCGCCGGTGGTGGCAAGCAGCGCAACCAGGTCACCTTCTGAAGCGCCGCGCTTTTTCATTTCCGGAAACAGCACCGGCGCGATCGCCGCCATGTCCGCGACTTTCGAACCGGAAATACCCGATACCAGATACATCGCACCGATCAGCACGAACGACAAACCACCATGCAAGTGCCCCACGAGGCTCGCGAGAAACTCGATCATCGCGCGCGCCATCCCGGTCATTTCGATCAGCAAGCCGAGAAACACAAACAATGGCACCGCCAGCAACACCAAATGAGACATCCCCTCATCCATACGACCCACTACGACCTCGAGCGGCGTGAAGGTCGAGAGCCCGAGATAGCCGAACGTGGCAAGCGCGAACGAAAAGCCAATGGGCACGCCTGAAAAAATACCGATCGCCACCACGCCGACGAAGAAGATCACCAGGTTGGCCTTTCCGAGCGTCTGGAACCACGGACCGGCAAATACCGCCACGAGGCCCAATAGCGCGGCAATCGCGAGCACGATCAGCACGTCGCGCAAGCGACTCACCTGCGCAAGACGAATCAGGCCAACGGTCAGCATAAGCGCGGCACCTATCGGCAACGCGAGCGCGCGCCATGCATTGCTGATCTCCAGTGCGGGTGTGACGATCGCTGCCTCGCCCGATGCATAGTCGTAAGCGGGTCCGATCAGCAGCGCGAGTAAGGCGATCGACGCAGCGATCGCCAGCGTATCGACGAATGCGCGCCGCTGCGCCGAAAGACGGCTGACGAAAGCCGTCATCCGCATATGTTCACCGCGCCGCAACGCAAGTACGGCGCCCAGCATGGCGAGCCACAGAAACAGAATCCCGGCAAGTTCGTCCGACCACACCAGCGGCTGGTGCAGCGCATAGCGGCAGATCACGCCCGCCAGCAGCACGACGATCTCCACCGCCAGCAGCGCCGCCGCACAGACCTCGACGAGCGCGATCAAGCCGCGATCGAAGCTTCGCAGCCAGCGGCGCGGCAGGCTCGCCGCGTGCAACGCGACGGCTGCCTCGGCCGGATTCAATGCGTGATTCGACATACGGATGCCTCCTCGCGGCCGCTCGCCGCGCTTCGCGTCATGCTCACCAATGTGCCGCACGGTCGGAACTCAAGGTTCGCCGCTTGCGCTTAAGCCAGCTTGCCGACCGATTGTTCGAGCAGGTCCCACGCCTGCGTGCCGAACTTGCTCTTCCATTCGGCGTAGAAACCCGCCTGGCGCAGCGCCGCGCGGAACGTGTCCGGCGCAGGACGATTGATGGCGAGGCCTTTGCTTTGCAGATCCGCGACGGCGGCTTCATTGAGCTTGCGAACGTCGTCGCGTTGTTTCAGCGCGCCTTGATTGAACGCATCGCTGGCGATTGCTTGCAGGTCCTTCGGCAAACGTTGCCACGCGCGCTGGTTCAGCACGAACCAGTAGCCGTCCCACATGTGGTTGGTCAACGAGCAATACTTCTGCACCTCGTAGAGCTTCGCGACCTGCACGATCGGCAGCGGATTTTCCTGTGCGTCGACGATATGCGTTTGCAGCGACGAATAGACTTCGCTGAATTGCAGGCTCGTCGGCGCGGCGCCCAGGCCCTTGAACATGTCGATGCTGAGCGGACTCACCGGCACACGAATCTTCAGACCGCGCATGTTTTGCGCGCTGACAATCGGCCCGTTGCTGGTCGTGGTCTGACGAAAACCGTTGTCCCACATCTTTTCAAACGACTCGAGCCCGGCCTTCTGCATCGCGGCACGCACGTAGGCGCCGAGCTTGCCGTCCATCGCGCTCCATACCTGGTTGTAGTCGCTAAACGCAAAGCCAACCGCATTGATCGCGACCGATGGCGCGAGTGTAGAAACCACCAGTGCGGACGGCGTGAACATCTCAATGCCGCCGCTGCGCACCTGCGCAAGCATGTCAGTATCGCCACCCAACTGGTTGTTAGGGAATATCCGTATCTCCATGCGTCCCTTCGACGCCTCTTTGATCTGGTTGGCCGCTTCCTGCGAGCGCACGTTCAGCGGATGCGTGAGCGGCAGATTGTTGCCGTACTTGAACACGAATTCCGGGCCGGACGCCGCGCGCACGATCGCCGGAAAGCCCAGCGCGCCGGCCACCGGCATGGCGGCAGCGGCACGCAGCAACGTGCGTCTCGCGAGGTTGGTCATTTGGGTGTCTCCTTGCTTATAATTGATGTGACTGTCGAATCCATCAAAAACCATCATCACTCGCTGACACCGCTCTGATTTCCGGTCACTGCGTATCAGCCGTCGTGCGATAGCTGCAAGACTAGGCGTGCGCGGCAATTGCTGTCAAACCGCGAACTTGATGGTTTTTGATGGACTTCCACTCTGCGAAGGACGGCTATGTCCGAACCGCTTCTCGTCACCGCAGCCACGCGGGCGCGCATTCCCGACATTGCGCGCGCCGCCGGCGTCTCGACCGCCACGGTGGATCGCGTACTCAATGGCCGCGAAGGCGTACGCGCGGTCACCGCGCAACGTGTGCTTCAGGCGGCCGCGCAACTCGGTTATCTGCTCACGCCGGAAACCCCCGCGGCGTCTGCTTCAAAACCCATGCGCATTGCGTTTCTTCTGCCCGCCGGCACCAATCGCTATTTGCACATGCTCGGCGATTACATCGACTTCGCGCACGATCAGTGGAATGCGTTGGACATGAAATGCCGCGTCCACTACGTCGAGAGTTTTAACCCGAAAGAACTCGCGGACCGTCTGCTGCACTACGGACAACGTGCGGACGGTGTCGTGTTCATGGCGCTCGAGCATCCCGTCGTACGCGATGCGGTGAATACGCTCGCCGATCAAGGCGTGCCGGCTATTACGCTGATTTCAGATTTGTCGAACGCGCGGCGACTGGCGTACGTGGGCATCGACAATCGCTCAGCCGGACGAACGGCAGCGTTGCTGCTGGGACGCTTCATGGGTCCACGGCCGAGTGGGAAGATCGCGATGCTGGCGGGCAGCCTCAACTATCGTGGCCATGAAGAACGCGAGATCGGTTTTCTGCACCTGATCGAATCGACGTTTCCGCAGGTGCGGGTCATCGGCTTGCGAGAGGGGCACGACGATAGCGAGCGCAACTATGCGCAGACGCGCAAGCTGCTGGAACAGCATCCTGATCTCGCGGGAATTTACAACAGTGGCGGCGGATCTGACGGGGTCGCTCGCGCGATTGTCGAAGCCCGTGCCGAGCAGAAGATCCTGTTTGTCGGGCACGGATTGACACCTGACACGAGAGCCCTCCTGATCGACGGGACGATGGATGCATTGATCACACAAACACCGCAGGCCATGGTGGGGAATTGTTTGCGCATTTTCCGCAACGTACGGGAAAAACGCGAGGCGATGAGTGACGTTAAACCTGTGCAGTTCAGTATTGTGCTGAGGGAGAATTTGCCTTGATTCGCGGGGTTTGAAGCGAGGGTTTGAAACTTGCCGGCAGGTCTGCGGCGACGGCGAATCACGTCAGGCATGCCGGATGCTCAGTCTCCAGCGTATTCAATCGTTGATATTCAAGGAGACACATCATGCCTTATCTTCTCGGCTGGCTGCTCGGCGTCCCACTTATCGTACTGATTATCCTGTACCTCATCTTCCATTAACTCGTTGCAGCATAGACAGTTCACCTGAAGATCGGTCCGCGCGGCGCTGCCTGTCCGGGCACGCCGCGTTTCCCGACGGCCTCGCCCCTCCATGTCGCCATCCATCGATAGCAGTAATGGATCGGCACTCATTCCTTTTCACTTGCACTGTACAAAACGGTGCGTAAAACTAGGTCCCCTAGTCCGCGCAAAATGCCATATCTGCACACGCACGCACAGACTGCGTACGAGCAAGGAGGGACCGATGGCAAGCAACGAATACACGCTGTCACATCAGGACGTAGTGAGGGCAGTGATCATTCATCAGAACATACATGAGGGCTTCTGGACGCTGAACATCAATTTCAACGTCGCCGCCACTCATGGCCCACAAGTGCCGGACCCCTGTCTCGCGGTGACGATCAAGGGCATCGGCATCATGCGGGCTTCGTCTACCGATCCGCTCGCCATCAACGCAGCCCTCGTCAATCCCGCGACGCCGGAACGGGTCGATAGTCCGGAACGCTCCGTGCATATCGCCGCTGCCGTCAACGGCACGCATGAAGGCGGCATGCAATTCTGTCGCGACGCCTATCGCAGTGTCGCTGTACAAAGCGCGCTCAGAGTGCCGGGCAAACCCAGTTGAACGGGGTCAGCGAACCGCCGCCATCAAGGCACCAGTGCCGACCAGCAAACTGCTCACCAACGCAAACGTCACCGCCGCGCTCGAAGATCGTTCAAGGACAGCGGATGGACGGCCGGTGCCGGCAAGCATTCGGTTAAGAAAATGCACCATGCCCGGCGAGCGCGTCTTCCGGCGCGGGTGACGCCGGAATTCGCCCGCGTGCTGTCCTCCTGTGAAGGCAGCGAGACACCGGATGGCAGCTTGTGGCCGCGCAAGACCGCCGGCCTAGGGCCGGCGGCCCGGACGGTTGTCCCGGGCATGAATGCACCCTGAAAATATATCCGGAGGCAGGCTGGATATGCTTCTTAAAGCGGTGCAATCATCCGCCGCACGCAGAATGATCTTCCTTTAGAATGGCATTTATCTGAATTAACTTCCGTCGATGCTATGTCTACCCGAAATCGCCCACTGGACAACCAGGATCGGAAGATCATGCGCGAATTGCAGAAGAACGCGCGCCTGAGCAATGCCGAACTTGCTGAACTGGTCGGCATGTCGACTACGGCGTGCTGGAATCGCACGCGTCAACTGGAAGCCGAGGGGTATATCCGGGGCTATGTCGCCTTGCTCGATCAGCAGAAACTCGGCTTCGCCGACGTAGTGCTGCTCGAAGTCACGCTCAACCGTCACGACGACGATGCCCTCGCGCGCTTCGGCGCCGAACTGGCGATGTTGCCGGAAGTACTGGAAGCGTATCTGGTGTCGGGCGACTACGACTACCTGGTGAAAGTGGCGGTCGACGGCACGGCGGGCTACGAACGCTTTCTACGCGAGAAGCTCTACAAGATCGCCGGCATCCGCCACAGCCGCTCGATGTTTGCCCTCCGCTGCATGAAGAGCATTCCGTCGATCGCGATCTGATCAGGCGACGCCTGCCAGCTTCAACGCGTCGACGGTCATGTGCGCGCCGAGTGCGATCAGAACAATGCCCATCATCCAGCGCTGAGCCAGCAGAAATCCTGGACGACGCGAGAGGAACGTCGCCATGCTGCCGGAACAGATTGCCACCAGCCCGTTGACCGAAGCGAACGCCACAATCAGCAGTGAACCGAGCATGAGCGATTGCCTGAAAACGCTGCCGTCCTGATAGTCGATGAATTGCGGCAGGAGCGATAGAAAGATCATCGCGAGTTTGGGATTCAACAGGCTGGTGGTTGCCCCCATCGCCAGAAGCCGGCGCGGCCGTTCGCGCGGCAGATCACGGACCTCCAGCGGAGAACGGCCACCCGGCTTCACGGCCTGCCACGCGAGGTAGAACAGATACGCCGCCCCCACCGCACCCAGCACGCTGGCAGCATAAGGCACGCTCAGGAAAACCGCGGTGATGCCGAACGCCGCGCTGAACATATAGAAGAGATATCCCAGCATGACGCCCGCCAGCGATATCAGCCCGGCCGTGCGTCCCTGCGCGATCGAGCGCGACATGACGTAGACCATGTTCGGACCCGGTGTCACTGCAAGCATGCCGCCGACCGCCAGAAATCCGTAAATCGATACCGTACCGTGCATTGTCGCGGGCTCCCTTCAAGGACTCAGCATGAGTGGCACAGTATCGGCCGATAGGCATACGCCAGTAAAACGAATTAAACTGAACCCATTACTCAGATTTTCTGACGAATTTGAAAACGGCTCAAAGTGAAAAAACTCGATCTCGACGTGCTGGAAATGGTGGCGGCGGTCGCCGATACAGGTTCGTTCGCGGGAGGGGCGGCGTCCGTGCACCGGTCGCCGTCGGCGGTGAGCATGCAGATCAAAGCACTTGAAGATGCATTGGGGAAACCGCTCTTCGTGCGGAGCACCCGCAACGTCGCGATTACGGCCGAGGGCAAGACGCTTCTGGATTATGGCCGCCGGATGCTTGCCATGCGGGAGGAAGCGTGGGCTTCGGTGGTTCGCCCGGAGATGAAGGGCCGCGTCACGATCGGCGTGCCCGACGACTACGCTTCATCGTTGCTGCCTCCGGTTCTGCGAAAGTTCGCGGTTGCGCATCCCCGCGTGGAAATTCGCGTCATCGGTTTGCCCAGCAATGCGCTCGTTCCCTTGCTGAAAGACAATACGCTCGACCTGGCCTGCTTCACGAAAACGCGGGGCGTGGTGGGCGAATTTATTCGCTTCGAACCGATGGTATGGGCCGGATCGCCCGCAAGAAAAGTGTGGAAAGAGCGGCCGCTTCCCATTGCCGTTTTCGAACACGGCAGTACGGCACGCGCCTATGCCGTCAGCGCGCTTCAGCGTGAAAATATCAAGTATCGGATGTCCTACGAAAGCCCGAGTTTGCTTGGCCTGATCAGCATGGTCGAAGCCGGGCTCGCGATAGCGCCGCTGGCGCGATGCAGCGTACCGGCGCACCTTGTTCAGCTCTCGCAGAATGAAGGCTTGCCGCCCCTGAACGAACTCGAAGTGGTCCTTGCGCGCAGTGCCCGCTCGGCACGGCCGCCCTGCGATTTTCTCGCTGAACAGATTCTGTCTGAGTTGAGGATTTAAGCGGGACGACGCCGATTTCTCGACCGGGGGTGTTGCCGCTACGCCGGCGGCTGCCTGCCGCGCAGCGGAACGCCCAGTTCTTCAGTGCTTATGGTGCAGCCAGTCTTTGAGCGGATGGGCGTGCAACCAGCGGGAAACCGGCTGGTCGTTCAACCGGTCTTTGTGTTCGCGCCTGTAGCGCACCGCTGTAAAGATCACGAGACAGCACACCACGACGATTCCCACTACGAAACTCATCATCGATTCAGTCATGGCAACCTCCTTTGAGGCGAAACCATGCTTATATTTTAGGCGACTGGAGAAATAGCGACGTCTGCTTTCATTGCCCGATGACGATAGGAACCGCAACGCGTTCCAGCACAGTCATCGGACCCAGCCTTCTGATGATCTGCATCTGTGCTGTGTCGCGCACAAAGAGCGATCCCGCAAACCCAAGTGCATTCACCGAAATGCCCTCCACACGCTCCAGGATCCGTGGCACCAGCAGCATCCATTGCGGGGTGACCAGCAGGTTATACGGTGCCGACGGGTGCAGTTCACCATCCACTTCGATTGCGCGCAGGCCCACCGCGTCGAGCAATGCGTGGTAGCAATCGAGCGCTTCCTGTGCGGCTTGGCTTGATTCGGCAGGCGCGCGTTCCAGATAGGCGATGGCGTGCCGGAACGGCAGGGCGGGTACCCTGCCAATCCGACCTTCCACGCGTACGGACCCAAGAACGGACTCAATGGGAAGCGGCGGACCTGATTCCGCAAGCGGCAACGGCACGATCTGCAAATGCTTGTGGCGTTGACTCGCGCCCGCCTGCGCGCCGCCATTGTAGAAACCCACGCCATCGAACTCGGCCAGGCAGGTGAACCAGGCAGCAAAGTCCGCCAGATCGAGCAGCGTTTCCTGCGATCTGAAGCAACGGGTGACGATCAGAAGATGATGATCGATGACGTTGAATTTGTTGAGCAACGCGATGTGCGTGTCCGAGAGATCGGCCACAAAGAGGTCTGGATCATAAGGCAGGAACGGATTGACCGGGCTGCGCGTTGCCGCTCCATCGGTCTTAACCGTCTTGTTGTCTTTGGGCGCCTGGCGCGCCGCCTCCTTGCGAGCGAGGCTTGAAACCTGGCGAACGAGAAACGGTACGCCGTGGTCTTCGATCAGCGCCTGGGTGGTCTCGATCGGCCGCAACGCGCCACACCGCAGCGCATGCTCGGTCTGGTGCAGGATAGCCGGCCACAGGGTGCCGGCCTGGAGATGTGGATGTTCCACGATTCGTCTCGTTTCCGCGGCCTGCGGCTGCCTTCCCCAATCAAGCCTGGTACGAACCCGCCATCAGCGAAAGCGCGGGCCGCGGGATGGCGTCGT
Organism: Paraburkholderia fungorum; assembly: GCF_902833645.1. Lineage (GTDB taxonomy): Bacteria > Pseudomonadota > Gammaproteobacteria > Burkholderiales > Burkholderiaceae > Paraburkholderia > Paraburkholderia fungorum. The sequence goes on from NZ_CADFGE010000008.1 coordinate 205,855, forward strand.
CGTCAGCCGCCGGCCTTCAACGCGTGCCAGGCAGCAGGATTCGCTCGTCTACCTGACGGATGTCGGTGTGGCCGCAAAAGGCCATGGTGATGTCCAGTTCCTTGTGGATGATCTCCAGGCACCGCGTGACGCCCGCCTCGCCCATCGCCCCCAGGCCGTAGAGGAAGCTGCGCCCGATCAGCGTGCCTTTCGCGCCGAGCGCAACCGCCTTCAGCACGTCCTGTCCGCTGCGAATGCCGCCGTCCATCCACACTTCAATGCGCGAGCCGACCTCGCGTGCGATTTCGGGCAGCGCCGCGATCGAAGAGGGCGCGCCGTCCAGTTGGCGTCCGCCATGATTGGAGACGATCAACGCGTCCGCGCCGCTGTCGGCGGCAAGGCGCGCATCTTCAGCATCGAGGATGCCTTTCAGAATGAGCTTGCCGCCCCACTGCTTCTTGACCCACTCGACGTCCGCCCAACTCAGTGTGGGATCGAACTGCTCGGCCGTCCACGAGCCCAGCGAGGACAGATCGCCCACGCCCTTCGCATGACCGACGATGTTGCCGAAGGTACGCCGCCGGGTGCCGAGCATGCCGAGACACCAGCGCGGCTTGGTCGCGAGATTGACGAGATTCGCGGGGGTCAGCCTGGGCGGCGCCGAGAGCCCGTTCTTGATGTCCTTGTGACGTTGCCCAAGAATCTGCAGATCCAGTGTCAACATCAAGGCGCTGCACCCTGCCGCGCGAGCGCGCTCGATCAGCCGCACAATGAAATCGCGGTCGCGCATCATATAAAGCTGGAACCAGAATGGTTTGGTGGTCTGGGCGGCAACGTCCTCGATCGAACAGATACTCATCGTGGACAAGGTGAACGGCACGCCGAACTTCTCGGCCGCGCGCGCCGCGAGGATTTCACCGTCGGCGTGCTGCATGCCGGTCAAACCGGTCGGCGCGATCGCCACCGGCATGGCGGCCGGCTGACCGATCATTTCCGTGTGCGTGCTGCGGCCGGCCATGTTGACTGCCACGCGCTGGCGCAGCTTCAGGCGCTGGAAATCGCTCTCATTGGCGCGGTAGGTACTTTCAGTCCACGAGCCACTGTCGGCGTAGTCGTAGAACATGCGCGGCACACGCCGTTGAGCGAGCACGCGTAAATCTTCGATGCAGGTGATGACGGGCACGATTTCTCTCTGCGCGGGGAACAAGGGAACGAGTGTACGTTGTGGAGACAGTCACCCGGTATTCCGGTAATTCCTTAGGACAATTCAGTCAGGCTTTATTTAAAGGCTTCTGGCAAGCCGCCAGCGCCGCGCCGGCCGCCAGCAGCAACGCGGAATAAACCAACCCGCGGGCGAGGCCTGCGCCATCCGAGACCCACCCGATCACCATCGGCCCGACGATCTGTCCGAACGCAAACACGATCGTGAATGCGCTAATGCCCTTGGCCCAGTGACTCACCGGTAAATTGTGGCGCACGAACGCCGTGGTCGACGCCACGGCCGAGAGAAACGTCGCGCCGAACAACACGCCGGAGACGAACGCCACCCAGGGTTGCGTGAACAACGCGGGCAGCAGCGTTGCCACCGCGAGCAACGCGTTGAGTATCGCGAGCGCATGCCCGCCACGCATCCGGTCGAGCAAACCGGACCACAGCCGCGCCGATACCACGGTCGCCACGCCGAGCAGCAGGTAGAAGCCGGTCACCACCGCCGCACTCATGCCCGCGTTGCGCAGCAGCGCGATGATGAACGTCATGTAGCCGATATAGCCGACACCGAACAGTCCATAGCCCGCCAGCGCGAGGCTGAAACGCGGCCAGCGCGGCGCTTCAGCGGTATCGGCAGCATGTGCGGCGGACGAGCCGGGCGCATGAACCTTGTCGATCTTCCTCGCGGCGCCGACGGCAATCGCGGCAAATGCCGCAGACGCCGCCGCGAGCGCAAACCACGCAAACTGCCAGCCATGCACGGCGTCGACAATCGTCAACGGCACCAGCACCGACGAGGCGACGATGCCCCAGCCGGTCCCGCCGTAATACAGACCGAGCACCAATCCCGCCTCGTGCGGTCTCGCGGATGCAAGCCGCGCCGCGAGCACGCCGCCGCTGATGAAAATCGCCGCGCTGCTCACGCCGGTAATTACACGCAACGCGAGCAGCGAATGTGTGTCGGCCAGCAAACCGCTGATCGCCATCAGAAGCGCAGTGGCCGCGCAGCCGGCGCCGAACAGTACACCGGCCGGCCAGCGGCGCGCGAGTTGCGGAAAGGCGAGCGCGCCCAGCAGATAGCCCAGCGCATTGGCGGTGTTCATCGCGCCAGCCTCGGCAAAGCTCCAGCCGAGGTCGAGTTTCATCGACGGCAACAGCAGCGCGTAGGCAAAACGGGCAAGGCCCAGCGCGATCGCGCTGCCTAACGACAGGCCAATGGCCAGCATCAAGGTAGGCAGGCGCTGCGCCGCTTCAATGGGGTGCGCGGTCGACGCGATGTCTCGAGTTTTTATTGACATTGGCTAGCGTGGGTAGACAAGGATGCGCAGGCTTGCTGCGGCATGTCGCCATCATAGCCGGGGGCGCCTCGCGCGGTTGACCGTTAGTTGCAAGTCTGCGTTCGACGTTCGGTTGCAAGCCCTCTGCACCACCCGCAGCATGTGCCCATCCACGATGCCTCGCTCTGTCCAATTCATTTTCTAAATGAGAATGATTTGCATTTACGTGAAAATTGGCTCATCATAGGCCCATACCATCAGCCGAACACCAAAATCATGAGCACGCTCGATATCGGCCGTCCTGCAACCGCCAGCGAACGCACAGCAACCGCGCCTCAGTCCGCCGCCAACGCGAAGGCGGCGGCCGCACTTGAAGTGCTGCTCTCGCGCCAATCTCATTGGCCGCTCACCGAGCCGGGACCGGCAGGCACCGAGCTCGATCTGATTTTCGACGCCGCCTTGCGCGCGCCCGATCACGGCAATCTGCGGCCGTGGCGCTTCGTGACGATCCGCAGCGACGCACGCGGCCAGCTCGGCGACGTGCTGGTCGACCTCGCCTGCGCCCGTTCGCCTGGCGAGCCGCGCTCGGCGCATGCGCATCGGCGCCAGAAGGCCTTTGCGGCGCCCCTCGTGATCGCGCTCGGCGCGGCGCTCTCGGACCATCCGAAAGTGCCCGAAACCGAGCAGTTGCTGGCGGTGGGCGCCGCCACGATGAACATGCTGAATGCGATCCACGCACTCGGCTACGGCGGCTTCTGGGCCACCGGACCGGACTGCTACGAACCCCGACTGCGCGAGGCGCTGGGCTTCGCGCCGAACGAGCAGCTAGTGGGATTCCTGTTTGTCGGCACGCCGAAAACGCCCGGCCAGGCACCGGCACGTCCGGCGCGCAGCGAGCACGTACGCGAATGGCTGCCGGTTGAGCGCGCAAAGACTTGAAGCACGCCCTGACGCAAATGCTGCGTCATCGCCTATCCGTCGCAAGCGACATGCGCTGGCCTGCGACGCGGCTCTCATCCGATCAGGCCGGCGCGACTCATAGGACCGTGTCCATTCAGGAGCATCGATGAACTTCCGCTCTCAATACAGCAGCCGTCCCGAACTGGTCGACGACCCCGTCGCGGACACCGCCGATGCGCCCGATCGCACGGTCCTCAGCGCAGTACGCACCTGGCTGCGGCCAGCGTGCGAAACGGCGCGCGGCGGCGTGCACTGGCGCGACATCCTGAGCGGCGTAGGCCTGCGGCAGGACGGCATCGAACATTTCGATCTGCTGATGCGGTCGCTGATGCACGTGTCCTATCGCCCGCTCGACATGCGATGCCGCTGCGCCAGCGATCTCGGCAAGGACGAAGCCGTGATTCTGCAAACCATCGCGCTGCTGCAAAAAACCCACAGCGGCGCGGCCTTGCGCATGCTGAACGAATGGCTGCCGGCGCCGGCTGTCAGTGGGGTGTTGAAGCTGATTCGCTGGTTCGCCATCGATCTGCTCGATGCGGGAGTCGAACTCGACGTGCAAGCGCGCCGCGTCACGTATATGCATTGAGGGCCCAAGCGTATGCCGATGGAACTCGCTTATCGCCCGTCCTCGCATGGACGCGACAGCATCGAGCCGCAGACGGCGGATCGCGCCAACGTCCCGCGCGCCGATCAATCTGCACGAAGCACCCGCGCTGTTGTCCATGCCGTCGCGCCGGAATTCGTCGCGCGTCCGCTGACGCGTCACTATCCGGCCGGCGTCGCCGCACCACGCGCGGGTGAGTTGCAGGTGTGGCGGTTTCGTTGCGAGTGGCTACCGGTGCCGGTCCAGGAAGGCGAAACGTGGCTCTCGAAAGTCGAGCGCGAACGTGCACGGCTTCATCCGAACTCGCCGCTGCGCAAACGCTTTATCAGCGCGCGCGTGGTGACGCGCTGGATCGTCGCGAATCTGTTCGACTGCGAGCCGCAAGCCGTCGATTTGCAGGACGACGGCAACGAAAAACTGCGCGCGCGCCATCCGCATGACGGTCGAGGCATCACGATCGATATCGCGTACGCCGGCATCTGGATCGTGATCGGTCTTGCATCGGCCACGCTCGGTCTGAGCGTCGTCGTCCCCTCGCCTGGCGCCACGCCCGACGATACGCCGGAAGGCTCACGCCGACGCGCGCGTTACGGGAGCTTGTGCAATGCGTTGCGCTATGCGCCCGTCGATATCGACCTGGATCTGCTGTCGAGCGATACCGCCGTCGGCGCGTTCGATCTGGCGGAACATGGCCGCTGGCATGTGCTCGATTTACCGATGTCGGGGAAGATTTGCGCGGCAGTTGCACTCGCGCAGCCCGTCACGCATGTGCAGGCGATTGGATGGCCGAAAGCGATGGTGTTTGGCGAACCCGGCAACTAGACGTGTCTGGCGCCACGCGCGCCTTGTATTACGCGAACGTTTTCGTCGACCACGCCACGCAGGCGACATAGCCTTCCGGCGCCGCGATCCAGCGCGCGGCAAGCTCGCGCATGTCGTCGGGAATCTGCTTGCGTAGCGTCACTTGAAGGCCGTCGCGCGGCAGCACCGTGAGATGCTGCAAGCCACGCGTGATGCCCACGCCCGTTGTTTTGACGAGCGCTTCTTTTGCGACCCACGCGTCGTAAAACGCACTGATCTGCTGTGCCGCGTCCAACTGCTCGATCCATGCCGCCTCGCTCGCGTCGAGCGTCAGCGATACGATCGAACGCCAATCGAAGGTATTGCTGCATTGTTCGATATCGACGCCGACACGCCGACGCGGCGATATCGCGATCAGTCCGTGCGCACCCGCATGCGAGACGTTGAAGTCGCAGGCGTCGGAATCGGCGAGACATGGACGGCGGTTTTCATCGAGTTTGAATCGGACGGCGTGTGCCGTCATGCCGAGATGTCGCGCGAGTTGCTCGCGCAACGCCACACGCACGGTGGCAAAACGCAGCACGTCTTCGTGGCGATGAAAGTTGCCGGCTCGCGTGCGTTCGTCGTTGCTCAGCGCGGCGAACGCGGCATCTTCCAACGATGCTTTGAAAGCGAAATCGACCCGCCACAACGAAACGTCGGATGGGCCTTCATGCGGTAGTGGAACAGGTTCGATTGAATACATCGCGAGGATTCGGACGTTGGACGCGCACAAGCACGAGACTTTACGCGACTCTACCCGATATGACGTTCAAACCGGCGCCATCCGCCTGAACGGCGCCTCGCAAGGGACGCCCTTAGACACGCTTCATTTCCTTAGGTACGCCGGGCAGCAACGCTACGCCGCTGACGAACAACAGCGCGGTCAGCAGATACAGCGCGTTATCCATGCTGCCGGTGTGCGTCTTGATCAGACCGATCACCCACGGGCTGACAATCCCGCTCGTAATGCCGATGCTGCTGATCAGCGCAATCCCGGCGGCCGCAGCCGCGCCGGACAGATAGCCCGACGGCACGGTCCAGAAAATCGGCAACGCGGCGAAGATCAGTACGGCAGCCACCGAGAGAATCGCGAGCATCGCCGGAAAGCTGCTCAGATGGAGTGTCAGAAGCGAGAGCGCGATACCGCCGCCGATCGTGCAAACCGCGAAGTGCCGGCGTCGTTCGCCACGGCGGTCCGAGTGACGCGCAATCAGAATCAGGCCTACCGCGCCGACGGCATTCGGAATCACGGTGTACAGGCTGATCGCCAGCACATCGTGAACGCCGAAGTCGCGAATCATCAACGGCATCCAGAAATTCAGCGTCAGCGACGCACAGGTGAGCGAGAAGTAGATGAACGCAAACAGGTACACGCGAGGATTGCGCAGCGCTTGCATGACAGAACGCGATGAATGTGCGTCCGAATGTGCGTCGAATGCCGCGCGGCGATCTTCATCGCGCTGCGCGATCAGTTGCGCCTTTTCAGCAGCGGTGAGCCAGCTTGCCTGCTGCGGGCCGTCGAGCAGATAAAACGCGGCGAGCAAGCCCAGCACGATGGCCGGCGCCCCTTCGATCACGAACATCCACTGCCAGCCGAACAGCCCCATCACGCCGCCCATATCGCGCATGATCCAGCCGGACACCAGGCCGCCGAGCACACCCGCCACCGCGACGCCCGCGAAGAAAATCGACAGAACGGCCGCGCGCCGCCGTGCCGGGTACCAGTAGGTCAGATACAGCACGATGCCGGGAAAGAAACCCGCTTCGAACACGCCGAGCATGAAACGCAGCACGTAAAAGTGCATGGGCTTCGACACCAGCATCATGCCGACCGACGCGATGCCCCACAGCAGCATGATCCGCGTGAACGTTCGGCGCGCGCCGAAACGCGCCAGCAACATGTTGCTCGGCACCTCGCACAGCACGTAGCCGATGTAAAAAACCGCCGCCCCCAAACCGTACATGGCGTCGCTGAAACCGAGGTCGTGCTTCATCTGCAATTGCGCGAAGCCGATATTGATGCGGTCGAGAAACGACACCACGTAACACAGGAATAGAAACGGAATAATCCGCATCGAGACCTTGCGATACAGCACGTCGTCTTGCACAGCAGCGGATGCGCCCGGCGCGAGCGTGGGGGCGAGGGATTGGCTCATCGATTATCTCCAAACGTGAGGGTCCAACGGACCCGCTGGGTCCGGCGTCTTGATGCGCCGCGTTGTCTGTTTTCTATGGGAACGGAACGGCATGCGGCGCTATAGGTACGCCGCTCGCCATGGTGAATTGCGCGTGGCTCGAACGGCCACGCGCGTACTGCGTTTTTTATTACTGCTGCTTACCGTAACTGCTGTTCAGGCAGCCAGTGAATGTGCCTGTGCGCCTTGCAGCGAAACGTCAACCACGCCTTCACGTGCGTGCCGCATCGCTTCAAGCAGTGTCAAGTGATCGCCGATATGGTTGGCCAGCAACAGGATCAGTTGCGCATTCGCCGACTGACTCTGCGCGTCGTCCAGATCGCGATGCATGTCGATCAGCGCCTCGTAGAAATCGTCGGGGCGGGCGAGATTGGGTTGCGTGTTCAATGCCATGACTGTCTCCTGCTATTTTCTTTTGCCGATGCGCTGCGTGCGCCCCGCTTCAGGCCGTGCCTTCCACGCACAATGCCCGCTTCAATGCGCCGTGTACAAAACTCACATCGAGTTGCCGACGACGCGCGCAAACGTGTTGATCGGGGCGGATCAGATAGAACGTGCCGGGTTGGCCGTCATAACGTGCGGCGACAAGCCCATCGACGTCATGCACCACCTTGACATCCGAAGCCAACGCGACCTGCGCATCGCCACTCGTCACCACGACGAGCTTCAGCGGAACCGGCCCGCTTCGCAATGCGTCCAGCGCAGCTTGCGTCGACTGATCCATGCCTTGCGGGCCACAGAACAGCACGCCCGTAAATTGCTGGCCGAGTTGCTGTAACAGCCATGCAGGTTGCCCGTCTGCGTGGACCGGTGCATCGACGCACGATGCGCCCGGCACCATCGCACCTTCAAAGCTTTCGCTATCCGGTGTATTCAGCGGAGAATCACGCAGCACCGCCGGCACGGACAGTCGCCCGCTATTCGTCAACTGCCGCGCGAACGGATGATGCCGTGCGAGCTTCAGCACCGCATCGCGGAACACGCGGCTCACGGGGCTCTTCGGCGTGATGAAATCGGTCGAGCGCGTGGAATTACGGATGTTTTCATCCGCGGCGAATTCGCGCTCGCTTGCATAGGTGTCGAGTAGCGTATCGGACGCTTTACCGTCGAGCACCATCGCCAGTTTCCATGCGAGGTTCTCCGCATCCTGCACGCCGCTATTCGCGCCGCGCGCGCCGAACGGCGACACGCCATGCGCGGAATCACCCGCGAACAACACGTTGCCGTGCCGAAACCGGTCCATGCGCAAACACGAAAACGTATAGACGCTGACCCATTCCAGCTCGAACTTCGCATCCGGTCCGAGCAACGCGCGCACACGCGGAATCACCCGCTCCGGCGTTTTCTCAAGCACCGGATCGGCGTCCCAGCCCAACTGAAAATCGATTCGCCACACGTTGTCCGGCTGACGATGCAACAGCACCGATTGATTCGGATGGAATGGCGGATCGAACCAGAACCAGCGTTCAGTCGGAAACTCCGCTTCCATCTTCACGTCGGCGATCAGAAAACGGTCCTTGAAGGTGACACCCTTGCTGTCGAGTCCCATCAGATTACGCATCGGACTGCGCGAACCGTCGGCGGCCACCACATAGCGGCCGCATAACGGGTACTGGCCATCAGGTGTGTCGATCGTCAGCGTTACGCTGGCGTCCTGCGTACCTGGCGTGCCGCTCTGCTGCACGCCGACCACCTTGCTCTTCCAGCGAATCTCGAGATTCGGCATCTCCTGCGCGCGTTCGAGCAGAAAGCCTTCGACGTAGTACTGCTGCAGATTGATGAACGCGGGCCGATGGTGACCCGCCTCCGGCTGCAGATTGAACGTGTACACCAGTTCATCTTCCAGGAACACCTTGCCGACATTCCAGCTAATGCCCTTGTCCACCATGCGCTGCCCGCAGCCGAGCCGGTCGAAGATATCGAGCGACCGCTTCGAAAAGCAGATCGCCCGCGAACCGGTGGACAACGAGCAATCGTCGTCGACCAGCACGACCGGCACGCCCTGCTGCGCGATATCGATCGCGGTAGCGAGGCCTACCGGCCCCGCGCCGACCACAATCACGGGATAACGCGCCTGCTCCGCGCCGCTTTGCTCGCGGCACGGCCGATACTCGAACGACAGCGTCTGGTAGTTGATGCTCATCTTGTGTCTCCGTCCTTCTCTGCTCTGCTTGACGCGTTCCGGCGTTTCTATGCGGTGGTCAGATTTTCAATCAGGCTTGCAGCGCGTCCCACATTTCCTTGTCGCGTTGCGCGGTCCAGATGCGCGGATGCGTGATGCCGCTCGCTTCGTCGAACGCACGCGAAACGTCGAACGGCAGGCAATGCTCATAGATGAACACGTGGCCGAACTTCGGGTCCATTGCCTTGCGCGTATGCGCCATTGCGGCTTTCAGATCGAGCTTCTGTTCGACGGCTTCGCGGCCTTGCTGGAGCAGCGTGGTCACGAAGTCTTTCGTGTAATCGAGGCCCTTGTTGACGTCTTCCGGCGTGGTCAATGCAGGACCGCGGCCCGGCACCAGTTTCTCGGCCTTCAGCGCGCGCAGCGCTTCGAGCGTGGCCGGCCATTGTTCCAGTTGAGCGTCGCCGCAATAGCAGGCTGCGTCGTATTCAACCAGGTCGCCGGAGAACAGCACCTTCTGCGACGGCAGCCACACCACCGTATCGCCCTTCGTATGACCCGCGCCCAGATGCGCGATACGCACTTCCAGCTTGCCGAGGAACAGCGTCATTTCTTTTTCGAACACCAGCGTCGGCCACGTCAGGCCCGGCACGGTTTCGACGCCGGCGAACAGACGCGGGAAGCGTTCGATTTCCGACTTCATGTCCGCTTCGCCGCGCTCGACGATCATCTCGTAGGTGCCGCGGCTCGCGATCACTTCCTGCGCACCCTCTTCGAAATACGCCGACGCACCCAGCACGCGCACCGCGTGGTAGTGCGACAGCACGACGTATTTGATCGGTTTGTCGGTGACGCTGCGAATCTTCGCGATGAGGTCTTGCGCCATGGCCGGCGTGGCGGTGGTGTCGACGATCAGCACGCCGTCGTCGCCGATGATCACGCCCGAGTTCGGATCGCCTTCAGCGGTGTACGCGTAAGCGTTCTCGGACAGCTTGGTCCACGTGACTTTCTTGACTTCCAGGTCGGCCTGGGATGCGAATGCCTTTGCCATGCTTGTCTCCCTCAAAAGTGGAATGTGAGGCGAGACGGCCGGCTGCGCGTACGGATTTCAGATGCGCGGGCTGACGGTATTGGGGGTTGTCTCGCCCCGTTTTGACTCTGTGACTGCACCGGTATGTCGGGGTGAATGCATCTTATGGCCGCGCCAGTTTATTTGTCAATAGCGAAATGTATCGCTATACGCAAATCTCAGAGCGTCTAAGATAAGGACAGGATGGCGCGGGCTTTCGCACGGGGCATCGGCTAACATGGACCCTTTTTACGGACGAGCGCGGGTGTGAGCACAGCAGCGAAATCGGCCGCCGGCAAGGGCGCGGGCGGCAGCGAGACGGCAGATGGCGGCAAGACGCAGCGCGGAATTCAGAGCGTCGAAGTGGGCGGCCGCGTGTTGCTGGCGCTCGCACAGGCGCGCAGCCCGCTCGCGTTGTCCGATCTTGCCGCCGCCGCGCAGATTGCGCCGGGGCAAGCGCACGCCTATCTGGTCAGCTTGAGCCGCTTAGGTCTGATCAAACGCGACGAATTGTCGGGCCGTTATGAACCTGGTCCACTGTCGTTGCGGCTTGGCTTGATGCATCTGGAGAATCAGCCGGCGTTTCGCGCCGCCGTGCCGCGCGTGGCGGCGTTAGCCGAGGCAATCGGGTTTAGCGTCGCGATCTGTATTGCGGGGCCGCAAGGGCCGACCATCGTCCGCTATGAACATGCGGGTTTTCCGCTGCATGTGAATCTGCACGTGGGCACGGTGATGTCGCTGCCGGCTACGTCGACGGGGCGCGTGTTTTGCGCCTATCTGCCGCGCGAAACGCTGGCGGCGATGTGGGCGAATCAGTCGGGCTCGCGCGATCGCGCCATGACGCCATCTGGCGACAACGCCGCGTTCGAGGCCGCCTTGAACGACATCCGCGCGCGCGGACTCGCATTCAGCGTTGACGCGCCGAGTCCGGGCATCAGCAGTTTGAGCGCGCCGGTGCTTGATGCCAGCGGCCACTTGTGCCTCGCGCTGACGGTGATCGGCTCGACGGGCGCGATCGACGTAGCCGCCGATGGTCCGACGGCTCGCGCACTGCTTGCCGCCGCTCATGACATCGCCGCCGAACTGGCGGCAGCGCCTTCTTTGCTAGCTTCATCCGCATCGTGACCGATTCGTTCGACACCTCATCCCCAGGCACCGGCGCTTCTGCTGCTTCTGCCTCCGCTTCCGCCGATGCAAAGCCGCAGCGCGGCATCCAGTCGCTCGACAGCACCGGCGAGTTGCTTGGCGCGCTGGTCGCAGCCGCACGGCCCCTAAGCTTGCGCGACCTTGCGGCCGCAGCCGGCATGCCGCCGGCTAAAGCGTTTCCGCATCTGGTGAGTCTGCTCAAGATCGGCTTGCTGAATCGCGATGCCGCGGGTTGCTTCGAAGCCGGGCCTTTAGCGCTGGAGCTTGGCTTGATCGGCTTGCAGCGTTTGTCGCCCACGCGGGAGGCCGAACCGGAAGTGGTCGAACTGGCGGCGTCGACGGGAATGAGTGTCGCGATGGCGGTGCTTGGGCCGCTCGGGCCGACCGTCGTGCGTCTAGAAGAATCAGCGCGGCCGCTGCATGTGAGCTTGCGAGTCGGCACGGTGATGTCGCTGGTGAATACCGCTATCGGGCGCGTGTTTGCTGCTTACGTCGCGGACGATGTGCGCCACGGTCTGCTGGCGCAGGATCATTTGCGGCTGGCTGGGGCCGCGGCAGAACAGACAAAGGCCTACACCCAACGCCTCGCGCAAATCCGCGCGGACGGTATCGACACCGCACTGAGCCGGCCAGTGCCAGGCATCGACACGCTGGCCGCGCCGGTGCTGGACCATACCGGCAGCATCTGCCTGGTGCTCGCGGTGATGGGGCCGAGCGGCAGCTTCGACAGCGAACTCGCGGGCGGCCCGGCGCAGACTTTGCGCGCCGCCACGCTAAGGCTGTCGCGGCGCTTTGGGTGGATGGCGGCGGCAGGCGAGGCCTGAAAACACGATCACTTGCCGTCGGCGCTGGTACGTTGCGCTCTTCCCTTCCGATAGCGCCAGACCCCCACGCCGATCACACCCGCGGCGATCAGCAACACGATCAATGCCACAGGTTTCCTATTGCGCCCCGCATCGCGCTTCACGTTGCGCCAGGCCTGGGTGTAAGTGAACGTCGCCGCGGCCCGGAAATCCGGCGCCGGGCACAGCGTGCCGAACGGGCCGCCGAAATCCACGTAAGCGCCCTCTTTGACATAGCGCTGATAAAACGCGAGCGCGCGCGCCGGATCGTCGTTGTGCGTCCAGTCCGTGCCACGGCAAAGCACGGCGGCGAATGCCTGCGAACGCGGCGGCAAGCCGTCCGCCGCTTTGGCGATGTAGTCGGCGGCGATGTCGCGATAGTGAAAACGCACCAACGGTTTGCTCTCGCTGGCCGCGTAGCGGCGCTTCTCGTCGGCAGTCACGAACGGTCCGGCCAGATCCGCCTCGGCGCGCGCCGCCGGCGTATCCGGTGTCGCCGGCGCGCTGGCCGCACCGGCATTGGAAGCACCACTCCCCCGCGCGCCGATCACACCTGAACGCCCCGATCCGCCCGCGAATGCACCGTCGACGTCGTGATAATCCGGTCCTTGCTCGTAACCCATCAACTCCATGCCGTACTGCTTCGCGAGCGTCGCCGCGTCGAACCAGCCATGCGCGCGGTTCGCACTCAACCATGCATGCTGCGCCTCGTCCAGCGCGGCCGCATAGTCGCGCGCGAGCTTGCGAAGCTGCAATTGCTTGCGGGTCGTCTGGCCGCCTTCCCAACTAAAGATGCCGTAGCGCGGGTCGTTGTCGGCGGGGAAATACGGCAGTGCATCGTCGATCCGGCCATCGCGCACGAGACGGCGCGCGAGCAGGTAACGCAACGAATCGGCGGCGGTCTGGTGCAACGCATAGTAGGCGTCCGCACCCGCATTCGACGCCGGCATCGGAGGCACCGCCGATGCCGGGACGCGCGAGTCGACAAAGTGTTTCAGTTCGTCCGTGGTGAGCACGCGCTCGGCGATATAGGCCATGTCGCTGCCGTAGGCGACTTCGGAGACGGAGTCGTCGTCCAGTCCCGACTTGTCCTGTCGGGATGCCGCGTCGAACAAATAGCCGAGCGCCTCAACATATTGGCCGCGCGACAGCGTCAACACCGCCTGCTCGCCTTTAATTAACAGTGCGCCAGCCGGTTCGACGCTCGCATCGGCGGTTGGAAATGCTTTGGATGCCTGCGCATAGGCCTGCACAGCCGCTGCCGTGTCGCCGCGGCGCAAGGCCAGTTTTGCGCTCACCCAGCTTGCGAGCGCGCTGCGTTCACGCGCCGCCAGCGTACCGGCGAAATCGTAACGGCCGACTCGATACGCCAGCGCGGCGAGACGGTCGGCGCCCGCTACATGATCGATGCCCCGTTGCTGAATAGCCTCGACCAGCGACACCAACGCCGGATTGGATTTGATGCCCTTGTCGCCGCGAGCGGCATCGGCATAGCCAGTCGGGCCGTAACTGTTGTCGTAGCCGCCGTAGTATTCGAACGCGCTCGCCGGTTGATCGTTGACGATGTCGCCTTCACGCGCGAGCGCATACGCAACCAGCAAACGTTGCGCGAGCGGATCGTCGATCAGCGAGGCGACGCGCGCCTTCCCCTCCAGCGCCCACGCCGCGATAAAGCGCAGGGATTGCAGGCCGCTATTGCCACCGCGTGCGGCCTGCTGCGCGTACAGGTTGATCGCCTGCTTGAGATCCGCCGGTGCGATCGCCGTCGCGCATGGCGTGCTGTTCAGGAAGCTGCGGTAGTCGCATTGCTTGCCGGTTCGTTTGTCCTGCAGATAGGTGAGCGCTTCATCGCCGAAACTGGCCACCGCCAGACCTTCGGGATCGGGGGCGCCGTTCGCTGCGAGCGTGCGCGGTTTTGCGTAAGCGGCCGGCAATGCGGCCTTGAGGGCAGCGCACGCGTCGCCGCTCTTGCAGTCGTCCGCCCGTGCCTGGGCGATCGCCGCGAGTTCGGTTGCCGCGGCCACCGTGCGTGGAGCGCCGGTTGCAGCAGGCAACGCGAGGACCGCGTCGAGCCGGGTGACCGCGCGGCCGAGCAGCGGTTCGCGGGCGGCGCAGGTGGACTGCGCGGCTATGGTGCCTGTTGCATGGGTCGCGGGCGAAGCGTCGGATGCGTCTGCATCCGTGGCGGCTGGATTTGCGCCGGATGCGGGCGCATCCGACGCCGCACTTGCCGCGCTCGTGCAGGCCGTCAGTGCGTGGCCGAAATCGACATCCGCGGCTGCGAAGAGCCGTTGCGCCTCGGGCACGCTCGCTCCCATTGCGTAGGCGGTGTCGCCATCCGCGGCCTTGGCCATCGCGGCCAGCGTGGCGATCTGTTCGGGCAAGAGGCCCGCCAACATCGCTTTGGCAGGATCGACCGGTTGCTGCCCCGCCGGAACGTGCACGGCCTCAGGCGCGAGCAGATGATCGGCAGGCGTCACGAGATGCGAAACCTCATACGCAAACGAATTGTTCGGCGTACCGGATAGCGTGCCCGCGCGATTGTCGAGCAATTGCAGCGGAAAAAACGGACCGCACGCGTGGACGATAACCGCGCCGGCCAGCAACGCAACCCCGCCACCGAGCGCAAGATATTTACGGTTCAACATGAACAGAGACCTTTTTGTTATCGACTTCGCCGCAGCGAAGCCAGCCGATATCGCGGCGCATACCGGCGCGCAGCAAACCGGGTTGAACGCGACGCAGCAGCATGCCGCGCGCGTCGTAGTCGAGGGCGTAGCCGTTGATACCATCGGCGGCTGCGCATGAGGCATCGGTGCGCACGGTCGCGGGCAACGGTGCGTCGGTGTTGCCGCCGCTGACGAGCGAGACGTCGAAGAGACCCGGCTGCTGCGCGCTTGGGCGCACGTCGGCGGCAACCGCGGAGGTCAGCGGCGCACGTGTGAGCACGGCACGCCAGGTAGCGAGACTCCATGCGCGTTCGTCGGCATCGGTGGGCAGACGGAACCAGACGATGCCCTTGAGTCCCGGCAACGCATCGCGTTCGATCCGCGCGACAAAAGTGCTGAGCTGCTCGGGTTGCGCGACAAGTTCATACACGACGCCTTGGGTCGAGCCGTTGGCGAGCAACATCGGCCGCTCGCTTTCGATGCCGGCCACGCGGCCGTCGTCGCCCCATGTCACGCGCGAGCCGTAAGTCGGCAACGCGACGCGCCACGGCCGCCGGGTGCGTGGCGCGAATTCGCGCAGCCATGCACGCGCCTGCACCGGATCGAACAGGCCACGCACCGGGTTCATGACCGCGTGCACCTGCAGGATGGATTCGTCGGCTTGGGCCAGCAGCGCGTCGAGCGCCGGGCTGTCGAGCCAGGTGGGCAGCGCGGTGATCGTCAGTTTGACGGTGGGATCGAGTTGCGCGCGTAAAGCGGCGAGAAAGCGCGTATAGCCGGCGAGCCTGGACGTCGCGCAGTCGTGATCGATTTCAATCGCCGCGAGCGGGATGCCATGCTGCTTCCAGTCCGCCGCCAGCTTGACGATGCGCGCGACCGGCAGCGTGTTCAGGTCGTCGAGTTGGCCGTCGATCCGGACGACCGCGCTTACAGGCGCGTGGATCGCGGCGAGGGTCGTCCACTCGGGCGAGACGACGGTCCAATCATCCTTGCTGTCTTTCTCCGCGGCCAGCACATGCCACGTCTGCACGAAAGCGCGGCTTTGTTCGACCGCCGACGCAACGGACGGCGTCCATTTACGCTGCCAGAGATAAGCGTCGTTCGGCAACGGTGCGGGCGGCTTGCTGCAAGCGCCGACGAACGTCAGCGTCAGCGCCAGCAGCGACACGGCGCAAGCGGCGAGCGCGCCACGCACTCGCCGCCGCAACGGCGCTGCGCTGCCGTCATTCATAGTGCAAGGCTTTGGGCACGCGGTAAGCGGTGCCGTCGTATTCGAGCGTCGTGGTAGCGCGCTTCGACGAACGATCGGTCGATACGCAGTCCTGGCTCGTCTGCTTGCTGACGGTTTCCTTCGCGGTTTCGCCGACGCGCAACGTCGCGTAGCCCGCACTGTTGGCCGGACCGAGCGCGAGCGTGCGCGTGATGGCCGAGAACGTACCGGCGCAATTGCCGTCCCATTCGCCGGTGTTGTTCTCGACAGCCAGATCGTCGACCACGCGGCGCAGCGTGTGGCCGTCCAGCACATACAGGCTCAACGCCTGAGCCTCGTACGGATTGACGCGCGACGCCCCCTCGTAAGTCACGCGAACGCCGAATGCGCGCAATTGCGGGGTGAGTTGATAGCGCGCGGTGTCCAAGTCGATCTGACTGAAGCGGATCGCGTCCGAACTGATCGCAGCCGCTTCATAGGCATGCGCGATGATTGCACCCGACTTGCTGTCCGCGACCAGCACTTCGACGTCGTACTCGCCTTCGTCGTCGGTGTTGCCCGCTTTCGGCAGGGGCTGCACGGCCAGCGTCAATGAAGGGTCCGCAGGCCAGACCTTGCATGCCGCGTGCTCGGTGTCGAGTTGCCGGCCAGGGTGCAAGGTTTTCATCCACGTGGACAGATGCGACTGGCAGTCGACGGCGGCGTCAGTACCGGCGTGAGCGAACAGGGGCAGGCACAACAGGGCCGACGTGATGAGTTTTTTCATTTTCCCTTCGGGGTATCTTTGGCAATGCGTTTTGACAATGCGTGGTGCATTGGCGGATTCGGCCAGTCCGGCGGATTTTATGGTGCGCGCCGTTCGTTGTAAAACGATGACGCGAAAACGATGCCACGCTGTCAATGACGCCGCAACGCACGCTCGCCGGATTGAAGTCCGAACGGCCTGCCGTGCTCGTGATCGACATGGTGGAGGAAGGGCTGGATAAGGCCACGCAGGAAGCGTTGATTGCCTGTTTGCGTCAGCGCGCCAAAGCAGGCGGCCGTCCGCTATTTCTAATGACGCGTTCTTTGGCGATTCCGGATCAATCCCCCGCCGCCTCCGGCTCATGCGACGATAACCGCGCCTTCGCGTGCCGCATCTTTTCGAGGGTTTTCGGTCGCGCCTTCAACGCGACGCCGATCGCCAGCGCATCCATGATGCACAGATGCACCAGCCGCGACACGCCCGGCGTATTCGGATCGATCGGACTCGGCACGCGCAGCAGCAACGGAATATCCACCAGCCACGCCAGCCGCGAGCCGACATTGGTCAGCGCAATCGTCGTCGCGCCACGCTCCTTGGCGATCTGAATACTTTCGTTCACTTCGACGCTGCGGCCCGAGTGTGAAATCGCAAACGCTACATCGCCGGGTTCCATCAGACCCGCGTAGAGACGTTGCAAATGACCGTCGGTAAACGCGGTAGCCGCGATATCCAGCCGCAAGAACCTCAACGCCGCATCTTGCGCGACAAGCCCCGACCCCGAACCCACGCCGAAGAAGAACACCCGCCCCGCGCTCGACAACGCCGCAACCGCGCTCTCGAACACGGCCGGGTCCAGTGCGGCACACGCATGGGTAATCCCGTCGACGGCGGCTTCGCCTACTTTGTCCATCAACGTGCGCACGTCGTCGTCACGCGCCACCGCGGTCGACGCATACGGCACCCCGCCCGCCACGCTTTGCGCCAATTGCATCTTGAAGTCACGCAGCCCATGCGCGCCGATCGCGCGGCAAAAGCGCGTGACGGAAGGCTCGGACACGTCCGCGCGCTGCGCGAGCTCAGTGATGCTCGCGCGCATCGCAAAGTCGACATCGCTCAGCACCATGTCGGCAACTTTGCGCTCGGCGGGCCGCAAATTGGCCAGTGCGCCGCGGATGTGGGGAATCAAGTTCGGTGCGGACACCCGGTGTTCCTTAAGGGTTAAATGAATCCGCGTCGCGTCGCAGCTTCAATCCTTCAATCAGCTTGAATCGACTTCAAGCGGCAACACGCGGTTCAGACCAGCCTGCGTCCACTCTCCGTATCGAACAGATGAATATGGCCGGCCGGCAGACGCAGCGTGACCCGCTGGCCGGGCTCGACTTTCGAGCGCTGGCGAGTCGTCACGCACCACGTGCTGCCGCCTATTTTCCCGTACAAGTGGGTCTCGGCGCCAGTCGGCTCGACCACTTCGACTTCCATCGTGGCGTCCGGCTTGTCCGCCATGGTTTCGATATGTTCGGGCCGGATACCCAGCGTGACCTTCGCGCCGGGCACCGCCGACGCCGGCGCGCCTTCCAGCACGATCTCGCCACCGTCGCCGAGTTTCAACGCCAGGCCCTGCCCTTCCGTACGATTGACCAGCACCCCTTCCGCGAAATTCATCGACGGCGAGCCGAGAAAACTCGCGACGAAGAGGTTTGCCGGATGATCGTACAGTTCCAGCGGACGACCGATCTGCTCGATCCGTCCCGCGTTCATCACGACGATGCGGTCGGCCATCGTCATCGCTTCGATCTGATCGTGCGTGACGTAGATCACCGTATTCTTCAGACGCTGATGCAGCGCCTTGATCTCCGTGCGCATCTGCACGCGCAGTTTGGCGTCGAGATTGGACAGCGGTTCGTCGAACAGAAACAACGACGGCTCGCGCACCACCGCACGGCCCATCGCCACCCGCTGACGCTGACCACCCGAGAGCGCGCGCGGCAAGCGATCCAGATAACCGCCGAGGTTCAGCATCTTCGCGGCGGCTTCGATCCGCGGCTTGAAACTCGCGGACGACTCCTTGCGAATCCGCGGCCCGAACGCGATGTTTTCGTAGACCGACAAATGCGGATAGAGCGCGTAGCTCTGGAACACCATCGATATATTGCGCTGCTGCGGCGCAAGCGTATTCGCGCGCGTGCCGCCGATCATCAGATCGCCGCCGCTGATTTCCTCGAGCCCCGCGACCATCCGCATCAAGGTGCTCTTGCCGCAACCCGATGGGCCGACCAGCACGACGAACTCGCCGTCATCGATGTCGAGATCGATGCCGTGCACCACTTGCGTGTCGCCATAGCGTTTGAAGATGCCGCTTAGTTGCACTGCTGCCATGCTGTCCTCATCGTCTTACTGCATCGTCTTACTGCCGTGCCGCCTTGCGTGATCGGGCAAGGAGCACGGCGCGCTATCGGGTTCAAACCGGCTCAAAGCGATTCCAGCGTCAGCTCCTCCGCCATCAGGCGGTTGCCGGCCATCAGGCCACCGTCGACCGGCAACGCGACGCCGGTAATCACGCGCGCCATCGGCGAGGCGAGGAACATCACCGCATCGGCGATATCGTCGGGCGTCGCGAAGTCGCGCAACGGATACCACTTCTTCAGATCTTCGAAGACCTGCGGATTCTTGTCGACGCGCGCCTGCCACGCTTGCGTCTTCACCGTCCCCGGACAGACGATGTTGGCGCGAATCCCATAGCGGCCCAGCTCGATCGCCAGCGCTTTCGTGTAGCTGATGAGCCCGGCCTTCGCCGCGCTATACGCCGGATGCCCGAGCGCGGCCATGCCGTTCACCGAGCCGATCAGCACCAGTGCGCCCTTCTGCCGTTCGATCATCGACGCACGCACCGCTTCCACCGTGTGATACGTGCCGTTCAGATTCAGATGGATATCGCGCTGCCAGCTGGCGGCATCGGTGGTGGCGAGCGTCAGTCCTTTGGCGGCGCCCGCGTTGGCAACCAGCACGTCCACCGGACCCCGCGCTTTCACCGCGTCGGCAACGGCTTGCTGCACTGCGGCAGCATCGCCCAGATCGACCGCGACCGGCGTGACGTGCGCCTCACCGAGTTGCGCCACCAGCGCACGGAGCGCGGCCGCGTCGATATCGAGCGCCAGCACCGTGTCGCCCTGCTCCACGAAGCGCTTGCAGAGCACGCTGCCAATCCCGCCGCAAGCGCCCGTCACCAACACCACACGATTCATATCCGCCCTCGCTCCTAACCGCGCCGCACCGTCATTCCGGCGTGTAAGTTTCCTACAAACCGGCCGCCGCGCACTTGTCTAGTCATCCCGAAGATTGGGTATCCGTGACTTCGCGTTACGCAGAATACCCCTGCTTTACAGCATCTTATGCACAAAACTCGCTTGGAAAAAATATGGCAGACCCTACGTGACAAGCTATTTTGCGTCATGTAGGATTTTTTCAAACAATTCAACCAACGCGGCCGGCGACGGCAGCAGACCACCCCCCACCATCATCGGATGGGACCGGACTACGCGCTAAAACGCTAACTCCGATCGACACAGGAGAGAGAGAAATGTCGTTGCATGCCCGTGCTTCACTCGCGCTCGGCAAAGTTGCCGTGGCGCTCGCGTTTGCAGGTATCGCCGTCGCGGCGCACGCCGACACGGTTCGCGTGACGGTCGCGCATTACAGCGATGCGACCGCGCCGTACTTCGAAAAGATGGCCCGTAACTTCGAGAAGGCCAATCCCGGCACGACGATCAAGATCGAAGACGTGAACTGGGACACGCTGCAACAGAAACTGCAAACGGACATCTCCGGCGGCGCCAACGCCGACCTGGCGATCGTCGGCACGCGCTGGCTGCTCGACTTCGTGAAGGACGATGTGGCCGAGCCGCTCGACGGCTACATGGACGCCAGCTTCAAGAGCCGCTTCATTGGCCCGTTCCTCGCACCGGGCGAGATCAACGGCAAGGTCTACGGCCTGCCGATCGCCGCGTCCGCCCGCGCGCTCTACTACAACAAGGATCTGCTCGCGAAGGTCGGCTATCCCGACGGCCCGAAAACGTGGAATGACGTGATCGATGCGTCGAAGAAACTGAAGGCACAGGGCGTTGCCGGCTTCGGTCTGCAAGGCAAGGAAATCGAAACCGACGTCTACTATTACTACGCGCTGTGGACCAATGGCGGCGACGTAGTGGGCAAGGACGGCAAGGCGGCGTTCAATTCGCCGGCCGGCATCAAGGCCGCTACGCTCTACAAGACGATGATCGACGAGGGCCTGACGCAGCCTGGCGTGACCGGCTACAGCCGTGAAGACGTGCAGAACCTGTTCAAGCAAGGCCGCGTGGCGATGATGATTTCCGCCCCGTTCCTCGCCAAGCAGATCAAGAAGGAAGCGCCGAATCTGAAGTACGGCATCGATCCGATCCCGATGGGCACGACGCACGCCACGTACGCGGTGACCGACTCCATCGTGATGTTCAAGAACTCGAAGGTGAAGAAGTCGGCCTGGAAGTTCCTGGACTATCTGTTCACGAAGGAACCGCGTGTCGAGTTCACGACGACCGAAGGTTTCCTGCCGACCACCAAGGCTGAGGCGACCGATCCGGCGTTCAACGATCCGGATACCAAAGCTTTCGTCGCGCTGCTGCCGACGGCTCACTTCGCACCGACCGTGACCGGTTGGGAAGACACGGCGAAGGCCGTGACCGATGCAATGCAATCGATCTACCTGGGCAAGGCGAAGCCGGCGGACGCGTTGAATGCCGCGGCAGCGCAAGCGAACAAGTCGCTCGGTAAGTGAAACGCGTAGTCACGAGGTGATCTGCTGAACACGGAACGCGCGCCGCCGTTGCCAAGGCGGTGCGCGTTTCGGTTGTCATGGATGTAACGCACTATCCGGCCCATCCCGTCGCGCCTCTTTTCTAATGGGGACGCGTCTTACGATCGAGCACGCATGAGCCGTTCCGCTTCTTCGCGCCTGCAGGCGCCCTGGTTACTGATTGCGCCGAGTCTGGTGCTGGCGCTTTTCATCATCAGCTATCCAATTTTCAACATCGTGTGGCAATCGCTGCACGACGTCTCGCGTTTCGGCGCGATCCGCGATTTCACCGGTCTGCAGAACTTCATTACGATTTTCACCGACCCCGCGTTTCTCGCTGCCGCCAAGCGGACGATTGTCTGGACCGTGTGCGTGGTGGGCGGCACGGTGCTGATTTCGGTGCCGGTTGCGCTGATCCTGAATCAGGATTTCTACGGGCGTGGCGTGGCACGCACGATTGTGATGCTGCCGTGGTCCGTCTCGCTGACG
Organism: Paraburkholderia fungorum; assembly: GCF_902833645.1. Classification (GTDB taxonomy): domain Bacteria; phylum Pseudomonadota; class Gammaproteobacteria; order Burkholderiales; family Burkholderiaceae; genus Paraburkholderia; species Paraburkholderia fungorum. The sequence continues at coordinate 228,042 of NZ_CADFGE010000008.1, forward strand.
ATGACCGCCGTGGTGTGGCGCTGGGCCTTCAACGATGATTACGGCATGGTCAATGTCACGTTGCAGCGGCTTGGGTTGATCAACGGTCCGATTCATTGGCTCGCTACGCCGGAGCTCGCCTTTCCGGTTGAGATCGCGGTGGGTATTCTCGTGTCGATTCCCTTTACGGTGACGATTCTGCTGGGCGGGTTGTCGTCGGTGCCGGGTGACATTTACGAAGCGGCGCGCATGGATGGCGCCAGTGCGTGGCAACAGTTTCGCAAGCTGACAATGCCGCTCTTGCGGCCGTTCATCAACATGACGATTCTGTTGAACGTGATCTACGTGTTCAATTCTTTCCCGATCATCTGGGTGATGACGCAAGGCGGCCCGGATAACGGCACGCATATTCTCGTTACGTATCTCTATGAGCTTGGGTTCCGGCTGGGACGTCCCGGCGAAGCTGCGGCGGTGTCGCTGATCATGCTCGTCATGCTGTTCGTTTTCTCGATGATCTATCTGCGCCTGCAGCCCGCGAAAGAAGGAGAGACGTCATGAGTCTCAGCGTCAAGATGAAGCGCTCGCTGTGGTGCTGGTTGGCACTTTCGCCGCTGATTGTGGCGGTGCTGTTTCCGTTTGCTGTGATGCTGTTTACTGCTTTGAAGCCGGCTACGGAGATTTTTGTTTATCCGGCGAGGTGGTTGCCGGTGCATTGGCAGTGGAGCAACTTTTCGGATATGTGGGTTGCGGCTAACTTTGGCGTGGCGCTGAGGAATAGCTGCGTGATCAGCTTTTTGTCGACTGCGTTGGCGTTGGCGGTGAGCTTGCCGGCGGCTTATGCGTTGGCGAGGTTTCCGTTTCGCGGGAAGGGGTTTTATTCGCAGTTTCTTTTAGTGACGCAGATGCTGTCGCCGATCCTGCTGGTTGTTGGGTTGTTCCGGTTGGCGGCGATGATTCCTTATGGGGATGGGAATCTGGTTGACTCCAAGATTGGCGTCATCGTTTCTTATGCGGCGTTTAACATCGCGTTCGCGGTCTGGATGCTGTCTTCGTACTTTCAGACTGTGCCGAGGGATCTTGAGGAGTCGGCCTGGTTGGAAGGGTGTGGGAGGACTAGGGCTGTTTTTAAGGTGTTTTTGCCGTTGGCTGTGCCTGCGATTGTTGTGACCGCGATCTTTACTTTTATTAATGCGTGGAATGAGTTTGCGGTGGTCTATACGTTGATTCGGTCGCCGGAGAATAAGACTTTGACCGTGCAAGTGACTGACATGGTCGCTGGGAAGTATGTTGTGGAGTGGCATCTGGTGATGGCCGCTACTCTTTGTGCGACGTTGCCGGTTTCGATTGTGTTTGCCTGGTTGCAGAGGTTTTTGGTGAAGGGGTTGGCGTTGGGGGCGGTGAAGTGAGGGATGGGGGGTCTCAGCTTGGTACTGCCGAACCATCGTGAACGATTGGGTCTGCCGCCCGCCGCCACCTACGCCATGAATCGTTAAGTACATTCGACTTTTGCAATTGGCTGATTCTCGGTGTAAACAGACGCTCGATCTGCGAATGCAGCGACCAACTTCGCGCGTCCGCTTTCGGCGGGTGAGATCAGTCACCCTCGCCCCGATTCGTCAGCTCGCCTATCGCGCGCCCGATGGCGGGTTTCGGAGCGCCATGCTGATCGATTTAAGTGTCGTCTGGCAGGTCACCCGCGGTTGCTGCTGGTCGCAGGAGAATGCCTACGTTCCGGTAGTCACCCATTTGCCCTGCAATCGATATAGGCGGTTCGCCATTTGCCATTTGGATGTGCCTCGAAATGCTTGTCTGCAATTCCCTTGACAGCCCGAGCGGAATGCCTACAATCACCGATGCCTAGCATTATTCGACGCGAGTCGAATCGGGTAGTGAGTCACTATCCGCCTTGGATTTTTAGTCATCGACGAGGAATACGGAGACGTATTTTCGCCGGTCGACGAAAATCCGTCTCCGTATTCCTCGTTGCATTAGGTAGGCATGTTAAAAGAATATCTAGGATTGCCCCGACCACGGCTGGGATCTATCCTGCAACGTTTCGCAACGGCCCTCAATTCGGGCCGTTTTTCTATTAAAAGAGATTTATCATTCATTTTTCTATGCGGGGCCAACCGCTCTGACTTGATCCCATCCGAACGTCGGCGATATCTAAAAAAGACGATAGAATCAGCGCTTCCGCACGCACGAATTGTGTACGCCGAACGAGTCATGGATGAACTTGTAAAGCACGGTAAAACAAAAAATCTGCTTGACATTGAACATCAAATATCGAAAATTGCCGATTGGATTCTCATCGTATTGGAAAGCTACAGTTCATTTTGTGAGCTAGGCGCATTTGCCGCCGAAAGTCTGCGATCAAAATTAATCGTCATAAATGACGCAAATTTCAAATCACAGTCGTCGTTTATAAATCTCGGCCCTCTCCAAGCGATCAAGGAGGATGTGGCGGAAGATCGCGTAATTTGGTATCCAATGCAATCTAACGGAATAACGGTTAGAGATGCAATCGGGCTGACTCTCCCGTCGGTGTTGAAACATCTAGAGCACCGGCACATTCGCCCGGCCCTTGATGCCGCATCATGTTTTCCGAACATCGAAAGCCAAGCATCTCTGTTTTTTTTGCATGATATTATCTATCTTTGCGGCCCGATAACTCATGCGGAAACTATCGAAATATATCGGGTATTATATGGAAACCGGCGCTTCGATGAGATTAAGGCTTTGCGGGCAATTCTTCACGCCGCTGAATTAATAAAAACCGTGACTAGTGGGGGCGAGCCGTCATATCTCGCCATAACACCCGATACTTTTATCAATTTTGACGGCGTTGGTAAGGATCTTATCCCTGCCTTCCGGCGTTTTCATCTGAAATATAATTCCACGCGCCTAATTCATGTCTAGTCTAGTCAAGCTCGCCGCTACCGAATGCTGTGTGCAGGAACGTTGGGTCAATGATGTGATCCGGCAAGGGCCAAGTCGGGTTAAGACTTTGAAAATAAAAAAACCTAAGTCAGCCAAATTTCGCATTATCTCCCGCCCTTCGGCCGAGTTGGAAATTCTGCAGCGGTGGCTTACCATTCGATTTTTTGAGAAAATGGAAATCCATGATTCCGCGATGGCATTCAGGACGGGACGTTCAATATTGACAAATGCACAATTCCACGCGAAATCACTGTACTTTATTCGGGTTGATTTTTTAAATTTCTTTCCATCAATTCGATACGCCGACCTGAATTTTGCAATCGGGAAATCAAAGATTATTAGAAACATATTTACAGATTATGCCGATGCGGGGAGTTTTATAGAGCGAGTTTGTTTTGATTCAAATTTGCGCTTACCAATAGGCTACATTTCTTCGCCCATAATTTCCAACGCTGTAATGTTTGAGTTCGACGTTCAATTACAAAAACTCGTCACTGCAAACACCAATGAACTGGGAGATGGAAGGATAACTAGATATGCTGACGACATCGTGTTCTCGACAGACAAGAAAGGTGGGTGCGCGAAGTTTCTGGAGTTGATCCGCTCGTTTGTGAAAACATGGGCGTCTCCATCGCTTTCCGTCAACGAAAATAAAACGACATTTTCTAGCAGAAACGGCGGCAGTGCAATTGTGACAGGGCTGAGGGTTTGCAATGATAGTCATGTCACAATAACGCGCGAGTATAAAGATAAGGTTCGTCTTATGTTGTCGTTGCGGGGAAAGCAGGTTTTACGGCCAGAGGACGTGCGAGTTCTGAAAGGGCATCTCGACTATATTAGGCACATAGCACCGGCTTTTTTTTCGACGTTATGCGCAAAATATACTGGCGTGATAAGTGAATTTATTTGATTCGAGAAGCGCGCAACGAGTAACGGCCCCTGCTTAAGCAACGCGCGACACTCATACTAGATGTGCAGCAATGGCGCGCAGCCACTCGCGCACTTGTCCAGTCAGATCGGCACGGTCAAGGCGGATAGAAGTCATGCGACTTACTGCGCCACGATTTAAGCGGCGCTTTGCGTGGCTGATTTTCTTCGACTTCTTCACATCGTCTAGATTTGCCCAAGGGATCGGTGAGTCCGATGCCTCATGCACCAGTTCGGCAACGAGAGCAGGGACATCGTCAAAATCCTGTACCGCGGCAAGCGCAATGCCGAACTCTTCGTTTATGGCGTCATGATGTACTAGATTTTCCATTTCTCGGCATGTTGTCGTAAACGCGAGGCAGTTAACGCGCGCATTTACGCGGTCTGCCGCGTTTTGATACTTAGGGCGTGCAGGAGGCGCAACATCACGGTCCATGATATGGATTTCAGGAAGTTCAAGCCCTTCGAGGCGATTCGTCCAAAGCTCCAGCGTTGAACCGCCCATAGGTATATATACAAGTCTGCCAACTCGTTCTTCCGCCGAAAGGTTCGGAATATCTGGTTCTGTCGCTGACAGCACCTCGGAAATTCGGTTCAGGAATTCAATGTCGTTTGGACCCTCCACCCCTACGAATACTCGAATATTGTGATTCGGTAGTATTCCGAGTGTGTCGCGAATGAGCGCGGCTGTGGCATCATTATTCGGTGCCACGGAACGCTCGCCATCTGCATTTTTGTCGAGAAAGCGCACGCTATTTCTATCAATTTTTCGACCCAGCAACGGATTGTGGGTTGTAAGTACGACCTGATTCGCAGGATCTTGCGATAGCTCCCAAAGAGCATCCAACAGGAGCAATTGGTTATTAGGATGTTGCGACGTTTCGGGCTCTTCGACGGCGAGAATGACATCCGGAGCGCCGCGTCCGCTCGCTAACTGCTCTGCCTTTGCGCGGAAGAAGTTGATTAGAAATAAGCGCCTCACCCCACTGCCTCGTTTGTTTAGAGGCACCTGCCCCTCGCCAGTAAGGGAGACGGAGAAAACCTTGGCCCAGTTGAACGGCGAGAATACTGGATTGAGTTCGCTAGCTAAGGCTGGGTCCATCTCTCGAAGTTTCGAGATCGTCGCACGCGTCACTTGCTCCACTTGTGCTTTTACGTAAGCGCCCAAGGTCTCCAGTTCTGCCTCTCTCCCGGCGAGCGCTTCCCTAATCGCAAACTTGATCGGATCCTGTGCCTCAGAGTCTTGATCTGAACTTGGGCGATCTGCGCGAAACAACTGATACAGCGGCAGGGCGTTTTGAAGTGGCTTCCAGATCGTTGCCTTCACCTCGATCAATACCTCTTCGAGTCGCAAATCTTCAAGCGGCACGCTAGACCAAATGGCATGACGAATTGCCGATTTGATTGTTTGATTGATGCCGGTTAAGTTGACTCCCAGAGCCTGAGCGCGTTGCCGGAGGGCTGCAATTGTTAGGGTAAGCAAATCATCGAAATTTGGTGCCGTTGGATGAACAGCCCTGACGTATATTTCCTCGCACTTCGGAGAAGCGCCAAAGAAGCATTTCCGGATTTCAAGGCAACCGTCTCGATTGAGTAGATACTCATTGTGTGGCGAAATCAAAGCATCTGTATCAACGACCAAGGTAGTCGGTATATTTTCAAATACGCATGTCACCTCAATCGGGTCAGCATTGCGCACACCCGTAGACCGGTCTTCAGCATCAAGTTTCTCGAGATTGAAAAACGCCTCGAGTGCCTCAAGGATGCTCGATTTTCCGATATCGTTCTTGGCAATAATGCAGGTTAGTTTGTCAAATGATATAAGGAACTCATTTCTATAGCATCTAAAATTTCGAATTCGTATTTCGGCTAGCTTCATTCTCTTTACCCCATAATCGTGCTTAAGGATTTTTTTATTTGGTGATATCCAGCGCGGAGCATCCATAGGGATGTCGAATAATGCGTTGCCAACTCATCGCCGAGCTTACAGACGTGCCACTACAAAAGCAACATGGATTGCGGCAAGCACCACGGCCGTTCCGATTCGCGTCATTCTCAATGGCGCTAGCAATTTGCCACCACATTGGCTGTTGCCAGACTTGGTTGATCATGCGAAGGGCATAATTGACCCCGCCCAAGCGTGAATGTCTGAAGATGACTCTAAGTGTCGTGCCGCTCGAAGCGTAATGGCCGGATGCAGTTGAGCGTCAAACGTCCCGGATGCGGACATTCATTCCCATTGGCTTGCTACGACGAATAACTTCAACGACCGAAGGGTTGCCTATTGGGAGCATCGACACCGAGAGGATAAGGTCCGAAAAAGCAATAAAGACAATGCACTTGATGGGCACAGGTCTTAACAGCTTGCCACTTGCAACGCCCCCAAGCGCTACGCACAGGCAAAAACCGCAGAAGCCAGCAAGTACCACGCGATCGGCTCTAGCTAAATCGGCTATTCGGCCAACCGACATCGACTGCTAAACTGCGACGCCGCCCAACCCTAGATAAGCGTACGCGCTCATTATCGACATAGAGACAAATAGCCGGGCGCGCCCTTCCGAATCGACAACACCACGCCGCTCATTGCCGATGCCTTATCCAATTGGCCAAACGCAAACACTTAGCCCGTCTGGTTGATCGCTTCACCATTGCCATGACTTATAATCATCAAGCCGTCGGGAAACACCCGGTGGTCAGGTGTGGAAGCCTGTGATCGTAACCGCACCCCCGCTCAGGCGGGGCGTGCGTCTATCTCTGCACGTCTATATTTCAATGGGCGGGCCGTGGTGGGGGAGCCGCAAGGCTCGCCGGTTCGTTACGATCCCGGTCTTCCAAACCCGTCATGTGCCCGCTCACCCCTTCCCCAAGCAAGCGAGTGTCGGGCGATCCAGGAAGTACCAGGGAGGTCGCACCATGAGTAGCAAACCTACAAAACAGTCTCAACCCGCTTCACGCCCGCCTGTCGACGCGCTCCAGTACGAAAAGCTTGCGCTCTCCACCTTCGATCTATGCAACCGGCAGTTGAGCCAACTCAACACATTGATCACACTCGGGTCCTCAATATGTAGGAATCCTGCCATCACGGGTGACGAAAGACGACGTCAGCAGACCATGCTTGAATTGCTCGTCGACACAGCAGAGCAATATCAGCGGGAGCTGGAGTGTGACCGTGAGCTATATCAGGTGATCGCACTCGACGCGAAGGGCATCCCTCAGAGCCGCATCACCGCGAACCGTGCAATGCGCCTTCTTGCAGAGGCATCAGAAATAGCGACGAAGGAATCGCCAGCAGCCGCAAAGCCGAGCCCGGGCAAGCAAACGTCAGCCAAACCCACGACGAACGCATAAACAGACGCGGCGGCCCAACAATCGGTTCCCACGGAGCACTAACCATCAAGAAAGTCAGCAACTTCAGTTGATCAGATTTGCAGGATGCCTGCCCTCCGTCACGAGCATGTGCGAGCGCCACAAGCAAGTGTGGACAGGCATCCAACAAACCTGAACGAAGTCAGCCCAATACGCGCTCCGCTGACCGGCGATTTTTGTCCGGTCTAAAATCGTTCCGGTCCATGTACGAGCCGGTCGAATCCCACGGAGAGCCGAGTGACGGTCATCGCGCAAGTTTCAGATATTCATGTCCGTCCTCACGGCACCCTGTATCAAGACGCCGTGGACTCGAATGCAATGTTTTCGGCAGCCGTCGATTCGCTGAACCGCATCCAACCCGAGCCGGACCTGGTCGTCATCTCTGGCGACCTGACGGACTACGGTACCGAGGATGAGTATCAAAAGCTTCGCGAATTACTTGCCGGGCTGAGACGACCGTTCGTGGTCCTGCCGGGTAATCACGACGACCGTGGCAATCTACGGGCCGCTTTTCCGGATCACGCGTGGCTTCCGAGCGAGGGCGCACTCTCGTTCGCGCTGGACGTGGGCGAACTACGCCTCGTGGCGTTGGACACTTCCGTTCCTGGACTGCATCACGGTGAACTGGACGCCAAAACCTTGACCTGGCTCGACACCGAACTCACTGAGCATCGAGATCGGACGGTGGTCATCGTCATGCACCATCCACCGTTCATGACGGGCATCCCTTATCTGGACATCTACGGGTTGCGAAACGCGGATGCATTCGCAACGGTTCTTGCACGCCACAACAACGTAGATCGAATTCTCGCCGGACACGTCCATCGGTCGATGCAGACTCGTCTCGGACGCGTTCCCGTCCTCACGTGCCCGAGCACGACCACACAGATCGCGCTGCGCGTCGAAGCGGACGCGCAGCCCGCTTCTTTTCTCGAACCACCCGCATACATGCTGCATCGCTGGACAGGTGGAGGTCAGCCGGCGGTCTCCCACTTGTGTTACATCGAACGTTTCGAAGGTCCACTCCCCTTCGCGTAAGTTTCGCCGTCAAGTACACAGCGGCCGATAGACGTACGAGTCGTTAGCAATATTGCTCGGCTGGCCTTTGGTCCACGAGACAGGATCGCATCGAAACTTGCGACCACGATTCATCAGTCGAATTTGACGAGGTCCTTAAAGATCAGTTGACCCCACCTATCTCCCAGTCCCTGCACAAGCAGTCCACCTTCCGACAGGCCGCCAAGTTTGACCGGCGCGAAACCGAGATCTTCGGCAAGCGCAGCAATCTCCTCTGCGGCGCCATCATCGTCACTCGCGAGGAACACGACTCTCCTGCCACCGTGTACGCCCGGGTCCTGTTCAAGGACGCGAGCGCCCAAGTGATTGAAGCCCTTGACCAGCCTGCTACCCGTGAAGGCCTGCGCGACGGCCCTGGAAGCAGGTTGCCCACCCACTTCCTCAGGGGGCACGCCGTAGGCATTGGTGACATCGACGATAGTCTTGCCCTGCCAGCTCGGCAGCGCCTTCGCGACATCCTTGTGCGACTCGAAACGAACAGCCAGAAAGACGATGTCCGCCTTGACCGCTTCCGCCAGAGTTTTGGGAATGATCTCGGGTCCGATAGCGGCCGCAGCGGATGCAAAGCTTTCCGGGTCGCGAGTGGTTGCAACGGATACTTCGATGCCTTTTCGTGCAAACGCCTTGGCAAGCGCCTGGCCGATCTTGCCGAAGCCAATAATTGCGTAGCTCATATAGTGTCCTTGGTGTGCGACGCCCTACCGGCTCCGAATATCGAACGGAGTGACCGGCGGGCGTGGCGTGTCAGAGTTGCGCAAGGCCGCCGTCGACGGCAACCTCGCTGGCGGTCATGAAGCTGCTGTCCGGCGACGCAAGAAAGGCGGCCGCCGCTGCGATCTCTGCCGGATCGGCCATGCGTAGGAGCGGAGTCATCGCGCCATAGGCTTTCTGGCCCTCTTCGCCCAGCGACCTCTTCGCCAGTTCGGTCGCCGTCGCGCCGGGCGAGAGCACATTGACCCGGATGCCCGTGCCCTTCAGGTCATGCGCCCATGACCGCGCGAGGTTGCGCACCGCTGCCTTGCTCGCGCTATAGGCAGTGAATCCCGGGGCGCCCGTGGTCCCGGCGCTCGATCCGGTCAGGATGATCGAACCGCCCGCGCTCATCAGCGGCAGCGCCTTCTGGACCGTAAAGATCGTACCCTTCACATTGGTGTCGAAGGTTTCGTCAATGTGCTCGGCGGTGATCTGCCCGAGCGGAAGCGGGCTTCCCGCCCCGGCGTTGGCGAAGACGATGTCGAGGGTGCCGCGCTCGGCCTTCACCGCCGCGTAGAGCCGGTCGAGGTCGGCCTCATCGGAGACCGAACCCTTCACCGCGCGGGCATTGGGCCCGAGGTCGGCGACAGCGGCATCGAGTGCGTCCTGCCGGCGGCCGAAGATGAAGACGAACGCGCCTTCCTCGATGAAGCGCTTTGCTGCAGCGCGGCCGATGCCGGTAGCGCCGCCGGTGATCACGGCGGTCTTTCCATTCAGTCTATGCATGTCATTCGTCCTTCGAAACAGAAGCGAGAAAGACAATTTTGGCCCTCTTGATCCATGAAGCCAATTGACCGAATATCTATAGGTGCCATCTACTTTTTAGATATATGCTCGACAACGTCACCATCAATCAACTTCGGGCCTTCGTTGCCGTGTGTGACCAGGGAAGCTTTTCCGGGGCTGCACGGGAACTGAGGCGCGCACAGTCAGCGATTAGTCACGCGATCAGCGCGCTCGAGAGTGCCTTTGATGTGTTGCTGTTCGAACGCAACGCCCGCAAAGCCACGCTGACAGCCGCGGGCCGTAGCCTCCTGCCCGATGCTCGTGGGGTGATCTCACGCACCGAGGAAATGAAGATGCGCGCGGTTGCGATTGCTGAAGCCGGGGTGCCACAGGTCTCGATTGCAGTGGATACCTATTTTCCGCGCGCGCACCTGATTGAATGCCTGCGCAGGCTGCAGTCGGACTTTCCAACCGTTGCAATCAATCTGCGCATGACGACCATGCAAGGCGGCGAGCACCTGGTTCTCGACGGAACGTGCGCATTGGCGGTGACGATCAGCGACGTGCCGGAGCTGAGCCCGGCTACCATAGAACGGCAGCATCTATGTGAAGCGCAAATGGTGACCGTCTGTGCGCCATCGCATCCTCTGGCCGCGGTCGCGGGGCCGATCCCGCGGGAGGAATTTGGCCGGCACATCCAGCTCGTCGTCACCGACAATCAGCCCGATGCGGAAAAGACACAACAGGGCGTCGCCAGTGGACGCCAGTGGCTGGTCAATGACCTCGGCGCGAAGCACGATTTGCTAAGGGGTGGTTTGTGCTGGGGGCACATGCCGCATCATGTGGTCGCGCAAGATCTCGCGGACGGAACACTTGTCGAACTCCAACGGCGCGCATGGCATATGCGCGCCCTCACCTTCATGATCTCGCAGCGGCGCGGGTACTCGTTTTCCGAATGTGGGACGCGGCTGGTTGCGCTGCTCGGTGATCGTCATCGCTTTTCGAAAGGTGCCGGTAAGCGCACTGTGTCACGCGCGGGCAAAAAAGCGTGAAGGGGCGCTACGTGCGAGCGGCAGCCGCGCGGCGGCTGAAGGGCGAATTACGACAGTTACCCGTCATGCGATTACTGTAGATCACGCGGGGCGCAGCCTGAAGTTCCCACTAAGGACGCAGTGTCGAAGATCAGCGGGCCGCGTCACCGGCGAGAACGTATGCACCCCAGAAATACGGGTGACGGTAGAGTTCTCCATCCTTGCCGCTGGCCATGTCGCGCTCTGTACGCGCCAGCGCCTCGGCTTTTGACAGCGACGGATCACTGGCATAAGTCCGGAATACACCGGTTGTCACCTCTGTAGCCGATCGAGATTCCACAGCCCACTGGGTGAGGAGAATCGAGCGAGCCCCCGCTGCAAAAAAGGCGCGGGACAGCTCCGACATTGCATCTCCCGCGTTACCGGTGACGAGTCCCGTGTTGCAGGCGGACAGTACCACCCAGTCGGCATTCAACCGCAAGGTCACGATGTCGTCCGCGGTGAGAACCGAATCTGGCAGCCCGTTTCCCTCATAGGCCAACGCGAGTCCCGCTTTGTGCCAGCCCGGCACTTCGCCCGCGACGATGCCGTGCGTAGCGAACAGAACAACCCGATCGTTCAACAGATCCCGCTTCATGACTTCGCTACGCGAGGCGCTCGTTCCCCGCAGCACGCTGTGTTCGGAAGCATTGAGCGTCTTCGCGATTGAGGTCGCTTCGTCGAGCGTCTCAGGTAACGGTGCGACGCGATGGTAGTCGAACGAAGCCGTACTCGCATCAACCGGAAAGGCTCGCGCGGGAGTTCTATCCACGGGTGGGACCGCAATCGTGGTTGAGTCGCGGCGATTGAAGCTCGGATCTGCGAACGCGATCAGCGCCTCGCCGGCGTGCGCTGCCGGATGACTGCGGGCGAGCATGAGGGCCGCGGCATTCGGAATACGTACGGGCATTGTCCTCGCGATCCACCAGTGTGCATTCGCAAGATCCGTTGCGGGTGCCGTCACGAGCACATTGAACGGCAGGCTCGAGAGAATGCCGCTTGTGGCGATGTACACGGTTGTCGCCCCTTCGAGGTCGGGCTGGATCGAAGAGATCAACAAGCGATAGAGATCCGAGGCCACTGTTGTGTCGAACCCGGCCAGCTCACCCGCCTTACGTGGCGGAACGCCCGCATCAAACACGTTGCGAAGCGTCAGGATCTTCTTTCTCAGGTCTGCACGCGTTACGTTGAGTCGTGTCGCATGCAGCGAGCCCTCGGCGTTGACGACGAATGCGTAGGTCGCATCGCGCCCGACGTAGAAATCGACATAGACCTCACCCGAATGCAGGGCCGCACCCACCCGCTCAGCCGTGGGAACGGCGGGCGATACAAGTTGCCGGTACTCGGGAAACTGCTTGTTGATGTGCTCGTGGAGCGCGGCCAGATCCTCGGCCGAGGCATTCATGGCCCTCTCGGCATCTTTGACACTAGCGATTGCACTCCCTTTATCTCCGGTATTTTCCGTGTCGACCTTGGCAAGCCGTGTGCTCAGTCCCGAGAGTCCCATCCGTTCGATATTTTGGGCACGACGCGCCATCTGCTCCCGCTCAACCAGGCTGCGCAGTTCCGGTGTGACCGCCGCCAATCGCGCAGCACCATCGCTCATCGCGCCCTGGGTCGCATTCATGTGAAACAACTCGGCGATACGGAAGGCGAGTGCCTGACCTTCTGCGCCGTCGTCCATGAGACGGCTCAGGCACATTGCAAGGGCACCGTCCTCGACATAAGCGCCCGCGGTACTGGAGGCGTCCCAGTCGTCGTTCTGGCCAAGCATGGGCGTCACGTATCGGGCGATCTCGCTTTCGCTGACCTTCTTCTCGGGATCCTCAAGGCGATAGAGCATCAACATTGCAGACTGATACTTGACGAACGGACTCTGCGCACCCTGGCCCTTCAGGTTGTACGCCAGCACGCGTGAAAGCTTCGACTCGGCTGCCGACCAGTTCCCCTGCGTCCCGAATATCACAGATTCGCGCTCGTCTGAACTCGGTGTTTTTGCCGCGACCGGATTGATCGAAGCCGCGTATTCCAAACCGTCAGCGTCGGCCTTGAAGTCGGCAAGGCGGTTTGTCGCAAGCGCGACCATCAAACGCATGCGCAGCGCATCCGCGTAGGTGAACGAATAGGGGAGCACGCCGGCATCCTGATACCCCTTAATGGCTTTGTCTATCCAGGCGAGTGCGCCATCGTAGTCGTCGTTGGACATGAGCGCGATCGACATTGCGACCTCAACGCGGGCGCGCTGTGAGGGGGTCGGTTTGAGTCGAGGATCGTGGTCGATGTCCCAAAGCATCCCGTTCGCGTAGTTCAACGCCTCGGTGCGCCGATTGTTCTGCGTTTGCAAGCGCACGAGATGATCGACTTCATCGAGCAGTTGGTTAGCGGCTTCCTGGTGACGGTGTTCACTGAGCGACGGATCATCGAGATTTTTTCTCGCCAGATCGGCCGCCTCGCGCACCTTGAACAACGCCGTGTCATGTTGATTCAACGCGCGGCGCGCAAGCTCCGCCTCGGCGGAGAGATACCCGTAGGCAGGTTCTTCCGGAAGGGTTTCAAGCTCGGCAGCGCTCGTCTGGTCGGCCAGCTTCTTCGCCTGATTCACCAGCCTCTGGCTTCGCACGAAGTCGTTTTGAACCGCATACGCTATGGCAAGTCCTGATGCGGTGAGCGAGCGCTGGCCAGGCGAAATCTGCCCGTCGTACACAATGCTCTCCAAGACCCCCATTGCGCCGGCGGCATCATCAGCGTTGTAGTAATCCTGAACGAGTGAAATCAGCAGTGCAAGCCGCGTATCTCCGTCCGAAGTCTGTTCGAGTCGCTTGCGAATGGCCCTCTCTTCATCGGCGACGGAGGGCTGCCCAGACGCCGTGTAGACTTTTTCGACGGACCCATTCACACCTTGAAGCTCACCCGCCATCGAAGTCCGGGGTAACCCGCAAAAGGACCCGACAATCGCCGCCGACAAGAAGCACAACATAGTCCTTAGACACCGGCCCACGACATGCGATGTATTCCCGGATCCGATGGCCATCCTTGCCTCCGCTTCACGTCCCGCTGACCAGGGAGCACCCAGCACAGAGGCGGAAATCTGACATTAGCCGTTCAAGGACGAACATTAGCTTGCAACAGACAAACAAAGCTATACGTTATCGGCCAGCTTCTGTTGTTCGTCATCGTTTTACTTGCGCTTTGAACCTTGGCCCGTTGTACCCCAGCCGACGTTCGCAATGGCACGGGACGTGCCGATCATCCGGCCTGACGTTAATACCGGATTTCTGTCAGCGCGAAGACCGTAGCGTCGCCATTACCGTTCCGGAATAAAAAAAGCACTCGATGGCATTTCAGAAAGCACTGCGGTCGTGCAGGTTTTCAGAAGCCGTGAATTGGCGATCTTGTCCGGACTGGAAATGTCGATGTGGCGCTGTCGTTCGAGCGCACGCAAAAAGTCAGCCTTTAACTCCTCGTCGTAAACCCCGCGCTGTTCGACTTTGCGGCGTATCGTTTCGAGGTCGTACTCGAGGGCTTGATAAGAAACGATCGTCATTTCATACGTTTTCAGCGTTTTTCTGAACTGAATGGCCGGCCGGATGGCAGCAATGAAGGCGGAAACCGTTCCTAGGCCTTGCCATACGTGCTTGCCGATGTCAGTTTTGAAAAACCATAGGCCGGCGACGGCCGATGTCGGGGCCGCGATGACGAGCGCCAGGTCCATCGCCTTATCCAGAAGTTCCAGACGGCGCAGCCGTTCACTGTAATATCGAACATTGAGCCGAGCAGTACGAAGCTTGTCATAAACTGCCCAGACTGGATGGTTCTCGCGTTCCATGGTTCCCCCGTACACGTGCGGAGCAAAATAATGATAGTCAAGAAACACAGCAGAGGCATTCTTGTCTTGCTACCTGCGCTATTTTGCTTGTCGGCTCTCACGCAGGCCGAGGTGCCCGAAACAAATCCCTCTACATCAGGAAAGGCGGCGGCTCGAAAGGCAGGCGCGCCGATTCCGTCCAGCGCCGCGTATGCACAGCCGGCATCCGCAGCAAGCGGTGCCGCTTCGAACCCTGACCAAGGTGGCGCGCCGCCCGCCACACGCAGCATCTTTCCGAATGGTTCTCATCCCAGCGTCGACCCAACGCAACCGTGGCCGCGATCCGGCCCTGCTGACGAATCCAAGTAGTGTGGTGCCCGTCGGAAGGAGTACCCGTCAATTCAGCGCGCTTTACGCCTTGCATCCCTACTTTACTGCTGCTTCAATACAAGCACCGCTAGAGCGGCCGACCATCGTCTTGTATAGCGAAGCCGGACCAGTCCTATGGAGACAGGGACATGGAGATGCGCTACCGTCGGATGATCCTTCTGATCCCGCTGATCCCGCTCGCGCTGGCACAGCTGTCGTGGGCGTCGGACGGCTCGGACCGGGCGTCCCAAACCGACAACTCCCTCGCGTCATCGGCGCCCGGGTCGTCGGCTGCACAGGGTCCCCAACAACAAACGCTACGGGACCGTGAACAGGCGGTGCTACATCAGTTGAGCGACACGACTGATGGTGACGCACGTTACGCATTGCTCGACAGTCTGGCGTCGGACTATTTCCGTGCGGGAATGGTGGCGGACTCGATGCGGATCCGCGAGCAGATCGTCGAGGATTCGCGTATTCCGGCTGGCCGACGCTCGCTTATCGCTTCGTCGCTAGCCAGCGGGTACGCCTTGGGCTTTGACTACGCGCGCAGCGAGCGCCTGCTCGGACGCGCCCGGGCGCTCGCGCGCGATACAACTCCGGCGGAACTCGAGACATTGCCGCGCGAGCCATCCTATGCTTACTTCTCCGCTGAAGCGGAAATCGACCGTCGGTACCTTAACCGGCATGACCTCGGGCTGCTCAAGCGCCGGGAGAGCGCGGAACTTGCCTGGCGTAACATCAACGACCCGGCACTCAGCGTTAGACGGCGGAAGGCCGCTGTCAACGAACTGCTCGACAACTCCTCCGAACTGATCCGCCTGATGGTCCAGAACAATCGCCGGACGGAGGCGTTGAGCTATGCGAACGAGATTCGATGGGATATCGAGAACCGGTCCGACATGAAGCCGAGTCCTATCCAGCGTGCCGAGATTGAGCTCGGCCGCTCAATAGCGCTTGCATCGAACGACGACTACGACGGTGCGATTGCGGCCGTCAACGCCGCGATCACAGCCTTCCGCAAGCAGAATGTCGCTCCGTATTCATGGAACTTGGCGGGAGCACTGCGGCTTCGTCTGATGTTTGCGCTTGCAATAAAACACATCGGCGATTATCAGGCGGACGCGGACGCCTGGGAGTACGCGGCAAGCGTCAATCCCGTAGTGGCCCACACCGTAACCGACGACGAACGCGAATCCCTGATACTCGCCGCACATGGAAACTGGCAGGAGGCCGAAAGGCGGATCACGGCAGCGATGACCAAGAATCTGCTCAGGCAAGGGCCCGAAAGCCCGTTTTACAAGTACCAGGCCGCAATGCTGATGCTGTACCGGCTGGAAGATCCCGCCAGCAACGTTGGCGAGGCGGACATCGCCGCCTATGTCAAACCCCTCGTTGGCACGCAGGACGACTGGAACGACTCGAGTACGCGGGGCGCCTACGACGAAGACGGGGCGCTGGCCCAATCGCTGAACCGCGCGATGAGCGAAGGTGAGCAGGGCCAGGTCCTCGCGTTTCAGATCGCCGAGCTGTTCCATATGAACGCAACCCAGGGCGCGATGGCCGATGGCGCGGCGCGCCTCGCGGCTTCGACGCCAGCGTTGCGCGCGCTGATCGAGCAGGAACAATTGCTGCGCCACGAGCAGAACACCGCACACCTGGCGCTGGCACGCTCGACCAACCGGCTCGAAGCGGAGCAAACGCAAGGCGGCTCACAAGGGCGGCAGAATGTTGCCAGTGCAAACGTCGAACATGAAGAGAACGCCATCAAGGCGGTTGACGGAAAGCTGGCCAGTCTGCGTCAGCAGATCGCCGCGCAATTTCCGCTCTATCGTCAATTGGTGTCGCCAGAAATCCCGACACCCGACGCCTTCGGCAAGTCACTTCACGAAGGCGAAGTCTATGTGGATTTCTACGCGGGGCGCGATGCCAGCTACGCGTTCGTGGTTCGTCCGGGTGGGGCCTTCCGCGCGGTCCGCCTGAGCGTGACACGTGCCGAGCTCGCGAGACAGGTGAAGGCATTGCGAGCCGGTTTTGATGCAGGGGTTCCACCGCAGCACGCGGGCGATCTGGCAGGCTTCGATCTAGGCGCAGCGGCAAGCCTGTATCAGGCGCTGATTGCCCCGCTGCACGACGATATTCACGCGGCGACAACGGTCTACATCGCAACAAGTGGAGTCCTCGCGAGCATCCCGTTTGACGTGCTGACTACGCGTACAGCGTCGAGTCTCGCGGACGCCAGCTGGTGGATCGACACGGCAACACCCGTGCGTGTACCGAGTGCCTCTGCGCTCGCACTCACGCGGAGTCATCCGGCCGCGCACGCAAACGAACCGCTGATCGCTTTCGCCGACCCAAGTTTCGACGGCCACGGCTCGGAAGCTGTCGGCACGCCAGCCGGCAGCGTTGTTGCGCGCGCCTTTCCTGTCGACACAGATGCTCCGGCGTTCGACTACCATCGCGTGATGCCCTTGCCCGAAACGATGGCCGAAGCGCACTCTATCGCCACGGCGCTCGGTGCCTCTGACCAAAGTGTGCTTCGGGGTACGCGCGCTTCCCGTAGTGAGGCGATGAAGGCTGACCTGTCGAACGACCGCGTCGTGCTGTTCGCGACACACGGCATCGTAGCGGGTGAAGTGCCGGGATGGCGCAAGGCGGGTCTCGCCATGGCCTACGAGGGAAGCGGGCTGACCGATTCCATTCTCACTGCGGACGATATCGTGACGTTGCGGTTGAACGCCGACTGGGTCGTTCTGTCCGCCTGCAATACAGGCTTTGTCACTGGCACCGCTGGCGATGCAATCTCTGAGTTGTCCCGCGCTTTTTTCGCGGCAGGCGCGCGTTCGATGCTCGTCACTCAATGGGCCGTTGAATCGCGCTCAGCAACCGAGATCACAACCGGCGTGTTCCGAACCTATGCCGGCGATCCATCGCTGTCAAAGGCCGATGCACTCGCGCGCGCAGAGCGCGATATGGCCGCCGGCAAAGATGGCGCGCTTTATCGTCATCCGTATTTTTGGGGCGCGTATGTTCTGAGCGGTGATGCGGCTCGCTGACTTTAATACTGGCTTGACACTCAAAGGGGTATCAAATGCAACCTGCTCATTTTTCTGAATTGCGAGCGACGTCTCGCCGCTCGTGAGCCGCAGAGCGACTTGGCATGCTAGCGCACACTGAATACCTGAAGCCCCGCCATCGCCGCGTCACGGCCTTTCGTATGAACGACATAGAACCGCTGGAGCGACGGGATGTAGACCGAGGTCTTCCCGCCGAACGTGTCCACATGCTGTTTGACCGCGTATTGGTCCGCCCCGACAGGGTCGACGACATCCAGACCGGTCGACCCGGTGATGTACAGGTGATGATGTACCGCGTCGACGGCCATGTCGTCCGACGTGTTGACGATGTCGAGCGACTGGATGATCGAGCCGTCGCTCGCATTCATCACATACAATTTTCCGGGGTCGCGCGCACCGATGAACAGGCGCCCGCTCTTCGAATCGAAGGCCATGGCCGAATTCCGGCTCGGGCCGGGAACCTGCCAGACGGCCGTCAATTTGCGCGTGCGCAGATCAATCACGCCAACTTCGTTTTTGTCGCGCATATTCACGAACAGGCGGTGCGTCGCATGATCGATGGCCATGGCTTTCAGTTGGCCAGCGGGCACGTCGATCCGGCCTATCACCGAATAGTTGCTAAGGGAAATCAGACTGATGTAGGCATGATCCTGATGTGACTGCACACCACCATTACTGCGTCGCGAACAATTTGACGCAGCGACACCCTTCAGACTTTGATAAGGAAAACCGCTTTACTCAAGTCCATTTGCCCATGTTACAGGTGTTGGGCATCGCGATCGCGCGGCAGGAATAGACAGGCTTCGAAGCCATCGGTTGTATCGCTGAACTGCAGCCGCATACCATGCATATTTGCCACCGCGGCCGCGAGGCTCAGGCCGAAGCCGCTACCGGGTGTATGGCGGCTCGCTTCACCGCGATAAAAGCGACGAACGACGGCCTCATACTCCGCAGGATTGATGCCGGCGCCGCTATCGGTGACTGAGACGCTGATACCGCTTGTGTCGTTCCGCAGTGTCACCGTCACAAGGCCACCTTGCGGCGCGAACTTGATTGCATTGTCGACCAGATTGGCGAGTGCTTCGAACAGCAGGCTCGGATCGGCCTGGATCTCGAGCGGCCCGGACGTCATTTTCTGAAGTTCAAACCTGAGCGCGTTGTCTTCCGCTGTCGGCTCGTAAAACTCGAACACGTCGTTGGCAACCGCAGCCAGATCGACCGTCGTGAATCCTGCGCGGCGCACACCGCTTTCAATTTCTGAAATGCGCAGCAGCGCGTTGAAAGTACGGAGCAGTCCACCGATCTCCATAACGGTTTCATCGATTACCGCTTGATACTCCTCTTCGGATTTGGCGCGGCGCTGCGCACGTTCCAGTCCGCTAAGCATCCGGGTGAGCGGTGTGCGCAGATCGTGCGCAATCGCATCACACACGCCCTTGACCT
This sequence comes from Paraburkholderia fungorum, assembly GCF_902833645.1. Lineage (GTDB taxonomy): Bacteria > Pseudomonadota > Gammaproteobacteria > Burkholderiales > Burkholderiaceae > Paraburkholderia > Paraburkholderia fungorum. The sequence continues at coordinate 247,574 of NZ_CADFGE010000008.1, forward strand.
CGTTCATGAGTCGTTCGATCTCGTCGAGCATGCCGTTCACGACGCCGACGAGGCGATCCACGTCGTCGCCTCTCGATTGCACCGGCAAACGCCTGCCGAGATTGCCGGCCACGATTTCCTCGATCGAGGCCGTCACCGCATCCAGCCGCCGCATCGCCGATATGCCGATCAGACTCGCCCCGACCAGACCGATCACGAGCGTGATCATCGCGGTGGACAGCAGCGCGTGCAGCAGTTCCTCGTCGAAGTGGTCGAGTTCGCGGGTGTTCTGGCATTGCAATGCGACGCGGCTATCCGGCACGCGAGCGGCAATGCAACGTGCGGGCGGGTGGCCGGGCAGCCTCGCGAGCCGCATGGAAAACGGTTGGTCGAAGATTGGGATAGCCGGCTGATCGCCCGCGTAGCCACCGGCTAGATGTTTGCCATTTGCGTCGAACAGACCGAACGGGCGCTGGTGGCGCGGATCGAACTGGTTTTGATGTTCGAATCGCGCCACCAGTTCGTCCGGCTCTTCGCGTGTCAACTGCGCGTGTTCGCGTATCAGCCAATCGTCGATGCGCTCCTGTTCGAAGCCCGTGATCTCGTGATACAGGTAGCCGAACAGCAGTATCGCGATCACGCCGAACAGCATCAGGAACAGTGTCGCGAGCCGAAAGCCGGTGGTGCGGTGCAGATCAGCCAGGCGCATGGAGCATGTACCCCGAACCGCGCACGGTATCGATCATCGGAGCCGTCCCGTCCGGGTCGAGCTTCTTCCTCAGGCGGCTGATGTGCACGTCGATCACATTAGTCCGCTCGTCGAGCCGGTAATCCCATACCGCTTCGAACAGCATGGTCCGACTCACCACCTGCCCTTCGTGCTGGACCAGGTATTCGAGCAGCCGGTATTCGCGTGGCAGGAGCAGAACCGGACGGCCGGCAAAGCTCACTTCACGCTTGAGCGGGTCAAGACGCAGCGGGCCGACCTGATACTCCTGCACGCCGGGCGTCGCTCCCCGCCGTCGCATCAGCGCGTCGAGGCGGGCGGTCAATTCGATGAACTCGAACGGCTTGGTCAGATAGTCGTCGCCGCCGGCGCGCAGACCGCGCACACGTTCGTCGACCGCGGAAAGCGCACTCAGAATCAATACGGGCGTGAGCACGCCGGCACTGCGCAACGCCGCCAGCATGCCGAGCCCTTCGAGTCCGCCCGGCAGCATGCGATCGAGCACGATGGCGTCGTAACTGTTGGCGACCGCAAGCATCAAACCGTCGCGGCCCGTGCGCGCGCCCTGCACCTTGCAACCGTGATCGGTCAGTGCTTCAACGAGCTCCGCGAAGGTTTGCTCGTCGTCTTCGACGATCAGTACGTTCGACATGCGTTTCTTCCAGAAGTGAGCGCGCTGCGAGCCTGTACGAGCCGGCCATATACACTACGCTCGTACCTTTGATGTCCCGAGTATGCCGCGCGAAGCTGTACAGGCGTTTCGCGCCAACATTAAAGAATTTTAATGCAAGCCTTCATCAACCCGTTTAGCGTATGCGAATTCTGCTGATCGAAGACGATACGCGCGCCGGCCAGTTCCTTGCGCGCGGCCTGATCGAGAGCGGTTTCATTGTCGACACCGTAGCCGACGGTGCGACCGGGCTAGCCTACGCGCGTGAGGGCATTTACGACGTGATTGTGACCGATCGGCTCCTGCCGGCGCTCGACGGAATCGCCCTCGTGCAGCAATTGCGCGCAGGTGGCAATACCACGCCGGTGTTGATGCTGTCCGCGGTTGGCGGGCTGAACGAACGCGTGGAGGGTATCCGCGTCGGTTGCGACGATTACCTTGTGAAGCCGTATGCTTTCGTCGAAGTGTTGGCGAGAATCGAGGCGCTCGCGCGGCGCGCGGATCGCAGCAGAATGAGCGAGCGGCTCGAATGCGCGGATCTGATACTCGATACCCGAGCGCGAACCGCGACCCGGGGCGGCCGCGACCTGCGCCTGCAGCATCGCGAGTTTCTGTTGCTCGAATGCCTGGCGCGTCGCGAGGGCCAGGTCGTGACGCGTAGCATGCTGTTGGAGGCGGCATGGAACTACGATTTCGAGCCACGCGGCAATATCATCGATATGCACATGCATCGGCTGCGGGCGAAGGTGGATCGCGATTTTCCGGTGGCGCTGATTCATACCGTGCTGGGTGCCGGTTATGTGCTGAACCCGGCGCCTTAGTATGTTCCCGGCGACAGGGATGACCTCGCGCACACCCGCTCCGAAGGCGGGTTGCGGCGCATTAAATTTTTTTAATCATTGGGCGAAAGCACCGACAGGACCCGCTGATTAATCTGGTGGCATTCCCATGTTGCCGGAGCGTTCTCCAATGTCAGGACTGTCCCGTTCGGCGTCATTCTCGCGCGTCGTCAGTCCTCGTGCACCTCATCCCGGTGTACGCGCCGCCGTATACGCCGCAGCATGTGCGCTGGGTTTCACCGTGCTAGCCGGGTGCTCCGTCGTGCCGACCTATCAGCGGCCGGGTACGCCGCTCGCGCCGCGCTTCGACGGCGTCGCGAATTCGCCGCTCGCCGATACCGTCCCCGTCAGAAGCGGCTGGTGGCGTGAATATCGCGACCCCGCGCTCGATGCGCTGGTCGATCGGAGTCTGCAAAACAACTTCACACTGGCGTCCGCGATTGCGAGCGTAGAACAGGCCCGCGGCAACGCCGAAAAAGCCGGGGCGCCGCAGTATCCGTCGCTGACGCTCGGCGCCACGTTCGACCGCGCTCACCAGGGGCGTGGCTCGACCACCAAAACCCAGAGCCTCTTCGCCGAAGCAAGTTACGAGGTCGATTTCTGGGGCTTCAACGCCGCCAACGCCAGCGCGGCCGACCTGCTTGCGCGCGCGTCCGGATTCGATCGCGATACGGTGGCTTTGACGCTGACCGCGTCGGTGGCGGACACGTATTTCCAGGTGCAGAGCCTGCGCCGCCGTCTGGCGATCGCACGGTCCATTTCCGACGATGCCGCGCACATTCTGCAATTGTTGCTCGCGCAACAGGCGGCGGGCGTCGCGACCGAGCTGCAGGTGCAGCAGCAGCGCAATGCGCTCGCCACCTTCCAGGCGGCGGTGCCGGCGCTGCAACAGCAACTGGACACCAATATCCATGCGCTCGCCGTGCTGGTGGGCACCGCGCCCGAGCAGTTCACAGTCGACGACACCGCGCTCGTCAGTATCGCCATTCCGCAGCCGCGCCCGAATCTGCCGGCCAGCCTGCTGGAAACACGCCCTGATATCCGCTCGAAGGAAGCGCAGCTGCAATCGGCTAACGAGAGCGTCGGTGCGGCGCGCGCGGCCTTCCTGCCGAACATCGTGCTCACCGCCGACGGCGGCCTCAGCAGCAAGTCCCTTTCGCATTTCCTGTCGAGTCCGTTTGCGAGCCTCGCCACGTCTCTGGCCGCGCCGCTGTTCGACGGCGGCGCGCTGCGCGGCCAGTTGCACGCAAGCAAAGCCGCCGAAGCCAAGGGCGTCGCCGATTACCGGCAAGCCGTGATAACCGCATTGCAGGACGTCGAAGATTCGCTCTCGGCAGCGCAACAGCAGCAGCTCGCGGAGGCCGCCGACCAGACCGCCGCCGATGCCGCCCGTAAAGCCGCCACACTCGCGCAAACCCAATACAAGCTCGGCACGATCGACTTCTTGACCGTACTCGACGCCCAACGCACGCTTTATCAAGCCGAAGACACGCTGGTACAGGCGCGGCTCGCGCGCCTGCAAGCTTCGGTGAGCCTGTTTCGCGCGTTCGGCGGCGGCTTCGGCGTGACCGATAGCAACACCGCTTCCACTCCTGCGCCTTCCCACTCATGAAACCTGCTGACTCTCCGAACCACGAAGCGCTCCGCGGGCGCCGTCACGCGCCGCTCGTGGTGGTATTCGCCGTCCTTGTCGCGATTCTTATCGCGTGGTTTTGGCCGAAGCACCAGGCGGTGAAGCCCGCGGCTGCGGTGCCGGTCAACGCCGGCCATCCGGTGAAGCGTGACTTTCCGATTCGAGTGGCGGCGGTGGGTACGGTCCTCCCGCTCAATACCGTGGACGTCAAAGTGCGTGTGGATGGCCAGTTGCAGCGCGTAGCCTTCACTGAAGGGCAGGATGTGAAGGCAGGACAGCTGCTCGCCCAGCTCGACCAGGGGCCGCTCACCGCGCAACTACATCAGGCGGAAGCGGCGCAACGCAAGGATCAGGCGTCGCTCGATAACGCAAAACTCGACCTGGCGCGTTACTCGAAGCTCGTCGGCATTGGTGCGGCAACCGCTCAAGCTGTGGACACCGCGAAGGCGCAAGTCGAGGCACTCGCCGCCACTGTCGCGGCGGATGCAGCGCTGGTGCAGAGCGACCGCCTGCAACTGAGCTTCACCACCCTCTTTGCACCGTTCACCGGCCGCGTCGGTGCGCGCGAGGCCGACATCGGCGCGATCGTGCATCCCACCGATACGACCGGTATCGTCACCGTGACGCAGATGGAGCCGATTACCGTGCTGTTCTCCGTGCCGCAAGATGTGCTCCCCGACTTGCTCACGAATCAGGCGGCCGCACCTTTGCCAGTCAACGTCACCACGCGTTCCGGCAGCACAGCGCTTGCTGACGGCACGCTCGTGTTCGTCGACAGTACGGTCGATCCCACCACGGGCCAGATCAAACTCAAGGCCTCATTCACCAACAAGGACCGCAAGCTGTGGCCGGGCGAGCTGGTGAATGCGCGCGTGCTGCTGCGCACCGATACGATGCGGCTCGCCGTGCCGAGCCGCGCGGTGGTGAACACGCAGAACGGCACGCAGCTCTATGTGATCAACGCGGATGGCACGGCGCAGATGCGTCCGGTGCAAACGGGCGTGACGGTCGACGGAATGACGGAAATTCGCGGCGGCATCGCCCTTAAGGATCTGGTCGTATTCGACGGACAAAGCCGCTTGAACCCGGGCGTGCGCGTGGCGGCCACCACGGTCCCGACGGTGGCCCAGGCACCGGGCAACGCTGAGACAGCCGGTAGCCAGGCCAACCTGGACAATCCGTCATGAGCCTCATGGAACGTTTCATCAACCGGCGCATTGCAACCAGTTTTCTTGCTATCGCGGTGCTGCTGACGGGCGCGGTGGCGTATTTCCTGTTGCCGGTCGCGCCCTTGCCACAAGTCGACTTTCCAACCATTCAGGTCGTGGCGAAGTTGCCGGGCGCGAGTGCGGAGACGATGGCGACGTCGGTGGCGACGCCTCTCGAGCGTCAACTTTCGTTGATTGCGGGCATCACGCAGATGACATCGTCGAGCTCGCTGGGCACGACCAACATCGCGGTGCAGTTCGACTTGTCGCGCGACATCAACGGCGCGGCGCAGGATGTGCAGACGGCGATCAATGCGGCGGGCGGCACTCTACCGAAGAATCTGCCGAACCCGCCGACCTATGAAAAGGTCAACCCCGCCGACTTCACTTTGCTTTCGCTCGCGCTGACATCGCCATCGCTCACGCTCACGCAACTCGACAGTTACGCCGAAGACTATCTGGCGCAACAGATCTCGCAGATGCCAGGCGTCGGTCTCGTCGATTTCCACGGCCAGCAGCGGCCAGCCGTGCGCATTCAGCTCGATCCCGACAAGCTCACCGCGCGCGGCCTCACGCTGGAAGACGTGCGTTCGATCGTCGGCTTGCAGACCGTGAATGCGCCGAAGGGCAGCCTGAACGGCCCGGACCGTTCGGTGATTTTCAACGCGACCGATCAGATCACGACCGCCTCGGCGTACCGCGATCTGGTGGTCGCGTACAAGAACGGCGCGCCGATTCTCGTTGCCGATCTGGGCACTGTTCTGAATGCCGCCGAAGACAACCAGCAGGCCGCATGGCTTCAGCACGAACGCGCGATCATCCTCGATATTCACAAGCAGCCCGGCTACAACGTCGTGCAGACGATCGCCAACATCAAGGCAAAGCTGCCTGCGCTGGAAGCAACGCTGCCTGCCGCTGCGCATCTGCACGTGGTGGGTGATCGTACGCAGACCATCAATGCATCGGTGCACGACGTGCAGTTCACGCTGATGCTGACGATCGCGCTCGTCGTCATGGTCATCTTCTCGTTTTTGCGCAACGTATGGGCGACGATCATTCCGAGCCTGACGATCCCCCTGTCTCTGGTCGCCACGTTCGGCGTGATGTATCTGCTCGGCTATAGCCTCGACAATCTTTCGCTGATGGGGTTGACCATCGCGGTGGGTTTCGTGGTGGACGACGCGATTGTCGTAATCGAAAACGTGATGCGGCATGTCGAAGAAGGCGTGCCCCGCATGAAAGCCGCCCTGCTCGGCGCAATGGAGGTGCGCTTCACCATTCTTTCGATGACGACCTCGCTGATCGCGGTGTTCATTCCGATCCTGCTGATGGGCGGCATTGTTGGACGCCTCTTCCGCGAATTCGCGGTGACAGTGAGCGCGGCGATCGTGATGTCAGCGCTCGTCTCGCTGACGGTTACGCCGATGCTATGCGGCTGGCTGATCCGTTTGCCCGAGCCCGATGAAGCAGCGCGCATGCGCAAGCTCGAAGCGTGGCTCGAAAAAGGCTTCGTCGCGGTGGAGCGGCGTTATGAGCGAGGTCTCGACTGGGTGTTGGATCGGGCGAGGCTGATGCTTGGTGTGACGATCGCAACGATTGTCGCGACAGTTGCGTTGTTTATCGCGATCCCAAAGGGTTTCTTTCCGCAGGAGGACTCCGGATTGATCATGGGCGTCGCGCAGGCCGCGCCGGACATTTCCCCGCGCGCGATGTCTCTGAAAATGCAGCAACTGGGTAACATTATCGAAGCCGATCCTGCCGTTGATAACGTCTATTACTGGATGGGTGCGAATCCGACCGTGAGCCAGGGCCGCGTGATGATCAACCTGAAAGCGTTCGGTCAGCGCAAGGACAGCGCCGCGCAGGTGCTCAATCGCCTGAAGCCGCAGTTGGCAACGGTAATGGGCATTTCCCTGTCGATGCAGGTCCGCCAGGATATTCAGGTGGGCGGCCGTATCAGCGCCGCGCAGTATCAGTACACCCTGCAAGACCCGGATATCAACGAACTCAATCATTGGGCGGGCGTACTGACCGACAAGCTGTCGAAGCTGCCGCAACTCGCCGACGTCACGTCCGACCAGCAAGCTGCCGCGACCAGCGCGACGCTCGTGATCGACCGCAGTACCGCCTCACGCTTCGGCATTACCGCGCAAGCGATTGACGACACGCTCTACGATGCGTTCGGCCAACGGCAGATCGCTACGCTGTTCACGCAGCTAAATCAGTACCACGTCGTCGAGGAAGTCGATCCGCGCTTCCAGTTGACCACCGACGCGCTCGCGCATCTCTACGTTCGTTCACCGTTGACGAATGAACTTGTGCCGCTCAACACGCTCGCAAAGATCGAAAACAACGTCTCGCCAATTTCTGTGAATCACCAGGGGTTGTTCCCGGCTGTAACGATCTCGTTCAATCTGGCGCAGGGGCAATCGCTCGGCAATGCCGTGACGGCGATTCACCAGGCCGAAGTCGCAGCAGGCAAGCCCGACAGTCTGACGGGTTCGTTCCAGGGCACGGCGCAGGCGTTCCAGGCCTCGCTTTCGAGCGAACCGTATCTGATCGCGGCCGCGCTCGTCGTGGTGTACCTGATTCTCGGCATCCTGTACGAGAGCGCGATTCATCCGCTCACCATCATTTCAACGCTGCCTTCAGCGGGGGTGGGAGCATTGCTGGCGCTGATGCTGTGCGGCCAGGATCTCTCGATCATGGGGATGATAGGCATCATTCTGCTGATCGGCATTGTGAAGAAAAACGCCATCATGATGATCGACTTCGCGCTGGTGGCCGAGCGTGAGCAAGGCCTATCGCCGCGCGAGGCGATCCGTCAGGCGTGCGTGCTGCGCTTCCGGCCGATCATGATGACAACGCTCGCCGCGCTGTTTGGCGCACTGCCGCTCGCGCTTGGCCACGGTGCAGGCGCGGAATTGCGCGTGCCGCTTGGCATCGCCATTGTCGGCGGCCTGATTGTTTCGCAGATGTTGACGCTCTTCACGACGCCGGTCGTGCATCTGTGGTTCGACCGTCTGTCGCATTGGCTGGCGAAACGGCGCGCAAGAGGCGATATGCTTGAGCGTGAATCGGTAGGTTGAGCGCGGTGCGGCGCGTCGCTGCCGGTGCTCGACTGCCGGCGCGCTCGCTATGGTTAGCGCGTCATCCCGGCGTCTTGCCCGCTAACATTCCTGTGAACATGGCTAGTGGCTTTCGTGAACACCAACGCCGGGGATCAGTTTCAAAAGATTCTGTGCGGCCGGCGATAGTCCCTTGACCCGATGCGCCAGTCCCAAGCTCGCAACCAGGTTGGCACCATCGCCACTCAGCGGGATGTAGCAAACGTCGTCGGAGCGGCTGCTGCGCATGCAGGCAGGAACAATCGAAATACCGAGCCCACCGGCAACGAGATTGATCGTCGACGAGATTTGCGGGGCATATTGCACCACTTTCGGATTGAAGCCACTGGCTTCGCATGCCGAAAGCACCATCTCAGGAAGCCCCGAGCGCGTGGTGCGCGAATAAAGCACAAACAACTCGTCGCGCAGTTCTTCCAGCGAAACAGCATCGCGGCTTTCCATTCGATGGCCTTTGGGAACGACAACGACCATAGGCTCCGTCGAAAGCAGAACAAAGCGGATTTCGTCGTCAGTGTTGGTCGGCGGACGCACGAAAGCAATGTCGATACGTCCCTGCCGCAGCGAATCCAGAAGCGGCCCAGTGCGATTTTCCTCGAGTGAAATATCGACTCCGGGGAAAAGACTTCGGTATCGATGAAGCGTACTTGTCACTTCTCCGCGAAACGACGCGGACTCGGTAAAGCCGATGTTGAGCCGGCCGGTCACGCCCTGTGCACTGAGTTGACAGCGCAGCGCCGCCATCCGCACGTGCTCCAGGATTGCGCGCACTTCTTCTAGATAAATCTTGCCGGGCTCTGTCAGCGTAACCCGCCCAGGTTGGCGGTCGAACAACTGCACGCCCAGTTCAGTCTCCAGCGCCTTGATCTGGAACGTCAGCGGCGGCTGCGCGATACCGATGCGCTGCGCTGCTTTCGTGAAATGCAGCTCCTCTGCCACGACCACGAAATACCGGAGATGCCGCAGGTCCATACATATTATGTATTGAGAGTGCAATTTCAATATATTAGACGCCAGGGAGGTCTTTGCCTAGACTGCTCAATCATGTCCTTCGGATGGCCGACCACGCCGTAGCAACTCGACGGACAAACACTCTGAATCGATGATCCCGGTATTGGCGAGCACCTGGACCCACTCAACGAGCACATACATGAGCTTTCAATCTAAAGACGCATTGCGCCCCCTGCCCATCGCGGGACTTCCCGACAGCAAGTTTTTTTCGCTCAGCGCGCTCGAACAGCTAGGCTTCGGCACCATTTCGCGACTTCCACATTCCGTTCGTATCATTCTCGAGTCGTTGTTACGGAATCTCGACGGAACGACCGTGCACGAACACCATCTTCACGAAGTCGCAGGGTGGAAGCCGCATGGCAAACGTACCAACGAAGTGCCATTTGTCGTTTCCCGAATCGTCGCGCCCGACTCTTCCGGCGTTCCGCTTCTGGCCGATCTCGCCGCGATGCGCGAAGCTGCTGCGGGACTTGGCATCGAGCCCGCGACCATCGAACCGCTGGTGCCGGTTGACCTGGTCGTCGACCATTCGATCTCGGTAGAACACGCAGGCTCGCCAGAAGCGCTCCGCTTGAACATGGAAGTAGAGTATCGACGCAACGCCGAACGATATTCGTTCCTGAAATGGGCCGACAATGCGTTCGAATCGTTCCGTATCTTTCCGCCCGGTACCGGCATCATCCATCAAGTCAATCTTGAATGGCTTGCTCGTGGCGTCCATCAGAAGGACGGCATTACGTACTTCGACACGCTCATTGGAACCGACAGTCACACTCCGATGATCAACGGCATCGGGGTGCTTGGTTGGGGGGTAGGCGGCATCGAAGCCGAAGCGGCGATGCTCGGACAGCCCGTTTGCGTTGTTGTGCCAGACGTGATTGGCGTAGAACTGACGGGGACGCCCGCTCCCGGAATCCTGGCGACTGACATCGTACTTACCGTCGTCGAAGCGTTACGCGCAAAAAAAGTAGTCGGCAAATTCGTAGAGTTCTTCGGACCAGGCGCGGCAAGCCTTGCTGCGCCCGACCGATCGACGATTGCCAACATGGCGCCCGAATATGGCGCCACCGTCGCCTTCTTCACTGTCGACGACAACACCTTGCAGTACCTGAAATCTGTCGGCAGAACCGACGTCGAGCTGGCTTCGCTTAGGGCTTATTTCGAAGCGCAGAACATGTTCGGCATTCCCGTTCGGGGCGACATCGACTACACCGAAACGGTCAGTATCGATCTTGGCTCTGTGGTACCGAGCGTTGCAGGCCCGTCGAGACCACAAGACCGGATCCCGCTGTCGAATCTGAAGAAAACAGTCTACGCACTTTTACCTGGCGCTGCGTCTTCTCACACCGGAGACGATAAAGACACCACCGGCCTGCAGCATGGCGATATCGTGCTCGCTGCCATTACGTCCTGCACCAACACGTCCAATTCTCGTCTGATGCTCGCTGCGGGACTCCTCGCAAAACATGCCGTGCAGAAGGGACTGCGAACTGCGGCGCATGTGAAGACGTCGTTCACGCCGGGGTCGCGGGTCGTTAGCGCGTATCTCAAGTCGGCGGCCCTCGAGCAATATCTGAATGCTCTCGGATTCAACGCGGTTGGTTATGGATGCGCCACGTGTATGGGCAACTCGGGGCCACTTGCGCCGGAGGTTCTCGAACAGATCAAGAACGGAAACCTGAGCGTTGCCGCAGTGCTTTCGGGCAACCGCAATTTCGAAGCGCGCATCCACCAGGCTATCAAGGCGAATTTCCTGATGAGCCCTCCGCTGGTTGTGGCGTTTGCTATCGCCGGGAAAATCGGCTTCGATCCCGAAACCGAGCCGTTGGGGAAGGGTTTGCAAGGCGAGGACGTCTATCTGCGCGATATCTGGCCGAGCGCAGAGGACATGGCCGAGGTCACGCCATTTGCCCAAGACGCAGAAAATGTGCTCAATCTCTACGCGACAACCGCAGAGCAAAACCTGTGGGAATCGCTGCCGGCGCCTAAAGGCGACCTCTTCACGTGGACCGACGATTCCACCTATATGCAACGTCCGCCATTTTTCGACGGAGTAACACGCGAAATCCCGCAGCCCGGGGAAATCCGCGGTGCGCGCGCGCTTGCGATCCTGGGCGATTCGGTCACGACTGATCACATCAATCCAGGCGGTGCGATCCCGCCGGAATCGGAATCGGGGAAATTCCTGATCTCGCTTGGTGTTGAGCCGCGCGACTTCAATAGCTACATTTCCCGGCGCGCCCACGACCGTGTGATGGTACGAAGCAGCTTTGCGAACGTCCGCCTTCGCAACCTGATGGTTCCGGGTGAGGAAGGAAGCGTGACGTTACACCAGCCGGACGGGGAGCGCATGAGCATCTTCGCGGCCGCGACGAAATACGCGGCTGAAAACGTCCCGATGATTGTGTTCGCGGGAAACGAATACGGCAATGGTTCAAGTCGCGATTGGGCGGCGAAGGGTCCCCGTCTGTTAGGCGTTCGCGCCGTGATTGCACGCAGTTTCGAGCGTATCCATCGAAGCAACCTGGTTGGGATGGGGATTTTGCCGCTGGAATTCGAAGAAGGTGACAGCGCGCAAAGCCTCCACCTCTCTGGAGACGAACTGTTCGATCTGCCCGGCGATCTGGGCGCAATCCGGGCAGGACAGATGTTTGATCTCGTGGTTCATCGCGGCAATGGCGAAACGGCAACAGTTCGCCTGCGTGCGCGCATCGATTCGGAGATCGAAGAAACCTACTTCAGGCATGGTGGAATTTTGCCGTACGTGCTGCGTGACCGGCTCGCCCGGCAGGCCCAAAGCGCAGAACTACAGCTTTCCTGACTCGCCTCGCCAATCCAACAATAACTCATTACATGCTGGAGACAATATGACACCCGCGCACAATAGCAGTATTGGCCGCGATGCACTCGAGGCCACCCATACCGCGACTCGACCGCATATGCGATCGATCGCGGCTGGACTGGGAGGGAACCTGATTGAGTGGTACGACTTCCTGACGTACAGCATCTTCTCGATCTACTTTGCGAAGTCATTTTTCCCGAGCGACAAGCCCACTGTGCAATTGATGAACACCGCGGCAATTGCCGCCGTCGGCTACGTCGCTCGGCCGCTCGGTAGCTGGCTCGTGGGGTTGTGGGCTGACAAACACGGCCGAAAGTCAGCGCTAACGCGGTCGGTCGCTGCGATGTGTGTCGGCTCGCTGATGATTGCTCTCACGCCGGGCTATAGCGCTATCGGTGTATTCGCGCCGATCATCCTGATTGTCGCCCGGCTGCTGCAAGGTCTGAGCATGGGCGGTGAATACGGCACAAGCGCGACCTATCTGAGTGAAATTGCGCCGGCCAACCGGCGCGGTTTTTATCTGGGATTTCTACAGGTCAGCGTTGTCTCCGGACAGCTGGTCGCTCTCGCGCTCATGCTCGTCCTGCAGCACGCAATGTCGTCCGCGCAAATCGATGCGTGGGGCTGGCGGATTCCATTCTTCGTCGGCGGAGCGCTAGCTCTCTTCGCTTGGTACATGCGAAGGAACGTCGTGGAATCGGATGCTTTTCGTGCCAGCCAGCAGGAGACTGCGCCGCCGATTTCGACGCAACTGCTGGCCCATTGGCGTCGAATTGCACTTGCGATTGGCATCACGGTCGGTGGAACGGTCGCCTTCTATACCTACACCGTGTATATGCAGAAGTACCTCGTTAACACGGTCGGACTATCGAAGGAAACATCGGCGCTCGCGTCGACCAGCGCCTTGCTGCTTTACATGTTCCTGCAGCCATTGTTCGGCTACGCATCCGATGTCTTCGGTCGACGTCCCGTGTTGATCTGCTTCGGACTTTCGACGACGCTGTTTTCCGTGCCACTGTTCAACGCGTTAAGCGTGACCCATAACCCATGGGTCGCATTCACGCTCGCGTTTGCTGGACTTGTGATGCTGAGCGGATTTACTTCGGTCCACATGTTGGCAAAGGCGGAAATGTTTCCCGTGCGCATCCGTGCGCTAGCAGTCGGATTGCCGTATGCGCTGACGACCGCCATTCTCGGTGGAACCACGGAATTTGTCGCGCTGCGGCTCAAAGCGATTGGACACGAACATTATTTTTACTGGTATGTATCCGTCTGGGCTGCGATCTCGCTGATCGTCTATGTCAAGATGCCCGAGACGCATGGAAACCGCCGGTGGACAAAACAGCCGTCGACAAAGGCAGCAGAATCGGTAAACCAATGAACATCAATCACTCTGTCATCGACGCGTTCACGCCTACGGGAAAGCTGCGCGCGTCGATCAATCTGGGAAATCCAATCCTCGCAAATCGCGATGCGGTGACAGGCGAAGTCACCGGCGTATCAGTCGATCTTGCGCGTGCGTTTGCGGAAAGGCTGTCGGTAAAGCTGGAACTGGCCGTCCACGATGCGGCCGGCAAATCTGTGGAGACGGTCAATGACGACCGAGCCGACATCGGCTTTTTTGCGCTTGATCCGGTACGTGGACAGGCAATCGCCTTCACTGCGGCCTACGTGCTGATCGAGGGCTTCTATCTCGTTCGCGAGACGTCGCCGATTGTGAGTAACAAAGACGTGGACAGACCCGGCATTCGGGTAGCAGTTGGCAAAGGTAGTGCTTATGACCTGTTCCTGTCGCGAGCGTTGAAGTCCGCGGAGATCTTCCGTGCTCCAACCTCGCCGGCGGTCGTTCAAACCTTCATTGAGCAGAATCTCGACGTTGCGGCCGGAGTCAAGCAGCAACTCGAGGCTGATGCCAGCGTCACGCCCGGCTTACGGCTGCTTGACGAGCGTTTCATGGTCATCCAGCAAGCGATGGGTACGCCAAAGACGCGCGGCGCCGAAGCGGCGAAAGTGCTGTGCGACTTTGTCGAGGAAATGAAACGGTCCGGTTTCGTTGCCGCTGCCCTGAGCCGGCACGGAATAGTCGGCGCGCAGGTCGCACCGGCGTATCGAGCACTGTTTTCATAAGCATCTCCTTGAACGCCGTGGGTGGCCACGGCGTCAGGGCCGACCGGGTGCCGGAGTCGAGTCTGGAAGAATGTAGGTGCTCCTGATCAGGTAGGCACATCGAGACGCTACATTTGTGTATATAACTTCGGATGACACCCTGCTATTCTGTTTCGATTGCACGCTGCCCCTATCCGCAGGCGGCGAATTTCCTGATCGAGCGTCGTCATGAGATCGTCAGGCCTCAGGGTGCGCAAGTTCAGATCGGCGGCTCAGGAACGCGCGTTCCGGTGGGACTACGCGCGGCGCTTCTCTGGACAGCGCAGACTCGCTATCGCAATCTTCACCGCGTTGTGGATCCTATTTTCCATCCGCGACTTCCCCCGGTTAAACGTACTCGATCCCGCCCATCTGCATCACAACGAGCTCATTCTGCTGCGAGTCGCCGCAGCGATCGGCATGGCGATTCCCGTGCTGTTCTGGACCCCGCGCGCACTCGATGAGCGTTGGGCCGTCGGGCTGCTCAGTGTCTGGACGATCAGTTGCTGGTTCGCCACGCTGAGAATGCTGCAGTTCTATCCGGGCGACCTTGGCTGGCGGGAAGTCTATCCGGTGCTGCTGTTTTCCCTTTTCCTGATATTCATGGCCTTTCGGCTTCGGGTCATCACGGCGGCCTGGCTAATGGGGATATGCGTCTGCAGCTATCTGGTCATGCTTTATTTCAAACCCGTCGGCGGGAGTGTCGAACTGCGCATGGAGTCGGTGGCTGCACACGCCACGATGGTGCCGTTGATGGCTGTCGTCGGTGTGCTGCTCAGCATCCCGCTGGAACGCGCCGCGAGGCGCGAATTCATGTACCGGCGCACCTTGCGCGCGGCCAAGGCGCGCGTCGAATCGGCCTCGCGCGCGGTCAACGAGCAGAACAGACGCATGCAAGAGCTCGTCAAGGAGAAAGAGCGATTCTTTTCGTCGGCGTATCACGACATCCAGCAGCCTCTCGCCGCAATCAATCTTTTCATTCGAAGCGCCCGGACGAGGATCAGGGACGGATACGCCGTTGATCGCGAGCTCGATGTCATCGAGGAGACCGCATCCGACATCCTCGAAATGTTCAAGGACATTCAGGACTACAGTGAACTGGGCTCATATGTTCCCCATGTCGTACCGGTCGATACCCACGGTCTATTGACCGAGGTCTTCGAGCAATTTAGGGAGACGGCGCGATTGCGCGGCATCGCTCTAAGAATCGCCGGGCGGCGAAGGTACCCGCCGTCCATCGAAACCGATCGATCACTCTTCAAGCGGTCCGTATCGAATCTCGTATCGAACGCGATCAAGAACACCTCATCGGGTGGCGTTGTGCTTGGCTGGGTGCAACTGAATGAACGGCTGCGCGTCGATGTATGGGATACCGGCATCGGCATTGCGCCCGCCCATCGGGACGCGATCTTCTCCGAGTACTATCAGATCAACAATCCGGGGCGCGACCGTTCAAAAGGGCTGGGACTGGGGCTGTCGATTGTGCAGCGTGCGATCCATATCCTGCCGGGACACGGCATGAGTCTCGCCTCCGTGGAAGGTCGCGGATCGCGCTTTTCCCTTTACGCGACGGTTTCGACATCAACCCCGAGCGTCGGCGCTCATGTTCAGGGTGGCGACGTCTACACACCCGATCTCACTGGCACGTTCATGCTCCTATGCGACGATGACCCTACTGTCCTCGAAGGGTTGAGGCGTCTTTTCTCAAGCGCGGGCGCGCTCGTGTACGCCGCAGAGTCGATGGCTGGATTCGAGGCCATCCTTGCCGACGACAGTCGCATTCCCGATCTCATCGTCGCCGATATTCGTCTGCGCGACGGAGCTACCGGCAAGGAGGTTGCCAATCGGATCAGGCGTCATTTCGCGTGGGCGGGCGTTATCCCCGTCGCATTTATCACCGGTGAGCTGCTGTCCGATCGGGTCCTTCGCGACTTCCCGGAACCGTTCGTACTATTGCGTAAGTCATCCCCCCCTAAAGACCTGCTGGCGGACGTCAGCCGGTACATGAGCGCTCAGCGGAAGATGAAGCTCGATCTCGCGAAGGTTCAGTGACTGCAAGCGTCCCGAGCGCGGTGGTCCTGCTGGTACGCGTGGTACGCTTGATTCGTCTAATGATAGGCGAAAACCGCCACTTTTCAGGCGACGCCATATAGATCCACCGCCACTGTGTACTATCTGATCTGAAGACATCGGACGATCACGACCGGTTTAGCCATCCTCCGATGCGCAATCGCAGCTCGGCGCGAAGACAGTTCCAGGAGACGATGGAGTGCGCGTACTGATCGTCGACGACCATGAACTGTTCAGAGCCGGATTGGCGCTTCTACTCACGGAGCTCTTTCCGAACATCGAGTTGCTGCACGCGAGCACATTGTCCCAAGGCGTGGGTCATGCGCTTGGCGAGCTACTGAATATCGTTTTTCTCGATCTCGACCTGCCCGACGGCAACGGTTTCAATGCGCTTGCCGAACTCAAAGCGTCGCGACCGTCGTTACCGGTAATCGTAATATCGGCCGATGAGCGAGTGGAAACGATCAGTCGATGCATCCAGCTTCGCGCCATGGGATACGTGCCGAAATCGTCGCCGCCTGAAGCGCTTCGTGCGGCGGTAAGCGCGGTGCTCGCTGGCGGCGTGTTCCTGCCAGCCGCCAGCATTGCCAGCCTCAGTCGTGATATGAACACTGACAAGGTTTCCGAAAATGGACCTGAGGATGCGCAGCCGCGAGTTAAATCCGAAACGAACTATGCATCCGAACTGGGACTCACACCGCGAGAGTTCGAAACCTTGGCGTGGCTGGTGCGCGGACTTCCGTCCAAGACGATCGCCCTGAGAATGGGGCTCGAAGACATTACGGTACGGAAATACATCAGTCATCTGCTTGCGCATTTCAATCTGCGGCGCCGTACCGAACTCATCGTCATGCTGGCGGATAGAGGGATCAAGCTTGGCGTCCCGCCGGTCACGGATCCGGTGCTTGACCGAAGCTTGCCGGCTGCCGGCAGACAATCAACCGACTGACTTCGGTCAGCGTGCTTTCCATCGATCGCGACCCGGCATGTCACCGGGATCGGCCGATCACAGTACCTACATCTTTCGCCGACCTTTGCTGTCCACCGCCTACACATGTGCGTTGCGACGGCCCTTCGCCTGATCAAGAATAAATATGACAGCAACGCCGAGGGGCATTCGTCGAATGCACCCGGAGCGGTTGCTCGTCGTGATGAGCTGAACCGGCCCTGACTCGTGCGCGACGCGAATAACGAATCGCACGAATGGAAAACTCAACGTAGATGAAGGAACCAACGTGAAATCTCCACTGATAGTCGCATCCGCTGTCGTGCTGCTTGTCATGGCCGGCGCTGCGCATTCGCAAGGCACACCGCAAGCGTCTCAACCCGCGCCCCAAGAAAACGCCGCTACACAAGCAGCCGACCCGACTGCCGGAATGGAAGCGTACGGCGGTACGCCCGACACGCGGGTACAAGCTGGTGCAAAAAATGCCAGACCGTGCCGGATGGACCCACAATGCAACGTTTTTTTCGGTGGGAGCTAACCAAGGTCCGAGGGCACGAGAGCCATGCAACCCGTTGATGATGAAAAGGTGAAGAAATGAAAGTGCAACCCTCGGCCGCAACCGTCGTGCTGTTCCTGCTCACCGCGGCCGGCGCGGCCGACGCTCAGGAGATGCAACCGTCAGACGTCACTGGCCAGTCATCCAGTCAGCAGCCAATCCCTTCCTCACAGCAGGTGATGCCGATGGGCGGCGGCAGTACGTGGGACTCTGGAGCCCAACCGGGCGGACGAAACGGTTACGGCAAAACCCGAGACGGTCAACCGTGCGTAGTGGGCCTCTCCTGCGATATTTATCAGGGTAGTTAGCTGGGTCGCGATGCCGCGATAAGGCAGCTCGCAAATTGAAGCGACGGACACGATCGATAGAACAGTTGCCGAATGGGGGTCGAAAGCGGCATGGCACTGACCGGGGAAGCAGCCGGCCGACTGCGCGACAACGCCACGGGCAAGCGATCCACCACATAGGTGGCGTAAAACCTGGCCTGCTTCAATTTCAGTTATGGCCGGTTCCGAGTGGACCGGCCGTTGGAATGATGGCTTCGTGTGTTGCGCGAACGGCAACTATTGGCCGACCTTACGCGTTCGGCCCATTCACCGTGAGCCGCCGTTCAAAAGCTTGCACCCCAGGCCAGCGGCGGCTTAGTAGCGTCATTTCCCGGCGGTTGCAACCGGCGCCTTCGAGACACTCGACAGGGATGCGCCAATCGTCAACAATCAAAGCTTCGGTGCAGCCCGGATTGGTTCGTCACCACCGTTTGTTCGTTCATGCTACGATCCCCGATGCCTGACTGACGTAGAGAAATCGGGCTTTGACTCACCCCGTGGTTAACTGCAAAAGACTTCGCTCGAACAATGTACGCAGCTGCCTGGCCTCCCTCGAAAACGCACTGAAAGCCTGTGTCGATGCAGTGATTGCATCCACTTTGGCATTCGTCCCGGACCTGTTGTGATAGGCAGTCCGGTGATGTTGCTCGAATCGACTTTTTGTATCCAGATTCGTGCGACTGCGTTTTCATGAGACCACAACATGCGTATTCTCAATACGATGGCGGCTCGCGCCATCCCGCTCGTTCCCCGTTCGCTAATCCGTAAAATCTCCCGCCGCTATATCGCTGGTGAAACGCTCTGCGATGCTCGCACGCGCATCCGCGCGCTCCACGCAGCAGGCTTCCGTACAACCATCGATGTGCTGGGCGAGACTGCTTCGTCGCCCGAGCAGGCGGATTCGATGGCTCGCGACTATCTCAATCTCGTCGAAGCGCTAGGTGCAGAAAATCAACCCACCGAGCTATCGATAAAATTGACCGCCCTCGGACTGCATCTCGACGAAGACGCGTGCATGGCACGCGTCTCTATGGTTTTGCGAGCGGCAGCATCGCACGGAATCGGCGCGTGCATCGACATGGAAGACATCAGTTGCACTCAGAAAACGCTCGACGCGTTCCAGGAGTTCGAAGCCGACGGTTATCCAGTCGGGATCGCGCTGCAAGCCTATTTGACGCGCACGAATGACGACATCGTTCCCCTGCAGGCGCGCAAGAGCCGCATGCGAATTTGCAAGGGCATTTATGCAGAGTCAACCGAGCATCTCGTCGACGGTGCGTCGAGGGATCGGGCCGCGATCAATGCGCACTTCGTTCGGCACGTATCGAGCGCGATACGTGCGGGATCGTTTGTGGGCATCGCAACGCACGACGCACAGTTGATCGATGCGTTGACCAGTTGGCTGCAACGCGAGCGAGTTGACCGCTCGCAATTCGAGTTTCAGATGTTGCTAGGCGTGTGCGAACCGCAGCGTGACGCCTTGCTTGCGCAAGGATTTCACGTCCGCGTTTATGTGCCATATGGTCATGACTGGTATGGCTACAGCACGCGGCGAATTAAGGAGAATCCGCGAATTGCCGGATATATCCTGGCTGCGATGATACGTAGCGCCCGGGCTCGCTAGCACTTACAGCAGGACCGGCGTCGGCCAGTACCTGCCACTGGCCGACCTTTCTATCGCCACGTTCAACTGTCCCATAGGCTTTCAAAATCGGGCGTTACAGATCCGTACATCGTGGACATAACCTGGGTCACTGGGTATTGGTACTGCCTGCCTGTGAGGGCACATCGCCAAGCCACCGCATGAATTCGCCTACGTGCTGCGCCCAGAGGTCGGGACGCGTCATGGTGAAATGTCCCGGCGACGATGACGTGCCCTTCTGCACCGCGTACCTGCCTTGCTGAAGCGTCGGAACAAGTCTCTCGAGGACCTGTAGCGTGTCGGGATTGAACTCGTCGTCGAAAAAATTCAGGGCGAAGAGTTTGGCCTTGATCCTGGGAAGCGCTGGCTCGGGATCGTAGCTGAATGACGACTTGAGTGAATACAGGATGTCGTTCGGATCGACGTGTTCGGCCTGAAAGCGGGCGGTCGCGAGGAACTTGTCCGCCGCCGCGCCGTCGGGAATTTCCTGCTGCAGCGCAGGCGCGCTGTCGATCATCATCCGCAGTACCCTGAAACCGTCGATCCAGCCGCGCGGCGTTTGCGTGTAGTCCCCGTTCTTCCAGTCAGGATCGGAGCGGATCGCGTCGATCACCATACGCCGCCAGAGCAAATTGCGGCCCGAGACTGTAATCGGCAGCGAGACCACCGGCATCGCGCCGTCCATCATGTCGGGATACGTCTCGGCCCATTGCCATGCGTTCATGCCACCCATCGACATACCCAGAATCGCATGCAGATGGCCGATGCCCAATGTTTCGGTCACCAGCTTGTGCTGGAGATCGACGATATCGCCGTAATCATAGTTCGGAAACTTCGCCTTCAGTCCGTCGCTAGGTTTGCTCGACTGGCCGTGGCCTACGTTGTCGGGAAAGATCAGATAGTAGCGGTTCGCGTCGAGCGGACGGCCCGGGTCGAACAGCGCCTTCGTGTAGGTGGGACTCAGCAGCGTGCGGCTGTCCGCACCCGTCCAGTGCAAGACCAGGACGGCGTTATCGACGACCCCCTGCACATTGCGATGCGGCGTGCCGAGCGTTGCGTAGTGAAGCCTCAACCGGGCCAGCGTCTCGCCGTCCCGGAATGTGTAATTGTCGAACCAGACATCGGCCTGAACAGCCGCCGGATTCACGCGCTGGTCCCACGGCGCAGCTGCATTGGCGGATGCGGCGGACGGTGCATTGGATTGGGCCGATGCGATACCCGCGAACATGGGGCCGAACGCCAGCAAGCCAAACAGCGCGCTGGCTGCGGCACGGGTACAACGAGACTTCATGATGATTTCCTTGCTTGGGTAGGGAAGGCGTGTGCGCCTCGATTCGGCTCATGCCATTACAGCAGCGTGCTTACCTGGCGTTGGACAGACCTGGACGGCGACGCAGCAGGTCGAACGCCATGATGTGGCTCGCCCCCGAAATTCCGACGCCGTAGAACGGGATCAAGGCCATCGGCAGCGTCTGGATGCCGGACATGCGGGGATCGTTAAGCAGGAAGTAGGTCAACCCGGTACCAACTGCCACGACGAAATCGGCAAACCCGAACAGGTGGAACAGCAGATACCGGTTGCGCGTTTTCGGCAGCAGCGTGACGCCGAGCGCCAGCAATCCTGCGATGAGGTCGCCCCATCCCGCGTTCCGCACGAAGGCCTCCGGCAGGAGGTCATGCGCGCCGTACCAGAAGAACACCAGCGCGGCCGCGATGCGCCAGATGTGGAATGCTGTCAGCGTCCGCAACCCGATGGCCTCGATGTATGCGCGAAACCTTCTGGACAGTGCGTATACGACGACCGGCGCCGCGATTCCCAAAGCGATGAGGCCCGCGAGCGACAGCGGGTAGACGGCACGGTAGACACCCGCTTCGGCAGCGGCGGCAACAGCCAGTCCCCAGACGATCAGCACCCCCAGCAAAACGCGCGGCCCGCTGCTTTTTCCGATTTCAACTACCTGATTCATCGTCAATACCCATTAGTTAAACTAAATTGTTGGTCCGCTTGCGGCACCTTCTGGAGGCGATGTCGGAGCGTTACAGTTCGCCCTTTCTACCGTCTTCGGATAGTTTCAGAAGCGGCGTCGACCTGAACAGGTTTTCCGGTTGCATACGCTCCCAGAGGCTTCCCTTACCTTGCTGCCGGCCGCGCTCGTCTTCACGCCGGAGCCACTGTTCGACGGTCCGGATGCGGTTCGGATGGATTTCATCGAGCAGCGCGTAGTCACGCTGGATCACGCCGTGTTTCCAGATGTTCCAGAACCCGGTGAAATTGTCTCGGAAGCTCATCGTGCTCTTGTCGTTCGGATCCGCGTTGTATCCGGCAGGCAGGCTCGCGGCCATCTTGAGTGGGCCGTTCCAGTACGTGTCCAGATCCGTGTCGATATAGCGCGCCGGATGCCCGGTCACCTGCTCGAACGCCTCGGCCAGTTTGTGGTACTCGACCTGCTCGATCGCAACTTCGAGATCCATGCCGTTCGAGCGCTCGGGATGGTCGAACAGCCAGCGTGCGTAGTAGCCGCAATCGTCCAATGCGACGTGGGGCACAGAGCCGTTGCCGAGTGGCACGCGCCAGGTTAGCACGCCGTCCTCCATCATCGGCATCATTGGCGTCATGGCCGAAATCGCCATCTCCATGTACGGCCCGGTGGTGAATACGGCCGCGCCCATGCGGTCCCGGTTCGTCTGGTTCTGGAACAGGATCCATTCGCCTACGCGACCTTTGCCGTCATAGTGGCCTGCGCGGAAGCGGGAGTCGTAGCCGGCTTTCTTGAGTGCGTAGTCGAGGTTGCCGTACACGAAGAACTTGATGCCTTCTTCCAGCGCGATTTCGTAGCAACGAATCGCCCAATAGATCTCCGTTTTCTCGCCGGTGTTGAATCCGTCGAGATTGATGTATGCCCCATCACAACCACGGAAGCCTTCCCGAAGGACGGCTTCGTCGGCGAATGTGCCTTTCAGGATTGATACGTTGCCGAGTGCGAGCAACGCCTTGGCCCGCCGGGAATCTGGGTCCCTGCTCAAAGCCCGGACAGAATATTTGCCATCGGCAACGAGTGCGCTGATGACGGGCAGGCCCTGCGCGCCAGTGCCGCCAACGACGAAAATCCGGGACGCGGCGTGAGAAGTCATGGTTGTTTCCTCAAGTTTAGTTGAACGGGCATCCGGACCAGCAGCGTCCATCACTGGGCAGGCCACTAACTCTTATAATAAGAGTTAGTGGCCTGCCCGGCAAGTATTTTCCAGTTCCCGGAACAAGGACGAGCCCGTGGCGCCTCGTGGAATGGTTCTGCGTGGCCATTGCCACTCTTATAATGAGATTTACCCGGCGACAATCGTCGGACTATCAGGGACACAGCACATGCGTTCGAAGGGTTTTGACGGAATGGTCTGCTCGATCGCCGGCGCCATGGCGGCGATCGGTGACCGGTGGGGTTTGCTGATCCTGCGCGATCTCGTCCTCGGCCTCAGTCGATATGATGAGTTTCGCCAGTCGTCGGGCATCACCAACGCGACGCTCAGCGATCGACTCAAGCATCTGGAGGCCAATGGCCTCGTCGAGCGCAGACGCTATCAGGTAAATCCGGATCGATTTGAATATCGGTTGACCAGAAAGGGTTGGCAGATCGCTCCAGTGATGCCGGTGCTCGCCGAGATAGGGGACAACCTGGGCGTTTCCGGAGCGTCGGCGCCGCCGATGAAGTTCGTGAATCGGAATACCGGGGCTGAGGTGCGGTGGAGCTTTATCGATCAAGAGACAGGTGAGCAGCTCAGCGCCGCAGACGTGGCTATCACGGAAGGGCCCGGCGCAGACGATCTGCTCCGCTGGCGCTTGTCGCAAGGTGAGCACCGCCACCAGAAAGCATGAGGACAACCAGATCTCTCGCGATACACGCAGCTCCTATCGACGGCCCTTCGCCTGAGTGCATGAAGCTCCGAGCGGAGAGACTAGCCGGCTCAAAGGCAGTTACGCCCTCGGGACCGGCCGTTACGACTGCGCGGGTCCGAATGGCGGCTCAGGGTCGACCAGGGAAGATTTTTTACTGTGTGAGCCCAAGGATCTTTGCCGGAATAGTAATCGCCCATATGCCATCCCGTTGACATTGCATCTTCCGCGTCACTTGGTAGTTTTGTTACTGAAATCCTCCGAATCTTGCCGTGTTTCGATCGGATAGAACTTTCTGCGTAACGGGACAACTACGCGGGAATGGCTACTCATCAGAGCCATTCCCGCGCAATGTATTTGATTCCTCGTTACTTGCCCGAATTCTCCGCTGCTTGCTCAATCAGCTTCGCCACTTCCTTCGGGTGAGAGATGTACGCCACATGGCTCGAATTAAGCTCGATGGTCTTGCTGCCGGCACGCTTCGTCATGAACCGTTCGAGGTCGGGATTGATGGCCCGGTCAGCGGTTGCGACAACTGCCCAGCTCGGCTTGGTTTTCCAGGCGGGTGTCGAGATGGGCGTTCCAAAGGACGCTGCTGCCGGCATAACCTGGGACACCGACATGAATTGTGCTTCAGCAGCCGGAACGTCTGCCGCAAAATCGGCGTGGAAGCTTGCCGGGTCCAGATATAGATAGCCATCAGGGGTCGCCTTGATTGCCTTGGAGGCTCCGGGCATTTTCCTGGCCAGATCCATTGCGCTTTCGCCCGCATCAGGCTGGAATGCGGCGACATAAACCAGTCCCGCAACCTTTGCATCGCTACCTGCTTCTGTGATCACAGCGCCACCGTAGCTGTGGCCAACAAGGATGCTCGGGCCGTCTTGTGCGTCGACGACTCGGCTTGTTGCCTTGACGTCGTCGGCGAAGGACGTTTCCGGTTCCTGAACGACGGTGACGTTATAGCCATCGCGCGTCAGGATCTTTGCGACCGCTTGCCAACCCGATCCATCCGCAAAGTAGCCATGAACGAGGACGACATTTCTGATCGGCGCTGCCATAGCAGCAGTTGACCCAAACACCGCGGCCGAAAGAGTGAGCGCGTTGGCAATACGGTTGAGGCGGGACTTCATTTTCATTTTTTATCTCTAGTTAATCAGGTTGGGTGAGGCTTGGGTTGCGATGCACTTATCCGCTGGTCGTCCCCGGCGCTTCAAGACTCTCAATGGCGTGTCGTACGCCGGCCCCGTATGCCGGGTCAGCCTTGCTGCAATTCTCGACATGCAGGTCTTTGATTGCCTGGGAAACGCCGTGCATCGCACGCGCCGTGTTCTCGAACAGAACCTGACGCTGCGCCTCCGACATCAGCCGAAACAGATCGCCCGGCTGTGAGAAATAATCGTCGTCGACACGGTGATTCCAACGGTCAGCCGCGCCCTCGATAGAAAGAGGAGGTTCGCTGAAGTCGGGCTGATCGACCCAGGCACCCTTTGTGTTGGGGTTATAAGACGTTGTCCCGCCGTGATTCCCATCGACGCGCATGACGCCGTCGCGGTGATAGCTGTTGTAGTGGCTGGCACCACGCGGCGCGTTGACAGGAATCTGGTGATGGTTGACGGAAAGACGGTATCGCTGTGCGTCACCGTAGGAAAACAGGCGGCCCTGCAGCATCTTGTCCGGTGAGAAGCTGATGCCGGGGACAACGTTTGCCGGATTGAAAGCCACCTGCTCGACGTCGGCAAACCAGTTCTCCGCATTGCGGTTGAGTTCGAAGTAGCCTACCTCGATCAGCGGATAGTCTTTCTTTGACCAGACCTTGGTCAGGTCGAACGGGTTCACCTTGTATGTCGACGCATCCTTCTCGGGCATGATCTGGAAATACAGGGTCCAGCGCGGAAACGTCCCCTTCTCGATGGACTCGTACAGGTCACGGTGATGGGTTTCGCGGTCGGAGCCAACCAGCTCTACCGCCTCCGCGTCGCTCATGTTCTCGATGCCTTGCTGCGTGCGCATATGAAACTTCACCCAGAAGCGCTCGCCGGCAGCGTTGATGAGACTGAAAGTGTGGCTGCCGAATCCGTGCATGTTTCTGAACGTGCGAGGAATGCCGCGGTCACTCATCACGATGGTGACCTGATGAAGCGCCTCCGGCAATTGCGTCCAGAAATCCCAGTTGCTCTCCGCGCTGCGGAGTCCCGTCCTCGGATCGCGCTTGATTGCGTGGTTGAGGTCCGGAAATTTCAGCGGGTCTCGCAAAAAGAAAACGGGCGTATTGTTCCCCACGAGATCCCAGTTACCTTCTTCGGTATAAAACTTCAGCGCGAAACCGCGGATGTCCCGCTCCGCATCCGCAGCGCCCCGCTCACCCGCAACCGTAGAGAACCGGGCAAACATCTCGGTCGATTTTCCGATGTTGGAAAAAATTTTTGCGCGAGTGTACTGAGTTACATCGTGTGTGACCGTGAACGTGCCAAATGCGCCCGAGCCCTTGGCATGCATACGACGCTCCGGAATCACCTCGCGGTCAAAGTGGGCCAGTTTCTCGAGAAACCACACATCCTGAAGTAGCGCCGGCCCCCGTGGTCCAGCCGTTTGCGTGTTCTGATTGTCAGGTACAGGGGCTCCAAACGCGGTCGTCAGTTTGCTCATTGCATTCTCCGTGGGGTATCGGTAAAGCTTGAAAGCGCAGCGCAGCGCACGCGCAAAACGGAAGCCGGCGCGTGGTTCGACCACATGTGCGCCGGGGTACTCCGTTGCGTGATGCCTACTCGGCCGCCGCCAGAATCGCCTCGCTCACTTTCTGTGGGTGAGAGAGCATGACAAGGTGACTGGAAACCACGGACACCTTCTGCGATTTCGCCCTGTCGGCCATTTTGTGTTGCAACGAAGGTTGAATCGCACCATCCTGTTCGGCGACTACATACCAGGACGGCTTCGATTTCCATGCGGGCTTGGATACAGTGTCCCCAAGCGCTTTTGCGGCCGTCGGGCCCTGGGTCACGAAGGCCAGCAACCGTTCATCTTCCGTCAAGTCCTGACCGAAGCTCTCATCAATGCCGGTTCGCGTGAGCTTGAGGAAGCCTTGTGAATCGGGCCGGATCTCTGCACCGAGTGGTGCCGGGTCCGCCCCGGCCCCGAGCGAGCCTGCTGACTCGCCTTCGTCCGGCGCGAAAGCCGCAACAAACACCAGGCTTTGCACGTGGCTATCATTGCCTGTAGCAGTCGCGACGACGCCACCGTAGGAGTGGCCGACCAGCACCGCCGGCCCCTCAATCAAAGCGAGCGCCCGATTGACTGCAGCGGCGTCGTCCTCGAGCGAGGTCAACGGCAATTGCACGGCGACGCTGGATAATCCGGCCGCCTGCAGTAGCGGAATGACTTTGGACCAGCACGCGGCGTTGGCCCATGCTCCATGGACGAGTACGGCGGTAACAGATTGACTCATGGTCGTTTCCTTAACGAATGCTGTTGAACATGCAGTTGAGAGAAGACGCGAATTACAAGCGGAAAAACAGGGGTATTTCTGAAGCAAACAACCAGGCAAGTATTGATGCCCTTGAGCGATTGGCCCAACCTGCCATTGAAATGTGAAATCCGGGACCTCGACGCATGCATATTCATCGTTTCTTCTCCAAACGCTGAAAGAACATCAAGGCATTGAACGGATGGTGATTCGGGCGCACAACACGCGCATGTCAAGCCATTGCTAGTGCGCACTTTGCTTGCTTCGCTTTTTCGGATCTGCGGCCGGACGATTGCAGCGCAGAGCTCGTCAGGCTGAGAGGACGCGCGGAGCACATTCTCCCGATATGTGCGATCCGCGTTAATGCTGTGTTCGATGTGTTCAAGCGCGAATGGCGGTCGGCGCTGTGTATCGCGTGTGCTGATATTTGTGCAACTGGTCTTGCGCTGGTCGAGACCTACCTTGAATCGCAACGTGCTCGAAGTGTAACGGAGCGCGCACGCTGTGCGATGCCTGTGCCGCTTGACTACATTCTTTATTCCGTTTCAAGAAAGTTTCGGGTCAGTCGCGCGGAAATTTGACATCGGCTATCATCACAATGCGTTGAGCGGCTGCACAACAAGACGATCGGTGCATCCCTGCCACGGGGATGATTCTTCTGACGGACACGCATGACCGGTACGACGATGAACAGAGCCCCCGTTCTAATTTCCACTGAGCGCGTGGCGCCTAACGCCAGACTAGCCTTCTGGCAAACCAACGTCGCAAATCTTTTGACTCATCTGGAATGTTCGAGCGCTGTCGATGAAGGCTTTTCCGGATCGATTACCGCTCATCTTTCGAGTCCAATCAACCTGATCGAAATCGTAGCGGCATCGCATACGATAGCTCGGATCAAGCCGAAAATCTCACAGATCGGAGAAGAGCAGGTATTCGTCTGCATACAGGTGACAGGAGAGGCCATCGTCGAACAGGACAACCGGCGCAATGTTCTTCGTCAAGGCGATATCACTTTTCTGGATACATCGAAGACTTTCCGCGCCGAGTTTCCCGAGGCAACATCCCAATTAGTTCTGCAGATTCCAAGAACGCTTGTGCGCAAGCAGGTGGGCGCCATCGAACACCTCACGGCGACCATCGTCACGACAGATAATCCGCTGTGCAATATGACAAGGGATTTTGTCAACTCGCTGGCCCAGAACTTCGAGAGCTTCAGTGCGGATATCGCGCAACGCCTAACCGCACAGGCGATAGACATGGCCATGATGGCATTCATGTCGCGACCGGAGGACAAATCTACAGCAGCGCCGACGAACACGGTGACGAGAGCTATGCTCGCCTATCGTGGTCGCGCTTTTATCGAAACGAATTTGCGAAATCATTCGTTGGCGCCCGCCGACGTTGCTGAGCATCTGGGAATCTCGAAGCGCTACCTGAGTTCGGTATTCGCCAGTGACGGCCAGTCGGTTGAACGGTACATCTGGGAGCGAAGACTGGCCAGGTGTGCTCGCGATCTCGAAGACCCGGGACAGGTAAATCGCGCCATTGGCGATATAGCCTCCTCATGGGGTTTCAACAATCTCACGCATTTCAGTCAATCATTCAAAATGGCCTTCGGCAAAACGCCCCGTGAGTTTCGGAAGGGTTGATAGCGACGTTTTTCCTTCATCTTGGATGCGAGCAGCCCGACAAGCAATCGGCCAAGACTAGCCTTACTCACCCAACTCAGCCAGCTTGCGCCTCGAGCAGCCGCATCCGACGGTCTGCATCCCATATTTGCGTCCAGGCTTGAGGTTCTGCAGTGCGAGGGCTCGTTGCGTTTCGCGCGACGAAGGTACATCGGCGTGCCTACATCTCTTCCCGGTGCGCCAAATCGTCATTCTCGGACCTGTCGATAGGCAGCGCGAAAGCTTCTACGCGTTGCATACGGGTCTTATTGATCAAAAGCCGTGTGACATCGGGGCGAGAGTAGTGGCCGGCAGGATCGGCGGCGTTCTTGGCCATGACAATGGTGGCAAGATCAATGTCCGCGTACAGGATACCTTCACTGTCCTCTGGCAGCTTCGGAACTAGCGCGCTTCCGTCAGGCCCGTAGATGACAGCATGGCCACCACCAACGTGGTTCAACTCATGCTTTTCGGGTGTATCGCACAACTCGTCAATCATCGCTTTGGACACGACCGCGCAAGGTGCCAGCACAAAGCACGACCCCTCCACTGCATAGATTCTGCTTGCGGCATTGTTGACTTCGCTTCCGAGCGCCGGGGCAAATGGCTCATAGTTAGAAAAGCTTGGCCACGCTGCGACGTGCACCTGCTCATTCTGCGCATACATTGCGTATTTTGACAGTGGCTGCAAATGCTCCCAGCAGCACAACGCGCCGATCCTTCCCAGACCCTCAACCTGATGCACTGCCAGATCCGAACCATCGCCCTCGCCGAACACGGCGCGCTCGACGTGAGTGGGGCGCAGCTTGCGGCGGGCAGCGATGGTCCTGCCGTCGGCGCCGATAATCCACTGCCCCATATAAAGGCTACTGCCACTTCGCTCAGAAACGCCGATGACCGCGGTGATCCCGGCCTGCCGGACAGCGGTGCTGAGCCGCAATGCCTCTGGGCTGTCGTAGTCCAGCGAGTTGTCGAAGTACCGCTGTACGAAGCCCCGACTTACCTGCCACGC
Source organism: Paraburkholderia fungorum (assembly GCF_902833645.1). GTDB lineage: Bacteria > Pseudomonadota > Gammaproteobacteria > Burkholderiales > Burkholderiaceae > Paraburkholderia > Paraburkholderia fungorum. Next base: position 277,318 of record NZ_CADFGE010000008.1, read on the forward strand.
ATGCGCGCCCATCCAGATATGCCATGGATAGCCAGGTAACCAGGTTTCCGGGAAGGAGATCAGCCTGGCGCCGTTGCCGGCGGCCTCGTTGATCAGCTCAATGGTCTTGTCGATGCCGGCGTCAAGATCGAGCCAGACTGGAGCAGCCTGAACAACAGCGACTTTATATTTCGGATGAACGAGAGGCATGGCAATCCATTCCTGATTAGCGAAGCGGAACCGACTTCAATTAATTCATGGGAGAAACGCGCCTGAACCGCGCGCCATGCTTTATTTAACCGGCTCAGCTAGTTTGGGCTCAGAGCAGGCACACCCGACGGTCTGCATCCCGTATTTGCGTCCAGGCTTCAGGTTCCGCAGTGAGAGAGCGTGCCGGCGCACTTCTTTGGCGGCCAGCGGACCACCGTGACCCATGTGAAAGCGTTGCATGCCGGCCTCCACCATACCCATCAATTCACCACTGACAGCCTGCGGGTCATCCTCGAACGGCGGGCGCATGGCGTGCCCCTTACGTATCAATCCGCCTAGAAAGACACCCGAGGCGATGAGGTCGCCGACTAACGCATCTCCGCTGCCCAGTTCAACTGACACGGAGCCGGCTGTGTGGCCTGGCGTGTGCCTAGCCACGCCTTCGATTCCGTAACCGCTTAGATCGATGGTGGCGCCGTCCTGAAGCAGGATGTCCGGTGTGAACGGCAAGTATGGCTCGCCGGGCAGGCCGGAGCGTAAAAAGAGCGGCCCCCACCAATGCGTAACGCAATACGTCATTTCCTTGCGCCGCTCGTAGTAGTCCAGATCTCCGGCATGAGCAAGGATTGGCGCGCCCGTCAGTTCGCGCAGTCGCGCAGCCGAACCGGCATGATCCGTGTGCGCGTGAGTGACCACGATCAAGGTGACATCGCGAAAGCTTCGACCGTGCTTCTTCAGGACGCGCTCAATCTTGTTCTCTGAGCCCGGCGTGCCGGTGTCCACGAGGACGCAGCCCTTTGCACCGATGATGAGGTGGGAGTGGACCATGCCGAACGGCAGGATCGGAACCGTAATGATGGTAGGCTTATTCATGATGTGCTTCCTGTCGGTTGTTCATGGCGTCGTTCCCCCTGTACCCTTCAGTTCAACCCAAGCGGATTAGAGATCAGCAGCCTCCACCCGCCGTCGAGGCCCTTTTCCATGACCTGCGTGGCGGTGCCGCGCTCCTCGTGCTCCTTGCCGTCCGGTAGCGTCACGTTCAAGGTCCAGTCGAGCAGGACGAGCGCTATGTTGCTGCTGGTCAACACTCGACGCACCTCGTTGTGAAGGCGCGGGCGCAGTGTCAGTAGCCGAGCCAGGCCGTTGCGCAAATCGGCGGGGCTTTCTTGCGCCACCTTGCCGTCCGTCATCCGCATCGTGGCTTTATTGCTAAACATACCGAGCAGGGAATCAAGATCGCCGGCGTTGAGCGCCGCGTCGAAAGCGATGGGGACCTGCTCGGGCGTGCTGCACACGGCGGACCTGTTTTCGATCGCAGCGACGAAGCGCGCAATAACCCGCGCCACCTCGATCGGCGCCTCTAACGGCGACAAGTGTCCAATTCCAGGCAGGATATGCATTGCCGCGTGCGGAATACGAGGCATCAATTCCGCCTGCAGCGTTGCGACGCGATCCACCTGGTCAAGCTCACCTGAGATGATGATGGTCGGCGCATCGATTGATGCCACCGCCGCAGTAATGTCTTCCCGCATGGCCACGTTTGGCCAGGCCGCCCTGGCCTGCGGTGCGCCCTTCAAGCTGTCCTCGATGACCTGCTCCCGACGAGCAGCGTCAAGCGATTTTCCGGTGAGGACGTGATCGATAACAAATTCGACCGATTCACGCGACTGATACGCGCCGGTCAACGTCGCGCGTTGCTCGTCCGGCAGCAGCATCGGCGACGGAGGCGACGGCGCGACAAGCACAAGGCCTTCGAGCCCGCGTGGCCGGCGCGATGCGACGAGTTGTGCGACCTTGCCGCCCATCGAATGACCGACCAGAACATAGCGCTGCAGACCTAGCGCCTCGATGACGCCTTCGGCATCGGCGGCAAGATCGGCGATGCGGTAGCCGTCGGCGGGCGCCTCGGAATCGCCCCAGCCGCGGTGATCGGTGGCAACAATTCGATACTGGTCGGACAATTCGCTTGCTACCCTGTCCCACGTACGCGACGAGCCCCCGTAGTAGTGCAGGAACACCAGCGCCAGCTCGCCGCTGCCTCGCTGCTTGACGTGAATCCGCGTACCGTTTGAGTCGATGTCCATTTCCGTGCCACCTGCCGGTTGGTTAGTGGCTCAATGGTAGATTCATGTCGCCAGTTTGATAATTGCCGGATTGGTGTATTCAGTCGATAATGGGACTATCGAATTGGAGTACATAAAATGGATCGACTGACGAGCCTTGGCGTATTCGTCGCGGCTGTCGAGGAAGGCAGCTTTGCTGCTGCGGCGCGCCGCTTCGGGCTATCGCCAGCGATGGCCGGCAAGCATGTCAGCGCAATCGAAGCCGATCTGAATGCGCGACTCCTGCAGCGCACTACGCGGCGGTTGAGTCTGACCGATGCCGGCCAGACTTACTATGAGCGCTGTAAGCGGATCCTTGAAGCGTTCGACGAGGCGAATCGGGAAGCGGGCGATTCGCAAGGCACGGCGCATGGCGTACTGCGCGTCGCTGCGCCGGTCACCTTTGGCGCCATGCACCTGGGCGACGTTGTTGCCCGCTATCTGGAGGACCATCCGCACGTCAACGTGGAAGTGCTGCTCGGAGACCGCTATGTCGATCTCATGGATGCGGGCGTTGACGTGGCAATCCGGATAGGACGGTTGACGGACCCACGACTGGTGACGCGCAGGCTGGCGCCCTGCCGAATGGTCGTATGTGCGTCTCCCGCGTATCTCGAGCGCCACGGAGCGCCGCGCAAACCCGAAGACTTACGACTCGCGCAGCGGCTTGCCTTCAGCGAAGCCGTGTCGTCTGGCGACTGGACATTGCTCGATGCGAGAAACCGCGCGCACGTGATCGACGGACCATGCCGGATGACAGCCAACAATACGCAGATGCTTCTTGCCGCCGCGCTCTCGGGGGCCGGTATTACGTACGGTCCGACCTTCGTATTCGGCGAGCATCTACGGCGGGGCGAACTTGTGGCACTGCTGCCGGGTTACCGCGCGGCTGATCTGGCGATTCACGCGGTTTATCCGAGCGCGCAGCGCATACCGCTCAAAGTGCGCCGGTTCGTCGATTATCTTGCCGGGACGTTTGGCGATGAACCGCCGTGGGATCGGAACGCAAGGCTATAAAAGAGCGGCTGCATCCGTCATTCAATGTCGGGCTCGAACAGACGAACCAGATCGCCCCGGCTCAGCGGTTCTTGCTTCCCGGCCTCGCGCTGCCATTTGCATCTTCATCGGAAGGGTCATCGACTGGCCGCTTCTCTTCGAAAATCGGAACACGGGGCTGCCGAACCTCGACCGACCGCTCAGGGTCGACCACGATCCGATGCAAATCGATCTCTGGCACGCGGTATATGCAGCTGGCGTGGGATCGTGATCGGCCAGCTTGAGACGTTCGACAAGCGACGAAAATTGTCAACGATCGGTGTTCATCCCCTCAACATTACTCATGGAAATATTACCTCTGCCTAACAGGTGCGGCAGGATCTTTAGATAACTCTCTACGTCTTCACTCGAACTCACGCAAACTTTCGTGCAATATTTCGACCCGCTGTAAATGGTTGCTGCCCCCTTCGAGCAGGCGCTCGGCAACCAGTGAGCAGATCAGATTGACGGCCGCCGTCATGCCAACGTTGCTGTCAAACAGCATCAGGCCATCCGTGTGGCAACGGATTACCCAGCGCGCCAATCGCGCCGGCTTCCCTGCAATGACATCCGACATATACACAATCGGCACGCCGGCCTCAGCGAGTGAAACTGCGGCAAGACCGACCGCCGGCACACGGCGCCGTAAGCCGACGATGATCGCGACATCCTTCGCGGTCAGGTCGCCGAGATATTCGCCCATGGTGTCGCCCGGCGCAGGCAACAACATGACGTCGGAGCGCACCTGAATCAGTTCGCGCCTGATCATCGTGGCTACTGTATGACTATGCCGATACCCGATGATCACCACGCGCCTCGCGTGTGCAACTGCCTCGACCACCTCACTCAGCACGCGCGTGTCGAGCGACCGGTACGTATTTGCCAGGTTCTCGACCTCATGCTGCAAATGCGCCTGAATCACGTCGTCGAGTTTCGTACTCGCATTCTTGCGACCCCGATTCTGTAGATACAAGGGTGAACCGCCGACCTGTGCCGCGCGCGCAATCGCACGCACGTCGTCATAAGACGTATATCCGAGCTTCTGAAAAAAACGTGTCGCAGTCGCTTTCGACACCTCCGCGGTCGCCGCCAGTTCCGTAGCAGTTTGCATCGCCAGTTGCCCCGGAGCGCTGAGAATGACATCGGCCAACCGTTGATCGATCTCGGACAGTTCGTCATAGCATTCGGCGATGCGACTCTCGATCGACTGCGGTGCGCGCTTTTGCTGTTTCGTTTGAGGTTTTGACATTTCGATGCTTGTGAGTAAGTGGAGCGCCCGCCGTGGTGCAGCGTCGGCACCGCGAACGTGCATCGCTATTTTCTTGCACGCAGCGGGTGCGGTCAGTCGTCATCCTGCGATGACGTCACTATAAATCGTACCGTGGATCGCGAAATTTTTGTTTCTCTAAAGTCCTTGTAGAAACATGTGTTTTCATCGGTTGCTTCGTGAAACCTAAGTTTCACGCATAGGTTGGCACGGATCATGCCTTCAGACGGGTTCGTCCACCTCTCTACGTGAGTTCCCTGATGTCAAAACGCCGCCTGTCCAGCATCGTCCTCGCCGCGTTATTTCCGTGCGGCGCGTTGGTCCACTCGGTAGCCGCAAATGCCGATACACTCGACGACATCAAGAGTCGCGGCACGATGACCGTCGCGATCGATCCGACCTTTGCGCCGTATGAATACACCGACGCCAGCAACAACATTGTTGGCTTCGATCCGGCCGTCATGGCTGCGGTCGCGAAGCGTCTAGGAGTAAAGATCGAGTATCAGCGCATGGCATTCAGCGGAATCATCCCGGGCCTGCTCGCGCATTCGTTCGATGTCGAAGGTTCTGCGCTGAACGTAACCGCCGAACGTGCAAAGCGTCTCGCTTACATAGTGCCGACCAGCAAGACCGTGAATGGCGCTCTGGTGCGCGCCGATTTCAAAAAAATTCCGCAGCAGGCCACCATCGAGTCTCTCGCCGGACTGACGGCTGCGGTCAAGAGCGCGAGCGCGCCCGAGCAGATCCTCAAGCAGTTCAACGAGACGCTGAAAGCCAAAGGTCTTGCGCCGATCCAGCTGATCAGCGTGGATAGCGTCGATCAGACAGTGGCTGCATTGATGACGCGTCGCGCCGATTTCGTGTTCGACGATATGACCGTGCTCGCGGGCGTTATCAAACAGAATCCGGGCAAGCTGAAATCGACTGGTGAGCTCGGACCTTCGCAATGGATTGCCTGGGCGACTCGCCCGGACGATATACGTCTGAACAAGGCGATCAGCGACCAGATCCTCGCCATGAAAAAGTCCGGCGAACTCGCTCGCCTGCAAAAGGCCAGCCTGGGCGTGAGCTTCGATACACCGACGTCCGATTTCATCCCCGCGCAGTAAACAAAGCAGACCGAATCACATGACAGACCCAGTACAGACTCTCACCGTCAAGGCAGGACATGGACGTACCTTCGAAGTGAAGGCGGGCCAACGATTGACCATCATGGACGTCGAGGGGCAGCAGGCCGCCGACTTTGTCGCGGTGCTCAAGTCGAACCATGGCGAGAAGCTGTCGCCGACGCATACGCGCCGCCAGCTTCGGACGCTGTTTTTCAACGTCGGCGACGCGCTGTATTCATCGCTGGGGCGCCCGTTGTTGCGGGTAGTCGAAGACACCGTCGGCATTCACGATGCCAACGTGCCCGCCTGCGACGACACGCGTTTCACGGTCGATTTCAACGTGACCGGGCATCGCAACTGCCTCGACAACATGCACGCGGGTCTGGCTCTGTACGGGCTGTCGCCGTTCGATGTACCGGAGCCGTTCAACCTGTTTCAGAACGGCCCGGTCACGCGGGATTGCCGAATGCAGGTCACCGATCCGACCAGCAAGCCGGGCGACTACATCACGTTCGACGTGCTCGAAGACCTGGTGTGTGCCGTGTCTTCGTGTCCACAGGACATCATTCCCGGCAACGGCCTGAAGGTTACCGACATCGCCATTTCCATCCTGCCCGCGACGCCTGTCGCCGCCTGAACGGACTCAACATGCTGCTTCTCAAAGAACCGCCTTCGCGCGCACCGCTGCCCCCGCGAACCGTCGCCGTGCCTGCGGGCGAATCGCGCGCGATCGACGTCAAGGCAGGCCAGATCCTGCGTATCGAGGCGAAAGAACCGGGCGCGGTCGCGTCGATGTTCGGCTTCAGCCGGATCAACGACGATGTGTACATGTCGGTTCATCACACACGCGTGTTCAGCAATTCGTACGTTCTGCAGGCGGGCATGCGGATCGTCAGCAATCGCCGCCGCGCGCTGATGGTGCTCGGTAAGGATTCGAACGGCAAACACGATCTGCTGCTCCCGGCATCGACAACCGTGTATCTCGCGGACCAAGGCTACGCGGGACAGACCGGCTGCGTCGAATCGGTCGGCGCGGTGATTCAATCGCTGGGCCTGAAGCCGCCCAAAATGCCCGACCCGATCAACCTTTTCATGCACGTGGCGTTGCATCAGGATGGCCGCATCGAACCGCTGCCCAACGTCACGCGAGCCGGCGATTTCGTCGCGTGCCGGGTGGTGACGGACATGGTGTTCATCGTATCGGCGTGCTGCACCGGCATTGCGGGCAACGACGTGCCAGGCGCGCTCGAACTGTCGGCGGTCGAAGACCTCGACCAACTCTGATTCCGGGAACCAGCCGTGATGGGCTTTGACCCGCAAGTGATCCACAGCCTGCCGACACTCATCGACGGCTGGTTGCTGACCGTGGAACTGACGCTGTTCGGCGCAACCGGCAGTCTCGTGTTTGGCCATCTCGCGCTCGCGATGCAACTGACACGCGTTGCGCCGTTGCGCTGGGCCGCGCGACTCTATATCAGCTTCATGCGCGGCACACCCGCCCTCGTGCAACTGTTCGTGCTGTTCTTCGCGTTGCCGCTGATCGGGCTGGGCGGCCGTCCGATGCTGGCAGCCGCGCTCACGCTCGGCCTGAACAGCGGCGCCTACACAGCGGAAATCGTGCGAGGCAATCTGCGGGTGATCACTCCTGGCCAGTACGAAGCCGCGACTGCGCTCGGTATGGCGCCGTGGCGCATCGCGTTGAGGATCGCGCTGCCGCAGATGCTGAAGGCCAGCCTGCCCGCACTCATCAACGAATTTACGATCCTGTTGAAAACCACGCCGCTCGCGTCGGTCGTCGCCGTTACCGAACTGACGTACGCGGGACAGATGGTGATCGCGCGAACCTACACGTCGACGCAAGTGATGCTGCTGGTCAGCGTCGGCTATCTGGCGGTCGCGTTGCCGGTTATCTATGCCGCGCGGCGCGCACAGCGTTCGCCGCGCGCGCCAGGCGTCGAGCAGGTCGCGACGGGAGTTGCGCGATGACCTTCGATCTCAGCGTTCTGTCCGGCTACTGGCCGGAGCTTGCAGCAGGACTCGGCAGCACGGGCTGGTTGTGTGCGGCCGGCGCAGGAATGTCGGGCGTGCTTGGCGTGCTGCTGACGGTCGGCCAGCGACGCGGCGGTCCGTGGCTGGCTGCGGTGATTCGCGGCTACACGGCATTGACGCTCGGCTTGCCGCTGCTCGTGTTGCTGTATGTCATGTTCTTCGTACTGCCGGATTTCGGCGTGCTGCTGCCCGCGCCGCTGGTCGGCACGGTCACGCTCGCGGTCTATTACGGCCCGTACGTCGCAGAAGTGATTCAGGCTGCTGTTGCCGCCGTGCCCGCTGGAACCGTCGAAGCGGGAGTCGCGATCGGCATGTCGCCGGTCGCGATCGCGCGCCGCATCATCGCGCCGCAAGCGCTGCCGCTGCTGCTGCCCACGCTGACGGGTCTGCTGATCGGTCTCGTCAAAGATTCCGCGTTGCTATCGGTGATCTCTGTGCACGAATTCATGTTCGCCGCGAAGGCCGTCGTGTCCGACACGTACGCGCCGCTCGAAGTCTATTTCGTCGTCGCGATGGCCTACTGGGCCGCGACGTCCGTCATCCACTTTTCGACCCGTCATTGGGAGCGCCGCCTCGGCCGCGACCATCGGGTCGCCCAGCCCCGGTGATCAGCATGAACCTATCCGACAGCACGCCGCCCGTAGCGTTGAAGGCGAGCGGCATAGTCAAGTGGTTCGGCGCGAACCGCATCCTCGACGGCGTCGATCTGACCGTAGCGCGCGGCGAAACGGTCTGCGTACTTGGTCCGTCGGGCTCCGGAAAATCGACGCTGTTGCGCTGCCTGAACTGGCTTTCGCCGCCCGACGAAGGCGCCATCTGGATCGGCGACCAGCGGATCGGCTTGCGCGAGAACCCGAACGGCGCGACGAGCCCGCGGCCTGAGCGCGAGATACGGGCGCAGCGCAGCCGCATCGGCATGGTGTTTCAGAGTTTCAATCTGTGGCCGCATATGACGGTGCTCGAAAACGTGATGGAAGGGCTGCTGTCGGTCAAACGGATGAACCGTCTCGCCGCCGCTGACCTCGCCGTCGAAGCGCTGAGCCAGGTTGGGCTGGGCGGCAAGCACACGTCGATGCCCGCGAACCTCTCGGGCGGCCAACAGCAGCGTGTCGGCATTGCCCGCACCCTCGCGATGGCGCCGGAAGTCATCCTGTTCGACGAACCGACCAGCGCGCTCGATCCCGAATTGGTCGGCGAAGTGCTGACGGTGATGCGCGGACTCGCTGCGAACGATACGACGATGATTGTCGTCACGCATGAAATCGGCTTTGCGCGCGATGTCGCGGACCGCGTGGTCTTCATGGACGGCGGACGCATCGTCGAACAAGGTCCGCCCGCGCAGGTACTCGACACACCCTCGTCGCCACGACTCCAGCAATTTCTCTATCGCTTTACTCCGGAAAAATCACGCTCATGAGCTATACAGATCAACCTGCAGTAACCGTTCCCGCCGGCCACGGCAAAGCAGTCCGACTGAAAGCGGGCCAGGCCGTACGGGTCATCAATACCCATGGCACGCAAGTCGTAGACTGCTGGGCCTGGAACGCGTACGACCTGAACGAATACATGTGCATGGAGACCACGCGCGTCTGGAACCAGCGGCTCAATCCGGTGGTTGGAGACAGCTTCGTGACCAACCAGCGTAATCCGGTGCTGACCGTCGTGGAAGACACGACGCCCGGTGTCCATGACACCTTCATGGCGGCCTGCGATCGCAAACGCTATGAACTGCTGGGCGTGCGCGGCTACCACCGCAACTGTTGCGACAACATGTTCGAAGGTATGTTCGAACTCGGCATAACGCCGCCGCGCCAGAACCTCGCTTCGTTCAACATCTTCATGAATATCCGCGTGCAACCGGACGGTATCACGCTGCATACGTTGCCTACCGTGACAAAGCCTGGCGAGTACATCACGCTACGCGCCGAAATGGATTGCTTCGTTGCGTTTTCTGCGTGTCCGCAGGACATCGTCAAAATTCAGGGGCAAGCCGACAACACGCCGAAACCGGTTGACATCGCCGTGCTCGACGACTTCGTATCCGATCTGCAAGGCACGCAACCGTGGGTTCCGGACGCCTGAGCGTTCATCATTTCAACAATCTCAGATAGACGCTCACACACATGGCCATTCCCACTCTCGACCCGAACGCGCCGGCCTTTACGCGCACAGGCATCAATCTCGCGGACCCACGTCTCGGCGCGCAAGCTGTGCTTACCAGTGATGATTTTTTCGCGCCGATGGCTCGCATGCTCAATCCGGAGCCGGCCGTGTTCATACCCGGCAAATACGATGACAACGGCAAATGGATGGACGGCTGGGAATCGCGTCGCAAGCGCGTGACTGGCCACGATTTCTGTATCGTCAAGCTGGGCACGGCGGGCGAACTGATGGGCGTCGATATCGACACGAGCCATTTCACCGGCAACTTTCCTCCGGCGGCATCGATAGACGCGTGTCGCTCGGATGACGACATTCCGCCCGCCGATGCGCAATGGACCGAAGTGCTTCCCGCGATGGCGCTGAACGGAAACGCGCATCACTTTCGCGCAATCGAGGTGGCCGAGGGCGCAGTCTACACGCACGTACGCCTGAATATCTACCCGGACGGCGGTATCGCGCGATTGCGCGTGTTCGGCCGGCCGCGCCGCGAACTCGCGCCGGGCGCCGAACTCGATCTCGCGTCAGCGATGAACGGTGCGCGGATCGTTGCGGCGAACAACCAGCACTACGGCCTCGCGTCAAATCTGCTTTTGCCCACGCGTGCAGCCAACATGGGCGAAGGCTGGGAAACCCGTCGGCGTCGCGAACCGGGCTGTGACTGGTGCATCGTCGAACTCGCGGTGGCTGGCGAAATCAGCAGGATCGATGTCGACACCGCGCATTTCAAAGGCAATTTCGCGGACCGTTGCTCGCTTCAAGGCGCATTCGTTACGGCAGGCACCGACGAGTCGCTCATTACCCAATCGATGTTCTGGCCCGTGTTGCTCGACGAGCAGAAGCTGGAAATGGACTGCTTACGTTCGTTCTCGCCTGAACGGATAACGCGGGTTACCCATGTGCGCTTCAATATTCTGCCGGACGGAGGGGTGTCGCGAGTTCGTCTGATCGGGCGCGCACTGGTCTGATCCACAACGCCTGCCCGATTTGATCGTAAGAGGCGTTCCAGCTTCCAAGACTACACTTGTCATTGGAATTGTTTAAACAGGGCTAGTCGTCGCGGAGGATCCCGTTGCCACGCAACGTGCTGTTGCGTGGTTGACCACCCGACGTTGCTCTAGATGTAAGATTGCGACGAGGCGTAACCCTCGCTAGTTCCGCACGAACGTCTCTTATCGAGGAAGCTGTATGTCTCCTCAGGGTCGAGTACGGTCGATCACGTCAGTTCAAAGCGGACACTCGCAGCCGGTCGAAACACTCATGGATTAAACGACCGCTTTGGCCGACGAACCGCCGTCGACTGTCAGGCCCGTGCATTGACCAAACCCGCTACGCGTTAGTGCTAACCGTCAACCCTAAAGCAACTAGCCGCGTGCTCATTCGCGATCCCTGGCTTAGCGACAAGCCATCGCGTCCCGCCGATGTCTTATCCAATTGGCCAAACGCAAACACTTAGCCCGCCTGGTTGATCGCTGCTCCGTTGCCATGACTTATAATCATCAAGCCATCGGGAAACACCCGGCGGTCAGGTGTGGAAGCCTGTCCTCTGTACCCGCACCCCCGCTCAGGCGGGGCGTGCGTCTACCTCTGCACGTCTGTTGTTTTCTAATGGGCGGGCTGTGGTGGGGGAGCCGCAAGGCTCGCCGGTATGGTACAGAGCCGGTCTTCCAAACCCGCCACGTGCCCGCTCACCCCTTCCCCAAGCAAGCGAGTGTCGGGCGATCCAGGAAGTACCAGGGAGGTCGCACCATGAGCAGCAAACCCACAAAACAATCTCAACCCGCTTCACGCCCGCCTGTCGACGCGCTTCAGTACGAAAAGCTTGCGCTCTCCAGCTTCGATCTATGCAACCGGCAGTTGAGCCAGCTCAACACATTGATCACACTTGGGTCCTCAATATGTAGGAATCCTGCCATCACGAGTGACGAAAGACGACGTCAGCAGACCATGCTTGAATTGCTCGTCGATACAGCAGAGCAATATCAGCGGGAGCTGGAATGTGACCGTGAGCTGTATCAGGTGATCGCACTCGATGCGAAGGGCATCCCTCAAAGCCGCATCACCGCGAACCGTGCAATGCGCCTACTTGCCGAGGCATCACAGATAGCGACGAAGGAAACGCCAGCAGCCACGAAGCGCAGCCCGAGCAAACATACGTCAGCCAAGCCCACAACGAACGCATAAACAGACGCGGCGTCCCAACAACCGGTTCCCGCGCAGCGGAAACCACCGTCCGCCGACGCGAAGATCAAACGGCGTAGATCTTCTCGCACAATGCAACACTGGCGCCGAGCTTCCGGGACAGATCAGCGGCCGCATCCAGTTGCGGCCGATCCAGCTCGCCCGACGTGTGCGCCGCGCTGAGCCGCGACGCGGGACCGGAAAGCGTCAGCGCCGCCATGAACTTGTCCCCGGCGCCGAAGATCGGTAGAGCGAACGCTGCTGTGTGCACGTCGCGCGCACCCGCGGTGAACATGGGCAGTGCCGGCGGCTTGTCGTAGATCGGTTCACCGAGTCCCCAGAAACGGATCACCTGGCTAATGGCCGTGTCGTCGAGCGGCAGCGCCGTTCCGGCGAGCCGCGTTTCACGCAGACCTTCGGACGGCTCGACCCGAAACAGGCACAGCCGCTGCCCGTTGTCGTGAACGTAGTACGATGCGCTTTCTTTCGTCACCGCGGCGAGTGCATGCAGCGCCGGTTCCACCACCGTGGAAAGATGGAAGGACTGCTCGTACAGCTTGCCCAGGTACAGCACGCGATGTCCGAGCGAATAATTGCCGGATTGAGCGCGCACGACATAGCCCATCCGCTCCAGCGAGTTCATCAGTCGATAGACCGTCGTCTTGTGCATCCCGGATGCTTGCGCAAGCATCGCCAGTGACTGTGATTCCGCCCCCGGCTTGAAACAGTCCAACAGCGAAAGCGCCTTCTCGACAGCGACAACTCCTTCGTTTCCCATTCCTACCTCCCGCAATTCGTTTCCCGAAATTGTACACAGTAAAACACTGGTTTATACCGTAAAAGGGTAAACGCTAGTGGCTTGGCGCGTCCCTGCTGGCTATAGTGATTTCATTCTGTACACCATCGTTGTACACAGTACAACTTCCCAAGCTGAGGTGAAATCCATGAGCACCAATCCTGCAGGTTCTTCCGCTATCAATCGCAATATCGAACGGGTGTCGCCAGAACTGGTCCAGGCGGCCGCGCGCTTTCAGGCCGCTATCCTCGCTGACGTCGCTGGCCGTCGCGGCACGCTGCATGGCCGGGTCAAGCCGTTGTCGCCGACGATGAAAGTCGCAGGTCCGGCCGTCACGGTCGAAGTGCGTCCCGGCGACAACCTCGCCATTCACGCCGCGCTGTCCATCGCGAAGCCGGGCGACGTGATCGTCGTCGACGGCAAGGGCGATCTCTCGTGCGCGCTGATCGGCGAAATCATGGCAGCGCAGGCAAAGGCGAGCGGTATAGCGGGCATCGTCATCGACGGCGCCGTACGCGATGCACACGAACTGGCCAACGGCGGCTACCCGATCTTCGCGGCCGGCCTGAATCCCTGCGGCCCGACCAAAAGCGTCGCGGGCCTCGTGAACACGCTAATTTCGGCCGGCAACACGGCCATCAACCCGGGCGATCTCATCGTTGGCGACGCGGACGGCGTAGTCGTGATTCCGCGTAACGACGTCGCACGCATCATCGATCTCGCGCAGAAAAAGCTCGACATGGAAACGGCGCGCATCGCGGCGATTCACAGGGGCGACGTGCGTCCGGGCTGGGTCGAGAAAGAACTGCGTGCAACGGGCATGCTGGCCGAAGGCGAGGCGCTGTGATGGAGCCGGCCTCGCATAAACCCGTCGTCCTCGTGACGGCTGCCGATCTCGCGCCGCAAGCGCTCGATATGCTGACCCAATTCGACGTCGTATTCGCGGGCAAGCAGCCGACCGAAGACGACATCGTGGCGCTCTGTGAGCAGCACAAGCCGGTGGCGATCATCGTCCGATACGGCAAGGTGAACGCCCGCATCATGGATGCCGCCGAAAACCTCCAGGTGATTTCCAAGCATGGCAGCGGCATCGACGTGATCGATCAGGCAGCGGCGGCCGCGCGCGGTATCGCGGTGCGCGCCGCCGTTGGCGCCAACGCGGCCGCCGTCGCGGAGCATGCATGGGCGCTGATTCTCGCGTGCGCGAAGTCGGTGCCGCAGTTGGATGCACGCATGCGCGAAGGCCATTGGGACAAATCCACGCACAAGTCCGTCGAACTGGACGGGCGAACCCTCGGCCTGGTCGGACTGGGCGCGATCGGCCGGCGCGTCGCAGCGATCGGCGCGGCGTTCGGCATGAACGTGCTCGCGTTCGATCCGTACGCGAAGGAAGCGCCCGCCGGCGTGAAGCTGGTGTCGCTGGACGAGTTGTACGCCGCTTCCGACATCGTCTCGCTGCACTGCCCGCTGACAGCGGAAAACCGCCGGATGCTCAACCGCGACACGCTGGCGCGATTCAGGCGCGGCGCAATTCTCGTCAACACCGCACGCGGCGGTCTGATCGACGAAGCGGCGCTCGCCGAGGCGCTCGCCAGCGGCCAGTTGCGCTTTGCCGGTCTCGACAGCTTCGACGTCGAACCGATAACGCACCCGCATCCGTTCCAGCAGATCCCGAACGCGATCCTGTCGCCGCATATCGGCGGCGTGAGCGATGCCGCGTACGTGAACATGGGTAAGGGCGCCGCCGCCAATGTTCTCGCCGTCGTCGAGGAACATGCCCGCAACGCAGCCTGACGTCCGCACGAGAAGCTCCATCATGTTCTATCTCCTCTCGCCCGAAGTACGCACCGCGGAAGTCTTCACGCGTATGCCGGACAAATTCCGCAAAGCCGACGTCCAGACCGATTGGGCGCGCGCCAATCGCGGCGGCCTCGCCACGGACTCCTTTCTCGAAGGCCCCGTGTGGGACCTGGCGGGCTATCTGTTCGTCACGGACATCCCGCATGGCCGCGTTTTCCGGATTTCGGCGTCGGGCGAGTGGGAACTCGTCGTGCAATACGACGGCGAGCCGAACGGAATGAAGCGCTTCGACGATGCGCATCTGCTCATCACCGACTATCGCAACGGTCTGATGCTGCTCGACATCGCGCGCGGCGAAGTGCGCCCGTTTCTCGAGCGGCGCAATTCCGAGCGCTTCCGGGGCGTGAACGATCTCACGTTCGATTCGAACGGCAACCTGTACTTCACCGATCAGGGGCAAACGGGACTGCACGATCCGACGGGCCGTGTGTACCGGCTGTCCGCGGACGGCAAGCTCGACTTGCTGCTCGGCAATTGCCCGAGCCCCAACGGACTCGTGCTGTCGCCCGACGAGAAGATTCTCTTTGTCGGTATGACGCGCGGCAACTGCGTGTGGCGCGTGCCGCTTCAGGCGGATGGTTCCGTCAGTAAGGTCGGGCAGTTCTTCACGTCGTATGGCCCGAGCGGTCCGGACGGACTGACCATCGACACGCAAGGACGACTCTTCGTCGCGAATCCGGGGCTTGGCCGCGCGTGGGTGCTGAACCATCGCGCTGAACCCGTCGAAATTCTGACGAGCCCGGAAGGCGCTTCGCTCACGAATCTCTGTTTCGGCGGCGCGGACATGAAGACGCTGTTCATGACCGAGTCCGTTTCGGGAACGGTTCTCAAAGCTGAAATGACGGTTGCCGGCCCGCTTCCGAAGCAGGCCGGGCGAACCGTCTGATGGCGCAGCGGGCGCGAACGCCCGCGATACATCAATACATTTGCGCCGACAGAAGCGCGATGGAGGAGCAAGCATGACCATGTCGCACACCCTGCGCGCCGACGGTGCCACGCGCCAGACAGAAACGCCGCCCGTCGCCGGCATCGCCAGCGAGGACTACGCGGCCAGTGAACGCACGCTCGCCAAGGCGTTCCGGCGAATCCTGCCATTCATCTTCATCTGCTACGTCATCAGCTATCTCGACCGGACCAATGTCGGGTTCGCCGCGCTGACGATGAACAAGGACCTCGGTCTGACGTCCGAGCAGTTCGGCTTCGGGGCAGGACTGTTCTTCGTCGGCTATTTCCTGTTCGAGATTCCGAGCAACCTGATCATGCATAAGGTCGGCGCGCGGGTGTGGATCGCACGCATCATGATCACGTGGGGTCTCTTTTCGATGGCGACTGCGTTCGTCGTCGGCCCAAAGAGCTTTGCCGCCGCCCGCTTTCTGCTTGGGATCGCCGAAGCGGGCTTCACGCCCGGGATCTACCTGTATTTCACGCACTGGTTCCCGGGCAAGTGGCGCGCGAAAGTGACGGCTGCGTTCCTGGTCGGCATCCCCGTCGCGAATATGATCGGCTCGCCCGTTTCGGGCGCGTTGCTCGAACTCGGCGGCCTGCATGGCCTGCGCAGTTGGCAGTGGTTGCTGCTGATCGAAGGCGGACCGGCCGTGTTGCTCGGCATCGCCTGTCTGTTCGTGCTGGCCGACCGCCCCGAAAAAGCAAAATGGCTCACCGACGAAGAGAAGTCGTCTCTGGCAAAGCGTCTTGCGCTTGAACAGGGCGACATCGGCGCACGTCACGGCAGCACACTGCGCGACGCGATGACCAACTGGCGCGTGTTCGTGCTCGCGTTCGTCAACTTCTGCGGCATCGTCGGGTCGCTGGGAGTGGGCCTGTGGATGCCGCAAATCATCAAGCAATTCGGCGTCACGCACACGGTCGTGGGCTGGCTCACTGCGATTCCCTATGCAATCGGCGCAGTCGCCATGCTCTGGTGGGCGCGCGTCGCGAATCGCTCGCAAAACCGTATTCCCTATGTGGCCGGTGCGCTGGTCGTGGCGGCGGCCGCGCTGTGCGCAAGCACCTTCATCGACGCGCCCGTGCTGAAGCTGATCGCACTCTGTTTCACGGTGAGCGGCATCCTCGCTTTCCAGGCGACCTACTGGGCCATTCCGTCCGGCTTTCTCACGGGACGGGCCGCGGCCGGGGGCCTGGCGCTCATCGTCTCGGTTGGCAACCTCGGCGGCTTCGTCGGTCCGTCGATGATCGGCGCGCTCAAGCAACTCTCAGGCGGGTTCACCGTGCCGCTGCTCGCCGTGTCGGGTGTGCTGCTGCTCGGCGCGCTCACCATCGCTTGGCTCGGTGATCCCGGCGCCGACGCAGGCGAAGCGCCGTCGGCCCACAAAGTTTGATCCACACATTCAAAACCAGTCCATAAAACGCTATCTGGAGACTCCATGCTGTTCAAAAAAGCCAGCCACAACGTCAACACGAACGTCCGTTTCATGCTCGGCGCAGTCGCTGCCGCAGGCGTCAGTCTGACCTGCGGCGCTGCACATGCGCAAAGCAGCGTCACGCTGTACGGGATTGCCGACGTTGGGATCGAGCACATCAACAATACGAGCGCTGGCGGCGCACAAACGCGCGAAGTGTCGGGCAACCTGTCCGGTTCCCGCTGGGGACTGAAGGGCGTCGAAGATCTCGGCGGCGGCATGAAGGCCATTTTCCAGCTGGAAAGCGGTTTCAACATCAATGACGGCACGACCGCTCAATCAACTAAAGGTCTCGGCGCTAACGCTGCAACGACCACCCGGTTGTTTGGCCGACAGGCTTGGGTCGGTCTTTCGTACAAAGGTCAGCAACTGACGTTCGGCCGGCAGAACTCGCTGCTCTACGAACAGGCCGTTGCGTTCGATCCGATGGGCGCATCGTCGCGCTACTCCGCGCTGTCGCTCGACTACGCGATGGCCGGACGCATCGACAACTCGGCGAAGTACACGGGCGTGTTCGGCCCGCTGACCGCGCAGGCGATGTATAGCACGCGCTACGACACGGGCTACGGCGCCGAAGTGCCGGGCGCGGAAATCACGGGGCGCTTTTTCAGTGGGGCCGTGACCTATGCGCAAGGCCCGTTCGCGGCGAGCGTGTCGTACGAGCAGCGCAACAGCAACACGATCGCGACCAACACGGGCACCGAGCGTCGCGCAACGGCAGCGGCTTCGTATGTAATCGGACCCGTGAAAGGCTTCGCGGGCTATCGCTATCTGCGTGCGTCAAATGCGTTCCTGCCTGTGAACCCGATCGTCGTTGCAAACGGCTCGCAAGCCAGCGCTGCAAACCTCTACTGGGCGGGTGCGCAGTACAACGTGACGCCCGCTTTCGTTGTGACGGCCACCGGCTACTACCAGGACGTGCATTCGACGGGTGCCGACCCATGGCTCGCGGTGCTCTGCGCGGACTATTTCCTGTCGAAGCGCACTGATCTTTACGCAACCGCGGGCTTCGCTCACAACAAGGACAAATCCACGCTGGGCGTCAATGGCTACGGTACGGTCGCGCCCGGATATAACCAGACGGGCATCACGATTGGCATGCGCCAGAAGTTCTGACGGGAGGGCGTTGTGCAGATAGTCCATGCGCCCCATCTGCCGGTTCGAGAAAAGTGGCTTGCCCTGCGAAAGGAGCCTGTTCTCGAGCCTGAGCTGCCGATTGTCGATGCGCATCATCATCTGTGGGACCGCCAGACCGGGCGGTACCTCGCGGACGAATTCCGCAACGACGTGGCGAGCGGGCACCGGGTCGTGTCGACGGTCTACGTGCAATGCCGCTCGATGCTGCGCGAGGACGGTCCCGAGGCGATGAAGCCCGTTGGCGAAGTGGAGTTCGCCAACGGCATCGCCGCGATGTTCGCGAGCGGCGCGTACGGACGGGCGCGCTGCTGCGAAGCGATCGTCGGCGGTGCGGATCTGATGCTTGGTGCGGAACTCGATGCGGTGCTCGAAGCGATGTTGCAGGTATCCGGCGGACGCCTTCGTGGCATCCGTAATCCGCTCGCGTGGCATGCGAGCTCGGAAGTGAGTTCGAGCCCCGTGACGCCGCCGCGCGATCTGATGACGAATCCGGTTTTCCGGCAAGGTGTCGGGGCGCTCGGCCGCTTCGGGCTTGCGCTTGACGCATGGGTCTATCACACGCAACTCGACGATCTGTATGAACTCGCGCGTGCTGCGGATCACGTGACGGTCGTCATCGATCATTTTGGCGGACCGCTGGGCGTGGGTCCGCACGCCGGTCAACGCGCGGCGGTTCACGCCGAATGGCAGCAAAAACTCGCGCGCCTTGCGAGTTTGCCCAACACGCGCATCAAGCTCGGCGGCGCGGGCATGAACGTATTCGGCTTCGACTTCGCCGCGCGCGAAGTGCCGCCTTCGTCCGAGGAACTGGCCTCTGCATGGCGGCCGTATTTCGACACCTGCGTCGAACTGTTCGGCGTGAATCGCTGCATGTTCGAAAGCAACTTTCCGGTCGACAAAGGGATGTTCAGTTACGGCGTGCTGTGGAACGCCTTCAAACGACTCGCGTCCGCGATGTCCGCCAATGAAAAAGCCGCCCTGTTCAGCCGGACTGCGGCGGCAACCTATCGCCTCGCGATTGCCGGAGACAACACATGAAGACGAGTCCAACGATTGCAGCAACCGAATTCGAGGACGCTGCGGATGCCAGGGGAGTCAGGAATATCACAGGTACCGAGTGGCGTTCGCTAACACTTGCGGGACTCGGCTGGACGTTCGAAAGCTACGACTCGTTCCTGCTTTCGCTTCTGCTGCCGACGCTCGCCCTTCAGTTCGGCTTGAGCAAGGCGCAACTCGGTCTGTTCACAAGCATCACGGCGGCCGGGCAGATCGTCGGCGGGATTCTGTTCGGATATGTGTCGGACCGGCTGGGGCGCGTGCGAACCGCGTTGCTCTGCGTTGGCATTTATTCGCTGTTCTCGGGTCTGCTTGCATTTGCGCCGAACGAGCACTGGTTCGCGGCGTTGCGCTTCTTCGGCGCGTTGGGCATGGGCGGCACCTGGACGGCGGGCGCCGCGCTGATCGCCGAGACATGGCACGCGAGCCGGCGCGGCAAGGGCGGCGCGCTGATGCAGATGGGCTTGCCCATCGGCGCAATCCTCGCGATCACCGTCTCTGGTGTGGTCAGCGGCGTGAACAATGGGCTCGGCGGAAATAGCTGGCGCCTGCTGTTTCTGATCGGTGCCCTGCCGTTCTTTATCCTCTTCTGGGTCGCGCGAAAAACGCCTGAATCGCCGATCTGGCTGGAGCGCAAGCACGCGAAGGCGTCGATACAGCGCGCTGCGGCGGCTAGCGGCGCCAAGCTCAACGTACGCGGACTGCTGACGGCATTCGGTTTCATCTTCTTTCTGCAGTACCTGTACTGGGGCGTCTTTACGTGGACACCGACGTTCCTCGTCACGGTGAAGCATCTCGACTTCGTGCATAGCCTGAAGTTCGTGCTTGCGCTGCAGTTCGGCGCGATCACCGGTTTCCTGCTGTTCTCGGCTTTCGTCGACCGGCTTGGTCGACGGCCCATGTTTCTGGCCTACCTGCTCGTTGGCGCTGCCGCCGTGGGCGTGTACATCGTGTCATCGAATGCGCTGCTGCTCATGGTCGCGATCTTCCTGACCGGCTTCAGCGTCAACGGTATTTTTGCCGGAGCGGGTCCGTTCCTCGCGGAGATCATCGGCAATACTGCGTCGCGCGGATTTCTGATGGGCCTCGCGTATAACGGCGGCCGGTTGGGCGGCTTCATCGCGCCGTTGATCATCGGCGCGCTCGCATCGACGTCTGGCGGATTCGTGCTCGGACTCGCGACGACCATCGTCGCGTTTGTCGCCGCCGCCGTCGTCGTGTTCTTCGCACCCGAAACGCGCGGCAAGGCGTTGTCATGAGCATGGTCGCGCAAGCCGGTTTCGTAAGCAGACTGTTTCCGGCGCTTGCCGAGGCGTCGCTGCGACGCTATCTGAGCGGACAGGTCGCGTCCGTGCTCGGTAGCTGGACGCAGAACGTCACGCTGAATCTGCTCGTGTATCACCTGTCGGGGTCGGCGGCCATTCTCGCGCTGCTCAATTTTTTGCTGTACGGACCGCAACTGATCGTCGCACCGATCGCCGGCTCGCGGATCAGTTCGGCCAATGCGAAGCGCGCGACGCTGTGCGTACTCACGGCGTCGCTGGTGCTGACGGCCAGTCTCTTCACGCTGTCGCTGGTCGGCGTGCTCGGCGTGAAGCTGATACTCGCGCATGCGCTCGCCATCGGCGTATCGAGCGCCGTTGAGACGCCCGCGCGCCAGGTTCTGCTGCTGACGAGTCTCGAAGATCCGACGCATACGTCAAACGCCGTGGCGATGAACACGATGGTCTACAACGTCGGCCGGATGGTCGGTCCGACGATTGCCGGTTTCGTCTATCCGACGCTCGGACCGAGAACATCGTTTGTGATTTATGCGGTGGCGCTCTGCTTCATGGCGACCTGCGTGCGTTCCATCAGAACGGCCTCGGCGGCTCGGCCCGCGCGCGCGGACAGCAGCCTGCGCGACGCAGTCGGCTACGTGATGTCCGATGCGTTTTCCGCGCGCTATCTGCCCATTCTTGCGTGCATCGGTTTGTTCGCCGGCAGTTACCAGACACTCGTGCCGCTGCTCGCGGACCAGGGGTTTCACGACGCGGCGCGGTTTACGGGCGTGTTCTTCGCGTGCGCGGGCGCGGGTTCGCTGAGCGCCGCAATCCTGCTTTCTTCAGCGATCGGCACGTGGGCGTCGCGAAGATTCATCGCGTGGGCGCCGTGGACGGCCGTCGGCGCGCTCGCGTCGCTCGCCGCGACATCCGAGGCGGCAGCCACGGTGCCGGCGTTTTACGCACTCGGTTTCAGCCTCACGTTCGCAGCCACGTCGACGAACGCGACCATCCAGCGGCAATGCCCGGAACATGTGCGCGGCGGGCTCGTCGGCATGTACGGGATGGCCTACAACGGCACGATGCCATTCGGCTACCTGCTCGTCGGGACCGCGTCCGAAGCGCTGGGCGTACGACACACATTTGCAGCCATGGCGGTGGTGCTCGCCGGCGGGGTCATCGCCGTCATTGCATGGCAACGATTCACGAATCAGCGCGCAGGCGCACAATAAACGGAGACGACGATGCAAACTGGATTTATGGACAAGTCCCCGATCGAGCGCCGGACGATACGAAAGGTCGTCTGGCGCCTCATTCCCTTTTTGATGGTGTGCTATCTGCTGGCCTTTATCGACCGGGGCAACGTCGGCATGGCGTCGCTGCAGATGAATCATGATCTTGGCATGTCGGCGAAGGTGTTCGGCTTCGGCAGCAGCCTGTTCTTCATTTCCTACTTCCTTTGCGAAGTGCCGAGCAATCTTGCGTTGGAAAAGTACGGCGCGCGTATCTGGATCGCGCGGATCATGATTACGTGGGGCATCGTGTCGGCGGCGACCGCGTTCGTGCATAACGCAACGTCGTTCTATGTCCTGCGCTTTCTGCTCGGCGCCGCCGAAGCGGGCTTTTTCCCTGGCGTGCTGCTGTATCTGTCGTACTGGATTCCGGCCTCGTATCGCGCTCGTATTGTCGCGACGTTCATGGTCGCCATTCCCGCCGCGAGCTTCATCGGCTCACCGATTTCGGCGTTGCTGCTGCAGATGGACGGCTTCTGGGGCCTGCGCGGCTGGCACTGGCTGTTTATTCTCGAAGGCGTCCCGACCGTGCTGCTCGGTGTCGCGTGTCTGTTGATGCTGACCAACAAGCCGGAGAACGCGAAATGGCTCGACGATGACGAGCGGATGTGGCTCGTCAATGCGCTCGTCAGCGAGCAGAAGGCTCCGAAGAAAGTGCCGTCGCTGCCGCTCGCACAACTGTTCCGCAATCGCTATGTGTTGTGTCTCGCACTCGTCGATACGTGTGCGTCGGCGGCAGGCAGCACGCTGTCCGTGTGGCAGCCGCAACTGCTCAAGTCGTTTGGGTTGTCTGTCATGCAGACAGGCTTGCTGAACTCCGTGCCGTACGCGGTCGCTTCCATCCTGATGGTGTACTGGGGCCGCCGCTCGGACCGGGTCGGCGAGCGGCGCTGGCACACTGTAGTACCGATGCTGCTGATCGGTGTGGGTCTGTTCGCGACGTCGCTGAGCGGCTCGCTTGTACCGACGGTCTGCATGCTGTGCGCGGTGCTCGTCGGCGCCTATTCGTTCAAGGGCCCATTCTGGGCGCTCGCGACAGACATGCTGTCCAACAGTACCGTGGCGGCAGGCCTCGCGACGGTCAACGCGATTGCAAATCTGCTCGGCGGCGGGCTGATGGTGAACGTATACGGATGGGTGAAGGAGGCGACGGGAAGCTATGCGCTGGCGTTGATGCCACTCGCCATCCTCACGCTCGTCAGCGTCGCGACCTTGTTGCTGTTGACTCGCAACGGTTCGGCAAACCGTCTGGTTAGCAAGACGGGGACCATCTGATCATGACTGTTTCCACGAGACGCGAGTTTCTCCAGTTCGCGGGCGTTGCACTCATGTCCGCGGCGATGCCTGAATTGGCAAACGCGGAAGAGACGTGGTCGGGCGGCACGGATCGGCCAACGTTCAGGTTGCCCGAAGGCGCCATCGACTGTCACATGCATATCTACGACGATCGCTTCCCGGTTGCACCGGGCACGACCCTGCGTCCGCCGAATGCGACAGTCGCGCAGTACCGGCTTTTGCAGACGCGCCTCGGGGTGAAGCGCAACGTGGTTGTCACCCCGTCGACGTATGGAACGGATAACCGCTGTACGCTCGAAGCCGTCAGGCAGTTCGGCGGCAACGCGCGCGGCGTTGCCGTTATCGACAGTTCCGTGACCGATGCGGAACTGCAGAATCTGGATCGAGGCGGCATTTGCGCGATCCGCTTCAACCTGAGCTATCCGGGCGCCACGACGCTCGACATGCTTACGCCACTTGCCGCGCGCATAGCCAATCTCGGCTGGCATATCGAACTGGTGGTGCAGGGCGCGCGACTGCCGGTGCTCGAGCCGCATTTGTCGGCACTGCCCTGCCCGCTCGTCATCGACCATATCGCGCATGTTCCGCAACCGGGCGGCCTGTCGTCGGACGCTTTGCGCACCGCGCGGCGCCTTGTCGACAAAGGCAATACATGGATCACGTTGTCGGGGCCGTACGTCGACAGCAAGGCGGGCGCGCCAGCATACGAAGACGTGGCACCTGTCGCGAAAGCGCTGATCGAGATGGCGCCGGAGCGGATGCTGTGGGGTACCGACTGGCCTCATCCGACGGAAAAGACTCATAAGCCGGATGATGCAAGCTTGCTGGACACGATCGCGGATTGGATCGGGCGGCCGGATTGGCAGCATCTGATATTCGTCGCTAACCCTACGAAGTTGTACGGATTCGCATAGCCCGGCGAAGATGTCGCGAAAAGAGGGATCAACGGCAATATACCGAGTCGAAACATGCATCGCTTTAGCGACCGCGGGTGGAGACTCAAATGTCAGCTCCAAAGATAGCAGTGGCCCCTTACACATCTAGCTGACCGGTCACACCGTCGGTCAGTGCATTGTTAGCAATGACCGGCGCGAACGGATATTTCCGGTTTGCGCCTGGCACGAATCTGCGGGCAGATCGAATACTCGCGGCCCTCGCTGATGATCTCCGGCGCCCTTGCCAAACCACAGGAAATCGCTTCGTCGATTCGCGCGGTCCCGTCTCTTCCCGAGGTGAGCAGACACTGGACATTCCGCCATCCAGGTAAGCAAGGGCTATATCGACGCCTCTGCCCCGCGGCATCCGTCGATGCTCGCCGCCAATGCCGTCAGTTGAACCAGGCGTGCTGTTATCCGTGGCGCGCGCCCCCCCAAAAAAAACTTGACAATAAGAGCATATGCTCCTAATCTCCAACACAAGAGAGCATATGCTCTCACTTTCGAATGGAGAAAAGCGATGAACGAGGCTGAGATTCTTGTGAGCGGTGCGACCGGGCGGACCGGAGGTTTTGCCATTGACGAACTGCTCAAGATGGGCAAACGCGTGCGGGCCTATGTGCGCACAGATGACGATCGGGCGGCAGCCCTGAGGCAGCGCGGTGTCGATGTCGCGGTCGGAGACTTCACCGACATCGACGACATCCGGGCAGCGATGGAAGGCATCCGGTCGGCGTATTTCCTTCATCCAATCGCGCCGGGAATCATCGGGGCCGCGGCCTATTTCGCGCAGGCAGCAAAGGAAGCGGGCGTCACGGCGATCGTCAACATGTCGCAGATTTCCGCACGCCGGGAGTCGGCGAGCCACGCGGCACAGGATCACTGGGTTTCCGAACGGGTCTTCGATTGGTCGGGTGTCGCGACTACGCATTTGCGTCCCACCTTCTTTGCCGATTGGCTCGTCTATCCGCATTTCGCGAGGGAAATCTGGGCCACGAAGAAAATTGAATTTCCCTTCAGCAACGGCCGTCACGCCCCCATCGCCAGCGACGATCAGGGACGCGTGATCGCCCATCTCCTCGCCAACCCCGAAGGCCACGAGGGCAAGACCTACACGCTCCACGGCCCCGTCGAGATGAACCACGTCGAGATCGCAGCCGCGATGAGCGAGGTTCTCGGTGCCCGGATCGAATATGCCCCAGCATTCATTGAGGAATTCCGGATCAAGATGGAAACCCTTTACAAGTTTCCGCCGTTCCTCACGCAGCATCTGGTCGAAGTTGCGCAGAACTACCGCGACGGCATCTTTTCAGGCACCAACGATGCCGTCGAGAAGATCACTGGGCAGCCGCCGCTCTCGGTCCAGCAGTTCATTGCCAGGAATCGGGCCGCATTCGTGTGAACACGTCCTTAAAGCGAATCGAGGTTTGAAAATGTCACCCACCCAACCTGAGCGTCACCCGTTTCTCGATGATCTGACGGCCGACGCTGAGCTGGTCAGCTCGGTGTTGCGCGCTCCCGTTATCGGGCGCGACGAAATCAGGCTCGCCGTCGGCGCCGTTGGAACCTTCTACGTCTCACAGACGCCAACGTTCGTTCAAGCCGTCGGCTCGCGGCTTTTTCTGGAATACGAGGCCGTTCTGACGAGTGGCGAGGCGCTGAGCGCGGTCGTGGTTGTCGACCGCAACGCCGACGGCTCGGTGCCGCGAGTCAGCGTGCGGATGAGCCCGCTTGGCGCTGTACTGACTCTCGCCACGCGCCTGCGTGAGGCGCTTTCGAAGCAGTTGCCAGAAAACATCTTTCTATGAACCAGAGGCACCCGCAGGCTAGTGGCGGGAGTTGACTCTCCCCCGTCTGCGGCTTTTGAAAAAGGAGCTTGTCATGGATATCAGGAACGCTACCGTCTTCATCACCGGTGCCAATCGTGGCTTGGGCCTGGCTTTTGCACGAGAGGCACGTCGGCGCGGCGCGGCGAAAGTATACGCAGGTATGCGCAACACCAGCGGTTTCGACGAGTCGGGCATTGTGCCGGTCAGGATCGATGTCACGGATACGGCGTCGATCGCCGAGGCCGCGAAACTGGCGGCGGATACGACCGTGCTGATCAACAACGCGGGCATTGCCGCGCTGATCGACGGGCCTTTGGCGGCCGACGTGGAAGCGCAATCCGCCCGCATGTTCGATACCAACTACTACGGCGTCATGCGCGTCACACAGGCCTTCGAACAGATATTGGCAGCCCAGCCGCATGCTGCCATCATCAACGTGCTTTCCGACATCGTGTGGCTTCCGCGACCCTATCTGACACCGTATGCCGCATCGAAGGCCGCAGCCTGGAGTTACACGAACCAGCTTCGCTTTCACCTGCACGAGCGTGGCATCCAGGTTTTGGGCCTGCACGTCGGGTTCGTGGATACCGATCTGACCAACGGCATTGACGTGCCGAAGGCCAGTCCCGAGGACGTGGTGCGACAGACCTACGACGCTCTCGCCGCCGGCAAGAGCGAGGTTATGGCCGACGAGGGGACGGCGGTGCTGAAGAGCACGCTTGCGGCCGAGATACCCGGCTACATCACACCGCCTGCAGGGCTTTGAACACCGAGATGACACCGGTCGGTTTCGGCAGCGAGACATAAGGTGCGCAGGCCGCCGTATGCCAGCGCTGTCGCTCCCGGTTTCATCGAAACATACCGCAGTATCTTCGCGCGACGCGCACCCAGCGTTCGCGCAATTAACCAAAATCAGGAGTGAAACAGATGTTGCCGGTCAATCAGCCGCTTGGAATCGATCAATGCAACTGCTTCGCCGTCAGGAAAGCGAGCAGGCAGATCTCACGACTCTACGACAGCCATCTCGAGCCCGCGGGTCTGCGCATCACGCAATTCCTCACCCTGGCCGCCCTAAACGAGGTGGGAAGTACCCCCGTCAACGCCCTTGCCGAACGGCTCGATATCGAACGAACGGCTATGGGAAAAATGGTTGGCTTCCTGGAACGCGACGGCTTCGTCACGATCAAGCCCTCGCCCACCGACGGCCGTAGCCGCCTTGTCGAACTCACCGAGGAGGGACGGCGTCTGCACGAAAGGGCAGCGCCTCTCTGGCAGGCAGCGCAACGGGAGTTCGAGCAACTGAACGGTGTGGATAATGTTACGGCGTTGCGGGAGGGGTTGAGAGGGGTGGTCATCGGCGACGTGTCGATGCGCTCGTCGCAAGACTAAGCCTCCGGATGCATTGCGGCTGCCCTCGGACGGACGAGATTTCTCCCCGGCTCATCGACGATACCCTTGCGCTCCATCCGCGGCTCGCGTTCAAGAAAGCGTTCACGCAGGCACTAGCCGAGGTCGCCAGGCGGAAACCGCATACCGCAATCGGAACCGGTCTGGCTGACATCGGCCGCCGTCTCTTGCCTGGTCTCGACATTCCCAACGTGGGCGACCTGCTGCCTGGCGCAAGCTTTGAAAGCTGAACGTCTCACGTGACGCACATCTCCACTAAGGCTGCATAAACGGACACATGTCTTCGAACGTTCGCGAGCTGGCTATGTCCACTCTCGCAATTGATAGCCCACGTCGGATCGCGGGCAACGGTAACGCAGCGCAAGACGCAACGACCGGTTCAGCTCGATACCAAGGAGCAGACCGAGGTCTGACGGCAACTAGCCGGCGAGCGGACGCTTGCCGGCCAATTTCGGCCACTCGCCAGAGCAATGCGATGGTCACTCGGACGGCTGGTCCGCTCGAAGTCCTGCCCGATGCCCGACACGCAAATGTCGGCCGAAGCGGGCCTCGTCGCGGCGCCCGCGTGGTTCATGAAGTGAGGGGCAGGCTCAAGTCGGGTTGCCCCACAGATCGTCAATCGCGCGGATCGCTAGCAAATATCCGTTCGCACCAGCTCCGCAGATCACCGCAGTCGCCGCCACCGAGATGGTCGAGTGACGATATTCTTCGGAACGCTGGTGGATGTTGGTGATATGCAATTCCACTACGGGCCGGCGGATGAGCTTGACTGCGTCGAGCACCGGAATCCGACCGAACGAAAAGCCAGCCGGGTTGATGATCAACGCCGCGTCCTGCAGGAACGCTTCCTGGATCCAGTCGATCAGCTCGCTTTCGCTGTTGGTCTGACGGAATACGCAGTCGAACTTAAGCGTGTCGGCCAGCGTCAGGCAGTTCTCTTCGATGTCCTTGAGCGTGGTGGTGCCATAAATGTGAGGCTCCCTTGCGCCCAGCATGTTCAGATTGGAGCCATTGAGGATGTAGAGTTTGCGAGTCATGGTATCAATGTGTAGAAGAGCGTTCCAGGGACGTGCCTTTGGTTTCCTGGGATATTGCGATCATCAGGAAGGAAATCAGGTTCAGCGAGCCGCAAACCGCTACGATGGCCCACGGGGAACCGTTAAAGGCATTGAGCAACGCCACGGCGACGATCGGCATCGGGCCGCCCGTGAGCAGGTTGGCTCCCGAGTACGACAGTGCGGAGCCCGTGTAGCGCGCGTCGGTCGGAAAGGACTCGGCGAACCAGACCGGCTGGATGCCACTCTGGAACTGTGTGAAGCCGAGGAATACGCCCATCACGGCCATGGTCATGACGATTGAGTTCTGGTTGAGTATCGGGAAGTAGATCAGGCAGCAGATCAGCGTGCAGAACGAGCCGATCATCAGCGCACGTTTGCGTCCGATCCGATCGCTCAGATAGCCGCCCGCCAACGCCCCCACGATGGCACAGACATTTGCCACCATTAGCAGCATGAAACCCGTCTGCCTGGGTACGCCGAGGTGTTTCGTCAGGTAGCTGAGCGAGAAAACCACGATCAGATAAAACAGCGCGGCCGGGCCGCAGAAGAACAGCGTCAGGCGAAGCGCGGTGCGCCAGTGGTATCTGAAGACGGTGCCGAGCGGATTGGGCGCGCGTGTGGGAACGCCAGTCTGCTTGAGCGCCTCGAAGGCCGGCGTCTCGCTGACCTTCCTGCGGATGTAGATGCCCAGCAGCACCAGGACAAAGCTTGCGAGGAACGGGACTCGCCATCCCCAGGAATCGAAGTCGTCCGACGAAAGCAACGCGGCCAGCGTAAAGAGCGAGAAATTGGCGAGAATCTGGCTCAGTGGCGAGCAAATGCCAAGCAGACCTGAATACCAACCACGTCGGTGAACAGACGCATGCTCCACCGCCATCAGCTGCGCGCCCGTCGATTCACCGCCAAGCGCGAAACCCTGAATGATGCGCAGCGACACCAGCAAAGTCGGCGCGAGGATGCCGACCTGGTGGTAAGTGGGCAGCAACCCCATAAGGAACGATGACGCGCCCATCACCGACACGGTGATAAGCATCAGTTTGCGCCGTCCCCAACGGTCACCGAGCATCCCGCAGATCACCGCGCCGAGCGGGCGGGCGGCTAGTCCTGCCCAAAAGCTAGCCAGTGACGCCAGCAGCGCGGCAGTCGGGTCCAGCGACGGGAAAAACAGCTTTGGAAAGATCGTGGCCGCGACCACGCCATACAGTGCGAAGTCGAACCATTCGAGCGCAGTGCCGACGGTTGCGCCTGCCACCGCCCGGCGCGCCATCAAGTGAGCCTGCGCGGACTGTTCTTCCGCGGCAAGATCTGAATCAGCAAAAAATGACATGTTGTCTCCGAATTCCCGATATGTTGAAACGTTCGTTTCTGGCGACGAACAAGTGCTATTGTTTGCGCTACAAAGACTGGCTGTTCCGCACCGGAACTCCATTTCATACTGTGAAAATAGACAGAAAGTGTCGCTCAAAAACGGGCTGAAAATTCTCGATCTGCTCGCGTCGCAAGGCGAAGGGGTAGGCCTTGTTGCCATTGCTGACGCCTTGTCCCTGCCGCGCAGCACGTGCCACCGCCTGCTCGCTGAACTCGTTGAAAGCGGGTATGTCAGGCAACTGGTCGATCACAGCCGGTACATCCTGACAATGCGCATGACCTCGAACGGACTCGAATTCTTGAGCCTCACGGGCATCGCGGATATCGCCCAACCGATCATCGAGCGCGTCGCCGCGCAAACCGGTGAACTGGCACGGCTGTCGTTGGTGGACGGCGAAGCGATTATCTGGGTGGGCAAGGCGGACGGGCATCGCATCGGCTTCCGCTACGACCCCGACATGGGCCAGGCCGCGCGACTTTCATGCACATCGACTGGACACGCGTGGCTCATGACGATGACCGACGAACAAGCGATTGCACTGGTTTTGAAGCAGGGCTTCGGACCGCCGAATGAGTTCGGACCCAATGCGCCGACGACACTCAAAGCGCTGCTGGGATTCCTCCACGCTGCTCGCGTACGTGGTTACGCGATGATCGACGAGGTGTTTGCCCCCCGCATGTCAGCCGTGGCGGTGCCCGTGGTAAGTGGTTCGCGTTGCGTCGGCGTTATCAGTTTGGCCGGTCCGCGGGTGCGGCTGACCGCCGAAAAGATGCACGAGTACTCGGTACTGCTGCGCGAGGCGGCGAACGAGCTGGCTCAGTTGAGCAATATGGCGGGATTCCCCAGTCGGCCACCCCTCGGCAAGGGATGAGGAGGGACCGGACTCATGCCCTCCGGGCGGATGAACTGGTCCGCTTCGACCGAATTGCCGTCTCCGATACGTCGGTGCGGATGACCGAACGTCTCTGTCAGCGGCCCATTGCCCCCATTCCATTGCTCCGCGAGATTAACCAGTCGTTTTGCGCGACTTTGACGACGTCACGTCGTGCGCGATCTCGGAGAGTCGCTTGTCACCAAGCAATTGAAGTAACGTATTTTCCGCTGAACCCAACACCTCATTGATGTGGCGATTTACCGCCGCCTCCACCGGACAAGTGTGATTGTCGTCGGCCACGCAGATCACAAACGGCGCGGTATGTCCAATGGCCTCGTAGACATCTCTCACCGTAAGATCGTTGAGGTCACAGGCAAGCGCCCAGCCTCCGCCCGGACCACCAGTTGACTTTACGTACCCCGATTCGCGTAGCGCAGCCATCGTTCGACGGACAAAGACGGGATTCGTATGCAGCATCAGCGCAATCGTCTCCGAGGTGGTCGCGCCTCCTCGAAGATGCATGTGGATGAGGACGTGCAGAAGTCGAGCCAATCGGGTATCGCGTTGCATATTCGGAAGCTTGGTAATGCGCAACTTTTGATGTTACGCTATCTCGGGATTCTTGTGTGCATCCATCTCTGCCAGAGCAACCATGACCGCATACCGTCAAACCTTTGTTGAAGCAAACGGAATTCGCCTGCATGTCGCTGAACAGGGCGATGGCCCGTTGGTGCTCCTTTGTCACGGCTTTCCTGAGACCTCGCATGCCTGGCGCCATCAACTGGCGGCACTTGCGCACGCCGGCTTCCACGCCGTGGCACCGGATCTGCGTGGCTACGGATCAAGCGAATGCCCGACGGCAATCGGACAGTACACGACGTTAGACGTTGTCGGTGACCTGGTGGCGCTCGTTGACATTCTCGGAGACCGCGACGCAGTTGTTGTAGGAAACGATTGGGGTGCAACCATTGCCTGGCAAGCCGCGCTGCTTCGGCCTGATCGCTTTCGCGCTGTCGTTGCGCTCGGGGTGCCGATGATGGGCCGCGCGCCCGTGACGCCGAGCCGGCTTTTTCCGCAGACCGAGCAGATGAGGTTCTATACGCATTACTTTTCCGAACCTGGTTTGGCCGAAGCCGAACTTGAGCGCGACATTGCCACGACACTGCGCAAGATCTATTACTCCGCATCAGGCGACGTCGGGGCCCGCGATGCGAATACGCCCAATCCATTCGGACTTGTGCCGCGCAACGGTGGACTCCTTGACGCTCTGATTGATCCACCTTCGTTGCCCACGTGGCTCGCACCCACCGACCTCGACAAGTTTGTACAAGCATTCAGCATTTCTGGCTTTCGCGGTGGATTAAATTACTACCGCAACCTCGATCGGAACTGGGAAGTGCAATCGGCTTTCGAGGGCTTGCTCGTCGAGGTTCCCGCCCTGTACCTTGTCGGCGAGCGAGACACCGGTCTGGCAATGCCGGGCATGCACGAGATTATCGATGGCATGTCCCAGATCGTGCCCAGGCTGTCGGCATCTCGAATCGTTCCACGAGCAGGGCATTGGCTGCAACAGGAGGCGCCGGATTTCGTCAACGCGGCATTGATTGAGTTTCTCCGCGATCTTTGATGTACACGGGCGCGATCTGACACGCACGGTGGACGCGTGCCTGCCCGATCGGCAGATTGTCCTAATCTAGAAAGACCGTGTCGACGAGATGTGGGAAATGATCGGAGGAATTCATGGCAGTCCTCAAACGCAAGCAACGCGGGGAAGAGGTAAGCGACAAGGCGACGTCGTGCGTCACGTGTGGCGCGCCCGTGGTCAAGCGGCAGACCGGCGTGGGAAAAATGTTGGGCGGCTGGGGAATGCTTATCGTCGGTTCGTTGATCACCTGGGGTTGCGCTTCGGACAACGGCGCCAGGTACGGCAGCGACGCAGCGAATCAAGTCCAGCCGTGCCGCAATGACGATCTGCAGTGTCTAGGCGATAGAGGGAACGCTGCGGCCAGCATCTATTGCCCGGGTCCGATCGAGCGACTGGCGACGCACACCGTCAGATGGACGGGCGGCCCCTATGAGTTGAAGTTCAGTCGCTATCGCTGGACCGATAGTCCGGGCGGCCCCATCACATACATCGGCGACAAGGCCGAGTTCCAGAATGACATCGGCGTCTATACGCCGATCATTTACGAGTGTGGTCTTGCCAGTGACGGCAGAACGGTTCTCGCCGTCAGTGCGACCGCAGGCAGATTGCCGCCCTGACGCCACCCCGATCCAATCGGAGAATCGAATCACCCCGCTCGATCGTAGGTGTCCGTTGTCATCGTTTCCTCGGGCGACTCCAAACCTCAAAGCTGCGAATCGAGCAGCGCGAAAACCCGTTCCAGCAGCTTTTCAAGCAGCGGACGGCGGCGCCAGTCGTCAAGCGTGATGCGTTTCGCGTTGACAACGTCACCGTCGAAAACGGCGGTCTGCCGGCGCGCGAAATCGCGGTCATAGATGTTGAGATTGGCCTCGTCGTTGAGCTTGAATGAGCGGCTGTCGAAGTTAGAGTACGCACTCGCCAGGTGGATGGAATGCGTTGCCGCGGTAATCGCCATGAGGTACATGAGCTGCATGTCGTCGCTGCCGCCGGAGGGCGAACTGCTGAACATGTGCGCGAGGCCTTCGCCTGCGGCGTCGATCTCCGGAAAGTATTGCGGGCCGTGAAGCACATTGCCCGTCGACTTGATCCAGTTGTCCATGAAGACCGCCTGCATCTGTCCTACCGCCGGGCCTTCGACGCGAAAGTGCATGTCACGCCAGTGCTTCTCATCCTGCGCGTGCCCGCTCCACTCGTCGGCGATACCCACGCCGCCCGTAAAGCCGATGTGTCCGTCGATCACGAGCAGCTTGCGGTGCGTGCGGCCGTTCATGCGACCAAGACCGGTCCAGTGCGGCTTGTGTAGGCGCAGCAAAGAATTCAATAAGGCGAGTCCTGTCAACGGCGGCTAGCTCAAAGCCTGCGAGACCGTCGATTGCGAGCCGCGACACGCGGCGCGCCTTCACAGTTTCGCCTAAGACTCGAGCTCCCCGTCCGAGTAAACGAATGGACGGGGGCCGTTGATTCGGAGCGGTTGCGACAGACATGCCGTATTACAGGCGTCGCGGATTCACGCGGAGTGATCGACTCGTCGCCCCCGGGACTTACTCATCCCGGGCAACGGCAACAGGGTGGAGGACCGCAACCATTGGCGCAGCCAGCAACCATTCGCCGGCCTGCTCCCGATACCTGACGTAATGGGCGCTCTCACGGTGCGCTTCCAGCGCGGCTTCGTCCGCGTAAGCCTCGATCAGATGAAACGTGGCGGGTCGTGTGCTGTCGCGGTACAGGTCGTAGCGCCGGACGCCCGGTTCCTGCCTGCTATGCGTGAGCAGCACGCGTAGCGCTGCCTCGACGTCGGTTTCCCTTTCGGGGCGGGCCTCTAGCGTGGCAATGACTTCAATGGTCATAACGGTTCCTTTCTATCTTACGGTTGAACTATGGGACAAGTCTGGTGGCGGCTCAAAGCCTGATCACCACTTTGCCCTGTGTGTGCCCTGCTTCAGCCTCACGCAATGCCGACGGCACCTCGTCGGCGCCCAACGAGCGGACGAGGTCCATCGAACGTGATGCGGTTGCGAGGACGCGCGCGCCGGCCTGGCGTGGGGATAAGAACATTCGCCAGCTCCAGTGTTTAGTCCGTTCCTGCGTGTTGAAGAAGCAGAGATTTCATTGTGTGATTCATGCGATGGCAGTTGTGATTTTCATGGCGCGCTCCTCAAAATCTCAAAAGCCGGACAGCACGATCTTGCCGCGTGCCTTGCCGCTCTCGATCAACGCATGGGCGCGGCGCAGATTGGCCGCATTGATGGTGCCGAAATGGTCCGCCAGCGTCGTGCGCAGCACGCCGGCGTCGACCAGCCTGGCAACCCGGGCCAGAATATTGTGCTGCTCGATCATGTCCGGGGTCTGGTACATCGATCGGGTGTACATCAATTCCCAGTGCAGCGAGATGCTCTTGGGCTTGAGGATCGGCACGTCGAGCGACTCGGGGTCATCGATCAGCCCCAGCTTGCCCTGCGGCGCCAGCATTTGGGCGATTTCGGCCAGGTGCTTGTCAGTGTGGGTCAGGCTCGCCACGTAATCGACCTCGTCAATGCCAAGGCCGCGCAACTGCTCCGGCATCGGTTGCGTGTGGTCGATCACGTGATGCGCTCCAAGCTCGCGCACCCAGTCGCGTGTTTCCGGCCGCGATGCGGTGGCGACCACGGTCAGGCCGGTCAGCTGGCGCGCCAGCTGGATCAGTATCGAGCCGACGCCACCGGCAGCGCCAATGACCAGCAGCGTCCCGATCGGGTTGTTGCCTTCGCGCACTTGCAAACGGTCGAACAACAACTCCCACGCCGTGACCGAGGTCAGCGGCAGCGCGGCCGCTTCCTCGAAGCTGAGGCTCTTCGGCATCGGCCCGACGATGCGCTCGTCGACCAGGTGCAGTTCGCTGTTGGTGCCCGCCCGCAACAGCGAACCGGCGTACATGACGCGATCGCCGGGCTTGAACAGGGTTACTTTGTCGCCCACGGCGCGCACCACGCCGGACGCATCCCAGCCCAGCACCTTGGGGACCGCTGGGGGCGGCAGCACGCCGCCACGGATCTTGGTATCGACCGGGTTCACCGAGATCGAATGCACTTCCACCAACAGGTCGTACCCGGTTGGCTCAGCCTCGGGTAACGTGGTGTCGGTCAGGGCATCCGGAGAACCGAGCGGAACCGACTCGTTATAGATAACGGCTTTCATATGTACTCCAGAAAAATGACGTTTAAAGTTACAGCGGGCCGGGTTTGTTCACTCACTAATATCGTCAGGAGCGCATAGGGCAATGACCCTTGCGTCGTGAATGAACTGCATGCCCCGCACGGACGCTCAGAAGTAGTGGCGCAGGTTGATCATCGTATAGGTGGGAGTTGTGAATGCGGACTGGATCGGCCCACGCGCTGCACACGCTATGTTTCTGGTTAAACATAGGTATTTGGATGAGATGGTGTGCTCGCATTCAGCGTCGACGGTCCAGGCATGCGAGGTGGCTGATGGCTTCTACGAGCAAGTGAAGGGGTCGGTTTGTCCGTCTACGCCGGCCTTTCAGTGGGTGGCATCTTTAATGCGTTCTACGAATCAGGCTGCCGGATGACGGCCTTCAGTGGAAACTCCCACAAACTCGCGGCGTGCACCAACACGCGGCGCCGCGCGTTCGCGCGTAGAAGGCAAATCAGACGTGCCGTCTGCCCCGCTGCATCAAGCATAGGACAAACGGCACATCAGTACACCAGCACATCAGTACAAAAGAGAACCGACGCGCAAACTCACGCGACCGCGTAGCGTTCGAGCCAATGCGCGTAAGGCGCCGGCAATGTCCACGACGGACGCTCGATACCCAGCTTCTTCGCCGCATGGTATGGCCAGTGCGGATCGGCCAGATGCGCGCGGCCAACCATCACCAGATCCAGTTGCCCGTTCTTTACCGAACGGTCTGCCAGTTCCGGCGTATCGATGCCCCACGCCGACGAAACCGGAATCCCGGCCTCGCGGCGCACGCGTTCGGCGATCGGCGCGAGAAACGCCGGCGCCCACGGAATCGCCGCGGTCGGCGTGGAAAAGCCCACGCTTACGCTCAGCATGTCCAGTCCCTCGCGCTTGAAATTCTTCGCGAGTTCGATCGACTCAGCTAGCGTTTCCTCGTCGCGGCCGTCGTACTCGATCACGCCGAAGCGCGCCGTCAACGGCAGGTGCTCCGGCCACACCTTGCGCACCGCCGCGAGCGTTTCCAGCAGGAAGCGGCTGCGGTTCTCGAGACTGCCGCCGTACATATCGTCGCGCTGATTCGAGTGGGTGGAGAAGAAGCTCTGGCCGAGATAGCCGTGCGCAAAGTGCAGTTCGAGCCATTCGAAGCCCGCGTCGCGCGCTCGCTTCGCGGCGGCGACGAAATCTTCGCGAACGCGCGCGATATCGTCGAGCGTCATCGCTTTCGGCACCTTGGGCAAATTGCCGCCGAACGCGATCGCCGATGGTGCGATGGTTTGCCAGCCGCGGCTGTCGCCATCAGCGATGTGATCGTCGCCTTCCCACGGACGGTTGGCGCTCGCTTTGCGGCCCGCGTGCCCGATCTGGATGCCCGGCACCGAGCCGGCCGCCTTGATCGACGCGACGACCGGTGCAAAAGCCTGCGCCTGCTCGTCGGTCCAGATCCCGGCGCAACCCGGCGTGATACGGCCTTCGGGCGATACGGCCGTCGCCTCGACGATCACCAGCCCGGCGCCGCCGCGCGCCAGACCGGCCAGGTGCACACGGTGCCATTCGTTGATCAGGCCGTCTTCGGCGGTGTACTGGCACATCGGCGGAATGGCGATCCGGTTGCGCAAGGAAACGTCTTTGAGCTTGTAGGGCTGGAACAGTGCGGACATCGGGTGAAACTCCTCTGGACTTGCTTGTACGTTAGTTCGATAAACATCGAATAACCAAGTATCGCAGAAACCTTTATCATTTGCAGGATGCGTACCTATAACCATCCTGCCGCTGAGGACTTCACGCTCGGACGGCTCTTCCATGCCCTGAGCGACCCGGTTCGCCTCGAAATCGTCCGTCGGCTGTCGTCCGTCGACGAGGCGACCTGCGGCGAGCTAGACGGCGGCCGCCCGAAGTCGAGCGTGTCGCATCACTTCCGGATCCTGCGTGAGGCGGGCCTCGTGCGCACGCGTGTGGCCGGCACCGTGCATCAGAATTCGTTGCGGCGCGCGGAACTGGACAGCCGGTTTCCGGGGTTAATGGAGGCGATACTCAAGCAGATCGCCGCGGAACCGGCGTTGAGCGAGCCGGCTTAGGGCTTCTGGCTTGTCGTCTCCGGCTTGTCGGCTTCGGCTTCGGCCCGCCTGCCCTGTGCGCCGATGAATCGCGCGGCAGGCGCCAGGCTGGCCGAATCAGCCGGCACGACACGGCGTCGATCTCAACCCGGCTTGCCCGCCGGTGAATCGCGAAGCTCGTGCACGAGAATACGCGCCTTGCCCGCGACTTTCGCACGATACATGGCGGCATCGGCCGCGCGTAACAGGGCTTCCCCACTCAAAGACGGTGCCTCGCCGCGCAGTAGCATGCCGATACTGGCCGATACCCGCACGACCTTCGCCCCGAACGTTATGGGCTGGCTCAGTGTCAGCAGGATTGCACGTGCAATTCTCTCCAGTGCGGCACGATCGACTGCAGGACCGGTCAGCAGCACGGTGAATTCATCCCCGGCATGTCGCGCAACCAGATCGCCGGCACGCACGCAGCGACTTATCCGACGCGCGGTTTCAACCAGCACTTCGTCGCCGCACTGATGCCCGTATGTATCGTTCACGGCCTTGAAGCCGTCCAGGTCGATAAACATGATGGCCGCCACGCCTTCGCCGCCTGCCGCGCATGCCTCATCCAGCCTCTCGAGGAAGGAGCGTCTGTTCGGCAGGCCGGTCAGCGCGTCGTGGAACGCCTGATGCCGCAGCCGATCGAGCAACGCCGTTCGCTCCGTCACATCGCAGAAGCAGTTCGCGATTGTCTGGACTTGCGTCGGACGCTTCGTGAGCAGGTATCCCGATCACCCGAGAACGCATGCTTCACTGCTTCGGCTCCATTGGCTGGCCAAGCACGAATGGGCCGCCCTGGAAGCGTTGTGCGGGATCGTCGCGCGAGTCGCTCGGTGCGGTCGCGGGGAAACGTTCCGCGAACCGCGCAGCGCTGTCGCGCGGGTTGAACCCGAGGAAGCTGGCTTTCGTGTTGTCCCACCACTTGACCGGATTGTTCGACGCGCCGTACACGACTGCGTGCCCGACGCAATGCGTGAACAACGAGCAGCGCACCAGTTCAATAAAGTCGCGATAGCTCAGATACGTGACGAGCATGCGCGGGTTCTTCGGCTCTTCGAACGACGAGCCGATTCGCAGGCACACCGTCTCGATGCCGAAACGATCGTAGTAATAGCGCGAAAGCGCCTCGCCGAAGCACTTCGTCACGCCGTAGAGACTGTCCGGGCGCTGCGGCGAGTCGGCGTCGAGCACCTGGGTGACCGGATGAAAACCGATCGCATGATTGGAGCTCGCGAACACGATGCGCTTCACGCCGTGCTTGCGCGCTGCCTCATACACGTTGTATGTGCCGACAATGTTCGCGCCGAGCAGATCCTCGAACGGGGCGTCGACGGAGATGCCGCCGAGATGCACGATCGCATCGACGCCCTCGACAAGTTGCATCACCGCCGGCCGGTCCGCCAGATCGACGATGCTCGTTTCCTCGTGCGGAGCAGGTTCTCCGAGCTCCGAGATGTCGCTCACGCGCACGACATCGGCCCAATTGGCGAGCGCGCCGCGCAGCTGGCTGCCCAGGTTGCCGGCGGCTCCGGTCAGAAGCAGGCGCCGGAACGGCTTGAACGACGGCACGACTGTTTGGCTCATAAAAACTCCTGAAAAATGACTGACGGAAAACGTTTTCTACACGAGAGCGATGGATGAGGTTCAGCATCAATTGCCGGATGCGCGGCCATTAGACGGCGCTTACGCCGAATGGCATTCGCCCGCCTGACCGCGCTTTCTGCGACAATCGGTAAACAAAAGAGAAAACGTTACCTTTTGCATGAAAAAACCTTCCCCAACTATTCGCGACGTCGCCGCAGCCGCCGGCGTATCGGTCGCCACGGTGTCGAAGTACATGAACGGGGCGCAGCGCTTCTCCGCACCGGTCGAGGCTCGCCTGAAGGCTGCGATCGAGGAACTCGGCTACCGCTCGAATCCGCTTGCGCGATCGATGATCACCGGCCGCTCCCGCACCATTGGGCTGACCATTCTTGACATCAGCAATCCGCACTTCACGAACGTCGTGAAAGGCGCCAACCGCGTCGCGCTGCGGCACGACTACACGCTGCTGCTCGTCGACACCGACGAAAACCAGGCGCGTGAGCGCCCGCTGATCGAAGCGCTCGCGCAGCGGGTCGACGGCCTGATCGTCAGTTCGCGGATGCCCGACAATGACGCGCAGTGGTTGCTCGATCTCGGCAAGCCAGTCGTGCTGTTGAGACGTAGCGATGTGCTGCAGATCCCGAGCGTCGGAATCGACAACCGGCTCGCAACCTACATGCTCGCGCGGCATCTGCTCAACCTCGGGCATCGTCACATCGCCTACCTCGGTTTTGGGAAGGCACGCATCAACGACGAGCGCATTCGCGGCGCGCGAGAGTGTCTGGAGGAGGCCGGCCTCACGCTCGACGTGTACGACGCTCACGCGCCGACGGCGCATGCAGGCGAAGATGCGTGCTCGCGCGTGATGCTCGGTCCGCGCAGGCCGCAGGCGGTGATCTGCTACAACGACCTGATCGCGCTCGGCTTCATGAAAGAGGCGGCGTCGCTCGGCATCAGGGTGCCGCAGGAGCTCTCGGTGACCGGCGTCGACAACGTCCCGTATGGCGAGTACGCAGCGCCTGCGCTCACGACCGTCGATATTCAGAGCGAGAAGATGGGCGAACTCGCGATGCAAAAGCTCATCGACGCGCTCGCGGGCCATGCGGAGGCTGGGCACTCGACGTTCGAGCCGAGGCTTATCGTCCGTGAGTCGACAGCGGCCCGCCGCTGAGGCGCCTCGTGCTTTCACGCGTCGAGCTTCGCGGGCGTCATGCGCGGCGTCAGCATCTGCATGACGCCAAGCGCGACGAGATAGGCGAGCGCGCCGATCGCGAACAGTACCCAGTAGTGGCCCGTGCGTTGCAGGACCTGTCCGATCACTTCCGAGAACAGCACCGCGCCGATCGAGCCCGCCATCCCGCCGACCCCCACAACCGCGCCCAGCGCGCGCTTCGGAAAGAGATCGGACGCGGTGGTGAAAAGATTCGCGGACCAGCCTTGATGTGCGGCTGCGGCCAGTCCGACGATCGCGACGGCGCCCCACAGGTTATCGACTTGGGAGACGAACGCGATCGGCAGCACGCAGCACGCGCAGATCAGCATCGCTGTCTTGCGCGCGGCGTTCACGCTCCACCCGGAACGCAAGAGCGCCGAAGAGAGCCAGCCGCCGCCGATACTGCCGACGGTCGTCATCGCATAGATGCAGACGAGCGGCAGGCCGATGTGCTGCATGTCCATGCCGCGCGACTCGTTAAGCCACTTCGGTAGCCAGAACAGATAGAACCACCACACCGGGTCAGTCAGGAACTTGCCGATCAGGAACGCCCACGTCTCGCGCTTTCGGATCAACGCGCCCCAGCCCGGCGCGCGGGCGTTCACGTTGACGGCATCGAGCGTCTCGGCCTCGTCCTGTCCGCCCTCCACCGAACTCGTGTCTGCGGACCGGTAGAGCGCGAGCCATACGGCCAGCCAGACGAGGCCCACCGCCCCGATGATCACGAACGCCGCACGCCAGCCGAACGCCAGCGCAAGCGGCGGGATGATTGCGGGCGCGAACACTGCGCCGATATTCGCGCCAGAGTTGAAGATGCCGGTCGCAAGCGCACGCTCGCGCCGCGGAAACCATTCTGCCGTCGTCTTGATGGCAGCCGGAAAGTTACCCCCCTCGCCGATGCCAAGCAGCGCACCAACTATGGCGAAGCCGGCCACCGAGCCGACCGCCGCATGCAACACCGCAGCCGTGCTCCAGATCAGCATCGCAAGCGCGTATGAAATGCGCGTGCCCAGCCAGTCGACGATCCGGCCGAAGCACAGAAGGCCGACCGCGTAGAACGCCGAGAAGGCGATCACGATGCGGCCGTATTGCACCTGGGTCCAGCCAATGTCGTGCTGCAGCACCGGCGCGAGCAGACCGAGAATCTGGCGGTCCATGTAGTTGATTACGGTGGCGAAGAAAAGGAGCGCGCAGACCGTCCAGCGGTAACGGCTAGCGGCGGTGCGCGCGGGTCTGATAACGGCGGAATGCATGTAAGTCTCCGTTGCGCGGCGGCGTTCGTCGCGTCGCGCTATGTGTCATTGAAGGCAGGGAGCGCCGAGGGTCGCTATGCGCCGCAGCAGGTGCGCCAAGTCACGGGCACGTCAATTTAGGAAAACGTTTTTCTAGGATAGAAGCATTGTGACTCTCTGTCTAGTCCTTGGTTTACCTGGTCTTGTGCTCTGCAATCCAATGGTGGGACCATCTAGCCCCGAAGTAGGGTTAATCGTTTTCGTTCATATGCGTAGCGGCCTCTCGGCAGGTCGAGACGGCGCGGAGGTCAGGCGGACTGGCGGGACGCGGGTCCGTCGTCTTTCAGCATCGATCCACTTACAATCAGGAGACAAAAATGCATTCGTCAAGAAAATCAGCCGTTATTTTCGCGGCCAGTACACTGACGTTCCTTCTCGTCAGTGCCTGCGGAGGCGGCCTGAACGATGGTCCGAAAAGTCCAGTTTCTTCTGCGTCGACCGTGTCTCTCCACGGAATCGTTTATGGAGCGACGGATACGAGCGTCCCGCCAGGAGCAGGCGTGTCTATAACCATGATGGGGCAGATGAGAGCGCTCTTTGATCTCATCAGGAAAGCGCCTGATTTCACACAGGTGGTGATGGACCTGGGCGACGGCAGTCCGGTCCATGTACTCGATACGAACACGGGCGATAAATTTCTTCCAGGCAAACTGGCGCTCGGCCTGTCGTACATATTGATCGATATGAAAGCGAAAGGGGATCCTAAATACGCGGATTACCTCGCGACGTATCAAAAGATAACAACCGCGATGATGACGCAGACAAGCGGCGCGAATTACACGTATGCGAATACATCCTGGGGCGAGTACTACTACCTCGTTGCGCTTAATAATTTCAAAGCGCATGGCATGCTCAACGAGGTCTTCAGCGACGCAATGCTCGCTACCCTTCAAAATCGCCTGAACTTCTGCGATATGTTTGGCGCCGATGCAAGCGGCTTGAAGAATACGTGCCCCGCCACAGGTACGCCGATCGACGTTGCATCGCTTAATACCGCTCAAAACTACTATGCGGTTTCTTACGGTATTGCGGGACTAAGACAAAAACTGGGATGGAGCAATCCGACTTTCTCTTCCGCCACCGACCCGGCTGTGGCATCGATGGGTGCGCGGGACGCGCTTCTGTACACACTCACGAATCACATTCGGAAAGACTCGTCCGGCGGTTTTTCCGACGAGGCCTCGAACACCCATACGACCTATTATGATCAGGCACGCTTCGATCGGTACAGCACGTTGCTAATTGGCGAAGTCGTTGAACGAACTTTCGAAATGGGCAATGAGGCGAATCTCACGCCCGAATTGAAATCCTATCTGCGCAAGTCAGTCGACCTCATTCTTCCGCAGCTCAACGCAGATGGCCAGGGTTTCAATTATGGCAGGTCCATCGGGCCGTACGGGGACTCCGCCTTTATGGAAATCCTGACTGCTGCGGCAAATGCCGGCGTACTGTCCGCTCAGGAGATGGAGGTGGCCTATTCGTTCATCTACAAGGCGGCCTATCGTTTCGACACGTTCTGGTACGACCCGACCTTGCCGACTCCATCCGTGAATATGTGGGTCAAGGGCCGCGGCACCGACGCGTATCGCGGCAAGCCTCGCGTGATGGGCGAGAATTTCAGCCTGCTGCACCAGTACATGTATGTGAACGCGTGGTGGGACAAGCTCGGTTTCAACGGCAAAGCGCCGATGTCCGATGCCGACCTGCAAGCGTGGCTGAATACAAAACCGCATTACACGCTCACCTGGTACAACTTGCCCACCGATACCGCGCATCCGTATAGCGCCGCGCTCATCACCGTGCGCGACGGCAAGCGGGTCATCAATCTGAATCTGAGCCAGGCGCCCGACTACAATTCGTACACGCCCTATTACCCGACGCCGTTCTCCGACAACCTGATTTACGGCACAACGGATCTGGGCTATGCGTTGCTGATTCCGCAAGTTTCCTATAACGGGAAAACCTACATTCCGGTCACGTATTATAAGAACCT
This sequence comes from Paraburkholderia fungorum, assembly GCF_902833645.1. Lineage (GTDB taxonomy): Bacteria > Pseudomonadota > Gammaproteobacteria > Burkholderiales > Burkholderiaceae > Paraburkholderia > Paraburkholderia fungorum. Next base: position 320,998 of record NZ_CADFGE010000008.1, read on the forward strand.
GAATGTTCAGGAAAACAACGGCCAGGTGGCCGTCTCTTTCGACACGACCAAGTTCCGGCAGGCCGTTAAGAATGCGACCTATGCCACGGATATCGACCTGCAGGTCCACACGGTTCTAACGTTTGGTCAAGGCACACTGACGCGAACCGATACGCTGAGTTCCGGGACGTTGACCGGCCCCATCGCGGTCGAGACAGACTTCACGTCCTTTGCGGATTTCCCGAACACCACAGCGAATAGCGATGGATTTTCGGTTAAGTACGCTAATAGCAATGCGACCAGCTATGGCACGATGGGTTTTGACGGTTGCGCCCTGTCTAACTTCGAAATGGCGGCTGGGGTAACCAATCCGTTGTCGACCACTCCGATCGGGCAGCTGCATTCGAACTTTGCCTGTACGACACGCCCCTTCGCACTCAACGCGGGAAGTAGTCGTACGTTCAGCTGGACGCTGAAGTACGCCGTTTCAAATTGATCCTATGAAGTGCGCCGGCCTTTTAAGGGCCGGCGTTGCCTCGCAAGGAAGTCTATGAGCTGAACTAGCTGTGCGGGTCGAAAAAAAACCCATCCAGACGGACGGCCCTCGTATTCGCACAACGTCTCGCGCCTCTGTGAACCGATTGCCTGTCGGCCGAACCTCGGCTTGCCTTTACCCCTGGGATACGCGACATTTCTGGAATCGCCTGTAGCGAAGCAGAACACCCTGATCCAAGCCCGTTCGCAACCTCTGCATCCAGGAACAATGCGCATCCCACCACTAAAAGCCATCATCGCGTTCGAGAGTGTCGCCCGCACGAAGAGCGTCAATCGGGCGGCCGATGAATTAGGGTTAACGCCATCCGCGGTCAGCCATCAGATTGCCAACCTCGAATCCATCGTGGGAAGGCCCTTGTTCACAAGACTGGGACGGGGGCTGGTTTTGACGCCCACGGGTCAGCAATATCTGGCCGATGTCACCGGATCGCTCGCCGACCTGAGCCGCGCGACGGAACGCGCATCGAGCCAATCGGGTGTCGAGATACTTCGCATTCACTCGAGTCCCAGCTTTGGGTTGATGTGGCTGCTGCCGCGGCTGGCTTTGTTCCAGGAAGCGAACGGCGACATTCAGTTGAATCTCGCATGCTCATATGAGGATGTATCGTTCACCTCCGGCTTCTATGACGTCGACGTCCGGCATGGCTACGCTCATTGGACCGATGGCGAGATCAAAACGCTACGCAACGAGTTCATCGCGCCTCTTGCGTCGGAGGAATACCTGAGAAGACACCCGGTGCGTGCCCCCGAGGATCTGCTCGAGCGGCGCCTGATCTTCTCGGAGACGCCTCTCGTTCAGTGGAAGCAATGGTTCGGCAAGTTCGGCGTCGCGGTGTCGCCCAAGGCATACGATTTCGCGTTCGACCGCTCGTACATGTCGCTCGAAGCCGCGGCGTTGGGACACGGCGTCGCGCTGGAAAGCACGATGCTCGCATCGGTCCACCTCAAGCGCGGTTCGCTCGTACCGGTCTTCGATCGCACGTATGCGGTCGAAGTCGGGGCCCATCACCTCGTTTACCCTTCCCAGAACGCGGACTTGCCGCGCGTGGCCAAGTTTTTGACCTGGGTCGAGCAGGAGATCAGCCGCAACACCTGAAAATTCTTCAGCAATAGTTGAGCCGAACTGCATTGATCGAGATGGTTGAAGCGCTGAAACTGCGTCTACCAACTAACGTGATCGATGGAGACAAACATGTTGCTCGACAGCCAAGTAGTAATCGTAACCGGCGCAGCCTCGCCGCGTGGCATTGGCAAGGCAACCGCAAAAGCGCTTGCTGCGCAAGGCGCGCGGGTGGTGATTCTAGACCTTCGCAAGGAAGACGCAGAGAGTGCCGCGCGTGAACTCGGCGAAGAACACTTCGGCCTCGCCTGCGATGTGACCGATAAGGCCGCATGCATGGCTGCCGCCAAGGCGGTCATCGAAAGGTACGGCCGTGTCGATGGTCTTATCAACAACGCAGGTATCACCCAGCCGTTGAAGACAATGGACATCGGAGCCGACAACTTCGATGCGGTCATCGACGTGAACCTGCGCGGCACGCTCTACATGTCGCAAGCGGTTATTCCGCAAATGAGAGCGCAAAAGAGCGGCAGCATTGTCTGCATGTCATCCGTGTCCGCGCAACGCGGCGGAGGCATCTTCGGCGGACCTCATTACAGCGCTGCAAAAGCGGGCGTACTCGGTCTCGCGCGTGCCATGGCGCGCGAACTCGGGGCGGACAACATCCGCGTCAACTCGATCACACCGGGCCTGATTCAGACCGATATCACCGGAGACAAGCTCACGACGGAGATGCGCGCCGACATCATCAAGGGCATCCCGCTCGGCCGACTCGGCGATGCGGCCGACGTCGCGAACGCCTGCCTGTTCCTCTCGAGCGATCTGTCGGCCTATCTGACCGGCATCACGCTCGACGTCAACGGCGGCATGTTAATCCACTAAGCGCAACATCCGTCGCGATTGCGGCGGATGAGTCAATGCACCCGGCGGTAAAAGCCGGGGCAATATGGCCGCAATCATCTTGCATGGGGCCAGACTAAGAGCTTTGCATGGGATGCAGAGTAAGCGCTAAAGCGCGAACTCTGATCGACAGCTAAAGCGCTAACTCTGGCCGACAGGAGACAACCATGAAAACGAAAGCCGCTGCGCCGTCTATGACGGGCGATGTCACATCGCTTGCCGATCCGGCGAGCTTCGAATCAAAAACGTATGCGAAGGTGGGACGGCGCTTGATACCGTTCCTGATGCTGTGCTATCTGGGCGCTTATCTCGATCGGGTCAACGTGGGCTTCGCGAAACTGCAGATGCTCAACGACCTGCGATTCAGCGAAACCGTGTATGGCTTCGGCGCCGGCATTTTCTTCCTCGGTTATTTTCTCTTCGAGGTACCGAGTAATCTCATGTTGCACAAAGTGGGCGCGCGAAACTGGCTCGCTCGCATCATGCTGACGTGGGCGGTGATCTCGGCCTCCTTTGTCTTCGTCAAGTCGCCGACCACCTTCTATGTCCTGCGCTTTCTATTGGGCGTGGCCGAGGCAGGGTTCGCGCCAGGCGTCATCCTGTATCTGACTTACTGGTTTCCGTCTGCGCGGCGCGCCAAGGCGCTCTCCCTCTTCTTCATGGCGATTCCGCTGGCCGGCATTGTCGGCGGGCCGCTGTCCGGTTACATCCTGCATGCATTCCAGGGCGTACACGGTCTCGCTGGCTGGAAGTGGCTGTTCATCCTCGAAGCGCTGCCGTCGCTGCTCCTTGGCGTCGCCATCCTGCTCTACCTCGACAACGGTATCGCTGCCGCAAAATGGCTCACTGATCAGGAGAAGGCGCTCCTCGCACGCAACGTGGCGAACGACAACGCCCACAAGATCGCCCATGTGTCGATCAGATCTTTCATCGGCGATCGTCGTCTGTGGTTGATGGCTGCCATCTACTTCTGCGTCGTGCTCGGTCAGTATGGGCTGACGTTCTGGCTGCCGACGATCATCCGCAAGTCCGGCGTGGCCGACCCGCTGTGGGTAGGCATCTTTACGGCCGTACCGTACCTGTGCGCCATCATTGCGCTGCCGCTGGTGGGCGCGAGCGCTGACCGCCACCGTGAGCGTCGTCTGCATCTTGCGATCCCGATGCTCGTCTCGGCAGCAGGCTTTGCAACGCTTCCGATGCTGGGCGGAGTCGGCGCGTCGCTGGTGTGTGTCAGCGTGGCCGCCGCCGGCATCCTCGCCTCGTCGTCGCAGTTCTGGTCACTGCCGACCGCGCTTCTCGGCGGCATGTCCGCCGCGGCGGGTATCGCCGCGGTGAACTGTTTCGCCAATCTCGCAGGCTTCTTCTCGCCTGCCATCGTGGGCTGGTTGAACGACCTGACCGGTAAATCGACGGCCGGGCTCATCTTTATCTCTGTGGCGATCGTCATGGGTGCCGCGCTTGTGTTCCTCGTGCCAGCCAAATCCGTCAATCGCTGACACCGTTTGCCGCAAAGACTCATTTTTCAATCAAGGAGACATCATGAACAGTCCGTCATCAGATGCGGTGACGCTCGCCGAGCGCGCCTATCGGATTCGCAGAAACGCCTTGCTGATGGGCGAAGTGCAGGGCCAGGGCTATATCGGCCAGGCACTTGATATCGCCGATGTACTCGCGGTTGCCTACTTCGGTGCGATGCGTTACCAACCCGACAACCCCGACTGGGAAGGCCGCGACCGCTTCCTGCTGTCCAACGGCCACTACGCGATCGCGCTTTACGCCGCGCTTTTCGAAGCCGGCTTCCTGCCCCCGGAAGAACTCGAAACCTACGGCAGCGACGACAGCCGGCTGCCGATGTCCGGTATGGCGAGCTACACGCCCGGCATGGAGATGTCCGGCGGCTCGCTCGGCCACGGTCTCACGATCGCGGTGGGCCGCTGCCTGGGACTGAAGCGCAAGGGCTCAAACGCCTTCGTCTACACGCTCTTCTCCGACGGTGAACTCGATGAAGGCGCGATCTGGGAGGGCCTGATGTCGGCCGCTCACTGGAAGCTGGACAACCTGATCGCCATGGTGGACGTCAATAACCAGCAAGCAGATGGTCCCTCCTCGAAGATCATGGCGTTCGAGCCGCTCGTCGAGAAGCTCGAAGCATTTGGCTGGTTCACGCAGCGCGTGGACGGCAACGATATTGACGCGGTGAAAGCGGCCTTCGATGCTGCACGCAATCATCCGAAGGAGCAGCCACGGATTATCGTTTGCGATACCCGCATGGGCTGCGGCGTGCCGTTTCTCGAAGAACGGGAAAAGAACCATTTCATCCGCGTCGATGCCCACGAGTGGCAACTGGCGCTCGCAGCACTCGAAGCAGGGAGACAAGCATGAACGACACCACTCTTACCGCGAAGCCGCGCCTGAAGACCTCGGCGATGATCGCTTCCATTGCCGGCGAAGGACAAGTCACGCGTTCGGCGCCGTTCGGCCATGCATTGGCCCAACTGGCCCGGGAGAAGAAGAACGTGATCGGCATGACGGCCGACCTCGGCAAGTACACCGACCTGCATATCTTCGGAAAGGAGTTTCCGGACCGCTACTATCAGATGGGCATGGCCGAGCAGTTGCTGATGGGCGCGGCCGCAGGTATGGCGCATGAAGGGGCGCAGCCGTTCGTCACGACGTACGCCGTATTCGCAACCCGTCGCGCGTATGACTTCATGCACCAGGCCATCGCAGAAGACAACCTCGACGTGAAGATCATCTGCGCGCTGCCTGGGCTAACGACCGGCTACGGTCCGAGCCATCAGGCAGCCGAAGATCTTGCGCTCATGCGCGCAATGCCGAACATGACGGTCATTGATCCGTGCGACGCACTCGATACCGAGCAGATGGTGTCCGCGATCGCCGCGCATAACGGCCCGGTGTATGCGCGCCTTCTGCGTGGCAACGTTCCGGCCGTGCTAGACGAATACGACTATCAGTTCGAGCTGGGCAAGGCGAAGCTGCTTCGCGACGGCGCCGATGTGCTGATCATCTCGTCGGGCATCATGACCATGCGCTCGCTGGAGGTGGCGAAGTTGCTGGAAGCGGACAACGTGGGAGTTGGCTTACTGCACGTCCCGACCATCAAGCCGCTCGACACTGAGACGATTTTGCGCGAAGCGCGGCGCACGGGTCGCATGGTGGTGGTCGCCGAGAATCACTCGGTGATCGGCGGCCTCGGCGAAGCGGTCGCGACCACGCTGCTCACGGCGGGCGTCACGCCGATGTACCGCCAAATCGCACTGCCCGATGAGTTTCTTGGTGCGGGCGCGCTGCCGACCTTGCACGATCGCTATGGCATCTCGACCAACGTCATGGCCGATACCATCAAGGGCTGGCTTCGATGAGCCCACGGTGTCATTCAGACGCAGCCGCACGGCGGACATCGCTCCGCCTGCGCGTGAAACGAGTCGTCTGCTAGTTTGAAAGGGGGGTGCGTCCGTTCCGTCGACGCACCGCCATCGACTGCCAGGCCCGTGCGTTGACGAAACCTGCTACGCGTTAGTACTGGCCGTCAACGCTGAAGCAACTAGCCGCGTGCTTGTCCGCAATCCTTTGGTTCCCGACAACCCATCGCGTCCCGCCGATGTCTTATCCAATTGGCCAAACGCAAACACTTAGCCCGCCTGGTTGATCGCTGCACCGTTGCCATGACTTATAATCATCAAGCCGTCGGGAAACACCCGGCGGTCAGGTGTGGAAGCCTGTTGTTCTAACCGCACACCCGCTTAGGCGGGCGTGCGTCTACCCCTGCACGTCTGTTGTTTTCAATGGGCGGGCTGTGGTGGGGGAGCCGCAAGGCTCGCCGGCTCGTTAGAACACCGGTCTTCCAAACCCGCCACGTGCCCGCTCACCCCTTCCCCAAGCAAGCGAGTGTCGGGCGATCCAGGAAGTACCAGGGAGGTCGCACCATGAGCAGCAAACCCACAAAACAATCTCAACCCGCTTCACGCCCGCCTGTCGACGCGCTTCAGTACGAAAAGCTTGCGCTCTCCAGCTTCGATCTATGCAACCGGCAGTTGAGCCAGCTCAACACATTGATCACACTTGGGTCCTCAATATGTAGGAATCCTGCCATCACGAGTGACGAAAGACGACGTCAGCAGACCATGCTTGAATTGCTCGTCGATACAGCAGAGCAATATCAGCGGGAGCTGGAATGTGACCGTGAGCTGTATCAGGTGATCGCACTCGACGCGAAGGGCATCCCTCAAAGCCGCATCACTGCGAACCGTGCAATGCGCCTACTTGCCGAGGCATCAGAAATAGCGACGAAGGAAACGCCAGCAGCCACGAAGCCGAGCCCGAGCAAACATACGTCAGCCAAGCCCACAACGAACGCATAAACAGACGCGGCGGCCCAAGCATCGGTTCCTGCGCAGCACTAACCATCAAGAAGGTGGGCAACTTCAGTTGATCAGATTTTCAGGATGCCTGCCCCCTCCGTCACGAGCATCGGCGAGCGCCGCAAGCAAATGTGGACAGGCATCCGCGGGAGCTTTCCGGCGGTTCGTGCGAACGCGTGCTCCCGGCCACAAACAGCCGCTCACATGCGTCATCGCCCGGATGTTCGAGCGACGGTTCCACTCCGTAAACGGCCATCCAATCGTCAAGGACGAACGCTTGGTCATCGGCCGGAGCCGCCATTGGGACAGGCCGGGTTCTTCGTCGCCAAACGTGGCGGATTGCCGACGTTGGCGGCCTGGATCAATCCGGCGGCAGCTTTCCTTATCGACGGACTCACACTCTCGACCCAAACCGATCATAAAACTTTTTCGTCAGCGGTCATTCGCTCGCCCCGTCAGACTAAACGACGGTGCGGATTGTGTTCGGTGCACTTGGGCTACACGGGGTTATTTCTGATTGAGTATTTCTTACTCAGATCCTTCACAGAGAACGCTAAGGCAGGCGGTAAGCGTTCGAGAAAGCGGATCTGATGCCGTGATCGGGGCGCAGGGCTACACGCGGGCTAATGCATCTCCAATAGGCACATCTCCTCCTACAAAACCAATTACCTTGTTCACCAGGCGCGCCTTGAGCGCATCGAGAACGACCTCGGCCACATCTTCACGCGCCACCGGGTCGCGCGGAGAGTCGGCATCCGACACGATCTGAATGGTTCCCACTCCCGGCTCCATTGTCAGCGTGCCGGGGCGCAGCACAAGGTAATCGAGCCCGCTAGCAATCACGTAGTCGTCCGATTCGCGTTTCATTTGCGCGTAGTGTTGTAGTGCTTGCTGCGAACGTTCCGGCGCGTACGCAAGCAATGCACTGATAACGACAAAAAGGCCCACGCTGCTTTGCTTTGCGTAATCGACCGACTTGATGATCGAGTCGCGGTCGATCAGGCGTTCCTGCTCCGAGCCCTCGGTTTCTGCCGAGCCGGCGGCGTAAATGACAGTATGTACGCCGCTGAATACATGCGAGAAATCGCCAGTCAGGTCGGCAATGAGCGGTCGGACGCCGAACCGCTCGAAAGCATCGCTTTTTGCCGCGTTGCGTATCAACGGGCAGAACGGGATGGCGGCGGCATGCAATTTTTCGGCTATTAGCCGCCCCGTTCTCCCGCTTGCGCCAATTAACAGAACGTTCATGACTTTTCTCCTGGAACGATGTGCTACACAGCAGTCTGTATTCACAGTCTAGTATCAGAACGCGAAAGTTTTCTGCATCCATCAGGCTGGGGGAAGTCGCAACGGCGGGCCCAACCGCTATTCCTCGTCACCGAGTTTCCCTGCGTCCGTAAGCGCAGTCTTCCGTACAGTGTCAAACTTTGGAACCATCGTCGTAAGCGCGCCGTGGAGGGCCGGTACGGACACGACCGCGGACAACCGGCCCGAGCCCACGAGAGGCGCTTGCTGGCCGGTAGTACGCGTTCGCAGAAACCGCAGGTAAGGAGCCGCCGAGGATCCAAATGTCCGGTCCGGGGACGATCGTCGAACTGGTGCAATCGGCCAACTACGGCCGGTGGTTCATTTTGCTCGGGCGACCGCTCGCATAGCAGCTTCGGACCGTGACAATCGGTTCTGAACCCCACTGATGTGTTCTTTGTACCAGCGAGATTGCCCGCAGCCTGTTCCTCGGGGCCGCCTTATTGTCGGGATCGATCCCCCTGGTTTCCGCGTTCGGCGTAGCACGACTTGAAAAGCCGGCCGCCAACATCTGCCGTTCTTCGCAGGCTCCCGAGGAGACGGCCATGGCAAGAATCGAAGCAAAGCTGGCGGGGATGGGACTGACGTTGCCGCAGACGCTGCAGATGCCTGCAAACGTAAATATGTCATTGCCATTTGCATGGGTGCGCGTGAGCGGCAAGCGAGCTTTTGTCTCAGGACACGTCCCGCTCAACCTCGATGGGACGATTGCGCAACCGGTCGGCAAGGTCGGCGCGGAAGTTTCTTCAGACGAAGGCTACGCAGCAGCACGCCTTGTGGCGCTTGCACAGTTGGCGAGTCTTCAGAAGGCGCTCGGCGATCTGGATCGCATTACGGCCTGGGTACGCGTCTTTGCAATGGTCAATACAACGCCCGGTTTCGACCAGATGCCACGGATCGCAAATGGCTTCTCGGATTTGATCCTTGAACTGTTCGGGCCGGACATCGGTATGCATGCCCGGTCAGCCGTCGGCGTCGCGCTCCCTCTAAACGTGCCCGTCGAATGCGAAGCGGAAGTTGAGATTGACGGACTGCGCCTCTAATCCAGGATTGCCGCCGAGAGCCACTCTCATAAGCACGTGTAGGAACCATCGTCTCGGGTCGATCCAAGAGCAGACGGTCAGGGACAGCATCTGGGTGACCCAGAAGGGTCGCGTGCTGCCGATCGCAGCGAAGCGAGGGTGAAGCGGCGCATGCTAATTGCATGAGGCGACACGCGGCCAGGAACGGCCGTTCGACATCACGTTTAGATTGTTGACAATCAAGCGTTTTTAAAACAATCCTGGTGGGACGGCGAACACCCGCCGCCCGGTACTCACCGGCTGCCGCGCATGCTTGCCTCTTCGAAAATGCGAGTCGAACACGCGGTAATGAACGTCGCGAATCCGATTCAATCCGCTGCGTTGTTTACGAGCGACGTAAGTACGTGGTCGGCCCATACCCCGTTGATTTTTAGGTAGGACCGAGCCAGTCCTTCGCGATCAAAACCTAGCCGCTCCAATAGCTGTGCGCTACGAACATTTTCGGACCTAAAATTCGCCATTATTCTGTGCAATCTGACGTGGTCGAAAATATACGAAATGGCGGGCGTCAATGCTTCGCGCATCAGACCTTTTCCTTCAAACCGCTTTCCGACCGAGAAACCAAGGTGACACGCTTGGAAAGGGCCGCGCACGATGTTGGTGAAATTGCATTCCCCCATCATTTCTCCGCTTTCCGGGGAAATTAATAGAAGATGCACAGCCTGCCCTGAAGTGTTGTTATGGGCCATCGTGGAAAGTCGTTGCGCGACTGATTCAGCTTCAAAAAAGCTCTCGGCTCGAAGCGGCTCCCATGGCTGCAAATGGGCGCGGTTCTCAATACTGTATTCTCGAAGCTCCTGCACGAACTGGCCACACGCCGGTACAAGTTTTAGACGTGCGGTAGAGATTTCTTGATGTAACACATCGAAGCTGGCACTCGTCACATCGCTCTCCGTTGACAAAGGCGTGCGAGTATGTCTAGTCAGGAGTCTTTCGTCAATAGTTCGCCTGACGACGCGAATGTCAATGTCTGCTGCAGGGAAAACCGCCCCCCCCCTATGGGTCGAAAGTACGCATTCGTTGGTGCCATAGCTGCCCTTCGCGGTTGCCGCTGTCGAACGACCGCCCTGCTGCCGCGAGCGGGCATGTCAGCGTCGACATGCGAGCGCCGACTAAGGCCAACGAAGCAACGTTCAACATCGCGAATTGGATGGCCGCTTCCTTAGTGGAACCGACGCCTGAACGTCCGGGCGACGGAGCGGACGAATGACGCTTCATGGTCGGACTGAATCCGATAATGATCGGCTCAGTTCTACCCTCACCAGCCATTCGACCTTCTACTTAAGAGACGTCCGCGTGCCTCGTACGCCAACCGTCGAAACCCGCTTGAACGGTTCCAGGCAAGCCCCGTTCACTGCGACTAGACGCCCATCGAAAAATTGAATGGGGCAGGTGACCGCGCGGTAGATCGATGCCCTACCCGCACGCGGAGCGTTCGAGCCGCACGTTCCGAGAGGCCGGAGGTCGTCACTGTATGATGCGCGGACAAGTCTCCACGGATAAAACTTGATGGATCAGCAGCCCGTTACAGTGCCACGCTCCGGCCGATTAATCGACGTGTTCGATGTTCTCAAGGTCTTCCTTAAATTGGGTCTGACGTCATTTGGCGGCCCGATCGCTCATCTCGGCTATTTCCGTCGTGAGTTCGTCGAAAACCGGCGTTGGCTCGATGATGAGGCCTACACCGACCTCGTAGCGCTGTGCCAGTTTCTCCCTGGCCCGGCCAGCAGTCAGGTGGGATTTTCGATCGGGCTTATGCGAGCGGGATGGCTCGGCGGTTTGGCCGCGTGGTGTGGCTTCACCTTGCCATCCGTTCTCTTGCTTATCGGCTTTGCTGCGCTCGCTCCTGACCTCGGCAATGCTGCGGGGCAAGGCTTGATCCACGGCCTGAAACTGGTGGCAGTCGCGGTGGTCGCACAAGCGGTGTGGGATATGGCGCGGCGTCTGTGCCCAGATCGTCAGCGAGCGGCCATCGCCCTTATTTCCATCGCAATGCTTGCCGTCTTGACGACGGTGTACGCCCAATTGCTGGTGATCGCACTCGGGGCGCTGCTCGGTATCGTCTTTTGCAGGACTGGAGACGCGCAACGGGGCAGCGAACCGCATCCGGCGCTTACCGCGATGCGCATTTCACCCGTGATCGGATGGGCCGCGCTGGCGCTTTTCTTCGTTATTCTGCTTGGACTCCCCGCTTTACTGACGCTACATAACACGCGCGGCATTCAGATGTTCGACGCTTTCTATCGCTCCGGCGCACTGGTGTTCGGCGGCGGCCACGTCGTCTTGCCGTTGCTGCAACAGCAGACTGTCGCGACAGGTTGGATCGCGCCGAGTGATTTTCTGGCCGGCTACGGCGCGGCCCAAGCCGTGCCGGGACCGCTGTTTACATTCGCAGCCTTTCTCGGCTGGATGATGCCCGAGGCACCGCGTCACTGGGTCGGCGCCGCGCTGGCCACCGCCGGTATATTTCTGCCGGGTCTGCTGCTGGTCATAGCCGCCCTGCCTCACTGGCAATCCCTGCGCTCGCGCCCTGCCACGGCAGCGATGTTGAGCGGCGTGAACGCGGCGGTAGTCGGCTTGCTGGCTACAGCGCTTTATTCGCCGGTATGGGTCAGTGCGGTGCTTTCGAAGGCCGACTTCGCTGTCGCGGCGGTCTGCTTTCTATTGCTTACCCGCTGGAAGGTACCGCCATTCGCGGTCGTCGTGGTGGGTGCGCTCGCTGGCATAGCCGAGTTTGCTTTACGTTGAACCGATGTCCGGACAAGCTCCGCGCACCTCGGGCGGCTCCAAACCTCAAAGCTGCGAATCGAGCAGCGCGACAACCCGTTCCAGCAGCTTTTCAAGCAGCGGACGGCGGCGCCAGTCGTCAAGCGTGATGCGTTTCGCGTTGACAACGTCACCGTCGAAAACAGCCGTCTGCCGGCGCGCGAAATCGCGGTCATAGATGTTGAGATTGGCCTCGTCGTTGAGCTTGAACGAGCGGCTGTCGAAGTTAGTCGAGCCTACCGACACCAGATACTCGTCGACGACGATCAGCTTGCAGTGATACATCGTCGGCTGATACTCGTACATCTCAACGCCCGCGGCGAGCAGGTCGCCCCAGCACGCGCGCGACGCCTCGCGCACCGTGTGGGTGTCGATGCGTTTGCCGGGCGTGATGATGCGCACCTTCACTCCGCGCTTTGCTGCCTCGACGATCGCGTTGATCGTCAGCTTGTCCGGCACAAAGTACGCACTCGCCAGGTGGATGGAATGCGTTGCCGCGGTGATCGCCATGAGGTACATCAGCTGCATGTCGTCGCTGCCGCCGGAGGGCGAACTGCTGAACATGTGCGCGAGGCCTTCGCCTGCGGCGTCGATCTCCGGAAAGTATTGCGGGCCGTGAAGCACATTGCCCGTCGACTTGACCCAGTTGTCCATGAAGACCGCCTGCATCTGCCCTACCGCCGGGCCTTCGACGCGAAAGTGCATGTCGCGCCAGTGCTTCTCATCCTGCGCGTGTCCGCTCCACTCGTCGGCGATACCCACGCCGCCCGTAAAGCCGATGTGTCCGTCGATCACGAGCAGCTTGCGGTGCGTGCGGTCGTTCATGCGACCAAGACCGGTCCAGTGCGGCTTGTGGTACCGAACGACTTCCGCACCCGCCTCGCGCAGCATCCGCAAATAGCGCCTGTCCATCTTCGACGAGCCGACCCAATCGAGCAGCACATGCACCGCGACACCCGCACGCGCCTTGTCGGAGAGCGCGCGCGCAAATTCCTCGCCAATCGCACCGGACCAGTAAATGAAGGTTTCGAAGGTGATCGTATGCCGCGCCGAGCGGATGCCCTCCAGCATCGACGGGAAGATCTCATCGCCGTTGAGGAGCACCTCGAAGCGGTTGCCCGGGACGACGGGCGGCCCGAGCAGCAGCCCCATCGAGCGAATGAACTGCGGATCGTCACTGGCGTAAAGCCGTTCGATCTTGTGCTCGAGCTTCTTCTCGCCGCTCGTCAGGTTCGCGATCACCAGCACGACGACGAGCGTTACCACGACCGTCAGGACAATAAGGGCAATCGTCGGCATGCGCGGGCCTCGCGTAGCGGACACTCGTCCGGAACCGTTAGTGTACGGGTATTCGGGACCGCGGATAGATCAGCGCTTCTCCCCTTCGTCGGCATGTTGCCGGGCGCTGCGCATGGAGAGTCAGCGCAATTCACTACGCCATCAAGAGAGTGCTAATGGGAACCAGAGAAGCTCGCCGGATTATCCGCAGCCTTCTGAGCCAAGATGCGCCGGAGTCGCTGAACCTCGTCATGCGCGAACAGGACGCGCTCGTCCGTCAGGAGGATTGAAATGACAGATGACCTGCGACGACAACCCCGCAAAGTTGAGCAAGCCCTGGTGGCACTTGAGGGCGTGATTGCAGTGCGGCGGGAGTACATCTCGCTGCTTCAGTGTTTGGGAACGTGTGACAAGAAGCTAACCTCCCTCGACGCACTTATAACGGCCAGGCCAGGTCACGTCCGCAGCGCAGCGAGACTGCGTTGCCGCGACTGTCGCCGGTGGGCCGCAGTGATACCGCCGCGGAATGTCCAGGTCGCATGTCGGTCGATATCGATTGCGGTTGGGCGCAAGCCGATCGCCTACGCGCCCCAAGGCGATCTACCGACGTTTGTGACAGAGTTCGCGCCCCGCATAGACGGCAGAAAACAGGCCGACGATAACGGCCGCTACGGCCAACGATTCATCTTGTCGTCCCGCCGGGGCCCGCGATGTCGCATAAAACCACAGGCCGATCCCGACCGCCGTCATGAACATGCCAAAGACAAGCCCCCACACCGGCCCCGCCGTATCGGAGCTCCCTAATCTGTGAGACATTTTCATCGCTATACTCCCCGTCCCGCACCGACATTTCCTGATTGCCAAAGCCTGCGAGTTCCGCATTGGCACGATTTTACGGTAGCGTACGCGGCCAAAAAGACGTCATCAACACGCTAAATTATGATTGAGGTCTTTTAGCGCTTTGCGATCAAACGGACAGACATCCATGAAAGAGAGGGCAACCGTTTTATGTGTCCGGGACAACCGTGTCTTGCTGGTTGCCAGGCTGAGATCGCGATGGGCGCTTCCGGGCGGCCGAATCCGCCGAGGGGAAGCACCTCACGAAGCCGCACTGCGTGAGCTGGCGGAGGAAACGACACTCACCGCGACCGAATTGACTTACCTTTTTCAGTTCAGCGGGTTCAACACGCTGCACTATGTATTCTTCGCCGACGTGGCGTATGAATCGGTTGCGCAGGCGAGCAACGAAATCACCCGATGCAAATGGTTCCCGCCCGTCAAGATCGGGACGCTTTCCGCGAGTGTGCCGACCCGGGGAATCGTCGAGCTTTTCCTTGGCCGCGTGGTCGCTGCTGAACACGGCGGTTTGCAGCAGATGTCGGAGCAAGTCGAGTGAATAACCTCAACGCCACCCCGGATCCGCCGAAAAGAACAGCGTCCGGCGCCGTGATGGCGCAGGACCGTGAGCGCACAACAGTCCCTCGACTCTTTCGAAAGAGACGTTCGCGCCAGCCACAAGACATTGAGCGCGCGGCCGCTTTGAACAGCCGCGCACCTGCCTGCAACGTCAGACAGCTTGACCCGCGCCGAGGTCTGCCCCTGTTGTCGGATCCGAGCTCGTATCCGACGCAGTTCGCGACGCCATCGACTGCAGCACCTTTACATCCCGCTTCGATACATTGACCGTGGCCGTTCCGTCCCCTCCATCCACGGCAGGCGCCGGGGAGGCGACGAACTCCCATTCTGGCCCTTCATTCCACGGTCCGCGCGGTGCGTCCTCGCCTTCCGACATCTTGTAGTACACGCTGGTGTACTGCGGTACGCCAGGCAGTTTGCCTTGAGGAAAGTTGGGCTGGATCGAATGCAAAGCTTTCTCGAACGATTTCTGGTGGGCAATTTCGCGGGTCATCAGAAATCCCAGTGCTTCCTTGATGCCCGGGTCGTCGGTGACGTTAATGAGGCGTTCATAGACAATCTTCGCGCGAGCCTCCGCCGCAATGTTCGAGCGCAGATCGGCCGTGGGTTCGCCGATCGTGTCGACATAGGACGCAGACCAGGGGACACCCGCCGAATTGGTGAGGGCTGGGCCACCGCCGTACAGCAAAGCCGTCGTGTGCGAGTCGTTTCCGCCACCGGTCATCGAACGATATAGCTCGGCCTCCGCTTCGACGGCTTCGGCCAGTTGGCCCTTCGCACTTTTGTTCAACATCGCAACGATCGACCCGACAATCTCCAGATGGCTGAGTTCTTCGGTTGCGATATCGAACAGCATGTCCTTGCGCCCCGGGTCATCTTCACTGACCGCCTGGGTGAAGTATCGGCACGCGGCACCCAGTTCTCCCTGGGGGCCGCCGAATTGCTCGAGCAGCAAATTCGCAAGACCCGGGTTCGGCGCGGCAACCCGCACGGTGTACTGAAGGCGTTTGTTGTGGATAAACATGAGACTTCTCCGGTGACTGGCCGAAGCAATTCCCCCTGTGGGGTGCGAGGAACGGTTACGTGCCTGTACCCGCGTGGAATCGCGTACGACCGTGGATTGATCAACCCGGACGGCGGCACAGCCAGACGGCTGCCCGCACCCAACGACGGGCGCCCGGCTCTCAGAGCGGACGCTCTGGCGGATGCCCGGCGAAATTGCCGAGCATGGCAACACAGTGCCGCACGAATCCCAGCATGCGCTGTGCCCAGCTCACCCATTTAGTCAACACACCGACAGTGGGCCGCGTGGGGCGACGCTTAAGCAAGTTCAACGATTCGGCGGTGCGCAAAACTGTAATACAGGGCCGTTAGATCGTAATTTTCGACGAACAGACGGGTGCCGTGATCATCCGCCAAATCTCCCCCACCAGGCTCTTCCGGATTGTCTGCAAGCGCGGGCGCTCGTCAGAATAGTCTGGCGCAACGTAGTGGATGCGCCATGCATCGGGCACGGCATGAATGTGGAAGGACTGTGCTGAAACTGAGCTCTCAGACTGGCTTCGCCCCCGTCATTTCCCTTGAACCATCGCCGCCCCAAAAGACCCTCCAACTTGATTTTAAACGGCCCGGTTCGACGCCAAGGCGTCATTGCGACTCGACGGTTGGACGACCGCTTACCCTCAGCACACAACCGGCGACTACCGACGCGGGAGGCACTCAGCCTCGTCGCAATGAACCAGCAACGCCTTATCCGGGTTTGCCAGCACGCGGGAGCGACACTGAAAATGAGGTCTCCGTCTCGTCGGAGCGCGCTTCGATCGCACCATTGTGGGCCTTGGCAATTTCGCTCGCTATATACAGGCCCAGTCCGAGATTACGCGCCCTGTCGTCTTTGCTCTGCTGTTCGTCCCCCCGCATCAGGGGATCGAAGATACGCGCCAGTGTCGCGCGCTCAATAGCCGGTCCACGGTTGCTAACGTCGATACGGACATGCGTCACGTCGCACGTCACCATCACGCGCACCGGAGTGTCCTGAGCCCCATACTTGAGCGCATTGAGTACGAGGTTTCCGAGCAATTGCTGCAGGCGCTGGCCGTCCCAGACTCCTTGTGAATCCCCCGTCACGTGCAGCTCAATCTGCCTGTCCGGATGAATGGCTCGCAACTCTTCCAGTTCTTCAGCAAGCACGTCCGCGAGATTGACACGCTTGGGTATCACGTTGATGCCCAAGCCCAGTCTGGTCCGATTGAAATCGCACAGGTCATCCAGCAACGCCTGCATCCGGGCCCCGCTGCGTATCAGGCGACCTGCTGCGTCCGATACTTGCTCCCCGGCATTCAGTGCTTCAAGATACGACGCAGTCATCTGGATCGCCTGGAGAGGGCTGCGCATGTCGTGCCCGAGCATGCCAAGCAGGAGATTACGGCTCTGCTCAACCTGCGCGCTGAAAAAGTCGACCGATTCCGCAAGTGCCTGATCGATCGCCTCATTGAAGCGAATGACGTCGTCCAGATGAGGTGCGTCGGGCGCGCAATCGTCCATCCACAAGCGGAGTACGCTTGCGCGCAGCGCGCGATATTCGGCCGTGAGTTGTTTGATGTTAAAGCCGGACCGTGCCCTCAGAAGGGCGTGCGTTTGCGCGGCGGTTTCGGTCGCATTGATTGGAGCGGGGGCCCGCCCGACTGATTTTTCGTACTGTGCTTCCCTCGTCTGTGCAGTCTGCAGGTCTTTTGCCACCGCGCGCAGGATCTCTGGCGCATGGTCTCGCAACGCCGACGGTTCCATAATTGCCGCAGCCGGCACGAAGGAGGCGGCGAACGCCTCCCATTGCGCCAGAATCGGCTCTGATTGCCGCAAGATAAAGTCAGCAAGTCGCATAGAAGCGTCTCCAGGGCGAGTCGGATATCCGCACAGCCGCCCCTATGGTACGCGCAAATCAGGGACGAACATCGATCGAAAAGGCGGGAGCGGCCGTTTGCGCGACGCAGCCGAACGTCACAAAATGACCAAACCCGGAAGCCCGGATCGTTGATCAAGCTTCGGAAGACTAAATACGCCGCGGTATGGCCTCTGCGAAAAAATCGGTGACTTGTCGCACACGCGCCGGTACAAATCGGCGTCTTGGCCAGATGAGACTTATGTCTCTGGCGTCGCCTATAAATTCGTCCAGAACGGTGATGACGTCCGGATGTCGGAGGTCATCGGCGAGAGAGATCCTGGCAAACAGGCCGACTCCCACACCGGCTAAAACACCAGCCCGGATCGTTTCGATACTGTTGGACGTGAGATTTCCGCGCACGGACACGCTAAATCTACCCTCTGGCCCTACAAAAGGCCAATGCGTCGGCTCCGTCAAGCCGCGATATACAAGGCAATTGTGATCAACGAGTTCGGCCGGCGTCTTTGGCATTCCGCGTTGCTCGAAGTAGCGACGGGATCCGACGCAGACGAGAGGCGTGCTGGCCACGCGCCTGACGATCGCGTCAGGATCGTTCACGGGCCCCACCCGGATCGCCAGATCAATCCCATCTTCCACCATATCTCGCACGAAGTCCGAGAGAATGAGATCCACCTGAAGGCCAGGATTGAGTGATAGCAGATCGGGGATAAGCGGCAAAACATGAAGACGGCCAAAAGTACCTGATGCGGCAATCCTGATCGGACCCGAGACACTATGCGTGCTGCTGGTCAGCTCGCTATCGGCATCATCCATCTCGTCAAGCAGCGGTTTGGTCCGGTCGTAATATCTCTGCCCCTGATCCGTCAGGGTCACGCTGCGCGTACTTCGGATAAATAGCGCCACCCCGAGGCGTCTCTCGAGCGCGCCGATAGCCTTGCTGATGGCCGACTGTGAATCGCCGGTTCTACGCGCGGCGGCGGTAAAACCGCCTGCTTCAACTACGGCTATGAAGGCGTTTAACTCCTGGAATCGATCCACCTCCATTCCTCCCGGGAATTAATATTATGCAAATTTAAGTCATTATCATTGATTCCGACATCACCCACAATCCAGCTTTCTCCACACGTTGAAGGACTGGTGTCATGAATATCGATCTTACTGGCCGCAAGGCGGTCGTTACTGGGTCAACGGCAGGCATCGGCCGAGCCATTGCAGAAGGACTGGGGCGCGCGGGCGCCGCGGTCGTGATCAACGGCCGCACAGAGAAGCGCGTCTCCACGGCACTTCGTGAGCTTCGCGAACTCTTGCCAAAGGCGGAGTTTACCGGCGTGATCGCGGATCTTTCGACCCCGGAAGGCGCGGCAAAGTTGTTCGCGCAGGCGCCGGATGCGGACATTCTCGTCAACAATGTGGGTACGGGGCGTCCGAAGTCCTTCTTCGAAATTGAGGACAGCGAGTGGATCGATCTCTTCGAACTTAACGTCATGAGCGGCATTCGCGCCGCCCGCCACTATGTGCCGAACATGACGAAGCGCGGCTGGGGACGCGTCGTCTTCATCAGTAGCGAGTCCGCGCTGGCCATCCCCAAGGACATGATCGACTACGCCACGACCAAGACCGCTCAACTCGCGATTGCGAGGGGCTTGGCCGAGGTGGTCGGCGGAACGGGCGTCACCGTTAATTCGGTTCTCCCTGGTCCGACGAATTCGGAGATCATGGGCGGTTGGGCGCAGGCGAACGCAGATGCGCAAGGCATTTCGCGTGAAGAAGCCGAGCAGCAGTTCCTGAAAACGAATCGCCCGACCACGCTCCTCAATCGCTTCGCGACGACCGAAGAAGTCGCAAACCTGGTCGTCTATGTCTGCTCGGAGCAGGCGTCGGCGACAACGGGCACTTCCTTGCGTGTCGACGGCGGTGTCGTTCGGACCATTGCATAGGTCGCGCGCTTTTTCGCTCGTTCAACGCGGCTTCGGGAAGGGCCAAACCATCGGTTCCTTCCTGGAGTAGACGACAGCCCAAGTTGAATGTGGCAGCTTTCGTACGAGTATTACCAAACAAAATAGCCGCCTGGAGTTGCCTTAATCGCGCCGACCGGTTGATGCATGGTGACACGTCGGCGCCACGACAACCGACGTCGCGTGAAACGTCAGCGCAGACTGCTGAATAGCCGAGCGACCAGATCGCGCAGCCAGCGATTGCCCGCTTCGTGGTGATAGCGCGCGTGCCAGTGCTGCCGCACCGCAAATCCCTCCACCGGTATCGGACACGGACGCACCGACAAGTCATTCACCTTGGCCAACGTCTCGCCGATATGCCGCGGCAGCGTGGCAATCAGATCGGTGCTCTTGATGATGGCGCCGAGCCCGAGAAAACCCGGTAACTCGAGTACGACGTCCCGTTCAACCTGTTCGCGCACAAGCGCCTGCTCCAGCAGTTGCGCCCCGGTCCCCGCCGCGATGGCGACGTGCCCTTCCGCGCGGTACTGCTTAAGCCCCAGTTTCGCGCGCACCCGAGGGTGATGCTTGTTCAGCAAACACACCCAGTCCTGCGTGTACAACTGCTGCTGATAAATGCCGCCGCCGAGCCAGGGCACATGACCGATCGCAAGGTCTGCCTCACCTGATTCCAGCGCGCGTTCGGTATTGCCGTCGATTCTGGCCGCTTCGAGGCGGATCCCAGGCGCCTGCGCGCGCACGTGCGCCAGCATGCGCGGAAGAAGCGTGATGTGGCTCGCGTCGGTCATGCAGATGCGGAACCGCCGCTTTGCGGTGGTGGGATCGAAGGCAATCTCCCACGCAGCGAAGCGCCGCAGCGATTCGAGAATCTCCCGGCACGGACCGATCAGCGCATCGGCTTGCGGCGTCGGCGCCATACCGCCAGGGGTACGTATGAACAGCGGGTCTTGCAGATGCGCTCGCAAACGCCCGAGCCAGATGCTGATCGTCGGCTGGCTTTGGCCGAGCTGCTCCGCGACGCGCGTGACGCTGCGGACATCGTAGAGAAGGTCGAAGAGCTGCAGCAGCTTCAGATCGGGGAGTTCTGCCGGGTTCATAGCAATATTGTCTGGCGCAATGACGTCATTGTATCCATTGCATTGCGCACATGAGCACCAGATCATATCGTGGTCTCCACATCAAGGAGACGGCAGTGAAGATTGCGATTTTAGGTGCGGGTGCTCTGGGCTGTGCCATCGGCGCCGCGCTGACCGAAAGCGGCAACGAAGTCTGGTTGCTGAACCGCTCGGCGGCCCATGTGGAGGCCATGCGGCGCGACGGTCTGTGCGTGGACGACGCGAATGGTTCGCGTCGTGTGAAGGTAAAAGCGACGACACGTGCCGCCGAAGCCGGCGCCGCCGATCTGGTGGTCGTGCTGGTCAAGTCGTTTCATACCGACGCAGCGATGCGCGGCGCGCTGGACCTGATCGGACCCGACACGCTGGTCCTGTCGTTGCAGAATGGCCTCGGGCACGAAGATGTGCTCGCCGACATCGTCGGGCGCGAGCGCGTGCTGGCCGGCAAGACGTACGTCGGCGGCGTGATGCGCAATCCAGGGCATATCGAGTCAGGCGTGGCCGGCAAGGCGACCTATATCGGCGAACTCGATGGCCGGATAACGTCCCGCGTGACGGCGATTGCTGAAACCTTCAATGCCGCCGGACTGGCCACCACGGTCAGCGACAACATTGTCGGCACGATGTGGGACAAGCTGCTGGTCAATGTCGCAACCGGCGCGCTGTCCGCCACCACGGGCCTGACCTACGGCCAGCTATACGACGAACCGCTTCTGAAAGCGGCCGCGCTCGCGGCTGTCGCCGAAGCGATCGCGGTCGCCCACGCCGCCGGTGTGACGCTCTCCACAACGGATCCTGAACGCCCGTGGAACCTGGCAGGCGAAGGACTTTCGTCGAGGTTCAAGACCTCGATGCTGCAAAGCCTCGAAAAAGGCTCCATCACCGAAATCGACTTTATCAACGGCGCGGTCGTGCGCCGGGGACAACGGTACGGTGTGCCGACACCCGTCAACGCGACGCTGGTCGCGTGCATCAAGGGCATCGAGCGCGCCATGACCGATCGACAGCACAAGGAGACAACCGCATGAACGGTAGCAAGGCTTATCTGGAGCATGTCGCCATCTGGGTGAAGGACATCCACTGGCACATCCGGTTCTTCGAAGACGTTTTCGGCATGACGATGCGCGAGGTCGACGGCACCGTCGACGAACCACGACAGTACTGGACGCTCGGCGGTTTGCAGTTCATCCATAACCCGAAGCATGACGCGCCCGAAGGCCGCCTTGGGCACCTCGGCGTGATGTGTGAGGACATGGAGGCCGCGCTGGCTGCCGCGCAAAAGTATGACGTCAGCGAAATGCCACAGGGCCGCAACTGGTTGCGCCTCCCGGACGGCCTCGCCATCGAACTGATCCAGGCCCGGCCGGCATCGTGCGTGGCGCGGGCGCTGGACATCAATCCCCGCTCGGAGGTTTGAGATGCCGATCGTCGATAAGTATTGGGACGATGCCCGCGAGGGTGACGAGTGCGTGAGCCCGAGCTATACGGTAACGAAGGAGCGCATTCTGGCCTATGCAGACCTGACAGGCGATCACACACCGGTTCACGTGGACGAGGAATACGCAAACGCGAGCCACTTCGGTTCGATCGTTGCACACGGTCTGTTTGGCCTGTCTATCGCCGACGGGCTCAAGACCCAGAGCGACTACCGCTTCCTGCCGGGTATGTCGCTCGGCTGGACGTGGGACTTCAACCTGCCCATCAAGGTCAACGACGTGCTGCACGTGAAATTCCGTGTGGGCGTGATGCGCGCGAGCCGGAGCCGTCCCGACTGGGGGATCGTCGTACTGCCGTCCGAACTGATTAATCAGGACGGACATGTCGTCCAGCATGGCGAGCATCGTCTGATGGTGCCGCGCCGCCCGGGAGCATTCTGATGCAAGCACGTCCTCTCGAAGGTATTCGCGTCGTCGATTACAGCCATTTTCTGGCCGGTCCGTATGTGGGGCGCTGTCTCGCGGCGCTCGGCGCCGAAGTCATCAAGGTCGAGCGGCCCGGCAGCGGCGATGCGGGTCGTCAGCACGCCACTGTGCTCGACGACGAGCAGAGCGGTTACTTCCTGCAACTGAACATGGGCAAGCGCGGCGTCAGCGTCGACATGCGGGACCCGCGCGGCAAGGAGTTCATGCAGCGGCTGTGCGATTCGGCGGACGTGTTCGTCGAGAACTACCGGCCGGGTGCGCTGAACAAACTCGGGCTCGGTTATGACGAACTGTCCGTGCGAAATCCGCAACTGGTGTACTGCTCGATCTCGGCCTACGGCCATACGGGACCGGACGCGCACCGCGCCGGTTTCGGTCTGATCGCCGAGGCGAAGAGCGGGATCATGCAGATGATCGGCAATCCCGGTGAGCCGCCGCCACTCATGCGTATCTCGCTTGGCGACATGTACACCGGCATTCACGCGGTGGCGGCAATCAATGCCGCGCTGCTCGGTCGCGTGAAGAGCGGCCGCGGCCAGCACATCGACATGGCACTCTACGACACGCTGGTGTCGATGCACGAATACGCGGTGCAGTGCTACACGATGCAAGGCATCCTGCCGGAGCAGACCGGTCACGACATGCCCACGTCGACGCTTTATGGCGTGTTTCGAGCCGCCGACGGCGACCTCGTGATCGCGGCCCAGGTGGACGATGCGTGGAAGCGCTTCGCTGCGCTGGTCGAGTCGCATGGAGGACCAGCCGGTTTCGGCACCGATACGCGCTATCACACCGGCGCGGGACGCAATGCGAACCGATTGGACATTCTGTCCGTAGTAAAGCCCTGGGTGGCAAGCCAACCGGTCGTGCAAGTGCTCGATCTGCTGGATAGTATCGAGGTGCCTTGCGCGAAGGTGCAGCGCATTGACGAAGTGCTTGCCGATCCGCAGATCGTGGCGCGCGGCATGGTGGTCGACCAGGAGCATCCGCGCTACGGCAAGTTGCGCCTGCCGAACCTGCCCTTCCGTTTCTCCGATTGCGACACGACGATCAGCGAGGTCGCGCCCGATCTCGGTCAGCACAATGTGGAAGTGGCGCAATCGCTCGGCTTCGGCGCTGCCGAGATCGACGCGATGCAGACAGCAGGTGTGCTGTATTCGAAAGTGAGGTCACGATGACTGACCGGTACGCGGTGATCGGCAACCCGATCGGCCATACGAAATCCCCCCTGATCCACGGTCTCTTCGCGCAGGAGACGCAGCAGGACGTGTCCTATACGGCAATCGAAGGACCGTTGGAGCCGCATGACGCGTTCGCCGCGACCGTGCGCGCGTTCATCGCCGCGGGCGGCAAAGGCATGAACGTGACCGCGCCGTTCAAGCTTAAGGCGTTCGCGATGGCCGACGAACGCAGCGAACGCGCGGCACTGGCCGGTGCCGCCAATGCGCTGAGCTTCAGCGACGGCAGGATCGTCGCTGAAAATTTTGACGGTGTGGGTCTGGTGCGCGACATCGAAGTCAATCTGAACCTGCCGATGGCCGGCAGGCGCGTGCTGATCCTCGGCGCCGGTGGGGCCGTGCGTGGCGCATTGCTGCCATTCCTTGCCGCGCAACCTGCTGAACTGGTCGTCGCTAACCGGGACATTGCCAAGGTTCGGGCGCTGGTCGAGCAAGTCGCCAGGAGCGGTCCGCTTGCCGCCTGCGGGTACGCCGACCTTGAGGCGATGGGACAGTTCGACCTGGTGGTCAACGCGACGTCGGCCAGCCTTACCGGCGATCTGCCGCCTGTCCCACCGAGCGTTTTCAGTCCCGCGGGCTCGGCTTACGAACTCGCTTATGGCAAGCGCTTGACGCCCTTCCTGAGACTCGCGCGCAATGCGGGCGTACTGGGTATCGCGGACGGTGTCGGCATGCTGGTGGAACAGGCCGCGGAAGCATTCGACTGGTGGCGAGGCGTGCGGCCTCAGACCCGTGCGGTGATCGACCGGCTCACGGTACCGCTTGATTGAAAGTGCAACGGCGTGGCGCAAGCTTGCCGCTTGCGGGCGCCTCTCACCACTTCTCTAGATTTTCACCGGACCGGAACGCTGCGGCTTCCTGCGAAGATAAAGTGCTTGAGCGATCAACCCCAGAACGAGCGCGACGAGGAGCGCAGCTTGGGCACCGAGAAGCAGTGGCGACTTCGGATCGCTGACCAGCGGATGTCCGTCGGGCACACGCTTCAGCGTTTCGGTAACCGTGGGGACCATCAGCACGAATGCTGTCAACGTCAGACAGAAGGTTTCCAGGTAGACACCGATTCGACCGGGCAGACGCAGAGGCAGATACGCAACGCCATATCCAGCCAGCAAAAGCACGAGCGCTGCGACTCCGATGACGTAGCTGATACCTTGATGCGCGATGACGAACACGCTCAGAGAACCAATCAGCATGGCGACGAAGTACACCTTCCCAGCAACTGAGCGCGGAACGATCCTGCCGTAACGCGCGAACATGTACACGGCCATGGGGATCGCGGGTAGACTTCCGAGAGTGTGTATCCAGCCGAGCGGCGAAATTCCAAACATGGTTCCAATCCTTTCGTTGCGTGATTTCGTTGGTTGTCGGCGCTTACTTTAGGCTCACGAAACCCGAATTGACATGACTGAACCTGGGAAAAACTTGACCATTTTTCCGGATCGGACGCTTGCAGGTCTGGCTAACGGCGATCTCCTGTCTCAGGTTCTTGCGCGTATGCGCATGACAGGCGACCGCGTCTTTTCGTCGATGCTGCTGCCATTCGCGCAGTTGGACACGTCAGCGCAGGCAGCGCACGCGTACGCAGTCATGGAAGGCGCGGTGCGAATTGCCGGCAATGAGGCAGACGCTTGCGAGATTCGATCCGGCGAACTGCTCTTGTTGCCGCGCGGACCTGGCAGCCTGCGCATTGCCGCCCTGGACCAACCGGCGAACGTCGTCGCCTGCCACTTCTGGTTTGATCCGGCCAGCCAGCCGGAGCTGCTTCTGACGTTACCCGCCATGATCCACCTTCGCGAGGCGGAGACATGTGACTGGCTACCGCACATCATGCAGTTTCTTCTGCATGAGGCGGACAATGACGAGGCGGGATCCGCCTTGATGGTCTCCCGCATGATTGATCTCGTGGTGGTGCGTGCGTTGCGTGCCTGGGTTCATCATGGTCATGCATCGAACTGGTTGGGCGGATTGGCAGATCAGCGTATTGCCCGCGCTTTGAAGGCAATCCATGAGCAGTCGCCACGTGGTTTGACAATCGATAGTCTCGCTTCCGTCGCCGGCATGTCCCGCTCCAACTTTTGCG
This sequence comes from Paraburkholderia fungorum, assembly GCF_902833645.1. Taxonomy (GTDB): domain Bacteria; phylum Pseudomonadota; class Gammaproteobacteria; order Burkholderiales; family Burkholderiaceae; genus Paraburkholderia; species Paraburkholderia fungorum. The sequence continues at coordinate 346,933 of NZ_CADFGE010000008.1, forward strand.
AACGTTTCAATGCGCTCGTTGGCAAGTCTCCGGTGCGTTACCGCAACGAATGGCGCTTGAGCGTCGCCCGGGACATGCTGACGAAAGGTGACGCGCGCGTGGGCGAGGTTGGAAGGTCGGTTGGTTATGAGTCGGAGGCCGCTTTCAGTCGTGCCTACAAGGCCTACTTCGGCCACGCACCTCGAGAAGCGAAGCCGTCTCCCTGAAGTCAACCGGGCCGAACGCAACGCAGCCGACCGAAAGTCATTCACCCCGACTCTGGCTACCGAAAAGCGGCCGACCTACGCTGACGCTGAGCCGCAGACAGAGGTTCGCCTGCGGACCTCGGCTCGAGCGCCCGGCTGGATGCGGTCCACGCCTCGCGGAAAACTCCGACGAAACTCGGTCACCCTTGTAAGGCCTGTTGCTCTTAATCGCTAGGCTGCAGCGTCAAGTAGTAGTAGGCTCATCGTTACATCCTGGTGCGACGGTGCTTGTAATCAATGCGCTGTTGGCGACAGTTTGGGCGCGTGCCACGCACGCGTGAAGAGATCATCGGGGCGTTCCCGTCGATACCCGCAGGCGGCATCAATATGGAGGCAGGCATGGTCAAGAAAGCGTTGTTCGTCCGGCTCGAAGCGAAGCCGGGCAAGGAACAGGAAGTCGAAAGCTTCCTGATGGGCGGGCTGCCGCTCGTCGAGCAGGAGCCCGCAACGATCGCGTGGTTCGGGCTGAAAATCGCGCCATCGGTGTACGGCATATTCGACGCGTTCCCCGACGACGCCGGACGCCAGGCGCACCTGGCGGGCAAAGTGGCCGAGGCGTTGATGGCGAGGGCTCCGGATCTCTTCGCTAGCCCGCCGGAAATTATGAACCTCGATGTACTCGCGGCGAAGCTGCCGTCGTAGCCGCGCCGGCTTCCGGCGCGGTTTTTTTTGTCTATGCCATTCGCTGTTTCAAGCAATGCCGCGTCGCCCGGCAGCCGGCAACGACACGTCCGCCGCCCAGCCAATTTAAGGTATTTTTAAGTTTTCCCCGACATATTTATCGAGCCTTCACGCATCCGCGTGCAAGGCTCAATCAACGGAGGATCAGATGCGTTTTCGCAGTCTTATTGCAGCGGCCGCCCTGGTGATCGCACCGGCCGTCACCTTGGCGGCCCAGCCGCTTTTCGTCAATGTCGACGGTCACGTTGTTCAGGCCAAAAGTGAGACCCGCCTGATTCAGACCTCGGCCGGCCCGGTGAAGGTCAGCACGTGGAGTTGGCATAGCCCAAACGGCGCCAGCAGCATCGTGGTGCAGTCGAGTAACGGTGGCGCGCCGCCAGCCTGGGTGCTCGCGCAAATGCGCGCCATGAACACGCAAATGCAGGCAATGCAGATCCAGATGCAGCAACTTCAGCACGCTGCGTTTGACAGCCAATTTGCGCTGCAACAGCCGATGCCGGTGCTATTCGCCGTGCCCGCATGGGCGGTGCCCGGACCGGTAATCGTCGTCGACCAAAGTCGTGCGCCGGTACCGCCTGCCCCCGCCGCGCCATCAAAGGCGCCGGACGTGCATATCTAGGCGCGAGTTATCGTCGGTTTCAGCTCTGGATCAGCAAGGAGAGAGGTCGCCGATCAAGCATCCGCCCCAGGCGACAGCAGTGCGGCCCCTCCTTCATGACGCCTGCTACCCGTGCGGTGGCTATCGGCGTATCAGCGTTATACCGGCGACCCGAGAACGTGGGCCAGCGCGCCGTCTCCATACGTTCGTATGACCTCGGAAATAATCACCTGATAGCCGGCCAACCAATTTGACTGCGCGGCCTTCGCCTCGATATGAGCAGGATGTTGGATCAGCATTTGAAGCGCTTCGAGCGACTCCCAGTAGTACACGTTGGACGTCAAACCGGTGGAAGCGTTTTCCCACGCTTCTTCGCCCAGGTAGCCCGGGATTGTCCTGGCAGCGTCCGCGATTGTTTTATCAAGCCGATGAAACTCATCGTCGAACTGCTTGGTCGCAAAGATAAACGTGGAGGAATACATTCTGTTGATTCAATTCGAAAGTTACTGGTTCGACAACGGATAGGTTTCTCTACGTGATCCGACTGGCAGACGATTCGAGTCGTCTTCTTTCGGGAGCATTGCCTCCGATTATCGACGATCTATCGCACAGTGTAGAACGTATCAAGCCGGCCGGCTGAACGAGAGCGCGCATCGAGTCGCAAATCCCCTACTCCTTCACACCCATCCTCACCAATTCCCGCCTCGCCAAGGCCCTCTCAATGAAATCAACCGGACACTCCGCGCTCGCCGCCTCAAACCTCTGCTTTGCGCCGAGCGCATCGCCTTGAGCCAACCGCCACTCTCCGAGATAAGCGTCTGCTTCGCATAGCTGAAGTTTGCGTATGCAGAAAGACTAACTGCCCACAGTGAGAAGAGTAAGGTTCGGTGGATTTTCACTATTTTTGACTGTTTTACGCGCCTCTTCATATCGGCGGTCGGTTCCGAATCTTTAATCGCGGAAGCAGAGAATCCTCAGCGAGAACGCTGTCGCCGGGTGTGCCTGCCATCATGCCGAAGCCTTATCCAATCAGCCAAACGCAAACTCTTAGCCCGCGTGGTTGATCGCTGCACCGCTGCCATGACTTATAATCATCAAGCCATCGGGAAACACCCGGCGGTCAGGTGTGGAAGCCTGCTAGCTAAACCCGCACACCCGCTCAGGCGGGCGTGCGTCTACCTCTGCACGTCTGTTGTTTTCCAATGGGCGGGCTGTGGTGGGGGAGCCGCGAGGCTCGCCGGTTTGGTTTAGCGCCGGTCTTCCAAACCCGCCACGTGCCCGCTCACCCACTTCCTTAAAGCAAGCGAGTGTCGGGCGATCCAGGAAGTACCAGGGAGGTCGCACCATGAGCAGCAAACCTACAAAACAATCTCAACCCGCTTCACGCCCGCCTGTCGACGCGCTCCAGTACGAAAAGCTTGCGCTCTCCACCTTCGATCTATGCAACCGGCAGTTGAGCCAACTCAACACATTGATCACACTTGGCTCCTCAATATGTAGGAATCCTGCCATCACGAGTGACGAAAGACGACGTCAGCAGACCATGCTTGAATTGCTCGTCGACACAGCAGAGCAATATCAGCGGGAGCTGGAATGTGACCGTGAGCTATATCAAGTGATCGCACTCGATGCGAAAGGCATCCCTCAAAGCCGCATTACCGCGAACCGTGCAATGCGCCTTCTTGCAGAGGCATCACAAATAGCGACGAAGGAAACGCCGGCAGCCGCGAAGCCGAGCCCGAGCAAGCCAACGTCAGCCAAACCCAAGACGCGCGCAGAAACAGACGCGGTGGCCCATCAACCGGCTCCCGCGCAGCGCTAGCCATCGAGGAGGTGAGCGGCTTCAGTCGATCAGATTCGCAGGATGCCTGCCCTCCGTCACGAACATAGGCGAGCGCCAACGCATAGTTGAGACACGCGCCCAGGCCCTCATCGGGCCCAGAAGAAATCCATGGGGATAAGCTCGACGGCCCATCCCCCTTCTTCGCCCAGCGTGGCCGCCGGGTGCATGGAGGCGATGCGCAACGCCTCGTCATGGGTATCCGCCTCGATGATGAACAGGCCGCCCACGACTTCCTTCGACTCGGTATAGGGCCCATCGGTGACGTGCGTCTTGCCACTGCGCGGGCGCAGCGTCCGCCAATTGTCCAGATCGCCAAGCGATGCGGAAATCAATACTTTGCCGGTTGCCCGCATCTTGTCGTCCAATGCGGGGCATTGGCTCACCAGGTTCTTGACGTCGTCTGGCGCCATCGCGGCGAACTTATCGGGGGTGAAGTAGGCCAAGCCGAGGTATTTCATGGGAGATCCTTTCGGTGTGAATAACCTGACGACGAAGCTGATGACCGAAAATCGACAATCTACTGAAAAAATTGTAGCGGGTCTCGCCGGATTGTCCCCTTTTTTGCGGGCGCGATGCCGACCCGCCGGGCTCGTGCTGCACGTGCGGATCGCGTGAGGCAGAGGTCGGCCATCTCCAGCCGTTCGCCGACGCGTCAGAGTGGACATTCGAATGTCGGCTTCGGTCAAGCAACTGACTGTCGTGCGCGAGTTGTGTCAGTCGCGTCGTTGCTCTTTTCGGCCATTGGGCCGACCGTCGCCAAAAGTTACTATGTTTTGTTCAGCGGGTTGTACGACCTGCTGCTTCAAATGACGGCTGTTCGCTCCCTCAGAGGACGGCGCCGCCCAATAGACCATCAGGTTTATGGAAAGCGGCCCTCCTGCGACAAATACTTATCCTTATTCGCTGCAATACGCTCTAAAATCTGTTCTGTAAGTTATGCCGCGAAAGCTGATTTAGTTGAATGCGGGCGATCTCACTCCGTATTTTGAATAAACAATATTAGATACTATTATTTTCTTGAACATGAAAAATATATTCGAAGTGACACCTGACGGTGCAGCCATTATAAATAATACAAGATACGTTGTCCCGGGCTATCACCTAGAACAGGTCCTATCGAGCGGGGCCAACGGGGTTGTATTTCTCGCATCAAGCATCTTGCGGCCCCAAGTGGCGCTGAAGATCTGGACGAAGTTGCGGTCAGGCGACAAACGCGACAAGCAAAAGCAAGCCCTCTACGAAGCCCAAAAGGCATGCGAGGTTGAGATCGATCACAGACATTTCGGAATTAGAATTTACGATGGTGGGCCTATTTCGAACGGCTTTTATATGGCGATGGAATTTTTCCCCGGCGTAACTCTGAATTCATGGCTTACAAGTGAAGTCCAGTCCTTGGCGGTGCGTTGGGCGCTGGCAAATCAGCTAGTCGAGATTCTCCATCGCATCGCTTCACTTGGAATTTTGCACGGCGACATGCATACAAAGAACATCTTAGTGCGAGAAAGAACGATAACGTGGACGCCGACCGGGGCGCCGCATTTTTATGACGTTCAGGCCTGCCCCGATTTTCGAATAATTGACTACGGCACATCTTTTTTTAACGAGGAAACTTCTCGAGAGCGTCATTGGCGGCTGGTTAAGGAAACTTTCGATGAAATTTTGTTTCCGCTCACACATGAAGCGCTTGGTGTGCCATACATAACACCGGAAAATGAAACTCCAGATGTACTCAATGCCTGGAAGGCGTACATATCGCATTATTTGTATTATGCTAGCGGCATAATAGAGCGCCTTATGAAACTGGAGTCCGGCCAAAAAAAATCAATAAGAGAATATAATTTTTCTAAAAATCTAAGCGATGACGAAATTTTCAAATTTAAAGACCTAATTAAGAAATGTAGCAAAGGAAAAGATTACACGAAAATTCTTGGAAGCATGGATGAATGGGTTTTCGTACACAGCCCATTCGCGGAATTGAAATCCGAATCTGGGTTCGACGAGTGACGACGCGTGCCGCGGATTCAATTCGGACTATCCGCCACTCCCGTTCTTGCCGGTCTTTGATGCAATAGCGTAGGCAGGATTGGGAAGAACGTTGCTCGAGTATTAAACGACGACAACGATGGTCACGCAGCCTCAGCGCTTCCGTCGACGTGCGATTGGCGGGTGTGGAACTGGTCACCTCCCCCAACCAAAGCTGACAGTCGACCGTCGACTTTGGTGGAGCCCCACCTGTCGAAGCCGCTGCGCGAATGGCCGTTGTACATCAGAACTGCCGTTGCGTCCGAACTTGCGTGAGTGGCCGGATCGGGTCAACAAGGCAAGTTCGCCTCGAGGTTGGCAGGTGACTGACGACCACGGGCCGAACTTCCGGGTTCGGCCAACAACGGCCTGTTGTGAAGGGCCGCTTCGGAGTAGCCTGCACGGAACCCCAGAAGTCTCATCGGACACGAGCATGCGCCACTACAACGGACGTTGGGACGAAGATCGCCGTGACGAGTTTGCCTGGTAGGGAGCTTCCGACTGCGCGAATCGCCACCCGAGAGGGACCGCGCTTGGGGCCAACTGGCGTACAGGTTTCGACTTCCAAATCAAGGTGATCGCTCCTATCCCAACGGGAAACGATTGATCGGGATTAAGGGGCGCGTAAAGCGGCAACCATCAAAGCCTACTGCCCCGTAACGCCCCTTAACGCCGGTGTCAACTTTCTGGCCCCGCGTTTCCACGCAGCGGTTGGAGCACCAAATCGGCCGCTTCCTCAGCATCTTTTAGGAGCGCCTTGCGCGGCATGCCTAGCTGCGCACGCATGGTCAGCCCACGCGCTAAATCCGTGACCTGGGTTGCGCGCGCGGCGACGGGAAAGTCAGATGGGATTTCTCCCGCGCTGATTGCGTCCCGGAAACGACCTTCCACCAGCGCGGTGCCACCGGCGGCCGCGTTTTGCAGGAACTGCCGGACTTCAGGGTCGTCCACAAGCGGCGCGACGCATATCAGAAGACAGCCCCGGGCGGACCCCTTCTCGGTCGCACTTTCGACGGCGTACCTTAGAAAGCCCGTGATCGAGTCGCGAAGACCCTGCGGTGAGAGGAGTGCCTTCGCGGCTGATGCGCCTTTCCGTTCTGCGTACGCCTTGAGGACCCGCAAGAATATCGTCCGCTTGTCCCCAAAGACGGCATACAGGCTCGGCCGTCCCACACCCATCCCGGCGACGAGATCGTCAATCGTCACTCCGTCGTAGCCTTTCGACCAAAACACCTGAGTTGCCTTTTCCAGCGCTCCCGCCTCGTCGAAGCTGCGCGGTCGACCCACTGGCCTGGCAGTATTTTGAATCATTTGGTTCAAAACTCCTTGACAACTTTTGCGGTACCAATATATAACCGAATAGTTCTAAATTAACAAGCCGTTTCTGGCCCTGCGGGGCCTCACGACTCGGCCTTCACCCTTCACCACTGAGACGCCCATGGAACATTCGATTGCGCTCGTCACCGGCGCCACCTCCGGGCTCGGTTATGCGGCTGCCCGCATTCTTGCCGGAGAGGGCTGGCGCGAGATCATTATCACCGGACGCAGCCTGGCTCGGGCCAAGGAAGCGGCCACTCAACTCGCAGCGGAAACTAAAAGACAGGCCTTCACGCCGCTGGAGCTGGAGTTGGACACGCCGGCCAGCGTCCAGTCCGCGCTCGCCGAATTGGTCAAGCGAGGTCGGCCAATTGATTTCCTACTGCTCAATGCCGGGATGGTCCCAGGTAAGCAGCGGGTGATCACTTCGGCGGGCGTCGAGGCTTCTCAGGCCCCGCTCATCGGTCATCATCAATTGACTGTCGGATTGCTCCGCGCGAACCTGCTGAGTCCCAACGCGCGGATTGTTATTGCCAGCGCGGAACCTGCCCGAGGGGGTGTACCCATGTTCAAGTACACCGACGTGGATGCACTCGCTGCCAAATACCACCACGGCGACCTGACCGCTGCGATGGAAGCCCTGATTCGCAACGGGCCGAACGTGAAGTACGTGCCCAACAATGCGTATGCCGACGCGAAGCTCTTCGTTGCCTGGTGGGCCGCAGCGCTGGCGCGCCGGCTACCCGCAGGCATGGCCGTGTACGCTGTCTCGCCCGGTGCGGCGACTGCGACCAACGTTTCGCGACAAGCCAGCCTGGCCGTGAAGTATCTGTTTATCCCAATCGCGAACCTCATTCCCGGCATGAATCAGACGCCGGAGACGGCAGCGGGCCGGTATATCCAGGCCTCGAAGTTCGGAACCGAGGTCTCAGGGCAATTCTTCGCCTCCGCTCAAGGGAAGTTCTCAGGCCCAATTGAGGCGCAGCTCCAGCCACACCTCCTCGATGGCGCTAATCAGGAAGCCGCGTGGCAGGCCGTCGTCAACGTCTCTGGCGTCAACTGGTCGTACGCGGAATCCTTGCGCGCAGTGTCCTGAAGGCGCGCCGGTCGCGGCGAAATGGTCGCAGTGACCAGAATCAGCAAGCGATTGCGGAGTTACACGATCGCCCACAGGGCGTACGATGTTTTTTAAATTAATAGTAGTACCAAGTAGTTAAATATCGGCAAAGCAACCCTAACTCTCTCGAGGAGCATACCTATGAACCGGTACCAGGATAAAAAGGTGGTGATTATCGGCGGCACGAGCGGCATGGGGCTCGCGACAGCCAAGATGCTCCTCGACGGAGGCGCTCGCGTTTTGGTGACCGGCCGCTCGCAGGCGGGCTTGGAGTCGGCGCAGCAAGAGCTTGGGGACGGCGCGATCGTAGTTTCGAGCGACGCGCGGTCGCTAACCGACATCGACGCCCTCGCCGCTCAGGTTAAGACCGAGTTCGACACCATCGACCTGCTTTTCGTCAACGCCGGGTTCAGCATTCCAACGCCTCTCGGCAGCGTGACCGAAGCCATCTATGACGAGATGTTCAACCTGAACGCCAAGGGTCCCTTTTTTGCGGTCCAGAAGCTCGCGCCGCTGATCGCTCGGGGAGGCTCTGTCGTCCTCACGACCTCTGTCGCCAACGTCAAGGGACTGCCGGGCCAAGCCACATACGGCGCCGCCAAGGCTGCGCTGCGGTCATTCGCCCGGGTGCTCGCCACCGAGCTGCTTCCTCAGGAGATTCGCGTAAACGCGGTGTCGCCCGGTCCCATCGACACGGGCATCCTCGAAAAGGTGTTCCCTACGGAAGAGCTGCGTACACAGGTGAAGGAACACACCGTCGGCATTATTCCCATGAAGCGCTTCGGGACGTCGGAGGAAATCGCCAGGGCCGTCCTCTTCCTCGCGTTCGATGCGACCTTCACGACCGGCGCTGAACTACCGGTCGACGGCGGTTGGTCGCAATTCTGAGCGGCGTACAGGCCGCACGCGTCGCCAGACGAGGCTTTCACGATGAATCGGTTGGAAGCCATCCGCTGCTCGACCGGATGAGCGTCCGCTTCCAGGCGCTCGATCCGGCCAAGCCGATGGCAGCTTCGGGTCGAAGACCGGCGCTCTCGCAGACCACACGGATTGCTTTGTTTTCAACTGTCTGCTTGCCTGCGGTTGACGCACCGACCATTCGCAAAACAACGGTCAACAATCATCAAGCGACTTTATTCAGGAGAAGGTGGGACTGCAGAGTTCGACGATCCGCTTTCGTCCGTGCGTTCGTTAGTATCTGGCGCGATCCGTCGACGCGCGCGCCGTCTTTGCGCAGACATCTGCCCTGTGAAGCGGATTGAGCGCAGCCGGCATGAGGTGTTGAATGAGTTCATCAACGTCACACGCTTTTGAGGCGTCTGGCGCGTTGCAACGTTGCCCGTATCGATGCGATTGCCGGGCATCGTCTGGAGCACGCTCACGCTGGCGGGGTGCAGCAGATAGGGATCGCGGGTAGACGCCCCTGCCTAAGGCGATTCGACGGCGTCCTCACGTGATACGGTTTGCTGCCTGCCCACTTGGGCATCGATAAATTTAGCGCTGTCTGCCAGTACAGGCGCGAATACTCGCAGCGGGGCAGCGAGGGACGCCACCAGCAGCACATGCCCGATAAACGGATAGTGCTTCACTTCGACGTTATCGCCCGCTGCCCGCAGTTTCGCGGCCAGCCGGTCGGTATTGCCGGGGTCTACCGTGCTGTCGCGCTTGCCGGCGGCGAGGAACATCGGCGGCTCGTCGCCGCTCACGAAGTTGATCGGCTGGCTCGCCGCACGCAGCGAGGCCGGAAACACGTCCTTCAAGACCGGATCGGTAAGCGGCAGGAAGTCGTAGGGTCCCGCGAGACCGATCACGCCGCTGATGTCGCGTTTGCTCATATGTTGCGCGGCGAGGTAATGACCGTCGGTCGCCAGCAAAGCGACGATATGCGCGCCCGCCGAATGTCCCATCAGGAAAATCCGCGACGGATCGCCGCCGTATTCAGCGGCGTGGTCGCGTGCCCAGCGCACGGCAGCAGCGGCGTCTTCCATGAAGCCGGGGAACCGGGTGTCCGGATAGGTTCGATAGTCGGGCAGCACGGCAACGAAGCCACGCGAAGTCAGCGCCTGACCGACGAACAGATAGTCGCTGCGCGCGCCGTTCTGCCAGCTCCCGCCATAGAAGAACACCACCACAGGCCGTCCGCGAGAAGCCGCCGTGGCGCTTGTGTCGTCGGGTTGGTACACGTCGAGTTTTTGCCGGGGGGCGTCGCCGTAGGAAATGGCGGTGCTGGCGCGGAACGTGTGATGCGGTACCGCGGCGTTGAGCGCGGCGGTTCCGCTGCAGCCGCCGAGGGCGGTGAACGCCAGCGTGGCGGCCAACGTGAGCAGGCGTCGAGGCATAAGCGATCGGATTGGTCCGGTGATGTGTCCAGGGCTATCTACGTGCGTCGCTTGCCGACGGATGCAGAAACAGGGGGGAATGTCCCGCTCGTTGCGATTTCGTCTTAGCCCCAGGTCATAACGACATCCCCGCCGTCTGCAGCAACAGCAAGACATTCAATGCCAGTACAGCCGCCATTCCAGCGATGGCAGCGAGATTCGTCAACGGGCGATTGCGGTATGCCCCATCAGATCGGCCCGCCCCGCGAACCAGACCGGCGCAATCAGGGAGACCTCGGGTCATTGGCGCCGTTCGAGCCTCTTGCAAAACCCGCGGTCAACGCCGCGATTCACGACAATACTGAAATGACCGAGAACGTGGGTGTACCTAATTGGCCAGGTGTTTGATGACAATATCCACGAATGCGCGCAGGCGGTGTAACCGCCTTAGATCGCGGTGATAGCCCATCCACATCTCGCGATGCGGTGGCTCTTCGCTAAGCTCGAGCCTGCGAATTGTACCGATCTGATCTCCAACAGGCCGCGGCAGTACAGCAATGCCCAAACCTATCCCACACATCTGAGCTTGCACATTACGGTTGTTCGACTGCAATACGACACCAGCGTTTGGAAACCGGTTTTTTAGCCATTCGATATCAGGAAAGCTGCCCGTCGACGTATCCATTGCAATTAAACGGTTCCCCGTGCCGTCACCTTCCGTCGGATCGGCGCTCGCGTGATCCACGTAGACGCCATATCGCATCTGGGTCAACCGTCTCTGCACGATGTCCGGCCCTTCGAACGGAACAATACGGAAGGCAACGTCCGCTTCACGCTGCGCGAGGTTGAACAGGCGTGTTCCCGTAAGGACCTCGATCTCAACATGCGGATACTCGCGCGAATATTCAACGATCACGGGTGGCAGGACATAGGCGCCAAACCAGTCGGCCGATGACACCCTGAGCGTTCCTTCCAGTTGTTGCTGTTCACCGGCTAGCCGCCGCTCCATGGTTAGCGCGCTGTCTTCCATCTGCTCGGCGAGAGGCAGGATCGCGGTGCCCTCCTCCGTCAGCACAAAACCCTCAGTTGTTCGCTGAAACAGCACTTGTCCGGTGGCATCTTCCAGCGCGCGAAGCCGTCGTCCAATGGTTGGATGGCTAAGGTGCAACAGCCGTGCAGCCGCGCCCAATGTTCCAGTGCGCGCTACGGCAAGGAAAATCCGGACGTCGCTCCACTCCATATCCACCACCCACAAAAATGAACGACGATTGTTCATTATATTGGATTGCCGAACAATAGTGAATGCGCGAAACTTCGCTCCGTCCTACGTCAAAACGCCCTCGTGGCTCGCCTGATTGGGGTTCCAGATGCCGGGCCGGGACAGCTCGGGAGACATTGGCAAAAGGGAAATTCTCATGTCGCAACCTGAATCGCCGACTGTGTACGTCACCTACCAAGGTGCGCCAGACGACCGTTTTGATCGGAGCTATTACATCGAGCGTCACCTGCCGCTGGTGACGCAGGCGTGGCAGCGCTACGGCCTTGAGAGCATCGCGGCTTTCTTTCCGCCGTTGACGCATGTCGGCACGCTTGTGATTTGCGAATGCCGCTTTCGGGACGAGGCGGCTATTGCAACCGCCTTCGGATCTCCGGAAACCCAGGAGGTCATGGCCGACGTGCCGAGTTTTACGGACCTCGCACCCACACGCTTGCGCCTCACTTCGCTCTGAGGAGGCAATTCCATATCGGCGCTACACGCCTCTCACTTGCAAACACTGGAGAAACAACTTGGCCTTCTGGAAAAATTCTGCCCTCCGCACCGTGCGTCGCGGACATATGTGGATTTCGGGCGACCGCATCGAACGAGACGGACAGACCCACCAATGCGGACCGCTTTTCGTTGAGTGGGAGGCGCCGGAGGAGGTCACGCGCCCTTGGCCGATTGTGCTCGTGCATGGCGGTGGCTACCAGGGAACCGAGTGGTTTGACACGCCGGATGGCCGTCCGGGCTGGGCACAACGTCTGGTGGAAGCGGGCTACGCGGTGCTGGTGGTCGATCGTCCTGGACAAGGACGATCGCCGTACCACGTCGAGACGATGGGGCCAATGGGGCCCGGGTTCTCCTATGAGCACGGCCGCGACATCTACTTCCCGACAAAATATGAATCTCAACACACCCAATGGCCATTTGCGCGGGACGACGAGGCAGCGATGGACGAGTTCATTGCCGGCTATGGGCCGCTTCCCGCAGACCTCGCGTTTTCCGAGGACATGGAGGCGGACAGGATCGCAAAGCTGCTGGACAGGATCGGTCCGGCGATCCTCCTGACGCACTCAGCGTCGGGACCAGTTGGTTGGCTTGTAGCAGACCGCCGGCCCGGGCTGGTTAAAGGGATCGTCGCCGTTGAGCCGATGGGCCCGCCATTCGCACATATTCCCAATATCGGGTCGCTCGCGTGGGGCCTCGCGGCGGCCCCGCTTAGCTGGGAGCCGCCCGTCGCGACGCCTGAAGAGCTGCGGGCGGCTCTTCCTGGCACACACCGGCTGCCTGCGCTCGCCGGTTTGCCGATCGTCGCCGTCACCGCGGAAGCGTCAGCCTTCGCCGCGGCCAGTCGACCCGCTATTGAGCAACTGAAGGCGGCTGGCAGCCGGGCGGAAGTGTTGCATCTTCCCGACCACGGTGTGTTCGGAAACGGCCACGGGCTCATCTACGAAAAGAACTCGGATGATGCACTGGTGCCGGTGTTGAGGTGGCTGGTCGAGAACACGGAAAAACCCAACTGAACAAGAGGCTCAACGTAACAACGACCTGGTTCATAACCAGTTCCTCTAACGGCCTCAGTCAACATCTCGCTCTCCGCGAGGACATTAACGCATGGCGCGGACGTTTGCCGGCGTGGTCTGAGAGACTGCATTGGGTCGCACGCGGACTCTCGCCTCAACTCGATGTGCGCCACCATATGCGATGCGCATGAGTCGGCACCCGGCCAACGAGCGACAGTCACGCAGTCGGATACGAATGGCCGATAACGACACCAAAGGTGCCGCATTTGTTCGACGGTGTTCATGGTCGCTTTCTCAGCGTCGAGAAAGGGGGCGCGACGGTTCGAAATACGGCCCGCTTTTGCTTGATTCGAACCAAACGTGCGTCACAGTGCAGAGACAGGAAACATCAGCACATTTTCCCAAACCGGAGTTCGCATATATCGGGCGACGACCTCGCTTGACCCGATGCTGAAACTCGGCTGAGGCGACGACGACACCCGGTTACGCCTTAGCCGTTCGCCTGACTCCGCGCAGCACGCCGAACAGCTTGAGGCGGCTGACCGAACGCCCGCAAAAACGCACGACGCATCCTGTCTGGATCAGCAAAACCGGTCTCTCGCGCAATAACGTCGATAGGCAAACGGCCTTGCTCAACCATGAGTCGCGCTGCTTCCAGCCGCAAATTTTGCACAGCCTTCGCGGGCGATTGTCCTGTCTCCTCACGGAACGCCCGGGTGAACTGTCGCACGCTCAAATTGGCGGCTTCGGCAAGTCGGTCGACCGTCAATTGAGTGTGCAAATTACTCTTTGCGAATACCAACGCGGTCTGGATTCGATCACTTTTGGCATCGAGATCCAGCAATGTCGAGTGTTGAAGCTGTCCGCCGGCACGTCGGTGGAACATGACCATCCTCTTGGCGATGGTGCTGGCTACCTTTACGCCGAGGTCGCGTTCTACCATGGAAATCGCCAGATCGGTCCCCGCTGTCATGCCCGCGGATGTCCATACGGGGCCATCGACAATGAAGATGCGATCTTCTTCAACATTGATTCTCGGGTAACCAGTCTGCAACGCGCGTGCGTGCGCCCAATGGGTCGTGGCGCGCCGATCGTCAAGAACGCCGGCTTCTGCCAGGAAGAATGCTCCCGTGCACATCGAGGCTACGCGACGAGTGTTTTTCACCGCGCTCTTCAGAAAGTCGACCAATGCTGGGCTCGGCTCATACACGCCGTCGATAACGCCGCCAATGATCACCGTATCAAAGCTGCCCTCATCGAAACGGTCCGTCATGACGGAGTACCCGAGAGAGCTTTGGACCGGCCCACCGCTTTCGGATATCAGATGTATTTCGTACTGCGGTTCTTTCGTCAGACGGTTCGCCATCTCAAACACTGTCAGGCCACCAAAGATCATCACCTGGAAATTCGGGACGACGATATAGCCAATACGTAGCATGGCAGGTCCTCTTGGGAAAGTTCGGTAGCCGAACATGCTTCTACATACGGGCGAGGTGCGCGGATGTTCCAACCATTGTCCTGCCTGTATCTGCCTTTGCGGCTCAGTTTGACACGGCCTGCGATTCTAACTGCCGATACTGACGTCATGCAGGTCCCTGCGCAAGTATGGCCAGAATTGTCGGATATACGACGCGTCGTACCGGGTCCGGGCTTCTACTATTTGCGGGTCCCTCCGAACTGACGCGTGACTAATCGAGACTCCTCTATGGATAGCAATATCACCGCACCTGCATCTGCTTCAACACCGCCACCCTCTATTAACCGTCGCACGTTTCTCGCCAGTGGGACGGCATTGGGCGCAAGTCTGCTACTGGATCGCAGGGCGCACGCGCAAAATCCCCCGACCGGCGGAGGTCATACGTTCAAGGAGTATGACATCAGCACTAATGGCATCACCTTGCACGTAACCGAGCAAGGTGATGGACCGGTCGTTCTCTTTGTTCACGGATTTCCGGATACGTCCTATACGTGGCGCCGACAGATGGAAGCGATATCGGCAGCCGGATACCGGGCAATTGCTCCGGACATGCGCGGCTACGGCCGCAGCTCGGCTCCCACGGACGCTGCGTTGTACACGCCGCTGCACACGACAGGCGACCTGATTGGGCTGCTCGACTCGCTGAATATCTCCAGTGCAGTACTGGTGGGCCATGACTGGGGGGCGACCCATGCATGGAACGCCGCGCTGCTGCGTCCCGATCGATTTGCAGCGGTGTTCTGCCTGAGCGTACCCTACGTTCCGCGTGGGGATGTGAGCGTATTTGAGCGCATGCGGAAATCGGACCACCAGAACAGCTTTTATATGTTCGAACAGATCCGGCCTGACGCTGATCAGATCTGGGCTGACGCCTCGGTCACCATTCCCGGAATTCTGTATTGGGCCTCAGGTTCCGCTCCGGCCGACAAGCGTTGGAGTCCCATGGATCCTGCCCGAAGTCTCCACCGCGCTGCGCCCACACCGATACCGTCGTGGGCGGAGCCTGATTATGTCGCTTACAACATCGCTGAATTTCAGCGCACTGGCTTCCATGGCGGCTTGAATTACTACCGGGCCGCTGAACCGTATTTCTATCTGTCCGCTCCATGGAAGGGCGCAAGGATCAGCCAACCCTCATTTCTCATCTGGGGGAAAGCGGATGGATTGTACGAGCTTTATCCGATTACGGCGACCCAGATGCGTGCCGGTCTTCCTGGTCTCATGGGGAGCCTTGATCTCGACAACGTGGGCCATTGGGTACAACACGAAGCCACGGACGTGGTCAATGACCAGCTCGTCAAGTTTTTGCGGACCGTCAGCCCCGCGTGACATCAACCTGCGCTCTTGCTGCGACCATTCAAACTACGTTCGTTCAAATAGACACAGCGGCGCACACGACATTTAATTGAATTGGAATCGACGATGGCGACATTTAAAGGCCCTGCTATCAAGTTGAACAATGGAATCGAGATGCCTGGCTTTGGACTCGGGGTGTTTCGCAGTGAACCGGAAAAGACCGTTGCTGCCGTGCAGTCCGCACTTGCTCACGGGTACCGTCTTATCGATACGGCTGCGGCCTACATGAATGAGCAGCAAGTGGGCGAGGGCATCCGCGCATCCGGCGTACCTCGCGAGGACGTTTTCGTTACGACCAAGGTGTGGATGACAGATTACGGTTATGACCAGACGCTCCGTGCCTTCGATAGAAGTCTGCGCAAGCTTGAACTCGACTATCTGGATCTGTATCTGACTCATTGGCCTGTCCCTTCGGCCTTTGATGAAACGGTAGCTTCCTACAAAGCCTCGATGAAGCTTCTGGCGGACGGGCGCGTCCGGGCGATCGGCGTGTGCAACTTCAGCTCCAGTCATATGCGCAATCTCATCGAGCAAACCGGTCATATTCCGGCTGTGAATCAGATAGAGGTACACCCGTTCTTCATTCAAAGTGATCTTCGCGACGCCGACGAGGCGCTAGGAATCATCACGCAGGCCTGGTCTCCGATAGGCGGTATCAAGCGTGACGGGGAGAAAGCAAAGACTTCGGGGAATGTGCTCGATCCGCTGTCCCATCCGAGCGTGGTTCAACTCGCCACGAAGTACGGCAAGAGTCCCGCACAGATCGTCTTGCGCTGGCAGATCCAGCTAGGCACCTGTCCGATTCCGAAATCCGTGCGTCCGGAACGAATCGCCGAAAACATCGATATTTTCAACTTCGCGCTTGCGGCCAACGAGGTCCAGGCAATCAGCGCGCTCGACACCGGAGAACGTGGCGGCCCGGACCCGGAACTTGTAAGTCCTCAAACCTTTCCGGTGACCACCCACCCATGACTGAACTGAGAGCGCGCACCTTCACATCGCCGCGTCACACGACACATTACTGGGATGGCGGCCCGGCCGATGGGCCGCTTATGCTTTTCATTCATGGCTGGCCGGAAATAGGCCTGATGTGGCGCGCCCAGCTCGAGGCATTTTCGGCCGAAGGCTGGCGTTGCGTCGCGCCAGACATGCGCGGCTACGGTGGTTCATCGAGCCCGACCGCTTCCGAAGCCTACGCCCTGAGCGAGATCGTTCAGGACATGGTCGAGCTCCACGATCATCTGGGAGGGCGTCCGGCAATCTGGATTGGACATGACTGGGGAAGCCCGGTGGTCGGGGCATTGGCCGCACAGCAAAGCGGCCGCAGTCGCGGCCAGGTGCTGATTTCGGTGCCATATTTCCCAGAAGGCTTTGCGCTGCCAAATCTTTTGCCGCTAGTCGATCGACAACTATACCCATTCCACCTTCATCCCGATGGACAGTGGGATTACTATCGCTTTTACCTGACCCACTTTGAACAGACGGTAAGCGACTTCGAGGCAGACATCGCAGCGGCGCTGGCGTCACTTTACCGGCCAGGAAATCCTGCGTCTGCCGGCATGGTCTCTCCGTCAGCCTTGATCACAAATAACGGAGGCCGCTTTGGCTCGGCTCGTCGCGCCCCGGCCACGCCTCCTGACCCGACAATGTGGCCACTTGCTGACTTCGATGTTTTGGTCCAGACGTTTCGCGGCAGTGGATTCCACCCAGCCAATGCGTGGTACCTGAACGACTCAGCCAACATCGCCTACGCTTCAACTGCACCCGACAACGGGCGTCTGCATCAACCCGTGCTGTTCGTGAACGGCGATTGGGATGCGATCTGCGACATCAACCGCAGCCGGCTTGGAGAGCCCATGCGTGGCAGTTGTACGGACCTTTCCGTCGCGAACCTTCCGGCTGGACATTGGCTCCCACTCGAGCGCAAAACCGAGCTTGTCGAGTCGATCCGTGCGTGGCTAGAGGCGAAGGCGCTATAGCGCGAGCTGTCGGGGAAATTTGCGAGAGGGATGCTCACCAATTCGAAGGATTTTTTGGGAGACGTTGCATGACTGATCGGACAATCTTTGTAGCCGGGGCGACAGGCGATACCGGCGGAGCGGCTACAGATGCGCTACTAGATGCGGGTGAGCGAGTGCGAACATTGGTCCGGAAGGAGGATGACCGGTCCGAGCGGCTAAAGGCGCGGGGTGTCGAGGTGGTCGTTGGAAATCTTTCGGATATCGACGACGTCTGCGTTGCGCTTGAAGGAATCTATTCGGCCTATTTTGTGTTCCCTATCGAGGCAGGTGGCGTCTCGGCCACCGCCTACTTTGCGCAGGCTGCGCGCGAGACGGGAATCCGTGCAATCGTCAACATGTCACAGATTTCCGCGCGTCGCGAGGCGAAGAGCCACGCCGCACGCGACCACTGGATTTCCGAGAGGATCTTTGACTGGTCTGGCACGCCGGTCACACATGTTCGCCCTACCTTCTTCGCGCAATGGCTGACCTATCCCGGACAGGTGGCGAGCATCAAGAAGGATGGTGTGCTGCAACTTCCCTTTGGTGAGGGGCGACACGCGCCTATTGCGGCGGAAGACCAAGGTCGTGTTATTGCCGCTATCCTCAGAAACCCTGTCCCGCATTCAGGAAAGATATATCCGCTGCATGGCCCCGTAGAGATGAATCACCACGAGATTGCTGCGGAGATGAGCAAAGCCTTGGGGCGCGAAGTGACATATCGGCCGATCGACCTCGAACTGTTCAAGAAGCGCTTGGACAGCGATGCAAAGTTCAGCGACACGTTCTCGCAGCACCTGATGTCTGTCGCAGTCGATTATCAGAATGGCGTGTTCGCAGGAACGAATACGTTTGTTGTGGACCTCACTGGAACGGCTCCTATGACGGTGGAGGCTTTTATTCGACGGCACGCGTCTCTGTTTAACTAACTAAACCGACCGACTGGAGTGGAAGGAGCGGTACACATTCGCAGTTTCACAATGGCGGGGCGCATCTGGTCTGGGCGGATGGTCCGCCGGGCATCAATCGTTGCTGATCCATTGTCAGCAGTCCCGCATGAAGCGGACGGTCAAGGCATGCGCCGCAATTGTCCCCTGTGGGTCGACCTGAGCCGGTCGTGATCGGGCTCGGTTCGGCCATCTCCGGTCATTCGCCCACGGGCTCAGGGGACGCTCGAGCGTCGGCACCGCACGAGGTAGCGCACCTTGGCGCAGGGAACCTGTCAACCCGTCGGTTTCCGGACGCCGTGGGCGATGCTGCAGATAGAGGCGGGACTGGTGCCAGCACCATATCAACACCAACAACCCCGCCGACAAGAGATAGTCCGCCTCCGTCATGCAGAAACTTTTCCGTCCGCATGCATCGCAGACGGCATCGCGGGTCCTCTCGGCAAGGCGATCCTGCAACATCATTGCGGCTATTTGTCGATGGCGTGCAGCACGTCACGCGCGTTCACAACTTTTTCGACCGGACGAATGGAATAGTCGCGCGTGTTATTCGTTGCACACCATTCGCTTTTATCTAGCCAGTTCAGTCATTGCAATTGCACGGAGTCGCGCACGAAATAACCCCTTCGTCGCGGGAATAAACGCCGGGTCCTCCTCGTTCTATGACCGTTACGGTCTTTGAATCGAACAAGGGGTATGGTCATGAAATCTCTTATCGAAACGTTCTGCCTCCTGGCATGCGGAGCGGCCATTGCCACTCTCGTATCATGCGGCGGCGCCGGTTCCAATAATTCAACCCCACCTATGCGGTCGTCGTTCACTGTGACGCCCCTTGTATCGGATGGCGTGGTGTCTAGCGCGCACACTGACGCTAACCTGAAAAACCCATGGGGCGTCGCCTTCAATCCGAAAGGCTTTGTTTGGGTGGCGGACAACGGCACCAATGTTGCGACGCTCTATGACGGCAACGGCCTGCCGCAATCGCTGGTCGTCACGATACCCGATGGCAAGAACGGTTCAGCTTCGCCCACGGGCATCGTCTTCAACAGCACACAAAGCTTCACCGTCACGGAAAACGGCAAGTCCGGTGTCGCTGCCTTCATCTTCGCGGGCGAAGGCGGCACCATCACTGCCTGGGCGCCCACCGTCGGACCGACCAATGCGTTCGTGATGTACGACGACGGAACGGGCGGCGCCGTGTACAAGGGTCTCGCGCTCGCCACGGTGAACGGTAACAACTTCCTTTACGCGACGGACTTCCATAACAACAAGATCGATATCTTCGATACGAGCTTCACCAAGGTCGCGATGCCGGGCGCCTTCACGGACCCGGCGATTCCGGCCGGCTTCGCGCCGTTCGGAATTCAGGCGATCGGCTCGAATCTTTTCGTCACTTACGCGATGCAGGATGCGGCGAGGCACGACGATGTCGCGGGTGCGGGACTCGGCATGGTCGATGTGTACGACACAGCGGGCAACCTGAAGCAGCGCTTCGCGACGGGCGGACCGCTGAACGCGCCGTGGGGTATAGCGCAAGCACCCGGTAGCTTCGGTTCGATGAGCGGCGCGATACTGATCGGCAATTTCGGCGACGGCACGATCAACGCGTTCAATGCATCGAGCGGCCAGTCGATGGGGCCGCTTAATGGACCGAACGGTGGTCCGATCGTCGAACATGGCGTGTGGGGCATCGCGTTCGGTAACGACCTCAACAATCAGCCTTCCAATACGCTGTTCCTGGCGGCGGGGCCGAACGACGAAGCCAATGGCGTCTACGGACGAATTGATTTGAATACGACGTCGAGCTCTGGAACGAATGCGGGCTCGGGTGCGAGCACTGGCACAAGCACGAGCGGAGGAACGAGCGTCGGGATGTAGCACTGACCGCGCAATAGACAGTGGCCGTTCTCGATGCGGGAGCGACCCCAACTTTTTGCGAGGGGACGCGCCTGAGACCTGGCTACGCTACGGGGCAGGCGCGACGCGACTGGCGGTTCGATCGCTAACGGGTTGATATTCCAGTGTGGGATGCTTTCGCGTCGACCAGCCATTCGGCTCACTGGCTCATGCCGTGGAGCTGGACGGCGTCCGAACGGCGAGCGTTCGCTACGGCCGTTGACCCGCTTGTAATCTACTCGCGACGAACGTCCGCTTTACTTTGCGAAGAGCCGCAGATGTGTCGACGCGCCGGGATTCCCCTTTGGGTCGCGACGTGCCGATCGCCGAAGCCACCCGCGAATCATTGATCAAATAGTGGATAGCCTAGGGATCTGCAGGCCTCGACGAAGGCCCGGAAGACGATAGTGTTCATGGCACTGTCCCATTCGGCAGGGTGCTGGTCCATGTAGCGAGTGACGATGGCGAGCATTTGATCAGCCTGCATATCAGTGGTGCAGTGGCCAAGGCATGGGGTACCGAAAGTCGCCAAGGATATTGCCGCCGGCAACGGCCACGAGCATCGAAATATGGCGACGCCCGCCGCTGCAATGCCGGGCATCTACTGGCGCAACGTGGCGCTTGCCAGCGAGCGCTATGCGATGCTCGATGACAGCACGGCGGTTATGCCGTTTGCCGTGGCCCCTGATCGAGCAACGCCTCGAGCAGCAGATCGCCGCGACGGTGCGCGAGGGAGATCGGGATGCAGGGGGGCTGTCAGTCAACGGACCGCTCTCTGGACCAGAGGCATTGCATCCTCCGTATTCGGTGAGTGCCGCTGGCTGCAGTAGCAATAACCGGTTAGCGTCGCAGTCCGGACCTCAAGCCTGCAATGATCCGAGCAGCGTCCTTCGCAGGCGGCAATCCGAACGCCCGAGCATATTCGCGACTGAACTGGGTGGGACTCTCGTAGCCGACTTCATGCGCCGCTGTAGTGACACTGTGGCCGGCGGTGATGAGGCGTGTGCGCGCCTGAAGCAGGCGAATCTGTTTCTGATACTGCAGTGGGCTGAGCGCGGTCACAGCTTTGAAATGACGGTGAAACGCCGACACGCTCATCGCCGCCTCTTCGGCGAGTTCGTGCATCCGCAGGGGGAGCGCGTAATCCCGGCGGATACGCTGGATGATTCGATTGATTCGCGACAGTGCGGTATCCGGCGTGGCAATGTCATGCAACATCCAGCCCATCGGCCCCTGCAGTACACGGTAGAGAATCTCGCGTTCATAGGCCGGTGCCAGCGCGGGAATATCGGCAGGATGCGTCATCAAACGTAGCATGCGGACCCATGCATCCAGGAGGTCCGCTGTCACTGCGGCGACCGAAAACCCCGCGTTTCCGCGAACCGGCCCGGCAGCGTTTGGCAGGTCCGAGAGCAAGCCGGCAATCAGTGCCGGGTTGAGGGTCAGGCTCACCGCCAGATATGGGGCACCCGATTCGCTGCTGCGCACGATGCCGGCGGCAGGAAGATCGACGGACATGACGAAATACGTGGCGGGATCGTAGTGCAGGGTTTGACCTCCGACTGTCATGGATTTGCAGCCTTGAAGGATCAGGTTGACCATGGGTTCATAGACAGCTGCCAGCTCGTGCTCCGGCACGGCCCCCCGCACCATCGCCACGCGGGGGATGCCTGTCTCGGTCCGACGGTTCTGCGCGTGGGCGGCCAACTTCCGAAGTTCGCTTAATTGTTCTTCCATACCTCCATTGGACTTCGAATCTTGCCTTGGGACAAGCAAAAAGCAGAAATAGGCAGGATTGAGGGAGGATCAGGCGAGCCGCGAAAGCGGCAGAGACCTATCGTATCGCCATTGAACTTCAATGGAGCCACACATGGACATCGTCGTTATCACGGGAGGCAGTCGCGGCATAGGCGCCAGTACCGCCCTCGAATGCGCACAGCGCGGACTGGGGACCATCCTCACCTACAACCGCAACCCGGATGCCGCGCAGGGCGTGGTTCGCCAGATCGAAGATGCAAGCGGCAAGGCCGTCGCCCTGCCGCTGGACGTCGCCGACGTCAGCAGCTTTCCTGCTTTCCGTAACGCGGTGGAGCAGGTGCTGGCATCCACTTGGGGGGCGACTCGACTGGCTGGCCTGGTCAACAACGCCGGCTACGGGCTTTACAACCCCATTGAAACCGTCACTGAGTCCGAGTTCAACGGGCTCATGAATGTGCATCTGAAAGGCCCTTTCTTCCTTACCCAAACGTTGCTGCCGTTGCTGCGCAATGGAGCGAGCATCGTCAACCTGACCAGTGCGACCACTCGGGTGGCCACTGCGGGCGTTGCGCCCTATGCGACTTTCAAGGGCGGCCTGGAAGTACTGACGCGTTATATGGCCAAGGAGTTCAGCGAACGCGGCATCCGGGTCAACTCAGTATCGCCTGGCCCCATTCGGACGGAACTCGGCGGAGGTCTGAACGCTGAGTTCGAAGCGCTGCTTAGCTCGCAGACCGCCCTCGGGCGCGTAGGCGAACCGGAAGACGTCGCACGCGCGATTGCTTCGCTGCTGACTGAGGATGGCGGCTGGATCAATGCCCAGAACATCGAAGTCGCCGGCGGTTACGTCATTTGAGAGGGCAAACCGATGAATGATCACGTCTTCCCCACTGTCTGCAACACCGACCGCGCGAAGGCTTCTACGAGGCATTGGAGATCGGCGCGGCAGATATCCATGCCCCCCGGGCCGCAGCTTCACGCCGCCCCGCGCTACTACGCCGCTCAGATCAGGGACATGGATGGCTGCACCCTGGAATTCGTCTACAAAAGCTGACAGCACGGAGATTGATGCGATGAGCGAGCAGACAGACAAGCTGTGCAAGGCCGCGGACACCTTGATCGCGGCAACCAATGCGTTCGACATTGAAAGCGCGCTTCCCCTTTTTGCCCCGGATGCGGTAATTGACGATTCGTCCACAGGCCATCGTTTCGACGGGCATGCCGGCATTCGGCGCTATATCGAGCAATACTTTATCGGCTATCACACCGTGACCCGCTTGCTGTCCATCGAGCGCCTCGGCAACAGCCGTGCTCGCGTTCGCGTCGATTTTACTGGGGACTTTGGCCACGAGATCGGCCTTCTGGAAATATCCGTCAACTCCTACGGGTTGATCGAACGCATTGATGCCGATCTCGATTGAGCGAAGCGTGGACTAACGACCGCCGCACAATCGAAAGCAATCACATGTTGGACGATGTGCTGAAGGACCGAGATGGGTCGAACTGAGCCGACCGTCGCCGGCCCCACTTCGGACAGGAATCGTCGGTCGACACTGCGACTCAGATCACAGAAAATTATTGCGAATATGCAGTGCCACGCCCATCGATCTGGACCTTGGAAGAGATATCAGCTACGACAATCTAAGCTCCCTGCGCCAAGCGATTGCGACAGCGCAACGCGACGCATCCGCTGACAGCGGCGCATCAGTTTCTCGCCAAGCGAAAAGAAGTGATTGTTGGACGAGTCAATCTTGGCGGCGTCACACGCCCTTACTTTAACAAGGCGTCGCACGGATATCGAATCGGCGAGCGCTTAAGTGACGTTTGTGGCGCATCTTTGAATGCCCACTATCCAGGTTTTCCAATGACGGCCCGGGGCACCGCTATGCCAATCGCATGAGCCCCACGCGGCCATTAAGCGTCTATCGCAGAATGATTCGGCCGCACATTCCACCGTCAGCGGCAACCGGAAAGCGGCCGCCCGCCGCGCAATGCATTGCTCCCTTTGTTACGTTTTCGCGACAGTCTCTTTTTTCCTTTCATCAGTTTGCAGGAGATGCTTTATCCTCCGGCGCGCAGTAATAAATAAACCATCCAAAAGATACTCAGGGACACTGAATTAAAGATGAAGAACATCACCTTCAAGGCAACGGTTACCGCTGTTGCCGCCCTCGCCGCATCCCCGGCAGCAATGGCACAGTCGTCGGTCACCCTGTACGGCATGCTAGACGCAGGTCTCAGCTACACCTCGAACGTTAACGGCCACTCGGACTACGCCCTCGTTGGCGGTGCCTCAGGTTCGAACAAGTGGGGCCTCCTGGGTCAGGAAGACCTCGGCGGCGGCCTCAAGGCGGTCTTCAAGCTCGAAAATGGTTTCAACATTGCGACCGGCGGCATCGGCGGCCAGGGCCCCATTGGCTCCTCGCGTTCGCTGTTCAATCGCCAGGCCTACGTAGGCCTCGCTTCGAACCAGTACGGTACCCTCCGCCTCGGTCGCCAGATCGATGCCGTGACGGAAATGGTTCAAGGCCTGACGGGCGACGCCATTTCGGCTTCGACATTCTCGACCCCGGGCGACGTGGACAACAACGACAACACGACGAACCAGAACAACGCCATCAAGTACATTTCGCCGGTTTTCTACGGCTTCCAGGCTGAAGGCGCGTACTCGTTCGGCGGCGTTGCCGGTGCTACGGGTTCGGGTCAATCATGGTCGGTGGCTACGGACTACGCTCAAGGCGGTCTGACGGTCGCCGGCGGCTACTTCCATGCGGCAAACCAGGGTGCGAACGGCTGGCAGAACGCAACGGCACAACCGTCGTTCGGTGGTGCGCTGGGCTATCCGAGCTCGGGTTACTACGGTGGCAATGCGTTCAAGAGCGCGGGCATCGCTCAAATCGCCGGCCAATACGAGTTTGGTCCGTACACGGCCGGCCTGCGCTACTCGAACGCGCAATACCAGGGTAACGATGGCCAACAGTCGATCCACTTCAACGTAGTGGGCGCCCTTCTGCAGTACCAGGCAACCCCGGCACTGTCGCTGGCTGCCGGGTACACGTACGTCTACGGTTCGGCAGCCACGCAGGCGCAAGCCGCCAAGGGCCGCACGATGGCTTCGATCAACCAGGCGTCGCTGGGTACTACGTACGCACTGTCGAAGCTCACCTCGGTATACGCGATGGCTGCCTACGTTCATGCTCAGGGTGCTCAGGCTTCGGCCGCGGACTTCGGCAATACTGCATCGGGCGGCAACCAGGTTCAAGCCAACGTTGGCATCTACCACCGGTTCTAATCGCAGGCTCAGAAGCCTGGGGTAGTGAACGCACTACCCCAGACAAGAAATCCCGGTAGTGAATTGCACCCCAAAAGTTGGACATTGGTCCGATCTTTGGGGTGTTTTTCATGGGCAACGAACGCTGCATTGTCCCAATTCGAATTAGCCGTATTGGGACAGGTCATGAACAGAAGCGCCCTTTGGCCACAGCCGTATGGCCGCTCGCGTACCGATGTCGCATGCCGCCTCTTCCGCCGGAACGGTCGCTCAGCAGCCACGGCTGCGAAGGTGATTACGAACGTCCGCCGTGCCCGTCAGGCGGAGTCGACTATTGGATTGCCTTCTTCCAGGATCGGAAGAGATCTAATAGCACCCTCGCTGGCGTCGGCAGGATGCCCTTTCGGTGCCAGACGGCGCCGACGTCCATGGTCGGGATCGGAATGCTCAGATCACGCCTCATAATCCGGTTCCCTTCGAGCGACCACGGACGATAGACGAGATCCGAAAGAATCGTGACGCCCAACCCGAGCGCGACCATGCTTCGCACGGCTTCGATCGACTTGCTCTGTATACGCACCTGCGGTTCGAGGCCGTACTTTCCCCAATACTTGCGAACAGTGCGGACATGCTCGTCCATATCGAGCAAAAGGTAGTCCTCCTGTGCAATATCCTCTAGCGTGACCTGCTGTGCATCTTGCAACGGGTGATCCGGATGCGTCCAAAGCCGGCGCACGGAGCGCAGAATCGTTTCATATTTCAGCTCGTCCACGTCGGCCGTATTGGACACAAGCATTAGACCGATATCCAGCTGATTATCGACGAGGCGTTGTTCGATAACCTCGCGCGCGTCTTCGATCACCTCGACGCTCAGGTGCTCGAAGCGCTGCGCGACGGTAGCCAGCATTGACGGCATCAGGTAAGCCGAGACGGTTTCCGTGACGCCGACCCGAACGTGGCCCGAAATCTGTTCAGGTTCCTCCTGGGCCGCGACTACAGCGCGCCCGATGGACACATTCGCGCTCTGCACATGCCGAAGAAATCGCTCGCCGGCCCGGGTCAGCCGGACGCCCCTCGCGTGGCGCTGCAGCAGCGGCACCCCCACGGTGTCTTCGAGATTCTTCAGCGCGATCGTCATCGACGACTGCGAAACGGCGCAAAGATTGGCGGACCTGGAGATCTGGCCGGTATCGGCCACCGAGATGAAGTACTCGATCTGGCGAAGCGTGATGTGTGTGGCCACGTTGGCGTACTCCGCTGAGAGGTGGCGCCGTGCAATCGGGCGGTGCGAACCGGCGACCATACGAGGTATTGAAAAATTATATATCGCGAGGCCTGAAATATGAATTAGGCAGGGCAATTTCGGCTGCATAGCATCCCGTCATGAAAGAAAACCGTGGAACGATGATGGAGACGCAGGAGAAGAAGGGGTACTGCACGTTATGCCGGTCAAGATGCGGCACGATCAACACGGTCCGCGGCGACATGTTGCTGAAGGTGCGCCCCGACACTACACACCCGACCGGCAACGCGATGTGCATGAAAGGCAAGGCCGCGCCGGAACTCGTACACAGCCCCGGCCGGGTGTTGTATCCCATGCGCCGCACGGCCCCAAAAGGCGCGGCCGACCCGCGCTGGAAACGGATCAGCTGGGATGAGGCGCTTGACGAGATCGCGACCACGCTCGCGCACGTCAAACGGGAAAACGGCGCCGAATCAGTGGTGTTCGGTGTGACCACCCCGAGCGGTACGCCGATGAGCGACAGCATCGACTGGGTGGAGCGATTCGTCTGGTCGTTCGGAAGTCCGAATATCTGCTACGCAACCGAGATCTGCAACTGGCACAAGGATTTCGCACATGTGTTCACGTTCGGTTGCGGCATGCCAACGGCCGATTACCGGAATTCCGACGTCATCGTGCTTTGGGGTACGAATCCAGCCAACACGTGGCTGGCCCAGGCGGACAGCATTGCAGCGGGTCGTCGCAACGGCGCCAGGCTGATTGTCGTGGACCCGAGACCCACGGCGCTCGCGCGCGAAGCGGATGTCTGGCTGCGCGTGCAGCCAGGCACGGACGGCGCGCTTGCCATGGGCATCGCCCGGCAAATGATCGCGACGGGAAATATCGACGATACATTTATCCGCGCGTGGGCGAATGGCGCGTTCCTGGTTCGTCGTGATAGCGGGCATTTTTTGCGCGAACGCGACATCGATCCGGAGTCGTCGAACAATCGATATGCGGTCTGGAATGGCGCGCTCAATCGACTCGAACTCGTCGGCGAAGAGGCGCGCACGTCGTCGTCCGATCTGTCGATTTCAGGCTCGCATCAGATTTCCGTATTCGACCTGACGGGTCGCGTAATAGAGGTCACGTGTACGCCCGCTTTCGAGTTGTACTGCAGTGCGCTGTCCGATTACACGCCCGAACACGTGAGCAAAATCACCGGTGTCGATGCCTCGGCGATCGAAATCGTGGCGGCGATGCTCAGCCCACGCCAGCGCATCGCCTATCACGCGTGGTCCGGCGTGGGACAACACACGAACGCGACGCAAACAGAGCGGGCGATCGCTACGCTGTATGCACTGACAGGCGCATTCGATACGCGGGGTTCAAATCGCGAGTTGCCGAAACAGCCGGCAAACCCCCTGAGCAACTACGCCATGCTGAGTCCTCAGCAACGAACAAAGGCACTCGGACTTGACGAGCGACCGCTCGGCCCGCCCGCCCAGGGATGGGTGACCGCACGCGATGTTTATCGGGCGATTCTCGAGGCCAAGCCTTACCGGGTGCGCGCGCTTGTCGCGTTCGGCACCAACATGGTGATGTCGCAAGCAGACTGTGCATTGGCGCACGACGCGCTGTGCGCGCTGGATTTTCATGTCCATTGCGACCTGTTCGAAACGCCTTCCGCCCGCTATGCGGATATCCTCCTCCCGGTCAACACGCCCTGGGAACGGGAAGGACTGCGTCTCGGCTTCGAGATCAATGAGCGGGCCGTCGAATTGGTCCAGTTGCGGCAGCGGATGGTGACGCCCCGCGGGGAGAGTCGGGCAGACTACGACATCGTGCTGGATCTGGCGGTCAGGCTCGGGATGGGGGATCAATTCTTCGGTGGCGACGTCGAGAAAGGATGGAACCATGTTCTCGAACCGCTGGGCCTGGACGTCGCGACCCTGCGTTCACATCCCGAGGGCATTTACCGCCCGCTCAGGCAGCAGGAAAAGCAATACGCCTGCACGACGCCGAATGGCCCGCGAGGCTTTGCGACCGAAACGCGCCGCGTCGAGTTCTATTCGGAGAAGCTGCATCGGTACGGCTATCCGGCGGTACCGCAGTATGTACCGCCGAGCCGCGGAGAAGGAGCACGCGCAGCAGGCCGTCAACGCTTTCCGTATACGCTCACTTCCGTCAAGAACGGCTATTACTGCCACAGCCAGCATCGTGGCCTGCCAAGCCTTCGTCGCCGTGCCCCGTATCCCGTCGCGGAACTGAGCGCCGATCTGGCAGCCATCAAGGGCATTGCCGACGGCGACTGGATACGTGTCGCCAGTACCAGCGGCACCGCGCGATTTCGTGCGCGAGTGGTCCCCGAACTCGCGCCGGATGTCGTAGTCGCGGAGTACGGCTGGTGGCAGGCGTGCGACGAGATCGGCATGGAATCGTCGACGGCCCTGGGAAGCACAAACAGTAACTACAACAGCATCGTGTCCGCCGCCAGCGTCGATCCGCTGAGCGGTTCATCGCCGCTTCGTGCCGTGCCGTGCGACGTCACGCTCGACCCGTCGGTCGATCCCGCGCGACGGGCATGGCAAGGATTCCGGGACTTTGTCGTGTCGGCCGTACACGGAGAAGCCGAAGGCGTTCGCACGGTAACGTTCAGCGCCGCCGACGGCGGACCGCTCCCCGACTATCTGCCCGGACAGCATGTAACGATCCAAATTCCGGAATTGTGCGAAGGGGGAACGACGCGTGCCTATTCGCTCACTGGCCATGCGATTGAAAACGATCGCCGGACATACTCGATCTCCGTGCGCCATCAGCGGGGCCGAAGTGCCGATGGCGAGCAGTTCGAGGGCGTCATGTCCTCGTATATTCATCGTGAGTTGGCAGTCGGACACAGGGTCTTGCTGCAAGCCCCCAGCGGCACCTTCATCGTACCGCCGACATCGAAGCGACCGGTCGTCATATTCGCGGGTGGGATCGGAATAACGCCCTTCATTTCGTGGCTGGAAACGATCGGACGGTTGGGCACACAAGCGCCCGAATCTCAGCTTTTTTACGCGAATCTCAATAGCTCGGCTCATGCATTCCGGAATCGAATTGCGCAATTGCAGCATGCATTGCCAACGCTCAAGGTCGTAAATTGCTATAACCAGCCGCGCGACGAAGTACTCGGACGCGACTTCGAGATGCAGGGCTACCTCACTGCGGACGTCGTGGACGACGCATTGATACAGCGCCGCGCGCGATTCTATTTATGCGGCCCGGAGCCGATGATGAACGCCATCACAGCGGGCCTCGTCGAGCGTGGCGTACCGCCGTTCGATATCTTCAGCGAGGCCTTTCGGTCTCCTTCAAAACCGGCCCTCGATCCATCACAGCGCTTTGCCGTCGAATTCCGGCGGTCGCGGATCAAGGCTGAATGGGCACCCGAACGGGGAAGCCTGCTCAGCTTCGGCGAGAGCCTCGGCATCAGCATGCCCAGCGGCTGCCGGGTCGGGCAATGCGAGAGCTGTGCCGTCAAGGTCCTGGCGGGCAAGGTGTCGCATATGACAGGGCATGGGCCGGACCAAGCCGATATGTGCCTCGCCTGCCAGGCGATCCCGGCCACCGATATTTCCATTGAAGCGTGAACGACTCACGAGGAGCAAATCGAGCATGAAATTTTTCGACACCCCGGCGATACGCGAGGCGCTGGACTTCGCCACGCTGATTCCGTCGCTGAAGAAGGCGTTCATCAAGGGGTGCGAGGTTCCACTCCGACACTCGCACACGATCAATTGCGGCGACGGCAACACCGGCACCGTATTGATCATGCCGGCGTGGGAAGCAGACCGATATCTCGGCATCAAGACCGTGAACATTTTCCCGGCTAACCAGCGCCGCGGAATGCCCGGCTTGCACTCGACTTACGTGCTGTACGACGCCGGCACGGGTGAGCCGCTCGCGCAGATGGACGGCAATGAAATCACCTCACGCCGGACCGCCGCCGCCTCGGCACTCGCGGCCACCCTTCTGGCGCGCGGCGACTCCTCGCACATGGTGCTGTTGGGCGCCGGACGCGTGGGCAGCCTGGTGCCGGCAGCGTATCGAAGCCAGTTGCCAATCACGCATGTCGAGGTCTGGGACATCTATCCGGAGTCAGCCGCGCGACTCGTGGAGCAACTGCGAGGCGAAGGTTTCAATGCGGCAGTGGTCTCCAGTCTGCCGGACAGTGTGGCGCGCGCGGATGTCGTGAGCTGCGCGACGCTCGCCACCGAGCCGATCGTACGCGGCGCGTGGCTGAAACCGGGAACGCATCTCGATCTTATCGGAAGCTTCACGCCGCAGATGCGCGAGGCTGACGACGATTGTTTCCGCAACGCACGCGTGTTTGTCGATACGGACGAGGCACTGCGGAAGTCCGGCGATCTGATTGGGCCGTTGTCGCGCAACGTGATTTCGCTGGCGGACCTGAACGGTACGCTCGCCGCCTTGTGCCGGGGCGACGTCGGCGGGCGCTTCGACGGCAGCGAGCGCACGGTATTCAAAGCGGTGGGGACCGCACTCGAAGACTTGGCTGCGGCGACGCAGGTTTATGAAAAGCATGTTTAATCACTCGAAGCGTCGGAGACCATGATGAAGGAATTGAACCGTCAGCAAGACCTGCCAGCCTCGACAGCCGACGCTGCCGTCGGGCTCGAGCGTATGGCCGCAGCCGTGACCCGTTGGTCGGAAAAGTGGTTTCCCGACGCATACCTATTCGCGGCGATCGCGGTTGTCGTCGTCGCGGTCGGCGCCTTGGCGGCAGGCGCGCCTGTACAACGTGTGGGCATTGCCTTCGGAGATGGATTCTGGAGCCTGATTCCCTTTACGATGCAGATGGCGATCGTGGCCATCTCAGGCTACGTGGTCGCGGTCTCTCCGCCTGCCGCGAAATTGATCGCGTGGCTTGCCCGCCTACCGTCGAACGGCAAGTCCGCGGTGGCATTCGTCGCGCTGGTCAGCATTTCGGCGTCGCTTTTCAACTGGGCGATCAGCCTGATCTTTAGCGGCCTGCTGGTTCGTGCGCTCGCTCGTCGTACCGGGCTCCGTATGGACTACCGGGCAGCGGGTGCCGCCGCCTATCTCGGCATGGGCGCGACCTGGGCGCTGGGATTGAGTTCATCGGCATCGCAATTGCAGGCGAATCCGGACAGTTTGCCGAAAGCGCTGCTGGCGATCACCGGTGTCATTCCGTTCTCCGAGACGATTTTTCTGCCCCAGTCGTTACTGATCGTCGCCGCTCTGACCGTGGTATCGCTTTTGATCGCGTATCTCTCCGCGCCCGGCGCGGAGCGCGCCAAAACCGCGCAGTCTCTGGGCATCTCGCTGGATGAGGCGGAACTCGACGTCGCCGCGCCTTCACGCCCCGGCGACTGGCTCGAGTACAGCCCATTGATCACAATCCTGATCGTCGCACTCGGCTCGGTTTGGGCATGGCACGAATTCACCACGAAAAATCCGGTGTTGGCCATCTCCAACCTCAATACCTACAACTTCGTGTTCCTGCTGGCCGGGATGTTGTTGAACTGGCGCCCCCGCCGCTTCCTGAACGCGGTGGCGAAATCGGTGCCGTCTGTGGCCGGCGTGTTGATCCAGTTTCCTCTCTATGGGGGCATTGCGTACATGCTGACGAAAGCCTCCGCGCTGTCGGGACTACCGTTGGCCGATCATCTTTCTCATTTCTTCGTCACCGTGTCGTCGCATGCGTCGTTTCCGGCGCTGATGGGCATCTACTCTGCCGTCCTTGGATTCTTCGTGCCGTCGGGCGGCGGGAAATGGATCATCGAAGCACCGTACGTGATCGCGGCCGCGAAGGAACTCCAGGTTCATCTGGGCTGGGCGGTCACCGTCTACAACGCGGCGGAGGCATTGCCGAATCTGATCAACCCTTTCTGGATGCTGCCGTTGCTCGGCGTGCTGGGATTGCGGGCTCGTGACGTGGTGGGCTTCACGTTCACCCAGTTCATCGTGCATCTCCCGCTCGTGATCTTCTTGCTGTGGATTCTTGCGGGGACGCTGACCTTCCATCCCCCCGTCATGCCTTGATCCGCCTGTGACGCCAGCCTGGTGCAGCAGGTTAAAAGCCGGCGGATAGCTACCGCACGCCCCAACCTGCCGCTTCCGACACAGCTTGCTCAGCCCGCGTCCAGATCACGTCCCCCGGTTTCTTCAAGCATCGACACGGCAATCAACGAAACGATCACGCAGCCGATCATGTACCACGCCGGCGCCATCGTGTTGCCGGTCGCCTTGATGAGCCATGCGACGACCAGTTGCGAGGTCCCGCCGAAGACCGACACCGCAACCGCATAGGCGCTCGCCAGATAACCGGCGCGGACATGTTTCGGGAAATTCTCGGGCATCAGGGAATACGCCGGCGCCAATCCCATGGTGTAGAAAGTCATCAGCAGTACGATCAGACCGAACACGACCGGCAGCGCCGGAAAAGCCGATGCGGCGCGCCAGTATCTGGACGCCGGAAAACTGGTTCCCATAGAAATCGACCATGCGATCGCCCGCGAATTCGGCAGCCAGGTCACACGCCGGGTTGGCAGGCGTCTGTCACCCGCGGCCGAGTTCCTGTGGACCAGGCTCGTCAAAGCGTTGCAGCGGCGTCAGGGGTAGTTTGCATAAACCTCGCGCGACCTGATCGATCGAGCGCCGGCTCTGGCTCACATGAGAATCGCCCGAGCAGCGCTGCGAAAGGTAGCCGGCGCTTCGTGTTTCGGGCTTAACCCTTGAATGAACCACGCCGTTTTTTGCTCAACGTTCAGTCGTAGCGGCGATGTTTGTGATGGCGCTTGCCCGGGCGGTAGCCACGGGAATAGTCGTCCGCGTACGAATTGGACCGCGACATGTTCCCGCCGAGCGCCGAGCCCGCGCCGCCACCCACGGCCGCGCCGACGAGGCCACCGGTGCGGCCGCCCATCGCATTGCCCGCCGCTGTGCCGGCACCGCCCCCGAGCGCGCCGCCGATGATGGCGCCCGTGCGTTCCCTGCGGTTTGACGTGACTGCGCCGCCGGCGCCGCCGCCAACTGCTCCGCCAATGACGGAACCCGTGCTGCCGCCTATTGCGCCGCCCAGTGCAGCGCCGGCTACGCCGCCGAGCGCGCCGCCAAGGGCATTGTTCATATCGCCGGCTACCGCCGGTAACGACACGGCAGTGGTAAGCGCTGCAATGGCAAAAATCTGGAGGATTTTCTTCGACATAAAAGGTCTTTGGTTTTTGGGACGGCGCCGAGTATAACCGCCTCGCGAAAGGTTTTTGTAACCCGGCGGTTAGGATCCCGGTAAGAGGTGTAACAAAATGATGAGCGCGCACAATCCACGCGATGGCGAGCGGAACGTCCCGTTAGCGCGCGGCCGCGGATACTTGATTCCAGGTATAGCCAGCACCCGGCGACTGGAATACCGTCGTGAATCCATGCCACTATTGCCGCTGCCGCCGGTTGAGCGTTGCCGGCCGTTCCGGCAATCCCCCCACCGGTTCTTCCCCTCTACGCGGCCCTATGGCGCAACCATCGTCCGATACTTTCGAATCCGTGCTGCCCGGCCCGCTCCTGATCGTCGAGGACGAGCCACCGATGCAGGCCCGGCTGCGCGCGATTCTCGCGACCCTCGGTTACACGGACGACATCCTGTCATTCGCTGGCAGCATTGCCGAAGCCTACGCGCTGCTGGCCAACCAGCCGTTCGCGCTCGCGCTGATCGACGTCGGCCTGCCTGACGGCAACGGCATCGATCTCATACGTGCGTTGCATGGGCAGGATGAGGCGTTGCCGCTTCTGGTAATCTCCGCCTGGAGCACCGAGCAGGTGATCGTGACCGCGCTCCAGGCGGGCGCAACCGGCTACCTGCTCAAGGAGCGGGACGACGTTGAAATCGCGATGTCGATCCGCAGCGCACTGCGCGGCGGCGCGCCCATCGACCCATTCGTTGCCAGACGCATTCTCGATCTGACCGGTCTCGCGAGGCGCGCCAGCGCAACCAGCGCGAAGCCGCCAACGCGCTCGCCGCTCAGTCCGAGAGAAATCGAAATCCTGGTGCTGGTCAACAAAGGGCTCACCAATCGCGAGATTTCCGATGTGCTATCCCTGTCCAGGCTAACGGTCGAATGTCACGTCAAGAACATCTACAAGAAACTGGCGGTCAACTCTCGCACTCAGGCCGTGTTCGAAGCGCGCACGCATGGCTTGTTGCCCTGATCTGCGCCCTCGCCACACTGCACGCCAGCACCGCGGCCGCCGTGCCGGCGCACGCCGACACCCTCACGCATCCCCACATCGAAGCGGCCCGCGCGGACTGGCAGTCTGACAGCCCGCCATCGGCAGGCTGGGTTTCAGTATCGCTACCCGACGACTGGTCTTCACGCTGGCCGGAATTCGATGGCGTCGTCTGGTATCGGCTCTCATGGCAACAGGCAGACGTAGCGCATCCTGCCGCGCTAATGCTCGACTATCTGAACATGGCCGGTGCGATTTATCTCAACGGCAGCTTGCTCATGCGCGACCGGCATCTGCTTGAACCGTTGACGCGCGCCTGGAACGCGCCACGCTATCAGGTCCTGAGTCCGCCCTTGCTGCGCGAGGGCACCAATACGCTGCTGATACGCGTGTCGGGGCTGTCGCAATACCAGCCCGGACTTGGCAACATATCGATCGGCGATCCCGACACGCTCCAGCGCAGCTACGAAGCCGAATACTGGCTGCGCCACGATCTGCAACTCTCCAGCCTTGCCGTCACGGCCACGCTCGGCTGCTTCTTTTTCGCGTTATGGCTAATGCGTCGGCAGGAAGCCGTCTATGGCTGGTTCAGTTTGATGTCGCTCGCCTGGTGGTGGGTGGCGCTCAACCAGGTGGCGACGAGCCCATGGCCGTTTGCCAGTACTGACGGGTGGGAAAGTGCCAACTCGATCGCGCTGATTATCTATAGCGCGGCATTCACGATGTTCTCCATACGCTTTTGCGAACGGCGTTTGCCACGTATCGAGACCGTCCTCTGGCTACTCGTGGCCGTCGGCACGATCGTCATGCTCGCGACACCGCACAGCGATATGGGCATGACGCGCGCCGTCCTGACCGTGGCGCAGGCCTGCAGTTTCTTCGCGACCTGCTTTGCCTTTCTCTACGTCGCATTGCGTCACGGTCGCACCGATCATCGCATTCTGTCGATCTGCATTGCCATTTTCCTGATCGCCGGCATGCATGACCTCCTGACGTTCCTCGGTATCCTCAACGACAATCGCTACTACTCCGCACTCACGTCGCAATTGCAGATGATCGGCATGGCGCTGGTGCTCGCCTGGAATTTCGTCGCCAGTCTGCGCCGTATCGAGCGCTTCAACGAGGAGTTGAACATCACCGTCGACGCGGCCAGGGCCGAACTGGCGAACACACTGCACCGCGAGCACGAACTCGAAGTCGCCAACGTCAGGCTCAACGAACGGCTCAATCTCGCCCACGACCTTCATGACGGGCTGGGCGGCACGCTTGTCAGCAGCATTGCCACGCTCGAGCACGCACCGCACGGTATCCCGTCCGGACGCTTCCTGTCGATTCTGAAAGAGCTGCGCGACGATCTGCGCATCATCATCGATACGGCCTCGACCCAGCGGCCCGGCGAATCTCCGCTGGCCGATCAGATCGGTCCGCTGCGGCACCGGCTCACGAGCCTGCTGGAAAGCCACGGCATCGAGTGCCGCTGGTCGATCGCCGGTCTTGACCGGTGCTACCTGCCGCCCTCGAAAAGCATCGACGTCATGCGGATTCTTCAGGAAGCCCTCACCAACGTCTTCAAGCACAGCCGCGCCAGCCAGGTGGAGATCGAGCTGCACAGCGACGAGCGCGAACTCGCACTCGCTGTTCGCGACAACGGAATTGGTTTCGATCCCGCCGCGCTCCAGCAGCATGCGGGAACCGGCATGCGCAGTATGCAGGCGCGTGCGCAGCGGCTGGGCGGAACGCTGCGGATTCGATCCGCTGCCGGCCTCACGGCACTGGATATGCAGGTGGCGCGAGCTGAAACTGAACCCATGCTTCGTTAGGCCGTGAGCGGACGCTCACCCACACGCCACAGCCAGGCGACGCCACTGTATCGCCGGTCGTGTGCGGGACCGGCATCGGCATCGGCACCAGGGGGCACGCCAGATACTGCGTGCTATGCTTGGATCGGTAACCTTTTTGCAAGAAACCAACCCGTATCCGTGCCGACAACACGGTAAGCGCCGTTCAGAACGCTGCACGGGTCGGCACAAGACTGAGCCGGACACGATCGCGACCGCCGACCATGGACTACCGTCATCTGCAACAGCGCAAGAGCTTGCACGGCCGCATTGTGCAGGAGCTAGGCATGGATATCGTCGGCGGGAAAGTACAGCCAGGCCAGCGCCTGCCTGCCGAGACTGTGCTGTGCGAGCGCTATGGCGTGAGCCGCCCCGTGCTGCGCGAGGCGACTCGCGTACTGGTGGCAAAAGGTCTGGTGGTATCGAAACCGCGTGTGGGCAGTGTGGTGAAGCCTCGCGCGGATTGGCACATGCTGGACCCCGACGTCCTGTTCTGGACGATCAACAGTGTGCCGGAGGGCGAGTTCTTCGGTTCGCTGCTGACCGTGCGCCGCGTGATCGAACCCGCGGCGGCGGCACTCGCCGCCACGGCGGCAACCAGCGAGGATCTCGCGCGCATCGCATCGGCTTACGATCAGATGGAACGTGCGGAAACCGCAAGCGCGCTACTGGACCCCGACCTCGAGTTTCACCGCGCCATCATGGCGGCCACTCACAACGACCTGCTGGCCTATATCGGCAACATGCTGTCGCTTGCCCTGTCCGAATCGATCAAGCTGACGAGTCGCCATCCGGACACGCATGCGTTGTCGCTGCCTCGTCACAAGGCGATTCTCACCGCGATCCAGAGCCGCGATCCGCTGGGTGCCCGGCAGGCAAGCCTCGTTCAGCTCGACAATGCGCGTGCAGACGCCGTAAGCGTGCTGGAAACCGGCGGCCAGTTTCAGACGCACCCCTGATCCGCACGCAGCGAACGCCTGACGTCCCGCGCGTTGCGCTTCTTTCGTGCAGCCACCCGATAGTCATACTATTCAGGCACCCTATAACGCACAGCAATTCGGCTCCGCGAGATCCGCACTGAGCGAGGCGGGGCTACTCCATCATCGTGTTGCGCCGCACTGCTTCAACCCAATATCGAAGGCCGCGCTGCAGCGCAAAAATTTAATTAGTCCGACTAGTTAAGGGTATACATCGATTAGTAGGCGAAAGAGCGTGATATAGCATTTTCTGGTGGGTAGTCATGCGTACGCGCGTGCACGTGGGCTTCATGAACGAAATGATGCCCGGCTCCGGTGTTGCTCTTGCCGGGGCTTTTCCTGCTTGCGCCGTCATGGACCGTGAAGTGTTCAATAATTGAGAGACGGGAGATAGAAATGGCGCAAGCGAAGGAAGACGAAGACGAAGTGCAAGGCACGCGTCGGGGCTTGTTAAAAGGCGCGGGACTCTCCGCGGCACTCGCGTTAATGGGTGGGATGGGCGGCATGGGTGGCCTGATCACGCAGGCCCAGGCGGCGGAAGGCGGTTCGTTCCCCGGCCACAAGCGGTGGAAAATCGTCTTCGTCAATCACGTCACGACAAATCCGTTCTTCGTTCCCACGCAATACGGCATTCAGGATGCGACGGCCATGCTGGGAATGGACTACCAATGGACCGGCTCGGCCAATGCCGACATCGGCGAAATGGTCAACGCAGTGAACGCGGCGATCGCCGCGAAAGCCGACGCGATTGCCGTACCGATCGTCGACCCGAAAGCATTCGACAAACCCATCCAGGCCGCGCTCGACGCGGGCATTCCCGTGTTCGCCTATAACGCCGACGCGCCGTCCGGCTCGACCAATCCGCGTCTTGCGTATATCGGTCAGGATCTCTATCTTTCCGGCTATCAGATGGGCGAGCGAATCTCGAACCTGATCGACAGCGGCCTCGTCGCACTCTTTATCGCCACGCCAGGACAGCTCAACATTCAGCCGCGGCTTGACGGCGCCGCCGCCGCAATCAAGAAATCGGGCAAGAAGATCGACGTGCAGACCATCGCAACCGGCGCGACCGTCAACGAAGAGCTATCGAAGATCAAGTCCTTCTATCTCGGCCACCAGGATCTCAAGGGCATGTTTGCCGTGGATGCGGGCAGCACTCAGGGCGTGGCCGAAGTGATGAAAGAATCCAACCTGCCGTCCAAAGGTATCCACGGCGGCGGCTTCGATCTGTTGCCGCGCACGGTCGATCTGATTCACGATGGCTTCCTCGATTTCACGATCGATCAGCAGCCCTACGTGCAGGGTTTCTATACGGTCGTGGAGGCGTTCATCTTTCTCGCCTCCGGTGGTCTGGTAGGGCCCGCCAATGTCAACACGGGCCTGAAGTTCGTCACCAAGGGCACGGTCGATCCGTACCTGAACACATCGACGCGCTATGAAGGCAAGAGCACGAAAGCCCAGATCGTGCCACGCACGGGTGCGATCAAAGGGTGAGCGCTCCCGTGACGGACGTTCAAAAATCCGCAATGCGTCCGAGGCGCTGGTCAGGCGCGCTCGGACGTTCCAGCGAAATTCGCATCTTGGCGGTCGCGCTGATCCTCAGCATCTACTTCGAGAGCGTCAACCATGACTTCCTGCTGACCAGCGCGAGTCTTCAGAATCTTTCGCAGTTCATCGCCCCGGTGGCGATCATCGCCTTCGGCGAAATCATGCTGATGATCGGCGGGGAAATCGATCTTTCCGCCGGGATGGTCTTTGCGTTCGCGCCTTTCATCATGTATTTCGCCATCGAGGCCGGCGTGCCCGCATGGCTCGCGATCATTATCGGCGTGATCGCAGCGGGCCTGGTCGGCCTGATCAATGGCGCGGTGACGGTGTACCTGCGCATCCCCTCTTTCGTGACCACGCTGGGTACGTTGTTCTTCGTGAACGGCCTCACGCTGACGATCTCGCGAGGTACGCCGGTTTCGCCGCCGGAGAACTCCGCGTTGGCTGCGTTCATGGGGGAATGGGGTTACAGCGAAATCATCTGGACGCTGGCCATTGCCGCCTTCATGCACGTGTTGCTGCGTCATACACGCTGGGGTTTGCATACGATCGCGTCGGGAGCGAATCAACTGGGTGCGAGCGAAGCGGGGATCCAGGTCAGACGCCTGAAACTTGGCAACTTTATTCTTGCCGCGGTGCTCGCCGGCTTGACCGGGATACTCGAAGGTTTTCGTATCACGTCGATCGATCCGCAAGCGGGCGGTAACCAGATCATGTTTCTTGCGGTTGCCGCGGCCGTGATTGGCGGCACGCCGCTCGCCGGCGGCTCGGGCACGATCATCGGCGGGCTGATCGGCGCGGCGGTGCTCGGCATTCTCAATGACGGCTTCACGCTGATCGGTATCAACGCCTTCACCTTCAACATGATTCTCGGCGCGGCGATCCTCGGGGCCATGATCTTCAACATCCACGTGGTTCGTCTCGCACGCAAGGGAGAGCTGTGATGTCCGAGGTGCCGGAGGCGCTGCGCGGCGAAGATATCGTCAAGCGTTTCGGTGCGGTCACCGCGCTCGATGGGATGTCGCTAACACTCCGACAGGGCGAGATCCTTGGCGTGCTGGGCGACAACGGCGCCGGCAAATCGACCTTGATCAAGATCCTGACGGGCTTTCATCAGCAGACCGGCGGCAAGCTCTTTGTCGGCGGCGAGGAAACCTTGCTTCGCTCGGTCGACCATGCCCGTTCGCTCGGCATTGAATGCGTCTACCAGGATCTGGCGCTGGCCAATTCGCTGAGCATCTATCACAACATGTTTCTCAATCGCGAGATCATCCGGCGCGGGCCGTTCCGGCTGTTGAACAATCGCGCCATGCGTGAGCGTGCCGCCGAGTGTCTGGAAGAAATCGGCGTGCATGTGCCGTCGGTCGATCTGCCGGTCGAACAGTTGTCCGGCGGACAGCGGCAGGCTATCGCGGTGGCTCGCGCGGTCAATTCGAATGCGAAAATTCTGCTGCTCGACGAGCCGCTCGCCGCCATGGGCGCCCGCGAAGCCGGGCTAATCATCGACCTGATCCTGCGGCTGAAGAACAAAGGCGGCCTGTCGATCATCATGATCATGCACAACTACGCGCAGACGCTCGATATCGCGGACCGGGTGATGCTGATGCAGCGCGGGCGCGTCACGTACCAGCGCGAAGCCGCGAGTACGTCGGTTGAAGAATTGATGGATATCGTGCGGCGCGAATATCGCGCAATGCGAACAGCGGCGAACTGATCCCGCAAGCTGCGCGCAACGCGTACTGCCTTGCGCAAAATGCCTAAAAAAAAAGCCGGCCCTATGAGGGCCGGCCAAATGGGTTCCGGCCCACTCCGAGGGCCAGTGCCGGAACCGTGTGCAACCGGTGTACAACCGGTGTACAACCGGCCATGTTCAAAGATTCGGCAATCGGTCTTCAACCGGCTCGTAGCAATAGCGAAACTCGCGATCCCCCATCGGCCACGAGTTTCCCGTGCTATCCGTCAAGATCCAGTCGCCCGGGTGCACCTTGCGCCAACCCTCCGGTGTGGCAACGGCCCACAACTGCCCCTGGCGTTCTACTCGCGGGTGATCGCCTGGGGCAAACCATCTGCTTGCTTCCACGGTTGAACCTCGATTACTGTGCCTACTGAAGCGCATCCTCGCACCCTGTCTGTCGATCTCAGGAGCGGACCTGTGGCGCCTACAGGTCCGCAGCAGACTGTCTGCTGAAACAACACCGCGTTCGACACCGCATTCGCGGCACACGGTTTCA
This sequence comes from Paraburkholderia fungorum, assembly GCF_902833645.1. Taxonomy (GTDB): domain Bacteria; phylum Pseudomonadota; class Gammaproteobacteria; order Burkholderiales; family Burkholderiaceae; genus Paraburkholderia; species Paraburkholderia fungorum. Next base: position 388,626 of record NZ_CADFGE010000008.1, read on the forward strand.
ATCCCAGGCCAGCTTGCTGAACTGATAGCCCTTGCCGCGGACCGTCTTGATGCGCTGCGACGTACCGGCGTGGTCGTGCAGCTTGCGACGCAATTTGGAAATGCCGCCGTCGATCGTGCGGTCGAGCCCATCGAATTCGATGCCGCGCAGTTGCCGCATCAACTCGTCACGGCTCACCACCTCGCCCGCGCAACTCACCAACGCCCACAACAAGTCGAACTCGGCCGATGTCAGATCGGGCTGGCTGCCATCCGGGAGCTTGACCGTACGGCTTGCCCGGCAGATCTCGAACCTGCCGAAGGTATAGCGCTCGGGTTGGGCAGCCTCCGCCGCACGCGTAGTCACGGGGCGCGATTGCGCCTTGATGCGCGCCAGCAGCACGCGCGGTTCGACGGACTGATGTATGGGGGCGTCCGCGCCGAATTCGCGGCCCAGTACTTCGGCGAACTGTTTGTTGCGCTCGGGCACCATGATGATCATCCCGTCGAACTGCTCGCACGCGTCGCGGTAAATCTGCAAACCGTCCTTGCCTGACAGGTTCGCTTCGAGGATCGCCAGGTCCGGACGACGCTCGAGAATGGCCGGCACGGCGTTGTTGCCGTGCAGCACCGCCTCGACGTCGTATTCGCGTTTGCGCAAATAGTCGGTGACCAGCGCCGACAGGCGGTCATCGTCTTCGACAAACAGGATCCGGAATGACATGGGACGAATCGTTCACGACGAGTTGTTTGAATAGCGGCAGGCAAAGGCATGGCGCGATGCACGGTCAACACGCAACAACGCCGCGCCAGCCTGCTCGACGCGCAGCATAGCTTATGCGTTGGACATCTTGCGCACCCCTATACAAATCTCCACAAATGCACAAGCAATTCGACATGGGCGCACACAATCCATCGGCCTGATCGGTAGCGGGGAAGACCTGCCGCAACGAAAGGCTGGCGCAATGCGTGGCCGCCGCATTTTTGGCGGAAGAGTTCGTGACGCGCTTAAGGTTGTGGGCCGATAATTCCCATGGCGACCTCCAGTAGCCTGAGTTGGCCGGGTACTGCTGCACTCCCCTGGCACACAACTGCCGTTCGCGATTTTTTCGACGCCACCTGTCCGTCAGCATGCGGCCCGCGCGTCATTGTAGTGGCGGCTCAATGCAATTCGCCCGCCCTAACCCCATGACGGAGGCTCATATGCAATATCTATTGATGATCTACTCGGAAGAGAACGGCTGGAACAAAATGACCGCCAGCGAGCGGCAGCAAGGCGTTGCAGCCTATCAGGCGTACACCGAGTCGTTGAAAAAAGCGGAGGTGCTGCTGGGCTCCAACCGGTTGCAGCACACGAGCACGGCCACCACGGTACGGCTTGTCGACGGCAAGCCGCAGGTGCTTGACGGACCGTTTTCCGATTCGAAGGAGCAACTCGCCGGCTACTACCTGATCGACGTGCCCAATCTGGACGCGGCAATCGCGTGGGCGTCGCGTTGTCCCGGCGCGGCGCACGGCCTGATGGAAGTGCGCCCGGTCTGGACTGCCCCCTACGACGCGCCATCTGTTGCATGAACCCGTCCGGCGGCGACCGTGACGCTGACGGTGCCACACATTCGATTGCGGAGGCGGTCGCTCGCCGCAGTTACGGCAAGCTCGTCGCGCTGCTGGCGATGCGTACCCGCGACGTCGCCGCGGCCGAGGACGCGCTCGCCGACGCGTTTGCGGCCGCGCTCGCGGACTGGCCGAAGCGCGGCTGCCCCGCGAATCCCGAAGCGTGGCTGATGACGGTGGCGCGCCGCCGGGCGCTCGACGGCGCGCGACATCGCCGGGTCGGCGATGAAGTGGTGAACCAGCTCGCGATCCTCGCCGACGAGATCGACGAACGCGAAGCCGGCCTGTTGCCCGACCGGCGGCTTGCGCTGCTGTTCGCTTGCACGCACCCGGCGCTCGACGCCGCGATTCGCACGCCGCTCATGCTGCAGGTGGTGCTGGGGCTCGAAGCGAAGACGATTGCGTCCGCGTTCCTGATGTCGCCCGCCGCGATGACCAAGCGTCTCGTGCGAGCGAAGAACAAGATCCGCGAAGCCGGCATTCCGTTCAGCGTACCGGAGCGCGAGGAGCTGCCCGAGCGGCTCGCTGCGGTACTGGAAGCGGTCTATGCGGCGTATGCGGAAGGATGGACCGATCCGGTCGGCAGCGATACCGAGCGGCGCGATCTCGCCGGCGAGGCGCTGTTTCTTGCACAACTGCTCGTCGAGCTGCTGCCCGAGGAACCGGAGACGCTTGGTCTGCTCTCGCTGATGCTGTACGCGCAGGCGCGGCGCGATTCGCGACGCGACGCAGCCGGCGAGTACGTGCCGCTGTCGGCTCAGGATCCGGCGACATGGAACGCACCGATGATCGACGCCGCCAGCGCGTTGTTAAGACGCGCAAGCGCATTCAATACCATCGGGCGCTTTCAGCTCGAAGCCGCGCTGCAGTCCGCGCACGTCCACCGCTGCTGGACGCATCGCCCGAACTGGGATGAGATCGTGCAACTCTACGATGCGCTGCTCGCGCTCTCGGCTTCGCCGGTGGTCGCCGTGAACCGAGCGCTCGCGCAGGCGGAGCGGGACGGCCCGCGGGCGGCGCTCGACGCGCTCGAGCCGTACGCGGACGATCCGCGACTGAGCGACTACCAGCCGTACTGGGCCGCGCGTGCCGATCTGCTCGCGCGTGCCGGTGCGACGGCCGAAGCGCTTGGCGCGTACGACCTCGCGATCGGACTCGAACGCGATCCGGCCGCGCGCCGGTTTCTGCAGCGCAAACGCACTGAGGTGTTATCGGCGGGAAGTTAGATCGGTGCAGTCCGCCAATCAACGCTCGACTTTCGACATCACCGCCGTCGTCGGATCATACCGGTAACCCTTCTGCGAAAGCCGCTCGGCCATCGTCGCGCCGATCAGCTTTTGCTGCGTGTCCCGGGATATCAGATCGCTATCCGGCTTGAAGCGCTCAAGTTCGGACGAGAGCTTGCGGATGAGCGCCACTTCTCCTGTACTGCGCGAGTCGATAAACAGAAGCTTCTCGTTTGCCGCAGCGAGTCGTTCCTTGAGATCCTTCGCGTGCGCGACCCACTGTTCCGCGATTGCCCTAAGATCGTTAAAAGCCTTCTCATGCGCTTTGGCCTGAGCCGAAATCTGGCGTTGCAACTCGGCGACTTCTTCCGCCGACGCTGATTCGGACGCTTGATTGGCAAGCTGAAGATGGCGTCGTGCTTCTTCCGCGCGAATTTTTTCGACTTCCGCGAGACGTTGCGCCAACGTCGTCGCGTGCTGCTCGGCGGCCTCGGCCCGTTGCTTTGCGCTGGTACCGTCTTGTGCAACCCGGGCCAGTTCCTCGCTCGTTGCCGACGCGTTCTGCGATACCCGAGCCAACTCAGCTTCCGCCACCGTTTTCGCCTCGGTGATAGTACGAACCTGTTCCCGCGCCGCCTCGAGTTCGCTCGTCACACGCTGCAGTTCGCCCAGTTGAAGCGACGCTTCATCGTGCCGCGCTGCGCCTGCATCGCGCTCTGCCGCGAGCGCGCTGCGCGCTTCGCCCAGCTCAGCCTCAAGCGCAGCGATCCGCGCCAGGCTCTCATGTGCCTGCGCAGTGGCCGCTTCTACGCGCGACGACGCCGCGCCGGCCTCCTGCGCCCATCGTTGCGCATCGGCCGATTTCGCCTGCTCGACGTCGGCAAGCTGCTGCTGCAACGCCGCGGCATGCTGTTCGGCAGCCTCCGCCCGCTCCTTGGCGGCCGCGGCGTCTTGTGAGACCCTCGCCAGTTCGGCGCTCGTCGCCGAGGCATTCTGTGCAAGCTGAGCCAGTTCGGCATCCGCAGCGGATTTCCCTTCCGTGATGGCGTCAAGCTGTTGCCGCACCGCATCGAGTTCGCTCGTCACGCGCTGTAGTTCGCCAAGCTGAACCGACGCTTCCTCGCGCCGCGCTGCGCTCGTCTGCTGCTCTGCCGCAAGCGCGTTGCGCGCCTCGGTCAGTTCGGCCTCTAATGCGGCGACCCGCGCCAGGCTCTCGCTCGCCTGCGCCGCGGCGGCGTCCGCACGCGATGAGGCCGCGCTCGATTCCTGAGCCCATCGCTCCGCTTCAACCGTCTTCGCCTGTTCGAGGTCCGCAAGTCGCTGCGCTAACGTCGCGGCATGCTGTTCCGCCGATTCTGCCCGCTCCTTCGCAGCAGACGCCTCCTGCGAAATCCGGGCGAGCTCGGCATCCGCCGCCGCTTTCGCTTCGGTCATCGCACCAACCTGCTCCCGCGCCGCTTCGAATTCCCGGCTCACACGCTGCAATTCGTCGAACTGAATCGCGGCTTCCTCACGACGCGCTGCGCTTGTCTGGCGCTCGGCTTCAAGTGCGTGACGCGCCTCATCCCTTTCGGCTTCCAGTCCGGCGACCCGCGCGAGACTCTCGCTCGCCTGCTCCGTGGCCGCTTCCGCGCGAGCCGACGCCGCAGTTGCCTCTTGCAATGCTTTATCCGCTTCGGCCGACTTCGCCTGACAATCGAAGCCCAGCGAGGAAATCTCCTGCCGCGCCTCGTCGAGCGCCTGCTTCATCCGCGCGATTTCGTCGTTCTGGGTCGACACGGCGGCGGCCAGTTCTTCGCGCGCCTTGCGCTCCTCGTCGAGATCCGCCCTGGTGTGCTCCAGCGCGGCCTGTTCCGTCGACACTCGCTGCGCCAGTTCTGCCGCGCGAGCCTCGCCCGCTTCGGCCCGGCCCGTCGCAGCCGCGAGTTCCGCTGTGAGTCGAGCGGACATGGCCTCGGAAGCACCTAATGCATTCGTCAGCGCAATATGGCGCTCGCGCTCTGCTGCAACTTCTTCGGCCGACTTCTGGTACTCGACTAGCACCTCATCGCGTTCCGCACGGAGAGCGTCGAGTTGCTGGTTCACGGCGCTCAGGTGCTGACTGACCGCTTTGTCGGCTTCGCCTTGAGCCGCCATCCAGAGCCGATCCGCGGCGTTCATCATGGTTTCGGCAATATGCCCCGGCAATGCAGCCTGCACCTGCATAGGCGGCGTAACGGGCTGCCGCACTTCGCGCCAGCGTTGCAAAGCCGCTGCAATGGCAACAATCGACCCGCCGGGAAGCTCCGGCCAAATGGTCACCGGGGAAACTTTCCGGCCTTCCTCGACCATGCGATCCGCGATTTCCGCGACCCGTTCGTCCGTGATGGTGTCTGCGTCCGTGAACATAAGTGCCTCAAAGCTCAATATGGCTTGCCAGAAAATAGAGTACCCAATACGTTACCGCATTCGAGCGTATTGCCGATGAAAGGACGTGGGTTTGCCCATATCGCATGGGCAAGCAGCGTCGCGGGTTCAGTGATGGCGATCACACCCGCAAAGTCGCCGACGCCCGACAAACGCCTGACGCGTCACGACGGCTGGCCTGCTCCATAACCTCCGGGCGCGGTTGCAGGCGCGGTCAGATCTTCGTCTGAAGCGGGATGTGCCGTCTTGCCGGCCTGCACACCGCTCGATTCGACAATTTCAACCCGCAGACTGCCTTGATTATTCCAGTACGCCCAGCTGGCGTCGTTGGCAAAGCAATATAGATAACCTGAGTGGGGTGCCTCGACCTCCACCTCTCGACCGATTCTGAAGTAGAAGGGTTCCGGCGGCACGCCCGCCTCCCCCGGCTCCGCTGGGTCCCCCGGGTATGAAATCGCACCGCAGAGTTCGAACCAGTTCGCCCCCTTGACCCGTTTGGACCAGGCCAGCAGGCGTAGCAGCCACGTACCCCGCGTACCCTCCGCGCCCGACGCGCTGTCCCCATCCAGCCATGTTTGACCGTCAGGCACCTTGAACCGGTAGCGCACGCCTTGCTTCATGAAAATACCTGTCCAGTTCCACAACGAACTGGCGAAAACCCGTACCTGAACTGGGACCGCGGGGTTGACGTTGGGTCGATAGGGAGCCTGAAAGATGGGCGGATCGGCCTGCCGCGCCAAGGCCAGCGCCGAGATCGATTCGGCGCATATCCGCGAATCCTTCGCCAGATACGGGAAGGATCGCGGACGAAAGCCGATTCTCCTGTAGAAGCCCGTCAGCGAGTTATGCAATACGCCATGCACCGCGGCTGGCGACGACTGATCCGCATCGGCTAACTGCTCCAGCATGGCTAGCGCGAACACCGCGCCGCAGCGCGCGGCCTCGGCCATCATCCATTTGAGCGTGGCGTCGGAAAGCCCGGTTTCCTTGTAGCCGCCGCCGACGTCAGCGTGCACCCCAGGGAACCACAACTGGGTCACGCGCACCGGGTCGCAACCATCCGCATCCGTCCACAAGGTTGGCAAGAAGTTGTTGCGCTGCTCGTCGATCGCGAGGGCTTGTACCGCGCGTTCAACTTCTGGCGACAGCGTCGTGTCATGAAATTCGAAACGCTGCCTGCCGAGGCCGAATAACTGCGCAATTTCAGGGACGCCGAGCGCGCCCACCGTCTCCCATACGCCCAGGAAGCGAATGGGCGGCGGTTTGCCGTGCGCGGCGCGGAAGCGTTCCTGCCGGCTGACGTTCGCCGGTATTTTTGGGTCGAGCCGGTACAGGTTCCATGCCTCTTTGACCAGCGCCCAGCTTGCCCTGTGCGGCAACCCGCAGTGATGCAGCATGCCCACCAGGCTTCGCGCGGTGAACGCGCCACGGGAGAAACCGATCACGAAGATTTCAGAACCTTCTTCGTAGTGGTCGGACAGCCACTTGTAGGCGGTTCGAATGTCCCGGGAGAGTCCTAGTCCAAGCGCGCCGTCGATGACGCGGCGCACCCTGCCTTCGTTGGCACCAATGCCGACGTGATAGTACCGAAGCTGTTCGATGCCATCGCCGCCGCGCTCGCTCAGCGCGTTGAAAAAGCGGACAACGTTCGTTGGAACAGGCACCCCCTGAAACTCGTCGCTGTCCGAGTTCCAGGTGCCGTCACAGCAAACGAAAAGTCTTTTCATGTTTGTGGTCCTTCTCGTCCTGCGAGACGTTCATCACGCAGTGCAACAACCGTCACCTCATATTTCGACTCGCGAGCCCAGTTCGATCACCCGGTTCGTGGTCAGCTTGAAATAAGCCGCCGGGTTGCCGATATTGTGCGCCATCACACCGAAAAGTCGTTCGCGCCACACCGGCATCCCCTTGCCTCCGGTTGCCACCACGGTGGCATGACTGAGGAAATAGGACACCTGTGCCGGATCGACCGCGAGACCCTTCGGCTCGCAGTCGCGCAGCGCTTGCGGAAGATCGACCTCGTCCTTGAAACCGTAGGCCACGATAATCGTGTAGCAGTCGTGGCCAAGCGACGTGATCGTCACGCGTTGCTCACGCGGCACATAGGGCACGTCCAGGTTGATCACATGCACGAACAGCACACGCTCGTGCACCACGTGGTTGTGCGCCAGGTTATTGACCAGTGCGTGCGGCACGGTGTTGGGGTCGATGGTCAGGAACACCGCGGTGCCGGGCACGCGGGTCGCCGCCTTTGCGAACAGGCTGTCGAGGTATCTGGCCAGCGGCAGCGCGCCGGCATGGACGCCGGCCTCTTCGACCATCAGTCCACGGCCGCGGTGCCAGGTGGACATGATGGTGAACATGATCGCGCCCAGCAGCAGCGGGAACCACCCGCCATCCACGAACTTCAGCAGATTGGACGAGAAGAACGCCAGGTCGATGACGAAGAAAAAGCCGGTGGCCAACACGCACAGTAGCCAGTTGTAGTGCCATGCGTAGCGCACCACGTAGAACGTGAGGAAGGTGGTGATCATCATGGTGCCCGTTACGGCGATGCCGTAGGCCGAACCCAGCGCCGTCGAGGAGCCGAAGCCCAGCACGGCGGCCACCACCGCGATCAGCAGCAGCCAGTTGATGGCGGGCACGTAGATCTGGCCAACTTCGCGTTCCGACGTATAGATGATGCCCATACGCGGCATGAAGCCCAGTTGCATGGCCTGCCTCGTCATGGAAAACGCGCCGCTGATCACCGCCTGCGACGCGATCACGGTCGCCACCGTGGCCAGCACTACCATCGGAAAGAGCGTCGCCGACGGGAACAGGTGGAAGAACGGGTTATCCACGGTCTTGGGGTCCGACAACAGCAGCGCGCCCTGACCCAGGTAGTTGAGCGCCAGCGCGGGCAGCACGAGAGCGAACCAGGACAGGCGGATCGGCGGCGCGCCGAAGTGGCCCATGTCGGCATATAGCGCCTCGGCGCCGGTCAGCGCCAGCACCACCGCGCCAAGCGAGATAAAGGCCCGCCAGCCGTTGCGCAGCAGAAATTCGAGGCCGATGAACGGGTTGAACGCGTCCAGGATGGCCGGCGCGCGACCGATGTTGAGCAGTCCCACCACCGCGATCACGCCGAACCACAGCACCATCACCGGCCCGAACACCGCGCCGATCCCGGCCGTGCCATGCCGCTGCATCAGAAACAGGGCGACCAGCACGACCAGCGCGATCGACACCACGTAGGGTTTGAGCTGCGGCTCCGCCACTTGCAGACCTTCCACCGCGCTCAGCACCGAGATCGCCGGCGTGATGACGCCGTCGCCATAGAACAGCGCCGCGCCGAACACACCGGCAAGCAGCAGGCCGTTACGCAGCCGCGGGCGGTCCATCACCGAACTGGAAGCCAGCGCCAGCAGCGCCATGATGCCGCCCTCGCCGTGGTTGTGAGCGCGCATGATCAGCGTCACATACTTGAGCGTCACCACGATGATCAGCGACCAGATGATGAGCGATACCACGCCCAGCACATTGAAGCGGTTGAGCACCAGCCCGTGGCTCGAGTCGAATACCGTGCTCATGGTGTAGAGCGGACTGGTGCCGATGTCGCCGAACACAATGCCGATGGCGGCCAGCGCCAGTTTTGCCATCGACCCGTGGCCACGTTCTCCGATGTGGCCGGCCTGGACGCCCGTTTGCGGATCCGCAGACGATTTCATGAATGGCTCCTTCTCTATGAGTGAGGACCCCCGCCAACGAACGATGCGCCGTCCCGAGCGCCAGGCGGCCCGTCTCCTGCCATGGCTGAGCTGCGGCCTGCCTGTCGATAACAGCGTATAAAAAAAAGGGCGCGTTTCAAAGCATCCGCTTCAGCTTGCCTCCGATTCCCCGTCCATGATGAGTAGAAATAGCGTCGACTGCGACGAGATGTTCAGCTTCCTGTAAAGATTGCGCCGATGCACCTTGGCGGTGGCCGGCGACACGCCAAGCAGTTTTGCCATATTTTTGGTCGAATGACCGGCCAGAATCATCAGCGCGACTTCAATCTCACGCTGGGTCAACGAAGCATTGGAGCGCTTGTGCAACGCCTGTTCGAAGTGAAGACGCCGGTCGCTTTGCGCGGATGAACTGACCGGCGGCGGGAGTAGCGCTGTCTGCGCCGACAGCGCATGGCACATCAACGGCAGCAACCATGCGCCGTACAGGCAGAGCGTGCCGATTTCAGTCGCGTTGAAGCGGCGTTCGCTACCCAGCGATACGGACAGCGTGCCGCCCGCCGGCAGTGGCGCCAGAAGCTGCACCTCGTCTTCCAGCACGTTCACCGAAAAATAACGGCGAAAGTATTCGGTTTCGCGGAAATGATCGGGCGCCACTTCGTCGAGACAATACACACCCGGGCTGATCGCGCCGAGGCTGAATTGATAGAAAGGGTCCAGCAAATAGACGCTATTCAAATACCCTTTGAACAGTTCGTCGTGGGGCGCGCGCGCCGGGATTTCCGCGATCAACTGGGGCGTTCCGTTGGGCCAGAAAATCATCACCACCCAGTTGTCGACGTGGACCACCTTGCGCAACAGGTCGATCAGCGCTTGCCAGAACTGTTTGTCGTCGAGTTTCTCGACCAGACGTCCAAGCCGCTGATGAAACGCAACGTCCGATACTTCAAGCTGCATGCCGGTCTCCGCCAACTACCCCTTAAAGGGTAGGCCGCATTATCGTTCTAGCCCTTCGGCCGGATTTTCACTCATTGCCCGCCACCCTACCATCTCCATACCCCGCCGCATGCGCGTCGACAAGCTTGCTCGCAACGAGCAACACAGGAGAAAAGTATGGGTATCAGAGACATTGGCGTTCGAGTTGGCCACGGCACGCCCGGTCCGTTTAACGGCATCACCGACGTGCAAGGCGTAAGAGTCGGCCATCGTACCCTGGTCGAAAATCGCGCAGAAGCGTCGATTCGAACCGGCGTGACGATCATCGAACCGCGCCCTGGCATCGCCCGGTTCGAGCCATGTTTTGCCGGCTGTCATGTGCTCAATGGAAACGGCGATGCCACCGGTCTCGAGTGGATACGCGAATCCGGCCTGCTGACCACGCCCATTGCGTACACCAATACGCACAGCGTCGGCGTGGTTCGCGATGCACTGGTCGCCGCCGAACGCGCGTCGGTTGGCGATAGCCAGTACTGGTGCATGCCGGTGGTGCTGGAAACCTTCGACGGCGTACTGAACGACATCTGGGGCCAGCACGTCACCGCGGCGCATGTCCACGAGGCGCAGTCCAAGGCCCGCAGCGGTCCCGTGGCCGAGGGGTCAGTCGGTGGCGGCACCGGCATGATCTGTCATGAGTTCAAAGGCGGTATCGGAACCGCCTCGCGCAAGCTCGCTCAAGAAGATGGCGGCTGGACGGTCGGGGCGCTGGTCCAGGCGAACTACGGACGCCGCGACGCATTGCGTGTGGCCGGCTATCCGGTTGGGGAGGTGTTGCGGGATCTGCCGTCGCCATTCGACAAACGTCAGGCGGGCGTGCCCGGCATGGGGTCGATCGTCGTGACGCTTGCGACCGACGCGCCGCTGCTTCCCCATCAGTGCACGCAGCTTGCCCGGCGGGCAAGCATTGGATTAGCCCGGGTGGGCGGCGGCACGGAATACTCCAGTGGCGACATTTTCATCGCGTTCTCGGTCGGCAACCACGGCATACCGCCGGCGGATTACGGCAAGCCGGGCGAACCTGTCATCAACCTGCGCAGCGTCAGCCACGATTTCATCTCTGCGCTATTCGTCGCGGCTGCGGAAGCGGTCGAAGAGGCCATCCTCAACGCACTTGTTGCTGCTGAAGATATGCACGGACGAGGCGTTCATGTTCCCGCGCTCGGCGTCGACCGGCTACTGAAAGCACTGCAACAGGTTGGCTGGCGCCGCGACGCCGATCATGCAATCCGCCCGTTCGCTGACTGACTGACGCTTCTTCCCGTTGCCTGAACTCCTTCATTAAAACCGAAAGGTCACTATGACATCTCGCCCGCTCCTCACTGTCCTCACTGGAATCCTCGCAGCATCGGGGCTGCTGGCCGTGACGGCCAATCTTGCCAAAGCCGAAGAACTGAATGTCTACAACTGGTCGGACAATATCGCCGACGACACCGTAGCGGGCTTCGAAAAGGAAACCGGAATTCACACGCGCTACGACGTCTATGACGGCGACGATACCTTGCAGGCAAAGTTGCTCAGCGGTTCGTCGGGTTATGACATCGTGGTGCCGTCGTCCAGCTATGCCGGCAAGCAGATTGAAGCGGGGGTGTACCGCAAGCTCGACAAGAGCAAGATTCCCAATCTGGCTAATCTCGATCCCACGCTCATGAAGATGCTTGCGTCAGCCGACCCTGGCAATCAGTACACCGTGCCGTGGTCATGGGGAACGGACGGCATCGGTTACAACGTCACGAAAGTGACGCAGATATTGGGCAAGGACGCCCCTTACGATAGCTGGGACCTGCTGTTCGATCCGCAATACGTATCGAAGTTGAAGACCTGCGGCGTTTCCATACTCGACTCGGCGGAGGATGCGTTTTCGGTGGGCCTGATCTACCTGCATAAGGATCCCAACAGCACCAACCCCGCGGATTATCAGGCCGTGTACAAGCTGCTCAAAACGATTCGCCCGTACATCACGCAATTCAATTCGTCCGGCTACATCAACGATCTGGCCAATAACGATGTCTGCATTGCGCTGGCGTGGTCGGGCGACGTCGGGATCGCGAAGCGGCGTGCGCAAGAGGCCCATCGCGCCTACGAGATTCGCTACGTCATTCCCAAAGGCGATGGCGTGCTGTGGTTCGATTTGATGGCGGTTCCCAAAGATGCGCCTCATCCCGAAGCCGCCATGCAATGGATCAACTACATCCTTCAGCCCAAGGTTAGCGCGGCGATCACCAATCAGGTTTTCTACCCCAACGCTAACGCGGCTGCCCGTGCCTACGTGAAGCCGGATATTCTCGATAACGAAGCGGTCTACCCTCGCGGCGACAAGATGAAATCGCTCACACTGTCATTGCCGTTGCCGGCCGACATCCTGCGACTTCAGAACCGGCTGTGGACGCAACTCAAGTCCGGGCGATAACTTCGCCGCTGTTCGGGCCGCGCAAACTGCCGCTGCGAGCGAATCACGACAACCCGACTCACCGCTCGATCGCGCGCGTGCGTCGGGCTGTCTGTTGTCACTGACCGTAGACGTCGAAGTCGAAATATTTTTTCGCGATTCTGTCGTACGTGCCGTCCGCGCGAATGTCGGCGATCGCCTTGTCGATCTTCGCCTTCAGGTCGGTATCTTCTTTGCGCAAACCGATCGCGGTCCCGCTTCCCAGCGTCTTCGCGTCGTAAAGCGGATTACCGGCAAATGCGAAGTCCTTGCCTCGCGGCGTGTGCAAGAATCCGACCTCGGCCTGCACGGCGTTTTGCAGCGATCCGTCGATGCGCCCGGCAATCAGGTCCGAGTAAACGAGATCCTGATCCTGGTAAGACGCGATCACCGCGCCGGCCGGCTCCCAGTAGGTTTTCGCGTACGTTTCCTGGATCGAACCCTGCTCGACGCCGATTCGCTTGCCGGCCAGCGCTTGCGGCGTCGGCAGGAGCGTCGAGCCCTTCTTCGCGACAAGGCGAGTCGGGATACGGAATACCTTCGACGAGAAGGCGATCTGTGTCTGGCGCGCCGGTGTCATCGACATTGTCGATAGCACGCCGTCAAACTTGCGCCCCTTCAGTGCGGGAATCATCCCGTCGAACGCATTCTCGACCCACACGCATTGCGCGTTCAGGCGGCGGCAAATCTCATTGCCGAGATCGATGTCGAAGCCGACCAGCTTGCCGTCGGCGGATTTCGATTCGAACGGCGGATAGCTCGCGTCGACACCGAACCGCACGGTCGACCAATCCTTCGCGATGGCGCTGCCGGACGATACGGCGAGCAGCGCAATCGTCAGGGTTGCAAGCAGGGATTTCATGTTTTTCCTTTCGTCATTCTTTTGAAGAAATGCGCGACGTGAGTGAACAAGCGCAAACGTGCGGTAAGCACGCCAGGGCCCGTTGCCGGAACTGCATCCGGCGCGCAGCGCCCGACATTCGACCTTAATCCGCCCATCCCTACAAATGCATTAAACAAATCACTTCATGCATGCAACGCATATCACACGGCCGCCAGTGAGAAGATGAAGCGGCCGATACCCCGCTACCTGCGCCATGAGAACCGGCTGCGAACACAGTTCAAGTGCGGCGGCTGCAGCCGGGTACAGCCGGTCCCGCTGCAGCTTTAGAGAATCACGGAGTCGGCGTAAATCTAAACGCGTGTTTCCAACATGTGGCTTGATAGATCGGAGTCCGTATCATGACGACAGCAATTTTTGTCTGAACTATCCGCGCAGCCGGATAGCGTAACGGCAAGTTACGTTCGACGTGGTGGGAACACGTAACGTCCAGGGCGTAACACGCGCCGCGCTATGCCGTCACGGTGTTTCGCACTCCACCTCGTGCAGCTCGTCCGGCAAGGCCCCGCTGCACCACGCACCACTCAATTCCGGCACGAACCATACGCGGAGCGTACCGCTTTGCGCTAACAATGCATTGGCTCGGAACTTGCAGCGGCCAAATGCCCGAGCAAGCCATATCCGAGCATGGCGCTACCGCAGCCAGCTCCAGAAAAACGATACGAAGGCGACGCGCACACACGCGCGGTGTCGGGCTCAAAGCAAGCGTTCAGGCAAGACCGATCAGCGGTTTTCCGGGGGCACTGATTACACCTTTGACCAATCAGGACGCGATTTCATCGCGAAAGGACTAATCATGGCTCCCTTCAAACGCACTCTCGTTGCGTCGGCAAGCGCACTCCTATGGTGGTCGCTAGCGACCCCGGCTCACGCCGGAGATGTGACCGCCCCCACTCCTCCCTCGATGACGCAAGGCGGCGGATGGACAACCCCCGGGCAACCGGGATCGGGATTCTCGTGGACAGGAGGCAGCGGCGCGCCCAGCGGATGGACCGGCAGCGGTTCGGGCGTGAGTAGTGGCTCCGGTTTTAGCGGCAGCACGACCTGGGGCGGCGTGACGGTTTCCGGCTCGGGGTACGGCGGCGGTTTTGCAGGTGGCGGAATGGGTGGTTATGGCGGGTATGGCGGCGGGTACGGAGGCGGCTCTGGAGACGGCGGATCCGGCGGTTCGGGTGGTGGGAACGGTGGCGGCTCTGGGGATGGCGGCCACGGTGGTTCGGGTGGTTCGGGTGGTTCGGGTGGTTCGGGTGGTTCGGGTGGTTCGGGTGGCTCGGGTGGCTCGGGTGGCTCGGGTGGCTCGGGTGGCTC
>NZ_CADFGE010000009.1 GCF_902833645.1 Paraburkholderia fungorum
CGATGCCAGCCTCATGCGTGTTGTTGTACCAGCCGACCTGGATGTACGAGCTGAACCCACCGCTAGACCACACACCGGATTCGCAAGCCAACGTCCGCGTTGACCGGATGCGGTAGTTTGTCATTTTGGCCGGCGACCAACGCAGGAGCCTTAAATCAGGCGCGGCGGGTCGGTAGATACGTGAAGGAGCGAGCGCCTCCTTCAAGAAATCCTGGTGTTAAGAGTCGATGCTGCGCCTATCGCTCTTACATTTGACGAGGGCGTGGTGGTAAGCGAGCATTGTGAGACAACACAGGTAGCACGAGCACCGCGCAAGTTATGACATGCGGAGGCAAACTGTTAGTCACCGGTAATTCGTGATCATCGCCGGCACGTGCGTCAAGCGGTAACGCCGCGGATACGCGCCCAATGCGGAGCCGCAAGTTGTGAGAAGGTAACCGCTGCTACGATTCCGCGTCCTGACCACGCGCGCCGTCACCTTTACGCCGCTGCGGTTTGCTCGAATAGCGGTTGGGACGGTGCCCAAACTGCCGCACGAGCGCTATAGCGGGTCGATTAGAAGCACATGCGCGCTGTCGCCGTACTCTAGCGGGGGTGTCGGCAGTGGTGCCCTCTGCGAACTCTTGATGTGGTTGACGAGCTCGCGCAGCAAAATGTCACGCGCGCGTACGGTGATGTCTTCGATATTGTCGCCGCTGACTTGTATGTGAGGTAGATCTAGAAACTGGAGTGTGATACTGCCGTCGATCTCGCCGAGCGACGCCGGATAGGGAACGACCGTCTGCGTGATCACGCGCTTGCCCAAGTTTAGCTTCTTCTTTCCGTCAAGCTTTGGCACGAGCGTTTCCGCGCGAAGATGCGTGTAACGTTTGAGCATCTGTACTGACTTGTGCCCCGAGATCGTTGCAATCTCGAGGTAGTCGAGCGTGCCTAGTTCGAATAGTCGCGACACTGCCTCATGCCGCAGGTCGTGAAAGTGGAGATTCTCAATACAGAGCCGTTTGACGAGGACGCGCCAAGCGCTCTTTAGTCCGTCAGGCTTGTACTTGAATACCTTCCCTGAGGTTCCGATGCCGAGTCGAGTGAGCGCGCTTAGCGCACCCTGCGACAAGGGTACGTCGCGTTTCTCGCCGTTCTTGGTAATCGGCAAGTGTGCTATGCGTCGGCGGAGATCGATATTTTCCCACTCAAGACTGAGAATTTCTCCCTGGCGCATAGCAGTCTCGATCGCGAGACTGATAATCGAGTACATCTCCGGATTTTTGTGAGCGGCCGCGGCGCGGAGTAAACGGCGCTCCTCACCGAACGTGATACGCCGATCGCGGCCCGGTGGCAACTTAGGCTTGCGCACCTTCGAGACGGGATTGGAGGCGCAGGCGCCCCATTCGATTTGCGCGACATTGAAAAGATCGCTCAACATAGCAAGTTCGAGGCGGACTGTGTTCGGTGTGACGAGGCGCTTGGTATGTGGTGCGATTGTCGCGAGACGCATGTCGCGATAGGCAGCGATATCGACGGTAGTGACGCTGCTGATCTTCATTTTTCCGAGAAACGACCGCCAGATTGGACGTGTACGGTACGTTTCCTGTTTCGCTCCGCGCTTGTGGATCGACACACGCTCAACGTAAGCCTTCAGCGCCTGCTTGATGGTCGACTGCGGACTGACCTTTTCTAGTGCTGGCGTGAGTTCGACGGCATCGATGCCGGGGGCGTCAGCGGTATCGAGGGCCTGTCGAGGCGGCGTCACAGCGAGATCAATAAGCGCGGGTGGCCGCGAGCTTTCGGTCGTGTAGGTGGGCGTGGCTACGAGAGGAGTTCCGGGCTTCATCTAGATTGCTTCGAGTCGCTGCTGGCCGACAGCTCGGCTTCGATGGCTTGGGCCAATTCGGTCAACGACATGTCCAAACCTCGGCACAGGGCAAACAGAGTGTCGAGGGTTGGTGAGTTTTCACCCAACTCGAGCAAGGAGATGTAAGTCCGATCGAGACGCGCGTGAATGGCCAGGCCCTTCTGCGTGATGTGTCTAGCCTTACGTTGTTTGCGAAGGGCTTTGCCGAAGGCGCGTGTTTGGCTGCTCATTTGGACCGTAAATTTGTCGCCAGAATTTTCCTCCAACGGACAACTGGTAATTCCGAACAAATTCGGAATTCCATGGAGATGTCGAACAGAATCGGGATTCGATCCGAACACCCACGGCCTAATACGGTGTGCTTTGCATGCCCACGCCGCCTTTCGCAGCGATCGCGCGGTTCGAAATGACTTGTGGTGCGGGTGCGCGCGATTCCATCGCTTGGGTCAGCGTGCGATGTGAGCAACGGTCGCGCAGGGGTATAGGGCGCCCGACGCGTCCGGTGGTGGAGCGATAGTCGTTTGTTGGTTACCGTGGACTGTGGCGATACCCGAAAACGGGGCAACACACCGTGGATTGCCGAGGGCGATGCTTGTAGCCATCGCTCACGCGCTGGTCGATGGCGAATGGTCGGGTCGATGGTGGTCTACGCGGCGGTCCCGGCTAACGTCATGGGAAGCCGCTATTTGGCCTTGCGTTTCAGACAAACGACGGCGGTGCAACGTAGCCGTCCACGACTAGAGAAAAGCGGCAACTCGTTGAGTTCCCGGCTTCGGGGCTTTCATTCTGCCGCTTGAGAATATCTGCTACTGCCGTAAGAGCAGAGACGAATAGAAAAAGTAAAACCATAGCCGCTCTCAGATATCTGCAAAGCCCGAGAGGCTCCTGTGTCCTCCGGGCCTTGCTGTCCGACATGATGCGTGGGGCTTGATTAGAACCGGTACGTCAGCGACACCTTCACGATAGGATAGACAGGGAACTTGTTGGCCTTCGACTGGAGGTTCTGTTCCTCGGCCGCGACATTCTCGGCGCCGGCGGCATTAGCGATGTTGGCTGGAACGTCGAAGGAGACGCTCGGCTTGCCGATCGCGACGCCGGCGTCGAAGGCCATCGACAGGCCCTTCTTCGCGGTCGGGTTGTGGCCGAAACCGAAACCAACGTAGGGGCGGACGGTCGGGAACTTGATCCTCGCGTGGATCGTCTCGCCCCCACTTGCGACAGCGACTCCGTTGATAGTATAGGTGCCGTCCGAGCTGGTTGCGTCGCCGGCGAGTTGATCATCGCCGATGAGAAAACCGGCGGTGAGGCGGATCGGGAACGCATGGGGAGCGGGGAAGTAGTCACCGAGCAGTGCACCGTGGATAAGGCGAAGGTTCGCGTTGTAGTTGAGGTCCCCCGCGCTGAAATTGTGCGACAAGCCGAAACCGTTGACTTCGACTCGTGCACCGAAGTTCTGGCTGATGCCGTATCCGTAGCCCAAGCCGACGCCTTCGGTACCGACCGAGCCATACACTTCGTTGTGCGATTGAGCGTGCGCAGTCGAGGTGACGCCCGCGATCAGGATAGTGGTGAGAACTGTGAGGATCTTTTTCGTGGCCATAGTTTTCGCTGAGTTGTTGAGAGATCGCGTCCTTACGTGGACAAAACCAGTCTAAGTGGCGGGCTGACCGATGCAAATCAACGTCGGTAGCCTCCCCGGTGAGCCAGCCGGTAGGGTGTCACCTACTCAGTAATTTCAGCGAGCGATTGGCGGTCGTCGTCGCGGAATATTCGTGTTTTTGATGTCGCAGTAAGCCGCGAAAATCGGAGTCCTCTAAGTTCAATCCATTCGTACGCGGACAACGAACATGCGCATGCCTCCCTTGCTTCACTGGCTGTGTGTCTCGCTCTTGGTTCTTCTGCCGGGCGTAGCCTTCGCCGATTGCTTTGACGACGCGGCGAGTTTTCATCACGTCAATCCCCTAATCCTCAGGGCGATTGCGATTGTCGAAAGCGGCGGTCGTCCCGATGCGACGAATACAAACGGGAACGGTTCGGTCGACTACGGGATGATGCAGATCAATTCGATTCACCTTCCGGAACTGGCGCGTTACGGCATTGGGAAGTCAGACCTGTACAACGGTTGCAAGAGCGTCTACACGGGCGCGTGGATTCTCCGTCAGTCCATCGACAAATATGGAAACACATGGGCGGCAATCGGGAGCTACAATTCGGCCACGCCGTACTATCGCGACAAATACGCAGCAAAAGTGAAATCCGTCGTCAACTACCTTCTCACGCACGGCTATTCGGACGTGATGCAATAATGCGGCAGCGGGGGCGAGCGTCGCCTGAGATGAGTTGAACTGCGTTCGCGAGCGAGGGAGACGGATGGGCCTGGGTTGGCTGATCGTGTGACGGCCGCGGATTTGCGCTCGTTGCTGGAGGCGAACAAGAATGCGGTCCGAAGCTCATTGCCACGCTGGAATTGATCGCTGAATCGCGGGGAACGGTCCTTCAGGGGAATGTCGCCGCGCGGCAGGAAACTTCGTTGGCGTGCGGGAAAAGGCCTTCAGCGCCGCCTCTTGCACGTTCGAACAGGAAGCTGAGCGTAACTCCGCCCTGCGCGAAGGCTCTGCGGCGCCCTCTACCTCAGGCGTTCAAGCAAGTGCTGGAACGCGCTCGGGACGGCATCCGCGTGATGAAAAACGGAGTGGCCGTCCGGAGCGGGTTCGAAGTGTATCCCTTCGTTCGAGGTCGGAGCGATGGGTGATGAGAGCCCTTAGAACACTTGGTCAGCGTTCTCGCGCAACTTGCTCACGACGTACGGCACGCAGTCCCAGCACATTTTCAGGAACCACGCGACCGAGATAGTCGCGAGGACCTTCAGGGCCATACCGATGAGATCCGCGAAACTTGCGCACCCTGGCATCATCTCGATCAGAACATCTCGGCCAACGTTCGTTAGCCAGAGCGCGCCTGCATAGACGCCCATCGTCATCGCAACCAGCAGCACGAATGCCAACAAAACACCAGCGTTCGCAACGATGAGCTCAGCCTTCGAGCGCTCGCCGTCCGCCTGGAACGGTTGCCAAAGGTTGGCTTGGCGGGGCGTGTTGATAACTTCCTTGTAGGTCGGGTAGTCGTTGCGCTTCTCGTTCTTGCTCATAGCTCACTCCTTGAGTGGTGATTGATTCGCGGGTTCGTTGCTGATGTCCCGCGCACTTGAAAGAAGGATAGAGTCGTCGATGACGAACGCAAATCGATGAGGCGCACTGGGTGAAACTAGCCGCGCGACCGCCGCGAGGTGAGAATTCTTCGGAGGAGGCCGGGAGAAGATCGCCCCTGGCGTCGGCGATTGCCCAAATTCCTCTGCAGGACAAAGCCGACGCAAAAGAGTGCGACGACGTTCATCCAGGGACCTGCCGCAGAGACTTTGATGATCGTCCTGTCAAGGATCAGGACGATCAGCACCGCGGCTGTTGCGACGCCATCAAATCGCCATTTCCAATTCGGCGCTAACTGTGCGGCTTCCTTTCCGAGGTGAGCAGCTGCACGACGGACCGTGGCGTAGATCTTAGGGGCGGAGAGAGGATTCATTGTCCTGAGCCTGTTCGAATTTCGCACTGTCGCAGCTATCGGACAGGGCCGGATATCGTGAAGCGATGAGAGCGAGCTTGCGTCCCAGTAGCAGAGCGCGAGCGTCCCGGATGCCAGGCTGACCTTGAAACACATCCAGTCGACTGCTAGAGTCGGCCAGCATGCCGAGAAGGAGATGCACTGCGCGATGCCGGTCGCCAGGGTGATCGCCGTTAGGTGACGAGAGCCCCGTGGCCTGAACGGATTGCATGACGTCTTCGATGTTCTGCTCAGGGAGGACCAGTTCGAGGCTCGAGGCGAAGCGCAGGACCGATGCACGGCGATCTTGCTGGGAGCGGCGAGCGAGAGCGGATCGTTCGAGTGCGGTGCGTCGCGCTTCGGAGAATGCGACCATGCGTTCGACGTTGCGAACGCGACTGATTCGAAAGAGTTCGGCCGGTCGGCCGCCGCCGCCGCGCGTGGCGGGTCGACGTGCGTCTGGAACACCAAGGAAGCGAGTGACCATCTGGCGAGTCCAGCCACGGTCGCGCAACTGGTTGATGTCGAGGGCCGCTTCTGCAGACATGGTGTCTTCGGTTTGTAGTGGCGGCAGTCCTGCCGCCTGGTCCTGCGTCGTATGCAACGCGGTCTCCACGTGTGAGTGTCTTACGTGGATGGTAGCGTCCTTATCGGCAGTCGCGGCGCTAGAAGTCTGGCGCGAGAGCGCGATTTTTCGATTGATGTTTCAATGGCGATCAGCATTACGCTTTAGGTCCTCGGCGGCCCTTGGGCTTGTGGTCGGCGCAATGGTACTCGGTGTAGTGGCGGGGAATGATCAGCGGAAGCTTGCAGGTGGCGCAGTGATGCAACTTTATTTCTGCCGCCTCGTTACCGCGCTGGCTGATCGATTGTGCATCGGCAAAGGTGCGGATCAGCGTGTAGAGTCGCTGCGAGCTGATGACCGCCTTGTCTGCCCCACCGCACATTTCGTGATACCACGTTAAGGTGCGGGTGAAGGCAACGCGGGGAATGCTGTCGGGCATGATGCCCTGAAACGACTGGCCACGCAGTGACTTGCAAATGCGGTGATAGGCCAGCAAGACAAAGGCACCATGCATCTGGATGCGGTGCGTCTTCGTGAACCATTCCAGACTCGAAGGTAACTGCCCAGAGGTCGAGTTTCTACCAATCTCCTGGGAGTACATCTGGTCGATCTTCGGATCCGGAACTCGACTGATGCTCTTGACCACCGGCCGCCTGGTTCCGGAAAGGATGAGGGCGCGAGCGATGCGCTCGTTGAGAGTAGGTGCGCTTCCAGCGGTCAACATGTCATGCTCCTTAAGGGTAGGGCCTGGTGCTCAGAAGGTCGTCAGCAGGGTTGCGATCACCTGCTCGCGATCAAGTTCGAGTTTTCCGTCGGACATCTTCAACTCGAAACGGGCTTTCCAGAGCGGCAGGCCCTCGTTCGCGAGCCAGCGAATATCCGAATGGCTCAGCTTGCGAACGATCTGGAATTGCTCGTCGGAAAGGCCGAAGGTGAGAGCAGCAGCGGGGTCCGCATGATCCTTCAGGCTTCGATAGCACTCGAGGATCTTGATATTCGCTTCGGCCATGGCCATCTTGGCCAGCGGAGGAAGAAACAGATCGGGTCCGTTTGCTCGGCTCATTGTTTTCTCCGGGATCGGGGGGTAAAGGGGATTAGGCGAGTTCTTTCGCGGCCAGTGTGTCGGTCAGGGCGCGGAGCTGGTCGACCAGGCCGTCGATCTTCGTAGCGATTGTTGGGTTTGATCCGCGCATCTTGATGACCAGGGCCGAGGGGAATGCTGCGATCAGACCACCGACACCCTTTTCGAGGTCGTCGAGGGAGTTCGACGCATTACGCGCGTCCGCGATGATGCGGTCGATTTCCTGAAGTTCTTGCGTGAGGCGTGCATGCCGAGCGCTCACCTCAGCCAATTCGGTCCTGGCCTGCTCGAGACTTTCGACGCCTTTCGGCAGTACCTCGACAGGCTTGTCGACGTACTGAACGACCGTCTCCGCCTGGCGAAGACGGTCAAGTTCTTCCTGGGCTTCGCGGAGATCGTTGAGGATCGCGGTTCGGTCGGACTGAAGCTCCTTCGCAAGTTGTTCCTGAGCGCGAAGTTGGACGACGACGCTGTCGTGCTTGGCCGTAGCTTCTGCCCTACCGTTCTCGGCGTCCTTGGCGTGTGCTTGCGCTTCTGCAGCCGATGCCGATAATTCGACGACGCGCGCGTTTGCTTCTTCCAGATCGCCGCGCAGGTGCGCGGTCGCCTCATCGATCAGCTTTTTGACCTGGGCGGTCGTTAAAGGGCCTTTCTGCGCATGTTCGTCGATTGCCTCGACTACGCGGACGTCGGTTCCCTCGTCAAACAAATGGAAGGCGTCGAGGGGCAGGCGAGTAATGTGCATCGGGATATAACCGTCAGGATGCGTGAAATGCTTGCTGACGATCCGGCCAATGCCGCGGTAGGTGCGGAAAGTGCTGGGGGCTTTGCCCGTGACCTGGCAGAAATAGGCTTGTGCCTTGCCCGGTTCGCCGATGATCTCGATGAGACGGTAGGTGATCAGCGCGATCTGCACGGCCGTTTGCTGCAGGCTTGTGAAGTGCCCACGCAGGCTGACGGCGAGAGCGGTCAGCTCTTGCTGGGCCTCGTGAGAAAGACCGGGCGGCATGGTCGGAATCGGGTCAGCTGTCGGGATGGCTGCCAGGGCGGACATATTGGACTCCTATTTTGTGATCGGGCGTTTTACAGGCAGGTAGAACTGTCAGTGAAGGAACTTCTGGTCGACCATCTTGCCGATGATTCGGTAGCGGTGGAAAGCGGTCACGGGCTTCCTGACTACGGCGCAAAAGTACGTTTGCGCTCTTGCCTCTTCACCGATGATCACTGTCATGCGGCGCGCGATTGTTGCCACGGCCAACGGGGTTGCGCTCGACGTTAGGCTACGTTCGAGTAAAGCGAGCGCGAGTCTGCGCAGCTCGCGTCGGGCGCTACCGGACAGGCCGGCAGGCATAACAGGGAGTGGTGCTGCGGAAGTGCTAGGTGGCGCGCCCATCAGATGTCCTTTCTACAAATTGATGCAGCAATTTCTTTCGTCGATGTAGAGCAAATACGGCACCCCCAGCGGAAGTTTCACCCCCTATCTGAAAAAATTCTCGGGGTGCCTCACATTTGGTCAGAAGTACGAGCTTGGGCCACGCGGCTTCATTCATGTTGACGCGGCTGCACGGGAGTTTATGAGAGGGAGTGAATGGAAAATAGCCGCGCAAACAGATGTCTGCGCGGCTATCGGCGTCATGCTCTGACGGGCGCTGCGGATGGCGAGGGCGGCCTTCAGTGGCCGATTGGTATGTGAGAAATTTGTCCGATGAGGATCGCGATCGCGGCTAGACCGACGCAGACGCTAGCGAAAGCTACTGCAAGGTGATGCACGTCGCCGCCCAGGCGCAACAAGTGGATGTAGTAGTGGCGGGCTCGGCCAAAGAACCTATCCTTGAGCGTTCCTCCTGTCTTCAACGGAGGAAGGCTGGGTTTTCCGACGTTTGCGTCTCGAAGATTCCGAACAGCCGCGTGCACATTCTTTTCGATGCGGGCAGCAATGTCTCCGAAGCGCTTGGCCTCGGCATCAGAATGCGTGCCGAGCCGTGCCCAGATGTCTACGGCCAAAGCATCGGCAAGCTTCTTGTGAATCTCGGTTACATCGGCCGAATTGAGGACTGTTTGCACCCTATCCGGCATCGAGTCCGCCTGGTGCGCGAGGCACTCTAGCGCTTTAGCGATGGCGATCAGGGCGGCAACGGCCTCGAGGATTTGGTGATCCGCCGTGCGCCGCTGTTTATCCATTTCCTGGTAGCGGGCGTGATACGCGCGTAGTTCATCGACCGCCTCTCGCATGTCAGCGCGTAGGGCAGTGGCTTCCTCAGCCTGAAGGGCGTAAAGCGCTTCGACGGCGCCGCGCGGTCCCCCACGGAGCACGTTTATTTCTCCGCGTCGATGTGAACGGCCGGCAGGGCTTCCAGGTGAGCGGCAGGCAAACGGAGGGCGACGAACGCTGCATCCAGATCCAGCTTCGCGCTGGCCACGGCGCGCTGGATGCTGAGGCGGCGGATCAGGGTCAACGTTTCGGGACTGTTCGGAGCCTTGCGCAGGGCTTCATCGACCACTTTGCGGTAGTTGGTGGGGTCGCTTGATACCTCCTCGAAGGAGAGCCCTTCAGCCCGCAAGTCGGAGTGGATCGGGTTCTCGTAGATGACGAGATCGTCGTAGTAGGTGAGGCCCTTGGTCTCGGTGAGATACACGATGACGGCCTCGAACTGCTGATCGAGGTCGTCGCCCTGGTCGATGGTCGTGCGGTTGAACAAGATGCGCAGCTTTTCCGGTTGCAGACCGACCTTGCGGAGCGTCTCGATGGTTCCGAGGGTCTCTTCCTGAACTCGGCCGTCTGGCGTTGTCGGAACGATGACAATATCGAAGTCGTTGATGGCTCCGCGAACGCGGGCGAACTCTTTCATGATGTCGGCGTACTGCGAAGCGCCAACATCGACGATGAGGTCGCGGGGTTCGATGATGATGTCATCGATCAACTTTTTAAAATCGGGGGCGCGATAGCGAACGACGTCGATGCCATAACGGCCTGCATCTTGGTTCTGTTTTTCGACCGAGAACACCCGCGGCGAGTTGAGACGGGGATGCAGCAGGGACGCGACGGTAGTGCTCTTGCCGACCATACTGGTCGAATGAATGACGAGGATCTTCAATGGCATGGTTGCTCCTTTGGCTCGTGGTCGATTAGGTTTGAGATTGATTCTTGCGTTGTCTGTAAGCTGCTAGTTTTGCTTGATGCTCCGGGGACCCAAGCCGGTAGCGGGTCACAACATCTTCCGCGGACGACTCAGCCCGTGTCTGGATTCTGTCGCCATCAATCGGGCACCGTTCCGTGAATGCCTCGCCAGGAGTCGGTGCTTTCTCCACTGGCCCGACAGGGTGGAGCGAGTGTGGCGGTGCGACTCGCGCGGTTGGCAGTTGTGGCGAGGTGATGGCGGTCGTGGGGTTGGTTGACTGCGTGCGGGCAAGGCTTTTCAAGTGCTTTTGTACGCCACTTCGAGTCACCGTGAGGCCGTGCTCGAGATGGAGATACTCGGCTATTTCCTTGTAGCTCGCGCCCAGATCCTTGAGTTGCTGGATTTGGCTCGCGAGACCTGCAAGTTTTCCCTTGTTTCGCTCCTGTCGCTTTTTAGCCAAAAACTCGTGTAACGAGATCACGGTGTTATTTCTGTTTATGGGTAATTGGTGTTTAGAGAATTACATAGCCCGATACAGAAAATCTGAATGATTGCCGTGGAAAGAAGGCTTTCATTAAATCGACGGAGGGAAGAAAGACAACCAACGTCGACTATACGAGTAGTCACGTAGATCGAAGTGGAGAGAACTGTAGAGCAACGTAGATCCGATAGGGGAGGAACGTTGAGGTTTGCCTCGCGGAGGAAGAGCAACGTAGACCTTGATCGCATACCGCCGTTGAGCATCGTAGAGCAGCGACACGAAACGTAGAAAGGTGAGGAGATACGGGGAACGTTGTAAAGTGCTGCTTGGAGAGCGGAAGTGCGAACGGAATTAGGATGAGCATGCAACGCGACGCTGACGTGATCGTTCTGCACGGAGAGGAGAAATCTCGCTGAGGCCCTTGCAGCAAGGTTCTCGATGTGATTTACTTCGGCCATTGGGACTGTGGAGTCCCACTCGGTAGTTTCCTGCGCCGCGCTGGCGGCATGCGAATCCCTCGCCGGATTTGCTCTCCGAAGAGTCAGTTGGTAGCACTACCGCTGACCATTCTTTCAGGTGAATTCGTCGCACGACGACCACCGCGAAAAGCGAAGACGCGCGGAAGCGCGTTTTTTTTCACCCGGTTCAAATCGGACGACAATCGGACACAGAGGAAGGGCACAACCCTTACCCAGTGCGACATGGCGTCCGGTACCGGGGATCACAACGTACACAAACGGAAAGTCCGAAAGGTCGCACGACCTGCGGTAGAAGAGGCTTTTGCTGCTCGCTGAGTACGTCGGTGGGTGGGCTATCTGGTCGGGTCGCAAGACCGGCGGATAGAGGGCTCTGCCTGCATGCTGCAAGGCATGTGGGAGTTGAAAGACCGAGGCCAGTACCGGGCCTACATCGTCGCAAGGCGAACCGGTGCAGTATGGTCCCTGCTTGAAAGGCCAGTTCCATCCCGTAGGGGAGGGAGACCCGATTAGCGTGAGCGTCGGGGTGTCGCTGTGCGGTAAAAGTTGTAGTGGGAGCCGACGACATAAACGCACATTTTTACGAAGGGCTCGCTCATGCCCCTCAAACGCTACGGCAGATGTGGTACCCCGGCTAGAAAGGGCGCGCATTTCACAATGCGCAAGGCACGCGGCGAGGCGTGACCATTGTGTGATGTGCGACTTACGGAGGTTGGGATGAACGCACTCGTAGTGCAAGACACGCGGACGGCGCCGCCCGCAGGGCGAACGGACGCCCATAGGGGTTGGCGGAGGGAGCTACAGACCATCGTGGACCGGCATGCTGGCATCCGGGTGAACGGCAATGTGGCGTCGCACCGGACGCGCGAGTTGAGCGCGTCAGTGCTCTTCGCGGTATTCGGCACGCTGGCAGGACTCGGCTTCAAGCTCCAGAATCCCCGTAATCTCGGTGAACGCCACGTGGAGGCGCTCGTGCGCCACTGGCACTGGCAGGGCCGGGCAGTTGCGACGATGCAAAATGAACTCTCGGTACTGCGCAAATTCGCCATCTGGATCGGCAAGAAGGGGATGGTGCGCGCGCTTCAGGACTACCTCCCGGATGTGCCAAAGATCGACCTGCAGCGCAGGGCCGGGACCGTAGAGTCGAAGTCGTGGTCCCAGAACGGCATCAACATCGACGAGAAGATCGCTCAAGCGGACGCGCTCAATGAGCGTTTCGGCCTGATGCTTCGGCTCGCGGTCGCGTTCGGCCTGAGGCGCAAAGAAATTCTCATGCTGAAACCATGGAAATGCGACCATGGGGATTACCTTGCCGTCTACCCTAACGCGGGGCCGAAGGGCGGGCGGGCACGGAATCTGCCGCTCACGAACAGATATCAGCGCGAGGTGCTGGATTACGTAAAAGCGCGCATGCCGAAGGGCGATGCGATGGGCTGGAAGACGACGCGTCGCGGCAGGACTGCGACGCTTGCGTACAACCTCAAGGAATACGAGCGCCGTATGGAAGAAATCGGTATCACGAGGAACACAGCCGGGGTCACCGGCCACGGGTTGCGGGCGGAATTCTCGGAGAACGCTGCGATGACGAACCCGGAAAGGCCGTTCGTGCCGCCGACGCTGGGTGGGACCGCCGACCAGATGCCCGCCGAGGACCTGAATCAGGCGTTGAGCCAAGTCAGCGAAATGCTCGGCCATAGCCGCATGGGCGTCACAAGTTCGTACTACGGACACTTCGAGGGCTTTCGCCGCGCGCCCCGCAAGGTCAGTGACGAGCAACGCCAGGCGCGATCAGCGAAGTCGCGGCCGGTACCGCGTGGGGTCGGACCGGTTTCTCCTGCGGCTGGGCGTAAGGGATCTGCTCAAGAGAGGGCTGGTCGGCGGCGGACGGATGCGTTGCTCGACGTGCGGCAAATGGATCTGCCGCTTAAAGACAGCGTGGTGCTTTTCAAACCACGCGCCCCAGAATCAGGCAAGGATAGTTAAGGATGTGGGCCTTTGGTCTTAACAATGTCCGTTAAGACCAAGGCCCATGTATTTCTAGATAGTTTTGCATTTGTTAATATAGTCAGCCCCAGATGTAAGAACGAAATAGATTTAGTATAGTCTGGCTCCCGCAACGTGCAGTTGCTTATCAATTCCACCTCATTTATCCGACTATGCCCGTTCAAAGGCGAATCTATGCCGGTAAAGAAGTGCTTGTCTCCATGTCGCGAGACAGGCTTCTTGTCGCCCTGCGACTGGGCGACATCGCCAGGATCGTGGGCATGGAGGAAGGCACGGATCTGGATGCGCTCGTGCGCGCCGCCGGCATGCAGGATGAAGTGTGGCCGAGTCCGCTGTCGGAGGGCGTGGTCAACATGGTCAGCCTTGAGGGCGTTCGTGTGCTCATGAAGACGAAGGGTACGAACGACGCGCTGGGATTTTCTGCGTGGCTGGACGAAGAGTTTCCGGAGAACGCTGCGGTCAGCTCACTGAGCGAGGACGAACTGCTGCCGGAGAATTTGCACCGGGTTGGCGAAATACGCCAAGAAAACCCCGACATTCAGCCGAGTGAAATCGCGAGTCGTCTTAGCATCTCGGTAGACGATGCGCAGCGATACCTCACCTACCTCGAACTACTGCGCAAACTCAAATAGACCAACGCAGGTGTTCGCGAGCGCACCCTTCTTTGTGCGCTCGCTGTCGGGGGAAGGATGGAACACGTCGCGCACGATGAGCGCATTGATCTGGCTGGGCACACGCTGGTGCTCGAAGACATCCTTCACGAGCCGACGCGCTATCGCAAGTGGTTCGAGACGGCACGCGCCACGCACGGACATGCAAGATGCCTGTGCGTGCCAGGTGGTCGGCGACTGCAAATCCGGTTACGAGAAGGGCTCTACCATCTGGCTGTCTGGCCGGAGGACGCGCTCTCTCATCACGCGAAATGTACTTTTCGCTTGCGCGCGGAAGCAGAAAGCGGGCGTGCGGGGTACGCCAAGGGCGCGATCATCGAGAAACCGGACGGGTCTGTCGACATCAACGCCGATGTTCCGTTGAGAGTTCGCGTCGAAGCGCGGACCGGACCGCTCGAACGCAGCGAGGAACCGAAAAGCGGCGGCAAGGGGCGGGCGAAGGTTGGCCTACTCGGCATGCTGCATTCGCTTTGGGAACGCGCGGGCCTGAACGAGTGGCGTCCGGGATGGTCGCGTGACTGGTGGCGCTGTCGCCGCGAGCTCATCAACCTCGACGGCAAGGTGAACGGCGAGCCGGTCGAGAACGCGCTGTACTGTGTGCCCGCTTGGCGCGAAACCGATCGCGAGGGCATCGAGTTGGCGTGGGCGAAGTTCCGTTCGCGCCTCGATGCGCGTGGCGACTATCGGCTGCGTGGCATCGTCATCGGCGAACTGAAGTCGATGGATCTCTCGAAGTTCAGTTACAAGGTCAAGCTGAAGCACCACATGCATGCGTTCTTCGTCGACAAGGCCATTGTCGAGCAGGCGCAGCGGTCCGCGCCGCCAGCCGCTGCGCAGATGGGAAATCCGGATGCGCACATCATCACAATCATGGTGGTGGAGGTCACGCGCAACGGCACGCTCAAAGGTGTGGACATGTCTTTCATGCTAACGAGCCGCCACTACATCCCGTCAGATTCCTCGTATGAGATGCAGATGGCTGAGGCCCTGGTCGATGCGGGCCGTGCCTTCACGAAGCCGCTGCGCTATGACGGCGTTGCCGAGTTCCCTGACTTCCGCCTGCAGGATCAGGACGGTGAGTGCGTGATCGAGGTCTGGGGGATGATGGGCAATCCGGACTACGAGGCTCGCAAGGCGGAGAAGATCAAGAGTTACAAGGGGCGTGGCGTCCAGGTCATCGAATGGGACACGCGCCGCCAGATGCCAGAGTTGATGCGTGCTGGCGGCGCGGGAAAGTTGGCCCATAAAGGATGACTTTTCGATAATTCGCGGCAATGACGGGCGGTAGGGTAGGTGCTGGGATCGTCTATGCGGCTGGCGCGTGGACGAGTTCCCGGTCTACTCGAAAAAGGTCCTTTATGCTCTACGACCACTCGTCCATGTTGCAGTTCGCCTGGGCTGCGTTTGCCGTCTTCATCTCTTACCCACTGCTGTACTGGTTCCTTCGTCGAGTGAAGAAGGTACGGTTGCGATTCAACGTGACCGTCTTCGTGGCCGTTGTCGTGGCGGGATTGCTGCCGATGGAACTCGTCGGTTACGAAGCGAACCGCGCAGCGTCGCAACTCGCAACCGTGTCCATGGTCTTCTCGGCCGAGCAGCGTATTCACGACACGATGCTGGTTTGCGAGGTCGATCCAGGCAAGGTCCCGCCGGAGCAAATCCAAGCCGCTACGCAGCGTCTCGTCGATAGCACGGCAACATGGTTCAACATCAGGAGCATGACGGAAGTCACGTCCGCGCAATGGCTTAAACGCGATGACAGGTGCGGTGGCGGATGGCTGGCGCGCAAAAAAGTGGATACCAATCAGGCGGAGTTTCAGTCGGCAGCGGATTCGGTCAAGTGGTGGCTGATCGCCGGCCTCGTCACGGGCGTCATCGGCATCATCGCAATGTACGAGCTCGTGGTCAGTCGCCTGCGTGAGGACATGCGCGAGGTTCAGGTGGAAGAGCGCGTCGAACTCAAGAACAGCGGCGAAGCGGTGCTGGCGCTCGTCATCTGCGCGATCGCGTTCCTGCCGTTCAGCCTGCTCTGGCTGCGCCTGTTCAAGTTCCCGAAGGCAGCAACCAGGGAACCGCGTACGAGCGCGCAATAACGGAGACCACGCCATGAAAGCTTTTACGTCCGTGATGAAGGTCGGCGGCGCCTTGCTGATCGCAGCGCCCGCCATCGGACTCGCAGCTACGCCGGCGGCGCGCGCGCCGGGTGCGGATGCATCGGACTATGCGCCGGTCAAACGCATGGTGATCATCCACCTCTCGCTATCCCGCGAAGGGACAGCCACACCTCTCACCACTATGGATCTGGCTGGTGTGGACGGTCGAACAATCGTCCGGACACGGCATGAGCAAGTGAGCGACGACGTCGCGATTTGCCAGACGGCGCATGTCTCGGACGGCGAGTGTCCGGCTCAGACCGACATGCAGGTGGCTGATGATCGAACGATGAAAGTCGTCGCAACACCGCGCGTTCAGTCCGATGGACATATCCTGGTGGACCTCGACGTGCAAAACAACCATGCGAACAACGTCGCGGTGGGCGAATTGGCCGATCGCCTCGGCAACGTCGCGTTGAAGGAGACCGTGGCGCTTCAGCCAGGTGTGGCGGTGACCGCGGCGGCCGGGAAGGGCTGGTCGGTCACGGCATCGGCGAAGGTACTGGACCTGACCGATGCTTCACAGAACGCGGCGTCGGCCTCCAATGCGGCCGCCAGCAAGACAGCCACTGAGTGACCGGGATCTCGGCGCGAGAGATGCACACGCGCACGAGGCCGGAATGATTGATACCTTCGGAAAGGAGAATGGGGTGATGTCGAATACGTTTTCGAGCAAACTGGGCGCAGGCGCGCGGCTGTTCTTGGCGGCATTACTTGCCGGCGTGCTGCTTGCTGAAATGGCGGGTTGGGCTTATACGCGGATCGAACGCCATGCGCACGAGCAGTCGTTCTGCGCCTCCAAGGGCCTCGACGCGTCGGACTGCGCGAGGTTGATGGACGCCAATCGCAGATCCTGGGGCGAGTAGAGCGAGCGGGAACCAGAGAAAAGGAGCGACGGATGCGCGCACTTATGCTTTCGCAACCGGCCGAGCGGCTTCCGCTCGCGATCTACCTCGCTGCGCGTTCCTGGCTGCTCGCGAACGATCCAGACGCGGCGCGGATGATCGAGTGGTCTCTCCACGAGATTCGTCCGCCGCAGTCTCCCGAAGCAATGGCAGGCGAAATCATCTGGATCATTCTCTGTGCGGGTCGCTCCGCGCAGGCGGCCCGGACGATCGAGGCGAAGGTATGGAGTGCTATTCGCGCCGGCAAGCCGGTCGTGTCGGCATTCGGTTACCGGGCCAAGGCGGCGGCCATTGAACGGGCGTGGCGGGAACGCGAAGCAGACTTCGCCGCGCTCCAGAATGTGCTGGCGGCCGACGATCCCGTCCGCCTGCTCGAATGGTGCCACGCCATTCCGTTTGTCGGCGATGACACGCAGTATCAGCTCGCGAAGAATTTCGGGGTTCAGGTGTGTAAGCCCGATATCTGGCTTTGTCGGCTGAGCGGCTTCCCGGATCGGCCGCGGGCGCCGGTGAAAGTTCGTTTTGCCGCATGCATGGCGTTGTGCGGCGATCTCGCGCGAGGAAGCGGCGACACTATTGCCGTCGTGGACAGTATGCTCTGGCTGGCGTGCAACAAGGGCGTGCTTGTCACGGATTGTGAAGCGTCGCCGGTCACACTGAATACGGGAGCCGTCACTGCTCGATCGATTTACAAGAGTGCGCCGCAGGCATGAAGGAGATGATGGACCGCAAGCTTGTACCGCTGCACGGTACCAGGAAGGCGAAATGACCATCACGGTATCGGCATCCAGTTGCGCCGACACGCAAGGAATTGCGTCAGCCGGAATTTGACTTCCTGGACTGTTGCCGCGATTACGCTTTCTCGCTAGACTTCGTACTAGCCGTTCGATCGGCAACGTTCACCACCTTCCTTCGCGATCCGCCTCCCCTCGGCAACCTCTCGCCAGACCGGCAGTTTCCGGCCAGCGCTTCTTTCGCGCTTTCCCGAACCCCAACTCTCCGCATTTTCAACGCCCTCTTCGGGGCACTTGGGAGAGAACTCATGAATGCGCAACGGAACCAATCGCTGAACCATCTGCAACGCCGTGTGTCTGCAAGCGAAGGCTCGCCGCTCGCCATCCACTGTGCCTGGACACTCGCGAATCTCCTGGGGATTAACGACTTCGAAGACCCAAACCCGTTTGGGTTTGACTCTACCGAAGATTGTCTCCGCGAATCTGAGGCGCTTGGGTACCGCGAAGGGTTGACGGGCACGGTGCCTTTCTGGTTCGCTGGCACCCCGCTGGCGACAGCATGGAACGCCGGTGCAGACTTCAGGTGCGAATGCGAGATGTATCGTGGCGGCACGCAAGAAGAGTGGGATGCACTCAGCCCCGAGGAACAATCGGCAAGCTGTGATTCATTTCATGACCTGTGCGCCAGCGGTGTGGGCGAACGACACCACTTCTACGATCTTCTCATGAAGAAATGGATGGTCGGCTACGTCGGCCATTAATCAATCAAGGACTGCGCGAGCCCTCATCCGTTGCGGTGGGGGCTCCGCTCACCTCGCAGCCGCCCGACCCGCGGCAACGCTGCGTGTACGGTGAAAACTTCGACATTCCGGCACTTTCCGCTCAGCGTTTCAAAGCGCTTACCCGAAGCTGCCAACTCTCCTGTTTTTCAACGCGCCATCGGGCGCAAAAAGGAGGGAGTCTATGAACACGCAACAAAACGGCACGCGGGACCTGTTTCAGTTCTACCCCACGCCGCCTGATCTCGCTACGCGAGTCTGGAGCAAATTGAACAATAAGCACCCGGACCGGGTGCTCGAGCCTTCCGCGGGAAAGGGTCATCTCTTGACGGGGATGCACGATCGCCGACACTCCTATGGCACCCAATCGTATGCCCACGTGGACTGCTGCGAAATCGATGTTCGCCACCACTCTGATCTTCGCGAGCTTGGCGTGAAAATCGTAGGACACGACTTTCTCGCGATGCAGTCAGGTGCCTGCTATTCGGCGATCGTCGGCAACCCGCCGTTTCACAACGGCGAGAAGCACGTGCTGAAAGCGTGGGACTTGCTATGGGATGGCGAGGTGGTGATGATCATCAATGCCGAAACTGTCCGGAAACCGCTGTCGGCAGAGCGCAAACGGCTCGTCAAACTCATTGACGATTTCGGCGACGTCGAATTTGTCGAAGGAGCTTTTGAGGTCGACGACGCGGAACGCCGCACGCCAGTGGATGTGGCAATCGTTCACCTCGTGAAGAAGGCTGACGTCGGGTCGTTTGTGACGATGGATCTCCTGCGCGGCATGCAGCGAGACACCGTCAGCAATGAGGAACTCGGGCGTGGATATGCCGAGCCTCAGCAGTTGGCGTTGCCCGCGAACGAAATCGAAAACCGTGTCCTTATCTTCGATGCAGCGGTGGAAAGCGCCCGCGCAGCAATTTTCGCGGAGGCTCAGGCCAGTGCGTACGCGGGCATGCTCGGCGAATCGATAGGGCCACGTTCTCCTGGCCAGTCGGACCGGGTGGTCGCACCTAAGGTTGAATTGGTTCGTGCGGCCCTGGGCAAGGCGTACGGTGATTTGAAGGGGCGTGCCTGGGCATCGGTCGTTAGGTCGGCCGACGTGACAAGCCGGCTGTCGAGTCAGGCTCAGAAGCGGGTCGAGTCTGAGTTCAAGCTGATTGCAGAGCTTGAGTTCACGGTGGAGAACATCTACAGCTTTCTGATCGGGATCTGCGAGCAACAGGGAAAGATCCAGATCGATATGCTGTGCGACACCTTCGACCGGATCACTCGCTACCATAGCGATAACACTGCCTACTACCGTGGTTGGCGCAGCAACGACAAGCACTACCGGTCCATTGGGCGGCGGATTCGTTATACACGTTTCATCATCCCTGGCTTCACCGCGGATACGTGGAACAGATCTGCACCATGGGAAATGCAAAGCCTGCTTGCGGACTTCGACAAGGGGTTTGCGTTGCTGGCTGGAGACACCGCTCCCGCGGTGAGTCTGGTCAGTGCGTGCAACTCGTGCTGGACTGAGTTGAAGCATGGAGCGCGAGTCGAATCGTCGTACTTTGACATCCGCTACTACCCGGGGATGGGAACCATCCACTTCTTTCCTCGGGACAAGAAGCTGATCGACCGTCTCAACCGGGTAGTTGGACGCCACCGCGGTTGGCTTCCTGCTGAAAACTTGAAACTGGAGTCAGCCGGCTTCTGGGACCAGTATGAGAAGGCTGAGAAACTGGACAAGGAGATCCGCAAAGCTGTAGCCAAGGGTGGCATCCGTTCGTACGATGATCCGTTCAGGTCCATCGATCACGAGTCGTGGGACGGCCACGAGCAGGCCTGCGAGAGGATTGACCAAGCGATGAAGGAAGTGCACGAAGCTAACGGCATCCAGGTCGCGTTTCGGCTGGCATCTGAGCAATCCAAAGACGCCAGCGCTGCGACCCAGCATCAACTGCCGCTTCTTGCAGCGGCATAACAGATGCAAGGAAATCGGTAACCCGTAACCCGTAACCCACGCCCACCGAGCACTCCGACAGGAGTGCCGGTGGGTTTTCTCTTTCCAGCCGACTGGTGTTAGTCCAGAGGTGTATCTGTGAACCCCGCGTGGGCTAGATCCACGGTCAGGCTGCTCTCTGTAGTATCTTTTCCAGCATATTTCCGAGCCCACAGCCTGCGTTGTGCCGGCGTCTTTTTCGCGCACGTGTGCTCATGGCGGCGCTTCCATGCCTTGCACAAACCCTGCATGTCCCGGTTGAATATCGTGAAGAGAGCGATACTCTGCACCGCCGAATTTGCAATAGGCGAAGCCTGTGTTGTTGATGCTCATTTTGTTCGGCCTTCGTTTCCAGTCGATTCATTGATCCTGTCCGAGAATTAAAACTCCTCGCGCCGCCAGCCGCCCCCGTCGCGCTTGCGAACCTTCGTGATGCCGACGAAGCGGAACATCGGATACAGGTACGCTGCGGTCTTGATTTTCACGCGGGCGTCGTCCTTCCAGAACCCCTTGACCTCGCGGAGTTCAAGCTCGCCATTCTTGAGGCGAACGAGGAAGTCGGATGTGTAGAAGGTCCTTTTGCCGAGACGTAGCTTGACGGCTTCGAACTGGTACGAGGTGATTTCGCCGGCCTGCTTTTCCAACTCGAGCTGCGCGGCGTACGCGGTCTCGGTTTTGTTCATCACGCCATCGGGTAGCCTTCCGAGCGCGAGCATGCGGTCCTGTGGCTTTGGCGGCGCGGGCTGCATGTTCGTCACCGTCGCGGCGGGCGGAGGTGCTGCGCGCGATCCTGTGCGCTTCATCAGCGCCTCGTACTCCTCCTCCGAAAACCTCAGTCCTGTTGCCATCCGTGCCCCCTTGAAAGCCATTGGTCTTTCGAGGCTACGGGGCAGGCTGGGAATGCAAGTCGGGCTACGAGCGTGAAACGCGCCGCGGGCCTCCCTAAAGCGGCGATTGGCGGTTTTACGCGATCAGATAGCGACTGATCGTGCCGAGAATTCGGGCGTCTCGGCGTTGTCGGCGTGGATAGCGAGGATCAACGCGTGGAGGGCGGCAAACGTCCGGGGCGACCGTCCTCCGCCTGTACCCGGGGTGCAGAATTCGAGCCGCGCGGCGCGTGAGTCGTTGACGATGGACACACAGACGTCCCCGTCCGGCTGTTTGAGGAGGACGATGCGACTCGTGAGCGACATGTCGTCGCGCCGGCCGATCATCGTGTTGCGCTCAATTGCGGCCTCGGATGCGAAGGTCGCTTGAGCTGATGCGATCTGCGCCCTCGCCAGGCGAATGAGTTCGCGGCCGACGTGGGTATCAGCGAGCGGGGTGCCGTCGTCGAGTAGAAGCTTGTGCGCTTCTTCAATGATGCGGTGTTCCATGATGAGATCTGGGCAGAAGGTCATTTGTGCGTTAGCCGGTGTTCAGGAACCACGGTACGCGCACCAGTTCGAAGTCAAGCACGCCGGGCAATATTCAGGACGGAGTGGCGATCGCCACTCCGCCGGTCAGGCGCTCGGTGACGCTCTTGCGCACCGCCTCAGGTGCGGTGGCGAGAATGGCTGGCCAACGCCTCTGCGCTTCGACCACGGTCGCGCGCGCGACGCTGACCCAGTGATTCACTCGGCGCAGTCCCGCTTTCTGGAACAGCGCCTCCAGATCGTCCCACGTGAGGGCGCGCAACTTCTGGTCGATGGCGCGGTTCAGCGCATAGTCGTTCTCGCTGACGGCCGCGAAGAACGACGTTACCGGCACGGGGTCATAGAGCGGCGCGAGCTGCGGCGTGCGGCCATCCGGGTAGACCAGTGCCCAGTTCTTCAGATGCGCGTCGCAGTTACCCATCAGAATGAATGCCACAAACCGGCGGATGAACTCTTTGACGTCCTGCGCGGGGCGCGCGGAGAATCGGTCGAGCGTGCCGAGCATGGCGGGGTAGTCGATCATGAGATCGCGGCCGTACTTTGCGCGAGGGTCGTAGCGCAGCACCTGGGCGAACTCTTCCATGTGAACGCGCCGCCCGCCCTCCGTGCGATCGAAGCGCTTCACCGCCAGCACCTCGTCGAACGGAATATGCTCGGGCAGTTCGGCATCTGCGCGGGAAACGATCTCGGCCCACGCGCAGTCCAGCTCGAGCGCCTGGCAGAGTTTGAAACCGGTCATCTCGATCTCCACCAGATCCGGATGGCGCGTGGTCGGTAGCTTCAGGATGTACGAGCCCGCCTCGCCGTGGCGCTTCACCACGTAGCGCCGGCCGTCGCGGATCGCCGAGAACTTGGTGACCACGCCGGGAATCGACGCGGCATCCTCCACCGGACTCTCGACGAAGCCGGGCTCGAGGACGTCCAGACCAAGCGCGGTGTGCCACAGACGCACCGGGTCAGGAATGCCTTCCTGAGG
The DNA here is from genome assembly GCF_902833645.1 of Paraburkholderia fungorum. GTDB lineage: Bacteria > Pseudomonadota > Gammaproteobacteria > Burkholderiales > Burkholderiaceae > Paraburkholderia > Paraburkholderia fungorum. The sequence goes on from NZ_CADFGE010000009.1 coordinate 22,796, forward strand.
CGGGACAGGCTCGACCTCAACCGCACCCATCAAGTCGTGACCCGCTGCCGCGAGCAGCTCGAACTCGTCGTCTTCGCTGCAGCCGCGCTCGCGCGCGAGGCGCTCGCGGTTATGGCTTTCCGGCAGCAGGTTCTGGAAGAACGACGGCCACTTGCCACCCGTGCGCACGATGCGCTCGTCCGACTGAGACTTGAGGGTTGCGACAGTGTCAGCGTCCGTGGCGCCGATGTAGGAATAGGACAGAACCGGGCGCTGCGGATCGTTGATGTAATCGGGGTCGAACGACACCCGCAGGATGTCACCGTATGCGGACAGGTAACCGATCGGGCGGCGCACGCCGTCAGGCTGGTGCAGGTACAGGCGCAAGTAGCGGATCGATGTGGTCATCGGTTGTTACCTTCTTTATCGGTGGAGGAGGCCTGGTCGCGCATCATGAGGTCGATAACGGACGGCGGCGCGTCGGTGCCGGGCGGCTGCGCGAGATATCGGCCGCCCGAACGGATGAAGTTCTCAAGCGCCGGGCGCAGTTCGGTCGGGACCAGAACGAGGTCCATGCCCACGCCGCGGGCGATCTCCTCGACGGTGGACAGACGTGGGTCGATGACGCCTGACAGCGCCCGCTGGACCGTCGGCACGCTGAAGCCAGTCCGCGCCGCCAGATCTTCCTGGCGCAGTTTCATCGACTTGCGAGCTGCGTCGATCGTGTGCATGATCGAACTAAGCATGATATGGATTCACCATGAAAAACATATATTACTTAGTATAATCGCAAGCTGTGCAGACGCAACGACAAACATCATAAACTATGTAATATGGATAGAATACAAAGATAAATGGGTATTTGTGCGTGGTCGCCCCGGCCATCGCGGACTGAACAAGATCGGCCGAATGCGCCGCGCGTGCAGGACCGCAGGCGCGGTACCGGTCGAGTCGGGTTGGATCAGTCCGGGAGTCTTATTGCAGCGCGAGGCTGTATGTATGTACAGTGGTCGGGTAAAATGGCGTGTCCGAGCGCGCCGCCAGATGATGCTCGGCAACGAACTGAAGCGCATCGGGCTGCGCCGCGTAAGTACGAGCCGAGCGAGCCCACGGCAGAGACATGGATTGACCGATGTTCGAACACAAAGCCATCATGCGGGTCCACCCGCTTTACAAGCGAACGCTCTCGGCGCCGGTTCTCCGCAATCGAGCGTCGTGGCCCACAGCCGACCATGAGGCCGGCGTCGTGGGTATCGTGCTCTATCCCGAAGATGGCGAGCACCAGACGGTCGAGGCGGCTGCGACGTGCGGCTTCGCTTTGTGCCTGATCGTGGATTTGCCTCGCAACACCGGCGTCTCCGCCACGAAGGGCTTCGCATCGTATGCGCGTGCGATCGCGTCCACGCAGCACCAGGCAATCGACGATATCGCGTGGTTCGGACTCGATTCGGTGGGTAACTTTGATGCGGTATCGCTGCAGGGCGAGTACGCGGAGTTTTCGTCTATCGTGCAGCCGGGTCACGTGCCGCGCAGCCTAAGCGCGTTCATGGAGCGTGTGGAGCACATGTTCGGCACGGCGCCGGACATTTTCGTCAGGACGGTCACGGCCATGCTAAAGGATCTGTCTTAACCGAGCCGGAATGGCGGCGCGTGGAAAGTGCTACCCGGCGCGCGCCGGGCAGCACGGTACGCGTTAAGCGATGACCGGCGTTTGCTCCGGTGCGGTCTGTTCCGGGGCGACAGCCGTTTTCCGGGCGCGGGGCTTCGGTGCGGCCGTCTTCTTCGCTGCCGGTGCAGCAGCCTTCCTGGCGACAACCTTGCCTTTCGCTGCGGATTTTTTGGCGGCGGCTTTCTTGGCCGCGACGCGCTTCGTCGCAACCTTCTTCGCCGGCGCCGTATTGGCGACTCCGGCTTCCGGCTTCGCCGCAGGGCTCGCACCGTCAATCAGAAACTTGGTCCGGTCCTTCGCGCTCGCGATCCAGCCAGGTGCTCGGCCGTGGCCAGTCCAGGTCGCGCCCGTCTTCGGGTCTCGGTATTTCGGCTGCGGCGGCGCTTTCACGCGAGTCGACACCTTCAACTTGGTGGCCGATTTCTCGCCCGCGGAACTCTTCGATAACGGCTTGCCCTTCAGATGACGTTCAATGTCCGCCAGGCTGATGCCATGCGTGTTCATCAGGTCGTGGATCTTGTTGAGCGTGGCGGTCGCCTGTTTGGCGATGAGAACCTCTGCTTGTTGCTGGAGTTTCCTGATCTTCAAATTGAGTGACTCAATGGTTGCCATGCCTTCCTCTTCTTGTTAAGGGATTGCGCACTATGCCACAGGATATGCGCGGCTCGTCCTAGCGATCGCGGGAAGGCGTTGGTGTAACCGCAAGCAACGGATCGAGCGATTCGAGAAATTCACGTTGCTCGCGCTCAATCGGACTCCACGAAGGATCTGAGACTTCGACGAAACCACGCGGCTTTGAGTCGCAGAAAAGAGCCATTACGCGTTGACGCCATGTGCGTTTTGCCTGGAGACGGGCCAGAGTCTCGAAGCGAATCTCCGACCATTCGTGGCTGGAATCCATGCGGAACACCCGAAGCCGTGCGGCGTCTACGTCTGCCAACTCGCTATCGAGCAGACCGGTGACGACGGCCTCGATGGAGTTGTCCAGAAAGAGGCTTGTGTCCGGATCCTGCTTCAAGACAAGCGTGGGTATCTCGTCCACGACCCGGAAGGTATAGGCGCATTGGGCGTAGTAGCCCGGAACGAAGCCCTGGTACTGAAGAGTTTTCATTGTTGAGACCTCTAGACGGTGATCGGAATCGCCTAAGCAATCAGCGCCGCGTGAGCATGCAGGCGGCGCGGAACGCCGTGAGGCTGGAGTTCAGCAGGCAGAAGATCAGGGAGGGCGGGTTACGAGGCGTGCGCCCGGAGCGCGACGAGTGCCCGGTTCTGCTCTTCGATCGTGTCGAGCAGAAGGTTGATCGTCATGGCGGATTCGTTGGTAAGCGACTTGAGTGCCGCGTCGAGCGACGTGACGCCTGGGTGCTGGCTCAGGTCGATGCCGTGTTGTGCGAGGTGAGAGAGCTCGTTCGCGAACTCGCGGAAGTTGGAAGTGCTGCGGATCATCATGGCAGTGCGTTTCCTGGTCGTGGGTGTGGCGAAGCGAGCACGCGCCGCCGGTACGATCTGAGGGTAGCGAAGGCCTGCCGGAAACAAGGCGCGGAATGGCGGGGTAAAGCAGACCGGATTCGTTGCGGTTGCGGCGGCATGAGTAGCGAATAATGAGGCAGCGGCGCTGCTTTCGCGGAATGGCGCCGACCTCCCGACTTTGACGGACGACACGCATGGCGAAGACGAATCCGCGCGAGGTTGCGCAAGAGCTAAGAGACCTTGACCGCAAGGATGTGCCGCTGCGCGTGCGCGCGGCGATTGAAAAGGCGATCACGGCGCTGGAAAGCGTCGAGGAGACGCAGGCTGCGTCGCTGGCCGGCAACATGAGCCAGGCGGCCCGCCAGTTTCGGTATCCGGACGTGTCAGCCCTGGCGGGCGGCGCGGATCTGGCGGCGTGCTCGTGCGAGACCTGCCGGCCGGTCACGCTGAAGGACATGCGCATGGTGCTGTGCCCGACGTGCGGCAACAAGCGGTGCCCCCATGCGACAGATCACAGAAATGCATGCACGGGTAGCAACGAAGCCGGGCAGAAGGGCAGTTCGTGGGAACACGTCCGACCCGCGCCAGCAGTTGTTACGGCGAGCCGCCAGCCGGATGCATCCGCCGTTGAGTATGGCGGACCCCGCACCGACGTTCCCGTACCGGTGTCGTAGCCGCTTGCAGGGAAGAGCGCAGATTTCACAACACATAGCATCGGGCAGAATCTACGAGGCGCGCCATGAGCGAAACAAGTTCCGGTGACATGGTCACCGAGATTCGGGAGGTCAACCTCGCGTACCTGCTGCTGGTGCAGCGGCTGATACGGGAGGATCGCGCGATGGCGATGTTCCGGCTGGGCGTGTCGGTCGAGATCGCGGACATACTTGCGAGTCTCACGCTGGCGCAGACCGTCAAGATCGCGGCGTCAAACAACCTCTTGTGCCAGTTCCGCCTCGAGGACCACGGCTTTCTTTCGGCGCTGGTCGACAAAGGGCGCGGGACCGGTCCCGCGCAAATGCACGCAGCCATCCTGTTGGCAGGGCAACCGGCGGAGGAGTTTCGGTGAGCCAGACGAAAGGCAGGGTCGAGGCGGGTACGCCGAAAAAGAGCGTCGTGGGGGAGGTCAAGGAAATAACCCTCGCGATCGAGCTCATCGAACTCGGGGCGCGGTTGCAGCTGCTGGAGTCGGAGACAAGCGTGTCGCGCGACCGGCTCATCAAGCTGTACAAGGAACTCAAGGGCGTTTCTCCGCCGAAGGGCATGCTGCCGTTCTCGACGGACTGGTTTATGACCTGGCAGCCGAACATTCACTCGTCCCTGTTCTACAACATCTACCGTTTCCTGAGGCAGGAGGCCGGCTGCGACTCGATCCACTCGATCGTAAAGAGCTACCGGATTTATCTGGAGCACGCCGAACTCGCCGCCGACGAGGCAGTGCTGACGCTGACCCGCGCATGGACGCTGGTGCGGTTCTTCGATTCAGGCCTGCTAACGACCGCGCCGTGCACGCGCTGCGGCGGGCACTTCGTCGCGCACGCGCACGATCCGCATCACAGCTTCGTTTGCTGCCTATGCGCGCCGCCGTCGCGGGCGGGAAAGACGCGCAAGGCCGCGGCTGCGCTCGCCGCCTGAGCACCGCATCACGACCACCACTCGCCGAGGCTGACTCCATGTTTTTTCTGAAACATCCGCTTCAGGTGGTCGTCTTTGTCCCGGCGATCATCGGCATGGACGCCATGAAATCCTGATGGGTGGATCCGTGAATTGCATCGATGATTAAATAGACAGGAGAAGATATATGGTGGTCGAGGACGAAAAGCGGGCGTTAATGGACGTGGAAAGGGTACTGGTTCGTATCCGGTCGATGGCTATCGATGCGCGTCTCGCCGGAGACTCGGAGGCGCTGGAGCGCATCCTCCGTCGAATCGAATTGCTCGCAGATGCTGCTCACAACATCCCTAGGCTGGTTGCGAATCGAGGGGATGCCGGGGACTCGTTTGCGACCGACGACAACCTGCGCTTTTACGCATCAGAATGCAGGCAGTCTTTGCTGGGCGATCGCGGTTGAGCCAAGGAACGACGGGCTCATTGGATTGGCGGCAAGGCAGCGCAATAGACGCCCTTACTGCGCAAGTGGCCGGACGATGCCCCGCTTCGCGGGAAGCTCTATCCGGGCATGAGCCGGCCCACTGCTACGCGAGCATCAGCGCCAGAGATGACAGCGGCAGCCGTTACCGCGCCGCCAGCGCCACGCTTGCCGCAGGCGTCGGACGTTACGCAAGGTTCTCAGTCCGCTTGAGTATGGAGATTCGTATGGTCACGTTGCCCATGAAGTCGATAGAGGCGTTGCTGGTCAATGGCCTCAAATCGTGTAGCCTGAATTACCTCCCGCACGCGTGCTTGCCCGAGCCGTTGCTGTCGGCGCGTTTGAAGGACGAACTCGAGTGGAATCCTGAGGGCGATCCGAAGGACATTGAAGCGGTGGTACGTCAGCCTGTGCCCCTATTCGAATTTCAATGGGGTGTGCTCGAACTGGACACGATAGCCGCTGAAGATGATATGCCGGCGAGCATCACAGCCACGCTCTACGCTAAAGAGACCCTCAACGATATCGATCTTCTCTCCTGTCTATCGGACACCCTTCCGGGGGAACTGGGGGAGTTCATGACCGACGATGACGAACGGCTCGTGATCCGTGAGCTCGTGGAAGACGAGGAGGAAGGGCCCGAAACTGTGGAGTTCTCGGTGTCAGATGACGGGACGTGGGCCAGTGCGAAAGTTACTTTCTGGCTGGATGGGAAGTTGGCTCCCATCGAGAAGCAGTGGGAGCAGGTCGGCCTGACGCTGAGCGCGCTGATCTATTCCATCGGTGATCTCGTCAAGGCGTGCATCTTCGACATCAGTCATCCTGAGTCCATGCAAAAGCCCGGCTGGCAAAGTCCAGCGTGGCGGGTCAAGGGTTGACCAAGCGCCGCCACGCCCTTTGCACCTCAGTCGCTGCCGCGCGTATGGACACTGCGGAACGAGGATTATCGATGACACGCGCCGATATATTGACGTCGATCCGGCGGCACTTAGGTGCGCGTTCGAGGAGGAGATTTGACAGTTGCGGCTCTTAAGTCCGACCCGCTTTTGCCGTTATTGAGGCGGGCGAATCAATCTGTACCGGGTCAGCCGATAAAGTTAAAGCGAATGAACACGTTGATGGAGAGGAAAGTGGGAGTAAATTCTATATTGGTAGCAGCCCTTCACAATCAGCTGGCGGCTGACGGAATCGACGTAGCGGAATTTATTGGAAGGTTTAGGGGGGTCAACAACCTCCCTAAATGGTACATGGGCGGCGACTATCCGCCGATCTATTGTTGGTATGACTCTTCAATTGACGGGATTGCGCTTCGGGTCTCTTACAACATTCCTCGTTTAAAGAGCGTTTGCAAAGAGCAGTGTGACGTTATGGGAATCCCAGCTAGCGAGGAGGACGTCGACGCAGCGGTAGAGTTCTATAGGCAGGTCTCACTCCAGTCTCTTGCGTCGGTTTTGCAAGAGATCCGACCCCCACTCCCCGATCGCGATAGTCACGCGTGAGCCGTCGGAAAAGCCGGCGGCGCCGGCAACAGAGAAAGAGGAATTATTTAATGGATCAAATGACGCTTTTTGTTCGTGTGGGCTTGGCAATCTGCATCGTCTTTTACGCTGGCGTGCGCGTTGGTATGAAGCTCGGTCGCCGCGATGGGGAACAGCTTGGTGCAGCGAAGATGCTCGGTGTTTTTGCTGCGGCAGGTAAGCGCAGCTAACCACGGAAAAGCCGGTTGGCCACGCCCCCACCGGTCGCAGAACATTCGCCGTCCGTCTGCACCGCAAGGGCTACGACATCCGCCACATCTCCGACATACTGGGCCGTGGCGCGCCTCACAGCCACGAAACGCCTGATTGACAGCGATCCGGTCGTGCTGGGGGACCTGGTCGCCGGTGTCTGCTAAGCGTTGCCCGACCGAGCGTGAACGCGGGCGTTAGGGGCGTCGCTGTCCAAATTGACGACTCGAGCGGAAAAATAGTTCGCTCTAGCCCTAAATTTAAGCCGTGTTTTGCCGATTACGTGTTGAGGGCGCTCTCGCGCCGCCCGGTAGGGAGTATCACTAGAAAAAATCGCTGGGTTGAAGCCCCTTCGACGTACGATACAGATTATTGGAAAATGACTATGACCGACGTGCCGCTTTTCGATGGGATCCCAGAACTTCCGGAGACATTGAGAGAGCATCCAATCAAGGTGTTTCTTTTGACTCGCGATTATGCATATACGGCGCTCATTAGGATGACCGACGACGACGGCCGGAAGGTCAATGGAATTCTGAATACGTTGGACGGCCCGAGTCGAAAGACGGAAATTAAGACGCTCTCCCCGAAGGAATTTATTCACGGTGCTCTGGTCGGTGGATGGCATGTGATGGAGAGCGGTCCTGTGGTCCGGGGATTGGAAATTGCATTGATAGACATCGTGACTTATCCACTCTGGTACGGTCTGGTGGCGGGGATCAACCCCATCGAAGATGGGTCAGCCCGAAAGCTATGGGAGATAAACCACAACATACTCGCCCCCTATAGGGAACGCATCCGCGAGTGCGGAATCCTGACGACATTTATGCACGTCAATGAGAAGCCAATCGATGATGCTCCGACGCACAACGTGATGCATTGTCACGGACCTAAGATGATGGGCCGAGATGCCTTCCAAGAAAGCATTGACGCCCTCGTCTCTAGCCTGCCCAATGTGAGCGTCGTGAGCGACGCGACGCCTTACATGGATGACCGGTACGCTCTCCATGAGCGCCGCAAGGAAGACCCGCCTTGCCACCCATTTCCGAAGCTTCCCCGCGAAACCTTCTTTCAAAGCCGGGGATGAGGTCAGGATAGGAAAAGACATGCACGCAATAGCCGAAGTTGGACGTATTAAGCGCGATGGTTTTCTGACCTACCTTCGGAGCACAGGTCAGCGTGGCGATCCCGACCAGCAGGTGATCGAGTCAGTATCGGTGACGCTGCGCACGCCGGATGATCCGATTGCCCGCATGCCTGATGGCGCGTTGTTGCTGGTGGAGGTCGAGGACGCTATGCCGCTGCTCTCGCTCTATGCGCTTGACACGCACAGTCGCGATGCCGTGTTGGCTTCCATTGTCGAATCCGTGACGCAAAACCTGGAGCCGCTGAGATTCATTGCGGAGCGTCGGCGCGCGACACCGATTGAAAAGATGGCTGCGCTGATTCAAGCGTAACTACTACGTGAGTAGACCGAGGAAAATTACAACAATGAAGAAACTGTTTTTGATGCTCGCGCTTGCGAGCGTGGCAAGCGTAGCGATGGCCGGTAAGCCTGTGGTTATCAAGGACACGCGCGCCGGTACGTCGATCAGCGGCGGTCCTGCCTCGGGCGTGCTGCTGATGCGCGAAGGTGACGCGTGTTCTCTGACCGAGTACAAGCATTCGCCCGACAAGCCCAATCGGGTTGCGTTGCCTGTTATCGTGCATCGCACGTATCCGTGTGACGCTCGCGGCAACCCTGTTTCCGGTAACGTGAACGAAGTGAGGATTGGCGACGGAGCCACCGCAGCAACTCGCGGCCTCAATATCCAGCAATCGACAAAAGGGACCGGCAACACCAATTCGGTAGTCATCGAATAGGCAGCCAAAAACCACGGAAAATAGAAAAAAGGGGATTGACGAAATGAAGAGAGTCGCACTTGCACTGCTGGCCGTAGTCAGCGTCGCAGCCCACGCGGAAGCCGGTCGCTACGTCGCAACCGATGCAGACACATCGACTTCGGCGCTGGTATCGCGGTGGGCCGCACTCGATGGTCGAACGGTCAAGTGGGAGGCCACTGGCGATTTCCCGCCGCGCAATGCGGCCCGGTTGAACGCTAGGGGACAATTCGCCACGGCTCCGAGTCTTGATGATGCCTTCGAGCGGGTTGCGAAGCTCACGCGCGAAGAAAAGCCCGACGCACCGGTTCTGTTTGCCTGCGCGTATCAGCATGGCAAGGTGGCTATGGAAGTCCGCGAGGTCGGTCAGCCTGAGTGCGGTAAGCCGCTTAACTGAAATCGGAAAATTCAGGAAAACGGAAAAGACGCTATGTCAGACAACACGCAAAAAGTGGAAGAGCCGACCGAGGCATATGAGGCTGGCTGTCGCGCTTTCGAGGAAGGCGCGGATCTGGACACCGGCAACCCGTATCCGAAATTGTCGTACGACTGGCATGACTGGCAAAGCGGTTGGTGCGATACCGCGAACGAAGATTGAAACGGAAAAACGTATGTTGATGGCACTTTTGGCGCTAATTGGTCTTGCGCCCGCCCAGGCAAGCCATGATTCGTGGAAGACGAGGAGGAAGGGCCCGAAACTGTGGAGTTCTCGGTGTCAGATGACGGGACGTGGGCCAGTGCGAAAGTTACTTTCTGGCTGGATGGGAAGTTGGCTCCCATCGAGAAGCAGTGGGAGCAGGTCGGCCTGACGCTGAGCGCGCTGATCTATTCCATCGGTGATCTCGTCAAGGCGTGCATCTTCGACATCAGTCATCCTGAGTCCATGCAGAAGCCCGGCCGGCAAAGTCCAGCGTGGCGGGTCAAGGGTTGACCAAGCGCCGCCACGTCCTTTGCACCTCAGTCGCTGCCGCGCGTATGGACACTGCGGAACGAGGCTTACCGGTCGCGGTCGACTTCCACCATCACCGGTATTCCCAGATACGGTGGACGCTCAAACGATGCCTGGTATCGCGCGAGGTGATCCAACTCGGGGAAAGTGAGCCCCATGCGGACCCTCATCGTTTTCTGAAGCGAACGGCTGAGCACTGCACTACGCCAGAAGAGGATCGACTCGGGGACAACGGTGACAAGGCCGAAATCCGGGTACGGCGAGACGGTTGCCGCGTGCAGCAGTAGCGCCTTGCCAACCCCACGCCGACGCCAACGGGGCAGGACTTCGATGTCCCAGATGTACGTGGTACGGGTCATCTTGAGCGTCGAATAGCTCATCCGCCCAAGCTCCGCACCTGTGTTGACCGAAATTGCCTTGAGGATAGTTATGCCGTCCGCGTTTTCGGCATCGAAGCGGTACTGCGGCGCCGGCTTGAAAATGTGCATGCACGCGCGCAGAAAGGTCTTCGGGGCGACGAAGATGCTGGAGAGTTTGACCATGAGAATCCATTCAATTGACTCAACGCTCGAGCCCAAGGGCGAAGCCGCCATCAATTGCCTTAACGAAGTGAGATAGCTAGAATAAGGCACGCCGTTAGATCGGCAACCATCAGTGTCCACGTAACAGCGCCTTGCGGCGCTCCATAATTCTCCTCCATCTGACACCTTCCGGCCAGCGCACGGCGCTCACCCGAAGCGATCCACTCTCCGCATTTCAACGCCCTTCACGGGCAACATCAGGAGAGAATCAATGAATCCGCAACGAATCGAAGCAGGGACTCTACCGGCGATCTTGGATATCGCGGCCGCCATGGAGAAAGTAAGGGCTACTCGTCCACGGGTATCCTCCGAGCCGCTGTGGTGGAACGATGTGAAGATCAATCAGGTTCTGAATGCTGGCGCTGCCGCGGGATACCTCCACAGGTCCTCCACGACTCAGGTCGAGTGGACTGAGTCGGGAGTAGCTGCCCTGGCGCTCGCTCGTACCGCTGGTCCATCGCCCGTAGCTGACGTGCCGGAAGCCAAGACCGTCTACTGCATCGAGCGTAAGGCGTTCGGTGTTGGCGGTGTCGACTGGTTCGTCGATGAGAAGGATCGGGCAGCTTCACCGGGTGACGATCAGGGCATCTGGTTTGATCTCGACGTTCCGGCGAGTGCCTCGAAGGACGACATCACCCGACTGGCTGACGCAGCCATGTGGGAGAAGTCGTACCAGGGGAACGACCCGGAATGCCGTTTCGTAGATCGGAAACTGGCGGAAACTCGGGTCACCTGTCCAACTGAATCGGGCCATCTGGGCGATATCGTTGGGTGTGGTTCGACCAACGTGAGCCAAGCCGACGACGAAGGTTTTCACGACTGCCGGGACTGCGGCCCGTTTTTTAAGGCCGAGGGAGCCGAGGTCGCCGATCGGAAAATGCCGGTGGAGCCGTATGCGGACTGGATTGGTATGAGTTCGCAGGCATACAAGCTCCGTTACGTCCGACACGACAATAAGCCGGCAGCGCGGAACATCGGCGCCGACCTGATTGCTGGTCGGGAGCAAGGGAAACTGCCCCAGACGACCGACGTTCTGGTCGAGGCGGCAATCGCGGCCGGGGCGAAGCGTGTCCCAGCGTACGGAAAGCGAGGTGACCCGGTGTTGTTCTATCCGGATCAGCTTGCGTCCTTCATCTCGTCTGTACAGCCTGAGGTCGAATCGAACGTGCCGAGGCAGCTTACGGATATCGAGGCGAAACGCATTGCCGGACTGGTTCTCGAAGGTGACGACGAGACCGCTCTGGATGGCGTGGTTCACGACGAATGCTCCGCGCTGGCCACCGGGATCAATAACGACGGCGCCGAAGCTCAGGTGAAATATCTCCTGGCAAACGGTTGGACCGAAGCCATGATCCTTAAAGAAGCTGGCATTGATCCTACGCTGGGCGCTCCGCGGCCTGGTATGTGATCTATCAAGCTGAAACCCGCCCGCCATGCCTCACTTCGGAGGGGCGTGGCGAGCTGATCGCGAAAGTAACTTTAAACCCTCGCGGGAAGTCATTCCCGCATGGGGATGCTTCTCGCAATTTTTTGGAGAAGCATCATGAATCAACAAGTGAAAATGCCAGAGCCGCAGTATTCGCGTGTCGACCGGGTGCGTGCCGCTCAAAAGGCCATTATGGTTCACGCCGAAGTGCTGGGCATCGAACAGAGTGAAGCTACATTGGCGGATGAGTTGGTGACGTCGCTGCGGGAATTCTCGACAAACGAGAATTTCAGTCACGTCCCAATGAATCTGCCGCAAAACGACCCTATCGCATGCGAGATTCTGGGCGAACTCATCGACTACTCGACTGGTCGATCCGGCCTTCGTGATTTCTATCCGGGAAAGGTTGATCGGGCGACGGGGCGTCTTTCGCTCGACCGTGCTGACCGGGAGGTATCCCTTTATGTGAAAGGCGGCACTCCTTTCTGTGGCATTCGGGTGGGCAGTGTCTTGGAACGATATCCTGTTACGGCGGAAGGAGTTGCCGTCCTGACCAACGACGCGATAAAGGCACTGATCGACGCGATTCCTAGTGAAAAATTGGTTGCTGACGGTTCTGAACGGAAAGTGCCGGTAGCCATGCGTCAGGCCGACCCAGCAGGGGCGAAGCAGTTTTTTTCCGAACTGCTGGATTCGGTGGAAACGCTGAGTGGCATTGCTGATCAGTACGGTTCTCGCACCCTGGCGGACCTGATGTTTCTGCAGAATGCGATCGCAAGTGGTGGCTTCATCGACCACTATCCCGACGGCTCTTCAGTCGGAGAGGTCGTGAAGGAACTGCCATCGGCTGATCGCTGGATGAAATATGTCGCGCTGCAGTACCTCGAAGAGAAGTACGAGGCACCATCACCGCACATGTAATCCATCAACTTGAGACCCACGCCCACTGCGTTCCCTTCGGGGAGCCAGTGGGCTTTTTTTCGTCCGTGCATTTCGTGATTTTGGGCGCGCGTGTCGCGCGGAATTTTCCTTGGAAAGCCGCGAGCAAGGGTTGAGCGAGGAGAAAAGGTACTTTTCTGCCGATACACTGCCTGAACGAACAACGAAACGGGGTAGTGAAATGGCGAAAGCACCGGTCATTGAGGATAGGGATCTCAAGCATATGCTCAAGGTCGCGGCGGTCACGGGGGAGTCGCCAGTGCGCGACGTGGCGCTGCTCTACGTCCTGTTCGGCACCGGCATGATGCCTACCGAACTGGCGACAGTCACCGTGACGGACTATCTGACCGAAGATAAGGGCGTCCGGCAAGAGAGCCTTGTACGAGCAGCGATCGCACACAACAGTCGAGAGCGGCCGTTGTTCTGGGTGAATCCTCGCGTCGTCGCGGCCATCGATGCTTACCTCGCCCTGCGCGTTACGCTGAAGCATGGCGTGACCACGCGCAAGGCCGCGTTTCTGGGACTTGATCCAGAAGGACCTCTGTTCCGCCGTGCTGACGGCGAGCCGTATGCACTTACGCAGCGCAAGACGCGGACAGGTGCGATCAGCTATGCCTGCGATTCGATTAGCCAGGTCATCCGCCGGTTGCATGCCCAGGCCGGCGTCGAGGGCGGTCACGCTTTGGCCGGCCGACGTACGTTTGCCGTGCGCCTGCACCGAAGAGGATACGATCTCCGGCACATATCCGAACTCCTGGGCCACGGCACACTGACGGCCACGAAGCGGCTCATAGATAGTGGCCCTGTGAAGCTCGGTGACCTCGTCGCGAGTGTGATTTGACCGCTGTGGCGCTTAAGTCTGTCCGACTTTTGCCGTTATATCGTCTGCGTGCACGGTGCGCTATCATGGTACGCAACGCGTATCAACTTCAAAGGCTATGTCGGATACTACCCAGCAGGATTTCTTGAAGGACGCCAAGGCACAGCTTGGCCTCACGTGGGACGAACTCGCGGTGGCGAGCGGGATCAATCCGCGCGCCCTGAAGACCTACCGGATGCCAGACGAATCGAAGGACTATCGCGCCCTCCCAGATCTTGCCCGTGCGGCGATCGTGCGATTGCTCGAAGATCGTCGCGGGCGGCGTACGAAACGCGCTTGACATGGTACGCAATGCGTACCATCATGGCATCGCGATATTTGTCAGGAAAAGCATGCGAGTGTGCGACGCGGCGTTGGCGGTGCTACTGGAGACGAAGAACCCGAGCGTGATGTACGGGGACGAGTGGCTTTGTCGCCGCATCGCGGACCGGATGCAGTGGGCGCACGAAGGGCCGTACACAAGCCGGCGCGTGCTTCGCGCGCTGTCGAAGACACCGGGACGGTTAATCAAGGGATTGGCAGGAAACAAAGGTCGGCGTCGGCGCGAGGAAAACGACATGAATAAACGGATTGTGATGCTTTCGATTGCGCTCGTGATGGGCTGCATCGGGTGGTATGGCTTGACGAAGAAGCCCGCGGTCGGCGGCGCATGCGTCCAGCCGGGGACGGTGGCGACAGCGGCCAACGGAGCGTTGCTCGCCTGTGTGGATGGTCGCGTGACTTGGAAGTCGGCCCACTAACAACTCGGAAAAGAAAATGAATCCAGGTCTGAGAAAAATCCTCGCGGTTCCTATGGGTTGCCTGCTTATCGCGGGGGTGGTTTTGATGGCGCAAGGAAAGTGGGACACTGCACTGAAATTGGCGGAGATTGCGTCTCCGGTGACGATCGTAATTACTGTGCTGGTGTTTGCGGCCTAAATCTGAAAGCGGAAAAGCGCAATGGTCAAAAAGTTACTTGCTATCGGGATTTCGACGCTGTTAACAGGTGCGGCCCATGCGAGCAACGTCGAGTTTCAGCGAGGCGTGTCGTTGCATGAGCAGGTCCGCCAAGTCGTGCAGCGCGAGGGCTACACCTTGGTCTGGCGCTTGCCGGTGGATGCAACGGCGGTGGAGGCAGCGCGTCCGTACCTCAACTGGGTTGACGCGATCTACGGCGCAACGAAACAGCTTTCGGAAACGACAGTAGCAGGCACGAAGGTCTCGGCAGATTTGGCTGCTCCAGTGGTATGCGATGGCAGCAGGACGATCACGATAACCACTCTTCGTGACGCGCGCCGAATCGTCAATTCCGAAGCTCGGTGTCACGACCTCAAGTAAGCCAAGGAAAAGAGGAATCAACATGCTAATGGCACTACTCGTAATGATCGGGCTCGCTCCGGCTCAAGCGACGGACAACCCGTGTTTCGGCCCGACGTGGGCCTTGTCCGAGCGTGCGGCGCTTGCGTGCGACTTCAAGGATGCAAGCAAGGTCGCAGCAAGCGGAATTCCGCCCGGCTATGTCGGATCGAGAACACAGGTCTCGTTCAGCCTTACTCCGCTGAATGTGGGAGGCATGCGCAAATCTATTCTCGTCAGCAATAAGGTAGTCGGTCAAGCTGATCTGGACACGACGGCGGCAATGATCGGTGCGGATGGCGGCTGGGTTGATCAAGACGGCACTGCCCACGGCGCTAGGAACGGGTGGACGCTCGATCTGGCTCATGAGGGCATCCACGCAAAAGCCGGATCGCTGGTTGCACTGCTGGATGGTCAGCCCGCCTAATCGAAGGAAAAACGATGCCACAAGTTAAAGGGTTACTTGCATGCTTGGCTGTGATCTTCGTGCTCGCTGGAGTAATCGGACTTCCCATGTTGCTCGCGGCGAAACTCATGACGCATCCAACGGCCGGGGATGTCATGGTCGTAGCACTTCCATTGTCCGGTCTGTTGCTCGGGGGGCTTGGGCTAGGACTGTGGCGGCTGCAACGATAAATGACCGGAAAGTTCTCGTGACCACTTCGACTGATACGTCCGCGCCGATACTTCCTGAAGTCGCCCAACGAATGCATTGGGAATCTGAGTTGGCGACGAAGATTGCTTCACTCGACGCGCCGGGCACTTTGGCGTTGGTCTACTACGTGTCGGCTGAGTCAGCGGGGGAAGCGACGCGGCAGTCATGGCCGATTCGCGGCACGGTCGATGAGTTCATCCAGCAGTTCCTAGACATGCCGGAAGATCGCAAGTTGGAGCGCCTGATCGGCTATCCACAAGTCACGAAGCAGCGCTTCAGTGCGAAGTAAAACGGAATTGAAAAGCAACCGGTGCGCGAGCGCCATTCGGGGAGTAAAAGCGAGATGCCAAAAGACTATCTGACCGTGGTGATTCAGTTGCCGGACGACCCCGAACAGCGCAAGGCCGTGACGGCTGCGCTCCCGGTTTCGGGGAATTTCCACGGTGGCCGCATCACGGCAATGTCGCTCGAAGACGAAATTACCGTCAACGAGATTCTGGAAGAAAAGCTCGACAGTGACGAAGTTGACGAAGTGCGTGCGCAGGCCAAAGTAATTGCTGCACGCGCCGAAGCCGCCGCGTAACCATCGGAAAATCACATCATGAAGAAACTGTTTTTGATGCTCGCGCTTGCGAGCGTGGCAAGCGTAGCGATGGCCGGTAAGCCTGTGGTTATCAAGGACACGCGCGCCGGTACGTCGATCAGCGGCGGTCCTGCCTCGGGCGTGCTGCTGATGCGCGAAGGTGACGCGTGTTCTCTGACCGAGTACAAGCATTCGCCCGACAAGCCCAATCAGGTTGCGTTGCCTGTTATCGTGCATCGCATGTATCCGTGTGACGCTCGCGGCAACCCTGTTTCCGGTAACGTGAACGAAGTGAGGATTGGCGACGGAGCCACCGCAACAACTCGCGGCCTCAATATCCAGCAATCGACAAAAGGGACCGGTAACACCAATTCGGTAGTCATCGAATAGGCAGCCAAAAACCACGGAAAATTAATATGGAATCTTCGCGCATGAACGGCACTTCGACGCTGCGCTCACGGGTTGCGTCATATCTGCTGCTTGCCTGCGTGGCTGTGGGGGCCGTGGCGCTTATATACCATCAGATGACCCGTGCGTATGTAATGCAGGCAGCGAATGTGGAACAAGCCTACGACGGATGCTCTGCGATGGTCTCGGATTACGCAACGCGCTTGCTCGCGACAAGTGACGACATCAAATGGTCAGTCGGAAGCGTAGAGGTGCTGCCCCGAGTGACGGGCTGCAACGTTTCGATGACCTTCAAGAAAGGCGCCGACGCTGATAACGAGGTTTGGAATGTGGCGGTCGCTGATGACAGCCACGGCTATTCCTATAGCGTTACCAGTGCTCGACTCTTTGGCACTGAGACGGCCAACTGACATAGGAAAATATATGAACAACTTCTTCCCTCCCAACATTGAACAGAAGCCTTTGCCGCCATCGAAGACGGAGCGGATTTTCTCGCAAGTTTTCGGCGCGGCTGTAGCTCTGGCCGTGGCATTGCAGATGATCGGCGCGGTGCAGCTCAATGTGGTGCGTGACACGCTCGCACAGTATGGGTTCGGTGGAGTCGGCCACGTGCTCGATATCGGTTTCGAGTTGTTTCACAGCATCTTGAGCGGGCCGGTTCCTCAAGTTGCAAGCTGGACCGAAACGCTCCCAGCCGCGACCATGCACAACGGTTATCTCGCCGTGTTGACGCTGGCTGTCGGCTCCTTCGCCACAAGTTTTTCGCTCGCAATACACCGCGAGCAAACGAACTTTGCGCGCGGTATGGGCGATACCCGGTCGTGGTGAATAACGGATAGGAAAATAGGAAAAAGGGGATTGACGAAATGAAGAGAGTCGCACTTGCACTGCTGGCCGTGGTCAGCGTCGCAGCCCACGCGGAAGCCGGTCGATACGTCGCAACCGATGCCGACACATCGGCTTCGGCGCTGGTATCGCGGTGGGCCGCACTCGATGGTCGAACGGTCAAGTGGGAGGCCACTGGCGATTTCCCGCTGCGCAATGCGGCCCGGTTGAACGCTAGGGGACAACTCGCCACGTCTCCGAGTCTTGATGATGCCTTTGAGCGGGTTGCGAAGCTCACGCGCGAAGAAAAGCCCGACGCACCGGTTCTGTTTGCCTGCGCGTATCAGCATGGCAAGGTGGCTATGGAAGTCCGCGAGGTCGGTCAGCCTGAGTGCGGTAAGCCGCTTAACTGAAATCGGAAAATTCAGGAAACGGAAAAGACGCTATGTCAGACAACACGCAAAAAGTGGAAGAGCCGACCGAGGCATATGAGGCTGGCTGTCGCGCTTTCGAGGAAGGCGCGGATCTGGACACCGGCAACTCGTATCCGAAATTGTCGTACGACTGGCATGACTGGCAAAGCGGTTGGTGCGATACCGCGAACGAAGATTGAAACGGAAAAACATGCTGCTGAATAAATGGAAGGACGGGAGCGCGGGACACGCAAAAGCAATGGCTGCGGCATTCGTCAACGCGATTGTTTACGCCGGTATTCTCGGCGCTGTCGCGCTGATCGGCTTGCATTTGTCCAAGTAGACATGAGGAAAAGCCATGCGGATGATCTTTCTCGACTACGACGCTCGCCGGGAGCCGAAGACGGCACGGTTCTGCGTCAAATGCCAGAAGGACATCTCGCCCGATATGCCGGCTCGAGTGGTTCGACTGCTGGACGAAATGGTGTTGCATCCCGAAGACGCTGGCTCCGCCGGCCAGGATTTCCTGATTGGCCCCGACTGCGCCAAAGCGCTCGGACTTGAGTATTCGCGACCAGAAACGCAGCCCTTGTGGCGTGCAACCGAGAGCGGACAGTTTGAACGTTGGGACGGCGCTCTGGTTTGGAAGGGTGACGACTATTATTCGAATCCACTGAATTCGCGATGCCGCATGTGGGAAGGTGCTGGACCTGCGGGCATGTCACAAACGCTGAATAAGGCGATGCGATCGGATCGTCGGGAACGATTCAATGTGCGGCGGCGTTTCAGCAGTGCGGAAGCGGCAATGCAGGCTGTGGACCGCGCATACCCACCCTCCGCGTAATGGAAAGGAAAAGCGCCGCCGCCACGCGCGGCATTGGAAAACAAAGGACATGAAGCATACCGTTTCCACAATGAAAACTATCAGCGGCAGCGCGGACAATGACCGTGTGATTGCCGCTGAATTTTGCAGTGATGCGATAACCGAAGCGCAAACTCGCCTAGACCGCATTAAGTCCATCGCGGACCTTCGCTCTGTCCTTGACAATGCACAACTGGCGATCGCTGCTGATGCGAGGGCAGGCATCCGGCATATCCATGCCGCGATGCAGGACGTGAGTGAGTTTCACCGCCAGGGCGGTCTGTCACAGCGGGTCGATGACGCCCTGCTGAAGATCGGGAAGATGCAGGACGAGGCAGAAGCACTGTATCGCTGGCTGCACATGCTGTACACGCGAGACTGACCACGGAAAATTCGCACCATGACTGTCGAGGCCGTCGATAAACAACGTGCGCGTCCGCTCGCAGACGTTGCGCACACAATCATTGTCGTGGATGACCATGCCGACAGTGGTTGGGAAGCACGAGACGCGGAGTTCCTTGGAAGCTACACCCGCTATTTCGTATGCCCGCGAGGAACTGATATTGATGCGCTGGAGCTCAGCGCTTAGCGTGATAGTCATGTGCAGGTCGAGCATGAAGACCAGGATTGCACGCTTGTAGCCGTGTTGCACTTCTAGGACGGAAAACGCGCCATGTCTGAGGTCGCAGCAGAAATCGAATGGAAGCAGGATTCGCCCTACGGCTGGACGCACCCTGCGGGTTGGACGATAGGGCGATACATCGTCTCTGGCGTGTCTCACTTCATGCTCTGGCAAGGCCGCGAACATCGCGGTAATTTCGGCAGTCTCGAAGCGGCCCAGGCGCATTACAGCACGCAGGGTAACAAGTAGGAAAACAGGGATGCAAGTGAAAAACTTTAAGGTACTGGATATGCGGGTTTCGGGGGCGCTTTTGTTGTTGCTTGGTATGTCCCTGGCCTTAATCGGTACGCTCGGCGTGCCGCTGTGTATCTAAGATTTTTTCTTTTCGACAGTTGTGGCTTCAACCACGGCGGTTATCGCCGGGATCGTGTCTGCAATGATGGCGGTGGCCGGATTTCGGATCATGGGTCGTGCGCGACTTGAGTAGGAAAAGTAGAAAATGAAACCGAAACATCTGTTCTATGGCGTGGTGATCGCCGACAATTATGTTTGTGAATTTACAAATATGTTTGTTAAAAGCAAACCATGTATATGAAACCGCGCGACGCGTGCCTGTTCCCGTCAATGTGTGATGGCCTTGCTGGACGGCGATCAAGGCAGCGGCAACCTATTTGGCGACGCCGCAATTTCACAAACATACTTGTCGAGTCGTGTTGCCGCAGCCGGGAATTTTACAAACTTCAGGCGCAGAATGGCCAACGCTATCTGATTGATTTGTATGGACCAGTTTTTACAAACATAATTGTCGGCGATCACGTGGCTGTACTTACGGCGATTATTGCTGTTGTGTACGCGATTCAGGGCAGCTTCGGGATGGCTTTGCTTGCCGCCTTGGTTGCCTCTTGCTGTCTACTCAACACGACCCGCCCCGGTGCGGATCGGGCTGCTAGCCGCAGCGACTTGAAGCGGTTTTTGGGCATTCGGTAACGGAGCGGAAAAGCGACATGGAACAGCACGAACTACTTTCGGTGATTGCTACGCTGGGATGCGCTTCAATAGCTATTGTCGGCACAGCGCTCGCGGGATTTGCAGGCGCTCGCGCACGATCTGCTCGCACAGCCGACATGCGGAAGGCGTGGCTGCTGGTTGCCATCCTGATTGTTGCATCGGTGTCGGGACTTTCGCTTGCCTGCCTCGGTGTTTTGGGGCAGCGCGCGGTACCGGCGTTCAGTGGCGTCGCAATCTTTAGTTTTGCCTTGCTCGCGATGGTGAACGACCGGCTCCGTAGCTTCTTGGTCCGGGCCGCTCGCGACGAAGGCAAGGCGCAACAGTAACAACGGAAAATCAACATGTACAACGAACAGACATTTGAAGGTGGAGTTCAGGCACGGACGGTTGCCGGGGGCATCATCCAGCACCCGGTCGTGATAACGCTCGATGGCGTTGCCACCGAACTGACACTGGCTGACGCGGTGAAGCTGCGCGATGGACTCATTGCATCCATCGCCGCCACGGAAGCCGCAGAGAGCGCCGTTCTCGCGCGCAACGGGCATCACTTCACAATCGGCAAGACGATGCACGGCATGTCAGCGGTGCCGTCGAAGCTGCCTGCGTAACGAGACCGGAATAACGCGCCGTCACGTCCGCGCAACTGATCGGGAAAAACCATGTCCGTCTTTGAGGCAGCACAAACCGAACTGCGCGAGCTGCTGGCACTCGTGAAGCAAACGACCGAATGGGATATGACCATCGCCTGCGGAAAGGTACGACCCGAAGAAATTGCTGACAGCGCGTTATTGGCGCATCGAGCGCGGATTTCGCGTGTCGAAGCGTTGAAAGAGAAATACGGACTTTGAACGGAAAAGCGAATGTTTAGCTTGAGACGGCAAGCAAAGGAGAAGTTGTTGAGACAAAATAAAGTTGTATAGCGGCTCCATTGATTCGAAAGCGTTTTCCCGTCTGTGACCGCTGTATATCTGACAAGTTGTATAGTGACCCCATTGATTTTGAAAGAGAAACCATCGAAAAGCGCGGGTCGATTTGCGAGATGAGGGGCATGACTGCGGATTCCAAAACCTGCGTCCGACCATATCGCGATATTCGCAACGAGACCTGCCAATAAGCGAGCATGGAAATTTATGAGCGAAATGGTGATCTACCAGCCCGGTGCCGGCGAGCCAGTCACGGTTCGGTTGGAAGGGGATACGCTGTGGTTGACACAAGAACAGATGGCCGAGCTGTTCGGCCGTGAACGATCTGTGATTACCAAGCACCTGAGGAATGTTTTCAAGGATGGTGAATTGGTCGAACAAAGCAATGTGCAAAATTTGCACATTGCTGGTTCGGATAAACCGGTGAAGTTTTACAACCTCGACGCGATCATCAGTGTCGGCTATCGAGTCAATTCAAAGCGCGGCACGCTTTTTCGTCAGTGGGCAACGGGCGTTCTCCGTGACCATTTGACTCAAGGTTGGACGCTCGACCGTGCACGGATGGAGCGAAACGCGGCTGAATTGGAAGCGGCCCTGGCGTTGGTCAGGAAAACTGCCTGCGCCCCCGAGCTAACAGCCGATACAGGGCGCGGCCTAGTGGAAATCGTCAGCCGGTACACACAGACATTTCTGCTGTTACAACGATACGACGAAGGGTTGCTGACCGAGCCTCCCGGCACGCCCGGTGGTACTTTACTCAGCGCCGCAGAAGCGAAGCATGCAATCTCAATTCTCAAGGCAGACCTGATGGGACGAGGCGAAGCCAGTGATCTGTTTGGTCGGGAACGCGATGACGGATTGGCGTCAATACTAGGCAATCTGAACCAGACGGTCTTTGGCCAGCCAGCCTACATGTCTATCGAGAGTAAGGCTGCGCATCTGCTGTATTTCGTCATCAAAGATCATCCGTTGTCAGATGGTAACAAGCGTTGCGGCGCTTTCCTGTTCGTAGACTTTCTGCACCGCAATGGGGCGCTGCTGCGGGACGCACAGCCGGTTATCAACGATGTGGGGATGGCGGCACTGGCACTATTGGTGGCCGAGTCCGCGCCATCCCAAAAGGAAACCATCATTCGGTTGATCGAAAATATGCTTGCGATGCCGCAGTGAGGTGGGCGTATCGTGCCCAGTTCCGCTATACAACTTTATTTTTGCCACTATACGACTTTATTTTTACTCAATAGAAGTCGCAAAAAAAGCAAAGGCGTGTTGATACGGCTTTAGCTTGGAGGCACCGCGGTTCTTGCTGTGGCCGTTGGCCTGGTGATTAAGCAGTTCGGCGGTGCTCTATGGGTAGCATTGTTGGTACCGGCACTCATCGTCGTGATCGACGTGATCTCCCGCGTTGTGGACTAGGAAAAGCGGCGACGCCGCAGAGGAGAATTGGATTAATACGAGCAAGGTCAAGCCGGAGAATGTCGTAGCGAACCTCACGGAGGGCAGTGGGAAAACGACGCTTCAGGTGTTGGCGCAGCTTCTGGGTCGTAAAGCAAAGGCGAAGACGATCGCGGATGCGCAGCGGAACGACGTTCCTTACTACCGTCAGTTCGACAAACGCAAGTAGACAACGGAAGAGCCGGCCGGCGCCGGCGCACAGGAAAACCGCCCGCCGTGCACTTCGATGTTTCGAAGTGCCGGCGGGTTTTCTTTTTGGTGCCTGCGTCGCGCGATATTCGTGGATGGCGGGGCATCGGCGGAATACGCACTCCTAAGACGCGCGCGCGTGCGTTAGTCCGACTCGCGGACCGAGATCTCCGTCAGCGGGCCCCGACCTTCGTCGGTGAGGTAGACGGTGACATCGATCGACGCCAAGGCTTGGTCTACGTAGTCAACGCCTGGGACGCTGAAGATCGCCGACGCGGCGATTGCCAGCCTGATCTTCGGGATTGCCTCCTCCTTGGCCGCCGTGATGCATGCCATCGAACCCGGGTGGAGGAGGAATTGCCGGGCATCTTCGCCAGCGAAGCGGTCAACCGCAATGCAGTCGGTTCCCGAAGCTTCGTGGCCGCCAATGACGAGTGTCTCGCCGCGGCGATAGTCGGTCCAGCAGTGAAGGACGTTATCCGGCAGTTTGCAGATCTCGAGGCGCGTCTGGTCAAACCTGAATTGACTGGATGAATGCTGCGTGGCGGCTTCCAGTAACAAGGTCTGCATGAGGAGGCTGGGGCGTGACGCAATCGGCCCCGCGATCATGATGCGAGAGCCGCGGCTGAGATGTTCCTCGAGCTGCAAGGCCTGCTGCTGCGTCAGGCTGCCGGCACGGACCAGGTCAGAGAGCCGCGGCGGCGGCGCGTACAGTTGGCGCGGATGGTATCCGGCCTGATCGAGGGTAGCGGCGATGCTTGGCACTTGGTCGAGCTTGAGGTTCTCGCGCGGGTATTGCCCGTTCAGCACCAGTTGATTGACCTCGTCCCACGAGGCATACGGGTAGGCGCTGTTGAGTTGGTTGTGGAGGTCAACGTACCACTGGCCGAAGTCGGGCACGAAGGCCGAAGGCGTTGCGCACGCGAGCGTAAATGTCGCATGTCCGGCGGCATGGTTGTCCTCGTCCCAGCCAAACGCGGCGAGACGTTTGAACATCGCCGGTACGTCGAATTCGACATCTGCGGGCGCGGCGCCGGTGCCGAGAAGGTGGTTGAACTGCTGGTGATCCTTGAAGCCGAAGCCGGCCGCAATCGAATGCAGGAGGTGGGTGTACTTCAGGGGACCGTCGCGGCCGATATTTTCTTTGCCGATCAGGTCGGTCAGGGCACCACGAAGGCTGGCGATGGATGCGGGCGAAACGGGAATGCGCGGCATGCTAACTCCTTGTAGATCATGGCCGGCATTTCGTCATGACCCTGATTAGGAGGTCGCACGAGCGAGGTTTTGCAGGTGAAGCAACAGTTTGGGCCGCCGGCAGCCGAGGGTGTTACCCGGGAGTAATCGTAGCGGGGCGCGGGCGGCTCCGCAAGTAGGCAAGATGGGCAGCTCATCTTGACAGATGCGTATATGGTGCAATAATGCTGCATATATTGAGCATGGAGCGCACCATGAGCACGCCCGAAACCATCAATGTCCCCGTTTTCCGCGAGGACTTTTCCGCCTTTATGGCGTATCTCCACGAAGACGACATCAGCCCTTCGTCAATCTCGCCACGTCGCTACGGCCGGGTGTTGCGTCAGGACATGCAGGCCATCGCGACACAGGCCCACGTCCATCGCAACACATTGAGCCGCGCCCCGGAATCATCGAGCGTGCAGGACTTCCTGCGCGAGGCGTTGCGGGTGATCCGCGCCGCCGCCGACATCTCGGGCAGCGTTGAAAAGGGTATTTTCTGGTTCAAGAACGAACCGCTCAGCGTGTTCGACTACAAGACTCCACAGATGCTAGTTTCTGGGGGCCGTACCGAGGACCTGCTGCGCTATGTCCAGTCCCTTGACGCCGGGTTTGCTGGATGAAGGTGATCCGGCTGCGAGCGACGGCATATCGGCTCCTCAGCCCGAAGTGGGCCTTCCAGCCCACCAGCGGCCGCGGCGCTGGCACGCACGGCGGCCGGGCCAACCGCCCCGGTGTCGATGCGCTTTACCTGTCGCTCGACACGGAAACCGCTGTGGCCGAGTACAAGCAGACGAGCGATCTGCTGATGCCCGGGCTGATCGCGTCCTACTCACTCGACATCGGTTCCGTTGTCGACATCACGGCAGGGCCCCCGGTCGAAGATGATCCTCTTTGGGACGATTTCTACTGCGACTGGCGCAAGCTGTACTTCAATGAGCGCATCGAGCCGCCGTCGTGGGTGCTGGCGGACCGCGTTATCAGTATGGGGATGAAGGGCGTCGTGTTCCGCTCGGCGCTCACGGGAAACGCGAACGTGGCGATCTACACCGGCTTGCTCGGCCAGGACGATATCCTCGTCGTCAACGATCCGGGCGGGATGCTGCCGAAGAACCAGTCGTCCTGGGAGTGATCTGACGAGGTTCCGCCCATCACAGCCAACGGCCCGCGTTGGCGCATTGTGCGCGCCGCCGCGCAGTCGGTCCGTGCTTTTCCGCAAAACCCTGGATAGAATACTGTACATATATACAGGTATTCAGGGAGCAAACCATGTCCGCCATCGCTCTCCCCGCGCCCCAGGCGATTCACCCAGCCCTGTGGAAGGCTTCCCAGCTTGCCGGCCGCACCGGCGCCGTGCTGCCCTGCGGCGATGCCGCGCTTGAGCGCGAATTACCGGGCGGAGGCTGGCCCACCGGTTCTTTGACAGAAATTCTGCTTCCGCAGGCAGGCTGTGGCGAACTGCGTCTGCTGCGGGCGCCTCTCGCCGCGCTGGCGAACCGCCACGTGCTGCTGCTTCGACCGCCGCATCGCCTCCAACCCGGTGCGCTCGCGTGGTGGGGCCTACCGTACCGGAACGCGACGATCGTCCACACGAAGGGCGCAGCGGACACCCTGTGGGCCGTGGAACGCGCATTGCGGGCAGGCACGTGTGGCGCGTTACTCGTCTGGCCGGGCCAAGTGCGCACAGAGGCACTGCATCGCCTGCAGGTCGCCGCGCAGGCCACCGACACGTTTCTCGTCCTGTTCCGTCCGTTGGACGCCGCACGCAATACGTCGACGGCCCCGCTGCGGCTTACTCTGGCGCCTTCGAAGGGCGGGGTGAGTGTGACGTTTATCAAGCGGCGCGGCCCGCGGCGCGACGAACCGCTGTTCGTCCCGCTGGCGCCGACGCCGGTTTTACTGAGGCGACATGCAACTCTGGATCGGCGTACATCTGCCACGCCTCCCTCTCGAATCGTTCCGGCCGAACTGGTCGAAGTCGGCCACGGATGAGCGCCGGGGCCTCGTCGTGCTCGACCCGGATCGCGTCATCGCGCTCGACGCTGCCGCGCGTGAACTCGGTGTCGTCGCCGGCATGCGCCGCGGCGGCGTGCTCACGCTCGCGCCGGATGCCGATATCCGTGTACGAGATTCTGTACGCGAGGAAGAAATCGTCCGCGGCGTCGCCGTCGCGCTTCTGCAGTTCTCCTCGCAGGTCGTCATGGCCGACGAGTCCGTTGTGCTCGTCGACGTTTCGGGGAGCCTGCGCCTCTTTGGCGGAATCCGCGCTTTGCGCCGCAGTGTACAGCGTGCGCTGCAGGCGTTTGGCGTGAGCACCCGGATTGCAATCGCCCCGACCGGGCAGGCAGCGTGGCTGCTTGCGCGATCGCGCGGCGGCGTCGCTCTCTCGTTGCGATCCGCCCTGCGCCTCATGGGACGGGCGGCGATCACGACACTGCCTGCCGCGCGTCGGTACGCTGAATGGTTCACGGGCCTTGGCTGCGCCACGCTCGCGGATCTGCAGCGGCTACCCCGCGCCGGGCTGAAGAAGCGCTGTGGCGTCGAGCTGCTCGACGCACTCGACCGGGCGACCGGCGCGGCGCCCGAGGTTTATGACTGGCTCGAGGTACCGCCGACATTCGACGCGCGTCTCGAACTGCCCGATCGGATCGAACATGCTGAGGCAGTGCTCTTCGCAGCGCGGCGACTCATCGTGCAGATGACGGGATGGCTATCGGCGCGGCAGATGGCCATCGCCCGCTTCACGCTCGCGCTTGAGCACGAACGCGGCCGCGCCGCCATCGCGCCCACGTTGATCGACGTCGCCCTTGCGGAACCGACATGGCACGAGGAGCATCTGGTCCGCCTGCTCAAGGAGCGGCTGGCTCGCCTTGATCTCGAGGCGCCAGTCATCGCCTTGCGCCTGGAGGCGACGGACGTGCGCGAAGCGGAGGCGCCGAGCGGCGTGCTGTTCATCGACCCGGGCGGATCAGCAAAGGACCACGCACAGTTGCTTGAGCTGCTCGTTGCGCGGCTCGGCGCCGAAAACGTGCTGCGTGCTTCACCGACTGCGGATCACCGACCGGAAGATGCTGCTCGATGGGTTCCCCTCGCGGATCGAGCGCGCGGCGCAGTCCCTGCGTCCGACCTGCCGCGCCCGGCATGGCTGCTCGAAGAACCGCTGCAGCTTATGATGCGCGGCCATCGGCCGCTCTACGGAACGCCGCTGCGTCTCGTGTCGCCTGGCGAGCGCGTCGAGGGCGGATGGCACGACAGGCGCATCGTCACGCGCGACTATTTCGTCGCCGAGTCGGAGGACTTTCTCTACTACTGGATCTTCCGCGAACGCGTCGGTAGCCGCGACGAAGACCAGGAGCCGCGGTGGTTCCTGCACGGCCTGTTCGGGTGACCAGTCATGACACCCGGATACACCGCGCTACCTGGCTATGCCGAGTTGCAGTGCGCCAGCAACTTTTCGTTCCTGCGCGGCGCGTCGCACGCTGACGATCTGGTCGCGCGTGCGGCGCAACTGGGCTACGCCGCACTCGCCATTACCGACGAGTGCTCGCTCGCGGGCGTCGTGCGGGCGCACGTCGAGGCCAAGGCGGCGGGCCTGCATCTCATCGTCGGCTCACGCTTCTGGCTGACCAACGCTGACGGGTCTCCGGCCATCGAACTCGCAGCACTCGCGATGACGCGAGAGGGTTACGGCAATCTCTCGGAGATCATCACGATCGGCAGGATGCGTGCGGACAAGGGGAGCTACCGGCTCGCACCGGCGGATCTCGCACACCCGGAGCCGTCCTTCTGGCATCTGCGAGGGCTGCCCGAGTGCGCCATTCTGGTATCGCCCGAATATCCGGCTCAGGAGGCGCGGCTTGACGCACAGATCGAATGGGCTGCGCAGACGTTCGGCGATCGCGCGTGGGTCGCGCTGACGCTGCACGGCCGCGCGATGGACGATATTCACGCGGGCGTGGTGGAAAGCGTTGCCGCGCGGCATGGCGTCGCCGTGGTTGCTACCGGCTCGCCTGTCATGCACGTGCGCTCGCGCAAGCCACTGCAGGACGTGCTCACTGCGATCCGCGTTGGCCGCCCCGTGAGCGAGTGCGGCTACGACCTGGCACCGAACGCGGAGCAGCATCTGCGCTCCCGCCTGCGCCTCGCGAACCTCTACCCGGCTGCCGCACTGGAAGAGACGCTGCGCGTCGCGCGTCGCTGTACGTTCAGCCTGGACGATCTCCGATACGAATATCCCGATGAGCTGGTGCCGCCCGGATATACGCCGACGGGCTACCTGCGTCAGGAAACGTATCGTGGCGCCCACAGCCGCTTTGCGGAGGGCATTCCGCATGCGGTCCAGCAGCAGATCGAGCACGAGCTCGCCTTGATTGCGGAACTGCAGTACGAACCGTATTTTCTGACGGTGTACGACATCGTTCGTTTCGCGCGTGGCGAGGGCATCCTGTGCCAGGGGCGCGGCTCCGCAGCCAACTCAGCGGTCTGCTACTGCCTTAGGATTACAGAGGTGGATCCAGCACGCTCAAGCATGCTCTTCGAGCGATTCGTATCGAAAGAGCGGAAGGAGCCACCCGACATCGACGTTGACTTCGAGCACGACCGGCGAGAAGAGATAGTCCAGTACCTTTATCGAAAGTACGGTCGCGATCGGGCGGCGCTCACTGCTGCTGTCACAACGTACCGGCCGCGCAGCGCGCTGCGCGATGCAGGCAAAGCGCTGGGTGTGGACCCGGCGATCATCGATCGCGTCGCGAAGGCCCACCAGTGGTTCGACTCGGGCCAGGATCTGCTCGCGCGGTTCGAGGAATCCGGACTGGACCCCTCCGCGCCGCTCATTGAGCAGTGGGCAATGTTCGCCGCGCACCTGCTCGGCTTTCCCAGGCATCTCTCACAGCACAGCGGTGGATTCGTCATCGCTCGCGGCAAGCTGTCGAGACTCGTGCCAATCGAAAATGCGGCGATGGCGGACCGGTCCATCATCCAATGGGACAAGGACGATATCGACGCGCTTGGCCTGCTGAAGATTGACGTGCTCGCGCTGGGCATGCTCTCGGCGATCCGGCGCACACTCGATATCATTTCGGAGAAGCGCGGCGAGCGATTCGAGTTGCAGGACATTCCGGCAGAGGATTCCGCGACCTACGACATGATCTGCAGGGCCGACACGGTCGGCGTCTTTCAGATCGAGTCGCGCGCGCAGATGAGCATGTTGCCACGCCTGCGACCGCGGTGCTTTTACGACCTCGTCATCGAGGTCGCGATAGTACGCCCGGGTCCAGTGCAGGGCGGCATGGTCCACCCGTACCTGCGTCGGCGGCAGGGCCTTGAACCGGTGAGCTATCCCAGCCCGGAAGTCGAGACCGCGCTGTCGCGCACGCTCGGCGTGCCGATCTTCCAGGAGCAGGTGATGCAGGTCGCGATGCTCGCCGCCGGCTTTAGCGCGGGCGAGGCGGACCAGCTTCGTCGAGCGATGGCAGCGTGGCGCCGCAAGGGTGGCCTTGGCCCGTACCACGACCGGATCGTCAACGGCATGCTTGAACGCGGCTATCAGCGAGAATTTGCGGAGGCGATCTTCGCGCAGATCCAGGGTTTTGGCGAGTACGGCTTTCCGGAAAGTCACGCCGCCAGCTTCGCTTTGCTCGTCTACGCGAGTGCGTGGCTCAAATGTCACGAGCCGGCGGCATTTCTCTGTGCAATGCTCAACAGCCAGCCGATGGGTTTCTATTCGCCGTCCCAGCTCCTGCAGGATGCGCGGCGTCACGGCGTTGCCGTGTTGCCCGTCGACGTAACGCTCAGCGACTGGGATTCGAAGCTGGAGGGCGACGGCACGGGTGCGCCAGTCCGGCTTGGTATGTCGCTTGTCCGTGGGTTGAAGCAGGACTCCGCAGGGCGCATCGAACTCGCGCGTGCAGTGCGGCCGTTCACCGACATCGCCGATCTTGCGACGCGTTCCCGCCTCGACCGTGCGGACCTCGATGCGATTGCGCGGGCCGACGCCCTGCGCGCGCTCGCCGGCGATCGACGCGCCGCCCTGTGGCACGCACCCGCTGCCGCGCCAGACCGTGATCTGCTGCGTGGCGCGACGGACGACGACGCCACGCCGGTGCTACCGGTGATGACCGAGGGCGAGAATCTTGTCGCCGATTACCGGGCGCTTGGCCTCACGCTCGGCCGACATCCGCTTGCGCTGCTGCGACCGCGCCTCAAGCAGCAACGATTTATGCCGGCCGATGTGCTCGCTGGCTACCGCGATGGCCAACTGGCGCGTGCATGTGGCATCGTCACCGTACGGCAGCGCCCGGGGACCGCTAACGGCGTCATGTTCATGTCGCTTGAGGACGAGACGGGCACGGTCAACGTGATCGTGTGGCCGACCTTGCTTGAGCGGCAACGCCGGGAGGCGCTCGGCGCCGGACTTCTCGCGGTGTATGGTGTATGGCAGTCAGAGGGCGGTGTCCGGCACCTGGTTGCGCAGCAACTGGTCGACATGTCGGCTCTCCTGGGTGAGTTGCACACCGTCGCCCGGAATTTCTGCTGAAGCGCGCCGCCAATAAACGAGACAGGAGATGCACATGAAGATCCTCACCGGGACTGCCTCATGGACGGACCCGACGCTTATCAAGTGCAAGCGATTCTATCCGGCTGGATGTACAACCCCGGAGGCCCGGCTGCGCTACTACGCCAGCCAGTTCCCTCTGGTCGAAGTCGATTCCAGCTATTACTCGCTGCCGAGCCCCTCGAATTCGGTGCTTTGGGCCGAACGGACGCCAGCAGATTTTGTGTTCAATGTGAAGGCGTTCAGCCTGTTCACTGGCCATGCGGCACAGCGCAAGCGATTCTCCGCAGATCTTCAGGCGGCGTTGCCGCAGAACGGCAAGGCCAACGTCTACTACAAGGACCTTTCCGAAGAATTGCGAGATGAAATCTGGCGTCGGTATCTTCACGCGATCAAGCCGCTCGCGGAGGCTGGTAAGCTAGGCGCCGTGCATTTTCAGTTCGCGCCCTGGCTAACGAGTTCCCCAGAGAACCGTACGCACATCCAGCATTGCGCGGAGAGAATGGCCGGGTATACGGTCGCGGTCGAATTCCGGAATGCATCGTGGTTCGACGAGAGACACACGGAGTCGACGCTTGCGTTCGAACGTGAAAATGGCTTCGTCAATGTCGTCGTGGACGAGCCGAACACGACGGCGAACAGCATCCCCTCGATATGGGAGGTTACAAACGATCGCCTCGCGGTCGTTCGTTTGCACGGTCGCAACCACGAAACGTGGAACGTCAAAGGCGCGACGGCCGCCAGCGACCGGTTCAATTACGATTACAGTGACGATGAGTTGGCCGGGCTGGCTGCCAAAATCCGGAACCTTGCCGCGCTTGTTGCGCAGGTGCACGTGGTGCTAAATAACAATTTTGAGGACCAGGGGCAACGCAATGCTCGCACGCTGATGGAGATGCTGAGTTAGCCCCGCAGATCGCAGTCAACCTCGCATACCGATATGCAGGCGCACCCGCTCACCGCCATGACGATCGTGCCATCCTTCGCCTTGCTTGGCCTAACGGCCGCGTCCGGAGGAGCCGTACACGTAGTTATTGTCGATCCACTGCTTGGCCCAATCGATACCGCGTTCGTGTGCCTGCCATCGAAAAACTCGGTTGCCGAGATCAACAAACACGAAGCGCTCGCCGCTCTCGCGTTCAACGATCGCGCATGACTGGAAAAGACGCTGTTTCGCCAGGATGATGGGGGCCGCATCTATCGTCCACCCCCTGTAGGTCGCAATCCGCGCTGTTCGCTTCATACTGCCTCGCCAATCATGCTTGCCTGTTCCGGTCACTGGCTCATACCTCCGGCTGCCAGGCCGGACCGCCAGCGCCGACTTCAGACGTCGACAATTTCCGACAGACCGTCGAACATCAGATCAGGAAAACGAGCTCGCCAGGCGAGAAGTTCCTCCTCGAGCTCCGTGCGTGTCTGGCGCAGTTCTGCCTTCACGTTTTCCTGAGCAGCCCGCATTGCTCGATACGCGTCCGCAAGCGCCGGCCCGAGGCCAGGGCATTGCGTGGACGCGCCGCCGGACGTGCAGATGCGCACGCCCTCGAAGGTGCCTCCGTTCTTGGGCGCGACCTGCACGTACAGGTCGTTGTTGCCGCCGAAGAAGATCACGAGTCGTCGTTGCTCATCGTCCGGCAGATCGCGGTCGTCGGTGAGGTAGGAGGCGATGACGGTGTCCATCAGGATTTCTCCACGATCAGCTTAAGTGCCTGCATGGCTTCCGGTGTAGCGCGTGTCCAGTGGCCGGTTTCGTCGGCCTGCCAGACGCTGCCGGATTCAAGATCGACGGAAAGCCACTTTGTCGGGCACCGCGACTCGAGTGACAGTATGACGTTCTCCGGGCCGTCGGCAACGATGCGGCCATCGATCAGTTTGCGCGTGCGGTCCTCGACGCCGGAGAAGCGCCAGTGCAGGTGCCCAGACTTGACGAGTTTCTCGGCTTTGCGAGCATCCTTCATGAACCGTTCGGCCGCCTTTGCCGCGAGCTCGCGCTGCTCAGGCGTCGGGCGGCGCGTACCGCTCAGGCGCTTGGCGAGGAACTCGGCCACATCCGAGCGACGGATATACGGTGCCTTGGCGTTGAGCGTCATGAACATCGCCCATGCGGCGTCGAGCTTCTTGTTGGTTTCGATGGTCGTCATGTCGGTGTGAGAAAGGGGAAGCCGCGATCTACTGACGCCCGGCACTGGATGATCCTGCGACCGGCCGGTCGAAGACCTGCAGGAAACCGTTCCGGATCTGCACAGCCTTTGTTTTGAGTACATGCTCGAAAGCGCGCGTGCGCGCGCTGCGCGACTGTTCGACGAAGGCCACCGCAGCAGACATCTCCTGTGCTGCGTTTCCAGGGCCTACGCGGGTACAGCATGCCCGCTCGCTGAACTTCTTCAACAGTCCATGATTCGGGCCGTCGGGCGGCTCATTTTCGGGGGAGGCGAGGGGCTTCAGCGTTCCATCCGGCAGCGGCACAAGCGGGAACAGCACGCACCCTTCGGGCTTGGCGGTCCACCTATGCTCACCAGCGTCGACGGCGACCTCTTCGAGAAAACACGTGCGGTGATCGGTCAAGAAAACGCAGCCGCCTATGTCCTCGGCCTGCCGATCGAACTGTAGCATCGTGTGATAGAACGGCTGGCGCGTGCTCACCGATCGCCGGGAACTCTGCGGCATATCGCCGAGAAGCTCACTCGTCGCCGCGTTCCTGAAGAAGTGAAAACGCGAAACGCCGTCATGGGTGACAAACGCCGGCGTCACGACCGGGTTTTCGTTGTGGAGCCCCGCCAGCACGAATCGTGTGGCGAAGTGGTTCGCGAACCGGGCAAAGTGACGGTCGGCGAACTGATGGATCGCCACGACATCTCTCGGCTCGAGGAACACGGCGTCATCGCAACACGTTCCCCAGCAGGACGGCGGGCAGGTGAAACCACTGGCGGACGGCGCGTCGCCCGCGGCGATCGGGATAGTCTTGCGCACGCCAGCTTCCGGCATCTTTCCGGCGGGATTGCGCTCGACGCTCGCTTTCACGGCGCCCAGCACGGGGCGGAAAAAACCAGCCAACTTTCTCCATAAGGTGTTCGGGGGCGTCACGCGATTCATCTTTTTCTCAACGAAAGGATATGGTGCGGGCGGCGCGTCAGGGCGAGCCGCTTCTCTGCTGGCGCTCCGAGTATTCAGCGATTCGCATCGGAAGCGGACCCTCTCGCTCGCGGGGGTGCGCCTTCCTTCAGGCAGTCCCCAGAATTATCGCAGCGTTAGCCACGGCATGGGCCATCCGTCTGTGCTGCAGGTTGCGGGGATGCGGCGCTGGCCAGTACTTCGCACGCCTCTTTGCGCGCCGCGTCCAGTTCGTAAAGGGCGTCGCGCATGCCGGGAATGGCCTCGGCGGCCAGATAGACTTCGCCCGTTAGAAGTGCCGCACGTTGGTCGCATGCAGTTTCGAGGCGTTTAAGAGCACGCAACGCCGCCCGGTCATCGTCCAACACCGCGGCAGAGGGGGAGGCGCGATTTGCATCGAAAGCATCAAGCCGCCTGCGAACCTCGGCCTTAACCTTCACTATAGCCTCGCTCACCGACAGGCCAACATGCAAGTCAGTACCTTCGTGCATGCCAAGCATCGACGAATGCCAGAATTCGCAGGTTGTCAGACGCCCTACGTCGCGACCATCCAGAACGTGCCCCAGCATCGCACTACGAAGACCGAAGCCCATTTCGAACGCTTCCCACAGGGTGGGCGAATCAGTGTTGTCGAGAGCCTCACCGGCTTCCACGGGCTGGGATGGTTGCGGGGAGGCGTTCTCTCTTTCCCAGCGTAAGAGCCGGCCAAGAGCTGCGCCGGGAGTGTCAATGTCAAACTCGATACTCCGTGATTCGCACGCGAGCCTGACGGCATCCGCCACCGGCTCCCCCGATTGCGTTGGCGCCGCTGAATAGCCGATCTGCGCGTAGGCCTTGGCGATCACCTCATGGGCTTTGCAGCGAGCCTGAGAATCGGCCAGCGTCGAAGGCGTCTGCGTGAAGTGTTTGACTACCATTTGCAGCGTGTCGAGCAGCTCGCGCGTCAAAGAGCCGTTCGATTGCGCTGGCGCGGCAGTGTCCTTATCCATATCTCGCTTCAACGTTTGATTGATTGTCGCAGAAGAATTCGCCATGCAACTGACTGGCGTCTTTCTCATAGGCTTGTCGAGCGTGCGGGCGATTCTTAAACCTTCCACGCGTGCGGTTGTGTCCGTTGACGTGAGTCAGCGATGACTTCGGAGTTCATGCTGAGCACGGTGAACAATACCGGCCTGGCCGGCGCTGCACCGATCTTGGCGAGAATGAGCTGGTCCAGCTTTTCGTACTCGCTCATGTGGTCTCCTGCGCTCTCTCGCGACGCCGGGGGGGCGGTCAGGAGAAGTAGCCGAGACTGTCGTCCGTCGCGATCGCGGCAGCGGCAACCGCGCCGCCAGTCATGTCGGTCGCAGCCGAATCGGCCGTGCAGACCATCGACGTGTCCTGGGCGGGTGCCGGGTCGGAGACCCAACTGGAGGAGTCAGGCAGCGGCGGAGTGGACGATGCGTCGATCGCGGCTTGCCGTGCAACCGCATCCGAGACCCGATGTTCTTCGATCGACGAGATCATCAGCGTGCGGAAGCTCGTCGGAATATCGGTCATGAAATAGAACCAGAGATCCGAATCGCTGTTGCTCGACGACGAGCTCGAGGTCAGGCTGGCTGAGGAGGTTGTTGTTCCTGTTGCTCTCGTAGGAGCAACAGGACGGGGGGTACCCCCCGTGGGCGCCGACCTGGACCGACCGATCGAAGCGATGTGGCGGAGTTGCTCAGAGGCCTCGACCGGAAGCTTGACGTTGGCCTTTTGCGCTTTCTGCATCAGGTCGAGAAGGTCGAGCGCTTTCTGGGCCTGGGCGTTCAGCGATCCTTTGTCCGCGGCCAGTGCTGCCAACTTGCCCGCATTTTCCTCGTCCATCGCCTTCAGCTTGCCGAACTGCTTCTGGTCGAGATAACTGGCGAGCCGCGTCTGCAGCGTCGTGTAACCCTGCTCGTAGCTCTCGCTGTGGAAGACACCCAGCACCTTCCAGTTGTGCTCGAAGATCGCCAGTACATCGCGCGTGAGGAAGCCCGGGATCACATCTTGCAGGGATCGTAGCGTCTTGCCAGAGATATTCGGCAGCAGCGCCTCGACCGTGCTGTCCAGATACGCCTTGCGATGCTGGTTCAGTTTCGCGATTTCGTTGTCGACATCATGGATTCGCTGATGGATCGCTTCCAGCGCACGGGATAGGGCGGACTGGGCGCTGTCGAAGTCGGGTTTGGTGTTTTGTGGCATGTGATCTCCGTTACGCAGCGAGCGCTCCGTCTTCCTGACGGCTCGCGAAATAGTTGGCGAAATACTGGACGAGGTCAGGTTTGCTCAGGCCAGGTGCCCATTCGAGGGGCTTGCCTGGCTGGATGAGCAGGTCGGTCCACGGATCGAATCCGAGGTCCGTGATGTCGTGCATGCGCAGGAAGTAGCGGCGATTCACCGCGTCGCCGTGCCACAGGTGCCGGATTTGCCCCGGAACGACACCGAGGCTCCCTTGCACCAGCCGATGGAAGCGGTCGCCCCATTGCTTCAGGTGCGAAATCTGACGGCGGTCATGCTTCAGCGCGTTCGTGATGCAGAAGTTGTAATCGCCGTAGATCGCGTGCGCCATGAAGTGATCGGCGCTGCCCGAGATTGCATGCTCGTAGAGGCCCACTTCGTCGAAGATTTCACGGCGCATCGCCCAGCCGTAGCCCGTGTGTCCGTGTGCATCGTAGCGGCCGGCGTTCAGGAGAGAAGGCTTGCGGTGCAGCGTCGACGCGAACGAGTAGGCGATGTCCGGCTTGTTGCCGACTACATTGCCTTGCCCGAGGCGCACGCAGGACTCCCAGACCTGGGCGACCTTGCAAGTGTCAAGCACGCGTTCGAGGTCGGCTACCCACTCAGGGTTCTCGAAGATGATGTCGCAGTCGAACCAGCATACGAAGCGGCAGGACGGCGGCAGCCATGACGCGGCCAGGTTGAGCAGGCGCTCCTTCTGCCAGAGCAGTGTGCTCGCGCGGATCTGGATCACGTCGAGCGATGGCGGTAGTTCGAACGGTGCATCGCCGAACGCGCATTCGACGGTGATGCAGGGCACGCCTGCCCGGCGCATGCCCTCGACGAAGAGGTCGTAGTTGCGGCGGCGCGTGGCGTAGCCGCACGGGTTGAAGTAGGTGGTGATGACGGCGGTCTTGCTCATGGTGGCCGAGACGAAATAGAGGATGCTGATTCAGTCGACGATCGACAGGAAAGCCGAGCCGACCTCCTGGCTGTTGGCGTCGTTCAAGCGCGCCGCCACACGAGCCGTGTGCGCGTCGATGCCGGCGAAGAGCGCGGGCAGGTCGGCATCGGTGGCACCGCGAGCGTTGTCGCAGCCGGTAAGCTCACGCAGGTACGTGTCGAGCGCATGAAGCACGGCCTCGCGCGCGCCCTCACGGAAGGCTTCGGCCGAGATGGTTTTCGTTTGCATGGAGATACATCTCGCTAGGTCAGGTGATGGAGACTCCATCCTATCGAGGCGATACGAGAGTCAAGGGGAGGTCGCTTTGGCCGCTGTTGAAAGCACCATTTGACGCATCGTTCGCTCGATCTTTTCTTCCACAACTCATCCTCGGATTTCGACAAAGCGCTGGATCTCGGTTCTCCGTCTTGACCGGCGACCAGCCGGCACGGTGCTCACGCGCGTCTTATGTTCATCTAGACGATCGGGCGAATCGCTCGTCGATTTCTTTGTATTCGGCTAACGCGGTTGATTTCGCCAAAAAACTGCCTGACAACCCAACCGCGTCATCATTGATACCTAGGATGGACTGGGCTAGTGCTTCGTCACGTTTTCCGAGGCAAGGTCCATCAACCGTGGCCCATTCGGCCCACTTGCGCAGACTTGATGGGTTCCGTCCGGATAGCTCAGAACGTCGCCCAGCGCAATCGGAACGTCGGCATAGACACATCCTGTTTGGCCCAGCGCGGTGAGCTTCGCGCCTGCAGTCGAACCCGACTGTTCGGTGACAGAGTAGGTCGCCGAAAAAGCAACGGCGGGAACAACCAACAGCATCGCGAGAGCAAGTTTCTTCATCTTTGAATCTCCCTGTTAAGATTTTCAGTGGTCGTTCCACAGGCCGAGTAGCTTCTCGGCGGTGTCGAGAAACGCCGCCACTGCGGACAGGCCAGCCCGGACGCCGCCATA
Source organism: Paraburkholderia fungorum (assembly GCF_902833645.1). Taxonomy (GTDB): domain Bacteria; phylum Pseudomonadota; class Gammaproteobacteria; order Burkholderiales; family Burkholderiaceae; genus Paraburkholderia; species Paraburkholderia fungorum. The sequence goes on from NZ_CADFGE010000009.1 coordinate 60,693, forward strand.
CTTCTCAGCCACCGCCTTGGTTGCAAGGGCCGCGACCTCGAGTCCAACGTGTCAGGAAGCGCACCGGAAATGGCGGCGGCGCTGCATCTTTCCACTCACGGATGAATGCATCGCAGCGCGCCGCCAGCCGGATTACTGCTCCGTCGGATTCGCAGCGTCCTTCGGGTCGATGACTGCGGTCACTTCCCACGTTTCGCCTTTCGACGTCTGCTCCGTGATGATCGTCGGAACACCTGCGTGCAGCGCGACGGTGCCCGCGAAGTGATTGCCGTGTGCGAGCGGCTGTTGCAAGTTGCCAGCCGGCGTTTTGAAGTTGGTCACCGCGTCGAGCTGCTCATCGGTGACCTGAAGCTCCAGTATCACCGAGCCATTCGCTCCGACGGTCGGTGTTGCCTCGATCCTGACCCCGGTGCGCAGCGTGCTGACCTCGGCGCCGTCATGATCGCACCCATCGAAACCACTGGCGGTCGATGAGCCGCTTTTCGGGCTGCAGTAGCCACTCACGTAGGGCGTTACCTCCTCGCTCTTGTAGAAGCCTGACTGCCTGTCGGCCAGCGTCATCTCAATGTCGCTCGGCGTTCCTTCGCTGCCTCGCTTCAGGTGCAGGATAAGGCCCACCGTCTTGAGCGGACGATTGGGGGAAGAATCGAGCTGCGGCTTCGCGTGGGTAGAGTCGATGGCGGGCAGCGTCGCATCGGTGCTGTGCGACGAGATCTTCGCCGACGGCGTAGCGGCATACGCTGCCGTAGCGGTCAGCGAAATGGCGGCGACGGCAGCGCCCAGGTGACCGACAAATTTGCTTTGCTTCACGATGTTCCTCGTATCGGGTGGTTGCGGCTGAAAAGGTGCCCTGAGATGCGAGAGGCCCGGAATCCCGTTTGGTCGGCGCCGGGCGAGGATCGCTCACCAAGGAGGTGAGGGCACTGTAGCCTCCCGATGGCATCGCGCGGCGAACGAAAAAGCGTTGAATAAATGGTTAATTCCGGAGGCAAACTGAAACCGCCTTGTTCCGGAATTACTTTCAGCGCGAAAAAGGACCTTTCTTTCGGCAACGCAAAGGAAAACAAATGGCGCGCCACGCTTCGCATGATTCTTCGAATTTCTCGAAATGCCAGTACGAACCGACGATGAATGGGAAAATCAAAGGAAATCAAGGCTCAATTCTGCCGAACGCGTTGCCAACGGACACAGGGCAGGTGCGTGGACCCGCCGTCACGTTCGAGGATCTCAGCGATGATGATGGCTTTGCACAGCCCCGATTCGGTCTTCTGGCGAAGCGGCGGATGTGTATGTGGCAGGAACTGCGATGATTGACTGGCAGAGCGAGCGACGGGATCACCGTCCGGGGTCGCGTCGCGCGGCACAACCGGCGTAGCACCAGGCGTGCCGCGCCGGACCGCATACGGGACGCGATCCGTCTCTTCCTGTTCGCTGTAGAGCTTGCATCCCAGGCGTTCTGCCGAAACGCGCCGCCAGCCCTCGACGCAGGTCAGACGCTATGTTGTGCGTCGAGCAATGGCGTTTTCCAGCGCGGTGATGGCCCAGTCAGGACACCCGCGCGAGCTGGCCTTGTCCGGGTCATTGAGCCATGATCGAACGGTTCTCACCGAGCACGGTCGCTGTGTCTGCTCGCAGATCAAAGCCGCACTCTCGGCCTGAGTCAGATCATGCTTGAGCAGCAGCTGACGGTAACGCTCTCTGTTGCTCATTGGCCCGAGTCGGTCGTCACGACCACCATCATCTTTCCCTCGGCAGGAACTTCCAGCAGCGAGCGAATGTGGTGGCTGATCTTTCCGTCGAATTGATCTACGACTCCTGTCGGATAACCGCCCAGCAACATGCTGAGCGCCACGATGATCATGCTGACGAAGCAGCCGATTCCCAGCATCCAGCAAATCGCGTGGTTAATTTCTGCGGGTGTGGCCTGACGCATCGCCGCGATCAGATCCGTTACTGAAGATGGCGCCCCCACTTCGAGCACGATCAGCGCGAGGAACCACAGGATCGGCACATAGCGCAACGACAGAGCAACAAGGCGCCACGTCGCACCGATGTAGTTGAAGGCCTGAGCAACATAGAGCCGCCGGTCGGCACGGACCATCTTGACGATGCTGTTGTATTGGTCGGCGGGCAGGGCACCGACCTCGATATCGTTCACGTACACCCTGGCGATTGCTGTGCCCATACTGGCTCCGCATAAGTTTGGAAGGGAATAGGCACATGTGCCTATTTGATGGCGATGATAGGCACATGTGCCTATTCCGTCAACATCCGTCGCAATGTCAAAGCGGTGTCGTCCGCGCGGCGGCGCGAGCCGTGCGACGGAACGTCGAGCGAAGGCCAGGAAAGGATCGATAAAGCCCGCGGATTGAAGACAGAAGGTAGATGGACTGCATCGCGAGAACGCCCCATGAATGGATGGCGACAAAGTAGGCGATCAGGCAGGCGTTGGAACCGATCCAGATCGGCCAGGCGTAGCGGGAGAACGATCGGTTCTCTGCCAGGAGGTACGAGCCGATCACGCCCATCACTGCACCAGCCCACTCGAGGACGTGGAGCATCAGATGACTCCTTGCGTTGAGCGCCATTGTTCGACATGTTCGAGGACCGCGGTTGCTCGCGCGAGGTCAAACACGTCGCGCTCGTCACGTAGCCGGCCCTCCATATCGATCCAGAAAAGGGCGCCGCCCGCGGCTTCCTGAATGCGAGGCAGATGGGCCGACACATTGTCCGGCCCGAGACCGCCGGCGTAGCCGCAGGGCACGGAACGAAGTGCGTGGGGCCATTGATCGCGCTCAATACCTCGCCCGCCAGAAGCGTCGAACAGCACCGCATGGTTCGGTTCATCGGCCAGGCGCATCCACAGGTCGATGTTCGCGGCGTTCAACTGCGTAATGATCGTCTTCGCCGGATAGCGACGAACGGTGGCGATAATGTCCTGCAACGAGAAGCGCGTCGACAGGAAGTTGATCTGGATGCGGTCAAAGGCTTCGGCGACATCGGACACACGCCCGACGCCCGCGAGGAGGTCAGCGACCGCACGACCGCACACGTGGAGCGCGAACGACGGGCGAGCGCGAGTGGCCTCCAGTCTGCGCGCGATCGACTCGATCCTATGCAGGTCAGGATAGCGGCCGGTGCCAGCCTGAGATTCGCTGTACAGCGTCCCCCATTCGACGAACGGGTGTAGATCTCCCAGCACGAAAAGCTGGTCGATGTCGGTCGCGTTGTCGACGCCAGTAAGGGTGCAATGCGTCAGGGGCGAAGCGATTGTAAGTGACTGGGTTTGCATAACGTCTCCGGATGCGGCGATCACTCATGTGGATGGAACCAGTCCAGTCTATCCACGGTTATAACGAGTCAAGTCGCCTTCGCACGTGCATATACGTCTTCAATCAGAAAGAGCTTTTGCTCTGGTTCGTCGGCTCGTGTTCTCGCAGCTTGCCGGCGTGCCAGTCCTCGGCGGTCAGCAGGAGCGGCGCCCATTTGAGGTACTCGGCACGCGTGCGTGGATCGGCGAAGAACCGCTTGAAATCACCGGGCCGGTAAGCCGAGATGTTCAGCATCTCCGCCGCCGGAACAGCGATGGACTGGCTGATAGCCGAATGGCCATAACGCGCCGCCTGTCGCTCCCACCGGAAGACCGCCGTGCGTGCACGCGGCTTCCATTCCTCGATCGTGGCGACGCGGCCCGGCCCGGGATTGCCGTACGGCCGGTAGGCAAGGTATCGGTATGAGGTGGCACCCGTGCGGTAGTCCCGGTCGCGCCGGGCATTCTCTTTTTCCGCTTCCTTGGTCATCCAGTAATACTCCTGGCCGACCACCACGCTCCCCGGCCCAAGAGTGGCGTTGAGCTCGGCGCGGAACGCCTCGAAGTCAGGCTTCTCGCCGTCGTGCAGTGCAAGGCTCGCGTCGTACACGAGTTTCACCCAACGGGAGAAGCTATCCGGGCGCCACGTCTGCACCGGCGGATGCGGGTGCAGGATCTCGGAGCGGTCGAAAAGACCCTGTATGATCACGGCAACGCGGTTGTATTCCTTGATCTTGTCCTGAATTTCTTCCATCACCTCGTCGAAGTAGACGTTGCTGCGATCGAACGGCTCCCAGTCGCTCGGGCGGAACGAACCGAAATCGGGAATGCCGATCGAGTCGCTCCACCGCATGTGCGGATTGTCCCAGTTGTCCTTGCCCGGGTTGGCGCGCTTCCAGGCTTCGGCCTTCGCTTTCGATTCACGGAAGATCGCCATGTGCTCCTCGTACTCGGCAACCGTGATCAGCTTTTCCACGCTGTTCCCGTGCATCTTGACCATCATCGGCTCACCTTCGCGATAGATGGCCCCATCCGGAAAGATCATTTCCCCGAAGTCGATCTCGCATGCGATGCGCCAGACCTGTTCGCCGTTGCGCACGTACAGGAACGTCCACTTGTCAGCTTCCGCTTCCTGGATGGAGATGAATGTGGAGATCGGATCGCCGTGCGTCTCGCGCTCCTTCCTGGAGCGGCGCACGCGCATCGCGACGAGTGTGCGCGGGAAAGGGAGGATGCGATCGCGGTTCTCGGGTCGGCAGAGCCAGGCATCGAACTGGCCGATGCCGCGAAAGTCCATCCCGCCAGCCTCGTAACTGAGTAGCGCCTCCTCGTCCATGTAGAGCCGGCGTTGCATTACGTGTAGCGGCTCGTCGGCGTCGGCGGCGTGGCCCTCGCTGCATCGCACTGCCTGCTCAGAAATGCCGGCGTACAGACCGAAAGTCAGCAGACGGTCATCGATCGTCGCAATAGTTTCACGCATCGGCGTAATCGAGGCTTTCAGCGGGAGCATCGATGCCTTCGCCCAGATGGTCAACTGCTCGTTGGCGTTCTCCAGGTCTTTGTACAGATCGGGGATGGTCTTGTCTTTTGCGGCAACAAGCGCCCCCTTGTACGCCTTCAGATTGTCCTGCCCCGACAGCGCCATGAGAGAAGAACCGGTCGAACCGGCGGGCGCTGAACCGGCGGCGATCGCGCGCGAGCTCGTGACTCCAAGGCGTTGCGTCAGTGAGTGGATTTCGGTGACCAGCGCCTTCGTGCGCGCCTGCCAGTGTCCGAGCCTTCCAGAAATCACGGCATCTGGGTCGGCTTCGCGGCGAAGGTCCGTCCAGTAGTCGTCCAGGTGCACGCGCGTAGAACCGCCGCCCGGGCTCTCGATTTGAACATAGTTGCTGCCGATCTCCACCGCGCAGCCGAACCACTCGTACTCGTCGCCTTTCTTGCGGCCGTTCTTCTTGTCGTCCCACGTGGCGACGTCCTTGACCCAGTACCACGCGCCGAGCACCAGCTCGCCATTGGCACGCTCTACAGTAACGTGGTCCGCTGGATCCTGCTGTGCTACAGGAAGATTCGGATGTTTGTCTGCGGTGTTCATCGAGTGATCCTTGTGCGCTGGTTGGCCGGCAGAGTTGTCAAGGACAGACTACACGGCGCCAGAGGAAGTCAAACGCGATAACGATTGGAAGAGCAGGGTCTATAAATTTGTAACAGGATTGCCGGTGCGGCGATGTCGTTGCCATCTCTAATTATGGGCATGGTGCCCATTGGAGATGACGATGAAAAAGTTCTGCCTGTTAAGCGCCGGTCTTCGGACCTCCGTTTCTGATGACCTCCTCGCGCAGTTGGGGGACCTTCCACGTGTACGCCTTGGCCGTATCCGGTCAGGGATCGTCAGCGTGGAATTCGACGGCACCGAGGCGGAGCTGCAATCGCTTCTTGCAGATACGGCGTGGTCCTCATTCCACGTTAGCGAGAGCCGCACCTACCGTCTGCAGAGGAGCAGCGGCGACGCGTTTGCTACGCCAAGCATCGATTCAAACGACCCGCCTCTCAACGAGGTTCTTATGCACTTCGCGGTTGAGCAGAGTCTTCCAACGGCGGCGCAACTGCGCAGCTACATTGAGATGTTCCCGCAGTTCAGGCAGGACCTAATCGAATTCGCGGTGTCGCTTGTCGAAGACACGTTCCACTGTGACGATTCGGATGTCAGCTTCTGCGACTCAAGGTATGGCACGTGATGCTTTCAACTCGTTGCGAACAATGCCGATTGCGCCGTCCTTGCCGGATGCTCGACACGTTGGGCCTCAGCCTGCCATACCGCGAGGCCTTCGTCGCTTAGGCCGGGCAATGACGAAACGGTGTCCGGCTTTGCGGCAGCGATTCGCGACGCGCGCAGATCTTCGTAGAACAGGTCAGCGCCGATAAAATGCCGTGCGGTCTCGACCGCAGCAACAGCGGTCGACCCGCTCCCGCAGAATGGATCGCATACGACGTCACCCGGATTCGTGTAGAGCAGAATCGCACGCTTGGGCAGCGCGACAGGGTACTGAGCGGGGTGATCGCCGTGCCTCCGCTCCGGATGGTTGTGACGCACCTGGCCGATATCGTCCCAGACATCGGTCGGATGGGCGCCAAGCGGGCTACCGGACAGTTCGCCGCGGTTCGGGCCCTTGAATGACCGTTTGCCCGGATACTTCTGCGGCTTGCGGGCGGGTGTCGGGTTAAAGACGGCCGGCTCTCCCTTGCTGAACACCAGAACCATCTCGTGCCGGCCAGCCAGTCGCCGTTTCGGAGTCAATCCGTGCTGTGACTCCCAGACGGCGCGATCCTGGAATGTAAGGCCGGCGGCGCGCAGGTTCTCAAAGAGCATGATGTCCATCGGCATGAGCCGGTCCTGCCAGTCGATGGTTTTGCCGACGTTCAGACATACCACGCCGCCCGGCTTGAGCGTGCGTCCTATCTCGCTGATCACCTGCATCAGCCAGCCGTGAAAGTACACATAACGCATGCGGTCAGCAGCCGGCCCGTCGCCGTATCGCTTGCCGACGTTGTACGGTGTGCTCGTGACGTAGAGCGACACCGAATCGTCAGGGATCCCGTCGAGGAAGTCGAGTACGTCGGCCTTCACCGTCGTATCGATCATCGACTGGAAGGTTTCCCATTGGCGCTGTCGGCGCTCGGTCGCCCGCTCGCGGATGCGGGCTTCGGTCTTGCGCGTGCCAGTGGCAAGCGCAAGCGAATAGATGCGTCCGCGCGACCAGCCGGTCAACGACGCGACCTGTTCGTAGGTGTGAGTGGCAAGCAGCGATAGGACGCGCTGCGATTCTTCGGTCAGCGCCGACATGGGAGACGCGGAGGAGGCGATGGCTGCTTTCATGAACCCCTGAGAAAAGGAACTAATCGTTTTGAGGGGCGGAAGGCCTTAGCTTTATCACGTCCAACCCGGTGTCGAACCTGTCTTATCCGTAACGCGGAACATAGGGGTATTCGTGAATGACGTTCTGGCCGTAGCTCAACATGCCATTCGATGTCGTAATCCAAGCCATGCGCCATCGCCGCAATCTGACCGCCTGCTTGAGCTTCGGAAGGGAGTCGCAGGCTAGGATGGTGCCCTGGTCAGGATGTTTGGCTTGGTACTGGTGGTCCCACATCGTTTCCGTTGTCGCCTCGGCGACCGGATGCCGTTCCTTTCTAGGATGCGCCGCTCTGACGGCACAGGCCTGCCCCTGCGGCGACAGGGCGTAAAACAACTCATCTTCCAGGTTAGATCTGTTCTTCATTTCGTACACCGCTCGATGGTGTTCCACGCGATATTCTGAAACACGTCTGCGCAACGTCACTTCCACTCTCAATTCTGAAAAGCCTGAGAACGCCGTTCCTGAGTGAGCGAAAACGGCCATCGCGCGCACATGCAGGAATCTGACGATCAACTCAACTGCGATGCCAGGCGCTCGCCGTTTCGGCCTTCATTAAGCACGAGATCCCTGCGGATTTCCCTGCAGCGCTGAACCAGTGCGGCCAGGTTCTCGAACGCATGTTGAGCGACCACTGCTGCAAGATTCGAAACATCTTTGCCAGGCGTCAGCTTGGGAGAGAGTTCAACCTCCGCGCAGCGCAGACGTGTCGCGTAATCCGGAACCGGGATGTGCAGTCTGAAATCGAAGCGACGCAGCACGGCCGGATCGATTTGTTCGACGAGGTTCGTGGCGCAGATGAGTACACAACGCGATGGCACCCGATCGATCAGGATGAGCAGCTGGTTCGTGATCCGCTTGATTTCGCCAAGGTCACTCGTTGCACGGTCGGAACTGATGCCGTCGAACTCGTCGAGGAACAGCACGCACGGCGCGCACTCGGCATAGCGGAACGCCTTCGCGAGATTCGATCCGGTTTCTCCGAGATGGCTCGCGATCAGCCCACTATAGTTGACACGTAGAAGGGGAACACCAAGCTCGTTGGCGAAGGCCTCGGCGAGCATCGTCTTGCCATTCCCCGGCGGACCTTCCAGCAGGATCTTATGGCGAGGGGAGAGCCTGAACGCCGCCAGTTCCTCGGCGCGGCCGTGCTCCGCGATGATCGCCGGGAGTTGCCGTTCCACGTCTGGCGGAAGAATCACGTCAGCAAATCCTGCAGTTGGCTCCTCGAACGAAATGATGTCGGTCGGCAATTTCATTTCGACCGGCTTCAGCGTCTGATAGCGCCGCAGCTTGCCTGAGACCCCGGGATAGCTGTCGGCAAGTGCAGATGCCATTTGCTCGATCAGTTCCGCTGCCCCGTTGGTGTTACCCCAGCGCAGACGATCCACGAATGGAGGCAACAGAGACAAAGCCGCCGACGCGGCTTGCTTCCTGGCACCCCGAGTAGTCTCGCGCGGAGGGGCGGTCAACTCCAGCGCGTCACTTGCGTTAGCTGCAGTGTTCATGTCTCAGATCCCTTTGTCTTCCTGCGTGTTGTTCGTTCGAGGCGAAGCGATACGCTGTTTTTCCCAGAACTGGCACGCGGGTGAGCGCATGCGAATGTCGGTGCCGGGGCCGCCAGTCCAATGAGCCTGCATGAGTCCGCATTTCCAGTACGCGCGCGCGGTAGATGAGCCTGTCGACCGTTTGTGCTGGCAGCTACGGCACGTCTCATCGGCGGGGCCGCGTCCGGGCAGTCCGGCGTAACCCTTGGGCTCGGTCGGCTTGCGACGGGCCTCGCTCACGCGCTCGACGATCGTGTCGCCCAGCAGGTCGACGTATTGGACGGTTTCCATCGTCAGACCCGCCCGTTGTATGCCTCGTGCGACACGAACTCGGTGGGCTTCAGCGAGTGCGCGTCGACGAAGATCCGGTGTCGCAGACCGACCGGGACGGAAAAGTAACCGCGCCGGCTGGTCAACTTCTGGCCGCCAAGCGACAGAGGATGGGTGCCGGCGTCGAGCTGGGTCAGTACGTCGAGCGCGCGTTCCATGACGGCGGGCAGCGACTCTGCGACGCTCAGGTCGATGGGGGCGCCGGCAGCCGCCGCCTTGAGTGTGCGCAGACGCTCCGCCTGGGCTGGGTCCTTCACGGGCGACTCCTTGCGAGGCCGCGGCTTCGTCGCACATGCAGCTTTGCGCGCTTCGCGTTGCTCGTGCGCTGCCTGTGCGGCGAGAACGGCCTTCTGCTCGTTCGAACAGCGGTGGCAGAACTTGCCATGGCCCTTGTGGCCGCAATCGAATACGCGCTTCATAGCCCAGTCTCCGGGCGTTCTTCCGATATGGCGGCGAATGCGATCCCGTCGGCTGGCGCCGATCGCATCTGTGCCATCAGGCGCAGCACCAGTGTGCCAATCTCTGCCATCAGGGCGGGCGGGATCGTCTGGGTGAGCATGTGAATTTCCTCGTTTCTGCTACGGTTGTCCGGTGTATCGGTATGTCCCGCCGGGTCCTTCAATCCCGAACGTGCCGTGGTGGATTGCACGTCGAGCAGCGGAGTCCGGCGCAACCGATTGCCTCCCACGCCGCACTCTCAAGCGTCGGATAGGCTGCCGTGTCCCAGCAGGCCGGGTAGTGCAGAGCCTCGGCAATACGGTTGCGCACGCGAGCGAGCGCCTGATCCTGCCCGGCTACCGGCGATGCCACGTTGGCGCGGCTGGCCCACTCGGCCATCGCTTCTGTGCGCCAGGGCGCCTGCTCGCTGAGGTCGTAGCTCGTGCGAACCTCCGGGCCTCGCGCGGAGCATTCACCGCAAGCCGCATAGCCCCACTTCGTCCCCTGTGCCTCGTCCAGATGCGTGGCGACGTTCGTTCCTGCGCAGAATGGACAGGCTGGGCCGCTGGCGGCGGACCGCGCCGCCGTGGCGGCCGGACGAGGCTGATTGCTCAGGATGCGGGCAGCTTCGGCGGCGAAGTCGGTCGCCCAGCCATTCGCGTAGGTCATCGCCACGTCCTGCATTTCGCCCGCGAGCCGCGCCGCCGAGAGCGGCCGCTCGGCGAATAACGGAACGCTCTTCGGAGCGACGCACGACGGCGGGTCAATGAAGGCCTGGTCATCCGCGTCGAGGCGCTCGAGCTCGGCGGGAGAGACATAGCCGACCGGCTGCGGGCCGTCCTGGTCAACGCCGGCGGCGCGGTTTGTCACCGCGCGGGCGTCGAGGCTGCGGTGAACAGCGACGAATTGGTTGAGTACGCGAAGATGCGCTTCTTTGAGCGCCTCACACGCCACGTCGCGAGCGAGCGCGTCGGCCGTCAGCGAGGCAGCGTGGTAGGCGCCGAGCAATTGCTCGAAGCTTCCCATCAGGTCAGCAATCGAACGCCCCGACTCCGGCAGGGCCGGGATCGGAGCGAGCGAGCAGGGGGCATGTGCGTGCTTCATGCTGATTCACGCCCGCGGGACAATCGCGTCAACGTGCGTGACGTGCACGTCGTGAAACGCGGCATAGTCGTCGAGTGCCTTGTCCGCACAACGTACGTCATCGGCTTCGACCACAACGCTTTGCTGAGTGCTCATTTCCGAGCACCGGAAAAACACCTCGTAGCTGCTCATCGTCGTTCCCCTTGCTGATAGGCTGCAGGACCGGCCGCGGTGGTTAGAAAGCGTTTTCGCGAACGTAAGTGCAGTTGTGGTCAGCGTCGCACAGCCCAAAAAATTCGATCACCTTCCAGTTTTGTTCGAGCGTGCGCGTACCCGCCGCATCGCCGTACAGGTCATTTCCGAAATCGTCTTGCATCGTCTTACCCCTTCGTGAATATGCGCGCCTCCAACGGGCGAGGTGGCGTACATGGCGGCCGTAGCGGCGCGGTTGGTCTAGCTGCTCGACGGGATGACGTTGCTTGCGCGCGTCACGGACTCGGCCTGGGCGACCGTATCGACACCGCGAACACCGCAGCCGGGGTCATCAGCGAAATCGAACCCGTCGCGCAAAACGATCATGATCGGGTTCCCGTCCCCACGTTCATCGTCGACGTGCATGACATGCGGTCTAGCGCGTACCCTGTCCAGCGTCTTGCTCACTTTCCTTCCCCTCGCGATTGAGTGGTGGCTAGTACGCTCCACCGATTAGAACCGAACCCATCGCACGCAGGCATGCAGATTCCTGCTCATATGCGGACTGCAATGGCGCTAGTTCATGTGCTTGCATCGCCACACCGGCGACGCGGTTCATGCGCTCGAACAGTTGCCTCACCGTCGAACGCTGCCGCGCAATGATCTCTGCCCATTTCATCGCTGCTCCTTACCGTCATGGTGAGAGATTCCAGGATACCGGCTGGATGACGATTGCAAGTCTGCGGCTGGTACAGTCACACGGGCATGTTCGCCATCGGCATGCGGCGCAGAAGCGTCGTCGTAAGAGACAGGTAGTTGTTCTCGAGTCGCCGCGCGTAGTCCCGCGCCCATTCAGCCGCGAGCGGAGAGGCGAGCGCCTCCTCGACCTGATCAAGCGTGGCCGCGCCGCCAGCGACGATGCTCAGGTTGTGATTGATCGGCAGGACGCCTGGCGGTACGCGCACGGCCCTCGGCGTCTTCGCGATCCGCGGCACAATGAGCGACTCGCGTGATAGATCGAGCGCGTGAAACGACTCCGGCGGCATCCAGGGTTTGCCTTGCCGCCCGCGCTTGGCCATCAGGTGCATCCGGCTCGCCAGATGCGCCATGATTTCCGGGCACGGTTCCTCGCCCGGATGCGTACGGATCGCCCAGCGCGTCGGCGTGCCGAGCTTTCCATGCTGGATATCGTCCGTGTCAACTGCTGGTGCCAGGCACTCGGGCGGCAGGCCGCGAGCCGTCGCGGCGTCGACCACGAAGACGCCTTCGGTACCGAGCCACGGCGCGATACGCACCTTCGCGAAGTCCCCCAGTAACCTCATTCCTTCGTAGCGGCTCTCGTCTACGCCTGGGTGGATCGGCCTGCCGGTCAGGTTCTGCTCGGCGCCAGCGTCCGACACGAGCACTACGGACACTGGATGAACGCGCGGCGGGGAGCCGGCTCGCCGTTGCTTGGGACGGTAGAACGTCGTCTCGGCGCTCAGGCGCTCCACGTGCGCGAGAGACAGGCGTTGGCCCAACCGCTCGCGAAGGCGACTCGCGCCGTCATTGCATAGCCAGCGATCCGCTGTCACTAGACCGATGCGGCCTGCCGGGCGCACCGTACGGCTGCATCGCTCGAGGAAACTGTGCAGCATGTCGCCACGCGCGTAATCGGGCACATGGCGGCTGTACTCGCTTCTCAGCAGGTCCGGCACGTTGGCGGCGCGCAAGTACGGTGGATTGCCTGCCACGATGTCCCATTGGGGCGTCGTCGGCCCTTCGGTCAGAAAGTCGCGGTTGTGAACCATATCGCTCGCGAGCGTCGCAGCGCGGGAAGGCGACCAACCATGCGAGGCAAGGACCGTGGCCACACGCGATCGCGCATCGACACACGCCACCGGGTGGATTTCCCATCCCTCGATCTGTCCGCGCGGATCGAAGCCGGCCGGCCTGACCTCGAGCAGCGCATCGAGCGCCCGCGCGAGGAACATGCCGTCACCGCAACTGGGATCAACCAGGCAGCAGCTCGCGTCTGGCCAGCCGAGGCGCTTGAGCAGATCGTCAACGACCGGGCTGGCGGTGTAGATAGCGGTCCTCGCGTGCAATTCGTCGATCGCGGCCCGTCGCGCGGTGGTTTCCGCGTCGTCGCACAGGTGCACGCTCCGTGGACCTGCGCTGGCGATTGGATTGAACGTGTCCCTAGTCATGCTTCCCCCGTTCCTGCAGTTTGCCCTCGATTTTCTTGACGCCGGAAACCTTCGCCGGCGCCACCGCGGCTGATTCGCCGCAGTGCCAGTTGTCGGCATTGCCGTGCGTGTCGATGTTCGATACGCCTGTTGTCGCCACGTCGGCAGGACGCCAGACGGTCCCGCATGCGTGGCACAGGTGCGACCGGTGCGGCGGGTTCGTCCATTCCTGGACATTCGACTCGACGGACTCATCCGCCTCACGCGTGCTGTGGGGATCCGCGTTGTGCTCGGGCGCATCGACGTGCTGCGCACCGCACTTCGGGCAGAACAGGAGCATCGGGATCGGTCGGGCGTCCGCGTCGGCTGCTGGCCTGCCGAGCATGACGTAGGCGCGAACAACACCGCCCGCCTTTGAGACCTCGGCTGCTGTCAGTGCGCGCTGTGCGGCGACGTCGATCAGAGCGTGGAATTCGCGCGAAAGGGTTCCTGCAGCGGAGGCAGCAAGCGGCGATGAATCGATGCCCGCCAGCCCGTCTCGCGCCGCATCGCGTAGCTTTCGGCTCGTCTCATCGGCCGGCATGCCATTCAGGTATTGGGTCAGCTCGCGATCCAGATATCGAAGCGCGTTCATCGCAGCACGTTGAGCCTGGCCGGCGGCCCACCACTGGGCGAGCCAATGTGCGGCTGGCGGTTCGTTCAGGTCCAGATACCCGAAGGACATCGCTCCGTCGATCGCTTCGCACGTACGCTTGCGTTCGTCGAATGCCTGCTCCAACGGATCAGGACTGCCGTTCTGGCAATTCGTCGCAGATGTCGCACCAGCTTGTGCCGGAAACTGGAAACTCGCGTCCGCGCCTTTCATGGCGTGATAGCCGGCGTTCACCCGCTTCAATGCGGCGGACGCGATCGCGCCCGTATCGAGGATGCGCGTGCGGCCGTTCACCACGTCGAAATGCTTGCCATCCGCATACCAGCGAAGCGCTTCTTCAGACATCCAATCGGAGCGCTCCAGATCCGCCGCAATGTGGCTGGGAATGGGATGCGCGCCGCCCGTCGCACCGGCTTCCTCCACGATACGCCCGGCAAGCGTTGCCGCGTCCCATGCCTTCTCTGCGATGCCGCACATGGAGTTGACAAAGCGAACTCCACGCGACTCAGAAATCAATCCTTCGGTGCGTGCCCATTCCTCGAACGTCGGCGCTGGAGCGGTTTGCTCCTTAGCATCGAGGAAGTGACGATATGCGCCCTCCATAAATCCCTGCTCGATCATCGCGGCGATGCGCTTGGTTCGCTCGGATTCGTCCTCCACAGCGGCGATGCGCGCGGCCATTTCAGACAAGCGAACTTCGGCGCCCCACAGGACGGCCATCGTTTCCAGCGCGGCCAGCCCGTTGCTGAGGGCGCGTTTCTGGTTCGGCGTCATCTGCTGGATATCTTTCGGATCCATGGTGGTTTAGTCCTTGTGAGGGGCGGTCAACATCCGACAAATTCGAGCGCGTGGCCCTTGAGCAGAATGAAGGTATCGGCATCGCCCTCGACCAGTTCTGCGAGACCGCGGGCTTCGAGCCATTCAAACGCCTCTTGAATCGCCGGATCGGCGTTTTCGAGATCGCGAACCTCGCGACCATCCGCATCGGACAGGCCGAACGTCGGTGCGAGCGATTCGCTGCGCACCGAGTGCGAGACGAGCAATTCGGTCATGCTCTCGTCTGCGATCTCGAATGCGCGAGCGGTCAGGTTGGGTCGGTTCATATGCGTCTTTGTGATTACGCTGTTTGGTTAGTGATTCGCGCACTCGCCCCAGTAACTGTCCGCGTAGTCGTCGGCCAGGTCGCACATCTCGGACAGTTCGCGATCATCGTCGTGGAAACGCTCGACTGTGAGGAAGCGCCACTTATTGAAGAGGTGATTGGGGGCTTCCTCCGGGCGCGGCGCCAGCAGCTTGGCGAACTGGTCGATCTTGCTTTGCACGTAACGGCGGTCGGTTCCAACGGCGCGCATCTGCGCCTCGGCGTGGTCGGATGCGAGCCACGCTGTCATGTTCTGGATCAACCGCGCGCATTCCGCACGAGAGAAGGGGCGGCACTTTGTCATGCCGTTGTCGCCGACCTCCAGCCACGAAAGATCCAGCCCGCCAAAGGACTGAAACATCTGGAACGTATTGCCGCCCATCAGGGTGGTCATCAGCGTGCCCTGCGGTACCCGGGTGACTGTCATCCGCTTGAGATCGATGAAGCTTGGCCAGTCCCACCGATACGCGCGATGCTCATCCAGTTCACGCGCGTCGCTGATCTGAATGATCTCGCGCAGTGCCTCGTCGCCCGTGCCTTGCTCGCCACCCACACACTTCTCCCTCAACATCCAACGAAAAAAGGCGTCTGCCTGAAGAACCAGCCTGAGCCGGGACAGTCGGAAGCCCTGCAGAAACGGAATCAGTCGACCTGCAGTTGCCCACCGTTGCCGAGGCCGCCCTTCACGTGCTGGGCCTTGTACTGCTTCACCGCGTCGACGAGGTTGTTGAGCGAGTCGGTGAAGGCCGCGACGATGACCTTGCCCTCCGGCGTATCGGAGTAGCCGCCGACCGTGCCGGCCGTATGCGACGACATAAGGCTGCCGATCGCGCCGATGTCCATATTGCGGGCCGAGCCAGTGGCGGCCGCGAGCTGGACCGTCGAACGGTTGTCGACCAGCGTGAGCGTCGTCGAAGCCGACTTCGTGTTGATCTGACCGGCAACCGTGGCTGCGAGGCCGCCGACACCCGGGATCATCGCGAGCACGCCGCCGATGCTGCCTGCGTTCTGGTTCGTGAACGTGATGCTCGGGGTCACCGTGTAGTCGGCCACAACCATCTTGCCCTTCTTGATCTTGTTCGACGCGCGGAGCTCGCCGGCGGCGCCCAGGGCACGCTCTTCGAGCGCCTGGTTGAGGGCACGGCCTCGATCGACGATTACGAAACAGTTGCTTTGCTGGACGAGCATCTTGAGCACGGGGACCGTACTGCCGAGTTGGTACTGGCCGGTGAGGAGGGCGTACCACGGCGACTGGGTGTCTTCTTCGATCGCGATCGTGCCGAGCGGGGCAGCGCAATGGTGCATCTCGTCTGCCGTCGGCGCGTGCGTGCCAGCGACAGCAGTGCTGTCCGGGCTCTGGCCCCCGCCAGCGAGTTGCATCTGCGAACAGGCGCCGAGCGATAGAGCAAACGCGGCCGCTGCCAAGGTGATGAAGGTCTTGCGCATAGCTTGTGGTCCTTGTACTTGTAGTGGCGATACATGCCGAACGGATCGGCGTTAAAGAGACTCGATTCGGGCAAGGCCGCTCGTTCCGGCTCTGTCTTGCCTGCGAAATCAGTGTCTCGCAGGAAGTTCGGAATGCAAGTTCGATTAGGAGCGTGCCGCCGCCAGCTTTTGTGCGTGCGCGAGAATCTCGTTGGCGCGGAGCGTCATCAGATCGAGCAGAACCTCGACATCCTTGACGGCATCCTCTGGGTCCCGGCCGCTCAGGTGCGACGCGGCGCTCTTGAGCCAGTCGGATGTGTCAAAGGCCCGCATGATCTCGGCTTTGCGTCGGTCGAATGCCGGGGTGGGTGAATCGAAGGACATGCAAACTCCTGGGTGGGTTGTCGGTTCTCCATACGCGCCGCCGGCCACGGCGCCAACCGGCTTAGGCAAGGCATTCGCCTGGGCTAAATCGGCCGAAAAAAAGCCCCTGTGCCGCTCCCCGGGGAGGGGCGGACGACAGGGGGGAAAGAGGGTACAAAGGTTCCTTTAGAGAAGACCAAGGACACGGCGGACCTCGATCTGTTTCTTGAGTTCGCCCTCGGCAATGCCAGCCTCGACGCCGGTGTGATAGAAGCGCAGTACGTGGTTGATGTCCTCGACCGTGAAGCTGGCCGGCACACTCCCGTAGCGCGTTTCGCCCTCCTCGCACCAGATTTCGATGAACTGGCTGCCAGCCCGTTGAACGGCCAGAGCGCCTTTGACGCCATCGTCCAGCCCGATCAAACGGTCGCCAGCGGCTTCGTCGAAGAACATGCCCATGATCGTCACTCCGCCGTTGCCAAGGTCGCTTCATCCTGAGCAGCTGCAGCGTCCGGTGCTTCGGGCGCGCCCTTCTCGCTCACATCGAGCGTGCCGAGCAGCGCTTCGAGCTTCTCGCGAAGCGCCGGCGCCAGCGCGGAGAAGCCGGGATCGGCCTTCACGTTGCGCAGCGTTTCGGCCATGACGGGAGCTTGCTTCTTGATCACCTTCGCGAGCTGCGCGCCCGGAAGGCTCTTTTCCGTGATGCGTTTCTGGCCCGATGCCGCAGCCTGTGCGTTTGCGGTTCGGAGCACCTCGACTGCCTGGGCGCCGTGCTTCTTCATGGCGGCAAGGGCATTCTCAGCGGACAGCTTGCCGGCCTGGACGAGCTTGCGGATCTCGTTCGGCGCACCCATCAACGTCAGCAACTGACCGACGTAGACCGTCGAGATCTTCAGGCGCTTCGCGATCTCCGGGCGTTCCATGCCGTAGCCTTCGAGCCGCTTGCAGACGATGCCTTTCTCGAACGGCGTGAGAGGCTTGCCCTCGTTCGACGTCACGAGCGCGATCGTCAGATCCTCGAGCGACGTTGCCGCGGACTTGAAGACCATCGGCACCGTGGTGATGCTGGCGCCGAGCTTGTTTGCCCGCGGAATCGCCTTGAGTCTGCTGTAGCCGTCGGTCACGTAGACGACGTTTTTCCCGTCAACGTTGGCCACGTAACCAGCGAGCGGCTTGTCCTGGTAGAAGCCGTTCTCGACCATCGACTGCGCGAGGAAGTCGATGTGCTGGTCGTAGGCATCGTCGTGGACGCGAACGTTGAAATTCGGCAGTTCCTGGATGAGTTCGACCGGCACCTGCCAGAGGTCGCGCGACTTGGCCTTGACTGCGGTCATCAGGCTCTTCGAGCCGCCGAAAGAGACTTCCGTGCTGAATGCGAGCTGCGCGTCGAGGATGGCGCCGAAGAGGTCGTTCGTTTCCTGCTGAGTGTCTTTCATGGTTTTCTCCGTTTTGCCCGGATGGGCGGTTGTAAAGGGAGAGGGCGATGCCCGGTGAAGGCGTGGCCTTGACAGGACATGCGAGCGCCTCGTTACGACATGGTCCGATGCGAAAGTCGGAATGCAAGTCGAGTCGAGAGGCGAAAAAGGACCTACGGCCTAGACGGCTAGGACGTGGAATTGATGAGTGCGGGAATGGTGCTGACTGGAGAAAACGCGAATCCTGGGCGGGCGCTCAGGACGGAAGGCGAAAAGTCAGTTCGGTGCAGGTGATGCCGATTGAACGGCTGAAACGCAAATTACCACGGCTCGGGCGCGCATTGCAAGAGGCGCACGGCGGCCGTGTTGCCGTTCCGGTTTCGTGTGCGCTAGAATGACGCAAGCCGTTCAGTCGGCAACGTTTTCACTGGCCACGCGCCGCCATGCCTCCTGTCTGGAGCGCTTCGAAAGTCCCTTGATGCCGCAAACGCTGCGATGAGTGCTGCTCATCCGAGCGTTATAGCTCGCTCCTTTTCAATCACCGCGTAGCGGGACAAAGGAGTAAATCATGAACAGCGATATCAATCGGAAACTGCCTGAGACCGTAACGGATCAGCCAACGGGAGTTCAGCCGGATCAGCAGGTTTTTTCCGGCCTGGGCCCAGTGGATCATGAATTCAAGAACTTCCACCGGTTACTCTGCGAGCGCTTCGGCTATTTGCACGACGAAGTCGATTGGAAGCGAGATCAGATTTCGTTGATCGAGTGGATCGCAAAACGCCGGGAAGTCGCCGAGCGCCAGCGAGATGGTCTTCTCAAAGCGATTACGCTCATCGCGGCCCAGTCGGTAGGTGACGATTGGACAGTCGAGGAAGCCTACGCGTTCGTCAAGCAGCATGCCCGCGAAGCACGCAATGCAGTGCGTGCGGAGATGGGCGTAGGCAACGCGACCTGAAATCTGTTCGCTGAGATGCCCTGAAAGGACCTGTCAGCGTGCAACAAAGCAACTTTTAACCCTCGCGGGGACGCTTCCCCGCTGGGGACGCTTCTCGCAAGATTTATGGAGAAGCGAATGGGAAGGCAAAAATCCAAAGTCACGAGTTGCAAGGCAACGGCCTTTAAAGATGCCACATGGGGGCAACTCAAGCGTGAGGCGATTCATCAAAAGACGTATCGTCCGAAGCAGCTTGGGCTTTTCGAAAAGGTGAAAGCGATGTTCGGCATTAAACCCAACATCATGAACACTTTCTCCGGTGCGATTTTCGCATTCTCGGATAACTCTTTCCTGAGTGTCCGAGCGTCCGGTGAAACGACTGCGTTTCTCTGCAACGGCTTGGTCGACGACTGGGGAAAATGCAAATCTGAGGCGTGATTTTGTCGCCTCCAGGAAATTTTCAACACGTGTAACTCACTAGCCGCCCATCCGCTCCACGCGGATGCGGCGGTCTTCTATTTCCCGGCAAGGAATTCTCCCAACGTTCACAGATAGCCTTGACTGCTTCGATGAGCTTTCTCATCCGAGCGTTGACGCTCGCTCCTTTTCAACCGCCCACAGGGCATCAAGGAGTGAAGCATGAATAGCAACACGGAAGGAAAGGCCTCGGCGCATACCGCAAACCAGGCGCAGCTCGAGCAGTGTCTTCGGCACGCCATCGAGCGCGTCCGCATCGCAAATGCGGAGGGCAATCCGATCTTGTCGGCATGGCTCCCCGAAGCTACCGCTCTGTTGGGAACGCCTCCGGTCGGCTTCAAAGTCGCAGAAGGAGCGGACGTTGTGCAAGCGCTGTCGACGAAAGAACCGAAGGTCTACCGCGTCGAGGTACGTGGCGGCGGAGACCTGGATAACACGCCTGGCATAGCGGTATTTCAGGTGAGTGAGGAATCAGCCAGGAATATCGTCAAGCTATCAGGGGTGGTTAAGGCGAACGACCTATACAAGGTCGAGCGCTTCGACTATCGCGCTGACTTTCTCCAGTACGATCCGGAGGTCAATCCTGACGATGCGGAGGAAGCGGGCGAAGAAAACTCGGTCCGCACCGACTGCGACGTCCTTGTCGTTACAGATGCCGAGTTCTTCTTCCGGGCTTACGTCAAGCATACGGACGTTTCTGTCGAGTGCGAGGCCCAGTCGATCGCGGCCCTGGCGGCGCATTTCGGCATATCGTCCGAAGAGTCCGAGGCGGAAGGTCGGTGACCTGCTTTTGCTGGGCATGTAGCCATCGCACTGAAACTCGTTCGATGAGATGCTCTGAAAGGAAGTGTCAGCGTGGGAAAAAGTACCTTTAAACCCTCGCCAATCTATCAACTTGCAACCCATGCCCACTGCCGTCCCTTCGGGGAGCCAGTGGGATTTTTTTCGTCCGTATGCTTTGGAGTTTTTTCGGCTGATTGCCAGACGTGCTGTTGATCAATATCGCGAATTACCAGTGACGTTCCGGCTAAAACAACCGGTGGCCAGGAGCGTGATTGCGCTAAGGACGGGCTGAACAATGTGCATCGGCTGCATGGTTGACGTGCGAACCGACGCGAGAATCGGGAGATGGGTGCCGTGACTGCTGAGTTGGGTGTTTAGGCAGGCCTTCGAAGGCGTTTTTTGCGAAGATCTGCACCTTCAGGACGCACCTCGGGTTTCGATGCACAGCAACCGCCTCTTGGCGATCACGATGTTGGCCAGGCCGAACAGGCTGAACAGTTGCGCCTCGTTCCTGGCCAGCCCCTTATAGCGCGTCTTCCGGTGACGGAACAGGTTCTTGACGACATGAAACGGATGCTCGACCTTGGCCCGCACGCTGGCCTTCAATTGCTCGGCCTGCTCCAGCAACCGCGCCCACCTGAACTCAGGGTTGAGCTGCTTGCGCTTGCCAGGCTTCATCGCCACGTGCCATTGCGGCCCCAGCGCTTCTTCGCGTTTGTCCACGCCCTGGTAGCCGGCATCGCCAAAGGCAACCGTCTCCTGCCCATGCAGCAAGGCGCCGGCTTGTGTCACGTCAGCGACGTTGGCCGCCGTGCCGATGACCGTATGCACGAGGCCCGACTCGGCATCCACACCAACGTCGGGTAGCAGCAGCGCATTGCTGCGCCACCGCCCCCTAAGAACCGGACGTGCGAGTCACCCCGCATCCGGCTCAAGCCATTCGTCAGCCCCGATAGTAGGACCGAGCAATCAATCATCGATCGCGGCTTCGCGACGAGCAAAGTAAGACGACCACGCAGGATCAAAGGGATTTGCCTGCCCACGTATCTTCACGTGGCGAACAATTGAAATCATCGTGGCTCGGAACAACCGAATTACTCCGCGGTCGTTAGTCCGCGCCGTAAATGCCCAAGTACGATTTCCCTCTACCCGGAAGTATCTGTTCTTCACCCATCCTGCGCCTTTATTGGGATGCCGACGCATGGCCCATGTCCATAAGAGGCGCCAAATGTGAGCATCTATCGACGTAAAGCAAGACTTGGAAACCACATGGCGGTGGTACATGGCCCAACCTCGAATCACAGGGTTGAGTTGTAAAATAAGATTCGTCTGTGTGGCGCTTCTGTTCTGCTTCACGATTTCCCTAACCTTTTCCAACAGGGCCTTCGCGCTCTTGTTGGCCGGTTTGATGAGCAGCTTACCGCCGTACTTGCGTACATTCTGCCCGAGGAAATCGAACCCGTCGGCGATGTGAGTGACTCTGGTTTTCTCGTCCGAGAGTTCCAGACCCCGAACGATCAGGAACTGCTTGATCGCAGGGAGTACGTTTTGTTCCAGAATCTCTTTCGATACTCCGGTTACGACGAAGTCGTCAGCATACCGATTGACGTTGACTTTGACTTTTCGGCGCGCGCGTGGCGTCGGCCCTACGCTGGCATCTACTGCCGCTTCAAGTCCGTCCAACGTCATGTTTGCGATGACGGGCGAGATTACGCCTCGTACAATGTTGCATACTTTTCACTCCGTCGTCTGAATCATTCAAATTTTCGCTCGCGAAAGCCCTCGGCTGTGGATCGATCCTGAACACAACGACGATTTCATCTTTGTGGATTTCGACACGCTTGACCAGATCCAACACGATCCTGCGCTTCGTTTCAAGGTCAATCGTATCCAGTTTTTCGGTGACGGCGCCTGCAAATTCCTCGAGTCGGTTGATGACCAGAAACAACTCGCTTTGCACGACCCCTTGCTGCCTGGACTCAAGGATCTGCTGGTCAATCTGCTCAAGCCGGTTCTTCAATTGATGCATCTTCGGTTCGAAGTCGGTTTTATCGATGATGCCGTCTGCATAGCTGTCGATCAGCCGGGACTTGCCCTTTTCCAGCTGCAGCCGCTGCTTTTCAAGGTTGCTCGTGTCGAAGCCACTCTTTTCATTGCGCTCCATCATATCCAGTCGACGCTCATATTCGTTCTTCAGTCGTTCCGGGTGCCTGAGTAACTCCACGACCTGTTGCCATACCAGATCGTCGAGCCGGTCCGTTCGTACCTGCTGATTGTCACAGATACGCTGACCGCCGAAACGATAGGCATCGGTTCCAACGCAGCGGTAGTAGGCGTAGTCCCGCTGATGCCCCTTAGCCGCAGCCTTGCTCACTTTCTTTGCGTAATAGGCGTAACGGCAATGGCCGCAGACGGTTAGCCCTTGCAGCAGGCGTAGCGGCGCACTTTCGCGTCTCCAGCGTGCCAGCTTGCGGTTCTCGGCAAGCTGTTCCTGAGCCGACTGGAACAGCGCCTCGCTGACGATGGCCGGCACTGGAATCTCGATCCAGTCCTGCGGGTCCGTGCGTGTTGTCGAGTATGGCTTTCTGGGCACGTCGGCACTATGGCGCTGAGCGCGCACGCGTAGCTGCAGGTGATCGCGCGACTGCGTCTTGCCGAATGCGGCCCGCCCCATGTAAGCCGGATTGCGCAATATTCCCCATACCACGCTGCGGTCCCAGTATGGCTTGCCCGATGCCGTCACAGTACCCGACTCGGTCAGTCGGCGTACCACTTCCCCTATGCTCAGGCGGTCCATCCCCACCCACTGGAAGATCGCCCGGACCGTCGCTGCCTGGGGCAGTTCGATAACGTACCGGGCCGGCGTACCGTCGAGCTGCCGGCGAATGTAGCGGTAGCCGTAGGGGGCCCCGGACAGTACATTGACGCTGCCGCGTTTTGCGCCGTGAAGCTTGCCACGACGGTGACGCTCGGCGATCTTCGCCCGCTCGTATTCTGCGATCATGCCCTGCATCTGCAATAGCAGCGACTCTTCCGGCGTCGTACCGATTGCGTGATTGAGGAACACCACCTGGATGCCACAGGCCGTGAACTCTTCCATCAGCAGCGCCTGGTGCGCATATTTGCGCGCCAGCCGGTCCGGTGACAGGATGTACAGATGATCGATCGCACCGAGCGCGGCACAGTCCCTGAGTCGCTCCAGCTGTGGCCTGATCAGTGTCGCGCCGCTCACGCCAGCGTCAACGAAACACATGTCGTCGACGATCTGCGCCCCGTCAGCCGAAATACGCTCCCTCAGTGCAGCGATCTGGCTTTCAATGGTGCCGCGTTTGTTCTGCTGTTCGGAGGATACCCGCGCATAGAGCGCAACCATCGCAGCTTTGCTCATCGTCCACCTCGCTTGACGGTCGCCTTCCTGGCCGCTGCGCGCCGCGTAGCGGACGGCTGTGCCGTTGCGCGTGCTTCGATCGGACTGATCTGTTCGTACGCCTTTTGCAACTGTTCCTGGGCGTAGCGGTTCGGCTCAAAGGCCAGACGTACGCGCCATTTTTTACGTCCTCGGGTCATCGCTGCACCTTCCTGTCAGCGGGAGCGACCGTCTCAAGGACGAGGTCCACATCTACCTTGGAACAGCTTCTGGACCACGGCGCCAGGCACTCCCTTGAAATGCGCAGACCCAATTTTATCCGGCAGTTTGCTCTGTTGTTGGTGGCGTTATGATGCCCCCTTGCGGAGTTCCCGCCTCAGTCGCGAACAAGGTGCCTTTGTCGATAAACCCGGCCTTAAGCCATCGCCGCAGGACCACCTTATCCATTGGTATATGTTTGAGGATCCAGTCGTGGCTAAAATTATCGAAACAGCCACGGATGTCTCCCTCTAAAACCCATTCTGGTGACTTGCGCTTAGCCAGCGTGGTAAAACAACATTCAATGGCGTCGGCAGTCGAACGTTTGGGCCGAAACCCATACGAGTTTGGATCCGCCAAGCTCTCCGCAATGGGCTCCAACGCGAGCTTCCATAGCGCCTGCATGGCTCTGCATAGCATGCGGGGAATTCCTAACGGACGCTTCTTGCCGTTGCTCTTTGGGATGTAAATACGTCGAAGCGGCAACGCACGATAGCCGTGGTGTTGCATCGCCTCCATCCCTTTCCATTTGGCCGCCGGAGTTGGCCAAATCTTGCCGTCAACGCCCGGCGTTCTCTTGCCGCGATTCTCTGTCACTCGTTTCACGGCTAGCATCTTGCCGCTATGCGAACGGGTCAGCAGACGTTGCAAGGCACCTACTTTGCCCCATCTGCCTTCCTTGGTTGCCTGAGCGATACGTGCCTGGAGTCGTTTCACCTCGTCCTTGATGCGAGGCCAATCAGCCTGACTCCACATCCTGGTGGGGCGCGAGGGTGCACCAGCGCCGAGCGACGCTGCTTGCGCAGTACCGTCGATTGCCGTCATCTGCTTTCCCTCGTATAACGATTAATCAAGTTCTCTCGCCATGAATGACCATACGGAAGTCTGCCCGCTTTCGCGTCCGGCCATCGTGCAGCCGGTATCCATCCCATTACAGGAGGGCGTTCGCTTTTTCCGCAATCCTTTACCCGTAGCACCAACAGCGTTCCTTGCGGTTCGCCTGCCGTCGCCGGCAGCACTACGGGCTTACCCTGTTCCGCAAGAATTTCAGAGCGGGGCGGGCCCCTCCTATCCGCCGGCGGCGCAATGTCCATGATGGCCCAGCACACAGAGGCCATACCTTGCCGCTTGCCATTTTGGCTCAAGCCTGTCAGCACATTTGGCTTGTCAATGATGACGACGTTTATAGAGGTTCACTTATGTTGGTCGTTACCGCTCATTCCTAGTCCCTCACCGCCCTTGTGCTGGCAGATTTCGCTTTCCCTCGCGGGTCTGCGTACCGATGATTATCGGTGGTTACATTGTTCCCAGAGCTTCACACCGGGCCGTTGCCGGCCCCGCATGTCTGGGTAGGAAACGGCTGATGGAACAGCCGGTTCGATCACAACGGATCACGTTGCGTCGAACAGAAATTCAAGCGACTTTCAGGTCGCACGTGCGCCTTCATGCCAAAGTGCCACTGGTTACCCTTCTTTGTTTGATGCATCTCGGGATCGCGCGTGTTCTGGGCATTCTTCGTCGAACTGGGCGCGGCGATGATCGTCGCATCAACGATGGTGCCTGCACGCACCAGCAAACCTTGTTCGGCCAAGTGTGCGTTGATCTCGTCAAACAGAGCCCGCGTAAGGTCGTTGTCCTGCAACAGACGGCGGAATTTCAGCAGCGTCGTGGCATCAGGCACCGGCTCGCGCGACAAGTCGATGCCCACGAAGTCGCGCAACGCCTGGCTGTCGTACAACGCGTCCTCCAGCGCCTCGTCGGCCAAGCCGTACCACTGCTGCAGACAGTACATGCGCAGCATCCTCGGCACCCCGATGGGCTGTCGGCCCACGCGTCCGCTCTTCGGGTACAGCGGCTCGATTACCGCAATCAGGCGAGGCCACGGCACGATGCGCTCCATCTCGCCAAGAAACTTCTCGCGCCGTGTTTGCTTCTTCTTCATCGCGTACTCGCTGCTCGCAAAGCTGCGTTGGTTCATGTCCGTAGTGTTATGTTCGCGTTGCCTTCAGCATGCATGCATCTTGTAGAAGCAGTCAATTGATCAGCGAATCCCTAAGGCGTCATCTTATCGATCAGACGAATGTCTTAGGGCAATCTGTGTTGTTCGATGGCCGAGACTCACGAAGCGGAGCCCGGCGGTCACCCAGCAAGTTGTCTCTCAACTTCGTCGCGCATCGCGGAAAAGTGAATGGGATCGCTTTTTTCTAGCGTGAGCCCCATCATCACAGCGACATGGGCTGAAAACGCTGCGAGGTCACCTGAAGCGAAATGCCGACTGAGCGTATGACGCTTGGTGAGCAGCTGATTTACGCCTCGGTATATGTAGATGGCGGGGGCGGGAAGCTGGGGGACAGCAGACGCGAGAATGGTGTCGATCTGTTCCACCGGCAAGGAAGATGCGGTCGTATCGCTATCGGCGTCGGCGAGAAGCGTCATACGGTTGACCGACTGCCCAAATTGATCAGGGGCTTGCCGGGAAAAGTGCGCTCCAAGCCGGCCCGCGACCACGGTCGTTGCCAGATCCTCGATGGTGTGCGCAACATGGAGCGACAAGATTTGCCCGCCCGGTACCGCCATTGTGGCCAGCGCACACGGTAGCCCAAGAGCTTTAACCCGAGGCACGAGTGCCTGCAGGCGCTCAGCGAGCGCTGTCACGGCGGCGAGAAATGTTTCCTGAGTCAAGATGGGTCTCAGTCAAGTTGCTTGCGCTTTGAAATTTTCCAGAGGAACACCCGATCCTCGGGCTAAGGCGGTTGGGTTTAGCTCAAGCGAAAGACCGCCCCATAACAGGCAGAGAATCGCGCGCGTTCTGACGTGCCATAGGAAGTTGGGTTCCGGTGTCAGCGTAGCCGTCCAGTCACCTCAAGGATTTGCACGGTCTGCCGTTATCACTATGATACGTAGGACGGTGGTTTTTTGCGGCACTACTGCGTATCATCATGATACCACTGGATCGTGATATTTTGAGGTAGGCCGTGACCCCCGAACAGTTCAAGGAAATCCAGGCGGATCTGGGATGGACCCACGCTCAGTCCGCCGCAGCGCTCGGTCTGTCAGAAGTGAGCATAAAGCGCATCGCTACGGGCACGCAGGTTATTACGGAGCAGACCGCACGAATGCTGGTAGGGCTCTTGTTGGTGCACAAAGAAGGATTAGCAAAGAAGTACACGAAGCTCCTTTTAAAGTATCATGGTGATACTATAATCGGAACTCGTTGACACACGGAAAAGTATCGTGACTGAATCGAGCACGCCGACAACTGCTCAGCCTGAGGGCGAGTGGGAAGAATTCTGTGCAGGCGAATGTTGGTGGGCCGGGGTGGTGCTGTGGCTATGGGAAGCCACATGGGCCGCTCCCCGGCTTGCGATCGCCGATGATGAGGACTTAGGCGAGTGGCGCTATGTGCGCGGTGACAAGCTTAACGACAATGACGAGGCATACCCTACGCATTGCTGCAAACCCGTTGCGCCGTTGCCTCCACCGGGTGTCTCAGCAAAGGAATAAAAAGTGAAAGCCATTGCAGATGCGCTACGCGCTGGGCCAAACGAGTTTTTCTTCCAGTCACCGGACGGCAGGGTGGTCGATCCTGTGCAGATAAAGGGGGGATTCGACGTGCGAACGTCGGTGGCCGAGACGTGCACGTTCGAGCAGGTTCTTCAGCAGTCTGCGGACTGGTGCGCAAATAATCCGGCATGGATACGGATTTGCGATCTGCCCGACGGTTACAGCGATTCGCTGTACGTGCGGTGGAACGAGTTGAGTGCCGCGCAGCAGCGGCGCTGGGGTAGCGAGTTTGGTTACCAGGAGTTTGCAACCAAGCGTTGCAAGGTGCCGTGCGGCGTTGTGTCGGGCAAAGGCGAGTTCTACGAGCGCATTACCGATGTACCACTGTTCCACAATTCGATGGCGGTTTTCCGTGTCGGTGTGAACAAGGCCAACGCTATGCGCGCAGCGCGCACAAAGTGAGCTGGATGTACGAGATAGCGAGATGACACAGAAACTGTATTGGCGCTGGGAAACCGGAGCGGGTTGCTCGAGAGGAATTGAATCTTCGAGAAGCCAAATATCCAGCGCGTACCTTCTCGCTGGAGTCGTAGAAGTAAGGAAAATGTGATGCCTTCGGACAAGAAGCCGTGGAAACCTACGTTGCCGCCTCCCGTGACGTGCCCCGAGAAGACTGAATGCAAGTTCTATCAGGCGCTCAAGTCGGGAGAAAAATGTCCCGTCCAAGGTTGCGGCCGGCGTCGCACGCTGTGAGAGAGAAGTATCGTGAGAGAAGACCTCAAGGCCGCTGTTCTAATGATCCTGAGCACCCTTCCCGAAGGGGCCGAATTTCGGTTCTTCTGGAAAGACGGATCTCAGCATATGAGTTTCAAAGTCGGCGACGAGCCGGCCCAAGTCGCCCGGTTGAGTCGCGCGCCGAACGGCGTTGGGGTTGTCGTACCGGCAGCGCTGCATTAGCTTGGGGCCGGACCGTAACAAGCTAAACCTGACGCAGCTAGGCAGCTCGAGTACGGCAAGCTTCTTCCCGCGAGGAACAAGTTTCACTTCGGCCTGCCTCTCGCCGAATAACCACGGAACGCACATGCACGAGTTGACCACCGCTTTCGCCTTATGCACTGTGCAGGCATTGATGGACACGTCACTGGCTCTCACCTATGCCGACCCTCACGGGGTATCACGTGATGCCGCACGTCGTGCGCGAGATGCGATGGAAATTGAAATGGGATCGAGCGGCCGCTCATATTCCGCGGCGGAACGTTTGATGCTCTTCATAGGCGACGTTCGGTGGTTGTCGGATTCACTATATGACGAGCACGGGGTTTGCCGCTTTCCGGTGGAGAGGATGCTCCCATCTCATCAACTGCCCGCTACTCACGCCTTGTCTCGGCTGACGCGGGATATGGATCAGGCCGAATCCGAATTGAGAGGTCCGCGCGACGGTAGGAGGTTAGGGGAGGCTTCATCCCTTCGTTACCTCGCGAATCGTCTGGAATCGGTCGATAGTGTCGATACGCGCGCGCTGGCGCAAAAGGTACGAGCGGTCCTCAATGGTCCCGATCTTGCCGCAGCGGAGAGGGAAGGTTTTTACAATTGTCTTTGGGCTGGCGTAACCCGATCGCTTGATCGGGAGGACTTCGCGCCTGAGCATCGGGATCTCCTTTCTGCGCTCGAGGTCGAGCTGGCTGGCCACGTGTACGGGTCGCGACTTGCGGAGGGGAAACTGGTGCGCCGGGAGTTCGCGCCAGGCGCGGAGGTGAAAACACGCGGAATCTTCCGTCGCTTTTTTGCCAGCTAATTTTTCGGAAGAGACCGGAATATGGATTCGACGTTGAACTGGCAAAAGCGACTCATTCGCGGGCGCGAAGCGAGCGGCGTGATTAAACTCGGGTCTAGCGAGTCGGCGCCGGCGCCGACGTCACGCAACTGGAAGTCGCCGTTCGGAGGTGTCATTGAACGGGCGGTTGCCGCAAGTGCTGAAGAGCCCGGTGACATCGTAGAAGTCGATGATCATGGTGCTGCCCGTGTTGTCGGTCGTCGTCCCCGCGTAGCGGGGGCGCCGAGCGACATCTCAGAACAAGCCATCAGGGCGCGTCTTAGAGCGATTTACGGCGATGAGGCATCGAGGCTCGGCGACGTGAAAGCCGGGGCGAATGTTGTTGTGTTCCGTAGGCTCAATTCATCGTCATAAGGAAGCGTTGACATGAAATTCCGTCAGGTATCAGGTGTGGCGCACTGCATCGGCTGCGGTTGCCACGATTATCAAGCTTGCGAGTGCGGATGTTGGTGGCTACGAGTCGATTACGCGGCTGCCGTAGGTGTTTGCAGCGAGTGTGAGGAGCATCTGGCTCGTTGGGAAGCCGGCGATCGCAGCCGCGAGGCAAAGTCAAGTCCGGCACCGGTGTAGCGCCTTGGAAAGCAGGAAGAGGATGATGAAAAGGACTTTCAAAAGCGGTTTGGTGATCGGCGGCGGACTTGGAGCGAGTACCGTCATGTTCGCACTGGCGTTGTGCGAAGGCTTCACGTCCGTCATGGAACTCGGCGCCGTCTCAATCGTTGTGGGCTTGGTGGCAATGATGTCCGTTTCGCGCCTTCCCTCGCCGCGCGGCTGACCATCGGAAAAGCGGCTCCGGCCGCATAGCAAGGAAACTCTTCAAATGACCGCGCTTTCAATTTTCTCAGAAGACCTTGCATTGAGCGCCGTAGAGCAACGTTTTGTCTCGGCAATGCTGAGCGCGAGCCCAGCGGCGGCGTCCGGCGAGTTGATCAACGTCTCAATGGCTACGCTCGCGGCAGCGGTTAAATCGGAGTTGGAGCCGGAAGAACTCGAAGAACCGGATGTGCAGCAGATCCTTTTGAACGGTGCGGAAGTCGTCCTCGCTGGCCTTCTTCGACAAGCTCGCCTTTTAGCTGGAGCCGACGAGTCTACGACTACTTCGTTTCGGGTGCTGGACGAGATTCGGTTTCGCAAGGGAGCCGAATTGGTCGAGGTGCGATTGGGACAGGCGTTCCTGCAAATGCTCACGTACATTGCGGACAATCGCCGTGTGCAGCTTTTTTAGGTCGGAAAAGACGCTATGAATCATTCGTCGGAAGGTCAGCAGCCGCGCATCGAAGGCGTCCCGGCAAGGGACGGCTACTACTGGTACTACAAGCGTGGTGCTGTGCTGCCGAGCTTGGTGATGATCGGTACGCGTGGCACCGAGCGAATAATCAAGGAGGGCCCTGCGAGCCAGCGGTGTTGGTTTCCCGGCGAGTTTTTCGTGGGGCCGATCGAGCCGCCGGTTGGCACCCCGGATGCCCTTGCGCGGAGCGAGGCCAGGCACGGCGAAGAGATTTGGATTGAGCCGGTAAGCGGTCCGGCAGTGACCGCCGATTAGGACTGTAAAAAAACGGAAGTCTGCGTATGACGGTGCGGACCTTGAAAACGGTGCTGCTTGCGGCTTTGCTAGTTGCAGGCCTGTCGGCCACCGCCGAGCGCGTGTGGCTGGTTAATGCCCCGGTCTATCCTCGCTTTCTGGCGACTGACCTTGGCAATGTCGATGTCGCGCGCCTGCAGGAACTACACAATGCGGCGTGCAAGCACGACGCGATCGAGGTGTATCCGAAGCGTGGGGTTTGGATACTGCGCTGCGGCTTCGCGTATTACGGCGCGCACACGTATGTTAGCCATGCCGATCCCCTCGAGGCATATCGGTGACGAGAATGCCAAGAATGTTCCGGGGCTCGGGCTTGCTTACGTCGAGATGGATGCGAAGTGGGTGAGAGATTCATCGAGGGCCGTGTGTCCATATGGGCAGACGTGCCTGCACGGAGGTAGCGGGCAGCGATCAAACTGAAGGAAAAGCAGAGCCCGCTGTCCAACAATCAAGTACAACATAGCCATATGAAAAAGCTGGTTCTCTACCACTGCCGTCTACGCCGCGCTCCACTCCTGGTCCGGGTCATCGTTGCCGCCGCGGCACTGCTTGTCGCCGCCCTGGTGAAGGAAGCCCTTCGCCCGGTCTGGGCTCATTTTTATCTGGCTCCGTCCATGATGGATTTCGTCGTGACGATGCTGGAATTCCCGGTAGTCGCTTTCTTCGCGAGCCCGGCAGTTCGTGGGCTGCCGGCCTCTCCTGAGGCCCCCGCGAAGCGGGTGCCGCTTGAGACCGACTTTGCGGCGCACAATCCTTTCAGCATGCGCCTTACAGACGACCTAAGGGCCGATTCGGCTATCGGCGAGCCGTGGGTTGATACGCGTGTCGGTGACGACTTGAACCGCTAATCGGTAAAGTGAACCATGTCTAAATTGACCTCAGCACTCGCACTGCGTGCGGCGATTAACTTGCTTCGCGACTCGGCCGAATCGCGCAAGATGCCCTCTGGCGAGCCATTAGATGACGCCAACGTTCAGTTGCACTTCGATGCTGCGGATACTCTCGAAGAGTCCTTGTCGGACCTTCGAGACCACGAATAGGAAAGCCATGAACGAAGATTTTGCGTACTCGAAGCGCATGCACTTCGAGAAGACGGTCAAGCCGGCGCAGCGGAAGGAGCGGCGTGAACTCGCTATTGCCTTGGTTGGCATCGCGATATTTTTCGCGGGCGCGCTCGATGGGGACATTTCCGCCAGGGTGCTCGACCATGCTGCCGGGGTAATGCTCGCAGTCGTGATGACGTGGGCGATGCTACAGATGAGTTGTGTCCCGCAGACTCGGCAGGATTCGTAATGCTGCGCCCGGTATCAAAGCGGATTGCTTCCCGAATGTGGTTGGTGCTGGCCGGGCTGTCTGTGGCTGAGACGGTCGGGCTGTTCGTCCTTGCTCCGTACTGGAACGGCGGCGCCATCGCCGCAGAGATTCACGGACTCGCGTGCTTCGTCGCGGGCTTCGCCGTTTCATTTCTGCTGCTCGGCATATCCGAGCCCGGTACCAGGTGGTCCACCAGGGCGAATCGGTATATGTTCGCCGTAATGGGCGGACTTGCGTTCGATGTGGTCGTGACGTGGGCACTGTGGGCGGCGGGGTATCCGATTGTGAACGGGACGATCCAGCGCGGTTTAATGGGGCAAAACTACTGGCTCGGCCCGGTGATTCTTGCTTACGCAGTGGTCGTCTGGCTGATGTACCGCGCCGCGCTGGCGAAAGAGCCACGCCAAGCCCGGCCGAACTGAGGACGGAACAGAGCCATGCTATCCGTAGAACGATTGCATTTCGTACTGATCGCCGCGGCGATCACGGCGGCCGTGATGGCGCTCGCATTCGGCCTTGGCCTGCTGATCGGTAAGCTGGGCAAGCGATAGGAAAAACACTTTATGAAGACACTCGCTTTCGTTCTTCGATTTCACGCGCTGCAATTTGTTCTCGGTCTAGGCCTGGTTGCGGGCGCAATCGGGATGCACTTTTCCTACGTCCCGACGCCGGCCGGCGCGCCCTACGAATCCATCGGGGATATGGTGCATCCGTGGTTTGAGGTCATCGTTGGAGTTATCGGCTTGGGGTGCGTTGTTTCGGCGTGGCTCAAGGGTCGAACGCTCCGCGCGAGTTGAACGACTGGAAAAGCATGATCTCAATCCGAGATTTCAGGGATATTGTCTTGGCCGCACGACCCGAACCGGAGCTTCGATTCACATTCGAGACGGTGGGTGGACCTGGTGTCCATGAGGCGCGCTGGACGTTCCCAGGGTCAAAGTACAAAGGCGGTTCGGTCATGCTTATTCATGGCACCTATGAGTTGGCGTTCGGCATGGTATCCGGCGACATTGATGCGTGGACTCCCGAAGCCAAAGCGTACGACCGCGACGGCCTTATAGGTTACCCAGCCAAAAGTTGCGTACAGCGTGGCGATAAAAGTTGAAGGGACCGCTCCTTTTAGGGGTCTCTGGAATGTACTCAAATGCAACGGCGACGCATAGGAAAGAAATGAACTTGACGATGATTATATCCATGCTCGGGCTTGCTATCGCCTTGGCCTCGCTCTGGATCTCCCTCACGGCCGGGTCGCGCAGAGAGCGCGTCCAGATCGAGATTAGCCGCAGCACCTATCTCGATTCCGAGGGCAAGGAGCGAGTGTCCTATTCCTTCGGCCATGGGCACCCTAAGACAGTCCTCGACCGCTTTCGCATAGCGCAGGCGCGCAGGCGTTTCGACCGTCTGTCTCGGGACAACAACCCTGTCGCTTGACGTGCCGAAGCGGGTCGGAAGAGGGCCGGGGAAGGTTTGAGGGGATTGAGGCTGGGAAACGAGCGTCGGGGTCAAGACAAAGGTGCCGGGACAAATAGTTTGACTTGCATGTGAAACTTTGCTCCTTGAGGCCGTATACGGTTGTATCCGTGTCGTGCCGCCGAGCTCCAGACGCCGCCGGGATAACCGGGACGGTCCCAACGATCGCCGAGGCGCCTCGCCACGGAAAAGAGTTTGGCGCGAGCGCGCGAAATGGCCCATAGGCGTTAAAGAGAACATGATGAAAAAAACACTCATTGCAAGCGTTTTGGTGTTGACAACGACGGCTGCGTACGCCGCGTCCATCACGCTAGACGCCGGAAAGTCGCTGAGGCAGCAAACGAAAACCATCGCGGCGAACGCAGGATACACGGTGTTGTGGAAGCTCGACGTAGATGCGCCCGCTGGTGAATCCGTTCATCCATATGCGCGCTGGCAAGACGCGATCTACGGTGCTACAAAGCAGCTTTCGAAGACGACGACCGCTGACACGAAAATCGCCGATCTGGCTGCCCCGGTAGTTTGCGATGGCAGCAAAACCATCGTTGTCACAACGCTCGGCGATGCCCGGAACATTGTGCGTGCAGAGCCAGGCTGTCAGGCGCTGAAGTGACCGGTGATCAAATATCGGAAAGGGTGCAAAAAGTGAAGGAGCTACTTGATTTCGTTGGCAGTGATTTTGGTTCAGGTGCATCGGCAGGCATCTGCGCCGGATTGATCGGTGTAGGCGCCATGCTCGGCAGCTTCGCAATGAGCGCATTCGGGCTGGTCGGGATGGTTTGTGCGCTGGCAAACTACTCGGTTCGCAGAGCGTCGACTCGCGGATAGCGCGCGAGCGACGCGAAACAGGAGCAGTCATGGGGCATCAGATGAATCGCAAAACGATCTTGCTCGCTATCGCGATGGTGGTCCTCCCGCGAATCGGGGGAGCGCACGGTTTGCCAGCTTCCGAAGTGGAGGCTTCTTGTCAAAACGTAAAGGTCAGAGACGATCATCAAAAGTGCCTCAAAACCCTTGGCTCCATTGAGCTTCGCTCATACACGGTCGCCGTTGAAATTGCAGGCAAGCCCTTCACCATCAACCTGGAGGATGGCGGCTCGCCAAACGGAGCAAGTGCTGAGGGCGTGACGGTACAAATCATGGCT
This sequence comes from Paraburkholderia fungorum, assembly GCF_902833645.1. Taxonomy (GTDB): domain Bacteria; phylum Pseudomonadota; class Gammaproteobacteria; order Burkholderiales; family Burkholderiaceae; genus Paraburkholderia; species Paraburkholderia fungorum. Next base: position 95,336 of record NZ_CADFGE010000009.1, read on the forward strand.
CAGCCCTCATTGCATGATGGCGCGCTCAAAGGTCTGCTGTTCGTTTCGGACGAAAAGGCAGATCCCTCCGAGAAGGGCTGGTTCGGTCCGCCTGCTCCGGTTGTTATCCAGAGCGATTTGCCGGTCGTCGTGACGACTCCGACGGGCAAGCGAGTCACGATGATCGTGCGTAACATTCAGAGCTCGGAAAGTTGACGATGACACTGAAATTCGTTCTTCAGGATCGGGTCCACTTCATCGGAACGGCGATCCTTCGCGGAGTGGTCTTCACCGGGGTCGCGAAATTAGTATCGGCCGCACGGCGCCGCTAACCACAGAAAACGACGATGCGCACTTTGCGACCAAAGGCGGTCCCGCCGGATAGCTGGAAAGGATGGCTGAGGGAAGGCATTTCTCTGGCATCGAAGAGAGTATTGATGAACGCCGCCTTGACTGTGGCGTTGTTCGCTCTTCTGTCGCTATTGCCGCAGCAGATAGGGTCAGCACTGATGTTTGTCCTGTCGCCGGTATTATTGGGCGCATTTGCGGTGCTTGCGCAAAGCGCTGATCGAGCGCGCCCGGCTGGCCGAGCCTTGCTGGATGCGCGTGGCGGCCTGTTGAGGATTCTAATTTTCTCGACCGTTACGCTTGCCGCGATAACCGCTGTTGCCGGGCTAGCGGAAATCGCGGCTGCAACTTTCCACGTGAAGGCCAACCCCATGCCCCAAGCTCAAACACTGGGCTCGTTCGCAATGGGCGATGACGCCGCTGTCACGTCGGCGATTTGGATCACACTACCTTCTATGTGGTTCGCAATCCCGCTTTTCGCGATCTCGTGTCCGCCAGTCCTCATAGGGACTGACTTGGCGTTCGACGCGCACGACTCAAATATGTTTATCTGGCGCCTTACTTTGGCCTTCGCGGTCGTTTCCATCGTTAGCACTCTTGCATTGGCGGGATTCTCGGCTGTTGCGCTGTACCCCATAGCGGGAGCTACGATGTACGTCAGTTTTCGCGATGTTTTTCTTGGTGTTCCTCCGGTGAAATCGGAGGAATTTGTACCCTCAGTAGCAGTATCGCTGCCGTCATTTCCTCACGAGTGATCGGAAGTTTCGGAGATACTAACGCGGAGTGCCCAACGCACTGCTGCGACCCAGTGGCACCCATGCCTCCAGCAGCCTGAAAACAGGAAGGAAGAGAGTAATGAAAAGAGCTGAAACGCGGTCTGGCAATGTCGGTCCTATGCTCGTCGTCCCGGTGTTCCAATTTTTCTGTTTTGCCCTAATGCTCCTGATTTTCGGGGCGGATATGGGCATGCTCATCGTTGGGAGGGAACCCGTCTCTGCTGTGTGGACGATGGCCTCGATCGCGTGCGTTGTGTTGAATGGCTTTTTGTTGTTCCGAAAAGCCACGTGGCTGCAATCTAACTGATCGCGAAAAGCGGGCTGGACGGAACGAGGAAAAGCTATGAATCGAGGAATTCTTTTAACGAGTGTTCAAGTTGCCAGAAAGCTTCTTCCGATTTCTGACGAGTGGACGCGCGCACTCGTGGCGGCCGCGCTGGAGGAAGTCACGAGGTGGTATTTCGGCGAGTACGACGACGTGAAGTCCGTCGTGATCGATCGTATGTCGGTGGTGAAGGAAATGCTCGAAATGAGCATACCGACGGGAAGTCGTGATCGGATCGTCGCTGAGATAGAGGTGCTGAATTTCGAGTGCGAATGGATTGGTTCTCGCTTCGAGACGAAGGTTGCTGGCTTCAAACTGACGCTGCACTGACGGATAGGAAAACCTGTATCCCGGCGGAAAGGAAAAACGATGACGACCTGTTTGGTTTGACCAACGGACCAGCCAGGGCAATTATCGCAGCGATTTCGCTCATCGTTTTCGCCAATAGCGGCGCCGGTCGCTAAAATGACTGGCCTACCCCTCGTCGGCTTCGTAACAGGTCTCGTGGCGTACTGGATCCCGAAACGCCCTTTCGCGCGAAACGGTACTCACGAATCGGGAAATCTGCAGTGTCCATCGAAAAATTGTCCGCAACGCAGCTTGCCCGTAGATGCAATACATCTGCGGCTGAAATTCAGAAGAAACTCGTACATCTTGGGTACATTGAGGTCCGAAGTGGACTGCACTACTTCACCTATCTAGGTCGAAGCGCTGGCGGCGAATATCGCAAGAACCACGCTGGCGCAAGTGATGCGGACGGACACATGGTCTGGCCTATTGATCTTCCGCTGGCAGATGCCACTCGGCCCAACAGCAAATAACACGGAGCACCATCGTGAACGTTCTAAACAACGAAAAGGCCGTGGCGATCCTGCGTGAGGCCGCTGATAAGCTCAGTGCGATCGGCGTAGCGTGGGATATGCAGACCGGCCTTTCAACGCACGGCGCTTCAATCGCATTGATCGCATCCTCGACGGAGGAGGGTGTCGCGGCAGGATACGTAGCCAGCTTCCTGGGCAATGAGTTGACCAACGTTGCCCCAAAGCGCTTCGCACAAGAAGTGGTAGACCATCTTGCACACCGCGCCGTCGAAAGAGCACAGCGGCCAGCGATTTGACTGGGTGCTACGCGGGGGCACAAACGAAGCATCGAAAGTCGGCGCTTGCATTTCAGTGGGGAAAGGATCGTCAATGGACAGGCCTCCGGGAGTTTGGCGCCGTCCGACGTATGAAGCTTTTCAGGCGGTCATTTACGCCGATTGACAATCTGTTTTTGACGCAGGTGCTTCCCGATTATGGCTATGCCGATGCACGATCTACTACCGCGGCGTTGTGAGCGCGAAAAAAAACCGGTGCGGAGCACCGGCTGAATGTTCTAGCCATTTCCGAGGGCCGTGCTAGAACCTGAGAGAAGGGTATCTTAGCGCACCTGCGATCGGCTTGATCCTTCGAGTAACGGGCGAAAAGCAGCTTTATTCGAAGTGCCGCTGCCCTTGGGCGACTCGGCATTCTCAGGAGCAGATTTTTTGCCCGTCATGCATCAGGATGGCGGGCATGGGCAACGCCCACGGACCACATCGCACGCTGCAGGCAAGCGGACCGCCATGGCCAGTAAGGGCAGAAAGCGGTAAGCTGAATGCGCGCATCTAGATCATCGGCCGGTCACTGCGCGCCAATCCCACGCGAAGCGTAAGTTGCCAGGATGGCGGATCGGGCGCAGGAAGCCGATCGCACGCAGGCGTACCAGCCAGTCGGCCGGGGCCTCGTGCGTGCCACGCGGTGGGGCGCCACGCTCGCGCAGTTGCGCTTCCGCATAGTCGCGCCCCTGATCTCCTGAGCGCAGCTTCGACAATGCGCGTTCACTCGCGATTTGTCCGTCCGGAGTCAGTAACAGCGTTCGAGGCGACGACATGCCGCGCCAGACACAGCCGCTCGCGCGATAGATCACGCCCGTGTGCGATCGCTTCACGAGTTGCCCGCCAGCATCGCGCCGCTCGACTGGATCACAGTAGGCGACTACACCTTGGACTTCGGGAAGATTCCGGCGCATCAGTCGATGCGCGCGGGCAATGAACCACGATTCCGCGTTCGAGACGCCGACTTCGGGCGTATCCAGTAGCACCAGGCGCCCGAGCTCGACGCCGTGTGCTGGCGCCAGGCCCGGGAGAACGGAGGGGATCACGCTCTGTGTCATCGGTACGGAGTAGACCGCAACGCCGCCCAGATACTCGCGGCCGAAACGCGGCTTGACCATCAGGCCGACGCGGAATCGCGCCGCCGGGAAGCTGTGGCTGTAGTGATGCTGCTCGACGAATGCCCGGGCGTCTTTTTCGGGAAGGTCAACGACTTCGGCGCACGAGGGATTGAACACCTCACCGGGAGGGCGATATCGCACCTTGCGATTGTTCCACCGCTGGCATTGAGTTGTGGCCACCTCGAGGGCCAGTGTGAGCTGCGCGGACATCGCGGACCTTGGAGACATGAGATTGGTCCAGGATAAGGCGTCGGATTCTCAACGCAACCTTCTGAAGATGCATTACGATTGCAGCCCGCGCGGCGAGGCGCTACTGTCACTCTCTGAGTTCGGCCCTCGTGCACATCACCCCTCAAGCTGGCTATGAAGCGATTTACAGTTCGAAATTCCCCCGTTCACGGGAAAGGTGTGTTTGCTCTACGCCCTTTGCGTGCAGGAGAGATCCTCGTCGAGTACAAGGGAAAGCGAATCCGTTGGCGACAAGCGGTACAGGCACACCTAGCGAAGGGCAGATCGGGGCACACGTTTTTCTTCGGTCTGTCCGACGGGAGGGTGATTGATGGCGCCAGAGGTGGCAATAGCGCGCGCTGGCTAAACCACGCCTGCGAGGCCAATTGCCAGGCTTTTGAGGTCGATGGCCGAGTGTTTATCGAAGTGGCGCGAGATGTTGGCCCGGGCGAAGAGCTGTTCATCGACTACGGCCTGCAGGTAGATGAACCGGCAGATGAGGCGACACGTGAGGAGTACGCCTGCCGGTGCGGTGCGAACAGGTGCCGCGGTACGATGCTCGACGTCAACTGACTGACTATGGCGGCCGCCGACGTGCTGAGCGGCGGCCCAGTGCGGCCTATTCCAGTCCCAGGATGCCCGGTGACTTGATGCGTTGCTCGTAGAAGGCGCGGGCCGCGCCGGAATAGTAGCCGATCCGGCCGCACTGCCGGCAGCGGAAGCGATGCAGATCGATGTCCTCATCGAGGCTCTCGGTATGCGTATGGTACATACCGGTCGCCTCGCCAGAGTAGGGGTCCTTGACCTCAATCCATGCCTGCCATTCCCGGTAGTGCTTGCATTCCATTTCAGTCTCTGCTGCCCTTCACCTGTTATTGACGCGCCAGTAGGGATGCGAGCAACCGCGAGCACTTTTCGTTTGCGCGACGCGCGCCACCCGAATCGCGCGTGAGGAATGCGCTCATACCGGCCCGTGTCGAGCCCAGGATAGCCCGGTGTTGCGAACCGTCGTCGTGCAATGCGGTCATCAGCCCCGAGACTGATTTGCCGGTCGACGGCGGGAAAGTCACGACGTCGACGTTCGTGCGGTGCTGTTCAACTGTGCCGTCGCGCACGTCGATATAGAAGGTCGATTCGTTGCTTTGCATGATGGTTTCGCTCCTATTCACGATCACGTTGGTCACAACGCGATCAGTTTTTGACGTCTTGTTAGTACCCTAGCAGATCCCGGGCGGCGCGCTTCGTCGCCGGAATCACGTCGCGTTCGATGAACGTCCGCCCACCAGTATCGACGGCAACGGTTGCCACTGTCAGCGTCCCGTCACCGTTGTACAGCGTCGGCTCCGGACGATCATGATCGTTGATCCATGCGATCAGACGGGCGACGCGAGCGGCGGTTTTGTAGGCGGCGTAATGCGCAATGTTATTTGCTGCCTGGGCATCACGCGCGCAACGCCCACAGCAGGCTACCCCGAGCGTGATCGCATATGTGAAGTCTCCACCCAATGTTTTGCGGGCTTCGGGCTCCGGCATGTCATCTATCCAGAAATCGAAATCGCTTGCCATTCTGTGTATCCCTATCGTGGTGGGCTGTCAGCCGGCAAGACCGTGTTCGCGACATTCCTCACGAACATCGGCAATCATTTCTCGGTCAATCATGCGGTAGGTATCTTCGATCGAAATTGCATCAGCCTCGTAATCCCGTTCTTCCTGGTACTTGGCGTCCGACCATTCGGTATAGGCATCGAAATTCGACTCGAAGAGTTTTCGAAACCGCGGTATTGCGACCAGGAATTTCTGTCCGCGGCAGGCCGCGTCGCCATACTGCCGTTCGTGCTCCGGGGGCCAAACTGGATTCCCGTACACGGCCGAATGTACGAACACCTTCTCCCCAAGGTTTCCGACAAACCGGGCTCGGATACGCTGGGGAAGGTGGAACGCAGCGAAGTTCACGAGTGCTTCGTGAGACTCGCGATACCAGTTATCAGCGAGTTTCAGGCGTTCGGTATTGGTCATAGTCTTTGTTCGCGGCTTTCGGTGTCGCTCGTTGATCGAATATCGCGTGTTGCCAGCACGGCTTCGCGCCTGGCTCGCCAAATTCCGCTTGCCTCGCGTCGGTCAACTTCAATCGCGCCGAGCAGCAACGCCGCTGCACGGCGGCTCGCCGTCAGGTCATAGTGGGGCGCAACCTTGTGAAGCTGAAACCACATCCGGCGCATGCCGATTCGCTCGGCGAAGACGTGGAGTTCCTCCAGATCCAAACTGTCCGTGAACATGTGGCAGCTACGGACCTCACGGCCTCGCATCTTCCAGCCCCAACTCTCTAGCGCATCCACGTAGATCGCCATGACGCTATTCTCCGTTTTCCTGTTGCATCTACATCCAGACCTGCGGTGAAGCGCTGCCGCTAACCCTGCGACCCTGTTGTCTGGCAACCTCGTCACTGCTTCTGCAGGCCGTCGTCGTCATTGACCGGCGCGAGGCAGCCAAACTCGATTTCCGTGTCGCCGCAGAAGCGTTCGCCGCGAAAACCGATCATCAGGCGTAGCGCCGCGCGGCGCAGGCGCTCGTTGTTTCGCTCGGCCTGCGTGAAGCCCGCGGCATCCATCGCGCCCATGAGCAGATGCAGTTCATCGTTCGTCACGCTGCTTCTCCCCGTGCTTTGATCGTGTCCGATTCAGAGCCGTCGGGGGCATCCATGCGAAGGGGCGAGCCGATCAGCCCCTGCCGGCGCAGGTAGTCCAGTGCGCGCTCGACAAGGGCGTTCTCCGGCGCAGATCTACGCAGCGAATGGACGAGCTGCTTGACCAGCATCGACAAACTGTCTACTCGCGGATCTGCCGGCGCCACGGATGCGGTGGCGACGGTCGGATCGACAGCCTCAACCACCTTGCGCAACTGCGGCGACAGACCGTTGTACCAGTCGCGGAAAGAAACTTCGTCGCCGACCGGTGCGCGCGCCTGGGCAGTAGCCGCCACTCCAGCGCCTCCGGCCAGCGGCTCCATCAACAGACGCCGGAGTGCGCGGCGGGTGTCCGCTAGGCTTTGGTGCGGCTTGCCCTTGCCTGCCGCATACGCCTGGTCAGCCCAGGTGTGTGCGGCGTCGAGGCAACGGTTCACCCAGTCGTCTGTGATCGCGGCAGGAGGTGCGTCTGTGAGCGACGCGAACAATTGCGCCGCGAGGCGCTCGCGCAATTGTTCGTCGCGCGAGCCATTCGCCAGCGTCACACGGATCTCGTCGTAGTTCTCTGGGTGCGGGTCGCCCGCCACACGATGGATCAGCGTGCCATCAAGGCGCCAGCCTTCAGGCGGCGGATCAAGCGGTTCGGTAACAGCGATGCTCCTGCGGCCGCAGGAAGGGTAGGGCTTCACGTATTCGTTCATTCCTCGTCGTCCTTGTGGTCGACCTTCGAGGTCGGTTGAAATGCATCCGAAGCGTGCAGGTGCGGCAGGCATTCCGACTTGTCGGTCGCCGCGCATTGGCACGACCGCAAGCGATGGCCAGTAGCATGACTCGGCGCATCGGATAGACTGCCCCAAAAAAGACTAAATGCAACCGCATATCGGGATCGGAACGGATGCCACCTCGTGTGAAGGAGCATTCGTTCTAAGGCACCGGAAAGAAGAAAACCCGCGACGAACCGAAGTTCGTGCGGGTTAAATTTCGGATGGAAGGTTTCGGGGCCTAGTGATCAGCCTTGGGTGCAGGCCATGTTGCTGACCTGCCAACTGCCGGAGCCGCTCGCGCGAACGAGGTTGAAACGGCAGACCCGATCGAAGCCGCCGCGCTGCGGAGCTGCAACAAGAACATCGGCCCGGTCTTCGGAGTGCCTTGTGGCAGCCGGGGCATCTGTGTCGGAGACGGTCAGATACTTCGGTGCGATTCCGGTCGCCGTGCTCATGAAATCGACAGCAGCCTGCTCTGCAGATTGCTGCGACGCATGGGCGGCCGAAGCGAGCGCCATCGTCGACGCGACGATAACCAGGCCCGAAAGAAACGACTTGCGATTGATGAATGCATTCATGATGAACTCCTTTTGCCAGTAAAGGCTGTGAAAAAGGAGTCGGGGCGAATCGCCCGGTTGATGCTGAGTCTCAACGAAGCGTATCGCTTGGTGGACACCTTCATGAACATTGAAGACGGGGCGTGGTGCCGATCTAACGGCTGATTGCGAGATTAGCAGATACCGAAGTAAAGTTAAAGCCGCTGCAGATCGGGCCGCCGGCGCAGCGGCGCCCGGCGGGAACAGGACATTCGTGAGGTCATTCCTCGTCGTGCTCGTGGGCAGCGCGCGCGACCGCCAGTGCTGACCGGGCCTTGTTCCATGTCATACACCAAGCGCACTGCATGCCGGACTTTACCCCGTTATGGCTGTCCCAGATACCCGGCACGTCATGGCCGTGGCCGGGTGCGTTCTCGGCGCCGGACCACGGCCCGAGGTACTCGCCGTCCTCGACTTCGCGCAGCACCGCCTCGAGCAGATCGCGCCATGACGCGTCGGCGGGCACCGGAGAACCGTCTTGATCAGGACAGGTGGCGGAGAGCAGCCAGCGGCCATACGCGGTCATGTAGGTGCGACCGAACGGGCCCGTACGCACCGCACCGAGTTCGGCAAGGGCCTGGATGTCCGCTTTGCTTTCTGTATGACCATCAGCGGCATCGTCAGCGCAGACCTCGGCGAACCGCTGCAGGCACTCGAGCAGTTCAGGCGTCGGGCGCGGTAGGGCATCGAGAAGAGCGTCATCGTTGCGAGTCGACGAGTCTTGCGTAACAAGGCTTTGCGCAATTTCACGGACCGAATGCTGTCCATCGACTTCGAGAGCACCCGCGCGAAGAGCGGCGAGACACCGTTCCCATGCTCGCGTCCAGATCAGCCGACAGACCTGTTCGTTCACGAGCTGGTGGCGCTGGCCGGCGTACCATTGGTCGAACGCCACATCAGCGGTCACCGCCGTGCCGGCGTGTGCTTCGGCGATCGCAACACGCACCGCGCGAATCCACAGTGCGTCATAGCCGGCGCACTCGGCGGACACCGGAACGGCGATCTGATTGCGGATCTCCAGGATCCGCTCGTTGGTCAGAGGTGCGGGCCACTCGGCCGGCCCGGCGAACAACCGGCGGACCTCGCATGCTGGGCCGCTCTCGTAGCCGCTGTAGCGGCCCGTCGCAAGCGTCGCCTCGTACAGATCCTGAGTGCAATTCTTCCAGACCGCCAGCGGACTGCCGTCGATGCGGTGCACCTGGTAGGAGGCCGGTTGCTGATGCTGGCTGGCGGGCAGGGCCGCGAGCAGAATTAAGCGCGCCTCCGCGATGCGATCAGCGCGGTTGCAGCGGTCGTCCTTGTTCCACCAGATCTCGAACTCATCATCCGACCACTCAAATTGCTTGCAGCGTTCACGCTCTAGCGCCTTGGCGGCGCGCTCAGCACGATTTTCGAGGTCGGCGGGCTGTGCGGTTGCCGGATGATGGCACCGGCCCTCGGATTTGCATTGACCCGGGAGGTCGCATTCGCGGAAGCGGCAGTTCGAGAAGGGCGAAGAGGCCATGTTCAGACTCGCGTGTTTGGGTCGTTGGTTTGCGCGCCGCCGGGCGCGAAAGGTTCTTTTTTGATCGGACAGGGCTGGATGGACCCTACACCGGGCATGCCGATTCGGCCGAGCGGGTCGACGTAGGCGCCGTCCCTGCGTTCCGTGACCGCGCTATCCGCCTGAGCGCGATCCAGGAACACCTTGTCGCGGTACATGCGGCCGCCCGTCACGAGGTAGGCGACGGGCTTCATGTCATGAGCAAGCATCCGGCCGAGCTTCGCGAGGACAGCCTGTTCGACCGCGCGGATCAGAACCGGGTCCGGCACGATGTCGCCGTATCCTTCGATTGCGGCCGTTGCCTTGGCGTCGTCCATGGCAGCCGACATCTCGCCTACTGACAGGACCTTGTTCGGGAAGCCGGTGGGCGGCGCAGTCAGCGCGGCGCGGCATTCCTGCAGCACGCTGACAGCCGACATTAGGTGACGCTGGCCATCCTGCTTGCCCAGCGCATCAAGGCCATCGCCCACGCCCGTCAGGCGGCTGATTGCAATGTCGATCTTGCTGCTCAGATGTTCAGTCATGTTCTGCGGGTGGCCGTTAGGAGGGGATCACAGCGATGATGGTGTTGACCGCCGTTCCAGCGGCAGCGAAGGCGCCGGCGGGGAGATCCTCGAAGTGGCCGCCACGCGCGACCACCAGGTCACGGAAGTCCGCCGTGAGTTTGTCGGCCCGAAAAAGCACGCCGGCGGACATAACCGAAACAAGGCGTCCGTTGGGCGCGAGAAAGCGCAGGGCGTGACGCACATGATGAACGTCAGCGCGCTTAGTGAACGGGGGATTCATCACGATGCGCTCATAAACCGGCTGAGGCTGGATCGTGAGAAAGTCGGCCTGCGTGATGCTCCAGTGGTCGTAACCGAGCGACTTGAGTGTCTCGACATTCGCCGGCAGGAGTTCGTAGCAGTCGACAGACGCCTCGCGAAATGCGCACGCGATGTTGCCGCGGCCCGCGCTAGGCTCAAGAACTCGGTGGCCTGCCCGCACGTCCGCGAGTCCGATCAGTCGTTCGACAACCGCGGGCGGCGTCGGGAAATAGCCGAAGTCTTGCGGCACGGTGATTTCACCCGACAGGATGATCTGCTCGATCGCGTCGCTGGCATCGCAATAGAACAAGTGCGCCTTCGCTTTGCGATTCCACTTTCCGCCGGCAGCTTCGAGCACTTTGTTGGTGCGCTCGTAGAGTGAGCGATCCAGTTGGCCGATCAGTCTCAGCGAGCTGCCCGTCGTTTCGGCAACACTCAGCGTTGCGAGCACATCGTTTGCGATTTTCATCTTCGCTCCAGGTTGTGATTTTTAGCGTATCGATAAGGTCCACGCGTTCATGATGCGGTTGCGAATTCGACTCGCAAATCGGCTCGCGATCAGAAGAGTTGAGGTTGCATTTGATGCAGGTTTTTCCGTTTCACTGCGCTGATGCGCGATTCCCCGTCCTCCGTCAGCCACTGGATCTTTGACCGCTCACCCTGAGCCACGCCCAGAACCAGCACGATGCGGTTCTTGTAGCGGGCGAGGGAGCTTTCGCCCGGAACCTGAGATGAGGAAGAGGGGTTCACCACGCGCTCTTTCCTGTTCAGGCCGCATCGGGAAAGAAGACTGGGATGCCAGGTAGCGTGCCGGGCATCCGGCGGCGCACAGCGGCAGGCACGGCCATGACGACGCCATTCACGGTCGGCAGGCTGTCCTGCGATTCGAAGGGCGTGCCGGTGCCGAGCACGACCCACATCGATTCGTTCCGATCGACCAGCGCGACCCATTCGATTTCACCTTCCTGACCGGCGAGTCCCTCGACCTCCACGACGCCGGCGTCGGGCAACACGATGTGGCCGCGCGAATAGTCGATCTCGACCTCGTCCATGCCGAACAGCGTTGCGACGCTGTCAGCCTCTTGCAGACGGATGTTGTTGGAGATGGCGTAGTGTTCCCAAAGCGAAGTGAGTTGGCGTGCGTTCATGGTTGCTGTAGGTGTTGGGCCCGTTAGGCGACGGCCGCTTCCCGAAGGATCGTGCAGGCGGTTGGCGCGAGCTGAACAAGCGTCAGCTTGTTCATGTGCTTGAAGCACGCGCCCGTGTCGATGTAGTAGACGTTTGCGAGGCGGCTGATCTGCCCAAGCGGCGTGTGACCGACGACGATGGCCGCCACGTCCTGAACCGTTGTGCAATCTCCGGACTCGATACGCTCACGCGACCACAGCGCCTGCTGCGTCAGCAGCGTGCGATCGCGGCTCGTGAGCGACGGATGGGTCAGCCTGCCGGTGAAGTCCCGCCAGCGTGCAGCCGGGCAGTCGGCATGCACGATACCGATGTCGCCCACATCCGTCTCGACGGTAATTGCGACGGGCAGCGTGGACAGCGCATCGGAGACTTCGATCTGGAACGAGCGCGGACTGCCTACCATCCACGCGCCACCGTTCCTTACGTAGGTCTCCATGTCCATGCTGCCTTCCGGATAGCGGATGGCCATGTCTTCGTGATTGCCCCGCACGGCATGGAACCAGGGCTGGCTGATGTACTCGAGCACCCGCTCCGACTCCGGACCGCGGTCAACCATGTCGCCGACCGAGAAAATGCGATCGACGGCCGGGTCGAAATCGATTTGGCGCATCGCCGCATCAAGGCGGGAGAAGTGGCCGTGAATATCCCCGACCACGAAGTCGCGGCCGCGGGTATTGCGCGGGTAATTCAGGGCAAGGCTCGACATAATGGCTTCTCTGCGTGTGTGTGACGATACGAAGAGCAGCGTACCTACCAGGCAATGAAACACAAACGGCCTCAGGCAAGCGCTCGGTTGAGCACGGGCTCAACGAAGCTGATTTACGAGAGGGGAAGCCCGCCGCTGGTTAGAGCGAGCGGGCATGGATCACTGTCAACGCAAGGTCTTGCCGTCAGGCAAGCCAATGAGTTTGGTGCGATCGAAGGTTTCGAGAAGGTCGTCCGTGGCGGTGAGCATGCGGCGCTCGGCCAGGAGGAAGGTTTCGTAGAGGCGTTGGCGTTCGCGGTCGTTTTTCCGTTGTTCCTCTCTCATGAAGTCAAATCGAGCTCGGAAATCCGAGTAGATCCAGTCTTCGTCGAGCGGAAGCAGTGCAACGTGATCCAGAACGAAATGTCCGACAGGGCCTGGAAGGGCGGAGCCTTTCAGATGCGCCGAGCCGACACTCAGTATCAGTCCCTGATGCGCGCGCATCAGCTCATCGTCCAGCTTCGAAGTCCCATAGGAAACCGCGACGTAATGCCGATCGCCCAGTGAAAAAGGGACATCCGCTACGAGGCAGTAATGGGGTTTCGGGCCGGGCTGATGAGGATCACTGTCGTACGGGAAGAGACACTTGAGCACAACACCTCGCACAATCTGCGAGGCGTCCATGCAGTGTCTCCTTCAGACGGCTGGGCTTGTGCCTGAGTTGCTATCCGCGTTTTCCAGCACGCGGGAGAGTTCACGGCGATTGCGAGCGCGAGACTCGGCGATCTGCTCGCGCCAAGCGGGAATGACTTCGGCCGGGATGGATGCGTCCATGTAGCCCGTGACACCAGAATCGGTGACGGTTTTCAGAACTTCTCGACCGTTGGCTGCAATGAACTTTTCCATGAGGAAATGATACACCCGGTACGCGGGTTGCAATGCTGATTTGATATTTCGGGAAACTGTCGCCATTACCTGGCGAAGCATTTGCTGTTGCATAAGCTCTCCTTGTTGCCGCGCGGGCGAGAAAAAAGGAGAGAGCGATGACGCTCGGTTGGGGCGACCCCCAACTGAATGTACCGTCAACACAACGCTGATCTTTGATGTGGGACGCTGGCCCTGCCGATCAAACGGCTGCTCCGATTATAGGCGATTTGTCCCGTCGCGAGGAAATCGGTGTAACCGGTCGGTGCCGGCGACGGCATCGGCTGGCGGCGCGTCGGCGCAGCTATGTTCATGCTCCAGCTTGCCGCGCTGACTGGTTGGCAGGGGGCAGTCAAACCCTGCCCAACCAGCCAGTTCTTATTGGCCTTGTTCAAACTGCTGCAATTCCTGCCGGAGCATTATCGGCGCGTTGATTTTGCGGCCCATCCGGAACATGTCACGGAAGGTCGAGATTTTCTGGCCTCGCAAGTCGGTCGCCTTCCCGTCGCTCTCAAGAAAGTCCATCGCAGTAGCAATCCGGCCCGCAGTCATTTCTACCCGGTTGCTGTTGAAGCGCACCTGGCACCCGAACCACATGGCGTCATCCAGCGCGTTCCCGCGCGTCCAGTGATAGGCCACCCACTTCCCGAGCGATAGCCAAGCGTACGAAGCCTTGCCAACGGTATCCGCAAGGCGTCCAATCAGGAAGAAGATGAACTCCTCGTCGCGGCTTGGGTCCCACGACCGCATGCTCCAGCACTCTCTCTGATAGGTATCGAACATCGACCACAGCGTGTCGTCCGACAGCATGGCCAGTTCCGGGTAGCATGACCGGAGCCCTTCGGCCTGATCTCTGTATTCATGGTCGAGAAGACCGTGTAGGGTATTCAACCGACCGAGGTCCAGCTTGTCAGTATCAGCCCAGATGGCGGACACGAGGTTGACTGCAATCGCGTCCATGCTGGCACACGCCTGTTTCCACGCGAGTTCAGCGTCTCTCGCCTTCAGGAAGAGTGACTCCGGTATCGGAGCAAATCCCGGGCGCCACTCGGTCCTTTTGAGGCGAAGATATAGTCCCGCAGGATCAGATTCGGGCTGGACTGTCGGTGGCTCGATCATCAAATCCCCGCTGTCCACAAGATTAAGCGGCTCGCGCAATACCATGGGCTGGCCACGATATTCGAATTCGCCGATGCCTGTTACGACCTCGCCCATCAGGAGTTTAACGAGGGCTGGCTGCGCTGCCTCGCGCGAACTGAAAGCGCCCGGCAAGCGCGCATCGAACGGAACATGGCGGATGACAACACCCCCGTCTGCAACTTCTTCGAATTCATACGGTGCCGGAACAATCTCCCACTGGCCGACGGCATCTTCCGGCGAAACCATTGCCTCACCGACCAGCTTTAGAGCAATGTCCGCAAAATCCGGATTGTCGTACTTAACCCCGACAGCCTCGACTAGACGGATCAACCTTTCGAACACGAATACCTGACCGTCACGAACCTGATACTTTGCATTCGGAATGCCGTCGATCACGCGGAGTGCTTCCCGAAGGGAGTCGTCCTTCTGGTTGAACAGGTATCCAGCCTCATCCAGGGCGAGCATCGTCTTGAATGTACCGTTCCCGCCGTGACTGGCGAGTCGCCTCTCGATCGCCTCGAACATGATCTTTGCCTCGGTGCTGATCGTGGTAGCTGCGGCCAGCTCGTCAAGATGAAGTTCTGGCACAAGATCCGTACCCGATAGCGGCGTGATCCCATAGCGCTCGAACATCTTCCACACCACGGCGGACTTGATTTCCTTCATGCTCAGTGAGCCATTGGGTATCGAAAACGATGCGGTGGCTTCGTGCTGAGCATCGTGCAGGCTGTTGTAGCCGAACAGGACGGCCAGGACATTCTGGGACTGCATCAGAGAGAGATCGTCGAGCGGCCAGACTTTACGCAGGGCTTTGGCGATCTTCGTATACGAACCATGCTCGAAGTCGGCATGGAGTAATGGGACACGCATAGCAACACTCCTTCCGTAGCGCGAATTCATGCAGTGGCTGGTTCACCGTCAGTGCGCTACGCAGGGTTGTTGTGTGCGTCTAACGGAATAGGTGTGTTACATCTCATGGCACTGCCTTTGCCAACACCAGCGGCGCGATCGAGATAGACCGGTGTGGCAAATATAGCATGGAGAAATAGCGGGGTGACAGTGGAATTTCGCTTCTGACGCGCTAAACAGGCCCGCATCAGGTTGGGGCCTATCCTGATTTCCAGGTCGCGCGCATTCATAAAAAACGGTGCACGCGCCCCGGTGGACGGAAACGATTCGCTGACTTCAAGCGACGCCCATCGAGACACACAGAAACGAAAACTCAGTCGCGATCATTGCGATTCGCGCTTCCTTATCCAAAGATGTGTCCGAAGGTTGCACGGGCGGAGGCGGTTGCTTTCCTGACGTTCTCGGAGAATGCTCGAAGTTCCGCAATCCGGTCGAGCGCATCGAGCAACTGCTCCATCTGCAGCGATTTTCCGGCCCGGCCGAATTCAGCGGCGATTACTTCACCCAGTCGCTTCGAAAGGTCGGGAGCCAGCTTTTCCATGCCGGCGACCTTGGACAGCATCTGCACAATCCAGTCGATATACGGGGGGGCTTCGGGTGAATCTTCTTTGCCCGGAACGGCACTCTCCACGGTTATGTCCAATCGGACGGCGCCGAATAGCCCGCGTGCCAGTGCACGCGAGGACTCCCGGTCGAGACCACGTACCGAAATTTTGCTCCCATCGACACCAATCGTCATGTCGTAGCCGCCGTCCTCGCTCTGGCCAAGTTCATCCATCGTTCCATGAACGGACAGCGTTGCGGCCGACATCATTGTGGCACGCTGCTCAAGGGTGGCGATCCGCTTCAGCAGCGCAATGATTGTCTCGGGGTTGCATGCCTCGATAAATGCCATGTCTTCCTCGGAGATCCCGATGTCGGCCGTGTTTTCACCGGGAATCTTGTAGGCCTGCGCAACACCGCCGTCCGGACCGCCTGCCGCCGTGAGCCGGCGCACGCTATTGGAGGTCCACCACGTCCATTGACCTCGGGTCGCAGCTTTCGCCAGTTGAAGGAGGAGGGCGGCATCGATTTGGTCGTTCTGATTCGACGCTTCGGATTTAGATTCGATCATCGGTTGATCCTTATCGTGCATTCTTTAGCTGGACAATCCGTCCGGCAAACTTGACGCAGGCCAGATACGGAGAAACTTGCAGTGCCGTCATCGCTGCGTCGCGCGCGAGCCATTGCCATCAAATTTCCAGTTGCTTCAGCGTGCGATGCGCTGGGCGATCGTCGGCCAGACGTAGACGGTTTCCAGCACAAGGAACGTGGTGAGAGCTGTCAAGTAAGCAATTGGTGTTACCTGCATCCAGCGAACCTGCTTCTTCAAGGCCCAAACTTCACAGCCCATCACTTGTTGGATTTCGGTGACGTTCATGTTTCCGTCCTATTGAATGGTCTCGACGCCCGAGAGCTTTGCAGAGCCCGTGCTGAATTGAGCAGTAATCGGTCTATGGAGGTCATGTTTTCCCTTAGACGTTTCTTTGACGGAGCAATCGACGCAATCGTGCTCTCGCGCTATTTCGATCTATACCCTTTGGGAGCATGACGTGCGGATCGTCTAGCGCATTACGTAGGCACTCAACCACGTCGCCAGCAATCGCCGGTTGGTCTTCGACGTGACAAGTCATGGCAAGGCCGACGAGTAGCGCCCGGTCATCGACTGGCATATCTATGAACCACGGCCACACCAACTGGAGACGCTCTTTTGAACGTACCGCTGCGGCCGCCCCAGCCTTCATTCCCAACACCTGGGCAACATGCACGGCAACGAGGATAGATAACGCGATCAGTGCAACGAACAGGAGCCGCCGCTTTGGACTCATCGCTTCGCACTACCTTTATTACGCAGCGGTTCTAGGGAGGTATCCAGTTCGCATCCAAGCGCCCAGATTCCGGCTATGCTTCTGTCAGTTTGCGAATCCGCTCGTGGTGTGCCGACGCTCCCATGGCGACCAAACGGCAAGGGTAAAGCACGAAACAACTATGCCCAGACGCATAATCACCCCGACAATCCCGTCATCGCACAGCGAGAGCCATAGTGGAATCGCTGTGCCGAGCTGCCGCAAGATATATAGAGCACATATCGGTCCAGCCGTACCCACCGTCGCCACGACGGCGAGCAGAATCTCTCTATCGCGATGTCCGAGGGTTGCCTTGGCAAAGAAGAACAACACGTACGCGATGAAGACCGTAGCCAGCACGTCTTGCAGGAAATTAACAGATATAGCCAATTCATCCTCCTTCAGTGATTTGGTGGGTCGCGTCCATTCCACTCTTTCTATTGGGCAATAAGCACGGCGACGAATAGCGGCCAGCCCCATCCCTCATGGTTGCCGCCGGCGAGGTATACCGCGCCTGCGATGCAGGCTAACACCGGCAGATTGGCGAGAACCAACATAGCGAGCGCCGGAGTGGCCGGTGTTGCGCTATGAGCGTTGTCGGAACGGATTCGCTTACTGACGAAATTCTTTATCTGAGACATGAGTTTTCCCCATCAACCTTTAATCTTAGTCGTTACTTCGCGCACATAGCGGTAGTTTCCGGCAGTGTCCGTTGCGCATCCACTTGAGCGGATTCGATAGGGAACTGTTCGCGCAGGCTGGGGTATTCGTCGAGTGCAGCTTTCGATGGCAAACAAACCTGCTTGCGAAAAAAATCGCGCGAAGAAGCGTCCGAATTCATATAGAGCGATTCGTGGACCGCCAGCCGATGCGCTTCGCGCAATGCCTCGTCGCCGAGCGAATCCACCGTACGTAGCACGCTGCCCCGGAACCAAACCATCGTCTTCGCCGGTTCGCCGTCGAACGGGCCATACTGTCGGCCTGACGCTATCTGCCTGAAGTGCGCATACGTGCACTCCTGCGGCTCAAGCGGCTTACTCTGTTCAGCGACGCCTCCCAATCGAGCCGGCGGTGCGGGATCGGAACCCTGGCCGGGTATCTCCGCCTTGTCAAACGCTTCGAGCCATCGCCCTTCGATAAGCGAGCTGACAATCGAATCTTCGTAGTCGGCCCAATCCATCTTGATGGTGTTCAGCGTGGTCGACTCAAAGGGCGAGCGATGCACAAACAGTCGATACGCGTCCTGGTAAGCCAGCTCTTCACGAACCCGCACATCCAATGCGTCGGGGCCGGTCGCCCACCATTCCGCAGGTCGCGTGCCCTTCGTGTGAAGCATGCGCTGTCGAATTGCGTTTTCTTCGCTGCCGAATACACCGTCGACGACAACGAGCAGCACATGACGCATCCGAAAACCGGAAGAGCGGATCGCAGTTTCGATATACCGGGCATGTTCGGTGGGGAGGTAGTCGAAGCTCTCCCACCATCGATCTACCAGTACCACGTTCGCGTCGGAACGTACCCACGACTCGATCAGCGCGAGGGAATGATCGACGATCTTCTGCAGGACGTCCGGATCGCGTCCGCCGGCTGCATTGTTCAGGTGGTCGAGTTCCCGGCTGAAGGCGCGGTCGCTTTGCCGCTGGTCATCGGGCGTGTGTGGATCGTAGTCGATCGTGCCAATGGCCTTTCCACCATGCTTCGCGATGCGCGCGGCGAGGCGGCTGGAGAGAGTCGACTTGCCTGCACCGCAGATACCGACGAAATGCACAATGTCTCGAGCATTCGTCCACAGTTCTGCCTCTGTCAACTTCATCGGCGTATCTGCAAGCATTCCTTCTCCTCATTCTTCAACGTCGTAGTAATACTCAACGGATGGCTCGGACCTGAAGCGGTAATTGGCGAGCTCGACGATGGCATACGCGAGATCGCGATCATCACGGCTATCGACGTATGTGCGCTCACCGCTGGCCCAGTCGACTCGAACGATCTTGAACATGGCGCTTGTCCTAGACCTTTCTTCGATCAAGCAGTTGCAAAGAGCCTGTTGCGTTACCCAGACGATCGGTGAGCGTTGATAGCTCATCCGTCGACAAACGGTCGATATCGGGAAAATCAACCTGAATCGTTGCCGCAATGGCGCCGTCCCGGACCACGATTACTTCGTTGCTAACAATCGTCGATATAGGGTCCGTGGTCATTGCTTTCCCGTTATGGTGCACGGTCTGGAATTTGACATCGCTGCGAGTAGGTCGCGCCGGGAGCAAGTAGGGCATCCGGATAGCCGCGAGGCCGTCGATATTCGTCTCACGTGTCCGCGTTCAGAAGATGCGCATTAACCCGAGCGGCCGTGTCGACGTCGAGTCGACGTTCGATCGCATCCTTCAGTTCCGGGCTTACCGCGATCCGGTATCCGTATCGCTTGCCACGTGCGAGAAAAGTCTCGTTCTCGGCGCACCACGTGGCGAAACTGTCGAGAGCGCCGTCGCCGAGATAGCCGGCTTCCGCGTTCGCCACTTCCTGCTCGAATAGGAGTCCGCCGGTCGGCAAATTGCCGAGAACCACGGTGTAACCGTTGTCGGTCGGCAGGTTGGCATACCACAGGTCGATCTGGCAGCGATCGATTGTGGCCCGGAGCTTTGCGGTCTGGCGCAGGTGCGACGACCAGGGCGAGTGAGGCGTCGACGAAGGCGCGTACCGGTTGTAGAGAAGCGCGAAGATGCTCAACGCCTCGGCCCTCGGCAGCGAGAGAGCCGGGTATCCGTCGTTCAGGGTTTGTCGGCCGAATTGGACTGAGACGTCTTCAGCGTCCTCGTCCACATCGCACCGCGCTATGTTGATGCCGGTCAAGAACGCTCGAAAAATGTCGACCAGATGGCCCGGCAGAGTAGATTGGCTGGATGATTGCATTGCTGGTCCTCAAATCAGTGCGTTACCGTGTATCGGACGCCTAGGGATGGCGCCGCCCGTTGATAGGGAAATTCTTTATCGAGGAACCGAAATCGAATTGCTTGACTTCGAGCACGCCGCCGTTGCTTGGGGCGTATTCGCGACCGGCTGGCCGTTGACCGCAATGACCGGCCGCGTCTTCAACAGGCCGGCTGCAGTCTCTTGACATTGGTCTTTTGCCAGCGGCCATGTTGTGATAGAGGTATCCGTCGTTCGAACAGCAGGATCTTGATCGACGATGTCGACCTGGATGCCGTCATGGCATTTGCCTTCGTTGGCACTCTTGATCTTGCCGTCCAGGGCAACCTTGAACAGCGCGCTTGCGGGGGAGGCGAGAAACGCCTTGCATTCCGTCGTGCTCACCTTCCCGAGGTGAATATAGGAGGTGCCGCCGTCGATCGACGTGGTGATCGACGCGTAAGTCGGGGCACACGCCGCCAGCATCCCAATCACAAAAAGTACCTTTTTCATTCTGGCTCTCGCAGATTATTTTGCTTTCAATGCCTCCGCCTTGCACGGTAGCGGCTATGCGGGAATCACCTTGAATGGCTTGCCGACGGCGAGCGCCGCGCGGATGGAGAAAACAATAACCTCGTCGGGCGTACTGGTGCCAAAGGTCAGGACGCCATTGCCTGAATCGAAATTGGAGTCCACGACGCATTTCAGGTCGATCTCCACACTGTCATCGGGGGAGGAGAGGAGCGATGAAGACCAACCAACCCTCGATTTGAGCGCCCCGCCAAATTCAACCAACGCCGGTTCCTGTTCGCAGGCAGTGGCAAATACCGCTATCGTGGCCTTCTCGGGCGAGAGTCCACTGATGACGCGCACAGCTTTCGCGCGCTGTTCTGCGGTCAGCGTCATTGCTGCGCAAACGCAGAGGAAATCCAACGCACGTCCTTGCTCCTGCTCGCCGAAAAGGGACGCTTCCGTGGAAGCGCGTAGGGCGTACTCCGCATTCGCGACCGTGCCTGCCGGTGCAAGCGGAACTATCTTGTGATCGTCGGTCATCTAATTCTCCAGTTGTTCATTCTTTATTATTCGTCCTTCTGACAACCTTTCGCGACGAAATTGCGGAGCCAGACCTTCACAACGGGACCAGAAACGCCCAGGAGTAGAGGCCCAGATGCGCCCGCTGTAAATTGGCGATCGTTCCGCTTTCCCCGGATCCGTCGAAGAAAACGGCTCAGGATGGTATCCGCGCCAAAGGCCTTCGTACCAAGATGAATTCCGGGGAGGCCCATGCTCCGAAGGCCGCAAAAGAAATTCGTGATCTGGGCGCGCGCGAAGTCCGCCTCGCGCAAGGCCTGCCGAACGTGGCTGACCAGAACGGGATCATCCAGCGAACCGTAAAAGAGTACGCCCTCGGGGCGCCCCAGCAAGCTGTAAGAAAGGAATCGCTTTCTCCAGTCACCCGACCAGGGAAGTACCGCCTCAAGGACGTTTCTCCCTTCGATTCGGATGCCACCCGCCTCGAGGGCGTCAAGGAGCGTCTTCTGCTGTTCGACCCGTGCCTCGTGGCCGCCCTCAATGAAGTAGTCACCGAGCGCCTTGAAGATTTCCGGGCGGGTTTGTTCCGACCATCGTTTCAGGTTACGTTCCTTCCAGTCCCCGGTGCTCTCCCTGACCTGGAGAGGCACGAACGTCGAAAGCCGATCGCCCACCGTGTACAGGTTCATGGCAACGCCATCGCGCAGCATGCAGGTAAGCATTTCGCTGAGTGCCGCCCGTCGTTCCCGGGCGAAGTGATCGTCTCCAGGAAGCACGGCATCTGCGAGGGCGGTATGGTATTCGTGGTAGAAGCGCACGGAGGTGATCATAGCGGGCATCCCGGCTCGGTTTTGTCTGGACTTTCAGCGAACTCGATCGATCAGTCCTGTGCCTTGTTTAGCGCAGCACGCACAGACTCGTCGTTTTCTTCGACGAACCGATATATTTGATCGCCGACCTCGGTATCCGTGAAGCCCCATGCAATCCCCTGGCCGATTATCGACGCCGGAAGGATCATGAAAAGAACTTTCACTTGCGAGGCAGATGGAACGCCGTCCACTACCGTCGCAGCCAACGCGTCGTGAATGCGAGAGAACTCGCTGTCGTCGTCCGAATAGGCATCCCAGGTTGCTTCGCGGATAGCCTGTAGGCGTTGCTCTTCACGCTGTTCTTCCGCGTCGCGTTGCATACGCATCTGCTCCTTCTCTGCGTCAGATGGCTCTAGACGTCGCTCTAGCTCCTCTGTGGTTATGCCGAGCCGCTTGGCTTCCTCTTCCAGCAGCCGGCTTTTCCCCTTGGCGGTGGAGCCGATGATCAAGACGTGCTGAGGACCGTCGTCAGATCCAACCGTTGCGGCACCCGATACACCAAAGAACTGTAGAGCCATTATTTTTTCCCGGGGAGGTATTCCAGAAACTCGCACATGCTCATAACAAAGAGAATCCCGCTGACTCCGGCCACGAGCGCTAGGAGTAGCGCCATCAATCCGAGATGCTGAAATGCGCAGGCAACCGATAACAGCCCGCTCACGATAATGGCTGCGAAACTGAGCGCTGGGGACATCTTCATCGGACGTCTTTCACCTAGTTCGACACGATCTGGTTGCCAGCCGCATCGCAGGGGAACGAACGATGTTCGACGACGGGCATGGGCATATTGTCCGTCGTTCGCTTGTATGCGCTTTCATCGCAGATGCCACTTGCTCGCGTGACAAGTACGCCGGAGGCCGGAACGCCATCGAAGAACCCCGTGCCAGTGCGCGTGTCCTTGATTACAACAGGCTGACCGGCCGTTGCGCGGTCGATCTCGACGGACTTCGCCCCCACCCTCATGATGACCCGATCGATCAGCTTCGGAATC
This sequence comes from Paraburkholderia fungorum, assembly GCF_902833645.1. Lineage (GTDB taxonomy): Bacteria > Pseudomonadota > Gammaproteobacteria > Burkholderiales > Burkholderiaceae > Paraburkholderia > Paraburkholderia fungorum. The sequence continues at coordinate 118,165 of NZ_CADFGE010000009.1, forward strand.
ACGAAGCGTGCCGATTTTTCGTCCCACTTGGCGTTCAGAAGCGCGAACTTTCCGTCGTCCGTCTCCGAGAACACCGCGGGCAGGTCACCGTTGTATGGGGCGCGCAGTTGGATGTAGGTGAACTTGCCATCATCCCAGACTTTCGTCGGCACGAACCGCGGCGGCGGCGGGACATAGACGTGATAGTCTGAGCTGCTCGAATTGGCATCGTCAGCATGCGAGACGTTTGATAACTGCCACGTATGGCTCTTCGCTTCACAGTAAACCATTCCGGCATCCGTGCTCGTGATTTCGCCGGGTACCACGCACTTGGTACTCAGCACGACGCCGGGGCCGACGTGGACCACGCTTTCAGCAAGCATGGCGCCACCATCAGCTTCCGCCGGGTCAGCGGCATATGCGCCAGCGGAGAACGCGCCAGTCAGAAGCATCGCGATAGTAAGTTTCTTCACGGTCATTTTCCCATAGTATCGATCGGAAAGGAGGGCGTGACGTTTCAGGAGCCGTGCTCGCAACGCCTTGTCCAGCGCTACCTCCCCCCGGAAATAGTTTCGTATCTACTTACGCGGACGCGGTGTCGCTGACGGCTTGTCCTAGCATAAGGTTGCCGAGAGCGGCGTTGCGCTGGCCGGCATCGCGCTGAACAAGGATATGGAGGTACGAGAGGGCTGCGGCGAAGTCGTGACGGTGCGACGCGAGCTCCACGCAAACGCGAAACAGCATGCCGACCTCCGGGTCCAGCAGCGCGGCGAAGTGCTGCTTCCAATTCTTCGCGCCGTCGGTGCGCAGCATGGCGGCGATTTCGCGCCACTCTCGCTGGTGTCCCCCAACATTTTGATCTGCCAGAATCTCAGCGCCATCGGCATAGTGCCGGCCGGTCGCTTCGCACAAGTCCAGTACCTCTAGCGCCACGATTTGATCTTTCAGGTGTGTCGCTGAACTACGTTGGCCTTCGTGGCGCAGCATGCTGTGAAGAAGTGCTATAGCAGGCTTGAGTTCGACCACGCCGCTGCGCAGAGAGACGCCAGCTTCCACCAGTACGCTGACGTGCGGATCCATAGTCGACACGAGGTTCTTGACCCATGTCGAAGATCCAGTAGCAATCAGGCCGCGTATCTTTCGCCATTCGTCGGCAAGCTCGCCGACGTTGAGTTCCTCGACCACCGCGAAACAATGATCGAAGGTAGCACCGCCTGGTAGCCCGATGTTGAGCGCCTGCAGCACGACCAGTTGTTCCTGTAATCTCATTAAACGAGCTCCTCGGGTAAAGTACGGTGGGGCGAGACAGCGAGACGAATGTTCTTCTTCCTCGCCGTGTGGGTTTTCATTTGAACGAAGGGGGCAAGGCCGTTGCAATCAAGTGACCGGCATCGGCCGCCTTGCGCGACGTCTCCGCGATCTCCGAGTGGGCCTGAAGGGCTCGAAACTCTGCGTCGGTGAGCTTGAGGGCGTCATAATCCGAACGTTTGGCATCGGCCGCATTGATGCCAGGATTAAAAGTCGTGGTCTTAGTCATGTTCGCTTTTGCTAGTAATCCTTAGGTGGGTAAAAAACCGTCCCGCTCACATTCAAGCTCGCGACAGCTCTTCCATTGACTTCCTTTGTCGTCATGGTTCCTTCAATGCGTGAGCCTGCCGGTAACAAGAATTTCCCATCGGCATGCCCGGCGCGCGCGGCAATAAGCTGTGTATAAGCTTTGCCTGCTTGGCGCTTCCAGTTGGCTGCGTCTCTCTCGGCCAGCGCCTCGGAGATACGCATTTTCGCGGCGTACATCGCCAACCCTGCCGTACACAGCCAACCCATGGCGCCCACCGCGACAATCAGGAAAATCCCATACATCTTCTGCTGTCTTGTAAGCACTCTCACTCTCCTTGTTTTTGGCCCGGCAAGATCTGTTTCGGTCTACTCGCGCGTGGCTGCTGCCGCCTGACGCTGCAATGTTTCGACCGTTTCCCCCGGCCAGGGGCGCGGGAAAGGGGCGATCGAGTTCTTCATCAACCCCAGAAACCGGCCCTCACTGATGGGGACCGCGTCGGCCAGTTCGCAAAGGAAATCGTCTTGAGACTGCAACCAGTTCACCACCTCCGGATGCGAGGCAATGAAATCTGGCACTTCGTTGCGCAGCAACTCCAGCAACTCACGGTTTTCGTCGATCCGCTTGTGCACGCCACCGCCGACCCATCCCAAGATACGGCGCACGTGAGTGATCATCCTGCTTTCTCGAAAGAACATTTACGTGTATTTCCGCTTGTCGAACTGACGGTAGTAGGGGGTGCAAGCTTGCCGCGCCGACTGAATAGCCTCTGAGTTCGACTTGCGCCCGCGCTTCATCACGACGTCGCCCAGAAAGGTGACTTTTCCCGAACCGGTCGCGCCGGCGACTATGACAGTCCTTGTGCTGTGAAGAATCCTCGCCAGATGGGTTTGCAGATCTTCGTCGTTCCCGAGATCTGGCAGTGACTGGGGCGTTTCATCTTGCGGTTGATTGCTCATCGCATGTCGATCCCGTTTTCCTCTGCTTGAGTTTTCCACGGATCTGGGAGCCAAGTTAGGAGTTGCAGCCTTATTCATGGGAAATTTTCGTCGGTGTTGCTGCCGACTATTGCGGCCAAGTGAAAGCGGCGGCGGTCAGGAGTGGCGGTCGATGTTATTGAATTCGCTTGCCGGTTACGCAGTCAACCGGGATCGTATCGGCCCTGTAGCTGGGTAGCTGAACCGTTACCTCGTTTCCGCTGCTGTCTTTGCGGCGGAGCATGTAGGTATTGATCGACAGTAGAGTTCGAATTTCCTGGGTACAAACGCTTTTACTCGGGTCCGCTAGCAGACCATTGTCGAGCGTTTGCTCAAATGCATTCGCCGACAGACTCGACGCGGCACCAATGGTGACACCGAGTACCAAAGCGATTCGCTTCATTTCACAGATCCACTTTGCGGCTGCCGGCCGTGCGGGACGCTCGCGCGTCAATTGTTTGTGCGGTTATGACGGAAGGCAGCCCGGCTAATCGTGTGCGGCATCAAGCCCCGGTGCCGACCACCGTACGGACGCTCATGCGCCGGATGCGTCCCTACTTGAGCAGACCGTGTCGGGTGCGGTAGTCGTCTTTTGCCGATTGCGACATCGATGCCCAACCGTCCGCGCGCCCGATGGATGACCAAAGGGCAGCTTGCGCATCGTTGCCGATGGTCGGGGCGTCCCTCAGCTTGGCTCCTAGAGTGGCAAGCTGTTCACGTGTCGGCTGAAGTTTCTTGGCTGCCATATGTCCACCAGGTTGTTGACTATCCATGCCCTCGTATACGGCACAAGGCACAAAAGTTTCGCCCCCCCTAATGAAAACTATTGAGAATTAGCCAAGTCCGACGGATTCAGGGCGAATCTGGCGCCTGAAAATGGCGCCGCAGGAATTCGTATGTGCCGGGCAGGTCGAGAAACTGGGACGCGTAGTTCACCTGCAGCAGTGGCGGGGGGATCAGGGAATCCCACTTCTCGACGGCCAGGTTCTCCGCGTGGCGCAGAAGGTCGGCGGCATGCATGGGCTCGCCTTCAGCCAGACGCGCCAATAGCCGCTCGGCTTCCTTGATCGATGCGCCGCTGAGCGCGAGGCACAACCCTTCATTAACGGCGTCCATGCCGAAAAACTTCAGCATTAGCGCCAACGTCGTCTGAATTTCATCTCCCTGCCACAGGAAGAGCCGCAAGGTGCCCCCGTCGTCCGCGTGGGATACCTCACCAAGTCCGAGGGACTGAAACGTCATACGCGCCCCCTTGAGGAGCCTCTGGGCCTCTTCATCGAGGTAGGGCACCGGGGCGTCGGATACGAGAATCTGGCGCATCTGCTGGCGCACTCGGGTGTGCACCAGGCCCGGCGAGCCGCCGAACGACGGCGCCCGCCCGCCGCCGGACGGCTCGACTTCAATTACCTTCTGACCGTCGTCGATACGCGCGACCTTCCAGCGCCGACCCGCAAAAAGCAGGAAATCGCCTTCGGAGAGCGGGGACGTCATTGGCAGGGAACCGAGCGTGCGGCCGCGAGATACCAGGCGGAACTCTTCCGGGCTGGAGAAAGCCGCGTAGAAGCTGTAGTGCCCCGTGATCGCCTCGCCGGCCTGGCCGTGCAGCAGGAGACCGGAACTGTCCTGAATCAGGATATCCTTTGCACCCAGCGCCCGCAGCACCGTGACGAAGTCCTCCTGCATGACTGACCGGAACGGCCCGCGCACGCAGAGTTGGCGGAAGGCGTCGGCAGCGGTCACGCCGCCGCGCTGCCCGATCAACGACAGCAATTGCTGGATCAGCGTTGACAGGTGCATGCCGCCCACTCGGGGCGGCTCAACCCAGCGCTGCAGCAGGAGGTCGATCTGGGCAATCATCTGCACCATATCCTCGCGTAGCCGGTCAGGAAGGGCGGCGCGGGCATCAAGCGGCGCCTCGAGCGCGTAGCCGCGCAGAATCGCGGGCGTCCCCTTGCGCCGACCGGAGCGGCCGAGCCGCTGCCGCAGACTCGAGACGGACGGCGCTGGACCGATCTGCACGACGGATTCGACCGGACCAATATCTACGCCGAGCTCGAGCGTCGATGTCGCCACAGCCGACGCCGGCGTAACGGTCTGCTTGAGCGCGCGTTCCGTTTCCTCGCGCAACTCCTTCGACAGGTTCCCGTGGTGCGGCCAGAACTCGGCCGGTACGCAGTCGCGCTCGCACATCGCACGCAGCAGGGAGGTGTACTGCTCAACCTTCTGCCGACTGTTTGGGAAAATTAGGTGGTTGCGGCCGCGCAGGTTGCCGTAGATGTGACGACCGATTTGCAGCATGCCAGAGCCTGTCGTCTCCATTGCGCTCACGGGCTGGCCGCGCTTCACGCGCTCTTCGACTTCCTCATCCGACAACTGCGGCGGCCCATCCTGATACGCCTTGATCAAGATGCGGAGGGATGACGAGGCCTGTGTGCTCTCGATGATCGTGACCTTGGCACCTTCGCCGGGGCGGAGAAAATCGGCCGCGAGCTCGATGTCGCCCAGCGTGGCGGAAAGGCCGATACGCGGCACGCGCCGGCCGAGCGCGATCTCGAGGCGGTCGAGCAGGCTTTGCAGTTGCATGCCGCGTTCGCTGCCCATAAAAGCGTGCAGTTCGTCCACGACGACGTAGTCGAGGCGCTCGAATAGACTCACGACCCCGGAACCGCGGTTGTAGAAAAGCGCCTCCAGCGACTCCGGTGTGATCAGCACGCAGCCCGACCGCCTCTTTGCGAAGGACTGTTTGCGGCTGGCGGCCACGTCGCCGTGCCATGGCACCACGGGGATCTCCAGCGTCTCGCATAACTGCGTCAGGCGGTCCCATTGGTCGTTGATGAGCGCCTTGAGCGGGGAGACACACAACGCGCTGTGCCCCGCGGCGTCCGGCGCCAGCAGACGGCTCAGGATCGGAAGAAATGCGGCTTCGGTCTTGCCAGCGGCGGTCGCCGCCGAGATGATGACATCGGTGTTGCCAGCGATAATGGGCGGGACCGACCGCTCCTGGGCATCGCGCAGTTCCGTCCAGCCAGCCTGCCAGATCCATTGCTGGATCAGCGGGTGCAGGAGTTCGAAGCTGGAGGATTGCGTCGACATGGGCCGGCGGTCAGAGCTTGAATTCGGTCAAGCCTTCGCCGCCGGCGGAGTCGTCGCCGATCGTTTCGGTTTCTGCGGCCGCGCCGTTGTCCTTGGCGACTTCCACACGCTTGATCAGCGAATCCCACGGTGTGTCTGGGTACTGGTCGAGTAGGGCGAGCAGGTTGACAAAGGAGGTGATTGTCGTGCGCGGCGTGCGAAAGTAGGCCTCGCCGACCCGCTGCTCGCAGTGGCTCATGAACGCAGCGATCCCTTCGTCCGGCAGAAGGAACTTTGCCGGATCGCCGGACGCGTACACAAGCCGGACCTTCTCGAGCAGCACGAAGAAGTCTTCGCGCGTCAGGGCGGCCAGGCGCAGCACGGGGTGGCTGTAGTCCACAAGGCCGCCGGACGAGAAGGTGTTCTCGGCGAGACGCGACTGCAGAGCCGCGTAGCTATAGATGCCGCGGCGCGTGTCGAGCAGCGAGTCCGGCGTGCAGCCAAGTACGAAGCCCAATCCCTCGACCGTTCCCTGCAACACGTCGTTCAGGATGCGCAGCAGCTGCTCGTAATTCGCGTTGCGCGACTGCGTGTTCGCCAGCTTGTAGAGGTTCACGAGCTCGTCCAGACCGACGAGCAGTCCACCGTACCCAGCGAGCCGCACGAACGCCGCCATCAACTTGATGTGGTCGTAGACGGTCGAGTCATCCACGATCGTGCGCACGCCAAGCGCCTGTCGGGCGTCGGTCTTGGTCGTGTACTCGCCGCGCATCCAGCGGATCGCGTCAAGTTTGAGTGTCTCGTTGCCGTCGTTGTGACCCCGCCAGTAGGCGGCGACCACCGCGGCGAAATCGTACCCGCTGACCATCTCGGTCAGTTGGGCGCACTTGCGGAAGATCAGTTGCTCGGGATTCTCGCCGCTCGTGCGAGAGTCGTCGAGCACCGTGCCGATGAACTTCTCCAGCACGCTCGCGAGCGCTCCACCTTCGGGCTTGCTGCGCGTCGACATATTCTTCATCAGTTCGGCGTACAGCGAGCGTGCCTGCCCGCCCGTGGCGTGAAGGCGCCGGTCCGGGTTCAGGTCCGCACTGATCGCAACGAGCTTCTTTTCCAGTGCGACGGCGCGCACCTGGTTGAGGAAGAAGGTCTTGCCCGCGCCATATGCGCCGACCACGACGCGAAATGCCGTGCCGCCGCCGGCGATGCGATCGATGTCGGCAATCAGTGCCTGTATTTCCCGGGCGCGGCCAACCTGAATGAGGTATTGACCCGTGCGCGGTACCACTCCGGCCCGGAGAGCCTGGAGGAGGGCGTCGCGATCGCGCGGGCGGATGGTAGTCGTAGTCGTCACGGGAAATCCCTCAATATGTACTCGTGCAGATGTTCAGACATGCATGCCATAGTTCATTTCGTAGATCATCGCCTATTGCTCGGGGCCGCCAGAACTTCGGCGCTCAGCGAGCCAAGTCCATGTAATCACCCCCACGACGAGCCAGATCAGGAGGCTGATCAACGTGGCTATAAGAGCGTCAACAAAGAACTCTTCAAGCACGTTCCACGAAGTGCTATTCCATTTGGCGAGCAGTAGTCTCCAGATACGCACCGTCGCTATGGTCACGGGGATGTTCACGGCCGTCAGCACAAGAAACGTCAACCCCGCGACGACTGGCTGACGTCTGAGGTACTGAATGAGATCCTGTCGCGCTCGAGTCCGATGCGTGCTCATCGTATTGCCGGATTAAATATCATTGGCCGCGGCGGTGGTCGCGTTTCCCGTCCGCAAGCCATGACCAGCTCATGAACGCCAGAAGGGCAGGACCGAACACCAACCACAGCCGAACGAGACCCGGTCCGACATTCAGCCCGCCGACCAGCGGGAGCCACGTCGGCCACGTCGAAGGTGAGCCGAACACGGGCGCCATGTTCACGAGTCCGGCCATATCGGCGATGATGGCACCAACCACGCAGGCGGCTCCCGACAATCCCCAGGCAATGACCCAGAAGAACAACACGGAACCGAATCCCATGGGCTCGTCGTAGGGCTCAATTTTGGCGCCCGGATGGAGCGATTTCTTCACATCTTCCAGTACAGCTTTATGTGACGTGTCACGCATGGCTGTCACCGTGAGAATCAGTTCGCGGCCGCCAACGGTCGTCGTCCTGAACTGGTGCTCGACTGTCGACGATTGGGACACGGGCATTATCACGATTGTGCTCATGGGCGATCACTCCTTCCCGGCCGAAGCGCTTGAACGCCGCGCGGATCTGGTCACCATCAGCGTTCTCCTTGATCTGCAGGAAGAACGTACTCCCCGTTCGGACGTTTCGCGACCGTCACGGGCATGTCTTTGTACTCGCGGTGCTCCACGGTCCAGATTTCTTCTGCTGGCGTTCCGCTAGTGAGATATCTGACGTGCACGGACGTCGTATCTGGCGCGACCACGACACACCCGAACGCACCTGACCGCTCGCTATCAGTCGGCGGACCTCCAAGCCAGTAATCCTTCCAGGGACGCGGATCTTCCGGGCACGGGACGAAGCCGATAACGGCCCTTGCATGCCCATCGACCGCTACCTTGAAACCCGGTCGAAGTACGATGTCGGGATTCCCCATGCCGGCCTGATCCATGTAGGATCGCGCAAGGCCGTGTGCGCACGGAAACATGATCGCCGATACCACGACGAGACACATGATGCCGATGGCCGCATAACGCGCTCGACTCTCCATTCGCCCTAACGCTGCCGTAAATGCGTTTGCCATGCCTACTTTCTCCTCTTATGCGGGCTGAATCCAAGACCCGATATCAGTCGACTTCGTTTCCGTTACTCTTTTACGAGAGAGCAGGAACCGCGACGCGCGTAGCGCAACCCCCGTTCGTAGCCAGCTTCTTCAGCGACTCGCAACTGGTCGGCGTGACGGCTTTGCATTTGGTACATCGAACGATGGAGGTCTGTGTCTTCGTCCATGTATCGTGCCAGCCGGTTCTCAGCCTCTCGCAGAGCCATCAGCAGGCCGCGCTCCGCACCAAGGCTCACTCGTACCATGCAGCCAGGCTCAGCAGTTGGCGTGGACCCGAAATGGTCCCGCGCACTGCCGACAGTTGTAAATGTTTCGCCGCAATGGAAGCACGTCCACCCGTGAGCTGGCATCTGGTAGGTATCACCGGTTTCCACACGAACCTCCGTTTGTTCACTTTTCACGGGTAGCTCCTTTCCACATATGTCTCGGGATAACCCTCTATCTCAGTTCGACCCGGCATTGGGCATTACCTTGATCTCGCTCGCCGGCACAGCCACGATACCGGGCTTCTGCGAGCCCCCATTGAGCACCGCATCGATTTGCGCCCTGAGCTTCATGCTTGAGTTTTCGACGTAACTCGGCCATGGAGCGAACGGTGCTGCGTAGTCACGTCCGAGTCGCAGCGACTGAGGACATCGATAAATCGCGGTATTACCCTTGATACGCACGAGGATCATCCCGCCGGAACAGGTCATTTGCTCGCCGGAATACGATACGTCCATCTGGCCAGAACGCTCTCGGTCGTGGAAAAAGATGAGATGGTCGACAGTGGTAAGAAAAATATAGATGCTCGCCAATACAGCCCACAGCGTCATGCCGAGGATCAGCCCAACGCCTTGGTTCTGGGCCGGCTCGCGGAGCTTCCCGTAGAGTTTCACCCCGAAGAGGATGAGACTGAGCACGCCGAAAGCGAGATAGAAAACCGGCGTCCAGTTGTAGGCATCGCCCGCGATCCCGCCGTCGCGATCGAAGACGAGCAACTCCATACCGAACAGGAAGCCGAGGGAAGAGACGAGGCAGGCGACCATGTGGCCTGCGCCGAGCATACCCGATGCGAAGGTGCCGGTGCCGCGTTGCACATAGCGCACTGCGGCGAGAAGGTTCGCGTACATCAGGAAACAGCTAATCGCGAGAAATGGCATTTTTCGTGTCGTGATGCGAAAAGAGATAGGTCCAACATTGGAATATCGGCAGCATTTCAGTAAATCTGAAGGGGCTGCGAGAATTCGCAACTACGCGACCACAGTGCGGGCGCTCTATGCGCGCCGGACCTACATCCCTAACTCGCCGCGCAGGGATACACTCGACGATTACGAAACCCACTCGATCGACGCTGCCTCCAGTTCCTCGCAGTCGATGACGACGCGATCGCCGGTCGGGCCGTCCCGGTCTGCGTTCCCATGGAGAAACTTTTTGTCCGGCCAGAGCTGCAACTCGATCACACCGAAGGCTTTCAGGTCCTCTTTCGAGGTCAGCATCGCCCCACGCCACGTCTTGCCGGACTTGAGGTAGAGGTTGAGCACGAATTTCCGATCAGCGTTTTCCGGCTGCTCGATGTGGCTCTTGAAGATCGGATACAGGACGCGCGGCAGCGGCTTCAGTTCCATTGAAAGGTCCTTTGCGAGGATGAGCGGACTAGGTCCGCGATAGGGAGCGGCGGACCGAAATCATCGGATCCGCCGTGCGTATTGTCAGTCGGCGATCAGGAATTTCTCGCGATCCTGCCCGGCGATCCATGCCGGCGGCTTGCCCCGGCCCGACCACGTCTTGCCCGAAGCGAGATCGACGTACTTCGCCGCGACGACGCTGGTCTTGCGTGCCTTTTTACCGCCGAGCTCATCGACCGAGATTCCGTAGTCGAGCATCTGTTCGCGAATCTTCTCGATGATGACGCTGCGCTCTTCGCCTCGCTTCTTCGCGATCTGCTCGTCGAGTACAGCGAGTTGGGCGAGAAGCTCTTTGTAACTGATGGCCATGTCTGTTCGACTCCTTGTGAAAGTGCCAGATTTTAATGCTGCGCGACGTTTGCAACCTTCGTCGCGGTGCCGATGTTCTGCGCTTGCACCATCGAGGCCTGTGCCCTCTTCCATTCGATGATCTGTTCCGGCGTCAGGCGCGCAGCATCGGCCGCTTGGCGGAGTGCCATCGCGTCGACGATCGCGTTCTTCTCGGCGAGCTGCGTGCGCTGCTCCGCAAGTTCGATCTCCTGCTGGTTACGCATACGCTCGGCGTCCATGCCGGCCATGTCGTTCACCTGCTTCTGCACCGAGTCGGGCAACTGAAACTTATTGACCTGCACGACGACGCTTTCGAATGCACCCGGATACTGCGCGTCGAGTTCGTGCTTGAACTCCTCGGAGGCCTGCCGCTCGTACGCCGTGAGGTCGCGCGACAGATTGATGATCTCGTCACGCGAGGTCACTTCCTGCATGACGTGTGGCGCCTTGCTTCGAATCAGGTAGAGACCGAGCGTCTGGAAAGTATTGCCGCTTTCATCGCGGTAATCGTCGATTTCCTTCGTCGACGCGTAGAACTTGGAGACGCCAGCCGGGTTCAGCTTGTAGGTGACGACGATATCGACGTCGTTGAGCGGCACGCCCTTGGCGTCCTTAGGCACCAGCCCCTCGACAGGGACACGGGTGAGAGTCGCATCCACCTCGGTGATGGTCTTGAACAGCGTCAAGTGGAAGCCCGGGTCGACCGGAATCGGGTCGATCGAGCCGCCCCAATGCTTCACGATGCCCACGTTGCCGGTCTCGATACGGGTGCAGCCAGACAGACACGACGCGGCCAGCGCGGCGGCGGCGAGAAAGAGCGGAATGGTTCTGATGCGCATGGAAAAGCGATCCTTGTTGTGTCGTTGTGCGGACTGGTAGCGTGTGGTTTCGTAGTCGCGGACGTCGGCCGGTTAGAAGCCGTCGTGTTGATAGCTCGGCGCACGGTTGTAGCCGTAACGCTGCTGGCGCTCCTTCTTGGCCATGTGGTGGCCGATGGCGCAGCCGGCCATCGCGCCAAGGACGGCGTGATGGCCGGCGACATGGCCGACCACCGCGCCGGCGACGGCGCCCTTGAGGCAGCCTTCGGCATGGGCGTTGGCGACGGGCAGCGCAACGGCGGCGGCAAGCAGGGCGATCTTGAGCATCTTCATGTGGATTTCCTTGTAGGGGGATCGGTCTTATCGAATATATGGGTGTCGCAAACGAATGCAAACGCAGCCCTTATCTTCGTAACTCCGCCAGTGGGCCCCGGTTGAATTCGATCTGATCGTCGCTTTCCAACAGCGCCTCGTCGAACGCGTCGAACGCCGCGTCGTTGATCCGCTCGATCGCACCCGACGGCATCAGTCCGTGCTCCGTGCACAAGGCAGCGAAAGACTCGCCCGTCCATGCGTCCTGGGCCAGGAGAGCACGCAGCAGACCGCTGTGACGTGTATCCAGCGTAGGCAACATGGAAAACGACGCTTCGGCTTTGACAACTGGCGTGGAGGCACGTTGATCAGGAGAAGCGGCGGGAAGGGTGGCAATCACTGGCGCTGGGTAGACCGGCTCGTCCACGGGAGCCGTAAAAATCGAGCCGAGCACGTTGTCGACCTCGGCCGTCTCCTTGCGCAGGGCAGCGATGCGAACCGTGTCGAGGACAACGGGCGCAGCTGCTGTACGCGTGGTCGGCGGCGCGGATGCGCCAGAGCCCATGCTCGTGTGCGCCATGTCATAGAGGGACGTCGGGTCGGCGCCGAGCAGGACGAAATACTTTTCCAACTGCCGGACCACCTCAACCTGTTCGAGCGCACCGCCAGCCTGGGCGATGGCGACGAGCTCGTGCGTGAGCGATTCCCGATCGGGTGAGTCGATCAAGTCCAGTTGTTTTTTGAGAGCGCTCTTGCCCTTGAAGGTGGGGGATTCAGGTGTGGTCAGCGCGATCAGCAAAGCGTGCAGGCGTACGTGTGCGTCGGCCGGCAGTCCATCCCATCCCTGCATGACCGCCTTCGCCTGTTCGAGCGCGGCGACGGGGTTCGGCAGGCCAGTCCGGATCAGGTCGGCGAGGAACGCGACGCACGCCACCCGCGCATGATGTTTGAGATGGAGCGGCAGCAAGTCTGTGCTTTTCGTCCGCGCCGCTTCCGGCAGTGGGACGTCGCCCGACCTGAAGAAAACGATCGGCGTTGCGGCGCCGGGCGTGACAGCGCCATGTCGTGGATCCGGCTCGACACCAACGCCCATGTAGGCATCCATCTGCCCGAGCAAACTCGCAACGGGGATCTTGCCCAGCACGTCATCCGCGTCGAGTGGTGCAAGGAATGCCGCGAGGGTCGTGGGCTCGGACACGTCTCCGGTGGCATTCAGTTCCGCCAGGATCAGCGCGAGGCGCTCCCACACTGGACCTGGCCACAACGGGCAGGGTAGCGTCAGCCGCGCGACGGGGTCATCGGCATGCTCATCATTTCGGGCGACGTATCGGGAATAGCGACTCAGTTCCTCGGCGGCCGACAGCGCGATGGTCTCGACGAGCCGGCCGAGCCCGGATTCCTGAGAAGTCAGGTCGGGCATTGGAATCGCTTCCTGAACCTCGCGCAGTGCCATAGACACCGGCCGATAGGAGATCAGCAGGCTCCTCGTTGACAGAGGCGGGGTCCAGTTTACAAGATTGCTTTGGAACTGCCGATTGCACAGTTCCCGAAAAACCTCGGCGAACATCAACTGATGGCGCTTTACCACTGCGGGTTTGTTGAAGAGGCCGGAGTTCAGGTACCAAGTCGTCAGCCATTTCGCGGGAAGCTCACGGCGCCGATGGTAGGTCTGCGATAGGGCGATTCGGAAAAGGTCATTTTCGACTTGCTGCTTACCTTCCAGTGGCACGGCCGGCGGGGTGAGACTTTCGGCTTGGTAAATGTGACGGCAGAAGGAGAGAAGCTGCCGGGCGCGCGAATTGAACGTCGAGTTCCGGTACGTCTCGATCAGCCCCTCGAGCTCCATGCAGATGGCGGGAATCTCGTCCCGCGCCGCCGGATCGCTATGAGCGTCGATGATCGCACGGCGCTCGAGACCGTAGAAGAACAGGTACACGTAGCCGAGATCCGCGAGCGGGTGGCGCCGGCCGTTGGTCAGCCAGTTGAGGTAGGCCGCGCGCGCAGTCGGACTCGCGCCGGCGTAGGTCGGGTAGTACGGCAGATGCCTGACGGTGAAGTCGCCCTCGCGACCAACCCGCAGACTTTCGTCGATCAGGCTTGGCTCGGTTCGCTCGAGGCGATTGCGCTCTGCGTTATCGCAGAGATAAACGAGGCCATCCGGCAGCGAATAGTCGTGCACCTGAACGCGCATACCTGGCGGTACCCAGTGCGTAGCGAGATCCTGTGGGCGGGCAGGCTTCGGAGAGGACCTGATGACGAAGACTTCAGGTTTGTCCGATTTCAGTTCGGCCTCAAAGAAGTGGTCGGTGTGCATGGTCCGTGTCGAAGATGAGGAGGAAGAGCGAGTTGTCGTGGTGAGCGGTGTGGCTTTGAGCGGCGGCGCGGGCCTGTTCGGAGTCTGCTTCGCCTGGTGTACCGCGACGGAAGCAACGGCCTGTTCGGGGGCTGCAGAGGCCTTTTCCTTTCGGGAACGGCTCAAGACGACGACCGCGGCGAAAACAAGCCAGTACGCAACAGTCGCGACGGCGAGCGGGTGTGACGTCTGCACGGCCAGTCCGATCACGAAAAGCGTGACCAGCAACCAGGCCGTGCCACTGCCAGCCTTTGAAGTCGGGTGGCTCGTTGCTTTGGTTGTGCGTGCAGTCGAGCGACGATAAGCTCGGCGGCTCATGCGTTCTCCTGTATATGCTCACGTAGCATCCCGAATTCCCTCACCATAAAATCAGTTGCCCTTGACGACGCTGGACAGCCATCGGAAAAGGCGACCCGCGCCGTCCTCCGGCGCCGTGTCGTCGATGTCGAGCGCATTGTCTTCTTCGATGTCTGGCTCGCACGGGAAGCGTGCGTACTTGCAGTCAGGGCAGGGATGCGGTTCCGCGTCGATGTCCAGGCGCATTTTGATGCCGTCGGCGACGCGCAGGCTGATGACCGTTTCCGGGTCGATCTTCGCGTCCGCGAGAACCTGGCGAAACCAGTCCCATGCAGCGGGGTGGCCGAGCATGTTCTCGAGCCCGTACGTGTCGATCCACTCGCGACAGACGGGCGGCCGGCGCGCGTAGTGCGTGTGCACCTTGCCGTCGAACTCGAAATAGATGAAGACACGAGGCCTTGGCCACGAGTAGGTCGCGTCGAGGTGCTCCGCCTCCCACGCGCGCAGGCCAACTGGATTGAGTTGCCGGCCGGCGATTCGCCGCTGCACCTCAAGGTCGATTGCGGCTCCCTTGTGCTCGAACTCGTCCAGATCGAGCAGCTCAGCAATGACAGGTTGGCCGTCCTCGAAAGCACTTTCGTCCAGCGTGACCGAACACACGATGATCTTGCCGCGGGGAGGCACATACAGCCCGAGATAGCCGCACTCCTGATCGGCGTAACTCAGCAGGACCGCGAGGCCCGTGCGAATAGCGGCCTCGAGTTCGGACGGCGACAGGCAGGCGACGGGCTGCGCCTGTTCGCGCGCGAGGCGACCCAGACGGATGTTGTCAATAACACGGCTATAGCGACTCAGCGCTCGGCGGCGCGTACCTTCTCGAATACTCAAGCGAAAACCTCAAATGGACCAGTGGCAAAACGAGTCTATGCGATCTCCGGCTTATCGGCGGATTTCGCTAGAACTTAACGTGCCACATGATTCTCTTGAGCAACGCTCGCCGAGGCGAAGCCGGAGAACATGCCTTTGACCGGCCTTTCGCTCGGGCAACACGAGCACGATAACGCCGGGGTGCTGACGTCGAGCTCGACCGGATGCGTGTCCGCGATACGGATCGCGAGTACCCGTTCGATCGGCACTCCATGCTGCTCCGCTTGCTGGCGGTACCAGTCCAGGAAGCCCGGGTGACCGGCCGCTTGTTCGAGAGAGTGCGTTTCCACGAAGTCGCGGCAAACCGGTGCGTTGTGGAACACCATCTGCGCCGGGCGTGCACCAGGCGCGTCATCATCGCGGCGGAACCAGGTCGTGACCCGGTATCGCGCCGGCGGCAGCACGCCGTCGAAGTACCGCATTTCCCACGCACGGAACGTGACTGGGTCGAGCGCCTGGAAGGCGGCCGTGCGCAGGCGAGCGGTCGAGATTGAGCCTGCGTCGTTCTCGAACTGCTCCTGAGTGAGCACCGTCACGACGCAGGGAGAAGCATCCGGCGCCGGGGCGTGCGCGAGCACGGCGACGAAGAACGCATCTTGTTCCGGGTTGTAGAGCAGATGGTAGGTACGGATCCGGTTGCCGGTCTCGCTCTGCCACGGCAGGATGACAGCGCCGCCGCGGGCGACGAAACTGCGCAGGCGCTCACCGTCGAGGCCAGTGCGGGAAAGGGTGCGCTCGCAGGCGTGGAAGGTGAGGTGCAGGCCTGCCATACGCGGGCGAAGTTCGTGGCCAATGGTCGACGGGTTGGCGTAATGCATGATGATCTCCGTGTAATGCCTTTCGGCGGTAGCAACGGTTTCATGCTCGCCCGCGGACACTGGAATGCAACCCAGGCGCGAGCGGCGGTCGTGGTCACGCCCACGCGAGCACCGCGTTTGCTGAGGTCAAATCTGGTGTGCTATATTTCCTGCCAGCCGTTCGATCGGCATCCCACCTCAAGGCGCGCGCCGCCGCATCAAAGATCTACCACCGCTTCGCCGGGTCGAGCCACCCCGCTGAGCGCAACGCTCTCTCCTTTATCAACAGCCCACTCGGGCAGCACAGGAGAAGCCATGAAGACCATTTGGGAAGTTCGTATCCGCTGGGCGGACAACGATGACGAGCAGGGGACCTACACAGGTCAGGCGGAAGGCTGCACACGGGAAGAAGCAATCGACATCGTCGCGCGTGAGATGGCAGAAACGCGAGACGGCTGTGGTCCAGACGCAAGCGAGACAAGAATCCAGACATTCATCGAGCACGCCCGCGAACGCGTCGATCAAGCGTGGAGCGTTACCGAGCACGTGTTCGACGACCTGAAAATGGTACTGGAAGACGATTTGCAGGGGCGCAGGCTGGACCCCGCAGCACTCGTCGACCTCATCAGGGAAAACCTCGACCGCGTCGCACCCGTCGTCGAACCCCGGAGGGCCGCATGACCATGAAGTTCAGTGGTTGCGCGCCCGAAGTCATCGCCGGCCGTCCCGAGGGCTTCGAGGGCATTGAGATCGAGGGTGTTCGAGAATGCGATGGACACTGCGAGGTCGACAACGAAACGCCGGAGTTCTTCTCGGTGTACCTACGTCTGAAGCCGGATGGCGACGACGTTGGCGTACGCTGTGTCGGCGACTTCGAAGCGCATGGTGACGCCGCGGCCTATGCGGAGAACCTCGCCCGTCAGTACGGCTGGCGGATTCGCGACAAGGCGCAAGTCCCAGCCTAATCCATGAACGCACCTGATTCGCCTTTGCCGGCGAGTCGGGTGCATCTCTGGCCATCAAGCATGCCCAGAGCCACGCTCGCTCCGTCTCAACCGCCTCTTCGAGGCATCAGGAGCAAATCATGAATCAGCGAACCAACGAAGAGAAGAAAACGGGCTGCGTTCCGATCATCCCGCTCATGTTCTTCCCGTATCCCGTGAAGGTCATCGCGACGGACACCTGCTATCCGGTCGATTTCGAAGCGAAGGGCTTTCTCTACGAAACGGGCGAAGTCGTGATCGAATACCCGTTCACGAACGAGAAGGGGATACCACCGAAGTCCGATGACGGTAGCAGCGCGATCGATATCCACACCATCGTCCTGCCGAACGGCGAGGAGATGGATAGGCCCGCCTGGGAGGAGATCGCTCAGGCACCGGCCTACGATCGTCGGCTAGCGGTGGCGATCGACATGATGGGAGAAGCCGAGTTTGAGTACGGCGAAGGCGAGGGCGCAGGTACCTTCGACCAGACGGTGCAGGCGAAGGCGAACGTGCTCAAGCTTGTCGGGCTGCCGTACGCGTATCTTCCGGCGCAGATCGGGCTCAAGGAAGAGCCGGAGGAACGGTTGTTCGAAGTACCGCAGACTGTCCTTTCGGTGATGATGCAGGACGTCGTCGCCAACTACGAGACGCCGGACCAGGTGCCCGAATGGGCTTGGGTCGAGGCAAACGCGGCCTATGTGCACAGCCGCAATGGCAACGACGGTGTCTGGGAGTTCACGCTGAACCTCAGTTGCACGTTCGAAGGCGACCCGGGTCGCCTCGCGCCGGTGATCGCGGCCGCGCGTGCCGAAGGTGCTGCGTATCTCATCATCCACCAGGGAACCTGAACCACATCCGGGAAACCTCACCGCGCCGCCAGTTGGGGGCGGGGAGAGGTGGACCAGCTTGCGGCTCAGCCGGGCGAGTCACCCCGCCGAGCTGATGCTCACTCCTTTTCAACAGCCTACTCAGGCATTCAAGGAGAGCATTATGAACAGCAACATTCAACCTAAAACTGCTTCGTATTCCGGCGGCCTCAGCTTCGTCGAGCCGCCGAGGTATTCGAAGCCCATGAACGATCTCGGCGGCCTGTACGTGAGCGTCCACAGCGACCAAGGTTCGGTTTCGAAAAGCGCGTTGCTCGACTTCGTGCGAGATGCTGTCGTGGGCGCCGGATACGATCCCGACGGTCACGCGAGAAGCGGTTTTCCCGTTGCTCATGGCGTAGTCGCGCATCGCTATCACCTGTGGTTTTACGACAAGCTCACGGCAGTCGCAGTTGTTCCAAAATTGACCGACAATGCCCGCTTTTTGGCGAGCCTCGTCGTCGAGCAGGCCGGGAACCACGAAGTCGAGGTCGAGGGCGACACGATTCGCGACACGATCGATCAGCTCTGCAAGTTGCACGACATCTCGGTTACCGAAGCCGAACGTATCGCTGCGTGCCAAGAGGCTAAGCGTCTCTGGGCGGCAAGGTCGGGCGACCACGTGACCGCGCCGAAGCGTGATGTGTCGAGGATCGAGCAGTCCGGTCGATTCATCGTTGACGATGCAGGCCGGAAGATCGCCGAAATGTATCCCGGTACTTCGCCGGACGCGAAGGAAGCGATCAAGCGTCGTTTGGTCCAGTCGTTCAACGCGCTGCCCGACCTGGTCGGAGTACTGTTGCGCGCGGACAAAGAGGGCGGGCTCTGGCAGGCGCTCTACAACGAGGGCATCACCGACTCGTATGACGCCGCCCTGGCAGCGTCGTTGAACGCGCTTGGGGATGACGGTATCGCCGACGTAGCCGCGCGCTACGAACTCGATCCGGAACGCATTCGTGCCAAGTTGGGCGAGTAAGCAGTCAATCGAGAGTATGCCCGCTGCCCCTTGAGGGCGGTTGGGCTCGAACCTGGCATCAGGTTCGGCCAGGCGGTCGCCTCGCCGAGCCAGTAGATCACTCCTTTTCAACCACCCCGATGGGGTATCAAAGGAGAAAGTCATGAACGGCAACAATCAATCGGCAGTTGCGGAAATCCGTCATTCATTGGGCGCCGTGGCACCCGGTATGGGAGTGCTGGTGGGCGCTGGCGTCTCGAGGGAGGACCGACTGACTAGCGAAGTCGATCGCGCGGCGGAGCTCTTGCGGGACACGTTCAGCGTGGCCGTCGAGAAGCGTTACAACAACAGCGGAAGATCGGGCGGCGCCTACGTCATCACCGATACCGCCGCTCGCGGCGTTGGCAGCAACAGATCGATCGGCATTTCGATCGGATTGACCGGCGATGGTGGCTTGCGCTTCAACGCTAACGTCGACGCCGCGTATCTGCACGACGGCACGCTGGCGACGGAAGGCGGCCACGGCAGCATGTTCGGACCGTATGCATATCACCCGGTCGGATCGGTTGACGAGGCGCTTGGCTGGATCAAAGAGAACGCGACGGTGCCGGGAAGCAATGGTGACCCGCTCAAGACGTGGTTTCGCGATCCGGTTGGGGGCACGTGCTATCCGAGCATGGAAAGCGTGAAGATGTACCTCCAGGAAGGCCGATACGCCGTGCCGTCGCTGCCGCCGACCATCGAAATCAAGACAATCGCCGGCAAGGTCTATTCACTACACCCGGTGTGTATGGACCGCATGCCGAGCATGGTCGCATCCGACTGGCTGCAGTTCCTCGGTGCCCACATCGCGGGGACCACGCTCGACGAGGCAATGCAACGCAAGATCCAGCGATTCATGCGCGAGTTCGAAACGGAGTGCCTGACCGACCATCGCGATTACTTCACGATGGCCGGTGGCATGCTGGCGCAGTGCGACCCGAAACCGTTTCAGCGCCGCCATGCTTGATACGGGCAATCCGAAAGTTACTTTTCGGCCTCGGTAATCAATCAACCTGAAAACAACCCGCCGCGCCGCCCAACTGGGCGGGCGGCGCGGCCCGCAATCCGTGCTGCCCGTGGTATATTCGCACCACGCCGTTAGGTCGGCATCTCAGGGCTCGCAGCCCCCTCAGTCCTCCAAGTCGCCCCTACGGCTCGGCCAGTCCTCCAGACCCGCCGAGCTCTACGCTCCCTCCTTTTCAACAGCCCATTGGGCACAAGGAGAGAAGCATGAACAGCAACGTCACAAACGGGAAGTTGTCGCCTACCAGCCAGACGGTCTACTGTGTCGCGGTGGAAGGTGGCGCTGTCGGCGGCGTCGACTGGTATCGCGATGCGTCCAGACGCGCCGAGAAGCACCGCGGCGAGAAGGATGTTTGGTTCGATCTCGACGTACCCGAAAACTCCTCAAAAGACGAGATCACCGCGTTGGCCGATCATGCAGCGTGGGGAAAGTGGTACGACGCCGGACGCCTGGACTGCCGAAGGGTCTCCAGAACGATCACGTTTGAGCCGGGCACCGCGGTGGAAGTCGAGTTCCACGGCAAGGCGATGATTGGAATCGTGAAGGCGGACTTCAACGCCGTGAACAAGGTGCCGGTCGACATCGCAGGTACGGTCTACGGCTTCCACGACACGCAGATCCTGCGTACGATGACGTCTAGGGTTCTTGCGGAGCGGTATCCGGTCAAGGGCTCGATGCCGTTGGCAGTTGTTCACCAACTATATCAGCTGCGCGAGGCGGAGATCGAGCGGCTCACCCATCGCGACGTGATCGTGGCTCCTGATCTGCAGGGTCTCGATCGTGGTGCCCGTTTTCTGGTCGCAGCGACCCTCTTCGAGAAATGTGATGATGCCGCCCGTCAGGCCCTGCTGTACGACGAGCACCCACACGTGCGCAGCTGCGCAGTCATTGCTCAGTCGGATCTTGCAACCGTTTCGTAGCAGCCCGCCCGGGAAAAGGAAGCCGTTATGTCGTACACCGCGAAAGATGAAGCAACTGCCGTCCTCACCGGATACGTCTCGACGCATCCGAATCACGAGGCGGCTTTATCCGATGCCGAAAAGTGGCGCAGGGCCGCTGAAGTCGAGCTCGAAGCACGGGGTCTGGGAGTGGTCAAGGCGATGTCCGACGACACACTCCGGGCTATCGTGAGCGGCGAGATCGACATGCCAGTGATCTACGCTGCTACGCGAGCAAAGCGCAACCAGTCCTGACCTGCACGGGTGCCGGTCAACGTGAAACTACGCCCGTCGCGTCGCCCTTACGGGTGACCGGCGTGCTACCGAACAGTCATCAGGTTCGGCAAGGCAGACCGTCTTGCCGAGCTGTTTGCTCCCTTTGTTTCAACGACCCGGTGGGGTAAGAAGGAGTGAACCAATGAAACCGCAGCGCAACGTTTCCGGGCGTTCGAACGGTAACGGAGGGTACTTCGAAGCTTTCAGACTTCGGCTACGATCCGCAGTGCGAAGCGTGCGGCGGCGACGTGAAGTCGACTATCGCTCGAAGTCACCGCTGTTGGTAATACTGCCGATCTAAAGACCACCGTACCGGAACCGACCGGCATCTGGTCGAAACAGGATGCGGTGCAAAAGCCACCGGTTTATTCGATGACCGCGTAACCGATCAAACTAGAATCCGACACGCCGCGCTCCTCTTCGGAGGTGCCGGCGGTTGTTCTCTTTATCCGGTTCAGTTTGGTATTGCCGCAACTCCATTGAATATCTCGATGGAGTGGACAGACGGCTTGCCATCCTTGTGCTCCATATAGACGCAGGCGTCGATCGCTTGCGCAAGGGAGCCAGCCCTCAGGTCTTCCGTCAGGGCCGCTACACGCTCAAGGCAACGGCCAGGCGCCGCATGGATCGTGGCGCTACCGTACCGGCTTACCTTCCAACTCTCCAGCACGATTGTCGAATACACCGGATGGCGCATGTCGTCAATGCAAAGGGTGTCATAGTCAGCCGCACTATCCCAAGCTCCATCCAATGTGGCGTAGAACCTTGTGTCCGGGTCCAACGCTGCCTCACTCGGACCAGGAAGGAATTCGACGACGTTTGACGGGTAATCCGCGAACTCTCGGACGTCCTGATACAACCCAATGCGATGGCTTGGATGGCAACGCGCTTGCACTTCGATAATGGCACGCATGAGCGTAGATTTGCCCGTGCCGGTTGCACCCGCGACCATGATCGTGTGCGGCGTATCTGCAAGGTTTCGAATCGTCGCATGCTGCTCGGCGTTGAACAGTCCGCGTTCAGCCAAAGCATTTAGCATGTGGAAGCGGTGCTCGTTGTGCCCGGACGACGCATCGCATGTCCCGTGGGGTGTCGGTGGAAGGACCAGCGGATGGTTAGCAATCTCGGGGTAACCGAGTTCGACCAGCCTAGCCGTCGCGTGATCCCGAGTGAAGATGGCTGACAGGGGTGCTTCCATAGATGCACCTCTGAGAGCAGTGATCAGCGCGGCCCATGTGTCAAAGCTAAATCCACGTGCGAGCGCCTCGAGGAGGTGAGAGTTCTTCACCTGAGGGAACTGAGCGCGCGCGGCGCGTTTGAAATAGTGAACTTGCGCGGAAGAGAGAATGATCGACGGCATGGCGATTCCTTCGTGTGAGGTCTGCATACCGGCGATTACATGCGACCTGGACGAAGGTCGTCCTGCTGTCTGATGTGTTGCACCGATTTAGCCCGCCGGCAGGCTTGGAAGGTATCCGTCGCCAAGCATAACGGGAGACTGCAGAGAGCGCAATACGGATAGGGTATGCGCCTTAATTCGTAAAGGAGGGGTGAAACTTTCGCGCCAGTTGCCGTATAGATGGTTGTCGCCCGAAGACCGCGGCCTGACAGGAAGAGCTAATGGTTTTCGATACGATGTGCGCGGAAGTCCGCGAACTGGTCGAGTTGCTCCGGAAAGCGACGGAATGGGCGATCATGGGTGCGTGCGGAAAGGTGTCGCTCGGCGATGTATCGACCGACGCCCGGGTAGACCACCAAGCGCGTACCAAGCGCGTTGCCGAGTTGCAAACCAAGTACCGTTGATGAGGAATGAACGATGCAATACGGGGTTGAAGTGCTACCGCAGGATGTGCCCCTGCTCGATCAAAGCGTCGGCGCTGTGGGGCAGAGCCCGATGAGAGGGCGCAACGGCGATCCATACTATGAGATGGGAACCGACGATCGTGCGGTATGGGATGGTTGGCGTACAGCGCTGGATCGCGCGAGGCGGCCTTACAAGTACGTCGATGGTATCAATCAACAGGCAGTGCCAGTCAATGCTCCGAACTGGTAATCGCCGCGGCATGGATATGTCGCCGGCGCTGCTCGCCAACGCGCTCAGCGCCTTCGGTTGTGTCATGGCGGCGGCCCTAACGAGGACCGCAGGATTCGCGGTGATTGATATCGCACTGGCTATCGGGAACGTGGTAACGCTCGCGTTCGTGGCTCGTCGGATAGCCCGGGCCCGCTGCGTCCGCACGGGCGACACTCCGAAAGGGATGGTGAGATAGATGGCTCAAAAGATCGAGATGAAGTTTGGCGAGTGGATGATCCGCCTGATCAGCAAGATGATCGCGTTGGGGGCCGTAATTCTGGGGATCGAGGGCATGTGGATTGTGCTCCAAGATGACCTTGGTGAGCTTCTCATGCACGGTGCGTACGGAAAGGCAGCATGCGTGGGCATTCTGTGCATCGCGGCTAACTTCGGTATCGTCCCACTGGCGCTGGAGATAGACCAGCAGATTCTCAACACTCTCGGTCACAAGACCACGGCGAAGTCGGGCAAGGACGGCGTCGAAAAACAGGAAGGCCGATAGCTTCGGCGATTTGACGGGAAAGCACTTGGCGCACAAGCGCCCCGCACTGGCCGGTAGCCAGGAAGAAAGGAAGATGGCTATGAAGAAGATGACGAAGGCAGCGGTAATGTTGATGGGCGTGGCACCGGCTCTCGCAATGGCGGATAGCGCACCGAAGGTGCTCCAGTCGAGAGTCACGACGGAGAACTACCTCGCATCGGCCACGAGTGGCGTCATGGTTCCCGCTCAGGCATGGGAGGGCGAAAAGATCGTGCAACTCGGCGACGGCGCATGCCAAAGGATCACGCACTCGAAGCTTCGTATCGAGAATGCGGGCGACGCTCAGAAGGCGACGGTCGAAGAATCGGCATCGCCAGTTGCCTGCCCGGCATAAAGTCACTTTTCTGCTGCCGCCACGGGTGGCAGTGGAAAGACGATTTCCAAAGGGAAAGACGATGGCTCGATCGAGAATCCACTGGGGCTCGTTCGTCCTGGGCGCCGCCGCGACCGTGCTGATCGCGATTTTTGTGGCGACGGCGGGGAGCATCTGGGGCGACTCAGTTGCGTGGCGCGTTCACAATGTGCCGATGCTGAGCACAACATCCGAAAGGGCCTTCGTATCCACGATTGACGCGCTGCAGTCCTTCGGCGATGGTATTCGAAAAGTCCAGCGCGGCTTTCTGTCGAATTGAGAAGCCGCAAAATGTCAGTGTCCGGCGCGCGGTGAAGGATGGGCTCGAATGGGTACTCTGGTTCACTGGGCGATTGGCCTGTTCGTGGCGTGGTGCTTCCTGTACGGGATGTTTGCGTCGCCGACGTGAACGAGACGCGGTCGCGAGCGGCGGTTCTGGATGCATGGGGAGCGTCACAGGAGCGGCGACGCGGCCCGGATCGCACAGCAGAACGTGCATAATCATCATCGGCCGAAGCCGATCAACGTAGAACTGCGCAGCGTCTGCGCCCGTGTCGCCAGCCGGTTAGCTGGACGGAGACCACTATCATGAGTAGCGACGATTCACTGAGCCCGAAGGCGATGGACTACTGGGACGAGGTGTCCGAAGCGCATACGCGTGAGGTCGTGGCCGAGAATGCTCGCCGAGAGAAGCAGCCGCGGCTCGATCGCGTCAATGCAGGCTTGTCGAAAATACTGCCGCTCGCGGCCGCACGCGCGCCGCATGTGAGTGAGGCGGACGCCGACTTCGCCAAGGTGCTGCGCCAACAGATCTCGTCCGCACCGACCGACGCATCTCTGGCTGCTGCGGAGGGTTTCCTCGACAAGCTCGGTTTGCTACCCAAGGAAGGCCCGATTGCGGCCTGAGCGCCCGCAATCGAAGAAGACGGAGGAAGTCATTGCCAGGCGAGATTCATGATCAACTCGTCGCTCTCGGCGAGCGGTGGCAGAAGCGGCAGGGGTTTGCCGTCGTGGCCACCGAGATTGCTGTCCGTGGTACGGAGGAGGAGGCGGACGTCATCGGGTTCCGGTCGAGCTGCTCGGCCGTGCTCGAGGCGAAGGCATCTCGTTCGGACTTCCTTGCCGACGCCAAGAAACCACACCGCGCATCAGGCGGGCTGGGTGTATATCGGTTCTATATCTGCCCGCCTGGCGTGATTGAGGTAGTTGACCTACCGCCGGGCTGGGGGCTCTTGCACGCCGTAGGAAGCAAGGTGATCGAGGTCCTTAGGCCAACCGGCAACATATGGCCGGCGTACGGCACGACGAGCGGGGACTGGGCGCGGTTCCAGCACGCGCCTGATTTGGCCGCGGAGCGTGCCGTCCTGTTTTCGATTTCGCGCCGCCGCTCACTGTCACGCTCGGATGAGCGGTACGAGCACCAACTGCGGAACGCGGCGCGGGAGCGCGGGCGTCTCGCGCGACGCAACGATGAACTAGGCAAGCAGGTCGGCCTGCTACAGGCCCAGCTTGCCGCGACCCGAGCGCCAGTCGGCGAGACGGTGGGGGAACTGCGTGCTGCGGTTCGCAGGAAGCTCTCACAAGATCCTCCGCGTCGCGCTAAGAACGATCGTGAGAGTGAGCCGGACAGCCCCAAGGGTCTGTCCGGTATTTGCGACGATCGCGCGGCTTAGCGCACGCGGACCGGGCCTCTGCGACAAACCTGGAATGTATCGGGAAGACACGTCAGCAGATTTGTGCCGGCCTTTTCCCGGTCGAACTGGAGGACACTGAGCTCGTACTGACCGCTCGTGTCCGGCCCACGTAGGACGGAAGCCATGACTTGCTTGCCGTCAGGAAGCATGGCGATAACTGTATCGCCAGCGAATGCCTTCGGGCCGATGTTGCCAGGGTAGGATTTCGATGCGTGCCGCGGGCGTGAGTAGCGACGGGCGCGTGGGTTTTCGAAAAACTCGTTGTTCCAGATTGCCATCATTTGCTCCTTGTTGCCTGCGATCAGGCGTTAAAAAAGGAGCGGGCAATATGCCCGGCTGAACTGTACGTTTCAGCGAGGCAGTGGCAGAGCGACCCGGTGTCTTGTATCTGCGGTGTTTAGGTGTGGGATGCCGACTGAACGGCTGGGGCTATTGTAGGTCCGCGCCGGCCTCAAGGGCAAGGGTGTGAGCCTGCGGTGGTGCAGCGCTGAAAATGACATTTGGCTGGGTGGACTGAAAAGCAATGACGACGATATGGCATTGTCACTTCGAGTTGGACTATCTGATCCGGCAGCGCGACGAACAACTCGCGGAAATGCTGACGGGCGGTACGCCGGTCGAGATTCGCACTCAGTTGATCTGCATGCGCGCGGCAGGTAAGCGGTATCTGGCGGTCGGAAAGTGTGACAACCGGGACCGAGAGGGCAAGTGCGCAGGCCATCCGAACTGAACGGAGCTGCCGGACATGCTGACGCGGCCGCACGCTGCAAGGAACTGAACATGAAGAATGCTCACCAGTTTGATGAGTCATGGAAGGCACTTGGCGATCCGGCTTTGCTTCGTGCCCTTCAGCAACAAGGTTCACCGGATGGGTCGGGACAAGACTCAGGCACCACCTAACAGGGTAAGAATGCGCGGGTCATAGGGTACCCGTTGGTACTCAGCGATGAACGCGATTCCGGCGTTTTGGTGAGCCGGGTTGAATAGGTAGTTATAGGCGTGCGGTAGGATCGCGCTGGGCACCTTCAGGAGCAGTTCCTGGCCGGCCGAAAGCCATTCTGTGCCGGTCGACTGTGTCCACGACAAATTCTCGCGCCAGTCGGCTGGAATAACGTCCGTGGTGAGTTCTGCGATTGCGATGCCTTCCGGGATTTCTACGCGGAGTAGTTGATAGTTCTCCGGCAGATCCGCCAGTGACCCTATCTCGTGATGCACCATCGTTTCGAGCAGCGCCAGGGCGGGGTGCTCTGCAAGATATACGACCGGCTGACCTCTATAGTGCCAGCGTCCGCTGGCATGCAGTCCACCAACACCAGCCAGGTCCCCATAGTTGCTGATCCGCCAGAACTCCATCAGGCGAAATAGCCTTCGTCGATCTGCACGAGCGCTTCCTCGACAAGCCTGCCGCCCTGCTCGGTAGCCATCATTTCGAGGGCATTCTTGCCGGCAAAGCGGGTCTGCTGGCGCCGCAGCCACCTCACAGCCTTATCTTGATCGCCAAAGACCGCCTCGGCCTGCGCAACGATCTTCGCGAGCCGGATTGCCTTGTCCGATTCTTCCGTGGACAGCCGTTCGCCGTTCTGGCGACGGTGAGACAGCGTGCGTCGCGGGATAATGAACAGCAGCTCGTCGGCCTTCAGGCCGTGTTCGCCAAGCCGGTCGATGACGTCGACGCCGACCCGTTCCACCGCCAAAACGGCGAGGTCACTCCCGGATCGGACGGGGGTGCGAAGCAGATCCCCAAGTAGTGCAAGTTCGGTTGCGCGCGGATGGGCGCGGCCGGTCGGGCGAAACTCGACAGTCGACATGATCAATCCTCCGGCAAAATGCCCTTGCAGTGTAGGCATTTTGCCAGAAATTGCAGGTGCTGTCCGGTCGGATGTATGGCGCCGCGGCTATTGGCCGCTTAAAAGGTCTGCGTACCGGGGAAGGAGGTCCTGGTCGACAAGGCGAATCTCGATCCGGTTCGCGATCTCGATATGTTCGGGATTGTCAGCGGAAAACTCGGAATCCGACACACTCACGATGATCGTGCCGATTTGCTTTCCCATCACGTCGAGCACTTTGCGGAGGGCGCGCGCTTCGGGAACCTCCTGCACGGTGATGGCGTTCGGCAGGTATAGCATCCAGCCGACGCCCGGCTTGTCGTCGAACACCCGCTTTTCAAAATACTCCGGCGGCGATACCTCGACATAGGCAGGATGGAACTGTTGTGCGACCTGCTCAACGATGTTGACGATGGCGTCAGTGCCCAGGCCATGTTCGCCAAGTATCTCGACTGTGAGGGAGTTTAGTTCACCTTGTGGCCCTACATGACATGCCATGCTGGCACCGTCTGTCGAAGTCTCGTTGCCGTCCCAGATCGACACAAATGTCTGATCCTTCGAATTGCGGAACTGCTCTTTCAACACCGCCAGTGCGGCCGACGACGGTCCGTTGCCGTCGAACGCGGGGTAGAGCGCCGCTTCTTCCTGTGAGTCGCCTTTCAGGCACCATCCGTTTTTGCCAAGCCCGGCGTTCTTTGCAGCCATCGAATCGATGATCTTGCCTAGCCGGGTAAGGACCGTCGTGAAATCGGTCGGCGCAAGTGTGATATCTCGAAACTGCGAATTGATTTCCATATAACGCCTCAAGGTACAACAACGGATGGAACTCCGTTCTGGCTTAGGAAGCGAAGCATTTTCTGTTGTGTCTTCGGCCCCTGGAAGTACCACATTAGCCTGGTCGGCGGGTTGAGCCGGACAGCTCGCGCCTGCTTGACAATCGCGGATCGCATCGTGTCAAACCCGTTGAAGGACTTGACCGCCCAAGGGGTGTCCACAAACTGGTCGTAGTTCCCTTTTGCCTCCTGTAGCAGACACTCGGCCTGTACAAAGCCGTCGAAATCGATCGTCTCCCACGACCACTCTTCGCTCCATCCTTCTGCGACGCTATACGGGCGACCTGTTATGCGGCCCTGGTACTCGCGCGGTGCTGCATTCATGTTATACGAGCGTCTAACTGCCAGGCCCGTCTGTTCAGGTGGGCATTTCTTGCAGCTCTCATCGGTACGAGGGAGCGTGCGCGCGACAGGCGCGGCCTTGCTGTCGTCCTTTGATGCGTCACCTGACAGGCTAGCCGTCCCCGCCGTTGCCGCTCCTCCCAATAAGGCTGCGCCACCACGCGCCAGGACCGGTCCAAGCGCGTCCACCGCTGCCTCCACTAACGGCGCGATTAGGCTCGCCATAAGTCACTCCTCCAACAAATTCAGGATGTTCGATTCGCCAACGCATCACGCGCAAATAGTCGTGAAACCGGACATCGGCCGAGCGGCCTGGCCGCGCGATCCATGCGCGTGTTGCCGGCTGCTCATAGAAGTTGGGCGCGTAGGCCTCGACGCGCAGGAACGCAACGAGGTTGTCATCTTCCTGGATGCCAAGCTCGCGAGCGGCCTTGTATGCACGCCACAGTCGCGACGCGAGCGCCGGATCAGCGGCGAGCTTCGGATTCTCTTTTACGAGATCTCCGCACATGCCCTGAACGAAACCCTTGGCATCAATCTCGGCAAGCGCCGCAACCTGTTCTGCATTCAAATCAAGCATGCGGGTGCACCCTCGTCAGTTCACCATTGATCTGAATCAGCCAGTCAAATGTTGGCACAAAAAACTCCGCGCGCTGCGAGAACGACAGCAGCCCGGCGATGTCATTCATCAGGCGTGCATCGTAAAAGCGCAGCAACGCCGTGCGGCCATCTGGCATGCGCGCATCTAAGCGTTCGCGCAGTTCCTGGGCGAGGGAGCGGAACGGGTATGCGCTAATGAGCCACGACACGCCCTCCGTGCCGGCGGCTAGCCCGAACAGCGTCTGCCGCACGTCCATCGACGCCTGATCAATATCGATCAGCCACGGACCGGCATCGGCCAGTGAGGCATCGGAAGTGCCGTCGAACAGGGCAATAGCCGCCGGCGAACGTTCAGGCGCGGATGCGGCGGGACCGCGCGCGTAGAGCAGCGCATCAACCAGCGCGTAAAGCCGGACGGGTAATGAGGCCCTCGCCTGACGCTGGGCGAGATATTCTTCGATTTTCGATTGCTGCACGGGCTACCCCCGCATGACGGTAGTGGCGCCGCTTTCGGCCGCCGCTTTCAGGCATTCAAGGCACAAGGTCGGACTGGGCGCCAGCGATGCAGCTGCGGGGGCTGCTGCTGCAGCACCGTGGTCCGGATTCCCCTCGCCAAAGTCGTCAATTGTGGAGGTAAATTGGGAGGCAATGAGCACTGCTCCGCATGCAGCGCGCATACCCTCGACGGCGGTATCGCGACCGTGAATCCGGTGCGGGTAGCGGCGGCCCAGCAGGTCCGGAAGAATCGGGAATACGCCCTTGCAGAGTGGACACAAAACCTTGTGTCCGACCCCGGCAATGGGCTTGCCATCAATCATTGAAGTGGGCATTCCTTCGAGAACGCGGCCACCATGCGACGTCGCGTCCCCCTCGCGAATAATGGCGCGTTTCCCCAATTTATCCCCGCTGTCCGTCTGACCAATCGCGAAGCTTGCCACAAGCGCGCATACCGTGCTACCTGTCAAGGTAAGGAGGTGTCAGATCGATCGTCTCATCGATGAGGATCCCATGTTGAACGTAGCCTCCACGAAACGCGCAATACATTGTCCAAGCCGATATATCGTCGAGCTAGAACGGTCCAACACCACCGAACTTGGAGCTGGGCGGGGCGGCAAATCAGCAGAGAATCTGGCCTAAAGAGATCCATTTTTGTGAAAGCCGGCGCGTGCGGCGGGCGGGTTCAGGCTACGATCTAGGCGCGCTGATTGCCCTGACCGTCACGACCCCTGTTCGCGTTCTGAGGGCGGTGTACAGCACGATTCCCGCCGTGCTATATTCACTTCAGCCGTTGGATCGGCATATCCCCCGGGCCCTCGCCCATCTAAATCCTGCCGTGCTTCCCCGTCTACTCGGACCGGAAAGTCATCGTGGCTTCTCTCCTTTTCAATCGCCTATTCGGGCAACAAAGGAGAAATCATGAACAGCAATATCGACAACGCAGGAAGTCAACCCGAACAGAAGGTGTGGAAAGCCGGTGACACGGTGTCGTTTGGTCGTAGTAACGAAACCATTGTGGAGGCCTTTCCGGGCTTGTACCGGTACAGCGGTCTGGGTATGGGAAGCTATTACAGTTCTTCACATCTGATCGAGTGGCTTGAGAACACCGTTGCGGCGGGCCGAGCGAATAGCGAGGGCGTGAAGTTCGTGTACTGGGATGCGGAAAGGGCTATCGAGCCACCTGAGTACAAGGAACTGAAGCGAAATCTCCTCGCCGCGAAAATTCCCGAATCTGTTCAGTTCTACGTCAAGCACGCTTTGAGCGTCTTGCACGAACAGGAGGCCGCTCTTCACGGCGTGCAGTTGGCGCGTGGCAACGGATACATCCTGGCACTGGAGCTGAAAGATCGCGAAGGGAAGATCACGCAGGCCATGAATAGACTTGGGGAGTTTCGAGACCTCGCCGGCAAGAACGGTGTCGATGCTGAGGCATTTATTCTGGCCAGTGGCGGTATTCCCGATCTAGGGAAGTTCGGATATCCGAAGCTGAGCGGGGAGGACCGCCCGGAGCACGAGTATGCCTTCGACTGCACGTTGACGGCAGCCATTCGCGTCAAGGGCCCATCGCGCGAAGCGGCGGAGGCCCATTTGCGTGACGCAATGGATGCCGCCGACTGCAACGGTGGGGCTTGGGCGAACGGGGATCCGATCCTCTTCGAAGCGAGCGTCAATGACAATGAACTCACGCTCTACGAAGTGGACGGAGACCCGGTCGACGACGCGAAGTTGCGAGCATCGGGCACCGGGCACAGGCCCGACCCGGCGGGCGCGAAGCTCTTCTTCGAGGAACTGATCGCATCGGTTGAAACGCTGGGTAGCATTGCTGATCAGCACGGTGTCAATACCCTGACGGACCTGATGTACTTGCAGCAGGCAATTCTCGATGGCGAGACGATCGACGTTTGGCCTGGCGAAAGCGAAGTAGGCGAGGTGGTTCAAGCCTTGCCGTCAGCGGATCGTTGGCGGAAGTACACGGACCTCGCACAGGAGTGGAAGAAGAACTGCGTGCGTGTCGACAACCGGTTGCCAAGCAGGTAATCCATCAAGCTGAAACTTCCATCCACCGCGATCCCGAATTTCGGGAGCCGGTGGGTGTTTCTTTGTGCCCACCGGGCAATTTCGGCCCGCGGCCATCCGGATAACCAGCGTCAGGGAGACCTGGTCCATACGTATACCGCGGTGTGCGCCCATGCTATATTGCCTCCAGCCGTTTGATCGGCATTTCTCGCGGGCCGTCGCTGCCCGTCTAAACCTGCCTGGCTTCCCTGTCTATTTGGACCGGCAAGCCCACCGTGGCTCATCTCCTTTTCAATCGCCCATTCGGGCATCAAAGGAGAAATCCATGAACAGCAATTTTCCGCACAAGCTCGTAAAGGTCCTTTTCGTATACAACGAAAGCTCGATCCCGCCGCGCTGCCGCAAGCCGCGTACCGAGCTCAAACGCGATGGCGAAATCGTTCTCGAAATCCCTGACCTGACGGATGCGGAAGCACCGATCGCCCTACGGGCCACGGGACGTCGGCTGACGGACGACGCGTTATGGCGTGTCGACAATCGGTGGTTCGACGGCCGGCTGTGGGTCTCGGTCAGCACCGACACTGATGGTTCCCCGCGTGCGCGCGAAGTCGGCAGCACGAACTACGGATGGCCGGCGCTTCGAGATGTCATCGACCTTCGCCGTCCGCACGACAACCAGGACCACGAGATGGGTTACTCTGGCCCGTACGTGGTCGGGGATCGCGATCAGACCGAAGCCAGCATCCGTGCGTGGGGAAATAGCATTCTCCTCGTCAACGGGCAGTGTCATCGGCCGACGTTCGAGCGTAGCTACCAGGTCTCGACCTTTGGGCTTGGCAGCAACCATGGCGGCACCGCAGTGTTTTCGACGTCTGCCGGTCGCAGCGGCCGCGAGTTCAGCTTGCTCGAGCGGGACAGGGCGCTGGAGGAGGGAACTCGGGTCGCTCGACGGAGAGGCGACACCCAGAGTCTTCCAATGACGATTAACAGCGACGTGAACTGGGAAGTGCTGATGCCCGAGGTACTCACCGTACCCACTGGCCTCAATGCTTACCGTGTCCATCTCAATGCAGTCGTTCGCGTGCCGGTGGAAGTGCCTGCGGCGGCTTCGCAGCTCGAGGCGATCGGCAAGGCAATCGAGGAAACGAACCTTGCTCAACTCTTTCGCAGTCGTGCCTACGAGTATGCTGACGAGATCGTCAGCATCCTGGTGGACGAAGCTGGCGACGAGGACTACCTGAACTCCCAGTTCTACGATCCTGGCATGAAGCCGGGGGAGGGAGAGTGGGTGCAAGGGAAGGTGGTTTCTTTTCCGAGTGATGTCGCTCTGTCGCGCGAAATCGGGGTGTCCGAAGCCAACCGTGAAACTGTGTTCTCGCAGTCTCTCCACGGCTACGCTGCGCTCGCCGCGGTCAAGGAAATTGAGGCAAGCTGGTCGGATGCGCTGCGAGACAGCTACCAAGGCAACCTGCTGGCCGACATCGACAAGACGATCGAGTTGCTCAATCGTTTCAAGGAACGTGCGAAGGCAATTCTGCCACCGCACACAACCCTGGGCGCCTAACGGCCGCTGACGCAACCTAGGCCCCTGCCGTGCTGTCCCGAAAGGGAAGCCGGCGGGAGTCCTCCATTTCTCCAGGCTTTCCCGTGCACATGGACCGGAAAGCCAATGTGGCTTGCCTCCTTATCAACCGCCCATCAGGGCATAAAGGAGAAAACCATGAATAGCAACGCCACCCGCACTATCGAAGTGATCGACGCTGAGCTTGCGAAGCTGCAGGCAGAGCGAGTTCAACTCGTTCGTGCCCGCAAAGACGGCCTTAAACTCGGCCAACACGATAAGGTCGCCATAGGCACGCCAGGGCGGCTCGTCACATTGGACGGGAGGCCGATCGCAGGCTCGTACGAAGTGATGCATGGCATGGCCAGCATCACGACCGCGACACGCGAGCCGGACGGCACGCTGAGCTTCGACTACGAAGGGGGGACAGAGGTGTACTGGAACGGTCAGAAAACGGTCCGCAGTTCGTTGGGCGAAATCGTGTTCGTCGACGAGGACGGCGAAATCGTTCACGAAAACCACGTCAAACTTATCTCTGAGGACGGCAACGAGGAGGACGCCGAATAACCGGCTGCGTTCTCTGCCAGATCAATCGAAGCGACGTCCGCCACGCGTCCCGTTACGGGATGCGCGGCGGTTTCTTCTGGAAATATCTTCGTGATATAGTGCCTCCAGCCGTTCAATCGGCATCTCAAAAACCGCTTTTTCTGCCTGACGACCTCTTGCTCAAAGAACCTTTTCCGTCGACGAGACTGAAAAGCGTCAAATAGCGTCAGCTTCTCTCCTTTTCGTCGCCCTGTCAGGGCACAAAGGAGAAAATCATGAACCGCAATTCGAATGACTATACCGAGGTCTAACTACGACACCCCGTGGTGAACAGGCACGGCAGGTTGATAGTCGTCACGTTGGATCAGGACGGTCACGATCACACCTGCGACTATTGGTATCTTGTCCGGACGACGTACGGCTCGGCGCATACCGCATTCGATGAGCTGGAGCGCCTCCTGGCATGGCTCTAAGGGCTGGGACTGAAGCTCGATGGCGCATGGTTCTCCCGGCGTCGTGTGGGTGAGCGGCGAGTCCCGCGAGGCATCGCATCTCTCGTATGACCTGTTCTATGAGCCGGCTCCGCGATGGATGATCGGCCGAGCGGTGTCGAACGGGCAGTACACCATGTCGACCGTTACTCGGGATGAAGATGGCATTCAGACGATCCATACGTTAAATCCGAGTCTTCGCTATTGCCACGTCTACGACCATCAGGAAAGTCGCGGACTGGTTGGTTAAACGAAGATTCTGAAGTTGAGCGTGCGGCCTGCCGCCTGGCAATCTTGAAGCAAGTCCAACCTGCATCCCTATGTGGGTGCTGGCCGCTTCTTGTCACAGCGCAGGTTCTGCAGGTCAGCGATGACCCACAGAGCTTACGGGCTCACTCCTTTATCAACAGCCCATTGGGCACAAAAGGAGAAACCCAAATGAATAAGAAAAAGCCCGAAGCCGCGGCCCGCCTCTCGGTCGTTTTGCAAGTGCCAGTTTCCACTCGCGCACGAGCGACCCCGGCCCAGATCGCAAAGACTGTCGATGCGCTGATCAACATCGGCCTGGCCGATGTCGTGCGCACGCTCGAAGGTGAGGGCGGCGATCAGAACATTGCCAAGCTCGCGACCGATTTGACCATTACCGCGACGAGTGCGCTGGACCAGGGTAACAAGCGGCTGGCAGATCTGGATGCTGCGCAGACATTCTGGGGAGAGCTGCAGTCCGTCGTGGGGCCGCTGAAGGAAGCCGCGGAGCATTACGGGCACGAAGCGATCATCCAACTTTTCTACCTGCAAAACGCTATCCTCGAGAATGGGAAAATCGATTCCGCCCGTGCCAAGTCGCCCGTGGCCACCATCCTCAAAAAACTGCCGTCGGGCGACCGTTGGCTACGCTACCTGAAGCGCGCATAGGGAGGCGAAGATGCACGTGATCAATGGCATGACACTTTTCTTTGGCGCAGAGGATCCTCTGAGCAACTGGCATCCGTGCCGATTCGAGTTTCGCGGTCGGCAGTTTTCGTGCGTCGAACAGTTCATGATGTACGCGAAAGCTATGCTTTTCGAGGATCACCGAGTCGCCGAAGCAGTTATCGCTACGGCAGACCCTCGGGCTCAGAAAAAGCTTGGTCGGGAGGTCAAGGGCTTCGATGAGGCAGTCTGGGTCGGGAAGCGAGAGTCGATCGTGACCGTCGGGTGCCGGGAAAAGTTTCGGCAAAGCGGTTCGCTTGCGGACGCGCTGCTCGCGACGGGGGACACCATGCTGGTGGAAGCCAGTCCGTACGACCGGATCTGGGGCGTCGGCCTGGCATGGAACGATCCGCGGATTCTCGATCAACGTCGATGGCTCGGATCAAACCTGCTGGGGAGCGCATTGATGAACGTTCGAGACATCCTGGCAACGGAAAGGCGCGAACTGACGTTTCTCGGCGAGCACCCGCAATAAGCGAACGGAATTCCGCCCGCCCCTCACGGGCCGGCGGATGACCGACTCTGATGTTCCGACAGTCACGTGACTGCCTGAGCGCGAGTCGCTCTCTCCTTTTCAACCGCCTCAGAGAGGCAAAAGGAGATCACCATGAATCCGAGACGCTTCAAGACGAGAATCGACTACTACGTCTGGCATGACGAAGGCGAGTGCGACAACAAGACGGACGATTTGCGGGAAGCCTTGCATATCCGCACCGACCTGATTGCTGACGGCCATAGGCCGATTTACATCATCGACAGTCACAACGACGAAGTCGACGATGACTATGTCGCGCGCCTGTTCGTCAATGTGCGGCAAATCAACGAAACAGTCGACAATCCAGAAGACGAGGATGCGGCAGGTCTGTATCAGGTCAGCTTCAGCCAGGCAGTCCAGAAAGATCAGGAACTACGCCGCGAAGTCCTCGCCGAAATCGCTCTCAAGGTCTTCCACGCTCATCAAGGAATCGAGGTCCTGTCGGACTTCGAAATCGAGGTTGTCGATGCGTTTGGCCGTGTCGTCGATCCGGAGACCCAATACGAGGGGTTCGGGGAAGACGACGGCGACGTCGAGAAGATCAGCGAGCCGCTTACCGAACTGCGCGACTCGACGAGTCCTGAAAGCATCGTGACCAAAGTCGGCAATCTCCGGCTGGCGAACCAGAACCTGACGACGGCACTCGCCGAAGTCGCGGCATGCCTGGATGGTTTGGGCGTGGAGGTGACGTTTAACTCGGTCCACGGTGACGTCACCGACTGGGTAACGCGTGCGCGCTACGTCGCCGAAGTGGCGCTCGGCCGTCGCCACGCGTACCCGGATCTCGATCTGGTCGGGGAATGGGTCGGACTCCACTACCACCGTAACTTTGAGGCTGAACCGGCCGAGAAGCGCGCGGAATGGGTCGGCCGCTATATGGAAGCCCATGCGTAACCTGAAGCTGGCCATGCCGGCATGAAACGAACCGTGTTCGCCGAGCCCGTTTGGGTCGGTGAACGCGGGTTTTTCCGCTGATTGTCCGCCGGAATCTGTAAAGACAAGACGTTCGGCTGCGCGACATCGCGCCGCCGAGCGCAGGGCGGGCGCTCTCTCCTTTAACCAACGCCAGTTACTGGCACAGGAGAGAACCATGAAATACGAAACCATCGAGCTCTTCCCGGTCCACATGCTGCAGATGAGCATCGAAAACCGGATCGCTCAGGCACTCCAAAACATCATCCGTCTGTTCCTCAACGGGCAGCCTGTCGTCGTGGCTTTCAGCGGCGGAAAAGATAGCAGTCTGGTCCTCGCGATCACGCTGCACGCTGCTAGGGACTATGCGGAGATGCTTCGTTCGGCTCGGGCGTTCGCGTACCGGCCGGCAGGGAACAAGGGTAGTCGCTTCCTGCCAGCCTTGCGGGCATGGAGAAACCTCCGGAAGTCCACCCCACTGCGTGCGTCGTTGAAGCGTCTCCGGGAGCCATTCGTCCTGGTCACGACATCGAACACGTTGATCGAAAACCCATCCGTCATTGAGCACATCAAGTCCGAGTTCAGCCGCGTCGAGAAGTTCGCCGCGGCCGAACAACTGCGCGTCGAGACGCACATGGTCACGCCACCGCTGTTGAGCACGTGGCAGGTCTCGGTGCTTAGCGGTCGCGCGATTCCCAGCTATGCCGGGATGAAGGGTGACTGCAGTGTCTCGTACAAGATCTTGCCGCAGCGCTCCTTTCGTCGAAAGCTGTTCCGGCGATTGAAACATGAGCGAATGGGCGTGCCGGTGACCCTCCTGGGCACCCGGTACAGCGAGAGCGAACGACGCTCGACTGCCATGCGTGCGCGTGGCGAACGGGCGGATCGGCCGGTGCGAAACAAGGACGGTGAGTACGTTCTCAGCCCGATTTGTTCATTTTCGACGGACGATGTGTGGGAAGCTCTTGCGTACTATGGCAGTGGAGTGTGGCCGAGTTACTCGGATTTCGAGGACACAAAGCGCATTTACGCTGACGCTGGCGGCACCTCCTGTGCTGTCGTCGCCGATGCCATCTACGAAGGGAGTTCAAGCAAGTCTGGCAAGTGCGGTGCACGTTTCGGATGCCACCTTTGCCTCCAGACGGAAGACAGGTCACTCGCAACGATGGTCGAGTACGATCCGCAGTACGCGTATGCGAAGGGACTGCTCACGTTGAATGAGTATCTCCGGAACATCCGCTACGACTGGTCGCGACGGAACTGGATAGGGCGAACGATCCGCAACGGCTACGTCGCTGTGGGACCGGATACGCTCCATCCGAAAACCGTGCGTGAAATTTCGCGCTTCATGCTGCAACTCGACCATGACGAACGCACCCGTGCACGTCGGGCAAAGGAAAAGCCGAAGTTCGAGCTTCTTCCGCTGGACATGCTCATTGCGTTGGACGCCATGCAATCCCTATATGGGGTTGCTCGGCCGTTCAGCTTATGGGCTGACCTGCGAGATATCCAGTTCGGGAATGTGCGGTACGACATTCCGACGATCGCTCCCGTGCCGGAGACGCCTCTCCCTGAGACGCGGTTCCTGTACGTGGGCGAGGAGTGGGACGAACGTCCGGATACAGCGTTCACGGGGCTGCGTGACAGCTACCGTGAGGCTATGACCGAGATGGGATGTCAGCCAGAACTGGTGGAACTCAGCAGCGGCAAGACGGCGTGGAAAGTCGTGACCAGCCAATCGTTCGAGGTCGACGAGGAAAGTGCCTTTCTGCTGATGGACTTCGAGCTCGAGCGTATGCTCGCGATCCACGATGGCTATCTGGCGCCGGGCGGGGTGACCTACGGGTACAAGTGGTACCTGCAATACGGGACCATACAACTGTCGCACTCCCAGCAGGCCGAGCACGATGAAGTCTGTCGCCGTTCGGAGTTCAAGGATCGGCTCGGACTTTCGTTTGAGTACGATCACGGCGCCCTGATGGAGAAGACGGTGCGGTACCGCGATCTCCCTGCGGAAGCGAGAAAGGCGTGGGCTCATAAGGCCACAAGCGACGGCAATCAACTGGAAATGCTGCTCGCTGGCGGGGAGGACCTGCTGGTGACAGCTTGATGCGAACCCGCTCTCCCTTTGGGGAGGGCGGGTGCATCTTTTACCGAATCACGCGACCAGTGGCAGATGGACTTCGATATTTTCGTGAGCCGTGAAGCGCTCCGCGGCACCGCGCACGTAGTCGTAGACCAGTTCGGTCGACGCCCAGCGCCGGCCCTCCTTCTCGGCCGCAAGGCCTGTCGTCATCGAACCCCCGAATGGATCTACGACTAGCTGCTCGGCTTCCGTCATGAAGCGGATCAGCTTACGGGCAAGATCGAGTGGCATCGGCGCCCCGTGTGCCTCCAGGCCGAGCTCACGGGCCCGCTTCTTGTACGCCCGCTGGCTGGCGCAGGTGTTTGACACATAGATCACATTGCGCATGATCTTGCCTTCGGTCGGGTTGCTGTAAGCCCCCAGCACTTGTCGGTGGGCGCCATCGCTGCTCACTCGCGGCTTCTTCACGCCGCCGGCGGCCATGAACTTCTTGTGCTTCTCGGTGTGCGGCTCCAACTCGCGACGATTGTCGGCGATGCACTTTCGGGGTTCGTTGCAGAACCAAAGCAGGAACTCGTAGCCAGAGTTCATTTGCATCCGTTCCTTGCTTGCCCACTGGATCGGGCCAGGTGCCTTATTGCTGGTCCAGATGACCCGATTCATCAGGCGAAGGCCGAGCCGATCGCATAGCGCGATGGTCAGCCGTTCCAGATACAGCGATTGCGAAGGCGAGCCCTCCTCGAAGATATCCGGCGAGAGAGAGAGCACTACGTTGCCGCCCGGCACGAGGTTCTTTACGATCGGCTCGATGTGGCGGGTGATGAAGTCGGTGTATTCCGATTCGCTCGGTCCGCCGTAGGCGCGGTGGCGGCGAAGCGGATAGGGCGGAGAGGTCAGGCACAGGAAAATCGGTTCGTGCCACGATGAGAACACGCGGTGCGCGTCGCCCCAGATCGCAATGCCGAGTTTCGTGTCGAATGCGAGCACGGACACGCCGGACCGTGCCTTCCTGAGTTTCTGTTTGCCCGCGTCCGTCAACTGCCAGACACCACGTGCGTCCTCGACCCGCTCGAGCAGGCCCTGGGCCTTCAGAGACTGGCAGTGCCAACGCACCTCACGCTGCAGCAGGCTACGCTGAGTCTTCTTCTCGCCGACGGGGGAGCGAGCGTTCATCTCCTGCATGGAGATGCCCGCGCGGCCGGCGGAGATCCGGTAAAGCTCTTGCATCGTGAGGCGGCCGCTCTCTGGCTGGGCGAAAGCGCCGCCCACGTGGTCGAACAGATCGAGTTGGCGTTCGAAAGACATGGCGAAGATCAGGAAGGGTGGATCAGGCTTATAGAGTAAGAGCCAGTTGCGCCGGTGCAAGCA
The DNA here is from genome assembly GCF_902833645.1 of Paraburkholderia fungorum. Lineage (GTDB taxonomy): Bacteria > Pseudomonadota > Gammaproteobacteria > Burkholderiales > Burkholderiaceae > Paraburkholderia > Paraburkholderia fungorum. The sequence goes on from NZ_CADFGE010000009.1 coordinate 158,383, forward strand.
CGCTGTCGGGCGCGCCGCGGGACGCCTTGATTTGCATCAAGAGGCTGTAGCGGTCGATCACGTCCTCTCCTGTCAAATAATCGGCGTCGAGGCCGACCAGGCCCGAAACGCGGCGGCGCACGCTGGCGATCAGATCCGCCTCCTGAACAGTCGGCATCGCGGTCGGCCAGCCGGCGGTGAAGAGCAGATGCTCGGGCAATTCGCCTTCGATGGCCTGGCGTTCGCGAGCCGCCTGTTTGCTGTGCATGACTCGCTCCAATAGCGGCGTCGAGAGAAGATCCGGCGCAACGTCAGCGAGCCAGGAGTTGCCCTGAAAGGCAAACGTTGAATCCGCCTCAAGCTCTACCATCGAGCGGTATAGGTCGTGATTGTCTTCGCATGACGCGGCCGCGCGGAGGTCACGCTGAGCCGACATGATGCAGAAGGCGCAGCTGACGCGGCTGGCGCCGTATGTCGTGTAAGCCTCGTGAAGTGCCAGACCTGCGTGCTTGATCTCGTACAGCACGTCCTCAAGGGGCCACTCGATGATCGCGTTCCATGCCACGCCGGCGACCCCCTTACGTTGCAGCTTGGCCAGCGGCGCCGAGACGGGCATCTTGGCACGGGCGGAGCTTTCCTGACGCCGAATGCCCGACACGTTGATGATGTCCTGATCACGGAAGCGCTTCCGAAGAGCCGACGTGATCTGGGCCACCTTCATCTCAGACGTACAGAAGCGCATTGCGGGCGTACTCCACGGCAGGATCAGCCTAACGCAGGACAGCCCGGCGTAGCGGGCGACGTTGTTCTCCCAACGCGTCTGCCACCGGGCCAGCATATCGCCGGCTCTGCGTTCGACCACCATCAGTTCCCAGCCGAGTCGCTCAGCGAGGCGCCGGCAGCCAGGCAGGGAGTCGCGCCATTCCACCCGGCCAAGATCAGCGTGAACCAGCACGCGAGGGCCGGTGTGGCCCATCTCGTTCAGGTAGCGGTCGGTGGCGATCGCGCACGCATCCGAATCCTTCCCACCCGACACGCCTACCGCCACGACGCAATTGCGCGCAAGGAGGATTTCGACATCAGGCGTGACGGCAACACAGTTTCGCTTGCCGCCGGACGCAGCGTTGAGATGGATGACAGCGTGGTTCACGATAACTCCCGGTTAGTGGTGTCGGCCATGTCTCGGCCCATGTCGCTATTTGACGATGGGCTGGCGCGAATGCAACCGCGCCGCCGTGCCATCATGCCGCCAGTCGATCTCCACTAAGGTTGGTGCGCCCGATCGTTCGTTCGCGCCCGGTAGCTTTGGGATGGTCCGGAGGAACCGCAAGGTGCGGCAGGTTTGCCCGAACGTAGGCGGCGGCCCAGAGCGGCGGGACGCTGTTGCCGCACATGTGGATCTGCTTCGTTAGGCTGAACGGCCGGCCATCGTGACCACGCTCGATAATGTAGTCGTGGGGGAAGCCTTGAGCATTGAATAGTTCGCGAGGCACGAGCATGCGCAGGAGCACGTCGACGATCGCATACTCGATACCGCCAATGTTCAGCAGAACGCCGGAGATGTCGTCCGCATCACCTTCGGGGATGACGCCGTAGTGGCGCAGGAACGCCGCCACGCGCTTCGCGCCCTCAAAGTCGTCTTGCGACAGGACGCACTCGACCAGGCCGTGATGTTGGCCACCGGCGCTGATCGTGTGCAACGGTTCCTCGACGCTGCGGGCATCGCAGTTGCCACGCAGATGCACCAGGTGGGCCGTCACGAGCTGCTGCTGACTGCCTTTCTGCGTGATACTGGACATCGGCTCGCGCAGATCGCGCCCGGGCACGCCGCGCACGTCGTTGAACCCCCCGTTCATCTGGGCCAGATACGCAACGCCCAGCGCATGCTTGCTGCCGCCTGCGACGACCGTGCCTAGAGGTTGCTTCAGGTCGAGCACGCGCGGGGCTTGGCCCTTACGTTCGCCATAGCCGGTCTGAACAAGTACCGGTGCGACGAAAGCGAACTCGCCGCGATTGGCGCCGGTCACGGTCGGCAGGGGATTCGTGATCGGATGGATCCGATCGCTGCCCTGGTGCGTCAGAGAGATGATGAAAGGGTTCACTTCCTTCAAGACGTGGCGCCCGATGCCGATCGCCAGACGGCGCTGCGACGCGTCGGCCAGCGGCTTCTTGCGACCGAAGATGCTTTTGCCCGGGATGGAGAAGTCGATCGCGTCGGCGGCCGGCTTGAACGGCAATTTGTCCTCGGCCGGTTGCTTGGCATGCGTCGCCTCGGGCCAGACGAGGGGCTCGCCGTCGCAGCGGGCGTACATCATCAGGCGCTCGCGGAACGTGGCGACACCCTGATTGCAGGCGCGGTCGACACGCCACTCGACGACGTATCCCATGCTGCGCAGGATCGCCACAAAGCGCTTCCAGGTCTCACCGAGGCGCTTCGGGTCGGGCACGAGGAACTGGTCGCGCAACGGCACGTATTCGCCCTTGGCCGCCACCGTACCGTCGACCTTCACCACGCGGCCGGTCTTCGGATCGCGCTTCGCGACCATCGGGCCCCAGCGCAAAATTTGGGCCACGTTCTCGAGCGAGATGACATCCGGGCGGACTGTGCCAGCCCAATAGATTGCCACCCATGACAGCGCTCGAATCTTCCTGTCCCGCGGCTGGCCACCCTTGGCTTGCGAGAAGTCTCGGCAATCCGGCGACAGGTGAAGGTAGCCAACAGATTTGTTAGTCGATCCATTTGGATGCCTAACAATATCGTAAGGGTTCAGTTCGCGTACATCTGCGATCAAGTGGCGAGTCTGCGGGTGGTTCGCGGCATGCATGCTGAGCGCGTCTGCGTTGTGGTTCAGCGCGAAGTCGGGATGACGGTTGAGCGCGAGCTTGATTCCTTCTGACATGCCGCCTCCACCTGCAAAGAGATCGACGATGATCTTCTCCGTCTGGCGGCGCGGCTCCTTCTGAATGTCGAATATTCTGTCGCGCTTCATTCGGTTCTCCATGGGGGTCTGTTCGCAAGTTATCGAGGGCCGCGAGGCACGCCCGACCAATGAGATCAGTGTCCCTTGAGACCTTGCGAATGCAACCTTGATGGATATAACGGCTGGAAGCGCCGCTGGCTGAAGCCGCCGCCTTGTCATCCCCGTTCTGAGTGCGCTAGAATGATCGCGGCCGTTCAATCGGCATCAGTTTTCCACTGGCCTTGAGCCGTCTCAACCTCCCATCCGGGAGCACCGGAAATTCCCATTGCATATACGCTGCGATGAGTTTCACTCATCAGAGCGTCGGCGCTCGCTTCCTTTTCAAACACCGCCACGCGGAACAAGGGAGAGAGTCATGAATTGCAAGATGGAAACGAAAGCGAAATGGAGTCGCGGCAAAGCGCCTATCACCGCCGCCCAGCGTACACAGCTCGAGCGCGATGCCCGCGATCTCTACGGCACGGCGAAACGTAAGGGGTCGACGCTCGATGTGTGGGATCACGCGCAGGAAGCCCCGGCCGCTCGAGACCACTTCGAGCTTGGCTGTTGGTTGTTTCACTTCGTGCATATGGACCGCGCCGCCAAGGCAACGCTCGATCTCAGGATTGGCACCCTGCGACGCCTGTTCGAGGCGGAGATTTACTCACCGGGATACAGGTTCTACACTGTGTTCGACTTCGGCGAGCGCCAATTCGACGGCATGTTCGAGCAAGGCGATGCGCAACAGGTGATCGAAGGCTTGCGTGCCTTCCTCGCCAACGTCCGAGTGCAGAAGGGCTTCCAGTATTTCGGCTGGTCGCTCGAAGGCGCCCAAGCCGCGCTGTTCTAACAAGGACCAACGACCTGGAACGATGCCCGCCTTATCCCGTTGAGTGGATCTGGTGGGCTCTTTCACGTCAAGCGCCAGCATTGCCATGCCCATTCCCAGTGCGCTAGAATTGACGCAGCCGTTCAATCGGCACCGACTCTTCGTTGGCCATCCGTCCCCACCGTCTCCCGTCCGGGAGAGTTCGAAATTCCTCAGACATCTAAGCCGCTTTGATGAGTTCCATTCATCCGAGCGCGGTCGCTCGCTCCTTTTCAACCACCGCTGAAGCGGTACAAAGGAGTAAGTCATGAACAGCAACAATCGCAGTGCAATTCGACAACGCCGGATCGTCGCCTGCTTTCAACCGCAAGCCTGGGTCAATAACTGCGCGACCGACGTCGATGGCCAGCAAGACCTGGATGTAACCGGGGTTGTGCTGAATATGGATTTGAACAGGATCCATGCGCTGGAGGACTACCGCGATTCGACGGACATCCTGGTGAATCCGGTTGCCCTCGGTCATAACGGTCCGTTCACCGTTCGGGTTGTGGACAGCGTTTGCGAGTATTTCGACGTTGGCGCCTTGGCGGAAGTCACTCAAGAGCATATCGACGAGGCTCGTTCGGAAGTAACGCTGGTCGGTGGGAAGCCGCTTGAAAGCGCATTTACCGCGAACCAGAACGTCGTCTTCAGTTCGACGACGCCGGACGGCTCCGTCCAGGGCGGGTTTGCAGACGAGTTCGTGGCCGCGGACACGGCTACGAAACTGCCAGCCCCCGAGTTATTTTCCGGCAACTGGAATCATCTGTTTGGCCCTGGCACGGCGGAAACACGGTGCCGTATCGTGATCGACGCGGCGAACGAAACGCTGATCGCTGCACAAGCGTTCGACGGGCTGAAGTGGGTCGATCTGAGTTCGGCAGAGAAAGCCGATCTTTCGGAGTCGCTGTTTGAGGCGAATGAGGTTTGCAGAGCCCCGAAGGATTGGGACCTTTCGCCAATCGAGTCGTTTCCGCGGTGGGCTTCGCCTCAGGAAAGCCCGGAGCAGCCCGATGCTGATGTGCTCCTGGGCGCCGCTGCGGCACTTCGACCCTTTGCCGAAATAGGTGCATGGCTATTTGCGAGAAATCTTCCGGATGAAACTCCGTTGGTCGACGTCAAACTGCTCAACGGTGCGGCGACGAGCCTGACGCGCGGAGCCTTCAAGGCGGCCTTTACCGCTTGTCAGGCTATCGAGGATCACCGGGAGTCGTCTGCGCCGGCTGGGCCGATCGATCTGCTTACGCGGCTGGTCAGGTGGGCTGAGCATATGGGTGGCTGGGAGGCCCCCGTGTGGGAGGAGGCGTTTTCGTTCCTGGCCGCTCGTCAAGCAGCATCGCCTACGGAAGCGCAATCGCCGGACCGTCCGGTGACGTCAACAGCCGTGCGCAAAACTGTGATTCAGTTCTCGGTCTTGCATGACGACGGAAAGGACCTTTCGTCGATGTCGCTCGGCGATATTGCCTGCGAGTGTGACGAGGGCGGTTATGTCGGCGGCGGTCTCTTGGTGGTGTCGAGCGAGGCGCTGACACGTGAGCAGCTTGAGTTCGAAGCGGAAAAGCTCGGCTCGGAGTCTACATTCTTCGAGGATGATTCGACGAAGGAGTCGCCGACGCCGAGCGTGTAATTCCAACCTGTAACCAATGCCCGCCGTGTCTCCCGAAGTGGGGGGCGCGGCGGGTTTTTTTGTGCTGAGCCCCCGATTGCCATTCCCGTTTCCGGTGCGTTAGAATTGGAAACGCCGTTCGATCGGCATCAGCTTTCCATCGGCTCCGTGCCGTCTCTGCCTCCCACCCGGGAGCGACCAGCAATTCTCCAAGACATTTCGACCGCTGTGATGAGTTTGGCTCATCCGAGCGATGTCGCTTCTCCTTTTCATTCACCGCCAAGCGGTACAAAGGAGAGAATCATGAACAGCGACAGTGGCGTTAATGTAGGCCTGACGGATCAGGAAGTGGTAGACGGTGCTGAGCGTATGGCACGCGTACTTCTCCATGCATGGGGTTTCCAATTCTCTGGTGCGGCTGTGCGGACGAGCGGAAATCCTCGCGCGATCAGCGCCTGGGATGTCGTTACTAAGATGCTGGAGGAGTACAACGGCACGGATCTCGTCAGCGCCATCGCCGCTATCGATTCCGACGCCTCGGACTCGGCACCAGTCGAATCACCGGTGACCGCATTCGAGCGAAAAGTGAACAGGGCGCTGCAAGCGGCGACCGGGCTACAGGTCGTCTTTAGTTCGATGCTTCAGGAACGCTCCAAGCACAATGCCGTGTACCACGCGCATTCGGGCCAGCAGGCAACGATCGTCGGCGTCGGCGTCAATCCGGATCTGGAGCAAGATTGGGATGAAGAAACCCTGCCATTCCTGAGGGTTCGCTTCGAGGACGGTGTCGAGGTGGCCGCGTTTGGTGAGGAACTGTTCAGTAACGACGAACGTTTCTTTGCCCTGTATTCAGCCGTTCTCGGGGGATATGGGGCGGCGCGCGATCTGTCGGGACAGTTCGTAGGCCCTTACCATCTGGCACTGGAAGGTAGCGACGCGGACAAACGAGCCTATGTCGCGACCCTGAATACCATGCCGTCAATCACGGAATGCGACCAGGCACCGTGGACACCGTTGGAATTCCGTGTGAGCGGCAATGGGCCGGACCCGACCGCGTAATCTCTCAACCGCAACGCTTGCCCGCCGCGCCTCCCTCACAGGAGGCCGGCGCGGCCTCGAACCTGTCATTTGATCGGCTCGGCCAGGCAGCGCGCCTCGCCGAGCTTTCGCTCGCTCCTTTCAATCACCGCGAAGCGGTAAAAGGAGTAAAACATGAAGCGCGACACTAAAGGCGACGTTCGGCCCAATTCACGGAGTCCATTCACACAAGAGCAATTCGTCCTCCCGCTGCTGGACTGCCTGGAACTGGAAGGCGGACGTGCTCGCACGCGCGATCTTTGCGATGCTGTAGCGGTCAAGATGGGCATCGAAGAAGAGACCCGCAACGAGATGATCGATATCGGCGGCCAGGAGTACAACCGATTCGATCGTACAGTGCGATGGGCACAGCAACGCGCAAAGGCGCTCGGGCTGACCCTTCCCACCGGGAAAGCGACATGGGAACTGACCGGCAAGGGTAAGGAAGCACTGCATCGCGCGGCCCCGGGACTTGTGATCACGATTTTCACAACGGCGGATGGCGTCGCATTGTTCGGCCGCGCCGAGGAAGCCGTGGCGCATATCGACGACGGCAGTGTGCGGTTGCTATTCACGTCTCCGCCGTACCCGCTGCTTCGGGAAAAGCAATACTCGAACAAGGCGGCGAACGAATACGTTGACTGGCTTCTTCGCATTGCCGAGACGTGGCCGAAAAAGATGGCGCGGGATGGTTCGGTGGTGATCAACCTCGGTGACGTGATGAACCGCGGAGAGCCGACGTTCTCGCTGTATCAGGAACGTTTGCTGATACGCCTCGAGGACGAACTCGGTTGGAAGCTATGCCAACGCTACGCCTGGCACAATCCATCCAAACTTCCGGCGCCGGCGGAGTGGGTGACGGTCCGTCGGGTTCGAGTCAAGACTTCACTCGAACAGTTGTACTGGCTAGCGCCGAACGAAATGCCCTTTGCGGACAATCGTCAGGTGCTCGTCCCGTACAGTGAGTCGATGAAATCGATGCTCTCGCGCGGCGGGGAAACGCGTGCCTCGCGCCCTAGCGGCCATCAGATCGCTGAAGGTTCGTTCGCCGTGGACAACGGCGGCGCGATACCGGGCAACCTGCTGACGATGAGCAACACGTCTTCCAATGACGCGTATCAACGACTGTGCCGGGAAAAGGGCGTGCCGATTCACCCAGCTCGTTTTCCCGCAGGTATGCCCGAGCACTTTATCAAGATGTGTACCGAAGAAGGCGACACCGTCTTCGACCCCTTCAGCGGCTCGTTCCAGACCGGTGCCGTAGCAGAGCGGCTGGGAAGGAAGTGGATCGGAACCGAGTTGCACCTCGAATATCTCGCGGGCGCAGCGCTTCGATTTCCTCATTCCACAATTCATCAACCGCAACTGATGCACGACATGAAGCATCCGAATGTACTGTTCTGATCGACGTTGTGCATAAATCCGACCCCGTCCGCCCTTTGGGCGGCGGGGTCATCAATCCGACTGTGCCCGGAGCGGGTGCCTGCGAGCTGGTGTTGGGAGCTGGTTGCCCCTTCCACTCGCAGTGCGCTAAAATGCCTTCAGCCGTTCGGTCGGCATCAGCTTTTCACTCGGCTCCGCGCCGCATCAGCTTCCTGCAGGAAGCGCCCGTAATCCCCTAGGTATCTTGAACGCTATGATGAGTCCCGCTCATCCGAGCGCTGCCGCTCGTCTCCTTTTCAACCGCCTATAGGGCAACAAGGAGCTGAGCATGAATCAGGAAGTCGTTTCGCAGGATGAGGAAGCGCACCGATCGTCCGAGCCGGTGCTGATCATTGGCGTCAAGGAAGACCGCAACACGATCCTGGCCGCGCTGCGGTTCTACCAGGAACGCGGTATGGGTGAACCCGCCAACCGTTCGGACGCCATCCACGATATCGCGACCAACGATAACGAGGATATCTCCTACGATGACGGTGATATCGACGATCTGTGCGAGCGCGTGAACGGTGCGCCATCGGTACGCAACCTGACGGACGTGAGGACCGCGGAGCTCTTCGCGGAGCTCCGGCGGCGCGAGGCGATGGCAGGCTTGCACGGTGCGATCGGGTCGCTCTACGATCAGCTTCAGCAACAGCGCATCATACCGGTCGGGTCCCACCTGATCACGTATCTGGCGTATCGGCTGAAGCGTGAGGAATCGCTGGTGGCCGGCTTGCCGCGTGCCAGCGACGCGGCTCAGGTCTGGCAACTCAAGATCGATCAGATGGGGCAGGTCGAAGCCTAACCCTCTGGCGCTAACTCGTCGGCTACCGGCCGGCGAGACCCAACGCTATCGGTTGGGTCATCTCCATGCGGGATGACCGAGCCTTCGGCTCTCTCTTTTTCTACCGCCATCACTGGCAAAAAGGAGAACCCATGAATCAGCAATTTGTCGCAGATATTCCGAAATCGTCGAGTCTCTCCCAAGCCCAAGCAGCACAACTGCCGATTGATCTTCAAATGGTCGTTCTGGACGAAACGAGGTTTTACAGGGAAGACGTCCAGCGACTCGCGCGCAAGGTCTTTCAGGTCTATGCCTACGACGCGAATCGGGTGACCTACTGCAGCGAAATTACGCCGAGCTATGATCTGCGAGCGATCGAAACGTACGCGTTGACCGCGTCCGATTTGAACGCGGCGAAGCGCGAAGAGGTCTACGGGATGCTGAACGCGGAGCCTCACGATTCGCAATACCGGCACTGCAAGTCCGTCGACGGGCTTTCGAGCTTGTATCGTCGGCCGTACCATGTGTTCGAGCGCGACACGGACGAGGATTACGATTTTCAACTGGAAACGCTCCTCGAGCACATCCGCTGCGATCCGCCTTGCATCATGCCTGGACGATCGGACTGCATCATCGTGTAATGATGATGATGAAGAGCGGCGGCGCGGAAGTTTTGCGCCGCCTGTCTCCCACCAAAAAGTACCTTTTCCGTCGATCGGACCGAAAAGTGCCAGCGGCTCCTTTACCAACGCCCGATGGGCATAGAGGAGTGAACCATGAAACAGGAAAGTAACCATTCGCGTCGTGATCTCACGGACCCGGCCTACGCCGACGAGGCATTGTCGCGCTGGTGTACGGTACCGAAGTCGATGATCGTCATCGAGTACAGCGGGACAGGTGATCCGTTCTTCGGTGGCAACGCAGACGATCGCACGCTCGGCGTCGACGGCCTCATCAAGACCCGGATGTCGAGGGTAGAGACCGCCGAGTTCGCGACGGTCCAGGAAGCACATGAAGCCGCAGTAAAGGTGTCGAACCGTCGCCCGAACACGATTCTTGGCGTCGCGCCCACCTGGCGCTGACAGCAATACGACGCCTGCCCGACGGGGTGCAGGCGGCCGGCTCCACCATTGTGGGGCGTGGCAGGTCCCCCAACCCGCCACGCCGACGAAACGGCTTTCTCCTTTTCAACGCCTTTCGGGCATCAACGGAGATATCCATGAACAGTAAACCTGAAATGCAGAAGCCAGTGATGATCGCTTCGACGGAGAAGGTCTCGGTGTCCATGCAGCGCAGGAACGGCAACACGTTTGTCGAGATCGTGTCAGGTGGCCGTGACCTCACGGTTCGGACACAGGACGGCACGGCAGAGGATCTGCGCGCGATTGCGAAGGATATGCGAGACGACGCGCTGGTCCGCCTGGGTCGTGCGGCTCTGGTCCTCGCGGGCGCAGAAGAGTTGGAGTGCGCCGCTCTGGCGAAGAAAGCAGCCTAAGGAACCATCAATCCCACCGTCTTTCGCTGGTCCCCGAATTGGAGGCTGGCGAGCCGATCTACCGTCTCGGCCGGGCACAACTGCCTCGCCGAGCTGCCGGCTCGACTCCTTTTAAACGCCCATGTGGGCAACCAAAGGAGAAACCAATGAATAGTAACGCTCAACAGCAAGCCGTCGGGGCAACGGATGGCCAAGTGCTCAGCCTGTTCGTCATCTCGGGAGCCGCTCTTGGTGACGACAGCGACACGTTTCATGTGATCGCAGCGGAAGACGTGAATGTAGCGACGGACGAGTTCAAGCGTCGTCTGCTCGACGGTCTGCGCGGAGCCAATTCGGAGGATCTGAACGATCCGGAAAATCCGGAGCTTATCGTCGTCGACACGGAGAAGATCGGTTCGATCAGCGGTACGAGCATTGTGACTCTGGAGCGGCAGTATCGACCGACGTTTCCCCCGGTCACGAGCTCGCGGCTGACGGCGGAGCAGGTCGACGCACTGCAACTGCTGAAGGTCGCTCTGGCGGCCGCTACGGACTCGGGCCTGTTCGACGAGTTGCTGGCCAACTGCAAAAGCCCCGACAGCATCAACGACGTGTGCGACGCTGTCGCGGAACTGGAGGCGTAATGGCCAGCCAGATCGAAACCAGCGCTGTTCCAGGGAGTTGTAGCGCGATGCCGTCAACGGCGCGGTACCGCACGCGCGCGTGGGAACATGTCCGTGTCGCACATCGTCGTGCGTCCCCCGGTTTTGCGCGCATCCTGCGCGAAGGCGCCCGCGCCACGCAAATCGCCTACCAGATCCTCATGGCGCAGTACGGCGGCCAGCCTGTCGGGGTCGAGTGTCGAAAAGAAGATCGGGAAACTTGGGCATTCGTTTTGCCTGACGCGTCCGGTGATAAACCGTGGCGTATCCAGCAGTTCGATCAGAACGGGTTCATCGGTCATCTTTGCTTCGACACGATCGCAGAAGCAGTGGAAGAGATGCTTCGTATGGGCCACCTGACAGTCGATGTTGGCGCCCTCGATCGCGTCGCCGCCACGGACGGTTGGGCGCTCGGTATTCGCCGCGCGGCCATCGTGCAACGTTGCCAGGAAGGTCTGATTTCGTACGCACAGATGGTCGAGGAGCTTTCCTCCACGGTCTGATCAACGAAACCAGATTCATGCCGCCGCGCCTTCGGGCCGGCGGCGTCAAACCGGGTATCCGGTTCGGCCGGGCCGCGCGCCTCGCCGAGCCTACGGCTCACTCCTTTTCAACCACCCGCTACGGGTACGAAGGAGAAAGTCATGACCAGCAAAAATGAAGAGCAGTACATCAAGATCGCCGCTGATTCGGTCGCAGCGTTGCGCAGGGTTGACGTCTTTCGCGTTCTCGATTCGGTTCGGGCAGACAACATCGACGGCGTGACTCGTAGCGACATCGCATCGTTCATCGTGAAGCATCGCGCGGATCTCTGTGACGAGGTGGGGACGGTCATGCGCGAAGAGTTCGCCGGCGATGGCTGGACCGTTGACGCTGCACCGGCCCGGAATCGGCAAGGCCAGCGGGTCGTTCTAGTCGTAGACTACGTCAATCCGGAGATGGACGCGGAAGACGTGTCGAATCTGGCGACATGGGCGGAAGTATGCCTCGGCCGCTCCTTCAAGGTTGACGTTACGGCATATGCAAGTGTGGAAAGTGCCTTGTGCGGCTTGAAGGAACAGGAAGACAGCAGCGGGGCCGTATCGCGGTCTGCTCCCGATTCGTTGACTCTCGCGTATGTTGCGATCGGCGCACGGGACGCGCTCCGGCAAGGGTCGTTAGCCGATCTGGATGCATTCAACGGCGAGATCGGCTTCATCGAGGCAGTGACCGAGCATGTAGTGTTCGTTGACACTGTTGGCGACTGGTTCGATGCGAATGGTGATCACCCCGGGGTCTTCGCGTACGAGGTCGCTACTCCGTTCGGTGAGGCCATAGCGCGCGCGATGATCGTCGCGGGCAACGCTGTGGCTGAGCCGGGACCGATCTTGCGAGAGGTCTTGGTCAAGGCTGGCTATGCCGAAGACGGCGTCAATCTGGCTATCCAGAATGCTATGCACCGAAAGTGACATAAATCCGAAACTGTGCCCGTCGTGCGCTTCTGGAGAGGAGCGCCGGCGGGTATCCACGTCTTCGGGCACGCGACCGATGCGGAGAGCCACCCTCATTCGAGACCTTGCCCGCCATGCCGTCCTTCGCAGACGGCGGGCTCCGAATTCTCTGGTTCGGCCAGGCGATACGCCTCGCCGAGCTGACGCTCACTCCTTCTCAACCGCCCATAGGGCATCAAGGAGTTTGCAATGAAGAGCAACGAGAACAGCAACGCTCAGTGGATTGGATGCAGTGTGGTATTCGGTGCATCGAGAGACGGCCGTCGCGTGGAAAGCATCCAGATCAGTGGCGCCCTGGCGTGTTTCGATCGCCGCAAGGATCTCGGTGAGCAGGCTGGTGCTGCGGTCGCAGACTGGCTCAGCCGGCAAGAGCGCGTTCACGGGCATCGGTATCACGATGCGGTGATCAGTAACATTGAAGTGCGAACCGATGACGGCCGGTTTCTCGACGGAACCAAGCATGGCTGGAGCGTCCTCGACCACGCGTGTTGGCGCAAGGCAATCGGGCACGCGGGCTACCGCATTGGTAATAACGGACTGCCGAACGGCTGGTACGCGCTGCTGCCCGGAGTGACCGAGTTCAATCAGGGCGACGAGAGCCACAACTACATCGGCTTTTTCTCTTCCGAGGCAGACCTGATCGAGGAAATCTATGAGCGTGTCGTCGCCGAGACGACTGTGGCGTGAGCTGGCGCCCCCTGCGGAAGAGTCGCAGAACACCGCGTAGCCCACTTATGAAAGGAGTTCATCATGATATTGGATGCACACGACGCGTCTGAGATCGTCGGAGGAATTGTCACAGTCGTGACTGCCGTGCTCGGCTTTATTCTGCGATATCACAAGGCCGTCGTGAAGCGCTACAAGCGCGACAGGGACATCGCTTGTGACGACATCGCCTTCCAGCTTGCGCTCGAAGCGGAGTACGTCGCCTTGCTACGAGAGAAGGGGGTGAAGATGGAGCCCGGGATCAAGGTCGCCATGCGAAACCGGCTGCGGGCTCAAGGTCTCGAGTTTTCCGGGAAGTTTACCCCCGGTCGCGTTGCCTCTTCGCGGGCAACGCGCGGAGTCAAGCCCGCCTTCTATCGAGTTAAGGCAACCCTCGAAGCAATGGGAGAGCGCCCGGAATCGGCCTGAGTGTTAGGTCACCGCAGATCTAGCCGGCTGCCAGCAGTAACCATCATGTTAATCAGGATCCGCCGCCTTTCTCTTCGGAGAGGGCGGCGGCCGCCGATCCTTTCTGGCTTGGCCAGGCGCTACGCCTCGCCGAGCTGCTGGCTCACTCCTTTTCAACGGCCGGATACAGGCATAAGGAGAACATCATGAACAATAATAAACACCCGAAGCAATCGAAGAACGCGAAGTACGTCGTCATGGACGAGCACACACTGGGGTATGTGATGGACGAGGCTCCAAACTACATCGGTGTGCTTGCGGGTAGTGTGAAGCGTGGTGGCCGTAACCCCCTTGACGGACCCGCGATCATCGCGGCAGGTATCACGCGCCTTCGCCCGGCAACTGAGGTCGACTTCGAATTTTTCCGGGTCGCAATTCCGATTGATTTCGTGTGGGCGGACGGTGGTTGCGAGCGCGACCGGTGGGATGCAGGACAACAAGTCATCCATCACTACGTGTGGCCGACGAACGTGGAAATCATCGGACGACGCGGGTGGAATCTCGTGACTCGTCAGCATCTGCAATGTTTCGTCGACGTGTGCTATCTCGGTAGCGGGGAACCGTCTTGCAACTCAGGCCGGATGAGGCTGGACTTCCACGTGGAGTTCGACAAAAACGGGGCAGTAAGCGAAGCATACGCGCTCGACATGCACGAAAAGATCGCCGGCTATAGAGGCGACGTGGACTTCGGGCCCGCAGTCTGGACGGGACAGTACGAACAAGCGGCCGCGCGGGAAGGCTGGATGCTTTCGGACCGCGATCGGGAGCTGCAGGTACAACGGATCGTCGATCCCGAAGCCTACCGCGAGGCGACCGATCGGCTTCCGCCGGAACTCGAAAGCGACAATGCGGCGTTTCGCATTGTCGCGAACGGGCAGGCGCCGCATCATCTTGCGGCCCGGGCAATCCTGAAGGGGAATAACTGCGGGGCATACGCGGGCGTCATGGCCTACAAGACGTATCAGGCATCTGCCAGCGCTTACTTGGCGCAGTGATCTCATTCGTATTCAACCCACCACGCGCTCCCCTTGGGGATTCGCTGGTGGGTTTTTCTCTTTGTAGACCCGGCCTCGATGAGGCTAGCTCTCGTTTCGCCTATGCTATAGCACCGATATGGTACTGGACAAACTTCCCAAAGCGGCTCTCCCTGCGTTGGCTGGAAATGGAAGCGGCTGCGGGCAAGCCGCTCAAGCAGACACTTGAGGAAATCAACGCTACGTGCGGGACCGCCTAACGCGATAACTGGCCCGCACTATCTGGGTTAAAGTTTTCGCGACCAGATGTCGATAAACATTGTGGGAAATTGGCGATGAACGATTACGCCAGGGCTCTCATGTATTGGGAGAATTGTTCGGTTCTGCAATGCGTGAGCGTGGCCTGTGCATATTGTCGGGTTGTAACGACGCAAGAGAAGAAGCGCAAAGGAGGATTCTTGATGGAATTGCTGGAGGCTGTGGGGGCGTTCGCGTTCTCGATGGCGGTCTTGATCGGGTTCAATTCGGCTTCGCGGTGGTCTCGAGATACGGATCTGGACGTCGAGCCTGGCGAGTACCGGAACGGTGGAGCGATTGTCGGATGCAACGTGCTTTCCTACGGCATGGTTGCTGTTGAAGCATGGAAACTGGTCCAGTTTGCAGCGCTCCCCGCCACCATCCGGGACGTCGCGGCCGTGTTGCTGTGCCTGGCGGGATTCTGGGTAGCGCAGTTCACGGTCACGAAACTACGGAAGCGCAACGTGTCCGACTACTGGGTCATTCGCTACTACGTGAAGACAGAACCCGGCGACCCTAACGGGCCGTGGCGCAGATGGGAGGATGTGGGGCTGCTGCGGTCGCGCCAAGAGGCGGAGCGCGCGCTCGAGCGCTGCCGGAGTTTGAAGCCGAGCTATCACTTCGGCGCCCACCGTCTCAGCCGGGCCGAGTGGATCGCTTTTCAACCTGAACTCCAACAGGCGATCGCGCTGAAATGACCTCAAGCCCCCTTTCGACGATGTGATTGACCCAGTGCAATAGGCAGTTGCAGGAACCATCGAAACATGAATACTCCGCCCCCGCTTGAACCCGATCCGTTCGCGCACACGCTCGCTGGTGTGCTTGTCGGTAAGCGTATCGAATCGGACCACCGCGACCGCAACGCGTTATTGGCGCGCCTCCGGGATGAAGGAAGAGCAACCCAAATGGCATTCTATGGGACGTGTGCGCCCGCTGCGCATTGCGTCGTCGAAACGGTCGCCGATGTGGATTTCGGTGCCGTCTGGTCCGAGCACATCATCAAGCGCATCGTGAGTCTCGAACATCGCCGATGCGGGTCACTTTCGGCGGACGTTGCTCGTTTCGATCCCTCTCGGCTGGGTGGCCGCGGTGCAGCGGGCCGTCGACGCGATCGAGCACGCGCAGCAGAGGGTCGGCGCTTGCTGGCGGAACGAATCCATCGACTAACAGCAGAGTTTGAGCGGCGTGGACAATTCAGTGCCACGCTGTTAAGCCACGATATCGAAGACTGAGAGGAAGGATCGTATGAATCTGGTTGAAGTCACGCAGGAAGGGGCAGGGATTCTAGATATTGCGAATTCTGTAGCCGACGGTTTTTTCACCGCCGGAGTCGAGACTTGCTGCGTCTACATTTTCTATGGTGCACAGCGCTATGCGCTCGTCCACGATACGGGGCAAATCGCGCTGCCAGCCATCGTGGCAATCGCTCGGCAATGCGGCACGATCCAGGAAGCCTTCTGCGCCATCAATCCTCTGCGGGTGTCGAGGGAAGCCGACGAGTTGCATGAGGATCGCCGGGGCCGCCTAAAGAATCTGCTGAAGTTGAAGCGTGGCATGTCGAAGCTCGTGATACCGGACGGTAACCTTGCCTGTTTGAGCAACAGGACGTCCTTGGTGACTAACCAGCAAATCATGGCCTACGATCCTGCCTTTACCCGAGCGCCCGGCGCGGATGTTCGAAAGCAGATCAACATCCTCAACAACCTGTTCTCGAAGAAGAACTCGCAGAGCCTGCCCGTCGATTTCCAATTCGATGTCGACCACTATACTGCTTATCCGCCGCTTCTGAAGACCGACGCTGAGATGCAGGCGCTCGCCGAAGACAAGCTTCGTCAAGGTGATACGGACTATCTGGGGATGCTTAAGGCAGCGCGAGAGATTTTCGCTTCTGCTTCGGCAGTCGAGCGGATCTGAACGAGAGCAGCGGACCGTCTACGAGCCCGCTCTCGCCGAAATAGCCAATGCGAATCGAATCCGAGACTACGGGGTATTGGATGTCCAGAATTCTTAGCGTCGCCAACAAGCTTCTGTCCATACGCGGCGCCATCGACATAACGGATGGCGACGGGAATCTGGCTTATCGTGGAAAAGGCCAGTTCGCGTTCTTCTCGCCGAAGTGGCGAATCTATCGCGAAAACAATCTGGTGGGGACGATCCGCCGCAGGATCCTGACATGGGCACCTACGTGGGACATCTCTGGCGAACTCGGCGCGTTTGCGATCAAGCGGAAGCGCTTCGCATTCACTCGGCAGTATTACGCGGTCGGCGGGCCTGCTCACGGCACCACGGTGAGCGGCAATCTGTGGGACTTTAAGTTCCGTGTTGCCCGCGCAGGAGAGACCCTTGCCAAGGCCCGGGGGCGCGTGTTGACGGTGCGGGATCGACACGATGTCGAGGTGTTCGGTCAACCCGAACTCTTCGTGGTCTTCGCAATGCTGGTCCTGCAGATGGAGCGCCGCGACGAACGGCGTAAGGAACAGATGGAGCAAGAGAGCTAACCGCAACCAAAGACGACGAGGAACAGACGATGAGTGAATACGTAACGCTGGTGATCCGCAAACCGCAAGACACGGCCGACGCGAAGAAGGTACAGGAGGCGCTCGAGACGCTGCGCCCGTTTCAGACTGCTATGTCTATTGAAGACGAGATGACGGTTCTCGAGCTGATTGAACAGCACCCCGATTTCGACGAGAGCATCTCAGAAGACGCCCGCCGGCAAACGGCCGAACTGCATGCCCGAGCAGCTGCTTGACGCCATGGATGTGAGTACGCGTAGCATCACGTCGTGCGAGCACGGGAGTGCCGCGCCTGTGCAGGCAACCAATATTTGCTGGCTGTCACTCAATGCATGGCATGCCTGCCTGTGGGTTGGCATGTTCCTCTTCGTGTTTCTTGAGGTCGAGAGACACCTTGCCACGGCGAAGGTACAACGCGTAGTTGCCGCGAGGCACGCGATTCGTGCGGTGCTCAGGAATAAGGACGCCGTTTCGAACCTGGAGCATCTTCTATTCGGATTTTGCTGCGCTTTCGCTGGATTTTTGATGGCGCAAACGCTCCATCACCTCGATCCGGCCTTCGCGACAGATGGCGTGAATCGCAGGGAAAAGCAACAGGCACGCAGACGCCTATTGCAGAATGTGCCTTGGCTGGGATGTGCCGTGCGAATGGCGGGAACTGCGGTGCGACGATTTACACCTTCACCGGCGCGAGTGCGCGGTTTGTGGCAAAAAACTCGTGCTCTTCGGTTCACCGTGCGGTTTGGTTGCACCGTCGCTGTTGTCTGTGGGCTCAACTACTTTCGTGTTGCTGCATACAGTCCGATCGACATCATTCCCGCTATGTGGCTGTTTTCCGCGGCGATGTGGATCGTTTGGGGATGGCGACATCTTCTCCGGGCCACTGCCACACAGCCAGAGTTTGTGATGCTGGTGTTTGGGTTCGGCATCTGGTTCGAGTTCGACTTCGCATGGAAAGTCGTCCAATTGGCCGAGCACAAGAACACGTTTCCTCATGCTGCGAGGCATCTGACCTACAGCTTCGGGGCATTCGCCGCATCGCTCGCGTGGTTTCGCCTCGGCGCGATGCGCCCGCACGGCCAGCACGTCGCGGCATCGAGCAAGAAACCCGGGACGGTGCTCAGTCAGTAACCAGTCTTGGCGATTCGACCAGTTGCGCGAAGTGACCGTAGTGGTATAGTTTCTCCAGCCGTTCAGTCGGCAATCATCCTCAGGGTCCGCGCGCCCATCCAAGGCTCCACCGGGTTATGCCCGGTCGAGCGTCTCGCTCTCTCCTTTTCAACCGCCCGTGAACGGGTAGAAAGGAGAAGCCAATGAACCGCGATCAAGTGCAGCAAAGCCACGCGAACTGGTTCAACCCCGGCAACCTGACGGCGATGGGGCGCAGCAACCTCGAAGCGGCTGGCTTACCGACCGACTTCGAAAGCTGGCTCAAGTTGGTGGAGGAGAAGACGGGCCAATACGCTAAGCGAACGGCCTTCGCTCGCCACTGGCTCCACGGCCGCACCGCCAACCAGGCGATCGAGCTCGTTGCCGCAGATGTGGCAGCGGAGGAGATTGCCCAACAAGTGTTCCGTCTGTCCAACGAAGCTGCCCGCAAGATCAATGCACAGCACTTCAAGTTCGGTGCGGCCCATATCGCGGAATGCGTTGCGGTCCGGGTCGAGCAGAGCATCTGATCAGGAGGACAGGCATGGTCACCGCCAGTTGGGTCATCCGCGAGAAGGGTAACAAGCATGTCATCTGCGAGACTTTCGACAAGCGCCTGGTTGAGAGGCTGAACACCGCGAAGTACGAAGCGGTGCCGATCCTCGAATACCTGGGCGAGTTCAACGCCAGCGCACGTAACCAATGAAGTTCGGCCCGCTGCGCATTCCGTCTGGAATGCCGGCGGCGCCAACCTGTGAAAGGCCCGTGATATAGTGCGGCGAGCCGTTCAGTCGGCAGAAACAAGCACAGTTAAGACGCACCACCGGAATACCGCAAAGCCGCTTTGCCGGGTCACACGATTCCGCAGAGCGCCAGGCTCTCTCCTTTACAAATCGCCTGATTCAGGCACAGAGGAGAAACGCATGAACAGCAAGAAATCCATGGACAAGAACTGGGAACGCATTGGCGAGGTTCCGGTCGACAGCGGGCAAGTGATGCTCGTCGATCCGACCTACATCGACAGCAACTGGCAGGACAAGCCGTTCGAGGACATCCGCCAATATCGCCACAAGGAGTCCGGAAAGGTGCTTCAGTACCGTAAGGACTTCCCGCACTACGAGGCGGTGATCCAGGAGTTCGGTCAGACCATGAACCAGTTGAACGCGACTGGTGAATGGGATCTGCTCGAGCAGCCGGTACCGAACGAGTTGAGCTACAACGCCGCCTGCCGAGCGACCGGACAACAAGCCCGTGGTGGCGCGTTCGGCGGTCTCGCAACGGCTGTGGGTACGGCCTATGGCGATGGCGAGTATCCGGTGTTCGTTCAGCGCGACGAGTACGGACGTATCCTGCGCGTGATGATCGACTTCACCGAACAGTAACGACGGTAGTATCGCAACCTGACCCGCCGAACGCTCCCATCTGGGGCGTCGGCGGTGTCGACATCCAGTATCCATATGGTATATTCAATTCAGCCGTTAGATCGGCATTTCTCTCAGGCGCTTGCCGCCACCTCCGCGTCTCAGTGTAATCGCTTCGCCGGGCATGCCAGCCCCGCCGAGCCCTTGGCTCTCTCCTTTATCAACCACCCGTCAGGGTACGAAGGAGAAACGCATGAACCGCAATATCCAGAGCAACACAGAGCAGCCTAAAACGCACCTGCAGATGCTACAGGATGTCGTCGCGGCCCAAGTTCGCCTGTGGGATGCCCTCCGCGTGCTGGAGAAGGCCACTGCGCCGGACGGCGACTATTCCGACAAAGCGAACGACGAGGTCATTGAATACGTCAAATCGCTCGCGGTAGGCCTCGACGGTGCTGACGAAGCGTATACGCGCGTAATCGACGAGCATTTGAAAAAGGCACTTTCCCTCTCAAGCCATTAACCGTACTGCCTGCCATCCTGATCTACGGATGACAGGCAGCAGTTTGCTCAGCCGGGCGGTATCTCCCCGCCGAGCATCCTGCTCGCTCCTCTTTTACAGCCTCATATGGGCATCAAGGAGAAGAGCATGAACAGCAACATTGAAACGAACCTGGCGGAGAACGGATCGGAAGTCGCGGAAGAAGAAGGGCGTGCGAGCATCAGCGTCACGATCGAACTCGACATTCACGACCCCGCCGCCTTCCGCCACGCCGCGTATAAACGCGCGCTGGACGACAATCTCGGGGAAGATGAGGCGAAGGAGTATCTGGATGCGGAGAAGACGAGTCTCGGGGCATGCGCGATCATGATTCTGGATCCTGGCGTGTCGCCGGATGGCGCGTCCATCGAGAATTCGAGTTCGGACGAGCACTAAGCGTCACGCTCCTACGCAAGTTATCAAACCGCAATCACGCTCACCAGCCCCTCCGTGGACTGGTGGGCATCACCTCCTACTCAGCCGGTCCGGCCGACCCGCTGAGCTGTGCTCTCTCCTTTATCAACGCCCGTCTGGGCATCAAAGGAGAACATCATGACCCGCAATCGAATCATCCAGTCGCCGTTCGCTCACCATGTTAACCATCAGTGGTATTTGAGCAGCCATGCTGTACCGGCTGCCGATACGATCAAGGCCTATCGCGAGCAGGTTCGGCAAGCGTATGGGAATCTGCGGGGCGTGAGATTTGCCGCGCAAGGTATCGATTACTCGCACTTCGTCCTTCAGGGCGGGGTCCTTGATCCGGTGAAGATGAGTCACGACATCGGCTGCATGTTGAAGTATTGGACGCTCGCGAATCAGCCGATCGGATACCAATATCCGGTTCAGGACTCACCTGTTCAGGTGCGACTCGTGCGTGAGGACGGAAAGGCGGGTATTCGCCTGCGGCTCTACGATGTGAGGGGATCGAAAGGGATGTTCACTCGTCTCGGTGCCTACGTCAACGAAGATAGCGATTCGAAACATACCATCGACATTCCTTTGTCGGAAGACGGGTCGCTCGAAAAGGCTGTTTTTCGTGCGGTGGAGGATTGTCTCGAGAAAATCGACAGGCTCGAAAAGCGTGCGGCCGAGCAATTGGCGACCGCGTAACAGTAGCCGGTATCCAGCAACCAAAGCGCGCTTCGCCGCCCCTTTCTCGGGGGGCGAAGCGGTTGTATGCTCAGCCAGCCAAGCCGGCCCGCTGAGCTCTGCTCGCTCCTTTACCAGCCCATAAGGGCAGAGAAGGAGAAACCATGAATAGCAAGAAATCGCTTCAGGGCATGGAGATCCGCAAACTCGGCAGCAACAAAGGCACCCCGCGGCTTTGGATCGAAGGTGCCCAGGCAAGCCGCGCAGGCCTCTTGCCGGGCATGAAAATCAGCATCACTCTCGACAACGAGAAATGCATGCTGACGCTCGAAGCCACCGAAAGCGGTGAGCGCGTCGTGTCGAAGAAGACCGTGCGCGATCGTGACGTGCCCGTGATCGACATACAGAGCGAAAGCCTCTTGGGCACATTCGTAAAGATGGGCCTCACCGCTGTTCGCATCGTGGTGCAGTTGCGCCGGATCTTCGTGCTCCCGATCGCATCGGAAGTGCGGGCGAGGGAGCGGCTCGCTCGTCTGAAGTCGAAGCTGGAGAATAATGAACCGCTGCTTATGGGTTCGTTTTCCTCGGGCATCGGCATTCTCGATCGAGCAGCACACACGGGATTGGAAGGCGCGGGCATCCGAACACGGCTGGCAGTGGCAAACGAGATCCGGGAAGACTGCATGGAGCACGCGGTCGAGCACAATCCGGTCTTCGATGCCCAGACCATCCTCCTGACGGCACCAATGCAGGAGGTAGTGTTCGACAACTGGGTGATGTCACAACTGCCGAAACTCGATGGACTGGTGATCGGAATCCCGTGCAGCGGGGCATCAAATGCTGGACGCACGAAACGGAAGTTGGAGTTCCCGGAGTCGCATCCCGACGTCGGGCATCTCGTCGTGCCGTTTCTCACGGCAGTCGCGCGGACCTCTCCATCCTTCGTTGCAATCGAATGCGTGCCCGGCTGGCTGAACACGGCTTCCGCGGCGATCGCGCGTTCAATGCTCAGGGATTTTGGGTATGTCGTCCACGAAACCGTGCTCAGCGCGGCCGACTGGAACATGCTCGAGCACCGTGAGCGCATGTGCATTGTCGCGGTCACGCAGGGAATCGAGTTCTCCTTCGATCTGGTCGAACGGCCCGAGGCTCAGGTTCGCAAGCTGGGAGAGATCATGGATACGGTGGCGCCGGACGACAAGTGCTGGTCGCCGCTCACGTATCTGAAGGATAAGCAGGAACGCGACGAGGCGGCAGGCAAGGGGTTCAAGATGACGATCGTCAACGAGAATTCCACGAAGGTTCCGACGCTCAACAAGACGCTGGCCAAGCGTCAGAGTACCGGCACCTTCCTGCAGCATCCCGAGAACAAAGACCTTCTCCGCATTCCCACGGTACGCGAGCACGCTCGCTGCAAGGGGATCTGGGAGGACCTGGTCGAAGGAGTCACGCAGACGTTCGGACACGAGGTTTGTGGCCAAGCCGTCAGTGTTCCTCCCTTCGTTTCGGTGTTCGACGCACTCGGCCGATCGCTTCAATCGTTCAAGACAGCCACTTCTATTTCGTTCCCGTCGTTCGTGCGAGCCGAGATGGTCGCGGCATAAGTAATTTTTTAACCCTGGCGGGGCTCGTTCCCCGCTGGGGACGCTCCTTGCCTTTTCAGGAGATCGTTATGATTCACTCGAAAGAAATCCGTCTGGAAGGTACCCAACGCAGCCCGGCCCGCCTCGTCATCGATGACGGCGATTGCTTCGCACTGGTGTATCTAACCGACCAGGAAAAACACCGTCGCACCGCGGAAACAGAAGAGCGGGCGCGTCGCCTGGTAGCCTGCTGGAACGCGTGCGTCGGTATGAGCACGGTGGACGTCGAGTCCTGGGCCGCAGAGACCAAGCGCAAGCGGGCCGCGCTCGAAGCCGACGAAGCCCTTGCGACCACGTAAGCATCAACCTGCAGCATCTCGCCGCTCGTCCCATCGGAGACGGGTGGCGAGCCCAACCACGCCCATGGTTCGGCCAGGACGACCCCTCGCCGAGCACCGGCTCTCTCCTTTTCAGCAGCCCACGCGGGCATCGTAGGAGATGCATCATGACAAGCAACGTCCAAAAGAAAATTGTCCACCGCTACCAGGTTGGCATGCAGGTAGTCGATTCCGGCGGTCGGGTCTTGGGCGACATGACATCCGTCTTCCAGGAAGGGAATCGGCTTTTTGCAGTCGTCAACGGGGACTACGAAGTCGATCTGACCGGTGCGGCCGAGATCGTCGATCTGTGCGGCACCTTGAGGCAGGCTACACCCGCTTTGAAGGACCCGCACATCCGGCTTGGTGCCCTCGCCGGGCGAGCCTACGAACGGGAGATCGACCTCGCATAACGATCGGCAGCAACCCGCGCCCGCCGCATGCCCGTCTGGACGGCTGGCGGGCGTTTTCGCTTCTGTACCAATCGTTCAGCGGCGGCGCGATCGCGCCGATAACGAGGCGTAGAACGCGATTATTCGGGTTTGCAATGACCGGAGCCTGTACGACAATGGCTTCACGGTATCGAAGGGCCAGCAGGCCAACAACCACCAAGGAGCGCATCAGCATGGCAGCATTCGAGAATTTCCTCGACCAGATCAAGGAAGCCGGTATCCAGATCCAGAACGAAGGGGCGCTGACGAAGAAAGCGCGATCCGTACCGGACTGGCCATCGGCCGTGGCAGAAGCCGCCTTGACCGGCCGCAAGGAGGGGATTCTTTTCGAACGCGTGAAGGCGGACGAGCCGACCGACGAAAGCCTCGCTACGATTCTCAGCGGCTACAGCTTCACGCCGATCGAAGCACGCGCGGTCATCGACAATACGTTGCTCGCTGGCCAGCGCGCGTAAGGGGAGGCTTGCATCATATGCTCGACACTCGGCGCGTTATCTCGCTCTTCCTCGGCGTCGTCCTCGTCACTGGACTTGGCATCTCCATCGGCCGCCTCGTCGGCAAGAGCGATGGCATCGAATCGCGCCAGCGGCTTGAGATAGTCTGGCCGGACCTGATGCAGATGCCCGATCAGGATCGCGCGCTGCTCGCCAGCTTGGCGCTGACCTGCCATCTAAAGGACCGCAACAAAGACCAGGCGGCTGTGCTCTCGTGCCTCGAGGAAGCGGTCGACGACGAGCACCCGCGGTTCCCGTATGGCATGGACCGCAAGCAGGCACGGGACCGCTTGAACGATCTGATCCCGCAGCCGCTGCGCACGAAGGCGGCCCGATGAGCGGCATGATGCCGGAAGCGTTCCTGGCGCTCATCTTGCCCAAGACGCTTACGTGGGCGAACGAACAGGCGGAGAGGGGGCTGGCGGCCGGCCGTGTGCTGACGTCGGTCGAGCTCGATGATGCGCGGCAGGTAGGGGTGTCGGCTCCGGATAAAATCCGGCTCTCGCTCGTCGACGAGGTTCCCATGCCGCACGATCCAATGCTCCGCGAGATCGCAATCCGAACCGGACTGCTCAATGATGACATCGCGGGACTGACACTGGGCTACGCGATTTTCATCACACCGCGGCATTTCTCTCGGCGCCTGCTGCGGCATGAATGCCGACACGTCTACCAGTACGAGGCGGCCGGGTCGATCGACCAGTTCATGCAGGAATACCTACGGCAGATCACCACATTTGGCTACCAGACCGCGCCGCTCGAAATCGACGCGATGCAGCACGAGACTGTCTGAGCGCTTGCTACTCGGACAGGTACTGCGGAAGTGGATAGCGGGTCACGCTAGACGAGCGGCCCGTCGGGCGCGGTGCCGTTACGATGTCGGCGGCCGGCAACCAGAAGCATCCGCGCTCGAGTTGCTCGAGCACGTCGAAGTGTTCAGACTCGAGCGCCAGACATCCGCCGGCGCGAACACCGTCCACCACGGCAAACAACTGCCATTGAGCCGGCCACTGGTCATCACCTTCTATCAAGAAGCGAAGCACGCCGTCGACGCGAACCTCGTACAGCGAGTCCGATACGCGGGTCGAACGAACTCGTGAGGCATACGGGCTAGTGCGTGCGACGCGGTTAGGCAGGGACTGGGGAGACTGGTGCATGACGGAAACTCCAGGGGCAGGAACATCTCCAGTGTCTCCCGGGACACTGGAGATGCAAGCCAACGGGCCGACGCCCGCGGAGACGAAGAGAGGGAGCAACGCCTCGCGGCATCCCTCCCTCCTGTTCTTTACGGCCGAGGCCGTGCAACGCGTCAATGACAGTGCTGCGCTATCCGGAGTCCGTCGACCACGCGACGATATTTCTGCAGGCTGTCCAGCACACCCTGCGTCGCGACCATCAGGGCCTGCGTTTCCGCCTGCATCGCCGGATGACTGTCCTTCAGGCTCTCGTTGAGCGCTCTCATGTAGGCCGTATAACTTTCGATTTGACCGTCGATCAAGCGCATACTTCCTCCGCCTTCTCGATGTGTTTCTGCCCGACCCTAAGTCCTGCACGTGCAAGAGCAGTATTTACGCGTGCGACGATCTCCGCACACAGCGCATCGAGCGCATCCGCGTAGACGAACGGCTCGTTGTCGACCAGGTGCGTCGTCGACTGAAACGCCCAATGCGGCCCGGTCTGCACCCAAAGATGCGCCGAGAAGTGCGCGTCCGAGTCTTGCCGGTACCGGCGGACCTTCCTGCCGTCGCGATACTCTGCTGTCGGCATGAAAAGACGGATCTCCGCGTGAATCGTTGCCGGATCGCTGCAGCGTTCCTCGCCCGAAACACCAGTCGTTGCCATGCGATCGATGTAGATCGACGCCCCCATGGAAGCGGTTGAGCGCACCGGACAACCTTCCCAGAACGACAAGCGGTCATCCGGTATCCGCCAGGCATACCCATCGGGAAGCGTGACGCCGGCCATCAAGATTTTGTCGGCCGTCTTGACCCGATCGACGATCAGAGCGCCCAACTCCTGCACACTTGCCACTTGCTTTTTGGGTTGCTTGTTGCTGGTCATGAATTCTCCTTTATGCCCGAATGGGGCGGTTCGAAAGGAGATGCCGGGGGGCCTGGGCCGGACGTAGCCCGGCTCAGGTGACATCGCGTCAGACCTGATGGTCAGAGGTGAATGAGGGCGTTCTGGAGTGCTGGAATGCAATCGAGCTCAGGGCGAGCAGCATTCCGATGAGGTGTGTTGCCGATCAAACGGCTGCGTGCATTTTCGCAGAGCCGTCCCAGATGGTCAACGTGCCATCGTGGCCGGTTGTGGCCAGCGGTGCCTCGCAACAGCGGCTCTGCCATTTCCGCGCGTGGTTGGCATGCTTCGACGAAGGATTGAGCGGACCCGTGCGCGGAAGCGTAATGCGCAAACACGCGCCACAGCGCCATTGCTTGCCGGGTGGAAGAGCGGGAACCGGTTGGAGAAGAGGGGAGAGGGACGGCATGATATTGCGTGAGATAGTCAATCTACGTGTATACGGCAGTTTCGTGAAATGTTTCGGCGGTATGCCCGAAATTTATCCGGTGGCGGCACAAAACGGAAATCGCCAGACACGCCTAGGCGTGTCTGGCATCCGTGGCTACGATGCGCCGCTTAGTTACCGTCGCTCGGCAAGCGGAAGCCGACGAGCAGGCTATGGCCGCCATTGTTGCGGACCTGGCGCAACAGCGGGCCTTCCGGTTCGCGGTCGTCCCGGCCTGACGTCCAGAGCGTGGCCAGTTGCTTCTTCCAGTAGCGCCCATGTCGACGCGCGAAGGTCCGGAGCGCGTTGGCTTGTTCCGGGGTTAGCGATTCGTTCTCTTGCTTCATGATTTTCTCCTTTGTGCCTCGTGGGCGATTGAAAAGGAGGTGAGTACAGCTCAGGAGACCGAGGGTCCGCTGAGATGCCGGCGTCGCACACGCCCGTAGGGCAGTGCGCGTTCCGGGTTTTACGAGATCCTATTCCCGTGGCTCAGAAAGCAAGCCGGAATTGATCTCCTGACTTC
Organism: Paraburkholderia fungorum; assembly: GCF_902833645.1. Lineage (GTDB taxonomy): Bacteria > Pseudomonadota > Gammaproteobacteria > Burkholderiales > Burkholderiaceae > Paraburkholderia > Paraburkholderia fungorum. Next base: position 185,740 of record NZ_CADFGE010000009.1, read on the forward strand.
GGTCGCATCCGCTCGATAGCAGTGTTCATCCAGGCGTCCATCTTTTCGGCCCGGTGTTCCATGTTGTTGGAGATGCCAAGCCGAAATGCTTCCTGACGCGCGCCATAGTCCCACGCCATGCTGTCGCAGGAAGCGACGATGTGTGAGTACATCTTGACGCGCTCTAGCGCAGCGCCTTTCACTCCGAAGAGGTGCAATTTCGTACCTTTCGGCAGTCGACCTTCCAGTCCGTCAAGAATGGCAAAGAGCCCGTACTTCGGATGATGAAGGTCGCGTCGACAAACCGACCCGAGACCCATCAACGAAGGCGGCGCCAGCCACGCGTGCCGGTCCCAAACCTCCATCGTCAGATCGAGGCTCCTCAGGTAATCGTCGAGTTCCCAGCCTTGGCAAATCGGTACCGGCGGCTTGAGATCGTTCGCGATTGTCACCGCTCGGACACCCTCTCGCGCGTAGTCCACTTGCCATCTCTCGATGATCTGGAGGAGCGATTCGAGCATCGTTGCCGTCGCCCGGATACGCCAGTCAGTGTCGATTCCGTCGTTCGTCGCCTCCGGCTCGCAGCAAAGGTCCATGCTGCTGTACCAGGTTGGACGAAGCAGAAACGCGAGTTCGAGGTAAGCCGCATACGACCAGGGATAGATACCGCCGACACCCGACTGCTTGCCCTTTGACTTGAAGTTCATCATCGCAATGAACCCGGCCGAGTCCAGCGCGACGTCGACGTCCTGAAGCGGTGTACTGCCCGGCAGGTCAAAGCGTCCCGTTTTATGGTTGAAGAATGCGTTCGCCGACACCATCACTGGATAGCCGCTCGCGAACGCATGAATCGCAAGCTTGCCACCACGGTGAGGAATGCCGGTGCGCATTACCAGATCGTCGCCTATAGGTGCGTTGAGTTGTCTGTCCGGAATGACGCCAACGGGTCCGAGCAAACGGTCCATCTTTGCTTCAAAGTTGCTGTTCATGTGGATCTCCTCATGCCCGAGGTGGGCTGATAAACCGAGGAGCGCGCGGCTCTGTGTAGCCGGAAGGGCTAGGCGGAACGCGTGCGACGAACGAGCGGAACCGATTGACGGTTGACGACAACGCGTGGGTGAGGATGGTGATCGGCCAGAGGGGCCAAAGAGACTTTCGGATGCGCGGGCGACTGGTTGACCCGGAATGATGAAATGCCGATCAAACGGCTGAGAGGATGATAGCCGGACGGGGCGACCGGCGCAATGTTCAGCACGAGTCCGTGAGTTGTAGGTGGCCCACCAGTCGTGAGACTGGCAGGCCGGAACTACTTACAGGCTCGGGGCGACATTGTGAATGTCGACCAATCCGTTGAACACCAGGTGCCGATCGCGCTCCTGATTTTCTTCGTCGAACCTGATAGCTGCTAAACCGTCGCTCCAGAGGTGAACAACGCGTCCCTCATGAAGCTTGGGTGGGCTCGCGAGCACGTCTTGGACAACGACGCGCTGCTGTTCCGAAATACGACGGAGACTCTTTACTCGGACGGCTTCAGTTTGCGTATTCATGGCTTCTCCTTTTGTGCCTAAAAGGCGGGTTAAAGGAGTCGGCGCCTAAGCGCACTGTTGAAGTTCAATCCTCAAAGGTGCACTCGAATTTCAATGTGAATGCCGATTTAACGGCTTTGAGGACAGTAGCACGGCGCACACGTCACGACAAGCCAATGGCGGCAACGACAACGTCAAGCGGCCCCGCGTTCCGAGTGCGAAGCTCTGCAGTGCGTGATCTCGACCAGATCACCCCAACCGATCATCGGGGGGCTTACGGTAGTGCAACGTCACGGTCGAGTCGACTGCATACTTTGCCGCGTCGGTCGGCGACATCGGGGCAATCAGCCACGTGCCCCCGCCTCCGCGCTGCGACGAGAAGCCGACGAGCAGCGCGTCTTCCGCCAGCTTGCTACCCAAATAAGCGCGTGTATCACCCGGCCTCGGGCAAACCGTCTCGGCCGGCTCGTTCTGGTAGACGTACATCGTCATCGAATGCCCGTACCCGCCAATGTCGACTTCGGGCGCCTCGTGTTGGCCGCAGAACTTGGTGTCCATTGTGTCGCTCGCTCCATACCGCACCAATGAGGGAAGGGGACTCTGGTGCTGCTCAGGGAAGGGTGCCTTGCCTGAGAAGGAGTGCAAACGCGAGGGGGGGTATCCGGCATGCTTTGCTGGCTATCTTGTCAGCGTGATGCCAATCGAATGGCTGGGGCCAGCCTACAACAATCGATTGCCCACTTGTCGAGCTTCGTTAATTCGCAGTATCATTCGCACACGCCGTTAGGTCGGCATCAAATCCTAAGTCTGCTCCTGCATGCGTCCATGACGTCCTTCCCGCAGGGTTTCTGCAGAAAAATCAACACACATAATGCAATCAATACGTAGCGCTTCCGCTACGGCGCGCCCACGACATAGCCATCTCCCGCGCGCACGTTCGACGTTGCTGACTTCCCGTCAAGGCGGGTGCCTTCACGGGGCGATAAGCCTCAGTCATAGCCCTACGAGGCTAAAAGACCACGGAGAACAACATGTGCGATTCCGAATTGAAGCGTTTGTGGGTTGTTGCAGTACCGGCTGATGCGGGCGTGAAGCCGAGCAGCCTCATCTTCTTTCAGGCCACGGTCCCAACGAGCGCCCAGGTGCACGAGCGCACTGGCGGCGCGGTGGTTTTGCCAAGTGGCGGCGTCCAGGCGCTGGACCTGACTAGCGCCGTCGGTAGCGACGCGGCGAGCTTGACCAGCCTCGACGCGTGGGCGCGTGAGGTGCTGGCGGAAGGTCTGTCCGTGCGCCCGCTGATCGAAGTGCCTCCGCACGCCTTCTCGGTGGTGCCGAGCAAGCGCGTGCACTATGGCAACAAGGAGCAATATTTCGATGACGGCGGCTGCCTGCAAGGCGAGATCCATTACGGCCGCGACGGCCAACCGAGCCGATGGCTGATCGATCGCCGCTTCGTTCGCTAATCATTCCTCTGCCTGCGGAGTTCCGCGAAAAGGCCCGCCGTCTCGAGCGGCGGGCCTTGTTACGTCAGAGCGCCAAAACGCCTTGCTGCGGGGTCATCTCGAGTACGTACGCGACAAGGAACCGCGTCTCCATCTCCGAGTCGTGCGCGAGCGCATCGACGAAGCCAAGACTCCTCCCGAGAAAGCGCACTGCGGCGGCGCGGCCGTGATTTACCAAGCGCTGAATCGCGGCGTAGGTCGCAAACTCTTCGAAGCTCACGAACGGCGCTGGCGTCATGAGAGTAAGGAATTGCTATCATGGGTTGTCCTTTGACGCCCTTACAGGCAGTTGAAAAGGACATGAGCGTGGGCTCGGCGAGCCGGGCGGCTGGCGGAGCCTGGGAGGAATCCACCCGGGCGAGCCGGGCGGACGATGTTGCGATTAGCGCGGCAGGCGCGCTTGTGCTGCGAACCGCGGATAAGTCACGAGAGTTGCGTGGGCGAGCCGGATAGTACGGTCGTTATTCACGAACGGAGCGATCAGGCCAAGAGACAACTCGATCAACTTCCTTCGATCCTCCAGCTTCAGCACGTAGAGCTTGTCGCCGAGACTAGCAAGTTGCCGGAGATCGCTCATCGACTTGATCACCTCGTTCTCGGCCAGCAAAAGTGCGTGCCGAGCCTTGAGAAGCGGACAGGTGTCCGGGTCTTCGCCTTCGATCGTGATCCGTTCGTCCACGCGGGCTTTCCGGCATTCCGCGAAGTAGACATCCGAATCGGCCTCGCTAATGCGATACGAGTGCTTCGGGTCGAGGATGATCTCATCCTGGCCTGGCTTAGTCGACCGGACTGCCTTGAAACGGTGCCGACTGAGGATCTCCGTTTCATAGCCGATCACGATCGCCTGAAATTCCTCTTCACACAGACGTGCGGCCAGATATGTCTCGACCGCCGCGATCATGCGAGAGGTCGGGGTAAAGGCAGATTTCGGGTTCATAGCGCTCTCCTTGATGCCACGGGTGTGGCGTTGAAAAGGAGTGAGCGAGGCTCGTCCGGAGAGTACCCGGAGGAGCCGGCTAGACTGCCGGCGGGACAGGACCGAAGCCCAGTCCATTGTTGATTCCCGTCAGTACGTAGCGTCCGTGATCGAGTTGACGTCCACGGAGAACTCCGTAGCTGCTTTCGCGAAGATATCGCTGAGCGAAATACTGACCATGCGGCAAACATCGCCGTTGCGGACATGCGCCTGAGCGTAACCCGAGACGTAGCGCGATTTCTCGCTCCCGGCTTCCATGAGTACCAGCACCTCACCTTCCTTGATGTGGGGCATCAGCATTGTCGAGATATCGAATTCAACATCGTCCTCGAGCTCGTCGTCATACACGTTCGAGGGCCAGCCACCATCATCCGTTTCCGTGACGAATCCGATCCGCTCGCCCTGGTGGATGACGCGTAGATCGAAGCGCTTCGCAACCTTCTCGAGTGCCTCGACGTTTACGGGGAGGACGTAGTTCGTGCGCGCAGTTCCGTTCCAGTTTGCCATTTGATGCTTCTCCTTTAATGCCCACAGGGCGGTGAAAAAGGAGTTGGTCTAAAACCCGGTTGAGCGGCACTCAGCGGGATCCGAAGACATTGCGAAAGAGGGTGGGGGCGCATCCTTGCGGTGCGCCCCTATTGTTCAGTTCCAGTCATCCGAACCGCCGTGATGGTGATGGCCGTGATCGAAGTACGAATCGTCTTGCGACGACTGGTTCATCGTGTCGTGAGCCCACTGGTCATGATGGTGATGGTGCTGGTACGAGTTGTCCTCGTAATGGTTGCAATTGCAGGGGAGGTAATTTCCGCACCGAGGGCAGCGATCGAGTGCGTCCGATGCTTCTTCAGTTTGGTTCGAACCTGTCCCTGCGCGCGCAACTGCGATCAGAAAGAACGCAATTGCGGCGGCGATGATCATGGTCATGATTTTCTCCTGGTGCCTCAAGGGCGTGAACAAGAGAAATGGCATTTCCTGCCATGCCGAACCTCGGGGTCGGGGATGGCTCGGAGGCGCCGCGCCCGAAGATGCAGACGCCGCCGGCTGATAGTTATGCGGCCGCAGCGAGGACTTCGCGCGACCAGGGTTGATGTCTCGCCGGGTCGATCACGAAGTAGCCCAAATAGCCCGGTTGCTTGTACGCATCGCCATATTCCTTCTCGTCAACCAGCCAGCAGCTTTCCGGACCGTGGAGCTGGCCCTTCGGCGATCGACCGCCCGTCAGTGCTACCACGCCCACCATGCCCTTCGGCACGCGCTTGTCCCAGCTACCGTACGCTCCGGTGACGATCTGGTCGTTCTGATGTTTCTCAAAGAACGCGGCGAGGCGGCGCGTATAACTGGATTCCGGTGCCAGCTTTTCGCCAGTCCACGCTTCCCAGATATCCGGCATCCAGTCAATCAGTAGCTTGCGAGCCGCTTCCTGGCCCTTCGCATCGAAGTGCCGAGGGAACGCCAGTTCGACGATCGCCCACTCCTGATCTTCTTCGAACCATGCACTGCCGTCACCGTCCAGATGCTGCATGGGACGCAGGCCCGCTGGCATCGCTGCTACACGTTCCGGGCTGAGCCAGTAACCGCCGTGACTTCCGGTCGTGTAGCGAACGATGCCTTCGGCAACGACGCTGATGGAATGGGGGGCACCCCAAGGGGAATGTTTCGGGTACATGGTGGTGTTCATGATTCTCCTTTTTTGCCGAATCGGCCGTTGAAAAAGGAGAGGGCAGGAGCCCTGGAGAGACGCTCTCTTCGGGGCCTAGCAGATCATCCGGACAATGCCCGTCCCGAAGGACAGGCGCCGCCGAAAGTGACTTTTGATGCTTGCGAGTTATGCCGCGACAGCCGAACTGAGTTCGCGGATCATTGTTTCGGCCTTGGCATAGCCGTATAGAACGACAGCCACAGCGACGATCCTGGCGCGTGAGGAATGCGAGATGTTGTCCTCGACCCACGTTTCCGCAGCGACAAGCGCCGATTCCTGCTCGTCGCGAGAATCGCCGGCCATGTTGGCGCACTGACTGCCCAAATGAGCCTTCAGGTCATCCACGATGGTCCACCACGTATCCTCGTCGAACTGAGTCACGTTGGCACCGCTTTCGAGATGCTCGATCAGCGTGTCGACGCGCGGGTTCGTCAGGACTTGCTTCAGATCCGTGCGGAACTCTTGCACGGGGATCATCTGGTCGCTGAACAGAACTTCGTGCGATGTACGAATAACGCCAAAGGCTTGAAGATTGCGGTTCATGGTGCTCTCCTGATTGCCACGACGTGGCGGTTGAAAAGGAGAGAGCGCCGCAGACACTGGCGAACCCATTTTGCATGGGGTCCGGAGTGCCGGATGGAGGTCGACGCTCAACTGAACGCGATTCAGTTGAGTGTGAAGACAGGACGGGGCTTGATGAAGTGCAAACATTGCCGACCGAACGGCTGAGGCTATTCTATGTGACAGGGGCCGTGGAGTGCAAGCACGCCGGGCCACAGTCTGGACGATTTCACTCGTGAGGTTGAGTTTGTCCAGACAAACTTTCGTTCGATGGTCGCGCCCTAAATACCGCATGAGGTGGATAACCCGAGACTTTGGATCGGTTGAACTGCCACCGCCGCGATGGCGAAAGGAATGCACACAATCACCCAATTCACGGAGACGCCAAATTGCTCCCCAATGACAACGCTCTTGAAAGTCTTACCTCCGATACTCACAGTGCCCATGCCGTTACGCCGACTAGGAACTGCCGTGCCGAACAGGAGGATAGATATCATCAGATTCATCGGTGAGAAACGAAAGAAAACTATTTGCACCATTACTATACGGACAAGGTCTCGTGGGGCTCGGTTTGGTGTATGACTTCCGGACCGATCTTCTCGCCGAGCGCGCGCAGGAACTGCACGTCGTTGAACTTGAACCGGAGGATCAGTTGGGAGGTCCGCGCAAGCCTGTCCAGCTTTTCCGGCGTGTGTTTCGCCAGTGCTCGAGCAACTTCTTCAGGCAGTCCGAACGCGTCAGCTGCTACCGCGAAGTCCTCATGGAGGTAGCGGTGCAGCATCGACAGGTACGTCCGATTCAGTTGGTAAATCTCGCCGAGGATTGTTGTGTCTTGCAGCATGCTGGTTCCATCTGCGTGGCCATGCAAGGCATAGACCCACGGTTCACGATAAAAGGCACACAGGCCGCTGAGTGAGGAGAATAGTCCGCACGGCGAAACGATTGCGTAGGAATGCAAGCCGCGGTGAGGAGGTTTTTAAAGCAAGAGTGATTTTTTATCAGGCCGCGCTGCGTTGCTCGAGAATCGAGAGCATGCGTTGGGCGGCCTCACGCTCGGCGACGCGGCGATTGGGACCAATGCCGGTCGTGCGCAGACGGAACGAGGTGATGACGCATTCGCTCTCGTAGCGGCGAGGCTGTTCGTCGTCGAGGACCGAAACGATGCGGTAGGCGGGCACGGGAATATGCTGTGCCTGCAGGAACTCCTGCAAGCGAGATTTCGGATCCTTGCCAAAGTGGCGGATATCGATCGTGTCGAGGATCGGCGTGTAGATCCGGCGCACGAGACGCTCGGCTGGCGGGAAGCCGCCGTCAAGAAAGACCCCGCCGAGCACCGCCTCAAAGGCATCAGCAAGGATCGAGGGGCGGTCAAGTCCGCCCGCACTGATTTCCGCTTCGCCCAACCGAAGCCATGAACTGAGGCTCAGCGCCACGGCGATCTCATAAAGCGTCGACTCGCGCACGAGATTCGAGCGGATGCGCGACAGCCAGCCCTCGGAAAGGCGCGGGAAACGTTCGTATAGAAGGGCAGCGACCGAACCGCTGAGGATTGAGTCTCCCAGAAACTCAAGGCGCTCGTTGTGAGACTCGGAAAAGGACTGATGCGTCAATGCCAGCTCGAAAAGCGAGCGATTGCTGAACGTGTAGTCCAGAAGCTGTTCGAGGGCAGTGGGAGTCATGCGCCGAGTATAGAGGTCGGCCAACGCTGTCCCAGCACGAATACCGGAAACCGGGACCACGACATTCGATTGCCGTGGTCCCAAACCGTGCTGTCAACCGGCAAGCCACGCGATCAGCGAGCCGAGCCAGTCCTCCATCGTGCCCACGGATGAGCGAATCACGCTTGCCTCGAGGAACGGCCAGAAGGCGGGGTCCTTCGCCTGCACCGTGTCCCATCGCACGTGCGCTGCGCCGCGCGCGGCCGCCGACACCGGCCAACAGAGGGTGAGCGCATCGAACTGCACGCCCATCTCCTGAGCCAGATACTGGCTTACAGTGGGCCCAGCGTCTGGCATGACCACCAGCACGTGCGCGAATCCAGCCAGCTTGTCCGCGACCTTCTGCGCGTCGAGTGGCGTGCGGCCGCGGATGGACTGGTTGATGAACAGAACTGGAAGGGTGCGGGCCGATGAGGCGAGCAGATCCAATACTGGCGCCACATCGTGCGCGGTCACCGTGAGCGGCTTCGTCTGCACCTGCGTCTTGTCGTCGAGCAGTGCGGAGTTCCGTACGAGCGCCGCGATAATCGACGGTCGACGCACCGGGGCGACCATGTTGCGCCCCAAGGCCACGCTTGTGCGCACGCCGATCACGTCAGCCCCGCCATCGTCGGCAACGAAGACATCGTGTTGCCACACGCGGCCTTCGACCTTCGGATCGATGATCTCGCGGCGCATGAGCCAGAGGCCTGTGTCGATTCCCTGCAGCACGGACACCGACCCGCCGCGCGACCGGGTAGCGAAAGCTGCACCCGCGGTCGCGGCCGGAGGGAGATCGCTCCAGTCGAAGGAACCGTCCGGTCCTCGCGTGCGGGTCCACCGCAGTGCGAGCTCGCGGGCCAGCGCCCGGCTTTCAGACCCGTGACGATGACTACGGAACCGAATCTGATGGAGGGGAAAGAATTGGTCAGCGTCACCCATGAGCAGGACTCCTATTCAATGAATGGAACCGGCAATCACACCGGCTGAAATCAGGCTACGGGTGACGGAGCGCAATGCAAACGCAGGTCGGCGCAGTGTATTTACTGGCACCCAAAAAGACAGCGGGCAGCCGTGTGATGGGCTGCCCGCGCGAGAGTGAGTCAACGGTAGGAAATCAGGTCGGATCGGTGTAGCGGTGATTGAGAGGGCCGTTGTCGCCGAAGTCATCCGTGTTCAGCGGCCGCCTGATCTCGTGCTGGCGATCGCCGTCTTGGTGGCACACCTTTCCGTCGGCACAACCACGAGTCAGTGTGCGCTCAGGGCGGTCCTCGCGACCGTCGTAATAGGGATGCTCGGCATGGTGCACCGACGGCAAGAACGAGTGAAGTACCTCGTGCAAGAGCATGTCTTCGATCGACGTGCGAAAGAAGCTGCCACAAAAGTACATCAACACGAACGTGAGGAACGAGAAGCGCAACATACGGACTCCGGATAAGAGTGGGGCATGTCTGTAGGCTACGGCGCGAAGATGGGATTGCAAGTCGATGGGCGTCGTGGGCGCTGCGAGGAAATGAATGGTGATCCGGAGAGATTTTTGTCTGCCCGGCACGGGTGCTCGGTGGCACTATGGTTTCAGGTTTGGGTCTTCCCCGCACACGGATCCGGCCTGATCTGTTCTCGTGGTTTTACTCTCAACAAGCCATGCGTCTTCCCCAAGCGCATGGCTTTTTTTTGGCTGCGTCAGGCTTCGACGCGAGTTGGACCGTAGACGACTGATCCAACAACACAATCCCATTCCTGAGTCGCAAATTGCGCATTCAAGGAAATCTCAGGGAATGGGCCGACTTCGATCTCACTCGCGAATGTGTTGCCGTGGAACGGCACTTTCCGATCGTGAGTCATCCCATTTACACAGAGAATTTCAGTATTCCGCTCCGCCTTTGAGGAGCTATCTTGAATTCTACGGAGTTGCCCATGACGCGAGTAGGCCCGATTCGTGGCGCCTTCATCGTCACCGCAATGCTCATCGGCAGCGTGGCCAGCGCCCAGCAATTGCCTTCGGCGTCACCCGGTGCCACCTGCAGCACACCTGGCGTGGCTGCGACCTACGGCGAGAACGGCATGCTGATTTGCAGTGCCTCCCTGACCTGGAAACCCGCGATCACAGCATCGACGCCGGTCAACGATGGCGGTCTGGTGTCGACCGTCGGCCAACGCATTGGCAGCGCCATGGCCACTCTCGTCGATGGGACGGCGCAGTTCCTACACGACATGCTCTCGCCGAGCTCGAACTAAGCTCGCGCCACCGTTTTCCCAACTATTGGAGACACTCCATGAATGAAGCCATGACCGGCCTGCCGCAACACGCAGAGCATTCTGCTGATGAGCAGAAGGTATCAGCCTCGGAAAGGGCGCTAGCCGAACTCGGCATGTACTTCCACGGCAGCAGGGGCAAGCTGCGTCTCGTCGGTTTCGTCTGCCAGGTGCTGGTCGCGTCGACCATTGTGTTTGCATTGATCTCGCTGGTCGACCTGGGTAGTGTCTTGCTGCACGCGATCCTACTTGTCGCGAACTCGCCGCTCGTCGGCGGCGACTACGCGCAACGCTTTGTGATGGATCTGCCGGCGAGGAATTTCATCATTGACTCGACCGAGGCCTTTCTGCAGCACGCGCTCTTCTATGCAGTCGTCTCGCTGCTCCTGACCGCCACGGCCGAGATCTACTGGACGAGACGTCGCGCGAGCCGTCTGATGCCACCGGCTCAAGCTTTCATGCGCAATTAAGGAGTGGGGCTGAGGTGGGCGAATAGGCCTACGGGCCTGCTGGTTCTCTCGGGCACCAGACCTACAATCTCGCCGACGGCCGGCCAGCTACACTTGGGAATCGGCCTTAAACGCCCGTAGCAGAGGTTCTACGGTTCGATGCTGGGCCATCGCGGCCCAGCCAAAAGTCACTTTAGCGTTAGCCAAAAGATGCCGCGCGCGTTGGTCGTGGCGGCGTACAGGTCCAATTCGTGGCGAAGCCACTCCGAGTGACGACTCACCGTCGCGATCGAGAACGGCCGCCCCTGCTCGCCGAGGTGCTGCACGATTGTGCGCCACGCATTCGGGTCAAAACTACGGGGGCCAATGAATTTGAGTGCCTGATCCCCCTGCAAATCCTCAAGTGAAGGTGAATAATTCTTCTTTACGCCCCCTTCATTTGCGTCAGGGCCTAAAGTTTTTCCGGCGACGAACGTTAATACAGAATTAGCACCCGAGTCAGGCGCACCGGTAACAACTATGTTCCGGCCCAGTTTCATTGCTCTGCGGGCAACCAACCCCCAGAAAATCAAACTGGCCCAGGACAGCGGGGCAAAGCGGCCTTTCTTGTGACCGTAGCCGGTACGCGAAAGGTCATTTTTGCGCAGGGGCAGATTGTTCCAGTTCGACATGGTGTTAGTAGTGGTAGAGGTGCGATCCCGATCCTGCGAAAACGTGAGTGGCTGATTTATAAGCCAAAAACAGCACGACAGTCGCGATCAGGATACGGATGATGCCAAAGCGCGAGCGGCGGCGGCTACCGTAGTAATGGTGGTGATGGACAGTTCTGTGGGATGGTTTTTTGCGCCGCATGGTGCCTCGAATTGACCTTCGGGACTGCGTAATTCGAATGCCTATTATTAACGACAGCATTCTGAAAGGTGAATTTGGACGACGCATCATTTTGCGTCGAGTCATATTCAATTGTGCGTTGTTTGCTTTAGATTTCCGATTCTAATTAACCGTGAATAATTACGATTTTTTGGTTGGGCTTCTATTGGCAATCATTGAAAAATTGTTAAGATAAGCACGTGTTTCAAACCTCCTCGTGCAGACGAGGTGTGTCAGGTCTCTCAAACGGGGAGAGGACCGCACAAGGGGGGTGGGGTACTTGCAACTGATGATCAATCCGGTGTGTAGTCCGGTGTGCACCAGACTGGTTCGTCAGCCAAGCCGAGTTCGGCTGCCACGTATGGCGATGCAAAGAGAACGATGAAATAGCAGTTAGACCACGACGAGCCAAAGAAGAATGGAACACCAAGTTTCAGATTTGAGCAAGGCGCAGCTCTACAACCTGTTTGCGGACAAGATCACCGGGATGGTAAAGCGGCTCTGCGGAGGGTTCGGCCAGACCCTCGAGGACCGTATGCAGTCGGCATGGACCGAGCTGATCCAGTATGCCCGGGCAAACCAGGATCTGGCAGTAGAGGATTTCATCCCGCTAGCGATGACTCGCGTCAGAGGCGCAGTGATCGACGAGATGCGTGGGGACGATCCACTCTCCCGCACGCGACGCGTTCAGGCGAAAAAGATCAGCGCTGCCGCACATGCCGTGTCCGGGCGGACCGGGAAGAAAGCAACCTCAACGGAACTTGCCCAGGAGTTGGGGCTGACAGTCAGCGATGTGCACGACATGATCTATCGCCTGCACACCGACGTCATCATCTACTCAAGCGAGAAGATCGCGGAAGCCGAGATCGAGAGTTTTACAGACAGTGCCCTCGACACTCTCATCCTGGAACAGAGCATCCAGAAATTGCTGGACGCCATCGAAACACTCTCGGATCGCGACCGGGAAGTCATCGAACTCCGTTATTACCATGGCCTCACGAACCGTGAGATCGCGAGGCGCCTCAACATTGGCGAGAGTCGCGCAACTGCACTGCATCAGCGTGGCGTCCAGAGGCTGCGAAAATTCCTGGTTCCCGCCTAAGGCAACCGCCGGCCGAAGGCGAGCGCCTCGGCCGGCCGACATCACTTCTTCTTCGTCCTCGCTGCCGCGTTTACGCGGTCCTTCAGCGCCTTGCCTGCCGTGAACTTCGGCGTGCGGCTCGCCTTGATCTCGATTTCTGCTCCCGTCTGCGGGTTGCGGCCCGTGCGCGCGGCGCGGTCGGCTGCACCGAACGATCCGAAGCCAACAAGCTGCACCGTGTCACCCTTGGCGATGGCATCCGAAATCGTTTCGATCACCGCATCGAGATGTTCTTGCGTGGCGGCCTTGGTCGAGCCGGTACGGTTGGCGATCGCTTCGATGAGTTCCGATTTGTTCATGCGTGTGCTCCTGTGAATTCCGGCTGGGCCGGGTAATGCGTCTTCGACGCGGTTAGGCTGCTCTGCTTTGCCCGGGTGGGGCGACTAGGGAAGTGGTACACCAGATTGTCGGCAGGCCTGCGTAGGCGTCATGGCGAGATCTAGCGGGTGCTGCTGGGCGAGCACTATTGAATACAGCTCCCCGGCGTAAAGGGTTGGGTTCGACGCGATCGTGCGTTCAAGCGCGGAGACTGCGCCATCGGGCTCGGGGACGCCAGCTTCGGCCAGTTGTCCCCGAAAGCAAATCTCGGCGATGCCTGCGTGTTGGGTCATCCCCTCGTCGTATCGTTGCGTTTTGGCCGTGGCCAACCACAACTCGCCAGCAGCCTGCGCATACCGCATCGCGGCCGCGGCGATAGGCGTCCCATCTCCGTATTGCTGCATCACGTAGTCGATCACGCGTTGCCGCACCGCGTCCTCGTCATCCTGCTGTTGAGCGTGCGCCGAGCCCAGAACAAGGAACAGGAGACTCGCAATAGTCGCTGCGGCTACGCGGAAGCGATTCATGCGAGTTCGGGAAAAGCCTGCCCAGGTGGTACCCAGCGGAACGCACTCGCCGCGTTGAGCAACTCGTCGATACGAGTCAGATCAGGCGAGAACGCCTGACACAGGACGGGGTAGACATCGCCAGAGTCGTCGCGTAGCCAAATCTCGGTCTGCGTGGTATGCAGTGAGCGTAGCTTGGCGGTCTGTGCACCATGGATCGCGAGACGCCAGGACGAGCGTTGCATAAATTCGTCCAGCATCGGGGTCTTCGGATGCGCAGGCAGACGCTCGCCTCGGTGATCAGCAAGAGCCTGTGCGAGCAGATCCTTCACACGCGTGGGATCGAGCCGCTTCGCGCTCATCATCACCAATACAACGCGATCGGCTGCTTCCTCCAGTCCACCCACGCACGGTGCGAGGGTAAGGTTGAGTGCAAGCGCCCAGAGACGGGGCGATTGTTCAAGGTGAGGAAGCTGGAAAGCGTCCGTGATCATGCAAATTTCCTGTCTAGGGCTGTGGATCGGTTAGCGCGATGTCGCGCCCTCAATTCCACAATACGGCAGAAACGTTAAAAGTTTCGCCCCTAAGACAGAAATATTTTGGCTCTATTCGTGTCGGCCAGCCCGGAGTGGAAACCCACGACCATAAAGGCGTCGTGTGGCACGTGCATCAACTGACCGCTGGGCAAAATCACCGCCACCTCGCCATTCGACTCGACGAAGCACGGGTACCGCGTACCGATATAGGCGATAGGGTAATGCTGAGGCTCGACATACAACGGGACATCGGGCACGCACGTGCGCAGCATCAGTACCTTGGAAGGTACCTTCTCGCCGAACGGGTAGGTGGCAGAGCGGGTTTCGATGGCAGGACTGTCGGTCGGGATGATGGCGAACAAGCTGTGAAACTCCGGTAGAAGTTAGTGTTACTCGAGCACCTGGCGGACGAGGTAGACGGCTCCGGCCGCAGCGAGCAATAAGCTACCACCCAGGATGACCAGCACCTCGTCGGACCAATTCGCAAAGAGAGCGTCGAGCGCCGTGGGCGTGCTGGACGCTCGCCAGAAGACGGCAAGCGACGTGACGAACGCAACCGCCACAACAAACGTGCTCGCAATCACCGCAAAGACTCGCATCAGCAGACTGCGCGATGGTTCGGGTACGTCGTCGCGAGTCCGCCGGCGGCGGCCAAACCTCACGGATCGAATGGACAAATTTCCCTCCGGGAAAAGGAAGCGGGTCGGCTCGATTCTCCCATCCTAAGCGAACGGCCTGCCAGCCGCTGATCAAATACCTGGACGGCGGCACCTGAAAACGTTCGCTGGATAGTGCGTATCGAATGCGTCGAGTCTGCCTCTGGGTCAAACGAACGCAAATCTAGGGACGATTGCGTTCCCGGAAATCCCATGTTAATGTCCGTTCCAGCCGTTCAGTCGGCATCTCTTTCTTAGGTGTAGCCCCCAAGGCGCCAACGCACCGTCGGCCACTTTCTGGCCCAAGCAACCTCCCGAAGTTACCCTCGCATTGCAAGCGCATGCCTCGTCACGCTTTCGCTGTTTCCGCGGCCGTCTGTCACGAAAGCACCTAGCGGATTCTCCCATGCCGTTAGTTCGTCTCCGGTCTTTCAACTGCCTACCTGGCACACGCAAGGAGAAGATGATGAACGGAAAATTTGAACGCGCAGCCCTGCACGCCTGTGGCCTTGCCGCAGCTGTCCTGCATCTGTTGATCCACGGACACGATGTGGTCGACGAGCGGGGCGATCCGCTGTGGTCGACTCCTGCCGATTCGTCGGGAAGCCCGCACTATGAGGTTCGGCTCACGCCAGATCATCGGTATGCCGCGGTTTTCGTCTCGGCCGGTGGCGCGCACGAAGGCAAGCACTTCGAGATGCTGGACGCTGCAATCGTGCAAATCATCGACTGGCGCGAGCAATACAACGGCTGCAGCTTCTCTCGTAGCGACGACGGCCACGTAATGCTGCCCGCGCACGCTTGAGCAACCGGCAATATGGCTCCCTCTTCCCGAGGGGGCTCAACTGAGCCTCACGCTCAGCTGAGCTCCGAGACGACTCAATCCTTTCGCAACGCCGATTCCGGCAGAAAGGATGAACCATGAAGAGCAACCAAATGGCTAGCCAGACCGATTCCCTCATGCCTGGCACGATCGTATGGTCGGTGCAGATGCATCCGATCTACGACGCGATCGCAGAAGTCCGCCTGATGGCCGACGGTCTGTACCAGATCTGGCATCACTACGGTGAGGGATCGATTCCCTGGGCGGACGACGTCGCCGCTCCGACCCCACGGCTGGAACATGCGATCGCGACCGTTAAGGGATATCAGAAGGCATTCGCCAGCAACTTGGGACCAACCGTGGCAACACGCGCGGGGAGCTTCCATCGGTCGGCGAGCGGCACGCATATGTCGCTCAACTGACCATTAACCACAGCAGACGTCGTCCTTCGGGGCACGTCTGCTTACCTCACGTGTGCCCATGCTCGTGCATCGGCAGGCGGTCAAAGCGATGGACCGTGGTTCTGGTTTCACAACCGCCGGGATTCCGGTATACGAGCCCACCATGAACAGCAACATTTCCGCAGCATCACGATCGAGCTACCCCGCAAAGTCGGAACGGCGCGACCTGAGCCGCACGGAAACAGTCAAGATTGTGCGGCACAGCTTGAAGAAAACCTTTCCCGTTATCAAGTTCGCCGTCCGCAGCAACACTTACGCCGCCCCGGGAGAGGTGCGCGGTTGTCCCGCTCGGCGAAATTGCGGTATAGTCGGCACAAGCCTGACTGCAGGCATCCGTTTGATCATCGCGCTTTCGCGCGGCGGGCCCGGCCCGTTCGAAATCATCGCTCGATTGAGCACCAGCAATTCTCCTGCACGTATTGGGATGTGCCGTGAAGGTATTCACGCCACAGTCTGTTTGCTTTTGTGCTCAGGCGTGCCCGTTTAACCCGCCATTTTTCTGGCACAACTCTTTAATCATGAACCCACGCGGGGCACGTCTCCGTCAGGGGCTGCTCCGTTCTTCGAAAGGAGCAGGAGAAATGAATACCCAAGCAATCGCACATGTCGTCGCAGCATCCGCCAATGTCGAAGCCGGTGTTACCGTTTCCGTCATCGCGTGGATGTCTACCGCTGGCTGGAGCTTCGAATGGTTCTACTCGTCCTTCAAGGCCGAGGAACTGTTCGTCCAGACCAAAGCCGACTGCGAAGATCGTCGCGAGTGCGGCACCCGAGTGGTGTTGTGCGACGTGAAAGTGTCTTCGTACGAAACCGCGTCGGAGGAAATTGAGGCTCACCTCGACGAAATCCTGACCGCCTCGAGCATGTACCCGGCGCCGGACGCCCGTCTCAAGGCGAACCGCACGCTGCATTAAGCGAAACCGGAAGCGCGGCCACACGAAAGTGTGTGCCGCGCCCCTCCATGATGCATCCCATGGTCTGCGATCACGGCATGCGGTACGCGCCGGCGGTCAGTTGGCGGCGCGGGTGCGAACCACTCCAGATTTTCACAGCCGTTACCGGCATCTTTTCAACCCTGTGTGGGCACTCCCACCAGGACGTGCTCCACGTTGAATCTGGAGCATGTCATGAATTCGCAGCCAATTGAACTCGCAACCCAGGTCCTGGAAACGAAGATCCTCGCGGACTTCAGGAGATACCTTGGCCAGACCGTTCGTGTGAGCCGCATCATGGTGGAAGAGGGCGGCCGCTCGGTGTATCGGAATCTCTCTCGTCCCGCGCTGGTCGAGGTGGTGCCGACGGATCGCGCGAAGGTCCTTCACTACTCCACATCCGATCGGATCACCCCGGAATGGAACGTCCGACTTGTCGAACGGCACGAAGAGATTTCCTCGGGGGCATCCCTGCAGGTCTTCGGTACGACCCGGCAAATGAACGGCGAATCGTTCCTCGGCGACGCCGAAATCGTCCCGATGACAGCCTCGCTGATGACGAAGATGGCGATGCTTTCCGCACGCAGCTTCGTCGGCGCATACCGCAAGGTGTTCGCGTAATCATCAAAAGCAGCAGCACCGGGGCCCCGTCCCCGGTGCCCCTTGCCAACCCGCGTTTGAGTGAGCAGCCCGCTCACTCAAGCACAGATTCACGGCTGTGCGCCCCTTCCCTTCAACAACGACACCGAGAGGACTCACATGGTTCATCATCACAGCTTTGATCTCGGCGGCCAGATCGCTGGCGCCGCCGTCCGGGGCGTGGTCTATGAAGGCGAGCACCACCTGTTCCACGGGATGAGCACGCCCGCGGCGATCGCAGTCGGACTGGGCATCATTGCGCTGGTGGTACTGGCCAAGAAGCTAGGCTGGATCTGATAGCTAGCGTCGCTCGAAAGGGCGTCGCCATAGCGGGAGATTCGAACCCCGTTCAAGAAAGGGCCTTTCTAGAATGGTTTAGCTCGACCGACCCCGTTTTGGAGAAGACCCTTGAAATTGACCTGCAAAGCTCTCGCTGTCGCGCTCGTCGGCGTGGCCAGCATCTCCGCATACGCGCAGCAAAACCCGCAACTCGACGCGCCGTTCGGAGCCTCGGCGGCGGGCGAACACCATCGCCGTCACCATCACCATCATTGCGGCGGACCGACGCACGGGGACAGCGACGGCGCCGCGCACGCATGGCATGCGTGTGGCGACCGCGAGAAGCCGATGGTCGATGGGGGACAGGAAAGGACCGATCCGGGCCCGGGCGCCTAAGCCGCCCCCGTAGTTGCTCAGATCGCCTTTGTAGGCGACTGCAAACCCATCGAAGAGGAGTTACCCATGTTCATCGTCAGAAATTTCTTCTATGTAGTCGGGATCGCATTCCTGTTTGGACTGCAGTCCGTGAATCCGGACAACGATGTGCTGCGCCAGTTTGTACTGATTCTCCAGGCCGATAACTTTTGGACGGTGGTCAAGATCGGTACGCTGATCCTGTGCGCATTGGAATGGAGTTTCTCTGTTCCCGTCTCGTCGACTTCTGCCCTCGACGATCTCAAAAGCCTCTGGGATGTTTTGAAGAAGGTCGCTACGAAATTCATGCCGACGCGCTTGGGTCCGGCCGGCGGACCAGATCTCGGGGCAGGGTTTCCCAAGGGTCAAACTAGCGAGGCGAATCACTCGTTCCAACCGACTACTCAAGGAAGCCCTCGGGCGTCTAGGACGCCAGCCGCGGATGCGCAAAAGACCGACCAGCCATTCACTGAACGTGAAACGCTCGTGGCGAAGACGCTATGGAATGATTCCGCATCGTTCACGATCGACGACATATCCGATTTGACGCTTCGCACCTCGAGACAGTGTGCGCGCGAACTCGTCGGCATGGGGCTATATCCGGATCTCGCTGCGGTCAATGCTGAAGTCATCCGTCGCTCGAAAGTGCGGAAAGGCAACGGCTAACGGCCGCGTTATGGAGAGGGGTTTTTTCGAACGCACACATTCAATGAACCGACTCCTGTCCTTCTCCCCTTGATCGCAGGTCTAGCAGGCTGTGGGGTAGTTGCAGCGCCGTGCCGCATCACCTCGGCCGGCCTCGACATGATCCCGGTTGTAGGCCATGCCCTGGCAACTCCGACCAACGCTTGCGCGTCAGCGATCGACTAAACGAAGAAGGCCGCCCACGCAAACACGCGGGCGGCCATGGGAGCCTGATACGGCCCGGGCGGATCAGTAGGCGGGGCGGCGGCGCGTCATCAGCTTCACAACCGTGAAGATCACGAGTCCGATCAGGATGATCTCGCCCAGCCCCATGCCGCGGAAGATGAGGCGCTCGCCAGCGTAGATGACGCCGCGCACGGCAGCGACCGCGATTTCGTGCCCGAGGCTGAAGTGGTGGTAGCCCATGTGGTTCCCTTGGTTGGTGATGAACATTGGACCAGCATCTCCCGACCGGGCGGGAATGCAAATGACTGACACCCGAAAATCCCACCCTAGATCGCCACTCATTCGCGCTTTCAGTCCCGCATTCTCCGGGCACACTGAACGCATCCTAAACCCATTCGAGGTCAATTTTGAGCCAGTGGACCAAAGGTTGGAAGGCACCCGTTATCTCAGCGACCGTGGGCGCACTGATTGCTGCTGGCGTCTCCGCATGGATTCACCCGCACGATGACTACAAGCGCACCGACGTCGGCTACGAGCTCGCGCAAACCCCGTCTATTCTGCCCGACGCCGCGGCCGCTGAACGCGACGTCGTGACTGACTATTTCTACTACGGCTGCCCGCACTGTCGCGCCTTCGAACCTATGCTCGAGGCGTGGGCTAGGCAACATGGCCCGTCCGTCACCCTGAAACGCGTCCCTGTCACAGGCGACCGTGCGGAGTTGACCCGTGAGGCGGACCTCTTTTATGCGCTCGATAGCATCGGCGCGATTCCACGCCTGCAGGAGGCCGCGTTCCAGATCGTCGCGCGGAATGCCGATTTCCCGGCATCGGACCACGACCTGGCAGAGTGGGCAACGGAGGAGGGCATTGAGCCTCAACGTCTGGTGGACGCGTATCACGCGCCGGACATGCAGGCTCGAATCGACGCCGGCGACAAAGCGTTCCGAGCGAAAGACCTAGCTGCGGTTCCGGCCATCGCCGTGCACGGCCGCTGGATCGTCACGGCTGCCACGGCCGGCAGCATCGAAAACATGCCCGGTGCGATGACCGGCGCTTTGAGTGCGGCGCAAAGGCCAGGTTCCTGATCGCTCAGAGGGCGACGTCGATCTCCCGGGGAAGGCTCGCGGGATCGATGACCTGAATGCGAAGACGGACCTGCTGGACGCTCAGCGGATCCCGCCCACGGGGGTCGAACTGGAACCGTTGGTGATCCAGCATCCCAAGGGAACTGTCGACCAACGCTCGGTGAAAGACGGTTTCGATTGACACGCCGGTCTTCTTGGCCAGCATCTTGGCCAACTCCAGCGTCGGCCGGTTCATAACGACCGGCTCTTGCGCCGCGTCGAGGCGCAACAGGCGCGTGACCTGGGCGATGTCCTTTTGCAGGAATTTGTAGCCGAGCGCCGCCGCCAGCTCGCCGATACTCTCACGCGTGAGCGGTCGGCCGACGCTCTTGGCCCTCAGGTTCGCCAGCACTTCATCCGTGATCGCGGTCGTTTCTCGGTCGACGACATTCAGGTATAGGCCGATCATCTGGCGGTAGGTCAGAGACAACCCCAGCTCTTCCACGGCCAGTTTCAGGTTCGTCTTCGTGGGCTTGCGCTCGCCGAGTTGCGCCCGTACTCGTGCAAGGACCTCGGAGGTCGGCGCGATCGGTGTGCGGCGCAAAGCAAGCGCGAGCTTGTTGAAGTCACCCGCACGCAGCACGACCCCCATCCCGCGCAGCTCGGCGCGGATCTGGCTGTCGGGAAAACCGACGTTCGGGTCGGCCGGGTCGCCGAATCGTTTGAGGAGGGGCGGCACCAGGGCGTTGAGATCAACGACGTCGGATTCCGCCGATTGGGCAGTGTACATATTGAACCCTTCAGGAAAGAGCCGAAACAAGGCCGGGGCCGGCGCGAGGCCGCACCCCGGTCACGATCACACCGAGCCGTTTGGTGCGCGCAGGACAACCTTCGCTGCTTGCTCCACGTCCGATTCCCGAATGTCGGTCGTTTCTTCGCGCAAACGGCGAACTGCTGCGGCGTCAATCGCCTTCTGGATCACGGCGTCGGCATCGGCGATCGAGTGGCCTCGCAGCTGCTCGCAAAGCAGCGATTCGACCGATGCTTCGAGTGTCCAGCCGTCGAGGCCGCCCAGCTTGGCGTGGATATACGCCTGCATATCCTGGGCTTCCGGCACGTCGAAAACGATTTTTTCCTCGAAGCGGCCACCACGTACCGCCGCGCTGTCGATCCGGTCGTAGTAGTTCGTTGCGGCAATGAACAGCAGATCGCGCACGCGACCGCCCGCACCGTCGATGGTGGTCAGAATCTTCTCGGTCAGCATGCCGTAGTGCGAGTATTGCCGGTCGCGCAAGATGCCATCCGCTTCGTCGAGGAACACGATGGCGGGGCGAATATCGCAGGCCGTCTTGTAGATCTTGTCCCACGAGTCGGGTTTCGCGATGATCTCCGCGCCGGTGATCTTGAGGAACGCGTAATCGGACTCCTTCGCAAGCGACATTGCCGCCTGCGTCTTGCCCGTACCCGGCGGGCCTTCAAAGATCATGCCGGTAGGCAGACGGCTACCCATCTTTTCAAGCGAGTACACGTTCGCCATTTTGAAGGCCATGTCTTTGAGGACGTTGCGCGATGCCTCCGGCATCAGAATCTCGTCGATACCCTTCACTGTTTCCGAAAGCTTGCCCTTGCGGCCCTGAACCAGTCGCAGCGCGCGCATACCGATCTCGAAGCTGAGCTTGCCAGCGAATTCCCCGCTCCGGCGCATGTCACCAATCTGCTCGCCAACGGCGGTTAAGCGTGCTGCGCTGTACCCCGCCCAACGCTCAGCCAGCGTCGCGACCACGGCAGGCTCGGCCACGTCGTAACCCGCGGTGCTGCCGATCGCGCGTCGCAGGATTGCTTGGCGAGCCTCCTGATCCGGAGCGGGGATCTCCACCTTGAAGTCGAAACGCTTCTCGCGGATGCCGGCGCTGTCGAGATCGTCCAGATGGTTCGTCGCCGCTACCAACACAATCTTCGTGCCGCGCAGGTTCACGATCTCCGTCAGCATCGTGTTCGTCAGGTCGCGATCCATGTGGTGCGAACCGTTGCCGCCACGCTCCTTGAGGAACGAGTCGATCTCGTCGATGAAGAAGACACCGAAGCCCGTCTTGCGCGCCGCCGCGAAGGCTGCTTTTACCTTCTGCACCGACTCGTTGACCCACATCGAGGCGATATCGCTGTAGGCGATCGAAAAGAACGGCACGTTTAGTTCGCCCGCCAGCGCTTCGGCAAACATCGTCTTGCCGTTACCCGGCTCACCGAACAACAGGATACCGTTGCGCGGGTTGGCGCGGGCCGCGATCACGTCCTTGGCGGCTGAGAACAGCCGGTCCTTGGTCTCGGCCATACCCACCACGTCCACGAACTTGTAGCGAGGCGTGCTCATGCTGTCCGAGAAATCGTAGGTCGGCATCGGCGGCTGAGGCGGCTGATTCTGGTTGCCCTGCGGTGCTTGGCGCTGCGCGGGTGCGGCAGCAGCCTGAGTGGGGGCATGGGCCTGAACCGGGTTCATCTGCTGTGGTGCACCGCCGTATATCCGGGCCCGCGCATTGAGCAACGCCGGGCGGATCTGCGGGTGCGCGAAGAGCAGGAACGTCCAGACACCCATCACCGTCAGCATGGTCGACCAGCCCGCGTGCGGGAGCGCGGCAACCGTGATGGCGCCAACCCCCACCAAGGCGTAGGCCAACAAAAACTTCCAGGCCTTGTAGAAGTCCGGGAGCGCGATGAGAACGGGCACTACGATCGTCGCGAACGTCAGTTTGTCGATGTCCGTGGGCGAGACCTGGCCACCATGCGAGACGTGCGAGAAGGCAATCGCCCAAACGCACAGACCGATGATGCGGATCAGCCAGCCAACAGTGACCAGGGGCATAAGCGGATTCATAACCACCTCATTCATCACGGCAGGCCCAATTGCCATACCGAGTTCATACCTTCATTGTCCCGTCATTCTACGAAATGCAAACGAACGTGGAAATAGCGCCTCTGTGAATGGATAGCGGCCATTCCTGAGCTGGACTTGAGCGTTGTTTGGGTGTCAGGGCCGAGCAACCGCACCGAAGCACGGATATTTCCACGTGCAAATTCTTCGGGTATCATCCACATATCCATCCAATGGATGGCGTCCTCTTTCTCAGCAGCCGCGCTGGCGGCATCAAGTGAAAAAGGGAGGACGAAATGGAAATTCCTGTTCCTGACATTGGGAACCGCTCGTACGAGCGAATCCTGAAAGTCATTCAAGTGAAAGAGGTCGTAGGTCCGGGCCAAGTCACGAAGTTTGTGGCTCCCAGACATCGCTACTACGATCCGAACAACGCCCCCGGTCATATCTTCGACGTCGGGCAACTTCAACAGCGCGACCTTCGCGAGATTCGAACGCAGCACGAGTTCGAGTATCCGGACTTCATCGCGCGCACCATCCTCCAATCTCCGCAGTTCGATTACGACGAAGCGCGTGTTTTCCAGTTTCACCGGAAGACGTGCAACTCGCAATTCGTCTACGGCACTGTCATCACGGACAGCAGCTTGAACCTGATCGACTACTGCATCAGCGGTCCGCGTCTCGAGCAACGTCGCACGGTACTTCATCCGCTGCTGCGCGCGCTATGCACGCCCGGTTCTCTCAACGTCCGGCTGCACTGAAACGCGTTTCACCTCAAGCAATCTTCCATCGAAACACTCGGCTCCGTTCTGGACCGTGATCACCCAGGAGCTTTCATCATGGCAAATGCTATCGGCTCGGCCTTCGTGCTGAGCGGCGTTCGATCGCAATGCGGCACTCCGGATGCTCGTCTCTTCATCCGTCGCGAGACGAGTGCGGCGGCAGCATGAGCGACATCGTGGAGACAATCCGGGAGGCGGACACAAGCGGAAATGCATTCCTGCTTCGCGTTCAACTTCATTCCGGTGAGACGCTGCGCGGTGCGGTTATGGGACAGTCGTTCGACGACATGGAGCGCACGAAGACGGTCGATCTCGATCTGTGGCATCCGGACCGAAGCGACCCGATCGATGCGGAACGTCTCGTGCTGTTCGACGAGATCAAGCACTTTGAAGTCGAGTGGTAATCGACGGAGGTCCTTCGGTACTGCCCCCAACAAGCAATCAACAAGGCAGCCATCGGAAACGATGCGCTGCCTTTTTTCATCATGAAGGGCACAAGCCCACGTAACACTGGAGAACAGCAATGCATCAAATCACCATCAATGAACTCGGTCGCGCTGAAATGGCTTGGGCTGGTGACAAGCCGTGGCACGGTTTGGGCCAACAGGTTCAGCAGGGCGCTTCGATCGACGAGTGGCGTCAAGCCGCTGGTCTGGAGTGGTCGATCCTGCGTCGGCCAGTTCGCTTCAATTCCTCGGAGGAGGAAGGGGGCGACACGCTGCGGCTTGACGGCCACGACGTGCTTGTGCGAAGTGACAACCTGAAGGGCCTTTCGGTCGTGACGAAGAAGTACCGAGTCGTTCAACCGGACTCGGTTCTCGGGTTCTTCCGCAACCTGACGCAGAGTGCCGGCTTCCAGATCGAAACGGCCGGCTCGATGCGAGAAGGCCGGACGATCTGGGTTCTTGCGAACACAGGGCTCAAGGAGGACATCGTGCCGGGCGATAACGTGAAAGGCTATTTGCTCCTCGCGACGTCGTACGACAGCGCGATTGCAACGACGGCGATGTACACGAGCACTCGGGTGGTGTGTAACAACACCCTTCGTCTCGCGCTGAACCGGGACGTCGAGAGCCAGGTGCGTATTCGTCACGACGCGGAATTCGATCCGGATGTGGTGAAGAGCCAGCTCGGCATCCTCGCCGACGAGTCGTGGAGCACCTTCGTCACCCGCATGAAATCGTTCGCGGGCACGTCGATGGGCAGCACCGAAGCCGGCATCGTGCTGGCGGGAGTGCTTGCGAAGCAACAAGCTGACAACGTCGCGACCGACGCAACTGAATCGCGGGGCTACAAAAAGATCCTGGAGCTCTTCAACGGTTCGGGTCGCGGCTCGGAAATGAGCGGTGTGCGTAACACCGCTTGGGGTCTGGTGAATGCAGTCACGCAGTATGTGGACTTCGAGCGCCAGGCGCGCAACAACGAGACGCGACTCAACAGCGCGTGGTTTGGTCCGGGATCTCGCCTCAAGGACGAAATCGTCTCGGAGTTGCTCGAACTCGTGTAATCCATGAAGTAACTTTTCCCTCCCGCCGCAAGGCGTGGAGGGATTCCCCCAAACGCTCCGCCGGGCCGCGCCGCCCCGCCGAGCTGACGCTCGCTCGTTGTCAACGCCCATTGGGCACAAAGGAAAAATCATGAATAGCGTCTCGAATACATCGGAAACCAGATCTATCGGAGCGGTGAAAGGCGACGTCGGCGAAGTTGCGGTGGTCACCGTTGATCTGATCAAGCGGGGCGTGGCGGTCTATCGAGTCGGAGATGTCTTTGGGAACCTCACGCCGAGCGAGCAGGACAAGTGGTTTGTGTCCGTGTCGGACGGCTCGCCGCTCGCTGAAAAGGTCATGGATATTCCGCTTGCATCAACCGAAGCGGAGGCGTGGGAATTGGCGATCATGTTCCTGGCAACGCACCACGCGATCTCCGGGGACTTGCGCGAGGGCTTGAAAACCCATCGCCGGACGGTCGCGCGAATGCTGAGAGATATCCGCGACCATGCGTCTTACAGCGTCTACTGCGAGATCGAGGTGTCAGAGCATTACGGCCACCCATTGACGGCGTGGGATCGCTTGGTCTGCTGGCTGGGCGGCGCTGCAACAGGCTTTTTCAACGACCATTGCTGGATGCCAATCACCTGGCGTCTCACTGGCAGAACTCGCGCCCAGTGGGACGCTTTCGTGAATTCGACATCGGATAACGTCGAACCGTCGACCGACTTCCGTGAAGAACAAGCGCTCCGGTAGCATCTCCGTGCGAAAGTGCGCGCGTGGTGATTGCCATGGCATGCGGAATCGGCGCTGGACATTCGCGCCGCATGTAACCAATCTGCCTCAAATCCGCCCGCTGTGCGTTCCCTCTCGAAGGGAGCGCCAGCGGGTTTTCCTATTCTTGCCTAGCACCCGTTGCATGGCCCCCGTTGAGCCTGGCGGACCACAACGTTATTCCTCGCTTTGCTCGTCATCGTCATCCGGTTCTTCCATCAAGCGGGTCACCTGTGCGATCTCGAAGGCGCGGACTCGACTGGTTTCCGTTTGGCGAACTACCCAGCGCTGAACGTTCGGGTGGTACGTCTCGATCTCATACCACGGGACCTTCCCACCGGTGGCCGAACGCATCGTAACTCGGACAGGGAAGCGTCGATCGCTGTCCGCAGCGAGAAACAGGACGCAGCGCGCTTTCGTCGCCACGATTGTTTGCTCCTCAGCATACTCTGCGGCAAAAGCCGGAATCGCTTGCTTCGCAAGGGACTTCAGTTGTTGGGCTCCGCCGTGCTGCTTCGCACCGAGAGTTGCGGGCCGGCTTGGTCGCCCGTCCGGATAGCGGAAGGGGACGCTTTTCCACGGATTCGAGATATGCGTATCTCGTGTCCGAAAAGCAGTGTGGAGCAACGCGGCAATATGGGTCCGCGGAGTGGGTGGGAACGCTAACAATATGATGTTTCGAGCCATCGGCTTTTTCCTTGTCACCGAACGTATTGGGGCGATTTCCATCTGTCCGCGAGGCTACGGACATGCCTTGATATCGGCACGGAGTGGCTGTATTTTAGGTGTCGTCCGAATGACATCAAGACTGATTCAACACCTACAAAGGATGGTTCACGATGCAGATAAAAGTAACGATCACCCGTAACGGCGTTCATCTGTTCGCGAACGTGTACACGGCCTCTGTCGAAGGGGATGTGGAGCGGGCTGTGTCGGACGCGCTCAGCGAAGCGCGGCGAATAGCCGGCGGCGCACTCTTCGACTACCTGATTAACGTCGGCGAGGCGTAGTAGGCGAGCCAGAATCGCCTGCTAGACGTGAGGTGATTGCGGACCGGATGGGCGCTGTTGGAGCGCGCCATCCGAAGAACAAGCGATAGATAGTAGGAATATCCGTGGATCTACAAAACAACCGTGTCTATCCGACGCGAGATATCGAGAATTGGTTATCTGAGTCTGCGGGCCTTACGCGAGGCTCCAGGGCGTGGTCACAGACGCTTAAGGCGGCCCGGCAAACGCTGGTTGACGGGGAGGCATATTTCTTCGAGCGAGTCAGTGATACCCACTTTCGAGTGCACCGCGCCGACGCGGAAGGTGTTCGAAACGTCATGAGGATACTGGATGAGGCGACGGCTACGCGCAGCCAACGTCTCTGGCTAATCGCTCTGGCGTGCCTATCGATCATTCTGTGTCTGGGCGGCGCCATTGGCCTTGTGACCACCCTTGTCAGGCATTTTGTCCTCCACGCCTACTAGGGCACCAAATACTCGCTTTGGCGAATACAGCCGCTGTCTCGATTGAGTTTGCGTTAAAGGAAACATTCGATTCAACCGTAAATCGGCATTATTGGATGATTTACAGGCTAACAAAAGAACGTTCAAGGCGAGGGCAGCATGACTCAACTGAATCTCTATGGCGATGCGCGCAACGTGACCATCGGCGGCCATGGAGTAGACATTGCAGCCCAGCGTGCCGACGACCTCGACACGACTGCGCTCGAGTTCCTGATCGACGTCGGCAGCGGTGCACGCGCGCTGGATGCCGCCAGCGCGTCTGGCGGCCAAGCTGCCCGCATGGCGATCGCCGGCGCCGACGTCGTGGCGCTCGACATCGACGATTACGCTGAACTCTGCCGCGCGACGGCGGCCGCCCACGGCGTTGAGGCACGAGTCCGCTTCGTGCAGCAAGATCTGACCGCTCTCGACGACGCGAGTGCGGTGGCGATCGGGCAGTTCGACGCGATCGTTTGCCAGCGGATGATTCACTACGTTCCGTATTCCAATGCCATCGACATCGCGCGCAAACTGAAGAGCCTGCTCAGGAAAGGCGGCCGGATGTACCTGTCCGCCTCAGGGCTGCACAGCGAACTTGGGTGCGGCTACGCCGCGGCGAACCTGCCGATCGAAGCGCGCTACGCAGCGCTGTCCGACGAGATGGTCGAGCGGCACGGCATCAACGGCCCGGTATGCCTCTACAGTGTGGCGAACCTAGCTCAGCTACTCGAGACGGCCGGGATGCGCGTAGAGCGTGTCTATGCGTCCGCATTTGGCAACATCAAGGCAATCGCATGGTAAAGACGGGACTGGTCATAGGCTCCGCGCACCTCGACATTCTCGCTCGGCCCTCCGCCGAGTCGGATCACAAGGACCGCATCGGATCGGTAACGATCGAGGCGGGCGGCACTGCCTGTAATCTAGCCTTCAACCTGCGCCGGCTCGGGCGGCCGGTACGGCTCTTGACTGCATGGGGTGCCTCGCCCATCGAGCGCCTGATGGGCGGCCATATTGAGGACAAAGGTGTTGACCTGCTTGCCGACGAGATCGAGGGCATGCCGCTCGCTGCCTTCGTCGCACAACTGACGGTGCAAGGCGACATGCACACCGCCGTTTCCGCCACGCCCGTCGACACGCATACGTTCCAGGAGCCCCGGATTCGCGAGGCCATGAACGGCATTGGTTATGTGATCGTCGAGGCGAATCTCAACGCGGCGTCGCTGCGCTCAATCATTACAATCGCCAAGGAGGCTGCGGTCCCGGTCTTCGCCCTGGCGGTGTCGCAGGACAAGGTCGCACGGCTGGCGGACGTCCTCCCATGCGTTGGGGCCGTGTTCATGAACGGTGCCGAGTCCGAACGCCTCATGGAGGTCATGCAGGCCATCGACCCGGCCGACCTGGCTAAGGCCACTGGCACGACACTCGTCGTTACGCGCGGCGAGCGGGGTGCAGTTGTATATCTGCCAGGCGAAACCCGCTTGAAGATCCCCGCGCCGCCGCTTGAGCACGTCGACACTCTGCTCGGGGTCGGGGATGCCTTCTCGATGGGGATCATCGACGGCGTGGTGCAGGACGGAATGCCATTTGAGGTCGCAGCGCAAAGGGCGCACGGACTGATCCGCGAGATCGCGCAGCAGACAGCCTGCAACGCTTTCTCCATGAACGCGCTCAACAACATCGTCAGTGCCTTGTACGAGACCGCTCGGAACGACCAGCTCACACGGTTGATGCGCCGGTCTGCTTTCGAGGTCGAGTACACCCGGTTTGAAGCTGGGTGGGGCCATACGCTGATTATGGTCGACTGCGATCACTTCAAGCGAGTCAACGACCTCCTCGGCCATCACACCGGTGATCTGGTGCTGCAGCGAGTTGCCGCCGTGCTCGAGAGCAGCGTGCGAGCATCGGACATGCCATGCCGTTGGGGTGGGGATGAATTCGTGATCTTGCTGCCGCACACAAGCGCCGAAGACTCGGTGCAGGTTGCGGAGCGCGTCCGTGGGCGCGCACGTGGAGCGGAACTCTATGGGGTGACGCTATCGATGGGTATCGCCACCAGCCTGCCCGGCGACACACTCGCGTCTCTGATGAAACGTGCCGACGCTGCGATGTACCGAGCCAAACAGGCGGGCCGCGATTCCTTTCAGATCGCTGGAAAGGTCGAAGCGATTTGAGGCCGCCGGCGGCGGCCTCTGCTGTCAGGCTGCGATTGCAACCAGAGGCTTCTTGGTGGCCAGACGCCCCTCGGCAAACTCACGCTGCAGATCAACCGCAGCCAGCGCCGGACTGATCAGCCAGCCCTGAATGAGATTGCAGCCGAGCTTGATGAGCGTTTCCTTCTGCTCCTGCGTCTCTACGCCTTCCGCGATGATGTCCATGCCGAGTTGACGGGAGAGCTCGGTGATCGCCTTGATGATTTCCAGATCGTTGCGCGAGGAGGGGAGCTTCGAAACGAACTGGCGATCCATCTTGATCGCCGAGAACGGCAAGTTTTGCAGATAAGTCAGGCTCGAGAAACCCGTGCCGAAGTCGTCAATCATGATTCGGACGCCGCGGTCACGTAATTCCTGGAAGGTTTTGTCGGCAGCGTTGCTGTTGTGTACGAGACCAAGGCTTTCCGTTACTTCGAGAACCAGCCGCGACGGGGTTAGGCCACTGATGATCAGTGCCTCGTCGAGATATGCGAGGAATTCTTCGCGATTGAACTGGAGCGGCGACACGTTCACCGACAGGTAGGGGATGAACAGGCCCTCCCGCTCCCAGGCGACCATCTGCTCGCAGCCCTTCAGCAGAATCCATCGACCCAATGCGTGGATGCAGCCGGTCCGCTCAGCAGCCGGGATGAACACAACAGGCGAGATGCTGCCGCGCTTTGGATGCGTCCACCGCGCGAGTGCTTCAACCCCCACGACCGCTTGAGATGAAATCTCACAGACCGGCTGATAGTTGATTGAGAAGTGGCCTTCGTACAGGCCCGTCAGAAGCTCGTTCTGGAGCTCTGGCCAAGGCGAATCGATCTGGAACGTTTGGTCGCGCGAGCCGCTCCGTCCAGGCGATTTTTGCAGGTAGTCTCGCGCGTAACTGATGACTTCCCAGCAAGATCCGTCGCGGGGCTCAGCATACGAGACAGCGTATTTGATCACATACTCCAGCAGGTTCTCGATCAGTTGAGTGCTGCCGCGAATGTCCTGGTCTACGGAGAGGGAAGGCGTCACGGTATTAGGCTCTCAATGTAGGTGGATCGTGAAGGCCTCCGACTTGCGGAGGCGTGCCATCTACAATGATTACAGAATCGAGCCTGTCAACCGTTTGAATGTCGAAGGAGTTGCCCCTTCGATCGCAAGTGCCAGCAGAGAGCGGGAAGGAGGCCGTCGCGAGCAGATTTGAGGCCGGGCGTCCAGCCGCGCTTCGTGTCCTCGGCGCGCTTTATTAGCCGTTCCTCCCGTATCTGGCGGGGCGTCAGCACATATACGAACCGCCAACGTTCTATGTCATTCAGGAGAGCCAGGTGCTCTACGTGCGCGGGAAACCCGTCGATCACGACCTTCTCGAGACTGCGCGCGTAATCGAGGATCACGGAAGCGGCGCGGGCATCGAGCGCCTCTCCCGGAACGTGGCGAGCCATCACCTGGAGCAGACGTACGGGTATGTCAGCCGGGCGAGAGCCCCGGCGGGCGAGACGGCCAATCAGGCCAATGCTCAAGTGGACATACCCCTGCGCAGCTAGATTGCGACCGATGGTGCTCTTGCCACAACCATGCGGGCCCAGCAGGAAGACATGGGAACCAACATTGACGTTCATGGCCGGCGAGCCACTCACGCTTCCGCCGGTTGAGTGCCGAACAGAAAGTTCGATTGTGACCGTGCGCTGCGTACCTCAGCCGTGTGCGAAACGTAAAAATCTGAGCGGTCCTGTTCGACCAGTCGGATGACCTCCTGGATCTGCGCGATGCGTTGTTCCAGGTTCGCTTTCACATCAACCGTGGGGGTACCTCGGGCGCTCCCCGGTGCCGCGCTCGGAAGCTCCTTGCGAAGGGTGCGAACTGCATCACGTAGGCAATCGGTCGCGTCGCCGAGATTGGCGTAGACATTTTCCCAGTTGCGACTCATTTGTGCCTCTGCTTGTTAGGTTGCGGAATGATCTTGGGACAAACAATGGGAGCACTAGCTCCGTTCTTGATGACGCACTTAATCTCGGATGTCACGCGGGGTACGCCGGCTTGTTCCGCCGCCGCCTGAAAAACATCGCGGTGCTGCCATGATAGGAATGCCCACCAGATCAGGACAGCCATGGTCGCGGCTCGGCGTGACCATGGCGAGAGGAGACCCGGGAAGAGCATACCGCGACGGGTGATCAGCTAACGATCTGCTCGACCATACCTTCGATGCGGCCAAACGATTCGAGAGCGCCATACATGTACTCGCCCTTGATCGCGCCCATATTGATGAGCGTGCCCTTCACGGTGGCTTTCCCCGAGTGCTTGCCCAGCACGATCAGCGTTTCGCACTCGATGTTGATCGATACGTCCGCGTCGGCATCGATAACCACCGTGCCGCCCGACTTGATCAGCGATTCCGGGCTATGCATCGTGCCCTTGAAGAGCGCGCCCGCGCGAGTCTTGATGGTGCCGTCGAGTTCGAAGTCACCGGAGAACGTCGAACGGATGTTGTGCTTTTCGTGGTCGAGATAGAAGACACCATCGCTGTCGCGGCCGAAGTTGTTGATCAAACGATCGAACATCGTGCGCAGGTTCGGCAGCGGAGTACGCGAGCGGGCCCGGGTCGGCGCCTGTTGCTGTTCGGTCTGCGGCTGGTCCGTTGCGCGAAACTTGTCGAGATAGGAAACGGCGGCGCCGGTATCGACTTCATCGTGTTGCTGTGCTGCGTTCTGCATGGAATGCTCCTGGTCTTCAGTAGGCGACAAAGTTGCCGCGGGAGGTAGAGAAGCCGCCGCCGTGCTGTTGGACGGAAAGCAGCGTTGAACCGTCGGGAAGGGTCTGCCCGACAGAAACCTGTTTCATTTGGCCGTGATCGCTCACGACGAGTGCGTCACCGTTCTTCGTGATGACATTGAACTTGGGCTTGACAGGGCCATCGGTCGAAGCGTTTTGCTGCGTCGGTTGCTGACTGCCGTCGCTCGGCGGCAGAGTCGAAATCGAAGGGGTCTGCGTTGCGACCGGCATGAGCTGCACGTCGACCGTGTCGCGGCTCGGTTGCGCGGGCGGTGGCTGAATCGGTTGCGCTTGAGGTTGCGGGGCCGGGCGATTGATCACTCGGGGCACGGCGGACTCGTGCGCAGGGTGAACGATAAGGACGCGTGGGGCGTTTTCCTTCCGCGGCGCGACATGTGCTGGCGGCGCCTCCGCGGGCGCAGCTACTGGCGCGGGAGTCGCTCCGAGCAATGTCACGGCATCCCCACCACCGTCCTCATCACCCTGATCGTACGGTGAAGTGAAGGTTGGCGAGTGGATCGTCAGGTGGATCGGCCCTTTCTGTCCATCGTCGCCATAGGCCGGCATGTTCATCGGGAAAGGCCCTCCGCCCGGCAAAGGTATCCAGCCCTTCGCTGCGTCGTGAGCGAGGTGCGCGTCCTCTCGTGCCTGGGCCGGACTGTCGCCTGCTGCCGGTGGCGTAAAGGTACTTGGCGTGATGCTCGGGTAGTACGCAATCGCGGGGTACACGTTCGGCTGTCCATGCAGCGCTTGGTCGACGGGATCGTCAGCCTTGCGCCACGGCGTAAGGAAGTGCGGGATGCCGAAGTGCACGGACTGAAAGACCGTTTGCACATCGACATGCACGAATCGGGTGACGCCCATCAGCGCCATGAAACCGAGAAATGCAATCAGAGCGCCTCGACCCAACGCTTTCGCGACCGCCGCCACGCTGGCACGCATGCGCCCCGGCATCTTGGCTGGCATCGTTGCACGTGAGCGCGATGCTGCTGGCCGAGCGGAAGCACGGTTGTGCTCGATGGGCACAGATGCCGAGGGGAACTTCAGTGGCGGGACATACCATGTTGCCTGACGGGAAATTAGCCACTGGTTGAT
Organism: Paraburkholderia fungorum; assembly: GCF_902833645.1. Classification (GTDB taxonomy): domain Bacteria; phylum Pseudomonadota; class Gammaproteobacteria; order Burkholderiales; family Burkholderiaceae; genus Paraburkholderia; species Paraburkholderia fungorum. Next base: position 219,339 of record NZ_CADFGE010000009.1, read on the forward strand.
ACGATAACGAAGTCGCTCCGAGACCGGCAGTCTCGGCATTTCGTCCGGGTGCTTCGGGTAGACGAGGACATATTTCCCGTCCTTGAACTGCAGGAAGGGTTTGCCTGGAGCCAGGTGGCGAACTACAAACGGGCCCGTCTTCACCATCGTGATGGTGGGCCGTGGTTTCGCTACGCTGTGCGGGTAGATCGCGTCACTCATGATGGGTGAAACGATACGTGATGAGCCGACGCGCGTGGCGCTTGAATGCCTATGGAATTAAGGAGCCTTTCCCGGAAACGGAAAACCGCGTGAGATCGAGATTGGATCGTAGAAGAGGCGGGCCCAAGCTTGCGCGAGCGACACCTCGATATCCATGGTTCGGTTGCGGTCCCACCAGCCATTTCCCAACAAAAGGATCGGTGTTCGGTAGTGCAGATGATAAAGAGGAAGAGAAGCGACCGCCTCAAAGCAAACAAGCAACGAATACCGTTCGTCGCCTATTTTCGCGACGTGCCCGATCGCACTCCAATGCGGCTCGAGCCCCTCTTCGATCATAGGAATCGGCTGAATGGCAGGATAGAACACACGTTCCGGCAAGACCCAGACACCTTTTTGAAGATGCTCGGCCCACTGCACTTTTCCTGATCCCCCTGCAATTAGCCGGACAGCCGTCGGTAAGTGGAGCACGTTGATTTGCCCGGAAGAAACGGGGCCGAGCACGTTCTCCGGCAGCATCATGGTCAGCGTTGGTTCGCCGGATGCGTGAGACGTCGCTGCGGCGCTACGCACGAGTGGCCCATACAGCAGCGCGGCCCGAATCGACTCACCAAAATCCACAGGCGGCCTGTCGACCGGAAGGCTCAGGGCCATCACGCGAGATGTCGCGGGCGGTACGAGAACAGCGTGCAGGTTCAGGAGCGCGGCGCAGAGTACCGGGAGTACAAGCGGCCGCCACGACGCGCGCCTGATCGTCTCGAGAACCGCCCCTGCGGTCAAAATCGTCATCAGTACGCCTAATGCGCCTGTCGATGGGAACCACCAGCCGGCAGCAGCAGCGGGCGGTACAGGAACGATCAGGGCGAGGGGCGGCAGTGACAACGGGATGAAGACCCATGCTGCGCGCTCCGTCGGCATCGCGCGTGGCCTGAAAGCTGGCGCCGTGCAGAACGTCGAGAGCAGGGCGAGCGCAAACCAGAGGGTCAGGGCCATCGGGAGGCCGGCACCTACATCAAGCACCCCGAGCGCCACACTGCTAAGTGCGCCAAGGAACCATCCGTGCAGGTATAGAAAGGACGTTTTCCCGAGCTCGCGCAGGCACCACAAGGTGGCGGGCAGGGCGACGTAGCCCGCGGCCGCAAACGTCGAGCGAGCGCACAGTAGGCCGCAGGAGAACAGGCAGGCAAAAAGGAGGACCGGGTGGACCACCCGGGAGCGAGATTCGGCAGTCATGCAGGCAGAGTAGAGAGTAGGGCAATCCCGTCTGAGGCAAATGACGGTGCCTCATGCACGGACATTCGTTTTCGCACATTCATCAATATCCGGTCGCGGCCGAGTATTGAGCATCGAGAATGGAAAAATCCCGTTGCGACAATAGTGTGCAGCGGCGGTAGCGTCAGGCTCGAACGCTCCCGTCCGAGCGGACGCTGCGCACGTTGCTCGGCATTCGTTTCGCCGTGCTCGCCTCGTCCGGCTACAGTGCTGATATCGTCCACATCTAGAGTAGAGCCATCGTGAGTCTTGAGTCCAACGTAAAAACGATGGTGGTCGCCTTGGGCTTCCGCCACAAAAATAAGCCAGTCGAATTGCGCGCGCTCGGCAATTCGATCGACACGATGCGCCGCCGCGCTACCTTCCGTTTCGCGGTGCGTTGGGCAAAGACGCCGTCGGCCGGTCTGATAGACGACATGGTGGAGAGTATGAGTCCGCTGCGCCCGACCACGCAGGCCTATGCGAGCGACGTGGACTTTATCGACATCCGGCTCGAACTGGCGTCGACCCCGGTCCCTCAGCTTGCCAGCATTGCCGAATAAAGATATAGACGGCTTGATATTCCATTCGGGTTGTTTGGCGGTCAGCGCGAAGCTATCCAGACTTCCAACAGAGTGAGGTCAGTATGAGCGCCGATAACATCGTGCCCGGCAGTATTAGCAAGATTGTGTCCGCCGGGCTCGGCGGTCAAGACAACGTAGGCGACGCGGCTCTGGAGCCGAAGACCGCTGCGGAACTCGAGGCGGAAGCGGCTCTCCGCGATCTGGATGCGGCCGTCGAGATGTCGAAGGGCGATGCAAGCCAGAGCGGGCGCACGCAGGCTCCGCCCCCGACGCCGGCCGAAGACGAAGATCCGGAAGCCACGCGCGCGCGCCTGATGAAGAAGGCCGCCAGCCAGCGCGAAAAGGGCCGCAAAGCACTCACGACCGCGGAGGCCGGTATTGTGATGGCCACGCAACAGATCATCGTGAAAGATCGCGTCGTCGGGTCCGCACTGGAGCGCTACCTCGGGGCGATCGACTACTGCGCGCACAACCTGCAGCGTTACGGCGAGATGGTCCTCGGCAAGAAGTTCGAGGAAGTCGAGGAGCAGTTGCGCACGTTGATCGAAGAGTTCTACGCCGACGCTGAAAAGGAATCGGGCCGCGTTGCGATGCTCGTGACGGAAGGCAAGGTGCAGGTCGAGGCCGAAGGTATGCCGTGGATAAAGCCGGAAGTCCTCACGCCGGCGGTCGACATGAAGGCCCTGTTCCGTTCGCGCCTCGGTATCAAGATGCTGAAGGGCGTGATGAAATACGACCAATCACTGGAGCAGATGGCCAGCCTCGAGTGGAACGAACTTATCGACGACGGCGAAACCGGCAAGCGCCAACTGCTTGCTAAGCAAGCTCTCGGCAAGATCTACGGTTTCGCTTCCCACGTGAACCAGTCGCTGCGTCGCCGCGCCGGCGAGAATGAAAGGCCGGCGCCCGCGAAGAAGACCAAAGCCGCGAACGCTGACCAAGCCGTGGCGGCATGAGCGAGAAGATTGCGCGAATCCTCGCGCCCCTGAACGACGAGCAGATGGCCGTGGCCAATTGCCAAGACAACTGCCTCGTCATCGCGGGCCCCGGATCTGGGAAGACCAACACCATCTCGCGCAAGATTGCGGCAGCGCTGCAGGCTCGCTCCGAACGCATTGCCGCGGTCACGTTCACGCGTGAGGCGGCCCTCGAGCTTCGAGCCCGTACCATCGCGCTCGCCGGAGAAGAGGCCGCCACTCGGCTTCTCGTGGGCACCTTCCACTCGGTGATGAAGCTCATGTCGTTTCCCGAACTGAAAACGGACTCGGGGAGGGACATTGTCTTCGGTAGAGACATCATTTCCCGGCGCCCATGGCCGTTCGGAAAAACGCCCTGGAAGATCGTCAAGGAAGGGCCGCGTCGCAGTTATATCCTCCGGGCGATGTCGGAGCTCGCGATCGACGACATTAAGCTTGATGAAGCGACGCGAATTATCGAACACGTGAAGTCGGGACGGCCGGCGACTGAGCTGCGCCACGAGCAGATGACCCAGATCTACACGGACATCATGAACCGGCAGAAGGTCATCGATTTCCAGGACATCCTGCTGAAGACGAACGCCGGCCTCGAGTCCGGCGCCGTTCCATCACTCAACGTCACCCGACTCTTCATCGACGAGTATCAGGATACCGACAAGCCGCAGTTCGATATGGCGGCCGCGCATCATCGCGCAAATGTCATTTTAACTGCGGTGGGTGACGACGATCAGTCGATCTATGGCTTCCGGAACGCGCTCGGCTATGAGGGCATGCTGATGTTCGAGCGCAGCTTCAACGCCGAACGCCTGATGCTTGGGAACAACTACCGGAGCCATGCCGAGATCGTCAGCTCGGCCACGAAGGTTATCAACCACAACCTCGACCGCGTCGACAAGAACCTCGTCGCAATGAAAGGGGCTGGCGGCAAGACCGCGTGGAAGACCTTCAAGACGCGCGAGGAAGAAGCACACGCTGCAGCGATCTACGCCGGCGAGGCGCTCAAGGTCGGCGGCGATCAGCCGTGTGCGATCTTCGCCCGCAACAACCGTCGCCTGGACGAGGTCGAGGCCCGCCTGCAGGCGATGGGGATTCCGTACCGCCGCCCGCCGGGTGAGTCGATCCTGAACAGCATCGAGGTGATGATCTTCTGCGCGGCCGTCCAGGCTGTCGTGAAGCCGGAGAAGAAGGTGATGGACCAGTTGCTGTCCTGGTGCCGAGTTGACGAACAAAGCATCGTCAAACTCGAGAAGCTCTTTCGTGGCGCATTTCTGCTCGGACAGTCGGAGGACTTCGCCCGGGCGAAGATCGAGGACTCGGTCAAGGAGAAGTGGCGCGAGTTCGTCAAGCTCTTCACCGGGTGGCAGTCATCGCTGGCGGCTGGAGCGGACACACTCCTCGTCTACGGGATCTGCGAGTGGCTCGCGTCCTATGCGCCGGACAAGCGCAGCGAAAACGTCCTTCAGATCGCGCGCGACATGTTCATGCCGCGCCGGGCGGACCCGGAGCGGGGGATCATGGCCCAGACCGTTCAAGATCGCCTGACGGCCATCAAGATGGCGCAGAGTAAGCGCGAGGAGAAGAAGCCCGAAGGCGCAGACGCCGCAAAAGCCGTCGAGCTGATGACGGCCCACGGCTCGAAGGGGCTTGAGTTCGACTATGTCTGGGTCGTCGGTGCCGAAGATGAGGTGTTCCCAGCCAAAGACGGCACGCTGGAAGAGGAGCGCCGTCTGATGTTTGTTGCGATGACGCGTGCGCGAAAGGATCTGATGTTGTCGACCGGAGGCGGAAAGCCGCCCAGCATGTTCATCAAGGAAAGTGGAATCGAGCGAATCGTGGACCCGGAGGCGGCAGACGCGAACCTCATGGATGCCTAATCCGATCCGGATATCAGCGAGCGGTCCTCAACAGGGAGTAGATGATGGTCGAATTGACCGAGAAGCAAGTGCAGGCCTTGAAAATCACCCAAGATGCGCTCGTCCAGATTCGGGCCTTGGCGAGACAACCCGTCACTCCGAAGACGATGGCCGCAATCCATGACTTGGCTGACGCGCTACACAACGTCCCCAACGGAGTCACGAGGCGTCCAGACAATCCGGATCTCGCGGTCCTGTTCGACGAGGAATTGAAGCGGGATGTCGAAGGTGCGGTGGGCGTGTTCCGGCGCGAGGGACTGCCGATGTTCAATTTCCCGCCGGATGTCGAAATCCGGGACACTGATTTTAGCGCGTACGTAGCGTCCGGTTCTCGATTCTGGATTCCGCCTGGAATTGCGAAACAGTATGCGACGTCTGCCGGTGCGCTGCCAACTCAAGATGTAGCATTGACTACGCGCTTGAAGCGGTTCTTCAGGCGCGTCCTCGGGTAGAAGATGCGCTGCCCGGCTGGGCAGCGAACCCACAGCAATAGTCGGGAAGGCGCATTGGTATGGCGAGCAAAAAAAGAATCCAACGGTACATGCTGGCCATCGAAGGACTGGCAACACGGTATCCAAACGCATTCAGTGCCGATCCAGCGAGGGTGCGCCCCCTCAAGGCTGGGATTGTGGATGATATCCTCGCCGATCTGCGGACGCCTGGTGTCACACGCGACGTCGCGCAAGCGGTTGCGTTCTATCAATGCACGTTCGCTTACCTGAAGGCCGTGGCGTTTGTCCTTCGGCGCAGAGACCTATCGGGCAACCGCGTAGAACTGGTAACTGAATCGGACCGACTGGCGGCAAAGGCCGAACTTAAGCGCCGAGGGCGATGGACTCCAGCAATGCGCGCCCAGTTCAAGCAACGCGACTGGTTCGACGACTGACCGGGGGACGTCGGGTCGTGCACACGGCTAAACTCCCTTGGGCGTCTCGATGCCTCCACGGATTCGGTGGCTGCGACATGTAGTGGGCAGCAAGCACAAGCGCATCACGCGTCTCACGGTAACCTGGTAAAAATTGCGAATCGGCTGCCGAGAAAAGCTTCCTATATGCTACCCAACCCTGTTTGGGTTCAGGCCCGAGCGACCTCGGATGTATTGAGCAACTGCGCCGGTATGGGTGGACCGTTGAGTGCCGTGTAGCTGCGGTCTCGAGAGGGGCTAATTTTCCTTAGGTCGACTCGCGAGGGAAGACGGCGTGGTTAGCTGATTTGGAGTTCTTCGGCAAGCTCGGCCATTGTCTTGGGCACAACGCCAATGGCGTGTTGTTTGATCGCGACCAAAGCGAGATGCAGCGGTTGAAGCATGGCCTCCCGCTGCTCATAGGTGATCTTCTTGTTGTACTCGGACATGTACAGTTGCGCGATCGCCAGGTCGGCACGCTGCAGCTCTCGGTAGAGAGTCGACAGCATCGGCATAACTAGGATGAGATCGAACCGTGTCTTGCGGGAAACGGCCTCGTTCAACTCGCCTTCGTAGGCCTCGGCGTCCACCTGAAGGCCCAGTGCCGCATACTTCAGATCCTTGACCAGCCCAGGAAGGGCTTTGGCCGTTGCCTCTCGCGTCTTCAAGCCACGACTACGGATGAAAAGCCGCTCGGAGACGAAGTAGAACTCGCGGTCCACCCAGCGGCGAATGAGCAGTGAGTGGACGCGCATCTCGGTCCGCGACGCGACGTTCGTACGGATCGCCTCGATCCGGTTGAGGTTCTTGGGGATCGTGATGGGCACGTCGGCCCAGGAATCCCCTGGCTGGGACTGATCGGCGGTATTCAAGGCTAGTCGTCCGTTTAGTGAGATTGCTGCAGGCGGCGCGCACCCAAAAGTATCTTTCCGGATTCTCGCTGCGCGCGTTTAGCACGTTGGGACGAATGCTTGGGTTATCTGGCAAACATTCGCAATTTGCAGTCCCGGGTAAGTTCAACTATTATCGAGACACGCCGAGTTGTCGGCATCACGTTTCTATCGCGCCAGATTGTTGGCCACCCAAGCAACCACAACATTGGTTCGCTTCTGCAATAGCGCACCCGTCCGGGTGTCGTGATTTCCTATCCGTAATAGACCTACAGCGTCCGCCAAAGACCTCTGCGGCTGCGGCAAGCGCGTTCGCGTGCCTAGCCCATCCAGAGCGGTTTTTCAAACGCGCCTTGGGCGCATCATTTACGGAGTTTTATCATGAATGCAAATGACAGCATTATCGCTGGCACGTTACCCCCGCAAACTATCTCGATTGAGCAGCTCGAGAGAAAGTACGCGAAGGGCGACGAGAAGACGATCACGGACGTTCGGACCCGTGTCGCTCATGCACTCGCGCAGGCTGAACAGCCCAACGTTCGCGACGAGTGGGAAGCCCGCTTCCTGCAGGCGCTCAACGATGGTTTCGTCCCGGCCGGTCGCATCAATTCGGCCGCTGGTACCGACATCAAGGCCACGCTCATCAACTGCTTCGTGCAGCCGGTGGGGGATGCGGTGAACGAAACGGTCAATGGGAAGGTCAGTATCTACACGGCTCTTGCTGAAGCGGCGGAAACAATGCGTCGCGGTGGCGGGGTCGGCTACGACTTCTCGCAAATTCGCCCGAAAAGCGCCTGGGTCAAGGGTACGCATTCGCGCGCATCCGGGCCCGTATCCTTCATGGACGTGTTCGATGCCTCGTGCACGACGGTCGAATCGGCCGGTGCTCGCCGCGGCGCCCAGATGGGCGTGCTGCGCTGCGATCATCCGGACATCGAGACCTTCATCCACGCGAAGCGTACAGTGGGGAAGTTGAATAACTTCAACATCTCGGTTGGCGTCACCGATGCTTTCATGCAAGCCGTGGTTGCAGATCAGGAAGTGGAGCTCGCGCACGTCGCGCCCCCGCATCCGGATCTCGAAGGCACCTACCAGCGAGAAGACGGGAAGTATGTCTATCGCAAGGTGCCCGCCCGTGATCTGTGGGAACAGATCATGAAGTCGACCTATGATCACGCGGAGCCGGGTGTGCTCTTCATCGATCGCATGAACGAGGAAAACAACCTCTACTACTGCGAAAAGATCCAAGCAACGAACCCCTGTGCCGAACAGCCGTTGCCGGATTATGGCTGCTGCTGCCTCGGCTCGGTGAACCTGACGAAGTTCGTGAAGAATCCTTTCACGGAATTAGCCTCGTTCGACTACGAAGCATTCGCGGCGGTCGTCAAGACCGGTATTCGCATGCTCGACAACGTCCTGGACGTGTCGTACTGGCCGCTCGATAAGCAACGTGCGGAAGCGCAGGCGAAACGTCGCATCGGTTTGGGCTTTCTCGGCTTGGGCGATGCACTCGTGATGCTGCGTGTTCCATACAACTCGGTCGAGGCGCGTGATGTGGCCGCAACAATCTCGGAAACGATGCGTGACGCGTCTTACGAAACGTCGATCGAACTCGCGAAGGAAAAAGGTGCTTTCCCGCTGCTGGACGCGGAAAAGTATCTCCTCAGCGGTTTCGCCTCGCGTCTGCCGGCGCACATCAAGGCCGGTATTCGCGAGTGCGGCATTCGCAACTCGCACCTGCTGTCGATTGCTCCGACTGGCACGATCACACTGGTGTTTGCCGACAACGCATCGAACGGTATCGAACCGGCTTTCGGCTGGGGCTACAACCGCAAGGTGCGTCAGGACGACGGCTCGACGAAGTGGCAAGTGGTTTATGACCATGCGCTGCGCGTGTATCACGAGCAATTGGGCCTGGGTCAGGTGCTGGTGAAGGAGGACGGTTCGATCGAATTCAATGGTCTGCCGGACTACTTTGTCCATGCACGAGACATCTCGGCAACCGAGCACATGCAAATGCTCGAAGCCGTGCAGCCGTTTATCGACACGTCGATCAGCAAGACGGTGAATGTCGCCGAAGACTATCCGTACGAGGATTTCAAAAATCTCTATCTGGATGGTTGGAAGGCGGGCCTCAAGGGATTGGCGACGTATCGTCCGAACGATACGCTGGGTTCGGTTCTCTCGGACGCGCCTGTCGGGAAGCCGGTCGCTGCAACGTCGGCTGTGGTCGTCGATGATGATCCGCTTGAGAAACGATTTCCGGCTCGTCCTGAGGGCGATCTCGAGTCAATCACGTCGAAGATCGAATACTGGAACACGCAAGGCAAGCAAGTCGCCTACCTCTCGATCAGCTTCGCAACCGTCAAGGGCATCATCGACGGCCATGAGGTGGAAATCGAGCGACCGGTGGAGCTCTTCGTGCCGGCTGGTCAGCTTACGGACGGCCAGCAGTGGATCACCGCAACGATGCGCTCCTTGTCCATGGTCGCCCGCTCGGGCGGCGAGTTGCCAAAGCTGCTCGCGAACCTGCGGAAAACCGTCTGGGACAAGGGTGTGGTCCGATGCGGTTATGTCGTGCGTGAGGACGGGACGGAAATTCCGCGGTATCACGATTCGGAAGTCGCGGCGATGGCATACTCGATGCAGCGTCTGTTGACGAAACGCGGCTTCCTGGATGCCGACGGCAACCAGGTTCCCGCGCGTGTGCTGGCGCAAGCCTACGCACGGCGTATCGGTGCGGTTTCGGCGTTCGTGGAAGCGAGCGAAGAGCCGGTCGAGAACAGCAAGCCCTTCTACGGCGTGGGTCTTGGCAAGAAGTGCCCCAATTGTGGAGCGCACGAAATGCACAAGATCGACGGCTGCCTGAAGTGCCTGAACTGCGGCGATGTTGGTAGTTGCGGTTGAAGGCTTCGCCGCGCGATTGAAAAATCGTGCGGTGAATCTTCATGGTAACCATTACGTATAAATGCAACCGGGAAGGGGCCGAAAGGTCCTTTCCCTCCTCAAGTTTTGTTTGCAAGAACCGATAGCCGAAAGTAGAATTAGTTTCGCCGCGTTGGCGGCAACACGTGCAGACCCTGTCGCGCCTCGGCAAATTTTGCAATCCCCCGGCTTGCAAAAGTGGCTGAACCAGTGCCATTCCAGTTTTACCCGCCTTCTTGGCACAACTGGAAAACCATCAACCGCAATCTGAATCCGCTTCTCTCGCCCCGTCGCCGCTGCCTGCAATTTCGGTCCGGATATCTGCTCGGTACGCCAGAGATTGGACCCGCGTGCTCCCTATCACGCCGGCCATAACGTCAATCGCGATCAGGGAAGGTTCTTCCGAATCTTCCCACTTCCCTTCGCAATTCAACGGAGTCCTTCCTCGACAAATTGTCCGGAAAGGGCAGGGCGCTTGTCGCGTCCAGGTCCGCTCTCCAAGTTTTTACGCGCCGATACGGCAAAGGAGAGTTAAACATGAACGTGAAATCGATCTACGCCACTCCGTCGAACATCGACCGTGTTTTCGCTGCATTGGGCTCCGCTGTGCGTGAGTTCAGCAACGGTGTGTGGATTCCCTTCGCAGCTTTCTGGCTCATGGGGATCGTCGTTCTGTTCACGGGGATCGCTCAGGAAACGCAGGGGTGGGCGGAGCTGTTCCAGATCGGCGGGCAAGCTGCTCTGGACGGCTACTTTGCAACGGTTCACGCCGCGCATCTGACCATTCTGCAGATGATGTCCGACGCTCTAGCGGGCCACTCGATCTTGATCGGTGGTGTCCTGCAAGGCTGGGGAATCTTCATCGCCTTTGGAATCGTCCCGCCGGCATTCATCTTGAGCCTCGCGGGCTCCACGATCTCGGCCTACCTCAATTCGGGCTGGGGTTACCGTCGTCGTTAATCGCAACCAGGGAATCCGCTCTCCTTCAGGAGGCGGATTTTCGCCTCACACAGGCATCTGCTGCGGGTGTTGCATCCGCACCAGGCGCTCCATGTGCCAGGAACGCATCTCCGGTTTTACGCGCCGCTACGGCATCAGGAGATCACCATGAATCAGCAACAACAGTATCGCCGTTCGAAGTGGATTCATCCCTCTCTGGGAATTCTGAATCTGCCTATCGCCGCGATCGCTATCTCGGTAGGCCTGCTTCGCTACGCCTTCCGCATAGTTGCATCGATCAACCGAGGCATGTATCGCATCGCCAGCCGTGTCGAACAGTGGGCTGCCAAGTAATCATCACCTGCGACTTGTGTAGCGGCAGCATCCTTCGGGATGTTGTTCGCTGCACCGATACTGCCCACTGGTGTGGCTGGCTCCGCGGCGATGCTTCCATCACGCGCACGGACAGGTTATAGCCTGTCCATGCCCGTGGAATGGGGTGGGCCTCCGGTCGTACCGCTTGGGAAGGCGAGCGGCCGCACCATCACTCGCGACATGTGACCTGCGTAGCGGCCACCCTTTCGGTGTTGCTCGCTACGCCCGAGCCCTTCGATTCACCTCAATGAAGCGGCACTCTCAAGACTCAGCCCTCACGCACGGACAGGCCTGCTTGCCCATGCCCTTCAGGGCACCGATTTATCCAGCCGTTCGCCGGCATCACGTCAGGTGGTTCAAATGACTGGAGCAACTATAAATCGGGAGAAGTCTATGAGCCAGGAACATCAGCTCAAGGAAGAAATCCGAGAGTCAGTGGACGAGGGGTTAATCGTGTTCGTGCGCTTTCTGGCGGACGTGGTCCTCATCTCTGCGCTGTCTCTCGTAATCGGTGCATCTGCCTTGCTCCTCAACGGCATCTTCGTCGGGGTGGAGCGAGTAACCCATGATCCGTTTCAGGGCTACGTCCTGTTTGCGTTTCATGCGCTGATGCTCGCCCTACACCTTTCCGCTGCCGGTTGGATTGGCGTTCGCGGCCTGAAAAGGTTCGTGAAGCGGTTTGGTTGATAGGCCCACAACTCTGAAGGAGGAACAGCATGAGCACGTACACGAAAGCGTTTGTCGGTGAACTCATCGACTTTGCGCACGAGTTGTCCGAGCCGCTCAAGCCCGTTGCCCGCTGCATCATGGGCGCGCTGGGGCTGGGGTCGCATCCGCATCTTGCGGACTAAACCCCTGCATTCAATCGTCACGTTTTCCTTGGTGTGACGCTGTGTGGACCTGCCTTCGGGCGGGTCCATCTGACAGCAAGTCATGTCGAAAGCAGCACGCGCACTGCCATGTCTCCCGCATGGCAGTGCCAACGGCACTCCGGTTTTTCACGCCAGCAATGGCAATAACTGGAGATCAATCATGAGCATCATGTCCTTCCCGGATCGCGGTCCGTGGGGCAACGCGAAGTGGCGCGGCAACTGCAGTGGCCACGTTTATCGTCAACTGTTCGAGCAGATCCTCGGCCGCATCGAACGCCCGGTGTTCATCGACCCAATGATGGGTTCGGGCACTAGCGTGGAAGTCGCCAAGGAAATGGGCATCACGGCTTACGGCCTCGACCTGCACCAAGGTTTCAACATCCTGCGCAACTCCATCGTCGAAGCGACGGGCGAGCAGGGCAACCTGGTTCTGTCGCATCCGCCGTATCACGGGATGATTCGCTATTCGGGCGAAGTTTGGGGCAAGGAAGCGCATCCCGACGATCTGTCGCGCTGCATGGACGACGAGGACTTCCATCAAAAGATGCACCTCGCCATGCTCAACCAGCGCGAAGCAACCCTGCCGGGTGGCTACTACGGCTGCATCATCGGTGACTGGCGCCGGAACGGGGTGTACACCTCGTACCAGGCCGAAATCATCGCTCGACTGCCGGCGCAGGAACTGGCCGGCGTGCTCATCAAGGCGCAACACAACGCGATGAGTAACTTCCAGTCATACGGGAAGATGGACCTACCGTTCATCATGCACGAGTACATCGTGCTGTTCCGTCGCAAGGCGGGAGCGATTCTCGCAGTCCTTAGCGCCATGGCATGCCAGGCGCAAAAGAGACTTCATGGAACGTGGCGCAACATCGTGCGCTCGGTGCTGATGCAACTCGGCGGCAAGGCCCCTCTGGCGAAGATCTACGCTGCCGTCTCGGCGTCGACGGATCGAGTCACTACCAACAGCAGCTGGCGCGAGAAGATTCGCCAGACCTTGCAGATCTATCCGGACTTCAGGTCGGAAGAGCGGGGCGTCTGGGGTCTCGCGTAATCGCAACAGGAACGGCGGGCAATTTGCCCGTCGTCCTCATCGTCTTCGAAATCCTCTGAGCACGCTGCGGCTGTACGGCAATGCCGAACGCATTGCCGTGCGCGCTGCGCACGCCTTCCTTAATTCGCCAGCACTGGCATTAGGATCGAAAAGGCATGTTGCCATCGATAACCCGAACGGACGTAAGTCCTGGAAGGCAGAAACCATGAAACCGACGAAATCGATTCTTTCCGAGCGCACGACCACCAATTATGGCGGCCCGCGCGCATCCGGAAAGATCCGCTGCGGCACCAAGGTCTTGACCCGTACCGCGCAGGAAAACGCAACTGCAGTACAGATCTACAAGGACGGCATTGCTCAACAACGCCGCGCCTCCATGATCGAGAAAGACATCACCGCCAAGACCGGCATCAAGAATCCGATGTACCCGGTCAACACGCAGGCGTTCCACCTCTCGGTGGACGACTTCGTAATGTCGGTGCTTCCGAAGACGGTCCTGGATCTGTACGGTGAAGACGTGGACGGCAAGCGCGAGCTCCGCCGATTCCCTGTCTTCTTCCACAGCAACGAACTGTTCGACTTCTTCCCGCACCGGTTTGAGAGCCACAAGGGCGAGGACCGTTACCACTCCGCTTTCAATGAGCGAGGTGAAAGGGTCTGCGAGCGCCTGCCGGGGCTCGACGCGAAGAAGGTTGTTGAACAACGCCAGGCTGGTGTCAAGCGTCTTCCTCCGCGCGAGTGGGAGGTCAGAAGCTTGTGCGAGCCGCGGGTGTGCAAGCAATTTCAGGCCGGTCTCTGCCAGTTCCGGGGGCAACTGAAGTTCTACATCCCAGGCGTAGTTGGCCTTGGCATCGTTGAAATGGAAACCAGCTCGGAGTACGCGGCCGAAAACATCTGGTCGACGCTTGATCAGATCCGCAGCACGCTGGGGCATATCCCGACCTTCAACCCGAAGGATCCCGGGAAGCCCGTCTTCTGGATCACCAAGGTTCAGGAGGAGCGCAGCTACTTCGACAGCGACGGCAAGCGCAAAACCGGCCTCCAGTGGGTGCCGCGTATTGTGCCTGCCATCGACATCGCTTCGATGCTTCAAATCGGGCGCAACCCTGTTGAGCATGCGGCCCCTGTCGCATGGCTCGCTCAGACCCTGGCCGGACAGGCCGAGGCTGAAGTGGCCGCAACACAGGCAGCGGAAGTGATCGACACCGAGCACAAGGCGAGCAACGGCGAGCGTGCAACGCAGCTTCTCGCTGCGCTTGAAGATGTCTTCCGGTCGGGAGGCAGCGACAAGGCACTCACTCTTCGCTATCTCGACCACAAGTACGGCGTCGGCTGGGATAAACAGGAAGATCTGCTCGCGAAGGCGGTAGAGGGCATCACGCAGTTGACCCGGTATGGGGCAAATGCGGACGTGTACCTCGAGTCACGCCTGCTGGCCGCGGACCACCGGATTCCTCCGGAACTGTTCGCGCAGTACGCCAGGCACGTCGTCGGCAACTGGGAACGCAGCTTCCCGAAGATGCGGGATCTCATCTCGCACATCAAGCAACTTTTCGCCAACGGCGAGCAAGCCGGCATTGCTGCCATGGAAACCGCGTGCGGTGCCATGCGGCAGGCTGCGACCTGTTAAGCGAATACCGCTTATGCCGTGGGCAACCTCCCCGTAAGGGGAGGCTTCCCGATGCCCCAGACCCAAAGGCATCGGGAAGCTGGTGCACTCCTTTCACACCGCCACGTAGTGGCAAAAGGAGTAACCCATGAACCAGAAACAGAAAAGGAGGATCAAGGTTGCGCACTTCAGCGACCTGCATTTCTCAATAGGGAATCTGCTCGAGGCCGAACGTTGTTTTGGTGATGCCGTGAGCACCGCGATCGACGAAGGTGTTGACGTCGCGATCATCGCAGGCGATCTGACGGACCACAAGCAGGATGCGCATTCGGCCGCGCTTCATAGGTTGATGCAGGAAATCAGGCGTCTGGCTGATCACTGCCCCGTCCTGATCCTGCAGGGCACGTTCTTGCACGACTATCCGGGCATGCTGGCCATCTACCGCTTTGCGGGTGGCAAGTATCCCGTGGAGACGGTCGACAAGATCGGACAGGTGGCGTTGGTGGGTACGCAGTGGCGTCACATGTCGCCGGGGGATTCTCTCGACGAGTCGCGACTGCTGGTTTCGTGCGTACCGACTGTCAACAAGTCGGATCTGGTTTCGTCGGTAGGTGCGGAGCACGTGGCGCAAGCCATGGGGGACGTGCTTGCGGGGCTGATGCAGGGGGTCTTTGCTCCGCAAAACCTAGCAGCACGCGCCGCCGGCGTGCCGACCGTCACGGTTGGCCACGGCACGGTGAGTGGGTCCTTGACCGAGCATGGTGTTCCGATGGCTGGTAAGGACCACGAGTTCTCACTGGGCGGACTGTACGCAGCGCAGTCGACGGCCACGATGCTGGGCCACATCCACCGGCATCAGTCGTGGGAGCGGGAAATTGAAGGCGCCGTCCAGCGTGTGGCGTACCCGGGCTCGATCGGGCGTTTCCACTACGGCGAGGAAGGAAAGAAGGGGTTTCTCATCTGGAGCATCGGCTCGCGTAACTGCGACTTCGAGTTCTACGAGACGCCAGCACGCGTGATGGTCGACTTCTTGTTCGATGGCGTTCCCGACATGGCCTGGCTCGAAGAGCAGGCCGCTTCGTGTGCCGGGTCCTTCGTTCGTGTTCGCTATTCGGTGGATGCCGAGTTGGCATCCACGGTGGACAAGCAAGCGATCGCGCAAGCACTGGCGCAAGCGGCGGAGGTTCGCATCGAACCGAAGTTGCTTGTGTCCCAGCGCCAGCGTTGCAGTGGGATTTCGACACTGCCGACGTTGGCGGAGAAGGTTGGGAAGTGGTGCGAATCGACGGAGAACGATGCGTCGACTGTCGTGTCGAGAGTGCGCTTGCTCGCGACGGGCGACGCCAAATCAATCGCAACAAATCTTATCAAGGAGTTTTTTCATGAAGCAGAAAGTCTTTCTCATGAGCATCGTGATGATGCTGGCCATGCCGTGGACCTCTTCGCACGCGCAGAGCCTGGATTCGATCATGCAGCCGATCGAACACTTGCTCAATAGCGCGCCGCCTCAGGTGTCGCGTTTGATCCGCATGTCGTATGAGGGGCGTAGCAGCGAAGGCGTCTCGGAAGAGCACGCCTTCGAGCCGGGTGCTACGTGGGACTGTGGCTTTTCGCCGGAGGGCGGCGCTAATCCCCGTGTGATCCATGCGATCAACGAGGTTCGCCCGCATTCCGGCGACGACGCCACTATCCTGGTCGCGGCCTACGAGTTCACCTCGCTCGACATTGCTCGCGCGCTTATCGCAGCGCACGAGCGTGGCGTGAAGGTGGCTGTGGTTGTTGATACCACGGAAAACCAGAAGTCGGCCTCGAAGGTGCGAATGCTGGTGGGAAGTGGTATCCCGGTGAAGTTCGACAACCGCCTGCAGATGCTCCATGACAAGTTCATGGTGCTCGACGGGACGGCGGTCGAAACGGGCAGCTTCAATTACACCAAGGCGGCTGCCTCGGACGAGCATGCCGAGAACGCGTGCGTGTTCCGACATTCGCCTCGTATGGCCGCAAGCTTCACTGGAGCGTGGCAGCACCTATGGCGCGAGTCTGACCCTGCATCGTGATCGAAACCTCAACGTGAAACGGACCAACATCTCTTAGGGGGTGTTGGTCGGTCCCTCGGGATGCTCGGCACTCGGGGCCTCTAATAAAGTCATTGAGCCGTTCGATCGGCATCATCCTCAAGCATCAAGCCAAGCAAGCGTGTCGTGAATTGTCACGAGTTTTGTTAAGGCTGCCGCCTCAGCTAAGCGTACCGCGCTGACTCCTTTTTCAACGCCTAATTTGGCATGAGGAGATCATCTTGAATACGACCATCAATCACAGCAACGAACCCGTGCGCGATTTGTCGGGCTGTCCTGCCAAGTCTGCGCAGATGTGGGGCCTCGCAAGACAAAAAGGGGTTTCCGTCGGGGCGCTTGATGTCACGGGACGCTGCGTGGTCTTCGGCCATGGTGGTCAGTCGACCACCATTGTTGCGTACGACCCGCACTCAAAGCGCGTGCAAACCACGTCCGGGGCGGTGTACCAGCTCGAGATGCCCAACGTGGGCTTTGCGATGCAAAATCCTCGGTTCATGGAGATTCTGGGGTTCGGGAACTAGGCACTAGCGACAATGTGCGCCAGATCCTCCGGCGGGAGATCTGGCGTACATACTCAGAATCGGCATGCAGGTCCCGGACGGTGAAGTGTTGACGCGATCAGCCGGTCGAGGAGTGCTGGAGCGCGATTCGTGAGCGGAGAATCAACATGATATGAGACCAACGCCCGCTCGGGGTGTTGGTGGGTCTTTCAGTGTGCTCGACGTTCGAGACGTCTGCTAAAGTTCATTCAGCCGTTCGATCGGCACTCTCGGTACGCATCAATTCAAGCAAGCGTGTTGTGAATCGCAGGGTGTTTCGCTAAGGCACTTGCCTAAGCTGAGCGCGTTGCGCTGACTCCTTTTCAACGCCTCAAGTGGCATAAGGAGTGCATCATGAACACGACCATCAATCGGAACGACTATCGCTTGGCCGATCATCTCGAGACGAGTGGCTGGGATCCGAGCGAAAACCACGTGAATGGCGTCAATTCCTTCGGCATGCGACCGGCTGAAGTCGCGGCGCAGGCAGGTAACGTGGAGGAGTTCCTCGCAATCGTCTCGCACCCGGAGTTCGAGAGTCGTGGAACGCGAGTTCGCTTCTTCGCCTCCATTCTTCGCGACTATCGTGGTGATGCTGATGATCGGGCTGCTTATGCACGCCTGCTTCCTCACATCGCCACACTGGAAAATCGCCAAAACGCAGCTGGTGCGTGAAACATTGGCGTGCAACGTACACCGCTTCCCTTCGGGGGCGGTGTATTTGCTTAACCAAGGCATCGTGCGCTGCTTTGAGGCCAATCCCTCAACCACGCGCATCGCGCCGGCTCCTTTTCAACGCCACGAAAGGCAAAAGGAGTTAATCATGAATACGCTCATCAATCGCAAGACTCGCTCGAAGACTTTCGGGTTCGCCTCGATCGCCGCGGTAACTTTTCTCAGCGCCAGCAGTTTTCTTCCCGAAACGGCCTCCGCTCAACAGGTGGTACAGCAAACCATGAAAGGAATAGCTGGCACCGTAGTCCGAGTTCGCCTCGCGCCGACTTTGAGCCTTCCGCAAGGAACTCCCGCAGCGCGCCTGCCTCTACCGGACCTCGTCGAAGTAGCAGTTCAGGGCTCAGACGGTGAAATGTACGAAGCGATCGCGAATCGCGCACGTCAACCCCGCCTTGGGACAGAGGTGATGCGTCACGGCCGAAACCTTAATACGATAAGAAACCAACGCCCTCAAGGGCGTTGGTCGATCTTGCGGCTTGCCTAACATTCTGATCTTCTGATAAAGTCGATTCAGCCGTTAGATCGGCACTTCCTAGAAAGCATTAATCCAAGCAAGCGTGTTATGAATCACCGCGCGTTTCGCTGAGATGTTTACCTCAGCCGAGCGCACTGCGCTGACTCCTTTTCAACGCCTCAAGTGGCAAAAGGAGATCATCATGAACACGACCATCAATCGCAAGAGTGGCTCAAAGGGATTTCAGGCATTCTCGATCGTCTACGGTCACGTTGCATCGTGGAGCTTGCTTTTCTCGGCTGGATTAATTGCTCTAGCTGGCGCCATCATCGTAATTTTCGGCTGCGCATACGAGGCAAACGCACAGTTTCAACTGCTTCAGGGCAGCGGACGCGCAGCACTCGAAGCGTATTTGGCACATGTGTCGACACACCAATTGTCTTTCGGGGCATTCCTGGTGGAATCCGTCACTGGTCATTGCTTTGCCGCTAGTGCCGCCATTCAGGGCGTTGGCTTTTGGTTGGTCTTCGTTCTGGCGCCGCTGGTTGCAGCTCTCGTCTTGCTCGCACGTGGTACGCAAGTCTTGTTTCGTCAGCCGGCGGAACTTGTCACAGTCTACTGATCACTCGTAACCGTTCGAAAGTTCCTTCGGGGACTTTCGACCATCCACACACGGCACTGAAACGCGCCGTTTCCCCGTGGTTCGATCCTCCACCAAGCGTGATGCCTAGCTCTCGAAAGGGCTCTTGAGGCAAGCAATAGAGCCGATTTTCCTGTGCCATCCAGGTTCAGGAAAGTCGCCGCCTCGTGATGCGACTTCCTCTTTTTAACGCCTTCAAGGCAGAAAGAGGAAACCATGAATACGAAAAATGAACTGCGCAAAGCTCCGGTGCGGCAAATCATCGGCACGTCTCCGCTGGTGTCCGTCCTCCATCTCAACGGTTGCAAGCTCACCGAAGTATGGATTGACGGTTCCTGGGTTTGCGTCAGAATCGAATGAGCAAACTGAAATCGCGCAACTGAACGAGAGTCCCTCCGGGGACTTTCGACTTTCCACGCAACGTTTTGGAGCATGTCGTTTCGCAGATGCCGCAACCTCTGCCGAGCTCTTTGCTCACTCCTTTTCAACCGCCTTTACTGGCATACAAGAGGAGCAGGATCAATGAGCAACCAACGGTACGTGCAACTCCCGAGCGGCAACACGGCTCGCGTCAACGACGGTAAGATTGTGGTCACGTTCGAGGCGGACCTCAACGACGTCTTCGAGATGGCCGGTAACGATCTCGAGAGTTGGCTCGCAGAAATGGTGACTGGCGAGGTAGACGGTCTTTCGAATATCTCTTATCGCATCGTCGGCACCTCGGGCCCGCATGGATTGACGATTGAAGCGGCCGGCACGCTGGCCGACATCGAGGTCGAGGACCTGAAGGAAGGCGACATCCCGCTGCAGGAGTTCGAAGTGCAGGTGACCCGCATGAGCTACGGCTCGCGGACGATCCGCCTGTCGGCGAGAACGCCCGACGAAGCGCGAGACATCGCGGACGGTGACGCGGGTAACCACACGTACAACGAGCACCACTCGGAATACATAATCCAAGCATCCCCCGTGCAGTAGCAATTCGGGGTTCGTGAACGCACGTCGCGGCGCCCCTGGGCGCTGCCGGCGGCTCCGACGGCCAACCAACCTGTCCGAGCCATGCTCCTTTCTCCTTTTCGACCGCCGCCATACGGCACAAAGGAGAACCATGAACGGAACGCATCAACAACCGGATACGAAGCGTGACCTGTACTACGTCAGTGCCATGAACGAAACCGGACAGAAGTGGGTGCCGCTGCTCGGGCCTTTCCCCGACGACCACGCGGCCGCGCTTGGGAAGGTGGACGATGTCCGCACGCTCGCATGCGACCTCGATCCTCGAGGAGTTTGGTGGAGCTACGGCACCGCGCGCATAGATCATCGGGACGCTCCGCCGCAGGGCCGTCTGAATGCGCACTTCGCGGCCGTGCACCAGCGTCAACCGGCGCACTAAAAGTAACTTTGGCTATTCGTAAACGCATGTTGCGGCGCCTTCGGGCGTCCGCAACGGCCTCGACAGATCTTCGAATCTCTCCGGGCCTCGCGGTCCATCTCCTTTCAACCGCTCGCTATGAGCAAAAAGGAGAAGCCTATGAATAGAAAAGTATCATCAAATCAAAGCCCAACAGGCTCAACACCTGTCAGGGACGCGCACCAGCCTCAACAGGAAGGTGTGTGGCAACAAACCAAAGACCTCGCAGCAGAAGCATGGCTGGAGTTCTTTAAGCACAGCCTCATCATCGTCCCGTTGATTGCGCTGGGTTGGTTGATGTGGCTAGTGGAACAGTCTCACGTGAGCGTCGAAACCGAGAGGTTGCTTGATTTTGGTGAATTCCTCATCACTCTCATCCAACTGTGGAAATTGGTGGAACATCTTGTTCCCGCGTCGACGTTCAAGGGCATTAAAGAGTTCATAAATAGGAAAGCAAAATCATGGAAATCCAACTCGAACTGCAGCAATGCCGTAGGGAAGGTGAAATTGAAGTAATAACAGGATGACCGGCTAACCCCGGTCATCTTTATTCACCCGCCGATCTCGCAGGGACAATTTCCCGTCAGGTTTGTGCTATTGAAACGTTCGTGTGTTGCATCGTCTGCGGGCCTCGTGTATTGTTCTTCACGTAAAGCCGCGCTGGCGGCAACTCTAAATGAAAATCGCAGAAGCTGATTCCCCATGCCCCCGGCATGAGCGATAGTTCTGCGTCGATCCCGTCGGAGACGCGGCCCCGCGCCGATTTCTGAATAGCCGCTCCGCGGCATGGAGATCGAAAATGAAACCCTCAAAGCTTTTCTTGAGGGGGTTCGCCGGAATCCTTTCTGGCTGTCGAAAATCCCAAGTCACACTGGACCTGTCTGTCATCCCCGAATGGGCAACGCTTGTTGCGCTTGTGGGGAAGAACGGGCAGGGCAAGACGACGATCCTGGACAACCTGCATCCGTACCGGCTCATGCCGTCGCGGTGTGACGGCCTCAAGCCTTCCTCGTTTTCCTACTGGGACGAAATCTCGGAACCCCTCGCACAGAAGCAACTGGATTGGTCGCACGATGGCGTCAGGTATCGCTCCGATGTGGTTTTTCGAGTCACCGGCAAGACCCGCAACCAGCAAGCCTTCCTGCACCGTTGGGATAGTAATGACTGGGCGCCGGTAGTCCTGCCGGACGGAACAACGTCTGACGGTAGCGCAGCAACCTACGATCGCTGCATCGAAGCGATCCTGGGCCGCCCGGAAGTGTTCTTCACCACGCAGTTCGCAGCTCACCGGCGCAAGATGCTGGGGGACTATGAGCACGCTGACGTGAAGGCCCTTCTAAGCGCATGGCTTGGCCACGACGAGTTGCTGCGCGACAGCGCATCGGCCGCCGAAGTGGCAAGCCTGCTCCGCGAGAAGTTGGCTGACGTACAGGCCCGCATCCGCGACAGTGCGGAGCTTCGCGCCGCCGCCAACGCAGCACGCAGTGAAGCGCAACAGCTGATTGGCCAGGTGAATGCGAAAGCAGCCACGCTCGTCCAGGCAGAACTGGCCGTGCAGCAGCTGCGGGCGCGGGTTGTGCAGCTCGACACGGAAGCCGCCGGCTTCCAACGTGTCGAAGAGCAGCGCAAGCAATGGCGCGAACTGATCGAAACCGATAACCGCCGGGCGACCGCGCGTGCATCTGAACTTCGCGATCAGCAGGCCAAGCAAGCCTCCGCGCTGAAACAGCGCGACGCCGAAGCGGAGAGATCGATCAAGGCCCTCCAGAAGGAGATCACGGAAGCCGAAACCAGGCTGACGACGATCAACGCAAGGATTGCCGAAGAGAAGGCAGTTCGAGAAGCCGCCAGCCAAGTTGCGCCGCTGCAGTCGACGCGGACGACGCTGACAGGCAGCCTCGACGGCATTCGACAACAGATCGTGACGCTTCGTCCTTATCGGACGAAGACCATGACCCTGACGGCGGATCTGGCGAGGGTAGCGACCGAAGGAAAAGCCACTGGTGATCGGGTAGCGCAACTGAGTACGGTTGCTGCACTTGCTGATCGGGTGCCGTGCTCAGGCATGGAACTCGCCGCCGGTTGCGAACTCCTCAAGGATGCTCGCGAAGCTCGGGCGAAGTTGACCACGGTCACGACGGACTTGGCCAATCAGCGCAAGCAGTATTCGACCATTAACAACGATCTGAAGTCGGCCGGTGTAGAGGTTGCAAAACTCGACGCACTGGAAGCTCAGGATGCCCGCGTCGGGCAGGAACTGGATGCAGTGATCCGCAGCCTGGATCGTCTCGTTCCGCTCGCGTCTCAATCGCAACTGATCGACGAAGCTAAGGTGGCTCGCCCCGGCGTCGTAAATCTCCTGACCGCGAAGAGAGCAGACCTGGAGCGGCACGAAGCTGTGCGGAAAACCATCAGGGCTGAAATCGACGCGGCTGGTGCCGCGTGTGACGCTGCGATCGCACAGGTCCAGCAGGCACATCAGCAGGCTGTTGCCGGGTATCAGGAAAAGCTGCAGGCTTTGCCCGCGAGCACCGACGCGTCCGTCCGTGAGGGTGTCGCAAAGACACTTTCGCAGGCTGAAGCACAGGTGCAGGTGATCAAGGGAGAGATTGCTTATCTACAGGCCAAACAGGCTCAGGTTCACGAGCGTGTCGGGCGGGCTGAGGCTGGGGTTGCAGAACTCGGGCCAATGTCTCACGTAGCTGAAAAGCTTGGCCAGGAAATCGAAGCGTGGGAGCTTGCCTCCCAGGCGCTCGGCAGGGACGGCCTGGTGGCGTTCTCGATCGACGATGCCGGTCCCGGTATTGCAGCGATCGCGAATGACCTTCTGACTGTCTGCTACGGAGGGCGGTTTTCGGTGCGTTTCGAAACGCAACGCGAACTGCGTTCCGGGGCCTTGCGTGAAGGCTTCGAGATCATGGTCCTCGACGTCGAAGACGGAATGGAAAAGCCGGTCCAGAAGCTGAGCGGCGGACAGTGCGTGTACGTCAACGACTGTCTGATGCGCGCAGTTGCACTCTACCTTGCTGGCGCCGCCCGGTTCCGGTCCGACACGCTGTTCTCGGACGAGACCGACGGTCTGCTGGATGAGGAGAAGAAGCGGCAACTCATCCTTCTCAAGCGCCGTGTCCATGAGCTCGGGAAATACTCGCGCGAGTATTTCGTGACACAGACGAAAGAAATACAAGGGTTGGCCGACTACGTGATCAACGTAGCCGATCTCTAAGCCACCCCTGGAAAGACCCTTTCGGGTCTTTCCTCTGCCACACGGTAGAGGAAAGACTCCGGCCTCGCTCCCCGGTTTTCAACGGCCTCTCTGAGGCAAAGGGGAAGCATCATGAACCTGGAACTGTTTGGAGAAGTAGCAGCTCCTCCACCGGTGGCGTTATCCCCCATGGTCGACCAGCATCCGCTGGAAGACGAATGGCTCGGATACACGTCGGAAAAGGAAATTGACCGTCTGATCGACAACGCAGTCCTCTGTGCTGAGGTTCCGCGAGTCGTGAAGGCTGCATCTGGTGCGTGGGATGTCCTGAGGAAGGACTCGCGCCGCCGGGTGTACGACAAGGAAGTGTCGACGGATCCTCGGCCAGCTCATGCCCACGAGGAGAACGATGCTGAGGAAAACCAGCCCGCCGGTTCGTTTGAAAACCTCCTCTGCCGCATCGAGGAGACGGACGCGCCGGAACTGGTGATGTGCAAGCTGATGGGCAACCTGATGTGGAACGATCTGCGAGCGATCGTCAAACGTCGCAATTTCGTCGAGGACACAGGCCCGGACCTATTCGGTTTCGAGGACTGCGATCAAGACGAGTTGCGTGTTTATGACGCGATGCAGTGGATCTACGGCTTTCAGGATGTCCGGCCGGAGGAAGTGATTGACGGTGTCACGGTGGTTGACGTGATGGTGTCTTTTGACTTCGTCTGCGAGCGGCTCGGATGGGATGCAGAGTGGGTCAGGCGAGTTGCTGCTCGCTGTCTCCGCGAACATTTCGCTGGACTGCTCCGCACGATCGAGGCCTTCGGAGACGAAGGCTTCCTGCTCAAATGCGAGCGCAAGCTCGAAGACTACGTCGACGTAACTGGTTGGAGGAATCAATGACTCAAAGCGCGAACAGCCGTGTCACGGACCCTTCGTTGGGGATTCTCAATGTGCTCCCGGTCGGCGTGCTCGTCGTCTTCAAGGTGTTGAAGCTGATGTTCAGGGCTCTTCGCGGGGTTCTGCGTTCGCTCGATACCGACAAGGGAATGGAAGCAAAGCAGCCGCAGGAAGAGGCAACGGTGGTGCGCAAGGAAGCAGCCCCTTCGAAGCTGAAGGAAGCAGTCGACGAGCCGTCAGCGCGTGTTGTCCGTCGATCGACCTCCGAAAAATCGTCAGGCGACACCGCTGGCGAGAAATCGAAGCCGTCGATCTGGGAAAAGAAGCCGGCGATGCGAATCGCCGACCGCCACGCAGTCGTGGATATCGCGAGCAAGCAGTACCGATTCTCGGTCTACCTCGCGGCGAACGAGATTCAGCGCATCGAAATCGGCCGTGTCCGCAAGCCCCTTGCCGCGTTCACGCGCAGCACGGCGGCAAACGAGAAGGTCGCCTTCACGTTGGAAGAAGCGGTCGAGTACACCCGTCGGGAACTCGCAGCAGCGCGGCGGCGCGGTCCCAGTCGAAAGACTGAGGCTCAGCCTCCTGCACAGCCTGCGCATCCCGACCAGTACACGGCTCCGAAGCAGAAACAGCCCTCGCCGGCACCGGCAGCAGGTTCGTCGATGGACGAGGATGTTCCCCATTGGGTGGACATTCCGTGCTTCGACGAGATGGACGCGCAAGCGCCCAGTCGCGGTCCTGCACCGGAAGCCGCACGCGGCCCCGAACCTGCACGCGCAGCAGCACCGCGCCCGCAGCAACCGATTCGACGCGATCCGCCGCCGCCTCCTGCAGATGCTCGTCCCTCCGGGGAGAACGGCGTCGAAGAAGGTCAGGTCGATTTCCGCGGAGCTCGTCGTGTCGTCGGCAAGGTGATTGGTCTCGGCGTCATTGAGGTCAAGAAGCCGAAAAAGGATCCCTTCTCGATCTACGCGATCACGTTGAGGACCCCTGACGGCGAGGAAGAGCAGTTCAGAGGTTATGAGCTGGAGCAACACGTGGACAACAACCGCGTCGCCATCGGAGACACGATTAGCCTGAAGCGTGGTCGCCAGCAGTTCTGGGTGATTCGCAATGGTGTCCGCAACGAGAAGACACGCAACATCTACGACTTTCAAGTCATGGATAGAGCACGTCGATAGATGTTACGGAAGCAGTAATGGAGGAGCCGGCGCAGCATCTGCTGCACGGTTCGGTTAAGGAAGGCTCACGCATCAGTCTCCAGAGAGACCATGGGAGAAATGAAATGGCATCAGTAAACAAAGTCATTCTTGTCGGCAACCTTGGTGCAGATCCGGAAATTCGCTATCTGCCGAGCGGTGATGCGGTGGCGAACATTCGCCTCGCGACCACCGATCGCTACAAGGACAAGGCCAGCGGGGAGTTCAAGGAAAACACCGAATGGCACCGTGTGGCCTTTTTCGGGCGCCTGGCTGACATCGTCGGTCAGTACCTGAAGAAGGGCTCGTCCGTGTATATCGAGGGCAAGATCCGTACGCGGAAGTGGCAGGCTCAGGACGGTACCGACCGGTACTCGACGGAGATTGTCGCTGACCAGATGCAGATGCTCGGCGGCCGTCCGAACAACGACAGCGGCAGCGGTGGCGGCCATGACGACGGCGAAGGTCGTGCGGCTCAACCCCCGCGGCAGCAGCGGGCGGCTGGCTCGAACGAGTATGCACGTCAGTCGCGCGGTGGCGGCGCGGGCGGTGGCGGTCAGGGTGGTCGTCCGGCAACGGGCTCCATTCCGGCAGGGGGTGGATTCGACGAAATGGATGACGACATTCCGTTCGCGTTGGATGCGAGCTATCTCGACGCACAACGCGCATTCGGAACCATGTAACAGAGGGCCGGTAATGGCCCAGGATCGCCCCCCCTTCGGGGGCTTTCCTGATGTGTGCTTCGGCATCCATCAGGAAGGCTCATGGTGAGTCTTCAACGCCTTTTTATTCGCCAATCGTTGGCATGAGGCATACACCATGAATGATCCGAAAGAACGTGTCGACGTTGATTCGATCGACTGGAGAAATGTGCTGCCGTACTACGTGCAGGACGAGAAGATCCTCAGCGGTAAGTGGGGGGCGTGTCCGTTCTGCACAGGCAGCGCGACGTTCCGCGTTATATGGGATCGTCGCGGGAAAGGTGGTTCGGGTTGGTATTGCGCTAAGTGCGAAACCGGTGGCAACCTCGTGAGCGTCATCCACGAGATCACCGGCAAGCCCTTGGCCGAAATCTATCACGAGCTTAAAACGCAGCGATATAACCAGGGCATGGAGCCTTCCACTTTCATTCCGAAGGTGGCCGTGCGTCCGGAGAAAAGCCCGGAGGAACTTCGTACGATCCTGCGCAATACCTGGGAGCGTAGTCTGGCCATCACGGAAGACTCGCCTGTCTGGAAGTACCTGTGTCATCGCGTGCCTGGCTTTCGTTTCGAATGGCTCGGCCCCGATGTCCGTCATCACCCTGGCCTCACGTATAGGGCGCACGACGGCAAGGACATGGGTAAATTTCCGGTACTGCTGCAGCGGCTCGTCGCCGCCGGCGACAAGACTGCTCGGACGCTTCAGCGAATCTACCTGACACCGCAAGGCGAAAAGGTACCGTTCGTTGATGCGAAGGGGAAACCGGCAGCAAAGAAGCAGATGTCCTCGCCGGATGGTCCTGCAGGCGGTTCGACGCGGCTTAACAACGCCGTTTCGCGAACGCTTGCTCTGACAGAAGGCGCGGAAACTGGGTTTGCAGTCGTTGCGAAATATGAAAACAAAATTGAAGTGCGCAGCATGCTGGACTGCGGCAACCTGAGCCGTGCTGACCTCGACTGGAGCAACTACGACGCCATCTTCATCTACGCCGATCGTGACCGAGAGCAGGAAAAGCGGGCAGCGAAGGGCGAAGACGGCGAGGATGGGCTCATGAAGATCCGGCCGGGTGAGTACCACGCAGGCCTGCTCGCCGAAAAGTTGCGCTCGATGGGCAAACGCGTAACGGTAATCGCATCGGTCCAGGAAGGTGTGGACTTCTGCGACATCTGGAAGCTGCAGTACGAACGTCGCGCGAAGCGGCTTGCGGAGCGTGCCGCGCGTCAGGAAGAGAAGGAGCGTCTGCGCCAGCAGACGCGGACGTTTCGTCGTGCAGCATGATGACGCAATGTTCTAACAGCGAGCGGCCACCCTTCGGGGTGGCCGTTTTCGCTTGTGCTTAGCGCACGTTTGAGACGAGTCGAACAGACGACGGAAGAGGGCATACCGAGAGGCCCAACAGGTTGAACCAGTCATCGATCTGGTGACGT
Source organism: Paraburkholderia fungorum (assembly GCF_902833645.1). GTDB lineage: Bacteria > Pseudomonadota > Gammaproteobacteria > Burkholderiales > Burkholderiaceae > Paraburkholderia > Paraburkholderia fungorum. The sequence continues at coordinate 247,111 of NZ_CADFGE010000009.1, forward strand.
GTGACCCGGCCTCCGGCCCGCGGCGCTGGCACGAGGAAACGTTGCGCGAAGTCGCAAGCAACCTCCTCGAAATACTCGCTTGACCAGAACGAAGCCTTCCAATCCGGCCGTAGGAAGCGCACGACGAGCCTCGCCAACACGGCGGAGCCTTCGGATGCTGAAGCCCACGGTAGCCCGTCAGCGGGCCATGCAGTGGTATCGCCAGGCAAGTTGGTACGTCCGACCTCGGCGGCCGCGCCATCATCTTCCTCATCTTTGAGCCCAAATACGAGCCCCCATGAATGGAACGGGGGCAGGGAGTCAGCAACATGTTGACCAATGATCAGGGCTGGTGCCAGCGACGAGGCGGTGGCAGGCACAGCTTGCAGGCGGGAACCGAGTGTCACTAGAGCACCATGGATTCGAAGATGCCCCAACAATACCGGTTGCAGCTCAGCGTGCAAGTCTCCCCTGATTTTCCAACTTAATATACGGACAGCCACACCTTTCCTCTCCATACGGCCCTTCGGGCCGAACCCCGCCACCAAGCCGAAACGTCAATTTCCGTGCCAGACAAGTGCTTGTAAACAAATGACTTTTCCATTAACCTCCGGGCTATGAGTGGTAATGGGACGGCGAATATGGCTCAGCAAGCACAGCTATTTGAGGATATGGAGTCGGGTATTGAACCCGACCTGACCGAACTCGCGCCTTCGCGCGATCAGTGGCTGCGGGTACCCGCGCTGGCGTTCGAGATGTGGGTGCTGAACGTCGCAACGAGCGACGGGCAGAGCGCATACTCGGACCAAACAATCCGCCAGTACCGCTCGATGTTCAATGGCTTCATCCGGTATGTCGCCGAACACCGCACGACGGTCCTGTCGGCTGGCCCGACCGTGGTGCACGACTTCCTGACGTCCTTACAGGGCCGCGATCCTAGCGAGCCCGGTGTGGCCGCGGACTTGCAGAAGGCGAAGAGTCGGCCGGCGCATCGCTCAACGCTCAAGCGCCACTCCGACCTGATCGACGAGGTCATGAATCACCTCGTCGCACGTGGTTACCGCAAGATCAACCCGGTGCTCGAAGCGACGCGCATGCTGCGCGGCCGGCAGAGCGGCCCGCGGGTGGTCTGCATGCCCACGGAAATCGACGCGCGTCTGCAGACCTATCTTCTCCAGGACATGGATGTGTCGAGCTGGCAGGCTCGCCGCACGCGTGCGCTGCTTCTGCTGCTCGCCGGCGGCGGGGTCACGGCTTCACAAGCGAGCGATGCTCGCCTGAGCCAGTTCGTCTTCAACGACGTTGTGCCATCGTTCGATTGCGCGCCCGACAACGAGCAGGAAGGCTACCGTGCGGCGCTCGCTCGGTTTTGCGTCGAAGCGTTGCGCGATTGGGTCAAGGAGCGAGAAAACGGCATCGGCCCGAAGAACGCCGAGCCGGACGTGGTGTTCCCGGGCAAGAACGGCCAGGCACTCTCAACCGTGAGCGTGTACAAATCCGTGCGCAACGTGCTGCGCGAGATCGGCTTCCACGGCGATGACATGGGGCCACGCGTGCTGCGTACTACGTACGCGCGGCGGCAGTTGCTGGCAGGTGCGACGGTGGAAGAAGTGGCGGGGCTTCTGGGGATTCAGAACACCCGTATGGTCGAGCGTCTTGTGCGAATGACGCCGACGCACACGGGCTACATTCCGGTGTGACGAGGCCGGTCTGAAGGGCCCGCCGACAATCAGCGGGCGAAGTCCTCGTGTTCTTCGTGAGGCTGCGATTCCCACGGCTCGATCTCTGGGTGCGCGTCACTTGCACCACCATGCTCGCCGGACTGATGACCGTAATCGAAGGTTTCGGCTTCCTGGCCTTCGTCTGCTGCCGGAAGCTCGGGTTCGCTCCGACGCGACTTTTTGTCCTTCTTGAGTTTCTTCATCGGCGCGATGCCGCCTTTTTTCTTCTTGCCGACGAACGACAGGACGATCAGGATCACAGCAATCACGCCGACGACACTGGCGACGGCGATATTGTTGTGCTGGAGGAAGTCCATCGCACGGTCGTACAAACTTTCGGGCGGACGATGCAAATTCGGCACGAACGGCTGGTTCACGCTAGCGGGCACTGGGCTGCTGGCCTTCGCGTGTGGGCGGATACGCTCCTCGAGCGCATTGACCTCGGCCGAGTCAGCAAAAGGCAATTGGGGGTTGATGCTCATGGCCTGCTGGAGCTCACGGCGTGCCTCGGCTTCGCGGCCGGGTATGTGCGAGAGGGCAAGCGCCATCATGTAATGCACCCGTGGCGCATTCGGGTGGTTGGGCTCCACCTCCTTGATCATCTGCTCGGCCTGAGTGATTTGGCCGGTCTGAATGGCCGTGTTCACGTCCGAGACCGACGGTTCGGCGTGGGTAAGGGCAGATGCCCCGAGCAAAACGAGCGAGAGCAGGGAACCGCGGATCGGACGAAGCATGGACTGATTCCTTCTATGAACGTGTAGGTTTGGCCACGCAAAAGTGCCTTTCTATTGTCCGACGTGGCCATTCCCATCAAAGCACGAAAATTCGGCCTGAAAACCTCGCTTTTCGCACGCCAACCGTCGCGGCGGCTCAGCAATGGTTCGCCGCTAAGATATGCCGTCGGCGCTGTAGGCACCCGAGGCGAGGTCAACTGCGCCGCGTGACTTCAGGTTACAGCCTCGATACCGATGTCAAACTCATGCCCGACATCGCGCTCCGCCGGCCGCGTCATACGCATCAATACAACCGACACGCTAGTCGTCGTGAAGTCGCTCTCGTAGATGCGGGAAAACTCAGCCTCGACGTTCGGGATAATCTGCCTGTTCCTGTACGATCCCGGCATCACCGCGACCAGGCGACCTCCTGGAGCGAGCAGCGAGCAGGCATACTCGACGTGCAGAGCAGCCCGACCTTCTGCAAACGTCGGGTTCATCACCACCACATCAAATTTGCGGCCGTGCTCGACTGCGTCTTGCGCACAGGTGATGAAGTCGCCCTCGCGAATGTCTTTATCCCACTCGTCGCGGCGCTTCTGCGGCATTAGCTCGTACACGTCGGTGAGGCTCAACACCCGGCGCCAGTAGCTGGCGTTGAGCGCCTTGACTGCACCGTCGACCTTAAAGAGCTTATCGACATACAGCCACCTAAGGACTGCAGGATTAGAGGAATTCACGGCCTAGGAACTGATCCGCGAGGCCCTGGCCCACGGTCTCGTCGGATGCTTCGAAATACTGGCTGTTGACCCTTCGAAAGCGCGCGTTCCAAATCTGCACGCCCTCGACGATGATGCGGCCGTCCGGCACCCGAAATACACGCGCCTGGCGTGAGACCGAGCACTTGTAGCCTTGTGCAGGACGATGCGCTCGACCTTCATAGAGCGGTTTGCCTGCTGTGGAGCAAAGGGCTTCGAGCGCGGAATTACGCTGGCGAATAGCCCGCAGGGCGATCTGGTCTGGGGTCATAGAGCCTCCAATGGATTGGCGTAAATCCATCTTCAAGCGCGACCGCAAAGATGCAAATCAGGGCGGCGTCGGAGACTCGCACGCACGCACGATGAAATCGCATGAAGGAATAAAACTTATCCACAATTGCTGTGGATAACGCTGTGAATAGCGCAGCGCGAGCAAACACCAATCGTCACAAAATCAAGATGTAGACGAGGCAACGAGTTAGATTGCCTGATCTTGACGCAACACCAGTCCATTCAACCAGCAGTCGACCGCGATGCGTGTTGAGCCGGCAACAGTCAGGCCCGGCGAGGCAGGCTTCGACGAAGGGCAGTGCGCTTAGATCTTCGGCGCGATGACAGAAGGAGAGCAGGGAGGTCCAGGCTCTCGCTGATCCGCCTCTGTCGCGCTGCTCCTGATCTCGATTCACTGAGCAGCCGTAGCGCGAGCTCTCCCTCGAGGACGCCAACCCGGTGACGTTCGCGGGAAACATCCCGCTGTACGCGGTCGATCTCATCACGCAAGCCAGCTTCGGTTTCGGTACTTCTCTGGCGAACATCCTCAAGAGTGCGCTGCACTGCTGCGCTCGCCGTGCGTGCGCGGTCGATCTCGAGCATCGAGCGGCGAGACGCTTCTTCGTAGCGAGTGGCCGCCTGCTGTGCTTGCTCGCGCGTGGCCGCGAGCTCGGTAGCGAAATCAGTTCGTGCCCGATCGAGCGCTTCGTCGCGCAGGCGAATCTCCTCGCGGAACGCAGCCACTTCCTGTTCGAGGTTCCTTTTGCCTTCGAGCGCGGCCGCGAGCCGGCTCTCTATCATGCGGATCTCGGCCCGCGAATCGCCCAACTGGGTCTCGATGCGAACAACCTCAGCATGCTTGCGAAGAACTTCCTCCCGGGCCTGCAGCACTTCAGCCTCCGCCTGAGCGCGGTCAGCGCGAATCTGCGATCGCTCAAGATCAAGACCCGCGTCTGCATCGGCGAGAGCGCGCTCCCACAACGTTCCAACCATGTCCGCCGCGAAGTCGACTAGCTCAGGGCGAAGGTCGGTGCGGTCGATCCGGATACGCGCCTTTGCCTGAATCTCTTGCCAGAACTCCTTCAGAACCGCGCCCGGCGTGCCCATCGTGCCTTTGCGCACGAGCTGGTAAAGACCATTGGCGGTCGGCGTGACCCCGAAGCGAAGAAACAGTACCCGGCATACCTGGCGATAGATCTCGCGGGTGTCGTCGACCTGCGACTTGATGCGCTCGACCTCGCGGGCGATTTCCTCCTGCTGTACGACGGAGTCGGGGGTCATAACAGGCGTTTCCTCGGCGTTGAGCGTAGATAATACAACGTAATACGCACTAAACACAACTATTCGTGATACGTAATTCACATTATGCATATAATGGGGAATTGACTACGCGGGGCGATCTGGCAAAATGGGTTTCACCGAGGCGCCCGGGTCCGCGCCAAAATTGACTAGCAAACGGACATCAGGACGGTCGATGAACACGGAAACAACTCTGCCTACGCGATACGCCTCGGCGATCCAGCTCCGCGCAAGCGAGATCGGCGGTTTTGGCTCGAACCTCGGCGATGCGACGCGCCGCCAGATCCGCGCCGAGACCGATCTGGAGGCCATCGCGCTATGGCTTGAGAACTATGTTGACCGCGCGACGACGCATGCGAACTACCGGAAGGAAGCCGAGCGGCTGCTCCTGTGGGCGCTCGCCGAGGCGCTCCAAGGGCCCGGTGCGATCGCGCAGGAGGATCTTCGTGTGTTCAGGGCGTTCCTGGCAGCCCCTGAGCGGAGCAACCCGCTCTGGACCCTGATTGCGGAACTGAAACCCCTCTCGTCGCTGACCCACGAAGACCTGACCCGCTACCGGGAATTTATGGCCGACCCGCAACCCGGTTCAACGTGGATCACGGAGAATGGCGCCCGCTATCCGACGGATAATCCGCGCTGGCGACCCTTTGCCAGCAAACTCGACCCGGTCAGCATCAGGCAGGCCGTCGTGATCCTGGACAGCATGTTCGGCTGGCTCGTGGAAGCCGGTTACCTGCGTGGCAATCCGCTCGGCCTGTTGCGGCAGCGGCGCCGGCGGCCGGCGCAGCACATCACACGCTTTCTGCCGGCCGTCATGTGGCAGCACGTCAAGGATTACGTGACGGCCATGCCGGAAGATGACCCGACGCAACAATCCGACAAGGCGCGTGCGCGGTGGTTAACCACCCTCTTCTACCTGATGGGTGCGCGGATCTCGGAAGTAGCCGGAGGCACCATGGGGAACTTCGTGCGGGAAATGGGCGCGGACGGCAAGCAGCGCTGGTGGCTGGAGGTAGTCGGCAAGGGTCTGAAGTACCGGCGCATCCCGGTTTCGGAAGAACTGCTTGCCGAGCTGATACGCTACCGGCAAGCGCACGGCCTCGAGCCGCTGCCTGCACGGAACGAACTGACTCCCCTCCTCGTTCCGTTTCGCCGTCGTGCCGGCAATGTCTCAGGCGAAGGCGTCAATCGCAAGACCGTGCACAACGCTATCAAGGAAGTCTTCAGGCAGGCTGCCGACTGGACGGAAGCCAGGGGCGGTGAACATGTCGAACATGCGGCTCACATCCGCGTAGCATCGGCGCACTGGCTGCGACATACAGCCGCATCACACATGCTGGACAACAAGATGGATCTTCGCACGGTACGCGACAATCTTGGACATGACAAAATCAGCACGACAGGCCAATACGCGCACGAAGAGGACGATCGTCGCCACGATGAAACGACGCAGAGCCACCGGATGAATTGGCGCTGAACTTTTGTCAGGGCTCGGTGAGCTTGCCTGCCGACGCCGCCGTGGGTAGCGGCCCAGCTCTCCAGCATTCTGCTCAACTGGTCCGGGCAGGCTGCTCCAGACGTGCCGTCACCGCCCCAGCGCATGGCGTGGTCACGGCTCTAACCTCTGCAGCTTGCGATCGCCCTCGCGACCGCCGCGACCGTGCGTTCGACATCGTCTGATGTCGTGCGCCAGTTACAGACTGAGATACGCATGCATCGTTGTCCACGCCACGTCGTACCTCCAAAGAAGGCTTCCCCAGACGCCGTGACGGCAGATATAACCGCATCAGTACGCGTGTCATGATCGGCGGAGCCTGCATCGGGTCTGGCATCCAGAAATCGAACCAAACCCTGATTAATCTCTGATCTCCAGACAACTTCACCGCCCTCTAAGGCGCCGATCTGATCGACGAGCTGGCCAGCAAAACTGCAAGTCCTGTCTATCAAGTCCGCGACGCCTTTTCTGCCCAGCTGCTTAAGGGCGGCATATGTCGCGACCGACCGGCCCCGACGTGACCACTCCGCATTCCAATCGATGGGGTCGCGCGCAGTGTCCACGCGCGCGAGATAGCTCTCTTTATGGGACACCGATGCGAAGTGAGCGTCTCGGTCAGCGACAAACACATAACCACAGTCGTAAGGCACGTTAAGCCATTTATGTCCATCGGCGACCCACGAGTCTGCGCGTTCGATTCCGTCTACGAGGTGTCGATGCGCATCGCTCGCGGCAGTCCATAGGCCGAACGCGCCATCGATGTGCACCCAGGCGCGACGAGAATGAGCCAACTCGATCAGATCCTTGTAATTGTCGAATACGCCTGTATTAAGGTCGCCAGCTTGCAACACTACGACGGACAAGACGTCCGGCCTTCCATCAAGCGTAGCCTGCAACAAATCGACTGGCAGCTGTCCTCGCTCGTCGGATTGCAAACGGACGAGCGCATCCCGGCCGAGGCCTAAGATGCGTAAAGCACGCTCTAGCGAACCATGATACTGATCGCTAGTGAGAATTCTCACTTCTGGTGCGCCTCGCAAGCCGCATTTTTCGACATCCCACCCTAGCCTTGCGAGAAGCGCGTGCCTGGCTGCCGCCAATGCAACCACATGCGCCATCTGGGAGCCTGTCGTCAGTGCGAAGCTCGCGGACGCCGGGAGATGGAGGACCTCCTTTAACCATGTTCCGCAAACCTCTTCAATGACCGCCTCCGCCGGACTACTGGCGTGCATCGCGGCATTCTGATCCCAGACGGACGTTAGCCAATCTGCAGCAACGGATGCCGGCAATGCCCCGCCAATTACGTACGCGAAGAATCGACCTCCTGCGCTCCCGAGGATGCCATCAGATGCGTCCCGAACGAGCTGCTCTATCACCTCACAAGGATCAGTACCGGCCTCGGGCAGATCGAGCAAGAAGCGAGCACGGAGCTGGTCAAGCGTGGCACTGGCGCTGACTCTCGAGTGGGACAGGCCTTCGATGTAATTTTTGGCATAGACGAGTGTCTTGTCCAGAACGGCAGTTTCGTGCGCCAGGTTTTTCATGGCTTTTCCCTTGTTTATGAGCAACGTCGGTTCAATGGCTCGAGGTGCGCTGATGGATGATTCACGGATCAGGAAACGCTAGCTCGGCAGCGACTTCCCGGCCAACCTGTAACTCGCACCCTGCCCCTGCGCAGACGACTGCGTTTTGTCCGAAGACGATTCCGCCTTCCATCCGAGGGCTTCGCCGAAACGAAGACAGCGTGTCCAGGGGCTCATAAGGTGAGCTGGTTCTCCGCTTTCCTGTTGCCTGATCTATCGTTGTAACGACGCAGCGCGTGCAGGGCTTGCAAAGCCTGAAAACGAGATCACTACCACGTTCGGTGGTGATCGAGACGCTCTCTATGTAATCCTCTTCAAATGGTTCCCACCCTTCAACCACTACGTTCGGCCTGAACCGACTCATTTCCACCGATGCGACACCGCGTGATGCTAGTCGAGAGTTGAGGTCATCAAGGGAGCTTTGGCCGATAAACAAAAAAGGAAAGCCATCGGTCAAGCGGGTAGTCGAACGTTCAACCGTCCAGTTCTCATCTACCGTGCGCTCGGCAGTCTCATCGAAACGCACCAATCGCGATTTGACTCCCAAAAAATCCGAGAACCACTGCGCCGTCTGCTCACCCGCGTCAATGACGCGAACATCATCGCGCCACAACCTAACAGCGTAGCGCTTCCCTGACGCTGCAAGCACTGATGCGTCAGGCAATGCGTGGTCCTGCATGCCAACCGCGGAAACAATCAGGCCCTGTCCATCGGCAGACACACTCGGTTTGACCAGTGCGAGTTCGGATGCCTGGCGCTGGCTCAAGAAATGGCCTTCCGCGTCGATCAGCATCCACTCCCGATCGAGTTTTAACCCGTCCGGCAGAACTGCGCAATGTTCGAGGGCGATACCCGCGCAGGACTTAATTGGATAAGTCGTAATGCTCTTGATATGTGGCATAAGTGTGACCGTCGAGCCTTTCGTCTATTTGTAAGTTCGGTTGTGCTGAATTTAACCGCGCTCACGTCGCTCCCGTACTAGTAAATTATTGAACTCAATCTGTCAATATAAACGATGCGCGCACATGCCAACTGATGCGCATTGAATGACATTGCCTTTTTGTTTCACACACTTTAGAAAATCTAAATGCAAGAGTTAGAACAATTGGCTTGTTCGTAGGTCCACCCATCGCAATACTTCGCAGGCACTCGGAATTGCTTTGCTGCCGCGTTCATGTCAGGCTGAATAACACGAACTTCGCGTACGCTTATCCGTGTTAAATCAAGCTGGCCAGTTGTCGTGAATGCAGGCAAACCTCACGGAAAACCTTTAGCGGGGTACGTATGCCGGCATTCGAAATCTTCCGGAAAATGGATTGGTCGAAGATGGTCTACGACTTTGATGTGGACGGTTCGCAGCTACTTCCATGGCAGGGATATCCCATGCCATTTGGTGGCGCATGGTGCATTGCAAAACCGCACACGAGAAGTCGTCCCCATACCCAGATTGACCAGGAAATATTTATCGCCATAAAGGGATCGGCCAAACTCGTCATTGGTGAAAGCACCTATGACTTTGAATTCGGAGATATTGCCGCAATTCCGAAACATACGGATCATTACGTCGTAAATGACACGAACGACGATTTTCATTTCTACGTGGTCTGGTGGGACGAAAATCACGCGTCCCGCTTCTTCCGGGAAACGGAAGCGGAGGTTACTAAATAATGGCGAATATCACTGTTACCATCACCCCTCCCACTCCGAATGGCGATCTGCATATCGGCCACCTTTCCGGGCCATTCCTCGGAGCGGACGTCTTTGCGCGTGCTCAACGGCAGCGAGGTCACAATTGCGTCCTCGTCTCATATTCGGACGATTACGAGTCGTATATGCTGCGCCGGGGTCGCGAGCTCGATCGGGACCCCGTTGAGCTCGCCCGCGAAAACACGGAAAAGATGACAGGCTCGCTTAAGCTTGCGGGTATCGAAATCGATCATTGGATGTCCCCGTACGGGAACCATCATTACCGTAACGCTGTTCGTGAGATCTTTAGCTCTGCCGCCGAAGACGGCGCAATAGAATTCCGCGACTCGGCGGAGCCGTACTGTCCGAGCTGCGATGTCTGGGGCTACGAAGCTTTCGGACGAGGAAATTGTAACCATTGCGGCGCGGATTCGGATGCCAGTCAATGCGAGCACTGCGCTAACGCTCCCGATGCAAAGAAAATGCGCAATTTTCGATGCAAGCTGTGCGGCAGCGCGCATACGTGGCCGCAGGTAAATCGCGCCTTCCTTCGCATTAGCCCCTTTGCCGACAGGCTCAAGGCGGTGTTCGCGGAGACGCCATTGCGCCCGTCAACACGAGCCTGGATTCAGCAAGCACTGTCTGCGCCGCTGGAAGACTGGGGAGTCACACGACCGCACGACGGCGGACTTGACCTCGAGCCAGATGGCTCCTGCAGGGTTCAAACGTGGTTTATGTCCCTTGCTGGTTACATTGCCTCCTTTCGCGAGTTGTTCTCTGACGATGCCAGCAAGGATGCTATTTTCACAAAGTTCTGGAAGACCGACGGCAGCATTCTTGCGCATTTCATGGGATACGACTGTCTCTACAGCCATGCGATCGCGATGCCGGCTTTGCTGATGACCATGCCGGGCTATAAGGCCAAGCAGCGCTTCTACGCAAATCAATTTTTGACGCTCAGCGGGGAGAACTTATCAACCAGCCGAAACTACGCCATCTGGATACGTGACCTGATCGCTGAGGCCTGTCCCGACAGCGTTCGTCTCTATCTCGCGTCGGTCGCGCCGGAAGATAGCACGTCTGATTTTAATATCGAAGCATTCCGCAAGTGGCGGGCGGATACATTTACCAATCAATATAACGCCTTGATCGATATCGCGACAAACCAGGCATCGGAGCATTGGCTTGAGGGGCTTTATTCTGACGACAAAACCTACGTTCTGTCCGCCAGAGCGCGCTGGTTCAGCGCGACATCGCTTGATCGCTTCTCCATCCGCTCGCTTGCCCAACTTGTCCTCGACCTTTTTAGCCTGTCCTACGAACGGATGGGAAAGCAACTGCCCTTCAAGCATCTTCTCGTCATGGCTGCCATTTTCGGCGAGCCGCTTCATCCCGCTTTATCGGCGCGGATCTTTCGATGCACCGGAGTTGATAGAGATGCCGCTCTTACAGATGTTATGACAGGTAGTGCGGCCGAATACTCCATCTGAGCAAGTAGTCTGGTCAAGGAAGAGCACATGACGCAAGCAGATTTAGATGTGGTGGTTGTGGGAGGCGGCGTCACCGGCGTCGCAATAGCCGCCAGTCTGTCCGTCACTGGTAAGCGCATCGGGATCATCGAGCGTACCCGTTGCGGCGCCGCTGGCGCGACCTCTCTCACAGGAGGCATCGTGCGCGCTTACGACCGGGATCGGTGCGTAACTCATCTCGCCTCCAGGGCAATAACTGAACTTCACACAACGCACGTCGGGCGAATCATGCAGCGCGCGCTCTCCAGAACCGGCGTGCTACATGCCATCCCGTTATCCCAAGAAGCAGCTGTCAGGAGCGCGATTTCCCGTTTTTCGTCGTCCACGTATCCTATGACGCTTCTGAGCCGCGACGAGGCAGTGAAGTTGACCGGCTTTGTGGAGGGCGCACCAGAAAGGCTTTATCTCTGGGAGCCCGACGGAGGACATGCAGACGCCATCCTTGCTGTGCGGTCGCTACTCGCAACGATTCGTACCAGCGGCCTCGTTCTGGAGGGACATCAAGTACTCGGCGTCTCCGGGAAGTTTGGAGACATCGAGGTACGATTGCGCAACGGCGTGCTTCGAGCAAAGGTCGCCGTGGTCGCCGCGGGGACGTGGTCCAGATCGCTCTGCACAGCACTTCCTATTGTCAACCACACCATCCCGTTCGTTCGCTTGTGGAGCCCCAAACCGTTAGCTTTCCCTATCATTGACGCCGTTGCAGGAACGTATGCACGGCCTCTAGGCTACGGTATCGTCCAGGTCGGCTCCGCAGTAAGAGCCCACGGCGTGCCTCCCGATTGCATACCGTCGCCATCAATTCACCAAGTGAATGATGCGTACCAGCGTTTTTCGGCCATGACAGGCTGGAACTTCACACCTCAACTGGCACTTGATGCGGGGGCAGGGGCGGACGGCTATTCCGACGACGGCCGACCAATCTGCGGATTTCTGAACGAGCACGACGGCATATACGTCGCTGCGGCGATGTGCGGAATTGGGTATAAGCTGGCTCCCGCTATTGCTTCGATCGCAACTGCCGACATCTCGGCAGCCCTATCGTCACGCACGAATGATGAGCCCGGCTTGAGTTATCTTCGGCCCATTCGGTTTCGTGTGGCCGCGAGCCCGGTCGAGGCACAAGCATGACCACGCCAAAGATCCGGATAGGCATTTCAGCGATCTTCGATCCGCGGATCACGGCACACGGCCGAACGCTTCTACGCTCTCTTGAGCTGTTCCGCAATCATTGTCGGCCCGACGCATCAATCACATATGAATTTGCCGACGATAACGCCAAGCGGGGCACCGCGATCAGCGTAGCCGAGATGTTCGCAAAAAAATCCGTCGACGTCGTGGTCGGACACTTCTCATCGGACGCGGCCGTGGGAGCCGTACCAATCTATGAAGCGAACGGAATCCCCCTACTTCTGCCCGCCGCTACCGCCAGCGTTGTGACAGAAGAAAACAGCAACGCATTCAGGATTTGCCCGAACGATACTGCGCTAGCGCGCCGGCTCCTGAGCTTTGTGCTTGGACGCGGATGGTCAACGATCCACCTCAGTAGCGACGACAGCCTGCACGGAACAATGCTGGCCAGGGAGATCGAGAACGCGGCCAGCTCAAAGGTGACGTTTACTACGATTGCCTCCTCTGCGGACGCCTTGGTGTTTGCCGGCCGCCTCGCGTCGAGCGCACAATTTGTCTCCACGACGCGCATGCAACAAATTGATGCCCCAATCATTCTTACTGACGACGCCGCTTCTCCCTCCCTCCCAAGGCTCATTGATAAGCCGGGCGAATTGTACATCGTGAGTTTCGCTCCAGCGCATGCCATTGCGCAAGGTCAGCGGTTCAGCAGCCTCTACAGACTCACCTACGGTGTCGACCCCGACGTTTACGGTCTTGAGTCATTCGCCGCTTTGCAGGTTGCCTCCAAGGCTCGAGCATGCGGCGCGGGCCTGCTGCGTGCGATATCCGAGGGAACTTTCGACACAGTCGTGGGACCGGTGCATTTCCTGCGCGGTGAACGGGCGGGCGCGCCCCACGGATTGTGGCGCGTAGAAAGTATGTGCCTCGTATTCCAGGAACTGCTCAGCGACACCACCCACCTCACTCAAACGAAGGGCGAATCGGTCCTCAGTTGAGCAGAGCGTCGCTTGCTTTGCGTCTGATAGCGATCGACCGGTCGCGGTTTTCCATCCCTTAACGGAGCATTGATGAACAATGATTTTCGCTGCATCAATGAACTTGATGTTGTCGGCGTCGGTTTCGGGCCGGCCGGGATAGCGCTGGCTAGTGCCATCGCCGACTCAATGGAACATGGCGCGGCCTGCCCGGTTGGGAACGTGAGGTTTCTCGAAGCCTGCTCAATTCCTGCGTGGCATCCCGAATTCATCCTGCCGGGAACTGATATAAATCACAACGTGTTTCGTGATCTCGTTACCCCCCGAAACCCACGAAGCCGCTTCTCATTTGCGATGTACCTTCATGAGAAGGGGCGCCTCTACAAGTTCGGTATCCTCGGCCGCCCGGCCAGCCGACACGAATGGTCCGATTACGTCTCTTGGGTCGGCTCACAGCTTTCACATCTAGTCTCATACAAACAGCGAGTTATTGAAATCCTGCCGAACGTTCGCGACGGCGCTTTGGTCAGCCTGGACGTGGTGACGTCCAGTGGTGTCTGGCGCTCAAAGCAACTCATTCTGTCAACAGGCAGCTATCCAAACATTCCGGACACTGTCAGCCCACATCTTGGAAACCGTGTTTTTCATACATCGCAGTATTTGAGCAGCATCGAAGCCTTTGGCTCGCGGCTACCAAAGCGCTGGCTGGTAATTGGCTCCGGACAAAGCGCCAGCGAGGCGATCATCGACATCTTCCAAAGACGTCACGACTGCGAAGTGGTTTCACTGCATCGATCTAGCGGTTTCAAGCTGGCTCAGTTCGGCCACTTTCCCAATCTCGCGTTCGTGCCGGAGCGTGTCGACTACTTCCACAGCCTCGAACCAACGGCGAGAGAACGACTATTTCGCGAGGTAAAGGCTACGAATTACGCCGGGATTGATCCTGACGAAAGCCTGGCCCTGTATTCAATGATCTATGAGGATGCGATCGTGGGTCGGGAAAGATTGACGGTACAGCCTTTCAGCGAGGCTGTCAGTGTCAATCGCGACGGCGACGGCTATCGCGTTGTCATTCGTGACGTGTTCAAGGACCAACGTACCGAGCTTATGGTCGACGCAATATTGCTTGGCACCGGCTATCAGCAGCCCAAGATCCCGCCCCTATTATCCGCCTTGCAACCGTGGCTGGACGTTACAGAGGAAGGTGCGCTCTCGATCGGACGCGACTACCGGATCTTGCTAAAGAACAGATCCGATGTAGCAATCTTTGCGAATGGCCTCTCAGAGCGCAGCCACGGCATAAGCGACGCGCAGTCATTTTCATTGTTAGCTCTGAGAGCCGGTCGCATCTTTTCTTCGATGGAACAACAACAGCCCGTGTCAAGCTAGCCGACGCGCAGCGGGTATTCAAGAAGAGGTATCAAATGTTCAAGACCGTATCGCAGATGGTTCACGACAATGTTTTTTTGCAAGTCAAAGGTCTTCCCCTGAACAACGTATTTCTGAAAATCGAATCGTTTAATCCGGCCGGCTCCGTGAAGATGAAGACCGCGCTAGGGCTTCTCCATAGTTTCGAATCAGAAAACCGCATCAAGCCCGATTCGGTGCTCATTGAGTCCTCGTCCGGCAATCTCGGGGTAGCGCTCAGTCTGCTTTGTGCAGAGCGCGGGTATCGCTTCGTATGCGTTGTAGATCCGAACACGTCGCAACAGAATGTAAAAACGATGCGCGCGTACGGAGCAGAGGTTGTGACGGTTAGCCGGAGGGACAGTAACGGCGGCTATCTCGGAACTCGTATCGCCTATGTTCAAGATGCCTTGAACTCTGACGAAAGATTCATATGGCTGAACCAATACTCAAATCCCGAGAACCCGAAAGCTCACGCACGGACAACTGCGCTATCGATCGCGAAGAGCTTCGACCACGTAGATTACCTGTTCGTGGGCGCGGGCACAACGGGAACCCTGATGGGTTGTGTCCAGTACTTTCGGCAGCACAGACCTGCGACAAAAATCGTCGCGGTCGACAGCGTGGGATCCGTAACCTTCGGCTACCCCGCCGGCAAACGCTTTATCCCTGGACTCGGTTCGAGTCAGCGCCCCCCGATTTTTGAAGATACCGGGATCCACGAGCGCATCATGATACCGGAGGCAGACACCGTATCGGCATGCCGCCGGCTGGCACGCACCAACGGTATTCTTGTAGGCGGATCAACAGGCACCGTCATCGCGGCCGTTGAATCTGTTGCACAAAGCATTCCCCCTGATGCCATCGTTATCGCAATTTCGCCGGACTCGGGCGATCGCTACCTTGATACCGTCTATGATGACGAATGGGTACGCCACAGATTTCCCAGCGCGTTGCCAGCGGCCGTTTGCCGCGACACGTTGAAACATCAAGACTCGCCGTCGGGGCACGGTCAGGCGGGTGAGGCGCCTTCCTTCGCCGTAGTGCCGGGACGGACCGTAAAGGAAATTCTTGATCGGGACCTGGTCAGTTGCATCCACGATGTCAGGATGACCTATCTCGCTCATCATGCTGGTGAAACAGTCAATCCGGACAGCTACTTTCTTCGCTTTCCAAATTCTCCCCGAAACCGAATAATCGCCCTGCCCGCATCAATCGATAGTGGCGTCCGCGCAACCGGAATCAAGTGGATCGCAAGTTATCCCAAAAACACTGCGAAAGGCTTGCCACGAGCATCGGCGACCCTGATCCTGAATGATCCAGAAAGCGGCTTCCCGTACGCCTGTCTTGAGGCTTCCTACATCAGCGCTGTTCGAACAGCTGCATCTGCGGTCCTTGCCGCGACTCACTTGAACGACCGGAGGAAGAGCGCGCCCGCCATAGGCTTTATCGGCGCGGGCGTGATAGCCCGAGCGATCGCGAATGTGTTTCACGCCGATTCATGGTCGTTCAACCACGCTGGAGTGTTCGATCTGGACGAGACATCGCGCAAGTCTCTGGTCGCTCATCTTGCCTCCAAAGGGCAGGTTGCCCACGAATGCGCAAATGCAACCGAAGCTCTTGGTGCTGACATCGTCGTTTTGGCGACAAACGCATCCGAACCGCACATAACCGAACCTGACAGTTTTCGCCCGGGACAGATCATTCTTAACATTTCGCTGCGGGACGTCGGTGCAGATTTGATCTTGAAGTCCGCCAATGTCGTTGACGATGTAGAGCATTGCCTCAAGGCAGATACATCTCCTCATCTAGCCGAGAAAAAGTTTGGGCATCGGGATTTCATCTCAGGGACGCTCGCCCAGCTCCTTTCCGGGGATCTGCTTCTGGATCGCAAGAGGCCATTGATCTTCTCCCCGTTTGGTCTCGGCGTTCTTGACGTGGCGCTAGGCGCTCGCGTGCTCGCCGCGGCACAGGCGGAGGGAGCCGCGGTCCCAATTCCGGACTTCTTCGCGGAGACGACCAGATGGTAACCGATGCTCTGACTTCCTCGAGAACCGGCGCTCTGACCATAGGAATCATCGGGCTGGGGCCCAGAGGATTGTCTGTTCTTGAGCGCCTGCTCGCCATGGCGGAGCATACTACCATGCGGCTCAAGATCGCCATTTTTGAGCCGGGCGAGCTTGGCGTCGGCGTTCATTCGGTAGATCTACCGGACCATCTGGTGCTGAATACCATAGCGTGTCAATTGAGCGCTTTCCCGGACCGAGCCTCCCTTGAAGGAGGGCCCGACCGCACCGGACCTTCGCTCTACGAATGGAGTAAAACGGCCGGCATAAAAGTTCCGTGCTCCCACGGTAGCTCTCGTCTACGGGAGGCAGAGCCCACCGATTTCTTGCCGCGACGCCATTTAGGCCGCTATCTGTCGTGGGCCTATTCCCGCTTCCTCGCGCAAGCCCCTGGAAACGTCACTATTGAGGAGATCCGGGCGAACGCAATACGGATGGAGCGATTGCCGCAGGGTGACGGGTACCGGATCGTCGCAGAAACCGGAGATGAGACTGTTGTGGACAAGGCCTTCATCACCATCGGGCACCCACGGAATCCTGGGCGACCTGGCAATCTTGGTCTTGCCGCTCGGCCGGCGTCGGTCGTCAAGGGTAGTCCGAATGCTACCGTCCGTGACATTGTCGAGATCTCGGGCTTGGGCTTGACTGCCATGGACGCGATCGCCAGCCTTACGGTAGGGACGTCGGGCAGGTTCGAAAAAGACAAAGATGGACGAACGAGATACGTACCCAGCGGGCGCGAGCCAGGGATAGTTCTTTTCTCGAGGAGTGGGTTACCATTTCATGCGCGGCCCCGGTTTCTCGCGACACATCGCAAGCACGCTCCCGCTTTATTCACCGAAGCCAGGATTGCGGAGCTTCGCGCAAGCCAAAGAAACGGACTTCTTGATTTCGAGCGACACCTACTGCCGATGCTTAAGGCGGAGATGGTGCTTGCCTATTACGACGCGCGTGCTAAAACAGCGGATATCGATTCTGATATCCGAGAGCGTTTTCGGTCTTTCAGCAACGTGGACTGCGAAGAATCGGCCGCCGGTCTCACCGAGTTGCGCGACGAGCTCGCCCGCGATTTCGGCCCATTTGACCCGGATGACTTCCTCATAACGACGCTCCCCGCGGATCTCAGGGAAGATGACTACAGAAATTGGTTCGTCGATTATCTGACCGATGATCTTTCGGAAAGCAAGGTCGGCCTTGCCCGTAGTGCGCGGAAGTGCGCCCTGGAAGTCTGGCGAGACCTGAGAGACATGATCCGACTGGCTGTCGACTTTGATGGACTCTCTACCTCGTCTCGGGTCCGGTTTTACTCCATTTTCTCCCCCCTTATTAACCGCCTGGTGGCGGGCCCGCATATCGAGCGGCAGGAACAGTTTCTCGCGCTACTTGGCTCCGGTATCGTCCGGCTGACCCGGTTTAGTGACCTCCCAGCAGAGCGCCTCAAGCTCCAGAAAAGCGGCCGGCCGACGCCCTTTGACGGCAGTATCAACACGGGTCGCACGTACATTGTGACGGCTCAGGTTGGGAACCACAACCTCAGGGACGCCAACGCATCGTTGCCGGCACAGTTGATCCAGTCCGGAATTCTGAGTCAGCTTGAGGGCGCATCATCGGCCGGCATCAAGGTGGACGAAGAGGGTCATGCAATCGATGCGCGAGGCACAAAACTGACGGATTTGTGGGTCTTCGGACCGCTGGTTGAAGGGGCGACGTACTACAACCACTACGTTTCTTCACCGAATTCTTTCTCGCGGGCCGTATATGACGCGAATCGAGCCGCGCGGGAATGTCTTACCGGAGCGGCGGTTCAGGAGGCAGCATGAGGTGTTGGCAAGCGCTTGCAAACGTGCCTCCGCCTGATCTGTTACTTGCTACTCGGTGACTGACTAGCAGGGTAATGACATTGAAACCGCATATTTAAACGCGCGGAAAGCGATATGAATATCGAAGCTGCATTTGTCAGAGAGCACGAACCGAAATTGACTTCTCATGCAGGAGCAGCGAACTCGCATTCGTTCTCGGTGCTCTTTCGAGAGTTGCTCAGCTCTGAGGCGCCAGGAGCGGACTGTTTGGCGGCCCAGGTAGCAGACCACTACGAAACTGAAGTCCCAACATATGACTGGCTTTCCGATCTTGTCGAGTCCTGCCGGTTCCACTCCCCACAGCTTGTTGGGACGAAGCTGCTACACCAGCTTCGTTCGTCACTCGACAACGCGAAGGTTTGCGCACTTACCGCAGAGGAGGCCGCTTTCGTCCTGGTTCAATACGCCCCCCAAGCTATGCTGACTGGGGCACTTCTACAAAAAACATTCTACGCAACACGAAGCGGGACAGAACTTGCCGCCGTTTGCCACCGCATGCATCGAGCAATTTTACGTCAGCACTCTCATCGATCGAACAGACACGAAAGCTACGCTGCAATGCTGCAGTTGCTCGACATTTATTTACCCCCATTGGGATCACCAAGGCTGCAGACTGAACTGGACATCCAGGAGCTTTCGTACGAGCTTCCTACGATCGATCTAGCGATGTCGCGCTTTCCGAACCGATACATGCCAGAAATCCTCGGAGCTTGTCTGCACGATGCCGCCCTTGGGTGGCCCGCTATTGCGCGCGTGGCTGTTGAGCAACTGTGCGCAGCGGGCCAAATCGCTGGCAAGGACCTGTTCCTGAGCGACGAAGAGCAACGACGCTTGCTGGACGAGGCGTTGCTGGCAATTACTATTTTTGTCGACGAAGCTGAGGGCCGCTCGGAAGACGTGATCCCACTCGTCGCCCGCATCTGTCTGTCAGCCGTCCGTCGGGCGCGGAGCTGCTCAGCGTGGTCGGAACACATTGCATCGTTGGCGACGAGGGGGTATCTGCAGCCACGCGCGAAGATGCTGCGTCTACTGAAGAAGAAGTCGAAATACGCGGCTGGTTATCACGGGCATCTTCGGCTCGGCAAATGCCCGTTTGATCAATTAATGTCGCAAAACCCACGCCAGTTCATCAGCGAGTTGGCAAATTCCCGTTACATCGTCCCTGGCGAACCCGACCGTAGCGCGCTATTAACGTCCCTCATCGCGCCGACGGGCAAAATGTTTCGTATATTTCAGCCCGCAGAGCAGGACATCATCCGCTCCTGGATATCCTCTCTTGCCACTGTCGAAGGGGAGATGAGCTGCCGACCTCTTTGCGCGGACAGCAGCGCAGCCAAGAGCGCGAATAGCTCCGCAGATTCTGTTTCGGGTGTCAACAGGATCAGCGACACGCAGATCGCCAAGCGTTCCGGCGTACTGAGTTTGCCGGCCCGTGAAATGTATTATCGCCTACTAAATGCCGAGCAAGACGCTGAAATTAAGAGACTTGCGCTCGACTACGCCTTGCGGTGGCTGCGGCTCTCGGAGCGTCAGAGCGCCATCGGGAACCGTCCCCCGCCATTTCGTGAATACAGTCATCGAGCGCTCAACGATTGGTTTGACCAGACAGTTGAGAAGCAGATAGCTTCGTATCATCGGACGGATCCCACTGATTTCAAAAGCCGCGATCGCGTCGTGAACGATGCGGTTCAACTCTGTCCGCTAGTCATGATTGACGGAGCATGGCTGCAGGGTTGGTGCAGCCCCGGGCTTACCGACTCGCCAATTGGGCGCATTTTGTACACGATCTATTCCGATGAGATTGGCAACGGCGATATATCCCTGAATCATCCCAACATATTCAGAAGCTTGATGAGTGAAATGGGAATCGATGTACCCGAGATCGGCTCCCGCTCATTCGCCTATTGGGAAGGATTTGAAGACGACTCGTTTCGTGTACCCGTCTTGTGGCTTGCTCTTGCCCTGTTCCCCCGACGGTTTGTTCCCGAGACACTCGGCCTGAACCTTGCCATGGAGCTGTCAGGCGTGGGAGGGGCGTACCGAAGCGCGCGCGATGAACTTCGGCATTACGGCTTCTCCTCACACTTCGTTGACCTCCACAACACAATTGACAATGTATCGACCGGTCACTCGGCGATGGCCAGGGAAGCTATCCAGCTCCATCTGGATGGCGTGATTGATGCGCGCGATCGGCAAGCCGTGGACGTGCACTGGCAACGGATATGGACCGGCTACTTGGCCCTGGTGCCGCCGCCGGAATCGTTCCTGAGCCGCTTTTATCGCAGCAGAAAGTACAGCGTTGCCGCGAACTGACGAAGTATCCGATGAGGTGCATGATGACTAGATATGTGCTGGGACTTTCAGCCTACTACCACGACAGTGCGGCCGCCCTTCTTCGCGACGGCGAGTTGATCGCGGCTGCACAGGAGGAGCGTTTCACCCGGATTAAGCAGGACAGCAGCTTTCCATCGTCCGCCACGGCGTTCTGTTTAAGCCATGCCGGCATCGATCTGACCGATGTGGAGGCGGTCTACTACTATGAAGAGCCGCGGCTAAAGTTCCGTCGACTCTTGTCAACCTATACCACCTTCGGGCTGAGGGGTTTCGCTCGATTCGCACAGGACATCCCTGTCTGGCTCATGGATAAGCTCCACGTCGTAAGGAAGATCCACCGGGAGTTAAGCAATTTGGCAAGGGACAAAGCCGTGCCACCGATTTACTGCGTACCGCATCATGAATCCCACGCCGCCTCTGCTTTCTACGCCAGCCCGTTTTCGGAGTCAGCCGTCCTCTGCATTGATGGCGTCGGGGAGCTCGCCACGACTTCCTGTTGGATCGGCCGGGGGAATGCACTCAGACCGGTTTGGAGCATAAATTTCCCTCATTCGTTGGGCTTGCTGTATTCGGCCTTCACTTATTTCTGCGGCTTCAAAGTTGATTCAGGCGAATACAAGCTGATGGGACTTGCTCCCTACGGGCAACCAACATACGCGAAGCTGATCATGGATCACTTGATCGATGTGAAGAGCGACGGTAGTTTCTGGTTGAACATGGAGTATTTCGATTACGCCATAGGCAAGACCATGATCACTTCAAAGTTCGAGGAGCTGTTCGGTGGTCTACCCCGCCGCGCGGAGGAGACTATCACGGAGAGAGAGTTCGATCTGGCCGCCTCGATCCAGCACGTTTTGGAAGAAACTGTGCTGAAGATCGCCAGATCCGTTAGAACAGAAACGGGGCAGCGAAACCTATGTCTAGCGGGTGGCGTCGCGCTCAATTGTGTTTCAAACGGAAAAATACTGAAAAGCGGTGTGTTCGACTCGGTCTGGGCGCAACCGGCGTCAGGCGATTGCGGAGGTGCCTTGGGAGCAGCGTATGCAGGATGGTTTAGCCGGATGGGGCAGCCCCGTAGTCAAACGGATCACGACGGCATGAGCGGCGCCTACGTCGGAAGCAGCTATCCCGACGACCAGGCAGCGCAGATTCTTGACGAGTTGGGTGCGATTTACGAAACCGCTGCCATGTCGGATTTGCCGACGATTGTCGCGCAGCTGATCAGTCAAGGAAACGTCGTGGGCTGGTTCCAAGGCCGCATGGAATACGGCCCCCGCTCTCTGGGTTCGAGATCTATTCTGGGTGATCCGAGAAATCCGGATATGCAGAGCGTGATGAACCTGAAAATCAAGAATCGAGAGTCCTTCCGTCCGTTTGCTCCGGCCGTGCTCGCGGAGCATGCTTCCGATTGGTTCGAAATCGATGGGGCAAGTCCATACATGTTGTTCGTTGTGCCGGTTGCCGAAGGCCACCGCAAGGATGTTACAGCGGAAGAGGAAGGCAAGAGTGGAATAGACAAGCTAAAGGTCGCACGTTCGAGCATACCCGCCGTCACTCACGTCGATTTCTCCGCGCGGGTTCAAACAGTCGACGATAGGTCTAATCCACTCTTCTACAGCCTAATCAGCGCATTTCACCGGATCACAGGCTGTCCTGTTCTCGTCAATACGTCGTTCAACGTTCGCGGCGAACCCATCGTTGAGAGTCCGAGCGATGCTTACCGTTGCTTCATGAGAACCGCGATGGATTATCTTGTTATCGGCTCGCATATTGTTCGCAAGACCAGTCAGCCCGCATGGGAAGAGGCACTCGACTGGAAAGAAGAGTTTCAATTGGACTAGCCCTGAGGAACGCCATGCTGAATCGCACTGTGTTGATCATCTCCCAAGTGATTTGCGGAGCAGTTTTCCTTACCGTCGTTTGGCCGCTGGGAGGCGTTTCGCGATTGATCGGAAATCCAATGCTCCTAAGGAGAACGCCCGCGGCGAGTACGTACAAGATACTCGCCAGACGATCCATCTGACTGCTCGCAACCGACACGGGACCCGCAATGCTTGATACTACTACGTTTCAGCCCTTGACCCACGATGAAGCAGTCCAGGAGGTCTATCGACTGACCCCTCAGATTCGTGAATACGACGAGTTCATGTACCTCGGCGTACGGTGGCTTCCATACACCATGTTCTTCCATCACGGAAATTATCGTTCGGCGGTGATCAATACCGACTCCCTCGGGTTTCGCTATAGCTCGTCGGACCGAGGTTTCTACTCGGTCGCAGATCTTCCAACCGACCGACCGATAAACTTGCTCGTCGGCGGGTCTACCGCCTTGGGGACCGGAGCGACTACGGATGGCGGTACGATTTCCTCCCGATTGAGCGCGCACACCAATGAAACGTGGCTCAATTTCAGCGGACGCGGCTACAACGCCGTTCAGGAAGTCCTGCTATTTCTTATGCATCAGCAACGATTCACCCATATCAACAACGTTGTTGTACTAAGCGGAATCAACACACTTACGTTAGAAGGCATCCCTGACCGCCTCGCGACCGATCACGGGCGATACTACTACTCATTTGAATATACTCATTATATGGAAAAATATAATGAGGATCTTAAACGCCGACAAAACACGTACGCATCCGATCTGGACGGTCGGCAGAAAGGCATGATCGGGAAGTATGCGGACTTCATACGGTCTAAGTTAGGCAAAGATAATCCAGCCGACGTCTTGATCACGGACGAAGATACCGACACCGAGGATCGGGTCAAGCGGGCTGCCGGCGTGATCACCAACTCAATGTTTCAGTGGCAACAGCTACTTGCGCCGTTTGGTGCACGCCTGTCCTTTGTGCTTCAACCCATGTCCTACTGGGTGAAAGAGCGTTTCACACAGGAAGAGCTAGCGATCTTCCACGCGATAGATAGTTGTCCGAATAATTTTTGGAGATTATTCGGGAAAATCCTTGATCCCCAGATTCATAAGCCCTTTGCATCGGAAATTTCACTCGGTTGCCATCAACGGGGCATTCCTTTCTGGGATATGAATGATTTGCTGCGGGATTCACATCTTTGCCACAAAAACATCTTTGTGGATCGCGTGCATTTCAACGATGTCGGCTATGACGAGGTGGCTCGCATCGTATCGGACGTCGTCCTATCCTAGCTGAATTATCAAGAGGTCACTATGCTGCCCAGCAACTCCAATCAACGCTCGACTACGCAAGAACGCCGGGTGGGTCTATTCAGGCGCCTGCTGAATATTTTTCTGCGCAAAAAGAAAAAGAAGGACGATAACGGGTCAATTTATCCGCTTCGCTAGGCCGCCGGCCTGAGATCGAATTTCCCTTTGCATCCAAGAATTGAAACCATAAGAGGTTCATCATGAAGAAGCTGGTGCTTTACGGCCATCCCGAATCAGGTCACTCATACAAGGTCAAACTACTGATGGATGTCAGCGGGATCGAGTACGAATACCGACTCATCGACATTGATCTCGCGCGCGAAGAGCGGCCGGAGCCATTCCGTTCCCTAAGCTTGGCACGCTTCGGCGAAGTCCCGTTGCTCACGCACGGGGATGACGTATATGTCCAGTCCAACGCCATCTTGTGCTTCCTGGCGCGGCATCTTCATGCCTTTGCCGGGCAAGACCAAAATGTGATGGCGCGAGCCATGGAATGGCTTTTTTGGGAGCATAACAAGATCGGCTTGTGCTTGCCCCATCTAAGGCTCGCACGCAATTTCTTTCCCGATCAGTACCCCGAGGGCGCGGTCGGGTGGCTGCAGTCGCGTTATGACGCAGATGTGGGCCGCTTCGCGAAGGAGCTTTCCGATGGCCGCGCGTTTATCCTGGGCGATGCCATTAGCATTGCAGATTTCTCGCTATGTGGCTACATCTATTGGGCTAACCAGGCTGAGGTGAGTCTCCCGATGCCCGTATTGAGATGGGCGAGCAGAATTGCCGGGCTACCGGGCTGGAAATTGCCGTATGCCCTTCTATCCCCCGAACACCCGTATGTAAGCTACGGCAAGATTCGCGGCGAGCTGGACATTGCGAAGGAATTTGGACGCGTCGCCGCCTGATTTTTCCGGCGCCGACTGTCGGGTGACACCATTGGTGAAAAGCCGGCCGTTGAATCTAAATTGCTTTTTCACGAAGGATGGCATAGAGCGGCCGGCGTGTGCCAGGGAAAATGAAATACTGGTCGCACATTGCCGGGGTAAATGAAAACAAACCAACGCGCTTTCGTCGGCGCTCCCGGAGTCGACGGGCGGTCGCAATCCAGCGGCGCGTGAAGTCGCTCCGCTGGATTGCGACCGGCCAGGAGAGGTTGGGCGCCGACGAAATCCCAGCGACCAGTTGCGAAAATGAATCCGACGTTCAGGCTAAGGCTGACTGTGACGATCGAAGTACGTATCACGTAAAACCGTAGGCCCGCATTGCCGGGATATGGACATCTGTGCAGCGGCTGGCCGATCGATCTTCTGTCTCGCCAGGGATTGTAAGCCCAGACAGGGAGCAACGCTTAGTCGGTGACCAGCGGCCCCGCCTTGTATTGCTCGTCGGTCACTGGCTCCATCCATTCGACGTTTTTTGCCATCGAGCATTTCAGTAAGCGCGAGATCCGACATTGCCGTTGTCGCAGCTGCTCCATGCCAGTGCCGCTTTCCGCACGAGCACGAAACGATGTCAGGCGGGCGGATTTCCGTTCGTGGGCCGCCTTCGCACTGAGACCAGTGGCCCTCGATTGGCAAAAGCGTAGCTACGCATGCGCGACTCGAACTGGGGGCGACGAACTACAGACTTGCATTCTCTAAGGCGCATCAACGGCCAGCATGCCGACGAGCTGCCCGAAGGAAGCGAAGTCCAGAAGATCAAGAAAACAGCGCTTCAATTGTCTTCTGATACTGACGTCGCGATCGACATCCACTGCGATCGCGACGCAGTTGTGCACACGTACACCTATGGATCGATATGGCCGGATGCCTCTGATCTGTGTGCATAAATTGGATGCGAAGCGGTTTTGCTCGAGGATGGGACGGAAGACGCAGGAACGTCTATCGATCTATTTACGCGAACATGGGAGCTCGTTAAAAAAGAACTGGGTCATCTGTTTCCTATCCCGATCGGTTGCCACTCTGTGACGCTTGAATTGCGAGGACAAGGTGACGTTGGCGACGAATTCGCGTCTACTGACGCGGATGCACTGCTCAGATTCCTGAGGCGTCGAGGCGTAGTCGCTGGCGATCCAGGGCCACTGACAGAATCATCCTGCGGGGCCACAAGCCTCGCAGCGACCGACCTCCTCATTGCGCCGCGAGGCGGAATCGTCAGCTACAAGGTGCCGCTTGGTGGACATGTCTCGCGTGGCACCGTCATCGCGGAAATCGTTGATCCGAGCCTGGACGACCCGCTCGGATCGCCAACCGAAATTCGCACCATCATAGAACCGATGGGATCGTCGCTTCCCGGACGCTGATTCGCTTCGTGCCGCGCGGGGAAATTCTCGCCAAAATCGTGGGAACTGTGCCGCGTCGATCAGGCGCGTTACTTGAGCCTTAGCCTCGATCGAGGCAGACGGCTACGGTGCAGGCCGCTTGAACTGCCGCTTTGGAGCGAGTCCACCGGCGAAACTCGGACATTGTTCGCGGTAATGGGACCGGCCGTGACCCGATCGGAACCGGACGTTAAGCATTTTTACTCGATTCGAGATTTCGGCTGTGCGGCGTCGGGTTGTTTCTGCACGTAGTACTTGCTTTCGATTTGAGGTCCAGTCTGACGCAGCCACTTGCGGACGATGCGGCTCGACGGCCCTGCGTAAAAATGCGCGACGAACACAGCCGCGCAGGCAGAAAGCAACAGATAGCTGATCAGAAGCGCCAGTTTCTCGTTGCCCGTCACGCCGGAAGACGGAAGGATCGTGCGCAGCAAGCCCAGCACGATGAGGTGAAACAGATAAAGCTCGTAGCTCAGTCTGCCGAATCCTTCGAGCGCCGCGGATGTGCGCCCGCGCCAAATCATCGACCCGTCCGTACGACCATGCCCGGCTAGCAACAGCACCGCCGTGCCGAACGCCATGGCTGTGACGCCAAACACATTGCTCTCCCGGATCGGCCAGGACAGGTAAACGAACGTCATGCCCAGCGCCGTCAGCCACGTCAGCGCGCTCCGCGCACGGCCTCGCCAGACGAAGCGCCTCGCGAGCAGCGCCGCGCAGCAGCCGATGGCGATCGCATCGAAGCAGGCGAAATACGCGTAGAGATAACCGCCCTCATCGCCTTGATGGAAGAACCGGTAAGCCGGGCCGGCGACGATGCATGCTAGCCAGAAGGCAACGAGCCGCGCCTGCTGGCGAAAGGCGAGGCAAAGCAGGGGAAACGAGACGTAAAACACCTCCTCGACGGAAAGCGACCACAACACGCCGAGCGCATAGTTGGTCCATCCGTGCACGCCGATGAGCACGTTCATCCAGAATGTCAACGACGCGAGGTTCACGAGCCAAAACGAAACCGGCGCGCCGGCCGGCGAGTGGTTCTGAAAGATCGCGATGCCGGCCAACGCCAGCGCATTCACAACGGCCAGCAACAGCAGCAGGCACGGAACGATGCGCGCGATCCGCAGGCCGTAAAACACCCTGACATCGACATGACCAGGTTCGGACCAGCGACGAAGCGCGTTCGCCGTGATCAGATAGCCCGAGATCACAAAAAACATCGTGACGCCATAGTTGCCGTTTCGCGCAACGGCACGGACCGCTTCCCACCCGAACACGCGCGACAGAAATGTATCGTCGAGCCGGTAGGCGATATTAAAGTGGTGAAACAGCACGAGCAGAATCGAGATGCCCCGGAGGAAGTCGATCTGCCGCTTTCGCGTGCCGCCGTCAGTCACGCCGCGCTCGTGGCCCACTGTACGAACGCCGTGCCCGCCTCGCGCAAAACAGACTCGCGGGCGTCCATACCGATGGCAGGCGCATCGTAGTAGACAGCCACCAGCAACGGCGCGCGCCCGGGCGGGCGCACGAGCGCGTAGTCGTTGGTCTCGCTGTCGACGCTGGTTCCGGGCCGGTCGGCGGCCTGCCAGCCGGCGGGCAACACGGCGCGAATCCGGTTGAGGCCCGGCTTGCAGTCCGTCATGCCGCGCTCCAGTTGCGCGCGCGAACCGGCGCTAAGGACGTCGGCGAGCAGAAGGCGCTGCGCGGTGGTGGCGATGCCCTTCGGTGTCGTGGTGTCGAGCACGCCGCGATAGCGGTTCGAGTCGGGCTCGTAGCGGTCCGAGCGCGTGACGGTATCGCCGAGGCCGCGAACGAACCGGGTCAGCGCCGCAGGGCCGCCGGCGCTGCGCATCAGCAAGATCGCGGCCGTGTTGTCGCTCTCGACCAGAACCGCCCGGTAGAGCGCGTCGATCGACAGCGCGCCGCGCGCGACGTTGGTTTTGGTCACCGGCGACGTGAAAATAAGGTCCTTCTGCGTGTAATGCACGAGACGGTCGAGCCGCTCCGCGCCGCTGTCGATGCGTGCCAGTATCTGCGCCGCGAGCAGTCCCTTGAACGTGCTGCACATCAGGAAGCGTTCGTCGGCGCGATGGCACAGCGTGCGTCCCGAACCGGTGTCGATGGCGAACACGCCGAGGCGTCCGCCACGCCTGCGCTCGATATCGGCGAGTGGCGATTCGGCGGCATGCAGCGCGGGAACGACGCCCATGCCGGCGAGCAGTGGTAAACCGATCAACAGCTTGCGACGCGTCCTCGAGTGAGTCACGGTTAGGTCCAGTTAGTCAGAGTGGGGAAAGACGGTGAGCGTGGTGAGCGTTAAGCCTGCTTGCGCGCTAGCAGGAGTCGTCGCATGTTGATTGCGTCGCGGCCGGGGTGCGCGTCCCGTCCGGCGTCCAGAAACACCATCGTGACGCTGTCCCGAAACGAGCGCAGGCGCATGATTAGGCAATGTCCGGCCGCGTCGGTAAAACCGGTCTTCGACAGGGCGATGTCCCAGCCCTTTTTCCCGACGAGCGGATTCGTGTTCTGGTATTCGACGAGCTTGCCGTCGATCGGCACAAAACTGCGGGAGTCGGTCGTGGCGCGCGCGATGGCGGGATAGCGGGCCGCCGCGTTAACCATGACCGAGACGTCGCTTGCCGTCGACGTGTTGAGTGGCGAAAGGCCAGTCGGTTCGTCGATCGTCGTATGCTTCAAGCCGAGCGCGGCGATCTTGGCGCGCATTGCGGCCTGAAACGCCGCGAAGCCGCCGGGATACTGATGCGCCAACGCATACGCAGCGCTGTTGTTCGACGACATCAGCGCGATTTGCAGCATCACGGAAAGCGGCAGGGTCGCGCCGGCAGGCAATCCCGTGCGGCTGGGGCGCGATGTTTCGGCTTCACTGGCGTCGATGCGGATGGTCCGGTTCATGTCGGGCCGGGCGTCGAGCACGACCATGGCCGTCATCAGCTTCGTCAACGAGGCGATCGGCACGATATCGTCGGGGCGCTTATGGAACAGGACTTCACCGGAGTTGTCGTCGATCACCACGACATGGTTCGATTCGATCTGCCCGATCGGCACGATGTCCGCCACGTGTTGCGACGCGGACCCGGGCCACAGCGCCTGCGCCGTTACGCACAACGCAACGCAGCCGAACGCGATAGCCGGGACATGCGCCGCCCAGTTCGCGGAAGGCTGGACGGGCCGGCAGAGACGCTTGATGCGGTCCAGCAAGTGACCGCCCTGTGCCGACTGGGCGACCGGTGCATATTCCACGTCAGTCGATTGAAGAATATCGAGCTGCTCAAGCGCGAGCGCCAAGCGTCGCGGGTTCTGAATGAGCTTAGCGGCAATCTGATCGGCGACGCATTCCCGCTCGATGCGAATTTGCCGTGACAGCCACCACACCGCCGGATGATAGAAAAGCAACGCCTCGATCACGCTTTGCAGCAGGTTGACCAGATAGTCGGCGCGCTTGATATGCGCGATTTCGTGCGCAAGCACCGCTTCAAGCAGATCGGGCGGCATGCGCGTCAGCAACGCGGCCGGAACCAGCACCAGCGGCCGCCACCAGCCGATCGTCAGCGGGGTTGAGAGCTGTGTCGCCAAGCGCAGCGTCACGGGGCGCGGCAGGCCGCAACGCGCGGCCAGCGCGGCTACGTAGTCTTGCCACCGGGTGTCCGGCCAATCGGGGAACCCATGGCCGATCCGACGCACCCAAAGCAAGCCGGCTCCCAGACGGCACAACACGGCGGCAACACCGACCAGCCATGCTGCGACGAGCCAAGGCAGGACGCCGTCCAGCGCAAACGGCGCGCAGGCGTTTATCGGTGGGATGACATGGGAATCGGCCATGCGAAGCCACCCGGACGACGCCGCTTCGACGCCTCGATACACATCGAGCACCGGCACACCGAGACATAACAGCAGCGAAACGCAGAGCAGCGCATAGCGACTCTGCGGGTTCGCGCTGCGTAATAGCCGCAACGGTAACGCAGTCGCTACACCGATTAAGGCGCCTTTCCACACGAAGTACAGGAGCGCCCATCCTAAAGCCTGGACGAGCGCCTCAGAAAAAGGGCTCATCGCTTGTCCTTGTGAAGAAACTTGCGGATTTCCTCGCGTTCTTCTTGAGTAACGTGCTTGCGCAATGCGGCCATCACGAGCGACTTGCCCGAGCCGGAAAACGCTTTGTGAATCAAGTCCTTCAACAAGCTGGTTTGCAGCGCGTTTTGGCTTTGCGCAGGTGCATAGACGTGGGAACGCTCGCTCTCGTCGCGCGTAAGCAGCCCCTTTGCATGCATGATCTGCATCTGGCGCAATATGGTGGCGTAAGTAACGCCTGCACGCTCCTCTTGCATGAGCTGATGGACCTGTTTGACCGTGGCGGGGCCGAGTGGCCATAGAACCCGCAGAAGTTCGAGTTCAGCGGCGGTCGGCCTGGTCGCGGGGGGAGCGGCTTTGGTCATGGCGAAACCTAAGTAGAAAGACTGGCAGGACGTAGAATAATTGGTCTAGACAAAATTGTCTACATTAGGGCGGCCGCGTCTCTACTGCCACGACGTCTGTTCATGGCTTGCCTTCCGACAGTCGATCGGCGTCCTCGACCGGTGGATTAGGGGAGATCAACGGCAGTCGCGGACGTCAGCCTCCCGGCGGCACGCGCGTGTAGGCGGGATTTCATATTATGAGAACGCAAGCACCGAGGCGGGGCGAGGATGATGTCCGTTTTTTGCGAGACAATTGACGCTATATCCCCTATTGTCTGGCCATGAATCTCGACAGCGAAATCTGCTACCAAGCAATACTCTCCCGCGACCGGCGGTTTGACGGCTGGTTCTATGTCGGTGTGACATCGACCGGCGTGTACTGTCGGCCGATCTGTGGGGTTCGGCCACCAAAGTTGCTAAATTGCCGGTTCTTTCGCAGCGCGGCCTCAGCAGAGAAAAACGGATTCCGCCCGTGTCTTCGATGCCGCCCCGAACTCGCCCCCGGCGACGCCATGCTGGAAGTAGCCAGTTCCTTGGCGAAAGCTGCGGCGGAATTGATTGAAGCGGGCTTCTTGAACGAGAAAAGCGTACCCGATCTCGCGCAACGGATCGGCGTTTCAGACCGGCATCTGCGAAGGATTTTTGAGGGCGAATTCGGCGTAACGCCGCTGCAGTTCGCGCAGACGCAGCGACTGCTTCTCGCGAAAAGGCTTTTGACAGACACGAACTTGTCGGTGACCGGCATCGCGTTGTCCGCGGGCTTCGGAAGCGCGCGCAGCCTCAATGAGCAGTTCAAGCAGAGTTACGGATTTGCACCCACACGCATTAGGAAAGCGGCCCCGGCAAAGGAAATGCATAGCCTCGAGTTTGATATGGGATATCGCCCGCCATATGCGTGGGAATCAATGATGCGGTTTTTGAGAGATCGAGCGATAGAAGGCTTCGAAGCGATTAAGGACGATACGTATACGCGCGTCATGACAGTCAAGGCGCGCGGCGCCCTCAGGAGGGGATGGATCACGATCAGCCATCGACCCAAACAGCATAATTTGCATGTCAGTGTGTCTGCGGACCTGAGCGCCGTGGTGCCGCAGGTATTGGCCGGCGTAAGGCGTTTTTTTGACCTTGAGGCCCGACCAGACCTTATTGACGCTCATCTCGGCGAGTTATCACTGAGAACACCTGGAATGCGTGTGCCGGGATCGTTTGACGGATTTGAAATCGCTGTGCGAGCGGTCGTCGGGCAGGCCATTTCGTTAGCCGCCGCGCGCGCTATCCTGGCGCGCATCTGTGAGGCTTCGGGTAGTCCCGTTTCAGGCCCACGGAACGAAGCGATGGTTTCCTTTCCCACAGCCGAAGAGTTTCTACAGACCGCCAGCACTGACCTGCTGCGAACTGGGCTGATGGACCGACGCCTGCGGACCCTGCAGTCGGTGGCGCAGGCTATCGAAAGCGGGGTACTACGGCTCGAATCTTATGTTTCCTTGAACGAAACCCTTACAACTTTGCGTGAAATCGTCGGTATAGGCGAGTGGACTGCGCAATATCTGGCGATGCGAGCTTTAGGTTGGCCAAACGCCTTTCCCCCCGGAGATAGCGTGCTGAAGAAGATGATTTCCTCTTCTACCGATACGACAGCGAGCTGTTTCTCTGATCAATGGTCCCCATGGCGATCATATGCGGTCTTACATCTCTGGGACAAGTACCAGACGGAACTACCCGCCGATGCATGAGCCGCAACAAGTTTCACCATATCCGATTCAGTCCACAAAACAAAAAGGAGTACGAAATGAACGCTCTTGAACTATGCGTGCTTGCTGCAATCTGGGGGGCGTCGTTTCTATTTATGAGAATGGGGGCGGCTGAGATCGGGCCGGTCCCTCTCATTGCTCTTAGGGTTTCGATCGCGGCCGTCCTGTTGCTGCCCATTCTTCGATCGAAAGCTGCCCGGCAGCAATTTCGCGAGCATATCGGTCCACTTTTCGTCATTGGCGTTACAAATTCAGCGCTGCCCTTCTGTCTGCTAGCCTACGCAACGTTGTACGTTACTGCCGGCGTGGACTCTATTCTTAACGCCACTACGCCGATGTGGGCAGCCGCTATCGCGTACTTTTGGCTCGGGGTGCCAGTTAGAAGGGTGCAACGAGCTGGCCTGGCCATTGGATTTATCGGCGTAGTAGTGCTTGCCTGGGAGGCAATGGGTTCCGGCGTAGCTGGATCAACAGGTGCGGTGCTAGCTGCGCTGGCGGCGACTGTTTCCTATGGATTTGCGGTGAACTATTCGAAGCGCAGCCTGGCTGGTGTAAATCCTTTCGTCTCTGCCTTCGGCACGCAGTTATTTGCGTCTCTCGTCCTCGCACCGCTTGCATACGTATTTTGGCCCAAGCATCAGATTCCGAATTCGACCTGGTATTCAGTAATCGCTCTTGGTGCGCTCTGCACTGCCGTGGCTTATGTCCTGTTCTTCCGGCTCGTCGCGAATGCCGGAGCTCCGTATGCCGCCTCAGTTACTTTTCTCATTCCGGTGTTTGGCGTCATATGGGGCATCATGTTTTTACGTGAGCCGCTGACAGCCTGGACGGTATCTGGGTGCTTGATCGTCTTGCTCGGTACGGCGCTGGCGTCAGGCAAAGTCACATCGCTGCTCATTTGGCGTTCACCGCAGAATGGATAAAGGAAGGTTGCCCGCAAGCGCAGTAAACGGTCCCGTTGAAGGGATAAAAAGGTGAGATATATTATGGTTCCAGGTTACGCATTTCCAACACCGTTAGGTACGGTAAATCTGCGAATCGAAGATGATTATGTCACCGCTTTGGAGCTCGCTAACGATTCTGTGGGCGGATTCCGCAATCCGCCGAGCCAGCAACGGAGTCCAAGGCTATGTGAGCTCGTCGCAGGGGAACTGCAGGAATATCTCGAAGCACGCAGGAGATCGTTTACGTTTCCTTTTTATCTCAGAGGCACACCCTTTCAACGACAAGTGTGGAATCTGGTTTACGCCATTCCGTATGGCTGCTGTGTCCCATATCAGTCGATCGCGGTAAAGCTCGGCGTTGGGCGAGCGGGTGCCGAGGACGTGCGTGTAGCCATAGTCAAAAATCCGATAGCCATCGTGATCCCGTGCCATCGGGTGCGTCTCCCGGCCGGCACGGTCCCCAATGAGAATTTCAATGCCCGCATGGCGTTACGTACGCTAGAGAGGGCGGATTGCGAATAGGGAGGCGGTGCGTTGGCTCTTTTGCCAGGAACCTGAGTCGATCTATGCGCCAAGATTACAACGCTCAGTCAGTCGTTGATATCGCGGCGTCGCCTTTCAAGTATTCCTGAAATAAATTCCGACTGCTTCTCGTTCTCCAAAAACATACACGTTCTCGCTTGCGGCACTAATAGCTAGGCCGCGCGCTGAGGCGAAGCGAAGAAGTTGAACTTTAATTCGCATTAGTGGATAGAACAAATGAGCAACCTTCCCCCACTTTCCGCTCTACACACATTTATTGAGGTAGGTAAATCCGGCAGTATGAAACGTGCGGCGGAATTGTTATGCGTTTCACCCGGTGCCGTTAGTCAGCAAATTAAATCCCTTGAAGAGAGGATGCAAGTACGTCTGTTCGAGCGCGCCCATCGAGAACTCCATCTGTCCGACGCAGGGCGAAGCCTTTTTGAGCAACTGTCTCGAGCCTTCGAAGAGATTCACCACACGTGGGAAAACACGCATGCGTCGACCTCCAGGATAACCAAACTGACCATTAGCACGACCGCGTCATTTGCCAATTCCTGGCTGGCGCCCCGGATAGGGGGCTTTACAAAGCAGTGGCCGAACATTGAAATAAACATCGAAACGAGTCCCCGTCTCGTCGATCTTCGCAGAGATTTCGTTGACGTTGCTATACGCCACGGACTTGGTGACTATCCGCAACACGCGGTTACCAAACTATGGACCCCCGCGATGGTGCCGGTTTGCTCGCCGGCGCTCCTCGGCTCAGGTCCTGCTGTTTTACAGCCGATTGATTGCTTACAATATCCACTTCTACAGGATGCAGATCGTGCAGACTGGGCGCTCTGGCTACGGGCCCAGGGGATCGAAAGCGGCGCGGCGCGGCGGGGCTCGAGTTTTTGCGACGACGCTCTCTTGATCAAGGCGGCCGTTGCTGGCCAAGGTATTGCTCTAGTTTCTGACGTTCACGCATCGGCTGAGATCGCTAATGGGCGGCTGATACGTCTTCTACGCACGCCTTGGCCGACGAGTTTTGCGTACTATCTGGTCGCAATTGAAGATCGGGCGGAAGAATGGAAGATTGTTGCTTTTCGCCGCTGGATGCTGGATCAGGTCGCCCTTGCGGAGACGGTGGAAGATGCTGTCGTCGATGCCTCTAATTCCATCGTAAAGGAACCTACCAGTGGAACGACATCAATCGTGTCGACTACGTTCGTCTTAGGTGTCGACGTACAGAACGCTAAAGCGCCAGAATTCTCCGCGAGAGAAGAGCCTAACCGTTGTATCATTACCGAAGCCACTGCGGAGCGCCAAGCGGATCACTGCCGTTCCTAGCCCGAGCGTTATACCGCATCGCACGACGGATACCACGACATTCGGTGGCCGAATTGTAATCTTTAGGCGTGTTCTGTTGAGCAAAAACGAACCTATCTTCGCGCTGACTCTCAAGGCAGGTGGCAAGTTAGGGCGCAAAATACCCGCGTCGCATTTTTGTCTCGACTGTTCCGCTTGGCGATCTTATGTGCTGCGAACGGGCTGATCGCGCGAAGCCCGCTTCCGTTCGAAGGAATTGAGCCGCTGACGTTTCGCCGGCGCGCCTCTTCGTCACTCCAGTGCGCATCGGCGCTTTCCTCAGGGCTATGCCCGTTTCGCTTTGTGCCGGACTGGCTCGCCTTTTTCGATCCGCTCGCTGCCCTTGTCTCGCACGGCACTTGCGAGCAAGCCGAGTCGCGCGTTGAGTGTCGACCGTTCGATGGGAGGCATCACGGCATCTGATATTGCCGCCGAAAAATCAGAGAGGACTCGATCAACAGCCCGTTCGCGCCGGTCTTCCCGCATGTAGTCGCAAATCTGTTCCCAGCTGGCCGCCGAAGAATTCAGCGGGACGATTTCGACTTCGATTAGAGGCTTATTTAGTGAGCTGATTTGAATATGGTGGAACCCACCAAACTGCTGCATCAACGCAAGAATCTCGCCTGGCGTTCTAGCGACATCACGGGAGACGTACACGAGCCGCGCGCCTTCCCCCATCCATGCACTCAAGGTGCTTGCTCGTGCCAAAACGACTTCCGCGTCTGGCTCATCCAAAATGACAACCTCTCCCTGCACCGTCAGCGGAAGATCACCGGCCGTGTGATCAAATACAACGTGATTCCCCCCAAGCGTAGAAGCCATAGAAACGGCCACGGTGGACTTGCCAGTCCCGATGGCTCCCGTCACAAGATAGTTTCGTTTCATCAACCCTTCCCGTAATCAAGCCAATACGACGTTATGGCGGCGCAGCGCCCGCTGAAATGCCCGAACGCAATAAGCGGGGTTCTGCAATCCAAACGGGATGTGCTCATAGTGACGATACTCTTCGTCGTAAAGATGCTGAAACCCGCCCTGCTCCGCTTTGGTCCTAAGCTTCCAGTGCCGGCGTCGATTGAACCACGCATTCACTGCCTCATAGGCCGGCATGCCAGATCTCGAATGACGGCCGCCCCCGCACAGCACCGCACCGATGACAAGGCCCAACAAAAATTCTTCCATGACGTCTCTTCCTATGCTTTCGTTAAACAGTGCTATTGAGTTCGCTCTCGGCCTCTGTACCCGCCTTTCCATGTCCGTAAGCGCGCGATTTCGCACACCTAGCTTCTGTTATTGATAAGGCTCACGATTGCGTCCGCAACCCAACTTTGCGGACGCAATCCATGACAGAAGATGACCCGAGTTTTTTGCTTTTGCGTGTGACGCGGGTTCTCTTGGGATGCTTTTCCCGGGGCGACTCCAGCGGATCATCCGTTTGACTCATGCTCCATGTCCCTCCATTGAGTAGCGCGTTTGCGCAGCGATCGCGCTATCCTGAGACGAACGGGGATGTCATGCGTCAGACAGCGGCGCGCAAGCAGACAGCCGGCGCCACCGCCGCGGCGTCAGATGTTCGAGATAAGATCCGTCAAAACCATCGTACTTTTCCCATTATTCAGATGAGTGGCTTTACGACCAACTCGACGTCTTTGCCGTTGGATTGCCCTACCACCGTTGGAATTCCAACCGGCACCGCCCGATCAACATGCATCGATTCCACCCGATCACCGTTCACATCGAAGGTGACGTGTGCGGTTCCATTGGCGTCAAGGGAATCAACGGTGGCTGCAACGACTACAGTCGAGCTACCAGACAAGCTCGTTACACCAACGAAGTTGACGAAGCCTCGTGACTCCACCATCGCCTTCGACTGATGATCGCGATAGGTGATAGACAGGCTCGCTTGCGGCAGGGACTTGCCATCCTGCCAGCGGCCTCCGGCGCAAATCATTGCCTGACGATCAACCGTGTTCCCGATAGCACCGTTGTAAATGTCGTCACATGACGCATTCAGAGTTACAGCCTGATCTTGAGGCCAAACCTCCCTGACATACTTCACCTGATCGGCCATCGCCACGGTTACGACGCACGCTAGCGCCATCAGCAAAGTCACTTTTTTCACGTTGCTCTTTTCCTTTCATTGAGTCGGGATTTTACGTAGCGTTTCGCTATCTTCGGGGTACTATCAATGTCATGCACCGGTCTCATCAAATCGGGTATCCGGCTTACCCGGTAGTATCTGACTGGCTGGGTCTGATTTCGATCACTCGCTTTTGTGCCGATAGCTGCCGGTTCATCTCTTGCCGGCAACGCTGGAAATCAGCGCTTCGGCTATGTTGCCGACGACTTTTCCGGCATCCTTGACAGCATCGATGGTCTTTTCTTCCATGTTGAACTGGCGAGTCAACGCAGTAACTTCACCTCGCACCAATTCCCGATTCATGGCGCGCACTTTCTTGACATAGCTTTCCGCGAAGATTGACTTCGACCAGTCCCAGCCGACGGCCCCTGGCTGCTCCTCCCACTGTGAGGTCTTCCCGGTCATGAAATTCTGCTCGCCGCTGAAGGCATCGACGGCTGCTCCAACCAAGACTTCGAAACCGAGTACGCCAGGACCAAGCGCTATCTTCTCGCCGGTTGTGAGACGGTTCCTGTCTGCGCGAAGCGCGCCATCAATTTCCGCCTGCGTGGGAGGATCCCTGAAGATATTGATATCACTCATCACATGTTTTCCCGTTGGATTTTGCGAGTGTCAACCGCAGAATGCGGCTTCACGCGCCAATGCATTTCTAACCTCATCAACCGCGTAAGCCGGATACCCAGCAAACCTAGCGCTTATGCAATGCCAGAGGTTCAATCTTCGTTTCGCGCTAGTTTCCACCCACTGCGCGGGTCCATCAGCAGATCGTTCGCATGGGCGCAGGCCCCGGCAGTGGTCAATTGCACGCGAATGATGCCAAGCTGTGGATTGCGCACAAGGCATTCGATAGTGTCGCCCACTCGGGCGAACTTGGTCAGATCCATAGTGTTCCTCGCCTGCCCTTTCCATGTATATTCCCACGTCGTCGGACAGTGCCTGACCAACGCTGCAACAACCGCCCGGATGTTGCGATGATCGCGGCAACGATCAACGCCACCTCCAGGTATGCAGTGAATCTCCGGGACAGCATCCAGGCTCCCAGCAAATGCCCCCACATAATCGGACTGGATCAGCACCCGACGCTGCAACTCCTCACGGCTCATGTCTTTGATCTCAGCTACAAAGTCTGGGGAAACATGCCTCAATTGCTTGCACAGTTCGTCGATCCAGTCGTTGCTTGGCTCGCCAATTTTTTTCGAGTTCGTTGGGTCCATCTTCAGGCTGCTTCGGCCATCAGTTCATCTGGCACGTCGAAGAATCCTTGCATTCCGCGAAACGGCACCGGTTTGGCCAGCACCTTTGAGTCGGATACTCGCCAGGCAAATCGCCCTGCACTGAAGTATCCGAATCCGTTGTGATCCTCTGCGCGTTCGGCCGCCAAACTCTCACAGAGAATCACGGACCCGATGATGCAACCACGAGGCATCTCACCGCACGTCCGGTATCCGGCGCCTACGATCGCTGCGACATACGCGTCCATCGCCTCGTCCGCAGCTATTCCGTCTTTACGAGCAAGGATGTATTGGACAATTTCGATCAGGCCACCATCGGCCTTTGCGGCATGAATGGCAACTCGCTTCCCGAGCAGGGTTCGAGGAACTGTCCATCCGCGGGTTTCGTATCGTTTCGGCCCAAGAAGCAAAAGGGTCGCGTGAGGTTGCCAGATCGATATTGCTTTCATCGCTTTTCCTGTTGATCTACCCGCGGTCAAAACCACCCCTCACGGCAACTCCGACTTTGCTATGGACCGAAGATTCCGACGCCCACTCGTAACACCGAGTAGGTCCGCAAACACGTCTGCACGGCAATGGTAAGCAAAGAGTCCACAATCACAAACACAACGATGGCGGCGGCTTTCCGCGACCAAAAACCAAATCCACATAGCACGCGCAGCGTATCAGGAACCTAATATGCGGCTTGGAAGCAAATCACCATGCCTGTGACGTTTTCGACGTCTTCCACGGCCGATCCGATCTGTCTCACGTTCATCTGCTTCCCTTTTCACCGGCCCCTATCAGCCCGTGCGGCTTCCAGGTCGTCGGCTGACTCCCCAATCAGTAAATAGCCAACGGGAGCTGTGGCCGAGCCAGGTGTACGGTAGAAGAAAGACGAGTCCAATCCTAGCTCTTCGAGTGCCTTCCGAAGCTGGCTCACTTTCTCCAACACCAAGGCATTGCGCACTTTGTCGGTCATTTGATTTTCCGTTGCGTTAGCGAATGCCAAAAAAACGCTTGAGGTCATCGCGACTGCCTGCTCGATTCGCCCCCGGACGCTTCGTGTGAAGCAAAGAACAAGACGCAACCAACGCAGCAAGCAACGCCATCCCGAAGCTGCCTCGCATCGCGTACACGACAGCAGCGATCGCCGCGAGTATCGCCGCGCCATAAAACAGGTGTTTCGGCTTCATGTGCTAATTTTCCGTTGTCAGGAGGCGAGGTTGGCGCTGACAAAATCAGCGATTTGCGCGGGCGTTGCAGGACCGATATTCGCTGCTTTTGCGATACGGTCAAATGCCACATCGACTTGACTCAGATAATCTTCCTGAGTATCGAGCAAGAGTTTCGCCTCCCTACATTCGTCGCACAGTCCAGCATCGCGCTCGTCGCTGGTGTTGCACTGACCGCCGCATTTCGCGTGGTTGCTGCACAAGATGAGTTCCATGATGTTGTTTTCCGAATTTTCCTATCCGTTATTCACCACGACCGGGTATCGCCCATACCGCGCGCAAAGTTCGTTTGCTCGCGGTGTATTGCGAGCGAAAAACTTGTGGCGAAGGAGCCGACAGCCAGCGTCAACACGGCGAGATAACCGTTGTGCATGGTCGCGGCTGGGAGCATTTCGGTCCAGCTTGCAACTTGAGGAACCGGCCCGCTCAAGACGCTGTGAAACAACTCGAAACCGATATCGAGCACGTGGCCGACTCCACCGAACCCATACTGTGCGAGCGCGTCACGCACCACATTGAGCTGCACCGCGCCGATCATCTGCAATGCCACGGCCAGAGCTACAGCCGCGCCGAAAACTTGCGAGAAAATCCGCTCCGTCTTCGATGGCGGCAAAGGCTTCTGTTCAATGTTGGGAGGGAAGAAGTTGTTCATATATTTTCCGATGGCTAGATGCCGCCGTGGTTGACGACAAACAGCAACGCTTCCTGACTGCCATTCGCAGCAGCCTTTCGGACCAGTTCAAGTCCCTTCGCGTGTAGCTGCTGCGGAGTCAACGAGCGGTCGATCTTGAGGTAGCGTTCGGGATGCTCGGCTTGCATCAGCGCGCGTCCAACCAAGAACATAGCCGATGGATCGCCCGCATCCGACTCCTTTAGCAGCAGGCCGGGATAGTCTTCGGCGTAATGCATTGCCAACCACGTACCCGCCGCGAGGTTCCCCGCCTTCATGGCAGATTCCATGGACGGACGCATTTCGCGCTTGTCTACCGACTTCGCCCATTGTTGAATCGGCGCGTGCGATTCGTTACCAATCAACAACAGCATTGCCAGAACGCCGCAAAGAATTCCAGCCTTCTTGAGCCGTTTGCGCACAGCAGGGTCGGGGTTGAGCAGCAACGCTGTTTTCTCCGGCCATTGGATCGACGCAGCAGCTTCCCGGCGAGCGAGCGACAGTACGTTGGTCTTGTTCATTGCTTTTTGGTCCTGTGGTTCCGGCTACCGAGCCGTGCGGGGCGTTCTCACGCCAAGTGTTTTCCTGTTGGGCCGCGCAAAACTGCGCGAGCGCTTTTCCGTTGTCTGCTACGCGATCAAACCGTGTTCGCGAAACAGCGCGATATCGTCTGGATCGGCGTTCTCTGCACCACCGCCCTGATCGAACAGGCTGCGTACGGCCGGCGTGACGACCCCCTCTTCACGAAGCAGCACCGAGACAGCGCAGTAATATCCTCTGCACCAGACGTCGCCAGAGCGCACAGATTTCGTCGCGTCGCGTTTCGTAGCCATTAAACACCTGGTCACTGTTGAGATTCGGTCCACTCGCGAGCCTGTTCATTCAGGTCCGCGACGGCGCGATGCGAAAGAAGCACCCGCACATCGGTCGTGCCGATGACGATAAAGTCGTCGGCAATTTCGCTGCATCCTGCTGCTTCAAGCATCTTGACCGCAGCCTGAGAGAGTTTGGCCATGCTTTTCCTTTGGACGGGACACCGAATGTCCCAATCAGGTGTTACCGGATTTTCCTCTGTGTTAGTCCTGCCCCCGATACCATTCGCCGGTCTTTGCGTCGAATCGCTCGCATCGCCGAGATGCCCAAAACCCAGTTTCCTCGTTGCGATACCGACCAAGGTTATCGAAAAGTGCAGCGCAAGCGGCTGGCTCGCTTACAGACAGCCTGGCGAATGCATCCCAGTGAGGCCCACGATCTTCCGAGACAATGAGCGAAAGTCGCCCTTCCATCTCTAGGTAATGGAGCACGTCGGTGTACGAGTAGCCTTCAGCCGGGTGAGGATCGTCGATCCCGAGGGTATCCACCCCTTCGAAATCCTCCCCTGTGATCCGTCTGTAGAGCTTGCGGGCCATATCGCGACTGATCCCGCTGTATTCCTCGAGAGCGTCCGCGCCGGGTACCCGAAGCCAGATGCGCGACGCCCAAGCCGGCTCGCCATAATCGCCGGTTACCTCGCGGGAGCCACCAACCGTGATCGTCCAATCACAGTAGCAAAGGCGACTTCCGCGGCTCAGGCAGTCATGGATAATCATCGGCGTCAGGTGTTTCACCTCGATGCGACGGTTGCGATCGAAAATCTCTTCGTAGCAGTCCTTGTATTCAAGCGACTCCCAAAACGGACTTTCCCGCACGTCAACACCTTTCTCACGCGCGGCCTTGGCGAGTTCCCGCATGTCCGATCCAATGGCGCCAACCAAGACACTCAGCGCCGTAGTCTTGCCGTAATCGTGCCGCCTTCCGATGCGCAATAGCGCCGAAAGACACGCAAGATCAAGCAGCGTATCTCTCGTAGGTGACATGGACTTCATGAGCATCCCTCTGTTCCGGTCGCGTATT
This sequence comes from Paraburkholderia fungorum, assembly GCF_902833645.1. Taxonomy (GTDB): domain Bacteria; phylum Pseudomonadota; class Gammaproteobacteria; order Burkholderiales; family Burkholderiaceae; genus Paraburkholderia; species Paraburkholderia fungorum. The sequence goes on from NZ_CADFGE010000009.1 coordinate 289,601, forward strand.
GACGACCGGCCGAGCGCACTGCCGCGAGTGCGGATACCGGCATACGCCAACCGTTTCGGCGGATAGTCACTTTGACCTTCCGTGAACCGTAACGACGCATGCGATCCAACTTTTTCTCCGCATGTTGGTTGAGGATCGGAAGCATCGAAACGCCTTTGTCGAAGGCGAAGACCTTTCCGCCTCGCGCCTCGATTTGTCGAGCGGCAATCTGCTGCAGTTCGAACATTCTTTTCTCCTCGTCAGTGCTTCGCAACAAACTCGTTGATGACCAACAGGACTAGCGCGATAGGCGGTAACAGAATCATCGTCCTCGCCTTGGCAGACAGAAAGGGCAAGCACTTCGAGATGGATACTGTCTGCCCTGCCTTGATGGCCTGAGACGCTACTTTTAGACCGTGCTCCGACAAGTAATGGTCGCTCAACCACAACGAATTTGTCGTCTTGCCGCATTTTCCGCACGGTAACCAAGCACCGAACTTCAATTCACCACAAGCCTTGCAAACCGCAGTTGTCATGTCTTTCTCCTAGCCCCTTGTTTCGCCTAAGTCCGGAAACGACACCGGAGATTGGCGCATTCACGGGACCGATATGGAAGGTGTGCAAGAGACTTCGTCCCATTCATCACTTGCCTGTCCGTGGTCACCGGACTCTCAGTCGTAGCTTCTCCGCCTGGACGGCAACGAACACGAAGGCCGCGACGATCAGCGCATTCTCCGCAAAAAGCTGTATGGCCCGAAGGAAACGAACATGTCCCGTTACCACTCCGATAATTAGCAACCCCGCGACAAGCAGCTGCGTCCATCCATAGGAGGACCAATCACCAATAAAACCCACGGCACCAAGAATGTCGAGCGCACGTGCCTTGATTGTTTTCTCGAGTCCCACTTTCCATTTCTCCGCTAATCAGCCATCGTCTGCGCAGCCCCAGACCAGCCAGATGTCCTGCGCCGTCCCAGTTCAGAACCTTTCTACTACCGAAATCGATTAAATAAAGCCCTGAGGCTTCGAGCCAGCATCCGGTTACAGATCGCTTGGCATCGTGCACGCGACAGAGGGGTGAGACGGTCATCACCGGCAAGCCGCATGAACCCGTCCAACGTGCCGTATGACGCCGCAGCGGCCATGTGCAGTTGCAGATAGCCGCCGTCGCGTAGTTCAACCAGCGCTGGGACCAACGCTTCGATCTGGTCATCGATCTCGGCCTTCGACTCTGGATCGTCGTTGGTCAGATCGCACATCCGCCGCAGCAGCGGCTCAAGATATGCGGCTGGGGCGTTTGCCCAGGGATTCATCGTCGTGGTGCCAGCGCTTTTCCCGGCCTCAAAAACCACGCTACGCATGTTGTCGACGTAGCGTTGATGCAACCGCGCTGCAGCACCGTGATGGCACCCGTCGCCACTCTCCGATTCGTTCATCTGTTGTCCTGACCTCTTTCATCTCGAGTGCGCGTGATATGACGTGGCTACATGCCCGTCAGGTTAGAACCGCATTAATCTTCTCCACCTTCTCGCGGCGCACGACGTTGCCCTCTTCGTCCAAGATGTACTTGAACGAGTGCTCGCGATTCACGCCCGGAAACATGCGAATAGTCTGCACGAGCTGGTCCTCAGTGAGATCGGAAAACCGCAGCTTCCGTGTGTGCTGTTGCAGGTCATCGATACGCCGCAGGCGTGCGCGGATCGATTTACCGAAGGCAAAGAGGCTAAGCGCGATGGTCAAAAGCAGACCCGATGAAGCTGTCTCGACGCTTTCCCACGACTTGAAGCGGTGAACGCGGCCCGTCGCCTCCCGGAAATACGACTGTGCCCAGCTCGAGCGAGGTTCGTTGAAATACGACTTGTCGATTGCGTACGCCACGTCAGGGCGCGGGGTCAGCCCGGCCTGCTGAAGCGCCTCGGGATTGGAGCTCATCGTCTTGGCGAAGGCACCGAGATGGTCAGAACTGTGGTCGATGACCGCGATCTGTGCCAGCACATACTGCTCGGCCAGCGTTGACGGCTTCGCAAACGTATCCCGTAGCCACTTCGTATCCCGAGAATCTACGGCCTGCATGAAGACCTGCCGCGGGCTCAGCTGTGGCGCGCTGCTATCGCTATCAGGCAGACCACCGACTGTGGTTAGGATAAACATTGGGGCCAGCAGAAGCATTCCAACTCCAACTGCAAGTTTACCTATCGCTCTGATTGTCCCGTCCTGGCTCAGGACGGTCATCGGGACGCCGACAATGAAACCCAACGGGGCAATCATCTTCCCTAATCCGCCTAGAACTGAAACCATCGAGTTCAACGCACCAGAGAGCGGACTACCACCAAGAGAAGATGCGTCTCCCGCGCTCGGGACCGCATCAGAAATATGCGCGAGAATTGACTGGGGAATGTCGAGCGAACTGATCACCGCTGCCGGTACCGCCCAATGAGCCTTCAGCCCAAAGTACACAGCCAGTCCAGCGGACAGGGCTGCAGCAGCGCCGGCGAGCGATCCGTATCGCACCAACTTCGTTGCCCTCTCGCCAAGGGTAACGATCTCCGCCTTGAAATCGGTTACCTGTTGGCTCACGCGGCCTCCCGGACGCCCTGGTTCGTGAGCTTGGCACGCAGGTCGAGGCGCATGGCTTCGATCTGCTTTTCGGCAGCGACACGTTGCGTGGCGCCATCCTTCTGGATGCGAATGACGTCCTGAACGGTGCTGATCAGTTCTGTCTGGACTGCCTGTAGCGTGTCGACGTCGATGACCAGGCGCTGATTCGCGCGAGCGGTTTCAACCGAGTTGCGATGCAAGAGAGCAGCGTTCCGGCGAAGGAGGTCGTTCGTAGTGTCGTCGATCGTAGTGGCGAGTTCCACGGCGTTGCGCTGCTCGTTGAGCGACAGCGCGAGCATGAACTGACGCTTCCACGCCGGCACCGTGATCTCGCGGATGGTGTGGAACTTGTCGACAAGCATCTGGTTGTTTGCCTGGATCATGCGAATCATCGGCAGCGTTTGCATCGCGTTCTGTTGCAGCGCGACCAGATCACCGACCCGCTTGTCGAGGTTCGCGTTGTAGGCGTCCAGATCCGACAATTCCTGCAGCCGCGACGGATCATTTCCGACCTGCTGACGCAACTCGTCGGCCTGCCGGGTAAGCAGCGCGTACTGCACTTTCCCGGCCGCGATATGGATGCCAAGCAGACGGTGCTCCTCGCGCACGGAGCCGAACATCTGCTCGAGACCTTCGTTCCGCTGGGCAACGTTTTCCTGCGTGGTCTGAACTTCGCCGACGAGGCTCTCGATCTGCCCGCGCGTCGTGTCGAACTGGCCCACAAAATTGCGCGTGCGGACGCGGAACTTGTCGATCAGGGGACCGACGACCGGAATCTTCGATCGGTTATTGGAGAGTGCCGAGACGTTGAGCTCGCGCGCGATGTTCACTACCTTGGTAAGCTTCGCGCCCGCCTCGTCGAGATCGCTGTTTCGCACCTGCTCGAGCAGGCCGTCGGCGTAACGCGACGCGTGATCCGCGACGTCGCGACCGAACTCGGCGACGCTGAGAGGATTCGTCGGTTGTAGGCGAAGCGCAACCTGCTGGACTTCGGCGACGTCGTCTTCGCGGAGACCCAGCGCATTTAGGTTCGTGGCGCTGAGATCGAAGGTGCCCGTGGCCGGGCGCGTTTGCAAGTCGAGTTTCATCGTGGTCTGCCCCATGATTACTGTTTGATTCCCTCAAGGCTCTTGGCGAGGCTGGTAACGAGCGCACGGTGCGCCTTCGTCGCCTCCCCAATCAGAGCTGAGTTCATGTTGGTGGTAGTGATCAGCGCCAACGTATGCCGACGCCAAACAGGCACCATGACCGTGACGGCCTCGTTATAACGATCCAGCATGTCGACCGCCTGAGCCCGAGTCATCTTCATCTGGATGATGCTCATTTCGTTCGACGCCAGTAGAGTAGCCATGTTGGCAAGCTTGCGAGCAAAGCGTTCGCGCGGCCGATCGAACTCGACGACACCTCCCTGAATTTCACCAGCCAACGGGTTCTCGTCGAGAAATTCGCGACCCGCCTGGATATACAGCCGCAACGCATCGGAATCGGCCGCGTGAGTAGAGATCACTTCGTCAATCCGTTTGAGCGTATCTCGCACTCCCTGCGCAACGCCTTCGGTGTCGGCAATCAATTCGTCAAGCGACTTGCGAGCCACTTGGTACCGCAACTGGCGCTCCAAGGGCTTCCCGGTCAGCCGTTCCAGCCATGTCGACGGGCGGGAGATCCGCTCGGGGTCGGCGTCCTGGAGTTTCCCGACGATTTGGGCAATGCGCTCTGCGAGCGACCCGACCCAGCCGCTCTCCATCAGGTCAGAGATCTCGTTGATCGCCGCGGCTCCGCCCGCCGTATTGCCGTACTCCGCGATCGCCGCCGAATTGGCGAAGAGCTTCGGGAGCATCTCCGCCTTGATATGTTCAACGCTCAGCGTCATCTACGAACTCAGTTTGTTGATCGACCACCCAACCGGGCGGGGCAAATTCCGGAATATATCGTTTCCCGACACCAACCTGGACTCAGTCTGGCACGCCACTCGCCCAGCGCAAGTTAGTTCCTCGGCGGCAGCGCAACGAAGGCCCGAATGTTTAAGGGGAACTCAAGCAGTACGTGCAGGTTGCTCAACAGTAAGCTGACCATGAAGCCGAGTGCAAAATTAATCCAGTAGGTAACGAGGATCGCTCCCCAGAAGTAAAGCATCATGATCAGGCGAATCGGCGGCACCTTATGCCAACGAATAATCTCGACCTTGCTGAACCAGTTCAAAAAATGATAGGCATACGCGAAACCGAGAAAGCCCACGACGCGGCTAGTGTCGCTTGAGTCGAAGCCAAAGTGCCCCAGTTCATGGACAATCGGCTGGAAGTAGCTCATGGCGGCCTGCGCGCTCATACCGCCTGCCTGCGTGACAGCGCCGAGCGGTGCCTCGAACGAGGTGGCTGCGAGTATCAGTGCTCCAACCGCCAGGTAGCCGGCTGCGTTCCCCGACCTCCGCGCTCCCTGTGTCATGAAAGCCAAAGTGAACAAAAAAACGTGCACAACCGTGGGAAGGAGGATTGCGACCGCCAACGCGATCGCTGGTAGGTGTTTGGAGGTCGAGGCGATAGCCGCTGCGCCCACCGCGGCGGCTATCGCTGCACTTTTCCATCCGGCTACGCCAATGAGTGCCGCGAATAGACTCGAGAGCAAGAGACCACAAGCGAGCCACGAGGACGACTCCCCTCGTACAAATGCGACGACCGTAAGAAATACGGCCAGCGTGCTCGCGCATGGAAGAAACCAGTTGCCGCGCACGAAATACTGCCGATCGTGCAGCCAGGAAATCTCGGTCAGATAATGGCCGGGGCCGAGCACCGCATAGGAGAGGATCAGCGTCTGCCATGGGAATGCATGTGCGCACACACAGGCGAAGATAATCAGGCCGATGTTTGTCCAGTCGACCCTTCCGTCCTTCACTGCTTTTAGCGGCCCGGTCGCGGTGATCGTTGCCATCGAATTGCCTGAATGTGTATCTGTGGATGACCACTTACATCGCCCGCTGCAGAGCGCGAGCCGAACCCGTTATGTCTTCGCCTATTCCAGCAAAGGTGTTGCAACCAGCGAGGATGCAGACAACTCCACCGAGAACACAAACTGCCACCACTCGGAAAATCAAGCGCATGCATCCTCCTCTAACGCTGGGGCATGGGGAGTCCCATGCCTCTCACCCATGGAATCCCGATTAGTCAATGCGATGGGTGATCTCGAGGCTGTAGCGGCCTCCGCTGACGGGCACATTGACCGTCTCATTCTCCACCGGCAGACGCACAGAAAGTTTCGTGTTCGGCAGACCATCGGTTTTGGCTGTCAGGGAGGCGCAGTCGCCATCCGAAGACTTGTCCATGCTCAGCAGATGAGTATCTTCGATCTCCACTTCGGCTTGACGGGGATCGTCCGCGCGACGCGCGACACGCACGGCCACGCCGATGAATCTTTGCTCTGCTTTCATCGACTTCATACCGCTCGAATGCGTGCAGGCCACCTCGCTGACCTCGTGGCCGTCGCGGTACAAGAGTGGAACGGGCGTATTGAGCGATGTATCACCGACGAAAATCTCGCGCCCATCCTTCAGCAGCTTCACGTCGTAGTGACCATACCCCGGCGCCTCAGCCATCGATGTCAACGAAACAACGGCAAGCGCGCACGCAAGAAACCCTTTCTTCATTACGATCCTCTAGTCACCGGCTACCGGCCGGATGTCGGGGCGATCCGCCTGAACGTCAAATCATGCATCTGTGCAGCCGACACACACTCTTGCGTTGCCCCAGGCGCTAACCCAAGGCCTGAGAGTCGGAGCGAACAATCACCATGGCGCCGCCGCGAGACTTACGCCGAGATTCGCTGCAGGTCGACGAGTTTGATCGGGACGAAGATCACATAGCCCGTCTGCGTAGCAAAGCCCGGCACCGACCAGCCTACGGCAACGTGGAAAAAGGCGAACGTGTTGGCCTGGATGCCGACGACGCTATCCGGCTCCTTGCGGCCAGTGAGCTTCGCAAGATCCTCCGGCGTCATGGCCTTGATCTGCTCCTTCAGTGGTTCCCAGCCTCCGTTCTTGTAGTCGGACACGGTGTACTGATCGCCGTCCTTCTCGACCTTCAGGAACGGCTTGACGGTATCGCCGACCTTGACACCCCAGGTACCCGCAAGCGGATCACTCGAACCTGCGTGGCCACCACAGGCCGCGAGCATGAGAGCCATAACAGCTGTAGCCAGATACTTAAACATGAGAATCCTCGGTAAAGTAGAAACGCGCGCGATGCGTTAGCGGATTGCCTTTGAGCAAGCGCACCGCGCGATATGCATTGCTCAGCTAGTAGTCAATTTATCCGGCTTCTTAGCTGATGCAAGCCAGATCAGCGGTCCCCGCTTCGGGACTCTTCTGAAGTCAATTCATATTCTCATCAACCCTCTTGCGTATAACGGCAATTGCGGCCTGAAGTTCAGCCTGCCGCGCCCTCCTTTCTTCTCCAATTCCAAAATTGGGCGCCCTACGCTCTTATCGGTCTGTGTTGCCATGAATGTCCTCAATGGTTCCTTTGCCACGGATCCGAATGAATCCGAGCCGGAGCTTAAAAGAGGAGCCTGATTCGTGGCCACAGGGCCGAACCGCTTTTAGCGAATAAGCGGCTTTGCTCGGCACCTCGAATTTCAAGTTCCGCTACGGCAACTCCTGAGCGGTCGGTAAGCCACTTCACGCCTGGCTGGTCGCCCCCCCGCTGCCCCGTCGCTGAAATTCGCCCTTCAGGAAACACCATCACTCGACCACCGCGCATCAACTCGGTCAGCAAGCTCCGTATGCCGAACGGCGCGGTCGCGTCGACCGGAACGATCTTTCCGAAACCGAGCCACGCCAGCATCTGCAGCAAACGGGTCGAGCCCCCTGCTCCGCGGGAGTATTCCGTGTCAACTGCGAACGCAAGTGGGACCGGAGATGCCAGCGCAACGATGATCCCGTCCAACAGGGAAACGTGATTGCAAACGAGAATGCACGACGCCCCCGAGCTCAGTATCGCGGTCGTCGAAGCCTTGTATGTCACGCGCACGCGAAACATGCGCAGCAGGACCGGGCGTAATACGTAGCGCAAACCCGCTTTAAGGCGAGGAATATTCATGGGATCACCAGTAGCGAGTCAGTTCGGGGTCGGTGCTGTGCGTCAGGGGCAGGCCGGTAATTTGGCTGAGATCGCGCAAACGTGGGAACCCTTGTCGGGCGACCGGCTGGCCGGTGACGCGATCCTTATAGAGAATGGCCGGCGTGCCATAGAGCTGAAGTCGCTTGAATAGATCCATGTTCGCGTGCAACGCCGCTTGCGTGGCGGAGCTACCCACGACGGGCTGGATGGCGCCACTCTCGGACGCCTCGACATAGCCGGCCTGCAGTCGGCGCATAGCCGCCGAAGGATCTTTCGCTTCGAGCATCGCAGCGGCTTTGCCAAAGGAATCCTGTTTGATGAGACCGATCAAGATCCAGCGCACCTGAAGCCCCGCAGCCTCGTATGGCTGGAGAGCTTTCCAGAGCAAGTGACAATAGATGCAATTCGGATCCGCGAATGCGTAGATGACAGCTTTCGGGCTCGATGCCCCCTCTCGAACGGCGGCGGCCCGCTCTATGTCCGGCCAGGCGTGCTCGAGCAGTGGCCGCTTGACCAGCTCCTCGGTATACCGCTCGGTAAGATCAAATCGATCCGGGCCGACGAGATCACCGATCAAAAGGTACTTTTTGTCCGGCGTCGTGAACACCACCTTCGCCGCAAATGGATGGCCCTCCATAACAAGCCAGCCCTTGAAACCGCCGGGCGCATCAAACGTCCCGACAACCTGCCCCGGCCCGGGCGCGATTACGCGTACTACGGATGGAATTTCCGCGCTGGCCGGCACACGGACAACGGGGTCGGACGTCGCGGCAATAGGAGCCGCCGCAGCTTGCGATGAGGGAAGGCCCATGTATAGGGCGGCGATCAAGAGTACCCGACGGACGCCGTCGAGGCGGTCGCCGGCTATCGAAACCGGAAGGTGAGCTTGTTGAGTGTCCATTCCCTCCTATACGGCAATGGACGCGAAAGTTTCACCCCCTCTGCGGGAACATAATAAAACTACAAAATACGTATTGAACAACACGTTTCGGCGACTCGGCGGGTTGATTCGTGCAATCGCCAGATAATTCGGCAAAACACGGGCCCGAAAATACGCGAGACCGTGAAACGTCGCGCTAGAAAATGCCAAAAACTAGCCTTAACCCATTATTTTAGAACGAAAAAATGCGGCATTTATTAACCAAACAATTGTTTCACGGACAGTCGTTCGGTGTAACCTCGCCGTGCCATCCTTGGTAGCCACGCGCCCATGGGGCGCGTGTTTGAAGTTATGGAGCGGCTGTCCGTATATTAACTTCGGCCAAGAATTAGCCAACCCGCGGCATGGGCCGAAACAGGTCTGGGTGTTCCTCGGCCAGACGGCGCCGAAGAGCCATGGCCGCACTGTCTGTGCAGCCGAGGTGGGTGCGGATCGAGATCAGCGTGGTCTTTGCCTTGCCCGCACGGATAGCCGTCGCGAGATCAGCCAAGTCCACCACTTCCTCCCGCGCATCCGTCGCGACGAGATTGGCAACGGCGGGGCCAACTGGCGGTTCAAGTTGCGCGATGAGCTGGGCTGCGGGTTCTTTGCTCAGAACAGGCTCGTTCGCGGCGACCCGCACCACCACGGCCGGAACAGCAGACCCGCGGCTCGGCTGACGAGTCAGCGCTGATACAGGGGGACAGGGCGCGCTTTCCGCCATGATCGTTCGCATCTGCGGCCGCGCCACCGATGCCCATGAAACAACCGCCACAGCATCTACGAGCCAGCCCAGAACGATGGCCACAATCAGGCTGATCTGGGCGGTTCCCAGACGCAGTAAGCTCGCCAGATCGGCCACGAAGGGGTCCACGCGCGCATCGTCCTGAGCCTTTTCGCTGCGGTCGACAGCGGCCATCCGTGCGTCGGAGATCCTCTCCGCTCGAACCGCCTCGGCATCCTCCACCCTGAGAGCCTCCAGTCGGGCCGAAAGCGTTTTGCGCCGCGCAGCCACAGCCCCGCAATCGACACTGCATCGGCGGGCGTCGAGAAGCGCCAGATTTCGGAGCACGGCGGCTCCATCAACAGCAATTTGGGTTCGGCCGCGGGAGCTTGGCGTGGACTGGACCGCAGAAACAGGCGCCATCGCCGCAACGCTGGTAGCGCGTTGCTCCCCTACCCTGCCCTGTGCGTTCAGAAAGAACGTGGCATGGGTGTACCCCGTCGCGAGAAGCGCACCAATCCAGATGGGTAACACCATGCCCTTTACGGAGGCGCGCGAGCCCTTGGTCAACGCTGGCAAGAGATGCGCGGCCAACAGGATCACGACGCCCGTGGCAACCCAGACAGCCTTCTCAGCCCAAGTCGCCCCTCTCTCTTCGCCAGCGATCACCGTGATGAGCAACGAGGTCAACGTAGCAGCAACCCCGAGACAGATACTGACCGTGCGGCCGCTGGGAGCGACGCGATCAAATTGCTTTCCATAAACCAGATTTGCCATACAGCTCTCGTGTGGAGTTCGCGGCCGGAGAAAGCGCCGGTCCGCCTACTTTTAGCGAACGATGTTCGTCAACAGATGCCGGAGCGATTGCGCGATCGTCGACAGTTCCGCATCGGTCTCTGCGTGAACGTCGAGAACAAGGCCGCCATCTCGCTCCACTAGCACCGCGTGAATCTTCCCGTCAGCCGATCGATACTCTTGGTTCGTTCGCTCGTGGACCTGCGGATCTGCGAGGCCAGGGCCTTGCTCGCCCTGCGGCTGAGTCTGCCGATCCGCAGGGGCGACCGAAGGCACTGGAGCAACTGGAACTGAGCGCTGGCGAGGAGACCTGGTTGCGCCGGACGCGTCGGCTCCGCGACGCGTCGCATTGAAGCGAGAGCGAAACTCGATGACCTGTCGTTGCTTCATGTCGAGACGGACGATACGTTCGACGAGGTCGAGGGTTTTCTCCATGTCCCCGCCGTTGTCTTGGTGGAACTTACTGACCTCATAGGCCACCCGAACGGGGAATCGCTCCTGGCTCGATATCATCTCGAACATGACCTCCTCGGGCAGCTTGCCGATCGTCAGCGTTTGAGAAACGATGGACTCGTCCTGACCGAGGGTCTCAGCGAGTTCCTTCTGGCTGGCGAAGTGCTTGTTCTCAAGGAGGTAGGTCCACTTCACCGCGTTGTCGAACGGCGTCTGGTTTTCTCGGCGCGTATTGAGCTCATAGCCAAGCTTATAGCTTTGGATGCCGATGGGAACGTCGACAACCATCGCGCGTGCTTTGGCGTACTTGAGGCCCCGCATCGACCGCACGCGGCGACCACCGTCGTGCACGAAGAATTCACCCGGATTGTCATAGTCGGGCACCACATGAATCGGTTGCTGCTGCCCTCCCTCAGCAATGCTCGCGGTGAGATCCTCGAGACGCCTGGCCAAGTAGAAGTGCCGCGGGTTAAATACCGACTCTTTCACTTGGCTCAGGCTCACCTCAATCGTCGAACCAGGTTGGTAGCTGTTTTCAAGACACCAGCGACGGTACTCCGCGCTCCACTCGGTATCTTCAGGCAGAGGCGCCAGAGCGAGGGCTGCCGGTCCCTTGGCCGCAGGAGCTTGAGTTGCCGACGGCACATCGAGCTCCTCCGCGAGGCGGAATCGGTTACGCATTGCAAGCGGAGCCTCAACGGCGCTTACCGACTCGGGTTGAGGCGACTGCCCGTCTTTCTGCAAGGACGAGCGCATTTTCGCCATGAGCGGATTCTTGGACATAACCTACCCTCCTCAGGCCTTCGTTTTCTTCGGCGAGCGGAAACGATCGCCAACGCCAAGCATTTCGACAACCTCTTCGGTCAACGCACTTACTTCGGAAGCGGCAGGACGGAAAGCGCGATGCGGCGCATATGCGGTGGCACCGACGGCATACGCCTGCGGGTAGCATTCGCGCATCCGGATGTAGGTCTTGAACAACGGATAACCCTTTTCTTTAATTTCGTCGTGACACAGCGTAAACAGCATCCGGCGTTCGTCCGCGACCTGATTCAGAAGGTAGGCAAACTTGAGATCCGGGTTGTCCTCCTCTTGCACGAGGTGGATTTGGTCCATGAGGACTTTCGTTGCGCCGAAGTCCATCGTGTTTGGGCGCAAAGGAATCACAATCAAGTCACTGATGATCAGCATCTGCGAAACCTTCTTGTCCACCTGCGGACGGCCGTCGATGATGATGAAATCATACGAAGACATGAGCTTTTCGATCTCCCGCGGCGCTTTGTCGGTCGCAGCTGCAAGATTGCTGTACGGGAACGGGATGTCCTCCCCGTTATTGAACCAGCTGACAATCGTGTTTTGCGGATCAATGTCGACGACCATCACGCGGGCGCCGAATTGATGCAGGCCCGCCGCGAGATTCATCACCGTCACAGACTTGCCGCTGCCGCCCTTCTGGTTGGTTACGAAAATGATCTTCGCTCCGGCGCCCTGATCTTCCCCGCCCTTCTCTGCTTTTGTACTCATCCGTTCCTCGCATGAACGTGGTTAGAAGAGTTTGTTCAAACAAACTCTTCGCCGCTCTCATCAGCATCACCTGATGACCAAATCCACCCGAAAATTCACGTTAAATATTCAAGGCGGAAAATTAGTTACGATGATAGTTGCCAATATGATGAGTTGCAAGTCGTCGAGCCATTCCCTTTGAATGTTTCGACGGTGCTCTAGAGTTTGTCCAAACAAAGCAGATCATGTCAGCCCCCCGAACAGCGAGGTACGCACACGCCTAGCGATCGACCGCCGCCTTCGACGTCGTATGCCGCTCCCAGCTTCCCGCCCTCCTCCCGGCCGACAAACGCCAAGCGAAATGCCCCACGAACTCTTTGCTCAAACAAACCGTCCTGCCATAGCCTAAATAGGCGCAGCCATAGCGCAGCGCCTGACTCTTCCGCCCTCGACTTCCAGGAAGCCCAATTGACCTGCCTCGTTACCGGCCAACTAACGGTCGCGAGGGAAAGTTTGTCCAAACAAACCGGTACGCCCAGCACATCGTCCAGGACCTCGCCCCGGTCCGCGCACACGTCTATCCGTATGCCCAGCTGGCGTCAGCGCCAGCTATGGGCGCTCAATGCAAACTGTAGAGCCTGGTGGCAGCTTTCCCGCGCGATAGCTCGAACAGGCGACGCTCTCAGACCCGTCGGTTGGTCGGCGCCTCGAGAGTTTGTTCAAACAAACTCCTGTCATTTCGCCCATGGCCTCGCGAGACCGTGCGACGGTCCGTCGTGCTCAGCGACATACATGCGGCTTTGTTCAAACAAAGTTGCGCACCTGCGCCGGGCGAATGCCTTTCAACAAACCGGCCAGCGGCTCATCGAAGTTTGTCTGAGCAAAGTTCGGTCGGCGCGTCTCGATTGACGGGACGCAAATCAATCTGCGGTTTGTTTGAACAAACCTGGACAGCGACTCGAACTCGCGTTTTGTGTAGGTGCGTGGCGGATGATCGAGCGACACAGATGGGCGCCCGGGCTAGTCTGCGGTCGGAGTTTGTTCAAACAAACTGCAGAGGAAGGGGAAGGGGAGAGTGGGGCGAGGTGCAACGTGTTACGTTGTCATGCGATTGACCTGTTCAATTTGACGGTTGATGGCTCGGGTAGGGCGGACGCGGAGTTTGTCTGAGCAAACTGTTGACTGCCCGCCTGTGCTCATCTTATTCTTGCTGCAGGTCTGCTCGGCCTCAAACGAGCATCAGGTTCGCAATTCTCACTGCTGCGAAAGTTTCCTCGCCAGCCAGGCACTAAAGACCCGCGTTCGGTAGCACTGCGCAGACCTTGCCGGTCCTGGCGCTAGGGGGTTACCGCTCCAGCCTCTTCTTGGAATTGCTACTACGTAAGTAGGCCCACCCGCGTCGCTCAGGCTCGCCACGGCTGACCATCCAATTCAAGCGCGCGGATCCTTAGCTGTTGCGCTCTTAGGGAAAGCTTGCGGTCTGGAAGGGCGCGCGTACTGTTGATCACCCCTCGGATCTGGTTGAAGGCACTTAGCGAGGTTAGACTCACTGCGCTTTTGCTCACGTCAGTTGCCGCCCGGTTATTCCTGCGGCGAAAACCTGCTTCGTGGTTTCTTGCCGATGTCCGACATTAACCTTTTAGGGTGATTCGACGCCGCGGGTGCTTCCAAGACCATAGCGCATGCATGGCTCTTTTTTGTTGCTGTCTCATTGTCGTGGGCCGAGACTTCCGATGTTCGTTAGCCAGCGCTCCAACAATATTTGGCAGAATGCACTGCGCGTGGTTTCAGTCTTTATATAAAACACTTCAACCCCTTTAATACGTTTACGCCGGCTGAACTCCTTGCTGGGTAAGGCTTTCAGGGCGAACCGGTGTACCCCTTTGGGACATCGGGTGGAAGCGTATGGGCTGAATGGTGAGTGGATATGGGGACAGGGTGTACGCCTATGGGGTTACAGGTGTGTGGGTATGGGCCGAAGGTGGGGCTTTATGGGGCGAAGCTGGGTTTAGCGTTTAGGTGGACGATGTTGGGAAAGCCCTGAGTTGTTGTAGGTGTGCTCTTTTGGGATGGCCTATACCCGGATGGGCGAGGTGCTGGACGTGGAGGTATTCGTTAAGGTGGTTGATCATGGGATTTTTACACCTACGAAAAGGTGGGGCCTTTTGGGATGATCGCCCCGATGTGATAGTGCGCTTCCTGCGATTGCCCCGCGAGGAGGCGGGCGGATCCGGACCGCGGCTTTCGGACACGTTGCGGCGCAGCAGGTGCCGGTTTGGCGAAGGATTGTCGGATGAGGGCCTACGCGCATTGAGCGAGCAATTAAGGGATACGTCTCGCGTTTAGCACGCCGGCGAGGTGTATAGCTATGGGAAGCGCACACCGGTTGCTTCAAAGCGTGACGGTGTAAGGTTATGGGGCCGCCATCGTCCTGGCTCGCGGGTGTACACATTTGGGCTTCATCTTCGTGGTGGGAGGTCGGTCGGTGTAACGTTATGGGACAAAATCGCCCCGTTACCCCGTAACCGCGGCCGCCGTGCATTCAAAGGTGTAGGATTTTGGGGTGCCCGGCGCAGTGGATACCAAAAAACTACACCATTCAATCGGGTAAAAGTGGATCGTTATGGTAAAGGCGATTGGGGATGTGAGCGCCGACTTCGAAAAACCTTTGATAAATCAAACTTCCCCGTCGGAGCGAGTCTCTGTCTGTAACTTGCCTGATTGACGCGCGGCCGCATAGCCGGTTCATCCCAAAGCACCCCACCTCGGAACGGTGTAACAATGCCGCACAGTTTTCCACCTTTCGGTACAATGGGGCCGACCCTCTAGCACAGGACCTGAGACCGTGGTTGCGAGAAAACGAACGACGCTGAGTGCGGGAAGGGCGGCTGATCAGTTCGGCCTGTTTCCAGATGTTGAGTTGCCTGAGCCCTATAAGAAGGCAGTCTCTGCAGTGCATATGGCGCCGAGAGAAGGCCCAATGACGCTGCAGCAGTACCGGGTGTTCGATGCGTTGCTGAAGCACGCCAATGACCAGTATAAAGTCGATCCAACGCGAATTTGGTACACGATAAGTATTGGAGACTTGTCCAAGAAAATCGGCCTTGAGAACTCAAACAATACGCGGTACATCAAGGCGATCATCGATGAACTCGTCACCTTTGGGGTGAACTGGGATTACTTGGCTGGACTCAACAAGGGCGAATGGAATTCGAGTGCTTTGCTGGCCGGTGCAAAGATTTCCAAAGGCGGCGTACTGAATTACCACTACGCGGACAATTTACGTGAGCTTTTCATGAACCCGGAGATCTGGGCGTGGATAGATTTCCGAATCATGAATCGCTTCAGTAAAGCGGTTACCGCGCCTGTCTATCAGAATGTTCTCAGGTACGCGGGAATCGGGAAGACCCCTGTACTTTCCGTTGATATATGGCGTGATCTCATCGTCGGCATGGAGTGGCGCAGGGGATCGTACGCTGTGTATAAAGAGTTTAAGCGAGCCGTTCTTTTAAAGGCATTGGACGAGATCAACACGAAATCGGACCACAACTTTGAACTGGTTGAGATCAAGGAAGGACGCTCAATTTCAGCTCTGCAATTCCTCGTCAAGGAAAAGGTTAAACAAGAGGTAATCGAGCCATCAGACATCGAGGTGCTCTCATCCGTCAAGAAGCTCGGGGTGCCGTATTCGGAGGCCCGCAAGCTGCTGGCGACTTTTGGTACTGATGCTGTGACGAGGGCGGTCCAGTATGTGGAGCAACGCATGACCTCGAAGCTTGCACCGCTGGGTAGCGTTTCGGCCTACTTCCGGAATGCGCTAAAACAAGGCTATGCAGTGGGATCAGATAAGGTCGAAAGCGCGACAGCCGCAGCGTCTTCCAAACAGAGTGTGACGACCACTTCGGAGGAAGTGCATGCGCTGTTTGGCGCAGATCGAAGAGCGGAAAGCCGACGTTACTTCCTGGAACTCGATCCTGCGGAGCAGGCCGCATTGATCGATCGCTACAACGAGCAGCAGGAGACGGCTCTGCTGAAAATTACATCGGCGTCAAAGATGAAAAAAGCTTCCGAAACTGCGTTCTTTACGTGGCTTGCAGACGACACTTGGGGCAAGCCGACTGACAGCGACGTTTTGCAATTCTTGATGACGAAGGCGAAGGTCACCGTCTAGCGTTCTAGCTGATAACGGAAAGCAACGCGTTCCTACGCGATACACGGTGAAGCAGCTATCCCGCCGGCTCGAAAAGACATTTTTTTGATGCGAAATGTCGCGCCGCTAAGTCGCAAATTCGAATCCGGCTACTGCGGCATCTCTGATATGTTCGCCTCCGTCGTTCTCATCCGATGCTCCGCCGTCAATCCATTCCTGAAATTCGCATCGCCCTGCGAATGTGCGGCGAAGCGAATGGAAACTTGCCGTGAAAACAAGCGTCACATTCGCTCGTTCACGTCCGATCCTAACAACGCCGAGCAAGGACGCAGCCCCTAGTCATATCGCAGACTCAAAAGCTCCCATTTTCGCCACTCCATTCCGCGAACAACCGAGGAGGGTGCTTTTTAACATGCGAACATGTACTTTCCCCTACGTTCCTCAACGGACCTCCTGCAACGAGTCGAAGCCGAGACGGGTCTTCTGACGCGCATCCGAAGCTCATCGGAAGCCAGGCCCGAGGTCTTCGCCAACTATTGGCAGCCCCTGATCACCGCCGTTGCGAAATACGTCCAGGAATGCCCTCTGGAGCAAATTTGCTTCTCTGAGCCGGGCGGACTTCTTCGATACGCCCTCATGTCGGGCTACTACGCGCTGCAAATCGGGAATCAACAATTCTTCACTGGAAAGCACGGTGCAGAGAAGCGCCGGATCCTTGTGCCTCAGTACAGATTCGCCGTGTTCTTCTCAACGCTGGCTGGCATACCGGCCGCGATGCATTCACGAGTGATCATTCGAGCCGGGGACAAGACTTGGACCCCTTTCCATTCAAAACCGGCTCTTAGTGAGTGGGTTCGCGAACAGAATGCGACTAGGTTCAGCATCGAGTGGAGGCTGTCCGAACTGAAGGTGAGCCCAGCAAACGCTGTGGCGTGGGCCGCCGACGTCGTGGGCATTGGCACATGGCAAAACCTCGCGGAAGAAGTGGCCATGCTTGCCCACGACGCGATCTATCAGGTAGATCCGAAAACAGGCGAATCGCCGGTCACGACGTGCGTGCGTCAAGCGTATAGAACGGCTCGTGACTTTGAGACGCGCGCGATGACTGGGCGCTATCAGAAGAGTACCCTCCCAGACGGAATCACGCCTGAATCAATTCAAACGTTCGGGGATGGACTCGGAACTCCGGCTACCGGACTGGGCGCGCCAGCCGGTGGGCCTCCGCAAGGCGGTAACGCTCCGGCTGACGCAAAAGGGTCGTCTGAAGCGCCGGCGGCGTCGCCTGATGCACCTGCGTCTCGTTCTTCTCCCTCAACGGACCAGCAACCGGCTGCGGAGGACACGAAGAAAGTCCTTGCGATGCCCAAGTATCCAGACATCGTCCTCGATATCTTCAAGGCCATCAGGGCCTTGGAGGACTATGAGCAGATCAAGAAATCCTGCAACGAGGTCGAATCCGGTATCGCTGTCCCGGTGACGATTTTCGCGAAGCATGGGCTGCCGGCCTCGAAGGTTCTGCAGATCCTCGAAGAAAACAAGCTCATCGTCGAGATATCTCCGACGAGAAAGAGTCTCATCCTTCAAAAAACGGCCCGCGGCCTCCTGTTCGGGTGAAGACACCACGATGAAAACTTACCACGACATGTTCCGACCGGCCTACGAGATCCCGGCAGCTATCGCTTGGGTGCTCGGTGGCGTCGTGTTGATCCTCAGCTGCACCTTGGCAGCCATGCCGCTTGAGTGGGCGGTGTTCGGCCTCGCGTGCTTCGCTTTTGCGGGCTGGCGTTGGGTGCAGGCTGCAGATCTCTTTCGATTTCGTCTGTCGCTCAGCGGGTATCGCGTTGAAGAGATCACCGTCGACGAGCTGATGGAGCGTTCCAAGGAAATGTCCGGTGCAAAGAAGCTCTACATCGGGAATGGATTTGATTGGGATCAGGAACAGGCAGAAATCAGCAAGCATCTGCTGCGTCGAGGCAAAGCCAATATACCGCCGCTCCCGAAGTGGCTACCGAAACGAATAGTCGAAGCAATGAAGCCTGTTGGATGGAAGCGTGTTGACGACAGCATGATTGGCGTGCCGTGGATCCACGGCATCAATCCCGAAGAGCATCCGATCGGCGCGGGCTTCGAAACGCTTACGGGCCATACACTCGTGACAGGCACGACTCGATCCGGCAAGACGAAGTTCTATGAAATGTTGCTCACGCAACTGGTCCATATGGGGAAGACAATAATTTTCGTCGACCCCAAAGGGGACAAGGACATCGAGAACCGTCTTCGTGACGAGTGCGCTCGGACCGGCCGCCGCTTCTATTACTTCCATCCGGCGCACCCATCGAGGTCGATCAGACTGAGCATTTTGGCGAACTGGAACAACATCTCGGACCTTGCATCGCGGATTTCTGAGCAAGTTGACGCAAACGGCTCGTTCCAAGCTTTCGCGTGGAAAACGCTGTACGGCATTATCCGTGGCGAGTTGATGGATGGGCGCAATCCGACGATTCGTTCGGTGAAACGTTGGGCGCAGGTCGGTGTGGAGGATCTGCTGGAGTCGATCCTTCGGAAATGGTTTTACAAGCATGTTGGGCCGACGTGGGAGCAAGACGCAAAGGCGTTTGCTGATCCTAAGAATCCGTCGCCGCTCCTCGCGTGGATTTCCCTTTACACGAAGACTTGTCAGGATAAGGACATTCCCTTCGACGAGACCATCGACGCACTGTGTGCAATGGTTAAGCACTCCAAAGAGCACTACTCGAAGATGATTCAGGTGCTCGAGCCGCTGCTTGAAATGCTCGGCTCGGAAGAGGTCGGACGCATGCTGTCTCCTGATCCGACGGACGTCTTCGACGAGCGCGACATAATGGACACGCGCAAGATCATCGCTGAGGGCGCGGTGCTCTATGTGGGTCTCGATTCGCTGTCGAACACGACCATCGGCTCGGCGATCGGCTCCATCATTTTGGCGGACCTCGCATCTGTTTGTGGTGCGATCTACAACTTCGAAGGCAAGAACGACGTTCACCTCTTCGTCGACGAAGCGTCCGAAGCACTGAACGCGCAATTGATCCAGATTCTCAACAAGGGTGGTGGCGCAGGCATGCAGTGCTACATCGCTACCCAAACTATTTCGGACTTCATTGCTCGGATGGGAAGCAGAGATAAAGCGATGCAGGTACTCGGCAACCTGAACAACGTGATCACGCTCCGTCTCAAGGACTATGAGACTGCGAAATGGGTTGCTCAGTCATTCGGACAGACAGGCTTCCGGGACGAGTCGCGGTCCGTTAACTCTGGGCGAAACAGCACGAGCCACCCGACGGATTTCTCGGGTTCTGGCTCACGGAGTATGAGTGTCAAAGATATCGCGCTCGTATCCGAAGATCTGCTGACACGTCTTCCCCCCATGAACTACTTTGCCTTCATTGGCGGTAGTTGGTTGTACAAGGGCCGAGTGCCCATCATCAGCCGTTGATCTGGGCTGAGGAGAAATGTCGAATGACTGAAATCACAGAAAAAATGGTTGCACCGGTGGCGATGTCCAAAGTGGCTCGCGAGGGGATGCTGTTCCCAAAGGCGCGGGATATCTGGCTCGACCACTCTTTGCTTGAGTCCGCGTCGGATAGCGTAGCCGCGCATTTGAGTGGTGCGCTGCCCGGACGAGATGGCCCACTTCTTCGTGATTGTCTGATCGATGCCGTTTCGGCATATCGAGCAACCGAGAAGCAAGGGGAGATGGAAGCCTTTGTCGCCTATCTCGTCGCGCTTTTGCGTCGGGCGACCGATGTATTCGATCTAAGCGTCGAGGCCCGCGTTGTCGATGGCGTGGTGTCATGGGATCCGTTGAGGGAGCCGCTTCTGACCTTCGTTACGCGAAATGGCGACGGTGAGATCACGGTCGTTCGTCGACCCACTGAGGATGGTGTCGAGAACGATCGTGACGAGTCCACCGTGCTGCTCGTGGCCCGACTTATGCCCGAGCCAATCGCTCGTCGCGTAGTGCGGCATGTGATGGCGCAAGCAAAGAACTCCGGCATCTGATATGGCTAAGATCCGAGACAATCCGTTTGCCGGGAAGGTCTATTTCTGGTGGATCATCGCACCGATCCTCACGCTTCTGATCTGCCCAATCTTCATGCAGGAGGACAGCTTCAAGATTGCACCCTCCGAGCTCGAGTTCGTGACCAGTTGTCGTTCCAACGTGGACGCTATTACGCAGAACGCGACCGACGTGTTCCAGTCGTGGTTCGTCAGCACGGGGATGGTGCATCTGACCGTCAACGACTATCAGAAAGCGGAAGATTCGGGTTACAAGGGGTATGCGTGGGCCGGCTCGATTATGGATGGCTACATGGAGAGGGTGTGGCGGTACATGTATCGGGTTATCTGGAGATGGGTGGCTTTCTGGCCATTCTATGCCGTGGGCCTAGTCGGCATTTTCCTTCCCTGTGTAGTGGATGGCGTAGTCGTTCGTTCCGTGAAGCGGAGCGAATTCGGTCTCTATAACCCCGTCGGCTTCAATCTTAGTGGCTCGGCCGCGGCGATTTTCATCGGGTGGCTGTTCTTCTTCCCATTTAGCCCTTGGCCACTGGGACACTGGATCGTCTCCAGTCTATTCATTGGCTTGGGAGTGATGACTTGGCTCACCGTAGGCAGCTTCCAGAGCCGCAGCTGACTCACCCATCCCGTAAAAGCTCACCTGTCTTTTGGCCATACCGCGACCGTCTCCCGTCGCGGTATGGACATACGCGTTTTTGCGCCTGTCAAACACTGCAATCGCGAAAAGTTGAAAGAGCGGGTGATCGCAAGGCTTTTCGTTCAGGTTAAGACCGCCAGTCATCCGAAAATTTCTCCCAGATAGACGTCAAATTCCATTTGGGGAAAAAGGGTGTCCGATAAGGCTCACGTGATGGAAGTGCTCCGGAAGAATCTGGAGCCATTGAATACCCTGTTCGAGGATCCCGCCGTCAATGAGGTGATGGTCAATCCGGGCGGCATCGTGTACGCAGAGCGCGCTGGTGAAATGATCTTCATCGAGAACTCCGGCCTCAAGGATGTCCAAATTGAGAGCGCAATCGTTGCTCTCGCGAAAACCGTCAACGAGAACGTACAGGCGAACACGGCTAAAACCTTCATTTCCGCGTCGGTCGAGAATCTGCGGATTGCCGGCGCCCTTGCGCCGGCATCGCACGGTGGACCGTCTCTATGTATCCGAAAGCATCAACAGGGTGGAAAGCGCCCGAACCTTGGTCAACTTGTCGAGCGGGGGATGCTCACCCACGAGCAAGCTGATCTGCTGGTCAATCTCTTCGTGACAGAAAAGAAAAACGTCATGGTGGGTGGGCCAACGGGTAGCGGAAAAACCACGCTCGCGAATGCCCTATGCATGTGCATTCCACCGTACGAGCGCGTCATCTCGGTCGAGGACTCGCTCGAACTTGAGCCTGATCTGAAGCATCACGTCCGCCTGCTGACGAATGCGTCGCGAGGTGTGACCGCTCAGCTCGCTGTGCAGCACACGCTGCGAGCCCGACCGGACCGCCTGATTCTCGGCGAGACCCGCGGTTCGGAAACGTTCGATTTGATCCGCGCTTTCAACTCGGGGCATGACGGATCGTTGAGTACCGTACACGCTAGTTCGGCGGAAGACATGTTGTACGCGCTGGAAATGCTCTACCAGATGAGTTTGCCACCGGACGCAAGCCTGTCGCCGGAGGCAGTTCGTGGATATATCGCTCGCGCAGTGCACGTATGCGTGCATGTGACGCGGTCGGTGAAGCAGGGGGAGGACGGGAAATTCTATTACGTCCGTCGTGTCGGTGAAATCGTTCGTGTCAAAGGAGTTGAACATGGAAAGTACGTTGTCGAATCGCTTTGTTAAGGGCGCGACCAAAGTGTCACGCATGTCGTCGGTGCAGGCCGCCGTCTTTGTCGCAGTGCTCGTCGCGAGCCAGTCGGTGATGGCGCAGACCTCGTCAGTGAACGTGTCGGGTCTGTGCATCATCCCGTCGATCCTGAAGGGGATCGTCGCGATCGTGGCAGTCGCCGCTGTTCTGCTGTGGGCGATTGCTCACTACATGAACAAGAACGACATGGCCGATCTGACCGTGAAGATTGGCGTGCCGACGGTGCTGGCGAGCGTCGCCGTCACGATCATCACGCAACTGGGACTGAACTCCCAGTGCTCCATCTAACGTGATGAGCGAGTAGGCATGCGTACTAGTCCCATCATTCAGGCAATCGTCAATCCGAAGATGTCCGGCGGCCTAAGTGGCGCTCATACCGCCGTCATCTACGGATCGGCCTTTGTCGTGGGATACCTCGCGTATCAATGGCATTGGTGGGCGACGATCTTCCCGGTCGTCGCCGCGTTTGTTGCGCAGGCCTACTACAAAAATCAGTTTCGGCATGATCTCTTTTCAACGGAGATCAGGAAGAACTACGACCAAATGGCTGACCGTTACCACCCGTGGCCTCGCGAGACTCTCCAGGGGCGGGGGCAACGTCCGAAAGGTTTCGGCCGCGACTTTCGGTGCTAGTCGGGCAGACTGGAAAGGTACTTGTCATGGCAAAGTCGGCTGAACCGTTACAACCCATATACCTGGAAAAGGAAGAGGAGCGCCCGCTTCAAGAGTTGCTCCCGTGGATGACCTATATCTCGGACAGCGTCATCCTAAACAAGGATGGATCGCTGCTGGCGGGATTCGAGTTCTCTGGTCTTGACCCCGACAACATCGATGACGAACTGGTCGATCGGTCTGTCGAAGAGTTCGAGCGGGCGATCAATGCGAACCTCGACGAGCGGATCACGCTCTGGATCACGACCAAACGAAGAAAGGCGTACAGCTACCTCAAGCAGACCTTCAGGAATGAAGTGGCTCAGCGCGTCGACGACGCGTATGCGAGACCGTTCCGCAACGGCGCGTTCTACGAGATGCACCACTGGCTATTCGTTCTCTATACGGGGAACACTGGGGTGGATGGCGTGATGGACCGCGCTCGCCATATCGAGGCGGAAGAGCAGATTTCGGGGCCGATGGCCTACCTCAAGGCGATGAACGGATCGGTGTCGACCGCATCGGGGCTCGCGCGCGATCGCAGGCAACTCGAAATGAACTGGAAGACATTCGAGCAGATCGTCTCCTCGTTTGTCGGCGCCACGCCTGCCTTGTCGTTCCGCCGGCTGCAGGAGCGCGAACTCGATCGTGCACTGTTCCAGATTGTGAATCCGGCCAGCGAGTATGACGTTGTGGAGCGGCCGGACTATGCAATGCTGGATGGCTGGTTGCCAGCGGACTCGGTCGTCGTGGGCTCGGACGTCATCCGATTCACGGGCAACCGCGGTGACCGGTACGCGGCGGTCTACGGCGCAAAACAATGGCCGACCCGATCCAATCCGATGCTGCTCGAAAACTTGCTCCGATCTGACAATGAGCTTGTCGTGACCCAGATCGTGCGTTGCATGGGAAAGGAGGCGAGTGAAAAGGAACTGACGGACGTCCGGAATTTCCTCAAGATGACTCAGTATTCCCTAGCCGCGACGGTTCTGTCGAAGGCAACGGGAAGGAAGCCAGAGGCAGCACCAGGCAAGGCCGAGCTCGTGGCAGATGCCGATAACGCGCTGAAGCGCCTAACCGGCGGCGGCCCGAATGCAGCGTATTACAACTTGTCGGTGATGGTGTTCGACCGAAACAGAGAAACGCTCGAGCGACGTTGCGCAAACGTTGAGCGACTTTTCTCGCTCAAGCGACTGCTTACGGTCCGCGAGCGCGAGAACCTTGGTCCGAGCTACACCGCGATGATGCCGGGAAACTGGCAGTGGCAGGCACGCTACCATCTGATGCACGTGGACAACGTAGCGGACTTGGCCCCGATCTATACGATGAATCCAGGCCCTCGGATTCATGCGCACTTCTCAGAAGTGCTGAAAAAGCGGACGCCTCCGCACGCAATGTTCATCGACAGCTATGGCTGTCAATATCGCTGGGTGCCGCACGTCGGGCAAGTCGGCCATGCCATCCTGATCGCTCCGACGGAGTCAGGCAAAACGACATTCGTGAACTTCTGCCTGTCCCAGTTCCAGAAGTACGGCGATGTGAATACCTTCATCTTCGATCGGGATGCATCGGTCAAGATCACGACATTCCTGCACGGCGGAAAGTACCTTGATTACAAGGCCGGGTCCCTAAGGCTGAATCCGTTCAAGTTGGATGATGGCACTGACTTCAGCCGCATATGGGTGCGCGAGTTTCTCATCCGCATGCTCGAACTCTCCGGATATGAAGTTCAATCCGAAGATCGCGAAGAGATGGATCGAATCCTCGGCAACATGTATGACGAGCACTTCACCAGCCCGAGAACAATCGCGACGTTCCATGTCCTTTGTCCGCCCAGAATGTCTGAAGCCATCGGCGAATGGCTGCATGATCGGCCGTATGGAATTTTTGACAACGAGGAAAACGACTTCAATCTCGAAGCGTGGACCGCCATCGAAATGAAAGAACTCGCGGCGATTCCTCGTCTGTTCGAGATGTTCATGGAATACGCGTTCCGTTGCATCGATATGTCGCTCGATGGGCGGCCGACGTTTATCTATCTCGAGGAAGCGTCGTTCTTGCTCCAGGTCGAAACGTTCGCGAAAAAGATCGGCGACTGGCTCAAAACGTTCCGGAAAAAGAACGCTTTCGTATGGCTCACGGTACAGAGCCCCGGTTCGATAAATGGTCCTGTACGGGAGGATCTTATCGATAACATCAAGACGACGATCCTGATGTACAACAACAAGGTCGAGTCACACCGTGAGTTTTATAAGAAGAACTTCGGTCTCAATGACACGCAGATCAATCGGGTTGGTCGTCTGCGTCCTCGACTTGAATATATGTTCGTGCAGGACAATTTCACGAGGGTCGTTCAGACGGTGTTTACCCCGGAAGTTCTGAACTACCTGCGGTCGGAGAAACATCTGCAGACCGTCTTCAACAAGCACAAGGCGACGGAAAAGACTAACCCTAACTGGCTTGACGACTACCTTGCGGAAGCCGCGACCATGAAACGAGTGGACTATGACCGTGAACCTGAAAGTGAAGAAAACGTCGATGCGCAATCTGCCTAAGATTTTCGCGCTCCTTGCTCTGTCTGCGGCTGCAATTCCAGCCTTTGCCGGCGGGGGAGGCGGGATAGTCTTCGACCCGACAAATTTCGTCGAGAACTTGCAGACGGCAGTCCAGACCCTTTCGCAGGAGCAACTGCAGATCCAGTCTGCTGTGCGTGAGGTTCAGATGCTGCAGAACTCGGTAAAGAACGCCACGAACACTGTCAACAACCTCACAGGGATTCGTTCTATCGCTGGGGCGCAAGGGTCCATCAACAGTTTGATGACCCAGTGGAACGTCGACGCGTCGTTAATGAATCAACTCGGCGGGCAGGCGAATTTTGTTCAGGGCGTGATGTCGCAATATGCTGCGACGCCGACGAACGGTACCTTCACAAGTTATATCCAGAACCTCGCAGGCCAGTCGGCGGCGGGGCAACAGAACGCCACGTCACTGATCGCGAATTACACAAACATGTCGAACGAGCTGCAGAAGACGATGCAGCAACGCCAGGCGATTGCGATGCAAAACAGCGGGGCGCTCGGTGCGAACGACCAGGCGCAGATCACAAACGCGTCACTGGACAACATCGCGGAGATCAACCAGGCGACGTTGCAAGGTATTCAGACAATGGTTCGGCAGGAAGCCTACAAGCAGTCGGTCGAGACTGCAGGAACGCAATCGTCGCAACAGGCAACCTCGAACGCCAGCGCAATGGCTCAAAAAGCTGCGCAGAGCGCTGTCAGCGTGCCTACCGCTGCAAATATCCTCGGCTATTAAGCGTGAGGCTCATGTGAGAAAAATGGCATGATCAAGACTTCATGGAAGCACACCCTCTTGCTGTTGGTGTTACCGCTTTTGTTGGTCATGCCAGGGCAAAGCCGAGCGGGTGTTGTGGATGATCTCACGAACGCTCTCAGTTCCGGGAGTAACTCGGCCTGCACGCCGTTGACGCCGGGAGATACCGCAAACTGGAAAGCGGTAAGCAACATCTCGAACATCATCCTGTCGCCAATCAATAGCGCTCAGTCGACCATTTCCTCCAAGGCGAACTCGATGGCGGCAAGCGCGACGTCGATCGCATTAGTGCTTGCCGGCGTTCTCTCCCTTTCCTATTTTCTGTGGGGAATCGTGGACTCCTTCGCCGGGAGTGGAGATAGCTTCATGGGGATCGTGGTTGGCTCATTGGTGCCGGCGGTGGTTGTGGCTGCGTGCTTGGGATCGTACTCATCGCTGGTTGGAACGAGCGGCGGTCTACAGGGAGTTCTCAGCTCCTTTACGCAGGCCGCGACGGGATCTTCATCAGCGTCGAGTGCCATCTCCACGTTCATGCAACAGATATTCAACACCTTAGCATCGACTGTTGTTGCGTTCTTCCAGGCATTGGGTTGCATACCGCTACTCAGTTGGACGATCGGTCTCATCGCTGAAGTGCTCTTGGGATCGATCATCATCATCGCGGCACTGATCTTTGCCGTGGTCTCCGTTGGTGAACTGGTAGGCGTGATGCTGACCGGGATTCTGATGGTCGGTATCGGTGTCGCGGTAGGCCCGTTGTTTGTTGCGTGTGCAGTGTGTAAGTGGTCGAACGATTTTTTCAAGGGCTGGCTAAAGTTCCTTTTGGGTGCGTCCGCGTATCAGATGGTTATCAGCGTGGTTCTTTCGCTCGTGTCGTCCATGCTCACATCGGCGCAAACGCAGATTTCGAGTGTGAACCCTGCAACGGCCGACTCTACCTCAGGGATCTCGATTGCGGGCCTCCTCGGCTTGCTCGGCATCACGTGGATCCTGACGCATCTGTTTAAAGAGATCCCACGGATTGCGAGTTCGCTGTTCGGTGGTGGAGCTATGGGCCACGCGAGCTTCAACAAGGCTGCCAGCACGATGGCGCAGGCGGGTATGCAAATGGCCGCGGCGAGTGCAGGCATGGCCGCAGCCGTTAGTGAAATGGTCAAGGAGAAAATCGGCGGCGACGGAGGCGGAGGATCCGGTGGTGGCGAAGGATCGAGCGGGAGCAGCGGTGGCTCTAGCGGACCGTCGGTTTCAAGCGAATCAGGGTCGTTTAGCGCCGCACCTCAACTGGCTGGCCCCAGTGCCGGCGACTCTGGATCATTTAGCGGCGGCCCTCAATTGAGCGGGCCTGGGGGTGGTGGTGCAAGCGGACAAGGAGGTGGTGCAGGCCCGGGCTCTCCCCCTGGTGCTGGTGATAGCGGGGGTGGTGGAGGGGATCAGTGGCATGACTATGGCGGCGGCTGGGAGGTGGATACAGGCCATTAATAACCGCCGAAATGCAAACGCCCCCAGAACGTGATTTCGAGGGCGTTTTTTCGTGTCGAACTTCGAACAGTTTTCGTAAAAAGCTACTTTGCCTTGTGTCGGTCGATGACGCTGACTACGGTCCTCCATGGATCCTCTTCCCACAGATTGCATTCTACGTGACTACCATCTGGCAGTAGGTGTCGCACGGTGCCAGGGGACGGCTGATTGCCCGCGACACGCCACGCGTACATAACGATATAGCCGTACGCGAGAAAGGCTTCCGGGGTGTTCCACTCCACCACGACCACGCCGCTTTGCCAGCCCATTCCGCCTATATGCGTACCGATGAGCTTCGGCGCATCTTTTGCGAGCGGATAAGGGTGACCTTGGACATGAAGGGCGCCGATCACCATGCCGAGCGAAAGTGTTCGTGCGCCGTCTTCTGGATAGACGTTTCCGCGAAAGGCCGCGCCCGGCTCCACCTTCGTTTCGTACTGTTCGGGACGAGCGTTCGGATCTCCAACCACCACGGCTCCGTCCGGCGTCGCATGACGAAGGAAAGGAACCTCGATCGACGAAGCGACGTGTTTCCACGCCTGGATAACGAGGCCCGAATACTGGACGAGGGCCGCCTTGTTCCTGTACTTGATGGTGACGACGTTGTTGACGTCCTCGATGCCGAGAATCTGTTCGCCTGGAGAAAAATAGCGCATCGCGCTCTCGTCGGGCCTCGCGAGCACTTTCATGGCGCCATACAAGTAGGCATAGCGTTGGGCGCGGCCGCGATTTTCCGGAACTACCGCGATAAGGGACATTGCAACCTCGACGATTGTTAGTGATGTGCGACGTGATTTCTCTGCACTTGGAGCAATCATATCGCCTAGTATCCTGGTGGCAAGTTGCAATGATGATTCATGTGACCAGCTTCATTCACTCGAATGGCGTGCGTAGGATATTCGGCGCCTTGGGAATTGAAAGTGCCCGGATATACAAGCCCTTGCGAGCCGTCTCGCGTCATGAGCGGACGCTTCCAAAACTCAGATTCCATACGATTGATTCCTCAGGTTTCCCGATTCTGAGCCCCTAGAAAACCCGTGGATTGTCGCTCGCATTCAAGTCCTGATGTATGTCGCCCGTCAGGAGAATGTGTGCCATGAAGACATCTAGCCAAAAGCCCGCTAAGCGGCCCGAATCGTCCAAGCGACCTTCGGTCCCTCCGTACACGCCTGGTCCGATCCGCGAATCCGCCGTTCGCAAGTATTTTGCGCGCGGCGAGATGGAGCGCATCACTGCGAATCGCTGGTTTCTGGCCACTGTCTTCCTTGCCGGTCTGACGTTTGTGAACTCGGTTGCCTGGATCGTGTTCCTGCCGCTGAAGACGATACAAACGATTGTTGTGCACGAGAACAGTGCTGGTCGTGAAACAGCCGATCTGAGCGGCACCGCGTCGTACGTTCCGGACCACGCGGCGATCGAATACTTCCTGTCGGAGTGGATCAACAACGCGTACGACATCAATGCTTCCACGATTGACGGGAATCTCGCGCTTGCCGGCAAGATGACCGTCGGCGACGCGACCGATCAACTGAACGCCTTGCTACACAAAGAGAACCCGTACTCGAAGTTGCACGACAACCCGCAGCTACGCCAGACGTTCAACCGCCTGACGGCGAACTGGATCACGGACGACACGCTGATTATTCGCTTCACCGTCACTGAGCTTGATGCTCCGGGTTCTACGCCCAAGGTTTCGACCTGGGCCATGACCATCACTTTCGTACGCATCCCGCCGACGACGATCGAGCAAGTCAAGATCAACCCGGGTGGCATCTACGTGAAGAGCTTTAACGTCAACCAGGAACAATGATCGCCGCTGCCGGAAAGGCAGTTGCGGATCTCCGACAAGGTTTCTTTCTATGAAAAATTCGGCCCGCTCGATCGCTCGCGCGATCCTGATCTCAGCACTCCTTGGCTTATTCGCTACGGTGCATGCTGGGGAGAGCGCTTATCGCAATCCGGCCGAAACTCCGGTTCCGTCGCCGTTTGACGATCGTATCGTCACCTTCACTTATAGCGCGGACGCGGTTTTTCCGCTCCTCACTCAAT
This sequence comes from Paraburkholderia fungorum, assembly GCF_902833645.1. Lineage (GTDB taxonomy): Bacteria > Pseudomonadota > Gammaproteobacteria > Burkholderiales > Burkholderiaceae > Paraburkholderia > Paraburkholderia fungorum. Next base: position 319,284 of record NZ_CADFGE010000009.1, read on the forward strand.
CAGGTGAGTCGACTCACATCCAGCTTGAGCCGGGCGAGGGCGTAACGGAAAAGCCGACGCTGGGTGACACGATTCAATGGCGCATCAGTGGCGGCCCAACGAATCTGTACGTGAAGCCGGTCCGCTCGGGCATCTCGACGACTCTCACGCTCGTGACGAACAAGCGCACGTACGAGTTCTACCTTGTCGCGTCGGCGCCGGGCGGCAAGTTCTACCAGCAGGTGAGTTTTAACTACCCGGAGGAAGTTCGGGAAGTCCAGCTTCAGGCCAAGCAGCAAGCTGAGAGTTTTATTGCGGAGAAGCATCGTCTCGACAGTCAGGTCCTGACGCCGGCGCTCGATCCAACCTCATACCACTATGGCTACAAGATCGGCGGAGACGCTCCCTTTCGCCCGATCGACGTGTTCGACGATGGCACAAAGACCTTCTTCCGTTTGCCCGGCGTGCAGGACATTCCTGCGGTCTTCATTCCAGACGATCACAAGCGCCTTGAGTTGATCGTGACCCGGGTGGAAGGGAACTTCATCATTGCTGATCGAATCGGTGATCACTTTGTTCTGAAGCTCGACGATCAAGAGGTTTCGGTCGACTCGGATCGTGTGAAGCACTGGTGGAACGCCGGCTCCAGCAGCAACAAAAACTACCAAAACTGAGGCCGAAGATGTCTGAAGAGATCGAGGAACAGGATTCGCCATTCGAGGCCGCGAATCCATCCCGTCGTCGTGTAGACCCCAGCGATATTCCGGATTCCGTCCAAGCGCCTGAGCGCGAGGCGGTCGAGGACCTGACTCGCGGGAAGCGTAAGAAGGGGAAGACGCTTGGATTTCTCTTGATGCTGGCTTTGTTGGGCGGTGGCCTTTACTACATGTACGGCATGTCGGATAAGCCTTCCTCCCATCGCCGCAAGAGTCAAGACACCCTCACGCCGTCAGAAATGGCCGGTTCCACGGTGGTTAGTGGAGCGAAGGCGGCCGAGGCGCAAGTTGAGCAGCAACGAAGGCAAGCGGCAGCCGCTGCTGCGGCATCTGCAGCAGCGGCCAAAGGGCTTGATCCTAATGCCGCCGCGGCAGCAGTGATAGGTGCTGGTGGAACGGGTGGGGCTGTTGGCGCGAGTGGGGCGGCAGCTCCATTGTCGGCCTCGCAAGCTGCGGCCGCTGCTGCAGCCGCAAAGCAAGAAGCTGATGCAAAGGCGGCTAAGGAAGCCGAGATTGCGGCATCGCCTCTACAGGCAAACGACGTTCAAATCCTCCGGACCGAGGACGCCGGCCGCTCGTCTGCGCCACAGTCCCCTGCTGATCAGCTTGCGCAAAGCCTCAACGATCAGATGAAGACAAACCAAGCCGCCGCCGACCGCCAGATGGATCGAATCATGCAGATGTCGACGTCCTACGGTGGGCAGGGAGGCAGCGGTGGCGCGAACCCGATTGCGTCGGCAAGCAGAGCGGCCCAGCAGGACCAGTGGCTGGCATCGCAAAGGAACGACGACAGCGCACCTACCCAGATGCACGCAGCACCGGCAATGCCAGTCGTGAGTGAGGGCACACCTGTGCGCTCCGTGTTACTCACGGGACTCGATACAGACAATCCTGGTCGTGTGAAGGCGATGGTAACGAGCGACATCTACGACACAGTCACCGGCCGTAGCTTGATGATTCCCAAGGGCTCGATCCTAACGGGTGACGCGAGTCATGACGTCAAGGTTGGCCAGGACCGCGTTCTGATCGCGATGACGCGCCTCATTCGGCCGGACGGTTCATGGATCGACCTGTCTGGTACGACGGGCGACGAAATGGATGGCACGAGTGGTCTCGAGGGCGATGTCAATAACCACTTCTGGAAGATCTTCGGCAGCGCTCTCGTGGTTGGTGCCGCGACGCTTCTGCTCGACAAGTCTCAAACGACAGTGACGCTAGGACAAGGGTTAGGCACGACCCAGATGGGCGGGACGATCTTCGCTCAAACGCTGCAGCAAGTGGTGTCCGATCTCTTGTCGAGGAACCAGAACATCCCGCCGACGATTACGCGTTCCGGCGGCACGCAGTTCATTTTCCTGGTCCGTCACGACCTGGCACTTACGCCGTACTACAGGAGCGAATGACGATGAGACTGAATATCGGAAGCGGCACTGCGCTTCGCGGCCTACGCTTTCTTCTCGTATCCAGCCTCGCGATAGGCCTGCATGCCGCGCATGCGGCTGCGGGACTCGATTTCGGCTACAGGATCGATGGTCCGGCAAATCTCCGCCCGACGCTTGTGTTCAATGATGGCGAGGATACCTACATCCAGCCGTCCGGGAATGCTCGTGCTTCGGTGACGGGCGCCTACTCGGATGGTCCGTATCTGCGGTTGTCCGGTATCCCGGATTCGTTCACCGTGCACGTTGGTTCGTTGACGCTGCATGTCCAGCACGCCGGTCTGCCGTCCGGTCCGACGTCGGTACCAGCAGGTACGGTCCCGACCAACTACGCGGACGCGACGCTGGCCCAGCGCGCAATGCAGCGGGGACACGGGCAGGTCGATGCGATGTTGTCGGGGGCGGGCGCTGCCAGCGGGGCAAGCGCGCCCTCCACGGGTGCGGTTATCCAGTCTTCTGCTAAGACGGTCACGAGCGGCAACCAGCCGCCGATCATCGGCGGCCCCATCGCATCCTCGACGGTCTCTGCTACAGCTATTCCAGCTACGGCGTCATCTGCCGGCACGGCTACTGCGGCTGCCCCGGTGAAAAGAGACCCGCCGGACATCTCGTACCTCGCGAAGGATTTCGGCGCTGACGGTATCCGCGACGGCTTTGGCGGCTCTATTCAGATCCATTTCCGCGTACAGCCTAGTGCAGACGTGCAGTTCGCATCAGCCGACGGCAAGCATCTCGACTCGTCGTTTGACGCAAGCACGAATGTAATGACGATTAGTCAGGCCCAGAAGTTTGTCGTTCGCGATGGCCACTCGAGCGTTGTCGTCACGCGCGACATGGCGGACACCTTCCACTACCAAATCGACAACGCAGCGGGCCTTGACCGCGTCTTCTCGGAATCGGGGGCGACGTACTTCGAAGTGGCTGAAGGCACGAAGAAAGTAATCGTGCGAGCTGACGGCAAGGTACTGCCTGGCCAGCAGAAGGGCCGCTTTTACCGAGTCTCTGGGACGGGTGACACGTTCGTCGTTGACGCAGACGGATTCGACGTCACCGTTACGCGCACCCGTGCCGTCCGGTACACCGACCGCGAGGGCAGCGCATCGTGACTACCCAAACCAAAATCAATTGGCAGTCCGTCAAGCGGGTTGGCCCTCAGGAGTCTTTTATGCGTATCCGTGTTGCGGCAATGGCAATGGCCACACTCGTGGTTACAGGGGTCTCGTCGGTTTCGTGGGCGGGGGACGACTCGGCGGCGCTGGTCAGCGATGGCTGGCAGCAGCTCAAGGGTAGCGATACGCCCCTCACGGCGGCGGCGGCTGCCTCGGCGTCCCCCGCCAGTGCAGTGACGGCAGCGCCGGGCAAGCCGGCCGAGCCGACGCAGCCGGCGCCGAAGCCTACGCCTGTCTGGACCATTCGGGCCGGTTATCCGATCGGCCAGGAACTGAAGCACTGGGGAACGCCGATCGGCTGGAACGTGGTGTGGCAGATGCCGCGCGATGTGGTTGCAGCATCGACGGCGAGCTTCACCGGCGATTTTCCGACCGCAGTCACGGAAGTCGTGAAAACGCTGGCTGACAACGGCGCTCTGATCCATGCCCAGATCTATGACGGCAACCGCACGGTTGTTATCGAAGGTCCGGGCGTCACCCCTCAGCAGTAATTCGTGAATAAGGATACGCACATGAAAAAAATGAGCGATTCGCTGCCCAAGGCCGTACGCGTCCTTTTGGGCGTCGCGGCCCTGGCGGCCGTTCTGGGCGGTTGTGCGCAGCTGAAGGATGCGAACAACGCCGTTAAGGCCGCGACGGACAAGGTCCTGGAAGAGCAGGCGAAAGCGTCGGTACAACAGCCGGTCGTGCAGCGCACGTCTGGCTCATGGCTACTGGGCGACACGGTGCAGGTGGACCCGGAGACGTCGCCGATTCTGAAGCGTCAGATCGGGTGGGCGCCTCCGCAGAAAGTCACTTTGGCCGAACTTGCCGCGTATGTCACGAAGCAGGTCGGCTTGCCGGTTGATATCTCGGAAGTGCAGCGGGTGGGCGGTGCCAGTGTCGCAGACATGCTCAATGTGAGCACGGGGACGACTAGCACATCTCAGCTGCCATTGCCGGCCGGAATGATGAGTGCCGCGGGCGTAGCTTCGACCAAAGGGGGGAGTAGCCAGTCGTCCGGCTCACTTCCACTGATGCAGTTGTCTTATCAGGGAGACGTGAAAGGTCTGCTGGACTTTGCGGCTAACGAAGAAGGTCTTTGGTGGAAGATGGACGATGGCGCGGTTGAGTTTTACCGCACTATCACGAAGACCTTCTACATCCCTGCGATCAATCGACACTCATCTGGCACGAACTCGATCGTTGCGCAGTCGGGGCCAGGGAGCCTGAGTAGCAGCGTATCTGGGACCGCTGGCGGCGGTAGTTCGAACGCCCAGACGACAGGGAGTTCGAACGTACAAGACTCCTACGACATTGACGTATGGAAGACGATCGCAAACACAGCGAAGACCGTCGCTGGCGAGAGCGGGGGCGGAGCCGCGGCGATAGCCATTGAATCCTCGCTTGGCAGCATTACAGTCACGGGCTCGCCGACTCAAGTCAAAAATGTAGAACAGTGGGCAAGGGGACTCGCAGATAAGTTGAGCCAGCAGGTGATGGTCACCGTCTCGGTGTACTCAGTGGATCTGTCGAATGAAGACAATTACTCGTGGAGCCCGTCTCTTCTTTATCAGAAGCTCTCGAGCGTCTACGGACTCAGCTTGACCCCTGCTGGTGTTCCGGCAATTACGAGCGCGCTTTCACCAATGGTCCTTTCAGGTTCGGCCACCGGCGCCAACTCAAGCCTCAACGGTTCGAAGCTTGCGATCAGCGCGCTGTCAACGCTGGGGCGCGTATCGGAAACGATGAACCAGTCGGTCGTAACGCTGAATGGTCAACCGGCCCCGATGCAAATCGCGAATGAAGTTACGTACTTGGCCTCGAGCGGGTCAACTGTCGCGGCAAATGTGGGCACCACGTCGACGCTGACCCCTGGCGTTGTCACGACCGGGTTTACTGCAATGTTCCTTCCGCAGATCGTGAACGGAAGGGTACTTCTCTCGATGGACATGACGAACTCCGTCCTGAACAGCATTAATACGGCTACAAGCGGCGGATCGAGTATTCAAACTCCTAACGTGTCGAGTACGACGTTCCAGCAGAGCGTTTCCCTTACACCAGGCCAAGCGCTGATGCTCGCCGGTGTGCAGCAGGACAATTCAGCGGTGAACAACAGCGGCGTGGGTTCACCGTACAACGTGTTGCTGGGCGGTGGTGTAGACGGGACGCGAGACAAGAAGCTGATCGCAATCGTGATCACGGCGCACGTTCTGTAAGGAGAGCATTGAAATGGACACTCGCTATAGGACCTGGTGCGTGACGTTGGGGTCTCGCGCAATCTGTACGGCAGCAATGTTGGCGCTGACTTGTACTGCTTCGTTAGCGGTACCGGAGATTTCCGCCGATTGGGACGTTGGCACGCCGCAGCCCGCGGCAGCGCCGGGTGCATCAGGTGTCTCGGTGGTTGCGTCAGCAGCCGCAGTGGTACAGACGGGAGAGTCGCGCGTTGCACTCACGCAGGATGTAACCCCCGCGGTGCACAAAGACGGCCAAAACCGTTTGGGTGCACAGGGTTCGAGCCCACCGTCGAAAGACAGAGGTGAAGACTACCAAATGCCGACGTGGAGTTCCTACTACGGTTCTGTGGACGCCATCAGGGCAGACACGCAGAAGGCGCAGGCCGAACTGGACAACCTGAAAGCCCACCACGCCCTCGATCAGGCGCGCAGCGGCGTATTCGATCAGAACACGTCCGGATCGACATCGCCGATGGGATCGTCGCTGCTGCCGATGGGGATGCCAAGCGCGAATTCAGCTTCGGCCGTCGTATCGTCCGCGCACAGCCCGCTGGTACGGGAAGTCAGCATGGTCGACGGTCGTTGGACGGCCACCATTCTAATGTCGACTGGAGCCCGGCTCACGGTGCACCAAGGCGAAACGGTTAGCGGGCTAGGCAAAGTCGAGAGCATCGGGCTTAACAACGTGCAGATCTCGACGGGCGGAAAAACCTCATCGCTAGAATTCGCGGGCGACAGCATCGCTGAAACGGCACCTACAACCCCGGGACCACATGGAGTTACGGCTCCCGTGCCCTTCGGTATGCACTGATCCGGTCAATAGCCGACTCCACACCATGTACGAAACCCTCACTGCCGACGAGCGACAGCTTAGCAACCACGCTCCGAATCCATCCCGGACTTTTAGGTCCGAGATCATCCCCATCTTGGGTAAGAAATGGCTGCTCGGAATGCGCTGGCGGTCCTTCGAGTCGGTTCCTGATCGAGCGGATATCGAATCAGATGCGGAGGTCATGAGCGCCGATTGGATCGCACGTCGCGTAGGCGAAGAAGCGATTCAGGTCGGTTATTGCTCCGCATTCGGTACCGGCTGGCCGCGGGGGATCTATAGCCTAGCAGCATTGCTGGCTGATTCGCACAAGGTGCCTTGGGCCGGTGCGTTCGACTTGGGTAACGGCCTGTACTGGTATATCTCGGTCCGAGATAACTACCAGATGATGCCGGACGGCGACGTCGTCGGAACCTTTGAGGACGTCCAGACGGTTCGTACTGAACATGCCTCACTAGAGGATTTCACTCACGTTGAAGGCACATTAGAGCAACTCGAGGAGTTGATCCAACGAGCCAAGGCCAAGAAGACGCCGCTGGAGTCGCTAACTGCGTCACGACTTTCGCTGCCGGTGACGATCGCCATCGCAACGGCAGTCGCGCTGGCGATAGGTAGTTACTTTGGCTATAGCTATTTCCAGAAGGATCAGGAGCAGAAGCGGCAAATCTTAATGCGGCAAGAGATCATGAAAAATGCGATTGCAGCCCAGCAAGCAGCCGCTCCAGATCTGGAAAAGCTCTTGCGATCAAAGCCTGATTGGGACGTCTGGTTGACTGCTTGTCGCCGCGCTGCATATTCGCAGCCACTGTGGGCAAGAGGTTGGCAGTTGAAAGGCTTGGACTGCTCGGCAGGGAGTCTGAAGACCACGTGGAAGCGTGGCCCTGAGGCGACGATCGCGTACATGCCGCCCGGTGCGGTGGCGTCCGATGACGGCGATAGCGCTACTGTGCGTACCGCGCTGCCGTTGCCATCCGGAGTTGAAGGAAGCGATGACGCCTCGTCGCTCCGAGATGCCGAATCGCGCTTGATTATTTGGGCCCAACAACATGCGATTCGGGTCAACTTGGCAGCAACGGCGCCGTCACCTCAACCGAAAACAAAAGTGGGGAAAGGCGAAGCCGCACTCGGTCTGCAGCCGCCGGCGCCGATTCCGCAAGCGACCGTCTCCTTTAGCGTGCCAGTTGCGCCTTTCGCTCTGAATTTCGAGAGTGTCCCGGGCTTCCGTTTTACTGAGGTAAGCGTCGAGGACGTGGCGGGTAGTGAGTCATCGAACCAGTGGAAAATTACCGGGGTGGTGTATGGACGACCGAACTAAAACTGGGCCGATGCGAGGGAAGCTTATTGCACCTCCCGAGAATCTCGAGCGGGAGATGGCTTTTTCCCATACGGACCTCAAAGTGTGGGTGCCGAGGCATATCGCGGCGCAGCCGCTCTACCGCTCTTGGCTCGAGCGCAATGAGTTCAACGGCTACCGGATCAAACAGGAGATAGTCGAACTTGCGGAAGTCATCCGTCTGCGGGACGCGCAAGGTCTTCGCTTTGTGAAGCGGGAGTCTGTCGAACAAGGTACGGGTAACCGCGACGAGGCGATCGAGCTCATCGAGACGGCGGCGTACTACCGGGCCTCGGACATTCACTTTCTTTTGCGTGGTCAGCACGCGATCGTGCAACTCACCGTGGACAACGACCTCCGCCATTTCCGTGAGTACCCTCAGGAAAAGGCTCTTGTGCTGCTGCGGGCTATTTGGCAAGGACTTGTAACGACGGGCGATTCGTCATGGAAGGACCTCGAGCGCCAGAACGCGCAAGTGACCGGCGACAAACTGAGCCCTGACGCAGGCATTACGTCCATCCGTATTGCCCGCGGGCCGTCTTTTCCCGTTGCCCAAGGCGGACAGTTCATGGTGTTGCGGCTGCAGTATTCGAACACAGTAAAGACCGATCGCCGCCGCGATCTGCCACCATTGAAATTTCCGACCGCACCGGCGGGCGAGTTTCTGCTGCCGAAGATGGGCTTCACGAAGCAGAACCTCGAGAAGCTCAAGCATGTCATGAGCATGCCAGACGGAATCCTCATCATCACTGGCCCGACGGGAGCGGGCAAGTCAACAACGGACTATCAGTTGCGCCAGGAGGAGGCGCGAGTCCGCCCGTACCTGAAGCAAATCATGATTGCGGACCCCATCGAATTTCCGGAGGAGTGGTCGACGCAACTGCCCGTTACGAATGCGTTGGACAAGACTGCCACTGCCGAGCAGTTCGCGGAGGCTATGGCGGCCGCTCTGCGTATGGCACCGAGGATCATCTCGCCGGGCGAGATTCGTGGGGCGGAAGTCGCGCTAATGGCGTTCGAGGCGGCTACCACGGGTCACAAGGTCACCACTACCCTGCACGTTTCGGACGCCTTCCTGTGGCCCGATCGTCTCGAACTCATGGATATCTTGAAGCTGAAGCGGGAAATGTTTTGCGATCCGAAGATTGTGCGCGGTGTCGTTTCGCAGCGGCTGTTGAGCCCGCTTTGCCCGCACTGCCGATTGAGCGCCGCGGACGCGCCAGGTCGGCTGAGCGAGACGTTACTGTCCGCGCTCAGAACTTGGTCGAAGGATGGCGACATCAGCAGCGTTTATGTGCGCGGGGAAGGTTGTGAGCACTGCAACCAGAACGGAACGGGCCAGCGTTTCGGGATCATGGAAGTGGTAGTGACTGACGCTCGGCTCATGGCGGATTTTATCCACAAGGGGACAGCGATCGCTCGCCGAAACTACCATCGGCGCCCGGACGCGGACCCTCCGCTTCTGCAAGCGGCGATTGAGCACGTCTTGTCTGGTCGAGTTGACCCAAACCACGTTCAAGAGATGGTGGACGTTATTGTGCCCAAGCATCAATTCCATGATGTAGTCGACGACATTCATGCGATACCGCGTGAGCATGATCGGTTACTGGAGGTCGTTAATGCTTAATGCCCGGATCGTGAAAGAGGCGCTGGTCGTCCTTGGACTGCGCAAGGGCGCCCCGAAAGATTCGGCCACGTTGCTGAAACATAAGCGAACTGGTTGGTGGGGGAAGCTCTCGGACGCTGCTGACCGCAAGGCGTTTAACTGGAAGACCCGAGAGGCCCTCTACATACACCTTTCGACGCAAGTGGAGAATGGCGTACCGGTTGAGGTTGCACTCGATGGTTTTGCAGAAATCATGCGCAAGCGGAATCGGAGGAGCAGCCACGCGCTCGTGGAGAATGTCTCCCGCCGGATGCGAGAGGGACTTACGCTCAGTCGGGCGATCGCTATCGCGGTGCCGAAGTCGGAAATGGGCATGATTGCCGCCGGCGAAGCATCCGGGAAGCTTGGGTTGTCTCTTGATCTCCTCGTTGAGTCGCACGATCGAGTCGAAGCGGTTGTCCGGGCATATCGTGGAGCTGCGATCCGACCGATCGCCTATCTTGCGATGATGTATGGCGTCATGTGGGCGGTGGGCGCTTATGTGATGCCGACAATCGTACAGGGATTGCCCGAAAGCAAGGTTCAGGGCGCTGGCATTGCAATGTACATCGTCGCGGATTTCACGCAGTCGTGGCTGTCCGTTCTTCCGATAATCGTCGCGTGTGTTGTTGGCTACGCCGTTCGGTGGTCACTGCCTCGATGGGTTGGCCCGAAAAGAATCTCAGCCGAAAGATACTTCCCATATTCTTTTTATCGGGACATCGAAGGATTCAAGTGGTTGTCGGCATTTTCCGGCCTGCTCGAGGCAGGGGTTCCGGACGTGCACGCTCTCTCCCGGCAAATGGAGACATCTACACCTTGGATGCGGGAGCGTCTCAAGCACATTCGGTTTCGGATGATGGAAGGGGGTATGAATCTGGCGCAGGCGCTTGAGGCTTCCGGAAACAAAGGGAAGCTTCCGCCTTTCGAATTTCCCAACCCGGAAATCATCGACAGGATCCGTTCCATCGCTGCGTTCAAAGACTTTCATGAAAAGGTCGGGCGGCTAACGGTGAGATGGTCGAGGGAGATCGAACGAAACGCCACGACAAATGCTAAGAAATTCGGCTTTTATGCCGAGATGACGATGTACGCGCTGATGGGTTTCCTGATGTTCTCAATCAACGGTGTAACGACTCAACTCGGGACCTTCAATGGTGGGTGATGCCACCGTTACGACCGGCGTTTTGTTGACTTATGAAGAGAGGGGTGTGCGATGGATGAAATTATGGGCTCGTGGTTCAAATACCTGGTCCGTCTGTTGGGTATCGCGGCAGTGGTCGCGGTGCTCGTATCAATATTTAGCAAGAACAAGGCCGAGACCGAAGTTGCGAACCTGACGCAGTTATCATCGAGTATTCAGAACGCTTATACAGGTCAAACGACGTTCGCTGGCCTCACGACGTCGGTTGCGTCGAATATCGCGCCATCCGCGATGGTCAGCGGAACGACCTTGGTGAACCAGTGGGGCGGGGATGTGACGGTGCAAGTGGATGCGAACTCATCGCAGTTTGACGTGATCGAAGACACGGTGCCGAGCTCCGGTTGTATCGACTTGGTCGAAAAAGCATCGAACTACGTTCAGTTGACGCTTGATGGCACGACCTACACGTCAACAACGCCGCTGTCTCCAGCACAAGCGATCTCGGGCTGCAACTCGGCCTCGACGCAAAATATCACGTTCGTGTTTGGTCATTGATCGGTTTTTGAGGCTGAGGCATGGCGGATACGTTGCACGACATCATCTGGTCAGATCTCTGTGTGAGCAAAGACCCACGACACGGCTGGTTCAAGGCGACTCCTGACTCGATGGTGGCTTCGCCAGTGCCTGCTGCAATGTTTGAGGAGGCGATAGAGTTCTATCGCCTCCTCGAGTCGACGTGGAGAACGCGGGGCATCGACGCGTCGCGATACGGATTTCCAATCGACTGGCCTCCGGAGCACGGAACGCGTCTGCGCGTGAAGCGTATAGGTCTCGCGAACGGTGAGCATGTGTTCATTTGTAGGGCCTTTCGGTTTAAACCTAAGTCGTTCGAAGAACTTAGGATGGTGCCATCCCTCGCGAAGCGTTTGCTTTCGCCGGAAATTAAGAGTGGCATAGGCCTATTCTTGGGGCGCCCAGGCGCAGGAAAGACCACGACCGCCTGCGCGTACATCCGAGAGCGGGCACGGCGTCTTGGCGGGGTGACGTGGACGAGCGAAGGACCAGTCGAAATCGATATTGCAGGGCGACATGAGAACGGGTACATCCATCAATGCGAGATCGACAGCCCGGAGCAGATGGCGGAATCAATTCGCGATCTTGCCCGGGCAACACCAAATGTTCTTTTTGTCGGTGAAGTGCTGGATGACCAGACCGCAGAGGTTGTTGCCCAAGCGGCAAAAATGGGGTTTCTTGTCCTTTGCACCTACCACGGAGCCGACCTCATCAACGGAATCGAGCGGTTCGCTCGGGCCGCGGGCCGGGGTGATGTGTCTCCGCAATTTGTGGAAGCATTCCGCTTTGCCGTGCACCTCGATTTGAGATTGGCCACGCCAAGTGCGCCGGCAAGCACACGGCCAAGTCAAGATAGCTTGATCGGGTCGCTACCGACTGGCAATCCGCCGCGTAGTTTGTCGGTCCGCGCGCTGTTTCTGCCGAACGAGGTCGATGCGGGTCGGGGACATATGAAGAGAGGCGAATTCAGTATGCTGGGCAGCGAAGTCGACCGGCAGAAGGGGGAGCTTCTCAAGGAGTTATCCGAAATGAATTTATCAAAAAGGTGACACCGTGCGATATATGGCTCTCTTCGTCTTCGCGATGATGTCCGTCGCGCTGACGTTGGCACGGCATCAGGCGAGCTCGTCGGTCCCGAATGTACAGGTTGTAAATATCGCCTCTGCAGCAGCACAGTTTTTGAATTACCGGTCTGCCGTGATGGCATTCATGGGGGCAAACCCGACCTACACGGGGACCCTATCCACGAGTCAGTTGGCGCCCTACAACCACGGATTCTCGGCGTCTTTTACGTCGCAATATGCAGCCGGTAACGCGATCTCGGCAATAAGCAACGGGTATGAAGTCACGGTCTATGCCGCGCTGCCAGTCGGGACTCTAGAAACGTTACTCGAGCAAACGGGGGACGACGTCTCGTTTGGCGTATCGGCAGGATCGACGTGGACGTCCAAGGCGCTGGAGGCTGGCGTGGTGCCCACGCCGCAGCCGTTGAACACATCCTTGGCGTCGGCGGGGGACATTGTGTCGGTCTTTGAAAGTAGGAACTAATCATGGATGAAGTTCTCGCGGCGCTGTTCGCTGTCGTCATCGGCCTCGTATATTTTCCGAAGGTCTCCAACGCAGTCGCTGCACAAGCCCACACGATGCGGGACGTCACTACTGCCCGGCAGCAGCAGCTATGGGTGTCGGCCGTCACGAACTACGTGAATGCAAACTTGGCGACGTTAGAGTCGTCGACTGGCGGGACGCCGGCACCAATCACGAGTAACGTGATGTCGACCAGCGGCCTGGGATTGCCGACGGGGTTCACCGGGAAAAATCCGTTTAATCAAACCTGGCAAGCTGCGATCAGCCAGCCGACTGCGGGCAACCTGCAAGTGTTGATCTACGCGACCGGCGGGGACGTCATTTCTGATCAGGAGCTGGGATTGATTGCACGAGCCGCAAACGGGGCCGGAGGGTTGATCCCGTCGAACAACTCCGGCATCTACTCCGGCGCATCCCAGAACGCGTACGGTGCCTTTGGCGCATGGAAGATTTCTACGAGCGGTTATTCGGTGGGCGCGGCGGGCGGTAGTCCTGCAACGCTCCTTATGTTCAGCAATGGAGGCCTACAGAGCAACTATCTTTATCGCAATGCGATTCCAGGGCAAGCGCAGCTTAACGATATGAACACGGCGCTCGGGATGAACGGTAACAACATCACAAACGTAGGCCAATTGCAAGCAAACGCCGGCAATGGTGTGCAAATCGGAAGCTCTTTGTTTTACGGCGACACGGCTAATTCCGCGATCCGACAGAACGGCGCGCTCTTTGTGCAGAATCAGGCAGGCACCGCCGCAGCACCGATCAATACTGGAACGGCAAGTGTTTCGGGGGACGTCAACGCGTCGGGAAGTTTCAATGCTGCCGGGAACGTAACTGCTGGGGGCAGCGCGAGTATCAGCGGAAATATAACCGCCGGCGGCGTGATCCAAGGCGGGCTCCTGTTCTCGACGGGGAACGCCCAAGTTAATGGAAGCATACAGGTTAACGGCAACACTAATACAAGCGGCAACGTTAATGTCGGCGGATATGTCGTCGTGAACGGTGCCGCAAGCCCGGGTGCGGGCTGCCCAGGACCCCAATACATCGGCCAGGGACCCACTGGGCCACTTCTTTGCGAATCCGGTGTGTGGACCGCCGGTGCTCAATTCAATCCGAAGGTCTACGCGTCCGTTAATGGCGATAGTGGAACAATAGGGCCATATAACTGGTGTTTCATGATGGATGCGACCGTTACCGATACGAGCGCCTTTGGGAGTGTGGGCGTTACCTTGATCGCCGACGGCGGGGCTGGAAATCGCTTTTTCAATGTACACAACTCCCACGCCGGCGTAACAAACCCGATCATCTATGCATGCTTTTAGCCGGGTCGCAAAGCGTTTGTTCGCCGGCTAGGCGCCGAATATCTCTCGTCCCGCTTCGCGCTGCGCCAGAACGCGCGCGCACTGACGTCGCAGCCCGCAACGTTACGGGCGACCACACTCTTGACCACATCGACGGCGTGGCAAACCTTGTTGCTACACCACCGGTGTTTGCGACCGACGCTGTTTGGTTTGGGTCTTCCGTAAGCACCTGACTTCCTTGCCTCGCGTGCTTGCTTTTCTTAGATGCTCCGCATAGTGACCGGACGCACTCTCCGTGATTACGTAAAGTCTAAACATGTCGCCCAGGTGCCGAAGGATGCCCCTTGGCATCCGGACCCGGTGTTGCAAGTGGAAATATTCCAATCGTACTGTCCGCTAGAGTTCGGCCCAGAAGCCGGAACGACTTCTGGGTCAACATTCTGATACGTGTCGTACTGCGTGAGCGCACAGTAGGCATGCCACCCAATGTCCCACGTTCCGTTTGCAGCGGGAAATACAAATTGCGCAATCTGAGGCGTCTTAGAACCAGTTGTCCACACACCGGATTCGCAAAGCGTTCTGGAGCCCAGCGCACATACGGAAACGGCCGCATGGAGCGGCCGTCAAAGCGAATAGGAAGAAGCGTCCCCGGTCTGGACAACCATGTCCTTATCTAGTCGATCATCACGCGCAGATCTACGCTCGACGCGACGGCCCGGACGACCTTGTGTGTCCCATGGCCAGCGTTTGGCGCAATCTCAACAGATACGAGCCCTGCGGCCACCAATGCGTCGATGTCGCGCTTCACCGCACTGCGATCACGATGCAGCCGCTCGGCGATGCCCGTGATCGATGCTGGCTCCGCCTTCACCGCGCGGAAGACGCCGATGCGCGCCTGCGTCAGCAGCTGCGCAACGTCGGCTGGGTCCTCGAACGTGATGATGCGCGTTTCAGTGAGTGGCTCGCCGCGATCGGCGAGGCGCGCGACACGCTTGCCGCGTGCGAAGAAGTCAGCTTCTGTTTCTGTTCCGATGTGGGTTCTGCTCATGATGTGCTCCGCAATGCGGTCCAGTCACGCGCGAACTGGTCCTCGATATCCTCAAAGCTGACGAAGTCGACTGGCTCCACCTGACCGAAATGGTGCCGGTGATGAAAGCCGTGCGCGTTGTCGTAGCCGATCACCCGACCGTTGTCACCGTGGTAGATCTCATGATTGATGTAGGCAAGGTTGTAGCGCGTGACCGTACCGGTCTCGTCCACCCACACCTCGCGGCGCAACTCGCCGTTGCCTCGCCGCTTCGTAATTACGTGCCGTTCGTCGTGGATCTTCCTCTCAGCCATGACGCATTATATCACGGCTGAAAATCCGATAGAAGGGCACCACGCCGCGCTCAGGGTTGCGAATCCGGTGTGTGGTCTAGCGGTGGGTTCAGCTCGTACATCCAGGTCGGCTGGTACAACAACACGCATGAGGCTGGCATCGGGATTGGCTGGTACAAATTCTGTTGGATAAGCGGCGTGAACGGGCCGAACAACAACGGAGGTGTCACGCCCTCGGGCCAGTCTGGCGACCTCTTCTACTGGTCTGTCGAAAACAACTCTCCGGACAGTTCGAACATTCTCGTCTCCTGCATGTCGTGACCGTTACAGCGCCTCCGAAGGAGTAAAATCGCCGTTTTTCCCCGAGTTCGAGGATGTACCTTTGCCTGCTATCGACCTGATCCGCAAAATAGTGCCGCGGCGCCTTTTGGTAACCGCACGCCTTCAGGGAATTTTCTTTGGAGAGCACGGCCACATCAAACAAATTAACGGGATGCCCGTAGATGGCGACGGTAAGTTCCAGCCGTGGCTGACCTATCCCCTTATCGAGTACCTGAACGGATTTGACTTCTCTGGCAAAGACGTCTTCGAGTTCGGTTCCGGCGCGTCGACCTTGTATTGGGCTGATCGGGCTCGAAGTGTGACAAGCGTGGAATTCGACCCGGGCTGGTACGAAACACTAAAACCGAAGTTACCCGGAAATGCCACGCTGATCCACGAGAACGACGGACACCGGTATGCGGATGCTCCGAAGACATTCGGCCCCCGCCACTTTGATGTCGTCGTCGTAGACGGTGCTGAACGCTATAGGTCCGCACGCACAGCGATCGATGTGGTCGCTCTGGGCGGCATGATTATCTTGGACAACGCGGAGTGGTATCCGCACACGGCGGACATGATCGCCGACGCTGGCTTTATCGAAATTCGGTTTAGCGGCTTCTCGCCGATTAACGCGTTCACGGCCACGTCGAGCATCTTCCTGAGTAGATCATTCGCATTCCCTCGATCAGGAGCAGCTAGGCTTCCGCCGCGGGGTGGAAGGGCTCTCTCTGATGGAGCGCTTGACGACGGCGCCTGATGCGACTGGAGGGACTCGCCAACGTAGAAGTGGTCCGCGCGGTTTCGAGCCATCGTTCGACCATTTCCTTAGTTAATGTCTCCGGTCCTCGCTGAGAGGATCCAAGCGCATGCTGCAAACTCGCAAAACGCCTGTTCATCTTTCTCCTAACTACCGGCCTGATATCGACGGTCTGCGCGCCATTGCCGTGATCGCGGTGATGCTTTGTCATGCCGGTTATGCGGCGTTCGCGGGTGGCTTTACCGGCGTCGACGTGTTCTTCACGATCTCGGGATTTGTCGTGACAACTTCGCTGCTGGGCGATCTGTCGCGCGACTCGTTTTCGTTCAAGGAATTTTATGCGCGCAGGGCGAAGCGCCTAGCTCCTGCGTTGTATGTGATGCTGGCAGTTACCTTTGCGTTCAGTATCCTCTTTTCGTTTCCAGACGATACTTTCCATCTGGCGAAGAATATTCTTGCCGTTGCGACGATGACATCGAATATTTTTCTGTCGAAGCAGACCGGATATTTCGATGCAGCGGCGGCTGATCAGCCGTTGTTGCACACTTGGTCGCTTTCCGTCGAGGAGCAGTTTTACGTCGTCCTCCCGTTGCTGTTGTACGGACTGCATCGCAAGGCACGAGGCTGGGCGCTGCCGGCGTTCGCCGTGCTTGCCGCAGCATCGTTCGCATACGCGATCTTCGAGGAGCATAGAGCAACAACCGGCGCGTACTACTTCGCGCAAAACCGTGCTTTTGAATTTCTCGTCGGCACGCTGCTCGCGCTGGTTGAATTCCACCGTCAGCCTGTTCGGTCAAAGTGGTTTGACCTGGTCTTTCTTGCTGGCATCGTGACAGTGCTGCTCGGTGTGTTCGGATTCAGCGCGACGACGCAGTTTCCTGGCATCGGTGCGATCGTGCCGTGCGGTGGCGCACTGCTCATCATCTTCGCTGGCCGGCGAGCCGTGGTGTTGCACCGGGTCTTGGCTAACGATGCCGCAGTGTTTATTGGCCGTGTCTCTTACCCGCTGTACCTGTGGCACTGGCCAGTCTATTTCGCGCTCCGGCGACTCGATCTGGCCTCGCCCAAAGGTTACGCTATCGCGATCGGCATAGCCTTCGTGCTCTCCGTATTGACGTATCTATACATCGAGAGCGCTGCACGTCATACCGTCATGCCAGCGCGCCGGGCTTTGCTTTCCTTCCTTGTGCTCCCGCTGCTTGTCTCCGGACTGCTTGCCGGAACCGCGAAGCTTTCCGATGGATTTCTCTTTGCGTACCCCGAGAAAATCCGCAACGACGTCCACTGGTCCGGAGACTCGTTGTTTGATATGCCACGCGGCAAGAAATGCTGGTCCCAAATTGCTGTGACAGATGAGGCCACGTGTACGCTTGGCGATCCCGCGGCGAACGACAAGGCGATTCTTTGGGGCGACTCGCACGCGTATCACCTGATTTACTTCTTCGATCGTCTCGGCAAGGAAAAGCACATTGCGATTCACGATGTCGGCTTCACCCTCTGTCCGCCAATCGAGAACGAGCCCGCGAAGCCCGGATACATGCCGTTTCTCGAAGATCATTTGCATTGCGTCGCCCACGACAAGGCCGTCATGTCGTACGTGCTTTCGCGACCCGACATTAAGATGGTGTTCATGGCGTCTGCCTGGCAAAACTATCAGAACCTGTCGACCGATCCGAACGCAGGCCCGAACGGGCACGGGTTCCTGCCTGGCCAGCTTGAGAACGCGCTGAGCGACACCATCGCGAAGTTGTCGGCCGCCGGCAAACATGTAGTTTTGATGAACGACGTGCCGACGATTCCGATGGATCTGATTAACTGCGACTTTAACAACGATCTTCTTTTCCCAATCCATCGGCACCTTTGCCAGTTCGATGCGTCGATAGCGCGCGAACAACATGCTCCGATCGCTGCAATGCTGCGAAGGATAAGAGAAGGGAACCCCGCTGTAGACATCATGCATACATACGACGTCCCGTGCTCGGAAACCGTGTGTAATCTCAATTTCGATGGATTGCCGATCTACCGGTTTGACGACTATCACCACCTGAGTGCGGCTGGCAGCTCACTTTTGTTTCCCAAATACATGCAACGGCATCCACTGGAATTGCAGGCGATCTTGTCTCGATGAGTTGGGGTTTACCGTCTACGTGCCGTGCGCCTCTTGACCACGTTGCGAATCCGGCGTGTGGTCTGCGGGAGGAGGTGGCCCGGTGAACGGCGAAATGCAGGCCATAAACACAGGGTACGGCGGGTGCTGGACCTTACCTAGCTACGGGACGTGGGAGGTCTGGATCGGCTCTATCAGCTACTGGCCTCCGTCAGGAACAAGCGGCGAAGGCCAACCGTATGCAGCGGGTGTTTATCCGGGCGGAACTGGATGGTGCGGCCAGAATAACGGCTCGACGCACGACCAACTTATTGGCTTCGCGTGGCGTCTGTCCTAGTTGCGAATCCGGCGTGTGGTCGCAAGGGGGCTCTAAGTTCGGTGGAGCGTACTCGTACGTCTATCCGCTGAACGGATCGGCAAATACCGTCGTGCAGTGCGAGTGGAGCAACAGCGTCACAGGAACATGCTCCTGTCCGGCCGGCTACGCCGGCTATTCGGCTGTATCGGGTGAGGGTTATCACAACAACCCTTGGGACGTCTATTTCATGACGGTCATGTGCTTCCTCGGATGACCCGAGCTTCGCGGATCTCATTGCGAATCCGGTGTGTGGTCGCCGGGGGGGATTTCCAATCCCTCGATCGTCACGGCGAACTTCGGGTCGTTCAATAGCAACCGAGACTCTAACGGCGCGGTCTATTGCAATGCGGGGCAGACGATGGTGTCTGGTGGGGTCGCTTGTCCATCGACGGACGGGCTGGCATTTGTCATGTACAGCTACCCGGTCAACAATGGTTGGTACGGCTTTTGTGGCGATGCGAATGGTCAGCTCGAACCTATTACCGTGTACGCGTTGTGTGCCTCTTGATCGGTTTGCGAATCCGGTGTGTGGTCGCCGGGTACTGGATATCTACACTGGTACAACATGGGTGCGTTCCAGAACACGCACGAAACCTACGTCGGCTTAGGGTGGTTCAAGTTTTGTTGGACGTTCGGCGTCAACGGGCCGAACAACAATTCGGGGGTGGTCCCGCTTTCTCAAAACGGAGTCGAGTGGTATTGGGGGGCCGAAAACAACTCCCCGGACAGCTCGGGAATTCAGGTCGGATGCATGGACTAGGCTGTCCGTTGATCCGATTGCGAATCCGGCGTGTGGTCGCAAGGGGGCTCTAAGTTCGGTGGAGCGTACTCGTACGTCTATCCGCTGAACGGATCGGCAAATACCGTCGTGCAGTGCGAGTGGAGCAACAGCGTCACAGGAACATGCTCCTGTCCGGCCGGCTACGCCGGCTATTCGGCTGTATCGGGTGAGGGTTATCACAACAACCCTTGGGACGTCTATTTCATGACGGTCATGTGCTTCCTCGGATGACCCGAGCTTCGCGGATCTCATTGCGAATCCGGTGTGTGGACGGCTGCAGGAACCTTTCAACCTAAATCCTACGGGACTGTGAGCTCCGATACAACCATCGGCCCGTACAACTGGTGTTTCCTGCAAACCTTCGACAACCCGCAAGCGGACGGTACGGGTCTGTGGGAAGTTGCGATCGCGTCTGATGGCGGCCCTAACAACCGTTATTTCTTTCTACATAACTCGAAGGGCGGTGGGGCGATTATTGGCTATATGTGTGTGTAAAGGCGAAGAAGCAGCCAACAGCGCGGACGACGAGCCATCGACGGTAATGGGTTTGAAGTGAGGAGCGGAAGCGCCCATGTCTGATCGTTATTGCAAAGCGTCGAAAGGAAGAAAGCACGCGAGCGAGGGAAGTCAGGTTTTAACGCAAGACCCAAACCAGACAGCGTCGGCTGCAAAGACGGTGGTATAGACGTAGCCAGCAGGACAACCCAGCGCCCAGAACGGAACGCCTTGGCACGCGTTCTCGGTCACGGCTCCATCTGGGTTGGGTACACCGCCGTTGCCGGTAAGTGACACGCTGCCGCACATGGTTCCCGGCGGCGGAGCGCCCGCAGCCGTCCACACACCGGATTCGCAACTAG
>NZ_CADFGE010000010.1 GCF_902833645.1 Paraburkholderia fungorum
AAGTCCATCTGAATCCGGAGCGCACCCTGGCATCGGCTCACAGATACAAGCAGGCAGCGTAACGGTTCAGGCGACAACTACCTTGACACACACCGCCTGCCGCAAAGAAAAGTAGGCAAAAGAAAGCGGCTTTACACCGCCAGCTCATAAGCGGGTCCCCCGCGCAGCCACGGTAGTGGTGCATCTGGAATCCGTGCACTCGCACACTCCCCGCTAGTGACAACGCACTCATCAGCTCCCACTCCGCACTGCGTGCGTCGCGGATGGGTATGCCTGGGAAACCACGGGTATGTGATCGTCTGGTGGCAATTGCGGAGATCAGGTGGGTATGTTGATGGTCGCCTGGCGCCAAAGTGCTGCGGAAATGGGGATTGCGGCCCGGCCGCTGAGGGGCTTCGGAAACGCCGTTTGGGCCGGTGGATAGGTGGCCGCGTTGTCAGACGGCTTGCACGGCGTGTACGCCCCGTGCGTCCTGCACATCCAATGAGTCGGGCGGCGCTTTCGCGCCGCCCTCCCATTTTCTGTCTCCCCGTCTCCCGGCTGGCGCGCTTAGTGCGTCGGCAAGCCGGATTCCAGTTGACGCTGCAGTTCGCGAACCTGGCGTTGCGCGGCGCGTAGCTGGTCCTGCGCAGCAGCCTTCTGCTGAGCCAGCGCGGTTGCTTCGGCGCGGGTCTGCGATTGCTGATTCGTCACAATGGTCTGCTGCTGACGTGCGACGTCAAGGTCAGCCTGCAAACGGTTTGCACGGTCCTGCGACAAGGCGATCATGCGTTCCGTGAACGCCTTCTGCGCCTCCAGTTGCGTGCGGCGAATCTCGACATCGGACAGTTGCAGCGTCTGACGTACAAAATCCTTGTAAATCATGTCGGCACGCGCGGCGTCCTGCGTCTTGATGACGCGCCAGAAATTCTTCTGCTGGAACAACGCCACGTAGTACGTCATCTCCTTGCCGTAAAACAGCAAGCTCGCTCCGTAGCTGCCGTTGTACGTCGTGCGCAATTCGCTCAGATCCGAGCCGCGGATCATCTGCTGCAATTCCGCTACATTGCCCGCCGCAGATTGCCTCGCTTCGTCTGGCGTCAATGCGTTCGTCTGCGCCTGTCCAGCCGCTGTATTGGCCGGCAAAGCCGTCGTCGCGCCCGGCTGGGAAACGACGCCAGCGCTCGCCCCACTATCCGGCAAAGCCTGCGCATTCACGCCCTGCACGGCCCCCATCGCGATGTATGCGGCCAGGGCAATCTGCCGTAGTTTCGACTTTCGGTCCATGTAAATCCTGCTTGAACAGTTTTTGTTTTAGTACAACCGTCTCATTATTACTCACTTTCGCGGGTTTCGGGCTCTTCGTCAAAAATTTGGTACTTGCGCATCTTCTCCCACAAAACCTTGCGGCTAATACCCAGGTACAGCGCCGTATCCTGCCGGCGCCAACCGTTTGCATCGAGCGCGGCCAGCACACGATTGCGCTCGGCCATGTCCCATTTGCTGCGATCCACCAGCACCTCGGCGGCGCTCTCGGCCGGCACCGGCTGGCTGGTGCGCGCGAGCGCGAGCAGCCGTTGCAGGCGCGCCGCGTCCCACGCGCCGATCTGGCGCACCGTCACGCCGATCCGCTCGGCCAGGTTGCGCAGTTCGCGCACATTGCCGGGGAAATACGTGTCGGCCACCGCATCGGCGAGCCAGTATGGAAGGTCGGGAAGGCCAGCAAGCCGCTCGCTGCCGACCACCTGCGCGATGAACGCCTTGAAGATCGCAATCTTGTCGACCGCGCCCCGCTCTTCGAGCGACGGAATTTTCAACTCGATCACCGCCAGCCGGTAGTACAGATCGGCGCGGAAAGTGCCGTCCTTGACCAGTTGCGGCAGGTGCTTGTTGGTCGCCGCGACCAGCCGGAAATCGAGCTTCACCGGCGTGGCCGAACCGATACGCGTGACCGCGCTGTCTTCGAGCACACGCAGCAGTTTGACTTGCTGGTAGAGCGGCAAATCGCCGATTTCGTCGAGAAACAGCGTGCCGCCGTCGGCCTGTTCGAAGTAGCCCTTGTGCGCGACCACCGCGCCCGTGAACGAGCCTTTCGAGTGGCCGAAGAACAGCGATTCGAACAAACCGTCCGGAATCGCACCGCAGTTCACCGCGACGAACGGCCCCTGGCCGTAGCGGGTATGTTTTTCGTGCAGCAGCTGCGCAATGCGCTCCTTGCCGACGCCGGTTTCACCGTGCACCAGCACGCTCGTGTCGCAATCGGCAAACGTGTCGACTTCGTGCAGCAGCGCCTGCATGCACTCCGAGTTGGCGATCATCGCGTCCGACTCGTGCGTCTTGGCACTGTGCGCGCGCAATTGCAGCACCAGCTTCATGACCATGCCGCGCAATTCGGCACAGGTGAAGTCGAGCGGCAGGATGTGCGAATAGTCGGATGGGTACGTAGCCGGATCGTGGTCGCGCGGCGCGGCGCCGACCCACACGACGGGAATGCCGTGCGCGGCTTGCCAGTCGCGCATGAGCAGCGCGCCGCTGTCGATCACCGAGACGCTGATGATCGCGAGCGACGGCCGCAAGGCAGTCCGTTCAGGCGAGATCGCGATATCGTCCGCGCGGATCACTTCGACATCGAAGCTCGCCATGCAGCGCGCGACCCGGTCGACGATGTCGGCCTTGCCCTCCCAGACGTAGATATCGAGTTCCTCGATTTTGGGGTTGGTTCTCATCTTGTCTTGGTTACGCTAGTTGACCAGTTGCGCGACGCCGCACGTCAGCGACATGTTGTGGACTGTGGCGGTGCCGACTTGTGCGCCCAACAACGCAAGCGTTGGGACGAGGATGTTGTCGAGGCTCGAAAGAATAGGGGTAAGCGCGGTCGCGAGGGCCGTCGCAAGACCGGAGACAATCGGTTGAAGCAATAGGGAGAGATCGATCGCTGCAACGCCGACCTGTAGTGCGCCGGGCTTTGCCAACGCCGTGAGTAGCTGGCCAGTGAAGGTTCCCAATCCAGTACCAAGCTGGTTCGAATTAACCGTCTGGGTAGAGTCAAAGCTTCCGGTAGAACCGTTAAACGGTGGCAAGGTCTGAGCACCGGGCCCGAATGTCAGTGGTCCAATACCGTTGAGAGCCACATTCGCTACCGTGATGTTGGCTCCTAGCACAACGGCATTTACCGATGCTACGTTAACGGTGCCCCCGCACGTTGAATTTGCACCAAGGCACACCGTTGCAACACTTGGTGTAACCCGGATCACCGCGTTGGTGGCGGCCTTCGTGCTTTCACAATCCACCGAGACCAGATCGGCGACGCCTTTGCCGACTGTCGCCGACACTACGAGCGGCGTGTTCAGTGCGGCGACGGTAACGGACAGGCCCGGAACTCCAATGGACAATGTCGGGAAAATCGCCGGTAGCAAGTTCACGCTCAAGTTGACTACCGCCGTGCGCGCCTCCGTGCGCCACGGTGCATTGGCGGCAGTCCCCACAGTGCCCCCCTCGCCTACCGCCAGCACCGGTGGGTTGATGACCTGCAAGGAAATCCCGGCCGCCCCGAGCAGCCCTGCCGTTACGTTGATCACAGGTGCCTTGCCGGTCATTGGGTCCGGACGCTGCGCGATCTGCGCGGCGACCATTACCGCATCGAATGCATTGATTGTGGCGGTCGTCGCGGCATTCGGATTGGCCAGCCCAAGCGCAAGCAATCCAGGCGCCGAGGGGCCGTTATCCCCAACCGTGATGTTCTGACCACCAGGAACGGCAACGGCCAACGTCTGCAAAATCGCCGCGTTGACGGTGTCTCCGCCCGCCTGTAACGCGGTGACCATCGCGACCATCAACTGCTGATAGGTCACCGTCGTAGCGAGCAAGCCTTGCATCGTCGACGCGCCTAGCGCCGCCATCAAATCGCCCAGCTTGATATGCGCGGTCGCCAGGCTCTGCGTGTCACCCACGCTGAGCGACACGCTCGTATTCAGCAACCCACCCAGAATCGCATTGAGCAGCGCCGATTGCTGCGTATTGATCGTCGCGATGCCGGTGCCGAGAGAGAACGCATCGATGTTGGATGCGAATGCGGTAGCGGTCGCCTGCACGGTGCGCGACGGCCCAAGAAAGAAATAAGGTACGACCTGAGTCGCCTGCACCTGCACCGCGTTGAGCGGGTTGCCCGTCGTGCCGAAGTAGCTGCTGGTGGTCGTATCCCAGCGTCCGCAGGTCGTGCTGAGGGTGGCGCCGGTGCCGTTGACGGCGAAACCGTTGGACGTGGCATTCTGCTGCGCGGCCGTGGTCGCCGTCGCGCAGCCGCCGGACGTGCTGATAACCTGGACCGCCGCCATCGCCGCCAGATCCGCAGTGCGCTGCAACTGCCTGCGCACGAAATACACATTGCCAATGTCGATCGCGCCGAGCGCCGCTATCGCGATGCTCAGCCAGATCACCGCCAGAACCGCGATCGCGCCATGCTGGCGGCGTGCGCCGGACAGCGGCGCGCCGCCGCGCCGTGCGCGAAGCAAGCGCGGATGGCGAGCGGCCACGGTAAAGGTCGAACAATTGCTCATGTCAGTTCGTACCGCCGCCAGGGCCGCTGCCACCGGTCGCACTCATCGCGCCACCGGCACCACCGCTACCACCGCTGCCGGAATTCAACGCGGAACCGTAAAGATCGGGAATTTTGCTCTTGAACGATTCCATGTAGCGGCGATAGGCAAGCCCGGCTTCGGCGCCCAGCATAGGGAGCGCCGGTGCAGCCGCCGTGTTGCTGCTTTGCAGGTCGAGCCACGCGCGGGTCGAGTGACCCACCTCGCTCACGCGGACCGGCGGTGTGGTCTCAACTGGCTGAGCGGTGTCGTTCGTCTGCGCAACCGCAGGAGCAGTCATTCCCATTGCCATGCCGAAGCACAGCATCGCCACTGCCCAGCTTCGCTTCGTTATTCCGCTATTCATCTCAATTCCCCTGATTACCTGATCGGTCACGCCACGCCCATCGCTCGCTCACTGCGCAAAACGCTGCAAGACGCGCGGCGCCGGCTCGATACCCTGTGCACTCGCGACCGTGCCGGTGCTGACGACTGATCCCGTCTGCCCGACCTGTTGTTGTGGTTGCGTCTGCGACCCGCGGGACAGCGCGCGCCCCGCCGCAGCCACTTTCGCCGCATCGTTGCGAATCGCCGCACGCACGTCAGGCGTGAACTTCTGCTGGTTCATCACCGCCAGCGCCTGCGCCTGGTCGCCATTGGCGAGCAGATAAAGCACCATGTTGCTGACGACCTTCGGATTGTTCTGATCGAGCTCGGCTGCCTTCATGAGCGGCACGCGCGCGCCATTCACGTCGCCGTTACGCAATCGCGCATAACCGAGATCCGACAGCGTGGCCGCATCGGTCGGCGCGAGCTGCACCGCCTGCTGCAGTTCCTGCGCCGCGTGCGCAAAGTCGCCGGCCGCGCCGGCGATCAGGCCGCGTCCGCGATAGCCGCGCGCGGCGAGCGGCGTCTTCAGCAGTTCACCGTAAGCAGTCGCGGCAGCCTCAGGCTGATCGGTCATGCGCAAAGCGTCCGCGCGCAGCAAAATCGTGTCGGGGCTGACGCCGTACTGCTTTTCGTACGCGTCGATATGCGCAAGCGAAGCGAAGTAAAGCCCCTGCGACTGCATCTGGTCGATCAGGCCAAGGTACATGCCGGGCGTGTCCGGCGCGGGATCCCGATTGGCCTGCTGGGCCATCGCCGCACGCTCGGCCTGCGCGCCAACGCCATAGCCCGTGACGTCTTTGGACGCGCACGCGCCAAGCAGGGACAACATGGCCAACGCCGCAGCGCAGCGCGCGGTCCGTGTGGAACACACCCGGAATTCGAACGGTAGACGGTGAGCCATTGCAAATTCCTTACCGTTGCATCGAGAGTAGTGAATGCTGAACAGCCAGCACGCCCGGGCCGGCTGTGACAATCATCAGCGCGGGTAGCAGCGTGACGATCATCACCCCGGTCATCTTCACGGCGAGGCGGCCAATGCGCTCGCGCAACATCGCCCGGCGTGTTTCGCGCAGACGGTCGCCGAACTGCTTGAGCGGTTCCTGCACGGCGCCACCGTGCCGATCGACCTGCACCAGCAGGCGCACGACGGCGCGCAAATCTTCATTGTCATAACTGGAAGCGAGCCGGTTCAGCGACTGCTCGCGAGTACGACCTGTCGCAAATTGACGCTGTGCGATTTCCAGCTCGCTCGACAGCACCGGCAGCATCGAGCGGAAATCGTTGACCATCACCTGCAGGCTCTGATCGAGCGACAAACCCACGCCCTGCAGCAGGCGCAACAAATCGACCAGCAACGGCAGTTCGTCGACCACGCCGGCGCGGCGCTTGCCGGCGCGCCGCCTGAGTAGGATCTTCGGCAGCATGAAGCCCATGACGACCGAGATAACCACCAGCACGACGAGGCGCGAGCCATCCAGATAATCGTGCGCCAGAGTGCCGGCCAGCGCAGGTAGCACCAGCGCGCCCACGAGCCGCGCCACCAGAAATAGGCCACGCGTGCGCGTATCGATGAAACCGCATTGCTCAAGCAGCCGGCGGTCTTCTTCGGCAACGATCTGTCGGCCCAAAGGTGTGTCGAGCCAGCGAACTCCGGTGTGCGCGAAGCGCTCGAGCAAGCCTTTGAAACCCTTTGGCTGCACGTTATGCCGGACAACTTTCGCGTCGCCCTGAACACCCTCAGCGCCGCGTGCAGCCACCGAGACAGCCGCCGCTGCGGTCTGCAACGCGCGTTCGTCGAGCGCGTGCCTCAGCGTGCGTTCGCTGCGCCGCACGGCGGCAACGCGCGCCAGCACCAGCGCGGCAAGCAGTAGCAGCGCGAACGCGGCGAGCGCCAGCGCCAGAGCAACGAGTTGATGGGCTTGCATCGTCATGTCCTCAGCCTTGCGAGGCGATACAACATATAGGCGCCGACCACCTGCAAGCCGAACGCCAGATAGACCAGGAAGCGCCCGGTTGGGTCGAACCACATCGAGGCGAAATAACTCGGATTGGAAAGAATCAGAAAACCGCCAATGCCGATCGGCAGCATCGCCAGCACCCACGACGACAGCCGCGTTTCCGCCGACATCGCCACGAGTTCGCGCTCGGCCTGTTCGAGATCGCGCATGAACGAGGCCATGCGGTCGAGCATCACGTCGGCACGACCGCCGTATTTGACCGACAGCCGCAGCACCGCGCCAACCAGTTCGAGCTCACGCACGCCATAGATCACCGCGACCTGCGAAAGCGCACGATCGATTTCGACGCCGGTGCGCAGCATTCGCGACACGTAGTCCAGGCATTCGCGCAGCGGCGCTTCAGTGCTTTGCAACGCCGCCTGAAACGCGGCCGGTACGCTGTTGCCGAGCGTAATCAGACGCACGATGCCGTCGAGGAACAGCGGCAGTTGCCGCACGATCAGTTGACGGCGCTTGTTCGCGCGCACCGACAGCAGAAAATAAATGAACATCACGCACGCAATCAGCGTCGCGCCGACCGCCAGCAAACCACCCACCAACGCCGCCCAGGTACACAGCAACAACACGATCGCGCAGGTGATCACGACCGGCCCCTTGGACTGGGCAACGCCCGCGCGAGCCATCGCGTGTTGCAACATGAAGCGAACCCGCGCCTGCAGGTAGCGCCATTGCGCGAGCCAGTCCGCGTCGGCCGGCAGAGCTTGAGGTGCGATCGCGACAGGCGCAGAGCCGGCGCGCGCAGCCGCAGCGCGCGGATTGCCCGCCGACCCGCTCGCGAGGCCACCCGGCATCGCCACCGCCATACGGCTATCGATATAGCGTTCAGTGCTCATCTGGTCTTTGCGTTGCGTGCCACGCTGCCACAACAGCAACGCGAGCGCCGCGCACAACAGCGCAAGCGCCGCGAAGACCAGTACCGCGCTAGACATTGAAGCCTCCGCCGAAACCGCCACTGCCGCCGCCGAAGCCACCACCGCCGAAACCGCCGCCACTGCTGCCAAAGCCCGCGTTGCCGAAGCCGTTCTGCGCTTCGCCGCCGCCCAACGCCTGACGGAAACGCGTCAGCTTCGGCGAGTGCGGATGGATGCCAAGCGAGACCCAGTTATCGAGTTCCTCGCCTTCGGCGGTCGCGATCGCCTCGTAGCGATACAACTCCTGCGTCGCGATGATGTTGTCCGACAGACCTGTGACTTCGGTAATCGACAGAATCCGCCGGCGCCCGTTGGAAAGCCGTCCGATCTGCACGATGAAGTCGATCGCGTTCGCGATCTGCCGGCGCAGGCTCGACTCCGTACCCTGGAAACCCGCGAAACCCGCCAGCATTTCGAGCCGGTACAGGCATTCGCGCGGCGAGCTGGCGTGCACGGTGCCCATCGAGCCGTCGTGGCCGGTGTTCATTGCCTGCAGCATTTCGAGCACCTCACCGCCGCGCACTTCGCCGACGATGATGCGGTCCGGCCGCATCCGCAGGGTATTGCGCAACAGGTCTCGAATGGTCACGACACCCGCGCCGTCGAAGCCGCCCGGACGGCTTTCGAGCCGCACCACGTGCGGGTGATTCAGCGACAGTTCGGCCGTGTCCTCAATCGTCACGACCCGCTCCGGCTCGGGAATGTGAAACGCCAGCGCATTGAGCAGCGAGGTCTTGCCCGAACTCGTGCCGCCGGACACCAGGATGTTGCAGCGCGCGGCGACCGCCGCATCGAGCAGCGCGCCGATTTCCGGGTTGTAGGTGCCGTTCGCGAGCAGATCCTCCGGACGCATCGGATCTTTGCGGAATTTACGGATCGAGACGATCGGCCCGTCGATCGACAGCGGTTCGATCACCACATTCACCCGCCCACCGTTCGGCAGGCGCGCGTCGACCATTGGGTTCGATTCGTCCAGACGCCGTCCGATCGGCGCGAGAATGCGCCGCACGATCCGCAACAAGTGCGCGTTGTCGGCAAAGCGCACCTGAATCCTGGTCAGGATGCCGTGCCGCGACACGTACACGTCGTTGTAGCCGTTGATCAGAATATCCTCGACCGCCGGATCGGCGAGCAGATCCTCGATCGGCCCGAAGCCCGCCAGTTCCTTGGTCAGCGCCTCGGCAATCAGCCTGACTTCGCTCTCGTTGATCGGTATCCGGCGCAGCCGCACGAAACTGTCCATCTCCAGATCGACGAACTGGTTGATCGCATTGCGCGACCAGCGGCCGAATTCGGAACCGAGTTCCTCGATCCGAGTAAGCAGATGCTCGTGCGCCGCGTTCTTGATGTCCTGGAACTGCTGGCTATGCGCGAACGAGGGCGCGTCGTCGGCAAATTCGATTTCTTTTGCCATCGTCTATGACCGCTTGTAAGTGGTTGGAATGAAGCGCTTGAGCGCGCCCAGCGCGGATTTGCTGCCTGCTTGCGAGGTTGCGCGCGCCGCGCCGCCGAGTCGTTCGATCAAGGGTTCGAGCGCGCGCACGTAGGGGTCGCGCGCGGCGGCATCGGCCAGCAGATGTCCCTGATTGACCGCCTGCCCAAGCGTGATGCGCCGCTCCGGCAAACTGGCCAGCAACGGAATTTCCAGCCGCTGCGCGATCTGCGCGGCGGCGAGCCCGAGGTCGGCGTCGAACTTGTTGACGATCAGTTGCACATTCGCCGTGTCCACCCCCTCCTCGCGCAACGCGTCGAGCACGCCGACCGCCGATACGATCGAGGCCACACCCTGATCGCACACCAGCCAGGTTTCGTCGGCGGCCTGCACGACGTGAGCGATGAACTCGCTGTTGGTAAAACCGCCGAGATCGACGATCTGTTGATCGAAGAACGCGCGCAGCCGGTTCAGCAACCCGATCGATGACGAATACGAGACCTCACGCATATCGGCGAGATTGGGCGGCAACGTGGTGAGCGCGAGACCGCTCGAATGATGGGACAGCGCGGTGTGCACGAAAGTTTGGTCGAAGCGGCGCAGATTGCGCACGGCTTCGACGAAATTGAATTCGCTACGCGTGTTCAGAAGCAACGAGCCGTCACCAGCGGGCAGGCCGAGATCGAGCAAAGCGGCTTGCCGGCCTTGCGCGACGTCGCGCCGCTGCAACATCACGGCGAGGTTCGCGGCCAGCGTGCTGACCCCCATGCCGATGCGCGCGCCCAGTAGCGCGGTGACGTGTCCATGGCGGCTGACCGGTTCGACAAGGTTGTCCAATACCTGGCGTGTAATGCGCAACGCATCTTCGGCCGGAGCGGACACATCGATAAAATCGCGCACGCCGGCACGCAACGCGGCCAGCGCGCTTTCAGGCTCAGCGAGCGATCCGAGCGCGACGATCTGCATGCCGGGATAAGCTGCGCGCACCGCACTCGCCGCAGCGCTCGCCGCGGCGGCACGGCCACCGGAAAAATCGACGAACACCAGCGACGGGTTCAACGCCGCAATGCGCTGCATCAACATCGAGGGATCGAGTGTGGCCGCTTCGACCACGCCAGCTCCCACCAGCGTATCGGCGAGCCAATGCACGTGCGCGTCGGCTAGCGACGCGAACACGAAATAGTCGGTGACCGCCCTTTCAGTCAATGAATGCGTTCTCGCGTTCATGTTGAACATCCTTTTGCGGCATTGGCTGCCAAGCCGCCGCGTCGTACTGCCTGCCAGCCGGCCTACGCTGCTCGCGTGCCTGCTGGCTCACTGCTCCACCGATCCGGCGCGCCGTTCGGGCGCCCGCCGGCTTCACTTCGAAAATCCCGGCGCCGCATCATGCGTCGCCGCCACGCCACCGATCAGCGAGCGCCACACCGGGGCGTTACGCTGTTCGGACTGCTCGCCCGGCGTCGTCGGCAAGGCCGCGCCCTTCGCGAACGGCGACACCAGATGCGGCGTCACGATGATCACCAGCTCCTTCTCGTTCTGCTGGTAATTCAGTTGCTTGAAGAAGGTGCCGATCACCGGCAGGTCGCCGAGCAAAGGCACCTTCGCGACATTCGATGCGGTCTCGCGGTCGATCAGGCCGCCGATCACGAAACTCTCGCCGTCGCCGAGTTCGACCGTAGTGTCGGCACGGCGCGTGGTGAACGCGGGCACCGACACGCCGCTAATCGTCACGGCGTTGGAGAAGTCGAGTTGGCTCGCCTCCGGCGCTACCTTCAACGCAATGCGTTGCGGACTCAATACGGTCGGCGTCAGCGTGAGCCCGACCCCATAGGGCTTGAATTCGATCGAGGTCGAACCGAGTGCCTGCGGAACCGGAATCGGTATCTCGCCACCGGCAAGGAAACTCGCGCTCTGCCCGGATAAGGCCACGAGTGTCGGCTCGGCCAGCACGCGTGCAAGATTGTTGCTCTCCAGCAGGCTCAGGTTCGCGAACAGTCCATGCGTGGCTGAGTTGAAAACCAGGTTGAACGCGGACGAAATCGGCGTCGAACTTGTCATTTGGGGCGCCTGCCCCGCGGTTGCCGAAAGCGAGTTCAGTGCCGACGGTGCAAACGAGCCGAACGTAAAGCCGTTGTTCTGCTTGAAGAAGTTAAAACCCACTTCCTTGAGCACCGAGCGGCTGAACTCGACCACCCGCACATCGACCTGCACCACCGCGCGGCTCGCCACCGACGAGGTGTCGAACACCGCGCCGTCCTTGCCTAGCGAACCTTCCGCAGCGACCACGGCGCGCTGGTGCGCCTCCATCGTCGCTGCCGAGCCCGAGACCACCGCCGTGCTGCCCAGCACCTTGACGGCCGGCGTATCGGGCCCAAGCAGCGAGGCCGCGGCCGGCGTGATGACGTTGACCGTGTAGGTCAGCGGCGCTTCGCGATCACTGGTCCATAACATCAGGTTGGTCGTGCCCGCTGCTTTGCCAACCAGCAGCACGCCGCCACGCTTGTCACCCTTGATAATCAGCACGTCGGCCACCGCAGGGTCACCGATCGCGACACGCTTCAACGTGCGGCCGGGTGCGAGCGACTGCTGCGCGCCGACCTTCAGGTCAATGGTCTGCGAGTACGCAGCTTGCGCCGCGTCGGACATCTGTGAAGATTGCCCCCGCTGCACCACCGGACCCGCCGCATCAGTCGCAGCCGACAGGCCGAGCAAGGCCAACCCGAGCCACGCCGCTTTTCCGAAAACAAAATTCCGTTCTGTCATGTAGTTTTGGACGCGTCCGGCCGCCCGCTCCCTGAAACTGCTTACCAGGCGACCGTCTCGGCGCGCCCACCCCGTATCACTTCGATACCGCTCTTTGTACTATTGGTGTTACCCGCAACCCGCGTCGGCGGCAGCGGTATATGCGGCAGCGCCGGCCGTACACCCGCGCCTGCCGAATTGCCGCTTCCCGACAAGGCATCCAGCGACACGCCCGCCGCGGCGCGAGTCGAATCCTGCAGCGGCGCGCTTGCGCCGGCCACCGCTGCCGTTTTCAACACGGTGGGATAGGCCGGCAACGCATTCTGATCGACTACTTCGGCATCCTTGGGATTGCGCAACGCGAAGATCAAACGGCCAGCGCTTTCCGCGAGCGTCAGGCGGTCCACGTCGGCGACCGGCACGGCCAGCACCGCGGTGCGCACCATGCCGTTCGGGTCACCCGGGTTGTCACTGCTTGTGGTCGCATTGCCGAACGCGAGCACGCGCACTTTCGACATCAGCAAGCGCGCCTGAGTACGATCTATTTCACCGCCGTTGCCAATAGCGCCGTCGCGCTTGAGCGTGAAAAACACATCGACAAAATTACCGGGCCGCAATCGGTTGCCGACCGCATTGCCTTCGTCGACCCTCACCGCCAACGCCCGCTCGCCCGGCTCGACACGCTCCGCGAGCCCAGACGACAGTTGGGTTTCAAGCACCGGCGAGTCCGCACCGATTTCCGCGTTCGGCACGCGGCCGGCCAGTTGCGCCGGGTCGGTAAAGGCCCCGTTCGGATTGATCGGCAGCGACTGCACACGCAGTTCGTCGACGGTAATCGGCTTGCCTGCGGGCAGCGCGTGGGTCGCCACCACCACCGGGAAGCTCGCCTGCACTGCAGGAGTCACGGCAACGGGCGCCGGGCGGCGCGACAGCATCCACGCGAACAGCCCGAGCAGCAACGCGGCTGCTATCAGCACCCCTGCAAGAATTTTTGTCAGATTCGGCATGACGACTCACTGCTACGGTTAAACAATGCCGCGGCGGGCAAGCGTTCGCACCCGCATGGACGAACATAAAAACTGGGAGCCGGCGCGTACGTCACTGAATGTTCTCCGGGTTGAGTTGTACAGTGGCGTTGCTCGACAGGGAGTTAGGCAGCGTGATGCCCATGAGGGGCAAGTTCGGCACGATCGGACTAGCCTGATAGTTGTAAGCGAGCAGGACATTCACGCACTGCATGGTGTTATTGGGGCCACAGGGCGCCGAAGAAGACGTGCACTGCGCGGATTTCACTAGTGTCGCGATCACTGACTTTGCTGCCGCGCAGCCGGCGTTCCCTCGATTGACGAGCGCGGTCTGCAGCGACGTGTTGGGCTGCCAGTTCAGCGCGGCGCGCGCGCCTTCTTCAGCGGCGAGCGTCAGGTTCTGCTGCGCCACGAAAAT
This sequence comes from Paraburkholderia fungorum, assembly GCF_902833645.1. GTDB lineage: Bacteria > Pseudomonadota > Gammaproteobacteria > Burkholderiales > Burkholderiaceae > Paraburkholderia > Paraburkholderia fungorum. Next base: position 13,490 of record NZ_CADFGE010000010.1, read on the forward strand.
CAGACTGAAAGTCACGATCCCGTACAGGATGATGAAGAACAGCGGGAACACCATCGCAAATTCAATTGCCGTGACGCCCCGTTGCGCGCGCGCGCGCAACGCCCGGACGTGCTTGAGCGGCGCGCGCGCAGCACGGATCGAACACGGCTTCATCGCAGCCCCCCAGGCAGCCCTTGCAGCACAAGCCATGCACTGGCGGCCACGGCAAGACACGCGGCGTACGGCGTAGAGGATTTACCGGCCAAGTCGAAGGTCGCGCCGGGAGAACGGATCAGACCGGCGAGCCGCGTACGGGTTGTGATCAACAGCCAGAGCGCATGGACGCCGGCGGCAAGACTGGCCGCCATCCAAAGTCCGAGCAACGCATGCATGCCGCACCACGCCCCCATGACGGCGAACACCTTGACGTCCGCAGCGCCCATTACGCCGATTGCAAAAAATGGCAATAACGCGACGAAACCGATTAGCGCGCCAATACCCGCCTGGGTCAACGGCACGCCAAAGGGCCCGCACTGGAGAAACGCGCAGCCGAAAGCTGCCGCCAAACCGGTAGCGACAACCAAATTGGAAATACGCCGACTGCGGCAGTCACTTATAGCGACTACCGCAGCCCAGGCGACAAATAACAAAATACCGACAGAGACATTCATTTCGCACTCGACAGGCGAAGCGACGCCATGCGAATTGCAATGCAATTCGCATTAACCAATGGCGTGCGTTATAAAACGCCGACAAAGCGAACAAACGTATTAACGTCAGTCGCTCCGCTGGACGTTTACAGGTTGCCCTTACGCTGCTGCCGGAACGACGATCAGAGCCTGGACCGCGTTCAACACGGTTTTGAGGCTCGTGCCGATGTTTGTTACCGACGTGGCAATGACGAGTACTACTAACCCCGCGATCAAACCATACTCGATGGCCGTCACGGCCCGGTTATCTCTCAGGAAGCGTTTGGCGAACTTTTTCATTTTTACCCTCGGACTTTCATTTATTTCGTTTGTTTACGTGCTGCTTCGGATGACGGAGTCTTGCGCGCTACGGACCATTGGTCTCTCATTCCTGGCCCTGCTTGTTGCGCCGCAGAAGCACCGCCTTGCAGCCGGCTTCAATAAAACAGATGTCTGGTAGCTGTCTGTTCGATTACGCACCTCCCTCGTCAATCCTTGATGCTTTCGGGTTTTATAGCCGAACAATCATATTTAAGCAATTGTCCGCTGCCCTTAGCCCCACACCATATGCGTTTTGGTGTCGTACTCAGGTTAACGGCAGTTCGTGCGTTGCAGCACATAGGAATAACCATGAGTTAGATTCGCTGCACTAATTATTTGTTTGAACAGAACGTTTCAAGCGCAAGAAACCCTCGCGCTGCGCTTGCGTTACGCCGTGTTTCGTAACGGCGCGCGCGGCTCGTTACGTTACGCAGCCCCCGCAAACGTTTAGCGGATTGATATTCGCACGCTATATCCGAGTTAGCGGGCACTCCATCAATTCCTCGCAAAGCCATATCAGATATGGCTTCACGCCCTTCAGTAAAAAAATATCCTGCATTACTCAGTCGAAATGGCACGGCTCATGCAGAGATAGGCACGCAGCAACACCCAATAACACATGCGATGCGAGGGCGACATGAACATTCAAACGGCCAACACTACAGTACGAACAACCCTGATTGCGGCCAGCGTGGCTGCGATGCTTTCTCTTGGCGCTTGCGGGGGCTCCGGAACCCTTAGTTCCGGTACCGGCAGCAACAGCACCGGCAGCGGTTCCGCCGGCGGCACCCTGTCCACCACCAGCGGCACCGGGGGCACCAGCGGCAGCGGCTCGATGGGCTCGGGCGGTTCCGGCTCCACCTCCGGCAGCGCCAATTCGGGAAGCAGCTCGGGTACGGACAGCGGAACGGGAACAGGCACAACCCCGGTCGCGAATGCGCTCGGCACAGTCATCGGCAATTCCAGCGGCGTGGTCAGCGATGTCGGCGCGACGGTCTCGAGCATCGGCACCGTGATCGGCTCGCAAAACCTGCCCGGCGTCAGCTCGCAAACCACCCAGGCCGCCGGCGGCATCGTGCAGCAAGTCGGTTCGGCAGTATCGACGCTCGGCAACGGCGTATCCCAAGGACTCGGCCAACTCGGCAGCGGCGGTAACGCGGTCGGCACAACGGTCTCGAGCCTCGGTGGTGTGGTCGGTCATGTCGGCGGCGCCGTGACGGACGCGGGCAACCTCGTGACGAGTCTCGGCAGCGGCCCGCTCGCGCCGTTGGCAGCGGTCACCACCCCGCTCGGCGGTGTCGTCGATACGCTCGGCGGTGCCGTGACCAACGCCGGCGGCACGCTCACCACCGCACTCTCGACGGGTCCGGTTCAGCAGATCACGCAAACGCTCAGCACCGCGATCACCCCGATTACGTCGATGGTCGCAGCGACCACGCAGACGGTCGGCAACACGACGGGCCTCGGCGCACCGCTGAACGGTCTGCTCTCGACACTCGGCGGTGGCCTGGGCAAGGCCGGCACGCTGATCGGCGCAACCGGCGGCAATCCGATCACAGCCGCTCTTGGCCATACGGTCACCGATACCGGCACCACGGTCGCATCGTTGGGCGGTCTGCTCACCGGCGGCACCAGCGGCAATCCGCTTGCTCCGCTCACCAGCGTACTCGGCGGCTTGACCGGCGGCTCCGGCTCCAGCAGCAGCCCACTCGCTCCGCTCACCAGCGTACTCGGCGGCTTGACCGGCGGCTCCGGCTCCAGCAGCAGCCCGCTCGCTCCGGTTACCGGCTTGCTCGGCAGCGTGACGGGCAGCCTTGGCGGCGCCTCGAGCGGCAGCAGCCCGCTGGCACCTGTTACCGGTCTGCTCTCGAGCGTGACCAACGGCCTGAGCAGCGCGACCGGTGGCAGCAGCAGCCCGCTTGCCCCGGTTACCGGCCTGCTCTCGAGCGTGACCGGTGCGCTCGGCGGCGTCACCACCGCAGCCGCCACGCCGGCCGCGACGACCAGCACCACCTCGACCACCTCGACCACCTCGAGCCCCGGTCTCTCGCTGTCGAGCACCAGCGGCAAGGGGTCGTCGGCCAGCAACCCGCTCGCCCCGGTGACGTCGCTCCTCGGCGGCCTGCTCGGCGGTCTGGGTGGGAAGAAGTAAGCCATGCCGTCGCAGCCGTCGAAAGAAGCGCGGTCACCAGTACCCGGAGTGCGGCCCGCCCGCTGTACTCCGGCTCTGCCGGAACCTGGCTGAATTGAGCCGCGCCGCTCAAACACCCGTTACACCGGCGCACGGAAACAACGCACACGACATCCAGAAGACACTGAGACACTGAGGAGCACACATGTCCACCCAACGTTTTTTTTCTCTCCATGCGGCATGCGCGACCGTGTCGTCGTTGCGCGCACCGTTGATCGCCGTAGCGGTCGCAGGCTTGCTCGCCGCATGTGGCGGCAATGGCGTCACTGTGCCATCGAGCGCGTCCGGCAGCGGTAGTGCCGGCGGCGGCGGCACGACCAGCGGCGGCCCGCCCACCACCTCGACGTCGAGCACCAACGGCGTCGCCACCGCCGCGGCAAAGACCACCAGCGACCTCGGCAACACGATCGCCTCGCAGACCATTCCGGGCCTCAGCCCGCAAGTCACGCAAGGTCTCGGCAACGCAGTCTCGAGTACCAGCACCACGCTGAATTCGCTCGCCAATGCGGTGAGCGACGGCGTCGGGCAAATCGGCGTGACCTCCAATCCGGTCGGCACCACGGTCGCCGGACTCGGCTCGGTGGTCAGCTCGACGAGCGGTGTCGTGCAGGGTCTGAGCACGACGGTCGGTGGCCTCGGCACCGGCAATCTCGCGCCGCTGTCGCCGCTCACGACGCCGTTGGCAGGCGTGCTTTCCACCACCGCCGGCGCGCTGAACGCGGGTGGCGCGACGCTCGGCAATACGCTGGCCTCGGTGCCGGTGCAACAGATCACCCAGCCGCTTAGCACCGCCATCACGCCGATCGTGCAGACCGCCGGGCTCGTGACGCAGACGGTCGGCACGCAGACCGGCCTCGGCGCGCCGGTCGGTGGCCTGCTTGCGCAAATCGGCGGCGCGGTGAGTTCGGCCGGCACGCAAGTCGGCGCGACGACGAAGAATCCGCTCGGCGCCGATGTCGGCAACTTGGTCAGCTCGCTCGGCAACACGGTGACGAACGCCGGCGGCCTCGTCAATCCGAATGGCCCGAATGGCGCGAATCCGATTCCCGGCTTGATTACGAGCCTCGTTGGCAGCACCAACGTCGCCGTCGTCAATGGGCCGCCCGCCAACGGCAGCCCGTTCGGCCCGCTGCAAAACACGCTCGCGAGTCTCGGGCTCGGCAACAACCCGCTCGGCTCGGTCTCGACCCTGCTCGGCGGCACACCGCTGGCAGGCCTGAGCTCGGCACTGGGCGGCACGCCCCTGAGCGCGCTGACCTCGGGAACGGGCGGCTCGCCGCTCGGTTCGCTGACCTCTCTGCTGGGCGGCACGCCTTTGAGTTCGCTGACTTCGACGTTGGGCGGATTGGGTGGGTTGGGCGGCACGGGTAGCGCATCGAATCCGCTGTCGTCGCTGACGGGCGCGCTCTCCGGCGTGACCAGCAGCACCTCGGGTAGCAGCGGCGGCCCGCTCGCCCCCGTAACCGCCCTCGTCGGCCAGTTGACCGGCGCGCTCAGTTCGGCGGCCGGCTCGACGAGCAGTTCGGGCAACTCGAGCAGCGCAACAGGCGGCTTGACGACGCTGCTCGGCGGCCTGGTGCCGGTGAGCCATAAGTAGTCCGCATAAGTTGCCGATCGATGCCGCGTGCATAGGACGTCGTTTCTGACGCCCCGTTACACAGTGCGCATGGCAACTCGCCTTATCACGTGCTCCGCGCTTGCGCAGATGATGCTCAAGCCCAACGGAGCACGTGACGTAATACATGCAAGCATGGCAGTATGCGTCGAGCCACACATAAGCGATCGCGACCAGCCCGGCCAGGCGGCGCGTCCGCAAGACAAGAACGGCATACGAGGAAAATCCGATGAAACTCGGGTACGGTAGTAAATGGACCCTTCTGCTCGCCGCGCTTGCGGCAAGCGCGATGCAGGTAGACGCACAAGCGCAGTCACGCCCGGCTGGCCCGACAGTCGGCGGCAACCCACTCGATTCGCTGCCGCAGATCAAGGCACCCGACAAGGGCCCGAACGTGACCATGCAGGTTGCACCGCAAGCCCCGCAACTTCAGGAACTGCTGGCCCGCCATCTGACGCCCTCCAAAATTCAGGTCGAGGGCGTGAAATCCATTCCGTTCGATGAAGTCGCGCAACGCTTCACGCCGCTCGTCGGCAAGGACACCACGATTGGCGATCTGATTCAGGTCGCCAATGGCGTCACCAAGCTGTATCAGGATCGCGGCTACGCGCTCTCGTTCGCGTTCATTCCCGCGCAGACCTTCGAGGGCGGCGTGGTACGCGTGACGGTGGTGGAAGGCTACGTCTCCACGGTCAAGGTAACGGGCAAGGCGGGGGCGGTGGAAGACAAGATCCGCGCGATCGCGGACCACATCGTCGCCGACCGGCCGCTCAGGCGCGCCACCTTCGAGCGTTACGTCAATGTGCTGGGCCTGCTGCCCGGCGTGAAGGTCGCGGCCAACGTGCCGCCGCCGCAAAATACCGACGGCGCCACGACGCTCGAACTGAATGTCGATCGCAAACCGTTCGACGTCAGCACCGGTATCGACTTCAACCACCCCGGCGTGCAAGGCTTGCTGACCGCCACCGAGAATGGTCTCACCGCGCTTGGCGAACAACTGAGCGTGTCGGCCTTGCTGCCGAAGGGCCGTGACAACGTCACCTATCTCGCCGCGCACGCCACGGTGCCGATCGGCAGCAACGGCTTGATCGGAAAGATCGACGCAACGCACTATCGCGGCAATCCGGTGGACAACCCGGGCCTGCCCTCCTATATCCAGCGCACGGTCATCAACGACAAGATCGGCGGCTCGCTGGCCTACCCGATCCTGCTGAACAACAAGCAAAGCGTGATCGGCACGGCCTCCGTCTACGCGTCGCACGACGAGGACAGGTACAACAACCAGCAGACCGGCGCGCAGATCGGCTTTCGCTCGCAGGTGCGGGTGTTGCAACTGCAGGCCGATTACGTGAACGTGGAAACCGGCCAGGTACGGCGCGCGAGCGTCACGGTGGCAAAGGCATTCGATATTCTGGGGGCATCGAAATCCGGCGACACGAACGTGCCCGGCACTACCGTCACGAATCCGGCGTCGATCAACTTCGTGCGGACCGGCGCAAGCTTTTCACAAACCAACGAGTGGCCGTTGAAGATCGGCACCGCGGTTTCGTTGACCGGCCAATACAGCGCCGTCTCGCTGCCGACGTCGGAACAGATCTCGTTCGGCGCGCAACGCTTCGCGCAGGGTTATCAACCGGGTGAAGCATCGGGCGATTCGGGCTGGGGCGCGATGTTCGAAGTCAACCGGGGGTTTACACCGGGCTTCACCTATCTGCGCACCTTCACGCCCTACGTGTCGTTCGACATGGCTCGCGTCTACCTGCACGCGGGAACGCCGTCGCCGTCGAGGCTGTCGTCGATCGCATTCGGATTCCGGATCTCGGACGCGAAGTATTACAGTTTGGACCTGTCGGTAGCCAAGGCAATCGGCGACGCGCCGGTGGAGAGCACGTCACGCAGCCCACGCATCAACGCGACATTCTCGTATCAGTTGAACTGAGGCTCGACAGTGCCGCGTCCTGATTAGAGGTTCCACTATCAAAAGGCGCGCGCACTTTCACGCGCACTTCACGTATTCTGCGCTGGTGATATGCAGCCCGCGGCATTCGAGCCGCGAGCCGCAGAACGATGTAGCCGAAGCTGAACCTGAGAGCCATGCCGGATACACCAGGCATCACGGCGACTGGAAGTTGAAAACCGCCCGAGATGTCCGAGATGTTAATAACGCCGCGCGACCATGATCGCGCCGTCTTTAATCAAGGAGGAAGACAACCATGCAATTCACTCAACACGCGCGCACGATCGCGCTTCGCACAGCCAAACACGCCGCCCTCGCCGGCGTGCTTCTCGTCAGCGCCATCACGGCGATGGCACAAACCGATTCGCCGGTCGGCACATGGCAGACCATCGACGATCACACCGGCCAACCGAAAGCACTCGTGCAGATTACGCAGGACAGCAACGGCTCGCTGAACGGCAAGGTGATCAAGGGACTCAATGCGAACGATCAACCGGATCGCCGCTGCACCGAATGCACGGATGCACGCAAGGACCAGTTGATTCTCGGCATGACGATCATCAACGATATGAAAAAGGACGGCGACGGTTGGGATAACGGGCAGATTCTCGACCCGGAAAACGGCAAGGTCTACAAGTGCAAGATGCACCTGGAAGATGGTGGGAACAAGCTGGTGGTGCGTGGCTACATTGGCGTTTCGCTGCTGGGCCGCTCGCAAACCTGGATTCGTCAGCAATAGTGAGCGAGTCGTTCAGGCGCCGGAGCCTGAGACGGGATTGAAATACGACGCGAAGTTAATGCGCTATCAGGGCGACTACCGCAGTCCTGATAGCGCCACAAGAAACGGCCAGCGATTGCGATCGCCTGGCCGTTTCTTGTTTGAGCCTGGCTGACTGGCGTCGTCATGCAGCGTGCTTGAAGGGGGACGCATACGCGAACGGTGAAGACGGCAACGGTTTGACCGCAACCGAGCCGTACGCCGAAGGTGCTGCGGCCGCGACCTTCTCCGCGTCGACGCTCTTCTGTTCCGCGCTCACATGCTTGCGCATGCGCGCTTCCATCAGGTTGCAGAGCTCTTCGCTTCCGGCGCCAAACAACTGATCCATCACGCGCTTGAGCACGCCGGATTCGTACCACGCCTTGAAGCGGCGATGACAGGTCTGATACGACGGATATTTGCGCGGCATGGCGGACCAGGTCGCGCCGCTGTACATCACCCACAATACGCCGTTGAGCACCGAGCGGGTGTTGGCAAGCGGCCGGCCACGCAGTTCGGAGCGCGGACGCAATTCAGGGAGCAACGGTGCAACACGTTGCCATTCTTCGTCATTGATATCGCGGTACGGATTCATGGTTACTCCTTTGTCAAAACCATGACAAAGAAGATATCCAGTCGTCCGCAGGCGGAATATAAGACCAATCCGAATCTTGAAAATACGCCTTCTTACATCGCCTGTTCGGCGAGCGGATCGTGATCTATCGCAAAAGCATTCGCGCCCGCGTCATGCGACGGCTCAGGTCAGCGACGTATCGACGATCCGGCGCGGGGCGTCGAGATACTCTTTCGATTGCATTTCAATAATGCGCGACACCGTCCGCGTGAATTCGTTAGCCATCGGACCGTCGACGTACAACTGCTCGGGCGGCACCGCAGCCGACATCAGCAGCTTGACCTTGTGGTCGTAGAACACGTCGATCAGCCAGGTGAAGCGGCGCGCCTCCGAGGCCATGCGCACCGACATCTGCGGCACGCCGGACAGGATCACCGCATGAAAGCGGCTCGCCAGTTCCAGGTAATCGTTCTGCGAGCGCGGACCGCCGCACAACGTCGCGAAATCGAACCACACGACGCCGTCGGCGCGGCGCAGCGCCTTCAGCTCGCGCTTTTCGATGCGCAGGATAGGACTCTCGTCCGGAACCGCTGCAAGACGCGAAAACGCGTCGCGCAACGCTTTGTCCGAAGCGGCGCCGAGCGGCGTGTGATACACCTCGACCTGAGCCAGCGTGCGCTTGCGGTAGTCGATGCCCGCGTCGACATTGATCACGTCGAGCTTAGACTTGATCAGCTCGATGGCCGGCAGCATGCGGTCGCGATGCAGTCCGTCCGGATACAACGTGTCCGGATCGTAATTGGACGTCATCACGAACTGCACCCCGTTCTCGAATAGCTTGTCGAGCAGACGGTAGAGAATCATCGCGTCGGCAATATCCGAGACGTGGAACTCGTCGAAACAGATCAGCCGGTAACGCTTGGCGATACGACGCGCGAGTTCGTCGAGCGGATCGGCCGTGCCTTTCAGTTCTTCCAGTTCGCGATGGACCTCGCGCATGAACTCGTGGAAATGCAGCCGTGTTTTGCGCTGCACCGGCACGACCATATAGAAGCTGTCCATCAGGAAGCTTTTGCCCCGCCCTACGCCGCCCCACATGTACACGCCGCGCGGCAGATCCGGGTGGATGATCAGCTTCTTGAACGCGTTCGAGCGGCGCGACTTGTATTCGACCCACTCTTCATAGCACCGCTGCAGACGGTCGACCGCCGCACGTTGCGCCGGGTCCGATTGATAACCCCGCGTCTGCAGTTCTTTCTCGTAGTATTCGGTGACGTTCATTGTGTTGCTGCAAAAAGAAAGGCGGGAGGGAGTGAACCCGCCCGCCTTCGTGGTGATACCAGAGTTGCGTTCAGTCAGGCGTGCGCGTGATTACATGTTCAGCGCGCGCTTGTCCACGGCGAGTGCCGCTTCGCGCATGACTTCCGACAGCGACGGGTGCGGATGGCAAATACGGCCGATGTCTTCCGAGGCCGCCTTGAATTCCATCGCCACCACGGCTTCCGCGATCAGGTCCGATGCGTTCGCCGAGATGATATGCACGCCGAGCAGTTCGTCGGTCTTCGCGTCGGCGATCATCTTGACGAAACCATCCGCCTTGTTGATGCCCAGCGCGCGGCCGTTCGCCATGAACGGGAACTGGCCCGTCTTGATCTCGCGGCCTTCGGCCTTCAGTTGCTGCTCCGTCTTGCCGACCCACGCGATTTCCGGTTCGGTGTAGATCACCCACGGAATGCAGTTGTAGTCGATATGCGGCTTCTGACCGTCAATGATTTCAGCGACCAGCACGCCTTCATCTTCAGCCTTGTGCGCGAGCATCGGGCCACGCACCACGTCGCCGATTGCGTACACGTTCGGCACAGCCGTCGCGCAGTGGTCGTCGACGTCGATGAAGCCGCGCTCGTTTGCCTTCAGGCCGATCGCTTCGAGACCGAGGTTGTCGGTGTTCGGCACGCGGCCAATCGACACGATCAGGCGGTCGGCTTCGAGCGTTTGCGCGTTGCCGTCCTTATCCGTGTAATTGATCGTGACGCTCTTGTCGGTAGTCTTGACTTCACCGACCTTCACGCCGACGTGAATATCCAGACCCTGCTTCTTGAACTGCTTGGCGGCTTCCTTGGCGAGCGCCTGGTCGGCCGCGCCGAGGAATTCCGGCAGCGCTTCGAGCACGGTCACATCCGCGCCGAGACGGCGCCACACCGAACCGAGTTCCAGACCGATCACGCCCGCGCCGATCACGGCGAGCTTCTTCGGCACGGAGTCGAACGTCAGTGCGCCTTCGTTGTCGGCGACGATCTTGTTGTCGACCGGAACGTTCGGCAGATGGCGCGCCTTCGAGCCCGTTGCGATGATGACGTTCTTCGCCGTCACGACTTCGGTCTCGCCTTCGCCGCTGACTTCGATCTGCACGCCGGCGTCCGTCTTGCCGGTGAACTTGCCATGGCCCTTGAGCCACGTGATCTTGTTCTTGCGGAACAGGAATTCGATACCCTTGGTCATCTTCTCGACGATCCCTTCCTTGCGGGCCAGCATCTTCGCGATATCGACCTGCACGTTTTCCACGCTGATACCGTGGTCGGCGAGGTGATGCGATGCATTTTCAAACTCTTCCGACGACGCGAGCAATGCCTTCGACGGAATGCAACCCACGTTCAGGCACGTGCCGCCGAGCTTCAGCGCGCCGGCCGGGTTCTTCCATTTTTCGATACATGCAACCGTCTTGCCGAGCTGCGCGGCGCGGATTGCAGCGATGTAGCCGCCGGGGCCGGCGCCGATCACGACGACGTCAAATTCTTTGGACATGACAATCCTTTGGATGGCGGAACGGCGCGCGGCCACGCTTCGTAGCGCGCGTCGTTCCTGTACTGCGGAATGCGAAAGACGTGATGCTTGCCTGGTTCTTATATGGCGCCGGCTTGCACAATGACAAGCCGGCGCCGGAGAAGCCAGTCTTTACAGGTCGAGCAGCAGGCGCGCCGGGTCTTCCAGCGCATCCTTCATGGCGACCAGCGACAGCACCGCTTCGCGACCGTCGATGATCCGGTGGTCGTACGACAGCGCCAGATAGTTCATCGGACGGATCACGATCTGGCCGTTTTCGACGACAGCGCGTTCCTTGGTGGCGTGCACGCCCAGGATAGCGGATTGCGGCGGGTTGATAATCGGGGTCGACAGCATCGAGCCGAACACACCGCCGTTCGAGATCGAGAACGTACCGCCCGTCATTTCTTCGATCGACAGCTTGCCATCTTTGGCCTTCTGGCCGAACTCGGCAATCTTCTTCTCGATTTCAGCGAGGCTCAGCTGATCTGCGTTGCGCAGGATCGGCACCACCAGGCCACGCGGCGAACCGACCGCGATACCGATGTCGAAGTAGCCGTGATAGACGATGTCGTTACCGTCGATCGACGCGTTCACGAGCGGGAATTTCTTCAGCGCGTGAACCGCCGCCTTCACGAAGAACGACATGAAGCCCAGCTTCACGCCATGTTCCTTTTCGAACTTGTCTTTGTACTTGTTGCGCAGATCCATCACCGGCGCCATGTTCACTTCGTTGAACGTGGTCAGGATGGCGTTGGTTTGCTGCGACTCGAGCAGACGCTCGGCGATACGCGCGCGCAGACGCGACATCGGCACGCGTTGTTCCGGGCGGTCCTTCAGCCATTGGTCGGCCGAAGCGGGTGCCTTGACGTCCGGCAGCGACGGCTTTGCAGCCTTCGGTGCGGCGGCCGGTGCCGGTGCGGCCTTCGCCGCCGGTGCAGGTGCGGCTTGACCCGCGGTCAGCACATCACCCTTGGTGATGCGGCCGTCGCGGCCCGTGCCGGCGACGTCGCCAGCGCCCAGACCCTTCTCGGCCATCAGCTTGCCGGCGGCCGGCGAAGCAGCGGTGTTCGCACCCGTTGCGGATGCGGCCTGAGCAGCCGGAGCGGCGGCGGGAGCCGGTGCGGCTTCCGGCGCCGGCTTCACTTCGGCTTCGACAGCAGCAGCGCCTGCCTTGCCTTCGGTGTCGATCTTCGCGATCACCTGATCCGCCACGACGATGTCGCCGTCGTTCGAGATCACTTGCGCGAGCACGCCGGCCGCGGGTGCCGGCACTTCGAGCACGACCTTGTCGGTCTCGATTTCGATGAGAATTTCGTCTTGTGCAACAGCCTCGCCGGGCTTCTTCTTCCACTGCAGCATGGTGGCTTCCGAAACCGACTCGGAGAGCTGGGGAACCTTGACTTCAACAATAGCCATTATGAATATCCTGAATACGTATCGGGTGACGGCGCGATCTATGTACTCGACGACCGCCTGCGAACCTCGAATGCCGCGAATGAACCATCAAGTCGGTCACTAAGCGCGGCACGGGAAAGCGCGCGGCGCTTTCCCGGTTCGGCTCGTGTGCTTATTTAGCGATCGACGCGCTCTTGAGGCGGCCGAAAGCGCCTTCGACCAGCGCCTTCTGCTGCTCGTAGTGCTTCGCGTAGTAGCCGACTGCCGGCGAGGCCGAAGCCGGACGGCCGCTGTATGCCAGCTTCTGCCCGTCCTTCATGCCTTCCTTCAGATGGTGTTCGATGTAGAACCACGGGCCTTGATTCTGCGGCTCGTCCTGCACCCACACCACTTCGGTCGCGTTGTCGTACTTCTTCATTTCCGCTTCGAACTGCTTATGCGCGAACGGATAGAGCTGTTCGATACGGATGATCGCGACGTCGTTCGACTTCGATTCGCGACGATGCGCCAGCAGGTCGTAGTACACGCGACCCGAGCACACCACGACGCGCTTGACCTTCTTCGCGTCGATAGCTTCGTCGATTTCGCCGAGCACCGGCTGGAACGAGCCCTTCGCCAGTTCCGACAGATCCGACACGGCTTCCTTGTGGCGCAGCAGCGACTTCGGCGTAGCGACGATCAGCGGCTTCCTGAACAGGCGGATCATCTGACGGCGCAACAGGTGGAAAATCTGCGCCGGCGTGGTCGGCTGAACCACTTGCATGTTGTGATCCGCGCACAGTTGCAGGAAACGCTCGATACGCGCCGATGAGTGTTCCGGACCCTGGCCTTCGTAGCCGTGCGGCAGCAGCATCGTGAGACCCGACACGCGGCCCCACTTAACTTCGCCCGACGAGATGAACTGGTCGATCACGACTTGCGCGCCGTTCACGAAGTCGCCGAACTGCGCTTCCCACGCGACGAACGTATTCGGTTCAGCGGTCGAGTAGCCGTATTCGAAGCCCAGCACCGCCTCTTCCGACAGCACCGAGTCGATCACCGTGAACTTCGCCTGACCTTCGGCGATGTTCTGCAGCGGCACATACGTGCCGTCGTTCCAGCGCTCGCGGTTCTGATCGTGCAGCACCGCGTGACGGTGCGTGAACGTACCGCGGCCCGAGTCCTGACCGGTCAGGCGCACTGCATAGCCCGATGCGACCAGCGACGCGAATGCCAGGTGTTCGCCCATGCCCCAGTCGAGCTTCGCTTCACCACGACCCATCGCGCGACGGTCGTTGATGACGCGCTCGACCAGCGGGTGCACCTTGAAGTTTTCCGGGATCGTGGTGATGCGTTCGGCGAGGCGCTTCAACTCAGCCAGCGGCACGGCCGTGTCGGCTGCATCGGTCCACTTGCGGTTCAGGAACGGAACCCAATCCACCGCGTACTTGCTCTTGTAATTCGACAGAACCGGATCGACCGTGTGGTGGCCTTCGTCCATCGCCTTGCGGTAGGCCTTGACGAATTCGTCGGCTTCTTCCGCGGTGATCACTCCTTGCTGTACGAGCTTTTCAGCGTACAGTGCGCGCGTGCCCGGGTGCTTGGCGATCGTCTTGTACATCAGCGGCTGCGTGACAGCGGGCGTGTCCTGCTCGTTGTGACCCAGCTTGCGGAAGCAGACGATGTCGACCACAACGTCTTTGTGGAACTGCATCCGGAAGTCGATAGCCAGCTGCGTAGCCAGCACGACCGCTTCCGGATCGTCACCGTTCACGTGCAGCACCGGCGCCTCGATCATCTTGACGACGTCCGAGCAGTACAACGTGGAGCGCGAGTCGCGCGGGTCCGACGTCGTGAAACCGATCTGGTTGTTGATGACGATGTGCAGCGTGCCGTGCGTGCCGTAACCGCGCGTTTGCGCGAGGTTCAGCGTTTCCATCACGACGCCCTGGCCTGCGAAGGCCGCGTCGCCGTGGATCTGCACCGGCAGCACTTGCAGGCCGCTGTCGTCGCCGCGGCGATCCATACGCGCCTTGGCCGAACCTTCGACCACCGGGTTGACGATTTCGAGGTGCGACGGATTGAACGCGAGCGACAGGTGAACCGGGCCGCCTTCGGTCGAGACGTCCGACGAGAAACCCTTGTGGTACTTCACGTCGCCGGCCGGCAGGTCGTCGACGTGCTTGCCTTCGAATTCGGCGAACAGGTCGGCGGGCATCTTGCCGAGCGTATTGACCAGCACGTTCAGACGGCCGCGGTGGGCCATGCCGATGACGATTTCCTGCACGCCGTTGGCGCCGCCGTGACGCACGACTTCGTCCATCGAGGCGATGAAGCTTTCGCCGCCTTCGAGCGAGAAGCGTTTCTGGCCGACGTACTTGGTGTGCAGGAAGCGCTCGAGGCCTTCAGCGGCCGTCAGGCGATTCAGAATGTGCTTTTTCTTTTCATTGGAGAAATTCGGCGTCGAACGGATCGACTCGAGCTTCTCTTTCCACCAGCGCTTCTGTTCCGGATCGCTGATGTACATGTACTCGGCACCGATCGTGCCGCAATACGTGTCACGCAGAGCCTTGACGATCTCGCGCAGCGAAGCACGCTCGAATCCGAAATACAGATTCGTGGCGCTGAACTCCTGGTCCATGTCGGCTTCGGTGAAGTCGTAGAACGCAGGTTCAAGTTCGGGGATAGCGGGACGTTCGCGGCGCTTCAGGGGATCGAGATTGGCCCATTGCGAGCCGAGGAAGCGATATGCGCCGATGAGGGACTGCACATAGACTTGCTTGCGGGAGGTAGCGAGGTCTTCGCCGCCAGTTGCCGTGCGCGGGATAAAGGCATTCGCCTTGGCCCGTTGTGCAAACGATTCGACGATCGGGCCATGGGCCACGTCGTTGGCATTGCTGCCATCCGATGCAGGAACGTTCTGCAACGCATCGAAATAGCTGCGCCAGTTCTCGGGCACTGACGCCGGATTATCGAGATACGCTTCGTACATTTCTTCTACGTACGGAGCATTGCCGCCGAACAGATAAGAGTTCGACTGGAATTGCTTCATCATTTTTACGCTCACCTTTCTTCGAGTTTCTCGAGAAATAGCGGGTTACAGAACCTTCCGCGACACGGCCTGACCGTTTAGCGGATTGCGCGAATCAAGTCTTGCTTGGAAGGACCTAAAACTTTGCACCCGGGGAGCATATCACAGAACGGATAGTGCAGATAGCAGACGGATTGCCGCTCAAGCCCGTGGCGACGGGCTTTCGGCGGCATTATCAAGCGCCCGCAATAGTCTTCTGCAGGAAACGGGGACGAACGCCGCAATTAGCCGTTCAATAGCGAGCAACTGCGCCTAACGCCGAATGAGCGCCAAAAGGGGACCAAAAGGAGTGCCAGAAACGGCAAAAGCCACCCGGAGGTGGCTTTTGCCTGACAGCGAGGCGCTTACCCGAGGGCAACGCCGGTGCTGATTTAGTCCACTGCGCCCTTACGGCTGGCGCTGCGGCGCTCATGCTCCTTCAGGTAACGCTTGCGCAGACGGATGGATTGCGGCGTGACTTCGACGAGTTCGTCGTCGTCGATGAATTCGACCGCGTATTCCAGCGACATCTGGATCGGCGGCACGAGGCGCACCGCTTCGTCCGTACCCGACGAGCGCACGTTGGTCAGCTGCTTACCCTTGATCGGGTTCACGACCAGGTCGTTGTCACGGCTGTGAATGCCGATGATCATGCCCTCGTACAGCGGCTCGCCCGGCGACACGAACATGCGGCCGCGATCCTGCAGCTTCCACAGTGCGTACGCAACTGCCGCGCCGTCGTCCTGCGAAATCAGCACGCCGTTGCGACGCTCGCCCACTGCGCCTTCCTTGACCGGCTGATACGAATCGAACGTGTGGCTCATCAGGCCCGTGCCGCGCGTGAGCGTGAGGAATTCCGACTGGAAGCCGATCAGGCCACGCGCCGAAATACGGTACTCGAGACGCGTACGGCCACGGCCGTCCGACGCCATGTCGAGCATTTCGCCCTTGCGGCGGCCCAGCTCTTCCATCACGCCGCCCTGGTGGGCGTCTTCCATGTCGACCGTCAGGTTTTCGTACGGCTCGTGCTTCACGCCGTCGATTTCCTGCATCACCACGCGCGGACGCGACACGGCCAGCTCGTAGCCTTCGCGACGCATGTTTTCCACCAGAATCGTCAGGTGCAGTTCGCCGCGGCCCGCCACTTCGAACGTCGTTTCGTCGCCGGTTTCTTTCACGCGCAGCGCGACGTTGTGGTTCAACTCCTTCATCAGGCGGTCACGAATCTGACGGCTCGTTACGAACTTGCCTTCGCGGCCGGCCAGCGGCGACGAATTGACGAGGAAGTTCATGGTCAGCGTCGGTTCGTCGACGGTGATCATCGGCAGCGCTTCCGGTTGCTCCGGCGCGCAGATGGTCACGCCGATACCGATTTCCTCGATACCGTTGATCAGCACGATGTCGCCGGCTTCAGCCGATTCGACCTGAACGCGCTCGAGACCCTTGAACGACAGCACCTGATTGATCTTGCGGTTCAGGATCGCGCCATCGGGACCCGAACGCACGGCCACCGCCATGCCAGGCTTGATGCGGCCGCGCGTGATGCGGCCCACGCCGATACGGCCGACGTACGACGAATAGTCAAGCGAGGTGATTTGCAACTGCAGCGGCGCTTCCGGATCGGCATCGCGCACCGGCACGTGCTTCAGCACGGCTTCGAACAGCGGGCGCATGTCGCCTTCGCGCACATCGGGCGTGAGGCCGGCGTAACCGTTCAGGCCCGATGCGTAGACGATGGGGAAATCGAGTTGTTCGTCGGTTGCGCCCAGCTTGTCGAACAGGTCGAACGTCTGGTTGATCACCCAGTCGATACGCGCGCCCGGACGGTCCACCTTATTGATCACGACGATCGGCTTGAGGCCGAGCGCCAGCGCCTTCTTGGTCACGAAGCGCGTTTGCGGCATCGGGCCTTCGACTGCGTCGACCAGCAACAGCACCGAGTCGACCATCGACAGCACGCGCTCCACTTCACCGCCGAAGTCGGCGTGGCCCGGGGTGTCGACGATGTTGATGTGGGTGCCTTCGTACTCGACCGCGCAGTTCTTCGAAAGGATCGTGATGCCACGCTCCTTTTCGATGTCGTTCGAGTCCATCACGCGCTCAGCGATCTGCTGGTTGTCACGGAACGTGGCGGTCTGGCGGAGGAGCTGGTCGACGAGCGTGGTCTTGCCGTGGTCGACGTGGGCAATGATGGCGATGTTGCGTAGGGCGCGAGTCATAGGAACCTGGAGACAGTTGAGTGCGCCAGCAGCAGCATTGTGTACGAAGCCAACAAAGCCCAAAGCGCACTTTTGGGAACCCAACATTATAGCACGGGCAAATGAAGCCATCTCGTTTTCCCTGATTGCCGGCGCGCCTCCCCGCATCCGCATGTGAGAAACAACCTCATCGCCCGTTCGCTATCCCTACGCAAAACCGCGCGGATTGTCCCTTGAGAAGGAAAAGTTCCTTGCCTAAGCTGTAATAACACTTGCCGCGTCAATCAACCGCTGCCTATAATCCTGCCTAGTCAACCATTGCATTCGCACGAGAATCATGCCGGATCCGTCCCTAACGCCTGACCCGATTGTCAGCGAATACCAGCTGGGCGAAAGCGTCGGCTATCTGCTCTCGCGGGTGAAATCGACCATGTCGAACCTGGTCACCCAGCGCAGCATGACGGAGCTGGGCATTACCAGTCAGCAAGGCAGCATCCTGTTCATGGTGGCGAGCGGCAAGTGTCTGCTGGCCGCCGAATTGGCACGGGAATACGGCATAGATGCCAGCGCCGTCACGCGTCTGGTGGATCGTCTGGAGAAGCGCGGGCTGCTCACGCGCGTGCGCAGCAACGAAGACCGGCGGGTTGTCCGGCTCGCGTTGACACCGGAAGGCCACGCCATCGCCGCGAAAATGCCGGCCATTTTCAACGGCGTGCTGGACAGCCTGCTAAACGGCTTTACCGCCGAAGAAGTGGGCTTTCTGAAGAGCATGCTGCGCCGCGTGCTCATCAACTCCGGCGAACAACCACCGGGACTAACCCGTGATGCAGCAAGCAATTTTGACAGCAAATCGTAATAAATTGCTTGCAGTGTCCATCATTACATTCCACTCAATGAGTCGAGCGATGAAATCCCTTTCCCTGTCCGCGCCCGCGCTTTCGAGCCGGGCCGCTGTCGCCGCCGCGGTGACAGCGTTCGCCCTCACGGGGTGCGCGAACTACTTCGGCATGAAGAGCGACAAGCAGATCTCGTCGCCGGCTCAGTATGAGTCCGCCCAGAGTCTGCCCGGCCAGGGCGGCCAGTGGCCGTCGCTCGACTGGGCCAACCAGTTCGGCGACCCGCAGCTGCCCAAACTGATCGCGGAAGCGCTGGAAGGCAGCCCCTCGATCGCGCAGGCGCAGGCTCGCCTCGCCAAGGCTTCGTCGTACATTGAAAGCTCGCGCTCGGCGCTGTACCCGAAGGTCAACGGCAGCTATTCGTGGACTCGCGAACTGTTCTCGGGCAACGCGCTCTACCCGCCTCCGTACGGCGGCACCTGGTATAGCGAGAACAACGTGCTGGCGAGCGCGTCGTGGGATCTGGACCTGTGGGGCAAGAACCGCCAGCGTCTGGGCCAGGCCGTGTCGCAGGAAAAGGCCGCGCAAGCCGATATGCAGCAGGCGCGCGTAACGCTCGCCGCCTCCGTCGCGAGCACCTATAACCAGCTTGCCCAGTTGTACGCGTTCCGCGACATCGCCGCTCGCGAAATCGCCAACCGGCAGGATATCGGCCGCATCACCAACGGCCGCGTCAGCGCCGGCCTCGACACCAATGTCGAACGGCAAACCGCGAACGGCAACATTGCGACCAGTCAGGCGAATTTGACCGACCTCGACGGTCAGATCACGGTGGTGCGCTATCAGTTGGGCGCGCTGCTCGGCAAGGGCCCGGACCGCGGCCTGCAGATCGCCAAACCGGTGCTGACCACCGGCGGCACGGTCGCGCTGCCTGACAACCTGCCGGCCGACCTCGTGGCGCGCCGCGCGGACATCGTCGCCGCGCGCTGGCAGGTGGAAGCCGCGATGCACGACGTGAAGGAAGCAAAAGCCGAATTCTTCCCGGACATCAACCTCGCCGCCGGCGTGGGTTTCGACGCGTTCGGCTGGGGTCGCTTCCTTAAGTCGGGCAGCCGCCAGATGCAATTAGGCCCGGCGATTCACCTGCCGATCTTCGACGCCGGCGCGCTGCGTTCGCAGTTGAAGGGCCGCTACGCCGACTTCGACCTGGACGTGGCGAACTACAACCAGACGCTGATCAGTGCCCTGTCGGATGTCGCGACGCAAGTGTCGTCGATCCGTTCGATCGACCAGCAGTCGGGCGATGCCCAGCGCGCGCTCGACGCGTCGACCAAGGCCTATCAGTTGGCAGTGATCCGCTACAAGGCAGGTTTGTCGCCGCAGTTGCAGGTGCTGACCGCCGACCAGAACCGTTTGAGCGCCGAACAGACAGTGACGGGCCTGAAGATGCGCCGCCGCGATATGCAGATCAGCCTCATCAAGGCGCTCGGCGGCGGGTTCGACGCAACGCAGACCGGCCTCGTGGTGCCGACCGATGCTCCGGCATCGGCCGCCGCGGCACCGGCCGCCGCGGCATCATCCGCCGCCACGACCGCAGCTGCAAACTGAAGCCGCACCGCCGCAGACCACACCCGCACGAACATCCGAATAAACGACGACGCTTGAGAGAACCCGGAGCACATCAATGAGCACCACCCAACAGCCCGCGGCTACTACCCAGCCGGCTCAATCGGCCCCGCAGCCGACACAGCAACCGGCCCAACCGCCGGCGAACAACGGCAAGCGCAAGCGCATGATGACGCTGCTCGTCATCGTGATCCTGATCGCCGCGCTCGCCTACGGCCTTTACTACTTCCTCGACGCACGCTTCCATGAAGACACCGACGACGCGTACGTGAACGGCAACGTCGTGCAGATCACGCCGCAAGTCACCGGCACGGTGATCGCGGTGAACGCGGACGACACGCAAACCGTGAAGGCCGGCGACCCGCTCGTCGTGCTCGATCCGGCCGACGCGCGCGTCGCGCTCGAACAGGCCGAAGCGAATCTCGCGCAGACAGTGCGCCAGGTGCGCGGCCTGTTCGCCGACGACAACCAGTACCAGGCGCAGGTTGCTCAACGCCAGGCCGATCTGTCGCGCGCCCAGGACGACCTGAAGCGCCGCCTGACGGTGGCGCAAACCGGCGCTGTGTCGGCGGAAGAAATCTCGCACGCCCGCGACGCCGTGAAGAGCGCGCAAGCCGCCGTCGATGCCGCCGAGCAGCAACTGGCATCGAACCGCGCGCTCACCGCCAACACCACGATCGCCAATCACCCGAACGTGCAGGCCGCCGCCGCGAAGGTCCGCGACGCATACCTGAACAATGCACGTAACAACCTGCCGGCGCCGGTCACCGGCTACGTCGCGAAGCGCTCGGTGCAGGTCGGCCAGCGCGTTTCGCCGGGCACCCCGCTGATGGCCATCGTGCCGTTGGGCGGCGTGTGGGTCGATGCGAACTTCAAGGAAGTGCAACTGAAGCACATGCGCATCGGTCAGCCGGTCGAGTTGACGGCCGACGTGTACGGTTCGTCCGTGGTGTACCACGGCAAGGTGGTCGGCTTCTCGGCGGGCACCGGTTCGGCGTTCTCGCTGCTGCCCGCGCAGAACGCAACCGGCAACTGGATCAAGGTGGTGCAGCGTCTGCCGGTGCGGATCGCGCTCGATCCGCAGGAACTTGAAAAGCATCCGCTGCGTATCGGACTGTCAATGCAAGCCGACGTGAGCATCAAGGACGACCAGGGCGGCCAGCTCGGCCAGGCGCCAAACACGGTCTATCAGACCAATGTGTTCGACAAGTACGGCGACCAGGCTGACGCTGAAATCGCCCGCATCATTGCGGAAAACGCAGGTCCGAACGGCGGCTCGCAAAAATCGCTTCAAAGCAGCGGAGCCACCCGGCCCGCTGCGAAGATGATGTAAGCGGCGCGACGATTCCTAGAAGGCTTTTTAATGGCTCAGGCTCAGGCGCAAGTCCCTCATCCGCCGCTCGAGGGCGCGCAACTGGTGATCGGCACCATCGCGGTGTCGCTCGCCGTGTTCATGAACGTGCTCGACACGTCGATTGCGAACGTGTCGATCCCCTCCATTTCGGGCGACCTCGGTGTGTCGTCCGACCAGGGGACATGGGTGATCACGTCGTTCGCGGTGGCGAACGCGATTTCCGTGCCGCTGACCGGCTGGCTCACCGACCGTATCGGCCAGGTGCGCCTGTTCATGGCGTCGATCATTCTGTTCGTGATCTCGTCATGGATGTGCGGCCTCGCGCCCACCCTGCCGTTCCTGCTGGCCTCGCGCGTGCTGCAAGGCGCCGTGGCCGGCCCGATGATTCCGCTGTCGCAAACGCTGCTGCTCGCCAGCTATCCACGCGCCAAGGCGCCGATGGCGCTGTCGATGTGGGCCATGACCACGCTGATCGCGCCGGTGGCCGGGCCGATTCTCGGCGGCTGGATCTCGGACAATATCTCGTGGCCGTGGATTTTTTACGTCAATATTCCTGTCGGCGCGATTGCCGCCGTCGCGACGTGGACGATCTTCCGCAACCGCGATTCAGTCGTCAAAAAGGCGCCGATCGACGGCGTCGGTCTCGGCCTGCTGATCCTCTGGGTCGGCTCGTTGCAGATCATGCTCGACAAGGGCAAGGACCTCGACTGGTTCTCGTCGACCACGATCGTCGTGCTGGCGCTGGTTGCGGTGATCGCTCTCGCCTTCTTCATTGTGTGGGAATTGACGGCCGAGCATCCGGTGGTCGATCTGTCGCTCTTCAGCCGGCGCAATTTCACGAGTGGCACGGTTGCGTTGTCGATTGGCTACGGGCTCTACTTCGGCAACCTCGTGTTGCTGCCGTTGTGGCTGCAAACCAATATCGGCTACACCGCCACCGAAGCGGGCCTCGTGATGGCGCCGGTCGGCCTGTTCGCCGTGCTGCTGTCGCCGATCACCGGCAAGGTGTTGCCGCGTACCGATCCGCGCTATATCGCGACCTTGTCGTTTCTGGTGTTTGCGCTGTGCTTCTGGATGCGCTCACGTTATACGACCGGCGTCGATACGTATTCGCTTCTGTTGCCGACTCTGATTCAGGGGATCGGCATGGCCGGGTTCTTCATCCCGCTCGTGTCTATCACGTTGTCGGGCTTGCCGGGCAACCGGATTCCGGCGGCCTCGGGCTTGTCGAATTTCGTGCGGATCATGTGCGGCGGTATCGGCACGTCGATTTTCCAGACCGCGTGGGATCACCGCACCATCATGCATCACGCGCAACTGGCCGAGCAGGCCAGCGTGTACAACCCGGTGTTCGATCAGTCGATCCGGCAGATGGGCGCGGCGGGCTTCAGTCAGCCGCAGGCGTATGGTCTGTTCAATACGATGGCCACGCAGCAGGCCGCACAGTTGGGCGTGAATGATCTGTTCTTCGTGTCGGCGGGGATTTTCGTCGCGCTGATCGCGCTGATCTGGATGGCCAGGCCGGAACGCGCCGGCGGCGATGCGGGTGCTGCGGCAGCGGCGGCGCATTGAGGGTTTAGCGTCTTTCGTCTGTAGCAACCGATGATGTGAAAAAAGGCGGGACCACTGGGCAGCGGTCCCGCCTTTTTGTTTGCCAGGTTCGTCTCTTCGCAGGCCAATTGGCGAGCTAACGGGCTAGCTCTCCGTGGTGACGACGAGCCGCTCGGGCGCCAATACGCCCTCGCCTTGCTTCGCGACGCCTAGCAGGCGGCCTTCTTCTGCATAGACGCGTACACGTGGCGCGTTCACAGCCTCGCCGGTAATGGTCAACTCGGAGAGCTTCAGACGCTGACCGTGCAGGAAACGGCGGGTTGCATCCTCGTTCAGGGTGACGGGCGGGAACGTGGACAACAATGCATCGACGGGCTGCAGCCACGCATCACGCTCGCTCTCCGTCGCGTCGGACAATGCGTCGAGCGTCACCGAATTCTCCAGCGTCAGTGCGCCGACGCCGGTACGCCGCAGTGCGACCAGATGCGCACCACAACCGAGCGCCTCACCGATATCCTCGGCAAGCGTGCGAACATACGTGCCCTTACTGCACGTCACGCGAAACGTCACGTCGGGCAAAGTACACGCCAGCATGTCGAGCGCGTGAATCGTCACCTGACGCCCTTCCCGCTCGACCGTCTGACCGGCGCGCGCGTATTCGTACAGCGGCTTGCCGTCGCGCTTGAGCGCCGAATACATCGGCGGGACCTGAACGATGTCGCCGAGAAATTTTTGCATCGCCACCTGGACCGTCGCCTGATCGCAGGTCACGTCGCGCGTGTCGATCGGCTCGCCTTCGGCGTCGCCCGTGGTCGTGCGGATACCGAGGCGCATGGTCGCCTCATAAGTCTTGTCGGCTTCGAGCAGATCTTGCGAAAACTTGGTGGCTTCGCCGAAGCACAGCGGCAAAAGACCCGTGGCAAGTGGATCAAGCGTGCCAGTGTGGCCCGCCTTTTTGGCCAGATAAAGACGCTTCGCGCGAATCAGCGCGTCGTTGCTCGACAGGCCGAGCGGCTTGTCGAGCAGCAGCACGCCGTCGAGCGCGCGACGCGGCACGCGGGGGCGTTGAGGTGCGGTCATGTCAGAAAGACAGGGTCTTCGAAGTGTACGGAAACAGCGCTAAACAAGCAGCGGCTGAGGTATTGCAACTGAAGCACTGCAACGGCTCAGTCTTCTTTCGCGCGATTGGCGTTCGCCTCGTCGATCAGACGGGACATTTCAACGGCCCGTTCGATCGTCTGATCGTAATGGAAATGCAGCGTCGGCACGGTATGAATGTGCAGGCGCTTGAACAGCTGATTGTGCAGATGGCCGGCCGCGTGCTGGAGCGCTTCGAGCGTTTGTTGCGGGTCGCCGGTCAGCGTCGTGAAATAGACCTTCGCGTGCGCGTAGTCGGGCGTCAGCTCAACGCTTTGAATCGTGACGAGGCCGATGCGCGGATCCTTGACCTCGCGCAGCAACTCGGACAGGTCGCGCTGGATCTGATCGGCGATCTGCACGTTGCGATTGGGAGAAGAACGTTTTTTAGGCATGGTGTTTGTGATCCGTTCAGACGGATGCAAAAAAGTTGTTCGTGCGCGCCGTGGCGGCTGTTGCCAGGCTTGTTGCCAGGCTTGTTACCCGGCGACGGCGAAGCGGCGTGATAGCGGCGGCAAACCACCCTGGTAGCGCGTTACGCGACAAAATGCGCGGGCCCAAAAACAACGGGCGGAGCGGGCGCTTAAGCCCGCTCCGCCCGTTGAGCCAATGCCGCGTGAATTACAGCGTACGCGCGACTTCGGTAACCTCGAAGACTTCGAACTGATCGCCTTCGACGATATCGTTGAAGTTCTTGATCGACATACCGCACTCGAAGCCCTGACGGACTTCCTTGACGTCGTCCTTGAAGCGCTTGAGCGAATCGAGCTCGCCCGTGAAGATGACGACGTTGTTGCGCAGCACGCGCACCGACGAGGAACGCTTGACGAAACCGTCCGTGACCATACAGCCGGCCACCGCGCCGATCTTCGGTACCTTGAAGACTTGGCGCACTTCGACCGTACCCGTCACGATTTCGCGCTTCTCAGGTGCCAGCATGCCCGACATCGCGGCCTTCACTTCATCTACTGCGTCATAGATGATGTTGTAGTAGCGAATATCGACGCCGTTGGCTTCCGCCAGCTTGCGCGCCTGTGCATCCGCACGTGTGTTGAAGCCGATGATGACCGCCTTCGAAGCCGTAGCCAGGTTGACGTCCGACTCGCTGATGCCACCCACGGCACCGTGCACGATCTGCACGCGGACTTCGTCGGTCGACAGCTTGAGCAGCGACTGCACCAGCGCTTCCTGCGAACCTTGCACGTCGGCCTTGACGATGAGCGGCATGTACGCCACTTCGCCTTCGCCCATCTGTTCCAGCATGTTCTCGAGCTTCGCGGCCTGTTGCTTGGCCAGCTTGACGTCGCGGAACTTGCCTTGACGGAACAACGCGACTTCACGCGCCTTGCGGTCGTCCGGCATGACGATCATTTCTTCGCCAGCTTGCGGGACTTCCGACAGACCCTGAATCTCAACCGGGATCGACGGGCCTGCCGACTTGGTCGGCTTGCCGGTTTCGTCGAGCATGGCTCGCACGCGCCCGTAAGCGCTACCTGCCAGCACCACGTCACCACGGTTCAGCGTACCCGACTGGACCAGGATCGTTGCGACCGGCCCCTTACCCTTATCGAGCTTCGCTTCAATGACGAGACCCTTGGCCGGCGCTTCGACCGGTGCCTTCAGTTCCAGCACTTCGGCTTGCAGCAACACGTTTTCCAGCAGTTCGTCGATACCCGTACCGGTTTTCGCCGACACCGACACGAACGGCGAATCGCCACCGTATTCTTCCGGCACGACGCCTTCGGCGACGAGTTCCTGCTTGACGCGCTCAGGATTCGCATCCGGCTTGTCGATCTTGTTGATCGCGACGACGAGCGGCACGCCGCCAGCCTTCGCGTGGGCGATCGCTTCCTTGGTTTGCGGCATCACGCCGTCGTCGGCTGCGACCACCAGAATCACGATGTCGGTTGCCTTCGCACCGCGAGCACGCATGGCCGTAAATGCCTCGTGGCCCGGCGTATCGAGGAACGTGATAACGCCGCGCGGCGTTTCGACGTGATAGGCGCCGATGTGCTGCGTAATCCCGCCCGCTTCACCCGCGGCCACCTTGGCGCGGCGGATGTAGTCGAGCAGCGAGGTCTTGCCGTGGTCGACGTGACCCATGACCGTGACGACCGGCGGACGCGGGAGCGCTTCCGCGTCCGTGATTTCGCCTTCGACCAGCATGGCTTCCGGATCGTCCAGTTTGGCCGCAACCGCGTGGTGGCCCAGTTCCTCGACGATGATCATCGCCGTTTCCTGGTCCAGCATCTGGTTGATCGTGACCATCTGGCCAAGCTTCATCATCGACTTGATGACTTCCGATGCCTTCACTGCCATCTTGTGCGCCAGATCGGCGACCGTGATGGTTTCCGGCACGTGCACTTCGCGCACGATCGGTTCGGTCGGCGCCTGGAATGTGGTGTTCTGATCCTGATGCTTGCCGCGACCCTTCGGGCCACCGCGCCAGCCACGATCGACACCGCCGCTCGTATCGCCACGCGTCTTGATACCGCGGCGCTTCGCTGCGTCGTCCTGCCAGCCGCCCTTGCCACCGCCCGGCTTCTTCTTGTCGCCAGCCGACGGCGTGGTCGTTGCAGCCGGAGCCGCTGCAGTAGCCGGCTTCCTAGCTGCCGGACGCGCCGGTGCTTCACCCGCCGGACGTGCCGGCTTGTGCAGCGTGCCCTTGGCTTCCGCGGCCTTGGCCGGCTCGGCGGGCTTCGGTGCCGGTTCCGGCGCCTTGACCTGCGCCTTGCGCGGCGTGTTCATCATTTCGCGAATGGCTCGCGCTTCGGCTTCCGCCGCTGCCCGGCGCTTGCTGACTTCTTCCTGCTCGGCGCGCGTTTTCTCGGCGGCCTGACGCGCTGCGTCTTCCGCTTTCTTCGCCGCTTCGCGTTGCGCCGCGCGTTCTGCCGCAGCGCGCTCGTCGTCCTGCTCGCTTTCCTTGGCAACCGCCGGTTCCGCAGCCTTGGCCGCGACCGGTTCAGCCTTCGCGGCAGCTGCCGGCTGGGCAACCTGCGCCGACTTCGCCGTCTGAGCCTGCTCACGAGCCGCAGCTTCGGCCGCAGCCGCAGCTGCAGCGCGCTTCTTCGCCGCTTCTTCTTCCGCACGACGGCGCTCGGCTTCAGCCGCCTGCTCGCGCGCCTGACGTTCAGCTTCTTCGCGCTCGAGTTGTTCCTGACGCGCCTTCAACTCCTGAGCCTGCTTTTCGAGCAGCTCGGCTTCGTGACGAGCTTCCTCTTCACGGCGCTGGAGTTCGAGATCGTCGACGTCGGCCTCGGCCACATGATTCGATGCATCGCCGCCTTCAGCGGCGGATTCGTCCCTGCGGACGAAAGTGCGCTTCTTACGCACCTCGACCTGAATGGTGCGAGCTTTGCCCGTCGCGTCGGATTGCTTGATCTCCGACGTATGCCGCTTCGTCAGCGTGATCTTGCGCTTGTCTGCATCAGTCGAGCCGTGAGACTTGCGCAAGTGGTCGAGCAGACGCGCCTTGTCCGTTTCGGACAAGCTGTCGTCTTCGCTCGCTTTGGTGACGCCTGCTGCCTGCAGCTGCTCAAGGAGCACGCCTGCTGGCATTTTCAGTTCCGCGGCAAATTGGGCTACGTTGTTACTCGCCATTCATTCCTCTTAATGCAAGGACCGATTCCTTGCGGTTAGCATCTTGTCATGCGGCCTGACGGCCGCTTCAATTTAGTGCGCCATGGTCATTTCTCACTGGAACCAATGTTCACGTGCTTTCATGATCAACGCCTTAGCGGCATCCTCTTCCATTCCGGTCATCTCGACCAGTTCATCCACAGCCAGCTCGGCGAGTTCGTCGCGCGTCTGGATCTGATGTTCGGCAAGCTTGGCGAGCAGGTCGGCGTCCATGCCGTCCAGGCTCTTCAGGTCGAGTGCAACATTTTCGACCTTTTCTTCATTCGCGATGGCCTGCGTCAGCAAAGCGTCGCGCGAGCGATTACGCAGTTCGTGAACGGTGTCTTCGTCGAATGCTTCGATTTCGAGCATCTCGTTGAGCGGCACATAAGCGATCTCTTCGAGGCTCGTAAAGCCTTCGTCGATCAGGATGTCGGCGACTTCTTCGTCGACATCGAGACGCGCCATGAACAGGTCACGCAGTACACCGCGCTCCTGATTCTGCTTCTGCGCAGATTCGTCCGGCGTCATGATGTTGATCTGCCAGCCGGTGAGTTCGCTGGCAAGACGCACGTTCTGGCCGCTGCGGCCGATCGCGACCGCCAGTTCGTTTTCGTCGACGACGACGTCCATCGAATGCTTTTCTTCATCGACGACGATCGACTGGACGGCTGCCGGCGCGAGCGCGCCGATCACAAACTGTGCGGGATCTTCCGACCATAGCACGATGTCGACGTTTTCGCCACCGAGCTCGTTACGCACGGCCTGCACCCGCGAACCGCGGATACCGACACAGGTGCCGATCGGATCGATGCGCTTGTCGTAAGCGACCACGCCGATCTTGGCGCGCACGCCCGGATCGCGGGCCGCCGCCTTGATTTCCAGCAGGCCTTGTTCGATTTCCGGCACTTCCATCTCGAACAGCTTCATCAGGAATTCGGGCGCCGTACGCGACAGTTCGATCTGCGGACCGCGAGCGGTGCGATCGACCTTGGCGATGTAGGCGCGCACGCGGTCGCCCACGCGCAGATTTTCCTTCGGAATCAGCTGATCGCGGCGCAGCAGCGCTTCGACACGGCCGGTTTCGACGATGAAGTTGCCCTTATCCAGGCGCTTCACGGAGCCGGTCATGATGTGCTCGCCGCGCTCGAGGAAGTCGTTCAGGATCTGCTCGCGTTCAGCGTCGCGCACCTTCTGCAGGATCACCTGCTTGGCAGCCTGCGCGCCGATACGGCCGAATTCGATCGACGGCACCGGCTCTTCGATGTATTCGTCGAGCTGGATTTCCGGCTTCTGTTCACGTGCTTCGAACAGCAGGATTTCCTGATCCGGCTCTTGCAGACCGGCTTCGTCCGGGACGACTTTCCAGCGGCGAAACGTTTCGTGCTCGCCGCTTTCACGGTCGATCTGGACGCGGATGTCCGCATCCTCTTCGAAGAGTTTCTTGGAGGCCGAAGCGAGGGCCGCCTCGAGCGCGGCAAATACCACGTCTTTGTCGACGTTCTTCTCGCGTGCCAGCGCATCCACCAGCATCAACACTTCGCGACTCATTGTTTGCGGCTCCTAAAGTCAACTTTCGGAACGAGGCGTGCCTTATCGATATCCGCGACGGTGAAATCGAGCATCGCGGCGCCTTCCTTCCCTTCAAATTCCAGACCGATCGTCTCGCCTTGCGGAGCATGCAGAATGCCCCGGTACGATTTCCGTCCGTCCAATGGCTTTTTCAATGTGATTACCACTTCGCTGCCTGCGAAGCGTTCGAAATCCGCCAGTTTTTTCAGCGGGCGGTCGAGACCCGGCGACGACACTTCAAGCCGCTCGTAATCGATATTTTCGACCGTCAGAACGTGCTGGAGCTGACGCGTAACTTTCTCGCAGTCTTCGATCGCAATGCCGGCCGGCTGGTCGATATAGATACACAACATGCCGCGCCCGGTGCGCTCGAGATCGACGAGCTCGTAGCCGAGTCCCACGACCGTGGTTTCAATCAGTTCCGTCAGTTGCACAGTGCCCTCTTAGATGTTCGCGCAGCGAGCCTGCCGCTTGTTTTGCAAACAACCAATGCGGGCCGCGCGCCTAGCTGGCGCACGTTCGTGCTACCCGAGATGCCAAACCACTTAGAACTGAGCGGCAAAAAAAAATGGGCTAAACGCCCATCATCTTATTACCGGTGGTCGCACCTGAGCCGCACATGAAAAGCCGCACGCCCAGCGACTTTGTGATTGTAGCCATTTTTCGGGACAAACGCAAACCGCAGAACGCCGTGCGAAGCGCATTTCCGCTTGATTTCATGGCAATCTTTCAACGATATGGCGGCGCTTCGGGCCTTTTGCAAGACGGGCTGCGCGGCCTCGGGCCCAAACCGGACAAGCGGGGCCGGGAAACTCTGCCCCTACTTATGCGCACGCCGCGGTTTCATGCAATGCATGAAACCTGCGAAAGCCCGCGGCACTCGTCGATCGACTCCGACAGTGGCGAAGCGTAAATCGTTGAGGAACGATCAACGGCCAACCGTCGTATGTACGTCATTTACGGCTCAACGGCCACGCGAGCGGCCGCGCGGCGCGCCGCCACCACGATTGGCGCCGCCCGGGTTGGCGTTACCGCCACCGGCGCGGTTGGCATTGCCGCCACGATTGCCGCCCGGCCCACGGCTACCGCCGCCCGGATTGCCACCGGGGCCGCCGGGACGCTTACCGCCTGCCGCGCGGTTGCCATTGCCCGACGGCGCGCGATTGCCGTCGACGTCACGCCCGCCACGCGGGCCAGACGCAGCACCGCCGCCACCCATCGGCCCGCTAAAACCACCGGCGCCGCGGCCAGCGCCGCGATTGCCATAGCCGCCAGCACCGCCGCCAAAACCACCGCCCGCGCCGCCGCCGAAGCCGCCCGCCGCACCGCGACGGCCTTGACCGCGCGGCTGCTGTTGATCGAAACGGCCGTGGGACATCAGTACCGGTTCGCGGCTGATAAAGCCCATCGACGTCTGCATCGGATCCGGCTGCTTGCGCTCCGGCGCCTCTCTGCGGCCGCCCTTTTCTTCCGACGGCGCCTTCAGGCCGACCGACGCCATCAGCGCGCGCACCTGATTGTCTTCGAGTTCTTCCCAGCGGCCGCGCTTCAACCCCTTCGGCAGCGAGATCGGGCCGTGGCGCGTGCGGATCAGGCGGCTGACCATCAGGCCGGCTGCCTCGAACATGCGGCGCACTTCGCGATTACGCCCTTCGGCGAGCGCGACGTGGTACCAATGATTGGTGCCTTCGCCGCCGCCGTCGCGGATGCGCAGGAAATTCGCCGGGCCGTCTTCCAGCTCGACGCCATGCAGCAGCTTCTGACGCATGCCTTCGGCCAGCTCCCCGACCACGCGCACCGCATATTCACGCTCGACGCTGTAACGCGGGTGCATGAAACGGTTGGCCAGATCGCCCGAGGTGGTCAGCATCAGCAGACCTTCGGTATTGAAGTCGAGGCGGCCGACCGCAAGCCACTTGGCGGTCTTCATGGGCGGCAGCTTGTCGAACACCGACGGGCGGCCTTCCGGATCGGCATGGCTGACGATTTCGCCAGTCGGTTTGTGATACAGCAGCACGCGCGGCGGCTTGTTGGCCAGCTTGCGCTTGACCGGCTTGCCGTTGATGCGAACCTGATCGGTCGGCATGATGCGCTGGCCGATGTGAGCCGGCTCGCCGTTCACCGACACGCGGCCGGCAACGATCAGTTCTTCCATGTCGCGGCGCGAGCCCATGCCGGCTTCGGCCAGCACCTTGTGCAGCTTCGGCGCGTCGTCGTCCGCGGCGAGCACCCGTTTGGGTGCAGCCGGTTTGCCACGGCGCAGCATCGGCGCACGCACGCCGCCGGTCGAGCTGTTGTCCGCGTCGAATGCGGGCGATGTGACGTACGAGAACAGGTCGTCCGGACTTGCTTCGGCTGCCACTGCGGCCGGTGCTTCACCGCCGCGGCGATTCTGACGCTGGCCGCCTTCGCGCGGCTGGCGCTCACGCTGCCCTTCACGCGGTCCGCCCTCGCGAGGCGCGCCGTCACGTTGAGCGCCCTCGCGCTTAGCGCCGCCCGCATTGCGGCGCGGCCCCTGGCCCTTGGCGCCTTCCTTGCGCGGCGTGCGCACTTGCGCCACCACCTCGCCGTCCGGCGGCGTTTCGGTGACGACCGGCGCGCCTTGCGCAGGCGCACCTTCGGCGCCCTTCGTCTTCGCTCCGGCGCGGCGCCGGGCGATCAGGCTGCGCGGCCCGCGACGCAGGCCGCGGCGCGGACGGTCTTCGCCGTCTGCTTCCGTGGTCTGCGCCGGGCGCTCGCCCTCGCCTGCCGACGCTTGCGTGGTACGCGCTTCGTCGGCGCGTGCCGACTGCACGGCGCGCTCGGATTCGGACGAATCGGTGTCGTGGGTATGTGTCAAAACAACCTCAAAATGTCAGGTCGCGCACGCCCGTTGCGGGCGTGGCAAAAAAAGTTCGGTTACGTCAGGCGCTGCGCGACTCGGGTTCGTCGTCGGTCAGAATGCCTGCGTCCTGTGCGGCATCGCGGCGATCTTCTGGATCGCCGTGCGCCGCTGTGGTCGAGTTCGGCCCGGCGGCGTGCTCCGTATCGCGGAGTACGCCCGAGTCGTGCGCGGGTATTGCCGGATCGGCCTGGGAGACCGGATCGTGATTCAGTGCGGGCTCGGCAGCGCCGGCCTGCGGTTCAACGTTTGCCACTTCGGCGTGTTCTTGCCCAGCCGGGCCTGCGGCGGCATCCCGATGCAACGCGGGCGCCGGTGCGGCATCCGCCGCGCGATGCGTCGATTCGGCAAGTTCAGCCGACTCGTTTGTCTCAGTCGACTCCGCATACTCGGCCTGAGCGACTGGCGCTTGATGCTCTACAGCGTGTTCGCCAGCGATTTCCGTTCCTGCTGCCTCGCCAGTTTCTTCGCCGTAATCGCGATCGGCAGTTTCGCCAAGGGCTTCACCCTCGGCAGCGGCTGCTTCGCCGGCAGCAGATTCCGCCGGTTCTTCCAGCGCGCTCTCCTCACCCGAAACCAGGGCTTGCGCAGCCTCGGCCTCGGAAAATTCGATCGCATGCTGACCGAGCAGATCCGCGTTCAACTGCGCCGACGGATCGGCCAGCGGCGGCAATTCGTCGAGCGCCTTCAAACCGAGGTCGTCGAGAAATTGCCGCGTGGTCGCGTACAACGCCGGACGGCCTGGCACGTCACGATGGCCGATCACTTCGATCCAGCCGCGATCCTCAAGCTGTTTGACGACCTGCGTATTCACCGTGACGCCGCGAATCTCTTCGATATCGCCACGCGTGACCGGTTGCCTGTACGCAATGATCGCGAGCGTCTCGAGCACCGCGCGCGAGTATTTCGGCGGTTTCTCAGGATGCAGACGATCCAGGTACGAACGCATCGCGGGCTTACTTTGAAATCGCCAGCCCGACGCCAGCCCGACCAGCTCCACACCGCGCCCAGACCAATCCTGCTTGAGGTCTTCGAGCAAATTCCGAACAGTGTCTGCCGACACGCCGTCGGCAAAGAGCTTGCGCAAATCGACGAGCTTTAACGGCTCCTGCGCGCAGATCAAGGCAGTCTCGAGGACGATCTTCGCCTCTTGGGTATTCATGCAGCTAGGTCAGACCCTGTGGTCAAAGAACCGGATCAAACAGACGATGTGGAACTGAAGACGCGCTCGCCCGATTCTGATCGGTCATATTGATGGGAGCACGCACCGGGGGGAGGCGAAACAGGCAATCGAGCCAAACCCAGCCGGACGGAGCAGCGATATTCCTGAAAGGAATCGCGTGACTGAGCGCCATATTACGCAAAAACAACCGGTGCGTAAAGACGAAATCCCCGGCGCATTTTTTAGCGATGCCTCAAGTCGTCCGCTTAAAAGGAAAAGCTGGCCGAATCGGACAGGAATCGGAGCGCGGCAGGCCCGGAATCAGGCCGCGATCGATCCTTTAGCCCTTTGACCTTAAGCTGGACCGCCCGCCCGTGCCACCACACTTCAATGCATGCCGTGCTGCGCCAGGAATCGCCTCAAACGCTCGACGCCCAAATCCAGCCGGGCGGGATCGCAGGCATAGCACCAGCGTACGAAGCCCTCGCCTTCCCGGCCGAATGCGCTGCCGGGCGCCACGCCCAGGCCTACTTCCCGCACCATGGCCTTGCACAGCTCGAGGCTGCGCGCCGCCCCCGGCATCGAGAAAAACAGATACATCGCTCCGGGCGGCGCCTTTACGTCGACGCCCGGCACGGTGGCCAGCGCGCGCACCAGATGATCACGCGATGCCTTCAGGTCGTGCACCAGATCCTGCGTGAAGCGCTCACCCTGCTGGACCGCCGCGATGCCCGCCTGCTGAACGAAATCCGGCGCACACGACGTGTTGTACTCGACCAGCTTGCCCAGATCGTCCATCAGCGCGGTCGGCGCGACCAGCCAGCCGAGCCGCCAGCCGGTCATCAGCCACGCCTTGGAAAACGAGTTCACGCAGATCACGCGCTCGTCGCGCCCTGCCAGATCGAGAAACGACGGCGCCGTGCGCGAATGACCGCCGGGCGCGCCGACGCCGGCATCCGCATCCGCCGGCGCGTCCGGATAATAAAGACGCTCGTAGACTTCGTCGGCGACGATCCAGATACCGTGACGACGGCAATGCGCCAGCACGGCGCGCTGCTCGTCGCGGCTCATCACCCAGCCGGTCGGATTGTTCGGCGAATTGATCAGGAGCATTTTCGTGTCCGGCGTCAACGCTGCCAGCAATTGCTCGAGGTCGAGTTGCCAGCCGCGCTCACCGTAGCCCAGCGCAACGGTTTCCACCCGCGCGCCGAGAATCTTGGGAATCTCGACCAGATTGGGCCACAGCGGCGTTACCGCCACGACGCGGTCGCCCGCCCCCACTACCAGCTGCGCGGCCAGCATCAACGCGTTGACACCGGCGCTCGTCACCGCGATATGGTCGGGCGAGGTCGTTCCGTGCAGCTCGCTGACGTAGCCCGCGAGCGCCGCGCGCAGCGGCGCGATGCCCAGGTTATGCGTATAGAACGTGGCGCCGGCGGCCAATGCGGCGCTGGCGGCGTCGCGGATAAAGGCCGGAGTCACCCGGTCGGACTCGCCGAACCAGAACGGCAGCACGTCGGCGACGCCGAAACCGGCATTCGCGACTTCACGGATCTGCGAGGGACGCAGTGCGCGCACCGCATCGCGCGCGTTGGGGACGGAGGGCACAGGCAGATCCGATTCGCTCATCGAGGCTTCCAGACAGTGATGGACAGGCAATAAGTAATGGGGCAACGCATGGGGCAAGGCTTGAAGCCCGGGGAGGCGACAGTTTAGCGCGGCGCCTGGTTTTGGGACGGCGAAGTCAGCGGGTGGCGAAACGCGCCCGCGTCGTCAGTTCCTGTCAGTTCAAATCCTCCGCTCGCGCCGGCAATTGACGAATCAGGCTCCACACCGCCTCCGCCGCCGGCGACAACGAGCGGTCGCGCCGCCGCACCAGTTCGACCGTACGCTCGGCGCGCGGCACGAGCGGTCGCGCCACCAGCGCGGCGCCCGCCGGCAAAGGCAGCGCGAGCCACGGCAGCACGCTTACGCCCACGCCCGCCTCGACCAGCCCAAAAACGGTCGCGGAATGCCCCAGTTCCTGCACCACGGTGGCGCTCACGCCGTATTCCTGCATGACGGCGTCGATGATCGGCCGGCTGCCTGACGCGTAGTCGAGCATGACCAGCTGCTGGCCGTCCAGGTCGGTCCATGCCACCCGCTCCCGCGCCGCCAGGGGGTGATCCTCGCGTGCAACGACACAAAACGAATCCGTCATCAGGGATTCGCTGAGCAGGTCGTCGGCGGAAAACGGGCCGATGATCACGCCGAAATCGACTTCGCCCGACTTCACCTTGCGCACCACGTCGCTTTGCACGTCGTCACGCAGACCCAATGTGATGTAAGGAAACTGACGTCCGCACGCCGCCACCACGCGCGGCATCAAGCGGCAGGCGACCGTCGGGCTCGCGGCCACCACCACACGCCCGCGACGCTGTTCGCCGATTTCGCGGATCTCGCGCAAGGCGTCGTCCAGATCCGTCAGCAGGCGTGACACGCTCGATACCAGGTTGCCGCCGACATCCGTTAGCTGCACCTCGCGGGTGGTGCGGTCGATCAGCTTCAGGCCGATTTCGCCTTCCAGCTCACGTACACAGCGGCTGACCGCCGATTGCGTCAGGCCGATTTCATCGCCGGCCCGGCTGAAGCTCTGCAAACGGGCGACCTCAATGAAAACCCTTAGCTGACGCAGCGTCACATTCATTTACCAACCTCATCAATAACCCTATTTAATGCGCATTGTATGGTGAAATGCCGCACCACAGTCGGGTTCAGTGACATCGCTGCAATGCAGCAATAAGGCGCAAACGCACGCTGGCCGGGCCTGATTGCACAAGATTGGTGATTGTCCCGATTTGCGAGATGGGTTTTTTGGATTCTTATACGCCCCTAGCTAGCGCCCGCGCTGGCCCGCTGCCACAGGGCTTTCTGGCAGTTGGACTCGTCTTGGCACACTTCCTGCATTTACATGCACACAGGGTCGGCGCCATGACTTCTGACTGACATGAAACCGTGGCAAGCCCGACCCCCCTTGGCACTCGCCTATCGAGTGCATGGAGAGTGCGCGGCGCGGGGCAGCGCACCGGAGTTAGCTTCGCTGAGGTGAAACATGATGCTGTTCGACGATTTGAGAGACAACGAGTGGGCGCTGGTCGAGGCGTTGTTCTGTGCGGAGCCAGCACGGAGCGAACGGCGCGGTCGGCCACGCGTGGAAGCACGCGCGGTTGTCAACGCCGTGCTTTGGGTGCTATCGACGGGCGAAGGCTGGTCCAAGCTGCCGGGCCGCTATCCGTCGCCGCCGACTTGCCGCCGCCGCTTCGACGAGTGGCAAGCCGATGGTACGCTCGCCGAAATAGTTAAGCGACTCGGCACCAGCGGCCGTGAAATTTCGCTGCGCGGCCGTATTGGCGCGACCGCCGCGAAACCTCCGGCACCGCCGAGCCGCGACCGCCTGCGCGGCGCGTTCTGGACCAATCCGGAATCGTGGCGCGCGCCGGTCAAGATGGCCTGACGCGAATTGTTTTGCCTCCGGGCGCCTGCGGGCGCCCGGCGTGTATCTG
Source organism: Paraburkholderia fungorum (assembly GCF_902833645.1). GTDB lineage: Bacteria > Pseudomonadota > Gammaproteobacteria > Burkholderiales > Burkholderiaceae > Paraburkholderia > Paraburkholderia fungorum. The sequence continues at coordinate 50,317 of NZ_CADFGE010000010.1, forward strand.
GGCCGCCGTGCGTTCGCCGTACGCCGTCTGTCGACGTCCGCCGACACGACCCCGGTCTGCAAATGGGCACCGCTTCCCGGCGCGCCCAACATAGTCGTCGCTTCCCGCTCCACGACTTCACGGACTTCATCGAGTTCATCGCCTGGCCGTTTCAGACACCTGACACGGCTCACCGGTTGCGGATGAAACATCCATTTACCATTACTTACAGCGTGCTTTCGCCACTCGGCATACCGTATGAGTATGCAAACAGGCCTTGAGTCGATGGGCTTGACGGGAGCTCAGCATGAAACCAATGTCACTGCTTCTGTGCGGCATTGTTGTTTCATCAATGGCCGCACCGGCGCTCGCACAGCAGCGCCCACAAGGCTGGAACTGGCGGCCGGACCACACAGCCACAGTTCAGGCCTGGCAGCAAGGCGATGCACGCGGCCGCGACTTCACGCCGCCTGCGCCGCGCGGAGATTTGCGCGGCGACATCGCGAGCAATGCGCGCATGCGGCCGGAGTCGCCGCCGCGCGAAGACGCCGTGCGTCGCCGCTAGCGGAATCACGCAATGCAGCGCACTGCATGGGCACGGCGAATTGAACGATTGGGGGAACCACCCGGCGTCGCGCCAGTCTGATTTAACGCCATTAGCACAGCGTGGCAGCAGTAATTCCGGTACGCCCGTATCCTTGCGATACGGGCTTTTTTTTGCTTTTTTGCCTTAGCGAACGATCGGTGCGCGAACGGCGAACGCGCAATGCGCTGCCGCTCAACGCTATCAGCGGGACCGGCAAACGGGAGCATGAGCGATCACAGGCACGGTCATAAGCAGGACCATAAGCCGGCCACGACCCGCGGCGACAAAATCACCGCCAGCCGCGCAACGCGGCCGGGGGAACAACGCCAGTTTGCCGGCCCGGCCTAAGGCCGGGCTTCGAGAGCGGCTGCGGGCCGCGCTTCGGCTGTGGCGACGACGTAATCGTTCATGCGCTGCGCGCTCCAGCTCAACAGGCGCTCGTCGTGCTCGAGTCTCGCGAATTCGGCCCGGCCCCGTTCGGTGAGCACGGCGATGTCGACCGGCGCATGAAAACCTGGGGCCGGAGCGACCGTGCGCTGCCGAACAGTGTCCATCAGGCCTAACGCGCGAAGATATTGGAAGACGCCCGGCCGTCTGGCCCATGGAACCTGGCGATATTGCGCCCGCCGCAGCGCTTCAAGTACCGCTTCGTTGGAATACGTGGTCATCTCACTTCTTTCTTAAAGTGCAGCTATGACACATCTATGCCAACACGTCACCGCGCCACCAGTGACGCGCATAGCACCCGCCCTTGGCTGGAAGCCGGCCGCTTGCCTTGCTCCGCCAGGTGCTGCCTGGTCTGGTTTTCGGACCCCCGTCTGAACGACATGTTAGCGTTCTATCTGCGGACCGACGATGCAACCGCTGCGGCGCGATAGCAAGCCCGAAGATTTGTCCCGAAAGACATACGTTACCCCATTTAAATTGATTCTATTCACTTTATTAGCGCTTTTTTTTGCAGCAATCGTGCTATGGAAACGCGGCCGCGCGCCTCTCATCATTGTCACGATCGCTCTATTCTGGCTGCTTGCCACCGGCTGGCTCACCGCGCCATTGCTCGAATTGGCGCAGCCGCACCGGCAAACCGACACGCCCGCCAGCTTCGCGCCGCGCACCGCGATCATCATGCTCGGCGGAGGCACTGCCTACGACGAAAACGACGTCCTCGTGCCACCGCCAGACGTGATCGCGCGCATCGCAGTAAGCGCCAAAAGCTATGCGGCTTGCAAGCGCGCGGCAGCCACGTGTCAGGTGATCGTGAGCGGCGGCAATCCGCAGCGGCGCGCCGCCAGCGAAGCGGACACCTACCTGCCGTATCTGCTAAGCAAACAGGTGCCGCGCGCGGACATCGTGCTAGAAAACCGCAGCCGCACGACTTATGAGAATGCGCGCAACGTCTCGGCTATTCTCGAACGCTCACGCTACGATTCCCTGATACTCGTCACCTCCGCGTATCAGATGCCGCGCGCATTACTCGACTTCCATCGGTTCGGCATCGCGCCGCAACCGTTGATCTCGAGCGCGAGACATGCACGTCTCGGTGTACTGCCGCACTATGACAACCTGGTGAATGCCGAGATCGCACTGCACGAACTGGTTGGAATCGCGCAATTTCATGTCTATCGTGCAATCGGATGGTTCTGAATCTGACGTTGCAGAATGGCAATTTATTTAGAGATGCGAATATTCCTTTTGTCGACAAGACATTATCGAATTGGATGCGCCCTCGTCATCGATAATGACTGTGGAACGAACGTAACAAGATGTAACTAATTGTCATTACCGTTACAAAACGTCCGCTGGAGCGGATTTTGCTGGCTAGAATGCATTGTCTTTCCGATTGGACAGGCAAATACTCGGGTCCATAACCACTCTGCGGAGGTAACAATGAAGAAAGTGTCCCTGGCGATCCTGATTTCCCTCGGTGCCGTAACGGGTGCAGCCTATGCGCAGGACAACGGCGTCATGATGAGCACCGATCCGGCCAAGGCCGCCGACGTCGAGCAACGCGCGCAAGAGTTGCAAAACCGCCAGCAAGCAATGGAAAGCGCGCCGGCCATGCCGGCAAAACATCACAAGATGGCGCCCCATCATCATAAGAAGGCCGCCAAGGCCGACGCCGCCAGTTCGTAAGCGTAGTTCGCTCATCTCCGCAGCCCTGCCGCGGAGATGAAAAAGCCGAAGCCGGCGCCGCCGGTTTCGGCTTTTTTGTTGTCTAATGAACTTGCTGCGGGCCCGCTGCGCCCCGCTGACGTTATGCTAAAGTCGCGCACCGACCGGCGCCCGCCGGAATCCCCCTAACCTGTGCGCACCTTGGTGCGGAGGACAGCATGAGCAACATTCAGCTAGATATCGAATGGACTGAAGCGGCATCCCGCAAAATCGAAAAACTGATGCCGCGTGGCGGTCAGGAAGCGTTCCTCGCGCTGCCGCCCGTCGAATGCCTGCCGATGGAAGGCGACGTGCTGTTTCTTGGCCCGGACGGCAAGCAACAACCGTTCATCGTCGCAGAGCGACAGTATCACCACGACGGCGATGCGGACTGGACGATCATCCTGATCCTCGACGTCCCGCAAGCCACGCACTAAAGATAAACGGCGAGCGCCGCACGGGCCGGATCCGGCCTCGCAGTTCGCTCGCCGTCGTCCGGCTTTTCCTACCTTGCGGTTCACCTCATAGGCGTTCAGGCGATCTTCGACACGACCCGAATTTCCGCGTGCTCGACCCAATCCGCCACGGCTTTCTTGTAAGCCGCAATGTGTGCGGACGCAGCATGCGCCGCCAACGCTTCCTTGCTGGCCCAACGCTCGACAAACACGAACCGGCGCGGCTCCTGCACGTCACGATGCAGATCGTATTGAAGCGCGCCCGGCTCCTCGCGCGTTGGCCCGACGATGCCTTCCAGCGCCTGGCGCAGTTGCTCTTCATAGCCCGGCTTTGCCACCGAGATTGCGACCACCGCGATTTCAGCCATGCTTGCCCTCCGTTGTTTCAGGAAAAGCAGCAGCATACCCGCCCCCCGTCAAACCTGCAGGCGGCCACGCGCTGCCTGCAAGTACGCGCGGCGGCGGCTGGATCACCCGGATGCAAGGCAAACCGCGCGCGAAACGTCTGAGCACCGTCCTTGCCTGGAGTTTGGCGGGCGGCCACTTACCGCCCTGCTACCCTCGGCTTCATACGCGTGATTGATTCCATTTGAAAGGATCGGTCCTGCGCAAGGCGAACGCGCGCGAAGCTCACGCGCAACGACCACGACGCCGGAGCCGAAGCCGCGTGACCGCCCGCCTGCCAGGCACCCGGCCAGATCCTGCGTCTGTGATTACCCGCACATTCATGCGAAGTGCGAACTGATAGACTGGTTTTGACAAATCCCGCCGGAGCCCCGCATGGCTGGCATTGCACTCCGCGTTCCCGGGCCGTACCCACCTTGCCCTACCGACGCCTGGGCTGTGCCTTCGTTGCGCGCCGAATCTGTTTGCGCGCCCCGTCACCCGCTTGCCGCGATGCCGCCATGCCCGCCCTTATGCCCGCTCTCATGCCAACCGTCAGCGAATTGACCCTGCGCGGTCTGCTCCCGCATCTGGTCCGGGACGAGTCCGGCTGGACCGCGACATGGCGCGCGCTGACCCTGCATAGCGTGTTCCAGCCGGTACTGTCCGTCACGCATCAGTGCGTGGTCGGCTACGAGGGGCTGTTGCGCGCGTTCGATCCGGTCGGCCTGCCGGTATCGCCGGAGGTGCTGTTCTCCGGCACACGTTCGGCCGCCGACGCACGCGAACTCGACCGCATCGCGCGTTGCCTGCATGTGGCGAATTTCATGGAACAAGGCATCAGCACCGGATGGCTGTTTCTGAACACGCGTCCCCAGGTGTTCGAAACCGGCTGGCCGCAGCGGACTTTCATCGACGAACTGTCGGCGCACTTCGGCTTGCCGCAGGAGCGCATCGTGATCGAAGTGCTCGAACAACCCGCCGACGACGAATCCGCCGTCGCCAGCATGCTCGCCGCGTCTCAGCCACGCGACTTCCTGATTGCGATCGACGACTTCGGCACCGGTTTTTCGAACTTTGACCGTGTGTGGCGTTTTCGGCCCGACATCGTCAAGCTCGACCGTTCGCTAGTTGCGCGAGCGGGCAAGCGTGAAGGCGACGACTCGATGATCGGCCATCTGATCGCGATGCTCCATCAGTCCGGCACGCTGGTGCTCGCCGAAGGCGTCGAAACTGACGAGGAGTTGATGATTCTGATGCAGGCCGACGTCGATTTCGTGCAGGGTTTCTGGCTCGGCCAGCCGCAGAGTTCAGTGCAGGCGGCATGTGCAGGGGTGCCGGCGCAGATCGAGTCGATGTGGGCCAAATTCGCCGCTTATGAACACGCCCACGCCGGCCACCAGCGGCTCGGTTTCGAAGGGTTCGCCGAAGCCGTACTCGCCGCCGCCGACACGTTCAAAGCCACCGGCGATCTGCAGCAGGCGGCGCAAAAGATCTGGCATCTGCGCGAGGCCCGCCGGGTGTTCATCACCAACGGCCAGGGCGAACAGACTCAAGCGTCGATCTCAGCCGCCTCGGTGCCACCGCCCCCGTCGCGGCTCGCACCGCTCTACACCGACACGCGCAGCAACTGGTCGCGGCGATCCTATTTCAAGCACGCGCTCGCCGCGCCGGGGCGCGTCGCGATGATGGGGCCGCACTATTCGCTCGCGGACGGCCAGGACTGCTATACGGCGGCAATCGCGTTCGAGCGTGACGGCACGCATGTGCTCTGTGTCGATTTTGTGCCGGCGACGGCGGCAGCCGAGACGCGTTCTGGCGGACGCACAGCCAAACGCTGAGTCCGCCCCGGCTGCGCCGTCAGGCCTCGCCAGCCGCAGCCCCTTATCCTCTTCAGTCCTTCTTCAGTCCTTCTTCATTCCTCTACGCGCCCGCGGCCGGATTTGATCTCGCTGCGCTTCGCCTTGCTGTCGAGGCGACGCCGATTCGAGGCGCGCGTGGGCCGGGTCGCGACACGCGGCTTGCGTGTCACGCTGACGCTTTCGATCAGTTCATCGAGCCGCGCCAACGCAGCCGCGCGGTTCATCTCCTGAGTGCGATGCTCCTGCGCCTTGATGATCACCACCCCGTCGCGCGTGAGCCGGTGATCGGACAGCGCGAGCAGGCGCATCTTCAGCACCTCCGGCAACGACGAGGCCTGCACGTCGAAGCGCAGATGGATGGCACTCGAGACCTTGTTGACGTTCTGGCCGCCCGCTCCTTGCGCGCGCACTGCGGTCAATTCGATTTCGTTCGGCGGAATGGGATAGCGGGATGTCATGACAGGATTGAGCTGGGAGATGCAAGTGTACACAGTGCGCAGCCGATTCCGGGCCACGCGCTATCGGGCGGCGGCCACCGATGCGAAAAACCATTTGCATCGGCACAGCCAGTTCGTTGATACTGCGGCTTTCGCTTACAGCGTAAATTTATATGAAACTCCGTCCGGGTTTTGTTCTGGAACTGGCCATCAACTTTCTGTTGCCGTGGCTTGCTTACCGCTTTGCGTTACCGCACCTGGGCGAGACCGGCGCCCTGATTGCCTCCGCGGTGCCGCCGATGGTCTGGAGCGTGATCGAACTGGTGCGCTTCCGGCGCGTCGACGCGCTCAGCGCGATGGTCGTGGCAGGCATCGTGCTGTCGATCGTGGCCATGGCGCTGGGCGGCAGTCCTCGCATGCTGTTGCTGCGAGAGTCGCTGGTGTCCGGCGCGATAGGCGTGGTGTTTCTGCTGTCGTTGCCACTGCGCCGCCCGCTGATCTTCTATCTTGCACGCGCCACCGTCGCGCGCGAGATGGAAGGCGGCGCCGAGCGCTTCGAAACGTTGTGGCGCGAGCGGCCGGGCTTCGTCAGCGCAATGCGGCTCATGACGCTGGTATGGGGCGTCGGCCTGACCGGCGAAACAGCGCTGCGCGCATGGATGGCGCTCACCTGGCCGATCGAGCGCTTCCTGGTGGTCTCGCCGTTCATCGGCTATGGCATATACGGCGGCCTGGCGCTTTGGACCATGTGGTACCGCAAGGCCATGCGCAACCGCGTCGAGGCGCGCACGCAGCCGGACGGAATCGCTGGCTGAACACGGCGGCCCGCCCGCGCCACGCTACCGGGCCGCGCGCCACGCCTCCTCAATTCGCGCGGCCAGACCGGAGTCGCGTTGCGTCGGCGTCGCGATCGCCTGCAGCAGCACGGCGCGCGCGCCGATCACCTCCACCCGTTCACGCGCGCGCGTAATCGCCGTGTACACGAGTTCGCGCGACAACACGCGGCTGAATGCCGACGGCAGCATCAGCACCGCATGCTGGAACTCCGAGCCTTGCGACTTATGAACCGTAAGCGCGAATGCCGTATCGTGCGGCGGCAGCGCCGCCGGCGACACGGCTCGCAGACCGCCGTCACCCGTGCGGAAATACACGCGCAACGCGCCGCCCGCGCCCGGCAGCGCAATCCCAATGTCGCCGTTGAACAGACCCAGCGCATAGTCGTTGCGCGTGACCATAACGGGCCGTCCGGCGAACCATTGAGCGCCCACCGCCAGCGTCACACCCGCCGAGCGCCGCACCTGCGCGGCCATCGCGGCATTCACCTGATCGACGCCGCGCGGTCCCGAACGCGTCGCGCACAGAATTCGAAAGCGGTTTAGTGCATCGAAGAGCGGCGACGGGTCTGGCGTATCGGTGGCTAACGCTTCAGCAAGCGCCTGCGCATACGCCGCGAAACCCGCGGCAAGCCGTGTGACCGTGCGCTCGGCGAGGCTCACATGGGTGTCTTCGTACAGCGCCGCTGCACAGGGTTCGGCAGGGTCGATGCGCAGAGCGTCGAGCGCGGCGCCCGCCGCACCGTTGCGAATCGCAAGCGACAAACGGCCGATCGGCGATTCGAGGCCAAATCGATAGTTGCGCTCGAGCCAGACGACGCAGTCGGCGAGCGGGTTTTGTGCAAGCGCGGCCAAGGTCGCGGCAGAGCCTGATGCTGATGCCGCGGCCGCTGCTGATTTCGCAGACGACGGTGCTCCGGCATCCGGCTCGGCGGTATTCGCAAAGAGATCGCCGCTGGGTGGTTCATCGAAGGCACCTTGCGCTTCGGTATGGGCATCGGCATCGGCGAACAGATCGTCGGGCGACGCATCGAAAATGGCCGGCTCACCCGCGTGCGCGAAAAACCCGTCATGCCCTTCGGCAAGTCCGCTCGATGGACCCGGCAGCGCCTGCGACAACCGCGCCGCGTCAATACCGAGCGCCCCGGCGATCCGCTGCAGTCCGTTTCGCGTAAAAGCGGGACGCGCGCTGAGTTCGGCAAATACCGCACCGGCCTCGACGGCGGCGAGCTGATCCTTGTCGCCCAGCATCACGAGACGCGTCTGCGGCGCAATCGCGTCGAGCAGATGTGCCGCCATCGCGACGTCGATCATCGACGCCTCGTCGATCACGACGACGTCATAAGGCAGCGGATTATCGCGATGATGCCGGAAGCGCCCGCCCGGTCCGGACCCGAGCAAGCGATGCAAGGTGTACGACGTCTGCGGCAAGCGCGCCGCGAGTTCCGGCGGCAAATCGCCGGCACGGGCCAGCAAGGCTTCCTGCATCCGCTGGGCGGCCTTGCCGGTGGGCGCCGCCAAGGCAATCCGCAGATCGGCCCGCGCGTCCAGCAGGCACGCAAGCACACCAACTACGGTAGTCGTCTTGCCGGTGCCCGGGCCGCCGCTAACGATGGTCAAGCGCCCGGACAGCGCCATGACTGCCGCGACACGTTGCCAGTCGACCTCGTCGTCCCGCGGTGCGCCGAAGTAGCGCAACAGACGTTCGTGTAATGCCTGGGCCGTCGTGTTCGTGGTCGCGGTTGTGGCGGCGCTCGGGGTCGTGTCCGCTCCTGCGCCGGAGCGCGCGTTCGCTGGCGCATTGGAATCGACACCGGCATAGGCCTCGGCGCCAGCTCCTCCCGCAGCACCCACAGCTTCGCGGACCCTCACCTGCTCCACCTGACCACCGCCCGCATGCCCAACCAACGAGCGAGCAAGGCGCCGCTCGTAGTCGTAATAGCGTGCCAGATACAGCCGCCCTTGCCCGTCGATCACCAGCGGCCGCAACGCCGCCGCGCTCTGCGTGCCGTCGCTGACCATGCCGCTTGCGAACAGCGCCGCGCGCACCTCGGCGCTCGACCCATCGAAACGCCGTGCCAGCACGCCAAGCGGCAGACACACGTGCCCTTCGGCAGTCGCGCGGCTCGCAGCGAAGGCGGCCCGCGCCGCCCACTTCACCGACTCGCCCGACGCACCGCCGCGGCGCGCCAGCGTGCCGATGCGGCGCGCGAACCCTTCGGCAAGCGCGGTGCTGAAATCGGCCGGCGCGGGTAGATTCACGCCGATGTCATCGAGCGCCGGCGGTGCGAAAGCGTCCCGCTCGAACGTGCTCATGCGACACCTCCGATCATCGCCGCGTCGAGCAGCGCCACCAGTTCGAACGCGGGGCGCCGCATATGCACGCCCGCTGCCGCCCCGTCGCCGTCGCGCCACTGCGGACGAACGCCGCGCACGAACAGATAGAGATAGCCGCCGATATGCGTGTCGTAGGCGTAATCGCGCACCCGCGTTTTCAGATAGCGATGCAGCGCCACCGTGTAGAGCAGCGCCTGCAGGTGATACGCGTGGCTCGCCATGGCCGCTTCAAGCGGCGCCGCGGCGTAGTCGGCGGCCGTGTCGCCCAGATGGTTCGATTTCCAGTCGACGATCCAGAAACGTCCGTCGTACTCGACGATCATGTCGATAAATCCTTTGACGAAACCGCGCAACACGCCGGGTTCCAGCGCCACATCGGGATAGCCGTATTCGATCAGCAGTTCGCGCAACGCCGGAAAATCGAGCGAAGGCGCGGCAAACAGAAATTCAAGTTCGTTCAGACGCCGCTGCGGATTCAAGTTGGCAAGCGCCATACCGGGCACGAGCTCGGTGCTCACGACGTCCGCGATCAGCTTGTGCATCATGGCAGGCAAACGTACCGCGAGTTCGGGCACAGCCGGCGCCGGGCGCTCGCGCAATGCGCCCCCGATGGCCTCCGGCCACGTCTGCGGATCGCTGAAATCCGCGAGTTCGAACATGCGGTGCAGACAGTCGCCCGCCGCCGCGCCGCGCGGAAAGGCGAGAATGTCGTCTTCCGCATAGGACGGCGCTTGCGGCACCAGCAACGGCAGAGGTGCGAGCACATCGGCGATCTCGTCGTGATCGGGCCGCACTTCTTCCACCGGCGTAGGCGCCTCCTCGGCTTTGCTGCCGGCGGCGATCAGGCCGCTGAAGCTCGCCATGCGCCACTGGTCGCGCAACGGCCGCCGGTTGGCACGCGCCTGCATTCGCGCGCCGCTATCCTGGAGGCTTTCCAACGGCACCCGGCGCCCCACCTCCGGCAACGGCTGCAGCGTGATCGGGCCGCCCGCAAGCGAGCGCCATCGTTCGGCCACGGCGACTTCGTCAGGCGGATCGGTGAGCCAATCGTCAAAGCTGTAGCCGCTGCCGCACACCAGCCAGTTCAGTACGCTGCGGCGAGACTCCCTGGTGGAGCGCGACGAAAGATAAGTCCCGGCAACCAGATAGCAGCGATACACCGCGCGTGTCAGCGCCACATACACGAGCCGCGCCCGTTCTGCCGCCTGCTCGCGCACCGCATCACGTGACGCGCGTTCGGCCTCTTCGTCGTCGCAACCGTAGTGCAGCACGGCACCGCCAGTTTCGTCGTGATATTCGCGCGCATCGGGCAAGCCCGAGGATGGCGGCTCGCGCAGCGCGCCGTCGTTCAGAAACGGGCAGAACACAACCGCGTACTCCAGTCCTTTCGATTTGTGGACGGTGACGATCTGCACGAGGTTGCGATCCGACTCGAGCCGTAACTGCGCGTCTTCGCCGCCACCTTGCGTGCGTTGCGCGGCGAGCCAGCGCAAAGTCGGTGCGATACCGGGTTGCGTGGCAGCACGTGCCTGCACGAGTTCGGCCAGATGATTCACGTTGGTCAGACGGCGCTCGCCGTCCGGTCCGGCCACCAGCCGTTGCGCGACTCGCAACTCGCGCATCAGCGTGCGCCACATCACCGCGAAGCCGCGCTCGTGCCATAGCGTGCGATAGCGTGAGAAACGTTCGACCCAACCCATCGCGTCCGCGGCATGCGCGGGATCGTCGGCGGGCGCCGGCGCGTCGGCGACCTGCTCGAGACGCCACAGCGCGGCAGCGTCGAGACCCAGCCAATCGGTGGCAAGCGCGGCGCGCAAACGCCGCAGATCGCCCGGCGTATCGACCGCGGCCAGCACCCGCTCGATCTGCTCGGCGTCGAGCGTCGCGAACACCGAGGCCTGCGCCAGTTCCACGCTGCCGACACCCCACGACGCCAGCACTCGCTTGATCAGACTGCCCTGTTTATGCGTTTGCACCAGCACCGCGATATTGCCCGGCGCGAGCGGCACCTCGCCGATCGTCACCGACCCTTCGCGCGCACCGCGCAGGAGCCGCACAATCTCGGCCGCACACGCTTCGCTTGCTGCGCGTTGCGCGTCGCGTTTGGTCAGCGCCGCGTCGCCCTGCGGCAAGGTCCAGATGCGGAAGTCGCCCGCGCCTGCATCCGGTTCGGAGAAAGGCGGACGACGCCGCTCGCCGGCCCGCACCGGTTGATAGTCGAGACCGTCGAGCACGAAAGCCTGGGGATTCGCTTCGAATAGCCGGTTGCAGGCCTCGACGATCGGCGCGGTCGAACGCTGATTGACCGCCAGCGTGTAGCACGCCGAAGCCGCCTCGCGCGCCGCCAGATAGGTATGCAAATCCGCCGCGCGGAAACTGTAGATCGCCTGCTTCGGATCGCCGACCAGAAACAGCGGCCCAGCCGGCGCGAAGATGCGGCTGAAAATCGCGAACTGCAACGGATCGGTATCCTGAAACTCGTCGATCAGCGCAGCCGGATAACGCGTGCGCAAAGCATCGGCAAGCCAGGGATTGGCCGCGAGCGCCCGATACAGGTTGGACAGCAGGTCGTCGAACGACACTACCCTGCGCGTGCGCTTGCGCGCCACCAGTTCGGCGGGCGCGTAATCGAGCCAGGTTTCGATAAGCGCAAGCCAGCGCGCGCGTTGCGTGGCTTCGGCCGCGACCACGGCCGCAGCCAGTGCCTCGGCCTGCTCGAAGAACGGATGCTCGGGCGGTTCGAATTTGACCTTGGTGGCCTTTTTCAACGCCGACGCGGTCAGCTTCAAGGCCGCTTTCGGCGGCGGCGCATGGCAATCGCCCTGCGCGAAGTATTCGGTCCACGCCGCGATCGCGGCACTCACGAGATCGGGCTTATGCGAGGTCTTGCTCAGACGGTCCTGCGCTTGTCCAAGCAGGCTCACGATCGTGTCGCGCTCCGCCTGCCAGATTGCGCAAGCTGTATCGAAACGCGCCTGCGGATCGGCGTCGTTGCCGCCAGCATCGACCTTGCCCCAGCGCAGTTGCGCCAACGGCTTCTTCAAGCGCCGTGCGAGTTGCTCGTCGAGCGACGCGGGGCCGGCGCGTTTGGCCACGAGCCATGCCGCGAACGCGGGATGCGCATAGGCCACCGGTTCCACCTGCTCGCGCCAGAAATCGGCTGCCATTTCGAAACGCAACGCGGCGTCGTCGGCTTCCATTTCGAACGCGAACGGCATGGCCGCGGCGAACGGCGCTTCCTGCAAGGCCCGTTGACAGAAGGCGTGAATGGTGTGAATCGCGGCCTGGTCGAACGTGCGCAGCGCGCGCCGCACGACTTTCAACGCGCCCTCTCGATCAATGCCTCGCTCCGGCGCAAGCGTGGTTTCGAAGAGACGCTGGATAAACGGATCGCCGCCGTCGTCGTCCGCATCGATAGCCCGGTCCAGTTCCGCGAGCCGCCCGCGAATCCGCTCGTGCAATTCCGCGGTCGCCGCCTTCGTAAAGGTTACGACCAGAATCTGGTCGGCGTTCAGATTCTTTTCAAGCAGCAGCCGCACGTACAACGCGCAGATGTTCCAGGTCTTGCCGGTTCCCGCCGACGCCTCGATCTGGTTGACGCCCTCGAGCGAACAGGCGAAGACATCGAGCTCCTGCGCAACCAGCGCGTGATGATGAACGGCGCCGCTCATGATGTGCTCCGCAGGTGCTGCAGCAGCGGTTTGAAGACGATCGAGGCAAGACTGCCGAACGGTTCGTCGAGCGTCAATGGCGTGCCGCGCAGGGCGATGCGCAAAGCAGGGTCGTCGGATTCGCCGCGCACACGATCGTTGATCCACACGCCCTGTGCCGCGGAATCGCTCTCGCTGATTTTCACCCATGCGCTCTTCGGGAAAAAGCGCAGCGGCAGCCTGCGCCCGGCCCTGAACAGCGCGGCAAGCGGCGCAAGTTCGTCGAGCGGCGCGGCAACCGGCGTGAGTTCGAAGCTCTCGCCGCTGCCATGCCAGACCGTGCGGCGTGGGCCGTTCGGCTGCGCCGCGCAATAGACCAGATGCGCGAGCCACGCCGACAGATAGTCGCGCGCAGTCGCTTTGGCGTATCGGAAAATCACTTGTCCTGTTTCGGTCAGCAAATTCAAGGTGCCGTGCAGTTGCAGCGGTGTTTCGGCTGCTTTGCGGAGCGCCGCGTCGTGCGGGCCGAAAAGCGTATCGGCGATGTCAGCGCCAGCGGGCCAGCGCGGCTTGATATCGAGCACGAATGGCAACCGTTCGACACCCGATGCGACTTCGCGGCGCACGCTGTCGGCGAGTTGGCGTAGCGCGCCGAGTTCGCGCGAGCGCCATACCGCGCCGGTCGCGCCACCCGGCAATTCCGGGCTCGCCGCGGCGACGCGGCGTACCCGCTCAAACATACCGTCCTGGTCTTCAGCGCCGCTGTCCAGCAGCACCGGCAGGAGCCGCTCCGCCAACGCGTCACGGCCGGCCCAATCGAGTTCGAACGGCTCCGTATCGAGCAATTCGCCCTGCGCATCCGACAACACAATACCCAGCCGATCGCGCAACAATGCACGCGCCGGGTGACGCCAGAAACGCACGAATTCGTCGAAGGCAACCGAGGCCGTGTCTTCAGCGGGCAACGGTTGATCGAAAAACGGCGCAGCGGCCGGATGCTGCGGCGCGGCCAACAAAGTGGCCAGTTCCGCGCGATCCGTGTCGTAAGTGAAAAGGCCGCGCTGCGACGAGAAGTAGTCCGACGCGAACGCCTGCAGCGGGTGATCGATGATGAACGCATGCCGCGCGGTTTCGATTTCCGCGGGACTCGCCCCTTCCCCCGCCGACACCTGGGCCAGGTGGTCGAGTAATTCGTCGACCAGCGCGGCCGGCGGCAACGGGGCATTGTCGCGAATGCTGCGACCGGTATAGGCGATGAAGAGCCGGTCCCGCGCGGCCAGCAGCAAATCGAGGAACAGATTGCGTTCGTCGTCGCGACGCTGCCGGTCACCGGCTTTACCGAAGGCAGCCATCAGGTCGAATTCGTCCGCGCGGGCGAGACTCGGCAACACGCCGTCATCCATGCCGAGCAGACAGACAATGCGATAGGGCAAACCGCGCAAGCTGGTCAGCGACGAAAACGTCACGCTCCCCCACGGCACGCCGCCGCGCGCGGGGTCGTCGAGCGCCTCGGTGAGTGCGCCGCGCACCACGGTGGCAGGCAACCCGACGTCTTGCGCGCCCGCCTGCATTGCGTCGCCCATCTTGTCGATCGCGTCGCGCACCGCCGCCAGCGAATCGGCAAACTCCACGCCGCCGTCGAAACACTGCGCGAGCGTTTCGAGCAGCAATTGCGCCCATTCGGCAGGGGTTTGCTCGACCGCGCAGCGCTGCGCGAAGCTTTCGATATCGTCGACGAAACTTGACAGGCGGCCGAGCAATTCGGCATCCGACCCATCCGCGCCTTCAACGGGCAACCAGGCATCGACCGGCTCGCCACCATCCGGCATCGCATAACCGAGGTATAGCCGGGTCAGCGCATCGGCGAATGTATGGCGCGCGACCGGCACGTGCTCGCCGGTCGGCTCGCCGGGCGCCAGCCCGCGCCGCGCACCGGCTGCCGCAAGCCACTCCTGCGCGGCTTCCAGCGCGCTGGCATCGATCCCGTAACGCGCGGCGATCGCATCGACCCGCAGCCATTCGATCAGATCCGGTGCGCCCACGCTACGCTCGGGCAAGGCCAGCCAGTCAAGCAGTAAACGCGCAACCGGATTGGCCTGCGAAGGTGGCAAGCCGGTAATCCGGTAGGGAATCCGGCGCGTGTCGCCAGGCGGCGCGGTGCCGAATACCGCATCGATCAATGGCCCGGCGGCCGCGAGATCGGACACTGCAACCAGCACATCGGAGGGCTGCAGATCGTCGAACTCGTCGAACCATCCGAGCAGCCGATCATGCAGCACTTCAAGCTGGCGCGACAGGCTGTGGCATACGTGGACTTCGATGCCATTCTCAATCGGCAATTCGTCGGTGTCCGTTTCCGCGCGCAACTCGAGGATGCCGTTCTGCACGGCGGCGAGCCAGCTCGGTTCCGGATTCTCGCTGAACTCGCCCGTCTCGCCGGATGCGGCGCTCTCAGTCAGCTCATGCAGCATGTGCAGTTGCGCCTGAGTCTGACGGCCCCATTCGGCCAGTAACGGATGACCCACCTGCTGATAATCACGCTGGCCCGCGGCGTCGAGCGCTTCGACGCGGCCCGCGCTGACCACGTCGAACCAGAACTCGCGGCACGGGTTCAACACATACAGCCGCACGTCGACCCAGCGCGAAAGCGCTCGCAATAGCGCGACGTGCAACGGCGGCATGGTGGGCAGCGCGAACACGCTGACCGCTTCCGGCCACTGCGCGTTCGAGATGGCTTCCAGATCGAGCGTGCCGATTTCTTCGAGAAAGCGATAAGCCGGCGGCAGAGCCGCTGCGGGCGTTTGCGCGTCGCCTGCCACTTCGGCGAGCACGGCGCGCCACAGTGCAGCTTGCCAACGCTCGTCTTCGCGCGCCGACTCGCTTGCGCCGACGAGACGCGGACCGGTGTCTCCCGCGGCGCCGCTCGCGAAGATCGAGCCGCCCTTCTGCCATTGCAGCAGCCATTCCGGGCGATAGGTCAGATAGTGGTCGAGCACGGTGGCCACACGACGCGCCAGCTCGTAGCGCATCGACGCATCCGCCGCATCGAGATACGTACGCAGACGCGGCGAGGCATTCCACGGCAAAGCTTCGTCCGCTTCGCCCAGCAGCCGGTAGCAGCGCCAGACGAGCCGGTCCGGCGCGAACGGCGAATGCCTCGGCACCTCGATCACGCCGCCGATTTGCGCCCACAGCCATTGCGCGAGGTAACCAAAATTGACATTCGCGCAGATACCCTGGCGCGCCGCGATGTCGAGCTCGAGCCGGCGGCGCACGGCCGCGCTCGGGACGATCACGGGCTGCGCGCGCCAGGGGTCGGACGGCGCTTGTGCCAGGTCGTCGAGCAACGCGCCGACAAGGGTTTCGTAGCGGTTCGAGTAGAAGAGCTGGAGCATGGATCCTGGGGAAGCAGGCGGCGCGAGCTGAACGCCCCCGGCCGCGACAGATACTGAAGCGACAGCATAACAAACGCGCCACCAGGGCAGAACCTGGCCGAACGGACGAGGTCAGATCAGGCACAAAATCAGTTAGACTCGTCGGCAAGTTTGGGTCTGCACCAGGTCCACCCCGGGTCGGCCTTTTCAACCGCGTTTTCTCAGTGAATGGAATTCAGGCAGTCGATGCGCTATTCGGTTGAAATAAAAAAATTCCTTTACAGCCAGTACTTTTATGGCGGCCTGCGCATCGCAGTCGGCGTGTCGTTACCGGCCGTCCTGTGTCTGATCGTATTTCACGATCGCGACCTCGGCTTCACGATTGCGACCGGCGCGCTCGGCGCATGTGTGGTCGACATGCCGGGCCCGCTCAAGTACAAGCACAACGAGATGCTGGCGTGCACGGTGATCGGTTTCCTGTCCGCGCTCGCCACCGGCCTCGCCACGGTCAACTCGGTGGCGTTGTGGTGCACGGTCGTGCCGCTCACGTTCGTGCTCTCGTTGATCGTCGTGTATGGCAACCGCTGGCCGCAAATCAGCTTTGCCACGCTGTTCATGATGGTCATGACGCTGGAAGAGCATTTCACGCCGATGCAGGCGCTCGTCAACGCGTCGTGGATTCTGGTGGGCGGTCTCTGGTACACGTACTGGTCGACTTTCGTCAGCCGCTGGATGATGCATCGCATCGAACAGCAGGCGCTCGCCGAAAGTGTGTTCGCGTGCGCGGACTATCTGCTCGCGCGCGCCGCCTTCTACGATCTCGATAACGATCTCGACGAGTGTTATCGCAACCTGGTCGACAAGCAGATCTCCGCAGTCGATCGTCAGGATGCTGCGCGCGACATCGTGCTGCGCAATCTGCCGAAGCTGAAAACCGGCCGGCTCGAGCCGCGCCGGGCCATGCTGTTCAATCTGTTCATCAATACCGTCGATCTGCACGAGCTGTTTGTCGGCACGCATGTCGATTATTCGCTGGTGCGCAACACGTTTGGCGGCTCCGATCTGCTGGTGTTCTACCGCGATCTGATTCGCAAATCCGCGGCCGATCTCGAAGAAATTGGACTCGCGGTGCTGCAAAACCAGCCGCCGCGTATTCGCGTGAATGTCAAAGCCGAGTTGCGCGCCATCGAGTTCGAGATCGACCTGATGCGCAAGCAGGACCTGCCGGGTAAGAATCCCGAGGCGTATTCGGCGATATCGTCCACCTTCCGGCGTATCTGGAGCGCCACGCGCCTGATCGACAAGATGCGTAAAAGCCTGTCGAGCGATCCGGGCGCAAGCGGAACTGAAACCGAATTGCGCCTCGACCAGGCGCTTTCCCGCTTCGTATCGAGCCGCCGTGTGCCGTTCGGGCAGATCTTCTCGAATCTGACCATGGCCTCGCCGAGCTTCCGCCATGCGCTGCGCGTGACGATTGCGGTCGCGGTAGGTTTCTGGCTCGGCCGCCTGCTGCCGCTCACGAATGCCTACTGGATCGTGATGACCACGGTCATCATTCTGAAACCGGGCTATTCGCTGACCAAACAGCGCAACGGGCAGCGGATCATCGGCACGCTGATCGGCTGTGCGGCGAGCATCGCGTTGATGATCTTCGTCAAGGAGCCGCACATCCTGCTGGTGGTGATGTTCGCGTCGATGGTGATGAGCTACAGCCTGCTGCTGTTCAATTACACGGCGAGCGTGGTGTTCACCTCCTCGTACGTGCTGCTCATGTTCCATCTGCTCGCGCCGGGCAGTATGCGCATCATCGGCGAACGCGCGATCGACACAGTGGTGGGTTGCGCGATCGCGATTGCGGCAAGCCACTTGTTCCCCTACTGGGAATACCGGCTGATGGGCAAGCTGGTCAACAACATGATCAATGCCACCCGGCAGTATCTGGAAGCAAGCTGGTGGTGGAGCGGCAAGCCGGCGGCCGCGGTGGTGGCCACGGTAACGGAAGCCGGTGCATTTGCGCCCGCGGCGGCCATGGCTGATCCGGCGATCGATTTCGGCAAGCCGGTGCGCGCGGTGGCAAATGCTGGAACAAGCGTTGGAACAAGCGTTGGAACAAGCGCTGGAACAAGCGCTGGAGCAACTACGAGCGGCAACGCGGTACTTCAAACCGGCTCCGGCGCCGCTGCAAACATGGGTGCAACCGCCGCTGCCAATCCGAATACTAATGCGGGTGCCAAGCCGAGTTCAGGCGACGCCGCCGCCGTCAGCAACGCGAGCACCAAGCCGGCAGGCGGGGCATCCGCTGCCGCGGTGGCCGCTGCAACCGCGCTTGATCGCGATTATCGCTACCGGCTCGCCCGCAAGAACGTCCACGTAGCGTTTGCCAATCTGGGCCAGGCGTTCCAGCGCATGATGCTCGAGCCGAAGTCCGCGCAGAAATTCGTGCCGGAACTGAACGACCTGCTGATACGCAGCCACGTGCTCGCCTCGCAGATCACAGCGGCCGCGCCGTTGCTGCGCACCTCCGCGCAGCAGGGCGACGCTGTCTCGCTACAGCCATTGCAGCGCGCGCTGAGCGTGGTCCGCGACAATTTGACCGAGGCCGAAGCGGGTAGCGCATCGCCCGCCGACCAAGGCGAACAGATCAAACAATTGATGCGTGAGCTGGATGTGATGGTGGTCGAGACGGAGAAATCGCCCGACTATTCGGCTGACGCCGTGCACGATATGAAGTTGCTCGCCCATCAGTGCAAGCAGATGCTGACGGCGTCAGCGCAGATTCGCAAGGATGCGAGCGTGATCCGGCTGCCGGCAGAAGCGTGATACGAAACGGGCCGTTATAACGGCCCGGGCTCGTCGTGCGCCATACGTTCAAAGCAGGCTTTCAGCACGTGCCGGCAACCAGCACCGCACGAGGCGCAAGCTCCGCCGAACCGACCGCGGCGGCGGATCGTCGATCGATCGCGTCGTGTGTCTTCGTGTGCCTTATTGCGCAGCGCCGCTCGCGGGTTTCGCCGCCGTAGCCGCCGCAGCAGCCGCCGCCGCGTCCGAAGAAACCGTCGGCTCCGGTGCGTTCTGACGGTCGAACTCACGCTTTTCCGTGATGGCGTTATAGAAGAGCGTGGCGATCACCAGCAGTACCGCGACCACGATGAAAATAGCAATGCCGAAAGTCGGGTTCTTCTTGCGCGGCGGTTTGTTCATGAGGCGGGCTCGGTTCGCGAAGCAGTCGCGGATAGTATCGGGAAAGGCGGCATTCTACGCCCACTGAGCTTGCGCGTGGCTTGCGGTCAACGACCCTCCACCACCGCCGAGGGCCGCACCGGCAGCGCCGTCGAGTACTTGATCTGTTCCATCGCAAAACTGGAACTCACGTCATACAGCGGCACGGCGCCGATCAACAGCTTATAGACCCGATCGTAGTCGTCGATATCGGACACCACCACGCGCAACAGGTAGTCGGTTTCGCCGCTCATCCGGTAGACCTCCACCACCTCCGGAATGTCCTGCACCGCACGCGTAAAGGCCTGCGCCCAGGCCTCCGTGTGCTGGTTCGTTCGCACCGCCACGAACACGGTCGTGCCCACGCCGAGTTTGCGCGCGTCGCACAGCGCCACCTGGGCGCGAATCACGCCGGTCTCTTTCAGACGTTGCAGCCGCTTCCAACATGGCGTTTGCGACAGATTCACGCGCTGCGCCAGTTCGGCGATCGGCATCGTTGCGTCTTCCTGCAACAGTTCGAGCAGCTTCCGATCGATGATATCCATTCCCATCATCACGCCCCTATAGGAAATTATTCTACTTTTAAGTCTGTGGGTGGAATTATATGGAAACTCTTTCTCCAGGCAAACGGGTATAAATATCTCTGTCAAAAAATAGCCGATAAGCAGCCATCCAGCTGCACAGCGATCATGAGCCAAGACCCCCGTTCAACCCCCGTCGCCCATTCCTCCGCCCACGCCACGCAGTTTGCCGCCGCGCGCGAAATGCCCTCGTGTGCGCCTCGCACCGCGCCGCTCGCACACCTGTGCGACGCGCTCGATGCAATGCTCGAAGCCTGCGTGAACTTCTCCGAACCCTCGAATTCGACCTTCTTCGCGCGCAGCATGCGCATCGCGCTTGCCGAAGCCGCCGCGAACCCCGCCTTGCTCACCCCGGCGCAACGCGAAGGCTCCGCCGAAAACTACCGCCGTCATCTGCTGGCCGCCGACCCTCACGGCCGCTATGCGATCGCCGCGCTGGTATGGCTGCCGCACCAGGCAAGCCCGGTGCACGCACACCACACCTGGTGCGGCTACGCGGTGCTGGAGGGCACGCTGAGCGAAACGGTCTTCGAATGGAACGGCGCACAGCATTGCGCAAGCGCCACCCGAACGCAAGCTCGTAATACCGGCGCCGTGTCGTTTGTGCGTGGCGGCAGGAGCGGCATTCACCGGCTCGGCAATTGCAGCGACGCACCCGCCGTCTCGCTGCACATCTACGGCGTCGCGGGCGCGCAGATCGCCACGCACGTCAACGACATCGTGCACACCGTTCAGGCACCGGCGCTCGTCTGAAACCGGCATCGGGTTTACTCAGCTTTTACCGCCCGCGTCACCAGCGGTCGGAATCTGCGGCGGGATCGGCGCGGTCTGCCCGGTCGGCGGCGGCGCCGGACGCGGTTCGTGCGACACATCGCGCGCCGCCGCCACGGCAACGTGCGCGGCACGCATCGAAGCGCCTGTCGCGGCATGCACGTGTTCAGGTCCATGCCCATGCGCAAGCTCATCGTCCGGCAAAGGCTGCCCTTCACTATCTTTCGATGACGTGTACACCCGCATTTGCGGCACGGGAATCTCGATGCCGGCCTCGTCCATCTTGCGTTTCAGCCTCAGATTGAAAGCGCGCGCCACGCTCCATTGCTGTAACGGCCGCGTCTTGATCTGCCCTTTCACGACCATCCAGTTCGGATCGAAACGGTCGAGCCCCCACACCTCGATCGGTCCGAGCATTTCGCGCCGGTAACGAAAGTCGGCCATCAGATCGGCGCCGACTTCGCGAATCAGTTGCGTGATCTGATCGACATCGGTCGAGAACGACATCCGCACTTCGAACACCGCGTAGGCGAAATCGCGCGACAGGTTCTTGACGATCTTGATCTGTGAAAACGGAATCGCGTGAATCGCGCCTTGCCCGTCGCGCAAACGGACCGTACGGATCGACAGATGCTCGACCGTGCCCGCATGGCCACCGTCTACGTCGATCCAGTCGCCGACCGAAATCGTATCTTCGATGATGATGAACAGCCCTGTGATCAGGTCGGTCACGAGCGACTGCGCGCCGAAACCGATCGCGAGACCAATCACGCCGGCACCGGCCAGCAGCGGCGTCACATTGATGCCCAGATTCGCCGCGGTGACGATGCCGGCAATCGTCATGATCGACACCAGCAGCACGTTGCGCAGCAACGGTAGCATCGTGCGCGCCCGCATGCTCGGATTACGCGATTTGTTGCGCAGACTGCCTGGATTGAGGGTTTCGGTGATCGCGGTATCGACAAGAATCCACAGCAGCCATGAAATGAACACGGTTGCGACGATCGCGGTCACCGCATGGGCAATCCCGCGCGCGGCAACGTTTTCCTCCACGACTTCCGCGAGCGACACGCCCCACAACCGCGCCGCCAGTTCAAAGAACAGCAGCCAGATGAACAACGTGAGCAGCGTGCCGCAAAAGCGCAACAAGCGCGACAGATAAGGCGAGCGGCGCCGTGCGCGCGCGCTGCGCGGGCGCGTCACGCGCAGCACGACGGCCGACAGGAAAAATGCCAGCACCAGCAGCAGTGCGGTCACCACCGAAATCTGCAGCACGTTTTCGCTGGAACCCGAGCCGCCGAGCGTGGCGACCACCGACGCGGTGGCCAGCACCAGCACCGGCACATGCCAGAGCGAGGCGAGCACGTCGAACGCGTCGGTCGCGGCCTGATGGTCGTTCCGCTGGTCGTAGGCCCGGTTGCGGATCAGATGCGCGACGGGCCGGCGAAACGCCAGCGCGAAATAGCCGGTGAGCACGGCGGCAGTCATGTTGGCCGCCGTCGAAATCAGCGCGGCGAGATTCGATCCCAGTTGATGCTCGACGTCGTAGTTGACCGCCGCATCGCCGAGCGCGGCGCATATGCCCACCACGAACAGCACGCGCCGCGCGTGATCGAGCAGCAGACGCACGGCAACTCGCCGGTGCCCCGAGCCGAACAGCGAAAACATGATCAGACAGATCGCCGAAAACACCGCGCCCGCGACAATCGCATAGGCGACCACCATGCCGAGCGTACGGCCGAGCTCATCGGGCATGGCTCGCGCGAACAGCAAGGCGGCGAGAAAGGCGACGATCCACGGCCCGACGCGGCGCAGTGCAAAGATCAGCAATTCGCGCGTGGTGGGATTCGGGTTGAGCCCCAGAACGATGCCGAAGCGCCGGTACAGCCGGTGTTGCACGTAGATCAGCGCGCCGGCGCACGCCCCCCAGCCGGCCAGCATGGCGATCATCGAGAAGACGATGCGCCCGAAGCTTTCCTGCCCTTGACCCGAAATGATCGTATAGAGCTCGTTGCCGGCCGCGTTGAAGCGGCCGCCCCAATAGCGCACCGGCGTGCGGCCTTGATGCACGTCGGATTCGAACGACGCGATGCCCGACGCGATGGCGCCGAGCAAGCCCGGGCTCGGTTGCGCGGGCGCGGGCTGCGCGACGTTTTGCGAGACATCGCGCAGCTTCTTGAGCTGGGCGACGAGCGCGCTGCGCTGCCGATCGTTGTCGAGTGTCGAGATCACGCTGTCGAGCGAGCGCGCCAGTTCCGCCTGGCTCGCAGGCGACGGCGCGGAGGCCGCGTCCGCGGCGGAGGCGCCCGAGGCGGCGGACGCAGGGGTCGCTGTCGCGCTATTGATCAGACTCTGTAAAGCCGGAATAACAGGCGTGCCGGCGCCGGCAGCCTGGGCCGCGGCGGGCATCCATCCAATGCTGAGAATCAGCGCGACGCACACCGTGAGCGCCCACGCGCCGAACCACGCCGCGACGCGAGCACGAACACCGCGTCCAGCGCTGCATCCGATCTGATTGAAATTAAACTGAAAGGCGGCGCGAGTCGCCGGTTGTTCGCCGTTAGACGGCGCGGCCCCGGACTCACGCCGCAATTGGCATGACTGCATGGCGATCCGTAAGAAAACGGGAGACGCCAGTGTAGCCGCAGTTTCACAGCAGGCAACCGAACATGCGTAACCGATTGTTAGGACGCTTGCGCAAACCCGGCGATTGGCGGGCCACCCGATCCGCCGGGCGGCCGCTACGACGCATGCCACGGACTACGCGCGACACGAGCCGCGTGCGGGCCCATACGGCACGTTAAGGCTCAGTAAGCCACCGTCGCGATCTGACGGATAAAACGGCCCTGCTCCAGTTCATCGACGAAGGCGATCGCATAGTCTTCCGCGGAAATACGGCTATTACCCTCGGCGTCGGCGATAAGCGTGTTCGCACCCGTGCGGAACTTCCCGGTGCGCTCGCCCGGGGCGATCAGCGCGGCCGGCGCGAAGAAAGTCCAGTCGAGATCGGTGATGCCGCGGTAGTAGTCGAATGCATCGCGATGCGCCAGCGCGACCGCTTTGTAGGCATCCGGGAAGCCGTCCGTGTCGACCAGTTGCTTGCCCGGTGCGACTTCGAGCGAGCCCGCGCCGCCCACCACCACCAGACGCTTCAGCCCCGCTGCGCGCACGCCGTCGACCAGCGCATGGCTGGCCTTGCTCACCGCTGCCGGGTCGTCTTTCGGCGGCGCGTATGCGCTGGCGACCACGTCGTGACCGCGCACTGCGGCGCTGACGCTCGCGGCGTCGAGCACGTCGGCCTGTGCAGCCGTCACATTCGCCAGATCCGCCGGCACGCGTGCCGGATTGCGCGCCAGCGCCGTCACCTGATGCCCACGACGAGCCGCTTCCGCGGCGATCCGCGAACCAATCATGCCGGTGGCGCCGAACAACGCGATCTTCAACTGTTTGCTCATTTCGATACTCCTGGTATGTAAGCCAATATGTAACCACATTGATTACATATATTCCGGAAAAAAGAGGGGCATCAGCCCCTTCCATTCTCAGGCGCGCGTCGCGACTACTTCGCGCGCGCCCTTCTGTACCGCTTCTTTGCTACGTTATCCGTGCGAACGCCGCTTACGCTCACGCGCCCGTTCGGCGCGCACTACGTCGGCAGTGGCGTCCGCAAGTGTGCGCGCGCCGAGCGACGCTTCCATAGCCTGCTGCGCTTCGTCGATGATACCGCGCAGCACGACCTGAATATTACGCCCCACCATGCATGCCGGATTCGGCTCCTCGCGATGCATGGCGAACAATTGCGCGTCGTCCACCGCGCGGTACACCTCGAGCAGGGTAATGCTTTCGGGCGCCCGGGCGAGCAGCGCACCGCCGCCCGCGCCAAGTTGCGAGGTCGTGAGACCGGCGTCGGCCAACATGGTCAGCAGACGCCGGATCAGCGCAGGATTCGTATTCACGCTGCCCGCGATCATCTCCGACGAAAGCGGCACGCCCTCCTGCAACGACAGCAGCGCGAGCACGTGCACAGCAAACGCAAACCGGCTACTCGTATTCACAGCAAACCTGCCCGGCAACGACAATGTGTAACCATAGTAATTACATTTAATCCGGCTGTCAAACGGACGGCTGCATAGACCGTCCTCTCACTTGTCCATCTGCTTTTGCGCATCGCTGGAATCGCCCGATGCCGACGAGGAAGCGGAGGCCGCCGCCGACGCCGAACTTTGCGCCGACCATTCCTGCAGCTTGCGCCCGGCGTTCTCGAGGCCCTGGCCGGTCAGCGCCGCCGCCTTGCCGAGCTGCGCGTTCGTGGCGCTCGCCGCGTTTTGCAGGTTGGCCTGCGCGCTCGATGCCAGCGCGGCGGGATCGATTTTGATCGACGGCGCGGAAGCTGCGGAGTCCAGATTCTGCTGCGCCGTTGCCTTGGTCGCATCGACCTGCTGACCGACGTAGCTGGCTGCCTGATCGAGCTTCTGACCGGCGGCTTGGGCCGCCTCATTGAGCTTGCCGGCGACCTGATCTGCCGACGCATCATTCTTTTGACACGCCGTCAGGCCGCCGAACACGAGGGCGACAACGGCGGCACGGCGCAACAACGGTGAACGAATGGATAAAGTCATATCTGTATGTGCTGTGTATGAGCCGCATCGAACGGCTTTCGCATGCGAAAACGCGCCCATGATACGCCGTTGCGCGGCGAACCCGTTCATCGCGCCGCATGTTGCGTCGCGGTTCTGTCAAACGTGTTGGAGTAGACTGACTGCCCGCTCGATGTATTCCGTTGATCAACTGGAGGCATGCGATGGCAGCAAAGAAGATTCTGTTCCTGACCGGCGACTTCGCCGAGGATTACGAAACGATGGTGCCGTTTCAGGCACTGCAGGCCGTCGGCCACGTAGTCGACGCGGTCTGTCCGAACAAGAAAGCCGGCGAGAAGATCAAGACCGCGATTCACGATTTCGAAGGCGACCAGACCTACACCGAAAAGCCCGGCCATCAATTCACCCTCAATGCGACATTCGAGGACGCCGATTCCCGTCAGTACGACGCACTGGCCATCGCGGGCGGCCGCGCGCCCGAGTATCTGCGTCTGAATCAGAAGGTCATCGAGCTGGTACGGCAGTTCGCCGAAGCGGGCAAGCCGATCGCGGCGATCTGCCACGCGGCGCAATTGCTGGCCGCCGCCGACGTGATCCGCGGCAAGCGCATTTCCGCCTACCCGGCCTGCGCGCCCGAAGTGAAGTTGGCCGGCGGCGAGTACGCCGACATTCCGGTCGATGCGGCGATCACCGACGCCAATTTCGTCACCGCCCCCGCGTGGCCCGCTCATCCTGAGTGGCTGCGTCAGTTCCTCGTGCTGCTCGGCACCCGGATCGAACTCTGATCCCGACGGCGAGCGCCGGCTCATTGCGGCCACGCGCGCTCGCCTTCGCAAGCTCGCCTTCGCAATACTTGCGCGGCAACGCGGCTTACATTGGCCACACGTCGATTCTGAACCCCACCTCGGGGCGTTTTATCGCCGCTGTGGCTTCCGCTCGACGACAGCAGGACTGATAAAGCTTCAGTAGAACCACGAAGCGGATTCGCAGAAACCTCTCAATGCGATTGCCCCGGAATGTGCCCTCGTCGCACCCGACTTTGAGACTCGTCCGATAGTTCGCAGCAAAAGGCTTTCCTATAGTCGCGGGTTGACTTGGGAGCCTTTTTTGATGGAACTGACTGATTGGATCGTCATTCTCGCCGTCACGCTGATGGCGATTGCTTTTTTTTGCGCACGTACACCGGCCAACTGGTCGCGGGAAAACCGCGCACGGCGTCTGGCGGGTACGCGCATGCTGGTGCAGGCAGCGTGCTCGCTATGGGCGGCGCTGTTGATCGCCGCACGCGGCCTGTTCGCGCTCGACGGTCTGCCTGGCTTGCACCCGGCGCCGCTCGAAGCGCTGACCGGCATCGCGGTCCTGATCTGCTGCGGCTGTTACTGGTCGATCCGCGGTAGCAAACTGCTCAAACCACGCCGGCTCTTTACCGCGTACTGATGCCAGGCGCGGCATGGGCGGCATTCGCGGCGTGTACCGCACCGCCGCCGGGACCCGCGCCCTCTGAATCACCGGCTGCTGCACGCGCTTCCCGTCCACCCTGCACCGCGTGAGCACCGTCCGCCAGCGTCGCGTGTGTTTCGAAAGACCGCTGCGCGCTACGCGTTCCGGCTTCGGGCAGCGACAGATAAAACGTCGTGCCCACCCCCTCTTTCGACTCCGCCCATACGCGCCCGCCGTGGCGCTCCACCACCCGCCGCACGAGCGCAAGACCGATGCCCTCGCCTGCCGCCACATTGCCGTGCAGCCGCTGAAACGCGTTGAAAAGCCGCGGCAACGCGACCGCCGGAATACCCAGGCCATTGTCCCGCACGTAAAAAATCCGTAGCGAATGCACGCCCGGCGGGGCCGGCGTCGTACCGATCTCGATCAGACCTTCGCGCGACGGGTCCAGATAATTGACCGCGTTGCCGATCAGGTTCGCGAACACCTGTTCAAGCGCGGTCGGGTCGCCCCATACCGGCGGCAGTTCGTCGACGATCACATGCGCCCGCCGGGCCCGGATCGATCCCTGCATGGCATCGATCACGCGCGGCACGATATCGCGCACTTCGACCTTTTGTTGCCGGTACTCGACCCGGCCGACGCGCGACAGCCGCAACAGCGCGTCGATAATATGAGAGGCACGCAACACGGCCGTTTGCAGGAAGTGCAAGGCCTCGCCGATATCCTCGTCCACCACCCGTTCGATGCGCTGCCGCGGCTCGGCCGCGAGCGACGACTGCCGCAGCACCGCGCGCAGGTCGTCGCAGGCGCGCGTCAGTTCTTTCGAGAAGCCTTGCAGATTCACCAGCGGCGCACGCAGGTCGTGCGACACGCTGTAGATGAACATTTCGTTCTCCTGGGTCTGTTGCCGCAAGGTCTCGTTGATGCGCGCCAGTTCGCCGGCGCGGCGCGCGAGATCGGACTGAAAGCGCGCCTGGATGCGCTCGGCTTCGAGCAGGCGCCGGCTGGTTTCATGCAAGGTCAGATCGAGCCGGGCAATTTCGTCGCGGCCCGGACCGATCGGCGCCAGCGGCTCGTTGCCCGCAAGGCGCCCGGCATTGTCAGAGAGCAGCGCGAGCCGGCCGCGCACGCCACGCGTGAACAACCAGATGGCCACCGCGACGAACAGCAAGGAGCCGAGCACGGCCGCGACGACCAGCATCTGCTGCCGTTCACGCGCGGCGCCGGCGGCGCTTGAACGCAACGTGTCGAGGCGCCGCTCTTCACTCTGGAAGGCCGCCACTTGCTGGCGGAAGCGATCGAGCACGTCGGCGCCGCCCAGATCTCGAAAGCGATCGAGCAGATCGCGCCGCCGCCCCGAATGCAGCATGTCCTGAACGCGGTCCGACCATTGGCGATAGCCCTGCACCGCCTGGCGCACCTGCACCACCCGTTCGACTTGCGCCGGGTTATCGGCCACCAGCTCGGCCAGTTGATCGATGCGACGGTCGACGTCCATCCACACCGTGACCGGCGTGGTAAAGCGGGTATCGTTGGCGAGCACCGCGCCGCGCAGCGCCACCGACTCACCCAGCACCGGATCGAGAATCGCGGTGGTCTGGCGCAGCACGTCTTCGCTATGGATAGCCCACCGCTCGGCTTGTGCCGCGTCGGACTGCGCCTTGACCAGGCCGGACAGCAGCGCCAATTCGAAGAAAGCCGGAATCGCGATCAGCAACAGGCCTTTAGTGGTCAGTCTCATGCGTGCGCATTGGAGGTCGATGGCCGGCAGATCATGCACGGGGACGGCACATTATGTGGGCGTTTGCGCAGGAAGACAAAGACGGCACGTCAGGAATCATGCTTGTTCCGCCAGATATCGTTCCGTACGCAGCGATTGCGCATAGAACGTCAGGCTTTTGAATTAAACGTAAATCAAATTTAATAATTTGCCCACATTTGGATCATGAGAGCGGGAGCGAAACCGTCATGCACTTAAATTGTGCTTTCGTTGCCATTCGAGGTGCAAGGAAAAACTGACGCTGAATTGCCTGCACGTCACAACAAACCCATTCCGGTGCGGCCCTGCACCTGATCGACGCTTTCGGCACAAATTTGGCCCGGTTCTTGCATTCAATGCCCGCTTTTTTGGCATAAGCGGGACACTCGATGGAAAGTCTTAAAACCGGCACCGATACCCTCTTCCTTTTGCTAGGTGCCGCAATGGTGCTGGCCATGCATGCGGGATTCGCGTTTCTCGAACTCGGCACGGTCCGCAAAAAGAATCAGGTCAATGCGCTGGTGAAGATTCTGGTGGACTTCTCGGTCTCGACGATCGCGTATTTCTTCATCGGCTACACGATCGCCTATGGCGTGCAGTTCTTCGGCAGCGCCGAATCGCTGGCCGCGCACAACGGCTATGCGCTGGTGCGCTTCTTCTTCCTCCTGACCTTCGCGGCGGCAATTCCGGCGATCGTGTCGGGCGGCATCGCCGAGCGCTCGAAGTTCAATCCGCAACTGTTCGCCACCTTCGTACTGGTTGGCTTCATCTATCCGTTCTTCGAGGGAATCGCGTGGAACGGCCGCTTCGGCATTCAGAACTGGCTGACTCAGGTCTTCGGGGTGCCGTTTCACGACTTCGCCGGCTCGGTGGTGGTGCACGCGTTCGGCGGCTGGGTCGCGTTGCCGGCTGTGCTGCTGCTCGGTGCACGCCACGGCCGTTATCAGCGGGACGGCTGCATCGCCGCGCATCCGCCGTCGAATATCCCGTTCCTCGCGCTGGGCGCATGGGTGCTGGCGGTCGGCTGGTTCGGCTTTAACGTGATGAGCGCGCAGACCATCGACAAGATCAGCGGCCTCGTGGCGGTCAATTCGCTGATGGCGATGGTCGGCGGCACGCTGAGCGCATGGCTCGCGGGCCGCAACGACCCCGGCTTCACGTACAACGGCCCGCTTGCCGGACTGGTGGCGGTATGCGCCGGCTCCGACCTGATGCATCCGCTCGGCGCGCTGGTGACGGGCGGCATTGCGGGCCTGCTGTTCGTCTATATGTTCACCTGCGTGCAAAACCGCTGGCGTATCGACGACGTACTCGGCGTGTGGCCGCTGCACGGTCTGTGCGGCGCGTGGGGCGGCCTCGCGGCCGGCATCTTCGGCTTGCGTGCGCTCGGCGGCCTTGGCGGCGTGTCGTTCGGCGCGCAACTGGTCGGCACGCTGGGCGGCATTGTGGTGGCCTTGCTCGGCGGCACGCTCGTGTACGGCGCCATTCGCCTGACGGTAGGGTTGCGGCTCGACCAGGAAGACGAATACAACGGCGCGGATCTGTCGATCCACAAAATTTCGGCCACGCCGGAGCGCGAAAGCGTCGGCTGAGGGGCTGCCAGCACGCTAGCCACGGTTGGCCGCAAATCGTGCGCGGCGGCGCGCCGACTGCTGCTCGCCGCGCGCGATGCTCGTCTGTCCCCAATGCCAGGTGGATGCTAGACTTGCGCGCTGGAGATGGCATTCTCCGTTAACCGCCCTTGATGGCTGATGATGCCTGCTTCGCCCGGACGACTGCGGACGCGGCATCACGCCTGCCCCGCGAGCCCGGTTTGTCGATCTTTCGGCTTCGCCAGAGTACTTTTCCATGTATTTGTCCATTCTCGCGGTCGGCATTGGCGGCGCGCTCGGCTCGCTATTCCGCTGGTTTCTCGGCATCCGTCTGAACGGCCTGTTCACCGGTTTGCCGCTCGGCACTTTCGCCGCTAACGTGATCGCCGGCTACGTCATCGGCGTCGCGGTCGCGGGGTTCGCGCGGGCGCCGCAGATCGCCCCCGAATGGCGGCTCTTCGTCATCACGGGTTTGATGGGCGGCTTGTCGACGTTCTCGACATTCTCGGCGGAAGTCGTGCAGCGTCTGCAAGACGGCCGGCTCGGCTGGGCAGCAGGCGAGGTCGTCATTCACGTCGGAGCCTCGCTCGTAATGACGATCCTCGGCATCGCAACCGTTTCCTTGCTGGCGCGCTGAACGGCGTGATCGCTTCGCTGATCCGCGAGACGTGCGGCATCTCGCGTTCAATCACGATCTGACTGGCGCGAAACCGGTATGACGCACGGTTCATGCGTGCCGTCGATGGCGGCTCCTGCTGAACCTTCCACAACTGGCAACCAGCGCGTCGGTACTCGATGTCGCGCACGAATACGGCTACGATTCGGCGCCCTGGACTCTCCCCCCGAACTCACGTCTCTTTGCTTTTACGTGCTTTCGCCCGGTTACTCGCCGGCGCATTCTTCTTCAATTTGGTCTGGTTGTGTTCAATCGCGGCACGGACCAGATTCTTTAGCGCGCGTTCATTGATCCTGTCGCCCTCGAAGAAGTCGATCGCCCGTCTTGCGTTGCCCTCAAGACTCGCGTTGAAGAGCTTGTCGGGATCCGGAAGGCTAGCCCCGTGGGCAAAGGTCAACTTCACCTTGCCTTTGTGCGCATTGGCGACCGCGATCATTCCGTCGCGAGACCACACGGGGCTGCCCATCCACTCCCATTCCTCGACGATCTGCGAGTCGGCCGCGAGGATGGCCTTACGCATCGCGGCGAAGGTTTCACCACGCCAATCCGTGATTCCCGCGATCATCTGGTCAATGGTTTCTGACGGAGTCATAAGGTCGTTACGCCTCGAATTCTGGTCCGGTCTCGGCAGAGACTGCCTTTGAATTGTGCCAGCATCAATCCGCCGGCGCGAATGAGGCATTAATTTCGCCATTTTTTTCGATTTTTATCGTTATTTTTGTTGTTCCCCACGGCGGTAAGATCGCCGCAGCCTGAATAGTAGAAGGGGCAAAAATGGCGATCACCTTGAATCTCTCAGCGTCCACCAATCTGAACAAGTCGTTGAAGATCGACGCCATTCGATTCCTCGCGGCTGTCTGGGTTCTGATGTACCACATCAAGCCGCCCGCGTTCAAAGAACTGCTGCCCCACCCACTCGCCTTCCTCGGCGGCGCGCTGTGGTCAGGCTCGACCGCGCTGTTCGCGGGGCCCGCCGCCGTCATCGTCTTCTTCGTCATTTCCGGCTATTGCATCCACAACGCATATCAAAAGGATGTGACGCTCAAGCCGATCAACTATTACGCGTCCAGATTCATCCGCATCGGCTTGCCGCTGGTCATTCTGCTGTGCCTCGTTCAACCTTTGCCGGCGGGCCAGAACTATCTGGAATCCGTGCTGTGGTCGCTCTACTGCGAGATGGTGTATTACGCCGCTTATCCGTTGCTGCGCCCTCGCTTTCGCTACCTCGGTGAAATGATCGTTGGATGCGCGCTTGCGGCGGGCGTGATGGTGGCCGTGGTTCGGCTGATCGGGCACCCGGTTTGCCACGGCTGCGTCATCGAAACGTATGGGGTTCCCGGCACGGCGCTGCTGTATGCGGCCGGATGGATTTTCGGCTGTCTGATCGCGGAGATCCAGCGCAACACGGAGCAGTTCCATGTTCGCGGTGCGTATTCGCCGCTCACGCTGATGATCAAGGGCGGCCTTGACCGGAGCACGCGCTACCTCGCAAACCATCTGGTTGCGTTGAGAGTGGCGGTGGTCGCGGCCGGTGCGGTCATTATGATTCTGTTGTCCGAATCGAATCTCAAGCCGGCCATCGTGCCCTTGATCACGCCCGATATCACGCTGCCGCTATTTCAGTTCCTCGCGGCGGTCTGGATCGCGGCGGAAACCGCCACGCCGTCCAGAAGCGGCGTGTGGGCCAGACTGGCCACGTTCGGCGCGTGGTCCTACAGCCTCTATCTGTGCCACAAGATGGCGCTTGCGCTGCTTGAAATGAGCGGATTCGACGCTACATCCCGATTCGCGTGGTTCGTGCAGGTGGCGCTGGCGTTCGCTATCAGCTACGCGTTCTACCGGATGATCGAAAAGCCTTCGCATCTGCTTTCGCAGCGGCTGCGCAAATACACGCCGAGCGCACCGGCCGCCCCGGCTGCATGAAGCGCCCGGCCCGAGCCATCAGATCGGCACCCGCACCTCATAGCCGTCCCGGCCGCGGATCGGCCACGAACCCACCGCGATTGGGCATCGCCACACGCGGCAACGACGCCGCATCGAGCCGCGTATCCGCCGGCACGATGCCGTTGCGGTTGAGCAGGAATGCGCTTAACGCGTACACCTCATCGGCGGAAAGCGATTCGGGCGCGTTGTACGGCATCGCACGGCGAATGTAGTCAAACAGGGTCGTCGCATAGGGCCAGTAACTGCCGACGGTGCGCTTCGGCTTCGCGCCCGTCAGCGTACCCTGCCCGCCCACCAGTTGATCGCCGAGACCGCCCTCGCCCTGCGCGCCGTGACACGCCGCGCATTTGGCGGCAAACACGTGCGCGCCGGTGGCGACGTCGCCGCTGCCCGCGGGTAAGCCGCGGCCGTCCGGCGCAACGTCGATGTTCCAGGCGGCGAGGTCCTGTTCGGTGAGCGGCGTGCCGATCTCATAACCCGCGCCAGCGCTCCGGTCACCCGGCGCGACTGTTGAACACGATGCCAATGCCGAGAGCGACAGCAGCACGGCCAGCGCGGTTCGTGCCATGCGCGCTCGCTTGCGGATCGAACTGCGGCCGTTACGCATTGCGCACCTCGCCGCTTGCCTCGACTCGCCATTGCTGGATCGCGTTGTAGTGGTACTGCGAATTCAGGCCACGCGCGGCAACCAGTTCGGCACGCGTGGGCTGCACGTAGCCGGTCGAATCGGTGGCGCGCGAGAGAATCGCGGTCGCGCCGCCATCCCAGTGCCAGTCCGCCTGAAAGCGCGTCAGCGCGCGATCGTGAATGGCGCCGTCCAGACGCGCGAGACGCCAGCTCGCACCACCGTCGGTCGACACTTCCACCTTGCGGATCGTCCCGCGTCCGGACCACGCGAGACCGGTGATCGGGTAATAGCCCTGGGTGGTGAGGCGTTGTCCCGGCGAAGGCCGCGTGATCACCGACTTCGCATCCATCTCGAACGCAAACTGACGCGCGGTGCCGTTCGCGAGCAGGCTGGTGTACTTCGAGGTTTCTTCACGCGTTTGCAACGGCGCGTCGACCACTTTCAGCCGGCGCAGCCATTTGACGTTCGTATTGCCCTCGAAGCCAGGCACGATCAGACGCAACGGATAGCCGTTCTCGGGACGCAAGCGCTCGCCGTTCTGCGCGTAGACCACCAGCGCGCGATCGAGTATGCGCTCGAGCGGCAGGCTGCGCGTCATCGCGGCGGCGTCCGCGCCTTCTGCCAACAACCAGCCGCCCGCCGGATTGGCCGGGTTCGACAAGCCGCCCACCTCCTCCAGCAAGGTCGACAAGCGCACGCCGGTCCATTCGCAGCACGACAGCAAACCATGCGTGAGTTGCACCGGCATGCCGCTCGGACCATTCCATTCGTTGCCGGTATTACCGGAACATTCGAGAAAATGAATCCGCGATTCGGACGGCAGGCGCAGCAGGTCGTCCATCGTGAACAGCTTGGGCGTGCGCACCAGCCCGTGAATAGCCAGCCGATGCTGATCGGGATCGATGTCCGGCACGCCGCCGTGATGACGCTCGTAGACCAGACCGTTGGGGGTGAGCGTGCCGTGCAGATCGGCGAGCGGCGTCATTGACGAAGCCGCGCCGGGCAGCGGCCACGCGCGTGCGCTGCGCCGTACGACATTCGCCTCATAGGGCGAAGGCACGCCGTAGGGATGCTCGAGAATGGGCGCGCCGGGCACGCGGCTCGATTGCGCGACCGTGAGCGGCTTGAGCAATTCACTGGCGGCAGCGGTGTGAGAAACCACCAGACCGCCGGCCGCCAGCCGACCGAGCAGTCGACGGCGGCCGCGCGACGGCGGAGAGTTGTGCGGGTTCATCATGGCGTCGGCACATCATAGGCAAGCCGATTAGCGTAACGATGCTTGCTGTCACGGCCAAACGATAAATTCGACTATCGTTCGACACAAACCGCATATCGGACGGATACGGTGCGCCGTCAAGCCAGCACGTTCGAGAACACCCTGTCCGCGAGACGATTGGAATCGGTGCCGCTGTTGAGCACGCCCACCGCCTTCAGATCGTCGGCGTAGAGCGATATCTCTTTCCTGAACGCGTCGCCGACCGGATGATGGCGATCGGTATGGCTCTTGAGCATCGCCGTCAATTGGCTCACTTCGGCAGAGGGCGTATAGGCCGAGAAAATCGCCGCCGCGTCGGCCGGATGATTGGCGGTCCACTCGGTTGCTTCGAGCAGCGCCTGGGTCAACGCCTGCGCGGTGGCGCGATCCTTTCGCACCAGCGACCCGCGTACGCCCAGCACGCAGCACGAACGGTTCTGATACTCGCCGCACAGATTGTTCGATACTTCAACCAGGTGATCGGATTCGCGGATCGTCCAGATGGTGGGGTCGCCGTCCGCAATCGCCTGCACTTCGCCCTTCTTGAGCGCCTCGCCCAACAGATTCGCCGGATACTGACGCCAGTTCACGTCGCGCTCCGGGTCCACACCGATCTTCTTCAGCACGATGGCAAAGAAATTCTTCGTAGGACTCGCCATATCGCTCACGCCGATCGTGCGGCCCTTCAGTCCCGCCACGTCGACGATGCCCGACGTGCGCGTGGCCAGCAAACGCATGCAGCCGCCGTGAATCCCGGCCGTCAGTTTCACATCGAAGCCCTGCTCCAGCGGTTTGATCCAGCGCAGCGCCATGCCGACACCCGCATCGGATTTGCCCGTCGCGATCGCTTCGAGCAACTGGTCCGTCGAACCCGAAAAGTTCACCAGTTCCACCTGCAAGCCGTGCCGCTCGAAAAAACCCTGCTTCACCGCCACGGCCACCGGCGCGGTACAGATCGCGCCGGCATTCCAGGAAAGCTTGAGCGGCTTGAGCCCGGCTTGCGGCGTCTGGGCGACCGCCGGCGAGCCCGGCATACCCAGCCACGCACCGCCGAGCGCCGCGGCGCCCGCAGTCCAGGCCGTCTTGCGTAACCACGCGCGGCGGCTTTCGCTCAGCGGCGCTTCATCGTAGGGATTCATGGTTGACTCTTCCTCAGATCGTTATCAATTGTTCTATGGGTTGTTCAGGTGTCGAGTCCGAGTTGAGCGAGCACCTCGCGGCGCAGCGCCACGAGCTTCGGATCGTCGCGATGGCGGGGATACGGTGCGTCGTTATGCACTTGCGCAACCACGCGTGCGGGCCGTTCGCTGAAAACGATCACGCGCCGGGCAAGCAGCAGCGCTTCTTCGACGTCGTGCGTCACCAGCAGCACGGAAAAGCGTGCGTCCTGCCAAAGCCGCGCCAGTTCGCCCTGCATGCGGATGCGCGTCAGAGAGTCGAGCTTGCCGAACGGCTCGTCCAGCACCAGCAGCGCAGGATCGTTGACGAGCGCACGCGCCAGCGCCACCCGCTGCGCCATGCCGCCCGACAATTGATGCGGAAACGCTTCGGCAAACTCGCTCAGGCCGACCAGTTCCAGCGCGGCATCGATTCGTTGCCGCGCCTGATCTTCCTGTGGACCACGCCGCCGGGCGAAGCCTCTGCGCTGCGCCTGCGGACCGATCCCGACGTTGCCGCGCACCGTGCGCCACGGGTACAAGGTCGGGTCCTGGAACACCACCACGCGCGACGGATCGGGGCCCGCGATCGTGGCGCCGTCGGCCTGCACGCTGCCTTGCGTCGGCGTATCGAGTCCCGCCACGAGACGCAGCAAGGTGGACTTTCCACAACCGCTCGGGCCCAGCAGCGCGACGAACTGGCCCGGCTCGACCGTGAAGCTGACATCCTGCAACACGGGCAACGCGGCGCCGCGCAATGCGAACTGATGACTGACATGGCGCACGTCGATGCGCGCGCCGTCGCGCAGAGGCGCTGCGGCGGCGTTCTGATTCAGCACTTCGGGTACGGCTACCATTTGAGCAATCCTTTTTGCCAGGCCAGCAAACGGTCACGCAGGCGGAACAGCAACGTGATCAGACCGGAGCACATCAGCGCCATGACCAGCAGCGCGGCATACATATTCGAATAGGCCGCCCAGCCCTGGGCCCATTGCAGGTACCAGCCGAGTCCCGCTTTCACGCCCATCATTTCCGCGACGATCAGGACCGAGAACGATGCGCCCAGCCCCATGAACAGGCCGACGAATACCGACGGCAACGCCGCCGGAATCGCGACACGCAGGATCAGAAAAGCCGGTCGCGCGCCGAGCGTGCGGGCGATGTCGTAATAAGCCGGGTTGACGCCGGCCACACCGGACCAGGTCAGAACGGCCACCGGAAAGGCGGTCGCCAGCGCGATCAGGAACACGCTGGCGCTAAAGCTCGATGGAAAGAAGAAGAACGCCAGCGGCAACCACGCGGTAGCCGGCAGCGGTCCGATCAGGCGCAGCACCGGATGGACCCAGTAGCTGACCGCCTGCGACCAGCCGATGCTCACCCCCGTCACGAAGCCTGCCGCCGCGCCCAGCACGTAGCCATAAGCCAGTAGTCCAAACGAATGCACGACACTCGAACCCAGCCGCGGATAGTCTTCGGCATAGACGCCGATTAGCGCTTGCGGCGGCGCGAAAAAAGGCCGCGGCAGCCATTCGAGTTGCGCCGTGACCACCTCCCATACGCTCACGCCGAGCGCCAGGGCGAGCAACCACGGCATGGCCGCGAGCCACGCATGGATGCGCGTGGGCGTCTTCGCCTGAAGGGGCTGAGTACGCCACCCGGCGACAGCCGTCGCGGCTGCGAATACGGCGAGCACGAGCTTGAGCGCGAGGTATTCTTTCGTGTACGGCCAGTCGTCCGCGCTCGGCCACCATTCGGTCAGCGCGGCGCTGCCGAGCCACGCCAGCGCCGCGAGACCGGCGATCCGGACGCTGCGTGAGAGTCCGCGCCTTGCTACGGGGCGCGCGGCATCGTGAGGCTCC
Source organism: Paraburkholderia fungorum (assembly GCF_902833645.1). GTDB lineage: Bacteria > Pseudomonadota > Gammaproteobacteria > Burkholderiales > Burkholderiaceae > Paraburkholderia > Paraburkholderia fungorum. The sequence continues at coordinate 87,847 of NZ_CADFGE010000010.1, forward strand.
GCGCCGCTAGCCGGAGCGCGCGTCGCGATCGATTCGAACTGAGTGGACATAAAGGTTCCAGCCTCCTGCGTTGTTGAGCTCACGTGTGAGTTCGTGCCCGCTTCCGGGTCCGCTTTGGAGCCCGCTTCCGGACGAACTTCAGGCGACGTCGGCCCGGTCGCGCTGCCAGACGCTCTGTGCGTAGACCGACTCGTCGAAATCCGCGGCGATATCGCCATGAATACGCGCTGCATGCGCGTCCAGATCGGCGAGAAACAGATCGCGGCTGATGCGCTGGACCACGGCGGGAATGTCGCGCTTCATGCTCGGCACGTCGCCGACCGGCAAGCCGAAACTAACGAAGGCCGCCGGGTTGTAGACGTGAATGTTCTTCAAATAAGGCGCTTCGCCCTCAACCTTTTCGAGGTATTCGAGCGCGGCGCCGAGATACGGATGCGCGCCAAGCGCGTCGTCGCTATCGCCGGCGGCGGGCACGTATTGATCGCGCCACAGGCGGACATGTCCGGCGATCTGCGCCAGTTCCGGCCGCAGCGCGAGATCGATGGCGTAACCCGTGCCGGCAATCACGAAATCGAATGTCAGCGACTCCCCCGCAACCTCGGTTTCGACGCGCCCGTTCCTGACGTCGACGTGCGACCACTGCGTGCCGGGATGCAGATGAAAGTTCGGAAAGCGCGTGACGCGCTCCACCGCGTCGAGCGGCGGTGTCGAACCGGCGCGGCGAAAGCGTCGCGCCTGTGACCAGCGAACCGCGTCCGGCAGATGGAAATAGTTGTCGTACGCACCGGGATAGGCGCGAGCGCGAGTCACCGGCACCGAAGCAATCCGCTCACGCCGCGCGAACAGATGGACCTGCCCTGCGCCGGCTTCGAGCGCCGTTGCTGCAGCATCGAACGCGGAGGCCGCGCCGCCGATCACCGCGACGGATTTACCGCGCAGCGCGGCGAAATCGATTGCCTCGGAGGTGTGGGCAAGCAAGGTGGACGGCAGCGTTTTCAGCACGGCAGGAATGTTGGGACCGCCATTGCCCGCGACGCCGTTGCCGAGCACGATCTTGCGCGCCGTCTCCACGACGCTCCGAACCGTGCCGCCGTCACGCACGTCCAGATGCAAACGGAAATGCTCACCCGCCGGTTCGATTCGCGTGAGGCGGGTGCCGTAGCGAATCGGAATCTCGAGGAAATGCCGGTACCACGCGAGATATTCCGCCCAGCGCGTACGTGGAATCCGATCGATTTCGCCATAAGACTCGGCACCGAAGCGCGCTTCATACCATGCCTGAAAGCTCAACCCCGGCAGCCCCCCTTCGGGACCCACCAACGATTTCGGGGTACGCAGCTTGTTCATGCGGGCGCGATTCAGCCAGACGCCCGATTGGCCTTCATCGGCGGCGGCATCGATCACGCTGACCTGACCGATGCCGGCGCGTTGCAGAGCAAAGGCGAACGCCGTGCCGGATTGTCCGCCGCCGACAATCACGACGTTATGGTCAATGCCCTCGCGTGGCGGAACCCAGTTGTCGGGTGCCGGACCAATCAGCCGAAGTGTGTCGAGCGCATGCTGATCGGAGTGAGTGATTTGCGTCATGGAGTCGGGTATGGCCAGAGAGTTGAACTGCACACGGATACGTCGAAACCGGATGGCACGGCCATCGGACGATCAAGTATCGCGGCGCCGCGGGCTTACCCAAACCAACAAATTTCGCTTTGCTTATTTGTTTCGGGGCGGTCGGCGTCCATTCGACCCCTGTCAGGAAAAACGAGCACTTTAATCGCATAGCGATTAATTGCATTTCAATGCGATTTTTTTACTTCTATGCTTTTTCTCAGGCAGCGCTGGTTCGTCCCATACGGGTCGCAGCCGAGTCGAAGCCGCCGCCCGATCAAGGAACCGGAAATGAGCCCAGTCGCGCCCTTGTTAGCCAGCCTGCAAACCGAACTCGGAGCGGACGCGATCCTCAGCGCCGAAGCCGACCTCGACGGCTTCATCGAGGATTGGCGCGGCCGCTACAAGGCGCCGGCGCTCTGCGTTGCGCTGCCCTCGACGACGGCGCAGGTGTCCGCGGTGGTCCGCCTGTGCGCGGCGCAAGGCGTACCGGTCCTGCCGCAAGGCGGCAACACCAGCCTGTGCGGCGGCGCCGTGCCCGCGAGCGAAGGCGCCCGGCCGGTCATCGTCAACCTGTCGCGGATGCGCCGGATCCGCTCGATCGACACGGCCAACGGCTCGATGGAAGTCGAAGCCGGCTGCGTGCTGAAGACCGTGCAGGATGCCGCCGCGGCCGAACAGCGGCTCTACCCGGTAAGCCTCGGCGCCGAAGGCTCATGCCAGATCGGCGGCAATCTGTCGACGAATGCGGGCGGCACCGGCGTTCTGCGCTACGGCAATACGCGCGACAACGTGCTCGGTCTCGAAGTCGTACTCGCCGACGGCACGATCTGGAACGGCCTGCGGGCGCTGCGCAAGGACAACACCGGCCTCGATCTGAAGCATCTGTTCATCGGCACCGAAGGCACACTCGGCATCATCACGGCGGCCACGCTGAAGCTGCATCCGCTGCCGACGCATCACGCGCTTGCATGGTTCGCGCCCGTCGACCCGGCGGCCGCGCTGCGTGTTCTCAGCCTGTTTCAGGCCGCCTGCGGCGCGCGCCTGAATGCGTTCGAGATGATCAACCGCCGCCAGCTCGAACTCGTGATCGAACACGTGCCCGAGCGCCGCAATCCGCTTGGCGAACTGCACGACTGGCACGTGCTGGTCGAACTCGCGGACACCCGCGGCGGCGAGGAAATGGCAGAACTGCTGCAACACACGCTCGAACAGGCCGCCGCTGACGGCCTGATTGCCGACGCCGTGCTCGCCAGTAACGACACCCAGCGCGCCGCGCTTTGGGAGATTCGCCACAGCGTGTCCGAGGCGAACAAGAAAGGCGGCGTGGGCTTAACGACCGATTGCGCGGTGCCGGTGTCCGCGGTCCCCGCTTTCATCGAGCAGGCCACGCGCGCGGTCCATGCGCTCGTCCCTGGTCTCGAGATTCTGGTGGTCGCCCATCTCGGCGACGGCAACGCGCACTTCATTCCGTTCTTCAGCTTCGACGCATGGCGTGAATTAGCGGACCCCGCTGCGATGGCTACCGCTATGCGCCGCTGCGTGAACGACGTCGCGCACGAATTGCACGGCACGTTCAGCGCCGAACACGGTGTCGGCCAGACCGGACTCAGCGAAATGGCTCACTACAAATCCGCCGCCGAACTGACGTTGATGCGCGCGGTAAAACAGGCGCTCGATCCGCAGGAGCTGTTCAACCCCGGCCGGTTGCTGCCGTGACGCCCTGCCCGGTGAACCGCCGCACGGTTTGAATTTTCGCCTTTCCGGTCTTTCGCTTATCCACGCTTCCCACGCTTGCCACTTTCCCTGGAGTCGTCATGAAAAAGCAGCCCACACGCGATCAGATTCAGCAACCCGGCCGCCGCACGGCCATCAAGGCGGCGCTGGCAGGCACGGCGGCGGTCGCCTTCCCGTTCGTCTGGACACCGTCGCGCGCGGCCGGCAAACGGATCGTGATTCGTGACGACGGCGGTATCTATACGAAGGCCTACGGCGCGGTGTTCTACCGGCCGTTCACCGAGAAGACCGGCATCGAAGTGGTCGGCGTGCAGGCCAACGCCGAACCGACCGCGCTGATCAAGAGCATGGTCGACACCGGCAGCTATACCTGGGACATGGCGAAGATCAGCCAGCCGGCGATTCTTCTGCTGACCGGCGGCGGCAAGGACTACCTCGAAAAACACGGACTCGAATCCGATCCGGTGATCGCCAAGATTCCTAAGCAATATATGTCGCCGTATGGCGTGGGCACCAATATCTACACCACCGTGCTCGCTTACCGCACCGACGCGTTCAAGGGCCGCAAGGCGCCGGCCTCATGGGCCGATATGTGGAACGTGAAGGACTTCCCGGGCCGCCGCGGCCTGCGCAAGTATCCGTTCGACACGATGGAACAAGCCTTGATGGCCGACGGCGTAGCGACCGGCCAGGTCTATCCCTGCAACCTGGACCGCGGCTTCGCGAGCCTCACGAAGATCGCGAAACACGTCGACGTGTGGTGGACCACCGGCGCACAGGTCGAACAGATGCTGGGTTCAGGCGAAGTGGACATGATCAGCACGTGGGTGTCACGGGCGCAGTCGGCGATCGCCAATGGGGCGCCCGTCGGTATCGTCTGGAACCAGAATATCTGGGGGGTCGACAACTGGTCGATCCTGAAGGGCTCGCCGAACGCCGATGCATGCCGCGAGTTCATCAAGTTCGCCGCCGATCCGAAGCGCCAGGCCGCGCTGGTCGACTATTTCCCGGCGGGCGTTACGCAACCCGAAGCCTTCAATTTCATCAAGCCGGAGATCGCGAAAAACTGCCCGACTTATCCGCAGAACATGACCAACGGTCTGCATATCGATGCGAAGTACTGGCAGGAAAACCAGAGCGTCGCGCTCGAGCGGTTCAATCGCTGGATCCTGACGTAAGCGCGCCGCCGCTCCCTGTCACCTTTTCACGGAGGCCGATTTCATGTCCGCTTCGAATCTTCAGATCACGGGACTCAGCAAACGCTACGGCGATTTCGTCGCGCTCGCGCCGACCAGTCTCGACGTCGCCGAGGGCGAATTCCTGACCTTGCTCGGGCCGAGCGGCTCAGGCAAGACCACCCTGCTCAGCCTGATTGCCGGCCTCGCGCTGCCCGATGAAGGCCAGATTCGCATCAATGGGGTGGACGTGACGTACGGCGCGCCGTATGAACGCGACATCGGCATGGTGTTTCAGAACTATGCGCTGTTCCCGCACATGACGGTCGCGCAGAACATCGCGTTCCCGCTGCAGATGCGCAAGACCGACGCCAAGGCCACTCAGGACAAGGTGATGCAGGCGCTGGAAATGGTGCACCTGCCGCATGTGGCGCAACGCTATCCACGCGAGCTGTCCGGCGGCCAGCAGCAACGGATCGCGCTCGCGCGCTGCATGGTCTACCGGCCGTCGATCATTCTGATGGACGAGCCGCTCGGCGCGCTCGACAAGAAACTGCGCGATCACATGCAGCTCGAAATCAAACGCATCCATCGCGAACTCGGTACGACGATCGTCTACGTAACGCACGATCAGGAAGAGGCCATGACCATGTCGGACCGCATCTGCCTGATGAACGCGGGTTCGATCGCTCAACTCGGCACGCCGGCCGATCTGTATTTCCGGCCCAACAGCGTGTTTGTCGCGGACTTTCTCGGCGAATCGAATCTGCTCGACGCGGTCGTTACGAGCCGGGCGGGCGATCAGGTGCAGATCAGCGTGCAAGGCGTCGCAAAAGGCGAGGCGATGGCCTACGACCCGGTGATCGGCAACGGCAAGACCGTCAAACTGATGCTGCGTCCGCAGAACCTGCGCGTGCACGACGGGGCGAGCACCGACCCAGGCAGCGGCGGCAGCCTGTCGGCGAAACTCACCGACATCATGGTGACCGGCAGCATGACGAAGCTCTATCTCGAGCCGCATACCGCCAACGCCGCGCCGCTCGTCGCCGCCTTCCCGACCAACCGTTTCGGCAGCCACTACGAAGTCGGGCAAACGCTCGGCCTGTCGTGGCTCGCCGCCGACGCCGTCGCGATCGCGGGGTAAGCGATGAACCATTCCGCTCTGAGCGCGCGCCCTTCTCAACCGGCGGGACCGGCGCAGCCCATCCAGCCCGCGCCGCGCCGGGCCGCCTGGCGCGCGTGGCTGAAGCCCGGCGCGAAAGGCGCGCCGCTCGTCGTATTGCTGCTTGTGATGCTGGTCTATCCGGTCGGCCAGCTCCTGCTGCTCAGCATTCACAACGACACCGGCTTCACGCTGATCGAATACAAGCGGCTGTTCGCGTCGTCCGTGTATGTGGACGTACTGCTGATCACGCTGAAAGTGTCGTTATGGACCACGTTTTTCTCCGTGCTGACCGGTTATCCGATCGCGTATCTGATTTCGACGGCGAGCCGGGCGCGTAAGAACCGGCTGCTGTTCTGGGTCCTGCTGTCGTTCTGGACCAGCTTTCTCGTGCGCACCTTTGCATGGGTCGTGCTGCTCGGGCGCAACGGCGTCATCAATCAACTGCTGCTCAAACTCGGCATCATCGACGCACCGCTGAGCCTGCTCTATCACTTTTCCAGCGTGATCGTCGGCATGGTGCATGCGCTGATGCCGCTCGCGGTGCTGACCATGCTGTCGGTCATGGAGAACATCGACCGGCGCCTGCCGAGCGCCGCGGCCACGCTGGGCGCGCGTCCCGGCACCGTGTTCTGGAAGGTGTATTTCCCGCTGTCGCTGCCAGGCGTCGCGGCCGGCGCGCTGATGGTGTTCGTCACCGCGATCGGCTTCTTCATCACGCCGACGCTGCTGGGCGGCCGCCATCAAACGATGATCACCCAACTGATCATCGATCAGGTGATGCAGGCGCTGAACTGGGGCTTTGCCGGCGCGATTTCGGTGCTGCTGCTCGCGGTCGTGCTGGTCGTCTTCCTGGTGTACGACCGCATGGTGGGCCTCTCGACCATGGCGGGCGAAAGCGCGGGCGCGAAAGGCTCACGCGCGGGCGGCTGGAGCCGCAAGCTCGGCGAGCTGATCCTGAGCGCGCTCGGCAATGCAACGGACGCCTTGCTCGCCATCCTGCCCCGCTCGCACGCAGGCCGCAAACGCAGTGCGTCGGGCAGCGGCGAAAGCCTGACGCTGCGAGTGATCGTTTTTCTGCTGCTGGTGTTTCTCAGCGCACCGGCCTTCCTGATGATCCCACTGTCGTTCGATTCGGCTTCCGGGCTGGCATGGCCGCCGCACGGATTCTCGCTGCAATGGTATCGGCAGATCGTCGATTCGCCGCTGTGGATGCAGGCGATCACACGCTCGATGCTGGTGGGGCTCGGCACCGGTTTGCTGTCGATGCTGATCGGTACGCCCGCCGCATTCCTGCTGGTGCGCGGCGGCATGCGCGGCAAGGCGGCCATACTGGCTTTTGTGCTCTCGCCGATCGTCGTGCCGCGCATGATCATCGCGGTCGGCATCTTCTATTTCTTCGCGAAGATCGGCCTCGTCGGCTCGTCGCTCGGTCTGGTGCTGGCTCACACGACGGTCGCGGTGCCCTACGTCGTGATCACAATGATGGCCGTGCTGCGCAACTACGACACCCGTCTCGATCTGGCCGCGCAGAGCATGGGCGCGCGTCCGTGGGCCACCCTGCGCCGCGTCACCTTTCCGATTCTGGGCGCGGGTTTGATGTCCTCGTTCCTGTTCGCGTTCGCGACCTCGTTCGATGAACTGACCATCGCGCTCTTCACCTCGGGCGGCCTCAGTACGACCTTGCCCAAGCAGTTCTGGGACGAAATCACGATGCAGATCTCGCCGGTCATCGCTGCCGTATCGACCTGCCTCTTCATCTTTATCGCGACGCTCATCTGGGTCGCGGACCGTTTACGCCGGCGCAGCCTCGCCGCCTGAACCCATTCATTCACCGAGACTCTTCATGCTTTCAGCACAACAATTACGCGGCGTTCTGCCGGCCATTCCGACACCGGTCAACGCCGACGACACGATCGACAGCGGCGCGGCCCGCACCCTGATCCGCTATCTGCTCAAGCAGGGCGTGGACGGCCTCGTGCCGCTCGGCGGCACCGGCGAATACGGTGCGCTGGCGCGTGCCGAACGCATCCGCATGGCCGGCATCGCCGCCGAGGAAGTGGCCGGCAGCATCCCGGTGATCGCCGGCGTGCTCGACCCGGGGTATCACGATGCCATGCAGGCCGGCAAGGAATTCGCCGCAGCGGGTGCGGACGGCTTGCTGGTGCTGACGCCCTACTACACGAATCCGACCCAGGGCGGCATTCGCGACTACTTCCTGCGTTACGCCGACGAATCGCCGCTGCCGATCCTGATCTATGAGATTCCGTATCGCACGCGCATTTCGATCGCGCCCGAAGTGCTGCACGAACTCTCGAAGCATGAGCGGATCATCGGCATGAAGGCGTGCAATACCGACATGTGGCACTTCCTGCGCACCGTGGCCGGCGTCGACGAATCGTTCTCGGTCTTGAGCGGCGAGGACACGCTGTTTCCGCTGCATGTCGCGGCGGGCGCGCGCGGCGGCATCGTGGTGACGGCCAGCCTGCTGCCGAGCGCGTGGCAAACGATCTATCGGCTCGCCGCCGAGGGCCGGACACAGGAGTCGCTGGCCCTGCACCGCAAGCTGATTCCGTTGATGAACCTGGCGTTTGCCGAAACCAATCCGGGGCCGATGAAATCGGTGATGGACCTGATCGGCGTGCATGCGCCGACGATGCTCGCGCCACTCGTGCAGGCCGCACCGGAGTTGTCGGCGAACCTGCGGGTCGAACTGGAAAAGCAGCTCGACGCGTTCGAGCGCCGGGCGTGAAAACTAAATGCGAGCTGAATGAGCGGTAAATAAGCGCTCAGCGCTGATAACCCGTGAGCCGCGACTTCGAGATCGACGTCGCGGCCACCTGCACGTGCTGCGCGAGTTCGGCTTCCACTTTCTCACGCGACCAGCGCGAGGTCGGCACCGAGATATTGATTGCGGCGACGCCCATGCCGCCGTGATCCGTCACCGGCGCGGCAACGGAAATATCGCCGAGCACGGTTTCGTTCTCGACTACCGCGTAGCCGCGCCGGGCGACTTTGCGCACGCGTTCGAGCAGTTTGTCGGGATCGGTTTCGGTGTAGTGCGTAAGCGGTTCGAGGCGCGTTTGGGCGAGGATCTCGCGCACGCGGTCGTCGGACAGACGCGAGAGGATGGCGATGCCGGCAGCGGTGAACATGGCCGGCAAACGCGCCCCGACCACGATGTCGATATTCACCAGATGCTGGCCGGGAAATCGCGCGACGAACACGATCTCATGCCCGTCGAGTTCCAGCAGATTGGTGGTCTCGCCAAGCCGCCGGCTGATGTCGAGCAGATACGGTGAAGCCTTGTCGATGAGCTCGTTGGCACGCACGTAGTTGTAGGAGAACTGCAGCACTTTCGTCGTGAGGCCGTAGTTGCGAGTGTCGGGCACGCGGTACAGATAACCGAGCGCTTCCAGCGTATGCACGAGACGCTGCGTAGCGCTGCGATCGAGGCCGGAGGCTCGCGCGATATCGACGAGGGTCATGTGACGGTTCGGCCCGTCGAACGCGTGCAGTACCTGAAACGCCTTCGCGGTCGAGCCGACGAATAGCGACGAGCGCGGTGTCTCCGGTTCAGCCGCCCTGGTCTTGCGGACTGTGCCTCTGGCGTGTTCTGACATGGTGGTAGCGCGGCCCTTAAGGCGAATCGAACAGATCGAGAAGATCGAATAGCAGTTATCTCGATTGTAATGCGATTGAATCGGACAACAGCAGCATATTTGAAGTCTGTGGAGCATTCATGCTTTCATGCGTAGCCGATTATCGGATCGCCGCCCGGAAACGTCTGCCGCGCCTTGCCTTCGACTATCTCGACGGCGGCGCCGAGGACGGCGACGCGTTGCGCCGCAATGCCGAGGCTTACCGTCAGTGGCTCTTCAAACCGCGTGTGCTGACCGACGTGTCGTGCTGCTCCAGCGCCACGCAGTTTTTTGGACGCGAGGCGGCCGCCCCGTTGATCGTCGGGCCGACCGGTCTGAATGGCCTGTTCTGGCCGCGTGCCGACGAACTGCTCGCCCACGCCGCGAGCGAGGCAGGGTTGCCCTTCGTTCTATCGACCGCCTCCACCTCCCTGCTCGAAGACGTGCGCGCCGCCGCGCCGCGCGGCGACCTGTGGATGCAGCTCTACGTGCAGCAGGATCGCGGTATTGCCGAAGACCTGATGCGGCGCGCGAGCGCGGCCGGTTTTTCCACACTGGTCCTGACGGTGGATGTGCCGGTGCACGGCAAACGCGATCAGGACACCCGCAACGGCTTCGCGCTGCCTTTACGGCTATCGCCGCGGCTCATCGCCGATTGCATGCGCCATCCGCACTGGTGCTGGCAGATGGCGCGCCATGGTTCGCCGCAGTTGAAAAACATCGCGCGCAGCGTCGGCGAGCGGGCCGATCTGTCACGTCACGCCGCCATGCTCAGCCGGCAGATGGATTTGACGCTCGGCTGGACGGATCTCGAATGGGTCCGGCGGCACTGGAGCGGCAAGCTGATCGTGAAAGGCATCCAGGGGCGCGACGACGCATTGCTGGCGCTCGCCCATGGAGCGGATGGGATTGTGCTGTCGAATCACGGCGGACGGCAACTGGGCAGCACGTTCGCGCCGCTCGAACTGCTGCCGGACATCGCCGAAGCCGTGGGGACCCGTCTCGATGTCTTCGTCGACGGCGGCGTGCGACGCGGCAGCGATGCGTTGAAAGCCGTTTCTCTGGGCGCCCGCGGTGTTCTGCTCGGGCGGGCGCCGCTTTACGGTCTGGCCTCGCGCGGCGGCGCCGGCGTTAGAGAGGTGCTGGCCTTGATGCTGCAGGAAATGCATATCGCCATGCGCCTGCTGGGGTGCAGCGCGCTCGATCAACTGCAACCTGGGCTGGTCGAGCGCGCCGCATGAAGGTCGCATGAAGGTCGCATGAAGATCCCATGAGCGTCGCATGGTAGCCATGCAATTCGTCACGGCCAAACGACGAATTCAACTATGCAAATCGGGAAAACGCGCACTTGCACACCACAAGTGCCGCGCGGCGCCATTCACGCGGTGTGGTTCGAACTACCGCAGATTTTCTTATCAGCAATGATTGGTTGGATTCAGGCGCTCGCGAATCTAACTTGTAGTGCCGGCTGTTTGCCCACCTGAGCATTTTCAGCCCACTCCCCTCATTCGACTGGTATTGCCGCATGCGCTATTTCCGTCTGCTGAAATCTTTCTTCGCCGTGGCGGCCCTGTCGCTCGCCGCGGTTCACGCCTATGCCGACAAGCCGGCGGTGATCCGCATCGGCGTCGCGCAACAAGGCAACGGCGATCCGCCGACATTTGGCGGATCGCCTGCCGCGACTGTGCAATTGCAGCAGTCGCTCGAGAAAGAATTCGCCGCCGACGGCATCAAGGTCGAGTGGCTGTTCTTCAAAGGCGCCGGCCCCGCCGTCAACGAAGCGATCGCCAACAATTCACTCGACTTCGCCTACCAGGGCGATCTACCTGCGGTGCTCGGCCGCGCCAACGGCTTGAAAACGCGCCTGCTGCTCGCCTCGGGTGTCCGCTCCGGCGTCAAGATCGCCGTGCCCCCGGATTCGGACATCCGCTCGATCAAAGACCTGAAAGGCCGGCGCGTATCGATCTTTCGCGGCACCAATCTGCAACTCGTCGCGGACAATGCGCTCGCCGCCAATCAGCTCGACGAGCGGGATCTGCGCGTGATCAATCTCGACTCCGCGAGTTCGCTCGCCGCGCTGGCGTCCAAAGGAATCGACGCGTCGATCAACGATTACCACCTGTACAAGTTGCGCGACCAGGGCCTCGCGAAGATCGTCTACGAATCGCAGAACGACGGGCCGCAGTTCACCCGTCAGGCCCATCTGCTGGTGCTCGACAACTTCGATCGCGCGCATCCGGATATCGTGCAACGCGTCGTCAACGTAGTCGTCAAAGGCGCGCAATGGTCGTCCGATGAAGCGAACCGCGACGCGCTCTTCAAGCTGTGGGCCAAAAGCGGGGTGCCCTATTCCTCCTGGCAGGCCGAATTCGCGAATCAAAGCCTGAAGGATCGCAACTCGCCGCTGATCGACCCGTTCATCGTGGCGCGCTATAAGGCGGTTGCCGCGGATGCACTGAAACTCAAACTGATCCGTCAGCCGGTCCAGGTCGACAACTGGTTCGAAACGAAATATCTCGACAACGCGCTACGCACGCAACAACTCGACCACTACTGGACGCGCTACGACGCCGCCGGCAAGCCGCTTAGCTAAAACGGAAGCGATCACGATGAGCGAAACCGCCCTCCATGTCGAGCGCGACCGGCTCGGCCACGCTGCCGCGGCGCCGCGCGCGCCGCTCTACCGCAATGCACGCTTGCGCGCCCTCGCCTGGCGGCTCGCGCCGTGGATATTGCCGGCGGTCCTGTTCGCCTTATGGAGCATCGGTTGCGAGCGCGGCTGGATCGCGCCGCAGATCCTGCCGCCGCCTGAGCGCGTGTTCGACACCTTCGTCGAGCTTGCGAGGAGCGGCGACCTGGTCAGCAACACGCTGATCAGTCTGCAACGCGTGCTGTTCGGTTTCGCCGCGGGCACCCTGCTCGGTTTTGCGCTTGGCGCGGCGCTCGGCCTGTCGCGCACCTTCGAAGCCTACGTGTTGCCGAGCTTCAATGCGCTCGTGCAGATTCCCGTGCTCGGCTGGCTGCCGTTTCTGCTGCTGCTCGTCGGTGTAGGCGAGCCGCTCAAATACATTCTGATCGCGCATGCCGCGCTGGTTCCCGTGACGTTGAGCACGCTGCAAGGATTCCGCCAGACCCCCGCGTCGCTCGATGAAGTCGCACGCGTATTCGAATACAGCGGCTGGCAACGAATCTTTTATCTCGTGCTGCCCGCGGCCGTGCCGACGCTTGCCACCGGCGTACGGCTTGCGTTCACCAAAGCCTGGCTCGCGCTGGTAGTGGTCGAACTGGTGGCCTCGTCCGAAGGGCTTGGCTATCTGATCGTCTACGGCCGGCAGTTGTTTCAGCTCGATCTGGTGATGGCGTCGGTGGTGGTGGTCGGCGCGATCGGTTACGCGATGAATCGTTTGCTCGACGCACTCGAAGCGCGTTTGCGGCGCGGTCAACCGTCGGCGTTTCGCGAGTAATGGCGCCAAACGCTGCCATGCATCGCTTGTGAGGTATCTACGATGAGTCTTGCTCTTTTCAAGCGCAGCTCGGGCGTGAAGCAGGCAACACCTGCGTCCTGCGACTGCGCTAACGTGCCCGCCTCCTTCCAGCGCGCCGCGCGGCCACGCCGGCCGCTGCTCACACGCGTCGACTGGCGCGGCGCCGTCTTGCCGGTCGTCGCCATTGCAATCTGGTGGGCTGTCTCGCAAGCGCACCTGAGCAAAAGCGGCCTGCTGGTCAGCCCCGCGCAGGTGCTGGCCACCGCCTGGCAGCAGATTGTCAGCGGCGCGCTGTTCAGGGCCCTCAGCGCGTCGCTCGCGCGCGAAGCCAGCGGCTTCGTGATCGGCACACTGGGCGGCCTGCTGCTTGGCAGCGTGCTCGGTTTCTCGCGTCTCGCCACGCGCATGATCGGCCCGAGTTTCGACACGTTCAAACAGATCTCGCTGTTCGCATGGATTCCGCTGATTTCCGTGTGGTTCGGCCTCGGCGATGCGGCCAAAGTCGTGTTCCTCTCGCTCGCGGCCTTGCTGCCGGTCGCCGCGCACACATGCGACGGCATTCACGCAGTACCGCGCGCCTATATCGAAGTCGCGCGCGCATTCCGCTATTCGCGCTGGCAATTGATCCGCGCGGTCATTCTGCCGGCCGCGCTGCCGTCGATTTTCACCGGCATCTATCTCGCGCTGATCTATTCGTGGCTCGCCACGCTCGGCGCGGAATATCTGCTGGTGGCGGGCAGCGGGATCGGCAATACGCTGATCGACGGCAGCGAACAGTTCCGCATGGATCTGGTGCTGTTCGGCGTGATCGTGGTCGGGGTGACCGGCTGGGCGCTGAACGCGCTGGCGCGCGCGGTGGAGCGAGCGATCTTTGCGCGCCGCTCACAGGTGCCGGCACGATAGACACGCCGTATTCGCGATTCACCGAGGGCGCGCCGCGGATACACCGAACCCACACCGAAAACGTACCAAACGCGCACCGTATTTGCCCCGAACACAGATCAAGGTCCACCCATGACTTCTTCCACGCTTGCCGAAAGCATCGACATTCTCCACGTCAGCAAACGCTATGCGCAGCAGGACGGCACCCCGCTCGCGGTACTCGACGATATCAGCCTGCGGGTGCGTCCCGGCGAATTCGTCAGCGTGGTCGGGTCCAGCGGTTGCGGCAAGTCGACCTTACTACGTCTGATCGCGGGACTGGATAGCGATTACATCGGCGATATCGTCGTTGCCGGCGAAAAGGTCCGCGATACGTCGCTCGAACGCGGCATCGTGTTTCAGGATCATCGACTGTTTCCGTGGCTCACGGCGTCGCAAAACATTCTCGCCGCGTTGCGCAATGCGCCGCTGTCAGTGCGCGAAAAACGCGATGCGGTCGCGCAGCACATCGAACTCGTCGGCCTGAAAGGCTTCGAAAATGCGTATCCGCATCAGTTGTCGGGCGGCATGGCGCAACGCGTGGCGATCGCCCGCGGTCTCGTGAACCGTCCGCGCGTCCTGCTGCTCGACGAACCGTTCGGCGCGCTCGACGCGCTCACGCGCGGCCGCTTGCAGAACGAACTGCAACGCATCTGGGAACACGAGCGCATCACGATGATTCTCGTCACGCACGACGTGGACGAGGCGCTCTACCTCGGCGACCGCGTCGTCACGATGGCGCCGCGTCCCGGTCGCATCAAACGGATTGTCGACGTGGCCTTGCCGCGTCCACGCGAGCGTAACGATCCCCGCTTCATTCGTTTGCGCGACGAGGTACTGGCCGATTTCGCCGAACACGACGGCGCGCGCCGCGACCCTCATGAAGACGAACCGCCGCACGGCGGCACGCGCATTCCGGTCGCGAGTCCGCCGATCACCGAATGGCGGCTCGCGTGGTGAGGTCCACCGCATTTTCCATACCTATAAACCCTTCACGGAGCAAACGATGAGCGGTGAAAATCAGCAGAAGCGGCAGATCAAACTGGGCGCTTTCCTGATGGAGACAGGCCACCATATCGCCGCATGGCGACATCCGGATGCGCACGCAAGTGGCGGACTCGACTTCGCACACTATGCGGAACTTGCGCAGATCGCGGAGCGCGCCAAATTCGATGCGGTATTTTTCGCCGACAGCGTAAGCGTGCGGGACACGAATCTGCCCGCGCTATCGCGCACGGCGCGCGCCGATCATTTCGAACCGTTGACGCTGCTGTCCGCGCTTTCGGTCGTGACGAAGCACGTTGGGCTGATCGCAACCGTCTCCACGACATTCAACGAACCGTATAACCTCGCGCGCAAATTCGCGTCGCTCGATCATCTGAGCGGCGGCCGCTCGGGCTGGAATCTCGTCACGTCGAGCACCGAATCCGAGGCGCTCAATTTCAGTTTCGAACGCCATCCGGAACACGCGATCCGCTATGAACGCGCGCGCGAGTTCTACGACGTGGTCGCCGGCCTGTGGGATAGCTGGGAAGACGATGCATTTATCCGCGACAAGGCAAGCGGCGTCTATTTCGACCCGGACAAGCTGCATGTGCTCAATCACGCCGGCAAGCACTTCAAGGTGCGCGGTCCGCTGAACGTCGCGCGTTCGCCGCAGGGGTGGCCGGTTGTGGTGCAGGCCGGCGCATCGGAGGCGGGACGCGAACTCGCGGCGCAAACCGCGGAGGTGATCTTCGTCGCGCATCAGACGCTCGACGAAGCGCAGTCGTTCTATCGCGACGTCAAAGGCCGTCTCGCGAAATATGGCCGTGCGCCGGATCATCTGAAGATCATGCCGGGCATTTTCCCGATCATCGGCCGCACCCAGGAAGAAGCCGACGCGAAATTCGCCGCGCTGCAGGACCTGATCCATCCGACTGTGGGCCTGTCGCTGCTGTCGAATATGTCGGGTGGCGTGGACCTGTCACAGTACCCCGTCGACGGCCCGCTGCCCGAGCTGCCGGAAACCAACGGCGGCAAGAGCCGCCAACGGCTGTTGTTCGATCTCGCGCGGCGCGAAAACCTGACCATTCGCGATCTGTACCTGCGTATTGCCGGCGCGCGCGGTCATCAGCAGGTAGTCGGCACGCCGCAAAGCATCGCGGACCAGTTGCAGCAATGGTTCGAAGAAGAAGGCGCCGATGGCTTCAACATCATGTCGCCGTGGCTGCCGGGCGGCCTGACCGAGTTCGCCGACCTGGTGGTGCCGGAGCTGCAACGGCGTGGGCTTTTCCGCACCGAATACGAGGGACGCACGCTGCGCGAGAATCTTGGGCTGCCGCGACCTGCCAACCGTTATACCGACGTGGCAAAACAGCCGCCAGCCACGTTCTCTTTCGCCAGGAGCATCGCATGAGCGCAGCCGCATTGCAGGAAACACAATCGATTCAGGTTCACCCGCTTTCCGCGCATATCGGCGCCGAGATTCACGGTGTCGATCTCACGCGGAAACTGGACGCGCGCCAGATCGCGGAGATTCGCGCGGCGCTGCTCAAATGGCGCGTCGTGTTCTTTCGCGAGCAATTCCTGACGCACGAACAACACGTCGCGTTCTCGGCGCAGTTCGGCGAGCTGACCCTGGGGCATCCGGTGTTCGGCCATGTCGAGGGCCACCCGGAGGTCTACTCGATCTCCAAGTACCGCAAGGCCACGCGTTTCGAGGGGCAAACGCTGCAACGCCCCTGGACCGGCTGGCATACGGACGTAACCGCCGCGGTCAATCCGCCCTGGGCCTCGATCCTGCGCGGCGTGACGATTCCGCCTTACGGCGGCGACACGCAGTGGACCAGCCTCGTGGCCGCGTATCAGAAGCTCTCCGCACCGTTGCGTGCGTTCGTCGATGGCCTGCGCGGGCTGCATCGTTTCACGCCGCCTGCCGGCGCGAGCGGTACGGAGGCGTTTGTGAAAGCCGTCGAGCAACGCATTCTCGTCACCGAACATCCGCTCGTCAGAGTGCACCCGGAGACCGGCGAGCGGGCACTGTATGTGAGCCCGAGCTTCCTGAAGTCGATCGTCGGCGTGACGCCGCGCGAGAGTCAGGTGCTGCTCGAACTGCTCTGGGAACATGTAACACGGCCGGAATTCACGGTGCGTTTCAGATGGGAGGCCGGCAGCGTCGCCTTCTGGGACAACCGCGCGACGGCTCACCTCGCCCCCACCGATATTTTCGATCTCGACTTCGACCGGCAGTTGTATCGCACCACGCTGGTCGGCGACGTGCCGGTGGGGCCGGACGGCACGCCCTCGGTGGCGGTCGAAGGCTCGCCGGTAAGCGCCGCTGCCGCAGTCGCGTTGAACTGAGTACCGCGCCCTCGACCTCTATCTCTACCTCTTCCCTACCGGGTCCCCCGGAGCTACTGATGACTCTGCAGGCTTCACCCGTTGCGGCCGCCGAACACCCGGCGGCCGCACCTCGCTCCTATCCACCCGCCCACATCATCACCTCCGACGCCGAGGCGATCGGCATCGCGCGGAATCTCGCCAGCCGCTTCGCCGTGGATGCCGCGCGCCGCGACCGGGAGCGCAGGTTACCGCTCGACGAACTGAACGCCTGTTCGCAAGCGGGACTTTGGGCAATGACCGTGCCCAAGGCCTACGGCGGCGCCCAGGTCTCCTATGTCACTGTGGGGCGTGTGTTCGCGACTCTTGCCGCGGCCGATCCGTCGATCGCGCAAATCCAGCAGAACCATAACAGCGCCGTGTTCTGGCTCTGGAAAACCGGCAGCGAACAACAACGTGCCCATTTTCTCGGTGCGATCCTGCGCGGCGCGCGCTTCGGCAACGCCAACGTCGATGCGGGCCCACCGCCGGTTCCCGGCCCCCGGATGAGCATTACACCGGACGAAGCCGGTTATCGCCTGTCCGGCCGCAAGCTCTATGCAACCGGCGCCCTGTTTGCCGACTATGTCTCGACGATCGGTCAGGACGAACAGGGCCGCCGCATCGTGGCGATCGTGCCTGCAGGACATCCGGGCATGAACATCGTCGACGATTGGGAGAGTTTCGGTCAGAAGACCACCGCGAGCGGAACGGTCATCTTCGACAACGTATGGGTACCTGCGCTCAACGTCCTGCCGATTTACCGAAGCTACGAAGAATGGCCGCAAAACGCGATCACGCAGATCAGTCACGCCGGTATCGACGCGGGTATCGCACGCGCCGCCCTCGACGCGACGATCGCCTTCATCCGGCAACGTGCGTCCAATCCGTCCACGCCGCCGACAGGGCCGATCCATTCCGATCCGTACGTCATCTTCCAGCTCGGCGAACTGAAGACCCGATTGCACGCGGCCGAGGCCATGCTGGAGCGTGCCGGACACGAAATCGACTTATGCCTCGACGACCCGCAACCCGACTCGCTTGCCAAGGCGTCGATCGCCGTGGCCGAAGCCAAGGCGTTGACAACGGAAATCGCGATCCAGGCCAGCAACCAGTTGTTCGATCTGGCGGGCACCCGCTCGACGCATCCGTCATTCAATCTCGACCGGCATTGGCGCGACGCACGGGTTCATACCCTGCACGACCCGGTGCGCTGGAAATACGCAGCCGTCGGCAACTTTTATCTCAACGGCGTCAGACCACCCAGCAGCGGACAGACCTGAAGAGACCGTAGCCGGAAGTACGCGGACCTGGTTGGGCAGCATCGCCGCCAACGATGAAACGGAACCGGCGCTATGACACACGGCAGGAACGCTACGGCATGCCTATCGCTGCATCGTTCTGCACCTCGAATGAATAGCAGAATTCGTTGTTTTGCATTGCCAACTCTCGCGTGATTTACTGCAGGCACTTAAGTCCTCGCGCCGTGTGCGCCAGCGGTTGACTGAGCCGCGCACAGCGATTTCCCAAGCCGCTTCATCGAACACACGCCCCGTCATACGGTCGGCACGGATACGCCCTGTGAATCAATCAACTCTGACCGCGCCCTCGTCCGCATCGCCCGCCGCGCCGGCTTCCGCCGACGCGACGCGCGACGCGTCCCCTTTCGTTCCGGTCCGCTCGCCTGCCACATTCGCGGATAGCCCTGTCTCGCGCGCACTGGCGGAGCCACTGCTGCTCGGACTGTTCCTGCCGATTCAGGCGGGCGGCTGGAGCGCTTCGACACTTGCACGCACCACCGACTGGTCATTCGATTACAACCTGGCACTTGTGCAGAAGGCCGAGGCGTTAGGCTTCGATCTAGTCTTCGCTTTGTCGCAATGGCTGCCGAAGGGTGGCTATGGCGGCGTATTCAACGGCGAGGCGCTGGACTCCTTCATGTCGCTCGCCGCGATGACCGCGCGTACCGAGCGCATCATTCTGGTCGCCACCAGCCATGTGCTTTATGGTCCCTGGCATCCGCTGCATTTCGCGAAGTTCACCGCGACGCTCGATCACATTTCGAAAGGCCGCTGGGGCATCAACGTCGTCACCGGTCATCGCGCCATCGAGCATGAAATGTTCGGCTGGCACCGTATCGAACATGACCGGCGCTATGAACTTGCCGCCGAGTTTCTCGACGCCGTTCAACAACTGTGGGCGCAAACGGAGAACTTCAGCTTCGCGCCCAAGCTTTCCTCGTGGAAGCTGGACAAGGCCTTCGTCACGCCAAAACCGCGTTATGGGCGCCCGCTGCTCGTCAATGCGACAGGCTCGGATGCCGGCATCGATTTCGCTGCGCGGTACTCCGACATCGTGTTCATCACGAGCCCCGCCGGGTCCGAGATCGAGGGCGCGCTGGCCGCGTTGCCGGCTCACACGGCGCGTGTGAAAGCCGCAGCGGCGCAACACGGCCGCAAGATTCGCACGTTGATCAATCCGATGGTGATCTGCCGCGAGACAGAGGCCGAGGCGCTTGCCTATCGCGACGCGATCGTCGCACACGGCGACGAGGGCAGTTTCCACCGCTTCGAAAGCGATGCCCATGCGTGGCGCGGCAACGCGGAACAGCGTAATCAGGCGGCTTCGCGCGCGGTGGGCGGCAACATCTCGATCGTCGGCTCGCCGCAGCAGATCGCCGACTACATCGTGCGCTTGCATCAGGCCGGCGTCGACGGCGTGCAATTGAGCTTCTTCGATTTTCAGCCGGACCTCGATTTCTTCGGCGAGCGCGTGCTGCCGCTGTTGCGCGAAGCCGGCTTACGGTACTGATGACAAACAAAACACAGAGGTGATCGGATGAGCCGACTTTGGTATACGCGCTGCCCCGCCCCCACGCCGTTCGGCATTGCCGCGCAAAAAGGCTGGCTGGAAGAGGAATTCGCTGCCGACGGCATCGACGTCAAGGCGTTGCAGGATGCCGACGACGTGCAGATCCGCCGCTCGCATTTCACGCACACGCAACCCTGGTCGTTCCGCCAGGGCGGCAATATTCCCGCGCTTTGGGCACGTGCCCAGGGCAGCGACACACGGTTGATCGGCCTGAGCTGGGTGGATGAATTCCAGGCACTGATCACGCTGGACCGGCAACTCGACGCGAGCCCGGAATCTCTTGCCGGACGCCGCTTTGGCTTCCCGCTCAACACTCGCGCGAGCGTGGTCGATTTTCATCGCGCGACCGCCTTGCGCGGTTTTTCTTCGCTGCTCGGCGTGCTGGGTGTGCAACTCGAAGACATCGATCTGGTCGATCTGCCGCACACTCCACGCAGCCTTGAAGACGCGAAACCCGCCGCCGATGCCCCGCTCGCCGACTGGCTCGATGCGCAACGCTCGCACGAATTCGCGCGTGAAGCCGCGGCGCTGCTGCGCGGTGAAGCCGACGTCGTGTTCGTCAAAGGCGCGACGGGACTCGATATTACCAACCTGCTCAACGCCAGGATTCTGGTCGACATCAGCGCCCAGCCCAACCGGGCATTGCACGCGAATAACGGCACGCCACGCCCGCTGACCGTGGATGCGCAACTGCTGCGCGAGCGCCCCGACCTGGTCGAACGCGTATTGGCGCGCACGCTCGACACGGGCGCATGGGCCGCCGATCACGCGGGCGACGTGACGCGGTACGTTGCACGCGAAACGCGCAGCGCCGAGCACTGGGTCGAGCGTGCGTATCCGGGCGGTCTGCACCGGCAACTGACGATCGGACTCGATTCCCACGCGCTGGCCGCGCTCGCCGACTTCAAACGCTTTCTATTCACATGGGGCTTCATTCCCTCGGACTTCGATTTCGACGCCTGGGTGGACCCCGCGCCCCTTCGCGCAGCGCTCGCACGACGGCAGGCGCTGATCGCTTCGGTTTGAGTCCGCTTCGGTTTGCGCTCGTTTCGGACCACTCTCTTTTTTCACCCAATCCAACGATGGCACATGTCACCTCGCAGGCGGCGCCAAGCCGCCGCGGCCAGCTGTTCAAGCTCGCATCCGGATGGGCGCTCACGCTCGTCGTCGCGCTATCGAGCCCGTTTGCGCACGCACAAACTCGCGGCGGCACGCTCAACTTCATCGTCACGCCGGAGCCGACTGCCCTCGTCGATCTGGCTACCACCGCGACCAATGTGCTGAAGGTCAGTCCGAAGGTCGTCGAAGGACTGCTCGAATACGACTTCAAGTTCCAACCCAGGCCGTCGCTCGCCACCTCGTGGGAAGTCAGCGACGACAGTCGTAAATACGTTTTCCATCTGCGCCACGGCGTGAAATGGCAGGACGGCAAGCCCTTTACTTCCGCGGACGTCGCGTACTCGATCCAGACGTTGAGGCAGGTCCACCCGCGTGCGAAGACCACTTTCGCCAATGTCACCGACGTCGCAACGCCGGACCCCTACACCGTCGTCATTACGCTGTCGAAGCCGGCGCCCTACCTGATCAAGGCGTTTTCCTCGTCGGAAACGCCGATCGTGCCGAAGCATATCTACGACGGCACCGACGTACTGACCAATCCCGCCAATAACGCGCCGATCGGCACCGGGCCATTTCGCTTCGTCAAATGGGTACGCGGCAGCTATATCGAGTACGTGCGCAACGACGACTACTGGGACAAGGGCAAGCCCTGGCTCGATCGCATTGTCGTCAAGGTGATCAACGACCCCGCCGCCCGCACCGTCGCATTCGAAGACGGCTCAGCGGATCTGAGCGGCGATTCGCCCGTGCCGCTGTCCGACCTCGAACGCCTGAAAAGCAACCCGAAGCTCGGGCTCGAGACACGCGGTTACGAATTTCAGGCGGGGGTGTCGCGTATCGAGTTCAATCTCGACAACCCGGTGCTGAAGAACCCGAAGGTGCGCCAGGCGATCGCCTCGGCGCTGGATCGCGAAGTGATCCGCAAGGTGATCTACTACGGCTACGCGACGCCGCTCGCGAGCCCGATCATTCCGTCGAATCCCTACTACGATTCCACGCCTACGCCCTATCCGTTCAACGTGGAGCACGCCAACGCGTTGCTCGACGAAGCGGGTTATCCACGCAAGGCCGACGGTACACGTTTCGCGCTGACGGTCGACCCATTGCCGATCGGCGATCTGCCCACCCGCACCGCCGCTTACGTCAAATCGGCATTGGCTCGCATCGGCATTGCCATCACCGTGCGCAGCCAGGATTTGCCCGCCTACCTGAAGCGGATCTACACCGACCGCGATTTCGATTTCAGCATCAACGGGATGAGCAATCTGTTCGACCCCGTGGTCGGCGTGGCCCGTCTCTACACGACCAGTAATTTCCGGCGTGGCGTGCCCTTTACCAACGGCTCCCATTACAGCAATCCGGAAATCGATCAACTGTTTGCCCAGGTCGCCGAAGAAACCGATGAAGCGAAGCGCAAGGCGTTGTTCGCGCAGATTCAACGGATTCTCGAACGCGATCTGCCGGACATCAATCTCGTGGCGCCGCAGTACCTGACCGTCTATTCGCGCGCGGTGCACAACCATACGACCTCGCCCGACGGCGTCTCGGCCAGTTTCGCCGACGTCTGGCTGCAACGCTGAACCTCTTTCGACTTACATTCTCACGGAATCCGACTCACATGGAATACAGACAACTCGGCCGCAGCGGTATCAAGGTCTCGACACTCACGCTCGGCACGATGATGTTCGGCGGCCCGACCGACGAAGCGACCTCGGCGCGCATCATCGATCAGGCCCACGAGCAAGGCGTCAATTCGATCGATACCGCGGACGTCTACGGTAAGGGCGAATCCGAACGCGTCGTCGGCCGCAGCATCGCCGCGCAGCGCGAGCGCTGGGTGCTCGCCACCAAGTTCGCCAACCCGCTGGATAGCGGCGACGTCAACGCGCGCGGCGCGTCACGCAAACATATCGTGCGGGCCGTCGAGGCAAGCCTCAGGCGCCTGAATACCGATTACATCGATCTGCTCTATATTCATCGCGAAGACCACGAGACGCCGGTCGAAGAAACCGTGCGGACGCTCAACGATCTGATCCGGGCGGGCAAGCTGCGCTACTACGGTTTGTCGAACCACCGCGCGTGGAAGATTGCCGAGTTCAGTCATACCGCACAGGCGCTCGGACTCGATGCGCCGGTGGCGAGCCAGCCGCTCTACAACATCGCCAATCGCCAGGCCGAAGCCGAGCAATTGACGGCCGCGCACCGCTATGGGCTCGGCGTGATTTCGTATAGCCCGTTGGCGCGCGGTGTGCTGACCGGCAAGTACGAGCCGGGTGCGACGCCCGCGTCCGACACCCGCGCGGGCCGCAGCGACCGGTGCCTGCAACAGACCGAGTGGCGCCCCGAATCGCTCGAACTCGCGCGCCGCGTACGCGAGCATGCCGAAGCGCGCGGGCTTTCCGCAGGGCAATTCGCGCTCGCCTGGGTGCTCAATAGCCGCTACATCAGTTCGACCATCGCCGGCCCACGTACTGAGGCGCAATGGCAGGACTATCTGCCGGCACTGCGTTATCGACTGACAGCGGAAGACGAAGCATTCGTCGACTCGCTCGTCACGAGCGGCCATCCTTCGACGCCGGGCTTCAACGATCCGGGTCACCCGTTCTTCGGCCGGCTCCCGCGGCATGGGGCAGCGCAGGACGCGCTAGCCGCCGTTCAGCAGGGATAGCCACGAGCTTCGAGCGTCGTCAGTTCCTGCAAACCTCGCTGGCCTTTCTTTCCGCCGGCACCACGGCGGCCTGGGCCGCCCAAAGCGAAATCATCATGTCCCGAACCATCGCAGCACGTTCGTCGCTCAGGCGACGCCTCACCGGCGCTTTCCTGCTGGCCGCCACGCTCACCACGCTCACCGCCTACGGCGCGGATTCCGGCGGTATCGCGCAGGAGTTGCGGGTCGGCTTCGTGCCCGGCCCGTACGCGGACGAATTCAAGGCGGGCGTCGAACCGCAATTGCGCAAGAAAGGCTACGCGATCAAATACGTCGAGTTCAGTACCGGGCTCGAAGCGAATCAGGCGGTGTATCGCGGCGAGATCATCGCCGACGTGATGCAGCACGAGGTCTATCTGAAGTCGTATAACGATCGCAACGGCACCGATCTGGTCGGCGTGGTGCAGGTGCCTACGCCGCCGATGGGACTCTACTCGAACAAACATCGCTCACTGGCGGAGGTGAAACCCGGCGCGCGTGTCGCGGTGCCGAACGACCCGGTCAATCTGGAGCGCGCGCTAAAAATTCTCCAGCGCATCGGCTGGATCAGGATCAAGCCGAACCCGAATCCTGTCGACGTAACCGAGCGCGACGTGATCGCCAACCCGGCGGGCATCAAGATTGTTCCGCTTGAATCGGCACAGGCGCCGCGCGCACTCGACGACGTCGATTACGCCGCGATTCAAGGCAATTTCGCGATTTTCAGCGGCCACAAACTGACCGATGCGTTGGCACTTGAAGAGATGACGCCGCCATATATCAATCAGGTCGTCGTCAAGGCAAGCAACCGCAATACGCGCGCGACGCAGGACATCGTGCAGGCGTATCAATCGGCGGACTTCCAGCGTGCGATTCGTGGCAATCGCTTCTATGACGGCTTTCGCTTGCCGGCGTACTTCGGCAACGAGTGAGACCGCTTGAGGGATAGCGAGGGCGGCATCAGCCAGCCGCCCTGCTTGAGGCCGCCTGGAGCGGCCTTATGAGCTGGCTTCGTACGAACTGTGCAGACTACGCCGCCTGCGCGTCGAAGGTCTTGCCGGGAATCGCGTCGAGCAGCGTGCGCGTGTACGGATGCTGCGGCGCGCGCCAGATGTCCCGGTGATGCCCGCTTTCCACAATCCGTCCCGCCTGCATCACATGCACGCGATCGGCGATATATCTGACCACAGAGAGATCGTGCGAGATGAACAGGTACGCAAGCCCTAGGTCGCGCTTCAGGTCGACCAGCAGATTGAGGATCTGCGCCTGAATCGATACGTCGAGTGCGGACACCGGTTCATCGCAGATCAGCAGATCGGGTTCCAGCACCAATGCCCGCGCGATGCCAATGCGTTGCCGCTGGCCGCCTGAGAACTCGTGCGGAAAACGCCCGAGCGCCGAGTTCGGCAGACCCACACGATCGAGCATGGTGGCGATCCGTGCACGGCGCTGCTGCGCGTTGCCAATGCCGTTCACCACCAGCACGGTATCGAGAATTTCCGCCACCGTGCGGCGCGGATTGAGCGACGCATAGGGGTCCTGGAACACCATCTGCACGTGACGCCGCAACGGCCGCAGCTCGCGCTCGCCCAGCGGCACGAGATCGGTCCCGCGCAAACGGATTTCCCCGCCCGCTGTCGGCACCAGCCGCAGGATCGCCTTGGAGAGCGTCGATTTCCCGCAACCGGATTCGCCGACCAGACCAACCGTTTCGCCTCGCGCGATCTGCAGCGAAACGCCGTCGACCGCGCGCAGTGTGGTTTTGCCGTGACGTTGCGGATAATCGATCCGCACGTCCTGTAGCGCGAGTAACGGTGCTTCGCTAACCGCGGTCAGACGTTGTGCGGGATCGGCATCCGCAACAAAGTGGCCGGTGCGTACCGAACGCGCCACCACGGCGAAGCTCGGTTTGCCGTCGTCATCAATACCGTGACGAATTTCGGGTAGTTTCCAGCCGCGATAATGCAGATCGTCGGCAAGATTCAGCGACGCGCCAAGCAGACCGCGCGTGTAGGCATGCTGCGCTTGCGTAAAGAGCCGAGCGACCGGCGCTTCCTCCACCTTCTCGCCCGCGAGCATCACGGCGACACGATCCGCGTGGCTCGCGACAATGCCAAGGTCGTGCGTAATCAGCAGCAAGGACATCGACAACTCGCGACGCAAACCGTCGAGCAGGTCGAGAATGCGCGCCTGAATCGTGACGTCGAGCGCCGTGGTCGGCTCGTCGGCAATCAGCAGACGCGGCCGGCAGGCAACCGCCATCGCGATCATCACGCGTTGCCGCTGGCCGCCGGACAACTCGTGCGGAAAGTCGAACACCCGCCGCTGCGGCTCCGGAATCCGCACCAGTTCGAGCAACTCCACGGCACGCTTCCATGCCGCGGCTTTGGACAGGCGCTCATGCTGGCGCAAGGTCTCGACGATCTGCGCGCCGATCGACAGCACGGGATTGAGCGACGTCATCGGCTCCTGGAAGATCATCGAAATCTGTTGCCCGCGAATCTCCCGAATCTCGCGCGCCGGCAGATCGAGCAACTCACGACCGTCGAAGCGCAGGCTCCCCGTCACACGCCCCGGCGTAGGCACAAGACGCATCAACGAAAGCGCCGTCGCCGATTTGCCGCAACCCGATTCGCCGACCAGTGCCAGCGTCTCGCCGTGCGCGATGTCGAAACTCAGGCCGCGCACCGCTTCATGCGCGCCGAAACTGACGCGTAAGTCGCGTACTTCAAGCAGGTTTGCCACGGTGCATCCTTTGTACGTTGTCGGCTGCTTTCAAGCCGCATGTGAGTTGCATGTGAGCCGCATGGCAGGCGCAAGTAAGCCGCTGCTCAGGCGCGTTCGCGCAAGCGCGGGTTGAGCGCATCGTTCAGACCGTCACCAAGCAGGTTCAGCGCAAGCACCGCGAGAACGATCGCCGCGCCGGGAATCGCGGTCAGATACCATGCGGTGCGCAACGAATCGCGACCGGCGCCGATCATACCGCCCCAACTCACCACGTTCGGGTCGCCCATGCCGAGAAACGACAGCGACGACTCGATCAGGATCGCGCTCGCCACCATTACCGATGCGGTGACGATCACCGGCGGCAAAGCGTTCGGCAGAATTTCACCGAAGATGATGCGCGCGTTGCCGAATCCCTGGCTGCGCGCGGCAAGCACGAAATCCGCCTGGCGCAGCGTACGGAATTCAGCACGCACGATCCGCGCAACGGTAGGCCACGAGGCGATGCCGATTGCGAGCGCGATGATCGTCACGCTCGGCCGGCCGATCGCCACAATCACGATCACCAGCAAAAACGACGGCACCGTTTGAAAGAGTTCGGTCACGCGTACCAGCAGATCGTCGATCACCCCGCCGAAGAAGCCCCCGGTCGCCCCGACCAGCGTGCCGATCACGAGGCCGATACCCGCCGACGCCGCGCCGATCAGCAGCGACACGCGTGTGCCGTGCGCGATGCCCGCCGCCACATCGCGGCCCAGCGAATCCGTGCCGAGCCAGTATTGCGGATCGGCACCCGGCCATTCAAAGGGCGCCGCCACCATATCGAGCGGATCGCCCGGGAACAGATGTCCCGCGCTGAGTGCGAGCGCGATGAAGGCTGCCAGTAACAGCAAGCCGGCAAACGCGGACGGGTTGCGCAGCAGCGCCCGTCCTACGCCTCGCCCCGGCGCGCGCGATCCGGATGTAGCCGCGGCGCCGGCGCGCCGCTGACCGAACAGCGTGCCGGCCAGTTGACGCCGCCACGGCGACGTTGCGGGCTCAGGCGGCGTGCCAATCAGGTTGGAAGAGTCGGAAGCCATTTCATTCCTCTGAGATTAAACAGGTCGGCGTGCGCGTGAAAGCCGTCACGCGACGCGCGGATCGAGCCATGCCTGCAACAGATCGACCAGCACATTGGCGATGATCACGAGCAGCGACGACAGCAGCAACACGCCGAGCAGCACGCTGAAATCGCGCGCCATCACGGCGTCGAGCGCGAGACGCCCAAGCCCTGGCCAACTGAACACCGTCTCGGTCACAGCCGCACCACCCAGCAGCGTGCCGAAATGAATCCCAATGATCGTCGTGAGCGGCATCAGCGCGTTCCGCAAGACATGCCGCACCGTCACGCGCCATGGATGCAAACCTTTGGCCTGCGCGGTTCGCACGAAGTCCTGGCGCTGCACCTCCAGCATCGCGGCCCGGGTGAGCCGTGCGTAGATCGCGACAAAGAAGGTCGCCAGCGTCGCGGCAGGCAGCAGCACATGTTTGGCTGCGTCGGCAAACCAGGCGAATCCATGCAATTGCACGCCGAGCGTGATGTTGCCCCCGCTCGGCAGCCAGCCCAGATGTACCGAGAACAGCACGATCGCCAGCAGGCCGATCCAGAAACCCGGTGTCGAATAGAACAGCAAGGCCAGCACGGACAGCACCCGGTCGGGCCATTTACCGGCCCAATGCGCCATCACCGCGCCGAGCACCACGCCGGCCACGATCGCGAACGATAAGGCCACGCCCATCAGCAGCAGCGTATTGGGCAGGCGCGACAGGATCAGTTGCATCACCGGCATGTCGTAGCGCGGTGAATAACCCAGACTGAAATGCGAGAGATGCGCGAGGTACGACCACAACTGATGCAGCACCGGCTGATCGAGCCCGAACTTCGCGCGCAGCACCTGCATCGTTTCCACTGTTGCGGAGCCGGACTCGCCGGCCAGCACGTCGGCGGCATCGCCCGGCATCAGCTTGAGCAAAAAGAAGTTCAGGATCACGATGCCGATCACCGTCGGCAGTGCCTGCCACGCGGTACGCCGGGCAATGGCGGCGAAACGCAAACGTCGACTCATCGTGTCTCTCCTGTCATGCGCTCAGATAGACGTCCGCGAGATTGCCTTCAAGGCCCTGCGCGGAAACCGTGTGGTTGTGAACGCGACGGTTCGCGAGCGTGACCATGCGCGGCGCGACCAGGTTGAGAATCGGCAGCTCGCGATACACGATCTGCTGGAACTGCTGGTACAGCGCGACGCGTTTGCTCTCATCGGTTTCGACCGACGCAGTTTCCAGCAGCCGGTCGACTTCAGGATTGCTGTAATGCGGCGCGTTCGAAAACGGCACACCCGGACGGATATTCTTCGACCAGTAGAGGCGCTGAACCCCTACGCTCGGGTCGAACAGTGTGTTGACGCCGATACTGGTGAAATCGAACTGACGATCCGCATACACACGCTTGAGGAACGCCGGCAGATCCTGCGAGCGCACGGTAACGTCGATACCCACCCGCGCCAGCGCCGACTTCACGTAGTCCGCCTGGCGGCGGTACATGTCGCCATAGGGCAGAAAATCGTGCGTCAGACCGAAGCGCACGCCGCCGTCCTTGCGCGGATAACCCGCTGCATCGAGCAGTTTTTCGGCGTTGCCGATATCGAATGCATAGGGTGTGAGCCTCGCGTCGTGATACGGCGAGCCCGGCGTGATCGGCGTGGGCGACAGATCGGCGTAGCCATACGCCACCGTGCGCTGGACGATCTGCGGATTGACGGCATGAGCGATCGCCTGACGCACTCGAAGGTCCTTGAGAATCGGATGGTCGAGATTGAAGTCGATTTCGGCGAGCGGCTCCAGAAAGCGATAGCCGCGTGTCTCGACGGCCAGTTGCGGCAATTGCGTAAGGCGCGGCAGATCGGTGAGCGGCACCGGATTTTCGCCGCCCAGATCGAGCGCGCCGGTTTCGAATGCGGCGGACCGCGCGGCGGCGTCGGGAATCACCTTGAATACGAGGCCGTCGATATACGGTTTGCCCGTGTCCCAGTAGTCCGGATTACGTTCGTAGACGATATTGGCGCCGCGCGTCCACGATTTGAAGCGAAACGGCCCGGTGCCGATCGGCGCGTTGTTATGCGGATTGGACAGCGGATCGCCCGACGCATACAGGTGTTTAGGCACGATTGGTGATTCGCCCGCCGAGAGCGCCTTGAGCAGATACGGGGCCGGCTTCGACAACTCGATCACCGCCGTGCGGGCATCCGGCGTGGCCACGCGTGTTACGTTGGCGAATGTGCTACGGCCGCGCGGATGCACCGCCTTGAGCAGGTCGATCGAGAACGCGACATCGGCTGAGGTGAACGGCTGCCCGTCGTGCCATTTGACGTTCTGCCGCAGTGTGAACGTATACTTCAGCCCATCCGGACTGACGGTCCAGGCTGTGGCGAGCTGTGGTCTCGGCCGCAAATCGAAGTCATAGGCGAGCAGGCCTTCGAGCGCCTTGGAGCTCGCTACGAGCGCGGGACCGGTGGTCTGAAAGATCGACACGAGCACCGGCGGCTCCGGATTGATCAGCATGTTCAGCGTGCCGCCCCGCTTCGGCCCGGCGCTGTCGCCTTGTGCGAACGTCAGTGCGGGCATGCCGGCCGTCGCCAGCGCTGCGCCCGATGAAATCAGAAATTCGCGTCGATTCAGCCCTGCCATGTGATCCCGTTCCTTTTGCCGATGATTTCGATGATTCGGCCCGTCGTGGCCGAATGAATTGCCTTCATGATTTTTTCGGCAATGCTGCTGCCGCAGCGCTCACGATAAAGCCGCTGCGACAGCAAACGAACCAATCGTTATGCATATGCAAAGCACGATGTGAAGGAAAGGCGCCGCACCGCTATGGATCGCCAGCTCAGACGAGAAACACATCGGCCAGATTGCCGCCCAGGCCGTCGGCGGTCACCGTATGGTTATGCACACGCCGGTTGTAGAGGGTCACCTGCTTGAGCGTGACCAGATTGACGATCGGCAGGTCACGCGCTATCGCCCACTGGAACTTTTTAAAGTACTCGACGCGGGTGCGGGGATCGTTCTCCACCGCGGCCGCTTCGAGCAGATGGTCGACCTCGGGGCTGTCATAGTGCGACGCGTTGGAGAACGCCACCCCTTTCTTGAAGTTGCGCGACCAGTAAAGGCGCTGCACACCCACGGTCGGATCGAAGGTATTGCCGAGAAAGTTGGCGTCGAGAGCGAAATCGCGATCGGTGTAGATCCGTCTCACGTAGGCGCCGAAATCCTGCGAACGCACGGTCGACTCGATTCCTATACGACGCAACGTCTGCCGTAAATATTCAGCAAGGCGGGCGAAGGTTGGGTCGTACGGGTTGAAATCGATCGTCAACGGAAAACGAAAACCGTTCGCCTGCCGCGGCAAACCGGCCTCGTCGAGTAATTGCCCGGCTTTGCCGGGATCGTATGGCAAACTCGGCACATCCGGATCATAGAACTGGGTCAAGAGCGGACTGATCGGTGATGGCGAAACGATCCCATACCCGTACCATACCGACTTCAGGATGGCCTGCCGGTCGATGCTGTGCGCAATTGCCTGACGGACCTTCTGCTTCGACAGATAGGGGTTGTCGAGATTGAACTGCAACTGGGTTTGCGCGGCATTGTAGCTATAGCCGCGTGTTTCCAGCGCCAGATGTGGCAGAGCCGCGAGGCGCTGGATGTCGGCGAGAGGCACCGGATTTTCACCCGCCAGATCCAGTTCGCCGGTTTCAAGTGCCACGGCCCGCGCCGCCGGATCGCCGATAAAGCGCACCACCAGTTCATCGATATAAGGTTTTGGCGCGTCCCAGTAGTCAGGATTGCGCACGTACACCACATGACTGCCGCGCTCCCAACGTTTGAACCGATACGGTCCCGTGCCGATCGGCTCGATGTTATGAGGATTCTCCAGCGGATTGCCGCTGCCGTAGATGTGCGCGGGCACGATTGGCGATTCCGATGCGGCAAGCGCATAGATCAGATACGGTGCCGGCTTCGATAACTTCAGCAACGCCGTGTGCGGGTCGGGCGTCTCTACTGCCAGCACGTTGGCGAAGGTCGAGCGGCCGCGCGAGTGATACTGCCTGAGCAGCCCGATCGACACCGCCACGTCTTTCGAGGTGAACGGCTGACCGTCGTGCCAACGCACACCCTCTCGCAGCCTGAACGTGTACTGCAAACCGTCGGGGCTGATCGACCAGGCGGTGGCGAGTTGCGCGCGCGGCTGCACGTTGAAGTCATAGGCCAGCAGACCTTCGGTCACCTTGGGACTGATTCTCTGTTCCGCGCCAGCCGTGGTTGCGAAGTTGACCAGTGCGTTCGGTTCCGGATTCACCAGTACCGTCAACCGGCCGCCGCGTCGCGGCGCCACGGTGCTGTCCTGAACCGCGGCCTGCGCCAACGGCGTGAATGGGCCGAGCGCGACACCCGCCGCACTGCCTGCGAGCCCCAGCAATGCGTGACGACGCCCGGAATGAAATCCTCTGCGCTGACTCATGCGACCTCCCCTCGGAGGCGAGCGCTGTGCCGACCGGCAACGCACCCGCAATGGCTATTGGATGCGCTGCAAGATATCAACCGCAATGTCGCGACAGAACGAATTAATTCAGGATTGCATATCTACTGTCGATAGTTGGCGTTATCGCTCGATGATCGCCGCTTGAGCGCACACCTATGGGAAATCATCGATATCCATATCGAATTTGCTTGTTTGTTCAATAAATTCGTTTTGCTTATCGTTACTCGTCGCTTCAAAACGACCCTCGAACAATCACTTCTCCGACGCTTCTTCCACATCGATTCGAATAATCATGAAAAAACTGCTTTTTGCTTTTAGCGTTTCCTCATTAATGGCCGGCACGGCAAGTGCGCAAAGCAGCGTCACGCTGTATGGGATCGTTACCGGCAACGTCACGTATACGAACAACGCGCAAACCGCTGCAACGTCCGCGTCCGGCAAACCGAAGGGCGGCACCCAGGTGTCGCAGTTCGATAGCGGTTCATCGGGCCTGTCGTCGAGCCGCTGGGGCCTGAAAGGCGTGGAAGATCTGGGAGGCGGCCTGAAGGCCGTGTTCCAGCTGGAAAGCGGGCTCAGTGTGAATAGCGGTGCGCTTGGACAAGGCGGCACCGAGTTCGGCCGCCAGGCGTGGGTAGGTGTCACAGCCGGGCGCTACGGCACCTTCACGCTCGGACGCCAGGGCGACACCTCGGTGGAATTCGTATCGCCGTTGATCCACGGCTGGTATTGGGGCAACCTCTCGATCCACCCCGCCGACTATGACAATCTGAACTTCACGCACCGCATTAACAATTCGATCAAGTACCTGTCGGATTCTTTCAACGGCTTCCGTTTCGGCGGACTTTACAGCGTGGGCGGCGTGGCCGGGAACGTGACGCAGAATCAACTCTGGTCCGCGGGCGGCAGCTATACCGGTGGAGCGTTCGCGATCGCCGCGTCGATCGTCAACGCACGCAACCCGAATACGTCGCTCTACGGCACTAACGCCAATGCGAGCGCCACCGGCAATAACCTGGGTTCCGCCGGGTC
This sequence comes from Paraburkholderia fungorum, assembly GCF_902833645.1. Classification (GTDB taxonomy): domain Bacteria; phylum Pseudomonadota; class Gammaproteobacteria; order Burkholderiales; family Burkholderiaceae; genus Paraburkholderia; species Paraburkholderia fungorum. The sequence goes on from NZ_CADFGE010000010.1 coordinate 120,937, forward strand.
GGCCACGGCGCCCGAATCCAATCCCGCGATTGCCGGTTTCGCATCGGCCCGTACGCAGCAGACCATTTCGGTTGCAACGACCTATACGAGCGGCGGTGCGATCTTCGGCGCGGCGTACTCGAATACGCAGTTCCGCGGGCTAGGCTCGAACGCGTCGCTCAATCCGCTCAACTACAGCGGTTCGACCACGCTCAGTACCGTTAGTGCGAGCCTGCGTTATCAGGCCACGCCGTTCCTGCGCTTCGGTACATCGTTCGACTATACGGAGGGAGGAAGCGTCGGTGGCAAGGGCAGCGCGAAGTACGAGCAGTTGAATCTCGGCACGGCGTACTCCCTATCGAAAGCCACCGATCTGTACCTGACCGGCGCCTACCAGCACGCCAGCGGCACCGACTCGCTGGGCCGGCCGGCGGTTGCTGCGATCGGGTATCTCACGCCGTCCGCAACCAGCAAACAGGTGGCGGTCTCGGCGGGCATCAAGCATCTGTTCTGAGGCCGGCGCACCCTGTAGCCCTGTAGGAATGAGTATCGGGTGTCCGTTGTTTCTGCCGCGCGCAACGAACCATGCGCGCGGGAACCGGCGGACACCCTCCATGCAGGTCAATGCACCTTGGGAAAACCGTGCCGCTGCGCGAGCAGGTCGAGGATCCGGCGCGTATCCGTCACGAAGCGCTTGTCGCCCAGCGTCTGCGCATCGGCGGGCGCCGGCTGTTCGTCGCCGAGAATCAATACCGGCAGACTTTGATGCTCGGCATCGAGCGCCTCCACAACCGCGGCGCGCGGACGTGGGAACGGCAGGCGGCGAATATCCAGTTGTGCGTTGAGCACCGGGTCGCTGGCCAGCAAGCCTTCAATAGGTGCGCCATCCGGGCAGATAAAGCGCTCACCGGGATGTTTCGGATCGGTGAAGCCCGGTTCCAGCAGTAAAAGCAGATCTCGGCTCATGGCATTCCGTGATGAGATGATGGATGAATGAACGGCGGCGGTCTTTCCAGTGCCTCAGAAAACGCGGCCTTCGGTCAGGTGCGTGGTCACGCCGTTCAACTCATAATCGCCGACCACGCGCGCTTTATGCAGCAAAGGATTATGGCTGAAGATCGTGCGCAGATTGCGCCAGTGACGGTCGAAATTGTGCGCGCGCCCCGTAGCCGAAGCCCCGCCGATTTCAAACAGACGCTCGCCCGCATGAAGCGCCAGTTTGCTGACCACCAGTTGCGTTTTGGCGGTCGCCAGCGCCCCTTCCAGCACGAGATCTTCCGCATTGGCCGCGCCGCTGCGAATGGCATTGGCCGAGCGGTCCAGGGTGCGGGCGTTTTGCGCCACCAGCGCGTCGATCGAGAGGCTGTGCGCCGCGAGATCGCCTACCACCTGCTGCACGAAACCGTCTTCGCGCGCCGACGCTGCCGGGCTATGCAGTACCGGGCGCCCGTATTGCGTCACGTAGCGCCGCGCGTCCGCGAGAATGTTGCGCACGATCCCTGCCGCGACCGTGACCAGATGCAACTGCCGCACCGCGCTGCCATGGCGGCCCGCGAGACTGGTATAGCCGCGCGTCGCGATTTCATGCGCAAACACCTGCACATTGTCGAGCACCAGGCTGCCGCTCGCCGTCATGCGCTGCCCCATGCCGTCCCAGTCGTCGAGTACCTGCAAGCCTTCGCGAGCGACCGGAATCACGATCGACACCTTCTCGTCGTTCTCGTCCTGCACATTGATACGCGCATAGTCGGAGAACGCGGTGCCGGTCGAGTAGTACTTTTTCCCCGTCACGCGAAAGTGCTCACCGTCGCGCACCAGCCTGGTGACGATTTCGCCAGGCCTCGCGGTACCGAGTTCCGTCGACGCACCGCCGAAGATCGCCCCGTTCTGTACCCGTTCGATCTGCGTGTCGTTGAACGCGGAGCGCGGCGACAGCAGCAACTGCTCGGTCAGATCGAAATGAATCCGCAACGCATGCGCAACATTCGACTCATGCGCGGCCAGTGTGGCGATCACATGAAAGAGATCTTCCAGCGAACCACCGAGGCCACCCCACTCGGCCGGAAAACGGAGCACACCTAGCCCCGATTCGCGAAACAACGCGAAGCGGTCGAACGGCAACTCGCGACGTACTTCGCGTTGCGCCGCATCTTCGCCGATTGCTTCGGCGAGCGCCGGCAACGCGGCGAGTGCCGCCTGAAGCCGCGTACGCGCCGCGCTTTCCTGAGAGACCTGCATGCCTTGATTCCTTGTAAAAGCGCACAGATCAGGCTTGATCCGGCGAGGTGTGCTGGGAGCATGAATATCGGCGTCCGCGTGGGACGTGCCGGTTCGACGGACCAGTATAGGGACGCGGCACGCGGCACTGAACAAGCAATTCAAGCTATGAATATGCGCGATTCTGAAATGCGATTCACCGATAAGGATCGATGAATCCGTTATTGGAGCGCCGCGCGGCATCTTTCTATACTCGATTCCGGTCAGCACTCACCACCGACGAGTGCCAAATCTCAATCGCGGAAGTCCAACATGAGCCTACGTCCCTTGCATGACCGCTTGATCGTCAAGCGTCTCGACCAGGAAACCAGAACTGCCTCAGGCATCGTCATTCCCGAAAGCGCCGCCGAAAAGCCGGACCAGGGTGAAGTGATCGCCATTGGACCGGGCAAGCGCGATAGCGACGGCAAGCGTATCGAGCCGGATCTGAAAGTCGGCGAACGTGTGCTGTTCGGCAAGTACGCCGGGCAGTCGGTCAAGGTCGACGGCAACGAACTGCTTGTGCTGCGCGAAGAAGATGTTGTGGCAGTGGTCACTCAATAACGAACGGAGCGTCAAACCATGGCAGCAAAAGAAATTATTTTTAGCGACGTCGCCCGCTCGAAACTGGTCGAAGGCGTCAACATCCTGGCCAACGCGGTCAAGGTCACGCTCGGCCCGAAAGGACGCAACGTTGTGCTGGAGCGCAGCTTCGGCTCACCGGTCGTGACCAAAGACGGCGTCTCGGTCGCCAAGGAAATCGAATTGCCGGACCGCGTGCAGAACATCGGCGCGCAACTCGTGAAAGAAGTCGCTTCGCGCACCAGCGACGCCGCCGGCGACGGCACCACCACCGCAACCGTGCTTGCACAGGCGATCGTGCGCGAAGGCCAGAAATACGTCGCGGCGGGCCTCAACCCGCTGGACCTGAAACGCGGCATCGACAAGGCCGTGGTCGCCGCGATCGAAGAACTCAGGAAGATCAGCAAACCGACTACCACCAGCAAGGAAATCGCCCAGGTCGCGACGATTTCGGCCAACGGTGAAGAATCGATCGGCCAGCGGATTGCCGAAGCGATCGACCGGGTCGGCAAGGAAGGCGTCATTACCGTTGAAGACGGCAAGTCGCTCGACGATGAACTCGATGTGGTGGAGGGCCTGCAGTTCGATCGCGGCTACCTGTCGCCCTATTTCATCAACGATCAGGACAAACAGGTTGCCGTGCTCGATAACCCGTTCGTGCTGCTGCACGACAAGAAGGTATCGAATATCCGTGATCTGCTGCCGATTCTGGAACAGGTCGCGAAAGCCGGCCGCCCGCTGCTGATCATCGCGGAAGACGTCGAAGGCGAAGCGCTCGCCACCCTGGTGGTGAACAACATTCGCGGCATTCTGAAAACGGTCGCGGTCAAGGCGCCGGGCTTCGGCGACCGCCGCAAGGCACTGCTCGAAGATATCGCGATCCTGACCGGCGGCCAGGTGATCGCTGAGGAAACCGGCCTGTCGCTCGAAAAGGCGACGCTCGCGGAACTCGGTCAGGCCAAGCGCATCGAGGTCGGCAAGGAGAACACCACGGTCATCGACGGCGCCGGCGACAGCAAGAACATCGAAGCGCGCGTGAAGCAGATTCGCACCCAGATCGAGGAAGCGAGTTCCGACTACGACCGCGAGAAACTGCAGGAACGTGTCGCGAAGCTGGCGGGCGGCGTTGCCGTCATCAAGGTGGGCGGTGCGACCGAGATCGAAGTCAAGGAAAAGAAAGACCGTGTCGACGACGCGCTGCACGCCACGCGCGCCGCGGTCGAAGAAGGCATTGTGCCGGGCGGCGGCGTCGCGCTGATTCGCGTGAAGCAGGCCATCAGCGGGCTCAAGGGCGTGAACGCCGATCAGGATGCGGGCATCAAGATCGTGCTGCGCGCGCTCGAAGAACCGCTGCGCCAGATCGTGACGAACGCCGGCGAAGAGGCCAGCGTGGTGGTCGCGAAAGTGGCCGAAGGCACGGGCAACTTCGGTTATAACGCCCAGACCGGCGAGTACGGCGACCTCGTGGAATCGGGTGTGCTCGATCCGACCAAGGTCACGCGTACGGCGCTGCAAAACGCGGCGTCGGTTGCGGGTCTGCTGTTGACCACCGACGCCACCGTGCATGAAGCGCCGAAGGATGCGCCGGCAGCGGGCCAGCCGGGCGGTCCGGGCGCAGGCGGACCGGGTCTCGACTTCTAGGCGTCAAGACGTTCTATCCGCATACACGCCGGCATGCTTTTCAACACGCATGCCGGCGTGGTTCAACATGAATTGGCATGTCAGCCAAGCCAGGCGCCGCAACCTGCCACGCCAGTGCGGCATGCACAAACTCACTCAGAAAAACAGCAGCGTGCGCAGCTCAATGCTTCTGCGCGGCGGCGCATCGGCCGGCGATGTTGGATCGTCGAATGCCGTGTGGGCCGTCAGGCGCGCGATGCCGTCACCCGCCGAATCGTAGATCTTCAGCAACAGGTATTCATCCGGCGACATATGCGGGAAGTAGTACCAGCGGTGCCGCGGATTGAACACCAGCGCATACGTCTCGCCAACCTTGTCGGGATACACCAGGTCCGACGCCACCAGATCGTTGAGCGCAATACTGCGCGAATCGCATAGCGCGAGCGGCGACGCGTGCACCGTTTCTCCGATCGGGCGCCATAGATTGACGATCGCCACGCGGCCTTGCAGCAAACGTTCGGCTTCCGCTGCCGGCAAATGATCGCGCACCCGGCGCGGTCCCGACACAAACGTCTGGTCGTTATGGATGTACTTGACCGGCTCCCTTATGCCATTGCCGCGTTCAGGATTGCCGTCGCGCAGCGTATGGTCGAACACGACTACACGCCGCGCACCGGTAGCCTGCTTCAGCAGGCGCTCCGCCTCCGGATAGTAGACAGACTCGATCTTTGCCGGATCGGAGAAGTCACTCAACGCGCTGGCATGCCGATGCAGTTCGAAGCCGTTACGATCGATCGACAACACGCCAGGCGGCGGCGCAACGCGCGCATTCGCAATGCTGACCCGGTGCGCCCGGTACACGCCGCTGCGCTTCGGAACACCCGGTGGCGGGTCGTACTGATACGACACCGGTTTCTCGCCGGTAAATTCGAGGTAGTTCAGTTCCGCCTCGATTGTCGTGGCCAACACCGGTGCATCGATGACGATATCGCTCATGTTCATGCCCTCACGTCAAAACGATTCGTTGAATGGCCGCAGATCGATTTCCTGCGACCATGCACTGCGCGCCTGTTGATGGAGATACCAGTAAGCGTCGGCGATATCGGCAGGATTCAGGAGGCCGTCCTCACCGCGCTCGGCCACCCGCTGCGGCGAGGACGTACGCAGGCGCTCGCCGTCGATGCCGCCGTCGACCACCACATGCGCAACATGGATATTGCGCGGCCCGAACTCGCGCGCGAGGCTTTGCGTCAGCGAGCGCAAACCGGCTTTGGCGGAAGCGAACGCGGCAAACGGCGGACGCCCACGCAGCGATGCAGTCGCGCCTGTAAAGAGTAACGAACCTCGGCCGGCCGCCAGCAACGGTTGCAGCGCCGCACGCGCGAACAGAAAGCCGCCCAGCGTCGTCACTCGCCATGCGGCCTCGAACTGCTCCGCGCTCAGTTCGAGCGTCGGCGCACGCGTCGCACCGGCGGCGTTGAAAATGGCCACTTCGAGCGTGCCTTGCGTCGTGATTTGCCCGGCAATCGCAGCCAGATCCGCTTCGCGCGTGACGTCGCCCGGCGCAGCGACCGCATGGCCGCCGGCACTGCGGATTTCGTCGACGATCGCATCGAGCCGCTCACGCGAGCGCCCCGTCACGACCACGCTTAAGCCACCCTGAGCGAAGCGGCGCGCGAGCGCCGCACCCAGTCCGGCGCTCGCGCCCACCCCGGCAATCCACGCGAAACGCGTCCTCTCCTGCCGCTCTTCGACAGTCCCGGTCATTGGCATCTCCATTGCAGGTAGCCGCGGCACGCAACGCGTGGCGGCAGTAGGCGCATGCGCCTATCTTTTCAGCGTAGGCGATGGCCGGGCAGGAAGGAAATAACGAATCGTGGAAAGTTATGCGTCGGATTCAAGACTGGCCACGGAAAAATAGCGGTTGCCGGGCCGCCGCAAGCCGAGGTTCTCGCGCAACGTGCGGCCTTCGTAGTCCTCGCGGAACAAACCGCGCCGGCGCAACTCAGGCACCACCAGTTCGACGAAATCGGTCAAGCCATGCGGCAGCACCGGCGGCATCACGTTGAAACCGTCCGCGCCGTGCTTCACAAAGCGCTCTTCGAGTTGATCGACAATCTGTGCCGGCGTGCCGACCAGTTGCCAGTGGCCCCGCGCACCCGCGACTCGCAAATAGAGCTCGCGGATCGTAAGGTTCTCGCGGCGCGCCAGTTCGAGCGTCAGCAACTGGCGGCTCTTGCTGGCATTCGTTTCAGGCAGTTTCGGGATCGGGCCGTCGAGCGGATACCCTGAGAGATCGAAGCCACCCGTCAGCCCGGATACGAGCGCCAGCCCGACCCGGGGATCAATGAGCGACTGCAATTGCTCGAACTTCTCTTTCGCTTCCGCTTCGGTGCGGCCGACAATCGGAAACACGCCCGGCATGATCTTCAGATCGTCGGGGTGACGACCGTAGGCCTCCATGCGCCCTTTCACGTCCGCGTAGAAATCCACCGCATCCTGCAGCGTTTGCTGCGCCGTAAAGATCACCTCGGCCGTTTTCGCTGCGAGGTCGCGGCCGGCTTCGGACGATCCCGCCTGCACGACAACCGGATGCCCCTGCGGGGAACGGGCCACGTTCAGGGGCCCCTTGACCTGGAAGAAGCGGCCCTTATGATCGAGCACGTGCCGCTTGTCCGGGTCGAAGAAGCGCCCTTCGGCCTTGTTGCGAACGAACGCGTCGTCGTCCCAACTGTCCCACAAGCCCTCGGTCACCTCCGCGAATTCGGCAGCGCGCGCATAGCGCTCGGCGTGGTCGAAGTGCCTGTCACGATTGAAGTTCTTCGCTTCGTGCTCGCTCGACGAGGTAACCAGATTCCAGCCCGCGCGCCCGCCGCTGATGTGATCGAGCGACGCGAACTTGCGGGCAATGTGATACGGCTCATTGAAGCTCGTCGATGCGGTGCCGACGAGGCCAATACGCTCGGTCACCGCCGCCAGCGCCGACAGCAGCGTGAGCGGTTCGAACTGCGCGACGTAGCTGTGCGCCGTGCGGCTCAGAAAGTCGAGGTTGTCTCCGCGTGTCCCCACGCCGTCGGCGAGAAAGATCAGATCGAACTTCGCGGCCTCGGCCGTTTGCGCGAGCCGGACGTAGTGACGGAAGTTGACGCCGGCGTCCGCCTGCGCCTCGGGATGCCGCCACGCCGCAATGTGGTGCCCGGACGGATAAAGGAAAGCGCCGAGGCGCAGGTGCCCGCTACGTTTGCTCATGGATGTCCGGAAAAATGGGTGAGGGTCAGTCCGCCGCCGGGATCCAGGCCGCAGTGGCAGCGTTCGGACACCGCGCCGACCACCGCCGGATTGGTCGCCGCGGCTCTGGAATGATTGTCTGCCTGGGCGGGACGCGCGGAGAACCAATTTGTTCTGATATGCAAAGCGTCGGGCGCGGCGAACCGTAGGTTTTTCGCAAGCAGGTGCCCTGAATTACGCGGCAACAGCGGTCCTTGCCGCGCGCTTAGTCTGCACGGGCATATCGATGCCACAATTCCTTCGTGGTCGCGAACCATCCGCTCCTCGACAATGGACGGCTCGCTCAGCGCGCTCGTTCGTTGCTGGCTGCTCCCGCATTCGACAAGACCATGAGAACCGACCCGCCCCGTCAGCTTCATCTGAACGTCAACATCCTCCACTCCGGCTTTGTCCCTTCCGCATGGCGTACACAGGAAGCCGATCCGCGCGCTTTTGTCGATATAGCCCACTACGTTCGCGTCGCGCAGATTGCCGAGGCCGCGAAATTCGATGCGGTGTTTCTCGCGGATAACGCGTCGATTGCCGACCAGATCGATTTCCGCCCGATCACGGCGCTTGAGCCGACCGTGCTGCTCGCCGGCATTGCCGCGGCCACGACGCATATCGGCGTCATCGGCACGGCATCGACGAGTTATAACGAGCCGTACAACATCGCGCGCCGCTTTGCCACGCTCGATCAACTCAGTACGGGCCGCGCAGGCTGGAACATCGTAACGACCGCCGATCTAGGCTCAGCCCGCAATTTTGGGCGCGAGGCGGTGCCCGATCATGCGCAACGCTACGAACGCGCATCTGAATTCACCGAGGTGGTGAAGGCGCTGTGGGATAGCTGGGAAGACGACGCCTTTATCGGCGACAAAACGAGCGGCCGTTTCATCGACGCCACGAAGGTGCATCGCATCGACCATCGCGGCAAATACTTCAGCGTCGATGGCCCGTTCAATCTGCCGCGTAGCGCCCAGGGGCACCCCGTGCTGATCCAGGCCGGCGGCTCGGCTGACGGACGCGAGCTCGCGGCGCGGCACGCGGAAGCGGTGTTCTCCGCGTCACAGTCGTTCGACGAAGCCGGCGCCTATGCGCGCGAACTGAAATCTCGCGCGGCAGCGTGGGGACGCGGCAACGACGCGATTCGCGTGCTACCCGGTCTCACCACCATCATCGGCGCAACCGAAACCGAGGCTTTGCGCCGCCGCGATGAACTGGTCGATCTGATTCCATGGACCTACAGCCTCACCCGGCTGGCCGGCATACTGGGTATCAGCGTCGAGCGCCTGAAACTCGACGAGCGCCTGCCGGACGATCTCTCGTTGCCCGGCGGCGGCAACGGCAATCACACGTTCTTCCACGCTACGCTCGCGCAGGCGCGCACGCACGGCTACACCGCGCGCCAGTTGATCCGCGCGCTGGCGGGCGGCGGCGGACATCGTGTGGTTGTCGGTACGCCGGAACAGATTGCCGACGACATCGAGCACTGGTTCAAAGGCGGCGCCGCCGACGGTTTCAATCTGATGCCGGATGTGCTGCCGGGTGGCTTGCAGGACTTCGCTGATGGCGTGGTTCCGCTGCTGCGGCAGCGCGGCATTTTCCGCACTGACTATGAGGGACGTACGCTGCGCGAACACTTCAGGCTGCAACGCCCTTTCAGCCGCCACCTGCACCGGCGGGAAGCGGCCGAGACCGCGTAAGCCTGGCGGGTTATGCCAAGCCCGCGCCTGTTCAGCGCGGGCTTGGCAGGACCTGTCGAACGCGACGTGAAATAAATCGAATGATGGGAATGATGGTTCAGTGATTTGCTCATCTCAGCGGGCAAAAAACCGGTTCTCAGGCCGTGGCAATCCGAGATTCTCGCGCAGCGTCGTGCCTTCGTATTCGCGCCGGAACAGGCCGCGCCGTTGCAACTCAGGAATGACTTTATCCACGAAGTCGTCAAGGCCGCCCGGCAGATACGGGAACATCACGTTGAACCCGTCCGAGCCCTCCTCCACCAGCCATTGCTCCATCTGGTCGGCAATCGTTTTCGCCGTGCCGACCATCTCGAGCCCTGAGTATCCGCCGATACGCTGGGCGAGTTGACGAATCGTCAGCCCGTCGCGCTGCGCCCATTCCACTACTCGCTGCCGTGCAGTCCGGCTTGCATTGGTCTCCGGAATCTCGGGCAACGGGCCGTCCGGATCGAAACCGGACACGTCGTGCCCCAATGCGATCGACAGCGAAGCGATTCCGCTCTCGTAGTGAACGAAGGTATCGAGCCGCGCGCGGATTTCCTGAGCCTCCTCCAACGTATCGCCCACCACCACGAAAGCGGCAGGCAGGATTTTCATGTGATCGCGTGCCCGGCCAAGCTTTTCCATCCGGCCTTTCACATCGGCATAGAAGCGCTTGCCGTCGGCCAGCAGGCTTTGCGCGGTGAACACCACCTCGGCGGTCTCAGCCGCTATCTGACGCCCTGCTTCCGATGAACCGGCCTGCACGATGACGGGCCACCCCTGAATCGGACGGGCAATATTCAACGGCCCGCGCACCGAGAAGTTCTCGCTCCTGTAGTTCAGCACATGGAGCTTTTGCGGATCGAAGAATATGCCGGTTTGCGTATCGCGAATAAAGGCGTCGTCGGCCCAACTGTCCCAGAGGCCCGTGACCACGTCGAAGAACTCGCGGGCACGCCGGTAGCGTTCGTCGTGCTCGACATGCTCGTCGAGGCCGAAATTGAGCGCGGCATCGGGATTCGACGTCGTCACGAGATTCCATCCCGCCCGGCCGCCGCTGATATGGTCGAGCGACGCAAAACGTCTGGCGACGTGATAAGGCGCGTCGAACGTGGTGGACGCGGTTGCAACGAGTCCCAACCGTTCCGTGACCGCGGCCAGCGCGGGCAGCAGCGTCAGCGGTTCGAACGAGGTCACCGTGTGGCTATGCTTGAGCGCGTCGAGCGGCATGTTGAGCACCGCGAGGTGGTCGGCCATGAAGAACGCGTCGAAGCGGCCACGCTCGAGCGTCTGCGCGAAGCGCTTCAGATGCGTGAAGTTGAAGTTGGCATCGGGATAGGCGCCAGGATAGCGCCATGCGCCGGTATGAATGGTGGTCGGACGCATAAAAGCGCCGAGGCGAAGCTGACGTGACATGTAGCAAGCTCCATCGCAAACAGGTCGGGCCAGTTTAATCGGCCTTCACCAAGGCTGCTTGGCGCCGCCCACCGCTTTGCACCCACCCGTACCGGCCTGCTGAACCCGCCGCGCGGGGCGCCAGCGCGAACCGGCACGCCGAAAGCTGTCCCGCAGAAATACAAAGCACAAAATCTTCGTTCGCCCGCCGCGGCTCCATCACTAGACTGTGCTGCAACTTGTCATAACAAGTACGGATACCCCACAGATCATGCTGAAACCCGACCCGGCCAACGTGCTGCCGCTTTCCGCCGCCCCGCTCTACGAGCAGATCAAGACGGCGTTGCGCGCGCGCATTCTCGATGGCACCTATCCGGCCCATTCGCAGATGCCGTCCGAAAGCGACCTCTGCACGATGTTCAACGTCAGCCGCATCACCGTGCGGCAAGCACTCGGCGATCTGCAAAAGGAAGGCCTCGTTTTCAAGCTTCACGGCAAGGGTACCTTCGTCGCCAAGCCGAAAGCGTTCCAGAACGTCAGCGCGTTGCAAGGCTTTGCCGAAGCGATGTCGTCGATGGGATATGAAATCGTCAACCAGCTCAAACATATTCGCTTCATCCCGGCCACCGCGCACATCGCGAGCCGCCTGCAACTGCCGGAAGGCACGAAGGTCGCCGAAATCCATCGGGTGCGGCTGCTCAATCGCGAACCGGTGTCGCTCGAAATCACGTGGGTGCCGGAAGCATTGGGCAAACGCCTCGCCGGCGCGGACCTCGTCACGCGCGACATCTTCCTGATTCTCGAGAACGACTGCGCAGTGCCGCTCGGCCACGCCGATATCTCCATCGACGCGATTCTCGCCGACGATGAAATCGTCGAGGCCCTGAATGTTGAAGAAGGCAGCCCCGTGCTGCGCATCGAACGTCTTACACATAGCGCGGACGGCACGCCAATCGACTACGAATACCTCTATTTTCGCGGCGACGCGTTCCAATACCGCTTTCGCATCGACCGTCAGAAAGAGAAGAAAAGCACAAGGAAGACGAAATGAACACGCAAATGAGTACGCACGTGCTCGAGTACGACCTGGTCGTCGTGGGCGGCGGCACGGCCGGCCCTATGGCTGCCGTCAAGGCAAAGGAACAGAATCCGAACCTGAAAGTGTTGCTGCTGGAGAAGGCCAACGTCAAACGCAGCGGCGCGATCTCGATGGGTATGGACGGTCTGAATAACGCCATCATCCCCGGCCATGCCACACCGGAGCAGTACACCCGGGAAATCACCATCGCCAACGACGGCATTGTCGATCAGGCGGCCGTCTACGCCTACGCCCGGCACAGTTTCACGACCATCGAGGAACTCGACCGCTGGGGCGTGAAGTTCGAAAAAGACGGTACGGGCGACTACGCGGTCAAGAAAGTGCATCACATGGGCTCCTATGTTCTGCCGATGCCGGAGGGCCATGACATCAAGAAAGTGCTCTACCGGCAGCTCAAACGCGCACGCATTCCGATCACCAATCGTATTGTCGTCACACGGGTTCTGACCGACGCGCAAGGCCGTGCTTGCGGCGTGCTGGGTTTCGATTGCCGTACTGCGGATTTTTATGTCGTGCGCGCCAAGGCCGTGATTCTCTGCTGCGGAGCGGCGGGCCGGCTAGGCTTGCCCTCGTCGGGATACCTGATGGGAACCTACGAGAATCCCACCAACGCCGGCGACGGCTACGCGATGGCATATCACGCGGGCGCCGCGCTGGCAAACCTCGAGTGCTTCCAGATCAACCCGCTGATCAAGGACTACAACGGCCCCGCTTGCGCTTATGTGACGGGCCCGCTCGGCGGCTTCACGGCGAATGGCAAGGGCGAGCGTTTTATCGAGTGCGATTACTGGAGCGGCCAGATGATGTGGGAGTTCTATCAGGAACTCCAAAGCGGCAATGGGCCGGTGTTTCTGAAGCTCGACCATCTCGCCGAAGAAACCATTCAGACCATCGAGCAGATTCTGCACACGAATGAACGCCCGAGCCGGGGCCGGTTTCACGCAGGACGCGGCACCGATTACCGCCAGCAGATGATCGAAATGCACATCTCGGAGATCGGTTTCTGCAGCGGCCACAGTGCCTCCGGCGTCTATGTGAACGAGCGCGCGGAGACTACCGTCGCGGGCCTTTACGCTGCCGGGGACATGGCCGCCGTGCCGCACAACTACATGCTCGGCGCCTTCACGTACGGCTGGTTCGCCGGGCAGAACGCGGCGCAATACATCGACGGCCGCGAGCATGCGGCGCTCGATAGCGCGCAAGTGGAGGCGGAACGGGCGCGAATCTATGCCCCGCTCGAACGGGACACGGGGCTCGCGCCGGCGCAAGTCGAGTACAAGCTGCGCCGCATGGTGAACGACTATCTTCAGCCGCCGAAGGTCACGCGCAAGATGGAGATCGGCCTGCAACGTTTCGCCGAAATCGCGGCCGATATCGATCAGATCAAGGCCGACAATCCGCACGAACTGATGCGCGCCGCGGAGGTGCGGGCGATTCGCGATTGCGCCGAAATGGCGGCGCACGCTTCGCTGTATCGCACGGAAAGCCGCTGGGGGCTGTATCACCATCGCGTCGATTATCCGCAACGTAACGACGCGGAATGGTTTTGCCACACGCATCTGAAGAAAGACGCAACGGGCCGCATGGTCAGCGAGAAACGCGCCATAGAACCGTATGTGGTGCCGCTCGACGACCACGAAGCTCAGGCCTATCAGAACCTGCGGATCGGCGAGCCGGCGCTCGCCGACGCTTGAGGAGCCACCATGTCTACGAAACCGCACAACATTTTCCAGCGCAGCGCCGCGCCGGTCACGATCGACGAAGACAAATGCATCGCGGACAAAGGCTGCACCGTCTGCGTGGATGTCTGCCCGCTCGACCTGCTCGCGATCGATCTGACCAAGGGCAAGGCCTATATGAAGTTCGACGAATGCTGGTACTGCATGCCGTGTGAAAAAGATTGCCCGACCGATGCGGTCAGGGTCGACATTCCGTATCTGCTGCGCTAGCAGCCGCTCACTCCGACCAAACGTTGTTTCCCTATCAACCGGGGCTTAACTCATGAAACGTCGTCAATGGCTTGCCACAGCTCTCCTCGCGAGCGGCCTGTTTTCACTCACAGCGGGCGCGGCGCGCGCCGAGACAATTCGCGTCGCGATCGGCACGCAGGACACGACGATCAATTGCGCGACGGGCGGCCTGCTGATCCGCGAACTGAATCTGCTCGACAAATATCTGCCGCACGACGGCAAGTACAAAGACGTCAAGTACGACGTGCAATGGAAAGACTTCACGTCCGGCGCGCCGATGACCAACGAAATGGTGGCGGGCAAACTCGACTTCGGATCGATGGCGGATTTCCCCGGTTCGTTGAACGGAGCAGCCTTCCAGAAGGCCGGCAGGAAAAGCATCTTCATCACCGTACTCTCAGGCAGTATCGACGGCAGCGGCAATGGCATCGTCGTGCCGGACGACTCGTCCATCCGTTCGATCGCCGACCTGAAAGGCAAGACGATCTCGGTGCCGTTCGCCTCGGCGGCGCACGGCATGTTGCTGCGGGCCATCAAGGCGCAAGGCTGGAATCCCGACACCGACGTCAACATCATCACGCAGTCGCCCGAAGTGGCCGGTAGTGCGTTGAAGGCGCATAAGATCGACGCACACGCCGACTTCGTGCCGTTCGCCGAACTGTTTCCGTTCCGCGGTTTCGCGCGCAAGATCTACGACGGTGCGCAGACCCACGCGCCGACCTTCCACGGCACGCTCGTCGACGCCGACTATGCGAAGCGCTATCCGGAAGTCGTGGTCGCGTATCTGCGCGCGGTGATCGAGGCGAATCGGCTGTTTGCGCAAGATCCCGAGAAATACAGCCAGTTGATCCAGAAGGTCACCGGCATCGACGCCGAGGTCAATTATCTGTTCCACGGGCCGCTCGGTCTGCAGACGCGCGATCTCACATGGAAGCCCGAATACCGGCAGGCAACTGTCACGGCGATCAGCACACTCAAGCTGCTGAAAAAGACCGACGTCGATCTGGATGTCAACACGTTCATCGACGACCGCTATCTGCGCGAAGCATTCAGACAATCGGGACTGAACTACGACGCGGCCCTCAGGAACTACGCGAAACAGCCACTCGTGGCCAATGACGTGCAAACCGGCAAACCCATCACCGATTTTCGCAGTGTGACGCAGGTCTGGCTCGATGGCGAAGGCAAGGTGCGCAACTATGCATCGGCGCAGGAGGCCTTCGCGGCGCTCAACACGCTGGAGCAAGGCGGCAAGAAAGCTCGTGTGGTGTACGTGCAGGATCGTTCGAGCGGCCTGAAGCTGTTCGCCAGTCAGGCGTGGTACGTGAAGGACGCCAAGGGCAATATCAACGCCTTCCTGCTGAAAGACAACGCCGATCGCTACGCGAAGCAGGTGAACGGCAACGTGGTGGATTTCGCCGCCGCGAAGACCGATGCGACGCAAGCGGTCGCGGCACGCTAACCGATCGTCCTGCGACGTTCATCCAATCACGGGAGTCCTCGATGTCAGCCATTCTCGACGCCACGGAGAATACCAGCGTTCGACACAGCGCCGCCGCCCGGCGGAACTGGAATCCGGCACGTCTCGCACGTGTGGCGGCCAGGTTCGTATCGGTTCTGGTATGTGTCGGCATCTGGCAAGTGCTGGCCGAGCATCATGTCTCGTTCGGGCTTGTGACGTTCGCCAACGTGCCCGCGCCAAGTGACGTGGTGCCCGCGGCCTGGGCCCTGTTCCACTCGCCCAAACTGCCGATGCACCTGCTGTCCAGCGTGATGCGCGTGCTGGTGGGCTTTGTCGCGGCGAGCGCCGTGGGTATCGGGCTGGGACTTGCAATCGGGCGCTATCGGGCGTTCGAGGACGCGGTGCTGCCCCCGCTCGAGGTACTGCGGCCGATTCCCGCGGTTGCGTGGATCCCGCTTGCCATCCTGATGTTTCCTTCATCGGAGATGAGCATGATGTTCATCACCTTCATTGGCGCCCTGTTTCCGATCCTGTTGAATACGATCCATGGTGTGGAAGGCGTCGATCCACGGCTGGTGGCAACCGCCCGTTCGCTCGGCACGCGCGGCGCTGCGCTATTTGCCGAAGTGATCTTGCCGGGTGCGGCGCCCGCTATCGTCACGGGTCTGTCGATCGGCATGGGAACCGCGTGGTTCTGTCTCGTCACCGCCGAGATGATCGCCGGTCAGTACGGCATCGGCTATTTCACGTGGGAGTCTTACACGTTGCAGAACTATGCGGACATCGTCGTCGGCATGCTGCTGATCGGCGCGTTGGGTATGGGCAGCAGTGTGCTGGTGAAGCGCGTCGGGCTGGCGCTGATACCGTGGTACCGGATGGAGGCAGCGCAGCAATGAGCACCGAATTGCAAGCGAAACCGCCTGGCCGCATCGACGTACGCGCGTTGAGCGTCGACGTCGGCGTGCGCGAACAGCGGTTCACCGCGCTCGATCAACTGGATTTCAGCGTCGAACCGGGCGAACTCGTCTGCGTATTGGGCCCCTCGGGATGCGGAAAATCCACGCTGCTGGCGGCACTCGCCGGACACGTGGCAGCCAGTGCGGGTGAGATTGTCGTCGACGGCGAGCGGGTCGTGCGCCCGCATCCGGAACGCGGTCTCGTATTCCAGCAGCACACGCTCTTTCCGTGGAAGCGCGTAATCGACAACGTCGCATTCGGCCTGAAGATGAAAGGACTCCCGGTCGATGAGCGCCGCCGTCAAGCCGCCGAGCTGCTCGACCTGGTGGGTTTAAGCGGGTTCGGCACGCGCTATCCGGCGCAATTGTCGGGCGGCATGCAGCAGCGCGTGGAAATCGCCCGCGCGCTGATCAACCGGCCACGCGTGCTGCTGATGGACGAACCGTTCGGCGCGCTCGACGCGCAAACGCGCCGCATGATGCAAACACTGCTGCTCGACGTGTGGACACAGATCCGTACCACGGTGCTGTTCGTCACGCACGATATCGACGAAGCGCTGTTTCTCGCCGACCGCATCCTCGTGCTGTCGCAGCGCCCCGCGCGCATCGTCGCCGATTTGCGCGTCACGTTGAACCGCCCTCGCGACGACGAGACCACGACCGACGCGCAATTCATCGAGATCAAGCGCCACTGCCTCGCGCTGTTGCGCGAAGCGTCAGCCTGACGTGTTTCGCGTGCCTGACCGGGTTACCGAAAGCTTCCGCTTCAATCCAGACATCACTCTACACATGACCGATATTTCGCTTCCGCTGACGTTCGACCCCGATTCCCTCGACCCGGAAGCCGCCGAACTCCTGCCGCGATTGGCGTCTACGGACGCCGCGGTGCGCCGTATCGCGCTCCTCGCGCTTGCCGACCTTGAAGACGAAGCCCTGCTCGGACCGATTGTCGCCGCGTTGCGCACCGACCTGTCGCCGGACGTTCGCGCGCAAGCCGCCGAGGTGCTCGGTGCGTGGGAGCGCGCCGACGCGGTCAAAGCGCTATGCGAAGCGTTGACGGATCGTGCGGAAGCGGTGCGCGACGCAGCCGCGCTAAGTCTGTCCAATCTGAAAGATCCCGAATCGGGACCGCTGCTCGCGCCCTACACCACGCATCCCGATCCGTTCGTACGCCAGGCTGCATTGCGCGGTCTGCGCGAATTACGCTACGCGGGAGCGCTGGAACCCGCGCTGGCCGCGCTCAGCGCAAGCGAAGACCCGGTGCGGCTCGAAGCGGTGAGCGTGCTCGGCTGGTTGAAGAGCGAGCAGGCACTTGGCCCCCTCACCGCGGTCGCCGTGAATGATGCGAACGCTGCCGTACGCCGCGCGGCAATCGGAGCGTTGGGTATCGGGGCAGCGGCAACGGAAGAGACCATCGTCGCGTTGCTGGGCTCGCTGCGCGATGCGGCGTGGCAGGTCCGTGAGGAAGCAGCGGCCACCCTCGGCAAACTGCGCGTGTCGGACGCGCGCGATGCGCTGATCGCAGCGCTCGAAGACGACTACTGGCAAGTCCGTTTGCAGGCAGTTCGCGCGTTGGGCAAACTCCGCGACACAGCGGCGAGCACGGCGGTCGCCACACTCCTCACCCACGCGATCAGCAATCTGCGCAAGGAAGCTGCCTTGTCGCTAGGAGAACTGGGCGACGTAGCGTCATTGCCCGCCTTGCACGCCGCCTCGGCCGATGCCGATCCGGAAGTACGCAAGGCCGCCCGCATCGCCTTGACGCAAATCGGAAAGGCGCAACGATGAAGGCCCCGGAACACGTCACGGTTCACGCGGCGAGTGGACGATTATCCCTCACATGGCATGGCGGACACACGCAGTGGATCGACAACGCGACGCTGAGGGAGCGCTGCCCTTGCTCGACATGCCGCCGCCTCGCGCATGCGGGTCACGATGCGCGGGTCGAGCCGCATGTTGCGATCGTCGATATGCAGCCGATGGGATACGGCGTGCAGATCGGGTTCAGCGACGGACACGCGCAGGGTATCTATCCGTGGGAATATCTGGCGGCAATCACCTGAAATGCGGCCTGAAGTGCAGCCTGAAATACAGCCTGAAATACGGCCTGAATGATGGCGCGGTAAAAAAGCGGCGGCCGTGGAAGGCCGCCGCTTTTCCTAGCGCCGCGAAGACAGCCGCCGCACCACCGACACCAGCGCGTCGACTTCATCGCAGGTGTTGTAGAACGCGAGCGACGGCCTCACCGTAGCCTCGACGCCGAAGCGCCGCAAGATCGGCTGCGCGCAATGATGACCCGAGCGCACGGCAATGCCCTCTTCGTTCAACGCCTGCCCGACTTCCTCGGTCTCGTAGCCCTTCAACACGAAGGACAACACACTGGCCTTGTCGCGCGCCGTGCCGATCAGGCGAACCCCCGGCACCGGTTGCAGCACGCTCGTCGCATAGGCCAGCAGATCGTGTTCATAACGCGCGATATTCTCGATGCCCACGCGCTGAACGTAATCGATCGCTGCACCGAGACCGACTGCATCGGCGATATTGCCCGTGCCCGCTTCGAAGCGATTCGGTGGCGGCTGGAACACGGTGCGCTCGAAGGTGACGTCCGCGATCATGTTGCCGCCACCTTGCCACGGCGGCATATCTTCAAGAAGCGCGCGCTTGCCATACACCACGCCGATGCCGGTCGGACCGAATACCTTGTGACCTGAGAACACGAAGAAGTCCGCGTCGAGCGCCTGCACGTCCACCCGCATGTGCGACACCGACTGCGCGCCGTCGACCAGCGCCTTCGCCCCTGCCCGATGCGCGAGTTCGACGATCTCCTTGACCGGCACCACCGTGCCCAATGCGTTCGACACCTGCGTGACCGACACGATCTTCGTGCGGTCATTGAGCAGCCGCCGGTATTCATCGAGCAGAACCTGGCCGCTGTCGTCCACTGGAATCACGCGCAGCTTTGCACCCGTTTGTGCGGCAAGCTGCTGCCACGGCACGATATTGGCGTGATGCTCCAGATGCGAGACGATGATCTCATCCCCCTCGCCCACATGCTTCACACCCCACGTCTTCGCGATCAGGTTGATCGCTTCGGTGGTGCCGCGTACGAAGATGATTTCTTCCGGCGACGCCGCGCCGATGAAACGCTGCACCTTGCTGCGTGCGGCTTCGTACGCATCCGTGGCGCGGCCGGCCAGCGCATGAGCCGCCCGATGGATGTTCGAGTTCTCATGCGCGTAGAAATATGCGAGCCGATCGATGACCGCCTGCGGTTTGTGCGTGGTCGCGGCATTGTCGAACCACACCAGCTGACGCCCGTTCACACGCTCCTGCAGAATCGGAAAATCCCGCCGAATCGCATTCACATCGAAGGGCGGATGGGCCGACGGCCCGGCATGCGGCACGCCGTCTGCCGCGCGAGGCGTTTGCGCAGCAAAACGCGACCCCTCATTCAGATCCAGAAAATAATGCGAACGACTGCCGTGCTCCGCCGGCGTCGTTCCCGGCGTAGCCGTCTGTGCGGCTGCCGGCCGGTCGTACGGGAAGCGCTGCTCCGCGAGCGGTTCGTCAACGCCTGGCAAACCGAACGATTGCGCGCTCACCTCATGCCAGCCCGGCACCACGATATCCGGCGACGTCGAACCCGAATTCTGAGCTTGCGCGGTTTCGCCAAGGAAATAGAACGGCGATGCGGACCCCGCTGACACTGGCGACGCCAATGGCGCACCGCCCGCCGGCGGACGTTGCACACCGTGCCCCTCAGGCACGTCCAGCGCCGCGCCGCCAAAGCGCGGGTCGAGCGCCGGCGCAACGCTCACCGCGCTATCGGGTAAGCCGTTCTGCGCAAGTGCATGTGGCGCCAACGCGGGCGCGCGGTTACCCAGCGACAGGACATGGGTGGGCGCCGAGGGCAACAGGTTGCCACCCGGCACATGCCCTTGCGGCAACGCGGCACCAGGCACGCCGGTACCCGCGCCGCCCGGACCCGCGAGCGGCGAACCGGCCGGTGCCGGATTGCTGATCTCGCTGGTGACAGGCGCCGTAAGCGGCAGCGTGGCGGCCACGCCGGGCGCGCCTCCTGCCTGCGGCGCATTGCCCGGCAGCGCCGAGAAAAACGCATTGGCCAGCGACGCCAATGTGGCAGGGTCAGGCAAACCCGCGGGCGGACCCGTCGGCACATCGTGCGGCAGGACGCTGTTCATGGGCTTACTTGTAGGTGTCTGGGTAGTCATGGTACTTGCCGATCTCCACGTCATCGAGAACCGCCAGCGCGTCCGGCGAATGCACCGCGAGCGAGCAATAGAGCGAGATCAGATACGAAGCGATCGCATGATTGTTGATGCCCATGAAGCGAACCGACAGACCCGGACCCTGTTCGCCGGCCACGCCCGGCTGGAACAGGCCGACCACGCCCTGGCGCTTGTCGCCCACGCGCAGCAGCAGGATTTTGGTCTTGCCGTCGGCAACCGGCACCTTGTCCGACGGAATCAGCGGAATGCCGCGCCACGTCAGGAACTGCGAGCCGAACAGGCTGACCGTCGGCGGCGGCACGCCGCGGCGCGTGCATTCACGGCCAAACGCGGCGATCGCGAGCGGATGAGTCAGAAAGAATGCCGGCTCCTTCCATACCCTGGTCAGCAATTCGTCGAGATCGTCCGGAGTCGGCGCGCCGGTCAGCGGAAACACGCGCTGCTCTTCGGCTACGTTCGCGAGCAGGCCGTAATCCGGGTTGTTGATCAACTGGCTTTCCTGCAACTCCTTGATCGTTTCGATCGTGAGGCGCAGTTGTTCCTTGATCTGATCGTGCGGACTGCTGTACAGATCCGAGATCCGCGTGTGGACGTCCAGCACGGTGCTGACCGCATTCAGGAAGTACTCGCGCGGCTGCTCTTCGTACGGCACGAAAGTGCGCGGCAGGATGCTTTCATCTTCGCGCGCGGTGCAGGCCGCCTTGACGGCTTCCGGATTCTTCACCTGATTCAGACGATAGATGCCCGCCTCGACCGGCAGCCATTGCAGCAGATGGGTGAGCCAGCGCGGCGTAATCGTGGCGAGTTGCGGAACGGTTTTGGTGGCATTGGCTAGTTGCCGTGCTGCGGTATCGCCGAGCGCCGTCAGGCCGCCCACTGTTGCTGTCATCTGAAGCTCCGGGGTTGATAGACGAAAAACGGGAAAGCTTATGAACGAAAGCGATTATCGGAAGCCGCCCCCAGCCGTTCAACATGCTATAGACGGCAAAGAGGCGGTCTGAAGGGGCGACGCCGGATCGGCGAAAGCGGAATGCGGGCGCGTGGCCAGACTCAAACCGTCAGATGGATGGCTGAGCAGGCGCTCGACCGGCACGTTGAAAGCGCGGGCCAGCTTGTCGAGCGTGACAATCGACGCGATCGCAGAACCGCGCTCGATCTCCCCGACATAAGACCGATTGAGTCCGGCGTGCTCGGCCAGCTGCTCCTGCGACCAGCCGGACGCCTCGCGAAGGCGCCGCACCGCCGCGCCGAAGTCCCTGACGAGCACGCTCATCGCGCCGCTCCGGCCGCTGCGGGTTCCGCGTTCGCGCTTGCCTCCGCGCTTGCATACGAGTTTGCCCCCGCGTCCGCCTGCACATCTGGCTGACCGCGCGGCGCGCGCTCACGAACCGCCGCCGCGCCGGTGCCCTCGTTACGCGACACGGCCTGCGTCACATGCGTACCCGGCGCGACGTCCTGCGTGAGCCACACGTTGCCGCCGATCACCGAACCCTGTCCGAGCGTGACGCGGCCAAGAATGGTGGCGCCCGCGTAAATCACGACGTCGTCTTCGACGATCGGATGACGTGCATGGCCCTTTTCCAGGTGCCCCTGCGCATCGCGCGGAAAGCGTTTCGCACCCAGCGTGACCGCCTGATAGACCCGCACGCGTTCGCCGATGATGGCCGTTTCGCCGATCACCACGCCCGTACCGTGATCGATGAAGAATCCCGCGCCGATCCGCGCGCCAGGATGAATGTCGATACCGGTTTGCGCATGCGCGAGTTCGGCGATGATGCGCGCCAGCAGCGGCAGCCCGAGCCCATAGAGCTCGTGCGCGAGCCGATGGTGGATCATCGCCAGCACGCCGGGATAGCACAGCAGGACTTCATCCACGCTGCCCGCCGCCGGGTCGCCGTGAAAGGCCGCCAGCACGTCGCTATCGAGCAGGCTGCGAATCGCCGGCAAACGCGCCGCAAACGCACGCACCGCGATGCCGGCCTGCGCCTCGATCGTGGCGGCGGGCGGCGGTTGATGACGGCTGCGGTAGTGCAACTCCAGCCGCGCCTGGCTCAGCAACGCATGCAGCGCGGCGTCGAGCGCGTGCCCGACGTAAAAGTTTTCACTTTCCTGACGCAGGTCGGCTGGGCCGAGCCGCATCGGAAAAAGCACGCCTTTCAGCGTATCGATGATCTCCGAGAGCGCTTCGCGCCCCGGCAATTCGCGCCCGCCCGGTTCGAGCGAGCGCTTCTGCACTTCGCGCCATTGCTGGCGGACCGTCTGAAGCGCGTGGACAATTTCATCGACATCAAACACAGCCACAGCGGTTACTCCCCGTAAAGTGCAGCGCGAACGATCAGGCCGTCAGTCCTGAATCCACGGCAACCCATGAAAGCGCCAACCACTGCTGGCGCCGCGCCGCTGCGCGCCGTCCAGCTCCCCTTCGAAACCTTCCAGAACGTTGAATACCTGTGTGAAGCCGGCTTTCGCCGCGGCCTCGGCAGCCAGCGCCGAGCGGTTGCCGCTGCGGCACAGCAGCAGCACGACGGCCTCCTTGCCGGTCTTCGCTTCCAGTTCACGCACGAAGCGCGGATTGCGCGTCAGGCTCGTGCCGGTCGCCCACGCGACATGCACGCTGTCCGGCACGAGTCCAACGAATTTGCGTTCTTCGGCGCTGCGCACGTCCACCAGCACGGCGTCGCCGGCCTGGACGAGCGCCCACGCATCCTGCGGCGACACGCCGCCGGCATAAGGCAAACCGGCCGCGGCGGCTTGCGAACGGGCGGCTTCCAGCAATGCATGAGTGGGGCGTTCTGCGATTTCAAGCGTCATGATGTCTCCTTCGATATCGCGCGAATCGGTACGCGCGGGTCTAAGCCATCTGCGAATGCAACCGCCTATAGCCATCAGAAGACACTATGAAAGAGAGTTAGCCGAAGCCGAACCAATTAATTGTGATTTCTAAAGAAGCATCGGTTCGGTCGCTCCTGCTTGGAGCCGCCCCGCCCGCTCGCTGCGGATGTGCCGCGCCCGTGCCGGCGCGCGGATTACTCCCGTGGGATCTGGAGCGGCACGACAAACATGCCGGCGGTGTATTCCATATGGAAATAACCGCAGCGTGCGTAAGCCGCAATGCGCTCGAGCCGCTCGGGTGATGGGGGGATGTAGGCCGCGGCAGCCGTCCTGTCTGAGGATTGCTCAGACAGGACGGACGCGCGTTTTGACCATTGCTTCCGCAGGCTTCGCACAGGATGCCGCAGTCCGCCCCAGATAAGCGTCGCTGAAAGTGTGGTCATGCGAGCTCCGTCGATTCATTGCGATATGAATGAATCTAGCGACCTGGATACGGAATCGCAAACAAGCTTTTGTGGATTGGTTTTCGAAGAAAGGCCCTATAGCTCAGCTCGATCTATAGACCGTGCGACGGCGCCTGACCGTACCAGTAGCTGCACTGATGCGCGGTGTACGCGTCGTAGGTGTTCGAGACCGGATAACCGAAGTCGAGCGTGCGCCGCGTCGCCGGGGTGTACAACGGCCAGCTCGCCACCGTGCTGCCCGAATTCGGATTACCGGTGTGCGCGAAACCGGCCAGCGCGGCCGTCATCGCTCCCGATAACGTCGCCTGGTTCGCCGTGGGACTCGGGATCAGTTGCCACCAGTAGTCGAGATCCGACGAGTGAAAGGCGCCGTAGTTCATCGCGGTGGGCGGCAGCACTGAAATCAGGCTGTGCACGCTATAGGGCGCGGGATCGGAAAAGCGATACATGTACACCGCCGGAGAATACTTCGCAAGGTTGTCGGCGTCCTGCATTTCGCCGCAGGTGAACAGGTAGTCGCCGGTTGCTTTGGCGAGCGCCTGACCCGGCGACGAAAACTGGTTTGCCGGATAGAGCGCTGCGGTCGCGGCGCCGGAAACGCCGAGGAAGCCCTGGATCGCCGCTTCGTAGCCCGAAGCAGTCACGGGCTTGCCTTGCGCATCGAATGCCGCGGCGACAAAATACGTCCCCTCGTCTTCCGTGAAACCCGACATGACCGGCACGCGGTTGTACTGGCCGCTGGCGAATGCCGCGCTTGTCGAACCCGGCAGCACCTTGCCGTCGATCGTTGCATACCAGGCGACAGGGTTGCCCTGCAACAGCGCGGATGCCGGCAGATTACGCAGGCAGACCGCGCTGGACGGGTCGGTGCAGCCCCACGTTTTGGCGTAGCCGACGCCATCCGTCTCGGCCTGCTGCAAGCTCTCCTGCTGCCGGCTGAAACCGCCGCTCTGCGCGACAGCCTTCGCAAACAATCCGGCCGAACCCGGCGAAGCAAGTTGCACGTACACGGAATGGCCGCCGGCCGAATCGCCGAAGATCGTCACGTTCGTGGGGTCGCCGCCGAACGCCGCAATGTTCTTCTGCACCCAGGCGAGCGCGGCGGTCTGATCCATGATGCCGTAGTCGCCGGTCGCGCCATTGGGGTCTTCCGCCGCAAGCGCCGGATGCGCGAGAAAACCAAGCGCATTGAGGCGATAGTTGATGGTCACCACGATCGCATTCGCCTTCAGAGCAAGCGCGCTGCCATCGGTCGCCGCGCCGGAGCCGAGAATGAAACCGCCACCGTGAATCCAGAACAGCACGGGCAAGGCCGTTGTGCCTGCGGTCGTACCGGGTACATAGACGTTGACGAAGAGACAGTCCTCACTGCCGGTCGGGGCCGCCGCCGTCCCCTGCACACAGACCGAGCCGACGTGCGATGCGTCGTACGGACTGCTCGCATAGGCCGCAGCGGGTGCGGGCGGTTTCCAGCGCAACGCGCCGGTCGGCGGCGCCGCATAACGCAGGCCAAGGAACGCGCGCACACCGTTGGCGACGATTCCTTTGACCTGTCCCTGCTCGGTCGCAACGACGCTCGGATCGGCCGGTGCCGGGCTGTGGACACTGCCGCCGCACCCCAGCATGATGAGTGGAATCGTGACTGCGATGAGCCATTCCATGGCTCGCCGATGATAGGCGTTCATGCTTGTCTCCAGATGTCCGGGAAGGCGCAACCGCCTGACGCGTGCCCCGGACCGGATTCGCTTGGCGGTTTGAGATGAATGGCGCTCAATCGTCGTAGCGCCGCGCATTCAGTCCTGCCGCAGCAGGACTAGAACAGCGTGCGGATGCCCACGCGCACCGCAGTCGACGACTGCCCCGTGCCGACGTACATGCCATTGGCAAATACCGGCGCTGCCCCGCCGCCGAGGAAAACCGGCGCCGCGCCACCCGACGCGCGCAGATAGGTCGCGCTCGTATAGACATCGGTGCGCTTCGACAGCGCATAGTCGAGCAGCAGCGTGCCGTTCTGCCACTTCTGCGAACCGAGCTTGCTGTACCAGTAGCCGCCCATCAGCGTCGTGGCCGGGGTGAGCTGGAATACTTCGTTGATTTCGTAGGTTGGCATCGAACCGTTGTCGTGACCGATGCGGAAGTGCGTGTCGGTGAACAGCAGGCGCGTCAGGCTCCGGCCAAAGCGATAACTGCCGCCCACCCCGAAGCTGCTGACGCTGCGCGCCAGCACCGGCGCGCCAGGCAGATCGGGAAAGAACGTGGTGCCGGCCTGGCTCGGCCCATTCAGGCCAAGATCGTGCGTGTCGGTGTACGCGGCGCCGAGATTCAGCGGGCCATTCGAATAGCGCAGCCCAAATGCAATCACACGCCCTGTTCCCGCCGATACGGATTGCGAAGGAAATGCATACAGCGCACCTGCTTGCAATCCCAGGTAGTTCGGCGACGTGTACTTGACTGCATTGTTGATATGCAGTGTGCCCGCAAGGTGATCGAAGTCGCCTGGGTGCCACGAGTACTGCCCGGCAACCTGCCCCATCGCAAACTGCGTGAGGTTGTCCCAGAAGAAGTCGTACTGCTTGCCGAGTGTGAATCTGCCGTAGGTCTGATTCTCGACGCCCAACCATGCCTGACGGCTAAACAGCACGCCCGATTGCACCATCGTGCCCGAGTAGAGATTGAAGCCGTTCTCCAGATCGAACACGACTCGTGTGCCGCCGCCGATATCCTCCACACCGCGCAGACCCCAGCGATTCGACTGGATCGACCCGTCGTTGGCGACGAAATTCGAATGGCCGTTCACGTTGCTGAAGTAGGTAATGCCCGCATCGATAATCCCGTATAGCGTCACGCTGCTTTGCGCATCGGCCATCTGACTGCTCAAGGCCAGCACTGCGGTTGCGCTCAAGCTCAAGGCAAACTTTTTCATTACTCGTCTCCAGTGTTTTATTTTTAAAAGGCAAAGCGTCGCCCTCCCCTGCAAAAGGGAAATCGGCTCCTGTGTGGAACTGCCCGGCGGGCCGCCGGGCGCAACTGATAGCCGGGTTTGGCGGTTTCTAGCCGCTAACCGTTGAACCGGTATAAGGTCGAATCAATGCGAAAGCGGATCTCATCGCTCAGGCCGTTACTCACCACCAGATAGCGCTGACCGTCTTCGACGAAACTGGCGGCATCCGTCGCACCCGAGGTCGCGAAGTCGCCCACCAGTTCGAAACACGCATCCCGCCATTGGAATATCTCCGACTGCTGCATGACCACCGGTGCTTTAGGCGTGCCCGTGATAAAGCACGCACGCACCAGATAACGCCCCTCTTTACCGTCGATCAAACACAGTTCGCGTCCGCCTGGGCCGCCCAGCATCTGCCGCTCGACAAACTGCGCGCCGTCGAATCGATAAAGCGTGGTGTGGTTGAGCAGGTTCGCGTGCACCATCCAGAGCGCACCGTCGGCTTCGAAAAAGCGGAATGCACGGCCGCCGTTCTCGCTGAAGGTTTGCAGCGGCACAAACTTCTCTCCGTTCCAGCGATTCACCGACGATCCGCTGACGTGATCCGCATACGCGAGATAGTGCTCGCCGGCAAACGACACGAACGCGAAGTTGTAGCCCCACTGTCCGTTGAAGTTCTGAAACGGCACGAAGCGTTCGCCATTCCACTCGAACAGACACGATTCGCGTGGATGTTTCGGCTCGACCCCGTCGACCACCACGCCTTGCGACAGCCCGAGGAAATGACGCGAGTCGAACGAGAAGGCCGTCCACTGTTTCGCCGCGAATACCGCAAAGCTTTGCAACGGCACCCATGCGCCGGCGACGCGTTCATACACCACCGCATCGGTATCGAGATCGTACGGTCCGTTGCCGCTTCGAACGCCGGCCGCCGCGAGAAAGCGCCGGCCGTCGATCTCGAAGTACTCGAGGTCTTCGCCGCCAGGCAAGGCCAGCGCTTCATGCTCGACGAAACGGCCGTCCTGCCAGCGGTAGATGGGCGCTTCGATATCGCTGTCGCCACCGTTCATGTAGGGCGCTTCACCCGCCACATCGCGCGCGAGTTGCGGCACGCCGAGAAAGGTGCCTTCGTTCGTCGTAAAGACTTCGACCGCGCGGGCGCCGCTAGTCGGCAGTTGCTGCAGTGCCGTGAGCAAGCCCGCGCCCAACTCAGTTTTTGCCATGACTGGCTTCTCCCAACTCCGAACCCGTGACCGGGAACGGCGCAGTCGACATGATCTGTCCAGCTTCTTTCTCTCGCGGCCGCAGAACATTGGACAGACACAGACCCAACGCCGCGCCCACCGCGAGAATCGCCGCCAGTATGAAAAGTGTTTCGAACGACAGATGCTGCGACAGCAGCATGCCGCCGACCACCGGCCCGACGATCGAACCGATGCGTCCGATCGCGAGCGTCCAACCGACCCCGGCCGCCCGCACGTTGGCCGGAAAGAGAAAGCTGGCAATCGCCGGAAACGTCAATTGGCCGCCGACCAGAAACGCGCCGACCGCAAACAGCATCGCCAGCGCGATATTCCCCGCGCCGATGATTTGACCCAGCGCCACCGTCAACACCGCGCCGCCCAGAAAAGCAATCGCCACCGGCATAAACGGTCCGCGTTTGCCGACCAGGGTCGAGATCACCAGCGCGCCGCCGATGGCCCCCAGATTGAGCAACACCGAACCGAGCGCGGCACGGCCCGGTTCCACGCCGTTCATGTTGAGAATGGTCGGCATGAAGCTAACCAGGAAACCCGACAGGATCATGCTCGACAGCACGCTGACCCACAGCGCCAACGTGGCCGGGAACCGGCCGCCGGCAAACATGCTGCCGACTACATTCAAACCGCTCGCCGCCGCATGCTGCCGTGCCGCCACTCGTTCAGCATGGCTGACGGTTTGCGCCGGAATCACGAGAAGCACCGGGATCAGCGCGAGCAAAGCGAACGTGCCGCCCATCAGGAACACGAACGGCCAACCAAAGCGCACCATCAACGCCGCGGCGATCGCACCGCCCACCACCGCGCCGAGCGGAAAACCGATAAACATCAGGATCACCAGCGAAGAACGGCGCTGCGGCGAACTGCTCTCGGCGGTGATCGCCGCCACGGGCGGAATGGCGCCACCCATGCCGAGGCCGCCGATAAACCGCAGCGTGGCCAGCATCGTCGCCGACGTGGCGAACGCACAGCCGAGCGTGAAAATGCCGGTGACAGCGAGCGCAAGCAGCAGCATCGGCCGGCGGCCGAAACGATCCGCCAGCGGCCCAACGATCAGCGAGCCCAGCACCGTGCCGATAAAGCCTGCTCCAAACACGCGGCCGAGCGTTGCGTGATCGATCTGCAACGACTTCGCGAGCAACGGCGCGACGAACGACAGCATCAGCGTGTCGAAGCCGTCGATCATCGATACCGCGAAGCACACCAGCGTGATACGCAGCACGTTGCTGACCGGCGGACCCGCCGACGGCTCTAGTGCGAGTGGATTCATGAAGCCTGTCTCCTTCATCAAGGGCGTTTTGTTATGACCCGCGCGGGCGCCCATGCGCGCGGGTGTCGGTGCGGCGTCCGTCGTTACGACTGCACGGCGCCCGGGAAAGTCACGTTCGTAAAGCCGGGGATCTCAACCTTTTGCGGTTGATTGCCGTTGCTGTACAACTGATCGACGATGTAATCCGCGACGCTGTTGGACAGCAGTTGAGTCGGATCTTCCATGATGCGGCGCAGACGCGCCGTCGTCGCATCGCGGTCGCCGATCGAGGTGATGGGCGGCATGCCACCGGGCGGTGCCGGATCGAAGTCATACGCCGTCTGCTCGGGAAACAGCGCACGCGCGACCTCGATACTGGCACGCGTGTTGAGCCACAAATCCCGATACGTACGCTCCAGTTCGGCCATGCCCGCGGCATCCGGCAGTTCGGCGACCGAGAACGACGGTGCATGCGGTGCGATAAACACGCGCTCCGGCAACAGCACGCGATTCGACGCGCACCACACCAGATAGCACATGTTGTTGGAGCCCCACGTCACGCCGGCAGTCGGCCTGCCCGAGCGGCCGCTGACGAGCACCATCAGGCGGTTCCAGTCGAGCGCCTGGGCACGCAACCAGTTGCCGATGCGATAGACGATGTCGAGAAACGCGAGCCCGAAGGTGGCGAACATCACGTCGTTCATCGGCACCGGGAACGCGCTCGTGGACGGCGCGGCGAAGTACTCGTCGTTCAGACGGTCGAAGCTCAGCAGCGCGTGATCTTTCTCGATCCGCTCGAGCAGATCGATGGTGACGCCGCAGGTGTAGTCGACGAGATCGGCGATCTTCTGTTCGTGGCCAGCGAAACTATCGACCGCGACGTGATCGCGCCACAACGCCAGTGAGTTCGCCGCGCGGGTTTGCTGCGCGTGAGTGCGCAGGTTCGACGCGTCGCGTTGCCAGACGGTGTCGTGCGGCGCCAGTTCGCGCATCCGCGCAAGATAAGCCAGCGCCAGCGGCAGATGCGATACCGCCGTCAACTCGATGAAGCCGCGCGTCGATTTGCGAAAGCTCTCGATCGTCGGCGCACGCCCCGCGCCTGGAAACAGCACGATATCGCTGCCGGTCGACACCAGCAATGGATCGTCCGCCTGCTGCTGCGCCATCTGCTGCGTCAGGTGCGCGCCGATGCTCTGCGGGTCCGATGTGAACGCGCGAAACAGACCGGCAAACGCTGCGTTGGGTTGGTAGGGCATAGTTGGGTAAATACCGCCTCAGTAATCGAACAGTCGCGCGGGATTATCGGCCAGGATCATCTTGTGCACCGCCGGATCGCCGGTCCATGCGCCGAGCAGATTCAGCAATTCGCCGGTGTCGCGCGTCGAATCGGGAATATGCGGCCAGTCCGAACCCCAGATCACTTTTTGCGGCGCGGCCTTGATGATCGCTTCGGCCATCGGCGCCACGGCTTCGTAGCCGCGATGTTTGGCGATCCGGTACGGCGCGCTGAGTTTAAGCCAGCAGTTGCCGTCTTTCAGCAAGCTGAGCAGGCGGTCGAAATCCGCTTGCGTGAGACCGTCTTCTTCGAGCATGTAACCCATGTGATCGATGACGAAATCGGTCTGTACGTCAGCGAGAAACGGGATCAGATTACGCACCACCCAGCCCGGCGCATAGAACTGCACGTGCCAGCCAAGGCTCGCGCACAGGCGGGCCATGCGGGTGATGTACTGCTGGATTTCGGCGGTCGGCAGCCCGGAACGCGCAAACAGGTCAAGCCGCACCGCGCGCACACCGGCTTGGTGGAAACTGTCGAGCGTTGCCGTGTCAGTGCCCTCGTCGATCATCACGACGCCGCGCGCGATCGAACCCGCCACGTGCAGCGCGTCGATCAGACAACGGTTGTCGGTGCCGTAGAAACTCGGCTGCACGATCACGAAGCGCTTCAGTTGCAGCACGCTCATCATCTGCAGATAGTGCGCAAGTTTGCCGTCCGGCAGCGTGTAGTGCGGATGCTCGACCTTTGGATATTTGTCTTCGGGACCAAACACGTGCATGTGTGCGTCGCACGCGAGCGCCGGCATGGTGAACGACGGCCGCGACAGCGTCTCGTAGTCGCGCATCGGCGTGGAAATCAGCGGGGTTTCTGCCATGATCTGAAAGTAAAGGTTCGAATTAAAGTTGACGTGCCTGTTCGACGCGCTCGCGCAGCGCCGCCAGATAAACATCGCTGTCGATGCCGGCAAAGACGAAGGGCGCGGCGCCTTCGCGGCGCAATTCATTGAGCGCCTCGCATTCCGGCATGCCGCCCACGATCACCACCTTGCCGTGCCGCTGCGCCGCGGCGATCACCTCGCGGCATGCCGCCACGACCTCGGGATGGGCCGATTCGCCGGTGTGGCCCAGATCGGCGGAGAGATCGTTGCAGCCGAGCGCCAGTACGTCGACGCCTTCGACCGCCGCGATGGCATCGGCCGCTTCGACACCGGCACGGCTTTCGATCAGGACCTTAAGCACGGTCGCGTCGTTCAGGCGCCGGTTGAGTTCGCGAGCGGGAAGTTTTTCGAAATTGACGTACGGCAGCGTTGCCAGTTGCGAACGCTGGCCGAGCGGCGGAAACCGCGTGGCGATCACCGCGTCGCGCGCCTGCCCGGCGGTCTCGACACGCGGCACGATGATGCCGAGCGCGCCGCCATCCAGCACGCGGTTGATCGTGCCGTAGTCGCGTTCCGGTACGCGCACCCACGGCATCAGGCCGAGGTCGACCGCGCATGAGCACAGTTGCGACACGGTATCGACCGGCAGCGAGCTATGTTCCATGTCCACCCAGATCGTGTCGTAGCCGGCCGCTTTGGCCCAACGGACCGCATCCGTTGTGCGCGAGGCGCGAATTCCCAGCGCAATGATCTTGTGTCGCGCGCGCAGGCGTTCGACCAGTTCCGCACCGTTCATGCTGTCTCCGTTGTTGTGTAGGTGGAAGACAGTATCGCCCGGGAAACAGTTTTGATTTATTCTCCAAATCAAGGTTATTGATTTACAGAGCAAATCAATGAATATCCGTCATCTGGAGTTTTTCGTGGTGCTGGCGCAGGAGCTGCATTTCCGCCGCAGCGCCGAGCGGCTGGGCATTACGCAGGCGCCCTTGAGTCTCGCGATCCAGTCGCTGGAGACTGATCTGGGTGCGCGGCTCTTCCACCGCACGCGCCGCTCCGTCGCGCTGACCGAGGCGGGGTTGGCGTTGCTGGACGACGCGCGGGCGATTCTCGCGCGCATCGAACACGCGAAGGAAAGCGTCTGGGAAACCGTGAGCGGCGACGTTGGGCGGCTGCGGGTCGGCTTTACCAACGCATCGACACTGTCGCCGTTTTTCCCCAAGCTGATTCACGCGTACCGGACGCAACGTCCGAAGGTCAACATCACGCTGCTGGAGTTGTCCTCGTCCCGTCAGATCGAGGCAATCGAGCAGCGCGAAATCGATGTCGGCCTGTTGCGAATGCCCGAAAGCGTGCCCCCTGCCGATCTGGTGTTCACGCCGCTGATGGAAGAGCCGCTCGTGCTCGCCATGCATGCGCGTCATCGGCTCGCCAAGGCGTCATCGATCAAACTCAAGGATCTGCGCGACGAACCGTTCATCGCCTATCCGCGGCAAGCGGGCGTCGCGGTCTATGAAAAGACGGTCGCGTTGTGCGCGAAGCGCGGGTTCGAACCTCAGGTGGTCCAGGAGGCGCAGCAGGCTTCCACGCTGATCGGGTTGACCGCGACCGGGCTCGGCATTGCGCTCGTACCGTCTACGCTGCAGGCCATCGCGCTGCCGGGGGTGGTGTTCAGACAGCTGGACGAGACCGACACCACCACGACGTTGTACATCGTGCACCGCCGTGGCGATGCCAACGCGCGCGCGATGCAGTTTGTGGCGTTGGCGCAGGGGCTTCGGCAGGTTGCCACGAAAGCCGCCCGTAGCGCACACGGAGCATCCTCGGTGCCGGGCTGATGACCCATGCCTGTGTTGCCGGCGCGGCGCGCGATGCGGTACCTGCGGGGACTTGAAGTCGCGGTCGCTGCGAACGCATGCGCCGCCCGCGAGCATCACCGCGCTTTACGCCGCCACGCTGACACGCGCGGGCATCGCCACATTTGCGCGGCACACCGTTCAGAGCGATCTGGCGCACGGCCATAACGGCAATGGGAACGATCGCCCCGTATGGCACACCGGTCGGTTTTCGCCAATAATGGCCCCACATCCACTACTGGACGAGGGCAGCCATGCGCTACAGCCCCGAAGCCATCCGCACCATCGCCCTGGTCGGGCATGCTGGATGCGGCAAGACATCCCTTGTCGAAGCGCTGCTGCACCGCGGCGGCGCAATACACACGCCCGGCAGCGTGGAGCGCGGCACTACGGTGTGCGATTTCGACCCGCTCGAACGCAAATACCACCACTCGCTGAGTTCCGCCCTCGCCCACCTGCACTACTTGGATACCCGTATTTATCTGCTGGATACGCCGGGCTACGCGGATTTTTCCGGGCTGTCGATCAGTGCCCTGCCGGCCGTTGAGACGGCCGCCATTGTCATCAATGCCCAGACCGGCATCGAAATGACCACCCGGCGCATGATGGCGTGGGCGCAGGAACGCAAGCTGTGCAGACTGATCGTCGTGAACGGCATCGACGGCGAAAAGGTCGATCTCCCGGCGCTCCTGACGCAAATCCAGGAGGCCTTCGGCAAGGAATGTCTGCCCATCAACCTGCCCGCGCAGCGCGGCCACCAGGTGGTGGACTGTTTTTTCAACCCGGCCGGCGAAGCCGATTTCCTTTCCGTTGACGCTGCGCACACGGCGCTGGTCGATCAGGTGGTCGAGATCGACCCCGCCTTGATGGAGCTTTACCTGGAACAAGGCGAAGCCATCAGCCCTGAGCAATTGCACGAACCCTTCGAACGGGCGCTGCGCGAAGGTCATCTGGTGCCGGTTTGTTTTACGTCGGCGGCTAACGGCGCGGGCATTGCGGAATTGCTCGACGTATTCGTCCGGCTGCTGCCCAATCCGATGGAAGGCAACCCGCCGCTCTACTATCGCGATGCCGGCGGGCGCCAGCAAGTCGCACGTGCCGAACCGGCACCTGACAAGCATGTCCTTGCCCATGTCTTCAAGATCGTCGTCGACCCTTATATCGGCAAGATGGCCGTATTTCGCGTGCATCAGGGCACGATCAGGCGCGACAGCCAGCTTTATATCGGCGATGGGCGCCAGCCGTTCAGGGTCGCCCATCTCATGATGCTGCAGGGCAAGGAACACGTGGACGTCCCGCAGGCCGGTCCGGGCGATATCTGCGCCACCGCCAAGGTCGACGAAATCGGCTTCGATGCCGTGCTGCACGACGCCGCCGAAGACGGCAACATCCACCTGAGCCCGCTCGACTTCCCCACCCCCATCTACGGCCTCGCAATCGAACCGGCGCGCCGCGGCAACGAGCAGCGCCTCTGGGAAGTCCTGCAAAAGCTGAGCGCGGAAGACCCTTGCCTGATCATCGACCACCCGGACAGCACCAACGAAACCGTGGTGCGAGGGCTCGGCGAGTTGCACTTGCGCGTGATGCTGGAGCGGCTAGCCGAGCAGTACAAGCTCGAGGTCGTGACGCGGCCGCCGAAGATCGCCTATCGGGAAACGATCGGCGCCAAAGCCGAGGGACATTGCCGTCACAAGAAGCAAACCGGCGGCGCCGGGCAATTCGGCGAAGTGATGTTGCGCGTCGAGCCGCTGCCGCGCGGAGCGGGTTTCGAATTCGTCGACGCCGTCAAGGGCGGCGCGATCCCCGGCCAGTTCATGCCGGCCGTGGAGAAAGGCGTGCTGCAGGTCATCGACAGCGGCCCGCTCGCCGGCTTCCCGATGCAGGACGTGCGCGTCACCGTCTTTGACGGCAAGAGCCATCCGGTCGACTCGAAGGAAGTGGCCTTCGTCTCCGCCGGGCGCAAAGCCTTCATCGACGCGGTGCTGAAGGCGCGGCCCGTCCTGCTCGAACCTATCGTGGACATCGAGGTGATGACACCGGAAACCGCGATGGGCGACATCATCGGCGACCTGTCCGCCAAGCGTGGGCAGGTGCATGGCACACGCACGGCCGCCGGCAATGCCGTGGTGGTTGCGGGCCAGGTGCCCTTGTCCGAACTCAACGACTATCAGTCGCGTCTGAATGCGATTGCCGGCGGCCACGGTCACTACACTATCCAGCTCAGCCATTACGATCCGGTGTCCCCCGCTCAACAGGAACGGATGGCGTCGCAGTATAAAAAACAGAGCGACGACGCGGCACCATGAATGGTCACCGCAAACGCCTGCCGCTCAGTCCTGGAAGTAGTTCAGGCCGAGCGCGCTTTTCACCTCGGACACCGTCGCGCCTGCCACCTCTCGCGCACGCATCGTCCCGCGCCGCAAAACGTTCAGCACCTCCGCACGGTCGGTTGCGAACTCGCGGCGGCGCTCCCGGATCGGTGCGAGCATCGCCTGCAGCCGGTCGTTTAGCAGACGCTTGACCGCACTGTCGCCAAGACCGCCGCGGCGGTAGTGCGCTTTCAGTTCGTCGACCATCGGTACGTTCGGCTCGAACGCATCGAGGAACGCGAACACAACGTTGCCTTCAACCTGCCCCGGATCGCTGACGCGCAGATGGTTAGGGTCGGTGTACATGTCGTTCACGGCCCGGGTGATTTCATCCGGGCTCGCGCCGAGCGCAATGGCGTTACCCAGTGACTTGCTCATCTTGGCTCTGCCATCTATGCCGGGCAGCCGCGCCACCTGCGAGAGAACTGCTTCGCACTCCACCAGCACCTGCCGATCGACCGTGTTGTTGAAACGGCGCACCAGTTCATTGGTTTGTTCGATCATCGGCAACTGGTCGTCGCCGACGGGCACGCGTGTCGCCTTGAATGCCGTGATGTCGGCGGCCTGGCTGACCGGATAGGTCAGAAAGCCCGCGGGAATATCCCGTTCGAAACCGCGAAGCACGATTTCCGCCTTGATGGTCGGGTTGCGTTCGAGGCGCGCGACTGTCACGAGATTGAGCAGGTATTGAGTCAGTTCCGCGAGCTCCGGCACCTGCGACTGGACGACGATGGTTGATTTGGCAGGGTCAATACCGACAGCGAGATAGTCGAGCGCCACCTCGATGACGTTTTCCGTGACCTTCTGGTGCCGGCCGACATTGTCGGTCATGGCCTGCGCATCGGCTAGCAGGAGGAACTGCTGCGCTTCGTGCTGGAGCTGCACGCGCGAGCGCAGCGAGCCGATGTAGTGGCCAAGGTGCAGCGGACCGGTTGTGCGGTCGCCAGTGAGGATAACGGACTGCTTTGCATGTGACATGGGGAGCTCAGTGTTTGAGGACACCGCCAGCCATGCGCGCGCGAAAACGAAAATGCCGCCAGGACTGGCGGCATCACGTTGTAGATATACGTACGAAAACGGGCCGCCTGGGTTAGGCGCGCCACCAGCAATACAGAGTCAGCGAGGTCGGGTTCGTTTCCATGAAAACAGTATAGCGCAGCAGCATGACGGATCGTCAATAGCAGGCCCGCCGATGCGCTCATCATCTGCCATGCCGTTGCACGCGCCCGCCGCGCCGGCTTTTAAAATGGCCCGCGGCTAGCCAGTTGGGCGTACTCGTTCTTTAGCGTCTGGATTCGTTGCCGGTACGCGGCAAGCAGGCAAGTCTGGTTCGCCGCGCATTTCTTTCTCGCTCTCAACCAGGCCTGCTGCTCTTCCCCCATGTCCCCGCGCGTACCCATGGCGACGAGACCCATCATCATCTGGAAGCGCACGGACATTTCAACGTCCAGTTCGCTGAGTTGCCGGGATGCGCATATTGCCTTTTCGTCCGGCAGACGCGCGCGATTGCAGTCGAAGCTCGCCGCGTATCCAGATACTGAGCCGAGCGCAATCGCTGTTATCAAGGCAAGGCGCAGGCGACGGCCCATGCGGTGATTGCGCGGTTCATTCATCGTCGTTCATCAGCAGAGAGTTCCTGGAGAAGCGCCAAGGACGCATACGAGGGTTTCCAATGCAGCCAAAGGCGGCAGTTTGACGGTGCTGTTGCGCTAAGTCGAAGAAAATACGACTGCGGCAGCGCCTTCGATTTCCGCAAAGCTGCGGAAGAATCGGTAGATTTTGCCCTCGACTTCGATCAGGTTCGCACCCGCTTGCGTCATATCGAGCATTTCGTTGGCAAGCGATGCGGCAACCGTGCCGCATCGCTTCAGATCTTCTCGCGTGCCTGCTGCGTCACCCAGATACAGCGTGGCGGTTTCGCTCGTGTGGCGCATCACGACCAGGGCGGCGCCCGCGTCGAGCGACAACTCGAGATATGCGGCCAACGTCCGCAACGCCTCGGACAGGGGTGCCTGCTGGTTAGTATTCGCGCCCGATGCGTTCGTCATGTCTTTCTCCAACGCGTTGAACAACTGCTGATGTTATGCGCAGGCTCATTTGCCGGCTTGCCGCATAGGTCGGCGCACGGCGCGCAGGGCTGAATCCAAAGGTCCATTCGTCACTTGCCGGCCATGTCGAGCGGCATGCGGTCAGTCCCCAAACGGGTTGCCGGTGTCTTTCACTTCGGTAGCAAGATTGTATTCCGCACGCGTAGCCTTCAGCACGCCCTCGATGTCGCGCTCGAAGCCGGCCGCGTTGCCGAAGTGGGTCATCGTCCAGTTGCAGCCCGTCTTGTCGGCCTCTTGCAACTGCGGCCGCGGCACACGAATCTTGACACCATCCTCGACGATTTCCTGCAGTCGATGGATTCGCCGGTTGACCTCCTGCTGAAGCTGCGAGGCATTGAGCGTCTTGCGTATCATCCAGGTCTCCTTCCGGTTGCTCGGGCAAGTCTAACGCAAGTGAGGCGTTTCGCTGAACCGCCACGGTGTTGTCCCGCGCCCGTTGCGCGGGTTGCGTGAAACTTTAGCCCGTATCGAGCTGCCAAAGAAGAAGTGGTCACTCGGAAATCTGGGTATGGCAAGCGTGCTGCTGGTAGATGACGACGTGGAAGCCCTTGCGGCATGGGAGGCGTGCTGCATCGCGGACGGGTTCGAAGTCAGAAGTGCGAGCGACGGCCAATCGGCATTGGCAATGTTCATCGACTCCCCTGTCGATATCGTGGTTGCGGACTGGCGCATGCCGGTGATGTCGGGGAGCGAACTGTGCCACCGGCTGCGCACTCTTCCCGGCCTGGCCGATGTTGCTTTCATACTGATTTCCGGAGAACCCAGCCCGCCCGCCTTCGTTAGTTACGATGGGTTTCTTCGCAAGCCTGTAGACGGGGTAATCTTACTGGCTACTATGCGGCGGCTGCTGGCGGATAACGTCAAGCATCGGCAATCCCAGCGCGGCGGGGCCACGTAGTCAAGAGGTTGCGAAGGCCGCCGATATGCTCGCCTGCAAGAGCCGGAAGTCGCGGATATGCCGCGCCAGACAATACCCGCGCGGTGCGCTGCCTGCGTACCCTCACTGTAGTCGACGGTGATCGAGGTCGCGCTGCCTATCGCGGACATTGACCGAGCACGACCCATTCGTCCCCGTCGAGGTCGACCGGCACGGCCTCCAGGGCGGCGCCTTCACAGGGTCCTTCAATGCATCGGCCATCGTCGAACCTGAAGAGCGCGCTATGGTGCGCACACATCAGCACCTGTGCCTTGTAACAGGACACGATGCCAGGCTCGAAATCGAGGGGAACCGAAAAGTGCGGACAACGATTCACGTAAGCCCACACCTGCTGCCCACGCCGTACGACCACCACGGAATGCGCTGTACGGTCGACGTCGACGACGTGCGCGCCGCCATCGGGGACGTCGACGAACCGGCACAATCGACTCGCACTCATGCTTACACCCGCCGCTCGGGATTGCCGAGGCTCCAGTCCCACGGCCGAACTTCCACACGCGCGAATAGACCCTCCTTCATATAGGGGTCGTTTCCGACAAACTTCATGACGGCATCGATATCGTCTGCCTCGATCACCAGCAACGTGCCGTTCATCGCATCGCAATGCGGCGCTAACGTGGGGCCGCCGAGACGTACAAACACGCCGTGCTGCGCCGCGCTTCGCAAATAGGTTCGATGGTTCGGGCGAACCCGTTCACGGACTTCTCGCATGTCCGGTTTGTCGGTTGCGAATACGGCGAAAAAACGGGCCATGTTGTTCAGCTCCGGTCGAGGACAAAGTCGTAGCACGCTTCGCGGTACGGGCCGGCCAGGTTGAACTGCCGCGCCAGC
Source organism: Paraburkholderia fungorum (assembly GCF_902833645.1). GTDB lineage: Bacteria > Pseudomonadota > Gammaproteobacteria > Burkholderiales > Burkholderiaceae > Paraburkholderia > Paraburkholderia fungorum. Next base: position 160,499 of record NZ_CADFGE010000010.1, read on the forward strand.
TCATCGTTCGCGGGACGTTCCCGGTATGCGACCATCAGCGAAGGTTTGACACCGAAAACAGCGTCCGACTTCAAGAATGGGTCGGCCTCGTCAAACAGGTGAGTCACAAGCTTGCGATGCCCCGGCGCGTCAATCATGAAATGCAGATGCGCGGGTCGCCATGGGTGTCTGCCGGTTGCGCCGAGCATTTTGCCAACCGGACCATCGGTCGGAATGGGATAGCTGACGGGCAGGATCGTAACAATTGCGTAGCGTCCTTCGGCGTCGGTTCGATAGCGGCCTCGAAGATTGCCGTGGGGCTGCGCGGTGTCCTGACCGGAATACATGCCGTTCTCCGCCGTCTGCCAGACGTCGAGAACCGCATCCGCTACCGGCTCCCCTTGCGTATCCAGTACGCGCCCTCGCACGACGACCGGTGTGCCGGGCGTGAGTGCCATGTTCTCGCCATACGTGCGCTCAGGCATTCCCTTGATGTAGAACGGACCAAACACGGTCGTGTCTGTCGCCCCTGTCGCATAACGGTGATTGATGGCGTCGACCAGCATCGAAACGCCGAGCGTGTCCGACAGAAGGATAAACTCCTGGCGAACCAGGTCATCACACATCTTGCCGGTCTCGGTGAGAAAGCGAATCGCGCCCATCCACTCCGCTTCAGTCGGTTCCACCTCGCGCACGAACGCATGAAGGTGCCGGACCAGACTCTGCATCAAGGTGCGCAAGCGTTCGTCCGGCGTGTCCTCGAAGCTGGAAATGACCTGTTCGGTCAATACGCTGTCGCTCTGTTGAGATTCAATTGTCATGTCTGTCTCCACCATGTCTCCCTTCATCATGTCTTCCTCCCTCTGCCCCGCTCTTTAAACTCAACGTGGCGACCGCCCCTCCCAGGCATCCTGCAACAGTTGACGAATTGCTTCGCGCTCAACAGGACGGGGATTGGTATAGGGGTTCTTGCACGCCAGCTCAGCAGCCTCGTCGAGACCGCTTGCCGGCAAGCCGAGATCTGCCAGCGCCACCGCCATTCCCAGTTTCCGATTCAACTCGAATAGCAGCCGGCCCGCCTCGGCGGCTTCGGCGCCGCCAAGCGCTCTCGCTACTTTCCGCAAGGCCTCGGGCGCCGCACGGTGGTTGTAGTGCGCCGTGTGAGGAAGCATAGCCGCATGCGTTTGCGCGTGCGGCAAATTGAATGTGCCGCCCAACGTATGGCAAAGCTTGTGATGCAGTGCCATCCCGACGGCACCAAGACATGTCCCGGCAAGCCACGCCCCATACAATGCGCGGCTCCGCATCCCCGCGTCGCCCGGCGTACGCACGATTACCGGCAACGCCTCGCCGAGAGCGCGTATCGACTCTTCCGCCATCAGGCTGGTTATCGGATTCGCATCCTCTGCATACAGCGCCTCGACGGCGTGCGCCATCGCGTTGATTCCGGATGCCGCGGAAATCTCCGCCGGCAATGAAAGCGTCAAGTTCGCGTCGTACAACACGGTACGAGGCAATACGCGGGCATCGCGTCCGGTCCGCTTCAGGCGTCCCTCTGTCAGGCCAAAGATAGGCGTCATCTCCGAGCCCGCATAGGTCGTCGGCACGGCGATAATTGGCAGTGACGACTCAAGCGCTATCGCCTTCCCTAGCCCGATCGTGGAGCCTCCTCCGATCGCGACGCAACAGTCCGCCTCGAGCGCCGTCGCCATCTCACACGCCGCTCGTGCTACCTCGACGGGCACATGCATGACCGCTTGAGCACACACGCCGGCGGCACGCTCCCCCAGGATGCCTTTCACCCGGTCAGCGAGGTTACGCTGCTCAGGTGTCGACAAGATCAGCGCGCGCCGCACGCCGAGCCTCGCCAGCTCTTCGGGTAGCTGCGCGAGCGCACCGCACTCGAAAACCACGCGAGAGGGCGTGCCCTGGTAGACAAAGCGTTCCATGCAAACCTCAGCGCCTGAAATGCGGCGGCACGTTGCCGTCGACGTTGACCCATACCGAGCGTGCCTCGGTGTAGTCGTGCATCGCCTCGAAACCCATTTCCCGACCGTATCCGGACTGCCCAACGCCACCGAACGGGCTGCCTGGATTGACCCGCTTGTAGCAGTTTATCCAGCACATGCCTGCCCGGATTTGCGAGGCAGTCTTGTGCGCACGCGACAGATCGCGAGTCCATAGCCCACTCCCGAGTCCATACTCGGTACCGTTCGCGATGGAGAGAGCCTCTTCGTCGCTACTGAATCGCAGTACGGTAACGAACGGACCGAATACCTCTTCCTGCGCGATGCGGTCGTTGGCCGTCTTCGCCTCGATGACCGTTGGCCGCACGTAGTAACCGTTCGCGAGCGCGGCGTCCTGCGGTGCGCTCGCACCCGTCAGTACGCGCCCGCCCTGCTCGCGTGCAATGTCAGCGAAGGCAAGCACGCGCTCGAGGTGTTGCAGCGAGGTGAGCGGCCCCATTTCCGTATCCGGGTCGAGCGGGTTGCCAATCCGGATGGATGCAGCCAGCGCGACGAAGCGTTCGAGAAACGCATCCGCAATGCGTTCGTGCAGAATCAGCCGCGAACCGGCAATGCAGGCTTGCCCCTGGTTATGAAAGATCGCCCACGCAGCGCCGTTGATTGCGGCATCCAGGTCGGCATCGTCGAAGACGATGTTGGCGCCCTTGCCGCCCAACTCCAGCTGAATACGTTTCAGGTTGCGCTGCGAGGCTTCGACAATGCGCCGCCCCGTCGCAGTGGAACCCGTGAAAGCAATCTTGCCAACGCCCGGGTGCTCCGCAAGCCGCTGACCGGCCGTATGGCCATACCCGGGAACGATGTTCACCACGCCCGCGGGAAACCCGACCTCCGCCATGAGCTCGACGATGCGCAAAGTCGAGAGCGGCGTGATTTCCGACGGCTTAAGCACCACGGTGTTCCCCGCTGCGAGGGCGGGCCCCATTTTCCAGCTCGTGAACATGAGCGGAAAATTCCACGGCACAATCTGTCCAACGACGCCGATCGGCGCGCGCTGCACATAGTTCAGAAAGCCGGTCTCGACAGGAATAACAGAACCTTGCAGCTTGTCGGCCATGCCGCCGAAATAGCGAAAGCAGGCCGCCGTGCGTGGCACGTCAAGCCCCCGCGAGTCGCGAATCGGATGACCTGTGTCCAGCGATTCCAGTTGCGCAAGCTCCTCCGCGTTCGACTCGATAGCATCGGCGAGGCGCAACAGCAAGCGTCCGCGTTCCGCTGCCGCCATGGCGGACCATTTCGGGAATGCACGGGTGGCGGCCTCGACGGCGAGGTCGACGTCTGCCGCGTTTGCCGCTGCAATCTTCGTGATGAGCGAGCCATCGTGAGGATTGAGTACGTCGATAGTGCCGCCGTCGACGGCATCGACAAAGCGGCCGTCGATGAAGAGTTGGGTTTGCATGAATCGTCCTCGGGTTGTTGCTGGCTCACTACTCAGAATTCAATCGGGTACGGCGCGAACTCGCCGCTCTCGTATCGCTGCGGAAGATCCGGGGTCGCGTTCTCCCAGACGAGCAGCATCGAGCGTTTTGTCGAATACCCCTGATGGCGAATGTCGGCGGGCATCGCGCAGATGTCACCGGCACGCATCGTGATGCGTGCGCGCGGCGCGCCGGTATTCTTGTCGCCCACGTCCCAGACGATCTCGTCGGACAGTTGCAGGAACCATTCGACCCGGTCGTTCCCATGGAACACCGGCAGAATGAATTCCTCGGTCGTTGGACAGAACAGGCTGCGACCGCACACGGACGTGACGGACGGATTCCAGGTCACGTCGGAGCGCGACAGATACTTGAAGAGATTGAACGCGTGCAGCTCGCCCTCGAAGCCCGGCTCGGCGTGAACTTCGGGCTCGTCCTGTACGACATCGAGGAAGGCCCGATTGACCGGCAAGTCATCGCGCAAAGGCGAATCGCCTGCAAGGCCCGGCATTCTGCGAGTGGCGATGCGAGTCCGTTCGATTGCCGCGCCGTTGTCGCCATGTTTGCGGCCGAACGCCGTTCCGGTTTCCTCGGGCGCCGCGAACGGGTCGAAACCCTCGTTGGTCCAGTCGTGCAGCATGGCTTTGAACGTGGCCATGATGGTCGGCGTTTCGAAGGTCTCGATGTAGTCGACCCCGGCGTCTTTCATGATCCCGTTGAACGTGCCGGCATAGACATCGACCTTGCCGTAGTGATTGCGCGTGCCGAACACGTGGTCGAAATTCACCCAGCCATAGAAAAATCCCCACGCGACATCACGCATCATCGCGCGCAGGAATGCATCGGCGGGAACGGCGTGCGTGCGCGTCTGGCCTTTCGCCGGCCAGTTGATTTTCACAAAATACTCATCGCGTTGAAATTCGAACGCGCCGAGCGTGAAGCGCCGGTAACCGGTGACCTTATCGGGCTCGGTCGAGCGCACCGTGTCCGCGGCAAAACCGAGGGCGTGGTCGTTGGTTTCGAGGGTGGCCATAGCGTGTCTCCTAAGAATGTTCGATGCGTGGATGTCAGTGCAGGCAGACGTCTGCCCACTTCTGCACTGATAGTTCGCCCAGCATGGTCTGCACGATCGCGACGCCAGCCTGGCGCGCGCTGAACCGATAGGCGCAGCCGGCCGGCAACATGGCCTGATGTCCTTTACGCAGCACCACGTGTCCCATTGCACGGCCCGCGGGTGCCTCTGCTGCGTGAATCGTCCCTTGCCCCGCGGCAGGTGGCGTGTCGAGCTTGATGAAGTCGATTTGAACCTCACCATCCATCAGAATGGCGAACTCGTCGTGCGCACAGGCGAACCATGCGGAACGGCCCTCGGTCCGCAGCACTTCGATGACGTATTCAAGGTTTTTGCCGACCACGACCTTTTCGTACGGGGTCGACTGCGAAGCCACCTCGAAGATGTTCGAGAAGGCATAGTGGCGAGCGCTTCCGCTCGTGATTTCGATTTCGCCCTTGTGGTAGCTCTCGAGCGAGCCAAAGATGGTGTGGAACGCCGTATCGGTCATTGCTGTCTCCTGTTGTTGGAAGCTTGCGTTAGCTTCAACTTTAGGAGCCGGCGGCGACGGCAACAACCTGCTGGACGACGACTACGGCATTTGCGCTTCGCGAATAATCGCCTTCGTTCCTTCGTTAGCAGACCCAGCCGCGCTCAAGCAAAGGCAGGTCCCAGGCAGGTTCGGGGCCGAGATACTCCACGAGAAACTCCACTAGCGCCTTGACCTTCAGGGCCTGTCGCTGCGTGGCGGGATAGACCGCTGCGAAGCTCAGAGGCGACAGCTGGTACTCCGTCAGGATCGGCACCAGCGAGCCGTCGAGCAGCGAAGCGCTGGCGACCAGCGTCGGCAGGCACACGACCCCGCCGCCAGTCAGCGCGTAATCGCGAAGCAGATGGACCGAGTTCGACCGGATCATGCCCGGCAGCTCCATCTCGACAACCTCTTCTCCGCGGGTTAGCGTCCAGCGGTTGCGTGAGGGGTATCCCGAGTAGAGAGCCGTTGTGTGCTGCAACAAGTCCCGTGGGTGCTGCGGCGCACCATGTTCGGCGATGTACGCCGGGGCGGCGCAGAACAGACGGCGCACGGTAAAAAGGCGCCGCTCGATGAGCGATTCCGAAATCGCGGGGAATATCTGGAATGCGATGTCAAACCCTTCTTCAATCGGGTCGACAACGCGGTCGTTGACTATCACGTCAAGCTGGATGCCGGGGTAACGCCGGTTGAACTCAGCCATCGGGATACCAAAATGACCAAGCGCGAACCCCGGCAGCATCTGGATGCGAAGGCGCCCGGTAGGCGTTGCACGAAGCTCGCGCATCTGGTCGGTTAGCTCATTGACCCGACCCACTACCTCGGCGCACTCGCGATAGAAGGCCTCCCCCACCTCCGACAGACGCACGTGGCGCGTGCTTCGGTGAAAGAGAGGCGCATTGACGAATTTCTCCAGTTGCTGAATACGGTTCGTCACCACTGAACTGGTCACGCCAAGCTGCCTCGCCGCCTCAGCGAAGCTGCTCGCTTCCGCGACCCGCACGAACGCTTCGATGCTCAGAAACCGATCCATACGCACCCTTCCATCGTCAGCAAATGCGTCAGTGTATATGGACGGAGGACCCGCTGTGCATCACGAGGAACGTTGTGGCTTCATCAATAATCCTACCTCTCGGGCACGCGTATCGAGACACCGCTCTCAGGTCCTTTCCAGCTCCGCACGCACGGGCTGACGGCGCTGCAGGACGGCCGGCGCGGTCTCCTTGAGCAGCACGCTGACAACGATGCCCAGCACTACGGCGCACATCGGCAGCCAGAGAATGTTCTGAATCCCGAAGTGAGCTGCCACGTAGCCGCCCAGGGCGGGCGCGATGCCGCCGCCGAAAATTTCACCTACACCGACCACGACACCGATCGACGTCGACACGAGTCCCACCGGAGCGGCCTCAGTCGCGACCGGCCCGGAGAGTAACGACACCAGACCCAGCGTGAAAAAAGAAGCCGCGAACAGGACGGCAAACAGCGGCAGCGGCTGGGGACCAAGACCGCGGAAGATGTAGAGCATCGCGGCGGTTCCCGCAAAACCCGCGATGCTCGCGAGGCGGCGTCCAACAATGTCAGACAGGCCCGGCAAGCCAAACTGACCGAGAAACCCGCCGAAGCCAATGGCGGAGACGACGAGTCCCATCCGCTGCGTGTCGAGCAGAAGATATCCGGTGAGATACAAAGGCAGCAGCGCGCCAAGGACAAAGACGCCGGTCATCGCGCAGCAGAGTGCGCCCATCGCCACGAGAATGTTCCTGCTCTTCAGGACGTGACGGAGCGAAGCCGGAGTTTCCTCGGCGGCGACCTTCGGCGTTACCCTCGGTTCGCGAATCACATAGAACATGATCAGACCGAGTATCAGCCCCGGGATGGCTACGAGAGCGAACACCCACCGCCATGTGACGAAGCCCAGCAACTGCGTCGCGATGATGGGCGCAAGCGCCAATCCGAAAAGCGCGAAGCCGCTTTGCTGGAGGCCGAGATTCAAACCGCGTCTGCGTGGGTGCGATGCATCGGCGGTGGCCGCGAAACTCGTGGGGCAGAAGGAACCTTCGGCGACCCCCATCAAGCCGCGAATCGCTATCAGGCTGAACAAACCGCCGGCGAGCCCCGAGAAGCCGGAGAGGAGCGAGAACGCGAGGATTGCCGGGATGAGCACCTTCCGGCGCCCTATCTTGTCCGAGGTGCCGCCCATCAATGCGGCGAAGACACCCCACGAAAGACCGAGCACGCCAATGCAGTTACCGACGTCCTGGGCATTCAGATTGAGGTCCTTCATGATGGATGGAAAAAGTGGCGCGATAAGCCAGCGGTCCAGTCCAACCAGGCCGAAGCCGAGCGCGAGTAGCGTGACCGCTTTCCATTCGTAGGAAGTATCCCACTTGTCTGCATTCATTTCCGTCTCCGTTGACGTTGGCTCACCTGTGCGCGCTGAAGCGTTAGCGCACGGTCCAACTCCAATCTTTTTGTGCGACCTCGGTCGCGAAGGATGGGGGCGTCGCTTTGATTCGCGACATTCTTTCGAATGTCACCCGGCGACGCCCCAAAGATAGGTGCAAGGAGCACAACTCGGTATTGGGGAACGGGCGAACGCCTCATTCGCGAAAGACGAATAATCAGCGTCGGCAAGCGGGAAGCGTCTACGGGAAAGCGCAGCGCGATATGGAAGGCAAGGGAACCACGCGGTGCGCGCAGTCCCAGGGGATTCCCTCGTAGACGCGCGCGCGGCTGCCGTCTGCAACGACACGGCAGGTACTGACAGCCATCGTGATCCTCACAGCGCGATCGGCCGCCGGCGCGGCGGCCATCGCAAACCGTCGTGTGACGCCAGCGAGCGCGCCGGCCGGCGACAGGCTATCTCCAACGCCCGTCGATGACGGACCGTGGCGCCTCCCCGCGCTCCTGTGCGAGCGACGGATAGTCGGTATATCCTCGCTCGCCGCCTCCATAGAACGTGGACGGATCCGGCGAATTGAGCGGAGCGTGCGACCGGAAGCGTTCCGGCAGGTCGGGATTGGCGATGAACAGGCGTCCGAAGGCGATCAGGTCCGCGTTGCCGTCCTCGAGCCATCTTTCGGCGCTGCCGGCGTCGAAGCCCCCCGCGACCATCAGCACACCGCGATAAGTGCGCCGTATCATCTCGTTCATGCGTGTCGCGCGCTCCATGAAAGCGACATCCTCACCGGTCGCCGCGAGCGTGGGATTGACGATGTGCAAATAAGCCAGCCCGTATTGGTTGAGCTTCTCGATGACGTAAGAAAAGGTCGCCTCGGCGTCGTCGTCATGCATGTCGTTGAAGGTGCCGAGAGGCGAGAGCCGTACGCCGACCTTTTCCGGCCCCCACACTTCGCAAACCGTTTCGATCACCTCGAACAGCAGCTTGGCCCGACGCTCGCTCGATCCGCCATATTCGTCCGTGCGGCGGTTCGTGCCGGACAACAGAAACTGATCGAGCAGATACCCGTTTGCTCCGTGCACTTCGACGCCGTCCATACCGGCAGCCTTCGCGTTTCGCGCACCCCGGAAGTATTGGCGCACGAGATACGGCATCTCTTCACCCTGCAGCGCACGAGGCGCGATGCAGGGCGCGAGGACGCCTTCGCCGCGCTCGTTCTCGATGAAGGCCTCCGCTTCTGGCCGGATCGCGGACGGCGCAACGGGCAGCATTTCGTCGGGTTGCAAGGAGGGATGCGATATACGTCCGACGTGCCATAGCTGCATGAACATCAAGCCACCCGCCTCGTGCACGGTGTCCGCCACGAGCCGCCAGCCCTGGACCTGCTCGCGACTATGAATTCCAGGCGTCCATGCGTAGCCCTGCCCTTGCATCGACACCTGCGTCGCCTCGCTGATGATGAGCGCGGCCGCTGCGCGCTGCGCGTAATAGCAGGCGTTGAGCTGCGACGGTATGTTGCCTGGCTGGCTCGCACGCGAACGCGTCAGCGGCGCCATCACGACACGATGACGCAGGTTGTACGGTCCCACCTTCAGGGGTTCGAAGAGCTTGCGCAGCGGGCTTTGTTCCTCGTGCTGCCCGGCTTCCCCGGGCGCGATTTCCGTATCAGGCATAAATTCCCTCCTTATGGTTTCGACCGGGACCGAAAAGCACCGCATAGCCGCTTAGCCGCGTCGGTGTCGATCGCATCGGCGGAATCCCGGTTTCCGCCCAGTCTAGCCATGACCCGGCTGCGCTTCTTTCCGGTTTCTGCCCGGACATGTCAGGATCCTGCGCTTACCCGGCGCATCGCTCCATCGGCTTCGACGCGGCCCGTCATGCGCTTGGCTCAGGGATTCGTCAAACGGGGGCAAAGTCAAAGTGTCGGAATCATTGTTCTGATCAACCCCAGGCAGTATCCACTTCGCGATACTCGTATCGCTCTGATCTGATCGCGTGCGCGCCAGTCCCGCGGTCATTGTTTTGCTCGCAGTTTCGCCAAATGAATCAGCTACCGACGTTCCGGTGGGCAAGTCGGAATGCGCGCGGCGTCGCACCGGTGTACCGATGAAACACTTCGGTGAAGTGCTGCTGGGTCTGAAACCCCGCGCGCGCGCCAACGTCGACGAGCGGAATGGTCTCCTCGCACAACATCGTCCTCGCAAATTTCACCCGTTCGAGGGTCACGTACAGATGGGGCGGCGTACCTGTCGCCGTTTTGAAAACACGCGCGAAGTTTGATGCACTCATGTGCACCAGCACTGCGAGTTGCTCGACCAGGATGGTTTCGGCTATGTGCTCATGAACGAAAGCTTCAATACGAGTCAGCAGTTGACGCGTAAGAGGCATGTCCGGCTCGGCCGCACCAGCACAGTGCCCGCGGCGCAGAGCGATGTGCACCGAGATGACATCTGCAAAAGCGTCGGCGCAGGCCGCGTCGATCAAATCCGCATGATGCAAGGCAGCCAGGGTGTCCGCCGCCTCGCGCAGGAATGGATCCCAGGACCTGGACCATTTCGGGACCGCGTCAAACGCTTCTTGCGAGACTTGCCCAAGTACGCCCGCTTTGAGTGCGATAACCCATCCTGAGGGATCGCCGTCAGCGACTGTGGCCAACTGCGCCCCCGCCGGAATAACTGCGACGAATGGTGCACCTATCAGGATGACATGACTCGTTCCGAGATCGTCGCAGCCCGCAGCCTGCACAACGGTGCCACCTGTCGGCATGACGAGCCGAAGTCCCTGCACCAGATGCAGGCCGCCATCGGCGACAGCAACGTTCATTGCCTGGCAGCGTAACCCGTGTTTCGGGGTCGATCCTGTTTCTTGCTTCATGGTGAGCAGAGGTTTCCTCCTCGTCTCGTCGCATGCCTAAGTTTACGTCGAATTCAAGGCTGCTTAAGGCGGATTCGTAATATGGGCCCAGGCAATTCCGACCACGTTGACGGCGTTGCTGCCAAGCTAAATTGCCGGACAACCTGGGGCGACGCTCGACACGCTATTAGCCGGGACTCAACGCAACCCAGGGTTCCTGAAGGCTTTCTGCAAGCTGACGCTTACGCCGGATATTGCGCAGCGTCAGCAAGCAGTCAGGTTCGTCGTATGCACCGCACTCGTGTCCGCGATCCGGGAACATCGACTGGACGTTGCTGCGGTAAAGCTTCGCGCTCGAATGGAGCCTGCCGATCATCGCGATCACGACCCGGTATGCGGCCTCAGAGATGAATTGCCGCTTCAACCTGTCGCACGCGACGTGCGTTGCACCGGCGCTGGTTAAGAACGTCGCCCGAAGAGCAGGCGGCAGGCGTGCGACATGAAGAATAGTCACGCGCGGTGGCGCACTAAACGGCGCTGCCCGTGGAGCGAACGTGCCGCGCGTCAAATGCATCGATCACGGACGATCGAGGACAGATATCAGTGATGCTCGCTGTAGTCGGACCTCGGCTTAGGCGTCGCGCGCACCTTTGTGTATTGAAACTCGGGCAGCGCCTTGATCGCATCTTTCGTCGCACCGGCAAGCACCAGTTTGCCATCGGAAAAATCGAGCTGCTCGATCGGGATGGCCACGTCGTGATGTGACACCCCCAAAAACTGATTTGCGGCGACGATTGCAAACGATACCGATCGGTCCGGTGCCACAATAATGTCATGAATGACACCGACACGCTCACCCTTCTCGTTGAAGACCGGCTTGTCCATGATCGACTTTCTCACGCTCCAGCCCGCCACGATCGCGGCCGACTCTTCCACGCTGACACCAAGCGGCTGGGCGCCGGCCACCTGGGCGCGCGCGTCTGGAGCAAGTGCGAGCGACGACGCAAGCAAGCATATAAGCAGATTCGCTTTCATGAGATTCCCTTCGTTCTGACGTTGACGGTACGACACCGGGCCAGCGATGATCGGGCTAACGCCAGACCGTGCGCGGCGTAAATTCATGTTAGAACGCCTCACGGCGAGGCGCTATAAAAAAGCGGCGATGGATCGGGTTATTTTGATGCGTCTGGAATGCCAGTCTGGATGCCATTCAGCACGCGCACTGAATGAACGCAGAATCGCGAAACGCATGGCAGAAACGCGAAAGAATCGCAGATGCGTAGAGCCTAGACTATAGCTGATCACCTGACGGTACAGCTTGGAGTCCCACATGGATGAACTGCTTGGACGCGCTTGGTGGATGCTCATTCTGCGTGGCACGGTTGCGCTGCTGTTCGGCATTCTGGCGCTATTCTGGCCTGGTCTCACTCTGCTACTGCTTATCACCCTCTTCAGCGCCTATGCAATCGCCGGCGGCATTGTCGCGATCGGTGCGGCCATCCGCTACCGCGCGACATACGGCGGCTGGTGGGTGCCCTTGCTGCTCGGAATCTGCAGCATCGGCGCCGGTGCGATAGCCATCCTGGTGCCGGGCATTACCGCGCTCGTGCTGGTCGCCGTGATCGGCGCAAACGCGATTCTCACCGGCGTTTTCGATCTGATCGCAGCAACGCGGCTGCACAGGCGCCTGCGCAATGCGTGGATGCTGGTGCTGACCGGAGTGCTGTCCGTCATGTTCGGTATTTTCGTGCTGCTCTTTCCGGGCGCCGGCGCATTAGCGCTCGTGTGGCTGATCGGCGTGTATGCGTTGTTCACGGGAGCACTGCTGTTCGTACTCGGCATCACTGCGCGTGCCTGGCACCACGGCGGCCCGATCGACGAGCCACACGCGCCGCTGCATCCGTAAGCACACCGCTCACGGGCACTCGCGGGTTACAGGATCAAGCCCGCGGCCAGACCCGCGCCGCTCGCATCCGGAGGTCAAATGGACCACCCGTCATCTCAAGTGGTCCAACCTCAGGTCTGGCACTGGCGTATCTCACGTAAGGAGAATCACATGCCTCTGGATCTCGACAAATGGAATCCGTTCCGGTTCTTACGCTCGCACCCCGCGCAACAAAGCGCATCCAGCCGCGCCGATGCGTCGCGCACCGGTCAGCAAAACGCCCCGAAAAACGGGCAGCCGTCGGGCGGCACGCAAACGGGTAACGGGGCACCGATGGCGGCTGCTGCACCGGTACCCCTTGCGCCCGCCAGTTGGCCGCTACCTGATCCGATTCATCTGTTCGCCGAATTGATCCGCGATCCGTTCGGCGGCCGCGGGCCACTTGGAAGCTGGTTCGGCGACTTCAGCGCGAGCGAGTTTCAACCGCGAATCGACGTCACGGACGAAGGTGATGCGCTGCGTATCGTCGCCGAATTGCCGGGCATGACCCGCGACGACATCGAACTCGAAGTGATTGACGACATGCTGATCGTCAGCGGCGACAAGCGCTTCGAATCGACCAGCGAAGAACAGGGATGCTATCGGGTCGAGCGGTCGTTTGGACACTTTCAGCGCGCGGTGCCGCTGCCCGCGGGCATCGATCTCGACCGGGCAGAAGCCAGATTTGAAAACGGCATGCTGACGCTGCGCGTGCCCAAAGCGGCCGGAGAACCGTCAGCGAAGCGGCGCATCGAGATCAAATAGCACCGTCCTAACTCCGCGCTCGGGCCTGTCGTGAAACAACTCGTCCGCTTCCGCAGTCCGGGTGATTAGGCTCACGCCGCAAGCGGACGTTATGCCACGTTTCGAGTGCAGCGAGCCCAGCGCGCAAACACGGCGACCTCGGCATAAGCAGCGGAACAGATATTTCCACCCACCCATTACCCGCCCCGGGAAGCAATGCCCTCGCGGACGAAAAAGGAGTTCATCATGGCCGAGTGCAGTGTTTGTGGAAAGCCCGCTACCTCGCAGATCACGATTACCGAAAACGGCCAACGTCGTCAGCTGATGCTGTGCGATGAGCACTACATGGAGTTCATGGCGCGCAATCAGCGCCGCCTGTCGCCGCTCGAGTCCCTCTTTCACGGGGGACTGTTCGACAGTCTGTTCGATGACATGTGGCCACAGATGGAAAGCGGCCGCGGCAGCCGGTCACGCATCGGACGCACGCCTGGACAACCAGGCGGCGCGAGTCAGGGCACAGGCGCCGGTAACGGGCAAATGGGCGAATCAGCGGGCGGACAGCCAGGCGGCCGCCCACGCCGGCATCGCCGGGCCCGTGAAGCGGTGGACCTGCAGACGTACCTGAGCCAGAGCGGTCTGGACCGCCTGCAGGCCGCGGCGCAGGCAGCGGTCGAATATGGCAAGAACGAAGTCGATACGGAACACCTGTTGCTTGCGCTCGCCGATAACAACGTGGTGCAGGAAATCCTGCGTGAATTCAAGCTCGATCCCGAAGAGATCAGGAAAACCATCGATCAGACCGCGCCGCGCGGCACCCGCAAGGAGCCGGCTGACAACGAGCAGATCGGCGTGTCGCCACGCGCCAAGAGTACGCTGGAAAATGCGTTGAAGTCGTCGCTCGAACTGGGTCACAGCTATGTCGGACCAGAGCACATTCTGATTGGGCTCGTCGAGGAAGAAGACGGCTTTGCAGGTGAATTGCTGCGCAAGCTCGGCCTGTCGCCGCAATCGCTGCGGCAAAAGGCCGTCAAGGTGGTCGGCAAGGGTGCCGAAGACGGCAAGATGGAGGACCGCTCCACCACGCCCACGCTCGACAAATACGCACGCGATCTCAGCGCGCTTGCGCGTCAAAGCAAGCTCGATCCGGTGATCGGCCGTGACAGGGAAATCGAAACCACCATTGAAGTGCTCGCGCGGCGGCGCAAGAACAATCCAGTGCTGATTGGCGAACCCGGTGTCGGCAAGACCGCTATCGTCGAGGGCCTCGCGCAACGCATTGCTCAGGACCAGGTGCCGGAAGTGCTGCGCGGCAAGCGCGTGGTCGAACTGAATATCAATAGCGTCGTGGCAGGTGCGAAGTATCGTGGCGAGTTCGAGGAACGCGTCAAGCAGGTGCTGGATGAGATCATCGAAAACCAGGACCGTCTGGTGGTGTTCATCGATGAACTGCATACGATTGTCGGCGCCGGCCAGGGCGGCGGCGAAGGCGGCCTCGATATCGGCAATGTCTTCAAGCCCGCGCTCGCTCGCGGTGAACTGCACCTCGTGGGTGCGACCACGTTGAACGAATACCAGAAGTACATTGAAAAAGACTCGGCATTGGAGCGGCGTTTTCAGCCCGTCATGGTGCCTGAACCCAGCGTCGAGGAAACGATCGAGATTCTGCGTGGCCTGCGTGACCGGCTGGAAGCGCATCACAAGGTGAAAATCAGTGAAGAGGCGATCGCTGCCGCGGCAAGACTATCGGACCGCTACATCGCCGCGCGTTTTTTACCCGATAAGGCAATCGACTTGCTCGATCAGGCCGCCGCCCGCGTGCGCATTTCATCGAATTCGCGTCCGCAGCCATTGCACGACATCGAGGCGAGCATCCGCCGCATCAGGCAGGAACAGGACTCAGCCAGCGCTGCAAAGCAATTCGATAAAGCCAAGGAGCTGGAAGAGCGGCTCGTCGCGGAACAGAAACGGTTGCATGAAACGACTGAAACGTGGAAGAAGGAACGCGGCACCCACTCGCAGGAAGTAACGGCGGAAGACATTGCGCAGATCGTTTCGTCGCTCACGGGCGTACCGGTATCCGAACTGACTGCCGAAGACCGGGAAAAACTGTTGCGGCTGGAAGACCGCCTGAAGGAACGCGTGGTCGGCCAGGATGCGGCCGTCTCCGCGGTCGCCAAAGCGGTGCGGCTTTCGCGCGCCGGTTTGACGGAGGCCGGCAAGCCGACCGCGAGTTTCCTCTTTCTGGGACCTACGGGTGTGGGGAAAACCGAACTCGCGAAGGCGCTGGCCGCTTCGGTGTTCGGCGACGAAAACGCGCTGGTACGCATCGACATGAGCGAGTATTCCGAGCGTCATACGGTGGCGCGGCTGGTTGGCGCGCCACCCGGATATGTCGGCTACGAAGAAGGCGGACAACTCACCGAGCGCGTGCGGCGCAGGCCATATTGCGTGGTGCTGCTCGACGAGATCGAAAAGGCGCACTCAGAAGTGCATAACCTCCTGCTGCAGTTGTTCGACGAAGGGCGGCTCACCGACGGCAAGGGACGTCTGGTCGATTTCACCAATACGATCATCATCGCGACCAGCAACATCGGCTCACAACTGATCCAGGACAACATGAAGACCGACTCGAAGCAGCTCGACTATCCTGAGTTGCGCGACCGGTTGATGGAGATCCTGCGGCACCATTTCAGGCCGGAGTTTCTCAATCGCGTCGACGAGGTGGTCGTGTTTCGTGCGCTCGGCAAGGAGCAGATTCGCACCATCGTCGATCTGCAACTTGCGCGCGTACGGCGTACGGCGCTGGCCCAAGGCATTGACCTTTCGTTCGACGACGGGTTGCGCGATCACCTGGCGCAGATCGGCTATGACCCCGAGTTCGGCGCGCGGATGCTCAAGCGCAAGATCCGCCTCGAAGTGGAATCGCAACTCGCCGACGCGCTGTTGGGAGGCGACGTGCGCGACGGCGACAAGGTCACAATGACCTACGACCCGGGTACGCACTCTGTGCGCGTGCAGAAAGGAGCATCGCTGACAACAGAAGCGCCCAGCGAGACGTCGGAGCCGGCGCATGCGTGACGCCGGCATGGTGAAGAACGCGGCGCCGCCCGCACGTGCGGGGCGGCGCCCTCAGGATTCGAGTTCACCGGCGACGATCTCGTCGCGATAGCACCAGATCCACGTTTCGCCGGGCTCGATTGAACGCACCAGCGGATGGCCGGTCGCGTGAAAATGCCTGCTTGCATGCCGGTTGGGCGACGAATCGCAACAGCCGACGTATCCACACGAAAGACAGAGCCTCAAATGCACCCACGGCTGACCAAGCTTCACGCAGTCCTCGCAATAGTTTATGGACGTGTGGAGGATGCGGGCCGCGCCCAGGTGCGTGCAACCAGGGGTCATGATCGTACTCCTCGGACAGGTGCGCGCAGACGTGCGCGGATCAAGATTGCGCTTGCGCTCAAGCGCTAGTCAGATAGCGATGCACCAGCGCCACAGCCATCGCACCCTCGCCGACCGCCGACGCCACGCGTTTGATCGACGCGTGGCGCACATCGCCCGCGGCGAATACGCCAGGCACACAGGTTTCCAGATGCAGCGGCGCGCGTTCGAGCGGCCACTTCAGGTTCGCCCGATAATCCTGCAGGTCGGGACCGGTCACGAGATAGCCGCCTTCATCGCGCACGATGCCAACCTCCTGCGCCCATTCGGTCTGCGGCACACCGCCAATGCAGACGAAAAGCCAGTTCGTTCCTATTGTGCGTTGCCGGCCGGTGCGCAGATCGGTCAGCGTGATCTCCTGCAACACGTCACTGCCTGCGAGCGCGGTAACTTCCGTGCACGTGCGCACTTCAATGTTCGGCGCCGACGTGATGCGATCCACCAGGTATTGGGACAACGTGTTCTTAAGCGATGCGTCACGCACCAGCATATAGACGCGGTTGGCGGACTGCGAAAAATGCATGGCTGCCTGTCCCGCCGAATTGCCGCCGCCCACCACATAGACGTCTTCGCCATGGATCAGTGCGGCCTCGCTCGCACCGGCGCCGTAATAGAGGCCGGCGCCGAGAAAACGCTCTTCATCTGCCAGGCCTAGCGTGCGATAAGCGACGCCGGTCGCGCAGATAGACGTGCGCGCCGTGATACGTGTGCCGTCTTCCAGATACACGATGCCCTGCCCGGGCAGAAATTCCGCGCGCACGCCGGCGCGAGCCAGCAGGATTTCGGCACCGAACTTGACTGCCTGGGCGCGCGCCCGTTCAGCGAGCTCCGCACCGCTCACGCCCTGCGGAAAGCCCAGATAGTTCTCGATTTTCGAACTGCTGCCGGCCTGCCCGCCCAGAGCCAAACGCTCCACCAGTACGGTGTGCAGCCCCTCCGACGCACCATACACCGCCGCGCTCAGCCCTGCCGGTCCAGCGCCGTAAATCGCCAGATCGTAGGCCTCACGGGATGGACTCGCAAACCAGCCGAGCTTCTCTGTGATTTGCCGGACGGTGGGACATTCGAGCCGCGTTCCGTCGTGGAAGACGCAGACCGGCAAGCGCGAATCGGAAAGATGCTGCACGTGCGCCAGTTCCTTCGCTTCCTTATCGCTGCCCAGCTCGATCCATTCGAACGGTATGTCGCAGCGATGCAGGAAGTCGCGTATCGCATAGCCATTCGCGCTGCGCATGCGTCCATAGATCCTGACCATGAATATGCTATCCGCCATTGAGGAGGTTCAGAACAGTCTTTCGTTTCTCGCGCTTCACAAGCAGACGGCCCCGCCAGGATAACGGCGGCAGGCCGTATGCGTTCTGCGCAGGCTGTACCACGATCTCGTAGCCTCGATGTTCAAACACGTGCGTTTGCATGACCCGCTCCGGTTTCGTATCAAGGCGTCAATCGGGAAGCACGAACTCGGTACGCATGTCTTCGATCACCTTCTGGAGATGATGTGCGCAATCCGCGCCGGGGTCATTGAGCGGCACTATGTTCCAGTTGCGGCCGGATGCGTCCGGCGGATGCCGCTCCGGCAGCGGTATGCGCATGCGCAGAACGCCCGGCGTGTCAGCGGCGATTTTCGCCATGCGGTTCTGCAGTTCATCGCGAATTTGCTCAGCGCTTCGAACGGTCTTCGGCATCGGTCTGCCTCCCTCGGTCGCTCGTCCGGATCGTGACTGAACGGCGCATGCGTTCCTCTTGCGCAAGCATGCGCCAACGATGCTTTAAGTCTAGTCGCTAATCCAGATTTGTTTGGACAATCGGTCGCTTCCGCGGACTGCATCACGGGAGGGCGCGCCGCGAGGCATCGGTCGTATGAACGATTGATGACCGTGACCGGCCGGCGCATCCTGAGCGGGCCTGGGTGCGAGCGGTTAGTGACGTTGTCCCCGATCAGCGCTGCCCAAATGGCGTCTTCCATATTGCGCTCGTCGGGGTACAGTGCATGGAACTGCTGCTTCGGGCAACTTGCCGCGAAGAACCCGCGCAAACGCGTAGGGCCGTAGCGTATGTGCGTCACGCGCCCGTCGAATGAACTGGGCACGGTGCATGTGCAATCGATGCACACGCACGGTGCGTACGCGGCGCAGCAACGGCCGCCCGGGAGCTAATCATGGAAACGAAGAAAAGCTGGCTGCGCAAGGACCTCGATGCGTTGCGTCTGCAGTGGGACATGCTCACCTTTTATGAACGATTCGAGCAGCTTGTCGCGCATGTGCTGAGCGTCGTGATTTCCGTCATCACCCTGGTGTCGCTCTGGCAATTGATCCGCGCGGTGATTGCATTGCTGGTTGCGGACGCGCTGAACCCGCTGGATCACGCGGTGTATCAGACCATCTTCGGCATGGTCATGACGCTGCTGATCGCTATGGAATTCAAACATTCGATTACGCGCGTGATGGCGCGGCGCGATCACATCGTGCAGGTCAAAACGGTGCTTCTGGTTGCACTGCTGGCTATTGCCCGCAAATTCATCATTCTCGATCCCGCTAGTGCGCCCGCCCAGATCGCGGCGCTTGCGTTTGCGCTGGTGGCGCTAGGGAGCGTCTACTGGCTGATGCGGCAGCGTGATGACCCGGCCGACGCGACAGCCGCCGTGCGAGCGGAGCGCGATCGCGTGGCCCTGGCGCAGCGACAGCAAGGGGTACGGCCCGGCGAAGGCGGGCAGCGCGACACGTGACCCGACTCGCCATGCCCGTCACGTCATGACTGCGTACGCGTCGGGGTAGCGGACGGCGAAAACGTGTCGGATCTCTGCGCCCCGCTGCGCGGCTTTCAGATGTGAAGGCATCGTAGCATTGCGCAAAAACCGCGCAGACCCAGGGAAGAAAATCCTCCCCCGCGTGCCCTACCGTGGACGGACGCGTGCAGTGCAAGGCATAGCCCGCTCGCGTTAGTCCGTCAACGAACCGCCAAGGAGCAGCGATGAGAACCGACGAAGGCATCAAACGCGATGTGGAGTACGAACTGAAGTGGGATCCAGACATCGATGCATCAGATATCGGAGTTGCGGTCAAGGACGGCGCGGTCACCTTGTCCGGTTTCGCGCGCAGCTTCCGGCAAAGGCGAAAGGCCGAGGAGGACGCGACGCGTGTGCGCGGCGTGAAGGGAGTCGCAAACGATATCGAGGTGCGCTTGCCTCTGATCAACAAGCGGCCCGATCCGGAGATCGTGCGCGAGATCATTGCCCAACTGAAGGCCGAGCTGCCTTATGCGTCGGACGACATCAAGGCAATCGTCAGGGACGGACTTGTGACGCTGAAGGGCGAAGTCGAATGGGACTACCAGCGCCGCCGCGCCGCCGACACGGCGCTGCGGGTGAGCGGCGTAACCGGCCTCGCGAACGAGATCGAGGTCAAGCCGAAGATCAAGCCCGACGACCTCAAGCGCAAGATCGACGACGCGTTCAAGCGCAACGCGGAGGTCGACGCACAGCACATCACGGTCGAGGCCGAAGGCAATAAGGTCGTCCTGCGCGGCAAGGTCCGCTCATGGGCCGAGCGCGAGGAGGCCGAGCGGGTGGCATGGCTTGCCCCCGGTGTGATGCAGGTCGACAACCGGATCACCGTCGATTACTGACGGGCTGGGGCTGCAGACTTTCGTGTCCGCCCGTAGCGCAAAAAAAAAGGCGTCACGTTTCCGTGACGCCTTGAAAAGTTCTAGCCATTCCGAGGGCCGTGCTAGAACCTGAGAGACGGTATTCGAAAGTTGGACGGGCGCGCGACTAAAGACGCTGGTCTCTAAGCTCGAGACAGGCAACTGCGTGGACTGTTACGGGGGGCTATTAAGGCACTCGGCCAGACACTCCGCGAGCCACGGCTGGTTCAAAACTTCAAAATGCAGAACCTGAAACCGTCTTTCGAAATGAGATTCCATTTTTTATGGTTATGCTGACTAAGTCAAGCAAAATCTAAAGAGCTTTCATGCGCCTCGGAAAAATATTCCGATACAATGAATGTTCTGATGAAAAATGGGTGTGCATGCCCCATTTTGGGGCTCCGAGCAGGTCCTTTCGCCAGCCTTGCCGACAGGTAAGTCGAACAAAAAACTGAAATATAGTTCCACAAAAACGATATGAACCGACCCACGCCTTCCCGAACTGCCCCGGCCCAGACCCCGGCCCCAGCCAAAGACAAAGACGGCTCGGGCGACGAAGTCACGGCGCTGGCACGCGGCCTGACCGTGCTGCGATCGGTCGCCGCGGCCGACGCGCCGCTCAGCAATCGCGAACTGGCCGAGGTAATCGGCATTCCGAAGCCCACTGTCTCGCGAATCACCGCCACGCTCGTCAGCGCCGGGTTTCTGTTCCGCCTGCCCGATAGCGAGCGCTTCGTCCTGACCTCGTCGGTACTGGAATTGAGCAACGGCTTTCTGCGCAACTTCGACATCCGGGCAAGAGCGCGCCCCTTTCTCATCGAACTCGCCGAACGCACCGCGTTGTCCGTGCATCTGGCCGTGCGCGACCGGCTCGACATGGTAGTGATCGACGCAATCCGGCCGCGCTCGGCAGTGCTGGTATCGCGTCTCGAAATCGGCTCGCGCATGAGCCTCGCGCGCACCGCGGTTGGCCGCGCCTACTTGTCGGCGCTCGCCGAACCGGAGCGGGAAAAGTTATTGATTGGCTTGCAGGCCGCCGAGGGCGACGACTGGGGCCATATCGGCAGCCGTCTGACCACCGCCCTACGGGAGACCGCGGAGCAAGGTTTCGCGATCGCCACCGGCGAATGGTACGACGGTCTGAACGCCATCGCCCTGGGATTCATCGGCCCCTCGGGCGAGCGCTATGCGGTCAATTGCGGTGGCTCGGCGGATCAATGCCCGCGCGACTGGCTGATCTCGCGCGCGGCGCCGGCGTTGATCGAGTGCATCGGCAAGATCGTTCTCGAGATCGGCGGCACGCCCGGCCGCCGCCTGGATAATTGAGATACGCCGGTGCTCGCGCGGCGGCGGCCACGGCATTTGCAACCGCCCGCCGCGTACTGTAACTTTCGTAATCAATCGAAAAATAGACGGGTGGACTGTTACAGCGCCCGCAACGTAGGATCACGCATTCCCGTCGCGGGCGCGCACGCCCGGCTTACCGCTATCACCCTTTCGATAACGTCCCGCCGACCTGCCATGATGGCCCTTTGCGTTAACATCTCTGTCCCGCGCCTCGGGTAGCATCGCGCTGAACATTTGTGGCGCGTCCGCTGTCGAAACCGCCTGTCATGCCGCCTGCGTGCCGGCCCGCCGAACTGTCGCGGCGGCGCAATCGCATGAGCGGCTCACATCAAAGCCAGTCACCAGACCGAACCGATGGACGAACAACAAAAGTTTTCGGAAACCACACGCCCTGCCGCTCCGGCCTCCCAAGCCGGTTCCCAACCGTCCTCCACCGGCAAGCCTGCTGGCGCTCCGGGTCCGCTGCCGGCTTCAGCCAGAAGTCATCGCGGCCGCAATATCGCGCTGATCGTGGCGGCGCTGGTTATCCTCGGGGTCGTGTTGTGGCGCTGGCATCCGTGGGGCGCGCCCGGCGGCACGAACGCGGCGGGTGCAAGCGGTGCCCGTGGGGGACGCGGCGGCGCCGGTTTCGCCAACATGGCGCAGCCGGTTCACGTGGCAACCGCCACACAAGGTGAGATGCCGGTCGTACTGACCGCGCTCGGCACGGTCACGCCGCTCGCCAACGTCACGGTGCTGCCGCAGTTGAGCGGCGTGCTGCAGGACGTGTATTTCAAGGAAGGCCAGATGGTCAGGAAAGGCGACGTGCTCGCCCAGATCGACCCGCGCCCCTACCAGATCTCGCTGGAAAACGCGCAAGGCACCCTCGCGCGCGACCAGGCGCTGCTGCAAACCGCCCGCCTCGATCTAAAACGCTATCAGACGCTGCTCTCGCAAGACTCCATCGCGAGCCAGCAGGTCGATACGCAAGCCTCGCTGGTGCGGCAGTACGAAGGCACGGTGAAGTCCGACCAGGCGAACGTCGATACCTATAAGCTCGACCTCGTCTACGCGCGCATCACCGCGCCGGTGTCGGGGCGCGTCGGCTTGCGCCAGGTCGACCCGGGCAATTATGTAACGCCGAGCCTGACCAACGGCATCGTCGTCATTACGCAGTTGCAGCCGATCAGCGTGATCTTCACGACTTCCGAAGACAACCTGCAGCAGATTCTGCAGCAGACCCAGAACGGCGCGAAGCTCTCGGTCACCGCGTACGACCGCAGCAATACGACGTCGCTTGAAGGCGGTCAGCTCGAAACCCTGGATAACCAGATCGACACTACCACCGGCACGGTCAAGCTGCGCGCCATCTTCGCGAACGACAAGAACCTGTTGTTCCCGAATCAGTTCGTGAACACCCGTCTGCTGGTGAATACGATCAAGGACGCAGTGATCGTGCCGACGCCGGCCGTGCTGAACGGCTCGATGGGCCAGTTCGTGTACGTCGTGAAGCCGGACAACACGGTGACCGTGCGCCCGGTCAAGATAGGACCGGTGGACGGCGAGCGCACCAGCATCAAATCCGGCCTGCAAGTGGGCGAGCGCGTCGTGATCGACGGCTCGGACCGGCTGAAGGAAGGCGCGAAGATCACCATCCCGGCCGACCGGCCGCGCGGCGCGTCGGGTGCCCGCGGCGCCAGCGGCGCCAACGGAGCCGCGGCGGCATCGGGCGCCTCCGGCGCACGCGGGCATCATCGCAAACACGCGGCGCAAGCCTCGGAATAAAGGCACGACGACTCCTGCATGAATCCATCCCGCGCCTTTATTCTGCGCCCCGTCGGCACCGCGCTGCTGATGGCGGCAATCATGCTGGTCGGTCTCGTCGCGCTGCGCTTTTTGCCGCTCTCCGCGCTGCCCGAGGTCGACTATCCGACGATCCAGGTGCAGACCTTCTATCCGGGCGCGAGCCCGGACGTGATGACCTCGTCGGTCACCGCGCCGCTCGAACGGCAGTTCGGGCAGATGCCGTCGTTGAATCAGATGTCCTCGCAAAGCTCGGCCGGCTCGTCGATCATCACGCTGCAGTTCAGCCTCGATCTGCCGCTCGACATCGCCGAGCAGGAAGTCCAGGCGGCGATCAATGCCGCGGGCAACCTGCTGCCGTCCGACCTGCCCGCGCCGCCGATCTACGCGAAGGTCAATCCGGCCGACGCGCCGATCATCACGCTCGCGATCACCTCGAAGACGATGCCGCTCACGCAGGTGCAGGACCTGGCCGACACGCGTCTCGCGCAGAAAATCTCGCAGGTGGCGGGTGTGGGCCTGGTGAGCCTGTCGGGCGGTCAACGCCCGGCCGTGCGGATTCAGGCGAACCCGCGCGCGCTCGCCGCGTACGGTCTGAATCTGGACGATTTGCGCACCACGATTTCAAACCTGAACGTCAACACGCCGAAGGGCAACTTCGACGGTCCGACACGCAACTACACGATCAACGCGAACGATCAACTCACCGACGCCGACGCTTATAAGAGCGCCGTGGTCGCTTACAAGAACGGCCGCCCGGTCATGCTGACGGACGTCGCCAATATCGTGCAGGGCGCGGAGAACACCAAGCTCGGCGCATGGGTCGACAACACCCCGGCGATCATCCTGAACGTGCAGCGCCAGCCGGGCGCGAACGTGATCCAGGTGGTCGACAGCATCAAGGCGCTGCTGCCGCAACTGCAACAGTCGCTGCCCACCGCGCTCGAGGTGCAGATCGTTACCGACCGCACCACCACGATCCGCGCTTCCGTGCGCGACGTGCAGTTCGAATTGCTGATGTCGGTCGTGCTGGTGGTGCTGGTGATGTATCTGTTCCTCGCCAACATCTACGCCACCATCATCCCGAGCCTGTCGGTACCGCTGTCGCTGATCGGCACGCTCGCCGTGATGTATCTGTGCGGCTTCTCGCTGGACAACCTGTCGCTGATGGCGCTGACCATCGCAACCGGCTTCGTGGTCGACGACGCCATCGTGATGATCGAGAACATCGCGCGCTATGTCGAAGAAGGCGAGTCGCCGCTGGAGGCCGCGCTCAAGGGCTCGAAACAGATCGGCTTCACGATTATTTCGCTGACGGTCTCGCTGATCGCCGTGCTGATTCCGCTGCTCTTCATGGGCGACGTGGTCGGGCGTCTGTTCCACGAATTCGCGATTACGCTCGCCGTGACGATCGTGATTTCGGCCGTGGTCTCGCTCACGCTCGTGCCGATGATGTGCGCGAAACTCCTGCGCCACACGCCGCCACCTGAAAGCCACCGATTCGAAGCCAAGGCCCATCAGTTTATCGACTGGGTGATCGCCCGCTACGCGGTCGCGCTGACCTGGGTGCTGAACCGGCAACGCTCCACCCTGTTTGTCGCGTTGCTCACGCTGGTGCTGACCGGCGTGCTGTACGTATTCATTCCGAAGGGCTTCTTCCCGGTGCAGGACACCGGCGTGATCCAGGCGATCACGCAGGCGCCCCAATCGGTGTCGTATGCATCGATGGCCGAGCGCCAGCAGGAACTCGCCACGCAGATCCTGAAGAATCCGGACGTCGAAAGCCTCACCTCGTTTATCGGTGTGGACGGCAGCAACATCACGTTGAACAGCGGCCGCATGCTGATCAACCTGAAACCGCGCGACGACCGCAGCAACACCGCTAGCGAGGTGATCCGCCAGTTGCAGCAGGACGTCGCGCATATTCCGGGCGCCTCGCTGTACATGCAGCCGGTGCAGGATCTGACGATCGACTCCACGGTCAGCCCAACGCAGTACCAGTTCATGCTGACCGATCCGAACATCGGCGAATTCACCACGTGGGTGCCGAAGCTGATCGACCGGTTAAAGCAGTCGCCCGAACTGGCCGACGTAGCCACCGACCTCCAGGACAACGGCCAGTCGGTCTACATCGAAATCGACCGCGCCACCGCGTCGCGTTACGGCATCACACCCGCTACCGTGGACAGCGCGTTGTACGACGCGTTCGGCCAGCGCATCATCTCGACCATCTTCACGCAGTCGAACCAGTACCGCGTGATTCTCGAAGCGCAGCCTTCGATGCAGCACTACACGGAATCGCTGAATTCGATCTACCTGCCCTCTTCCACCTCGACGGGCGGCCAGGTGCCGTTGTCGTCGATCGCGAAGTTCATCGAGAAGCCCGCGCCGCTACTGGTCACGCACCTGAGCCAGTTCCCGGCCACGACCGTGTCGTTCAACCTCGCGCCCGGCTCCTCGCTTGGCGCGGCGGTCAAGGCGATTAGCCAGGCGGAGAAGGATATCGGCTTGCCGGCATCGTTCCAGACGCGCTTCCAGGGCGCGGCGCTGGCGTTCCAGGCGTCGCTGTCGAACGAACTGTTCCTGATCCTCGCGGCAATCGTCACGATGTATATCGTGCTCGGCGTGCTGTACGAAAGCTTCATTCACCCGATCACGATTCTCTCGACGCTGCCCTCGGCGGGCGTCGGCGCGCTGCTCGCGCTGCTGATTACCGGGCACGATCTGGACATCATCGGCATCATCGGTATCGTGCTGCTGATCGGTATCGTGAAGAAGAACGCCATCATGATGATCGACTTCGCGCTCTACGCCGAGCGCGAGGAAGGCAAGTCGCCGCGCGACGCCATCTATCAGGCCTGTCTGCTGCGCTTCCGGCCGATCCTGATGACCACGCTCGCCGCCCTGCTCGGCGCCCTGCCGCTGATGCTCGGCACCGGTGCGGGCTCGGAGCTGCGCCGCCCGCTCGGTATCGCGATTGCCGGCGGTCTGATCGTCAGCCAGTTGCTCACGCTGTTTACCACGCCGGTGATCTATCTCGGCTTCGACGCACTCGCGCGCCGCGTGCGCGAACGCTTCAATCGCGGCAATCCGGTGCCGCCCGCCACCGACGCGGGGAACTGAGCGATGAACCTGTCGCGTCCGTTTATCTCCCGGCCGGTCGCCACCACGCTGTTGGCGATCGGCATTGCGATGGCCGGCATTTTTGCGTTCACCAGGCTGCCGGTGGCGCCGCTGCCGCAGGTCGACTTCCCGACCATTTCGGTGCAGGCCAGCTTGCCGGGCGCGAGCCCGGACACCGTGGCGACCAGCGTCGCCAGTCCGCTTGAACGGCATCTAGGCTCGATCGCCGACGTCACCGAAATGACTTCGCAGAGCTCGGTCGGCTCGACGCGCATTACGTTGCAGTTCGGGCTGAACCGCGATATCGACGGCGCCGCGCGCGACGTGCAAGCGGCCATCAACGCCGCGCGCGCCGATCTGCCGGCGAGCCTGCGCAGCAATCCGACGTATCACAAGGTGAATCCGGCCGACGCGCCGATCCTGATTCTCGCGCTCACGTCGAAGACGTTGACCGCCGGCCAGTTGTACGATTCGGCGGCCACCGTGTTGCAGCAATCGCTGTCCCAGGTGGACGGTGTCGGCGAAGTGGACGTGAGCGGCTCGGCCAATCCGGCGGTGCGTGTCGAACTGGAACCGAATGCGCTGTCGCACTACGGGATCGGCCTCGAAGATGTGCGCGCGGCGCTCGCCGCCGCCAATGCGAACAGCCCGAAAGGCTCGATCGAGTTCGGCCCGAACCGCGTACAGATTTACACCAACGACCAGGCGAGCAAGGCCTCGCAATATAAGGATCTGGTCATCGCGTACCGTAACGGCGCAGCGGTGAAACTGTCCGATGTGGCCGAGGTGGTCGATTCGGTCGAAGATCTGCGCAACCTGGGCCTCTTCAACGGCAAGCGTTCGGTGCTGGTGATTCTGTACCGCCAGCCGGGCGCGAACATAATCGACACGATCGACCGAGTGATGGGCATGCTGCCGCAGTTGCATGCATCCTTGCCCGCCGACGTCGACATTGCGCCCGCCGCCGACCGCTCCACGACGATCCGCGCGTCGCTGAAGGACACCGAACGCACGCTGATGATCGCGGTGGCGCTGGTGGTGATGGTGGTGTTTCTGTTCCTGCGCAACTGGCGCGCCACGCTGATTCCGAGCGTGGCCGTGCCGATCTCGATCATCGGCACGTTCGGTGCGATGTATTTGCTGGGCTTCTCGATCGACAACCTCTCGCTGATGGCGTTGACGATCGCGACCGGCTTCGTGGTCGACGACGCGATCGTGGTGCTCGAAAACATCTCACGGCATATAGAAAACGGCGTGCCGCGCATGAGGGCCGCTTTCCTCGGCGCGCGCGAAGTCGGCTTCACGGTGCTGTCGATCAGTATCTCGCTGGTGGCCGTGTTCCTGCCGATTCTGCTGATGGGCGGGATTGTCGGGCGGTTGTTCCGCGAGTTCGCGCTGACGCTGTCGCTGGCGATCGGCGTGTCGCTGATCGTCTCGCTCACCTTGACGCCGATGATGTGTTCGCGCTTGCTGCGCGAGCCGCACGAGAAGAAAGAAGAAGGCCGCTTCGGGCGCTGGCTCGAACGCGGTTTCAGCGCGATGCAGCGTGGTTACGAGCGCACGCTTGGCTGGGCGCTGCTGCATCCGCGCCTGATCGTGACGATTCTGCTTGCGACTATCGGCCTGAACATCTGGCTGTACATCATTGTGCCGAAGGGCTTCTTTCCGCAGCAGGACACGGGGCGCCTGATCGGCGGCATCCAGGCTGACCAGAGCACGTCGTTCCAGGCGATGAAGGGCAAATTCTCGGAGATGATGGAGATTGTCGGCAAGAATCCCGCGGTGGACAGCGTGGCAGGTTTCACCGGCGGCCGGCAGACCAACTCCGGCTTCATGTTCGTGTCGCTCAAGCCGAAGAGCGAGCGCAAGCTGTCCGCCGACCAGGTGATTCAGCAACTGCGCGCGCCGCTCGGCGACGTCGCCGGTGCGCGGACCTTTCTGCAGGCCGTGCAGGACATTCGCGTGGGCGGCCGGCAGTCGAACGCGCAGTATCAGTTCACGCTGCTGGCCGATTCCACCCCTGATCTGTACAAGTGGGGGCCGAAGCTCACCGAGGCGTTGCAGGCGCGCCCCGAACTTGCGGACGTGAATTCCGATCAGCAGCAAGGCGGGCTCGAAGCGATGGTGACGATCGACCGCGCCACCGCAGCCCGCCTCGGCATCAAGCCGGCGCAGATCGACAACACCTTGTATGACGCGTTCGGCCAGCGCCAGGTGTCGACGATCTACAACCCGTTGAATCAGTATCACGTGGTGATGGAAGTGGCGCCGAAGTACTGGCAGAGCCCGGACATGCTGAAGCAGATTTACATCAGCACCTCGGGCGGCAGCGCGAGCGGCGCGCAGACCACCAATGCGCCGGCCGGCACGGTGACTGCGCAGCCAACCTCGAGCGCCACGAGCGCGACCACTGGCGGCACCGCGGGCACGACGGCATCGAGCGCGGCGAGCATTGCTGCCGACTCCGCGCGCAACCAGGCGATCAATTCGATTGCGGCGAGCGGGAAATCTAGCGCTTCGTCGGGCGCGGCGGTCTCGACGGCAAAGGAAACGATGGTGCCGTTGTCGGCGATTGCGAGCTTTGGGCCGGGCAATACGCCGTTGTCGGTGAATCACCAGAGCCAGTTCGTGGCCTCGACGATTTCGTTCAATCTGCCGCCGGGGGTGTCCTTATCGACAGCGACGCAGGCGATTTACGACACCATGGCGCAGATCGGCATGCCGGGGACGATTCACGGCAGTTTCCAGGGCACGGCTCAGGCGTTCCAGCAGTCGATGTCCGACCAGCCGATTCTGATTCTGGCCGCGTTGGCGGCGGTGTATATCGTGTTGGGGATGTTGTACGAGAGTTATATCCATCCGTTGACGATCTTGTCGACGCTGCCTTCTGCGGGTGTGGGGGCGTTGCTGGCTTTGTTGCTGTTCAGGACGGAGTTCAGCATCATCGCGTTGATCGGGGTGATCTTGCTGATCGGCATCGTGAAGAAAAACGCCATCATGATGGTGGACTTTGCGATTGAGGCCTCCCGGCAGGGGTTGTCGTCGCGGGATGCGATTTATCAGGCGTGTCTGCTGCGGTTCCGGCCGATCATGATGACGACCTGTGCCGCGTTGCTTGGGGCGTTGCCGTTGGCCTTCGGGCACGGGGAAGGGGCTGAACTGCGAGCGCCGTTGGGGATTGCGATTGTGGGTGGGTTGATTGTTAGTCAGATGCTGACGCTCTATACCACGCCGGTGGTGTATCTCTATATGGATCGGATTCGAGTGCGGTGGGAGAAGAGGAAGGGGCGCCGCGCTGGGATGGCGGCGGGTTAATGGTTTTGGTTTTGGGTTTTGGGTTTTGCCTGCCCGGCTGGGAGGGGCCTTCGCGGCGCTTTTTTTGTTGATCTGGGCTTTGGCGTTGTCTTGCTGTGTTCTTGTGGTCTGGCCTGGTGTTGGTCTTTTGGCCTTTCCTTGTTTTCTTATCGGTCTATTAGCGTTCCCCCTGTGCGGGGGGGCACCTACTTTTCTTTGCATGCCGCAAAGAAAAGTAGGCAAAAGAAAGCGGCTCACACCGCCAGCTCATAAGCGGGTCCCCCGCACAGCCACGGTAGTGGTGCATCTGGAATCCGTGCCCCCGCACACTCCGCGTTAGCGACAAGGCGCTCATCAGCTCCCACTCCGCACTGCGTGCGTCGCGGACGGGTCTGCCAGGGAAACCAGTGGGGTTAATTCGCGCAGCGGGAGCCATCGGCTTCGCCTCGGCGAGATGCCCCCGCTCTGATTGGCCAACCCCACTTCAATGAAATGGTGTGCGTCGCTTTTGCTCTTGCTTTGCGATCGCTGCCGCGGTGGCGCTTGCAGCCGTGAGGCAGCGACGAGTCAGGAACTGAGTAAATCGGGGGAGCAAAAACCTGGGGGCGGTTCTATGAACCGGGTATCGGCGCGCGCAGCGCCGCCGGAGGTATGACGCCCTTGTCACCAGCGCCGAATGTGCGAGGCCACAGATTCCAGATGCACCACTACCGCTACTGTGCGGCGGACCCGCTTAAGAACTAGCGGTTTGAGCCGCTTTCTTTTGCCTACTTTTCTTTGCGGCAGGCAAAGAAAAGTAGGTGCCGCCCCGCACAGGGGCAACGCTAATAGACCACTAACAAAGCAAGGAAAGGCCAACAGACCAACAACAGAACGGACCACTAACAAAGCAAGCAAAGGCCAAAGAGCCAGCCCAACAAAAAAAGCGCCGAGAAGGCCCCCAGCCGGGCAGGCAAAAAACCCAACCCTTAATTTCAAAGCCCCTGCCCAACAGCAAGCAAAAAAATCCGCCGCCACTGTTTAGCCTGTCGCTCGCCCAGCATGGGCAAAACCCAAACCCGATGCCTGGCATCTTTAACTGTCAAAGCGACCTGCCACTGAGCACCATGCCGCTGCACCTCGGCCCCCAGCAGATCGGCAAAAATATAGGCCCCCTGTTCGCCGCCAAGGCGAATCTCGCATAGCCGCTTCCCAGCAGCAAGCCGGACCGTCCCCCAGGTCCCTTTAATCTCATGAGTCCAATCGCCGTCGCGAATATTCGGCGCGACTTCCTTCCGACGCCGCCACCAGTAAACAACCGCAGCAATCAGAAGCAAAGCAACCAAAGCAGCAACCGCAACAGCCACGGCCAAACCCCAAGCCGCCTGCAAGGCATAAAACGCACGCACAGCCCCATACACCAGCGCGATCAGCGCAATGAACGCTACAAGAATCGGCATCGCAAACTCGCCAGGCAAAAAAATCAGCCTAGCACAGCCCACCTCAACTCCTCAGGCAAGAAACCATTGCGAAAAACGCACCGCCAAGCCAGGCCAAGTCAAGCCCAAACATCGCCCGACCCGGCCCAGCCCGGTCATCAAGGCTGTTTATGCGCCGCCGCCCAGTCCTTCACCGCCTTCAGCGTATTCTCGACATGCTTCTCCGGCGACAAGCTCGTGTACTCGTAAATGATCTTGCCATCCGGTGCGATCACGTATGACACGCGATTAGCCATCGAGCTAAACATCGGCATGCCGGCGTCATAGGCGCCAATCACCTTCGCATCGGCGTCGGCCGCCACCGGGAATTTGCTGCGGCATTCGCTCACCGAAAACTTCGTCAACGTATCAATGTTGTCGTGCGACACACCGATCACGGTCGCGCCATACTTCTTGTACTCGTCGACAGCCTCGGCAAACTCGTGCGCTTCGATCGTGCAACCTTTCGTGAAAGCCGCCGGGTAGAAATACAGCACCACCGGCCCTTTCTTCAGTTCGTCAGCCAGCGAATAACTGTAAGTGTTGCCGCCGAGCGATGCCTGCGCGGTAAATTGCGGCGCGGTATCGCCCGGCTTGAGCGTGGCCGAAGCCGTCAGCGAATGCACTGCGAATCCCACGGACAGGACGGCGGCAAACACCGTCGGTATGAGCTTCCTCTTCATCTGCGATCCCTCGAAATGTTAGTGCACATGGGCGCGTGGCCGACATCATCTGCCGGAGGCCGAGGCGTTTGGCCAGACCCAGCAATCTTCACACGCTATTGGACCACGTACACACTAGGTACGTCAGAATCCCCGAAAAGGATGCATCAGGCCGCTTCGTCAATATGCGCGCCGAACCACGCCGCAGCGGACAGGTTCAGCTCGGCCAGCACCTCGGGCGTGAGCGCCGCGAAACCTGGCGGCGCATCCGGTCCGGCCGCGATCGAGGCGGCATCGCCCCCCTCGCCGGCCGTCTCGGCAATCCGCAACAAGGTGCCCAGCGCGCCGCCGCGCGTGACGATCGCTTCGCGAATCTGCGGCGCGAGGCCGAGTTTCTCGAGAACCGCCGCGGGCGTGCTACCGACCACCACGTGAACCAGCGAAAAAATGCCGGTCATGAAAGCGGCATCGGCAAACTCGTCATCGCCCGGGCGCAGCCAGCCGGCGGCCAACTCCATCAGGCGCGAACGCGTACCGGCCAGTTGCACCAGCGGGTCGGCGCGCCACGGCAGCTCGCCGCTGTCCGCGTACAGCAGCAGTTGCGCCCAGCGGGCAATCTGCCGCGTGCCGGTCGCAAGGATGGCTTCGCGCAGCGAGGCAATATTGCGCCCCAGCCCGAACGCGCTCGAATTGACGAGGCGCAGCAACTGCACTACCACGCTCGGGTTCAGCTTGAGCTCGGCTTCGAGTTCGAGAATCCCGGCATCGCGCGACAGCAGCGCCAGCAAACGCAGCAGGCCTGGCCGCGGCGAGCGGTTGCGCGGCGCGCTCAGCACCTGCGGCCGGGCGAAAAAGTACCCCTGGAACAGATCGAAGCCAAGCTCTCGAGCCAGCGCAAAGTCTTCGCGCGTCTCGACCTTTTCCGCGATCAGTGTCTTGCCATGGCTGCGTATCGTCGAGGCCAGCCGGGCCAGCACGGACCGCTCGGCCTGTAGAAAATCGATCTTGACGATGTCGGCGTACGGCAGCGCGGCCAGCAGCTCGTCGGACAGCTCGCAGACATCGTCGAGCGCCACCTGGAAGCCCGCGCGGCGCAATTCGGTCAGCCGGCGCCCGAGCTGCGCATCGAACTGGACGGTTTCCAGGATCTCGAGCACAAAGCGCTCGGGCGGCATCAAATGGACAATGTCGTTAAAGAGCAGCGCGCGGTCGATGTTGACGAAGCCGCGGTGCTGGCCCAGCACGGCCGCCACGCCAATCCCGCCGATCGCGCGCGCTACCACCTGCGCGGTTGCCTGAGCGTCGTCGCTGACCTCGGCATAGTTATGCGCGCTGGCTCGAAACAGCAATTCATAAGCGTTGAGCGCGCCATCGCGATCGAGAATCGGCTGGCGGCCCAGATAAACAAACTGTGCGGCGGACGCCGGGTCGGCGTCTTCGGCACCCTGCTCAAGCACCTCGACGTGCCGGGGCATGGCCCCGGCAAAGTGACGTTCAGACATGGCTCATCGGTGCAAGTATTCGGAAAGCTACGCAGCGACGTCTCAGCCGGCACTGCACAACGGGTTTGCCGTATTAACGGACGCCAAGCCGTTGCACTTTAACCGAATCGCTGCCGCCACGACGGCGCCCGCGCCGCCGCTTCCTTACCGTTTGTTTTTTGTAGCGAGCGCTAAAGATTTCCCGCCGCGGGTCGTTATCTTGTTCTGATGGGGCGGCCTGATACCTCTTGACCGCCCGGACACGGTGGGCGGCGAGCCGCACCGCCTGCAGACGAACACAGGTTGCCAGCGACAAACATGGAAGCGAACAGGATCACCGCGCCCCGCCGGGGCTCCTTGCGAACGGTCATCGACCGGTTTCGCGCGCTCGGCCGACGCGCCTACGGCAAGCCGGAGCCACGCGCAAGCCGCACGGCGCAACTGGAACAGGTGGTCGGCGCCGTCGACCTGCTGGCGCACATCGACGAAGAACTGCGCTTCCTCTACGTTTCCGACGCCAGCCTGCGCTTCATCGGCTATCACCGGGAATACCTCGAGACCATCACGCTGCACGATCTCGTGGCGCCCGCCGACGTGGCGCGCCTCGACGCGCTGCTGACGCGCGCCACGGCCACGGGGAACGTCGAGAAAACCACGCTCGGCCTGATCAAGTCGCTGACCTATCCGATCACGGTCGAGCTGCGGGTGGTGCGCAGCAACCACGACGGCATCGACGGCTACGCGATCGCCGGTTTCGACGTGTCCGCCTGGCGCGCCACCGAGGAGCGCCTGACCCAGGCATTGCACCTGGACCGCCTGACCAACCTGGCCAATCAGTCGGCGCTGATCCCCGCGCTGCTCGACGCGCAACAGCAGGCCGACGCCCACGGCACACCGGCCGCCCTGCTGCTGCTCGACCTCGACGACTATCAGCGCGTGAACCGCGCGCTCGGCTACGATGCCGGCGACGAGATGCTGCGCGATACCGCGCGGCGCCTATTGAATATGACGAACCCGAACGAGACGGTGGCGCGAGTGGCCAGCGACGAGTTCGCGATCCTCGTGAAGCCGGCCGCGAGCCGCACGGACGCGGCCGCCGCGGCCGAAGCGCTGGCGCGCCGCCTGTTGACCGCGATCCAGCAGCCGTATGTCTTTAGCGGTCAGCAGGTGCATCTGTCGGCGAGCATCGGCATTGCACTCTACCCCGACGTGCGGCACGCCAACGACACCGCCGCGCACGACACGCACCTGCTGCGCTGGGCCGACCATGCGCTGCTGCAGGCCAAGGCCGCCGGCGGCAACACGCTTGCCTTCTACGTACCGGACGACAATCCCGCCGACGCGGAGCGCCTGAAGCTGGAAGCCGACCTTTACGACGGCGTGCGCAACGGCGAGTTCTCGCTGCATTTCCAGCCGATCACGAGCAGCCGCACGCATGGCGTGGTCGGCGTCGAAGCGCTGATCCGCTGGCTGCACCCCGTGCACGGCCTGGTGCCGCCGTCGATGTTCATCCCGCTCGCGGAGTCGATCGGCCTGATCAACTTTCTCGGCAACTGGGTATTGAAGGTCGCCTGCATGCAGTTGATCCAGTGGGATGCACGCGGCATCAGCTTGCAATACGTGGCCGTCAACGTGTCGCCGCAACAGTTCCGCGATCCACGCTTCAAAGACGCCGTGCGCGAAGCGATCGAGCTGACGGGCATCGATCCGCGCCGGCTCGTGTTCGAGATCACCGAAAGCCTGCTGATGCATGACCCTGCTCACGCCAAGGGTTTGCTCGAAGAATTGACGGCGATGGGCATCCGCTTTGCAGTCGACGACTTCGGTACCGGCTATTCGAGTCTGGCTTACCTGCAACGATTCCCCTTGGCCAAACTCAAGATCGACAGGAGTTTTGTCGAGAATCTGCTAACCTCCCGGAACGATCAGGCAATCGTTAGCGCGGTCGTCGGACTCGCACAGACACTCGATCTCGAACTGGTCGCCGAGGGCGTCGAAACGGAAGCCCAGCGCGCGCTGCTCACCGAGATGGGTTGCGACCACATACAGGGGTGGCTCGTGTGCAAGGCGTTGCCGTCCGACGAGCTCGCGCAGCGATTCGAAACGCGCACGCTGCACCTGCACACCGCATAGCGATGCAGACAGCACGCGTGTGCAGCGCAAGATGCCGGCCTGATGCCGGCGTGGCATTCTTTGGAACATGTATGGCTTTTGCGGGACTCACATGGTAAAGGCGGCGGTGCTCGACCGGCTCTGGACGCGAATGAGCGAGCGCGGCGATTTCCCCATGCTGTCGCAGTCGTTGCGCACCACCATGGCGGCGATGAACAACGACGACCTCGACTTCACCGGCCTCGTGCAGGTCGTCTTGTCGGACTTCGCCCTGACGCAAAAAGTGCTGCGGCTCGCCAACTCGGCCATGTACATGGCGTTCGGCGGCAACATCACCACCGTGTCGCGCGCCCTGATGGTGCTCGGCATGGACGCGGTCGGCCATCTGGTGGTCGGCCTGAAAATCGTCGATCACTTTCATCACAGCGCGCCACGCCGCATCGACGCGAAACTCGAATTGAACCGCACGCTGCTGTCGGGCTGCGTCGCGCGCAAGCTGACCGAGCGCGGCGATCTGCGCGCCGGCGAGGAAGCCGTGGTCTGCACGCTGATGCGCCAGATCGGCAAGCTGCTGGTGGTGTTCTATCTCGACGCGGAGTGGGATCAGATCCGCCGCCATATCGACGACGGCGCACTCGAAGCCGATGCCTGCGTGCTGGTGCTCGGCGTCACGTTCGAGGAAATCGGCGCCGAAGCCGCGGTGCGCTGGCGCCTGCCCGACATGATCCGCTCCGGCATGGGCGAGTTCGACCCGCTGGATGTCGAACAGCCGCGCCAGGTGCAGTGGCTGCGCGCCATCACCAACTATTCGACGGCGGTCGCCGACGTGCTGACCCAGCAGAACATGCCGGACTGGGAGCGCGAAGAACGCATCGCCGAACTGGCGCGGCAATACAGCTACGCACTGAATACCGATCCGGACGTGCTGCATCAGATGAGCGTCGCGCTCGCCCGCGAAGAAGGCGGCGACGGCGTGATGCGCGAGATCGTGGAGTTGCGCGCCAATGCGGACGCGATCGCGCGCGAGGCGCTCGATCCGCAAGCGCGCATCGCGGCGGGTGTGGGCGATCTGCGCGGCCTGCCCGACAGCAGCCCGCTCGCGCCGGCGCTGGCCCTGGCCGCGGAAACCGTGCTGGCGGCGCTCGGTTTTGCGCGCACTGTCGTGTTCGTCAAACACAGCAACGGTACGTTCAAGGCGCGCCTCGGGCTCGGTCCGAAGATCGACGCGGCGATGCCGAAGCTGTCGTTCAATACCGCGTTCGAGCCCGACGTGTTTCATCTGGCGATCGCCAACTCGGTGGGCATCTTCATCGAGAACGCGCGCGACCCGAAGATGGTGGCGCGCTTACCCGAATGGTTCCGACGTTCGTTCGACGATGCCCGCGCCTTCGTACTCTTGCCGGTAGTCGACGAAACCGATCAGACAGTGGCGCTGCTTTACGGCGACTGGTCGCATGCTCACGAGCCTCGACGAATATCGCAGAAGGAAATGAGCGCGTTGAATGAGCTGGCGAGGGAGTTAGGACGTTTTTTCGGCCTGGGGCAGATGCAGGAAATGGAGACGATGTGAAGACGTGGCGTGATCGTTGATCACGGTGCTTCACTCTCACCGGTTTTGTATTTGCCCTACGTCGCGACGCTCAGATGTGGGAAGTGTAAAGGCCGGCATGCGCAGCATGCCAGTCTCTGAACTCAATCTTCAATCCTCGATCCGCTCCAGACCGTCGGCGCTGTGATCCCCGACGCCGGCCCAGGCTCCGGACGCGAGACCAAGCACCGCGATCTCTTCCACCGTCAACGGTTGCAAACGCGCGCTCAAGGCTTCGAGCTCGTCCCACGCGCCGCGCTCGAGCGCTTCGACCGCGCTCAGCAACAAGCCCAGCACGCCCTGCCGATGCAGAATGCCCGCCTGGATCGGCCGCGACAGCGTCAACACATTCAGCGTGCTTTCGAGCGAACCGCCGAACACCGCATCGACAAACGAAAACACGCCGGTCAGAAACGCCGCATCGGCTTCGTCGCGCCCGGCTTCGGGCAAGCGCTCGATCGCCAGCTCCATGAACCGCGCACGGGTTGCCGCGAGTTGCAGCAGAGGATCGTCTTCCAACGCCACCTTGCGGCCGTCCGCATACAACAGCAACTGGGTCCAGCGCGCGATCCGGTTCGTGCCGGTTGCGTTGATCGCTTCGCGCAGTGTCGTGACCTTGTGGCCAACTGCCAGTCCGCTCGAATTCGCCAGCTTCATCAGATGCATGACCAGCACCGGGTTCAACTTGAGTTCGGCTTCGAGTTGCGCGACGGTCGGGTCGCCCGACAGGAGCTGCAGCAAATTCAGCAAGGCATGGCGCGGTGCACTGACACGCCGCGTTGTCGAAGTCTGAGCCCGCGCGAAGAAGTAGCCCTGAAAACGGTCGAAACCCATACCGTGCGCGGCTTCAAAATCGGCTTGCAAATCGAGGCCCTGCGCGATCAGCAACTTGCCCGCCGATTTGAGCACGCTCGTCAATTTGGGCAACAGTGCCGGCGACGCGTGCGTGAAATCGATCTTCACGACTTCCGCGTAGGGCAGCAGTTTGGCAAATGTTTCATCGGGCTGCATCACTTCGTCGAGTACGAAGCGATAGCGCCGGCCGTGCAACTGGACAATGCGCGCAATCAGTTCATCGTCGACGTGCATGGACGGCGACAATTCAAACATGAAGCGCTCAGCGGGCAGGTGCAGAATCGAATCGTCGAACAGCATCTCGCGGCTTACATCCACGTAAGCTGGATGCCCGGTGAGCGCACTACGCACATTGCTGTGCAGCAGACCGCGCAGTACGGCGCGCGCCACGCGTTGCGCCGGCTCGGGCGCGCGGCCTGGCAAGCCATCGGCGGCCGCGGCCGGATCGGCGCCATGGGCCGCCGCCGCGTCGGGTTCGTCGGCCGCGGGCAGATCCGGTGCGCGCACCTTGATTTCATAGCCGCACAGCATGCCGTCACGATTCAGAATCGGCTGCCGCGCGAAGCTGGCGTTCAATTGCGCATCGTCCGAAGCCCTCGCCTGCCTCGGATTCTCGATTGCGATGCTGGTCATTCTGCTCCCCCGCAAAGCGC
Source organism: Paraburkholderia fungorum (assembly GCF_902833645.1). Taxonomy (GTDB): domain Bacteria; phylum Pseudomonadota; class Gammaproteobacteria; order Burkholderiales; family Burkholderiaceae; genus Paraburkholderia; species Paraburkholderia fungorum. The sequence continues at coordinate 198,862 of NZ_CADFGE010000010.1, forward strand.
CGCCCCGGCGCTTACTGCTGTATTTTGGTTTTCGCTGCACCCATTGCGCACATCCACAACCTGAAGCCCTTTGGGTACGCGGTACGCCCGGCGATTTTAGCGCAGGCCATCGCGCGCGGACATGTCAACGCCGCAATATCTCGAAATAATTGGAAGTCATTGAGCGCCCGTCTCGCTGAAGGCCGGGGCAGAATCGACGATACTCTTGTGCAGTGCAAAAGCGTTCGATCACGTGCACCACTTTGCCGCAGTCCCGCCTCTAACCACCAAGGAAAATCATGGACGTCAAAAGCGTGCTGTCAAATGCCTTCGCGATGCCGATCACGAGCCCGGCATTTCCGATGGGGCCATATCGTTTCATCGACCGGGAATTCCTGATCATTACCTACCGTACCGATCCGGACAAACTGCGCGCCGTGGTGCCCGAACCGCTCGAGATCGGCGAGCCGCTGGTGCATTACGAATTCATTCGCATGCCGGATTCGACCGGTTTTGGCGACTACACGGAAAGCGGTCAGGTGATCCCGGTGTCGTACAACGGGGTGGCGGGCAGCTACACGCTGGCCATGTATCTGGACGACCACCCGCCGATCGCCGGTGGCCGCGAACTGTGGGGGTTTCCGAAGAAACTAGCCTCGCCGGTGCTCGAAGTGCACACCGACACACTCGTCGGCACGCTCGATTACGGCCCGGTGCGCATTGCCACCGGCACAATGGGCTACAAGCATCGGCAACTGGATCTCGCGCAACAACAGAAACGCCTCGAAGCGCCGAACTTCCTGCTGAAGGTGATTCCGCACGTCGACGGCACACCGCGTATTTGCGAGCTGGTGCGCTACTACCTGCAGGACATCACCCTGAAGGGTGCATGGACGGGTCCCGCGTCGCTCGAACTGGCGCCGCATGCGCTGGCGCCGGTCGCCGAATTGCCTGTCCTCGAAATCGTCGAGGCCCGGCATCTTCTGGCCGATCTGACGCTCGGACTCGGTGAGGTCGCGTTCGATTATCTCGATCAGCCGAAGGCTAACCTTCGCTGACCGGCTGCGGCGCCACCGCATACGTGGCGCTCCAGATGCAAACGGCCGCATCAGCGGCCGTTTGCATCTCATGTGTGCATCTTATTCACTCAGTTCGCTCGATTCACACGCTTTACTTCAACACCACCTTCACATCGAAGTACTTGGCGGCGAAGCGGTCGATCGTGCCGTCGGCCTTCAGTTCCTTGAGCGCCTGGTTCAACGCGTCCTTCAACGCCTTGTCGCCCTTGCGGATGCCGAAGCCCACACCCGCGCCGAGCAGCTTCTCATCGGTGACGGGCGGGCCGGCGAATTCGAAGCCCGCGCCTTGCGGCTTCTTCAGGAAGCCCTTCGAGGCCGCTTCCGCGTCCTGGAACGCGGCGTCCAGACGACCCGATGCGAGGTCGGCGTAAATCTGATCCTGCGTCTGATACGGCACGACGTCGACACCCGCCGGCGCCCAGCGCGCCTTCGCGTAGGCTTCCTGAATCGTGCCTTGCAGTACGCCGACGTGCTTGCCCTTGAGCGAGGCCGGCGTAGGCAGCAGACCGCTGCCCTTCTTCGCGATCATCTGATTCGGGATCGTGTAGATCGGATCGGTGAAATCGATGGCCTGACGGCGCTGTTCCGTGATCGTCATGTCCGAGTTGATCGCGTTGAACTTGCGCGCTTCCAGTGCCGGAATCAGGCCGTCAAACGAATTCTCGACCCATACGCATTTCGCCTTCAGCTTTGCGCAGACAGCATTGCCGACGTCGATATCGAAACCTTGCAACTCGCCCGACGGCGACTTCGATTCGAACGGCGCATACGACGCCTCGACACCGAAGCGCACTTCCTTGATATCCGCCGCGGATGCGACGCCTGCCGTTACCGTTGCCGTCGCGAACAGCGCGAGCGCGGCCATGTTTCGCCAATTGATCTTCATTACGGGTGTTCCTCTACGGTATTGAATAAGACGAAGCCGAATCCGGGCCAGCATGATTGCCGCGCCAAAAATACGATTCAAACTCCAGCGGCCGCTGTGGTGCAGCGCAACAGCCGCGCGGGCGGGATTGTACAGGCTTCCCAATGCACGCCTGGCAGGCGCTTGGGCCCGCGCCTCGTTTGACGGAAGCGTCATGCCGCGCGTAAAGGCGCAATTACGTGTCGCGTTCAGGCAAAAAAATACCCTTGCGCACGCGCTCAGCGCGCCCCGTCGCCGGCAACGAAATCGTCTTCGAGCCGCCGCGAAAGATGCGTGTAGACCGCCGCGACATGCGGCAGATGACGCGATTCAGGATGCGCGAGCACCCAGACCTGCGATTCGGCTTCGTCGAGCGGCGGCGTCAGTTGTACGAGATCGTCCCGGTCGCGGGCGAGAAAGGTCGGGAAGATGCCGACGCCAAAGCCGCGCACCACCATCTCGAACACCGCCATCACGCTATTGGTCTTGTAACGCGGTTCGACCGCGGGGCAATGACGCTTGCGCCACAGGATCGATGGATGATCGCCGAGCGAGCCGTCGGGGGTCACCCAGTCGCAGCGCGACAGCGCATCGGCGTCGCTTGCGTGAATGCCGCTCGCCTTCGCGGCGAACACCGCGATACGCAGCGGGCCGACATGTTTGCCCACCAGATGATCCGGTGCGCGCCGGGTGGCGCGCACGGCAATGTCCGCGTCGCGTTTGGTCAGGCTCGCGAGACTGTTGGTGGCCGTCAACTCGAATGACAACGCCGGATGCAGTGCCGCGAAATCGAGCAATGCGGGCAGCACGAGGCCATAGAGCACGGTGTCGGTAGTCGTGACGTGAACACTGCCGGACACGCGGTCGCTGCTCGCCTGCACGGTCGAGCGCGCCGCCGCCAGTTCGCTTTCGATGCGTTCGGCATGGCGCGCCAGTTGCGCGCCAAGCGGTGTCGCGCGATAGCCGCTGCGCGAACGCTCGAACAAACGCTGACCCAGTCCGCGTTCAATCCGTTGCACGGAGCGAAAAATCGTCGACGCATCGATGCCCAGACGCAGCGCGGCTTCCGCCAGCGTGCCGGCGCGCACCAGGGCAAGGATGGTCTGGGTATCTGCCGAGGTCAGTTCGTATTGCGTTTTTGCACGCATGGTTTGGCAAGCCGCCTGTTTATTCTGAATGCGATCCGCGCTACTTTTACCACATCGACTTGTCGGCCGACGAGCCTTGCCACCGGCGCCTGCCGGCACTTCACTCTCGTTTTTAGCGGTGACACCATGAAACTCTACTATTCGCCGGGCGCCTGCTCGCTGGCCGTTCACATTGCATTGCGCGAAGCCGGGCTCGATTTCGAAACGGTCAAGGTCAACCTGCAAACGCACAAGCTCGCAAACGGCGACGATTACTACGCGATCTCGCCGCGCGGCTATGTGCCCCTCGTCGAATTCGCCGACGGCTCACGCCACACCGAAGGCGCGGCGCTGCTGCAGCACATTGCCGATCTCGCGCCGGAGCGTGGTCTATTGCCGGCCGCGGGCTCGCCGCAACGGCTCGCGGCAGTCGCATGGCTCACCTATATCAGCACGGAATTGCACAAGACGTTCAGCCCGTGGCTATGGCATCAGGAGACCGCCGATTCGACCAAGGCCGAATGCCGCGGGAAGCTCGCCACCCGCTTCGATGAACTCGAGCGCGTGCTTACCGAACGCGATTATCTGAACGGACAGTACTCGGTTGCCGACGCGTACGCGTTCACAGTGCTGAGCTGGGCGCGGATGCTCTCCATCGATCTGGGCGCGTATCCGCATCTGAACGCCTATCTGGCGCGCGTCGCAGCGCGGCCGAAAGTGCGTGAAGCGATGGTGGCGGAAGGTTTGATGAAGGCGGACGCGGCTTAAGCGTGCCCTTGCGCATGGGATGAAACGTTGCGCGCCTTCGGTGCGCAACGTTTCATCCACGAAGCGCCGTCAGACAAGACCGGACAGCGTCTCCTGCGTCGTCTCGACCACCATCAAGCCGGCACGCAAGCCCGGCTTGACCGTCGCGTTCGGAAACACGATGCGTTCCTCGTCGCGACTCACGACATAGCGATAATCGCCGTCACAGGCGAGTACAGTGCCTTTCACAAACGGCGTGAAGTTCGGCACGTCCGCGGCCACCCGCAATTCGAACGCGTCGCTCTGCTTGGTAATCTGATCGATTACCGTAAAAGCACGCGGCAGTGCCGCATCCGGATGATTCCCTGCAATGCTGGTGCCCGCGAGCAGATGGCGCAGCGCTTCGTCCGCACCGGCAAAACGCGTCAGATCGTTCTGGCCGAACGGACGCACCTTGCCGAGTTCCAGCGTACACGTCTCGGCGCCGCATGCATGCGCGGTGAAATGCGAGTAAGTGTTGCCCTTGGTCGTATGAAGCAGCACCGCGCTGATGCGCGCCTCGCCGAGCCACTCGAACATGGCACGCGAAAACGGCATGCCCGTGTGCGGCAGTAACGCGAACTGCTCGAATGCCGACGCGCGGATTGCCGTGTGCATGTCGATATGCCAGCGCGCGCCGCGTTCGGCCGATGCTGCGGCGAAGAACTGCGTCGCCGCGCGTTCCAATGCCGCCGCGCGCGGCGCTTCGTGGCTGTCCGGCAACTGCGCATGCCGTCCGCTGAAGAGGCGGTTTAGATCGTCGTCGCGATACCGGCACGCGTCGCGCATGGCGTCGACGTTGCCGAGAATCACCAGCAGGCGGCAGGTCAGCGCGGCGCTGCCTTGCGCGATGTCGCGCACGAGATACGAAAGTAATTCGATCGGCGCGGTCTCGTCGCCATGCACGCCGGCGGAAGCGAGCACGCTGCGCACGCCCTTCTCCAGCGCCGTGGGTTCGAGTTGCAGAACGCCGTCGTCGAGCCACGACCAGCGCACGCCGCCGTTCGCGCATACGCCCTGCGTTTCCTGCGCGCCGGGGCGCGTGCCCGCCAGTGTGTAGGCAAGGAAATCGTCGAGCATCGCAAACCGCATGCCGTGCTCAGCGCTGGAAGTCATACAGCGAACCCAGGCCGAGAATCTGCGTCAGTTCGTCGAGCGCGGTGCGCGATTCGGCGAGCAGTTGCGGATCGGTCAGATCGGTCGGTGCGAGACGATCGCGATAGTGCTTCTCGATCCACGTATCGAGCCGGCCGAACAACTTGTCGTTGATCCACACGCCAGGCGTCACCGCCGCGCGTTCCGCCTCGTTCAGCACCACGCGCAGACGCAGACACGCCGGACCGCCGCCGTTCTTCATGCTTTCACGCAGATCGAACACGAGCACGTCGTCGATCGGACCGGTGTGCGAGGTCAGATCGTCGAGATACGCGGCGACACGCGGGTTCTCGCGGCATTCCTGCGGCACGACCAGCACCTGCTTGCCGTCCGGGCGGGTCAGCAACTGGCTGTTGAACAGGTACGACGTCACGGCATCGGATACGCTCACCTGCGCGTCCGGCACTTCGATCACGTTGAACCCGGCCTTCAGTCCGGCGAGTTTGGTGCGCAGTTCGTCGTACACCGCGTTCTGCTCGACGAACGCGAGCTGGTGGCAGAACAGCGTGTTGCGATTGCCGACCGCGATCACGTCGTTGTGGAACACGCCCGCGTCGATCACATCGGGATTCTGCTGCGCGTACACCGTGGCCGCTTCTTCCAGACCGTGACGCTGCGCGACCGCGCGGCTCGCCTCGAAGGTCTGACGCGCCGGGAAACGCTTCGGCTCCGGTCCACGGCGATATTCGCTACGGCCGTACACGAAGAATTCGACACCACGTGTGCCATATTCCGAGCAAAAGCGCGTATGGTTCGCGGCGCCTTCGTCGCCGAGCGCCGGTGTCCCGGGCAGGGCCTCGTGCACCGCGAAACGATCGGAGTCGCTAAAAATCGCGCGCAAAGTGCGGCGGGTCGATTCGTGCTCGATCGCGCGGTGCAGCTTGCTGCACAGATTGGCCGGCGTGAAATGCACGCGGCCGTCGTGCGTATCGGCCGACGGACTCACCGTCGCCGCATTCGCGGTCCACATCGCTGACGCCGAACTCGCCGCGGCCAGCAATTCGGGCGCGTCTTTGGCCACGCGTGCGATCACCGTCGCGTCGTCGCCCGAAAAACCGAGTTCGCGCAACAGGCGCATCGACGGACGCTCCTGCGGCGGCAACACGCCTTGATGAAAGCCGAGATCGGCCAATTGCTTCATCTTGCGCAGGCCCTGCTTGGCGGCGGCCTTCGGATTCGCAATCGACTTCTCGTTGTTCTGCGACGCGACATTGCCGAACGAGAGCCCTGCGTAATTGTGGGTCGGGCCGACGAGACCGTCGAAATTGGCTTCAGTGGCTTGCATCGTCGATCCTTAGAATTGAAGGCCCGGCGAGACGCTCGCGGGCATTTGCAGTTGCGCGCTTTCGACGGAGGCCATCGGATACGCGCAGTAGTCGGCCGCGTAGAACGCGCTCGGCCGGTGATTGCCCGAACGTCCCGGCCCACCGAACGGCGCGCCCGACGACGCGCCATTGGTCGGACGGTTCCAGTTGACGATGCCCGCGCGGATGGTGCGCTGGAAATGCGTCCACAGCGCTTCGTCGTCGGCGAGCAGGCCGGCGGAGAGGCCGAACTCGGTATCGTTGGCTTTTTCGAGCGCTTCGTTGAACGTGCTGTAGCGAATGATCTGCGCCAACGGTCCGAAATGTTCTTCGTCCGGCAGGTTCTTCACGTTCGTGACGTCGAGAATCGCAGGCGTGACGAAGCCCAGTTTCGGATCGCGCTGCTCCATCTTCAGGAGTGCCTTCGCGCCGTCGGCGAGCAAACGCTCCTGCGCCGCAACCAGACGCGAGGCCGCCCGCGCGGAAATCACCGCGCCCATGAACGGCTGTGGATCGGCGTTGTATTCGCCGACGCCGATACGCGAGGTCACTTCGATCAGGCGTTCTACAAAGCGGTCGCCGAACGCGTCATTCGGTACGAAAATGCGGCGCGCGCAGGTGCAGCGCTGCCCTGCCGACAGAAACGCCGATTGAATCGTGTGATGCACGGCGGCGTCGACATCGGCCACGGGTCCGATCACGAGCGGATTGTTGCCACCCATCTCCAACGCCAGGACGATCTCCGGACGGCCGCCGAATTGCTTGTGCAGCAATGTTCCGGTATCCGAACTACCCGTGAAGAACAGGCCGTCGATCTGCCGATGATTGGCAAGCGCAATGCCCGTCTCTTTCTCGCCCTGCACGAGGTTCAGCACGCCGGCGGGCAAGCCCGCGTCGCGCCAGATCTGCACCGTGAGCGCCGCCACGGCTGGCGCCAGTTCCGACGGCTTGAACACCACCGCGTTACCCGCGATCAGTGCCGGGACGATATGCCCGTTCGGCAAGTGCCCAGGGAAGTTATACGGCCCGAACACCGCGACCACCCCATGCGGACGATGCCGAAGCACGGCGGTGCCGTCAGCCATCGGCGAACGTTTTTCGCCGGTGCGCTCGTTGTACGACTGAATCGAGATCTCGACCTTCGCCGCCATCGAAGCCGCTTCGGTACGGGCTTCCCACAGCGGCTTACCCGTCTCGCGGCCAATCGCTTCGGCCAACGCTTCCTTGCGTTCCGTCACAAGCGCAGCAAAACGGCGCACCACGCCGCAACGCTCGTCGAGACTCAATGCCGACCATGCCGCGAATGCACGGCGTGCGCTGCGCACAGCACGATCGACGTCGTCCGCCGAGGCGCTATTGCCTTCCCACACCGCCGCGCCCGTACCCGGGTTGCGCGACGCGAATGCGGGTCCTGTGCCGGCGGCCCATTCGCCGTCGATGAAAAGCTCGCTCATGATCATCCCTGTTTATGTTTCAACGGCAGCACCCGTACCGGGTCGCCTGCCTTGACGTCGAGTGCGGCCGCTTCGGCGGCGCTCATGCGGAACACGCCGTCTTGCGGCACGCCCGCCGCCACGCCCACGCGAAAATCGCCCAGCGACGTATTCGATACCAGCGAACGCGGCGCATCCTGCGGCGCGCCTGCCGGCACATTGGCAATCTCCACCGGCACCACCACGCTTTCGCGCACGGTGCGCAAGTCGGCGATATGGCATTCGAGCACCGGGCCTGCATCGAAAATATCGACGTGGTTCTCGTAGCGCAGCCCTTCGGATTCGAGCATGCGGCGCGCCGGAATCGTGTCGCTGTGCGTGAGTCCGACGCATTCCTGTGCTTCTTCAGGCAGCAGTTCGACATACACCGGATAGCGCGGCATCAACTCGGCGAGAAACGCCTTGCGGCCGTGCGAGCTCAGATAGTCCGCCGCGTTGAAATCGATCTGGTAGAAATGCGAGCCCACCGCGCGCCAGAACGGCGAGGTGCCGTTCGCATCGAAATGGCCGCGCAATTCCGCGCACAAACGCTGCGGAAAACGTTCGCGGAACTGCGCCAGAAACATGAAGCGCGAACGCGACAGCAGACCGCCGACGCCGCTCGTGCGATACCGCGGGCTCAGGAACAGCGAACACACTTCGGCGTAACCCGTCAGGTCATGCGAAATGTTCAGTGCGCGCATGCGCGTCCAGATGCCGAGGTCCTGGCTCGCGTGAACCACGGTGCTCACGCGGTAGTTGTAAAACGGTTGCTGGAGGCCGACCGCGGTTTCGATCCCGCATACGCCTGCCACGTCGCCGGTATCGGTGTCTTCCATCACGAAAAAGTAACCGGCTTCATGCGGCTCGGCCTTGTCTTCCATCGTGCGGCGCGCCCGTTCGACGCGCGCCGCGAGTGCATCACGATCCGGCTTGAAGGTGGTGAGGCCTGGGCCCGTCTCCTGCGCGAGCCGCATGAGCGCGTCCACATCGCCTCGTTGCACAACGCGAACGACGATCATTGTGCGTCTCCCAAAGATTCTTCCTGATGCGGCTGATGCAGCGGCACACAGCGTACCGCGTCGCCCTCCTGCACCCCGAGCGCGGCACGCGCCGCATGCGACAGCGACGCGCCGCTTGCCTGGCCGCCCGGCAAGGTATCGAGCACGCAGCGGAACTCACCGTCCGCGCCGTTATGCGCGATCAGATACGTCGAGCCGCCAGCCGCCGCGCCCGCTTCCCGCACCACGCGGGTTTCGTTGCGCGTCACGCAGGCGCTGCGATCGACCTGCGCGGTCAAGACCGGACCCGCGTCGAAAATATCGATAAAGCGATCCGTCTCGAAGCCTTCTTCGAGGTGAATCTCATAAGCGAGCAGCGCCTTCGAATCCGGCTCGCCGAGCACGCGCTGCGCCGCTTCCGGCAGCAAGGGCACGTAGATCGGATAGGTGGGCATCACCTCGGCGATAAACGTGCGGCTGCGTCCACCCGATTCGATTTCGATGTCGGCGAAATTGCGCCCGAAGAACTTGCGCCCCACCGCTTCCCAGAACGGCGACACACCTGAGTCGTCGGTCACGCCGAGCAGCAACGAGAACACTTCCGGCGTGAAGCGCTTGCGATTGGCGGCGATATACATCATCCGGGCCCGTGACATCAGATGCGCGGCCGCATCGCCACGCAGCGACGGATCGATATAAAAACCCGCGAGCCGGCTCTTGCCCGTCAACTCGTGCGACATGGTCAGCGCGTGAATCTTGCGATTCACATGCAACTCGCGCGATGCATGAATCAGCGCGTCGTTGCGAAATGCGTAGAACGGGTCTGAATAACCGGCGGCGGCAACGATGCTCGCCGTGCCCATCAGCTTGCCGCTCTGCGCATCTTCGAGCACGAACAGATAGAACTCCTCGCCCGGAAAATCCACGTCCGCGCGAAACGAGTCTTCCGACAGCGCGACGCGCGCTTCGAGCGCGTGCCGGTCGTGCGGCAGCGAATGCAGCACCGGTTGCGCGGTGCGCGCCATGTGTTCCAGCGCATCGAGATCGGCGAGGCGGCCGGGGCGTACGAAGAGCATCGTCGTTCCTGTTGAGTGTGACGCCTGATTAACGGGCGGCCGCTTCAGCGGTTGCGCCGACCACTTCGTCGATCGCCTTAGCCAGACGCGCGAAACCTTCGTACATGTCGTCGAGCGGAATGATCAGCGACGGGACGAAGCGCAACACGTCCGGACCCGCCATCAGCATGATCACGCCATGCTTGCCGGCAGCCGTGACGAAGTCTTTCGCACGGCCCTTGAATGCGTCGGTCAACTCCGCACCGATCAGAAGACCCTTGCCGCGCACTTCCTTGAAAATGCCGAAGCGATCGTTGAGCTTCGCCAACTGGCCCTTCAGCGCTTCGCTGCGCGCATGCACGCCTTCCAGCAGCTTCGGATCGCTGATCAGTTCGACCACCTTCTCCGCGATTGCCGAGCCCAGCGGATTGCCGCCGTAGGTCGTGCCATGCACACCGACCTTGAAGTACGCGGCCAGTTCGTTGGTGGTCAGCATTGCGCCGATCGGGAAACCGTTGCCGAGCGCTTTCGCGGTGGTCAGGATGTCCGGCGTCACGCCGGTTTCCTGATAGGCGTAGAAATAGCCGCTGCGGCCCACCCCCGTTTGTACCTCGTCAAAAATCAGCAGTGCGCCGTGCTGATCGCAGGCTTCGCGCAGCGCCTTCAGGAAGGCCGGATCCGCCGGGATCACGCCGCCCTCGCCCTGAATCGGCTCGACGATCACCGCGCAGGTTTGCGCGCCAATTGCCTTCTTCGCCGCTTCGATGTCGTTGTACGGCAGATGGGTGATGCCCGCCGGCACCGGGCCGAAGCCCTCCGAATACTTCGGCTGGCCGCCGACGCTCACGGTGAAGAACGTGCGGCCATGAAACGACTGCGTGAACGAGATGATTTCGGCTTTGTCCGCGCCATGACGATCGAACGCGACGCGGCGCGCCAGCTTCAGCGCCGCTTCATTCGCTTCCGCGCCCGAGTTGGCGAAGAACGCGCGGTCGGCGAAGGTCAGCGCTTCGAGGCGTTTGGCGAGACGCAGCACCGGTTCGTTGGTGTAGCCGTTACCGATGTGCCACAGCTTGCCGCCCTGCTCGTGCAGGACCTTCAGCAGCTCAGGATGCGCGTGACCGAGCGCGGTCACGGCAATGCCGCCGGCGAAGTCGATATAGTCGCGGCCTTCCGTGTCCCAGACGCGTGAGCCGAGACCGCGATCCGGCACGAACCCGGCGGGCGAAAACACCGGCACCATCACTTCATCGAAGGTCTGGCGTGTCACAGTCAGGTCGTTCATGGCAAATCCTCGTTACAGGTGAGAGGTAATACACGTAGTGTAGGAAACCGCACGCGATACGTCTTGCGCATACGCGACGCTTTCTATGAGCTTCCGGGCGGATCGGCGTTGCATCAGCCGCAAACCGCGCGTTTTTTCGCGTGCTTCCCGGCGCGCTTAATCCGCCTCGCCGGGCGGTTCGATCAGCGCGGCCGGTCGCGGCTCACTGGCCGCGGTGCCGCTCGCGCCCGTCTGCTTATCGATCCAGTTGCGACGATCCTCGCGTGGTGTGACACCAAAGCGTTCGCGGTAAGCATTCGAAAAGTGCGCCGCCGACGAAAATCCGCAAGCCAGGCTGATCTGCACCACCGATTTGCTGGTGCGTTGCAATTGCGTGCGCGCTTTCGAAAGCCGCAGGCCCAGATAGTATTTGGACGGCATCGAGCCGAGATACTGGCGAAACAGCCGTTCCAGCTGCCGCCGCGACACGCCGACGAGACCGGCAATGTCATCGGTGGTCAGCGGGTCTTCGATATTCGCTTCCATCAGCATCAGCGCGTCGTTCAGGCGCGGATGCCGCTCGCCCGGCGCGGTCACAAACGGAATACGTTGCCGCTCTTCGCCCGCGCGCAACACGCCGACGCCCAGCGTATCGGCAATCCGGTCCGCCAGTTCCGGCCCGTGATCGCGGCCGATCATCGCAAGCATGAAGTCGACTGTTGCCTGACCGCCCGCGCAGGTGGCGCGATCGCGGTCGATTTCGAAGATTTGCTGGGTGACGATCGAGCGCTCGAACTGCTCGGAGAACTGCTGATAGGTTTCCCAGTTCACGCTCACGCGATAGCCGGACAACTGCCCGGCCATTGCGAGCCACCAGACACCGTGATGAATACCGGTGACGAGCGGCGTGCGCTGCCCGACCCGCGAAAGACTCGCGAGAAACAGGCGATAGTCGGCGAATTGCTGGAACCGTTCGCTGACGATGATCAGCCAGTCGCACGCGATCGCATCGCCGAAGGCGGCATCGGCCGGCCATTGCGCGCCGCCCGACAGAGGCACCGCGCGGCCGTCCCACGAACACACCTGCACGCGGTACAGCGCGCGGCCGTCGATTTCATTGGCGAGATTGAGGGCGTCGACGATCGGCCCGACGCCCGACATCGACACCGGCGGCAAAGCGACGATCGCGACCTGGGTGGTGCGAGCCGGGTTGGACGTGCGAGCCATCACTTATCGGTAAAACGCGGAACGCGCGAGCGGCGCGTTACTTCAGGCTGCCGGACAGGAACTGCTTGAGCCGTTCGCTGCGCGGCGTGCTTAGCACTTCGGCGGGCAGGCCCTCTTCTTCGGTACGGCCCTGATGCAGGAACATCACGTGGTTCGACACATTGCGCGCAAAACCCATTTCGTGCGTGACGACGATCATGGTGCGGCCTTCTTCGGCGAGCTTCTGCATTACCTTCAGCACTTCGCCCACCAGTTCCGGGTCGAGCGCGGAGGTCGGCTCGTCGAACAGCATCACGTCGGGGTTCATCGCGAGTGCACGCGCGATGGCCACGCGCTGCTGCTGGCCGCCCGACAGATGCGACGGGTACTGTTTTTCCAGACGCGGCGCGAGGCCGACCTTCTCGAGATATTCGCGGGCCCGGTCTTCGGCTTCGCGACGCGGCAGGCCGAGCACATGAATCGGCGCTTCGACGATGTTCTCGATCACATTCATGTGCGCCCACAGGTTGAAGTGCTGGAACACCATCGCCAGTTTCGTGCGGATGCGTTGCAGTTGCTTGTGATCGGCCACTTCGAGATTGCCGGCGCGATCGGTTTTGGTCTTGACCGTTTCGCCGTCGACGACGATCTGCCCCGCGTTCGGCCGCTCCAGAAAATTGATGCAGCGCAGGAAGGTGCTCTTGCCCGATCCGCTCGCGCCGATGATGCTGATCACGTCACCCTTGTTCGCGTTCAGCGAGACGCCCTTGAGCACTTCATTGTCGCCGTAGCGTTTGTGGATGTCCTGAACGGCGAGCTTGCAAGCTTCGGTTTGAGTCGTGTGGAGCAAGATGCTCTCCCTTTGAAAATACGGATCAATCTATCTGACAGCGCGCAACGGGCCGCGCCGCTCAATCGAAACAGGCCTGCTCAGTGCGTGCGCACCGCCAGGTATCCCAGCCAGTGACGCTCGGCGCGGCGGAACAGGGCCACCAGGGCGAACGAAACGACGAGGTAAATCAGCGCCGCGAGGCCAAACGCATCGAACGACTGATAGGTGGCCGAATTCGCGTCGCGCGCGACCTTCAGGATGTCCGGCACCGTGGCCGTAAACGCGACCGTGGTGGCGTGCAGCATCAGGATTACTTCGTTACTGTACAACGGGAGCGCCCGGCGCAGCGCGGACGGTATCACAATGCGGCGGTACATCGTGAACCAGCTCATGCCGTAGGCACGGGCCGCTTCCACTTCGCCGTGCGAAGTCGAGCGGATTGCGCCGGCGAAAATCTCGGTGGTGTATGCGCAGGTGTTCAGCGCGAAGGCGAGAATCGCGCAGTGAAAGCCGCTGCGGAAAAACGCGTCGAGCAACTGATGCGAGCGCACGAATTCCAGGCTGTACATGCCGGTGTAGATCAGCAGCAGTTGCACATACAGGGGTGTGCCGCGAAACACGTAGGTATAGAGACGCACCGGCGTCGACAGCCAGCGTTTCTTCGAGACGCGCGCCACTGCGAGCGGAATGGCCATGAAAAAACCGATGCCGATCGACGCCACCAGCAGCCACAGCGTGACGGCCAGACCGGACATACGCTGACCGTCCCAGTAGAGGAACGCGCGCCAGAATTGATTGAGGATATCGATCATGGTGTTAGAGCTCCGCCTGGCGCACGCCGATCGAATAGCGCTTTTCCAGCCAGATCAGCACGAGGTTCGACGCGGTGGTGATCGCCAGATAGATCAGCGCGGCGATCAGGATGAAGAAGAACATGTTGAAGGTGCTTTTACCGGCGTCCTGGGCGGCTTTGACGACATCGGCGAGACCGATGATCGACACCAGCGCCGTGGCCTTGACCAGCACCTGCCAGTTATTGCCGATGCCGGGCAGCGCGAAGCGCATCATTTGCGGAAACAGGATGCGTGTGAACACGCGCGCACCGCTCATGCCGTAGGCACTGCCCGCCTCGAGCTGGCCGCGCGGTACGGCGAGGAATGCGCCGCGAAAGGTCTCGGTGAAATACGCGCCGTAGATGAAGCCGAGGGTGAGCACGCCGGCGACGAACGGGTCGATATCGAACTGCGGCAGACCGAGGGCGTCGGTGAGATTGTTGACGGCGATCTGGATGCTGTAGAACAGCAGCAGCATCAGCACGAGGTCGGGCACTGAGCGGATCAGTGTCGTATAGCCGGTTGCGATTGCGCGCAGCGGGCGATTGAACGAGAGTTTCGCCGCCGCGCCCGCGAGGCCGAGCAGCACGGAGGCTGCCAGCGACAGGACGGACAGCTCGATCGTCTGGATCGTACCGGCCAGTAGCACTGGACCAAAGCCGTAAAGGAACACGCGTGTCTCCATCCAGGTTTTATTGACGATGTCATGGATGGGGGCGGGTTGTGGGCGCCCGACTCATCCGGCATGGCGCGGAGTCTCGCAAGCGGAAATTAATTTCTCAAAGAAGATGGAAGGTTGTGCTGCGGTGCAGCAATTGTTGGTTTGGGGTGGGTTGCTGGCTGCGGGGCTTGGTTTTGTGGGGGATATGGTTTTGTAAGGTGTGGTACGCGCTGTCGGCGCTGCTGCGATTTAGCAAGTTTTGAGTCGCTTTTTTGATAGATATGGGCGGGGGTTTTGCCTGCCCGGCAGGTGGGGGCGTGCGCGGCGCTTTTTTGTTGTTGGTCGGACTCTTTGGCCTTTCCTTGCTGTGTTAGTGGTCCGTTCTGTTGTTGGTCTGTTGGCCTTTCCTTGCTTTGTTAGTGGTCTATTAGCGTTGCCCCTGTGCGGGGCGGCACTTACTTTCTTTGCCGCCGCAAAGAAAGATAAGCAAAGAAAGCGGCTTCACCCCGCCAGCTCATAAGCGGGTCCCCCGCACAGTAGCGGTAGTGGTGCATCTGGAATCTGTCGCCTCGCACACTTCGCCTTAGTGACAAGGCAGTCATACCTCCGGCGGCGCTGCGCGCGCCGATACCCCATTCATAAAACCGTCCCTGCGTTTCCCCCACACGCCCGCTTGGCGTACGTGCCGGCTGCACCTGGTGGACCGCTATCGCCGGCATCAGTTCATTCGGTATGCGAACATTTAACAGCGCAAGCCTTTGGGGCTTGCTCGCTGCGCGAATCAACCCCACTGGTTTCCCAGGCAGACCCGTCCGCGACGCACGCAGTGCGGAGTGGGAGCTGATGAGCGCCTTGTCGCTAACGCGGAGTGTGCGAGGCGACGGATTCCAGATGCACCACTACCGTGGCTGTGCGGGGGACCCGCTTATGAGCTGGCGGTGTGAGCCGCTTTCTTTTGCCTACTTTTCTTTGCGGCCGGCAAAGAAAAGTAGGTGCCGCCCCGCACAGGGGCAACGCTAATAGACCACTAACAAAACAAGGAAAGGCCAAGAGACAAAAACAAAAAAATCATCACAAAGACCCCCACCCGCCGGGCAGGCAAAAAAAACCCTACCCCATCCCCAACCGCGCCCGAATCGCCGGCAACATAACCTCCACCGCCGCCCGGCCTTCTTCCATGGCCGGCCCAGCCCGGTGAAAATCAAAAATCCCCATCCCGCCCAGCCGCGGCTGAATCAAAATATCGGCCGGCTCGCCAGCCAGGCGACTCCGCGTAATCCGCACCTGCATGATGTCAATGCTCTGCGCAATCGAACTCAGCATCGAAGGCACCCGCGCGCTCGGCGGCGGCGGCACCCGCACATCATCGGAAGCACGCGCCTCGGCAGGGGCCAGCCACTTCGGCCAAGGCTTGCCGTTACGCCGCAATGACCCCGGCGGCGGCGCATCCGGATCGAGCGCGGGCGTATCCACCACCGCGCCGCCAAAATCGCGCCCATTCAGAATGTCATTGTTCAAATCGACAGCAATCACGCAGTCCGCCCGCATGCCGCGCGCCACCGAAACCGGCACCGGATTGCTCAAGCCACCATCCACCAGCCAGACACCGTTGTGAAACACCGGCGTGAAAATCCCCGGAATCGCAATCGAAGCGCGCACCGCGTCGACCACGCTGCCGTCCTGCAACCAGCTCTCGCGCCCCGAATCGAGTTCGGTGGCCACCGCCGCAAACGGCATGTTCAACTGGGCAATCGAGCAACCGTTGAACTTGTCCGCGAATATCTTGATCACCTTGCGTCCGCCCAGCAAGCCACCCGACAGCCGCAGATCGAGTAGCCGTACCACCGTCTGCCAGGTCAGCCGCGACACCCACTCCTCCAGCCAGTCGAGGTCGCCGTTCGCGTAGATCGCGCCCACCAGCGCGCCGATCGACGTGCCGCACACCACGTCCGGCTTGATGCCCGCATCGTGCAACGCGCGAATCGCACCGATATGCGCCCAGCCGCGCGCGGCACCGCCCCCCAACACCAACCCGATCCGGTTATATCGACGTCGATGGATCATGTGTTCCCCGCTTTTTATCGACTAGCGCCCACGTATCACATCCGAACGCGATGTCGTGTACACCTTCTGATATTGATCGAAGTGCACGTTGAAAATACCCTCTTCAGTCACGCCCCGCTCGCGCCATTTCCAGCTCCAGACGGTTTCCGGCTTGAGCGGAAACACCGCGACCTGGCCTGGCTTGCCGAGCAGGCGGCGCACCTCGTCCTCGGTCATGCCAACACGAATCTTCGCGAAGTTCTCGGCGGTCAGAACCTGCGTGATCGCCTGCAATTTCCCGTCACGGTCGATGTCGACCATGTACGTGTTCAGCCCTTGCGGCCCACGCGGATATTCGAAACGCTTCGAGCCGTCGGTAAACGTCCGTTCGGTTTCCGGTTTGCCCATCTGGTCGCGAATCTGCGCCTCGGTGGTCATGCCCGGCGTCATATTCTTGAGCAGTAACGCGTCCGGCTTGACGGCGTTGAAGAAGTCCTTGAGTTTTTGCACGGCGCGGTCGCTCTGTTGGTCGTCGCAGCCGGTCAGCGCAACGCACCCGGCCAGCATGACGACAGTCAGCAATTTGAGGCTCACAGCGAGTTTCCTGTAGGGACGCGAAGCGCTCAGCCCACCCGCATCCCGTTGTGTAGAGGTTGCTACATAATAAACAGGATAACCGGCCACGGAAAAAACCGCGAGCGGGCGGCACGCGGCCATAAGCGGTCGTGCGGTGCGGTATGGCGACAGGGAGAGCAAAACCCGTGAAAACGGGCGCCCCAAGCAAAAAGGCGACGCTGTGCAAAGCGTCGCCGGAATCGGCCGGTCTGGTCGATTGGGTCAATCGGGAATGTGACGGCGGCCAGCCGGCCACCTGAAGCGAAGCACCGTGGACGGCGCGCAGCGATCCGGTCCCGGGCAAGGCGGCGAGAGACCTTGGCCTCTAACCTTGCGTCATCGCCGGAATCACAGACCGCTGCTTGTCTGGCCGCCCTGGTCCCTCGATAAGCCTTCCAGGTGCAGTTAATCTAAACGGATTGGCGGATTTAGACGAGTGCGCGTTTACACCAAATCGGCAGAGGATTCGCCGTGCGCCGCGCGGGCGTTGCCGCTCGTTTGCCGGCGAGGCATACCTGCTCACGCGTGAAGCCAAGCTGCGAAACCCGCGCGCCCGGCTCCCTGCAATACCGAATCGTTCTGTGGCGTATGGATCCGCGCGCACAGCACATCGCGATAATGACGCTCGAGCGGATTGTCACGACTCAAGCCGGGATTGCCGCTCGCCTCGACGGCCAGTTGCACCGCCTCAATGGCCTGATTCGTCACCGTGTATTTGATCAGCGGCGCTTCGTCGAGCGTCACGCGTTCGGCATGCGCGCCTGCGTCGAGCAACACGCGATTGCTGAACAGCAGCGCGTCGATGCGACCGAGCGTCTGCTGGAACGCAGGCAGACTCGCGAGCGGCGCGCCGAGGTTGCCGGGTGTGCGTCCGGCCGCCCATTGCGCGAACCAGTCGCGAGCGGCCCGTGCGATGCCGTCGTATACAGCGGACAACAGCACGCTCATCCACGCAAAGCCGAGTGGATCGAGTCCGGCACTCGGCTCGCCAGGTAGATGAACGTCAACCGCGTGACTGGCCGGCACGAACACGTTGTCGAATACAAGCTCGTGACTGCCCGTGGCGCGCATGCCCAGATGATTCCATTCGCTGCCGACCCGCACGCCAGGCGTATCGCGATGCACCAGCCATACGCCGACCCGCGGCGGCGTCTCGTCGCTGCGCGCCCATACCGCGAGCCACGTGAGGCCAGGGCTGCCGGTCGAGTACAGCTTGCTGCCGTCGATGATCCAGCCATCGGCGCTGCGCTTCGCGATAGTCGACGGTAAGCCGCCGCGTGCGGGCGTACCCAGTTCGGGTTCGACGCGCAGCGAGTTGATCAGCGCGCCGTCGCGCACCGCTTCACGCGCCACGCGTTCGCGCAGTTCGACAGGCCAATGCGGATTGCCCTGCAAGCGATGATGAAACAGGTACTGCATCACCAGCACCAGCGCCGTGGACGGCTCGCCGCGCGCCACCGCGCGCACCACCTTCAACGCCTGCGGCAGGCTCGCCCCGGCGCCGCCGAGCGGTGCGGGCACCGTCAACGAAAGCAGATCGAATTCGTGCAGGCGCGCCAGGTTGGCGTGCGGAAATTCCGCCGTGCGGTCGTAGTGGGCCGCGCTGACCGCAAACTCGCTCGTGAGCTGCGCGAGCAAGGCGTCGAACGTATCGCTATCGAGCGGTGGATGACGGCGCGTCACCGCGCTTTCGGCAATCGGGGCATTCATACAGGAACTCCAGGAAACCGCATCATCAAGGCAGAGGGAAGCTGCGATCGAAGCTCGTGCGCACATCGAGATGGGCCCGGATTACATTGGCGGCTTCGTAAGTATCGGCGGTACGCTGCTGCGCGGCGACGACGCTGTCGTCGATCGCTACCGGGTGCACCTGGCCGCGCTGATAGACGGTTTTCAGCACGTCGGTCGGCAGGCCCGTGACTTTCGATTGCATCGCCGCCACTTCGTCGGGATGCGAAAGCGCCCAACGCTGACCGATCGCCACGCGCCGCAGGAAGTCGGCGAGTTGCGGGCGCTTGTGCGTAATCGCGCGTTCGGTCGCGACCTGATAGCTGAGCCCTTCGGAAAGACCGACGCCGTTGGCGATGATGCGATCGTGATCGCGCGCTTCGCCAAGCGCGGTGTACGGGTCCCACACCGACCATGCATCGACGCTGCCTGACGCAAGCGCCGCCTTCGCATCGGCGGGTGCGAGGAAGACGAACGAGACGTCGGTCAGCGGCACGTTGGCCTTCTTCAGTGCGGCGAGCGCGAGATAGTGGCCAATCGAACCGCGCGTGGTAGCGATGCGTTTGCCCCTCAGGCTCGCCGCATCGTTCAACGGCGAATGCGCGCCGACGACGATCGCGAGATCCAGTGGATTCGACCGGGTCGCCGCGACGGCCCGCACGCGCGCGCCGGCCGCGAGCGCGAACACGAGCGGCGCGTCGCCCAGGCCGCCGACATCCACGGCGCCGGCATTCAGCGCTTCGCCGAGCGGTTGCGCCGCGGGGAAGTTGAACCACTCGATCTTGTACGGCAGGTCTTTCAGTTGGCCGGAGGCTTCGAGAATGCCGCGTGTTTGCAAGGACTGGTCGCCGACCTTGAGCACCGGTAAATCGGCGGCATGAGCCTGGGTTGCGCTCACAGTTGCACACAGGGCGAACATTGCCGCGCCGAGCGGTTTGAACAACGCGCGCTGCAGAACGGATGAGGCGGACAAAGATGGGCGGAAGGTCGGCATGGGGGCGATCGTGTCGTGGCATTCGGATGATGTGCCATCGACGATAAGGCACTCATCTGTATAAGACAAACGCATTATTCTGCTAAGCAAATATGCGAATTTTCTTGGCCGGCAACGCGTGCGCGCGCATCGATCCGGGTATCATCGAACGCACAAAACCTGCGCATCTGCCGAACTCACCGAGTCACCGCTCACCATGAAGATCGACGAAATCGACGCCTACGTCACCGTCATTCGCTGTCAGTCGTTGCAGCAGGCGGCGCTGTCGCTCGGCCTGACGCAACCGGCAATCACGCGCCGTCTGCAGAATTTCGAAGAGGCGCTCGGCGTCGAACTGCTCGACCGCAATACACGTCCGCTCAAGGCGACCGCAACGGGCCGCATCGTCTACGACCAATGCCGCGTGATCCAGCGCGAGCTCGACGTGTTGCGCGAGATCGTCGCCACCGATACGCCGCCGGTCGGCATGCTGCGCCTCGGCGTCGCACAGACGATTGCCGATATCGCGCTCACCGATGCGATGCGCGGCCTCAAGACCGCCTACCCCGATCTGCAAGCGCGGGCGTCGACCGGTTGGGGCAGCCAGTTACTGCCACGCGTCGAGCAGGGCGAACTCGACGCCGCCGCGATCCTGCTGCCCAGCAACAAGACCTTCGACGAATCCTTGTCGGCGCGCTCGCTCGGCCGCGTCAAGCTGGCCGTGGTCGCGCAGAAAGGCTTGTTGAAGAAACGCGCGCATACGCTGGCGGAATGCCAGTCGATCGGGTGGGTATTGAATCCGGACGGTTGCGGCTTTCGCGACGGCCTGCAACGCGCGCTGACGGGCCTGGGGCTCGCGCTCAAGCTCAATCTGGAAACACTCGGCACCGAACTGCAATTGCAACTGGTGGCCGACGGCAACGGCCTGGGACTCGTGCCCCTACCGTTGCTACAGGTCAGCGCTCATGCGGACGCGCTCGACATCGTCCCGATGAGCGACTTCAAGCCGCTCATCGATATCTGGCTCGTGCATCCGCGCGTGCTGGGCAAGCTGCAACAGCCGGTCGAGCAGTTCGGCGCCGCGATCGAACGGCAGTTCAAGGAGGCGCGCGCGCAGCGCGCCGCCTGAACCCTTCTCTCAGAGCACGCGGAAGCCATGCGTCCCATCGCGTCCAAGCTGAGCGACTAACCCGTACTCCCACTCCAGATACGCGTTCATCGCTTCGCGTGCGTTGTCGGTTCCCTCATACGGGCGTCGATAACGATCGATG
The DNA here is from genome assembly GCF_902833645.1 of Paraburkholderia fungorum. GTDB lineage: Bacteria > Pseudomonadota > Gammaproteobacteria > Burkholderiales > Burkholderiaceae > Paraburkholderia > Paraburkholderia fungorum. The sequence goes on from NZ_CADFGE010000010.1 coordinate 220,150, forward strand.
CGCGGCGATGCCAGACGCGTCTCGCCACTTTCCACGGCGAGACCCGCTTCGATCCACGCGTTTGTGCCGCCGCTTAGCACCTGCACCGGTTTGCCCGTCAACGCCGCCAGCTCGGGCGCTGCGAAGCGCGCAAGCAGACTGCTGCCGCAGGTCGCCACATAGCGTTGCGCATCCGGCAGCTTGCGCAACGCTTCTTCGAGTTGCCCACGAATCGCGAACCACGCGCCCGGGATATGCCGCTTCACGTAGTTCGCGCTGGTGGTGAAATCCAGCACGATGGTGCCGGGCGACTGCAGGAGCGCTACCAGTTGAGCCGGTGAAATTTCATCGACCTCGGGCGGCGCGGGTGCATAACGCGCCGCGGGCGCTGGGCCTTTTTCAGCGAAGTCCGCATTGCTCAGGCCGTCTACGACGTACACCTCGATATTCATCTGCGCGAGCCACGACGCGGTCATGTTCGCGCGCACGCCGTCGTTGTCGGCGAGGATCACACGCGCGCCTCGCACCGGGGCGAACATATCGGTCTCCTGCACAAGCTGGCCGCCTGGCGCATTGCGAAAACCCGGCACGTGCCCCGCTTCGTATTCTTCCGGCGTGCGCACGTCGAAGCGGTAGACGGTGCGTACCGCTTCGTCGGCCCAGCGGCGTGCTTCGTCGCGCGAGGTGCGTCCTACCCTCGCACGATCGGCCACCTCGCGCGCGGAATCGGCGGCGCCAAGACGAAGTGTGTCGTCGACAATCGGATCGAAGCGGCGCGAACTGCCATGCGCGAGCGCCTGGCCGGCCAGCGTCCAGCCGATCGTGCCGTTGCGCAGCGCCGCCACCGGATTCGGCACGCCCGCATTGATCAGCGACTGCGCGCCGATGATGCTGCGCGTACGCCCCGCGCAGTTGACGATAATCCGCGTGGCAGGGTTCGGTGCAAGCTGCCGTGCACGCAGCACCAGTTCGGCGCCCGGCACGCTGATGCTGCCCGGAATATTCATGGTCTGGTATTCGTCGAAACGGCGTGCGTCGAGCACCACCACATCCGCGCCGTGATCGAGCAGTGCCTGCACCTGCGGCGCGCCGAGCGACGGCGTATGGCGCTCGCTTTCGACCAGTTCGCCAAATGCCTTGCTCGGCACGTTGACGTCCTGGAACAGTTCGCCGCCCGCCTCGCGCCAGCCTTGCAAACCATTCTCGAGCAATGCCACGTCGGTATAACCCAGCTCGCTCAGACGGCTCGCGGCGCGCTCGGCGAGCCCTTCGCCGTCGTCGAATACGACGAGCGGCACGTCGCGGCGCGGCAGACGCACCGGCGCGTCCAGTTCGAGCCGGGACAGCGGCAGATTGGCCGCGAACAGCGGATGACTGCGTGCGTGCGGATCTTCCTCGCGCACGTCGACGAGCGCGATTTCCTCGCGTTCGAGCAGCGCACGGCGCACGTCCTTGAATGATCGGATACGGAACTCTTTAGCGAAACTCATGAGATCAGGGACTCCCTCGCAACATTCCAGATATTCGGCAACACGTCGTTCGAGTAACCGGAGATAAAAGTTTTGCGCCCACCGCCGGCAGGATAGACAGAACGTGTCACCGCGCCAATATTTGCACCGTACACGTGAATGCTGATCGACGTACGGTCACGAAAAGCATTACTCACACGATGGATATCGCCAATGGCAGGCGACACGGCATCCACTGCTCCGGTGTCGAGGCGCTTTGGCAGCCCCTCTTCTTCAAGCGTGCCGCCTGACGTGATGCGATATCCCTGAGCAATTTCCGCACCACGCAACACGCCGATCAAACCCCATACGGTGTGATCGTGCACCGGCGTCGACTGGCCCGGTCCCCATACAAAACTGACGATTGAAAAACGCTGCTGCGAATCGGCATGCAGCAGAAATTGCTGATAGCGCTCGAGATCGGGCTGCGCGAAGGCGTCGGGCAACCAGTCGTCGTGCGCGATCAGTTCGCGCAATGCGGCACCGCCCGCGTCGAGCAACTGTGCTTCGGGCGCACGTTCGTCGACGAGCGACGCAATCCGGCCGACGAATGCGCGCAGCCGGTCCGGCCTCAAGGTTTGAGTCATCGAATGATCAGAAGATAAGTTGAGCTGAACCGCTTAGACGCCGTGGGCTAGCGCGGCGTTGAAGGTGTCGGTCCACAAGGGCGCGACGTCGACGTGGCGGTCGATCACCGCCGCCCGCGTGAACGTATCGGCAACCTGCTGCTCGCTCGCGATATCCGCCGCCGTGACGCCGGTGACGCGGCGTGGCTGGCTCTGATTGCGATACAACGAGCGGATTGCCTCCTCGGGTACGCGCAACTCGGCGGACAGCACCTTCGCGTACACATCCTGATGCTGGCCGAACCACGCGCACGCACGTTGCAGCCGCACCAGCAGATCCGCCGATGCTGCCCGCCGCTGCGGATCGGCAAGCACCGACGGATGGCCGTAATACAGGTAATTGCCGGATAGATAGCCGTTGGCGTTTTTCAGCACGCGCGCGCCCGCTTGCGAGATCGCCAGCGGCACGTTGTAGCCGTAGATCGCCCAGGCATCGAGCGACCCCGCGTTGAACGCCGCGAAGCCGTCGCGTGGCGCGAGCGAGGTGGCCTGAATGTCGTTGAACGAAAGCCCTGCCTCTTCAAGCATGCGCAGCAGGTAGTAATGCGTCGTGGTGGCGCGCAGGTAGCCGACGCGCTTGCCCTTCAGATCGGCGATCGAGCGGATCGTCGAGCCCTTCGGGACCAGCACGACCTGGTTGTTGACATCGTCCTTGTAGACGGCGATCACACACGCACCTGGGCGTTCTGCAGACGCGCGAAGATCGGCGGGATCTCGCTGCCCGAGGCGATGTCGAGCGAGCCGCCGTTCATTGCTTCGACCATCGCGTTGCCCGACTGGAACTCGGACCAGTCGATGGTGTACGGCGTATCCGCCAGGCCGGCGGCTTTCAGCAGCGTAGCGTCGCCGCCTTTGTAGGTCGCAACACGCAAACGGACCTTGCTGAGATCGACGTGCGGATCGGTTTTCTCGCTGGCCGCGGGCGTGTTGGCGGCGGCCATTGCCGACATCGCGCCGGTGCCCGCGGCGCCGAGCAACGCAGCCGCCGGCAGCGCGGACACGAGCCGGCGGCGCCGGAGCGAAACCGGCGAATCAGAACGTTGGGTCATCTTATGGGGGCTGTTCAGTTGAGGACGTCGGGCTCGGCTTCGACCAGCCCTTCCAGCAAGCTCTGGAACGCGAACAATGCGCCGCCCGGGCGGCCTACCTGTTCGTGCGTGAGTGCGGCGACATCGGGCGGGATGGGCTGCGGCGTGCCGGCGGCTTCAGCGAGCAATTGCGCATGGCAGGCGTTATCGAGCGCGATGTACCACCAGGCCGCCGCCTCGACTGTCGGGCCTGCGGTAAGGATGCCGTGATTCTTCAGGATTACCGCTTTTCGTTCGCCCAGCGCCGCGGCGATACGCGCGCCTTCATCGGTATCAAGCACGACGCCGCGGAAGTCGTCGAACAGCGCGTGGTCCTGATAGAACGCGCACGAATCCTGAGTGAGCGGATCGAGCGTGCGGCCGAGCGTCGACCACGCCTTGCCGTAGAGCGAATGCGTATGGGCGGCGGCGACCACATCGGGGCGCGCCTCGTGAATTGCCGCATGAATCGCGAAGGCCGCCTGATTCAGTGGGCCTTCGCCGACCACGATCTCCCCTTGTGCATTCACCAGCAGCAGATCGGACACGCGGATGCGGCTGAAGTGCTTGCCGAACGGATTGACCCAGAAGTGGTCGGGCCACTCCGGATCGCGCGCGGTGATATGGCCGGCGAGCCCCTGGTCGAAGCCATAGCGCGCGAACAGGCGGAACGCTACAGCGAGCCGCTCCTGCCGATAGCGCCGCTCCGCCGCGATGCTTTCACGCGGCGCAACGTCGTCGAACCAGAATTTGCGGATTGGCGCGTGACGCTGGAGCGGCGCCGTATCCGGGGCGCGATACAGCGCGGGTGCACTTTGCGACGCCGGGGCGTTTTGCAGCGCGGTGGACAGATCGGTCATCGTGACTCCGTTCAGGCGGCCACGCGCTCGACGCGCGCGATGCGTTCGCGGGTGGCCGGAATCAGCTCACGGCCGTAGTCGATGGCGTCTTCGAGCGGATCGAAGCCGCGCACGAGGAAGGTGGAGACGCCGAGCGCGTAATACTCCGCGAGCGTGTCCGCGACCTGTTCGGGCGTGCCGACCAGCGCGGTCGAATTCGAGCGTCCGCCGATTTCCTTGGCCACGCCGGTCCACAGACGTTCATCGACGCGATCCGATTCGCCGGATGCCGCGAGCAGCCGCCGCGCGCCTTCGCTTTGTGCCGGGCCGCCCACACCGAGTCCCTGCGCCGCGCGCAGGCGTTTCGTTTCTTCGAGGATGTGTTCCGCGCGTTCCCACGCGGCCGCTTCGGTCGCGGCGAGAATCGGCCGGAACGACACAGAGAAGCGCACGGTACGACCGTGTTTGGCTGCTTCCGCGCGCACGCGGGCGACCTGCTCGCGGACTTGCGCTTTCGATTCGCCCCATAGTGCGTAGACGTCCGCATGACGTCCGGCGATTTCGAGTGCGGGCGCCGATGCGCCGCCGAAGTAGACGGGGATATGCGGTTGCTGCACGGGTTTCACTTCGGAGAAGCCTTGTTCGAAGCGATAGTACTGGCCGTTGTGATCGAAGGGTTTGGCCTCGGTCCAGATGCGGCGCAGGATGTGCAGGTATTCGTCGGTGCGGGCGTAGCGTTCGTCATGCGACAGGTAGTCGCCGTCGCGGCGTTGTTCGGCGTCGTCACCGCCGGAGATGATGTGGACGGCGAGGCGTCCGCCCGAATAGTGGTCGAGGGTTGCCAACTGGCGCGCGGCGAGCGTGGGGGCGACGAAGCCTGGGCGATGCGCGAGCATGAAGTGCACTTTGCTGGTGACGCTGGCCGCGTGGGCGACGGTGAGGAGCGCGTCGGGGCTGGTCGAATGATGCGGCACGAGGATGCGGTCGAAGCCCGCGGCTTCGTGTGCGCGGGCGAATTGCTCCACGTATTCGATGTCGATGACCGGACCTTGCGGTAGGTGGGTTTCAGACACCTTGCGGGTCTGGATCATGCCGATGAATTCGATGGACACGGTGGGTGTCTCCCTAAGTGAGGTCTTTTTGCCCGGCGGGGCGGTGGCTTTTCTTTTCTGGCTGGATCTGTTGCTCTGTTCGAGGGGGTTAAGGTAGCAGCGCTACATGCGGTTGTTAAATATTGATCGGACATATCTATATCGGGTTTGCATGTAATGGAGTTTGGTGTTTTTTGCCTGCCTGGCAGGTGGGGCGTTGCGGCGCTTTTTTTGTTGATCTGACTCTTTGGCCTTTTCTTGCTGTGTTTGTGGTCCGTTCTTCTCTTGTTGGTCTTTTGGCCTTTCCTTGTTTTGTTAGTGGTCTATTAGCGTTGCCCCTGTGCGGGGCGGCACCTACTTTTCTTTGCCTGCCGCAAAGAAAAGTAGGCAAAAGAAAGCGGCTCAAACCGCCAGCTCATAAGTGGGTCCCCTGGCTTGGAGGAGGGAGTGGTGCATCTGGAATCTGTCTTCTCGCACACTCCGCCTCAGTGACAAGGCAGTCATACCTCCGGCGGCGCTGCGCGCGCCGATACCCCATTCATAAAACCGTCCCCGCGTTTCCCCCACACGCCCGCTGGGCGTAGGGGCTGGCTGCACCTGGTGGACCGTTATCGCCGGCATCATTTCATTCGAAGTACGAATATTTAACAGCGCAGGCCTCTGGGGCTTGCTCGCTACGCGAATCAAACCCACTGGTTTCCCTGGCAGACCCGTCCGCGACGCACGCAGTGCGGAGTGGGAGCTGATGAGCGCCTTGTCGCTAACGCGGAGTGTGCGGGGGCACGGATTCCAGATGCACCACTACCGCGGCTGTGCGGGGGACCCGCTTATGAGCTGGCGGTTTGAGCCGCTTTCTTTTGCCTACTTTTCTTTGCGGCAGGCAAAGAAAAGTAGGTGCCCCCCCGCACAGGGGGAACGCTAATAGACCAATAACAAAGCAAGGAAAGGCCAAAAGACCAACCCCAGAAAGGCAACGCCAAAAAAGAACAGCCACCAAACCCCGCCGAGCAGGCCCCCCTCCAAACCCTTCTACAAACATGGAAATCGCCGACCCGTCAGCACAAAACCAAAACCTTTGCCAAAATGCCCCATCGCGCGAAAGCGCCCAAAACACCAAATGAACAGAAAATGATCCCCTTCTCAGTGCTGGACCTTTCGCCCGTCATCGCCGGCGCCACCCCCGCGGACGCGTTCAGAAACACCCTGGACCTCGCGCAGCATGCGGAAACCTGGCACTACCGCCGCTTCTGGCTGGCGGAACACCACAACATGACCGGCATCGCCAGCGCAGCCACCTCAGTGGTCATCGGCTACGTCGCAGGTGGCACGAAAACAATCCGCGTCGGCTCCGGTGGCGTCATGCTGCCAAACCACGCACCGCTAGTCATCGCGGAACAGTTCGGCACCCTCGCCTCGCTCTATCCGGACCGCATCGACCTGGGCCTCGGTCGCGCACCCGGCACCGATCAAAGCACCGCCCGCGCACTACGCCGCGATCTGCAAAATAGCGCTGAATCCTTCCCCGACGACGTCGTCGAGTTGCAACGCTATTTCGCCGACCCCGTGCCGGGCCAGCGTATTCGCGCCGTCCCCGGTGCCGGCCTGCACGTGCCGCTATGGCTGCTCGGCTCGTCGCTGTACAGCGCACAACTGGCCGCGGCACTCGGTCTGCCGTTCGCGTTCGCGTCGCACTTCGCGCCCGACCACATGTTCACCGCGCTAAAGGTCTATCGCGAACAGTTCCGTCCGTCGGCAACACTCGATAAACCCTACGCAATGGTCGGCGTCAATCTGTTCGCCGCCGATAGCAACGACGAAGCGCGGCGTCTGTTCACCTCGCTGCAGCAGCAGTTCATCAACCTGCGGCGCGGCACGCCCGGCCAGTTGCAACCGCCCGTGGAGCGGCTCGAAGCGTCGGAGATGGAGATGAACGGCGTCGCACATTCGCTCGCCTGCTCCATCGTCGGCGATCGCGATGCGGTACGCGAAGGACTGCTGTCGGTGATCGACCAGACCGGCGCGGATGAATTGATGCTGACCGCACAGATCTACGACCACCAGGCCCGCTTGCGCTCGTTCGAGATTGCCGCTCAGGTACGCGAAGAATTGAGCGCGGGCAAGTAGCCGCAGCGGCAACGAATAATCCGACCGGCGCCTGAGAACGCCGGAAACAGGTAAAAAAGGCGGCCCCTCAGCAAAGGACCGCCCCTTTTTTTGCATAGCGCATGGCCGGGTGACGTTCGAGTCCACTACCCAGCAACAACTCACCGATTAGCCGACACCGCCGCCAGCCCATCGAGGAGCGCCTTATGAAACGCCTGCGGATCCTGCATCTGCGGCGCGTGCCCCAACTCGGCGAATTCAACCAGCGTCGCATGCGGAATCGCCTTCGCGGCAGCCTTGCCCAACTCCGGGTAATGGCCGATCTTCGCGCGCACCTCGGGCGGCGCCGCGTCCTTGCCAATCGCGGTCGTGTCCTTCTGGCCGATCAGCAACAGCGTCGGCATGCTCAGGTGGCCGAGTTCGTACACCACCGGCTGCGTGTAGATCATGTCGTACAGCAACGCGGAATTCCACGCGACGATCCGTTTGCCGGGGCCGCGGTACATTCCCGCCAGCATCTGTACCCACGGCTCGTAGTCCGCGCGCCACTGGCCGGCGTAATAGGTGGCCTGTTCGTAACGGCGAATGCCGTCCGCAGTCGTTTTCAGCTCGCGTTCGTACCATTGGTCGACCGATAAGGACGGCACGCCCTTCGCCTTCCAGTCCTCGAGGCCGATCGGATTGACCAGCACCAGTTGTTCGGTCTCGTGCGGATACATCAGCGCATAGCGGATCGCGAGCATGCCGCCAGTCGAATGGCCGATGATCGTCGCGTCTGTCACGCCGAGCGATTCGAGCAACGCATGCGTGTTGCGCGCCAGTTGCTGAAAACTGTACTGATAGTGCTCCGGCTTGCTCGATTTGCAAAAACCGATCTGGTCCGGCGCGATCACCCGATAGCCAGCGTCGCTCAAACGATGAATCGTAGCGTCCCACGTCGCCGCGCAAAAGTTCTTGCCGTGCAGCAACACGGCCGTGCGGCCATTCGCATGGACCGGCTTGATATCCATGTAGGCCATATGCAGCGCCACGCCTTGCGAGGTGAAGTCGTATTGTCCGACCGGCTCCGGATAGTTGAAACCCTGCAACTCGGGGCCGTACGCCGGACCGCTGTTGTCGGCGGCGGCAACCGGAGCGGCCCCGGCAGAGGCAGAAGCCGGCGGGGTAGCCGGAACACCGGAACCGCCCGAACCACCGGCAAGCGCGGCGCTGGCCGGCGTGGCGGCAAAAACACCGGGCGCGGCAGCCAGCACGCAGGCGCTCACGATGGCAAACAAAGACAGGCGGCGGGCATTCATCGATAGTTTTCTTGCAAGGAGAAATCGGCGGGAGGAAGCATGCGGGTCGCGCACGCCGGCAAACCAGGGTCCGCACCCCGTTCAGAGCGGACGATTCTACGACGCGCCGCCGGACTTTGCTGCCGCGCGCGCAAATCCGCCACGGCATCGGCCGGTTTGGCACGCATATTGCGGAGGCTCACCTTGCGTTCTATGTGTCGTGGCGCACGGATGCGGCCGGTGCAAGGGTTGATCGTTCGCAAAGCGGTCGCATGAGAGGCATCCGCACAATCAACACTATTCGCTCACGGCAAATCGGTGCTAGAACTAGCAGACAGGCTCGCAAAAACAGGGCCGCCTGGCAGCACGAATCAATCGCACGGAGCGAAAAAAGCACAAGACCATCCGGGGCATACTAATCAGCAACTATGTTGCATCGGCTCAAAGCAGGCGCTAACACGCCAACTCTGGCCGACAAAGGAGACAGACATGGAAACTCCGGCACGGCTGAACGATCTGCAACGCACTACCCTCGCCATTGTCCTTGCAGGCGGGCGCGGCACGCGGCTCGGGCCGCTCACCAACAAGCGCGTCAAACCGGCGGTGCACTTTGGCGGCAAGTACCGGATCATCGACTTCGCGCTCTCCAATTGCCTGAACTCCGGCATCCGCCGTATCGCGGTCGTCACGCAATACAAGGCGCATTCGCTATTGCGCCACCTGCAGCGCGGCTGGGGCTTCCTGCGCGGCGAATTCGGTGAGTTCATCGATCTGTGGCCGGCGCAGCAGCGTGTGGAAGGCGCTCACTGGTACCGCGGCACTGCCGACGCCGTGTTCCAGAACCTCGACATCATCCGCTCGATCCGGCCGAAGTACGTGGTGGTGCTAGCGGGCGACCATATCTACAAGATGGACTACACGCGCATGCTCGCGGATCATGCGGAAAGCGGCGCGGATTGCACGGTCGGCTGCATCGAGGTGCCGCGCATGGACGCTGTGGCCTTCGGCGTGATGCATGTGGATGAAAACCGGCGCGTGACCGGCTTCGTCGAGAAACCCGCCGATCCGCCCTCCATTCCGGGCCGTCCGGACGTGGCGCTGGCCAGCATGGGCATCTACGTATTCAGCGCAGATTATCTGTACACGTTGCTCGAAGAAAACATCTCGAGCGTCGATACCGATCACGACTTCGGCAAAGACATCCTGCCGCGAGTCGTCACGCAAGGCACGGCGATTGCGCATCCGTTCAGCATGTCCTGCGTGTCGTCGGATCCGAGCGTGGAGCCCTACTGGCGCGACGTCGGCACGATCGACGCCTACTGGGCAGCCAACCTCGACCTCGCCTCCACCATCCCGACGCTCGACCTGTACGACCGCAACTGGCCGATCTGGACGTACCAGGAGCAGTTGCCGCCCGCCAAGTTCGTCCGCGACATGAAAGGCCTGCAAGGCACCGGCAACAACCTGATCGTATGCGGCGGCTGCGTGATTTCGGGTTCGCAGATTTCGCGCTCGGTGCTGTCGTCGAATGTGAAAGTGAGTTCGTTCTGTAACATCAATGAGGCAGTCTTATTGCCGCAGGTCACCGTCGGCGCGAGCTGCCGGTTGCAAAAAGTGGTGATAGACCGCGGCTGCACCATTCCGGACGGCACCATCATCGGCGAAGACCCGGTAGCCGACGCCGAACGCTTTTATCGCACCGACGACGGCGTGGTGCTGGTGACGCCCGAGGCGCTGCAGAAGAAGGGAAAGTGACGGAGAACGTGACGCTCGCCGGAACGGCATGACGAACCGGCGAGCGTTGCCGCTACCGTTGCACCCGTTGCACAGCGCCCACCGCTTACCCGGTTTGCGCCGTTTACACCGACCTGACGGCAAACCCGCTCTAACAGGAACGAGACCGAGCCTATGACGATTCGCGCCCTGCACGTCGCAAGCGAGCTGTATCCCCTCCTCAAAACGGGCGGTCTCGCCGACGTCGCGGGCGCGTTGCCGCCTGCGCTGATCGAGCGCGGCGCCGATGTGCGGGTGCTGCTGCCCGGTTTTCCCGCCGTGGTCGCCGGCTTGACCGACTTGCGGCCGGTGGCGCAGATGGGCCGCCGTTTCGACGCGCCAGACGTCACCCTCGAACTAGGCACGCTGCCGTCGAACGGCCTGAGCGTCTATGTGATCCGCGCCGGCACCCTGTACGACCGTCCCGGCAACCCCTATCTGAACGACGAACACGTCCCGTACGGCGACAATGCGCAACGCTTCGCCCTGCTCGGCTGGGTTGCCGCCCAACTGGCGCAGCACCTCGATCCGCAGTGGGCACCGCAGATCGTCCACGCGCACGACTGGCACGCCGGACTCGCGCCCGCCTATCTGAAGGCGGCCGAACGGGAGCATGGGCGCCGGTTCGCGCGCAGCATCTTCACGGTGCACAACCTCGCGTACCAAGGGGTCTTTCCGGCGCACCAGTTCGGCCAGTTAGGCTTGCCGGACGACTTCTTCAGCATGCACGGAGTCGAATTCTATGGGCAGTTGTCGTTCCTCAAGGCCGGCCTCTACTACAGCGACCGCATCACCACCGTGAGCCCGACCTACGCCCGCGAAATCCAGACCCTCGCCCAGGGCGGCGGCCTCGATGCCTTGCTACGCCATCGCTCGCACGATCTGAGCGGCATCCTGAACGGCGTCGACTACTCGGTGTGGAATCCCGCCACCGACGCGCTGCTCGAAGATCACTACACGGCCACCCGTCTGGCCGGCAAAGCGGCCTGCAAGGAGGCCTTGCAGAAGCGCTTCGGTCTCGCGCAGAAAAGCGATGCGCTGTTATTCGGCGTGGTGAGCCGGCTCACCGAACAGAAAGGCCTCGACCTGCTGCTCGAAACGGTCCCCGAGATTGTCAAACGCGGCGGCCAGCTGGTGGTGTTCGGCACCGGCGACCCGGCGCTCGAAAACGGTTTGAAACGGGTCGCGCACTCTCATCCGGAATCGGTGGCGGTCGAACTGGGTTTCGACGAAACCCTGGCGCATACGATCGTCGCGGGCAGCGACGTGATCGCGGTGCCGTCGCGCTTCGAACCTTGCGGGCTGACGCAACTGTACGCGCTGGCTTATGGGTCGCTGCCGCTCGTGCATTGTGTCGGCGGGCTGGCGGATACGGTGGTCGACGCGTCGCTCGAAAATCTCGCCGACGATCTCGCCACCGGCTTCGTGTTCGAGCGCTTCGAGCCGAAAGGCCTCTCAGCGGCGATCCGCCGCGCGTTTGCGCTCCATGGCCGCCGCACCGAGTGGAAAGCCACCCAACGGAGGGCGATGCGCCAGGATTTCGGCTGGGGCGCCTCGGCCGAGCGCTATCTCGCGCTGTATCGGGAACTCGCCTGATCCTTCTTGTGATGGTTCGACGCAACAACACGGGGACGGATCAACTCGCCTGTGACAAACTCATGTATTGTTTTCTCTCTGTGCAGATCGCGCATTTTTCTTGCACTATCTAAAAGAGTTAAACCATTGAAAGAGTCACGCCGCTTCGGGCGGCCGGCCACGGCCGGTTCGCCGCCGCGGCCGTCCGTCCGTTCCCATTAATCGCGCATTCCTGCTTGCGCGGGCCACACCATGACGAAAAACGTTCTGAGCATTCAGTCACATGTCGTCTTCGGGCACGCCGGTAACAGCGCGGCCGTGTTTCCGATGCGCCGGCTCGGCGTGAATGTCTGGCCGCTCAATACCGTGCAGTTCTCGAACCACACGCAATACGGTCATTGGACCGGCGGTGCGATTCAGGCATCGGAGATGGAAGATCTGGTCGACGGTATCGGCGCAATCGGCGTGCTGCCGCGCTGCGATGCCGTGCTGTCGGGCTATCTGGGCACGCCCGAGCAGGCGCAATCGGTAGTGGAAATCGTCAAGGCCGTGAAGGCCGCCAACCCGCGCGCGTGGTACTTCTGCGATCCGGTCATGGGCGCCACGAGCGGCTGCAAGGTCGAACCGGGTATCCAGGAGTTTCTCGTCCGCACCATGCCGGCAGTGGCCGACGCGATGGCGCCGAACCATACCGAGTTGCAGCGCCTCGTGGGCCGGGAGATCGAGACGCTCGAAGAAGCCGTGACCGCGTCCCGCGAGGTCATTGCCCGTGGACCGAAGCTCGTGCTGGTCAAACATCTGCTCGATCGCAACAGCCCTGCCGACCGCTTCAACATGCTGGTCGTCACCGAGCGCGAGGCCTGGATGGGTCAGCGCCCGCTCTACCCGTTCGCGCGGCAGCCGGTGGGCGTCGGCGATCTGACGAGCGCAGTGTTCGTCGCGCGCACGCTGCTGGGCGATTCGATTCGCGCGGCCTTCGAGCACACGCTGGCCGCCGTGAACGCTGTCGTCAAGGCAACGTGGCAAGCCGGGCGCTACGAGCTGGAACTGGTCGCGGCGCAGAGCGAAATCGCGCAACCGCGTGAATGGTTCGACGCCTGGGTCGCGGAAACGGCCTGAGACGGGATAACCGCCCTGCACTCGCGCGACTCGACACGCACCCGGCAGCCTCGCGTGTCTGCTGTGGTTCGAACCGGCACGCGGCGCCCAACCCGCATTTGTCAACTGAGCGTCCTATAATGCGTGCCGCGTAGGCTCAGGCCGCCGGCCGCCTACGCCGCATTTTTTTGGCGTCCGGGCGTCAATCATCCGGGCATCCGGGCATCCGGCATTCAGCAGACGAGGCATTGATGGACGGTTATATCCGCAGCGAGCGGGAAGAATTTTTTGAGCAGTTGTGCATGAGTGTCGACGCGGACGAAGCGCACGAGCAGGAAGCAATCGAGTTCTTCGAGAGCCAGTTCGACCAGGCCGACTTCGACCCCGCACAGTGGCTCGACATCGCGCTTTACTATTCGCCGGCCGTGGCGCGCGGCATCGTCGATATGGTGACGCCCGACGACAAGGCGCGTAGCAACATCGCCGAAGTCATCGCCGACAACCTCGACATTTCCTACGGCGAGGACGAGTGCCAGCAGTTCGCCGAGACCATCGAATTCGCGTTGAACAACGGCGTGCCGGTGGATCTCGACCTGGTGCTCGACGGCTGCCAGCGCGCGATCGACGATCTCGACACCTGGGCGGACGAAGAGACCAAGGCGCCCCTGCTGCGTCTGCGTGAAGAATTGCTGCGCCAGCAAGGCGAGCATTGAGCGCATCGTTTTAGCTTGCGGCCGGTCGCATCGGGCGATTCGGCCGGGCCTCAGATTTTTCACCGGTGCTATGCGAACGCCCGTTTGCGCAACTGCACCGCAGCAGTAAAGCCGGCGCGCTCGCGCCGGTTTCCCGGGCGGCTTCTGCGGGCCGCCCTTCGCTTCTTCGGCAAATACAGGCCGCCCCATTTCTTAAGCATATGCCGCAATCCGCACCCGCGCGCCGCCGCTGACAGGCCGCCAGCCTAAGCGCTGCGCGGCCTATGCCGAAATGCTCATTCAAAGCGCCGCGAACTGCCAAGACGCTCATAAATTGGCTTTCTATATTCGCGCCAGATTGACCGGCATGTGAACGCCACGGCACGTCGATCCAGCGTTACCGCTTGCTGCCTGCAAACCTGAAACTGTCGAAGGAGAGAGACATGAGTCTTCACAACACGCTGAAACCGCTTGCTCTATTTGTTGGCGCTGCCCTCGCAATCGCGCCGCTAGCCAGTTTCGCCGACGACCTGCCGGTGAAGATCGGCTTCGCCGCGCCGCTCACAGGCGCCAACGCCGGCTATGGGAAAGATCTGGAGAACGGTGTCCGGCTTGCGATCGAAGAAGCCAACGCCCAGAAGCTCAAGATCGGCGGCAAGGTCGCACAATTCCAGCTCGTCTCCGAGGACGACCAGGCCGACCCGCGTATCGGCGTGCAGGCCGCGCAGAAGCTGGTGGACGCGGGCGTATCGGCGGTCGTCGGCCACTTCAATTCGGGCACGACGATTCCCGCCTCGCAGGTGTATGAGCAGGCCGGCATTCCGGTGATCGATCCGGCCGCGACCAATCCGGTCATTACGGGGCGCGGTTTCGCTAACACCTTCATGGTGATTTCCACCGATGCGCAGAACGCCGGCAACGCGGGCGTCTACGCCGTGGAGGTGACGAAGGCCAAACGCATCGCGATCATCGACGACCGCACGGCGTTCGGCCAGGGCGAAGCCGACGAGTTCGAGAAAGCGGTGAAAGCGCATGGCGGCAACATCGTGACGCGCGAATACACCGACAATCACGCGGTGGACTTCAGCACGCAGATCACCAGAATCAAGGCGGCCAATGCGGATCTGGTTTTCTTCGGCGGGCTGGATACCCAGGCGGCGGGCTTCGCGAAGCGGATGAAGCAATTGGGCCTGAACGCACAACTGGTGGGCGGCGGCGGCGTGATGGACGAGGACTTCATCAAGCTCGCCGGCGAGCCGTCCGAAGGCGCGATGGCGTGGGAATACGGCAGGCCCTTGGCCCAGTTGCCGGGCGGCAAGGACTTTTCCGCGAAGTTCAAGAAACGCTTCGGGGTGGACATCCTGTCGTACGCGCCGTTTGGCTATGACGGCGCGTGGGCTGCGATCAAGGCGATGCAACAGGCGAAATCCACGTCGCCGGCGGTTTATCGGCCGGTTCTCAAAGCGATCGACTACGACGGCGTGACAGGCAAGATTTCTTTCGACAGCACCGGGGCGCTGAAGAGCGGCGCTTCCACGCTGTACCAGGTCAAGAACGGGGCGTGGGTTCCGATCGTGACCAAGAGCGGAAGTTAAGGGTCTTCGTTTGCTCTTGACAGAGTAGTTTGGTATGGACCGAGGCGGTGCTGTTTCACCGCCTCGGGCCATATCGGTGCCGCTGCCTCCGCGGATACCTCTGCCGACACCGCACGCGCCTATCTGACCACCTTCACCACCACCTCGGCGTCGAGATCCCGCTCGATCCGCACAAGATCATCCGTCACACCGGCGAACTCATCGGCTGAGCACATCTGGTGCCCGAATGCGGCCTGAAGATGGCGCCTCACCTGCAAGACCCGCGCAACAGGATCGAACACGTAGCGGGAAGAAAACTCGAAGAAACGATCCTTCACCGCGGCATCCGGCGGCACATCCGTCACATGGACGAAGCTCGGCAGCGTCAGCTCCAGTGTTTCGTCGAACGTTCCTCCCAGACACGCCCAAGGCTGCGTTCTCGATGGTTGCGCCAGCCACGCCTGCACCTGCCCGGCCATGCCGCCGGACAAGCTCGTCAGGGCCGGCACAGCGGTCGTCCCATCGGTCCAGACAAAATGCTCCACGCGTCCCTGCATCGAAGTGGAAAAAGGGCCGTCCGTAGCGGCCACGTCGCTGGTCTGCAAATGCGCTGTGCCGTGCAAGCCGGTCTGCAACAGACGATTCGCGGCAATCTGCTGGGTGCCCTGCCGCGTTGCCCGTCGAAACAGATTACGTTCGAGCTCCGCCGTATAGCCGCTATCCTCCACGCGATAAGCGTAACTTGCCGCTCCCTGCTCGTCGACGTCGATCTGCAGGCGCGCCGTGCGTTCGCGCAACTGGGTGGCCGGCGTGCGCGCCAGCACACCCTCGTCGACCAGCAAAACCGGCCGGTCCATCACGCTCGGCGGCAGGTAGCCAAAACTCACGCCGCCCGCCGTAGTGTCGGCAAATAACGATAGATCAGGAATCCAGATGATTGCGTGATTGATCGCGCTGCTTCCATATCCCGGCACGGACGGCAAACTGTAGTACGGCCCGAGATTGAGCAGCACAGCCTCGCTGCGGATGCCAACCGCGGCCAACAGCGCGCTGTACAAGGCGACGTGATCCTTGCAGTCGCCATAGCGATTGCGCAGGATGTCGACCGCCTTGTGCGGGATCGCCGCCGTCTCGCCGAGAAACAGCGCCACGTAGCGAATATTCAAACGCATCCAGTCGTACAGGATCCGTGCTTTCGCGCGCGCGTCGCTCGCCTGCGCGGTCAGGCCTTGCGCGAGCCGGATTATCGCCGGGTCGCTCATCGTCGGATCCGCAGCGGGGCCGCGATAACGCGCGGCGAAGTTCGCGAAGTCCGGCACCGTCGACACCATCAGCCGGTCGCCCCAGTTCGCATAGCCTACCGCGCCCGCTTCGAGCGGCGCGTAAGGACCGTGCCGGTAATCGAACTCGTAGCGGGTGCGGCCGTTCGCCGTGACGGGCGGCAGCGCGACGTAGCCGCGCGCATCGGCATAGAGGGGAACGTCGGCGGGCAGATCGAAGATCAGGCGCTGCAACTCGACGGGGTCGCGAGTCGGTTCGACCAGGTACGCGAACGTGCCCGCCTGTAGCGCTTTCGCGCGGGTCTTGCGAAACGCCAGATGCACCCGTGCGCCGGGTTCGACGCCCGGAAAGATCACCGTGCGCAACACCCCGTCTTCGAAACTCGGCGCGCCGGCCGAGCGCGGTTCCTGCACGTCGCGAATCGCTTCGGGGCCGACCGGATGCGCGACGCCATCCGGATCGATCGTTTCAGCGGCGAGCAATTGCACCTGCTCGATGTCCTTGTTGAACCACACGTAACGTTGCGCGATATCGTCGACGCCGCTCGTCGTGTTGGCGCGCAAAACCGTATCGTCATGTTCTTCAACAGAGCCGTCTTTCTGGATCACGAAGAGGTGGACGTCACGCTCGATCGTCGAAGGGGAAAGGTCGTCGTTGGGGGTGCCGGCGATGCTCAATGCGCCCGGTCCGCTCACATCACGGCTCTCAGCCTGCGCAGCGGCCACACACGCAAGCAGCGTCAACGCGGCGGCCACCGTCGCAAACGGCGCGCACCGGGTCATGTGCGACGCGCCCTGCCTCGCGCTCGCCACGCAAGCGGACTCGACGCGAACTCCGCGCGAAATGCATGGTTGAAATTCGACAGATCGTTGAAGCCGCAATCGAGCGCGATATCGACGACCTTCGCGCTATCGTCGCGAAGCCGCAGCGCCGCCGCTCGCAAACGCGCCCGCAATAGATACTGATGCGGCGTCACGCCGGTCACGCGCTGGAACGTGCGCAGAAAGTAGAACTCGCTCAGGCCTGCGGCGGCAGCGAGGCTCGTCAGCGTGTGCGCGGCACCAGGTGCGTCGTCGATCAGGCGCACCGTTTGCGCCACGCGCGACCAGGTTGCGGCGCTCGCGGCGGGTTCCGCACGCGTCAATGCGCCCGCCTCCTTGAGCGTCGAGACGGCCAGTTCAATGGCGAGTTCGTCCCAACCCGCGCCGCCTGCCTCCAGCGCGCCGGCACAGGCGCGCGCGATCAGCGGCGACAAGGCGGGCAGCGATGGAATCCGCGCGCGCCTGAAGTTCAGATCGCCGCCCGCGATGCCCGCATCCGCGGCAAGCCGCTCGAAGTACGCCGGCGCGTAATGAAAGGCGATGCAACGATCGCCAGGCGCATGCCGGTGACCGCATTCGAAACAGTCGCCCGGATTGCCGAGCAGCAGCGCGCCGGGGGTGAGCAACGCGCGTCCCGTGGCGCTCCGGTAGCCGAACGAGCCGGCCACCACCATTGCAATGCACACGCCCGCGTGCCGTTCCTCGAACGGCTGATCGCGGGGGCCGAAGGTGCAGAGGATGTCCGCAACAGCCCAACTCGCACCTTGGGCCAATGGGCGCGCGCTGGTGCCGCCGCGCGTGCCTTCCCGTGCGCGTTGCGCCAGCGCCTGCTGCAAAGTGACGGCAATTTTCCCCAAGACGCACCTCGGCCAAGTCCGTATCGTGGTTTTAGCACATCGGCGGCCGGCGCGGTTTTGCACGTTACGGCGCCCGTGCTTTCACTCGACAACCGAAGGAGCACATCCGATGGACCTGCTGGACGACACTATCGACCGTGGTTTTCACGCCGCCTTGAGCGCCCCGGCGCGAGCCGCCGGAATCGACGCTGCCGACGACCTGTACGGCTGGCTGACCGGCAGTTGGGACATGGACGTACTGCATTACCGCGTCGACCTCCGCCAGGCCCCACGCCGCGGCGAGATTCATTTCGGCTGGGTTCTCGAGGGCCGTGCCGTGCAAGACGTGTGGATCATGCCGCCACGCGGCGAGCGTCACGCCGCGCTCTCGCCCGCCGACAGCATGTACGGCACCACGCTGCGGGTGTGGGACCCGGCGCTGCGGGCGTGGCGCGTGACTTATCTGAATCCGCTGACCGGTCAGCGCGATGAATTGACCGGCCGGCGCGTCGGAGACGATCTGGTGCAGATCGGCACCCATGCCGACGGCACGCCGATTCGCTGGAATTTCACTGAGATTACCCGGGATTCGTTCCGCTGGACCGGCGTGGCGCTGGCGCAAAATGGCGTAACGTGGACACTCGAAGGCGAATTCCACGCGCGGCGCAGGCGTTAGGTCATCAGCTTTCGGGCGCAGCGCTCAATCCGCTCCGCCGATTTGCCCGAGCAAGGCCTGTAGCCGCTCAACATGCCTGAGCAGCAAATGCCGATGCTTTTCGATCTGCTCGAGCCGCCCGGCGAGGTCGGCCTGAATGGGGTCGTCGAGATCGGCGGCCGCGATCACGTCCTCCACTTTCGATCGCATCGTTGCAAGGTCCACGGGCGCATGACTCAAATGCCGCTCGAAGCGCCGCACATCCTGCATCGCCAGATCGCGAACTTTGCGGAAGTGGGCCTGCCGCCGATGCGCTTCGGCATCGAGCGTCTCCTCTTCCACGCGCTTCGCCGGGTTCGCCTGACCGAAAATCGGCTCGGGCGGCCGCAGCACCGTCTTCTTGCGCACCGGATGCGCGGTGCCGCGAAAACGCGCGAGCGGCTGTTCGTTGTCGATCGCCTCACGTGCATTGGCCGGGATGTCCTGCCCGGTATGCGACACGTTCATCCAGCCATTCGGCAAACCCGTGACCGCCTCGATTCCACGCACGAACTCCTCGCTGAATTCGCGCTGGCCGGACAACATCAATTTCAGGTAGCTGGCGGAAAAGGTCATCATGCGCGCCAGACGGGTCGCCGCGCCGACCTCGCGGGTCAGCAGCACCAGGTTCGCTCGCCAGACCGGGAGCAGCAATTCGTCGGAATCTTCCATCGCTGGGTCTTCCATCTTTTTGCCCGATGTATGGATGACGCTATATGTACACGTCATCGTTCTGAAAGGGTAGCCGCTTCAGTGTGTGGCGCGCAATGCCCGCACGCGTATTACGTACCGGTCGACGTGTTGAAATGGCACGCTAGCGCACACTGTCCCGGGATAAATCGCCACGAAGCCCGGCGTTTTGAGTTGACCCTTGCATTCGGTCAGCGTTCCCACGCGGCACGCGCGATATGTGGCATCCTCTTGACCCGTTGCGGCACGCCGCGTGCTGCAGCATCAGCACCATCACCATGATTTAAGGATTCTGTAATGAAGAAAATCGTTCTCGCCATCGCAGCAACCGTTGTCGCCCTGAGCGCGATCGCTCCCGCCCAGGCGTATGAGCATCACCCCGTATGCCACAAAGTGCGCGTTCATCACCACTGGGAACGCCACTGCCACTAATTGTTGTGCAGCGCCGCCACGCGGCGCGTATCGGAGAGCCTCGCCACAAGCGGGGCTTTTTTGTGGCCACGCCGCTTCGACGCGATGCAATCCCTAGCGCATGGCCGCCCGCCTCAACGCGGCAACGAGACCCTGTTCGACGCTCTATACGTTCGGCGCGAACGCCGCAGCATGCAATCACGGACACATGCTGTTACACCTTTGCGGTGCGAGCCGACGCGGCTGCGGCCTCGCATAACGCGAAGCGCGCTGAGCCGCGTGGAGAAGAAGGGAGGAATAGTCGTGACGGCGACGGCTTCAGGTAGCCGCTTCAGGTAGCCATTTCAGGCAGCCATTTCAGGCAGCCGCCGTCAGGCTGCGCGTACGCGCTGCAATGCCGTCGCCACCAGTTCTTCCAGCAAAGGCTCGACCTTCACCGCCAGCCTTTCGTCATACGCATACGGCATCTGCTCCTCCATATACGTAATCTGCGACAACTCGAGCTGTATCGCGTGCACGCCCTGCGCCGGCTGCCCGTACTCGCGCGTGATATAGCCGCCCTTGAAGCGGCCGTTGGCGACAGCGGAATAAGCGCCGTGCCGCTCGACTATCGCGGCCAGTTCTTCAGCTACGCCGGCCACCGCGCTGGCACCGTTGGATGTGCCGAAGTTGAAATCCGGCAAACGTCCTTCGAAAAATCGCGGCACGTGCGAGCGAATCGAATGGGCTTCCCACAGCAACACCTTGCCGTGCTTCGCCTTCAGCGCGGCGAGCTCGCCCGCCAGCGCATCGTGATAAGGCTTCCAGTAAGCATCGCGCCGGCGCGCGACTTCGGCGTCGGTCGGCAGATGGCCTTCCAGGTACAGCGGCTCCTTGTCGAAGGTATCGACCGGCAGCAAGCCGGTGGTGTCCTGCCCCGGATACAGATTCGCGCCGTCGGGCGGGCGGTTCAGATCGATTACGTAACGCGCGTACGTGGGCGCCAGGATCGACGCGCCCATGCGCTTCGCAAAGGCGTAGAGTCGGTCGAGATGCCAGTCGCAGTCGTCGGTGCGCTGCGCGATCGGCGTCATCGTTGCAGCGATGTCGGCGGGAATTTGCGTGCCCAGATGCGGGATCGAAATCAGCAACGGCAGGCTTCCCCGCTGCAGCGAGAAAACCGGCGGAGTGGTTGCGGTAGACGAAGCGGTCATATCAGTCCGGAATCGATAAAAGTCGAAGGCTCAGCTTACTCGGCTTGTTCAGTCATTCACGCGAGCATGTCGCCGCTGCCGGCAGCACCGGCAGCAGCGACACTCGGCATTACCCTAGCGGAGCAAGTCGGCGAGCGCCCCACGATAGCGCGTAAAAGCGCCCTCCTCGTCACGATGACGGCGGTTCTCGACAATCTTGTCGCCCCCCGTGTAGACATCGCGAATCGGCGACTCGCCATGTTCGCAGAATACAACGCCCGAGAGCCACGCGTTGGGCGCGTGCTCGGCAATGCTCGAATGATCCGCATCGAGCACCAGCCAGTCGGCGCGGCGGCCTGCCTGCAATGCGCCGACAGCGCGCCCCGTGGCGTGCGCGCCACCCTCGAGCGCGGCGTCGAACAAGCGGTCGGCCACGTGCGTCGCCTGCGGCGAGGCGAGCACATTGCGTTGCCGGCGCGTGAGGCGCTGACCATATTCGAGCAAACGCAATTCCGCCCGCCAGTCGACGCCGATATGGCTATCCGAGCCGATACCGATGCGCCCTTGCGCGTCAAGATACTCGTGTGCCGGAAAAATTCCGTCACCGAGATTGGCTTCGGTGGTCAGACACAAACCGGCAACCGCGCCGCTTTTCGCAAGCGCCAGCGTTTCGTTCGCGTCGACATGCGTGGCGTGCACGAGGCACCAGCGGCTATCGACGTCGAAGCGATCCAGCAGCCATTGCACCGGCCGGGCGCCTTCGGTTTCGAGGCAGGCGTCGACTTCGGCGGTCTGCTCGGCGATATGGATGTGAACCGGCGCGCTGCTATCGATACCGTTCAACAAGGTACGCAGCGAATCGGCCGACACCGCGCGCAACGAATGGGGCGCCACGCCGTAGCGCAACACGGCGCTCTCGGCACGTGCCGCGCGCAACGTACCGAGCAGATCGAGCAGACTCTCCGGCGTATTGATGAAGCGCTGCTGATCTTCACGCGGTGCGCGCGACCCGAAACCGCTGTACTGATACAGCACGGGCAGCATCGTCATGCCAATGCCGCTTGCCGAAGCTGCGTCCACCACGCGCTGTGCCAGCTCCGCCTGATTCGCATAGCGGCTGCCATCCGGCGTGTGGTGCACGTAATGGAATTCGCAGACCGACGTATAGCCCGCCTTCAGCATCTCGATGAAGAGCCACTGCGCGACCGCAGCGAGTCCTTCCGGCGTGATCCGCGCGGCGAAACGGTACATCAGATCGCGCCAGCTCCAGAAGTTATCGGTTGCGTTCGCCCGATACTCGGTGAGTCCGGCCATCGCGCGCTGGAATGCATGCGAATGAAGATTCGGCATGCCTGGCAATACGGGACCCGCGGCTTTTTGCACGCCGTCCGGAACAACCGCCGTATCAGGCGTAACCGATGTCAGCGTGCCGTCTGCGTCCCATTCCAGCAGCACATTGCGGCGCCAGCCGTCGGGCAGATAGGCGTGATCGGCGAATAGTGATTGTTTTGATTGCATCATCTCTCAGGCCCTAGCTCAAATCACGCCGCGTATAAACCGTCTCGCCCGCGCGCACGACCTGCGCGCACAACGGACGCCCAATCCAGTAAGCCAGCTCGGCAAGCGTTTCTACTGACCACACCGCGAAATCCGCCGCGCGCCCAACTTCGAGCGAGCCATGCCGGTCCGCCTTGCCGAGCGCGCGCGCCGCGTGCACGGTCACGCCTTGCAGCACTTCGGGCACCGTCATGCGGAACAAGGTGGTCGCCATGTTCATCATCAGCAGCAGCGACGTAGTGGGCGACGTGCCGGGATTGCTGTCGGTGGAAATCGCAATCGGCACCTGATAGCGCCGCAGCAGGTCCAAAGGCGGCAATTGCGTCTCGCGGATGAAGTAGTACGCGCCCGGCAGCAGCACGGCGACGGTGCCGGACGCCTGCATCGCGGCAACGCCGGCTTCGTCGAGAAATTCGAGGTGATCCGTGGACAGCGCATGGTGTCGCGCGGCCAATGCCGTGCCGCCGCTGTTCGACAACTGCTCGGCGTGCATTTTCACCGGCAGATTGTGGCGCCCGGCGGCCTGAAACACGCGCTCGCTTTGTTCCAGCGAAAAGCCGATGCGCTCGCAAAACACGTCGACGGCGTCGACCAGGCCTTCATCGGCGAGCGCGGGCAGCATCGTATTGCAGACTTCGTCGATATACGCGTCGGCCCGACCCGCGAACTCCGGCGGCAATGCATGGGCACCGAGAAACGTCGTATAGACCGATACCGGATAGCGCTCGCCTAACCGACGCGCGACGCGCAACATCTTGCGCTCGCTGGCGAGATCGAGGCCGTAGCCGGATTTGATTTCGACCGCCGTGACGCCTTCGGCGAGCAGCGGTTCGAGACGCGCGGCCGCCTGGCGGAACAGCGCGTCTTCGTCGGCGGCACGCGTGGCGCGCACAGTCGAGACGATGCCGCCGCCCTGCCGCGCGATTTCTTCATAGCTGACACCGGCAAGGCGCTGCGCGAATTCATCCGCGCGCTGGCCGCCGTACACCAGATGCGTATGGCAATCGACGAGACCCGGCGTCACCCACGCGTCGTGCAAATCTTCGCGCGGCCATGCGGCGTAGTGAGCCGGTAACTCGGACGCTGCGCCAAGCCATGCGATCTTGCCGTCTTCAACGGCAATCGCGGCATCGGGCAGCGTGTGTTGGGGATCGCCCTGAGGGCAAAGTTTCAGGTGATGCCAGACGGTTTGCTTCATCGCGTGCTCTTTGCAGCTCGTTGCGTGTCTGTGGTGATTCGCGGCGCGCTTTGCCGGGCCTGTGCCGGGAGTTAAGTGTGCACGCGAATCGTCGTCATCATTGTGGCTATCACGTATAGCGGATGCTGATCGCGAGCACCGTGCCGGTGCCCTTCGCTGTGCATGACAACGCATTCGGCGTATCGATACGCAGTGTGTCGTCTGCCTCAAGCACATGCGCCTCGCCTTCGTCGCCGAGCGCGAGCGAGACCGAACCGCTCGCGCAGAACAGCAACACCACGTCGGCGGACAATACGCGTTGCGTCGCACCGCGCCACACTTCGCTCTCACCTACCGCCGCGCCACGGCGGACCATCAGGTTGAAGTCGCGCGTGGCGCCGTCGACGAGACGTGCATCGATTTGCGCTTCGCCCGCGAACCGGGCGATATCGAGCGGCTGGGTCAACGCGTACGTCTTCACGGCGTGCGCGCCAGCGGCGGTGGCATCGGTTTCATCCAGCAGCATGCCCGCACCCGACAACAGCGCCAGGGTGCGATCGATACCCGCAAAACGCGAGAACGGTCCGGCTTGCGCCACGTCGGCGATGCTCACCCGCCACGTGAACGCGTCGAGCCCCGCGCCGGCGGGAAACGCCGCGACTTCACGCGTGACGCCGCCGCCGTTTTTCCACGGCGTCGCCGCGAGATCGGCGCCGCGAATCAGCGTGGTGCTTGCCGCACCGGCGGCAAGCGTGCTGTGAGGCATGCTGTGAGGCGTGCTGTGAAGCGCCACGATCAACGGCCCAGCATCGGCAGATTCAGACCTGCCTCGCGTGCTGTTTCCTGCGCGAGTTCATAGCCCGCATCCGCATGACGCATCACGCCGGTTGCCGGATCGTTGAACAGCACACGGCCGAGGCGCTCCTTCGCGGCATCCGTACCGTCAGCGACGATCACCACACCCGAGTGCTGGCTGAAGCCCATGCCGACGCCGCCGCCATGATGCAGCGAGACCCACGACGCGCCGCCTGCCGTGTTCAGCAATGCGTTGAGCAGCGGCCAGTCGCTGACTGCGTCCGAGCCGTCTTTCATCGATTCGGTTTCGCGATTCGGGCTCGCAACCGAACCCGTGTCGAGGTGATCGCGGCCGATCACGATCGGCGCCTTCAGTTCGCCGTTCCTCACCATTTCGTTGAACGCCTGGCCCAGACGATAGCGATCCTTCACGCCGACCCAGCAAATCCGCGCCGGCAGCCCCTGGAACGCAATGCGTTCGCGCGCCATGTCGAGCCAGTTGTGCAGATGCGGGTCGTCGGGGATCAGTTCCTTGACCTTCGCATCGGTCTTGTAGATATCTTCGGGATCGCCCGACAGCGCGACCCAGCGGAACGGCCCCTTGCCTTCGCAGAACAACGGACGGATGTACGCCGGCACGAAGCCCGGGAAATCGAAGGCGTTTTCGACGCCCATTTCCAACGCCATCTGGCGGATGTTGTTGCCGTAGTCGAGCGTGGCCGCGCCGCGCGCCTGCAACGCCAGCATCGCCTGAACCTGCTTGGCCATCGACTGCTTGGCCGGCGTCACGATGCTGTCCGGCGCGGTCTTCTGACGCTCGCGCCAGTCTTCGACGCTCCAGCCTTGCGGCAGATAGCCGTGAATCGGATCGTGCGCGCTGGTCTGATCGGTCACGCAATCCGGCGTAATGCCGCGCGTCACGCACTCGGCGAACACATCGGCGGCATTGCCGAGGAGTCCGATCGAAACCGGCTTGCCGGACTTCTTCGCTTCATCGAGCATGGCGAGCGCTTCGTCGAGCGTCTTCGCCTTCTTGTCGACGTAACGGGTCTTCAGACGGAAGTCGATGCGCGTCTCATCGCATTCCACCGCGATCATCGAGAAGCCGGCCATGGTCGCGGCCAGCGGTTGCGCGCCGCCCATTCCGCCCAAACCACCCGTCAGAATCCAGCGACCCGACGGATCGCCGTTGAAATGCTGGTTCGCCACCGAGAAAAACGTTTCGTAGGTGCCCTGCACGATGCCCTGGCTGCCGATGTAGATCCAGCTGCCCGCCGTCATCTGGCCGTACATCATGAGACCCTTGCGATCGAGTTCGTGGAAGTGTTCCCACGTCGCCCAATGCGGCACCAGGTTCGAATTCGCCAGCAGCACGCGCGGCGCGTCCGCATGCGTGCGAAACACGCCGACCGGCTTGCCCGATTGAATCAGCAGCGTCTCGTCCTCGTTCAGATCCTTCAACGACGCGAGGATCTGATCGAAGCAATCCCAGTTACGCGCGGCACGGCCAATACCGCCGTAGACGACCAGCGCGTGCGGATGCTCGGCGACTTCCGGGTCCAGATTGTTCTGGATCATCCGGTACGCGGCTTCCGCAATCCAGGTCTTGCAAGTCTTTTCCGCACCGCGCGGTGCGCGGATCGTGCGGGTCGGGTCCAGACGCGGGTCGATGTGTTTCGGGTTGTTCATGGTGGCCCTCGGAATGCGTGAAAAAGTTCGGGAAGAATTCGGGAAATTAAGTCGAAAACGGCTCGATAACGAGTCGATAAATACGGCGAAATCAGAAATGACCGGTGAAGCGATAGCGGCTGCCGGGATGCCAGAGATTGGCAATCGAGGCGACCTGGCTTTGCGACCACGTGCGCCGATGCAACACGAGGCAAGGTTCGAGTTCGTCCATGGTCAGCAACTCGCGCGTATCCGCGTCCGCCGCCAGGGCTTCAATGCGGTACTCGACGCGCTGCAGCGGCGCGACGCGCACCAGATACTGATTCGGTGTGGTGTTCGTGAAGTCCTGCAACGCGTACTCAGGCGCAACCACCGGATTGACCCAGCGCTCTTCGAGTTGCACCGGTTCGTCGTTTTCAAAATGCAGCACGCGCGAATGAAACACCGGACTGCCCGCGCTCACCTGCATTTCCTCGGCGAGCGCCTCGTCGGCGATGCTCGCGCCGATGTGCAGCACCTTCGCCAGATAGCGATGGCCGCGCGCAACGATTTCGTCGGAGATGCTGCGGATCGCCACCAGCGTCGATTCGTACTTGGGCCGGGCTACGAAGGTGCCCGAGCCCTGCACCCGCGTGAGAACCTGCTCCGAGGTCAACTCGCGCAACGCGCGGTTGACCGTCATGCGCGCGACGTTGAATTCACGCGCAAGTTCGTTTTCGGAGGGCACCTGATCGCCTTCAGCCCATTCGCCCGCATGGATGCGGCCGAGGATGAAGTCCTTGATGCCCTGATAGGCCGGTGCGTTCATTGGCTGGTTCTGCCTGGCTGAGTGTTTATTGTTCGGAGGCAAACGAGAACGGGCTCAGCTTCGCAATCGTGCCGTTCTGCACGAGCCGCGTGACGGCCGCGATATCCGGTGCGAAGTAGTGATCGAGTTCGTAGTGCGCGACGTCCTTGCGCACCGCGTCCATCACTTTCTGCAGGCTCGGGCTGGTCTTGTGCGGCGCGCGCAGATCGACGCCCTGCGCGGCAGCAAGCAACTCGATCGACAGGATGTTCGCGACGTTTTCGGCGATATCGCCGAGCTTGCGCGCAGCGAACGTGGCCATCGACACGTGGTCTTCCTGGTTCGCGGAGGTAGGCAGCGAATCGACCGACGCCGGGTGCGCGAGCGTCTTGTTTTCAGACGCGAGCGCGGCCGCCGTCACGTGAGCGATCATGAAGCCCGAATTCACACCACCGTCGCGTACGAGGAACGGCGGCAGGCCCGACAGCGTCGCGTCGATCAGCAGCGCGATGCGGCGTTCGGCCAGCGCGCCGATTTCGGCGACGGCCAGCGCGAGGTTGTCGGCCGCGAATGCAACCGGCTCCGCGTGGAAATTGCCGCCCGACAGCACTTCGCCCGTATCCGGGAAAATCAGCGGGTTGTCGGACACGGCGTTCGCTTCGAGCAGCAGCACCTCGGCTGCGTGACGCATCTGGTCCAGGCACGCGCCCATCACCTGCGGCTGGCAGCGCAGGCTGTACGGGTCCTGCACCTTGTCGCAGTCGGCGTGCGAAACATTGATCGCCGAGCCTTGCAGCAGCGAACGGTAAGCCGCTGCTGCGTCGATCTGGCCTTGATGGCCGCGCAGTTCGTGAATGCGCGCGTCGAACGGCTTGACCGAACCCGCCGCCGCGTCCACCGACAACGCGCCCGCCACCAGCGCGGTGCGGTACAGGTCTTCGATGGCGAACATGTTGTAGAGCGCGAGCGCGGTGGAGGCCTGCGTGCCGTTCAGCAGCGCCAGACCTTCCTTCGCCTGCAGCGTGAGCGGCTTGAGGCCGACCAGCGCGAGGCCTTCGGTGGCCGGCATGCGTTCGCCCTTCGCGAACACTTCGCCGACGCCGAGCAGGGTGGCCGACATATGCGCGAGCGGCGCGAGGTCGCCCGAAGCGCCAACCGAACCCTTGACCGGAATCACCGGCAGCACGTCGGCGTTGTACAGCGTAATCAGTGCTTCCATCACTTCGCGGCGGATACCGGAGTGGCCGCGGCCCAGGCTCGAGAGCTTCAGCGCGATCAGCAGGCGCACCACCGGACGCGACATCGGCTCACCCACGCCCACCGCGTGCGACAACACCAGATTGCGTTGCAGCAGTTCGAGCTGGTCGTGCGGAATGTGCGTGCTGGCGAGGCGCCCGAAACCCGTATTGATGCCGTATGCCGGCTCGCCCTTCGCGGCGATATCGGCGACGGCTTTGGCGCAGGCGTCGATGGCGGCGTGGCTGGCGGGATCGAGTTGCAGCGCGACGTGTTCGCGTGCGATCTGGCGCAGTTGCGGGAGGGTCAGATAGCCGGGTTTCAGAATCATCATGGTGTGTCCTGTCTTGTCTATACAATTTGAGAGAAGTCTAGCGTCGCCATCCTGTATATACAACCTGTTTTTGCAGCTTCCGACCTAGGGGTTTCCATTAGAACTGAATGCTGGCGCCACGCATGCCACATCCGTCAGCGTTTCGAGCGCTGGGTATGGCGCGCCGGACCCGCTCACCTTGCGGGATAACTTGTATATACACATTCAAAATAGACAGCGGCAAGCGACCAAAAAAGATTCGCCCCGGCGGCCGGCGCAGCCGGGCCTGCCCACGCGCGCGTCACTGAGTTATAGGAGAGCCCGTTGCCGGCGCAAGAAAGCCCGCGCACCCACACCGGAAGCCTTTATTGTTGATTTAAAATCAAGATTGATTTGAGACTAATACGCTTTTTGCGAGAATCAAGACGGCGGATACTGCGTGCATTGCATCGTGTTTCCAGTGTTTCCGGTATTTCCATTAAGGAGAACGTCTTGAAGATTTTCGTTACTGGCGCAAGCGGCTTTATCGGCGGTTCGATCGCGGCGCACCTCGTGCGTGCAGGCCATCAAGTACGCGGTTTGATCCGCAAGCCCGAACACAGCGCCGAACTACAACGCCTCGGCATCGAACCCGTGATCGGCACGCTCGACGACCGCGAATTGCTGATCGCCGAAGCACAAGCCGCCGACGCGGTCATCAACGCCGCGAGCAGCGACCACGAGGGCGCGGTGAAAGCGCTGATCGAGGGCCTCGCCGGTTCCGGCAAACCGTTTCTGCATACGAGCGGCTCGAGCATCGTGGGCGATGCGTCGGGTGGAGAGGCCGGTGAGGCGCGCATCTATCACGAGGACGCCCTGCCCCAGCCGACGGCGGATAAAGCGGCACGCGTCGCCATCGATCAACTCGTGCTCGCGGCCGCACAGCAAAACATTCGCTCGGCGGTGCTGTGCAACACGCTGATTTACGGCCATGGGGCGGTGCCTGGCAGTGCTAGCGTGCAGTTGCCTCGGCTCGTGCGTCAGGCGCAAAAGAGCGGCGTGGTGCGGCATGTGGGCAGCGGCGGCAACATCTGGTCGAACGTGCATATCGACGACGTCGCCGAACTCTATCGCCTCGCATTGGAAAAGACGCCGGCTGGCACCTTCTATTTCGTCGAGAGCGGCGAAGCGTCGTTCCGCGACATGAGTACGGCCATCGCTCACGTGATGAAACTCGGTGAGCCGCAAGACTGGCCGCTCGAAGCGGCGCAAAAGGAATGGGGTTACGAAATGGCTTCGTACGGGCTCGGATCGAACAGCCGGGTACGCGGTGAACGCGCGCGCAAGCTGCTCGGCTGGCAGCCGAAACGTAACTCGGTGATCGACTGGATCGAGCGCGAGATGATTTGATGTTTCGCGAGGAGACGCCCTCCGGGGCGTCCTGGAGAACGTAAGCAGTGTAAGCCGGGGTGTTGCGAATCCGTAAGCTCACCTCGCTAGAATCCGGCTCACGTAATAGTGCGATTCGACGCTACGAGTCGCGCGTGAGTCCGGATTTGATCGATGACCTTGGCGCTGAATTTCTACTGGCTGACCAACCTGCTGGCGATCCTGTTCGTCGTGGCGTGCGTGTACGACGCGCACTACGATGAATACGGCACGCTCACGCTGGCAGCCGCCGCGATGAGTCTTGTCGTGATGGCGATCGAGGTGTTCCTCAGGCCCGCGTTCGACATGGCCTTGTGAGTTCGACACTGCGCCACGCAGCGCCGCCCGCCTCAACCCGCACCTCGCTTCGCAACTGAGCGGCACCGGCACGCTGGCGGACAATCACGATTACAGCACGAGGACGGGCACAAACCGGGCACAAACCGGGCACAAACCGGGCACAAACGGCTGCCTCAAACCGCGACTTCCGGCGGCGCCCGGCGGAAACAGCGTGTGATCCAGCCGAGGTAGCACAAGCCCAGCACGAACCACACCGCACCGAGCACCAGCGCGGTTTTCTCAAGACTCACCAGCAGCCAGATATCCGCCACCGCGCCGGCCAGCGGAAACAGCAGACCGCCGATCACACCCATTGCATTCGCACCGCCCTTCGCGCTGAAGAACTGACGGATCACACACAGATTGACCGCGGTGAATGCGAGAAACGCGCCAAAGTTGATGAACGAGGTCGACGTCGCGACATCGAGTTTCAACGCGACCAGACCGATTGCGCCTGCGATTGCGATATTCAGCGCCGGCGTCTTGAACTTCGGATGCACGAAGCCGAAGATGCGCCGGGGCAAGACTTCGTCGCGTCCCATCGCATACAACAAACGCCCCACGCTTGCCTGCGCCGAGATACCCGAAGCGAATTGCGCGAGAATCAGGCCGGCCAGAAACACCGTGACGAAGATATCGCCGCCCACTTTTCGCGCGACTTCGAAGGCGGCCGAATCCGGATCCTTGAACACCGCCCCCGGGTGCGCGAGTTGCACCGTGTACGCGGCAATCACGAAGATCGCACCGCCGATCAGCGCGATCAGCACGATCGCGCGCGGCATGGTCTTTTCCGGAGCGATGGTTTCTTCGGTCAAAGTCGATACCGCGTCGAAGCCGAGATACGAATACGCGGCAATCGCAGCGCCTGCCATCGTCGCCGAGAACGGCACATGCGGCTTGAAGAAGGGCTCAGCCGAAATCAGGCCGCCAGGTCCCGCCGCAGCGGTCACATAGTGACAGCACAGCACGACGAACAACGCGACAATCGCTAGTTGCACGACCATCAGCACGATGTTGAAACGGTTCGCGAGTTCAATGCCGAGAATGTTCAGCGCGCTCGTCAGCACAATGAACGCCACGATCCAGATCCAGTTCGGAATGTGTGGAAACGCGGCACTGAGATACGCGGCGCCGATCAGCCAGATCACCATTGGCAGAAAAAAATAATCGAGCAAGGTGGCCCAGCCGATCATGAAACCCAGATGCGGATTAAAGGTTTTGCGCGTGTAGGTATAAGCCGAACCCGCCACCGGGAAAAGCCGCGCGAGTTTGCCGTAACTGAGCGCCGTGAACACGATCGCGATCAGCGCGATCAGATACGCGAGCGCGGCGGTATCGTTGCTGGCGCTCGCCAGCACACCATAGGTGCCGTAGACGATCAGCGGCGCCATATAGGCAAGGCCGAACAACAGGACTGAAGGCAGCCCGAGGGTGCGTTTCAGATGCGTGGCCTCAGGCGCGGCGGATGCGCCGGCGCGCTCGGTGGGCGATGTCGGGGTCATGCGGTGTCTCCTCATGCGAATGGGCGAGCGTCGCCGGAGGCGGCGTGGAACGCGCCCCGGTCGAGCCTGGTCGATCAGATATGCTGGAAGCGCGTGTGGCGCGCCTTACCGCGCGCGAATCACACGCGCGGGTTGCCCGTACTCGTCGTTCAGCGTCGCGAGATCGAGTGCAATACGGGCGTCGTGCAGATAACGATAATGTTCACGCGCGCCTTCGAGGTGCGCCGGATCGAGCGTGGCGCGCAGGACCGTTTCTTCATGCCCGGCATCGCACACCACCTCGCCGAACGGATCGATCAGCGCCGATTCGCCGGGAAACGTGAGGTTGTCGTCGCCGGAACCAATGCGGTTCACGAGCGCCGCGAACATCTGGTTCTCCATCGCGCGGGCCACGATTGCCCGGCGATGCACCGGCCCGAACGGCTCCATATTGCCGTTCGTCACGATCAGCAGATCGGCGCCGAGCGAGGCGACCGCGCGCGCCGTTTCGGGAAACTCGATGTCGTAGCAGATCAGCAGGCCGACCGTCAGGCCTTTGAAATTGCATACTTCGTAGCGGTCGCCCGGTTCAAATACGCCGACGTCCGACGCCCACAGATGCGTCTTGCGATAACGCAGCGCGATCTCGCCGCGTTCGTCGACCAGCACCGTAGTGTTGAAAAAGCGCTTGCCGTCGCGCTCGGCGAGACCCACCGCCACCGCAACACCTGCTTCGCGCGCCGCATCGCGGACCGCGCTTAGCGAAGGCCCGTCGATCGTTTCGGCCACCTCGCCGACGGTGTCGCGCGTCGGAAAGCCCGACAGCGTGGTCTCCGGAAACACGATCAGATCGGTTCCGGCCGCGCGTTGGCCGATGGTTTGCAGCACGCGTTGCACGTTTGCCCCGCCGACGCCCATCGCGCCATCCACGATCGGAATCTGGGCCAGTTCGAGTTGCAGCATTCTGTCTCCTGTACTTGCCGGTTTGCTTCGCGTTGAATAGCGGTTATTGTCAGGCCGCCCGCGTTTTCAGGTTGGGCCTATTATTACCAGACATATTTTTGTTCGTAATCACCCGGCTGGGTTACCCTCAACGGAGCACGCATGGAACTCGAATGGCGCGATCTGGCCTTTCATCGCGAGATCGGCGCGGTTATCGAAGCGCTCGACAGCGCGCAATTCTGGACTCGTCTCACGCGCGCGCTGGAACGCTATGTCGCGTTCGATAACTGGGTCGCCCTGCGCTTCACACCTGGCGCAGCGCCGCTCGTCTGCGCCGAATCGCCCACGCCGGACGGCACGGTGGATGCGATGTTCCAGGACTATCTCGCCGCGCTTTATCAGCTCGACCCGTTCTACATCGCCGCGACCGGGAGGCCGGCCTCGGGCTTCGTCACGCTTGCGGACGTCGCGCCCGACAACTTCTCGATGACCGATTACTACCAGCGGTACTTCAGGAAAAACATCGTCGGCGACGAGGTGCATTTCAACTACATGATCGACGCGCGGCATACGCTGGCGTTCTCGCTGGGCGCAACGCATCGCTATGGCGAGCGCGACCTCGCGGTACTCGCGCTGTGCGCGCCCTGGGTGATCGCGTTGCTGCGACAGCGCCTGCCGTATGAGGTATTCGGCGCGCCGCCGCGTGCGGGCGAGGCGGCGACGCAAACACCGGCAGAAGCCGTGACGCAGACAGAAACGGAGGCGCCCGCCTATGCCGCGCGCTTCGAGCAGGTGTCATCGGCGAGCGGCCGTTCACCGCTCACGGCGCGCGAGGTCGAAGTGGCCATGCTGAGCTTGAGCGGATTTTCAACACGCGCCATCGCGGAGAAACTGACGATCTCGTTCGAGACGGTGCGCGCGCACAAGAAGCACATTTATACCAAGCTCAATGTCAACTCGCAGTCGGAGTTATTTGCGCTGTTTTATGAAGCGGGACGCAAAGGCGCATGACGTCCGGCTGATTCGATGCCGGCGCCGCTCATCCGCATCACGAACCGCATGCGGCGCAACCGCTCGCTTTCTCTTCGTAGCGGTCATGATGCTTGAGCCATTCGCCCATATTCTTCTTCTCGTTGCGGCCCTTCGGGGTGACGTCGAAATGCGCGTACGCGCTGAGGAACTGCTCGCCGCCTCGTCCGTAGGTGGAATACGTGTGATAGACGTCGCCCGCCTCGTCTTTGTAGAACACACTGTGACCGGGTAGCTCGTCGATGCCGACATCCTGTTCGGTGAAGTTGTAGAACGCCTTCCTGCTGGCGACTTCCTCCGGCGTAAACGACACGTGATAGTCGAAATTGAAATCGCTGTCATTCGACGAGACCCAAGGAAACTTCCAGCCCATACGCTGCCTGAAGGCTTCTATTTTGGCGAGCGGCGCTCGCGAAACCGCCACGTACGATACGTCGTGATGTTCGAGATGCGTCAGGATACCGTCCATGTGATCCGACACGAACGAGCAGCCGAAGCAGCCCTCCTCCCATTCCGGGCCGAACATGAAGTGATAGACGATCAACTGACTGCGGCCGCCGAACAGATCGGCGAGTGTCTTGCGGCCTTGCGGCGTGTCGAATACGTAGGGCTTGTCGACTTTCACCCACGGCAATGCACGGCGTTTGCGGGCGAGCTCATCGCCGGCGCGCATATACGCTTTCTCTTCGACTAGTAGCGCCTTGCTGGCGGCCAGCCATTCTTCTCTGGTGCCGATCCGGTGTTGCGAGTCTATTTGCGGGTTCATTTGCATCTCCTTGTCTGCGTCGTACAGGTTCAATAGAGCAAAATCAGGCGAAATAGCGTTCCAGCGCATCGAGGCCATAGCGCCTGCCGAATCGATGCGGCCCACGGATGGGATGCCTCCACGTCATGAATCGCGCCGCTTCCGTCCGGGCGCGGAAGGCTTGCGCCGGCGTGCCGTCGAGGCGCCGCCGGAGGGTGACGCCCGGCTTGGTGGACAGGCGGTCTCCTCTTCGACGAAAGCAGCCAGACGATCGAGCGATGCCGACCAGAAACGCTGATAGCGAGTGAGCCATTCCATGGCTTCCTCCATAGGTCCGGCGGACAAACGGCACGCTACCTTGCGGCCGGTTTTGCTGCGCGTGATGAGACCGGCCTCGGACAATACGTCGAGGTGTTTCATCACCGCGGGCAACGACATCGCAAAGGGCTCGGCGAGTTCGCTGACCGACAGATCGTTCACCCCGGACAGACGCGCGAGCAACGCGCGCCGCGTCGGATCGGACAGCGCGGCGAAAGTGCGATCGAGTAACGCTTCGTTAAACTTAACCATGAGGTTAAGTATAGAAACATGAGGCGCGATGTCAAGGATGCGTGCGTAGGTTTCCCGGAACGCGCGGAAAAGAAAAAAGGGGGGAACGAAGCGATGAAGCGGACGCCGCAAAAAAGATACGCGGCGCATCGCAGATAAAACCCTGCAATACGCCGCGTCAAGGTGGAGAACAACCGACTACACGTTCGAGCAAAGCGGCACGGAAAACCTGCCCTGCTCTCGCGCTACAGCAAAACCGCGTAAAGCGCAGTGCGGCAGAATCAGATCGCCCAGCCGCCGAGATAGAAACCGACCAGCACGGCAGCAATGGCAACCGTGCCCACGTTCAGCTTGCGATACTCGCCGCTCACCACGCGGCCGATCACCAGCGTCGCGAAGCCGAGCATGATGCCCGTCACGATGTTGGCGGTCAGCACGATGAACACGGCGCACATCAGGCCCGACATGGCATCGACCATGTCGTCCATGTGCAGCTTGCTCACGTTCGAGAGCATCAGCAGGCCCACGTACATCAGCGCGGGAGCCGTGGCATACGAAGGCACGAGACTGGCGAGCGGCGAGAAGAACATCACGACGAGGAACAGCAGACCGACCACTGCCGCAGCCATCCCGGTCTTCGCGCCGGCCGCGACGCCGACCGTCGATTCGATGTATGCAGCCGCCGGTGCACCGCCGAGCAGGCCCGAGAAAATCGAGCTCAGCGAATCCGCCGTCAGCGCCCGGCCGCCGTTGATGATGCGGCCGTTTTCGTCGAGCTGACCGGCTTGTCCGGCAACGGCGCGAATCGTGCCGGTTGCGTCGAACACGGCGGTCATCACCAGCGCCAGCACGCTAGGCAAGACGGCCATCGACAGTGCGCCCTTGATGTCCATCGCGCCAATCAGCGAAGCGTGGCCCGGCGCGCTCAGCGACGGCAGTGCGAACACGCCGTGGAACACCACCGTCGGATCGATCATGAGCGCGATCGCCGAGATCGCGACGATCACGATCAGGATCGAACCCGGCACGCGACGGCGCACCAGACCGAAGATCGCAGCCAGACCCGCCACCGACATGATCGCCGGCAAGGCCGTGATGTTGCCGAGCGCCACCGGCAGGCCGGCGCCCGGATTCTTGACGACCAGACCCACGTCGTTTGCGGCGATCAGCAGCAGGAACAGGCCGATGCCGATCCCCGTGCCGTGCGCGATGCCGGTGGGCAGATTGCGCAGAATCCACGAACGCACGCCCGTCACCGAGATCGCGGTGAAGACGACGCCCATCAGGAACACCGCGCCGAGCGCGACGGTCGGATGCAGGCCTTTGCCGAGCACGAGACCGAACGCAGTGAACGCAGTCAGCGAAATCGCGCAGCCGATTGCGATCGGCAAACGTGCCCACACGCCCATCAGCAGCGAGCCGAAGGCGGTGGTCAGGCACACGGCGACGAACACCGCACTGGTATCGAAACCCGCTTTGCCGAACATGCCCGGCACGACGAACACGGAGTAAACCATCGCGAGGAAGGTTGTGATGCCCGCGACGATTTCCGTACGTTGCGAACTGCCGCGAGACGAGATTTCGAAGTAGCGGTCGAGAAAGCCCTTTCCGTCGAATGATTCGGCGCCGACTTCAGAAATCGGTTGGGCGTGGGGTTCCATCATGATGAGTGCCTCCTTTATCAGCGTGCTGAAACGGCCCGTTTTCCGGCCGCCATCAGGTTCGTCTCGTTGCGTTGATCTAATGTGGTGTGGCAAGGTTTGAACGTCGGCTTGCGATGCGTGCAGACAACCCGCATGCTCCGTTCTTCTTTTGCTGTCCCGAAATGTAGGGCAACACAAATATGTCTCCCATCGCATGAATGGCATGCCCGACATGTCGCGATGCTTATATCGTTTAAGGGACGGCAAACCGCGAGGACGCTCCGCGCGTTTACACCTACGGTTTGTCATGAAGTTGTGGAAGGGTTTCGGGGTGCGGATTGCGGAAAACCGGCGATAAACCGGGGGGTCATAACGCTTGATGAACGCTCGATAAACGCACAAAACGGCATGAACGGCGCTCGTCGGCACCTGTCAAAAAGCCTGCAAATCCGGGCCTCCCCGACGCCACGGGTTACACTCTGGCCCTTACCCGACTTAATTGCGTGACATAAAGCGGCGCCCCACAGCGCCCGTGCGCATTGGCCCATGGAGTCTTTCTTGATGAGCGGCGGTTTTTCGCGTCCTGCCTGGCGTCTTCCGATTCTTGCTGTGTTCGCGCTGTTCGCGCTGTCCGGTTGCAGCTTGCTGTGGGGCCCGCAGCAGGCGCCGATTGTCGACGCCACGGTCATGCCCGTCGAGCCCGCGAGCGCCCCTGTGGCGGCTTCCGCGCCGGAACCTGTCGAGACTGAGGCGGCCGAGCCCGAACAGCCGAAGAAGCCGAAGAAGCCGGTTGTCAAACCGCGCAAGGTCGAACCCCCGCCGCCGGTCGCCGCGCCCGCGCCGCCGCCCCCCGCGCCCGCGCCCTTGATCGTGCTGCGCACGATCGAGCGAAGCGACGCGCGCACTTTGCTCGATAGCGAGGTGCAGAAACCCGACGGCAAGGTGGTAGGCCGCGCGGTCGACATGATCGCGGATGCGAGCGGCAAACCGCGCGAAATGGTGGTCAATCTGCAGGGATTCCTCGGCGTTGGCGACCGCAAGGTCAATTTCCCATGGAGCGCGTTCCGCTTCACGCCGACAGCGAAAGCCGCGCCGATCACGCTCAACGCGGCGGCCGTGCCGGCTCCCGCGGCGAAATCCGCTGTGTTGCAATTGCCGCTGATCGACGCCGATGTCGAGCGTTCGAACGGCGCCAAGGTCGGCCGCGTGATCGACGTGCTGATCGACGCCAACGCGCAACCCCAGGCGGTCGTGCTCGACGTCAACGGCATGGTCAGTACCGAGCGGCGCACGATTGCCGCCAACTGGTCCGCGCTGCGCTTTGTCACGAAAGACAAGGAGCTGCATCCGCTGATCGATTTGAGCGACGCGCAGATCAATGCGACGCCGCCGTACGCCAGCGGCAAACCGGTTCGCGCGGTGTCGCCCGCGCCGCCTCCGGCGCCGGCCCCTGCTGCGGCTTCTGCTGCGCCGGCCAATGTCACTGCGAGTTCCAACGCAAGGGCGGCCCGATGATTGGTCGCACTTTGGTAACCACGCGCAGCCTGCGCGCACTCGATTGGCTGAATTTCTTCGTCGCGAACGTGCAGACGGGCTTTGGGCCGTTTATCGCGTCGTACCTCGCGTCGCATAAGTGGACCCAGGGCGAGATCGGCATGGCGCTGTCCGTCGGCACGATTAGTGCGATGGTGAGCCAGGTGCCGGGGGGCGCCGCAGTCGACGCGTTGCGCAACAAGAAAGGCGCGGCC
The DNA here is from genome assembly GCF_902833645.1 of Paraburkholderia fungorum. Classification (GTDB taxonomy): domain Bacteria; phylum Pseudomonadota; class Gammaproteobacteria; order Burkholderiales; family Burkholderiaceae; genus Paraburkholderia; species Paraburkholderia fungorum. The sequence continues at coordinate 258,673 of NZ_CADFGE010000010.1, forward strand.
GCGTGGGCGATTGCCGCGATCATTCTCAGCGCGGTGCTGCTGGCCGCGAGCCCGACGGTTTTGCCGGTAATTGCCGCCGAGGTATTCCACGGCTTTGCCAGTTGCATGCTGACGCCGGCATTGGCCGCGATCTCGTTCGCTCTGGTGGGGCGTGCGAATCTGGGCGACCGGCTGGGACGCAACGCGCGCTGGGCGTCGATCGGCAGCGCTGTGGCGGCCGGGCTGATGGGCATCTTCGGCGAATACTATTCGCCCCGCGCGGTGTTCTGGTTGACTGCGGCGCTTGCCGTGCCGGCGTTGTTTGCGCTGACGATGATTCAGCGCACCGACACGATTGAATTGCCCAGGGCCGGGCCGACGCCGGAGCAGATCGAGCGGCGCGAGAGTTTGCGCGAGTTGTTGCGTGACAAGCGGATGCTGCTGTTCGCGGCTTGTATCGTGCTGTTCCACTTGTCGAATGCAGCGATGTTGAATCTCGCCGCGGGCGAGGTGACGGCCGGCATGGGCGACAACGTGCAGCTCGTGATTGCTGCTTGCATTATCGTGCCGCAGGCGATTGTGGCGATGATGTCGCCATGGGTTGGGCGTTCCGCCGAGCGATGGGGACGCAGGCCGATTCTGCTGCTGGGTTTTTCGGCGTTGCCGATACGGGCTTTGTTGTTTGCCGGGATCAGCAGCCCTTATTTGCTGGTGCCGGTGCAGATGCTGGACGGCTTGAGCGCGGCCGTGTTCGGTGTGATGCTGCCGTTGATTGCCGCCGATGTTGCTGGCGGGAAGGGGCGGTATAACCTGTGTATTGGGCTGTTTGGATTGGCTGCCGGGATTGGGGCGACGTTGAGTACGACGGCTGCCGGGTTTGTAGCGGATCATTTTGGTAATGCTGTGAGTTTCTTTGGGCTTGCCGCGGCGGGCGCGTTGGCTGTTTTGCTGGTGTGGGCGGCGATGCCTGAAACGCGGGAGGTTGCGGCGGCTGAAGGCGCCGCGCCTGTGGGGGATGGGAAGTCGGCTGTTCGATGAAGTTGGGTTGCCTGCCCGGCAGGGGGCCTTCGCGGCGCTTTTTTGTTGATCTGGGCTTTGGCGTTGTCTTGCTGTGTTCTTGTGGTCTGGCCTGGTGTTGGTCTTTTGGCCTTTCCTTGTTTTCTTATCGGTCTATTAGCGTTCCCCCTGTGCGGGGGGGCACCTACTTTTCTTTGCCTGCCGCAAAGAAAAGTAGGCAAAAGAAAGCGGCTCAAACCGCTAATTTTTAAGCGGGTCCCCCGCGCAGCCACGGTAGTGGTGCATCTGGAATCCGTGCCTCCGCACACTCCGCGTTAGCGACAAGGCGCTCATCAGCTCCCACTCCGCACTGCGTGCGTCGCGGACGGGTCCGCCAGGGAAACCAGTGGGGTTAATTCGCGCAGCGGGATCCATCGGCTTCGCCTCGGCGAGATGCCCCCGCTCTGATTGGCCAACCCCACTTCAATGAAATGGTGTGCGTCGCTTTTGCTCTTGCTTTGCGATCGCTGCCGCGGTGGCGCTTGCAGCCGTGAGGCAGCGACGAGTCAGGAACTGGGTAAATCGGGGGAGCAAAAACCTGGGAGCGGTTTTATGAACCGGGTATCGGCGCGCGCAGCGCCGCCGGAGGTATGACGCCCTTGTCACCAGCGCCGAATGTGCGAGGACACAGATTCCAGATGCACCACTACCGTAACTGTGCGGGGGACCCGCTTAAGAACTAGCGGTTTGAGCCGCTTTCTTTTGCCTACTTTTCTTTGCGGCCGGCAAAGAAAAGTAGGTGCCGCCCCGCACAGGGGCAACGCTAATAGACCACTAACACAACAAGGAAAGGCCAAAAGACCAACAACAGAACGGACCACTAACAAAGCAAGCAAAGGCCAAAGAGCCAGACCAACAAAAAAAGCGCCGAGAAGGCCCCCTGCCGGGCAGGCAAAAACCCAACCCCAAAACCCTCAGCCCGCGCAGCCTCATCTTTAATCTATAACCTTCCCAGCAGTCTCCCGCATAAACGGCAACGGCAACAACGACACCACCCCACACCCGATCAAATACCACGCCGGAGCCAGATGGCTCCCCGTCATCTGAATCAGCCAGGTAGCAAAAAACTGCGCAAACCCACCAAAAATCGACACCCCTAAACAATAAACAATCGACATGCCAGTAGCGCGAATCGCGCGCGGAAACAACTCGGGCAACATGACGATATTAGGCACCGCAGTAAAAGCCACAAACACCGCCAGCACCGCAACAACAGACAACAAAACCGGCACCGTCGGCGAAGCATTAATAATCAAAAAAGCCGGATACACAGCCACAATCAACAACACCCGCGAAATCCACAAAACACGCTTACGCCCAACCCGATCCGACAACGCCCCCGCAAACGGCGAACAGATCACCGTGACGATCGCCGCAGTCCACGCAGCCCACAGCGCCGACGACATCGGCAATTTCAAAATCTGAATCGCATAGGTAGACAGATAAAACAGCACGATGTAGTTCGCCGCCGTGCCACCGATCGTCGTCAACACACCCGTCGTAATCACGCGCGAATGCTCGCGAAACAGCTTGCGAACCGGTTGCGCGTCAGGCGCCTCGGCCACCGAACCGGTGCCGTCTTCCACACCCGGCAACGTTTCGTTCAGATGCCGTCGGATATAAATACCAATCGGCCCCATCGCCATGCCGATCACGAACGGCACCCGCCAGCCCCAGCTCTCCAGCGCGGCCTTGGACAGCGCCGCCGCCAGCGCCACGCCCAGCAGCGAACCGCATACGGTATTCAACCCCTGACTCACGAATTGCCAGCTTCCGTAGAATCCGCGCGTCTTGTCGCTGCCATATTCAAGCAGCAATGAGGTCGACGCACCGACTTCGCCGCCCAACGCGAACCCCTGAATCAGGCGCGCCAGGATCACCAATAACGGCGCGGCAACGCCGATCATCGCGTATGTCGGCGCAAACGCGATGATCGCCGAGCCGAGCGTCATCAGCCAAAGCGTGAGACTCATCGCGGCCTTGCGTCCGGCGCGGTCGGCATACCCGCCGAGCACGATGCCGCCCACCGGCCGCATGATGAAGCCGACGCCGAAAGTGCCGACCGCCAGCATCAATTGGGCAAGCTGCCCCTCCACCGGGAAATACAGCTTGCCGATGATCGTCGCGAAGAAGCTGTAGATCGTGAAATCGAAAAATTCGAGGCCGTTGCCAAGCGTAATCGCGGCAATCGCTTTGGCCTGGCTCGCGCGTTCAACAGGCTGCGCGGCCGGCGCGCCAGCGAGATTCAACGCTTCAGTACCTGCGGGCTGCGGTGTAGCGGAATAGTCCATCTGTGTCTCCATGTAGCACCTGCCGATGCACGGCTCTACGGCCGCTTTGGCAAATATCCAACCCGCCTCAGACGAGGAAGGTCTGCGCAAGCCGCACCCAGTAAGCCGCGCCGGTAGCGAGGCAAGCGTCGTTGAAGTCATAGCCCGGGTTGTGCACCATGCAGCCACCCTCGCCGTCGCCATTGCCGATGATCAGGTAGCTGCCGGGGCAACGCTCCAGCAGGAACGCGAAATCCTCACTGCCGGTCAGCGGTTGCATCTCGGTGATCAACCCGTCTTCGCCGAGCCAGTCGAGCGCGACCTGCCGTGCGAGGCCGGTCATCTGTGCATCGTTGACGAGCACCGGATAACGGCGCTGATAGTCCACGTGCGCCCGCGCGCCGAACACCGCCGCCTGCCCACAGGCGACTGCCGTAATGCGCTCCTGCAACAGGTCGCGGACCTCGGGGCGAAGCGCGCGCACGGACAGGCGCATCTCGGCGGTTTCAGGAATCACGTTCGGCGCTTCGCCAGCATGAATCGCCCCGACCGTGATGATCGCCATGTCGAGCGGCGCAACGTTGCGCGACACGATCGACTGCAACGCCAGCACGATCTGCGCGCACACCACGACAGGATCGACAGCCTTATGCGGTACCGCGCCATGACCGCCGCGGCCGGTCACCGTAATGATCACCGTGTCCGACGAGGCCATGAACGAGCCCGGCAGGAAACCGAACTTGCCCGTCGGAAAGCCCGGCATGTTGTGCATCGCGAACACCGCGTCGCACGGAAACTTGTCGAACAGGCCGTCTTCGAGCATTTTCTTAGCGCCGGCCTGACCTTCTTCAGCAGGCTGGAAAATCAGGTTCAACGTGCCGTCGAAATTCTTTTCCTGCGCGAGATGCTTGGCAGCCGCCAGCAGGATCGCCGTGTGGCCGTCGTGGCCGCACGCGTGCATCTTGCCGGGCACCGTGCTCGCATAAGGCAGGCCGGTGGTTTCGTGGATCGGCAACGCGTCCATGTCAGCGCGCAGGCCGAGTCTGCGGCTACCGCTGCCAACTTTCAGTTGCCCGACAACGCCGGTTTGACCCAACCCGCGATGCACGGTGTAACCCCATTCCTGCAAGCGCTCGGCGACCAGATCGCCGGTGGCGAACTCTTCGTAAGCCAGTTCGGGCTGCGCGTGGATGCGGCGGCGCAGCGCGATCATTTCGTCTTCGAGTTCGGCGATGCCCGCCGGCATGGCCATGGTGTTCACGATGTCGTCTCCGTCTATGAAAGCGTGCACCAAGCATAACGACGCCGATTTACCGGCGGCAGGCGTAAAATCGTTGCGGCGGCAACCAGTAGTTGCCACCCTCCTACGGGTTTTCCAGATGAAACTCCATCAGCTCAGCACCTTGGCGGCCATCGCGGATACCGGCAGTATCCGGGCCGCTGCGCGTTCACTCGATCTGTCGCCCGCCGCCGTGACCAAGGCCATGCGCGAACTGGAGGCCGACCTGCAAGCGCCCCTTTTGCTGCGCGGAGCGAGCGGCGTCGCGTTTACGGAATTCGGCCGCGCGCTGGTCGTGCATGCGCGGCTGGTGCTCGGTCAGTTGCAACGCGCGGAAGCGGAAATTGAAGCGCTGCGCGGCGCGGCGGCCGGCAAACTGTCGATCGGCGTCACGCCGTGGGTGGCGTTGACGTTTCTGCCGCATGCGGTGCAGCGGTTCCGGCAGCACATGCCGGAAGTTCAACTGGAATTTTTCGAGGGGCTGCTGGGCGTCGTGCAACCGCGTCTGCGCGACGGCAGCCTCGACTTCTCGATCGGTCGTCCGCCGCCCGCATCGCCGCAATCGGAGTTTCACAACGTCCCGCTGTTCTCAACGCATTCGGCGGTGTGCGCGCGGCGCGATCATCCAAAGGCGGGTTGCCGCACGCTGCTCGAACTCGAAGACGCCGAATGGGTGCTGAACTGGGACCCGGCAAGCCGCGAATCGATCTCGGACAACCTGTTTCGCAAGCGCGGCATGAAGGTGCCGCACACGATCCACCTCGCGCATTCGCTCTCAGTCGTGCTTGGCCTGCTCGCGCAAACGGACATGGTCAGCATCTTCCCGTGGCCGCTCGTCGAGGTGCTCATCGCGAAGGAAAACCTGTGGGCGCTGCCCTTGCGCGAAACCGTGGATGAAACCATCGTCAGCATCACGTCGCGGCGCGGGGCACCGACCAGTCCGGCGGCTGCCTGTTTTCTCGACTGTCTGCGCGAAGTCATCGACGAAGGTGCCCGCTCGCAAGACCCCGAGATGCGCCGGCTGTTTCATTCGATCGAGTTGCTGCTGTAGGGGCGCGAGCGGATGGCTTAGGCAAACGACCTGGAATAGCGAGGGATAGCGTGGCGTGGCATGGGCCCCCTGGCGGCGTTGCAGGCACGCGGCGCTGTAAGCCGAATCGCAGGCACGCCCGCTATGCTTCGAAGGCGCGGCGGCCCGTCGCCTGCTGCTATTCCGACCGACCGTGACCCAGAACGCCCACCACGAAACTGTCAGCAAAGCATCGTCTCCGGGCGCGTCAGCCGGGCACGTCGGCGAAAGCGCCCCGCTCGATCCAGCCCGCCACCGAGCCCTCGCCGAAATCCGGCGCGGCGACGGCGACGAACTGGGCGCGCTTGCGCATCTGATCGCCGCCCACACGCTGGACGGCTACGCCAGTTCGGCACCCGACGCCAGCGCCGCGAATCTCTGCGACGTGGCAACCGGATACTTCATGAAAGGCGATCACGCGATCGCGGAATACTGGTACCGCCTCGTTCTGACGCTCGATCCGCAAGTCGCCACTGCCTGCCAGAATCTGGCTGCCGTCCTTGCAAACGCGGGACGGGTGGATGAAGCCGCCGGATACCGGGAACGTGCCTACCGGATCCAGCGCGTCTTTGTCGAAGGAAGCGGTACGGAACAGCGTCGCGTGCTGCTCCTCTGCGCGGCGCGCACCGCCGGCAATGTGCCAGTCGATGCCTTGCTGTCTGGCACGGACTGGTGCCGTATCAAGTACGCGATCGACTACGCCGCCGACGAAGAAGACGATCTTTTGCCGCCCTACGATCTCGTGTTCAACGCGATTGGCGATGCGGATATCGCCGCCCCGCTCTCCGGCCGGCTCGCGCGCTTCGTCTCGCGCTGTGCGCGGCCCATGCTTAATCCGCCCGCGCTTGTCGCTCGAACTCGACGGCACCTGAGCGCGAGCCTGCTCAACGGGCTGCCGGACGTACAGGTGGCGCCGTGCGTGCAGAGCGATGCCGCCCCGGCCTCAAGCGCCGCGCTTGGCGCGCTGCTCGCGGCGGGTGGCCTCGACTATCCGGTTCTGGCGCGCCCCGCCGCTACGCATGGTGGCGACGGACTGGTGCTATGCGAGAACCCCGCAGCGCTCGAAGCATGGTGCTCGACACAAGCCGGGGTTTCCTATCTGACGGCGTTTCGCGACTATCGCAGCACCGACGGCTTCTACCGCAAATACAGGATCATTTTTGTCGATCGGGAGCCGTTTCCCTACCATCTGGCGATTTCACCGCACTGGATGGTCCACTACTACTCCGCCGACATGGAACAGCACGCGTGGAAGCTGGAGGAAGAGCGGCGGTTCTTGGACAATCCGCATGCCGCGCTCGGCGAGCGTGCGATGCATGCCATCGCGGCAATCGGCAGGCAGCTCGATCTCGACTACGGCGGGATCGACTTCACCTTGCTGCCGGGCGGTCAGGTGCTAGTCTTCGAAGCGAACGCGACCATGCTGGCGCACTTCGAGCGCGAGAGCGGCGTGCTCGCACACAAGAATCCCTACGTGCAACGCATCGTCGACGCGTTCGAACGAATGATGACGCGCCGCATACCGGTCTGAAGATAGGTCCGTTACTGACTCGACAGATGCTGGCGCAGATACGGCACGAAGCCGTTCTGCGTCGGACCGATCTGCTTCACGCAGTCGTCGTAATCAGAGCCCATCGCGCGATCCGGACCATACATGTCACGGCACTGCGCATACAGTGTGATAGTCGCTCCGCTGCCCTTGGCCACTCGCGTAGCCGAATAGACGGCCTTGCCCGAGCGGCCCGGCACGTCGGTCTCGATCGCCACCGCGTCCGCGCGGACGATCGAGGTATAAGAGTGCTTCGCCACGTAGTCCTTCGTGAGCGACCAGGCCTTGTCGCACTGCGCCTGATCCGCGCACGCAATGGCAGCGTTACGCTGCGCGGCATCGAGCAGGTTCTCGGAGCGGGTGAAGTCGCGCTCCTGCGCCTGCTCTTTCTCGGCGGACATACAGCCACTCAGGGCGAGCGCGGCAAGCGCAATAGCGATAGTTGTTTTCACGAGTTGAAGATCCGATGGCGAATTCCGGTGAGGATTATAGACGCCCTCAAGTGGCGCCTACAGGTTCGGAACCGCCATCGGCAAGCGGCCTCAACTCGCGTAGCCGACCACGCCCTTGATCTCCAGGAAGTCCTCGAGACCGAACTCGCCATACTCGCGGCCGTTGCCCGACTGCTTGAAGCCGCCGAACGGCGCATCGGGACTGTAGTCCGCGTAGTTCAGATAGATCGTGCCGGTACGCAGGCGTTTCGCCACCGCATACGCACGCTCGATCGACGCGGATTGCACATAGCCCGCGAGACCGTAGAGACTGTCGTTGGCCATCGCGACCGCTTCGTCTTCGGAGTCGTAGCCGAGGATCCACAGCACCGGCCCGAAAATCTCCTCGCGCGCGATCGTCATGTTCGGCGTGACATTGCCGAACACCGTCGGGCGCACGAAGTAGCCGTCTTTCAGGCCTTCAGGGCGCCCGAGGCCACCGGCCACCAATGTTGCGCCCTCTTCGATGCCCACGCCGATCAGCCGCTGGATCTTGTCGAACTGCTGCTCGCTGATGACAGGTCCAAGATCCACACCCTTCGCATCCGCAGGGCCGACGACCAGCGCGTCAGCCGCTTCCTTCGCGTAGGTGAGCGCCTCGGCAAGGCGAGCGCGCGGCACGAACATGCGGGTAGGCGCGTCGCACGACTGGCCGCTGTTGTCAAAACACGCACGGACGCCGCGCATCACCGCGTGTTTCAGATCGGCATCTTCAAGAATCAGGTTGGCCGATTTGCCGCCCAGCTCCTGATGCACGCGCTTGACCGTATCCGCCGCGGCCTTCGCGACCAGCACGCCCGCCCGCGTTGAACCGGTAAACGACATCATGTCGATATCCGGATGACGCGACATCGCCTCGCCCACCGTCGCGCCCTCGCCGTTCACCAGGTTGAACACGCCGGCCGGCACGCCCGCTTCGTCGAGAATCTCGGCGAAGATCATGCCGGACAGCGGCGCCAGTTCCGAAGGCTTGAGCACCATCGCGCAGCCGGCCGCGAGTGCGGGCACCACCTTGGTGGCGATCTGCAGCGCCGGCCAGTTCCACGGCGTAATCAGCCCGCACACGCCGACCGCTTCCTTGCGGATCAGAATGCTGCTCTTCACGTATTCGAATTCGAACGTGTCGAGCGTGCGGATCATTGTCTCCAGATGCGCGACGCCGGTCCACGCCTGCGCGTCGTTCGCGTATTGCAGCGGTGCGCCCATCTCGCGGCTGATCGCATGCACCATGTCGTCGTAGCGCTTGCGGTAGACGTCGAGGATCGCCTGCAGCAGATCGATTCGCTGCGCGATCGTCGTCTCGCTATAAGCCGGAAAAGCACGCTTCGCAGCGGCTACCGCACGCTCGACATCGGCCGCGCTGCCGAGCGAAATCTGCGCGAACGGCGTGGCCGTGGACGGATCGATCACGTCGAGCGTGGCCGCGCCGGGCGTGTTTAACGGGTCGACCCATTGGCCGTCGATATAAAACTGCCGGGCATGTTGGAATTGCGCTTGCATGGCTTAGTCCTTTACATGGATTGTGTCAGGTCAGATCATGGGCCGCGGATCGCGCCCGTAGCGGTATCGAAGGTTTACATCGACGCCGCTCAATCTGAATGTCTTCAAATCGAAATTCATCGCTACGCAGCTTTGGCTCAGACTCCGGTCTGCTTCGATTTCTTCATCGAATCCCCCTCGAATCCGATCAACCAGGAGAGACAATGAGCACCATCACTTTCACCCGCATCGACGCTAAAGGCCCCGGCGCTTCCGGACTGAACCCGGCCCTGCACGATCCCGCCGACGTCATTCTGGAAGGCGCCAAGGCGCCGCACGCCCTCAACGCCTTCTCCGACGCGACCAACATGCTGTCCGCCGGCGTATGGCAATGCGATGCGGGCACGCTGAAGCTGGCCGACCTGCCGATCCACGAAGTCTGCGTGCTGATCGAAGGCGAAGTCGTGATCACCAGCGACGACGGCCGCAGCGACCGCTATGCCGCCGGCGACGCCTTCATCCTGCACAAGGGCTTCTCGGGCACGTGGCATATGCCGGTGGCGACCAAGAAGTACAGCATCGTGTACTGCGGTTGATTCATACTGCTTCACACCGTTGCTGCAACAGGAACCGCACCCGTTAAGGTGCGGTTTTTTTATTCCGGCGGCAACGAATAAAAAACGCCGCCGCTACATCGGAAAACCCAGTGCCTTGATCGAATTGATCCACAGACGCCGCCAGCCGCCGCGATCGTCGGCGCCGTCGAAGGCGTTGAAGGTGATCTTCGCGGCGATCCAGCGCAGCGGTTCAGGCGGAATATACGACGGCCCTTTGCGCGAAATATCCAGCGACGTGATCACGGTATCGCGATTCCACAGCATATCGAGGCCCATCTTCGCACCGAATCGGCTGCCCGCCACGCCGAAGCCCGTGTAGCCCGCGACGAACACGCTCTTGCCGCCGTGATAGCGGCGCGCGAACACGGCGCCCCGCGAGCAGTAGTCGATCGGGCCGCCCCACGCGTGGGTAAAGCGTACGTCGTGCAGTTGCGGGAAGGTGCGATAGAACGCCTCGGCGAGCTTGTAGTAGGTGCTTTCGTCACGATCCGCGGCCGGATTCGGATCGCCGCCGAAATGATAGCTCACGCGGCCGCCGAAGATGATCCGGTTGTCTTTGGTGAGACGGAAATAATTGAGCTGCGTACGCGTGTCGTAAATGCCCTGGCGATTGTTCCAGCCAATCCGTGCCATCTGCTCGTCGCTCAGCGGCGCGGTCGCGATGATGTGATCGCGCACCTGCATCACGCGGCGCTTGATGTCGGTCACGCCCACGTCCGCCGTGCCGGTGCCGAGCAGCACACGCGGGGTTTCGATGCGCCCCGCCTGCGTATGCACGATCATCGTTGCGCCGAGATCTTCCAGGCGTGTGATCGGCGAGTGCTCGTGCAAACGCACACCGAGCTTCAACGCAGCCGCTTTCAAACCCCAAGCGAGCTTGGCCGGATGAATCGTGCCGCTGCGATTACGCGACCACATTGCGCCCGCGAACAGCGGCGAATCGAGTTGTTCTCTGGCGCCTTTGCTGTCGAGCAGCACCACGTCGTGCCCGTGGGACAGGTGCAACTCGTAGTCGCCCTTCAGATGATCGAGGTGGCCCGGGTCGACCGCTACCGTCATCTCGCCATTCCATTCGACGTCCGCTTCAATGCCGTAACGCGTCAACGATTCCTTGAAGCCATCGAGATTCTCCTGACCCAGCTTTTCCAGCACGTCGAGGTCTTGCGGAAACACCCGGGTCGCATTCGGCAGACCATGCATCACGGACGTGGAAATGATCCCGCCCGGACGGCCCGATGCGCCGTAGGCCACTTTACCCGCTTCGACCAGCACGACGTCGAGCGACGGGTCCGCTTCTTTCGCCTGAATCGCCGCCCATAACCCGGTAAAACCCCCGCCGACCACCACCAGATCCGCGGACGTCGGACCGATCAGTTCCCGTTCGACAGCCGGCGCGCGCGGATTGTCCAACCAGAACGGAAACAGCTTTACCCCTTCAAACGCGCGCTTTACTGACTCGCTCATCTTGTTTGCCTACTCAACTTGATTACCATTGCATTTACCGCGTAACTGTCGTTTCGGTGCGGACGATTCAACCCGCGTCCTGCATGTCCAGTGCTTCCTCGCGTTCGCGCCGCGCGGTGCGCGGCTCCGCTTGATCCTTCATTTGCGGCGTGATTCGCGCCCCACCCGCCTTGAGCTTAGTCGCCGGCACCACCGGATGCACGGTCACATTGCGCTGCGAACCGCTACGCAACCAGCGGCGGCCCAGTGGCCCGTACACGCCATCCGGTTCAGGAAAGCACTGCAGCAAGGCGATATACAGCGCGCAGGCAAGCGTCAGCGAAACCGGCATGCTGATGTCGAGACCATCGGCGAGTTGTCCGAGCGGACCCACGAACTGATCCGGCAGATTGACGAAACACAGGCCGATCACGGCGCTCGGAATCCACGCACCCATCGCGCGCCAGTTCCAGCCATGCGTGAACCAGTAGTGACCGCCACGGCCACCGCGATTGAACACCTGCAGATCGTCGGACAGATAGAAGCCGCGCCGCGTCACGAAGCCGATGATCATGATCACCATCCACGGGCAACTGCAGACATTGATCAGCACCGAGAACGTCGACACGCTTTCGACCAGATTGAACGCGAAGCGGCCAAGGAAAATAAAGCCGATGGCGAGGCTGCCGATCAGCAGCGTGGCGCGCACGCGGTTCAGAAACTTCGGGAACATGCTCGACATATCGAGCCCGGTGCCATACAGCGCCGTAGTGCCCGTCGACATCCCGCCAATGATCGCAATCAGGCACACCGGCAGAAAGAACCAGTTGGGCGAGATGGCCAGCAAGCCGCCCACATAATTATTCGATGCGATGAATTCCGGCGCATTGCCGGCGATGATCGTCGCCGTGGCGAGCCCGAAAAAGAACGGGACGAAGGTGGCCAGTTGCGCGAGCAACACCGCGAGAAGCGTGCGCTTCTTCGGCGTGTTTTCAGGAATATAGCGAGCCCAGTCGCCGAGCGTGCAGGCGAACGAGACCGGATTGCTCATCGCCACCAGCACGGCGCTCACGAAGGCCGGCCAGAAACCCACCGAACCGAGCGCGACCTTGCCGGCGTACGCGCTATCGAACGGCCCGGCAAATGCCACGATGCCGACCACGAACAGCAGGCTCGCCGCCCATACGGCGATCTTGTTGACCCACAGCATGAAGCGGAAGCCGTACACGCAGACGGTCAGCACCAGCACCGCGAACAGACCGTACGCGAAGCTCAGCGTCATCCAGTTGACCGGCAGGCCGAGCAGATGATTCGCGCCGCCCACCAGCGCGTCGCCCGAACTCCATACGGCCAGCGAGAAGAAAGCGACCGCGGTCAGCACCGCCAGAAAGGAGCCGACGATCCGGCCATGAATACCGAAATGCGCGCCGGAAGAAACCGGATCGCTCGTGCCGTTGCGCGGACCGAACAGACCCATCGGCGCGAGTATGCATGAACCGATCAGCACGCCGAGCACGATCGAATAAACGCCCGCCTTGAACGACAAACCAAGCAGCACCGGAAAGCTGCCGAGCACCGACGTGGAAAAAGTATTGCACCCGCCGAACAGCAAGCGGAACAGATCGATCGGCCGCGCATAGCGCGAGCGGTCGGGAATGCGCTCAAAACCGAATGTTTCGACTTGGGTAATGCTGTTGCTGCTCATTGTCTCCAACTCCTGTAACGGCCAGGTCTCAATCACGATGGCTCGCCACGGGGAGGTGGCGTCCACTTTTTTCAGATGTCTGGACGTCACTGTAAAGACAATCGGCGTGGGCAAAAATATCGGCCGCCCAACCTTTACTTCGATCCCGGGCGATGTAACCCCAAATCCCTGTCAAATAAGGCGCTGCGCGCTAACGAAGGGCCGCGTGAGGACGTGCTTCGGGCCTGATAGCGCGCAAACGTCGAAGCGAATCGTGAGAATCCGCGCCTCAAACCGGATCTGCCGCGCGCCCCGCTTCCCGACCCTGACGGCGCCGCTTCGCTGCGGCGACGGTGGGCAGCGGCACCGGTACCGCGCCGGACATGCCGTGCTCGAGCAGAAAATCGCGGAACAGTCCGGCGACGTGCGGCAGGCGTTTATCCGACACATGCATCACATACCAGTCACGTTCGATCGGATTGGCAGGCAAAGGCAGCAAGGCCAGCAAACCGGCCTGAAATTCCAGCGAACACGCGTGCAGCGACAGAAACGCAATGCCGAGACCCGCTTCGACCAGTTGCTTGATCGCCTCGTTGCTCGAGAGCTCGGAGCCGATATGCAGCTTGTGCCCGGCGAGCCGAAACAGATTCTCGACGGTCGAGCGCGTGCCCGAACCGCGTTCGCGCACAAACAGATTCGCGGTTTGCAGATCGTCCAGCGACAGGCGTTTTTTCTTCATCAGCGCATGGCCGGGCGAGGCGACAAACGCCATGGGATGCTTCGCGAAAGCCGTCGCCACCGTGCGCAATTCGCGCGGCGCGCTGCCCATCACCGCAAGATCGATCTCGTGGGTGGCGAGCATGCGGATGATATCGGCGCGATTGCCCACCTTGAACTGCACCTTCACTTGCGGGCGCAATTCAGTGAAGCGCACCAGAAACGGCGGGATCAGATATTCGGCGGTGGTGATCGCGCCGATGCGCAGCGTGCCGCCCTGCTCGCCGTGCAATGCGGCAAGATCGTCCGCCGCGCCGTTCCACAGGTCGAGAATTTCCAGCGCATAGCGCGCGAGGATTTCGCCCGCCGCGGTCAACTGCACGCCACGGCCCACCCGCTGCAATAGCGGCGCCCCGGCCGCCTCTTCGAGCAGACGCACCTGCAGCGACACCGCCGGTTGCGTGAGCTTCAGTTCCTCGGCCGCACGCGACACACTGCCGAGTTTCGCGACCGTATGCAACGCTTTCAATTGACGGAACGTGGCGGCTTTTAACATAATTGAAAACCTATATGTTCTCTATAAACATTAAATTGTGCTGCGGTTTCCGCCGATTCTATACTGACCCCGACAGATCAGGCCGATGAATTCCGGGTATAGCCCGCTAACACTCTCATCGGCTGTGCATAGACAACTTCAGGAGGATCAGGATCATGGCCGGAATCGATCAGCGAACAACCTCTGACGCGCAATGTACACAGCCCACTAGACAACCTATTACGCAACCCATTCAGCAACCGATTCAGCACGCGCAGGAAGCGCCGCACGCAACGCCGGCAGCGGCGCATCGCGTCGTGATCGTCGGCGGCGGAGTCGGCGGTCTTGGGCTTGCCACGCGGTTGTCGGAGACCCTGGGGCGCGCCGGTCTCACTCAGGTCGTGCTGGTGGATCGCTGGCCAACGCATTTCTGGAAGCCCTTGCTGCATGAAGCCGCATCGGGCCAGCTCGATCCGGCTACGCATCAACTGCAATATGCTGTGCAGGCGCAGCGGCACGGCTTCGAATTCGAACAGGGCGAACTCGCCGCGCTCGATCGGGCCAACCGGCACATCACGCTCAATGCGCTGCACGACGCCGACGGCCGCGAAATCCTGCCGTCACGGCAGTTGGCATTCGATACGCTGGTGCTGGCGATGGGCAGCGTCACGCAATATTTCGGCGTGCCCGGCGCGGCTGAACACGCGTTGCCGCTCGAATCGGTCGCTCATGCGGAAGCGTTTCGCCGCAAGCTGCTCGACGCCTGCCTGCGGGCGAACCACGCGCGCCGCGCGCGGACCGCTCAGGCGGACACGCCGGTGTCGATCAACATCATCGGCGCCGGCGCAACCGGCGTTGAACTCGCCGCCGCGGTACGCGATACGGTGCGTCTGTTGAACCGCTATAGCCCGTTTTCACTCGACCCGGTGCGCGATTTCCGTATTCGTCTAATCGAAAGCAGCGAGCGCGTGTTACCCGCGCTGTCTGAAACGATTTCAACGCGTGCGCAAAAAATGCTCGGCACACTTGGAGTGGACGTGTTGAGCTCAACGCGCGTCACCGAAGTGCGCGCCGACGCCGTGCTGACGGATCAAGGCGCACCGCTCGCCAGCGACATCGCGATCTGGACCGCCGGCATTGCAGGGCCGCCTGTATTGCGCACGCTGGACGGCATCGCGGTGAATCGGAACGCCCAGGTGCAGGTGAACCGTACGCTGCAATGCACGAACGACGCCAACATCTTCGGACTCGGCGACTGTGCGGCCTGCCCTTCTTCAGGCAATGCGGATGCGTTCCTGGCGCCGCGCGCTCAGGTCGCGCACCAGCAGGCGCTGTTTCTGGCACGCACGCTGAAGTGCAGGATCGCGGGTGAGCCCTTGCCGGAGTTCGTCTATCGCGACGCCGGCACCCTGGTCGGTTTCGGCCGCGAAGGCACGATCGGCAGCCTGAGCAACAGCTTGCTGACGCAACCGGTGTTCGTCGACGGTTGGCTGGCGACGGTCGTCTACAAGCTGATCTATCGCCGCCACGTGATGACCTTGACCGGTTTCGCACGCATGGCGCTCGATTCGGCAAGCCACTGGTTGCGCCGCCGCGTGCATCCGGTGATCCGCTTGCATTGAAGGCCGGCGCATCCCGGCCAGCGCGGGCGGCGTCTTTCGGAAAACGCCGCCCGCGTGCCGCTCAAACTCAATCGAGAAACTCGGCCGCCCGCTTGCGCAGCACCGCGCTGAAATCGTCGAGCCAGCCGATCGACAGGCGCCAGCTCTGCCAGTAGAGATCGACGTCGATATGCTTGCCGGGCGCTATGTCCACCAGCTCGCCGCTCGCCAGATGCGGCGCGATCATCCGTTCCGGGCACATGCCCCAGCCGAGCCCCGTCACGCAAGCTCGCAGAAAACCGGCCACGTGCGGAATCCAGTGCAAGGGCGGGTCCAGGTCCGCCCGCGTGATGCGGCGCATGAAGCGCTTCTGCAACTGATCCTTCGGATTGAAATCGACACACGGCGCGCGCCGCAGCGACTCGCGCGTGACGCCATCGGCAAAATGGCGCGCGCGAAACGCCGGTGAGCAGACCGCCAGATAGCGCATCCGTCCGAGACGGGTCGAGCGGCAGCCCTGCACCGGTTCGGCCTGCGTGGTGACCGCGCCTTGCACACTGCCATCGCGGATTCGCTGCGCGGTGTGGTCCTGGTCGTCGACCACCAGATCGAGCAGCATCTCCCGTTCGACGCAAAATTGCGCCACCGCGTCGATAAACCAGGTGCCCACACTGTCGTCGTTGACTGCCACCCTTAATGCCGGCCACGGTTCGACCAACGCGCCGGGCAGCGCCGGCAGCCGGCCGGCGAGTTCCGCTTCCAGCAACAGCACGCGTTCGGTATGGCGACACAGCAGTGCCCCCGAGGTGGTGGCAACGCACGGCTGGCCGCGCTTCACCAGCACGCTCCCCACCCGCTCCTCCAGCAGTTTGACCCGTTGCGAGACTGCTGAAGGCGTGACATTCAGTTCGCTGGCGGCGCGGTCGAACGAACCGTGCCGCACCACGGCGGCCAGCGCATCGAGCAACGCATAGTCGAGCATTAGCGTTCCTTAATCGGCATTAACTAAATTAGCTTCTCTTACGAGCAGCAAACCCGCAGACTAGCTTCGTTCGCTTCCCCCGTCTACTGGATTGACTATGAACTGGCTGTCTTTTTCCCACGGCGCCGCGCTATGCGCGTCACTGATCGTGACGATTGGCGCACAGAACGCCTTTGTGCTGCGTCAGGGCATCATGCGCTCGCATGTCGGCAAGATCGTCGCGCTTTGCGCGCTGTCGGACTTCATTCTGATCGGCGCCGGAGTCGGCGGCGCATCGGTGCTGGTGGAACGCTATCCGGTCTTCGTCCACACCATGCTGTATGTCGGGCTCGCCTATCTGGCATGGTTCGGCATCAACGCGCTGCGCCGCGCGGTGCGGCCCGGCCACGCGGTGCTGGACGCCAACGCGGGCAGCACGACGGGAACGGCGCCAACCCGGCGCGCAATGCCGATCATTCTGATGACGCTGGCCTTCACGTGGCTCAATCCGCACGTATATCTCGACACCTTCCTGCTGATCGGCACGGCGGGCGCGCGCGAACCGGACGGCGCACGGGTCGCGTTCGCTCTCGGCGCGATGGCGGTGAGCGGGGTCTGGTTTATCGGTCTGGGTTACGGTGCGCGTGCGCTCGCGCCGCTGTTTCGGCGGGCTACGGCGTGGCGCGTGCTGGATGGCGCGATCGGCAGCATGGTGCTGCTGCTGGCGGTGACGCAGTTGCGCTAACAGCGGATGGGCAGGCGCTTGACTTCCTGCGCGCCGGCCCAGCGCCCTACTTCTGCGCCTGCTGCATGCCCAGCAGATCCTGCACGAGCTGGTCCGACACATAATGCGGCCCGTCGAACAGATAGGTCCGGTAACCGCGATACGCAAGCAATTGCGGCGACAGTTCCGCGGCCGTCGCGGCGCGGAACGCACCGTTTTGTGCCGGACGAAATGCCTCGGCGATGATCCGCACACGGTCCTTGCCGAGCCGCGCGGCCAGCGCGTCCGCATACTCACGCGCAGCCGCCGGGCCGCGTGCATAAACACCGCAGCCGTCCTGCAGAAACACGCCGACATCCTTCGGCAACCAGCCATCCAGCCACGCCGCCAGTGCCTGACCGCCGATATTCGAATTGTCGTAGACACTGATCCACAGCGGCCGCGGCAGCTTGTCGAGTAAAGGCGCGAGCGTAACGGCGTCCTTCCAGGTCGGATCGACTTCAACCGGAAAATAGTAACCGTCGATGTGGACTGCCGGCCGCACTGCGGCCAACTGCTTCGATTGCTCGACCAGTTGCGCCGCTTGCGCGCGGGCCGTGGTTTCGTCGAAGCGTCCGGCAAGACCGACGATCACATTGCGCGCCCACGGCTCACCGCCGATCCGCGTCCAGTCCGGCAGACGCTGGGCCGTTTGCATCGTGGTGCCGGGCAGAAACGAGATATCGTCCACCGCGGTCCATTGCACCAGCAGATCCGTCACGCCGAGACGATTCCAGTCGCCATGCGGATTGACATGATCTTCGTCGAGTTGCCAGACCACGCCTTGCGCCAACGCGGCGGCGTCGGCCGAACCCGGCGCCGAGCAGCCGTACAGCAGCGCCGAGAGCGCCACGTTGGCGCCCACGGCGAGCAGTGCACGGCGGCGCGGCGAGACCGGCTCGCCGGCCTGACTCGGAATGTCATGCAAATTACCCATTGTGCTGCCGCTGTGCCTTGAGATGAATGTCACGATAATCCTGAGCGAGTTGCGCGCGGTCGATCTTGAAGTTGACCGATAACGGCAAGCTCCGGCACGCGAGCAATTCTGACGGGATCATATACGACGGCAGGCGCGCGGCCAGCAGCGCCTTCCAGTCGTGCAGCGCATCGGGCAGGCGGCCGTCGTCGCTGCCGGTCGCCACGAACGCGACGATCCGCGCGACCGAGCCATCCGGGCGCCGCAGCGGCACAGCGGCGGCACTCGCGGCGCCAGGCAGCGCCCGCAGGCCCGCATCGATCTCCATCAACTCGATCCGGTAACCGCCCATCTTGATCTGATCGTCGATACGCCCGTGGCAAAACAGCAGGCCGTCCGCATCGACCGCGCCGAGATCGCCGGTGCGAAACGCCCGTTCGCCGTGACGGGTGAACATGCACGCCGCGTTCAGGTCCGCGCGATTCAGATAGCCGCGCATCACGTGCGCGCCGGCAATGCACAACTCGCCGTCATCGACGAACACCTCGGCGTCGCGCTTGGCGCGGCCAATCGGCAGGCGCGCGTGATGGGCCAGCACCGCATCGTCGACGACGATCCAGGTGGTCGCCACGGTCGCTTCGGTCGGTCCGTAGGTATTGATGATCCGTGCGGCCGGAAACCGCTGGCGAAGCTGCCGCGCGAGCGCGACCGGCAGCACTTCGCCGCAGAACAGGAAGGTGGCGAGTGCCGGCAAGCCCTCCTGAGAGAACTGCGGATTGAGCAACTGCTGCTGCGCGAACGACGGTGTCGACACCCAGGTCGTCACGCCGTGCCGTGCGAGGCTGGCAAGCAAGGCCGCGCCCTGCGCGGTCAGTGCGCGCGAAGCGAGAACCACGGTGCCGCCGAGCGCGAGCGTGCCGAACACTTCGTACATCGACAGATCGAAGCTGAACGGCGCCTGGTTCAGAAACACCGGCGCAACGCCGAGCTCGAAGTCGGCCGCCATCCAGTCCGCCAGCGCGGCCACGCTTTCGCGGCCGATCTGGACGCCCTTCGGCTCGCCGGTCGTGCCGGAGGTGAACAGCACGTAGGCGAGATTTTTCTCCTGCAAGACGAGTGCCGATGGTGCCGCCGATGCCGAAGCAACCGGTTCCGCGCCCTGCCCATTCAAACTCACGAAGCGGCCAGCCTGCGCGTCGAAGTAAGTCCGCGCGCCGAGCGTGCTCGCGATGCGCCGCATCCGTTCATCCGGGTAGATCGTGTCGACCGGCACGAACGGCGCGCCGAGCAGCAACGCCCCCGTCATCGCCACAAAGAATCCCGCTTCCTTGTGGCCGCGCACGAGCACCGGCACATCCGCGGCGAAACCGTGCGCGCGTGCCTGCGCGGCCCATGCGTGCGCCTGCTCCGCCAACTCGTGCCAGCGCAGCGCGCGATCGGCGCCGATCACCGCCCACGCGTCGGCGGGCACATCGGTATCGACAAAGCGGCTTGTGCCCAGATCGAATCGCATGATGCGCCTAGCGATTGGCGGCAATGAACGCGCTCAGCGCGTTCACGGATGCCAGATGCTCGGCGATCTCGGTGGGCGGAATGCGCACGCCGAATTGCATCTCGACGCCCATCACGATTTCGACGGCCAGCACCGAATCGACCAGCCCCGTTTCGAGCAGCAACTCATCATCGCGCACGAGGCGCAGTACGACGGATTCGACCAGCGCCGCTACGTCGGCGTGCAGTGTTTCGTTTTGAGTCATGGTGGTGTCCTTGTGCAAAGGTCGTTACGGCAATCAGAACTGGAAATAGAGAAAACGCACTTCGCCATGCAACTGCGCGACGCAGAATACGAGCACCCCAAGCATCGCGACCGTCCAGCGCAGCGACGGCCGCCAGGTCAGCGCAGCGGGCAGCCCCTCGGCCGCGCGTTCGAGCGCCGGCGAGAAACGGCCCATCAATTGATGTGAATTCGGCGTGCACCAGACAATCGCCAGTAACGCGGCGATCTGCAAGGCAAGCGTCGAGCGGCCCGCGACCAGGTGCAGCCACTCGCCAACGCCGATGTTTGCGGTGCCCCATGCGGGCCAGTCGAGCGCTTCGATGCCGTGCAGCCCCGCCATGCCTTGCAGTAAGGCGAGCGCATCGCCAACGCCATGAGCGCGGAAAAACGCAAACGCGACCAGCGCGGCCACGAAGGTCAGCAACACGTTGCCGGCATGGCGAACGCGCGTCTTGAACCGCATTGCGAATGCCACCGCGATTCCCGGCGATCCTGTCTTCTGTGCCGATCCCGCCGCCGTCCCCGCTGCCGCGCCTCCGACCGCCGGCGCAGCCGCTGCCCGCCACGCGCGATAAGCGTGATTCACGGTGAGATACGACGCATGCAGCAGGCCGTAGATCAGATACTGCAGGCCCGCGCCGTGCCAGATGCCCGCCAGCGCCATCGTGTAGAACGTCGGCACGGCGACCGTCGACAGAAAGCCGCGCGTCGAACGTTGCGCGAGACGGCCGATCGGCAGGCCCCGCAGCGCACGGCTGCGATTGATCCGCATCGCCATCGGGTAATACAGGTAGGCCGTGAGGTAACGCGTGAGCGTCATGTGCCAGCGCTGCCAGAAATCGATGATGCTGGCCGCCTTGAACGGCGAATTGAAGTTCAACGGAAAGCGCACACCGAACATTTTCGCGAGGCCCACGGCCATGTCCGAGTAGCCCGAGAAATCGAAGTAAAGCTGCAGCGCATAGGCGAGGCAGGTACCCCACGCCGCCAGCCACTGCAATTCGTGCGGCGCGGCAAATCCGGCGTCGGCGAACGGCGCGATGGTGTCGGCGAACAGCACCTTCTTCGCGAGACCGATGGTGAACACGAACGCACCAATCGAGAGATTCTCCGCGCGCAGCTTGTACGTGGCCGGCTGCGCGAACTGCGTCATCATTTCCTTGTGATGCAGGATCGGCCCCGCGATCAGATGCGGAAAGAACGTGACGAATTGCACGTAGCCAAGCGGGTCGCGCTCCTTGACGATCCCCGCATTGCAGTCGAGCAGATAGCCGATCTGAGTGAAGGTAAAGAACGACACGCCGAGCGGCAGAATCACGTCCTGCATGCCGTGCGCGAGCCAATCGGCGGGCGCCACGCCGCTTGCGTGCACGAGCGCGGTAAGCAGCGTCGCCAGATATTTGTAGCGCACCAGCAGTGCGAGATCGGCGGCAATCGCAAGACCCAACAGCCAGCGGCGCCGTGCCGACTGCGCGGGCGCCGCGACGATCGCACAACTCATCGCATAGTTGAACACGATCGACGCCACCAGCAAGCCGACGAACGCCGGATTCCACCACCCGTAGAACACGATCGACGCACCGCACAGCCACGCCGCCGCGGCACGTGGCATGCGTTGGCCAAGCAGGTAGTAGCCGGCCAGTGCGGGCGGCAAGAACAATGTGAGGAAGATAAAGGAATTGAATAGCATCGCGCTCAGTCCTGCTTCGCCGGTGCGGCAACGGGGTTGACCGGCATCGCGGCGTTGGCGGCCGTTGCTGCGGCAGGCGTTGCTGTGGCAGCCAACGCTGCGGCAGGCGTCGGCGCTACGCCCTCGAGCGGCATCGACAGCGCGTCTTCCGACATTTCCCAGATCACCACGCGCACACTCTTCGGCCAGTCGGCGCGCTCGCGCCAGATCGCCTGCAACGCACGGTCGAACTGGCCGTCGTCGAGACTCACGTTCCAGACTTCGCGGCCAAGTTGCTCGCCCAGGCGCTCGGCAAACGCGCTGCGCCGCGAGAACGAACTGCCCGCAAGCAGCACGTCGGCTGCCGGACCGTCGTCGAGCAGACCGCCGCTGCGTTGCGCCTGCAAGGTCTCTTCCGCGACGACGTCAGGCGCCGGCCGCCAGGCGTCCGGCACGTCGTTCAGGTTGGCGAGCGTCAGCAGATCGCCGACCCGCGGCGCCGGTTGCGCCGTCGCATGCGTGAATTTTGTCTCTCCGGGTGTGCCGAGCAAGGGCAACACCGCCGCGCCGACCACCTGGGCGGCGGCTTGCGCGCCTTGCGCATTCCAGTGCACGTCGGTGCGGAAAAACGCCGGACGCGCGGCTTGCAAAGCCGGCAGCAATTCGACGTGTGCGACGTGGCTCGCAGTCAGCGCGCGGTTCCAGACGTTCAGACGCTGCGTCATCCGCGCGTCCTGACGCAGCCCGCACAGCGCCTCGCTTTCCGCGCGCGCCTTGTCGGGCACCGTTACGACCACCAGTTGAATTCCAGCGCCGCGCAGTGCATCCGCGTGACGATGCAGCGTGGCAATGCGCGCATCGGTCAATGCATCGCCACCGTCGGCGCGTTCGACGGGATCATGGCCCGCCTGCACCGGCGCGCGCAAACCGTCCGCATAGAACAGCCAGCCAGGGCAACCCTCGCGCACCTGCCGCCCGAGGTCGCCGAACAGGCGGTAGCGCACCGCCGCCTGCCAGCGGTGCAGCGAGCGCGCGTACGGCACGTCGATTGCGCGATCGAGTTTGTGGCCGAGGCTGCCGTCGCGCCAGCCATGCAGATCGAATGCCGCGCCGTTGCGCGACTGCACGACCAGCGAAGTCACTGCCCCAGCACAACCGAGACCGAGCAGCAGCGCGAGCAGCCACGCGATGCGCCGATGCGCGCGCGCGAGCGACGGCGCGAGTTGAGCCGCCGTCCCCGCCTGAGCGTGCGCGGTGGCGCCCTCTCTCGCCGGCGTGCCTGCCACCGGGCGATTTGACGTGCGTTCCGCCGGGCGTCCGACTGACTCGCTCATCAGGCCACAGCCTTGCTCAGGCGCGCGAGAAACGCATCGTCGGCCATCACCGACGCCGCGTCCCATTGGCCCGCTGCGCTCGGCAGATTCATCATCTGCCCTTCGTTGAATTGCCAGACGATCGCTTGCGGCGGATTGGCCTTGAACCCGGGCGACTCCAGATAGTTGAGCAACGTCTTCCACGGGCCGGTGTCGCCGAAGGTCCACGTCAAGCCGACCTGGCGATCGATCGCGTTCGAGAGCTTCTGCGGAAAACCGAGGTACGGCTGCACCATGCTGTTGCCGACCACCTGCACGACCGGCGGCCCGCTGTCGACAAGACCCGCAGACGCCACCACCGTGCGCACGATGAAGTGATCCTTGCCGACCGCCTTCTTGCGCTCCGGCGGCAACAAGGCCGCAAGATCGCCATAGCGGACTTCCTCGTTCCACGCGCCGAGCCTGCTCCCTGCACCCGCCGCGCCCTTCAGCGGACCGGCCGAGACCAGGCGTTCGGCGACACGCGCCGCGACCGCTTCGGCGGAATGGCCGCTCCAGTGGTAGTCGGCGCGAATGTACTTTTCCTGTGCCGGGTCGACCGCGGCAATGGCTGCGTCACCATCGACGATCTGCAGGCCGAGCGATTGGGCATGCGTGCGAATCGCGGCGTAGCGTCCCGCGACACCCGCGGACAATGCGGCGCCGTCCGGCAGATTCTCCGGGCACGAACGGGCCTTCAGCGGTGCGATCACGATCACGGTGCGAATGCCGCGCGCCGAGAGTTTGTCCGTCGCCTGACGAATCAGATCGACGGCTTTCAGACAGGCGGGCGTCGCGTCGTCGGTGAGACTCTCCCAACCGGGATAGAGCCACAGATTGCGGCCTTCGATCACACTGGTCGATGCCGCGGCGGATGCACGGCGCGGCAGCAGCGACAGCGCGCCGCCAAGCGGCGCCGCGGCCAGTGCGAGCAGCAAACGGCGGCGCGTGCCGTTGAGCGGTTCCGGTTGGGCAGATGCCTGGATGAACGAACGGCTGGAGTCGGTCATTGTGTTGGGTCCCCGTGATTTATGTGGAGCGTGTGATGCAGGTGCAACGCCAAGCAAAGCGGGAGGCAAACAGCGCGCCACGAACCTCCCGCGATCTCGCGGCGATCTTGCGACGATCAATTCGCGGCGGGCGGCCACGCCAGCGCATCGCGCGCGCCGCTCAAGACCGGTTTGGCCGCATCGCCGGTGACGAACAGGCTATAGCTGTCGCCGGCTGCGAGCGCCGGCAGCGGCAGCGCCGCGCTGGCCGCCGCGCCGCATTGCCCCACCAGTTTCGCGCTGACCGGATTGATGGCGCGCGCGTCCTGCGCGCCCGCGGCCACCTGCGCGAACACCGTCGGGCCGTTGCCGTCCACACCGATCTTCGCGCTGCAACCGGACGTGAAATTAAACGCCCGCAAGGTTGCCTTCAAACCGTCGACGCGCTCATAGCGGCCGACGATCCGCGTCGCATGCCAGCCCTTCGCGTCATGACGCAGCGCGACGGTGACGGCGTCGCCAGCGGCGGCTGCTGCATTAGCCGTGGCCTCGGCGAGGGCCTTGCCGTCGGCCGTCACACGCGCCGGCGTGCCCGGCGTCAGCACGCTGAAGCGCGTGACCGCGCCCGGTGCCAGCGTCTGCGGCGCTTCGCTGCCGGCGAGCGCGACGCGCACCGCCTGCGACGAGGCGTTCAACACGCGCAGATACGACGCGTTGGCGGGCGGTTGCGGTCCATACAGGCTCGCGACGTCGTCCGCCGCCGCGTGCGCCACGCCGGCCGACAGCAGCGCCGTCAGAAAAACTGCCGTCCTCGAATACCCCAAGCTATTTTTTTTCATTCGATCCGTCCGGATTCAATACGAGTAAATCGCGCCGAAGAACACCCCGCGCGCGCGATCGTCGCCGCTGATCTTCCAGCGGTACTGCACCGACAGATCGACATACGAGCGCGGCGCGTCGTATTTGCTGTCGCGGAACCAGTAACGCGTCGAAATCCCTACCCCCGCGCCGAGCGGAATGCTGTGGTCGACGCTCGAGTCGTAGTCCGCGCCGATCACCGCGTACGGGAAAACGGTCCACTTCGGGCTGTAGCGATCCATGCGATAGGTGCGCCCCACTTCGAGATTGGTGGTCGCATAGACCGACCCCGCGTTCAGATAGGTGCCGGTCTCGGCATAGATCTGCGCGGTCCACCATGAAGGCACGTCGACCCGCCGCTCGATGCCGTAACCGCCCGAATACGCGAGCCGTGCGAGCCAATCGGGATTGACCTGCGAGCCGATCGGAATGATCCGTTCGAAGGCGACGATCGCGTCGATCTGCGAGAACGGCTTGGCGCGCGCGCCAATCGTGGCCTGCAAGGTATCCACGCCGCTCGCGCCGCCGTTCTTCACGCCGAAACTCTCGTAGCCGCGTGCGTAGAGTTCGAACATCCGGTCGCCGAGACTGCCGAACGGACGCCAGTAGGCTTCCACGCCCGCCTGCCAGTTGTTCGACGTGCCCGGTGTCGGCGACGACGCATAGCCCGGCTGCATGCCCGCGCCGCGATAATTCAGCGACGCGTCGAAGCCCCAGTTGCGGGTGGCTTCGGCGTGCGCGCTGCGCATCTCGTTCAGTTGCGCGGGAGTGGCGGGCGGCGTGTCGTCGCCCGGTTTGGCGCTCGCGTCGATCGCGCGTTCGAAGAACTGCGCGGCTTCGCGGTTGCGGTACGCGTTCACGGCCGCATAGCCGGCGTCGGCGTAGGCGCTGGCCGGCATCGTGCCGGCCTTGTCGGCCATGCTGAAACGCTGGAACGCGACCTTGTTGTCGCCGGCCCGTTGTGCGATGTACGCGGCGCTCAGGTCCGGCATCGCGTCGAGCATGCCGGCGTCGATCATCTTTTGCGCTTCGCGCGACGCGGCGGAGTCGTTGCCGGCCGTGCTGAGCGCGTTGATCAGATCGACCCGGTGCTGCGGATCGTCCGGCGCGGCTTTGACCGCTTCGCGTGCGTAGCCGACCGCGCCGGCCTTGTCGTTTGCAGCGGCTGCGGTGGCCGCGGCGCGTGCCGCGGCGAAACCGCGATCGGCGGCGTACACGTCGCAGCTTGCGCCAAACTGATCGACCACGCAGTCGATCACGGGACGGTGCGCCGGGTCGATTTGCGTGGCTGGAGCAAGCGAATCGGTCGACGCGGTTGAAGCGGTTGAAGCGGTTGCGGTGCTCGACGCGTTCGCCGCGACGGCCGGCGCATGCGCGAGCAACCGCCGCGCCTGCGCACGTCGCAGCGCGATCGGCGGATCGGTGTCGTCGCCATTCATCTTGAGCGGCGCGAGCAGATCGAGCGCACGCTGCGGCTGTCCTTCGGCGATCCATACGTCGGCGATGATCACGCGCGCCACGCGCTTGTTGCGCTGCGTCGCGTCGTTGGCCTGCAACGCTCTGGCGAAATCCGCCTCAGCGTCCGCCGTCTTGCCCTGCGCGGCCAGCACGTAGCCACGCAGCGTGAGCGGCATGATTTCCGTATCGTCGGCGGCAATCGCATCGCTCGCCGCGGCTTGCACGCCAGGCAGATCGTTCGCGGCGAACAGCACGTCCATCAACTGGATGCGGTAGCCGACCTGATCCGGCGCATAGGCGACCGTCTCACGCGCGAGCGTGGCAGCCTGCGCGTAGTCGCCCTTCCTGAAAGCCTCATACGACGCAGCGGACGACTTCGGCGCCAGCCGGTTGCCAATGAAGCTGCGCCTCAAGCGCAGTTCCTCGGTGTCGCCGAAGCGCCCGCTTGCGTCGAGATCGGCGTTCCATGCTTCGGTATCCTGACCGGCCGCGCTCGCCGCGTCGATCAGCAACAGCCGCAGGCGCAGCAGGTCGGGACGCAGCGAGATCGCCTCGTTCGCGTACTTGACGGTGCCCGCAAAATCCTTCGCCGCGTACGCTTTGTAGGCCTGCTGCGCGGCCGTCAACGCGGCGCCTGTCAGCACGTCCGGATCGGCCGGCTGCTGGCGGCCCGCGCGTGCCACTGCGCGGGTCGCCACGTTCAGCGCGTCGATCTGCTTGCGACGCGAGACCAGCGCCGGATCGCGGCCGATCTGCGCAATCGCGTCGCCGAGCGAGCGGCTTGCTTCGCTATAGCGGCGCAGCGCGGCGAGCGAGTTGGCTAGCAGTACCCGCAGCGACACGACGTCGGGGCGCTGGCGGATTGCCTCGCGTGCCCGCTCGACCGCACCGGCGTAGTCGCCGCGCTCGTAGGCGGCGTACGCGGTCTGCGCCACGCGGTAGGCGGCGCCGCTCAACGGCAGCGTGTTCTGTCCGGATGCGGCCGGCTGAGGTGCGGCCGCCGTGCTCTGCCCATAGGCCGTCGCGCCGCTCAGGCACAGTGCGCCCGTCACCGTTGCAGCGGCAACGGCACGCAAGCTGAAGAAAAATGAATCGCTCATTCGGATGCCGCCAGAGCGCCCTGCAGGCGGCGCTGTTGCTGAATTACGTTCTCGAGTGCGGAACGCGAGATCACGCCGCGCGCCACCATGTAGTCGCCGATCCGGCCGTGTCGATCCGGGCGGTAGTCCTGCATGGCTGCCTCGAAGGCTTCACGGCGCACGTGGCCATGCTCGATCAGCAGATCGCCGATCAACGGCACGCTGCGTGCCGGCACAGACCCGCTCGCGTCGTCCGGCAATACACCTGCCGGCGCGCTCCCAACCGTGCCCCCTGACTCGACCTCACCCACCGACACCATGGTTTCGACCCCGCGCAGCACGCGCAGGCCCGCCGCGATTTCGCCCTCACGGACGATCTGCTGGGCAACGGGTCCTTCGATCAGCCCGTTCAGTTCCGCCACCGCCGTATCGGCAAGCGGGCTCGCGGTCAGCAAGATCGTGCGGCCATTCGCGGCGTCGATCTGCGGCAATACGCGATGGCGCACGATCGCGTCGAGCGGCAGGCGCTCCGCGTCTTCCTTGATGCGTTCAAGCATCACACGTCCACGCGGCAAATCCGCCTGGAAGGCAATCGCTTCCGCGAGAGTCTCCTCGTCGAGCCAGCCCTTGGCCATCAGCACGCGGCCCAGCGGCGCCTCACGCGCATGGCTTTCGCCGAGCGCCTGTTCGAGCTTGTCCGGATCAATGGCCTGCCACGACAGCAGCAATTCGCCCAGACGCTGGCGGCGGTTGTTGAAGCCGTCGGCGGAAGGAAAGTCGTGCATGGTCTTGTCCCATGCCAGACGCTTGCCCGTCACGAGGTGCGTGAGGAACATTTTCCACGCACGCGAAACAGCCATGAAGTTGATGAAGTTACCGACCACCATGCGCGGCACGGACAGCACGCCGTGCTCCCAGCCATACAGGCGCGTCACGAAATAGATCCGCTGCGCGACGCGCAACAGCAACGCGCAGCCGTTGGCCCATAGCAGCGCTTGCAGCCACAGCGAATCGGAGAACGGCGAAGCGATCAGGTCCGGCATCCAGCCGAGCAGTTCGGCGCCGGCGAAGAGCAGAAACTGGATCACCAGCCCATACGCGATGATGCCGACGAACGCGGTCACGATCCCCTTGCGGTCGCGAAACAGCAGATAGCGATTGGCGAGCGAGCCGGTCCAGCCGGTCTGCTTCCAGCCTTGCAAGCCGATACCGAGCGTCCAGCGCGCACGCTGCCGGTAGGCGGTGCGGAAGGTATCGGGGAAGAATTCGCGCACGCACAGCGGCATCGTCACGGTGATGTCGCGCTCCTTGCCGAGGCCGAACCATGCCTTGCGGCGCGTGGCGAACTGCACCGGAAAGCGCGCGAAAATCGACTGCATCCCCATCTTGCCCAGGCGCGCGCCGACGTCGTAGTCCTCGGTCAGGCTTTCGGTATTGAACGGCTGGTTATCGGTTTCGGCGATCAGCGCGAGCAGCGCCCGGCGCGAGAAGCACGTGCCTACCCCGGCGGACGGCACCGAACCCACCAGGCTCTCGCGCACCACCAGGTCTTTCGCGTGCCATTCGGCGAACTCGTCCATATAGGTGCCGGCCACGAGTTCGAACCAGTTGCGCTCGAGCGAGGCAACCGGCAACTGGATCATGTCCTTGCGCGGCAACAGGTAGTTGAAAAAGCGCAGCTCGACCGGATGCAGCACGTCTTCGCTATCGTGCAGCACCACGCCGGCGAATTCGATGCCCGCTTCACCCTCGTACTTGAAGATCGCCTGAATCACCCAGTTCAGACAGTCCGCCTTGCAGGTCGGACCGTCATGCGGCACTTCCACGCGACGCAACTGCTTGTAGCGGCGGCGCATCCGTTCGACTTCGGCGATGGTCTGCGGGTCGTTCTGATAGGTGCCGACGAACACCACATAGTTGCGGTAGTCCATCACCCGCACCATGTCCTCGATCATCGCCGCGACCACGTCGTACTCGTGCCACGCGGGCACCATGATCGCGATCGGCTGCTCGTCGCGCTGATACAACTGCGCGCTGGTGAGCGGCTTGTAGGTGCGCTGCACCGTGAAGCGGCGATAGATCGTGCGGGTCCAGTACCAGGCGTCGATGAACAGATCGTCGATGCTGGACAGCAGAATGATGAACGCCACCAGCGCCGCGACGTATTCGAGCCCCAGGTAGTAGTGGGCTACCGCGTAGCCCGCATACCATTTGATCAGCGCGATGCTCACGACTTGTCCTTATTCCTGCGGCGCGCCACGTTGGCCACCAGCAGCAATACGATCAGCAGGCCGACGAGCGCGGCCGGGATGCCCCAGCGCACCCAGTTCTGCATGAACCACGGACCTTGCACGTCTTCCGTGTCGACCACTTCGCCCGGATGACGCGTATCGAACTGGCGCAGCGTACCGCTGCCGTCGACGATCGCCACATCGCCACGCGAGAGTTGCAACGACGCAGGCAAGACCGCCGCCGTCTCCCCCACCGTGCGATACGCGATGCCCGACACGCTGCCCGACTTCACCGCTTCGATCACGCCGACACGGTTCAGACCCGACACGTCCGCGAGAACCTTACCGGATGCATCGGTCAGCGACAGGCGGTCTTTCGACAACCGTGCGAGGCTTTTCTCATCGGCGAGCGCGACGTCGGCCGCGAGGAAGGCGCCCTTCGGGTTCACCGCTTCGCCGTCACGGGCGACGCTGAAGGCCGCGCCCGTCGGCGAAATGCCGCTTGCGTTCGCGAGGCGCGCGACGCGCGGCAGTGCTTGCGTGGGATCGTTCAGGTACGCGGCCGGCACCAGCACATTCGCTTCCGACGCGAAACGCGCGACCATGCCGGTGAAATCGTCGCCGATCTTCGCGTCGGTGAGCGTCAGATGACTGCTCGGCAATACGGCAATCGGATGACCCTGGCTACGCGGCTGGCAGCCGCCTTCCGGCTGGCGCTGGAACACCACGCGCAGCAGATTGTTCGGCGCCAGCGCGTAGTGCGGCACGCGCGCGGTAATGCGCTGCGGCTTGCCGTTGGCGTTCAGCAGTTGCGAGCCGATCAGCACGTCGTTGAAATAGATCGAGGCGGTCTGCGCCGCGTTGTTCAGAGCCGGCGATGCGGCCACGTCGAGCACCACGCTGCCTGGCAGCTTGCCGTTGCCCGACACCGCGCCCAGATCGAAATTCGCGTCCCAGGTGGCGCGGCCTTGCACGTCGAGCGTGCGCGGCAGGCCGCCCAGCAGCGACAGCGCGATTTCGTCGCCACGCGTGTTCGGCGCGGTATCGATCTGATGCACGACGAGACGGCTCGTCACGTCGATCGGACGCCACGCGCGCGCGAGAATCGCCACGCCGTCGTTATCGCCGACCACGATTGCGGTTTGGCCGCCGAGGTGGGCAAGGCGCACTTCGCCCGAAACGAGCGGCTTCGCGATCGGATCGATCGCGCGGGCACGCCATGCGTCGAACGCGTCGGCAGCACCAGGGGCCGCGCCGACAACCTGTTCGCGCAACGCATCGAGCGACGTCTTCAGCGTGTTGCGCAGCGTGTCGTCGGCGACGATCACGTCCGGCGCGAATGCCGGGCGCGGCGTCAGTGCGACGAGGGCGCCCGCTTCCGCCGGATTCGCGAGCTTGTGCGAACCGCCCGTGGCCAGCGCGGCGAAGGCCGGAATCGCGCGCAGCGGCGCCGGCACCTCGATATCGCTCAGGTCGACCGTGTCGCCCACTACGGGCCACGTCCGCGTGAGCGGCGTGCGGCCTTCGCGTTGCAGCAGCGCTTCGACGCGCCAGCCTGCATCGAACGCCGGTGCGCCGAGCGTGCGCGCACCGAGCATCACCACCGGTTTGTTCGGCAAGGCGCCCCACGCGCTGCGCAGATCGACGATCGCGTCAGGATCGTAGCGATAGGTCAGCCGCGAAGTCGGCGCGATGCGCCAGACGTTGCCGATCGCGGTCTGGTCGGTACAGATGTTATCGCTCAGCACCGACGACCAGTCGAGACCCACGCGCACGAAACCGCTCGGCCTCGCCGCGCCGTCCACGCCCAGACTCGCGGACGCATCGCCCTGGTCCTGCGTCGGAGTGCGCGAGAGTACCGGCGAGCCGTCGAGCGATACCAGCATGGTCGTGCGGCCGCCGTTACCGCGCAGATAGCTGCCGTCGATCTGCAAGGCCGCATCGCTCAGGGGTACGCCGGCCGGCACCGGCAGATACAACTCCTGACGCCCGTCCGGCGCACGCAGCACGACCGGATCGCGCATGCCCAGTTCGGCCAGCGACACCGTGCGCGTCGCGAGCCGGCCGCTGCCGAGCTGCGCGAAGCTGCCGGCGACATCGGCCGGCTGCTGGGCATAGGCCGTCGACGCCAGCAACAGCAGCGCGGCAAGAACCTTCAGGTGAGGGCGCGCCAGGCGGCGCATGAGCGAATGGGTGGTCACGTTGTCTTGTCTCGAAATTAGCGCGCAAACAGTGAGGCGAATTTGCGCTGCATGGATTGTTTGAAACTGCGATGCCGGTTCTGGCAGGCCGCTTTGGCAGGCCGCTTTTTTGCAGGCCGCTTTTTTGCAGGCCGCTTTTTTGCAGGCCGCTTTGGCAGGCCGTATTGCCGGAAGCTTTGCCGGCGCGTCGCGATCGACGGCGGCCTGCGAACATCAGTCTTACAGTGCGTGCACGGCCGATGCGCCCGCAAGCTGCGCGGTGCTGCCCGCTGCGCCGCTCACGAACTCGTCGAACGGACGCCCGCTCAGCGCCGCGACAATTCGTTGCGATGCATGGCCGTCGCCGTACGGATTGACGCGATGCGCAAAATCGTCACGCTCGCCCGCGTTTGCGAGCAAGCCTGTCACCGCGCGCACGATCGCTTCGCGCTCCGTGCCGACGAGGCGTACCGTGCCGGCCGCCACCGCTTCCGGCCGCTCGGTCACGTCGCGCATCACCAGCACCGGCTTGCCGAGTGCGGGCGCTTCTTCCTGCACGCCGCCCGAGTCGGTGAGGATGATTGACGCACGCTGCATCAGGCGCACGAAGCCGAGGTAATCCAGCGGCTCGATCAGATGAACGTTGCGCGCCGTGCCGAGGGTTTCCTGCACGGGACCGCGCACATTCGGATTCAGGTGGACCGGATAGACGATCTGCACCGTGTTGGTTTTCGCGAGTTCGGCAAGGGCCGCGCAAATGTTCGCGAAGCCCGCACCGAAGCTCTCACGGCGATGGCCCGTGACGAGCAGCACCGGCAGCGCGCCATCGAGAAACGGCAGGCGTGCGTCGAGTTCGGCGCGCAATGCCGCGTCCTGGTCGATGCGCGCGGTGGTGAGGTTCAATGCGTCGATCACCGTATTGCCGGTGACGATGATCTTGCCGTGCAGCGTTTCGTGCGCGAGGTTTGCTTTCGAGCTCGCGGTGGGCGCGAACATCAGATCGCTCATCACGTCGACCACGCGGCGGTTCATTTCTTCCGGCCACGGCTGCATCAGATTGCCGGTACGCAGCCCTGCTTCGACGTGACCGATTGGAATGCGCCGGTGGAACGAAGCTAGCGCCGCCGCGCACGCGGTGGTCGTATCGCCGTGCACCAGCACGCGATCGGGTTGTACGGCAGCGAGCACTTCGTCGAGCGAGGCGATCAGACGCGAGGCCAGACCGTTGAGCGTCTGGTTGCCGGTCATCAGCGCGAGGTTGTGATGCGGCTTGATCTGAAACAGCTCGAGCACCTGATCGAGCATCTGCTGATGCTGCCCGGTGACGCAAACAATCGACTCGATGCCGGCATCGGCTTCCAGTTGCTTGACTAACGGCGCCATTTTGATGGCTTCCGGCCGTGTGCCGAAAATCGACAGAATCCTCATTGGCAATACCCCGCATCTCACACAAATGTTTTATTGGCGGCAGGCATTGCGGAGCAAGCGTTAATATTGCTTCCCCGTATTTACCGATCTGACAGGCCTTGAGCCGGTAATTACCGGCGATTCCCGTCTGCGCGGGAAACGATTCGATCGGATGCAATTACTTGCCGACTGGACTCACGCGAACATCGTTTGAACGATTGGTCATTAGCGATGAATCGACGCGCATTCTAGCGTGTATCTTCCGCAATTTTACAACGGATTTCCGCTGCATCCGGCGTTTGATACTCTGGCTTGCTGACCTGAAGGCGTGATTTTTGCCGACGAAGCCGGGGGATTAAGCGGCGCAAACGTTTTCCAAATAGTTATCGGAAGGTTAAATCCAGATCAATAATTTTCAGATTTTGTAAATGTCAAATCTTGATTAACATTTACTCCGTCTCGCTGCCTCGATTTGAATTTCCCGCTGATTAAGGCTACGCAAACGTTACCGGGGAATTTTGGGTGAGCGGGTCAATATCACGAATTGTCAGGTCGATTTGACAGTGTGTCTCAGTTGCTGGAGGCGCGTTCGATTTCCGCGGCCAGTTCGGCGATCTGCGATTCTGCGAACACGCGGATGCCGTGTTGTTGCAACAACGCGACAGTGACGCCGGTGGCGGGATGGGTTTGGCCGTCGAATTTGCCGGTGTAGATGAAGGTGCTGCCGCAGGAGGGGCTGCCGTCGGCGAGCAATGCGTAGCGGCAATTTTCTGCTTTTGCGCGGTTTAGCGCGTGCTGGGCGCCTGCGATGAAGAGCGCGGTGACGTCTGTGCCGGTGTTGTCGTTGATGATGGCGCGATGCGCGAGGACGTCGGCGCCGGTACGGCGCAGTTGTATTTCGGCTGGCGGCCGCGGGGTCGGGAAGCCTGCTGCCACTTCGGGGCAAACGGTGATGAGGCGGCCTTCGGCCTGCCAGTGGGTTAGCCACGTGTCGTGGATGGGGTTGGCTTTGGCTTTGCCGTTGTAGCGGACGGGGTGGCCGACCAGGCAGGCGCTGATCAGGATCTTCAGCATAAAAGATGAGGTTTTGCCCTGCGGGCTGGCTTGGGGGTGGAGGGATTGTAATCGGGTTTGGTTCGGTTGTTTTTGGTGTGGTTTTTTTATTCTGTTGTTAGGGATGCTGATTTTTTTGTTTTTTTGCCGTTGGCGGTGGTGTTGGTATCGGTATCTGTGGTTTGCCTATGGCGTTGGGATCTGCCTGTGCTGGTCTTTTGGCCTTTCCTTGCTGGGTTAGTGGTCCGCTCCGTTGTTGGTCTTTTGGCCTTTCCTTGCTTTGTTATCGGTCTATTAGCGTTCCCCCTGTGCGGGGGGGCACCTACTTTTCTTTGCCTGCCGCAAAGAAAAGTAGGCAAAAGAAAGCGGCTCAAACCGCCAGCTCATAAGCGGGTCCCCCGCACAGCCACGGTAGTGGTGCATCTGGAATCCGTGCCCCCGCACACTCCACGCCGTTGACAAAGGGCTCATCAGCTCCCACTCCGCACTACGTGCGTCGCGGACGGGTCTGCCTGGGAAACCTCACCAACGCTTGGCATACCTGATGGTTTTTGAACTGGGTATCGGCGCGCGCAGCGCCGCCGGAGGTATGACTGCCTTGTCACTGAGGTGAAATGTGCGAAAACACAGATTCCAGATGCACCACTACCGCTACTGCGCGGGGGACCCGCTTAAGAATTAGCGGTTTGAGCCGCTTTCTTTTGCCTACTTTTCTTTGCGGCAGGCAAAGAAAAGTAGGTGCCGCCCCGCACAGGGGCAACGCTAATAGACCACTAACAAATCAAGGAAAGGCCAAGAGACCAAAAGGACCAACAACAGAACAGACCACTACCACACCAAGCCAACACCCAAAATCCAGATCACCAACAAAAAGCGCCGCGAAGGCCCCCACCTGCCGGGCAGGCAAAACCAACCCCATAGCCCGCGCAGCCCCTAAAACACCCCCATCAACCTGGAAAGCACCGAAACATACTCCCCGTACAGGGGATCACCCTTAACCTGATCAGGTTCCCTGGGCCGCGCCAACTCAATCATCACATCGTGAATCACCCTCCCCGGCCGCTCCGACATCACCAACACCCGGTCAGACAAAAACACCGCCTCATGAATACTATGAGTCACCAGCAAAACCGTCAGCGTACTGCGCTGCCAGATCCGCAAAAGCTCGACATTCAACCGGTCCCGCGTCAACGCATCCAGCGCCCCAAACGGCTCGTCCATCAACATCACGCGCGGCTCGAGCAACAGAATCTGCCCGATCGCCGCCCGCTGCCTCATCCCGCCCGACAACTCATGCGGATACCGGTCGGCAAACGCCGTCAACCCCAAAGTCTCAAGCAAGCCAGGAAGCCGCTCCTCCACCTGCGCCCGCGGCACATTCCGCAACTTCGCGCCCAGCCGGATATTCGCCCCCACGGTCAGCCAGGGCAGCATATTGCTGGTCTGAAACACCACGCCAATATCCGCCACCGGCGCGGTAATCGGCTCGGCACCCAACAGAATCCGCCCGCCATCGGCTGGCACCAACCCCGCCACCATCCGCAACAACGTACTCTTGCCGCATCCGCTCGGCCCCAGGATCGAGACGAACTCGCCCTGGCGAATCTGCATCGATACATCGTCAAGCGCGCTGAATGCCTCCGCCCCACCCCGCGCGGCAAAGCGCTTACCGACCTGTTCGACGGAAATCAGCGCAGGCGCCGCTTCGTCGCGATGCAAAGGATGAACCTGTGCGCCGGTTGCCGCGGCGCGCTGCACAATACGCAACTTGTCGACCAGTGCCATCAGACCGTCACTCCTCTCCACCACACGCCGCGCGAAACCAGTTCGACAGCCCAGTAAAACAGCATCGCCAGCACGGTCACCATCAGGATCGCGGCAAACGACAACGCAGTCTGCGCATTCGATGTCGCAAACACGATCAGGTGCCCAAGCCCCGACTCCGACCCAATGAACTCGCCAACAATCGCCCCAATGACCGCCAACGGCATCGCGATCTTCAAACCGTCGATCAGCGCGGGCAACGCGGCAGGCAACCGCAAATACCAGAAGGTCTTGGCCTGCGACGCACCGAGCGCCCGAAAATGCTCGTCCAGGTTGCGCGGCACACCGGCGAGGCCGCCCATCGTCGCGATCACGATCGGGAAGAACGCGAACAGCACGGCCGCCGCCAGCTTCGACGCAAAGCCGTAACCGAACCACACGATCAACAACGGTGCAAGCGCGATCTTCGGCATGCTCTGCAAGGCAGTGACAAGCGGAAACAAGGTACGCCGCGCAATGCTCGACATGCTCGCCAGCAAGCCGATCGTCAGGCCGCCGACCAGCGCCAGCGCGAAGCCGGCGAACACTTCCCACGCGGTAGCCAAGGTGTCGGACAGCAACTGTCCACGCATCTCCCAACCGGCCGCAAAGACCTGCGACAGCGCCGGCAGCACGTAGTCCCGCGTGCCCGTCCAACGCACGCCGAATTCCCAGATCAGACCAATCACGATCCAGAACAGGACGGTTTCGATCATTCGCTTCATGAGGGTTCCGAATTATTCGCTATCAGCCGAGCTGGACGGATCGGCTTTCGTTGAATCTTGCGGGGCGCCCGACGCCGCAGTCGCCGCCGCTGCCTGCGCCGATTTTTGCGCCACCAGATGCGGTGGCGGCGGCACGACAAAGCGTTCGAAGCGGTACTGGTCGAACGATTCGATCGTGCGCTCCCACACCTGCGGCTCGTGTGCGTCGCGCTCGCCGATCTGCGTCATCTCGCAGTACACCTCGACGTTGTTGCCATCCGGGTCCTTGAAAACGAGGAACAGGTTGTTGCCAGGACCATGCCGGCCGATCCCACGCACGATCTCGACACCATGCTCCTGCAATACCTTCACCGAGCGTTCCATCTCCTCGTAGCTGTCGATCAGATACGAAAAGTGCTCGAGGCCGGGGCGCGAATAGCGCGGCAGGTCGTTGAAATCGGCGGAATCTTTCGGCAGTTGCGCGAGCGCGAGATCGTGGTGATCGCTGCCGGCGCGCAGAAATACCATCTGATCGCCAATCCAGTCGGATACTTTGAGGCCCAGCACGTCGGTATAAAACTGCGCGGACTTCTGGATGTCGCGCACCATCAGCACCATGTGCCCAAGCCGCTTCGGACGCAAACTGTTCATTGCCTGTCTCCTCAGTGCCCACGCCTCGCGCGGGCTGGTTGGAGTGAGCGCGCCGTATCAACGATGCGTCACCCCCAATAGGGTTCACTCGACAAACTGATTCGTATAAAGATCGGCCGCCTTCACCTTCGAGCCGGTGCCGAACGCTCGCGACACAAACGCGGCGGTGGCATCCATGCGCGCGGGCCGCAACCAGCCGGTCTTGTGCTGCGCGGGATCGTCGGCGATCAGTCCGTTGGTCTCGACGATCTGCTGCAACAGGATCGTCTTGTCGAGTACCGGATAAAGCCCGGCAATCGCATCGGCGGCCTCCTGCGGGTGCTCGCGCATCAGCGCATAACCGCGATAAGTCGCGGCGACAAATCGTTTGACCACGTCGGGATGCTGCGCCACAAAGGTATCGGTGGTGACAATACCGTTGCCCATCATGTCCAGCCCAAAGTCCCGGTAGAAAACCTTGCCAAGC
The DNA here is from genome assembly GCF_902833645.1 of Paraburkholderia fungorum. Classification (GTDB taxonomy): domain Bacteria; phylum Pseudomonadota; class Gammaproteobacteria; order Burkholderiales; family Burkholderiaceae; genus Paraburkholderia; species Paraburkholderia fungorum. Next base: position 296,759 of record NZ_CADFGE010000010.1, read on the forward strand.
TGCTGTCCGGCGCGCTTCGCCAACGCGGCTTGCACCGGCAGGCTGGCGCCTTCCCAGCACTCGGACAGGTCGATGCGCTTTTGCAGCAGCGCGGTATTGATCACGGCCGGATCGAGGCGCACGGTCTTGATCGCGTCGGGCGCCATGCCGTTCTGCTTCAACCATGCGGGCATGATGTTCTGCACCGGCGACGCACCGCCGCCGCCGAGCGTCATCCCCGAGAGATCCTTTAGTGTCGTCACCTTGAAGCCGGGCCGCTCGAGATAACACATCGCACCGGGCCAACGCGTGTTGATCGCGCCGACCATCACCGCATGGCCGCCATGCGCGCGGTTCAGCATCACGCTGACGGGGTCGCCATAGCCGAACTCGAACAGTCCCTCGTCCACTTCATTGACGGTGCGCTGGCCGCCATATCCGCGCATCACGCCGACGTCGAGACCCGCGTCGCGGTAGTAGCCCTTGGCCTGCGCGAGCAGGATGCCACCGGTGCTGCCCTGCGGCAGCCACGCCAGATTGACGCGCACCTTGTCGGCCCCATGGGCGCTCGTGAAAAGCGCGGTGGCGGTCAATGCCACCGCGCTCAACGCAGCCCGCCGCCCGAGTGGCCGAACCCACTGTCGTACCGCGCGCCGTATCCGCTGCAACATGTCGTGTTCCCCGTCTATGAGTGGAGTGAGTGGGGTGAATGGAAAGTACCGGGAGCCTGCTGACGCTCAGCCGGCGACCAGCGGATTCTCGATCGAACCGATCCCGTCGATCGAAGCGACCATCACGTCACCCGCCTTCAGATAAATGCCTCGCCCCATGCCGACGCCGGTCGGCGTGCCCGTGGCGATCAGATCGCCCGGTTGCAGCGTGAGGATCGTCGATAAATATTCGATCTGCTCGGCGATGTTGAAAATCATCCCGGACGTGTTGCCGTCCTGCATCATTTCGCCGTTCACTGCGAGACGCATGCGCAGATTCTGCGGTTCGGCGATACACGCGCGCGGCACGAACCACGGGCCGAGTGGGCCAAAGGTATCGAAACTCTTGCCGCGAAACCAGTCGTGTTTGAACGGATAGTCGGAGCGGCGATTCAGGTCGCGCGCGCTGACGTCGTTGAGAATCGTGTAGCCGGCAATGTAGTCGTAAGCGACCTCTTTCGCGATGTGGCGGCCGGCCTTGCCGATCACCACGGCCAGTTCCACCTCCCAGTCGACCCGCTCCGCGTGCGGCGGAATCACCACGTTCGCAAGAGTCGGCACCACGCTCGTCTCGGCCTTCATGAACATGTACGGCGTGCTCTCTTCGCGTGGCGCCAGCTCGGTTCCCATCTCCTGCGCGTGTTCGTAATAGTTCGACGCCGCCGCGAAAATGCGGCGCGGCTGATACGGCACGCACAGCGTGTGGCCGGCGAGCGGCGCGGCGTCGAGCGTGCCCGCCTCGAGCGCGTGCGCAGCGGCTTCGAGCCGTTCGACGGTCGCCGCACCGTCCGCCTCCCAAGCGGCGATCAGCGCGCCGACGTCGGCAAACGGCAGCGCCGAAGCGCTTTGCTTCAATACCGCCTGCGCGTCGTACAGCTTGTCGCCAACCGCCAGGCCAGTGGCCGTGCGGCCGTTCAATTCATAAGTTGCGATACCAAACCAGGTCACGTATTGCCTCGCTTTTTGCGTTTGTAGGGGATTAGTTAGCTGTGGTCGAGGGTTCAATAATTCGTATACATTCAGTCATCTGTGTATTTTTATTGAAATTCTCGTATACACCAATCGGGGCATGAACACGTTCACGCGTACACTGCATGGGCTTACAGAGGCCGGATATGCGTGGTGGCGATTGAGGCGGTTGGGCCGCTGGCGCATAATGGGGCCGCTTGCTCACGGTTTCGCTCAACCCACAACCATCACGATGACGACGCTCTCCTCCAAGATTTACCGCCTGCTGTGCGACGAGATCATCGAAGGCACGCTTGAACCGGGCCAGAAGCTCGAAGAAGCGGCACTCGCCGAACGCTTCAACGCGTCGCGCACACCGATCCGCGAGGCGTTGCGCGAGCTCGCCGCGCGTGGCCTCGTCGAACTGACGCCGCGCAAGGGCGTGGTGGTCGCGCAGTTCAGCATCGACGAACTGGCCGATATGCTCGAAGCGATGTGCGAACTCGAGGCGCTGTGCTGCCGGTTGAGCGCGCAGCGTATGAGCCTCGTCGAGAAGAAGCAGCTCGAAGAACTCCAGACCGAAATGAACGCCGCGATCGCGCGCGGCGATGAAACGGAGTACTTCCAGCTCAATCGCGAATTCCACGAACTGATCTGCAAGGGCGCGCAAAGCAAATCGCTGGCGTCGATCATGTCCGTTCAGCGGCAGCGTCTGGCGGGTTTTCGCGCCGCGCAGCCAGCCTCGCCGTCGCGCTTCGAGGCGGCAACCGACGAGCATCGCGAGATCGTCTCCGCGATCCTCAACTCCGAGCCGGAACGTGCGTACAACGCGATGCGCGACCATACGGCGCGGCTGTCTATCGTCGTCCTCGGCCGGCTCAAGCGTCAACGCACCGAGCGTGAAAACGCCTGAAACGCTGGACGTAGCGCGATCATGCGCACGCTGCCGACGCTTCGCGGCTTGCCCCGCCGCCATGGGTGACATGGGCGGCACCGCTCGCCACCGATGCGCCGGCTGAAATCGCGGCCCGTTCACGCAGCTACCGCCGCAAGCGATGCCACCGACGGCATCGAAAAATCCAATGCCTGAAGCTGCTGCAACAACGCGCCCGACTGCGCCGGATTCATCGGCGTGAGCGGTGGGCGCACCCGCGTCCACTCCGGGTCGTGTGCAAAGTGCGCGACGATGCTTTTCAACGCGGGGATCATCGGTTGTGCTTGCACGGCGAGGCGAACCATCGCGACCTTGCCTTCCCATATCGCCCTTTCTTCCAGCGTCGCCGCGTTCAGCAGACTCGCGATCGCATGCGGCTGAATATTCGCGGTAGCCGAAATGCAGCCGGCCGCGCCCAGCGGCAGCGCTTTGCCGAGCAAAGCCTCGGACGCGGGAAACACGGCGAAGCCGGGAAACTTCTCAAGCATCGCCGCGGTGTTGGCCCAGTCGCCTGAACTGTCCTTGATGCCGACCACGGTTTGCGGATACGCCGCGATCAGCCGCTCGATCAGCGTATGGGTGATCGGCACGCCGGTGAACTGCGGGATGTGATACAGCAGCACGCGCAACTGATCCGAGCCGACGGCCTGGATCACGTCCGAGTAGTACGCGAACAGGCCGTCGTCGCTGACACCTTTATAGAAGAACGGCGGCAGCATCAAGGCGCCGGCGCAGCCGGCTTCGGCCGCGTGACGGGTCAAGGCGATCGCGTCAGGCAACGCGCATGCACCGGTGCCGGGCAGCATCTGGGCGGGGTCGATACCGGCTTCGAGCACCTGATCCAGCAATGTGTGGCGTTCGGCAAGGCTCAGCGAATTCGCTTCGCTATTCGTGCCGAACAGCGCGAGGCCGGCGCCCTGCCCGACCAGCCACCGGCAAAACGCGACAAAGCGCGCTGCATCGACATCCGGCCCGGCGGTGAACGGCGTAACCACCGGCGCAAACACGCGTGGTTTGGCAAAAGCAGATAGACGGCTTACGGACATGCGGATCTCCTGATTAGCTGGACGGATAGGCGTAGACGTGGACAATCAGGCGCTGAAAAAATCGAGCATCGCGTCGCCTAACAAGGTCTCGCCCGAATCGAAATGCGCGACCACCGATGTGTGGTTGTGCCGCAGCATCTGCACGAAGCGCGGTGCGCGTTTGGGCGCGCCGTCGCCGGCACGTTGACGCGCCAGCAGAACGCGCTCGAAGAAAGCCGCGCCGTAAGCGTCCAGATAAGGGTTCTCGTATTCGGCGACGACCACCATCAGCGGCGTGTCGAAATGCGCCGCATGGCTCAGCGGCGAGCGCACGGCGTAGCGCGTTTCGTCCGCGCCGAAATAGGCGCGCACACCGGCTGCGTTCGGGTTATCGGGCCGCACGTCGGCGGCCAGCCGGGCGCTGATCAACACCGCACCGGCGACAGCCGAAGCGCCTTCACGCAGCGCGGCATACAGCGGATCGCACAGATACGTGGCGACATGCGCACCGCCCGCCGAATGTCCGACCAGAAAGATCCTTTGCGGATTGCCGCCGAAACCGGCGACGTGTTTCTGTGCCCACGCGAGTGCAGCGGCGACGTCGTCCGCGCCGGCGGGATATGGCGCTTCAGGCGCGAGCCGGTATTCGACGTTCAGCGCGACACAACCCTGCCGGGCGAACCAGCGCGACACGTTGTCGTAAATGAGTCCGTTGAAGCTCTTGCTGCCGCGCAGGAACGCACCGCCGTGGACGAACAGCATGACATCGGCGTTGCCCTTCTCCCTCGTTTGCGCACAAGCAAACACATCCAGACGCTGCCGCTCATGGCCACCGTAGGCGATATCGCGCGCCACCTCGAGCGGCTCTCCCGCATCGCGCGCAGCAGCCACCAGCGGCGAATACGCGGCGATCACCAGGTCGCGATGCGCATTGATATCGCGCCCCCAGACCGGTCCGATCTGCGCAAAGCGCTGCCTGAGCGTGGCGGAAAGACTGCCCAACGGTTCCTGCAAGGTGTGCATCGGTGGTCCTCATACAGTGCGGCGGATCGGCGCTAACAACACCGATCCACGTATGAGAACCATTCTGGTATATCAAATCGTTTTTGTGTATACATTTGTTATACGTAGTATACCTGGTGAAGTTGCGGACACACTTGATTCAAAGTGACGACAACCCTCTCTACGCCGACAGGCGATTCACTCAGCAGAACAACGCAGGACAACCCTAGGAAATCTCATGGACAAGCTCCGCCACATCGCGCTTTCGGTCGAAGATCCCGAAGCCGCCGCGCAATTCTTCGAACAGGCATTCGGCATGCGCCGCGCCGGCAACGCGATGCGCGGCATCTATATGACGGACGGCACGATGAACGTGGCGCTCCTCAACTTCAAGGACGAGACCGTTCCCGGTTACGCGGGGCTGAAGGACGTGCGCGGCGTGATTCACTTCGGCATGTGGGTGGACAGCGTCGAAGACACCGCGGCGCGCGTGGTCGCGGCGGGCGGCACGTATCTGACGGGACGCCACGAGAAAGATCCGAACGTGTTCTACGAAGTGAAATACCGCATGCCCGACGGCACCGTGTTCGACATCACCGAAAACGGCTGGAAAGGTGCGGTGAAGGAAGTCGCGCCTGCCGCACAAGCCGCCGATCCACAAGCATGAGCGCGCCTGTCAGCGCCAACGTCAACGAGAGCGCGAGCAGCACGCATGTGCTCGCGCTGATCGCACTGCCGGACGCGACACTGGATGCGCTGCGGCGCGGCTATACGCTTCACTATCATCCCGACGGGTGGGACGCGGCCTTGTCGGCCGAGGTCGATCCGGCGAACCTGCGCGCGGTGGTAACCAACGGCTCGACCGGCTTATCCGCTGCGCAGATGGCCGCGCTGCCCGCGCTGGAGATCGTCAGCGCGTTCGGCGCCGGCTACGAGAACGTCGACGTGGCCGCCGCCACGCGGCGCGGCATCGTGGTAACCCATGCACCCGGCGCGAATGCGGCGACCGTCGCCGATCACGCAATCGGTCTGCTGCTCGCGCTCGCACGCGGCTATGCGCCGCTCACCGACGCGGTGCGTGCCGGGCGTTGGCAGGCCTCGCGTGCCGAGCGGCCCACCTTGACGGGTGCACGCCTCGGGCTGCTTGGAATGGGGCGCATCGGCCGGCTAATCGCGGCGCGCGCGCAGGGCTTCGACATGACGCTCGGCTATCACGGACGCCGGCCGCACGCCGACGCGCCGGGCCGCTATTACGCGGAGCTCATCGAACTGGCCGCCGACAGCGATTTTCTCGTCATCGCCTGCAACGGTGGCGCCGCGACCCGGCATCTGGTCGATCGCGAGGTGCTGCAAGCGCTGGGGCCGAACGGCTACGTGGTGAATGTGTCGCGCGGGTCCGTGCTCGACACGCAAGCGTTGATCGACGCGCTCGCTCACGCCGCGATCGCCGGTGCCGGGCTCGACGTGATCGAAGACGAACCCGAGGTGCCGGCCGCCCTGCTCGATCATCCCGGTGTGTTGATCACCCCGCACATCGCGGGCCGCTCGCCCGCTTCATTGATTGCGCAGCGAGACGCGCTACTCGCCAGTCTGTCCCAGCACTTCGCACGCGCTCCCATCGAATTCGCGGTACGCGCGGCCTGAAAACGTGGCGGCGCAGCGTCGCGCCGCCACCTGATGCTGCATTGCTGTCCCGCTGTCGTCCCACTGTCGTCCTGTTGCCGTCCTGTTGCCGTCCTGTTGTTGCCTCATCGCCGTCCCGCCGGTGTTCTGCTGATGTCCCGTTGCAATCTCGCTGTGCTCTCGCTGTTCCCAACCGCATAAGAGGATCCGCCATGAACGTTCGATCGCTGGGCGCGCTCGCGCTCAGTTGCGCCGCCGCATGGGGACTTGCGTCCCATGCCGTCAAAGCGCAAACCTCCGTCACCCTGTATGGACTCGTCGGGCTCGATGTCGCCAGCACCAAACGGAGCAACGGGCCGTCCGCCGCCATCGCCGAACAGAGCCCGGGATTGACGGCACCTTACTGGGGCATCCGCGTCAACGAGGAACTCGGCGCCGGCTATCGCGCGATCGCCGTGCTGGAAAGCTTCTTCCAGCCGACGAACGGCGGCATCGGCCGCACCGCCGCCGATCCGTTCTGGGGACGCAATTCATACGTGGGTATCGCGGGGCCGTTCGGACGCGTGACGCTCGGCCGGCATACCAATCTGCTCTACCTTGCCGAGCAGGCGGTCAATCCGTTTCAGGCCTCGATCCTGTTCTCGCCACTGGTCATGCAAACCTTCACCGCGCCTTACGGCGGTGCGCTTGCGGGCGATACCGTCTGGAACAACGGCATTCAGTACACCAGCCCCAACCTGAACGGACTGACCACCACCGCGGTGTATGCGCCTGGCGGTTTCGCGGGTGCGAACGGCACGTACAACGCCGCGCTCTCGACCCTCTATGCAGGCGGCTCGCTCACCGCTGTCGCGACCGTACAACGCACACGGGTGGTCGCCGGTGTGGCGTCGCCGACACAGAACGCGTACCTCGTCGGCGCCGCCTATGATTTTTCGCTCTTCAAACTGTACGGCGCGCTGCAAGGTCTGCGTACCGATGCGGCCGACATCGGCGCACACACCTACGAAGCCGGTCTCTCGGTTCCGCTGACCTCGCAACTCAGCGCACTCGCCGAATGGTCGTACACCCGCCGCAGCGCGCCGAAGAACGCCGTCACCGGCCGCAATACGGGCTCCGCGGGCCTCGACTACTTCCTCTCCAAACGCACCGATCTTTACCTGGTAAGCGTCTACGACAAGCTTTCCGGTTCTGGGACCGCAATGACCTATGCAGCCGGAATCAGGCATCTGTTTTGACGCGCGATGCCATCAGGGTCAACCCGCTATAACTAAACCGCTGTTTTGTATAAAAAAATAAAGCTCGGAATCCAAATTTTGCCGTGGGTATAATTTTCTTCAGTTTGTGTATACACGACGAAAAAGGATGTAACCGCGGCTGTCGCGCGCGACGACAGCACTCTCACTCACTCGAAAAAAACAACGATCGGTTTGGAGACTGAATGAAAAAGAAAGCACTCGTGTCCGGCGCCGTCATGCTTGCATGCGCCGGAGCACACGCGCAGTCGAGCGTCTGGCTGTCGGGCTATGTCGATATGAACATCGAACATCTGATCTCGTCCGGTTCCGGCGGAAACGTGACCCGCATGTCGAGCGGCGGCCTGAACAACTCACGCTTCAACTTGAGCGGCGTCGAAGATCTGGGCGGCGGCAACAAGGCCGTGTTCACCGTCGAGCCGATGTTCTCCGCCAACACCGGCGTGCAGTCGACGCAGTTCCGCCAGTCGTTCGTGGGCCTGAAAGGCAACTGGGGTGAAGTGACGATGGGCCGGCAGTTCACGCCCTCGTACTGGATTGCGGGCTACGCCGATCCGAGCTGGGCCGCCGACTTCAGTATGGTCAACAACATGGAGTTCTTCTACGCGTCGTATCGCGTGGATAACGCGATCCAGTACAAGACGCCGAGCTTCTACGGCTTCACCGGCCGGATCATGGCGACCACCGGCGTGGGCGACAGTACGCGCGCGGGGCGTTTCCTGAGCACCAGTATCGAATATCGGCACGGACCGGTTTTCCTCGGCGCCGTGAGCGAGTTGCAATACACGCGCGATATTTTCAAGTCCTCGCAGATTCATTCGTCGCGCGACAACTATTTCTCCGCCGTCTACAAGTTCGGCGGTTTCGAGCCGACGTTTATCTATCACACGTACAACGGCTACTACGCGTATCCGCCTTACGTGGCCTTCAATTCGCAAGGGTGGGACGCACAGATCGGCGCGCGCTGGAACATCGACGGGCGCAATCGTCTGTACGTGAGCGTGGTGCATCGTCACGACGACAACAACACCAGCATTTCCAGCGCGACCGGTGGCGTGATTGGCTACATCTACGGTTTGTCGAAACGGACCGACCTGTATGCGACTTTCGCGCACGTGACGCATCAGCATGATGTGCCTGTTCCCTATCCGGTCACGTTCCAGGTGTATCCGAACGGCGGACAGAATCCGAGCGGCTTCCAGTTCGGGATTCGTCACGCGTTCTAATATAAAAAGGAGGAAGCCAATGCTTCGCAAACGCAATTTCAAATCCACTCTCGCAACAGGCGTCCTGTTGACGTTCGTGTCCGCGGCGGCTTGTGCCGCCACGGAAAATGCGCCGGCCGCGTCGGCGCCGGACGCTGCGGCATCGGCTGCACAAGTGACGCCCGGTACGCCGAATGTCAAGGATCCCTACCTTGCCCAGTGGCTGCGCCTGACGCCCGATCGCCGGCCTGCCCCGCTCAAGCCGGGCGTCGACTACGGGATGGACCCGGCAACCGGCCAGTTCGTATGGCCGAAGGCCACTCCTGAAGTGCATCAGGGCCAGCACTTCCCGGGGGAAATGACCACATGGGACAAGAAGAGCTATGCCAAGGACGTCAAGGTTCTGGCCTTCTACCCTCTTGTCGACTCGCCCTTCCACGCCTGGAACAATATCGCCGACTTCAACGGCCGCCGTTACCTCTATATCCACGATCGCGACTATATGCGGATCATGGACGTCACCGATCCCGCCAACGGCAAGATCGTGTTTTCGCAGGGCGGCACGTGGGGACCGAAGGGACCGACCGAGAAGTTCGATCCGAACAACGTGCATGACTATCTCGGCGGCGCCACGATCGTATGGAGCAAGAAGCTCGGCAAGCCCGTGCTGGTTGCCTCGTTCGAAATTGGCCGCTACGGTCTGATGACCGACAAGAGCGAGCAGCCGGATAAGGTTGAAGCGCAGCGCCACTACAACTCGCTCAAGGGCTTCAAGGTCTTCGAAATGGACGGCCCGCTGCCGAGCCAATGGAAGCTGATCGCCACGCGCACGACCGACTACAAGCATCCCGATGCGCCGGTCGGCCAGCAGCAGGGTTCGGGCTCGCTTGACGCGCCGGAATATTACGGCGGCAAGTACATGATCCTGTCGGCCGCGCCGGATGACAGCTACGCGCTGACCGAGTACCCGAACTATCTGTATTCGCCGGGTTATCAGGTTTGGGACATGTCGGACCCCGCCGATCCGAAGTTCGTCTCGCAGATCTCGGTGCCGGGACAGAAAGTCGGCAATGAAGCTGACGAGCAGGCTTATCTGCTGAACCCGCGCGCCGGCAATCGCACTTCGTGGATGGGTTCACGGATTCCAATCTTCTTGCCCAAGCCTTTGGAACAAGGCGGCAAGATTGGTTTCGGCGCGATGGGCGGTCTGGGTCTTTATTCATTCGACCTGTCCAATCCGGCGCAGCCGAAGATTCTTGGCAACGTGAATACGGCGCCGAGCTTTGCGGGTACCGAGTACGACAATGCCGACGTCAGCCAGTACGAACGCACGGGCTTCGTGCTGACGAGTGGTTATCCGATGAACCGCGATTGCTACGAGCCGTACAAGGACATTTTCGTCGTCGATGCTCGCGATCCGTCGCATCTGAAGGTAGCGGGCAAGCTGCCGCAGCCGACACCGCCTGAGGGTGCGCCGTTCACGAGTTTCTGCCAGCGTGGCGGCAACTTCGGTCCTAAGCGTTCGAACGCGATTGGTCAGCCGGGTGGTGCGCGTCAGGGTGTGATTCCGTATTCGTTCTATAACGCCGGCGTGCAGATTTTCGACGTACGCAATCCGGAGAAGCCGACTATCGCCGGGTATTTTGTGCCGGCGTTGGCGGACGAGAGCGAGCTGCCGAGTTATACCCTCGGCAAGGGTGTGCTGGCGATTTATACCGAGTATGACCGCAACATCATTTGGGCCTTTACGGAGAATGGGGCGTATGCATTGTCGACGCCGTTGCTGGGTAAGCCGGTGATTGGCGCGCCGTCCAAACCGTGGCCGCCGCGGTGATGCGATTGGGTTTGTTTCTTTTCTCTTGATGATTTGTCGAGCGCTTTGCCCTGCCGGTGGTTTTCGCCGGCGGGGTTTTTTGTTTTTTACTGGAGTGGGATTGTGAGAGGAATGGTTTTTGTTGCTGCGCTGGCTGGGGTTTTGGGTGGGAGTTCGTTTGCTGCGACGCCCGGAGGTGGGATTGGTATTGCGAGTGGGGTTTCTGCTAGCGAGCAGACTTGCCGCGCTTGTCACTCGATTGACACGACCAAGGTCGGGCCGCCGTTTCGGGCTATCGCGGAGCGATATCGGGGGGAGTCTGATGCGGTCGCGAAGCTGAAGAAGAGTATGTTGGAGGGGAGTTCCGGGAAGTGGGGTACAGGGGCCGCGATGCCGGCCAATGCGATTTCGGATGCTGACGCTGAGAGGTTTGCTCGGTGGATTTTGGGGATTAAATAAGGAGCCTGCTCGGCGGGTTTGTTGTTGGTCTGGGTTTTTGGGCGGTGCCTTGCCGTGTGAGTGGTCTGTTCTGGTGTTGGTCTTTTGGGCCTTTGGCCTTTCCTTGCTTTGTTAGTGGTCTATTAGCGTTGCCCCTGTGCGGGGCGGCACCTACTTTTCTTTGCCTGCCGCAAAGAAAAGTAGGCAAAAGAAAGCGGCTCAAACCGCTAGCTCATAAGCGGGTCCCCCGCGCAGCCACGGTAGTGGTGCATCTGGAATCCGTGCCCTCGCACACTCCGCGCCGTTGACACAGGGCTCATCAGCTCCCACTCCGCACTGCGTGCGTCGCGGATGGGTCTGCCTCGGAAACCACCGGCTTCGTTTCGCGCAGCGGGAGCCATCGGCTTCGCCTCGGCGAAGCGCTGCATGCCGAATGTCGAATGTCGAAAGCCGAATGCGGAATGCGGAATGCGGAATGCGGAATGCGGAATGCGGAGTGCGGAGTGCGGAGTGCGGAGTGCGGACAATACAGCCTGAGCCACTGCGCCGGCTGACGCGTGGGCGGAAAAATTAGCCGACGGTTTGATGAACTGGGCATCGGCGCGCGCAGCGCCGCCGGAGGTATGACTCCTTTGTCACCAGCGCCGAATGTGCGAGGACACAGATTCCAGATGCACCACTACCCCCTCCAAGCCAGGGGACCCACTTATGAGCTGGCGGTTTGAGCCGCTTTCTTTTGCCTACTTTTCTTTGCGGCAGGCAAAGAAAAGTAGGTGCCGCCCCGCACAGGGGCAACGCTAATAGACCACTAACAAAACAAGGAAAGGCCAAAAGACCAACAACAGAACGGACCACTAACAAAGCAAGGAAAGGCCAAAGAATCCGACCAACAACGAAAAAGCGCCGCGAAGCCCCCCCTGCCGGGCAGGCAAAACCAAAACCCCACCCTCATACCATCTCAGCACGAGCCGCCCCAGCGGCTCTCCCCCGATACCAGACAAAATAAACCACCAGCAACGCAACAACAAACGGCACCCCAATCACAAGCGTCATCCGAAACTCGCGAGTAAACCACGTAGTCACCAACGCACTCACCATCAGCCCGGCGCCAAGCAGAGAAGTAACCGGATACCCCCACATCCTGAACGCCAAAGGCACACCCCTATGCCGATGGCGAAAAAAGAAGTGCGTAACAAAAATCATCAACCACGTAAACATTGCCCCAAACATCGACACGGACATCATCAACACAAACGACGCATCCGGATAAATCACATTCAACACGGTAGCCAACGCAATCCCGATCGTCGATAGCCAAAGCGCTGCAACCGGCACGCCCTTGCTATTCAAAGCCCCCAGACGCCTTGGCGCATACCCCGCCCGTGACAAACTGAACATCATCCGCGTCGTGATATAGAGCTGGCTATTCATCGCCGACAACGCCGCCACCAGAATCACAAAATTAATCACGCCCGCCGCGCCAGGCACATGCGTCGCCGCCATCACCCGCACAAACGGGCTCTCATCCGTACCCGCCGCATTCCATGGCACGATCGCCAGCATCAGCGCCAACGTCAGCAAATAGAAAAACACCAGCCGGAACATCGTCGCGCGAAATGCCCGTGTAATGGCCTTCTGTGGATCGCGTGCCTCGCCCGCCGCCACCGCGATCATCTCGATGCTCAGATAGCTGAAAATCGATACGATCACCGCCACCCACATGCCCCACACGCCCTTCGGAAAGAAGCCGCCGTGCGATGTGTAATTGCCAAACCCGATCCCCGAGTTCGCCGGCGCGCCAAACACGACATATGCACCCAGCAGGATGAAGCCGACAATCGCCACGATCTTCAACATCGAAAACACATACTCGACCGCGCCGAATACTTTCACGCTCACCGAGTTAATGCCGATCAGCGCCGCGGAGAACCCCACAATCCAGTACCAGCCCGGCACCGCCGGAAACCAGTACTTCATATACACCGCAATCGCCGTCACCTCGGTGCCGACCGCGAACACAATCGACGACCAGTACGCATAGCGCACCAGAAATCCCGCCCACGGCGCAATGTAGTGCTCGGCATAGGCGCCGAAGGATCCCGAGGTCGGATGCGCCACCGTCATCTCGGCAAGGCACCCCATCAACAACAATGCGATCAGCGCGCCAATCGCGTAACTCACCAGTACGCTCGGGCCGGCGAAGCCGATCGCAAATCCGCTGCCAAGAAACAGGCCGGTGCCAATCGCGCCGCCAATCGCAATCATCGACAACTGCCCCGTCGATAACCCACGGTGCAACCCCTTCTCACGTTCGACAATCGTGTCGAAGCCTCGCTGCTCTTGCGTCATTTTTCTGTCTCCTCCTGGGATGCGGTCGCGTACCTGGACGCAACCGCCGGTGCCGCGGTCGTATTACCTGGTACGTTCGAATCGCGGCGCTTGTCTGTTCATTGAATCGTTTTGAGTCACCGTATTCTTGCCATCGCTCACGTCACCGATTTGCGCGCTTTGAATTCCTCGGTGTTCCATGCATCCGTTGCGATGATGTCCTTGAGTTGCGCGATGGTGTCCCAGATATCCACGTAACGCACATACAGGGGCGCAAAACCGAAGCGCAGAATGTCCGGCGCGCGGAAGTCGCCGATCACGTTGCGTGCAATCAGCGCCTGCATGATCGCGTAGCCTTGCGCATGACCCAGCGAGACCTGGCTGCCGCGTTGCCCGGCATCGCGCGGCGAAGCGAGTGTGCAACCGAGACCCTGCAACTCCTGATCGGTCAGCTCGATAAACAGATTGCCGAGCGCCACGCTCTTATCGCGCAGCACGTCGAGATCGACGTCGTCGAATGCTTCCAGTGCGCTCTCCAGCGCGATGACGCCGAGTTGCGGCGCGGTGCCGGTCAACATCCGGTCGATGCCGGGATGCGGCGCGTAGTCGTGAGTAAATTCGAACGGTTTCGAATGGCCGTGCCAACCGGTCAGCGGCTGACGCACTGCTTCGATGTGACGCGACGCAACGAACACGAATGCCGGTGCGCCCGGGCCGCCGTTCAGATACTTGTAGCCGCAGCCCACCGCAAAATCGGCGTCGCAGCGGTTCAGATTCACCGGCATCGCCCCCGCCGAGTGACAAAGGTCCCACACGATCAACGCGCCGGCTTCGTGCGCGAGACGCGTCACCGCATCCATGTCGTAGCGCTTGCCGGTTTTGTAGTTGACGTGCGTGAGCGACACGATCGCCACGGTATCGTCGATCGCCGCGACGATGTCATCCGGATCAACGCAGCGCAATTCGCAACCTGTCATCTCGGCAACGCTCGAAGCGATATACACGTCAGTGGGAAAATTGGTTCGCTCGGCAAGGATCACGTTGCGGCCCGGACGCATGCGCGTGGCGGCGACCAGTACCTTGAACAGATTCACCGAGGTCGAATCGGCAACGATCACTTCGTCCTGTCCAGCGCCGATCAAGCGGGCAATCTTGTTGCCGGTGCGTTGTGGCGCCGGATACCAGTCAGCGTCGTTCCACGAACGAATCAAACCGTGTGCCCATTCCTGTTTCAAAGCCCGTTCGATACGCGCGGGCACATTGGCGGGCATCGCGCCCAGCGAATTGCCGTCGAGGTAAATCGTGTCGGCGGGCAGATCGAAGCGCGCGCGGCAGTGGGCCAAGGTATCGGCGGCGTCGAGCGCTGCGCAGTGTTCCCGGGTGATCATCTGGCTAATTTCCTATGTGTTCTTCTTGCTATTGCAAAGTCTGTGGTGTCGGCTGCTTAGGCGGTGTGTGCAACCGTCATCGGCAAATCAAAAAATCGTTGAGCGTTGGCGCCAAGGATCTTGGTCTTCGCCGTATCGCTCAGTTGGGGATGATTCGCGACCAGGTCGCCGATCTTCTGCTCACCGAGCGGGAACGGATAGTCGGAGCCGAGTAGCACGTGGTCTTCGCCCATCGTGTCGACTAGCAGACGCAATGCGCCCTGATCGAATACCGCGCTATCCACGTAGAATCGATCGAGATACGACACTGGCGGATTGGGGCAATCCTCGCGCACAATGTCGCGCTGCTCCCACGCGTTCTGCACCCGGCCGAGCAAAAAGGCAAAGCTGCCGCCGCCGTGCGCGAAACACAACTTCAGCGATTTCGGAATCCGCTCGAATGCGCCCGACAAAATCAGCGACACCATGCTCAGTTGCGTTTCCGCCGGCATCGAGACCAGCCATGGCAGCATCCATTTCTTCATGCGGCCGTCTGTCATCATGTCCCACGGATGCACGAGCACCGGAATGCCGTCGTTCGCGCAGTGCGTGAGGAACGTCACGAGATGTTCGTCGTCGAGATCGCGCGGACCGAGGTGATTGCCGATCTGCACGCCGCGATGCCCTGCGCGATGAGCGCGCGTAGCCTCGCGGCACGCCAGCTCAATGTCCTGCAACGGCACCTGTGCCAGCGCCATCAGCCGATCGGGCGCATGCGCGCAAAGTTCAAGCGCGTGGTCGTTCATCCGCGCGGCCCAATCATGCGCGGCGGCCGCATCGTAGCGATAGCCGAACATCACAGGCGTCGCGCACATCAACTGGATATCCACGCCGAGTGCATCCATTTCGGCAATCCGTGTGGGCGGGTCCCACAGCGCGCGATACACCGGGCGAAAGCTCTTCTCGCCGGTCATGATCATGCCGCGTTCGCCGTCCGCGTCGATCTTCAGCCAGGGTGCGTGTTCCGCGTCCAGGCCTGCGGCCTCTTCCCGCGTGATCGGCGGGAAAAAGTGGGAATGCATGTCGATTCGAAGTGTCATCGTGATTCTGTTTGTTTAGACGGCGCGGCCGGGGTGGACATGACCGCAATGCGCACAGCGGCGTTTCTCTTCCGACGCATAGAACGCGTTGAAAAGCGGTGGCAAGTCATTGACGATGCTCTTCAGTTGCACCTCGACGCGGTGAACGAGATGGCCGCAGTTATCGCAGTACCATTCGAAACCGTCCACCACGCCTTGCGGGCGCTGCCGCTCGATTACGAGGCAAACACTGCCTGCTTCCGGCCGTTGCGGCGAATGACGCACATGCGGCGGCAGTAGAAACACATCCCCTTCTTTCAGGTCGACACGCTCGCGCTTGCCGTCGATCCATAGATACAGGTACGCGTTGCCGCGCAACTGATAGAAGAATTCCTCGAGCGGATCGTCGTGGTAATCGGTGCGGTGATTCGGGCCGCCTACCACCGTGACGATGAAATCGCTGTCCTGCCATACCTGCTGATTGCCCACAGGCGGTTTCAGCAGATGCGCGTGATCGTCGATCCAGCGCTGGAAATTGAACGGTTTGCCGTACGTAAGCATGGCTGTCTCTGTCGTTAGTTTTCTACGCGTGATTACTTTTTCGGTGCGTACGCAATTGCCTTCATCTCGATCAGCAGGTGCGGATGGGGCAATTGATGCACGGCAACCGTCGTGCGCGTCGGACCGGTTTCGTCGAAGTACTCGCCGTACACGGCGTTATAGCCGCCGAAGTCGTTCATGTTGACGAGGAACGACGAGATCTCGACGAGGTTCGACAGGTCCGCGCCTTCACTCTGAAGAATATCGCGAATGTTCTCGATCACCACGCGCGTCTGCTCACGAATGTCGAGTTGCACCGTGCCGAGCTCATCGGCGCAGGCACCCGCGATCGTATTGTCCGGACGGCGCGAGCTCGTGCCGGAGACGAACAGGAAGTCGCCTGCCCTCGTCACGTGAGGAAAACGGCCACGCGGTTTGGCTTTGCCGGGCACTACGCGCCCCTGAATGGTCGGTTCGTTGGTCATGAGAGTCGATAGGTTGTGAATTCGGTGCTGCCGAGGCCGTTGACGACGCAATGCACGTGCGCGTCGACAGGCAGCGGATGAGCGGCGGTAGCGGCACCCGCCATGATCAGCGAGCCAGCGGGCAATACCAGGCCGCTTTGCGCGATCAGGCGCGAGGCCTGCACGATCGAACGCAACGGATCGCCGAGAATCGCCGCGGTCGAACCGGCCTGCACGATGCGCCCGTCGATTCGCATCGTGACGCCCGCATTGCGCAAACGGTCAAAACCTTTGCTCCACGGGCCGATCACCAGCCCCGCTGACGAACAGTTATCGGCGACCACATCCTCGAGCGTGAACTTGAAATCGCGGTAACGCGAATCGATGATCTCCATCGCCGGGGCCACCGCGTCCAGATAGCGCGACGCTTCAAGCATCGTCAATGGGCGGTCGATCTCGCGGCTCGTCAGAAAGCAGACCTCCGGCTCGACACGCGGATGAATGAAACGATCGAGTGCAACACGGCCACCGTCTTCATCGAGCATCGCATCGGTGAGCCAGCCCCAGATCAGGCTATCCACGCCCATCTGGATCATCTTCGCGCGGCTCGTGAAACCGAGCTTCACGCCGACCATGCCTTCACCGCGATGAATACGCCGCTCGATCGAGGCGCGCTGAATCCCGTACGCGTCGTCCAGCGAGAACGGCGTGGACGCGGTGAGTTGCGCGATCGGTTCCGCGTGGCGCGCGGCGTCGTCGATACGTTGCGCGAGCGCATCGAGGTCGATCATGCGGCCTCCTTCGCGAGTTCGCGCGCCTTCAGCATATCCAGCGCGACGTCGACGATCATGTCTTCCTGGCCGCCGACCATGCGGCGCTTGCCGAGCTCGACCATGATGTCGAAGGCCGATAGGCCGTATTTCGCCGCAGCCGCCTCAGTGTGGCGCAGAAAGCTCGAATACACGCCGGCATAGCCGAGCGCCAGCGTTTCGCGATCCACGCGCACCGGCCGCTCCTGCAACGGACGCACGATGTCTTCCGCGGCGTCGATCAGTTTCTTCACATCGCAACCGTGATTGAGTTTCATCCGGTCTACCGCGGCGATGAACACTTCGAGCGGCGCGTTACCCGCGCCCGCTCCCATGCCCGTCAGCGATGCATCGATGCGGTCGCAACCGTGTTCGAGCGCGGCCACGGAATTCGCCACGCCTAGCGACAGATTGTGATGCGCGTGCATACCCGTTTGCGTGGCCGGATCGAGCACCGCCTTGAAGGCGTCGAAACGCTCGGCGACGTCGCGCATGTTCAGCGCGCCGCCCGAATCGACCACATAGACGCATTGCGCGCCGTAGCTTTCCATCAGCTTCGCCTGCTTCGCCAAGGCATCGGGCGTGGTCATATGCGACATCATCAGGAAGCCGACGGTGTCCATGCCGAGCGAGCGGGCGTATCCGATGTGCTGCTTCGAGATATCCGCTTCGGTGCAATGCGTGGCGATCCGCACGATGCGCGCGCCGGCGTCGTACGCCGCCCGCAGATCGTGGACGGTGCCGATGCCGGGCAACAGCAGCGTCGCCACTTGCGCGCGCTTGACCGTGCCCGCGACCGCTGCAATCCATTCGAGATCGGTGTGCGCGCCGAAACCATAGTTAAAGCTCGAACCTGAGAGACCGTCGCCGTGCGCGACTTCAATACTGTCGACGCCGGCTTCATCGAGCGCTCGCGCGATCGCTACGGCGTCGTCCAACGAGTACTGATGGCGAATCGCGTGCATGCCGTCGCGCAGCGTCACGTCCGACACATAGATTTTCTTGTTGCTATCGGTCATTGTGTGTTTCCCTTGCGTGTTGCTCTCATGCCGCCACGCGGCTAGCCGCGATCTGCTCGGCCGCGGCGAGCGCCGCCGAAGTCATGATGTCCAGATTCCCCGCATAGGAAGGCAGATAATGCGCGGCGCCCTCCACTTCGAGGAACACGCTCACCTTCAGCCCCGCGCGGCGTTCGTTCGCGTGCAGCGCAAGCGGGTTTTCCGCGCTATAGCGGTCGAACTGCACCGCCTGCTTCAGACGATAACCGGGCACGTAGCTCGCCACCGCCGCGACCATCGCGTGAATCGAGCTTTCGATTTCATCGGTGTCGGCGTCTTCTTCGGTCAAGCAGTAGACGGTGTCGCGCATCATCAGCGGCGGCTCGGCCGGATTGAGCACGATGATCGCCTTGCCGCGCGCCGCGCCGCCGACGGTTTCGATCGCCTTCGAGGTGGTCTCGGTAAATTCGTCGATATTGGCGCGCGTGCCCGGACCGGCCGAACGGCTTGCAATCGACGCGACGATTTCCGCGTACCGCACCGGCGCCACGCGCGATACCGCGTGGACGATGGGAATCGTCGCCTGGCCGCCGCAGGTGACCATGTTCAGATTCGGCGCGTGGAGATGCGCGAACAGATTCACCACCGGCACCACGAACGGACCGATAGCGGCCGGCGTCAGATCGATCACGGTCACGCCGTGCTCACGCAGCACCGCTGCATGGCGATGATGCGCGCCCGCCGAGGTCGCATCGAACGCGATGCGAATATCGCCAAAGTTCGGCATCCCGACCAGACCTTCGATCCCCTTCGCCGTGGTTGGCACGCCAAGGCGTTCGGCACGCGCCAGACCGTCCGAAGCGGGATCGATGCCGACCATTGCGCCCATTTCAAGGTGCTTCGCGTTGCGCAATACCTTGATCATCAGATCGGTGCCGATATTGCCGGAACCGATGATGGCGACGGCTTGTTTGTCCAGTTTTTCTTGCATGGCGTTTCCGTTCACGATGCGGATTCCGCGTGATGGGCAAAACTCGCGCTCACGGAGCCGAGTCCTTCGATATGGGCGGTGAAGACATCGCCGGCGCTGACGCCGACCATCGGTCCAAGCGCACCCGTTAGCACGATGTCGCCCGCCTTCAACGGCGCGCCGACCCGGGTCATCGTGTTGGCGAGCCATACGGCCGCGTAAAGCGGATTGCCGAGGCACGCCGCACCCACGCCGATGCTCACCTGATCGCCGCGCCGCTCCATGACCATGCCGCAATTGATTGCATCGAAAGCATCAAGCTTGACGGGGCGATTGCCGAGTACGAACAGACCACTCGACGCGTTGTCCGCGACGGTATCCGTCAAACGGATATCCCAGTTGGCAATCCGGCTGCCGACGATCTCGATGGCGGGTAACACGTACGCGGTTGCACGAATCAGGTCGGCGATCGTATGCCGTTGGTGCGGCAGATCGTGCGCGAGTACCAGCGCGATCTCGGCTTCCACTTTGGGTTGCTGCGTGCGCGACAACGCGATTTCTTCACCATCGGCGATCGACATATCGTCGAAAAGCATGCCGAAGTCCGGTTGATCGACGCCGAGTTGCGTCTGCACCGCTTTCGACGTAAGACCGATCTTGCGTCCCACGAGGCGCCGGCCGCTCGCCAGCTTTCGTTCGGTATTCAAGCGCTGCACCGCGTAAGCGGCTTCGAGCGCATCGCCGCCGAGCTCCGCGATGTCCGCGCGCACCGGCGCGACCGGTGTGCCGTTCTGCTGCGCCTGCCAGAGTGTGTTTGCGATCTGCTGCGCGGCGTTCAGGTCGATCTCGCTCATGCGATCCTCACGCAAACGTTGGTCAGTTCCGAATAGAAGTCGAGCGAATGACGCCCGCCTTCACGGCCGATGCCCGAGAGCTTGGTGCCGCCGAACGGCGTGCGCAGATCGCGCACGAACCACGCGTTGACCCAGACGATGCCGGTTTCGATCTGCCGCGCCACACGATGACCGCGTGAGAGCTGCGTCGTCCAGATGCTGGCGGCGAGGCCGTAGGCGCTGTCGTTCACGCGTCCGATCACTTCGTCTTCGCTATCGAACGGCGAGATGTGGCACACAGGTCCGAAGATTTCTTCTTTGACGCAACGTGCGTCGTCGGACAGACCGGTCCAGATGGTCGGCATCACGAAGGCGCCCTGATCGCGCGCGTCGCCGAATTGCGGAACATTGCCGCCGGTTACGACCGTTGCGCCCTCTTCGACTGCGAGACGGAAGTACGACAGTACTTTCTCGCGATGGCCACGCGAGATCAGCGGGCCCATCGTGGTGGTGGGATCGTCGGGCGCGCCGACTCGCAGCGCCTCGGTTTTTTCCTTCAGGGCGGCAACGAAGCGCTCGAAGATCGGCCGCTCGACGTACACGCGCTCGCTGCACAGGCAGACTTGCCCTGCATTGGTGAAGCTCGACTTCAGCACACCGGCGACGGCCGCATCGAAGTCCGCGTCGGCGAACACGACGGCGGCGTTCTTGCCGCCCAGTTCGAACGAGATTTCTTTCACGCCGTCGGCCACGGTCTTCATGATCGTGCTGCCGGTACGCGATTCACCGGTGAAGGTGATCGCGCTGATATCCGGATGACGCGTGAGGAATTCGCCGGCCGCATTTGGTCCGTGACCGTGAATCAGGTTGAACACGCCGGGCGGCAAGCCGATGTCGTGCATGACTTCGGCGAGCAGCGTGGCGGAGCTGGGGG
This sequence comes from Paraburkholderia fungorum, assembly GCF_902833645.1. GTDB lineage: Bacteria > Pseudomonadota > Gammaproteobacteria > Burkholderiales > Burkholderiaceae > Paraburkholderia > Paraburkholderia fungorum. Next base: position 318,014 of record NZ_CADFGE010000010.1, read on the forward strand.
TTTCCTCCGAGGGCTTGGCCACGACGCAATTGCCCATGGCGAGGGCCGGTGCGACTTTCCAGGTGAACAGCAGCAGCGGCAGATTCCAGGGCGAGATGATGCCGACCACACCGAGCGGTTTGCGCGTGACGTAGTTGATCAGTTCGCTGCCGTCGGCGGCATGGGTTTCGAAGAATTCGCTGTTCGCCGTGCGGATGAGGTCCGCGAAGGTGCGGAAGTTCGCGATGCCGCGGGCGATATCCAGCTTGCGGGCTTGTTCGAGCGGGCGGCCGGTGTCGGCGACTTCTGCTGCGACGAAATCGTCGAAACGGGCTTCGATGCCGTCGGCGATTTTATGCAGCCAGTCGGCGCGTTCCGCCGGTTTGGTGTTGCGCCAGCCGGCGCGTTGGGCGGCGGCTGCGGCGCGGACGGCGGCATCGACGGTTGCGGCTTCGGCTTCGCAGACTTGCGCGAGTTCGCGGCCGTCGACCGGGCTGATATTAGGGAAGGTGTTCGTTGTGGCGACGAATTCGCCATTGATGTAATGGCGAAGTAATGGTTGAGCGCGCTGCGCGGCGGCCGGGGTGAGGGTCACGACGTCTCCTGCTCGATTGAGGTGTTTGCAGGAGTCTAAAGGGGGGCCCGCGGGGGCGGTAATCAAAGATTGGGTGGTGGGTATGCTAAAGGGGAATACCAGATATGGGTGGGTTTTGCCTGCCTGCCCGGCTTTGGGGCTTTCGCGGCGCTTTTTGTTGGTGATCTGGATTTTGGGTGTTGGCTTGGTGTGGTAGTGGTCTGTTCTGTTGTTGGTCCTTTGGCCTTGTTTTGTTAGTGGTCTATTAGCGTTGCCCCTGTGCGGGGCGGCACCTACTTTTCTTTGCCTGCCGCAAAGAAAAGTAGGCAAAAGAAAGCGGCTCAAACCGCTAGTTCTTAAGCGGGTCCCCGCGCAGCCACGGTAGTGGTGCATCTGGAATCCGTGCCCCCGCACACTCCGCGCCGTTGACAAAGCACTCATCAGCTCCCACTCCGCACTGCGTGCGTCGCGGACGGGTCTGCCAGGGAAACCCGGGGGCGCGCAGCGCAGCGGGGGCCATCGGCTTCGCCTCGGCGAAGCGCCGGATGCCGGATGCCGGATGCCGGATGCCGGATGCGGAGTGCGGAGTGCGGACAATACAGCCTGAGGCATTGCGCCGAATGACGCGTGGGCGGAAAAATTAGCCGACGGTTTGATGAACTGGGCATCGGCGCGCGCAGCGCCGCCGGAGGTATGACTCCTTTGTCACCAGCGCCGAATGTGCGAGGACACAGATTCCAGATGCACCACTACCCCCTCCAAGCCAGGGGACCCACTTATGAGCTGGCGGTTTGAGCCGCTTTCTTTTGCCTACTTTTCTTTGCGGCAGGCAAAGAAAAGTAGGTGCCGCCCCGCACAGGGGCAACGCTAATAGACCACTACCAAAACAAGGAAAGGCCAAAAGACCAACAACAGAGCGGACCACTAACAAAGCAAGGAAAGGCCAAAGAATCCGACCGACAACGAAAAAGCGCCGCGAAGGCCCCCAACTGCCGGGCAGGCAAAACCAAAACCTAAACCTTTACCCCCCCTCAGCCACCCCCCGTAAACACTCAACAAAAGCCTGACAAGCCGCACTCAACTCCTTATTCGACCGCACCGAAAACCCCACAGTCCCAAACGCGCCACTCTCGGGCAAATCCAGAATCCGCAACAACCCCGCATCTTCAAACTGCTGCGCCGCGACCCGCGGCATCAACGCGATCCTCGGCGTATCGAGCAGCAATCCAATATTGGTCAACAACGACAACGACTCCACAATGTCCGTGGGCAACGGCAACCCCGCCGCCCGGAACAGATGCTCCGCAGCCAGGCGCGCCGGCGAATCAGGCGTCGGCAGAATCCACGGCGAACCGACCAGATCGGATAAATGCGTCACGCCAGCCGGCTCAGGCCCATACCCCTTGCCCACCACCACGCACAACGACTCGTCGAACAACGCCTCGTGCGTCAACGGAAAAGCACTCGCAATCGGCAACTCGCGCTCAGGCAAACGCCCAACCACAATGTCGAGGTCCCCCGTCGCCAGCGCCGGAAACAGATGGGCCGTCGTGCCCTCGCGCACCGTCACCAGAACATTCGGCGTGCGCGCCTTCAACATGCCGATCGCCGCAGGCAACAGCCGCGCCGATGCGGAAATCAACGTACCGACGATCACGTGCCCACTCGTACCCAGCCGGAAATCGTTGAGCTCGTCGGTCATATAGCGCAACTCCGCCATCAGCGACTTGACCCGCCGACCAAGCAGCAAGCCCAACTCAGTCGGCACAACGCCGCGATTCGAACGAGCGAATAGCGCGCCGTCGAAACAGGATTCGAGTTCGTGGATCACCTTGGTGACAGCCGGTTGCGTCAAGCGCATCTCGTTGGCCGCGCGGACGACGGAACGCGTCTCCAGCACGCGTTCGAAGATCATCAGCTGATTGAGCTTCAGCTTGCGGATCAGGGAGATCTCGCTGAGCGGATTGTGTTGCATGGCAAGGGTGGCCGGGAATCGATGATCCGCGATGGTAACAGCACGGCATCGACTGGCCGATTAGGGGCACCCCCTGCTCCCCTCACCCTGGGCACGCCTATTGCTGTATATCGCTCGCCGGCGAAAACCCGTCAAAGCACGCTGTGCCCACAACGAGCGGCCGTTTTTAACTTCAATCCAGCAATCTATCGGTGGGAGGCCCCATGCTTCGATACGCTGTAATCTTCTTTATCATCGCGATCATCGCCGCGGTATTCGGCTTCGGCGGCATCGCCGCAGGCGCAACAGAAATTGCCAAGATCCTGTTCTTCATCTTCATAGTGATCTTCCTCGTCACCCTTCTGATGGGCGTGATGCGACGCTGACCATCAAGTCAGCCAGCAAGCGAAGAAACACCCGCCCCGGCGCGTGGAGTCGCAACTATTGCAATACTTGCCTCATGGCATTGCAATAGTTGCCGCCCGCTCCGGGGTTTTTACCGCCACACCATTCCCTCTCACGCCGCGCGCGCAATCCGCGCCGGCACAGTCAACCGATGCGACCAGTTCGCAAGCGAGCGCGTCGCCACCGGCGGCTTGCTCAAAATCGCGCTGTCGTATTGCTTGCCGTCGAAGCGCACGAAATCGACAATGCGAAACCCCTGCCCGCGGTAAAACGCAATCAGATGCGCAGCCGGTTGCGGCGTATCGAGCGCGAGTTCCGCATAGCCACGCGTCGCGGCCCAGTGATCGGCGAATGCGATCAACAGGGTGCCGATGCCCCGCGCCTGCCACACAGGCTCCACGCCGAACTGGCGCAAGCTGGCAATATCATCGCGGCGGTATAGATCGCACGGCGATTCATGATCCGGCGCATACAGCGTCATCGTGCCAACCATGCGCCCTTCGCAAACCGCCACGTAACAATCGCCGCGCGTCGCGCGTGAACGTGTCGTCTCCACCGTTTGATCCACACATGTGCAATTCAAACCCATCGCGCCGAGCCGGGTGAAAGCCCGATGCAGCAGCGCGGTCAACGCGACGTATGAATCGCGCGACGGATCGAAGCGGCGCAGTTCGACACGGCCCACGCCGTGATACACGTAGTCGATGCGGACAGATTGCTGCGTCGTTGCACGTCGCTTCACGTTGAACACCTCGCGCTATCAGGATGCACGAAGTGTAAGTTTGGCGTGTAGGCGTCTCAAGAAAAAATGTCGTAAAAACTCACATGGGACGCCCGGCGCGCATGTCTGCCCGCAAGCCGGCATCTCGCCCCGGGCACTACGCCGCCGATACCACGCACGGCTCGTTTTCCCGCAGGCCAAGATGCAATTCTTCGCAAAGGAAGGTCTGCAATGTCTGCACGGCGGCCGCCTGGGTGCCGGGGACGGGGCGCATGAACAGCCCGAAATCGGCGGTGGGCGCATCGGGTAATCCGTCTGCCTGCTGGCCGAGCACACGCATCGACTCCGGGCGGATATTGCCCTCGAGCAGCACCGACACACCGAGCCCTGCCTCCACTGCCGACTGCACCGCCGGCAAGCTGGTGCTGGTGCACACAATGCGCCACGCAATGCCCGCGCGCCGCAGCGCCGTCAACACCAGTTGCTGCCAAAGACATGTGCCGCCGAACGCGACCACGGGCAATGGCGCGTCGCTGTCACGGCTAAAGCCGCGTGCGCCAACCCAGAAAAGCGGCTGTGTCCACGTCAATAGCGGCGGCACCGATTCGACCAGCGCGGGATCCCCAACAACCACGTCGAGGCCACCGTCCGCCAGCCGGTTCGACAACGCCGAACTGGTATCGACCACGATCTCCAGCGCCACCTGCGGATAGGCGAGCGAGAAGCGCCGCAGGGCACGCGGCAGCCGGCCGACCGCGATATCTTCCAGCATGCCGAGCCGCACCGTCCCGGACACCTGCCCCGCGCTCAAAGCCCGCCGTGCATCGGCGCCCGCGCCAAGGATCGTGTGCGCGAACGGCAGCAGCAGGTGCCCCGCTTCGGTGAGTTGCACGCCGCGCGGCGAGCGGTCGAGCAGACGCTGTCCCAGTTCTTCTTCGAGCCGGCGCAATTGCATGCTCACCGCCGCCTGGGTACGCGCGAGGCGCGCCGCCGCCACGCCCACGGCGCCGGTCTCCGCCACGGTAACGAACGCCCGCAGGAGACTGCTGTCGATATCTCGGGTCATCACGTTTCTTGAAGTGGTCATAAGAAATATCAACTTATCTTAATACCGCTCGGACCGATAAGATAGCGTCCAATGAATCCAACGAGCGTCAACGAGGCCACGATGCAGGACACCACCATCAAACCGGCGCTGAATTCCACACCCATGCCGGTGAAGCCTGCCGGTGCCGCGGCGGGCGCCGCGTTCCTGTGCGTGTTGTCGATGTCGAGCGTACAGTTCGGTGCCGCGCTCTCCGCGCCGACAATGGCAACCTACGGCTCGCTCAGCACCACCTGGTTGCGTCTGTGCTGGGCCGCGGTCGTGCTGGCGTTGCTGGTTCGCCCGCGGCTCTTCACCTACTCGCGCTCGCACTGGTTCGCGGCGGGTGCGCTGGGGGCGGCGATGGCCGGCATGACACTATGCTTTTTTGCGGCGCTTCAGCGGATTCCGCTGGGCCTCGCCGTCGCAATCGACTTTCTCGGCCCCCTCACCGTCGCCACGCTCGCGGTGCGTCGCATGCGCGCGTTACTGTGGCCCGTATTGGCGATTGCCGGCGTGCTGCTGCTCTCGCGCGATCGAGCCGGCTGGATCGGCGAACCGCTCGGCGTGCTGCTCGCGTTCGGCGCCGCAATCGGCTGGGGCAGCTATATCGTGCTGATGAAAAAGACCGGCGCCCTGTTCGCCGGCCTCGAAGGCCTGTCGGTTTCGCTGCTCGCGGCGGCGCTGGTCGCTACACCATTCGGCTTCGCGCAAAGCGGCATACACATCGCCGCGGGGCAAATCGCCGCCACCGCCGGCCTCGCGTTGCTGGTTCCCCTGTTACCCTACGCACTGGAAATGGTGGCATTGCGGCATATGCCGGCCTCATCGTTTGGAATCCTGATGAGTGTCGAACCCGCAATCGGCGCACTGGCCGGATTCGTGGTACTCCATCAACCAATGGAAGGTGTGCAGATAGCCGGCACGCTGCTGGTGGTCGCCGCGAGTGTGGGCGCCGTGGTGGCAACACGCTGACGGTGCTGGACCGCGCTTTACGCAGCGCTCAGGCGAAATTTTCCGCTTCGTAGAGACGTCGGCCGGCTGCGTCCTTGGCGCCGAGGATCGGCTCGACTTCGATGGGCCACTCGATGCCGATATCAGGATCGTTCCACAAGATGCAGCGCTCGAGTTCGGGGAACCAGTACTCCGTGGTTTTCCACAGGCATTCGGCCACCTCGGACAGCACGACGAAACCGTGCGCAAAACCTGGCGGCACCCACACCTGCCGATAGTTCTCCGCGCTCAGGCGAGCACCGCTCCACTTGCCGAAATTCGGCGAATTGAGCCGCAAGTCCACCGCGACATCGAACACTTCACCCACCACCACCCGCACAAGGCGGCCCTGCGGACGCTGCACCTGGTAGTGCAGGCCCCGCAGCACACCACGCACCGCGCGCAAATGCCGGTCTTGCACGAAGTTGAAGCCTTGCGCGACGTCGTCGATAAACTCGTCCGCGCTGAAGCTCTCAAAGCAGAAGCCGAATTCGTCGCAGAATACCTCGGGCTCGATGAGTTTAACCTCCGGCAGCGCCGTCGCCATTACCTTGTTGCCCATCATGGCCACTGTGCTCGTTAGAAGCCTGCCCCGAGAAAACGCGGCCGCCGATGCACACGCGGCTGCGCAGGTTGCTGCACACGCCGCGCGCTGCATGCAGCCACCGGCAATGCGGCGCGCTGCTGACGAGGCGCCTGCCGAAACTCAAACCTCGCTCGCCACCCGGCTGCGCGCGCGATATTCGGTCGGCGACAGTGCCATGCGCTTGCGGAATATCTTCGCGAGACGATCGCCGTTGCCGGTGCCGCTGCGGCGCGCGATCTTGTCGACCGGTAGTTCGGTTTCGGTCAGGAAGTTGCAGGCAATCCGCAGGCGCACCTGGAGCAGATAGTCGGAAGGCGTGACCTGCATTTCATGCTTGAAGCGCCGCAGGAAATTACGCTCGCTCATCGCCGCCACTTGCGCGGCGTCCGCAACCGACACGGGACGATCGCAATTCGCCTCCATCCAGCGCGCGGCGGCACGGATTTTCTCGGCGACGCTGAGCGTGCCGCCTTCGGCCGGCAGCGGCATCCAACTGGCGCCCATGCCGGGCATGACCCGATCGGCAACGCTGCGCGCGAGCTCCGCACCGAGGTCGCGCTTGATGAACATCAGCGCGCTGCGCGCGCAATCATTGCGATCGTTGGCGGCACTGCGCGCGGCGTCGACGGTGGCGCTGCCCGGATAGCGGCTCACCTGCGAGCCGTCGTGTTCCGCCGGACCCGCAGCCTCCAGCACGAGACGGCCCTCGCCGATCGTCTCGATCGCCCGAGTACGCGTTTGCACCGAACGCAGCCAGTTGAGCAGCCGTTCGTCCTGCGCGGCCTCGTGTGCACCGTAGCCGCCTGCGATGAACAGCACGTCAAAACCGCTGCCGTAACGGGTGTCGATGCGGTCAGTCCAGATGCGCGCTGACGAGGAGCTCGCAACGCTGCCACCGTCCATCGACAGAAACTGCACTTCATACGGCGGATCTTCGCCGGCCCGCGAGCCGGAAAGTTCGTTGGCGGTCTGAAACATCTCGACCACCGTGCCGGGCCCGAGCAGCCAGAAGCCGTCGAACAGCAACACGCCGATTCGCCGCGCTGCGCTACGTACGTTCAGCGTAGGCGTATGTAACCAGGTGATCCTCGCAGTATCCAGATGCATGTGCGGCATGATCTTTCCTCAAACTGTCGTACGTTGTGGACCCCGCTGCCCGTTGGCCGGCCGGTACAGACGAATTTAAATAACGGCGGGTGAAAACCGCCGGCAACGCCGCTTAACGGATTATGCGTGATGTTAGCGGAATACCCTGACTTAGTAAATTTGAAAAACAAATCTTGACGGAGAAATAGAACGTATGAAGAAAACCATTATTTCGCGTTTCATATGAGTACCGGCATACGATCGGCCATAGCAATGAATCATACCGGATACGCACTAACCATGATGCCGTAAAAGCTTACACAGACTTGCTTCGAAGCTTTCTGCCCGGGTCGGCGCATTTATTTCGGATGATGGGATTTGCAATGGCAATTCACCGTCATCGCATCAAGAAATGTTTCAAACGTGAACTCCGTACATCGCAAATAATGAACATTCAATCCCGCTTTTATTCGCAAATCGGGAATTTATCGGCGATGGCAATGTGGCGAACCGCACATTTAATGAAACAATCCGAATTAAGCATTTCGAAACCTGGATTTCAGACGTCTGGAAATGTTTCGATAATGAAACATCGGCTTCTTTTTCGTATGATAAATATCGGTTTCCTTTGCTTCTTGACCGGCGAAAACATCAGATGATTAAGCATCGCGGCGGGAATCGTGCCAGCTGCCTCCTTAAACAAAGTTTCATGCCTGGATCGTGCTGTTTAAGAATTCCCGCTGCGGGCCGGCATCATAATTTACCTACCGTGAGAGCAGGAAGGAGTAGAGACATGTCGCGCCCCATGAGCATCGAGAGAGTCAACGAATATGGACAGAACGCAGTTCGCATCGCCATCGACGACCGCGCGGTACTGCTCGAAGTGGCCGATCTGGACGCCGTGATCGAGCACCTCAGCGCGCTGCGCGCCACGATGCGTCCGGAAGTGCCGAAAGAGCCGCTGCGCACTCATCAGTATGTGATCGAGATCGATCCGTGCTGGCACACTGAAAAACATCCGCTGCATGACGGCGCCGTGCTGTTCCTGCGGCATTCCGGCCTCGGCTGGGCCGGCTTCGCGCTCCCCACTGAAAGCCTCGCGAGGCTCCATCACGCCTTGACCCAGCAACTGGAAGCATCGCTCGAAGTACACGGCATGCTCAATTGAAAAAACCCGCCGCGTGATAGCGGTTACTTTCATTCAGGTCTCTTTCCGAAGCACGGCTCTGGCCGTGCTCTTTTTTTGCCAATTATTTGGGATTGCTCGTTGATAGAAAAATGGATCGATGCAAAGTCGATTCCTTGCAGTTCATGAACATTGCACAAAATTAAAAAAGACTTAATCCACCTAGCAGTTCCGTTTTACCTGCGATCGCCGATGATGCGCTCATCGTCCTTCTCTACTGTTCCAACATGAACCAGCTACAAGCGATGCGTGTCTTCACACGGGTGGTCGATCTCGCCAGCTTCAATCTTGCGGCGAGACAGCTAGGGATGTCCGCAGCAGCGGTCACGCGCAGTGTCGGCACTTTGGAAGCGCATCTGAATATGCGCCTGCTGAACCGCACCACGCGCAGTCTTTCGCTGACCGATGTGGGCCGTGAATATCTCGACGGTTGCCGCACGATCATCGAGAAACTCGACGAGATGGAGTCGAACCTGCTGGAGACAACGCGCGATCCGCAGGGCACGTTGCGAATCGCCACGCCGATGACATTCGCGACCGCCGGGTTGGGCACGTTGCTGGCCGCGTATCGCACCCTGCATCCACGCGTGGACTTCGACGTGACGACGTTCGACACGCATATCGATCTGGTGGAAGGCGGTTTCGACGTATGTTTCTCCGACGACCGGCGGCTCGCCAACTCGTCGCTGGTGAGCCGCATGCTGACCAGCATCGATGAAATGACGGTCGCCTCGCCGGCCTATCTGGCACGTCACGGCACACCTCGCGATCCTGCTGCGTTGAACCGCCACGGCCTGCTGACCGTCTCCGACGGTTCGTCGCGCGCGTGGGAGTTCTCGGACGCAGACGGCATCTACCGCGTCAATACCGGCAGCGCGCTCACCGCCACGAGCAGTGCAATGGTGCGGGTGGCCGCGCTCAGCCACATGGGTATCGCGTTGCTGCCACAGCCGATCATTGCCGACGATCTCGCCCAAGGCGCGCTCGTCCCCGTACTCGAGCAGTTCGAAATCAACGGCGGGCCACGTCAAGTGTCGATTCTCTATTCCGGCCGCAATTACCTGTCGATGCGCGTGCGCAGTTTCATCGACTTCGCGGTCAGCCAGTATCGCGCGCCGGACCGTCCGGTCGCACTGCGGGCAGTAGCCTGAACCAGGCTCGCACATCATGCCCAGAATACTGACGATCGAAGACGATGAGCTGATCGCCCACGACATCGTGCGCACGCTCAGCGCGAGTGGTTTCGCGGTCGACGTGGCGCGCACCGGCCGCGAAGGCATGGCAAAGGTCATGGCAGGCGACTACGACGTCGTCACACTCGACCGCATGCTGCCCGACCTCGACGGCCTGACCATCGTGGCGACGATGCGGGGCGTCGGCATGGAAACGCCGGTGCTCGTGATGAGCGCGATGTCCGATGTCGATCAGCGCATTCAAGGTCTGCGCGCCGGTGGCGACGACTATCTGACCAAGCCGTTCTCGCCCGAGGAAATGTTCGCGCGCGTCGAGGTGCTGTTACGTCGCCGGCCACGTCACGCCAAAGCTGAAACGCTGCTGCGCAGCGGCTCGCTCGAACTCGATCTGGTACGCCGCAAGGTCACCTACCGGCAACGCGAACTCGACCTGCAGCCCACCGAATTCCGCGTACTCGAGTTCATGATGCGCCACGCCGGCCAGGTGCTCACGCGCACGATGATTTTCGAAGCCGTGTGGGGTTGCCGCTTCGATCCCGGCACCAATCTGATCGACGTACATGTAGGCCGTTTGCGCAAAAAGGTCGAGACACCCGGCGAGCGTCCGTTGATTCGCACCATTCGCGGTTCGGGCTATCTGTTCGGCTGACGCCGCTCTACTCGCAGGGTTTCTGACCAGGCTTTAGCGCTGCATGCAGCGCTAAAGCCGTTGCAACGCGAGTATCGGCGCAATCGCGCACATCGTCCCGGCTTCCTAAAACTAGTTTCATTTGTTTAGTCCACGACTGTTAGGACCCGCTCTCCAGAATGCCGTTACCGGGCCCGCGCAATCGGTGCGTGCCCTAACCGCCACACGCCCGCGCGGATTCAAGCGCGCCTCTGAACGGAGCAGCCTTCGATGTTAAAAATAGTCCGGTTGGCTTTGACCCGGCCCTATACGTTCATCGTGCTTGCGATGCTGATCCTGTTGATCGGCCCGCTTGCCGCGTTGCGAACGCCGACGGATATCTTTCCCGACATCCGCATTCCCGTGATCAGCGTGGTGTGGAACTATGCCGGCCTGCAACCGGATGATATGTCCGGACGCATCGTCACCTACTACGAACGCACGCTCGGCACGACGGTGAACGACGTCGCGCATATCGAGTCGCAATCGTTTCGCGGCTACGGCATCGTCAAGATATTCTTCCAGCCGACCGTGGATATCCGCACCGCCACCGCACAGGTGACCTCGGTTTCGCAAACGGTGCTCAAGCAGATGCCGCCGGGCACCACGCCGCCGCAGATTCTGAACTACAACGCGTCGACCGTGCCGGTCCTGCAACTGGCGTTGACCAGCAACACGCTCGACGAACAGAAGCTCGCCGACTACGCGACCAATTTCATTCGTCCGCAATTGCTGAGCGTGCCCGGCGTGGCGATTCCGACACCGTACGGCGGCAAGACCCGTGAGGTACAGATCGATCTCGATCCACAGGCGCTGCAGGCAAAAAAGCTCTCCGCCAACGATGTCGCCACCGCCCTCGCACAGCAGAACCAGATCATTCCGGCCGGTACCGAGAAGATCGGCCGCTTCGAATACAACATCAAGCTGAACAACAGCCCGCTCGCGCTCGACGAACTGAATGCGCTGCCGATCAAGACGGTGGACGGCGCAACAATCTATATCCGCGACGTGGCTCACGTGCGCGACGGCTATCCGCCACAAGGCAACGTAGTGCGAGTGGACGGTCATCGCGCGGTTCTAATGAGCATTCTGAAGAACGGCTCCGCGTCGACGCTCGACATCATCTCCGGGGTCAAGGCGCAGTTGCCGCGTATTGAAGCGACGCTGCCGCCCGGCCTGAAGCTCGTGACGATGGGCGATCAATCGACCTTTGTGAAGGGCGCCGTCAGCGGCGTGGCGCGTGAAGGCGTGATCGCCGCCGCGCTCACTTCGCTGATGATTCTGCTGTTCCTCGGCAGCTGGCGCTCGACGCTGATCATTGCGGCGTCGATTCCGCTCGCCGTGCTGGCGGCCATTGCCGGCCTCGCCGCCATGGGCGAAACGCTCAATGTGATGACGCTCGGCGGCCTTGCGCTCGCGGTCGGGATTCTGGTCGACGACGCCACCGTCACAATCGAAAACATCAACTGGCATCTCGAACAAGGCAAGGACGTGCGCAGCGCGATTATGGACGGCGCCGCGCAGATCGTCGCGCCCGCGTTCGTGTCGCTGCTGTGCATCTGCATTGTGTTCGTGCCGATGCTGCTGCTCAACGGCATCGCGCGTTTCCTGTTCGTGCCGATGGCCGAAGCGGTGATCTTCGCGATGATCGCGTCGTTCATTCTCTCGCGTACGTTCGTGCCGATGATGGCGCAGTACCTGTTGCGCCCTCATGCGTCCGGCGGCCACGCCTCCGGCGAACTGGCCGCGGTGATGGACCCGCACGGCGACCACGCGCATGCGGCACCCTCGCGCAATCCGCTGGTGCGTTTTCAGCGCGGCTTCGAACGTCGTTTCGAGCGCGTGCGCAGCGTGTACCGGATCGTGCTCGGTCTTGCGCTCACGTATCGCAAACGCTTCGTGGCGGGCTTCCTGGTCGTGGTCGGCGCGTCCTTCCTGCTCGCGCCGTGGCTCGGCCGCAATTTCTTCCCGGATATCGACTCCGGCGCGATCTCGATCCACGTGCGCGCCCCGATCGGCACACGGGTCGAAGATACCGCCGCGGAATTCGACCGGATCGAGAATGCGGTGCGCCGCGCGATTCCGCCCGACCAGTTGCGCAGTATCGTCGACAATATCGGCCTGCCCAATAGCGGGATCAACCTGACCTATAACAACAGCGGCACCACCGGACCGCAGGACGGCGACATTCTCATCTCGCTCAACGAGAACCACCAGCCGACCGCCCACTTTGTGCGCGAGCTCCGCGAAACACTGCCGCGCCAGTTTCCGGGGACAACCTTCGCGTTTCTGCCGGCCGATATCGTCAGCCAGATCCTGAATTTCGGCGCACCCGCGCCGATCGATCTGCAGGTGGCAGGACCGAACCAGGCGGCCAATCATCGCTACGCCAACGAGGTGATGCGGCGTATGCGTCTGATTCCCGGCATTGCCGATACGCGCATCCAGCAGGCCGCGACGTATCCGCAGTTCACCGTGTCGGTAGACCGTTCGCGTGCCGATCAGCTCGGCATTACCGAACAGGACGTGACCAATTCCGTAGTGGCGAGCCTCTCGGGTACCAGCCAGGTGTCGCCGACGTACTGGTTGAATCCGAAGAACGGCGTGTCGTATCCGATCGTCGCGCAGACACCGCAATACGACATGACGTCCCTGTCGAATCTGAGCAACCTGCCGGTGACCGGCAAGAGCGGCCAGGCGCAGATTCTCGGCGGCATCGCGACCATTACGCGCGGCGTCGGCAATGCGGTGGTGTCGCACTACAACATCGAACCGCTCTACGACGTGTTCGCGACCACCCAGGGGCAGGATTTGGGCGCCGTCGCCGCGAAGATTCAGAACATCGTCCATGCGAGCGCGAAAGACGTGCCGAAAGGCTCGATTGTCACGCTGCGCGGTCAGGTGCAAACGATGAATAGCGCGTTCCTCGGCTTGTCGCTAGGGCTGGTCGGCGCGATTCTGCTGATCTATCTGCTGATCGTCGTGAACTTCCACTCGTGGAGCGACGCGTTCGTGATCGTCACCGCGTTGCCCGCGGCGCTGGCCGGCATCGTGTGGATGCTGTTCACCACGCATACGCCGCTGTCGGTGCCCGCACTGACCGGCGCGATTCTCTGCATGGGCGTCGCGACCGCCAACAGCATTCTGGTGGTCAGCTTCGCCCGCGAACGGCTGGCGGTGACCGGTAACGCGCTGGTCGCGGCAATGGAAGCCGGTTTCACGCGCTTTCGCCCGGTGCTGATGACGGCGCTCGCGATGATCATCGGTATGGCGCCGATGGCGCTCGGCCTCGGCGACGGCGGCGAGCAGAACGCGCCGCTCGGCCGCGCCGTCATCGGCGGCCTGATCTGCGCGACCTTCGCCACGCTGCTCTTCGTACCGGTCGTGTTCAGCCTCGTGCACCGGCGCGACGCCGGCGCTCACGGTCCGTCGCACGGCCCATCGCATCGCTCATCCAACGATCCCTCACACGATCACTCATCGTCCGAACCCGGAGTCCAACATGTCCACTGAGATCGAGATCAATTCGCCGAAGCGGCTGCGTCATCTGAAGCTGGTCGGTATCGTCGCGCTGCTGGCGGCAGCGGGCATCGTGACGAGCGGCATTGCCAGCCGCGTGCACGCGAAACAGGAACTCACCACCTGGTCAGCCGAGCAAGCCGTGCCGACGGTGGTTGCCTACACGCCGAAGCATGACCTCGACGCGCAGGCACTGGTGTTGCCCGGACGCCTCTCCGCCTTCGTCAACGCACCGATCTATGCGCGCGTATCAGGTTATCTGCATGCGTGGTATGCCGATATCGGCACGCATGTCAAAGCCGGCCAGTTGCTCGGCGTGATCGACACGCCCGACCTCGATCAGCAATTGCTGCAGGCTCGCGCCGATCTGCAGAATTCGGTGGCGAACGAAAAACTCGCCGCCTCCACGGCCAGCCGCTGGACCAGGATGCTCCAGCAGGATTCGGTCTCCCAGCAGGATGCCGACGAAAAGACCAGCGATCTAGTTGCCAAGCAGGCGACGGTAGCCGCCGCGCAAGCCAACGTGCGGCGTCTCGAAGCGCTCGAATCGTTCAAACGCATTACCGCGCCGTTCGACGGCATCGTCACCGCGCGCACCACCGACATCGGCGCGCTCATCAATGCGGGCGGCGGCAACGGGCCCGAACTGTTCACGGTCTCCGACGCCCGTCAGCTGCGTGTCTATGTGAGCGTGCCGCAGGACGAGGCGGCCGCCATCAAACCCGGCATGACCGCCACACTCACGGTACCGGAACGGCCCGGCGTGAAATTCAACGCCAAACTGGTCGACACCGACGACGCAATCACGCCTTCCTCGGGCACACTGCTGGTGCAGCTCGCGGTCGACAACCAGGATGGCTTGCTGATCCCCGGCGAATACACCGAGGTGCACTTCGCGTTGCCGACCAACTCGCACGCGCTGTCGATCCCGGCCAGTTCGCTTATCTTCCGGCAGGCCGGCTTGCAGGTTGCCGTAGTCGGCAACGATAACCGCGCCGTGCTCAAATCGGTGTCGATCGCCACGGATCTCGGCACGCACGTCGAGATCGCGTCAGGTCTGAATCCCACCGACCGCGTGATCGACAACCCGCCCGACTCGCTCGCGTCCGGCGACGAAGTGCGGCTCGAAAGCAAGCCGGCCGGTACGACGGACACGTCGCTAGCCGAACGCCGGCCGGCGGAGAGCGCTCATGGATAAACGCCGCATCTGCATCGCCCTGGCGGCCGCGGCGCTGGTGAGCGGCTGCTCGTTTGCGCCGGCCTACCAGGCACCCGCCACCCGCATCCCCACGACCTTCAAGGAAGGCGGCGCCTGGCAGCTCGCCAGACCGGCCGACCGCGTGCCGCGTGACGCGTGGTGGCGCGTCTATCGCGATCCCGTACTCGACCATCTCGAAGTTCAGGTGGCGGCGGCCAATCCGGACGTGGCCGCCGCGATGGCGCGGCATGACGAGGCCACCGCCTATTTGTCGCAAGCCCGTTCGGGCCTGTTCCCGACCATCGGCGCGGAAGCGTCCGTCGAACGCCAAAGGCAATCGGATAATCGCCCGCTGCGGGGTGTCGGTCAGCCCGCGGTGTACGGCGCGAATACCGTCGACGTCGGCATCGGTTACGACCTCGACCTGTGGGGCAAGATCCGCAACGAGGTTTCAGCAGGCCGCTCGGCAATGCAGGCCAGCGAGGCCGATCTCCAGTCGGTGCGCCTGAGCTTGCAGGCAAATCTGGCCAGTGCGTACTTCAATCTGCGCGGGCTGGACGAGCAGCAGCAACTGCTCAACGATACGATCGATACCTATCAGCACGCGCTCAAGCTCACGTTGAGCCGCCACGCGGGAGGCATTGCATCCGATCTCGATGTGTCGCGCGCGCAAACGCAACTCGACACCGCGCGCGCTTCCGCGGACGACATCGCAGCACGCCGCGCGCTGTACGAGCACGCGATCGCCAGCCTGACCGGCACACCGGCGTCCTCGTTCACACTCGCACCGGAGATCGAAACGGCGTACCTGCCATCGATTCCAACCGGCGTGCCGGCCGCGCTGCTGCAACGGCGTCCCGATATCGCGGCAGCCGAGCGGCGCGTTGCCGAGGCCAATGCGAAGATCGGCGTGGCCAAGGCAGCGTTCTTCCCGGACATTTCGCTGGGTCTCGACGGCGGCTATCAGAGCGACACGCTTTCGCCTTGGCTGATGGCGCCGAACGAAATCTGGTCGGTCGGGCCAAGCCTGGTGTTCACGCTATTCGACGGCGGGCGCCGTGAAGCGATCACACAGCAGGCGCGCGCGAAGCTCGCCGAGAACGGCGCGAAATACAAGGCGACGGTGCTGCTCGCCTTCCAGCAGGTCGAGGACAACCTGGCCCAACTACATCATCTCGGCGACGAGGCCACGCAGCAAAACGAGGCACTGATCGCCGCGCAACGCACCTTGACGCTTTCGATGTCGCGCTATCGCGACGGCGTGGTCAGCTATCTGGACGTGGTGACCGCGCAGACCACCGAACTGACCACGCAGATCGACGCGCTGAACCTCACTACGCGGCGTTTGCTGGCCTCGGTGGGGTTGATCGAGGCCCTGGGGGGCGGCTGGTCGCCGGACGGCGCCACAGGCACGCCTGAGGTTCAGGCGGCCAGTGTGCAGGTGGCGCATCCCGATCCCGGAGTGCTCGCATCCGCGAATTGAACCGGCTGGCTGAAGCTGCCAGTTGAGTCTGCCGGTTGAATCTCACTGCCGGGTCCGCCAATGCCATAAAAAAGTCGCCGGTGATGAACCGGCGACTTTTTTGTTTTGGGCAAGCCCGCTGCAACTCGCAGCAAGCTTGCAGCACTCAGAACCGATGCCGCATTCCCAGCGCCACCACTGCCTGCCGATCGCTCGACGAAGCCGCCAGCGAGTAGATCGACGCATTGCCCAGCACCGCGATGCCGTCCGCACCCGACACGTGCTGATACACACCTTCCAGATACACATCGGTCCGGCGCGACAACGCATAGTCCGCCTGCAACATGAACTGATTCCACTTTGGCGCGACGCTCCTGCCGTCGTCGCTGAAATGCCCGTCGGTGAACGTGTACGAGCCGCCCAGCGTGAACGCCGGTGTAATCGCGTAGCGCGCATTCAGTTCGTAGTTGTTGAAGGTCAGCATATCGCCGTTGAGCGTGGAATACGCACCACCCTGGGTGATCTGATGCGGATCGTCGAGCATCGTTCGTGTGAAGACGAGGCCAACAGTCGCCGCGCCGAACGTATAGCGGCCCGCCGCGCCGAGGATGCGCTGGCGCGCGCCGGTAAAGACCGCGTCGCCGTCGCTGCTGCTCACCGCGCCGCCGGTATTGCTGGGTTGATTGACGCCACCCGGCTGGTTCACCTGCAGATAGGCCAGCGCCAGATTGAACGGACCGCCGGCCCATTGCGCGCCGAGGCTATAGGCGTTGTTGTTGCTGAAACCGCCGGCCGCATTGCTGAACGCATAAGCACCGCCGACCGTGAAGCCGTCATACGTCGCGCTGCGGAATTTCAGCGCATTGTTCATGCGCAGATCGTTATTGAGGTTGTCGTTATCGAAGGGATGGTCGGCGATATTGCCGCCGAAACCCGAACCCGTTGCCGAAAGCGGCGCGACGAAATCAACGAGGAAGTCATATTGCCGGCCCATCGTCACGGTGCCCCACTGTTTGCTTGCGATACCGACCCACGCCTGACGGCCGAATTCGTCGCCGCCATTGGAGAACTTGCCGCTGTCGATATTAAAACCGTTCTCCAGGTCGAAGACCGCGCTCAGTCCGCCGCCCAGGTCTTCGTTGCCACGCAGGCCCCAGCGGTCGGTACTGACATTGCCGCTCTCCATCATCCAGTTGCTTTTGCCGCCCGTGGCCGTTTTCTGATTGCTGATGTAGTCGATGCCCGTATCGAGGGTCCCGTAGAGCGTGACACTGCTTTGCGCGTGCGCCGCCGCACCGAAGGTGCCTGCCAGCGCGACGAGCGTGGTTACCAATGCTTTATTCATGTTTGATTCCGGGTAAGAGAAGGCGCCGGCCCGCGCATTGACGGACCGATCCCGCACACCGTGCGGGTAGCCGCAATGTAGATTTGCGCGATGACACACCCGTGATCAAAACCGGCCGATTCATGAAACGTTTTTTATGTTCATGACATGTGACCGAAGGCCCTTTAAAACAATACCGCGACGACGCCTGAACAGATAAATATCTTTTCATGCACACATCGCCGAACCGCTAAAGCCGGGTGACTATCCTTCTCATCAACCGATCCACGAATGCATTGCGGTTCGCGCATCGGCCCCAACCAATTTTATTTGTGAGGATTACGAACATGAAATCTCTGACGCTCGCCATCGCTTTCATCGGTGCAACCGCAACGGCTTCCGCCTTCGCTCAATCGACCACCGCGCCCGCACAGCAAAACGCCGCGCCGGCGATGCAAGTGGCACAGAACAGCACGACCGGGAGCAACGGTGCAGGATCGTGGGTTGCGCCTTACGGTCAGGCGACCGCCGGGAAGACGCGTGCACAGGTTTATCAGGAGCTGGTGCATGCGGAGAAAGACGGCCAGCTCGCCTACCTGAACTCGACCCTTTACGCTCACTGATCCCGATGAACAATTAAGGCGGGTGAATGATTTCACCCGGCTTAATCGTTAATCGCACCGCTCCGACCTCCTGCCCCGAAAACGTCAATGACCCTCCGTACCGCGATCAAACGATCTGCTTGCTTCGCTGTTGCCGCTGCCGCAGCCGGCCTGCTGTTATCCGGTTGCGCAACGACAACGACACCCACCAGCGCCGACAACTGTGTCGGTCCACCGAGTTACTGCAACGTCTATTTTGGTTCATGAACGAACGAAAAAAGAGCGCGCCACCCCTTCGGGCAGCGCGCTCTTTTATTTGACGCGGCGGCTTTTAGAACGAGTGTCGAATCCCCACCCGTCCGACGACCTGCTTGCCGTCCGACGACGGATCGAAACCCGCGATCTGCGCAACGGCGCCGCCGCTGGCCTTCTGCAGTGCCGCAAGCGCATAGATGGCCGTGCGCTTGGACAGTTCGTATTCCGCGCTCAGATTGAGTTGTTGATACTTCGGTTCCTGATTGGTTGCGTGATCGCGGCCATCCGTGTAGGTGTAACCGGCGGCCAGGTTCAGCTGACTGGTCGCCGCGAAGGTGCCGGCAATTTCGTAGTTCTGGAATTTGACGTCCTGTCCTGCATCGCCTTGCTGGAAGTTGACGTTGGTGAAGTTGCCCATCATCTTGAACTTGCCGATCTGATACGAAGCACCGGCTGCGAAGATACCCTGGCTGCGGGCATTGGCGAGATAGTTGCCGTACACCGCGTTGGTGTAGCCTGTGCCGTTCTGATAACTCTGGATCGACTGCTCCGGATCGTTGACGCGCAGATAGCCGGCCCCCATGGAGAACTGTCCATTCGTGTACGAGGCTGCCGCGCTATAGGCGGAGTTATTCGAGAACTGCCCGGCCTGGCCGCCGAACGAATAGAGCGCTTCACCGGTGAAGCCGCCGATGGTGGGACTCGTGTACTTCACTGAGTTGCTGACAGCGAAGCCGTTATCGAGGTTGTCCATGTCATTGGGGTGGGAGAAATACCAGCCGCCGTAGCTATCGTTGAGCGAGTACGGCTCGATAAGATCGACGACCGGGTCCCACTGCCGGCCGATCGTGACTGTACCGGCCGTTTGACTGGCGAGGCCGACGTAGGCATTACGGGAGAAGGCGAGGCCGCTGCCCAGGCTGCCGTTAGTCGAGTTGAAGCCGCTTTCCAGGTCGAACACGGCGGCGAGGCCTCCGCCTAGATCTTCCTTGCCCCTGAGGCCCCAACGGCTTCCTGCGCTGACGCCGCTGGCCATTTGATAGAGATGGTTGCCGTTGACGTTGCTCGCGAAGTCGATACCTGTATCGAGGATACCGTAGAGCGTGACGCTGCTTTGCGCATGCGCGGCGGAAACGGCACCGACACAGAGCAGTGCCCCGACCAGATGTGTCAGTTTCATCGTTTTTTTCATGAATCACCTTTTCATTTAAATAAGGATGCCTTGCGGAACTGTGTGACTACCGGGTGAATATATCGAGGCCAGAAACGGTCGCCGCTGCAAGACAGACTT
Organism: Paraburkholderia fungorum; assembly: GCF_902833645.1. Lineage (GTDB taxonomy): Bacteria > Pseudomonadota > Gammaproteobacteria > Burkholderiales > Burkholderiaceae > Paraburkholderia > Paraburkholderia fungorum. The sequence goes on from NZ_CADFGE010000010.1 coordinate 338,093, forward strand.
TCAGTTTTTTTGTTGGGTTTTTTGCCTGTGGCACTTCCTGGATTTGGGTTTTTGGGATTTTTTTACCGTTGGCGGGTTGGTCTGTTGTTGGTCTTTTTTTAGCCTTTGGCCTTTCCTTGATTTGTTAGTGGTCTATTAGCGTTGCCCCTGTGCGGGGCGGCACTTACTTTCTTTGCCGCCGCAAAGAAAGTAAGCAAAGAAAGCGGCTCACACCGCTAATTCTTAAGCGGGTCCCCCGCGCAGCCACGGTAGTGGCACATCTGGAATCCGTGCCCCCGCACACTCCGCGCCGTTGACAAAGGACTCATCAGCTCCCACTCCGCACTACGTGCGTCGCGGACGGGTCTGCCAGGGAAACCCACCGATGCTTTGCATAACTGATTGTTTTGAAACCAGGTATCGGCGCGCGCAGCGCCGCCGGAGGTATGACTGCTTTGTCACTAAAGCGGAATGTGCGAGCCGACAGATTCCAGATGCACCACTACCGTGGCTGTGCGGGGGACCCGCTTATGAGCTGGCGGTGTAAAGCCGCTTTCTTTGCTTACTTTCTTTGCGGCGGTGTGTGTCAAGGTAGTTGTCGCCTGAACCGTTACGCTGCCTGCTTGTATCTGTGAGCCGATGCCAGGGTGCGCTCCGGATT
>NZ_CADFGE010000011.1 GCF_902833645.1 Paraburkholderia fungorum
CATTCGCTGTCCGCCCCCCATCTTTACATCAATCGGTTCGGGTGAGGCGACAACTAGCCTGACATGGGGGGCAGGCAAAGAAAAGTAGGTGCCGCCCCGCACAGGGGCAACGCTAATAGACCACTAAGAAAACAAGGAAAGGCCAAAAGACCAACATCAGAACAGACCACAAACCCAGCAAGAAAAAAACCAAAGACCCAGACAACCAACGAACCCCGTCAACCAGCCAGATACCCCGTGTGTAGCACAGTAAAATATCACCCATCCGCGCGCCAGCGCCCACCCCCACCCCCCACCGGCCCCGATCTTGAAACGCAAAATGCCCGCGCTAAACGCGCTAAAAGCCTTCGAAGTCGCCGGCCGCACGGGCAGCTTCACCCGCGCAGCGGAACTACTAAACGTCACACAAAGCGCAGTCAGCCGGCAAGTCCGGCAACTCGAAGCCCAACTTGGCGAGACCCTGCTCCAGCGTCACCATCACCACCTGGAACTCTCGGCCGCCGGCCGCATCCTCCTGCAAGCACTGCAACAATCATTCGACCGGATCGAACTCACCGTCCGCAGCCTGCAGGAAAAAACCCACCGCAACCGCCTGCGCATCAACGCGCCACCCACCTTCACGAGCCGCTGGCTAATGCCGCGTCTCGGGCGTCTGCGTGACGCGCATCCGCATCTCGAACTCAGTCTGTCGACCCGTCTCGACGACAATCTCGCCGAATCGGGCGTCCTCGACTGCGCCATCCGCTTCGGTAACGGCGAATGGGAAGGCGTCGACAACCGCCTGTTGATGAACGAACGGCACATCGCTGTCTGTGCGCCCGCATTGCTGGCACGGCAGGCCGGCCGCGCGGCCATCGATCTGAACCAGTTCACGTTGCTGCACGTGCTCGCGAGCGCCGATCAGCGCTATCTGACCTGGCAGCACTGGCTGAAAGCCGCCGGCATCGAAAACGTCGACACCCGCGGCGGCTACGAATTCGATCTGCTCGATCACGCAATCCGGGCCGCCATCGACGGGCTCGGCGTGACCATCGCCGATCGTCACATGATCGGCCGTGAACTCGCGGAAGGCCAACTCGTGCAGGTGCTGAACGTACATGTCGACGGACATCAATCCTATTGGCTCGTTACGCGTGCAGAACAGGACGAACTGCCACACGTCGCGCTGTTTCGCGACTGGTTGCAGCAGGAAATCTGGCTCACCGAACGTGCGCTCGATTCGTCGGAATCGGCACAGTCAGGCGCAGCAAGTTGATGCGGGGCAACTCGTCTGAGTATGCGAGCTCAGGCGACTCCAGTCCGTTTGCGCCACGCCGGTGTGACCCTTGCGTGATAAAAAAACGCGCCGATGCAATGCATTCGGCGCGTTTTCCTGACACCGCCAGCGGTGACTTCCAACCCGTCAGGCGGCCGCTGCCAACTCCACGGCCTTGGGTTCAAAGGCTGCTTCGACGGCGGCGTCCATGAGAATCATCTCGGCGCCCTTCTCCGCCACCATCATGGTCGGCGCATTGATGTTCCCCGACGTGATGTTCGGGAAGATCGACGCATCGACCACCCGCAAGCCGTCAACGCCGTGCACCCGCAAACGCGCGTCGACCACCGACGTATGCGGATCGTCACCCATCGCACACGATCCGCACAGGTGATAGATCGAGCCGGACTGCTCGCGGAAATACTGCAGGAAACCCTCACGCGTATTCACTTGCGGTCCCGGCGAAATTTCTTCGACCGTGATCTCTTGCAACGCCGGCGATGCCATCACCTTGCGCACCAGTTCGCAGCCCTGAATCACTTCGTCAATGTCTTTCTCCGTGGTCAGCGCATTGATGCGGATTTTCGCGGCGTCTTCGGCACGGTTCGACGCGATCTCGATCGATCCGCGACTCGTGGGCCGGCAAGGATTGAATGCCAGCAGGAAGCCCGAATACGGTTCGGGTTGAAGACTTGCTTTGCTGCTCTTCGGAATGCGGTACGACAGTGGATTGAAGTACAACTGCAGGTTGGGCTGCGCTTCCTGGTCGTTGCCCTTGAAGAAGCCGCCCGACTGATTCACGCTCATCGCGAGCGGTCCCTTGCGCGTCAGCAGATATTGCAGGCCAAGTTTGAGCTTGCCAAGCAGAGGACGCATCTCGTCGTTGAGCGTTTTCACGTTCGCGCGATAGTAGAAGCTCACGCACAAGTGGTCCTGCAGATTCTGCCCGACGGCGGGCAACTCCTTGACCATCGCAATGCGATGCTTCGCGAGCAATGCACTGTCGCCTACGCCTGAGAGTTGCAGTAACTTGGGCGAATCCACCGCGCCCGCCGCCAGAATCACCTCACGGTTCGCCATGAATTGCCGCGTGGCGCCGTTCTGCGTCACGCTCACGCCGATTGCCCGCTGGTTGCCGTCGAATAGCACGCGATTCGCCAACGCGTCGCGTTCGACCGTCAGGTTCTTGCGCGTCAGCACCGGATGCAGGTACTCGAAGCTGCTCGACGAACGCTGACCGTTGCGCGTACTCACGTCGTAGATGCCCGCGCCTTCGAATCGCGCGCCATTGAAGTCGTCGCTGCGTTTGTAGCCGGCCTGGTCGCAGCCTTTCAGGAATACATGACAGATCGGATGAACGGCATCTTTCATCGGCGTGATACGGATCGGGCCGTCCGCGCCGTGATACTCGGTGTTGCCGAGCGGATGCGATTCGAGCTTGCGGAAATACGGCAACACGTCGTGAAACGACCAGCCCGGGTTGCCCGCCGCGGCCCAGTCGTCGAAATCGTGCGGCTGGCCGCGTACATAGATCATCGCGTTGATCGAACCCGAGCCGCCCTGCACTTTGCCACGCGGACAATAGATCGGCCGGTTGTCGAGTTCCTTTTCGGGCTCGCTGTAGTACATCCAGTTATAGGTTTCGTTGTAGTACGTCTTGGTGAAACCCACCGGGATCCTGAACCAGAACGAGCTGTCCTTGCCGCCCGCCTCGAGCAGCAGGACCGAATATTGCCCCGACGCCGACAGGCGATTGGCGAGAATGCAGCCCGCCGAACCCGCGCCGACGATGATGTAATCGTAGTTCATGCTCTATGTCGCCAGACGGCGCCCAATCCATTGAATGCGTAAGACAGATAAATCCGACAGGCTCAACCCTTGGCCGGCGCGAGGTCTTTCACGTCGGCGGGACGAGCCGCCATTTGCAGATGCAGGCGCTCGCCGGTATACGGCGTGTGTTGCCGAACCACGTCCATGTTCAATTCCACCCCGAGGCCTGGTTCCTGTGAAGGAATGATGTAGCCGTCTTCCCATTGAATCGGTTTCTTCAACACCGCAGCGTGGAAACCATCCCACGTACCGATGCTTTCCTGAATCAGGAAGTTCGGCGTACAGGCTGCGAGCTGAATGCTGGCGGCAGCGCCAATCGGCCCGTTGTACAGATGCGGTGCGATCTGCGCGTAATACACCTCGGCAATCGCCGCGACTTTCTTCGCTTCGAGCAGACCGCCCACACGCGCCACGTTCAGTTGCAGAATCGATGCCGCACCCGCTTCGAGCAGCTTGAAGAACTCATACTTGGTGGTCAGGCGCTCGCCCGCGGCGATCGGAATACTCGTGTGCTGCGCGACTTGCGCCATGGCACCCTCCTGCCCCGGCGGCACGGGTTCTTCGAACCACAGCGGATCGTATTTCTCGAGGCGTTTGGCCAACCGGATCGCTGACGACGGCACCATCTGCCCGTGCGTGCCGAACAGCAGATCGGCCTTGCTGCCGACCGCTTCGCGCACACGGCGGCAGAACAGTTCGCAACGGTCCAGCACTTCCAGCGAAAGTTGATGACCGGAGTACGCCGTATACGGCCCCGCCGGATCGAACTTCACCGCGGTAAAACCACGCTTCACATTTTCAACGGCGCATTCGGCGGCGAGATCGGGATCGTCGTAGTCGTATTCGCCTTTGCTGTTCTTCGGATACAGGTACGTGTATGAGCGCAGGCGCTGGTTCACCATGCCACCGAGCAGTTCGTACACAGGCTTGCTGGCCGCCTTGCCGATAATGTCCCAGCACGCCATTTCCAATCCGCTCACCACGCCCATCATCGTCAGATCGGGGCGCTGCGTGAAACCGCTCGAATACGCTTCACGCCAGAGCCGTTCGATATGGTGCGGATCCTGATCGAGCAGGTAGCGGCCGAATACATCGTCGATGATGTGGGTCATCGCCTTCGGATGAAACGTCGCGGAATAGATCTCGCCGACGCCTTCAATACCGCAATCGGTCTTGAGCTTGACGAAGATCCAGTACATGCCGCCCACGTGCGGCGGCGGTACGGCGACGATATGCGTTTCGAGCGAGACGACTTTCATTTACGCAACCCCTTTTTTGCTAAGCATGTTTCTCAGCGCCAGGCCGGCAAAGCCGCCGAGCGCCGCCATTCCGGCCACATAGCCGAAGTAAAGCTGGTAACCGAAGACACCCGGGAAGTTCTGTGTCAGATAGCCGTTGATCAGCGGCAGGAACACATCGGGCGAATAGCCGAGGACGGAGATCAGGCCAATGGCGAGGCCCATCGTTTCGACCGGGATATTGCAGCGATCCAGCAGCGACCAGTACAGCCCGCGAATCGCGTAAGTCAGAATGCCGATGAACAAAACGAGGAACACCAGCAGCACATGGCTCGAGATACGCGGCGCGGCCATCAGGCCCAGCAGCGACACCGCAGCCAGGAACAGTGCGATCACCAGCACCGAGACTTTCGAATAACGGTCGCCGAGAAAGCCGCCGCCAATCCCGCCGATCGGCCGCATCCACAGCTTGAGCGTGGTGATCGTGCCGGCCATCACCACGGTCAAACCGATCTCGCCTTCATGCAGATACGCGGAGAAGCTATAGGTGGCCCAGAACACCTGATAGCCGCAGAACACGATGGCAGCGACCAGCCACAACTCGGGAATCGATGCGAGCGTTTTCAGATCGAGCAGCACGTTGCTGCGTTTGCGCGTGGCGCGGTTGGCGGCGGCGTCTTTTGTGCCTTGCGGATCTTTCACCAGCGCGAGCACCACGCCGAGCGCGATGCACAAAAAGGCGTACATATAGACGACCAGCCTGAAGCCGGCCGTCACCGGCTCGCCTTTGGTCTGTGTGAACCAGGCGAATAGCGTGATCGCAATGGTCGCGAGCATTGCTTCGATCAAACCGCGGCCGCCGTCGAGCAAGCCGAAGAAGCGGCCCTGCTCGTGCGTGCCGGCGATCATCGTCACGCGCTTGATAACCGCGGCCCAGAACGTCAAACCGGTCGACAGCCCCCAGCCGCCGAAAATCAGCATCAGCACGTTGAACGACGGCGCGGTGGAATACCACAAGCCGAGCACGCCGGTTGCGATCAGCGAAAAACAGATCAAAAGACGCGGCGCGATGCGGTCGGCAAGCCAGCCGCTCGGCAGGTAGCTCAGCAGAAAGATGGTGCCGAGCATCGAATACAGATAGCCAAGCTGACTATCGGTGATGTGAAACACTTCGAGCATGGTCGGCTGATAAACCTGCCGAAGATACAGAATCGGATAAATCGCACCGGCCGCCAGCACCAGCAGCATGAGTTGGATATAGCGCTGCGCCTTATTGCTTTCTAATGCGGCTTCGTCGCTTAACGCGAGCGAGGCAGTGGTTTGAACGGGTTGAGATGACACGTGAACGCTCCTGAGAGACACAGCGCCAGGCCGGGTCTCCAAATATTTTTATGAGTGCAGCGGTTTGCTGCGTTTTTTGCGGGTTTCAAGGCAACGCGTGCCGACTACTCCGAATCGCGCGGCACGCGCCGTTTTTGCGTCGATATCTGCTTCAATATCTGCGTCAGTACTTCATGACCACCAGACGGGTCTGCGTGAATTCGAGCATGCCGTGCTTGCCGTCGTCGCCGCCGAGACCCGAACGCTTCCAACCTGCGTGGAAACCTTGATACGGATCGGCCGGCGTGCGATTCACATACAACTCGCCAGCCTCGATGCCATTGGCGATCTTCATCGCGCTGCGGTAGTTCTCGGTATAAAGCACCGAGGACAAACCGAACTGGTGGTCGTTGGCCATCTCCAGCGCTTCATCCAGCGTGCGGTATTTGACGACCGGCATGATCGGACCGAAGGTTTCTTCCTGGATGATTTCCATGTCCTGCCGGCAATTCGACAGTAACGTGGCCGGATAGAAAAAGCCCTTGCCTTGCGGCAGCCTGCCGCCGGTTTCGAGCGTGGCACCCGCTGCAATTGCACGCTCCACCATGCCGTGAATCGACTCGCGCGACGCCTCGTTGACGAGCGGCCCCATCAGCGCAGGCTGTTCGCTGCGATCGCCGCTTTCCACCGCACTCATGTTTTTCTTCAGCAGCGCGACGAAACGGTCATGAACGCTTTCCTGCACATAGACGCGTTCGATTGCCGTGCAAAGCTGCCCGCAGTGAGTGGTTTTGGACGCAACCAGATCGCGTGCGGCCTTCTCGAGATCGGCATCTGCTTCGATGATGGCGGGCGTCTTGCCACCCAGTTCGAGCGAGGGCTTGGCGATATTCGCCTTGCAGTAGTCGAGCACCTTGCGGCCGGCGCCCACGCTGCCCGTCAGCGTGATCATGCCGACCTTGGGATGGGTGCAAAGCGCCTCGGCGGTTGCATGATTCATGGCGAGAATGTTCACGACGCCGGCCGGCAGCCCGGCCTTCTCCACCGCTTTCGCGATCTCGAACGCCGAGGTAGGCGTGTTGTTGCTCGGGCGCACCACCACGGCATTGCCGGCGATCAGCGCGGGCGCCACCTTGCGCATGAACGTGTAGACCGGGTAATTGAACGGGATCAGGCACGCGACCACGCCGATCGGTTCGCGATGCAGCACGAGGTTTTCGTCGGGCGTGTCGCTCGGAATCACCTCGCCTTCGATGCGGCGCGCCCACTCGGCGTGGTAGCGCGTGATCTGGCCGGCGTAGATCGCCTCATTGGTGGCATCGGCCACGCTCTTGCCCGACTCAAGCGCGAGCGCCGCGCCGATGGCGGGCGCGCATTCAGTAAGCGCATCCGCAAGCTTGTGCAGATAGACCGCGCGCTCGGCCGAAGGCAGCTTGCGCCAGCCCTTTTGCGCAGCGGCGGCAGCGTCGACCGCGGCGATCGCCTCCTCTCGGGTGGCGCCCGTGACGTGAGCAATCACGGCTCCGGTAGCGGGGTTGGTGACGGCGATACGTTCGTCGCTTGCCGCGTCGATAAAGCAGCCGTTAGCAAAATTCCGGTCGAGTCGCATGTCGTCTCCTGACAAAGCTGGTGCGGTGGTGCATTGCCTTCGGCTATTGCGTTCATGCCAAAGGTGCATGAACGGAATTTTTGTCCGCTGTTTGACGCACCACAAGCGAATAATTCGCGGGACAAACATTCGAAAAAGTCACGTTTATCCAGGGATGTGCCTCATACGCGTTTCGCATCTCGAATAGCAGAATCCAGCCTTTGCCAAAAAGCAGCGGCCTCTGAAGCTGGCCGGATCGTGGTTAGAACCGCGTTCTGAACCTCGCTCGGACCATCCGGCCGCTCATTACCAACGTCTGGAGCTCTCAATGAAAAAGAATCTCTTCGCTACCGCCGCTTTCACCACGCTCGCCTCGCTGGCGGCCCCATCCGCCTTCGCGCAGAGCAGCGTGACCTTGTATGGGGTGCTCGACGAAGGCATCGACTACACCAATAACGCCGGGCGCGGCGCCGTATGGGAAATGGCAAGCGGTTATGCGCAGGGCAGCCGCTGGGGCCTGAAGGGTTCGGAAGATCTGGGCGGGGGCATGAAGGCCGTGTTCCAGTTGGAAAACGGCTTCGACGTAAGCTCGGGACGGCTTGGCCAGGGCGGCCGCATGTTCGGCCGCCAGGCTTACGCAGGCTTGAGCGACGGACGGTTCGGCACAGTCACGCTCGGACGCCAGTACGACTCGGTGGTCGACTATCTCGCGCCGACCACGGCCAACGGCAACTGGGCCGGCTACCTGTTTGCGCACCCGTACGATAACGACAATACCGACAACTCGTTCCGGCTCGGCAATAGCGTGAAGTACACAAGCCCGGATATCGCGGGCTTCCAGTTCGGCGGCGTGTACAGCTTCAGCAACGACACGAACTTCGCGAACAACCGCGCCTACAGCTTTGGCGGCAAGTATTCAAACGGCGGGCTGTTGATTGCAGCCGCCTACCTGCAGTCGAACAATCCGGGGGCGGGGTCCACCGGCGCGATCACCGCGAACGACGCGAGCTTCATCGCCGGGCGCATGCGGGTATTCGGCGCCGGCATCAATTACACCTTCGGTTCGGCGACCGCCGGTTTTGCGTACACCAACTCGAACTATAAGGACCCGACCGGCAACGGCTATATCGGCATTCCGCTGGCGGCATCCGGTGTCACATTGAATACGCTGAAGTACCAGAATTTCGAAGTGAACGGCAAATATCAGTTCACGCCGGCCTTCTTTGTCGGCGCGCAGTACGTGTACACGATGGAGAACTACGATGCGTCGACCGGCAGCGTTAAGCCGAAGATTCACTCGGTCGGCTTAATGGCGGATTACAACCTGTCGACGCGCACGGACGTTTACGTGCAGGGCGAATTCCAGAAGGTCGCGGGCAGCTCGACCCATTCGATTCTCGACAATGCGTTCATCCCTGGCGTGCAGGCGCCGTCGTCGACGGGCAATCAGCTCGCGGTACGAGTCGCGCTGCGCCACCAGTTCTAAGCGTCAACAGGTTGCGAGTTGGCGGCTGGACGCGGCGCTACCGGTGTCAATCTTCCTCCACCGCCGCCTTCAATCTCGACAACGCCTGATCCCATTGCTGCGAGATCGCCTCGAGCGCTCGCCGCGCTTCGTCAAGGTGCGCCGGTTCAAATGCCCATAAGCGTTCACGGCCCATCTTGACATCGCGCACGAGGCCCGCATTGGCGAGCACCTGCAAATGCTGCGTGACCGACTGCCGAGTCATTTCCGTGCCGGCAGTCAACTGCGCAATCGACATCGCACTACCCGCGCACAACACGGCGATCAGACGCAGGCGCGTCTCGTCGCCGAGCGCCGCGAAAATCTGTGCGGAGCTTCGCAGCATGGCAGCCTTCACACGCGCAGGGCCGGCAGCCGGTTTGGCGCCGGACGGCTTGCCGGGTAACTTATCCTTTGGCGACATACTTCTCTATGTTGAGCATCTGTTCTTCCCAGCCGCCGGTATTCATGCGGAACGCTTCCGCGCGGCGCGAGGCGGGAATCTGGTTGAAACCCGATTCGATCACGCGCAGCAACGTGCCCGAATCGACCTCGCTCAGCTTGAATTCGACCAGCGTGGTGGGCTCCGACGAGTAATCGACCGTCACATCCACCGCGGCCGGATGCCAACGAAACGACAGATGGTGTTCCGGCTCGATGCGCTCCACCAGCACCTCCATGACGAGATGCTCATAACCCTGATAAGTGATCTTGCCTTGAATGGATTCACCGGCCACAAACTGCTTACCGTTGAAATTCACGCAAAACCATTTGCCGAATTCGTCGGCGTTGGATACCGCGCGCCACACGCGCGAGCGCGGCGCCTTCAGCAGAATCTGTTTTTCGATGCGGTCTGTAGATGCGCCTTCCGACTTGTCCGATGAGATTTTCATATGCAGCCTCCTGACTGCATATTAGGCACGTCGCTCACAACATGCAAGTATTTGCCTGCGTATTTTTTCGCACGCACCGGACATACCGGGCGTACCGAACGTACTCAACGTCTCCGTATCGATCGCCGACCTTCACCACCACCTTGCCAAATGCACCGCGTTCGAGATGCGCCAGCGCGGCAGGCAGTGGTCGAGTCGCATTACTCCGTTGCGTGCGCATGCATCACACTGCCATGCATCGACCACGCCATCCACGGACGGCGCAGTGCGACGATCGCGAGGAACGCGCAAGCGGCCAGCGCACCGAAAGTCGCGAAGCCCATCTGATAGCTGCCGGTGCTTTCCTTCGCGATGCCCATCACAACCGGCAGATAAAAGCCGCCAATGCCGCCCGCGGCGCCGACAATGCCCGACATCAGGCCGGTGCGGCCCGCCCAACGATGCGGCACCAACTGGAAGGTCGCGCCATTGCCCAGACCGAAGGCCACATACAGGCACAGCAGCAGCGCAATCCCGCCCACTACCGACGGCATCGCGGCGGCAAAGACGAGGTCGCACAGTGAAATGATCGCGAGCAGGAAGGTCAAGGCGCGCACGCCGGAAATCTTATCGGCAATCAATCCGCCGAGCGGCCGCACGATCGCGCCGGTCGCGGCCAGCAGCGCCATGAACAGACCTGCGTCGATCTTGGAGAGTTGATACAGATTCGTCAGCAGCAGCGAAACATACGACGACATACCGACAAAACCACCGAACGTGATGCTGTACACCAGCATAATCACCCACGTGTCGCGCTCGCCGAGCACCGTGCGGTAGCGCTTGGGCAATACCGCAATCGCCAGCAGCGCGCCGATCACCGGCAACAGCAGCACGCCGGTCTTGCCCGAGCCGAACATGCCTGCTTCAACCAGCAGCACGAGCACGATCAAACCGGCGAGCGTGATCGCGAAGCTGCCGAACGCACGCAGCACGCTGCCCGACTTGATGCCGGAATCGTTGGCCCAGAAGTACAGCGTGATACCGGCGATGGCGAGCAACGGCAGCGCGCCGGCAGTGGCCATTTGCCACCCGTAGTGCGCGGCCAGTTGGGGAAACAGGAAGCCGTCGAGCACCGCACCGATGTTGCCCGCAGCGGCGAGTCCCAGCACGAGGCCCTGCACTTTCGGCGGATAGTTGCTGCCGGCCATCGGCAGCGCCACCGCGAAGCTCGCGCCACCCACGCCGAGGAAGACGCCGAGCACCAGCAGCAAGGTGTACGACGGCACGAACGGCAACAGTGGCAGCACGATGGTCGGCACCGCCGAAAGCAACACGCCCATCAGCGCAATGCGTTTGCCATGCGCCGATTGATAGAGGTTACCGAGCGTCACGCGCAGGATTGCCGCCGACAGCACCGGTACGGCGACCAGCAAGCCTTGCTGCGCAGGCGTCATGGCAATGCTCTTGCTGATGAACGGCGCGAGCGGTCCGTACAGCACCCAGACCGTGAAGCCGGTGTCGAAGTAGAGAAAACACGCCACCAGTGCGCGCCAGTCTCCGCTCTTTAGTGAGCTCATCACGTTTTTCATTAGGCATCCTCAAATAGACTGACTGTTTTCAAACCTGGCGCATCGCGCTGATCCATTGCGCTCGTGCACTGCGCACCGGAATGATCATGACGTTGAATTCCGGTCTGGACATGCAACCTCCATGCCATCCGGGCTCTGCTTGTGAAGCTGTACTGCGTACTCGGCTGGATCGCGATGCGGCACACCACGCCACCGCGTTAAAAGTCAATAAACGTCACGCACGTAACGCTTTTCCTGCGCCAGATGGCTCACATACTCAGCGGCTTTTTCTTCGCTCATGCCGCCGTGCCGGGCGACCACATGCCTGAGCGTCGCGTCCACGTCTCTTGCCATCCGGTTTGCGTCACCGCAGACGTAGAAATGCGCACCGTCTTCGAGCCATGCCCACAATTGCGCACCCTGCTCGCGCATGCGGTCCTGCACATAAATTTTTTCCGTTTGATCGCGCGAGAAAGCGAGGTCGAGCCGGGTTAGAACACCGCTGTCCCGCATCGCCTCAAGTTCGTCGCGATAGTAGAAATCGGTGGCTGCGTGTTGCTCGCCAAAGAACAACCAGTTGCGGCCCTTGTCACCCCGTGCACGCCGTTCGTGCAGAAATCCGCGAAACGGGGCAATGCCGGTGCCTGGACCGACCATGATGATCGGCGTGCCGGGAACATGAGGAAGCCGAAAGTGTGCGGACTTCTGCACGAATACCGGCACGCTGACGTCGCTCGCGCGGTCGGCGAGGAACGTCGACGAGACGCCCTTGCGCTGGCGGCGCCCGTTGCTATAGCGAACGGCTGCAACCGTCAGATGAACTTCGCCGGGATGCGCTTTCGGGCTCGATGCAATCGAATACAAACGCGGTTGCAGGCGCTTGAGCATGCCGGTCAATTCGGCTGCCGTCAGCTTGACGGGAAACTCGTGAAGGACGTCGACGAGCTGTTGGCCCCACAGCCATTGTTTGAGATCGGCCTTGCGCTCGGTGCCGAGCAGATCGCGCAATGCGCTGTTGCTGCTGCGGGCGGCAATGAATGCGAGCGCAGCGGGGCTGGGGCGCGCGATTTCGTAGTGCCTCGCGAGCGCGTCGGCGAGATGCATTTCACCCACGCCTGACACGTTGACCGTCGCGTCCGCGCTCAAACCGCTCAGGCCGATCAACTCGTCGACCAGTTCAGGGCAGTTGCTCGGCCATACGCCCAGCGCGTCGCCCACTTCGTATTCGAGGCCCGCGTCGCCCGTGCTCAACGAGAAGTAACGCGTGTCCTTCGCGGCGCCGTGTCTGTTCAACCGCAGGTTGCCGATGAGACGCGATGCGGCCGGCCGCGTCCTGGTCGGCACGGCGCCTGGCACCACCGCGTTGATCATGCCGCCAGGCGGCACCGCATGCAGCGCCGCATCTTCTTCCTTGATGCGCACGATGATGCTTTCCAGCCATGCGTCAGCCTGTTCCTGATACTCGCTGTCGCAGTCTACCCGGTCCATCAAACGCAGCGCGCCTTGAGCGGCGAGGCGTTCGTCCAGACGGCGCCCATGGCCGCAAAACTGATCGTAGTTGCGATCGCCCAATGCGAGTACCGCGTAGCGTAATCCGTCGAGACGAGGCGCGGCGTCACTGGTCAGTTGCGACCACAGACCTTGTGCGTTGTCGGGTGGATCGCCGTCGCCGAAGGTGCTCGACATCAGCAACACATACTGCGCTTTCGCCAGCGCGGAGACCGGATAGTCCGCCATGCACGCGGTGCGGATTTCGAAACCCGACTCCATCAACCGCGTGGCATAACGCTCGGTCAGCGATTCCGTGTTGCCGGTTTGCGAGGCCCACAACAGAGTCACCTTGGGTCGCACACGCAAGATACGCACACCGGATGCCTGCGTGGCGTCGTCATGCGGTGCGGCAAGCGTACCGGCACGCACCGCCGCATGAGTTCCACTGCGGCTATACAGTCCGGCCAGCAAACCGTCCACATACAGGCGGTTTGCGGGATCAAACGGGGCGCCGGGCGGAAGAACCGGTACGCTGTCGATGCCTTGTCCTTCAACCGAACGCAGAGCGCTAACGAAACCGGTCAGATACGCCCGCTCGGACTCCGTGAACGACGGCGCCGGCGTCGGTGGAAGCTGCAACAGGCTAGTCAGTGCATCGATGCGGGGCATGTCCGGTTCCTTCATGTTCGCCGTGTCCGCCGATAGTGCGTTCGAACTTGCCACGTCGACTCCGGCGGCAGGCGGCTCAGTGAGCGACTCGGTGAGCGGCTCGGTGCGCGCAATGAGCGCCCCGTCATCACCACTCGAAACCGGTTCGATGGCATCGGCCGCAACCGGGCTCAACGCTACCGCGCAGAACTTGAGTTCGGGTTGCTGCGAGATCGGATCGACGGCATCACTGGTGACGGCATTGATGCAGAAATCGTCGCCGAAGACGTCGTTCCAGTGCATCGGCGCAAAACAGTTGCCTGCCTGCACCCGCTTCGTGACGACTGCCGGCAACACAACACGGCCACGCCGCGAGCGGATCTCGACCGGATCGCTAGCCTTGATGCCGAGCGTGGCCGCATCTTCAGGATGAATCTCGACGAATGGGCCCGGGTTCAGCTTGTTGAGCATCGCGACCTTGCCGGTCTTGGTCATGGTGTGCCATTGATGCTGCAAGCGGCCCGTATTCAACACGATCGGAAATTCGCCATCGGGTAATTCCGCCGGGGCTGCATAGGCACGGGCAAAAAACACGGCCTTGCCGCTTGCGGTCGGAAACACCAGCCGTGGACGGCTGCCGTCGGGTCCTTCCTTCAGTGTCTGGCTAACGCCGTCGTTGAGATAGCGAATGGGATTGCGCTCGGCGGCGTCGCTGGAAGCAAGCGGCCATTGCAGCGGCGTATCCTTTAACCGCCGATGGCTCGCGCCGCGCAGGTCGTAGCCGGTTTTCGGATTCGACACGCGGGTGATTTCCGCGAAAACTTCATCCGCGCTGGCATAGCTGAACGCATCGGCAAAACCCATTTCACATGCCACGCGCGCGATGATCTGCCAGTCCGGCAACGCGGCGCCTGGTGGCTCGATGCCTTTTTGCATCAGCGTCAGATTGCGCTCGGAGTTGATCATCACGCCTTCGGCTTCGGCCCACAGCGCGCCTGGCAAGAGCACATCGGCGTAGCGGTTGGTCTCGGTATCGAGGAACGCATCCTGTGCAATCACGAGCTCCGCCGCGCGCAATCCGGCAATAGCGTTCTGACGGTTCGCGACACTTGCCACCGGATTCGTGCAGATAATCCAGCACGCCTTGATCTCGCCCGCGGCCATGCGGGTGAACATGTCGATCGTGCCGTTACCGGCCTGCGTTTTCAGTGTGCCCTTCGGAATGCCCCACAGTTCTTCGATAAAGACGCGGTCTTCTTCGACCAGCACCGATCGCTGGCCCGGCAAACCCGGTCCCATGTAGCCCATTTCACGGCCGCCCATCGCGTTGGGCTGGCCGGTCAGCGAGAACGGGCCACTGCCGCGGCGGCAGATCTTGCCGGTCGCCAGATGCAGATTGCAGATCGCGTTCGTGTGCCACGTGCCGTGCGTGCTCTGATTCAGGCCCATGGTCCAGCAGCTCATCCACTCCGGCGCCGCGCCGATCATCCGCGCGGCCTGGCGGATGTCCTCGGCGGCAAGGCCGGTTATCTCGGCTACCTTCTCCGCTGTGTAGTCCGCGAGAAAGGCCGGCATCGACTCCCAGCCTTGCGTGACGTCGGCGATAAAAGCGGCATCCGTGTGGCCGTTTTCGTGCAGCAGATGCAGCAGGCCATTGAGCAATGCCAGATCGGTACCCGGCTTGATTTGCAGAAAAAGGTCGGCCTTATCCGCGGTCGTATTGCGGCGCGGATCGACCACAATCAGTTTTGCGCCCGCCTTCACGCGATCCATCATCCGCAGGAACAGAATCGGGTGACAGTCGGCCATGTTCGCGCCGATCACGAAGAACAGGTCGGCGTGATCGATGTCGTCGTACGATCCCGGCGGCCCGTCCGCACCAAGCGAGAGTTTGTAGCCGCTGCCCGCGCTCGCCATGCAAAGACGCGAGTTCGATTCGATGTTGTTGGTGCCGACAAAACCCTTGGCGAGCTTGTTGACGAGATACTGCGCTTCGATCGACATTTGCCCGGACACATAGAACGACAGCGCGTCCGGTCCGTGTGCATCGAGCAGCCCACGCAGACGCGCGGCCGTGTCGCTGATCGCCTGTGCCATCGGCAGCGGTGTCGGGTCCTGGCCACGGGCATGCCGCACGAACGCCCCTTCCAGGCGCCCGGACTTGCGCAACGCGACGTGCGCCGACTGCCCTTTCGTGCAGAGCCGTCCGAAGTTGGCCGGATGCTCCCTGTCGCCGGAGATTTTCACGACCTGGCCGTCCTCGACATGCAGCACCATTCCGCAGCCGACGCCGCAGTAGGGGCACACCGTTTTGACGTTACGGGAGGACATGGCAGGCGGCATCGTTCGAGAAGGTCAATAAGGAATGCATGACTCAGATCGCGACCCACACCTGCCCGTTTTCCACCCGCGCGGCGAACGCGTTGACGGAATACGCCGGTGTTTCGAGGCACTCGCCGGTGCGCAGATCGAAGTGATGCTTGTAGATTGGCGACGCGACCACGACGCGCTCGCCGAGACTGCCGATCAACCCGCGCGACAGCACGGCGGCTTGCGAGCCCGGATCGTAGTTTTCGATCGCATACACGACGGTCTCCGCTTCGCCGTTGTCCACGTGAAATACCGCCACCTGTTCGCCATTGACGAGCGCGCATACACCTGTGTTGGGAACGATGTCGTCGAGCGGGCAAATCGGTGTCCAGGCAAGCGGAAGACGGTCAAGGTTCATGGCGTGGGTCCTCGATGAGTGACACAAAAAATCAAACGGTTTCGGCAACCACAGGAATCGCAGCGAGCTTCGAGCGCCGCTCGTCGAGCGTCGCGGGCCGGATCTGGCCGCGTTCCTCGACGAACGCGACGTTACTGTCCGGCTCGCCGCTGTTGACGAAATGACGGAAGCGCTTGCGCGTTTCAGGATCGGTGACGGCTTTTTTCCATTCGCATTCGTAGGTGTCGACCACGTGCTGCATGTCCGCTTCGAGCTCCGCCGCCACGCCCAGGCGATCGTTGACGATCACGTCCTTCAGATAGTCGAGTCCGCCTTCGAGGTTGTCGCGCCATACGCTGGTGCGTTGCAGACGGTCAGCCGTGCGCACGTAGAACATCAGGAAACGGTCGATGTAGCGCACCAGCGTTTCCTTGTCGAGGTCCGAGGCGAGCAATTCTGCATGGCGCGGTTTCATGCCGCCGTTGCCGCAGACGTAGAGATTCCAGCCCTTTTCGGTGGCGATGATGCCGACGTCCTTGCCCTGCGCTTCCGCGCATTCGCGCGTGCAGCCGGACACGCCGAATTTGATCTTGTGCGGTGTCCGCAGGCCCTTGTAGCGATTCTCGAGTTCAACCGCGAGGCCCACAGAATCGCCGACGCCATAGCGGCACCACGTCGAACCCACACACGACTTCACCGTGCGCAGCGACTTGCCGTATGCATGGCCCGATTCGAAACCGGCCGCGATCAGTTCTTCCCAGATCAACGGCAGTTGCTCTACGCGCGCGCCGAACAGATCGACCCGCTGGCCACCGGTGATCTTCGTGTACAGGCCGTATTTCTTCGCGACCTGGGCGACCGCGATCAAACCGTCGGGCGTCACTTCGCCACCGGCCATGCGCGGCACGACCGAATATGTGCCGTCGCGCTGGATGTTGGCAAGGTAGTAATCGTTGGTGTCCTGCAAGGAGGCATGCTCCTTCTTCAGCACGAATTCGTTCCAGCACGAGGCGAGAATGCTCGCCACGGCCGGCTTGCAGATATCGCAGCCGAGACCGTGACCGTGCTTCGCCAGCAATTCGCCGAAGCTGCGCAGGCCTTCCACGCGCACGATGTGATACAGCTCCTGGCGCGAATACGGGAAGTGCTCGCACAGATGGTTGTTGACCGCGAGGCCCTGCTTCTTCATCTCGGCTTTCATCACCTGCGTGACGAGCGGCACACAGCCGCCGCATGAAGTGCCGGCCTGGGTCGCGCACTTCAACGCGCCGATATCGGTCGCGCCTGCGCAAACGGCCGTGCACAGGTCGCCCTTCGAGACGTTGTTGCACGAGCAGATCTGCGCGCTGGCGGGCAAGGCCTCGACCCCGAGCGCCGGTTTCGCCTGACCGTCTGACGACGGCAGGATCAGGAATTCGGGCGAAGCCGGCAACTCGATCCGGTTCAGCATCATCTGCAGAAGCGTGCCGTATTCGCTCGCGTCGCCCACCATCACGCCGCCGAGCAGGTACTTGCCGCATTCGGACACCACCAGCTTCTTGTAGATCTGCTTGCGTTCGTCGCTGAACTGATAGGCGCGGCTGCCGGGCGTTTTGCCGTGAGCGTCGCCGATGCTGGCCACGTCCACCCCCATCAGCTTCAGTTTGGTGCTCATGTCGGCGCCGGCGAATTCCGCCGGGTCGCCGAGCAGTTGCTTCGCCACCGTGCGCGCCATGTCATAACCCGGCGCTACGAGGCCGAACAGTTGGCCGTTCCACAGCGCACACTCGCCGATCGCGTAGATGTGCGGGTCGCTGGTGCGGCACGCGTTGTCGATCACGATGCCACCGCGCTCGCCGAGCGCGAGGCCGCTCGCGCGGGCGAGATCGTCACGCGGACGAATGCCCGCGGAGAACACGATCATGTCGGTGTCGAGGAAGCTGCCGTCGGCGAACTGCATCCGATGCGTACCGTTCTCGCCGTCGACAATCGCGGTGGTGTTCTTCTGCGTGTGCACCGTCACACCGAGTTCTTCGATCTTGCCGCGCAGCACGCGACCGCCGCCATCGTCCACTTGCACCGCCATCAGGCGCGGCGCGAATTCGACCACGTGCGTTTGCAGGCCCATGTCGCGCAATGCTTTCGCGCATTCGAGACCGAGCAGGCCACCGCCGACCACCGTGCCGGTCTTCGAGCGCGCACCGCATTCCTGCATGGCTTCGAGATCGTCGATGGTGCGGTAGACGAAGCAGTCGGCCCGTTCGCGGCCTTGCACGGGCGGCACGAACGGATAGGAGCCGGTGGCGAACACCAGCTTGTCATACGCCAGGGTTTCGCCGGTCGACACCGTCACGACGCGCGCATCCCGATCGATCGCCACCGCTTTCGCATTCAGTTTCAGCAAGACGTTCTGACGTTCGAAGAAACCCGGTTCGACGAGCGACAGATCGTCCGCCGTCTTGCCCGCGAAGAATTCGGACAGATGCACGCGGTCGTATGCGGGGCGGGATTCTTCGCACAGCACCGTGATGTCGAGGCCATGCGCCGCGTCTTGTGCCAGGCATTCGACCAGTTTGTGGCCGACCATCCCGTGACCGATAACGATGATTTTCATGACCGCGGTTCCTTGGTGTGCTGAGCTTGCTGTGCTTCGATCGCTGACGCGTAGCCTCTGGCGAAAGCGACTCCGGAAATAAAAACGGCGTCCCGCGAACCCAGTCGATGACTGAATTCGGGGGACGCCGTTGTCCTGACCTGTGCTGCAGCGGGTGCTCTGTTGTTGCACTCGCGCCGGATCCACGTTGATCCGATGGCAACGTTTAATGCAAAGCCTATGCCAGGCGTGCGAAATATGGGCTGCAGCGCCGTGGCGCGGGCCTTGGCGGCAAATTAGAAAAGGCTGCGGTGAACCGTGTGTGCGTCACGCTTTGATGCAGGGAAGCACAGGGATGGTGCGACGCAGCACTGTGCTCGTGCGAACCGCGAGCATGCGGCCGGTGCCGCCTCGGCAGTTGGCTGCGGCCGGGGCCATCGCCCGGGCCGCGTGTCATCACGCTGCGATCGGCATCCTCGCCACAAAGACCGTGCCCTCCGCGGCGGACGATCTGACTTCGAGCTTGCCGCCATGGGCCAGCACGATCTGCTTGCAGATATACAGGCCGAGCCCCAAGCCGCCGCCCGGCTTGCTGGTGGGCGGCCGCCAGTAAGGCTCGAAGACCTTGTGCAGGACATCCGGCGCGATTGCGTCGCCGCCGTTCAACACGCTCAGCACGAACTCGCCGTTCTCCACCCGGGCCGTCACCTTCACCGGAAACTCCGCGGCGCCGTGCGTCAGCGCGTTGCCGAGCAGATTCGAAAGCAGTTGCTGCACGCGCATGCGGTCACAACGAACCCGCGCGGCGATCGCGATATCGTCGGCCACCATCCGTTCCGGATTGGCCTCGCGCGCTTCGTCAACCACCGCGCGCAACGCGCCCGCCAGATCGTCGACGTCTCCGATCGACACGTCGACACCGGAACCCAGACGCCCGCGCGCGAAATCCATCACATCGTCGATCAGGCGCGCCATGCGCAAGGTTGTGGTCTTCAGGCGCTGGCCGATTTTCACGAGATCGGGTTCGTTCTTGCGCAGCGTCAGCAACTCGGCGGTGGCACTGACCGCCGAGAGCGGATTGCGCAAGTCGTGGCCAAGCACCGCGATAAACTGCTCGCGCAAGCTCGAATTCTCCCGTTCGTGGAATAATGCCGCCTCCGTCTCCTGCTGGCGCCCTTGCGTGACGAGCTGGGCCGCGATCAGATCGGCGAATACCTCGAACATGCCTAGCGTGCGCGCATTCGAAAGATCGTGCGGATTCGGATCGATCGCGCAGAGATTACCGAAGTAGCTGCCATCAGGCAAAACGATCGGTACGGAGATATAACTTCCCAACTTGTAGATCTGCGCTGTGTGATGCTCCCTGTAGACCGGGTCTTCAGTGAAATTATCGATCACGATCGACGCAAGTGCGGCGCGCGACTCGAAACACAGCGTGGTGTGCAGATCGAGCTGGCCGCCGGCGACCAGGCCGAAGCTCACTTCGTCCTGCACCGCACAGGCGGTCCAGCTGTGTTCCGTGACCCGGGCGACCGCTGCAAAGCCCATTCCGGTGTTTTTGCAGATCATGCGCAGGATCGACGGCACCGCATCGATGCGGCTGACCGCCTCGATGTCCCGCGCGATTCGCGCTTCCTTTTCATCCCCAAACGGCAATTTATTCATAAGAAGCGGTGGCGGATAGCGTGCTGAAATGACCGGAATCAACAGATTCTTCAAGCCCCGATTCTAGCGGGACTTCAAATTGCTCAATACCAGGTACGCAACCTGGAGAAACCGGATGTCTACTGACGATGCCGCACGCCTGCTGATCGCCGACGACGATCCGAACCTGCTGGCCGCCTACGTACTCTTTTTCAGCGCGCATGGATTCGACATTCGAACCGCGCGCAACGGCCTCGACGCACTCGCGCACTATTGTGAGTGGCACCCCGGGGCCGCACTGCTCGACGTCGAAATGCCGCGTCTCGACGGACGTGCGGTCGCGCGGCGCATCCGGCGCGTGGCCGACACGCCGCCGCCCATGCTGGTCGCCGTAACGGGGCTCGCGCGCGCCGAGGACCGGACCGAGTCGTTGCGTTCCGGCTTCAACCATCATTTCGTCAAGCCCGTGCCAATGCCGGTAATCCTCGCGGCGCTGACCGGGCGTGGCCGTCATTAGAGGCTTGAGCGGCATGAGTGGGAATTGCGGGCAAGCGCAGAAATTGCGTGCCCCGGTTGAACTCCGTTTAATCGCCAAAGGCCAATTCAGCTTCCACTTCCTGGCCGACCCGCAGCCACGCCCCGGCTCCCCGCGCGACGACGGCATTGTTGCCGAACGTCAGTGCACCGTTTCGCTGCGGATTCACCCGATAGGTGCTCAGCGTGTCGGTGGGTTCGTTCGGCCAGTCCGGGTCGGGCGCGCCCTTGGCCTGATCGACAGTCGGCATCGGACAGCGTGAGCACAGCTTGACCAGTTGCAACTGCACGTCCTGCCCCTGCGTGCCGTCGACATTCAGACTCTCGATATAGTCTTCCTCGTACGCCTCGAGCCCCGTCAGGACGACGTTGGGGCGAAACCGGTCAATCGGAATCGACGGAGCGCCCTTGCTGTTCAGGCGCACATTCAGATCGTCGAGCGAGGCCTGACCGATGACCAGCAGCGGAAAGCCGTCGGCAAAATACGTGGTGGCGCCGCCAACGCTGCTCGTGTACTCCGGATCGACAATCCGTTCGCGCTCGGGATTGAAGCGCAGAAGCCGCGCCGGCACGCCGAGGAACGCTGAAAACCATGCAGCGCTTGCTTCGCCGGTGTCGAGTCCGTAGACCGCGTCGCGCCAGACCACGGTTTGCACTTTTGGCGCGGCGCCGAGCGCGGCGGCGTCGAGCGGCGTGCGCAACACGCTCATGCCCGGCGCGCGGATCAGGAGTTCGTGCTGGCCGATCTCGACCGTGATCAGCGCGAGGCGCGGATACGCGCGCTGCGTGAGCATCGTGCCGTCAGGGTCGGTGACCATCCAGTACCGATCGTATTCGAGGCCCGTGGCGAGCAGACGCGCTTCATTGAGCGCAATGCCGGCGCAGGATTTGATTGGGTAGACGAAAAGCTCGCTGATAGTAGGCATGCTGTTCAGGCGTGGGGCGACACGCGTTTTTTTGTGTTGATGCGCGATTGTAGAGCTTGTAAAGCGTCGGCACACGCCACAGCGCGGATCACTCCCAGCCCTCCAGCCGCAATGTTGCACGCACGAGCCGCTGCTCTTCCTGTTCGATTTCCCGTAGGTTCGCGCAGACGCTGGCGATATGATCGGCCGCCGCCTTGCGCGCCTGTTCGGGCAGCTTGCCGGTCACGGCGTTGTAGAGCCGCGCATGCTGACGATCGATCACGCGCTTTTGCGCCTCGCGGTGATAGAGATTGTTCACCGACGCAAACACCGAACTCAATAACAGGTCGGTCAGCGAACTCAAGGTATGCACCAGCACCGGGTTGTGCGAGGCCTCGCAAATCGCGAGGTGAAACGCATGATCGAGCCGCGCGTGGGTGGACGCGCTGGTCTCCTTGCCATGCGCCGCGAGCATCTCCTCATAGCGGCGCGTGATCAGCACGAAGTCCGCGGGCGTGCCGCGCAATGCCGCGAGGCGCGCGGATTCCGCCTCGAGCAACGCACGTACCTCGAACAGATCGTACAAGGTGCGCGGCTGCGAACCGAGCAGATGCATCAGCGGCGTGAGCGCGGGTTGCGCGGTGAGGCTGGCGACGAATGAACCTTTGCCGTGCGAAGTCTCGATGATGCCGCGTGCCCGCAAAAGCTTCAGCCCTTCGCGCAACGCGGTGCGCGACACGCCGAGCTTGTCCGTCAGACGCCGCTCGGAGGGTAGCGCCTGCCCTGTTTTCAGCACGCCGTCGACGATCAATCGTTCGATCCGCTCGGCCACCACGTCCGCGACTTGCCGCGAGCTATCCTGATCCGCTGTCTGCATTTCAATTCCAACTGGTATGACCATCCTGAAATGCTAACACGCGGAAATCTTGCCTGTTCGCTCTATCAGCCACTCATAAACCGATTTGCCGCGCCTGCCATGAAACTTCCCATTCAAAAACTGGTACGACCACCTGTCCAGACCGTCGACAGCCAGTCCCGCAGCCGCAACAATTCAGCCTGAAACATGTTCGCGCACCGTGTCCACGGGCATGACCGCCAGGTTGGCGCGGCACCAGGAGACCCCCACATGAGCTACCACTACGACGAGCGCATCGACGGCGCGCTCGCGACGCACGACAAATCCGCGGTTGTCGCGCAGTTGCAGGCGCGGATCCCCGACTTGCAGATTCTCTACGAGCAGGAAGATTTGCGTCCGTTCGAATGCGACGGCCTCGCCGCCTATCGCGCGACGCCCATGCTGGTCGCGCTGCCCGACAAGGTCGAACAGGTCGCGGCGCTGCTGAAATTCGCCAGCGCGCAGAAGATTCCCGTGGTTGCGCGCGGCGCCGGGACCGGTTTGTCGGGCGGCGCGTTGCCGTTGGACAAAGGCATTTTGCTGGTGATGGCGCGCTTTAACCGGATTCTCGAAGTCGACCCCGAGGCCGGCATCGCCCGTGTGCAACCCGGCGTGCGCAACCTCGCGGTCTCGCAAGCGGCCGCGCCCTATGGCCTGTATTACGCACCGGACCCGTCGTCGCAGATCGCCTGCTCGATCGGCGGCAACGTCGCGGAAAACGCCGGCGGCGTGCATTGCCTGAAGTACGGGTTGACCGTCAATAACATCCTGAAGCTCGAGATTCTCACGATCGACGGCGAGCGCATCACACTCGGCTCGGAGGCGCTGGACGCACCCGGTTTCGATTTCCTCGCGCTTTTCACGGGTTCGGAGGGCATGCTCGGCATCGTCACCGAAGTCACCGTGAAGCTGCTCACCAAACCGCAAAGCGCGAAGGTGCTGCTCGCCAGTTTCGACGACGTCGAGAAAGCGGGCGCCGCGGTCGCACAGATCATCGGCGCGGGCGTGATCCCCGGCGGCCTCGAAATGATGGACAACCTCGCGATCCGGGCCGCGGAAGACTTCATCCACGCCGGCTACCCGGTCGATGCCGAAGCGATCCTGCTGTGCGAAGTCGACGGCGTGGAAAGCGACGTGCAGGAAGACGTGGAACGGGTCGAAGCGCTGCTGCGCGCGGCGGGCGCCACCGATATCCGGCTTGCCAGAGACGAAGCCGAACGCCAGCGTTTCTGGGCCGGCCGCAAGAATGCGTTCCCGGCCGTGGGCCGCATCTCGCCGGACTACTACTGCATGGACGGCACGATTCCGCGCCGCGAATTGCCGCGCGTGCTCAAAAGCATCGAGGAGCTGTCGAACGAATATGGCTTGCGTGTGGCCAACGTCTTCCATGCCGGCGACGGCAACATGCACCCGCTGATCCTGTTCGATGCGAACGCGCCCGGCGAGACCGAACGCGCCGAAGCCCTCGGCGCGAAGATCCTCGAACTGTGCGTGGCGGTGGGCGGCAGCATCACCGGCGAACACGGCGTGGGCCGCGAAAAGATCAATCAGATGTGCGCGCAGTTCAATAGTGACGAACTGAGTTTTTTCCATGCGCTGAAAGCCGCTTTCGATCCGGACGGCCTCCTGAACCCCGGCAAGAACGTGCCGACCTTACATCGCTGCGCCGAGTTCGGCTCGATGCACGTCCACCACGGCGCACTGCCCTTTCCTGAACTGGAGCGTTTCTGATGCTGATCGAACCGGTATCGATGGACGATAGCGAACGGCTCGTCGCCGAAATCTCGCAAGCACGAGCAGACGGTACACCGCTGAAGATTCGCGGCGGCAACAGCAAGGCCTTTCTCGGCCGCCCGGTGCACGGCACGCCGATCGACACGCGCTCGCATCGCGGCGTGCTCAGCTACGATCCGACTGAGCTCGTCATCACCGCGCGCGCGGGCACGCCGGTCGCCGAACTGAACGCGGTGCTCGACGCGGCCGGTCAGATGCTGCCCTGCGAGCCGCCGGCTTTCGACGGCACGGCTACGGTCGGCGGGATGGTTGCGGCCGGCCTCGCCGGTCCACGCCGCCCGTGGTCCGGTTCGGTGCGCGACTTCGTGCTGGGTTGCCGGGTCATCACCGGCGAAGCAAAGCATCTGCGCTTCGGCGGCGAGGTGATGAAAAACGTCGCGGGTTACGATGTTTCACGTCTGCTGGCCGGCAGTTTCGGATGCCTCGGTCTGATCACCGAGGTGTCGCTCAAGGTACTGCCCAAACCACGCGCGCTCGGCAGTCTCGCGCTCGATCTCTCCGCGGACGAAGCGTTGCGTGAATTGTCGGCGTGGCGCCGCGCCGCGTTGCCGATCAGCGGCGCCGCTCACGTCGACGGGCGCCTGCATGTGCGGCTCGAAGGCGGCGCGGGATCGGTGGCCTCGGCGCTGGACCGCATTGGCGGCCGCGAACTCGATTCACGCTTCTGGGACGACTTGCGCGAGCATCGTCTGGCGTTTTTCGACGACCCGCGCCCGTTGTGGCGCCTCTCACTGCCGAATGCGGCGCCCCTCGTCCGCTTGCCCGGCGACACGCTGCTCGACTGGGCCGGCGCGCAACGCTGGCTCAAAAGCGATGCGCCGGCCGTCACGATCCGCCAGATCGCACATGCCGCAGGCGGTCACGCGACCTGCTTCACGCCGCGCGTGGACGCGGAGCCGTTTACGCCGCTGCCGCAAGCGCTACTGCGCTTTCATCAGCAGTTGAAGCAGCAACTCGACCCGCGCGGCCTCTTCAACCCCGGCCGTCTGTATGCCGGGCTGTGAGGCCCGGCCCATGAGCCTCGGCTCGTGAGCCTCGACCAGTGAAGCCCTGAAAGCGAACGACACCATGCAAACCAATCTCAGCGAAGCCGCCAAAACCCTGTCTCGCGCCGACGAAGCCGAACAGATTCTGCGCTCGTGCGTGCATTGCGGCTTCTGCAACGCGACCTGCCCCACCTATCAGTTGCTCGGCAATGAGCTCGATGGCCCGCGCGGCCGTATCTATCTGATCAAACAGATGCTGGAAGGCGAGCCGGTCACGCAGAAAACCCAGTTGCACCTGGACCGCTGCCTGACGTGCCGCAACTGCGAAACCACCTGCCCATCGGGTGTGACCTACCATGCGCTACTGGACATCGGCCGCGCCGAACTGGAGCGGCGAATTGTTCGGCCCGCCTCGGAACGCCTGCTGCGCGAGGGTTTGCGCCGGATAATCCCGCATCCGGCGGTGTTCGGCGCGCTGCTTAAGACCGGCCAGGCCATGCGGCCGTTTCTTCCGGCCGCGCTTGGACGTAAAATCCCCAAGCGAGGCGCTCGGCCAGATGCTGGGACGGAACCGAGGCCGGCGTCGCGGCATCCGCGCAAAATGCTGATGCTGGAAGGCTGCGTGCAACCCGCGCTGTCACCGAACACCAACGCGGCCGCCGCGCGCGTGCTGGACCGGCTGGGCATCAGTATCGTGAATGCCCGCCGGGCTGGCTGTTGCGGGGCGACCGATTATCATCTGAACGCGCAGGAAGCCGGCCTTGCGCGGGCACGGCGCAATATCGACGCGTGGTGGCCCGCTATCGAGGCCGGCGCCGAAGCGATCGTGCAAACCGCGAGCGGCTGCGGCGCGTTCGTCAAGGAGTATGGGCATCTGCTGCGCCACGACCCTCGCTATGCGTCAAAAGCGCAGCGGGTCAGCGAGCTGACGCGAGACCTCGTGGAGGTATTGGCTAACGAGCCGCTCGATCAGCTACAGGCGAATCAATTGCCGGCCGGGTCGGCAACCGGGTTGTCAGATCAGGCGCGGCAGAAAATCGCGTTTCACTGCCCCTGTACGCTGCAGCATGCGCAGAAGCTGGGCGGCGCGGTCGAGTCGGTCCTGCAACGGCTCGGTTTCGATCTCGCCGCCGTGCCCGATGCCCATCTGTGCTGCGGATCGGCGGGCACGTATTCCATCACCCAGCCAGAGCTTGCAGAACGGTTACGCAACAACAAGCTCGATGCACTGGAAAGCGGCAAACCGGAGATGATCGTCACGGCCAACATCGGTTGCCAGACCCATCTGAACGGCGCCGGGCGCACTCCGGTGCGTCACTGGATAGAACTTGTAGAAGCATCCCTACCATAAACGAAACAGGAAATTCATTATGCTGAGCAAACCCGTGTTGACTGTTGCCGAAACGACCCGAATCCTCGAAGCCGCCCGCGCGGAGGCCGAGAAGAACCAGTGGGCCGTCGCTATCGTGGTGGTGGACGATGGCGGCCATCAACTCGGCATGCTGCGTCTGGACGGCAGCGCGCCGGCCAGCTCGTACATCGCGACGGAAAAGGCTCGCACGTCGGCGATCGGCCGCCGTGAAACCAAGGTGTATGAAGACATGATCAACAATGGCCGCACGGCATTCCTGAGTGCGCCGTTGCAAGGTACGCTGGAAGGCGGCGTGCCAGTGATCGTCGACGGCCAGGTGGTCGGCGCGGTCGGCGTATCGGGCGTCAAGTCGGATCAGGACGCGCAAATCGCCAAGGCGGGTATTCAAGCGATCGCCGCTTAAGTTCGAGATCCGTTCGGATTCGTTCAAAGCGGCATCAATAAAAGCAGGAAGCACAACACGGACCGGTGCCCCCACATCGGTCCCATTCAAGGATGGAGCAGTCGATGACTCAGATGAACCCGCGCGGTGGACTGCAAGTCGCCGCCAACCTCGACCAGTTCGTCGAAACCGAAGCCCTGCCCGGCACCGGACTCGACAGCGCCGCATTCTGGTCAGGTTTCGACGCCCTCGTGCACGAGCTGGCGCCCAGGAACCGTGCGCTGCTCGCCGAGCGCGACCGCCTGCAAACCGAACTCGACACCTGGCACCGTGCCAATCCGGGTCCGGTACGCGATCTGCGCGCGTACCGCGCCTTCCTCGAAGGCATTGGCTACATCGTGCCGTCGCCGGCGAGCGTCAAAGCCACGACCGACCACGTGGACACCGAAATCGCCGAACAGGCCGGCCCCCAACTCGTGGTGCCGCTGTCGAACCAGCGCTATGCGCTCAACGCCGCCAACGCACGCTGGGGCAGCCTGTACGACGCGCTGTACGGCACCGATGCGATCCCCGAGAGCAATGGCGCGGAAAAGCAGAAGGCTTTCAATCCGGTGCGCGGCGCCGCGGTGATCGCTTATGCGCGCAAGTTTCTCGATCAGGCCGCCCCGCTCGCGAACGGCTCGCACGCCGACGCCACGTCGTATAGCGTCGAAGACGGCAAGCTGGTCGTCACGCTGAAGAGCGGCAAGACCGAATTGAAAACGCCCGCGCAATTCATCGGCTATCAAGGCGATGCAAGCGCGCCGTCCGCCGTGTTGCTGAAGCATAACGGCCTGCACTTCGAAATCCAGATCGACGCGAACGATTCGATCGGCAAGACCGATTCGGCGCACGTGAAAGACGTGCTGGTCGAAGCCGCGGTGAGCACCATCATCGACTGCGAAGACTCGGTTGCAGCCGTGGATGCGGACGACAAGGTCCAGCTCTATCGTAACTGGCTCGGCCTGATGACCGGCGATCTGACGGAAGAAGTCACGAAGGGCGGCAAGACCTTCACGCGCCGTCTGAACGCCGATCGGGTGTACACCGCCGCGAACGGCACAGCGCCGGTCGTGCTGCACGGCCGCTCGCTGCTGTTTATCCGCAACGTCGGTCATTTGATGACGAATCCGGCCGTGCTGACCAAAGACGGCCAGGAGATTCCGGAAGGCATTCTCGACGCCGTCATCACCACGCTGTGCGCGTTGCACGACCGCAAGCACCAGTTGAATTCGCGCACCGGCTCGATCTATATCGTGAAGCCGAAAATGCACGGCCCGGCCGAAGTCGCCTTCGCGAGCGAACTGTTCGCGCGCGTCGAAGACCTGCTGAAGCTGCCGCGCAACACGATCAAGATGGGCATCATGGACGAGGAGCGCCGCACCAGCGTCAACCTGCTCGCCTGTATCGGCGAAGCGTCCGAGCGTGTCGCGTTCATCAATACGGGTTTCCTCGACCGCACAGGCGATGAAATGCACACGGCGATGGAAGCCGGCCCGATGATGCGCAAGGGCGACATGAAATCGAGCGCATGGATTGCCGCGTACGAGCGCAGCAACGTGCTGGTCGGTTTGAGCGCGGGCCTGCGCGGCCGCTCGCAGATCGGCAAGGGCATGTGGGCAATGCCCGACCTGATGCACGCGATGCTCGAACAGAAGATCGCGCATCCGAAGGCCGGCGCGAACACCGCATGGGTGCCCTCGCCGACCGCCGCGACGCTGCACGCGCTGCATTACCATCAAGTCGACGTGCAAGCGGTTCAGCAGGAACTCGAACGCACGGACTACGCGAGCGTGCGCGACGAACTGCTCGACGGCCTGCTGACGATTCCGGTCGTCGCCGAGGCAAAGTGGAACGCCGACGAGATCCGCAGCGAACTCGATAACAACGTGCAGGGCATTCTCGGCTACGTGGTGCGCTGGATCGATCAGGGCGTGGGCTGCTCGAAGGTGCCGGATATTCACAACGTCGGTTTGATGGAAGACCGTGCCACGTTGCGCATCTCCAGCCAGCACATCGCGAACTGGTTGTATCACGGCGTGGTGACGCGTGAACTGGTCGAAGAAACTTTCAGACGCATGGCGAAGGTAGTCGACGAGCAGAACGCGGGCGATCCGCAGTACAAACCGATGGCGCCCGGCTTCGACACGCTGGCGTTCAAGGCCGCGCAGGCGCTGGTGTTCGAAGGACGTCAACAGCCGAGCGGCTATACGGAACCGTTGCTGCATAAGTTCCGCCTGGAAGTGAAGAAGGCGCAGTAAAGCGTTTTTGGGCGTGGTCTGGATCCGCAGTTCGATTTTTGCACCTGACGGATCCCGGGCGCGAAACAAGCCGGAAAGAAAGACGGGCGCCGCGTGATGCGGCGCCCGTTTTAATTTGCGCGATCATGCTGCGCGGTGCTGCTGCGTGAAACAGTTGCGGCGCTTGAGCCAGGCCTCTTACACCTTAGGCCTTTTGCATCTTAAGCCGCTTCAGCCGTGTACTGTGCAGGCACGCTGGTCTGCATATTCGCCTGCATGTAAGTTTGCAGATACGCTTCGAAATCCGCCTTCACTTCCGGATGACGCAGCGCGAATTCCACGGTCGCCTTCAGATAGCCGAGCTTGCTGCCGCAATCGAAGCGCGTGCCGAAGTAGCGATAGGCGAGCACCTGTTCTTCGGTCAGCAACGATTGCACCGCGTCGGTCAATTGCAGCTCGCCGCCGGCACCCGGCTTGAGCGCACGGATATGCTTGAAGATGGTCGGCATCAGCACGTAGCGGCCCACCACGCCGAGATTCGAGGGTGCCTTGTCCGGCGCTGGTTTTTCGACGATGCCCGACAGCTTGATCACGTTGTCTTCCCATTCCTTGCCATCCACGACACCGTACGAGCGGCTGTCTTCGCGCGCGATGGTTTCGACACCGATCACCGAGCTGTGATAGTGATTGAATGTGTCGACGAGCTGGCTCATGACCGGCTTCGTGCTGTGCAGCAGGTCATCCGCCAGAATCACAGCGAACGGGCTCTCGCCCACCAGTTTTTCGGCGCACAGCACCGCGTGCCCCAAACCGAGCGCCTCGGCCTGACGCACATAAAAGCAGTCCACATTAGCCGGCTTGATGCTGCGCACGAGGTCGAGCAGCTTCTGTTTGTTGCGCGCTTCAAGTTCCGCTTCGATCTCGTAGGATTTATCGAAGTGGTCTTCGATGGCGCGTTTGCTGCGGCCCGTCACGAAGATCATTTCGGTGATGCCGGCGGCAATCGCCTCTTCAACCGCGTACTGGATCAGCGGCTTGTCGACGATCGGCAGCATTTCCTTCGGGCTTGCTTTGGTTGCCGGCAGGAATCGTGTCCCGAGGCCCGCTACGGGAAACACGGCTTTGGTCACTTTCAGCATGGTAGGTATTCCCACATCGGTTAGAAATTAGTGTGCTCGCGGGCCTGGCGGCCACTCGATGTCGCTGAAATGGCTAACAAAAAAATCAATCCATTTCATTTGCTATTTTTTCCGCTTCGCCTAAATAAATCGATTTATTTTTCGAAATTGCGGATCGCCGGGCGATTCAGAAAAATTTACGTATTCAAAACGGATTATTTTTCGAAAACTCCGAAAAATTTACTTTTCCGCGCTCCGGCGTGCCGGGCGATCCGGCCCCGGAACGGCGCCGGGCGCGGTGAACGGCGTTGACCGTTCAGGTTCTACTCACTCATTCTCGTCGAGTTGTGGCAGCTTGCCCGGATTGATGCGAAAGCGGCGAATCGGTTCGTTGCGCAGCGCCTCCCGGTACGCGGAGGCGGCGACGAGGATCAGCAGCACGGCAATGCCGGCGAGTAAATGCAGGTTCATGACTTCACCCCCAGGTCAGAGAATCCGTCATTTAAATTAGCACGAAAAAATCGGCAAATAATTCGCCGTAGCAAATGCTTATGGGCAATTACAATTCGTCACAAAATCGCCATTTGATTTCCATCTGATGTCATTTGATACGCAATTTTTTATCGATTTTTTGCCTCCGCGGTGCACTAGCATGTGATGCATCGCGGGCGCGTACGGTGCGTCCGGGAATAAGCTTTTTCCTTCTTCAGAATAAGGACCGCGTATGAGCGACCCTGCACTGGATGCCGCCGGCTCATCCCTGCCCCTCTCCCCATCACAGCCGGCCGCCACGCTGCGCGCCCGCAGCGACGCGCGCGCCGACAGCGCCGGCAAGGAACATGTGATCGACGCAATGCGGGGCTTTGCCGCGCTTCTGGTCGCGTATTTCCATTGCCGCCAGGTCGAATGGGTCGGTATGCAGGCGTTTCACCAGAGCGTCGGCCATTCATTCAATCTGAGTACGATTACAGCTTATCTGACGTTTCCGATTGCGTGGGGCTCGGCCGGTGTGCCGATTTTCTTCGTGATCAGCGGTTACTGCATTCATCGCGGCGGCGCATTGCGCCTCGCAAAAAATCCCGACTACCGGCTCGACGCGGCCAATTTCTGGGTGCGCCGTTTCGCGCGGATTTATCCGGTGCTGCTTGCTGCCTTGGTACTGACGCTCGCACTCGACTGGGTCAGCTTGCAGTTGCCGCCGGTCAGTCACAAGATTCGCGAGATCGGTCTGCAGGCGTTTCTGGTCAACCTGTTTTCGCTGCAGGGCGTGGCCGGCAAGACCTATGGGTCGAACGGCGCACTCTGGACGTTGTCGCTCGAAGTGCAGTTCTATGCGATCTACCCGTTGCTATTCGCGCTGCGCCGGCGTTTGGGCATGACCTCGGTGCTGGCGATTGTCGCGGTGATTAACGGGGTGTCCGCTTATGTGCTCGAGCGTCACGATATCCAGTTCTTCACGTCGTACTGGTTCTCCTGGATGCTTGGCGCGTGGATTGCCGATGTGAAGGTCCGCACGGCGCCCGAGGTACGTTCGTCTGCGTGGCTTTATGTGCTGGCTGTTGCGTTCATTGCGCTTGGCTGTGTGGCGTTTCACTTCGGCCAATACGGCGCGTTCCAGTTCTGGGCGCTCGGCTTCGCGTTCTATCTGTATAAGGCGCTGGAACGCCCACAGAGCGCCGCGGCCGATTCAGCAGGCATGCGTCTCCTGTCGCGCTTTGGCGATTTCAGCTTCTCGCTGTATCTGATCCATCTGCCGATCTTCGTGCTGCTGTCGTCGATCCTGTTCCGCTCGTCGCTGCAAATGTCGATCTGGCCGTCGTTCGGATACATGCTGGTCGCTGTGCCGGTGGCTTACGTGTTCTACCGGCTGGTTGAATTGCCGGCGATGAAGTGGTCGGCAAGCTTCAAGCCGCGATGAGAAGGATGTGTTGCAGGCTTTTTTACGCGAGGGTGATCGTCGATGTTTAGCGGGGAGATCAGCGGCTTGCAAGATGCACCGTCATCGAGAAGTCCTCCCGGCGTCGCTTTTGCGAGGCCGAACGGATCTCTGGACTGAACCGGATTCCCGCCCGTCATCGAACGGTCTATCACCATCCAGGAATCCTGGCGCTAACAGAAACCGGCACGCCTGCCCTTCCATATGCGCAAGGAGCCGGCCACCTTTTCCGTGGATGAAGCTCTCCGGACGGTGGATCGAAACGGCCGGCTTTGAGCCTGAACAGCACGTGCGTATCACCGTCGAACACCAGAAACTCATCACTACACCGCTTTAAATGCAGAAGGGCCGCTCGCGCGGCCCTTCTGCCACGTCACGGATGCTTGGCAATGGCCAGAACCCTAGCCGCTCGACGCATCGTTGACGATCCGGAATATCTCATCCCTGTCGTCTATGACGCTTTCATCGCCCGAGAACTGAGACATCTCCAGTCTTCCGTCGTTAAATACATCAATCTCTATCCGCTTGCCGGGCAACGTCAAAGAAACCAACACCGAGTCTATGCGGTGCCTACTTAAGCTGTAGTACAGCCGCCGACTATCGAGCTCTTCCAATAAGTCGTACAGCGCGTGGGTCATAGCGCCTCCATCAAGTTCACTTTCTGAACCGGCTATCGTTCAAGAGCTTCCAAGCTGTCTTGGCATCACGATCTCCGTTGCGCGACAACGCTTTTATCTCGTCCAAGGTCATGCCCAGATACTGCCCTGGGAAAACGCGCCGCACACTCGCTTGGCACTGGCTAGAAATAATCTCATCAGCAGTCGGTGTCGTAGCCAGACCAAACGGATCGACGTTTTGAACCGGATTGCCGCCCACATAAGCATACGCGTTCGTCTGCCCACTCGCGTAGCCGATCGGGTCCTCACTGATGAACCTGCCCGTTGCGGGGTGGTAGTACCGGTTCCGATAGAAATACAACCCCGTCCCGTCATTCTCCCGCCCGGTGTACTGCTGCGGGTTCGCATCCGCTGCGCCACTCAGCGTCGTCTGTCCGTAAGGCTCATAGCGGTACTGCGTGACGATGTTCTGCCCCGCATTGGTCAGCGCGATCACGTTGTTGTTCGCGTCGCGCAGCACGTAGCGGTCGGTTGCCGGATCATCACCAATGCGCCGCATCAGCAATTCGTCCGGCGCACCCCCGACGAACAGCGGGAACTGCTGCAGCCGGTGCGACCAGTCGTCGTCCGTGTTCGCAAGCGCCAGATCGTCGCCCACGTTCAGGTAGTCCGTCGTCCTGCTGCCGTTCGCGATCGTCCGCTTGCGGCGCCCCAGCACGTCGTACTGGTACTGGATGCTGCTGCCGTCCGCGCTGTCGATCTGACTGAACTCGCCAGTCACGCCCCAGCCGTAGCGATTCACACCGTCGCCGGTGAGGCTGCCGTTCGCGTCATAGGTGAACGTCTTTCCCGCCCAGCGCGTGAGTTGGTTCGCGCCGTTGTACTGCGCGTCAGCGACCGGTTGCGGCAGTGCTGTCTTCGCGAGCGAGCCGCCCATGCCGGTCCGGCGGCCGGCCGCATCATAGGTGTACGTCAGTGTGCCAATCGTTGTGCCGTCGCTCCTGCCGTATGTGATCCCGGTCAGCTGGCTGGCGGCGTCCCACGTGTAGCCAATCGCAATGCCATTGCCCAGCGTCGCCTTCGACCGGCGGCCCAGCGCGTCGTAGACAAAGGTAAAGGTCTTCGGCGCTTCATCGTTCAGGGTGTACTGTGCCTGCGTGATCCGGTGTTCCGCGTCGCGCATGTAGTCCACTGTCGCGTCGTTCAGCACCACACGCGTCAGGTCGCGGCTGTCCGGGGCATATCCAAACTGCTGTGTCTGGTGCCCCGGCAGATTGGGGAACACGGACACGCCCGCCACCTTGCCACTGACCGGATCGCGTTTAACCATCAGCACCGCAGCGTTGTCCGTGAAGTACGGATCTTTCCAGGCACTCTGCGACGTGATCTGGAATTTCCCGGTCACCGTGTCCCAGCCGTAGCTCTGGGTGCGCATCGGCCGATCCCCGGCTGGTGGCGTCAACGCCCTGCGCGCGAGGCGGCCCGCCGCGTCATACGTGTATCTGCTGAGTTGCCCCTTGCGGTCGGTCACGCTGGCCAGTTGCCCCGCACTGGTCCACGTGTACGTCTCACTGCGGCCCAGCGGATCGGTTTTACTCACCGGACGGCCGATGGCGTTATAGGTGTAGCGCGTGGTCACGCCCTTCGGGTCGCTCTGGCTGAGCAGGTGCCCGTTACGGTCCCACGTGAAGCGGGTCACGCCGTTCAGTGCATCGGTGATATCGGTCGTGCGGTCCAGCGCGTCGAGGGTGCGCTTCGTTCTGTTGCCCAGTGGGTCCTGCACCGCCGTCACACGGCCTGCCGCATCCGTCGTGTACTGCGTGGTGCGGTTCAGCGGGTCGGTGACAGCCGTCAGGTCGCCGCCGGTATAGGTGTAACGTGTGACGCCTTTCAAGGCATCGGTCACCGTCAGGACGCGACCCTGCGCGTCGACC
The DNA here is from genome assembly GCF_902833645.1 of Paraburkholderia fungorum. Classification (GTDB taxonomy): domain Bacteria; phylum Pseudomonadota; class Gammaproteobacteria; order Burkholderiales; family Burkholderiaceae; genus Paraburkholderia; species Paraburkholderia fungorum. The sequence goes on from NZ_CADFGE010000011.1 coordinate 34,990, forward strand.
GCGAAACTCGTGCGGTTGCCCACGCGGTCGGTGACCGTCAGCAGGTTGCCCTTCGCGTCGTACATGTAGACGGTAGCGACGCCCCGCTGCGGATCGCCCGCCTCCGCGTCCGTCAGGACCTGGCTGTAGCTGTCATGGGTGCGCGTGTGCAGCGTGCCGTACTGATCGGCCTCACTGATGCGATTGCCGTTCGTGTCGTAGCCATAGGTGTACTGGCGATCGCCTGCCGTCAGGTTCGTCACCCGGCCCGTCGCGTCGTACGTGAAGGTCTGCACCTGCTGCGCGGTGTCACCCAGCGGATACGTGTTGCGCGCCACCCGTCCGTTTGCGTCAAACTCCACGCGGCGGATGCTGCCGCGCCGGTCGGTCACGTCGGTCTGCGTGGCCTTGCCGCCGCCCAGCGTGTAGGCGAACGCAAAGGTACTGCCATCCGCGAGTTTCTGGGCAATGACCCGATCGTTGCCGTCATAGGTGCTGGCGACCTGGAGGTTGCCCTCGGGGTCGGTGATGACTGCAAGGCGTGAGTTGCTGTCCCAGCCGTATTTCCAGATGCCGCCGGCTGCGTCGCTCACCTGAACCAGACGGTCCGCGCTGTCGTACGTGTAGCTCACCTGGCGGCCCAGCGGGTCGGTCACACGGGAAATGAGCGGCGTGCCGCGCGCCCCCACGATCGACGTGAACGTCAGCGTGCGGCCATTGGGGCCACTCACGCTGGTGATCGCACCCGTACTGCTGTCACGGGCAATCACGACCGCATTCCCGTTGCGGTCCTCGAGACGGCTCAGGCGGTACACGCCGCCGATCGACGTAAAGCGCTGGATGCGGCCATCGCGCAGCGTCAGCGTCAGGCCGGTCGTGCCGGCCGCATCGATGCGGGCGCGGTAGTACTCGCCGGGACTGGTCAGATCGTCCCAGCCCTTGCCGCCGCTGCCCGCGCGCGGCGTGAACGGCACGCGGATGCCGGAGGCCTGGCGCAGTTCGAGGCGCTGGCGGTCCGTGCTCATCGCCAGGATCGTGTCGAAGTTCAGGCCGCCGCCGACGCCGAACGCGCCCACCAGCGGCCGGCCGCTGCTGTCGTAAGCGCCGCTGCGGTAGGTGCGGGCAAGATCCAGCGGCAGCGTGTCGGCCACCGCCAGATCGTGGCGAAAGAAGTAGAACTGGCCGGTGTACAGGTTGACCGGTTCACCGCCCGACGTGCTGCTGCCGCACCCGGCAGTGGCGTCGGCCGCGCAGTTGTCCGGGTCGTCCGGCATGCTGCCCTCGGGCGAAACCGGTTCGGTCGTGTCGGTGGCCGACGGACCGCTGCAGTAGCTCGCGATCACCGACGGATCGCCACAGACGTAGCCGCCCATGCCGCCGAAGTCAGCCGCCGCGGCCTTGAGCGGGCACATCGGATCGGCGGGGTACGCGCCGGAAGCGGCGTAGCGGCTGGGACACTCGACCGCATGCGCGTGCGGCGTGACAAACCACGACAGCAGCACGAAGAAGAACAGCATCAACGGGCGCAGGAGGACCCGACGCGCCGTGAGGGCCTCGATAGTGTGCATAAGGATCTGGGAGAGGCGGGGAAGGAACCCGAAGGAATCAGGCGCCGCGAACCTGGCGCGCGCTGAGCTGGGTCGGGATTGACGACAATGCCGGATTACCGGCCTCCGCAGTTGGCGGAGAACCCGCGCCGCTCACCGGCACTGCAGAAGCCACCCCGCCCTGCCACCGGATTGCCGTGATGTTGCCCGCAGCGTCGTAGTCATAGTACGCGGTGGCGCCAGACACGGTGACCGACGTCAACCGGCCCAAGGCGTCGTAGCCGTAGGTGATGTCGTCGGCATGACAGAGAAAAGGCAATAGCGCCGTGCCAGCAACCAGTGCCGTGGCAACCACGCCTCGGACGGTTGCCACGGACGTCTTGGGATGACACTCAATAGGAATACTCACCGCATCTCCTCGCGATCGTTACGTTCTGGAAACTGATCGCAAAACAGTACGGCACCGACCCCTATTAAAGAATCAGCCAGTTCAGTTTGATTTGTAGGAATACACCGCGCCTAATTCGGAGCGCCCACTCCTGCAATGAGCTAATAACGCAAAAGCCCTCAGCCCTTCACCACGCGCTTCAGAATCCGCGCGACACCGTCCACGTAGGTTGCCGTCCCAAACCGGCTCAGCGCTGCCTGATACCCATTCCTGACCAGTTTCTCGCGCAGTTCGTCGTTCGAGCGCAACTCAGCCAACGTATCGGCGAGACCATGTGCATCGCCGGGCGTGCAGAGCACACCGTTCTCATAGTCATCGATGATCTCCAGCACGCCGCCCGCGCGTGCCGCCACCACCGGCCGCCGCGCCAGCATCCCCTCGACAATCACGCGGCCGAACGGCTCCGGCGTGATCGACGTGTGGACAACCGCATCGACCGCGCACATGCAAGCGGGGATATCGTGCTGGAAGCCGAGAAAATGCACCCGGTCAGCCAGATCATGCGCGGCGACAAACGCGTGCAGTTCGATCTCGTACGCGTCCTCGCCGAACAGCGGTGCCCCCACCAGCACCGCATGCATCTGCGGATTGAGGACCATGGCTTCGAGCAGCACATGCTGCCCTTTCCAGCGCGCGAGGCGGCTGAACGAGCCGACCAGAAAGCCGTCCTGCGGCAAGCCCAGGCGTCTGCGCAGCGTCGCCTGCGGCACCGTGCTCAATGCGTCGAACGGCGCCGCGGAAATCCCGTTGAACACCACGTCGACCCGTTTTTTGTCGAAATGCGTGAGTTCCGTAAAGGCCCGAGCGGAGGCTGCCGAATTGGCGATCACGTGCGTGAGGCCAAGCCGCGCGCACCACTTGATGATCGCCAGTTGCTTGCGGCCGAAGTGTTCCGGACTGACGATATCGCGCAGATGCCACACCACCGGCCGCCGTGCGAGCTTGCCAGCAAGCGCGCCGATCACCATCGCGCGCTGCGTATTGGCATAGATCACTTCGGCGTCGCGCGCGCGTTTCGCGGTGGCGCGCACGAGCGATATCAACCCCTTGAGCGCCTGCCCCTTCGGCAGCGATCCACCCTGCTTGCGAACATGGCGCAGCGCACCCGCGTCCAGCACGTTGACGCTCGCGCCGGCCTTCGCAAGAGCCGTATGGAACGGGCCGTCGTCGAACAGTACGACTTCCATACGGGTACGCAATGCCTTGACGATCTCCAGCAACGACAACTCGGCACCGCCGAGGACACCGCTCTGATCGACTGCCAGAATATGCGGCGCGCCGGCAGCGGCATCGGCTTTGTAGGGAACGTACGGCGGCAGCGTTGCCGAGCGCAGTGCGGGCACCGCATCCCGCACGTGGTTGAAGAAGCGTTCGCGGAAATGGGCGGCGGAGAACTGCTCCGCGTTCGCGCGGCAGTCCAGCGGCGAAAACCGCTTCACGTGGTCGTCAAAACGTGCGACCGCCGCGATGATCGAGTCGACGCTCTGTTCGTCGAAAAACATGCCGGTAGGCCGCGCCTCGGACAGATCGCGCACGGTTTCCAGCGCCCCGCCCTTGCCGTAGGCAATCACCGGCGTGCCGCAAGCCTGCGCCTCGACCACCGAGATGCCGAAATCCTCTTCGGCTGCAAACACGAAAGCCTTGGCGCGGCTCATATGGTCCTTCAGCACCTTGAACGGCTGATAGCCCATGATCTCGACATTGGGACCCGCCTTCGCGCGGATCTTCTGCATGTCGGGGCCGTCGCCGATCACCACGAGCTTGCGCTCCGGCATCCGCGCGAATGCTTCGACAATCAGGTCGATCTTCTTGTACGGCACCATGCGCGAGGCCGTCAGATAGAAATCGTCCTTATCCGTGCACAGCGAAAAAGCCTCGACATCGACAGGCGGAAAGATCACCTTTGAATCGCGCTGATAGACCTTCCTGATACGACGCGCGATGAACTCCGAGTTCGCCACGAAGCCATCCACCGAATTCGACGTGCGGATATCCCAGTTACGGATGTAGTGCAGAATCAGGCGCGCGAGTGCCGACTTCGGTCCGCCGGTCAGCTTCGACTGCTGCAAATACTGGTGCTGCAAATCCCACGCATAGCGGATCGGCGAATGCACGTAGCTGATATGCACCTGGTCGGGACCGGTGAGAATCCCTTTCGCTACCGCGTGGCTGCTCGAGATCACCACGTCGTAAGCCGACACGTCGAGCTGCTCGATCGCAAGCGGCATCAGCGGCAGATAGGCGCGGTACTTGGTCCGCGCGCGTGGCAGCTTCTGGATGAACGAGGTCGTCACCGATTTGCCGCGCAGGAAGCTGCGATCGTCAAGAAAATCGACGAGGCTGAACAGGTCCGCATCCGGAAAGCAGGCGACGATCTGCTCGAGCACCTTCTCCGCGCCCGCATAGGTCACGAGCCAGTCGTGCACGATCGCGACCCGCACGCTCTTGTCGCTGCGTAACGCGGTGTGGCGCGGCGGCGTTTGAACGCCGGGAACGGTGGTGAGTTCGGCCAGTGCGCTGCGCGTCGTGGGTCGCAGCACGGCTTCTTCAAGGACTTCGTGGTTCATGCGCTTTTCCTCGGATTCAGTCGCAACAGCAGTGAACGCGCAAGATCGCGCAAAGCGGGAGTCATCGTGATGGACCAGGCGACGTTCGCGCCGACCATCAATACGCCGGCGACGATCGCCAAAGCGAGACTTGGCAGGAAGCTGGCAAGCCACAGGCTGGCCAGCAGAAAAGCGAGGTGGGCAAGCATGTCGAGCGCGATCTGGCGCGCGCGAATCGCCGACAGGCGCAGCAGCACGACGTAGTCGAACAGAGCCCGGCCAGCCACGGCCATCGCCGCGCCGGTCAAACCGAAGTGGGTTATACCGAGCCATAAAGCCCCTGCAAACAAGGGCAATTCGAACAGGCCGACCCGCGCGGCGGTGGCCGGATTGACTTGCGACTGGATCAGAATCCGCGTCACGTTCGCCTGCCCGACGAGCCACACGGCGACGATCATGATGCGGCCCACCGGTGCGGCCACGGTGGCGATCTCATTGCCGACCCACAGATGCAGGAACGGCTCGAGCACCAGCATCGCAACCAGCGCGACAGGCGTGAACACCCCATTGAGGAATTCGAGCGACTGCTGCGTGATGGTGTCGGCATCCGCGCGAGCCACGGCGGACAGGCGCGGAAACAAGGTGCGCACCAGCGCGGTCGGCACGATATTCAAACGCGTCACGAGGTTTTGCGGCACCGTGTAATACGTGACGAAGCGCGCGCCGAGACTCGTGCCGAGCATCACGCGATCGAGCGATTCCGCGATCATGTTGGTGACGCTCGCAATCAGCATCCAGCCGCCGAAGTTGAAGAGCCCCTTGGCCACGCCGAGTTGCGGCGCCAGAATGCTGCGAATCTCCAGCACCTTCAAGGCCGAACGGCCCAGCAGAATCGCCGCGAGAATGCGCGCGAATACGGCGGCGGCGAGCACGTTCTGCAACGTCGCGCCCAGCCACAGCGCGGCGCCGAGCGGCAGCAACTGGAACAGGAAAGTGCCGATGGTCTGATTGGTGTTGTAGACACCGAAGCGTTCCGCGCCGTTGATCGCACCGGCGAACACCCACGACACATTGGCAATCGGAATCGCCACCGCGAGCCACGGCAGCGCCATATAAACCTCGTGCTGCAATTCCGGCGACACCTTGGTGAAGTACGCGGTGTACAGAAACGCGCCGAAATAGATGATCAGACCGCCGATCACGCCGGTCGCGAGATTGAGCCACGTCGCGCTCCAGAACACGCGCGCGCTCTCGCCCTTGTCCCCCGAGGCACGCGCCTTCGAGATGTGATTCTGCGCGGCCATGCTCATGCCGAGATCGAGAATCCCGAAGTAGCCGATCAAGGTCCACACGAGACTGATCACGCCGTAGCGCTCGACGCCGAGCAGCTTGATATACGACGGCACGGTCACGAGCGAGACGAAAGTCGGCAGTACCAGGCCGAAAAAATTGATCGCTACGTTCTTGAGAATGCCTTTGTCCATCGGATGCCTTGGGTTGATTCAGTTGCCTGATGATTGATTCGGAAGCCTTCGCGCCGCGAGCGGCGCGTGACTCGCAGCAGGTCACCTCGCGTCAAGGCTTCCAGCGATACATCATCACTTTCCCGCGTGCGTCTTCCTCGACGAACACGAGATACTCACCGTTGCTGCGTTTCGCGGCGCTGATGCCGTTGGGCACGTCGACCCAGCCCGACGCGCTGCCGACTTCCGGGCCCGGACGGATGACACCGATCTCCTTGCCGCTGTCCTTGTCCCACACGTGCACCGCGCCGACCGGTTCGACGCCAAAGATGTATTGCCCCTCGACCGTGAGCCCGATGATCGTGGCGATGGGTTTGGTCTGCGTGGTCCAAGGCAGCGTGATCGAATAGCGCTGCACCGGATTGCCGCTCGACCATTTGTCGTAGCGCGCCAGCACGCGCCCCACCTCCTTCCAGAAGCCGCGATCGAACGGCGTATCGGGCGTATAACCGGTCAGGTACATCGTGTCGGTGTCGGGGTCGTAAATCGCCCGGTGCAGTTCGGTGAACGGCTGCGGCACCGGGTAATGCGTGAGATTCGAATACGAGTAAACAGGGTTGCCCTGCGCATCGAGGCCACCGAAACGGAAGCGGTAAATACCCCGGTTATCGCGAGCGCGCCAGATATCCCCCGCGCTATCGACCCACCAGCCCCAGCCGCCCGCGAGCTTCGTGCCGCTCGTGTTGAGGGTGAATTCGTCGGTGTTGAACCTGCCGTCGCCGTTCACATCGCGCCAGATCCAGTCGCCGCCCGGCGGGGCATTCGGCACCTTGGCAACGGCTCGGTCACGCCCGGCAATGAAGCCCGAAGGAATCGCCACTTCGCCATCGCGCTGCGGATCGAAGCGATAGATTTTCAGGTGATCCGCGTACATGTCGGTCAGGTACAGAAACGTGTGGCCCTTGAGCTTGCGGGCGATCGGCAGGCCGGGATACTGGTCGGTGTGAAAGACCGGGTCGTCGGGATACTTGAAGCGGTTCGACAGAAACCCCACGTATTTCCAGTCCTGACCGGCAGGCTTCGAGAGATCGAGTTCGAAGCGCTTGTTGCCGGTATAGACGCTATCCGGACGTGACGGATCGATCCATGCGCCGTCGACGAATAACAAGCCCTGCACCTGCCAGTTCTGCTTGCCGTCCGGCGCGTAGCTTTCGAGCGTGGCGCCGAGGCCCGCGCCGATCGGCGCGTAACGCGGACCGATGCCGTTGGTCGACACATAAACATTGCCGCGCGCATCCACGCCCACGCCGGTCAAACCGTTGAAGCGCTGCGGTCCTGGGCGGCCCGCTACACCGCTGAAAATGCCACCGCGCTCGCCCAGCGAACCCGACTCCGCGTAGCGGCCATTGCTTTTGCTGAAAAACAGCACTTGCTGACGCGGACCGTTGTCGGCAATGAGAATGCGGCCTTGCGCATCGACGGCGATATCGACCGCGACCGTATCGGTGGGCAACGTGAAGGTTTCGTCAAGGCGCTTGCCCCATGCCGTGTAATGCTCCACATGTGGCGCGCGGTCGTTGCGCGTGCCGCTCAACACCCACAGCGTGCCGTCGGGGGCAAGCGCCATGCGGCCCGGTTCGTGCACGCTCCAGTTTGCCTTCTGCTGCATCGATTCTGCGTCATACACCTCGATACGGTCGCGTGCGGTGTTCGCCGCGTACAGCGTGGTGTCGTTCGCTGCCAGACCGCCAATTTCCGCGCTCGTGCCCGTCGGCACTTCGTTCATCATCAAGAACCCGGCGGCCAGTTGCGCATGTGGGTCTGCGTGGTTCGCGGCCGGCTGGAACGGCGCGGCGCGCTTCGGATCGGCGATCTGCCGACGCGAAATGCCGAACCATTGCTTGCCCTTCTCCGGCCATACGCCTTGCTCGACCAGATGCCCCTTCTCATTGCCGACCGCGATGGCCACGAACGCGTACTTGCGATTCACCGCGATCGCGTTGCCGCCGCCATTGCCCCAACCGTGCGTGCCACCCGCAAAACCGAGCATCTTGCCGTTCTGATAGATGCTCGCTTCAGCGCCGCTTTCGTCCCATGGTGCGTTCGTATAGACCTTACCGTCGGGGGTGACCGCAATCGCGGTGATGTTGATCTGGGTCCACGTGCCGTCGCCAAAACCGAAGGTATTGCCGATCCAGGAATTTTTCGCGTTTAACACGGTTTCAGCGGATGCCGTGAAGCTGACCGACGCGGCCGTCATGCCAGCCGCATAGGCCAATACAGCAATCCAGGTTTTGAACGTGAAACGGGCCAAAAGTAATTCCTCCAATCCGGGCCGAGCCGCGATCGGGCACCGAGCCCGCGCAGATGCGAAATGCCAAGAAGTGACAGCAGAGACCGCTAGAAGCGACGTACGAGCGACGTAAGAACGTGAGACGGATCACACGGCTCACATTACGCGGAAAAAACGCCGCAACGAAAATCGAAAATAATTCAAAAATATTCGCCGCTTTAAGCGTCGCGAAAGAAAATTATTTAAAAATCGATTAAACGAAAATACTCGCGGGCGCTTGCGCCCGGCTCTGCCTTCGCGACCATCCTTACCGATGCGGCGGGATTTCCCCTGCACTTCTTACGCTTTACGACAGCCATAAGACACAAGCACGGAAATCAATTTCAAATGGCTAACGAAACACCCTGTTTCAATCTGATTCATTTATCCATTTCATTCCCGTTTTTTCATCAATTTCTTTTGCCTAAAATCGATTGCACTACCGATGCGACGCGCAGCGAGCGCGATCCTTCACCCGGCTCATCCGCTTCACTCCATGGACGGTTCATGACTGCTAGCGCACTGCCCTTAGCGCCTTCTCACTCACGCCGCATCGTGCAACTCGACGGGTTGCGCGCGATTGCCGTACTGGCCGTGTTCGCCCAGCACGCGCTGAAAGCGCCGCTGTGGATGGGCGTCGATCTGTTTTTCGTGTTGAGCGGCTTTCTGATTACCGGCATCCTGCTCGAACGCAAGGCGCGTCAACAGTCGTATTTCGGCTACTTCTATGCGCGCCGGGCGCGGCGCATCCTGCCGCCTTATCTGCTGCTGATGGTGGTGTCGTCGATTCTGTTCGGCTTCGGCTGGGCACAGCACTGGCAGTGGTACGCGTTCTTCGCGACCAATATCGGCGATGCGCTCAACCAGAGCGGCCACGACAGCCTGAACGTGCTGTGGTCGCTGGCCGTCGAAGAGCAGTTCTATATTTTCTGGCCGTTTGTGATTCTGCTGCTGCCCGAGCGTGTGCTCGGCTATGTGGCGGCCGCGTTGATCGTGCTGGTGCCGGTGCTGCGCGCGGTTGCCACGCCCTGGTTCGATTCGTTCTGGCCGATCTATTACCTGACGCCGTTCCGCATGGACCTGCTGGCGGCCGGCGCGCTGCTCGCGGTTGCCGTACGGCGCAATCGCGATGCCCTCGAACCGTTCAAGGGCCTGGCCGTGCTCGGCTTTTTCGCCGCGCTGGCTGTGCTCGCATGGCTGCATCTGCATTACCCGCGTTTTCGCGCGGCCAACACGCCGCTGTCGAATGCCGGGCTCTACAGCGTCTCGCTAGTGCTGTGCACTTCCGTCGTGGTCATCGCCCTGCAAAGCAAGGGCATCGTCAAGCGGCTGCTGTGCAACCCCGTGCTGGTCTATATCGGCACCATCAGCTACACGATCTATCTGATCCACCTGAGCGTCCTGTACACGCTGTGGCCGCTGCATCTGAACCGTTACGTGACCGCGGCGCTAGCGCTTGCGATCACCCTCGCCTACGCCAGCATCACATGGTTCGCGTTCGAGAAACGGTTGATTTTCGGCGCGGCCGGCAGAGGTGCGGCCGCCAAAGGTGCGGCCGGCAAAGACCATGCGAGCGCCGGCAGCATGACGGGAGGCGCGTCGCAAGCGCCGCAAAGCCGCGCATGAGACGCCGTGCGTGGCTCGCCGCGAGCGTGTCGGGCGTTGCGTGGGTGGTCGCTTCAATGGCTGCGCCGAATGCACACGCCGGCGGTCCGGCAACCCAGGTGCTGGTGGAAGCCTACGGCGATTCGACCACGCTCGGCATTGCATGCAGCAACGGCCGCTGCGGCCCGCAGGCGCAGAACGCCGTGTCGTATCTGCAGGACGACTTGCAGGCGAAGCACGGCGACCGGGTGCGCGTCACGAACTACGGGGTGGGCGGCACCACGGCCACCCAGTTGCGCGACGGCACCGGCAACCGTCGGGCCGGTCCGGGCGCGGGCTTGCCATGGCAGGAACGGCTTGCCGCGTCATCCGCGCAGATCGTGCTGATCAACTACGGCATCAACGAAGTGATGCAGAACCAGACGCCCGAGCAGTTCTATGCGGCCGAAACGACGCTCGTGAAAAGCGCCCGTGCGCTCGGCAAGGAGCCGGTTCTGCAGACCTCGAACCCGATGCCCGACAACCGCCTCAACGCGCGGCTCGCCGCAATGGTTGTGATGACGCGTCGCGTGGCCGCCGAACAGCAGGTGCCGCTCGTCGATCAATTCGCCTACATCAGCAGTCTGCCGGACTGGAAGACGCTGATGTCCGACGGCGCGCATCCGAAGCCGGACTTGTACCGGCTCAAGGCTGAACAGGATTTTCAGGTCGTCGATCCGCTGGTGCGGCGACTGCTGGGCGGCACGCTCTGAAGCTCTTTTTTCCAGTGCGCTTCTTTTTTCTTTTACCAATATCGAAGGCAAGCTATGAGCCAACCACGCAAAGCGATCATCACCGGCGTATCCGGACAGGACGGCGCCTATCTGACCAAACTGCTGCTCGACAAGGGCTACCACGTGACCGGCACCTACCGGCGCACGAGTTCGGTCAACTTCTGGCGCATTCGTGAGCTCGGCGTGCTCGATCATCCGAATCTGCGTCTGGTCGAACACGATCTGACCGATCTCGGCTCCACGCTGCGCCTGCTCGAAGGCGCGCAGGCCGACGAGTTGTACAACCTCGCGGCGCAGAGCTTCGTGGGCGTCTCGTTCGACCAGCCCGTGACGACCGCCGAAGTGACCGGCATCGGCGCGCTGAATCTGCTCGAAGGTATCCGTATCCTGAATCCGAAGACGCGTTTTTATCAGGCCTCCACTTCGGAAATGTTCGGTCTCGTGCAAGCGGTGCCGCAGCGCGAGGACACGCCCTTCTACCCGCGCAGCCCGTACGGCGTGGCCAAGCTGTTCGCGCACTGGTCGACCATCAATTATCGCGAGTCGTACAACCTGTTCGCCAGCAGCGGGATTCTGTTCAATCACGAATCGCCGCTGCGTGGCCGCGAATTCGTGACCCGCAAGATCACCGACACGGTCGCGAAGATCAAGCTCGGCAAGCAGGACACGCTGGAACTCGGCAATCTGAGCGCCAAGCGCGACTGGGGCTTCGCGCTCGAATACGTGGAAGGCATGTGGCGCATGCTGCAAGCCGATGAACCCGACACCTTCGTGCTCGCCACCGGCCGCACCGAGACGGTACGGGACTTCGTGCGCATGGCGTTCGCCGCCGCGGGCTATCAGCTCGAATGGTCGGGTAAGGAAGAGCGCGAAACCGGCATCGACGTCGCCACGGGTAAGACGCTGGTGCGCGTGAATCCGAAGTTCTACCGCCCGGCGGAAGTGGATCTGCTGATCGGCTGCGCGGACAAGGCGCGCGAGAAGCTCGGCTGGAAGCCGGAAACCACGCTCGAACAGCTATGCCACATGATGGTTCACGCGGACCTCGGCCGCAACGAGCATCACGAGACGTTCTGACCTGGTGTGATTGAGGATGGAGGATGGTCGCCGGCGGCCTCCTCCGCGCCGGCGTGTTCGTCTTCATCGAGATCTCCTGACGTAGTCAAGCCTGATTGCAATGATTCAGGTCAATGCTATCGATACCTGGTAGTGCAAAAATAGTTGCTCCAGAGGCGTGCCATGTCTTTCCTCAAGACCTGGCACCTTCACCACTGCCAGATGGAGTGACAGATGTTCCCCGAATACCGCGACCTGATCTCCCGCCTCAAGACTGAGGACGCCCATTTTTCCCGCCTGTTCGAACGCCACAATGAGTTGGATCATCGCATTCACAACATGGCAACGAACGTCACGCCTGCCGACAGCGCCACCATCGAAGCCTTGAAGAAGGAAAAACTTCTGTTGAAAGATCAACTGTATGAGGTCTTGAGGAAAGCGGCCGAAGCTGCCTGAGCAAGCTTGCGCTCCACGCCTGAATCCAATCTTTCACAAGGAATCCCCAATCTTGGCATCCCAGCAGGACAAAACTCGCCCACGCGCCCCAGCGCCCCGACTCGTCAGTCGCGGCGACGTCGCCGTCGACATTCATGCCGCTGCTCGCGGCGACGCGCGAGGCGACTCGCATGGCGAGGCCGCTAGCGAAACCCCCGCCCACGCCAATCAAGCCGCGCGTAGTGTTGAACGCACAGAGACCCGCCGTTCGGTGGAAACCGCAAATGCCTTTATCGTCAACGGCATGGAAAGCGTTCTTGCGGGGCAAACCGGATCCGGGCGCGAACCCGGCGGTGCAATGAGCGCCATCAAGACGCTGCTGGACGGCCTCTCCCCCGATGAAGCCCAGGCGCTGCGCATGCATTTGCTCGAAGGCAATCCCGCCACCTGGCATGCCGGCGCCGTCCGTCATCCCGACGACGAGCTATCGCCGGCGCTGCGTGAAGGTGGCTATCCGTACCGCAATCTGATGTCCCGCCGCGCGTACGAGAAGCAGAAATATCGCTTGCAAGTCGAGTTGCTCAAGTTGCAGGCGTGGGTTCGGGAAACCGGCCAGCGTGTCGTGATCCTGTTCGAAGGGCGCGACGCGGCGGGCAAAGGCGGCACGATCAAACGCTTCATGGAACATCTGAATCCACGCGGCGCCCGGGTCGTCGCGCTGGAAAAACCGAGCGAATCGGAGCGCGGCCAATGGTACTTCCAGCGCTACGTCCAGCATCTGCCCACCGCGGGCGAGATCGTGCTGTTCGACCGTTCCTGGTACAACCGTGCCGGCGTGGAACGGGTAATGGGTTTCTGTTCACCGCACGAATATGGCGAGTTCATGCAACAGGCGCCCGAATTCGAGCGGCACCTTGCGCGCAGCGGAACGCATATCGTCAAATTCTGGTTCTCGGTAAGCCGGGAGGAACAACGCCGCCGTTTCAGGGAGCGGGAGGTGCATCCGCTCAAGCAATGGAAGCTGAGTCCGGTCGACCTCGCCTCGCTCGACAAATGGGACGAATACACGCAAGCCAAAGAAGCGATGTTCGCGCAGACCGATACGGCCGACGCGCCGTGGACCGTCGTCCGCTCCGATTGCAAGAAGCGCGCGCGGCTCAATGCAATGCGCTACGTGCTGCATAAGCTGCCATATGCGAATCGCGACATCGAGGCGCTCGGCCCGGTGGACCCACTGATCGTCGGGCGGGCAATGTAACGCTCACCGGCGCAGCGGCCGCCTCAATGGCGGCCGGCCCTGCCCTCAATGCACCCCGCCCGCCGCAATCGCCTCGCTGTACACCGAAGCCACACGCTTCGCGATCACCGAGTTGTCGAAGTTCTCGCGTGCATAGCGACGGCAGGCGTCGGCGTCCGGCAGCTTCAGTGAACCGTTCAACGCGCCCGCCAGACCTGCCGCAATCGCTTTCGCGCCGGTCTCCGGCAAGACCAGGTTCGGCGACAAACCCGCCACCGCTTCCGGCAAGCCGCCTACCGGCGTTACCAGTACCGGCGTGCCGGAAGCCAGCGATTCGACGGTAATCAGCCCAAAGCCCTCCAGCGCCACGGTCGGCACCACGCTGATATTCGCCGCACGGTACAAGGCCGCCAGATGCTGATCGGGCACGAAGCCCAGCAGCTTCACGTTGTTCTCGAGACCCGCCTCGGTAATACGCGCCTGCAATTCACCTTCAAGCCGCCCCTTGCCTGCGATCAGCAGCAGCACATCGGGTTCCGAGCGCTTGAGCAGCTTCACCGCATCGATCAGGTCTTCGAGGCCCATGCGGCGCACCAGACGCCGCACGGCCAGCACGATCGGCCGGTCTTGCGGCAATTGCAGCTTCAGGCGCGCCTCGGCCGGCGTGAGCGGCAGATTGAACTGTTCGACGTCCACGCAACCCGGCACCACACGGACGCGCTCCGGCGCGATGCGATAGCGCGAAGTCAGAATCTTGCCGAATGCCTCCGACAGCACGATCAACCGCGACGAGCGCACATACACCGATTGTTCCAGATAGCGCTTGGCGCGCTGGCCGAGCGAATCGGCACCCTCCACATGGCTCTCGTCGGCCCATGGTCCCTGGAAATGCGAGACCTGCGGAATGCCGCGCGTCACGTCCAGGCCCGGGAACGTGTACAGCGCGAAGTGCGACGAGATCACGTCGGGACGCGAGACGCTGATTTCATGGCGCAGCGCGCGGCGTGCCGCCATCAGCCGCAGCGGCAGCGATTGCGCGGCGGACCCGAAACCGTTGATCGCGCCACCGGTATCCGCGGCGACTTTGGGCGAGCCCGCCACCACGCCGCGCACGGCGACGCCCGCGCCCGGCAACGCGCCGACCAGCGAGTAATACATGCGGTCAAGCCCGCCCGCGCGTTCGGGGAACCAGTGCATGCCGATCTGCAGCGATTTGATTGAACTCGTCGTCATGTTTATTGCCCCTGTGCGTTCTGAGAATTGTGGTGAATGCTCTGCCCGGCGAGCGTATTAAGCGTCAGCGCGTCGTTCGCGGCCACCGCCGCGGCCTCCGTTTCGCGGCGCTTGCGGTCCTTCTGCTGCTCCGCCAATTGCCGGTACAGCGCGATGTATTGCGCGGCCATCCTCGCCCAGCCGAAACCGGTCGCCAGTTCATTGGCAGCGGCACCCATCGCCCGGCGGGTAGCGTCGTTTTCAGCGAGGCGCGCGACGGCGCCCGCCAACGCGTTGGGATCGTCCGGATCGTCGAGCACGATGCCGCATTCCGGCGTGATGATTTCGGCGCCGCCCGCCGTGCGCGCCGTGACCACCGGCAAGCCCGCGGCCATCGCCTCGAGCAGCGACAGGCTCATCGCCTCATAGCGCGACGGGAATACGAACGCGTCGACCGAATGCATCAGCACGGGCATCTCCTTGACCAGTCCAAGAAAATGCACGCGATGCGCAATGCCGAGCGCCTTCGCCTCCTCGGGATATGGACTGCCCGGCAGAAATCCGGCCACCGCGATCTGTACGTGCTCGGGCAGATGCTTGAGCGCCTGCAATACGGTGCCGAGGTTTTTGCGCGGCGTGCGCAAATCGCCCACGAATAGCAGCAGGAATGCGTCGGCGGGCAAGCCAAATTTCGCGCGGTCGCCGGTTGCGGCGGCAAAGCCTTGCGTATCGACGCCGTTGTAAATCACGTCGACCCGGTTATCCGGCGTCAACCCGATCGCGCGAATTTCATCGGCAACCTTTTGCGACACCGCGGTGATCACTTTCGAGCGCCGGTAAGCCCAGCGTTCGAGCCACGCGTTGCAGCGCGTATAAACCGACTGATACGCGGACCACACGCCTTTCGTGAGCCCAAACGGGTAGTACTTGCTGCCGAACCAGCCGCTATGCACGAAGTGCGAGGTGTTGACATCGGCGGGCATCCACGTGATGAAGCCGTTCACGTGCAGCACGTCGTATTCGCGGCGATGCGCGCGCAGCCACATCGCGCTCTTGAACGCGAACACCTGCTGGCGCAGCAGATTGGTGGGCCACCAGCGGCCGATTTTGATCGGTGCCCAGCGTACGTTCGGATGCGCGAGCAGATCCGGCGCGACGTGCGATGCCACCAGGGTGACCGCGATGTTCTCATCGAGGGCGGCGCGCGCAATCTCGTGGTTGACGCGCCCCTGGCCGTCGTTATGCCGCACGACGTGCGTGACAATGGCGACTCTCAATCAGTGCCTCCGTGGAGAAATAGCGTGCGTCTGCGGTTCATCTTCTCGTAGTGCACCGCAGAAAGGATCGAAAAAACACTCATGAAGAGCAGCAGGCCGCCGGTGCCGACCAGCGAATTGGTGAACACCAGCATCGCGAAGGTCGCGAGACTGAGGCTCAGGCAGGCCGAGACGAATTTGTCGTGGCGCAGCTTGAACGAGGCGAGCACCGCGCGCACCACCAGCCAGACGATGCCGGACATGTAAAGCAAGGTACCGGGCCAGCCGAGCACGAACGGGATATTCATCACGCCGCTGTCGAAATTGCCGTACTGGCCGAGCTGGCCGCCGTCGTTGGAGAGCTTGGTCGAGGTGCCGGTCGCGCCCATGCCCTCGCCCGACACATCGGTGAAGGCGGTCTTCGCGAAGTTCGCGTAAAACTCGTTACGGGCGGCGTAGCTCTGGTCGTCGCTCAGATTGACGATGGTGCTCAGGCGCGCCTGCATGCGCTCGGCAACCGGGCCGACCGCCAGCAAGGGCACGCACAAGCCGGCCAGCAGCACCGCGCTCGCGACAATCCGCACGCGCACCTTGTTGTTCGACTTGACCAGTTGAATCAGCAGCGCGATCACCCAGCCGCCCCATGTCGAACGCACCAGACTCAACGCGAACGAGAAGAAACCGAGCGCCGCCGCGATCCAGCGCACCCGGTGCGTGGCCGCCATCACGAAGACCATCGCACCCATCATCGCGAACGCGAACGGTCCCGACGAGTTCATCGTGCTGAACACCCGCACGCCCATCGGCACGGCATCGCCTTGCGAGTTCATCTGCGAACCGAGCATCCACAGTGCATCCCACTGCGGCATGATGAAAAACTGGATCAGGCCGTAGCCGCCCATCACCAGCATGCCCCAGATAAAAGTATTGACGATGGTGTCGCGATACGTCGGGTACTGACGCGTGTGCGCCATGATGTGAAAGCCGATCAGGATCGGATAGAGCCAGTTCGCGAGGTCATAGGTAGCGGCGAGCGGCCCGCTCGACATCACGCCGATCATGAACGCGTAGGCAAGCCCCATCAGGATCAGCAGCACCGGCAGGCCGCGCCGTTGCGACAGCAGCTTGTAGTAGCGGAGCAAGGAGAACGCACTGATCATCGTCACCGCGAGCGGCGCGACCTGGATCAGGCTGGTCGGTGTGAACGAGCCTTTGGACCAGTCGGCGAGACGCCGCACTTCCGGACTCAGGAACCACAGCCACCACATGAAGCCGATGTAGCGCGCCGGGCTCTTGAAATAGAGCCACAGGCCCGTCAGGATCGCGAGCACCGGAAAGCCGTAGGTGAGCGCCGTGCCTTGATGCGCGCCGATCAGCATCGCCGTGATCAGCCACAGCAAGGCCTCCGGCAGCCACTCCTTGCGAGCGCCGGACAGTGCCCGCGCGACGCTGTCGTCACCGGCTCGCGTAATTGTCGACATCGTTCAGAGGCCTCCGCGCGATTCGGGCGAAGGGCGCGGCGTCTGCCTCTCGCTGCCTGCCGCGACGCGTCCGCGCGACGCCGCACGCGCCCGCAGCATTTCCTGCGTGACTTTCACGTGCTGCATCGCATAGCTCTGCGTGGTCAGATCGCGCGACAGCAGGCCGGCGGCGGCCGCCTGCGCCTGACGCAGTGCCTCCGTCGGCGCAGTGGCGAGCCGGTCCACCGCCTCACGCAACGCCGGCGGGTTGAACGGCGGGATATAGGCCGCCTCGCCCGCCGGAAAATAATCCTGCAATGCGCCGACGTTGGTGACCACCATCGGCTTGCCGACCGCCGCCGCTTCCAGCATCACCGTAATGCCCGAGGCGTGCGAATTCGGCCGCAGCGGCACGACGATCAGGTCGGCCCAGTCGTAGAGTTCATGCTGTTTCCTGATGCCCGAGAACAGCGCGATTTCGACGTTCGGCGCACGCAGCGAAGCGGGAATCCGTCGCCGTGTGGCGAGCTTCACCGTATAACGCGCATCGTTGCCGAAGGCCTTGATGAGCGTGTCCCAATCGCGGTCGCGATCGTTGCCGATCGCGGCGATGCGGATCGGCGTATGGGGCGTCCATTCGGTGGGTATCCTGACGGGAAAATCCTGCGTATTCAGGCCGTAAAAAAGCGTTTTCGCGTCGCGCTCGAAGTAGCGCTGGCACAGCTCTGCGTTTTCGCTGGCGAGCGTGGTCAACTGATCGGCGCGGTTGATCAGCTTGCGATACAGCCAGCTGCGCAAAATCCCATAGGAAGGCCATTTATCGAGCAGCCACACGCTTTGCGCCAGCAGCAGCGGCGAGGCCTCCGCGCCCGCCTTGCGGCCGCTAAGCAGCAGCATCAGCGCGGCGGACAGCCATTCCTGCTCGGTATGCGTCCAGATCACGTCTGAGCGCAGCATCTCGGCGCGGTTGCGCCACGTATGAATGAAATCGAAGCCGAGCGCCGCCTTCAGCGCGCGGCGCAGCAAACGCACCGGCTTGCTTTCGGGCGCATCCTGCGAATAGGTCAGCGCGAATGCGTCGGACTCGGCGTGGTGATAGCCATACAGACAACCGATGTTGTCGCCCGGCCGGTAAAAGCGCGGGTCGGCGCCGTAAAAGAGGTGAACGTGAACTTTCGTACTCATGCAGACACTCCGCTCTGCCGGTGGAAAGGAGCATCGGCAGGCGCGAACAGGCCGCGCCGGGACCGATGCACGAACGTGCAGGACGTTGGGAGGATGCGTGTCATTCCGGTCATGCGTGTCATGCGTGTCATGCGTGGCTCACGCGGTCCGCGACAGCGCGCGGCGCGCCTCATGCGCACCGGTACGCACCGCGCGCCAGCGCGACAGCCGCAGGCTCGCCTGTTTCGAAACCAGCGCGAGCGCGGCATGCGTGAGGCCCGGATAGACGCGCGTGCCGACCAGCGTCCACCACCACCACGCGGTTTCGCGGCGCAGCGGCGGCAACTGGTCGCGCAGGATCAGGTGGAAATTGAAGGCGGCATTGCGTAATGCCGCCATGGTTTGCGCGTCGCGCCGGTCGTCGTCGAAACGTTCGGCGGGGAAATGGTCGACGGCCACGCGTGGGTCGTACATCAGCTTCCAGCCGGCATTCTTCACGCTCAGACTGAAGGCCATGTCGTTATGAACCTGGGCGCCCGCGCCGCGCAGGCGCTGATCGAAACGGATCGTGCGCACCGCCTCGCGCCGGTAGCTCATGTTGGCGCCTTTGAGAATGTCGACTTCGCGTGCGCCGCCCACGCCCAGGTGATGGTTGCCGATGATCTTGCCGTGCACCGTGACCTTGCCGACCAGCGGCCGCTCTCCGTCCAGCACGCGGCCTTTTTCATGCACCCAGTCGCGGCCGCCGAGCGCCCCCAGGCGTGCGTCGCTCTCGAAGGCCGCGGCAATCCGTTCGACCCAGTCCTGGTGCGGCGCGGCGTCGTCGTCGGTAATCGCGATCACGTCGCCGTTGGCGGCATCCAGTCCGCGGTTGAGGGCCGCGACCTGGCCTGGCACCTCGACCAGCGCGACGGATAGCGGCAACTTGCCCGGCACGGCGGGATCGCGCAGGCAGGCGTGGGTCGCTTCATCGTCGGCGCGCGCGACCACCACCACTTCGTCCGGCGCGCGCGATTGCCGTTGCAGCGCCGCGAGGCAGCGCGCCAGATCGGCCGGGCGGCGGTAAGTCGGGACCAGAACTGTCACTTTCATGGTGATGTCCTCTTCTATCGTGTTGGCGCGGGAATCGGCATAGCGGCGTTAAGCGCTCAGGTATTCCTGCACTGCTGCATAGCCACGCCCATAACCGCCGCGCGAGCGGGCCGGCATGCCGTTGAAGATGCCGCCCTGCACGTGCACACCGGCCGCGCGCAGCCGCTTGAGCGACTCCGAAATCTCGCTTTCGTTATGCACGCCCGAGCGCATCACAAAGAAAGTCGAGCCGGCATACGCGCCGATGATCGATGCATCGGTCACGGCCAGCACCGGCGGCGTATCGATCAGGATCACGTCGTAGCGCTTGGCGAGGCCGTCCAGGTATTGCGGAAGGCGCGGCGACATCAGCAATTCCGACGGATTCGGCGGACGGCGGCCACACGAGATGAAGCTCAAGCCTTCGACGTTCGAGGCGCGGATCGCTTCCTCGAGCGAGATCTGCCCGCTCAGCAGTTCCGACAAACCGTTGTCCTGCGCCCCGCCCACGTAACGCTCGAGCACACCGCGGCGCATATCGCCGTCGATCATCAGCACGCGCTTGCCCGAGCTCGCCAGCAGCACCGCCAGGTTGACCGTCAGGAAGCTCTTGCCGACACCGGCCATGGGACCGGTCAGCATGACGATGCGGTTTTTGGCATCCATCACCGTGAACTGCATGGCGGTGCGCAAACTGCGCAGGCTTTCGATCGTGACGTCCTTCGGCCGCGCATTCGCCAGCACCGAGCGCAGACGTTCGCCGCCACGCTGGAAGGCCGTTTCGAGCAATGCCTGTTCGGCGCTCAAGGGCACGAGGCCGTATACCGGAAGATGGAAAGTGCGTTCGATATGGTCAGGGTCGTCGATCCCCTTGAACATATTGCGGCGCAGGAACACGAAACCGGTGCCGCAGATCAGTCCGAGAATCACCGCCGCGGACAGGATCAGCATCTTCTTCGGTTTGACCGGCGCACCCGGGCGCATCGCTTCGTCGACGATATGCACGTTGCCGCCGGTACCGGCTTTCTGCACCGACAGCTCCTGCACGCGGTTGAGCAGCAGCACGTAGATGTCTTCCGCCACCTTCGCATCCCGTTGCAACTGCACGGCCTTCACTTCGGTCGAAGGCAGATCGCGGAAACGGTCAGCGTATTTGGTACGCTGCGCTTCTAGCTCGGCCATCTGCTGGCGCGCGGCCACGAGCAGCGGATGGTCGTCCCCATAGCGCTGGCTCAGTTGCGCCATCTGCAGGCGCAAACCGGCGATCTGCTGCTCGTACTGCACGCTGCCTTCGAGGTAGACCTTTGCTTCATCGCTTGCGTTGATCGAGCCGGACTGACGCTGATACGCGGTCAGCGCGGCTTCGGCGCGTTCGAGATCCGCCTTCAGGCGCGGCTCTTCGCTCTTCAGGAAGTCGAGCATCTTGCTCGCGTCGACCTGCTTGTTCGACACATGCTGACGGACGTACGAATGCGCAAGCGCGTTGGCCACCAGCGCCGCATGTTCGGGGCTCTTGTCTTCCAGCGAGATCTGGATCACGCCGGTCTGCTTGCCCTGTTCCTGCACGGAGATCGCCGACTGGAACGCGGTGATCGCATCGAGGTCGTTAAAGCGCGTCACGACGAATTCTTCACCAGGACGGGCCACCAGTTTGCTGACCAGGATCGTGACGCCGCCACCCTGCTCCTGACGGCCGACCTGGCCGCGCAGCAGCAGCGAACCGTTCTGTGCGTACAGTTCGTAGTGCTGGTCGTCCTGCACTTTCATTGTCAGCTTCGCGCCTTCCAGCGCGGGCACCACGTCGATCGAATCGACCTCGGCCTCCTCGCCGCCCCACGCATAGGAAGACAGGCCCAGCCACGGCCGCGCCGGCTGCCCCGGCGTTGCCAGCCGCGCGGCGATGCTGCCGAGCAGCGGAATCGTCTTCGGCGCGACGCTGAAGTTCAGCTTCAACTGCTGAACCACCGGGCCGACCACGCCACGGCTCTTGATGATTTCGATCTCGGCGTCGGTCGGCAACGAGGTCGAGCCGGTGGTGATCGCCGCGCCCGTCTGCGTTTGCGTGAGCGCCTGCGAGGTGTTGTCGGCCTGCTCGACCCGCACGTGTGCGTCAGCCGAGTAAATCGGCTTGGCGAGGAAACAGTACGCGGCGGCCAGGGCGACGATCGCCGCCGCGATCGCGATCAGCCACCAGATGTCGTCCAGGATGACTTGCACCAGTTGCCCGAGGACCACGTCCTCTTCTTCGGTCTTGATCGGACCGGCCATATGTGGAGAGATTTGATTGCTCACAATTCGATCCCGTTTCGGTTGCTTCGGCGTGGGCTTCAGCGGGTGCTTCTGGCATGTGCTTCGGCGCGTGCTTTAGCGTTTGCTTCGGCGTTTGCCTTAGCGCTTGCTTCGGCGTTTGCTCCGGTCCCGCGCCCTGGACGAGCGGCGCGGGCCTGTCGACGGTTCAGAGGCTTACTTCGTCAACTGCTTCAGGTAGAACAGCGTCTGGATGGTCGGCAGAACTTGCTGCAACACACGGTTGAACGTGGTCGAAGCGGCGGTGCCCACATACACGACGTCCATCGGTTGCAACTGGAACTGGGCCGACAGCATGATCGCGTCAGGCTGCGTCATATCGAGGCGGTACACGTCCGGCGTGGTCGGATGCTCGCGCATGCCGCGCATCACGAAGATCTGGCGCGGGTTGGCGTCCGTATCGAGAATGCCGCCCGCCTGGGTCAGCGCGTCGGCGATCGTCAGGCGGCCCTTGAGCATCGGCACCTGGATCGGCGTCTTCACCTCGCCCATCACGAAGATGCGGCTGTCGCTGCGATCCGGCACGTTGATCACGTCGCCGTTCTGCAGCATCACGTTCTGCGAGGTATCGCCCTGATCCAGCATGCGATTCGCGTCGAGCACGTACAGCTTGTTGTCGCGCGTGAGACGCACACGCTGAATGTCGGCGTCGCTGTTCGTGCCGCCCGAGCGCGTGATCGCGTCGACCAGCGTGATCGGCACGTCGCTGATGGCGAGCGGACCCGGCGTCTTCACGTCGCCGGTGACCTGCACTTTCTGGCCGCGATACGACAGCACGCGCACGTCGACCTGCGGATTGCGGATGTAGCGCACGAGGCCGGCGCTCAACTGATCGCGCAACTCGCCCACGGTTTTGCCCGCGGCCTTGATCCGGCCGACGAACGGGAAAAAGATCGTGCCGTCGGCGGCAATGGTCTGGCCGTACGGATCGGCCTGGCCCGGCAGCGCGGCCGTGTACGGCTGCTGCAAGGCGCCGCCGACGCTTTGCGTGGTGTTGCCGCCCGCGGACAGCGTGCTGCCCTGCGGGGTAGTCAATTCAGGGTGATCCCATACGGTGATGCCGAGAATGTCCTGTGGTGCAAGCCGGTACACATACTGCGACGGATCGGTGAAACGCGAGACCGGCAGCGCCTGCTGCGCGGCGGCGGCTTGCGCCTGCGCCTGTGCGGCGACGAGCGGGCCGTCGATCAGATGGACCGGATAGGTCTCCTGGGGTTGATTCTGGTGCTGGCCGTCATCTTTCAGACGGGACGTGTCGAGGTAGTTGCCAGGTGCGGTAACGCAGGCCGACAGAAAGGACGTCAGCAAAAGCGAGGCGGCGAACCTCGGCTTGAAATTCGCGAATGTGTGTTCGGTGAGTTTTGTCATCAGCATATTTTTTTCAGCCATCCCATGACCAGATGTTCGATGAGCACGAGACTCTCCCTATAGTCGGCTTCCACATGGCCGTGCGGATCGGCGACGTCGGAGTCGTCTTCCCATTTGCCGAGTGGATAGACCTTGCCGCGCGAGGCCGGATCGAGCGCTTCGACCGCGCTCACCTGCGCGCGCTCGGTGACGAGCACGAGATCGGCGTCGCGCACGAGCTTGCGCTCGAGGCGCCGCGAGTAGTGCGTACTGGCGGCGACACCCCGCTCCGCGAGCAGGCGCTGCATCACCGGGTCCATGCCGTGGCCGTTCACGGCACGCAGGCCCGCCGAATGAAACGCGATCGGCGCTGAGGACGACCGCGACGCCGCGCGTTGCCGCGACTTGAACAGCATTTCGGCCGTGGGCGAACGGCACACGTTGGCGTGGCAGACGATCAGAACGTTGGCGAACATAGCGGGCTCCTTGACGAGGCGCAGCGGCCTCGCGATCTCAGCTTATTGACCGGCTTCGACCGGGTCGGCCGCGTGAACCGTCGCGCTCGAAGCCACCAAACCGTTCGTGCCGGCTCGCGCAGGCGCATTGCGCAGCGCGTGCTGGCGGCCAATCGCGTGATACTCGATGCCGAGTTCGAGCAACGTGTCCGGCTCATACAGATTGCGTCCGTCGAAAATCAGCGGCGTGTTGAGACTCTCGCGGAGCGAATGAAAATCCGGACTCTTGAAGACTTTCCACTCGGTGAGGATCACGAGGGCATCGGCACCCTCGGCCGCTTCCATCTCCTCGTTCACGAACGACAGGCGCGCGTGCTGTTGCGGCACGTCTTTCAGATCGAGTGCGAACACGCGCTTCGATTCGTCGATCGCGACCGGGTCGTAGGCCTTCACGCGTGCGCCGCGGCGCAGCAGTTCGGCGATCAGCGGACGGCTCGGGGCTTCGCGCATGTCGTCGGTGTTCGGCTTGAATGCGAGACCCCACACGCCGAAGGTGCGATCCGACAGGTCCTCGCCCAGGCGCTCGACAATCTTGTGCGCGAGGATCTTTTTCTGCGTGTCGTTGACGGCTTCCACCGCCTCGAGAATGCGCAGGTTGGCCTTGTGATCGGCGGCCGTGCGGATCAGCGCCTGCACGTCTTTCGGGAAGCACGAACCGCCGTAGCCGCAACCGGCATACAGGAAGTCGTAGCCAATCCGCGGATCGGAACCGATACCGCGGCGCACCGCTTCGATATCGGCACCGACACGGTCGGCCAGATTCGCGAGCTCGTTCATGTACGAGATGCGCGTGGCGAGCATCGCGTTGGCCGCGTACTTGGTGAACTCCGCCGAACGCACGTCCATGTACAGCGTGCGCTCGCGATTGCGGTTGAACGGCGCGTACAGGCGCTTCATCAGTTCGCGCGCTTTTTCGCCCGGCACGTCTTCGTCGCAGCCGAGCACGATGCGATCGGGCCGCGTGAAGTCTTCCACCGCCGCACCTTCTTTCAGGAACTCCGGATTCGACACCACGGAGAACATGTGGCCGGCGTTACGCGCGGCCAGTTCCCCGGCGATCACCTCGCGCACGCGCGAAGCCGTGCCGACCGGCACCGTCGATTTGTCGACGATCACCTTGAAACCCGTCATATGGCGGCCGATGTTGCGCGCGGCGGCAAGCACATATTGCAGATCGGCGGAGCCGTCTTCGTCGGAGGGCGTGCCCACCGCGATGAACTGGATGTCGCCGTGCGCGACCGCGGCTTCGATGTCGGTCGAAAACCTCAGGCGGCCGGCTTTGCGATTGCGCGCGATGATTTCCTGCAGACCCGGTTCATGGATCGGCACGCCGCCGTTATTGAGCACGTCGATCTTGCGCTGATCGACGTCGAGACAGAACACGTCGTGGCCGATGTCAGCCAGACAGGCGCCCGTCACGAGGCCTACGTAGCCACTACCGATGATCGTCAGGTTCATGTGTTGCACCTCGGAAAAGGGAGTTGATTCAGGAGGGCCGTTGCGCGATGCATCGCGCGGATGGGGCCCGATAAGCGGTCGAACGGTTAATCCGGCGGTCAGTAAGCGTTGCTGCCCACAAAGCCCTTCCACAACGTCAGCACGACGATCTTGATGTCGAGCCAGAAGGTCCAGTGCTGCATGTAGTACAGATCGAGCTTGACGCGGCCCATCATCTTTTCGATGCGATCGGTTTCGCCGCGATAGCCGTTGATCTGCGCCCATCCGGTGATGCCCGGCTTGATCCGGTAACGGTGCATATAGCCCTTCACCAGATCCTTGTAGATGTCGTCGTGTTCGAGCGCGTGCGGGCGCGGGCCGACCACCGACATCTCGCCGCGCAGCACGTTGATGAATTGCGGCAGTTCGTCGAGGCTGGTGCGCCGCAGGAACGCGCCGACCGCCGTGATGCGCGGATCGCGCCGCGTGGCCTGAGTGATCTTGCCGGCCTCTTCGTGATGCACCCTCATCGAGCGAAACTTGTAGATCTCGAACTGGTGGCCGTCGATGCCCTTGCGCTTCTGGCGGAAGAACACCGGGCCTGGCGAGCTCAGCTTCACCATCACCGCGATCACCAGCATCACCGGCGCCAGTGCGGTCAATGCCGCCAGCGCGAACAGACGATCGAAAATGCGTTTGGGCAGCACCCGCAGATCGGTAATCGGCGAGGCGGCCAGATTGATCGCGGGCACGCCGAGCAGATCGACCATCGGCTGATTGAAGAGCGTCAGGCTGCGCACGTCCGGAATGAAGCGGATGTTCACGAAGTCGTTCTTCAGGTCCATCACGAAGCGGTGGATCGCCTTCTCCTTCGAGATCGGCAGCGCGAGCCACAACTCGCGAATCGCGCGTTGACGCACCAGTTGCAGCATCCGCGCGTAATCGCGCTCGACCGGCACGCCTTCGATCGAGTCGCTGGCATCGGGGTCTTCATAAGGATTGATCGTGCCGTCCTCGTCGAACACCACGACGGGACTGAAGCCCGCTTCCGGGCGGCTGCGCATCTGCGCAATCAGAAAACGTCCATACGGCGCGCCGCCGACGATCGCCACCGCCCGCTGATTGAAGCCTTCGCGGCGCAAGCCGCGCAGGATCGAATAGACGATCACCTTGGTGACGATCAGCAGCACGATCGTGGCGAGCGCCCAGTAGACGAGCCACAGCCGCGACAGGCTGTCCGAACGGTGCAGGCTGAAACTGATCAGCACGCCGGTGACTTCCACGATCAGCCAGCCGCCCGCGACGCGGCACAGCAGGTCGTAAAGCGGCTTGCCGCGCCACGACTGATAGATTCCAAGCGCCGGAAAGAACACCACCACCAGCAGACAATCGAACGCGAGCGACACGCTTTGGACGTCGTCCAGCCACACCAGTTTCCCGCTGTGCACGGCCGTCGCGATGGCGGCGCCGAACGCGACCATGGCGATGTCGATGATTCTCGATAGAACGCTCAGCATGCGCTGCCCCTCAGTTCGTCAGTCAAGTGCCGTCCGTTGGTTAGTTGAATTCGCGTCACACTCATCCGGTCCCCGGCGAGGCAACGCAACGCCGGTATCCGCGCCGGACTGATAAATGCGCGACGCGAAACTGATTGAAGCGGTGCGAATTGCCCTGCTGCTTTCCTGACTAAAAATTGCCTGCCGGCCAATTCGGAAAGCGGATGCCTGAATGAGTGAATACCCTTGTACAGGTATAGATAAAGCGATATTAAAATTCGGACTGCAAGACAGCAAAATATCTCAAATTGTATCGGTCAAATTTCCGTTGTTTTTTCCGATTTTTGTACGGCAATTGTTACCGAATTCGCGTTTGAGATTCGCATTTTTCGCCTTTCTGGATGCGGAAGCGCGCCGATCTTCTTGTTTTCCTACGAAACTTACGCAACCTTCGTGATCTGTAATTTTCCATATTTCGGTGGACAAAAAAATCCACCGCCATTTTTTTCGCTTAATTTTTATTTTTAAAAAATTATCCAGACATTTTTCCTTCACGAAGGGACCAATTTTATTCGACGTTTTATATAGTTTCTATTTAACGCGCTTTTATTGATTCTTTACTTCGTGATAAAACTCGACGCACTCACCCAGCCTCGAGGAGTCAATCATGACAGCTCCGGTTACGGCCACGCCCGCCGACACCCGGTCCACACAAGCTATGCCCCTTAACGTCAAGCTCAAGGTACATCCCGTGATTCTGGCCGGCGGTTCCGGCACACGGTTGTGGCCCATGTCGCGCGAGCAGTACCCGAAACAGTTGATTGGCTTGCTAGGCGAAGATTCGCTATTGCAATCCACGACGCGCCGTCTCGACGGGCTCGAAGCCGGTCATCTCCTCTCCGAGCAACTCGTCGTGGTGGCCAATGAGGAGCATCGTTTCACCACGGCCGAGCAATTGCGCACGAGCGGCAAGCCGAGCCGGCTGATTCTTGAGCCCGTTGGACGCGATACCGCGCCGGCACTGACGGTGGCCGCCCTTTCAATCGCCGCGCAGGACCAGGACGGCATCATGGTCGTGATGCCCGCCGACCACGCGGTGACCGACATCGACGGCTTTCATGCGGCGGTAGCCGCGGGCGTACAGCATGCGGCGGCCGGCCATATCGTGACGATGGGCATCGTGCCGACACGCGCGGAAACCGGCTACGGCTACATTCGTATCGGCGCAGCGCTTGGCATGCCTAACGACGCCTGCGCAACGCATGCCGATGCAAGCGGCAAGATCGGCGCGCACACGCTGGACCGTTTCGTCGAGAAACCGCATCTGGAATTGGCGCAGCGCTATATCGAGTCGCAGGAATACTGGTGGAACAGCGGCATTTTCATCATGCGCGCATCGACCTGGCTGAAGGCGATCCGCCACTTCCAGCCGGCGATTTACGAGGCCTGTGCAACGGCGTTCGCGGGCGGCAAGGCGGACGGCGATTTCTTCCGTCTGCAACGCGACGCGTTCAGCGCCTCGCCGTCCAATTCGATCGACTACGCGGTGATGGAACAACTGGGCAACGATCAGAGCGCTGCGTCCGGCGTGGTTGTGCCGCTGCGAGCAGGCTGGTCGGACGTGGGCTCGTGGGATGCAATCTGGGACATCTCGGAGAAAGACGCCGATCAGAACGTGGGCCGCGGTCACGTGATGTTCGAAGGCGCGGATTCGACCTTCGCACATTCGGAAGGACGCCTGATTGCCTGTGTCGGCACCCATGATCTCGTGGTGGTCGAAACGGCCGACGCGATTCTGGTCGCGGACAAATCGCGCGTGCAGGATGTCAAGAAGATTGTCGGACGGATTCGCACCGATGGCGGCCTGGAAGCGGCCAACCATCGCAAGGTGCATCGCCCGTGGGGCAACTACGATTCCGTCGACACCGGCGAGCGCTTCCAGGTGAAACGCATTGTCGTGAAGCCGGGCGCGCGGCTCTCGCTGCAAATGCATCATCACCGGGCAGAACACTGGATCGTCGTGCGCGGCACCGCGCTCGTCACGCGAGGTGAAGAGCGTTTCATCGTCTCCGAAAACGAATCCGCCTATATTCCGCTGGGCGTCACCCATCGTCTCGAGAATCCAGGCAAGATGCCGCTCGAAATGATCGAGGTGCAATCGGGTTCGTATCTCGGCGAAGACGATATCGTGCGCTTCGACGATACGTACGGACGTCAATGATTCACAACGGATGAAGCGGGAACCTGCGGCGGTTGCTCCTGACTGCCGCGGGGTGCTGCTACTCTCACCGGTCTGTGCCGGCGTCCTCACCCCGCGTGGGAGATGAGTTCCGGAAACGACGGAAAACGATCTGATGCGCTACTGCTTTCCGTTGCGGGTGCAGCCGGTTCGCTGGGATAACGGCGCAGCGGTCCGCGGAACGCGTTGAGCGGACCGTGCAAAGGGCCGCCGTGATTCGCCGAGACGGGTTCCGGCACATGACGCATGGCCGGTAACGGACGCGCCGCTCCCGCCGCCGGGTTGGCAGCCGGCGCAGCGTCTGCTACAGCCTGCGTGCGGCATTCACGCTCGATCCACTGCCGCGCCCATTCAAGCGCGTACTGCTCCGCCGCCTCAGCCTCTGCAAAGCGCGGACCGACGAGGCCGGAACGCTCGACGCGTCTGCCGTCCTTCATGATCTCCGCCCACGCGCGATACATGGCGTTGGGCACCTGCTCCGCGGCGACGTAAATCACATAACCCTGCTGACCGGCGACTTGCGTGCCACGCGGCGCGAGGCTCATTGACAGCGAGCTGCGCTGATCTTCAAGCTGCTGCGCGCGGCGTGCCGACGTAATGACCGAGTCCAGACCGTGCATGGCCGCGTCAACCGCCCGCGCTTCGTCGAAACCCTGCTGATCGGCGCGCATGGCGGGCCGTGCCACCAGTGGCGAGGACACCGGCGGCGGCGAAGGTGCACGAGACACCGGCGGCACGTTCGTCAGCCCCGACAACTGGCGTGTGATATCGGCGATCGGATCGGCCGAGCGCCATTGGCTCAGACTGCTCGATACGCCGGGCGCCTGCCATGACTCAGGACTTTTCCACGACACGCCACGCAGACCTTCGTCGCGCGCGCTGACGGTCTCGGCGACCGGCGCGGCCGGCTTGGCCGCGGCCGGCGGCGCCGGTTGCGGGATGTAGGCGAAGGTACGCCCGGTTTGCGATAACAGCCGAACCATCTCGAGCAGGG
Organism: Paraburkholderia fungorum; assembly: GCF_902833645.1. Classification (GTDB taxonomy): domain Bacteria; phylum Pseudomonadota; class Gammaproteobacteria; order Burkholderiales; family Burkholderiaceae; genus Paraburkholderia; species Paraburkholderia fungorum. The sequence goes on from NZ_CADFGE010000011.1 coordinate 64,909, forward strand.
TGCCGTTCAACTGCCACTCTTCGAAACGGCGCCGGCAGGTGGGACCCGACGGATAGCGCCCCGGCAGCTTCGACCAGGGTTCGCCAGTTGTCAGAATCCACAGGACGGCATTCGCCACGATGCGCGGTTCGGCGCGGGGCCGGCCGCGCCGGTTCAGACGGACGGCCGGCTCATCAGAGACAAGCGCTGCCAGCAGCGCCCATTCGTCATTGCTTAGCTCATCGAAAAACATTGGGTTTTCTCCACGCAGCCTGGCCCGGCCGCGGCTTTGGGCGGCCACGGATTCAGCGTTCACGATCCGTGTGCAGCCCTCGGTTGCACAAATATGTTTTGTACGTTCTGTTGGCGGGTCAATATCGCACTGGCTTAGTGCGGTTTGTCCCTATTGCGAAGCACAAAACGTGGTCTCACTCGTGCATGGGAGAATTTGTGCACGAAGCATACCATCCCCAGGGTTTGCGTGAATATCGTTGAGACAAGTGTTACGGATGGAAACAATCTTCTTCTTTTGGCCGCATCGCTTCACGCATTGCTGTAACAGAGCAGCCATCAGCACGGGCTTCGAAATCCACTATTGCATAGCACAACGGCATGAAAAAAGCGGCGAATTGACTTTACGAATTCGCGCTTGATCCATCATGCATTTCGATGCGCTTTGAAGCTGTTTTTGCGCAGCCTGGGGGGATGTGGGCGCACCAGATGGATAGTACCTGACCGACATCGAAGCGCCATCGTCGAGGAAGCGAACCGCCGCCTCTGCGCATGCTATTCGCATTCCTTTCGACACCGTACAGTAGGCACCACTCCCGGGCTTGCCTCTAGCGCACGGGATTCGCGGCGCCCTCACCCACCACCGTCATCCATTGGCGCACTCGCCAGTGCGTCACCAGTCCCGCGAGTACGTACGGATCGGCTCTGGCAAAGGCTTCGGCGGCCGCGGGAGAGTCGCCGTTGAAAAGCAGCGCGGCGGTGTCGACCGGGTCGGTCAGCGCGCCGGCCAGATGCAATTCGCCGCGCTCCACCGCCGCCCAGGCAAGTTTCAGATGGGCGTCGCGATATGCGCCACGCCGCTCTAGGTAGTCCGGTACGAGGTCATAGACCAATAGATAGTGCATCGCGTGCCTCCTTTGACCTGCGCGGCGCAGATGCCGGGGCGGCGCCTTCGCGCAGGAGTTCAAGTCAAGATTACCCCGCTGCTCGTCAACGGCATTTTCTGCCGATTTTCTATTCATTTTCACTTGCAGCAATACGCATCGAATCTTTAATGCAGGATCAGACTTTATCGAATGGCGGCAAGCTAATTCATTTGCCTGACTCTCGCAAATTGATCTGGATTGCATAACATATTTTTGACGCCATTACGGACTCGCCGTTTCAGACCCTGGAGCACCGTCGTCGCTGACGTATAGGGGAAAACCTGCGTGAGCGCCTGTCAACCGGAGTGCTCTTTTATCCGTTCTGGCAGACAGCATTTGCCATAATGGACGTGCCGAGGGGTCCTGGACGCCATAGACGCCCGCGCATGAACGACCAAAAACGTTTTCACCACCGATGGAGTGTCCCATGAAAGTCCAATCCGCTATCGCTACGCTGGTGCTGGGTGCTGTCCTCGTCTCGCCGGTGTTCGCACAGAACAGCCAGCAAACGAAAATGGCCGACTGTAACAAGCAGGCCGGCGACAAGAAAGGCGACGACCGCAAAGCCTTCATGAAGACCTGCCTGTCCGCCAAGCCGGCCGCCGCGGCGCCGATGAGCCAGCAGGACAAGATGAAGGCATGCAACGCGCAAGCCACCGGCAAAAAGGGTGATGACCGCAAGGCCTTCATGAAGACCTGCCTGTCGTCAGCCCCGGCTAATTAAACGCGAGGCAAGCGGCGCGGCCCTTATGCCGCGCGTGTAAGCGCATGCTGCTCGAACAGGGTCGCGCCGTTTTCCGGCGCGGCTGCTGCGTTTCCTTCGTGCCCGCCGTTGTATCTGCCTTAGTGCATGCCTTAGCACCTGCTTCTGTCCTTACCCTACGCTCCTTCGTAACGTCTCTCCCCGGCACGCGCCCTCGCGCCACCTACTCTGTCGCTGTCCGTTCGCGCGAACGCGTCGTTTTTCTTCTATGATGGCTGCGGAGACGGCCCACCCTCATACACAACATTAGACGGGCCGCCATCTTGTCGTTGGTGCTGAAGAGCATCGATCGGAGGCAAGGATGGTAACGAAACATAAAAACCGCTGGTTGAGGCGGTGGCTGGTCGTCATCATTTTCTGGGCCGTGCCCGTGGCGATCGTCGCGGTCAGCGAGATCCGGGAGGAAATGGCGTACAACGCCGTCGACCTCGATCGCGCGCTGACCACCTGGAACTTCACCGACGCACAACGCGCGGCCGGCGCGCCCGCGCGCTGCCATGGCAAGCCCGACGAGGCGCAAGCCGCCGGCTGTCCGGCCGACGTACTGGCCGCCAACGCGCCGCGCCAGCAAGACGCCCGCAATGAATACAGCGTACGTCGCTCTACCCTCATGGCTTACCTCTGGCATGCGTTCGTCGGCTACTGGATCGTGCCGGCTGTCACGCTGTTCCTGATTGGCCTGCTGATCGGGATGGTTCGCCGCGCGCTGCGCCGCCCCCCGCCCGTCAAAAGTCCGGCAAACCACGGGTGAGGATGCAAGGGCATGAGGCACGTCCACGAGGCACGACGGACACGCAGGTGGCGTCGCGACAACACTTTCAGTTTGATTTCAACATGGATTTTGACGCCAACTGTGAGCGCGCAAAATCGGTAAAACAGACGCTTGGTGCGGCCTACGTCTAGCGGCCGGTGCGCCGCTCCCGGCTTGGCGCGATGCCCGGAAGCCCATTCGAACGCGCTGTCCGAGCCTCTCGCAACTGTCTTTTGAGGTCGGTCAAAGTTACATCAAGATGCCTTACGGCAGGGCTCAAACCCCCGCCCCACAAGGCTTTTCGCCTGGCGACGAACTACGCTTTCCCCGCTTGCCTGTGATATAACTCAACAACAACCCGGCAAGACCATATGAGGTTGTACCCAGGAACCATGATGGAGAAAAACGATGCAAAGACGAAACTTCATGCTGAAGACTACCGCTGCGCTCGCTTTCGGAGGCCTTGCACTCGCCGGTTGTACAACCAACGGCAGCACCCCGAACACGCCCTCCACTGATGCATCCAAACGCCAGTCGATCGACGCCAGCGTCGACGGCACCATGTCGCGCCTGTTCACCACCGTGAAGGGTTCGCGTGAACTCGTCTCCAAGGCGCGCGGCGTGCTGGTGTTCCCGTCGGTGCTGCAAGTGGGCTTCATCGTTGGTGGCCAGTATGGCGAGGGTGCGCTGCGTGTGGGAGGCAGCTCGGTGGGTTACTACAGCACGATTTCCGGTTCGTTCGGCCTGCAAGCGGGTGCGCAGTCGAAGGCTATCATCTTCCTGTTCATGACCCAGGACGCGCTCGACTCATTCCGCAAAGCCGACGGCTGGTCAGCAGGCGGCGACGCCTCCGTCGCGCTGGTGAAGATGGGCGCCAACGGCGCAATCGACACGACCACGGCAACCGCCCCGGTCGAAGTATTTATCCTGACTAACGCCGGCCTGATGGCTGACGTCTCGCTGCAGGGCACGAAGGTCTCGCGCCTGAAGATCTAGGCGCCCGCCGGATCCCGGGGCTCAGGTCCCGTATTGTTATGCAGCGGCAATAAAAAACGGCGATGCGCATTGCACGTCGCCGTTCTTTTTCATTGCGCAGCGCGAATCGCATAAGCCACGCACGCCACGCGAGCCACGCCGCTCAGCTCCCCGACGTATCGATCACCTTGAAGCGCGAACGCTTCTGTGCGCGAATCACCGACTGATACGCGTCCACATACTGTTGCGCCATGCGGTGTGACGTAAAGCGCTCTTCAAAACGTTGCCGCACACCCGCCCGCGGCATCTTATGCAGGCGGTTGACGGCCGCCACCGCGCCGATCTCATCTTCGACGATGAAGCCTGTCACCCCGTCGTCCAGCACTTCCGGCACCGAGCCGCGGTTAAACGCGATCACCGGCGTGCCGCACGCCATGGACTCGATCATCACCAGACCGAACGGCTCTGGCCAGTCGATCGGGAAGAGCAGCGCATGGGCGCCCGATAGAAATTCGGCCTTCTGATCATCCGCAATTTCGCCGATGAACTCGACATGCGGCAAGTCCAGCAACGGCCGGATTTCGCGCTCGAAATATTCGCGGTCGGCGGCATCCACTTTCGCGGCGATCCGGATGGGCATTCCGCAGCGCCCGGCAATCCGGATCGCGGTATCGACCCGTTTTTCCGGCGAGATGCGGCCGAGGAACGCGAGGTACTTTTGCTCGACCGGTTGCGGCGTGTAGAGCTGCTCCGGCAAGCCGTGATAGACGGTGGTAAGCCACTTGGCCTGCGGCAATGGATGGCGCTGCGCGTTCGAAATCGAGATCACCGGCGCGGTGTTGAAGGTGTCGAATACCGGTTGCTGCTCGGGCAGGTCGAGGCGCCCATGCATGGTCGTAACGAAGGGCGTCTCCTGGCGCTTGAAGACCGAAAACGAGTAGTAGTCGAGGTGAAAATGCAGCACGTCGAAGTTTTCGGCCTGGCGGCGCACCAGTTCCATCAACAGCATGTGGGGCGCGATGCGATCGCGGATCCCTGGGTCCAGCCGCAGCGCGCGCGGCCATACGGCTTCGAGCTTGGCGCTCGTGACGGAATCACCGCTCGCGAACAGCGTCACGTCATGGCCGAGCTCGACAAGCGCCTCGGTGATGTAAGACACGACACGTTCCGTGCCGCCGTAGAGCTTTGGCGGCACCGATTCGGTCAAGGGGGCGATCTGCGCAATCTTCATATTTGTCTCCGTGAACTGACGGCTTGCGCTGATGGCGGTGCACGTCAGCGGCGCTAAACAGCTCAGCACCGTCCTTCTCCACCACTTCTCCAACTTCTCCATCAATGCGGCGAACGCCAGGCGTTCGCCTGCACCATCCGTATCAAAGCATTATTCATCAGGGTGTCACAAAAAGCCCTTGGCTTTGCAATTCCTGTGTGCTGTTACATTCAGCTTACATCCCACGACGCGCCTATTATCCACTGCGCGCCGGTTAACGCGCCGGCCATTTCCAGGCCGGCAGATCGCGATCGTCCGCATCGGCGATGCGCGTCGCGCCAAAGTGCTTCTCAAGGACGATCGACTGACTGCCGTCCTCCCGCTCGAGCGCCGCAATCAGCCGCGCCGCGTGCGACACAACCAGCACCTGGGAATGCGCGGAAGCCCGCGCGATCAGGCGTGCCAATGCCGGCAGCAGGTCCGGATGCAAGCTCGTCTCCGGTTCGTTCAGCACCAGCAGCGCGGGCGGACGCGGCGTGAGCAGCGCGGCCACCAGCAGCAGATAGCGCAAAGTGCCGTCCGAGAGTTCCGCGCCCTTGAGCGGCCGCAGCAAGCCATGCTGCTGCATCGACACTTCGAAGCGGCCGTCCTGCGTGGTGACATCGAGGCGTGAGCCGGGAAAGGCGTCGTCGATGGCGGCGTCGAGCGCCACGGGGTCGCCGATCTCGCGGATCGTTTGCAAGGCCGCGGCAAGGTCCGCACCGTCGTCAGACAGCACCGGCGTGTGCGTGCCGATCTGCGGCAGACGCGCAGCCGCTTCGGCGTCGGTGCGGAAGTGGTCGTAAAAGCGCCACGAGCGGATCTGCTCGCGCACGGTGATCATTTCGGGGGCGGTCCGCGGGTCGGAGAACTCCGTCATCATGCTGTCGAAACTGGCGACAGGCTGAGGAATGGTTTGCCAGTCGCCCTGCTCGTCACGCGTGCGCAGCGTCGCGCCGTGCCGGTCGACCAGCAAGGCCGATGGACGCAGCACCGGACCGCTCCAGATGCACTCGCGTTTGATCGTGGGGTCGAGTGGAAACCAGGTCGCCTTATCGAGTGGCGGCAAGCCCAGATCGATCGCGTAACCGAACTCGTCGCCGGAAAAGCCGAGCCGCAAGCTCACCGGATCTTTGCGGCGCGTGCCCTCCACCGGCAACTCGCCGGCCAGCACTGCACGCGAGAAGCGTTCGGGCCCGGCCCACAACGTGGACTGCAAGCCACCCTCACGCGCCAGCGACGTAATCACGCCGCCGCGCGCAGTTTCGGCCAGCAGGCGCAGCGAGCGATACACACTCGATTTCCCGCTGCCATTCGCGCCCGTGATCACATTCAACTGCCCGAGCGGCACGACCAACTCGCGTAGCGACCGGTACCCCGCGATTGCCAGGGTTCTCAGCATGCGGCCGCCTTTCGGGCCGGCAGGCGCCGTCGGACCTTCGGTAAAACAACTTCGTTCAAACGCATCAATATCATTAGTTATGTCCGCCGCCTTTGCCTGGTTTCTGCATAGGCACGCTGCGCAAATCGTTCAGGAAGGTATCGCGCCACACACCGAGATCGTTCTTGCGCAGCGCCGCCATGTTGATCTCGTGACGCCGCTGGCGCGCATCGAGTGGCATTTGCAGCGCGCGCTGCAAGGCTTCGCACATGCCGATCGCGTCGTGTGGATTGACCAGCAGCGCGCCGCTCAACTCGGCCGCCGCGCCGGCGAAGATCGACAACACTAGCACGCCGGGATCGTCGGGATTTTGCGCGGCGACATACTCCTTCGCCACCAGGTTCATACCGTCATGCAAGGGCGTGACAAAGCCGATCTGCGACTCGCGAAACAGCGACATCAGCTTCCAGCGGTCGTACTGCTGATTCAGATAGCGGATCGGTGTGTAATCGAGGCCCGAATAACGGCCATTGATGCGCCCCGCTTCGTATTCGAGATCCTGGCGGATCTTCTGATAGGTAGCGACGTCCGAGCGGGTGGGCGGCGCGATCTGCACCAGCGTGACGTTGCCGCGCCATTCCGGCGAGCGCTCCAGCAATTGCTCGAAGGCACGGAAACGCTCGACGAGCCCCTTCGAATAATCGAGCCGGTCGACGCTCATGATCAGCTTGCGGCCCTCCAGACTCTGCTTCAGTTCGAGTACGTGCTGGCGGCTTTCGTAGCGTTTGGCCTGTTCGGCGATTTCGTCGGGGAACACGCCGATCCGATAGACGCCCGTGCGCAGCTTGCGGCCGAAGGCCTCGACGTGGTTGCCCTCGCTCACGGTGCCGCGCGCGTGGCGTGTCACGTAGTCATGGAAGGCGAGTTCGTCGGTGGCGGTCTGAAAGCCTAGCAGGTCATAGCAGGACAGCGATTTCACCAACTCTTCGTGCGGCGGAATGTTGAGCAGGATCTGCGGCGCGGGAAACGGAATGTGCAGGAAAAAACCGATGCGGTTCGTGATGCCTTCGGAACGCAGCGCTTCGGCGAACGGGATCAGATGGTAGTCGTGGATCCAAATCACGTCGTCGGGTTCGAGCAGCTTGATCAGCTTGTGCGCAAGCCATGCGTTGACGCGCCGGTAGCCCGCGTATTCTTCGCGCTCGTATCGCGCGAGATCGTTGCGGTAGTGGAACACCGGCCATAGTGTGGCGTTCGAGAAGCCGCGGTAGTACTGGTCGTAATCCTTGCGCGTAAGGCCGACGGTCGCGAAGGTCACCGCGCCGTCCTGCTCCAGCGTCGGCCCGGCATTGGCGACCGTCTCGCTCACCACGTCGCCGCTCCAGCCGAACCACACGCCTCCCGCATCTTTCAACGCGCCGAATACACCGACCGCGAGTCCGCCCGCGGACCCTTTGGTTTCCGTCGGCGTTGCGACACGATTCGACACGACGATCAGTCGGCCCATGTTGGTAGTCCTCCCTGGTTCGTACGGCACGGGGTTCGCCTATCACGCGCTTGCGGCATCTGCTTGTGGCGCCGGTTGTGACATTCCGGACGCTGTAGCATTTTGAGGACCCGAAGCGGGTAAAGCAGGCGACGCCGTGTCAGTTTGATAAGTTCAATCGACAGTTCGACTGCTTCGGCGCCCGGTCGGTTGCAGTCATTTTCGCGTGGGGCGGACGTGTTGTGCGTCGTGGATTGGGGGAAAGCTGCCTGGAGCAGTCGCGTCCGAAGGCGAACGGCCGGCTTTGACCCGGCACGCAAGCGCATTTCCATACATGCGCCAGCCAATCCGTGTGACGTGCCCGATTCGGGCACGTGGCGCAGGCGTCAGCCGCGATTCACATCAGATTCGCCGCAACGACAGACTCAGTTGCCGCTCTTGCAAGGAAATGCCTTACCGAGCCCCAACGAGATTGCCGTGCTGGCGTTATAGCCCGCAACGATCGGGTTGTCCGCGATGTACTTGCGCACCGCGTCGGTGAGTTGCGCCGAGCGTGCGTCCGGCGGAAGGCAGAAGTACTGGCCGACGCGCGGCCCGGTCGTGCCGCCGATTGCGTCGATCGTGTTGAAGATGCCGTCGGCGGCGCCTTCGATATAGGCGGCGCACGCACTGCGCGAAGCCACATCGGTCTTCGTGCAAAGCTTGTTGAGGTCGCCTCCCGTAAACGCGGCTGCCGACAGGGGGACGGCAAGCGCGCTGGCGAAAATCAAGGCCCGCAGCATGGTGTTCCTTTCCAGGGTCGTTTATCAGGCGGTCTTGCGCCGCATCGAACCGGCGCGCCTCGTAGCGCGCCAAGTCGTCATTCTGCACTGTTTTGCGGAGCGGCAGGCATGCCGGCACCGCTATCTTCAGTCAAATTTGGTGGCCGGCATTCCGGTGGCCGGCACTCCGGTGGCCGGCGAGTTCCATATTGCGGCAGCCGGTGTGCCGAAGCGCGGCGCACCGGCTCTCCACTCAGTTCACTTCTGCTGCATTTGCTGCAGGCGCGCCGTGAGTCCCTCGACCACGTCCGGCTCCTTGTAGGTCTTTGCGAAATCGAGCGCGGTCAAGCCGATCTGATTCTTCACCGTGAGGTCCGCGCCGTTGTCGAGCAGCAACTTTACCGTCGACACATGACCGCCGCGTGCGGCCATCATCAGCGGCGTGGTGCCATTCGGCGAGCCGGCGTCGACATAAGCCGAATGATCGAGCAGTACCTTGACGATGTCGTCGTGGCCGTTCGCCGCCGCGTAGTGCAGCGGCGCCCAGCCCTTCTTGTTGACTTCTGCATCCTTCGCGATCAGCAGGTTGACGAAGTCAAGATCGCCGTTCAGCGCGGCCATCATCATCGCGTTCTCGCCGGCCTTGTCCTGGATCTCGATGTTGGTCTTCGGATTGGCGAGCAGCGCGGCGCCCACCTTGTCCGACTTCTCGCGCGCGGCGATCACCAGCAGCGGGTAGCCCTGGTTGTCGACGCTGTTCGGGTCCATACCCTTGGCAAGCAGTTTGTTGACACCGTCGACGTCGTCGAATTTAACCGACTTGATGAGCGAGTCGATCGGCGCGGCCTGAACCGGAGCCGCGACCAGCGAAGTCAGCGCAGCGCAGACGAGCGCGGCGGCCAACGCAAGGCGCGACGCGCTGCGGCGCGCCGAGCCGAGGGCCGTTTGCACTGCTGAAGTCTCTTGCAACACCACGGTCGAAGTCGAGTAATTTGTCATATTCTGCTTTAGGAAACGTCCCTATCCTATTGATATATAAAAACTTTGTAAATCACACGCCGGCCGGCGAAGGGATCTTGAAAAGCCGGAAGAAGTTTTCTGTCGTGGCGGCGGCCAGCGCCGTAGCCGGTATGTCGCGTTGTTGCGCGATGAAGCGTCCGACATAACTTACGTACGCAGGTTCATTAGGCTTGCCGCGATACGGCACCGGTGCGAGGTACGGCGAGTCGGTTTCGATCAGCAAACGATCGAGCGGGACGCGGCGCGCAACATCCTGCACGTCGGTCGCGCTCTTGAACGTGACAATGCCCGACAGCGAAATGTAAAAATTCTGGGCCAGCGCCTGCTCGGCAACCGCCCACGGCTCGGTGAAGCAATGCATGACGCCGCCCGGCTCGCTCGCGCGCTCCTCGGCCATGATGCGCAACGTATCTTCCGCGGACGAACGCGTGTGGATGATCAGCGGCTTCCCGGTGGCGTGCGCCGCGCGGATATGGGTACGGAAACGCTCGCGCTGCCACTCCATGTCGGCGATCGTGCGGCCTTCCAGACGGTAGTAATCGAGACCGGTCTCGCCGATCGCGACCACCTTAGGATGCGCGGCCAGTTCGATGAGCTCAGCGAGGCTCGGCTCGCGCATGTCCTCGTGATCCGGGTGCACCCCGACCGACGCGAACACGTTCTCGTGCCGGCTGGCGATCTCCAGCACGGACGGCAGCGTCTCCAGGTCAACCGAGACGCATAGCGCATGCGTGACCGAATGGCTGCGCATGTTCTCGAGCACCTGTGGCAGACGGTCGGCGAGTCCTTCGAAGTTGATATGGCAGTGCGAATCGACAAACATGATGATGTCCTGCTGATAAATAGCGTGGGGTGAATCTGGCCGTCAGTCCGGCTGCAAATCAGACCGCAGTTGCCGTGTCGAGCCGTTTGCCGAGAATCACCAGATCGCGCTCCACGCCGTCCAGCACCGCGACGCGCGGCAGCGATCCCCACGTGTCGAAACCAAAGCTGCGGAACAGGCGCAGGCTTGCTTCATTGTGGCCGAAGATAAAACCCAGCCCGGTGTCGATGCCGAGCGCCGGCGCCGCCGCGAGCGAAGCCGCCAGCAACTGCTTGCCGAGCCCCTTGCCGCGCGCGCTCTCGTCCAGATAGATACTGACTTCGGCGGTACGCAGATAGGCCGGGCGCCCGTAGAAATCCGAGAAGCTCAGCCATGCGATCACACGGCCGGGATGTTGCTCATCTTCCACCACCCACAGCGGACGCTTTTGCGGGCCATGGGCATGAAACCAGGCCAGACGGCTTTCGACGCTCACCGGCTCGAGATCGGCGGTGACTTGCCGCGACGGCACGGTCGAGTTGTAGATGGCGACGATCGCGGGCAGATCGTCGAACGTGGCATCGCGGTAAGAAAGGCTCATGGTGCTTGGACGTGAGGTGGGATACGAATCGAATCAACGGACGGATGCACGAAGCGGCACAACGCGGTAAAGCGCCCCGCCCTGAGCAAATCGTCCGGCATCAAAAGACTTATGCGAATAGCTCGCGATAACCAATAAACAGTTCTTCAAACACCAGACGCGCATTCAGCGGGTGGTTCTCGACCGCGCGCTGGCGCGTCACGGTGCGCATGAAACGCGCGAACGCGCTGGCGTCGGCTTGCGATGCGCAGCGCGACAACGCCGTCGACGCCTGCGGAAAATAGCGCGGCGCGCCGGCCGTGCGCTGCGCCAGCAAATCGTACATCCAGCGCTGCAACCAGCCGAGCACCAGCGGCACCGGCAGCTTCTGCAGCGCCTCGCCGCAGGCAAAGGCGTCGCATTCGGCGCCGGCGGCCAGTTGCTTCAGAGTCCAGTCACGCAGCGTGCGGTTCTCGTCGCTCGCCAGTGCAAGGGCCGTGAGCGGCGCACCGCCGGCCTCGGCGAGCAGCGCGGGAGCTTCGGCGACGCCTTGCGCGGCGAGCCACTTCGTGGCGACCTCCGGCGCGGGCATCGTCATGGGCCATTGGCGGCAACGGCTGATAATCGTGGGCAGCAGACGGTCGATGCGCGCCGACACCATCAGGAACACCACACCCGCCGGCGGTTCTTCGAGCGTTTTCAGGAGGGCGTTGGCCGCGGCAATGTTCAGGCCCTCGGCGGGATACAACACCACCACCCGCGCACCGCCACGGTGCGAACCGACGCCGACGAAATCGAGCAGCCCGCGAATCTGCTCGATCTTGATTTCCTTGCTGGGCGCACGGGTCTTCTTGCCTTCGTCGCCTTCGGCCTTCTCGGCTTTTTCGTCCGCGGCATTGGCGAGACCCGCTTCGGCAGCCAGCGCCTCGGGGACGACAATCCGATAGTCCGGATGATTGCCCTGCGTGAACCAGTTGCATGCCACGCACGTGCCGCAGGGCTCGCCGTTGGCCTGCTGAGCTTCACACAGGAGTCCTTGGGCGAGGTGCTGCGCGAAGCGCAACTTGCCGATCCCTGCCTGCCCATGCAGCAACAACGCGTGCGGCCAATGTCCACGCAACTGCTGCAGGCGATTCCAGTCGTCGGCTTGCCACGGATAAATCATCGTTTCTCTTTTAAATCAATCGATTGACGACGCCTTCTAAGACAGAAGGCGAACTTCATCGATGTTATGAGTCAGAATTATATTCTTTTAAAATCAAAGAACTGCAATCAATTCTTCAAGTTGCTTCTGAATTCGCACGATGCTCTGCGAAGAGTCAATGATAGCGAACCGGTACGGCGCTTCTTCCGCGCGGCGCAGATATTCGGTACGGGTGCGGTTGAAAAACGCCTCCGATTCGCTTTCGAAACGGTCTGGATCGCGCGCGGCACTGCGGCGTTCGTTGGCGATTTCCGGCGCCAGGTCGAACAGCACGGTCAGGTCCGGCTGGAAACCGCCCTGCACCCAGCGCTCAAGCGTTTCCAGCTTGTCGCGCGGCAGGCCACGGCCGCCGCCCTGATAGGCGAAGGTCGCATCCGTGAAACGGTCGGACAGCACCCAGTCGCCGCGCGCCAGCGCCGGCTCGATCACTTCGGCCAGATGCTGGCGGCGCAGCGCGAACATCAGCAATGCCTCGGTTTCGAGGTCCATCTTCTGATGCAGGACGATCTCGCGAATCTGTTCGCCGAGCGCCGTGCCACCCGGCTCGCGCGTCATCACGACCGAGCGGCCGGTGCTCGCCACCTTCTCTTCGAGGCGCTCGCGAAACCAGCTCAGATGGGTGGTCTTGCCGGCACCGTCGATGCCCTCAAACGTTATGAATTTGCCCCGCGCCATCATTGCCCTCGAATATATTTGTCCACGGCCTTGTTGTGATCGCCGAGGGTGTCAGAAAAGATACTGCTGCCGTCGCCGCGCGATACGAAGTACAGCGCGGTGGATTGCGCCGGGTTCATCGCCGCCTGCAGCGATGCGACACCGGGCAGCGAGATGGGCGTTGGCGGAAGCCCCATCCGGGTGTACGTATTGTAGGGAGTGTCGGTCTGCAGGTCCTTCTTGCGGATGCGGCCGGTGTAGCTGTCGCCCATGCCGTAGATCACGGTGGGGTCGGTTTGCAGCGGCATGCCTACGCGCAGACGGTTCGCGAATACCGCCGCCACCATCGGCCGGTCCGTTGGCTTGCCGGTTTCCTTTTCGATGATCGACGCCATCGTCAACGCATCATACGGGGTCTTGTACGGCAGGTTCGGCGCCCGCGCGGCCCACGCTTCGTCCAGCCGTTGCCGCATCAGACGGTACGCGCGGCGATAAATGTCCAGATCGCTGGTGTTCTTGTCGAACAGATAGGTGTCCGGGAAGAACAGCCCTTCGCCATTGCCGATCGATGCTTCCGGCGCGTTGATCGCGTTCATCAGGTCGGTATCGCTCATGCCGGCCGTGTCGTGCCTGAGCGCCGGATTGGCGTCCAGTTCGGCCCGCATGCGCTTGAAAGTCCATCCTTCGATAATGGTCGCCACGTATTCGTTGACGTCGCCCCGGGCGATTTTCTGCAGCACTTCGTATGGCGTGACGCCCGTCTTGAACTCGTAGTTGCCGGATTTCAGCTCGCTTTGCAGCCCGAGCAGGCGCGTCATGAGCACGAACAGTTCAGGCTCGACCGGCACGCCGCCGCGAATCAGCTGCAGCGTGACGCTGCGCAGGCTGCTATGCGGTTTGACGGTGACGTCGAGTTGCGCGGGGGTCAAATCGAGTGGACTGGTGGCCCAGTGATATCCGCCTGCGATTGCGGCTGCGGCCAGCACAATGACAATTGAGCCGGCGACGAAACATTTCTTCAGAAGGGACATGCGAAACGTGGCTGGGTTGGACCTCATATAATACTTGTTTGCCTTAGCTAAAGTCAGAATTGACTGTTCTCGGAATCCATGAACACACCGCTCGCTACCGCTTCAGGCACGCCCTCCGTCACTCCTGCAGTTGCGCCCTCCGGCGCTGTGGCCACGGCGCACGCTGCCGCGTCTGCCGCACTCCCTACGCTGCCACGCCCCGCCGCCGATGAATTCGACGCCGTCATCCAGGAAGGCGCCTACATGCCGCTCACGCAGTTCGGCGTGATCGACGCGACCGGCGACGACGCGGCGAGCTTCCTGCATGGTCAGTTGACCAACGACACCCAGCATCTCGATGCCGCCAATGCGCGCCTCGCGGGCTATTGCTCGGCCAAGGGCCGGCTGCTGGCGTCGTTGCTGACGTGGCGCACGGGCGAGACGATCCGCCTGCTGGTGTCGAAGGATCTGCAGGCCGCCGTGCAGAAGCGGCTGTCCATGTTCGTCCTGCGCGCCAAGGCAAAACTGGCGGACGCGAGCGGCGAACTGGCGGTAGTGGGCCTCGCGGGCGACGTGCGCAAAGCGCTTTCCGGCGTGTTCGACGCGCTGCCCGACGGCGTGCATGTGCAGGTAGACGGCACGGCGGGCTCGCTGATTCGCGTGCCGGACGCGCTCGGCCGGTTGCGCTATCTGTGGATCGGCCCGAAGGCCGCGATCGAAGCGCATCTGCCGATGCTCGACGAAAAGTTGAAACGCGTGTCGCCGGCGGTATGGGATTGGCTCGACATTCGTGCCGGCGAGCCGCGCATCACTCAACCGGTGGTTGAGCAGTTCGTGCCGCAAATGGTCAATTTCGACGTACTAGGCGCGGTCAATTTCCGCAAAGGCTGCTATCCCGGTCAGGAAGTGGTGGCCCGCAGCCAGTATCGCGGTACGATCAAGCGGCGCACCTCGCTCGCGAACGTGGCGGGTGAACTGGATACGGTCAAGGCCGGCGTGGAGTTGTTTCACTCGGACGATCCGGGCCAGCCGTGCGGCATGGTGGTGAACGCGGCGTCGGCGCCGGAAGGTGGTGTCGACGTGCTGGTGGAGATCAAGCTGGCGGCGCTCGAAGGCGGCTCGGTGCACCTTGGCGCGGCGGACGGTCCGGCACTGACGTTCCTGCCGTTGCCATACGGCTTGCCTACCGAAGTCTAAGCATCCGAACCGCAGCGGCGCAGCAATCAGGCGCCGCTTTTTTTATTGCTCCGGCTCCTCCACCGCCCTCACCGGGAGACTGCCCCCGATGTGCCTGATCGTTTTCGACTGG
Organism: Paraburkholderia fungorum; assembly: GCF_902833645.1. Lineage (GTDB taxonomy): Bacteria > Pseudomonadota > Gammaproteobacteria > Burkholderiales > Burkholderiaceae > Paraburkholderia > Paraburkholderia fungorum. Next base: position 79,990 of record NZ_CADFGE010000011.1, read on the forward strand.
CGACCCGATGCGCTCGACGGGCCGCTCTTCACACTCGCGGCGAATCGCGACGAATTCTTCCGCCGCACCGCCGAACCGATCAGTTGGTGGCATGACGCGCCGACCGTACTGGCCGGCCGCGATCTGGTGGGCGGCGGCACATGGCTCGGCATGTCGCGCGACGGCCGCTTCGCCGCGCTGACCAATTACCGCGCGCCACATGAAATGCGCGCCGATGCGCCTACCCGCGGCACGCTGGTCAGCGACTGGCTCACCGGCTCCGCGCAAGGCGCGGCCAACGGCAAGGTCAACAGCAAGGGCCGGCACGAAACGCCACTCGGCTATCTGCAACACGTCGCGCAAACCGGCGAGATCTACAACGGCTTCAATCTGCTGGTCGGCGACTGGACGCGCCGCGAGCTCGGCTGGTATTGCAACCGCTCGAACATCGCGCCCACGCTGCTCGCGCCGGGCACGCATGGCATCTCGAATGCGGTGCTCGACACCGCATGGCCGAAGCTGGTCAAGAAACGCACCGAACTGGCCACGATGCTCACGCGCGACGCGATGCCGCCGCTCGAACGCCTGATCGATCTGATGCGCGATCCACGTCTCGCGCGCGATGACGAACTGCCGTCCACCGGCATTCCGCTCGAACGAGAGCGTGCCTTGTCGGCGGCGTTCATCGAAACGCCGGAGTACGGCACGCGCGGCACGACCGCGGTGCGCGTGGTCGCGCATGGCGAGGTTATCAGCGTAGCGGCGGCGGAACGCAGCGACGACAACGGCTCGCACCGGATCGTGCGGCCCGGCGACTTCGAGCGAAGCTTTGCGTTCAACGTTGAACGCGAGATTGCCTGAGGCACGGCGATCATTCGACGCCGAATGCCACCCGCAATGCCGCGGCGGCATCCGAGTGCGCCCGCGCGACATCGGGGACGTAGCCGCCCATCTTGAAGAACTCGTGAATCATGCCGGGATAGCGCTTCAGGGTGACCTGATTGCCCGCCGCGCGCAATTTTTCCGCATACGCATCGCCCTCGTCGCTTAAGGGATCGTATTCGGCGGTCGCGATCCATGCCGGTGCGAGGCCGCTGAAATCGGGCGCCCCACGCGTGCCGTCGAGCGGCGCGAAACGCCAGTCGTCGCGGTCGCTCTTATCGCGCACGTATTGATCGAAGAACCATTGAATCGTCTCGCCCGACAGCAGGAAGCCGTCGGCGAGGCGCGCGTGCGAATCGGTTTGCTGGTGGCCGGTGGCGCCCGGATAGATCAGCAATTGCAGCATCAGCTTGATGCCCGCATCGCGTGCGAGGACCGCACACACCGCGGCCAGGGTGCCGCCCGCGCTATCGCCGCCCACGGCCAGCCGCTCTGCGTCGATTCCATATTCGGTGGCATGCGCGTGCAGCCACGTCAATGCATCGAATGCGTCTTCAACGGCGGTGGGGAATTTGTACTCGGGCGCGAGCCGGTAATCGACCGACAGCACCGCACAACGCCCGTCGCGCGCGAACATCCGGCACAACGCGTCGTGCGTATCGACACTGCCGACCGTGAAGCCGCCGCCGTGAAAATACACCAGCGCCGGCATCGGCTCGGCCCAGCTCGGCTCGACAGGTTGATAAAGACGCGCGCGAATCGCCGCGCCGTCGCGCGTCGGCACGCTCAGGTCTTCGACCCCGAACATGGGTGCGCTTGCGATCTCCAGAATCGGTGCGCTTTTCTCATAGGACGCACGCGCCTGTTGCGGGCTCATCTCGTGAAGCTGCGGGCGTTTCGCCCGCGCGATCATGTCGAGTATCTGCTCGATCTTCGGATTCAGCGGCATTGGGTTTCTGGCGGCGCGTGGGCGCTGGGCATCAAGGGGGCGTTAAGGGATAGAAACTGGTGGATAAAACCCGCGAAAAAGTCAGGGCAAGCGGCAAAAAACACAGCGGCAAACGGCCCGTGTGATGCCACACGCCCCTAGCCCACGTTCTTCACTTCGGGCTTCAGCGACATCGGATCCGTAGGGTTACGCAACTGCTCGATATCCTCGTGACGCAGCTTCACCGTCGCCATGATGCCCGGATGCGTGACGATGTAAAAACGCCGCGCGGCGATCGCTTCGAACGTAATGTCGGCAACGTCGGTCGCGCTCAGCTTGCCCGCTTGCACCGCCCGCTGCAATTGCTTGCCGGCGGCGATCTGCGAGCGAGTCGGTCCGCTCGCGTTGCGCAGTTCAGTAGGCCGCGCGCGTTCCGCGTCGGCGATACCGGTCGGCACGAAGGCCGGACACAATAACGAACAGCCGACCTCGCCGCCACCGGCCGCCGATTCAGGCTTGCCTGCCTGCGCGATTTGCAGGTCGTGATAAAGCGTCTCGGTGAGCGACACCACGGCGTGCTTCGAGGCGTTGTAGACGCCCATCGCGGGTGGCGACAGCAAGCCCGCCACCGACGCCGTGTTGACGATATGCGCGGGCTCGTTCTGCCTCAGCATGATCGGCGTGAAGGCACGCACGCCGTGCGCAACGCCCATCACGTTGACGTTGAACACCCACGCCCAATCGTTCGCCGAGCTTTCCCAGAGGAAGCCGCCCGAGCCCACGCCAGCGTTGTTGAACAGCAGATGCACCTTGCCGAACGCGTCGAGCGCCGCTTGCGCGAGCGCTTCGACCTGGGCCGCGTCGGACACGTCCGTCGGCACGCCGATTACCTCGACGCCGTCGGCGCGCAATGCGTCGACGGTTTGAACAAGCGCCTCGGGATTCAGGTCGGCGAGCACGAGCTTCATGCCGAGCGATGCGCCCTTCTCCGCAAACGCCCGGCCGAAACCGCTTGCTGCCCCCGTGATCACCGCTACCTTGCCGGCGAATTCGAACATCGTTTCTCTCCTGCGTTTATCGGCCCGGAATTATCCACCGGGAATCGTCAGCCGATACGGCGACCGGCTGAGCCTCATCGATCTCTATCGCATGCGCGGCTGGACAGCCGCCGCGCTCAAACCAGCTTGACGAGTTGCTTGCCGAAGTTCTTGCCCTTCAGCAAACCGATGAACGCCTCGGGCGCCGCATCGAGCCCTTGCGCGATCGTCTCGCGATATTGCAGCTTTTTCTGCGCGACCAGCGTGCCGAGCTGCTTGAGCGCTTCGGGCCACACCTCCATATGCTCGCTGACAATGAAGCCCTGCACCAGCAGACGCTGCGTGAGCATCAGCGACGGGTGCTTGAGCGGCAGCGGCTGGCCGTCATAACCGGCGATAAACCCGCACAACGCGATGCGCCCAAAGGCGTTCATGCGCGCGAGCGTAGCGTCGAGCACTTCGCCGCCGACGTTCTCGAAGTAGCCATCGACGCCGTCCGGCGTCACGGCCTTGAGGTCCTGATACAGGTTGCCTGCCTTGTAGTCGACGCACGCGTCAAAGCCAAGCGTCTCGACCACGTAGCGGCACTTATCCGCGCCGCCTGCGATACCGACCGCACGTGCCCCGGCCAGCTTCGCCAGTTGGCCGACCACGCTGCCCACCGCGCCGCTTGCCGCGCTGACCACCACGGTATCACCCGCTTTCGGCGCGATGATCCGGTTCAGGCCGTACCAGGCCGTGACGCCCGGCATGCCGACCGGGCCGAGATATGCCGACAGCGGCACGTGCGTGTCGTCGACTTTCTGCACACCCGCGCCATTCGAGGTGCCGTATTCCTGCCAGCCGAACATCGCGACCACCTTGTCGCCGACCGCGAATTTCGGATTCTTCGACTCGACCACCTCGCCCACCGTGCCGCCGATCATCACTTCGTTCAGCGGTTGCGGGGCTGCATACGATTTGCTGTCGTTCATGCGGCCGCGCATGTACGGATCGAGCGACAGAAAGTGATTGCGCACGCGAAATTCCCCGTCGGCAAGCGGCGCAAGCGGGGTTTCGACGAGCTTGAAGTTATCGGGCGTGACAGCACCTTGTGGGCGCGAAGCCAGCACGAGTTGACGGTTGATCTGGGGCATGACGGTCGTCTCCATGGGTTACCGATGTGATCGGCGAGTGATTCGAACGAACGGTGTATGCAATGACGGAATCCGGCGCGCAGCGGGCTCGCTGCGCGCCATTCATCCGCTGATTAGCTGTCGCTGGGACCGGGTTTCGCCGACGGGTCGCTGCGCAGACGCTGTTGCGTCACGTCGCGGCCCACGGCGAGACGCCGCATATATTTGAAGGTGCCGAGCGCCTTGGCGACGAAGTGGCCCTCGCTATCGCGGATCTCGCCTTCGCAATAGGCCATGGTGGTCGAGCGATGCAGCACGCGGCCGGTGGCGCGCAATTCGCCGCGGCCCGGCTGCATGAAGTTGACCTTCATCTCGACAGTGACGACGCCAATACCGTCGCCGGCCAGGCTGCGCGCGGCCATCGCGAGCGCGACGTCGGCAAGCGTCATGGTTACGCCGCCGTGCGCAACGTCCCACGTGTTCATGTGGTCGTGCTGCAGCGGCAACACGATTTCGCTGACGCCGTCGGCAACCGAGACGAGTTGCGCACCCAGCCGGTCGACGAACGGGCTTTCGGGCAGCGACGCAGCGCCCGCTTTAGATGAAGATGATTCGGTCATTGCTGATTTCAGATTCCGTAGTCGGCGCATTCGCCCGACGCACGCGGTGCGCCTGAAGTGAATATCCGCGGGTTTCGGGCTGCCCGGACGTGCGCTCGACGGCGCACACGTGCAGCAGGAAATGATAACCGCTATGGGGTTCGCGCATGCGCCGCCATCCGTGCCGCCAGCCGCCCCAAACTGCGCACCGCCTCGTCGGCCCGATCGAGATCCGTACTCGGGCAACTGAGGCGAATGAAATGATCGAAGCGCCCTGCGTTCGAAAACACCGTACCCGGCATCACGCGAATGCCTTCGTCCAACGCCGCTTCGAAAAAAGCGGAGGACGACACGTGACGCGGCAACTCGATCCAGTAGAACATCCCGCCGCCCGGTGGCGTGAAGCGCGTTCCGTCGGGGAACGATGCGGCGATCGCCGCGGCCATACGTTCGCGCTGAATCCGCAGCCGGTCGCGCAAACGCCGCAAATGCCGCTCATACGCATTCGTTTCCAGAAATTCGGCGAGCACGACTTGCGACAACTGCTCGTTATGGCGCGACTGCGTGAACTTCAGCATGCCGACGCGCCGATGCCAGCGTCCGCCGTTGATCCAGCCGACCCGCATGCCGGGCGCGAGCGTTTTGTTGAACGACGTGCAATGGATCACCGTGCCGTCGGTGTCCCAGGACTTCAACGACCTGGGCGGCTGAGCAGTGTCGACCAGTTCGCGGTAGGGATCGTCTTCGATCAGCGCAATGCCGGCACGCGAACACAGTTCGACGAGCCGGGCCTTGTGCGTATCGGGCATGACGCTGCCGAGCGGATTCTGCAGATTCGGCACGACCACCACCGTCCTGATATCCGGATGCGTTTGCAGCGCGAACGCCAGGGCTTCGACGGCGATGCCGGTGGTCGGGCTGGCCGGGATTTCGAGCGCCCGCAGGCCGAGGCTTTCGAGCACCTGCAGCAAGCCGAAGAAGCACGGCGACTCCACCGCGACCGTGTCGCCCGGCTGCGTCACGGCGCGCAAGGCCAGGTTCACGGCTTCGATGCCGCCGTGGGTCATGATCACGTCGTCCGCGCCGATCTGAATGCCGACGTCGAGCGCGCGGCGCGCAATGATCGCGCGCAATTCGGGATCGCCCTGATCGTGGCCGGCCGTGGTCAGCAAGGTCGGCCGGCGACGCAATGCGCGCAACGCGGCTTTTTGCAAGGCATCCGTGGGGTAAAGGTCGGGCGACGCAGTCGAGCCGCCGAGATTCAACGCGTCGGGATAGCGCTGGAATTTCGACACGATCGCGGAAATCGCCGAATGGATGCCGACGAACTGCGCGGCGCCGGGGGCGGCCGCGAGATCCGGCTCGGTGGCGGCCGGCAACGTAGCCGCTTGCCGGGCGCGCACAAAGTAACCGGCGCGTGGCCGGGCGTCGATGAGCGCGTCGCGTTCCAGCGTGCGATAACTTTCGGTCGCCGTCGCGAGGCTCACGCCGTGCCGCTGCATGAACGCGCGCATCGACGGCATGCGGTCGCCGGGACGCAGCACGCCTTTATCGATCGCATGGCGGTATTGGTCGGCCAGTTGGCGGTAGAGGGGACGGCCATCCGTGGGGCGGCCATCCGCGGGGCGGCCATCCGCAGGGCTGCCGTCCACGCGCTGTTCCTCCAGCGGCAAAACCGCTGTCGGCGCCTCGGGCATGGAAAGAGAAGAGTTCATGAACCGATGGTGCGGACAGTTCGTGCGCGGCGACAGATACACATCGGCCTGATTCCAACCGATACAGCACACTGAAATCTCGCTTTGTACCGGTTCACATAGTCCATTGCTGCGCCTGTTTTCACGTGGACGAACTCAATAAGCTTTGGGGCATGGAAACGGTTTAAAGGAGTCGATCATGCCCGCTGCAGCACCTCGCCCCGATTTGTCCCGCGCTGCCGCCACCTCCCGCGTCGCGGCCGGCCAGATGGCCGTACACAATCTGCGCGCACGCACCTCGATCGTGGCCGTCGAAGGCGATCTGCAACTCGACTTTCGCGATCACGCCCTCGCGTGGCTCGGCGATACCGTCCCGCTCACCTCGCTCGCGCTGCACGAAGGCGAATGCTATGTCACGCCACAGCGTGGCGTCGTAACGATCAGCACCACCGATGCGCGATCCGCGGTGTTCGCCGTCCAGCCGTGCCGCGCCGAAAACGAGTGGCTCGCTTACCTCATTCAAGCCGGGCGCAATCTGGCGCGCCTCGTCAAAACGCGACTGCGGCGCGCCATCTGATACATCCCTACCGGTGCGTGACCGGGGCGCTCTGCCCGGTCACGCGCCTGATCACACCACTTCAAACAAACCTGCCGCGCCCTGGCCGCCGCCGATACACATCGTCACGACGACCAGCTTCGCGCCACGCCGCTTACCTTCAATCAACGCGTGGCCGGTCAGGCGCGCGCCCGATACGCCATACGGATGGCCCACCGCGATCGCGCCGCCGTTAACATTCAGACGGTCGTGCGGAATGCCGAGCTTGTCGGCGCAATACAGCACCTGCACCGCGAACGCTTCGTTCAGCTCCCACAGGTCGATATCTTCGACCTTCAGGCCGGCCTGCTTGAGCAGCTTCGGCACGGCGAACACCGGGCCGATGCCCATCTCGTCCGGCTCGCAACCGGCCACCGCGAAGCCGCGGAAAATACCGAGCGGTTGCAGACCTTCGCGCTCCGCAACTTTCGCGTTCATCACGACACAAGCCGACGCGCCGTCCGAGAACTGGCTCGCATTGCCTGCCGTAATCACGCCGCCGGGCATCGCGGTGCGAATCTTCGACACACCTTCGAGCGTCGTGTCGGCACGAATGCCTTCGTCGGCGCTGACTGTCACTTCCTTCGTGAAGAGACGCCCGCTCGCTTTGTCGGCGACGCCGGCCAGCACCGTCAGCGGCACGATCTCGTCCTTGAACTTGCCGGCTTCGAGCGCGGCCGCGGCGCGCTGTTGCGAGCGCACCCCGTACTCGTCCTGACGTTCCTTCGAGATCGAGTAGCGCTTCGCGACGTTCTCGGCGGTCTGCAGCATCGACCAGTAGATTTCCGGCTTGTTCTTGCTGAGCCAGCCTTCGGCCATCATGTGGCGATTCATCTCGTTCTGCACGCACGAGATCGACTCCACGCCACCCGCGACGAACACATCGCCCTCACCGGCGATCACGCGTTGCGCGGCCAGCGCGATCGTCTGCAAACCGGACGAGCAGAAGCGGTTCACCGTCATGCCCGGCACACTGACCGGCAAACCGGCGCGCAGTGCGATCTGGCGCGCGATGTTGGCGCCCGTCGCGCCTTCCGGATTCGCGCAGCCCATGATCACGTCTTCGATGCGCGCCGGGTCCAGCTTCGCGCGCTCGACGGCGGCCTGCGTCACATGCCCGCCGAGCGTCGCGCCGTGCGTCATGTTGAAACCGCCGCGCCATGATTTGGCCAGGCCCGTGCGGGCGGTGGATACGATTACGGCATCAGTCATGCATCTCTCCTGTGTCGACCCGAGTTGGCGCTTTAGCTGTCGACCCGAGTTGGCGCTTTAGCGCTTACTCGGGTCCCATGCAAAGCTCTTACTCGGGTCTCATGCAAAGCTCTTACTCGGGTCCCATGCCAGTTGGCTGGTCCTTCCAGATGTTGATGGTGGGCGCGCCGGCGGATCGCTCGGTCGCCCCACTTCACTCATTTCAGTCGCTCGCTCATTGAGCCCGAGCGGCGGCGCTTCAGCCGTTGAACCCACGGCCCTTTGCCGCCAGCTCCGCAATGCTCGGCGCCAGTTGCCACGCGTCGCCATTCGGCCGCGACGCATAGCGGCGAATCGCACGCTCGACGTTGTAGAGGCCGACCGTATCCGCGTACAGCATCGGGCCGCCGCGATAGAGCGGGAAGCCGTAGCCGGTCAGATAGACCATGTCGATATCCGACGCCTTCGACGCAATGCCTTCCTCGAGAATCTTCGCGCCTTCATTGACGAGCGCGAACACGAGGCGCTCGACGATTTCCTCGTCGCTGATCTTGCGGCGCTCCGCGTTGGTTTCCTTCGAGAACGCTGCGATCATGTCGTCGACCACTTTCGACGGATACGCAGTACGGTCCCCCGCCTTGTAGTCGTACCAGCCACCGCCGGTCTTCTGCCCGAAGCGGCCGGTCTCGCACAGACGGTCGGCAATCTTCGAGTAGTGCATGTCGGGATGTTCCTGATAGCGGCGCTTGCGAATCGCCCAGCCGATGTCGTTGCCGGCCAGGTCGCTCATGCGGAACGGGCCCATCGCAAAGCCGAACTTCTCGATTGCCTTGTCCACCTGCGCGGGCAATGCGCCTTCTTCGAGCATGAAGAGCGCCTGGCGGATGTACTGCTCGATCATCCGGTTGCCGATGAAGCCGTCGCACACGCCCGAGACCACCGCGGTTTTCTTGATCTTCTTTGCGAGCTTCATGACGGTGGCGAGCACGTCTTTCGCCGTGGCCTTGCCGCGCACCACTTCGAGCAGCTTCATCACGTTGGCCGGGCTGAAGAAGTGCATGCCGACCACGTCTTGCGGGCGCTTCGTGAAAGCGGCGATCTTGTCGACATCCAGCGTCGACGTGTTCGACGCGAGGATCGCGCCGGGCTTCGCTACTTCGTCCAGACGCTTGAACACCTGCTCCTTGACGCCCAGTTCTTCGAACACCGCTTCGACGATCAGGTCGGCGTTTTTCAGATCGTCGTAGGAAAGTGTTGGCGTGATCAAGGCCATGCGCTGTTCCAGCGCTTCGGGCTTGAGCTTGCCCTTCTTGACGGTGGCTTCGTAATTCTTGCGGATCGTGGCGAGACCGCGATCGAGTGCTTCCTGCTTCGTTTCCAGCAGCGTGACCGGAATGCCGGCGTTGATGAAGTTCATCGCGATGCCGCCGCCCATCGTGCCGGCGCCGATCACGGCCACCTGCTTGATGTCGCGCACCGGCGTATCCGACGGCACATCGGGAATCTTGCTCGCCGCGCGTTCGCCGAAGAATGCGTGACGCAGTGCGTGGCTTTCCGGCGTTTGCACGAGCGCGACGAAGCATTCGCGTTCGAACGCGAGGCCCTTGTCGAAACCGTTCTGCACGCCCGCTTCCACGGCGTCGATACACTTCAGCGGTGCCGGGAAATTCTTCGCCATCGCGGCAACCGTATTGCGCGCGAACTGGATGAAACCGGCGGCATTCGGATGCTCGATCTTGCGGTCGCGCACCTTCGGGTGCGGGCCGGCCTGTGCCCCGACCTTGCGGCCAAACGCGAGCGCCGCTTCAGCCAGATCGCCTTCCACGACCTGGTCGAACAGCCCCGAATCGGCCAGCTTCTCCGACATCACCGGCGCGCCGGAGACGATCATGTTGAGCGCGGCTTCAAGGCCAATTGCGCGCGGCAGACGCTGCGTGCCGCCCGCGCCCGGCAGGATGCCGAGCTTCACTTCCGGCAGCGCGATCTGCGCGCCAGGTGCGGCGATGCGGTAATGCGCGCCGAGCGCAAGTTCAAGGCCGCCGCCCATGGCAACGCTATGAATCGCGGCGACAACCGGCTTGGCGCTCCCTTCGACGGTCTTGATGACCGTATGGAGGGTCGGCTCCTGGGTCGCCTTCGGCGTGTTGAATTCAGTGATATCGGCGCCGCCAGAAAAGGCTTTGCCGGCGCCCGTCAGCACGATCGCCTTGATGGCCGGGTCGTTCTGCGCGCGCTCGATCCCTTCGACGATACCGGCTCGCGTCGAAAGGCCGAGGCCGTTTACGGGGGGATTGTTCAGCGTAATGACGGCCACGCCGTCATGAGTTGTGTAGTCCACTGCCATCTGCCTGCCTCCGTGCGATGAGGCGGCGCATGACGCGCCGCCCGTCCGGGATTATCGAGTCGGCTCATAGTCCGACTTTAGCGCCGATTCCCCGGGGTCAGCAGGCAGAATACACAAAAAAGCACGCTCGTTCAATTTATCGTTAGGCGGGGTTTCCCCTGGCAGGCGGAGTCAGCGGGCAATCCTTTTCGTCTTCGAGCGCGGACGGCAGCACGTGGTCGCGAAAAATGTCGCGCAGCTTGAGCTTTTGCAGCTTGCCGGTGGCCGTGTGCGGCAACTCGTCGACGAAAACGACGTCGTCGGGAATCCACCATTTCGCCACCTTGCCGTCATAGAAGGCGAGCAACTCCTCGCGCGTCACGTCGAAACCCGCCCGCTTGACCACCACCAGCAGCGGCCGCTCGGTCCATTTCGGATGCGCGCAGGCAATGCACGCGGCCTCGGCCACCGCTGGATGCGCGATCGCGACGTTCTCGATGTCGATCGAACTGATCCACTCACCGCCCGACTTGATCACATCTTTCGAGCGATCCGTGATGTGCAGGAAGCTGTCGCGGTCGATGGTGGCGACGTCGCCGGTCGGGAACCAGCCGTCCACGAGCGGCGACTCGTCCTTGCGGAAATACCGGTCGATCACCCACGGACCGCGCACGTGCAGATCGCCGAACGCCACGCCGTCCCAGGGCAGATCGCGCCCGTCTTCGCCGACGATCTTCATATCGACGCCATACAGCACATGGCCCTGCTTTTCGAGCAGTTTGCGCTGCTCCTCGATCGGACGCTGACTCTGTTCCCACGTCAGTTTCGACAGGGTGCCGAGCGGAGACATTTCCGTCATGCCCCATGCATGGATCACCTGCACGCCGTACTCGTCCTCGAAGGTTCGCAGCATGGCCGGTGGGCATGCCGAGCCGCCGATCACCGTGCGATTGAGCGAGGAGAAGCGCACCTTGGCCTCGCGCAGATAGTTGAGCAGGCCGAGCCACACGGTCGGCACGCCGGCCGAATAGGTGACGCGCTCGCTTTCCATCAATTCATACAGCGACTTGCCGTCGAGATCCTTGCCGGGGAAAACCAGCTTGGCGCCGGTCAGCGGCGCGGAGTGCGGAATACCCCACGCGTTCACATGAAACATCGGCACGACCGGCAGCACGGAGTCGCGCGCGGACAGGCTCATCGCATCGGGCAGCGCCGCGCCGAACGCATGCAGCACCGTCGAACGATGCGAATACAGCGCGCCTTTCGGATTGCCGGTGGTGCCGGACGTATAGCAGAGATAAGAGGCCTGACGTTCGTCGATGGCCGGCCAGTCGTAGTGGCCATTCTGGGCGTCCAGCAAGGTTTCGTAGCTCAGCACCGGCGTTTGCATCTTCGGCAGATGCGCTTCGTCGGCCAGCGCGATCCAGCCGCGCACTTTGGGGCAGTGCGGCGCGAGCGCGTCGACGAGCGGTGCGAACGTGGTGTCGAACAGCACGTAGGCGTCGTCGGCGTGGTTGACGATGTAGGCGATCTGATCGGGAAAGAGGCGCGGGTTGATCGTGTGGCAGACGGCGCCGAAACCGGTCGTGCCGTAATACGCTTCCAGATGCCGGTAGCCGTTCCAGGCCAGCGTGGCCACCCGCTCGCCGGGCTCGACACCGAGCGCGATCAGCGCCTGCGCCAGCTGCTTCGCGCGCTTTTCACAGTCGCGATAGGTATAGCGATGCACGTCGCCTTCGATGCGTCGCGACACGATCTCGGTGTCGCCGAAATGCCGCGCGGCATGCGCGAGCAACGAGGACACGGTGAGCGGCACGTCCATCATCTGGCCAAGCAGCGGCGTCGTCATAAAGAGAGGTCTCCTCGCCTTGTGTGCTTCATTGGGGTTACTGTTCGAGGCCGCGCGGCACGTTCAGCTCGAGTTACTTACTCACAGTTACGTGCTCACAGGATTGCGTTGCGCCAGGGTTGCGCGAAACGCGCCGATGAGTCCGTGCGGCATGCTCCGGAACGGTGCGGGCGCGCTCCGGCAGGAGACGCCCGGCACGCGAGCGGCATGGGGCGAAAGGCCGACCAGCAGCGCCGCGGGCGCGGACTTACAATATCGGTTAATCCAGAGGCGCTCAATATGTCGTTTTCCCCAAGCATTGCAGGGTTATCCGAGCCTTTATCGGCTCTTTCCAACGCACTTACCGCCTCGCCCGAAAGCGCGTTCGCGCGCCTCGGCAGCGTGTTTCTGACCCGGCTGCCGGCGGCGCCGCTCAGCGCACCCTACGTGGTCGGGTTCTCCGAAGAAACCGCTGCGTTGCTCGGCTTAGAGCCCGGGCTCCAGAACGATCCGGGCTTCGCCGAACTGTTCTCCGGCAACGCCACACGCGAATGGCCCGCCGAAGCGCTGCCGTATGCATCGGTGTATTCGGGGCATCAATTCGGGGTGTGGGCCGGCCAGCTCGGCGACGGCCGCGCGCTCGGTCTCGGCGAAGTCGAGCACGACGGCCAGCGCTTCGAGCTGCAGCTCAAAGGCGCGGGCCGCACGCCCTATTCGCGCATGGGCGACGGCCGCGCCGTCCTGCGCTCGTCGATTCGCGAATATCTGTGTTCGGAAGCGATGCATCACCTCGGCATTCCGACCACGCGCGCGCTGTGCGTGATCGGTTCCGACCAGCCGGTGCGCCGCGAAGAAGTCGAAACCGCGGCAGTCGTCACCCGCGTGGCGCCGAGTTTCGTACGCTTCGGGCACTTCGAGCATTTCTATTCGAACGATCGCGTCGACGCACTGCGCGCCCTCGCCGACCATGTGATCGATCGCTTCTACCCGCATTGCCGCGAAACCGGCGATCCGTATCTCGCGCTGCTGAATGAAGCGGTGCTGTCCACAGCCGATCTGATGGTGGAGTGGCAAGCCGTCGGCTTCTGCCACGGCGTGATGAATACCGACAACATGTCGATCCTCGGTCTCACGATCGACTACGGCCCATTCGGCTTCATGGACGGCTTCGACGCCGGCTACATCTGCAATCACTCGGATTCGCAAGGCCGTTACGCGTACAAGATGCAGCCGCAGATCGCGTACTGGAACCTCTTCTGCCTCGCGCAAGGCCTGTTGCCACTATTGGGTGAGCAGCATGAGGAGAGCGTGCGCGGCGACAAGGCGATCGAAGACGCGCAACGCGTGCTCGGCGGCTTCAAGGACCGTTTCGCGCCGGCGCTGGAACAACGCATGCGCGCCAAGCTCGGCCTGGAAACCGAACGCGACGGCGACGACACGCTAGTCAACCGTCTGTTCGAAGTGATGCACGCCAATCGCGCGGATTTCACGCTGACGTTCCGCAATCTGGCGCGTATTTCCCGGCACGACGCAAGCGGCGACGCATCCGTGCGCGACCTGTTTCTCGACCGTGCCGCGTTCGACGCGTGGGTGAACGACTACCGCGCGCGTTTGTCCCATGAAACACGCGACGACGCCGCGCGCGCCATTGCAATGAACCGTGTCAACCCCAAATTCGTACTTCGCAATCATCTGGCGGAAACGGCGATCCGCCGGGCGAAAGAGAAGGATTTCTCCGAAGTGGAACGTTTGGCCGCCGTGCTGCGCCGCCCGTTCGACGAGCAACCGGAGAACGAAGCGTATGCGGGGCTGCCGCCTGATTGGGCCAGTTCGCTGGAAGTGAGCTGCTCTTCGTGACGAGCCCCAAAAACAATCTCGAGACAGGAACCCCGACCATGAACAAACCCGACGACCTCAACAGCGGCGCGCCCGCCGTGCAGAAAGACGACGCCGAATGGCGCAAACAGCTCTCCGACATCGAATATCAGGTGACGCGCCACGCGGCCACCGAGCGCCCCTTTACCGGCCGCTATCACGATCACTGGGACCGCGGCGTCTATGATTGCGTCTGCTGCGGCACGCCGCTGTTCGAATCGGACACCAAGTTCGACGCCGGTTGCGGCTGGCCGAGCTACTTCAAGCCGATCAACGGCGAGGTGATCGCCGAAAAAACCGACCGCTCGCACGGCATGCTGCGCATCGAGGTGCAGTGCAAGAACTGCGGCGCGCACCTGGGTCACGTGTTCGAAGACGGACCGGCGCCGACCGGTCTGCGTTACTGCATCAATTCGGCTGCGTTACAATTCGAGCCCAAGTAACGCAGCGCGGAGTTCGGCGCGTTGCCGGCCGGCGTCTGTCATGAAACGCCAACCGGTGGCGGCTCCCTTCATCCGGCTTGCGCACCGATCAACGCAGCGGTCAACGCGGCGCTTACCCGGCACGGCAATCCTGCTACGAATGGCGCAACGCGCCGCTCCGGGCTGCCGCGGCGGGTTTGCGCCGCATTCCCCGCCACCGGGCGCCCCGCGCCGCGTCCCCGTTCCTTCGACCCATTCTCCGTATTCCCGACCAGATAATGAAATTCCTGTTCGATCTGTTCCCGATCATCCTGTTTTTCGTCGCCTTCAAGATATGGGGCATTTTCACGGCGACGGCAGTGGCGATCGTTGCCACGCTGGTGCAGATCGCGTGGGTGGCCTTCCGCCACCGCAAGGTCGACCCGATGCTGTGGGTGAGCCTCGGCGTCGTCACCGTATTCGGCGGCGCGACGCTCGTGCTGCACAACGACACCTTTATCAAATGGAAGCCGACCGTGCTGTACTGGGCGTTTTCGGTCGCGCTGGTCGTCTCGCAACTCGCCTTCAACAAGAATCTGATCGAAGCGATGATGGGCAAGCAGATCACGCTGCCGCACGCGATCTGGGGCAAGCTGAATATCGTCTGGGCGATTTTCTTCGTACTGCTGGGCCTGGTGAATCTGTTCGTCGCGTACAACTACACGACCGATCAGTGGGTCAATTTCAAGCTGTTCGGCGCGACCGGGTGCCTGGTGGTGTTCATCGTCGGACAGAGTTTGTGGCTATCGAAGTACATGAAGGAAGAATGACATGACGAGCGATGTGTTCATGCACGCCACCACCGCCGAGCGCGCCGCGCTGATCGAGGCGCGTCTCACCGCGGCGCTCGCGCCGGTCGCCTCGATCCAGATCACGGACGACAGCGCGCAGCACGCGGGCCATGCCGGCGCGTCTGCCGGCGGTCATTTCACTGTCACGATCGTGGCCGCCGCATTTGCCGGCAAGGCCCGCGTGGCGCGGCATCGCATGGTGTATGATGCGCTGGCCGATGCCATGCAGCGCGGCATTCACGCCCTTGCAATCACGGCGTATACGCCCGAAGAATTCGCTTTGTTGCCCCGCTAGGAAACCTTTCGATGACCTTGAAGAAAACCCGCCTTTGGGTATTGCTGGCTGCCTTTGCGGCCGCACCTGCATTCGCACAGAACATCGCTGTCGTAAACGGCACGCCGATTCCGAAATCGCGCGCCGACGCGTTAATCAATCAACTGGTTCAACAAGGCAAGCAAGACTCGCCGCAGCTGCAAATGGCCGTGCGTGAAGAGTTGGTGAACCGCGAAATCCTGATGCAGGAAGCGCTGCGCCGCGGCCTGCCGAATCGGCCGGACGTCAAGGCGCAAATTGCCGTTGCACAGCAAACCGTCGTGCTGCGCGCGCTGATCGAAGACTTCGTGAAGAACAACACGCCGACCGACGCCGAAGTCACCGCGCGCTACAACGCGTTGGTCAAGGACGCGGGCGGCAAGGAATACCATCTGCACCACATCGTCGTGGACAACGAACAGCAAGCCAAGGATCTGATCGCCAAGATCAAGGGCGGCGCGAGCTTCGAAGACCTCGCCAAGCAATACTCGAAGGACCCGGGATCGGGCAAGAATGGCGGCGACCTGGACTGGTCGGACCCGAAGGCCTACGTGCCTGAATTCGCGGATGCGGCCACGCATCTGCAGAAGGGCCAGATGACCGACACGCCGGTGCATACGCAATTCGGCTGGCACATCATCCGTGTCGACGACATCCGCGACGTCACGCCGCCGCCGCTCGAACAGGTGCGTCCGCAGATCGTGCAGCAGATTCAGCAGGAAAAGCTGCAGGCGTTCGAAGAAGGTCTGCGTAAGAACGCGAAGATCCAGTAAGCTTCTGGCTTGCTGCTTCAGAGCAAAAAAACCGCCCTCGGGCGGTTTTTTGTTTCTGCGGATTTCATGTGGGATTGCCGGCCCCTCGAGGGCACCGATATCAGTTGCGCAAAGCTCTGCTCATCTCCGCGAGCGGCATGGCAGCAATCGAGTCGAGCAGCCGTATTTCGCCGGCATTGGGCTGCGCGATCTCGTCGACCGCGCGCCGGGTGTCCGCCACCCTGGCGTCGACAGTGGCGAGCATCTCATCGAGCAATTTTTCCGCACCTTTTGGCTGGAGGCCAAGCGCTTCGCCGAATATCAGCATGTTTTTTCTGGAAATGTCCGCGAACTGGGTGGCCTCTCCAACCGGCATGGTCAGATCGCAGTGGGGCCAACGGTCCCGCTGATTCGGCTGGTAGGTCGGCGTATGGTAGACGACCGTGCTGACCAGATCGTAAAACGGCGCCAGCATGTAGCCTCGCGCACTCACGAAAAACGAGAGGTTTTTGAGGTGAGAATCCGCGTTGCCGATTAACACGTTGAAGACCGCCCAGCGGAACACATCTAGACGTGCCTTTGCCCGTGTGCCGGTTATTTCGATAGCATCCCTGAGTATCTGCGCCGTCGCGTTCCGATATTTGAAATGACGGTCGTAGTTCAACAGTTGCATTGCGTCGACCGTATGCAGGCGTCGAACCGGCTCTGCGGCCATATCGCGATCGAAGCGGTCGATAACATAGCAGGCCGAGGGCACGCGCATGAAATGCGTAGGCGGCACGCGCACGCCCATCGCTTGCGCGAGGCGCATGCAGAAAAATTCGTTGATCGCCGAATGAGGATAGCCTGTGCTTCGCATGTCAGGTTTGAGCAGATGCATCGACGGCTCATTGCCCACGGGCTCGGAAAGCTCGTAATTCGGTGCGTCACCTCGCAAGGACAGCAGCAGCTTTTGTTGGGCGCCCGCCGCGGACATGCGTTTGGGTGCGGTGGTGCTGAGCGCACGCTGCGGCATGGCCTGAATGCGAGCCTCCAGTTCCGCATATGACAAGGGCTGCAAACCGGCGGATGCCTCGCGCTCGCCCTCCGCGAGCAGCGTCAAGGCTCCTGCCGACTCCCGTCCGTAGTAGGCAAGCAGACCCCACGCATCGCTCGCATTGACTTTGGCTTCACGAGCAAGCGCCGTGCGCATTTCCTCTTCAGGCAAAAGATTGTCGAAGAACCATTGCACCGGCCGCTGGCTCGACCCGTCGACGAAAGGCCCGGCGTGTAGAGGAAAAGCAGGTGAAAGCGCGAATGCGTCTTCGCGGCCCAGCCAGTCCTCATCGTAGGTAAATGACCAGATGCCGCTGTCATCACTCACGACGCCGACGCGCCGGCCATTCGCGTAGGCGACGAGCGTTCTAGCTGCCATGAACTGCTCGTCTGCGCTTGGGGGCCTTCGCGGCCAGGGCCGGAGGAATATCGACGGAAACCTGCGCGCGCAGCGTGATGCCCAGTTCGCCAAGAAGGTGGAGCACCTTGCCGATCTGGGCGGTCGGCTTACCCGCCTCGATGTGCGTAATGAATTTTGGAGAAAGGCCGGTGGCGATGGCGACGTCGTCGCGCGTCAACCCTTGTGCGAGCCTTGATGCCCGCACAAGATCGCCCAACTCCGTCATGCCGCTGATGTAAACCTCAGACTGACGCATTCTCTACCCCACCCGTTCGTACCCGCTCGGGAACATTATGCCAGAGATAGATCCAGGAGCCCAAGTTCGTACCCGACCGGGTACGAACCCTCGAATTGAAAAGTGCTATAGCCATTTCGTACCCGAGCGGATACGAGCGGCACCAACCCTGCAAGTATCACGTTCACTCGTACCTGATCGGATACGAAGAACACGAGAAGAACACGAACTGAACGTCGCCAATCTAATGGCAGCAACGCGGCGGTCCAGCACAGAAGCCGCCCGCTGTCGGCTGACGACAGCCGTCGTACCGGCAGACCGCCACGCCCGGATAACGCGGCGATCTGCATTACAACGCTATTAGCCCAGCCAGCGGCGGGCGTTCTGGAACACGCGCAGCCACGGGCTCGCGTCGGTATCGCCCTCGCCCCAGCCTTCCGGATGCCAGCTCATCTGCACCGCACGATGCACGCGCTCGGTGTGCGGCATCAGCACGGTGAAGCGGCCATCCGGCGTTGTGACCGAGGTGATGCCGTCCGGCGAACCGTTCGGGTTGAACGGATACTGCTCCGTTGCCTGACCACGGTGATCGACGAAGCGCATCGACACGTCGACCTTCGACGCATCGCCTTGCTGCGAGAAGTCCGCGTAACCCTCGCCGTGCGCGATCGCCACTGGAATGCGCGAGCCTTCCATGCCGGCAAAGAAGATCGACGGCGAAGCCTGCACTTCGACCAGCGAGAAGCGCGCTTCGAATTTCTCCGACTTGTTGCGCGTGAACTTCGGCCATGCTTCGGCGCCCGGAATCATCGACGCGAGGCTGCTCATCATCTGGCAGCCGTTGCAGATGCCCAGCGCAAACGTGTCTTCGCGGCCAAAGAACGCGGCAAACATATCGGCCAGTTGCGAGTTGAAGCGAATCGCCTTCGCCCAGCCTTCACCGGCACCCAGCGTGTCGCCATACGAGAAACCACCGCACGCCACCGCGCCGGCGAAATCCGCCAGATTGGCGCGGCCGGCCAGCAGGTCACTCATGTGCACGTCGTGCGCGTCGAAACCGGCGCGATCGAATGCATAGGCCGTTTCGAGGTGCGAGTTCACGCCCTGCTCACGCAGGATCGCGACACGCGGACGTGCGCTCTTGCCGATGAACGGCGCAGCAACGTCTTGTGACGGATCGAACGTGAGAACCGGCGAGATGCCCGGATCAGCGGCGTCGGAAAGCGCATCGTATTCGGCATCTGCACAGGCCGGGTTGTCGCGCAGACGCGAAATACGCCAGCTCACTTCGCTCCACGCGCGATGCAATTCGGTACGCGGTGCTTCGTAGATCTTCTTGGCGTCGCGATAGATTTCGATCGTGTCGCGTTCATTGGTCTTGCCGATCACGTGCGAGCATGCCGACAGACCGTGTTCACGCAACGCGCCCAGCACCGCGTCGCGGTCTGTCGCACGCACCTGAATCACCGCGCCGAGTTCTTCGTTGAAGAGCGCGCGGATCGTGCGGTCTTCACGACGGCCGCTGGTCTGCTTCGCCCAGTCTTTCGCGTCGCCGTAATCGGATTCGTGGTTCGGATCGAGCACCAGCATGTCGACGTTCAGCGACACGCCGACGTGACCCGCAAACGCCATTTCGCACACCGTTGCCCACAGGCCGCCATCCGAGCGGTCGTGGTACGCAAGCAGCTTGCCGTCGCTATTGAGCGACTGGATCGCGGTAAAGAAACGCTTGAGATCTTCCGGATCGTCGACATCCGGCACCGTATCGCCGACCTGCTGCGTAACTTGCGCGAGGATACTGCCGCCCAGACGATGCTTGGCGCGGCCAAGGTCGATCGCGATCAGCACCGAATCGCCCACCTCATTCGCGCGGCGCAGTTGCGGCGTGAGGTGGCGGCGCACGTCTTCGACCGGCGCGAACGCCGAGATGATCAGCGAGACCGGCGCGACGACTTCCTTCGCCACGCCACGGTCTTCCCACTTGGTGCGCATGGACAGCGAATCCTTGCCGACCGGAATGCTGATGCCGAGCGCCGGGCACAGCTCCATGCCAATCGCCTTGACCGTGTCGTACAGCGCGGCGTCTTCGCCCGCTGCGCCGCAGGCGGCCATCCAGTTCGCCGACAGCTTGAGCTTGTCGAGCGACGCGATCGGCGCCGCCGCGATATTGGTCACCGCCTCGCCGACCGCCATACGGCCCGAGGCCGGCGCGTTGATCACGGCGAGCGGCGTGCGCTCGGCCATGGTCATCGCTTCGCCGCGGAAACCCGCGTAATCCATGGTCGTGATGGCGACGTCGGCCACCGGCACTTGCCACGGCCCGACCATCTGGTCACGCGCTGTCGTGCCGCCCACCGAGCGGTCGCCGATCGTGATCAGGAACGACTTGCTGGCAACCGTGGGGTGCCGCAGCACGCTCACCGCGACCTCCGGCAACGCGATGCCGGTGACATCCACCGGTTCAAACTTCTGTTCGACGCGCTTCACGTCGCGATGCATGCGCGGCGCCTTGCCGAGCAGCACTTCCATCGGCATGTCGACCGGCTGGTGTACAGCGTCGCCATCCGCTTGCGAATCGATCACCTTCAACTGACGCTCGGCCGTGGCCGTGCCGACCACCGCGAACGGGCAACGCTCGCGCTCGCACATGGCTTTGAAGGCCGGCAGATCGGCCGGCGCAATCGCCAGAACGTAACGCTCCTGCGCCTCGTTCGACCAGATTTCGCGCGGCGACAAACCGCTCTCTTCCAGCTGGATCTTGCGCAGGTCGAAGATCGCGCCCTTGCCCGCACCATCCACCACTTCCGGGAACGCGTTCGACAACCCGCCCGCGCCCACGTCGTGAATGCTCAGAATCGGATTCTTCTCACCGAGTTGCCAGCACGCGTTGATCACTTCCTGCGCGCGGCGCTCGATTTCCGGATTGCCGCGCTGGACCGAGTCGAAATCGAGTTCGGCCGTGTTGGTGCCGGTCGCCATCGAACTGGCGGCGCCGCCGCCCATGCCGATGCGCATACCCGGACCGCCGATCTGGATCAGCAGCGAGCCTTCCGGCAGATCGTGCTTGTGCGTGTGTTGATCGGAGATATTGCCGATGCCGCCGGCGATCATGATCGGCTTGTGATAACCGCGCACCAGACCCGCGACGTTCTGCTCATAGGCGCGGAAATAGCCGCCCAGATTCGGACGGCCGAATTCGTTATTGAACGCGGCGCCGCCGAGCGGGCCGTCGATCATGATTTGCAGCGGCGACGCGATACGGTCAGGACGGCCGTACGCTTCGAACTTGTCGTCCGGGTTCCGGTGCGCCAGCGGCTGGGCGGCGTCGCGCGCGTTTTCCCAGGCTTCCACGCCGTCCGGCAATTCCAGATTCGACACCGTAAAGCCCGCCAGACCCGCCTTCGGACGCGCACCGCGGCCGGTCGCGCCTTCGTCGCGGATTTCGCCGCCCGCGCCGGTCGAGGCGCCCGGGAACGGCGAGATCGCGGTGGGGTGATTGTGCGTTTCCACCTTCATCAAGGTGTGCGTCAGTTCAACGCCGCGGCGATAGTGCTCGGGCAATTCGTTCGCGCCGAGCTCAGCCGGCGTGCGCGGGAACCAGCGCTCGGCCATGCCGCCCGCCATGATCGCCGAGTTATCCGAATACGCGACGATCGTGCCCTGCGGGTTCAGCTTCTCCGTGTTGCGGATCATGTTGAACAGCGAGATGTCCTGCTTCTCGCCGTCGATCGTCCATTCAGCGTTGAAAATCTTGTGACGGCAGTGCTCGCTGTTGGCCTGCGCGAACATCATCAGCTCGACGTCGGTCGGATTGCGGCCGAGTTTCGTGAAGGCGTCGACCAGGTAGTCGATTTCGTCGTCGGCGAGCGCGAGGCCCAGTTCGGTGTTCGCCGCTTCCAGCGCGCCACGGCCGTTGCTCAGCACGTCGACGGTTTGCAGCGGCTTGGCCGGCAGTTCGTCGAACAGATGCAACGCATGGTCACGCGAGGGCGCCACGCTTTCGGTCATGCGGTCGTGCAACGCCGCGGCGACGGCCGCGCGGGCCTCATCTGAGAGCGCTTTCTTGCCGCCTAACAGACCGCTTTTCAGGGTGACCGTGTATTCGACCCCGCGTTCGATGCGGCGCACCTGCGTCAGGCCGCACAGGTGGGCAATATCGGTTGCCTTGCTGGCCCACGGCGACACGGTGCCGAAACGCGGCACCACGAGGAAAGTTTCAGCCGTGCCGCGCTCTTTGGTTTCTTCGAGCGGATCGCCGTAGTGAATCAGCGCTTCGATCTTCGCGTTGTCTTCCGCGGACAGCGGGGTTTGTGCGTTGACGAAGTGCAGATACTGCCCGCGCACGCCGGTGATGTTGGCGTCGATGCGCGTGAGCGTGTCGAGCAGGCGGGTTTGACGGAAATCGGAAAGGGCCGAAGCGCCGGGGAAACACGAGAAGTGGGCCATGGACTTGACGTTGCGTCGCTAATGATGCCGATGAGTCGCGCGTGCAGGCGACGTGAGGCGGAAAGGAAGTCCGAGATTATACCCCGGGAACGGGCTTCCGACGGGCTTCGCACCAGGGTTTTGGTGGGGTTTGCGTGGTGGATCGGGCCGGCCGTGGCGGCGCTTCGGCGTAGCGCTCGCGTGGCAGAGCCATCCGTTTGACTGCTATCATTCGGCGTTTCACCAGATCGGCGCGAGCGGCCTGAGCAATGCCGGGCAGCGCGCCGCATGCCACGCTTAACGGGAACGCGGCGTTTCGGCCTCCCGCCGGCAAATCGAATCAGATATGGATGTCATCGTCATTGGCGGCGGGATTGTGGGCGTCGCCACCGCTTATCAGCTGCGCGCGGCCGGCCACCGGGTATGCGTCGTCGAGCGCCACGCCACGGTCGCGCAAGGCGCGACCTATGGGCACGGCGGCACCGTGCTGCCGACCCCGCTCGACGTCTGGTTCGGCCCGACTTTCATGGCGAGCCGCCAGGGCGCCAAAAACGGCGTGATCAGCAAGGCCGGCTTTAACGGGCCGGCACGCCAGTTCGTCAAGCAACTGGCCGCCTTGCAGGAGCCCGAGGCGTTCAGCCGCCAGTATGCGCGCCTGCGTCCGCTGATCGAAGCCTCGCGCGAAGCCATGGCCGATATCGAAGCGCGCTTCGGCCTGGAATTCGAACAGGCCAGCGGCCTGCTCTATCTGGTGCGTTCCGAGCAGGAATGGCAGCAGACCCAGACGGCGCTCGATCTGCTGCGCCAATTCGAAGTCCCGCACCACGTGCTGACGCCGGCCGAATGCGCCGCGTTCGAGCATTCGGTACGGACCGAGCCGGAATTCGCCGGCGGGGTGCTGTTCGACCACGAGCGCACGGCCAACTGCCCGCTTTTCGCCAAACTGATCAAGCAGACCCTCGATACGCAAGGCGGCGTGCAATTCATGCTGGGTTGCGAGGTCTCGGCGATCCGCCTCGAAGGCCCGCGCGCCGCGGTGGAGCTGGCGCCACGGCCCGGCGCCGCTTCTGCCGCCGCACGTTCACGCGAAGTCGACGTGATCAACGCCGACGCAATCGTCGTCGCCGCGGGTTACGGCAGCCTGCCGCTGCTCGAGCGCCTAGGGTTGCGGCTGCCGCTGCATCCGTTGCGCCTGCATAACCTGGTGGCGCCCATCGCGCATGAGGAATGCGCGCCGCATGTCGCGATTGTGGACGCGGTCAAGCGGATTACGGTCAGCCGCATGAATCATCGCCTGCGGGTTGCGGGCGGCGCGGTTTTGCAAAGCGCCGCGCAGATCGACAAGCCGCTGGGCGAGGCGCTCACGAAAGAAGCGCTGGCGTTGCTGGGCCAGGCGACGCACGACTGGATTCCAGGTGCTGCGCGAATCTCCGCCGCCTTGCCGTGGGAAGGCGTAAAACTGCTGTCGCCGGACGGCTTGCCGGTGATCGGCAACGTGCTTCATCCGCGCCTGTTCGTGAATGCCGGCCATGGGCCTGCCGGTTGGGGCCTGGCATGCGGAGCGGGCAAACTGGTCGCCGACCTGATCTCGGGTAACACCCCCGAGGTCCCCGCCGACACCCTGGCGGCGCTGCGCGCGGACCGTTTCCAGTGAAAGGCGGACCCGCTCAGCAGCGGGTCCTTGCCAATACGGTGCGCGCCCGACGCCTATCGGCACTACCATAGTGGCTCCTCAAGCTTCGTCGCCTTGTCCAAGGTGAACCCCAAGCCTCGCCATGACCGCGCCCGAATCCACGCCCCCGACCTTGATCAGCCCGCGCGACCGGGCCTTGCCGCTGCTCACGCTGACCGATCTGCGAATCCTTGAAAACCAGGCCGCGGCGACGCTGCCTGAGCACACGCTGATGTCGCGCGCCGGCAAAGCCGCCGCAAGCTACCTGCAGGAACAGATCAGCCGCGATACGTCGATCGAAAAATCGAAGCACAAGGTATGGATCGTGGCCGGCCCGGGCAACAACGGCGGCGACGCCCTGGTGATGGCCGCGGAGCTTCACCAGGCCGGCATCGCCGTCGACCTGTGCATGCCGCTTGAAGTCAAACCAGCCGACGCCCGCTGGGCGCTCGACATGGCCCGCGTGGCGGGCGTCGCCATGACCGCGGCGCCGCCGGCCTCGCTGGAAAGCTATACGTGGCTGGTGGACGGCATGTTCGGGATCGGCCTGACCCGCCCTCTGGAAGGCATCTTTGCGGGCATCGCCCGTCAACTGTCGCAACGCACCAAGGCAAAGCGGGCAAGAGGCGGCGTCCTTGCGCTCGACACACCCAGCGGTCTCGATACCGATACCGGCATGGTGATCGGCGGGCAGCGGGATCAGGACAAGGGCGGCAGCGCAAGCTCGAGCGATGCTTGCGCGGTGCATGCCACCCACACGATCACCTTTATCGGCGCGAAACCCGGTCTTTTCACCGCGCAGGGCCGCGATCTCGCCGGCCGGGTGACGGTGGCGCCGATCGGCGTCGACAGTAGCGCTCGCACGGCCGTGCAACTCAGCGCGCCCGAGCTGTTCGCCGCCTTCCTGCCGGCACGCGACTTCGCCACCAACAAGGGTACGTTCGGCAGCCTCGCCGTGGTCGGCGGCGACACCGGCATGTGCGGCGCGCCGATCCTCGCCGCACGCGCGGCGCTTTATACCGGCGCGGGCAAAGTGCACGTCGCGTTGCTTGGCGACGGCGCCCCGCCCTACGATCCGCCGCATCCTGAACTGATGTTGCATGCAACCGACACTCTGCCGCTCGACAAGATGGATGCGCTCGCCGTCGGCTGCGGCATGGGTCAGCGCGATCGGGCCACACATGTCATGCACGACGTGCTGCCGCTCGACGTGCCCAAACTGTTCGACGCCGACGCACTCAATCTGATTTCCACCGACCCGTCGCTCGCCGCCGAAGTCACCGCGCGCGGCGTACAAGGCGACCCGTGCGTAATGACGCCGCATCCACTCGAAGCCGCGCGCCTGCTCGGCACCGACGCGCCGGGCGTGCAACGCGACCGCCTCGCCGCCGCGCGCGCACTGGCCGCGCGCTTTGCCGCCGTGATCGTGTTGAAAGGCACGGGCACCGTGATCGCCGCGCCGGATGGCCGCGTCGCAATCAATCCGACCGGCAATGCCGCACTGGCGACAGGTGGCACCGGCGACGTGCTCGGTGGCATCATCGGCGCGCTGCTCGCCCAGCATCTGCCGCGCTACGAAGCTGCGCTGGCGGGCGTCTATCTGCACGGCCTCGCCGCCGACACATTGAGCGCACAAGGCCACGGCCCAGCGGGTTTGACGGCGGGCGAACTCGCCCCGATGGTGCGGACGTTGCTAAACCGGATGTTCTATCCGGCGGCCGCTGAATAAACCAACCCGTCCCACAGTTTGCGTCGAGCGACTCAACACAGCCGAACCGCTGCCACCCTGCTGTCACCTGTCACGCAACGCCGCTATACTGACTAACTGCGCCGCGCGTCGGGTCATCGCGGGCTGCAGCGAGACTTCGGTGGCCGCCTCGATTACGAGGCAGGCTCGCGAAGCTTCACGGCAACCCATCGCGAACCCGGCCGCGCGGCATCGCTCTAACAGCATCGTTGCTTCATCCTCGGCAGCGCTTCACGCGCGCGCCATTCTTCGTGCCCCTTCGTTAGACGGACGCTATGACGCAGAACTCGCTCCCCTCCTGGTCCTCGCTGCAAACGCATTACGAGAAGATTCGCGATGCGCACATGCGCGACTGGTTCGCCCCCGCGAACGATCCCGCCCCTACCCGTGCCGAGCGCTTTGCGTTCGCGGGCGGCGGTCTCGCGGCCGATTTCTCGAAGAACCGCATCATCGACGAAACCCTGAAACTGCTGGTGCAACTCGCGCGCGAAGCCGGCGTCGAGAAACGCCGCGACGCGATGTTCGCGGGCGAAATCGTCAACCCGACCGAAGGCCGCGCCGCCTTGCATACCGCGCTGCGCGCCACCGATCCGAAAGCGCCGTTCCATGCTGAAATCCAGGCCGAACGCGCGAAGATGGCCGCGTTCGCCGACCAGGTGCGCAGCGGCGAGTGGACCGGCTATACGGGCAAGCGGATTCGCTACGTCGTGAATATCGGCATCGGCGGCTCGGACCTTGGGCCGAAGATGGTCGTGCACGCGCTGCATCATCTGGCCACGCCGGAGATCACCACGCACTTCGTGTCGAATGTGGACGGTGCGGATCTGTACAACGTGATGCAGATGATCGATCCGGAAGAAACGCTCGCGATCATCGTCTCCAAGACCTTCACCACGCTCGAAACGATGACCAACGCGCGCTCGCTGCGCGACTGGTTCATCGAGAAAGGCTGCCCGGAAAGCGCGCTGGCGAAGCACTTCGTCGGCGTGTCGGCGAACCCGGCCGAGGTAGTCAAGTTCGGCATCGCGAAAGAGAATGTGTTCGAGATGTGGGACTGGGTCGGCGGGCGTTACTCGCTGTGGTCGGCGGTGGGTCTTTCGATCATGATCGCGATCGGCCCGCAACAGTTCGACGAACTGCTGGCCGGCGCCAACGAGATGGACCAGCATTTCCGCGACGCGCCGCTCGAAAAGAACCTGCCCGTGCTGCTCGGCATGATCGGCATCTGGTATCGCAACTTCTTCGGCTCGCAAAGCTATCTGGTCGCGCCATATTCGGAAGCGCTGCATTTCCTGCCGTCGTACCTGCAACAACTCGAGATGGAAAGCAACGGCAAGTCGGCGCGCCTCGATGGCGCGATGGTCGACTATCCGACTGCCGCCGTGACCTGGGGCGAACCGGGCACGAACGGCCAGCATGCGTTCTTCCAGATGCTGCACCAGGGCCCGACGATCGTGCCGATCGACTTCATCGCCGTATTGACGCCGGAGCATCCGCTCGTCAGCCATCACCCTAAGTTGCTGGCGAACTGCTTCGCGCAAAGCGAAGCGCTGATGCTCGGCCGCACGCTTGAAGAAGCGAAGAAGGTGGCCGGTGCCGACAAGCCTGAGCTGGCGCCGCACCTGGTATTTCCGGGCAACCGTCCGACCACCACACTGCTCGTCGACGCACTCACCGCGCGTTCGCTCGGCGCATTGATCGCGCTGTACGAGCATAAGGTGCTGGTGCAGGCATCGGTATGGGACATCAATCCGTTCGATCAATGGGGCGTCGAGTTGGGCAAGATCCTCGGCAAGGTGGTCGAGGCGGATCTGACGTCGGCGAGCGTCGACGAGAAAAAGCATGATTCGTCGACCTCGGCATTGATCGCACGGGCACGTGCGGCGTTGAAGCGCTGAAAGCTTGACGCGTTCAGAGCGTTGAAATAAAAAGCGGGCCTTTGCGGCCCGCTTTTTATTTCAACGCCCCGGATGATCAGGCGAGGCGCCCCGCCTCGATCGTCACCGTCGTATCGCAACGGCGCGCGAGTTCGACGTCGTGCGTGACGAGGATCAGCGTGGCGCCGTTCGCGCGGTTCATCTCGAACATCAAATCGATCACCGCATGGCCGGTGGCCGCATCGAGACTGCCGGTCGGCTCGTCGGCGAACAGGATCGCCGGATGCGTGACGAAGGCACGCGCCAGCGCGACCCGTTGCTGTTCACCGCCCGACAGCAGCTTGGGATAGTGTCCCGTGCGTTTGGCGAGCCCCACCTGCTCAAGCAAGCCGCGCGCACGCGCCGCGGCTTCGCGCGTGCCGATGCCGCCTTGCAGTTCGAGCGGCAAGGTAACGTTTTCGAGCGCTGTCAAATGCGGCATCAATTGAAACGACTGGAACACGAAACCGACCGAGCCGCTGCGCAACGCGGCGCGCTCGTCTTCGTTCAGTTCGGTCAGTTCGCGACCGAGCAGCCGAACCGAGCCCGAACTCGCGCTGTCCAACCCTGCAAGCAAGCCGAGCAGCGTAGACTTGCCCGACCCGGATGCACCGACGATCGCCACACTGCTGCCGGCTTCGATAGCAAGATCGATGTCCTCGAGAATCGTCAGTTCGCCCGTTGCATCCTTAACCTTCTTGCACAAACCCCGCACTTCAATGACTGGATCAGTTTTGTTTAGCATGGTGAAGCGTAGGTTGAAAGTGCGCGCCGCAGCGTCTCGCGCACCGGCGCTGACTACGGCATTCGGCTCGGCCGTGCTGGCCGCAACCCTGTTTTCGCTGCCCTTCCCGGCCTTTGCGGCCAACGCGCCGGAACAGGCCAAGCCGGTGATCGTCGTGCTCGGCGACAGCATCTCCGCCGAATACGGCTTGCCCCGCGACACTGGCTGGGTTGCCCTGATGCGCCAGCGTCTCACCGACGAGCGAATCGATTATAGCGTTGCCAACGCGAGCATCAGCGGCGACACCACGAGCGGCGGCCGGGCCCGCTTGCCGGCGCTTCTGCAGCGCCTCAAGCCGAGCATCGTGATCGTCGAGCTTGGCGCCAACGATGCCTTGCGCGGCGTGCCGCTCGCCACGACCGAAGACAATCTGCGCACGATCATCGAGCAGGCTCAACAAAGCCATGCGAAAGTCGTGCTGGTCGGCATGTATGTGCCACCCAATTACGGCCCCGACTACACGCAAAAGTTCCATGGTCTGTACGGCGAACTCTCGAAGCAATTGCGAGTGCCGCTAGTGCCTTTCCTGCTCGCCGGCATCGCCGACAAACCGGAGATGTTCCAGGCGGATCAGATCCATCCCACGCAGCAGGCACAGCCAATGCTACTCAACAACGTGTGGCCGGCTGTCAAGCCACTCCTTCGCACAAGTTCGCCGCACTGAAAAGCTCGCTAACAACTTGTTTCCGGTAATTGGGGAACGCGGATCGGCAAAGTCGTTCTGACACTTTAGTAATCCCGCGTAACCCGGCTCGAATTCTGAGCGACTTCTGAGGAGATAACGTGAAATATTTACCGTTAATCGCTTTGACCGTGGCAATTTCTGCATGCGCCGCTCAACCGCCTGCGGGCGTTCAATCCGTCGGCGAAAGCCAGCAACCGCCGAAGGCCGTCGCTACCTGCATCGCGCAAAAGTGGGCCGATGGCTCGCAACAGCAGGTGGTCTCGCAAGACACGCTGGCGAACGATCAGGCAGTGGACGTGTATGTGCCGGGCCAACAACCGCCTAACGGCGCGGCCGCGGTGGTACGGCCCTCGTACAAGGGATCGGGTTCGTGGGTCGGGTTCCGCGCCAATGGCGGTGCGGGCAGCGACGCGACCAGCTCGATCAGCGCTTGCCTTTAAGCCGGAGACGACTGAGCGCATGGCAAGCCGTGCTCAAGCCGTGCTCGTTCGCGAGCAAACTGTTTGACGAGCTTGCATGTATCAAATAAAAAAGCCCCGCAGATTGCGGGGCTTTTTTTGTGCGGCGCGGCTTTATCGGCTTGCGCGCAGCGGATGGAATCGAGCCTTAGTCACCGTTCGCCTGGGCATTGCTGCTGTCGAGCGAGCCATAGAACTTCACCTTCGAACGGGCGCGCAGCGCTTCGACATACGCCTCGGCTTCAGACTGAGCGTCCACTTGCGCAATCTGTTGCTGCGCAGCAGCCAAGCGCTGCGGATCGATCGGCGCACCCGCAACAACCGCGTTCACGCGATAGATCGCATAGCCGTCGTCACCCAAGTCCACACCGACGTACGCAGGTAATTTTTGCGCGTCTGCCTTGTAGATTGCACTCAATGCGGCCGGCGGCACGCCTTGCGCGTCGTTGCGCGAAACCTTCAGCGGCGACGAAAAACCTGCCGTGGACTTCGACTTCTCGAACTCAGCGAGCTTCGCGATGCCATCCTTGTGAGCGGCCTCGTCCGACTGAGCGGCAATCACCTTTTGACGTACTGCATCCTTGATGGCGTCGAGCGCCGGCACGGCTGCGGCCTTGTAGTCGGTCACACGCGCTGCGATCAGCGTGTTACCGCCGACGTCGATCGCCTGCGTGTTGTTGTGCGCGGTCACTGCATCGTTTGCAAAGACAGCAGCCAGGAACTTCGGATTGTTCAGCGGGCTGTCAGGCGGCAGCTTCGGATTTGGCTGCGGCGTTACCGTGGCCGTTTGCAGTTGCAGCTTGTACTTGTCGGCGGCCGGCTGCAGGCTCTTCGCCTTCTCGTAGACGATCGACGTGAAGCCTTCCGAGTCGTCGCTGAATGCCTTGCTTGCCAGTTGCGTCTTCAGGTCTTGTGCGATCTGATCTTTCACTTCGTCGAACGGCTTGGTGACGGCCGGCTTCACGTCCGTGACCTTGACGATGTGATAGCCGAAGTCGGTCTGCACAATGCCGCTGATTTCGTCTTTCTTGAGACCGAACACGGCGTCGTCGAATGCCTGGCCACCGGCGATCATGCCCCGGCCGAAGTAACCCAGATCGCCGCCCTTCGACGCCGAACCCGGATCCTGCGAATCCTGTTGCGCGATCTGCGCGAACTGATCAGGATGCGCCTTGACCTGTGCGAGCACCTCTTCGGCCTTCTGCTTCGCCTTGGCCTTGTCAGCCGCGCTCGCATCTTTCGGCGCCGAGATCAGGATGTGACTCGCACGCACCTGACCGTCCGTGCGGTAATGTGCGATGTTGTCGTCGTAGTATTTTTTCAGATCAGCATCGCTCGGCTGCACGGCGGCAGACAGCGTTGCCGGCGACATCACCAGGTACTGGATCGTAGCCGTGGCCGGCGTGGCGAAGTCGTTGCGATGCGCGTCATAGTACGCCTGCAGTTGCGCATCCGTCGGCTGGATCTTCGCGGCGTAATCACGCGGATGGAATGCGATGCCCTGCACTTCGCGCTGCTGTTCGGCGAGCTCGGTCAAATGCTGCGCGAGGGTCTTCGACGTGAACGCGCTGCCTTGAATGCTGGCCGGCAGTTGCTGCGTGGCGAGGCTGTAGCGCACACGTTCGTCGTATTGATCGGGCGTCATGCCCTGCATTGCAAGCAACTGCTTGTAGCGGTCGACGTCGATCGAGCCGTCAGGATTCTTCAGCGACGAAATCACCGGATCGCTCAGCAACACGCGGCGCACGGCGTCGTCGGATGCGGTCAAATGGAGGCGTTGCGTTTCATCGGCAAGCACGCGTTGCTCGATCAGGCCGTCGAGCATTTCGCGACGGCGTTCAGGCGTATCGAACGACTTCATGTCGAACTGCGCGCCGAGCATCTGACGGGCACGGTCGAGTTGCTGACGCATCGCGTCGTCATACTCCGCGCGCGTGATCTTATGACCGTTGACGCTGGCGACGTTTGCACTTTCGTCAAAGAAGCCGCGGAAGCCTTGAATGCCCACGAAACCCAACCCCGGCACAATGACGAGGATGAGCATGAACATCATCAGGCGTTTGTGATTGCGGAAAAAATCGAGCATGCGTAAAGGGAGTGCCAAAAACAGAACGCCCGATCTTACAACAGCGGGCAATAAAAAAGGCGAACCGGAGTTCGCCTTTCGAGGATACTGGCGGAGTGGACGGGACTCGAACCCGCGACCCCCGGCGTGACAGGCCGGTATTCTAACCGACTGAACTACCACTCCTTATATTCCGACTGCGCTGAAGCACTTGAACGAATCTGAAACTGGTGGGTGCTGAGAGGCTCGAACTCCCGACCTACGCCTTGTAAGGGCGCCGCTCTACCAACTGAGCTAAGCACCCGTTTCACGATTCAGTGCTTCTGCATTTGCCGCCTGATTTGCATCCCTCAAGCAGCAAGCCCGTTAGTTTAGCGCATCCTTCAGAGCTTTGCCAGGCCTAAATTTAGGGACCTTTGCCGCCTTGATCTTGATCGCGGCACCGGTGCGCGGATTACGTCCCGTACGCGCGGTACGTTTGCCTACGGCGAACGTACCAAAACCGACCAACGTCACCGAACCGCCCTTCTTCAACGTACCTTTGACCCCGCCGATCACGGCATCCAGTGCGCGGCCCGCCGCGGCCTTCGAGATATCGGCTTGCTGCGCAATGTGATCGATCAATTCCGTTTTGTTCATTCCAACCCCCGAGAATGTTTATGGCAATCGTGACGGCGCTCTGTAGCACCTGGCATCACGCGGCTGGCGGCTAATGCCGAGCCGACTCATTAGAATTGGCCGAAACCCTTGTGTCAAGCGGGGTTGAGCCTGATTCAAGAGGATCTGCGATGGGTTTTTATAACCGGCTGTTGTCGCGAATCGATGCTCGCACAACCAATCAATGACAAAAGACGCTCGGTGCTCACAAGGTGGGACGGAGCACGTGCCCAGCCGGTATTTTCATTTCTCGTGGGCAAAAAAAACCCGCGACCGAAGTCACGGGTTTTTTGGAGCAAACAGCTTTCGCTGTCAACCGGCTTAGTGCTTCACGACTTCCGTCGCGCCGGCGTCCTTACCGGGCTCCCCCGCTGCGACGGGCGCAGCCGGCTTCACCTCCTCTTCCGGCAATGCCTGAGGCACACGTTCGAGCGCCAGTTCGAGCACCTTGTCGATCCACCGGACCGGCACGATCTCGATCGCGTTCTTCACGTTGTCCGGAATTTCCGTCAAGTCTTTGACGTTTTCCTCCGGAATCAGCACCAGCTTGATACCACCGCGATGCGCCGCCAGCAGTTTTTCCTTCAAGCCGCCGATCGGCAGGACTTCACCGCGCAACGTGATTTCACCCGTCATCGCGACATCGGCACGAACCGGAATACCGGTCAATACCGACACCAGCGCCGTGGTCATCGCGATACCGGCTGACGGACCGTCTTTCGGCGTCGCGCCTTCCGGCACGTGAATGTGAATGTCCTGCTTCTCGAACGCTTCGTCCTTGACACCCAGACGGCGCGAACGCGAGCGGACCACCGAGCGCGCAGCTTCGACGGATTCCTTCATCACGTCGCCGAGCGAACCCGTGCGAATCACATTGCCCTTGCCCGGCATCACCGCGGCTTCGATAGTCAGCAAATCGCCGCCCACTTCCGTCCACGCCAGACCCGTGACCTGACCGACCTGATTTTCCTTGGCGGCCAGACCGAAGTCGTACTTGCGCACGCCGAGGAAGGTGTCGATATTGCCACCGTCGACCTTCACCGCGCCTTCCGCTTTCTTCAGCAGAAGCATCTTCACGACCTTGCGGCAGATCTTCGAAATTTCACGCTCGAGCGAACGAACGCCCGCTTCACGCGTGTAGTAACGAATGATGTCGCGGATCGCCGCTTCGGTTACATCGACCTCGCCATCCTTGAGGCCGTTGTTCTTCTTCTGCTTAGGCAACAGATAGCGTTGCGCAATGCTGACCTTTTCGTCTTCCGTGTAACCCGACAGACGGATCACTTCCATCCGGTCGAGCAGCGGCGGCGGAATATTCAGCGAGTTCGACGTTGCCACGAACATCACGTCCGACAGATCGAAATCGACCTCGACGTAGTGATCGGCGAACGTATGGTTCTGTTCCGGATCGAGCACTTCCAGCAGCGCCGAGGACGGATCGCCGCGGAAATCCTGGCCCATCTTGTCGACTTCGTCGAGCAGGAAGAGCGGATTGCGCACGCCGACCTTGGTCAGGCTTTGCAGAATCTTGCCGGGCATCGAACCGATATACGTACGACGGTGACCGCGAATCTCGGCTTCGTCGCGCACGCCGCCGAGCGCCATACGCACGAACTTGCGGTTCGTAGCACGTGCGATCGACTGACCCAGCGACGTCTTACCGACACCCGGAGGCCCAACGAGGCACAGGATCGGCGCCTTGACCTTGTCGACACGTTGCTGGACCGCGAGATACTCGAGAATGCGTTCCTTCACTTTCTCGAGACCGAAGTGGTCTTCGTCGAGCACGCGTTCCGCATTCGAGAGGTCGTTGTTGACCTTGCTCTTCTTGCGCCACGGCAAGCCGATCAGCGTATCGATGTAGTTGCGCACGACCGTTGCTTCAGCCGACATCGGCGACATCAGCTTGAGCTTCTTCAGCTCCGCGTCGGCCTTCTTCTTGGCTTCTTTCGGCATGCGGGCAGCCGTGATGCGCTTCTCGAGTTCCTCGAGATCCGCACCCTCTTCGCCTTCGCCCAGTTCCTTCTGAATCGCCTTGACCTGTTCGTTCAGGTAGTACTCGCGCTGGCTCTTCTCCATCTGGCGCTTCACACGCCCACGGATGCGCTTTTCAACCTGCAGGATGTCGATCTCGGCTTCGAGTTGCGCGAGCAGATGCTCGAGGCGCTCGATCACCGGGAACATCTCGAGGATGTGCTGCTTCTGGTCGAGCTTGAGCGGCAGATGCGCCGCGATCGTATCGGCCAGACGGCCAGCCTCGTCGATGCCTGACAGCGACGTCAGGATCTCCGGCGGGATCTTCTTGTTCAGCTTCACATACTGGTCGAACTGCGACACGATCGCGCGGCGCAGCGCTTCAGTTTCAGCGCTGTCGGCGTGGTCGGGTTCGAGCGGCATGACTTCGCACGAAAACTGCGTTTCCTGCTCTTCGATGGAAAGCGTTTTCGCGCGCTGCAAGCCTTCGACGAGCACCTTAACGGTGCCGTCGGGCAGCTTCAGCATTTGCAGGATGTTGGCGACACACCCTACTTCATACATGTCCTTTTCGGTCGGCTCATCTTTCGCAGCCGTTTTCTGGGCGACGAGCATGATGTGCTTACCGCCTTCCATCGCTGCTTCGAGAGCCTTGATCGACTTCGGGCGGCCTACGAAGAGCGGAATCACCATGTGCGGGAAGACGACTACGTCACGCAGCGGGAGCAGCGGGAGCGTAATGCGTTCCGGCGGAAGGAGTTGGGTTCCTGACATTTCATTTCCCCATGAGTGGAATCAGTTCGTTCGATAGGTGAGGCCAGCAGAAAAGATTGCAAGCCTCCGCGTGTGGGAAAAGTTCAGTGACTCCGAAGGTTCAGTGACTCCATAGTGAAAACAACCATCCTGACCACACGATAAACGAAAAAAGCCGTTCACGTTGCCATGAACGGCTTTTTTTGCGTAACCCGAAAGCCGATCAGTTCGAACCCGCCACTTTGGGCGCGTCTTCGTAGATCAGTAGCGGTTTGCCGTCGCCGTCAATCACGTTGTCGTCAATGATGACCTTGCTAACGCCTTTCATTTGCGGCAGATCATACATTACGTCAAGCAACGCCTGTTCGAGGATCGAACGCAGACCCCGGGCGCCCGTCTTGCGACGGATTGCCTTACGTGCCACAGCTTGCAACGCACCCGGGCGAATTTCGAGCTCGACGCGTTCCATGTTGAACAGCTTGTGGTACTGCTTCACCAAGGCATTCTTCGGTTCGACCAGAATCTTCATCAACGCCGTTTCGTCGAGCTTGCCGAGCGTGGCCACCACCGGCAGACGGCCGATCAACTCAGGAATCAGACCGAACTTGATCAGATCTTCCGGTTCCACTTCGCGCAGCACTTCGCCGGCGTCGCGGTCCTGCTTGCTCTTCACGCTTGCGCCAAAGCCGATACCGGTCTTCTCGGTACGGTCGACAATGACTTTCTCGAGACCGTCGAACGCGCCACCGCAAATAAACAGAATATTGGTGGTGTCGACCTGGATGAAGTCCTGATTCGGATGCTTACGGCCACCCTGCGGCGGCACCGACGCCATCGTACCCTCAACCAGCTTCAGCAAGGCCTGCTGCACGCCTTCGCCCGACACGTCGCGGGTAATCGACGGGTTGTCGGACTTGCGGCTGATCTTGTCGATCTCGTCGATATAGACAATGCCGCGCTGGGCCTTGTCCACTTCGTAATTGCAGTTCTGCAGCAGCTTCTGAATGATGTTCTCGACGTCTTCACCGACGTAGCCGGCTTCCGTCAGCGTCGTTGCGTCGGCAATGACGAACGGCACGTTCAGAAGGCGTGCGAGCGTCTGCGCGAGCAAGGTCTTGCCGGAACCGGTCGGGCCGATCAGCAGGATGTTGCTCTTGGACAGTTCGATCTCGTCCTTCTTGTCGAGATGCTTGAGGCGTTTGTAGTGGTTGTACACCGCAACCGCGAGAATCTTTTTCGCGCGCTCCTGACCGATCACGTACTGGTCGAGGATTTCGCGGATTTCCTGCGGGCTCGGCAGATCGGACTTGGACAAGCCGGCCTCGATGCCCGCGCCTGCAGCCTCATCGCGGATGATTTCGTTGCACAGGTCAATACATTCATCACAGATGAACACCGACGGGCCTGCAATCAGCTTTTTGACTTCATGCTGGCTCTTGCCGCAAAACGAGCAATACAACAGCTTTTCGCTGTTAGAACTTTTCTTGTCCGCCATAGATGTGTGAGCCTCCGGACACTCGATTACATGATACGCCGTTTGCCCCGGCCTCGCAGTTGGCGCGCGGCGGGACGTGAGCCACGGTGACGGCGTTTGCCGCAGGCGCTCGGACGAGTCTTGATTATTTCACAACCGACCCGATGACGGCCTCACCCCGTTTCAGGGCAAGACCGCACCGACGATTCAACGGACATTTCAGGGACGCTTGTGCGCCACCTGGTCGACCAGACCGTAAGCTTGTGCGTCATCGCCGGACATGAAATTGTCCCGGTCGGTGTCGCGTGCGATACGCTCAACAGGCTGGCCCGTGTGATGCGCGAGCAGATGATTCAGCCGTTCCTTCAGGTACAGGATTTCACGTGCCTGGATTTCGATGTCCGACGCCTGGCCGCGCGCGCCGCCCAACGGCTGGTGAATCATCACGCGCGAATTCGGCAGCGCAAAACGCTTGCCCTTGGCACCGGCTGCCAGCAGGAACGCACCCATGCTGGCCGCGAGGCCCATGCACAAAGTCGACACGTCCGGCTTGATGAACTGCATCGTATCGTAGATCGCCATCCCGGCCGAAACCGAGCCGCCCGGGCTGTTGATGTAGAAACTGATGTCCTTGTCCGGGTTTTCGCTTTCAAGGAACAACATCTGCGCGACGACGAGATTGGCCGTCTGGTCGTTTACTTCGCCTACCAGGAACACGATCCGTTCCTTTAGCAGACGCGAATAGATGTCATACGAGCGCTCACCGCGGCCGCTCGTTTCCACGACGATCGGCACCAGTCCGAGCGCCTGCGCTTCGAGATCCCGCGAGGACTGGGAGGTCAGCGTGTCCAGCATTTGGGCGCGAAAGGTCATGCAATGGATCCTTGTCTGGAAATATTCTAAATATCAGGTGCTAGACAGGTGCGGCCGGCGAGACCGTATTCAAGTGCCCGATCAGCGCGAACGCGGTGAGCCACGCCGCGTGAAACGCGCCATGCAAAACGCAACGTACTTTCACAGCACAAAAAAACGGCGTGCGAGCCGTCGCTCCGACAGCCGGCACGCCGTTGCAGCGACGCTTACGCTTGCGCCGTTGCGCTTGCCAGTTCTTCGAAGCTAACTTCCTTGTCCGTCACCTTGGCCTTGCTGAGGACGAAATCGACGACGTTGGCTTCAACGACGTACGCTTCCATTTCTGCAAGGCGTTGCTGGTTGGAATAATACCAGCGGACGACTTCCTTCGGGTCTTCGTAGCTTTTCGCGAATTCGTCGACTTCGGCACGAATCTGCTCCGGCTTGGCTTGCAGCTCATTGGCCTTGACCAGCTCGGCCAGCACGAGGCCCAGCTTCACGCGGCGCTCAGCCTGTTCCTTGAACATCTCAGCCGGGATCGGTGCATCAGCGGCGTTCGGCACACCACGTTGCTCGAGGTCCTGACGCGCCATGGCGACCAGACGCTCCTGATCCTGTGCGATCAGCGCGTTCGGCACGTCGAGTTCCGAGATCTTCAGGAGCGCGTCCATGACCTGGTTCTTGACGATCGCTTGCGTGCGGCGTTTCGCTTCGCGTTCGAGATTGTCTTTGATCTCAGCGCGCATCTTGACCAGATCGCCGTCTTCGATACCGAGCGACTTTGCGAATTCGGCGTCGATTTCCGGCAGGTGCGGCCACTCGATCTTCTTCATCGTGATCGTGAACTGCGCGGTCTTACCGGCGACATCCTTGCCGTGGTAGTCAGCCGGGAAAGCCAGGTCGAATTCCTTCGCCTCGCCGACCTTCAGGCCGAGCGCTGCCTTTTCGAATTCCGGCAACATGCGGCCTTCGCCCAGCACAAATGCGAAGTCTTCGGCGCTGCCGCCCTGGAACACTTCACCGTCGATCTTGCCGACGAAGTCGACCGTCACGCGGTCGCCGTCTTTCGCTGCCGTGTCCGCGCCGCCATCGCCGTGCTCGCCGGATTCGCCGCGAGCGTGGAAATGCACGCGCTGCTTGCGCAGGATGTCCAGCGTGCGATCGATTTCGGCTTCGCTGATGGTGGTCGTGGTGCGCTCGATTTCAGCCGTGGCGACGTCGCCCAGCTTCACTTCCGGATACACCTCGAAGGTCGCGTCGAACGCGTAGTCGTTTTCAGCAGCGTCGGCCTTCGGCGCGAAGCTCGGCTGACCGGCAACGCGCAGGTTTTCCGCGCGGCTGATGTCGAAAAACTCCTTGCCGACCTTGTCGCTCAGCACTTCAGCTTCAACCTGGCCCGAATACTGTTGCGTCACCATCTTGAGCGGCACCTTGCCCGGGCGGAAACCCGGCATGCGCACGTTCTTCGCGAGTTGACGGATACGCGAGTCCACTTCCTTCTGCACGGCGTCCTTCGGCAGGGAAATCGTTACGCGGCGTTCGAGCTTGCCGAGGTTTTCAACAACGTTAGCCATGGCTTCAATCGTCCTAAAATTATTCGAGCGAATCAGTTATCTTCTGCGTGCCGCTTTTCGATGTCGCTTCGCATCGCGCGTCGCATCAATTCGGCGCCTGCGCCGCGGGCTTGCAGGCCACCGGCAGCACGGTTGGGTCCAAAGAGCCGAATATTTTAGCAAACTATTTGCGCGCTTAGCCGGGATTCGACAATTGCGCGCGTTTTTATCGGTGTTGGAACCGCTTTTGAGGCTGTTTTTCACCTGTTTGCGATTCGCCGGTAACTCTTACGTCTGCCCTTGCGCTTAGCCTGCCCGTTTCAAGTCCGGTTGCAATGGTGCGCGTGCAGTTTGACGGCACTTTCCAGCGGCTTACCGGCTCACTGGCCAACGCGCGCCGGCAAGGCCCGCCGATTCGCCAGCCGCACCTGGCGCACCTGGCGCAACTGGCGCAACTGGCGCACCTGCCGCCCGCGCCGCGCCCGTGCTTTCCGTGCGCGCTCCCATGGACGATTCCGGCTATGCCGTTCGACATATTCAGTCCACGCGCCCATGCTGATAAGCTAACGGACGCGCTCGGGGCTGCGCGCTCATCCGATCAATTCACCCGCCCTCGCAACGACTCCAACCATTCAGAGACACCATGCCGAATTTGCCGTCCTCGCCTGTCGTCGTCATTGCTCCCGATTCCTTCAAAGGTTCGCTCAGCGCGGAACAGGTCGCGCAGGCGATTGCGTCCGGCATCCAGCGCGCCCGGCCGGACGCCAGCGTGCGTATCTGCCCGATGGCCGACGGGGGCGAAGGCACGCTCGACGCCATGCTCACAAGCGGCGGCGAACGCCGCAAGCTGAGCGTGCGCGGCGCGGCCGGTCCGGTGCGCGAGGCACTGACAGGCCTGCTGGCGGATGGCAGCGCGATCATCGAAACAGCGGAAATCGTCGGCATTACCGATCCGGTCGGCATGGGCGTGCCGGTCGAGGCGCGCAGCACCCGCGGCATGGGCGAAGCGATTCGCGCCTTGCTCGACGCCGGCGTGCGGCGCTTTTTCGTCGCGCTCGGCGGCAGCAGCACGAACGACGGGGGCGCCGGCTTGCTGGCCGGCCTCGGCCTGAGACTTTTCGACGCGCAAGACAAGGAGCTCGACGCCACGCCGGAGCAGCTCGCTCGTGTGGCACGCCTTGACGTATCGCAACTGGACGCCCGCCTCGCGGACACGCAGTTCGTCGGCATGTCCGATGTGGACAATCCGCTGACCGGCGATCACGGCGCGACCGCGGTGTTCGGACCGCAAAAGGGCGTCAAGCCGGAACAGGTTGCTTCGATCGACGCCGCCCTCGCCCGCTTCGCCGATCTGCTCGAGGCGGCGCTGGGGCGCACGGCGCGCGACCAGCCTGGCGCGGGCGCGGCCGGTGGTCTCGGTTTCGCGCTGCACATGCTGGGCGCGCAGTTCGAGCCGGGCGCGGAAACCGTCGCGCGGCAGATCGGTCTGGACGCCGCGCTTGAAGGCGCGAACTGGCTGATCACCGGCGAAGGACGCTCGGACGTGCAAACGCTGCACGGCAAGGCGCCGTTCATCGCGTGCCGTCATGCGCAGGCTGCGGGTGTGCCGGCCACGTTGCTGTCCGGCGCGGTCGACTCCGCGGCGCTGCCGCGCCTCGCCGAATACTTCAGTGGCTGCTTCTCGCCGGCGCCCGGGCCGATCACGCTCGACGTCGCAATACGCGATGCGGCGCGCCTGCTGGCCGACGAAGCCGAACAGTTGACGCGTTTGAAGTACGGCGCGCGTTGACCGGAGGGGACGGTTGCGGCAACAATCACAGCGCCACAACCGCGCCACTTATCACGGGACAACCATGAAGGCCTCCGCCAAAGCCGGACTCGAGCAGTTCCTGACGTACCGTCTGCATGTCCTGAACAAACTCGCCGAGCGTGGCATTAGCGTGCGCTATCAGGACAAACTCGGTGTGACGTTGCCTGAAGCGCGGGTGATTGCATCGGTGGGCTCGTTCGGACCGTTTTCAATCATGGACCTGGCGCGGCACGCCAACCTCGACAAGAGCCAGGCGAGCCGCGCGGCTGAGGCATTGATCAGGCAGGGACTGGTGAAACGCGAGCCGAGCGCCGAAGACGGCCGCGTCGTGCTGGTGTCGCTAACCCCCGAAGGCCGCGCGCTCTATCGCAAGGTGATGCCGATCGCGCGCAAGTGGAACGGGGATATGTTCGACTGCCTCGACGAACAGGAAAAACTCGCGTTCGGTCAGGCGCTCGACAAGATCATCGAGACAATTTCCGTCCACGAAGGGTAAGCAAGGGCATGACGTCCCGTCAGTGCTTTGCGGGGCCTTGAGCGTGGGCGTTGTCGCGGCCTGCATCGCCAGCTGTAGCGCTTGCCGGGTCTGATCCGCCAGACACCCCGCCTGCCGATCCACCAGCGGCGCCCGCGTCACCGGTTCCGGCCGCTCCGCCCGTTGCACCCGCTCCGCCACCGGCCACA
This sequence comes from Paraburkholderia fungorum, assembly GCF_902833645.1. Classification (GTDB taxonomy): domain Bacteria; phylum Pseudomonadota; class Gammaproteobacteria; order Burkholderiales; family Burkholderiaceae; genus Paraburkholderia; species Paraburkholderia fungorum. Next base: position 121,532 of record NZ_CADFGE010000011.1, read on the forward strand.
CCGCCAGGCTGAGCCTGAACGCCACGCGCTAGCCGCCAGGCAATCGCACCCAGCGAGCCGACAGCCAGCAGCAAGGCCGCCCACAACATGTAGCGCCGCGTCGCGTCGGGGTCTTTACCCGACGCCTGCGCATCATCTCCTAGCTCAACAGGAAGCGCCTCACCCAGTCTCGCGGTGGCAGCAACCGATGACGCTCCCATCAACAGATCCGCCCGGCTCAGCGCCGACGACACCGCGGCCGCGCTCCCCACCGCCAGCGTGAAAGGCGGGGCGCCACGCGCGACGAAGGTGAGCGTCGCCGGACGCCAGCCCGCGGCGACGGTCAACGTGCCGCTTCCCAAACCGCCATTGCGCGTATCGACCACCACTCGCCATTGACGATCCGTGTCAGGGGCCATCTCAAGCGATGGATTGCTTTGCTCCACCGCGCCGTTGTGCAAACGGAACAGCGTCGCGCCCGATACCTCTCGCCAGGCCGCCTCCAGCCCCGCACGCGAGTAGACGACGGCGGGCGCCACGGTATTCGGCTGTGGCAGGTTCAGGCGCAAACGATCGACGGGATAAGGGCCGCCGGTCTCGAAGAAATATTCGCCGTCTTTCGGACCCGCGCGGGCAACGATGCCGACGCGCCATTCCCGTTGAGTATCCGCGCTCCGCGCGCTATCGGCGCCGGCCGCCTGGAGCTGGGCATCGATCGATTCGATGTAGGGCGCGCCGTCGAGCCAGTGCAAACGCAGATAACGCGCGCGCATGCCGGTGAGCTCGATACGGTCCTGGCTCAGCGTGCTGCCGTTGTAGCTCACCTTGAGCAGTTGCGCTTCGCCGGCGGGTTGCCAGCTGCGCAGATCGTCACTCGATTCGACGCTGACACGCCCCTGGTAGTTGTCATCGCGCACATGGACGACCAGTGCATCGATCCGGGCGCCGCCCCGCGTCTCGCGCGCGAGATCGATCAGCTCGGCGTCCTGCTGCTCGCGTGACGGTGGTGCGGAGGTTGCACGCAGCGACCCGTCGGCGGCAATCGTCACGCCGAGTGGCGCGCGGGTTCCGCCCGGCGCGGCGGACGGCAACGGAAACCAGCGCACCGGGCGCAAGGTAGCCGGCGCCCGGGAGGGCTCCCGTGGCGCGTCGAGAGAATACGGTACGGGCTCGCCCGCACCATTGAACACGCGCACATCGCCGAGATCGCCGCGCTGGCTGGCGGCGTACACGGCAGCCGGAAGCGTCACGCTGTAATAGGGGGCGCCGCTTTCGAGTTCAAGCGCAAAGCGCTGCGCGAACCTATCCGCCGCCACGGCCGCCGTCGACAACCACGCTGACGAGATCGCAAGACACCACCCCGCCGCTATCAGGACACGCTTCATTGCTCAGCTTCCAGAACCACTGCTTTGGGCGGCAACGGCGAGAAGTAACCGATCAGCAGCAACATCAGGCCAATACCGATGAACGATACGATCCGCTCGATACCGGTCACGTGTGACAGATCGAACAGGAACAGCTTGACGACAGTGGCTGCCAGCAGCGCGCCGCCGATGAACCAGAAAATCCGGCTGGCTCGCCTCGTCGCCCAGATCATCATAGCCAATGCGCAGACGGTCCAGAATACCGAGACCGAAGCTTGCACGAGCATCGAGTGCGACATGTCGTCGAGCTGGTATGGCACGCCGATCCAATGATGCAGCGTGCGCAGCAGCATCGCGTTGAGCCAGACGAATCCGGTCGCGCCGACCGCTACCTGCAACGGCACACGATATTCGCCGATCGGCACACCGAGGCGGTTGATGCGGATGAGCCACAACGCCGCCAATGCAAAGATCACCGCCTGCACCAGGTCGAGCGGATTGAGCAGCGGCAAGCGCGCCCACGCGCCGCCATCCTGTGTCAGGTTCGCATAGAACGTCCACATCCACATTACCAGCACAAGCGGCGTCGAGGCGATCGCGCACACCCGCACGATGCTGTCGCGGCGCGCAACCCACAACCCCGCAAAGGCAAACGCACTCCAGCCAACCAGAAACACCTGCTGGAAATTGAACGACGCCAGCACCGCATCGATATCGTACGCTGCATGGAAATGATGATGCAGCGTACGCAGCAGCAACGCGTTGAACCACAGGAACAGGGTCGCGAGCACCGCATAGTCGAAGGCTCGCGGATGCCAGTACACGCCCAGTGCGCGCAGGCGCCGCAGCCATACGGCACAGGCGACAAGCGCGAGGATCTGCGCGACGTCCAGCGGATTGAGAATCGGCAGCCAGAAGAGCGGCGCGGCACTGCCGTCGCTCGTCACGCTCACGATGCTCCACACCCATAGCAGGACGGCGAGCGGCGCGGCGCCCCATACCTGATACGCCTGCAAGAACCGCGCGACCGGCCAGCGCAAACGATGCCCGACGCCCGCCATCATCAGCAGCAGAATGCCAAAGCCGTACGCCCACGCGCTCCAGCTCCATGCGCCTTCCGGCACGTACGCACGCAAGCCCCAATAGCCTTCGAGGGCGACGAGCGCGGCGGCTGTCCAGAACATCAGCACATGCAGGACGGCAAGCACCCGGTCGCTAATGTCGCGCTGCTGATGCCACAGCAGCGCGTAGGCGGCAACCGCGACAACCGCGCTGACCAGCCAGCCGTAACCGCTGACCGGCGCCATGCTCAACATGAACAGACTCAATGTCAGCAAAGCGAGCACCGGCATGAGTGCCAGCGCAGGCAGTTCGGCAAGCGGCCAACGCAGCTTGCGGTGCGCGCCGTGCGCAAGCCACGCGGTTAGAACGGCGAACAGCGCGATGACGGCGGTCTCGAACCGATCGCGGTCGTACGCAAGATGCGCCTGCGCGTACGCGTGGATTTCGTGCAGCCCTCCACAGATCCACCACAACAGTCCCCACACCCCGGCGACGAGGCCGATCTGCGGCATCCATGCGTGCCACGCGCCCGCTTCGCTGCGGCCATGCAAGCGCCATCCCGTGAATATGCCCGCGATCGCAATCAGCACAGTCGCAATGTACGCGCCGTTCAGGACCGGCCATGCATGCGCGCTGCCGATCTGCGCGTACGTGCCGACAGCATACGCGGCCGCCGCGGCCAGTTGCATCAGCAGCCCAAAGCCGAAGGCACTCAGGCGCCGTTGGCGCACCGCGAGCCACGTGATCGCGGCGCCTTCGATGGCCCAGGTCGCGCTGGTGGTCGGTCCGGTGAAAGCGAGCGGCACGGCGAGTGTGGCGAAGATCACGGCCAGCGCGAGCATCGCTTCGAACATCATGCCGAGGCGCGCGCGCCGCGGCGCCAGCCAGCCCGCGACCGCCAGGTAGAAAGCAGCCAGCGCGACCGCGCTCCACGCCAGACCGAATTCGGTGCCCTTCATCAGGGCCGCTTGCAGACCGATCGCGACGAGCGGCGTGCCGAACACCAACGTACCGTCGACGTAATGCTTGAGTGCGATCTCACGGCGCAGCCCATAGAGCAACGCGATGCCGACATACATCAGGAAAAACAGAATCAGGAACGGCTCCGTGCTGGCCAGCAATTCAGGCCGGTAAGCGGTCACGCCCCACGCGGCGCCGATCGAGAACGTGAACACGAAACCAAGCAGATTCAGGGGCCGCCACGCCTTGAACCACGCAATCGCGAAAATACCTGCGTTGAGTAGCGCGTAGTAGCTGAACAGCATCACGTGACTACCACCGCCCGTCGACAGGAGTAGCGGCGCGAGGAAGCCGCCCGCACTCCCCATGAAGGCCAACGACGATGCGTTCTGGCGCACCGCCAGAAATGCGCTCAGGCCGCAGATCGCGATCATCAACGGCAAGGCGGCGCCTGCCGGCAGCAGATGATAGAGCCGGGTTGCGGCGAACACGGTCAGATAAAGCGCGCCGACGCCGCCGCCCTGCAAGATCAGCCCGTACGCTCCGCGACGCTCGCCAATGCGCCACCCGAGCCCGAGCAGGACGGTCGCGGCGAGCGCCACGCCGGCCAGGCGGAATTCGATCGGCAACAGACTGTTGTCCGCGGCGTATTTGAGCAGGAACGCAATGCCGAAGAACAGCACGACGATGCCGACCCGCACAACCGTGTTGCCGCCAAATAGCCAGTCGCGAGCGCTTTTGAAGAGGCGTTCGACGAGACCGGGACCGCGCGGAGGCGCGGGCGGAGTTTGCGCGGGTATCGGTGACTCGGTAGACGGCGACAACGCTGCGGGGTTGTGCGGCTGGCCATCCAGCGTGCCCGCTACGGCCGATCCGCTCAATGCAAGCGCTGCGGCCGGCTCCTGCGGCGTGACTGCGCTGGCGCTCACCGTCGGGCGCACGGCTGTCGGCTGCGGCGGCGTGACTGCACGCTCGCGAGGCGGCTGCTGCCCCGCTGCGGGCGGTATCGCGTAAGGATGCGATGCGAGCGTGTCAGGACCCCGCCCGGACAACGTCGACTCACCATCCTCACTCGCGGTCGCCGACGCGCCGGTAACGCCGGCGCGCAATTCCCGTATCTCACCGCGCAGAACGACAATCTCCTGCTCCAGTCGCTCGACGCGCGCAGCGAGTTCGCTGGATGGGCTGCCGGCCGGGTAGTTCAGGTTATCGGACGCAGCCGGTTTGGACACGGGGTCGCTTACGGGCCGTGCAGACTGCTTTTGGAGCAGACTTGCGAGCGCAACGCCAGCCATCCCCCCCGCCAATGCACCGAAACCCATCGAGAAATCGTTCGACACGGCGGCTACTATCCCGATCACCGCGCCGATCAGGGCAAATATCACGCTCATCGCATGCCTCTTTTATTGTCTTCAACTGCGAGATCCGTTTGTCGCACGGATTAATCCGAAGCCATTGCGCCAGCAAACCAGCGAAAATCGGCGCGCAGAATACCATGTAAGTCGAGTTGCGAACCACGCTTTTGAAGCGCTGCGTGAACGAAATCAAATGGCGGTACCTATTCACCAACGCATATCTCTTTTTCGCCAACTTTTTTGCCAGTTTTTTTGCTAACTTTACACGGCTTTTTTTCGCAGGATTAATCCGGGGAGGGCTACCGGCGATTAGCGGAGGCCCGCGCGGATGCGCCGACCGTCGTGGTTCAAACACGTGTGAGCCACGCCCGGCCTAAGCGGACCCAAGCAGCCATTTCTTAATCCATGCGTTCAATGCCGATCACGTGCGAATTAACAATCCACACAATATGCATCGCAACGGATGCCGCATGAATTCAGGCACAGCGCGCTGAACATCCGATTGTCTGGACAAATCCGGCAGCCGCTCTCACCTACGCCCGCATCCATATTGTTTAGCAGATTAACTGCGTTTAACGCCTTTGCCACACTTCCAGAGCGGCAGGTCTGCCCAAACCGCCAGGTTCGCGGCAAGCCATCAACCATGTCAAAATTCGGGATCGGCCTACAGGCCTTCTATCACCCCATTTCATCCAGGGAAGCTTCAGTGGACATCAACAAACAGGTAGCGGCCCTCACCGCCTCAGAACTTCAAACCGCCGGCGCGAGCCAGGCGACGGCGATCGCCGTCAGTGTGCTGCTGCGCCATCTGCGCTCTCCCGAATTGGTCAAGCTGTTGTCGTCGGCGTTCGAAAACCACCAGGCGGTCATGCTGCAAACGCCGTGGCCCGATCCGATGCTGCACGCGTTCGATTCGACTCGCCGCTTTCTCGAAGGCGCCGCACAAGCCGAACTGCCGGGCACGCAAACCGAACCGCCGTCGGCCGCGCCGGACGCCTGAGCGCTGCCGGACACGCGCCGTTCGATACACGTCGAGTGAAAAACAAAAAACCCCGTCAGTCCAAAGACTTAACGGGGTTTTCTGCTACCTTTCCGCTACATACGGATGGTGCGAGGGAGGGGACTCGAACCCCTACACCCTTGCGGGCGTCAGGACCTAAACCTGGTGCGTCTACCAATTTCGCCACCCTCGCAGCCGGGCAAAGCGCTGCGCGTTCTGCCCGATGTCCTGCATGCTCATGAGCGCGTCAAAATCCGCGCCCGAAAGCGTAAGCGCGAGATTCTAACCGATTGATTCGCGCTTGTCTGCATTTGCTCATGCATCTGTCCAACAAGCGTCGATGCTACAATTTTTGGCTAAACCCGCGCACCTCGTGCCCTCTACGCCGCCCTTCCCCACATTCCAATCCCGTGAATTTCGACGAATATTGCCAGCAGAAAGCGGCGCCGCCCGGATCGAGCACCTACTATGCGCTTCGGCGGGCACCCGCGGCAAGCCAGCCGCTCCTGACCGCGCTGTTCGCGCTGCGCCGCGAATTCGAGGAAACCGTAAAAGAAGTCAGCGATCCGGCAATCGGCCGCACCAAACTCGCGTGGTGGCAAAACGAGCTCGCCGCGCTGGCTGCGGGCTCGCCGTCGCATCCGGTTTCAAAGGCACTGGCAGCCTATCTGCCCGATGTGCAGGCCGCCTATCCGGAGTTGCAGGCGTTGCTCGCCGGCTTCGAAATGGACCTCGACCAGGCACGCTATCTCGACTACCCGAATCTGCGGCGCTATGTGCAGGGCGTGGGCGGCACCTTTGCATCGCTGGTCGCGCGCGCGACGGCAAAAAACGCCGCAGAGGCGTCAAGCTGGGCGGCACCGCTCGGCGAAGGGCTGCAGCTTGCCCAGTTCGTTGTCGAAACCGGCAATGACGCACGTCACGGCCGCATCTATATTCCGGTCGATGAAATGCAGCGCTTTAACGTCACTGCCGCCGACCTGATCAACCGGAAATATTCCGACGCTTTTACCGAGCTGATGCGCTTCGAAACCAGGCGGGCTCGCGATGCGGTGCGGGCAGCACTCGCCGCCATGCCCGCGCATGAGCGACGCACGCAGCGCACGTTGGTCGCGCAAGCGGCACTCGCTCTCGCACTGCTGGATGAGATCGAACGTGACGGTTATCACGTACTGCATCAACGCATTGCATTGACGCCGATCCGCAAGCTCTGGCTTAGCTGGCGCGCCAGGTAAGCGGACAAACGGACAAATGGACAGACGGGCAAGCGAACCACCGGCCCACACGAACGGCCGCCGCGTCATGCTGGGAAGCGCGCACGGTCCCTTGTCAGACGCGCAGTAAGGGCAGCGGCTCGAACCGCTGCTGCAGGATCGCGGACGAATCGAGCCCCCACCAGGGGCCGAGCACCGTCGCATAGAGTTGCTGAAAATCGATGCCGACCGGCAAGTTGCCATTGCCGTCCAGGCGCGCGAGCACCGGCGGCACGCCGTACAAACCGCCCCGCACCCGCCCGCCCATCACGAAATGCGGCGCCACGGTGCCGTGGTCCGTGCCGTTGCTCTGGTTCTCACGCGGGCGCCGGCCAAACTCGGCATAGGTCATCACCAGCGTCTCATTCCAGCGGCCGAGCTCCATTAGCGCCGACTTCATCGACGCAAACCCTTCGGCCAATTGCTTGAGCAGCGCCGCTTGCTGGCCGGGCTGGTTCTGGTGCGTATCGAACCCGTTCAACGTCAGACGGATCACGGCGACGCCTTGTCCATTACGCGGCTGCCCTTGCGGCGTATCGCCAGCGGCGAGCACCTGCATTGCCGTCCTGATCGAACTGCCAAACGCACCGCCGGGAAACGTCGTCTTCAATTGCGCCTGAGCTTGCGTAGGACGCAGACGGTCAGCGGCTTTCACGATATCGTTCTCGACGTCGAGAATATGCGCCAGCTCCGGATTACGCTCGTGCAGCGACACCGGCGTTGCGAGGCGCGAGGCTCTGACGAATTGCTCGGGATTGACCAGCGCGATCGCGCGCGCGCCGTTGGCGAACGGCCCCATTTCGGCGCTGCCGATCACCACGCCGTCGGCGGCAAAACCGGTAGGTACCGGCGTCTGCGCGAACGCACGGGTAAGCCAGCCCTCGCGCAGGTATTGGTCCGAACGCGACGCGGTGTCCCAGATTTCGATCGAACGGAAATGCGACAGGTTCGGTTGCGCGTAGCTCACGCCCTGCACGATCGCCAGTTGGCGGCTTTGCCAAAGCGGCATCAGCGGCTGCAACGACGGATGCAAGGCGGTGCGCTCGTCGAGCTGAATTGCCTGCTCGCGTTTGATGCCGATATTTTTTCGCAGCTGATAGTAAGTGGGATCGGCAAACGGAATCACGGTATTCAAACCGTCGTTACCGCCCTTCAGTTCGACGAGAATCAGCAGGTTGCTGTATCCGCGATTCGCTGAGCCGCCGGGCGTTGCCATCTGCGCACCGAAGGCGCGCGGCAACCAGAGCGTTGCGCTGGCGGCCGCGCCCATCGAGAGAAAGCTGCGTCGTTTCATCCTGCACCTCGTTCGCTTGTCATGGCGCGCGTCGGGTCGCCTTCGACGGATCGCTGGTTCGCGTGCCCGATCCGGGTTAAACGGTTGAGCGGCTCGATTCCGTCGCCTGCCGCAGTCGCTTACCTCAACCCATAAGCTCGCTGCTCATTTCAACTCTCATTTCAACTGATAAGCCGGGTCCATCAGCAACGCCTCCAGATAAGCACTGGCGGCCGAATCGGTAGCAATGGCATCGACCGGCGTGAGCGGCAACACCGCATGCTGCAGTTGCAGCTCCACCGACAACCCCGGCTTGGCCGTCGGCGCGGCGTTGTATTGCGCAAGCCATGTGCCGATATCAAAGCGTACGCCACCTTGGGCTGGCTGGCCGACTCGCGCCATCGCGCGCTGCATCTGCGGATTCGCCTGCATCTTGCCGGGTACGCCGCTTGCCGCGATCTTGGGGTTCATCGGATTGCCGGTACGCCGCGGGCCGGCGGTTTCGGTCGCGCGAAACAGTTGCTCGACGAATTGCTTGCGGGCAAGCAAGGTCGAACTATTGATCCATATCGTGCCGCCCGGCCACCCTTTGACGTTTGGCGGATAGAACAGGTTCTCGCCGAGCGTGCGGATCTCCGCGGCGAACGGCGCCGTGTTGTCATAGCCGATATCGAACGCGCGCAGGGTCCCCACGACGAACTCCGCCGGCGATTTCACCAGCACGCCGCGATCGTTGTCGTCCCAGAACGCGTCGCTCATGAAGAGGCCGCGCAGCGCGACCTTGATATCGTAATGACTCGCGCGAAACTGCGCGGCGATCGGTGCGATGCGGGCGGGATCGGGGGTATCGGAGACAAACTCGCGCCACAGCCTGGTCGTGACGAAGGTCGCGGTTTCAGGCCGCGCGAGGAGGATGTCGAGCACCTGATCGCCGTCGAACGGACCGCTTTGCCCCAGCACGGTCTTGTTACTGTCGTCGTGCTGGTTGGCGCGCCATACATACGCGTGCGTGTCGGGGTCGAGGCCCCACCCCGTGTAGGCACGCGCGGCTTCCGATACGTCGCGCTGCGTGTAATGCCCTTCGCCGAGCGTGAACAGCTCCATCACCTCGCGCGCGAAGTTTTCGTTGGGTTTGCCCTTGCGATTGCTCGCGCCATCCAGGTATTGCAGCATCGCCGGATCTTTCGCGACGTCGTGCAACAGTTCGCCGAAGTTGCCGAGCGCGTCGCGGCGCAACAGCATATTCTGCTGCGCCATCTCCTGCGGATACGCGACCTTGTCCTGCCCCGACGTGAAGTGGTTGTGCCAGAAGAGCGTCATGCGTTCGGTCAGCGGCGACGGCGTGCTCAACATCTCCCGCACCCACCATGCACGTAATATTTCGTAACGCTGGCCGCGCTGCCGCTGCTCGTCACGGCGTTGATCGTCCGTCCACGTCTTGCGGATGTCGCGTGTCGGGATCGGCTCGAGCACCCATTCAGGCAGCGGCGTCACGGCTTCGGTTCGGACTGCGGCCAGTACTTTGTCGACGGCCTGCTCGCGCGTGAGTCCAACGTATTGCGCGAGCTCGCCGCTATCGGGCGCGAAACCGACTCGAGTCAGGAAGAAGCGCGCATCATCGGCGTCGAGAATGTCCTGTTCGGCGGGGGCAACGGAGGACGCGGCAGACGCCGCACGATGCCTGTTGTGGGGGACATGAGTGGCGCCCTGCTGCTCGGCCGGTGCCGACGCACACCAGGTCGCGGCTGCGAGCGCAGTGGCCGTCGCCGCTAGCCAGCGTCTACCCTTACCGCCTGTCAGCATGTTCATTATCGATTGTCCGGTTGAGCCGGTTGAGCCGGTTGAGGAGCGTCACGAAAAGGCGTTAGCGCGCACAAAAACCGCGCTGTGCTCTGGCAACACAACGGCAGATGGAAGGGGAAAGTTGACGGGGGAAGTGCAACGAATTCTTTCAGCCACGGCGAAAGCGCGACCGGACGCACCCCGAGCGGGCACGGAAATAGCTAGCGCTTGTAGAGTTCGCGGACAGCGTCTTCGATATGCTGCCGCAGCAGACGCCGTTCGTCGGGCGTCATATGACCATCACGGCGACGTTGATCAAGATCGGGGGGAACTGCTGTGCGCAGCATTGCATCTGAGGCGGGGCGCTCGACAGTGGGGCTGTGCCGGTTTGCTCTGGAATTGGCCTGCCTTGGCACGCGTTCGCTCGTCGCTCTCTCGGCCGAAGGCTGGGCGTGGGCGAACGTTGACCCGAGTGTGCCTGCAAGCGTCCCGGCTACCGCCAGTGCAATTACGCTTAGGCGCACATTCGGCCAAACCCCTCCCTTCATGTTGTTCCCTTCGTGGCGCGGCAACCGGCTACCTCAAATGCGTATACAGACCCCGGTAGCGAGCCGGGTGCGAGAGTTTTAGTCGAGTGAAGTATCCACCGAACAGCCGCATTCAGTAAAGGAGTCTACCTGCCGATGCTTTACGTCGTGCCACAGTGCGGGTAAATTTTGTAACTGACTGTAACTCCGAAAACGATGCAACCGCGCACCACTTTCTAATCGCGCTAAGATGCCGACCATGGAAACTAAAAACCCTTCGAAAATCCTCGTCGTCGACGACGATCCGCGCCTGCGCGATCTGCTGCGCCGCTACCTCGGTGAACAGGGCTTCAATGTCTATGTTGCCGAGAACGCGCCGTCCATGAACAAGCTCTGGGTGCGCGAGCGCTTCGACTTGCTGGTGCTCGATCTGATGCTGCCCGGCGAGGACGGCCTGTCGATCTGCCGTCGCCTGCGCGGCAGCAACGACCGTACGCCGATCATCATGCTGACGGCCAAGGGTGAAGACGTCGACCGTATTGTCGGGCTCGAAATGGGCGCCGACGACTATCTGCCCAAGCCGTTCAACCCGCGCGAACTGGTCGCGCGGATTCACGCGGTGCTGCGCCGCCAGTCGCCGTCGGAGCTGCCAGGCGCGCCGTCCGAGACCACCGAGGTGTTCGAGTTCGGCGAGTTCGCGCTGAATCTCGCCACTCGCACGCTCACCAAGGCCGGTCAGGAAATCCCGTTGACCACGGGTGAGTTCTCGGTGCTGAAGGTGTTTGCGCGCCATCCGCGCCAGCCGCTGTCGCGTGAAAAACTGATGGAACTGGCACGCGGTCGTGAATACGAAGTCTTCGACCGTAGTCTCGACGTGCAGATTTCGCGTCTGCGCAAGCTGATCGAACCTGATCCGGGCAGCCCGCGTTTCATTCAAACCGTCTGGGGTCTCGGCTACGTGTTCATTCCTGACGGTGCAGCCTGAGTTTGTTCTCACCTACAGTTTTTGATTTCAAATAAGAAGGGCCCATGCGGATCGACCGGCGCCTCCTGACGCTCGCGTTCGGCGGCCTTTTCTGGCGGACCTTTCTGTTGATCGCGCTGTTGATCGCAGTCAGTCTCGCCGCGTGGTTCCAGAGCTTTCGGGTGATCGAACGCGAGCCGCGCGCGCAGCGCGTGGCTTTACAACTGGTCGCCATCGTCAAGCTCACGCGCACCGCACTCCTCTATTCCGATCCCGACCTGCGGCGCGCCTTGCTGCAGGATCTGGAGAGCAATGAAGGGGTGCGCGTGTACCCGCGCGAAACCACCGACAAGTACAAACTCCAACCCGACGAGTCGCTGAACCGGCTGATCGAGCACGACATTCGCGGCCGTCTCGGCGACGACACGGTGATTGCGCAGAGCGTCAACGACATTCCCGGCGTCTGGATCAGCTTCAAGATCGACGACGACGATTACTGGGTGGCGCTCGACCGCGATCAACTGGACAACGCAACGGGCCTGCAATGGGCCGGCTGGGGGGTGTTCGCGCTGGCGCTCTCGCTGTTCGGCGCGGCCTTCATTACCAGTCTGGTGAACCGTCCGTTTGCCCGGCTCGCGATGGCTGCGCGCAAGGTCGGCTCGGGCCAGTCACCGGAGCCGCTGCCTGAGCGCGGCATGGGCGTGGCCGCCGAAACCAATCGCAGTTTCAACCAGATGGTGCAGGACCTCGAACAACTCGAGGCCGACCGCGCGCTCATGCTCGCGGGGATCTCCCACGATCTGCGCACCCCGCTTGCACGGCTGCGGCTGGAAACCGAGATGAGCCCGTCCGACCAAGCCACCAAAGACGCGATGGTGGACGACATCGAGCAGATGGACATGATCATCGGCCGGTTCCTCGATTACGCCCGCCCGGTACAGCGTGTGCCGGAACCGGTCGATCTGTCGGTGATCGCGGGCGAACTCGCGGCGCGGATGCAGAGCGAAGACAGCATGCGCCTGATCACGCGGCTCGCTCCGTCGGCGGTGATCGAGGCGGACGAGACCGATATGCGGCGGGTGGTTGGCAATCTGCTGGAAAACGCCCGCAAGTATGGCCTGAGCGACGGCGACGGCATCCCGCATGTGATTCTGGAAACGCGGGTGTCGCACTCCCGCGTCGAGTTGTCGGTGGTCGACGAAGGGCCCGGGATTCCCGAAGATCAGTTGTCCCTTGTCACGCGGCCCTTCTATCGCGTGAATTCGGCGCGCACCCAGGCAAACGGCACGGGCCTCGGCATGGCCATTGTGCAGCGGCTGGTAGGCCGTTATCGCGGCGCGCTGCGCCTGCGCAATCGCACGCCGGGTCCGGGGCTGGAGGTCACCATTGAATTTCCGCTCGCAAAAGGCGCTTGAATCCCACGAAGGAGCACTCGCATGAAAACCGTCGGCGATAAACTCGAAGCGTTCACCGTGACTGCCGCCAAGCCCGGTTTCAACGATTACGAAGAAAACGGCATGTCGGCGTTCGAAGAAATCACCGAACAGTCGTTTCCCGACAAGTGGAAAATTATCTATTTCTACCCGAAGGATTTCACGTTCGTGTGTCCGACGGAGATCGTTGAATTTGCCAGACTCGCGAAGGATTTTGAGGAGCGCGACGCCGTGCTGCTAGGCGGCAGCGTCGATAATGAGTTCGTCAAGCTGGCATGGCGCCGCGAGAACAAGGATCTGAACAAGCTCAACCACTATTCGTTCGGTGACGTGAAAGGCGAGTTGATCGACCAGCTTGGTGTGCGCGACAAGGAAGCCGGCGTGGCGCTGCGTGCGACGTTTATTGTCGATCCGGACAATACGATTCAGCACGTCTCGGTCAATAACCTGAACGTCGGCCGCAACCCGGCAGAGGTATTACGCCTGCTGGATGCACTGCAAACCTACGAAGAATGCGCTTGCAACCGCCCCGTGGGCGGATCGACGTTGTGATGCAATAGGTTCGATAAAAAACCCGCGGCGCCTGAAAAGCAGCAGCGGGTTTTACGAGGCCCATAAAATCTCACCCAACTCCTAGTTTTTAATCAACAAAACTACGGCCTGAGCTTCAATCCCTTCGCCACGGCCGAGATATCCCAACTTCTCATTCGTCTTGGCCTTAACGTTCACCCGCTCGACCGGCAGGTTAAGGTCCGCGGCGATGTTAATTCGCATTGCTTCAATGTGAGGCGCGAGCTTAGGCGCCTGAGCAACCACACTACTATCCACGTTAGCGATAGAAAATCCACCCGCCGTTACACGGGCAAAACACTCCCGCAGCAAAACCCGGCTATCCGCGCCGGCGAATTTAGCATCGGTATCGGAGAAATGACGCCCGATATCGCCCATTGCAGCAGCGCCAAAAATGGCATCGGTAATCGCATGCAGCAGCACATCCGCGTCCGAATGCCCGAGCAGGCCGCGTTCGTAAGGAATCGTCACCCCGCCAATAATCAACGGACGGCCCGGCACCAGCGCATGCACGTCATAACCCTGCCCAATTCTGAAATCCATATGCGTCAAGTCCATTCATTTAAATTCGATTAACCGCTCAGGAAGCCGAAGCCGGCCGGGACAGAATCGCTTCGGCCAGGTCGAAATCTTCCGGATAAGTGACCTTGAAGTTGCGCAAACTCCCCTGCACCAACCTGGGCGCATGACCCAGCCACTCGATCGCGCTCGCTTCGTCGGTCAGATCGTGACCGTCCGCCTGCGCGCGCAAAATGGCCTCGCGCAACATGCCGATGCGGAACATCTGGGGCGTCTGCGCCTGCCACAGGCCGTCGCGCGCCTCGGTGCGGGCAATCCGCCCGTCCGACGATCCGGCATCGATCCGCTTCAGGGTATCCGCAACCGGCAGCGCCATGATGCCGCCCACCGCGTCCTCCTTCAGCGCGGCGACCAGCGCGCGGATCAAGCCAGGCGTAATGCCGGGCCGCGCGGCGTCGTGCACCAGCACCCAGTCGTCGTCGTGCGCACCGAACTCGGCCAGCGCATGCAAGCCGTTCAGCACCGAGGCCTGGCGCGAGGCCCCGCCGGCGCGCCGCACGGCAAAACGCAGCCCACTGAAGCGGCGGGCGTCAAAGTGCTGGTCGTCTGGGGCAATGACGACCAGCGTTTGCGCAAACTCGCTGCAGGCGTCGAACGCCGCCAGCGAGTAATGCAACATGTCGCGACCGGCGACAGTGCGATATTGTTTGGGCATCGCGGCGCCGGAACGGCTGCCGGTGCCAGCGCACGGAATGAGGGCAAATAGACGGGAAGTCACGAGTGCGGATGCCGCGAAGTGAAAGTAAACGACGGATTTTATAATAGGTCCTTCGCATCTACGCCCCGACACGCGTAAACTTGCCGATCACGTGTGAGCCCGAGGCCGTCTTTTCTCTTCTATGCCAGACATCGCCGCATCATCGCAGTACTCCCCGCCCGTCGCGCTCGTCAAGACCGGCCAGCGTTTTGCCTTCGACGGCACGCACGGCTCGTCCGACGCGCTGCTGATCGCCCGCTACCATCTCGCCTATCGCGAGAAGGTGCCGTTGCTGGCCGTGGTCTGCGAAAGCGCCGTCGACGCGCAACGCTTGTCGCAGGAGATCAGCTTTTTCGCGCCCGAGGCCCGGGTGCGTTTGCTGCCCGACTGGGAAACGCTGCCTTACGATACCTTTTCGCCTCACCAGGATCTGGTCTCCGAGCGCCTCGCCACGCTGCACGATCTCGGCGAGGGCCGCTGCGACATCCTGCTGGTGCCGGCCACCACCGCCTTGTACCGGATGCCGCCCGCGTCCTTCATGGCGGGCTACACGTTCTCGTTCTCGCAAGGCGAGCGCCTGAACGAAGCCAAACTCAAGGCGCAATTGACCCTGGCCGGCTACGAGCACGTGAGCCAGGTGGTGCGTCCCGGCGAATACTGCGTGCGCGGCTCACTGCTCGACCTCTTTCCGATGGGCTCGCCGTTGCCGTACCGGATCGACCTGTTCGACGACCAGGTCGACTCGATCCGTGCCTTCGACCCGGATACGCAGCGCAGCCTCTACCCGGTGAAAGAGGTGCGCCTGCTGCCCGGCCGCGAATTCCCCTTCGACGAGGCCGCCCGCACGGCCTTTCGCAGCCGCTGGCGTGAAACTTTCGAGGGCGATCCAAGCCGCGCGTCGATCTATAAGGACATCGGCAACAGCGTGCCTTCGGCGGGCATCGAATACTATCTGCCGCTCTTCTTCGACGAAACCGCCACGCTCTTCCACTATTTGCCCGAAGGCGCGCAACTGGCGTTCGTCGGCGATCTGGATGCGGCGATCAAGCGCTTCACCAACGACACCAGGCAGCGCTACAACTTCCTGTCGCACGATCGCGACCGGCCGATTCTGGAGCCGCAGCGTCTATTCCTCTCGGACGAGGATTTTTTCACGTTCGCCAAGCCGTTCGCGCGACTCGTCCTGCCGGCCAACGCGGGCGGCGGCTGGTCGACCCCGTTGCCGAATCTTGCGATCGACCGTCACGCGGAAGATCCGATTGCGGCCCTGCGCGCCTATCTGGACACCACCCCGAACCGCGTGCTGTTTGCCACTGAATCGGCCGGCCGGCGCGAAACGCTGTTGCAGTTGCTCGCCGACAATCATCTGCGACCGGCGTCGAGCGACACCTTCCAGAGCTGGCTCGCCGGCGACACGCGTTTCTCGCTTGGCGTCGCCCCGTTGGCCAACGGTTTTGCCGTGCCCGCGGAGGGCATCGCGATCATCACCGAGACGGAGCTTTACGGGCCGCTCGCGCGCCGCGCGGGCCGCCGCCGTCAGGAACAGGCGAGCAACGTCGATTCGATGGTGCGCGATCTGTCCGAGCTGAAGATCGGTGATCCGGTCGTGCATTCGCAGCACGGCATCGGCCGCTATATGGGCCTCGTCACGATGGATCTCGGCGAAGGCGAGACCGAATTCCTGCACCTGGAGTACGCGAGTGACAGCAAGCTCTACGTGCCGGTTGCGCAGTTGCACGTGATCTCGCGCTACAGCGGCGCGGATCCGGAAAGCGCGCCCTTGCATTCGCTCGGCTCGGGCCAATGGGAAAAGGCCAAACGCAAAGCCGCGCAGCAGATCCGCGACACCGCGGCGGAACTGCTGAACCTGTACGCCCGTCGCGCGCTGCGTGAAGGCCATGCGTTCGCGCTCGAACCGAAAGACTATGTGAAGTTCGCCGAGAGTTTCGGCTTCGAAGAGACGCCGGATCAGGCCGCGGCGATTGCCGCTGTGATCGGCGATATGACGAGCGGCAAACCGATGGACCGCCTCGTGTGCGGCGACGTCGGTTTCGGCAAAACCGAGGTGGCGCTGCGTGCGGCGTTTATCGCGGTGATGGGCGGCAAGCAGGTCGCGCTGCTCTCGCCCACCACGCTGCTCGCCGAACAGCACACGCAAACCTTTAGCGACCGGTTCTCCGACTGGCCGGTGCGGATTGCCGAACTGTCGCGCTTCAAGTCGACCAAGGAAGTCAACGCGGCGATCCAGCAGATCAACGAAGGCACTGTCGATATCGTCATCGGCACGCACAAGCTGCTGTCCTCCGATGTGCAGTTCAAGCGGCTGGGGCTCGTGATCATCGACGAGGAACACCGGTTCGGCGTGCGTCAGAAAGAGGCGCTGAAAGCGTTGCGCGCCGAAGTCGACGTACTCACGCTCACCGCCACCCCGATCCCACGCACGCTCGGCATGGCGCTCGAAGGCCTGCGCGATTTCTCCGTGATCGCCACCGCGCCGCAAAAGCGCCTCGCGATCAAAACCTTCGTGCGTCGCGAAGAAGACAGCGTGATTCGCGAAGCCATGTTGCGCGAATTGAAGCGCGGCGGCCAGGTGTACTTCCTGCATAACGAAGTCGAGACGATCGAGAATCGCCGGCAGATGCTCGAAACGCTCGTGCCCGAAGCGCGCATTGCCGTCGCGCATGGTCAGATGCATGAGCGCGAACTCGAACGCGTGATGCGTGACTTCGTTGCCCAACGCGCGAACGTTCTGCTGTGCACGACGATTATCGAAACCGGTATCGACGTGCCGAGCGCCAACACGATCCTGATTCACCGTGCCGACAAGTTCGGTCTTGCGCAATTGCATCAGTTGCGTGGCCGGGTCGGTCGTTCGCACCACCAGGCGTACTCGTATCTGCTGGTGCATGACCCGCAAGGGCTGACCAAGCAGGCGCAGCGCCGCCTCGAAGCCATCCAGCAAATGGAGGAACTCGGTTCCGGCTTCTATCTCGCGATGCACGACCTCGAGATTCGCGGCACAGGCGAAGTGCTCGGCGACAAGCAATCGGGCGAAATCCAGGAGATCGGTTTCCAGCTCTATACCGACATGCTCAACGACGCCGTCAAGGCGCTCAAGGAAGGCAAGGAACCGGACCTCACCGCCCCGCTCGCGGCGACCACGGAAATCAATCTGCACGCCCCCGCCATTTTGCCGGCCGACTATTGCGGCGACGTGCAGGAACGCCTGTCGCTCTACAAGCGCCTCGCCAATTGCGAACACAACGATTCGATCGACAGCATTCAGGAAGAGTTGATCGATCGCTTCGGCAAGTTGCCGCCGCAGGCACACGCGCTCGTCGAGACACATCGTCTGCGATTGGCGGCCAAGCCTTTGGGCATTTCGAAAATCGACGCGGGCGAAGCCGTGATCGGCTTGCAGTTCATCCCCAATCCGCCGATCGACGCCATGCGGATCATCGAGATGGTGCAGAAACACAAGCACATCAAGCTCGCGGGCCAGGACAAGCTGCGCATCGAAACGCGCAGTCCGGATCTGGCCGTGCGTGTGGCGACGGTCAAGGAAACCTTGCGCGCGCTCGGCACGCCCAGTCGCGGCACCGCTGCCACGGCGGCGGCGCGCTAAGCTGTCGCTGGATGTTCACGCGCCGCTATCACGCCAACTTCGGCGTGCATAGCGGCGTCGCGACGGATACCCGCGCCGGCACATGAGCCTGATGCAAAAAAACGGGTACGTCTAGCCGTTTTTCGCTCATGCTGCGGTGCGCAAACGCGCTCCGCAGCATACGGGTGAAGGTTTTTTGGGTATGATCGAAAGACTCAAATGCTGGAGTCTTGTCATGTCACACGTCGCTGAATCAGCGCAGTCCTCGCAAACGCCCGCCACTGCATCGAATTCTTCCTCGCCTGCCTCGCTTCCCTGGGTCACCCGTCTCGTGTCGATGGACACGGTGAGCCGCAATCCGAATCTCGGCCTGATCGAAACCGTGCGCGACGAATTGCGCGCGGTCGGCATCGAAGCCACACTCACCCACGACGAAAGCGGCAAATGGGCCAATCTGTTTGCAACGATTCCGGCTCACGACGGCGAGACCAACGGCGGCGTGGTGCTGTCGGGCCATACCGACGTCGTGCCGGTGGACGGTCAGCAGTGGGACAGCGATCCGTTCAAGCCTGAAATTCGCGGCGATAAACTGTATGGCCGCGGCACCTGCGATATGAAAGGCTTCATCGGCGCCGCGCTTACGCTCTTGCCTGAGATGCAACGCACGAAGCTCGCCAAACCGATTCACTTCGCCCTGTCGTTCGACGAGGAAGTGGGTTGCGTGGGCGCACCGCTCCTGATCGCCGATCTGATGAAACGCGGCGTCAAGCCGGACGGCTGCATCGTCGGCGAGCCGACCAGCATGCGTCCGATCGTGGCGCACAAAGGCATCAACGCGTATCAGTGCTGCGTGCGCGGCCAGGCAGCGCATTCGTCGCTTACGCCGAAGGGTCTGAATGCGATCGAATACGCCGCGCGCCTGATCTGCTACATCCGCGACATGGCCGATCAGTTTCGCGAGCAAGGCCCGTTCGACGAACTGTATGACGTGCCCTTCACCACCGCGCAAACCAGCACGATCGTCGGCGGCAATGCGATCAATACCGTGCCGGCCGAATGCAAATTCCAGTTCGAATTCCGCAATCTGCCCAC
Organism: Paraburkholderia fungorum; assembly: GCF_902833645.1. Classification (GTDB taxonomy): domain Bacteria; phylum Pseudomonadota; class Gammaproteobacteria; order Burkholderiales; family Burkholderiaceae; genus Paraburkholderia; species Paraburkholderia fungorum. The sequence goes on from NZ_CADFGE010000011.1 coordinate 141,026, forward strand.
GCTCGACCCCGAACCGATCTTCGCGCGGATCGATCAATACGCACGCGAAACGCTGCTGCCGAAAATGTTGCGCGAGCATCCATCCGGCGCCATCGAGATCACCAAAATCGCTGCGGCGCCCGGTCTCGATTCGTCTGAACAAGCGGCCATCACGCAACTCGTGCGCGCGCTGACCGCCGACCAGGACAAGCGCAAAGTCGCGTATGGCACTGAAGCCGGGTTGTTCTCGCTGGCCGGCATTCCGAGCATTGTGTGCGGCCCCGGCGACATCCAGCAGGCCCACAAGGCCAACGAATTCGTGGCGCTGGATCAGCTTGTGGCATGCGAACGTTTCCTGCAAAAATTCATTCACAGCATGTCGGTCGACGCCCACGCGCACTGAAACTGAGCGCGGCAAAAATAGTCTTAACCATACCGAGGAAAAACCTACCCACGCCATGTCAACCGCCACGCCGCAGCACACCGACCATACGATCGACGGTGAGCCGATCCCCACACTCGACGACATCGCCACGCAGCACTTTGCCCTGACACCGTGGGTGACACGAACGCCGGTGTTCGACCGGCTCGATTTTCCGTCGCTGGAAGGCACGGTGGTGAACTTCAAGTTCGAGTTGCTGCAGGCGGGCGGCAGCTTCAAGGCGCGCGGCGCGTTCACCAACCTGCTCGCGCTCGACGAAGCGCAACGCAGCGCGGGCGTTACCTGTGTTTCGGGCGGCAACCATGCCGTGGCGGTCGCCTACGCGGCAATGCGCCTTGGCATCAGCGCGAAGGTCGTGCTGTTTCGCGCGGCCAATCCGGCACGCGTAGCCTTGTGCCGGCAATATCGCGCGGAGATCGTGTTCGCGGAGAACATTGCCGAAGCATTCGAACTGGTGCGCCGTATCGAAGCGGAAGAAGGCCGCTACTTCGTGCACCCGTTCAATGGTTATCGCACCGTGCTGGGCTCGGCCACGCTCGGCTATGAATGGGCCACGCAAACGCCCGATCTCGAAGCGGTGATCGTGCCGATCGGCGGCGGCGGGCTCGCCGCCGGTGTGGCCACCGCCATGCGGCTCGCCAATCCCAAGGTGCACATCTACGGCGTCGAGCCCGAAGGATCGGATGCGATGGGCAAAAGCTTTGCCGCCAATCACACGATCAAGATGGGCCACATGCACACCATTGCCGATTCACTGGCATCGCCCCATACCGAGGAATACAGCTACGAGTTGTGCCGCCGTCATATCGACCGCCTCGTCACCGTCTCCGACGAGCAGTTGCGCGCGGCCATGCTGACCTTGTTCGGACAACTTAAGCTAGCTGTCGAACCGGCCTGCGCCGCGGCTACGGCAGCGCTGCTCGGGCCGCTGCGCGAAACACTGCAAGGCAAGCGCGTCGGCGTGCTGCTGTGCGGGACCAATACCGACCCGGTCAGTTTTGCCGCGCATATCGAACGGGCGCGCCACAGCCAGTCACAGTTTCCAGAATAGAGCCCATCCGCTCTTTCAGCTTTAGGGGACTAGCCTATCGCTCTCAGATTGGTATGATTCGATCATCGACTTCTGGGAGGAACATCTATGAGCATGATTAAGGAATTCAAGGAATTTGCCCTCAAAGGCAACGTAATGGATCTGGCTGTCGGGGTGATTATCGGCGGCGCATTTTCCACAATCGTCAATTCAATTGTTAAAGACCTGATCATGCCGGTTGTCGGCGTTGCTACCGGCGGCCTCGATTTCTCCAACAAATTCATTCGCCTCGGCGATATTCCAGCGAGTTTCAAAGGCAGTCCGGAATCGTATAAAGACTTGCAGACGGCAGGCGTGGCGGTGTTCGGTTATGGCTCGTTCATCACGGTGGCCATCAACTTCGTGATTCTCGCGTTCATCATTTTCCTGATGGTCAAGTTCATCAACAATCTGCGCAAACCGGCTGAAGCCGCACCGGCGGAACCGCCGCCAACGCCGGAAGATGTCGTGCTGCTGCGCGAGATCCGCGATTCGCTGAAGAACGCGCCGCCGCGTTAAGGTTTCCGCATCGAGCATTGGCACCGGTGCATTAGCCAGTGCACTAGCCGGTGCATTAGCCGGCGACAATGAAAAAGGCCTGTAGCGCGAAAATCGCCACAGGCCTTTTTTCTATCCTGCACGCCAGTTATCTCATCTCAATCGGGGCCGAATGTACAACTAGGCGCCCTTTGCGGCCGCATCCTTTTCGTCCTTATCTCCGCCTTCGCCCTTTTCCGCCTTCAGGTTCAGCGCGCTTTCAATCATCGTTTCGAGCTGGCCGAAATTGACGGGTTTAGTCAGATGTGAAGTAAAGCCCGCGCTCAGGCAACGGCGCACGTCTTCGTCGGTGCCGAAGCCGGTCAACGCAACCGCCGGCGCATCCGAATGCTCGCGGAACGCCTTGACGAAATCGAGACCGGTGCCATCCGGCAAGCCCACATCGCTGATCACCAGATCGAAGTTCTGCAACTGGGTGGCGGCCAACGCATCGTCAACCCGCCCCACCACGGTCACGTCGTGCCCCAGGCTGCGAATCAGCTGCGCCATCACCTCGGCGGTATCCACGTGGTCTTCGATCAGCAGGATGGTCAGCAAACCGGGCGGACGCACCTCATCGGGCGCGGCGACAGGCGTCAGCTCCTCCGGCGCGGCGGCCGTGGGCAGCGTGATCGTGAAGGTCGCGCCGCAGTGCGGCCCCGGACTCTGTGCGATCACCGTACCGCCGTGCACGTCGGTCAGCGCCTTGGTGATCGCGAGACCCAGGCCCAGGCCGCCGAATTGCCGCGTCATGTTCTGATTGCCCTGCTCGAAGGCATTGAAAAGCTTGCCGATCTGCTCGGGCTCGATACCGATGCCGGTATCCTCGACCGATATCTGCACATGCATGCGTTCATCATGCGTGCGCACGTAGATATGACCGCCGTCCGGTGTGAATTTGGCCGCGTTGCGGATCAGGTTCCACAACATCTGCTGCAGTCGTGCGCGGTCGGCGAGCACGTAGTGTTGCTCGGCATTCTTGTGGACGTGTACGTCCTGCTGCTTGACCTGGATCTCGCTGCGGAAGAGTTCGAGCACGCTGTCGATCACCTCATGCACGTCGACCGTTTCGAGCGACAGACGCAGCTTGCCATTCGCCACACGCGTGAGGTCGAGCAGATCGTCGATCAGACGCGCTTCGAGTTCGACGTTGCGGCGGATCATGCGCACGCTCGTGCGTGCCTGGTCGGGCAGACCCGGGATCATCTCCAGCACGCTGGCCCCCGCCAGCACCGGCGTGAGCGGTGTGCGCAATTCGTGCGACAGCATGGCGAGGAAGCGGTCTTTCGCACGATTGGCTTCTTCCGCGATCTGGCGAGCGGCCTGCTCCGAGGCGAGCAGGCGTTCGCGCTCCTCGATCGCCTCGCGCTGGGGATGAATATCCGTGCAACTGCCGAACCATTTGCTGATATTGCCCTCGGGGTCGCGCATGGCGACCGCACGGGCGTCGAACCAGCGATATTCGCCGTCATGGCGGCGAATCCGCAGTTCGTGCCGGTAATCGCCGGCGCCGTCCGTCACCGCCTTGAGCCAGGTCCGGCGAATCTCTTCACGATCGTCGGGATGCACCGCTTCGAGCCATGCGAGGCCGTACGAACTGCTTTCCGACAATCCCGTGTAGTCGAACCACTGCTTCGACAGGAAATCGCAATCGCCCGCGGCGTTGCAGGTCAGCACGAGGTGCGGCAACGCCTCCGACAAGGTCCGGTAATGCTGTTCGCGGTCGCGCAACAGCAAGGCTTCAGCCGACGCCTTTTGCAGACGCACCTGGGAAAGCACGCGCTCAACGGCTTCCGGCAAGTAATCGAGGTAATCACCGGATTTCGGCACCACGTCGGACACGCCCGCGCGTAACGCTTCGATCACGCGCGATTCGTCAGTGAAACCGGTCACGAGGATGGCAGGAATCCGCACACCTTCGGCCCGCAAACGGCGAAAGAAGTCGAGGCCGGTTTCGGGCCCGCTCAACTGGTAGTCGAGCACCAGCAGGTCGGGCGCGCCGGCAGCAAGCCGCTCGCGGGCCGTGTCGATACCGGCGCAGATGGCAACCCGGCAGCCGGCGCGTTCGAGCGATTTGCGCGCGAGCCGCAGGATGCCTTCGTCGTCATCGACGACCAGCACATATGCGGCGGGTTGCGTGGACACTTCTTCGGTCATGCGGAGTCTTCTTTCGCTAGGTCTGATAGGGCTATCTTGTCATGAGCCGCTTTCGGCGCGCCTTCACCTGCGCCTTCCGTCAAGGCGCGCCCAGCCGGTGGCCCGCCGGCAGTTTGACGACTTGCAGGAAGAAGCCGAGACGGCGAACGGCTTCGATGAAGGCGTCGTATTCGACCGGCTTGGTGATATAGACATTGCAGCCGAGTTCGTAGCAGCGCTCGATTTCGCGCGGATCGTCGGTCGTGGTCAGCACGATCACCGGCACCGCGGCTGTCTGCGGCGAATCCTTCAGACGCCGCAATACCTCGAAGCCATCCACCCGCGGCATCTTCAGATCGAGCAGCACGACGAAATTCGTCAAATCCTCCCGAGGCGGGTAAGGACTGGCCGCAGCGTCCGCGGGCGCCGGGCCGAAGAAGTAATCGAGTGCCTGCTGGCCATCGCGAAAGCGCACGAAGCCGTTTGAAACACCGGCACGGCGCAAATTGCGCTCGACCAGCGTGGCGTGGCCGTCGTCGTCCTCGATCAGCACGATGCTGACCGTTTCCCCGTGACTCATATGCCCTCCGGGCTGACAATCCGTTTTTGCATCATGTTTTAGCTATCCCCACCTTTTTTCCCGATGCCTGCCCTGACTCAATTGCGCGCGGGCTGTTCCGGCAGCACGACGAAAAAGGTCGATCCCGCCCCTTCCGCGGACTCGACCCAGATGCGCCCGCCATGCCGTTCCACCATCCGCCGCACCACGGCGAGGCCCACGCCGTCTCCGTTCGCGACGTCGCCGTGCAAGCGCTGAAAGGCCCGGAACACCTTCGACATATACGCCGCCGGAATGCCGAGGCCGTTGTCACGCACATAATAAGTGCGCGTGCGTAACGCGCGCGGTTCCGTCTCGTCGACCGGTTCCGGCTCCAGCGCGCCGATCTCGATGCGCCCGCTACGCGCCGGATCGAGATAATTGAGCGCATTACCGACCAGGTTGCTGAAAATCTGCTCGATCGCACCCGGGTCGCCCCACGCCGGCGGCAATTCGCGCACGGTGACCACGGTCGCCCGCTGGCTGATCACGCCCTGCAACGCCTCGACCACCCGTCCCACCACGCGTCCGACACTGACCCGCTGCCATTGGTATTCAAGCCGGCCGGCACGCGAAATCCGCAAGAGCGCGTCAATGATCGCCGCCGCCTGCGTTACCGCGGCGCGCAGATATTGCAGAGACTCGCGCACGTCGCCGTCAAGGATATGCACCATGCGCCGATGCTCGGACTCCGGCAGATTCGCCGCCTCGACGATGCTGTCCAGTTCGTCACACGACACCTGCAATTCTTTCGAAAAGCCCTGCAGATTCACCAGCGGCGAGCGCAGATCGTGCGATACGCTGTAGATGAACATTTCGTTGTCTTGCGTCTCCTGGCGCAGCGCTTCATTCACACCGGCCAGCTCCCGCGCGCGCGCCTCGAGCCGCGCTTTCAGCAGGGTCTGCTCGCCTTCGGCCTCGCGCAGGCGTGCACCCGTCTGATGCAGCACCGCGTCGAGCGCGGCAATTTCGTCGCTGCCGGACAGCGGCGGAGCCAGCTCCCAGCCGCGGCCCAGACGTTCGGCGTTGTCCGTCAACACTTCCAGACGCCGGCCGATACTACGCGCAAACACCACCGCGGTGACCGCCCAGATCAGCATCGACCCCAGCACGGCGGCGATCAGCGCGTACTGCTGGCGTTCATGGCGCCGTGTCAGGGCCGCGGATCGCTCGGCGTCGAGCCGCGAGGCTTCGCTGCTGAATTCGGCGAGCTGGTCGCGAAACAACGCGATCTGCGAAGGGAGCCCGCCAGTATCCTGCGCCGCAAACGAAGTCACGTTGTGTCCGGCGCGCAGCGCCTGCGCGATCGCATTGGCCTGCTCGCGATACGCCTCGATCGCCTGTTGCATTCTGCGTACGCGTTCGGCCTGCTGCGGCGTATCGGCCACCAGCGTTTCGAGGTTCGAAAGCCGGTCGCCGAGATCGACCCAAACGGTATGACGGTCGATAAACGACGGATCGCCGACGACCATACCCGTGCGGACCCGCGCGGCCTGACGCAGCAGCGGATCGACAATGGCCGACGACTGATAAAGGATCTGCTTGCTGTTGCTGACCCACTGCGCGGCCTGCGCCGTTTGCTCCTGGGTATCGAAGAGGACGCCCAGAAGCGCCAGCTCGACCACGCTCGGCACTGCAATCAGCAGCAGACCCTTGGTGAATAGTTTCATGTTCGCCCGAAGGGTCGTTCAAGCCGCGGCGTGCCTGCCGGTCGTGCATCGACCACGCGCGTCGCCGCGCCGCGCGGGCGGCCCGTTGCGATGCGGGATTGGCGAGCACGCCACGGTGCAGCCGGACGGGCCATTATCGACGTGAATGTGAGATATTTCAACGTAGTGACTGGATGCGCTCGCCCACACAAAAATGACTTTTTTATTGATACAGGATGTTTTTTCGGCGGCGCCTGAGTCTATGATGGAGACAGATGTGCTGGGAAGCGAAAGCGCGCGGCGAGGCGGTTCGGCATGATTCGTGCGGGAGGCGGTGGGGCGGCGTAGGCGTCGAATCACCGTGAATCCGGCCTTGTCGTATGCTATAAAAGATCGACGTGCGGCGCGCGAAGCCGGGAGTTGTCGCATGAGGACGCTGCGTTTCTTGCAATTCTTTTTCAGGCGAATTTTTATGTCCTTCCCGAAAAAGCGTAGACGCGCGAAGGTGGACGGCGATGAGTCGTTCCTCGCGGTACTACGGCATTTCAAGCCGTTCGGTCAGCTCGACACCAAAATTGCCCGCGCCCGCGCGCAAGACGAGCCGGTGCTCTATGCGCATGTACTGCCCGGGCTCGACGTTCTGCTCTGCAGCGTACGAGGCGCGCAACCGCCCTATCCCGCGCCCGCCGAATTGCGGCGGCGTTGCATCGAATCCATTACCAATGCACTGGAGCAGCCGCTGGATGGGCTCGAAAACGGCGGGTACTGGTATGAAGCCGACGGCTTCGGCTTTCTGGTCTTTGCCAGCCGGGCTCGGGGCAAGATCCTGACGGAGTTTGGCGCCACCCGCGTTGGCGGCGCCCGGCGCGGGGTTCGCCGGCAGGATGCCGCGGGAGATGCCGCACCGCGCTCGCTCAGGTAGTTCTTTCCTTCCCTTATCGGCGCCAGCGTTTTCAGCCACGCGGCGCCGATTCCCCGTCTTTCTCTTTCTTTTCCTCTTTTGCCGTGGCACGCGCCGCTTGCGCGATGCTCACGCCCAACGGCCGCGGGTCTCGGGCAAAAAGCCTCAACTCCCTTTGTATTCGGCTGCCGTGGCCGGCGGCATGACGGCTGGCGCAGGCTTCTTGCCGGCCGCAGCCGGCGAATGCGCGTCCGTTGAGGGCTTGTTCACAGGGGCACCGTCGAGGGAAATAGCCGGTTTGGGTTGCTGCTTCATGCCCGGCGGCGGCGCGCTCGGCGCCTGACGAACCTGCGAGAGCAACTGCGCGCACGGCAGCGGCTTGTTATTGCTAGGCGCGAGCAGCGGAATCAGCGCCGCAAACGGATTGATCAGACCGAGCCCGATCGCGGCGCCCCCCCGCAGCGCCAGCGCGGCGGCATTCACCCCCACGTGCGGATCCTTGAACGTTCCCTTCACATACAGCGGCGAGCGCAGCGAAAACACCCGGAAGCCCTTGGTATGCGGATGCACGCCAAGATCCATCGACTCGTCGCGCAAATTCACATTGCCGTCGATGTCGATCACCGCGTCGTCCGTGTCGAGCGCGAAGACACGCGAATCCAGCACGCCGTTGGTCGCGACAAAATCCGCCGCCGCGCAGTTGATCTTCACGTCGCGATTGCCAAACAGTTTTTCGTAGACCACGTTAGCGACGTTCAGGCCCGCGGCTTCCATCAGCAGGCGACTCACCGTCCCGTCGGTCACCAGAGCCTTCACCTCGCCGTTGGAAGTCGCTGCCAACGCCGCCGGCGAATTGCCGGTCGCGCTCAATGCGGCGTCGCCGTTGATTTCACCGAGCGCGTTCTGCATCGTCTTGAAGTTCGGGAACAACTGCTTGAGCTTCAGATGCCGCGCCGAGGTCGCGAAGCGGCCCTTCAACGGTGTCGTGCTGCCATCCAGATGAATATCCGATGACAGCGAGCCGCCGGCCACGCCGAACTTCAGCGGTTCGAGCGACAGCACGCCATCAGTCATCACGACGTGTGTGTACAAGTCCGTGATCGGCAGGTTGACGTCCTTGACGATGCGGCGCCCGGTGAACTTCACGTCGGCGTCGATCGCTTTCCAGCGGTCGGTGCGAAACTCTTCCACGGGCAGCACCTTATTGCCGGGTTGGGCCGTCGCGTCGCCGCGCTTCGCCTTGCTGGCCTTCGAGTCCGCGCCGATGATCGGCGCCAGATCGGCGAATTGCAGCAGATGCGACACCAGTTCGCCCTGCAACAGCGGACGAGGCTCACGTGCCGTGTAGCTCAACGAGCCATTCAGATCGCTGCCGCCCACCCGTCCCGTGAAATTCTCATACGTGAAGACGTTGCCGCTGGACTTGAACTGACCGACCAGGCGTCCCTCGGTCGCATACGGCGGCGTGTCGGGCAAGGTCACGCCGGTCAGCGAATACAGGCGCGCGAGGCTGTTGCCTTGCAGCCAGAGGCGTAAATCGACCGCGGCAAGATGCGCCGGATCGGTGATCGTGCCCACCAGGCCGACGCGCAGATCGCCTGCCTTCACATCGGCCTGCACCGGGAACGGACGGTTTGCGTCCTGCAACGCCAGCACGCCGCCGACCTTGCCGCTGCCGGACACCGGCGTCTTGTTGTAGAACCCCTTGACGGTCCAACCAATCGCGTAAGTCGGGATCGCCGGTTTCGCGCCGTTCGCCGTGCCTGCGGCGCTGCCGCCCGAGGCCACCGCGGCACCGCTGGCCGACACCCCTGTTGCTGCGCTTGCTGTGCTGGCTGTGCTGGCTGTGCTGGCTGTGCTGGCTGTGCTGGCTGTGCTGGCTGTGCTGGCTGTGCTGGCTGTGCTGGCTGTGGCGCTCGCGCCATTCGTACTACTTGCGCCATTCGGAGCACTTGCAACCAGCGCGTCCGAGGTGCCAATCGCCGCGCTCGCGCCCGAAGCGGCGGCCGCCGTCGACGCAGCATCGGCAGCCGCCGCGGAGGCCGCCGCGGCTTCCGATGCGGCCTGCGCATTCGCCTGGGCGGCCAGCTTGCCGGCGCCCGCTTTACCGACCGTCTCCGCCGATGCGGTGCGCGACGCCGCCTCCTGCTGCTTCATCACCTCGCCGATCGGAATCGGCTGGCCCAATGTATCGACGGCGACCTGCACCTCGACCTTCTTCTGCTGGTCGGACAAGGCGACGTTGCCTTTGGCAAACGCGACGTCGTGCAGATCGAGCCGCCATTCGGAAGGCCCGCTGGACGACGCCAGTTTGAAGGTCCAATTGTTGCGTCCGTCGAGCAGTCGTTCGAGATCGACCGACGGATTCACGAGATTGATCGCGGGAATCACGATGTCGTGCGCGAGCAGCGGCAGCACCATGACCTCGAAGTCGATTTCATCGAGCGTCGCGAAGTGCGGCTGTTTGGCCCAGTCGGGATTGCCTATCGTGATATTGGCCGCCGAAAAACGCGGCCAGGGCACCCAGCCGCGCCAGCCGGTCTCGCCGACCGGATGCCGCCAGCCGACTTTCAGATCGCCGTTGATCGCGAACGGCCGGCCGATCGCCTGCGTGACCTTGTCGTCGATGTAAGGCCGCGCGCGGTTCCAGTCAAAGGTCAGAATGAAAATTGCCAGCGCGACAATCAGAATGACGATGATCGCCAGCAGCCATGCGATGATTTTTCCTATCCGCCTTCCAATCGTGCTCGACACCGCCATTGAGAAACTCCGCCTTTGTTCTTTGTTGTGCTTCAGGCAGCATGTATCGTGCCTGGTAATATTGCCTTAAGGGTGCCGTTTTATCATGCCGCAGCGTCCGCGGGCGAGTTATCTCGCGGCTTAACTCGTGGCTTACCTGTCACGCAAAATGTCAATGCGCGTCAATGCATGTCATGGCACCCCTGAATTCACGCAAAAATTCACCCACGGCCCAACCATGACCGATGTTCCCTTCGTCCTCGCCGACGGTATCGTCCGGCGCGATGCCTTGCGCGGACAAACGCTGCTGCACCCCACCACCTTCGCCCTGCACGCCAGCGACCGCGTCGCTGTCACCGGTCCGTCGGGTTCGGGCAAGAGCGTGTTTCTGCGGGCCCTCGCCCTGCTCGATCCGCTCGATGCCGGACGCATTATGTGGCACGGCGCTCCGGTTGAGCGCGCAGCCATTCCGAGGTACCGGCGCAACGTCGCGTATATCCGGCAGCGGCCCGCGCTGCTGGACGGCAGCGTCGAGGACAATCTGCGATATCCGTACGAACTGCGCACCTATCGCGACGTGCGCTTCGATCGCGCACGCGCCGCGAGCCTGGCCGCTCAGGCAGGCCGCGGCAACGATTTTCTGGACAAACGCGCGAGCGAATTGTCCGGTGGAGAAGCGCAGATCACCGCGCTGATCCGCGTGCTGCAACTTGCTCCCGAGGTGCTGTTGCTGGACGAACCCACCGCTTCGCTCGACCCGGAATCGTCCCACGCAATCGAAGCGCTGGTGCATGCATGGTTCGCCGCCGATCCCGCCCGGCATGCATCGATGTGGGTATCGCACGACCCGGCGCAAGCCGCGCGCATGAGCGTGCGGCACCTCACGATGCGCGCCGGCGTGCTCGACGAATCCGTCGCGACGCCGGTGCAGCAGGAGCTCGGCCAATGACCTTGCAAAATCTCAGCCTCTGGGACGTCGCGATTGCCGCACTGCTGATCGTCGTGAACGGCGTGGTGTCGGTGGCGCTCAAACTGGACCTCGAACGCAAGCTCGCGTGGGCCGCGGTCCGCACCGTCGTGCAGTTGCTGGCGATCGGCTATGTGCTTGGCTGGGTGTTCCGTTACGACCGCTGGTTCGTGGTGCTGCCCTTGATGGTCCTGATGACGCTGATCGCCGGTTTCGCGGGCGCACAGCGCGGCAACCGCACCTACGCGGGCCAGCGGGCGGATAGTGTGCTGTCGATCTGGATCAGTTCGTGGCTGGTGGGCGCGGTGGGCCTCTTCGTCGTGATCCGCATTCACCCGTGGTATGAGCCGCAGTATGCGATTCCGATTCTCGGCATGATCCTCGGCAACACGCTGACCGGCGTGTCGCTCGGCATCGAGCGGATGACCGAGGAACTGACCGCGCGGCGTGACCGTGTGGACATGGCGCTCGCGCTCGGCGCAACCCGCTGGGAAGCGGCGCAGGCGCCGGCGCGCCAGGCGGTGCGCGCGGGTATGATGCCCACGCTGAATCAGATGGCCGTGGTCGGCGTGGTGAGTTTGCCGGGCATGATGACCGGGCAGGTGCTGGCCGGACAGTCGCCATTGCAGGCCGTGCGCTATCAGATCGTGATCATGTTCCTGATCGCGGCCGCGTCGGCTCTCGGCACGGTGGGCGCCGTGCTGCTCACCTATCGGCGGCTTTTCTCGGCGGAGCACCGGTTTCTGTCGGCACGGCTGGTGGAGCGGGCGGTGAAGCAGCGTTGAGGCGGCAAAGCGGCGGCAAAGGGGCGGCAAAGAGGCGCGCCGCCGCACCCATATCACGCACCGTTCAGCGCGCGCCCGTCAACGTTTCGCAGTGACCGCCAGTTCGGTGCCGTCATTGAGTGTCAGCGTTTTCGTCGTGCCATTGGTCGGCATCGTAAAACGCAGAATCTGGCTGACGCTCAACTCGTTCGGACACTTGAGCGTTTTGCCGCCACTCGTCACGGTCTTCACGCCATGCGGCGTCTGCGCCTGAAAGCTCAATTGCACGGACGCCGTGCCGTCGCCGGCGACCACCGGCGCAAAGCGGATCTGCGTTTGACGAATCATCGCGCCGTTGGAATCGGTCGGGAGCGACGAATAATTCGGGCAGCTCTCCGCGGCGGGTACGGGACCGCCCGGCGGCACGGTTTTCCACGTGAAGTCGTCCGATTCGCCGGAGCGGATCGTGCGGGTTTCCTGTGAGTTGCCGAACTGTTTCGACGTAACGCGAACCGTGTAACGGATCGGACCGTCGAGGGCCGACTGTGACGTCACCGTGATCGGCGTGGCGGCGTGAGCCGCCGTCGCGAGCATGCCGGGCGCAAGCGCGCATGCGAGAGAAGCAACAACTGAAACGGCGGAGAGTTTGAAGCTGGAGCTCATACTGTCACCTCGTTGTTGTACCGCTGCGCGCCCGCTCAAGCGCTACTGCCGATACACCGCCTGACCGAAACCCGATTGATGCCGGGTCCGCGAGACACGCAACTGTTTTAGCATGATGCCCCACCAGTCTACCGCCAAGCGGCGCCGCGCGCGCCTCATCCGAATCGGGTATTACCCCGCTTGCAATGAGACGTTTTCTGCGCGCGCAATCTGACAGAACCGCTCAACTCCGGGAAAACCTGCCCGGCTCAGAAACCTGTCAGCACCAGCTTGCCGATCGCGCGTCCCTCCTCGAGCAGTCGATGCGCCCGGCGCAGATTCTCCGCGTTGATCTTGCCGAGTTCCTGACCGACCGTGGTGCGCAACGTGCCCGCATCGACCAGGCGCGCCACTTCGGTCAGCAGCTTATGCTGCTCGATCATGTCGGGCGTGCCGAACATGGAACGCGTGAACATGAACTCCCAGTGGAACGCGGCGCTTTTCGCCTTCAATAATTCGACCGGCAGCGGCTGGCTATTCTCGACGATCGTGCAAATGCCGCCCTGCGGTTTGAGCACTTCGGCGGCGGCCGGGAAATTCCGGTCGGTATCGTTGAAGATCAGCACGTAATCGACCTGCTCGATGCCGAGTTTTTTCAACTGCGCGGGCATATCGCCGAAGTGATCGACGATATGATCCGCGCCCAGCTCGGTCGCCCACTTCGCCGACTCGGGACGCGAGGCGGTCGCGACCACCTTCAGCTTCGCCAGTTGTTTGGCCAGTTGAATGCCGATCGAGCCGACCCCTCCGGCCCCGCCGATGATGAGCACCGTGCGGCCTTCGTCCGCGCCTTGCGGCGAGACCCCGAGGCGATCGAAGAGCGCCTCCCAGGCGGTGATCGCGGTCAGCGGCAACGCGGCTGCGTGCGTGAAATCGAGCGACGCCGGCTTGCGCCCGACAATGCGCTCGTCGACCAGATGGAACTCGCTATTCGCACCTGGCCGCGTGATGCTGCCCGCATAGAAAACCGGATCGCCGACCTTGAACAGCGTCACGTCCGGCCCGACCGCCACCACCGTGCCGGCGGCATCCCAGCCGAGCACGCGCGGCGTTTTCTCGACGGTGTCTTTCGGCGCGCGCACCTTGTAGTCGACCGGGTTGACGGAGATAGCTTCGACCTTCACCAGCAAATCGCGGCCGCTGGCTTCGGGTTGGGGAATCTCGACGTCGACCAGAGACTCGGCTTGATCGATCGGCAAATAGCGATAGAGACCTACGGCTTTCATCACAACTCCTGTCGTTTCAAATGAGATTAAGAGACCGGCGATCGATTGCTGGCGGCGCCTTACCGCCGTGACTGCCAATCGACCGCATTGACGTCATGCTAAGGCGGTTCTTATTCTCAAAAAAGCGCCATAATGACTGAAACATCTTTTTGGATTTCAGAAGAATGGCCCATTCTGATGACCCGGCACAACCCGCCGCCAAAGCCAGCGTGAACCCGCGACACAACGAGCGTGAGCGGCTCGATCTGCTCGACGTCGCCCTATTCGTGCGAGCCGCCCTGCTCGCCAACGTGTCGGCGGCCGGCCGCGAATTCGGCCTGTCGGCGGCGGTGGCCAGTTCGCGCATCGCGCAACTGGAAAAGCGCCTTGGCGCGCGGCTCCTGCACCGGACCACTCGCCGCATCAGTCTCACGCAGGATGGCGAGGTGTTCATGAGCCGCGCCCAGACGCTGCTCGACGCGGCCGATGCCGCCCGCGCTTCGGTGGGACGCGCGCAGGCCGAGCCGCAGGGGCGCTTGCGAGTCTCCATGCCGTCATCGTTCGGGCGGCAGCATGTGTCGCCGGTGATCAGCGAATTTCTGCGCCGCTATCCCGGCGTGAGCGTCGATCTACGGCTGACGGATCAACTGGTCGATCTGGTCGACGCCGGTATCGACGTCGCAATCCGCGTCGGCGTGCTCAAGGATTCGTCGCTGGTGGCGCGGCGCCTCGCCGTGAACCGGCGCGTGCTGTGCGCCGCCCCCGCCTACCTCGCCGCGCACGGCACGCCGCACCATCCTTCGGACCTCGCCCGGCACGAATGCATGATCCTGTCCGACCAGCGCGACTGGGCCTTCGTCACGCCCACCGGCCCGCTCGAAGTGCGGGTGAGCGGACGCCTCGTCGTCGACAACGGTGAAGTCATTCGCGACGCGTTGCTGGCCGGGTTCGGCATCGCGCTCAAATCGACCTGGGATGTCGCGCCCTACCTGCGTAGCGGTGAACTGGTGAGCGTACTCGACGCCTATCCGCTCGCGGAGCAGGTAGCGATCTGGGCGGTCTGTCCGAGCCGTGCATTCCTGCCGCCGAGGACGCTCGCATTCATCGAGTTCCTCGCCGCGCATTTCGGCGACCCGCCGTATTGGGATGTGGAACCGGAGTGAGCCGCTCCGCTCAATGCGCGTGGCGCACCGTCAGTGCTAGCCGCGCCCGCCACCGCCGGTTTTGTGATCGGAGTTGACGTCCGCGTGCGAGTCATTCTGGGTTTTCTGCTGATACTCGTCGCCGCCGCGGCGGTCCGTGTCCTTCAGGCCGCGCTCGATATCGCTATGCGCCTGCTTGCCGACGCCGCGCGGACCGCCTTCATGCTGCGACTCCGGATCCTGATCGGCCTCGTGCGGCAACGGTGCCGACGCCTCCTCGAGAGGACGCTTCTTCGTGTGCGGATCGGCCTGCTTGTCGCCGTCGGATGATTGCGGTGAGGTCTTCATCGTTTGCTCCTCTTTCAGGTTGAATAAGGCTGGCTGGATCCATTCACTGCGCTTCGTCCAGACGTTTTTTCATTGCCGCCGTAATGCGCTGGCGCGTCTTCGCGTAGCCCTCCCACGGGTCGCGCTTCAGATCCTTGAGACGTTCGTGCACGTTTTCGACGGTCCACTGATCGCCGCTCGTCGTGGTCGCGACTTCGTCCCATGCAAGCGGCACCGAGACCCCCAGCCCCGGCCGGGCGCGCGCCGAGAAAGCAGCTACCGTGCTCGAGCCGCGGTTGTTGCGCAGGTAATCGACAAAGATCTTCCCCTTGCGATTCTGCGCCCCCATCTTCGCGCTGAAATGCGTGGGCAACGTCGTCGCCATATGCTGGGCGACCGCTTGCGCAAACGCTTTTACATCGTCCCAGCCGGCGTGCTTCGCGAGCGGCACTACCACGTGGAAACCTTTGCCGCCGCTCGTCTTGCAGAACGAGGTCAGTCCGAGCTCTTCGAGCAGTGAACGCGTCAGTTGCGCGGCTTCGATCATCCGCTCCCACCCGAGCGACGCGTCGGGGTCGAGATCGAACACCATGCGATCCGGTTTTTCGATGTTCGACACCAACGCATTCCAGGTATGAAATTCAACGGTACCCATTTGGGCGGCGCCGACCAGCGCCTTGAGTGTGTCGACCGTGATCAGCGGCGGATGGCCGGGGTCGAGCCCGGGATGCTGCGTGACGTTGGGGATCGACAGTTTCTGGCTGTGCTTCTGGAAAAACAGTTCGCCGCCGATGTCCTCAGGCGCGCGCACCAGCGATACCGGCCGGTCATGCAGATGCGGCAGCATCCAGTCGGCGACCGATTCGTAGTAGTGCACGAGATCGATTTTCCGGGCGCCGGTGCTCTTATCGATGATGCGGTCGGGATGCGAGACGCGCACGCCGGCGACTTCGGCTGGTCCCGCGGCATTCTTTGATTTCGACGTGCGCTTCTTCGGCACGGTTTCGGATGCGGCATCGGTTCGCTCTTGCACGTCGGCTCCTTGACGAGGATCTTCCTTGATGATTTGCCGTGCCGGTTTGTCGTTACGCAGACTCACGAACGACGCCTGCCGCACAATGCCGTCGCTCGTCCATTCAGCGAAGTTGCATTCGCAGACGAGCACCGGCTCGACCCAGTGCACCGGCGTGCGGCTGCGCTCGCGCGGCGTGCTGGCGAATGGCATCTGCCTGGTTTCGTGCGCGTCGAGCGCCTTTTTGACCGAGGCCAGCAGTGCAGCGTCGAACCCTGTGCCGACGCGTCCTGCGTAGCGCAATTTGCCCGCGTCGTCGTAGATGCCGAGCAATAACGCGCCGAACGCCGCACGGCTGCCGGACGGCTCCGAATAGCCGCCGATCACGAACTCCTGGCGCCGCCGGCACTTCAATTTGATCCACGCGGACGAGCGTCCCGACACGTAGCCGCTATCGCGCCGTTTGCCGATAATCCCTTCGAGCGCTACGTCGCACGCGCTCTTCAATAGTTCGTCGGCACTGAACGCGAAGTCGTTGGAGAAGCGGAGCACGCCGCCGTCGTGCTTGTCCCCGTTATGCTTATCCTTGTCGTGCTTATCCATTACCGCGCGCAAAATCGCGCGACGCTGTTCGAGCGGCACATTGCGCAAGTCGTAGCCGTTCAGAAACGGAACGTCGAACAGATAGATCACAATGTCTTGCGGACGGTTCGAATCAAACGCGTTCTGCAGCGCCTGAAAATTCGGCAGACCGTTTTCATCGAGCACCACGGCTTCACCGTCGAGCCAGCCGCTTTCGATGTCGAGTTGTTCGAACGCCTTCACCTGCTCGCCGAACTTCGCGGTCCAGTCGTTGCCCGCGCGCGTGAAGACCTTGACCGCACGGGTCTTCGCTTTTCGATCGATGCGGGCTAGCACGCGATAACCGTCGAACTTGATTTCGTAGGCCCATTCGTCGCCGGGTGGCGCGGTGTCGACGAGCGTCGCCAGTTGCGGCTTGAACGTGGCGGGTAACGCGGCTTTGACCGCGCCTTCGATCGAAGGGGAAGCGATAATCGCCTGCGTTGTGCGCGCCTTCCTGCTTGCGCTTGCGTTCCCGTTTGCAGACTCGCTTGGGGTCTTCGTTGCGGTCTTCGTTGCGGTCTTCGTTTTCTTCGCGCGCCCGCCGGGTCCGGGCCGCCCTTCAGTTGGCGCACTGCCGTTCAATACGCTGCCTGGCAGCGCCGTTACGACGTCGTATTCATTCTCGCTACGGGCTTCGTCGTCGCGCTCCTTGATCAGCAGCCACTGCTCCTTGTCGCCGCTTCCGCGCATGTGGCTGCGCACCAGCGTCCAGCCGCCGTGTAGTTTTTCGCCGTGGAGATGGAATTTGAGCTTGCCCGCCTGATACGACTTCGCGGCTTGCGCTGCGCCGCCGTTCGGCTCCCACGTTCCCCGGTCCCATACGATCACCGTTCCCGCACCGTAGTGCCCCGGCGGAATCTCGCCTTCGAACGAGCCATATTCGACTGGATGATCCTCGACATGCACCGCGAGCCGCTTCACCGACGGGTCGAGGCTCGGCCCCTTGGGCACCGCCCACGACAGCAAGGTGCCATTCAGTTCGAGCCGGAAGTCGTAGTGCAGGCGCCGCGCGTGGTGCTCCTGAATCACATACGCCAACGCCTCGTTCGATGCGCGCGCCGCCGTCCCGCGACCCTTCTTACGCGCAGCGGCGCCCGGCGGCTCCGGAGTTTCGTCGAAGCGCCGCTTGCGGTTGTACAGATCGAGCCGGTCTTTCATGGCGGTGAGTATGTCGTGGGTCGAGCCAGCGAGGGGTTAGCGGTCCGGCGTTCGATCAGGCAGCCGCGCGCCGTTTGTGCGCCGACGGCACCGCCTTCGCACTGGCGCCGCCCCGCTTCCCGCCACCGCCTCGGCTCGTCCCTGCCGAACGCGCCGCGCGCGGCTTCTTACGTGCTCGCGTGGCCGGTTCGGCACCCGCATCGGTGGTATCGGTGGTATCGGCAGCCTCGTCGTCATCGTCCGTCGCGTGCTTGCGCGCACCCGCCGCCGGTTTACCCTTGCCCCGGCCCAGGCTGCGCTTGAGCAGGTCGGATAGATCGAGAATATCGGCGGATCGGCGCGATTCGCGCGGCGCTTCGACTTCGGTGATTTCCTCGGTCTTTCCCGCACGAATTTTGCGCTCGACCAGCGCCATGATGTCGTCGTGAAACGTATCGTGATACTGCGATGGGTCCCACTTATCGCTCATGTCGTTGATCAGCTTCTTCGCCATGTCGAGTTCGCGCGCGCTGACGCCGGCCGCCTTCATCCCTTCGGGCGGCAGTTTGAACTCGTCGAAATCGCGGACCTCGGCGGCCCAGCGCAGGGTATTCAACGCCAGCATCGGCCCGACCGGAATCAGTGCGGCGAGATGCTGCTTGTTGTGCAGTACGACGCTCGCCACGCCGATCTTGCCCGACGCTTTCATCGCCTCGCGCAGCAGCGCGTACACCTTTTCGCCCTTGCGATCGGGCGTCAGGAAGTAAGGCGTGTCGAGATAGAGGAACGAGATGTCCGGGGCGTCGACGAATGCGAGGATATCGACCGTCTGCGTCGACTCGGGATTGGCCGCGCGAATTTCATCGTCCGATAGGACGACGTACTTGTCCTTTTCGTACTCGAAACCGCGCACGATGTTATCGCGCGCCACTTCCTTGCCGGTGCGCTTGTTGATCTGCTTGTAGCCGATCGGATCGATCGTGCGCTTGTCCAGCAGATTGAAGCCGACTTTCTCCGACTGCGTCGCCGGATACAATTGCACCGGTACGTGGACAAGGCCGAAGCTGATCGCGCCCTTCCATATCATGTGTGCCATCGTGCGCTCCCCAAGGCCTAGGATCTTGGGTGAAGCAGCAAGCGTGCCACGATTTTCTATGCTGTCACGGGTGCGGCGCCGCGCGGGCTGTCACGGTTTCTGGCGCAATCGCCGCCCGCGCAGCACCGGCTCACACGGGCAGCGGCTGTAAGTCTTGCGTGATGTCGGCAAAAGATACGGCGCTGATGGAGGCTTCAACGGTGCGTGTTGAGCGGTGTTCGACATCCGCCGATCTTCATCCACCGCTCGCGGGTTCGAGTTCGACCGGCACCGC
Source organism: Paraburkholderia fungorum (assembly GCF_902833645.1). Taxonomy (GTDB): domain Bacteria; phylum Pseudomonadota; class Gammaproteobacteria; order Burkholderiales; family Burkholderiaceae; genus Paraburkholderia; species Paraburkholderia fungorum. Next base: position 160,326 of record NZ_CADFGE010000011.1, read on the forward strand.
GGCAAAGCCGCGAAACCGTACGCGTCCGCCGCGGGTCGGTTCGCCGTCGAGACGGTACGCCGGAAAGCGCTGCACGAAGCGTCCAATGGCGATCCGCGCCTCGAGTCGCGCGAGCGACAAGCCCGCGCATTGGTGAATACCGAAGCCGAACGCCAGATGGCGGTTCGGATCGCGGCGGATGTCGAAGCGATCGGGCTCCGCGAACTGTTCAGGGTCGCGATTGGCCGCGCCGATGCACAGCGTGACGGGCGTCCCGCGTGGCACTGCCAGACCGCCGATCTCCGTGTCCACGGTTGCCATCCGGTTGCCCAGCTGATTCGAACTCTCGAACCGCAAACACTCTTCGACCGCCGACTCGACGAGCGACGGCTCGCGCTGTAAGGCAGCGCGTTGCTCCGGCCATTCAGTGAGCGTAACGAGACCGTTGCCGATCAGATTCGTCGTGGTCTCGTGGCCGGCGTTCAGAATGAAAATGCAGTTTTGCAGCAGTTCCGCTTCCGATAATTGCTCACCGCCCTGCTCGCCCTGGATCAGGCGCGTCAGCACATCGTGCTGCGGATCGCCGGGCTCGCGCCGGCGCCGCGCCACCAGATCGCGCAAATAGTCGATGAATTCGCTAACCGCGCGGTTGCCGCGTTCGAGTTGCGCCTCGCTCAGCGACGGTTCAAGCGCGCCCAGTATCGCCAGCGACCAGTCGCGCAACGGTTCGCGCTCGGCGTGCGGCACATCCAGCAGATTGCCGATGACCTCGACCGGAATCGCCGACGCGAACTCGCCGATCAGATCGATCCGGCCACGCGCCGCAGCGGCATCGAGCAAGCCGTCGACAAGCCGGATCAGCCCCGGCTCCATGGCCGCGATCGCGCGCGCCGTCAGCGCGCCGGCGATCAGTTTGCGCACCCGCGTGTGCCGCGGCGGATCGTTGAAGACGAGGCTGGTGGTGTGATGGGCGTAGAGCGGAGAGTCGCCGTATTTCGGCTTGAACTCGACGGTCTTGTCGGAACTGAACGTTTTCGGGTCGCGGTAGACCGCTTGCACGTCGCGAAAACGTGTCAGAAACAGTGAGCCGTCCGGCATGCGTTTGACCGGGTCATAGGTGCGCAACGCGTGGTAGACCGGGTACGGATCGGCATGGAAGGTGGGGCTCAAATGGCGCAGATCGAAATCGCGCGCGAGGCTGGACGCGTCACTGGCGGTCGCGGGGGGCATGTCTTGTCTCCGTGTGGTAATCCGCCGCTTCGCAGGCGTCAATGCGTGCCGTGTGCGGCTCGCCGCGCGTCTCCTGGGCGCTTGCGGAACCGACCAGGGACCGCTCGCCTGCGGGGCGTCGTTCGAAGCGCCAGTATGACGCGGCGGCTCGATGATTGCACGGTGGAATGCCTGGCGGCACACGCGATGGGCTGCCTCGCGGGTTTCCATGCCGGTCCGGCTATCCGCGCCTAACGGATAGCGCACGGGTAGCGCACCGCCGAACCGTTACAATGGCGGGATTTTCCGCGCGAACCGCGCGCCTGTCCCTTTCTGCGTCAATGCGTCGTCGTCCATGAACCTCGTCATCCAAAGCACCGCGCCTCTTTCCGCCGACCACCACAAAACGCTCGTCGCCCTCGCGCGTGGCTCGCACGCCGCCGTCATCGACGCGAACGCGATTCGCATCGCCAACGCGAACCTTGCACAGCGCGCCGACCTCGAGGTCTATTGCGGCACGCACCAATTGGACTACGCGTTTGTCGAACCTGGCCGCCAGCTGCGTGACTTCGGCCTCGTCGCGATGGACATGGACTCGACGCTGATCACGATCGAATGCATCGACGAAATCGCCGACTTCTGCGGTTTAAAAGCGGAAGTCGCAGCGATCACTGAAGCGTCAATGCGCGGCGAGATCAAGGACTTCAACGAAAGTTTGACGCGCCGCGTGGCACTGCTCAAGGGACTCGACGCCGGCGCGCTCGAACGCGTTTATGACGAACGGCTGCAACTCTCGCCCGGCGCCGAGCAGATGCTGGCCGGTGCGAAAGCCGCGGGATTGAAAACACTGCTCGTGTCCGGCGGATTCACGTTCTTCACCGAGAAACTGAAGGCCCGGCTCGGTCTCGATTTCACTCGCGCGAATACGCTCGAGATCGTTGATGGCAAGTTGACCGGTAACGTGATCGGCGAGATCGTCAACGCTGACGTGAAAGCACGCACACTGCGCGAGACATGCGCCCAACTGGGTATCGAACCGACCCGCGCGATTGCGATGGGTGACGGTTCGAACGATCTGAAAATGATGGCCGCCGCGGGACTTTCCGTCGCATTCCGCGCGAAGCCGGTAGTGCGCGAAGCCGCCAGCGTGGCGTTCAATTACGTTGGACTGGATGGGTTGCTGCGGTTGTTCTGAAACTTTGGTTTTGCGTTGGCCGGCGTAATGGCGGCCAACGCGGAGACGAGCGTTATTTTTTCAGAAACCTTGTTCAGAAACCAATTGCAAACACGCCCAGCATGTAGATCGCTGTGGCGCATATCACGACGGTTGACCATTTCAGAACGCGGGCGTAATTTTCGTCAGACTCCAGATACGTAAAAATTTTGTGCATGAGTGCCTCCCGTAAGCAGACCAGTATAAAACCTACGTTATCTAGAAAATCTAAATCAGGCGCACGTGCAGGATTGCAAACAAAATAGCAGCGAGAGACGTGGTGAGAATCGAAATCCCAATCGCCACGCGCGATAACGCCCCTGCGACAAACCGTTTCTGTCTGTCATGAATGCACGTAGCCATCCGCTCGTGATGTGCATTCACGAGGGACGACATCACGATCGTCGAACAGACGAACGCCAGCACGCAGAATCCGGCGATAGCAAGCGCGAGAATAGCCGCCACACCACTTCCCCACTCGAGCGCGTTCACCGCCTCATAAACCGCAGCCGCACATAGCCCGATTGCGCACCAGAACAGTTGACCGTCTTGCACCGATGCGGCGATCAACCTCATCGCGACGCGCCAGCCGTGCGTGGGTGCGACGAGCGCCAGCGTAAAGATCGGGCCGACAATCGGCACGCCAAGATTCAGCAACATCCAGAAAAATAGATTCATCGAAACTCACCATCGTGCGATATTCGTTAGTCACGGTACGCACCATCGTAGCGTCGAGATCCGGCATCGACCATTCGGCCGAATGGTTAGGCTTACTAGTTATCTTGACAAACTAAAAAGCCCATCGGGCACCGGTCCCGATGGGCTTGGTCAAGCTTCAACAATCAGCCTCGCAGCTCAAATACTTACCCCAGCGCCACCAGACACTGTTCGATATCCGCGCGCAAATCGGCCTCGTCTTCCAGACCGATATAGAAGCGCACCAACGTACCGCGATACGGCCATTGGCCTTCCGTGCGCATCGAGACGACGTCATACGGCATCGCAAGACTGTGCGCGCCGCCCCAGCTCCAGCCCAGCGAAAACAGTTCGAGCGACTCGCAGAACGTGTCGATTTGCGCGGCGCTGTACCTTGCGTCGAACACCACGGAGAACAAGCCACCCGCGCCGGTAAAGTCGCGCTTGAAAAATTCATGCCCCGGACAGTCGGGCAAGGCCGGATGCAAAACCGCGGCAATTTCCGGGCGCGTCTTCAACCATCTGGCCAATTCAAGCGCCGCCCGGTCATGCTGCTCGAAACGCAATCGCATGGTCGGCAGGCTGCGCAAAATCAACGAGCAATCATCCGACGACACACCGATACCCGTGCGCATGCGTGCTGCCTTCAGCTTCAGATGCAACTCGCGATCGACGGTGATCGTCGCACCCATCAGCACGTCGCCGCCACCTGACTGGTACTTGGTCAAGGCCTGCACCGAAATATCGACGCCGTGGTCGAACGGCCGGAAACCGAGCCCCGCCGACCAGGTGTTGTCGATCGCCGTGACAACGTTACGCGCGCGTGCAGCCGCGGCAATGGCCGGCACGTCGGGTACTTCCATCGTGACCGATCCGGGTGCTTCCAGCCAGACCAAACGCGTATTCGGCTGGATCAGGTCCGCGATCCCGGCGCCGATCATCGGATCGTAGTAGCGCGCGATAATGCCGAAATCGCGCGCCAGCCAATCGCCGTGGTCGCGGTTCGGCGAATAGACGTTATCGGGAATCAGCACGTCGTCGCCGGCCTTCACGAGGCCGAAGTACACGTTCGAAATCGACGACAGCCCCGATGGCTGCAACAGCGCGTGATTGCCGCCTTCGATCGTGGCAAGGCGCTGCGCGAGCGCCAGCGAAGTCGGTGTGGCGTGCAGGCCATAGCGCCATTGCGCGTCGTTTTTCCAGTCGAGCGCGCGCATCGTCGCGAGATCGGGGAACACGACCGTCGAAGCACGCGTAACCGGCATCGAAAAAGATTCGAAACCCGGCGTGAGTTGATCTTCGGCACGCACGACACGGGTTTGCAGGCTGCGTTTGAGTTTGGATTGGGTCATGGTGTCAATAGGCCTCATTCGCCGGTTTGCAGATTGCTGACTCCGCCGACGGCGTGAGCGCCACTCGTCGCCGCAGCGGGCGTTGCGGCACCGCTGGCATGCGGCGCGGCCGCTGCGCCGGCTCCGGCTGAGGCGGCCGGCACGGGCTGCCCGGCCGCCAGCGGTTTCAGATCGAACGGCTGCGGGTCGGAATCGTCGACGTTCATCCGGTCGCCCGCCACCGAACCGTCGGCGGCAAACTTGCCCACCCAGTTTCCGGTGATATGCGTGCCGTCGTTCGATTCCTCGACTTCGAGCGTGTCGCCATCGCGGTCGCCCGCGATCAGGATCACTTCGCCGGTATCGGTGTACTGATACTCGCCGTGCACGCCAGCGGGGTCGTCGGTTTTCGCGCCGAGCCGCAACACGATCTGCCGCGTGCCCAGCGTACCGACGTAGCGCGGAAACTTCGCGAACTCGGGGCTTGGCTTGAGCGGCAACTGAATCGGCGGGGGCGCCGCCAGTTCCTTCACCGCGTCGCTTTCCGCCCAGGCCTGCGCGGGCAGCATTGCTCCGGCGCTGGTACACAGGAGCGCGACTGCGCTCAATACGGCCCAGCCGCGCCGACGCATCGCACCCTTCATCGCTTTTGCTTCCTGCATCCGTTCATTCCTTGTTGCACGATACGGCTCGATGCCCGGTTTGTTAGCCGCTTGCTACCTGCCTGCTACCTGCCTGCTACGTGCCTATTGCCCGCTCACTGCCTGGCTTGGTTCAGCAGAGAGGAGCCAACGCGTTGCTGCGCGCCGCGCGGCCCCTGCCGCTGCTTCAGACCCGTTCGAAGATCGCAGCGATACCCTGCCCGCCGCCGATACACATCGTCACCAGCGCATAGCGGCCGCCAATCCGCTGCAATTCATACAGCGCCTTGACGGTAATCAACGCACCGGTCGCGCCGATCGGGTGGCCGAGCGAAATACCCGAGCCGTTCGGATTGACCTTGGCCGGATCGAGGCCAAGCTCCTTGCTGACCGCGCATGCCTGAGCGGCAAACGCTTCATTCGCTTCGATCACGTCGAGATCGGCAACCGTCAGGCCCGCGCGCTCGAGCGCCTTGCGTGTTGCCGGCACCGGACCGATACCCATGTATGCCGGATCGACACCTGCGTGGGCATACGAAACCAGCCGTGCCAACGGCTTGATGCCGCGCTTTTCAGCGACGCTGCGCTCCATCAGCACGACCGCGGCGGCGGCGTCGTTGATGCCCGACGCGTTGCCCGCCGTGACCGTGCCGTTTTCCTTCACGAACACCGGCTTCAATTTGGAGAAGTCTTCCGCCGTCGCGTTCATACGCGCGTGTTCGTCCGTATCGAACACGACGTCGCCCTTCTTCGAAGGAATCGTGATCGGCAGGATCTGGTCCTTGAAATAGCCGCTCGTAATCGCATGGGCCGCACGGCGATGCGATTCGAGCGCAAGCGCGTCCTGCGCTTCACGCGAGATTTCGTACTTGCGCGCGACGTTCTCGGCGGTCACACCCATATGGATCGACTGGAACGGGTCGTTCAGCGCGCCGACCATCATGTCGACGAGGCGCGCATCGCCCATGCGCTGACCGAAACGCGCAGCCGGCATCGAGTACGGCGCGCGGCTCATGTTTTCCGCCCCGCCGCCGATCGCAATGTCGGCATCGCCGAGCAGCACGCTTTGCGCGGCCGAGACGATGGCCTGCAGGCCCGAACCGCACAGGCGGTTGACCGTCAACGCCGGAGCATGTTGCGCAACGCCGCCGTTGATCGCCGCCACGCGGGCCAGATACATGTCTTTCGGCTCGGTATGCACGACGTTGCCGAACACCACGTGGCCCACTTCGTCACCCGACACGTTCGCGCGCGACAGCGCTTCACGCACGACGCGTGCGCCAAGATCCGTCGGCGGAAAATCCTTCAGGCTGCCGCCAAAACCGCCGATTGCCGTACGCACACCGCTTACCACCACTACGTCTCGTTGCATCGCCCGCTCCTCTCTTTAGTCTCCGAAGATGATCTTGCCTTGGCCGGGCTGCGGGGTGCGGCGAGCACCTCGCAGCGCGTTACCGTCAGCCGGCCAGGATGTGTTCGACTGTGGCCCGCAAAGGGATCGGCGCGACCGCGCCGTAACCTTGCGTGGACAGTGCAGCGGCGACGTTGGCATAACGCGCCGCCTGAAAAGGATCGTCACCCGCGACGATGCGCGCGATGAACGCGCCGCCGAAACAGTCGCCGGCGCCGGTCGCATCGACCGCATCGACGACGTGGCCCGGCACGACGCGCCGCTCGTCGGGCGTGGCAATGTACGAGCCTTCCTTGCCAAGCTTGAGCGCCACGACGCGCGGACCGCGCGACAGCAGAAAGTCGACGATCTCGTCACGGCCGGTCAGGCCGGTGAGTTCGGTCACATCGTCCCAGCTCGGCAGGCAGATGTCGGTTTGACGAATCGCCTCGAGCATCACCGCGCGCGCTCGGGCGAGCGGCCAAAGCTTCAGGCGCAGGTTGGTGTCGAAACTCACGCGCACACCGTTTGCCCGCGCATGTTCGATCGCCGCGAACGCCGCGTCGCACGCGCTCACACTGATCGCGAGACTGATGCCGGACAAATGGATGACTTTGGCCGCGGCGATCGCGTCGAGCGGCAAATCGTGCGGTGCGTAGCGGCTCGCGGCCGACCCCGCGCGCAGGTAGTCGAACGCATGACCCGCAGGACCGTGCGAGACGAAATAGACCCCGGTGGACGCGTGCGGATCGACGCGCACCAGCGACGGGTCAACCTGTTCGCGTTCCCACAGATCCACCAGCAGGCGCCCAAAATGGTCGCTGCCGACAGCCGACACGAAACCCGTCTTCGCGCCCTGCCGTGCTGCCGCGATGCAGAAGTTGGACGTATCGCCGCCGAAACCTTGCAGATAGTTCGGCTGATCTTTAGCCGACTGATTGAATTCGATCATTGCCTCGCCGAGCGCGAGGACTTCTAAAGGCCGGCTGTCCGGGGACCGGCCATCCGGCGTGCGGGCCATACTCACCGTCATTGCTTAAACCTCGCCCCACAGATCGTGGCCATCGGCACCGGTGATCTTCACCGAGACGAAATCGCCGACCTTGTAACGTTTGGACGCCTTGGTCGTCGGCGCGATATACACGACACCGTCGATCTCGGGCGCATCCGCAGCCGTACGGCCGATGCCGCCGTCCGCATTGATTTCGTCGACCAGCACTTTCAGCGTCTTGCCGACCTTCTTCGCGATCCGTTTGGCCGACACTTCTTCGGCCACTTCCATGAAACGCGCGCGACGTTCTTCACGCACTTCATCGGGCAATGCGCCGTCGAGTTCGTTGGCGCTCGCGCCTTCGACCGGCGAGTAGGCAAAACAGCCCACCCGATCCAGTTCCGCCTCGCGAATGAAATCGAGCAGCGTCTGGAATTGCTCTTCGGTCTCACCGGGGAAGCCGGCGATGAACGTGCTGCGGATCGTCAGATCGGGGCACATTTCGCGCCACGCCTTTACGCGCTCCATCACCTTTTCGGCGTTCGCCGGGCGCTTCATGCGCTTTAGCACTTCCGGATGCGCGTGCTGGAACGGCACGTCCAGATACGGCAGCACGTGGCCCTTGAACGGACCTTCGGCCATCAGCGGAATGACTTCATCGACGCTCGGATACGGATACACATAATGCAAGCGCACCCATGCGCCGTATTGCGCCGCGAGTTCGCCCAACGCGGCCACCAGATCGGTCATGCGCGTCTTGATCGGCTTGCCGTTCCAGAAACCGGTGCGGTACTTGACGTCGACACCGTACGCGCTCGTGTCCTGCGAAATCACCAGCAGTTCCTTCACGCCGGACTTGAACAGGTTCTCCGCTTCGAGCATCACGTCGGCGACCGGGCGCGACACGAGGTCGCCGCGCATCGACGGGATAATGCAGAACGTGCAGCGGTGGTTACAGCCTTCGGAAATTTTCAGGTACGCATAGTGGCGCGGCGTGAGCTTCACGCCGGCGGCCGGCACCAGATCGACGAACGGATCGTGCGGCTTCGGCAAATGGTTGTGCACGGCCTGCATCACTTCGCCGAGCGCGTGCGGACCGGTCACGGCCAGCACCTTTGGATGCACTTCTTCGATCAGGTTCGAGCCGCTCGCGCTCTGCTTTGCACCGAGGCAGCCCGTAACGATCACCTTGCCGTTTTCGTTGAGCGCCTCGCCGATCGCGTCGAGGCTTTCCTGCACGGCTTCGTCGATGAAGCCGCAGGTGTTCACGACGACGAGGTCCGCGCCGTCGTACGTGCCGGAGATCTCGTAACCCTCGGCGCGCAACTGCGTGATGATCTGTTCGGAATCGACTAAAGCCTTAGGACAGCCGAGGCTGACGAATCCGACCTTCGGATTAGAAGGCGTCGGCACGGCGGGGGAAATGGTCTGCGACATAGGTGGGTCCGGCGTATAGCGGTAACGACAAATGGGGACGGTGCGGCAAGGCTGAGGGTCCAATGGCCATCAAGACCACAGCCCGGACAGCGTCCCGCGCACGCAACCCTTTATTGTACCGCGCCGAGGACCGCGTAGCCGGTCAAGTGGCGAGGCAGTGCCGGTTCGGGCAGACCGGAAGCCGCGTGCTGATGTGCCGGCATCGAACCGTCGACTGCGCGCGCACTTTCGATCACCTCAAGAATATCGCGAGAGTCGTGCAGGCGCCGGATCGCCGCATGCAGTTCGGCGGCCTGCGGCCAGGTCCGCTTCAGGTAGCTGAGCCACATTTTGACGCGTCCGTGCTCGTGGCGGGCCGCGACGCGGGCTGCCAGCTTTCTCAGATAGCCGGCCAACTGACCCAGCACGGCCGGCCATTCGTCAGCGGACGGCGTCCGGTCCATCACTCCGCGTATGCGCGAGGCGAGGAAAGGATCCGATACGGCACCTCGCCCGATCATCACGTCCGCGCAACCGCTGACCGCCCGGCACCGCTCCCAGTCGGCTACCGTCCAGACTTCGCCATTGGCGATGACCGGCACGTCCACCGCGTCGTCGATACGCGCGATCCATTCCCAGTGTGCCGGCGGCCGGTAACCATGGTCACGCGTTCTGGCATGCACGACAAGGGAGGCCGCGCCGCCTTCGGCCAGCGCCGCGGCGCAGTCGATCGCGAGCGACGTATCGGACACGCCGAGCCGCATTTTGGCTGTCACGGGGATGCCGGCAGGCACCGCAGCGCGAACGGCCGCAACGATCCGGTTCAGTTGTTCCGGGTGAGCCAGCAGCATCGCGCCGCCGCCGTGCCGATTGACGACTTTGGCGGGACAACCGAAGTTCAGATCGAGTCCATGCGGCGACAGCCGGGCCGCCTGGGCCGCATTTAGCGCCATCCATTCTGGATCGCTGCCGAGCAACTGGATCACCATCGGCGTGCCGAAGGGGGTATGGCCCCCGTGCAGGACTTCAGGCGTATCCCTCTCGTAGACACGCTCGGGAAGCACCGAACCCGTTACCCGGACGAATTCAGACACGCAGCCATCGAATCCGCCAGTGCTGGTCAGCACGTCGCGCAATACGTAGTCCGCCAGCCCTTCCATGGGCGCAAGGAAAAGCTGGTGGCTCATGCGAGAACGGCGCCCAGGCTGCGGCCGCGAATCGTCCGGTCAGCCAAGGCTGACAGGTCCAGCCCGGGAAATCGAAGGCTTAGGTGCGGCAAGAAAACGGCAACGGGTCGGCGACATGGATGGTACAGAGGACGGGCGCGCAGCGATCGCAATGGGAAAGGGAATGGCCACAAATGGAATTGAGCGGGGGATGTGAGACGCGGGGCTACGGGATCCAGGAATGGATCATGAGGATCGCCTGGACCACCCCGGGCCAGCACATGCAAGCTGCAATTGTACCGCGCTCGCGACTGTGCGCTTTCGAACGGAAGGCGGGTAGCCGGGCCGCCGCGCGGCAGTCGCCGTCACCCCCCTCTGGCGCAAGGTGCACGCCCCGCCGCCGCGTCCATGAGGCGGGCCTCCAGCGGGCGCGCCGGTCGCATCAGCGTTGGCGTCGTGCTTACTTCTTCTCCGGCTCCGGATTGCTTTGCGGATTAGCCGGCGCGCCCGGCGCTCCAGCCGCGTTCACCGGCCCGCCGGGCGTGAACGGAAAAGTCGCGAACATCGATTTCGCCTGGTTCTGCATCTGCTCCTGCATCTGCACGAACATGTTCTTTGACTGCTCGATATAGCTGGTCATCATGCCCTGCATCATCGGCGCCTGCATGTTCATGAACTGCGACCAGACTTCGGGGTTCATCGCCTTGCCTTCGTACAGATTCTTCGACTGGTCGGCGAGTTTCGCCTGAATGTCGATGAAGGCCTGGATGTTCTTCTCCAGATAGGTTCCCATCATGCCCTGCATCGCATGGCCGTAGAAACGGATAATCTGCGACAGCATCGACGACGAGAACATCGGCAAACCGCCGCTCTCCTCTTCGAGAATGATCTGCAACAGGATGGCGCGCGTCAGATCCTCGTTGCTCTTCGCATCGATGACCTTGAAATCCTCCTGATCCAGCACGAGCTGCTTAACGTCCGTCAGCGTGATGTACGTGCTTGTCTCGGTGTCGTAGAGCCGACGATTCGGATATTTCTTGATCAGTCGTTCGGCTGTTTTCTTTGTAGTAGTCATGTAACGCCTTTGAGCGCGAGTTGAGCGCGGAAACGGCGCCATACCGACTGCGCAATCGGGTTATTGCACAGTCGAGACGCCGCCGGAACCATCTGAGTCGAAACACGCCGCCTTGTGAGCAGCGCGCCGCTGACTCAGCCCATATGCAAACCGCCATTCAGCGAAAAATCCGCGCCTGTGGCGAAACCCGATTCGTCAGAAGCAAGCCATGCCACGATCGAACCGATTTCGTCCGGCTGGCCGAGACGCCGCACCGGAATCGTCGCGACGATCTTCTCCAGCACGTCCGGACGGATCGACTTGACCATATCCGTGCCGATGTAGCCCGGCGACACGGTGTTCACCGTCACGCCCTTGGTGGCCACTTCCTGCGCCAGCGACATCGTGAAGCCATGAATACCGGCCTTCGCGGTCGAATAGTTGGTCTGGCCGAACTGCCCCTTCTGCCCGTTCACCGACGAAATGTTGATGACTCGCCCGAAGCCGCGCTCCACCATGCCGTCGATCACCTGCTTGGTGACGTTGAACAGGCTGGTCAGGTTGGTGTCGATCACCGCCGTCCAGTCTTCATGCGTCATCTTGCGGAACACGACGTCGCGCGTGATACCGGCATTGTTCACCAGCACGTCGATTTCGCCGACTTCGGCCTTGACCTTGTCGAACGCGGCCTTGGTCGACTCCCAATCGCCGACATTGCCTTCGGACGCAATGAAATCGTAGCCGAGAGCCTTCTGCTCTTCGAGCCACTTCACGCGGCGCGGTGAGTTCGGGCCACAACCTGCAACGACCTTGAAGCCCTCTTTGTGCAGCCGTTGGCAAATGCTCGTGCCGATGCCGCCCATCCCGCCCGTTACGTACGCAATTCGCTGTGTCATACACTACACTCCGTTTTTCGTTTTCGAGGCGCCGACCGGCGGCCTCTTCCCTCGCCTGATACTTCATCTCCACTGCCGCCGGGCGACCGGCCGACGAGGCCATTGCTCGCCGCGCACCGCCTGCTATCTGCTTGCCAGAGAATGCGCGGCGACCCTGCTTACAGCTTGCTGAAACCCAACTGAACCCTTCTGAAGCTGCATGGACCTGCTTGAGCCTGCTCGGACCTGCCTGAGCCCGCTTGAACCGGTTTGCGCCTCGAGTCTCCGGTCATTGAGACCCGCGACTCGAGGCCCGCAGCCCCGTTAAGCGCGCTCGAGCGCCAGCGCCACGCCCATGCCGCCGCCGATACACAGCGACGCCAAGCCCTTCTTCGCATCGCGCTTCTGCATTTCGTGCAGCAACGTGACGAGAACCCGGCAACCGGACGCGCCGATCGGATGGCCGATCGCAATTGCGCCGCCGTTCACGTTGATCTTCGACGTGTCCCAGCCCATTTGCTGATTCACGGCGCACGCCTGCGCGGCAAACGCTTCGTTGATTTCCATCAGGTCGAGATCGGCCGGCGTCCAGCCCGCGCGCTCGAGACAGCGGCGCGACGCGGGCACCGGACCCATGCCCATGATCTTCGGATCAAGACCCGACGTGGCATACGCCTTGATGCGCGCGAGCGGCGTGAGGCCGAGCGCCTCGGCCTTCTTCGCCGACATCACCAGCACTGCCGCGGCGCCGTCGTTCAGACCCGACGCATTGGCCGCCGTCACCGTGCCCTCTTTCGAGAAAGCAGGCTTCAGACCCGCCAGCGATTCAGCCGTCACGCCGTGACGCACGAACTCGTCCGTCGCGAAACGCAGCGGCTCGCCCTTGCGTTGCGGAATTTCGACCGGCACGATTTCGTCGTTGAAACGGCCCGACTTCTGCGCGGCTTCCGCCTTGTTCTGCGACAGCGCCGCGAACGCGTCCTGCTGCTCGCGCGTGATACCGTATTCCCTGGCGACGTTTTCCGCCGTCACGCCCATGTGGTACTGGTTGTAGACGTCCCACAGGCCGTCGACGATCATCGAGTCGATCAGCTTCGCGTCGCCCATGCGGAAACCGTCGCGCGAACCCGGCAGCACATGCGGCGCCGCGCTCATGTTTTCCTGACCGCCGGCGACCACGATGTCGGCATCGCCCGCGATAATCGCGTTGGCCGCCAGCATCACGGACTTCAGGCCCGAGCCGCAAACCACGTTGATCGTCATCGCGGGCACAGCCGTGGGCAAGCCGGCCTTGATCAGCGACTGACGCGCCGGGTTCTGACCGGAGCCGGCTGTCAGCACCTGCCCCATAATGACTTCGCTGACCTGCTCGGGCTTCAGACCAGACCGTTCGAGCACGGCGCGAATCACGGTGGCGCCGAGTTCGGGCGCGGCGATCTTCGCCAGCGACCCACCGAATTTGCCCACTGCCGTACGGGCGGCCGATACGATCACAACATCCGTCATTTCCATATCCTCCGGGCACATCGGCCAAATAGGCCGTAGCCCGTCAAGTTAAAAATCTTGTTGCTCATGCGCCCTTGCCTGTCCGGGCGCGCATTCATACCGCCGGACCACCGCGCCTTGCGGCGCTAACCCTATTCCCGTTGCCGCACATAACGCCCCGGTGCCGGCTCGATGACGGGGAATTCCGCGGAACCTGCCGTAGCGCGCGGCTTGACTTTCTTGCCGCCGAACTGGTCGAGCCACGTGATCCATTCGGGCCACCAGCTGCCGGGCACTTCGACCGCCTGATCGAGCCACTCATCCGGCGTTTCGGGCAACGTCCTGACATCGCCTTGCAGCGTCCAGTAGCTGCGCTTTTTCTTCGCCGGCGGATTGATCACGCCCGCGATATGGCCCGACGCACCAAGCACGAACTTCAGCGGTCCGGCGAGCAGCGGCACCGACGCGTACGCGGTTTGCCACGGCACGATATGGTCTTCGCGTGAACCGTAGATGAAGGTCGGCACGTCGATCTTCGAGAGGTCGACCGGTTCGCCGCAGGTGGTCAACGCACCCGGCTCGCGCAGACGATTCTCAAGATACGTATTGCGCAGATACCAGACGTACATCGGACCCGGCAGGCTGGTCGAATCGCTGTTCCAGTACAGCAGATCGAACGGCACCGGGGTGCGCCCCTTGAGATAGTTGTCGACGACGTAGTTCCACACCAGATCGTTCGGCCGCAGGAACGAGAAGGTGTTGGCGAATTCGATGCCGCGCATCAATCCGGGCGGGCTGCCGTTCTTGCCGCCGATGGTTTGCTCGCGCATCTGCACATGCGCCTCGTCGACGAATACGTCGAGCACGCCGGTATCCGAGAAGTCGAGCATCGCGGTCAGCAAGGTCATCGACGCTGCCGGATGCTGGCCGCGCGCGGCCGCCACTGCCAGCGCCGTGGCCAGCATCGTGCCGCCCACGCAGAAACCGAGCGTGTTGATCTGCTCGCGGCCACTGATCTGGCTGACCGTGTCGATTGCCTTGAGGACGCCCGCGCCGATGTAGTCGTCCCATGTCTTGCCCGCGATCGACGCATCCGCATTGCGCCACGAAATCAGGAACACCTGATGACCCGAATCGAGCCCGTGCGCAACCAGCGAGTTCTCCGGCTGCAGATCGAGAATGTAGAACTTGTTGATGCACGGCGGCACGATCAGCAGCGGCCGCTCGCGCACGGTGGCCGTGCGCGGCTTGTACTGGATCAACTGCATCAGGTCGTTTTCGAACACCACCGAACCTTCGGTGTTCGCGAGATTTTCACCGACCACGAAACGCGATTCGTCCGTTTGCGAAATCTTGCCGCGCTGGAGGTCGCCCAGCAGATTCATCACGCCCTGCCGCAAGCTCTCGCCCTGGCTATCCAGCAAGGTCTTTTGCGCTTCCGGATTCAACGCGAAGAAGTTGCTGGGCGATGCCGCCGCGGTCCATTGCTGAACGGCGAAGCGGATGCGCTCGCGTACTTTCGGTTCCGTATCGAGCGCGTCGACCATTTCCTGCAGATAGCGCGCGTTCAACAGATACCACGCGGCCGTAAATGCATAGGCTGGCGTCGCGCTCCACGCGTCGGAACTGAAGCGGCGGTCTTTGAGTTCGGGAGTTTTCGTCGTAGAACCCGCTGCCTGCTGGATCAGTTCCATCGCCTCGCGCGAATAATCGGCCTGCAGCTTTTGCAAACGCTCCGATGGAATCGCGGCACTCGGCACATTGAGTCCTGCGAATGAAGGCAATGACGGCAGAGATCCCACCGTCAGTTTGCTGAAGTCAGGCATGCCGGGGAACGACGGTATTTGCGGCAGGCCCATTTGCGGCATTGGCGGAATCCCCATGTGCGGTATTGGGAAAGCCGCGCCATTGCCGCCGGGCGGCGTGCCGAGTGAACGCCATGCGTTCATCCACACGTCGAATAACTGCTGCATGCCTGCGGCCGGCGTTGCGCCGCTCGTACCGGCCTGCTGCGTGTGCTCCGTCGAGGAGTCCGTGCTGGGGGAAGCTGAGGAATGTGATGCTGCCATACCTGCTTTTGACCGGTAAGTCCTTGCGGACGGGTTGAGAGGCAGGTTCTTGCGCACGTGGGCGATTGCTCGCGACCTCGTCACGCCCTGTCTCATGTACGAGGAGCTGTGAGGAACATTCTTGCTCCCCATCGCAAGGCATGTCAATGCTTGTTCCCGATTTTGCCGCAGTGCGATAGTTTTTTAATTATCGTTTTCCCTGTGTAGCAGATCGCGCTTTTGGAACGGGGATTTTTCGGTGCCGATGCAAATGAAAAAAGCTCCCGTACTGCGCGGGCTTATCTCAATTCATCCGTTCGCATGCGAACAGTTTTGGCGGCAGATTTACGCCTGCGCGGGGACTTCGGCAGCGCAGCAAAAAACCATGCTGCGTCTCCGAACAAACCCTCATACGTATGCCGCCAGAAAGACATGACGCCCACTCCAGCGGGCGCCAGCGTGGATAACTTATGCCGCGATCGTCCGCGCCTGATCGTCGAGCCAGATCAGCGCGGCCATGCGGCCGGTTTCCCGATCGCGGCGATAGGAATAGAAACGCTCGCGTTGTGTGACCGTACACAAATCGCCGCCGGCAATGCGCGTCACCCCGAGCCTCTGCAAGCGCAGGCGCGCGAGCGTCGCAAGGTCGGCGAGATATTTGCCGGGATTATGCGGATGCGTAACGAATGCATTCGCCGCGGCCTCGCGTTGTTTGCCGTCCACGCCCTTCATGAAGGCGTCACGCACATCTGCCCCCACCTCGAATGCGTCCGGTCCGATCGCCGGACCGAGATAGGCGTGCAGCGACGCAGCCTCTACGCCGGCGAGATCGGCAACGCGCTGCGCGGTCTGTTCGACGATACCCGCTGCGAGGCCACGCCAGCCGGCATGAGCCGCGCCGACGGCACGCCCCGCTTCGTCGCACAACAGCACCGGCATGCAATCGGCAACCATCACGACGCACACCGTGCCAGGCCGGTCGGTGACGCTCGCATCGGCTTGTGTCGGCATGCCGTTCGCGTGAGTTTGCGCAAGCACATCTTCGGCCCGCACGATGCCCGCGCCGTGAATCTGCTCGAGCCACGCGGCCTCGCTTACGCCGGCCAGATCCAGCAGCCGCGCGCGATTGACCGCGACCGCGGCCGGATCGTCTCCGGCTTTCATCCCCAGATTCAGGCCGCCGGGCAGGTCCGCGCCGTCGCGCCAGCGGCCGAACGGCGGTTCGCTCACGCCGCCATTACGGGTGGTGACGAGCGCACGCACCCGCGGCGACACATTCCATGCCGGTTGCACAACATCGGCGAGACTCAGCTCGGGCAAGCTCATGCGTGATCGTCCTCGCCGTGTTCGTCGTGTTCGTCGTCTTCGGCAGGATCGCCGTCGCCGCGTATTTCATCTGCGTCGACATCGTCGTCCAACGAGGCTTCGTAGTCGTCTTCCTCGTAGTACGTCTCGTCGAACTCGCCCTCGTCGTCGCGCCCGAGGCCGAGCGCCGCCGATAGTACCTGCATGTCTTCCGGCGCATCGGCGCGCCATTGCATGGTGCGGCCGGTTTCCGGGTGAATCAGGCCAAGGCGCCATGCATGCAGCGCCTGGCGGGCAAAGCCGTCCGGCAGCGGCGTCACCGAGCGCTTGCCGCGCGCGCGCCCATAAACCGGATCGCCGAGCAGCGGATGGCCGATATGCGCGCAATGCACGCGAATCTGGTGGGTGCGGCCGGTTTCGAGATCGCAATGAATCGCAGTGACCGGCTGACGCTGCCAGATCGCCGTGTCCACGCGCCGGAAATGCGTGCGCGCCGCCTTTCCCGATGCGCTTGTCACAACCGCCATGCGCGTACGTTCGCGCGGATCGCGGCCGATCGGCGCGTCGATCGTGCCCTCTTCAGGCATGTTGCCCCATACCAGCGCGAGATAACGGCGCTTCACCGTGCGTGCCTGGAGCTGGCGCACCAGATCGGTCTGCGCCTCGAGCGTGCGCGCCACCACCATCAGGCCGGACGTCTCCTTGTCGAGCCGATGGACGATACCGGCGCGCGGCAGGCCGGCCGCGGCGTCGCCATAGCGGTATAGCAGACCGTTCAGGACCGTGCCGCTCCAGTTGCCGGCTGCCGGATGCACGACCATGCCGGCCGGCTTGTTGATCACCACCAGCGTGTCGTCCTCATACACGACGTCGAGCGGCACCGGCTCGGGCGTGAACGCGAGTTGCTCCGGCAGCAGGTCGGGCACGAGTTCGATCGTTGCGCCGAGCGGCACCGGCTGACGGATTTTGGCTGGCTTGCCGTCGATGCGCACCCGCTCCGACTCGATCCAGCTTTGCAGCCGGTTCCGTGAAAACTCCGGAAAGACCCGGGCGAGCACTTTGTCGAGGCGTTCGCCGGCCATTTCGTCGGGGACGACGACACTGCGCGGCGTCTCGTCCGCCACACGGCTCGCCACCGTCGGCACCATGCTCTGCGGGCCGGCGCCGGCAAGCGCGTCGCTGCCGAGATCGTCGTCGAGTGAATCGACGCCCAACGCGTCGGAGGGGTCAGCGCTTACGCTATAATCTTTGTTGCTATTCCCGGCACCGGTTGCGGCGCCTGGAGTATTTGAGCGGGTCATTGAGTCTGGGTCACCTGGACGTAAAGCTAGACTGGAAAATGCGAGCCTTGAACACCATTACTAAAGCGGCGATCAATTTGGCGGCCATCAAGAAGGCGGCCCGGAAAGTGGCCGGATACATTGCGTGTGCCGCGGCCGTCGCCGTTGTTGCGGCTTGTCACGGCCTGCCGGAAAAGACCGACGAGACGGCTACGTGGAACAACAACAAATTATATACGGAGGCGAACGACGCCCTGACCGGTGGTGATTACGGCAAGTGCGCCAAGTATTTCGAGATGCTCGAAGGCCGCGATCCGTTCGGCCACTTTGCCCAGCAGGCACAGATCAACGTCGCCTATTGCAACTGGAAAGACAACGAAAACGCCGCCGCCGACCAGGCGATCGACCGCTTCATCCAGCTGCACCCGGATCACCCGGACATCGCCTACGCGTACTACCTGAAGGGCATGATCCACTTCAACGACGACCTCGGTCTGTTCGGCCGCTTCTCCGGCCAGGACATGAGCGAGCGCGACCCGAAGTCGCTGCGCGAGTCGTATGACGCGTTCAAGGTCGTGGTCGACAAGTACCCGAACAGCAAGTATGCACCGGACGCCGCGCAACGCATGCGCTATATCGTGAACGCGCTGGCGTCGCACGAAGTCCACGCGGCGGATTATTACTACCGCCGTGGCGCTTATGTCGCGGCGATCAATCGCGCGCAACTGGCGTTGAAGGAATACAAGAACGCGCCGGCTATCGAAGACGCACTGCACATCATGATGCTGTCGTATCAAAAGCTGAATCAGCCGCAACTGGCCGACGACACCAAGCGTATTCTGGCAGGCACCTTCCCTGACAGCCCGTACATCACGGGCCATGCAAGGCCGGGTAAGGAAAAGTCGTGGTGGCAGTTCTAAGTTTCAGGCACGCGCTTTAAGAACGCTGCAAACAGAAACGCCACGACGTCGGTCGTGGCGTTTCTGTTTATGGAGCGCAGCCGGCGTGCGCCCGAGGCCGGCTGGCGACAGGCGCTCTCAGTCCCGCTCGAACAGCGCAATCGACTCCACATGCGAGGTGTGCGGGAACATGTTCACCACCCCCGCGCCCACCAGCCGGTAGCCGGCCTCATGCACCAGCAGGCCGGCGTCGCGAGCGAGCGTAGCCGGGGCGCACGAGACGTACACGATACGCTTGGGCAGCGGCCCGTTGCCGCTCTGTGCGATCTCGGCGAGCGCTTTGGCGACGGCCAGCGCGCCTTCACGCGGCGGATCGATCAGGATTTTGTCGAAATGGCCGAGCGCGCGCAGGTCGTCGGCGGTGACTTCGAACAGATTCCGGCAGGCAAACGATGTATGACCCGCCACGCCGTTCAGTTCGGCATTGGCCAGTGCACGCGAAGTCAGCGCTTCGCTGCCCTCGATACCCATCACTTCCTTCGAGATCCGGGCGAGCGGCAGCGTGAAATTGCCGATTCCGCAGAATAGATCGAGCACGCGGTCGGTGGCGGCCGGGGCCAGTAGACGCAACGCACGGCTGACCAGCACGCGATTGATCGCGTGATTGACCTGCGTGAAATCGGTCGGCTTGAACGGCATCCGGATGTTGTATTCCGGAAGCGTGTAGTCGAGTTCCGCGTCGAGCGGATAGAACGGCACGACCGTATCAGGACCACCCGGCTGCAACCACCACTGGATCTTGTGCTCGTCGGCGAAATCGCGCAGCACCTGCTCGTCCGCGGCAGTGAGCGGCGCGAGATTACGCAGCACCAGTGCGGTGACCGAGGAGCCAACCGCCAGCTCGATCTGCGGCATACGATCGTGGATCGACAGCTTGCGAACCATGAAGCGCAGCGGCATCAGCATCGCCGACACATGCGGCGGCAGCACCTCACAACTCTTCATATCCGAGATGTAGCTGCTCTTCTTCTCGTAGAAGCCGATGCGCATGCCGCCCTTTTCCGGCAGATAGCGCACAGCCAGACGCGCGCGGTAGCGATATCCCCACGCTGGGCCATGAATGGGGCGGTACACCGTCTCGGGGCGCAGCTTCGCCAGATGCTGGAAATTGTCTTCGAGCACGCGTTGCTTGACGGCGATCTGGGCGCGAATGTCGAGATGCTGCATCGAACAGCCGCCGCAAATATCGAAGTACGCGCATTTCGGCTTCGTGCGAAGCACGCTTTCACGGAACACCTGGACCACTTCCGCCTGCTCGAATTTCGGCTTGCTGCGATGGGTCGAGTAGCTGACGCGCTCGCCAGGCAGCGCGCCTTCGACAAAGATTACCTTGCCGGGCGTGCCGTCTTCGCTCTCGATACGGCCCACGCCGCGCGCTTCCATATCGAGCGAAACGATTTCGATGATCGGCTCATTGCCGGTGATGACGTGCGCTTTGGCCGGAGCGGGCGCCTTCTGGCGCTTGGGCGAGCGACGTTGGGGGGCAGTTCGGGACACCGGCGACTTCCTGACAAACTTGGGGAAAGGCGAGATTGTAGACGAAGCGCCGCCATTGCCAACGATTTGGCGCGGCTGCGGCGGCTAGCGCCTGCCTGCTTGCGCCATGGCCGATTTGCGTGCTGCAAACCGCTTCGCTAGCAGAATAGTAAGGCTTATTGATCAAATGCGGCCAGATACTCGGCCCATTGCGGCGCCGCCTCCAGCGCTAATGCATTCTTGACCAGGTTGATCTCGTCAGCATACTCCGCCGCCGAAAACGCCCCGCGGATCAGCTGAAAGCGGCAATACAGCAGATAGGTATTGACGACGTCGGTCTCGCAGTAATTGCGGATTTCCTCAATGCGCCCTTCCTGGTATGCGTGCCATACCTGGCTGCCGTCCATCCCCATCTTGCCGGGGAAGCCGCACATCTTCGCGAGCGCGTCGAGCGGCGCGTTGGCGCGCGCCTGATACATCGCCAGCACGTCCATCAGATCGGTGTGGCGCGCATGATAGCGGCTGATGTAGTTGTTCCACTTGAACTCGCGGTCGTCCTCGCCGAGGTCCCAGAAACGGGACGCCGGGATGCCGTTGACCAGCGCACGGTAGTTCAGCACCGGCAGATCGAACCCGCCGCCGTTCCACGACACGAGTTGCGGCGTGTACTTTTCGATCACGCGATAAAACGACTGCACGAGCGCCGCCTCGCCGTCTTCCAGCGTGCCGAGCGAGCGCACACGGAAACCGTTGTTGTCGCGGAACACGCAGGAAATCGCCGCGATCCGTTGCAGGTGATGCGGCAGGAAATCGCTGCCGGTCTTTTCGCGGCGCGCGGCAAAAGCGTGCTCGGCGACTTCGGCGTCGCTTAGCGTGGCGGGCAAATCTTCGAGGCGGCGAATGCCGGCGACATCGGGAATCGTCTCGATGTCGAATACAAGAATCGGTGTCATCAGCTTAGAGAACGGCGTCCTTCCGAACACCGTTGGAGGCAAAGAAGCGCTTTAACCGCACCAGCGCTTCCTGTTGGATCTGGCGCACACGTTCGCGCGTGAGGCCCATTTCGTCGGCCAGCTCTTCGAGCGTGGCGGGCTCGATGTGGTTCAGACCGAAGCGGCGCTCGATCACATGGCGGTGCTTGTCCGACAAGCGCGCAAGCCACGCACGTGTAAGCGTTTCCAGCTCGCGGTGCTGCACCTCGGCATCCGGCGACTGGCTCTGGTCGTCAGACAGCAGGTCGAGCAGACTGCTCGCCGGGTCGAGATCGAGTGGCGCATCGAGCGACGCGGTGTGCTCGTTCAGCGCGAGAATATCGGTGACTTCGTCGGTGGTCTTGCCGGTCAGATAGGCAATATCGTCGATGCTAGCGTCGCGGCGCTCCGCGGCTTCGCCGGAATTCATCGAATTTTTTTCCAGATGACGCTTTGCGCGCAGCACCTGGTTGAGCTCACGGATCACGTGCACCGGCAAACGCACGGTGCGCGCCTGGTTCATGATCGCGCGCTCGATGCTCTGGCGAATCCACCAGGTGGCGTAGGTCGAGAAACGGAAGCCGCGCGTGGGATCGAACTTTTCGATCGCGTGCATCAAACCGAGGTTGCCCTCTTCGATCAGATCGAGCAGCGGCACGCCGCGATTCAGATAACCCTTCGCGATGCTGACGACCAGCCGCAAATTACGCTCGATCATCACCTGGCGTGCGTCGAACTCGCCCGCCTTCGCCAGACGCGAATACTTCTGCTCTTCTTCGACGGTCAGGAGCGGTTTGACGCTGATGCGATTCAGATAATGCTGAATGGTGTCGGCCGTCAGCTCGGCTTGCAGCAGCGCACGGAAATCGTCGACATCGGGCGGCGTGTCGCTCGCGCCTTCGCGGGCCTCTCCGGCCTCGTCCGCGGCGCCCTGGCGCTCGTCGAGATCGCGCTCTTCGACGATCTCGTCTTCGGCTTCCGAAGCGCCGCTATCCTCCACCGAAGCGGACGTGACGCGGCTAATCGTCTCAGATTCGGCTTGCGGCAGGCGGCGCTTCGATTTCGGCATGGTCGTATCGCTTATTGCGGCGGCAAATACTTCAGTGGGTCGACAGGTTTACCCTGCCGGCGAACTTCGAAATGCAACATCACGCGGTCGGAATCGCTATTGCCCATCTCAGCGATCTTCTGCCCTTTGGTTACCGCATCCCCCTCTTTTACCATCAAAGCGCGGTTGTGTGCATACGCCGTGAGATAAGTTGCATCATGCTTGATGATAATGAGATTGCCGTAACCACGCAGCCCATTTCCGGCATAAACCACGCGTCCATCCGCTGAGGCCTTGACGGGATCGCCCGCTGCACCGCCGATATTAATACCCTTGTTGGTCGAATCGTTGAACGTACCAAGCATCGGCCCGCGCACCGGCCACGCGAACGCGATGTTGCCGGAAGCACCGGTATTCGAATCACTCGCGGCACCCGGATTGGCGGGCGCCGGCGACGTGGTCGCATTCGAACCATAGACCGGCGGCACCGCCACGCCTGCCGCGGCACCCGCCACCGGCGGCGTGCTGCCAAGCGGCGCGCTCTGCACCCCGCCACCGCCGATCGGCGCGGTCGACACACCCGGCGTCAGCGCCGCGGTGTTCGCTCCCGGCGGAACGACGCGCAGCAACTGGTCGACTTCGATCTGATTCGGATTGGTGAGATTGTTCCACGCCGAAATATCGCGATAGTTCTGGCCGTTCTCCAGCGCGATCCGGTACAGCGTATCGCCGGGTTTCACACGATAGTAGCCCGGCGGCGGCGGTCCGAGCGGCACAGCCGGCTGTTGCGCGGCTTGCGTACCGAGGGCACCGCTGCCCGAGCGGTCGACGACGGGTGCCTGATCGAGACGGGTCGCACAGGCCGACATCAACAGGGACAAGGCGAGCACGCACACGCTACGCTGGGTTACGGTCATAGGAATATTCAGGCTGGTTCTTTGCATCGCGCGCAACATACTCATCGGTGTCAAATCACTCCGGATTTTAAGGGTACAAAGAAAACGCGATCAAGCCGCGACTCGCGCCACTGCGCGGGTCCGAGGCGTTCCACCAGGGTCAGCACCTGGTTCTGGCCTTCCTGCGAGCCGACCGGCGCGACCAGACGGCCGCCGATCGCGAGTTGTTCAAGCAATGCTTGCGGTACGTCCAGCCCCGCCGCCGCGATCACGATCGCATCGAATGGCGCCGCCGACGGCAACCCCAGGCGACCGTCGCCGTAGTGCAAGCGGATGTTCGGAATGCGCAGCGGACGCAAGTTTGTCTTCGCGCGTTCGGACAGCGGCTTGATACGTTCAATCGAGTAAACGTCCCGCGCGACCTGGCTCAGTACCGCGGCCTGATAGCCGCAGCCCGTACCGATTTCGAGCACGGTGTTCAACGCACGGCCAGCGGCCGCCAGCTCGATCATCCGCGCAACCACGGAGGGCTTGGAAATCGTCTGGTGATGACCGATCGGCAGCGCCGCGTCTTCATAGGCCTGGGCCGCGAGGCCCGGGTCGACGAACATGTGGCGCGGCACCACCGACATCGCGTTCAACACGCGCTGATCGGTCACGCCGTTTGCACGCAGCCGTTCGACCATCCGTTCGCGAACCCGTTCCGAAGTGAGCGCCAAAGCGCCGTTCAACGCGACATTCGGCACCGCGCTGCGCTCGCTGGGTCTGGCCGCGGGTTTGCTGAGCGGCGCCGGTTTTGCTGCGGCGCGCACAGCCGAACCTTGCGCGACGGGTGCTGCGTGCGGTTTGGCTTGCGACTTGCCCGGGGCGTGGCCCGACGTGCTCACTGGCGCCTTCATCGGCGCCTTGGCTGGTGGCTTTGCTTGCGTCGCCTGGGTTTGCGCCTGTGCTCTCACCGGCGGCTTCGCGGGGGTTTTCCCACCGGCTCCCGCGGCCGGATTTTTCGCCGGTTGCGGGCGAGCGTTCAGCGCCGCGCTCGCCGCGAGCGCCGCCGCGCGCATATCACCCGGACGACCTTCAACCCTGCGCGGTTCGCGCACCAGGTCCTCGAGGCCGAGCGGGAAGCGCTTTGCGCGCTCGCTGGTCATGAAGCGCCGCTACCGGCGCGCGCCCAGTCGCGCGCTGCGGGCAGCATTTGCGTGTGGGTCAGATCGAGCTGCAACGGCGTGATCGACACCTGGCCGTTCGCGACAGCGTGGAAATCGGTACCTTCGCTCGCATCGCGCGCGCTGCCCGACGGACCAATCCAGTAGATGGGTTCGCCGCGCGGGTTGGTCTGGCGGATCACCGGCTGCGACGGATGCCGCTTGCCCAGACGCGTGATATGCCAGCCGCCGAGTTGCTCATACGGCAAGTTCGGAATATTGACGTTCAGGAGCGGATGCCCCGGCAACGGTTGCTCGAGGTAGTGCGCGACGATCTCGGCAGCCACGCGCGCGGCATCTTCGAGGTGCCCCCAATCCTTGTCGACCAGCGAGAAGGCAATGGCCGGCACGCCGAACATGATGCCTTCGGTGGCGGCGGCGACAGTGCCCGAATAGAGCGTGTCCTCGCCCATGTTCTGGCCGTTGTTGATACCCGAGACGACGAGGTCCGGCGTGTGGTCCAGCATCCCGGTCAGCGCGATGTGCACCGAATCGGTTGGCGTGCCGTTCACGTAGTAGAAACCGTTCGCCGAGCGCAGCACCGAAAGCGGCCGCGACAGCGTCAAGGAATTGGACGCGCCGCTGCAGTTCTGCTCGGGCGCCATTACGGTGACGTCCGCGATCGGCTTGAGCGCTTCGTAAAGCGCGGCAAGCCCGGGCGCCAGATAGCCGTCGTCATTGCTGAGTAGGATTCGCATGCGGCGATTGTAACCGAGGAAAGAAGGCAGGCGAACGACACGGCGGGCACCACGCACGTCACATGCACAGCGCACGCGCCACGCACCACGCCCACGGCTGTCACCCTCGCGAACACAGGGCCAGGAACAATAAAAACGCACGGTCGTGCTGTTTGTTTTACACTCAGAATAGTTGCGACGCCCGACGGAAGCCCCGCGGGAAACCCGATCGATATGGAGACACGATGCGCGCGATTCGCTGTAATCAGTACGGGCCGCCGGAAAGCCTGGTGGTCGAAAATCTCCCGGATCTCGAGCCGCCGCCCGGACACGTCGTGATCGACGTCAAAGCGGCCGCCGTCAACTTTCCCGATGTGTTGATCATCGAGAACAAATACCAGTTCAAACCGCCGCTGCCCTTTACGCCCGGCTCCGAAGTCGCGGGCGTGGTTCGCGCGGTCGGCGCGGATGTGACGCAGTTCAAACCCGGCTCCCGTGTGGTCGCGTTCACCGGCTCGGGTGGATTCGCCGAGCAGGCGCTGGCACCGGTCACGGCGTGCGTGCCGCTCGCGGACGGCGTCGAGTTCGAACTGGCCGCGGCGTTCACGCTCGCGTACGGCACGTCGCATCACGCGGTGGTCGATCGCGGCCAGTTGAAGGCCGGTGAAACGATGCTGGTGCTGGGCGCGGCGGGCGGCGTCGGGCTCGCCGCGGTCGAGATCGGCAAAGCCCTTGGCGCGCGCGTGATCGCGGCGGCGTCGAGCGACGAAAAGCTTGCCACTTGCGTGAAGCACGGCGCGGACGCCACCATCAACTACAGCACCGAAGACCTGCGCGAACGGATCAAGGCGCTGACCGACGGCAAGGGTCCGGATGTCATCTACGATCCGGTCGGCGGTGTGTATGCGGAACCGGCGTTTCGCAGCATCGGCTGGCGCGGGCGTTATCTGGTGGTCGGTTTTGCGAACGGCGAGATTCCGAAGTTGCCGCTCAACCTGACACTGCTCAAAGGCGCGAGCCTGGTCGGCGTATTCTGGGGTGACTTTGCCAGGCGCGAGCCGCAGCACAATCACGCCGCGTTCGAGCAGATGACCGGCTGGATCGGCGAAGGCAAGCTCAAGCCGTACGTGTCGGCGCGCTATGCGCTGGAAGACACCGGCCGCGCGTTGCGCGATATGGCCGAGCGCCGGGTGATCGGGAAGGTGGTGATTACGCCCTAGCCGCCTGGCCCGTTGTGCATTCAACCTACGCTTCGTCGACCGGCAAATAAAACGGCGCGCGGTTTTAAAACCACGCGCCGTTTTTGCTCAGGCCTTGCCAGCCAGGCCTTCACGTGCCCGATCTTGCGTGCGTGGCTACAGCTTTTCCGTATCGCCCGACTTCGGCTGCCACTTCATCAGGCGGCGCTCGCCAATCCCGACAATCGCATCGAGAATCAGTGCGAACGCCGTCAGCACCAGAATCCCCGCGAACACCGTATTGATATCGAAGGTGCCCTCGGCTTGCAGAATCAGATAGCCGACGCCGCGCGCCGAGCCGAGATATTCCCCCACCACCGAGCCGACAAACGCCAGACCCACCGACGTGTGCAGGCTCGAAAACACCCAGCTCATCGCGCTCGGCAGATAAACAAAGCGCAGCAACTGCTTACGGTTCGCTCCGAGCATGCGCGCGTTGGCGAGTACCACCGGGCTCACTTCCTTCACGCCTTGATAGACGTTGAAGAACACGATAAAGAACACCAGCGTGACGCCCAGCGCCACCTTCGACCAGATGCCGAGGCCAAACCACACGCCGAAAATCGGCGCGAGAATCACGCGCGGCATCGAATTGGCCGCCTTGATATACGGATCGAACAGCGCGCTCGCGAGCGGCGACAGAGCGAGCCACAGACCGACGCCGAGTCCGAACGCGGTGCCGAGCGCGAACGCGAGCACCGTTTCGACCAGGGTGATCCACAGGTGCAGATAGATCTCGCCGCCCGTGAACCATTCCCAGATGCGCTGCAGCACCTTCTGCGGCTCGCCGAAGAAGAACGCGGCCTTATTCGGATCGTCGAAATAGAACGGCGGCAGCAGCGTCGGACTGGTCAGCACGTACCAGAGCACAAAACACAGCACGAGCAGCAGCCACTGCCAGATCACCAGGTTCGCCCGGTTCGGGCGCAACGTCTTCCACATGACTAATTTGCCTTAGACGATTGATCGACACAACGACCGAGCGCGACACGCAAGCGCAGCAACGGGACGCCAACGCCTCCCTCACACGCGACGTGTCCGCGAGCCGTCACTACACGGCGGTGAGTTGCTGCTGGTAGCCCTTGAGCACCTCGTCGCGCAGCACGCTCCAGATCTGGGCATGCAACTCGACGAAGCGCGGATGCGCACGAATCTCGGCGACGTCGCGCGGCCGCGGCAGATCGATCGCGAATTCGCCGATCGGATGCGTGCCCGGCCCCGCCGACAGCACCACGACCCGGTCGGACATCGAGATCGCTTCGTCGAGATCGTGCGTGATGAACAGCACCGCCTTGCGCTTTGCCGCCCACAGATCGAGCAACTCGTTTTCCATCAGCTGACGCGTCTGGATATCGAGCGCGGAAAACGGCTCGTCCATCAGAATGATGTCCGGGTCGAGGATCAGCGTCTGCGCCATTGCGACGCGCTTGCGCATGCCGCCCGACAGTTGATGCGGATAGCGATCGCCGAAACCGCCGAGTCCCACGCGCTTTAACCACTCGTCGGCTTTACTGCGCGCTTCGGCCGGCGGTACGCCGTGAAAAGCGAGGCCGGCCATCACGTTGTCGATGGCCGAACGCCACGGCATCAGCGCATCGGCCTGAAACATATAGCCGGCGCGCCGGTTGATCCCCTTGAGCGGCTCGCCGAACACGCTGACCGTGCCCGACGACGGTTCCAGCAAACCCGCGCCGACATTTAACAAAGTGGATTTGCCGCAGCCGGTCGGGCCAACCACCGAGACGAATTCGCCCGGGGCGATGCGCAAGGTCGTGTCCTTGACTGCCGTATAGCGCTGCGCGCGGTTGTCCCGCGCAGCGAACGTGCAGGTGATGTTGTCGAGCGCCAGGGCGGCAACGGTCATCGTTCGACTCGCTTCGAAGATCGGTTTTGATTCTGGTTTGTCATGCGGCCGTGACAACGGGGTTCGAGGCGAGCGCCGCACGCACCGCCCTCGCCTTCGCGTTCACCGTGTCTATGCCTTGACCGTCGCCAGCGCTTTCTTGACGAAGTCGTTGGTCCACGCTTTCGACAAATCGATCGGCTTGCCCTGCACGGCCGGATCGAATGCCTGCAGGGTTTTCAGCGACGTGGCCGGGCCGTCGGCGGGCATCAGCCCATCCGGCGACATCGCCTCCTTCACGTGTTGCCATGCATCCAGATAGACCGCGCGGTCGCCGAGCAGATAGCCCTCGGGCACCGTGTTGATCAGTTCGCTGCCGGTCGCCGTTTGCAACCACTTGAGCGCGCGCACCATTGCATTGGTCAGCGCCTGGGTGGTGTTCGGATTCTTCGTGATGAAACTCTGCGATGCATACAGGCAGCCCGCGGGCATGTCGCCGCCGAACACGCTGCGGGTATCGGCCAGCGTACGCGTGTCCGACACGACGCGAATTTCGCCGGTGCGTTCGAGTTTGGTCATCACCGGGTCGAGATTGGCGATCGCGTCGATCTGGCCCGACTGCAGCGCGGCGATCGCGCCCGCCCCCGCGCCCACCCCGATGAACGCCACGTCTTTCGCGGTCAGCCCGGCTTTCGCGAGCACGAAACTCGCCATGATCGAAGTCGATGAACCCGGCGCGGTCACGCCGATTTTCTTGCCCTTCAGATCGGCGATCGACTTGTAGTTCGGCATCGCCTTCTTCGACACGGCAAGCACGATCTGCGGCGCGCGCCCTTGCAGCACGAATTCGCGGAACATCTGCTTTTGCGCCTGCAACAGCAAGGTGTGTTCGAACGCGCCGGAGACCACGTCCGCGCTGCCGCCCACAGCCGCCTTCAGCGCTTGCGAGCCGCCGGCGAAATCCGAGATCTCGACCTCGAGTCCCTCGTCCTTGAAGTAATTGCGACGCTCGGCAATCGTGAGCGGCAGGTAATAAAACAGGTTCTTTCCGCCGACGGCGATCGCCACCTTGGTCGTTTCAGGTTTGCCCTGCGCGAAAGCAAGCGGCGTGGCAGCGAAGGTGGCGCCCGCAAGCGCGGCGGTGCCGGCGAGGAAGGTTCTGCGTTGCATCGTGTGTCGTCTCCAGACTTTGGTTTTGTTGTCGTCGCAGGGTCGAGGCGCGCACGCTCACTCACACAATCTGTTGCGCGCGCAACCTTGCAATATCGTCAGAATCATAACCTAGCGACTGCAGGACTTCATCGGTATGTTCACCCAGTTCCGGGCCCAACCAGCGCGTTTCACCCGGCGTGTCCGAAAGCTTCGGCGTCACTGCCGGCAGGGTGATTTCCTGGCCGTCCTGCCACTTGAAGCGCTGGATCATCTGGCGCGCCATGAATTGCGGATCAGTGAACATGTCCGCGACGCTATAAATACGGCCGACCGGCACGTCGGCGGCATTCAGCACGGCGAGCGCTTCGTCGATGGTGCGCGTGGCGAGCCACGCGGCAATCGCCCCGTCGATCTCCTGGGTGCGTGGCACGCGGCCGTCGTTGTGCGCCAAACCGGGATCGTTCGCCAGATCTGCGCGTTCGATCGCGATCATCAAGCGTTTGAAGATCGGGTCGCTATTGCCGCCAATGACAATGCTGCCGTCGCGGCAAGGATAGGTGTTCGACGGCACGATGCCCGGCAGCGACGCACCGGTGCGCTCGCGCACCATGCCGTACACGCCGTACTCCGGCACTACGCTTTCCATCATGTTGAAGACCGCTTCGTACAGCGCGACGTCGACCACCTGCCCTTTACCGCCGTTCACCTGTTTGTGATGCAGCGCCATCAACGCACCGATTACGCCATGTAATGCGGCAATCGAATCGCCGATTGAAATGCCGATACGCGGCGGCGGCAAATCCGGATAGCCGGTGATGTGGCGCAAGCCGCCCATCGATTCGGCGATCGCGCCGAATCCCGGCCGGTCGCGATACGGCCCGGTCTGGCCGTAGCCGGACAGACGCACCATTACGAGCCCAGGATTCTCCGCCGACAGGACGTCATAACCGAGGCCGAGTTTTTCCAGCAAACCCGGCCGGAAATTTTCGACGACGATATCGGCTTCTTTCGCCAGACGCCGCACGATCTCCTTGCCCTCTTCGGCTTTCAGATTGATCGTCACGGATTTCTTGTTGCGCGCCTGAACCGCCCACCATAGCGACGTACCGCCGACTTCGGGATAGAGCTTGCGCCATTTGCGCAGCGGATCGCCGCCTTTGGGATCTTCGATCTTGATGACGTCGGCGCCGAACTCGCCGAGAAAGCGCGCAGCGAACGGGCCGGCGATCAGCGTGCCGAGTTCGAGCACCTTGACGCCGGCAAGCGGGCCTTTGGGCGCGGCAGTGGCGCTGGGATCGGGGTTGACGCTCATAGGTCTCCTCTGTGGTCTGTTCTCGTCCGGACACGGCCTTGGCGGATCGATCTCACACGATTTCGCCCGGACGTTGCGGGCGCCGCGAGACGTGGCGCTGCCGCGGTTGGCCGCGCTACATCGAACGCCGGTCGAGCATCGCGCGGGCGATGGTGCCGGCGTCGACGTATTCGAGTTCACCGCCCACCGGCACGCCGCGAGCGAGGCGTGTGACGGCAAGACCGCGCGCCTTGAGCGTCTGCCCGAGGTAATGCGCGGTGGCCTCGCCTTCATTGGTGAAATTGGTCGCGAGCACGACTTCCGTGACGATGCCATCCGATGCGCGCTTGACCAGCCGATCGAAGTGGATCTCCTTCGGACCGATGCCGTCGAGCGGACTGAGCCGGCCCATCAGCACGAAGTAGAGGCCGCGATAGGTCATGGTCTGCTCGAGCATGATCTGGTCGGCGGGCGTCTCGACGACGCACAACAACGTCGGATCGCGCTCCTCATCGAGGCAGACCTCGCAGATCTGCGCTTCGGTAAAGGTGTTGCACTTCT
Source organism: Paraburkholderia fungorum (assembly GCF_902833645.1). Lineage (GTDB taxonomy): Bacteria > Pseudomonadota > Gammaproteobacteria > Burkholderiales > Burkholderiaceae > Paraburkholderia > Paraburkholderia fungorum. Next base: position 191,722 of record NZ_CADFGE010000011.1, read on the forward strand.
CGCAGTGCTGCAGATGTTCAGTCGCGAACAGCAACGAGCGCCCGAGTTTTTCGGCGCCGTCGCGGTCGTGCTGCATCAGGTGGTACGCCATGCGTTGCGCGGATTTGGGCCCGACTCCGGGCAGCACGCGCAGCGCTTCGACGAGCGCCGACAGGGCGGAAGGTTGTTTCATGCGGATCGGCGGTGTCGAAGTGGGTGTTGCCGGGTATTCAACTCACGCCGCGGCCAAAGCGGCAGCGTGAGTCCATTCTTGCAGCGACGCCGCTCAGAACGGCAGCTTGAAACCCGGCGGCAGCGGCAGACCCGAAGTCATGCCGCCCATCTTTTCCTGAGCGGTGGCCTCGGCCTTACGCACGGCGTCGTTGAACGCAGCGGCGACCAGGTCTTCCAGCATGTCCTTGTCGTCGGCAAGCAGACTCGGATCGATCGACACGCGGCGCACGTCGTTCTTGCAGGTCATCGTCACCTTGACGAGACCGGCGCCCGACTGCCCTTCGACTTCGATCAATGCAAGCTGCTCCTGCATCTTCTTCATGTTTTCCTGCATCTGCTGGGCCTGCTTCATCAGCCCGGCGAGTTGGCCTTTCATCATGGATATGCTCCTTCTTGATAGCGTGAAATCCGGAAAGCGGGTGCGCCACGGGGGCGCGGCGAATCAATGGACGGACGGCGCGCCGTTCGGGCTGGCGTCCTGGGTGATCGGGCGAATCGAGCCGGGAACGATGCTCGCGCCGAATTCGCGGATCAGCGACTGCACGAACGGATCGGCGCCGATTTCGCGCTCGGCTTCCTGCTGGCGCTGGGCCCGCATCGCGGCGTCGTGCGCGGCTGCCGTGCGGCGCGCCGGGCCGACTTCGACCAGCACGTCGACGTTCTGGCCGAGCTTGTCGGCGAGCGCGGCTTTCAGTTTAGCTACCTGCGAAGCCTCAGCGTACTGCGGCACCGGCACGTTCAGTTTGAGCGTGTTGCCTTCGAGCGCCATTAGTTCGCTGTTGAACGCGAGTTGATACGAGATGCCCTTGAGCGGCAGATCGACGGCGAGCGCGGGCCAGTCGCCCTGAAAGCCCAGCGGGTCGAGCGGCACGGCGGGCGGCAAGGGCCGCCTGTCGACCGCCGGCGCGGGTGTTGGCGCGGGCGCGGCGTTCACGCGGACATCGTCGGGACCACTGTCGAACACCGGCACATAGTTGTCGTCCGGCAGGCCGTAATAGCCCTCGTCCGCTGCGGTGAGCGGCATGTATTCATCGGGCGGCATGTCGTCCCACGGCGCGCCCGACGAGCCACCTGACTCCTGAGGCTGCGGGGACGGTGCACGCGCTGCCGGCGCGGCGTCCTGTTGCGGCGCGCGGCGCGGGGCACCGGGCGTCGGCACATTGACGACCACGCGCGGTGCGGCCGGCTTCGGTGTGACCGGCGCGGCAGCAGGCTTGGCGGCGGTTGCCGCCGTCGTGCGGCCACGGTCCGACGATACTTTCAGACCGGCGCTGCGCAAGACATTGAGCGCGTCGCTCGCGCCGCCGGCACGGCGCGGCGGAACGTCGGCCGCAGGCGGCGACGCTTGCGACGCCGTCGCGGACGCGGCTTCTTCCGCCCGTGCAGACGCGGCTGCAGCCGGAGCAGTGAATGACGACGCGGGCGACGAGTTCTCAGGAGCGGTTGCGGCGGCTGGTTCGTTCGGGGACGGCTCGGTGGGCACATCGTCCCACGGCGCCACGGCGCGTGCAGCCGCCACTTTTGTGGTCTCGATCGTTTCAGATGCGTCGGCTGCCGACGCGGGGGGCGTTGTTTCGAGCAGCGCGGCCGCAGGAGGCGCACTCGCCTGCGCCAATGCGGGAGACGCCGACACACTCTCATCCCGCGCGACGGGCGGTTCTTCCTGCCACGGAGCCAAAGCCGGCGCGGCAATAGCGGCCGCAGCCACAGGCGCCAGGTTCGCTTCGCCAGAAGTAATCGCAGTTACAGACCCGGAGGGAGCTGCCGCTTCGTCGGAAGCTGGTGCGAGCACGGATGGGGCAGTGGCTTCGTCCGAAGCTGGTGCGGGCGCGGAAGGGGCAGCGGCTTCGTCGGAAACTGATGCGGACCCGGAAGGGGCGGCAGCTTCGACGGAAGCTGGCGCGGACACGGAAACGCTTACCGCTTCAGCGATAGCGGCTTTCGGCACGTCAGTATTTCCAACCGCCCCCGCAGACGCCGAGTGTTGCGAATCCGGCGTCGAAGGCTTCGCGTTTGCCACTGGATTCGCGGAGCGTACCGGCGCCGCGGGGGCTGCTTCGATCGCCCGCGCCGCCGGCTGCTGCGCGGCGACCGCCGGCGCGCCGGCGCGCTTCGCACCACCCGCCCCCGCCGGCCCTGCCGGACGCGCGGAAGCCGCACCGCCGCCACCACCGGTGGGCGCCGGCTCGAACGCCAGCATACGCAGCAGTGTCATGGTGAAACCGGCGTATTCGTCAGGCGCGAGACCCAGTTCGCTTCGGCCGATGGTCGCAATCTGATAAAACAGTTGCACGTGCTCGGCGCTCAACGCTTCGGCAAAGCGGCGCAAATCGCCCGCTTCCGGCCATTCGTCCAACACCGACGACGGCGCGAACTGCGCCCATGCGATTCGGTGCAGCAAGCTCGCGAGGTCCTGCAACGCCGTCGAAAACGACAGGCTGCGCAACGCCATCTCGTCCGCGACTGCCAGCACGGCGGCGCCGTCGCCATCGGCCAGCGCGTCGAGCAGGCGAATCAGATAGCTTTGATCGAGTGCGCCGAGCATGCCGCGCACCGCCTCTTCATTCACCTGATTGGCCGAATAGGCGATCGCCTGGTCAGTCAGCGAGAGCGCGTCGCGCATCGAGCCGTCGGCCGCACGTGCGAGCAGACGCAACGCCTGGGCGTCGTACGGCACCTTCTCTTCGCCGAGAATGTGCTCGAGATGCGAGACGATGTGCCCAGCCGGCATCTGCTTCAGATTGAACTGCAGACAGCGTGACAGCACCGTGACCGGAATCTTCTGCGGATCGGTGGTGGCAAGAATGAATTTGACATGCGAAGGCGGTTCTTCCAGCGTCTTCAACATCGCGTTGAACGCGTGGTTGGTCAGCATGTGCACTTCGTCGATCATGTAGACCTTGAAGCGCGCATCGACCGGCGCGTAAACCGCGCGCTCCAGCAGCGCCGCCATTTCGTCGACCCCGCGGTTACTCGCCGCGTCCATCTCCACATAATCGACAAAGCGACCCTCGTCGATCTCCCGGCACGCGCGGCACACGCCGCACGGCGTGGAAGTCACGCCGGTTTCGCAATTCAACGCCTTGGCGAAGATGCGCGACAGCGTGGTTTTACCGACGCCGCGGGTGCCGGTAAACAGATAGGCATGGTGCAGACGGCCACCGTCGAGCGCGTGCGTGAGCGCGCGCACCACGTGCTCCTGTCCGACGAGCGAAGCGAAATCCTTCGGCCGCCATTTGCGTGCGAGAACTTGATAGGTCATCCGGAAATTGTATCAGTAACGATGGCGCTCAAAACCGAATCGAGACGGCGCGCGAACGCATGTTGCCGCTTCATTGAAACAGGCTAACGGACCGATAGAAAAAAATAGATGAAGTGCGCGAGAAACGCCAATGCAGCGTCTGGGTGACAGCGGCAAGAGTAAAACAAGGGCGGCGGAGGTACGGCGGAAGAAAACAGAAAGAGGAAGGTGACGAGCCTGACCCTCGGCACTGGTGGAAAACGGCTGTGGCTGCTTCGTTCCCGACCTGACCAGGTTGACCATCCCTCCATGCGAGGAGGCCCGTCACGAAACATTCTATCATCGCTCGGGCCGCCGCGCGACTGTAAATACGAACAAACCGACATCGGCGCGCTGAATAGGGAGCTTCGCACCATATAGTGCAGGACCCCGGGATACGGGTGCCGGATACTTGAGTTTGCGGCGCCCGCCACCAGATATGCAGCGTCGCGGTTGTTAAAACGGAGTGGCACTTCACCGGCAGTCACGGGCCCCACTGCCTTTGATGAGTACTATCACCACCGGCAACGCATAGCGAATTAAGCTAAACTGCCATTTGGATGACCCGCAAACGCGAGCTTTCCGCACATTCCAGGAATGGTCTTTCGACTTTTTCAGGCAGGTGTCGGCAAGCTCCCGCTTGCGGCAAAGCGAACGGAAGTTTCCCTAGATTTTGACGTATCGTGGCGAGCAATTCAGGCGGGCCTCGAACCGATAGAGGTATTCATACAATGAGCGAATCAATCAAGCATATTAGCGACGCATCGTTCGAACAGGACGTCGTGAAATCCGATAAACCCGTGCTGCTCGATTTCTGGGCTGAATGGTGCGGTCCGTGCAAGATGATCGCGCCGATCCTCGACGAAGTCGCCAAGGATTACGCCGATCGCCTGCAAATCGCCAAGATCAACGTCGACGAACATCAATCGACGCCGGCCAAGTTCGGCGTGCGCGGTATTCCCACGCTGCTGCTCTTCAAGAACGGCGCTGTCGCCGCGCAGAAAGTCGGCGCGCTGTCGAAGTCGCAACTCACCGCATTCCTCGACGGCAACCTGTAAAGAAGCAATGCGTCGGCGCGCCGGAGGTCCTTCGGACTTTCAGGCGCGCGATCCCAGGCGTGTTGTCCCGCGACAACACGCCTGATAAGAAAGATGCCACGCCATCGCACTGGCGAAATTCGGCGTGTGCTATGCTAGAATCCGCAAAACGTCGAAAAGACGTGTAAGTCCTTGAGCGGTTCCGCTCACTCTCCTCCCAGATTTCATTTCGTCGCACCTTCTCCTGCGGGTTCTCCGTATGCATTTATCCGAGCTTAAGACTCTGCACGTGTCCGAATTGATCGAGATGGCCAATGGCCTCGAGATCGAAAGTGCAAACCGCCTGCGCAAGCAGGAATTGATGTTTGCCATTCTAAAAAAACGAGCCAAAACGGGCGACACGATCTTCGGCGACGGCACGCTCGAAGTGCTGCCGGACGGCTTCGGCTTCCTGCGTTCGCCGGAAACCTCGTATCTCGCCAGCACGGATGATATTTACATCAGCCCGTCGCAAATCCGCCGCTTCAACCTGCACACGGGCGACACGATCGAAGGCGAAGTGCGCACGCCGAAAGACGGCGAACGGTATTTTGCGCTGGTGAAGGTGGACAAGGTCAACGGCCAGCCGCCGGAAGCCTCGAAGCACAAGATCATGTTCGAAAACCTGACGCCGCTGCACCCGAACAAGGTGCTGCTGCTCGAACGTGAAATGCGTGGCGAGGAAAACGTCACGGGCCGCATCATCGACATGATCGCGCCGATCGGCAAGGGCCAGCGCGGCCTGCTGGTCGCATCGCCGAAGTCCGGTAAGACGGTGATGCTGCAGCACATCGCACACGCCATCAAGCAAAACCACCCGGATGTCGTACTGTTCGTGCTGTTGATCGACGAACGCCCGGAAGAAGTGACCGAAATGCAGCGTTCGGTGGCCGGCGAAGTGATCGCCTCCACGTTCGACGAACCGGCCGCGCGTCACGTGCAGGTCGCCGAAATGGTGATCGAGAAAGCCAAGCGCCTCGTCGAAATGAAGAACGACGTGGTGATTCTGCTCGACTCGATCACGCGTCTCGCGCGTGCATACAACACCGTCGTGCCGGCCTCGGGCAAGGTGCTGACGGGTGGTGTCGACGCGAACGCGCTGCAACGCCCGAAGCGTTTCTTCGGCGCGGCGCGCAATATCGAGGAAGGCGGTTCGCTGACCATCATCGGCACAGCGCTGATCGAAACCGGCAGCCGCATGGACGACGTGATCTACGAAGAGTTCAAGGGCACCGGCAACATGGAAGTGCACCTGGAACGCCGCCTTGCTGAAAAGCGCGTCTATCCGTCGATCAACCTGAACAAGTCCGGCACGCGCCGTGAAGAACTGCTGATCAAGCCCGAAGTGCTGCAAAAGATCTGGGTGCTGCGCAAGTTCATTCACGACATGGACGAAGTCGAGTCGATGGAATTCCTGCTCGACAAGATTCGCCAAACGAAGAGCAACTCCGAATTCTTCGACATGATGCGTCGCGGCGGCGGCAGCTAAGGCCTCACGCCGAAACAGCCGCACCCGCTGCACTGCATAAAAAAGCCGCTCGCCACAACGAGCGGCTTTTTTTCGCCCACAGGATTTCGTCCCAACGATGCGCGGCAAAGCATGGCAACATGTACGTGAACGTACACGTTGCAGTACAATGCACGCTTCCGTCATGCCCGCGCTGCCTTATGTCGAAGGATTCACCCGCCCTGCTCACCGTGCGCGACGCCGCCGAACGCCTCGGCGTAACGCCGCGCACGCTGAAGTATTACGAGGAACGCGGTCTCGTCGCGCCTACCCGCAGCGAAGGTCGCTACCGCCTTTATGACGAGGAAGACCTGAAGCGCTTCGGACGCATTCTGCGGCTGCGCTCGCTCGGTTTTTCCCTGCACAGCATCACCGAAATGCTCAAGCGCCCGCTCGAGCCGGTCGAAGGCGGTCATCGCTATTCCACCGAATCGCTGCAGCAGATTCGCGACGCGATTTCAGACCAGGTCCAGGCACTCGATGCCCGCATCGAAACGATGCGGCGCGAACTCAAGGAAGCACAGAAGCTGCGCGCCGAACTGAGTCCGGACCTCGACTATCTCGAACGGCGCCTCGCCGGCGAGAACGCGGACGCGCTGCTGGAACAGCGCCGCAAGGCACTCGCGAAAGCTGACAACACAGCGCGCGCCAGACGCCCGAAAAAGTCGGGCGAGCCCACATGAGCGCGACCTCGCCCCGCGTACCGCTGTTTAGCGCGGCAAAACTGCGCGGCGATTTTTTCCCATGGGTGCTGGCCGTCGTTACCGGCCTCGACTACTTCGACAACGCGATTTTTTCGTTTTTCACCAGCTACATCGCTGGCGGCATCAACGCGTCGCCGGACGAACTAGTGTGGGCGTCGAGCGCCTATGCGGTGGCAGCCGTGCTCGGCATCCTGCAGCAGCAATGGTGGGTCGAGCGCTTCGGTTACCGGCGCTACGTGGCCGGCTGCATGCTGCTCTATTCGGCTGGCGCGATCGCCGCCACGTTGTGCGAGTCGTCCATCGAGCTCGCGTTCGCGCGCGGATTTCAGGGCTACTTCATCGGCCCGATGATGGGCACTTGCCGCATTCTGATCCAGATGAGCTTTACGCCGCAGCAGCGGCCCGCGGCAACCCGCGCCTTTCTGGTGCTGATCGTCCTGAGCAGTGCGCTCGCGCCGCTGATCGGCGGCCAACTGGTCGCGCATTTCGATTGGCGCGCGCTGTTCGCCTGCACCGCGCCGGCAGGTGTGCTGTTTGCCATCCTCGCCCTGCTCGCGCTGCCCGACACCGGCAACCGCTTGCCGGAGGAGCGCGGCACGGCGCACTTCTGGCCTTATCTGATCTTCGCGTTCGCGCAAGGCGCGCTGCAAATCGTCATGCAACAGGTGCGGTACCAGTTGTTCAGCGCCTCGCCCGGGCTGATTCTGCTGACAGTCGCGGGCATCGGCGCGCTGGGCTGGTTCGCGTACCAGCAATGGCACCATCCGGCGCCGCTAGTGCGTCTGCATGCGCTGCGCGAAAAGGTGTTTCAGGTCGGGATCGTGCTGTACATGTTCTACTACTACATCTCGACCGTGTTCAGCTATCTGACGTCGCGCTTTCTCGAGGGCGGGCTTGGCTATCCGGTCGAGAACGCCGGGCGGCTAGTCGGTGTGACGTCGCTGATCTCGGCGAGCGCGCTGTTCGTCTACCTGCGTTACGCGAAGCTCCTGCCGCGCAAGAAGTGGATCATCGTGCCGGGCTTCGCGGTGGCCGCATTTGCCGCGGCGTGGATGACGCGCATGTCGCCCGGTGTGGACCAGTCCGCGTTAATCGTGCCCATGCTGTTGCGCGGCCTGCTCTTGCTGTTCATTGTGCTGCCGGTCGCCAATCTGACGTTTAGAATCTTCGCTATCGAAGAGTTCACGCACGGCTACCGGCTGAAAAACATCGTGCGGCAACTGACGATCTCGTTCGCGACCGCCTCGGTGATCATCGTCGAACAGCATCGGCAGGCACTGCATCAGGCCCGTCTCGCGGAGTTCGTGAATCCGTACAATCCAGTGTTTCAGGATTCGCTCGCGGCGCTGACCCGCGGCTTCAGCGCCGCCGGGCGCTCGCCATCCGAAGCTCATTCGCTTGCACTGGTGGAAATCAGCCGGACGGTCGCGCAGCAAGCCAGCTTCCTGACGTCACTGGACGGCTTCTACTTTCTGATTGGCATTGCGATATGCGGCGGCATTTTCGCCGCGTGGCAAAAACAGATCGACTAAGGGTTTCATCAGGCCATGCTCTCGAAACTCACGCAATGGTTCGACACGCGCCGCCGCGACCGCGCACTGCGCGACTACGCGATCGAGGACGCCCTCTGGCAGGCCACGCTCGACGGCCTGCCGTTCCTCGCCCATCTCGAAGCGCCGGATCGCTTGCGCCTGCGCGAACTGACCAGCCTGTTCATCGCGCAAAAGGAATTTTCAACCGCTCACGATCTCGAACTGACCGACGCCATGACTGTAGCGATCGCCGCGCAAGCGTGTTTGCCGGTGCTGAATCTGAGCCTAGATCTGTATCGCGGCTGGGTCGGGGTGATCGTTTATCCGGGCGAGTTCGTGATCCGCAAGACGGTCGAGGACGAAGACGGCGTAGTGCATGAGGTCGAGCAGGACGCGAGTGGCGAAGCGTGGGAAGGCGGCCCGGTGGTGTTGTCGTGGGAAGACGCGCAGATGACCGATGGCACCGACGCTTACAACGTCGTGATTCACGAATTCGCGCACAAGATCGACATGCTGAACGGCGAGGCAGACGGCCATCCGCCGCTCACGCGCCGCTGGCATGCGCCGCTCGATTCACGGGCCTGGGCCGACATTTTCGACCACGCCTACGACCATTTCTGCGCGAAAGTGGACGCGGTGCCGGACAGGCGCTGGGCCCGTTTCGAGCGTGATTCGCTAATCGATCCGTACGCGGCGGACCATCCATCGGAATTTTTTGCCGTTTGCAGCGAGGCTCTGTTCGTCCAACCGCAAGCCTTCGAGGCCGAATATCCCGAGCTATACCGCTTGCTGGCGCGGTATTACCGCCAGGACCCCGCGCGGGTCGGATTGGCGTTCGCTCCGGCCTGACGCCCGCCGCGCAAGGGATGCCGCCAGACACGCGCACGGGAAAGAGCGAGCCGGAAAGCGGACAAATCGACCCGAAACACCGCGAAAAAGGTCGCGGAAAGATCGTCAAGCGACTGATTTTCTGGCATAATCGCCGTTTTTCGACCATAGGCAAGTGGCTCGCGCCTAGATGCTGTCCGCGTACATTGCGGCTGCTCGCGGGTTGGCTACCGCCAGATTAAAGGAAAGACCATGAAAGAAGGCATTCACCCGGATTACCGCGAAGTCCTGTTCGTCGACATGTCGATCGACTTCAAGTTTGTGACGCGCTCGACCATCCAGACGCGTGAAACTGCCGAATTCAACGGCAAGACGTACCCGCTCGCCAAGATCGAAGTGTCGTCGGAATCGCATCCGTTCTACACCGGCCAACAAAAGATCATGGACACGGCTGGCCGCGTCGAGAAGTTCAACAAGAAGTTCGGCACGCGCGCTACCGGCAAGGCAGCAGCGAAGTAATACGCGATTCGTCGCCGGCCTTGGCCCGCAACGAAGCAGCAGCACAAAAGGGCAGCGCAAGCTGCCCTTTTTTGTCACCCTATTCCGGACGCATGGAGATAAGTCGTCTCCCGGCGAAGCGCCGCCCATCGCGGCACGGCGTCACACATACCCCGTTCACGTTGCGAGCCGTTACCGGCCGTGACGCGCATCGCACGGCACGACTACAATGCCGGATGCTCCAAACCGGCCATTCCCGCCGGACACCGCGTCCGGTCCCGGCTGCACCGCTTATCCAATATCCACACACCGCATGAGACCTGTCGTTCGCCTCACTGCCTCCGCGACCAGTGCGTTGCCGCGCTGGCTGCTGCTGACCATCTGTATCGTCTACGCCTTTTTCGGTCTGTTCGGCCGGGATCCGTGGAAGAACGAGGACGCAGCCGGCTTCGGCGTCATGTGGACGATGGCCAACGGCAGCGCGCACGACTGGCTGCTGCCGAATCTGGTCGGCAAGTACATGACCGAAGACGGCCCGCTCGGTTACTGGCTCGGCGCCAGCGCGATCCGCGCGCTCGCGCCTTGGGTCGATGCGAGCAATGCGTCGCGCGTGTTTACCGGCCTGCTGTTTTGCGCGGCTTGCGCATTCGTCTGGTATGCGGCCTACCTGCTCGGCCGGCGCGCCGAAGTGCAGCCGTTCAAATACGCGTTTGGCGGCGAGCCGGAACCGCGCGACTACGGCCGCACCCTTGCCGATGGCGCGCTGCTGATCCTGCTCGCCTGCTTCGGCCTGGCCGAACGCGGCCACGAGACCACGCCGCAGTTGGCGCAGTTCTTCGGCATCGCCATGCTCGTCTATGGGCTCGTGCGGATGATCGACAAGCCGATCCAGGGCGCGCTGATCTGGGGCCTCGCGATCGGCCTCGTGGCGCTCGCCAGCAGCCCGGTGTTGGTCGGCGCACTGTTGCTCGGCACCCTGGCGATGGCCTTGATCGTGCGCGAAGCGCGTTCGCGCTGGCTGCTGCTGGCCGGTTTGCCGGTCGCGCTCGTGCTCTCGGTTGCGTGGCCGATCGCCGCCATCGCCGCGTTTCCCGACGACGCTGTCTGGTACCTGAACCAGTGGGTGCATGTCAGCCTGTCGTCATTCGCCGGGCCGCCGGGCTCGGTAGCCGGCTACGCCCTCAAGAACCTGCCGCTCTTCACCTGGCCAGCCTGGCCGCTGGCGCTCTGGGCGTGGTTCAGCTGGTCGGGCCTGCGGCGCGCGCCGCACGTCGCGATTCCGCTGTCGGTGATCGGGCCGTTGCTCGTGCTGGTCGTGCTGCAGAGCCACCAGTCGAACCGGCTTTATATGCTGTTGCTGCCGCCGCTCGCGGTGCTTGCCACGTTCGCGCTGCCTACCCTCAAACGCGGTGCGATCAATGCGATCGACTGGTTCGCGCTGCTGAGTTTCACGATCCTCGGCAGCTTCGTCTGGCTGGTGTACATCGCCGGGCTAACCGGCTTCCCGCATCCGCTCGCGCGCAACCTCGCGCGTCTCGCGCCGGGTTTTGCGCCGCAGTTCAAGGTCTTATCGTTCGTGTGCGCGGTGGCCGTGACGATTTGCTGGTTCGTTCTGGTGCAATGGCGGTTGGCCCGCCATCCGAAAGTCCTGTGGCGCAGCGTGGTGCTCTCGAGCGCCGGCACAACGCTGATGTGGGTGCTCCTGATGACGCTGTGGCTGCCGGTGGTCAACTACAGCCGGACGTATAAAGACGTCGCCGAACAGATCGCAAGCCATCTGCCGGAAGACTACACCTGCATCTCGCCGGTGCGCCTCGGTAATGCGCAGATCGCGACCTTCGCCTATTTCGGCGATATGCATTTCTCGTTCAACCAGGACTGCGACGTGATCCTGCGTCAGGACACCCAGGATTTCGGCGACCCGAGCGCGATGTCGGACTTCATCTGGAAGCTGGTCTGGGAAGGCCGCCGGGTGGCCGACCGCGACGAACGCTTCCGCCTGTATGTGCGGATCGACCGTCCGAAGTCGCCGGTCGTCAAACGCCGCAGCTGGCACAAGAAGCCGGACTGATCATGCTCGCCGACGTACGGAAAATCGCCGGGCTCGCATGGCCCGTGCTGATCGGCCAACTGGCGATCATTGCGTTCGGTGTGATCGACACGGCGATGGTCGGCCGCTATTCGGCCGTCGATCTCGCCGCGCTCGGCCTCGGCTCGTCGATCTACATTTCCGTCTACATCGGGCTGACCGGCATCCTGACCGCGCTGCAGCCGATCACCGCGCAACTCTACGGCGCGCGCCGCTACGTCGAGATCGGCGAAGAAGTGCGCCAGGCCTTGTGGCTCGCGCTCGCATTGACCGTGATCGGCTTTCTGATTCTCTATTTTCCGGGGCGGCTACTGGAACTCGCGCGGGTGCCCGAAGCGCTGCATGAGCGCACGGTCGCCTACCTGCGGATTCTGGCGTTCGGCTTGCCGGCCGGCCTCGCGTTTCGCGTCTATAGCTCGATCAGCAATGCGGTCGGCAAGCCGCGGCTCGTGATGATCCTGCAGATCGGCGCGCTGCTGCTCAAGTTTCCGCTCAACACGTGGTTCATCTTTGGCGGATTCGGCGTGCCGGCGCTCGGCGGCCCCGGTTGCGCGCTGGCCAGCACCACGATCAACTGGGGACTGGCCGTGGTCGGGATGCTGCTGCTGACACGCGTCTACGTGTTCAAGCCGTTCGAGATCTTTGCGCATTTCTGCTGGCCGGTCTGGCGCCGGCAGGCGGCGCAACTGCGGCTGGGCATTCCGATGGGGCTGTCGTATCTGATCGAAGTCACGTCGTACACCTTCATGGCGCTTTTCATTGCGCGCTTCGGCACGACTACGCTCGCCGGACACCAGATCGCCGGCAACATCGGCGCGGTGCTCTACATGACGCCGCTGTCGATCGGAATCGCTTCATCGACGCTGGTCGCCCAGGCACTCGGCGCGCATCGCCCGGAAGCGGCGCGCACGCTGTCGCGGCACGGCATCATGATGGCGGTGGCGATCGCCTGCTGCTACGGCGCGATCGTGCTGGTACTGCGGCCGTATGTGATCGAAGGCTATACGCCGGATGCACAGGTCGCGGCGGCGGCGATGCCGCTGGTCTTGATCGTAGTGTGCTATCACCTGTTCGATGCGCTGCAGATCACCACCGCCTTCGTGCTGCGCGCGTACAAGGTGGCGGTCGTACCGACCGTCATCTATGCGGTTGCGCTCTGGGGGGTCGGGCTAGGCGGCGGCTATCTGCTCGGCTTCGATGTCTCCGGCACCACGCCGCAATGGCTGACCGGCGCGCGCGGCTTCTGGGTCGCCAATACGCTGAGCCTGGCAATTGCCGGGGTGGGTCTGCTGTTGTACTGGCGTGGCGTGAGCAAGCGGTATTTGCACGCCGAGTCAGTGGTCACGGTAGATCCGGCGGCTTGACGGGGGCTCGTTGCGTTCGATCGGGTCGACGGCCTGGCTCAATCGGATTGACGGTTTTGCTCGACCGGATTGCAAAACTCAGCGTACCTGACTGTCGAAGCCCCCTTTATGCAAGCCGGGTTTCCGGGCCGTACCGGCGACCTGCTGTCCAAAATGCTTGCGATACCTGGCCGTTAGTTGCATCTTTAGCCTCGTAAAAACGGCTGCTCACGGCAGCCGTCCACCCTGCTCTTTCGTCCCGAACTTTTGTCTCAAGCCGCTTGCGCTTGCACTTGCTCCAGCGCCTGATCACGCCGCTCGAAAACCTCCCGCGCCGCAAACAGCGCGTTCAGCGCCGCCGGGAAACCCGCGTAGAGCGCCATCTGCATGAACACCTCGACAATCTCCTCGCGAGTGCAGCCGACGTTCAAGGCCGCCTCGATATGGACCTTCAACTGCGGCTGCGCGCATCCGAGCGTCGCCAGCGATGCGATCGTCGCGATTTCCCGCGCCCGCAGATCGAGTTGCGGCCGGCTGTAAATGTCGCCGAAGCCGAACTCGATCAGCAGGCGTCCGAAATCCGGCGCGATCGGCGCCAGCGCGGCAATCACCTGCTCGCCGGTCGAACCGTCGATTTCCTTCAGTTTGTTCCAGCCTCGGGTGTAGCGATCGTTTTGTGCGTATTCCATGGTGAGTCCTTTTCCGAATGCGAAAGCGATTGGGTTTCGTCGATCTGTCGTGTCGAAGCACTCGCAGTGGGCTGCTGCCCGGCGGCTTCTTCGTAGTACGCAATTTTGTCGATGATCGCGCCGAGATTGCTCTGCAACTCGGCGATCCGCGCCAAAACCGCATCACGATGCGCCACCAGCAAATCACGGCGCTCACCCATCGTAGGCTGACCTTCCGCCCGCAACGCCGCGAACGCCTGCATCCCGGCGATCGGCATGCCGGTCGCCTTCAGACGCATCACGAACTGCAGCCAGTCGAGATCGGCCGGCGAATACAGGCGATGCCCTGCCTGGGTACGCCCGACCGCCCGAATCAGGCCAGCCTGTTCGTAGTAGCGCAGCGTATGGGTGGAGACGCCGATCGTCCCGGCGACCTCGCCAATGGTGAGTGCTTTTGACATTTTCGACATGACGGAACTCAGGTTAGGACTTCGAGTGCACTCTAAGTCAAGTGGAAGGCGCTGTCATTTATCCCGTGTTGTCATTATTTATGGGGAACCGCATTGATCGATAAACGCATAACAGCTCAATCGCCAGGCAAAATCTTTAAATATTGTTCAACCTGATTTACTTGTCACGAATCGATCGGTATAAATCGTCGGCGTTTGCAAATAAGGGCGCGCAATTTGTTCTATGCTTAAGCGCAGCGCCTGCTAACAGGCTGCGTCGTCCCGAGTTTTCCCTTTGCGGCTAACTTTTTTTGCCCTCAATGGAGTGCTTGCCATGCTGAAGAAGCTTTTGATGCTTTGCCTTGCTTTGGCTTTGTCGCTGTCGGCTGGATTTGCGGCGGCCGTCGAAGTAAATTCCGCCGATCAGGCGGCGCTCGAATCGGTCAAGGGTATCGGCCCGGTACATGCGAAAGCGATCATTGACGAACGCACCAAGAACGGCCCCTTCAAGGATGCCGATGATCTCGCCACTCGGGTCAAAGGCCTCGGCACCAAATCGGTGAGCAATCTCGAGGCGGCGGGCTTGACCGTGAACGGCGCGTCCACGCCGCCTACCGGCGCCAAGGCTGCCGCGAAGTCCAGCAGCACCGCCAGCAGCAAAGCCGCGCCAGCAGCAACTACCGCGGCCGCGACAACAACATCAGCGGCACCGGCTGCGCCTGCCGAGGCATCCGGCACCAAGGCTTCGAAGTCGAAGAAGAAGAGCAAGGCGGCTGATGCGGCGGCTTCCGCACCGGCCACGACGGCGGCTGCCAGCGCGCCGGCCGACGCGTCCGGCACCAAGGCTTCGAAGAAGAAGGCGAAGAAGAGCAAGGCTGCATCGGCTGCGGCAGCCTCTGGCGGCGCGTAAGCCAAGGTAGAGCAACGGTAGTACGGCGGCCACGCGGCTCACATGGGCTGTACGCATGATGAAACCCGGACGCCGCTCCGCTCCCGTCCGCCCTCCTTCCACCGGCGCCGCGCAACCGCGCGGCGTTTTCACCCGCCGGCTCGTCAAACACGGGTTGGCATTCAAGAGAGACCGTCATGAGCCTACTCGACACTATCGGTTCCCTGGTTGGTAAGTCGCCGGAAGGCGGTGGCCAGCAAGCCCTCGTTTCAGCCGCGCTGGAATTCGTCAACAATCAGCCGGGCGGCCTGAACGGCCTGATCAACAGCTTCAAGGAAAAGGGCCTCGGCGACGTCGTTTCGTCGTGGGTCAGCAACGGCGAGAACCAGGCGATCTCGCCCGACGCACTGCACAGCGTGCTTGGTTCGGACGTCGTTACCAATCTCGCGGCAAAGGCCGGCGTGCAACCGGATCAGGTCACCGGCCTGTTGTCGCAGATTCTGCCGCACGTCGTCAACGCGGCGACGCCCGACGGTGAAGTCCCCGCCGAAGGCAAACTGAATTCGACGACCGTGCTGGGCGCGCTCGGCGGCCTGTCGGCGCTGTTCGGCAAGGGCAATGCGTAAGTAGCGTCGTCCTGTTACTACAGCCGGATAGCAGACAAAAACAGGCAAAAAAAAGCGGCAACGAAGGTAACTTCGTTGCCGCTTTTTTAGCTTTGGCCGGAACGGCACAAGCTCTGCCGTTCCGTGCGCAACCGAGCGCGCTTCGCCCGGTTCGGTGCTTAGTGCACGACGCGGTCGAATACCAGCTGGCCGTCTGCCACCTCGACCGGAATCACGTCCTTCGGACCGAACTTGCCGGCCAGAATCAGCTTGGCGACCGGGTTCTCGATCTCCTGCTGGATCGCGCGCTTCAACGGCCGCGCCCCAAACAGCGGATCGTAGCCAACCTTGCCGACGTGCTCCAGCGCCGCGTCCGACACCACCAGTTGCATGTCGAGTTTGGCAAGCCGTTCGTGCAGACGCTGCAACTGAATCCGCGCAATCGACTGGATGTTCGAGCGGTCGAGCGCATGGAACACCACGACGTCGTCGATCCGATTCAGGAACTCGGGCCGGAAGTGCAGCTTCACCTCTTCCCAGACCGCGTCCTTCACCGCTTCCTGCGGCTCGCCGACCATCGCCTGAATCACTTGCGAACCGAGGTTCGACGTCATCACGATCACCGTGTTCTTGAAGTCCACGGTACGGCCCTGTCCATCGGTCATCCGGCCATCGTCGAGCACCTGCAGCAGGACGTTGAACACATCCGGGTGCGCCTTCTCGATTTCGTCGAGCAGGATCACGCTGTAGGGCTTGCGGCGTACCGCTTCGGTCAGGTAACCGCCTTCCTCATAGCCCACGTAGCCCGGCGGCGCGCCGATCAAACGCGCGACGCTGTGCTTCTCCATGAATTCGCTCATGTCGATACGAATCAAATGATCTTCCGAATCGAACAGGAACGAAGCCAACGCCTTGCACAACTCGGTCTTACCCACGCCGGTCGGCCCGAGGAACAGGAACGAGCCATACGGACGGTTCGGATCGGACAGGCCCGCACGCGAACGGCGGATCGCATCGGCCACCGCGCTGATCGCTTCGTCCTGGCCCACCACGCGGTCGTGCAGTTTCTCTTCGATCTGCAGCAGCTTTTCGCGCTCGCCCTGCATCATGCGCGACACCGGAATACCCGTTGAACGCGACACGACTTCCGCGATTTCCTCCGCGCCCACCTGGGTGCGCAGCAAACGCGGCCGGGTCGGATTGTTCTGCTCGTTCGCTTCGGCCTTGGTCACTTCCTTCAACTGCGCTTCGAGACCCGGCAGCTTGCCGTACTGCAACTCGGCGACCTTCTCAAGCTTGCCTTCACGCTGCAAGCGCGTGATTTCCGCACGCGTTTTTTCGATGTCTTCCTTCAGTTGCGCGCTGCCCTGCACCGCCGCTTTTTCCGCGGTCCAGATTTCTTCGAGGTCCGAATATTCACGATCCAGCCGCTCGATTTCTTCTTCGATCAGTTGCAGACGCTTCTGCGACGCTTCGTCTTTTTCCTTCTTGACGGCTTCGCGCTCGATCTTCAACTGGATCAAACGACGGTCCAGGCGGTCCATCTCTTCCGGCTTCGAGTCGATTTCCATCTTGATCTTCGAAGCGGCTTCGTCGATCAGATCGATGGCCTTGTCCGGCAGGAAACGGTCGGTGATGTAGCGATGCGACAGTTCGGCCGCGGCGACGATCGCCGGGTCGGTGATATCGACGCCGTGATGCAGTTCGTACTTCTCCTGCAAACCGCGCAGGATCGCGATGGTTGCCTCGACCGACGGCTCGTCGACCAGCACCTTCTGGAAGCGGCGTTCGAGCGCGGCGTCCTTCTCGATGTACTTGCGGTATTCGTCGAGCGTGGTGGCGCCGACGCAATGCAGCTCACCACGCGAGAGCGCCGGCTTGAGCATATTGCCCGCGTCCATCGCGCCTTCAGCCTTGCCCGCGCCGACCATCGTATGGATTTCGTCGATAAAGACGATGGTCTGGCCTTCGTCCTTGGCGATGTCGTTCAGCACGGCCTTGAGGCGTTCTTCGAACTCGCCGCGGTATTTCGCGCCCGCCAGCAGCGCCGCCATGTCCAGCGACAACACGCGCTTGCCCTTGAGCGTTTCCGGCACTTCGCCGTTGACGATCCGCTGCGCCAGGCCTTCGACGATCGCGGTCTTACCCACGCCCGGCTCGCCGATCAGCACTGGGTTGTTCTTGGTGCGGCGCTGCAGGATCTGGATCGAACGGCGGATTTCATCGTCCCGGCCGATCACGGGGTCGAGCTTGCCCGCCCGCGCACGCTCGGTCAGATCGACGGTGTACTTTTTCAGCGCTTCACGCTGGCTTTCGGCGTCCTGGCTATGCACTTGCGAGCCGCCGCGCACCGCCGCGATCGCGCTTTCCAGCGACTTGCGCGACAGGCCGTGCTGACGCGCGAGACGGCCGGCCTCGCCTTTATCGTCGGCGACGGCGAGCAGGAACATCTCGCTCGCGATGAACGTGTCGTTGAGTTTTTGCGCTTCCTTGTCCGCCTGGTTCAGCAAGCCGGTGAGCTCGCGGCCGATCTGAACGTTGCCGTCGGTGCCCTGCACTTGCGGCAGGCGCGTGATGGCGTCGCCCAGCGTGGTTTGCAGCGCCTGGACGTGCACGCCCGCCCGCGACAGCAGCGAGCGTGCCGAGCCGTCCTGCTGGGCAACGAGCGCCGACAGGACATGCACCGGTTCGATGTATTGATTGTCGTGACCGACCGCGAGACTCTGCGCGTCGGCCAGTGCTTCCTGGAATTTAGTGGTAAGTTTGTCGATTCTCATCAAGAGACCTCCAATTTCGATTACCACCAAATTGAGGCGTTTTACGCAGGTTTCAAGCGCTTTTTTGCAACCGGCAGCAACTATTTGACATTTGGCGCGCGAGAACTTGCTGGCCGCTTTCAGGTGAGCGGCGCCGCGTCGCCGGCAGGCGCGGCCGGCACGATTGGAATCACCGTGCCTAAGCCCAGTAGTGCCGCGAGCGGTCCGCGCGGTTCCGCAACTTCGCCGATAGTATGACGGTCGAGTTCGGCGAGGAATGCGTTGCGTGCCGCTTCGAGCGCGCCACGCAGACGGCAGTGCGGTGTAATCACGCAGCCCCGGCGCTCGCCATGCTGATCCGGGAAGCAGTTGACCAGCGCAAAGTCGCTTTCCGTGGCTCGCACGATCTCGCCCACGGTCAATGCGCTGGTTCGTTCGGCGAGACGCAGGCCGCCATTGCGCCCGCGCACGGTCTCGACCCAGCCCAGTTCGCCGAGTTGCTGAACTACCTTCATCAGATGGTTTTTGGAGATCCCGTACGCGTCCGAGATGTCCTGGATGGTCGATAAGCCATCGCCGCGGACAGTGAGATACAGCAGGACGCGCAATGAGTAATCCGTATAGTCGGTCAGTCTCATAAGTGCAGGTGTCACGATAAGCGCAAGTCGCGATCCTCGGGATAACCGCGTCGATGCAAGGGTTGCCGGTGGCCACCGCTTCGCCTTAAGATGCAGGCGCTACGCATATTTTATGATTGTGCGCTAAACAGTCGGTGTTGGTTCTCTCGGCAGTAATGGTAGCGTTTCCTGCATAGACCGTTTATGCGAAAAGCGGCTTGTTCGTGGCCTACTTCCTTTCCTTTCGACGCGTTTGAGGTCATTCCTGACAGTCTGTGGCACCGCGTGGCAATTCGTAGTAAATAACCGCCTGACCTTAACCGCATGAGCCGGAATTTGCATGAACCCGTCATTTCCCGCCGCACCGGTTGTTGAACGCGCCGCCGAACCTACCGAAGCGAATATCCGGGAGCTCGTCTACGGCTTTTACGACCGGGTGCGCGCCGATCCGCTGCTGGGTCCCGTGTTCGATGCAACGCTTGCGGGCCGTTGGGACGACCACTTACCCAAAATGTGCACGTTCTGGGGCAGTCTCGTGCTCGGCGCGAAGCAATACCGCGGCAATGTGCAGCAGGCGCACCAGCCGCTCGAGGGCGTCGAGCCACAGCATTTCAGCCGCTGGCTGTATCTGTTTCTGGATACGGTGGAGTCGCGCTATCAGCCGGCGGCAGCGGTCCGTTTCATGGAACCGGCGCTGCGGATCGCGCAGAGTTTGCAGTTGAGCCGCTTCGGCTGGGATTACAAGATTCCGGCGGAACAACAGGCGTTGCTGGAGCGCGTCGCGCCAAAGCGGCGTCCGCACGACGACGAACATGCCGCAGCCGTTTCGACGCGGCCGCCCGGTGAACCGTTTCCTGCGCGAATCATCGGGAAAGCCAAAGACGATTGATGCGGGCGCCTGGAGGGCACCGACTTCAGTCGCGTTAGTCCGCTTCCTGGTTGCCCGATTCGATGCCCCATCTGGCCAGCGCCGCGTCGTCGGTGACGCGGGCGTCGACCCAGCGCTCGCCTGCTCCGGTCTTCTCTTTCTTCCAGAACGGCGCCTGGGTCTTCAGATAGTCCATCACGAACTCACATGACGCGAAGGCGTCGCCCCGATGCGCGGCAGTGGTCGCCACCAGCACGATCTGGTCAAGCGGATAAAGCTTGCCGACGCGGTGCACGATCAGCACTTCGATCCCCGGCCAACGCTCGCGCGCGCTCACCACTATCGCTTCCAGCGACTTCTCCGTCATGCCCGGATAGTGTTCGAGTTCCATGGTTTCGACCGCGCTGCCGTCGTTCAGATCGCGCACGGTGCCGACAAAGCAGGCTACGGCGCCGATCTTCGGATTGCGCGCGCGCAACGCGGCGACCTCGGCGGTGAGGTCGAAGTCTTCCGTCTGGACACGAACGGGCATTTCTGGCTCCTGTGCGGTTTGGCGAGACCTGGGTGACGCTTAGCGGATCAGCCAAGCGCGGTTTCTGGCGCTCACCCGTGCTGATCAACCGCCGGTGACGGGCGGAAAGAACGCGACTTCGCAATTTTCGGTGATGCGCGTGCCGGCGTCGGTCATCACGTGATTGCAGGCCATGCGCAGCGCGCGGCCCTCAGCGAGGGTGTCGGCCCAGATTCCGCCGCGGGCGCGCAACCAGCCGCGCACGTCGCCGACGGTCGCGATGCCGTCAGGCACATCGACCGTTTCATCGGCGGTTTCGAGTGCTTCGCGCACGCTTGCAAAATATCGGAGTTGAATCTTCATTGGGACACCGCCGGCGGTTGCCGGCCTCAGTTCAGCAATTCGGAAAAGGGGATGAAACGCACGGTCTCGCCAACACTGATGGCATGGTTCGGCGGATTGTCGATCAGGCCGTCGCCCCATACCGTCGACGTCAATACCGCCGAACTCTGATTCGGAAACAGATCGAGACCGCCAGCCGCATTGATGCGCGCCCGCAAGAATTCGTTGCGGCGATCGGCCTTTTTCTGGGCGAAATCGGCGCGCAGCGACAGCACGCGCGGCGCCACCGTCTGCATGCCGGCAAGCAGCAGGACAAACGGGCGAACGAATAGCAAAAAGGTCGCGAAACTGGAGACTGGATTGCCCGGCAGGCCAATGAAGAAGGTTTCGGCCGATGCTGCCGCGTCGGCGTCTTTGTCTGTCTGCTGGGCAGACCGGCGCACAGCGCCGAACGCGAGCGGCTTGCCCGGCTTCATCGCGATCTGCCACATAGACAGACGCCCTTCCGCCTCGACTGCCGGCTTGACGTGATCCTCCTCGCCTACCGACACGCCGCCGCAGGTGAGGATCAGATCGTGCGCCTGGGCGGCTTCGCGCAGCGTTGTGCGGGTGGCGTCGAGCTTGTCGGGGACGATGCCGTAGTCGGTAACCTCACAGCCCAGGTTTTCCAGCAGGCCGCGCAGCGTGAAACGGTTCGAATTGTAGATCGCGCCGGGTTTCAGCGGCTCGCCTGGCATCGTCAGTTCGTCGCCGGTGAAGAATACGGCGACCTTTACGCGGCGGCGCACCTGGAGTTTGGCGCAACCGACTGAGGCGGCGAGTCCCAACGCTTGCGGCGTCAGGCGCGTGCCCGCCGGCAGGACGATCGAACCGTTGCGGATGTCCGCGCCCTGGGCGGTGATCCATTCGCCCGGCGCCGGACTGTGGAGCAAGGTGACTTCGCTGCCGTCAGTTTCGGTTTGCTCCTGCATCACGATGGCGTCGGCGCCTGGCGGCACGGTGGCGCCTGTGAAGATGCGGGCTGCCGTGCCCGGCTTTAACGGCTCAGGCGCGTGGCCGGCCGGAATGCGTTGCGAAACGGGCAAACGGCGGTTGCCATCCGCTGTTGTGAGATCCTCTGTGCGGATCGCGTAGCCGTCCATTGAACTGGTGTTCATCGGCGGGACGTCGAGCGGCGAGATGACGTCCGCTGAGAGCACGCGGTTGAGCGCTTCCAGCGTGGGGATCGATTCGGTGCCGCTGATTGGGCTCGCTGCGCTGAGCAAGGCCGCCAACGCTTCGGCAGTGGAAAGCATCGGAGCGCGGGGCGTTGGGGTGGACATCTTTCTGATCTCGAAGCCGCTGGGTTAAAGGAATATTGTAGCGGTTGGAGGGGCCGGCGGTGGCGGCCTGGGGTTATGGTGGTTTTTTTTTGCCTTTCGGCGAGCGTGTTTACTTCGGCTGGCTTCCTTTGGCCTTTCCTTGCTTTGGTAGTGGTCTATTAGTGTTGCCCCTGTGCGGGGCGGCACCTACTTTTCTTTGCCGGCCGCAAAGAAAAGTAGGCAAAAGAAAGCGGCTCAAACCGCTAATTCTTAAGCGGGTCCCCCGCACAGCCGCGGTAGTGGTGCATCTGGAATCTGTGTTCCCTCACATTCCGCGTTAGTGACAAGGCCGTCATACCTCCGGCGGCGCTGCGCGCGCCGTGGCGGTACTTCTCGAAGTCGGTTTTCGCTTCGCATTGAGCGCGACTCCGCCGCGCTCAATGCTCGCTGGTTTTACTTGCTGCTGTTACTTGCCGGTGTTTGCTGCGATGAAGTCTTTTACGCGTTGTGCGTCCGCCGGCAATACCTCGAATCGCTGCGGTAGCGATTCCAGACCCGAAAATGCGGCTGGGCGCTCCGGTTCGCGTAGCAACGCCTCGCGGATCGTTTCGCCAAACTTGATCGGCTGCGCCGTCTCCAGCACGATCATCGGAATGCCCGCCTGTAAATGCTCGCGCGCTACCTTCAGGCCGTCTGCCGTGTGTGTGTCGATCATCGTGTCGTAGCGCTCAAAAACGTCGCGGATCGCGTCCACGCGGTCCTCGTGGCTGCTGCGGCCCGATACGAATCCAAACTCCTTCACGCGCGCAAAATCGCCGCTCGCCGCCAGGTCGAAACCACCTTTCTCTTCAACGTCGCGGAACAATTGCAGCACGCGCGCCGGGTCGCGGCCCAGCAGGTCGAATACGAAACGCTCGAAGTTCGAAGCCTTCGAAATGTCCATGCTCGGGCTGCTCGTGTGGTACGTCTCGGCCGCCTTGCGCACACGGTAAATGCCCGTGCGGAAGAATTCGTCGAGCACGTCGTTCTCGTTCGTCGCAACCACCAGCTTCTCGATCGGCAAACCCATCATGCGCGCGATGTGGCCCGCGCACACATTGCCGAAATTGCCCGACGGCACCGTGAACGAAACGCGCTCGTCGTTCGACTTCGTCGCGGCAAAGTAGCCCTTGAAGTAGTACACGACCTGCGCCACCACACGCGCCCAGTTGATCGAATTGACCGTGCCGATCTTGTACTTCGCCTTGAACGCGTGGTCGTTCGAAACCGCCTTCACGATGTCCTGGGCGTCGTCGAATACGCCCTCGACCGCGATGTTGAAAATGTTCGGGTCCTGCAGGCTGTACATCTGCGCCGTCTGGAATGCGCTCATCTTCTTGTGCGGGGAAAGCATGAACACGCTAATGCCCTTCTTGCCGCGCATTGCATACTCCGCAGCGCTGCCGGTGTCGCCAGAGGTCGCGCCCAGAATGTTCAGCGTCTCACCATGCCTGGCCAGCGCGTACTCGAACAGATTGCCGATCAACTGCATCGCCATGTCCTTGAACGCCAGCGTCGGCCCGTTCGACAGTTCCAGCAGCGACAGCGGCGCGCCGTTCTCGACGCCCAGCGTCTTCAACGGCGTGATCTGCGCCGCGCTTTCGTCGTCGCGCACGTTGCAGTACGTCTGAGCCGTGTACGTCTTGCGCGTCAGTGCGCGCAGGTCTTCGGCGGGGATGTCGTCGCAGAATTTCGACAGGATCTCGAAGGCGAGATCCGCGTACGGCAATGTGCGCCAGCGCGTCAGTTCGTCCGCCGTGACGCGCGGATATTCCGCCGGCAAGTACAGGCCGCCGTCTTTGGCAAGGCCGCCCAGCAGAATCTCGGAAAAGGTATGGCGCTCGCCGGCTCCGGCGCCGCGCGTAGAGAGGTAGTTCATAGTTCGGCCTAGTTCAGCGCTTCCATGCGCAGCTTCGTGACTTGCGAGACAACGGTCTTCAGCGCTTCGATCGTCCTGATCGCCGCATTGACGTTCTTTTCAACCGTTTCGTGCGTAATCAGGATAATGTCGGTTTCGCCCTTGCCGTTCGCGTCGACCTGCTCCGATTCCTTCTGCAGCAATGCGTCGATCGAAATGCCCCGATCCGCCAGAATGCGCGTGATGTCGGCCAGCACACCAGTCACGTCAGCCACACGCAGACGCAGGTAGTAGCCGCTCGTCACGTCGTCGATCGGCAGGATCGGCGTGCTCGACAGGCTGTCCGGCTGGAACGCCAGATGCGGCACGCGATGCTCCGGGTCCGCCGTGTGCAGACGCGTCACGTCGACCAGATCGGCCACCACGGCGGAGGCCGTCGGCTCCGCGCCCGCGCCCTTGCCGTAGTACAGCGTGGAGCCCACCGCATCGCCGTGCACGACGACCGCGTTCATCGCGCCTTCCACGTTCGCCAGCAGGCGTTTTTCCGGAATCAGCGTGGGATGCACGCGCAATTCGATGCCCTTATCCGTGCGGCGCGAGATGCCGAGCAGCTTGATGCGGTAGCCAAGTTCTTCAGCGTATTTGATGTCGATGGCGGCCAGCTTGCTGATGCCTTCGACGTACGCCTTGTCGAATTGCACCGGCACGCCGAACGCGATCGCGCTCATGATCGTCGCCTTGTGAGCGGCGTCCACGCCTTCGATGTCGAAGGTCGGGTCGGCTTCGGCGTAACCCAGTTCCTGCGCGGCTTTCAACGCGGTCGCGAAGTCGAGCCCGCGGTCGCGCATCTCCGAGAGGATGTAGTTCGTCGTACCGTTGATGATGCCGGCAATGTACTGGATGCGATTGGCTGTGAGCCCTTCGCGCAGCGCCTTGATGATCGGAATGCCGCCCGCCACCGCCGCCTCGAACGACACCATCACGCCATTGGCGCGCGCCGCCTCGAAAATCTCCGTGCCGTGCACCGCGAGCAGCGCCTTGTTGGCGGTGACCACATGCTTGCGGTTCCTGATCGCGCGCAGGACGAGGTCGCGTGCCACGCCTGTACCGCCAATCATTTCCGCGACGATATCGATCGACGGGTCGTCGACCACCGCGTTGAAGTCATCAGTCAGCGCCACCGTGCCGGCTTCGCTGCCGAGCGCCGCGGTCGCTTTGGCGGGATTGCGCACGGCAATGCGCGTAATCTCGATGCCACGGCCCGCGCGGCGTTTGATTTCTTCCTGATTGCGGCGCAGTACCGTGAAGGTGCCGCTGCCTACCGTGCCGAAGCCCAGCAGTCCAACTTTGATCGGTTCCATGCAGCGTGTGTTTTCGAGTAAGTGATTAAAAAGAAACTGAGGCAACTGGGGCTGGCAGCGGCGCGCGCCGGGCGCGCCGTCCATCTCAAGCTGTGTGGCGTTTGCGGTAGCCGTCGAGGAAGCGCGCGATCCGGTTGATCGAATCCGCGAGGTCGTCCACGTTCGGCAGGAACACGACGCGGAAGTGATCCGGCGTCTTCCAGTTGAAACCGGTGCCTTGAACCAGCAGCACGCGCTCTTCCAGCAGAAGATCGAGGATGAACTGCTGATCGTCCTTGATCGGATAAATCTTCGGATCGAGGCGCGGGAACATGTATAGCGCCGCCTCCGGCTTCACGCAGCTCACGCCGGGAATGGCCGTCAACATGTCATACGCGAGTTCGCGCTGTTTGTACAGGCGCCCGCTCGGCACGATCAGGTCGTTGATGCTTTGATAGCCGCCGAGCGCGGTCTGGATCGCATACTGCCCGGGCACGTTCGGGCACAGGCGCATCGAGGCCAGAATGCCGAGCCCTTCGAAATAGTCTTTCGCATCACGGCGGTTCTCGCCGGTCAGGCCCGAAATAAACATCCAGCCGGCGCGGTAGCCACACGAGCGGTAACTCTTCGAGAGGCTATTGAACGTGACAGTGAGCACGTCTTCGGAGAGCGCGGCCATCGACGTGTGCTTCTTGCCGTCGTAGACGATCTTGTCGTAGACCTCGTCGGCGAAGATCACAAGGCCGTGCTGACGGGCAATCTCGATCAGGCCCAGCAGCAGTTCGTCCGAGTACAGCGCGCCGGTGGGGTTGTTCGGGTTGATGACGACGAGCGCACGGGTATTCGGCGTGATTTTCGCGCGGATGTCGTCCAGATCCGGCATCCAGCCGTTCGATTCGTCGCAGATATAGTGCACCGGCGTGCCGCCCGACAGGCTGACGCCGGCGGTCCACAGCGGGTAGTCCGGCGCGGGCAGCAATACTTCGTCGCCGTCGTTCAGCAGGCCTTGCAGCGCCATCACGATCAGCTCGGAAGCGCCATTGCCGATGTAGATATCGTCCAGTTCGACGCCATGCACGCCCTTTTGCTGGGTGTAATGCATGATCGCCTTGCGCGCGGCGAACACGCCCTTGGAATCCGAGTAGCCGGACGAGCCGGGCAGATTCAGGATCATGTCCTGGATGATTTCATCCGGCGCGTCGAAGCCGAACGGCGCGAGATTGCCAATGTTCAGCTTGATGATGCGGTGGCCCTCTTCTTCGAGCCGCTTTGCATGTTCGAGGACAGGCCCGCGAATGTCGTAGCAGACATTCAACAACTTGTTGGATTTGAGAATCGGTTTCACGGCGGGCACTTCATCCTGTTGGTGGGCTTGGGCGAACAGGCACGGGTCAAAAAAAGACCCAAGGCAAGTCCGCCGACACGGGGAATTATGACGCGGCACGCCCGCCAGATACGGATCGGAGCGCCAGACGCAGATTGGGCCCGCTACCGGACCGAGCCGGCGCCGCCGGCCGATTACGCCGACGTTGCAGCCGAAAAGACCCAAAACGGGCGAAAAACAGTCGAAAACCAGACCAAAACCGCGCGGAACCCGGCAGATAGCCGGTAGGCCGCCCGTGCCCTCAGCGCGGCTTATGACAGCACATGAGGCGGCACTTGAGCGAGGGGCGCCGCAAGGCGGCTAAAAAGTTATAATTTAGCGGATTTTGGCCGACTTCCGCAATGCACCAACCGCAACGGCAAGCCTTTTCGGCCGCTTCTGTGCCATTCGCGTGTCGCACTCGCGTCAAACCGCCCTGCTTCCGCTCTGCCCGGTCAGGCCGCCAACACGCACGATGTCTCACGACGACTTCGGAAAACGAATTTGAAATTACATCAGGATTCCAGCGGCGCCCTCAACACCGTCACCGGTTACGGCGCCGGCTATGTCGAAATCAATCTGGTGCGCCATGCCGGCAGCATTCTCCTGCTGCCGGAAGCACCCGTGATCGCCTGGCCCGTCGCCGCTTTCGAGCAGTTGAGCGCCGAACACTTCGCCATGCTGGTGGAGGCCGCGCCCGAGGTGGTCATATTCGGCAGCGGCGAACGGCTGCGCTTTCCGCACCCGCGTCTGACCTCGGTGCTCACCGCCAAACGCATCGGCGTCGAAACCATGGACTTCAAGGCCGCTTGCCGCACCTACAACATTCTGATGGCCGAGGGCCGCAAGGTTGCGGCCGCGTTGCTGATCGAAGACTAGTGGCGCCGCGCGAGCGCTGCAAAGTTGACGCTGAGCTTGCATCGAGCCGCCGTGCAGGCGCAGTTCGCCATGCGCGGCGCCCGTAGCGTGCATGGCCGCCGCAGCGGCCCCGCCTCTCGCCGCATTACGGCTGATAACGTACACTGCGCGCCATTGGCGCCACGCCGGCAATCGTCTTTCTCGAATAACACCGCCTCGCCGCTCCCGCGGCGTCGCCAAAAAGGTTGAAATCCATGAACGATACGCCGACAAGGCTACCGCTCAATCGCACCACGATCCTGCTACTGGTGCTGGCCCTCGCAGTAATCTGGTTCGTGCCGCTCGGCTGGCGCCACCTGCTGCCGAGCGACGAAGGCCGCTACGCCGAAATGGCGCGCGAAATGTTCGTCACCGGCGACTGGATCACACCGCGCTATAACGGCTACAAGTATTTCGAGAAGCCACCGCTGCAAACCTGGGCAAACGCGCTCACGTTCGCGTGGTTCGGCATCGGCGAATGGCAGGCGCGGCTTTACACCGCACTGACGGGCTTTGCCGGCGTGCTGTTGATCGGCTTCACCGGCGCGCGCGTGTTCAACGCGGCCACCGGCGTGTTCGCGGCGATCGTGCTGGCCACCGCGCCCTACTGGAACCTGATGGGCCACTTCAACACGCTCGACATGGGCCTGTCGTTCTGGATGGAGTTGACGCTCTGCTCGCTGCTGCTGGCGCAGCGCCCCAACCTGCCTACCGCCACGGTGCGGGCATGGATGTGGGTGTGCTGGGGGTCGATGGCGCTCGCGGTGCTGTCCAAGGGCCTCGTCGGCGTGATCCTGCCGGGCGCGGTGCTGGTGCTGTACACGCTGGCCGCACGCGACTGGGCGGTATGGAAGCGTCTACACCTGATCGGCGGCCTGATCGTGTTCTTCGTGATCGTCACGCCATGGTTCGTGCTGGTGCAGCAACGCAACCCGGAATTCCTGAACTTCTTCTTCATCGTTCAGCAGTTCAAGCGTTATCTGACGCCTGAGCAGAACCGCCCCGGGCCGTTCTATTACTTCGTACCGGTGCTGCTGGTGGGCTTCCTGCCGTGGCTGTCGGTGAGCCTGCAGAGCTTGCGCCATGCATGGCGGCTGCCGCGCCAGCCGAACGGCTTCGCGCCGGTCACGCTGATGCTGGTGTGGACCGCCTTCATCTTCCTGTTCTTCAGCGCGTCGCACTCCAAGCTGCTGTCCTATACGTTGCCGATCGCCCCGCCGATCGCCATGATCATCGGCATGTATCTGCCGCTCGTCACGCGCGACCAGTGGCGCCGCCACCTGGCTGGCTATGCGCTGTTTCTCGTGGTGGCCGCGTTTGGCGCGCTGTTCATGTCACGTTTCGGCAACGCGCGCAACCCGACTGAGTTGTACGTCGAATACCGCGTGTGGGTACTGGCGGCACTCGGCGTCGCTTTTGTGCTCACGCTGTTCGCGCTGTGGCTGAACCGCCGCAGCCGTGCCGGCACGCTCGGCGCCGTCGCGAGCTTTGGCGCCGCGTGGCTGCTGCTCGGTACGATTGCCGGCACGGGTCACGAAGTGTTCGGCCGCCTGAGTTCCGGCGCGCCGCTCGCGCCCGCGATCAAGGCCGAGATCGCCAGATTGCCGGCTGACACGCCGTTCTACTCGGTCGGCGTGCTCGACCACACGCTGCCGTTCTACGTCGACCACACGATGATCATGGTCGAGCATCCCGATGAACTGGCGTTCGGCATATCCGTCGAACCGCAGAAATGGGTGCCGTCGGTCGATGCATGGATCGAGCGCTGGAAGGCCGAGCGCTATGCGCTCGCGCTAATCCCGCCGTCGACTTACGACCGGCTCCTCAAAGAAGGGCTGCCGATGCAGGTGATCGCGCGCGATTCGCGCCGGGTGGTGGTGGCAAAACCTGCACCCGCATCCGACGCCGCAGCACAAGACGCACCGGCGCTTCCGAAAGACGCGCCAGTAGAAAAACCACAGCAATGACCCCATATCAGGGACTAACCGTTCGATGAATCCGATTTCGCTCTTTTGTATCCTCGCCGGCGTCACGTTGAACGCCGGCGCGCAGTTGCTGCTCAAAGCCGGAACGAATGCCGTTGGACACTTCGAATTCACCCGTGCGAACATCCTGCCCATTGCATTCCGGCTGGCAACCCAGCCGCCGATCATCGGCGGACTGGCCTGCTATGTGATCAGCGTCGGCGTATGGGTGGTCGGGCTCTCGCGGGTAGACGTGTCGATTGCCTATCCGATGTTGTCGCTCGGATACGTCGTCAACGCGTTCGCGGCGTGGTATCTATTCGGCGAAGTCATGTCGGTGCAGAAGCTGGTGGGGATCGCGGTCATCCTGATCGGCGTCGTCGTCCTGGCGCGCAGCTAGGCTTGCGTGTAGTTTGTGATCTACTTCGCGCCCTTCGGGTTGCGCCCCTTTCAATCGAGCGAAGCATTCATGAGCCAGTCAACAGTCCCGTTTTTGCCGTTTGTCAAACCTGAGATCGATGAAGAAACGATTCAGGGCGTCGCCGACGTGCTCCGCTCCGGCTGGATCACGACCGGCCCGCAAAACCAGAAATTCGAAGCGGCACTCTCCGAATTCTGCGGCGGCCGCCCGGTGCGCACGTTCAATTCCGGTACCGCGACGCTCGAAATCGGGCTGCGTATCGCCGGTGTGGGCGAAGGCGACGAGGTCATCACCACCCCTGCTTCGTGGGTTGCGACCAGCAATGTGGTCTATGAGGTCGGGGCGACGCCGGTATTCGTCGACATCGACCCGGTAACCCGCAACATCGACCTGAACCTGCTGGAAAAGGCCATTACGCCGCGCACGAAGGCGATCATTCCGGTGTACCTGTCGGGCCTGCCGGTCGACATGGACCGGCTGTATGAAATCGCCCGCGCCCACAAGCTGCGCGTGATCGAAGACGCCGCGCAGGCGTTCGGCTCGACGTGGAAAGGCGAGCGCATCGGCAAACTCGGCGATATGGTTTCGTTCAGCTTCCACGCGAACAAGAATCTGACCTCGATCGAAGGCGGCGCGCTGGTGCTGAACAACGAGGAAGAAGCGATCCTCGCGCAAAAGTACCGCCTGCAAGGCATCACCCGCACCGGCTTCGACGGCATGGACTGCGACGTGCTGGGTGGCAAGTACAACCTGACGGACGTCGCCGCGCGCGTCGGCCTCGGTCAGTTGCCGCATCTGGAGCGTTTCCTCGCCCAGCGCAAGAAACTCGTGCGCGCATACTTCGCCGGGTTCGAAGGCGGCGCGGCGGTCAAGCTGGGCATTGGCCTGCCGTTTGCCGATTTCGAGAACAGCAACTGGCACATGTTCCAGATCACGCTGCCGCTCGAAAAACTGTCGATCGACCGCGCCGGCTTCATGGGCCAGTTGAAGGAACGCGGCATCGGCTCGGGCGTGCACTATCCGGCGATTCACCTGTTCTCGCTGTACCGTGCGCGCGGCTTCAAGGAAGGGATGTTCCCGCACGCGGAGCGCTTCGGCGCCACCACCGTCACGCTGCCGCTCTTCACGCTCATGAACGAAGGCGACGTGGAGCGGGTCTGCCGCGCGGTCAATGAAATTTGCGAACAATACGGAAAATAAGCGGAAATGAGTTATTCGGAACATCGCGCCGTCGCACCGGAAGTGTCGATCATCATCCCGGTGTACAACGAGGAAGCCGGCCTGGCGGCGCTATTCGCGCGCCTCTACCCGGCGCTCGACGCGCTCGGCACCGGCTATGAAGTGATCTTCATCAATGACGGCAGCCGCGACAAATCCGCCGCCCTGCTCGCCGAGCAGTTCCGCGCGCGGCCCGACACGACCCGCGTGATCCTCCTGAACGGCAACTACGGCCAGCACATGGCAATTCTGGCGGGTTTCGAGCAATCGCGCGGCGAAATCGTCATCACGCTCGACGCCGACCTGCAGAATCCGCCGGAAGAAATCGGCAAGCTGGTCAACAAGATGCGTGAAGGTTACGACTACGTCGGCACCATCCGGCTGCAACGCCAGGACAGCTTGTGGCGCCGCAAGGCCTCGCGCGCGATGAACCGTCTGCGCGAGCGCATCACCCGCATCAAGATGACCGACCAGGGCTGCATGCTGCGCGCATACAGCCGCCACATCATCGACACGATCAATCGCTGCGGCGAGATCAACACCTTCATTCCGGCGCTTGCCTACACGTTCGCGCAGAATCCGGTCGAGATCGAAGTCGCGCACGAAGAGCGTTTTGCCGGCGAATCGAAGTACTCGCTGTACAGCCTGATCCGCCTGAATTTCGACCTGGTCACGGGCTTCTCGGTGGTGCCGCTGCAATGGCTGTCGTTCATCGGCGTAATCCTGTCGCTCGGCTCCGCGGCGCTGTTCGTGCTGCTGCTGATCCGCCGCTTCATTGTCGGCGCGGAAGTGCAAGGTGTGTTCACGCTGTTCGCCATCACCTTCTTCCTGCTCGGCGTGATCATCTTCGCGCTGGGCCTGCTCGGTGAATACATCGGCCGGATTTACCAGCAGGTGCGCGCGCGTCCGCGCTATCTGGTGCAGACGATTCTCGAACAGCGCGACGGCACCGCCGTGACCGAAGCGCCCCGCCAGGGTGTGGTGCAGGCCGTGCACACCGCACCGCTGATCGATCAGGGCCCGAACCCATGAAGCCGCGCGCCGTCGTATTCGCGTATCACAACGTCGGCGTGCGCTGCCTGCAGGTGCTGCTCGCGCGCGGCGTCGACGTGGCGCTGGTCGTCACGCACGAGGACAACCCTGCCGAAAACATCTGGTTCGGCAGCGTGGCCTCGGTTGCGGCCGAGCACGGCATTCCGGTCGTCACTCCGGCCGATCCGAAAAGTCCGGAACTGCGCGCCGCGGTAAGCGCCGCGCGGCCGGATTTCATCTTCTCGTTCTATTACCGCCACATGCTGCCGGTCGACCTGCTGGCGCTCGCCGCACGGGGCGCTTACAACATGCATGGCTCGTTGCTGCCGAAGTACCGTGGCCGCGTGCCGACCAATTGGGCGGTCATCCACGGCGAAACCGAAACCGGCGCGACGCTGCACGAAATGGCCGCCAAGCCCGACGCCGGCGCGATCATCGCGCAAACGCCGGTGCCGATTCTGCCCGACGACACCGCCGCGCAAGTGTTCGACAAGGTCACCGTGGCCGCCGAGCAGACCCTGTGGCGCGTGCTCCCGGCGCTGCTCGCGGGCGAGGCGCCGCATCTGCCGAACGATCTGTCGCATGGCAGCTATTACGGCGGCCGCAAGCCGGAAGACGGCCGGATCGACTGGACGCAACCCGCGCAGCAGGTCTATAACCTGATCCGCGCGGTCGCGCCGCCCTATCCCGGCGCGTTTACCGATATCGCGGGCCACCGTTTCGTCATCGCCCGTGCGCGTCTGGCTGCGCCCGGCGCGCTACGCCCGGATTTGCCGCCGGGCCTGCACGTAAGCGATAATGCCGTTTTAGCGATATGCGGCGACGGCCGCTCGATCGCCATCCACGAATTGCGGCACCAGCATGGCGGCAACGAAACCGTTGTCACCCCCGCCGAATTCACCCAGCTCATCCAAACTCCCCGTCATTCATGAAAACCGAAGGTTTCGCTAAAAAAGTCCTGATTCTGGGTGTGAACGGCTTCATCGGCCATCACCTGTCCAAACGCATTCTGGAAACGACCGATTGGGAAGTCTTCGGGATGGACATGCAGACCGAACGTCTCGGCGACCTCGTCAATCATGAGCGGATGCACTTCTTCGAAGGTGACATCACGATCAACAAGGAGTGGGTCGAATATCACATCAAGAAGTGCGATGTGATCCTGCCGCTGGTCGCGATCGCCACGCCCGCCACGTACGTGAAGCAGCCGCTGCGCGTGTTCGAACTCGACTTTGAAGCGAACCTGCCGATCGTGCGTTCGGCCGTCAAGTACGGCAAGCACCTCGTGTTCCCGTCCACGTCCGAGGTTTACGGCATGTGCACGGACGAGCAGTTCGACCCGGAAGAGTCGCAACTGTCGTACGGCCCGATCAACAAGCCGCGCTGGATCTACGCGTGCTCCAAGCAGTTGATGGACCGCGTGATCTGGGGCTACGGCATGGAAGGCCTGAACTTCACGCTGTTCCGTCCGTTCAACTGGATCGGCCCGGGCCTCGACTCGATCTACACGCCGAAGGAAGGCAGCTCGCGCGTGGTCACGCAGTTCCTCGGCCATATCGTGCGCGGCGAGAACATCAGCCTCGTGGACGGCGGCGCGCAAAAGCGCGCCTTCACGGATATCGACGACGGCATCGGCGCGCTGATGAAGATCATCGAGAACAAGGACGGTGTCGCCACGGGCAAGATCTACAACATCGGCAACCCGACCAACAACTTCTCGGTGCGCGAGCTCGCGCACAAGATGCTGACGCTGGCCGCCGAATTCCCGGAATATGCCGACCTCGCGAAAAAGGTGCAACTGGTCGAAACGTCCTCGGGCGCGTACTACGGCACCGGCTATCAGGACGTGCAGAACCGCGTGCCGAAGATCGACAACACGATGCAGGAACTCGGCTGGGCGCCGCAGTCGACCTTCGACGAAGCGCTGCGCAAGATTTTCGAAGCGTATCGCGGCCACGTTGCCGAAGCTCGCGCCCTCGTCGAACAACAATAAGGCCTGATCCTTGGCTCGTATCGTCCTGAAGATCGACGTCGACACGCTGCGCGGAACCCGCGAAGGCGTGCCGAATCTCGCGCGCATCTTCGATCGCTTCAAGGCGCGTGCCACTTTCCTCTTCAGCCTCGGGCCCGATCACACCGGTTGGGCGATGCGCCGCGTGTTGCGGCCGGGCTTTCTGAAGAAGGTGTCGCGCACGTCGGTGGTCGAACATTACGGCATCAGGCAATTGATGTACGGCGTGCTGCTGCCGGGTCCGGATATCGGCGTGAAGACTGCCGCGGAAATGCGCGCGATTCACGAGGCCGGTTTCGAATGCGGCATCCACACCTGGGACCACGTGTATTGGCAGGACAACGTGCGTTCGCAAGATCAGGAGTGGACCGGGAAGCAGATGCAGAAGAGCTTCAACCGCTTCGTCGCGATCTTCGGCGCGCCGCCCGTCACGCACGGCGCGGCGGGCTGGCAGATGAACGGCCACGCGTTCGAGCAGATCGACGCGTGGGGCATGCGCTATGCGTCCGACGGGCGCGGCCACTCGCCGTATCTGCCGGTGCTCGACGGCAGAACGCTGTCGCACGTGCAGATGCCCACCACGCTGCCCACGCTCGACGAAGTACTCGGCGTGGATGGCGTCGACGAGCACAACGTCGCCGCGTGGATGTTGAAGCACACCGAAAACAATCCGCACGATCAGGTGTTCACGCTGCACGCGGAACTCGAAGGACAAAAGCTCGCGCCGATTTTCGAACAGTTGCTGGAAGGCTGGCGCGCGCAAGGCCATACCTTTGCGACCATGGGTGATTACTACGCCACGCTGGACCGCGACACGCTGCCATCGTACCCTGTTACGTGGGGCGAAATTCCCGGCCGCTCCGGCGAGTTGATTGTCCAGCCCTGACTGGTCAAAATACAGCCGGCCTCGCGACCTGGCCGCCGCGCGAGCGTAGACCACGCGCCAGTCGCCCTCCCCCAAAGCCTCGATGCCAGGCCGACGCCACAGCAGTTGCAAGAATCCGTGCAAGTACCGTGGCGGCGGCCATACCAACCGGAGAACCTCGTGCCCATCGCAGTCGACCAACCCGTCCCCGACTTTACCGCCCCCGCTACCGGTGGCGAAATCACGCTGTCCAAGCTGCGGGGCAAGAAGGTGGTGCTGTATTTTTATCCGAAGGACAACACGCCGGGCTGCACGACCGAAGGCCTGCAATTCCGCGACCTGTATCCGAAGTTCAAGAAGGCCGGCGCGGAAATTCTGGGCGTGTCGCGCGACAGCCTGCGCTCCCATGACAATTTCAAGGCAAAGCTCGAACTGCCGTTCCCGCTGATCTCGGATCCCGAAGAAACCTTGTGCGCGCTCTTCGGCGTCATGAAATTGAAGAAAATGTATGGCAAAGAAGTACGTGGGATCGAACGCTCCACGTTCCTGATCGATGCCGAAGGCGTGCTGCGTCAGGAGTGGCGTGGCGTGAAAGTGCCAGGGCACGTCGACGACATTCTGGAGGCTGTACAAGCGCTTTGAGGCGCGTTATATTGGGTTCCAATGAGTGCCTGTCCACCCCACACTTTTCGCAGCTGCGCCGGACTTGACGGCCGTTTTCCCGGCTCCGTCGAAGTCGTGAGGCGCAACGCGATAACCGAAGGCGAGCCGCTTGTCCCGTACGCCGGGGCGGCGGCTTTTTTAATTGCGCGCAACCGTTCGTTCACTCGGCCACGCGCTTCCGTTAAGGAGCCGATCGAAGACCAGGCGAACCGGCATCTCTAGACCGAATGCGCGCCTCCGGACGCAAACTGCGTGCACATACACTGGCACCGGCAGAATGCGACAGGCGGCGCACGAAATGTGACCCGATTATTTCGAGGGAAACCATGCCTTTGCCTACCCCCCCCAGCAAGCTCGGCAATCTCCTGCCGCCTGACGAATACAAGGCCAAAGCCGCCACACCGGCGCGCTCCGCCGCGAAGAAACAGGCGGTCGTTGGGGAATCCGCAGAGTCGGCCGATTACGGCCGCGCGAACGTCGCCACGCCGATGGCGCACGCAGCCAATGCCGCGACCACCTTGCGGCCCGTACCGGCATCGTCGGCCTCCCCTGCTACGTCCGCATCCGCCGAGCAAGCTGCACCGGCGCGTGGACGCAAATCGAAGCAGACCGCC
Organism: Paraburkholderia fungorum; assembly: GCF_902833645.1. Taxonomy (GTDB): domain Bacteria; phylum Pseudomonadota; class Gammaproteobacteria; order Burkholderiales; family Burkholderiaceae; genus Paraburkholderia; species Paraburkholderia fungorum. The sequence continues at coordinate 228,083 of NZ_CADFGE010000011.1, forward strand.
GCCTTGCTGCAACCGGTGCCCGCCGCCCGTCCGCAAGCCGAGCCGGCGGTTGCTTCCACGCCCGCTGCCAAAGCGCAGCCGGTCGTCGCGCGCGCGCCGAGCGCGAAAGACCCGGCCGCCGGCACATCCGCAGCCGTAGCACCCAGCACGCGCGGCACCAGCAAGAAGCGCGGCACGTCCACCGACCCGCTCGAAATGCAGAAGCTTTTCGTGCTCGACACGAACGTGCTGATGCACGATCCAAGCTGCCTGTTCCGGTTCGAGGAACACGACGTCTATCTGCCGATGATGACGTTGGAAGAACTGGACAACCACAAGAAGGGCATGTCCGAAGTCGCGCGTAACGCTCGCCAGGTGAGCCGCACGCTGGACGCGTTGGTGGCGAACGCCGGCAATATCTCGGACGGCATCTCGCTTGCGCGTCTCGGCAGCCGTGAGGCATCCGGGCGCCTGTACTTCCAGACCAAACTCAACGCTATCGAACCGGTCGAAGGTCTGCCGGAAGGCAAGGCCGACAATCAGATTCTCGGCGTGGTGCGTGCGCTGCAGCGCGACCGGATGGATCGCCAGGTCGTGCTGGTGTCGAAAGACATCAACATGCGCATCAAGGCGCATGCGCTCGGCCTGCCCGCGGAAGACTACTTCAACGACCAGGTTCTCGAAGACAGCGATCTGCTGTACTCGGGCATCCGCGCGCTGCCGCAGGACTTCTGGACCAAACACGCGAAGGGCATGGAGAGCTGGCAGGACACCAAAACCGGCACCACGTATTACCGCGTGACGGGTCCGCTGTGCGCCTCGATGCTGGTCAACGAGTTCGTCTATCTCGAGCCGCAGAACGGCGAGCCGGCGTTTCATGCGCTGGTGCGCGAACTGAACGGCAAGACGGCGCTGCTGCAAACCTTGCGCGACTACGGCCACCACAAGAACAATGTGTGGGGCATCACGGCGCGCAACCGCGAGCAGAACTTCGCGCTGAACCTGTTGATGAATCCGGAGATCGACTTCGTCACGCTGCTGGGTCAGGCCGGTACCGGCAAGACGCTGGTCGCGCTCGCGGCCGGTCTCGCCCAGGTGCTCGACGACAAGCGCTACAACGAGATCATCGTAACGCGCGCAACGGTTCCGGTCGGTGAAGACATCGGCTTTCTGCCGGGTACGGAAGAGGAAAAAATGCAGCCGTGGATGGGTGCGTTCGACGACAACCTCGAAGTCCTGCAGAAAACCGACGACGCCGCCGGCGAATGGGGCCGCGCCGCGACCCAGGAGCTGATCCGCTCGCGCCTGAAGGTCAAGAGCATGAACTTCATGCGCGGCCGTACGTTCGTGGACAAGTATCTGATCATCGACGAGGCGCAAAACCTGACGCCTAAGCAGATGAAGACGCTGGTCACACGCGCCGGTCCCGGTACGAAGATCATTTGTCTGGGCAATATCGCGCAGATCGATACGCCTTACCTGACGGAAGGCAGCTCGGGTCTGACGTACGTGGTCGACCGCTTCAAGGGCTGGGCACACAGCGGGCACGTCACGCTGGCGCGCGGCGAGCGTTCGCGCCTCGCGGATTACGCTTCGGAAATTCTTTAAGTTTCAACGCATTAGCTTCATGCAGAAGCCGCGTTCGGGTCACTCCGGGCGCGGCTTTTTTATTCGGCGCGCGCTGCCGACGGGCAACACTTAGCGCTCAAACTTCAAGTAATTTATCAAGAATTCTTGCCTGAGCCACGTTTGACGGGCTACCATCCCGACATCGTCCGCCATTAAACGAGCGTTTACCGCTCACTTCGTGTTCATGCGCCGACTCGCCCTTTCGCTGCTGACCGTTTTGCTGCTCGCCGCTTGCGCCGGCGCGCCGCAGAAAACGTCGCGCGGGCCAGGTTCGTCGGTCGTGGCCACGAACGGCGCTTATCACGCGCCACCGCCGGGCTTCCCGAATTTCGTCGACCACAGCATTGGCCGTGAAGAAATCTCCATTCAGGCAATGGGTCTTGTCGGTATTCCATACCGATGGGGCGGTAATACGCCTGATAGTGGCTTCGATTGCAGCGGATTAGTTCGCTATGTCGTATCGCGCGCCGCTTCCGTGAATCTGCCGCGCACTACCGCCGACATGAGCGGTCGCGGCGAATCGATCGAACCGGATCAAATCGCACCGGGCGATCTGATTTTCTTCAACACGACCGGGCGGGCGCATTCGCACGTCGGTATTTATGTGGGCAAGCTGCGCTTTGTCAACGCGCCGTCGACGGGCGGCACCGTGCGGCTCGACTATCTGACCAATCCTTATTGGGCCAAACGCTTCGACGGCATTCGCCGCGTGGCGGCACCGGCTGTGACGCCTGCGCCGTTCGATACACCGAGCTATCAGGCGGCGGCGCCTCAGCCTGAACGTGTTGCGCCGGTGGCTCAGGCGGCGCCGGCTTATGCGGGCACTGCCCCGTTGGCGATGCAATCTGCGGCCGCTGTGCCGGCACCTCAGGCTGATCCATTCGAACCGCCACCGCCCGGCATGAGCGCCGCACAGATACAGGCGCGTGCCGCAGGCGCAGTGTCGCCGGTGCCGCAGCCGGCCGCGCAGGCGAGTACGTACGACGCCACAGCGAACGTAACCAGTCAGCAAACGGCAGCGGCGCGCACCCAATCGCCGGCAGTCGCAGCGCGAGCGCCGGATCCGATCGACGCCGCCGCCGATGCATTCGAGCCGCCTCCGCCGTCCGCTTCAATCGCCGCCCGCCAGGCGCGGCAGGCCCAGCAAGCCGACGGGAATGCAGAAGGTGTGCGGATCATGCGCGCTTCGACCGCATCGCGTGGCGTCCCCGCCCCCACGCAAACCACCGACGACCCGATCGCGCGCTTCGCCAACGGCAATTTCTAGGAGCGCTGGCGCCGGCTAATCGTCGCTCATGACGCGGGCCTCGATTTGTTGCTCCATGGCTCGCACCCACGACGAAGCCCAAACAGCGCACCTCAGCCCGGTCCATCCCCTCCTTGCTGCCGATCTGCTATCGTCATCGATATTCTTCCGACAGCAGGTGATGACGATGGATCTCGGGCTGAAAGACAAGGTGGTACTGATCACGGGCGGCAGCAAAGGGATCGGGTTCGCCTGCGCCCGGGCCTTCGCACTCGAGGGAGCGAAGGTGGCGATCGTTTCGCGCGACCCCGCCAATCTCGCGCGCGCTTACGAACAGTTGAAACAGGAAGGCCTGAACGTGCATCGGACCCGCGCCGATCTGCATGAACCGCACAGCGCGGCGGACGTCGTCGAGGAAGTCAGCACGGCGGTCGGCCCGATCGATGTGCTGATCAACAGCGCCGGCGCCGCCCGCCGCTACGACCCGGAAACGCTGGACGCCGACGCGTTCCGCGCGACCATGGAAGCCAAGTATTTCCCGTACATCTACCCTCAGCAGGAAGTACTGCGGCGCATGGCCGAGCGCGTCAAGGCGGGCGACGGTGCCGCACCCGGCACGATCGTCAACATCATCGGCATGGGCGGCAAGATCGCGAGCGACATCCATATCGCCGGGGGTGCCGCGAATGCCGCGCTGATGCTCGCCACCGTCGGCCTCGCCCACTACTACGCGCGCTACGGCATCCGCATCAACGCAATCAATCCGGGCTCGACGCTGACCGAGCGCGTCGAGGAAGCCGTCAAACTCGAAGCGTCGCAGCAAGGCATCGAAAGCGCGGAGGCGTTAGCGCGCGGGCAGGCTAAAGTGCCGCTCGGCCGTTATGCAAAACCGGAAGAAATCGCTGATGTCGCGCTGTTTCTGGCGAGCCGCCGCGCGAGCTATGTAACGGGCGCAATCGTCCCGATGGATGGAGGTAGCGCGCCGTTGATCTGAGCGATGCGCTTTGTCGACAGCTTTAGTTGCTTTGCCGCGCGCGGGCAGCCTCGCCGTCCGCGCGCCGCCTGCTTACAGGAACCGGTGGCCGAGCCACCAGGCAGCTGCGGAGAGCGCCGCCGAGGCTGGAATCGTCAGAATCCAGGCCCAGACGATGTTGCCGGCCACACCCCAGCGCACCGCGCTCAACTTCTGCGTGGCGCCCACCCCGACGATCGCGCCGGTAATCGTGTGCGTGGTGGACACCGGAATGCCGAGCCACGAAGCGGTAAACAGCGTAATCGCCCCACCCGTCTCGGCGCAAAAACCGCCGACCGGCTTCAGCTTGGTGATCTTCTGACCCATCGTGCGAACGATCCGCCAGCCGCCGAACAACGTGCCGACACCCATCGACAGATAGCAGCCGCCGATTACCCACAGCGGCGGAGCGTCCGCGATCGATGAGGCATAGCCTGTCGCGATCAGCAGCATCCAGATGATGCCGATGGTTTTCTGCGCGTCGTTACCGCCGTGACCCAGGCTGTACAAACCCGCGGAGACCAGTTGCAGACGCCGGAAACGCCGGTCGACCTTGCTCGGTGGCGTGCGGAAATAGATCCACGACACCGCCAGCATGAAGAACGAACCGAGTATGAAACCGAGCAGCGGGGAGATGAAAATGAAGGCAACCGTCTTCATCAAGCCGTCGATATTGAGCGACCCCCAGCCCGACTTGGCCAGCGCCGCGCCCACCAGGCCGCCGATCAGTGCATGCGACGAACTGGATGGAATGCCGTAATGCCACGTGATGATGTTCCAGCCGATCGCCCCGACCAGCGCACCAAAAATGACGTAATGATCGACGATATCCGGATCGATCGTGCCCTTGCCGACCGTCTGCGCCACTTTCAGGTGGAACACAAAATACGCGATGACGTTGAAAGCCGCCGCGAAGGCCACCGCCTGTTGCGGCTTCAGTACGCCGGTCGACACGACCGTGGCGATCGAATTCGCCGCGTCGTGAAAGCCGTTCATGAAGTCGAAAATCAGCGCGACGGCAACCAGGCCGGCGACGACCCAGATAGCGAGTTGTATCGATTGCATTATGCGTTTTCCAGCACGATGCCTTCGATGATGTTCGCCACGTCCTCACACTTGTCGGTGATCGTTTCGAGCAATTCGTAAATCGCCTTCAGCTTGATGAGCGTCTTGACGTTGTCTTCTTCGCGGAAAAGTTTCGACATGGCCGAGCGCAGCACGCGGTCGGCTTCCGATTCCAAACGGTCGATGTCCTCGCACGCCTTCAGAATCTGGCTCGCCTGCTTCATGTCCGACAGCAGGCTGACAGCGAACTGCACGCGCTCCGAGGTGGCCGTGCAGATGTGCGCCAACTGGCTCGCCTCGGAAGTCACTGCCTGCACGTCGTACAGCGAGATAGCGGTGGCGACGTCCTCCATCAGGTCGAGGATGTCGTCCATCGTGGTGATCAGCTTGTGGATTTCGTCGCGGTCGAGCGGCGTAATGAAAGTCTTGTGCAGCAGGTCGATCGCTTCGTGCGTGAGCTTGTCAGCGGCCTTTTCCGCCTTCTGCACATTCTGCTTATGAGTCTCGGCGTCCTGCAGGTTGTCGATCAGCAGCTCGAGTTCGCGGCTTGCCGAGACGATGCACGTTGCGTGTGCATTGAAAATTTCAAAGAACTTGCCCTCGGTGGGCATGAATCGACCGAACATTGGGATCCTGGAAATGGGTCACATTATGGCTGACATAAAACCGCCACATTGTACCGTTCCAGGATCGATGCCGCACTTTTGAAAGCGTCGTTACAACAGGCCGGACAGTTAGCCCTTTACTCGCTGTAAAAATTCTGCGCGCCGGCAAAATTATCGAACTTCGTGAATTGGCCGTGGAATGTGAGCCGAACAGGCCCGATCGGACCATTCCGCTGCTTACCAATGATGATCTCCGCAGTGCCCTTGTCCGGACTGTCCGGGTTGTACACCTCGTCGCGATAGATGAACAGAATCACGTCCGCGTCCTGTTCGATAGCGCCGGACTCCCGCAAGTCGGACATGATCGGCCGCTTGTTCGGGCGCTGTTCGAGACCACGGTTAAGCTGTGACAACGCGATCACCGGTACGTCCAGTTCCTTCGCGAGACTCTTCAGCGAACGTGAGATTTCCGAAATTTCGGTCGCGCGGTTTTCGCCCGACGACGAACCGCTCATCAGTTGCAAATAGTCGATGATGATGAGGCCAAGCTTGCCGCACTGACGCGACAGCCGACGCGCGCGCGAGCGCAATTCCATCGGATTCAAGCCGCCAGTTTCGTCGATGAAAATCTGCGCCTCGCTCATTTTCTGCACCGCGTGCGTGAGCTTCGGCCAATCCTCGTCCGTCAGACGCCCCGTGCGCATGCGGTGCTGGTCGAGCCGGCCGACCGACCCCAGCATACGCATGGTGAGTTGCGAGCCCGGCATTTCCATCGAGAACACGGCCACCGGCAAACCATACTCGACCGCCACGTATTCGCCGATGTTCATCGAAAACGCCGTTTTACCCATCGACGGGCGGCCCGCCACGATGATCAGCTCACCGCCGTGCATACCGGAGGTCATGCGATCCAGATCGACGAAGCCGGTCGGCGTACCGGTCACGTCGCTCGGATTGGCGGTGTGATACAGCGTATCGATCCGCTCGACCACCTCGGTCAGGAGGGGGCCGATTTCCAGGAAACCCTGCGTGCCACGCGCGCCGTCTTCAGCGATCGAAAACACCTTCGACTCGGCCTCGTCCAGCAACTGGCGGACTTCCTTACCTTGCGGATTAAACGCGTCGGCGGAAATCTCGTCGGCGACGGACACGAGGCGGCGCAATACCGCGCGATCGCGCACGATTTCCGCATAGCGGCGGATATTGGCGGCGCTCGGCGTGTTCTGCGCCAGCGCGTTCAGATACGCAAGACCACCGACCTCTTCCGCCTTGCCCGAGGTGCCGAGCGCCTCGTACACGGTAATCACGTCGGCCGGACGCGTCGCCGCGATCAGCTTGCCGATGTGCTCGAAGATGATACGGTGGTCGTATCGGTAAAAATCGCTTTGCGACAGGAAGTCGGCGATGCGGTCCCATGCCGCGTTGTCAAGCAGCAGGCCGCCCAGCACCGACTGCTCGGCTTCGATCGAATGCGGCGGGACTTTCAGCGACTCGATTTGGGGATCTTTGGACGGTGCGTTCATGGAGAGGAATTATCGGGGTAAATGCGCGCGGAGGGAAATCAAAAACCGATACTTCGATACATGGAAAACGAGCAATAAAAAAGGCAGGGGCCGGTCACCCGGCCCCTGCCTTTTGCCAGAAACGTCCTGGCAGATACGGCTAAATGCTTAGACGTGTTCGCCGATCACAGCGACCGTCACATCGACGAGAACGTCGGTGTGCAGCGAGATCTGAACAGCGTGCTCGCCAACCAGCTTCAGCGGGCCTTCCGGCAGACGCACTTGCGCCTTTTCCACTGCGAAGCCTTGTTTGACCAAAGCGTCAGCGATGTCGGCGTTCGTCACCGAGCCGAACAGACGACCGTCAACGCCGGCCTTCTGATTGATCTGAACCGTCGAGCCTGCCAGCTTTTCGCCTTGAGCTTGAGCGGCAGCCAGCTTTTCAGCGGCGATCTTTTCGAGTTCAGCGCGGCGAACTTCGAATTCAGCCAAAGCTTCCTTCGTTGCACGGCGAGCTTGCTTGTTCGGGATCAGGAAGTTACGTGCGTAACCGTCCTTGACCTTCACGATATCGCCCAGGTTACCCAGATTGACGACTTTTTCCAGAAGAATGATTTGCATTCGGATGCTCCTTATCGCGTCGTCGGGTTAGGCCTTGTGCTGGTCGGTGTACGGCACCAGCGCGAGGAAACGTGCGCGCTTGATTGCCGTATCCAGCTGGCGTTGATAGTGCGACTTCGTACCCGTGAGACGCGCCGGCGTGATCTTGCCGTTTTCGCCGATGAAGTCCTTCAGCGTTTCGAGGTCCTTGTAGTCGATGTGATCGACGCCAGCGGCCGTGAAACGGCAGAACTTCTTGCGCTTGAAGAGCGGATTTTGTTGCTGACGACGCTTGTCGAATTTCTTACCAGTCGGGCGGGGCATGTTCAGTCCTTTCCAATGTCCTGCAATTCTGTGATGTGAAATACCAGTGTTCTTGCGTTGCGGTGCTTTTTTGCCAGAAAGCCTGTGAAGAGCGTTTCCACGCCCATCTGACAGCCTTCGAGCTTACCGCTCGCCTCACCTGCGGCTACCGCCTGCATGGTCAGTTCGACTTGCCGGGCAATGCCGGCTTCGACGACTTCCGTGCGGTGGTGCAACGTGCAGCCTGCAATCGGAACGCCGGCGGGGGTATACCGCACCGGTTCGCGTTCGACGACGCTGGCCGTAAGTTGCAGCCGATTCATGTAACCTTTGGCGAGAGCGACGCTTTCGTCTGGTAGCTTAAATAGTGTGTCTTAAGCCTGCGCTTCGGACGGTTGCGTAGCAGCCGACTTCTTGGCTTCTTCGCGCTGCACTTCCTTCATCATCGGCGACGGGCCGGTTTCGGCCTTCTTCATCTTGACGATCAGGTGACGCAGAACCGCGTCATTGAACTTGAATGCGTGTTCCAGCTCGTCGAGCGTGGTCTGGTCGCATTCGATGTTCATGCAGACGTAGTGAGCCTTCGCGAGTTTCTCGATCATGTAGGCCAGTTGGCGACGGCCCCAGTCTTCGATACGGTGGATCTGGCCACCGTGCGAGGTGATCGTGGACTTGTAACGCTCGATCATTGCGGGCACTTGCTCGCTTTGATCCGGGTGCACGATAAATACGATTTCGTAATGACGCATATTCACTCCTTGTGGATTAAAGCCACCCGGGCGTCGGAACCGGTGCGGCAAGTGAGAAGCCAAAGAGTGTAACCCGATTAGGGCCGGGTTGCAAGATATCCCGTTAATCCGGCGCGTGAATCGGGTGTGTTTTCAAGGGTTTAGGGCTAGGCGGACCGACCGCCCTAGCCCATACACGCCCGGCAAGTTCGCCACCGGATGGCCCCCGAGAAACCCGCTCAGCCTCCCTCGGTCTGCTCGCTGCCGCCCGCCAGACGGGCTTTCAGCGCCGCTTCGAGGCCGCCGAGCGCATCCGGCGCGGCGTCGGTCACGGCCCACCAGGTCATCCCCTGCGCGTTCCAGTGCGCGAGCGAGTAACCCTCGCGGGTCTGCGTCATCGCAGCGCCAGCGGCCGCTGAGCGTGCCTCCGGAAACACGTAGACGTCGATGACGTGCTTCTGATACCGGTACACCAACACCGCCACCCGCTGATGCCCGATGTAATCCAGCCGGCCGCCTTCGAGCGGAAAACCGTTCGCCGCGAGATCCTCGACCGGTGGCGAATAATCGATCCGGCCGTTGAACCACGGCTTGACCGTGTGCCGATCAGTCGAAATGACGTCGATGTCGTGACCGGACATTTGCGCCCGCACATGGCTTTCGACCAGTTCATCGGCGAACAGGCCGGCTTGCGCGGGACGCTGCAGGTTCATCGTCACACCCACGGCCACCGCGCCGAGCGCGACCACCAGCGCGACGAGCCAACCCTGTCCGATCGTCGCGCCCGTGCCTGCGCCCCCGCCAGATAGCCCCAGCGTGCCTTGCGGACGCCACCAGCCGTTCAGCCAGGCACGCAGTCCGCCGCGCTTCGCCTTGGGCCGCGACTGAGACTCCGGCTGCTGAGTGCTCCGAGGGGTTTCAAGCGGTCCGTCGGACACGGTGTCGGCAGCCGGCAGTGCCGCAAGAATCCGCGCCCGCAGGGCATCCGGCGCCCGGTGATAAGGCTGCGCGCGCAGCGACTTGCTCAGCGCGTGCAGGTTTTCGCTTTCGCGCCGGCAAGCGTCGCACGTCTCGATATGCTGCTGGATGCGTTGGGCGTCCGGCGCGGACAATTCGTGGTCGGCGTTCGCATCGAGGAGCGGCCGCGCTTCGTTACAGTCCATCTGGCGTCTCCTGAGCGAGGCCGGCGGCACTTGCGCCGGGGTTGTTGGACGGACGGCCGTTGGCGGCTGCCCGCAGGGGTGTGACCGAAGCCGTGGGTGTCGTGCATGCGCCCGGCATCGTGGCGCGTGGCGAACCGCCTCCTCCTTGCATTTCGCCCAGAAGCGCGGCCAGCTTGCGCCTGCCGCGCGCGAGCCGCGACATCACGGTGCCGATCGGCACATCGGCCACCATCGCGATCTCGCGATAACCCATTTCTTCAAGCTCCCGCAGGATCAGCACCTCGCGGTACTCCACCGGCAACTTCGCGAGTGCGTCGTGCACCAGCCTCGTATCCTCGTCGCGGATCAGGAGCGTCTGCGGATCCGCGCCACCCGTGCTCCAGCCGTCGAAGGTCGCGTCGTCCATGGTGTCGTCGAACTCGACCATTTCATGCGAGGACGCGCGCCGCCGCCACTCCGTGTACCAGGTGCGGCGCACGATCGCGAGCAGCCACGGCCGCGCCGAATCGCCACGGAAGGTGTCGAAAAAACGGAACGCGCGCATAAACGCTTCCTGCACGACGTCGTCGGCGTCGTTGGTGTTGCCGCACAACCAGCGCGCAAGGTTGTATGCGGCGTCGAGGTGCGGCAAAGCCAGCTGCTGAAAGCGGCGGCTCCTTGCTGCATCGGCGTCGGCATTGACGTGCGCGCGGGCGGCGTCGGAATCGGTTTGGACCACCTGGGCCCTCCAGGGCATTGCGGCTAGGCTGTGTGACTCGTTTTCACTCGCATTCACTCGCTCATCACGCATAACCGGTCACACGCCGAGTTTATTCCCGCCTCCCCCCTGCATTCGACTATTTAAATGCGCAGGGCTCGCAGGGTTAATACGTCGGGCGATTCCAGTAATCCTCGCTGGCATACACCTCTTTCAGATAATCGATGAAGTAACGCACCTTGGCCGGCACATAACGCTGCTGCGGATAGACCGCCAGAATGTCGTAGTCGGGCAGCGCGAATTCATCCAGCACGGTTTCCAGTTCGCCGCGCGCCAGTTGCTGCTGGATTTCCCATGTTGAACGCCAGCCGAGCCCGAGCCCTTCGGACACCCAGCGGTGCAGCAATTCGCCGTCGTTGCAGTCGAGCGTGCCACCTACCCGCACCGTCGCCAGCTTGCCGTTGCGGCGGAAATACCAGCCGCGGTTCTGGCCGCCTTGCAGGTTGAACGCGAGGCAGTTGTGCTGCGGCAGATCTTCGAGCGTTTTCGGCTTGCCGTGCTTGCGGAAATATTCCGGCGTCCCGCAGACCACGCGCCGGTTCGACGCCAGCTTCACCGCGACGAAATTCGGATCGACCGCACCGCCGATCCGGATCGACAGGTCGTAGCCCTCGCGCACCAGGTCCACCACCCGGTCGGTCAGATTGAACGACACCTGCAATTCCGGCTTGTCGGCAAGAAAGACCGGCGCGAGCGGCGCGACGTGCTTGCGCCCGAACGCGGCCGGCGCCGACACGATCAGATGGCCGTTCACCGCGCGCCGCCCGGCGCTCAGTTCGTTTTCCGCCTGGTCCCATTCGGTGAGCAGGCCGCGGCAGCGCTCGAGAAACGCCGCGCCGTCTTCGCTGACCACGAGGCGCCGCGTCGAGCGGTACATCAGCTTCACGCCGAGACGCTTTTCCAGCGCGTCGATGCGGCGCCCGAGAATCACCGGCGACACGCCCTCTTCCAGCGCGGCCGCCGCGAGACTGCCCGCGTCGGCGACGCGCACGAAGGTTTCGATCTGTTTGAAGCGGTCCATGTTTGTCTCCTCTCCCATGCATCGCCGCGGCCCATGCGCCGCTCCGCAGGCTGCCGCGCCATGAAACCGGCGCATTCCATACTTTTTGTCTCGAAATAAGCGACCCGGACTGATCTTATCAAACCTTTAGGTGAAGCCTACAGTTCGATCAACACCTTTTGGTTTGCACATTCCGTCAGCGGATTCGTTACCCCAGCGATTCGCCCACCTCAGACATTCAGGAGACATTCATGGCCAAGATGAGAGCCGTCGACGCAGCCGTGCTGGTGCTCGAAAAAGAAGGCATCAACACCGCTTTCGGCGTTCCGGGCGCAGCCATCAACCCGTTCTACTCGGCCATGCGCAAGGCAGGCAGCATCAGCCACGTGCTGGCGCGTCACGTCGAAGGCGCATCGCATATGGCCGAAGGCTATACGCGTGCCCAACCGGGCAACATCGGCGTGTGTATCGGCACGTCGGGCCCTGCCGGCACCGACATGATCACCGGTTTGTACTCCGCTCAGGCCGACTCGATTCCTATTCTGGCTATCACGGGCCAGGCGCCGCGCGCCCGTCTGTACAAGGAAGACTTCCAGGCCGTCGATATCGAATCGATCGCCAAGCCGGTCACCAAGTGGGCCGTCACCGTGCGCGAACCGGCACTGGTGCCGCGCGTGTTCCAGCAGGCTTTCCACCTGATGCGCTCGGGCCGTCCGGGTCCGGTGCTGGTCGACCTGCCGATCGACGTGCAACTCGCCGAAATCGAATTCGACATCGACACCTACGAGCCGCTGCCGGTCTACAAGCCGAAGGCAACCCGCAAGCAGATCGAAGCCGCGCTCACGCTGCTGAACAACTCGGACAAGCCGTTGATCGTCTCGGGCGGCGGCGTGCTGAACGCGGCCGCTGAAGACCTGCTGGTCGAATTCGCCGAAACCGTCGGCGTGCCGGTGATCCCGACGCTGATGTCGTGGGGCGCGATTCCCGACGACCATCCGCTGATGGCCGGCATGGTCGGCTTGCAGACTTCGCACCGCTACGGCAACGCGACGATGCTCGCCTCCGACTTCGTGCTCGGCATCGGCAATCGTTGGGCGAACCGCCACACGGGCAGCGTCGAGGTTTATACGAAAGGCCGTAAGTTCGTGCACGTGGACATCGAGCCGACCCAGATCGGCCGCGTGTTCGGACCGGACCTCGGCATCGTGTCGGACGCGAAAGCCGCGCTCGAACTGTTCGTTGAAGTGGCGAAGGAATGGAAAGCCGCCGGCAAGCTGAAGGACCGCGGCGCATGGGTCGCCGATTGCCAGCAACGCAAGCAGACGATGCACCGCAAGACGCACTTCGACAACGTGCCGATGAAGCCGCAGCGCGTGTACGAAGAGATGAACCAGGTGTTCGGCCGCGATACGTGCTACGTGAGCACGATCGGTTTGTCGCAGATCGCCGGCGCGCAATTCCTGCACGTCTATAAGGCGCGCAACTGGATCAACTGCGGCCAGGCAGGCCCGCTCGGCTGGACGATTCCGGCGGCGCTCGGTGTGCGCGCAGCCGATCCGCAACGTCCGATCGTCGCACTCTCGGGCGACTACGACTTCCAGTTCATGATCGAAGAACTGGCAGCCGGCGCGCAATTCAAGCTGCCGTACGTGCACGTGGTGGTGAACAACTCGTACCTCGGCCTGATCCGTCAGGCACAGCGCGCGTTCGATATGGACTTCTGCGTGCAGCTCGGTTTCGAGAACATCAATTCGCCGGAAACGAACGGCTATGGCGTGGACCACGTCGCGGTTGCCGAAGGTCTGGGCTGCAAGGCGATCCGCGTATTCAAGCCGGAAGAACTGAAGCCCGCACTGTTGAAAGCGCAATCGATGCTCTCCGAGTTCAACGTGCCGGTGATCGTCGAGGTGATCCTCGAACGTGTGACCAACATTTCGATGGGCACCGAAATCGACGCGATCAACGAGTTCGAAGAGCTCGCCGAGAAGCGCGAAGACGCGCCGACGGCAATCAGCATGCTCGACTGAGCTTGCTGATGGTTCGACCCGCGCTCAACCCGCCCTGACCGGTGCGTTGCAGCGCGCCTCGAACCGATGAGCATCACCTGAGCGCGGTGCGGCACCCCGATGCCGCCTCATGAAGTTATTTCACTGACCGACCAGCGAGACACAAGCACCATGCCGAAATTTGCAGCGAATCTCACCATGCTGTTCAACGAAGTCCCGTTCCTCGACCGCTTCGCGGCAGCAGCGGACGCGGGCTTCAACGCCGTCGAATTCCTGTTTCCGTATCCGTACCAGATTGCCGAGTTGAGCGAACGTCTGCAGCAGAACCGTTTGAAACTCGTGTTGCACAACCTCCCCGCGGGCAACTGGGAAGCGGGTGAGCGCGGTATCGCGTGCCTGCCGGATCGCGTGAGCGAGTTTCAGGAAGGCGTCGGCCGCGCGATCGAATACGCAACGGCTTTGAAAGTGCCGCAACTGAACTGCCTCGTCGGCATTCCGACGGCGGGCGTCGATGCGGACAAGGCGCGCTCGACGATCGTCGACAACCTGCGCTTCGCCGCGGGCGAGTTGAAGAAAGCCGGCATCAGGCTGCTGGTCGAGCCGTGCAATTCGTACGACATCCCGGGCTTCGCGCTGAACCGTTCGGGCGAAGGCCTCGACGTGATTCGCGCAGTGGGTTCGGACAATCTGTTCCTGCAATACGACATCTATCACATGCAACGGATGGAAGGCGAACTCGCGGCGACCATCAAGAAGAATCTGCCGCAGATCGCGCACATCCAGCTCGCCGACAACCCGGGCCGCAACGAACCGGGCACTGGCGAAATCAACTACCCGTTCCTGTTCGACCTGCTCGATTCGCTCGGCTACGAAGGCTACGTCGGTTGCGAGTACAAGCCGCGCACGACCACCGCCGCCGGCCTCGGCTGGGTGCAAAGCGTGGCCGGGCAAACCCGCGGTGCAGCCCACGCCGCAGCCTGACCGATCCGTCGATCGCATCAGGCACACCACCCCAAACAACACTGGAGATTCAGACACATGGCAAAGATCGGTTTTATCGGCCTCGGCATCATGGGCGCGCACATGGCGCGCAACCTCATCAAGGGCGGCCACACGCTGTTCGTGAATGGCGCGTATCCGGTGCCGGAAGATCTGAGCAAGAGCGCGAGCGTGGTCGCCAATTCGACCGCCGTCGCGCAAGCTGCCGACATCGTCATCATCATGGTGCCGGACACGCCTGACGTCGCCAACGTGCTGTTCGCCGACGACGGCGTTGCCGCCGGCCTCACGCAAGGCAAGCTCGTGATCGACATGAGCTCGATCTCGCCGCTCGACACGCAGGCGTTCGCGAAGAAGATCAACGCGCTGGGCGTCGACTACCTCGATGCGCCGGTGTCCGGTGGTGAAGTCGGCGCGCGTGAAGCGTCGCTGACGATCATGGTCGGCGGCCCGGAAAAGGCTTTTGCGCTTGCCAAGCCGCTGTTCGAACTGATGGGCAAGAACATCTCGCTGATCGGCGATAACGGCGCGGGTCAAACCTGCAAGGTCGCGAACCAGATCATCGTCGCGCTGAACATCGAAGCCGTGGCCGAAGCCCTGCTGTTCGCTTCGCGCTCGGGCGCCGATCCGGAACGTGTGCGCAAGGCGCTGATGGGCGGCTTCGCTTCGTCGCGAATTCTCGAAGTGCATGGCGAGCGCATGACCAAGCGCACCTTCGATCCGGGCTTCCGCATCGAACTGCACCAGAAGGATCTGAACCTCGCCCTGGACGGCGCGCGCAAGCTCGGCATCGCCCTGCCGCATACGGCCAGCGCCCAGCAACTGTTCAGCGTGTGCGCAGCCAACGGCGGCAAGGCATGGGATCACTCGGCGATGGTGCGCGCACTGGAAATCATGGCGAACTACGAAGTCGCGCAAGCGCCGGGTAGCGAAGCCAAGGCGGCCTGATACATCTCCTGCGAAGGCCGGTTGCACGGGTCACGCACCAGTTCACACGCGTGACCCGCCGTATCGGAGCGAATTGCGACGGGCCAATCAGGGAGCAGGCAGCGGGCGTCAAACGCTGCACATAAAAACAACATCAAGCATGTCATACGGATTGCCGTGATGGTTGCATCGTCATCGTCATGGCAATCGCAGGTGGGGCGCCCGGTCCGTCGTGCTGTAACGGCGGCGGAACGGGCAAATCGTGCCGCTCTGGGCTGAGAGCGGCAAGTGGGGTCCGCAGCGGCACCCGGCGGCGCCGGGGAAGCCTTGGTCGGTCAGACGTCGTCGTCGGGTGTCCGGCTGTCGGATTTCAAACTTATGCGTTTTCCGCCATTCTCTCGCAGCGGCTGCATCATGCATGCCGCCTGCCAGTCCCTCTCTCTGCAAGTCTCCTCGCAGGTGTGCTCGCAAGTCCGCTTGCATTTGCTTGCAACTCTGCGTCCGCGGCACGACCTTTTTTGACACATCCCCAGGTACTTTTCTCCTACACTCTTTGAGTCTGGTTGCAGGCATATCAGCGATCACGTGTGGCTTGCCGATCACCGCAACGCATGTGCTCTGCGTCATTCGCCCGATTCGCAGCCAGTGTTCAACCCGTGAGCGGAATGTGCTTGCGCCGGTAACCCATCTTGCAAAGGATTCAGAATGAGCATCTTTGGTGACATCGTAAACAAGCTCTTCGGCAAAGCGAAGCCCGACCAGCCCGCACCTGCGGTCGAGCCGACACCGGATCCGGCAGCGGCACAAGCCGCCGCACCCGACGCGACACCGGCGCCCGCGCCGCTGGCCGATGTCGACGTTGCTGTTGTCATGGACCAGTTCGTGAGTGAGAGCGGGCAAACGTTGAACTGGCGCACGTCGATCGTTGACACGCTGAAAGCGCTCGGCGTCGACAGCAGCCTCGAGCATCGCAAGCAACTCGCCCAGGAACTGAAGTACAGCGGCGACACGAACGATTCGGCAAGCATGAACATCTGGCTGCACAAGCAGGTGATGCAAGCGCTGGCGGCGAACGGCGGGAAGTTGCCTCCGGATCTGGCGGGCTAACGGCTTGCCGGCGTCGACCGTTTTACATTGGTATCGGCATCGGTATCGGTAGCGACAACCCTTAAGCTGAAACGACAACGCGGCGCCCGGGTCGATGACCGGGGCGCCGCGTTGTCATTCAAGCTTCATGCGCGGGACACGGTTCTGACTTTGAACCGGACCACCCGCGCTAATTCAGTTAGTACGTGTCGAAAGTTTTCTGCAACGCAACCGGCCCCGTGCCGCCCGCGGCCAGTGCGAGCATCAGCAGGACCCGCGCCTTGTACGGATTCAGCGAGCCCGCGCTGACGAAACCGAGCGCGTCATCAGCGGCCGCGCCATTGCGCATGACATGGCCTGAGCCCACCCGCGACGAACGCACCACCGCCACACCCTGCGAGGCCGCATCCGCCAATGCCTGTTGCATCGAGGCGTGAATCGAGCCATTGCCCGTGCCCGCCACCACGATGCCGCGTACACCCGCTGCCACCAGCGCGTCCACAGCGATCCGCGAGACACCGGCATAGCTCGCGACAACTTCCACATGCGGCCACTTCGCGCCGATCACGAATTCGGTTGCAAGCGTATGCCCACGCACCACGCTGCGCTGGAACTCGACGCGGCCGTCCTGCACCCAGCCGAGCGCGCCGATCTCCGGAGACTGGAAAGCATCGACCGCATACGTGCTTGTCTTGACCACATCACGTGCGCTGTGAATCTTATTGTTGAATGCCACCAGCACGCCCTGCCCGCGCGACTGTGCGTTCGCCGCAACCGTCACGGCATTCAGCAGATTCAACGGACCGTCTGCCGACAACGCCGACGCCGGGCGCATAGCCGCGGTGAGCACGACCGGTTTATCCGACTTGATCGTCAGATGCAGCAGGTAAGCGGTTTCTTCAAGCGTATCGGTGCCATGCGTAATCACCACGCCGTCGACGTCATCGCCGGCGAGCAACGTGTTGATGCGCTGCGCGAGCGTGCTCCACAGCGACATTTCCATGTCTTTACTGTCGACGCTGGCAATCTGCTCGGGCGCGATCCGCGCGACCGTGGACAAAGCCGGCACCACGGCCAACAATTGATCGACGCCGACCACGCCCGCCTGGTAGCCGGACGTATTGGTGGCGTCCGCGGCCGCCCCGGCGATCGTGCCGCCCGTTGCCAGCACGGCGATGCGCGGCAGTTGGGGCGCTGCGCCCTGGTTGGAAGGCGTAGCGGAAGAAGAGGTCTGAGTATTCATGGCGGCGATTGTAAGCGATGTGCCGCGCGCCGCCATGCGTCAAAAAAACGGCTGCCCGTTCGCCTTGGGTGCAACGGCTTGCGCCCTCGCCTCAAACCGCTTCACGCAATTGTGCGGCGATTTCCGCTTCGTTCAGTTGCGGCGCGAACATTTCGATCAGCCGGTATGCATACGCGCGCAGGAACGCGCCCTTGCGCAAGCCGACCCGCGTGGTGCTCGCCTCGAACAGATGCTGCGTATCCAGCGCGACCAGTTCCGTGTCGCGCTTCGGATCGTAGGCCATGGCCGCGACCACGCCGATGCCCATGCCGAGTTCGACGTAAGTCTTGATCACGTCGGCATCGATGGCGGTCAGCACGACGTCCGGCAACGCACCCGCTTTCGCAAACGCCTGGTCGATATGCGAGCGGCCCGTGAAGTCCTGGTCATACGTGACGATCGGGAATTCGGCGATCTCATCGAGCGTCAGGTTTTCGCGGCCCACCAAGGGGTGATCCTTCGGCACCACCACGATGTGATGCCACGAATAGCACGGGAACGTGACGATATCCGGGAACCGGTCGAGCGCCTCGGTCGAGATGCCGATGTCCGCTTCGCCGTTGATGATCATCTGGGCGATCTGTTGCGGGCTGCCCTGGCGCAACGCCAGATGCACCTTCGGGAACACCTCGGTGAATTGACGAATCACCTTCGGCAGCGCATAACGCGCCTGCGTGTGGGTGGTCGCCACGACGAGGTGGCCACTGTCCTGATCGGCATACTGGCGCGCGACGCGGCGCAGATTCTCCGCATCGAGCAGCATCCTCTCGATCAACTGATGCACCGCCTTGCCCGGCTCGGTGAGGCCCGTGAGGCGTTTGCCGCGCCGGATGAAGATATCCACGCCGAGTTCGTCTTCCAGATCCTTGATCTGTTTCGATACGCCAGACTGCGACGTGTACAACACGTTCGCGACTTCGGTCAGATTCATGTTCTGACGGACGGCCTCGCGCACAAAGCGCAATTGCTGAAAATTCATCTGTATGTCTCCGGTTGAGCCAGAGTTGAGTTATTAGAGTTTGATTGAAACGCCGAGTGTTGTTGTGCTGCCAGCAGTACCGCTTATTGCGCCGGAAATACGCGCAACGCGCGCGGCACGGCGGTCACGCCGTCGCCGATCGCCAGTTGCAGATCGCGCCACGATTCGCGATCGAGTTCCGCCTCGAGCAGGTTGCCTTCACGACCCGCCAGTTCCACCCGCACCGAGCCGCCGAGCGTCACCACGCGCCGCACGTCGACCACGATGCCTTCGCGATGGCCGGACGCTTGCGGGTACAACTGCAGATCGTGCGGCCGCACATACGCGAATGCCGGCCCGCTGAAATCGGCTTTGATCGCGACCGGCAACGCCGCGCCGTCGACCACGAAGCCACTCGCATCCACGTTGCCATGCAGACGGTTCGCCGCGCCGAGAAACTCGTAGACGAACGAGGTTTGCGGATGGTCGTACACGTCCTGTGGACTGCCCACCTGCTCCACGTGCCCGCGATTGAGCACGACGATCCGGTCGGCCACTTCGAGCGCTTCTTCCTGATCGTGCGTGACGAAAATCGTCGAGATATGCAGATCGTCATGCAGACGACGCAGCCAGCTACGCAATTCCTTGCGCACCTTGGCATCCAGCGCGCCGAACGGTTCGTCGAGCAGCAAGACTTTCGGTTCGACCGCCAGCGCGCGCGCCAACGCAATCCGCTGCCGCTGGCCGCCAGATAATTCCGACGGATACCGTTGCGCGAGCCAGTCGAGTTGCACGAGCTTGAGCAGCTCATGCACCTTCTCGCGAATCACCGCTTCGGAAGGCCGCTCCTTACGGGGCTTCACACGCAAGCCGAACGCGACGTTCTCGAACACCGTCATATGGCGGAACAACGCGTAATGCTGGAACACAAAGCCGACTTCGCGTTCGCGTGCGCCGACCGTCGCGACGTCCTGGCCTTGCAGCACCACCTGCCCGCCGTCCGCGTATTCGAGACCGGCAATCACCCGCAGCAAGGTGGTCTTGCCACACCCCGAAGGCCCGAGCAGCGCAACCAGTTCGCCCGGCGGAAAGTCGAGCGAAACGTTATCGAGCGCGACGAAATCGCCGAAGCGCTTTTGCAGGTTACGAACGGTGATACCCATTACAGCTCTCCTTGCTTGAGCGGGTGCTTGACTACATTGTTCGGCGAACGGGCCGCCTTGACGGACGGTGCAGCGGCGCCCGGCGCGAGCGGCCCGGCATGGGCCGGCACGTCGCGCGCGGCGGACAGTTCCGCCGACATGTGGCGCTCGGCGAGCAGTTTCAAGCCGAGCGTCACGAGCGCCAGCAAGGCCAGCACCGATGCCACGGCGAACGCTGCCGAGAAGTTGTATTCGTTATAGAGAATTTCGACGTGCAAGGGCATCGTGTCGGTCTGACCGCGAATGTGGCCGGACACCACCGACACCGCGCCGAACTCGCCCATCGCCCGCGCATTACACAGAATCACGCCGTACAGCAGACCCCATTTGACGTTCGGCAGCGTGACCCGGCGGAAGATCTGCCATCCGGACGCGCCGAGCACGTGCGCGGCCTCTTCTTCGTCGTTGCCTTGCGCCTGCATCAGCGGAATCAGTTCACGCGCGACGAACGGGAACGTGACGAAAATCGTTGCCAGCACGATGCCCGGCACCGCGAAGATGATCTGCACGTTGTGGTCCTGCAACCACGGCCCGAACCAGCCCTGCGCGCCGAACATCAGCACGTAGATCAAACCGGAAATCACCGGCGAGACCGAGAACGGCAGATCAATCAACGTGGTCAGCAAGGCCTTGCCGCGAAACTCGAACTTGGCGATACACCAGGACGCGGCGAGGCCGAACACGAGATTCAACGGCACCGCGATCGCGGCTGTAATCACGGTGAGCTTGATGGCCGATAGCGCATCCGGATCGGCCAGGGATTCCAGATAGAAGCCCAGGCCCTTGTTCAGGGCCTGATAGAACACCGCGACGAGCGGCACGACCAGGAACAGCGCAAGAAACAGCAACGCGACGCTGGTCAGAATCCAGCGCACGACAGGCGATTCGGTGACCGGATCGGGCCGGCGCGCGACATTAAGCGGCGCGCGCGGCGCCACGGCAACAACCGCGGCATCCGCGTCATTCACGGAGTTGCGGCTCATTGCACACCTCCGCCAAGCGCCACGCTCGCGGCAGCAGGTGCCGGACCTGCGCCGCCACGGCTGGTGCGACGCTGCAAATACCATTGCAAGGTGTTGATGAGCAGCAGCATCAGGAACGACACCACCAGCATGACCACGGCCAGCGCGGTCGCGCCGGCGTAGTCGTATTGTTCGAGCTTGGTAATGATCAGCAGCGACGTGATTTCCGATTTCATCGGCACATTACCGGCGATGAAAATCACCGAACCGTATTCGCCGAGCGCCCGCGCGAATGCCAGCGCGAAACCCGTCAGCAAGGCTGGGAACACGGCCGGCAGCACGACGCGGCGAAACGTCAGCCAGCGCGAGGCGCCGAGGCAGGCAGCCGCTTCTTCCTGCTCGCGTTCGAACTCTTCGAGCACCGGCTGCACGGTCCGCACGACGAACGGCAAACCGATGAAGGTCAGCGCGACCAGCACACCGGCCGGCGTGAAAGCGATCTTGATGCCGAGCGGTTCGAGAAACTGGCCGATCCAGCCGTTGCCCGCGTACACCGCCGCGAGCGAAATGCCGGCCACGGAGGTCGGCAATGCAAACGGCAGATCGACCACCGCATCGACGATGCGCTTGAACGGGAACGTATAGCGCACCAGCACCCACGCGACCAGAAAACCGAACACCGCGTTGATCAGCGCGCCGCCGAGGGCCGAGAAAAACGTCAGGCGATACGACGCGAGCACGCGCGGCGACGTGACCGCGCGCACGAACTGAGGCCAGTCGAGCGTCGCGGTCTTGAGAAAGGTCGCCGCAAGCGGAATCAGCACCACGAGGCTCAGATAAGCCACCGTGATGCCGAGTGTCAGGCCAAAACCGGGCAACGCGCTCGGTTTTCGGAAGGTCAACGTCGTCATGCTCAGTACTCTTTCAGGGTTGAAACCGGCGGCTCTTTTCGGCCGCCTGGCTGGCCAGAAAGCGCGCCTTGCGGGCGCGCTTTCTGGCGAGGTGTCACTACGCGTTCAACCGCGCATGTCGTTGTGCCGGGTGCCCCTTACTGCGGCGAGTAAATCGAATCGAACACACCGCCGTCGGCAAAGTGCGTCTTCTGGGCATTGGCCCAACCGCCGAACGAATCGTCCACCGTGTACAGCTTCAGCTTCGGAAACTTCGAGGTCAGCTCGGCCGGCACCTTGCTCGAACGCGGACGGTAGAAGTTCTTCGCCGCGATTTCCTGACCCTGCTCGCTGTACAGGAAGTTCAGATACGCTTCGGCCAGCTTGCGCGTGCCGTGCTTGTCGACCACCTTGTCCACCACCGCAACCGGCGGCTCGGCCAGAATGCTCACCGACGGCACGACGATCTCGAACTTGTCCGGACCGAATTCCTTCAACGAAAGGAAGGCTTCGTTTTCCCACGCGATCAGCACGTCGCCGATGCCGCGTTGCACGAAGCTGGTGGTCGCGCCGCGCGCGCCCGAATCCAGCACGCCGGCATTCTTATAGAGCTTGCCGACGAATTCCTTCGCTTTCTGGTCGTTGCCGCCCGGCTGATGTTCGGCGTAAGCCCATGCAGCCAGATAGTTCCAGCGCGCGCCGCCCGAAGTCTTCGGATTCGGCGTGACGATCGACACGCCTGGCTTGATCAGATCGTCCCAATCCTTGATGTGCTTCGGGTTGCCCTTGCGCACCAGAAACACGATCGTCGACGTGTACGGCGACGCGTTGTCCGGCAGGCGCTTTTGCCAACCCTTGTCGATCAACCCCTTGTTGGCCAGCGCGTCGATGTCGTAGGCGAGCGCCAGCGTCACCACGTCCGCCTGCAAACCGTCCAGCACCGAACGCGCCTGCGCACCCGAGCCGCCGTGCGACTGCTTGAAGGTGATCGTCTCGCCCGTTTTCGCCTTCCATTCCTTGCCGAATGCCTGGTTGACGTCCTGGTACAACTCGCGTGTCGGGTCGTACGACACGTTCAGCAGCGTCGTGTCAGCTGCATGCGCCTGCGTCACGACGCCGGCCGCGGTCATCGTGCCGATTACGCCGAAAGCGAGCGCCGCAATCAATTTTCTGGTTTTGCCTGCCAGCCCCGTGCCTTGATGGTTCATGCCAACTTTCTCCGCGTGGTGGTCCGCTGAAACAGCGTGTGGTGTTGTTTTGCGTCGCGGTCACGTGCACATGAGCCCCAACTCGAAGGGCAGTCTATCGAAGAGCTTTCATCATTAAAAATAATGTTTCTTCATTCTTTAATACGCAAAAGTGGTAATGACGGCCGGATAAGGCGTTGCGGCACGAAAACGGGTGTTGTGGCGTCCGTTTGCGGCGCTGGAGCGGCAGCCCAGGGCACGAACTTAAAGTAAAGCTTGAATTGCGCGGAATACTGTATAAAAATACAGGCACCTGTTCATACATACAGTGGCGCCATGACCAAACTTACCGCACGTCAGCAGCAGGTTTTCGATTTGATCCGCCGGGCTATCGAACGCACCGGCTTCCCGCCCACACGGGCGGAAATCGCCGCCGAGCTGGGTTTCAGTTCGGCCAATTCGGCAGAAGAACATTTACGGGCGCTGGCTCGCAAGGGCGTGATCGAACTGGCGGCCGGCGCATCGCGGGGCATTCGCCTGCTGGGGGGCGCCGAAGATTCGCCGTACCAGTTCACGCTGCCGCACGCCAGCATCATGCAACTGTCGCTGCCGCTGATCGGTCGCGTTGCGGCGGGTAGCCCGATCCTCGCGCAGGAACATATCTCGCAGCATTACGCGTGCGACCCGGCACTGTTCTCGAGCAAGCCGGACTACCTGCTGAAAGTACGCGGGCTGTCCATGCGCGACGCGGGCATCTTCGACGGCGACCTGCTCGCGGTACAGAAGAAAAGCGAAGCCAAAGACGGTCAGATCATCATCGCGCGCCTTGGCGACGACGTAACGGTCAAGCGCCTGAAGCGCCGGCCGAACGGTATCGAGTTGATCGCCGAGAACCCCGATTACGACAACATCTTCGTTGAAACCGGCAGTGCGGAATTCGCGCTCGAGGGTATTGCCGTCGGGCTGATCCGCCCGGGCGAGTTCTAAGCCCTGCGCGTGCGCCAACCCAAAGCTGCCCCAACGTTGAATCGCCTGGAGAGACTCATGGAACGCCTTGCCCGCCTGCTGCCTTTTCGCCAGTTCGGTCGTCTGCGCCATCTGCGCAAGCTGGTGCCCTGTTCGCTAATCGATGCGTCCCCGGCCGGCACTCCATCGCTATCGCTGTTCGACGCACCGGGCGGAGAAGCAGGTTTGCCGTCCTCGTTGCCGGCTTTTGCGCGCGTGTCACTGAATTCCGGGCTGAAT
This sequence comes from Paraburkholderia fungorum, assembly GCF_902833645.1. Taxonomy (GTDB): domain Bacteria; phylum Pseudomonadota; class Gammaproteobacteria; order Burkholderiales; family Burkholderiaceae; genus Paraburkholderia; species Paraburkholderia fungorum. The sequence continues at coordinate 252,416 of NZ_CADFGE010000011.1, forward strand.
ACGGCTGAACCCGCGCGCCGTGCGCCGGTGCGCGTCTATCATGGGCCGTCGCGGCTGATCATGGTCGGCACGGTAGACGCCGTGTGCCGCATGATCGATCGTTGCATCGCCGACGAAGCTAACGTGCACGGCGCGGTGTTCGAGGCATAAGCTGCACGGCGGGTGGGCTGCAACCGGCTGCCTCCATGCATCGCATGGGATCGTTTTTACGTGGCCGCGGTCCACGTTAGATGACACCTGATAGAGAGTCCCGCTCGATGGCAGTTTCAACTCGCACCAAACGTAGCGCCACCCGGCCGCTGATCGTCACTTTGATTGTGATTGTGGTGATCGCCGCATTGGGGTTCGGATATGCGTCGCCCTACATAGCGCTAAATAATCTCAAGCGCGCGGCGGACGCACGTGATGCGCAAACCGTCAATCAATACGTCGATTTTCCCGCGTTGCGCGAGAGCCTGAAACAGCAGGTCACCGGCCTGCTCACGCGCAGGCTCGACGGGCATGGCAACGGTAATCCGTTCGCAGCGATTGGCGCCATGATCGGCGTGGCCTTGATCGGTCCACTGGTCGACGCTTATGCGACACCCGACGGCGTGGCGGCCTTGCTGAACGGCATTCCGCCGCGCGGTAACCCGGGCGAACGGCCGCCGGTTCCTCCTGCCGCGTCTGGGTCTGCACCGGAACCAGCCCCGCCTGTTGCGGGTAGTACGGGCAACGACGCGGCCAACAGCACAACCAACGGCGCAACCCATAGCGAGAACAACGCGACGCCACCGCAACCGCCGCAAACCACGGCGGGCTATCGCGGCCTCAACGAGTTCGTCGTCACTTATCAGCATGGTGCCGGCGATGCGCGTTACTCGGCGATCTTGCAACGCGAAGGTTTATTCACCTGGAAGCTGGCCGCGGTCGATCTGAACGAGTGATCGTCCGGAGGGGGCGTCCGGCGAACGCAACCGGGCCGAACGAATCACAATCTGGCTGATGCGCTCGCCCTGAACAAGCGAGCGCTCGGCTCAAATGACCCGTTTGCCCCGCTCAGCCAGATTCACGGGCCTTACGTCATAATCCCGTCCTGCTTCAAGCCGCCTCTGCTTGCTGCTGCTCCTGTGCGGAAGAGCACGCCACCAGAATGCTGCACGAGATCCGATCGAGCAACGGCGTATTGCCCGCGCCCATCCACCATCGTGACAGACCGGTTCGGCAACGATGGCCGACCACCACGAGATCGACATGCAGTTCGTTGGCGAGGTTGGCGATCTCGTCGATCGGATGGCCAAACGCAAAATGCCCTTGCGCGGCCACGCCGCGTTCGGTGAGCCAGTCCACGCCTTCCTGCAGAATGTCGCGGGCCGTTTTCTCGAAACTGCCGCAGGCCACATCGGTCAGCAGGCCGGCGCTTTGCGCAATGCTCGAGCGCATGTCGACCACCGACAGCAAGTGCGTTTCCGCTTTCAGATCCAACGCCAGGTCGGCGCCGCAACGTAACGCTTTGCGGCCTTCGCGCGAGCCGTCGTAGCACAACAGGATTTTTCGGTAGCTCGCCATGATTTATCTCCCATCCCGCGAGGAACGCGGTCTGAATGAATCATGGTGCGCCGCAATTCAGGTTGCAAGGGATGGAAAACGCTAAGTGCGCCCTAAACCGGTGCGTGCTGGATTCGGGCCCGATCCGGGGCGCTCGCGCCCCTATGCGGCAGCGCAAGAAACACCATCGGGCCCATTCTGCGGCCGCCAACACCTCGCTGCCGATGCCATAGAATGGGCGGCCTTACCGGCTATTTGCCTCTTTTCCCGGAGCCTTGATCGATCCATGTCTGAAGCCGCCATTGAGTTCCACCAGGTCAAAAAAAGCTACGGCGAAAAGAGGGTCGTCGACGGACTGTCGTTTCATGTCAACAGAGGCGAATGTTTCGGCCTGCTGGGCCCGAACGGCGCGGGCAAGACCACCACGTTGCGCATGCTGCTCGGCATTGCCACACCGGACGCCGGCACGATTCGCCTGTGCGGCGAGCCGATTCCCGGCCGTGCGCGGATCGCGCGAGCGCGTGTTGGGGTCGTCCCACAGTTCGACAATCTCGATCCCGATTTCACGGTCCGCGAAAATCTGCTGGTATTTGGCCGTTACTTCGGTTTGAGCGCCGCGCAATGTCGCGCGATGGTGCCGTCGCTGCTTGAATTCGCGCGCCTCGAGAGCAAGGCGGATGCCCGCGTGAGCGAACTGTCGGGCGGCATGAAGCGGCGCCTCACGCTGGCGCGCGCGCTCGTCAACGATCCCGACGTGCTGATCATGGATGAGCCGACCACCGGCCTCGATCCGCAGGCGCGCCATCTGATCTGGGAACGGTTGCGTTCGCTGCTGGTACGCGGCAAGACCATCCTGCTGACCACGCACTTCATGGAAGAAGCCGAACGGCTGTGTCATCGCCTGTGCGTGATCGAGGAAGGACGCAAGATCGCCGAAGGCGCGCCGCGCGAGCTGATCGCATCCGAGATCGGCTGTGATGTGATCGAAATCTTCGGCCCCGATCCGGTGGCGTTGCGCGAAGAGCTGGCGCCGTTGGTGGAGCGCACCGAGATCAGTGGCGAGACGCTCTTCTGCTATGTGAACGACCCTCAGCCCGTGCATGCCCGCCTCAAGCAACGTGCCGATCTGCGCTATCTGCATCGTCCGGCGAATCTGGAAGATGTATTCCTGCGGCTGACCGGACGCGAGATGCAGGATTGACGCGCAGCTTGACGCCAGACGGCACCGGCCCGGCTCGCAACCTTCTACCGCTATAACGACACGGCAAGAGACACGCAATGGACGCACGCACTTACGAACCGCACGGCGAGACGCCGCCAGAACAGGACACCTTCGCCGCTTTCCCGGCCAACGCGGTCAACTGGATTGCGGTATGGCGGCGCAACTATCTGGTCTGGAAGAAGCTCGCGATTGCCTCGATGTTCGGCAATCTTGCCGACCCGATGATCTATCTGTTCGGCCTGGGTTTCGGGCTTGGACTGATGGTCGGCCATGTCGACGGCGTGTCGTATATCGCATTTCTCGCCGCGGGCACGGTCGCGTCGAGCGTGATGATGTCGGCCAGTTTCGAGTCGATGTATTCGGGTTTTTCGCGCATGCACGTACAGCGCACGTGGGAGGCGATCATGCATACGCCGCTGACGCTGGGCGACATCGTGCTTGGCGAGGTGGTGTGGGCGGGCAGCAAGTCGATGCTATCGGGCGCGGCGATCATGCTGGTCGCCGGGGCGTTGGGATACGCGAATTTTCCGTCGATGTTGCTGGCGTTGCCGGTGATTGTGCTGACGGGGTTGGCATTCGCGAGTATCGCGATGGTGGTGACGGCGCTTGCTCCGTCGTATGACTTTTTTATGTTTTATCAGACGTTGGTGTTGACGCCGATGTTGCTGTTGTCCGGGGTGTTTTTTCCTGCTTCGCAGTTGCCTGCCGCGGCGCGGGTTGTGACTGAGGTTTTGCCCCTGGCGCATGCTGTTGATCTGATTCGGCCGGCTATGCTGGGGCGGCCGGTTGAGGGGGTGGTGTTGCATGTTGCCGTGCTGGCGGCTTATGCGGTGAGTGGGTTTGTTGTTTCGGCGGTTTTGTTTCGGCGCAGGATGATGAAATAAGGGGGTGGGGTTTTGCCTGCTCGGCGGTTCTTGGTGTTTTTTTTGGCTTTGCCATGCTGGGGGGTTCGTGTTCTGTTCTGTTTGGTGGTCCTTTGGCCTTTCCTTGCTTTGTTAGTGGTCTATTGGCGTTGCCCCTGTGCGGGGCGGCACTTACTTTCTTTGCCGCCGCAAAGAAAGATAAGCAAAGAAAGCGGCTCAAACCGCTAATTCTTAAGCGGGTCCCCCCGCACAGTCGCGGTAGTGGTGCATCTGGAATCTGTCGCCTCGCACATTCCGCTTTAGTGACAAGGCAGTCATACCTCCGGCGGCGCTGCGCGCGCCGATACCCGGCTCATAGAACCGGCCGCCGAATTTTCGCTTCCGCGGTTTCGTCCATTCCCCGTCGCCGTTATATCGCTGTGACCTGGCTGCGGTTTGCTTCTCCCGTTTGCTCCGTTTCGTGATTCGCCGTTGCCTCGCTGCTCCCTCGATGCCGTTTCGCTCCCGCATTTGCCCCCGCGTCCTGACTCGCCGTTGCGTCGCTGCGGCAAGCACAACCGCGGCAGCGATCGGGATTGCACCGCGAATGCGACGCACAGACATCTTCTTTGAACTGGGTGTCGCCGATCATGGCGGGAGCGCCGCGCCGAGGCGAAGCCGACGGCCCCCGCTGCGCGAAACGAAGCCCCAGGTTTCCCAAGCAGACCCGTCCGCGACGCACGCAGTGCGGAGTGGGAGCTGATGAGCGCCTTGTCACTAGCGGGGAGTGTGCGGGGGCACGGATTCCAGATGCACCACTACCGTGGCTGTGCGGGGGACCCGCTTAAGAATTAGCGGTTTGAGCCGCTTTCTTTTGCCTACTTTTCTTTGCGGCAGGCAAAGAAAAGTAGGTGCCGCCCCGCACAGGGGCAACGCTAATAGACCACTAACACAACAAGGAAAGGCCAAACGACCAACAACAACCCAAGAAAATCCCACCACCAAAGGCAAAACAGATAAACCAACCGCCGCGCAAGCAAAAAAGAACCAGAACCTCAAACAACAACCTCCCTCAGCAATTCCCGAACAACCCTCCGGGCCTCCCCCCCTAACTCCTTGATATCAACCCCTTCAATCAGATCATCAACAACCACCCGCTTCCCAGCAGAAAAAAGCGCCATCACCGAAGGCCTCCCTCCAGAAGCAACCGGCCCGATCGCCGGATCATGCAACCCAAAATACCTCGGATCATCGAGCCGATAAACCGCAATATCCGCGGCATACCCCACAGCCACTTTCCCAACCTCATCAAGCCCCATCACCCGGGCGCCGCCCGCCGTCCCCCAATGAATCACCTCGGCAATGCTCGCCGCGCCCGCCCCGCCTTCGAAACTGCCGCCCCGATACGCCGGCTGCGCCAGCATCCCGAGGCGTGCCCGCTGCGCAAGCCAAGTCATGTGCACCTCGGAAATCATATCGGCCGCTTCGTTCGAGGCCGCGCCGTCGACGCCAATCGATACCGGCACCCCCGCGTCAGCCATTTCCCGCACCGGGCAAATACCGCTGCCCAGCCGCCCATTGCTCTGCGGACAATGCGCGACACCGGTGCCCGTCTGCGCAAGCAACGCGATTTCGTCGGCGTCGACCTTGACCAGATGCGCGTACCACACATCGCTGCCAAGCCAGTCGTGCTCGCCGCAAAAAGCCACCGGCGATTTCCCGTACATCGAATACGCACTGTCCTGATAGCCGACCGTCTCCGACAGGTGACTGTGCATGCGCAATCCAAGGCGGCGCGCAACCGCCGCCGTCTCACGCATCTCCCGAGGGGAAATCGAATACAACACCGTGGTCGGCGCCATCACGACCCGCCGCATCGCTCGCGGTGAAGCGTCGTGGTATCTGGCCGCGAGCCGCTCGATATCGGCGACGTAAGCGTCCAGCGTTTCAGGTCGCAACGCCGTCGGCAAGTCGGCCTCGAGTTGCCGTGTTTGCGTCGCGCCGCCGCGCAGCAACACGAAACGCAACCCGAGTTTCTCCGCCTCCTCGAACAGAATCGCCGAACTGTCGAACGGCATGCCCGGGTAGTACACGTAGTTGTGATCGGCCACGGTCGCACAGCCGGAGCGCGCGAGTTCGATCAGCCCAATGCGCGCGGCGAGCCGGAAGCGCCGCTCGTCGAATAGCGCACGAAACCGATAAGGCGTCGCGGCAAGCCACGGCGTAAGCGTGGCGTCGAGTCCGGCCGTGTCTCCCTTGAGCAGCGACTGGAACAGATGATGATGTGTATTGACCCACGCCGGATAAATCACGCAGTCAGTAGCGTCCACGATCGTCTCGCCAGGTCGCGGCGCGAGCGCACCGATCTCGTCGATCGTATCGCCCACAATGCGAATGTCGGGACCCGGCACGCGCGATGGATCGTCCGCGGTACCACGGCCACCTGTCATGATCGCGGCCGCGTTGCGGATCAGCGTGGAGGGTTGAGTGTCGTATGTCGTCATAAGCCTGAGCGCAAAGAATCAAAGTTGGCTATCGTGCCAGCCGCGCAAACCGATGCGCGACACCCACGCCGTGATGGCGAACAGTACGACGCCCGTCACGGTGATCAGCAGCAGCGCCGCAAAGAGCCGGGGAATATTCAGCTGAAAACCCGCTTGCAGAATCTGATAGGCCAGCCCCGCGCCGCTGCCGCCCGTTCCCGCGACGAACTCGGCGACCACCGCACCGATCAACGACAGCCCGCTTGAAATCCGCAGTCCGCCGAAGAAATACGGCAACGCGCTCGGAATGCGCAGGCGCACCAGCGTCTGCCAACGGGTTGCGCGATTGATCCTGAAAAGGTTGATCAATCCCGGATTCACACTGCGCAAGCCGAGCGCCGTGTTCGAGATGATCGGGAACAGGGCTACCAACGTCGCGCACAACACCAGCGCGACATTCATATCCTTGACCCAGATGATGATCAGCGGCGCGATCGCCACCACGGGGGTTACCTGCAACAGAATCGCATACGGAAACAGGCTCGCTTCGATCAGCGGACTCTGCACGAACAGCAACGCGATAATCACGCCAAGCACGGTGGCAAGCGCAAACGCCAGCAGCGTGATTTTCAGCGTCGCCAGCAAACTGCCGAACAATAGCGGTGCGTCCTGCACCAGTTCGGCCACGATCGCCAACGGCGACGGCACCAGATACGCCGGCACCTTCATCAGCACGCACCAGCCCTGCCACAACGCCAGCATCACCATGCCAACGACCCACGGCGCGATTGCCTTCGCCACGCCGGGACGATGCAGCCACGGACGGCGCGCGGCTTTCGCGGCCGCCGGGTTGCGCGCCGCGTTATGGTTGGCCGAATGACCCGCAAGCACTTCGCCCGTCATGATTGCACTCCTGTTTCTTCGTTCGCGAACGACGCGCGATGCGCATCGGTAATCAGCTCGGAAAGTGTCTTGCAGTGCTGCATGAACGGCTCGCTGACACGGAACGCATCGTCGCGTTCGAGCGGACCGTCAATCGGCACCTCGGCGATGATGCGGCCCGGCCGCGCCTGCATCACCACCACGCGGCTCGACAGATACACGGCTTCGTAAATGCTGTGCGTGACGAACACCACCGTCATGCCGCGCCGCTGCCACAGCGCGCGCAAATCGCCGTCGAGGCGGTTGCGGGTAAATTCGTCGAGCGCGCCGAACGGTTCGTCAAGCAACAGGAGGTCCGGCTCGGTGACGAGCGCACGCGCGAGCGACGCGCGCATCTGCATGCCGCCCGACAATTCGCGCGGCAGCACCTTGCCGAACTTCGCCAGCCCCACGCCATCGAGCGCTTCGGCAACACGCGCGTCGGCTTCGCGGCGCGGCACGCGTGCAAGATCGAGCGGCAGACGCACGTTATCGGCAACGGTCGCCCACGGCATCAAGGTCGCTTCCTGAAACACCATCGACATGCGCCGCCCCGGCGAGCCGACCGTCTCGAACGGTTGCCCCCACCAGCGCAGATGACCGTGCGTCGGCGTCTCGATGCCGGCGAACATTTTCAGCAAGGTGCTCTTGCCGCAGCCGGACGGCCCAAGTAAGGAAATGAACTCGCCGGATTCGATCGCGAGGCGCACGTCTTCGAGCGCGACCGTGCCGTTCGGATAGCGCTTGTCGACACGCTGCACCGAGAGCAGCGGCACAGGCGGGTTCGGGGAATAGGGTTCGGTCGAGGCCATGATCATTCCTCCACGTTGATGGGGAATACTTCGCGAAAGACTTCGGATTCACCGTTATCGTTCAGCAGCTTCAGCAACATGCGGCGCATCAGCAAACCGGGCTGGTCCGATTCCATGTGGCATTCCTGCTGACGGCGTACGTCGATACAGGCGTCGTAGTCGGTCGCTTCGAGAATGTCGCGGTCTTCGTCTGTAATCGGACGGTCCCAGTCGATCAGTTCCTGCGTCGAGCAGGCGTCCTCAGTATCGTTGCGATAGAGCCATTGCGAGAGCATCAGCGTGCGGTCGTCGATCGGCGTCGCGCAGTTATAGATGATGTGATGGATGCCGCTCGCCGGATACACGCAGCCGAAGCGGCGCGCGAACGGCATGTACCAGCGGTTGATCAGATGACGCTCGGTGACTTCCTCGGTCGTGCCCGTGATGCGATAGCTCGCTGGCGGATTGCGCACCGGCACATGCGTCTCCGCTTCGAAGCCCCACTCGTTCGGCCGGAATTCGTACTTCGACGGCTTCGGATTGTCGAACAGACCGAAGTTGCCTTTATGCACGAAACTGAAATGCGAGTTGTCGAACGAGTTCTCCATCATGCGCAGCGGGCTCGTTTCCCAGCGCTCGTAGAACTGCAGAATGCGGCGGTAACCGGCTGCGCCTTCTTCAGGAAACTCGGGAATCGGCTGCAGCGGATCTTCGAGCGCGACCCACGCGTAGCCGTAACGTTCTTCGCAATGGTACGACGGCACGATCGCGCGCGACGGAATCGCGCCGCCGTTGTTCTGCGGAATCTTCACGCATTGGCCGCTGCAATCGTAGGTCCAGCCGTGATATCCGCAAGCGATGTTGCCGTCGCCGTCGATGAAACCCTTCGACAGTTTCGCGGTGCGATGACAGCAGCGATCGCGCAAGGCGTGCGGCTTGCCGCCTGCGCCCTTCCACAACACGATGGGCTCACCCAGCAGGGTGAACGGCTGCGGACCGGCATCGAGTTGCGCCATCGGCATGATTGCGTACCAGAAGCGGCGCAAGACTTTTTGACGGGTGACCAGCATGGGAAAAACTCCTTCTTCGAGCGTTCAGGCGTATACGCGGTGCATGTACCTGGGATACCTCAGGGCATGACCTTCGCGTTCTGGATGTATTGCAGCGTGTAGGCCGAGTGATAGTCGGTCGAGGGCTTGAGCAGCTTCGCGTCGACCATGTATTCGAAGGTCTTCTTCCACCGCGCGTCGGTCATCGTGCCGATGCCTTGCGTCGCTGCGTCGCCGCCCGTCACGAGCTTGAGTTTCTTCAGTTGCGCCACGCCGTACGCGAGTTGACCATCGCTCATCTGCGGGTTGTCTTTCTTGATCAGTGCATTGGCGGGCGCCGGATCGTTCAGATAGCTCTTCCAGCCTTCCATTGAAGCCTTCACGAAACGCGCCACCACATCCGGCTTGTTCTTCAACGTATCGCGCATCGTGACGATCGTCGTGTTGTAGGGCGGATAGCCATCGTCGGCGAACAGGAAGAAGTGCGCGTTTGCGTGGGCCTGTTCGGCCTGATAGGTTTCGGACGACGGATACGCCTGCATCGCCACGTTCGGGTCGGCAAAGAACGGTTGCAGGTTGAAGGTGTACGGACGCGCTTGCGCCTCGGTGTAGCCGTACTTCGCCTTCAGCCACGGCCACCAGGTCGTGCGGCCCGAACCGGCGACGAGAATCGTCTTGTTCTTCAGTCCGCCGAGACTGGTCACGTCGGCATGCGTCATCATGCCTTGCGGGTCGTACTGGAACGCCGCGGCAACCGTGGTGACAGGAATGCCGGCTTCGACGCTCGAGAGCACCTGGAAGTCGTAGCCGAGCAGGAAGTCGGCCTGGCCGCCGGCGAGCAACTGCATGCTGTTGACTTGCGGCCCACCCATTTTGATCGTGACATCCAGACCGTACTTCTTGTAGATGCCGGTGGCGATCGCCTGATAGAAGCCGCCGTGCTCGGCTTGCGCATACCAGTTGGTCAGCAAGGTCACGTGATCTTCCGCGTGGACCAGCGGCGCGGCAAGTGCGGCACCGGCGAGCGCGGCGGCGCTGACGGTGCGTGCCACGAATGAGCGGACGCACGAGCCAATTCGTGCATAAGCTGAGAGAAGACGCGGAACGCGCATAGCTGAACTCCGTGTGAACGTAGGGATAGTTGTGAGAATGGGAAAGCCGGACGATAAGGAACGGGCGACGCGGCCCATGCGGCGCCAGCGCACGAGATCAGGCAGACGCGCACAGGTATGCACATGAGCGAACGCATGCGGCTCGCCGCGCGTGGCCGCACGACTCGCACTGACGCCTGACTGTTGGATGAAAATTTGGGGCAACTGCATCGCACGCTCCTTGTTGGCGGAACCGGACGGTTCCGTTCAAACGCCGAATTGCTTCGACGTGGGCGCACGATGCGCCCCAAGAGCAATGCCCCACGGTGACCGGCACTCGCGTGCCGGCTCGCTAGCCGCTTCTACTCTGGTTTTCCATTAAGCGAATGTTGTGCCAGTTGTTGAGAAACGCCCCGATGACGCGCGCCCATCGAACGTTTGGGTATCTCGCGCCCTGCGGTTGCGGTGGTGACTTTGCACTCGCGCGAAGCGGCGCGGCACCGCGTGGGTGCATGCGGTGCCCCTTTGGCGCACCCCACGCGGTGAGCGACGCGGGGCAAACTGCAGCCGCGCGAAGACGCCGATCAAGGGTGCAATCAGTCTCCGCCTAACTGCCCGCACAAAAAAATCGGCCGGGGCGGGTCTCGGTCAAGGGCTGACGCCAGACGCCAGCCCAAGCGGCTTTGCTGCGATTTGCCCGCAAAAGACGCATAGATTTTCCCCTTCGAACCGCTTTCACAGCGTGGACATTTTTTCCGATTTATTACTGATTATTTTTTTCCTGTAATCACCTATTTTGCTGCATGCAGCAAAGTGTGCGCAAAGCGAACCGGCTGCCGCCCCTTAACGGATAAGAAAGGAGACACCTGTGTTCACCTTCTCCACCCCCTCCCCCACAGCCCAGTCCGCTCCCAAAGTTTCCATTTGCCTGCCGACCTGCAATCGGCCTGAGTTGATCGCGGAGTGCATCGATTCGTGCCTCGCGCAAACCTATGGCGATCTGGAGATCGTTATCGGCGACGATTCAAAGGACGGCCGCACCCAGCAGTTGATCGAGCAACGCTATCCGAACGAACCGCGCATCCGCTATGTGATGAATCAGCCGCCGCTCGGTCAGGCGCGCAATGTCGCAAGCCTGTTCGAGCGTGCTCGCGGCGACAAGATTCTGCTGATTCACGACGACGATCTGCTCACCACCGACGGCATCGAAAAACTCGTGTCGCTATGGGCACTTCATCCACACCTGGAAGTGGCGTTCGCCAATCAGTACGAGGCCGATCACAATGGCATAGTCGACCTCGACGCGAGCATGCGCCTGAACATCGCGTTTCATCGCACGAGAGACGCCGAAGGCCTGCAGCCTTTGCCCGGCAGAACCGGCTTGATCCAGATGTTCCCGAACAACGGCTGGATGGCCAACGCGGACCTGGTCAAGCGGATCGGTTACACGGATCAGTACGGCACGTGCTGCGATTTCGTGTTCGGCACCGAACTCTGTCTCGCCGCGCGCGAGGTGTTCTATCTGCACGAATACGTGTCGGTCTACCGGAAGACGGCGACCTCGATCTCGCATAGCACGCGCGGCACGACAAGCTCCGCGCCCGTTAGTGCGTATGCGTTCGTCAAGGCGCTGAGGCTGCCGCCGCAACTGGAACCGTCACGCAAGCTGGCATTGCGCCGGCTCGCGCCGATTGTCGTCTCGGTTCACGCGAAGAACCAGCAGGTGGCGCCTGGCTTGAAGATCCTGTTCACGCATCTGTTTGCCTACAACTACGGTTTGAGTATGCGGTTCTGTTACCACCTGCTGATGCTCTCACGCGCGGCTGTGAACCTGCGGCAGCACGCAGCGGTGACGAGCGTAGCCGCGGCAGCGTCAGGCGTGGCCGCGGCAGCGTCGGGGGTAGCCGCAGCAGCATCGGCTGTCGTTGCCGAGCCGGGGGCCGCTGTGACCGAACTCGTTACCGACATCGTGACCGATCGATCCGAACTGATCTGACCAATGCCGCTCTAGCCAGGCGCGGCCGTTAGTCGCCAGACAATGCCTGTGTGGTGGCCGGCGTGAGCGGCTGTACGATGCGCTTGCGCCGCGTCAACGCATACGTCGCGATGCGGTCTAGCGCCGTGCACAGCACCAGATAGATGAAGCCGACGAACAGGAATATCTGTGCGGGATACACCATCAGCCGGTTGCTGACCTGCGTCGCGACGAACGACAACTCGCCGACGCCGACGATGTACGCGAGCGAAGTGTCTTTCACCAGCGACACCCATTGATTGACGAACGAAGGCGCCATGATGCGCATCGCCTGAGGCAGCAACACGTAGCGCAGTGCTTGCATCCGTGTGAGGCCGAGCGACAGGCCGGCTTGCCACTGACCGTCGCCGACAGCGCGAATGCCTGCGTGCACCGAGTGCGCAAGGTACGCACCGCCGATCAGCGAGAGCGCGCAAACGACCGTCGCAAGTCCCGGCACGTCGACATGAAAAACCATCGGCAGCAGGAAATAAGTCCAGAAGATCAGCATCAGCACCGGAATCGCGCGAAAGAAACCGATCACGAGCAGCAAGGGCACACGGGCGATGCGCCCCGCCATCGCCAGCGCAATCCCGCCCGCGAGCCCGAGCACCGCCGAAGCCAGCGCGGAACACACTGCCAGCACCAGCGTAAGCGCCGCGCCGCCGAGCGGCCCTTGCGGAAATGCACCGACCAGCAAATACGGCAAATTATTGGCGAACAATGACCATGTCATGCTAAGCGCCTCGCGAATGAGCGCTCGCGCGCATGTGCAAGCGTGTGCGAAACAGCTTCGATCAACGCGACGGCGGCGATATACAACACGGTGGCCACACCAAATGCCTCGAAAGTTTTAAAGGTTTCCGTCTCGACCTGACGCGACGCGTACGACAATTCGGCAAGACCGATTGCCATAGTCAGCGATGAATTTTTCACGAGATTCATGTATTGGCCGAACAGCGGCGGCAGCGAAATGCGTACGGCTTGCGGCAATACGACGTAGCGGAACGCCTGCAGCGGCGTGAGACCCAGAGCCGCGGCCGCGGCATGCTGACCTGCCGGCACGCCGCGCAAACCCGCCTGGAATTCCTCGGCGATGAAAGCCGCCGTATAGCACGTGAGTCCGACCCACCCGGCGACAAATTCGAACGACGGCCAACGCAGCGCATACGCGCCGAGCTGCACGCCATGCGGTGTGTTCAGCCACTGCATCAGTGCGTCCGGCATCAGCGTGGCCGCGCCGAAGTACCAGAAGAACAGTTGCACCAGCAACGGTGTATTGCGAAACACCAGCACATACGCGGCCGTTGCACGACGCAGCCAGCCGTAGCGGGCATGACGCGCGATGGCCAGCACGAGGCCGGCCACGGTGGCCGCGAGCGCCACCGTCAACGCGAGACCGACGGTGACGCCGAAGCCTTGCCACAGCCACGTCAGATACTTTGGAGCGAGCCACGCTTGCATCGTTAAACCTGCTTCTTTGAATCCGCTCTTGCGAAAACGCCGACGGGCACGCTGCGAGCGTGCCCGTTCATTCCTGAGTACTAAAGCAGCATGGAACTCAGGTCTTGTCGCCGATCTTGAAGATGCGCGCAAGCGGCGTCTTCGTTTGCGGACCGAACCAGCGGTTGTAGATCTTCGCGGCCGAGCCGTCGGCTTCCAGTCCCTTCAGCGTGTCGTTCACGAAACCGACCAGACGCGTCTCGCCCTTGGGAATGCCCACGCCCATGTAGTCGTTCGAAATCGTGAACGCCGGAATCTCGTAGTTCTGCTTGTCCGGTACGTTGGCGAGCAGACCGACCAGCTTCGGACCGTCCTGCGTGATCGCCTGTACATTGCCCGCGCGCAAAGCCGCGAATGCGAACGGCGTGTCGTCGTACGCGACGATCGTGGCTTGCGGGAATTTCTCGCGCAGTGTGATTTCGTTGGTGGTGCCCTTGTCGGCGCCCACGCGCAGGCTGTTGATCTGATCCGGCGATTTCAGCACGCCCTTCTTCGCCAGAAACTGCTGGCCTGATGAGAAATACGGAATGCTGAAGTCGACCTGTTTGGCGCGCTCGTCGGTGATCGTGAAGTTGGCGAGTACCAGGTCCACTTTCTTCGACGTGAGGAACGGAATGCGGTTAGCCGGATTGGTCGGCTGCAGTTCGAGCTTCACGCCGAGTTTGTCGGCAAGCGCCTTCGCGTAGTCGACATCGAGGCCGACGATGTGATTGCTGCTTGCGTCGACGTAACCGAACGGCGGATTGCTGTCGAAGGTCGCGACGCGTAGCACGCCCGCCTTCTTGATGTCGTCGAGACGATCGGCGTGGGCAAGGCCCGGCACCGTCATCGTCAGCCCCGTCATGGTCACTAGCCAGGCAGCGAGTAATTTCGATTTCATTTTTATGGATCTCTTTGTTTGTGTGCGACGCAGATGCGATGTTTCTGAAAACAGATGCGGGTCGGCACGATCCGTCGCAAATCCGCTGCGAATCCGCTGGGAAGCTCTCGCCAGCGCGAAGTGCAACCGACGGCCACGCATGGGCGTCACCTTAGCAGCGCCGCCGCGCGCACCGAACCAAGAAATGCTCCTGTAATAAGCGTGTTTTCTGCTAAGCATCCGCTCATTAGCAAACGCGTATTTGTCGCTTGGTCTCACGCGTGCGGCTGATTAGGATGGGTCTTGAACCGTCATCCGCCTCGAGGTGATTTGCCATGTCCGACAGTGCCTGTTTCAAGCCGCGTGTGATCGAGCCGGTCGTCGTCAATCAGCCGGAAGGATTGGGCTTGGCCGTGGAGTTATGGCTTGCGCATCCGGTCGATGGCATTGCAGGACGAGCCGTGCAGATTCATTTGCGCAGCGATGCGAAGATGGCGCAAGCCGAGACGCTGCGCGATCTGCTGCACGCGCTGGGAACGGAGATCGTGGTGGCTTGAGCATGGGCATCGACGTGGGCCGGGGCGCCGCTTGCCGTGCCTGCCGATGGGATAAAAAAACGGCGGCCGGGTTCCCCCTGGCCGCCGTTTTCAAAGAGCACTTACGCGCACTGTTTGCGCGTGTCGTCCTCGTTCAAGGCTCGTGACGCAAGTACCCTTCTTTCGAAGGATCGCGCATGCGCAGCGACACGATGCCGGCGATCGCGCACAGTGCGGTGACATACCAGTAGAACGTCGACTCGCTGCCCACGGACTTCAGCCACAGCGCGACGTATTCCGCCGAACCGCCGAAGATCGCATTGGCCACCGCATACGACAGCCCCACGCCAAGCGCGCGCACTTCCGGCGGGAACATTTCGGCCTTGATCAGGCCGCTGATCGACGTATAGAAGCTAACGATCGCCAGCGCCACGACCACGAGGCCGAAGGCCGCGTACGGGCTCGTTACGTCTTTCAACGCGTGCAGCAGCGGCACGGTGCCGATGGTCGCGAAAAAGCCGAAGAAAATCATCGAACGACGACGTCCGATACGATCCGACAAAGCGCCGAACGCCGGCTGCATGATCATGTAGACGAACAGCGCCGCGGTCATCACGTTGCTTGCCGTCTTGGCGTGCATACCGGCTGTGTTGACCAGGTACTTCTGCATATACGTGGTGAACGTGTAGAAAATCAGCGAGCCGCCTGCCGTGAAGCCGAGCACGGTCAGAAACGCGCCCTTGTGCTGCCACAAGCCGCGCAGCGTGCCGGCTTCCTTGCGTTGACGCGTTTCAGCCGTGGTCGTTTCTTCAAGCGATTTACGCAGATACAGCGCGACGAGTGCCGCCAGCGCGCCGATCACGAACGGCACGCGCCAGCCCCACGCTTTCAGTTCTTCGGTGGAGAGGGTTTGCTGGAGGATCACCAGCACGAGCAGCGCGCACAACTGACCGCCGATCAGCGTGACGTACTGGAACGACGCGAAGAAGCCGCGGCGGCCCTTCAGCGCGACTTCACTCATATAGGTCGCGCTGGTGCCGTACTCGCCGCCCACCGACAGGCCCTGGAACAGGCGTGCGACCAGCAGCAGCGCCGGCGCCAGTGCGCCGATCTGCGCGTACGTGGGGAGCACCGCGATCACCAGCGAGCCGCCGCACATCATGAACACCGATACCATCATCGCGGTCTTGCGGCCGTGTTTGTCGGCAAGCCGGCCGAAGAACCAGCCGCCGATCGGGCGCATCAGGAAGCCCGCGGCGAAGACGCCCGCCGTGTTAAGCAATTGCGTGGTGGTATTGCCGCTCGGGAAGAAGGCCGGCGCGAAATAGAGCGCGCAGAACGAATACACGTAAAAGTCGAACCATTCGACTAGGTTGCCTGATGAAGCGCCAACGATCGCGAAGATGCGGCGCCGGGTGTCGCGTGCGTCGTGAACCGTGGCCACGGTTTGGTCGGTTAGGTCGGTCATGCTGTTGTCTTTCCTTGTCTTTAAACGGAGGTGGCGGTCGTGGCGCCGCCTTCCTGGCGCGCGCATCGCGGTGGGAGGGTTCGGAGTGCCTCCGGGGTGCCCCGCGGGGTGCCCGTTGCGCGCGTGCGCGAATTTTACAGAATTGCAAGGAGGAGATGGGGGTTTGTTAGGGATCAACGCAAGGTTTTTGCCTGCCCGGCAGATGCAGGCCCTTCGCGGCGCTTTTCGTTGTTGATCCGGGGCGCTGGCCTTTTCTTGCTGGGTTCGGGGTTGGGGCTTTTGGTTTGTTGTTGGTCTTCTGGTCTTTCGATCTCTTGCTGGGCTTTTGGCCTTTCCTTGATTTGTTAGTGGTCTATTAGCGTTGCCCCTGTGCGGGGCGGCACCTACTTTTCTTTGCCTGCCGCAAAGAAAAGTAGGCAAAAGAAAGCGGCTCACACCGCTAATTTTTAAGCGGGTCCCCTGGCTTGGAGGGGGTAGTGGTGCATCTGGAATCTGTGCCCCCGCACACTCCGCGCTAGTGACAAGGCGCTCATCAGCTCCCACTCCGCACTGCGTGCGTCGCGGACGGGTCTGCAAGGGAAACCGTCGGGTTTGCTTCGCGCAGCGGGAGCCTTCGGCTTCGCCTCGGCGAGACGCACCCGCTCTGGTCGGCCCCCCCCGAATTCAGAGGAAATGTCTGTGCATTGCATTGGCGATCGCGACCACGGCCGCGGTTGTGCTTGTGCTTGTGCTTGTGCTTGTGCTTGTGCTTGTGCTTGTGCTTGTGCTTGTGCTTGTGCTTGTGCTTGTGCTTGTGCTTGCAGCAGCGAGGCAACGGCGAACCGGACACGGGATAAATCGGGGCAGCAAAAACTTGGCGGGCGGTGTTATGAACTGGGTATCAGCGCGCGCAGCGCCGCCGGAGGTATGACTGCCTTGTCACTAGAGCGGAATGTGCGAGGCCACAGATTCCAGATGCACCACTACCGTGGCTGCGCGGGGGACCCGCTTATGAGCTGGCGGTGTAAAGCCGCTTTCTTTTGCCTACTTTTCTTTGCGGCAGGCAAAGAAAAGTAGGTGCCGCCCCGCACAGGGGCAACGCTAATACACCACTAACAAAGCAAGGAAAGGCCAAAGGACCAACCCAAACAAACCAAACCCCAAAAGCACCAAACTCAACAACAAAAAAGCGCCGCAAAGGCCCTGCACCTGCCGGGCAGGCAAAAAAAACCAAACCCTCAAACCCTCACAGCCGGAGGCACATACTTACATTCATACCGCTTCCTGACAGTGCCATTCTCATCAACGCTTTCCAGATAAACATCAAACTGCCACAACCGCGCCATGTGCTTAAGCACCTCATCGCTATCATTAGACAGATGCCGGTTATCGCTCATGAAATGCCGCAACGTCAGACTCCGGTCCCCACGCGTATTCACAGCCCAAACCTGAATGTTCGGCTCCCGGTGATGCATGTCGTACTGCCGCGACAACGCCTGCCGCACATACTGATACCCGCTGTCATCATGAATCGCGGACACTTCCAGCGCATCGCGCATATCGTCATCGAGCACGGAAAATAGACGCATCTCGCGGATCAGATGCGGCGACAGATACTGCGCGACAAAACTCTCGTCCTTGAAATTGCGCATCGCGTAGTGCATCGCCGGCAGCCACGGGCTGCCCGCCAGCTCAGGGAACCACTTGCGATCTTCCTCCGTCGGCGATTCGCAAATCCGGCGGATATCGCTCATCATCGAAAAACCCAGCGCGTAAGGGTTAATGCCGCTGTAGTAAGGCTTCGTGACCGGCGGCTGGTAGACCACATTGCTGTGCGAATGGAGAAACTCCATCATGAAGCCGTCTTCCAGCTTGCCCTGGTTGTACATCGTGTTGAGCAAGGTGTAGTGCCAGAACGTGGCCCAGCCCTCATTCATGACCTGGGTTTGCCGCTGTGGATAGAAATACTGCCCGACCTTGCGCACAATGCGGATCACTTCCCGCTCCCACGGCTCCAGCAACGGCGCATTCTTCTCCGCGAAATACAACAGGTTTTCTTGTGGCTCCGGCGGGTAACGCTCCTCGATTTCCTCGGGCAACGGCGTGTGCCGGCTCGGCAAGGTGCGCCACAACTCATTCACCTGCGATTGCAAATAAGCCTCGCGTTCGCGGCGCGCCGCAAACTCCTTTTCCAGCGACAGCTTCTGCGGACGTTTGTAACGGTCCACACCGTAATTCATCAATGCATGGCACGAGTCGAGCAATTCCTCCACCCGGTCGAGCCCGAAGCGCTCCTCGCACTCCGCGATGTAATTCTTCGCGTAGACGAGGTAATCGATGATCGCGTGCGCATCCGTCCAGAGCCGGAACAGATAATTGCCCTTGAAGAACGAGTTGTGGCCATAGGCCGCGTGCGCGATGACGAGCGCCTGCATCGTCATCGTGTTCTCTTCCATCAGATACGCGATGCAAGGGTTTGAATTGATGACGATTTCGTACGCCAGCCCCATCTGCCCGCGGCGATAGCTCTTCTCGGTGGAAAGAAAGTGTTTGCCGAACGACCAGTGACGGTAGTTCACCGGCATGCCGACGGACGCGTAAGCGTCCATCATCTGTTCGGCGCTGATGAGTTCGAGCTGGATCGGATACACGTCGAGTTCATATTGCTCTGCAACACGGGCAATATGCGTGTCGTACTCTTCGATCAATTCGAAGGTCCAGTCGGACGGGCACGGCAAAGGCCGCCTATCTGCTACGTTCATACGGACTTCCCTTTGCCCCACAGTGGGCGTTCCGGTGTGTCCCCGTGCTGCAGCGGTGTCGACTGCTCCGGCTGCGGCGGCTCCCGTATCGTCCGCCTTCGCCTCGGCATGCCCGGCTTGACCCTGCTGCGGCACGCCTTTCCCGCGCTCCGGCTGGTAGCCGCGCGCTTCGTTGTGCAGGTGTTTTGTCATGAAGACGCCACCTGCTTTTCAAACAGTTCCCGGAACACCGGATAGATATCCGCCGCGGTCTCGACCTTCTTCATCGCCATATGCGGCTGGCTCAGCGCCAGCTGTGCATACTCGAGCCACAGGTTCTGCTCTTCCGGCGTAACCTGGATATACGCAAAATAGCGCACCTTCTCCAGGATGTCATCCGAAAGTATCTTGCGGCACTTGGGCGAATCGTCGGTCCAATTGTCGCCGTCAGACGCCTGAGCGCCATAAATGTTCCATTCAGTCGGCGAGTAGCGCTCTTCCATCACCTTACGCATCAGCTCCAGCGCGCTCGACACCACCGTGCCGCCGCTTTCCGTCGAATGAAAGAACGTATCTTCGTCGACTTCCTCGGCGCGCGTATGGTGACGGATAAACACCACCTCGATCTTTTCGTAGTTACGCTTGAGGAACAGGTACAGCAGGATGAAAAAGCGCTTGGCGAGATCCTTGCGCTGCTCGTCCATCGAACCGGACACATCCATCAGACAGAACATGACCGCCTGGCTCGACGGCGTGGGCTGCTTCACCCGGTTCACGTAGCGCAGATCGAACGGGTCGATAAACGGAATGCGCCAGATGCGCCCGCGCAAATGGTGAATCTCCTCTTCGAGCAGCTTGATTTCCTCGCGACGGTCGGCCGGATCGGCCTTGATCTCTTCCAGTTGCCGTTCCATCTCGTGCAACTGATTGACGAGCGGCGCGCCGAGCGCAATACGGCGGCCAAGCGCGCTTCTGAGCGAGCGGACCACGTCGATATTGTTCGGGGTGCCTTCGGCCGCCCAGCCGGCGCGGATGCTCTTCCACGTAGGCACGGCCATCAGATGGGTTTTGACGAGACGCGGGAGTTCGAGGTCGTCGAAGAAGTACTGCATGAATTCTTCACGGCTGAGTTCGAACACAAAGTCGTCCTGACCCTCGCCTTCGTTGCTCGCCTGGTTGCCCCCGCCTCCGCCGCCGCCCCCTTGCGGGCGCTGAATCTTGTCGCCGCGGATGTAGTCCGAGTTGCCCGGATGCACCATTTCCCGCTTACCGCCGGGGCCGTGCCGGAACGACGGCTCGGCAATGTCCTTGCGCGGAATCGTGATGCTCTGGGTGTTCTGGATATCCTTGATGCTGCGATCGCGTACCGCTTCCGAAACGGCGCGACGAATGTAGTTCTTGACGCGACGCAAAAAACGCTCGCGATTCGCAATACTCTTGTTCTTACCAGCTAACCTGCGGTCGATGATTTGATGAAGCACGCCCGGTCTCCCGTGTCCCATGCAACTGCACTAATTCGAGTGCGCGAGACGCAAACTGCATAGGCATGTCCGCAAACGCAACGCTATGTCCATGCAACTTGCGCTTCGCAAGGTGCCCGCGCGGCCGGACCGCGCGGGCGGCACGCAATGCGTATCATGACGACTTGCGCACGCGCAGATACCAGTCACACAGCAAGCGCACCTGCTTTGGCGTATAGCCCTTCGTCACCATCCGGTTGACGAAGTCTTCGTGCTTGCGTTGCTCTTCCGCCGAGCCCTTGGCGTTGAACGAGATCACCGGCAACAGTTCCTCCGTATTCGAGAACATCTTCTTTTCGATCACGACGCGCAGCTTCTCGTAGCTGATCCATGCGGGATTCTTCCCCGCATTCGCAGCCCGCGCACGCAGCACGAAGTTGACGATCTCGTTGCGGAAGTCCTTCGGGTTGCTGATGCCCGCAGGTTTCTCGATCTTTTCCAGTTCGGCGTTCAGCGCCGCGCGGTCGAAACTCTCGCCGGTGTCGTGGTCGCGGAATTCCTGGTCCTGAATCCAGAAGTCCGCATACGTCACATAGCGATCGAAAATATTCTGGCCATACTCGGAATACGACTCCAGATACGCGGTCTGAATCTCCTTGCCGATGAACTCGGCATAGCGCGAGGCGAGCACGTCCTTGATGAACGACAGGTACTTCTGTTCGGTTTCCGGCGGGAACTGCTCGCGCTCGATCTGCTGTTCGAGCACATACATCAGGTGGACCGGGTTCGCGGCGACTTCGGTCGAATCGAAGTTGAATACACGCGACAGGATCTTGAACGCGAAGCGGGTCGACACGCCGGTCATCCCTTCATCCACGCCCGCGAAATCGCGATACTCCTGATACGACTTGGCCTTCGGATCGGTGTCCTTGAGGTTTTCGCCGTCGTACACCTGCATCTTCGAGAACAGGCTGGAGTTTTCCGGCTCCTGCAAGCGCGTGAGCACCGACATCTGCGCCATCATCTTCAGCGTACCCGGCGCGCATACCGCGTTGGCGAGCGACGAATTACGCAGCAGCTTCTCGTAGATCTTGATCTCTTCGCCATAGCGCAGGCAATACGGCACCTTCACGACGAAGATGCGGTCGAGCAGTGCCTCGTTGTTGCGATTATTGCGGAAGGCCTTCCATTCCGACTCGTTCGAGTGGGCGAGAATCACGCCGTCGAACGGGATCGCGCCGAAACCTTCGGTGCCTTTGAAGTTGCCTTCCTGAGTCGCGGTGAGCAACGGGTGCAAGACCTTGATCGGCGCCTTGAACATTTCGACGAACTCGAGCAAGCCCTGATTCGCGAGGCACAGGCCACCGGAGTAGCTGTATGCGTCCGCATCGTCCTGGGCGTACTGCTCGAGCTTGCGGATGTCGACCTTACCGACCAGCGACGAAATATCCTGATTGTTTTCGTCACCCGGCTCGGTCTTGGCGATACCGATCTGACGAAGGATCGACGGGTAGCGGCGCACCACGCGAAACTTGCGGATGTCGCCGTTGTATTCGTGGAGGCGCTTGACCGCCCACGGACTCAGAATATTTTTCAGGTAGCGGCGTGGAATCCCGTATTGCTCTTCGAGGATCGGACCGTCCTCGTCGTAATCGAACAGACCCAGTGGCGACTCGTTGACGGGCGAACCCTTGATCGCATAGAACGGCACCCGTTCCATGAGTTGCTTCAGACGCTCCGCGATCGACGATTTACCGCCGCCGACCGGTCCCAACAGATACAGAATCTGCTTCTTTTCCTCAAGCCCCTGGGCCGAGTGCCGGAAGTAGGCGACCACCTGCTCGATCACTTCTTCCATTCCGTAGAACTCACGGAATGCGGGGTATACCTTGATGACCTTGTTCGCAAAGATACGCGACAGGCGCGGATCGTTGCGAGTGTCGATCTGTTCTGGTTCACCGATTGCCGTCAACATGCGTTCGCCGGCTGTAGCGTACGCGGCGGGATTGTCTTTGCAGAGCGCGAGATACTCCTCGAGCGAGAGTTCATCTTCTCGCGTTTTCTCGAAGCGGGTCGCGAAACTGCTGTAGATATCCATGCTACCTCCTCGCCAAAGTCTAGACCGATGTCGTGCGCGGCGCGCTATTCGGAAACGACATCGCTCGAATTCATCCTAAACCCTTTTAAATTTTTTTTCACGGACTACGTGATGAAAATCGTGCCGTGTTGCCCCTCCTGCAATCCTCACTTGGAAACACAGATTCGGTCACCTACAATCTTCCGCTCATCTCGCACTCATCCCGCACTCACGCACAACGACTGCCGGACCGCATTACTGCCTCTCCAACACCTCTGCTCGCCGTGCTGATCAACACCGCTGGCGGTGTGCCATGGCACGAATCGTCCTGTTCATCGAACAATCCCACTGCTGCGCCGGACAGCCTGTCTGCATGCGCACACTTTGTCGTCTCTAACGCGGACGTCATGCCATTTCCAGTGCCCGGTACTTTTTTTCATAACGCATCGCATCGCGATTCGGTCTACAGCGAAGAGCACTGTGTTACATGTTCGTTCGCGATGCCGACCAGCAGCGCCGTTCATCGGCGCATCGTGTAACGGTTCGTCAACGCACTGAAGGTTTCGTTCCACGCAATCGCGCATGGCGTGCGGCAGTCTTCGTGCGCTTGCCGCTTTTACCTGGCCCTCGTATTAACCGCGTTGGCGACATGGTTAGCCGTGTGTATAACTGGATCACGGCCATGCGATGGCTTGCTTCATAGGTGTATACGGCAAAACGTTCGATGCGGATGCTGTAAATGTAAAACGGCCGCCCGCGGGCAGCCGTTGTTTTGATGCTTCGTCTTTGTAATGGGTATCACAAGCCGCCGGTTACAAATACACCGTGCCACGCTCAGGTCAGTTCAATCTCCACTTCGCCGAGACCGTCGATGTGGCCGCGCACAATGCCCGGTTTGCCCACATTGTGCGCACCTACATACGAACCGGTGGTGATCGTCCATTCGGGCTCGATCGTAATGCCCATAGCGGCGCAATGGTTGACGAACCACACCAGCAGTTCGCGCGGATCGCCAGCCGGATTGCCGGTGGCGTCCGGCACCAGCGAGTCGCCGTCGAACGTCAATTCCAGTTCGGGCGACACGAAGTCGAAGCCCCGCGCGAGGCCCGCATAGGCAACCGGATGACCGGTAATCAACGCGCCGTTGTTCTGCGCATCCGCCAACTGTGCAAGCGGCGCGACATTGGGCCACTCGGAAAAGCGGCTGTCCACAATCTCGATGGTCGGCAGCACGACGCCGAGCTTCGCGAGCACCTCGTCGCGCGCATAAGCCCGGCCCCGCGGCTCGATGGCCTCGGCGAAGCGAAAGGCAATTTCCAGTTCCACCAACACCCGGAAAAAACCGTCATGGGCCACCCGCGCGGGCGACGGCAGCACCAGCGAAGCCGGGATCGGCGCGCCCGCGGCGGCCCCGCCCGGCGCTCTGGCGCCGATCTTCCACGCGCCCGTCGAATCGCCGAGGCCCGTGATGACAGCCTGCTGGATTGCGTAGGCGGTGGCTGCGTCAGGCGGCAGGCTGTCGGGTGGCGGCGCATCGATCGGGCGATGCTGCCGGCGTGCTTCGACGAGGCGGTGCGCGAGGTCGTATTGCGTCATGTCGGTCCTTTATGGCTGGCGCGTTGAGCGGTGGGCCGCTGCGCCGGGTGCGGCAGCGGAATAGCGGGCTCACGGTCCGCGCGCTAACGGGCTGAAACGGCACTGTTGCCGATGCGAGCCGTAGTCGCGCCCGTCAATGTACCGGATCGCGACGCTTACCAGGGTGCAGACATCGATTGTGAACGCTGCTTAGTCCACAAAACATGAAAAAAGACCGCGGTTGCATGCGCAATCGCGGTCTTTATCGTCATGCGGCGCGCTTGATCCGCTCGAGCATGGTTCTGTCTACTGCTTCATCAGGAACGAATGTTGCGGCACAGCGGCAGCGCCGATCAGAACGTTTCCCAATCCTGATCGCTGCCGGCGCTCGCCATCGCCTTGGCCGGCGTCTTCATGGGTGCAGCCGCTGCCGCGGGTGCGGTGGGTGCTCGTGCGGCCGCAGTGGACTGCGCAGCCGCTTGTGATGACGGGTGCGACACCGGTTGCAACGCGGCTTGTGACACCTTGCGTGGCGCCGTCGCGCGAACCGGCGCAGCCGTACGCTTCGGCGCCGCGCTCACGGGCGCCTTGTAACCGCCTTCTTCGAGCTGGAACACCGCGACCGCGGCACGCAGCTTGCCGGCCTGATCTTCGAGCGAAGAAGCCGCCGCAGCCGCCTCTTCGACCAGCGCGGCATTCTGCTGCGTCACCTCGTCCATCTGGGTGACCGCGCGCGCCACCTGATCGATGCCGCTGCTTTGCTCTTCCGAAGCCGCGGCGATCTCGCCCATGATGTCGGTCACACGCTGCACCGCACCGATGATCTCGGTCATAGTGCGGCCCGCTTCGTCGACCAGCGCGGAGCCGGACTGCACGCGCTCCACCGAGGTATCGATCAGCTCCTTGATTTCCTTGGCCGCCGCCGAGGAACGCTGTGCAAGGCTGCGCACCTCGCCCGCCACCACCGCGAATCCGCGCCCTTCTTCGCCGGCCCGCGCCGCTTCCACGGCCGCATTCAGGGCCAGGATGTTGGTCTGGAACGCAATCCCTTCGATGATCGAAATGATGTCCGCGATCTTCGCCGAACTCTGATTGATGTCGCCCATCGTGCCGACCACCTGGCCGACCACCGCGCTGCCCTTATTCGCGATCTCGGACGCATTGGCCGCCAGCGAGCTCGCCTGGCGGGCGTTGTCGGCGTTCTGCTTGACGGTGCCGGTCAGCTCTTCCATGCTCGACGCGGTTTCCTGCAGCGCCGAGGCCTGCTCTTCCGTACGTGAGGACAGATCGATATTGCCGGCCGCGATCTGACGCGTGGCGGTCGCAATCGATTCACTACCACTGCGTACCGTGCGCACCGTTTCGGTGAGATTACGCTGCATTTTGGCGATGCCTTCGAGCAACTGCCCCATTTCGTCACGTGAGGTGACCACGACCGGGCGGCGCAGATCGCCCGCGGAGATGGCGTCGAAATGTCCGAGGGCTGCGTCGAGCGGCCGGGCAATCGCGCGGCTCAGCGTCAGGTAGGACAGCGCGGCGGCGATCACGCCGATCAGCAGCGCTGCGATGCTCACCATGCGGAACACTTCGAAATTGCCTTGCGCCGAGTCGTAACCCTGCTTCGCCAGCGTGAACTGGAACTTGCGCAGCGCGTCATCGGCGCTGGCGAGTTCGTTGTACGACGCCTGAATGCGTTTGGCGCTCTCGACCAACTTGCCCTGGTCGTTCGCCGTGAGGATCGTCACAAACGTGTCCAGTTGCTGATGCAGCGCCTCGCGCCTTGCGACCACGTCCTGCGCGAGACGGTCTTCTTCAGCGTCGCGCGGCAAGTCCATGTATTTTTTCCACCACGTGTCGGACGTCGCGCGCATCGTACGCGCCCGCTCGATCGTCTGCGCCACCTCCGGCGTGCCCATCATGAACGCCGCCCGGTCGAGCGCCAGCCGCTCGCGTGCCGCATACAGCTCGGCGTTGCCGATATCGACGGCGCTCGGCATGGCGTTAGTGAAAGTGTCCCGATAAGCGTCGTTCGAACGACTCATCCCGAACAGACCGAAAACGCCGATGGCAACCAGCAGCGCGGCAAGAAAAGCCATCGTGAGGCCAATCCGCGCCTTGATCGTGATGCCTTTGTTCAACATGCTTGTTCCTGTACTTAGCAAATGAGAAGCTGCGTGCGCAGCGCGGGGTAGCGTGTCGCGTCTGCCTGCATGGCGCTGTTCTGTAGCCGCGCTCTTAATATTTGGGTTTACGGCATTCGATCTGCATACTTGAAGGATTTATATAGTATGAAGAAAGACGTTGTAAGCAAATGGAAGAAATTACAAACAACTGACAGGCCGTGTCCGGGCTAAGGTCACACGGCGTTTTTTTGACGTTCGGGAAAGCAGGTTCAGTTGGCCCGGGAGCCGGATGCGCACAGGCGGGGGGGTTCGAGTGGAGCCTGGACGCGAGTCGGCCACACAGATCAAGCGGAGTTCAAGCAGAATCAGACGGAACTCGAGCGGAACTCGAGCGGCACAAAAAACTGGACGCGAAGCCTGTCGGCTCGCGTCCGGCAACGCCATCCCGCACGGTGTCAGATATCAGGCGGCCAGATCGCGCCTCGCCACGCCGGCCCATGTCGCGGTCGACTCACGCACGATCAGACGCGGCGACACGACACGCCGGCGGCCCGGCGCACGCGGAGGATTGCCCGACGCCGTCCCGGCGATGCGTTCGATCAGCGTCTGCGCGGCCATATCGCCGAGCGCGCGAACCGACTGCCCCACCGTTGAAAGCGACGGATAGGTGAATCGTCCCAGCTCGATATCGTCGAAACCAATGATCGAGCAATCGCGCGGCACGCTGATGTTGCGCTCCGCCGCGGCGCGCAGCGCGCCGATGCCCATCATGTCGTTACCGGCAAAAATCGCCGACGGTCTCACGGTGTCGAACAGTTGCCCCGCCGCGCGATGGCCGCCCATCCCCGAAAAATCGCCTTCGACGATCGCGCCCGCTGGAATCTCGATGCCGCGCTCCGTCATGGCGCGGATAAAGCCGTGCAAACGCATGGCGCTCACCGCCGTCTTCACGGGTCCGGTAATGCAGCCGATTCGCACATGCCCCAGTTCGAGCAGATGACGCGTCGCGAGGTAGCCGCCCTTCTCGTGGTCGATCTGCACCAGATCCGCGTTCACGCCTTCGATGTTGCGATCGACCACCACCAGCGGCTCCCGGGCGTCGGCGAGCGTCTGCGCCAGCACCGCGTCGTCGCCCGCGGAGGCAACGATCAGGCCGTCGATACGCTTTTCCTGCAGCACGCGCAGATAGTTTCGCTGCTTGGCCGGATCGTCGTCGGAATTGCAGAAGAACAGGCAATAGCCGTTGCGCGCGCAACCGTCCTCGATACCGCGCGCCATCTCCGCGAAATACGGGTTCGTGCTGTTCGGCACCACCAGACCGATCGTCGCCGTCGCCCGCGCCTTGAGTGAGCGGGCCACCGCCGACGGCACATAGTGAAGCTGACGGATCGCGTGTTCGACCTTCGCGCGCACATCGGCCGACACCGGCCGTGAGTTGTTCACCACGTGGGATACCGTAGTGAACGACACGCCTGCCACGGCCGCTACATCCTTGATCGTCGCCATAACCTGTTGCTCTCCTGCCTGTTGTTCCCGCCGGCCGCGCCATCTGGCGACCCACCGGACGTCTTCATCGACGCGCGCCAGGTGTGCCCGAGATGCCGCCCGCGGCCTCGCTTGCCGGTCGATCGGTCATGCCAGACTCCCTGCTTCATGGGTGTCGACGGTATGCAGCAACGCTGCGCGCCTGCGGCGGCCGGCAAAAGCGGCGGCCAGCAACGCGTCCTGCGACCATTTGTCGCGCCCGCACCCACCCGTCATGCTTCCCGCGGACAACTCGCGCCGATCCGGTCGCAGATCGGCATCAGCCCGCGCAGGTCGCTCGACACCACAATAAGCGCGCCCTTCACGCTCCAGGACCCCCAAGGCCACCGATTATTTTGGATAGCGTACTCTTGCCGGCGCCGCTCCTGCCCGTGAGCGCTAATGCCTATTCGCCGTGCAATTACCTTCGTGACGCTTACCTCTGAATTAACGGCGGGCCGCCCGGTTTCTTGAGCGTTTATTGAATTGGCGCGGATTCGCACGTTTTTGCCACGCATTCAAGCCACGCATTCAATATGCTACGGCGGGCGGGCGAACAACCCGCGGCACCCGATTTGCTGCAGTGCTACTCGCGATGCCCGATCCAGTCGTTCCGGCTTC
This sequence comes from Paraburkholderia fungorum, assembly GCF_902833645.1. GTDB lineage: Bacteria > Pseudomonadota > Gammaproteobacteria > Burkholderiales > Burkholderiaceae > Paraburkholderia > Paraburkholderia fungorum. The sequence goes on from NZ_CADFGE010000011.1 coordinate 280,822, forward strand.
GTAGTGGTACGTAGTGGTCCTTTGCTGGCGGTACTTTCCGGTATGCGATGCTCGATGCTTATTACCGGGTCACCAGATCACATGGCGTTTCCACCACACCGGACAACTGCGACTGCTTCTTGTGCTCGCTGATCGCCTTGAGCGCCGTATCGATCCCGAACACGGCCTGCTTGGCCGCGTACTGGTCGGCGGTGGCGAGGACGCGGCCGTCCTTCAGCATCGGCCTGATCGCATTGATGTTGTCGTAACCGACCACGAGCACCTTGCCCTGCCGGCCCGCCGCGCGGACGGCCGAGACCGCGCCGATCGCCATATTGTCGTTGCCGGCGAGGAGCGCCTTCAGATTCGGATACTCATTGAGCATGGCGGAGGCCACCGCGTTGCCTTTGTCGATTTCCCATTCGCCCGATTGCACCGATACGACCTTGGCGCCGACCGCTTGCATCGCGTCCTTGAAGCCCGCGGTGCGTTGTTGCGCGTTGGTCGTCGTCGACACGCCTTCGATAATGCCCACTTCGTCGCCCGCCTTCAGCTTTTTGGCCAGGTAATCGCCGACCTTCTGTGCGCCCTTGCGGTTATCCGGGCCGACAAACGGCACGTTCAGATCCTTCGACTTGAGCACGTCCGGGTCGAGCCGGTTGTCGATATTCACGACGATGATGCCCGCGTCGATGGCCTTCTTGACCACCGGCACCAGCGCCTTCGAATCGGCCGGAGCCAGCACGATCGCGTCGACTTTCGAGACGATCATCTGCTCGACGATCCTGATCTGGTTCGCGGTGTCGGTCTCGTCCTTGATGCCGTTGGTGATCAGATCGAATTGGGAGGCGTTGTGCTTCTGATAGTCCTTCGCGCCGTTTTCCATGGTCAGGAAAAACTCGTTCGCGAGAGACTTCATCACTAGCGCGACCCTCGGTTTATGGGCAGCCGCGCTTTGCGCATTGGCAGAAGAAAACGGTAAAGCGGCGGTGGCGGTGACGAGAACAGCGGCCGCCAATAAGCGGCGGCGAATGCGATGGCTCATGCCTATCTCCAGAAAACCTTCTTGAGGCTCGCGATCGAGCCGTGTTTTTTTTAGTCTCGCGCAAACGTTTGCGAGGCCTATTCTCAGCGCGCCCGGTTCGGACTGTCAACGATTCGTGGTGGTGCGAGGCGCCGGCACGCGAAACGCGCGCGGATCAGGCGCGCCCGCCGGATTCGATCCGGCGCGGCGCTTAAGTCCACCATCAGGCTGCAGGTCGGCAAGGGTTCCTCGTTTGATCCGTGCGTGGCAAATTTGCCGCCGGCTGCAAACTCCACAGACGGCGGGCCGTCTATGCTGGACTTTTATTGCGCACCATGCAAGCGGGAACCCCGCGAGAACGCTCGCGGGACGACCGGTCAACCGCCTGTCAAAGCCAGTCGGCCTTGCGAAAACGCCAGTACAGGACCACATCCACCGCCAGCATCACGAGGAGGCAGATCGGATAGCCGTACTTGCTGTGCAGCCCGGGGATGCTCTCGAAGTTCATCCCGTAGATGCCGGCGATCATGGTCGGCACCGCGAACAGCGCGGCGAACGAGCCGAGCCGCTTGGTCACTTCGCTCTCGGCAAGCGAGATCATCCCCAGGTTGACCTGCACCGCGGTCACGACCATTTCGCGCCGGCCGTCGATGGTTTTGACGATCCGCTGGAGATGATCGTAGACGTCGCGGAAATAGGCCTGCATGCCCTCGCAGACACTCGGAATGCGGCCGCCGGTCAGCTTGCCGATCCCTTCCTGCAACGGGGCAATATGGTGCTGCAAGATGACGAGACGGCGTTTCAACGAGTACAGGTCCTCGATGATCGCCCGCGAGGCCGCCGAATTATTGCGTTCGAAGATGCGGTCTTCGAGTGCTTCGATTTCCGTGTTCATGGCCTCCACGATCGGAAAATAACGATCGACGATGTCGTCGGCCAGTGCGTACAACACGAACGCCGAACCCTCCTTGAGCAGTTGCGGCTCGCGCTCGCAACGGGCGCGAACGTTCTGGAACCCGGCGCGCGTGCCGCGGCGCACCGACAGCACATAGTTGTGCCCCACGAACACGTCGACCTCGCCGATCAGCAGTTCGCCCGCCTCATCCATTTCCACGGTATGCATGACGGCGAACAGCGACTCGTCGTACTCCTCGATTTTCGGACGTTGATGGCCGTTTCGCACGTCCTCGATTGCGAGTTCGTGCAGGCCGAACTCGTGCTGCATCACAGCCAGTTCTTCCGGCTCCGGGTCTTTCAGTGCGACCCAAACAAAGCACTCGGGCCGCGCCACGTAGTCGCTGATGCTCTCGATATCGATGTCGCCCAGCTTCCTGCCGTCCTGATAGGCGGCGCAATTGATCAGCATGTTGGATTACCTTGAAAACGGAGCAGACCGGCCGGCCTGGCGCCGTAGCCAGGCGCGGTGGCCAATCCGCGTGAACGAATACACGACAGCCGCCATGTTAAGGGCTCTGCGTGAACATCATGTAGGCAATTGTTAAACCCGCGGAGCAGCGGGGGCAGGCGCCGGCCGACGTGGCGCGGCCGGGTGCCGGCCGGCGCCGCCACGGCCCTGCGCCATGCTACCGGGCAACCCTGCGCAAAACGATGCGGTGATCGTCGCCGAAGCTGACCGACGCGTGGTTCGTGTAACGCGTATCCGCAGTGACCGTAAAGCGCATCTCCACGACCGGATCGAATTGGGTGGAGACGCCGATGCGATGCACGCCCGGACTCAGATAGAAGACCACGTGTTCACCGTTCATCAGATCGGTGACCTGTTCGCCGTCGATATACACAAGGGCATCGCGGAACCGGACAATCACGTCGCGGGAACGTTCGCGCCGCACGTCCACGGCGACCAGCCCGGTTCCGGGCTGCGTGTAACCGGGCTGGACGATGCGCGTTTGCGGCACCTCCTTGAACGCCACGGGTTCGGCCGGAGTCGACGCGCAACCGGCGAGCGACGCGACAGCCAGCGCGAGCAGCGCGGCTTTGCAGTGGAAGTGCTGGCGCATCGGCATGCTGGGTCTCCCGGGTCGCTGATCGTGTTATTGGTCGTTTGCGCGTGATGCTGTTCCTGTTACAGGCGCATTGCGCCTTGCTGGCTGCAGCGCCTGGCCACAGATCCTGGCTGAGGCGCCGAAGCGCAAAACGCCTTGCCCCTCTTGCACCAGACCGCGTTCTTCTTCATGATCGCTGCAAAGCGCGGCGCTGTGGGCGCCGCGCGCTGCGGATTTACCCTCGGATCCGCCGCGTGTTACCTTTGTTTGCCCTCAAGTTTGCTTCTCTGTACCGGCTATGCGTAACGCTTCATCGTCCGCCACGTCGGACCTGCGATCAAGGAGACTGCAATGTGGTATTTCACCTGGATTCTCGGCATTGGCGTGGCGTTGGGCTTCGGCATCATCAATGTGATGTGGCTGGAAGCCAGCGGCAAATTCGCGCGTGATCCGCAAGTCGCCGGCACCCCGCCCGCCGCGCCCGAGGACAGGTCTTCGTGACGCATCTGGTTTTCTTCTGCGGTCACGCAGGCACCGGCAAAACCACGCTGGCGAAGAAACTGATCGGCCCACTCATGCAGGCAAGTTCGTCGCCCTTCTGCCTGCTCGACAAAGATACGTTGTTCGGCGGCTACAGCGCAGCCGCCATGAGCATGCTGACCGGCGACCCGAACGACCGCGACAGCCCGCTTTTCCTCCAGCACCTGCGCGAGCCCGAGTATCGCGGCCTGCTCGACACCGCCCGCGACAATCTCGAGATCGGTGTCAGCGCGCTGGTGGTCGGGCCGCTGTCGCGCGAAGTGCGCGAGCGGCGCCTGTTCGATCGCGCCTGGCTCGGCATCGGCACGGACGTCACACTGCGGGTGGTGTGGATCACCACATCGGAAGAGACTGCCCATCAGCGTATCGTCGAGCGCGGCAATCCGAACGATGCCTACAAACTCGCGCATTGGGACGAATATCGGCAGCGCTGCTTCGTGCCGAGCGGCGAGATTTGCGACGACCTGTTGATGTTCGATAACACCGCGCCCACCCGCGCGGATTACGAAGCATTGCTCGCACAGCTGGTGGGCGAGCCGCATGCGTCGTCGGGGATGCCACCGTTACCTGTGTAGCGGCCGGTGCAGCCGCCCGGTTAATACCGTCGTTTCAAACGCACAACGCCCCGCAATGCGGGGCGTTGGCGTTCATAACATGGCCTTCTATGAGGCGTTTTTCGTTGCTTGCGTTGGTGTGCTACTCGCGTTGCTCGCGGCAGTCACTGCCGCGGTGTCGCACGGCCCCCGGTATTGAGCCTTTATCTGAAATCTCAGTGCGGTGATTGCGACTTACACCGTTGCCATCGCATCCAACGACTGCCCTTCGTACAACTGGCCAAAGCGGTTCGCGAGGAAGTCTCGCAGCGATACCTGTTCCTGACGCACGAAGCCGCTTTGCGGCAGCTTCTTCTCACGGAACAGATCGAGCACCGCGCACATCGCGCCGGCCGTAGTGATCTGGATCGCGCTCATCGGCACACCGCACACCGTCTTCGCGAAAATCTTGCGGGTGAAGACTTCCTGCACCAGTTGACCATCGCGCATGCCGCTCACGGTGATGAACACCAGCACGACGTCTTGCGCGGTCGCAGGCACCGAACGGCGCATGATGGTCTTGAGCGTATCGCGGTCGCTCGCCAGACGCAGGTCTTCCAGCAGGAACTGCATCAGGTTGCGGTGGCCCGGATAGCGCACCGACTTGTAGTCGAGCGACTCGACCCGGCCCGCCAGCGTTTCGCATAGCGTGCCCAGACCGCCCGAGGTATTGAAGGCTTCGTATTCGGTGCCGTCGAGCGAGAAATGTTCGAGGCCTTCGAGCGGCTGCACCCACTGCGTGCGGCTGTCGCGGATCGCCTCGCAGGGCTGGCAGTACTCGTTGATCAGGCCGTCGACGCTCCACGTCAGGTTGTACTTCAGCGCATTGGTCGGGAACTCCGGCAGCGCGCCGACGCGCATCTTGACGTCGCGGATTTCGCTGAAGCGGTTCGCCAGTTCATGCGCGGCGATGCCGATGAAACCCGGCGCCAGACCGCACTGCGGCATGAACGCGTGATCGGCGGAGTCGGCGATCTCACGGATCGCGTGAGTGGCGCGCACGTCTTCGGTCAGATCGAAGTAATGGACACCCGCGCCCCTGGCGGCCGAAGCCACGTTCACCGCGAGGTAATACGGCAGCGCGTTGATGAGCGTATCGAAGCCTTGAATGGCGGCACGCAGGGCGGCGGCGTCGGCGGAATCGACGCGGCGGGTCGGAATACCCTGGGCGGCGAGCTTATCGAGCGCATGTTGATCGCGGTCGAACGCGACAACGTCGTAGTCGCCAGTTTCGCGCAACATATGGGCGATGGTGTGACCGATCAAACCTGCGCCAACAATGGCTACTTTCATGCGCTTCTCCTTATTCTCTGTCTGCTGTCTCCAGCTTGGGAAGTGCGCTGCGCTTAGGCGCGGCGCCCGGCGGGCTGAACCCTCGAGACACAGTTTAGGGAGAAGCAAAAACAGTTCATACGCGCAAAATGCTGCGCTATGACCATGATTTTCGACGTTATGACGAGACAATTAGTCGATATGTCGAAAACATGTCAAAACGGCGTAAAAATCGGGCAGCGGATCACACCATGCCGCGGTCAATCTTGCGCGCCAGAATGATCGACGTAGTAGTCCGCTCCACGCCTTCCAGGCCACCGATCTCATCGAGCAGATCGTTGAGGCGGTCGGGCGAATCGGCGCGCAGCCACGCGACATAATCGAACTCGCCGCTCACCGCGCAGAGCAATTGCACCTCGGGCATCTTGCCGAGACGCTTCTGCACGGCAGGTCCGTACTTCGGCGCGATGATGATGCCGACGTAGGCCTGAATGCTCGAGTCGAGCACATCCTGGCCGAGCCGCACGCTATAGCCGCCGATCACATTGCTGCGTTCGAGCCGAGCGATGCGGGCGATCACGGTGGTACGCGCCACATCCAGCTGGCGCGCGAGATTGGCGACGCTTTCACGGGCGTTGGCTTGCAGCGCCGCCACGAGGCTGCGGTCGAGTTCGTCGAGTTGGTCGAGGCGCGGAGGTCTCATCGGAGGCTAAAGTTGGTCAGGCGTGGAGCGGATTATCGCGCGTATTGTGGGCATCGGGCATCGGGTGGCCGGCAGAAGAACCCGGAAGGATCACACGCCGAATCGCTCGATCACGAAGTCGATGAAGCTGGTGAGCTTCGGCGTGGCACGGCGATCACGCGGATAGACCAGATGAACGGGCGCGCCCTCGGGCAAATAGTCTTCCAGCACCGACACCAGTTCGCCGCTGGCGATCTCTCTCGCGAGCAGCGCCTCCGGCTGCAACACCAGCCCGAAGCCGCGCAAGGCGGCCACTTTGAGCGCCTGACCGTTGTTGGCCCGGAACCGTCCGGCCCGCAACTGGTTTTCGTCCGCACTCTCGCCGCCTAGCCGCCACAGGCCCTCGCGGCCCCAATGCAGAAAGCCCAGACATTCGTGCCGCGTCAGGTCGGCCGGCGTGCGCGGTATGCCGGCTCGCGCCAGATAGGCCGGTGAAGCGCAGGCGCGCATCCGGTAAGGCTTCAACGGCCGCGCGACGAAACTGGAATCCGGCAAATGACCGATTCGCACCGACGCGTCGAAGCCCTCCTCCACCAGATCGATCACGCGATTCGACAAATCCAGTTCAAGGCTCACGTCTGGCCAAGCGCTCAGGTAGTCGGTCATCGCCGGAGCGAAGACTTCCACGCCGTAGGTCAACGGCACCGTCACCTTCAGCACCCCGCGCGGCGCGGCTGCCATTGCCTCGGCCGCGGACTCCGCCTGCTTGACGTCCGCCAGAATGCGCCGGCACTGCTCGTAATAGTGCCGGCCGATTTCCGTCAGACTCTGACGGCGCGTGGTGCGCGTCAGCAGCCGCGTCGCAAGCCGCGTTTCAAGCGAGCGGATGTGCTTGCCCACCATTGCCGACGAAATGTTAAATCGTTCGGCCGCTGCTGTAAGACTGCCCGCTTCGACCACCGCGACGAAGATTTCCATGCTGACGAATTTGTCCACCCGCTATTTCCTGTTCGTTTCGGTTGTAAGCGTTTGTCGCACTGCAACCGCAGTGTAGGGATATCGTGATACTAATAGCGGCGACGGCGAAGTGGGCAGCCGGTCGCCTTGCGTCGCCATGCCGATGCACGTTAGGCCGCTCGCCATGCTCGCCTGGTCCCAATTCGAACAGACATCAGGAGTTTCGATGAAAAAAGCACTCGTAATGCTGGCCACCGCAGTCGCCATGAGCGGCGCATTCGCACAAACTTCCGCGCCGGCTTCGGCGCCGGCCAGCGCCTCGGCACCCGCCGCAAAAGCCGGCCACGAGCGCAATGTCGAAGACCGCATCACGTTCCTGCACACGAAGCTGAAGATCACGCCGGAGCAGGAAACGCAGTGGAACGCTTTCGCCGACGTGATGCGCAACAACGGCCAGACGATGGGGCAGTTGTTCCAGCAGCGCAAGGCCGCCACGAACCTGTCCGCGCTCGACGACATGAAGCAATATGCGACGATCGCCCAAGCCCATGCTGACGGCATGAAGAAACTGGTCGACGCGTTCGATCCGCTGTACAACAGCTTCTCGCCGGAACAGAAGAAGCTGGCCGACGCGACGTTCCACCAGGGTGGCCCTGAAAGCGGCGGCCGTCACCATGGCAAGGGTGCCAAAAAGGCGCCGGCGGCGGCTGAGTGAGGCGTGTGAAGCCCTCAGCGCTTCATTGAGTGACGTCACTGAGCAACGTAACTAAGCGACCTCAGTGAGCAACGTCACTGAGCAACGTCGCTGAGCAGCTTCACCGCAGGCGAGGCTGGGTGCGCACGGCGCGTGTTTGCGCGCCGTGCGCTCAGTTCTTTCGCCTTCGAGAACAGCCCGGCCGCTCGCCTCGGCAAAAGAAGCCGATCTTCAAACGCATCTGGCATGATTGCGAGTAAGTGGCGTCGAGACGCAAAGACCCGGCGCGGCTGTCAATCTCTCTACACTCATTCGCTTGATGACCGAACTCAAAAATCTCGATCTGAATAACGATGCCGACGCCCAGCGCGTCGTCAAGAACGAAACCGTGAGCGTCGAGTTCGCCGCTGCCGCAGGCGAACTGATGAGCCTCGAAGGTCCGAACCGATACGCTCCGGGCGACGCGCTGATTACCGGCTCGACCGGCGAGCGCTGGGTCGTCTCGCGCGACCGCTTCGATGCCAAGTACCTGCCGCAAGACGCCGCCCTCGCCCACGGCGAACCAGGCGCATACCGCAACCGGCCGGCCGTCGTGCTGGCTAAACAGATGAACGAAGCGTTTTCGCTAGCCCGTTCGGCAAGCGGGGGCGATGTGCTGCACGGCGCCGCCGGAGACTGGATCATGCAATACGCGCCGGGTGATTACGGTGTGGTGCAGGCCGCACGCTTCGCGAAGGTCTATCGGCTCGCCGATTGAGTTTGCGGCAAACTGAGCGCGGCAAGCCTCGCGCACTCGGGGCCGCCCGCCGGCGCATGATCCGAGCGACTTGAGTCGACCATTTCAGGCAAACTCGTCGCCGAGATCCACCGTCACATCGCGCGCCACCGCTTCGCCGTTCGCATACTGTTCTTCGAGCGAGCCGAGGCTCGCTTCGACATACGCCCGCAACACGGCGAAACTCCGGCCACGCAGCCGTGCCGGCAACGCGCGATAACGCGCCAGCGCCGTCGGTGCAATCACCACGGTCATCACGATGCGGCGCGCAGTTGCGCCGAAACGCATGGCAACCCAGTGAATCGCCAGGGTCGGCGTGCCGTCTTCGCCCGCACGCTGGATGAACTGTGTCTGCTCCGGAAACAGATCGCTGATGACGCGCGCCAATTCCTCGAACTCGGGATTCGCGCAGTCGTATTGGTAAGCTTCTTCCATGAGATGTGCCGAAAGGATGAGCCTGAACGGCGTACCGCAAGGGTACGCCGGAAGTTAATGAATCGCGAAGGGAGTGTGAAACGGCTTCCTCACGCGAGCCGCCTCACGCAAGCTGCCTCACACGGCGGCCGCCGGGCGGCGGAACGCTCTGAACAGCCAGCCCGCGACAATCAGCGCCCCCAGCGCGTACACCCCGTCCACGGCGGCGAGCGGCACGAGTTGCGCCTGGAACAATGCAGCCGGCACGTCGACCAACGCATGCAGCAGAATCGCGAGCGGCAGGATGCCACGCCAGCCCGCCCGCAGGCCGCGCCACATCAGTACCGACAAACCGATCTGGAACACCAGCGCAGCCACTCGTTCGAGCGCGAAAATGCCCGCCGTCTGCGGCGTCAGGCTGGCGAGGATCAGGTGGATGCGCATCACCGAGTCGGTCGGCAGATTGCTCAGATAACCGTCCAGTTCGCCGCGATTTTCGAAAATAGCGAACAGGATCCACTGAATCTGCACCAGCACGCCGACCAGCCAGGCCTCCGCGCCACCGTGGCCGAGGCCATAGGTCAGCGCGGTGCCGTCACCCGTGTTTGCGGCAGACGCGGACCTCGCCGCGGCGCGCTTGAGCAACAGACGCATCCCGATGAAACGCCCCACTTCTTCGCACACGCCCGCCACCAGCGCGCCATACACCACGAAGGCCAGCGGATTGGACAGAAAGGTGGCGGTCGCTTCGTTCCGATGGAGCACGTAGTCGTTCAGCGCGCGCTCGATCACCATCGCGAACAGCGCGAAGATGGCGATGCCGGTGATCGCGTCCCGGGGTTTCAGCGCGAGCGGCCGACGCAAACGGCGGTAGATCAGGAACGGTAAAGCGGCGACGAACAGGGTCGCAACGGTGAGGCTCGAGAGGGTAAGCGGTGCAACAACCATGAGTTTCCTTGCGATGACCGGCCCGCACCCGCTGCGCGCCGCAGCCCGAATGATCGCAGATCAGCGCGAAGTCGACGCACGCACGATCAATTCGCCCGGCAGAAGACAGTCGCGCGCGGTGGTTTGAACCCCTTCGATGCGCTCATGGAGGAACTCGACGGCGCGATAGCCGATCTCGTAGGTCGGCTGGCGGATCGTGGTGATGCCGGTCAATTCGGCCCATTCGGGATCGTCGATCGACAGCAGCGCGACGCGCGCCTGCCAATCCGCGCCATAGCGCGCTTTCAGATGGAGGGCGAGGCACAGCGCGACCGGCGCGTTGGCCGCGAACAACGCGATGCGGGCGGGTTTGCCGACGCTGCCGCTTAAGACGTTAACTATGGCGTTATCGATAGCGTTGGCCACGGCCCCGTCGGATCTGCCAGCCGCATCGATTGCGCGGTCCAGTTCGGCGAGGGCATGCTCGACGGCTTCCGGGTCGGCAAGATTCAGCACCAGCGTATGCCCACGCGCGCCGCCCTTGCCGCCTTCGTCCTTGCCAGCCACACCGTGCATCACCTCGCGAAAGGCCGCCTCACGCAGTTGCCGCGAACTGACCTGCTCGAAGGGCTGCACGACAAACCAGATATCGTCGAAACCATGCTCGAGCAGGTGCCGCGTACCGAGCTCCGCGGCCGCCCGGTTGTCCAGCCCGACCATATCGGCGACGAGCCCTTCCACCGAACGGTCGACCAGCACCGCCGGAATTCCCCCACCGCCCACCGGCCGCAGGGTTTCCTCGCGCACGCCGAGCGCGTTGACAATCACGCCTTCCACACGATACGTGGTGAGCAGTTGCAGATAGCGCCGCTCCATTTCGACTTCGTTGGCGGCGTGGCAGATCAGCGGCATCAGCCCGAGCGCCTGGCAAGCGGCTTCCACGCCTTGCAGCACTTCGACGCTGTACGGGTTGGTCAGATCCGCGAGCAGCATGCCGATCAGACGGTTACGGCCTCGCTTGAGGCCGCGCGCCATCTGGTTCGGCTGATAGTCGAGACGTTCGATGGCCGCCTCGATGCGCGCGCGCAATTCCGGCGACAACACGCTCATCTCGCCATTCAGGTAGCGCGAGATGCTGGTCTTGCCGGTGCCGGCTTCACGCGCGACGTCGGTAATCGTCGCGCGGCGCGTGGCGGCAACGGGCGTCGTACTCATGACTTCAATACGTCGCGGTTGACGATGTTGGTCGCGAGCGTACCCGCGAGCGCCGCGACGAGGTTTTCCGCCGCATTACGCGCCATCGCATGACGGGTCTCGTGCGTCGCCGAACCGATATGCGGCAGCGCGACCACGTTCGCCATTTTCAGCAGCGGCGAATCGGCCGGCAACGGCTCGGTCTCGAACACGTCCAGACCCGCGCCGTGAATCGTGCCGTTTTGCAGGGCTTCGATCAACGCCTGTTCATCGACCGTGGCGCCGCGCGAAGCGTTGATCAGGATCGCACTCTTCTTCATCGACTTCAGTTCGGCGGCGCCGATCATGTGCTTCGTCTCGGGCGTGAGCGGCACCTGCAGGCAAACGAAATCGGAGGTCGCAAGCAACTCCGCCAACTCGACACGGCGTGCGCCGTACGCCTGTTCCGCCTGCGCATTCGCGCTGCGGTTCGTGTACAGCACCTTCATGTTGAAGCCGAGCGCCGCACGCCGCGCGACCGCGCCGCCGATCCGTCCGAGCCCGACGATACCGAGTGTCTTGCCCTGCACATCGACGCCAAAATGGGCGGGGCCGATGCTGTGCTTCCACTGCCCCGCCTTCACCCACTCCGCCAGTTCGACCACGCGCCGCGCCGATGCGAGGATCAGCGAGAACACCGTATCGGCGGTCGATTCGGTCAACACGTCCGGCGTATGCGCAAGCACGATGCCGCGGCGCGTGAGGTCGGCCACATCGAACTGGTCATAGCCCACCGAGATGGTCGACAACGCCTTTAACCGGCTCGCGCCTTCGAGCATCGCTGGCGTGATTTTCACGCTCGAGCCGATGCCGCCGTCGGCATCCTTCAACGCGGCGACAAACGTGTCGTGCTGCGCAGGGTCGACCTGCACGACCTGCGCATGCTGCTGCAGATACGCGAGCACATCCTCGGGCAACGACTTCCATGCGACGATCTTCTTCATCTGCCTATTTTCCTTGCAACGGTGTAGCGAGCTTGCCGGTCTGATTCAGCGGCTGCGCCTGCGGCTGCGGCTTGACGATCAAGGTCAGAATCACCGCGGCAATCAAGGCCACGCTCATGAACGCATACGACGCCGCGGGCGAACCGGTCGCGCCGTTCAGATAGCCGACCACGTACGAGCCGACGAACGAACCGAGCGCACCCATGCTATTGATCAGCGCCATCGCGCCGCCCGCAACGTTCTTCGGCAGCAACTCCGGCACGATCGCGAAGAACGGCCCGTACGGCGCATACATCGCCGCGCCGGCGATCACCAGCAGCGCATACGAAATCCAGAAGTGCGCGGAGCCGAGCGCATACGACGCGGCGAACGCAATCGCGCCGACCAGCAGGAACGGCCACACGAACACTTTGCGGCGGTTGAGTTTATCCGATGCCCACGAAGCCGCAAGCATCGCGATCGTGGCCGCCAGATACGGCAGCGCCGAGAGCCAGCCGGTTTCGACCATGCCGAGCGTCGAACCGTTCTTCAGGATCGACGGCAGCCACAGCACGAAACCGTAGACGCCGATGCTCCAGCAAAAATACTGTGCGCACAGCTTGATGACCGCGGGCGTGCGAAACGCTTCGCTGTAATTGCGCACCGGTTTGATGGCGGCCTGTTCGGCGCGCAAGGTTTCGGCGAGGTCGTCCTTTTGCTGCTGCGTGAGCCACGAGACCTGCTGCGGCTTGTCCTGCACGATGAACCACCAGCACACCGCCCAGATAATCGCGGGTGCGCCTTCGGCGATGAACATATGGCGCCAGCCGAACGAGTGCACCAGATAGCCCGATACCACCGACATCCACAGCACTGTCACCGGATTGCCGAGAATCAGGAAGGTGTTGGCCCGCGAGCGCTCGCTCTTCGTGAACCAGTTGCTGATGAAAATCAGCATTGCCGGCATCACCGCGGCTTCGACCACGCCGAGCACGAAGCGGATCACCATCAGCGAGGGGATATTGCTGACCATGCCGGTCAATGCCGCGCATCCGCCCCACAGGACCAGACTCCAGAACACGAGCTTTTTGACGCTGCGGCGTTCCGCGTAAATCGCGCCGGGAATCTGAAAGAAGAAATAACCGAGAAAGAACAACGCGCCGATCAGCGACGAGAGTCCTTTGCTAATGCCGAGATCCTGGTTGATGCCGGCGGCCGACGCGAAACCAAAGTTCGCGCGGTCGAGGTAGGCCAGGCTGTACGTGATGAATACGATCGGCATGATCGTCCACCAACGGCGAATCGCAAGCGATGATGAGGTCATGGAAGTCTCCTTTGTCGACCAGAGTTAGCGCTTTAGCGCTTACTCTGGTCCCATGCAGTTGCGGTCGACCAGAGTTAGCGCTTTAGCGCTTACTCCGGTCCCATGCAAGTTAGTTGCTTACGGCTTCCCGAAGCAATGACGGACGGTCATGGGCGCTCTTAAGCGCTCTTGCTGTTATCGAGCCAGCTAACACCGGATAGCGCGGGATGCGCCAGATGCGACACGCTCCCGGCTCCCCCGCGCTCACGCCGCACTGGCGACGCTGGGCGCGTCGGCCAGTTCGAGCGCGTCCAGTTCGGCGCGGCTCGGCAGGCCCTCCGAATCGCCGATCACCTGGATCGCCAGCGCGCCGATCCGGTTGCCGCGCGCGACCGCTTGCGGCAGCGCCTTGCCTTCAAGCAGCGCGCTGACCACGCCGACCGCGAAACCATCGCCCGCGCCCACCGTGTCCACGACCTTGGCGACCGGCTGGCCGGCGATCACGGCGGCATCGTCGGCGGTGCGAAAGTACGCGCCCTCGGCGCCGAGCTTGATGATCACGCCACGCGCGCCCTGATCGAGATAAAACTTTGCAATGTCTTCCGCTTGCGTATAGCCGGTCAGGATTTCTCCTTCGCCGATGCCGGGCAATACCCAGTCGGCCAGCGCGGCAAGCGCATTCAACCCTTCGACCATCGCGGCGCGCGAGGGCCACAGCGTCGGACGCAGATTCGGGTCGAACGAGATCGTCTTGCCTGCTGCACGCATTTCTCGCGCCAGATGGAAAGCCAGTTCGCACGAACTCGCCGAAATGGCCGGCGCCACGCCCGTCAGGTGCAGGTGACGCGCCGACAGCACATAATCGGCCGCGTAGTCGGCCAATGACAGGTGACTCGCCGCCGACCCTTTGCGGAAATACTCGACCGCCGGATCGCTGCCGTCGTCGTTCTTCGACTTCAACTGGAAACCGGTCGGGTAGCGCTCGTCGGTGGTGACGCAGCGCTGGTCGATGCCTTCTTTCGTCAGCGTGTCGCGCACGTACTGGCCGAACGAATCGTTGCCGACCCGGCTCATCCAGCCCACCTTGAAACCCAGTCGCGACAGGCCGATCGCCACATTCAGATCGGCGCCCGCGACGCGCTTGGTAAATTGCCCGACGCTGGCCAGCGCGCCGGTTTCGGCGGCCACGAACATGGCCATCGCTTCGCCGTAGGTAATGACATCGAGTGCTGCGCTTGTGTTGCTCATGCTTCGCTCCTGCGTGTTGCCGCTTGCTTCCCGCTTGCTTCCCGCTTGCTGCCGTGTTTTCGCTACCACGCTTCTCTCAGGTCCTGCGCACCGCTTACGCGGCGGCCAGCCACGCGACATAGTGCGCAGCGTCCGCGTCGATACGGTTCGCATCGAACGGAAATTCAATGCCGCGCGGCACGTGGCGCGGCAGCTTGTCGAGCACCGCGGCGAACTGCGTGTCGCCGGCCGCAGGCGCGGCGGGAAAGCGCCGTGCGCCCTCACCCACCGCCGTCTTGCAATGGATGTATTCGACGTGGGCGGCCAGCGGGCCCGCGGCATCGAGCGGCGCGACATCGCGCCATGCCCAGTTACCGATGTCGAAGGTCATGCCAAAGCTCCCAGCGTGGCCTTCACGCGCGAGCGCGTCGAACAGGCCAATGAATTGCGCGAGCGAGCCGCCCTCGGCCAACTGACCGTTCTCGACGACGAGCCGCACATTCGCGCCGCGCAGATACCCGGCAATCTCCGCGCCATGAGCCTCCGAAGCGAAGCCACCGAGTTGCAGCTTCACGAAGCGCGCACCGAACGCCGTGGCTTCGTCGAGCGCGAGAAGCAGCGCGCCGGTGTCGAGCCGTCCATCTGACGTGTACAGCGACGCCGGGGTCGAATACACCGACCACAAACCAAGTCCGGTAATCGACTTGCCCAGCGCGCTCAATGCTTGCGGAGCAGCGTCGGCTTCGTTCGCGAACAGTTCGCGGCGCACTTCGAAGGCCGCCGCGCCCGCCTGTCTGCTCACTTCGGCCCACTTCAGATGACCGTCCTTACGGACCGCGTCCATCCCGAAGGCACTTGCGACAATCACCACGTCAACTGAATCAGTCATGTCGAATTTACTCAAATCTATGGCATATCAGCCTTCGATCGGCATTTGGAACCGGTTCCAAATACGTTTCGAAAAAAAGCGCCGAGGCGCTTGCGATGCCCGAATAGTGCGCCGGACGCGCCGTCATGCACCATAGTGGAAATCCCCAGGCCAGGTAGATCAGGCGCCGTCCGCGAGGCACAGCGCGAGGAACTGCTCAACCACGCGCGACGGGGCGCTCGCATGAGGCACAAGGATCGACAGGCGCCGCGTCAGCGGCTCGGGACCTAGCGAGAACCGGCACAACGCGCCGTCCTCATGCCGCATCGACATCGCCGAGACGAAACCGATGCCCATCCCCGCGCGCACGGCTTCCTTGACGCCCTCGACCCCGGCAATCTCCAGCGCCACGCGCATCGGCACGCCCGCTCGGGCAAAGGCGCGCTCGACGATCTGCCGCACGCCCGACCCGGCTTCGCGCAGCACCAGCGGATGAGGGCCGAATGCCGCCAGCTCCGCCCGCCCGCCGTCGATGCCCGCGCCGTCGGCCATACGAGAACCGATCGCCTGCGCCAGCGGATGCGTGCGCGGCATGATCGCGACGATCTCGTCTTCGCGCCACGCATGCACCGCGGTGTCCGGCGGCAAATCCTCGCCGACCGGCCCCTCGATCATCGCGATATCCACCGAACCGAGCGCGCTGACGATTTCGGTGGTGTTGCCGTCGGCGGTATGCAGCGTCACGTCGGGATAGCGGCGATGAAAGTCCGCGATCAGATAAGGCAGCAGGTAGCTCGCTGGCGTGGTGCTGGCGCCGATCCGCAAGGTGCCCTGCTCAAGGCCGCGCAGTGCGTCGCGATACGCATGCGCCTGCCGCCACGTATCGCGTAGCCGGGTCGCGTAGCTGGCGAGTTGCTCGCCGGCGGGCGTGAGACGCACGCCGCGCCCGTCGCGCAAGTAAAGCGGCTCGCCGAATTCGTCCTGTAGCTGTCGCAGTTGTCCGGACACGGCCGGCTGCGATAAATGCAGCGCCACAGCCGCCCGGCTGATATTGCGATGTTCCGCCACGGCGGCAAACGTTATAAGTTGATCCGGGGTCATGATCGTCAAAGTATCCGCACAACTGATACTTTACATTCTAAATCACGATTTTTCATATCGATATATCTAATTTAGGATTGCAGCTATCGAATCAGAACAGTCATAGGAAGGCATTACGCCATGTCCACCGCTCATCTCACCGCTGCTGCGACACCCGCCGGACCGTCCTCCACCCGCGGCCAGCTCAACGGCATTCTCTTCGTGGCCCTGTTTGCCGCCGCCGTCACCCGCATCGCGGCGATCCCGGCCATTGCCGGGCTGGGTTTGAGCCCGCTGATCGTCGGCATTGTGGCGGGCGCGATTTACGGCAACGCACTGCGCGACGGCATGCCTGAAAGCTGGGCGGCCGGGGTCAACTTCTCGGCGCGCAAACTCCTGCGCATCGCCGTGGCGTTTTTCGGCTTGCGCGTCAGCCTGCAGGAAATCGCTCAGGTCGGCTTGCCGGGCCTCGCTGAATCGGTGCTGGTCGTCGTCAGCACGTTGGCGATCGGCACGTGGGCCGGCATGAAGATCATGAAACTCGACCGCGACACGGCACTGCTCACGGCTGCGGGCAGCGCGATCTGCGGTGCGGCTGCCGTGCTCGCATTCGAGTCGACGCTGCAATCCAAGCCGCACAAGAGCGCGATGGCCGTGGGCAGCGTGGTGTTGTTCGGCACGCTCTCGATGTTCCTGTACCCGGTGCTATTCAAGGCGGGCTGGCTGCATCTCGACACGGTTGGCGCGGGCCTGTTCTTCGGCGGCACGATTCATGAAGTGGCGCAGGTGGTCGGCGCGGCCAGCAATGTGAGCCCGGAGGCAACCCATATCGCGACCATCGTCAAGATGACCCGCGTGATGCTGCTGGTGCCGGTTCTGCTGGTGATCGGCATGTGGGTGAACCGCCCGGCACGCCACGCGGCTGCCACCGGAACGGCTACAGACGGCAAGCAACACGCGCCGCGCAAGATGGCGATTCCCTGGTTCGCGCTCGGCTTCCTGGCCTTCGTCGTGATCAACTCGCTGCACGTGCTGCCCGAAAGCGCGACCGGCACACTGAACATGCTCGACACCTTCGCGCTCACCATGGCCATGACCGCGCTCGGTATCGAAACCCGCATTGCGCAGATCCGCCAGGCAGGCCCGCGCGCTTTGACCACCGGCTTGATCCTGTACGTGTGGTTGATTGCCGGCGGATTGGGTATTACATGGGCCGTCCAGCACCTGCTCGGCTAAACCGCCCTCGCCTCCTCGCCAACCCCGCCGCGTGCGGGGTTTTGTGCGTTCAGGCGAACCATCCGTCACGCATGCGCGGCATACTGGTTGCGGGCGCTGTCAGCGTATGCAACCCGTTCATGCAACTGGAATGAGGACTGATCGATGAGCCTGGAACTTTACTACTGGGACGGCCTGCAAGGCCGCGGAGAATTCGTGCGGCTGGCACTGGAAGAAGCCGGCGCGGACTATGTGGAAGTGGCGCGTGGCGAACCGTCGGACGGCCTCGGCACAAACGCGATGATGGCGATCATGAAGAGTAAGGACGAGCCCTATCCGCCGTTCGCGCCGCCGTTTCTGAAAGACGGCGATCTGGTGATCGCGCAGACCGCCAACATCCTGTTCTACCTTGGCCCGAGGCTCGGGCTCGCGCCGTCAGACGAGAGCTTGCGCTACGTCGCCAACGGCCTGCAACTGACGATCGCCGACATGGTGACCGAAGCGCACGACACGCATCATCCGCTCGCCAGCGCGTTGTATTACGAAGACCAGAAAGACGCCGCCAAAGTGCGCGCGCATGACTTCATCGACAACCGGATTCCGAAGTTCATGAAGTACTTCGAGCGCGTGCTGAAACAGAACCCGGCCGGCGACACGTTCATGGTGGGCGACGCGCTCACTTATGTGGACCTGTCGATGTTCCAACTGATCGACGGCCTGCTGTACGCGTTTCCGCGCGCGCTCAAGCGGTTCGGCGAACACTATCCGCGCCTCGCGGCGTTGCACGACGCCGTGATCGAGCGGCCGAACATCGCCGCTTATCTGCAGTCCGAACGGCGCATCGCGCATAACGAAGCCTGCATCTTCCGGCACTACCCGGAACTCGACAAGGCGGCGGCTTGAGCCACGCCACGCGCCGTCGCGAACCCGGCACATTGCGCCCGCTTCCGCCAGCGGGCGCAATGCTGTTACCGTACGCGCATTCCATCCACCCATCACACCCTTTCCCGCCGACGTGCTTTCATTCCTGCTGAAGCTGCGCACCCGCGCCCAGACCCTGTTCCGTCTGTCCGACGCCCATACGATGCTGGTCTGGTCGGTGGTGGTCGGCGTGGCGGGCGCGTTCGCGACGATTGCCTTTCGCGAGGGCATCGCGCTGCTGCAACTCGCGACGGTCGGCAAGTCGGGCAGTTTCGTCGAAATGGCGCGCAGCCTGCCATGGACAGTGCGCATATGGCTGCCCGCCGCAGGCGGCCTGATCGCCGGCTTCTTTCTGCTGGTCGCGCAACGTCACGTCGACAAATGCAATCACATCGACTACATGGAAGCCGTCGCGATCGGTGACGGCGTGGTGCCGGTCAAGCTGAGCTTCTGGCGCAGCGTGTCGTCGCTGTTCACGATTTCGAGCGGCGGCTCGATCGGCCGCGAAGGGCCGATGGTGCAACTGGCGGCGCTGGCCGCGTCGCTGATCGGCCGCTGGGTGCATTTCGATCCGCCACGCCTGCGCCTGCTCGTCGCCTGCGGCGCGGCGGCGGGGATTACCGCCGCGTACAGCGCGCCGATTGCCGGCGCGTTTTTCGTCACGGAAATCGTGCTCGGCTCGATCGTGATGGAAAGCTTCGGCCCGGTGGTGGTCTCGGCGGTGGTCGCCAATATCACCATGCGCGAGTTCACCAGCTACAAGCCGCCCTACGAAATGCCGGTGTTTCCGCCCGTGGCGGGCGCCGAAGTGCTGTTGTTCGTCGGGCTTGGGCTGCTGTGCGGAGCAGCCGCGCCACAGTTTCTGCGGCTGATGGACTTCTCGAAAGCCAACTTCCGCAAACTGCCCGTGCCGCTGCCCATCCGGCTGGCGTTGGGCGGCCTCGTCGTCGGCATTCTGTCCGTGTGGACGCCTGAGGTATGGGGCAACGGCTATAGCGTCGTCAATTCCATTCTGCACTCGCCGTGGACATGGTCCGCGCTCGTCCTCGTGCTGGTGTTCAAGATCGTCGCGACCTCGGCGACGGTGGGTTCGGGCGCGATCGGCGGGGTGTTCACGCCGACGCTGTTCGTCGGCGCGGTGGTCGGCTCGCTGTTCGGCCTCGGCATGCATGCGTTGTGGCCGCACAGTACTTCGGCGCCATTCGCTTACGCGATGGTCGGCATGGGTGCGTTTCTGGCCGGCGCCACGCAGGCGCCGCTGATGGCGATCCTGATGATCTTCGAAATGACGCTCAGCTATCAGGTGGTGCTGCCGCTGATGCTGTCATGCGTGGTCGCGTACTTCGTGTCGCGCGCGATCGGCAAAACGTCGATGTACGAAATCACGCTGCGCCGCAATCAGGAGGAACTGGAGCGCACGCGTCTGCGCGCGACCCAGATGCGCGAGCTGATCCGGCCCGCCGAAACCGTCGTGCCGCCGAACGCGAGCGTGCAAGACATGACGCGCGTGTTCCTCGAATATCCGGTGAAGTATCTGTATGTCGCCAACGAATCCGGCGCGTTTCTGGGCGTGGTCGCGCTCAAGGACATCACCTCCGATCTGCTCGACAAAAGCGACACCGCCGCGAAAACCGCCGCGGATTATCTGCAGCCGCATTTCGACGTGCTGACGCCGGATATGCCGCTCGGCGTCGCGTTGCAGCACTTCATGGCGTTCCAGGGGGAACGCTTGCCGGTGGTCGAAAGCACCGCGGATCCGAAGCTGGCGGGGGTGGTGTACAAGACCTCGCTGCTCGATGCGTACTTCCGTATGAATCCGACACGCTAGGCTGCGCGTCCGTGCAAAGCACAGCGGATTCTCTACAATGGGGAAACCGCTGCCGCGCTTTGCACGCAGTGCGCGTTACGCCAAGACGGGCGCCTGAACGCCCGCCCTTCGATCGGAGCGAAGATGAGCGAACCGTCCCTCGACGCCGTACGCCGTGATCAGTCCGGCTGGATTTTTCTGCATATCGAAGGCGAGCCGTACGATCGCGGTGAGCAGCACGGCCAGTTGCTCGCCACTGAAATCCAGAACGCGATCCGCACCGCCCGCTACCTGGCGAAATGGGACACCGGCGAAGATTTCGATACCTTCGTCGAGGCCGCCGTATCCCAGTTCGCCAACAAACTCGACACCGAATTCGCCGACGAAATCCAGGGCATCGCCGACGGCGCCAAATTGCCGTTCGCCGAAGTGCTGGCCTGGAACGGCTACATGGATCTGCTGCAAAGCTGGTGGCCGAGCCACGCGGCGGCCCAGCAGCCGCAACTCGGCGTGAAGCCGTGGCGCGGACGCCGCGGCCATCATTGCAGCGCGTTCATCGCCACCGGCAATGCCACCCGCGACGGGCGCATCGTCATGGCGCATAACTCGTGGGACCGCTACGCCGCGGGCGACGCATTCAATGTGGTGTTCGACATCGTGCCGGATCGCGGCAACCGCATCCTGATGCAGGGCTTGCCGGGCTGCATCTCCAGCCTCACCGATTTCTGGGTCACCCAAGCCGGCCTGATGGTCACTGAAACCACCATCTCCAACTTCGTCGGCTACAACGCGGCCGGCGCGCCGGAGTTCTACCGCTCGCGGCGCGCGTCGCAATATGCCAACGACATCGGCGAATGGTGCGAGATGTTCGCGGTCGCCAATAACGGCGGCTATGCGAATAGTTGGCTGCTCGGCGACACCAAGACCGGCGAGATCGCGCGCTACGAACTGGGACTGCACTATTCCGGTTTCGAGAGCACGAAAAACGGCTTCTATAGCGGCTACAACACCGCGACCGATCTGAAGATCCGTAACCAGGAATGCATCGGCGAAGGCGAAGACTATACGGACGTACGCAAGAACGGCGCGCGCCGCCTGCGCTTCATGCAGCTCGAAGAAATGCATCACGGCAAGATCGACGCCGAACTCGCGAAAGAGATGATCGCCGATCACCACGACGTCTATCTCGATCGCAACGACAACCCCTGCTCGCGCACCATCTGCGGGCATCTGGAACTGGACGACGCGCGCTTCGGCGGCACCGACCACGGGCCGTTCAATCCGTGGGGCGCCAACGACGGCAAAGTGGTCGACAGCGACATGGCGCGTGCAATGGCCTTCACCGCGCGCTGGGGACATCCGTGCGGGCGGCCGTTCGACGCCCAGGCGTTCATGAAGCGCCATCCGCAGTGGAACTGGCTCAACGGTTACATGCGCGACCGGCCGTCGTGGCCGTGGACCCGCTTCGAGGTGCTGCGCTAGACGGGGCGCGCTTGTTGGCTGGCGGCCGCTTGCCGCCTGCGTGTTGCCTGCGTGTTGCCTGCGTGTTGCCTGTTTTTGACTTGCTTGTGACCTGACTGCGACCTACGTGCCGCCCGCTTGCGATTTATTGCAGCGCAACATTGGCGCGGAACGGTCGTTCGCGACGACGCTGCCTTTTTCCTGCCATCATGTGAAATCTACAATTCGGTTTTGTCTATTTTGCGCGCGCGCCGCAGCCGTTTGCCATCTAAGATGGTAGGTGCATGCCGCTCGCATGATGCAGAGCCACGTATGGGTTGTGCCCTCCTTTCGACGCGGGGACGGCACGGCGCGTGCTTCACCGTTAGCGCCGCATGAGCTTAGGAGGTCGGGCGATGAAAACCTCGACGCTGTTGACCATGGTGACGCTGTCAGCTTCGTGCTTCGCCGCGCCGGTTCACACCGCGCCCGACGGCACGTCCGCCAATACCCTTGCCGAACGCGCCGACGCCGCACCCGTCGCGCCGCCGGCGCCGGATGTTGCTGACGACAATCGTCCGCAACAATGGCAATTCATCGCGCTGCCCAAGTCGCGGCATCTCGAGCGCAGCTTCTCGGGCCAGAACGAACATTTGCAAACCTGAAAACAGCCCCTTGGGAGCATCTGCATGACCGCATCGGCTATTCCGGACGAATCGATTGATCTGCAGATCGCCGACGTTCTGCGCGAAGTCCGTTTCCCGACTTACAAGGACGCGCTGGTCGACGCCGCGCGCGAAGCCGGCGCGAGCAATGAAGTGCTGTCGATGCTCGACGGTTTGCCGGAGCAGGATTATGCCGACGTGGCGTCGGTGACGCGCCTGATCGGCGGCAACTTTGGGCCGGGCCTGGGAGCATGAGCGGACGGCCGATCGCAATGCCTGGTTCGCCAGACTCACCTGATTCGCCTGATTTGGCCGGATGGCTTGCGTCCGCTCCGGGTAACCCAAAGTCCGACCCGCAGTCCACCCCAAAACCCTCCGCCGACTGGATCTATCGCTCGCCGCATTCGGGCGACACGAACGGCATCGAGCGAATCGAAGCCTTCTTCCATCACGCCGGTTATGCGATGCACCGGCACGATACCTATGCGATAGGCCGCACGCTCGCGGGCGTGCAGAGCTTTCACTACCGCGGCAGCACGTGCAACAGTCTGCCGGGCGGCACGATGGTGCTGCATCCCGATGAGCCGCACGACGGCCAGGCAGGCACCGGCGACGGTTTTCATTACCGGATGATCTACGTCGACCCGGCGCTGTTCCAGCAGGCGCTCGGCGGCAAACCTCTGCCGTTCGTCAAAGGCGGCTTGTCGCGGGACCCGCGTCTCTTTGCTGCGACCGAGAGCCTGCTGCGCGCCATGGATTGCGCTATCGATTCGCTCGAACAGGACGATGCGCTCTACGATCTCGCGATCGCGCTCGATGCCGTGGCCGGTGCGGCGCCCACGCGCCGGCCGGTGGATTACCGCGCGGCGGAGCGGGCGCGCGAGTATATGCTCGGCTCGCTCGACAGCGCAGTGACGCTCGACGAACTGGCGGCTGCTGCTGGCCGTGACCGCTGGAGTTTGTCGCGGGATTTTCGTGCGCTGTTTGGCACGAGCCCGCACCGTTATCTGAGCATGCGCCGCCTCGATCTCGTGCGCCGTCTGGCGGTTCAGGGCGTACCGCTGGCCGCTGCAGCGGCGGCGGCCGGCTTTACCGACCAGAGCCATATGACCCGGCACTTCAAGCGCGCATGGGGCGTGGCGCCGGCACATTGGCTCAGGATGCTGGGACCTTCGGCGCGCGCAACGCGTTAAGACGGCGTTCGGGCCACATTGAGGCGTAGGGTGTTCGGCGGCGGCGCGGTGCCGCTCCTTCCGCGCCGCAACCGCGCGCACAAACGTACAAGACCCGATAGCGCCGCCCGCCCTACGCTCCTGTCTGACACCTACCGTTCAGGAGGAACACCTCGATGTCCAGTCATCCAACGATTCAATCGCCTCACCGCGCCATCAATTTTGCTGAAAAGCTGCAGCTCATCGACGACCAATGGCAACCGCGCGTCGTCGCGGAAATGAACGACTACCAGTTCAAGCTGGTGCGCATCGAAGGCGACTTTATCTGGCACGAGCATGCCGACACCGACGAAACGTTTATCGTGGTCGAAGGACAGTTGCGCATCGACATGCGCGATGGATCCGTGCTGCTCTCGGCAGGAGAAATGTTCGTGGTGCCCAAAGGCACCGAGCACAAACCGTACGCCGAGCGCGAGGTCAAGCTGCTGCTGATCGAGCCACGCGGCGTGAAGAACACCGGTGAGGAAAGCAACGAACGCACGGCGGCGAACGACGTGTGGATCTAGCCAGACAGGCGCCCCCCGCCGCGAGTAGGCGTGCTTCAGGCGCCCCGTGCCGCTCGCGCGTCAAAGCGATGACGCCGCCGCGATTCCCCCGCGCGAAGTCGGGCGCTTCGGCCGGGCCGTATCGCCTGGCAGGGCCGACACCGGCAGGTCATCGGCATAGACCGGCGCGCTGCTCACGACACGCCGCGGCAGCGCGGCGCGCGGATCACGTGTGTGCTCGTCGGTCTGCTGGAAATGCGCGACCAGGTGGTCGATAAACGTGCGCACTTTAGCCGGCAAATGAAGGCGACTGGGGTACGCAATCGTGATTTCGATTTGCGGCAGCCGGTAATCGCCGAGCAACGGCACCAGACGCCCCGACGCCAGATCCCGGCCAATCAGATAGCTCGGCAAAATCGCCACGCCCATGCCCAGCAGCGCGAACTGCCGCAGCATCTCGGTGTTGTTCGCAGCAATCGCGTTGGTGGGCCTGACCCGCACCTCGCCTTGCGGCCCGGTGAAGACCTTCTCGTCACCGCCCTGCTCGGCAGGCCGGCTCAGACAAGGGTGTGTCAACAGATCCTCCGGGTGCACCGGTGTGCCGTGCTGCTCGAGATAAGCGGGCGTCGCGCAGACCGTCATGTAACCTGTCGTCAGACGCCGTGTGACGATGCTCGCGCTGCGCATCTGCCGCGCCACCATGATCCCGACATCGAAGCCCTCGTCCACCAGATCGACGTTGCGATCCGCCAGCGTCACGTCGGGCACCACATCCGGATAACGCTGCGCGTACGACTGCACCACCGGCGCGAGGCTATGCAGCCCGAACACCACCGGCGCGACAATGCGCAAGGTTCCGACCGGTTCGTGATTGCGCGCCACCACCATCTGCTCGACGCCTTCGAGGTCGTCGAGAATGGGGCGCACACGCTCCAGATAGGTCCTGCCGGACTCGGTCAGCGAGAGACGGCGCGTCGTGCGATTGAGCAGCCGCGTGCCGAGACGCGCTTCCAGATCCGCGACATGGCGCGTGACGACGGCGGTGGAAAGATCCAGCGCGCCAGCCGCGCCGACGAAACTGCCGAGGTCAGCGACCTTGACGAATACGCGCATCGACTGCAATTGATTCATGAGACGACTCCTGCCTCGGTAGAGCGGGGCCGGCGCAATGCTGGCGCCTGTGTCGACCCGCACGACAAGGCGCGCGCGGATTTGCCCAACGATTCGATTGTATCGATCGGAGCATGTCCCAACCCTGACCCGAAGATGACAATTCGGTCAGGTTTCCGAGGCGCTCGCGACACTATGGCGAGGCTTATTGTGGAGATAAGCTAGGTATAAACCCTTAGATGCTGGTAACATAGCGGCCGAAAGGAATTTATCGCTATGCCACATCGTTTTCAGCTTCTCGAAAAAATCGCGTTTTCACTGGTTTGCTGGTCGGCAGCGGCTTGTTCGGCGTTCATCGCCTACGAGCGGTGCCCGCAGATCCAGGTCGTCCTGCACGTCGGTGAAGAAGTCCTGCGCTACAGCGGGCAGTATTCGTTCGTCTGCGCCACGCCGGTTGCGGACGCCTGCGCGCAGTTGCCGGCGAGCTGATTCGCCGATACTTCGGATACTTCTGGTCTGGCATTCGTCGGACTAATCAGGTGTCGACCCAGCGCCGATTGACCGTCGATCAGGCGCCGATCAAACGCTGATTAAGCGACGCTTAAGCGTCACTTAAGCGTCGCGCCCAAACACCACGCGCGCGAAAAATCCCGCCAGCACCGTTTCGGCCACCTCCGCCGACACATTCTGCGGATCGACCGTGTAGAAGAACTGCACGCCGTCGCACAATCCCATCAGGCCCATCGCCAGCGTCTCCGCCGGCAGCGGTAGCGGCGTGCCGACTCGCGCCGAGAATTCGCGAATGTACGCGCTCAACTGTTCGAGTTTCTCGTGCATGAACGCGTTAAAACGTATCCGGAAGCGGCCGTCGCGCACGGCGAGCAGCTTCGCCTCCACCCACATCAGGAAGCACTTGTTCTCGCGATGCAGGCTGCTGTAGTAGCGCAACACGCGCGCTTCCATCTCCTCGCGCGAGGCCGCCTCCTCAAAGATGGCATGCAAACCCGCCTGCATGACCTCGTGGTCGCGCCGCAGTAGTTCGAGGAACAACTCGTTCTTGCTGCGGAAGTTCGAATAGAACGCACCGCGTGTATAACCCGCCGCCCCGGCGATGTCTTCGACACTCGCCGCGACAAAGCCTTTCTTCATAAAAATCGCCTGCCCAGCGTCGAGCAGACGCTGGCGCGTCTGGTCTTTGCTCTGCTCGCGTGTAAGTCGTTGCCGTTTCATGGTCGCAAGTCTAGCACCGAAAAGAATTCCAATTCACCTCAACATTCAAATACAGGTGTGTATTAGAATGCACTCATCCATTCGAAGTCAGATGCGTATGCCAGTTGCATGATTCACATGCTCCGGGCCGCGCGTCTTCGCTGGCGGGCCGCTGCGGCTTGCCGTGTTCGTTCGCTGTCTCCAGTTGGGGTAATTGTGAAGCGTCCCGGTCTTCCCGCATCGCCTGCGATGCGCCAGCAGTTCCATCGGCCTGCCCGTCCCGCGCGTTTGCGCCGCGCGGCACTCGCGCTCGCGCTCGCCGGTATCGTCACGCTCGCCGCGTGCTCGAAGAAAGAGGCAGCCGCGCCTGTGCCCCGCCCCGTGGTCGCCGTCGCGGTACATACGGACGGCAGCGCGATGGCTGCCGCCTCGCTGCCCGGCGAAGTGCAGGCGCGCTACTCCACCCCGCTGTCGTTTCGCGTCGGCGGCAAAATCATCGAGCGGCGCGTTCGTTTGGGCGACGTGGTCAAGAACGGGCAAATCCTCGCCCGGCTCGATCCCGCGGATGCGCAGAAGAATGCCGCCAGCGCGCAAGCCCAACTGGAAGCCGCTCAACACAGCCTTGTGTATGCAAGGCAGCAACTCGATCGCGACCAGGCCCAGGCGAAAGAAAACCTGATTGCGCCCGCCCAGCTTGAGCAGACCACCAATGCCTACGCGTCTGCCGCCGCACAGCGCGACCAGGCCGCGCAACAGGCGGCGTTGTCGAAAGATCAGTTGCAGTACACCACGCTCATTGCCGATCACGCCGGCGTGATCACCGCCGAACAGGCCGACACCGGGCAGAACGTGTCCGCGGGCCAGGCCGTCTACAACCTCGCATGGAGCGGCGACATCGACGTGGTCTGCGACGTGCCGGAAAGCGCGCTAGCCGCGCTCTCGATCGGGCAAACCGCGAAGATCACGCTGGCCGCGCTGCCGGGCCGCAGCTTTACCGCGCGCGTGCGCGAACTGTCGCCCGCCGCCGATCCGCAAAGCCGGACCTACCGCGCCAAGCTCACGCTCGAGAATCCCGGCCCGGACGTGCGCCTCGGCATGACCGCCGACGTCGCGCTCGCTGCGCCTTCGTCTTCGCAGGCAGCCGCAACCCCGAGCACTTCCTTTACCGTCGCTGCCACCGCACTGTTCCACGACGGCACGCAGCCCGCCGTGTGGGTCGTGCGTCCCGCGGCTAACGCATCGGGTGACGGTACGTCAGGCGTCGGTACGCCGGGCGCCGCCACGTCAGGCGTCGGTACGCTGGAACTGCGCCGCGTGACGGTCACCCGCTATAACGAACGCACCATCGTGATCGGCCAGGGCCTCAAGGAAGGCGAACGGGTCGTCCTGCAAGGCGTGCATACCGTGACCGCCGGCGAAAAAGTCCACGTGATTCCGCCATTGCATCCCGAGGACTTCGCTTCATGAGCACCCCGCATGAAGAAGGACGCTTCAACCTGTCCGCATGGGCGCTGCGCCACCAGGCGCTAGTTGTCTTCCTGATCGCGCTCGCGACCGCCTTCGGCGTTCTCGCCTATACCCGTCTCGCCCAATCCGAAGACCCGCCCTTCACGTTCCGCGTGATGGTGATCCGCACCTTCTGGCCCGGCGCGACCGCGCGCCAGGTCCAGGAACAGGTCACCGACCGCATCGGCCGCAAACTGCAGGAAACGCCCGCCATCGATTTCGTGCGCAGTTACTCGCGCCCCGGCGAATCGCTGATGTTTTTCTCGATGAAAGACTCGGCACCGGTCAAGGACGTGCCCGAAACCTGGTATCAGGTGCGCAAGAAAGTCGGCGATATCGCGGCGACCCTGCCGCCCGGTATTCAGGGTCCGTTTTTCAACGACGAATTCGGCGACGTCTACACCAACATCTATACCCTCGAAGGCGACGGCTTTTCCGCCGCGCAACTGCACGATTACGCCGACCAGTTGCGCACGGTGCTGCTGCGCGTGCCGGGTGTCGGCAAAGTCGACTACTTCGGCGATCCGGATCAGCACATCTACATCGAGATCACCAACACGCAACTCACGCGCCTCGGCATCTCGCCGCAGCAACTGGGTCAGGCGATCAATTCGCAAAACAGCATCTCGCCGGCGGGCACGCTGACCACCACCGACGACCGCGTGTTCGTGCGTCCCAGCGGCCAGTTCAAGGACGTCAATGCGCTCGCCGACACGCTGATCCGCATCAACAACCGCTCGTTCCGTCTCGGCGACATCGCGACCATCAAGCGCGGTTACGACGATCCGGTCGCCACGCAAATGCGCTCGGGCGGCAAGGCGGTGCTCGGCATCGGCATCACGATGCAGCCGGGCGGCGACGTGATCCGTCTGGGCAAAGCGCTCGACCAGCAGATGGGCAATCTGCGCGGCTACCTGCCCGCCGGCTTGCATCTGGTCGAAGTGTCGAGCATGCCGAACGCGGTCGCCCGTTCCGTCGACGATTTTCTCGAAGCCGTCGCCGAGGCGATTGCGATCGTGCTGGTGGTCAGCCTGCTGTCGTTGGGCGTGCGCACCGGCATGGTGGTCGTGATCTCGATACCGGTCGTGCTGGCCGTCACGGCGCTGTGCATGTATCTGTTCGACATCGGGCTGCACAAGGTGTCGCTGGGCACGCTGGTGCTTGCTTTGGGGCTATTGGTGGACGACGCGATCATCGCGGTCGAGATGATGTCGGTGAAACTCGAGCAAGGCTGGACCCGCACGCGCGCCGCCGCGTTTGCTTACACCAGCACCGCCTTTCCGATGCTGACCGGGACGCTCGTGACTGTGTCCGGTTTCCTGCCGATCGCGTTGGCGAAGTCGAGCACCGGTGAATACACCCGTTCGATTTTCGAGGTGTCGGCGATCGCGCTGATCGCATCGTGGCTCGCGGCCGTGGTGCTGATTCCGCTGCTCGGCTATCACATGCTGCCGGAACGCAAGCGCCAGGCACACGAAGCGGAGGACCACGAGCACGACATCTACGACACGCGTTTCTATACGCGGCTGCGTGGCTGGATCGGCTGGTGCATCGAGCGGCGCTTCGTCGTGCTGGCCATTACCGTCATGCTGTTCGTTCTGGCAATGGCAGGCTTCACGCTGGTGCCGCAGCAGTTCTTCCCGAGCTCGGACCGTCCCGAGTTGCTGGTGGACGTCCGCTTGCCGGAAGGCGCGTCTTTCCAAGCAACGTTGCGCCAGGCGGAGCGTCTGGAGAAAACCCTGGTGGGCCGTCCGGAAATCGATCATACGGTGGACTTCGTCGGCACCGGCGCGCCGCGTTTCTATCTGCCGCTCGACCAGCAATTGCCGCAACCGAATTTCGCGCAGTTCGTGATCACGGCGAAATCCGTGAAGGATCGCGAGAAGCTCGCGCAATGGCTCGAACCGGAATTGCGCAACAATTTTCCGGCAATCCGCACCCGCCTGTCGCGCCTCGAGAACGGGCCGCCGGTCGGCTATCCGGTGCAATTCCGCGTGAGCGGCGACGATATCGCCACGGTACGCTCGATCGCCGAACGCGTTGCCGCAACCCTGCGCGCCGACGCGGGCACCCGCAACGTCCAGTTCGACTGGGACGAGCCTGCCGAGCGCTCGGTGCGCTTCGAGGTCGATCAGAAGAAGGCCCGTGAGCTCGGCGTGAGCTCGGAAGACATCTCGAGCTTCCTCGCCATGACGCTCTCCGGCTACACCGTTACGCAGTATCGCGAGCGCGACAAGCTGATCAGCGTCGATCTGCGCGCGCCCAAAGCGGAACGCGTCGACCCGTCGAAGCTCGTCACGCTGGCCATGCCGACGCCCAACGGCCCCGTGCCGCTCGGCACACTCGGTCATCTGCGCAACGACCTCGAATACGGGGTGATCTGGGAACGCGACCGGCAACCCACCATCACCGTGCAGTCCGACGTCGCTCCGGGCGCGCAAGGGATCGACGTCACCCACGCGGTCGACAAGGCACTCGGCCCGATTCGCGCCACGCTGCCGGTCGGCTACCGGATTGAAATCGGCGGCTCGGTCGAGGAAAGCGGCAAGGGGCAAACATCGATCAATGCGCAGATGCCGATCATGATCATCGCCGTGCTGACGCTCCTGATGATCCAGTTGCAAAGTTTCGCGCGTGTGTTGATGGTCGTGCTGACCGCACCGCTCGGTCTGATCGGCGTGGTCGCTACGCTGCTGCTGTTCGGTCAGCCATTCGGCTTCGTCGCGATGCTCGGGGTGATCGCGATGTTCGGCATCATCATGCGCAACTCGGTGATTCTGGTCGATCAGATCGAGCAGGATATTGCAGCGGGACACAAGCGCTTCGACGCGATCGTCGGCGCGACCGTGCGACGCTTCCGGCCGATTACGCTCACCGCGGCAGCCGCCGTGCTCGCGCTGATTCCGCTGTTGCGCTCCAACTTCTTCGGCCCGATGGCCACTGCGCTGATGGGCGGCATTACGAGCGCGACCATCCTTACGCTGTTCTATCTGCCGGCCCTGTACGCCATGTCGTTCAGGGTGCGCAGCGACGAGCGCGAGCCGCCGGCGCCCTCTGGCGCGACGCATACGGGGAACTGAGATCATGGCTAACTTCGCACTTCCTCGACACTTGCGCCTCACGCTTCTGAGCGGCGCCGCGCTGGCCCTCGCCGCCTGCTCATTCGGGCCGAACGGCGAGCCGCCCGCAATGCCGCAGCCGGCCCACTACGGCGCCGAAGCGCAGCCGACGCAAACCGTGCCCGCCCAGGGCATCACCCAGCAATTCGTGGTCGGCGCGAAACCTGTGCCCGAATGGTGGAAGCTGTATCAATCGGAGGGGCTAAACGCCCTGGTCGACGAAGGCTTGCGTAACAGCCCGACGCTTGCCGCGACCGACAAGAGCCTCGCCGCCGCGCGTGAGCAACTGCGCGCGCAGATCGGCAGTTCGATGCTGCCGACCATCGACGCAGGCGGCCAGGCCACTCGCAATCGCGCGCTGGCGATTCCCGAAGTCGGTCCGAACACGTTCCTCTACAACGTCTTCGTCGGTCAACTGCAGGCGCACTACACGTTCGACCTGTTCGGCGCGGCGCGTCTTGCCGATGCCGCGCTCGCGGCGCGCGTGAATGTGCAGGCCTATCAGTTCGACGCCGCGCGCCGCGCGCTGGCCGCCAACATTGTGACGGCGGCGATCACGAGTGCGGCGTTGCGTGCGCAGATCGACACGACCGAGCGGCTCGTGACGCTCGCCAACGATCAGGCGCGCGACACGCAACGGCGCTACGCATTGGGCGCGGTCTCGCACGCCGATCAGTTGAGCGCGCAACAAAGCGCGGCGAGCCTGTCGGCAAGCTTGCCGGGTTTGAAGCAGCAATGGCTGACGACACGCCATGCTCTCGCGGTGCTGCTCGGCCGCACGCCGGACGCGGCGCCGGCCGACCTTGACCTTGCACAACTGCACGTGCCCGAACAGGTACCGGTCGTGGTGCCCTCCGAGTTGCTGCGCAGCCGGCCGGACATTCAGGCTGCGGACGCCGCCCTGAAGGCTGCCGCGGCCGACGTCGGGGTCGCGACGGCGCAGATGTTCCCCAGTCTTTCGCTGAGTGCATCGATGGGACAAGGCGGCTTTAGCTGGCCGGTGGCCTTATCCGGCGCGGGGGCGATCTGGAGCATTGGCGCGTCATTGTCGCAACCGCTGTTTCATGGGGGCGCCCTATTCGCCCAGCGCCGCGCGGCGATCGACACGTACGACGCCACGGTCTCGCAATATAAGCAGACCGTACTGAGCGCCTTCCAGAACGTGGCCGACACGCTTGCAGCGCTACAGCACGACACGCAGGCCCTCGACGCGGCGAACATTGCCGCGCGCTCCGCGCAAGGAATTTTCGACGAAACATCCGGACGTTACCGGCTGGGAGCGTTGCCGATCGCCTCGACGCGTTCGAGCGAACAGCAATTCCGCAACGCGCAGCTTGATGAGATCCGCTACACCAGCGCGCGGCTGACGGACACGGCGGCTTTGTTCCAGGCGATGGGCAATCCGCCGGTCGAATCAACTCCCTCTGCCGCGGCATCTGTCCCGGCGGTTCCTGCAACGAACGCGGGTGTTTCCAATTAAACCTGGGATTCCGTACTGACGCTAGCGGACTTATCCCCAGTTTATGTTGATGAGGCTGTTGAAAACTTTCTGACAAGCGGGCTAACACCTTGAGCGCGCGGGGTTTTCCGATTGCGGTGCGGAATGAACCAGGGGCTGCGAAATAAGCCATTTGCTAGCGACGAAGGCCGTTGGAAGGCCTCAACATGCTGCAACGTTATCCCCAATTTATGTTGACAGGGCTGTTGATAACTATGGGGCTACCCGCTTAAGTGCTTGATGCAAATCGGTTTGTCGCCCAAGGCGCGACCAGATGCAGGGCTGATCGGTCACCCGTCTCACACGGAGGGGCTTTTTGTGGGGCAAGGCCTTATCCACAGATTTTGTTGAAAGGCTTGTTGATAACGCCTGGACATCCGGGATAAGTGCTTGAGTGCGCAACGAAATCAGGCGCAGACATTCCGGAATCCGTGGAGAGCGGAGATTGGTTTTGAACAAGCGCATCGGCGCGCGCAGCGCCGCCGGAGGTATGACTGCCTTGTCACCAAGGCGGAGTGCGCGAGGACACAGATTCCAGATGCACCACTACCGTGGCTGCGCGGGGGACCCGCTTATGAGCTGGCGGTGTAAAGCCGCTTTCTTTTGCCTACTTTTCTTTGCGGCAGGCCCCCCATGTCAGGCTAGTTGTCGCCTCACCCGAACCGATTGATGTAAAGATGGGGGGCGGACAGCGAATGGAAGATGAAACGTT
>NZ_CADFGE010000012.1 GCF_902833645.1 Paraburkholderia fungorum
AAGGACTCGAAGGTGATCGTGGCGATCAACAAGGACCCGGAAGCGCCGATTTTCAGCGTCGCCGATTATGGTCTGGTGGGCGATCTGTTCACGGTCGTGCCGGAACTCGTGAGCGAGCTTGGCTAAGCGCCGCAGCGCCGGTTAAAAGGCGTCTGGCAGCACACGAAAGGGCGCGGGACCTATCAAGTCCAGCGCCCTTTTTTTATCGACAGACAGGCAGGAGGAGAACTGAAATGAGCTACACGGCGCCGATCAAGGACATGCTGTTCGTGATGAAAGAACTGGCCGGTCTCGAAGACATCGCGACGCTGCCGGGTTTTGAGGACGCAAACCTCGACACGGCTCAGGCCGTGCTCGACGAGTCGGCGAAACTGTGCGGCGAAGTGCTGGCGCCGCTGAACGTCGAAGGCGATCGCAATCCGAGCAGTTGGAAGGATGGCGTGGTTACCGCGACGCCCGGTTTCAAGGATGCGTTCCGCCAGTTTGGCGAGGGCGGCTGGCAAGGCGTGCAGCATCCGGTCGCCTATGAAGGCCAGGGTTTGCCCAAGCTGATCGCCACCGCCTGTATCGAGATGCTGAACGCGTCAAACCTGTCGTTCGCGTTGTGCCCACTACTCACGGATGGCGCCATCGAAGCGCTACTCACGGCCGGCAGCGAAGAGCAGAAGCAAACCTACGTGCCCAAGCTGATTTCCGGCGAGTGGACCGGCACGATGAACTTGACCGAGCCGCAGGCCGGTTCGGATCTCGCGCTGGTGCGCACGCGCGCCGAGCCGCAAGGTGACGGATCGTTCAAGCTGTTCGGCACCAAGATTTTCATTACGTGGGGCGAGCACGATATGGCGAAGAACATCGCCCATCTCGTGCTGGCGCGCACGCCGAATGCACCGGAAGGCGTGAAGGGCATTTCGCTCTTCATCGTGCCCAAGTTCTTGATCAATGAAGATGGTTCGCTCGGCGAGCGCAACGACGTGCATTGCGTGTCGATCGAACACAAGCTCGGCATCAAGGCGAGCCCAACGGCTGTGCTGCAATTCGGCGATCACGGCGGCGCGATCGGGCACCTGATCGGCGAAGAAAATCGCGGCCTCGAGTACATGTTCATCATGATGAACGCGGCGCGCTTCGCGGTGGGCATGCAGGGCGTCGCCGTGTCGGACCGTGCGTATCAGAAGGCTGTGGCGTATGCGAAGGATCGCGTACAAAGCCGGCCGGTCGATGGCTCCGCGAAGCAGCCGGTGGCGATCATCCAGCACCCGGACGTGCGCCGCATGCTCGCGACGATGCGTGGTCTCACCGAAGCGTCGCGCGCGTTGGCTTATGTCGCCGCGGGTCATTGCGATATCGCGCATCGTCATCCCGACGAGGCAAAGCGCGCTGAACATCAGGCGATCTACGAATACCTCGTGCCGATCGTGAAGGGCTGGAGCACGGAGCTATCGATCGATGTGACGAGCCTCGGCGTGCAGGTGCATGGCGGCATGGGCTTCATCGAAGAAACCGGCGCCGCTCAGTATTACCGCGATGCGCGCATTCTGCCGATCTATGAAGGCACGACGGCGATCCAGGCCAATGACCTGATCGGCCGTAAGACTGTGCGCGACGGCGGCAAGGTGGCGAAGTCGCTGCTGGCCGGCGTGGCTGAAACCATCGAAGCACTCGGCGCACAACAGGGCGCTGCGTTCGAATCGATGAAGACGTATCTGGCGCAGGGGCATCGTTCGCTGAGCGCGGTGGTCGATTTTGTTGTCGTTAACATGAAGAGCGATCCCAACGCCGTGTTCGCCGGCAGCGTGCCGTATCTGAAGCTGGCGGGTGTCGTCCTGGGCGGCTGGCAGATGGCGCGCGCATTGCTCGTGGCGGCTGAAAAGCGCGCCGAGGATCCGTCGTTCTACGGCGCGAAGATCGCGACCGCACAGTTCTATGCCGAGCACGTGTTGCCGCTGGCTTCGGCGCTGGAGGCGTCGATTGTGAGCGCGAAGGGTGGGGAGAGTGTGCTGGCGTTGTCGGACGATCAGTTCTGATGCTGCCTGTTTTTCGAGCCAGCTAGTAGAAGGAGAAGGCTCATGCGTGAAAAGACAAACGGCGCCTTGTGGGCGCCGTTTGTCTTTGTCAGGCCGGTTTGCCTGCGATGACGCATCGGCTCAACCGCTCGCGAAGCGTTAAAGCATTAGACCTTATGCATAAGCCGGGCGATGTGCGCCGGCTGTTTCGCCGAGATAGCGATGCACCGACAGATCGTCCGCCTTGATCGCCGGCTGCTTGCCTGACATCACGTCGGCCAGCAGTTGACCCGAGCCGCACGACATCGTCCAACCCAGCGTGCCGTGACCCGTGTTCAGGAACAGGTTCGGCAGAGGGGTGCGGCCGACGATCGGCGTACCGTCCGGCGTCATCGGACGCAGGCCGGTCCAGAAGGTGGCTTTCGACGTGTCGCCACCGCCCGGGAACAGATCGTTCACGCACAGTTCCAGCGTTTCGCGGCGCGCCTCACGCAACGATTTGTCGAAGCCGACGATCTCCGCCATGCCGCCGACACGAATCCGGTCGTCAAAGCGCGTGATCGCGATCTTGTAGGTTTCGTCGAGCACGGTCGAAACCGGCGCCGCCGCTTCGTTGACGATCGGTGCGGTGATCGAATAACCCTTGAGCGGGTAGACGGGAATCTTGACGAGGCCGGACAGGAACTTCGTGGAGTACGACCCGAGCGCAACAACGAACGAATCCGCGCGCACCAGTTCCGCGCCGCATTGCACGCCGGCGATACGGCCACCCGCCACGGCGAGCGCGTCGATCGGCGTGTTGTAGCGGAACTCGACGCCCAGTTCTTCGGCCAGCGCGGCAAGACGCGTGGTGAACATCTGGCAGTCGCCGGTTTCGTCGCCAGGCAGGCGCAGACCGCCCGTCAGTTTGTGCGAGACAGCGGCGAGTGCCGGTTCGGCTTGCGCGAGTTCGGCCGGCGACAGCAGTTCGTACGGCACATTGGCATCCTGCAGCACGGCGATGTCTTTCGCGGCGCCGTCGAACTGTTGCTGCGTGCGGAACACCTGCAGCGTGCCACCCGTACGGCCTTCGTACTGGATGCCGGTTTCGGCGCGCAGTGCCTGCAAGCAATCGCGGCTGTATTCGGCGAGACGGACCATGCGGCCCTTGTTCACCGCATAGCGGGACGACGTGCAGTTCTGCAGCATCTGCCACATCCATTGCAACTGGAATTGCGTGCCGTCGAGGCGGATTGCCAGCGGCGCGTGTTTCTGGAACATCCACTTGACAGCCTTCAGCGGCACGCCCGGCGCGGCCCACGGCGACGCGTAGCCCGGCGAGATCTGACCCGCATTGGCAAAGCTCGTTTCGAGTGCGGGGCCGGCCTCGCGATCGATCACCGTCACTTCATGACCGGCACGCGCCAGATAATAAGCACTTGTCACCCCGACGACGCCACTGCCCAAAACGACGACTCGCATAACTGCTCCAGAGAAAGGTCTGAGGGCGGCGCGCTCGTCGATTCGTTGAATTCGTTCGATTAACGAGGTGTAACGCGGATCGCCCAGTGTTAACCGCTATACTATTAACAGTCAGGCAGGTTTTGTTATTGTATTTTCAGGATTTTCAGCAAAAACACTATGCGTACACAGCGCCAACCGGTCCGGGCCCTCGACAAACTCGATCACAAGATCCTGCGGCTCCTGCAACAGGACGGCCGGATGGCAATGAAAGACCTCGCGGAACAGGTCGGGTTGTCGGTTACGCCGTGCATCGAGCGCGTCAAACGGATGGAGCGCGACGGCGTGATCACCGGCTATCACGCGCGGGTGAACCCGGCTGAGCTGGGCGCTGCGCTGCTGGTGTTCGTCGAGATCACGCTCGATCACAAAAGCGGCAACATGTTCGACCAGTTCCGCCGCGAGGTGCAGAAGATCCCCGAGGTGCTGGAGTGCCACCTCGTGTCAGGCGATTTCGACTATCTGATCAAGGCGCGTATCGGTGAAATGGCCGATTATCGCAAGCTGCTGGGGGACATCCTGCTGCAGCTGCCCGGCGCGGTGCAGTCGAAGAGCTATGTGGTGATGGAAGAGATCAAGGAAACGCTGACGATTGCGGTTGGCGAGTAGCTGCCCACGAAGGTCCGTAGCTGGGCTCGACAAACGGCGCAAACACTGTATATTTATACAGGTGTTTTCGCCGTTTCTCGTTTTTTACGTGCTCCAGCCGTGACCGATTCCGACCCCCACTTCGCGAATGAATTTCCGATCGCTCCGCCCGTGCCTCGCAAGGGGCGTGGCGCGGTGACGAACATGCAGGGCCGTTACGAAGTCGACCAGCGCGAAGGGGTGGACGACGGCTGGGTTTCGTCGTCCGAGGAAGACCTCGAGCCCAAGGTGTTGCGCACGCAGGTGTTCGAAGAGCGGGCCAAGACCATTCTCACGCGCAACGCGTCGCCGGATATTCCGTTCAGCGTGTCGTTGAACCCGTATCGGGGCTGCGAACATGGCTGTATCTACTGCTTCGCGCGGCCGACACATAGTTATCTGGGGCTCTCACCCGGTCTCGATTTCGAAAGCCGCGTTTACGCGAAGATCAACGCGCCGGAATTGCTCGAGCGCGAGTTGTCGAAGAAGTCCTATGTACCCGAGCCGATCGCGCTCGGCGTCATTACCGACGCCTGGCAGCCGGCCGAACGCGACTTGCGGCTGACGCGGCGCGTGATCGAAGTGCTCAGCGAGCGGCAGCACCCGTTTGCGGCGATCACCAAATCATCGCTGATCGAGCGCGATATCGATCTGCTCGCCCCTATGGCGGCGCGCGGGCAGTTCATGGCGGCCATCACCATCACCACGCTGGACGCGGATATTGCACGCACGCTCGAGCCGCGTGCGGCTACGCCTTCGCGTCGATTGCGCACCATCCGTACGCTAAGTGAGGCGGGTATTCCCGTTGGTGTGAGCATCGCGCCGGTGATTCCATTCGTCACCGAGCCGGACATGGAGCGGGTGCTGGAAGCCTGTGCCGAGGCCGGCGCATCTAATGCAAGCTACATCGTGTTGCGCTTGCCGTGGGAAGTGGCGCCGCTATTCAAGGATTGGCTCGCGGCACATTTTCCCGATCGTGCTGACCGGGTGATGAGCCGCGTGCGCGATATGCGGGGTGGGAAAGACTATGACTCGAACTTCTCCACTCGCATGAAGGGAGAAGGGTTGTGGGCAGATTTGCTGAAGCAACGTTTCCATCAGGCGGCGCGGCGGCTCGGCTTAAACCGGCGCGATCGCGGCATTCTGGATATGTCGCATTTCCACC
Source organism: Paraburkholderia fungorum (assembly GCF_902833645.1). GTDB lineage: Bacteria > Pseudomonadota > Gammaproteobacteria > Burkholderiales > Burkholderiaceae > Paraburkholderia > Paraburkholderia fungorum. The sequence continues at coordinate 5,296 of NZ_CADFGE010000012.1, forward strand.
GGGTCGAGTTGGCGCGTGCTGAACCGCCGCCGCGCGACAATCCGCAATTGAGGCTTTTTTAGCGTGATGCGCGGCGGCAGCTCACTGCGACAGCGCTTTGGCGGCTTGAACCTGACCTTCGAAGTAAGTCTGAAACGAGATTGCGAGGCCCGTCATCAGCAGGAACGCGCCGATCAGCAGCGAAAAAATCACGATGAAAATGACCGTCCAGCCCGAGCGGCTTTTGCGCTGGGCTTGCGGGTTGAACTGTGCGTCCCATTTGTCATCCGGACGCAGGCCATAGACGATCGCAGCCAGAAAAGCGGAAAGCAGCGACACGGCGCCGAAAAAAGCGAGTACCCAGCCGAGCATCGAGGCCCGCTCGCTCGCCACCACCAGCATGGCGCCCGGAATCCCGATCAGGGTGCCGAGCAGATGAGCCCAGCCATAAATGTCGCGCATGCCGTACAGATAGAAGCGGTGAGCGCCGAGGCTGCCGAAGAAGAATGCCAGCGCAGCGGTAATCGTCTTGGATCTGAAATGCGAGGAAGTCGAAGCAAGGGTGGACATGTAGGCGAGAGCAGAGTGACAGGCGGGCGAAAGGAGCGGCGCGCCGGTGGGCGCGGACCGTCGGGCATTCTACGCCACGCGGTCTGGTGATGCTCACGTGACGGGTGAGTGCGTCGATGACTAAGGCGTGGAGTAGGTCACCCGGTAAACCGCGCCGGCGTAGTCGTCGCTGATCAGGAGTGAGCCGTCCGGCATCGGTTGCACGTCGGCCGGACGCCCCCATACCGTTTCGTCTGGCTGGAGCCAGCCTTCGGCAAAGATCTCCTGGTGCGCGTTGCTGCCGTCCGGGTTGGTGATCACCCGCACGACACGGTAACCGACCTTTTTGCTGCGATTCCACGAACCGTGTTCGGCGATGAAAATATTGTCCCGATAGGCGCCCGGAAACATCGAGCCGGTGTAAAAGCGCATGCCGAGCGAGGCCACATGCGCCCCGAGTTTGACAACCGGTGGCGTGAAGGCGCTGCACGGATGATCTTTGCCGAATTCGGGGTCGGGCGTGTCGCCGCCATGGCAGTAGGGAAATCCGAAGTCCATGCCGGCGCGTGGCGCGCGGTTGAGTTTGTCGTCCGGTACGTCGTCGCCCATCAGATCGCGACCGTTGTCGGTGAACCACAGTTCGTGCGTTACCGGGTGCCATGCGAAGCCGACCGTGTTGCGAATGCCGCGGGCCACGACTTCATAGTGGCTGCCGTCCGGGTTCATGCGGCCAATCAGTCCAAAGCGGTCGCGGTCTTTCAGGCAGACGTTGCAGGGCGCGCCTTGCGGCACGTAAAGCTTGCCGTCCGGCCCGAAAGCAATGAATTTCCAGCCGTGATGCGTTTCGGTCGGCAGTGTGTCGGTGACAATAACCGGTTTGGGCGGGTCGCTCAGGTGAGTGTCGATCGCGTCGAAGCGTAGAATTTTCGACACCGCGGACACATACAATGCGCCGTCCCGCCACGCGACGCCGGCCGGCGTTTCCAATCCGGACGTAATCACGTGACGTGCTGTCACGTGCCCATCGCGCAGCTCGAGCGCGTAGACATGGCCGTCGAGGCTGCCTATATAGAGGATGCCTTTCGGCGAGAGCGCCATACCCCGCGCGCTGGGTACCGCGTCCGACAGGACTTCGATATGGAAGCCCGGCGGCAGTTTGATGCGTTCGATCGGCAGTGCGGCTAACGCCGGCAGGGTGGCGGCCGCCAGCAACAACATTGCGCCGATGCGAAGGGTCCCAGCGCGGGCGGCACCCGAAACGCCGGCAACTGGCGAAAATCCGGTAATTCGCCGAAAGACGGCGCGTAAAACGGAAAAAAACGCAGGCGGTGGCAGGAGTTTCATGGGCGCTCCGTCAGGTAATTCGGGCGTTTCGGCGCATTCCAAGCCCCCCGCCTGTATGGCCGGCGCAACCCGGTCACTCAGTTTATCCCCGTAAGTGTTTGTTATGGCGTCGGTTTCCCGCTATAATCGCGTGTTTCAGTCGTTCCGCACCCCGGTTTTCAAGGATTCTAATATGGTCATCATCCGCTTGGCTCGTGGCGGCTCCAAGAAGCGCCCGTTCTACAACATCGTCGCAACCGATTCGCGCAACCGTCGTGACGGCCGCTTCATCGAACGCGTTGGCTTCTACAACCCGGTCGCTACGAAGGGTGAGTCGCTGCGTATCGCTCAAGACCGCCTGACGTACTGGCAAGGCGTTGGCGCACAACTGTCGCCGACCGTCGCGCGTCTCGTGAAAGAAGCGCAAAAGGCGCAGCCGGCTGCTTAATGGTAGCTAGCATGCGTATCGTCGTCGGTTCGGCCGGCGGCTCGCGCAGCTTGCGTGAGCAGTCCGATGCGCGAGTTTTGCTGAAGCAGACGTCGAAGTCGGCAGTGAGGTGTTCTTATGTCTGAGCGTGATTCCGGCGGTTCAGGTAGCGCAAAGGCAAAAGCGGCAGCCCCGCGCGCAAAGACGTCTGGTCAGGCGCCGTTCGGCGCATTCGTCCGCAAGCCGGTCGAAAAAGCCGAAGGCAAGGCGAAAGCCAAAGTTGCAAACACCGCTTCCAGCGCGGCAGAAATGCGGATGGAAACGGTGGAAAGCTGGCCGGCCGACGCGGTCGAGGTCGGTGCAATCGTCGACGCTTACGGCCTCAAAGGCTGGGTCAAGGTAGCCGCGCATGCGGATGCCGGACATGGCGGAGACGCGTTGCTAAGCGCAAAGCGCTGGTGGTTGCTGAAAGGCCACGAGCGCAAGTCGGCGCCGTCATTACAGGCAAAAACGCATAGCGACAGTATCGTTGCCCATCTGGGCGGCGTCACTGACCGCGATGTGGCACTGGCACTGCGCGGCACGCGCGTTTACATCAGCCGCAGCGAATTTCCGGCCCTCGGGGCCGATGAATTCTACTGGGTCGACCTGCTCGGCCTGGATGTGGTGAACGTTGCCGGGGTCCACCTCGGCAAGGTTGCAGACATGATCGACAACGGTGCGCACTCGGTGTTGCGCATCGAATATCCGGATACCGACAAAAGCGGTAAGCCGGTCACCGGCGAGCGTTTGATCCCGTTCGTCGGCGTCTTTGTCAAAACGGTGGATCAGGCGGCGAAGCAGATCATCGTCGACTGGGAAACCGATTATTAAATAATTTCGCTGACTGGAGAGAGCGATGCAGTTCGATGTCGTGACGCTCTTTCCGGACATGTTTCGTGCGCTGACCGACTGGGGTATCACCAGCCGTGCGGCGAAGCAGGAGCGCTACGGGTTGCGTACGTGGAATCCGCGCGATTTCACCACCGACAACTACCGCACAATCGACGATCGCCCCTACGGCGGCGGCCCCGGCATGGTCATGCTGGCCAAGCCTCTGGAAGACGCGATCGGTGCGGCGAAAGCCGCGCAAGCGGAGCAGGGCATCGGCGCGCCGCGCGTCGTGATGATGTCGCCGCAAGGCGCCACACTGAATCACGATCGCGTCATGCAGTTCGCGGCCGAACCGGGCCTGATTCTGTTGTGCGGGCGCTATGAAGCGATCGATCAGCGTTTGCTCGACCGTGTTGTCGACGAAGAAGTCAGTCTCGGCGACTTCGTGCTGTCCGGCGGCGAATTACCTGCAATGGCGTTGATGGACGCGGTGGTGCGTCAATTGCCCGGCGTGCTGAACGACTCGCAATCGGCGGTGCAGGACAGTTTTGTCGACGTGCTGCTGGATTGTCCGCATTACACGCGCCCGGAGGAATACAACGGTGTGCGTGTGCCTGATGTGCTGCTCGGCGGCCATCATGCGGAAATCGAAGCGTGGCGTCGGCGTGAGGCTTTGCGTAACACGTTGAACAAGCGGCCCGATCTGATCGTGAAGGCCAGAAAGAACAAGATGTTGAGCCGTGCCGACGAGGCATGGCTTGCGAGTCTCGCAAAGGAAGCGTCCAAGGCATAAAGCCGTGGAGCTTTCGAGCGGACATAGGCGGCGCCGCACATGCGTGTACGGTGCCAGATGTGAACCCATCCTCTATCGGGGCCGTAGCCAAGTGTTTTCACGAGGCAGGTACGAACGCCGACAAGATGGACTTAGGAGTCAGTGATGAATCTGATTGCAAAACTCGAGCAGGAAGAAATCGCGCGCGCCCTCGGCGAGAAGACCATCCCCGAATTCGCCCCCGGCGATACGGTGATCGTCAGCGTGAACGTGGTTGAAGGTACGCGTAAGCGTGTTCAGGCTTACGAAGGCGTCGTGATCGCCAAGCGTAACCGTGGTCTGAATTCGTCGTTCATCGTCCGCAAGATTTCGTCGGGCGAAGGCGTCGAGCGTACGTTCCAGACGTACTCGCCGTTGCTGGCAAGCATCGTCGTGAAGCGTCGCGGCGATGTGCGTCGTGCGAAGCTGTACTACCTGCGCGACCGTTCGGGCAAGTCGGCTCGGATCAAGGAAAAGCTGGTCGCCAAGAAAGACCGCGCTGCTCCGGAAGCGTAAAAGCTGTAAGAAAAAGCACCCCTCGCGGGTGCTTTTTTGTTTGCCAGGTCAAAATAGCGGCATGTCCCCTATCCGCTCATTCCGAGAGACCCGTTGATCCGCCCCGCCTTTGAGCCTGAAACCCTGCCTGTCGAAGCGACGGGTGCCGATCTGCCGCCGGTGGTTGCCGGGCGCCTGACGCCCGATGGTCTGCGCGGGCGGTTCGAGCAGCGTCTCAGTTGGACGCCTGAACCGATTATCGAAGCGCCCTGGCGCGATAAGCACGTCGATCCGCGCGTGGCCGCCGTGCTGGTGCCGTTGGTCGTGCGCGACAACGGTCTCACCGTGCTCCTGACTCAACGTGCCGACCATCTGAACGACCACGCCGGCCAGGTGAGCTTCCCCGGCGGCCGCCATGAGCCGTTCGACGCCGACGCGACCGCCACGGCCTTGCGCGAGGCGCAGGAAGAAGTCGGCCTCGATCCGTCGCGCGTTGAAATTCTCGGTGCGTTGCCCGACTATCTGACGGGCACCGGGTTTCGCGTGACGCCGGTGATCGGTCTTGTGCATCCGCCTTTCACGTTGAAAATGGATGCACTTGAAGTAGCCGACGTCTTCGAAGTCCCGCTCGCATTTCTGATGGACCCCGCGCATCACGAGGAACGCGTGTTTCGTTACGAAGGCGGCGAGCGGCGCTTTTTCGCGATGCCCTATCCGCGGGCGGCGTCGGCGCAGACGGAAGATCGTGAGGGTCAACCGGGCGGCCATTATTTCATTTGGGGCGCAACGGCGGCGATGCTGCGCAACTTCTATCGCTTTCTCGCGGCGTAAGCCACGGCGGTCTGTGCAGTTGTTGGGTGTTTGTCAACGTCTGCGCTCAGTCGCATCCGACCCTGTGCTATCGTTATAAAACAATCGTAAAACTCGAAAAGCACGGCGCATCGCATGACTTTTTTCTCCGTATTGCTGGCTCTGATCATTGAACAGGTGCGCGCGCTGTCGCCGAACAATCCGGTGTCCGCGCTGCTTCAATACCATGCGGAGTCGGCGGCGCACGGATTCGATGCCGGCAAGCCCAGGCATGGCCTGCTCGCGTGGCTCGTGGTAGTGGTGCCGTGGACGCTGGCTGTCGCGCTTGTCTATTACGTGCTCTACCACATTCACTTTGCACTGGCCTTCCTGTGGAATGTCGCCGTGCTGTACTTCACGCTTGGCTTCCGGCAGTTCAGCCATTACTTCACCGACATTCACCTCGCGTTGAACAACGACGATGTGCCGCGCGCGCGTGAAATCCTGAATGAATGGACCGGGCTCGACACCGTCGACATGCCCGTCAGCGAGATCGTGCGCCATACGCTGATTCACGCGGTGGTGGCCTCGCATCGGCACGTGTTTGGGGTTTTCTTCTGGTTCCTGATTCCGGTCGGGCCGGCGGGCGCGGTGCTGTATCGGATCGCCGAGTATCTGGCACGCGCATGGGCACGGCCAGTCGACGATCGCACGGTCGCCTTCTCGAGTTTTGCGCAGCGGGCCTTTTTTGTGATCGACTGGGTGCCGGCGCGGCTCACGTCGCTGGGTTTCGCGATTGTCGGCAATTTCGAGGACGCGATTTATGCCTGGCGCAATCACGCGCGCCAGTGGCCGGATGCGAATGACGGTGTGCTGCTGGCTGCGGGCAGTGGGGCGCTTGGCGCGCGTTTGAGTGGGCCGCTCGCTGAGCAGTCGAGCCTCGACGCGCTCGCCACGGGCGACGGTGGCCCGATGCAGGTCGGTGACGACTGCACGCCGCGCACGCTGCAATCGGCAGTGGGCCTCGTGTGGCGCGCGGTGGTCCTATGGATGATTTTGTTGTTGATGCTCACGATCGCGGTATGGCTCGCGTGAATCGGCGCGTCGCTAACGCGATGCAATAGAAAAAGCCGGGTTCTTACCCGGCTTTTTTGCGCTCACCGCAGTGGCCTCACTACCTGCCCCCCGAACCCGACTGCGTCATCCATCCAGCGGATCCCGCGCCGTTCCGCACTGCCAGCACACCGTGAACTGCGCTTCGAGCGTCTCCCCACACTGATGGCATTGCCATGAAGGCGAACCTGGCGTTGGTCCATGCGCCGCTGCATCGATCAGCCGTCGCGCCATTGCCTCGTCGCGTTCGTCGACAAGCCACAACTCCGGCGCGCACTGATCCGCCGGAATATCGCCGAGCGCGCCGTTCAGGTAACGGTTGTGCAACTCGCAAGCGATGCCCGCCGTCTCCAGCACATTGACCCAATGCTGTCCGATGATCAGATTCGGCGCGCGCATCAGTTTCATCGTGAATCCGAGGGTTGAAAGCGACGCGCGCGTTAGCGCACGATCTGACTGGCTTCATGCACCAGTTGCGCATACAGAGCATGCCGTTCGCGCCGGATCCGGCCATCGGCAACCGCTTCGAGAATTGCGCAACCCGGCTCCTGCAAATGATGGCAGTTGTAGAAGCGGCAGTTCGGCAGCAACGGCCGGAATTCGGGAAACGCGCGTTCGAGCCGGCCTTCGGTGAGGTGATGCAGACCGAATTCCTGGAAACCCGGCGAATCGATCAACGCGCCGCCGTCGGCACCGGGCAAAGGGTAGAGCCGCGTGAACGTGGTGGTATGCCGGCCGCTGTTCAGCGCGGTCGAGATCTCACGGGTGGCGACTTCCGCATCTGGAATCAGCAGATTCACCAACGTGGATTTACCCATGCCCGACTGGCCGAGCAGCAGCGTCGAATGACCTTGCAGATGTTCCAGCAAAGCAGGTCGCGCGTTATCAGGCTGCGTCTTGATCGACACTTCGACCACCGTGTAGCCGAGCGCGCGGTACGGTTCAAGCCGTTTGCGCGCGCCCTCCAGCGCACCGGTCACGTCGATCTTGTTCAGCACGATCAACGGCTTCAGTTCGTTCGCTTCGGCAGCGACCAGCGCGCGGCCGAGCAGGTCTTCGCTGAAATGCGGCTCGGTCGCGAGCACGATCAGCAACTGATCGAGATTCGCGGCAAACAGCTTCGACTTGTACTGATCCGAGCGATACAGCAGATTGCGACGTTCGCCGATCTCGACGATCACGCCCTGGTCCGCCGAAGTCGGCTCGTAAATCACGCGATCGCCGACCGCCACCTCGCTGCGCTTGCCGCGCGGGAAGCACTGGAGCATCGGGCCGCCGTCTTCCGGCGCGACCAGGTAGTGGCGCCCATGCGCGGCAATCACGAGCCCGCCTACGCGTGTGCTGGACGGCGCGCGCGGCGCTTTCGGGGAGCGGCCGCTCATGCGTGCCGCAGCAGGCGGTCGATCCGCTGCGACGCCGGCGGATGCGAGTAATAGAACGCGGTATAGATCGGATCGGGCGTCAGGGTCGACGCGTTGTCCTCGTATAGCTTGACGAGCGCGTTGACGAGGTCTTGCGCATCGGTTTGCGTGGCGGCGAACGCGTCGGCTTCGAACTCGTGCTTGCGTGAGCTAAGGCTGCCGAGCGGCGTGACAAAGAACAGGAATACCGGCAACGCGAGGAAGAACAGCACCAGCGCGAGGCCGCTATTGCCGCCGATCAGCGACGGCCGCACGCCCAGCCCTTCGTAGAACCACACGCATTGCGTCAGCCAGCCGAGCAGGGCGAGCATCACCAGACTGATCGCGAACGTGACGACCATCCGCTTGATCACGTGACGGCGCTTGAAGTGGCCAAGTTCGTGCGCGAGCACCGCTTCGATCTCGCTGCCCGACAGGCGCGCGATCAGCGTATCGAAGAACACGATCCGCTTGGCCGCGCCGAAGCCTGTGAAGTAGGCGTTGCCATGTGCCGAACGGCGGCTGCCGTCCATCACGAACAGGCCCTTCGCGGCGAAACCGCAGCGCTGCATCAGCGCTTCGATGCGGCTTTTCAGCGCCTCGTCCTTGAGCGGTTCGAACTTGTTGAAGAGCGGTGCGATAAACGACGGATACAGCACCAGCACGAGCATCTGGAATGCGACCCAGACGATCCACGTCCACAGCCACCACAGGCTGCCGGCCTGGTTCATCAGCCACAGCACGACGAAGAGCAGCGGCAGGCCAAATGCGGCGCCGAGCAGCAGGCCCTTGAGCCGGTCGAGGAAGAAAATGCCCTTGCTCATCCGGTTGAAGCCGAAGCGCTGTTCGACCACGAATTGCCGGTAGTACTCGAACGGCAGATCGATCACGCCGGTGATCGCGATCACCGCCGCGACCAGTACGATCTGACCGACGTAGCCGCGGCCCAGCCAGTCGGAAATCGCCAGATCGAGTGCCTGAACGCCGCCCAGCAGCGTCAGCCCGATCAGGACGGCAGCGCCGACGACGACCTCGATCATCGCCAGCCGTGTGCGTTCGATGGTGTAGTCGGCGGCGCGCTGGTGCGCGGTGAGCGCGATGGTGCCGGCGAACTGGCTCGGCACCTGGTCGCGATGGCCGGCGACGAAGCGGATCTGCCGCGACGCGAGCCACAGTTTGGTGCCGACCATCGCCACAACGGCGACGACGAACAGGACAGTGAAGTACAGGGTGGGCATCCGGGGATTCCGTGGTAACTATGCGAGAATTATATGTTTCTTCCCGCTTCGTGGCGGGGGGCTAAGTCCAAAACTGGACAAAACCGGCCGAGGCCGGCACAAACCAATCTCATACGAACAATCGGCGCGGCCATTCTGCTTCCTGCGAAGCGATTTGCCGGGCCCTCAGGGTTGCCCTCATGACTGACATCCTCGCATCCACCGAACCGCCGTCGCTCGTGCGCAGCGACATGAATCTCGTCTGGCTGGACATGGAAATGACCGGGCTCGAACCGGACACCGACCGCATCATCGAAATCGCGGTGGTGGTGACGAATTCGACGCTCGATCGGTTGGTCGAAGGGCCGGTGCTGGCGATTCATCAGAGCGACGAGACGCTCGCCAAAATGGATCAGTGGAACCAGAACACACACGGCCGTTCGGGCCTGATCGACCGGGTGAAGGCGTCGACAGTGAGCGAAGCCGACGCCACCGAGCAGATTCGCGAGTTTCTTGGCGCTTATGTGCCGCCGGGCAAGTCGCCGATGTGCGGCAATTCGATCTGCCAGGACCGCCGTTTCATGGCGCGCTGGATGCCGGATCTGGAGCGCTTCTTCCATTACCGCAATCTCGACGTCAGCACCCTGAAGGAACTGTGCCGCCGCTGGCAGCCCACGATCTACAAGGGTTTCCAGAAGCGCGCGATGCATACGGCGCTGGCTGACATCCACGAATCGATCGACGAGCTGAAGTACTACCGCGAGCACTTCCTGATCCCGGCGGCACCGGACGCAGCGGCTGCGGAGTAATACCGCTGCGGCTCGGGGGGCGTGGCGGCGCAAGTCACGCTGGCGCGGCTCCGGCAGTGCGCACAGCAATACGCGGCCGCCGCCGCAACTTCGGCCTCAATGCTGCCGGGGCGCGCGCACTGCGTTTTTCGGCCGGAACGCCTTCACCACGTCGGCATTCGTTTCCACATACGGGCCGCCGATCAGGTCGATGCAATAGGGCACCGCGGCGAAAATGCCCGGCACCTTCACCGCGCCGCCTGCTTCGGCGTCGCGTAGACCTTCCAGCGTTTCCTTGATCGACTTCGGCTGGCCAGGCAGATTGATGATCAGCGCCGCGTGTTCCGCAGTTTCGCGAATTACCGCCACCTGACGCGACAGAATGGCGGTCGGCACGAAATTCAGGCTGATTTGCCGCATCTGCTCGCCGAAACCCGGCATTTCCTTCGTCGCGACCGCGAGAGTCGCTTCCGGCGTCACGTCGCGGCGCGACGGGCCGGTGCCACCGGTGGTCAGCACCAGATCGCAGCCGGTTTCGTCTACCAGTTCGACCAGCGTGGCGGAGATCGTGGCCGCGTCGTCCTGAATCAGGCGCGTGACCACCTGAAACGGCGAGCTTAGGGCGGCGCCGAGCCATTCCTGCAGCGCCGGAATGCCTTTGTCCTCGTACACGCCGGTGGATGCACGGTCGCTGATCGACACGAGGCCGATCACGACCTCATCCGGATGCTGACGTACAGCCTTATGCGTCGCGGTCGTCATCGTCGTCTTCCAGAGCGTCTTCAGCATCGGAATCGGCGTCGGCAGCCGGCCCGTCGGCATTCTTGATCCACTGGAACAGCTCGCGGAAGTAGCGTGGCGGCTTGCTTTGCTGCGCTTCCTTGCGGGCGTTGCGGATCAGCGTGCGACCCTGCTGCGGATCGGCGTTCGGGTGCTGGCGGATGAATTCGGTCAGCGCGGCGTCGTCGGCGAGCAGTTTCTCGCGGGTGCGCTCGATCCAGTGCAGTTTGGCCGTTTCCGCCTTGTTGACGCCGTTATAGGTGTCGAGCGCGGTGCGCAGCGCGGCGGTTTCCTCTTCCAGCAGCGAGCGCATCACGCGCCCGACGTACTGCACCTGGCGGCGTTTGCCTTCGTGGTCGGTGATGCGGCGCGCCTCGCGCACGGCGTCGTCGAGCTTTTCGGGCATCGGCATGCGCTTGAGCGCGTCCTTGGGCAGGGCGATCAGCGCCGAGCCCAGTTCCTGCAGCTCGTGCATTTCGCGCTTGAGCTGGGACTTGCTGGGACGGTCGTAGCCGTTCTCGTCGACTTCCGGCTCGGCGGATTCGATGGGTTGAATGCGGGTTTTGCGTGTCATACCGATATTGTAGCGTGCCGCGCCCTTGGAACCCGCCGTGCTGCCGTGCACAAGGCGTCTGGCGGAGGTTTTCTCAAGCACGGGCACGCCGGCAATCCAGGACGAAACCGGAGCCGGGCCACGGTGGCGTCACAACCACGTCACGACGGCGCCGCAACCAGGCCAAGGCAACGCAAGGCTCAGCGAATGCCAGGTGCAGCTTCGCGTACCTTGCTATGATCGCGGGATGCGTGATTACGCAAACGAGCAGGCAGATGAGCACGTGAACAGCGCCCGTAAAAATGCGAGCGCATGCGTGCGGCATGGGCGAACACACAGGGCCGCTCGGCCCCGAACAGGACGGCAACGACAATGGCAGCAGACATGGACGTCAAGCAGCGCTTTTTTCCGCATACCCAGGATGAACTGAAGGAAATCGCCTCGGACATCCTTCGTCACGCGAAGTCGCTCGGCGGTACCGACGCGGCAACCGAGATTTCCGAAGGCGACGGCCTGTCCGTCTCCGTGCGGCGCGGCGAAGTCGAGACGATCGAACACAATCGCGACAAGATGGTCGGCGTGACGGTGTTCATCGGCAACAAGCGCGGCAATGCGAGCACCTCGGACTTTTCGTCGCAGGCTCTGAAGGACACGGTCGCGGCGGCGTACAACATCGCCCGCTTCACGGCTGAAGACGATTGCGCGGGTCTCGCCGAAGCCGACCTGCTCGAAACCGCACCACGCGATCTCGATCTGTATCACCCGTGGAATCTGACGGCCGACGAAGCGGTGGAAATCGCCCGCCGCTCGGAAGACGCCGCTTTCGCCACCGATCCGCAGATCAAGAATTCGGAAGGCGCGAGCGTCTCGGCGCAGCACTCGCAATTCGTGCTGGCCACCTCGCGCGGCTTTCTCGCGGGCTATCCGTACTCGCGTCACTACATCGCCTGCGCGCCGATCGCCGGCGGTGGCCGCAATATGCAGCGCGACGACTGGTACACGTCGACCCGCAGCGCGTCCGACCTCGCCGACCCGGAAGCAGTAGGCCGTTACGCGGCGCAGCGGGCCTTGTCGCGCATCGGTGCGCGCGGGCTCGATACGCGCAAGGTGCCGGTGCTGTTCGAAGCGCCGCTCGCCGCCGGCATTCTCGGCGCGTTCGTTCAGGCCACCAGCGGCGGCGCGTTGTACCGCAAGACCTCATTCCTCGTCGATAGCCTCGGCAAGCCGGTGTTCGCGCCGCACATTCAGGTGGTCGAAGATCCGCACGTTGCGCGGGCCATGGGCAGCGCGCCGTTCGACGAAGAAGGCGTGCGCACCAAACAGCGCTCCGTGGTGAAGGACGGTGTGGTGGAAGGCTATTTCCTGTCCACCTACTCGGCGCGCAAGCTCGGCATGCAGACCACCGGCAACGCCGGCGGCTCGCACAATCTGTCGCTGCGCAGCTCGAAGACACGTCCGGAAGACGACTTCGAGGCAATGCTGAAGAAGCTCGGCACGGGCCTGCTGCTGACCGAACTGATGGGGCAGGGCGTGAATTACGTGACGGGCGATTATTCGCGCGGCGCGTCGGGCTTCTGGGTCGAGAACGGCAAGATCCAGTATCCGGTCGAGGAAATCACCGTGGCGAGCACGCTGCAGGAGATGTTCCGCCATATCGTCGCGATCGGTGCGGATACGATCACGCGCGGCACCAAGGAAACGGGCTCGGTGCTGATCGAACGGATGACGATCGCGGGTCAGTAAGCGGTCGGCAACAGCGCTGAGAAAAGGGCTGAAAAAAGAAACGCCACGCAGTTGCATGCGTGGCGTTTTTTTATGCGTGTCGGGCGGCGCAAGGCGAAAGATGAATGCGCGAATCCCGGCGTCAGATGCAAGAACCGTCAGTTAGTCAGCCAGTCAATCAGGCGCGGCGCGTGGCCTTCACGCGCCCTTGCGCTTATAGGTCACGAAGGCGTAATCGAAGTCGTTCGGTGCATCCGCGCGATGGGTTTCATGCGCGACCTCTTCCCATTCGTTTTCGTCGAGCTCAGGGAAGGTGGCGTCGCCTTCGAAATCCGCGGAGATTTCGGTGACGATCAGCTTGTCCGCCTGACGCAAGCCTTCCGCATACAGTTGCGCGCCGCCGATCAGAAACGCTTCCGGCGCCTGGTCCTGGGCGGCGAGCTTGAGCGCGTCTGCGAGCGTGGTGGCCGCGTCGCAGCCCTGAAAGCGCCGCGTGGCGTCCCGTGTCACGACAATGTTGCGGCGTCCCGGCAACGGCCGGCCGATCGATTCATGCGTCTTGCGGCCCATGATGATGGGCGCGCCCATCGTAGTGCGCTTGAAGAACGCGAGGTCTTCGGGAAGTCGCCAGGGCAACTGGTTGTCGCGGCCGATCACGCCGTTATTGGCGCGAGCGACGATCAGGGTTAGCGTCGTCATCGAATGGAAAGGGGAACGTAACCAGGATGATTCTACCTGAGGCGAAAGGGCGCGCCCCGGTCGGGTGCCTGGTCGGGTGTCCCCGGCCAGGCGCTCCCTGCTACGCGTCCCGCTCATTCGTGCGCGGGCTCATCGGCGCCGAGCGCCTCAAGCGCCGCTTTCTCGTCGGCCGCGCTGGGATCCCGCAAGCCGTGCTGACCCATCAGCCGATATAGCGTGACGCGCGAAATGTTCAGATCGATCGCCGCCTCGTTCAGCCGGTGGCGATGCCGCAGCAGCGCTGCTTCGATCGCGCGCTTCTCGGCGGCTTCGCGTGCCTGCGAGAGGCTCATGGTCTGTTGTCCGGTGAATTGCGCGAGGTCGAGGTCGTCGGCGGAAATCAGCTTGTTTTCCGCCATCACGATCGCGCGGCGCACCCGGTTGATCAGTTCGCGCACGTTGCCAGGCCAACTGTAGTTGTACATCGCCTCGATCGCAGACGGCGTAAAGCCGCGGATCTTGCGCGCGCTGTCGGTCTTGAACTTGTGCATGATGTGATGCGCAAGAATCTCGATGTCCTTGCCGCGAGCGCGCAGCGGCGGCTCGTCGACCCGCAGCACGCACAGACGGTGAAACAGGTCGGCGCGGAACCGTCCTTCGCGCATCGCGATTTCGAGGTCCACGTGGGTTGCCGAGATAATGCGCACGTCCACCTGGATCGATTCGCGGCCGCCGAGCCGCTCGATCTTACCTTCCTGCAGAAAGCGCAGCAGGCTGGCCTGACTTTCCATCGGCAGATCGCCGATTTCGTCGAGCAGCAAGGTGCCGCCGTCCGCGGCCTCGACCCGGCCGATCTTGCGCTGGTTCGCGCCGGTGAACGCACCACGTTCGTAGCCGAATAGTTCGGACTGCAGCAGATGATGCGGAATCGCCCCGCAGTTGATGGCGATGAACGGCGCCTTGCGGCGCGGCGAGCGTTCGTGAATCGCCAGCGCGGTGAGTTCCTTGCCGGTGCCGGATTCACCCGAGATAAACACGCTGGCGTCGGTATTGGCGACTTTGCGAATGGTGCGGAACAGTTGCTGCATCGCTTCGCAGGTGCCGACCATTTCGTCTTCGTCGTCGGCCGCAGTGGGCGCGGCAGGCGGGATCTCATCGGCATCGCATAAGGTCACCATACCGAATGCGTGACTGACGAGATAGTCGATCGTGGCGTTGGCTACCGGCGTCTTGACGTAGTCGAAGCAGTAATGACGGATCAGGCGGCGCACGCCCGGGTCGGCGAGGCGCTCCGGCGTGACGAGCGCAATCCAGCCAATCTGCTGTTGACGCAGGCTCGCCTCGAGGCCGCCCAGGTCGCGCGGCGCAAAGCTTGCGAGGTCGGCGATGCCGGCGCACAGCACGTCGGGCTTGAGCAGGCGCGTAACCTCGTGAGCCGAGCGGGCCACCAGCACGTGCCAGCCACGGCTCTGCAGATGGGCGCTCAGCGTCTCGTCCGGCGTGCGCGCGACATAGAGCAGGGTCCGCTCGATCTGCGCGTGCGGCAGACCGCCTCCTTTTGCGGCGGAAGAGGGCTCATGCAAGCGCTCCACGACAGCCTCCTGAGGACGCACCAAAGAGACTTCCGATGGGCGCCCCCCGAGGACGCCCGTTGCTCGTGTCACAGGACCTTCCGGCGCCCGGGCAATCGACAGATGAGCGCCGGAGGGCGGTGTAACGCTGCTCAGATGGGGTGATTCGCGCACGATCAGCCTCGTATCGTTGGCACGTCAAAAAGTGTAGGGAAAGCGCACACCGATCACGAAGTTCGGCGTGTCGGGCGTGAGGCCCACCGACACCGAACCGTTGATCGTCAAGTGCTTGTTCACTACGTGATTCAGGCCGAAGGTCAGGGCGGCCGCCGTGGTTTCGCTGCCCGGCACCTTCGAATAGGTTCCGCCTGGCGCCTTGGTTTGCGATTCGGGTTCCAGCGCCATCGTGTACGAGATGCTGGCCGAATCCTTGTCCGAGAACGCGAGCGCGACGCCGCCGCCGAACTGCACGACGTCGCCGATCTTGACGGTCGCCGGTTCGGTCTGACCGATCACCGACGAAATGTCCGAGAACGAGCGGGCAATGTTGTAGGTGTACGAAACGCTGCCGAACAGCACGACCGGATCGTAGGTCTTCAACACCGAGAGGCCCGCCGTGATGTTCCAGAAGCCGGTGCCGGTGGGCAGCTTGGTGGGCGCGACGAGGTTGGTGTTGTTGGCATCGACCTGTTGCAGCTTGATGCCAAACGGCGACGTACCGGTCGGCGCCTTGATGCGCAGGCTGCCGACCAGGTCCGGCAGGCTGTTGGTTTCCTTCAGGATCTGGTAGTAGATCCCGAGGTTGACGTCGCCGATGTTGCTCGAATTCGCCGAGGCGTCCGAGACCGTATTGGCGGCCCCGCCGGCCCCGCCGACGATGAAATTGCTGTGCCGGTAGACGTAGGGCACGTCGACGTCGACGCTGATGCGGTCGGTCAGACCGTAGCGCGTGTCGAGGTCGGCCATCACCTGGTGCGACTTGGTTTCGCCGAGGTTGATGTTGCCGAGGAAAATCGCATCGAGCGCGAGGAAGCCGGACAGTTGCAACTGGCGGCGGTCGTAGTAGGTATCGCTGATGCCCCAGTCCATGGTGAGCTTGTGCTCGAACAGCGGCGTGTGCTGCTGGTTCTGCACCACCGCGTCTTCGGCTTGCGTGCGCACCGGTTGCGCGGCTTTCTGGGTCTGGCCGACCGCGCCGCTGCCGTCGGTCGCGGCAGGCAGGCTGCCTCCGCCGCTGTTGTCCGGCACCGGCGGATTGACCGGCACGCCTGTCGCGGTGCCCGTCGCGCTGCCGGGTGCGGGTGTGCCGGGGTTTATCTGGGCCAGCGGCGGCAGCGGCACAGGCAGGCCGTCCGCGCCGGGTTGCTCGGCGACCGCGGCGTCGCCGGTCGGCGTGCCGTAGCCCGGTGCGCCGCGGCCGCGCTGCGCCATCTCGAGATTCGTGACCTGCCGTTCGAGTGAGATGATCTGCTTTTGCTGCTCGCTGACGACGCGCATGAGCGTGTTCAGCCGGTCTTCAACCGATTGATCGGCGAGCGCCTGCGCGCTGGCCCCCTGCGATAACGCGAACAGCATGACTGCGGCCGGTATGGCCGCTAACGCCATGCGTGGCGTGACGGTCCTTGAGAATCTGATCATTTTTGTTCCCCCGGTATTCTGACCGTGCGTCGCATGTCTCCTATGCTTCGCGCGGCCGTTTTGGTGCTGCTGTGATACTTGGTCTTGGTCCTCGGCGGGTGGCGGCCCGCGTTATCTCCTTACGGTGTTTTGCAGGGCTTGTAGGACACCCAACTGGCGCAGCATCGAGGCCGACATCTGTTGTGTCTGCAAATGCAGTTGCAACTGGTTGGCGACTTGCTGGTTATTGCCTGCGATCTGCAAGAGTTGGGCGATCATCCCGGCTTGTTGCGCGTTGCTCGGCGAGATGCTTTGCGTGGCGATACCGGCCGGCGTTTGCAGCGCGATCGAAATTCCGCCGTTGGCGAGACTGACGGAGGCCTTTATCGAGCCGTTCGCATTGCTGGCGGTTGCCGAGCTTGCGTTGTTATAGGTACCGCCGCTCAGACTGGCCGGCGAGGCGTCGAAATCGATCAGCGCCTGGTTGGTGCCGAGGTTGCCGTTGCCGGCCACCTGAGCGATCTGCGAGACGCCGTTGACGCTGACGTTCTGCCCGCCGCTCGCGCTGGCGTTGTGGTTGGCGCCGCTGCCCGATGGTCCGTTCGGACTGGTCACGGAGGCCGATGAATTGAACTGCACGCTCGGCGTGTTGAGGGCGTTGGTGACAATGGAGAGCGCGCCTGAGGCGACAGCGGTGGCGCCGTTCGGCAGCTGCCATTGCGACAGCAGGTTGATGACGACGCCTGAGATGATGTCCCCGACAATGCCTTTGCCGGTCTGGCTGGCGAGGACGGTGTCGTCGACGGCTTGCAGCTTGAGGGCGCCGACGTCTTCAAACACCGTCGGCGCCTGCTCGGCAGCCTGCGCGATTGGTGTAAGGCCGCACGTCGCGAAACACAACGCGCAGCCAATAGCGATTAAGTTTCGGTCCATGATGGGTCAGAACAACTCTGCCTTGATCAAACCGTATTCAACAAAGGGAGTCGCAGCCGTGCCGTTTTCCAGCGCGCGTTCGCGCAGTTTGAGCGCGAGCGACTCGTTGCCTTGCAAGAGCGGAGAATCCTCCTTGAATGGCTTGCCGACGACCGCGAACACGAGGCCGTTCCACTTCTTGACGAAGTCGTCTTCCATGACGATGCGGTTGCCGAGGGCGGGGTCGGCAATGAAAACGCGGCGGTCTTCGGCGTGCTTGACGATCACGAAGTGCTCGTAGCCGTCGCTGTTCATCAGGACGAGCACGGGAATCTGCAGGTGATAGAGCGCTTCGGCGGTGACACGGAAACCTCGGCCGCGCAGGCCGATCGTTTCGACGAACTTCTTCATGTCGAGCATCGAGAAGCCGTTCTTGACCACCACCTCCGGTGTCGAAAACACCATCATGCGGCGGATCATTTCGGTTTCGGGAATGTCGATGCCGTAGCCGTACTTCAGCAACGTGGCCAGAGCGGCCGAGCCGCAGCTGTAGTCGTAACGCTGCGAAACTATATGGTTGTAGCGCAGCTCGCGAATCGAGCGCACGTTCACGTCGAACGGCACACCGGCTGCGGCGTTCATGGAAAGGGCACTCTGCGCATGAGCCGCCTGTGACAGCACGAGTCCTGCGAAGAGCGCCGCAAAAAAGCCATGCGTTGCCCTGCTCACCCCGAACATGGTCTATCCCCCCCAGGGGAGACACCGGTCAGCCCGAAGGCTGACCGGTTGTCTTCCTGCTATACAGCTTTAATTACTGATTACGGACTGCTGATTACTGATGCGACACGCTGGCGACTGCAAGGCCGTTGTGTTGCAGGTTGCCTACACCCGACGCGATGTTCACACCGATGTTGCCGGTCGCATTGGCCAGTGCGCCTGCGCCGAGCATCGACGAGCCGGTGAACTGGCCATTAACGGCTGCGTCCGCGGTCTGGCAGTTCTGGTCGCTGGCGATGACTTCGCCACCTTGCATGCTGCCGCGATGATGATTCCAGCCGCCCATCCCGCTGCTGCTGCTGTCGGTCGTAGCCGACGCTGCCAGGCTATTGTTTTGCACGTTGCCCACACCCGAGGCCACGTTCACGCCGATGTTGCCGGTTGCATTGGCCAGCGCGCCCGCGCCGACGGAAGCGACGAAGTTGAAGTCACCCACTTTGGCCGAGCCGCTCGACGATTGAGTCGAGTAGATCTGCGCGGTGCCGAACACGGGGCCGACATCCATGTTCGACAGCGCGGCGTCGTTGGACTGCGCGTTGTCGATGCCGGTGGCGATGTTGACGCCAATGTTGCCGCTTGCCGTATCCAGCGCATTGTTGCCGATGCCGGCGGACATCGTGGTCGGCGTTTCGGTGTTGATGTGCTGGGTGATGCTGCCCGTGACCGTGACGGAGCCCCGGTTGTCATCGTAGTTATGGGTCCATCCATAGGCGTGGCTGCCTTCGGAGAAGCTGGCATGTACTTCGTCGCCATAGCCGCTGCGGGTTTGCGTCGCCGTGCTCTGGCTGGCTGCCGCATAGCCGCCGTACGCGACGCCGTAGCCGGCTGCCTGTGCCTGGAGCCCCGCGCCGAAATTGCTCGACTCGTGGGTGTTCAGCGCGCCGGCAAAGCCTGCCGCGAGACCGCCGAAGATCACGCCGGGGCCGCCGCCGAGACCGGCGATGAAGCCCGCCGCGAGGAAACCATTGGCGGAAGCGTGCGTGTTCGCATAGTTGTACCCTCTGACCGATGTTTCGAAACCGGTTGCGAAGCCGCCGCCCGCAATGAACGCAGCGCTCGACGAGGCCGTGTTGGTTTGCGTGTTGCTCTTGTTGTAAGCCCAGGCGTTGTTGCTATACGACTGGCTCACGCCCCAGCCGCTGCCGCCGCCGCTTGCGTGGTCCCAGCTATCCGTCGTGTTGACGGTCGTGGTCACGTGGCCGGAGACATAGCTCTGCGGCGGCGTCTTCATGTCCACGCCGCCGACGTTCACGTTTTGCGTGTTGTTGACCGTGGCGCCGGAACTGCTGTTCACGTTGACCTTGCCACGCAGCGTGATGAAGCCGAATTCACCGATGTCGGTATAGACGTTGGTTGCCGTAAAGAGCTCAGCCGGGTCGCAGCCGGCCGTGCATTCGGCGTAAGCCGAGCTTGCTGCCATCGTCGACAGGACAGCCGCTGCAATGAGTGTGCGCTTCATGATGACGCTCCGATAAAGAGTGTGGCTCGTTAGAAAAAGGTGCCCGCCGGGGGACGGAGCACAAAACTGTTTGAACTGACGTTACCTGAGCCGGCAGTCTGGTTGATCTGGACGATTCCACTGACGTTCTTGAACGCGTCCGCACCGATGGACACCTCGCGTGCGTCGTGGTTATTGCCGGACTTTCCCAGCCCGCCTCCCTTGGCGGTCGTAGCGGATAGCACCCCATCCGCTACGATCTCCGCTTCAACCGGCCCAGTGCCGATCATGGCGCTGTTCCGCTGAAGATTCCCTACACCCGCCGACTGATTCACTTCGATAAGGCCAGAGGTGTTTGAAAAAGCGTTATTGCTGATCGTGCTTTTCGCGGCCGTTGTTTTGGCGTTGGTGGACGCGCTCTGCGAACTGCCGATCAGATTGAAAGGGGTTTGCCCGTTGGCGAGCACGCCCTGATTTGCCTGCACGTTGTCCAGACCCGCCGCCTCGTTGATGGCGACGACCCCAGTCGCACCGTTGAGCGCACCGTTGCCGATCACCGACTGCACGTCGACGAGCGCGGACGGCGTTTGAGCGTATGCCGTTACGCTCGCAAGGCCGAGGAGAGCGCAGACCATCAAGGGCCAGCGCGGCTGCTTGCGTGACGCAAAGGGCTTCGCGGCCGGTGCGTATGTGGTTTTCATTTCATGGCTCCCAACGCAGCGCCGAGGGGTGCGAGGGCACCGTTGACCGACTGGGCGATCGAGCTGCCGATTCCGCCGGCGCCGCCGAAGCTGGCGCCCGCGCCAACCGGGACGGTATTGCCGGCCCCCGCGAGCATGTGCTGGATGCCGTTGGCGCCGACCAGCGCCGGCATGAAGCCGTTGCTGGCGACGCCGCTGGTGCCGTGCGCGCCGTTCAGGTCGAGGTCGCTCGCCATCGCGCCGATCGCGCCGTCGAACGCCGCGCGCGGGAAGGTTTGAACCTGCACCGAAATCGGATCCTGGCTCTTCGGCACCGGCACGAACGCATCGCGCGGGGTGATGTCGCGCTCGATGATCAGGTTGCCTGGCTCGGTCGCCTGCTGCGCGGCGGCACTCGTGACGGCACCCGCGGCGAGCACGCCGAGCAGCGCGGACAGCAGGGCCGCATGTGGGCGGCGGCTGCTCGGCATCTGGGTTGAGGCGTTCATGTCAGCTCCTTGCTGGCGGACGATCGGCCGGTGCGGTCTTGGGCAGCGAATGGATCGCCGCGCTAATTTCTCTGATAGCTTGTGACGTTGCCTTGCGCAGAACGGGCGACGTCGACGGGCACCGGCAACTGGGACGGCGGAGCTATTTCGTCCCACAGCGTCACGCGGTTGCCGCCGCTGTTGAAGCTGCGCATCATTTGCGGGGTGGCCGCGACCATCAACATGCCGCTGAAGCCGCCGCGCTGACTGGATAGCGCCTGGTCGTCCAGCACGAGATCGCTCACGGACGCGGTGTCGGCGGTAATGCTCAGCGCGTTGCCGGCCAGATCGCTGCGCGACGTGGCGCTGTCGATCATGTCGGCTGCCTTGTTGTCCGCCACCGCGTTGTCCATCGAAGCGGCGCTCGCCGTGTGGATGGCCGCCATATCCGGCGTTGCCACCGCTGCGAGCGTCGTGCTCGCGAGGGTGGCGGAACCGGTATCGGCGGTTTCGGCCACCGTGGCGGATTGAGGCAGGGTGAATTCCTGTGCATCGACACCGGCGGGCAGCACGATCAGGACCATCGCGGCGGCGCACAGTGCGGCGCAAGGTGCGATGCTGTTCAGGTCGATGCGGAAAGCGAGTCGCATGATGTGTCTCCTTGGTGCACAGCATTTAGCGAAACGTGTGCCATGAGTCGCAATCCATTGATGCGTCTGGAGGCGGCCCGCATACCGCGGAGAAAGAACCGGGAAATCGGACAAAAACGTTTCAGTGCTGAAACGGCAGGCAGAAAATACCTGCAATTCGTTAAATCGGACGGTATGAACTACCTTGGGGTGAACGCCAGGAAAAGCGCTTCCACAATGCTTTTATTCGTAAGTTGAATAAGATTGGATCGCCCGCCCGGCCTTGCTGAGAAAGGAGTCCCCGATTAAATTCGCATAATTGTTTTCCAAGCGGCGCGTGTATAGTAAGCTCTCGAAAACAGCTTCAGATTTAAAAAAGCCCGCTAACGGGCCGTCTCAAACACACACGCCGCTTTCTTGGGGATCAGCTGTCCGCACGGAATGGAATGACCGTTCGGGTTTTGCTATTTCGCGAATCCCGAATGAGTCAGCGTGTCTGAACCGCGGTTCAGGTGCGTACGTCATCCTTAACGTTCGTTGACGAGAGGATCTGAATAATGGAACCCGCAACGCGGCAACTGATTTACGTTTCACGCGATCCGAGCGCGGAACTGAATACACGCTTCAATCAGCGCGGCTGGCATGTCGAAGTCGTGGGGTCGGCGCGCGACGTGCGCCGTGCGGTTCGCGCCGGCATGGCGGCGGGCGGCCTGCTCGACCTGTCCAGCGAATTTCAGCCCCACGAAATCGCCGCTTTCGAGTCCTGTCTGACCATTCCTAATGTTGGCTGGGTTGCGGCCACCACACCCGGGCAATTGCAGGATGCGGCCTTGCGCCGGCTCGTGCGGGACTACTGTTTCGACTATGTAACGGTGCCTTACTCGGGCGACAGGATCGTCGATTCGGTGGGGCATGCGTACGGCATGATCTCGCTCGGAGAGCCGGCATCGAACGACGGCTCGCAAGGCGCGGAAGGCGAAATGGTCGGTTCGTGCGACGCGATGCTCGCGCTGTTCCGTTCGATTCGCAAGGTGGCGATGACCGACGCGCCGGTATTTATCTCGGGCGAATCTGGCACGGGCAAGGAGCTGACCGCGGTCGCGATCCATGAACGCTCGGCGCGCCGCAATGCGCCTTTTGTGCCGATCAACTGCGGCGCGATTCCGCCACATCTGTTGCAATCCGAATTATTCGGTTATGAACGCGGCGCGTTCACGGGCGCCAGTCAGCGCAAGATCGGCCGGGTGGAAGCGGCCAACGGCGGGACGCTGTTCCTCGATGAAATCGGCGATCTCCCGCTCGAAAGCCAGGCGAGCCTGCTGCGTTTTCTGCAGGAACGCAAAGTGGAGCGGCTGGGCGGTCACGGTTCGATCGACGTCGACGTGCGCATCATCTCGGCCACGCACGTGGATATGACGGCGGCGATGATCGAAGGGCGGTTCCGCTCCGATCTGTATCACCGCCTGTGCGTGCTGCAAATCGACGAACCGCCGTTGCGCGCGCGTGGTAAGGATATCGAACTGCTTGCGCGGCACATGCTGGAACGTTTCAAGAAAGATGCAAGCCGCCGTCTGCGCGGTTTCGCGCCCGACGCCATCGCGGCGCTGCATAACTACGGCTGGCCCGGCAACGTACGCGAGTTGATCAATCGCGTGCGGCGCGCGATCGTGATGTCGGAAGGGCGTGCGATCACGGCACGCGATCTCGAGTTGGCCGAATACGTGGAGATCGTGCCGGTGTCGCTCGCCCAGGCGCGCGAAGCGGCCGAGCGTCAGGCAATCGAACTTGCGCTTCTGCGCCATCGCGGCCGTCTCGGCGACGCCGCCCAGGAACTCGGCATTTCGCGCGTGACGCTGTATCGCCTGTTGTGTTCCCACGGCATGCGCCATATGGAAGGCGAACCGCTGGCTACCCCGCACGGCGAGCTGCCGGCGTCGGTGCCGCATCTCTAGCAGGCTTTCCCTCCGATATTTTCTTCGCCGCGCGCCCCAATCGGGCGCCGCGCGGCTGCGCTTGTTAAAATCGGGTTTTCCGCTCACTCTCCGTGGCGCATGTTCCCGACCGAAGGGCGCGCTGCGTCGAAGGAACCCGCATGAAACAATATCTCGACCTCGTCCGCACGATTCTCGACACCGGTACGTGGCAGGAGAACCGCACCGGCATCCGCACGATCAGCATGCCGGGCGCCATGTTGCGCTTCGACCTCCAGCAGGGCTTTCCCGCCGTCACCACGAAGAAGCTGGCGTTTAAATCGGCAATCGGCGAACTGGTCGGGTTTCTGCGCGCTTCGCGCAGCGCCGCGGATTTTCGCGATCTGGGCTGCAAGGTGTGGGACGCGAACGCCAATCAGAATCCGCAATGGCTTGCTAATCCGTATCGTCAGGGCCCGGACGACCTCGGCGATGTGTACGGCGTGCAGTGGCGCCAATGGCCGGCTTACAAGGTGCTGGACGCCGGCGCCGACGCGCAACTGGCCGACGCCACCGCGCGTGGCTTCCGGGTAGTGACGGAGTTCGACGAGGACGGCGGCCGCAAGGTGCTGCTGTACAAAGCGATCGATCAGCTGCGGCAGTGTCTCGACACGATCATGCAGAATCCCGCCGACCGGCGAATTCTGTTTCATGCCTGGAACCCCGCCGTGCTGGATCAGATCGCGCTGCCGGCTTGCCATCTGCTTTATCAGTTCGTGCCGAATGTCGCGCGCCGTGAAATTTCGCTGTGCCTGTACATTCGCAGCAATGATGTCGGGCTCGGCACGCCGTTCAATCTGACCGAAGGCGCGGCTTTGCTGCATCTGGTTGGCCGCCTGACGGGCTACACGCCGCGCTGGTTCACCTATTTCATCGGCGACGCGCATATCTACGAGAACCAGCTCGATATGCTGCAACAACAGCTCACGCGCGAGCCGTACGAAAGCCCGGCCTTCGCGATCTCGGACCGCGTTCCGGACTATGCGAAAACCGGCGTGTACGAGCCGGAGTGGCTCGAGAAAATCGAACCGTCGGATTTCTCGCTGGTCGGCTACCGTCATCACGAGCCGCTTACGGCGCCCATGGCGGTTTGAGTACGGCCCGAGCGCCGGCTTGCAATCTGCTCAAAGAAAAACCTCCGCGACGTGAGTCGCGGAGGTTTTTTATTAGCGCCTTCTGACGGTCGCGTTGCGCGCGCATCTAGCCGCGCGCGTCATCTTTAGCCTTTGTGATGCTCGTCGCGATTAGCGCCGCTCGAATGCTGCTCCTCATGCTGGGGATGCGGCTCCGGGCGCGGCTGCTGCACCTGCTGCGGACGCGGCTCCGGGCGTGGCTGCTGCACCTGTTGCGGACGCGGTTCAGGACGTGGCTGCTGCACCTGCTGCGGACGTGACTCCGGGCGTGGCTGCTGCACCTGTTGCGGACGTGGCTCCGGGCGCGGCTGCTGTGCCTGTTGCGGCTGCGGACGATATTCCTCACGCGGTTGCTGCTGCGGCTGGGCGTGCACTTCGGGCGCACGCGGCGGTTGCGCTTCCGGCTGACGCTGGGCCTGTTGCTGCGGCTCAGGACGGCCCTCCGGCTGACGTGCCTGCTCCTGCGGGGCGCCATGTTGCTGCGCCTGCTGGGCCATCGGCGCATGCGGCTGCGTCCAGGCCGGCTCGCGCCGTGCCTCCGCACCCGGTTGCTGACCCGCTAGCCCCGGCGCACCGTGCTGCTGTGCGTAGGCGTTCGGGTTGGCGCTGTTAGCTTGCGGCGGGCGCGGCACGCCATTCGACGGACGTGCTGCTTCGCCGGGTTGCTCGTGCAGATTGGCCATTTGCGGCGGCGTGCCCGGCCGGGCTTGTGGTTCGCCGCCACGCTGCGGTTGAGCGTTCGGCGCTGCGCCGGCCCGCTGGCCGGCCTGTTGCATGCCCTGTTGCATGCCATTAGGCGCACCCGGCGCTGCACCCGGTGTCCGCCCGGCCATGTGCGATTGCACGACCCGCACGTTTTGCACCGGCACGGCTCCTGGAGCGCCCACCATGTGCGCCGGCACCGAGGTTCGCACGATCGGCTCACCCGCGCCCGGCACCCGTCCGCCGCTCTGCGCAAAGCGCTGCGCGAGCGTGTCGTGGTACGCGGCCGGTACGGCCGGGCTGCGCGTGGCGACGACCGGCCGCGCCGTCACGGCGGCCGGCGGACGATAGTTCGCGTTACGCAGGCCCGGCCCGAAGCTTTGCTTCACCGGCGCGATCCCCGGACCGCCCGGATTGATCTGCGCGTTGCGCCACTGTTGCGGATCGACCTTCTGCGCGAAGCGGCCAACCGGCTGACCGTGCACGAAAGCCGTCGCCGGTACCGCGGTCACGCCACCCGGCGCGCGATAGTTGATGTACGTGTTGTGAATGTTGGTCACATTCACATTCGTCACGTTGATGTTGCGGTTGTAGTTGTTGACGACCGTCGTGTTGTTGACGCGGTTGTAGTAACCCGGGCTCCAGTGGTCGTGGCCACCCCAGTTCGGGTGCCACGGCTCGCCGGGGCCGAGCGGGAACCACGCGACACCGGCCGCGACAGCGCCGCCGATCGCCAGACTGACTCCCCAGTTGACTCCGCCGCCACCGCCACCGCCGCCCACGAACGCGACCAGTGCCGGTGCGTAGACCGGCGGCGCGCTGACTACCATCGGCCCAGGCACCCACGCCCACGAGTTGTCGACATAGGCCCAGCGGCCATAGTGATAGGGTGCGAAACCCCAAGGCGCGTCGTCTACCCAGGTCCAGCCCCACGGTGCCTGCCATACCCAATGGCCGTCGTGATACGGCGCCCAGCCGGCCGGCGTGGCACGCGGCACCCACACTTCACCGTACTGCGGGCTGCTCTGCCACGTGCCGTTGGCGTCGAGATCCTGATAGCCGGGGATGTCGCGCGACACGTAGCGCGCCGACACCGAGCGGTCTTCCGCTGCGTCGCGGCTTGCCGCCCATTGGTCGAACGGGTCGAGACCGGGCGCGCCATTGTCGGCGACCTGTTGCAGGTTGGTGCCGGCAAAGCGGACCTGCTGGCCCGCCGCGACCGGCACCTGGCCGCTGTCGCCATACACCGTCGCGCTGCCGCTGCGTACGGTGAGGGTGGTGCTGCTGCCGTCCGGTGCGACGTCGACGCGATAGTCGCCAGGGCCGTTCAGGCCGAGCGCCAGATTCGGCGTGTCGATTTCATACGAGGAGCCGGGCGCGAGTTCGCGCACCCGCGCCGATAACGTGCCCTGCGCGACTTTCAACTGGGCGCTGTTGTCGTCGAGATTGAGGATGTCGAGGCTGGTGGACTGGTCGAGGCGCACCGCGGTCGAGCCAATATGCAGTTCGGAGCGCGCGTTCTGGTCGTTCCACAATTGGTCGCCCGTGGTGAGCGGGCGGTTGATTTGCGCGTACGACCAGTCGCTTGCGCCGGCCGGCTCGGTGGTCACGGCGCCGGCCGTGTAGTTCAGACGCGCCACGCGCCCCGGCGGATCGGTATTTTGCGTTGCGGCGCCCGGCGGTGCCTGTTCGGCTTCCTGTGCGAAGGTGGCCTGCGCGGCGAACAGAAAGGCCGCGGCAGCGATCAGCGTGTAGCCGGTCGTCCGGCGTTTCGAGTGTTGAGGTGTGGTGACTGTTCTCATGGTTTTCTCCGACGGACGCGGCATTGTGCCGTAACCGTGAGAACCACTCTACCCGTACGGATTGTTTCAAGGCCCCCAGTTTTGTAAGGCTCTTTCGCGAGCGTGTAACAAAAGGTCTCGATAAGGCATTTCGTAAGCTGATAGAACAAATTTTGTAATTACATCAATCGGTTAGGCGCGACTCAGGTGGCGAGGAACGCGTCGAAATGACGGTGGCCCGCGGGTGTGATTCGCAGGATCCTCGGGCGCTCCGTGCGCTCGACCCAGCCATGCGTCGACCATGAATCGAGCAGTGCCGCGCCGAGCGCGCCACCCAGGTGGGGACGCCGTTCGCTCCAGTCGGGACAGGTACAGGCGAAGCGCCGCCGGCGGCTCTTCTGGGCGGACAGGTCGATGCCCCAATCGGCGAAGCGGGCGGCGCCGTCAGCGGTGGCTTCAAGCGACGAACCGTGCAGTGTCAGCAGACCGCCCTCGACCATCCGCTCGAACACCCGCACCGACAGTTCTCCCGCCATGTGGTCGTAGCAGGTGCGGGCGTAGCGCATGTCGACCGGCACGGTGCGCGCCGGACGCGGCGCCGCCCGTTGCGGCGCGCTAACCTGTGCGACGTTGGCGAGGGCTTCTATCGACGCGGCGATATCCGGCGAGGCGATCCGGAAGTAACGATGCCGGCCGCGCACTTCGAGCGCGAGCAGGCCGCCGTCAGTCAGGCGCGCCAGATGAGCGCTGGCCGCCGACGGCGAGAGCCCGGCGATCATCGTCAGTTCGCCGGCCGGGCGGGCGCTGCCGTCCATCAGCGCCCACAGCATTGCGGCGCGGCCGGGGTCGGCGAGCAGCGCGCCGATACGGCTCAAGCCTGGAAAATGGTTTTGCTCGTCTGCGAGGTTCGCGGGCATCGGGCGTCTCCGGTTGGCGGCGCGGGCAGGGCGCCATGCAGTTCACTCTATAGGGTTGGTGCATTCGATGTTTCAGCTTAGCGTGAATTGTCGAATGTAGTGGCTACGAAAATGCGGCGGGCAGGGTTGGGTGTGCGCCGCGGTCGCTTTCAAATCGCTTCGTGGGCGCTTCAAGGCCGCTTGTGAGTCGCCTGTGAGTTGGGTTGTGAGCCGCTGCTGAGTCGCTTCTGAGTCGCGCCAGACGGCCAGGCTAAAATCGAAGCCTGTCCTTGCAGGAACGCGCTGTCATGAAATTTCTTCTTGCCGCCACCGCGGCGGTTTTGCTGTTCAGCGCGTGTGCGCAGGGCGGATCGGGTTCGAGCTCGGGCGCGGGTACCGGCAGCATCACGATGTACGGCACGATCGACGAAGGCATTACAGTCCACAAGTAGTCCGGAGGCGGCTGCGGCCGCTTTTTCGACGGACGAGTGCGGCGACTGGCTGGAATTGATGCATCATTGTCATTCCTGCCATTGCGAGCCATGTGACGATCTGGGCATCGCCACTTTCGCCGACCCGAGGCTTACCGATGCCGCCCGCTGCTTCTTCCACTGCTTCTTCCGCCCCTTCCACCGCTGCCAGCTTTACCGCCAGTCAAACCGGCTCCGGCCATTCCGACCCCAACGGCCGGCGCGCGGCGCGCGTGCTGGCGATCTGCCAGGCGCTCTATACCTCGTCTGTCTCAATCGATCTGACTTTGACCGGTCTGGTCGGCTACACGCTTGCCGACGACAAGGCGTTCGCGACGCTGCCGTTTTCGCTGATCACCGTCGCTGCCGCGTTGACCACGATCTTTGCTTCGTTCCTGATGGCGCGCATCGGCCGGCGCGCGGGCTTCGTGCTCGGCGCGGGCGTCGGTGCACTGGGCGGGGCCGTCTCCGTATGGGCGATCTTTCACCACAGTTTCTGGGCGTTCTGTACCGGTACGGCCACAGTCGGTGTGTTTCAGGCGTTCGCGCAGTATTACCGGCTGGCGGCCGCGGATGCCGTCGGCATCGAAGGCAAGAGCCGGGCGATTTCAACGGTGCTCACCGGCGGCGTGGTGGCCGCTGTCTGCGGGCCGCTCCTCGCCGCGTGGAGCAAGGACTGGCTCGCGCCGGTCGCATTTGCGGGCTCCTATGCGCTGGTCACGGGCTTCGGACTCGTATCGATCGCCATGCTGGCGCTGCTGTATCGCGACGCCGCGCCGCACGCGAGCGCGGCCGTGACTCAAGACGCGGCCCGGCCGCTCGGCGAAATCGTCCGGCAACCGATTTTTGCCGCGGCACTCGCCAACAATGCGCTCGGCTACGCCGTGATGATGTTCGTGATGACCGCGACGCCGATTGCGGCGGTCGCGTGCGGCCACACGATCGGCGACGGCGCCGGGATCATTCAATGGCATCTGGTCGGCATGTTCGCGCCATCGCTGTTTTCCGCGCGGCTGATCCAGCGCTTCGGCGTGCTGCCGGTGATCGGCGCGGGGATCGCGCTGTCGGCGATGTGCGGCGTGCTGGCGTTGCGCTCCACCGATCTACCGCACTTCTATGCGGCGCTCGCGTGTCTCGGCGTGGGTTGGAATTTCATGTTCGTCGGCGGATCGACCTTGCTCGCGCAATCGTACCGGCCGTCCGAGCGCGCGAAGACGCAGGCCACCAGCGAGTTCACGACCTTTGCGTTTTCCGCGTTGGGCTCGCTGTTCGCCGGGCAATTGCTGGCGCGCTTCGGCTGGGCGACGATCAACGCCGCGATTTTTCCGTTGCTCGGAATCGCGGCGTTGGCCACGCTGAGCTATGCGTGGTCGAGCAAGCGGCAACTCGCAAAAGGGGTTTCCTGATGGTTGCACGTCATATCGTTTTCGCGGTGGCGCCTGAACTCGTGTTGCTCGATGCGTGCGGTCCGCTCGAAGCGTTCTGGCGTGCCGAGCTGACCATGGCGGCTGCGGCAGGCGCTGCGAACCGCACCGCGAACTCAGTCGGCAAGCCCGCCGGACCGGTTGCCTATCGCACGACCGTGGCGTCGATCGACGGTGGCGTGCTGCAAACCTTCCCGGGCCTGCCGGTCGTCACGGAACGGCTCGATTCGCTCGACGACCAGCCGATCGACACGCTGATCGTCCCGGGCGTGCCGATCGACGAAGCCTGCACCTTGCAGCCCGAACTCGTCGCGTGGATCCGGCGCCGTGCGCCGCAGGCGCGGCGTGTGTGCTCGGTCTGCACGGGCGCTTTCTATCTGGCGGCCGCGGGCCTGCTCGACGGCCGTCGCGCGACCACTCACTGGCGCGATGCGCCGCTTCTGGCGCGCCGTTTCCCGAACGTGCAGGTCGACGCCGACCCGATTTTCATCCGCGACGCGGGGCGCGGGGAAGGTGAGAGCGTGGTCTGGACATCGGCGGGCGTCACGGCGGGTATCGATCTGGCGCTCGCGCTGATCGAAGAGGATGTCGGCCACGCAGTCGCGATGCAGGCGGCGCGGCGGTTGGTGGTGTTCATGAAGCGGCCCGGCGGGCAATCGCAATTCAGCGCCGCGTTGGCGGCCCAGGCGTCGGCGCGCGGACCATTCGAGGCGCTGCATAGCTGGATGGCGGCCAATTTACGCGACGATCTGTCGGTCGAGCGCCTCGCCGAGCGCGCGCGGATGAGCCCGCGGACTTTCGCGCGGCGCTACGTCGACGAGGTCGGCCGCACGCCGGCCAAAACCGTCGCGGCACTGCGGCTCGAGGAAGCCGCACGGGTGCTCGCCGAATCGCAGCGGCCGCTCAAGCGGATTGCGCTCGATTGCGGCTTCGGCAGCGAGCAGAACTTGCGGCGCGCATTTGTGAGGCGTTTCGGCGTGTTGCCGCTCGAGTATCGGGAGCGGTTCGAATCGGCGGTCGCGCCACGGCGCGAATGAAAGCCCGACGAAAGCATGGCGGCCACCCCGGTACGAATTCCGCAAGATAACCCGGTCCGACTCGCGACGGAGTCAATATTGCGCTCGTATAATCGCCTCCTTTAATGCATCCGATTGACCGGAGTCAAGATGAGCACCCCTGCCTTAGCGCCGCTGGACCGTTCCGAAACCACCTTCCGCTTTCTTGCCGAACCCAGTTCGGTCAACTTCGGCGGCAAGGTGCATGGCGGCGCGTTGATGAAGTGGATCGACGAAACCGCCTATGCGTGCTCGGCGGTATGGTCGGGGCGCTACTGCGTGACGGTCAGCGTCGGCAATATCCGCTTTCGCCGGCCGATTCTGGTCGGCAACCTGGTCGAGCTGCGCGCGCGGGTCGTGGCGACGGGCCGCACCAGCATGCACATCCACGTGTCGGTGCAGGCGGGCGATCCGAAGGGCGGCGAGCTGTTGCAAACCACGGACTGTCTGGTGGTGATGGTGGCCGTCAACGAGAACGGCCATCCGGTGCCGGTGCCGGCATTCGTGCCGGAAACGGATGAGCAGAAGCGCCTCGCCAAGTACGCGATGGACGTCAAGGAAGCGCTCGACGCGATCGTCGAGCTGAAGCCGGAAGAAGTGGCGCAGGGAAAGGTTTAAGCCGCGCCTGCAGGCCGCGCGATCGTTGCATTCGCGGCCTGCTGTACAACCCGCGTCGGCAAAGCGGTCACCAGGCTCAATGCCGCCCGGTGACGTAGCCGGTCATTTGGCCGAATGCCCGACCATATCCTTTGGCCGTACCCATTCGTCGAACTGCTGCCCGGTGACATAGCCGAGCGCGAGCGCCGCCGCCTTCAGCGTGGTGCCTTCCTTATGCGCTTTCTTCGCGATCTGCGCGGCCTTGTCGTAGCCGATGTGCGGATTGAGCGCCGTCACCAGCATCAGCGATTCGTTGAGCAGCGTATCGATACGCTCGCGATTCGGCTCGATGCCCACCGCGCAGTTGTCGTTGAAGCTGTGCGCGCCGTCGGCGAGCAAACGGATCGATTGCAGCACGTTGTGCGCGATCATCGGCCGGAACACGTTCAACTCGAAGTTGCCGCTCGCGCCGCCGATATTCACCGCGACATCGTTGCCGAACACCTGTGAGCACAGCATTGTCACGGCTTCGGATTGGGTCGGATTGACCTTGCCCGGCATGATCGAGCTGCCGGGTTCGTTTTCCGGAATCGACAGTTCGCCGAGCCCGCAGCGCGGGCCGCTCGCGAGCCAGCGGATGTCGTTGGCGATCTTGTTCAGGCTGGCCGCCACCGTCTTCAATGCACCATGCGCGAACACCAGCGCATCGGCCCCTGCCATGACTTCGAATTTGTTGGGCGCGGAGACGAACGGCAAACCGGTCAGCTTGCCGATCGCGGCCGCCACTTTGTCCGCGAATTGCGGATGCGCGTTCAGACCCGTGCCGACCGCCGTGCCGCCCTGCGCGAGTTCGTACAGATGCGGCAGCGCCGACTCCACGTGGCGCATGCCATGATCGAGTTGCGCGACGTAGCCGGAGAACTCCTGGCCGAGCGTCAGCGGTGTGGCGTCCTGCAGGTGCGTGCGGCCGATCTTGACGACGTCGGCGAAGGATTTTGCCTTGCTGTCGAGCGTATCGCGCAGCGTTTTCAGCGCCGGTAGCAGATGCTTGACGATCGCGTAGGCTGCGGCCACGTGCATCGCCGTCGGAAAGACGTCGTTCGACGACTGGCCGCGATTCACGTCGTCGTTCGGATGCACTTTGCGCGCTTCGCCGCGCTCGCCGCCGAGCAGTTCGCTCGCGCGATTCGCGATCACCTCGTTGAGGTTCATGTTGGTCTGCGTGCCGGAGCCGGTTTGCCAGACCGCGAGCGGAAATTCCTCCGGATGCTTGCCGTCGATGATCTCGTCGGCCGCTTGCATGATCGCCTTCGCCTTGCTCTCGTCGAGCACGCCCAGACCCAGATTGACTTCCGCGGCCGCGCGTTTAATGACGGCCAGCGCGGTGATCAGTTCGGGCGATTGTTTCTCCGACGAAATGCGGAAATTCTGCAGCGAGCGCTGGGTCTGCGCACCCCATAGACGGGCGTTCGGTACGGCGATTTCGCCGAACGTGTCGCGCTCCATTCGTACGTCTTCAGTCATGGTTCAACTCCGCTTCTCAAAGTGGTGCGATCAAAGTTGTGCGTTAACCGGCAATAAGGAGAATAGACCGGTTAGCGCGTTCCGGTAAAAACCCGCTTGCGGATCGAAGATATAGGCACGGTGTGTGCCGTCTTCGACGTCGGTCCAGACCAGAGGCGAAAGGGGCGCGCCGATCGAGCGCAGATAGGCGAGCTGAGCCGGATCGGCGAGCGTGACGCGGTAGCTCGCGTCGGGTGCGATGGCGCGCTCGAAGATTTGCGCGACCTGTTCGGCAAGCGCCGGGCTATGGATGACCAGCGTCTGCTCAGTGTTCAGATTGGCTGAGCGCGGATCGAGATTCATCGAGCCGATCACCAGAATCTTGCGGTCGATCACGTAGGTCTTGGCATGCAGGCTGGCGCGCGAGTGAGATCCGGTGAAGCGGGCGCGAGGCGTATTCTGCTGCGGTTTGAATTCGTACAATTCCACGCCCTGTTGCAGCAGCGGCACGCGAAACGGACTGTAGCCCGCTTGCACGGCCACCGCGTCGGTTGCGGCGAGCGAGTTGGTCAGTACGGCGATGCGCACGCCACGATGCGTCAGTTCGCCGGCCGCCTTGACGCCGCTCTCGTGCGGTACGAAGTAGGGCGAAATGATCAGAAAGTCTTTCTGCGCGTCGCGCATCAGTTCGGCGAGGCGCTGCATCGG
This sequence comes from Paraburkholderia fungorum, assembly GCF_902833645.1. Taxonomy (GTDB): domain Bacteria; phylum Pseudomonadota; class Gammaproteobacteria; order Burkholderiales; family Burkholderiaceae; genus Paraburkholderia; species Paraburkholderia fungorum. Next base: position 39,144 of record NZ_CADFGE010000012.1, read on the forward strand.
CGGGCTGACGTAGTCCGGCGACGGATGTTCGATTTTCTCCGGCAGGTCCGCCTTGAATTCCGCGGGAGCCCACGTCAGGCCGAGTTGATTCTGGGCAATCTGCGAGGCGAGCGGTGTGGCGTTCAGCGGCTTCGCGTTGTAGGGGTCGGCGTTGGTGCGCCAGTGCTGACGTAAGTCGTCGCGTGTCTGGTCGAGCTCTTGCGCGCTGAACTTCTGTTTGTTCAACACCTGCAACGGATAGGCGACGCTGCTGTTCCAGTAGTCGTCGAAACTCGCGGAGACGTCGGCGGTAATCGGGCCGGCGGCGAGTACATCGAGGTCGCGAAATTGCAGCGTTTCGCTGGCGCTGAAATATTCGTCGCCGAGGTTGCGGCCGCCGACGATCGCCAGCTGGTTGTCGGTGATCATCGACTTGTTGTGCATGCGGCGCGTGAAATGATCGATCTGCGTGAACAGGTTGGTGGTGCGTTGGAACACGCCCTCCTGCGCGCTGCCGAACGGATTGAAGACGCGGATCGCAATGTTGGGATGCGAGTTCAGACCCGCCATCGTGCGGTCGATGTCCTTGAAGTTCAGATCGTCGACCAGCATGCGCACCCGCACGCCGTGATCGGCCGCGTAGAGTGCGGCGCCGAGCAGCAGCTTGCCGGTGGTGTCCTCATTGGCGATGTAGTACTGCATGTCGAGCGTTTTCGTCGCCGCGCGCGCGAGGGCAATGCGCATCTGCAAGGCGTCGGTGCCGCTCGGCAAGATCCGGAAACCGGACTCGTTCGGATGCGCCGCTTCGAGCGGCGCGAGGGCCGTGCGAAGCGGTGTTGGCTCGGTGACCGGCAGTGCGTGGGTGACGGGGCGCTCGAATGCGGTGGCGGGAGGCTTGGCGGCGCAAGCGGTCAAACATGCCGCCGCGCAGCACAACAGGAAGAAACGTATCGTTGTCCACCCATCCCGCGATTCGCTACCGGGACTATCTGCCCGGCGCGGCGCTTCGTTGAGGGCGGAGGACGTCCTCGGGGACGTGCTCAAAGCGGACTTGTGGTGCAGTGCGTTCTGATTTTTGTCTTGATGCCACGACACGCTGTTTCTCCCGTTGGCAGGCCTCTCATGGCGGCAGCGCGTGCGGCTTGATCGCGCTGCCGAGGAATGCATTCTAAGGGGAATCAGGCGGGCGGGCTTTCGTTGCTGGAATTGACCGTAAAGCGGGTCCTTGGTCTGTTTGCCCGCATGACGGAGGCTGGCGGTATTTGTCGGCGCGCTGTGAGCGTGAGGACACATACCGCCAGCTAAAGCCAGGCAAATCCAGCCAAGGCCAGATAAATCCGGCTAAGGCCAGTGGCCCGAGCGCCGCGGCGTCTGGCAGACGCCGGGTGGTAACTTGCCGGTCGCGTGCGGGTGCTTATCCTCGTTCGGCGTTCAACGCGCGCTGGCCATCTGGATGCGTCGACCCTTTCGCGGGACGTCCCGCCCAATAGCCCGCGAGCAGCGAGCCCGAGAGGTTATGCCATACGGAAAACAACGCGCCCGGCAACGCCGCGATCGGCGTGAAATACAGCTTGCCGAGCGTCGCCGCGAGCCCTGAATTCTGCATGCCCACTTCGATAGCGAGCGTGCGGCAGACGGCTTCGTCGAAGCCGAGCAAGCGCCCGCCCCAGTAACCGCCGAGCAAGCCGATGCCGTTGTGCAGCACGACGCCCAGCATCACCACGAGACCCACCGACGCGATGCTCTTCTGCGTGCCGCCAACCACCGCGCCGATGATCAGCAGAATCGCCACCATCGAGATCAGGGGCAGGATCGGTTCGACCTTGCGCACCGCCTTGTTGAACAACTGGTTGACGACGAGTCCGACCACGATCGGCAACGCGACGATCTGCAGGATGCTCATCAGCATGCCGTGCACGTCGACGGCAATCGACGCGTCCACATAAAGGCGCGTGAGCAGCGGCGTCGCGAATACGCCGACCAGTGTCGACAATGCGCTGATCGTTACCGACAGCGCCACGTCGCCGCGTGCCAGATAGATCATGACGTTCGACGCCGTGCCGCTCGCCACGCTACCCACCAGCACCATGCCGGCGGTCAGATCGGGCGGCATGCGCAGTGCCTTGGCGATAACCCATGCAGCGAGCGGCATCACGAGGTAATGCAGCACGATGCCGGCGATCACCGGCGCGGGGCGCGTGAAGACGCGCTGGAAATCGGCCACCGAGAGCGTGACGCCCATGGCCAGCATGATGATCGTCAGCAGCGTGGTGACATGCGGCGCAATGCTGGTGAAGGAGGCCGGCGAGGAGTACGCGGCGATCGAGACGAGCACGGCCCAAAGCGGAAATAAACGGGTGACGCGGGCAAGCATGACGGGTGGTCCCTGGTTATGTTTTATGGCGAGTATTGAAGGTCGGCCGAACGGCACGCCGCAAGAAGCGGTGCATGTTCGAGGTGCTGTTCGCAAGGAGCGGCATGCCCCGACGTCAGGTGTCGAGCCGTCGGGTGACGCAGGCCTTCGTGAGGCGCGCGAGTGGCGTTACGCGGGTGCGCGCAGTGTCGCCGGAGCACGTATTTTACCGTTGACGGCGGTTTTTCCGGGAAACGATGGTTGCGGGCGCAACCATCCGGGCGTTGCGTGGTTCAGAGCCGCTCTTGTGAGGCGCAGGCGGACCTCATGCGGAATTCATGCCGAACTCAGGCCGAACTCAGGCCGAGGTGGCCGGCGGCGCGTCTGGCGCGACCGGCATGCGCCGCAAGCTCAGCTTGTGAAAGCGCAAGGTCATCAGCAGCGCCACGCTGGCGAGGCCGGCCGCGAGACCCCACCACAAACCGCGCGCGCCCAGCCCGAAGTGAAAGGCCAGCACATAGCCGGTCGGAAAGCCGATCACCCAGTACCCGAACGTCGCGGCGATCATCGGCACGCGCGTGTCCTTCAGGCCGCGCAGGCAGCCTGAGCCGACCGTCTGCATGCCGTCGACGATCTGGAAGATCGCGGCCACGCCGAGCAGCGAACTCGCCAGCGTGACCGTGGCCGCGTTGGCCGGGTCGTCGAGATGCAGATACAGGCCCACGATCCAATGCGGCGCCGCGATCAGCACGATGCCGGACAGCGTCATGAAACCGACGCCGAGCGCGAGCGCGACGAAACCCGCGTGGCGCGCGGCGAGCGGCTGCCCCGCGCCGGACCAGTAGCCGACCCGCACATTGGCCGCCTGGCCGATCGCGAGCGGCACCATGAAGGCGACGGACGCGACGTTCAACGCGATCTGATGCGCGGCCAGTTGCGACTCGCCGAGCAGGCCGACCATCAGGCCGGTGGCGAGGAACAGGGTCGACTCGACGCCGTAGGTAATCGCGACCGGCCAGCCGATGCCGAATAGCTCGCCCATCAACGGCACGTTCGGCCGCGTGGCGACGACAAAGTGTCTATAGCGGGGCCGCAGATGCAGCAAGGCCATCAGCACGAGCGCGCTCAGCCAGACGGTGATCGAGGTGGCCGCCGCCGAACCGAGAAAGCCGAGACGAGGCAAGCCGTAGACGCCGTGAATCAGCCCGTAATTGAGAAAACCATTGACGAACACACTGACGAGCGACACCCACAGGAGCCGTTTGGCCGCACCGATGGCCGGCAGGAACGAGCGCATCAGGCCGACGCCGATCAGGCTGCCGAGCGAGCCCCAGCGCAGCACCGCCGCGTATTCGCCGACGTTGTGGGCAAGCAGTGCGGGTTCGCCGAACGCCAGCAGGATCGGCGTGGCGAACGACAGCAGGAAGAACGCGGGCACCGACAGCAGGACGGATAAGACGAAACCGGTCCAGTAGATGTGCGGCACGCGGCCTTCGTCCTGCGCGCCGCGCGCATGCGACACGCTCACGCTGACGGAGGTCAGCACGCCTTGCAGCAGCGTGACCACGACGAAGAACAGATTGGCGCCGAGACCGCCGGCTGCCAGAGCGTCGGGGCCGAGCGAGCCGAGCAGGATCGTATCGGTGACGCCCATCGCCATTTGCGACAGTTGGGCGATGGCGAGCGGCGCCGCCAGCCGGGCGGTATCGGCGGCGTGGCGGGATAAAGTCGGCGGCCGGGCGGCCACCCGGGTGAAGCCGGATTGAGTCATGGAGCGCCTGGAGGCGGAATGGGGTGACAGCGCGGCGGCGGTGTAAGCCGCACGGAGCCGCACGGCGCATGCGACTCCCGCGGCTTGCGTGCCGTTGGCGGGGTGGCGCGGGCGGCTCACCGGGGCGTAGGGCGGCTGTCAGCCGATTGTTTGTCTGTCGAAACCGACAGCTTATTGCTTCAGCACGGGGATGTCGATGGAGGAAGCACGATTTTGGTGCGTGCGGTCTTCCGAGTTCTCGGACTGGTTTTCAGACTCCGGGGGCGTCAGGCCTCATGCACCGCAATTCGCGTATCGCCCAGCAGCACGACCTGGCCCGCGCGGATTTTGCAGGTTTTACGCGTTTCGACCCGACCGTCGACGGTCACCGCGCCGTCCGCGACCATCATTTTTGCGGACCCGCCACTGTCGGCGAGCCCCGTTATCTTCAGAAGATTGTGCAGTTCGACGTAGTCGCCGGTCAGTGTGAAATCGAGGTTGGGCATGGCGTTTGCGCGTTGGAGCAAAGGGTTCGCATCATAAGGCAGAAGCTGGCCTTGAATGAAAGTCCCGGTGGGTTTGGACCTTGCACTGGCAATTGCAAGCAGTTGTTATGTGATGTTGTACTTTTGTCAGAAAATGAAACGTTCCGTAACACTGGTCGTACATAACGAACTTCACTCGTAAAGTGCGGGTCTGTAGGAAAGCCTGCTGAATTTTTCCAGCAGCGAATAGACCGGGCGAGAGGCATGAATCGCTCATCCGTATGCCGCACTGGATGCGGCGCCCGTGTCACAACAATTTTAGAGAGGATTTCGCCATGACTCAGATTCGTTCGCTCCTGATCGGTACCGCCCTGACTGCATTTGCCGCTACCGCTGCTTTCGCGCAGACCGCGCAACCGGCCGCGGGGATGAATGGCCAGGCACAAGTCCAGGCCCAGGGCGCCGTTGACGCGCCCGCCGCACCGGCCGCGCAGGGTGTGCAGCCGGTCACGCCGGCGCCGACGCGTCTGACGGCATCGGGCTCGACCGATCCGCTGGTCCAGAAGCGTGAGGCAAACGCGCAGGCCAATGCCGAATACAAGGCGTCGAAGAAGGCGTCCAAGACCGAGTTGAAGCAGCAGGAAAAGGCTGCCAAGTCGCAGTACAAGGAGCAGGTGCGCGACGCCAAGATCAACCAGAAGGCTGACAAGCAGGCCGCCAACAACGAAATGAAGATGAACATGCAAGGCCAGGCTGCCGCTCAGGACGACGGCGCCGACGTGAAGCACTAAGCCCGAGTTCTGACACGTCCTGTGCGGCCCGCTTCACCCGGTTTTCCGCGGCGTGAAGCGGGGCTGTGCAAGCTGTCTGATTGACCCGCATTCCCGTTGTACGGAGGTATCGCATGAACATCACCCAGCCGATGAAGAACCGGATTTACGCCGCGCTGATTGCCGGTTGCCTGTCGTCAGTCGCGTTCGCGCAGGCGAGCGACCCGGCCGCCGCGCCGGTGACCCACGCCGACAAGAAAGCGGCCAAGGAACAGGCGAAGGCTGACAAGAAGGCCTCGGTGGCGCAAGCCAAGGCCGACAAGCAAAAGACCGATGCGCAGGCCGACGCCGACAAGGCGAACGCCGACGCCAGTTTGAAGGACGCGAAGAAGCAGTAAGACTACTTCGATGGGAGGCAACGCGTCGCGAACGCGTTGCCCGGCGTCGTCGCCAGAATGGCCCGGAGCGTGTGTGCGCCCGGGCCATTTTTTATGCTTGGTTTGCTTCGCTTGGTCGACCGGCCGCGACGCTCATTTCGCGAGACCTCGCGGAGCTTGGCGGCGTTGTTAAAAAAGGGTCGCTTGTCTCAGCGGGTTGTATGGATATACAGTATGCGTCGCCGCGTCCACTCCCTCTCAGGCCCGAATCCATCGTGCTCTCCGTCGCTGAATCTCCGTCACCGGTCGATGCCGATTCCGGTACCCATCCTCATCCTCATTCTGATACCGCCGACTGGCTGACCAAACTCAACGACGCGCAACGCGAAGCCGTCGAATATGGCGCTGACAGTCCCAACGCGCCGCCCGGCGCGCTGCTGGTGATAGCGGGGGCGGGTTCCGGCAAGACCAATACGCTGGCGCATCGGGTCGCCAATCTGGTGGTGAAGGGCGCCGATCCGCGCCGTATTCTGCTGCTGACCTTCTCACGCCGCGCTGCGCTCGAAATGACCCGCCGCGTCACGCGCATCGCCGGCGCGGCGCTCGGTACGCGGGCTGCGTTGGCGCAAGGGCTGACGTGGTCCGGAACCTTCCATAGCGTCGGCGCGCGGCTTTTGCGCGAATACGCGGACCTGATCGGCCTCGCGCCCGCCTTCACGATCAACGACCGTGAGGATTCCGCCGACCTGATGAATCTGGTGCGCCACGAGCTCGGTTTGTCCGCGAAAGAGCGGCGCTTTCCGGCCAAGGGCACCTGCTTTGCGATTTACTCGCGCGTGGTGAACACCGGCGCGTCGCTCGCCGACGTGCTCGACAGCGCGTTCCCCTGGTGCCGCGAGTGGGAGGCCGATCTGCGCAGGCTGTTCGCCTCGTACACCGAAGCCAAGCAGAAGCAGAGCGTGCTCGACTATGACGATCTGCTGCTCTACTGGTCGCATATGGCCGCCGAGCCGGCCATCGCGGCCGATCTGTCAGCCCGCTTCGATCACGTGCTGGTCGACGAGTATCAGGACACCAATCGCCTGCAGGCGTCGATCCTGCTCGCGCTAAAACCCGATGGCCGTGGCCTGACCGTGGTCGGCGACGACGCCCAGTCGATCTATTCGTTTCGCGGCGCGACCGTGCGCAATATTCTCGATTTTCCGGGGCACTTCGATCCGCCCGCGACGCAGATTACGCTTGAGCGCAATTACCGCTCGACCGAGCCGATTCTGGCGGCGTCGAATGCGGTGATCGAGCTGGCCAGCGAGCGCTACACGAAGAATCTGTGGACCGACAAGGCCTCGGCGCAGCGCCCGCGTCTGGTGACGGTCGCCGACGAAGCAGATCAGGCGCGCTACATCGTCGAGCAGGTGCTCGAAGCGCGCGAGCAAGGCATGAAGCTCAAGTCCCAGGCGGTGCTGTTTCGCGCGGCTCATCACAGCGCGGCGCTCGAGATCGAATTGACCCGCCGCAATATTCCGTTCGTGAAGTTCGGCGGCCTGAAGTTTCTCGACTCGGTGCATGTCAAGGATGTGCTCGCCGTGCTGCGCTGGGCGGAGAATCCACGCGACCGCGTCGCCGGTTTTCGGGTCGTGCAATTGCTGCCGGGCGTCGGTCCCACTACCGCCGCGAAGGTGCTGGACGAGGTCGCGGCGCGGGCAGGCGCCGGCAATCCGGCCGATTTCACCCGGAGCGCAGGTGGTGCGCTGGCTGCCTTTGCGCCGCCCGCCCGCGCGCGGGAAGACTGGCATCCGTTCGTCAAGCTGATGTCGAGCGTGTACGGGCGTGAGACGCCGTGGCCGGCCGAGTTCGAAATGGTGCGGCGCTGGTACGAGCCGCATCTCGAACGCAATCACGAAGACGCGGCGATCCGTCATGCGGACGTGCTGCAGATGGAAAGCATCGCGGGCACGTACCCGTCGCGCGAGCGTTTTCTGACCGAGTTGACGCTCGATCCGCCCGACGCCACCAGCGACGAATCCGGCGTGCCGCTAATCGACGAGGACTACCTGATCCTGTCCACGATTCATTCGGCGAAGGGGCAGGAGTGGCGCAACGTGTTCGTCCTGAATGGCGTGGATGGCTGCATTCCGTCCGATCTCGGCACCGGCAGCGAAGAGGAAATCGACGAGGAGCGCCGCCTGCTATACGTGGCGATGACGCGCGCGAAGGAGGACCTGCATATCGTCGTGCCGCAGCGCTTTTACGTGCACAACCAGACTCATCTGGGCGACCGTCACGTATGGGCGTCGCGCACCCGGTTCATTCCGGCGCATCTGATGCCTTTATTCGACGCCTATGCGTGGCCGCGCGTGCCGGTGCCGAGCGCGCCGACGGCGGCGGGGCTGGCCGCGGCGGCGCAGGCGAAGATCGAAATTGGCGCGAGGCTCAGGAAGATGTGGGACTGAGCCGGCTTTTACTGCGATTACCGCGACTGCCGCTGTTGTTGCTGCTGTTGCGGCACCGGGCGCGGCGGCACAAAGAAATTGCGCAACCATGCGGCGAGGCGTGAGAACACGTCATACGGTTCTTCGATGAAAATCTCCGGCTTCAGCAGGCGCAGGTACTCCATGATCTGCTGCGCTTCCTGCTTCTGGAACGAGCCGTGCGAAATTCCCAGACGCAGTAGTCCGCGCAACTCACCGAGCTTTTCGCGCGCCGTGCTGCCCACGTTCGTTTCGCACGCCACCTTGGCTTCATAGACGCGTTGACGCAGCGATTCCACCAGACGCCAGGCCGGCGTCTGCATGATTTCCTCGAGCGCCTGGATGTCCTGCGCCGCGCTTTTGATCTGGGCCGCGAGCGGATCGATCAGCGCGGCGTCGCCTTCCGCTTCCTTGACGATGGCCGCGGCCCAGTCGCGGCAATGCTTGGCGAGCTCTTCAGGCGTCCATTCCGAGCGGGCTGCAAAGCCGAAACCGAATTCCCCCGCCTGCCGCATCAGAATCGCCACGACGTCCGGGAATTCCTTGTCCAGCGTGCGTTTCGCCCACGCGTACTGGCCGCCTTGCAACATCCGCTGAACTGCGTGTTCTGTCAGCGGCACCATGTTGTCGAGTAGCTTGGCGCGCAAAAAATCCTCAAACGACGGCGTCGCGAACTGCGGATCGAGCTTCAGCGAAACCCGCAGAAACGCATCGAAATCCTTGCGCAGCGTCGCAATGGTCTCGTCTTTGAGCGTGAGGGTGATTTGACCCATGTGTTATCCCGTTTGGTCCTGCCGCGCGGCCTCGTCGCATCGCCCGAACGCATCCGGGCCCGGTGAGACGCGACGCCGAATGCCGGCGCGGTTGATTCCTGCCTGTTGCCGCGTAACCAGCGGGGGTATCCCGATGAGCGGACCTCGACTGCATATCGGCGGAATTAAGGGAAACTTAAGGGTAGGCGACGTTCTGGCGACGGCTTTAGAGGGAAGCGTCGCCAGAGCGCGCGGGGCACGCCTATTTCAGCACGACGCCTTGCCAGACAAAAAAGACCGTCAGGCCGACCGCGATGGTCAGGAGTGGCCGCCGCGTCAGCGCGCTGACCGCGATGGCCGCCAGGGCTCCGACCAGTTGCGGATTGCGCCAGGTCAATTCGGCCTGGGTGCCGTGCGGCGAGACCGCCATCGGGACGATGATCGCGGTCAGCACGGTAACGGGGACGAAACCGAGCGCGGTGCGCATGAGCGGCGGAAAGACCAGCCGGTCGCCGAGCACGAAGACGGCGGCGCGGATCACCCACGTAATCGCGGCCATGCCGAGGATCAAAACGACGTAGTTCATCGCGACGCCTCCATGGTTTCCTGCGAGGTTTGGCGTGGGGTTTCCCGCGGGGTTTCCCGTCGAGCTGCCTGAGAGTTATCGCGTGAGGCGTCCTCGGACGATTCACGATTGCCCTGCGCGCCTCGCCCGAATCGGGGCGCTGACAGCAGGACACCGATTGCCACACCCGCGAACACCGCGCCGAGCAGGCCGAGCTTGTACGGCCAGGCTTGCCAGAAGAACGCCAGCGTACCCGCGGTGGCCGCCGCCGCGATATAGCGCAGCGCGACGAGTTGCGGCACGACGATCGCAATGAAGGTCGCGACCATCGCGAAGTCGAGCCCGAGCGACTGCAGTCCTGGAAAGGCCGCGCCGAACAGCAGGCCGGCGACGGTCCAGATCTGCCAGTTCAGGTACATGGCCAGACCCGCGCCAAAGAAATAGTGCGGGCCGACGGTGCCGGGCTCCCGATGCCGGTAATGCTCCCACGCGACCGCGAAGACTTCGTCGGTGAGCAGCGCGCCAAGCGCCCAGCGCCAGCGCGCGGACAGATGCGCGACGTGCGGCGCGAGCGTCGCGCTGTACAGCACGTGACGCAGGTTGACGACCAGCGTGGTCGCCCAGATCAGCGCAAAGCTGGCGTGGCCGGCGATCAGGCCGAGCGCGATGAATTGCGCCGAGCCGGCGAATACGACGAGCGACATCAGTTGCCCGTGCCATAGATGCAGCGGGCCGGACGCGACGAGGGTGCCAAAAATCACGCCGAAGGGCGCCGCGCCGACCATCATCGGGATAATGTCGCGCGCGCCGGCGGTGAATTCTTTTAAGTGGCCTGTGCCCGAGGGCCGGCCGGGGTTGGAATGGGTCAATCTTGCCTCCTTGATTGGGCAAGCATAGCGAGCGGTGGCGGCTGGCGCTTGTACGTTCTTGCGGTGGGAGATGAGGCGGCGCGGATCGTGTGCTTGCGGCGCTCAGGCTGCGTTGGCGGCAATTGCGCGGATGGGGCATGAATGCCGGGGCGCTGCGGGGGGCGGGTGCCCACGGGCGCGTCGCATCAGTTTCCTTGCCAGCGTCCTGGCGGCACGCCGAACATGCGCCGGAAATGGCGCGTGAAATGGCTCTGATCCGTGAAACCGGAGGCCGCGGCGACCTCCGTGACGGAGACGCCGGCCCGTAGCGGTGCGAGCGCGCGTTGCAAGCGCACCTGATTGCGCCATGCATGCGGCGGCAAGCCGGTGGTCTGCGTGAAAAGACGAGCCGCGTGAAAGGACGACAGCCCCGCGGCCTGTGCGACTTCGGCGAGCGTAACCGGCTCGGCGAGGTCGCCTGTCAGGCGCTCCTGCATTGTCGCAACACGGGCGTCGTCGGCGGCGGGGCGCGACGGCCTCGGGCGTGTTTGGGCGTAGCGGACCAGCAAGGTGGACAGCGCGTCGAGCATCGCGGCTTCGGCGGCGAGCGGGTCGTCGCCGGCCTCCAGCAAACGGTGCGCGCGCGCCAGCCGATGCGCCAGATCGGGGTCGCGGATCACGCCCGGTGCAAACCAGGGCAAGGCCTGCGGTTTGCCGGCCACCTGGCCGGCGAGGTCGTGGATGAAGGGCACGGGCGCGTACATCACGCGATACCGCCAGCCTGCTTCGATAGCCTTTGACCCTGTATGCAACTCGCCGGGATTGATGATCGGCACGCTGCCCGCTTCGGCGACATAGTCCGAACCCAGATACCGATAGCACTCCGCGCCCGCGACAATCACCGGAATCGTGTACGCATCGTGCCAATGCGGCGTGAACTCGTGATCGTGATATTCGGCCGTGAGCAGATCCGCGCCGGGCAGAAGCGGCGTGCGCCAGTAGCGGGCGGAGTCCTGGAAGTGATGGGCGGTCATGGTGAAGGTCCGTGGTCCGGCAAACCTGCCGGCGGCCGGCGTTCCGGTGGCCGGCATACCGGTGGCCGGCATACCGGTGGCCGGCAGGCCGGTCGGCTGGACCCCTTAGTTTAGCGCGGCATGGCCGCCGCGGGCGCCGTCACGCATGCGGCCCAGGCCTTTACGCCGTGAGTTTTACCGTAGGCTCCGGGGCTTACTTGACCGGGATCGTCGTGCCGGCCGGCATCGCCACGGCGGTCACGCTGTTTTTCGCGCTGCCGCTGACGACGCGGTCGCTATAGGTCATGTACACGAGCGTGTTGCGCTTCGTGTCGACCACGCGCACCACATGCAGCGATTTGAAGATCAGCGACATGCTCACGGAGAACACGTCGGCCTGCTTTTTCACCGGCCCCGTGAAGTGAATCTCGCTGACCTGACGGCAGGCGATCGACGCTTCGGTCGGATCTTCGGCGATGCCGAGCGTACCCTTGACGCCACCGGTGCGCGCCCGCGACACGTAACAGGTCACGCCCTGGACCAGCGGGTCGTCATAGGCTTCGACGACCACGCGGTCGGAGCCCGTGACACGGAAGTTGGTATTGACGCTGCCCACTTCTTCGCTGTGTGCCGGGGACAGCAGCAGGGCGGCGGTGGCTGCAAGCGCGATGCGCAACAAGGTCGATTTCATGAGCTGGCCGGGAAAGATGGAGGGATTGAGCGCGAGAGGGCGTTGCGCCGACAAAGCAGCATCGTATAACGGCGTGGGTCTCAGAGGGCCGGTGCAAATGCCCTGGATCGTGCGCTATTTTCCAACTGGAGAAAAACGGCCGACCCCCGAGTTCAGCCACCTGATCCGGGGTTGAAGCAGGCAGCGCCGGGAGGTGTGGTCAGAACGTGCAGCCAAAACAAAAAGGCCCGCACGAATGCGGGCCTTCTAAATTTTTTGGCTCCTCGACCTGGGCTCGAACCAGGGACCTACGGATTAACAGTCCGGCGCTCTACCGACTGAGCTATCGAGGAACAGCAGTACAACTTGATCTACATAAAAAAGCCCGTATTGGTTAACGGGCTTTTGCAATTCTTGGCTCCTCGACCTGGGCTCGAACCAGGGACCTACGGATTAACAGTCCGGCGCTCTACCGACTGAGCTATCGAGGAACAGAACAACAAACAGCAGAGAAGCGAAATTGTAGGGGCAGCTTAGGCACCTGTCAATACCTTGCGTTCATCTCGATTCGGGTCGAATCCGGCAAGGCGGCAGGCGGGCCGCGCCGCTCAGCGTGCGAGCAGTGCCAGCTTTTCCTTCACGTCCTTGAATTCATCAGCTTCCGGCAGCGGTGCCTTGGTCTTGGTGATGCTCGGCCAGTTCTTCGCCAGATCGGCATTCAGCTCGATGAAGTTCTGCTGGTCGCTCGGCACGTCTTCTTCGGCATAGATGGCATTCACCGGGCACTCGGCCACGCACACGGCGCAGTCGATGCATTCATCGGGGTCGATCGCGAGGAAGTTGGGACCTTCGCGAAAGCAGTCCACCGGGCACACATCGACGCAGTCGGTATAGCGGCACTTGATGCAGCTTTCGGTCACAACGTGAGTCATTCAGGCAGCTCCTGCATGCGGAATCAGGGGAGGCGAAACGCCAAAAGCGCTATTGTAACGTAACGTCAAGAGCCGCATATGGCATCGCACAACGGCTTTTATACGTTTTTGTGATTAGTTTATGGCGTCCGGCACAGCCGCCCGGCGGCACGCTGAATCCGGGCGCATTCGGGTAACATGCCGTCAGACCGGTGCGCACGGGGCGCGCCGCACGCGCATGGGTTGACGTGTCTGGTCGAGCCAAGCCTTCCGTTTTTCCTGCAGTCCAGTTCGCGCCATCATGATTATTACTTCGCTGCTCGACACCGATCTGTACAAGTTCACGATGATGCAAGTGGTGTTGCATCACTTTCCCGCGGCGAATGTCGAGTACCGGTTTCGCTGCCGCACGCCGAATGTCGACCTCGTGCCGTACATCGGCGAGATTCGCGAAGAAGTGCGCAAGCTGTGCGATCTGCGCTTCGCCGACGACGAACTCGATTACCTGCGGCGCATGCGCTTCATCAAGGGCGACTTCATCGAGTTTCTCGCGCTGTTCCATCTGAACGAGAAATACATTTCGATCGAGCCGTCGCCGAAGGGCAATGGCGAAATCGACATCGAGATCAAGGGGCCGTGGCTGCACACGATCCTGTTCGAGATCCCGATGCTCGCGATCGTAAACGAGGTCTATTTCCGCAACACCCAGCAAAAGCCTGACTACAGCGAAGGGCGCGACCGTCTCGTCGAGAAGATGAAACTGCTGGGCGCGCGCCCGGAATTCGCCGACTGCAAGATCGCCGACTACGGCACACGCCGCCGCTTCTCGAAACAATGGCACGAGGAAGTGATCCTCACGCTGAAAGACGGTCTGGGTGAGCAGTTCGCCGGCACCAGCAACGTCTTCTATGCAATGAAGCACAGCCTCACGCCGCTCGGCACGATGGCGCATGAATACCTGCAGGCGTGCCAGGCGCTCGGTCCGCGGCTGCGCGATTCGCAGATCTACGGCTTCGAGATGTGGGCGAAGGAATATCGCGGCGACCTGGGTATCGCCCTGTCGGACGTGTACGGCATGGAGGCGTTCCTGCGCGACTTCGACATGTACTTCTGCAAGCTGTTCGACGGCGCGCGCCACGATTCCGGCGACCCGTTCGACTGGGGCGAGCGCCTGCTCAAACACTACGAGGCGAACCGCTGCGACCCGCGCACCAAGATCCTGGTGTTTTCCGACGCACTCGACATTCCGAAGGTGCTGCAACTGTACGAGCGTTTCCGTGGCCGCTGCAAACTGGCCTTCGGCGTAGGAACCAATCTGACCAACGATCTCGGCTATAACCCGTTGCAGATCGTCATCAAGATGGTTCGCTGCAATGGCCAGCCGGTCGCCAAGCTGTCGGATTCGCCGGGCAAGAACATGTGTGAGGACAAGGCTTATCTGGCGTATCTGCGCCAGGTGTTCGGCATTGCGCAACCCGAGGAAGATGGCGCTGCGAAGTAACGCTGCGTCAGCCCGGCCCATGGGCGACTCATGGGCCGATACCTCGCGGAGATCGCGTTCGCGGCGGGCTTGATACGCGGCGACTGGCCGTTCGGCCAGGGTGTTCGCGCGCAGGGTGGCCGGTATAATCCTCGCCATATCGCACGGCTGTCGACACGAGGATTTCGCATATGGATACATCGATTGCCCGCCGTAACATCCTGGCGCGCATCCGCGCGGCGCAAGGGCGCGAGCCTGAGCCGTCCGCTTCCGAGCGCGAGGCGGCCGCTGATTATCTGGCGCGCCATCCCCAAGGTCCGCGTCCGGAAATGCCGGCCGATCTGACCACGCGTTTCATTGAAGAAGCGCAAAAAATGGCGACCACGGTCGATACGGTCGAAACGCTGAGCGAGGTGCCTTCAGCCGCGCATCGCTATCTCACCGAACATGCATTGCCGCTGCAGGCGATCGCCTGGCAAACACTACAAGATCTGCAATGGGCCGAAGCTGGGCTCAGCGTCGAATTCCGCAAGCCCGAAGACGGCGACGCGGTCGGCCTCACCGGCTGCTTCTGCGCGACCGCGGAGACCGGCACCCTTGTGCTGCTGTCCGGACCGCAAACCTACGCATCGGCTGGCTTGCTGCCGGAAACGCATATTGCGATCGTGCCGGCTTCGCGCATCGTCTCTGGGCATGAAGAGGCCTTCGCGCTGATCCGCAGCGAACGCGGCGAACTTCCGCGTGCGGTCAATTTCGTCTCCGGGCCCTCGCGTACCGGCGATATCGAACAGACTATCGTGCTTGGCGCGCATGGACCTTACCGGGTCCATGCGATCGTCGTACGCGGCGCCTGAGCGTAGTGCACGTCGGCGTATCTTCACGGCGCGAGCCGCCGCCGTTATAACAAGGACTTCAACGATATGAAACGACATGCCGTAGGCGCGAGCATGGTGCTTGCCGCTGCACTGACATTGGCAATGTGGCCTCAACTGGCCGCGGCAGCCACGCTCGACGGCGCGTCGTTGTCGGCGCTGTGGGGCTTGCCGTTTGCGGGCGTGTTGCTGTCGATCGCGGTGTTCCCGCTGGTCGCGCCGGCATTCTGGCATCACCATTTCGGCAAGATCGCAGCAGCGTGGGCGCTGCTGTTCCTGGCGCCGTTTGCGCTGACCTTCGGCTCCGGCGTTGCATTCGGCACGCTGGTCCATGCATTGCTCGAAGAATACATTCCGTTCATCGTATTGCTGACGGCGCTCTACACCGTCGCGGGCGGCATCTGCGTGCGCGGTAATCTGCATGGCACGCCGCGGCTGAATACCGCCATCCTCGCGCTGGGCACCTTGCTGGCCAGCATCATGGGAACGACCGGCGCGGCGATGCTGCTGATCCGCCCTTTGCTGCGCGCCAACGACAATCGCAAGCATGTTGTTCACGTGGTGGTGTTCTTCATCTTTCTGGTCGCGAACGCGGGTGGCTCCTTGTCGCCACTCGGTGACCCGCCGCTCTTTCTCGGCTTCCTGCAGGGTGTCAGTTTTTTCTGGACCACCACGCATCTGGCGTTGCCGATGCTATTCGTCTGCGTTGTGCTGCTCACCGCGTTCTATGCGCTGGATTCGTACTATTTTCATCGGCGTGAAGAAGAGCGCTCGCGGTTTCTCGATCCGACGCCGGATTCGCCGCCGTTGGGTATCGACGGCAAGATCAACTTCGTGCTTCTTGTTGCGGTGATTGCGCTGGTTCTGATGAGCGGACTGTGGAAGTCGGAGGTCGTGTTCGATGTCTTCGGTACGCATGTCGCGTTGCAGAATGCCGTGCGCGATGTCGCGCTGATCGGCGTCACTCTGCTCTCGCTCGCGTTGACGCCGCGCGCCGCACGCACGGGCAATGACTTCAACTGGGCGCCGATCGAAGAAGTCGCCAAGCTGTTCGCCGGTATTTTCGTGACGATCGCGCCGGTCATCACGATCCTGCGGGCCGGCGAGGCGGGTGCGTTTGCTGGCATCGTCCATCTGGTCAATCCGGCCGGGCAGCCGCACGACCTGATGTACTTCTGGGCGACCGGCCTGCTATCGTCGTTTCTCGACAATGCGCCGACCTACCTGGTGTTCTTCAACCTGGCCGGCGGCGACGCGCAGACGCTGATGACCACCGGCGCCACCACGCTCGCGGCGATCTCGGCCGGGGCGGTGTTCATGGGCGCCAACACGTATATCGGCAATGCGCCGAATTTCATGGTGAAAGCGATCGCGGAGTCGCGCGGCATTCGGATGCCGAGCTTTTTCGCGTATCTCGGCTGGTCTGTCGTGGTGCTCGTGCCCGTGTTTCTCATCACCGGCTGGCTGTTTTTTTGACGCCTGGTTTCCCGCTTATTTTGACGCCGGGGCCATTGAGCCCGGCGCGCTATTCGGAGAATTGCAATGCAGAAGATCCTCGTTGCCCGTCCGATCTTTCCCGATGTGATCGAACGGCTCAAACAGTATTTCGACGTCGACTGGAATCAGGGCGATGTGTTGTCCGCCGAGGAACTGACACGCCGTCTCGCGGACAAAGACGGCGCGCTGACCGCGGGCGATCCGGTCGGTGCGGCGGCGCTCGCCGCGGCGCCGCGCCTGCGTGTGGTGTCGAACATGGCAGTGGGCTACAACAACTTCGACATGGCCGCCTTTAATGCGGCCAACGTGCTCGGCACCAATACGCCGGACGTACTGAACGAATCGACCGCGGATTTTGGCTGGGCGCTGATGATGGCCGCGGCGCGCCGCATTGCCGAATCGGAGCACTGGCTGCGCGCCGGCAAGTGGCAAAAGTGGGCCTATGACGGCTTTCTCGGCACGGATCTGTACGGTTCCACATTGGGGGTGATCGGCATGGGCCGGATCGGGCAGGCGCTGGCGCGCCGCGCGAAGGGCTTCAATATGCAGGTGATCTATCACAACCGTTCGCGCGTCGCAGCGCAGATCGAGGCGGAGTTGAACGCCGAATACGTGTCCAAGCAAGACCTGCTGAAACGCGCCGATCACGTGGTGCTGGTGTTGCCGTACACGAAGGAAAATCATCACACGATCGGCGCGGCCGAACTTGCGCAGATGAAGCCGACTGCAACGCTGACCAACATCGCACGCGGCGGTATCGTCGACGATGCGGCACTGGTGGAAGCGCTGCGCACGAAACAGATTGCTGCAGCGGGTCTCGATGTCTATGAAGGCGAGCCGAATCTGAATCCGGATCTGCTGAGCGTGCCCAACGTCGTGTTGACGCCGCACATCGCCAGCGCAACCGAAGCCACGCGCCGCGCCATGGCGAACCTCGCCGCGGACAATCTGATCGCGGCCTTGGGTGAGGGACCGCGCGCCGGCAGGCCGCCGAATCCGATCAACCCCGAGGTCATCGGCAAGGCGCGTTCATGACAATGATTCTGGTGGTGGCCGTTGCTGTGCTGGCGGTCGCCTTGGTCATCGCGTTGGCATTGCTGATGCGCGGCAGCAGTCGCGCCGACGCAAGCGAGCAGTTCGAGATTCTCGGCGAGCGTATCGATGCGGCAGCGGATGCGCAGTCGCATGCCTATGAGCGGCTCGAGCGGCAATTGCGTAATGACATCACCGAAACCGCGCGCGTTTCCCGTACCGAGCAGAGCAGTGGCTTCGCGCAGTTTCAGCAAACGCTGGCATCGCAATTCAGCAGCATGACGACGGTGCAGGCCGGCAAGATCGACGGCTTCGCGCAGCAACTCGATGCAGTGCGTCACAGCTTGCAACAGCAGGCGCAGCAGGCGCGCGATGAGCAGGCACGCACGCTCAAGCAGTTCGGCGAAACGCTGGCCTTGCAACTGGGCCAACTCACCGAGGCGAACGATCGCCGCTTCGCGGAGGTGCGCGCGACCATCGAGCAGCGTTTGAAAGACATCGAGGCGAACAATTCGACCAAGCTCGAAGAAATGCGCCGCACGGTCGACGAAAAATTGCATGCCACGCTCGAACAACGCCTGGGAGAATCGTTCAAGCTGGTGTCGGACCGGCTGGAACAGGTGCATCGCGGTCTGGGCGAGATGCAGACGCTGGCTGCGGGCGTCGGCGATCTGAAGAAGGTGCTCACCAACGTCAAGACGCGCGGCACCTGGGGCGAAGTGCAGCTTGAGGCATTGCTCGAACAATTGCTCACGGCTGATCAATATGCGAAGAACGTCGCGACGGTGCCGAAGAGCGCCGATCGCGTCGAGTTCGCAATCAAACTGCCGGGCCGTGCCGAGACGGGTGCTCCGGCCACGCCGGTCTGGCTGCCGATCGACGCCAAGTTCCCGCGCGAAGACTACGAGCGGCTGATCGAAGCACAGGAACGCGCCGACCCCGTTGCCGTGGAGGAGGCGTCGCGCGCGCTCGAAGCGCGGATACGGGCGGAGGCGCGCACGATCGCGGAAAAGTATGTGTCGCCGCCGCACACCACGGATTTCGCACTGCTGTTCCTGCCGACCGAAGGGCTGTACGCGGAAGTCCTGCGCCGGCCCGGTCTGACGGACCTGCTGCAACGCGACTACCGCGTGACGATTGCCGGCCCGACCACGCTCACTGCGCTGCTCAATAGTTTGCAGATGGGATTCCGCACGCTGGCTATCGAGAAGCGTTCTAGCGAGGTGTGGCAGGTGCTCGGCGCGGTTAAGACGGAGTTCGGCAAATTCGGCGACGTGCTGGCGAGGACCAAGGCGCAGCTTGAAACTGTCACGCGTTCGATCGAGGCCGCTGAAACACGCGCCCGCGTGATGGGCCGCAAGCTGCGTGACGTCGAGGCATTGCCCGGGGAAGAGGCGAGCGGGTTGCTCGGTGACGCGCTAACGGGTGTGGATCCGGACGAGCAGTAGAGCCGCACCGTTTTCGGGACTGACCTTTTTCGACACGAAACGAGAGCCGGACCCGGATGCCGAGCCAGCGCGAGCTCAGGAAGCAGCGTCTGCGGCCAGTCGTTCCAGTGCCTCGCCTGTTAAGCGCACAACGCGCCAGTCCGGCATGACCTTGGCGCCCAGTTTTTCGTAGAAGCCAATGGCCTGCTTGTTCCAGTCGAGCACGGTCCATTCGAAGCGCGCGCATTTACGCTCGACTGCCAGCGCCGCCAGCCGCGCGAGTATCGCGGCGCCTAGCCCGCTACCGCGCTGACCCGGTTGAACATAGACATCTTCGAGATACAGCCCGCGCTTGCCGACGAAGCTCGAGTAATTGTGGAAGAACAGCGCGTAGCCGACGATGCGTCCTTCGTTTTCCGCCACCAGCGCTTCGATGGAGGGCCGCGCGCCGAACAGGGCGTCACGCAAACCGTCTTCAGTCGCGGTGAATACGTGCGTGAGGCTTTCGAATTCGGCCAACTCGTACGTCAACGCGAAGATAGCGCCCGTATCTTCAGGCGTCGCGGCGCGGATCGTCGCGCTCATCACGCCTCTTCCGGCGCGTCGGTCAGCTGGATTTCGATGCCGCCGAAGCGCGAGGCCACCCAGTTGTACGCGTGGCAGGCGATCCACAGCAGAACGAAGCCAAGAATCGCGTTCAGCAGCAGCGCGCTGAACACCGTGCTCAATTCGACCGAGCCGTAGCGGATGAACGCCACCAGCACGCCAAGCAGCACGATCGGCACCGAGAATGTCAGGTACACGAGGATAAGCGCTTTGGCGGTTTGTCCCGGTGCAATGAACGAGATCTGTTTTTTCATGTAAGTCAAACCCGTGTGTCTTAGTGGTAATGGGTAGGGCTGCAAAGAAGCCGCCACGGCGGCGTTCCCTCAGGCATCAGATGAGACCGTCGAACAGCATGATATCGACATGCTCGCCCTCGGCAATGTCGGATTCATCGTGCCCGAGAACGATGAAACAATTGGCTTCGCTCATCGAACTCAGCACGCCTGAGCTTTGCGAGCCGGTTGGCGTGACATGCCATTGGCCGTGCGCGTCCTGCCCGGCGACGCCGCGCTGGTACTCGGTGCGCCCGGCGCGCTTGCGGATGAGCTGGCGGCTGGCGGCTCGCAGCAGCGGCAGTGCCTGCGGCGTCGCGCCGGACATCAGCAGCAGCGCTTCGCGCACGATCTGGTAGAACGTCACCATCACGGCCACCGGATTGCCCGGCAAGCCAAAGAACAGCGCGGGCAGCCCGAGACCCGGATGGTCGCCCGACCAGACGCGGCCGAAGGCGAGCGGCCGGCCCGGACGCATCGCGAGACTCCAGAATGCGACGTCGCCGAACGTCTGCAGCAATTGTCTCGTGAAATCCGCCTCGCCGACCGAGACGCCGCCCGAGGTCAACACCACGTCGGCGCTGGCTGCGGCACTGCGCAACGCGGCTTCGAGCGCGGCGGGTTCGTCGCGCACAACACCGAGATCGAGCGTATCCATGTTCAGGCGCCGCAGCATCGCAAATAACGTGTAGCGATTGCTGTCGTACACCGAACCCGGGTCGAGCGGCTCGCCGAGCGAGCGAAGTTCGTCGCCGGTGGAGAAAAATGCGACGCGCAAGCGCCGCCGCACGTAGATTTCGCCGATGCCGAGCGACGCCAGCAAACCGAGATCCGACGCACGCATGATGCGGCCGGCGCGCAGCGCGGCATGGCCGCGAGCGACGTCTTCGCCCGCCAGGCGCCGGTTCGCGCCGGCCTGCACGGCGTTGGCCGCAAATCGGACCGACTGGGAATCGGCACTGCGCTCGACAAGCTCCTGTGGCACGACGGTGTCGCAGTCAGACGGCATGCAGGCACCCGTCATGATGCGCACGCATTGTGTCGCGCCGACGCGGCCCGCGAACGGATGGCCGGCCAGTGCTTTGCCGACGATCGTCAAAGCGACGATGGACTCGCCCGTCGCCAATGCGGCGCGATTGAACGCGTAGCCGTCCATTGCCGAATTGTCGTGCGACGGGACGTCGATTGGCGAGACGATGTCGGCGGCGAGTACCCGGTCGAGCGCATCGCGCAAGGGCACGCGTTCGACCGCCGTGACCGGCGCGGCCCATTGACGGACGATCGCCTGGGCGGCCGAAACAGGTAGCGCGTGAGGATCGTACTGCGCGACGCAGCGGGAAAATTCGTTAAGCGTGGTCATGGAGGGCTGAGCGTCGCGACCGGGGCGGGTGTGGCTGGCTGTTGCCGTGCGGCCGGAGCAGGATTTCAACCGGGGCCTCAACAGCGCTGGAGGTCGGCGAGTTCTTGTAACGAATTGATATTGTAAAACGCGCGCTCGTCGGCAAAGGCGACTTCGACCGTCTTGTGGCGCGCGTACCACGCGCGCACCTTGCGCTCACCGGCATCCAGAAAGGCCGCAAGGTCGTCTGCGAGACCTGTGCGCAGCAACGCGAAGACAGGGTGGAGCGAGACCTGGCCGGCGGCGTCGGTCGTCGTGACGGTGGCGATATCGGCTTGATTCGACGCGAGTGCCTGTGCGAGGCGTTCGGCGAGTTCCGCGGGCAGCCCGGGCGTGTCGCAGGGCGCGCTCAGCATGTAGGCCGTGCCGGCTGCGCGCAAGCCTGCGAGCAGCCCGGCCAGCGGTCCGGGGAAACCGGGCAGGGTATCGGCCAGCACCCTGGCGCCGAACGGCGCACCGAGCGTGCTGTAGACATCGGGATGACGATTGGCGCTGATCAGCAGGGCGCCGGTCTGCGGCGCGAGCCGCTTCAGCACATGGGCGGCAAGCGGTTCGCCGTGCAGCGTCTGGAGCCCCTTGTCGACGCCCCCCATGCGCATGCCGCGCCCACCCGCGAGGACCAGGCCGGTGATATGTTTGCTGGTCGGATTCATGGATGCGGGCTGTCTTAGCCGCCGATATACGACATTTCGACCCGACGGCCGTCCTGCTCGCGCGATGCGGCGGCGCCGCTGCCACGTAACTGCGAATAGCGGTCGCGGCGGTCTTGCCAGATCTCGGCGACGGCGGTGGCGATATCGGCGTCGCTCGCCCCGCTGCGCAGCAACGCGCGCAGGTCGTGACCCGACGACGCGAACAGGCACAGGTACAGCTTGCCCTCCGTCGACAGGCGCGCGCGCGTGCAACTGCCGCAAAACGCGCGTGTCACACTCGAAATCACACCGATCTCGCCGCCGCCGTCCACATAGCCCCAGCGCTGGGCGGTCTCTGCCGCGCTGTGCGCCTCGAGCGGCGCGAGCGGGAAATGCTCGGCGATGCGCGTGACGACATCGGCGGAAGGCAGCACTTCGGTCATGTTCCAGCCGTTCGACGTACCCACGTCCATATACTCGATAAAGCGCAGTACCGCACCCGAGCCTTTGAAGTGGCGCGCCATCGGCACGATCTCGCCGTCGTTGGTGCCGCGTTTGACGACCATGTTGACCTTGACCGGCGCGAGCCCCACCGCGTCGGCCGCGGCAATTCCGTCCAGCACGTCGGCGACCGCGAAGTCGGCATCGTTCATGCGGCGAAACAGCGTGTCGTCGAGCGCGTCGAGGCTCACTGTCACACGGGTCAGGCCGGCGTCTTTCAGGCTGCGCGCCTTGCGCTCCAGCAGCGAGCCGTTAGTGGTCAGCGTCAAGTCGAGGGGGCGGCCTTGCGGCGTGGTGAGTTGCGCGAGCCGTTCGATCAGGTGTTCCAGATTTTTGCGCAGAAGCGGCTCGCCACCCGTAAGGCGGATTTTCTCGACGCCGTGTGCGACGAAGAGCCGCGCCAACCGTTCGATTTCTTCGAAGCTGAGCAGGGCGCTGTGCGGCAAAAACGCATAGTCCTTGTCGAACACCGCGCGCGGCATGCAGTAGACGCAGCGGAAGTTGCAGCGATCCGTCACCGAGATGCGCAGATCGCGCAACGGGCGCGCCAGCGTGTCGTGCAGCACGCCGCTGGGCGCCTGCACTGGGCCGGAAATGACCGGCACCGCGCTGAGATCGGCAACAGGGATGATGCGTCGGGACATGAATTGCTTCGTTTGATGCTTCGTTTTGGGCTTGCTAAGGGGCTTTAACCAGTGCTGCGATTGACACCCAGATCTTCATTCTAGCGGAAATGTCCCTGCTCGCTGCCGGCCTCCGGATGCCGTTCGGGTATATGAGGAGTGACATGCAACTTGTAATCCGGACGGCGCGCGATGCCATAAAACAAAAAGCCCGCCGGTGACGGCGGGCTTTTTGCGTGGGGGCGGCTCGCTTACTGCGGATGCTTACCGGTTTCCACCATTTGCATCGGCGCGGTTTCGAGCGGCGGCAATGCCTTACGCTCGCGACCTACGCGAACCGGCCTGGCTGCCTGCGCTGCCGCTTCCTGCGCGGCCCGCAGCTTGTCGGCGTCGGTGTTCACCCAGACGAGACCGGCTTGTTCCAGCACCGGCTTCAGGGTTTCCGCCGACACAGCGGCGCTGCGCGCTGCTTGCGGTGCGGCTGCGGCGGGCGCTGCTTCGACTGGCGCCGGTGCGGCAATCGCTTCAAATGCCGGAGCAACGGCCGCGACGGGCGGTTTTGCTTCGACGATCTCGGCTTGCGGCGCCGGTTCGGCGGCCGGTGCTTCGACCACGGCCACGGGGGCTGCGGTTTCTACCGGAGCCGGTGCGGCTTGCGTTTCGACAACCGGGGCTACTGCCGGTGTTTCGATCCGCGCCTCAGCGGGGGCTTCGACGCGAGTCTCGACTGCGGGTTCAGCCACAGTTTCGGCATGAGCGACCGGTTCGACGAGCGAAACCGTCTCGCTGACAGCCGGCGCAACTTGCGCGGCTTCGACCGGCGCGGCTGCGGCTTGCGCCACCGGTGCTTCCGGTGCTTGCGCGACCGGCACAACCGTTTCCGTCTTCGCCGCCTGCTCGACCGCCAGAGCGGGCGTTTCGGCTACTGCATGCAGTTCGCTGACGACAGCGGTTTGCGTCGCCACAGCAGCGACAACCACTTCCACCGGCTTGACGTCGTTTGCTTCGTTGACTTCAGCCTTGTGTTCGACCGGCTGATGCGCGGTGCGTACCGGTGCTTCGTCGGCCACATTGGCGGTGTCGCTTTCGCCTTCCGCGACGTCTGCAGCCAGGTTGCCGTTGACGTCTTCTTCGCGCTCACGACGGCCACCACGACGGCCGCGACGGCGGCGACGGCGCTCTTCACCTTCACGCGCCACCGCTTCCTGATCGACCGGCGCACCGTTCTCGCCCAAGGCGGTCTGGTTTTGCGCCAACTCTTCCGCTGTTTGCGCGTCGTTTTGCGTCAGTGCCTCTGCTGCTTCCGGCTGCTGTTTGCGGCGTTCGCCACGTTCAGCACGCTCGCCGCGCTCACGGCGCTCGCCGCGTTCGGCACGCGGTGCGCCGTCGACGGTTTCCGCACGGTCGGCGCCACGATTTTCGCGGGCCTCACGACCTTCACGCGGCTCACGAGCCTCGCGCGGTTCGCGGCCTTCACGGGCCTCACGCGGCTCGCGCTGCTCACGGTTGGCACGCGGCTCACGCGATTCACGAGCCTCGCGCGGTTCACGCCCTTCGCGAGTCTCACGACCTTCACGCGGTTCGCGTTCCTCGCGACGCTGCGACGGCTGCTGGCCCTGAGCCTGACGACCGCCACTTGCGCCTTCGCCACGACCCGCTGCATCGCGTGCGCCTGCGCCGCCACGGCGATTGCGGTTGCGATCGCCACCGCGTTCGCCGGTGCGCTCACCGCGCTCCGTGCGTTCGCCGCGCTGCGGACGCGCCTGCTTTTCGGTCGGAGCCGGTGCGACAGGCGCCGGCGCGGCCGGCTGCATGCCGAACAGATTCTTCAGCCAGCCGATAAAGCCGCCGCTGGCCGGCGTGACAGCGACCGGAGCCGGGGTTGCCGGGCGGACCGGCGCGCTCGGGGCCGGCTTCTCAGGCGTGATGCCCTTGACCGCGGCTTCCTGCTTCGGCTTCACTTCTTCAGCGCGCTTGCTGTAACCGGTTTCCGATTCCAGTTCGCGGGCCGCTTCTTCGGCCATCTTCCACGAAGCGCGCGGCTCGTCGAGGCGCGCGTCGTCGTGACGCAGTCGCTCGAGCTTGTAATGCGGCGTGTCGAGGTGCTTGTTCGGAATCAGAACGACGTTGACCTTGAAACGCGACTCGATCTTGTTGATTTCCGCGCGCTTTTCATTCAACAGGAAGGCGGTTACTTCGACCGGCACCTGGCAATGGATCGCCGCGGTGTTTTCCTTCATCGCTTCTTCCTGAATGATCCGCAGCACTTGCAGCGCGGACGATTCGGTATCGCGGATGTGCCCCGTGCCGTTACAGCGCGGGCAGGTCACGTGGCTGCCTTCCGACAAGGCCGGGCGCAGACGTTGACGCGACAGTTCCATCAGGCCGAAACGCGAGATCTTGCCCATCTGGACGCGCGCACGGTCGTGCTTCAACGCGTCTTTCAGGCGTTGCTCGACTTCGCGCTGGCTCTTGGCCGATTCCATGTCGATGAAGTCGATCACGATCAGGCCGCCCAGGTCGCGCAGACGCAACTGGCGAGCCACTTCGTCGGCGGCTTCGAGGTTGGTGCGTGCCGCGGTTTCCTCGATGTCCGCGCCCTTGGTGGCGCGCGCCGAGTTCACGTCGATCGCGACCAGTGCTTCCGTGTGGTCGATCACGATAGCGCCGCCCGAGGGCAGCGGCACCGTGCGCGAATACGCGGTTTCGATCTGGTGTTCGATCTGGAAGCGCGAGAACAGCGGCACGTCGTCGTGGTACCGCTTCACCTTGCTGACATTGTCCGGCATCACGATATCCATGAAGGCGCGGGCCTGGTCATGGATTTCGGTGGTGTCGATCAGGATTTCGCCGATATCCGGCTGGAAATAGTCGCGAATCGCGCGAATCACAAGGCTCGATTCGAGATAGATCAGCATCGGCTGGCCGCTCGAACCGCTTTGCGACGCAGCCTCGATGGCGCGCCACAGTTGCATCAGGTAGTTCAGGTCCCACTGCAGCTCTTCGGCGCTGCGGCCAATCCCGGCCGTGCGCGCGATGATGCTCATGCCTTCGGGCAATTGCAGCTGCGCCATGGTTTCGCGCAGTTCCTGACGGTCGTCGCCTTCGATCCGGCGCGACACACCGCCGCCGCGCGGGTTGTTCGGCATCAAAACCAGATACCGGCCGGCGAGCGAGATGAAGGTGGTGAGGGCCGCGCCCTTGTTGCCGCGCTCTTCCTTTTCGACCTGAACGATCAGTTCCTGACCTTCTTTCAGGGCGTCCTGGATGCGCGCGGAGCGCATGTCGACGCCGTCGCGGAAGTACTGGCGGGCGACTTCCTTGAACGGCAAAAAGCCGTGGCGGTCTTCGCCGTAGTTGACGAAACACGCTTCGAGCGAAGGCTCGATGCGGGTGATGATGCCCTTGTAAATATTGCCTTTGCGCTGTTCGCGCCCGGCGGTTTCGATGTCGATATCGATGAGTTTTTGCCCATCGACGATGGCAACGCGCAGTTCTTCCTGCTGCGTCGCGTTGAACAACATTCGTTTCATTGAACGGCTCCAGAGCGGCTTAGCCAGACCCCCTGGCTGCGCGGTTGTCAGTCGCGAGAGCCAGGCGGGCAGCGGCATGCCGCGCCTTATTGTGTTTTCACAAGCACGCTGGAGCGGGAAAAATGGCGGGAGAATTGCCTGAGAGGGCCCGGCCCCATTAAAAAATGGGCACGGTGCCGCAGGGCACATGCGAACACGGCTTCAAATAACGACCCGACACGCCGCGGGTTCTGCCAGCAGACCTTCATAAGCCTTGCGTCCACTCGCGCCGGTGCGCCAACTGGGCGCGTGACCGGAGGGTCGAAGGCTGCGGTCATGCCGCAGCGGGAAGTTCGCGCAGTCGGCGCGTCTTTTCTCGCTGGGGGTGTCTCGCCTCATTTTGACGTCGCCATGTCTTGTACTTTCTACAAGACGCCTCGGGCGCACGCCGTATTTTCGCAACTCGCAGCTTCTTACAGCAGGACGTCAGACCGCCCGATACCTAAGCTGAAAGTTAAATTCTTTTTTACCAAAATTCCGTTACCGTCGAAGCTGACCTTGACCGAACGCGCCTGTGGGCGCCGTCCCTGCCGGGTACTGACCTCGTGCGTGCAACATGTTGCATCTCATTTTCAGGGTGAGCAACCAGACCCCGGCGCAAGTAAAATAACGGTTTATCGCTTGCGCCTGCGCAATCCGCCCGAATTCCGGACACTGCGCCGGCCGCCGCAGACTGCTGGGCAAATTATATTCATAATGAAAGAGTTAGGCAAAATATCCCAGAAATCGGTCGCAAGCGACCAGGTCTCGATGATCGAGATCGACGACAGTGCGGCCGGCCAGCGCATTGATAACTTCCTCCTGCGCGTCTGTAAGGGCGTGCCAAAGAGCCATATTTACCGCATCCTGCGCAGCGGGGAAGTGCGGGTGAATAAGGGCCGGATAGACGCGCAGTACCGCCTCGAACTGGGCGATCTAGTGCGCGTACCGCCCATTCGTGTCGCTCAGGCGAACGAGGCGATCGCTCAGGCACCGGTGCCGAGCAGCGATTTCAAAATTATTTTTGAAGATGAGCATATGCTCGTCATCGACAAACCGGCTGGCGTGGCGGTCCACGGTGGCAGCGGCGTCGCGTTCGGTGTGATCGAGCAGATGCGCGAAGCACGGCCACAGGCAAAGTTCCTCGAACTGGTGCACCGGCTCGACCGCGAGACCTCCGGCATCCTGATGCTCGCCAAGAAGCGCTCGGCGCTGGTTAATCTGCATGAGCAGATTCGCGAGAACAAGATGGATAAGCGCTACTATGCGTGCGTTCACGGTGAATGGGCGAGCGACTGGGGCCGCCGCCGCGCGGTCAAGGAGCCGCTGCACAAGTATCTGACCGCGGACGGTGAAAGGCGCGTACGCGTCCAGGCCGACGGCCTTGCGTCGCACACGGTTTTCAACCTGATCGACCGGTGGCCCGAGTACGCACTGCTTGAGGCGGAACTGAAGACCGGCCGCACGCATCAGATTCGGGTCCATCTGCAACATCTGGAACTGCCGATCGTCGGTGACGCCAAGTATGGCGACTTCGCGCTGAACAAGGCGCTGGCCCGGGCCAACGCCAAGCCGGGCCTGAAGCGCATGTTCCTGCACGCATACCGTCTTAAGCTGACGCATCCGGCAACCGGCGAATCCGTGCAGTTCGAGGCGCCGCTGCCGGCCGAATGCCGTAGCTTCATCGCGCAGCTCAATGAATTACGTGAATCACGAAATGGGTCAAACCCGGAGACGACACCGCATGGCTAGAGAGCAATTTGATCTGATCGTCTTCGACTGGGACGGAACGCTGATGGATTCGACCGCGCACATCACGCGCAGTATCCAGTCGGCATGCCGCGACCTCGGTCTGCCGGTTCCCGCCGATGAGGCTGCCAGCTACGTGATCGGCCTTGGCTTGCGCGACGCGCTGCAAATCGCCGCGCCCACGCTCGATCCGGCCGATTACCCGCGTCTGGCGGAGCGCTACCGCTTCCACTATCTGGTGAAGGATCAGACCACCGAGCTGTTCACCGGCGTGCGCGAGATGCTCCAGGAATTGCGCGATCAGGGGTATTTGCTGGCGGTGGCGACCGGCAAGAGCCGCGTCGGGCTGAACCGCGCTCTTGATCAATCACGGCTGACGAGCCTGTTCGACGGCACCCGCTGTGCGGACGAAACCTTCTCGAAACCCCATCCGGCCATGCTGCACGAGCTTACGCGCGAACTGGGGCAGGATCCGGTGCGCACGGTAATGGTGGGTGACACGACGCACGATCTACAGATGGCGATCAACGCGGGCGTGGCGGGTATTGGTGTCACATACGGCGCGCATCCTGCGGGCTCGCTGACTGCGTTGTCGCCGAAATTCGTCGCTTCCAGCGTCAGCGCGCTGTCTGGCTGGCTGCGAGAGAACGCATGAGCACGAGTGTGACCGCGGCGGCGACCGAGGCGGTTCGCATTTGCGCGTCCGACGAGCTGGTCGACGGCGGCGCGGGTGTGCGGCGCGCGGCGAGGTTCGGCGGCGGCGACGTCGTGGTATTTTTTGTTCGCTACGATGGCCGGGCATACGGCTATCTGAACCGTTGTGCGCACGTGCCGATGGAACTCGACTGGGCTGAAGGGCAGTTCTTCGAATCGTCCGGTTTATACTTGATGTGCGCTACACATGGCGCGATTTATGCGCCTGACACGGGCAAATGTGTCGGCGGCCCGTGCCGCGGCGGCCGTTTGCGTCCCGTCCAGGTCGACGAACGGGACACACCTGAAGGCCGCGCCGTATTCTGGCTGCCGGACGGAGAACTACGCCCGGTCACGCCCTGACTTTTCTCCTCTTCGATCTTTCCACTGCACCGCATGTCTGACAATTTGACTCCCGAACCGAAGGAACCGTCCCTGACAGGCCGCCCCCGCACGCCTGCCGATGAGCCGGGCTGGGAGCGCGCCGCGCTCGAGCGCATTGCGCTTGCGGCCATCAACGAGCAGCGTGCGGCACGCCGCTGGAGGATTTTCTTCCGCTTTGTGTTCCTGGTCGTTCTGCTTGTAGCGGTATGGGGTGTGTTCAGCTTCTCTGGCGACAAAGTTTCGACCACCGGCCGGCATACGGCAATGGTGACGCTTGACGGCGAAATCTCCGCTGATACGAATGCGAACGCGGAAGATATCAACACCGCGCTTGAAAGCGCATTCGACGACGCGGGTACGGCCGGCGTGATCCTGCGTTGTAACAGCCCGGGCGGCAGTCCGGTGCAGGCGGGCATTATCTACAACGAGATTCGCCGGCTGCGCGCCAAGTATCCGTCGATCCCCTTATATGTGGTGGTCGGCGACATGTGCGCATCGGGTGGCTATTACGCGGCGGCGGCAGCAGACAAGATTTACGTGGACAAGGCGAGTATCGTCGGTTCGATCGGCGTGCTGATGGACAGCTTCGGTTTCACCGGTCTGATGGATAAGCTGGGGATCCAGCGTCGGCTGCACACATCGGGTGAGAACAAGGGCTTTTTCGACCCGTTCTCGCCGGAAACGCCGAAGATGGATGAACATGCGCAGGACATGCTCGATCAGATCCATGCCCAATTCATTGATGCCGTGCGTCAGGGGCGCGGCAAGCGCCTGCATGAGACTCCGGACATGTTCTCCGGACTCTTCTGGACTGGCCAGAAGAGTGTCGAGCTGGGTCTGGCCGATGGTTTCGGCGATGCGGATTATGTCGCTCGCGACCTTTTCAAGGCGCCGGATATCGTCGACTACACGGTCAAGGAAAGCATCACGGACCGCGTGGCGCGCAAGTTCGGCGCGGCGGTCGGCAGTGGCGCGGTTCATGCAATGGCGCTGGGCGGGAAGATGAGTCTGCGGTGATCGGGTGAGAAAAGCCCCGTGCGGTCGATTTTTTTTCGATCGCACGGGGCTTTTTGTTTTGTGCCGCCGGCAAAGGCTCGGCAGGCTGATCCGCTTGAGATGCGGCAGCGATCAGGCGGCGATCAGACGGCGAGGATCAGGAAAATGGCCGGCCGCTTGTTCAGATCGATAGCCGGTTTCTTCTTCCAGTCGGCCACGCTGCGGCTGGCGATGGTTTCCGTCTCCAGCGTCAGATCGACCGCAACGCAAACGAGCGTGGAAGGCGCGCACGTTGCCAGCAAGGTGTCGAGCAGCGGCTTGTTCCGGTAAGGCGTTTCGATAAAAATCTGCGTCTGTTTGGCTTTGCGCGACTGTTGCTCCAGCTCGCGCAGGCGCTTGGCCCGTTCGGTGGCGTCGACCGGCAGATAGCCGTGGAACGCAAAACTCTGGCCGTTCAGGCCGGAGGCCATCAACGCGAGCAGAATTGAGCTCGGGCCGACAAATGGCACGACCTTGACGCCGCGCTCATGCGCGCGACGCACCAGCAGGGCGCCCGGGTCGGCGACCGCGGGGCAGCCGGCTTCGGATACCAGGCCGGCGTCCGTGCCCGCCAGCAAAGGCGCGAGCAGCTTGTCGATCTCGCCGGCCGGTGTATTGACGTTCAATTCGCGAATCTCGATTTCCTGAATCGGCTTTTCAGTGCCGACTTTCTTCAGGAAGGCGCGCGTGGTTTTCGCGTTTTCGCCGATGTAATAGTGCAACGACGCGGCGCGCGCCCGCACCGGCGCGGGCAGGACGGCGTCGAGGGCGTCGGCGTCGCCTTCACCAAGCGTGTTCGGGATCAGATATAACGTGCCGCTCATGATGCCCCCAGAAGTGGATAACCCACTGCGAGCAGCATGCGCGACAGTGCGATCAACGGAAGTCCGACCAGCGCGGTTGGGTCGTCCGAATGGATGGCTTCGAGCAGGGCGATGCCGAGGCCTTCGGATTTGGCGCTGCCCGCGACGTCGTATGGGGTTTCGGCGCGCAGATAGGCGTCGAGCGCGGCGTCCGGCAGATCGCGAAACTGCACGCGAGTAATGACGTCGGCGGCTTGCGCCACCCCCGAGCGGCTGTCGAGCAGGCAGAGTGCGCTATGAAATAACACCTCGCGGCCCCGCATGGCCTGCAATTGGATAAGTGCCTTGTCGTGCGTGCCGGGCTTGCCGATCTGCAGGCCGTCGTAAGTGGCCACCTGATCCGAGCCGATCACGAGCGCGGTTTCACCGGCGCCAAGTCCCTTGGCCACCGCCCGGGCTTTTGCTTCGGCGAGGCGCAAGGCGGTTACCTCGGGCGATTCGCCGGCGAGCGGCGTTTCGTCGATTGCCGGCACGACGACGTCGAACGGAATGCGCAGCCGCTGGAGGAGCTCGCGACGATAAGGTGAACTCGACGCCAGGATCAGGCGTGGCGGGCGATTGAGGGAATCTGACATGTGCAACCAACGGCTAGAGAGGCGGGTCGTACGGGCTTGTGCGGGCATCGCACGTGTACGGGCTTAAGTGTTTGACTCGAAAAGACAAAACGGATATGATTTCGGGCTTTTCATCGGTATGCTATTGCACAAGCGGTCGCGCAGGCATCGCCTGAGTAGGCCCGTGTGGTTAGCATGCGGCAGCGCATGAGTTCCGTGGGCTGCTTCGCAAACCGACGCTTTGCAAACCGATTTACCCCCCGGCGAAATCCTTGCCGACGCAGGAGCGCACATGACTCAACATCCTGGCAACCCTGCTGGTCTGTCCGACCCGCACGATATCGATCTGTTCGAATTTGCGCGGAGTGGGCGCCAGGCCGCGGGTGTCGTGCGCGTCTCGCAACTGCCGCGCATGTTAAACGAAGTCCCGGCAGAAGCGCCAGACCGCGATACCGCGTTCACCTGGCAAGCCGAAGGGGCGACGCAGCCGGAATTGCAGGACGACGGCACCGAGGGTCCGCAGCCTTATTTGAGGCTGGCGATTCACGGCGCTGCATGGCTCGAATGTCAGCGGTGCATGACACCGTATTTACAGTCGTTCAACGTCGACGCAACTTACCGGATCGTCAACACTGAGGCGGAAGCCGAAGAGTTTCCGCTCGACGAGGATGAAGTCGAAGTGATCGTAGGCTCGCGCCAGTTCGATCTCATCGACTTGATCGAAGAAGAGTTGCTGCTTTCCTTGCCGCTCGTGCCCAAGCACGAGGTGTGTCCCGAAGTGCACGAGAGCCTCGTCTCTGGTGTGGCCGGTACAGAAGGCGACGGCGACGAGGCTGCGGCGGACGAAGCTGCTGAGGGTGGTGAACCCGAACGGCCCAATCCGTTTGCTGCGCTCGAAAGTCTCAAGCGCGGTGAGCCGGGCGACAAGAAGCACTGAACAGTTGCATGGGAGCGCGAAGCGGGCGCATTGGCCATTCGGTCGATGGCGGACACCGGGTCGGGCTGTGTTAGAATTCGGAAAATTTTTAGGAGTTAGTCATGGCAGTTCAACAAAATAAGAAGTCGCCGTCGAAGCGCGGCATGCACCGTTCGCACGATTTCCTGACGACAGCGCCGCTGGCCGTCGAGCCGAGCACGGGTGAAGTGCATCTGCGTCACCACATCAGCCCGAACGGCTACTATCGCGGTAAGAAAGTCGTCAAGACGAAGAACGACTAATCGTCTCACTGCGTTGCGCCCTTGGCGTTTCGCGTGGCGATCAGCTCGCTTGACATTTTCCCGGCTCGGCAAAAAGGCGGCATTCATCTGCCGCTTTTTTGTGTCGATTGCAATTGGCGCTTTGGCGCTCACTGCGGTCCCATGCAGGGAGCCTGAAATTCGTCGCACTCCATGACAGTAAAGCTCACGATAGATTGCATGGGAGGCGACCACGGCCCGTCCGTGACCGTTCCCGCTGCCGTCAACTTCGTTCGTTCGCATCCTGATGCTGAGCTGTTGCTCGTCGGCATTGAGGGTGCGATTCGTGCGCAGCTGAAAAAGTTGAAGGCTCAGGACCTGCCGGCGCTGACCGTCGTACCTGCTTCCGAGATCGTCGCCATGGACGATCCGGTCGAAGTCGCGCTGCGCAAGAAAAAAGACTCATCCATGCGCGTGGCGCTGAATCGCGTCAAGGAAAACGAGGCGCAAGCCTGTATTTCCGCCGGCAATACCGGCGCGCTGATGGCGGTCTCCCGCTATGTGCTGAAAACGCTGTCGGGCATCGAACGCCCGGCCATCGCGTTCGCGCTGCCGAATCCCGATGGATATACGATGATGCTCGATCTGGGCGCTAACGTCGACTGCGAGCCGCAGCATCTGCTGCAGTTCGCGGAGATGGGGCACGCGCTCGTGTCCGCGCTCGAGAGTAAGGAGCGGCCCACCATCGGGCTGCTCAACATCGGCGAAGAAGTCATCAAGGGCAACGAAACCATCAAACGTGCCGGCGAACTGCTGCGCGCGAGTACACTTAACTTCCACGGCAACGTCGAAGGCAACGACATCTTCAAAGGCACGGTTGACGTAATCGTCTGTGACGGGTTTGTCGGCAATGTCGCGCTGAAGACGTCGGAAGGTCTCGCCCAGATGCTGACCAACATCATCAAGGAAGAGTTCGGCCGCTCGTGGCTCACCAAGGTGATGGCGGTGCTCGCAATGCCGGTATTGATGCGTTTCAAGAAACGGGTCGATCATCGGCAATACAATGGTGCCGCGTTGCTGGGCCTGCGTGGGCTGGTGATCAAGAGCCACGGCTCGGCGGATGCCTACGGGTTTGAGTGGGCTATCAAACGCGGGTATGATGCCGTCAAAAACGGCGTGCTGGAGCGCCTTGCGCGAGCAATGGAAGAGAATGCAGGTTCTCTCGAACAGGCGGCGCGCGACGCAAGCGGTGCGGGCCACGCAAGCCCGATCGCAGGCCAGCCGGCCGAGCCCTACGCTGCGCAATCCTCGAAGGCATAATGGCTCAATCAACAATTTACTCCCGTGTGCTGGGGACCGGCAGCTACCTGCCGCCCGGACGCGTCACCAACCAGGATCTGGCCGAACGTCTCGCCAGAGAGGGCGTTGAAACCAGCGACGAATGGATCGTTGCCCGCACGGGCATCCACGCGCGCCATTTCGCTGAACCCAATGTCACCACCAGCGATCTTGCGCTGATCGCCTCGCAGCGTGCGATCGAAGCGGCTGATATCGATCCGCAATCCATCGATCTGATCATCGTTGCAACCTCCACGCCCGACTTTGTGTTTCCGAGCACGGCGTGTCTGTTGCAGAACAAGCTCGGTATCAAGAATCACGGCGCGGCATTCGACGTGCAGGCCGTCTGTTCCGGCTTTGCTTATGCGGTTGCGACGGCGGACAGCTTTATTCGCAGCGGTCAGCATCGCACGGCGCTCGTGATCGGCGCGGAAACCTTCTCGCGCATTCTCGATTTCAAGGACCGCACCACCTGCGTGCTGTTCGGCGACGGCGCCGGCGCGGTGATCCTGCAGGCGTCCGAAGAGCCGGGCGTATTGGCGAGCGCTTTGCACGCCGATGGCAGTCACTCGAACATTCTGTGCACGCCGGGCAATGTGAACGGCGGTGTGATCGAGGGCAGCGCGTTCCTGCATATGGATGGGCAGGCGGTGTTCAAGCTCGCGGTCAATGTGCTCGAAAAGGTCGCGGTCGAAGCACTCACAAAAGCGAATCTGTCGGCCGAACAGATCGACTGGCTGATTCCGCACCAGGCCAATATCCGCATCATGCAAAGCACCTGTCGCAAGCTTGGCTTGCCGCAGGAGCGCATGGTCGTCACGGTGGGCGAACACGGCAATACGTCGGCTGCGTCCATTCCGCTCGCATTCGACGTCGCGGTGCGCGACGGCCGCATCAAGCGCGGCCAGAACGTGCTGATCGAAGGTGTCGGCGGCGGCTTCACGTGGGGCGCGTCAGTTATCCGCTACTGATAGCGGCGACGTTATGGCGGGCGCTCTTCGCGGCGCTCCATTACGCTTGAGCGCGCCCGCGATCAACCGGGCGTGCCACCCACATCTGACAACATCGATTTTGGGGACGATATGAAATTTGCGTTCGTTTTTCCTGGGCAAGGTTCGCAGTCGGTCGGCATGCTCAACGCATTCGCCGATCACGCAATCGTGCGTGAGACGGTTCAGGAAGCATCCGATGCGCTCAATCAGGACCTCGGCAAGCTGATTGCCGAAGGCCCCGCCGAAGATCTGAACCTCACCACCAATACCCAGCCTGTCATGCTGACCGCCGCGTATGCGATTTATCGCGCGTGGCAGCAGGCGGGCGGCCCGAAGCCGGCCATCGTCGCCGGTCATAGCCTCGGCGAATACACGGCGCTGGTCGCGGCGGGCGCGATCGCGTTCCGCGATGCCGTGCCGCTCGTGCGTTTTCGTGCGCAAGCCATGCAAACGGCGGTGCCGGTCGGCGTGGGCGGCATGGCCGCGATTCTCGGCCTCGATGACGATACGGTGCGCGCGGTTTGTGCCGAAGCGTCGGTCGCCGGCGTTGTCGAAGCGGTGAACTTCAACGCGCCGGCGCAAGTCGTGATCGCGGGTCACAAGGCCGCAGTCGAAAAGGCTTGCGAAGTCGCGAAGGCAAAGGGCGCAAAGCGCGCGCTGCCGCTGCCGGTTTCGGCACCGTTTCACTCGTCGCTGCTCAAGCCGGCGTCGGATCAATTGCGCGAATATCTGGCTGGAGTCGACGTGCAAGTGCCGTCGATTCCGGTGCTCAACAACGTCGACGTCGCGGTGGTCAACGAGCCGGCCAAGATCAAGGACGCGCTGGTGCGCCAGGCAGCAGGTCCGGTGCGTTGGGTCGAAAGCGTGCAGGCAATGGCGGCGCAAGGCGTCACGCACGTGATCGAATGCGGTCCTGGCAAGGTCCTCGCAGGCTTGACGAAGCGCATCGACGGCAATCTGGTCGGCGCTTCGGTGTTCGACCCGGCTTCGCTCGAAGAAACGCTCAAGCTCGTGACGGCGGCCTGAACGCCGCTTCATACGGCGCAGGCTCGGCCTCAAGAACCAACCAGCCCTTCGAAAGGGCATCCGGACTGACAGATGGAAAAGACTCTCGACAAGCAAATCGCAATCGTGACGGGCGCGTCGCGCGGCATTGGCCGTGCGATCGCGATGGAGCTGGCGCGCCAGGGCGCGACGGTGATCGGCACGGCAACCAGCGAAAGCGGCGCGGCGGCGATCAGCGAAGCCTTTAACGCAGCCGGTGTGAGCGGCCGCGGCGCGGTGCTCAACGTGAACGACGCTGCCGCTGCCGAAGCGCTGATCGACGGCACCGTGAAGGAGTTCGGCGCGCTGCACGTGCTGGTGAACAATGCCGGGATCACGCAGGATCAGCTCGCCATGCGCATGAAGGACGACGACTGGGATGCGGTGATCGACACCAATCTCAAGTCCGTTTTTCGTCTGTCGCGCGCGGTGCTGCGCCCGATGATGAAGGCGAAGGGCGGCCGTATCATCAACATTACCTCGGTGGTCGGCTCGGCCGGCAACCCGGGGCAGGTCAATTATGCCGCCGCGAAAGCGGGCGTTGCGGGCATGACGCGTGCGTTGGCGCGTGAGATCGGCAGCCGTGGCATCACGGTGAATTGCGTTGCGCCGGGCTTCATCGATACCGACATGACCAAGACCCTGCCGGAAGATCAGCAAACCGCGCTGAAAACGCAGATTCCGCTCGGCCGCCTTGGCAGTCCGGACGATATCGCGCATGCCGTGGCGTTCCTTGCATCGCCGCAAGCGGGGTATATCACCGGCACGACACTGCATGTGAACGGCGGAATGTACATGTCGTAACCAAATTCGGTTACTATCCGCGCCTTGATGCGTTTGCAAAAGCGTAAGGCGCATGCCTTGACAGGAACCCGATGCGCCGCTTTTTTGCCGGGTCAAACCTGATAAAATGCGCGCACCTGTATTTTTGAACTTCTTTTCCCTTGGAGGGGTAATGGACAATATCGAACAGCGCGTCAAGAAGATCGTCGCAGAACAACTGGGCGTTGCAGAAGCTGAGATCAAGAACGAAGCTTCGTTCGTGAACGACCTCGGCGCCGACTCGCTCGACACCGTTGAACTCGTGATGGCCCTCGAAGACGAATTCGGCATGGAAATTCCGGATGAAGAAGCCGAGAAGATCACCACCGTTCAACAAGCGATCGACTACGCTCGCGCGAACGTCAAGGCCTAAAGTCATTCGCGCCTGCGTTTCTGCGTTGGCGGCGTATGACGCTCTGCCGTGCCGGTTTCCGGCGCCAGCAGGGCTGGCGCTTTTTGCGGCGCCGGTTGCCATGCAGGAGCAAGCGATGTTGACAGCGCATTTTTCCGCGCGATTGCCGAGATAAACAGCCACAGGGCACACAGGGCAAGTTCCTGTGGCCGCTGTGGCTTTTGCTTTTGTCATCTATGAAAAAGGGGTTACCGTGAGCCGCCGTCGTGTTGTTGTTACAGGCCTGGGGCTGATTTCGCCTGTTGGCAATAATGTTGCCGACGGCTGGGCCAATCTGGTCGCCGGCAAGTCGGGTATTGCCAATATCACGAAGTTCGATGCGTCGAACTTTTCGACTCGTTTCGCCGGCGAGGTGAAGGGCTTCAATATCGAGGACTACATTCCCGGTAAGGAAGCGCGCCACATGGATACGTTCATCCATTACGGCGTCGCAGCCGGCATCCAGGCGATGCAGGACAGCGGCCTCGAAGTCACCGACGAGAATTCGGAGCGCATCGGCGTGGTGGTCGGTTCGGGCATCGGCGGCCTGCCGATGATCGAAGTGACGCAAACCGAACTGCTGAACCGCGGCCCGCGCCGTATTTCGCCGTTCTTCGTGCCGGCGTCGATCATCAACATGATCTCGGGCCATCTGTCGATCAAGTTCGGCATCAAGGGTCCGAATCTGGCGATCGTGACCGCATGTACCACGGGTCTGCACTGTATCGGCGAGGCTTCACGCCTGATCGAATACGGCGACGCCGACGTGATGATCGCCGGCGGTGCGGAGTCCACCGTGTCGCCGCTCGGTATCGGCGGCTTTGCGGCGGCCCGTGCGCTGTCGCAACGCAACGACGATCCGGCAACGGCGAGCCGTCCGTGGGACAAAGACCGCGACGGTTTCGTGCTGGGTGAGGGCGCTGGCGTGATGGTGCTCGAAGAGTACGAACACGCGAAGGCACGCGGCGCGAAGATTTACGCCGAAGTCAGCGGCTATGGGATGAGCGGCGACGCCTATCACATGACCGCGCCGCTGGAAGACGGCGACGGCGCGCGCCGCTGTATGCTGGCCGCGATGAAGAACGCGGGCATCAACGCCGATCAGGTGAATTATCTGAACGCGCACGGCACGTCCACGCCGCTTGGCGACCTGGCTGAAACCACCGGCATCAAGCGCGCTTTCGGCGACCACGCCAAAGACATGGTCGTGAATTCGACCAAGTCGATGACCGGTCACCTGTTGGGCGGCGCCGGCGGTCTGGAGTCTGTGTTCACCGTGCTGGCCGTGCATCATCAGGTGTCGCCGCCGACGATCAACATCTTCAATCAGGATCCGGCCTGCGATCTCGACTACTGCGCGAACACCGCGCGGGAGATGAAGATCGACGTCGCGCTGAAGAACTCGTTCGGGTTCGGCGGCACGAACGGCACGCTCGTCTTCAAGCGCGCCTGATCGCCTGATCGTTTGGTGATACGTCAGTCGAAAACGCCGGCTTGCCCGGCGGTTCCCCCCGGATCGGCAACGTTCGGCGGAGCGTCGCAACGCATTGCGTTGCGGCCTTCCGCCGCCATGCGCGCCGCTTCGGGGGTGTTCATCCTGATCGCGACGCTGGCTGCCTATCGCTGTTTCGCCGCGCATCTGGGCGCGTGGCAGGCGGTTCCGCTGACGTTTGCCGTGTGGGCGCTGCTGATGCTCTGCGCGGTAAAACATGAGCATGCGCAACCCGTCGCGCTGAAAATCGGCCCGGACGGTCTGTCTGCCTGGGACCGGGCAGGTGGTTTGCTGACGCAGGGCCGCATTGCCGGCTGTTCGCAATGGAGCGGGCGCCTGCTCGTTCTGGCGCTGGCGCCGGACCACGGGCGCTCCCGCACGTTACTTCTTGCCGCCGACGCGCTTCCAGCGCCCGTTTTCCGGGAGCTCGCCGTGCTGGGCCGGCATGGCGCCGGTGCGTGACTGTAACGACTGTAACCGCTGTTACCGGAGTAACGTGCCGCGATGATGGGGACGCTACAATGGTCCCCCGCCATGCGCCCTATAGTTAACGGATTTATCAGGTGAGCGAAAAAGAAATTGATCAGGTGCTGGTCGAGCGCGTCCAGAAGGGCGACAAGGCCGCGTTCGAGCTTCTGGTCTCCAAATACCACCGTAAGATTCTCCGGCTGATCTCGCGCCTCGTGCGCGACCCGGCCGAAGTGGAAGACGTCGCCCAGGACGCCTTTATCAAGGCGTACCGGGCGTTGCCGCAGTTTCGTGGGGAATCGGCTTTTTATACGTGGTTGTACCGGATTGCCGTCAATACGGCTAAGAACTACCTTGCGACCCAGGGGCGGCGCGCGCCGACTTCGACCGAAGCAGATGCTGAAGAAGCTGAAACTTTCTCGGACGCCGACCAACTAAGGGATATCAACACGCCCGAGTCGATGTTGATGAGCAAGCAGATCGCTGAGACGGTCAATGCTGCGATGGCGGTTTTACCGGAAGAGTTGCGCACCGCCATTACTCTTCGTGAAATTGAAGGTTTGAGTTACGAGGAAATCGCTGAGATGATGGGTTGCCCAATTGGCACAGTCAGATCACGAATTTTCCGTGCTCGCGAAGCCATTGCGGCAAAATTGCGTCCGTTGCTTGACACACCTGAAGGCAAGCGCTGGTAAACACTGGCTCGCCGGACGGGGCGCGGGTGCAATATCTGGATTAGTGGTGTCACTACGGGGTATTCGTAAGATGGGGAGCATCATGGGGTCGGTCTCGATGCAATCGCAAGCCAGCTCGCGCGGCGAGCGTCTGTCCGCTTTTGTCGACGGTGAGCTGTTCGGCGAAGAGCATCTGAACACGTTTGTTTCCGAACTGGGTGGCGAGGATCGTGCCGCCTGGTCGTGCTATCACCTGATCGGCGACGCATTGCGCTCCGACGATCTGGCGGTCAGCCCGGCGGCGAGCAGCGCGTTCCTGAGCGGTTTTGCCGCGCGTTTCGACGACGAGCCGCACCTGCTCGCGCCGGCTGCCATGCCGGTTGCGCGTCGTTTGCTGGCGCTGCGCCGCCGTGTTGTGCCGGCCTTCGCAGTTGCCGCTGCCGCCGCCACGCTGACGTGGATCGTTGTGCCGCAACTGCAAGGCGTGCCGGGCGGTCCAGGCGTTGCGCAGGTCGCGTCGCTCCAGTCACATGGCGATTCGCTGCAACGCGTGGCCATGGCATCGGTGCCTGTCGCGACGGTCCAGCCGGTCGCGCAAGACGCCAACATCATTCGTGACGCAAGTCTCGATCAGTATCTGGAAGCGCATCAGCAATTCGCGCAGCAGCCGGTCATGCCGGGCTCGATGCCGCTGATTCGCGCTGCCGCAGTTTCTACGCAAGGCCAATAGTTTGATGCAGACTCCGCGGTTGATTAAAACGACTATCTGGGGGCGGCTGCCGGCATTTCTGTTCTGCGCAGCCGTATTGTTGTCCGCTACACCGCGGGTCTTTGCCCAAACCGACGATCCACTCGTTGCCCGTCGCACGGCTGCGGAGCTGCTCGATCGCATTCATCAGGCCGCCCAGCAGCAGAACTACGAGGGCGCGTTCGTCTATCAGCGCGGCAATTTTGTTCAAACGTCGCGGATTTCGCACTACGCGACCCGTGCTGACGGCGAATTCGAGCAACTCGAAAGCCTCGACGGCAAGCCGCGCAAAATGCTTCGCCATAACGAAGATCTCTACACGTTCGTGCCGGAGCGGCATCTGTGTGTGGTCGA
Source organism: Paraburkholderia fungorum (assembly GCF_902833645.1). Taxonomy (GTDB): domain Bacteria; phylum Pseudomonadota; class Gammaproteobacteria; order Burkholderiales; family Burkholderiaceae; genus Paraburkholderia; species Paraburkholderia fungorum. The sequence goes on from NZ_CADFGE010000012.1 coordinate 80,754, forward strand.
GAAGCGCCAGAACAAGGATTCGTTCCCCGCACTGCTGGCCGTAAGCGGCGAGCAGGTGCTGTCCGTGTACGAGCCGAAGCTGCTTGGCGACGACCGCGTCGCGGGTATCGACAGCCAGGTGATCGAGCTCGACCCGAAAGACGCATACCGTTTTGCTTACAAGCTGTGGGCCGACAAGAAGACCGGCCTGCTACTGCGCGCACAAACGCTTGACCCGAGCGGTCAGGTGCTCGAGCAATTGTCGTTTTCGCAGATTCGTATCGGTGTGCCGGTCGACAAGACTCCCATTATCAACGGCATTCGTAATCTGGCGGGCTGGACGGTAGTGCGGCCGCCGGTGGAGCCGGTCGATATGGCCGCGCAAGGCTGGCTGATCACGCCGACCGTGCCGGGCTTCCACAAGATTCGCGAGTTGCGTCGCCCCATGGCTGCGCGCGACGCGGGCCAACCGACCATTCCGGTCGATCAGGCAGTGTTCTCCGACGGCCTCGCGGCCATTTCGGTGTTTGTCGAACCGGTCGAGAACAATACTCGCAAGGAAGGGGCGGGCAGCAGTGGCGCCACGCACGTGCTAGTCAAGCGGCGCGGCGACTTCTGGATTACCCTGCTTGGTGAAGTGCCCCAGACCACATTGCAGCAATTTGCGTCTGCCATAGAATATAAAGCTCCGAAGTAATCTTCCGAATCACACGAATCCCTCGGCTTGCTACGATATGACGACTTTCTCGGTGCGCAAATTCCTCGCGGCCGCGGTGGTAGTGGCGTGTTTGCCGCTCATGCCGCACACGGCGTCGGCGGCTCCTGCAGCAGCCAATCTGCCCGACTTCACTGACCTCGTCGACAAGGTCGGCCCAGCCGTCGTCAACATTCGCACCACCACGCGCGTGTCGAACAGCGGTGCCCGTGGCGGATTGCCGCCCGGCATGGACGACGGCGATATGTCGGAGTTTTTCCGTCGCTTCTTCGGTATTCCGTTGCCGCAGTCGCCTCAATCGCCGGGTTCGCCGCGCGGTGGCGATAACGGCGGGAGCGGGAGCGGCGGCAGCCAGGACTCGCCGGATAACAGCGATGCCGAACAGAACAGCGGTGTTGGCTCGGGCTTCATTCTGTCGGCTGACGGCTACGTGATGACCAACGCGCACGTCGTGGACGACGCGGATACGATTTACGTCACGCTCACCGACAAGCGCGAATTCAAGGCCAAACTGATTGGCGTGGACGATCGGACCGATGTTGCCGTCGTGAAGATCAGCGCCGCTAATTTGCCGACCATCACGATCGGCGATTCGAACAAGGTCCGGGTGGGCGAATGGGTGGTCGCGATCGGTTCGCCGTTCGGCCTCGAGAACACCGTGACGGCCGGTATCGTCAGCGCCAAAGGGCGCGACACGGGCGACTATCTGCCGTTCATCCAGACCGACGTAGCCGTCAACCCGGGTAATTCAGGCGGTCCGCTGATCAATATGCAGGGCGAAGTGATCGGCATCAATTCGCAGATTTATAGCCGTACCGGCGGCTTCATGGGTATTTCCTTCGCGATTCCGATCGACGAGGCGATGCGCGTGGCCGATCAGTTGAAAACTTCGGGTAAGGTCGTGCGCGGCCGGATCGCTGTGGCGATCGGCGAGGTGACGAAAGACGTGGCCGACTCGCTCGGTCTGCCGAAGGCGCAGGGCGCGCTGGTCAGCAGCGTCGAGCCGGGCGGTCCGGCGGACAAGGCCGGCGTGCAGCCTGGCGATATCATCCTCAAGTTCAACGGCCATTCGGTCGACACGGCAACGGATCTGCCGCGCATGGTTGGCGATACCAAGCCGGGCACCAAGTCGACCATTACGATCTGGCGCAAGGGTCAGACGCGCGATTTGCCGGTCACGATTGCCGAGATGCAGCCGGACAAGACCATCAAGGCGGATGATAAAAAGCCGCCGGCGCCGAAGCAGCGCGCCACGAACGTGTTGGGTCTTGCTGTCAGCGATATCCCGGCTGATCAGATGAAGGCGCTGAAGCTGCGCAACGGTGTGCAGATCGACGCGGTAGATGGCCCGGCGGTGCGCGTCGGACTGCAAAAGGGCGACATCGTCTTGCGTGTGGGCGATACGGATATCACGAGCGCGAAACAGTTCGACGAAGTGATTTCGCACCTCGACTCGCAGAAGATGGTCGCGCTGCTGGTTCGTCGTGGCGAGAACACGCAGTTCGTGCCGATTCGCCCGCGCAGCACTCAGAAATGACGGGAGTGGCGCCGCTCACGCTATACGGGCGCGCGTGGTGTCACCTGTGCGACGACATGCGTGCCGCACTTGAGCCTTTACTGGTTGAATTCGGCGCGCAGGTCGTCGTGATCGACATCGACACGGATCCGGTGCTGGAAGCCCGTTATAACGAACTGGTGCCGGTTCTGGTCTGCGACGGCGTCGAACTGTGTCACTATCATCTTGATGCGGCGCGGGTTCGTACCGCGCTCGCCGCACGTTTTGCGGCGGCGCCTTAGGGATCCGCGCGTTAGGAGCCTTGCATCTGGCTGGTTTCCACGTATTTGGAGTCCATGCATCTGAAGCCGGATTAAGGGCTCAAACCAGATGCGAACATGCGTCGTCCACACCCCGTTTCACGCCTCTCCTGAGCCGTCTTTTCCGCCCGAGCCTCGCAAGATGCGCCGGGCGACAGCCTTTTCGGCTAAAATAGATAGGTTTTTCACCTACTTACAAGGCGTGCTCCGCTATTGTCCGAGCGCGCCTTTTTTGCTTGATCGGCACTGAATGGATCATATTCGTAACTTCTCGATCATTGCGCACATCGACCATGGCAAGTCGACGCTCGCCGATCGCATCATCCAGATTTGCGGTGGTTTGTCCGACCGTGAGATGGAATCTCAAGTGCTCGACTCGATGGATCTCGAGCGCGAGCGCGGCATCACCATCAAGGCGCAAACTGCTGCACTGACGTACAAGGCCCGTGACGGGCAGATCTATAACCTGAACATGATCGACACGCCGGGCCACGTCGACTTCTCGTATGAAGTCAGCCGCTCGCTGTCCGCCTGTGAAGGCGCGTTGCTGGTCGTCGATGCAAGCCAGGGCGTGGAAGCGCAAACCGTGGCCAATTGCTACACGGCGATCGAACTCGGCGTCGACGTGATTCCGGTACTCAACAAGATCGATTTGCCGGCTGCGAATCCCGAGAACGCAATCGCGGAAATCGAAGACGTGATCGGCATCGACGCAACCGACGCCACGCATTGCAGCGCGAAGACCGGCCTCGGTGTGGAAGACGTGCTCGAAGCGCTGATCGCCAAGGTGCCGCCGCCCAAGGGCGACCCGGAAGCACCGCTGCAAGCGCTGATCATCGACTCCTGGTTCGACAACTACGTGGGCGTTGTGATGCTGGTGCGTATCGTCAACGGCACGCTGCGTCCGAAAGACAAGATCCGCATGATGGCGACAGGTGCACAGTACCCGGTCGAGCATGTCGGCGTGTTCACGCCGAAGTCGAAAAACCTCGAATCGCTGTCCGCTGGGCAGGTGGGCTTCATCATCGCCGGTATCAAGGAGTTGGCCGCCGCGAAGGTGGGCGACACCGTTACGCTGGTGAATCGTCCTGCTCCCGAGCCGCTGCCGGGCTTCAAGGAAGTGAAGCCGCAGGTGTTCGCAGGCCTCTATCCGGTCGAAGCGAACCAGTACGACGCGCTGCGCGATTCGCTGGAAAAGCTGAAGCTGAACGACGCTTCGTTGATGTACGAGCCCGAAGTGTCGCAGGCACTCGGTTTCGGTTTCCGTTGCGGCTTCCTCGGCCTGCTGCACATGGAAATCGTGCAGGAGCGGCTCGAGCGCGAGTTCGACATGGACCTGATCACCACGGCGCCGACCGTCGTGTACGAAGTCCTGCAGCGCGACGGCACGACCATCATGGTCGAAAATCCGGCCAAGATGCCGGAACCCTCGAAGATCGAGGAAGTGCGCGAGCCGATCGTCACCGTCAATCTGTACATGCCGCAAGACTATGTCGGCTCGGTGATCACGCTGTGCACGCAAAAGCGCGGCACGCAGATCAACATGCAGTATCACGGCCGTCAGGTGCAGTTGACCTATGAAATCCCGATGGGCGAAGTCGTGCTCGATTTCTTCGATCGTCTGAAGTCGATCTCGCGCGGTTATGCGTCGATGGATTACGAGTTCAAGGAATACCGCGCGGCGGATGTCGTGAAGGTCGACATGCTGATCAACGGCGACAAGGTGGATGCATTGTCCGTGATCGTGCACCGTTCGCAGAGCCAGTATCGCGGCCGCGAAGTGGCGTCGAAAATGCGGGAGCTGATTCCGCGTCAAATGTACGACGTGGCGATCCAGGCGACCATCGGTGCGAATATTATCGCCCGCGAGAACATTAAAGCGTTGCGTAAGAACGTGCTGGCAAAATGCTACGGCGGCGATATTAGCCGTAAGAAGAAACTGCTGGAAAAGCAAAAGGCAGGCAAGAAGCGAATGAAGCAGGTCGGGTCCGTCGAGATTCCGCAAGAGGCTTTCCTCGCGATTCTGCGTGTCGAAGACAAATAAGACGAACAACGGAACCCTATGAATTTTGCGCTGATTCTTTTTGTGCTCGTCATTTTGACGGGCGTCGCATGGGTCGCAGACAAACTGGTTTTCATGCCGCAACGGCGCCGCGCGGCGGACGCCGTGGTCGCGGAGTTCGATCGCCAGCAGGCACGCGTCGGCGAACGTTTCGCCGACGAAAACGCGGCGCAAACACGCGCCCGTCTGCGTGACGACAAGCTGCGTCAGCCCTGGTGGCTCGAGTATTCGGCGAGCTTCTTCCCGGTGATTCTGGTGGTGTTCGTGGTGCGCTCGTTCGTGGTGGAACCCTTCAAGATTCCGTCGGGTTCGATGGTGCCGACGCTGCTGGTGGGCGACTTCATCCTCGTCAATAAATTCGACTACGGTCTGCGTCTGCCGATCACCAACACGAAGGTCACTGAAGGCCGCCCGCTCGAGCGTGGCGACGTGGTGGTGTTCCGCTACCCGAAAGACGAGTCCGTCGACTACATCAAGCGCGTGATCGGCCTGCCGGGCGACACGGTCGCTTATCAGGACAAGCAACTGACGATCAACGGCAAGCCCGTACCGGAAACGCCGCTGCCTGACTATCTCGACGAAGAACGCCTCGGCTACGCCAAGCAATTCGAAGAAGATATCGACGGCCGCAAGAACGCGATTCTGAACAACCCGGCTGTGCCGCCGTTCATCGTCGGCGCAGAAGATTATCCGTATCGCGATAACTGCACGTACAACGCACGCGGCGTGATCTGCAAAGTGCCGCCTGGCAATTACTTCATGATGGGCGACAACCGCGATAACAGCGCGGATAGCCGCTACTGGGGTTTCGCGCCGGACAAGAATATTGTGGGTCGCGCGTTTTTTATCTGGATGAACTTCAGCGATCTGAAACGCATCGGCCCATTCCACTGAGCACGCATGCCTTGATTGCACGACACGCCGCGCAGGTGGCCCACACTTAGGGCACATCGGTCGCGGCGTGTTAGCACGCTACTTTAAGAATCTGCGGTAACGTCGCTTCACCATGCTTTTTCCGCTGGCCGTCCCGCGTTTTCGCCGGGACAGGCGCCCGCGTTATACTCTGCCCATGCCCCTATCTCCGTTGGAAAGCCGTCTGCGCTACGAATTTCGCAATGCGGAATTGTTGCGCCAGGCTTTAACGCACCGCAGTCATAGTTCCACGCATAACGAACGGCTCGAGTTTCTCGGCGACTCCGTCCTGAATTGCGCGGTGGCTGCGCTTTTGTTCCAACGTTTCGGCAAACTGGACGAAGGCGATCTGTCGCGCGTCCGCGCCAATCTGGTCAAGCAGCAGTCGCTCTACGAGATTGCTCAGGCCCTTAATATTTCCGAAGGCCTGCGCCTTGGTGAAGGCGAATTGCGCAGCGGCGGCTTCCGCCGCCCGTCGATCCTTGCAGACACGCTGGAAGCCGTGCTGGGCGCGGTGTTTCTCGACGGCGGCTTCGATGCCGCGCAAACGGTCATCAAGCGTCTTTACGTGCCGATTCTCGATCACATCGACCCGCGCACGCTCGGCAAAGACGCCAAGACGCTGCTGCAGGAATACCTGCAGGGTCACAAGATCGCGTTGCCCACATACACGGTTGTTGCAACGCATGGTGCGGCGCACAATCAACAATTTGAAGTCGAATGCACGGTGCCCAAGCTGGACGTCAAGGTGTCTGGTTCCGGTGCGAGCCGTCGCGCGGCTGAGCAGGCTGCGGCCAAGAAGGCGCTTGACGAGGTGATGGCCGCGGCGCCTGCCGTGGTTGCCAAGCCCAAGCGTTCGAAAGGCGCTCGTGCTGCGAAGAACGCCGAACAGGAGATCGTGCCCGGTGTGACCGGCGTGCAGGCCGCGCTCGATTTGCGCAGCCCGGATCGCAAGAACGAGCGGGGGGCTGGGCGAGGCGAGACCCGTACTGCGCCGGTGGCTGAGCCCGCTGTTGTGACCTCCGCGCCGCTGGCCGTAATTCGGGCCGCACACGTGGAATACAGCGGACAGGACAAGTCGGAGCGCACGGACAGGTCGGAAAGAACGGACCGGGCAATGGCTCACGTGAGTGACAAACCTGCTGACAAAGCGGCGGCAGATAAGTCAGTCGACAAGCTGGACGCCAAATCTGGTGAGACCAGATCCGAAGGCGCAAAGCCTGCAGAAGCCAAATCGGAAGCCGCTGTCCGCATCGCCGACAAACACCGCAGCCGGGACACCACACCCGGCGCAGCCGTGCCCACGCCCGCCGTGCCGGCACCCATCGAACACGAACCCGGCGTAGCCGACGCGGCGCAAACCCGCGTCGCCGATGCGGGCCATTGAATGCCATCGGCACGCCAATCCGCGCGCGTCGATCTGAACTTGCCGTAGCCCGAATATGAACGCTCCCACTCCCACTGGTTTTCGCTGCGGCATGGTCGCGATCGTCGGCCGCCCGAACGTCGGCAAGTCCACGCTGATGAACGCGCTGGTCGGCCAGAAGGTCAGTATCACGTCGCGCAAGGCGCAGACTACCCGCCATCGCATCACCGGCATTCACACGTTTGAAGACGCGCAGTACATCTTCGTCGACACGCCGGGTTTCCAGACCAAACACAGCGGCGCGCTGAACCGCTCGCTCAACCGCGCGGTCACGTCCACGCTGAGTTCGGTCGACGCGATTCTGTTCGTGATCGAAGCTGGCCGCTTCGGCCCGGACGACCAGAAGGTGCTCGACCTGATTCCGCCGTCGGTGCCCACACTGCTGATCGCGAACAAGCTCGATCGCGTGGCGGATAAGGATTCGCTGTATCCGTTCATGCAGCAGGTGAGCGCCCTGCGTCAGTTCAACGAGATTGTGCCGCTGTCGGCGAAGAATCCGGACGACATCAAGCGTTTGCTGGAGACGATCAAACCGTTCCTGCCGGAAGGCGCGCCGATCTACGGCGAAGACGACCTGACCGATCGTAGTGAGCGCTTTCTTGCCGCCGAAATCCTGCGCGAAAAAGTGTTTCGTTGGACAGGTGACGAACTGCCGTACACGAGCACCGTGCTGATTGACAAGTTCGAAACCGAAGGGCGTCTGCGGCGTATTTTCGCGACCATCCTGGTGGAGCGCGATACGCAGAAGGCGATGATCATCGGCCAGAAGGGCGCCAAGCTGAAGCAGATCAGCACCGAAGCACGCCTCGATATGGAAAAGCTGTTCGACGGCCCGGTGTATCTGGAAACCTTCATCAAGGTGAAGAGCGGCTGGGCTGACAACGAAGCCGGACTCCGTGCGTATGGGTACGAATGACGCGTGGATGACGCTGAATTCCGACGCTGACCCGGACGACGCGGCGCCGGCAGTGCCGGCGCGCGAGCCGTCCAAACCCGCGCGCAGTGCCAGAAAAATTTCCTCGGGCGCCAGAAACACTCAGGGTGCTCAAAGCGCTGTCCAAGGCGCCGAAGGCGAGCCGCGCAAAGCGCCCGCGCGCCGTGCGCCGCGCACTTCCGCTTCCGATTACCGGATCGCCGAGCAACCCGCTTTCGTCCTGCATAGCTATCCGTACCGTGAGACCAGTCTGATCATCGACGTGCTGTCACGCGATCACGGCCGGCTCGCACTCGTCGCGAAGGGCGCGAAGCGTCCGCACTCCGCGTTGCGCGGCGTGCTGCAGACCTTCCAGCCGCTCGCGTTGTCCTGGTCCGGCAAATCCGAAGTGCGCACGCTGACCGGCGCCGAATGGGTTGGTGGCATGTTGCCTTTAGCGGGCGACGCGCTGCTCTGCGGTTTCTACGTCAACGAATTGCTGGTCAAATTCTGCGCGCGTGAAGACCCGCATCCACAACTGTTCCATCACTACGTCGTCACCATGACGCGCCTCGCGCATGATGAACCGCCCGTGCAGGTGCTGCGTTCGTTCGAATGTGTGCTGCTGCGGGAAACCGGTTATGCGATGGCGCTCGATCGCACCGTCTCACGCAGAGCCGTGCAGGCCGACGGCCGCTATGTGTTCGATCCGGAGCGCGGCGTGCGCGAGGCCTCCGACGACCTGCCCGCGCAATGGCCGGTCATCGCCGGACAGACCTTGCTCGATATGGAAAAGGACGATTACCATCGAGCGCAGACGGTAGCGCAAAGCAAAACGCTGATGCGCTTTCTGCTCAACACCTACCTTGGCGGCACGCCGCTCGCGACGCGCCAGATACTGATCGACTTGCAGAACTTATGAGCTTCTTTCTTACGTCGCCGAATGTGATTGACCTGGGCGTGAACATCGATCACGTCGCCACGCTGCGCAACGCGCGCGGCACCTCTTATCCGGATCCGATCCGCGCCGCGTTGATGGCCGAAGAGGCGGGTGCCGATGTCATCACGCTGCATCTGCGCGAAGATCGTCGCCATATCGTCGATGCCGACGTGCGCAAGCTGCGTCCGCTGTTGAAAACCCGCATGAATCTGGAGTGCGCGGTCACGCAGGAGATGCTCGACATCGCGTGCGAGGTGCAGCCGCACGACGTGTGCCTCGTGCCGGAAAAGCGTCAGGAATTGACGACTGAAGGCGGTCTCGACGTTGCCGGTCAGTTCGAAGCCGTGCGCGCCGCATGCAAGCAACTCGCCGCTGCGAACTCGCGGGTGTCGCTCTTTATCGATCCGGACGAAACGCAAATCCGTGCCGCGCATGAAGCCGGGGCGCCGGTGATCGAATTGCACACCGGCCGTTATGCCGAAGCGCACGACCCCGCCGAGCAGCAGCGCGAGTACGAGCGCGTGGTGCGCGCGGTCGAGTTCGGCGCCACGCTCGGCATCAAGGTCAACGCGGGTCACGGGCTGCATTACACCAACGTTCAGCAGATCGCCGCGATCAAAGGTATCGTCGAGTTGAATATCGGCCACGCGATCGTCGCGCATGCGATTTTCGCGGGCTGGGACAACGCCGTGCGCGAGATGAAGGCGATCATGGTCGCCGCGCGTCTCGGCGCAAGCGCGTAATGCCGCGGCGCCGCCCATGACGATCTACGGCATCGGTACGGACATCGTTCAGGTCAGCCGCGTGGCCGCGGTGATGACGCGCACCAATGGCCGCTTTGCGGAGAAAGTGCTCGGTCCGGACGAACTGCGCGTTTATCACGCACGCCATGCGCGCTCAGCGGCCCGTGGACTTGCATTTCTCGCCACGCGATTCTCGGCCAAGGAAGCATTTTCGAAAGCGATCGGCCTCGGCATGCGCTGGCCGATGACCTGGCGTGCGCTGCAAACGCTCAACAAGCCGAGCGGCGAACCGATGGTGGTGGCATCGGGCGAACTGGCTGAATGGCTCGACGCGCGCGGCATCACGGCACGTGTGACGATCAGCGACGAACGCGATTACGCCGTGTCCTTCGTGATTGCTGAAACAGGAGCGGTGGTGCAAGAGCCCCCTGCCCCGCGCCCGCCCGCCAGCGACGAATAAAAAATCTTGAACGCGGCGCACGTCGGCCGTGTCTTTCTTTGCTCTCAGGCTTTTTCTAGCGAAAACCGATGAAAACCACTCCCGGACCGGTCATGCTCGACGTGGTCGGCACCACGCTGAATCACGACGATAAACGCCGCCTTGCGCATCCAATGACCGGCGGCGTGATCCTGTTCGCGCGCCATTACGAAAGCCGCGCGCAACTGATCGCGCTCACCGATTCGATTCGCGCGATCCGCGACGATCTGCTGATTGCGGTCGACCACGAAGGCGGCCGCGTGCAGCGCTTTCGCACCGACGGCTTTACCGTGCTGCCGGCGATGGGCAAGCTCGGTGCATTGTGGGACAGCGACGTGCTGCACGCCACCAAAGTGACCACCGCGGTCGGCTATATCCTTGCGGCTGAATTGCGCGCGTGCGGCATCGATATGAGTTTTACGCCGGTGCTCGATCTGAATTACGGCCAGTCGCAGGTGATCGGCGATCGCTCGTTTCATCGCGATCCGCGCGTCGTGGCCTTGCTGGCGAAGAGCCTGAATCACGGCCTTGCGTTGGCCGGCATGAGCAATTGCGGCAAGCATTTCCCGGGGCACGGCTTTGCGCATGCGGACTCGCACGTTGCCATGCCGGTCGATGACCGTTCGCTCGAAGCAATTTTGCGCGACGACGTGGCACCGTACGACTGGCTCGGTGTGTCGCTTGGCGCCGTGTTGCCCGCCCATGTGGTTTATCCGCAAGTCGACTCGAAGCCGGCGGGTTTCTCGCGTGTCTGGCTGCAGGACATCTTGCGCAAAAAATTGCGCTTTGAGGGCGCTGTGTTCAGCGACGATCTCTCGATGGAAGCCGCGCGCCAGGGCGGCACACTGACGGAAGGCGCGAGCGCGGCGCTGGAGGCCGGTTGCGACATGGTGCTGATCTGCAATCAGCCGGACGAGGCGGAGAAGGTGCTGGATGCGCTGCGCTTCACGCCGTCGAAGGAGTCACAGCAGCGGCTTAAGCGCATGCGTCCGCGCGGCAAGGCGCTTAAATGGAGCAAGCTGGTTGCCGAGCCGCAGTATCTGCAAGCGCAGGCCTTGCTGCGCAGCGCGTTCGCATAAATCCAGATGCGCAACCGGTAATCAGCGGACCAGCGGATCAACGGATCAACGGATCAACGGATCAACGTCTCGAGCGTTTGCATCGAGCAAAAAAACGGCGCTTTTTTCAGGCGCCGTTTTTTTTATTCAAACCGGGCTAGCCACGCGGCCAGCCCGGCCTCGTCAATTCAACCGCATCCGTTGCAGCTTGTTATACAGCGTCTTCGGACTGATCCCGAGCAGCGATGCAGCGCGATGGCGCGTCCCGCCGACTGCGTCGAGCGTCGCACGGATCAGCATTTCCTCGACGTCCGCGAGCGGGGTGCCGACGGTGACCTGCACACGGCTGCCGTTCAGATCGCGTCCGTTTGCCGAGCTCGCTTCATCGGCGCGCAGCGATTCCAGCACGTCCCCCGAGGCTTGATATGCCCGGCGCACGCGGTCCTGTAACTCGCGCACATTGCCCGGCCAGTCGTACGAAAGACATTCGCGCAGGAAATTCGGTCCGATCTGCTTGGCCACCTCCGCCGTTCCACGCGAAGTTGCTTCGTGATTCAGCTCATCGACCACGGCTTGCGCGATCAGCGCCGGATCGTCGCCGCGCTCGCGTAACGGCGGCAGCGTGATAGCCGCCGCTTCCAGACGCAGCGCGAGGTCCTGATGCAAGCTGCCATCAGCAACCGCCGCGCGCGGGCTTTTGCGTGTCGATGCGATCAGCCGGAAATCGGTCGCCACCTGATTGGTGCCGCCGACTCGCATGAAGGTCTGCGAATCCAGGGCGCGCAGCAGCGCTTCCTGCTGGGCACGCGGCAGTTCGGCGATTTCTTCGATGAACAGCGTGCCGCCGCTGGCTTGCTCGAACAGCCCCGGTTCGCGCTGGTCCGCGCCGCTGAACGCGCCGCGCTCATGGCCGAACAGCAGACTGTCGAGCGAGCGGTGCGCCGCAAGGCTGCCTGCGCTCCGGCAATCGAATGTGACAAACGGCCCTTTGCGGCGCCGGCTCATGTCGTGCAGCGTGCGCGCGGCAATCTGCTTGCCCGTGCCGGCTTCGCCGGAAATCAGCACGGCGGCTTCGGTCGGCGCGATATGCTCGATCGTGTCGTACACGTGCTGGACCGCGCCGCTGCGGCCCAATAATGAGCCGAAACGGCCGAGTTGACGCAGCGACGCGCGCAGGGTCTGGACTTCCTCGGTCAGCTCGTATGGACGCGGAATCCGGGCGAGCAGACTGCGCAGACGCGGGATATTGACCGGCTTGAGCAGGTAATCCCAGATGCCATGCCGCAAACCCTCGATCGCGCTTTCGACTGTTGCGTTGCCGGTCATCACGATCACAGGCAAGGCGCCACCGGGCGGGTGCGCGGGCAGGTGCTGCAGCACATCGAGCCCGCTGCCGTCCGGCAGATTCAGATCGACCAGCACGACATCGGGAATAAAGCGTGTCAGCGCGGCCCGGGCCTCGGCGATGGTGGTCGCGGTGTCGACGGAGAAGCCGTCGGCGGCGAGGATGGCGGACAGGCCAGACAGGCTATTGGGATCGTCTTCAACAATCAGGGCATGTGGCATGGCGAGCGCTATTTTTAGATGGACGGAATACCCGGGACGCCGCGCCGGTACTCTGGCGCGCGAACTGGGCGCGATGGCTGGCCGGTAATGTTGTCGGTCGAACGCCGTACCGCGCGAGCAGTGCCTGCCACCGCGGCGTAACCGCCCCGGGCCGACTGGCATGGGCGTCGTGCAGATCGTGGGACACGATGTGCAAGCAGAGTTGGGGCGATTCGACTCATTTAGTTTCTGGGTCCTTTGCTTTTCAGTGGATGTCCGCTCTGATGCAATCCGGCGAATGGGCGGGCACCGGTATTTCCTTCATTCGACTGGTCAGAAATCCCGCTCACCGGCGAAGAGGCGTCCTATCTCAAACTTCATCTTTCTTCAGCGATGTCGTGATTCAGGTCGCATCCCAAGAGTTGGAGAGAGTTGGAGAAATAAAGCCTTAGTGACCTATGTCAGAGGGAAGCATGGATTATGCCAAAGCCAATTACTTAAGTTTATCAATGGTTTGTTCGACGCAGAGACGGGAGATAAACGGAGCGCACAGGCATTTTTTAGAAGAGTGCCGGTAAAGTTTTCCTCAACCATACACGGCGGCACAAAAAAGAAAAAGCGCCCAGTGCGGGCGCTTTTTTTTGCCATTTTTTTCACTGCGCCGGACGTGGGGACTTGGCTCCCGCGCAGGCTGCAGGCGCTTAGGCGCGGCTGCGATACTCGTGCGTACGCGTGTCGATTTCGATCTTGTCGCCGATGTTGCAGAAAAGCGGCACTTGCAGTTCGAAACCGGTGGTGAGCTTGGCGTTCTTCAACACCTTGCCCGACGACGTATCGCCCTTGACTGCCGGTTCCGTGTAGATGATTTCACGGACCAGCGTGGTCGGCAGTTCGACCGAGATGGCTTTGTCGTTGTAGAACACGACTTCGCAAGCCATGCCGTCTTCGAGGTAGTGAAGGGCGTCGCCCATCATTTCGCCTTCGACTTCGAACTGGTTGTAATCGGCGTCCATGAACACGTACATCGGGTCAGCGAAGTACGAGTACGTGACTTCCTTGCGTTCCAGCACTACGACGTCGAACTTGTCGTCTGCCTTGTACACGCTTTCCATGCCTGCGCCGGTCAGCAGGTTCTTGAACTTCATCTTGACGACGGCGGAGTTGCGGCCCGATTTGTTGTATTCGGCCTTTTGCACGACCATCGCGTCTGCGCCGATCATGACTACGTTGCCGGTGCGGAGTTCCTGTGCGGTCTTCATAAAACTGTCCTGTACGAAATAAGTAGCTTCAACTGTTGCTCAACGGCATACGGCGCAAGCGGATCGGCCTGCAGGGTTTGCCTCGCGAATTAGTCAGGCCAGCTAGCCTGGCGAATCTGCCAGACCAATTCGCGAGACGAATTCGAATTTACCAGACGAATTTGCCAACAAGATCGCTGCGATCGGGTCGCGCTTGTGTCGTCGGCCGTTGGATAACCGCTTATTTTAACTGAGTTTTTGCGAACAAGGCCAGATTTCCGGCGAGGTCGCCTATCAGGGCCAGTTCGCCGGCCCATTCGGCTGCGCGCCGCTTCAACACCGCGTGGTGACGCTGGAATTCCGCCCAGTCAGGCTTGCCGGCGCCGTTCCATGCGTGCCAGAAGCGCGCAAGGGCGTTCCGGGCATCGCCGGGCAGGGTGCGCGCGTAGTGGGCGAGCGCGGCGTCGAGCTTGGGCAGATGGGCGTCGTCGGCTTGCGGGTAGATGTGCCAGACAAAGGGTTTGGCGGCCCATTGGGCGCGTACGAACGAATCTTCGCCGCGCACGAAATTGACGTCGCTCGCCCACAGCAACGGGTCGTAGCCGGCTTGCGCGGTAAATGCGAGCGCGTGGGCACGGAGGCTGCCGCGCTCGGCGTGCGAACCCGCGGTGAACGACGGCAGGCCGAAAAAGCGCGCGACCGCTCCCGAAATGCGGCCTTCCGGCACCAGCAGAACAACCGGTTCGGCACTGTCGCGCCATTGTTCGAGCAGGCTGTCGACGGCGGGGTTTTCGTAGGCGAACAGCGAAATGACGGTGGCGGTGGCCGGGGGCGGCGCGCGGCCGGTGGTTTCCAGCCACCACGCCTCGCGCGCCGGTTGCGACGCCTCGAAGGCCATGCGCGCCGCGTCGAGATGTCGTTCTTTCAGCACGCCGCCCGTGCCGGGGCCGAGTCCGGGGAAAAAGAAGGTCTTGGTGAGCGGGTAGCGCGGGTGCGGCGACGGCCGCAGATGGAAGTCCGCAACCCAGTCTTCCGCGCTCAGATATTCGAGGTTCAACCAGGCCGGCGCGCGCTCGCGCCGCGCCATCGCGGCGACGTATGCCGGCGGCAACTCGCAGGCGAATGCCTCGATCACGACGTCAGCCACCTCGAGCGTGTCGCCTGCATGGGCCGGCTCCTGCCAGTGTTCAATGACGATGCCGCCGATCGTCTGGCGCGCGCGATCCAGCGCCAGCGAAGGGCACAGTTTCTGGAACGCGTGCAGGTCGTCAACGAATACGCGCACCAGCCAGCCGTGCTCGCTTGCCAGCTGGCGAGCGAGGCGCCAGCACACGCCGATGTCACCGAAATTGTCGATCACCGCGCAAAAGATATCGCAAGCGATCGCGGTGGGTGCGGTGACGGATTGTTCGGACGGCGGCGTGGTGGAGGACATGGGGCGTGGGTCGCGGAGTGGCACGGGTGGCGTGGAGAGGGCGCAAAGTCTTGCTGGCGGACGAATCGGCCGGGTGACCCGGCCGGTGACCCGAGCCGGTAACCCAGGCGGATCATGCGATCAGTTCGGCCGCCGGCTCGGCACCGCGCCATCGAAGCGTTCGATGCAGCAAGGTTCGAACGCGCGCGGAATGCTCTAAACTGGCGATTCTAAAGCACTCATCCGCGGTTTCGCGTCTAAACGGCCGCTTGACGCGCAACACGCGGGCAGAGGCTTCGCAACACTGTCCCAGCCAATCGATTCTGCATGACCGAACCCGAAGCAACTGACGTTTTCGAGCCGAAGAAAGTGCTCGCCCAATTGCCGCATCTGCCTGGCGTGTATCGCTATTACGATACGCAGGGCGCGGTGCTTTATGTGGGCAAGGCGCGCGACCTCAAGAAGCGCGTCTCGAGCTACTTCACGAAGACGCAACTGTCCCCGCGTATCGCGATGATGGTGACGCGCATTGCGCGCATCGAGACGACCGTCACGCGCTCCGAGGCTGAGGCGCTGCTGCTCGAAAACAATCTGATCAAGGCGCTGGCGCCGCGTTACAACATCCTGTTTCGCGACGACAAGTCCTATCCCTATCTCAAACTGACCGGCCACAAATTTCCGCGCATGGCGTATTACCGCGGCTCGGTGGATCGCAAGAATCAGTATTTCGGACCGTTTCCGAGCGCGTGGGCGGTGCGCGAGAGCATCCAGATCCTGCAGCGCGTGTTCCAGTTGCGCACGTGTGAAGATTCCGTGTTCAACAACCGCACACGGCCCTGCCTGCTGCATCAGATCGGCCGCTGCACGGCGCCTTGCGTCGGAGCCATCAGCGAAGAGGATTACGCGCGCGACGTTGCCAATGCGTCGCGCTTTCTGCTCGGCCGGCAAGGTGAGGTGATGAACGAGCTCGAGCAGAAAATGCATGCGTTCGCGAGCGAACTGAAGTTCGAGCAGGCCGCGGCGGTGCGTAATCAGATGAGTTCGTTGTCGACGGTGCTGCATCAGCAGGCGATCGAAGTGGGTGGCGACAGCGACGTGGATATTCTCGCGGTCGTGGCGCTCGGCGGACGCGTGTGCGTGAATCTGGCGATGGTGCGAGGCGGGCGGCATCTGGGCGACAAGGCGTATTTCCCGGCGCATGTGGAAAGCGCCCTGACGATCGGCGAGGGTGGACTCGAAGAAGGCGGCGACGATGCGTTGCTGACCGACATCGCGGCTGGCGACGGCTCGGTGCTGAACGAGGGCGGCAACAGGGCAAACGCAGCGTCCGAAGCAGACGATGCGCTCGCGATTGCTGGGGAGATGCCGTCCGAAGAAGCCGATGACGAGGAAGACGAAGACGCTGCGCCCGACGTACAGACGGATGAGGCGGCCGAGTCCGGGTCGGAATCCGGATCTCCAGCGCCGCGCAAAGGCCGTGCAACTGCCGGCGGCATCGAATCTGAAGTGCTGGAGGCGTTCATCGCGCAGCACTACATCGGCAACCGCGTACCGCCGGTGCTCGTGGTCAGCCACGCGCCGGCCACGCGCGAACTGGTCGACGTGCTGATCGAGCAGGCCGGCCACAAGGTGACGGTATTGCGCCAGCCGCAAGGTCAACGGCGCGCGTGGCTCGCGATGGCCGAGCAGAACGCACGGCTCGCACTCGCGCGCCTGCTTTCGGAACAAGGCTCGCAGCAGGCTCGCACGCGCGCGCTCACCGATACGCTTGGCATGGAGTGCGACGATCTCGCGCATCTGCGCATCGAGTGCTTCGACATCAGCCATACGATGGGCGAGGCGACGCAGGCGTCGTGCGTGGTGTATCACCATCACAAGATGCAGTCGTCCGAGTACCGCCGCTACAACATCACCGGCATCACCCCGGGCGACGACTACGCGGCGATGCGCCAGGTGCTGATGCGCCGATACGAGAAGATGGTGGCGCAAGCGGCCGCGAACGCGGCGGATGAAGCCGCCGAATTGCAAACCGACGCGGCCGTGGACCCGTCGCTCGCAGCGGATGCCGCGGAACCGGCTGCGGCTGGCGGCATCCTGCCGACCATCGTGTTGATCGACGGCGGTAAGGGGCAGGTCGAAATCGCACGGCAGGTGTTCACCGAACTGGGTCTCGATACCGGCATGCTGGTCGGTGTCGCGAAGGGCGAGGGGCGCAAGGTGGGGCTGGAAACCCTGATTTTCGCGGATGGCCGCGCTCCGCTCGAACTCGGCAAGGAAAGCGCCGCGCTCATGCTGGTCGCGCAAATCCGCGACGAGGCGCACCGTTTCGCCATTACCGGCATGCGTGCAAAGCGCGGCAAGACACGCCAGACCTCACGGCTCGAAGAACTCGAAGGGGTGGGCGCGAAGCGGCGTCAGCGGTTATTGGCGCGTTTCGGTGGGCTGCGTGGGGTGGTTGCGGCAAGCGTCGAGGATCTGGCGAGCGTCGAAGGAATTTCGCAGGCGCTGGCCGAGCAGATCTACCGGCAATTGCACTAATTACACCGGTCGCGGCACGCCGGGCAGCGCCCGGATGCTGCAGCGAGCGGTCGATAAATAACGCAAAAGCGGTCGGTAAGCAGATGCCAGGCGGCTGATAAGCGGTGCCCCGGCGTTGCGCGCGCCAGGCTCCGCGCGCCGCTTTGCTTGTGGCAGGCCTTGCGACACGGCACAATTGCATCTCCCTTGTCAGACGCTGCGCCTGCCCATGCCGTTTAATTTTCCGATTTTCCTGACTTGGCTGCGGATCGTTCTGATTCCGCTCGTCGTCGGTGTGTTTTATTTGCCTGACATGATGATGAGCCCGGCACACCGCAATCTGGCGGCCGCGACGATCTTCATTCTGGCGGCGCTCACCGACTGGTTCGACGGCTTCCTGGCCCGTAAGTGGAACCAGACTTCGGCGTTCGGCGCGTTCCTCGATCCGGTTGCCGATAAGCTGATGGTGACGGCTGCGTTGCTGGTGCTGGTGCAACTCGCGCGGATCGATTCGGCAATCGCACTGGTGATCGTCGGGCGCGAGATCGCTATCTCGGCGCTGCGCGAGTGGATGGCGCAGATCGGTGCGTCGAAGAGCGTTGCGGTGAATTCGCTCGGCAAGTTCAAGACCGTGTGCCAGATGGTCGCGATTCCGATGCTGCTGTTCTACGGGCCGTTGCCGTTCGGCGGCGGTGTGTCCGTCGATACGCGCGTGTGGGGTTTGTGGCTGATCTATCTGGCTGCGTTCCTGACGATCTGGTCGATGCTCTACTACATGAAACTTGCATGGCCGCAGATCCGCGAACGGGGCGGCGTGGCCTGATTGTGTCTGAGCGGAGATCGAGCGAGACGCAGCGCGCGGAAGGCGCGCGCTTGTTCGAACGTCGCGCTAGCGTGAGTGAAATCTTTTCAGTTAAAGACATACGCAAAAGGGGTTGACACGTTTCAGTCGTTTCTCCATAATCTCGTTTCTCCGATGCACGCAGTTCGAAACGTCGCAGGTAGTAACGGAGACAGTAAGCGTGTAGTTGCAGTAACAAGGCAGCAGTTAGTAGGGCAAAAGCAGCACAATGCGGGAGTAGCTCAGTTGGTAGAGCGCAACCTTGCCAAGGTTGAGGTCGCGAGTTCGAGCCTCGTCTCCCGCTCCAATTTTTGAAGCAGCGCGTTGTTTGGCGAAGTAAAAGTGCAAGGCGTTGTGAAGTAGGGCAATGCGGGAGTAGCTCAGTTGGTAGAGCGCAACCTTGCCAAGGTTGAGGTCGCGAGTTCGAGCCTCGTCTCCCGCTCCAATCATTAGGGGAAGCAGTGCTTCCCTTTTTGTTTGATGGGCCGGTTCTTTTGGTGGCTCACCAGACAGATCTGAGAATCTGCAGCTAGATTCCAGTCCGCTTGCGGCGCGATAGCAAAGCGGTTATGCAGCGGCCTGCAAAGCCGTTTAGGCCGGTTCGACTCCGGCTCGCGCCTCCAGTAGTTGATGTAAAGAAAAGCCCCGACTTGTCGGGGCTTTTCTTTTTTCGGCGTCGTGTTATCTCGTACTTGGTGGCCCTGCTCCCGGGCGATATGCAACCGCGTCCGGCAGTGTGCTTCGCTCTGCGCAACGTTATAGTTCGCAGACTCCCCCTCGCATCGACATCATGCGCATCCCGGATACCGAACGCCGCTCCTTCTATCTACGCCTGATTTACGCGCTGTGCACAGTCGATTGAATTGCGCCCGTCCACTTGAGGTTGCATGTACCTACAACTCACCGGCACCAACGTCCGTTTGCTCGGCTCAATGCATCTGTTCCCTGCGACGAGTCGCAGAACGCCGCCATGGATTGCTGAAGCATATGACTGGGCCGAATCGCTGGTCTTCGAATCGGATCCGCCGACGATTCTGCCGTTTCTGAAGGCTCCCCCGCAGGGTGGTGCCGATCAACTGCAGCCGTTGCTATCCGCCGACGCCTGGAATCAGCTACAGGCCGTGTGGCCCGCGCAAGGGCCGTTGGCGCCGCTCGCCGAGTTGCGTCCATGGGCCACGCTGATCGTCGCGCCGACGCTGTTCCAGCAGGTCGTCGAAGGTGTCGAGCCGCGCATGCTGCGCTCGGCACTGGCGCAAGCCAAGCCGTACGAGTATCTCGAGACCGCACAGGAGGTTGCGGCATCGCTCGAGTCGATTCCGCTCGAAGCAGTCGGTGCCGCGCTTGGCATGCTGATGTCCGATCTCGACGAACCGCAGCGCACGCTCGAGCGGATGTACACCGCGTGGTTACACGGCGATTTGCAGGCCGTGCACCAGATCGCCGTCGAGTCGCCAATGTTCAACTTGCCCGGCATCCGCAGCGCCATTCTCGATGCGCGCAATCGCGCGTGGGCGGCGCGAGTGAAGGAATTGGCCGGACGGCCAGAGCGAATCTTGGTGGTGGTGGGCGCGCTGCATCTGTGCGGGCCCGGTAACCTGATCGAATGTCTCGCACAGCCGGTCGAGCCGGTTTTCGTCAGCAGCTAGAGGGCTTTGCCGACGAGATAGCCTTGGAGCGCCACGCGCGGCATAATTCTCCTTTGCCGCCGCCCGTTAAGGCGCGCTTCCCTTGAAGATTTCCATGACTGAACCGCAGCACACCGCCGCCACGCGACTGGCGCAACTCGAATGGCGCTGGAAAACGTTCGACGACCTCACGAACGCGGAAGTCTATGCGATGCTGGCCGCCCGCAGCGCCGTGTTCGTCGTCGAGCAGAACTGCGTGTATGGCGACATCGACGGGCTCGATTCAGCCGCATGGCATCTGTTCGCGTTCGGTCCCGGTGATACATCCAGCACCAAAAAAAAGCCGCTAGCGGGCTATCTGCGCGTGTTGCTGCCGGATGCCGACGACACCGATATCCGCATCGGCCGCGTTCTGACCACCGCGGAATTCCGCGGCATTGGCCTCGGCAACGCGATGCTCGAACGCTCGCTCGCGCATATCCGGGCACAGTGGCCCGGTACACCGATCCGCTTGCATGCGCAGGCTCATCTGCAAGGCTTCTACGGCGCATTCGGCTTTACGCCGGTGTCGGAGATTCACGACGAGGACGGCATCCCGCATGTGTGGATGCGCTCGGCCTAACTCAGTCAGATGGCAACAGGAATGACAACCTGATCCAGCGCGTGCGCGCCGACCGGCTGCAAGCGCCGCGGCTTCTTCAACAGATTCGGAATCTCAGCGGCGGCCGCTCGCCGGCGCTGTTGCAGCTTGCGTCAGGCCTTGCGCCGTCTTTACGCGCCGCTCGCCGCGCAGGCGCCCGCGCGCCGACAGCCGCATCCAGTGACGCAACGCCACCAGCGCGCCGATCACGCTCATCATCGAGCCGGGAATCCACAGCAATAATCCGCCGATCTGCTGGTCGCGCATCGGGCTTAGCCACGTAAAGGCGCGCCCGCAGATCGAGTAGATCGGGTAAAGCTCGCGCGGCGTAAAGAAGATAAATGCGCCGAGCATGATCTGCGGCGGAATCGCGGCAATCACAACCAGCACGCGCTTGCCGGGCGACAAACGCGCCGGCGGCGCGGGCCGCGGATCGAGTACGAGCCACCAGAACAGCAGGCCGTCGATTACCATGCTCCAGTTCATCACGCGATAGAGCCGCCAGTCGAGCATCGCCACGAAATGGATCGGCGACATCAGCCAGAAATAGATCAGCCCGACGAACAACGTGACCGCAACCACCGGATGCATCACCACGTCGAGAAGCTTGCGTACTAACGGAGCCTCCAGCGCGGGCCGCACGAAGCGCTGCCGCCATCTGAATGGAATGCCCGCGCGCAACGCGGCGCCCGGATACGAGAGCGCGATAAAGAACGGCCCGAGGTGATGCAGCACCAGATGCTGCAAGCGATGCATGAAGAACTCATGCTCGAAGAAATAATCGAGCCGCGTATGCAGCGCGACATACAACGCGACCAGCCCGAACCAGAAGGAAATGCGCCGGCGAATCGACAGCTTCGCCCTGTGCGCGCCGCGCACGAAAAGGATCGCCGGCACCAGCAAGGCGATCACGACAGTCGGCGAGAACTCCCAGGGGTCGAGCCAGTAGAGCAGATTCATCGCGGCGTGTTACTTGGTCTGGGCGGGTGACTTGACGGCGAACGGCGTATCGAGCGTTTCGCCGTCGGAGAACTTCAGCGTCAGATGCACGGTGTCGCCCGGCGCGATCTTGTGCTTCGCGTCTTCGAGCATCACGTGATAGCCGCCCGGCGCAATTGCCACCTGGCCGTGCGCGGGCACCGTCAGCTTGTCGACCATCACCATCTTCTGCGTCGAGCCGTTCGACACGGTTTGATGCAGCATCGCGTCGCCGTAGTCGTTGCTGGAAATATCGACGAGGTCGACCGGCTTATCGCTCGCGTTCACCAGCGTCGCATAGCCGGCGGCAGGGAGGTTGTTCGGCAGCCAGCGCACCCACGCGTCCTTGACGCTGATCGCGTTAGCGCCAGCGGCAAACGCGGCCGACGTGAAACCGCATGAGAGGGCGAGGGTGCAGCTCAGTGCGGCGAACGTTTTGAACTTGATCGACATGAATGAACTCGGGAAAGGTCAGGAACGGTCATCAATGATACGGCGCAGATCTTGTGCGATCGCATCGGGAGTATCGTGATCGGTGGCGAGCAGGCGTGCATGGCCCTGTTGATCGAACACGTAGACGGCCGAGCTATGGGTGACCTCATAGTTGCCGTTGGGGTCGCGCTTTTCCATCTGATAGGCGACCCGGTAACGTTTGGCGAGTGATTCGATCTGCCAGGCGGTGCCTGTCAGGCCCTCGGCGTGTCGCGAGTCGAAGGCGCCCACGTAGTCATGCAAGGCTTTGGGCGTGTCGCGCGCCGGATCGACGGTAATGAACAGGATGCGCACCTTTTGCGCGTCCGGGCCGAGTTTGCCGAGAACCTGCATGAGGCGGCCCATCGTCTCGGGGCAGACATCCGGACAATGCGTATAGCCAAAGTAGACCAGCGAGGTGCGGCCTTTGAACGAATCGCCGGTTACGGGGCGGCCGTCGTCGCCGGTCAGTGTGAAATCGAGATCCGGCAAATGGCCGGTCACGTTGGTCAACTGGAACGGTTCGTCGGGATGCGTGCAGCCGCTCATTGCACCGAGCGCGCCCACCATCACGGTTAGCGTGGCCAGGCGCCTAAGCCAGGGCCGGCGGGGCGTGACGAGATTCGGCTGGCGGCGGGACGAGATAATGGGGAACAAAGCAGGGTTCAATTACTCGATTGAAGAGCGGCGCGTGAATGGACGCAGCGTGATTCGTGCACGGCGCGCGGCCCGTCATAGTGTGCAAATATGGTCGTCACTGCAATGGTCTGCGTGGCTGCGACTGTATCGCAAAATCTCCGACGACGTCGCGCAGCGCCCGCAGGCGCGTGCTTTGCGAGGCAATTTGACGCAGGCGGGTGAAAGCTGGTTGAAGCCGGATTGTTCTCTTTTTGAACGCAATCGTGAGCCGCATTGGCCGTACCGCCCGGCCACGCTTAGGTCCCAGCTTACTTTCTCGAAAAATTGACGGATGCGCGGTAAGATGCGCACACTTTTCCGGCCGCAGAAGGCCGAAAGGCAAAATTAACCGATGCAAGCACTTCCGGCTGTCCTGTCTCCAGGTGAGACGGCATTTTTCTTCGACTTCGACGGCACGCTCGTCGAACTCGCGCCCACGCCGGACGGCGTGCTGGTGCAACCGCGCGTGATCGGTTTGCTGACCGAATTGCGCAATCTCACGAATGGCGCCGTCGCGATCGTGTCGGGCCGCGGCATTGACAGCATCGACAGTTTTCTCGGCATGCCCGATCTGCCGATTGCCGGTTTGCATGGCGCCGAACGGCGCGACGCGAACGGCGACACGCAGCGCATCGGTTTTCACGACGAGCGGCTCTTGCGCATGGAGCAGGTGCTCGCCCAAGTCGTCAACGAGCACCCCGGCATGCTGCTCGAGATCAAAGGCGCGGCGCTGGCGCTGCATTACCGTAACGCACCTGAGCGCGAGGCGGTCGCGCGCGAGGCGACGGAGCGGCTGGTGGCCGATTATCCTGGCGCGTATGTGTTGCAGCCGGGCAAGATGGTCTACGAAATCAAGCCGAAGGATGTCGACAAGGGCCGCGCAATGCGCGCGTTCCTGGATGAACCGCCGTTCGTCGGCCGCACCCCCGTGTTTGCCGGCGACGACCTGACCGACGAGAAAGGCTTTGCCGTCGTCAACGAGCGCGGTGGGCTGTCGATCAAGGTGGGCGCGGGCGACACGATGGCGCATGCGCGCGCCGGGTCGGTCACGGCGCTGCTCGACTGGCTGGAATCGATTGTCGCGGCCGCGCGCGGAGCGTGATGGTGACACCGCATCGCTTAACGACTATGACTTACTGCATCGGGAATCGCGCTTCATGAGCCGACTGATCATCGTATCGAACCGGGTCGCACCGATCTCGGAGGGTGGCCCGGCGGCGGGCGGCCTCGCAGTCGGCGTCTACGACGCATTGAAGGAAACCGGCGGCATGTGGTTCGGCTGGAGCGGCGACGTGCTCAGCTCCGGCCAGCCGCAGATCAAGGTGGAAGAGCGCGGGCCGGTGACGTTCGCGACCATCGCGTTGATGCGCCGCGACTACGACCAGTACTACCGCGGCTTCTCGAACGCCACACTGTGGCCTGCGTTCCACTATCGCGCCGATCTGCTGCAATACGACCGCCACGACTTCGGCGGTTATTGCCGCGTCAATGCGTGGCTCGCCCAGCAACTCGTGCCGCTCTTGCGTGAAGACGACGTGATCTGGGTTCACGACTATCACCTGATTCCATTCGCCCAGGCATTGCGGGCGGCCGGCGTGAAAAATCGCATCGGTTTCTTTTTGCATATCCCGTTTCCGGCCTCGCAGGTGTTGCTGGCGGTGCCGCCTCATCGCGAACTGGTCGAAGCGCTCTGTTCGTTCGATTTGCTCGGTTTCCAGACCGCGCCTGATTTGCGGGCGTTCTGCGACTACATCGTCAACGAGGCGAACGGCACGGTCGACGTATCGGCCAGCGGTCCGCTGACGGTCCATGCGTTTGGCCGGACTCTGCGTGCGGCCGCTTACCCGATCGGCGTCTATCCGGACGAAATCGCCGAACTGGCGAAAGCGGGTGAGCGGGGCAAGCCGGTGCGCACGATGAAGGCCACGCTGCATTCCCGCAAGCTGATCATGAGCGTGGACCGGCTGGATTATTCGAAGGGGCTGGTCGAGCGCTTCCGTGCGTTCGAGCGGCTGCTCGAACATTCCACCGCACAACGCAACAAGGTGTCGTTCCTGCAAATTGCACCGCCCACGCGTGCCGACATGCACGCGTATCAGGACATTCGTCTGCAACTCGAAGGGGAGTCAGGGCGCATCAATGGCCGTTTTGCCGAACTCGACTGGACGCCGATCCTGTACATCCATAAGCAGTACGAGCGCTCGGTGCTGGCCGCGCTGTTTCGTACGGCGCATGTCGGCTACGTCACGCCGCTGCGTGACGGCATGAATCTCGTCGCGAAGGAATATGTGTCGGCGCAGGACCCGGAGAATCCCGGCGTGCTCGTGCTGTCACGTTTTGCCGGCGCGGCGCAGGAACTGGGCGGCGCGTTGATCGTGAATCCGGTCGATATCGACGGCATGGCCGAGGCGCTCGCGAGCGCGCTGGCGATGCCGCTTGCGGAGCGCCAGGCGCGTCATCGCGACATGATGGCGCAACTGCGCGAGAACAACGTGTCGGTGTGGCGCGATAACTTCATGCGCGATCTTCAGAGGGCACAGGGTGCGAAGAGCCCGCGAACCGTGAAGGTGCGGGCCGGGTCGGGTAAGCGGGCTGTGCGTGAGACCAGCGTCGGATAGGTGGCGATCAGGCCGGATCAGCGCGGATGTTCATTCGCAGGGGGAAACAAAAAAGCCGCTTCCGAGCGGCTTTTTTGTGGGCTACCGGCCTGGCGGAGGAGCGGGCCGGGCATTGGTCAGACCACGTGCTGCTCGTCCACCTTCTTGCCGCCGACATGCAGCGTCGCGCCCTTGCCATACTGCTTCGAGAGCAGATCGCGATACAGGCCGGGTCGCAGACGCAACTCTTCCGGACTGCCGTCGTCGATGACCTTGCCCTGGCTCATCACGATGATCCGGTCGAAGTTGTTCAGCGTCGACAGCCGGTGCGCAATCGCGATCACCGTGCGGCCCACCATCAGCCGGTCGAGCGCCTTCTGGATCGCCTCTTCCGATGCACTGTCTAGCGCCGAGGTGGCTTCGTCGAGCAGAAGGATCGGCGCATTCTTCAGAATCGCGCGCGCAATCGCGATGCGCTGGCGTTGTCCGCCGGACAGTTTGACGCCGCGGTCGCCGACGATCGTGTCGAATCCCTCCGGCATGGCGTCGATGAAATCGCTGCAGCGGGCTTCACGCGCGGCGGCGATCACTTCCTCACGGCTCGCGTCCGGGCGGCCATAAGCAATGTTCTCGTACACCGTGCGGTGGAACAGCGAGATATCCTGCGGTACCAGCGCGATTGCATGGCGCAGGCTGTCCTGGGTGATGGTGGCGATGTCCTGGCCGTCGATCTTGATGGCGCCGCCCTGCGTCTCGTAGAAGCGTTGTAGCAGCGCCAGCACGGTGGATTTGCCCGCGCCCGACTTGCCGATCAGGCCAACCCGCTGGCCCGGCTCGATATGCAGATCGAAGTGATCGAGAATCGGTCGGCGGCGCGGATAGGCAAACGTCACGCTTTCGAAATCGACCCGGCCGCCTTGCGGCACGAGTTCGGTAGCGCCGTCGCGGTCCGGCATGCCGTGTGGCTCGAGCAGGGTGCGCACGGCTTCCGCGAGCCGCGCGACGTGCTGGGTGACGTCGACCAGCGCCACGGCCAGGTCGCGCGTGCCGTGCAGGATCGTGAAACCGAGCGAGCTGACCAGCACGATGTCGCCGGAGGTCGCCTTGCCTTGATCCCACAGCCACAGCGCCCAGCCCAGCAAACCGGCGGAGAGCAGGGCGGTGATCACCGCATGCAGCAGGCGCAGCTTTTCCAGATAAAGCAGGCTCTGCTGGCGGGCTTCCATTTCCGCCTTGACGGTCGCGCCGAAACGCTGCTGCTCGCGAAACGTCATGCCGAAGGCGCGCACGAGGCCCATGTTGCTGATGACGTCGACCAGCTCACCGTCCACCGACGCTGCCTTGGTGGCGAAATGATGATGCCGCGCCGAGCCGCGCCCGGCCAGCTTGTAAAGCACGACCGACAGGATGGCCGAGCACAGCATCAGGCCGCCCGCCATCAGCGGATTCACCGCGATGATCATGACGATCGCGCCGAGCACCGCGATACACGGGGGCAACACGTTCCAGGCGGTGGTGTTTTCGGCGGTGTAGACCGCGTTCGACGTTGCCGTGATGCGGCTCGCCAGCATACCGGGCTGCTTTTCCGAGTAGTAGGTCGGCGAGTGGCCGCTCAGGTACTGGAACAGGTCGCGCCGCAAGTCGCCGGTCACGGCCACGAAGGTGTGCGCGGCAACCCAGCCGCCGACCCGCCACAGCAGGTTGTCGGCGGCAATCAGGCCGACCAGGATGGCAAACGCGCCCCACAGCGGACCGGGGTGATGGCGGCCTTCGCCGAGCACGTCGATCAGATGCTTGATCGCGTACTGCGAAGCGAGCGCACAGCCCACGGCCGCAAACACGCTGCACAGGACGATCGCGTGCGCGAGCGGATGGCGGCGAATAAAGCGGAAAAGAAACGCAAGCGGCCTGTGCGCATAGCTCGCGAGCTTTGCGTTCTGGGCATTACGCTGGGCGATGGTTAAATGTTCCAATTGATCGTGAGGTCGGTGTGTTTCAGGTTGTTCATGCAAGGCATGGGCCACAGCCAAAGCGTTTGCCGCGAAGCCGATGCTTCGCATTGTAAACATGCAAAAGCGATTGCGCCCTGTGTATCCGGGCGATGGCGCGACTGATTTCGCGATAGACGACCGCGACCTACTGTTGCTCGACCCGCCAATGGAGCGGCGGTTCACACAGGCTGCGGAAAATTTCGAGATATAATTACAAATTGCATTCAACTGCGGTGCGGCATTCCTTCAATGTCTGCCGGCAAAGTTGACACAGGCGCTCAACGCCGCCGCCGTCGGGTCAGCGTCGCAAGCCAGTTGCTACTGTAGAACTGTCTTATAAAACAAGGGTTTGTAAAGTGTTTCGCCTTTGTAACAACGTAAAGACTTTGAAATGTTGTGGTGCAGCGAGGCGGCCGGCACCGATAATGCATGCTCTGTTGGCCCACCGAAATTTCTAACAGTTTGTCAACGTACGTGCCCTGTATGCGTTGTTTACCGGCACATGCGCAGACAGCGAACTGTTGATCTGGGCTCATTACCCAAGCGATCCATCGCAGGATTTCTCGAAAGAATCAGGCCCGCGCCGGCATATCCGGCCAGACTGCCCTGGCGAGCAAGCGAGTCGCTTTTACCAAACGCAGCACTTTTGCCTGATTTTTTACGAGGAGTTCTTCATTATGCGAATCGCTCAAATCGCTCCCTTGCACGAGGCGGTTCCTCCCAAGCTTTACGGCGGTACGGAACGCGTAGTGTCCTACCTGACCGAAGCGCTGGTGGAACAGGGCCATGACGTCACGCTTTTCGCAAGCGGCGATTCGCAAACCTCGGCGAAACTCGAAGCTTTCTGGCCGCAGGCGTTGCGCCTCGACCCGACCATCCGCGACGTGATGGCGCCGCACATGTTGCTGCTCGAAGAAGTGCGCCGCCGTGCGGACGAATTCGACGTGCTGCATTTTCACATCGATTACTACCCGTTCTCGCTGTTCGCCCGTCAGCCGGTGCCGTTTCTGACCACGCTGCACGGCCGTCTTGACTTGCCGGAACTGCAGCCGATTTTCAACACGTTCAGCGACGTGCCGGTGGTGTCGATTTCGGATAACCAGCGCATCCCGCTGCAACAAGCGAACTGGCTGCAAACCGTTTATCACGGTCTGCCGGAAAACGTGCTCACGCCGATCAAGGACGTGGAGCCCGGCTACCTCGCATTCCTTGGCCGCGTCTCGCCGGAGAAGGGTCTTGACCGTGCGATCCGCATCGCCGGCCAGGCAGGCATGAAGCTCAAGGTCGCCGCCAAGATCGACAAGGCCGATCGTGCCTATTACGAAGAAGTGATCAAGCCGCTGATGGCGCTCCCGCACGTCGAATACATCGGCGAAATCGGCGAAGCCGAAAAGCGTGAATTCCTCGGCAACGCGCACGCACTGGTGTTCCCGATCGATTGGCCGGAGCCCTTCGGTCTGGTGATGATCGAAGCAATGGCTTGCGGCACGCCGGTGATCGCGTTCAATCGCGGTTCGGTGCCGGAAGTGATCGAAAACGGCGTGTCGGGTTTCGTCGTCGAAGACGAAATCAGCGCGGTCGCCGCGCTGAAGCGTCTGCACACGCTGCCGCGCGCCAAGGTGCGCGCCGCATTTGAAGCGCGCTTCTCGTCGAAAGTGATGGCGCAGAACTACGTCGCCGCGTACGAAGAGTTGCTGCGTCGGAAGCATCGCACGGTGCTGCGCGAAGTCAACGCCAGCTAACGCGCGGTAATCGTAGTAAACGCAGTCAAGCCGGCTTGCCGGGGAGGTTTCGGCCAGGTGCGCCCGGCTAGGCGCCCCCAGCTAGGCGCCCCCAGCTAGGCGCCCCCAGCGATTTACCGGTCCGGCTGTGGCCCAGCAACGCCCCACGTGCACCTTGCCCGCGGGGCGTTGTTGCATATGCGCCGCGTTTTTGCCTGTGTGCGCTAGAAAGTGCGGGTTTGAGACCGGCAAGAATGAGCCAGTCTCCGTAATATCCCTATAATGGCCGTGCCGCAAATTTGGCTGCGGCGCCGCCGACGACAGGAGGATGCCTTGGCGAGAACGAAAGAGACGCGTGCGAACGCGGCGCCCGGCGCCGGAATGATTTTCGCGCTGCGCGCCATCGGTCTCGTGCTCCTTGCTCGCTGGCTTTTTTCGATGTCGCAGATGGACCTGGGCGCGTCGCTGTCGGCAATGGTGTCCTCGCCGTGGGCGTGCATCAACCTCGTCTTCCTGTTCCTGCTGATCTTCCTGCCGGGCGCGCGCGCCGTGGCCGAGCGTCCGCTCCATCCGCTGCCGCAATGGCTGCGGCAGGCGCTGCGTGTGTTTGCTTTCCTTGGATTCCTGTTTGCGGCCTGGTCGGTCGGCGCGTTTGCCACGAGCGCCGGTTGGCGTCGTGCGGTGCAGGCGGTGGCGGCCACCAACGGCTGGCTGGTCGCAGCGCCGGCGCTGTACGCGGCGGTGATGTGGATTTGCCGGCCGCGTGCGCTATGGCGAACCAATATCGCCGCGCGTCGCTTTGCGATCGGCCGCTATGCGGTTGCGCTCGATCCGGCTACGCGCACGGTGGTCGTTTGGGCCGAGCGTCGCAAGGTGGGGCAGTACGACGCGCGTGAATTATCCGTGCGATGGGCGGCGGTTCCCGGCGCGAACACACCGCCGACACCCACTCCTGTCGTGGCGTTTGGTGTCGCCGGTGAATCGTCCGGCCCCGTGGCCCAGGCCGGCGCGCCTGCGCTGGCTCGCAGCACCTTTGGCCGGCGTCCAAAAATCGAATTGCTGTGGGATTCGCCGGCTGCGGCGGGCCACAATCGGCAAACCGTATTCCGCACGGCGTTGACGACCGAGGGCGACCGGGTCGCCGCGCGCGCGCTCGACACCTCGTTGCGGCAAGTCTGAATCTGTCGCTTCGTACCGTAGGCTACGCCCCACGGTCGAAGCAGGCGTCGTAAAGTACGGGGTAGCTGACAATAAGACGTGTCACCCGCATGCAAGCCGGCGTTTCAGCGGTGGGTGAGACATACATCGATCGTATTGCGTCGTTTCCAGGAGTCACCATGCTGGTTCGCTGGTTGCTTGCCGCCGTTCATCTGCTCGCTTATGGTTTTGCCCTCGCGTCGATTCTCCGGCGCACCTGGTCATTACGACGAGCCAGCGTGCCCGCTGCTTTGCGCTCCGTATTTCGCTCCGATGCCCGGTGGGGTCTTTCTGCATTGGTGCTGGTTGTCACCGGTCTGATGCGCGCCTTCGGTGGTTTTGAAAAGGGCGCCGACTACTACCTTCATGAGCCGCTCTTTCACGTCAAGATGACGCTGCTCGTGCTGATTCTTATCCTCGAAGTCCCGACGATGCTCGGCTTGATACGGTGGCGTGCCGCGATCAGAAATGGCGCTCCGCCCGATTTGAAGAAAGCGCGTACGTATGCGCGTTTCAGCGTGATCCAGACCGTGCTGCTCGTGTTGATGGTGTTCGCGGCTAGCGGCATGGCGCGCGGTATCGGGCTGCCCGCAGGCGTGGTTTAGTCGCGCGACGAGGTGCTTTGTGAAGGCGTGCGTCACGCCAGCGGAAAACGCCGGTAACCGGCGGCTTCCGCATGACGCTCCGCATACTTCCCGGCAATTTACTTCTCGACTAGCAAGCTCGAATCATCCGGCAGATTCGCCTTTGCGTTATCGGTCTTGCGCGTGACCTCTGAATCGCCCAGGCCCTTGATCAATTCCAGCGCCTGACGTTCAAACAGCCGCCTGTAAAGGCCGTTTTCGAGTCTGATCAAGGCATCGTGGCTGCCTTCCTCGATCACCTTGCCCTTGTCCAGCACCAGCAGCCTGTCCAGCGCACGCACCGTGGAAAGGCGGTGCGCCACCACCAGCGTAGTGCGGCCCGTCATCAGCCGCTCCATGGCTTGCTGGATCAGCACTTCGCTTTCGCTGTCGAGGCTCGAGGTCGCTTCGTCCAGAATCAGGATCGGCGCGTCCGCAAGAAACGCCCGTGCGATCGCCACGCGCTGACGTTCGCCGCCGGAGAGCTTGATGCCGCGTTCACCCACCAGCGTGTCGTAACCTTGAGGCAGCGTCGCGATAAAGTCGTGCGCGCTCGCGAGCCTCGCAGCTCGTTCGATCTCGGCGCGGCTCGCGCCGGGTCGTGCATAGGCGATGTTCTCCGCCAGCGAGCGGTGAAACAGTACCGGCTCCTGCTGAACGATCGCGATCTGGCTGCGCAACGACGCCTGCCGCACCCGGGCAATGTCCTGGCCATCGATCGTGATCCGGCCTTCCGAAATGTCGTACAGCCGCTGGATCAGCTTGATGAAGGTCGTCTTCCCGGAGCCCGAGTGCCCGACCAGTCCGACGCGTTCCCCCGGCGCGATGCGTACCGAGAAATTCTCGTAGAGCGGCGTGGCTTTCGCACCGTAGTGGAAGGTGACGTGCTCGAAGCGGATTTCGCCTTTGCCGATCGCGATCGGACCCGCGCCGGGCCGATCTTCGATGCCCAGTGGCTGGCTCTCCAGTTGCACCAGTTCTTCCATGTCGTTGACCGAGCGCTGCAGGTTACGGATGTGCATGCCCACGTCGCGCAGATAGCCCTGCAGCATGAAGAACATTGTCAACGCGAACGTGATGTCGCCGACACTCGCTTCGCCGCGCATCCACAACAGCAGCGCGGCGCCGAGAATGGCGGCCTGGATCGCGACCAGCATGCCGCCTTGCAAGCCGCCGTTGATCGTGCCGCGAATCCATGTACGGCGCGTGCGGTGACGCCACTTGACGATCACGCGGTCGAGCAGGGCTTCTTCGCGCTCTTCGGCGCCGAACGCTTTCACCACGCCGTTGCAGCTGACTGCGTCGGCGAGGGCGCCGCCCATACGGGTGTCCCATGCGTTAGCGAGACGCGCGGCGGGCGCGACGAATCCGAGCGACACGATCACGGTGACCGCGATATACAGCGCGGACCCGACACCCACGACCGCGCCCATCATCGGCCAGCGCCAGCCGAGCAGCACCGTTGAGCCGACCAACATGACCACCGACGGCAACAGCGCGACCAGCAGCGTGTCGTTGAGCAGATCGAGCGCCCACATGCCGCGCGTGATCTTGCGCACCGTGGATCCGGCGAAGCTGTTGGCGTGCCAGTCGGTTGAAAAGCGTTGCACGCGATGAAATGCGTTCGACGCGATTTCGCTCATCATCTTCAGCGTCAGCCTGATGAGATTGAAGAACACGCCCTGGCGAAGCAGTTCGGCGCCGAGCCCAAGTGCGCTCAGTACGCAAAAGGCCGTGATCGCCGCGCGCCACGCGAGCGCGTCGCCGGCAGAACCGGACGCGATTGCGTCGACGAGCCGTCCGGCGAACATCGGCGTAAGTACGTCGGCCAATGCCGAGAGCAGCACCAGCGCGGTAATCGCGCAAATGCGCCAAGGCTGTTTGGCCCAGTGACGGAAGGTAAAGCCGAGGACATTCCTGAAGGCGTGTCCACGAAGGTCGAGTTTTTTTCTGGTCATTTGCCACGACTCGGTGACGCGTGAGCGGACCGAGGTTCCAGTCAGAAGCGAAAGGAAGAGACAGTCGAGCGCGCCGGAAAATGTCGATAACGACGCCGGCAATGGGACTACGGACTGTCTGGGATTTTTGCGGACGGCCTGTTCAGGCAGAACCGCGTGAGCGACGACGCGACGGAGTTAAGGTCGCGAAGATGGCCGCGAGGCCATCCCAGGGACGGCGATATGCACTGCGAACATGTGACGCCTCCCTGTAGTCGAAAGAGGTGGAAAAAGTAGATGGGGCGTGTGCCCGAAAACTGACTATATCAGCAGTATTTGGCGGCCGCAATCGTACGAAAGTTCGGTGTTGACTTCGAAGCGAAGCGGTCGCTTGCGCGCGAGAGGGTGTGTGAGGGTACGTGCTGCGTATAAACGTGCGTACACCTGAGCGATCGATCTGCCGCGCGCATGCAAGCATACAAAGCCGAGGCAAAAACAAAAAAGCCCTCGACTCAAGTTCGAGGGCTTTCTTTTGCGGTTCTTCGGAACCCAGCGAATCTGGTGGGTGGTACAGGGATTGAACCTGTGACCCCTGCCGTGTGAAGGCAGTGCTCTACCGCTGAGCTAACCACCCGAAGAGAGCCGAATTATGTCAGGGATTTTTCTGCTCGTCTAGTGTTTTTTAAGCGGTTTGCTCATCCGCGGCCGGTGACGGATCAAGGCGCCACACGCTCGTGCCTTTGACCGCTTTGTCGAGACCGTCGAGCACTGCCTGATGTTCGGCGATTTCGTCGTCGCTCGCCGCAAGCACCACCAGATTCAGCGAATCGATTGCGATGCGCGGGGCGTGCGCGTCGCCGCTGCCGTGCGAATCGCCGAGCATATCGATGACGAGGCTTTCCTGGCCACGGGTCATCGCCAGATACACCTCGGCGAGCAGTTCCGAGTCGAGCAGTGCGCCGTGCAGGGTACGGTGCGCGTTGCTGATGCCGAAGCGGTCGCACAGCGCGTCGAGCGAATTGCGTTTGCCCGGGAACATCTGCTTGGCGCGCGCCAATGTGTCGATGATCTCGCCGCAGTAGGTTTTCACCGGCGGCAAACCGAGTAGCGCAAATTCGGCGTCGAGAAAGCCGATGTCGAAGGGCGCGTTGTGAATGATCAGATCCGCGTCCTGAATGAAGTCGCGAATCTGATCGGCAATCTCGGCGAATTTCGGCTTGTCGCTCAGGAACTCGGTGGTCAACCCGTGAACGGCCAATGCGCCCGGATCGCTGTCGCGTTCCGGGTTGATATAGAAATGCAGGTTGTTGCCAGTGAGCCGGCGGTTCACCATTTCGACGCAACCGAGTTCAAGAATCCGGTCGCCGGTTCGTGCATTGAGGCCGGTGGTTTCGGTGTCGAGGATGAGTTGACGCATGTCGGATTAGCCTGCTCTAAAAAATCAGCAAAAGAAGAAGGGCGCGCGCGCCGGTGTCGCCGCGGGCATGGCGGCGCACCTCACACTTGCGCGAGTGACGCGACGCCGCGATTAGCCAGTTGATCCGCGCGTTCGTTTTCCGGGTGGCCGTTGTGACCGCGCACCCAACGCCATTCGATTTCGTGCTGCGCAACGAGCGCATCGAGCCGCTTCCACAGATCGGCGTTTTTCACCGGTTGCTTTGCAGCGGTGATCCAGCCTTTTTTCTTCCAGCCGTGAATCCATTCGCTGATGCCTTTCTGCACATACTGCGAATCGGTATGCACGACGGCTTTGCAGGGACGCTTGAGCGCCTCGAGCGCGGCGATCACCCCCATCAGTTCCATGCGGTTGTTGGTGGTGTTGGGTTCACCGCCGAACAGTTCCTTTTCCTGGTCGCCAAAGCGCAGCAGTGCGCCCCAGCCGCCGGGGCCGGGGTTGCCCTTGCAGGCGCCGTCGGTATAAATATCGATGATGTCGGAAGTCATTGAGTATGGTTGCGTGTGTTCGGGGTGGCGGGTGCGAGGCCCGCGGCAAGGACCGGTTTCTTCACTTTCAGCGGGCCGACGAGGCGCATGCCGCGCACCCGCTTGATCGCCTTGATCATGTAGGTGGCGCCGAAAATTGGCCACCAGCGGTCGCCGGCGGCTTCCATGAATCCATAGCGGGACAGCCATTGATCGCTGGCGAGCGGCGGACGATAGCAGCCGAAGCGCCCGCGTTCAAGGTCGAAGCCCAGCAGCTTGATCCAGTCTTTCAGGCGCGTGAAGGCGATCAGATCGACTGCCGCGGGCACGAACGGCCGGCCGGTCATCTTGCCGACCGATTGGCGCGCGCCCCACAGCGACAGCGAATTGAAGCCGAGAATGATCAGTTGGCCTTCGGGCATCAGCACACGTTCGGCTTCGCGCAGCAGCCGGTGAGGGTCGCTCGTGAATTCCAGCGTGTGCGGCATTACGATCAGATCGACGCTTTGTGCTTCGAACGGCAGGTCGAGCAGATCGCACCAGACCGCGCTGCGCCCGAGCGGCGCCGCCAGTCTCGCGGGCAGATCCTGCGCCGCGCCGCTTCTCAAGCCATTTCCTGCGCCGGTTCCAGCGCCATTTCCGGCACGTCCCAAGCCGCGCGGCAACGTGTAGGGCGCACTCGCGCCGCTTGCCGCGTCGAGCACGAGTCCGCGGCACGGCATGCGGTTCTCGCGCAAGGCGTCTAGCTGCGGCAGGCCGAGTTGCAGCGCATGGTAGCCGAACACGTCGGACACGACGCGATCGAGCTGGGTCTGTTCCCACTCGAGTACGTAGCGGCCGGGTGGCGAATCGGTCCAGGCAGGCCAGTCTATAATCGCTCGGTCAGTCATATCAGGGAATGCGTCGCCTATGAATGCGCTCGAGTACGTACCGGTCCCGGCGTTTGAAGACAATTACATCTGGGTCGTTTCCGACGGGCATTATGCGGTGGTCGTCGATCCGGGTGAGGCCGCCCCCGTGCGCGCATATCTCGCGAAACGGGGTTGGCGGCTGAGCGCTATTTTACTCACGCACCATCATCAAGACCATGTCGGTGGGGTGGCCGATCTGCTGAACGGCCAGGCCGTGCCCGTCTACGGCCCCGCCGGTGAAGCGATCCAGCACCTCACGCACCGTCTCGGAAACGGCGATCGTGTGACGATTGCCGAGCCCGCACTCGAGTTCGATGTACTCGACGTGCCCGGCCATACGAGCGGTCATATCGCCTATTTTCAGCCAGCCGACCCACACGGCACGCCGCACGTGTTTTGCGGCGATACGTTGTTCGCATGCGGCTGCGGCCGCCTGTTCGAAGGCACGCCCACGCAGATGCTGGCGTCGCTGGATTCGCTGGCCGCGCTCCCTGGCTCGACCGAACTGCATTGCGCCCACGAGTACACGTTGTCGAACATCCGCTTTGCGCTCGCCTGCGAGCCGGGCAACGCCGAGCTGCAAGCCTGGCGTGACAAGGCGAGCGACTTGCGCGCGCGTCACGTGCCGACCTTGCCGACCACGATTGCCCACGAACGCGCCGTGAATCCGTTTTTGCGCGTGGATAATCCGGCGGTTCAAGCAAGCTTGCAAGAGCAGTTGCATGAAAAAGTGCCCGATCGTTTAACGGCATTTACGCTGATGCGCGAATGGAAAAACCGCTTCCGTTGACCCGGCCGCGATCAGGGTATTCCTCACGCGAAGAATCGGAAAAATTCGCCAAGCCTTAGATTTCCTTGATTTTTTTCGTCAATTTCCGATTGACGTAAACGTTGCCGTTTCGTACTATCGGCTGCAAATTCCAGCCCTTGTGGAAGCCGAGACGTTCATGCGATTTATCTTTAGTGCGTTATTGGTCCTGACACTCGCCGCTTGCGCGAGTCAGGGACCGACAACGAATAGCCTTACCTCCGCAACTAATCCCGCCAGTCAGCAAGCCGTTGCTGACGCCCTTCGCAAGACAGCCACCGCCAAAGAAACGATCAATGTCGACCAGGGTTCAGTCGATCAACTGACAAGCCCGGACGCCGATCTATGGAGTCGTATTCGCCGTGGTTTTCAAATGCCGGATCTGCAAACCGACCTCGTCGACATGCAGGTCAACTGGTATGCGCAGCGCCCGGACTACGTGCAGCGCATGACCGAGCGCTCGCAGAAGTATCTGTACCACATCGTCGAAGAGCTCGAGGCGCGTCATATGCCGACCGAGCTCGCCTTGTTGCCGTTCATCGAATCCGCGTACAGCCCGCAGGCGCTGTCGGTGGCGAAGGCGGCCGGCATGTGGCAGTTCATGCCGGGCACGGGCCGCACCTACAACCTCAAGCAGAATATGTGGCAGGACGAGCGCCGCGACGTGCTGGCCTCCACCAGCGCCGCGCTCGATTATCTGTCGCGTCTGCATGACATGTTCGGCGACTGGCAACTGGCGCTCGCTGCGTACAACTGGGGTGAGGGCAACGTGCAGCGCGCGATCGCGCGCAACGAAGCGGCGGGCCTGCCCACCGACTACCTCAGCCTGCGCATGCCGAACGAGACGCGCAACTACGTGCCCAAGCTTCAGGCGGTGAAGAACATCGTCATGAACCCGCAGATGTACGGGCTCACGCTGCCGTCGATCCCGAACCACCCATATTTCGTCACGGTCACGACCTCGCACGACATTGACGTGGACATGGCGGCGAAGCTCGCGAATCTCTCGCCAGACGAATTCCGCTCGTTGAACCCGTCGTTCAGAAAACCGGTGATTCTCGGCGCCACCCAGCCGCAGATCCTGCTGCCGTTCGACAACGCGAGCGCGTTTGAGCGCAATCTGAAGGCCTACTCCGGTTCGTTGTCGTCGTGGACCACGTACACGGTCACCGAGCGTGCCGCGCCGGCGGCAATCGCGCAAAAGATCGGTGTCGACGCTGACACGCTGATGGAAGTGAACAAGATTCCGGCCGGCATGCGTCTGAAGCCGGGCTCGACGATCGTGGTGCCGCGCGGTTCGGACGACGACGAAGACATCAGCGCCGACGTCGCCGAAAGCGCGGTGCTGGCCATGGAGCCTGACGTTCCCGACACCCGCAAGATGTTGATCCGCGTGCGTCGTAATCAATCGATGGCCGCCATCGCGGTGCGCTACGGCGTCTCGATTGGTCAGTTGAAGGCGTGGAATCGCACGCATCGCGATCAGGTTTCGCGTGGCCAGGTGATCGTGCTGCACGTGCCGGTTGGTAAGGCCATGCCGAGCGAACCAGGTCCGGAGCGCATCGCGACTGACGTGCAGGGCGGCGGAGTCGAGAAGATCGGCACCCGCGTCGCAGACACGAGAAGCGAATCGCGCTACGATAAGAAGAAGGGTCGTGGCCGCGCCGCCGTGGTGAAGGTGTCTGAGCCGGTAGGTAAAGTCAGCAAGCCGACAACGTCCAGCGCCAGCAAGGGCAAGGTGACGAAGGTGTCGGCTTCCACGTCCAGCAAGGCGTCGAAGGCCGCGGCAGATAGCCGCCCAAAGACCGCGGCCAACGCGAAGAAGGGTAAGTAGACCAAAAGCGGCCACCACGGT
This sequence comes from Paraburkholderia fungorum, assembly GCF_902833645.1. GTDB lineage: Bacteria > Pseudomonadota > Gammaproteobacteria > Burkholderiales > Burkholderiaceae > Paraburkholderia > Paraburkholderia fungorum. The sequence goes on from NZ_CADFGE010000012.1 coordinate 119,305, forward strand.
AGTGACCACATGCGTTGCGGGGGCAACGCGTGAATTGCGCTCCGATCACGCACCGTGTTATTCCGACGCCGTCACCTGTGGTGACGGCGTTTTTCATTCTGCGGCCCATTGAAGGCGAAGTTCGCGCGTTTCATTTATCTTTCGTGCTTGGGCCAAACCCGGCCGCTTATTTCAAAACTTATGTCGTCGACTCAGCTGCGCGTATTTCTCCTGTTTTCCGCCGGTTACTTCGTTTCTTATGTATTTCGCGGCGTCAATCTCGGTTTTGCCCCCTTCATCACGCACGATCTCGGCTTGTCGGCCACGGATCTCGGTCTGCTGACCAGTCTGTATTTCCTCGGCTTCGCGGGCGCGCAGATTCCGGCCGGCGTATTGCTGGACCACTTCGGCGCGCGTCGGGTGACAGCGGTCACCCTGCTGTTCGCGGCACTGGGAATCTGGGTGTTCGGCGCCGCGCACAGCGTCGGCATGATGATGGTTGGGCGCCTGCTGATTGGCGTGGGTGTGTCGGTGTGTCTCGGCGCCGCGTTCAAGGCGTTGGCGCAGCATTTCGCGTCGGCACGGTTGCCGTTGATGAACGGTTTGGTGATGGCGATCGGCGGTTTCGGCGGAGTGATGGTCGGTTCGCCGCTCACGTGGGTGCTGGGTTTTGCCGGTTGGCGCACGGTCTGTATCGGTTTGGGGCTGCTCACGGTACTGGTGGCGGTGGCGCAGTGGACGCTCACGCCGGACAGCAGTGAAACTCACCATCAAGCGAGTATCGGGGCCCAGTTCAAAGGGACGCTGCACCTTCTGAAGAGCGCGGCATTCTGGAAAATCGGCTCATTTTCGGTCCTTACGCAGGGTGTGTTTTACGCGATGCAATCGCTATGGGTCGGCGCCTGGTTGCGCGACGTGCAGGGCTTCGCGCCGCGTGAGGCCGCCGCGCTGGTGTCGATTCTCGGCTTTGCAATGATGGCCGGCTGCGTGGCCTTCGGCGCGGCGGCGCGCAGCCTCGAGCGGCGCGGGATCTCGCTGTATGCGTTTTGCGGTATCGGTATGGCGCTGTTCGTCGTTACCCAGCTATTGATCATGTTCAACGCGCCGCTGCCGGCGAGCCTGCTGTGGGCGGCGTACGGGATTTTCGGCGGGACCGGAATTCTCAGTTATGCGGTCATGGCGCGCCATTTCCCGGCGCAGATGATCGGCCGGGTGAATACCACCCTGACGCTGATCATTTTTCTGCTGATTTTCGGCTTTCAGGTCGGTGTCGGAGCGGTGCTGTCGCGCTGGCCGGCCAGTGGCGGCCACTATCCGGCGGCCGCGCACCTGACCGCGTGGGGCATCCTGGTGGCGCTTCAGGTTTTGAGTGCGATCTGGTACGTACTGCCGGGGCGAGCGCGGCCTCAGCCGGCGCACGTGCGAGCCGAACAGCAGGTTTAAGCTTGTCGCGCAGGGCTCGCAAAAAGGGCCATCGGATTCGCCGGCTCTATCCCGATTCGGGTGGGCGTAAATTGTGCCAAATCGCGTCCGAGCCATGCGCAACAAGGCTTTGACCGGATTCGGGCCGCGCCTGACTACGCTGACGCCCCATCTCGGATTTGGAGGGAAGGGCAATTTCGCGCTATAATTCCAAGGTTTGAGCTTATCAACCCGCACCCTAGCGCCTACCTCTCCCATACCGTTCATCCGCCGCGCGCTTTTGACGCCCCGCACCCCAGCCGATCCGTCCACACAATGGACTCATCGCGCCCCTTGCGACGTCACCAGCAGTACGCGAGCGAGTCTGCGCGCGCATCCTGTCGATGCGTTTCGCTGCGGCTCGCAGTCGGATAGACAGGTCGGCAACAGGGTGTTCCCCAAGGAGTCTCCCGTGTTGCCGTCATTTTCTCCCGCTTTGCTCGCACTCGCCGACGGCACGGTCTTTCGTGGTTACTCGATCGGCGCCCCCGGGCATACGATCGGCGAAGTCGTGTTCAACACCGCTATCACCGGCTATCAGGAAATCCTGACCGACCCGAGCTACGCGCGCCAGATCGTGACCCTCACGTATCCGCATATCGGTAACGTCGGCGTGAATGCCGAAGACGTCGAAGCCACGAAAGTCCATGCCGCCGGCCTGATCATCCGTGATCTGCCGGTTCTCGCGTCGAACTTCCGCATGGAGCGCACGCTCCCGCAATACCTGAAGGACGAAGGCGTGGTCGCCATCGCCGGTCTCGACACCCGTATGCTGACGCGCGTGCTGCGCGACAAGGGTGCGCAGAACGGCGCCATTCTGGCCGGTTCGGATGACGAAGCGAAGGCAATCGAACTCGCGCGCTCTTTCCCGGGTTTGTCGGGCATGGACCTCGCGAAGGTCGTGTCCACCAAGGAAACCTACGAATGGACCCAGACCGAATGGCGTCTGGGCACCGGCTACGGCAAGCAGAACGCGCCGAAATACCGTGTGGTCGCGTTCGATTACGGCGTGAAGTACAACATTCTGCGCATGCTGGCCGAGCGCGGCTGCCACGTCACCGTGTTGCCAGCGCAAGCCTCCGCGGCTGACGCACTGGCGCTCAACCCGGACGGCATCTTTCTGTCGAACGGCCCGGGCGACCCGGAGCCGTGCGATTACGCGATTGCCGCCACCAAAGAGCTGATCGAACGCGGTATCCCGACCTTTGGTATTTGCCTTGGCCACCAGATCATGGGCCTCGCTGTCGGCGCAAAGACCATGAAGATGAAGACCGGCCACCACGGCGCGAACCATCCGGTGAAGGATCTGGACGACGGCCGCGTGGTCATCACGTCGCAGAACCACGGTTTCGCGGTCGACGCCGACACGTTGCCGGCCAACGCCAAGGTCACGCACATTTCGCTGTTCGACGGCACGCTGCAAGGCTTTGCATTGACCGACAAGCCGGCGTTCTGCTTCCAGGGCCACCCGGAAGCGTCGCCGGGTCCGCACGACATCGCGTATCTGTTCGACCGCTTCACTGGGTTGATGGACGCGCAGAAGGCCGGCAAGACCGCAGCGGCATAAGCAGGTTGTGAGGCGCCTAGGCGGCGCGCGGCTCGCAACGCGATTCGCGCGCCACGCGCGAAGCCGGGCGAGCCGCACACAACACAGCGCGCGCAACGTTTGAACGGCGCGCGCCGACGGAAAGAATTCAGGAATACATTAGCGAGAGCGTTATGCCCAAGCGGACAGACATTAAAAGCATCCTCATCATCGGCGCGGGTCCGATCATCATCGGCCAGGCGTGCGAGTTCGACTACTCGGGCGCGCAGGCATGCAAGGCGCTGCGTGAGGAAGGCTACAAGGTCATTCTCGTCAACAGCAATCCGGCGACGATCATGACCGACCCGAACACGGCCGACGTCACCTACATCGAGCCGATCACGTGGGAAGTGGTTGAACGCATCATCGCCAAGGAGCGCCCGGACGCGATCCTGCCGACGATGGGCGGCCAGACCGCGCTGAACTGCGCGCTGGATCTCCACGCGCATGGCGTGCTGGAGAAGTACAAGGTCGAGCTGATCGGTGCGTCGCCGGAAGCGATCGACAAGGCGGAAGACCGTCAGAAATTCAAAGACGCGATGACCAAAATCGGCCTCGGTTCGGCCAAGTCGGGCACCGCGCATTCGATGGAAGAAGCGCTGGCGGTGCAAGCGGACATCGCATCGCAAACCGGCAGCGGCGGTTATCCGGTGGTGATCCGTCCGTCGTTCACGCTGGGCGGCTCGGGTGGCGGCATCGCGTACAACCGCGACGAATTCGAAGAGATCTGCAAGCGCGGCCTCGATCTGTCGCCTACGCGCGAGTTGCTGATCGAAGAATCGTTGCTCGGCTGGAAAGAGTACGAGATGGAAGTGGTCCGCGACAAGAAGGACAACTGCATCATCGTCTGCTCGATCGAAAACCTGGATCCAATGGGTATCCACACCGGCGACTCGATCACCGTCGCGCCGGCGCAGACGCTCACCGACAAGGAATACCAGATCCTGCGTAACGCATCGCTCGCGGTGCTGCGCGAGATCGGCGTGGACACGGGTGGTTCGAACGTGCAGTTCTCGATCAATCCGAAAGATGGCCGGATGATCGTGATCGAAATGAACCCGCGTGTGTCGCGTTCGTCGGCATTGGCTTCGAAGGCGACCGGTTTCCCGATCGCGAAGGTCGCGGCCAAGCTCGCTTGCGGTTACACGCTGGACGAGTTGAAGAACGAAATCACCGGCGGCCAGACCCCGGCATCGTTCGAACCGACGATCGACTACGTCGTCACCAAGATCCCGCGTTTCGCCTTCGAGAAATTCCGCGAAGCCGATTCGCGCCTGACCACGCAGATGAAGTCGGTCGGCGAAGTGATGGCCATCGGCCGTACTTTCCAGGAATCGTTCCAGAAGGCGCTGCGCGGTCTCGAAGTGGGCGTGGACGGTCTGGACGAAAAGACCGACAACCGCGACGAGATCATCCGCGAGATCGGTGAAGCCGGTCCGGACCGCATCTGGTACGTGGGCGACGCGTTCCGTATCGGCATGACGGCCGAAGAGATTTTCGAAGAGACCTCGATCGACCCGTGGTTCCTCGCGCAGATCGAACAGATCATCCTGAAGGAAAAGGCCTTGGCCGGCCGTACGCTAGCCAGCCTGTCGAAGGAAGAACTCAAGTATCTGAAGCAGAGCGGCTTCTCGGACCGCCGCTTGGCCAAGCTGCTCGGCGCGAAGCCGGCAGAGGTGCGCCAGCGTCGTATCGAACTGAACGTGCGCCCGGTGTACAAGCGTGTCGACACGTGCGCCGCCGAGTTCGCCACGAAAACCGCCTACATGTACTCGACCTACGAGGAAGAGTGCGAAGCGAACCCCACGAACAACAAGAAGATCATGGTGCTGGGTGGTGGCCCGAACCGGATCGGCCAGGGTATCGAGTTCGACTACTGCTGCGTGCACGCCGCGCTCGCCATGCGCGAAGACGGCTACGAAACGATCATGGTCAACTGCAACCCTGAAACTGTTTCGACCGACTACGACACCTCCGATCGTCTGTACTTCGAATCGCTGACGCTCGAAGACGTGCTCGAAATCGTCGACAAGGAAAAGCCGGTTGGCGTGATCGTGCAATACGGCGGTCAAACGCCACTGAAGCTCGCGCTCGATCTCGAAGCGAACGGTGTGCCAATCGTCGGCACGTCGCCGGACATGATCGACGCCGCGGAAGACCGCGAGCGTTTCCAGAAGCTGCTGCAGGACCTCGGCCTGCGTCAACCGCCGAACCGCACCGCGCGTGCCGAAGACGAAGCGCTCAAGCTCGCTGAAGAAATCGGCTATCCGCTGGTGGTGCGTCCGTCGTACGTGCTGGGCGGCCGCGCGATGGAAATCGTCCACGAGCCGCGCGACCTCGAGCGCTATATGCGCGAAGCCGTGAAGGTGTCGAACGATTCGCCGGTACTGCTCGACCGCTTCCTCAACGACGCGATCGAATGCGATGTCGACTGCATCTCCGATGGCGAAGCCGTGTTCATCGGCGGCGTGATGGAGCACATCGAACAGGCGGGCGTGCACTCGGGCGACTCGGCTTGCTCGCTGCCGCCGTACTCGCTGTCGAAGGAAACCATTGTCGAGCTGAAGCGCCAGACCGGTGCAATGGCCAAGGCGCTGAACGTGGTCGGCCTGATGAACGTGCAGTTCGCGATCCAGCAGGTGCCGCAGGCCGATGGCTCGAAAGAGGACATCATCTACGTGCTGGAAGTGAATCCGCGCGCATCGCGCACGGTGCCGTACGTGTCGAAGGCGACCAGCCTGCCGCTCGCGAAAATCGCGGCGCGTGCGATGGTCGGCCAGAAGCTCGCCGCTCAGGGCGTGACGAAGGAAATCGATCCGCCGTACTTCAGCGTGAAGGAAGCGGTGTTCCCGTTCGTCAAGTTCCCGGCAGTCGATCCGGTGCTCGGACCGGAAATGCGTTCGACCGGTGAAGTGATGGGTGTGGGGCAGACATTCGGCGAAGCGCTGTTCAAGTCGCAACTGGCAGCGGGCTCGCGTCTGCCGGAGTCGGGCACCGTGCTCCTGACCGTGATGGATGCTGACAAGCCGAAGGCCGTCGAAGTCGCGCGCATGCTGCACGAACTCGGCTATCCGATCGTCGCGACCAAGGGCACGGCTGCCGCAATCGAAGCGGCCGGCGTGCCGGTCAAGGTCGTCAACAAGGTGAAGGACGGCCGTCCGCACATCGTCGACATGATCAAGAACGGCGAAATCGCGCTGGTCTTCACGACTGTCGACGAAACCCGCGCGGCGATCGCCGACTCGCGCTCGATCCGCATGAGCGCGCAGGCGAACAAGGTCACGTACTACACGACGATGTCCGGTGCACGGGCCGCGGTTGAAGGTTTGCGCTATTTGAAGAACCTGGAAGTCTATGATTTACAAGGACTCCACGCTCGCCTAAACTAAGGCTTCGAATACCTGTCCAAGATGTAAGTGCCGCGGTTAAGCGGCGTTCCGCAGGTGCTGTGGCCCGGCTTTTTGCCCGGAGCGTCAGCCCCGCGGAATGCACTTAACCGCGGTGATTTTTTTTACGGCTGTTTTTTGCATAGAGTTGTTTATGAGCACTGTTCCATTGACGAAGCGCGGCGCGGAAATGTTGCGCGATGAATTGCAGCGCCTGAAATCGGTTGAGCGTCCCTCGGTGATCAATTCGATCGCGGAAGCGCGTGCCCAGGGCGATCTGTCGGAGAACGCGGAATACGACGCGGCGAAGGAAAAGCAGGGCTTCATCGAAGGCCGGATTGCCGAAATCGAATCGAAGCTGGCCGGTGCGCAGGTGATCGACCCGGCCGCGGTCGAAGCGGACGGGCGCGTGGTGTTTGGCGCGACCGTCGAGCTTGAGGATCTGGATTCGGGTGCGTCGGTCAAGTATCAGATCGTCGGCGACGACGAAGCGGACATCGACCACGGTCTGATCTCGATCAGCTCGCCGATCGCGCGCGCTTTGATCGGCAAGTCGGAAGGCGACGTTGCGTCGGTGCAGGCACCGGGCGGCGTGCGCGAATACGAAATCATCGCGGTGAGCTACGTTTGAAGGCGGCGCCGGTGTCTTTGATGCCGCATCGTTTCTTCCGTCTGTTGACGGTGGTATGGGTCGGTAGTCTGCTGACGATCGGCTATGCCGTCGCGCCGGTGCTGTTTACGTCGCTCGACCGCATCGCGGCGGGCGCCGTGGCGGCGCAACTGTTCCGCATCGAGGGCGTGCTGGGCGCGGTGTGCGGTATTTTGTTGCTGGTTCTGGCGAATATCCTGATTCGCCGCGGCAGCGAGGCTTATCGCCGGTTGCGCTGGTTGATCGCCGGTATGCTGGTGTGCGTGCTGGTGGGGTACTTTGCTTTGCAGCCGTTCATGAATGCAATGCGCATTGCCGCGTTGGAAGCGGGCAGCGATGTCGGGCATTCGGCTTATGCAACGCGCTTCGGCATCCTGCACGGCGTGTCGAGTCTGTTTTACCTGATCGAAAGCCTGCTGGGCGTGGCGCTGGTGTGGAAGCTGCCGGCGAGCGTCGGCGTTGTGACTGCAGAGCAGGGCGCGCGTAGCGCCACCGGGAAAGTCACCGGCTGAGTGGTGCGAGGCCAGGAGCCGGTCCAGGCGTTTCTGTCTGCCGCGCGACGGGTTGCCTAAGCGGTGTTGCCGAGACGGTCTGAGCAGTTCACGCCAAAGTGCGGACACCGCCCGCACTTCTCATCATTCGCTTATTTCGACGACTGATGCGCGCGTTTCGCGCTGGTCTGGCGTTTCTTGGCGCGCTTGATGTTGCCGCCCTGCGTGACGCGTTCATTGCCGCGCACCACGACTGCCTTTGCCTTTGGTTTGCGCATTGGAACTTCGCTGGGCTTCACCACCGTGACCACGCGCGGTGCGCGGCCCTTGCCCGGTTTGGCTTCGACAGCCGCTTCGCGGGCGCTCGGCAGGGCGCCGCGCTTGGCCTTCACCGCCGGTTGCGCCGCTGCTTCCGGCTTCCAGATCACCAGCAGCTTGCCGATATGCTGGATCGGTGCGGCGTTCAGCTGGTCGCAAATCTGTTCGTAGATGGCGATGCGCTCTTCGCGGTCGTCGCCAAATACGCGGATTTTGATCAGTTGATGGGCGCCAAGGTGAACCTTGATCTCCGACAGCACAGCGTCGGTCAAGCCTTCGGCGCCGACGAGCACGACCGGTTTGAGCGCATGTGCCTGGGAGCGCAACTCGGCGCGTTGGTCGGAAGAGACTTTAAGGGCTGGCATGGAAAGTGGGAGACTCGACTAAAATGGCGGCACCTGCAGTCCGGATAGATTCGGACCATGGCGCAGGGCGGCGCGTCAGAACAACAGAATCGCGGATAACTGCCAGTTTTGGCGGTGGCCGCGCGAATTAACCGCGTATTATCCCCTAAAGCGCGACATCACGCAGCAAGAGTTCTACCATTAATGGCAAAAAACAAGTTCAACACCGCGTGGCTGCACGATCACATCAACGACCCGTACGTAAAAATGGCGCAGCGGGAGGGTTACCGCGCCCGCGCAGCCTATAAGCTGAAGGAAATCGACGAGCAGGACAAGCTGATCCGGCCCGGTCAGGTGATCGTCGACCTCGGCTCCACGCCGGGTAGCTGGAGTCAGTACGCCCGCAACAAGCTGGCCAAGGGCGCGCAACGCGACGCCGAGCGCGAAGGCGGGATCGATGGCACGATCATCGCGCTGGACATGCTGCCTATGGAGCCGATCTCCGACGTTCACTTCATTCAGGGCGACTTCCGCGAAGACTCGGTGCTTCTCCAATTGGAAGAATTGGTCGGGGAACGACAAGTTGACCTTGTAATTTCGGATATGGCGCCCAACCTGTCGGGAGTGGCGGTGGCGGATGCCGCGCGAATCGAGCATTTGTGCGATATCGCGATGGAATTTGCGCAAAACCACCTGAAGCCGGATGGCGCCCTTTTAGTCAAATGTTTTCATGGCAGCGGTTATAGCCAGATTGTCGAAAAGTTCAAGCGCCAGTTCAAGGTGGTCGCGGCCCGCAAGCCGAAAGCTTCGCGGGACAAGTCGTCAGAAACGTTTATTTTAGGTAGGCACCTCAAGCGGCCCGCGTAGGGGCGCTGCAGGAAGGTTCCGCACCTGCCGATAATGTGCTTAGGGCGCCGGAAATCGGCGCTCCGACAGCCCGCTACGCTATTTATGTGGTAGCGAAACCTTATGGCAGGGGTCTGCGGACTGGATTAGAATGCTTTCGTGGTGCCGCAAGGAAAATGTAGGCGCCCGTCTAAGTGAAGGAGTGGTGCTTTGAACAACAATATGTTTTCGAAAGCAGCAGTGTGGCTGGTTATCGCACTGGTGCTATTTACGGTGTTCAAGCAGTTCGACAAGCCCCGTGTCCAGGAAGGCGTTTCCTATTCGCAGTTCATGGACGACGCGAAGAACGGCAAAGTCAAGAACGTCATTGTCCAGGGGCGGAACCTCACGGTCACTCCAGCAGACGGCCAGAAGTACCAGATCGTGTCGCCGGGCGACATCTGGATGGTCGGCGATCTGATGAAGTATGGCGTTCAGGTGAGCGGCAAGGCTGATGACGAACCGAATGCGCTGGTGTCTGCGCTGTACTACCTCGGACCGACGATCCTGATCATCGGCTTCTGGTTCTACATGATGCGACAGATGCAGGGGGGCGGGAAAGGCGGTGCGTTCTCGTTCGGTAAATCCCGTGCACGTCTGATCGACGAAAACAACAACGCAATCAATTTCACCGACGTCGCCGGTTGCGACGAAGCCAAGGAAGAAGTCTCCGAACTGGTCGACTTCCTGCGCGATCCGCAGAAATTCCAGAAGCTGGGCGGGCGCATCCCGCGCGGCGTGCTGCTGGTCGGCCCCCCGGGAACCGGTAAGACGTTGCTGGCGCGCGCTATCGCCGGCGAAGCCAAGGTGCCGTTCTTCAGCATCTCGGGTTCGGACTTCGTGGAAATGTTTGTGGGTGTCGGTGCGGCTCGTGTGCGAGACATGTTCGAGCAGGCCAAGAAGCATGCGCCGTGTATCGTGTTCATCGACGAAATCGATGCGGTCGGCCGTCACCGCGGCGCCGGCATGGGCGGCGGTAACGACGAGCGCGAACAGACCTTGAACCAGATGCTGGTCGAGATGGACGGTTTCGAGGCGAACTCGGGCGTGATCGTGATTGCTGCCACGAACCGTTCGGACGTGCTGGACAAGGCGCTGCTGCGTCCGGGCCGTTTCGACCGTCAGGTGTACGTCGGTTTGCCGGATATCCGCGGCCGCGAACACATCATGAAGGTCCACCTGCGCAAGGTGCCGATTTCGAACGACGTCGACGCAGCGGTGATCGCACGCGGCACGCCGGGCTTCTCGGGCGCCGATCTGGCGAACCTGGTCAACGAAGCGGCGCTGTTCGCGGCTCGCCGCGGCAAGCGCATCGTCGAAATGACGGACTTCGAAGACGCGAAAGACAAGATCTTCATGGGCCCGGAGCGCAAGTCGGCCGTGATCCGCGAAGAATCGAAGCGTGCTACGGCGTATCACGAATCGGGTCACGCGGTCATCGCCAAGCTGTTGCCGAAGGCCGATCCGGTGCACAAGGTCACGATCATCCCGCGCGGCCGTGCGCTGGGCGTCACGTGGCAGTTGCCGGAGCATGACAACGAAACGTATTCGAAGGACTACCTGCTGGACCGCCTCGCGATCCTGTTCGGTGGCCGTGTCGCGGAAGAGTTGTTCCTGAACCTGATCAGCACCGGCGCATCGGACGACTTCAACAAGGCAACGGCTACGGCCCGCGCCATGGTGGCTCGCTTCGGTATGACGGATGCACTCGGACCGATGGTTTACGTCGACGACGAAAACGACGCAACGCCGTTTGGCCGCGGCTTCACGCGGACCATTTCGGAAGCGACGCAGCAGAAGGTCGACGCGGAAATCCGCCGCGTGCTGGACGAGCAGTACAACCTTGCCAAGCGCCTGCTGGACGAGAACCGCGACAAGGTCGAAGCGATGACCGCCGCGCTGATGGAGTGGGAAACGATCGACGCCGATCAGATCAACGACATCATGGCAGGCCGTCCGCCGCGTTCGCCAAAGAGCTCGCCGCCGTCGGCAAGCGATGCCTCGTCGGGCGGCAGCCCGGGCACCGAGGTCAAGCCGGGCAGCGCGACCGCGCCGGCCTGATAGGCGACCAGTAGAAAGTGCGGGCCGGTGTGTTTCACACCGGCCCGTTTTGCATTTATCTGTTTTACGTGATTGACCGCTACGTGCCGAAAGTCGAATTCCCCTTTCTTCCCATTCCCGAACCGCTGCAATGCGGCCGCTTCAAGCTGACCTTCGAACGCCCGTTGGTCATGGGCATCCTTAATGTCACCCCTGATTCCTTTTCCGATGGCGGCCAGTACGCGATGCGCGGCGAAGCGCTGCGCCAGGCCGAGCGCATGCTGCTCGCCGGCGCGGACATCGTCGACATCGGTGGCGAGTCGACGCGGCCGGGCGCACCGCCCGTGCCGCTCGACGAAGAACTGGAGCGGGTGATCCCGCTGATCGAGCAACTGCACGGCGCGAACGTGCCGCTGTCGGTCGATACGTACAAGCCGGAAGTGATGCGCCGCGCGTTGGCCGCGGGCGCCGATCTGATCAACGACATCTGGGGCTTCCGGATGCCCGGTGCGCTCGATGCCGTGCGCGACAGCGAGTGCGGTTTGTGCGTGATGCATATGTTCGGTGAACCGCAGACCATGCAACTTCGCGAGCCTGATTATCAGGACGTGGTGAGCGAAGTGCGGCAGTTTCTCGAAGAACGGGTGACAACGTTGAGGCAGGCAGGTATCGCCCGCGCGCGTATCAGCGTGGATCCGGGCTTTGGCTTCGGCAAGTCCGTGGTCGAACACAATTACGCGTTGCTCGCGCATCTGCCGGACACGGCGCCGCAGGCTGAGCCGCCATACCCCATTCTCGCCGGCATGTCGCGCAAGTCGATGATCGGCGCGGTGGTCGGACGCCCGGCGCCGGAGCGCGTGGCGGGCAGCGTCGCCGCAGCGGTGTGCGCCGCCGGGCGTGGCGCGGCCATTTTGCGCGTACACGATGTCGCGCAAACGGTGGATGCATTGAAAGTCTGGGCAGCCATGCGCGACGCGGCACACTACAGCCGCGCGCGCGGCTGACCCCAAAAAAGCCAAGGAGGAACATAAAAGATGGCACGTCGCTATTTCGGAACGGACGGAATTCGGGGCAAGGTTGGCGAAGGGCCCATCACGCCGGAGTTTGTCTTACGCCTCGGCTACGCGGCCGGCAAAGTGCTCGCGGGCGCGGATCGCTGGGCCAAGACGGGTACGCGGCCCACGGTGCTGATCGGTAAAGACACCCGCGTGTCGGGTTATATGCTCGAAGCCGCGCTCGAAGCGGGCTTCTCCGCAGCCGGCGTCGACGTCATGCTGGCCGGGCCGATGCCGACCCCGGGCATTGCGTACCTGACGCGCGCGCTGCGGCTCGCCGCCGGCGTCGTGATCAGTGCGTCGCATAACCCGTACTACGACAACGGCATCAAATTCTTCTCCGCTGATGGCAACAAGCTGCCCGACGAAGTGGAATTGCAGATCGAGGAACAACTCGATCTGCCGCTCGCCTGCGCAGCCTCGGAGCAACTCGGCAAGGCACGGCGCCTAGACGACGCAGCCGGTCGCTATATCGAATTTTGCAAAAGCACCTTCCCGGCGGCGTTTGACTTGCGGGGCATGAAGCTGGTGGTCGACTGCGCGCACGGCGCCGCGTACGACGTCGCGCCGCACGTGTTCCATGAACTCGGTGCCGATGTGATTCCGATCGGTGTCGCGCCGAACGGATTCAACATCAATGACGGCGTCGGTGCGACTGCGCCGGACGCGCTGGTGCGCGCGGTGCGCGCGAACCACGCGGACCTCGGCATCGCGCTCGACGGCGACGCCGACCGGCTGCAGGTCGTGGACTCGGCCGGCCGCCTGTATAACGGCGACGAGCTGCTGTACGTGCTGGTCAAGGACCGCATGGCGACCGACGGCAAAGTGGAAGGCGCGGTCGGTACCTTGATGACCAATATGGCAGTCGAAGTCGCGCTGCAGGAATCGGGCGTGAAGTTTGTCCGCGCGGCGGTGGGCGACCGCTACGTGCTCGAGCAGTTGCGCGAGCACGGCTGGCAGTTGGGCGCGGAAGGTTCCGGCCATATTCTCTCTCTTGACCGCCATTCGACCGGCGACGGCATTGTGTCGGCCCTCCTGGTGCTGGCCGCGATGAAGCGCAGCGACAAAACGCTCTCAGAGCTGCTCCACGGTGTCACGCTGTTCCCGCAGAAGCTGATCAACGTGCGGATGCAGCCCGGCGCGGACTGGAAGGGTAGCGCCGCAATTCGGGGTGCGATCAGCAAGGCCGAGGACGCGCTGAACGGCCGCGGCCGCGTGCTGATCCGTGCGTCCGGCACCGAGCCCGTGCTGCGCGTGATGGTGGAGGCGGAAGACGTCAACGACGCGGTTCGCCATGCCGAAACGATCGCTGACGCCGTGAAGCAGGCTACGGCCTAAACACCGGCCATACCGTCGTGACGGCGGCGGGCGGCTTTGAGTACACAAGCCCTCCCGCCGCCAGTCGACCGTTCCCGATGCGGCATTGAGCCGCAGTGCGGAGCTTTCAACGAGATAACGAACCTCGCATCATCTCCCATTCGCACGCACACTCCCACGCAAACGTTCGCGCCCCATCTTTTTCGCCTAATCTGTAAAGCGGCGCCCGCAACTCCGCTAAACCGGCAATTTCGCCGCGCGAGCGCCTTTCACCTCGTAATCCCACTGTCACATCCGTTTCACGGTTAGTCACGTTACTGTCACAAAGAGACCCTAAGCTTCGCGGTGTTCGTGTTATTCGCTCACACCGCTCACACCCTTGGAGGTCTCATGAAATTGATGCAAACCGTGTTCGCTGGCGTCGCTGGCGCGCTTTTCGCGATCGCAGCGCAAGCCGCAGACATCACCGGCGCGGGCAGCACCTTCGCAGCACCGATTTACACGAAGTGGGCTGACGCCTATCAGAAGTCGGGTGGCGGCAAGGTCAACTATCAAGGTATCGGCTCGTCGGGCGGTATCAAGCAGATCGAAGCGAAGACCGTCGATTTCGCCGGCTCGGACGCGCCGCTGAAGGACGATGAACTCGCGAAGGCAGGTCTGTTCCAGTTTCCGACGGTAGTCGGCGGCGTGGTGCCGGCTGTCAACGTGCCGGGCGTGAAGGCGGGTGAACTGACGCTGTCGGGCGAAGTGCTCGGCGACATCTACCTGGGCAAGATCAAGAAGTGGAATGATCCGGCAATCGCCGCGTTGAATCCGAAGATCAAGCTGCCGGATACCGACATCGCCGTGGTTCGCCGCGCCGACGGTTCGGGCACCACGTTCATCTGGACGAACTACCTGTCGAAGGTCAATGCGGACTGGAAGGCAAAGGTCGGCGAAGGCGCAACGGTCAGCTGGCCGACGGGTACGGGCGGCAAGGGTAACGACGGCGTCGCCGCTTTCGTTCAGCGTCTGCCGGGCGCAATCGGTTACGTGGAATGGGCGTACGCGAAGCAGAACCACATGACGTACGTAGCGATGAAGAACTCGACGGGCGCCGTGGTCGAGCCGAAGACGGAAACGTTCAAGGCAGCGGCAGCGGGCGCGGACTGGTCGAAGTCGTTCTACCAGATCCTGACGAACGAGCCGGGCAAGGACGCATGGCCGATCGTCGGCGCAACCTTCGTGCTGCTGCACACGGCGCAGGACAAGCCGGCGCAAGGCACGGAAACGCTGAAGTTCTTCGACTGGGCGTTCAAGAACGGCACCCAGGCAGCAAACGATCTGGACTACATCTCGCTGCCGGATTCGGTAACGGCTGAAATCCGCTCGCAGTGGAAGTCGAAAGTGAAGGATGCTTCGGGCAAGGCTCTCGCTGAGTAAGCGAAGCGCCAGGCAGTAGGCATGCAGCAAGACATTGGCCGTCCTCACTTGAGGACGGCCAATGGCATTACCCCGGCACTACGTCAGCTTTATCGGCCGCACGACAAGTGTCGTGCGGCAACTGGAAACAGGTCCATCAGGCTCTCATGTCCGATATCCAATTAGCGTCTGGCGCGTCGAGGTCGACACCGCCCGGCAGCGCGTCGCAGCAAAAAGCCCCGAGCCGCGCCGGCGACGTCATTTTCGGCGGACTTGCCCGGCTCGCCGCCATCATCACCCTGTTGCTGCTCGGCGGCATCATCGTTTCGCTGATCGTCGCCTCCATGCCGTCGATCAAACAGTTCGGCCTCGCGTTCCTGTGGACCGCCGACTGGGATCCACCCAGCAAACAATTTGGCGCACTGGTGCCCATCTACGGCACGATCGCGACCTCGCTCATTGCACTTATCATCGCGGTGCCCGTCAGCTTCGGCATCGCGCTTTTCCTGACCGAACTCGCGCCCGCGTGGCTGCGCCGTCCGCTCGGTATCGCCATCGAACTGCTTGCCGCGATCCCGTCGATCGTCTACGGCATGTGGGGTCTGCTGGTGTTCGCGCCGATTTTCGCGACCTGGTTCGAAAAGCCGCTCGGCGTCGTGCTTGGCGGCATCCCGTTCGTCGGCGCGCTGTTTCAGGGTGCGCCGATCGGGATCGGCATCCTGTGCGCCGGGGTCATTCTGGCGATCATGATCATCCCGTACATCGCCTCGGTGATGCGCGACGTGTTCGAAGTCACGCCGGTTCTGCTGAAGGAATCGGCGTACGGCATCGGCTGCACGACGTGGGAAGTGATGTGGAAAATCGTGCTGCCCTTCACGAAGAGCGGCGTGATCGGCGGCGTGATGCTCGGTCTCGGCCGCGCGCTCGGCGAGACGATGGCCGTCACCTTCGTGATCGGCAACACCAATCTGCTCGACAACGTCTCGCTGTTCTCGCCGGGCAACAGTATCACCTCGGCGCTCGCCAATGAATTTGCGGAAGCGGATCCTGGTCTGCATACGTCGGCGCTGATGGAACTCGGGCTGATCCTGTTTGTGATTACTTTCATCGTGCTGGCAATCTCGAAGATCATGCTGCTGCGCCTCGAAAAAGGGGAGGGCGCGAAATGAGCCAGCCGACCTTGAATATGCCGGGTTCGAACGACGCCGCGGCGCTCGAAGCGATGCGCGTGCGTCTGCAAGGCCGCCGCCGCGCGAAGAACGCGGTTGCGCTGACCCTGTCGCTCGCCGCCATGGCGTTCGGCCTGCTGTGGCTGGTGTGGATTCTTTATACGACGCTGCGCCTGGGTATCGGCGGCTTGTCCGTGGAGTTGTTCACGCAGTCCACGCCGCCGCCGAACACCGACGGTGGCGGTCTCGCCAATGCGATCGTCGGCAGCTTGATGCTGGTTGCGCTCGCAACGTTTGTCGGCACGCCGATCGGCATTCTGGCGGGGGTCTATCTTGCCGAATACGGTCAGAAGGGCTGGCTTGCGAGCGTCACTCGCTTTATTAACGACATCCTGTTGTCGGCGCCGTCGATCGTGGTGGGTCTGTTCGTCTACGCGCTCGTCGTCGCGAAGATGGGGCATTTCAGTGGCTGGGCCGGCGTGTTCGCGCTCGCGCTGCTGCAGATTCCGATTGTGATCCGTACCACGGAAAACATGCTGAAGCTGGTGCCGAACGCACTGCGCGAAGCCGCTTTCGCGCTCGGCACGCCGAAGTGGAAGATGGTGCTGTCGATTACGCTGAAGGCGTCGATCGCAGGTATCGTGACGGGCGTGCTGCTCGGCGTCGCGCGCATTGCCGGCGAAACCGCGCCGCTGCTGTTCACTGCGTTGTCGAATCAGTTCTTCTCGATGGACATGAACCAGCCGGTCGCGAACCTGCCGGTCACGATCTACAAGTTCGCGATGAGCCCGTTTGCGCAGTGGCAATCGCTCGCGTGGGCCGGCGTCTTCCTGATCACGCTCGCGGTGCTGGGATTGAACATCCTCGCGCGCACGATCTTTTCGAATAAGTAAGGGCGGAGTGTAATCCGATGAATATGGCAGAAACTCAACTCAATCCGAGCGCGCGTCCCACGGCGCCCGCCGGTTTCGATCCCGCCCAAAGCGGCCAGGCGCAAGCGCCGTCGCGCCCGAAGATCGAGATCAACGATCTGAACTTCTTCTACGGCAAGTATCACGCGCTGAAGAATATCAACCTGCGCATTCCCGAAGGCAAGGTGACCGCGTTCATCGGCCCGTCGGGTTGCGGCAAGTCCACTCTGCTGCGCACGCTGAACAAGATGTACGCGCTTTATCCGGAGCAGCGCGCCGAAGGCGAAATCCTGATGGACGGCGAAAACCTGCTGACCTCCAAGCGCGATATCTCGCTGCTGCGCGCGCGGATCGGCATGGTGTTCCAGAAACCGACACCGTTTCCGATGTCGATCTACGACAACATCGCGTTCGGCGTGAAGATGTTCGAGACGCTGCCGCGCTCGGAAATGGACGACCGCGTGGAGTGGGCGCTGACCAAGGCCGCGCTGTGGAACGAAGTGAAGGATAAGCTGGGCCAGAGCGGCTACGGTTTGTCCGGCGGCCAGCAGCAGCGTCTGTGCATCGCGCGCGGCATTGCGATCCGTCCTGAAGTGTTGCTGCTCGACGAACCGTGTTCCGCGCTGGACCCGATTTCCACGGGTCGTATCGAAGAATTGATCGCTGAACTGAAGAGCGATTACACGGTGGTGATCGTCACTCACAACATGCAACAGGCCGCACGCTGTTCGGACTACACTGCCTATATGTACCTCGGTGAACTGATCGAATTCGGCGATACCGAAAAGATCTTCATCAAGCCGGTCCGCAAGGAAACCGAGGACTACATCACTGGCCGCTTCGGTTAAGCCGCCGCGCAAAACAAAGGGGTACGACATGTCCGATAAACATCTGTCCAGCCAGTTCGACGCCGACCTGAACCTCGTTTCGTCGAAGGTGCTCGAAATGGGCGGCCTCGTCGAGTCGCAGATCGTCAACGCTATGATTGCGCTCAACAACTTCGACCTCGACGTCGCCGAACAGGTGATCGCGGCCGAAGAGCGCCTGAACACGATGGAAGTCGAAATCGACGAAGAGTGCAGCAACATCATCGCGCGCCGTCAACCGGCCGCGCGCGATTTGCGCCTCCTGATCGCGATTTCGAAGACCATCACGAATCTCGAGCGCGCCGGCGACGAAGCCGAAAAAATCGCCAAGCGCACCAAGCGTCTGATGGAAGACGGCGCGTCGCGCACCATCAATATCGCCGAGATCAAATTGTCGGGCGAAATGGCGGTGTCGATCCTGCGCCGTGCACTGGACGCTTTTGCGCGCCTGGACACGGTGGCCGCCGCGCAGATCGTGCGCGACGACAAGGCGATCGACGAAGAATTCCGCGCTTTCGTTCGCAAGCTGATTTCGTACATGACGGAAGATCCGCGTTCGATTTCGGTGGGCCTCGATTTCCTGTTCATCGCCAAGGCGATCGAACGGATCGGCGACCATGCGAAGAACATCGCCGAATTCATCATCTACATCGTCAAGGGCACCGACGTGCGGCACAAGTCGCGCGACGCGCTCGAACGCGAAGCGCTAAGTTAATCCAGAGATAAGGACCAGAGGTGCCGATGCCCAGCAGCATTCTCGTCATTGAAGATGAGCCCGCCATTTCCGAATTGATTTCGGTCAATCTTCAACACGCCGGACACTGCCCGATTCGCGCGTACAACGCGGAGCAGGCGCAGAACCTGATCAGCGACGTACTGCCCGACCTCGTCCTGCTCGACTGGATGTTGCCGGGCAAGTCAGGCATTGCGTTCGCCCGCGATCTGCGCAACAACGAACGCACCAAGCACATTCCGATCATCATGCTGACCGCGCGTGGCGATGAACAGGACAAGGTGCTCGGCCTCGAAATCGGTGCGGACGACTACGTCACCAAGCCGTTTTCGCCGAAGGAACTGATGGCGCGTATCAAGGCGGTGTTGCGCCGCCGTGCGCCGCAGTTGACCGAAGACCTCGTGGCGATCAACGGTCTGAAGCTCGACCCGGCAACGCATCGCGTCGCCGCGCATGCGGAAGGCAGCGAGATCAAGCTCGATCTCGGTCCGACCGAGTTCCGTTTGCTGCACTTCTTCATGACGCACCCCGAGCGCGTGCACAGCCGCACGCAATTGCTCGATCAGGTGTGGGGCGATCACGTGTTCGTCGAAGAGCGCACGGTCGACGTGCACATCAAGCGTTTGCGCGCGGCGCTCAAGCCCGCCGGATGCGATGCTATGATTGAGACGGTACGCGGCAGCGGCTACCGGCTCGCGAAGAGCGCCTGACGCCTGAGTTCGCGGTAGTACCTTTCTCTTCGATCGCTAGAACATGAACATCATCTGGGCACGTTCCATCGTGTCGGTCGTGCTGCTGGCTGTTCTGTGCGTGGTGGTCGGCGCACTCGTGAACGTCAAGGCAGGGCTGATCCTCGCGATCGTCATGCTGCTCGCGCAAACTCTGTTCAGCACCTTTCACAAGCAGCGCTTGTGGCGTTTGCTCGATGCGCCGGTCTACGGGGAAGTGCCGAGCGCCCCCGGCATCTGGGGCGAAATCTACTATCGTCTGCATAAGCTCGCGAAGCGCTGGCATGCGCAGGTGCGCCAGGTCGAGCAGCAGCATTCGCGTTTCATTCAGGCGATCCAGGCGTCGCCGAACGGCGTGGCGATGCTCGACGATCACGATCAGATCGAGTGGTGCAACGCGATCTCCGAACTTCATTTCGGGCTCGACGCGAAACGCGATCTGCGCCAGCACATCACCCATCTGGTACGCCAGCCGGATTTCGTGCGTTACCTGAATTCGCAGCGCTACGAACAGATGCTGATCATGCGCGGCATGGGCGACAAGCGTCAGAACGTGCTGTCGGTGCAGGTGTTTCCGTACGGTGAAAATCGCAAGCTGGTGCTGTCGCAAGACATCACCGAGCTGGAGCGTACCGACGCGATGCGGCGCGACTTCGTCGCCAATGTCTCGCACGAATTGAAGACGCCGCTGACCGTGCTGTCCGGTTTTCTCGAGACGATGCGGGAATTGCCGTTAGGCGAAGCCGAGCGTGCGCGCTACCTTGAGTTGATGGAGCAGCAGGCCTCGCGCATGCGCCATATCGTCAACGACTTGCTGGTGCTCGCGAAACTCGAAGGCGACAACAAGCCGCCGAGCGATCAGATGATCGATATGCGCGCGGTGTTGCGCCATCTGAAGGACGACGCGCAAAGCCTGTCGAGCGACCATCACAACATCGTGTTCGACGCCGACGAAGGACTCACCGTCACCGGCATGGAAACGGAAATACTCAGTGCGCTCGGCAATCTCGTGACCAATGCGATTCGCTATACGCCGGACGGCGGAGCGATCACGGTGACCTGGCACAGCAACGGCGGCAGTGCGGTTTTCTCGGTCACGGACAGCGGCCTGGGGATTCCGGCCGCGGATATTCCCCGTCTGACCGAGCGCTTTTATCGTGTCGACCGTAGCCGTTCGCGGGATACGGGCGGCACGGGCCTCGGTCTCGCCATCGTCAAGCATGTGCTGCAACGGCACGATGCACAACTCGACGTGAAGAGCGAAGAAGGGCGGGGCAGCACGTTCACCGTGCGCTTCCCGCCATATCGCACGGCGCGTCGGCAACCAGCGCCGGTTTAGGAGTCGTGGTCCGAAAAAAAGCCCGCCTGTAGCAAAGGCGGGCTTTTTTTATGCGCGTCGCCGTTGTGTGGCGAGCGAACGCGACCACGCGCTCACGAACAGAATTTCGCCAGCAGACTCATCTGTGCATTGCGCGAGGATTTGCCCGGCCGCCGGCGCCGATAGTGACCGTCGCTTTGCATGAGCCACGCGGACTGGTTGTCGCCGAGAAACGCCGACAGGCCTTCGGCAATCACACGCCGTTTCAGGCGACGGTTGTTGATCGGAAACGCCACTTCCACGCGCCGGAAGAAGTTGCGGTCCATCCAGTCGGCGCTCGACAGATACACCTGTTCCTTGCCGTCGTCGTAGAAATAGAAAATGCGATGATGCTCAAGGAAGCGCCCGACAATCGAACGCACGGTGATGTTCTCCGACAAACCCGGCACGCCCGGCTGTAACGAACACACGCCGCGCACGATCAGATCGATCTTCACGCCGGCCTGCGAGGCCTCGTACAGCTCGGCGATCACGGTGGGTTCAAGCAGCGCGTTCATCTTCGCGACGATGCGCGCCTTTTTGCCGGCGCGCGCGTGAGCTGCTTCCGCGCGAATCGCCTCAACCAGTTTCGGATGCAGCGTGAATGGCGACTGCCACAACTCGTGCAGTTTCAGTTCGCCGCCGATACCGGTCAGTTGCTGGAATACGTGGTGCACGTCTTCGCAGATCTGCTGATCCGCGGTCATCAGGGCGAAGTCGGTATAAAGGCGCGCGGTGCGCGGATGATAATTGCCGGTGCCCAGATGCACGTAGCGCTTGAGCGTGGTCTTGCCGCCCGACGATACCCGCCGCACGATCAGCATCATCTTCGCGTGGCATTTGTGACCCACCACGCCGTACACGACGTGCGCGCCCACCGCTTCAAGCTGCGACGCCCAATTGATATTGGTTTCCTCGTCGAAGCGCGCGAGCAGTTCGACCACCACGGTCACTTCCTTGCCGTTACGCGCCGCCTGCATCAGCGCGTCCATTAGCGGGGAATCGGTGCCGGTGCGGTAGATGGTCTGCTTGATGGCCACCACGTTCGGGTCTTTAGCCGCCTGCAGCAGCAGTTCGAGCACCGGTTGAAAGCTTTCGTAAGGATGGTGGAGCAGCACGTCGCCGTGGTCGATCACGTCGAACATGCTCGCACTGTTGGCGATCTGCGCCGGAATCGCCGGAATATGCGGTACGAATTTCAGATCGGGGCGGTCCACCATCTCCGGCAACTGCATCAGGCGCACCAGATTGACGGGGCCGTTGGCGAAGTAGCAATCCTTGGTGGTCAGGCTGCTTTCGTCGAGCAGGCGCCGCACGACGTGCGTGGGCGTATCCGCCGACACTTCGAGCCGCACCGCGTTGCCCAGATGCCGGGCCGGCAGTTCACCTTGCAGTGCGACCCGCAGATTGGTGATTTCGTCTTCGTCGACGAACAGTTCGCTATTGCGCGTGATGCGAAACTGATTGCAGGTGCGCACCACCAGATTCGGAAACAGCTCGCCGACGAAGCGCTGCAGCAACGAGCTCAGCAGCACGAAACCATGCGGATAGCCCGACAGTTCCTGCGGCATGCGCACGAGCCGGGGCAGGGCGCGCGGCGCCTGCACGATGCCCATCATCGCCTGACGGCCGAACGCATCCTTGCCTTCGAGTTCGACCACGAAGTTCAGGCTCTTGTTGAGCACGCGCGGAAACGGATGAGCCGGATCGAGGCCGATCGGCGTGAGTACCGGCAGCAGTTCGTCGAAGAAGTAATTGCGCGCCCATTCGGTCTGCGCTTCGTTCCACGCTTCAGTGCCGTGAAAATAGATACCTTCTGTTTCGAGCGCGGGGAACACCGTGTCGTTCAGCATGGTGTACTGACGATGCACGAGCCGCTGCGCGCGCTCGACCACGAGGTCATATACGTGCTGCAGCGACATGCCGTCCGGCGACATCGCGCCGGGGTTGTCGCGCATCTGTTCCTGCAGTCCGGCCATGCGGACTTCGAAGAATTCGTCGAGGTTGCTACTGGTGATGCAGATGAAGCGCAGGCGTTCGAGCAAAGGGACGGCGGGGTCGGCAGCTTGTGCCAACACACGCTCGTTGAAACCCAGAATGCCCAGCTCGCGATTCAATAAGGGGTAGCGGATGGACATCGGCAGCGAGAATGGAATGTCAGGAAGGGAGACGAAAAGACGCTCGGAAATTCTCACAGTATGATGACGTTGTTATGACATTCGGAATGTTATAAATTCTACGCCGTAATCGTCGCGTGTCGTAATTGTGACGCAGTGCGTGTGGGACCATAGGGCACCCCCATTACTGCGAGGCGACATCGTGAGGCCCGGTACGCTTAGAATGGCGTCTTTCAACCGCGCGGCCGGCCATAAGGCGTCCAAGGCACCGAATGGACATCCGGCGCCTTCCGCATTCAACGCCGCCGCACACGCGCGCACGGAGTTCGCTTACTCGATGGTCAATACTCCACAACTGCTTGCTGCCGTCGACCTCGGCTCGAACAGCTTCCGGCTGATCGTCGGCCGGGTAGAAGAAACCGATGCAGGCAGCCAGATCTATCAGGTCGACGCATTGCGCGAGCCGGTGCGTCTTGCCGCCGGTCTGTCGCGCGACAAGATGCTCGACCGCGCCTCGCAAGTGCGCGGCTGGGACGCGCTCAAGCGTTTCGGCGAGCGCTTGCGCGACTTTCATCCCGACCATGTGCGCGCCGTCGCCACCAATACGCTGCGCATCGCCAAGAACGCCAATGAGTTTCTCGGTGAGGCGCAAGCGGCACTCGGCTTCCCGATCGAAGTAATCGCCGGACGCGAGGAAGCGCGTCTGATTTATGCGGGCGCTGCACACTCCGTGCCTGCCAGCGCGGGCAAGCGTCTCGTGGTGGATATCGGCGGCGGTTCGACGGAATTCATCATCGGTTCGCACTACACGCCGATCAAGATGGAGAGCCTGTATATCGGCTGCGTGAGCCACAGCCGCGCGTTTTTCCCGGCCGGCAATGTCGACGAATACACGATGCGCCAGGCTGAACTCGCCGCAAGCCGGGAAATTCAGATCATTTCCTCGGAGTACAAAAAAACCGGGTGGGAACAGGCCATTGGCTCGTCCGGCACCGCGCGGGCGCTCGCGGAACTGGTCGAGGCAAACGGCTTCAATGATCCGGGCATCACGCACGGTATCTCGCGCGGTGGGCTCGAGCGTCTCAAACGCGCGCTGATCAAGGCGGAGAACGTCAATCGTCTGAAGTTGATCGCGCTGAAGGCCGATCGCATTCCGGTGCTGGCAGGCGGTCTGTCGATCATGATCGCCGTGTTCGACGAACTCGGCGTGGATTACGTCGATACGACAGACGGCGCGCTGCGCCTCGGCGTGCTGTACGACTTGCTGGGCCGCGCGCAGCACGAGGACATGCGTACGCTGACGGTGGAAGGCTTCATGCGCCGTTATGGCGTGGACCGTGCGCAGGCCGGGCGTATCGGTGAACTTGCGGTGCGCTTTTACGACCAGTTTGCCGAGCCAGACGAGGAGCGGCGCGCCGAGAACCGCATGTTCCTCGGTTGGGCTGCGGCCTTGCACGAAATCGGCTTGTCGATTTCCCACAGCGCCTATCACAAGCATTCGGCCTATATCGCCAGCAACGCCGATATGCCGGGGTTTTCGCGCACCGATCAGGCGCGGCTTGCCGCGCTGGTGCTCGGTCACGCCGGCAAGCTCGGCAAGCTGTCGCAAACGCGCGAAGTGGAATGGCCGTTGTTGTTCTGTCTGCGGCTGGCAGCGCTGCTGTGCCGCCGGCGTGCGGATGTCGGCCTGCCGGGTATCGCGGTTGCGCAGGTCAACGGCGGTTATGAGGTGCGTTTGCCGAACGAATGGGTGGCTAACAATCCGCTGACCGATTACAGCCTGATCCAGGAGGCCGCGGAATGGGAGAAGGTTGGCATTCCGTATCGTGTGGTCTACACCGACGATTGAAATCGATGCGTTGTAAATGAAAAGCCCGGCGGATTCGCCGGGCTTTTTTTATCTGCATCGTCAGCCGGCTGAAGCTGCCCGCTGGTGCGCGCGGGCTTGCTCGATGCTTATGATGCTTAGCGCGGCGAGGCGTCGCCGAGGAAGTGCCGTGCGTAACGCGCGTTGATATCCGTGAGGCGCAACAGCGTCAGAAAGTCCGCGGTATTGAAGTCGGGATCCCATGCCGGCGCGCCGCAGATCTTCGCGCCGAGGCGCAGATAACCTTTCACGAGCGGCGGCGGTGCAACGTCGGCGCCGGTCTGCAGTTCTTCGACCGGCAACGGCGTATGCGCAAACGCGCGATATTCCGGCGCCGTCAGCGCGTTGTCGCGCAGCGAGCAGTAAAGATTCGCTGCGTAGTGGCCACCGTCGACCATCGCGACGCTCGCGCAACCGAGCATCGTCTCGTAGCTGTTGTGCTTCATGTAGGCGGCGAGGCCGGCCCACAGCGACATGATTACCGAGCCGCTGCGATAGTCCGGGTGCACGCAGGAGCGGCCCACTTCGACCATTTTCGCGCGCAGGTGCGTGAGACGCGATACGTCGAATTCGCTTTCCGCATACAGGCGCCCGATACGGGCGGCCTGGTGCGGCGGCAGTGCGCGATAGGTGCCGACCACCTTCAGCGTGTCGAGATCGCGCACCAGCAGGTGATCGCAGTATGAGTCGAATGCATCGACGTCGAGGCCGGCCGGACCCGTCAGGCGCGCACCCATTTCATCGGCGAATACACGGTAGCGCAGACGCTGGGCCTCGCGCAGTTCCTCGTCGGTGCGTGCCCATGTGACTTGCAGGCGATGCTGGGCGGTGACCGTCTCCTCGGCGCGCGGCAGACGGCGCGTTTCGAAGATGGAAGCCAGGGGCAGGGTGGGCGTCGGCAGTTCTCGCATGTGGCGTCCTGGTCGAAAAGAGGGGGATTTCTTTTTTCGCCAATGTAGTAACGCCTGGTGACGCTCGCATGGCAAAGCCATGACGATTAGGTGACGGCCCGTAAGCTGCGTGCCCGCGGCTTGTAATGTCGTGGGCCGCGCGGGTGGTGTTCGCGGTATGTGTTGTTTCCGCGCGACCGGCCTAGACCAGGTCCGGGCTCATCGCCGCGCGCAGCACGGCCTGGTCGTCGCCGTCGCGTTCACGGCTTTCTATCCACCAGAGGCCGGCTTTCTTCAGCGGCCAGCTCGCTTCGCTGTTGCCGAGCAGACGCGCCGCAACATGGCCGAGGGTCGGTTGATGGCCGACGATCACAACGGTCGGCGCAATGCCTTTTGACCAGCCGGCGGCCGTGAGCACGTCGTCCACGCTGGCGTTGGGCGCGAGTTCGCGCACCACGCGATACTGATCGCTCAAGGTTTCCGCCGTCTGCACCGTGCGCACGGCGGGACTCGCGAGGACGATGGCATCGTCGGGCAGGCGGGTGCGTAGCCATTTGGCGACGTTTTGCGCCTGTTTGCGGCCCTTCGTGGTCAGCGCACGGGCGAGATCGCTCGGGGCGAAATCTTCGGCTTCGGCGTGACGCCAGAGGATCAGATTCATGCGTGTCTCCTTGACGCTGGTTGCGGCGTGAATAGCGGCGCCGGATATCAATCACTGTCGCATGCGCGCTCGTGAGGGCGCAAGGCGGTGGCGCGGGTGAGGACGGGTGAGGAGTATCGGTGCGGGCGTATGCCGCCGTCGGCGGCTATAAGGATGCGAGCATGAGGCAGCAAATGCCCCTAGGCCCTGGGTTCTACCGGACGCCAAAAAGCAAAAACCCGCGAAGCCGGAGGCGACGCGGGTTTCGTACTGCTTTTTCGTGGTCGGAGCGAAAGGATTCGAACCTTCGACCCTCTGATCCCAAATCAGATGCGCTACCAGGCTGCGCTACGCTCCGACGAATCCGAGATTCTACGTGGCATTAGGTGCCAGAGTCAACCACGAATTGCGCCGGAGTGAAAAAAGGCCTCGCCGTCGACGAAGTTTGTCCTCTCAGTGCCGGCGGCGCATCCAGTGAGGCATGTGCTGGTGCGCGATCCAGTGGTGCAGGAAGCCTTCGCCGTCGTGTTCGCGTCTGTAGGTCCTCGCTTCGAAAATCGACAGGGCGAGCAACACGAGCAGACCTATTGCAAGTCCGATCAGACCTGCGATCGATTCAGCGTCCATGGCAGTCTCCTATGACACGCAACTGTGCCTTTATAGTAGGTCACGCGTAACAAAATGGGAGGTGGGAGACTGCTTACGGCGACTTCGTCGGACGCGAATTGCAGGTAGACTCTCGGCGCTTCATTGCCGTTATCGTCATTCTGTATCGAGAGTCTATGAACCGCGTTTTATCGATTGCGTTGATGCTGGCTGCCGGACTCGCCGGCTGTGCCAACGATGTTTCCGGGCATCATGGCGGCCCGCCGCCGAAAGATCCCGTCGATTACCACGGCGTACCTACCGACGACCGCCCGCCTGTGATAGCGCCAGCGCCCTGAGAGCGCCTGCTGGTAACAAAAGCGAAGCGCCGGCGCGGGCACGCCGGTGCTTCTGACCCGCGCAGACTGTATGCGCGGAGAGCGCGGGCTGCAGTCATTCTAGGGCGCGGTGTGCGCGCGATATGTGTGCGCTTGTTTCAAGCCGTAAATAACCGTGTACGGCGTTGCGGGAATGAACGCATGGCGTGTCGTTCATCCGCCGCGGAGGGACCTCGACGTGCGCGTTCCTAAGACAAAACCATGCACCGTCGGCACGCCGGACCCTGAAACAAAGCTCACGCGGCGACGCCTGCCATGCCGCGTACAACGCCGGGCAGGAAGCGCGCAAGCGTGAGGCCGCGCGCCGCCATGAAGATCAGCATGGCGGCCCACAAACCGTGGTTGCCGTATAGCGCCAGCAAGGCCCACGAAGCCACGACGAACACCGCAAACGACAGCATCATCGATATCATCAGTTCATGCGTGCGCGTGGCGCCGATGAACACGCCGTCGAGCAGAAATCCCCAGACGGAGATCACCGGCAACAGCGCAGCCCACGGCAGATAGGTTTCGGCCGTGGCACGCACCGCTGCCTGATTGGTCAGGCCGCCGATGATCCATGATCCCGCGCCCCAGTACACCAGCGAGAAGCCCAGTGCGCCGAGGGCGGACGACAGCGCCGTCACCCTGACGGCCTGCGCGAAAGCGTGCCGGTCGCGCGCGCCGATCGCAGCGCCTACCAGTGCTTCGGCGGCGTGCGCGAAGCCATCGAGTCCATAGGCCATGAAGGTCTGAAAGTTGAGCAGCAGCGCGTTGGCGGCAAGCGTGACGTCACCCTGCCTCGCACCGAGATGCGCGAACCAGCCGAACGACGAAAGCAGGCAGAGCGTGCGCACAAAGATATCGCGATTCAGCACGACGAGACGTTTGAGCGCGGCAGTGTCGAAGAGGGCGGCGCGGTCCAGCGCGGGCAGGCCACGCGGTCTGCCGTGCCACAACAATGCAGCGCTGAGGATGAAGCCGAGCGCATCGGCCGTAGCCGTGGCCGCGCCGATGCCGGCCACACCCCAGTCGAATACGTACACGTACAGCAGCACCGCTGCGATATTCACGCTGTTGATAAAGACCTGCGACAGGAGCGCGAGCCGAACTTTCTGCGTGCCGAGCAGCCAGCCGAGCGCCACATAATTGCCGAGCGCGAGCGGCGCGGCCCAGATGCGAGCGTGACAGTAGATTTGCGCGTGGCGTTGCACCGCGTCGCTGCCGCCGATCGCGCGCAACGCGTAGCCTATCAGCGGCATTTGCAGCAGAAGCACCGCTGCACCGATTACTGCCGCGAGCAACAGCGCGCGTACGACGGTGTTGCGCAATTCGGCATGGTCGCCCGCGCCGTGCGCTTGCGCGACGAGGCCGGTGGTGCCCATGCGCAGGAAGCCGAAGCCCCAGAACACGAAGTTGAAGAACAGACCGCCAAGGGCCACGCCGCCAAGATAGGAAGCGCCGTTCAGATGGCCGGCAACGGCGGTGTCGACCGCGCCGAGAATCGGCTGCGTCAGATTGGCGAGGACGATGGGGAACGCCAGCGTCAGCACCCGGCGGTGCCAGCGCACCGGAACCGCGGGTGGCGTCGCGGCCGCGCCGCCCGCCAGGGGGACTTCGTTCGGGGCCTGCGCCGGGTCGCTCAATTACGTTCCTGCACGCATACCCATGGCGAGACGACCACGGCCCACAGATCGGGATCGCGCGCCGCGAAATCGGCGGCGGTTTCCGCCTGCACACGCTCGACGAGGCCGGCCGACAGCCATTGCGTGACTTGTGTGGTGTCGTCGCTGGCAATGGCCTCCGCGACGCTCACCAGATCGATATCGCGCGCAACGCGCAGCAGTATGCCGCGCGCAAAAAAGCGTTCGAGTTCGACCCAGCCGATCCTGGCGGTTTCGGCGAGCAGCTTGGCATACAGCGGGCTATGAGTGGCGTCGTTGGAAGTCATCGTAAGTGGGTTCTGACGGGGCCGTTACTATAAACCATCGGCACGGGTCGCCAGGGCGGCGCGCGTTCCGGTACGCTTGAGGTCTTTCGAAAATCATTTTGAACCTTCATGTCACTGGATTCAACGGCGCCGGCTTCGGACGCACAAGCTCACGGGTTGGTTGGCGTCACACTCACGCGCGCCGACGTGGAACGCCTTATCGCTGCGAGCGCCGCGGGGACTAAAGAGCCGCTCCATTTCACGGATTGCGATTTCGAAGGCGCCGATCTGTCGCGACTCGATCTGCGCGGCGCCGAATTTCATCGCTGCACGATTGTCGAGACGTCATTTTTCGGCGCGCTGCTGTCCCACACCCGCTGGGTCCGGTGTCGTGGCCGCGAGGCGGATTTTGCGTCGGCCGATCTGGTCGACGCGGCGTTTCAGTCGAGCGACCTGAACAACACCAGTTGGCGGCGCACCAAGCTTGCCTCGGCGTCGTTTCACAGTTGCAAGCTGACTGGCGCCAACTTCGAAGCCTGTACGGCGCTCGGTTTGAGCTTCGTCGAAACCTTGCTGGTGGGGGCGCATTTGCGCGGCCTGTCGTTTCGCAAGGCCACGCTGCAGCAACTCGATTTCTCCGATGCCGATCTGGCCGGTGTCGACTTCCGCGAGGCGATTTTCGACGGCGGCAGCCTGAAAGATGCGCATCTGAAAGGTGCGCGTTTTGACGGTGCGGACCTGCGCGAGGCTGACCTGAGCGGCGTGCGGCTCGTCGATGCGGCGCTTTTCAAAGGCGCGACGATTTCGCATCAGCAGGCGGCGGTGCTGGTGACCGAACTGGGCCTGCGTGTCATGTGATCGCCAGTTCGAGTTGGCTGGGTTTAGCCATTCGGCCAGCTTGAACGAATGGCGACTCGCGCCTATCATCCGATTTATCGATTCATTAACCGCGGCTGATTTTAAGCTTTGCGATTTGTCAGTTGATCTGACAATTATTTTAATATATTCGCCGTTCGCGAATGCGTTGGGCGGAAGGCGACTCTTTATTCGATCGCCCGATATTCACTAATAGATCAGTATGGTGCGTTGGCGCACCAAAGGTTCGCAAGGCATAAAGCGTCCGGATCATACTGGGCGCGGCACGCGGGAATCGGGGAATGGCTTTCGTCAGGCCTTTCCGGTGCAGTGCGGGCAGATGATTGATTCATAAGGCATTGCGGCAACGCGTGGGTTTTTCGTGTTGCCGTTTGCGTGCCGTTTCGTCCGCAATGGATCTGGGTATTCAGCTCGCTTATTTCCGACATTTTCATTCACATAATGCGGATTCCGTACGCCGCGTCACATTTTCAGTGCAATTAATAGATTGCGCTTGTAAAAGCAGGTTGTTAGATTCCGTTTTGGCGCATGGTGAACCGGTCCTTTGCCGATATGCGCCGAACCCCCGTTCGCCCGGCCTCGTGCCGGGCTTTTTTTTTTGCCTGGTCACAGCCGTTTCAAGCCGGCGTCACCACGAATTCACACGTGGCACGGATCATTGAAAATTACTTTTCGCTTTCAATGATCATGGCCTGGTTGACCATCTTCCTCGGCATCTGGCCGATTGCGCTCGGTCTGCTGTTCGCATTCGCCGCGCGCATCGACCCGCGTTCCGGACGCTGGCGGCGCCGCTCGCGCTAGCGTCGCGCCCTGTCCGTTATTGGGTTTTGTCTCGCCTTCACTGCTTGCAGCGAATCACCATCGAGCGGTTTTTGACGTTCGCTCCGAAAATTCCGCCGACCGTACCGCCCGAGGTAGCGCCGTTGTCGACGTCTTTCGAAATGACGTCGTAGCCATAGTTGCCGCAGACCTGGCCGGCGCGCTGATAGCACTCGGCCCAACTGGAGCTCGCGTCGCTGCCGCTGCAGTTGATCGCAAAGCCCGTGTCGCCGCTCGGCAAGTAAGTCATCGTGGTCGTGCTGGAGCAGCCGCCGAGGCTGCCGAGGGTCAGCAGACCGAGGCTGATCGCCGCGGCCGTTGTAAAGGACGCGAGTGCGCTCTTCATTGCAGGTTCCTTACAGGTGACGGGGAGGACGTGGCCGAGGCCACGTCATGCATAGGATGGAGCGTGTTACAGCGTGCCCGGTTCCCTCGACGGTTGCAGGGCGCGTGCCTGACGCAGCGGACGGCTAGCGCGGCG
Organism: Paraburkholderia fungorum; assembly: GCF_902833645.1. Lineage (GTDB taxonomy): Bacteria > Pseudomonadota > Gammaproteobacteria > Burkholderiales > Burkholderiaceae > Paraburkholderia > Paraburkholderia fungorum. Next base: position 150,562 of record NZ_CADFGE010000012.1, read on the forward strand.
GCAATGCCCGCGACGGGTCGATCGAGCGGCCCTGATAACGCAGTTCGAAGTGCAGCATGACACGATCGGTATCGGTGTCGCCCATTTCAGCGATTTTCTCGCCGCGCGCAACGGACTGCCCTTCTTTCACCAGCAGTACGCGGTTGTGCGCATAGGCGGTCAGATACTCGGCATTGTGCTTGATAATCAGCAGGTTGCCATAACCGCGCAAGCCGTTACCCGCATAGACCACCGTGCCGGCCGCCGCGGCGACCACCGGGGTGCCTGCTGCCGCCGAAATGTCGATGCCCTTCGAATTGCCGCCGTCGAAGCGCCGGATTATCGTGCCGTCGGCCGGCCATACCAGCGATATGGTCGAAACCGGCGCGGGCGACGGCGAGCTATCGGCGGGCGCCGGGCGCGGCGCAGTTGAAGCGCTCGCACTGCCTGCGCCGCTGCTACGGACCGCCCCGCTCGTGGACGATGCCGCATTGCCCGGTGGCGCGACGCGCAGCACCTGGCCCACCTCGATGCTGTCCGGGTTGGTCAAATTGTTCCAGCGCGCGATGCTTTGCACCGATTGCCGGTTGCTGCGCGCGATCTTCGACAGCGTATCGCCCCGTTCGACGCGATAAAAACCAGGTCCCACCGGAGCGGAGCCGCACGCAGCGAGCACCGCCAATAACGACGCGCAGGCGAGCCGTTTCACCATTCTTGTTCTGTTGAGCATTGGACCTCGCAAAGCGCTGCCACGCGCCGATCCTGATCACGCGGCAGGTAAGTGCAAAGCGTCCGATTCTAACGGTTTTGCGCTGCAGCACCCGAAAAACGGATGTCGAGGCGGGTGCGCACACCGGATTACGCGGCGAATGCTGCGTAATCCGGCACGTAGCAAGGTGCGGAAAATCGGCAATCAGCGCGGGTTGCCGGCGTTATCAGCGACGTTCTCGCTGACGGTAATACGCAGCGTCGCCATTTCGGTTTCGCCTGCTTCGAGCCAGCGCAACCCCATGCCGTTGTGGATCGCGTCCGGCAGGCCCAGCCACGGCTCGACGCAGAAGAAGTCCGAGTCCGCGGCTTCGGTCCATGTCGTGACCGCGTACCAGGGCAGCGAGTCCGGCCGTTGCAGATCGATCGTGATGCGCCGGTTCAGACCTGGCGCGACCACGCGCACGCGTTGGTCCGGCTCACCGACGAGACAATGGAAGCGATCCTGAATGCGCGCCTCGTCGAACGTGTAGCGCGCCGCGCCCGGCTCGGCGGCACTGATCGAGCCATCGTCCTGCTGATAACGCCGCTCGGTGCGCGGCAGTTCCAGCGAGGTTTCGGCGCGTTGCGTGTGCGGCAGCGTGAAATAGAAGTGATGACCCGCGTAATAGGGCAGCCGCGTGTTGCCGGTGTTGGTCGTGCTTAGCGTGACGTCCAGCGCATGCGTATCGGCAAGCCGGTAGATTGCCTCGAAGCGGAAACCGAACGGATAGCCGGCGCGTGTCGCGTCGCTATCGGTGAGGGTCATGCGCAAGCCGGCGCCGTTCACGTCCGCGTGGGCTTCGAAGGGCAGATCGCGGGCAAAGCCGTGCATCGGCAATGCGCGCACCGTGCCTTGTGCGTCACGCCAGTAGCCGATCTTGCCGTCGACACGATGCCGGCCGAGAAACGGGAAGAGCAGCGGGTTGCCGCCACGAATTCTCGCGGGTTGGCTCCAGTCGGCGTTTTCGGGCCAATGGATCACCTCCTTGTCGTCGATGGTCCACGACAAGAGACGGCCACCGGCTTGCGGCGCGAAACGGAGCACGGAGGTGTCCTGGGCGATCTCGAGAATGTCCTGTTGCGGGGAGAGCGGCATGGTCGGTGGGCTGGTGGATAAAGGGTTGAGGGTGGTTTGAAGGTGCTTCGGCGGCGCGATAAATGTGGGCGAGCGTGACTCGAACACAGGTTGAGGACGTCCGGGCGGCGCTGCGCGGCAACTCGCGACGGGACGATTCTGCGCTGCTTTGCGCTACGGGGAAACCCTTCTGGGGAAATTGCGGGTGGTCTGGAAGCCCCAACCTTGCCGATAATCCGTTGACTGCCCGGTAACATTGACGATCGGGCGAGACCGGCTCAGGAGGCGTGATGGATCTGGCAATGGCAATGGGTTTGACGCTGTTCGGCATGTTCGCGGCAAGCACTGTCTACTTCTTCTACAAGCTCGAACGTTGATCCGGTCGTAGCCCGCCTCATTTTCTGCTGGGCTATCGGCACGAGCCCGGCGTGAGTCAGGCGCGTCCAGCGCTTTGAATCCCTCGCGATGGCTGGGCGGCCGACGGCGGCGCCCCGTTTCTTTTCCGCGGCGTAACAACGGTTTCCAGTTGTGACGCAGCGCGTCATTATTTCCCCGAATGTGGCCCAAACGCTTGGCGCTGACTTTGCAGCCAGGCATAATCGGTGCGCTTTTGACGCGCCGTCGATTTTCTATTGCGGCGCGCTGTTCCCCGACATTTTCCTTACAAGGACCGCCGCGTGAACCTGTCGTTTCTGATTTTCCTGAGCGTGCTGCAAGGCGTCACCGAACTGTTTCCGGTCAGCAGCCTAGGCCATACGCTGCTTGTGCCCGCATTGTTCGGTATGCATATCGACAAGCATGCGCCGCAATTGCTGCCGTTCCTCGTCGCGTTGCACCTCGGTACGGCCTTCGCGTTGCTGTGGTACTTCCGCAAGCGTTGGTGCGAGTTGGTGCGGGGCTTCTTCGCGTCGCTCGGCGGCCGTCCCAACGACAACGCACACATGATGTGGGCGCTCATCATCGGCACGATTCCGGCGGGTCTCGTTGGGTTGATCCTGGAGAAACGTCTTGAGCGGATTTTCCACGATCTGCGCATCGTCGCCATCGCGCTGATCGTGAACGGCGTGCTGCTGTGGTTCGGCGATCGCCTGCAACGGTCGCGCGCACATCAGGCGCCGGAGAAGCTGACTTTCCGCCAGGCGTTTTTTGTCGGCCTCGCTCAGATTGGCGCGTTGATTCCGGGTTTCTCGCGTAGCGGGCTCACGATGATCGCCGGCAATGCGGCCGGCCTGACGACCGAGAAGGCCGCCGAGTTCTCGTTCCTGCTCGGCACGCCGATCATCTTCGCGGCCGGCGTACTCGAATTGCCGAAACTGTTTCATGCGCCAGGCCAACTCGCCGATGCATTGCTCGGCGGCGTGCTGACTGCAATCGCCGCCTATCTCAGCGTGCGTTTCCTGATGCGTTATTTCGAAGGCCGCGGACGTCTGGCTTCGTTCGGCGTGTATTGCGTAATCGCGGGGATCGTGTTCCTCGGCTGGTTTATGCTGCATCCGCAGCCGGTCTGATCGCGGCCGACATGTGCGCGGCCATGCGCTGAGTGCTAACAGGCGCCTGACGGGCTACTGGCGGGCAAGAAACGATCGGTTATAATCCGGGCCCGGCTCAAGTCGCTGGGCCCGTTTGTTTTGCGAGTTTTGCGACGTTCCGCCCCCGCGGGGTTGCTGGGCCGGAGCGGATTTCCACAGTCCGTGGCCCGCTCAGTTACAATTTCGGTATCTGACTGGACCGTGCCGCAGCGATATTGCACAGGTTCCAGCGCCCGATGCGGGTTCCCATTGCGGGCGATGCATGTTGTACACGTTCGTGTAGCGTCGCCTCACTTCATTACGGCAGTAGCTCAGCTGGATAGAGCATCGGCCTTCTAAGCCGAGGGTGGGGGGTTCGAGTCCCTCCTGCCGTACTTCAAAAACTTAGGCCTCGCGCATCGCGCCTCACAGCAGCGGTGCGCGCCTGACCCTTCCTTCATCCCGCCGGCTGCACTTCGATCGAATCGACCCGGTTCGGATAGAACGCCAGATGCTGCGCGATCTCTTTCACGGGCGCGTAGGGCGATTCGTAGGTCCAGACCGCATTCACCGTACGCTCGCCGCCGATCGGAATGCTGTAATACGCGCAATCGCCCTTGTACGGGCAATAGGTTGCGTGATCGGTGCGCTCCAGCAGTGTCATCTCGACGTCGTTGCGCGGAATGTAATACACCGGCGGATACGACGCCTCACGCAGTACGAGCGCATTGCGTGTATCCGCGATCACGCGGCCGGCTACCGTCACCACCACGCGAGCCTGGGCTGGCTCGACTGTAATCGGATGATCGGGCCCGGGGACCTTGATGGTTTTCTCAGTCATGCTGTCGAACTCCTGGATGAGTGGGCAAATCCACAATTCGTTGCCAAGCGGCAAGCGGTTGCGAGCGATTGCAAGCGGCCATCGGCGCGAATGATCGCGTCCTGCGTCGAAGCATACGCCGCTCATGAAAACGCGTTGTGTCGCCGCCTGCTCCGCGACACGCCGCGTATGCCGTGTTGCGTCGTCCTGTTCTTCGCGCAACGAAAACGAAAAAGGGCAGCCGAAGCTGCCCTGTCAAAGTCCCGTCATCAAGCGGACTGTTGCTTACCGACTTTACGTGTCTGTGAATCGCGAACCGTTCACTGTTTGATATTCAACGCCGCCGTCAAATCACCCATCGGCTTGCTGCCGTTGCTGACCAGCGCCGCATCGCGTGTGGCGATACCCGGCAGCGTCGGCAGCGAATAACGGCGCGTGATGAAGCGCAGAATTGACGTCGTGTCGTATTGCGTGTGATCGACGAAACCCTTCTTCGCGTATGGCGAGATGATCAGCGCGGGAATGCGCGTGCCCGGACCCCAGCGATCGGCCTTCGGCGGCGCCACGTGATCCCAGAAGCCGCCGTTCTCGTCATATGTCACCACCACCAGCATGTTGTTCCACTGCGGGCTTTTCTGCAGATGCGAGATCACGTCGGCAATGTGCTGGTCGCCCGATGCAACGTCGGTATAGCCCGGGTGTTCATTCAAGTTGCCCTGCGGCTTGTAGAACGACACCTGCGGCAGCGTGCCCGCGTCGATTGCCTTGATGAACTCGGAGCCTGCGAGACCACCGTCGAGCAAGTGCTGCGAACGGTTGGCCGAGCCCGGTGCGAGGTCGGCGAAGTAGTTGAATGGCTGGTGATGCGGCTGGAAGTTCGGCGCCGTCAGATTCGCGCCGTAGATCACATTTGACGTGCCGTTCTGCGCCGCCGAGACCGCCGCTCCCCATGCGCCGCCGTACCACGCCCACGACACCTTCGCGTTGTTCAGCAGATCGCCGATATGCTGTTGCGTCTGGGCCGGCAGCGTGGTGGCCGCGCCGGGGTCGGCGAGGTTCGCGTCGCCGCCCGAAGCCGGCTTGTTGCCGCTCGGCTGATACGGCGGCTGCATCGTGTTGACCGCGTAGAAGTCAGGCGTCAGGTTGCCCGAATTCACGTACTTGGGCGCGCCGGTCAAGGCCGATGCCGGCGAGTTGGCCGCTACCTTCAGTGTGACGCCGTCGCTTTCGACCGCGGAGATCGAATTGACCGCCGGGCTCTTGTCCGCGTTCGGGTAGGTCGGCGTACACGCGCACACCAGCCACTGGTGATTCAGGAACGAGCCGCCGAACGCGCCCATGAAGAAGTTGTCGGCCAGCGTGTATTGCTGGGCGATTTTCCACAGCGGCAGCTTGTCAGCGTTGAGCGTGTAGTGACCCATGACGAGACCGCCCGAATCCGCCCACGCGGCGAACTTGTCGTTCTTGCCGCCGTTGATCTGCATCTGGTTTTCATAGAAGCGGTGATACAGATCGCGCGTCGTGGCCGTGATCGGCGTATTGAAGCCGTTCGGATCGTCGATGGCGAATGGGCTGTTCGGCAGATTGGCGGTCATCGCTTGCGTCACCGCCGGCGTCACGCCGGTTTGCGTCAGGCCGTTCCACACTTGCGGCAACGTGGCGAGCGGTGTGCCGTTGCGGTCGACCTGCATGGCGCTTGCCGCCGTTACATTCTGCAGACCGTTGGCGCCCGGGAAGTTGCCGTAGAGATTGTCGAAGCTGCGGTTCTCCGCATAGATCACCACGACCGTCTTGATCGACGTGATGTCCGGCTGAGCCGTGACATCGTCGCCGCCGCACGCATACAAGCTTAGCGCTGCTGCGATCGCGATAGGCGTCGCGCAGATCAGTTTTTTGTTCATTGGGTGTGTGTTCTCTCTCTCGCGTTGGGGACCGGTCAGGCACCGTGCTTACAGACTGACCGCGAGAGAAAGTTTGAATAAGGAGTTTGACAGAAAGATGTAAATAATTACGAATTGCCTCTTTTTCAAAATTTTCGTCGGCTGTATGTCATTTTGGCGACATGCAGGTGAAATACGCTTGCCGACTTCGATATCGCAAATTCACACCATCCATATGCGGCTTGGTCTCACGGGGATTCGGGAAACGGCGGCTCAGCCGCAGGCGCAGCGGGGCGCGATACCAGCAAGCACAGGCGCAGGGCTCGCAAAGCTGACTTTGGCGCTCACGGTGGTTATCCTGAGCCTTGCAGCGTGCGATGCTGGCTCGTCGACAGCCGATAGTAATAGTAGTGAAATAAATAGTAATGTTAATGAAAGAATAAATGGTCAAGTAAATGCCCGGGCAAATCCGCACGCCAATGCAAGCGTGGAGATTGCGCCTAAAGCGTCTGCATTGCTTGCGGCTTCTGCCGTGAAAGCGGCCGCGCAGCAAGGCGGCCAGACCCGCGCGCAAGTCTATGAATCCGTGCGGAAGATGACGGCGGTGGGCAAGCAGTTGTTCTTCGACCCATCGCTATCCGGCTCGGGCAAGCTGGCGTGCGCGTCGTGCCACAGTCCCGACCATGCTTTCTCGCCGGCGAATTCGCTGGCGGTCCAACTGGGCGGCAACGACATGCACCGCACCGGCATGCGTGCCGCGCCCACGCTTAAGTACCTGCAATCGGTGCCGGCGTTCGCCGAGCACTACCACGAGTCGGACGACGAAGGCGATGAAAGCGTCGATGCCGGGCCGACCGGTGGTTTGACGTGGGACGGCCGGGTCGATCGCGGCTCGGACCAGGCGCGCATTCCGCTGCTGTCGTCGTTCGAAATGGGCAGCTCGCCCGCGAAGGTCGCGGCGGCAGTGAAGGTTTCTCCGTATGCCGACGCTTTCCGCGCGGCCTTCGGCGACCATATTTTCGATAGTGACGAAGCCACCTTCAACGCCGTGCTGCAGGCGCTGGAAACCTTCGAGCAGACCCCGGAGATTTTCTACCCGTACACCAGCAAGTACGACGCGTATCTGGCGGGCAAGGCACAGTTGACCAAGGCCGAACTACACGGTCTGGAAGTGTTCAACGACGAAAAGAAAGGTAACTGCGCGAGTTGCCACATCAGTCAGCGCAGCATGGACGGCGCGCCGCCCCAGTTCAGCGACTTTGGGCTGATTGCGATCGGCGTGCCGCGCAACCGTGCGCTGCCGGTGAATCGCGATCCGCATTTCTACGACCTCGGCGCATGCGGCCCGGAGCGTACCGACCTGGGCGGACGTGCTGAGTTTTGCGGCATCTTCCGCACGCCGACGCTGCGCAATGTTGCGTTGAAGAAGAGTTTTTTCCACAACGGCATCTATCATTCCCTCGATCAGGTGGTGCGTTTTTACGCGCAGCGCGACACCAACCCGGAGAAGTTCTATCCGGTCTCGAAGGGCAAGGTGCAGAAGTTCGACGACCTGCCGCAGCGTTACTGGGCCAATCTGAATACCGAGCCGCCGTTCGATCGCAAACCGGGTGACAAGCCGGCACTCGACGAGGCTGAAATCAAGGACGTGGTGGCGTTTCTGAATACGCTCACCGATGGGTACAAACTGGAAGACAAGCAGGGAAACAAACCGGAAAAGACCGCGGCAGCGAATTGATTGTCGGGCGCTGAGCGCGCCGCAGTGCGCGCGGTTAGATGCCTGCGCCGGCAAGGATGCAATAGCAGGCGGCCAGCAGTAGTGCGAATGAGATCAGAAGGCATGCAACGCCTGCGCGCGTCAGCAGATTCGGCCAGCGTGCGAGGGGGAGCTTGTCCATTCGCACGATGCGCCGCGCAAGACCGGGATCACGGCCGATGGCGAACGGCACCAGCGCGACGCAGAAGCACGCGAGCGCGACGGTGACGGTTTCGAGAGCAAGTGAGATGTCCATTAGGCGGGTTTGAAGCTCGAGCAGCGCAGTAGCGCGACAGACTTATCTTAGAAAGACGTCCCATAAAAAAGTATGGGACTGGTCCTAAAAGTCCTGGTGCCCGTCCGTCTGTCCGTCGGCTCGTCGGTTCCTGAGCGGGCGGAGCGGGCCGCGGCATCCGCAAGGCCATTTCGGGAGCGACATGCTATGCTTTTGGGGTCCAGATCATGAGCCGCCGCGGGCGCGCTCGATAGAGCCAAACCTTTCTTCGAGGAGTACCCTTCATGTCGATGCGAACCCGTGCCCTGTTTCACTTGACCGTCGGTGGTCTGCTGCTTGGCGGCGCGATCGGCGCGCAAGCGGCGAACCTCGGTTTTCTGAACGACACGCCGATCAGCTACATGAAGCAACGCGATGTCGATTCGATCAAGGGCGCCGTCATCGGTGCGTTGAATGACAAGCAGGACGGCGAAAGCGTGAGCTGGGTCAACGAAGGCACCGGCAACAGCGTCAAGATCGACGCGACGATCACCATCGCCAGCACCGCGAAAGACGGCGAGCGCACCTGCCGCGACGTCGGCGTCGTACTGAATGCGAAAGGGCAGTCAATGACGCTGCGCCCGCAGTTCTGCAAGCAGGGTAGCGCTAACTGGCAATTGCAGAAAAAGCGCTGAGCGTGCCGGCGGGTATGACCATGCGTGTCGGCTTGCTGCCGGCGCTGCCTGAAACCACGCGTCCTTGCGGCGCAATGTGTCGATGAGCGCGCGGGTCGTCTCGTGTGGCGTTGTGCTGCTCGATCCGCAAGGGCGGGTGCTGCTCGCCCACGCCACCGAAACCTCTCACTGGGACATTCCCAAAGGGCACGGTGAAGAGGGCGAGGCGCCCCACGTCACAGCGCTGCGCGAGATGGTCGAGGAGACCGGCATCGTGATCGAACCCGAGCGTCTGAAGGATCTCGGACTGTTCGTCTACCGGCGCGACAAGGATTTGCATCTGTTCGCGGCCCGTGCAACGGCCGGCGAACTCGATCTCAGTGCGTGCACCTGCACGTCGCTGTTTCCGCGCCGCTCTGACGGCACGCTGATTCCCGAAATGGATGCATACCGCTGGGTTGCGCCGGACGAAGTCGAGCGGTATGCGAGCCGCAGTCTCACAAGACTCTTTGAGACCACGCTTTCGCTCGCCGAACTGCATCGATCGCTATAGCAGATCGCAGCGCGGGCGTGTCGCCTGCACGTTCAGTCGAGTGCCCGGTCGTTCGGATGAGCGAATAGTGTGCGGTTCTGTTCCGACAGCGGAAAATTCAGATTGATGCCGCGCGGAGGAATCGGCTGCGTGAACCACTGGTTGTACAAACGTTCCGCGTCGCCGCTAGTCTCGCCGCGCGCGATCACCCCGTTCACCAGCGCTCGGAGCGGCTCGTCACCTTTGCGAAACATGCAGGCGTAAACCTCGGAGCCGAGCGGCGTGCCGGTCACCACGAAATCTTCAGGGTGCGGATCGGTCGACTTGAAACCGTACAGGATCGGTTCGTCCATCACGAAGGCCACCGCCCGGTCGTCCTTGAGCGCGGTGAAGGCTTCCTGATGATCGCGCGCGCTCATGATGCGCATGTTCAGATGTTTCTCGGTATTCAGGCGGCGTAGCAGACGCTCGTCGGAGGTGCCCGCGGTTGTCACCACGGGCTTGCCGGCGAGGTCAGGAAAATCCGTAATGCCGCTGCTCTTGCGCGCGATGATGCGTACCGCGTACTGGAAGAAGCTGTTCGAGAAGGCGGCGACGCTTTCGCGTTCTACCGTATGCGTGGTCGAGCCGCATTCCAGATCGATCTGGTTGTTCAGCAACATTGGCGTGCGGTTCGACGAGGTGACGGTGATTTCGTGCACCTTCAGTTGCGGCAGGCCGAGCGTTTTCTTGATTTCGTCGACGATCTGCAGCGCGATGGTTTGCGAATAGCCGACCGTGCGCTTGCCGTCGAAGTATGAGAAGGGAATCGACGCTTCGCGCACGCCGAGCACGACCACACCGTCGTCGTGGATTTTCTTCAGTGTGCCGGTGAGTTCGTCCGCGTGAGCGGTGCCGGCGAGCGACATTGCGCTGAATGCGGCCAACGCGGCGATTGTGCAACGGATGCTTTGCGCGACGCGCGCGGCGCGATTGATGCGCGCTGCAGGCGCAGTATGCGCGTGACGCGTGCCTTCTGCCGTGCTCCCCCATGTTCTTGCCCCGCTGCGGGCTGCAACTTTCATCGGGCCTCCCGGACTGGCGCGGGCATGGTGGCCGCGCTGTCACATGTCGATGGAATGTCGATGCAACGAAAAGGCGTGCATCCCGCTTGCGAAATGCACGCCATGTTCAACGTCTGGCAAGCAACGTTAAATGCGTAACGTCAAATACGCAACGTCAAATGTACTTCGCGTCGCAGCTTCAGTTTATGCCGGCTTGCCCCAACTGTCGCGCAAGCTGACGATACGATTGAACACGGGTTTGCCCGGTTTCGAATCGACACGGTCCGCGACGAAATAGCCATGGCGTTCGAACTGATAGCGTTGTTCCGGCAGCGCGTCGCGTGCACCCGGTTCCAGGTAGGCGTTGACCACGCGCTTCGAATCCGGATTCAGCGCTTCGAGGAAGTCGCGGCCACCGGCGTCCGGCTGCGGTTCCTTGAACAGCCGGTCGTAGATGCGCACTTCGGCCGGGACCGCGCCTGCCGCGCTGACCCAGTGAATGTTGCCCTTGACCTTGTAGTTGTTCGCGCCTTCGGTGCCCGATTTGCTGTCCGGGAAATAGTTGCAGTGGACCGCGACGATATTGCCGTTCTCGTCCTTGTCCGCGCCGATGCATTCGATCACGTAGCCGTAGCGCAGACGCACCTTGTTACCCGGGAACAGGCGGAAGTAGCCCTTCGGCGGCGTTTCGTTGTAGTCGTCGCGTTCGATCCACAGCTCGCGCGAAATCGGGAACTCCCGAACCCCCATTTCGGGATGATGCGGGTGGACGGGCGCGTTGCACGGCTCGCTCACGCCTTCGGGGAAGTTGTCGATGATCAGCTTGAGCGGATCGAGCACCGCAGCGGTACGCGGCGCCTTGTCGTCCAGATCGTCGCGCAATGCGCCTTCGAACACGCTCATGTCGATCCACGAATCGACCTTGGTGACGCCAATTCGTTCGCAGAACAACTGGATCGCTTCCGGCGTGAAGCCGCGCCGGCGTACCCCGACGATGGTCGGCATGCGCGGATCGTCCCAACCGTCGACATGGCCTTCCGTTACGAGTTGCAGCAGCTTGCGCTTGCTGGTGATCGCGTAGGTGAGGTTCAGGCGCGAAAACTCGATTTGCTGCGGCAGCGGGCGCGTGAAGATTCCGGCCTCGGCCAGCTCGTTCAGAATCCAGTCGTACAGCGGACGGTGGTCTTCGAACTCGAGCGTGCACAGCGAATGCGTGATGTTTTCCAGCGCGTCCGAGATGCAGTGCGTGTAGTCGTACATCGGGTACACGCACCATTTGTCGCCGGTGCGGTAGTGATGCGCGAAGCGGATACGGTAGATGACCGGGTCGCGCATGTTGAAGTTCGGCGACGACATGTCGATCTTCGCGCGCAGCACGTGCTCGCCTTCCTTGAACTCGCCGGCTTTCATGCGGCGGAACAGGTCGAGGTTTTCCTGCACCGAACGCTCGCGGAAGCGCGACGGCGTGCCGACTTCGGAGGCCGAGCCGCGGTTCGCGCGCATTTCCTCGGCCGACTGGCTATCCACATACGCCTTGCCGCGCTCGATCAGCAGTTCGGCGAATTCGTACAGTTTGTCGTAGTAGTCGCTGGCGAAATAAAGCTGTTCCTTGCCGTCTTTTTGCCATTCGAAACCGAGCCAGCGCACGGAATCGATAATCGAGTCGACGTACTCGACGCTTTCCTTTTCCGGATTCGTATCGTCGAAGCGCAGATGGCACACGCCGCCGTAGGTGCGCGCCACGCCGAAGTTCAGGCAGATGCTTTTGGCGTGACCAATGTGCAGATAGCCGTTCGGCTCGGGCGGAAAGCGCGTTTCGACGCGCTGGCCCCATTTGCCGGTGCGGTTGTCTTCGTCAATGATGTTGCGGATGAAATTGGATGCCGCTGGCGCGTCGTTGCGTTCGGTATTCATGCGAGAAGGTGAATGTCGGTCGGGGGTGCGCAATGCGCCCACTTATCTGTCAATTCTACCTGACGCGTTCGCTCACGGCAGGCGAGTGCGGCGCGCAGCCAACGTTTGAGCGGTTTCGGCTGGTTTTTGGGGTCAGGCGGGGTCCTGCAAGCTGCGTTTAAGGTGCTGTAACAGGAGGTAAAACGTTTTGTTGACGCATGCGCCGGCGACTTAGGATGCGGGCGGCACTCTTGCCACCCGCGCGCCGCTCGACCTTTTTAGGGGTAGCGCAAGCCCACGCCCATGCCTTGCCGCGCAACGCTTGCCTGCGTGGCCGTGGTCCGGCCACACGGTCCAGTCAGGTCTCGCTCCCTTTTGTTGTTTTGCACGAGCCTCCGCTGTTCGTGCAACATGACGCCCTCAGTTCCCGGAGTTTCTCGGATGCCCGTTTCGCCTCATGACGCGCCTCGCGTGCCTTTCGCCTCTATGTCCTTCGCCCGGATCGTGACGGCCACGACCGTGTTCGCCGCGCTCGCGGGCAGCTTCGTGGCGCCTGCACCCGCGCTCGCGAAAACGCCCCCGCCCAAGGCCGTGCTGGACGCGTCGGCAGTCGCTGTGCCGGATCGCTACAGCGCCGACGCCGCGCAGCAGATCTTCGCCGCCGGCGGCAATGCGGTGGATGCCGCTGTCGCGATCGCCTTCACGCTGGCCGTGACCCGCCCGGACGCAGGGAATATCGGCGGCGGCGGCTTCATGACGGTGTTCATGGACGGCAAACCGTATTTTCTCGACTATCGCGAGCGCGCGCCGCAGCAGGCGACCCGCGACATGTACCTCGACGACAAAGGCAAGCTCATACCGGGTATGAGTGTCGTCGGCCATCGCGCGGTGGCGGTGCCGGGCACCGTCGAAGGCATGTGGGAAGCGCAGCAGCGCTTCGGCAAGCTGAAGTGGAAACAGGTACTGGCGCCCGCGATCCGCTACGCCACCGACGGCTTCCAGGTCGAACCGGGCTTGCAGCAGCGACATGACGCGGCGGCGAAGAATTTCGCCGGCAAGACCAATTTCGACGCCTACTTCTCGAACCTGAAGGCGGGCGCGACGCTCCGTCAGCCCGAATTGGCGCAGACCCTCTCGCGCATTGCCAGCGACGGCGGCCGCGAGTTTTACGAAGGCCGCACCGCGGATCTGATCGCCCAGCAGATGTACGGCCACGGTCTGGTCACGAAGCAGGACCTGATCCAGTACAAGGCCGTGTGGCGCCAACCGCTTATCGCCGATTGGAACGGCTACAAAATCGTGACCGCGCCGCCACCGAGCTCAGGCGGTATCGGGCTGATCCAGATGCTGAAGATGAAAGCCGACCTGAAGCAGGCGTTCGACGGCCTGGAGCTCAATTCCGCGCCGTATATCCATCTGATCGCGCAGATCGAAGATCGTGTGTTCGCCGATCGCCAGCAATATATCGGCGACCCCGAATCGTACCGGATACCGGTCGACAAACTGACTGACGACGCCTACCTCGCCCAGCGCGCCGACGAAGTGAAACCCGACGAGGTGCCGGGCGCGACGCCCGTTAAAGGCGGTCTCGGCGATTCGTTGCCGGAAAAGACGCAAACCACGCATTTCTCGGTGGTCGACAAGTGGGGTAACGCCGTTTCGAACACCTATACGCTGGACGGGTCATTCGGTTCCGGCGTGGTGGTGGACGGCGGCGGCTTCCTGCTCAACGACGCGATGGACGACTTCGAGACGAGTCCGGTTGCAGCCGGCGCGCCGGGTGCGACGGCGAATGACCTGAATACGGTGGTGCCGGGACGCCGGCCGCTTTCGTCGATGACGCCGACCATCCTGTTGCAGGACAACAAGGTGTCGCTCGTGATCGGCACGCCCGGCGGCTCGCGAATTCTGACGTCGATTTTCCAGGTGATGACCGACCTGTACGATCTCGGCATGACGCCGGCCGACGCGTTGGCCGCGATGCGATTCCATCATCAGTTGCTGCCGCCGAAGACGATTTACTTTGAGCCGTATCATCCGATTACGGGCGAGTTGGCCGATCAGTTGAAAGCCAAGGGGTACACGCTGGAAGCGCAGTCGTTCAACGGCGATGTGCAGATGATTCGCGTTGAAGGGACGAAGCCCGAGCCGGCGGCCGATCCGCGCGGCACGGGCGTGGGGCGCGTGATGCCTTGACGCGTGGTTTGCGCGGCCTGGCGAAGCAGGTCATGGGGAAAGTGGACTGCTGCGGCGGGATGTGGAAACGCGGTGTGGGAGCGCACCTGATGAACGCGCTTTGAACGCGCCTGAAGAACGAACTCGAACGACGAACTTGGATAACGAACTGCGGCGGGGAATGCGATGAGCGGACAAAAATTAAACGTACTCGTGCTGCCGGGCTACCAGAATTCCGGCCCGGGGCATTGGCAGACGCGCTGGGAGGCGCTTGATCCCGCTTTCGTGCGTGTGCAGATGCCGGACTGGGACCATGTGGAACGCGACGCTTGGTGCAGCACGCTCGACGCCGCAGTGGCTGAGGCAGACTCGCCCGTGGTGCTCGCCGCGCACAGCCTTGGCTGCCTGACCACCGCCTTCTGGGCGTCGCAGTATGCAAGCGCCGCGCAGCTTGCGAAGGTGGCAGGCGCGCTGCTGGTGGCGGTGCCCGATCCGTCCGGCGCACATTTTCCACAGGACGCCCATGGCTTCGCGCCGGTGCCGCTGACGCGCTTGCCGTTTGCGAGCATCGTGGTGGCGAGCAGCGACGATCCGTACGGCAGCGTGCCGTTCTCGCAAGCTTGCGCGGAGGCTTGGGGCAGCCACTGGATCGATATCGGGCCGCGTGGCCACATCAATGCCGACAGCGGACTCGGCGATTGGGACGAGGGGCGGCGCTGGCTGACTTCATTGGGCGAGCGGCGCTGAACCTCCATTTCAGCCGATTTACGTTGACTTCCGCTGATTCGGCGGCCGTAGCTGGGCGGCGGGTGAGCTGGCGCTGTCGCTGTGGCCGGCGTAACTGAAAAAACGTCCGCCTCAGCCACCCTCAAATCACCGACCGGTCCCGCAGCCGGGCAATCTGGGCCTCGTCATAGCCGAGCACGTCGCGCAGGATACTGTCGGTGTGTTCGCCGAGCATTGGCGGATGAGCCAGCGCTTCAGGCGGCGTGCCGGTCATGTTGATCGGATTGCGCACCAGTTTGACCGTGCCGCCCGACGGATGTGGCAGATCGACCCGCATGCCGCGCGCCATCACCTGCTCGTTTTCGAACACCTCGCCCAGATCGTTGATCGGCCCGCACGGCACACCCGCCGCTTCCAGCGCGGCGATCCATTGCTGCTTGCCCTGCAGGCGCACCATGTCGGCCAGAATCGGCACGAGTACGTCGCGGTGGCGCACGCGCGCCGGATTGGTGGCGAATCGCGCGTCTTCCGCGAGTTCGGGGCGGCCGCCCGCCTCGACGAACTTGCGGAATTGGCCGTCGTTGCCGACCGCGACGATGATCCAGCCGTCGCTGGTCTGGAAGGTCTGGTAGGGCACGATGTTCGGATGCGCATTGCCCCAGCGCACCGGTGGCTGGCCGCTCGCCAGGTAATTCGAATTCATGTTGGCCAGCATGGCCACCTGCACGTCGAGCAGCGCCATATCGATGTACTGGCCTTCGCCCGTCCGGTCGCGATGCGTGAGTGCTGTGAGCACGGCGATGGTCGAGTACATACCGGTCATCAGGTCGGCGATCGCGACGCCGGCCTTCTGCGGGCCGCCGCCCGGCTGGCCGTCGCGCTCGCCGGTAATGCTCATGAAGCCGCCGATGCCTTGCACGATGAAGTCGTAACCGGCGCGCTGCGCATACGGCCCGGTTTGCCCGAAGCCGGTTACCGAACAGTAGATCAGATCGGGCTTCACTTCCTTGAGCGACGCGTAATCGAGGCCGTACTTCTTCAGCTGCCCGACCTTGTAGTTCTCCAGCACCACGTCGCTTTGCGCGGCCAGTTCGCGGATGATCCGCTGGCCTTCGGGCGAGGCGATATCGACGGTGACCGAGCGCTTGTTGCGATTCGCCGCGAGGTAATAGGCGGCTTCTCGGGTGTCGGCGCCTTCCGGCGTTTTCAGGTACGGCGGCCCCCAGTGGCGCGTATCGTCGCCGACTTCGGGGCGTTCGATCTTGATGACGTCGGCGCCGAAATCGGCGAGCGTCTGTGCGCACCACGGCCCGGCGAGCACGCGTGTGAGATCCAGCACGCGGATATGACTAAGAGCGCCCATATTCTTCAATGTCTCCAATGTCGGCCGGACTTAGCGCTTTAGCGCTTAGTCCGGCCCCATGCAAAGCGGTCGATCGGACTTGGCGCTTTGGCGCGTACACCGGCCCTCTGCAAAATTTGCGAGTGATGACGCAGCGCGCGTGTCGCCGCGAATGGAGGCAATCTTAAGCGATTCCCGCGCGCCGGCGCAGTCAGCCGAACATCATAGGACGGCCGACACACCTTGCCGTGTCTCCCGCTACCCGGTCAAACCTGGCCGAATGGCCAATGCGACGCGGCCGGGGCAGGGCCGCTGCCGCGCACGGGCGCCGATCCCGTATAATCAGTCGTTTAAGAAACAAACAGTTGGCGCATCCCCTTGATGCCGCCGGTAACAGCCAGGGAACTGGCAAACCCGTCCCACGCACGCTATGAAAGCCGCCGAAATCCGCGAGAAATTCCTCAAGTTCTTCGAATCGAAGGGCCATACGATCGTTCGCTCGTCGAGCCTTGTGCCCGGCAACGACCCGACCCTGCTCTTTACCAATTCGGGAATGGTGCAGTTCAAAGATGTGTTCCTCGGCGCGGAATCGCGTCCGTATGCGCGCGCCACGACCGCTCAGCGCAGCGTGCGCGCCGGCGGCAAGCACAACGATCTGGAAAACGTCGGCTACACCGCGCGTCACCACACGTTCTTCGAAATGCTGGGCAACTTCTCGTTCGGCGACTACTTCAAGCGCGACGCGATCCACTACGCGTGGGAACTGCTCACGGGCGTGTACCAGTTGCCGAAAGACAAGCTGTGGGTCACCGTCTATCACGAAGACGACGAAGCGCACGACATCTGGGCCAAGGAAGTGGGTGTGCCGGTCGAGCGGATCATCCGCATCGGCGACAACAAGGGCGCGCGCTACGCGTCGGACAACTTCTGGCAGATGGCCGACGTCGGTCCCTGCGGCCCGTGCTCGGAAATCTTCTATGACCACGGCCCGGACGTGTGGGGCGGCCCCCCGGGGTCTCCTGAGGAAGACGGCGACCGCTACATCGAGATCTGGAATCTCGTGTTCATGCAATTCAGCCGCGACGCGCAAGGCAACATGACGCCGCTGCCCAAGCAGTGCGTCGACACCGGCATGGGTCTCGAGCGTATCGCCGCGGTTTTGCAGCACGTTCACAGCAACTATGAGATCGACCTGTTCCAGGCGCTCATCAAGGCTGCGGGCCGCGAAACCGGCGTGACCGATCTGACCAACAATTCGCTGAAAGTGATTGCCGATCACATCCGCGCCTGCTCGTTCCTGATCGTCGACGGCGTGATTCCGGGCAACGAAGGCCGCGGCTACGTGCTGCGCCGTATCGTGCGCCGCGCGATCCGTCACGGCTACAAGCTGGGCAAGAAGGGTTCGTTCTTCCACCGTATGGTGCCGGACCTCGTCGCGCAAATGGGCGCCGCCTATCCGGAGCTGAAGGACGCGGAGCAACGCGTGATCGACGTGCTGCGCCAGGAGGAAGAACGATTCTTCGAGACCATCGAGCACGGCATGTCGATTCTCGAAAGCGCGCTGGCCGATCTGGAAGCCAAGGGCGGCAAGACGCTCGACGGCGAACTCGCATTCAAGCTGCACGACACCTACGGTTTCCCGCTCGATCTGACGGCAGACGTCTGCCGCGAACGTGAAGTGACAGTAGACGAGGCCGCTTTCGACGAAGCCATGGCGCGTCAGCGCGAACAGGCGCGCGCGGCCGGCAAGTTCAAGATGGCGCAGGGCCTCGAATACTCGGGCGCGAAGACCACGTTCCACGGCTACGAAGAAATCGTCTTCGACGACGCCAAGGTGATCGCGCTGTATGTTGACGGCGCCTCGGTGAAGGAAGTGAATCACGGCCAGCAAGCCGTCGTCGTGCTGGACCATACCCCGTTCTACGCGGAGTCGGGCGGCCAGGTCGGCGACCAGGGCGTGCTGGCGAACGCGAGCGTGCGCTTCGCGGTAACCGACACGTTGAAGGTGCAAGCCGACGTGGTCGGGCACCACGGCACGCTGGAGCAGGGCACGCTGAAAGTCGGCGACGTCGTGAAGGCGGAAATCGACGCGGTGCGTCGTGCCCGCACCGAACGCAATCACTCGGCCACCCACCTGATGCACAAGGCGCTGCGTGAAGTGCTCGGCTCGCACGTGCAGCAGAAGGGTTCGCTGGTCGATGCCGACAAGACCCGTTTCGACTTCGCGCACAACGCGCCGATGACCGACGAGCAGATCCGTCAGGTCGAGGCGATCGTCAATGCGGAAGTGCTGGCGAACGCGCCGGGCATCGTGCGGGTCATGCCGTTCGACGAAGCGGTGAAGGGCGGCGCAATGGCGTTGTTCGGCGAAAAGTACGGCGACGAAGTGCGCGTGCTCGACCTCGGTTTTTCGCGCGAATTGTGCGGCGGTACGCACGTGCATCGCACGGGCGACATTGGTCTCTTCAAGATCGTGATGGAAGGCGGCGTGGCTGCCGGTATCCGTCGCGTGGAAGCGATCACCGGCGATAACGCCGTGCGTTTCGTGCAGGATCTCGACGCGCGGATCAATGCGGCTGCCGCCGTGTTGAAGGCGCAGCCGTCGGAGTTGACGCAGCGGATCATGCAGGTGCAGGATCAGGTCAAGTCGCTGGAGAAAGAGCTGAGCGCGTTGAAGTCGAAGATGGCTTCGAGCCAGGGCGACGAGCTTGCCGGCCAGGCAATCGAAGTGGCAGGCGTGCATGTGCTGGCTGCCACGCTCGAAGGCGCGGATGTGAAAACCTTGCGCGAGACCGTCGACAAGCTGAAGGACAAGCTGAAGAGCGCGGCGATCGTGCTGGCCTCGGTCGAGGGCGGCAAGGTTAGCCTAATCGCCGGGGTGACGGCGGACGCCAGCAAGAAGGTCAAGGCCGGTGAACTCGTCAACTTCGTTGCCCAGCAAGTTGGCGGCAAGGGTGGCGGCCGGCCGGACATGGCGCAAGCCGGCGGTACCGAGCCGGCGAATCTGCCTGCGGCGTTGGCAGGCGTGAAGGCTTGGGTCGAAACCCAGCTTTGATTCGGGTTTGATCGGGCCACGCGGGACGCTGGTGTTTTTTGCGTCCCCGTGGCCCAAGTTGTTTCTGGACTTCGCGTGCGTTGCCGCGCATCAATCTGGCTGAGTACGGTGGGGTTGGCGTTCCCCGCCACGCCGGCCACGCACCAGGTATAAAGCCCGGTATAAACCCAGACATAAGCTCAGGCAGAAATTCAGGCAGAAATTCAGGCAACACCCACCGTTGCAGCAGGTACCCCCACCGCATCCCCTCCCGACACAAGCGTTTGCCGCAGCGCATTGAGCGCGGACGAAAAATGCC
Organism: Paraburkholderia fungorum; assembly: GCF_902833645.1. Taxonomy (GTDB): domain Bacteria; phylum Pseudomonadota; class Gammaproteobacteria; order Burkholderiales; family Burkholderiaceae; genus Paraburkholderia; species Paraburkholderia fungorum. Next base: position 170,282 of record NZ_CADFGE010000012.1, read on the forward strand.
CCCGTCGCCAGACGAGAAGCGTCTCGATTGCGCCAATATCGGGAAGCTCGTGAACTGCGATATTGCTCGCTTCGGTTTGTAGATTGAGCACGGATCGCGGCGCCACGGCCACCCCCGCGCCGGCGGCGACACAAGCCACAATCGCGTGATACGAGCCAAGCTCCAGAACGCGAGCCGGTCTCACATCGTGCTCCAGATACCACTTCTCGATATACGACCGGTAAGCGCAGCCACGCTCGAACGCGATCAGCGTCGATAACGCGATATCCCGCACTTCGTGAATCGGCCGATGGCCGCGCGGCGACAGCATCACCAGTTCTTCGCGGAAAACCGGCACCGTCTCGAACAATTCGCCGAGCGCGGCAGGATCCAGCGGCGTTGCCATCAACGCTGCATCCACTTCGAATTCACGCACCCGCTCGATCAGCTTGCCGGTTGTGCCGGTTTCGAGTTCCAGCGCCACATCCGGCCACTGCTGGTGATAGCGCGCGAGCAGGCCAGGCAGGCGCGTTGCCGCCACGCTTTCCATCGTGCCCAAACGCAGGCGCCCGCTCGGCCGATCCTCACGCAGCGCATGGCGTGCCTCGTCGGCGAGCGCGAGCAGACGCTCCGCGTAGGGCAGCAGCGTCTCGCCGGCGGGCGTCAGAACGAGGCGCCGGCCATCGCGGATGAACAGGTCGGTCCCCAGTTGCTCCTCGAGCTGCTTGATGCGCGTCGTGACGTTCGATTGCACGCGATTGAGCTTGGCAGCGGCGCGGGTCACGCCGTTTTCACGCACGACAGCGCGAAAAATGGTCAAGGCGGCCAGATCCATAGTTCTCTCCTGGCGATGGTTGGTATCCTGATTATTCATTTTTCATGATCTAAAGGTCAAGCTAGTATGGAGTGAAGAAACCGGTGACCGCCGGTTCGAACCTCTTTACTGCCTACTCATGAACCGCCTCGCTTCCCGTGCGCACGATACTTTTGCTGAACGCCACGCTGCCCGCCACGCGGCGCTTGCCTGCATGGTGACGTTGGCCGTGGTGCTCGGGATTGGACGTTTCGCCTTCACGCCGCTCCTGCCGCTGATGCTGCACGGCAGCGCCTTCGGCCAGCCGCAGATCGATATCCAGCATGGCGGCTGGCTTGCCTCGTTTAACTACGCGGGCTATTTCGTCGGAGCGCTCACCTGTGCGACACTGCGGATCGAACCCGCACGCATGGTGCGCATGGGGCTGGTGGGGACCGTTTTGCTGACCTTGGCAATGGGCGTAACGAGCCAGTTCTGGCTGTGGGCTGTCGTGCGCTTCGTCGCCGGCGCGATTAGCGCCTGGACCTTCGTGTTCGCCTCGCAGTGGGGCTTGCGACGGCTCGCCGAACTGGGCGCGCACGGATGGGGCGGGGTGATCTATACCGGGCCGGGCGTCGGCATTGTCGGGACGGGTTTGCTGGTTAGTGCTGCGGGCGGCTACGGCGCAACGGCGGGTTGGATTGGTTTTGGGCTTATTGCTGCCGTGCTCTCGATCACGGTTTGGCCCGTGTTCGGCACAGTGCACCACATTGCCGCAGAAGGCGCTGCGGCTGCCACGGGCAGCGCAACCGCAGCCACCGGTGCGGGCCCAAGCTCCACTACCGGCCAACGCGTTCCCACGAGCCATTCCTCCCATCGCGCCGATGCCATTTGGCTGGTCCTCCTGTATGGCGTGCCCGGCTTCGGCTACATCATCACCGCAACCTTTCTGCCGGTAATCGCGCGCCACGCGCTACCCGGCTCGGCCTGGCCTGATCTGTTCTGGCCGATGTTCGGCGCGGCATTGATCGTCGGGGCATTGCTCGCGGCGCGCCTGCCGGTGCATTGGGACAACCGCACGCTGCTCGCCGGCTGCTACGTGCTGCAGGCGGCCGGCATTGCACTTGGCATTGTCTGGCCTACGGCGGCCGGTTTCTCGCTGGGCAGCATCCTGATCGGTCTGCCGTTTACGGCGATCACCCTGTTCGCGATGCGCGAAGCACGGCGTCTGCACGGCGACAATGCAGCCGGTCTGATGGGCTATGCGACCGCGGCGTATGGCGTGGGTCAGATCGTCGGCCCGCTGGTGGCCGCTCCGATAGCCGAGCACACAGGGTCTTTTTCGCCGGCTTTGTGGCTGGCGACAGGCGCGTTACTGCTGGGCGCGGTCGGGCTGATCATCGTGGCACGCATGCCGCGTGGCCGTGGCCGGATGCCCGATTGCGGCTGCAACTAACGGTCTTCCCCTTCGGCGCAGGGGCGCTCGCCGCGCCAATCCTCACGGCTGAAAAACAAATTAGCCACCAGCGCACTAAAATGACCGCTTTCCGGTCATCACAGTGCGCCTGTCGCCGGGTGCGCCGCCCGCCATGCAACATTTCGCGTCCGACAACTATGCCGGCATCTGCCCCGAAGCGCTCGCCGCGCTGATCGCCGCCAACACTAGCGGCCACGAACCGGCGTATGGCGACGACTCGTGGACCAACCAGGTTTGCGATCGTCTGCGGGATCTGTTTCAGACCGACTGCGAAGTGTTTTTCGTGTTCAACGGCACGGCCGCCAATTCGTTGGCGCTGGCGTCGCTGTGCCAGTCGTACCACTCGGTGATCTGCCATGAACTCGCGCACATCGAAACCGATGAATGCGGCGGCCCCGAATTCTTCTCGGGCGGCTCCAAGCTGCTGACCGCGCCGGGCGTTAGCGGCAAGCTCACACCGGATGCGATCGAAGCGGTCGTCACGCGCCGCGCCGATATTCACTACCCGAAGCCGAAGGTCGTCACGCTGACCCAATCGACGGAAGTAGGCACGGTCTATACCGTCGAGGAGGTGCGCGCGATCGCGGCGATCGCCAAACGGCGTCATCTGAAAGTGCACATGGACGGCGCACGGTTCGCGAACGCGGTTGCCGCGCTCGACGTGCATCCGTCCGAGATCACGTGGCGCGCGGGCGTCGACGTGTTGTGCTTCGGCGGGACCAAGAACGGTTTGCCCGTCGGTGAGGCGGTGGTGTTCTTCGACCGCTCGCTCGCCGACGATTTTGCCTACCGTCTGAAGCAGGCCGGCCAACTCGCTTCGAAAATGCGCTTCATTTCCGCGCCGTGGCTCGGTCTGCTGGATAACGACGTCTGGCTGCGCAACGGGCGTCACGCGAATGCAATGGCGCAACTGTTGCAAACGCGGTTGCAGGAAATCCCCGGCGTGAGCATCATGTTCCCGACAGAATCGAACGCGGTCTTTGCGCAATTGCCCGCGCAGGCCGCCAAGGCAATGCGCGCACGCGGCTGGAAGTTCTACGAGTTCATTGGCGCGGGCGGTTGCCGGCTGATGTGCGCCTGGGACACGCAGCCGGAAACCGTCGAGCGTTTCGCGGCGGAAGTGCGCGAGTTGTGCGTGGCCTGACACCACGTTGCGTCCGCGCCGGAACAAGACAACAGACACAGAACATAAGAAACGACCCACTCGCCATGACCGATTATCAATTTTGTCCGCGTTGCGCCAAGCCTTTGATCGAGCGCGCCGATGCCGAACACGAAGGCGGCCGGATTCGCCAGAGCTGTCCCGATACGGAATGTGGCTACGTCCACTGGAATAATCCGTTGCCGGTGGTGGCCGCGATCGTCGAATACGAAGGCAAGATCCTGCTCGCGCGCAACGCCGCGTGGCCCGAAGGCATGTTCGCGCTGATCACCGGCTTTCTGGAAAACGGCGAGACGCCGGAACAAGGCATTGCCCGCGAAGTGCTGGAGGAAACCTCGCTGCACGCGGAGACGGTCGAGTTGATCGGCGTGTACGAATTCATCCGCAAGAATGAACTGATCATCGCGTATCACGTGAAGGCGTATGGCACGATCGCGCTGTCGCCGGAATTGCTCGAGTACCGGCTGATCGAACCGGCCAAACTGCGTCCGTGGCGTGCGGGCACCGGTCAGGCGCTCGGCGAATGGATGCGGCGGCGCGGCTTGCCGTTCGAGTTTGTGGAAAAGCCGGGGCAGTAAGCGATGAACAAACCCGCCCCCGCCGCGCGCAGCGCCTACCCGCATTTTCTGCCGATCACCACCCGCTGGATGGACAACGACGTCTACGGCCACGTCAACAACGTTGTCTACTACAGCTACTTCGATACGGTGGTGAACGAGTATCTGATCCGCGCCGGTGTGCTCGACTTCGAGCATGGCGCGACGATTGGACTCGTGGTCGAGACGCACTGCAATTACTTCTCACCGTTGGTGTTTCCGGAACGGGTCGAAGCAGGTCTGCGAGTGGTGCGGCTCGGCACGTCGAGCGCGCGCTACGAAGTGGGTCTCTTCAAGGAAGGCGAAGATCAACCCGCCGCTCAGGGCCATTTCGTGCACGTGTATGTGGATCGCGTGACGCGCCGTCCGGTGACGTTGCCCGCAGGTCTGCGCGCGGCGCTCGAACCGCTGAGCGTCGCTGTGCAGGCGGAATAGGCGCGTGCAGTCGTTCGTCATCAATCTGCTCAACGGTGTCAGTTACGGCCTGCTGCTGTTCATGTTGTCGGCAGGCTTGACGCTGATCTTCAGCATGCTCGGCGTGCTGAATTTCGCGCACGCGAGTTTCTATATGCTCGGCGCGTACGTCGGCTTTTCGGTGGCGGCGCACGCGGGTTTCTGGAGTGCGCTGGTGATCGCGCCGCTGATCGTCGGCGTAATCGGCGCGGCGCTGGAGCGCTGGCTGCTGCGCCGCGTGCGGGTGCATGGTCATCTTCCCGAGTTGCTGCTGACATTCGGCGCCGCGTATCTGCTCGGCGAACTGGTCAAGCTCGGCTGGGGTCTTAGTCCGCTTGGCGCGACCGTGCCGGCCGTGCTCGACGGGCCGCTGTTCACCGTCTACGGCGCGGCCTTCGCACGTTATCGCGCTTTCATGATGGCGGTATCGCTGGCGATGCTGGCGGTGCTCTATGCAGTGCTGCGCGTCTCGAAGGCGGGGTTGATCGTGCGTGCCGCGCTCACGCATGCGAGCGCGGTCGAGGCGCTCGGCCACAACGTGCCGCGCGTGTTCACCGGCGTGTTCGCGGCGGGCACCGCGCTCGCCGCACTGGCCGGCGTGATCGGCGCGCCGATCTTCGTCATCGAACCGGCGATGGCGGAGTCGCTCGGCTCGATCGTATTCGTGGTGGTGGTGATCGGAGGCCTCGGCTCGCTGAGCGGGGCGCTGGCGGCTTCGCTGATCGTCGGTTGTGTGCAGACTTTTGCGGTGGCGAGCGACGTGTCGCTGGGCGATCTCACCGCGGTATTCGGCGACGCATTGCCGCCCGCATGGGACACGCTCACGCTTGCGCAACTCGCGCCGCTGATTCCGTATCTGCTACTTGTCGCGATGCTGGCGCTGCGCCCGCGGGGACTGTTCGGCCGGCGTGACGATCATGCGTGAGCCGCTTGAACAGGTCGCCACACCGACGGCCTCAACTCACTCAGCGGCGCGTAGCTTCGCGCCATGGCTTGCGCTTGTCCTGTTCCTCGCCGTGCCGCCCTTTGTCTGGCCGCAAAGCTGGCTGCTCGCCTATCTGGCGCAGACCGCGACGATGATCGTGTTCGCACTGTCGTACAACTTGCTGCTTGGCGAAACCGGGCTATTGTCCTTTGGTCACGCCGCCTATTCCGGCCTCGGTGCGCTCATCGCGGCGCAGGTGTTCAACCGCGTTGGTGTGCCGCTGGTGCTGCTGCCGTTGATCGGTGGCCTCGGCGGCGCGCTGTGCGGCATCGTGTTCGGTTTCGTGTCGACGCGGCGTGCCGGGACGGCTTTCGCGATGATCACGCTCGGTATCGGCGAACTCGTCGCCGCGGCGGCGTGGACGCTGCCTGACTGGTTCGGCGGTGAGGCCGGTGTGCCGATCGATCGCACGAGCGGGCCGATGCTCGCAAGCTGGAACTTCGGCCCGGCGCGCGAAGCGTATGCGCTGATCGCGCTGTGGTGTGTGCTGGCGAGCGTGGCGATGTTCGCACTGTCGCGCACGCCGTTCATGCGCCTCGCCAACGCCGTGCGCGACAACCCGGCGCGCGCCGCGGCGATCGGCTGCTATCCGCGCCGCATCCGCTATGGCGTGGCGGTGATGTCGGCGTTCTTCGCGGGTATTGCCGGCACCCTGGGGCTGATCAACGTCGAACTGGTGTCGACGGAAAGTGTCGGCATGATGCGCTCCGGCGCCGTGCTGATCGCGACGGTGATCGGCGGCACGGGGGCATTCTTCGGGCCGGTCGCGGGGGCGATAATCCTGACCTTTTTCAGCGTCGCGGTGGCGAGTGCCACACGGGCGTGGCTGTTTTATCTGGGGCTGTTCTTCATCGCTGTCGTGGTGAGCTCGCCGGATGGCATAGCGGGCTTCGTGCAACGGCATTCGGCTCGCGTCGCTGCCTACGGCTGGCGCGCGTGCGGTAAGGCCTATCTGTGGGGCGCGGCGTCAGCGGTGCTGTGGACGCTGGCCGTCGTGCTTGCGGTGCAATGGGCGTACGCCGTGCAATTCGGCGCGGACGACGGCACGTCTTTCAGCGTTGCCGGCGTACCGCTGGAGACGGGCTCGCCGCACCTGTGGCTCGGCGTCGTGGTGTTCATGCTGGCCGCGCCGGGGGCACTCGCCGCGCGCTACGCGATTCGCGCCCAGGCACGCCTTGCTGTTCGCACCGTTGTCACACCGATCGCCGGAGGCGCGCGATGATCCCGGCCCTCGCGGTCTATGGCATCGAAAAGCGCTTTGGCGGCACGCGGATTCTGCGCGGCGTCGATCTGGCGATCGAGCCCGGCGAGCGCCACGCCTTGATCGGCCCGAACGGCGCGGGAAAGTCGACGCTGTTCAATCTGATCGCCGGGGGCGCGCGGCCGAACGCCGGACGCATCGATCTGTTCGGCGCGGAAATCACGCGTCTCGCGCCGGCCGCGATCATGCGCCGGGGCCTTGCACGCAGCTTCCAGACCACCAGCGTGTTCGCTCGCCTCAGCGTATTCGACAACCTGCGCTGTGCGGCCATGCTGGCCGAACGCGACCGTACGCGCTGGTGGCAGCGTTTCAGCGGCTCACGTACGGTCGACGCGCGCGCCGAGCAGGTGCTCGAAGCAGTCGGTTTGAGCGCACGGCGACATAGCCTCGCCGGCACACTGAGCTATGCCGAGCAGCGTGCACTCGACCTCGGCCTCGCGCTCGCCGGCGGCGCGCACACCTTGCTGCTCGATGAGCCTACCGCCGGCATGAACCGCGCCGAGGCGGCGCGCGCCATCGAACTGATTCGCTCGACCACCGCGGGGCGCACGCTTCTGATGGTCGAGCACGACATGGACGCCGTGTTCGCGATCGCCGACCGCATTTCCGTGCTGGTGCAAGGCCGCATCATCGCGACCGGCACGCCGGCGGCGATTCGCGCGGATGCGGCCGTGCGCGCGGCTTATCTTGGCGACGGTTTCCCCGCATGAGCGCCTTGCTCGACATCCGCCAGCTTGACGCCTGGTATGGCGCGAGCCAGGCCCTGCATGGCGTCACATTGCAGATCGAACCGGGCGAAGTCGTCGCGCTGGTCGGGCGCAACGGCTCCGGGCGTTCCACGCTGGCGCGCGCGATCATGGGGCTCGTGCGCAGCGAGGGCGAGTTGCGTTTTGCCGGTCATACGCTCGGCGGCTTGCGCACCTTCGAGATCGCCCGCCTGGGATTGGGTTACGTACCCGAGCATCGCGACGTCTTCCCGGCGCTGAGCGTCCATGAGAATTTGCAACTCGGTGTGGCACCGCGTGCACGCGAGCGCGTCTCACGCTTTACCTTTGACGACGCCTACGAACTGTTCCCCGTCCTGCGCGAAAGAAGGCGCACGCGCGCCGGCGCGTTATCGGGCGGCGAGCAGCAGATGCTGACACTCGCGCGGGCCTTGCTCGGCGACCCCGATCTGCTGGTGGTCGACGAACCCGGCGAGGGGCTGGCCGGTCAGGTGATGGGGCAGGTCGCGCAGTGTCTGCGGAGGTTGCGTGATCGAGGCGTGGCGATGCTGCTGATCGAACAGCGGCTGGTAATCGCGCAGGACATTGCCAGTCGGGTCGCGGTGATGGGGCACGGCGAAATTGTCTTCGATGACGCGCTCGCGTCGTTTGTGAGGCGGCCGGATGTGATGCAGGAATGGCTCGGCGTGGGTTAGCCGGGCGTACCGCATCGAGATTGCTATTCCGCTAGCGCATTTCTGAAGCATCGTTGTGCGTCACGTGCCCCGGTGCCCGTTCAACCGGCGAGCGTCGGAATCGCGGTTTATTGCAGCGCCGCATTAGAAATTGCGGCCGTTTTGTCGTCCTGAAGTACACCTCACGCGCCACGCAATGCGCGTGCACCTCACCGCGCGCCCAGATCGCTTCCAGAATGCCGTTTGAATCCCGTTTTCGCGTGGGCTGCTCAAGCCCGACGCGTGGGGCTCTTCGGCGATTCGGTGGAGCGATTCAAACGCTTGATCGTTTGGTGAGCGTCCTCCAGAAATCTTGTCGGCAGCGCGCCGACAAATCAAGACAATCAGGTTAAAGGCGCGCAACGGCGGCACGGTGTTTAAAGCCGGCGTATGTGCGACGAACCATGCCGTGCCGGATACGCGAAAGACGCGAAACACGCGCCGCGGCTCAAGGAGGAGACATCATGAAAAGAACAGGCGCATTGGGCGAACAATCGGCTGATGGCGTGCAGGCGCGGGCTTCGTTGCGGCCGCAGCGCACGATGCTGCCGCTTCGAATGGCGCGTGCACCGCTTCGAGAAACATGGCGTACGCGTGCCGGGGCTGGCGCCGCGCTGGTGACAGCCGCCCTGCTGATGTCCGCGTGCGCCGACGCGAGTTCCACGACCGCCGACGCGGCATCCACGCCAGCGACGCAAACGAGCGCGAACGCGAGCGTCGTGAGCAACAACGATAGTCCGCTTACCGCAAAATCGCAGCCGGACGTGGGACTTGTCGCCGACGCCGCGGGTGCCTCCAACGGCGCCGTCGCAAGCACTGCTCAACCCGCTTCCGCATCGCGTCCCACGCTCGAGGTTGTCAAAGCGAAACAACTGGCCGACGAGCAGCGTGTCGCTGAGCGCGTACCGTCTGCGAGCGGCATGACAGAGAAGCGCAGCCGTCCGTTGACGTTGCGCGATTCCGGTATCGACGGTTCGTTGATGTTTGCGCGCGATGTCGACTTTCGCGTGACCGGCGACATCGGCTTCATGATTCACGACATGGCGGCGACGCTGACCCCGGCGCGCGCCGGCCAGCCGATCGTGTTCGACGACCCGACCAGCGTGACGATCAATGTTCACCGTGGCGATGTCACGCTCGACAGCGTCAAGCTCACTGCGATTTTCAACCTTTACCTGTTCCAGTACCAGGGTTCGCCGCTGCGCAATATGCGCGTCGTGCCGCAAGATGGAGGGACGTTACGCATCACGGGGGAAATGCATCGCGACACGTGGGTGCCGATCGTGCTGACTGGATCGCTGTCGATGCGCAACGCCGACGAACTCGTGTTCCATGCCGACCACGTCGAGGTGGCCGGGGTCGGTGCCGACAGGCTGATGCAGGCCGCGCACGTGAAGATGGCCGACCTGCTTAAAGTGGACACGCCGATCGCGCGTCTTGCTGGTGACGACGTCGTGATGCAGGTGGCCAAACTGACGCCGCCACCCGCATTGCGCATGACGATCACGCGGATCGACACCAGTGCCGCGGGCGTGCGCTTCACGCTCGACGACCATACGGTGCAGAAAATCGATTGGCCCGCGACGATGCCGCCGCGCGGCCTGCTGGTGCAGGGCGGTGACGTGAAGTTCATGCGTTCGATGCCGATGAACATCGACATGGCGTTGACTCCGCTCGATACCAACGCGCCGTTCGTGCTCGATCTGTACCACTACCGCGACCAGATGGCGGCCGGCTACTTTACTTTCGACGAAGCGGGCGCTCTGGATGTGCATCTGCCGTCGTATCCGACGCTAGCCAGCGCGGCGAAAGACGCGCCGATGCAGATGGGCAGTGCGGGCGCGCGTTATAACGACAGCTTCATTCGTGCGCAACAGGCGTCGCTCGCACAGGCGCGTCTCGTTTGGCAACACGTGCCGCAGACCATGCGGACCGCGGCGGTTGCACATGCGATTCCGGTCGGCACACGGGCGGCGTTTTCGGGGCGGAGCATGTCGACACCGGGTTCTGCGATCGTCGACGAGCGGCATTCGGCGGGACCGTCGCCGTTGATTCACGTCGAGAATGTCGACTTCTACGTATCGGGTCGAATTGGTTTTCATGTGCGTTCGCTGGATGCGCAGATGGTGCCGAAGAAGCCGGGTCAACCGGTCGATCTCGACGACCCGGATCAGTACGACATTCGCATCATTGGGGGCGAGGTGGTGGAGCCATGGCCCGCGATGGCGGCGTTGTTCAACGATTACCTGCTCGACTATGAGCCGCGTTCGCTGAACGATTTGCAGTTGAAGCCGGTGGACGGCAAGTTGGAGGTGACAGGCGGGATCAAGTTGTGGAATCACTTTCCTGGTGTGTGGCTGCCCACGACGATGAGCGGCACGATTGTGGCGAAAGATGAGCGGCATCTTGTCTATGAGCCCACATCCGTGAAGGTGCTGGGTGTGCCGCAGGCGGGGTTGTTGCGGGCGTTGGATATTCCGTTGGCGTCGTTGACGCCTTTTACGCGCAAGGGTGTGGCGTTGAAGGGTAACGAACTGGTGTTCGATCAGTACACCGTGTTTCCGCCGCCGGTTCTGCAGGGGCGGCTGGCTAGCGCGACGGTGACTGATGAGGGGTTGGTGTTGAAGTTCAAACGGGATAGTTCGGTTGTGGCTGCGAGGCCGCCTGCTGGCGCGGCGAAGAGCTTTGTGTGGATCGAGTCTGGGGATGTGAAGATGTTTAATTCGTTGGTCACGAATGCCCGGACTTTTATTCGGGATAGTTCTAATCCTGGGGCGATGAAGTTTGATCTTTATGGGTATCGGAGGGATGTTTCTAAAGGGACGGTCAGGATGGGGGTGGATGGAGGGTTGGAGGTTGACCTGGCTGCCAGGAAATGACAGAGAGGGGTTGGGGTGACTGGCGGTGCCTTGCTGTGTTGTTTTGTCTGTTCTGGGGTTGGTCTGTTGGCCTTTCCTTGGTTTCTTAGTGGTCTATTAGCGTTCCCCCTGTGCGGGGGGGCACCTACTTTTCTTTGCCTGCCGCAAAGAAAAGTAGGCAAAAGAAAGCGGCTCACACCGCTAGCTCATAAGCGGGTCCCCTGGCTTGGAGGGGGTAGTGGTGCATCTGGAATCTGTCGCCTCGCACACTTCGCCTCAGTGACAAGGCAGTCATACCTCCGGCGACGCTACGCGCGCCGACACCAGGTTCAAAAACCATCAGTTATGCAAAGCGCCGGCCAGGTTTCCCTGGCAGACCCATCCGCGACGCACGCAGTGCGGAGTGGGAGCTGATGAGCGCCTTGTCGCTAACGCGGAGTGTGCGGGGGCACGGATTCCAGATGCACCACTACCGCGGCTGTGCGGGGGACCCGCTTAAAAATTAGCGGTGTGAGCCGCTTTCTTTTGCCTACTTTTCTTTGCGGCAGGCAAAGAAAAGTAGGTGCCGCCCCGCACAGGGGCAACGCTAATAGACCACTAACAAATCAAGGAAAGGCCAAAAAAAACCAGATCAACAACAAAACCGCCGAGCAAGCAAAAAAACCTCAACCATCCTTATTAATAATCCACTCATGCGCCGGATCATTACGAAAATGCCAAACCCTCTGCCCCCCGGCCATAACATTCAGATAGTAAGACTCATACCCATAAGGAACAACAACCGGATGATACCCACGCGGCACCATCACGACATCGTGATTCTCAACCGCCATCGATTCATCGATATCCCGCATATCGGTATAAACACGCTGAAAAGCAAACCCTTGCGGCGGATCGAGCCGATGATAGTAAGTCTCTTCGAGCGAACTCTCATGAGGCACATTGTCGGTATCGTGCTTATGCGGCGGATAGCTTGAAGCATGCCCCCCAGGCGTGCGAACCTCGACCACCAGCAAAGACTCCGCAAGCTCAGTCTGCGGAAGAATATCGCATACGTATCGCGTATTCAGCCCCTTACCACGCGTGGAACGCTTCATCGCAGACGGCTCGATCAACCTCGCCGGATACTCACCCTTAGCAGGCGCGCTAGCCACGCCTACCTCCGCATCGCGACACGCCCGAACCGTCGCCCGCACGCCAGGCGGCAAATACACCGCATACGGCGCAGCATCCTCGAACACACTATCGCGCGAACCCAGCGAACTCCATGTGGCGTCAGCCGTTTCAATATCCACCGCGCCGGTGAGCACCACAATGCAAACCTCTCGCGACGGCTCGAACACGTGGACAACTTCACTCGCGCCCAGCCGGTAAGCGGCAAACCCCACATACCGCCAACACGCCGACTCAGGCGTCACCCGCACGATCGTCTGGCCCTCGCGCTGCGCCTTCACCAATAAACTCATGCTGCCTCCTGCGTCGCACCGCCCGCGTCGAGCGGTGCATCGACCAATGCTCGCAGCGCTTTGAAACCCCGCTGCGCATACTCGTACGATGGCGCCACCACCGGATCCTGTTCCGCTTCAACCACCAGCCAGCCGCAATAACCGTGCCGCTTCAACCGGTCGATAAGCGCCGGAAAGTTCACCGCGCCATCGCCGGGAACCGTGAATGCACCGTTAATCACCGCGTCGAGAAAACTCCAGTTGCGATTGCGCGCGAGCTTCATGACCGCCGGTCGAACGTCCTTGCAGTGCACATGACATACGCGGTCAATGTACCTGTCGAGTACCGCGAGCGGATCGCCGCCGGCAAACGTGATGTGCCCCGCGTCGAACAGCAGGCCGACGGCGTCGCTCGTACGCGTCATCAGTTGATCGACGTCAGCCGGCGTCTCGACATACGCGCCCATGTGATGATGGTACGCCAGCCGCACGCCGCGGCTCAGCGTATAGCGCGCGAATTCGTCGACGCGCGCCGCATACGCGGCCCACTGCGCGTCGCTGAAAAAACGCGGACGTTGATACAGCGGTTGCGGTGCCCCCTGAATCGAATCGGCCACTTCACCATAGACCATCACGGTCGCGCCGTTCTGCGCCAGCAACTCGAGATGCGGTCCGACCGCGGCGATTTCCTCTTCCACGCTGCGTCGCGCGAGTCGGCCGGAATACCAGCCGGACACCAGGGCCAGATCGTATTGGGCAAGCAGCGCCTTCAATGCCTGCGGCTCGCGCGGAAACTTGTTGCCGAGCTCGAAGCCCTGATAGCCGATCTGGCGGCCCTCGGTCAGCGCGACCTCAAGCGGTGTTTCGCCACCAAGCGATGGCAGATCGTCGTTCATCCACGACAAGGGATTGATGCCGATACGTACGTCGAAAGCAGTCATGCGAGCATCCTCATTCGTTGTCGATATGGCGTGGGCGGTCGCCCGGATCCGTCGGCGCGGCGCGCGCGGCGAGTTGCGCATCGTATTGCGAACGCGCGGCCCGCACCGCGTCGCGTGCCGATACCTCGGGTACGGCGACTTCCCACCACCAGCCGCCCTCGTCAGTGGTGCGGCCCGGATTGGTGTCGATGCTGATCACGTAGGTGCGGTCGGCGGCGCGCGCCCGTTGCAGCGCGCTTTCGAGTTCGCCGATGTTCGCAACGTGCTCGGCGTGCGCGCCCAACGCGCGTGCATGCGCGGCGAAGTCGATCTTCGGTGCGCCGAGCGGACCCTGCACGCAGTCGTCGAGCAGGTTGTTGAACGGCGCCCCACCGCAGGCTTGCTGCAAGCGGTTGATGCAACCGTAGCCGCGATTGTCCAGCACCACCACGATCAACTTCGCGCCGATCATCACCGACGTCGCGATCTCGCTGTTCATCATCAGATAGCTGCCGTCGCCGAGGATCACGATCACCTCGCGCGCCGGCCGCGCGAGCTTCACGCCGAGCCCACCGGCGATCTCGTAGCCCATGCACGAGTAGCCGTATTCGACGTGATACGCGCCAGGTTTGCCCGCGCGCCATAGCTTATGCAACTCAGCCGGCAAGGTGCCCGCCGCGCAAACCACGATATCGTCCTGTGCGGAACGCGCGCTGGAACGCTGCACGGCGCCGATCACGTCGCCTTCATAAGGCAGCACGGTGTCGCGTTGCGGCGCATGCGTGAGCGTGCTCACGGTATCGCGCCAGCTCGCCGCGAGTTTGTGCGCGCGGGCGGTCCATGAGCGGTCCGCGTGCCAGCCTTGCAGGGGTTCGGCGAGCGCATCGAGGGCAAGACGTGCGTCGGCTTCGACCGCCAGCGCGCGATGCTTGATGCCGTCGAACGGATTGGCGTTAATGCCGATCACGTCGGCCTGCGTGAACAAGGTATTTGAACCGGTGGTGAAGTCCTGCAGGCGCGTACCGATGGCAAGCACGCAGTCGGCGTCGTGGGCGAGCGCGTTGGCGGCAGGCGAGCCGGTCACGCCCAACGCGCCTGCGTTCAACGGGTCGTTCCACGCGAGCGAACCCTTGCCGGCCTGCGTTTCCGCGACCGGAATACCGTGCGCGGCGGCGAAGCGGTGCAGGGCATCGGTCGCGTGGCCATACAGCACGCCGCCGCCGGCAACGATCAGCGGACGCCTGGCGCGGCGCAGACGGGCAACCGCCGCGTCGATATCTTCGGCACGCGGGGCAGGGGAGTGAAAGGTGACAACGCGTGGCGCGAAGAAGTCGGCCGGGAAATCCCACGCCTGCGCCTGCACGTCCTGTGGCAACGCGAGCGTGACAGGGCCGCACAACGCAGCGTCGGTCAGCACACGCAAGGCGCGCGGCAATGCATTGAGCAACTGTGCCGGGTGCACGATTCGGTCGAAGTAGCGCGACACCGGTTTGAATGCATCGTTAGCAGAAACGCCGCCGTCGTGGAAATCTTCAACCTGCTGCAACACGGGATCGGGCGCGCGCGAGATGAACACGTCGCCGGGTAACAGGAGCACGGGCAGACGGTTCACATGAGCGAGCGCGGCGGCAGTAATCAGATTCGTCGCGCCGGGGCCGATCGACGTCGTAACGGCCATCATGCGGCGGCGGAAATGCGCCTTCGCATAGGCGATCGCGCTGTGCGCCATCGCCTGTTCGTTGTGTGCGCGCAGCGTGGGTAACGCTTCGCGGTGCTGATACAAAGCCTCGCCGATGCCGGCCACATTGCCATGCCCGAAGATCGCGAACACACCGCCAAAAAGCGGCTCGGTGCTGGCGCCGTCTTCGGTCGCAACCTGTTGTGCGGCGAGGTAGCGAACCAGCGCCTGGGCGGTCGTCAAGCGGACGGTACCGCCTGACGGCACATGTGCCTGGGTGGCGTCGTTAGCGGACGCCGCGTCATGGTGCAATACACGCTGATTCATGCCGCCTGCTCCTGATGTGCGTGGCTCGCCATGGTGGATTGCGCGTTTGCCGCTCCGCGCGTCGCACGCCACGACGCGATCAGCGTTTCGAACGTGCGGCGCACCCTTGCGATCAGTTCATCGTCGTCGATCTCACCGGCGAGCCACGCGTGGCTCGGCTCGTGAAAGATCGTGCGGCCGACGGTAAAGCCGCGGCATGTCGCCGATTGCGCGGCTGCGCGAAAGCCTTCGTTCAATTGCTCGACACCCGCCGACAAACCGAGCAGCACCACGCCCCGGCAGTACGGATCGCGCTCGGCGATCAGCGCGTCGACTGCTTGCCATTGTGCGGCGTCCATCGGTTCGAGCTTCCACCATTCCGGATAGATGCCAATGTTGTACAGCCGCTTCAACGCGCGATAGACGATGTCCGGCGCTTGCGGCAGATGCGCGTGCTTTGGCGGAATGACTTCAAGCAGCAATTCGTGGCCGCTCGCTTGCGTCGCGTCATAAAGCGCTCGCAGTTGGGCTTCCTGTTCGAGGCGTTGTTCGACCGGTTCGTCGGGATGGAATTGCACGAGGCATTTGACGATATGTTCCTGCGGCCACGCGACCAGCGTTGTACCGACCGAACGGCCGTGGTCGAACACGAGCGGCACGGAGCCCGGCAGTTCGACCGGCCGGCCGATCCACCAGCCGCGGCCGGTGGCGGCGTTCAACGCGTCCTGACCGTAGCGGTCGTCGCTCAACATGCCGATTCGGCCCTGCAGCCCCAAGGCGGCCTCCGTTTGCGCAACCGCTTCGACAAACAGGCTTTTCAGTTGCGCGATACGTGCTTCGTCTGCACCGGTCTGCTGCGCGAGTTCGAAGAACTGGTTGCGATGGTCGAACGCGAAACCGAGTACTTCGTCCCATTGTTTGCGGGCAGGGGAGACGCGGTGCAGGCGTGCGAGCGTTGCGTCGCGGTCGGGGCGGCGCATGCGTTGCGGATCGGCCTTGGCTTCGCGCAGGAAGTAATCGAGTTCGGCGGGTGTCGGCATCGCTGGCGCGCAGCCATGGCGCGAGACGACGAGCGCGCCGCTCGCATTGGCCGAGCGAGCGCATGCGTCGAGCGGCTGATCGCGTAACCATCCGGAGAGGAAGCCCGACGCGAAGGCGTCGCCCGCGCCAAGCACGTTCAGCACTTCCACTTCGACGCCGCCATGAACCGGCAGGTCATCGAGCTTTGCAGGCACTGTGCCATCGATGATCTGACAACCCATCGGCCCGCGCTTCAGAACCAATGTGGCCGGCGTGACGGCACGCACCATCGCGAGGGCTTCGACGAGTTCGGTCTTGCCGCCTGCGATACGGAATTCTTCCTCGGTGCCGATCACCAGGTCGAACAACGGCAGAATGCGTTGCAGATGCGCGGTCACGCCTTCGCTCGCGACGAAGCGGGTTTCGCCATCCGCCTTGCCCGTGAGGCCCCACAACACCGGGCGATAGTCGATATCGAGCACGGTGCGCACGTTATTGCGGCGTGCGTAATCCAGAGCGCGGCGGCTCGTGCGGTTCACCTGTTCTGTCGAAAAGTGCGTGCCGGTAATCAGCAGCGCTTTGGACGAAGCGATATACGCCTCGTCGAAATCCGCTTCATCCACGGCCATATCCGCGCAGTTCTCGCGATAGAAGATCAGTGGAAACGTATCGCGATCCTTCAAACCGAGCAGCACGAGCGCGGTCAAACGCTCCTGATCGACGCGGACATGACTGACATCGCAGCCTTCCTTCGTCAGGGTTTCGGTCAGAAAACGGCCCATATGATCGTTGCCGACGCGCGCCAGCATCGCCGCCGCAAGCCCAAGCCGCGCGCAACCGAAAGCGATATTCGCCGATGACCCGCCGAGATACTTCGCGAAGCTCGACACGTCTTCGAGCCGCGCGCCGACCTGCTGCGCGTACAGATCGACGGCAAGACGGCCGAGACAGATGATGTCGCGGCTGCGGTCCGGCGCGAAGCGGCTGTCCGCCGCCGCTGCTGCGGACGTGGACGCCATGCCGTTCGTGTTGCCAGTCCCGCTGGATGTGCTGGAATGATCCATGAATATTCCTGAATAGCTGAGCGCGGGCGTGAGACGCGGCAAGCGCCGGAAACCCGCGCGAATCGATCAGATCGTCGCGCCGTCGAGTTCGCCGATCATCTTCTGCATTTCGGCGCCGCCGGCCATCATGTCGAGCACTTCGTCCTTGCTGATGGTTTCCTTCGTGAACGTGCCGAGCGATTTGCCGCGATTGAGCAGCGTGAATGAATCGCCGATCGGATACGCGTGATGCACGTTGTGCGTGATGAAGATCACCGAAATGCCTTTCGCGCGCGCCGTGTGTATCAGTTTCAGCACGTTGAAGCTCTGCTTCACGCCGAGCGCGGCGGTTGGTTCGTCGAGAATCAGCACGCGCGCGCCGAAATGAATCGCACGCGCGATCGCCAGGCATTGCTTCTCGCCGCCGGACATCGTGCCGATGGGTTGATGCGGGTCGCGCACGTTGATGCCCATTTCGGCGAGCTTGTCGCGTGCGGTGGTTGCGCTGGTTTCGAGGTCCATCACGTTGATGAAACCGAACAGTTTCTTTTGCGGCTCGCGGCCCATGAAGAAGTTGCGCGCGACCGAGAGCAGGGGCACCAGGGCCAGATCCTGATAGACGGTGGCGATGCCGAGGTCGAGTGCGTCTTTCGGCGACTCGAACAGCACGGGTTTGCCGTCGACCAGATAGTCGCCTGAAGAAGGTTTATGCACGCCGGCCAGCGTTTTGATCAATGTCGATTTGCCCGCGCCGTTGTCGCCGAGCAGGCAGTGCACTTCACCGCGCTTCAGGCGCAAGGTTACGCCGCTCAGCGCGATGACCTGGCCGAAGTACTTGCTGACGTTTTCGAGTGCGAGGATCACGTCGCCCTGTGGTTCAGCCGGGGTGTTCACGGTATTCGTATCGGACATGGTGGTCTCCTCGTTACGACTGCGCGACGCGGCGGCGCACGTAGTGATTGAACAGCACGGCGATCAGCAGCATCACGCCGAGGAACACGCGGAACCAGTCGGAGTCGACATTCGTGTAGGTGATGCCGATCTGCACGACGCCGAAGATCAGCGCGCCGAAGCAGGCGCCGATCACCGAGCCGTAACCGCCGGTCAGCAGCGTGCCGCCGATCACCGCGGCGATGATGGCTTCGAATTCGGCTTGCAGGCCACGGTCGGCTGCGGCGGAGCCGATATCGCACACTTGCAGCACGGCGAACAGGCACGCGCAGAATGCGGTCAGCACGAACAGCGAGATCTTCACGCGCCGCACCGGCACGCCGACGTTCTTGGCGGCGTTGGCGTCGCCGCCGACCGCGAAAATCCAGTTGCCGAAGCGAGTCTTGGCGAGGGTGAACGCGCACACCGCAGCGAGCGCGAACCACCACAGCAGTACTTTCGGAATGCCCGGCACGAGCGGATTGCCGTTGTCGAGCAGCTTGACGACGCCGATGTGGCCGAGCCAGACGAACAGACCCTTGAACGCGACGCCCTGGAACAAGGTATGGGCGAGCCAGTCGTGAGCGGCGACGTCGCCTACGCCGGAGATGATCGTGCGGTCGGCGAACATGACCGACAGCGCCAGTGTGAGGCCGCGCAGAATGAACAGAAACGCCAGCGTTACGATGAACGACGGCAGCCGCGTGCGCATCACCAGATAGCCGTTGAGCGCGCCGAGCAGCATCGACCCGGCGAACGCAAACAGGATCGACAACGCAATCGGCCAATGGAAATACATGGTGGGCAGCGCCACCATCATGCCGGAGAAGCCGATCATCGAACCGATCGACAGGTCGAATTCGCCGGCTATCATCAGCAGGCATGCGCCGACCGCGATCAGGCCTAAATACGCGGCCACTTGCGACCAGTTCATCACGCCGTCGAGATTGAACATGCCAGAGTTGCCGGCCGCTATGCCAAACACGAGGAACACCATCACGGTGCCGGCGAGCGCCGCGAATTCAGGACGGTTCAGCAGATGCCGGAACCACGATTCCTGACGAACACGCTCATCGGCCGCCGCGGGGGCTGCGCCGGACGTCGACCCGGGTGTGGTGCCGGTGCCGGTAGGGGGCTGCTTGCGGGGATGAGGATGGAAGGGGTTGGCTACGCCCATTGAAGCTCTCCTTGATGCGCCTGGGGATGGCTGTCGCTAGCGGCCCGAATCGAACCGCTGTGACCCCTGGCGCGGAATGCACGTAAAGCGCACGTAAATCCTAACGAACGCGGACGTGGGGCGGCCTGGCCGGTTGCGGCCGGCCGCTTCCACTTTCTTCATACCTGCCGGAACGGTGTTCCCGTGTCCGCACTTCCAGCGAAATGCGTTAGCGATACTGCCCGGCGTACTTGATCACCTTGTCGATATTGGCCTTGGTGATGAAGCCCGGGCCGGAACCGATATTGCGCGGCCCATAGGCGGGCGCCAGGCCGTAGGTGGCGAGGCGTTGCTGGAACTTCGGATTCGCTTGCAGGATCTGGCGGATCTTCGCCGGATCTGTGGTGTGCTCCTTCTTCACGATCGCCAGCACGGCGACCGGGATATAGCCTTGCAGGTAGGGCTGCTGGTCGATTGCGAACTGGATCGTGCCGTCCTGGATGCCCTTCGCGATGTCATTGTCGAAATCGAACGTCGCGAACCAGACCTTGCCGGCGAGCCCCATCTGTTGAAGCGCCTTGATCGTCGGCGCCGCCGACAGCGGACCGAGCGTGAGCACCGCCTGGGTGTTCGGGTGATTGCGCAGATACGCGCTCACTTTCGATTGCACCCCGGTCGGGTCCTGGCCGGCGTCGAGCGTGGAGGTCTTGAAGTCGACGCCGATTGCGTCGGCAAAGCCCCGGCAGCGTTCGAACGAAGCCGGGTTGGTCGCGTAGTGGTTGACGCACAGGAACGACTTGATGCCCGCCGCCTTGGCCTTTTCACCCGCCGCTTTGCCCGCCGCATATTCAGGCTGGCCGACGTGCATGATCGCGCCAAGCTGCGCGCTTTGCTGTTCGGTGCCGGAGTTGATCGTGACGAGCGGAATGTGTTTCTCGGTCACCTTGGAGATCGCGCTCTTGAGCACGTCGAAGTCGGCGATCGAGACGATCACGCCGTCGTAATTACGCGCGGCCGCCTGTTCGATCAGGCGCGCCATGTCGGCGATGTCGCCGTTCGGCGGATTGCGGTAGTCGGTCTCGACGTTGAAATCTTCGTCGGCCTGTTTGATGGCGTTCTTGATGGTGTTCCACCACGAATCCGAATCCGGCGCGTGGCTGATCAGCACGAAGTGAGCGTCAGCCGCGCGGGCGGCGGATGCCGCGCCGAATCCCATTGCCAACGTCAATGCCGTCGCCAGAATCCTGAGCGTAGCCTTGCCCTTGCAAAGTCTCATTGTCTCCACCTTTCTCGGTCTGTCGTTATTGAAGGGAGCGTCTGGCGGGCGGCCTTCCGACTGCGTGCGTTGCGGCAGGCGTCAGCCGATGCGTCATCGCTCACGATCAAGATTAGGCGATCTTCCGAAGCGTTGCAATGAAAATTTCATGACAAATAAAAATAGAAAATACGTTCCATTTGACGCCGCGCCTGCCTATAATCGGCAGCGTCAGGAGGCTGTGCGGCGGGCGCTGGAAGCGCTTTGCGCACTGCAATAAAGCAAGGAAGAAAGAGCCATGGCGGAAGAGAGCACCGAAGATTTGCCGAGCGTCGAAGAATTGATGCAGCGCATCGCGGAAAACTACGAGACGCTGCCGCGTCAGTTGAAGAACGTCGCGACGTATATCGAGCAGCATCGCTCGAGCGTGATGGTGGACCGCACCAGTGACATTGCCGCGAGCTGCGGCGTCCATCCGTCGGCGGTGGTGCGCTTTGCGCAGCGCTTTGGCTTTTCCGGCTTCTCCGATTTGCAGTCGGTGTTTCGTCAGGCTTATACGGGCCAGGGCACCTCGTCGCCGAGTTACCAGCAGCGGATTCGCAAGCTGATCGACGAGAAACCCGGCGCGTTATCCGGTGGCGCGGTGGCGCGCGAATTTATCGCGGCGTCGCGCGGCGGACTCGAAGAACTCGAAGCCGGTCTCGACGACCAGCAGTTCGATGCTGCCGTAAAGATGCTGCAGCAGGCCGACAACATTTACGTGATTGGCGTGCGGCGCTCGTTTCCGGTGGCGAGCTATATCGTCTACGCGTTGCAGCACACGCCCAAGCGCGTGCATCTGGTGTCCGGTTTTGGCGGCATGTATCGCGAGCAGATTCGCAGCGTGAAGAAGGGCGACGTGGTGATCGCGATCAGTTTTGCGCCCTACGGTAAGGAAACGCAGTATTGCCTGCGTGTCGCACACCATCACCAGGCGAAGACGCTGGTTATTACGGATAGCCAACTTTCTCCGCTGGCGCGTTACGCGACCACTCAACTGTATGTGAAAGAGGGCAGCGCGTTTGCATTCCGCTCGCTGACCAGCACGATCTGTTTGTGCCAGGCGTTGTTCATCGCGCTCGCGTACAAGCTCGAACTGAACGTTGAAGAATCCAAAGACACTGGAGGATACGATGACTGACGCGGTAAAGACGCTCGACGTGGCGGTATTCGGCGCGGGAAGAATCGGCAAGATTCATGCGGCGAATCTTGCGCGGCAACCGGGTGTGCGGCTCAAGTATGTGGTCGATGTGAATCGCGAGGCGGCCGCGGCGCTCGCCGCGGCGCACGGCGCGCAGGTTGCGGATATCGATGGCGCAATGGGCGATGCGTCGATCGGCGCGACCGTGATCTGTTCCAGCACGGACACGCACGCGGATCTGATCCTGAAATCGGCCGCGCAAAAGAAGCATGTGTTCTGCGAGAAACCGGTCGATCTGACGTTGGAGCGTGCGCGTGCGTGTGCCGAGGCGGTGGAAGGTGCGGGCGTGGTTTGCATGATCGGCTTTCAGCGCCGCTTCGACCCGACTTTCTCCGCGTTGAAAGCGCGCATCGACGCGGGCGAAATCGGCACACCGGAGATGCTGGTGGTGACGAGCCGTGATCCGGGCGCGCCGCCGGTCGAGTACATCAAGCATTCGGGCGGCATTTTCAAGGACATGCTGATTCACGACTTCGATATCTTCCGCTGGATTCTCGACGACGAAGCCGACACGTTGCACGCCACCGGCAGTTGCCTGTCCGACCCGGCGATCGCCGACGCTGGCGATATCGATTCGACTGCGGTGACGATCCGCACGAAGCGCGGCCGTCTATGCCAGATCAATACGGCGCGGCGTGCGGCCTATGGGTACGATCAGCGCTTCGAGGTGCTCGGCAGCACTGGCATGCTGCAGGCGGGCAACGTGCGGCCTACGGAAGTCACCGCGTATTCGAAAACCGAGGTGTCGAGTGACGTACCCGAGGCGTTTTTCCTCGAACGGTATCGTGCGGCGTACGCGTTGGAGATTGCGCATTTCTTCGATGCCGTCACGCATGGCAAGCCGGTGCGAACCACGGTCGCCGATGGCCTGAAAGCACTTGAACTCGCTGAAGCCGCTACGCGCTCGTGGCGCGAGGGTCGTGCGGTGAAGCTTGGGGAGGCGTTGTGATGACGACGGCTTCGTCTGGGAGTGGGCGGCTTCGTTTGGGTGTGGTCGGCTTGGGGCGGCTGGGCAAGCGGCATGCGGAAAATCTGGCATATCGGGTGCCGGGGGCGTCGCTCGTGGCTGCTTGCAGTCCGGTGGAAGAGGAGCGGGCGTGGGCGCGCGAGGCGTTGCCCGAACCGCGTCTCTATGACGATTATGCGACGTTGCTCGCGGATCGCGATGTGGATGCCGTGTGGCTTGTGACGCCGTCGTCGTTGCACGCGCAGCAGATTATCGATGCGCTGCGCGCCGGCAAACATGTGTTTTGCGAGAAACCTTTGTCGCTGGATATCGCCGAGTGCGAGCGCGTGTTGGCTGAGGCTGCGCGCCATCCGCATCTGCTGGCGACGATTGGCTTCATGCGGCGTTTCGATCCGAGCTACAAGGATGCATTCGACAAGATTCAGTCGGGCGCGATTGGCAGGCCTTTTCTTGTGCGTTCACAGACCACCGACAAGAACGATGAAGACGGCTTTTTTGTGCGCTTCTCGGCGACTTCTGGTGGGATTTTTTTGGACTGTACCGTGCACGATATCGATGTTGCGCGTTGGCTGCTTGGGAAGCCGCGTGCCAAGCGCGTTTTTGCCGCGGGCGCGGTTGCGTTGCACGAGGGGTTGCGTGAGTTTGGCGACGTCGATAATGGTGTGGCGATCTGCGAATTCGAGGATGGCAAGCTTGCGATGTTCTATGCGTCGCGCACGCAGGCGCACGGGAATGATACGCATAGCGAAGTGATTGGCACGGCGGGGGCGTTGGCCGTTGGGCATAATCCGCGCGCGAATCGCGTTGAGATTTATGATGCCTCCGGCATTCGGAATGAATGTACGCCGAGTTTTTTTGATCGGTTTGAGGAGGCGTTTTTGTTTGAGGCGCGGGAGTTTGTTGCCGCTGTGGCTGGCACTGGTGCGCATGCCGGTGCGCAAGCGGGGGCCACGCTGGCTGACGCGCTTGAAGCTACGCGGATTGGGATGGCACTGCGGCAGTCGCTGCTGAGTGGGGAGGCTGTGAGTTTGTAACGGGATGCGTGTGGGGGGCGGGGGGTTGCTTTGTTGTTTGTCTGTTTTGTTGTTGGTCTTTTGGCCTATTGGCCTTTCCTTGCTGTGTTAGTGGTCTATTAGCGTTGCCCCTGTGCGGGGCGGCACCTACTTTTCTTTGCCTGCCGCAAAGAAAAGTAGGCAAAAGAAAGCGGCTCAAACCGCTAATTTTTAAGCGGGTCCCCCGCACAGTAGCGGTAGTGGTGCATCTGGAATCTGTCACCTCGCACATTCCGCCTTAGTGACAAGGCAGTCATACCTCCGGCGGCGCTGCGCGCGCCGATACCCAGTTCATACCACCACCCGCTACGGTTTCCCTCTCGATTCGCCCGCTGCGGTTTCGCGCCTCGATTTGTCCATCCTGACTCGTCGGCGCATCGCTGTCACCAGGCCACGGCCTCACTCTCCCGTGAGCCCCGGTTCCCTGCTCGCTGTCGCCTCGCTGTTGCGAGCGCAACCGCGGCGGCGATCGCGATCGCATCGCGAAAGCACCGACATTTCCGAAGTGGGGGGTGGCCAATCAGAGCGGGGGCATCCCGCCGGAGCCGACGGCTCCCGCTGCGCGAAGCGAAGCCGCTGGTTCCTGGCAGACCCGTCCGCGACGCACGCAGTGCGGAGTGGGAGCTGATGAGTGCCTTGTCGCTAACGCGGATTGCGCGGGAACACGGATTCCAGATGCACCACTATCGCTACTGTGCGGGGGACCCGCTTAAGAATTAGCGGTTTGAGCCGCTTTCTTTTGCCTACTTTTCTTTGCGGCCGGCAAAGAAAAGTAGGTGCCGCCCCGCACAGGGGCAACGCTAATACACCACTAACAAATCAAGGAAAGGCCAAAAGACCAACGCCAAACAGACCACGAACACATCAAAACAACACCCCAAAACCGGACCAACAAAAAAGACCAAACCCACACCGCCTTTAGGCGTCCCCCCGCCACCTACTGTAAAATCGAACTCTTCAGCGTCTCCTCCGAAGGTCATCGTCGATGCAAATTCAGGTTCATAAGGAAGTCGATGCACGCGGACTGATGTGCCCGCTGCCCATTTTGCGCGCCAAAAAGGCGCTCGCTGACATGGAAAGCGGTCAGATCCTCAAGGTATTGGCGACCGATCCGGGCTCGCAGCGCGATTTCGCCGCGTTCGCGAAGCAAACCGGCAACGAAATCGTCGAAAGCTCGGCGCATGACAAGGTCTTTACCTTTCTGATGAAGCGCCGCTAAAGAACAAAGAAAAAAAGGCGCTGCGCCCACGAATGTGGAACACAGCGCCTTTTTTACGTCTGACCGACGCCCATCGCGAGGGGCTACCAGCGCAAGAAGCTGCGCGCAGCTACCCGATTCCTCAGCCTTCCAGCACCGGCGAACGGGTACGCAAATACTCTTCGAAATCGGCTGCCACTTCCGGGTGACGCAGAGCGAACTCGACCGTCGCCTTCAGATAACCCAGCTTGCTGCCGCAATCGAAACGGGTGCCGTGGTACTTGTACGCCAGCACCTGTTCATCGGCCAGCAGGGATTGAATCGCGTCCGTCAGTTGCAATTCGCCCCCAGCGCCCGGCTTCAGCGCGCGCAGATGCTCAAAAATCCGCGGCTTCAGCACATAGCGGCCCACCACGCCGAGATTCGATGGCGCCACGCTCGGCTCCGGTTTTTCGACAATACCCGACATCTTGATGATCGAGTCTTCCCACTCCTTGCCGTCGACGATACCGTACGACTTCGTCTCCGCCGCGGGGATCTCTTCGACGCCGATCACCGAGCTGTGATAGTGATCGAACACTTCGATCATCTGCGTCATCACAGGCGGCGTGCCGTACAGCAAGTCGTCCGCCAGAATGACGGCGAACGGGTTATCGCCCACCAGCTTTTCGGCGCACATCACCGCATGGCCAAGGCCGAGCGCTTCCGGCTGACGCACGTAGAAGCAGTCCACATGGCTCGGCTTGATGCTGCGCACCAATTCCAGCAGCTTGGCCTTGCCGCGCGCTTCGAGTTCCGCCTCGATTTCGTATGACTTATCGAAATGGTCCTCGATCGCGCGCTTGCTGCGGCCCGTGACGAAGATCATTTCAGTGATGCCGGCCGCCATTGCCTCTTCCACCGCGTATTGAATCAGCGGCTTGTCGACGATCGGCAGCATCTCCTTCGGGCTTGCCTTCGTGGCAGGGAGGAACCGGGTGCCAAGACCTGCTACCGGAAATACTGCCTTTGTAACTTTTAGCATGTGATTACCCTGAATCCTCTGGTTTAGCACTTGATCCGCGCCCGCCTGCAATGGCGCGGGGCACGGAGCGTCGATCAGGCCGGCAAACGAGCCAACTGGGCTTTCAGCTTGCCGATAGTGGTTTCGAATTCTGCCAGCCTTTTCTGCTCCTGCTCAACGACCGCCGGTGGCGCCTTTGCAACAAAGCTTTCATTTTGCAATTTTGCATTGCATTTGACGACTTCCGCGCCAAGCCGCGCGATTTCCTTCGACAGACGCTCGCGTTCCACGGCGACGTCGATTTCCACCTTCAGCACCAGCTTGTCATTTCCTACGATAGCAATTGGCGCGCCATCCGCCTGCGCATCCAGGCTTGCCTCGTCGGCAATGATCTGTACCTCCGACAAACGGGCCAATGCCTGAGCGTACGGCGCAAAGGTGCGCAGGCGCTCCGCATTGCCAGTCGCGAGCAACGGCACCTTGACCGCCGGCGACAGATTCATTTCGCCGCGCAGATTCCGGCACGCATCGATTACTGCTTTCAGGTCGGCCGCCCATTGCTCCGCATCTTCGTCGAGCTTCGACGGTTCGGCAATGGGGTAGGGCTGCACCATGATGGACGCTTCTCCCTCTGCCTTGCCCTGCGGATAACGGCCGGCCAACGGCGCTACTTTTTGCCACAACGCTTCGGTAATGAACGGAATCACCGGATGCGCGAGGCGCAACACCGTCTCGAGCACGCGCAGCAGCGTGCGGCGGGTTGCGCGCTGCTGGTTCGGCTGACCCGTCTGGATCTGAACCTTGGCGAGTTCGAGATACCAGTCACAGTATTCGTCCCATACGAACTTGTATAGGGCGTTGGCCACATTGTCGAAACGATAGTCGGCGAAGCCCTTGGCGATTTCCGCTTCCACGCGTTGCAGGCGCGACACGATCCAGCGGTCGGCCGCCGAGAAATTCAGGTGGCCGTCCGGGCCGCATTCGCCGCATTGTTCCGGCTTGCCGAAACCGCAATCGTGGCCTTCGCAGTTCATCAGCACGAAACGGGTGGCGTTCCACAGCTTGTTGCAGAAGTTGCGATAGCCCTCGCAGCGCGCCAGGTCGAAGTTGACATTGCGGCCGAGCGTGGCCATCGACGCCATCGTGAAGCGCAGCGCGTCCGTGCCGAAAGCCGGAATGCCGTCCGGGAATTCCTTGCGGGTTTTTTTTTCGATCGACGCAGCCTGCTTCGGATTCATCAGGCCGGTGGTGCGCTTGGCGACCAGCGCGTCGAGGTCGATGCCGTCGACGATATCGATCGGATCGAGCGTGTTGCCCTTGCTCTTCGACATCTTCTGGCCTTCGGCATCGCGCACCAGACCGTGCACGTAGACCGTGTCGAACGGTACCTTGCCGGTGAAGTGCGTGGTCATCATGACCATGCGCGCGACCCAGAAGAAGATGATGTCGAAGCCGGTAACCAGCACCGACGAGGGCATGAAGTGCTTCAGTTCCGGCGTCTGCGCGGGCCAGCCGAGCGACGAGAACGGCACGAGCGCGGACGAGAACCACGTGTCGAGCACGTCGTCGTCGCGCTTGAGCGGGCCCGTGTAACCGGCAGCGGCCGCCTTATCGCGTGCGCCTTCTTCGGTTTGAGCGACGAAGATTTCGCCGTTCTCACCGTACCAGGCCGGGATCTGGTGGCCCCACCAGAGCTGGCGCGAGATACACCAGTCCTGAATGTTTTCGAGCCACTGGTAATAGGTGGTGCTCCAGTTTTCCGGCACGAACTTGATTTCGCCGTTGCGCACCACGTCCAACGCGGTTTCGGCGATCGACTTGCCCGGATTGAAGGTGCCTTCCGGCGCCGGCTTGCTCATGGCGACGAACCATTGATCCGTCAGCATCGGCTCGATCACGACGCCCGTACGGTCGCCGCGCGGCACCATCAGCTTGTGCGGTTTGACCGATTCGAGCGCGCCGAGCGCTTCGAGGTCTGCCACCACCTGCTTGCGGGCCTCGAAACGGTCCAGACCCCGGTATTTTTCCGGCGCGTTGGCGTTGATCTTCGCGTTGAGCGTGAGGATTTCGATCATCGGCAGCTTGTGGCGCAAGCCGACCTGATAGTCGTTGAAATCGTGCGCGGGCGTGACCTTGACCACGCCGGTGCCGAACTCGCGATCGACGTAGTCGTCGGCGATGATCGGGACTTCACGGCCGGACAGCGGCAGCGTGACCGTTTTGCCGATCAGGTGCGCGTAGCGTTCGTCTTCCGGATGGACCATCACGGCGGTGTCGCCGAGCATGGTTTCCGGGCGCGTGGTGGCGACCGTCAGATGGCCCGAGCCGTCCGTGAGCGGATACTGGATGTGCCAGAGGTGGCCATTTTCCTCTTCGCTGACCACTTCGAGGTCGGAGACGGCGGTGAGCAGCACCGGATCCCAGTTCACGAGGCGTTTGCCGCGGTAGATCAGGCCTTGTTCATACAGGCGTACGAACACATCGCGCACGGCGGCCGACATTTTGTCGTCCATCGTGAAGTATTCGCGCGACCAGTCGATCGATGCGCCGAGGCGGCGGACCTGGTTCGTGATGGTCGAGCCGGATTGCTGCTTCCATTCCCAGACGCGTTCGGTGAATTTTTCGCGGCCGAGATCGTGGCGCGAGATGCCCTGGGCGTCCAGTTGGCGTTCGACGACGATTTGCGTGGCGATGCCTGCGTGGTCGGTGCCCGGCACCCACAGGGTGTTTTCGCCGAGCATACGGTGATAGCGGGTGAGGCCGTCCATGATCGTCTGGTTGAACGCATGGCCCATATGGAGGGTGCCGGTGACGTTCGGCGGCGGCAACTGGATCGAGAAATCTTTTTTGTTCTCGTCGAAGGTGGGCGCCGCGTAGGCGCGCTTTTCCCATTCGGGGCCCCAGTGGGCTTCGATAGTGTGGGGCTCGAAGCTTTTGGCAAGCGTAGAGGTCGGGTCGCTCGGGGTCTCGCTCATTTTTGGGTCTGCTGGTGGATGCAAAGAATGCTCGATTATAAGGGGCGCTGGGCGCGGCGGGCTTTTGGGGGATGGTTTGGGGCCTGTTCGGCGGTTTTCGTGGTCTGGCTCTTTGTGGTTCTTTGGTGCTTTGGCGTTTTCCTGCTGGGTTCGTGGTGTGTTTTGTTTTTGGTCTTTTGGTCCTTTGGTCTTTTGGCCTTTCCTTGAATTGTTAGTGGTCTATTAGCGTTGCCCCTGTGCGGGGCGGCACCTACTTTTCTTTGCCTGCCGCAAAGAAAAGTAGGCAAAAGAAAGCGGCTCAAACCGCTAATTTTTAAGCGGGTCCCCCGCGCAGCCACGGTAGTGGTGCATCTGGAATCTGTGTTCCCGCGCACTCCGCGTCAGCGACAAGGCGCTCATCAGCTCCCACTCCGCACTGCGCGCGTCGCGGACGGGTCTGCCAGGGAAACCAGCGGCTTCGCTTCGCGCAGCGGGTGCCGTCGGCTTCGCCTCGGCGAGATGCCCCCGCTCTGATTGGCCACCCCCCACTTCGGAAATGTCGGTGCGTTGCTTTCGCTTTCGCGGTGCGATCGCGATCGGTGCAGCGGTTGCACTCGCAACAGCGAGGCAGCGGCGAGTAGGGAACCGGGGCTCACGGGAGAGTGAAGCCCCGGCCTGGTGACAGCGATGCTGCCGACGAGTCAGGATCTAGGTAAATTGAAGCACGAAACCGCAGCGGGTGAATCGAGGCGCGAAACCGCAGCGGACGAATCAAGGGTGGAAGCCGTAGCGGGAGCGATATGAACTGGGTATCGGCGCGCGCAGCGCCGCCGGAGGTATGACGGCCTTGTCACTGAGGCGGAGTGTGCGAGGCGACAGATTCCAGATGCGCCACTACCGCCACTGTGCGGGGGACCCGCTTATGAGCTGGCGGTGTAAAGCCGCTTTCTTTTGCCTACTTTTCTTTGCGGCAGGCAAAGAAAAGTAGGTGCCGCCCCGCACAGGGGCAACGCTAATAGACCACTAACAATTCAAGGAAAGGCCAAAGGACCAAAAAACAAAACAGACCACAAACCCAGCAAGGCACCGCCAAAAAATCCAGCCCAACAACACCCCCGCCGAACAGGCAAAAAAACCTGATCCCCTCCCGGGCATATAATGCCGATTGCCCTCGCCGTCCTCCCGAAAAATGCCCGATCTGCTAGCCAATCTAAACCCCGAACAACACGCCGCCGTCACGCTCCCCAACGAGCCAGCGCTCATCCTTGCCGGCGCGGGCAGCGGCAAAACCCGCGTCCTCATCACGCGGATCGCGTGGCTGATCCAGCACGGTCTGGCGTCGCCCGCCACCATCCTCGCGGTGACCTTCACCAACAAAGCCGCCCGCGAAATGATGTCGCGTCTTTCGGCACTCTTGCCGATCGACACGCGCGGCATGTGGATCGGCACCTTCCACGGCCTGTGCAACCGCATGCTCCGCGCGCATCATCGCGACGCCGGCCTGCCGGCCACCTTCCAGATCCTCGATACCGCAGACCAGCTCTCCGCGATCAAGCGTCTGATGAAGGGCCTGAACATCGACGACGAAAAGTACCCGGCGAAAAATCTCCAGTACTTCATCAACAATTCCAAAGAGCAAGGCCTGCGGCCCAAAGACGTCGACGCCACCGATAACTTCAACCGCAAATTCGTCGAGCTCTACGAAGCCTACGACCAGCAATGCCAGCGCGAAGGCGTGGTCGACTTCCCGGAACTGCTGCTGCGCTGCTTCGAACTGCTCGCGCACAATCCGCCGTTGCGCGCTCACTACCAGGCACGCTTCAGGCACATCCTCGTCGACGAGTTCCAGGACACCAACAAGCTGCAATACGCGTGGCTGAAACTGCTGGCCGGGCAAACCAACTCGATCTTCGCGGTGGGCGACGACGACCAGTCGATCTACGCCTTCCGCGGCGCGAACGTCGGCAACATGCGCGACTTCGAACACGAGTTCAATGTCCGGCACATGATCAAGCTGGAGCAGAACTACCGCTCGCACGGCCATATTCTCGACGCGGCCAACCACCTGATCGCCAATAACTCCCGGCGCCTGGGCAAGAATCTGCGTACCGACGCGGGTCATGGCGAACCGGTGCGCGTCTACGAGTCGGCCACCGATACGCAGGAAGCCGGCTGGATCGTCGAGGAAATCAAGGCGCTGATCAGCACCGGCACGTCGCGCAGCGAAATCGCCATCCTGTATCGCAGCAACGCGCAGTCGCGTACGATCGAACACACGCTGGTCAATGCGGGCATCGCGTACCGGGTGTACGGCGGTCTGCGCTTTTTCGAGCGCCAGGAAGTCAAGCACGCGCTCGCCTATCTGCGCCTGATCGACAATCCGAACGACGACACCGCGTTCGCCCGCGTCGTCAATTTCCCCACGCGCGGCATCGGCGCGCGCTCGATCGAGCAGCTTGCCGACGCGGCGCGTCTGTACAACTGCTCGATGGCGGCGGCGATTCCGTATGTCGCGGGCAAAGCAGGGTCGAGCCTCGCGAGTTTCGCGAACCTGATCGGCAAGATGCGCGCGGAAACGCAGCAGATGAGCTTGCCGGAAACGGTCGAATACGTGGTCCGCACGAGCGGTCTCACGGAGTTCTATCAGAACGAACGCGAAGGCCAGGACCGGCTGGAGAACTTGCAGGAACTGGTCAACGCGGCTGCTGCTTTCGTCAGCGAAGAAGGCTACGGCATGGATACGCCGGCGCGCTCGATTCCGCTGCGCCCGGGCGCCACGGCGGCGCCCGAGTTGGCTGTCGCCACCGACGATCCGAATACCGTCGTGCTGGACGCACCCGGCATCGACGATCCGGCGCAAAATCCGGACACGATGACGCCGCTCGCCGGTTTCCTGTCGCACGCATCGCTGGAAGCGGGCGACAACCAGGCGCAAGCCGGTCAGGAAGCCGTGCAGTTGATGACAGTGCACGCGGCCAAGGGTCTCGAGTTCACGGCGGTCTTCATCACCGGGCTCGAAGAAGGTCTGTTCCCGCATGAAAACAGCGCGATGGAGTCGGACGGGCTGGAAGAAGAGCGCCGTCTGATGTACGTCGCGATTACGCGGGCCAAGGAGCGTTTGTATCTGTCGTTTGCGCAGAGCCGGATGCTGCACGGCCAGACGCGCTACAACATCCGTTCGCGCTTCTTCGACGAACTGCCGCAGGAAAACCTCAAGTGGCTCACGCCGAAGGTCGAGGCGGGCGCGCGCTGGGGCGGCCGTTCGGACAACGCCGGTTACGGCCGCGACTGGTTCGCGCGGCCGGGTTACACGGGTGCATCGTCGTCGACGCCGGCGCCTTTGCCGGCCTTTGCGAACGAACAGCGCGCGGCTGAAACGGGTTTTCGCGTCGGCCAGCAGGTATTCCACACCAAGTTCGGCGAAGGCACGATCACTGCGCTGGAAGGCGGCGGCACGGATGCCAAGGCCCAGGTCAAATTCAAGCGGCACGGCGAGAAGTGGCTGGCGCTCGCGGTTGCTAAATTGCAGGCGGTCGAATGAGCACAGGTAGCATCGATTCACGCCGCGGTGGCGCACCGGTCTCGCATCGTCCGCTGGGCATTCTGGCGGCGTTGCCGCAGGAACTCGGTGATCTGATCGAAGCGATGCGCGCCGAATCCGGCGTACGCACCATCACGCACGGCCAGCGTGACTACCACCTCGGCACCGTGCACGGCACGCCTTGCGTCGTGACATTGGCGCGCGTCGGCAAGGTCGCGGCGGCGGCTACCGTCAGCGCCTTGATCCACGCGTTCGATGTCGAAGCGGTGGTGTTTACGGGTGTCGCCGGCGGCGTCGGGACTGAAGTGCGGGTTGGTGATATCGTCGTCGCCAATGCGCTGATGCAGCACGATCTCGACGCGTCGCCGTTGTTTCCGCGCTTTGAAGTGCCGCTGCTCGGCGTGTCGCGTTTCACAGCCGACGCGGCGCTTGCCGATCAACTGGCCGCGGCTTGCGAGCACTTTGTCGCCGAAGAAGGTACCGCGTCGGCGGCGCGTTTCGGCACACGCGAACCGCGCGTGCATCGTGGCTTGATTATCAGCGGCGATCAATTCGTCGCGAGTGCGGCGGGCGTCAAGGCGTTGCGCGATGCGCTGCCGGATGCGCTCGCGGTCGAGATGGAGGGCGCGGCAATCGCGCAGGTCTGCTACGAATACGGCGTACCGTGCGCGGTCGTGCGCACTATCTCGGACACCGCCGACGATCACGCGCCGCAATCATTCGTGTCGTTTCTCACCGAGATCGCCGGGACGTATTCGAACGCGATTCTGAAGCGGTTTCTGGAAGCGCGCCAGGTGGCGTGAGGTGCTCGCCGCCGCAGGTTCATCCTGATGATACACGTCGGCCCGCTAGCAATAAATCGAACGGGCGGCACACGAGTGCGTCGCCCGTTCATGGCACGAAAGGCCTAGTGCTTCGTTGAGTCTCCCAGCGCCTCGCGCACCTGCTGCAAAGCGGACGGATCCTCGATCGTCGGCAGATCGCCCGGTTCGCGTCCTTCCGCCAGCGCCGCAATCGCGCGGCGTAGCAACTTGCCGGAGCGCGTCTTCGGCAGCATCGACACCACCACCACACGCGCCGGCCGTGCAATCGCGCCGAGATGGCGGTCGACGGTCGCGGTGAGTTCGGTTTCCAGCTTCGCCCGCGCCTTGTCGTCCGGGTAAGCCTGCGGATCGCGCAGCACGACGAAGGCCATCGCCGCCTGACCTTTGAGCGCATCGTTCACGCCGACCACGGCCACTTCCGCGACCGCCGCGTGGCTCGACAACGCTTCTTCGATCTCGCGCGTGCCGAGCCGATGGCCGGCAACGTTGATCACGTCGTCCGTGCGGCCGAGGATCGTGACGTAGCCGTCTTCATCCTGAATACCCCAGTCAAAGGTGGAGTAGACCTGCTGGTTCGGCACGCTCGACCAGTACGTGCTGATAAATCGCTTGTCGTCGCCCCATACCGTGGACATGCAGCCCGGCGGCAGCGGGTAGCCCAGCGCGAGCACGCCTTTTTCGCCGGGCGGGCAGGGCTCGCCCGTCAGTTCGTTGCGCAAGGTCAGATTGAAACCCGCCGACGGTACGCCCGGCGAGCCGAATTTGGTGGGCAAGGCTTCGACGCCGCGAGGAATCGCCAGCATCGGCCAACCGGTTTCGGTTTGCCAGTAGTTGTCGATCACGGGCTTGCCGAGCGCACCGGCGATCCAGCTCGCGGTCGGTTCGTCGAGCGGTTCGCCGGCGAGGAACAGGGTGCGCAGGCTCGACAGATCGGATTTTTTCAGCAGTGCCGGGTCCTGCTTTTTCAGCACGCGCAACGCGGTCGGCGCGGTGAACATCAGGTTGATTTTGTGCTGTTCGACGAGACGCCACCAGATGCCGCCATCCGGGCGAATGGGCGTGCCTTCGTACATCACGGTAGTGAGCCCCGCGATCAGCGGCGCATAGACAATGTAGCTGTGGCCGACCACCCAGCCCACGTCCGACGCGGTGAACATCGTGTCGCCGGGCTTGCCCTGAAAGATGTGTTCCATCGACGCCGCCAGCGCCACCGCATAGCCGCCGACATCGCGCTGCACGCCCTTCGGCTTGCCCGTGGTGCCCGAGGTGTACAGCACGTACGACGGCTCGTTCGATTCGAGCCATTCGCACGGCACATGCGCATCGAAGAACTGTTCGCGCAGCGGTTCGTAGGCGACGAGGTAGCTCGCGTTCAGGCGCTCCGGCGCGAGCTGGCGATCGATCAGC
This sequence comes from Paraburkholderia fungorum, assembly GCF_902833645.1. Taxonomy (GTDB): domain Bacteria; phylum Pseudomonadota; class Gammaproteobacteria; order Burkholderiales; family Burkholderiaceae; genus Paraburkholderia; species Paraburkholderia fungorum. The sequence goes on from NZ_CADFGE010000012.1 coordinate 205,223, forward strand.
AAGACGCGCGGAGTTTTGTGGGCGGCGCGCGCGAGTGCCTCGTCCATTAGAGGCGTGTAGTCGATCACCTTGCCGCCGCGCGCACCGGCGTCGGCCGTGACGATCAGCACAGGTTTCGCGTCATCGATGCGGGCCGCCAGATTGGGGGCCGCGAAGCCGCCGAACACCACCGAGTGAATCGCACCGAGCCGCGCGCATGCGAGCATCGCGAACAGCGCTTCGGGGATCATCGGCAGGTAAAGCAGCACGACGTCGCCGCGCTTCACACCCAATGAGCGCATCACCGCGGCCATGCGGTTGATTTCGGCATGCAGCTCGGCGTAGGTATAACGCCGCTCGATGCCGGTTTCCGTCGACACATACACCAGCGCGTTTTGCTGCGCCCGTTCCGCCAGATGCCGGTCCACCGCGTTATGGCACAGGTTCGTGCGGCCGCCGACGAACCAGCGCGCGAACGGCGGATTCGAGCGATCGAGCACGGTATCGAACGGGGTTTGCCAATGAATCCGCTGCGCCTGCTCACGCCAGAACGCTTCGGGTTGCTCAATCGAACGACGGTGGAAGTCGCGGTAGGTGGTCATCGGCGGCGATCCTTCTGCTGCGTGAGTGAACGGATGGCGAGTCGTACGACGCCGGGGCGTGGCGAGAGAGCGGTACGACTATCCGCACAAGGATAGTGCAGGCGCGGCGGTGCGGACAACGCGGGTTCACCATGAGCGGGGACAATAAAAAAGGCGCCGCGGCGCCTTTTTTCATTCACTTGCGGACAGTCAAAGCCATCATGCTTTCGCGCGCTTGCCTTCGACATCCGGCAGGAACACCGTCAGCACGCCGATCAGCGGCAGGAACGAGCAGACCTTGTACACATAGGTGATGCTGGTCGCGTCGGCCAACTGCCCGAGCACGGCGGCGCCGACCCCGCCCATGCCGAACGCGAAACCGAAGAAGAGGCCGGCAACCATCCCCACCTTGCCGGGGATCAGTTCCTGCGCATAGACGAGGATCGCCGAGAACGCCGAGGCCAGCACGATACCGATGATCACCGTCAGCACGCCGGTCCAGAACAGGTTGGCGTAGGGCAGCAGCAGCGTGAACGGCGCAACGCCGAGAATCGACACCCAGATCACGTACTTGCGGCCGATCCGGTCGCCGATCGGACCGCCGATCACCGTGCCTGCCGCGACCGCGGCGAGGAACACGAACAGATGGACCTGCGCGGCCTGCACCGGCAGATGGAACTTGTCGATCAGATAGAACGTGAAATAGCTGTTGATGCTGGCGAGGTAGAAGTACTTCGAGAACACCAGCAGCATCAGCACGGCCATCGCGAACATGACCTGATTGCGCGACAGGGTCGCGTGACCGGCCTGGCTACGCGTCTTCTTCACTGCGGGATGCTGCTTGTACCAGCGGCCGATCTGCGCGAGCACGACGATCGCGACCAGCGCGGCCACCGAAAACCACGCGATGCTGCGCTGGCCATGCGGGATCACGATCAACGCGGCGAGCAACGGCCCGAGCGACGAACCCGCATTGCCGCCTACCTGGAACAGCGACTGCGCGAGGCCGTGTTTGCCGCCCGACGCCAGACGTGCCACGCGCGACGATTCCGGATGAAACACCGACGAGCCGCAACCGACCAGTGCCGCGGCCACCAGCAGCACGCCGAAACTCGGCGCGACCGACATCAACAGCAGGCCGGCGAGCGTGAAGCCCATGCCGACAGGCAGCGAATACGGCTTCGGATGCTTGTCGGTATAGCTGCCGACCAGCGGTTGCAGCAAAGAAGCAGTGATCTGATAGGTCAGCGTAATCAGCCCGATCTGCCCGAACGACAGCGAGAAGTTGTCTTTCAGCATCGGGTAGATCGCCAGAATCAACGACTGGATCATGTCGTTGAGCAGATGCGAAAAGCTGATCGCGCCCAGCACCGAGTAGACCGTACGCTGGACTTTGGCGGCAGGGGCGGCAGGGGCGGCAGTACTGGCGGGAGAGGCTGATGCGCCGGCGAGGGCGCTTTTATCGAGGCTCGTTTCCATACGCTAGATGAGAGAGAAAAAAGGGTGAAAGGTCGTGATTTCTGGCTGCCGGCGTTCGGCTACTGACGCGTCGGCATTCCTCCGGGTCGCTTGCCGGTTAGACGGAAAGCGAGCGCTGCGGCATTTCGACGCGATGTCCGGGTTTGTCAGCTATTTGTCGAAGTTTAATGTGGCTTCGGCTAAATGTAAGGACAAGTTTTGTCGCGAATCGGACACGTCCGAGCGGCGCGGTGCCTGCGGCTGCCTCGAAACTGGCACCTCTGGTGCACCGCAGCGGTGCTTTCGGCCGGTGTGTTGCCATTGCCACGGATGATTGGCAAGCCCTCTGATAAATGCGGTTTTGCGATTTTTGGCCATGTATAAAGCGGTCGCGGGCGCGAAGCTTACAAAGCGGCGCGTCGAGGACCGGGCATGACGATTGGCTGACACGAGCGGCGTTAAAGATCGCGGACGTTTATGCCGTAGACCCGGAGAGATAAGCATTAATGCCGGAACCGACCTTTCCGGCAGTCGATACGCGGGGACGAGGAATATGAAAGCAGTTTCGCTGGGTGGCCAGACGGGCGCGGGGTTCGTACCGGAAGGGGAAGCGGCGGGCAAGCCGTCACATGGGCAGGAGGGCCATTCGCGCGCCGTGCGGCTCAAGGGTTTGTCGGTGAAGGCGACGCTGCGGCTTGCCTTTGCCGTGCTGCTGATCGGCACCCTCGTCATCGGCATATTTTCGCTGACCCAGATCAGCCGCCTGAACGCTTCCGCGCAATCGATCTACGACCAGGGACACGTGGCGAGCCGCGCTGCCGAAGAGGCGCGCGGCCACATGCTGCGTGCGAGCCGTGCACAGAAGATGCTGCTCACCGCGACCACGGCCAAGGAGCGCGACGACCTCGGCGCCGACATCGACAAGGGCCTGAACGGTCTCGGCACGGAACTCGGTACGCTGCAACAGTACGTCGACACGTCCGATGCGAAGGCGGTCGACCAGCAGAAGAAATTTGCCGCGGCCGTTGCAGTGTGGAGCGGCCACTTGCGCGATTTCGTGAAGCTCGTGAAGGCGCAACCGCTCGATCTTTCGCAGATGAACTGGCAGGTCGGCACGCAGGACGTATCGTTGCTGGTCGAGACTGGCAAGCTTGAAAAACTCGTCGACGAACTCGTTGCAGAGCGCGGCACCGCTGCCAAGGCGACGATCGAGGCATCGGGTTTTATTTTCCATTCGTCGTTCGTGATGATCGCCGTGATGACGGTTGGCCTGATCGCCCTGGCGTTCGGCATTAGCGAGTGGGTGGTGCGCCGCCTTGCCGGCCAGCTTGGCGGCGAGCCTGCCTACGCCAAGGAAATTGCGAGCCGGATTGCTGCGGGCGACTTATCGAATCAGATCGTGCTGGGCCGCAAGGACAAGTCGAGCATGCTGTACGCGCTGCACGACATGCAAAGCGGCCTTGCGACGACGGTCTCCGACATCGCGTCGAGTGCCGACGCGATTGCGACGGCGTCGGGCGAAATCTCGATGGGCAATCTCGACTTGTCGCAGCGTACGGAGCAGCAGGCGATGGCGCTTGAGCGGACGGCGAGCAGCATGGAGCAGTTGACCTCGACGGTCAGACAGAACGCCGACAACGCGAAGCAGGCGAGCACCTTGGCCAACAACGCATCGGAGATAGCGGAGAAGGGCGGTGCTGTAGTAAGCCGTGTGGTGGCGACGATGAACGAGATCAACGACAGCGCGCGAAGCATTGGCGACATCATCGGCGTAATCGAGGGGATTGCGTTCCAGACCAATATCCTTGCGTTGAACGCCGCGGTGGAAGCTGCCCGAGCTGGCGAAGAGGGTCGGGGATTCTCGGTAGTCGCGGCCGAAGTGCGCAATCTCGCGCAGCGCAGCGCGGCTGCCGCGAAGGAGATCAAGGGGTTGATCAGTACGTCGGTGGAGCGGGTGAGTAATGGCTCGACGTTGGCGGCGGACGCTGGTCAGACGATGGATGAAGTGGTGAAGGCGGTGAAGCGCGTGACGGACATCATGGGCGAGATTTCGGCGGCGTCGTCCGAGCAAAGCGCGGGGATTGAGGAGATCAACCTGGCGGTAACGCAGATGGATTCCGGCACGCAGCAGAACGCAGCGCTGGTGGAGCAGGCAACCGCGGCTGCCCGATCACTGGACGACCAGGCCCGCGGCCTGAAGCAGATGGTTGGAAAGTTCAGGTTATAAGGGGTGCGAACTGCGCATCGGCGCGCGCAGCGCCGCCGGAAGTATGACTGCCTTGTCACTACCGCCAAATGTGCGAGGACACAGATTCCAGATGCACCACTACCGTGGCTGCGCGGGGGACCCACTTATGAGCTGGCGGTGTAAAGCCGCTTTCTTTTGCCTACTTTTCTTTGCGGCCGGCAAAGAAAAGTAGGTGCCGCCCCGCACAGGGGCAACGCCAATAGACCACTAAGAAAACAAGGAAAGGCCAACACCCCCCAAGCCCAGCCAAAACAAAACAGGCGCCTCCCAGGCAAAAAAAAGAGCACCTCAGCTAGGCTTAACAACCACAGTACAAGTAATCCCAGCAGCCAGCACAACCCCATCGGGCACAGAATCAATCCTCACCCGCACGGGCACGCGCTGCGCCAACCGAACCCAGTTAAAGGTCGGATTCACATCAGCGAGCAGTTCCCGGCTTTCAGGATTATCCCGATCATAGATTCCTCGAGAAATACTCTCGACATGCCCTTGCAGCGTCCCCCCACTCATAAGCCGAACTTCAGCCTTATCGCCGATGCGAACATGAGGCAGCTTGGTCTCTTCAAAGTACCCATAAACCCAGAAAGAGTGACTATCGACGATCGCCAGTTTGGCGGCCCCGGCCGTGGCATAGTCACCACGAAAGACGTTCAGATTAGTGACATACCCATCAACCGGCGAGACCACCCGAGTCCGCTCGAGATTCAACTTCGCGGCATCGAGCGCGGCCAAAGCCTGCTGATAGGAAGCCTCAGCAGCAGAAGCGGTGTGCGTCGCATTCTCACGGCTTTCTTTGGACACAACCAAAGCATCCATATCCGCCCGCCGCTGCGCATCATCGCGCTTCATCTGCAACTCGGCCTTACGCGCGGCAACGGCAGCTTGCGCCTGCTCAACAGCAATCTGATAGTGCGAAGGATCGATCTGCATCAACAGATCCCCCTTCTTGACCAGTTGGTTATCCTTAACAGGCAAATCAACAACCGCGCCAGACACATCAGGCGCCACATTCACAATCTCAGCGCGCACGCGCCCATCGCGAGTCCACGGTTCATCCATGTAATGAACCCACAACACGCGCCCAATCAAAATCGCGACGATAAAAATAATGGCTGTCGCGACGAAGCCAACAATATTTCGGATGGTCATGTTTCGACTCTGATCAACGATAAACGGCAAGACCCAGCACGCCGCACACACACACGAGCAAACTGGCCCGGAACAAGGACGGATGCCACACCACGCGATACAGGCCCGTATAGGCAATCACGCGGTCCAGCATCCAGGTAAGCGCGGCGCCCGCGACGAACAGCAGCACAATGGCCGGCACGTAGGCGTCGAATACGGCGATATCACGTGGCATGACGAACTCCTTCTGACGCGTCGGCACGTCCTTTCACCAGCGGTTCAAGCGGCGATTGCGGATCGAGCAGCGCGGTACGAATGAAATGCAGTTGACTCAGAATGCGTTGCAACTGATGCCGCTCCTCACGCGGCGGCGTGAAGGTCGCCAGCATCAGTTGAACCGCGCCGATAGCGTCGACGGTTGCGGACAGCGCGCGGTCGAAGCGGTCCGCGCGCGGCTGTTCGAACAGCGCGGTCAGCGCATCGCGCATCGCACGCAGGCTGACCCGCCACGGCATCGACTTCGCATAGCGCGCGTCGGCGGGCAGCGCCGCCACTTCGCGGCGCAGATCGATCATCGCGTTGCCCACTTCGAGTACCGAAAAGAGCCAGCGCAAGGTGTCGCGTTTGAGTTCGGGTTCGTTCTGCGCGAGCGCGTTGATCTGGAACATCAGATCGCGTGCGCCGCTCTCGAAGCGCGAACGCACCCGCCGCATGCCCGCGCGGCTCGCCAGCGTGACCTGACGGCGCAGGTCCACCAGCAGACGGTTGCGCAGCCACGGCGTCGAAGGCGGCAGCATCACCGCGAAGGCAAGCGCGCAGACCAGCATCGACAGCACCAGCGCGATCGCGTCGTTGATGGTGCCGCTCGGGTCGTAATGAATCAGGTTGTCGGGGCCGGCCAGGAAGCAGAGGAAAATGCAATAGCCGACGCCGTAGCCGGCCAGCGCCGGGCGCGTCGTCATGAATACGCCGAGCAACAGGAACGGCGTGAGCGCCGCGCACAGCAGCGGAAAACCGTCGATATGCGGATACACGCCGTACACCGCGATCATGCCCATTACCGAGGCGACCAGCGTGCCGCCGGCCATCTGGAACGCCGTGCGCTTCGGATTCGGCGACGACGACGCCAGCGCGCATACCGCCGCGGCATCCAGCGTCAAGGTCGAGCCGCTCGGCCACGCGGTCGCGATCCAGAATGCGCCGAGCACGATCATGACGATGGTGGCGCGCAAGCCGGCGACGCTCGCGGCGATCGCGTTGGTCTTAGGTTCGTAACGCTCGATCCAGCGCTCGCGTTCGTGCGTGTCGACCGCAAGCGAGGCGTAGGTGGCCGCGTACGCGTGCAGATCGTCGATGAAGCGGTACAGCAGTTCGGCACCGGTGTCGAAGTCGAGCAGCGGCGCGTCCGGCTGCGTTTCCAGCGCGGCGCGGGTTTCGCGTACCCGCTTGGGCAGCGCGGCCTTGTACACGTCGAGTTGCGCGGCGGCGTGGGCCGCGTCGGCGGCGCTCAACACCGGTTCGCCGGATTTCGCCAGCAACGGGGCGATTTCCTTGAAGTACGGCTCCAGCGCTTCGACCGCGATGGTTGCGCCGTTCGTGTTCGTATCGCGCAGCCGGTTCATCAGTTGATGCAGCGCGTGAAAGCGCGTCGAGGCGGTCATGAACTCGCTGTTCAGACGTGCGAGACGGCCACCGCGCATCCGCGAATCGGGACCTTCGAACACGGCGACACTGCGCGCCGCTTCGAAACCGACGATGTCGGCAACAAAGCGCGCGTTGGTCGCTTCGATCTGCGCGCGGTCGTTGCGGCCGGCCAACGAGGTCGACACGTACTCGACGAAGGCCGAGAAACGCGCGCGCACCGTGCCGCGCATCTGCAAGCCGGTGAATTGCGGAAACACGAGGCCGCTAACCGCGCCCGCGCAGAGAATGCCGACCACCACTTCGGCCACCCGCGTGAGCGCGCTCAAAAACGCGCCATCCGGATGCTGCGAAGCCGGAATGCCGATCAGCGCGGCGGTGTAGCCGGCCAGCACGAAACCATACGACTTGAAGTTACGGTTGCGCGCCGCGCCGGCCGTGCAGATGCCGACCCAGATCGCGGTCGTGACGATGAACAGTTCGGGCTGCTGTGCGAACAGGCCGATCAACGCGAGCATCACGACGAGGCCGACGAGCGTGCCGCAGATCCGGTAGAAGCTCTTGGCGAACACCATCCCGCTTTGCGGCTGCATGACGATGAATACGGTGGTCATGGCGGTGCGCGGCTGCGGCAGGTCGAGTTTCATCGCGATGCCGAGCGCCAGAAAGCAGGCGGCGAGCGCTTTGAACAGATAGACCCAGGTGAGGCCATCGGTGCGCGCCCAGTCGGCGGCAGCCGAATACAGCGCGGCAAACGACGCCGGGCGTGAGGCGGGAGAGGGGGAGGCTGACATGGCCGGCTTCCTTACTCAGCCGCGGGCGCGTTGGCGGACGGCCCCTGTGCGTGCGTGCTGCCGGCCAGGGCTGGCGCCGGCGCGCTGGCCCCGGCACGCTCAGTCGAGGCCGTTTGCGCCGATGCGCCCGATGCAGCCGCAGGCGCCACAGCCGCCGGCTGGCCTTTGCCCTTGCCATGCGCTGGCAGCGTCTCGTTAGCTTGCGGTCCGTTGGCGGGTTCGTCGAGTCCGCCGCCGAGAGCCGTGACCAGCGACGCGTGCGCCGCGAGCCGCTCAGCCTGAATCTTCGCGACGCCTTCCTGCGCGCGCAGCAACTGGCTCTGCGCGATCAGCACATTCAGATAGTCAGTCAACCCGCGCCGATAACCTTCGCGCGACAGATCGTAGTTCTTGCGAGCCGCCGCGACCGAACGGTCGGCGTCCTCAGCCTGGGTGGCGAGCGAGCGGATCCGGATCACCTGATCGGAGATGTCCTTCAGCGCGCCGACGATCGACTGGTTATAGCGATCGACCGCCTCGTCGTACCCCGCCGACGCCGCCCCGAGTTGCGAGCGCAGCCGGCCGCCGTCGAAGATCGGCAGCGACAATGCCGGACCCGCGCTCCAGCTATGCGATGGGTCTTTCAGGAACTGGAACAGCGGCCCCATGGCCGCATAACCGCCGATCGACGCCAGCAGGTTGATGTCCGGATAAAAACTGGCCTTGGCGACGTCGATGCCGCGCGCTTGCGCCGCGACCGTCCAGCGCGCCGCGACCACGTCCGGCCGATGGCCGATCAGATCCGCGGGCAGGGCGCTCGGCAGGGCGGCGGGGGCGTTGTCGAGCGCGAGCGTCGGACGCTGGATCGTGTCGCCGGCGCCCGGACCCTTGCCGGCCAGTGCGGCTAGTTGATTGCGGCCGAGCGCGATCTTTTCCTCGAGCGCGTCGATCTGGCGTTCGTATTCCGGCATCGGCGTTTGCGCCTGGCTCACTTCGAGCTGCGTGCCGATGCCGCCTTTCAGACGCCGGTTCGCCAGGTCGACGATCTGCTGCTGTTGCTGCAGCGTGGACTTGGCGATATCGAGCAGCGCGTAGTTCATCGACAGCTCGATGTAGGTGCGCACCACGTTGCCTTCGAGTTCGAGCTGGGCGGCGCGGAAGTCCGCTGCGCTCGCGTGGGCGGCGTCGAGTGCGCGCTCGGCGGCGTTCTTGTCCTTGCCCCAGATGTCGAGGTTGTACGACAGACCCAGCGTGCCGGTGTTGTTCCACGACTGCTCGCCCGCGAGCGGACCCGGGCCGTAGTAGAGGTTGTCGGCCCATTTCTGACGCTGGATCGACAGACTGCCGTTGACTTGCGGCGAGAGCGCCGAACGGGCGACGCCTGCCATCGATACTGCTTCGCGCACGCGCGCCTGGACGACAGCGAGGCTCGGATTGCCCGCCTGCGCGGCTTCGACCCATGCGTTGAGTTGCGGATCGTTATAGGCACGCCACCAGTCGGCGGCGGGCCATTGAGCGTCCGCGTTGGCCGCCCGGATGGCGTTGCCCGCATCGAGCGATGAAGGCTCGATTCCGCGATCTTGCGGCGCGATGCCTCCGGTACTTGCACAGCCGGCGATTGTTAATAGGATCGTAAGAACCGCGGCTGCGGCGATCCCTTTCTGTACCGGAGACTGCACGATTTCCTCCAAAATTGGCTATAGAAGCATGTGCGCCATTATATTTTTTGATTGATTGAGGAATAACCGGTAAAGATGCAAGGCATTTTTACGGAATATGAGACAATCGCCTTTGCGAATCATGTAACAATCGCTGCCGATCATTCGCAATTATGTTGCGACTATGTTGTAGGGGACCGGGGTAAGCGCTTTGCATGGCCGACAGCTAAAGCGCCAACTCCGGATCGACAAGGAAAAGTATGGATACGCTTCAAAACATGCGCGTATTTGTCCGTGTCGTGGAAGCGGGCAGCTTCACGGGTGCCGCGCAGCACCTGAACACGACCACGGCGTACGCTTCGCGCGCGGTTTCCGATTTGGAAGCGCATTTGCGCACGCGCCTGTTGAACCGCACGACGCGCCGCATCGCGTTGACCGAGGCGGGTGAGCGCTATCTGCAGCGCTGCGAGCAGATTCTCGCGTACGTGGATCAGGCGGAAGCGGAGGCCAGCGACGCCCACGCGCGTCCGTCGGGCAAGCTTAAGGTGCATGCGATGACGAGCTTCGGCCAGCATTATGTGGTGCCGGCGGTGGGCCGCTATCAGGAGCGCTATCCGGACGTGCATATCGAACTGACGCTCGCGCAGCGTATGCCCGATCTGCTGGACGAAGGTTTCGACGTATCGCTGACACTCGCAACCGGCTTGCCGGATTCGGGGCTGGTGTCGCAGCGCCTCGGCAGCGCGTTCAGTATCGCCTGCGCGTCGCCGGCTTATCTGCAGCGGCATGGCGTGCCCCAAACGCCCGCGGACCTCGCGCAGCACACGTGCCTGCAAATGGTCACGCCAGTGTTTCCCGCCGACAGATGGACCTTCGACGGCCCGAACGGCGAGGAAACGATCGTTCTGGGCCCGGCCACCTTCCAGGTGAATGTCGCCGAAGCGATGGCAGTCGCGGTGTGTAATGGAATGGGCATCGGACTGATTCCGATCTATTCGGCGATCAGCGGCTTGCGCAGCGGCGAACTCGTGTGGCTGTTGCCGGAATACACGTCGCAGGAAATGAACCTGTATGCGCTGTATCCGTCGCGGCAGTATCTGGACGCGAAAATTCGCACCTGGGTCGAATTTCTGCGCGACGAATTGCCGGCCACGCTGGCCGTCGATCAGGAAGAGTTGCGCCAGTTCGCGCGCGGCTGAAGCCCCGCCGCGCGGGCGGTTGACCTTGATTGACGAGGCCGCGCAAAGGGGCGTGATAGCCTGTTACATAAGTGCCGCGCCGCAACATTTTCTTACTTCTGCGCCGCAGTCGATTTGCTAACGTGTGGTTTCACGCGCCGCCGCATTCTGCCGGACGCGTTCAATTCGCCGCTGTTCGGCAAACTGCAACAACCGCAACAATTAGGACGAGGAATTCATGGATACGCATCTGATGATCGGCGTGGCCGTCATGCTGGGACTGATTGGAATCGCCGCATCGCGCGATCTGCTGCGCCGCCTGCGCGACCAACAGCCGCAACTGGTGCCGGTCAAGATCGAACGTCCCGATTCGCAGGGGCAACGGCGCGATCGTTGAGGCTTGTCAGTCTGTTTCGATCCGCGTTCTGTGGTTCATTTCGTAGGTTCAAACCAGCGCTTCGATCAGACCCGGCTCGTCGTTGAGCGTGCGGTCCACCTCGAGGCTCACCCGGTGCCAGCGAAATCGCGCGGCGGGTAGACAGGCACCGTGTACGAGTTGTCCGAGTTCGTCGACAGGCAGAGCCGGGTCTAGCCAGCGGCGCGCCGCTTCGGGCGCGAACGCAAGCGGGCGTTGACCGTGCACGTCGACGAGACCCGCGTCGGCGGTGGCCGTCACGATCACCAATCCCATGCCTTCCGTTTGCGGTTCTGTGCCGCGTACGCTCGACAGGGCCGCGAGGTACATCGGTGCATCGCTTTTCAGACGCACAAAATAGGGCTGGCGGACCGTTGCGTCGGTTTGCCCCGTGTGATCCCCGCTTGATGCTCGTGGCGCCGTTTCCATGCGCCACTCGAACCAGCCATCCGCCGGCACCAAAACCCGTCCGGTTTTCCACAAATCTTTGAAGTAGCGCGTGTGCGGCGCGGTTTCGGCGCGCGCGTTGATCGTCGCCGGCAGATGTTGCGCGCGCGCCCAGTCCGGGCAATAACCCCAGTGGATCGCATGCAGCGTTTGGTCTGGGTAAATCGCGAGCGGATGAGTGCCCGGCGCGAGGTTGTAGCCGGGGCGGCGATCGGCGGCGTCGAACAGCATCAGCGGGTCGGCGAGACCAAGCTGCTGTGTGTACAGATGCGGATCGCGGTACTGGCTGATTCGACCACACATGAGCGACACCTCCGGAGATCGCCGGTCCAAACCCGACCCGCACCCGACAATAACCCCAGCGTAGTGCGTGGCGCTCAGCCGCGCTACCCAGATCGGCCCCAAGCCGCCGCTATATCTCGACGACCTTGTCCCACGTGAATTGCGGATTTTCCAACTGACCGGTGCGCCGGTCCAGGTAGCCGCGTGGATTGCACACCACGCGCGTGCCGTTCACGGTGTAATCGAACGGCGTATGCGTATGCCCGTGAATCCACAGGGCGACAGGCGCGCGCACCAGCTCCGGCAAATGATTGACGAACCCGGCCGAGACGCGATCTTCCGCGTAGCGCTCGGCCAGACTCAAGCGGTACGGTGCGTGATGCGTGACGACGATCGTCTTGCCCTCGAATGGTCGCGCCAGTTCGCTTTCGAGCCAGGCGCGCGCTTTCCGGTGCAACGCGAGGGAATCGTCAGGCGTGAAGTCGCGCGCCGAATCCTCGGTGTCGTGCGGCCAGTTCATCTGGATGAGGCCGCGGAAGTCGAGCATCACCCGGCGCGATGCGTCGATGCAGCCGGCGAGCGTGTCAGGATCCGCGCCGTATAACGCGAAGTCGGTCCACAAGGTGGTGCCGAGCACGCGCCAGCGGCCTTGCGGGTCGACCAGCGCGGCATTGTTCAGTACATGCACGTTGTCGACTTGCGCGGCAGCATCGTAGAGGGCGGCTTCGAGCGCGCCGAATTCGCCGTCGTAATACTCATGATTGCCGGGCACGTAGACCACCGGCACGGCGCCGTCGAAGGTTTGCGCGGCCCAGCGCGGGCCCGCTGCATGATTATGGATGTCGCCGGCCAGCACGATCAGATCCGCCTGCGCATGCGGGATCAGCTCGGGCTCATCGTATTCCAGATGCAGATCGGACAGCACTCGAATCTTCACGACGACGACTCCTGCAATGGGCCCCGCACCGACGGCGACGGCTGCAAACTCTAGCGTAGCACCTTGCCCGGGTTCATCAGGTTCAGCGGGTCGAGTGCGTGCTTGAGCGCGCGCATCATTTGCACTTCGACGTCCTGTTTGTAATGCATTGCCTCGTCGATCTTCAACTGGCCGAGCCCGTGTTCCGCGCTGATGCTGCCACGATGCCGGTGCACGCTGTCGTAGACGATCTGGTTGATCGGACTTTGCCAGGCCTTGAGAAACGCTTTCGCATCGACACCTTCTGGCGCCTGCACGTTGTAGTGCAGATTGCCGTCACCGAGATGGCCGAACGTGACCATTCGCACGCCTGGCACGGCCTGCGCGATCGCTGCATCGGTTTCCTCGATGAAGTGGCCGATGCGTGAGATCGGCACCGCAATATCGTGCTTGATGTTCAGACCTTCCTCAGCCTGTGCGAGCGGGATGTGTTCGCGCAGATTCCAGAATGCCCGCGATTGCGTGAGGTTCTCAGCGACCACCGCGTCTTCGACCAGACCTTGTTCGAGCGCGGTTTCCATCAGACGCTCGAACAGGCCGCGCGCGTGCGCCTCGCTTTCGCTGTCCGACAGTTCCAGCAGCACGACCTGCGCGTGCGTTTCGGCGAACGGATAGCGCATCTGTTCGAAGTGCCGCCCCACTAGCCGCAGACAGAAATCCGACATCAGTTCGAAGCCGGTCAGCAGCGGCCCGGCGACGCGTTGCGTGAGCGTGAGGAAGTCGAGCGCCGCGTGCGGCGACGCGAGCGCGGCAAGCGCCGTGACACGCGCGGCCGGCTGCGGATGCAGCTTGAGCACGGCGGCGGTGATGATGCCGAGCGTGCCTTCCGCGCCGATGAACAGATCGCGCAGATCGTAGCCGGTGTTGTCCTTGCGCAAACCGCGCAGGCCGTCCCAGAGTTCGCCTTGCGGCGTGACCACTTCGAGGCCGAGGCACAGCTCGCGCGTGTTGCCGTAGCGCAGTACGCCGGTGCCGCCCGCGTTGGTGGCGAGATTGCCGCCGATCGTGCAACTGCCTTCGGCGGCGAGGCTCAGGGGAAACAGGCGGCCGGCTTCTTCAGCGTGCTTTTGCACTTCGGCAAGGATGACGCCGGCTTCGACTGTGATCGTGTTGTTGTGCGGATCGATGTCGCGCACGCGGTTCAGACGCCGCAGACTGATGACGGCCTGCGCGCCGCTTGCATCCGGCGTGGCGCCGCCGGCCAGACCGGTGTTGCCGCCTTGCGGCACCAGCGCGACGCGATGCTCGACAGCGAGTTTGACGAGCGCTGCAACCTCGTCAGGCGCGGCCGGACAGAGCACCGCGCAGGCGGTGCCGGTGTAGCGGCGGCGCCAGTCGGTGAGGTAGGGGGCGGTGTCATGCGGGTCGGTCAGCACGTGGGCGGTGCCGATGGCATCGCGGCAAGCGGTGAGGAAAGCGGCTTGGGTCATATTGGTCGGTCAGGAAATTCGGCGGAGCTTGACGGGTGGGCTATCTGGCAAGCGGCGTGGGAAGCAGGACTCTCATTGCGAGCTTTCCTCGGTCTGCCCGGTGTTCAGTCTGGCGTTCCCGGTTGCGGCCTGCCGCGCTGCCCGTTTGGCCGCGCGCTTGAACGGCGCGACGTAGGCGAGCGTGCAGATGAAGAAAACGACGGCGAGGGCGGCTTCGAGCCAGCCGAGGCGGGCGCTCAGACCGGGGTCGCTCCAGCCACGCACGATGCCCTCCGCAAAGTACAGCAGGATCAGCATCGATGCCCATTGCAGCGTGTAAAGCCGGTGCCGCCACACGCCGGGCAGGGCGAGCAGCAGCGGCACGGCTTTGAGCACCAGCGCCGAGCCGCCCGGCCGCAGCGGCGCGAGCCACCATTCCCACGCGACGGACAGCGCGATCAGCGCGAGCAGGCTGGCGGTGGCGCCGCAAGCGGCGGCGCGGTTTTGCTGCACAGGCATGGTGGTTGCGCGCATAGGAGCGTTCGTTGCTGAATCCGCGGGAGACGAGCCGGCGTGTTGCGCGTTGCTGCCGCTTACGCGCATCCCGGCATGCGAATCGTTCGAGGCCTTTGGCGCAGTCGGCTCGCTCACGGCCGCTCGCTCATGGACCCCGCCGTGCGGGCAACGCGCGCGCCGAGCGCAATCGCAAGCGTTTTCTCGTCGGCGGAGATGCCTTGTTCGGCCGTGCCCGCGCGCGCGAAATGCGACGCGCCGTAGGGTGTGCCGCCGGTTTGCGTGGTGGAGAGCGTGCTCTCGGTGTACGGAATACCGACGATTAGCATGCCGTGATGCAAAAGCGGCAGCATCATGGACAACAGCGTCGACTCCTGGCCGCCGTGCAGGCTGCCCGTGGAGGTAAACACGCAAGCCGGTTTGCCGGACAGCGCGCCCGAAAGCCACTGCGGCGTGGTGCCGTCGAGAAAGTATTTCAGCGACGCCGCCATGTTGCCGAAACGGGTGGGCGAACCGAGCGCCAGGCCCGCGCATTCTTCGAGATCGCGCAGCTCGACGTAGGGTGGGCCTTCAGCGGGAATATCCGGCTGGGTCGCTTCGCAGACGGTGGAAACCGCCGGTACGGTGCGCACGCGCGCCTGCATGCCGGGGACGCTGTCGACGCCGTGCGCGATCGCCAGCGCAAGCTCGCGCGTGGCGCCGTGACGGCTGTAATAGAGCACGAGAATGTCTTTCATAGGCCTCATCGGTGAACGGGTATTATAGGGGCTGGGTCCGCTGTAGAGGCCATCCATAGCCATTCGGCCAGGCTTCGCGCACGGTCCTGAAACACTGTTTGATAAAGCAGGGAGGTAAGAAGGTGGGTGTGTTGTCCAGGGTGCGTTTCGATCTCGACAAGCTCAAACGACTCGCGCAGTTTGCCGCGAAGCGCAGCAGCGAAGACCGCATTCCGCAGGTGGCCGGCAGCCTCACGTTCACCACCATGCTCGCGCTCGTGCCGCTCGCCACGGTCGCGTTCGCGCTATTCACCGCGTTTCCGATTTTCAGCTCGTTTCAGATGTCGCTGCAGATTTTCCTTGCCGACCATCTGATGCCCGCGCAGCTCAACACTCAGATTTTCAATTACCTGAACCAGTTCGCGTCGAAGGCGAAAGGGTTGACGACCATCGGCATGATTTTTCTGTTTGTCACCGCCGTTATGACGATGATGACGGTGGAATCCGCTTTCAACGTGATCTGGCGGGTGCGCAAGGCGCGGCCGATCGCGCAGCGCATTCTGGTCTACTGGGCGATCATCACGCTGGGTCCGATTCTGATCGGCGTGAGCCTGTCGATGTCGTCCTATCTGTTCACGCGTTCCATGGCGTTCACGGCCGCTCAACATATTCCGCCGGTGATCGACTGGGCGTTGACCAGTGCCGTGCTGCCATTGACGGCACTCGCCTTCACGATGCTTTACGTGTTTCTGCCGAATTGCCGGGTCGAATGGCGCGACGCGGTGATCGGCGGGGTCGCTGCCGCGATCGCTTTCGAACTCGCCAAGCGCGGCTTTGGCTACTACGTTCGCCGGATTCCCACCTATACCGCGGTGTACGGTGCATTTGCCGCCGTGCCGCTATTCCTGCTTTGGATGTATCTATGCTGGTTCATTGCGCTGGCCGGCGCAATGATCGCATCGGCGTTGCCTGCGATTCGCATCGGGCAGTTTCACCGGCCGACGTTCGAGGGCAGCGATCTGTTCGATTCGCTCGAACTCCTCGCGCGGCTCTCGGAAGCGCGCGACGCGGGTAAGCGCGGCTACACGGTGCAGGAACTTTCCAGGATGCTTCGCCGCGAGATGGATACCACGGTCAATCTGCTGCAAAAGCTCGAGGAGATCGAGTGGATCGCGCGCTTGCAGGAGGACGGTACGCGGCCGCATTTCCTGTTGCTGGCGAATCCGGCGCAGATTACGGTTGAGCGTCTGTTCGACCTGTTCGTGATCGATCGCGCGGAGCTCGAATATCAGCTTGAGCTGAACTCCACGCGGGTGGATGGCCAGATGCTTCTGGCAGCGCTCGAAAACGACAAACTGAAGGTGACGCTCGCTACGCTGCTGGCGGCGCGTGCTGCCGCGCGGGCGGCGCGCGCTCGGGAAGACGAACAGGCCGCTTCTTCAATGCCGCATCAGGCTGCTTGAGCGGGGTGCCGGGAGCGGGCGCAATCCGATCGCCGCTTGATCACCACTTGATCGCCATCTACAGCGAAATCTTCCCCACACAGATGTCCTTGAACATCACCCAATCGCCCATCAGGCTATAAAGCGGATGCCGGAAGGTCGCCGGCCTGTTTTTCTCGAAGAAGAAATGCCCGACCCAGGCAAAGCCATATCCGCAGATAACAGCAGCCGGCAGCCATAGCCAGTTACCGGTGGCGAGCGCCATGGCGAGGCAACCGATTACGCCGAGCGATCCCACGAAATGCAGCCGCCGTGACACCGTATTGCGATGCTCGCTCAGATAGTACGGATAGAACTCCGCGAAACTCGCGAAGTGATCGGTATGTGCGGTTTGAGCCATTGCGGCCTCCGAATGTCGACGCTACTCGATTCCGTGCCCGTCGCTCTCTTTACGTCTTGTACTTCCATTACTTCTACTACTTCGTCGCGCCGGATGCCCGCAGCGCGCTTGAAACTGGACAGGTCTGGCCCATTGTGCGGCTATCGGGCCACGCGCGCAACCTGGCCATTCGGCCGATGGTGCGCGCTTGCCTGTGAGGTTATTGTGACCACTCGCAGTGGCTACTGAACGGCGCTGGCGGCCTTCGAGGCGAAGCTGAACAGCGCGTCGAGCGTGGCATCGGGCTGCTCGGTCATCAACGCGTGGCCGGCTTCGAGCGTCACGGTGTCGACCGGTACGCCGGCCCGGGCGAGCGCGTCGGCGAGCGCTTTGGCCGCGCGTGGCGGCGTCATCGCATCGCGCCGGCCCACGATCAGTCGCGCCGGGCAGCGTACTTCGGCGGCGCGTGCGAGGCCGTCCGCGTAGCTATTGCAGGCGGTGAAGTCGGTGTGGAACAACTGCGGCTCGCCGCTTGCCGAGACCCGCTCCATCAGCCGTTGATTCATGCCATGCAGCCAGAAGCCCGGGCCGGGGCACGACGGCTTGGCGGCGAGCGTGGAATGCGACCATTGATTGACCATGCCAATTGCATCGGGCTCGCGGTGCCGGGCAGCCTCGAGCAGGGCGTCCGAGACGGCCATCGGCACGGCGGTGGCGAGCAATGCGAGGTGCGTTGCACGCTGCGCATAGCGGGCGGCGAAGTCGAGCGCGATCAGCGAGCCCATGCTGTGGCCGGCCACGAATGCGCGCTGTACGCCGGCGGCGTCGAGCAGGGCGGCCAGCCAGTCGGCCATGGCTGTCACGGTGGTGAGCGCCGGGCCGGCGCTGCGGCAGTGGCCGGGCAGATCGACCGCCAGTACGCCGAAGCCATGGTGCGCGAAGTAACGTGTTTGCAATGCCCACACGCTATGGTCATGCTCGGCGCCGTGGATGAAGACCGCGGTCGGCAGGCTGGCGTCGAATGGTTTGCCGCCGGTGTACGCATAGGCGGGCTTGCCTTGAACGGTGAGAATCATGCCGACTCCGGGCGGGGGTTGGCCGCATTGGCGGGCGCAGCGGACGGCTCGCCTTGAGCCGAAGCAGCGGATGAACCGGCGGAGCTGTTTTTTGCAGTATTGGACGCAGCGGCTTGTCCGGTCGCAGTCGCGCTCGCGCCGCCCGCTTTCTGCGCGGCCTTCAGCGCCCGCTTGAGGTCGTCGATCAGATCGTCGGGGTCTTCAAGACCGATTGACAGACGGATCGTGCCTTCGGCGATGCCGGCTGCGGCGAGAGCGGCGGCGTCCATGCGGAAATGCGTCGTCGATGCGGGGTGGATGACCAGTGAGCGCGCGTCGCCGACGTTCGCGAGATGCGAGAACAGCGAAAGCGCTTCGATGAAGCTGCGTCCGGCGGCGCGATCACCGCGCAGATTGAAGCTGAATACCGCGCCCGCGCCCCGTGGCAGCAAACGCTTCGCGAGCACGTAGTCCGGATGCGACGGCAGCTCCGGGTAGGCCACGGCTTCGACGGCAGGGTGGGCGCACAGGAATTCGACCACCGTGCGTGTGTTCGCGACGTGCCGCTCCATGCGCAGCGGCAGCGTCTCGATGCCTTGCAGCAGTTGCCATGCGGCTTGCGGATGCAGACAGGCGCCGAAGTCGCGCAAGCCCTCGCGGCGCGCGCGCAGGAGGAACGGCGCGACGGTGCTTTCCTCGGCGAACACCATGCCGTGAAAGCCCTCGTACGGTTCGGTAAATTCGGGGAAACGTCCGGACGCGGTGAAGTCGAACAGGCCGCCGTCCACCAGTACGCCGCCGATCGTCGTGCCGTGGCCGCCGAGGAATTTGGTCGCCGAGTGGTAGACGAAGTCGGCGCCGTGCTCGAACGGCTTGAGCAGATAGGGCGTGGTAAAGGTCGAATCGACCAGCAGCGGCACGCGGTGCTCATGGGCGAGTTGTGCCACGGCGGCAATATCGAGCACGTCGAGGCCCGGGTTGCCGAGCGTCTCGCCGAACAGCAGGCGTGTGTTCGGGCGTAGCGCGGCGCGCCAGGCGTCGAGGTCGCCCGGTTTGACGAAGGTCGTCTTGATGCCGAAGCGCCGCAGCGTGTAGTGCAGCAGGTTGTGCGAGCCGCCGTACAACGCGCTGGAGGCGACGATATGGGCGCCGGCGCCCATCAGCGTCGCGATCGCCAGATGCAGCGCGGCCTGGCCGCTGGCCGTGCCGATCGCCCCCGCGCCGTTTTCCAGCGCGGCAACACGTTCCTCGAACACGGCCACGGTCGGATTCGAGATGCGGGAGTAGACGTGGCCGGCGCGCTCCATATTGAAGAGCGCCGCGGCGTGGTCCGAGTCGCGGAACGAAAACGAGGTAGTCTGGTAAATCGGCGTGGCGCGCGCGCCGGTGGCTGGGTCGGGCGCTGCGCCGGCGTGCAGCGCAAGCGTGTCGAAACGGTTGGCGGACATCCTGGGCGGCGAAGCCACGGACGGCCTCGCGAAAGGTGAAAGTGGCGGCCATCCTATCACCGGCGTGAATCGCTTCAAGCGCGGTTTTCCCGATGCGCGCGCTTCGGACGGCACCGCACAGAAGCTGCAAATGCCCGCTGCGCCTTGATGGGCGGGCCGCTTTCCTTTTACGGGCCTTTCCGCTAGGATCGAAAGTCAATCAGGCATTATCAGCTTAGCGGGCATCACGGAGACAGACCATGCGAGTCAGCGACATTCTTAAAGTCAAAGGCAACACCCTTTTCACGGTTACGCCGGATACCACGCTGCACGACGCAGTCAATACCATGGCCGAGCACGATATCGGCTCGCTGGTCGTGATGGAGTACGGCGACCTCGTCGGCATGCTGACGTTTCGTGAAGTCATTCTGACCTTGAGCAAGCACCACGGCAGCCTCGGCACTTCCACGATCCGCAAGTTGATGGACGACCATCCGCTCACGTGCACGCCCGAAACGGACGTCAACGAGGTGCGTCGCATGATGCTCGAGCATCACGTGCGCTATTTGCCGGTGCTGGAAAGCCGCACGCTGATGGGCGTGATCTCGTTTTACGACGTCGCGAAGGCGGTGGTCGAAGAGCAGGGCTTCGAAAATCGCATGCTGAAGGCGTACATTCGCGATTGGCCGGAAGAGCAGCAGGAACAGCAATCGGCGCCGCGCTAAGCAGAACGCGCGTGGGCTCACCGCGGCGTCCGCGCCGTTAGCGTGAGTGTGAAGATGCGCTCAAGGCGCGCGCGAAAGCGTGCGCTTTTTTTGTGCCCCGCGCTTTCCCGGCCGAAGTCCTTTTGTTTGCTTATTGTTTGCTTTTTTGTTTCCCCTCTATTTCTCCTTTGTTGCCATTAGCCAGTTTCTAGCCCGTTCCCGAACTTCATGAGCGATCGTCCGATACCTGCCGCCCGCCGTCCCGCCCGCTCTCACGAGGCGCACGAGTCGCAGTTCCGCCTGCTCAGTCAACGCCGCTTCGCGCCGTTTTTCTGGACCCAGTTTCTCGGCGCAATGAACGACAACGTGTTCAAGATCGGCTTCACGTCGCTAGTCACGTATCAGGCGGCGCGCTTTTCCGGCGTCGATCCGAAAACGGCCGCGTTCCTGATTTCGGCGATTTTCATTCTGCCGTTCGTGCTGCTGTCGGCGACCTCGGGTCAGATCGCGGACAAGTACGACAAGGCGATGCTCACGCGCTTCGTCAAAAGCTTCGAAATCGTCGTGATGCTGATCGGCGGCGCGGGTTTCTGGCTGCATAGCGCGTCGCTGCTCTATTTGTGCACGTTCCTGATGGGCGTCCATTCGACCGTGTTCGGGCCGGTCAAGTATTCGTACCTGCCGCAGCATCTGTCGAAGTCGGAACTGGTCGGCGGTAACGGCATGGTCGAGATGGGCACCTTCGTCGCCATTCTGATCGGCACGATCGTCGGTGGCGTGGGTGCGGGTTTCGTCGAGCATGGCGCCGTGGTGCTCGCTTGCGCATGTGTCGCGATTGCGCTGGTGGGGCGGCTGGTATCGAGCTTCGTGCCTGCGACGGCGGCGCCGCAGTCCGATCTGCGCATCAACTGGAATCCGGTCAGCGAAACGTGGCGCAACCTGAAGCTCGCGCGCGAAAACCGGACGGTGTTTCTGAGCCTGTTGGGGATTTCCTGGCTGTGGTTCGTGGGCGCGACCTTTCTGTCCTCGTTTTTCAGCTTCGCGAAAAACGTGCTGTCCGCCGATCCGGACGTCGTGACCGTGCTGCTCGGCACCTTCTCGATTGGCATCGGCATCGGCTCGCTGCTATGCGAAAAGCTCTCCAAGCGGCGCATCGAAATCGGCCTTGTGCCGCTCGGCTCGATCGGCATGAGTGTGTTCGCGATCGATCTGTTCTGTGCGAGCCATGCGCTGCCGGCCGCCGGGCATCTGCTGAGCGTCGGCGAATTCCTCGTGCGGCCGGCCCATTGGCGCGTGCTGGCCGATCTGTTTCTGCTGGCCATGTTCGGCGGCTTCTATAGCGTGCCGCTGTACGCGCTGATCCAGAGCCGCAGCCAGCCGAGCCACCGTGCGCGCATCATCGCGGCGAACAATATTCTGAATTCGCTGTTCATGATCGTGTCGGCGTTAATGGCAATGGGGCTAACCGCGGCGGGGTTCAGTATTCCAGCGATTTTCCTCGTCACCGCGCTGCTGAATATTGTCGTCGCGACGTATATCTATTCGCTCGTGCCCGAGTTTCTGCTGCGCTTTATCGCCTGGGTGCTGGTGCACACGTTCTACCGGATTCGCCTGGTTCATGCCGAGCGGATTCCGGAGGAGGGCGCAGCCGTGCTGGTGTGCAACCACGTGAGTTTCGTCGATGCGATCGTCATCATGGCCGAGAGCCCGCGGCCGATCCGCTTCGTGATGGATCATCAGATCTTCAAGTCGCCGTTCGCCGGCTGGGTGTTCCGTCACGCGAAGGCGATTCCGATCGCGCCCGCTCATCAGGATCCGGCACTGCTGGCGCGCGCTTATGAGCGTTGTGCCGAGGCGCTGGCTGAGGGCGATCTGGTCTGCATTTTCCCCGAAGGCAAGCTGACGAAGACCGGCGAGATGAATCCGTTTCGCCACGGCGTGACCGAGATCATCCGCCGCACGCCGGCGCCGGTGATACCGATGGCGTTGCGCGGACTGTGGGGCAGCGTGTTTTCGCGCGCCAACGACGCGCGCTGGCCGCGACCGATCCAGAAGGGCGTGATGAGCCGGCTGACGCTGGCCGTGGGTGAGCCAATCGATCCGGCTGAGGCGACGCCGGAACTGCTGCAGCAGATCGTCACCGAATTGCGCGGGGCGCGCAAGTAGCGCCACCGGATCACGGGCCTGCCGGTCGGGCCCGGAGCCCATCGCCGTCCCGTAGCGCGGCCTTGGCCGCATCAAGGCTGGCATAATAGCGTTTTCCCCGCATTTCTTTGGACGACGCCCATGTCCGGCAACACGCTCGGTACGCTTTTCACTGTCACGACCTTCGGCGAATCGCACGGCCCCGCTATTGGCTGCGTGATCGACGGCTGCCCCCCGGGCATGGCGCTCAACGAAGCCGATATCCAGCTCGAACTCGACCGCCGCAAGCCGGGCACGTCG
The DNA here is from genome assembly GCF_902833645.1 of Paraburkholderia fungorum. GTDB lineage: Bacteria > Pseudomonadota > Gammaproteobacteria > Burkholderiales > Burkholderiaceae > Paraburkholderia > Paraburkholderia fungorum. Next base: position 228,077 of record NZ_CADFGE010000012.1, read on the forward strand.
CGCCACGTCACGCAGCGCCAGGAAGAGGACAAGGTCGAGATCCTGTCGGGCGTGTTCGAAGGCCAGACCACCGGCGCGCCGATCGCCCTGCTGATTCGCAATACGGACCAGCGCAGCAAGGATTACGGCAATATCGCGGATACTTTCCGTCCCGGCCACGCCGATTACACCTACTGGCAGAAATACGGCATTCGCGACTATCGCGGCGGCGGCCGTTCGTCGGCCCGTCTGACCGCGCCTACGGTGGCGGCCGGCGCCGTGGCGAAGAAATGGCTGCGCGAGAAATTCGGGACCGAGATTCGCGGCTACATGGCGGCGCTCGGCGAGATCGACGTGCCGTTCGTCGACTGGGCCCATGTGCGTGAGAATCCATTCTTCGTGCCGAATGCGCAGATCGTGCCGGAACTCGAAACCTACATGGACGCGCTGCGTAAAGACGGCGATTCCATCGGCGCGCGCATCAATGTCGTGGCTTCCGGCGTGCCGGTCGGGCTTGGCGAGCCGCTGTTCGACCGTCTCGACGCGGACATCGCGCACGCCATGATGGGTATCAATGCGGTGAAGGGCGTCGAGATCGGCGCGGGCTTCGCCAGCGTCGCGCAACGCGGTTCGGTGCATGGCGACGAATTGACGCCGGAAGGCTTCGTCGGCAACCACGCGGGCGGCGTGCTCGGCGGTATTTCGACCGGGCAGGACATCACGGTGTCCATCGCGATCAAGCCGACCTCGAGCATCCGCACGCCGCGTCGTTCAATCGACAAGGCGGGGCAGCCGGCCATCGTCGAAACGTTCGGGCGCCATGACCCGTGCGTCGGCATTCGCGCTACGCCGATCGCCGAATCCATGCTCGCGCTGGTATTGATCGACCACGCGCTGCGTCACCGCGCGCAATGCGGCGATGTCGCCGTCAGCACGCCGAAGATCGCCGCGAGCGCGTCGTAAACGGCGCGCTTCGAGCGTCCTCGTAGTGCGCGCGGCATCGTTTCAATGACCGATCCGAACATCGAGCCGGCAACTAGCCAACTCGCGGATCTGCGTGCCCGCGCGGCCGCGCCGCGAGCCGGCGTGGCCGATTGCCTCGCGCTCGGGCAAACACTGCTGCAACACGCCGCCCGTAACAAAGACAGCCAGCGCGAAGCGCTTGCAGCGCTCGTACGGGCCTATCAGCTTGATCCCTCCTGCGAACCCACCTTGCTTCACACGATTGCGCAAACAGCGTTCATCGTGCGCGATTGGGCACTCGTCGACTCCGCCACTACGCTGCTTCTCGAACGCAACGCCGAAGACGCCAACGCGTTGATCTGGCGCGCCGCCGCCGTGCAACAACGCAACGACTTCGACACGGCCGAGCACCTGCTGCGCGAAGCGGTGCGCGTCGCGCCCGGTAATCCGGTGGCGCTTCACAAACTTGCGTTGTGCGTCAAGGAGCAGGCGCGGTTTCAGGAAGCGGAGGCCTTGCTCAGGCAGGTGCTGGAGTTGTCGCCGGATAACGTGCATGCGCTATTCGATCTGTCGGAGCTCGAAATCCGCACCGGGCGTTTCGCCGCCGGCTGGACGCATTACGAATCACGGGTCGCGTTCGGTGACGATTTGAACAATGCGCAGCATGCGCTTGCTGCAATCAGCGCGCATTGGCAGGGCGAATCGCTGCAAGGCAAAACGCTGGTGGTGTACGGCGAGCAAGGCAACGGCGACTGTCTCTGGGCGGTGCGCTTTCTGCCGCTGCTGGCGGAGAGGGCGCGCCGTGAGGGCGGTCGCGTGATTTTCGGTCACGACGGGCCGTTGCGGCATCTATTCGAACGAATGCTGCCTGCCGATTTGCGGCTCGAAACGAGCCTCGAAACCCAGCCTGATTTCCATTGCGGATTGATGAGCTTGCCGCTGCGGCTTGGCGTCTTCGATGCAAAGGGGTGGGGTGCGCCGTATCTGAGTGCGGAGCCCACGCGTGTGCACGTTTGGCGCGAGCGAGTTCACGCGCACACGGCGCGCAAACCGGGTAATCGCAAAGTCGGTCTGGTGTGGAATGGCAATCCTGACCATGTCCGCGACAGGCGGCGCTCAGTGCCCGTCGAGCAACTCGCACCGCTATTGAGCGTGCCCGGCGTGACCTGGTTTGCCTTGTCGCCCGGGCGCAGCGAGACGGTTGCGCAGTGGCGGGCCCAAGGTCACGATGTCGCCGATCTGACCCACCATTTTCAGTCCGGATTCGATGACGTCGCTGCTTTGCTGGCGAATCTGGATCTGGTTGTCACGATCGACAGCGGGCCGGCGCATCTGGCGGGCGCACTTGGCGTGCCGACCTGTCTGATGATCGATCACGTGTCGGCATGGTTCTGGGGGGATGAATCGCGCACCACGGCCTGGTACGATTCGATCGAGATATTCCGGCAGCCCGAGATTGGCGCGTGGGCGCCGGTGCTGGCCAAGGTGCGGGAGCGGATTGAAATGACGCGGCGTGTCTGAGCTTTCTGCCTTGCGGCGGCTTTGGGATTGGCATTGACAGCGAGTCGGCCGTAGACGCCCTCTTTTCTGCCGACTCAGAACGGTTGGTTACGGACCGTGCGCGGGCAGACCAACAAGCTCCGCGCACGGCAAATCAACTCCGGATCACATATTCGGATAGTTCGGACCACCGCCGCCCTCAGGCGTCACCCAGACGATGTTCTGGGTCGGGTCCTTGATATCGCAGGTCTTGCAGTGCACGCAGTTCTGCGCGTTGATCACCAGCCGCTCGCTGCCGTCGTCGTTCTTCACGAACTCATACACCGCAGCCGGGCAGTAGCGCGATTCCGGACCGGCATAGGTCTGCCAGTTCACGTTCACCGGCACCGTCGGATCCTTCAGCGTCAGATGCGCCGGCTGGTTCTCTTCATGATTCGTGTTCGAAATGAACACCGACGAGAGCCGGTCGAACGTCAGCTTGCCATCCGGCTTCGGATAGACGATCTGCTTGCACTGCGACGCGGGTTTGAGCATCTCGTGATCGGAATGCTGGTGATGCAGCGTCCACGGCACATTGCCGCCCAGCAGCTTCTGCTCGATGCCCACCATCAGCGTACCGAGGTACAGGCCCTTGCTCATCCACTGCTTGAAGTTGCGCGCGCGATGCAGTTCCGTGTGCAGCCACGAGGTCTTGAACGATTCCGGATAGGCCGTCAGTTCATCGCTGGTGCGGCCAGCCTGCACGGCCTCAAATGCAGCATCAGCGGCCAGCATGCCGGTCTTGATCGCCGCATGCGAGCCCTTGATCCGCGATGCGTTCAGGAAGCCCGCATCGTCGCCGACCAGTGCGCCGCCCGGGAACACCAGCTTCGGCAGCGACATCAGGCCGCCTGCGGTAATGGCCCGCGCGCCGTACGACACCCGCTTGCCGCCTTCCAGAATTGCGCGGATCGCCGGATGCGTCTTGTAGCGCTGGAATTCCTCGAATGGCGACAGGTACGGGTTCGTGTAGCCCAGGCCGACCACGAAGCCCACCACCACCTGGTTGTTGTCCATGTGATAGAGGAACGAGCCGCCGTACGTGTCGTTCTCCAGCGGCCAGCCGGCGGTGTGCATCACCAGACCCGGCTTGTGCTTGGCCGGATCGATTTCCCACAGTTCCTTGATGCCGATACCGTAGACCTGCGGATCGACGCCTTCACGCAGCTTGAATTTGTCGTTCAACTGGCGGCCGAGGTGCCCACGGGCGCCTTCACAGAACAGCGTGTACCTGGCGTGCAGCTCCATGCCGAGCTGGAAATTCTCGGTCGGCTGGCCGTCCTTGCCGATGCCCAGGTTGCCGGTGGCGACGCCTTTGACCGAGCCGTCGTCGTTATACAGAATCTCCGCGGCCGGAAAGCCCGGGAAAATCTCGACGCCGAGCGCTTCGGCCTGCTGACCGAGCCAGCGCGTGACGTTCGCGAGACTGATCACATAGTTGCCGTGGTTCTTGAAGTTGTCCGGCAGCGCCCAGGTCGGCACGCTCTTCGAACCGGTTTCGGTCAGGAACAGGAATTTGTCTTCGGTCACGTCCACCGTCAGCGGCGCGCCTTTTTCCTTCCAGTCGGGGATCAGTTCGGTGATCGCGCGCGGATCCATCACCGCGCCCGACAGGATATGAGCCCCGATCTCCGAGCCTTTTTCCAGTACGCACACGCCAATCTCGACGCCTTTCTCGGCCGCCAGCTGCTTCAGGCGGATCGCTGCGGACAGGCCAGCCGGGCCGCCGCCGACGATCACGACGTCGTATTCCATCGACTCGCGTGGTCCGTATTGCTCAATGAGGCTTGCGGGGGTCATTGATGCTCCTCTTGTTACCGTTAGAATGCTTTTTTCGGGATCGTATTGTGGGCGATGGTCTCCGCCACCGCAACCCGATCAGCGGAGATTAGCACGATCGTTCTATTTTTGTGATACGGTGTGACCCGCAGTGGCGGTCTTGCCGCATCCGTCAATCGCGTCTGTAACAACAACCGAACAAGGGAACGACAATGGGCCGTTCGATCAATCTGGAAGGCAAAGTCGCGCTGATTACCGGCGCTTCGAGCGGGTTGGGGAAGCGCTTTGCTCAGGTATTGTCGCAGGCCGGCGCCAAAGTCGTGCTGGCGAGCCGCCGCACCGAGCGTCTGAAGGAATTGCGCGCCGAGATCGAGGCCGCGGGCGGCGCGGCACATGTTGTCTCGCTCGACGTCACGGACTATCAGAGCATCAAGTCGGCCGTCGCGCACGCGGAAACCGAAGCGGGCACGATCGATATTCTGGTGAACAATTCAGGCGTGTCGACCACGCAGAAGCTTGCGGAAGTGACGCCGGCCGATTTCGAGTACGTATTCGACACGAACACGCGCGGTGCTTTCTTCGTCGCCCAGGAGGTTGCCAAGCGCATGATCATGCGCGGCAATAGTGCCCAGAAGCCTTCATACCGGATTATCAATATCGCGTCGATGGCGGGCTTGCGGGTGTTGCCGCAGATTGGCCTGTACTCGATGAGCAAGGCCGCCGTGGTCCATATGACCAAGGCTATGGCGCTGGAGTGGGGCAAACACGGTATCAATGTGAACGCCATTTGCCCGGGTTATATCGATACCGAGATCAACCACCATCACTGGTCGACCGAGCAGGGGCAGAAGCTGGTATCGATGCTGCCGCGTCATCGTGTCGGCAAGCCGGAGGATCTGGACGGGCTGTTGCTGCTGCTGGCCGCCGACGAATCGCAGTTCATCAATGGGTCGGTGATTGCCGCCGACGATGGCTTCGGACTTGCCTGAACGCGCGGACCGTTTGCCGGAACACTGGCCGCATTTCGCGGCATGTCATTTTTTGCGCCGGCTTACTCGCCGGTTTCACCCTCGTTTCAACCCGTTAAAGAAGTACGATGAGCGATTTTCACGCAGTTTTTGAGATGTCTATGCCGATCCGTTGGGGCGACATGGACGCGTTCGGCCATGTGAACAACACGGTCTATTTTCGTTATATGGAGCAGGTGCGGATTTCCTGGTTCGAACAGATGGGTATGGCCGGCAGCAACGCCGACGGGCAGGGGCCGGTGATCGTCAATGCGTCGATGGAGTTTCTCAAGCAGTTGCACTATCCCGGCGACGTGATCGGCCGGATGTCCGTCGCGACGCCTGGGCGCAGCAGTTTTGACACGGCCTTCGAGCTCGTGCGTGCCGACGATCCGAACACCGTCTATGCCCGTGGCGCCGCCCGCTGCGTATGGATCGACTACGCGGCCGGTAAATCGGTGCCGGTTCCCGATCTGCTGCGCGAGACAATCGAGCGCGCGGCGTTGGTGAAGGCTGCCTGATTCAGGCGGCCTGATCGCTCCTCAATGACCGAGCAACCGCTGCAGTAGCTCGGTCGCGTTCCCCGTATCGTATTTGCGCATCAGCCGCGCGCGGTAGACGTCGACCGTGCGCGGGCTGATATCCAGCGCACGCCCGATCTGCTTGCTGGTTTTGCCCGTCACCAGTTGCGCGGCGATTTCCCGTTCCCGCGGAGTCAGTTCGACCGCCACGCGCCGCGTCGCGCTCAAATCCTCGAAGGTCCAGACGCCGGCTGCGTGCGCGTCGGCGCGTTGCTGCGCGCGGCCCGTCACGTGACACCAGAACAGTTCGCCATTGGCCCGCTTCATGATCCGGTCGTCCGCGTAGCTGCCTTGCGCGGTCATGATCGGCGGAATCCGCGCGCCGATCCGCTCGAATTCGTCGGTCGACGGGTACAGCATCTGGAACGACTGGCCGAGCAGCGTTTCGCGCGGGTAGCCGAATATCGACGCCAGTTCGTCGTTGCAGTCTTCAATGATCCGTTCGCGCGACAGCACGAGTCCGATCGGGGCGAGTTGAAACGCGGTTTGGTAATCCAGTGCGGGCATGGGCTGGCGGCAAGTACTTATGTATTTTTGCGTATTGTGCCGCATGGCGCGCCCAGCGTACTCTTTCGGGCACATGACAAGGCGGCGAAGCATTCGCGGCGGGCGTTGGCGCAAGGTTAGACGACCTGAGCGCAGGGCCAGCCGCAGATGACTAGAATGACGTGTCGGGCTTTTGCCCGCCGAGCGTCATATCGAGGCCGCAACGAACCGATTTCGGGTTTCCATAAAGGAAGGGACATACAGATGAACAAGGTCTATCCAGGCGCTGCCGAGGCGCTGAAAGACATCGTCAAGGACGGGCAGACGTTTGCCGTCGGCGGTTTCGGGCTGTGCGGCATTCCCGAGGCGCTGATCGGCGCGCTGCGCGATTCGAAGGTGCAGGGCATCACCTGCATCAGCAACAACGCGGGCGTCGACGGTTTCGGCCTCGGTCTGTTGCTCGAAACGCGCCAGGTCAAGAAGATGATTTCGTCGTACGTGGGCGAGAACAAGGAGTTCGAACGCCAGTATCTGGCCGGCGAACTCGAACTGGAATTCACGCCGCAAGGCACGCTCGCCGAGAAGCTGCGCGCCGGCGGCTCGGGCATTCCGGCCTTCTTCACGAACACCGGCTACGGCACGCTGATCGCCGAAGGCAAGGAAACCCGTCAGTTCGGCGAGAACCACTATGTGCTCGAACACTCGCTGACGGCCGACGTCGCGCTGGTCAAGGCATGGAAGGCCGACAAATCGGGCAACCTGATCTATCGCCGCACCGCGCGCAACTTCAACCCGATGTGCGCGATGGCCGGCAAGATCACGGTCGCGGAAGTCGAGGAAATCGTGGAAGTGGGCGAGCTCGATCCGGATGCGATCCACACGCCGGGCATTTTCGTGCAGCGCATTGTGCTCAATGCGCATCCGGAAAAACGCATTGAACAACGCGTCGTCCGCGCGAAAGGAGACTGATGATGGCATGGACTCGTGACGAAATGGCCGCCCGCGCGGCGAAGGAATTGCAGGACGGTTTCTACGTGAACCTCGGCATCGGCTTGCCGACCCTGGTGGCGAACCATGTGCCGCCCGGCGTCGAAGTGTGGCTGCAGTCGGAGAACGGCCTGCTCGGCATCGGCCCGTCCCCGACCGAAGAAGAAGTGGATGCCGATCTGATCAACGCCGGCAAGCAGACGGTGACCACGCTGCCGGGTTCGTCGATTTTCTCGTCGGCGGATTCGTTCGCGATGATTCGCGGCGGCCACATCAACCTGGCGATTCTGGGCGCGATGCAGATCAGCAAGAAAGGCGATCTGGCCAACTGGATGATCCCTGGCAAGATGATCAAGGGCATGGGCGGCGCGATGGATCTGGTCGCGGGCGTCAAGCGCGTGGTCGTGCTGATGGAGCACGTCGCCAAGGGCGACCAGCACAAGATCCTTGAAGAGTGCACGTTGCCGTTGACGGGCGTGGGCGTGGTCGATCAGATCATCACCGATCTCGGCGTGATCGAAGTGACGGAAGACGGTCTGAAAGTGACCGAACTGGCGCCGGGCGTCAGCGTCGAGGAAATCAAGGCGAAGACGGGCGCGCCGCTGGATGTGAGCGCGGTGAGCTGAATGTTTTTATGAGCCGCCCGCGGGTTCGGTCTGCATGACGGGAACGTGGCGGCGGGGCAGGACCCGGAGCGGGCGAGGCGCGAGTCTCGCCCGCTTTGTTTTTGCGCCTGAAGTCCGTTCGATACGAGTCCCGGGCTGTCCTATGACGTTTGGCCGATCCTTGCCGCACGGCAAAGCGGTTTACAATCTTTCGAAGATTGGACGCTTATTGATCCCTGCTGTGCCCAGGCCGAATCCGCAGCGCTTTTGCAAGGAAACCCGATGACCGACACGTCCACTTCCACTACCGGGCGGCCTGCGCCGCGCCAACGTTATGTGCAATGCGCAAGCGGCGGCGGCTTGCACCGTATCGCCTACACCGAGTGGGGCGACCCGGCCAACCCGCGTGTGCTGCTGTGCGTGCACGGCTTGACGCGCTCGGGGCGCGATTTCGACCGCCTCGCGGCGGAATTCGCCGGCACTTACCGTGTGGTGTGTCCGGATGTGGCGGGGCGGGGCTTGTCTTCATGGCTCGCGAACCCCAACTTCTATACCGTGCCGCAGTACGTCGCCGATATGGTCACGCTGATCGCGCGCCTGAACGTCGAAACGGTCGACTGGTTCGGCACTTCGATGGGCGGTCTGATCGGGCTCGCGCTGGCCGGTCTGCCGGAAACGCCGATTCGCAAGATGCTGCTGAACGACGTGGGTCCGCATCTGGAACCGGTGGCCGTGCAGCGAATCGGCGATTACCTGGGTAAGCCGGTGCGTTTCGAATCGCTGCAGCAGGGTATCGATTACGCCGCGCTGCTTGCGCAAACGTTCGGCCCGCTCACGCCGGAGGAGTGGCGCGAGATCAATACGCCGCTGCTGCACGAGCAGGACGGCGCATGGTTGTTCCGCTACGACCCGCGAATTGCTCAGCCATTTACCGCGACCACCGAAGAGGCGGCCAAACTCGGCGAAGCCGCGCTGTGGCATTCGCTGGCGGCGTTTCAGGGGCCAGTGCTGGTGGTGCGCGGCGAGCAATCGGATCTGCTTTCCCGTGAGACCGTCGCGAAGATGGTCGAAACCGGGCGTGCGGTATCGAGCGCGGAAATCGTGGGCGTCGGGCATGCGCCGGCGTTCCTGTCGGCCGATCAGATCGACCTCGCGAGGCGGTTCTTCATCGGGCCGGCCGCTGACGCGTCATAATGTAGGGTTCCGCACACTGCCCTTTTGTCTCTGGCCGGGTGCAATGCGGAACGCATCTTAGATCAACTTTCAACCCAACTCAGGATTCTTCATGGCAGTCATTCGTCATCACGTCGGCAAGCGCCTCTCGGAAACCGCCGTATACAACGGTACCGTGTACCTCGCAGGCCAGATCGCCGAAGACGCGGATCAGGACATCACGGGTCAGACGCGCGAAGTGCTCGGCCACATCGACCGTCTGCTGGAGGAAGTGAATAGCGACAAGTCGCATTTGCTGTCCGTGCAGATCTACATCTCGGACATGGTGCATTTCGCCGGCATGAACGCCGTGTGGGACGAGTGGGTTGCACAAGGCGCCACGCCGCCGCGCGCTACCGTGGAAGCGAAGCTCGCGAACCCGAAATGCCTCGTCGAAATCGTCGTGGTCGCGGCGCAGCGCGATTGAGCGTGACCGAACCCGGTCTCGCAGTTGTTGAAATTCTGTTGATCCGTCTGGCCCGGTGGGCCGTCGCACCATGACTACCGAAATCGTTACGAGCACGCCGGCCCCCATCCCTTCCTTCGACGAAGCGATGGCGTTCGTGCGCGAACATGCGGGCGATGTGCGGCTCTCGTCGGGCGAATTGCTGGCGGATCATGCGGCGGGTACGGCGTCGATCATGCGCACGCTCAACGTCGATCCGCCGGCGGTGCTGGCGGCGGCGCTGTTTGCACTGACGCCGCATCTGCAAGACCCTGAGCGCGTGATTGCCGACAACTTCGGCGAAGAAGTGGCGCAACTGGTCGGCGATGTACGCAAGCTGCTGCGCCTCGGTACGGTGAGCTTGCGCGCCGCGCAGAACGCGATGCCTGAGGCCGGGCGCGATGCGCAGGCCGCGCGCCGTGCCCAGGTCGAGGCGCTGCGCAAGATGCTGCTCGCGTTCGCGCAGGACATTCGTGTTGTCCTGATACGGCTCGCGTCGCGCCTGCAATCGCTGCGCTATTACGCGGCGGCGAAGATCACACCGTCGCCCGACGTTGCGCGTGAGACGCTCGATATTTATGCGCCGCTTGCCAACCGTCTGGGCATCTGGCAACTGAAATGGGAGCTCGAGGATCTCGCGTTCCGTTTCGAAGAGCCGGTCACGTACAAGCGCATCGCCAAGCTGCTCGACGAGAAACGCGTCGAGCGCGAAAGCTATGTCGCACAGGCGATCGAGCGGTTGCAGCAGGAGTTGGCCGCGGCGAATGTGCAGGCCGAAGTGAGCGGCCGGCCCAAGCATATCTATAGCATCTGGCGCAAGATGCGCGGCAAGGAACTGGACTTCGCCGAACTGTACGACGTGCGCGCGTTTCGCGTGATCGTGCCGGACATCAAGGATTGCTACACGGTGCTCGGCATCGTGCATAACCTGTGGCAGCCGGTGCCCAGAGAGTTCGACGACTACATCTCGCGGCCGAAGCCGAACGGCTATAAATCGCTGCATACGGTTGTGATCGGCGACGACGGCCGTGCGTTCGAAGTGCAGATCCGTACGCAGGAAATGCATCAGTTCGCCGAGTACGGCGTGGCGGCGCACTGGCGCTACAAGGAAGCGGGCACGCGGGGTTACGGCGGCCAGTTCAGCGCCAACGAGAAGTACGACGAGAAGATTGCGTGGTTGCGTCAACTGCTCGCGTGGAAAGACGAAGTGTCAGAAGGCGAGCACGGCGAGAAGCGCGCGGCGCAGCCGTGGGAGCAACTGCGCCAGGCCACGCTCGACGACGACCACATCTACGTGCTTACGCCGCAAGCGCGGGTGATTCCGTTGCCGCATGGCGCGACGCCGGTGGACTTCGCGTATCACCTGCATAGCGAGCTGGGGCATCGCTGCCGTGGCGCGCGCGTTGACGGCGCGATGGTGCCGCTCAATACGCCGTTGCAGAACGGTCAAACGGTCGAGATCGTCGCGGTGAAGGAGGGCGGTCCGTCGCGCGACTGGCTCAACCCGCAACTCGGATATCTGCAGAGCCATCGGGCGCGGCAGAAAGTGCGCGCCTGGTTCAACGCGGTCGAAGTGCAGGAGCACATCGCGAGCGGCCGTGCGATGGTCGAAAAGACCCTGCAGCGCGAGGGCAAGACGTCCGTCAATCTCGATCAGCTCGCCGCCAAACTCGGTTTCAAGACTACCGACGATCTGTTCTCGGTGGTCGGCAAGGAAGAGTTCAGCTTGCGGCTCGTCGAGCAGGCGTTGCACGATGCGCCGCCGCCCGAGCCTGTCGTCGAGGCGCCGGAACAGTTCGAGAAGCGCAGTAGCGGCGCGAGTGTCGCCCGTGGCGCTTCGACTGGCGTGCTGGTGGTCGGCGTCGACGCGCTGCTTACGCAACTCGCGCGCTGTTGCCGTCCCGCTCCGCCTGACGAGATCAGTGGCTTCGTCACGCGCGGCAAGGGCATGTCGATTCACCGCAGCGATTGCCCGAGCTTCCTGCGCATGGCCGAACGCGCGCCGGAGCGTGTGCTGCAAACTGCATGGTCGGCCGATGTGATGAGCGGGCGCGGGCAATCGGTCTATCCAGTCGACCTCAGCATCGAGGCAACGGATCGGCAAGGCCTGCTGCGCGATATCTCCGAAGTTTTCGCGCGAGAGAAGATGAACGTGATCGGGGTGAAAACGCAATCGCGGCGTAACGCCGCGTTCATGCAATTTACCGTCGAGGTATCGAGCGCGGCGCAGATTCAGCGCGCGTGTACGTTGCTCGGTGAGGTGACGGGCGTGATGCGCGCTTCACGCAAGAACTGAGGTTTGGGCGCGGCGGCGGGTTGCCCTCGGCATCGCTTCCGCGCGTCCGGGCGCGTGCGTAGAAATTTAAAGTCGATGCATAAAAGTACTTGCCAAGCGGTGTGGCGCTCCATATAATCTCGTTTCTTCAGGCTCGTAGCTCAGCTGGTTAGAGCACCACCTTGACATGGTGGGGGTCGTTGGTTCGAGTCCAATCGAGCCTACCAACGAAAGAGAAATTCCGGCTTTGCCGGGGTTTCGCAAACTGCAGTAAGCGCTTCGGCGCAAAAGGCAAATACGGTTATGGCACCGCGAACGTTGACCGAAACTACTTCGGAGCGACGCTAGTCGAGGACCACTTTCGCCAATGTAGTTTGCAAAAAATGTGAATGCGGCCCCTCGAAAGCGGGGCCGCATTTTTTTTTGGCTTGTTTGATGGTTGTATGTGCCGCCGCCGGTCGGCACCACGGAGAACACAATGGTTTCGATACGTCTGCCCGACGGTTCTGTTCGACAGTACGAGCATCCGGTGACCGTCGCCGAAGTGGCCGCCTCGATCGGCCCCGGCCTCGCGAAGGCCGCGCTCGGCGGCAAGATCGACGGTGAACTCGTCGACACGTCCACGCTGATCGATCACGACGTGGCGCTTGCCATCGTCACCGAAAAAGACGCAGACGGCCTCGATATCATTCGCCACTCCACGGCGCACTTGCTCGCGTACGCGGTGAAGGATCTGTTCCCGGAAGCCCAGGTCACGATCGGCCCGGTTATCGACAACGGCTTCTACTACGACTTTTCCTACCACCGTCCCTTCACGCCCGAAGATCTCGAGAAGATCGAAAAGCGCATGCAGGAACTGGCGAAGAAAGACGAGCCGGTCTCGCGCCGCGTGGTGTCGCGCGACGAAGCGGTGGACTACTTCAAAAGCATCGGCGAGAAGTACAAGGCCGAAATCATCGAATCGATTCCGGCTACCGACGAAATCAAGCTCTACTCGCACGGCAGCTTCACCGATCTGTGCCGCGGCCCGCACGTGCCGTCCACCGGCAAGCTGAAGGTTTTCAAGCTGATGAAGCTGGCCGGCGCCTACTGGCGCGGCGATTCGAAGAACGAGCAGTTGCAGCGCATTTACGGCACGGCCTGGACGAAGAAAGAAGACCAGGACGCGTATCTGCACATGCTCGAAGAGGCGGAAAAGCGCGATCACCGCAAGCTCGGCAAACAACTCGATCTGTTCCATATGCAGGACGAGTCGCCGGGCATGGTGTTCTGGCACCCGCGTGGCTGGACGCTGTGGCAGCAGGTCGAGCAGTACATGCGCCGCCGCGTGAACGACGCCGGCTACCTCGAAATCAAGACGCCGATGATCATGGACCGCTCGCTGTGGGAAGCGTCGGGCCACTGGCAGAATTATCGTGAAAACATGTTCACGACCGAGTCGGAAAAGCGCGACTACGCGATCAAGCCGATGAACTGCCCGGGTCACGTGCAGGTGTTCAACCACGGTCTGCGCTCGTATCGCGATCTGCCGCTGCGCTACGCGGAATTCGGCTCGTGCCACCGCAACGAATCGTCGGGCGCGCTGCACGGCCTGATGCGCGTGCGCGGTTTCGTGCAGGACGACGCCCACATTTTCTGTACTGAAGACCAGTTCATCAGCGAATCGATCGCGTTCAATACGTTGGCGATGAGCGTCTACAAAGACTTCGGCTTCGAGAATGTCGAGATCAAGCTGTCGTTGCGTCCGGATGCGCGCGCCGGCACGGACGAGACGTGGGATCGCGCGGAGCAGGGTCTGCGCGAGGCGCTGACGGCCTGCGGCGTAACCTGGGAAGAGTTGCCCGGTGAAGGTGCGTTCTACGGTCCGAAGGTCGAATACCACATCAAGGACGCGCTCGGCCGCTCGTGGCAGTGCGGCACCTTGCAGCTCGATATGGTGCTGCCGGAGCGTCTGGGCGCCGAATACGTCGCCGAAGACAATAGCCGCCGCCGCCCGATCATGCTGCACCGGGCAATCGTCGGATCAATGGAGCGCTTCCTCGGGATTCTGATCGAGCACCATGCTGGTGCAATGCCGTCGTGGCTTGCGCCGATGCAGGTCGTAGTGATGAATATCGCGGAGAATCAGGCCGAATATGCGCAGTCTCTAGCCCAATCGTTGCAAAAACAAGGGGTTAGAGTAGAGGCCGATTTGCGCAACGAGAAGATTAGCTATAAAATACGCGAGCACACGCTAGAAAAGGTGCCGTACCTACTCGTGGTCGGCGACAAAGAGCGTGAAGCCCAAACGGTAGCCGTGCGTGCCCGTGGTGGTGTCGATCTGGGTGTGATGCCTCTCGATGCCTTCATTGAGCGTCTGCGTCAGGACGTGCAGTCGTTCAACTGAGCCACCTGGCAGCCCGGCTCGTTTTTTTAATTTTTAGAGGAAACGTAACATCGCTACTGATAAGTCTGCGCACCGCATCAACGGTGAGATTACTGCACCTGAGGTGCGTCTGGTCGGAGTCGAGAACGAACCGCTCGGCATCGTGAAACTCGCTGATGCGTTCCGCATGTCGGAACAGCAAGATGTGGATCTGGTCGAAATCGCTCCGCAAGCGGTCCCGCCGGTCTGCCGTTTGATGGATTACGGCAAGTTCAAGTACTCGGAAGCGAAGAAGCAGCACGAGGCCAAGCTCAAGCAGAAGGTGGTCCAGGTCAAGGAAGTCAAATTCCGCCCTGGTACCGATGACGGCGATTACAACGTCAAGCTGCGTAACCTCATCCGCTTCCTCGACGACGGCGACAAGACGAAAATCACGTTGCGTTTCCGTGGCCGCGAAATGGCTCACCAGGAAATCGGTATGCGCATGCTTGAGCGTCTGCGTGCTGACCTCGACGAAGTCGGTCAGGTCGAGCAGATGCCGAAAATGGAAGGGCGCCAGATGATCATGGTGCTCGCGCCGAAGAAAAAGAAGTAAGCGATTGGAGCGGCGGCGCGCCGTGTGGCGCGCGCTTTGGTTGTCATTGTGAAAGATTGAACGGTGCTGTGCCGGGTGTCCGGTGCGGTATCGGCAGGTTTCGGATCGGTGTCCATGCAAATGGGCACTGTGTCCTGAAAAGCGGCTGCCGGCGGCATTTTCACTTGCCGGCGGTCTGCATACCAAGTGGAATGGGTTTCGAAGGGCGGGTAATGGCCATCTGGCCGACCGCACACCCATATCCATCTAATAATGGAGTTGTCATGCCGAAGATGAAGACCAAGAAGAGTGCTGCAAAGCGCTTCGTGGTGCGTCCGGGCGGTACCGTCAAGCGCGGTCAAGCCTTCAAGCGCCACATTCTTACCAAGAAGACCACCAAGAACAAACGCCATTTGCGCGGTTCGACGGCAGTTCATGAAGCAGATATGAACTCCGTGCGCGCAATGCTGCCGTTCGCTTAACCCTTAACCGACACTCATAGGAGCAAGACATGCCTCGAGTAAAACGTGGGGTTACCGCACGGGCCCGTCACAAGAAGATCATCAAGCTGGCCAAGGGTTACCGCGGCCGTCGCAATAACGTCTATCGCATCGCCAAGCAGGCGGTCATGCGCGCAGGCCAATACGCCTACCGCGATCGCCGCAACAAGAAGCGTGTGTTCCGCGCATTGTGGATCACGCGTATCAACGCGGCGGTGCGTCAGCACGACATGACGTACAGCGTGTTCATCAACGGCCTGAAGAAGGCTTCGATCGAACTCGACCGCAAGGTGCTGGCCGACATGGCTGTGTTCGACAAGGCTGCTTTTGCTGCGATCGTTCAGCAGGTGAAAGCCGCCGTTGCAGCCTGATTGCGCTTTGGGCAATTAAACTGCGTGGTTCGTTGCAGCGAACATCCGGTAGTTTCGGTGACGCTGCAACAAAAACGGGGCTCCTCACCGAGCCCCGTTTTTGTTGGTAGAACCAGTTTTGCAACGATTGAACACTGACGTTGAAATGATGGGATCAATGGATCTGGACCAGATTGTCGCCGACGCGCAAAAAGCCTTCGCAGAAGCCTCCGACGTCACCACCCTCGAGAACGAGAAAGCCCGCTTTCTCGGTAAATCGGGTGCGCTGACCGAGCTGTTGAAGGGCCTTGGCAAACTTGACCCCGAAACGCGCAAGACCGAAGGCGCACGGATCAACCTCGTCAAGCAGCAGGTGGAAGCCGCGTTGACGGCCCGCCGTCAGGCGCTGGCCGACGCGTTGCTGAACCAGCGCCTCGCCGCCGAGGCCATCGACGTTACGCTGCCCGGCCGCGGCACCGGTGCGGGCAGCCTGCACCCGGTGATGCGCACATGGGAGCGCGTCGAACAGATTTTCCGTACGATCGGATTCGACGTGGCCGACGGCCCCGAGATCGAAACCGACTGGTACAACTTCACCTCGCTGAACAGCCCGGAAAACCATCCGGCGCGTTCGATGCAGGACACCTTCTACGTCGACGGCAAAGATGCCGACGGCCGTCAATTGCTGTTGCGCACGCATACCAGCCCGATGCAGGTGCGCTACGCGCGTACCAACACGCCGCCGATCAAGGTGATCGTGCCGGGCCGCACCTATCGTGTGGACAGTGACGCGACTCACTCGCCCATGTTCAATCAGGTCGAAGGCCTGTGGATCGACGAGAACATCAGCTTCGCGGACCTGAAGGGCGTCTATTCCGACTTCCTTAAGAAATTCTTCGAGCGCGACGATATTCAGGTGCGCTTCCGTCCGTCGTACTTTCCGTTTACCGAACCGTCGGCCGAAATCGACATGCTGTTCGAAACGGGCAAGAACGCCGGCAAGTGGCTCGAAATTTCGGGTTCCGGCCAGGTTCACCCCACGGTGATCCGCAACATGGGCCTCGACCCCGAACGCTACATCGGTTTTGCTTTCGGCAGCGGCCTCGAGCGGCTCACCATGTTGCGTTACGGCGTGCAAGACCTGCGTCTGTTCTTCGAAAACGACCTGCGTTTCCTGCGTCAATTCGCGTGAACCGGCGCGTACGAACGCGACTAGCATAGAGCGCGGCATCGCACGCAGTGCGTGCCGCCAGCAGCGTCCCCGGCAGTGCCCAGCGAATCAATGGGCCGCTTGCCGGACATGGACCTAACCTGATCAGAACGTACACAGAACCATGCAATTCCCGGAATCCTGGCTGAGAACCTTTGTCGATCCGCAACTGACGACCGATGAACTGTCGCACGCTTTGACGATGGCGGGTCTCGAAGTCGAAGACCTGCGGCCGGCCGCGCCGCCGACCTCGAAGATCGTCGTCGGCCAGGTGCTGGAGGTCGTCAAGCATCCGGATGCGGATAAGCTCAACGTGTGTCAGGTCGACGCCGGCACCGGCGCGACGCTGAACATCGTGTGCGGTGCGCCGAATGTCGCGCCGGGCATCAAGGTGCCGGTCGCTTTGGTAGGCGCGCAACTGCCGCCGGCCGAAGAGGGCGGGGCGCCGTTCGCGATCAAGCTCTCGAAGCTGCGCGGCGTGGAAAGTCAGGGCATGCTTTGCTCGGCACGCGAGTTGAAGCTCTCGGAAGATCATAGCGGCCTGATGATCCTGCCGGAAGCTACGCCGATCGGCCAGGACATTCGCGAAACGCTCAATCTCGACGACACGATTTTCGAAATCAAGCTGACGCCGAACAAGGCGGACTGCCTGTCGGTGTTTGGCGTGGCGCGCGAAACCTCGGCGATTACCGGCGCGCCGCTGCGTCCGCTCGAGATCAAGCCGGCCGAAGTGAAGCTCAACGAAACATTGCCGGTCAAGATCTCGGCTCCCGATCTGTGCGGCCGTTTTTCGGGTCGCGTGATTCGTGGCGTGAATGCGCGCGCGAAGTCGCCGCAATGGATGGTGCAGCGACTGGAGCGTTCGGGCCAGCGTAGCATTTCCGCGCTCGTCGACATCTCGAACTATGTGATGCTCGAACTCGGCCGTCCGTCGCACGTGTTCGATCTGGACAAGATCCATGGCGGCATGGACGTGCGCTGGGGCCGCAAGGGCGAAACGCTCAAGCTGTTGAACGGCAGTACCGTCGAACTCGATGAAACCGTCGGCGTGATCGCCGATGAACAGCACATCGAGAGCCTCGCCGGCATCATGGGCGGCGACAGCACCGCCGTGACGCTCGACACCACCAACATCTATCTCGAAGCCGCGTTCTGGTGGCCCGATAGCATTCGTGGCCGCTCGCGCAAGTACAACTTCTCGACCGATGCCGGACATCGCTTCGAGCGCGGCGTGGATTACGCGACCACCGTCGAGCACATCGAACGCATTACGCAACTGATTCTCGATATCTGCGGCGGCGAAGCCGGTCCGGTTGACGATCAGATCGTCAACGTGCCGAAGCGCGAGCCGGTGAAGATGCGTGTCTCGCGTGCGAACCGCATTATCGGCGTCAAGATTGATGCGGACGAAATCGCGCAGATCTTCACGCGCCTCGGCCTGACGTTCGAACGCGACGGCGATACCTTCGCGGTGAACCCGCCGTCATACCGCTTCGATATCGAAATTGAAGAAGACCTGATCGAAGAAGTCGCGCGTATCTACGGCTTCGAAAAGATCCCCGCGCGTCCGCCGGTCGCCACCAGCGAAATGCTGCCGACCAACGAAACGAAGCGCTCGATTCACGTGATCCGTCACGCGCTCGCCGCGCGCGATTACGCGGAAACGGTCAACTTCAGTTTCGTCGACGCCGAGTGGGAGTTGGACTTCGCCGGCAACGACAAGCCGGTACGTCTGCTCAATCCGATTGCAAGCCAGTTGTCGGTGATGCGCACCACGCTGTTCGGCAGCCTGATCAATGTATTGCGCACCAACCTGAACCGTCGCGCGGCCGACCGCGTGCGCGTGTTCGAAGCCGGCCGCGTGTTCCTGCACGATCCGTCGATCAAGGCGGGTGAACTGACGGTGGAAGGTTTTGCTCAGCCGAAGATGATCGGCGCCCTCGCCTATGGTCCCGCTCTGGAAGAGCAATGGGGTGCGCAAACGCGCCCGGTCGACTACTTCGACGTGAAGGGCGATCTGGAAGCGGTGCTTGCGCCGGCCGTGGCGAGCTTCGTGAAAGCGGAGCATCCGGCATTGCATCCGGGCCGCAGTGCGCGTATTGAACTGAATGGCCGCGCAGTGGGCTGGATTGGCGAATTGCATCCGCGCTGGATGCAAAAGTATGATTTGCCGCATGCGCCAATTCTGTTTGAAATCGAAGCGGAAGCATTAATGCAGCGGGTATTGCCCACTCCGGCGGAGGTGTCGAAATTCCCACCGGTACGGCGTGATATTGCGCTAGTCGTCGATCAGAAAATCGAGGTGCAGGCGCTGCTGGACGAGCTTCAGAAGGCTCAATCCGAACCCGCCTGCAAGGCTGTCCAGAAGGTTGCGCTTTTTGACGAATTCCGTCCAAAATCAAACACTTCCGGTGGTCTGGCCGCGCATGAGAAAAGCCTTGCGTTCCGTGTGACCTTGCAAGATACTGGCGGGACCCTTCAGGATGAAACGGTCGATCTGGCCATTCAAACTCTGGTGGAATGTCTGGCTCGAGTATATGGCGCACGGTTGCGTGGATAACCCGCAGTTAACATTTGCACGGCATTTTTCCGCAACTTCCGTTTCTGCTTGGCGCGCCATTTGATAGATATGAATGAAATGAACTCGAGTGATTTCGAAGCCCTTCTTACGGCGCAGCGTAGCGCCATGATTCGCGATATTCCGACATCACCCGCGGCCGTTTCTACCGAAACGCCGACGCTGACCAAAGCTGAACTTGCCGAGTTGCTGTTCGACAATGTCGGGCTCAACAAGCGGGAAGCGAAAGACATGGTCGAAGCATTCTTCGAGGTGATCCGCGACGCGCTTGAGAGTGGCGATAGCGTGAAGCTGTCGGGGTTCGGCAACTTCCAGTTGCGCGACAAACCCCAGCGTCCCGGCAGAAACCCGAAGACCGGCGAGGCGATTCCGATCGCCGCGCGCCGCGTTGTGACGTTCCATGCAAGTCAAAAGCTGAAAGCGCTGGTCGAGAACGGCGCTGAAGCGAGCTTCACGCGCTGATCGACTGGCGCGTCCCTGCGCAACCCACCACGACGGCTAACTGACGATGACAGCGACGATCGAAAAAGTCGTCTTGCCTCCGATTCCGGCGAAGCGCTACTTCACGATTGGTGAGGTCAGCGAACTATGCGGTGTGAAACCGCATGTGCTGCGCTACTGGGAACAGGAGTTCACGCAGTTGAGGCCGGTCAAGCGGCGCGGCAATCGCCGTTACTACCAGCATCATGAGGTGCTGCTGATCCGGCGGATTCGGGAGTTGTTGTATGAGCAGGGCTTTACGATCAACGGTGCGCGCAACCGGCTGGATTCGCACGGCGGTGGCGCCCACAATGCGCCTGCTGAGATCGTCGAGGAAGGTGAGGGTGCAGCGGCACCAGCAGCAAAAACGGCTGCGGTAGACGTGGAGCAGTTGCGCAAAGAGTTGCTGCACGTGATCGATCTGTTGGGCCACTAGTTGGCTTTGTTGGGCTCGGGCAGTTCTAATCGCCTGAAGTGTCTGTTATAATTTTTAGCTGTTCGGGGCGTAGCGCAGCCTGGTAGCGTACCTGCATGGGGTGCAGGTGGTCGGAGGTTCAAATCCTCTCGCCCCGACCAAAGAAATCAAGGCCTTACAAGCGATGCTTGTAAGGCCTTTTTCGTTTCCTGGCGGTTTTTGTTTTACCCTGTCCCGCTTCCTGCCAGACTACTGCCCGACTACCGCCTGACTACTACCTGAGCGCCGCCTGGCCCATCCACGGAGACCGAGGATCCGATGCGAGCAGTTCTGTTGATCGACGATCACGCAATGTTTCGCGAAGGGCTCGTCCTCGCGCTCACTCAAGCCGCGCCCGATTTCACCGTGCACGCTGTCTCCAATGGCAGCGAGGCCATTGCCGAACTCGAAGCGCACAGCGGGATCAGCGTTGTGATGATGGACTACTACTTGCCGGACGTAGGGGGCAGCGTCTTGCTACGGCGTCTTCGGCAAGCGCGTCCGGGCATTCACATACTCGTGCTGTCCGCGTCGGAAGACCCTGATGACGTGCACGCCGCTTTGTCAGCCGGCGCCCAGGGCTTCATTCACAAATCGGCTTCGAGCAAGACATTGCTGGAAGCGCTCAACGGTGTGATCGAAGGCAAACAGATCGTGCCGGACACCTACGCGGCCATCGAAACGAACGGCCGCCGCCTCCCGCAATCCGACGACGCAGCCTTGCTAAGCGCATTGACGCCACGGCAGATCGAGGTGTTGCGGCTCGTCTGCGACGGCTTGCGCAATAGCGAAATCTCCACGCGTCTGGGCACTAGCGAGAAAACCGTCAAGGCGCATATGACGGCGATCCTGGCCGGGCTCGGCGTAATCAATCGCACGCAAGCGGTACTTATCGCGCGCCGTGCCGGGCTATTCGGCAAGCCGACCTGACGCGCTAGACGGTGTTGCCGTTCCGTTCGCGTGCGGCGGGTGCGAGCAACTCCGTAATCACATGACGCAGATGAACCGAGTCGACCGGCTTGTGCAGCAGCGGCCACGCGCGCGCGGACGCTTCGATCAACCGCGACGGATCGGTGTCGCCGCTAATCAGCATCGCCGGGATCGTGTCGTCTGCATACTCTTCATGCAGTCGGTCAATAACCTCGATGCCGGTCTCATGATCGCGCAGCCGGAAGTCGCATACGATCAGCGCCGGCTTCCCGGCGGCGTCGGCCGTCGCCTGCAGGATCTCATCGCCACTGCCGCCGACCATCACCCGATAGCCCCAGGTTTCGAGCAGCAGTCGTAGACCCTGCAGATTGTCCGCGTCGTCTTCGACGACAAAGATCAGTTGCCCCTGAAGACGTTGCTTGTCGTCACCGGCGCCGATTTCCGCATCGGCGGTAAGCGGCAGCGGTGCGGCTGCCGCTGTCTCGCCGACCGGCAACGTGATCGCGAACACACTGCCGCGTCCGGGCCGGGAACGCAATTCGAGCGGATGGCCGAGCAGGTCGGCGGTGCGGCGCACGATAGCAAGGCCGAGCCCCAGTCCTTTGTTGCGGTCACGTTCCGGGTTGCTCAACTGGCGGAACTCGAGAAAGATGCTCTCGTGCTCTTCAGGCGCAATGCCGACGCCGGTATCCCACACTTCCACCCGCAACGTCGTGCCGCGGTGACGGCACGCGATCAGCACGCCGCCTTGCCGTGTGTGCCGGATCGCGTTGTCGACCAGATTGCGCAGAACGCGGTCGAGCAGCACAGGATCGGAATAGACCGCAGGCGCGCCGCAGCAATGCAAACGCAGGATAAGCCGGCGTGCCGCTGCCTGCGGTGCATATTCGCGTTGAATCTGATCGAGCAGCGAGTCGATCGGGAAATGGCGGCGTCGCGGTTTGATGACGCCGGCATCGAGACGCGAGATGTTCAACAAGCCGTCGAACAGACTACCCATCGCCGCGGTTGCCCGGCCGATGTGATCGACCAGTTGGCGGCTCTTGGCATTCAGTTGCTGTTCGCGCAGGACTCCGACATACAGGCTCAGCGCGTGGACCGGCTGACGCAGATCGTGACTCGCCGAGGCGAGAAATTGCGACTTGGCCAGATTGCTGCGTTCAGCCGCTTCTTTCTCGACCGCCAGACGTTGCAGCAAATCGGTGTTCTCGAAGCGGATGCGCAGCGAGTCGAGTTGCGTCCGGTACATGCGATGCGCAAAGGCGAGCGTGACGGCCAGATACAACACACCCGCGAGTCCAAGCGCATGGGCGATCGTGCCCGGCAGCAAGCAAAGCGCGACGAACGACGGCACGAAATAGGGCACTTCGAACGCATACAGCAGCGGCAGATGAATGCAATACGCGTAAATGGCGCCGGTGCCGAGCGTGAGCAGACCGATGATCAGGAACATCTGCTGTTCGAAAGGCGCATGAAACAGCCAGTACGCATACGGCAGACCCCAGAGCGCGCCGGCGAGCGCGGTACACCAGCGTATCGAACGTTCCCAGCGCCGCAGTGACATCATCTGCCGGCTCGCGCGGTCATAACGCGCCAGCAGCACCGCACGCGTGAGCGTGACTAACGCATTCGCGGCGAACCAGGCAAGCAGTTCGCGCAGCGAAAAATTACCGTGTAATACAACGACGATCAGGCCGACCGTGAGCAACGAGCCCGCGAGCGCCACAGGAAAGTTGCGGCGCAGCGCCGCCATCTGCGCCGCAAAAATCTGATCGGCATACGGGGAAGGTGGCACGGCGATCGGCGCCGTTTGACGGTTCATTGTTCGAGAGCCTTTGGCGTTGAGTCACGACCGGTTCGCAGCGGGAGTCTCCCACAGATTTTTATCGTCGGCATGGGACTTTAGTCCGATGCGCGATGTTTGCAATATTCGTAAGATTCGCGGACCGGATGTCGAACGGGCCTCAGAAGCGGTATGGACATACTCATTTCCAGGTATGTTCTATTGCAGCGCTTTGCACTAACGTCACGACAGACCGCATCGTTCAACGTCCGAGGAAAAACGAACGTACGGGTGACCTGAGATGGCAATAAGAATATCGCGCGTCCATGTGCTGCCTGCAGCAAGGCGGCGCCCCCGCATCTCTCCCACGGCTGCGGGCACATGATTTTCAGGCAACGCTGGACTACCCGCGTCTTCTGGCACGGCGAAAGGGGATCTTGTACCGTGGACCTGGAGTTCGTTGAGACCGCCTGGGCGGCGAAAGAGCGGCTGCGGCTATCGTTGATGGCGAGCCCCGATGGACAACTGATCGAACGGCAACTCGTGCAACCCGACGGCATGTGCATCACCATTGCGACGCGGCTTCGCGGCGCGGATGACTTGACGGAGGCCGTTGCCAGCGATCCTCATCGCGATGTGCTGCGGGTCGCCTATCAGCGCGCTTTCGAGCGGCATGACCGGTTGCTGCGCGAACGCGCCGAAGCGAGCGGCAAGGCCTTGCAAATGGGCTTAAGCGACCTTGATTCGATTCGCGCGACGCGCAGCGAACCCAGGCTGGCGCATCTCGTATCGTCCGTGCTCGACCGGCGCGGGCAAGCGCCGGTGAAGTACATCTTCGCGTCGTACCAGTTGTCCGATCGCGAGCAGGGTATCAGCTGGTGTCACTTCCTTTCGGAAGGCTGCTTCTCGCTGCTGCAAAAGTTTGTGCAGCGGCGGTGGTACATGAACGACCTGTTTCTGGAGTACGCGCGCTCGAATAGCAAGCCGTGCCGGAGCGATCAGATCGAAATCCGCAGCGCCGGGCAGCGTCAGGCGTTCGACGCATTTGCCGAGGCGGGTTTTGCCGCCGGCATGATATCGCCTGCCCGCACGGCGGGCGAGACTTTCGTCGCGTACCTGCTGGTGGCGGGCATGGGCGACGCGAGAAGCCAGGATCTGATGCTGAGGCGGCGTCACACGCTGCGGGTGCTGGCGGCCGAACTGGTGGAGTGGCGCGCCGAAGCGCGTGCGCGCGCGGCTACCGACGAATACAAGCTGTCCGCACGCGATATCGAAGTCCTGCAGATGTTGAGCCGCGGTATGGCAGCCGCACCCATCGCGCAGGTGCTGAAGCTATCTGCAAACCAGGTACACCGAAGGATCTATCCGGAGATCGTCGAGAAACTACGGGTTCGTCATATCAGCGAAGCAGCCAAGGCGGCGCGCGATCTGGGCGTGCTGGGCGGCAGCATGCGCGCCGGCACGAGCCGGTGAGCGGAGCCGGGCTGATCGTTTGGACTGGTGGCGCGAAAACCGGCTCAGCCTTTCTGGAGGCGGCAGGGCCGGCTGCAGTGAGCGTCGCATAGGTCGGCGCGGCATACAAATCAAGCGCCGACTTTGTATTAGTACGATGAATATTATTTGTTAAAAGTCCCTGCCGAGACCGGGCAATTGGGGGCCGGGGGCAGCAAGAGGCACCAGAAATCCTACTGACTGGGGGGATAAAAACATGGGGATAAAAACATGGACCTTTCCAGCCAGGATTCGATCCTCCTGCCAGTACTGAACAGCAAAGACCACTAACCCCGGGGACCGACCCAGGGCGAGTTTATCCACAATTAACTGGAGCAGGCATCCAGTCCGGGCTGCGTACCTGAGAGGCGTCGCACGGCGGGGGCGGACACGACATGCTCGTGATCGAATCAAATCCAGCAGGACCGGCGGCCGTGTTGCCGCTACTTCAGCGTTATCGCGCGGACAGCGACGAACTTGCCGTGCCGCATGCAAACCGCATTGCGTTGCTTGGACCGATGCGTATCGAGCGCGGCGATACCGTACTCCCGCTGAAGTATCACAAGTCGCGCGCGCTGCTCGCGTGGCTCGTGTCGCAACCGGGCGCCGCGCATTCGCGCGACTGGCTGGCCGAATTGCTATGGCCTGGCGAAGAACCGGGGAGCGGGCGTCGCAAGCTGAAACGCATTCTGTTCGACGTGAAAGCGGCGCTTGGCGAAGAATGCTTCGAGATCCATCGTGATCTGCTGTGCCTGAGGCCGGACGCGTTGCCATGGGTCGACGTTCATGCGTTGTCCGTAGCGATCGGCGAGTTGCCACCCGACGACCGGCTCGTGGAGGCCGCCGCGGACGCAGCGCCGGCCCAGCTCGAAGCGTTGTCGGAAACCGCTGCGCTCTACAGAGGGGAATTCCTCGCAGATATCCAGATCGACGACGCTGGTGAATTCGAACGCTGGATGGACGCGCGTCGCGTCGCTTATCGTTGCGCCATCTCGCGCTTGCGGCGATTCCTTACCGAAGGATTTGCGCAGCAGGGCGAGTTCACCCGCGCGGCCGCCCATGCGCGCCGCCTGACGGTCGAGGAGCCTTGGGACGAATCCGCATGGCAGTTGCTGATCGGCCTGCTGATGCGTGCCGGTCGCCGCACCGAGGCGCAAGCCGAACTCGAACACTGCCGGGCCGCGCTCGACGTCCCCCCGCATCGCGACACGCTTGCACTCGTCGCGACACCGACGCGTTCGGTTGCGCCGATGTTCGCCGAGGCGGCGGAGCGTCGGCAGATCACGGTCGTCTATTGCCAGCTCACCGTGCCGCGCTGCGACGATCCGGATAGCTGGGCCGCCGCGCTCGTGGCCCCGCGCAAGCGCTGCGAAGCGATTCTGCAGGCAGCGGGCGGTTATATCGTGCATGCGCCAGGCGGCGGCATGTTCGCGTACTTCGGCTTTCCGGTCACGCATGAAGGCACTGTCCGCCGGGCCGTGACTGCCGCGCTCGAATGCCGCGATTCGATGCGGGCAGACGGCGCGGCCGGTACACCCGATCGCGGTGGCGTCGATATCGCATTCGGCATTCATACGGGGCTCACGCTTAGCGCCGCCCACGAGAATCAGCCGGATCTCGGTTGCCGGCTGACGCGCATCGTCGGCTTGCTTGCCAATAGCGCGCGCGCCGGCGAAGTTCTCATGAGCGATGCAACGGCCGAGTTGCTACCGGATTGCGATTTTCGCGCCGTGCGCCAGGTGTTCGTCAGCGATGCCTCCACCGGCGAAAGAGTGGAAGCGCTGCTGGCGATGCCGCTGGATGCCGCGCTGCCGGCGCAGGAGCGCGGCACGCTGATCGGTCGCGATGCGCAACTGACGCAACTGAATCATGCATTGCGTCAGTGCGCGCAGCTATCGATGCGCGCGCTGCTCATGACGGGTGACGCGGGGACAGGAAAATCGTCGCTAGTGAGGCAATTTGTGAAGAGCCGAGGCATACCGGCGATCGAACTGCGCTGTCGCCCCGAATTGGCGACGACGTTTTTTCATCCATTTCGACGCTGGCTCCGCGACGCTACGGTGCCGAACACTGCGCGTGCTCAAGCAGCATTCGCGGCCTTGGGCGATGCGTTCAGCGATCAGTCGAACCGGCTTGAATGCGCTTCGCGCCAGGCCGAAGCGATTGTGAATCACCTGCTCGGGATGCTCGAAGAAACCGTACCGGATGGCGGCCTCATCTGTCTCGACGATCTGCAATGGGCGGACCCGGGCACCTTGCAACTCGTGTCGCGCCTCGTCGAGACACCGCTGCACCGGCGCTTGCCGATCCTCGTCGGGCGCGACGATTTTGCCGCGCCGTGGCTGTCTACGACTGCGATAGCCCGCATCCAGCTCAAACCGCTGTCGCCCGAATCGAGCCTGGAGTTGATCACGACACTCACACAGGGCGCGGCGCTCGAGCCCGACACGGAGGCGCAAATCGCGAGGCGTGCCGACGGTGTGCCGCTCTATCTGGTGGCGCTCGCGCGCGCGGCGGCCGACGCCGAACGCGTACCGGCCAACACCGTGCCGCCGTGCCTGCATGAATTGCTGATGGGGCGCATCGATTCGGTCGGCGCCGCCAAACCGCTGGCACAACTGGCCGCCGCCAGCGGCAGGGATTTTTCCGCGGCGTTGCTGGCTGACGCGGCGGGACGCAGTGTCGGCGAAATCGAGCCGGTGCTCACCACGCTTTTGCAGGCGCGGCTCATCGTTGCAACGGGCGCGGGTTGCTATGCGTTTCGCCATCCGATGCTGCGTGAGGCGGCCTATCAATCGCTCTCGCGCGAACGGCGGCAATGGGCGCATCAGCGCGTCGCCGGTGCGCGGCTCGCGCTGGAAGGCGTGCCGAAATCGATCCAGCAGCCGTGAAACGAGCTTCGCAAGGAAGCTCGCGCCGCGCTCACGAGCGCAGACATTAAAGACGCGAAAAGCGCTTCGATCAAGGACGGAAACGTTTCGGAAACGCGGTCTTCCCATCATGGCGGCAACTCGCTGAACTTTGCAGCAGGTTATGCAGGGTTTGGCGAATTGCAAGCCAGGGGGCGTGGCGCATCGCACGCGAAAGAAACATAAAAGGACCGTCCGGGTTTTCATCCAATGCCATTTTTTCCGTGCAGGACGCCGACGCGCTTTGACGTGTTGCATCGCACAGCCTTGCTGACGGCAGGCCTGTGCGCCGCATGGCCAGCATTCCCACAGACTCCGCCGACTCCGCCGACTTCAGGGCAATTGCTCGAAGCCATCAAGCCAGCTCCGCAGGTGCCGCCAGCCGACCCGAACGTGGTCGTCAAGCCGCCCGAGGCGCCGCCGGCGCCGAAAGTCGAAGCGCCGGATCTGCGCTTCACGCCGCAGGGTTTTCGCTTTACCGGCAACACCGTGATATCGAGCGAGGAGCTGACCGCCTTGCTTGCGCCGTATGCGTTTCACGAAATCGACCTGGACGGTCTGAACGAAATCGTCGACAAGGTGAAGGCTTTCTATCGCCAGCGGGGCTACTTCCTTGCAGTCGCATTCCTGCCGAAGCAGAATATTTCGGATGGCGTCGTGACAATCGGCATTCTCGAAGGGCGCCTCGGCAGGATCACGGTCAAGCATCCTTATCCGCCCGAAGCGCGCGTGACCGAAGACCAGGTGCTGGGCATGCTGCGCGCGCGGCTGAAGGAAGGCGACATCATTACGGAGAAATCCGTCGAAACACCGCTGCTGCTGATTCGCGATCTGCCCGGTGCAGTAATTCGCTCCACCCTCAATCGCGGCGCACAGGTCGGCACCGCCGATCTCGAAGTCGAGGTGCTGCCCGAAAAGCCCAAGCGGATCACCGGCGAAGTCGATGTGGACAACTACGGCAATCGCTATGCGGGCGCCTATCGCCTGGGGCTTAAGACCAGTCTCGTGAGTCCGCTCGGGATCGGCGATCTGCTGACGGTGCAAGGCTTCATCACCAACCAGAACCTGAGCGACTTCGGCGACGTGAGCTATCTCGTGCCGGTGGGGCACCTCGGGACCCGCGTGGGCGTCGATTACGGACGGCTCAACTATTCGCTCGGCAAGGAGTTCGCCGACCTGAACGCGCACGGTACCGCCGACGTCGTCAA
The DNA here is from genome assembly GCF_902833645.1 of Paraburkholderia fungorum. Taxonomy (GTDB): domain Bacteria; phylum Pseudomonadota; class Gammaproteobacteria; order Burkholderiales; family Burkholderiaceae; genus Paraburkholderia; species Paraburkholderia fungorum. Next base: position 256,767 of record NZ_CADFGE010000012.1, read on the forward strand.
TCTGTTCGTACTCCATCCGATCGAGCGCAGCAAGGATTCGAATCTGTTCGCTCAGGTGGGGTTGACCTACGAACAATTGAACGACAAGCAGAGCGGCGCGCCCACGCAGCAGAAAAATATCATTGGGCTGAAGGCTCAGGTGAACGGCGATTCGCGCGGCACAGGCTATGTCAACGTGTACACCGCCGGCGTGATGTTCGGCACACTCGGCTTTGGCAGCGACACCGAGAAAAGCGACGACGCCAGCGTAAATGGCTATCACACCAACGGCTTCTTCACGAAGTTCTACGGCGACTATCAGCGTCTGCAGCAACTCGCGCCGAATCTCGCCCTGTTCTTCTCCGCATCGGGCCAGGCCGCCTCGAAGAATCTGACCGCGGCGGAGAAGTTCTCGCTGGGCGGCGCGAACCGCGTGCGCGGTTATCCCGAAGGCGAGGCAATCGGCGACGACGGCTTCGCCAGCACGCTCGAATTGCGCTACACGGTGCCGGGCTTGCATATCGGCGCCGGCGGTTTTGTACTGACGAGCTTCTTCGATTTCGGCTACATCCTGTCCAACGCCAAACCGGGCGACGCGCCGGCGCCCGATCCCGGCCAGTCCAATAGCGTGCGCCTGCTGAGCTACGGCGTCGGCATGAATTTCGGCGCGCCGAACAAGTACCTGTTCCGCACCAGCATTGCGTGGCATGGCGGCAGGAAGCCGACCTCCGACACGCACGACAACACGCCGCGGGTCTGGGTGCAATGGGTGCAGTTCTTTTGATACGGGCCTGAGGTCCGTGCGCTGGGGAGACGGGATGCTGCGGAAAAACGGATCGGTGCATGATTCCGGTCGTTCCGATTGTTCCTTTAACGAGAGCCGTTGCGGCACGCGCGCCGTTTCGTGGCCGCCATACCTGTGCGCGCTCGTACTGGAGTCTGCGCTGCTGCTGACAAGCGCGACTGGTTTCGCGCAGACCCTTCCCGCCGGCGCCAAGGTGGTATCGGGCAATGTGACGGTGACGCAGCCCAGCGGCCAGCAACTGGTGGTCAACCAGGGGAGTAGCAGCGCGATCATCAACTGGCAGAGCTTCTCGATCGGTCACGGTAACAGCGTTACATTCGTTCAGCCGAATGCGAGTTCCGTTGCGCTTAATCGGGTCGTGGGCGGCTCGCCGTCGTCGATCTTCGGCAGTCTCACGGCGACCGGTAAGGTCTTTCTCGTCAACCCGGCGGGCGTGCTGTTTGCGCCGGGGGCATCGGTGAACACCGGCAGTTTCGTGGCGTCGACGCTCGGTATCTCGGACAGCGATTTTCTCGCCGGGCGCTATACGTTTCAGAACGGTGGCTCGGCGGGCAGCATCGTCAATCAGGGTTCGGTGAACGCGCGCGACGGTGCAGTGGTTTTCATCGCGCCGCAGATCGTCAACGCGGGTAACGTGAGCGCGGCGGGCGGCGTTGCACTGGCGGCGGGAGATCGGGTCAGCATGACGCTGGATGCCGAAAGCCCGTTGTCGGTGAGTGTCGACGCCAGTGCGCTGAAGGCCAGCATTACCCACAGCGGCACCATTTTCTCCGGCGGCCCGGTGATGCTGAGCGCGCAGACGCGCGACAGTGCGCTCGATACCGTTATCAACAGCAGCGGTGTGATTCGTGCGCGGTCGATCAGCTCGAACGGTGAAGACATTCAACTGAATGGCGGCGCGCAAGGCATCGTATCGATCAGCGGCACACTCGACGCAAGCGGCACGGGGACGAGTGGCCGCGGCGGCGACATTACGGTGAGCGGCGCTCAGTTGGCGCTTGCCGGGACGGCGAAGCTCGACACGTCCGGCGCTCTCGGCGGCGGCACCATCCTGGTAGGCGGCGCCGCGCACGGCGATGGGCCATTGCAGAATGCGTCGACCACGACAATTGCAAAAGGAGCCGTGCTGGACGCGAGCGCAACCGGCCAGGGTAATGGCGGACAGGTTGTCGTCTGGTCCAATGACCGCACGCAATTTTCAGGTGCGATTGTGTCGCGCGGCGGCGCCAACGGCGGCAATGGCGGCAACGCGGAGATTTCGAGCAAGGGGGCGTTTGTCGTGGACGGCTCGGTTGATCTGAGCGCGCCGCATGGCCAACGTGGCACTTTGCTGCTCGATCCGTACGATCTGTGCATCGTCGCGGCAGACCCCGGCACCTGCGGGACCCTGGCGTCGGGAACCGGCACATTCACCGCGGGCGCGAGTGATTCGTATGTGTTGACGTCGACTCTGGCAGGACTTTCGTCGACGACCAACCTCGTGCTTCAGGCCACCAACTCCATCATCTTCCTCTCGAATCTGGCACTGAATGCGACGACTACGCCGGCTTCGCAGGGATCGATATCGCTCGAGGCCGGCAACGCCATTCAGATGAATGGTTTTTCGCTCACGACTGGCGGCGGCAACATCTCGATGCTGGCCGGCGCAGGCGGCATGTCGCTTGGCAACCTGAGTGCGGGCACGGGAGCGATCACGCTTGGGTTGACGGACGCGAATGGGACGATAACCCAGGCAAGCGGCAGTTCGATCGTTGGTACTGGCGGATTGACGTTGACCGGCGGAACGCTCGACCTGAGCCAGGTTAATGGGTACAGCGGCGGCACGAATGTCAGCGGCGGCACCTTGGCCATGTCAGGCAGCGGCACGGCCGGCGCTTCAGCGATCAGCGTCGGCAGCGGCGCGACGCTGGACGTGCAGAACACGCTCGCCAACGCGGTGACGTTGAACGGTGGCACGCTGGCGACGAGCACGGGTAACGGTGTCGTAAACGGTCAGGTGACGCTGAATGGCGGCAATACGTTTTCGACCGGCACCAATGCCACGCTGACGGTCGGCAATGCCGTCAGCGATGGCACGTCGGCCGGTGCGCTGACGGTCAACGGTCCGGGCACGGTGGTGCTAGGCGGCGTCAACACGTTCAGTGGCGGAACGACAATCAGTGGCGGCACGTTGGCCCTGGTTGGCAGTGGAACAGCGGGTACGGCGGCGATCAGCGTCGGCAGCGGTGCGGCACTGGATGTGCAGAACACGCTTACCAATGTAGTGACGTTAAACGGCGGGACACTGGAGACAACGACCGGCACGGGCATCGTGAACGGTCAGGTGACGCTGAACGGCGGCAATACGTTTTCAACCGGCAGTAACGCTACGCTGACTGTTGGCGGTGCCGTTGTCGACGGTGCGTCGGCCGGTGCGCTCACCACGAGCGGTACGGGCACGGTAGTCCTGACCGGCATGAACTCATATACCGGCGACACGCTGGTGAGCAGCGGCACGCTGCAGGGTAATACGCAGAGTTTGCACGGCGGTATTACGAACAACGCGTTGCTGGTTTTCGATCAGACGTCGACAGGAACGTTCGGTGGCACGATCAGCGGGACCGGCGCAGTCACCAAACAGAACAGCGGTGCGTTGACGTTCAATACTCAACAAAATTACGGCGGCGGCACGAACGTCACGGGCGGCACGCTGGCCCTGACAGGCAACGGAACAGCCGGCACGTCAACGATCAGCGTCGGCAGCGGCGCGGCGCTGGATGTGCAGAACACGCTTACCGACGCAGTGACGCTGAGCGGCGGGACACTGGAGACGACGTCTGGCACCGGTACGGTGAGTGGACCGGTTGCGCTGACCAGCAACGGCATTTTTGCCACTGGTTCCGGGGCCTTGCTAACGGTAAGCGGGGTGATTAGCGGCGGCGCATCGCCGAATGCGCTCACTGTTAGCGGTCCGGGCACGGTGGTGCTGAGTGGCCTCAATACCTACACCGGCGGCACCCTGGTGAGCGGTGGCACGCTGCAAGGTAATACGCAGAGTTTGTTGGGAACCATTGTGAACAACGCCTCGCTGGTTTTCGACCAGGCATCGACCGGCACATTCAACGGCACGATCAATGGGACTGGCGCAGTCACGAAACAGAACACCGGCACGCTGACGTTCGACACCCAACAAAATTATGGCGGCGGCACCAGCGTCGCGGGTGGCACGTTAGCCTTGACCGGCAGCGGAACAGCCGGCACTTCTACGATCAGCGTCGGCAGCGGCGCGGCGCTGGATGTGCAGAACACGCTTGCCAATGCGGTGACATTAAACGGCGGCGCTACGCTCGAAACCACAACCGGCGCCGGAATCGTGAGCGGACCGGTGCTGCTGAATACCAGCGGCATTTTTGCAACCGGCGCCGGCGCGACGCTAAGGGTAAGTGGGACGGTCGGCGGCGCGTCGCCGAATGCATTGACCGTGAACGGGGCGGGCACGGTGGTGCTGACCGGCATCAATACCTTCAGTGGCGGCACGACGATCAACGGGGGCACGTTGGCGCTGACCGGCGGCGGAACAGCAGGCACATCAGCGATTGTGGTGAACAGCGGTGCCGCGCTCGACGTGCAGAACACGCTTGCCAATGCAGTAACGTTGAGCGGCGGGACACTCGAGACGACGACTGGCACCGGTATCGTGAGCGGACCTGTTGCGTTGAACAGCAACGGAACTCTTGCAGCGGGCTCCGGCGCGTTGCTCACGGTAAACGGGGTGATCAGCGGCGGCGCGTCGCCGAATGCGCTCACTGTCAGCGGTCCGGGAACGGTGGTGCTGAGCGGCGTCAATACGTACACCGGCGGCACGCTGGTGAGCGGTGGCACGCTGCAAGGCAATGTACAGAGCCTGCAGGGCAGTATCACGAACAATGCTTCGCTGGTTTTCGATCAGGCCTCGAATGGCACGTTCAATGGAACGATCAGCGGAACCGGCACGGTGACGAAGCAGAACACCGGCACGCTGACGTTCGACTCGGCGCAAAGTTATGGTGGCGGCACCAGCGTCACGGGTGGCACCCTGGCGTTAACCGGTAACGGAGCAGCCGGAACTCAGTCAGGCTTGGTCACGGTCGGCAGCGGCGCGGCGCTGGATGTGCAGAACACGCTTGCCAATGCGGTGACGTTGAATGGCGGGACACTGGAGACAACGACCGGCACGGGCATTGTGAACGGACAGGTGACGCTGGCCGGCAGCAACGCATTTTCGACCGGCAATAACGCGACGTTGACGGTTAGCGGTGCTGTTGTTGACGGTACGCCAGCCGGCGCGCTGACCGTGAGCGGCACGGGGACGGTGGTGCTGACCGGCGTCAACACATATACCGGCGGCACGCTGGTGAGCGGCGGCACGCTGCGAGGCAATACGCAGAGCCTGCAAGGCAGCATCACGAACAACGCCGCGCTGGTTTTCGATCAGGCATCGAGCGGCACGTTCAACGGCACGATCAGCGGAACCGGCACGGTGACGAAGCAGAACATTGGCACGCTGACATTCGATACGGCGCAAGGCTATGGCGGTGGCACGACCATCAGCGGCGGCACCCTGGCTCTAAGCGGAAACGGAACGGCGGGAACCCAGTCGGGCTTGATCACAGTTGGCAGCGGCGCGGCGCTGGATGTGCAGAACACGCTCGCCAATGCGGTGACGTTAAACGGCGGGACACTGGAGACAACGACCGGCGCGGGCATCGTGAACGGCCAGGTGACGTTGAACGGCAGCAACATCTTTTCGACGGGCAATCACGCGGCGCTGACTGTCAGTGGTGTCATTACCGACGGCACGCCGGCGGGCGCGCTCGCCGTGAACGGCGCGGGCACGGTGACGCTGACCGGCGTCAACACCTTCAGCGGCGGTACGACAATCAACGGCGGCACATTGGCCCTGACCGGCAGCGGCACAGCCGGCGCTTCGACAGGCGCGATCACGGTGAACAACGGCGCCGCGCTGGATCTGCAGAGCACGCTTGCCAACGCATTGACGCTGAACGGCGGCGGTACGCTTGAAACCACAAGCGGCACCGGCATCGTGAACGGCCTCGTCACGCTGAACGGCGGCAACGCGTTCGCCACCGGAAACGGCGCCAGGCTGACGGTGAACGGCGTCATCGGCGACGGTGTATCGCAAGGATCACTGACTGTCAGCGGACCGGGAACCGTGGTGTTGACCGGGCTCAACACCTATAGCGGCGGCACAGCGGTGACGGGCGGCACGCTGCAAGGCGACGCCGGCAGTCTGCACGGCGCCATCGGTCTCGCGAGCGCCACGACGCTGGTGTTCGAGCAGGCGGCGAACGGCACTTTCAATGGTTCGATCAGCGGCGCCGGCGTGGTCGCGAAACAGAGTAGCGGCACGCTAACGCTCAACGGCACGCAGAGCTATGGCGGCGGCACGACCGTGACGGGCGGCGCACTGCAGGGCAATACGGCCAGCCTGCAAGGCAATATCGCGCTCGCCGGCGGTACGGGTCTGGTGTTCGACCAGGCATCGAACGGCAACTTCAACGGCACGATCAGCGGCGCCGGCGCGGTCACGAAACAGAACGGCGGCACGCTGACGCTCGGTACGGATCAAACCTATACCGGCGGCACCAGCGTGACGAACGGCACGTTGGCGCTGACAGGAAACGGCACAGCCGGCGCTTCGACCGGCGCGATCACGGTGGGCGGCGGCGCGGCGCTGGACGTGCAGAATACGGTGGCGAACGCAGTGACGCTGAACGGCGGCACACTGGAGACGACCACGGGTAGCGGCATCGTGAACGGTGCGGTGACGCTGAACGGCAGCAACGGCTTCGCGGCCGGCAACAATGCCACGCTCACGATCAACGGCGCGCTTGGCAACGGCACATCGGCGGGGGCAGTGGTCGTCAACGGGGCGGGCCTCGTGGCGCTGAACGGCATCAGCAGCTTCACGGGCGGTACTAGCGTGACGGGCGGCACGCTGCAAGGCAATACGGCCAGCCTGAACGGCAACATTGCGCTCGCCGGCGGCACACGGCTCGTCTTTGACCAGGCATCGGACAGCACCTTCAACGGTGCGATCAGTGGCGGCGGCGCGGTAAGCAAGCAGAACACGGGTACGCTGAGCTTCGATACGGCTCAGACCTATACCGGCGGCACGGCCGTGACAGCCGGCACGCTCGCACTAAAGAACAGCGGCACGGCAGGCGCGCAGACCGGCGCGATCACAGTCGGCAGTGGCGCATCGCTCGATCTGCAGAACACGCTGGCCAATGCTGTCACGCTGGCGGGCGGCACCCTGGAAACGACAACCGGTAATGGTGTCGCGAACGGGACCATCATGCTGAGCGGTGGCGGCAGCACGGTGTCGGCGGCGTCGAGCGCAACGCTCACCGTCAATAACGTGATTCGCGACGACGGCACGGGGCAGTCGCTAACCAAGCAGGGCGCGGGCCTTGTCACGTTGAACGGCGCCAGCAGCTATACCGGCGGCACGTCGATCGCGCAAGGCACGCTTGCCGTGGGCGCCGGCGGTTCGCTCGGCAGCGGTCTCGCGACGGTGAACGGCGGCAGCACGCTCGCGCTCGCCGGCGCCACGCTCGGCAACAACCTCAGTCTGCTGGGCGGGAGCACGCTGGTCGCGAGCGGCGGTCTCAATACCTTGTCGGGTGCGCTCAATGTGCGCGGCGCTACCTTCAGCATTGGCAACGGCTCGACGCTCAACGCCACCAACGCCTTCAATCATTTCACCGGCGCCAGCACCTTCACCGGCGGCGGCTCGCTCGCGCTCAGCGCCGACACGGGCGGCATCCAGCTCGGCACCACGACGCTCGCGAATCTGACATTGCAATCGGATGGCGCCGTCACGCAGTCGGCTGCCGCGACGATCACCGGTACGACCTCGATCGCGACGACCGGCGGCGCCGCGATCACGCTCAACCAGTCCAATCAATTCGGCAGCGTGCTGCAATTGAGCGGCGGTGCGGCCAGCGTGAACAGCGCGGGCGCGCTGAACTTCGGCGCATCCAGCCTCGCGTCGCTGAACGCGAGCGCGGGTGGCGACATCGCGCAGACCGGCGTGCTGCAGGTGAGCGGCACGACCACGCTCAGCACGCCGAACGGCAATCTGGTCCTCGATCTGGCCAACACGTTCGGCGCCCTGGTTACGGCCCGCGCCGCAGGTGGCTCGCTCACGAGCGCGCGGGATCTTGCCCTGGCGCTCTCGACGCCGGGCACGATGAACGTGACGGCGGGTGGCGCGCTCACTGTCTCCGGCACGGCGGGTGCATTGTCGACCACCAGCGGCGGCGCCACGACGTTTGGCGGCACGGTGATCGGCGACGCGCTGACGGTTGTCGCGGGCGGCCCTGTCAGCACCGCGAGCGGCGCGTCGGTGAGCGCGAACAGCATCACGCTCACGGCGAAGGAAAACCAGAACATCGGCGCGGCGCTGCCGGGCGAATTCGTTCTGAACAACGTCGGCAAGCTGTCGCTCGTGTCCGGCTACGACGCGTTTTTCCTGCTGCCGGACGGTCAGCAAACCCGCTTCGCGATCGGCACCAAGGTCAACTGCGCGCGCGTCAACATGGGGCCCTGCATCGGCAACAACGTGCTGGTCAGCGCAATTTCCTCCGTGCAGGCGGGGATTCAGTCGGCGATGGTGAATCAGATGCATCAGGAGGACGAATTCACGTTGAAGGTGAAGTACGGATTCGCCGGCGACCTCGAGCAGGTTCAGACCTATCCGCATGAGGGCGACCTCGAGGTGCGCCAGCCCGCCCCGTGCCGGCTCGCCGATCATGCTGTCGCCGAACCGCGCGACGAGAGCGTGCGCTTGCGTGCTGCCGAGACCTGTCCGGGAGCTAACCCGTGAGACCGTTCGCACGCTTGATTGCAAGGTCGTTTGCAACACCGTTCCTGGAGCGGGCGATCACAGCATTACTCACCGCAACTGCGTGGAGGATGGCTGCCGCGGTCGCGGCCGCGGCGACTGTCTCCGTTGTCTCCGTTGTCTCCGTTCTCGCCGCGGAGCCACAAGTGGCGTGCCCGCTCGGCTACCCGGTAGGTCCACCCGCGCACGTGCAGAAAAAAACGCCCGAGACGTCCCACCACCTGCCGCTCGCGCGCATGGACGATCCACGCTGCGCCGGGCAACCCAGCGCCGCGCTGGACCGGCTCGCGGCCTATCACTGCGCGCAGTTGTACGACGCAGCCGGCCGGCTCGAAGAAGCACTTGGCTGGTACGGCGTCGCCGCCGTTGCGGGCTATGGCCCCGCGCAAAAACGTCTTGGCAACCTGTATGGCGGCGAGGGCGACGTCGCGCGCGACTATGCGTGTGCCGTGTACTGGCAGCGCCGGGCGCGCGAGTCCGGCGAGTCGATCGATCTTCCGCATGTTTTCATGGGAGGCACGCCGCCTTGAGCGGCCGCAGCGATGGAAGAGCTACAACAACTCGGCAGATACCAGATCCGGCGCGTGCTTGGACGCGGCGCGATGGGCGTCGTCTACGAAGGCGTCGACCCGAAACTGAACCGGCCTGTCGCGATCAAGACCATTCTGAAGAGCCAGCTTTCCGATCCGGAAATGGCGGCCGAATATCAGGTGCGTTTCGAGCGCGAGGCGCAGGCCGTCGCCCGCCTGAATCATCCGCATATTGTCGGCGTATTCGATTTCGGCGAAGAGAGCAACGTCGCCTATATCGTGATGGAGCTGATTCGCGGCGAGGAGCTCAAGGCGTACTTCGACAAGGGCACGCAATTCGCGGTGAAAGACGTGGTGCGCATGACCGGTGAATTGCTCGACGCGCTTGGCTACGCGCACGAGCAAGGCATCGTGCATCGCGACGTGAAGCCGGCGAACGTAATGCTCGACGCGCAGATGCGGGTGAAGCTGACCGACTTCGGCGTCGCGCGTTTGTCGGATACCGGCAGCGACGGCACCCAGGCCGGTACGATGGTCGGCACGCCTAGCTATATGTCGCCCGAGCAGGCGATGGGCAATCCGGTCGGCACGCGCTCGGACATCTTCGCGGTCGGCATCGTGCTGTATCAGTTACTGACCATGAAACGCCCATTTGTCGGCGATGGTCACTGGGCCGTGCAGCGTCAGATCATTCAGGACGACCCGGTGCCGCCGTCGGTGCAGAATCCGGCACTCGATCCCGTATTCGACGCGATCGTGTTCCGAGCGCTCGCGAAGAATCCCGAGGAACGTTACCCGTACGCACGAGCCTTCAAGGAAGACTTGCAGCGTGCACTTGCCGGTCAGGCGATCGACGAAGACGAGGCGACTATGCTCGCGGTGGCCGCGGCGCGCGCACGACCGCCGGGCGAAACCGGCGCGGCACGCGGTACGCGCGGCGCGAACGATTCGAGTGCCGTCGAGATCGAGTTCTGGAAGACGATCAAGGACAGCAGCGATCCGGACGAATTCGAGCTGTATATCGCGAAGTTTCCGAACGGGACCTATGCCGATCTCGCACGCCGCAAGCTGGCGAAGCTGCATGGCGACGATTCGGCGGCTTCGCGCCCCGGTGTGCGCGGCGAGGGTGTAGCGGAAGGGGGCACGCGGCTCGCGCTTGACCGGCCCGATCTGCCTGGCATGCCGGCGGCCCTGGGCGATGGATCGATGCGGGTTGCGCCGGTCGGGAAGAAGCCGGCCAGGACGGCGTTGATCGCGGTCGCATCGGTGGCGGTGCTGGCCGTGGGCGGCGGTGGGTACTTCATGCTCAGGCAGAGTACGCCGGTACCGTCGGGCGGCGGTGGGCCGGCTGCAAGTGTGGCGCCGCCGCTCGATGCAAATGGGTCATCGCTTGTGGCTGGCAAGCCCGCTTCTGCATCCATATCTCAAGGTGCCGCATCCGGCGCCGAGGCACGGGTTGCGATAACAGCGCCTGTGGGTGAGACGGGCAATGCGAGTGCCTCAGGCGCCGCGAATACAGTCACGAACACGAACAGTGCAAGCAGCGCGAACACGGCGCAGCGTGAAGCCGCACGTCTGAAGGCTGCATCCGCGGCGGACGCTGAACGCCGCACGCGCGAGGCGCTTGCGAAGAACCGTGCTTCGGAAGCGGTGGTGAGCACAAGCAAGCCTGCCAGGTCGAATGCTGCGCCGGCGGCGGCATCAACGGCCGTTGCCGCGACGCAAACACAGGCACAGACACCGCGTACTACCGCAGCTCAAGCTGCAGCGGCAGTCAGCAGCGCGACGGCGGCGCATGCCGCCACGTCGCCGGGATCAACTGCATCGTCGCAGGCAAATGCGGCGAACGGGGCGAACACCCAGACAACGGCGCCTGCCACAACCGCGTCCACGCTCGCCGCCAAACCAGCCGACACAACACCCGCTGCCGAGCCAAAAGTCTCGTCCGCCGATCTGCTTGCGCAGGCGGCAAAGCTGCAAGGCGAGGGCAAGCTCAACGACGCGGTGCGGCTCTACAAACGCGCGGCGCGTGGCGGCAGCGGTCAGGCGGCGAAGCAATTGGGCGACATCTACGGAAACGGTTCGGGCGACGTGCCACGCGATTACGCGGAGTCGATCCGCTGGTACAACGTTGCGCGCACGGCAGGGGTGGATGTGCCGGATGTGAGCAAGCGGTAAGTGTTCGGTGGCTACTTTTTCGCCACCGCAAGCAGCGCATGGAAATCGTTAACGCATGGCTAACTTAGGAGAACGAGCATGGCTGATATATATGGAGAAAGTGACGGCGGCAAGGGGATGTTTCACCGCGCGACCGGCGTTCCATTCGCGACGTGGATGAGAGGCAATGCGGGTGAATTCAGGACATTGACCGCCTACGTCGAGAACGCAAAAATGGGAAGAACGCAGTTGGTGCGAAAGCACGAAAACAGCGTCGAGCAATACCGTGAACTCAGTGACGCGGCGGACCAACTCAAGCAGCAGTTGGGCGTGAATCGAGAGGATATCGAGGCGGCCCGCAAGGTTAAGGAAATCGAGCAGCAGAACCTTGAAGAGGTCTACCGGAGTAGTCCCCTATCGCTAACCCCGAGAATTCCCACGGGCACGGAGCTGGTGACGAAGCCGCTTGCGTTCGTCCCTTTCCTCGGCAATGCGATCAGCCTGTATCAGCTCTACGGATACAAAGAAAGAAGGGGAGACGCATTGGAGCGGGTAGACGTATCGCAGCAGGCCATCGAGTCGATAGAGCGCTTCGGTCATGGGCTCGCAACGCAGGAACTGGAGCTGCGCGCGTTTCAGGAAAAGGCATTGCAGCGGGTTCAGGCGGATTTGACACTGTTGCAAAGTCTCGAGACCTCGACGCAGAAGACGATCGAACGCCTGGCAAACCTGTAGCCGAGCGTGCGTGGCCGTGAAGCACCACGGAAACGTTTGGGAAACGCATCATCTCAATAATTCACCCCGCAATCAGAAAAAGGGGTGAACGTGTTCGATGCCGATGCAATCCTGACCGAGTTATCCGTGGACGCGCCATGCGGCAGCGACCTGGAATACGACGCGGCTTTTCTCGAGCTCGAAGAACTCGCCAAGGGCAAGGAAGAGGCCCAATTCGGCGCGACCGTCATTGCGGGCGAACCGCCTGACTGGAAGGCAATCCGCAAGGCCTGCCTCGCACTCTTCACCCGCACGCGCGATCTGCGCATCGCCATCCATCTGACCCGCGCGCTGCTCGAAACCGAGGGCGTCGCCGGGTTCACACAGGGTCTCGTCGTGCTGGACCGTTTGCTCGACGCGAACTGGGAGCACGTGCATCCGCAACTCGATCCGGACGACGGCAACGATCCGACGATGCGCGTCAACGCGCTCGCTGCCCTGATCGACCCCACCACCGTTCTGCGCACGCTGAAGGCTGCGCCTCTTATCGATGCCGGTGTCGCGGGACGCGTCAGCCTGCGCGACATCGAAATCGCCAACGGCGAAATGGCAGCTCCGGAAGGCGAGGAAGCGCCGACCATGACGCTGATCGAAGGGATCTTCCTGAACGTCGATCTCAGCGTGCTGCAGCAATCGGCGGCCGTGCTCGAGGAATCCTGCACACGCATCGAACATATCGAGTCGCAGCTCACCGCGCGGGTCGGCGCCGCACGCGCCATCGACCTCACCGAACTCGCCCGGCTGCTCAAACGCGCCCGCGATTTCACGGCCCAGCGGTTGCAGCGCCGTGCGCCGGCAGAAGCGGCTGAGACGGCCGATGCGGGCGACGCAGCCGACCCGAACCACGCAGACAGCGACGCCGCTCAATCCGGCGCGGACGCTACGGCGCGCAAAGACGAAATCACCGGCCGCGACGACGTCACGCGCCTGCTCGACAAACTCTGCGCGTACTACGAGCGCCACGAACCGTCGAGCCCCGTGCCGCTGATGCTGCTGCGCGCGCGGCGCCTCGTGACGATGAGCTTCCTCGAAATCGTCGCCGAGCTCGCGCCGGAAAGCATGGCATCCGTCCGCCAGGTGGGCGGCATTCAGTCGGAGTAATCCCAGCAACCCCTTCGTAAGCGGAGAGTCATCGTGGCCAAGGAAAGCAGTCAGAAATTCATCGCTCGAAACCGGGCGCCGCGCGTCCAGATCGAGTATGACGTCGAGGTCTACGGATCGCAGAAGAAAGTGCAGATCCCGTTTGTCATGGGCGTGCTCGCCGATCTGTCCGGCAAACCGGCGGACCCGCTCGCGCCGGTTGCCGATCGCAAGTTTCTCGAGATCGACGTCGACAACTTCGACGAGCGCATGAAGGCAACCAAGCCGCGTGTGGCGATCCAGGTGCCGAACACGCTCACGGGCGAAGGCAATCTCTCGGTCGATATGACCTTCGAGAGCATGGACGATTTTTCGCCGGCGGCGATCGCCCGCAAGGTCGGTTCGCTCAACCAGTTGCTCGAAGCGCGCTCGCAACTCGCGAACCTTCTGACCTACATGGACGGCAAGACCGGCGCGGAAACGCTGATCGCGCAACTGCTCGAGCAGCCGGCGCTGATGCAGGCGCTCACCTCGGCACCGAAGCCGCAGGAATAACCTCAATCGCTACCGACGGAGTTTCACATGGCCGAGACCAGTACCGAATCACAAGCGTCGCCAGGCGGCGAGACCGTTGAGCTCAGCGAGTTCGCGAGCCTGCTGCAGAAGGAATTCAAGCCGAAAACCGACAAGGCGAAAGAAGCCGTCGAAGAGGCCGTCAAGACACTCGCCGTGCAGGCGCTCGCGGGCACGCATCTCGTGTCGAACGACGTGCTTGCCACCGTCGGCGCATTGATTGCCCAGATCGACAGGAAGCTCACCGAGCAGATTCATCAGATCCTGCATAACGAAGAATTCCAGGCACTCGAAAGCGCCTGGCGCGGCCTGCATTATCTGGTGAACAACACCGAAACCGACGAGATGCTGAAGATCCGCGTCTTCAACGTTTCGAAGAATGAACTGGGCAAGACGCTCAAGAAATACAAAGGCACCGCGTGGGATCAAAGCCCGGTGTTCAAGAAGATCTACGAAGAAGAATACGGTCAGTTCGGCGGTGAACCGTTCGGCGCTCTCGTCGCCGATTATTACTTCGACAACAGTGCGCCCGATGTGGACTTGCTAAGTTCGATGGCGAAGATCGCGGCCGCGGCTCACGCGCCGTTCATTAGCGCCGCCGATCCGGCGGTGATGCTGATGGACTCGTGGCAGGAGCTCGCCAATCCACGCGATCTGACCAAGATCTTTCAGACGCCCGAGCATGCGGCATGGCGTTCGTTTCGCGATTCCGAGGATGCACGCTATGTCGGTCTGACAATGCCGCGTTTTCTGTCGCGTGCACCGTACGGCGCGAATACGAATCCCGTCGAGGAATTCGATTTCGAGGAAGAGACGAGCGGCGATCCGAAGAACTACACATGGTCGAACGCGGCGTATGCGATGGCCGTCAACATCAACCGCTCATTCAAGACCTATGGCTGGTGCTCGCAGATTCGCGGCATCGAGTCGGGTGGCGCTATTGAAGGTTTGCCGGTGCACGCGTTTCCGTCGGACGACGGCGGTGTCGACATGACCTGTCCGACCGAGATCGCGATCAGCGACCGTCGCGAAGCGGAGCTGGCGAAGAACGGTTTCATGCCGCTCATTCACAAGAAAAACACGGACTTCGCTGCCTTTATCGGCGCGCAATCGTTGCAGCGTCCCGCCGAATACGAGGATGCCGACGCGACCGCCAATGCGAATCTCGCGGCGCGCCTGCCGTACCTGTTCGCGACCTGCCGCTTCGCGCATTACCTGAAGTGCATCGTGCGCGACAAGATCGGCTCGTTCAAGGAACGCAGCGACATGCAGATCTGGTTGAACAACTGGATCGGCCAGTACGTGGAAAACAATCCGGCCACCGCGACCGAGGCCGACAAGGCGCGCAAACCGCTCGCCGGTGCGGAAGTCGTGGTGGAAGAAGTCGAAGGCAATCCGGGTTATTACGGCGCGAAGTTTTTCCTGCGCCCGCATTACCAGCTCGAAGGACTGACCGTGTCGTTGCGGCTCGTCTCGAAGCTGCCGTCGGCCAAGAAGTAATCGGATCAGCAAGCTTCGGCAGCCCGGTGTCCATCGGGTTGTTGCTCACTTATCAAGAGGAAAAAAATGATTCTCCTGAACTTCGCAACGCAGATCAAAGGCACCTCCAAGGTCGAAGGCCATACCGACTGGATCGCCGTCAACTCCATGCAACTGGGCGTCGGTCGCGCCATCTCCACGAGCAGCGACGGCGCGACCGATCGCGATACGAGCAATCCGTCGTTCTCGGAGGTGAGCTTTTCGAAGCCGACCGATATCGCGTCGGCTGACCTGTTCGCCCAGGCGACCTACGGCAAGTCGCTCGGCAAGGCGGAAATTCACTTCATCCAGACGGGCGGCGCGGACAAGACCGACCAGGTGTATCTGAAGATCGAACTCGAGGAGGCGATCGTCAGTGCCTATTCGTTGTCGAGCGGCGGCGACCGGCCGTCCGAATCGTTCTCGTTGAACTTCGCGAAGATCTCGTTCCAGTACGACCAGTTCGACGGCGCCACGGTGAAGACCGGCACGCCGAAGAAGTGGGACCTGAGCACGAACAAGGCGTCGTACTGATTGCCGCTGTTCGGCCACACCGACCTTCACTGTTCTTCATGCCGCGGCGCTCGCGCCGCGTGCCGGAGAATTTCAGAGATACGCCATGACGACTCAGGATCTGTTGCGAAACGGCCGGCTCGACGACGCACTCGCCGCGCTGACGCAGGAAGTGCGCGCCAATCCGGCCGATCCGAAAAGCCGCGTATTCCTGTTTCAGCTACTTGCTGTGCTTGGTCAGTGGGAGCGCGCGAATACGCAGCTTGCCGTGTGCGGCGAGCTGGATGCCGGTGCGCTGGCGATGGTGCAAAGCTACCGCGAGGCGCTGCGCTGCGAGGCATTGCGGGCGGAGGTGTTCGCGGGACGGCGTACGCCGGTCATCTTCGGCGAACCGGAAGCGTGGATCGCGTTGATGCTCGAAGCACTGAAGCGCGATGCCGACGGCGCCTTCGCCGAGGCCGCGCACATTCGCGCGGAGGCGCTCGAGATGGCGCCGGCCAGTAGCGGCACGCTAGACGGCGAACCGTTCGAATGGATTGCCGATGCGGATGCGCGCCTCGGGCCGCTGGTGGAGATGATCGTCAACGGCCATTATTACTGGGTCCCGTTTCACCGGCTGACCCGCATTGCTTTTGACGCCCCGGCGGATTTGCGCGACACCGTGTGGATGCCCGCCCAGGTGACTTTTGCGAGCGGCGGCGAGAGCGTCGCCTTTGTGCCGACCCGTTACGACGGCACACTTGCCGCGGCTAACGACGCGCTGAAGCTCGCGCGCCGCACCGAATGGCATGAGCCTCACGAGGGCGTGTTTGTCGGCGTGGGGCAGCGCGTCTTTGCAACCGACATGGGCGAGCACTCGCTGATGGACGTGCGCGAAATTCTGCTCGACGCCGCGCCCGCAGCGCCGCTGCAGTGAGGCGACCATGGCCGAACTGACCGCTAAGGAACGTCTTCAGCCGTCGCTGCTCGACCGGCTGACCGACGACGAACCGGACAACACACAGGAATCTCGCGAACGCCGCGTGCTGTCGATGCGCACGCTGCGACAGGCGGTGCTGCGCGATCTCGCGTGGCTTTTCAATTCCAACGGTATCGGCATCCTGCAAGACCTCGACGCACTTCCACTCGCGGCGCAATCGGTCGTCAACTATGGCATGCCCGATTTTTCCGGGCAGACCGCTTCGGGTATCGACATCGAAGGCGTCGCGCGCCGTATGCGTCAGGCCATCTGGGACTTCGAGCCGCGTATCTTGCGCAACACGGTGCAGGTGCGGCCGATTGCGTTCGACAAAAGCTCACATAACCAGCTCATTTTCGAACTCGAAGGCGAACTGTGGGGACAGCCCGTGCCCGAGCGCCTGTTTCTGAAGACCGAGCTCGACCTGGAGATGGGCGAGATCCGCGTAACCGATTTCGACGCGGTGTTTTCCTGATGGACACGCGCCTGCTGCGCTACTACGAGCGCGAACTCCAGCATCTGCGCGAGACCGGCGGCGAATTCGCCCGCGAGTTTCCGAAGATCGCCGGGCGCCTCGGACTCGAAAGTTTCGCGTGCGCCGATCCGTACGTCGAGCGCTTGCTGGAAGGCTTCAGCTTTCTCGCCGCGCGCGTGCAGATGAAAATCGACGCCGAGTTTCCGCGCTTCACCGAACACTTGCTGGAACTGGTCTATCCGCATTATCTGGCGCCTACACCGTCGATGGCGGTGGTGCAGTTCGCGCCGGACCTGGCCGAAGGCAGCCTCGCCTCCGGTTTCACGCTGCCGCGCGGCACCGTGCTGAAAAGCATTCTCGGCAAGAACGATCAGACGCCGTGCGAATACCGCACTGCGCACGAGACCACCCTGTGGCCGCTCGAAATCGCTCACGCGCAGTATTTCGCGCATGCCGGTGAGATTGCCGGGCTCGATTTTTCGCGACTCGGCAGCGTGCGTGCGGCCCTGCGATTGCGTTTGCGGACCACCGCCGGCCTTGCGTTCAACGAACTGTCGCTCGACCGCCTGACGCTGCATCTACGCGGCAGCGATGCGCTGCCCGCGCAGTTGTATGAGCAGATCTTCGGTCATGCGCTGGCATTGGTGGCGATGCCGGCCAGGACCAACGCCAACGGTAACGCGCTATGGCACGAGGTGATCGACCGGACGCAGATTGGCCGCGTGGGATTCGCGGCAGAAGAAGCCTTGCTGCCGCACGGACCGCGTTCGTTCCACGGCTACCGGCTGCTGCATGAGTATTTCGCGTTCCCGCAGCGTTATCAGTTCGTCGAACTCGGCGGCCTTGCACGCAGCGTCAGCCGATGCGCGGATAACGAACTCGATCTGGTGATCCTGTTCGACCGCTTGCAAGCGTCGCTCGAAGGCGGCGTCGGCACAGAGACATTCAGCCTGTTCTGCACCCCCGCGATCAATCTGTTTCCGAAGCGATCGGATCGTATTCACCTGACGAAACAGCACGCCGAGTTTCACCTCATTCCCGACCGCACGCGGCCAATGGATTTCGAAATCCATCAGGTGCTGTCCGTCACCGGGTACGGCAGCGGCAAGGATGAGCAGCAGGTCTTCCGGCCGTTCTATGCGGCCAACGATCTGATGAACGAGCGTGAGGCGGGCGCGTACTACCAGGTGCGCCGCGCGCGCCGCGTGCTGTCCGAGCGTCAGCGCCGCCAGGGGCCGCGTTCGAGTTACATCGGCAGCGAGATGTTCGTTTCGTTGGTCGACCCGTTGGAAGCGCCTTACCGCAGCGATTTGCGCCAGCTCGGCGCCGAACTGTTGTGCACCAATCGCGATCTGCCGCTGTCAATGCCGTTGGGTCTCGGCAAGACCGATTTCACGCTGGAGGCAAGCGCGCCCGTGCAGTCCGTGCGCTGCGTGGCCGGCCCCACCGCACCGGCGCCCTCCTATGCGGAAGGGGAAGTGGCGTGGCGCGTAGTCAGCCATCTGTCGTTGAACTATCTGTCCTTGCTCGATCAAGGCGAGAAGGAGGGCGCTTCGGCGCTGCGCGATCTGCTGCGCCTGTACGTGGGCGTTGCCGACACGGTCGGGCATCGGCAGATCGAAGGGGTGCGTTCGGTGTCGTCGCAGCCGGTCGTGCGGCGCATTCCCGCGCCGGGGCATATCGCTTACGGACGAGGCTTGCAGGTCACCGTGACGATGGACGAAAGCGCCTTCGAAGGCGCGGGCATTTTTCTGTTCGGCAGCGTGCTCGAACAGTTCTTCGCCAAATACACATCGCTCAATACCTTCACCGAGACCGTCGTGCGTTCGGCCACGCGCGGCGACATCATGAAATGGCCGGCGAGGAGTGGGCGATGCGAAATCCTGTAGCGCTCCTCGCGCCACTTGCCGGTGAACCACGGCGCTTCGATTTCTACGCGGCCCTGCGCCTGATCGAGGCCGCGTATCCGGACAACCCGCGTTTCGGCCGCTCGCAGCGCGCCGCTGACGATCCGGTGCGGCTGGCTCAGGCAGTGACGCTCGCCTTCGAGCCGGCGATGATCGAGAAGCTTGAATGGCGTGGCGAGAAACCGCCGCGCATGGAGGTCAACTTTCTCGGCCTGAGCGGGCCGAACGGACCGTTGCCCTTGCATCTGACCGAGTACATCCGCGACCGTCTGCGCAATTCGGCCGATCCTACTCTGGCGCGCTTTCTCGACGTATTTCACCATCGCATGCTGTCGCTGTTCTATTGCGCGTGGGCCAACGCACAGCCCGCGGTCAGTCTCGACCGTCCCGAAGCCGACCGTTTCGCGACCTATGTCGCCTCGCTTGTCGGACTCGGCATGCCGTCGCTGCAACATCGCTCGACACTGCCCGGCGTCGCCAAGCTCCACTATGCCGGGCGTCTTGCCGATCAGCGCCGCAATGCCGAAGGGCTGGCCGCGCTGCTCGCCGATTTCTTCCAGGTGCCGGTACGGGTCGAGCCTTTCATCGGGCATTGGCTGCGGCTGCCGGCCGACGAGCGCACGCGTCTGAAGACGGGCGTGAGCGCCGAGCGGCTGGGCGTGAGCACCGTGTTGGGCAGCGCGGTATGGAATGTTCAGCACAAGTTCCGTTTGCGCATCGGTCCACTCGACTTCGAGCAGTTCGCCACGCTATTGCCCGGCGGGACGAACCTCGCGCGTCTGATCGACTGGGTTCGACAGTACGCGGGCGACGCGCTCGCCTGGGATCTACGGCTCGTGCTCAGGAAGGAGCACGTGCCGCCGTTGCGGCTCGGGCGCACCGCGCGGCTCGGCTATACGACCTGGGTCGGCAAGCGCGAACGAACGCGCGATGCCGACCAGTTGCTGTTCTATCCGGTTCCTTCGCGATCCTGAGGCGACAAGTCTTCTGTGTCGGAGAAAGAACATTTCGTTAAACGTGGGCACCCATACGCTCTAGAGGACATTCATGGCTGAGATCAGTCGCGTCGCGCTGTTCGGAAAGTTGAACGGGCTCGCTTACCGGGCGATAGAAAGCAGTACGGTGTTCTGCAAGCTGCGTGGCAATCCCTACGTGGAGCTTGCTCACTGGATTCATCAGATCCTGCAACTGCAGGACTCCGACCTGCATCGCATCATTCGTCACTTCGACCTCGACACCGCCGTGCTCGCGCGCGATCTGACGGCGACGCTCGATCGCATGCCGCGCGGCTCGACCTCGGTTACCGATCTGTCGTCGCAAGTCGAGGAGGCCGTCGAGCGCGCGTGGGTGTACGGCACGCTGATGTTCGGCGAATCGCAGGTGCGCACGGGCTACATCATGGTCGGCTTGCTGAAAACGCCGGGTTTGCGTCATTCGCTATATGCGATCTCGCGTCAGTTCGAGAAGGTCAAGAGCGAGACGCTCGCCGATGCATTCAACGAAATCGCCGGTGGCTCGCCGGAGGCGAACCTCGCGCCTACCGACAATTTCCAGATGGGTGCGGCAGCCCCTGGCGAGGCCAGCGGTGCGCTCGCTCCCGCAGCGCTCGGCAAGGGTGAAGCATTGAAACGCTTTACGCTGGATCTGACCGAACAGGCGAGAAGCGGCAAGCTCGATCCGATCGTCGGACGCGACGAGGAAATTCGTCAGGTGATCGACATTCTGATGCGGCGGCGCCAGAACAATCCGATCCTCACCGGCGAGGCCGGTGTCGGCAAGACGGCGGTGGTCGAAGGATTCGCGCAGCGCATCGTGGCGGGCGATGTGCCGCCGCAGTTGCGCGATGTGCGTCTGCTCACGCTCGACGTCGGTCTGCTGCAAGCGGGCGCGAGTATGAAAGGGGAGTTCGAGAATCGTCTCAGGCAAGTGATCGAAGAAGTGCAGGCCTCGGAAAAACCGGTGATCCTGTTTATCGACGAAGCGCATACGCTGGTGGGCGCGGGCGGTGCGGCGGGCACGGGCGACGCCGCCAACCTGCTCAAGCCGGCGCTCGCGCGCGGCACGTTGCGCACCGTTGCGGCGACCACCTGGGCCGAATACAAGAAACACATCGAGAAGGACCCGGCGCTCACGCGCCGCTTCCAGGTCGTGCAGGTGCCGGAGCCGTCGGAGGAAAAAGCGCTGCTGATGATGCGCGGCATTGCTTCGTCGCTGGAGACACACCATCGCGTGCAGATTCTCGACGAGGCACTCGATGCAGCCGTCAAACTGTCGCATCGCTACATTCCGGCGCGCCAATTGCCGGACAAGGCCGTGAGCCTGCTCGATACCACCTGCGCACGCGTCGCCGTGAGCCAGCACGCCACGCCCGCCGCGATCGACGATGCCAGAAAGCGCATCGCCGCGCTCGAAACGGAATTGGCGATCATTGGCCGCGAAACGGCGGTCGGTGTCGATACGCTTGAGCGCGAAACGCTCGCGACGCAGAAGCTTGTCGGCGAACGTGCGCGGCTTGCCGAGCTCGATGCGCGCTGGCAAACGGAAAAGACGCTGGTGGACAGCATCCTCGAACTGCGCGGCAAGTTGCGCGATGCGACCGGCAAGGTCGAAGGCGCGGCCGATACCGGCAGCGCCGAGGCATGGCTCGCACAACTGAAAGATTTGCAGGCACAACTCGCCGCGCACCAGGGCGAGACCCCGCTGATTTTGCCGACCGTCGATCACCAGGCGGTCGCATCGGTGGTGCAGGACTGGACCGGCATTCCGGTCGGCCGGATGGTGAAGAACGAAATCGAGAATGTACTGAAGCTCGCCGATACGCTGTCACAGCGGATTATCGGCCAGCGTCACGCGCTTGACATGATCGCCAGACGCATTCAGACCTCGCGCGCGGGTCTCGACAATCCAGGCAAGCCGATTGGCGTATTCATGCTGGCCGGCACCTCGGGCGTGGGCAAGACCGAGACCGCGCTGGCACTTGCCGAAGCGTTGTACGGCGGCGAACAGAATGTCATCACGATCAACATGAGCGAGTACCAGGAAGCGCATACCGTGTCGTCGCTCAAGGGCGCGCCGCCGGGCTACGTGGGCTACGGCGAAGGTGGCGTGCTGACCGAAGCGGTCCGTCGCCGCCCTTACAGCATCGTGCTGCTCGACGAAGTGGAAAAGGCCCATCCGGATGTGCACGAAATCTTCTTCCAGGTCTTCGACAAGGGTTGGATGGAAGATGGCGAAGGCCGCGTGATCGACTTCAAGAACACGCTGATCCTGTTGACGACCAACGCCGGCACCGATCTGATCACGAGCCTGTGCAAGGACCCGGAGCTGATGCCCGACGCCGAAGGCATCGCCAAAGCCTTGCGTGAACCGCTGCTGAAAGTATTCCCGCCCGCGCTGCTGGGCCGCCTCGTCACGATCCCGTACTACCCGCTGAACGACGAGATGATCGGCGCGATCATCCGCCTGCAACTCGGACGTATCGCGCGGCGCGTCGCACAAAGCCACAAGGTGCCGTTCACCTACGACGACGAAGTGGTCAGGCTGATCGCGAGCCGCTGCACGGAGCTCGAAAGCGGTGGCCGGATGATCGACGCGATCCTGACCAACAGTCTGCTGCCCGCCATCAGCGGCGAATTCCTGACGCGGCTGATGGACGGCAAGCCGGTGCGGCGCGCGCATATCACCGTGTCGAACGGCGAGTTCAGCTATGCCTTTGATTGAGGAGCGACGCTGCCATGGCTAGCCAGGTCTCGATGGGCGCGACCCTGAAGTGCTCGTTCGGCGCGGCGCCGTCGAGCCTCGTCGTGTTGCCCACCAACAAGGTATTCGCGGAGGGGCCGCCCGCCGCGAACATCATGGACCACATTCCGCTTGTGAACATCATGCCGTTCGGCATGTGCAACTCGCTCGCGAACCCCACGGTCGCCGCCGCGACGGCGGCCGCGCTCGGCGTGCTGACACCGATGCCATGCGTGCCCGCGACGGTGTCGCCGTGGACACCCGGTGCGCCGACGGTGACGATCGGCAATTTCCCGGCCCTCGACAACACGTCGAACTGCCTGTGCACCTGGGGCGGCGCGGTCAGCTTCGTCGCGCCGGGCACTGTCAAAACGATGATTCCCTAGAGGCTGATACGTGGCGACCTTGGCGACCACCCCCATGACCACTCAGAAGAACCGCCCGTGCGCCGTATCGAGCCCGCTTGGCGACGACGCGCTGCTGTTTGCCGGCATGAACGGCGACGACGAACTCGGCCGGCTCAGTGAATACCGGCTCGACCTGCTGAGCGAGAGCGGCTCGATCGTGCTGCACGACATTCTCGGGCAGCCGGTGGGCGTGCGCATCGACCGGCCGGGCGGCAACCCGCGGTATTTTCACGGCTACGTGACCGAGTTCGCGCACACCGGCTGGCGCGGCCGTTTCGCGACTTATCAGGCGACGCTGCACCATTGGCTATGGTTTCTCACGCGCGCGCACAACTGCCGGGTGTTTCAGAACAAGACGGTCGTCGAGATCATCAAGGACGTGTTCAACGACTATCCGGCGAGTTTCGACGCATCGCTTTCGAACACGTACGAGGCGCTGCCGTATTGCGTGCAATACCGTGAGACGGACTTTGCCTTCGTGAGCCGCCTGATGGAGTCGGCCGGCATCTACTATTTCTTCCGTCAGGATGCTTCGAGCCACACGCTCGTGCTCGCCGATTCGTACGCGGCGCACAACGCACTCGAGGACGCCGGATCGATCCGTTATCTGTCCGGTGGTGCGAGCGGTACACGGGGCATGGAATGCATCGACGAGTGGACGTTGCAGGGCGCGCTGCAAACGCACGAACAGAGCGCGGCGGATTTCAACTTCGAAATGGCGACCAGTCGCGAGGCCAGTATTCCGCTGGCGCAGGCCACGTTGCAATCGGACTTTGAGAACGCCTCCGCGGCGCGGTTCGATTATCCGGGTGGTTTTCTGACCGGGACCGCCGCCGAGACCGTGGTGCGCACGCGCATGGAAGCGGTCGAAGCGCAGGCGCAGCGCGCCAGTGGCCGCTCGAACGTATGCGCGATCACGCCGGGTGGACTGTTCGATCTGCACGACCATCCGCGAGCGGATCAGAACACCAGCTATCTCGTGACCGGCGCACGCTACGCAATTTCATACGGCGGCTACGAGTCGGCCGGCGGTGCGGCGGAAGGCCTGCAGTTTTCCTGCAGGTTCGACGCACTTGACAGCACGCATGCCTTTCGCACGCCGCTCACGACGCCGAGGCCCTCGATACGTGGCCCGCAGACCGCGTTCGTGACCGGCAATAACGATCAGGAAATCTGGACAGACCAGTACGGCCGCGTCAAGGTGCGCTTTCACTGGGATCGCTCCGGCGTCAGCGACGGCGACAGTTCATGCTGGGTGCGCGTTGCGCAGTCGTTCGCCGGCAAGCGTTGGGGTGCGCTGTTTCTGCCGCGTGTCGGACAGGAGGTGGTCGTCGAGTTTCTCGACGGCGATCCCGACCGGCCGCTGGTGACGGGCAGTGTCTACAACGCGGGCATGATGCCGCCTTACGCGCTGCCCGACAACGCCACGCGCTCGGCGATCAGGAGCGATTCGTTCAAAGGTGGCGAGACCTACAGCGAACTGCGCTTCGACGACAAGGGCGGCAGTGAGCAACTGTTTCTCTTCGCGGGCCGCAACCAGGACAACACCGTCAAGAACGACTCGCTCGAATCGGTGGGCAAGGACCGCCATCTTTCGATCGCCGGCAATCACTACGCCAAGGTGGCGGGCGACCGGCACGACACGGTAGTCGGCGCGCACAACGGCAAGATCGGCGGGACGCTCTCGTTCGACGTGACGGGCGACACCCAGCACAAGTCGGGCGGCAACATCGCGTTGAGTGCGGATGGCCGGATCGATCTCAAGGCCATGAATATCACGCTGGAAGCGGACCAGATGCTGACCTTGAAAGTCGGCGGCAGCACGATCGTACTCGCGGGCGAGAGTATCTCGATCTCGGGCCCGACCGTCGCTATCGTCGGCTCGGCGATGGTCAATATCAACGGCGGCGGGGCGAACAGCGGAGGTTCCGCGCAGGCGGCCTCGCCGCAAGCGCCCGAGGCGCCCACGGAGGCCGACGATGGTACGAGGTAATCCGTCATGTTCCTGATCCTTCGCGTCGAACACTATCGCAACGCGGCGGCGCCCGAGGCGATCGAAAGGAAGTTCGGAGTGGACGGCGGCACGATCGGCCGCTCAACCGACAACGACCTGGTCCTGCCCGACCCGGACAAACTTATTTCGCGCGCGCATGCCCGCATCGAGTTTCGGGACGGCAACTTTCTGATTCAGGACGTGGGCAGCAATCCTAGCGTGTTGAACGGAAGACCGTTGGGCGGCTCGCGACAGGCCCGTCTGACGCATGGCGACGATCTTGCAATAGGCGAGTATCTGTTGAGCGTGGTGGTGCAGGCCGAGGCGCCGGCGGTTATGGCGGCGCCGTCTTCAACGGCCGTTCCCAACGGTCTCGACGATCTGCTCGGTGCGGGCGGGGGTGTGCCCTTGCCCGATCCGCTGGCGGTGCCGGCGGGACTCGAGGCGCTGCAGATCGGCAGCGGGCCGGCGGACGATCCGCTTGGACTCAATGGCGCGCTGAACTCGCACGCGGGGCCGCTGGCCGATGCGTTGTTCGAACGCCCGTTGCTCGAACGGACACCGGGCTACAGCGGCTCGATGGGCACGCAGGCGGCGCCGGAGTCGTTGCCGTTTACCGGTGCGTCGATGGGCATTCCTACGGACTACGATCCGTTCGCCGATCTGGGGCATGGTGGTCGAGCTGATCGAGCGGGTCATGACACGGTGACGGCTGCGCCGCGGCATGCGCCGCCAATGAGTGAAGCGCCTGTGGCCGCGCCCGCGCCGGTGCTGCTGCCGGAGTTCACGATTCTCGGCCGCCCGGCACCGGTTCCGGCTGCACCGTTGCCGCCTGCGCATGATGATCGGGCGGATTCGCTATCGGCGCGCTCGCAGACTGCTCGGGTGGATACGCCGCCCGTGATTGCGCGAGCGGAGCCGGCCGGGCCGATGCCCGATGCGCGGCACGCAGAAGCGCCGTCTCAGCCGCCGGGTTTTGCGCACGCAGCCCAGCCAACCCCGCCGATCCACACCGCCGCGGCCGCTGCTGCTCCTGCCCCCACGTCCTCGCCGAGCCAGGACGCCATCCTGCAGGCGCTACTCAAGGGTCTCGGCGTGCCCGATCTGCCGCTCGGCTCGCGCAGCGCGGTGGACCTCGCCGAACTGGTCGGCCAGATGCTGCGCGAATCGCTGGGCGGCACCATCGACGTGCTGATGGCCCGTGCGTTGACCAAGAAGGAAATTCGCATCGACATGACGGTGATCGGCGTGCGCGACAACAATCCGCTGAAATTTTTCCCGGATGTGGATAGCGCGCTGATGCAGATGCTGTCGGGCCGTGGGGTGGGCTACCTGCCGCCGCTCAAGGCAATTTGGGCCTCGTTCGACGATATCAAGGCGCACGAGCTCGCGATGGTGGCCGGCATGCGCGCGGCGCTGCTCGACGTGCTCAAGCGTTTCGATCCGGCGGCGATCGAGAAGCGTATCTCGGCGCCGAGCGTGATGGACAAGATGCTCGGCGGCAACCGCAAGGCGCGCATGTGGGACCGCCAGGTCGAAATGTACGACGAGATGGTGCGCGAGGCCGACGACGACTTCCAGCGCCTGTTCGGCGAACGTTTCGCAAGCGCCTACGAAGACCAGATCGGACGCATCCGCTCGAAATGAAAACTCGTTCTCCGCTGGATCTGTTCCACCGCTCGCTGGCGATACCGTGCGAGAGCTTGCCCGCTGCGCGGCCACGGACGCCCGGTCATATGCGCCGCCTGCTGGTTCTTGGCGCGGCCGGCTCGCTGCTGGCCGGCTGCGGGATGATGGACAAACTGCCTTTGATCGGCAAAGCCAAACCGCCGCCGCCTCCACCGGCCCCGGCTGCGCCGCAACCGCAGCTTATCGACATCACGCTGAAGGCCGCCGCCGAACTGAATCCGGACATCACCGGCCGGCCCTCACCGCTTGCGGTGCGGCTTTATCAGTTGAAATCGGCGAGCAAGTTCGCCCATGCCGACTTCTTTGCGCTGTTCGATCACGACAGTGCGTTGCTCGGCGCCGACCTGCTGGCGCGCGAGGACCTTCTGATCGAACCCGGCACGAGCCGCACGGCGGTGCTGGAGCGCGCGAAGGAGCTTCGCCAGGTTGCCGTGCTGGCCGCGTATCGCGACGTCGACTCGGCGAGCTGGCGGGCGGTGATCGACGTATGGCCGGCCGAGGTGAAACGAGTCGAGGTTCGGCTCGAGGCACTGGGCGTTGCGATCGCGCCAGGGGCAGCGCCTGCGGTAGCGGCAAGTCAAGGCGGCGCGCCCCATTCGTAGAGTGAACAGCGCACATCGGCTGTCGGCAGGCGGGTAATGACAGTCCCGAACGCGTCAGCCAGGCAGACGAATTGATGAATCGAAGCATCACCGGAGTTAGCACACGCGATGTCCTGGAACAACAAAGTCATCTGGTCCGAGGGGATGTTTCTGCAGCCGCAGCATCTCCAGCAACACGACCGTTACCTGCACGCATTGGTCGAATCGCGAGCGGCCGGCCTGCGGCCGTATGGCTGGGGCTTCACCGCGCTCAGGCTCGACGACGCGCAACTCGCGCTCGGCAAGCTGGCGATTCTCGAATGCGCGGGCGTGCTGCCGGACGGCACGCCGTTCGCGCTCTCAGCCGACGAGGCCCCGCCGCCGGGCATCGACATTCCCGATGACGCACGCAACGCGCTCGTCGTGCTCGCGCTGCCGGTGCGCCGGCCCGGGATTCCGGAGGCCACGGCCGCGCCGTCCACCGACAGTTTCGCGCGCTACGGCACGCTTGAATACGAAGTGAACGACAGCAACTCGGACGGCACCGGCGCGGCACTGCTGCAGATCGGCAAGCTGCGCCTGAGACTCGCGTTCGAATCCGAAGTGGTGAATGCGCATGCATGCCTGGGCGTCGCGCGTGTGATCGAGCGGCGCGCGGACAACCGCGTCGTGCTCGATTCCGACTATGCGCCGCCGTGTCTCGACTTCCGGGTGGCGCCACGACTCGCCGCATTCGCCGACGAATTCACCGGACTGTTGCGCCAGCGCGGCGAGGCGCTCGCGAGCCGCCTGAGCGCGCCGGGCACAGGCGGCGCCGCCGAGATTCAGGACTTTCTGCTGCTGCAACTCGTCAATCGTGCCGAGCCGCTGATCGCTCATCTGGCGACCATGACCGGCTTGCACCCGGAAGAACTGTTCCGTGTTGCAGTGGCGCTGGCCGGCGAGTTGGCCACCTTCTCGCAGGCGAACAAGCGCACCGCGCAATACCCGGTGTACCGCCATGACCGCCTCGCCGAAACCTTCATGCCGGTGATTGCCGATCTGCGGCAGTCCTTGAGCATGGTGATGGATTCCGCCGTCGTGCCGATTCCGCTCGACGCTCGCAAGTTCGGCGTGCATGTCGCGGTGGTGCCCGACACCGAGCTCTACAAGTCGGCGATGTTCGTGCTCGCAGTCAACGCGCAGATGCCGGCCGAAACCGTGCGCAACAGCTTCGCGCAACAGGTCAAGATCGGGCCGGTAGAAAAGATCCGCGACCTCGTCAATTTGCAGCTTCCCGGCATCGCCTTGCGCGCACTGCCGGTCGCGCCACGGCAGTTGCCGTTCCACGCCGGCTTCACGTACTTCGAACTCGACCGCAGCAACGATCTGTGGAAGCTGTTGCCCACCTCGGCCGGCTTCGCAATGCATGTGGCGGGCGAGTTTCCGGGTCTGCAACTGACGTTCTGGGCCATCAGGAGATAGCCGATCATGAGTCGAGACGACTTCGCTGCGGATCAGGACGCGACCTTCCTGGTGCCGCGTCCGGGAGGCAAGGGCGCAACGCCCGGCGCGTCAGGCGGCGTGCCGGCGTCCCCGCCGCCAACCCAGCCACCCATGGCGGCATCCAGACCGGCCGACGCGCCTCTGTCCGGCCCGATCCCGACGAGCGGACTCAATCCGCTGTTGCGCGCGGCTAATCCGCTGCTCGATCTGATCGTGCCGCTGCGCCACATGTCGACCCATTCCGATCTCGAAGATCTGCGCCGCCGTCTCGTCGACGGCGTGCGTCAGTTCGAGAGCGAAGCCCGTGCGGCGAACCTCAGTGTCGAAACATTGTCGGCGGCGCGCTACGCGTTGTGCACCTTTCTCGACGAAACGGTGTCGAGCACGCCGTGGGGCGGGGGTGGGGCCTGGTCGGGGCGCAGCCTGCTGATCCTGTTCCACAACGAGGCGTCGGGCGGCGAGAAATTTTTCATGATCCTGCAGCGGCTCGCGCAGGACCCGCGCGCCAACCTCGAGGTGCTCGAACTGATGTACGTGTGTCTCGCGCTCGGCATGGAAGGGCGCTACCGCCTGATCGAAGGCGGCCGCGCACAACTCGACGTGTTGCGCGAGCGGCTGCTGGCGATGATCCGCGAGCGGCGCGGTCCGCTCGAACGCGATCTGTCGCCGCATTGGCAAGGTGTCGTGGACAAGCGCAATCCGCTGATGCGGATGCTGCCGATGTGGGTGCTCGCCGCGCTTACCGGCTTGATCCTGATGGCGCTGCAACTGGCGTTCTCGATCAGCTTGAACCGCGCGTCCGATCCGGTATTCGCCGCCTTGCACGGCGTGAGGACGGCGGTAGCCGCGCCTGCCGCCGTGCCCAAAGCCGCGGTCGCGCTCGAAGCTGTGAAGCCGCGCCTCGCTGCGTTTCTCGCGCCTGAGATCAGCCAGGGACTGGTCAGCGTTGTGGAGACGCCCGGCAAGTCGACGGTCACGCTGCATGGCGACGGCATGTTTGGCTCCGGCAGCGCGGATGTGTCACGCAGCTTCTATCCGCTGCTCGATCGTATCGGCGACGCGCTGAAAACTGTGCCGGGCCGCGTCGTGGTGGCGGGGCATACGGATGACCAGCGCATCGTGTCGGCGCGCTTCCCGTCGAACTGGCATTTGTCGCAAGCCCGGGCCGAAGCGGTCAGACAGGTGCTGGCCGCGCGCACCGGCTCCCCCGAGCGTTTCGCGGCCGAAGGCCGTGGCGACACCGAGCCGCTGGTGCCCAACGACAGCGCCGCGAACCGTGCGCGCAACCGGCGCGTGGATGTGACCGTCTTTACGTCGGGTACGCCGTGATCGCCGCGGTTACCACTGTGTTTCCGTTTTGTCTTTTGCCAGGTCATCTGTCATGAAACGTCTCTTTAGCTGGCTGACCCGCGCCTGGGTGCTGGCGTTGTTCGGCGCGCTCGCGCTTGCGTTGATCGTCTGGTTCGACGGGCCGTTGATCGCGTTCAACGGCAACGCGCCGCTGGAATCGGTGTCGAGCCGTATCACGCTGATCGCGATTATCTTTGTGCTGTGGGCCGGCTTCTTTGTCGGTAAATGGCTGATTGGACGGATCGCCAGTCTGAAGCTGATGCAGAGCGTGGCGGCGCAACCTGCCGCCGCCGATCCGGCCTTGGCGTCGGCATCGCCCGCGCCGTCTGCCAGTGACACGCGCTCGGCCGCCGAAGTGTCGGCGCTCAACCAGCGCTTCCAGGAAGCGCTGGCAATTCTGCGTCAGGCGCGCGGCGGCCGCCGCTTTGGCGGGCAGTATCTGTATCAGACACCGTGGTACATGTTCGTCGGTGCGCCGGGGGCGGGCAAGACCACTGCGCTGGTCCACTCGGGCCTGAAATTTCCGCTCGCCGACAAGCTCGGCAAGGAAGCGATTCGCGGCATTGGCGGTACGCGCAACTGCGACTGGTGGTTCACCGACGAGGCGGTGCTGCTCGACACGGCCGGCCGCTACACGACCCAGGACAGCGATTCCGAAGCCGACAAGGCGGCATGGACCGGCTTCCTGCAACTGCTGAAGAAATACCGGCGGCGCCGGCCGATCAACGGCGTGATCGTCGCGGTTTCGGTCGCGGATCTGTTGCGGCAATCCGAAGCCGATCGCAAGACGCAGGCGCAGGCAATCCGCGAACGAATCAAGGAACTGCATGAACGGCTCGGCATCCGCTTTCCGATCTACGTGCTGGTCACGAAGTGCGATCTGATGGCGGGCTTTGTGGAGTTCTTCGACGACCTCGGGCGCGAGGAGCGTGCAAGTGTCTGGGGCATGACATTTCCGGTGGCGGACGCGGCGAACATCGACCAGTTGCTGGCAACGTTCCCGGCTGAGTTCGACGCATTGGAAGCGCGCCTCCAGTCGCGCGTCCTCGAGCGCTTGCAACAGGAGCGGGATGTCCGGCGGCGCGCGTTGATCTATGGTTTTCCGCAACAGCTTGCGTCGTTGCGCGACCTGCTGGGCAGTTTTCTCGGCGACGTGTTCCAGTCGAGCCGTTATGAGGAAAACGCGCTGCTGCGCGGCGTGTATTTCACCAGCGGCACCCAGGAAGGCAGCCCGATCGACCGCGTGATGGGCGCGCTGGCGGCGAGCTTCGGCATCGATCGCCAGGTGCTGGTGGCGAATACGGCGAGCGGGCGCAGCTATTTCATTACGCGGCTTCTGCGCGACGTGCTGTTCCAGGAATCGGGTTTGGCCGGTGCCGACCTGCGTGTCGAGCGCCGCCGTGCGTGGCTGCAACGCGGCGCCTGGGTGCTGGCTGCCGGGCTGATCGTGCTGATGAGCGCGGGGCTCGTGACCAGTTACGTGCGCAACCGGAGCTACGTTCGCGAGGTTGCGTCACAGGTCGATGCGATCGATGCGCAGGCGCGCAATCTGGTGCCGAATGCGGGCGTGCTGAGCGTGTTGCCGCTGCTCGACGCCGCGCGTGACATTCCCGGCGGCTACGCGGATCGCAACGGCGGTGCGCCGTTTCTGATGACGCTCGGTCTGTATCAGGGCGACAAACTCGGCTCCGCCGCGCAGACTCTGTATCAGCGTCTGTTACGTCAGACCCTGCTGCCGCGAGTGGTCGGCCGCCTGAAAGAACAGTTGCGGCGCGGCGAAGCGAACAACCCGCAGTATCTGTACGAGACGCTGCGGGTCTATCTGATGCTGGGCGACCCGAATCATTTCGATGCCGAATCGGTGGGTGCATGGGCGGATTACGATTGGGACCGCAACCTCGCCGGGCATGTTACCGATGACCAGCGCAAGGATCTGTCGGCGCATATGACGGCGCTGCTCGACCATCTGCAGGACGACGGGCCGGTCACGCTCGACGCCGACCTGGTCGCTTCGACCCGCCAGGCGCTTGCCAGGATTCCGCTGCAACAGCGGGTCTACGCGTCGCTGCTGCGCAATCTGCAACACACCAGTTTGCCGGAGGTGTCGCTGGCCAGCGCGGCGGGACGCGACGCGGCAATCGTATTCGTGCGCAAGAGCGGCGAGCCGATGACACGCGGCGTGCCGGGCCTCTTTACCCGCGACGGCTACCGGCAATTTCTTGCACGCCGCGATCTGGCGGTGGCCGACGTCGTCAAGGACAACTGGATATTGGGCAAGGACGAGGCAGTCACCGACCCGGCGGCGGTCGAGCAACTGAATGCGCAGGTGCTCGAGCTTTACTATGACGATTACATCAGGCGTTGGGACGCGTTTCTGTCCGATGTCGGCATTGTGCCGTTTCACGATCTCGATCAGGCCGCGCGCGTGGTGAACGTACTCGCGCAGCCTACCTCGCCGCTGAAGAAATTCCTGAGCGTGGCGGCGAAGGAAACCACGCTCGGCGACGTCAAGCAGACCACCTTGATCGACACCGCCAAAGGCAAGCTCGACAGCGTCAAGAAGAAGCTGGAGAGCGCGCTTGCCTCGTCCGACGATGCGGCGCCCGCACCGGCGGCAACGTTGCAAAATCCCGTGGATCTGCATTTCGATTCGCTGCATCAACTCGCGGCGGCCGGCGCGGGCGGCGCTTCGCCGCTCGATTCGCAACTTGCGTCGCTTAACGAAGTATTCGTCTATCTCGATGCAGCCAATACCGCGAAGCGCCAAGGCGCGCCCGCACCGGCCTCGGATGCGTTGATGAAGCTGAAGCAGGGCGCCGAGGGCAAGCCGGCGCCCCTTGCTGCCATGCTCGCGGGGGTGGCGGACGCGGGATCGTCGCTGACGCTCGGCAGTGAGCGTGGGCGGCTGAGTTCACTGTGGGTGGCGAACGTCGCGTCGTTCTGCCACCAGGCGATCGACGGCCGCTACCCGCTCGTCCGTAGCGCCAGCAACGCGGTGACGCAGGACGACTTTGGCCGCGTGTTTGCGCCAGGCGGTCTGATCGACGATTTCTTCCAGCATAACCTGATGCCCTACGTCGATATGTCGAAGACGCGCTGGAGCTGGCGGCCTTTCGGCAATGTGTCGCTTGGTATTCCCGAGGATGTGCTCACGCAGTTCCAGCGCGCCGCGCAGATTCGCGATGCGTTCTTTTCCGGTGGCGGCAAGATGGCCTCGGCCCGCTTCGAGCTGAAGCCCGTCACGATGGATGCTGCCGTGACGCAGTTCACGCTCGACATCGATGGGCAGACGCTCACGTATGGACATGGTCCCACGCGTTCGACCGCGTTTCAGTGGCCTAACGGAAAGGTGTCGAGTTCGGTGCGGGTCGACTATGCGCCGCCAGGGGCGGGCGGCAGCAGCGGTTACTCTACCGATGGCCCGTGGGCATGGTTCAGGATGATCGACAAGGGTGTGCTGGAGCCGACCGCGCAGCGCGACCGCTACAACCTCACACTGGACCTCGACGGCCGCAAGGTCACGCTGGAGCTGCGCGCGAGCAGTGTGGTGAATCCGTTCAATCTCGACGCGCTCAACAAATTCACCTGCCCGGCGAAGCTATGAGCGAGGGGCTCGATACACCGGGGTTTTTCGGCAAGGCCATTACGCATGGGGATTTTCTGTCGCGACGCCTGCCCGCGTCCTTTCTCGATCCTTGGGACGACTGGCTGCAGCGCGGGCTGCACGCGAGCCGGCAGCAGTTGGGTGCCGACTGGCTCGGCGCATATCTGACGAGCCCGGTGTGGCGCTTTGTGCTTGGACGCGGCGTGTGTGGAGAGCGAACCTGGGCGGGCGTGATGATGCCTGGCATCGATCGGGTGGGGCGCTATTTTCCGCTGACTATCGTGGCGGGTTGCGACGCGGCTATTGATCCCGTCGAATGGCTTGGCGCGAGTGGCGAGTGGTACGGCCGCCTGGACGTGCTTGCACGGTCGACGCTCGACGAACGCTTTCAGATCGACGCGTTCGATGCGGCGCTCGTGCAACTGGCCGCGCCCGGCGTGCCTGCGGTGCGTGGCGAACAGGCGGCGTTGTGTCTGCCACTGGCTTCGTGCTCGGGCGCTGAACTTGCCGACGGCGTGCACACGCTGATGAACGATCTGGTGGTGACCTGCGCGGCCGGGTGCAGCTTCTGGTGGAGCGAAGGCGGCACGGCAGGTGAAACCGTGCTGCTTGCATGCGAGGGCTTGCCTGCCGGGCGACGGTTCAGTGCACTGGTGGGGGCCGGGTGGGAAGCCTCGGGCTGGACGATCTTACGCCGAGGCACCGCACGTTGAAGCAGGTTGTTTTGTGAGCAGCACGGGAAGAGATGGTTCGCTTTCCCATGCTCCCATGCAGATCGGGGCCGGTTAATGCGCAGAATGAGTGGTCCCGACGCTACGCGTCGAACCAGACCAGCACTACCGTGATGTTGTCCTTGCCGCCGTGCTGTTTGGCGAGTTCGACAAGCTGGTGGCTGCACGTTGCCAGCGTGTCGGGCGTGGCGTTGCGCAACACGTTGACAATCTGCTGGTCGTTCAGCATGCCATGCAGACCATCCGAGCACAGCAGATAAAGATCGCCCGGCCTTGGCGTGAGCCGGTGCACCTCAGGCTCGACCATGGGCGACGGACCGATAGCTTGCAGCAACTCGTTACGCCCGGGCAGATTGACGGTGATGCCGGCGTCGAGTGCCTTTTGATAGAGCGTCTGGTCGCTCGTGATCTGCAGCATCCGGCTATCGCGCCAGCGATAGAGCCGGCTGTCGCCGACATGGAACACCACCATGGTCGCCGATTGAGGCTGGCGCCAGATACCGGTCATGGTGGTGCCCATGCCGCGGCCATCGGGGCGCATGTCGCTGCGATTCATCGCGTAGAGCTGATCGTTGACGTGTTCGACTGCCCGCGTTGCAACAGTAATAGCCGGGTGCGTGCCCTGCGGCGCGGTTCCGTCTGACTGTGCCGAATATCGGCCGGGCAAGGTCGCATCAGGATCGTCGCGCGGCTCATGATGGAACGCGTGCGGATCGACCTCTGCGATGAACTGATGGAACAGCGCCAGCGCCTCGGTGCTCGCGACCTCGCCGGCATCGTGACCGCCCATGCCGTCGCACACGATGGCAAGACCGAGTGCGTCGTCAACCAGGAAATTGTCTTCGTTGTTGCGGCGCACGAGTCCGATATCGGATAGGCCGAATGCGTAACCCGTAGCGAGGCGGTAAGTCTGATTGGGCGAGGTGGGTTTCAAGTGAGTCGTGTCGAGTCAACGCAGGCCGAAAGGAGCGAAAGCATCTTGTTTCAAGCCATTATCCATAAAGACCTATCGACGTCAACGATTAAAGATGCTGTGCGGACGAGCGCAAATGGCTGGATGGGGAAAGGGCCGCCGCTGAACCATTTAGGGGAACGTAGGGGGAACGGCAGCGACGTAGCCTGACTCGTTGCGTATCGCCGCGACGATCGCGCGAGTTGTGGAGGGGGTGTCGACGCGCTGCTCGGCACCGTTGAAACGGAAACGAGGCTGAGCATCGACAAGCGCGGCAAGGTCGGCGATCAGTGAAAACGATCTGAGCAGGTAATGGCGACTGACAAACTAGCGTATCTGAAGCGTTTTCGTCCGAATGCGAGACGCGTTGAACTCGCGAATCTGATTGGAGCGCAACTGGCGACCCTGCCTGCAGGTCGGGACGCCGCGTTCAATGAACGTAGCCTCTCACCACAACCTCGCCGCGACATCCACTAACAGTATCTTCACGATCGTCATAGCCGGAAAGATCATCGCGTAGCCGATGTCCGGCTTGTCGGTGGCCGTTAGCTTATTGGCGAACGCAAGGATCGCCGGATTGCCACAGGCGCCGGCGACGATACCCGCCACTTCGTCATAGGGCAGCCGGTACACCAGGAGGCCGAGGATCAGAACCGGCACGGCCAGCGCGAGCAGCACGATTGCACCAAGCGCAAGCATCAGCAAGCCGGTCTGCGAGACAGTTGCGGCGAACTTCGGCCCTGACGCCATGCCGACCTGCGCAAGAAAAATCGTCAGCCCGAGGTTGCGCAGCACGAGGTTCGCGGGCAGCGGCATCGTCCAGTTGACGCTGCCGGTTCGGCGCAGTTTGCCTAACACGAGCGCCACGATCAACACGCCGCACAAACCGAGCGCGAGCTTGCCCAGACCCGGCAGCGGAATCTGGATCGCACCGACCAGAAAACCCAGCGCCATCCCCAGACCGACCGAAATGTAGCTGAACTCGGCGGTGCCCTTGATCGAATCGCCAAAGAAGGTCCGCAATGCCGGAAACGCCGCGCGCTGCGTCAGCAAGCCAACACGATCGCCGTATTCGAGGATGAGATCGGGGTTCGGCATGACGTCCGCGTCGCCGCGCCGCACATGCGCGACGATCGAACCGTCGGGCATCTTCAGTTCGCCGAGTGTGCGGCCCACTACATTCGCCCGCGACGCGAACACGCGCAGATAGTCGAGGTCGCCACGGTCTCGCAGAACCCGTCCAGGGGCTGCTTCGCCAAGCCGCTTGCGAGCTTCGGCCAGTGCGTCTTTTTCCGGACTGACGGCGAGCACGACGTCGTTCTCGGTCAGCACGAGTTCAGGCGTGGCCGGCGCGTTGTGATGCGCGCTGCGTACCGCGACGATCTGTACGTTGGCGGGTAGGGCGGCAACCGTCTCGCCGAGCGTCTTGCCGCTGAAAACAGGATTGCGCAGCGCGATTTCGAGGATTTCAAGGCCGGTGCTGGAGGCCGTTCTGATCTTCGGCGCGAGGATCGCGAATGCCAGATAGAGCAACAGGATCGGACCGGCGACGCCAAATGGGTAGGATACCGAATAGCCGACTGCTGCGTCTTCGGTGCCGAGACTTGCAATTGCCGCCTGCAACGCAGCCGTGCTGGTGCCCGAACCGGAGAAGAGACCGAGTGCATAGCCCGGATTCAGGTGCATGATTCTCTGAATCGCGAAGCTCGCTGCCCCCGCGCATAGCACGCCGATCAACGCGAGCATGTTCGCACGCCGGCCGGCGGCGTTGGTCAGCCCGAGGAAAAACTGTTTGCCATATTGCACGCCGACTGTGTAGAGGAAGAGCGACAAGCCGAGCGTGCCGATCATGGGCGCGGGCGCTGACTTCGGCGCAAACCAGCCGGCGGCGAGTGCGACGAACAACACGGCGCCGACGCCAAGTGAAAACCCTTTGATATTGATTTCGCCGACGAAATAACCTACCGCGATGGTAAGGAACAACGTCATTAAGGGCTGCTGCTCGAGAAGCGTCTTCAGGAAATCCACGTTGCCTCCGATAGGGGGTGAGACGTCGGGTTCTGCCGGTTTCCTGCGACTGCGCTGCTTATGCTGAATGAGTCAGAGAGCCGCCCTCGCGGGCGGGATGTTCGCCAGTATCTAACAGATTGCGGTTTTTTTCTTTGTGTTTGAAACCAGCCCTCAACCTTTGCCGAGTGCGATATACCGTTCGAGATGGTGATCTTCATCGCCCAGTTGATGGTCGATCATCACGAGGCGTTTTGCATAGTGAGCGAGCGGCAACTCCCATGTCATGCCGATACCGCCATGCAGTTGAATACACTCCTCGGCGACCAACGCGCCAATCCTGCCAATGCTGTACTTTGCCGCTGACATGGCGCGTTCCCGCACCGTGCGTTCAGACTCGAGCGCTGCCGCGGCGTTGATCACCGCCGAGCGTGCCTGTTCGATCTCGAGCAGCAGATCGGCCATGCGATGTTGCAAGGCCTGGAAGCTGCCGATCGGCACGCCGAACTGCTTGCGTGTGCGCAGATACTCGAGCGTGTAATCTTTCGCGACATCCATCGCACCCACCGCTTCGGAGCACAAGGCAAGCACGCCGCAACTGATCGCGTATTCGAGCGGCGCAAAACCTTCACCCGTCATACCGAGCATGGCGTCGTCACTCAGCGTGACATTGTCGAACGTCAGCTCGGCTGCACGGCCGCCGTCGATCTTGCGGTAGCCGCGCACGCTGACACCTGCCGCGTCGCGCGGGACGAGAAAGAGGGTGATGCCAGCTTCCTCGTCCTCGGCGCCAGTAGTGCGTGCCGAGACGAGAAAGAGGGCAGCGTTCTCGCCTTGCTGGACCACCGCTTTCGCGCCGTTAAGCTTCCACTGGTTGCCGTTGCGTGCCGCGCGTGTCGTTACGCGTGAGAGTTCGTAGTGGCCATCCGGCTCGCCATGCGCGAGCGCCGCGATGCGGGAGCCGTCGATCAGATCTCCGAGCGTGGCTTTTTGTGTGTCACTGCCGGCACGCGCGATTGCCTGGCCGACGATCAACGTATCGAGAAACGGCTCGACCACGAGTCCGCGACCCAGACACTCGAATACGACCGCGATATCGAAGCCGCCGCCGCCAAAACCGCCATCCGCTTCATCGAACAACGCGCCGACAATGCCGAGTTCCGCAAATCGATTCCATAGGTCTGCGCTAAAGCCTTCAGGCGAGCGTGCAATCCGGTCGCGTGTTTCGAAACCGTATTGCTCCGTGATGAAGCGGTTGAGCGTGTCCGCCAGCATGCGGCGGTCTTCGGTATGCTGAAAATTCATGGTGTTTGCCCCTTACAGTCCCAGGATCATTTTGGAAATGATGTTCTTCTGGATTTCGTTGGAACCGCCGAAGATCGACAGCTTGCGGTTATTGAAGTAAAGCGACGCAGCGCTCGCCGCTTCGTCGGGGCCGACCGGCGTGCCTTCGAAACCGTCGTACAAGGCTTCCTCGACAAACGGCTGCGCGTATGGTCCCATCGCGCGGCGCGTCAGCGAAGAGATTTCCTGGCGGATCTCGGTGCCGCGAATCTTCAGCATCGAACTTTCGGCGCCCGGTACGCCGCCGCCGGCCACTGCTGCGATCACACGCAGGTTGGTGGTCTTCATGTTTTCCAGATCGATCTCGACGCGTGCCATGCGGGCGGCAAACGCCGGATTATCCGCGAGCGGCCTGCCGTTGCGCCGCTGTTTCGCAGCGATCTTGCGCAACCGGTTGAAGGCGGCCACCGAGAAGCCGACGCCCGCGATATTGGTCCGCTCGTACGTGAGCAGATATTTGGCGTAGGTCCAGCCCTTGTTTTCTTCGCCCACGAGGTTCTCGACGGGCACGCGGACGTCCGTGAAAAACACCTCGTTGACTTCGTGCTCGCCGTCGAGCGTGATGATCGGGCGCACTTCGACACCCGGCGTATTCATATCGATCAGCAGGAAGCTGATGCCTTCCTGCTTGCGCACGTCGGTCGCGCTGCGCACGAGACAGAAAATCATGTTCGCGTAGTGGCCGAGCGTGGTCCACGTTTTCTGGCCGTTGACGATATAGTGCTCGCCTTGCGCGTCGCTGCCGCGTATCGCGGTGGTCTTGACCGACGCGAGGTCCGAGCCCGCGCCTGGTTCCGAGTAGCCTTGGCACCACCAGTCGGAGCCATCGAGAATGCGGGGCAACCAGTGCTGTTTTTGCGCCTCGTTGCCGTATTTGATCAATACCGGGCCGAGCATGTTGACGCCGAACGGCACGACACGCGGCGCACCCGCCAACGCGCATTCGTTCTCGAAGATAAATTTTTGCACGGCGTTCCAGCCGGGGCCGCCGTACTCCTTCGGCCAATGATTGGCGAGCCAGCCTTGCGCGTTAAGAATCGCGTGCCATTCGGCCATGTCGTCGCGTGTGAGGCGGCGGCCGCCGTGTACTTTGTCGGCGAGGCGTTGCGGGAGCTTGTCGCGCAAGAAGCGCTGTACTTCGGCGCGAAACGCCTCTTCTTCAGGCGTGAAGTTCAGATCCATGATGGGTTCTTTCCTTGATGTTTAGCGGGCCCGTGGGCCGGTTGACCGGTGAGGCTCAGGCCATCGCCGGTCAGCATGCGCCATGCGCCAGATGGCGGGCGCTCTCAAGCTGTCAGGTTGAGGCTCGCGAAATCGGCGCCGCGTTCGACCAGGTCGACCAGCAATGGCGACGCGCGCCAGAACAGCGGGTCTTCTTTCGCGAACTCGCGAATGTCCGCGAGAACGGTGGCGAGGCCCACCGTATCGGCGTATTTCATCGGGCCGCCGCGATAGCGCGGAAAACCGTAGCCATAGAGGAAGGTCACGTCGACGTCGAGCGGGCGCAGCGCGATGCCTTCGTGCACGACGTTTGCCCCTTCGTTGATCATGGCGGCCATGTAACGGCGGATGATTTCTTCGTCGGTGAACGTGCGCGGCGTGACGCCGGCGCGCTCACGCTCGGCTTCGATGATGGCTTCGACCTCGGGGTCGGGCGTGCCGGTACGCGAACCTTCGGGGTACAGATAGAAACCGCGGCCGGTCTTCTGGCCGAACCAGCCGCGTTCGCACAGACGGTCGGCGATCTGCACGTAGCGTGCGTCGGGGTTGCGGGTGGCGGCGCGCCGTTTGCGCGTGGCCCAGCCAATGTCGCCGCCCGCCAGGTCGACGACCTGGAACGGGCCCATCGGGAAGCCGAACGCGCGCACGGCCGCATCGATCTGATAGGGCGACGCGCCGTCTTCCATCATCGCGTCCGCCGCGCTGCGATACACCGCCAGCACGCGATTGCCGATAAAGCCGTCGCATACGCCGGCCCGCACCGGTGTCTTGCGCAGCTTCTTCGCGAGTTCGAACGCCGTGGCCACCACGTCTGCGCTGACCTGCTTGGGCACGACCACTTCCAGCAGCTTCATGATGTTGGCGGGCGAGAAGAAGTGCAGGCCGATCACGTCCGCGGGGCGCGAAATGCTGGCCGCAATCGCGTCGATGTCGAGATACGAAGTGTTGGTGGCGAGCACCGCGCCGGCCTTGCAGACACGGTCGAGTTCGGCGAATACCGATTGTTTCACCGACAGGTCCTCGAACACGGCTTCGATCACCAGATCGGCGTCGGCGAGTGCGTCGTACGAGGTGCTGCCCTGCCAGCGCGTCATCACGTCCGCTTTCTTCTCCGCAGTCATGCGGCCTTTGGCGATCATGCCGTCGTAGACCTTTTCGATGTGCGCGCGGCCGCGTGCGAGCGACGCGTCGTCGCGTTCGATCATCGTTACGGGCAGGCCCGCATCGAGCACGGCGACGGCGATGCCCGCGCCCATGGTGCCGCCGCCCACTACGCCGATCCGGTTCAGTGCCCGTGGTTTGGCGTCGCGTGTTTCCGGCGCCTTGAGCACCTCGCGTTCGGCAAAGAACGCGTGAATCAGGCCGGCCCGCTGCGGGCTATCGAGGCATTCCAGGAACAGCTTGCGCTCGAGCCGCAGGCCGTCTTCGAATGGTTGTTCGACAGCGGCTTGCACGGCATCGACTATCTTGAGCGGAGAGAACAGCCCACGCGATTTCTTCGCCGTTTCCGCGCGCGCGGCAGCGATGGCGGCGAGGCTCGCGGCGCGGTCGCTTAGTGCGGCGGCGTCGCGTGTGCGGCGCACCGGCGCGTGAGCGGCCAGTAGTTCGTGCACATAGGCGAGGCCTTCCGCGAGGACGTCGCCGCTGCTGCCGAGCCGGTCGATGAGGCCGAGCGTGAGCGCTTCCTTCGCGCCGGCATGGCGGCCGCTCAGGATCAGGTCAAGGGCGGCTGGCGCGCCGATCAGGCGCGGCGTGCGCTGAGTGCCGCCCGCACCCGGCAGCAGGCCGAGTTGCACTTCGGGCAAGCCGAGCTTCGCGCCATCCACGGCAAGCCGGTAGTGTGCCGCGAGAGCCACTTCCAGCCCGCCGCCGAGCGCGGCGCCGTGGATCGCGGCCACCACCGGCTTCGCACACGCTTCGATGCGATTGCACACGTCCGGCAGCGAAGGCGGCACCGGCGGCTTGCCGAACTCGCGAATATCCGCACCCGCGATGAAATTGCGCCCGGCGCCGACGATCAGCACCGCCTCGACGGCCTTGTCGGTCTCCGCGGCTTCGATGGCGGCGAGCAGGCCGCGCCGCACGTCGGCGGACAACGCGTTGACCGGCGCGTGGTCGACGGTGACCAGCAGGACTTTGCCGCGCAGTTCGCGCGTGACAACGTCGGCGGAAGGGGTGGGGGTCATCGTGTCGTCTCCTGACTGTTTGCTAGCGAATCAACTCGGATCAAATCGAGCCAGATCGGGGCATACCGGGTCTGGCGAATTCTGTGATTCTCGGTTGGTCAAGGTTTATTGACAATTACATAGTCCGTTGACAGACTGTCAAAATTATTTTGACAAAGGCAGCATCATGGACGTCAATTCGCTGACCCTGCTCGTCGATATTCTCGATGCGGGCAACCTGAGCGAAGCTGCCCGCCGGCTGAAAATGAGCCGGGCGAACGTGAGTTACCACCTGAACCAGTTGGAGCGCTCGATCGGCCTGCAACTGGTGAGGCGCACCACACGCCGGGTCGAGGCGACTGAAATCGGCCTGCAGTTGTACGAGCATGGCCGCACGATTCAGAACGCGCTGCTGGCTGCGCGCGAGTCGGTCACCACGCTCGGGCAGAGCTTGCAGGGGCGGGTGCGATTGAGTGTGCCGAGCGGCTATGGGCAACTGGTGATGTCGGATTGGCTGATTGCGTTCAAGCGTCTCTATCCCGGCATCGTGCTCGACGTGATGTTTGAGAATCGCGTTGAGGATCTGATGCGCGACGAGGTCGACATTGCGGTTCGGGTGATGTCCGAGC
The DNA here is from genome assembly GCF_902833645.1 of Paraburkholderia fungorum. Taxonomy (GTDB): domain Bacteria; phylum Pseudomonadota; class Gammaproteobacteria; order Burkholderiales; family Burkholderiaceae; genus Paraburkholderia; species Paraburkholderia fungorum. The sequence goes on from NZ_CADFGE010000012.1 coordinate 299,820, forward strand.
CGCCGCAGAATCTCGTCGCGCGCGACATGGGGCCGGTGCGCTACGTTGCGTGTGCTTCGCCGGATTTTGCCGGAAGCCGCGGCATGCCGGTGCGGCTTGACGATTTGCGCACGGCGCCGGTGATTACGTCGGCGGTGGTTGGCAGACAATTGCGGGTGGCCGCGTATCTGCGTGAAGAGCGCCATGAAGTGCTGCTCGAACCGGCGATTATTTCGGAAAACTTTCTGTTCTTGCGTCAGGCGGTGCTGGCGGGCCTGGGTGTCGGACTGGTGCCGGACTACGTGGTGCAGGACGACCTGCGTCGCGGCGCTGTGGTGACGGCGCTGGATGAATGGCGGTTGAGCATCTTCGGTACGCACATGTACATGCTCTATATGCCGAATCGTCATCACACGCGGGCGGCGGCGAGTTTTATCGAGTTCATTCTGGAGCAGGCGCACGGCAGCGGGAGAGGCGGCGCCGGCTGAACCGGAGCGGAGCGATTTTCTTCCTGGTTACACCGCTGCGCGGCTCACGGTATGCTTGGCAAAACGGCGCGATAGCCGTGCAGGTGGCGGCACACGAACCTCGGGGGAGACGCAGATGAAATGGTGGGTCGCATGTTTCGCGATGCTTGCAATCGCCATTGTGGTTGTGCTGGCCTCGCGTTTGCCGGGCGAGGACGCCATCCGTCTCGCGGGCTATGCGGGCACGGCGGTTTTCGCCGCGCTGGTTGGCTTGCTGATTCGCTGGCGCGCAAATCGTGGTCAACGCAACAAACGCGCGGGGTGAGTGCGGCAATCCCGAGTCAAATTTTTTACTGAATGAGAACGATGCATTGTCACATTCGGTTGATATACAGGAGTTGCAATCCGCGTAGGAGATTGATTTGGACGCTCGAAAATCGGTGTTACATGTCGTCGAACCTGCCACGAAGCATCCATTTGAGAGTTGCTTCCTTGACCTCGGCGGCCACTCCGCCGAGCGAGCCTTGACGGTGCTGACTGCAGCGGTTCATGCTGCCCAGCGTGAAATGAATGCATTTGACTGGATTACAGACGCGCTCCCTGGCGCCACGCTCAAACCGGCCCTGGCATTCGGCACGGTTGGCGAACTGTACCGCTCATACACCCGACCCGCGGAACTAGGCCGCCTGAAAGGCGTACTACGTTCCTGACGAGGATATTTCACGGACGTGATCGAATAGCGCGAGTAGAAACGACGACGATATTCGAGCGCGACGCGACACACGACGACTTGATCAGTGAGTCACACCAGGAAACGGTAGCGCAACCGCTCCCCAGGTTTCCCTGGCAGACCCGTCCGCGACGCGCGCAGTGCGGAGTGGGAGCTGATGAGCGCTTTGTCGCTAACGCGGAGTGCGCGGGAACACGGATTCCAGATGCACCACTACCGTGGCTGCGCGGGGGACCCGCTTATGAGCTGGCGGTGTAAAGCCGCTTTCTTTTGCCTACTTTTCTTTGCGGCAGGCAAAGAAAAGTAGGTGTGTGGTGGTCAAGTAATCCTGGACACTTTTTCCGCTTTCCACTTTTTCTGCATGGTGACTTCGTATTCGGCGGGCGGCATGTTGCCGGCCGCCGAATGC
>NZ_CADFGE010000013.1 GCF_902833645.1 Paraburkholderia fungorum
ATCAGCGATCACGATCAACCGAAACGGGTGATCACGATCATTCGGAATCCGTGATCACGATCCGTCGGAATGCGTGATCACGTTCGCCGAAATACGCACTCTCGAGCTTGCCGTGCGCGAACGCAGCAGCGGGCACGAACGTGATGACGGCAGCCGTAGTCAGCCCCATCAGTTGGTTGCGAGTGAATGTTTTCATGTTCTTGCGCGTCCTGAATAGTCAAAGCGGGTATTGCTTCCGTCTGTTCACAACACCCAGTGAATCCTTACTTCTTCTGCAGCTTCGTTACCGTCAGTGCGCCGTCAACCTCTTCGGCCACGAAATCAATCTTGTCGCCGACCTTGACCTGCGAAATCATTGACGGGTCCTTGACCTTGAACACCATCGTCATGGCGTCCATGCCCAGGTTTTCCAGCGGGCCGTGCTTGATGGTCAGCTTTCCGGCTGCCGCGTCGACCTTCCTGATTTCCCCATGCGACATGCCGGCCTTCGCCTCGCCAGCCTGTTTGGCGCCGCTACCGCTCATGTCCATGTTGCCCATTTCGCCAGCCGCATAGGCCGATGCTGAAATTGCCAATGCGCAGCCAATTGCAATCGATGCAAATACGTTCTTCATCATGCTTTCTCCAGTGTTTAAAAGACAAAAACGAGCCGGGCATTGCGTCCGGTGAAATCAAAATCAGCTATCCGGCAATTCGCCGGTGTATTCGTAGGCAACCGTCCCCTTGGGGTGTTTGAACCAGCCCGGGTCGCGATAGTCCTTGCGCCCCAATCCATCGCGCACCTTCACCACGCTGAACATGCCGCCCATTTCCAGCGGGCCGAATGGCCCGGTGCCGGTCATCATCGGCAGTGTGTTGTCGGGCAGTGGCATCTCCATCTCTCCCATCGCACCGCCTGTGCTGCCCATCGCCATGTAGTCCGGTACGAGTTTGTTGATGCGTTTCGCGAGGTCCTTCTGCGGCACCCCAATCAGGTTGGGTACGGAGTGCCCCATCGCATTCATCGTGTGGTGGGACTTGTGGCAGTGAAACGCCCAGTCGCCGGGCCGGTTTGCCGTGAATTCGATGGCACGCATCTGGCCGACCGCGACATCGGCGGTCACCTCAGGCCAGCGCGCGGCCGGCGGAATCCATCCACCATCCGTGCCCGCGACCTCGAAGTGATAGCCGTGCAGATGGATGGGGTGATTGGTCATGGTCAGATTGCCGAACCTGATACGCACGCGGTCCCCCGCACGTACCGGCAACGGGTCGATGCCCGGGAAGACCCGCGAATTCCAGGTCCACATGTTGAAGTCGGTCATCTCATTGACGCGCGGCGTGAAGCTACCCGGGTCAATGTCGTACGCGGACATGATGAACACGAAGTCACGGTCGACCTGCATGACGCTGGGGTCTTTCGGATGAACGATGAACGTCCCCATCATCCCCATCGCCATCTGCACCATCTCGTCCGCGTGCGGGTGATACATGAAGGTGCCGTGCTTCTCCAGCTCGAATTCGTAGACGAATGTCTTGCCTGGGGGGATATGTGGTTGCGTAAGCCCTCCGACACCATCCATGCCCGATGGCAACAGCATCCCGTGCCAGTGAACGGTGGTGTGTTCCGGTAGCTTGTTGGTCACGAAGATGCGGACCTTGTCGCCCTCGACTGCCTCAATAGTGGGGCCTGGCGCCTGTCCGTTGTAGCCCCAAAGATTCGCATTCATGCCCGGCGCCATTTCGCGCACGACAGGCTCAGCAATCAGGTGAAACTCCTTCCAGCCGTTCTTCATGCGCCATGGCAGCGACCAGCCGTTCAGTGTGGCAACAGGCGTGTACGGACGGCCATTGGGAGGCGCGAGCGGCGGTTGCATGGTGGCGTTGGCCATTGTGGGTGCCTCAGGCAGCGACGCAGCACCAGCCTTGCTCACCAATGCTGCTCCCAACAGCGCGGCCCCCGAGCCGCCAAGAAAATTTCGACGTGACACCATTTCATTTACCTTCGGAATCTGTAGGCGACGCGGGTTGCATCGTGGATTGCGTCGTGGGCGCGGATGGCGCTGAAGTCATCGCGAGCGGCGGCAGGCGGCCACCGACTGCCTGCTGCAGGTCGGTCTCCGCGAGCCAATAGTCCTTCAACGCGTCGATATAGCTGTTCACAGCGCCGACCTGGTCGCGCGAATCCGACAGCAGCTCGAAGACGCTCGCGAGCATGCCGTTGTAGCGAAGCAGGAGCTCGTCCGAAATGGTTTTCCGGATTGGCACGACTTCATCGCGGTAGTGCTTCGCGACGTCGTAATCGGTCAAATAGGCCGAATACGACTCGCGAACTTCAGACCGCGCGTTAATCGCAGTCTCGGCAACACGGTTGACCGACTGCATGTAAATCGCTTCGGCGCGCGCAACCTTCGAGCCGCCCCAGTTGAAGACAGGAATCTCGACGCTGATTTCGTAGCCCTGCTCATGGCCGTCGGAGGTCGTGAAATTGTTCTGATACCCGACGTCCAGTGCGTTGATGAAACGCGTCGCCTTGCTGAGACCCAATGAGGACGCAACACTCTGCGTTTGCAACTTCGCCGCCTGGATGTCCAGGCGGTTCTGCATCGCAAAACTCTCAAGGTCGTTCAGCTCGGGACGGTTCCTGGGCAGGTCAGGCAGGCGCTCGGGAAGCGTGTACTGTGTCCCGGCACCCCACAGACCCATCGTCCGCGTAAGCTTTTCCCGCGCGGACACAGACTGCTGCCGCGTTTTCGCCAGTTGAGCCGCTGCGTCCGCATAGAATGCCTGCTCACGCGCGTAGTCGAGCTTGCTGAAGTTGCCGGCCTGTTGCATCCGCAACGCCAGTTCGGCACCAGCCTCCGCCGAATCCTTCACCTGCGCGGCATATGCCGCAGCCTGCTCGGCGGCCACCGCGTTGACATAGGCCCGTCGTGCGTCAGCGGCCACCTTAAGCATCGCGTCAGCCGCCAGGAGCTTGGTCTGCTCGAAGCGGCGACTCTCGATGCGCGTCGCCAGCGGCAGTGTGAGCACGTTCAACAATCCGAGTGTGAACGTGCGATTGATGCTCAGGTCGCTGCCCCCGTGAGTGCGGCTAAAATTGAAACCGGGGTTCGGCAGCCGGCCGGCCTGAACCAGGTCGGCCTCGGAAATGCCGAGCTCTCCGTACGAGGCCTGCAGGCCCCGGTTGTTCAGCAGCACAATCTGGACTGCGTCATCCATGCCCAGTGGCCTGGAAAGCAGTTCGTGCGTTCTCTTTGCGACAGCGTCCCGGTCTTCGTCGGTCTTCACCAGTACGGCGTCTTTTCCCAGACGCTCAGAGGCGGTGGTTGAAACGGTGTTGAAGCCACCGTCTTTCGAGACAGTCGTACAGCCTGCGAGGAAAACCATCGCGCTGGCGACCGCAAGAATGCGGCTACCCGAAAAGAAGTGCGCAGTCATTTCGCCGGTTCCTCGTGTCTGGAGCTGTGTTCGTTATTTTTGGCGTCGGTGCCGCCGCCCGGCATGCTGCCGTGGCTCATCCCTTTCATCCCTGATGAGTTCGTCACCGCCTGATTGAGCTCCTGCCAGGTGGACGCTTTCTGGTCCCGGTATGGGTGGTAGTCCGCGAAGGCAGACAGCACACTGACGCCCGGAACCGATGCGGCGGCGTCGGCCGGGTCAGGAAACGTGGTGGTGGCGTGCACAAGCGCCGGCAACAATGCCGACGCGCCCAGCAGCGCCGCGATAAACATTCGCATGGATTTTTCTCGTCGTTAGTCACCTGGATGGCCAACACGCGGCCATCAGGGTGAAATTGCGCATCGCAGCCTGAGGCCGCGACAAAGGGCTAGACGAGAAAGCCTCTGGGAGGTCGTTCGATGCCGCTAGTCAGAAACGACGCGACGCTGACAGAGGGAGGGAGTGGGACAGCAAAGTGAGCCGTGCCGGCCGGCGTTGCCACTGCAGGGACTGCGGGTAACGCAACGCCGAAGCAACAGGATGCGCACGTCGCGCAAGTGTGCGCGCGATGTCCATGCTGATGACTATGACGAATACCGTCAACCATCGCCATACCGCGCATATCATGCCCGGCAATCGACTCAGCCTCATGCGCGTGTTGCGCGGACGTCATTTCGCCCCCGGAATGCGATGTCTCGCATTTCATGGAAATGGCTGCGAACGACTGAACCGGAAGGCTCACTATCAGCAGCACAATGACGAAAAGTTTGCGCCAGTACGACATGGTTGCGAAGTCTAGCACGCAGAATAAGAAGACTGTAAGGTCGGGAGTGTGTCATTGCGTAACCCGCGCTCCCTAAGGGCGCAGCGGCTCGCCGAGTACACGCCCCGAACCTTATCGCCGTGTACGTGACGAAGGAGTGGCCGGAAAATGACCAATTTTTCAGGTTGGCCAAATATGAAAAAATTGTCATTTTCCCGTCATTTTCGATACACCTCCCCGGCACTACGCTGAGTACACTGATTTAATGCTCATAACTGGCGACGACCACCAGGCCGACCTCTCCCATGCGGATACTGATAGTCGAAGACGAGCCGAAAATGGCTTCCTACCTGCACAAGGGACTGACGGAGGCCAGCTACACGGTCGACATCGCCGATAACGGCAAAGACGGCCTCTTTCTGGCGTTACATGAAAACTTCGACCTGGTTGTGCTCGACGTGATGCTCCCTGAACTGAACGGCTTCGAGGTACTCAGGCGCCTGAGGGCGCAGAAGCAAACGCCGGTGCTGCTCCTGACGGCCAGAGACACCGTCGAAGACAAGGTGAAAGGTCTTGAGCTTGGCGCCGACGACTACCTGTCCAAACCTTTCGCCTACGCCGAATTTCTCGCACGCATTCGTTCGCTGCTGCGGCGCTCCCCCCGCGGGGTTCGAGACGTGCTGGTGATAGCCGACCTAGAAGTGGACCTCATCAAGCGCAGGGTCCGGCGAGGCGACGCCCGCATCGACCTTACCGCTCAGGAGTTCGCGCTGCTTCAGTTGCTGGCGGAGCGGCAGGGCGAGGTCCTGACCCGTACGTTCATCACGTCGCAAATCTGGGACATGAACTTCGACAGCGACACAAATGTGGTCGATGTTGCCGTCAAGCGCGTGCGCGCGAAGATTGATAACTCGTTTGACAAAAAGTTGCTGCACACGGTTCGAGGCATGGGTTACGTGCTCGAGGACCGCGCGTGACAACCGGTACGTCCTCATATTCCCTGCTCAAACGATTGACCCTGGCGTTCTCAACGGTCGCCATCCTGGTCTTCGCGCTGACAGGCGCATTCCTGTACAACGCGCTGTCGACCGAGTTGCAGCGACGCGATGACATCGAAATCAGCGGCAAACTCAGCCAGTTTCTGCAACTCGCACGAGATGCCGGTTCAACGCAGGCCGTGCACAATAAGCCTTCCGTGTTCCACGAGGTGTTGCTATCTCACCCCGGCGTCTACCTCGCCATATTCGACCGGCAAGGCACTGTGCTGCTTCAGCATTCGGACAGGTCGTCGGTCGACCTCGCGGCTACGCCGGTTGCCCACCATCCGAACGCACCGTACACCTGTGAGCCACCTGGCATTGGTCCATCCCGCTGTGTCTTTGCCGATGAAACGTTACCGTCCGGCGATTCGGTTCGGGTATTGCTCGTTCGCGCGGCGGCCGACCGCCAATCGTTGCTGGAAAGCTATCGGATAGATATCTGGCTTGCGGTAGCCGTCGGCGCGGCACTGGTCGGGGCATTGGGTTATGCGGTCGCCCGGCGCGGCTTTTTGCCGGTTAGAAGCATCGGGCGTCAGACCTCACGCATTGAAGCTCACAATCTGAGCGAACGTCTCGACATCGAGGGTGGGCCAATCGAGCTTCAGGATATCGCGTTCTCGGTCAATCGCATGCTCGACCGGCTCGAGCGTGCGTTCGTCCGCCTCTCGCAGTTTTCGTCCGACCTCGCACACGACATGCGCACGCCTCTCGCCAACGTTATCAGTTCTTCGCAGGTCACGCTGTCACGTCCCCGAACCACCGAAGAGTACGAAGCGCTCATTGACTCCAATATCGAAGAGTGTGAGCGACTCCAGCGAATGATTGAAAACATGCTGTTCCTCGCACGCACAGACAACGCGCAACAGCTCATCAAGGTCACAGAGCTCGACGCGGAAACCGAATTGCGCCGGCTCGCGTCCTATTTTCAGGGGCTGGCCGAAGAAGCGGGTGTGCACATCGCTGTAGAAGGCAATACCCGGGTAACTGCAGACGCGACGTTGTTCAGGCGCGCTGTGAGCAACCTGATGTCAAATGCGCTGGACCATGCGTTCGCTGGGTCCTCCGTCAAACTGTCCTCGTTCGATTCGCCGAAGTACTCAGTTGTCGAAGTGACGAACCGGGGGCATGCCATTGCACCGGAACACGTCAACCGGATTTTCGAACGTTTCTATCGAGTCGACGCGTCACGGCACGGTTCAGCCCGAAATGCGGGTCTCGGCCTTGCTATCGTGAAATCCATCATGGAGCTGCATCGGGGGAAGGTCGACGTCGCAAGCTATGGCGAACGGACGACTTTCACCTTGTATTTTCCGCGTTCGGTCGCGGTCTAGGCGGTTGGGATGCGAATCAGCAGCAGGTGCGTCACGCAGGAACTTGACCTTCCTGCCATGGGAAGGTTCATGCTAAGGGTGCTAATTTGCTACTGGAGGTAAAAATGGAATTTGAGGTTAAGGATATGTCATGCGGCGGGTGCGCCAACTCGATTACGCGCGCCGTCATCAACGTCGACCCGGCAGCGAAGCTCGACATCGATGTCACCACAAAAATCGTGAAAATCGATTCAGTGTTGCCACCTGAGCGCCTGGTCGCTGTGATTGAGGAAGCGGGATTCCATCCGACGGTTAACGCGTAACCACATCGTCCCACGGAGATAGCTGAAATGCGGTTCCCTTTTGGCGCCTTACTGTTGATGTTCGCGTTTCAGCTTCCCGCTCATGCTGAAAACGTCATTGTGCTGAACTCGGCCGACGCGAGCGTGAGCCTCATTGACGAGGCGACGCAGAAAGTCGTCGATACGTTCCCGGTGGGAAAGGAACCTCATCACCTGATGGCAACGCCGGACAATCAGTCGTTGATTGTCGCGAACTCCGTGGCCAACAATCTTGTCTTTCTTGACCCGAGAAGTGGCAAGATTCAGCGGTGGATGCCGGACATCGAGGACCCGTACCAGCTCGGCTTCTCGTACGACCGGAAATGGTTCGTCACGAACGGCCTTCGGCTCGACCGCGTAGACATCTACCACTACGACGGAAAGAGCTTCGCGCTGGCAAAACGTGTGCCTCTGGCAGCAATGCCCAGTCACATGGTTTTTTCTGCTGACAGCAAAATCGTGTTCGTCACGCTGCAGGTCTCCGGTGAAGTAGCAGCGATTGACCTGGCAACACAGACGGTACTGTGGAAGATGCCGGTGGGCAGAGCGCCAGCCGGCCTGTGGCTCACGCCGGGTGACAAATATCTATTGATTGGAATGACAGGCGCTGACTATGTGGCTGTCATTGACTGGCGCGCGCGCAAAATCGTAAAGACCATTCATACGGATAAGGGCGCGCATAACTTCCGCTCGCTCGTCGACGGCCAGCACATTCTGGTATCCAATCGAGTCGGCAACACCATCAGCATCCTGGACGAGAACAATCTGACCAACGTTGGGACCATCACCGGTCTGCTGCCAGGCCCCGACGACATGGAGCTGACGCCCGACAAGCGATACCTGTGGGTGACTTTCCGGTTCACCCGCTACGTCGGCATCATCGATATTAAAACGCTGAAGCTCGTCAACACCATCAAAGTCGGAAAGTCCCCTCACGGCATTTACTTCTATAACCGCGCACCGCTGGTATAAAAGTCTCCACGCAGGAGGTCGCAATGCAGATTGTCTCCGCTCTCGGTCATGCGCTGTGGATGGCCTTCACAATGTTGTGGCAGATATTCTGGGGGTTGAGTCTCGGCTTCCTGTTCTCTGCCGTGATTGAAGTCGTTGTCTCGAAGTCAGAGATGTCGAAGCTTCTACCTGACGCATCGCCTCGCTCGCTGACGGTCGCCAGCCTGCTCGGTGCGGCATCTTCCTCCTGTTCCTATGCAGCCGTCGCGATGGCACGCTCCATTGTGCGAAAAGGCGGTGACTTCACGGCCGCCATGGCGTTCCAGTTTGCAGCTACGAATCTTGTGCTTGAACTGGGCGTGCTGATGTGGGTGCTGATTTCCTGGCAGTTCGCCGCCGCTGAGTTCATCGGGGGCCCGATCATGATTGTCGTTCTGGTGCTGCTCTTCCGATTCTTTCTCAAGGACTTGCTCAAAAGCGAAGCTATCGAGCAGGCGGACAAGGGAATCGCCGGCAGCATGGAGGGTCACGCTGCCATGTCGATGGGCGAACAGCACGGGACCTGGAGGCAACGTCTCTCATCCAGGGACGGGTGGATAGCTATCAGCCATAGTTACGTGATGAACTGGGCGATGCTGTGGCGCGACATCGGGATTGGATTGCTCATCGCTGGCGCGCTCGGCGCCTGGGTGCCGGACAGCTTCTGGCAGAAATTCTTTCTCGTCAGCCATCCAACGGCCGCGATGATTTGGGGTGCATTTGTGGGCCCCCTGATTGCGGTTGCGTCTTTCACGTGCTCCGTTGGAAACGTGCCGCTCGCTGCAGTGCTGTGGAACGGCGGTATCAGTTTTGGCGGTGTGGCCTCTTTCATCTTTGGCGACCTCATCATTCTTCCCATCGTCAACATCTACAGGAAGTACTACGGCGGCAGGATGACGGTTTTCCTCGCTGTGACCTTCTATCTTGCGATGGTCTCAGCGGCACTCGTGGTCGAAGCATTGTTCCAGTCCCTCGGATGGGTCCCGACGGAGCGGCATACCGCAGTCGTGGACGCAGCGATTACCTTCAACTACACCACCGTGCTCGACATCATCTTCGGTGCAGTCTTCGTCGTCTTAACGGTTATGTTTTTCAGGACCGGCGGCCCGAAGATGATGCGCATGATGGAGGGCGGCGAGCAAGAACACGGCGCTCATGGGCATCCCTCGACACATAACGAAGCGCATCACCATCATCACGGCCCATCCAGCTGATATCACTTTTAAGGAGCCTCAACATGAAATACCTACGTTTTCTCAATGTCATCTTCGTATTTGCGGGCGTAGCCCTCTCAGGCTTGTCGCTCACGGCGCACGCGCAGCAGAGTGCGTCGATGCCGGCAATGAAAATGTCCGGGTCAACTGCCGGTGATTTGAACCCTGCGACACAAGCCTTCAAGGAGCGCGGCGACCAGATGATGAAGAACATGAGTGCGCCTCCCTACACGGGCGATACCGACAAAGACTTCGTCGCCCACATGATTCCGCATCATCAGGGCGCGGTCAGCATGGCGGAGGTCGAGCTGAAATACGGCAAGGACCCCGCGATGAAGCGCTTGGCAAGAAACATCATCAAGGCGCAGAACGAGGAGATTGCCTACATGAAAAGCTGGCAGGCAAAGCATGGCAAGTAACGTCGTGTGACGCAGTCACCTGGCAGGACGCGGTGAAGACCGGCGCCGCTATACTCGTGGCTGCGCATTTAGCGACGTGTATCGAAGCGCTCGTCGTCAACCAGGTCGTGTTGAGGCTCGCGCTCCCGTTCTCATGACGGCGTTGGTTCGGTGCAACTGCTGGCAAGGTATCATGGGCCTTTAGGCGAACCGTACTTTCTCCACCATTCTCGCCACGGTTGCGGCGGCCGCGTCCTGTCAATCAAATCTTGCGTGGGTAGCTATGATTGGCTATGGTTGCCTGACCAACTGGGTCACGATTGGACCGGAAGGCATGTCGCTTGGCGAATTGGCTAGATGCTTTGCTACCTTGGTATTGGTCGGTACACCACTATCGTTCGTGATGCTGATTATGTTGCGCCACGTCGCTCGATTGTCGCCGGGTCCAGTCACGATGGTAAGCAGTCTCGCGGCCGCTGCAATAACTGCGGCAGTGCTACTTCACCCGCTCGATGCTTCGGCGATGATAGTGCGGTGGACCTTGGTGCAGCCGCGCTTTCTCTGTCGTTGAGCGGCCGCCATAGCCAGCGACTTTTGGGTTGGGTCGCGCTGCGCTGAAGCCCGGGTACTTCGCATTAGCGCCGAAGAAAAGTCCTCAAGACGAAGTGCGGCGTTTAAGGATGGAATATGGACAGCAAGAATCACTGGGAAGACGTTTACCGGTCCAAAGCTCAGGATGCAGTCAGTTGGTATCGTCCGCACCTTGACATCTCCCTGACGCTGATTTCCGAAGCCGTGTCGGACCGGAGCGCAGCCATTATTGATGTGGGTGGAGGAGAATCGACGCTGGTCGATGATTTACTTCAGCGTGGATACCGAAACCTGACCGTGCTCGATATGTCCGTCGTCGCTCTCAACGCAACGAAACAGCGTTTAGGCTCCGTCGCCGAGCAGATAACGTGGGTCGAATCCGATATTACGATGGTTGACCTACCTCAGCATCGATACGACGTGTGGCATGACCGCGCCGTCTTCCACTTCCTGACGGAGCGACCGCAACGAAACGCCTACACCCATGCGTTGACGAGAGCACTCAAGCCGGGTGGCCGCGTTGTAATTGCCACATTCGGACTGCTGGGACCAAACCGGTGCAGCGGGCTGGACGTAAGGCGATACGACGCTCAACAGCTCTCCGACGAATTCGGACCAGGTTTTGAATTAATCACAAGCACACTCGAAGACCACCACACGCCGGCTGGCTCCAGCCAGCAGTTTCTTTACTGCAGTTTCCGGAAACTGTGACTGCCAAGTCTACCCGCCTCGGCGTTGCGCCTACCCAATTACCTGAACATGGTCAGGCGCAGCAGGAGGCAGACCGCTGCATAGGCGGGCACCTGTTGGTGCCATACGAGCAATACACGCAGCAATCCCCGGGTTTCGGTCCGAGCACTGTCTTGCAAGTCTCGCATTCGTAAAACCACACACAGACATCGGTGGGCATCGTCTGTTGATGTTCACGCAGAATTGACCCACTAAGGGGTGTAATTTTCATCGAATTTTGACCCACGTGATTGAATGTCCTGCTCAATCTTTGAGCAGGAGATACAGAGGTGATCACGGTGGGCATATTGGCCAAGATCAGGCGGATGTATTTCCGCGAGAAGGTCCCGCTGCGCGAGATTGCGAGGCGTACGGGCCTGCCCCGAAACACGGTGCGCAGCTGGCTGCGGCAGACCGATGCTGTCGAGCCGAAGTATCCAAAGCGCGTCAGTCCGAGCGTTGTTGACGAGTGGGCCGCACAGCTGACGGGCTGGCTGCGGGCGGACAGTCATCGCCCGAAGCGCGACCGGCGCACCGCGCGATTCATGTTCGAGGCGATCCGCGGCGAGGGTTACGCGGGCAGCTACGGCCGCGTCAGCGCGTTCGTGAGGCGCTGGCATAAGGAACAGGCCGATGCGCCGCGCAGAAAGGCCTACGTGCCGCTCGCCTTCGAGCCCGGCGAAGCCTTCCAGTTCGACTGGAGTTGCGAATACGCCTTCATTGGCGGCCTGCGGCGGCGCCTGGAGGTTGCCCACGTCAAGCTCAACGCCAGCCGCGCGTTCTGGCTCGTCGCCTATCCCACCCAGAGTCACGAGATGCTGTTCGACGCGCACGCTCGTGCATTCGCCGCATTTGGCGGAGTGCCCAGGCGCGGCATCTACGACAACATGAAGGCCGCCGTGGACAAGGTCGGTCGCGGCAAGGAGCGTGCGGTCAACGCGCGCTTCGAAGCGATGTGCAGCCACTACCTGTTCGAGCCGGAGTTCTGTAACCGGGCGGCAGGCTGGGAGAAAGGCATCGTCGAGAAGAACGTTCAGGACCGCCGACGGCAGATCTGGCACGAAGCAGCGCTACGGCGCTGGGAGACGCTGGAGATCCTGAACGAATGGGTTGCCGGCCAGTGTCGCGAAGCCTGGCACATGCGACACCCGCAATGGCCAGAGCTGACAGTCGAGGACGTGTTGCAGGACGAGCGCACCCGGCTGATGCCCAATCCACGGCCATTCGACGGCTACGTCGAGCAGACCCTGCGAGTCTCGTCGACCAGCCTGATCCACGTCCAGCGCAACCGCTACAGCGTGCCCACCGAGTACACGAACCAGCTGGTGAGCGTGCGCTGCTATCCGGCGTATCTCAGCGTCGTCGCCGACGCGCACGAGATCGCCCGCCACGAACGCAGCTTCGAGCGGCACATGACCTTTTACGACTGGCGACACTACATCACGCTGGTCGAGCGCAAACCCGGCGCACTGCGCAACGGTGCGCCCTTCATCACGATGCCGCAACCGCTCCAGCTATTGCAGCGGCACCTGCTCAAACACCCGGGCGGCGATCGCATCATGACGCAGGTGCTCGCCGCGGTGCGGGAACACGGACTCGATGCTGTGCTGCTCGCTGTGCAGGCTGCGCTGGATTCAGGGCGTCCAAGTGGCGAGCATGTCCTGAACGTGCTGAGCCGGCTGAAGGCGCCCGTCACGAGTGCCAGTCTCGCCACCACGAAACTCCAGCTCAAGGAAGAACCGGCGGCTGACGTGAATCGCTACGAGACGCTACGCACCAACCCACCGGAGGATCGTCATGTCTAACGACATCATTGCCCAGCTCAAGGGTCTCAAACTGCACGGCATGGCGAGCACCTGGCCGGAGCTACTGGCACAGGCGCGTCACACTGACTTCGAGCCGGAGCGCTTCATGAAGCAGCTGTTGATGGCGGAGACCGCCGAACGGCAGGTACGCTCGATCGCCTACCAGATGACCGCTGCACGCTTCCCGGCTCACCGCGACCTGAAAGGCTTCGACTTCGCACAGGCACAAGTTGATGAAGCGCTGGTTCGGGAACTCAGCGAACTGTCGTTTCTCGCGAGCGCATACAACGTCGTGTTCATCGGCGGCCCGGGCACCGGCAAGACGCACCTTGCCTCGGCAATCGGAATCGAGGCCGTACAGCGCCACGGAAAGCGTGTGCGTTACTTCTCAACTGTCGAGCTGACCAACGCCCTGGAGCAGGAGAAATCGACGGGCAAACAAGGCCAGATCGCACACAAGCTGATGTACGTCGATCTGCTCATTCTCGATGAACTCGGCTATCTGCCGTTCAGCCAGACCGGCGGCGCATTGCTGTTCCATCTGCTATCCAAACTATACGAGCACACGAGTGTCGCGATCACGACCAATCTCAGCTTCGGCGAATGGGCGACCGATTTCGGGGATGCAAAGATGACGACAGCGCTGCTGGACCGGGTTACGCATCACTGCCACATCGTCGAGACCGGCAATGAATCGTGGCGTTTCAGGACCAGCTCTGCACAGGCAAAGGCAAAGGCAACAAGAAAAAGAGCAGCAAAACCGACCGGAAACGAAGAGTTATCCACACCGGAATAGATGTACTACGCTGTCTCGAGGTGGGTCAAATCTAGATGAAAACGGTGGGTTAAGACTCCATGAAAATCAACACGGTGGGCGTGAAAGTGTCGGGGCGCGCCTGGACGGGCGCGATGTTAACCATTGGAACCAGTGACGATTCCGGTGCCGGGATGGCGGGTGATGCGCCGAAGCCCGTGTCGGTCGAACTTGATGGTCCAATCGCGCAGGAGGCCAGTGGCAAAACCATTGAAATGGCCAGACGGTTCAGGAGGCGCATGTGGGTCCCGAAGGAAGAGCGTTAATTGAAGATGCAACGGACCGACAGCAAGAAACCGGCCCGTGGCGTTGCCTGCTAACGCCCAAACCATTCCTGTCATTCAGGTAGAAAACCTCGCCCTTCCAGTTCCGTGGATGAGTTGCCCCACGTTGGCGGATGGGCGGGAATAGTAGCGGGACGAGCATCCGGACCGCCCTTCCGGGCGTCAGGCGCCCTTAAGGTAAGGTCGCTATCGTCGAGCGGATTTGTGCAGTGCTTTTTGGGCGGTCAGTTCGAAACCCGCAGGCTGCGCGCCTCGTCAACTCATCGAAATCATGACATCCCGAGGAGCAGGAATGACCAGGTTCTACGAAATGCGCCAGCCGGCCTATGACACAGTCGCACGCATGCTGCACTGGTTAACCGTCCTGCTGGTCGCACTTCAATTTGTGATCGGCTGGACGATGCCGGATGTCCACAAAGACACCCAGCCGGTAAATCTCATCGCATGGCATCTTGGGGTGGGCGCGACACTCGTCGCGGTGATGGTAATCCGGGTGATCTGGCGACTGACGCATCAGCCAACGCCGGACGAGTTGCCGCCTCTGCTTGGCAACGTCTCGCGTATTACGCATGTTCTCCTCTACGCCGCCCTCGTGATAGTGCCGCTGCTCGGATGGATCAACGCGTCCTCACGTGGCTGGACGGTCCGCCTGCTGGGCGTGGTGCCCTATCCTGCACTCAGCGAACCGGGCTCGGCTTTCGGCCACGAGATGGGTGACGTGCACGGCATCCTCGCATGGGTGCTCTTCGCATTGATCGGTCTGCATGTCGCCGCGGCGCTGTTCCACCGCTTTGTTCTGAAAGACCACGTGTTGCAGCGGATGCTGCCTCAGGCGGGGCCGTCGCGCGATCAGGGTCGGGAGCGATAGGGTCTGCCAATGCCAGAAGCTCACGGGGAACCGCATCGAATCAAGGCGATTGGCTGGCTACGCGCTGCGGTGCTTGGCGCAAACGACGGTATCATTTCGACGGCAAGTCTGATAATTGGCGTCGCGTCCGCGCACGCCGAGCATGGCCATCTGGTGTTGACCGGCGTGGCTGGGTTGGTTGCCGGCGCGATGTCGATGGCGACAGGCGAATACGTATCGGTCTCGTCGCAGGCGGATACCGAAACTGCGGCGCTCGCCGAAGAGCAGGCGGAGCTCGATGCGGATGGCGCGCGCGAGCATCGGGAGCTGGCTGCGATCTACGTACGGCGGGGCCTCGATATGGCGCTTGCGAAACAGGTCGCGCAGGCTCTCATGGCTCACGACGCACTGGGCGCGCATGCCCGGGACGAATTGGGTATTTCGGAAACGACCCGGGCAAATCCGTTGCAGGCCGCGCTAGCGTCAGCCAGCAGCTTTTCGGTGGGGGCTGCTTTGCCGCTCATCGTTACGGCGCTCGCCCCGCAGCGATGGGTGGCCCCGAGCATCGCGGTGACGGCGCTGTTTTCCCTGGCGATCCTTGGCGGACTTGCCGCTCGCGTCGGCGGGGCGAAAATGGGGCCTGGTGTATTGCGGGTCACTTTCTGGAGCGCTCTGTCGATGGGGATTGCATCCGCGGTCGGTGCTATATTCGGCGCGAGCTGAGCCGTGGCACCTTCCCGCAATAGAGCCACTTACACCACTTACTGTTCCGCTACGGCTGTCATCTGCCTGCCCGGCTCGTGTTTTCGGAATGTCCAACAGCCAAAGCCGCCGTTATTACCCTGCCCATTGCCGTTTTGATGGTCGTCCTGACCCCGCCGAATCGGAGCGCATCGACGAGATCACCGATGGCTCGCGCATTGACAGGGGCATGCATGCTGCCTGAGAGCTGCAGCGGATTCCGCGAATGTTTGCGCTCGCGTGATCAGAGGAAGCTATTGGTTGCGATCGATTAATTTGCCAATCAAAGCGAGATCCGAATTTATGGACCACCGCCGCTGAGAGAATATGGTAATACCGCGATCACCGAAATCCGCAGACTGTCACCCAAGCAATTGATAGGCTGGATATTGTGCAAATTCCAGTAGTTGACGCTTTCGTCGGCAATGGTCAGGATCTTCGTCGAAGCCTGTGATTGTCGGGCTGGACAGGATCGAAGTTGATTGCACGAAAGACGGCGATCCATGGCAGGGGCTTGTGAACGTCGGGTTATGTTTTCGCAGCGGACGGTTGCGAAAGTGGGTCGAACGGCGACAGTGGGTGGCGCCAATTCGCTCTTCAAATTGATCGCCGGAAACCGGCCATTGAGCGGGGGCGGACTAGGCCTTGGCTATTCAAATTGAATGGCGATCTCGAACGGCGGCTTGTGGCCCGACAACGGAAGTTAGCAGACACGCAGTGGCCGACTAGCCCGATGTTTTCTCGAACTGCTGAAATCGACCCTGACCGGCCGGACGCGTCACGCGAGCGAATGTCCGTTATTCAACTGGATAATCGCCCGGCTACTTTTCTAGGAACCTACTCAGCCATCCGCTCCGACGTCGATAGTGATGGTTACTGCAGCACTTATCGGCGCACTTCGTTGATATAAAAGTGCATTGAGATTTTCGTCTTGTAAGCCGTCGAATGACCGGCCCTGACGGCATCGAAGTACCTCATCGGCTACAAATTTTTCCAACCTCCATCCGTGGACAGATGTCTGATCGTTAGCATCGAATGGCTGGGCTGCGACCAAGTTTGTGATGCTGGGGGCCGTTCCTTGAGCCAGAATAGCGATCGCGTCGTGAACGTGTGCCGCTGGCATAACACGACAACCTAGCTCGTTTCGCACCTCATGGATTGCCCCGTCTAACGACGACATCGGCGTGGCTTATCTTCATATTGCCTAAGCCAATTGGGACGATGCCCCCGACATGCCCGCAGCGTTCAAGGAGGCGCTACGGCTCATCTTCGGCGGCACACTGATCTATGCGGGCAAATACACTCTGGAACAAGCAGAGGCCGCTCTGCATAATGGCTGGGCGATCTGATCGGCTTTGGTCGGCCGTTCGTCGCTAACCCTGATGTACCTGCTCGTCTGCGTTACGGCTCGCCGCTCGCTACGCCCGATTTGAGCTGCTTCTTCGGCGGCGCAGCCACTGGTTACACCGGCTATCCGATCGCAGCACAAGGTAGCGAGGCACGCGCAAAAAGGGCGGGCACTTCGTGAGCCGGTGCAACAGCGTCCATTCACGCATCTGGGCACTACTGTCACAGCGCCTGAGATCGGCGCCGGCAAAAAAGTAGGGGGCGCGCGATCCCAATCTGGACGAGCTTTAGAATACCTACCGTTGTGTAAAGAGCGCTTACTCCGACTTGGCAGCGGCGCCATGCGTCGCGCCGAAGGGCTGTAGTTTGTTCCAAAGCGGGCGTCCGATCGTCTGCCCAATGAAAGCGCCAACGCCCGCTTCTGGCCGAGAGTTGCCCGATGCGGTCGGCATACGTTGGCCACAATCTTTCTTGGCTCCCGTCGACGGGCGTCGGTCGAGGGCCTAATTTTAAGAGCGAATTGACGAATTTATTTCGCGCCCGGCAACCCCATACTGAGTATGGATCGCCACGCTATTGGGGCGCACGAAGCCCCGAGTTGACAACTTTATAGTCGCAACGTTGACACCTTTAATGCGTTCTACGCGAGTCCGACCTGAAACCGCCGCCTTCAATGAACGCGCAACCCGGCGCGGCAAAAAATACGACGCCGGTTTCGTGGCTGCCAGTAGGGGCCGACGTGACCGTAACCGATGACTTTTCCGCAAAGCCGGCACAGAGCAAAGCAGTTGCATCTGCAAACGAGCAGTTGAAGAAAGGAAAACCAGACGCCGCAGTCAAGGTGCTCAGTCTGGCGGATGTCAATGTTGCGTACACGATGGCGGTCGTGCCGATTAAGCAGACCGTGGCGGATATCGACAAGGCTGCCGGCCTGCTCGCTGCGGACAAATACTACGAGGCGGATCAGGTTATGAAGAAGGTGCAGGACAGCGTCCGGTATGACTGGGTCGACGTGAAGGCGTTACCTGGCCAGAGTGCCGTTCCCGCGAAGAGCGCCAGTAGCGCCGCGGCTTCGGGGACGACCGTGGCGAAATGAAATATCGAGGAAGCGGCAGTTATTCTGGCGTCGACTTCGGCGCCGGTATTTGCGCACCAACCGACGGGTCCGCTCGTGCAGTTCCCGGTCTCCAAGTTGGTTACGCTGTCTTTAAAGGCGGGTGAGCATCGCAATAGGTTCGATCTGATGCCAACTGCGAAGGAAAGTAGGTAAAACACTCCCCGGACCGCGCGCTGCACGCGCGCGGACTTCACCGGAACATCCGTTTGACCAGGGCCACGCGATAGTCCGAGTGTCCAGAGAAACTAACTTTCATCAACCCGTGTCGGATTACATCAATTTTTCATGTTCCACGCCTGACCCGGCGGCGCCTGACGTATGAACGTGATGTTCGCTCAAGTGCCCGTCATGCGGATCTGGCGACCGGCTCCCGTGCTTTGGTCGGGTCAAAGTCTGCCCATGCGCCCCGTTGCCATAGCCCTGAAGCGCGCTCAATGTCCATCGCGTCGCACTCTTCGAGAGTTTCAATGACGGTATCCATGTTTGTCTGTTGAGTATGTATCGCGATCAGCACACCTGACTGGCGAGCATTCTCAAAATTCGCTAACGATGTCTTCGAATTTTGACGCGCGGTCCGTGTATGGGACATAGCGCCGGACAACGAGCCCAGATAACCGCCGACTGCAGCCGCAACCGCGATAATGATCCATGGTGCGTTGAGCCCGAAGCGTATAGCCACTCCGGCGCCTGCGCCAACCAGCACGCCGATCACGACGCCTTTTCCCGCGCCTTTCGGAGCCTCCGCTGACCCTTCGTCGGTCATCGAATCTCCGCCGATCGGGGTTCGCGCATGCTGCCCATGTTCTGTTACATAGACAATCGACAATTCTTCTTTCGTCACACCCGTGGCCTGCAGCCTGACGGACGCGTCTTCCGCCTTTTCGAATGTGTCGAATCTCGCGGCAATGATAAGCGACATAGATAATCCCTGGTCTGAATTAAGCGGACATAAGCAAAAAATGGGTCGGCCGATGATGCTGCTGCAGCATGATTCGAGCCCACCAATTCATTCGGAGCGAATCCGGATTTCACGGGGACGTAACAGTGCCTGTCGCCCAAATCCATCTGCACTATCGGAGATGTCTGGGCACTGTCCACCGCGCTGTGTGCCGCTGTCGTATCCATAGTTACAGACTGAAGACCATCTCGCGACGGTCCTACCGCAAACTCTTCCAAAAAGTCGTAAGCGATCCGTGCGATCGCCGCCGGTCACCGGTCACATTATCAGCCCCAGGTCGTTCCGGATGGCCAGCAGCTTTTCGAACATGGCGTCGGCTTCGTCACGACGCCCCTGGAGGCTAATATTTTCGACAAGCCAGAAACTGCATGCGAGAAAACTTCCTTCGCCAGACTTCAAATTGTCGTGCATTGTTTCGATCCTGTAGCGGCTTACGAAGCCAGTTGTGACCAGTTCCTGTTCGATCGCTGCTACCGTGCCCCTTATACGATCGTCCTCTGGCGGCAGAAAACCCACTATTGCCATCAGTAAAAGGCTTGCGTCGAGTGCTGTGCCCTCATGCTCCTGAACGAACGTGTTGCGCTGCTTACTGAAACCCCTGGCATAGACTCCTGCATGAATTTCACCGCGCAGTCCGCGCCAAGGGTCAAGCGGACCCGTCAGATCAAACTGCTCTGCCGACTGGATTGCGCGGTCGACCGCGACCCAGCACATCACCTTTGAATACGTGAAATTCCGCCTGCCGCCGCGCGTCTCCCAGATCCCCTCATCGCGGCTCCGCCAGATCGCTTCAAGGTGCCCGATCAGTGTCATCTGAACGTTCCAAGCGGCGGCGTCGTCGGGCAACCCAGCTACCCGGGCCTCGTGCAACGCATTCATGATTTCGCCAAATACGTCCAGCTGAAGCTGATCAGCGGCCGCGTTGCCGATGCGTACGGGAACCGCTCCTTCATAACCGACAAGCCTATCGCATTCCCATTCAGGCAGACGGTGCTCACCAGCAACGCCGTACATTATTTGCAATTGCCCCGGAGACCCCGCGATCGCCCTCACCAACCAGTCACGCCACCGGGCAGCCTCGTCGAAGTTGCCGCCGCGCATCAATGCACGCAATGTAAGCGTGGCATCCCGAAGCCAGCAATATCGATAGTCCCAATTGCGATCACCGCCGGCGGCTTAGGGCAGAGAGGTCGTCAATGCGGCGACGATCCCGCCCGTCGGCTCAAATTCAAGCGCCCGGAGGGTGATAAGAGATCGTTGTAGGGCATCTCTGTACTTTTCCGCGAGCGTTGCTGCGTGCCGACCACGCCGGCCACACCACCGTCGTGTCCGAAAGACGCTTGCGCGCGTCGCGCGGGGAAGGTATCGGTTCGTACGACCTTCCATATTGCAGCGAGAAATGCACCTCCTCTACTTCCCCGACGACATAATCACTGCAAATTGCCAGGTCCGAGTTGTGCAGGTCCGCACGGGTCCCGAGAACCACCATAGCGATGCAGGCACAGCGCCGCCAGCGAAATCGACGACGGCGGGCGCCGGAAAAATGTTCGTCCCGCCCTCTGAAGAAACGATGCCGACCAATGATTCTGGCAAATCGGTAAAACTGGGGGAAGAGATTTTCACGCACACCCAGGAATTCGCCGGCAAATATGTGGGCAACTCGCTTAACTGCGGCAGTTGTCATCTTGATGCCGGACGGAAAGCGAACTCGACTCCTCTGTGGGCTTGCCGAACGCATGCAGGGCCGCTTCTGGTACAGCATGAACGGCAAAGCGCTGCCGTTGGGGGATCCTGCGCTCGTTGCATTTGAGACGTACGCGTACTGGCTCGCTAAAAGGTGCGCCGCTGGGAGAAAGGTCGCTGGACGCGGTTATCCGAAGCTTGCGGCGCCCCCGCAGAAGGCAGACTTCACGAGAGGTACGCAGGTCTATGCGCAGCATTGCGCGTTGTGCCACGGCGCCGACGGCCAGGGTCAGTCGACCAATGGAAAGACCGTGTTTCCGCCGCTATGGGGTGAACACTCTTTCAACTGGGGAGCGGGCATGCATGAGATCCAGAACGCAGCGGGTTTTTATCAGGCGAACACGCCGTTCGCACTGGGTGACACGCTGACCGACCAGCGGGCGTGGGACGTAGCAACGTTTATGGACAGTCACGAGCGACCACTGGATCCGCTCTTCGCAGGGTCTGTGGAGGCGACGCGCGCGAAAAACCACGACTCACCGAGTTCGATGTACGGAAAAGCCGTTAATGGACATGTTCTCGGAAGTCCCTGAAATCGCGAGTTGAAGTTTCAATCCAATATCGCGGTACTCACAGATGCGATAGCGCAGACCAAGTTAACATTGTCACCATTGCGCCAATAATATCGTCAACTCGCACCGTACCGCGACCAGGTTCAGCCCCTGGCCTCGTCGCAAAAGGGTTTGCGGACGCGAAATAAAAGTGTCACTGGCAAAACTCGGTCCGGCGACAACGTTAGGGCGATTTCATGAATTTGTGCCCCGTGAGTCGAGCTTCCATGATGCGACCTGTTCTGCTCGATCCACTCCGGTTCTTGCTTTGCAATTCCTCGTTGCGGCGATGCTCGCCGGCAGCGACGCGTGCAGACCGATCGAGTCCCATAGACGTGCGCTGGGTGAAAGTCCGTTCTCAGCTCAACGGCCGCCTCCTGTGATGGAGATGGATTAATCGCGCTTTGCTGATCTGTTTCAGATTGCTTCGGAATGCGAGACCTTATACGTTACATGCATTGCCCCAAAAAAAACCGCAGATTTGTATTTGATTAGGCTTCCTATAAGTTGATCATATTTATGTAAAATAGTTTAAATGGATGTTGCAGGCGCTGGGACAAATGAGTATCTGTTTTTGACGTCAAGACGATCCGAGTCGTTTCTCCTGATGGAAAAATAAGAAAATCCTAAAAATATATACCGTGACGTGTTGACATCAAGCGTTAATGGTGAGTGCCGCTAGGTCATGCTCATGCGCTGCGCGAGGCTTGCCATGATCCATACTGTTCCGGCCACCATGATTCCCAGCAGCAATGCCGAAAAAAGGATGAGTTGAAGGTCTTCGCGCTGATGTGAAAAACTAATGTGGAGGAAAAAGCGAAAGTGCACGCATATCTGAACCAGTGCGAAAGCACTGATCGCGATCAGTAAATTGGGGCGCGAGATTGCGTGCCAGTGCACAAGGGCGAAGGGTACAAGCGTTAATACCAAGGCGAAACCAGCGCCGTTGCGGTAGCTATGTAATTCCCGACGTTCGTCCTGCGCCGCGTCGGGGTGGATCGGTTCGTTCATGTCAGCCCCCCAAGATAAACCACTGAAAAGATGGCGACCCAGACAATGTCGAGGAAATGCCAAAAGAGCGCCAGCCGCATGATGCCTATCTTCACGGCTGTATCGACGCCGTAACGCGCAATCTGGCCCACCAGGCAAAGCAACCAAATGCATCCACCGAGCACGTGCAGCCCGTGTAGGGGGACGAGTCCAAAGAAAGCGGACAGGTAACCGCTTCGGCCCGGACCGCCGCCTTTGGCTAGCATCGCGCTGAAATCGTGCAGCTCGAAGCCTAGAAACACAACTCCAAGCAACACGGTCGCGGTGAGCCACGCGATCAATCGCAGCGTACCGCGCTTGTACTTGAGTGCGAGCGAAGCCATACCGAACGTTGTGCTACTCGCAAGGAGCAACACAGTTTCGATAAAAGCACTGTTGATGTCGAAGAGTTGATGCGGGCCAGGACCACCTGCAGTCGAATTCAGCGATGTTGCATAAGAGGCGAACACCATGCCGAACAAGATGGCGTCGCTCATCAGGAACACCCAGAAACCGAACATTAGGTTCTCGGCCTCGGCGTCGTCGACACCGTGGGCGCTCGTCAGATTCAGCCCTGGATACTTTGCCCCGGGACGGCTCATAGCGTAATCCGATCTGGTTCGCGACCAGCAAGGCCGTCGTTAAGCGGTGCGCGTTCGTCGGCGCGGGTCACCGGCATAGCCGCCGCGACGGCATCGAGCCAGCGATGGTGCTCCGCCTGCACCTCCGCTGCGCAAATAATGCGAGAAGTGTCGCGAGCAAAACCGCGCACGATCATCGCCGCAATAGCGACTGTGAATGCGAGAAGGGTTATCCAGCCGATCTGCCAAACCAGGCCAAAGGCCAGCACGAATCCAACGATCCCAACGACCGGACCCATCGCACTGTTCTTCGGCACGACAATGTCCTCGTAAGCGTCGAGTCGGCGGAAGGCGGTGCCGCCCTCTTTAGCGAGCGTGAACGCATCGCGGTCGGTGACGACCGGAATTGCTGCAAAATTATATTCAGGCGGCGGAGCAGACACCGACCATTCGAGACTTCGTCCATCCCACGGGTCGCCGGCGAACACGTGGTTCGCCTCGCGCTGCCGGATCGATACCCACAATTGCGCGATCAGCAGGCCGAGCGCAACGACGACGAGCGCCGCACCAACCAGCGCGACTCCTTCGAGCGGCACGTAGCGGGCATCCGAATAGGCGACGGTACGACGCGGCATGCCCATCAGCCCCAACGCATACAGCGGAAAGAACGCCAACATGAAGCCGATAATCCAGCAAAAGGCCGATGCCCTTCCCAAACCTTCAACGAGACGAAAGCCAAATGCCTTGGGAAACCAGTAGTGGTACGCGGCTATCATGCCGAACAACAGGCCTGGCACGGCCACGTTATGAAAGTGCGCCACGAGGAAGACGCTGTTGTGTACCTGATAGTCAATGCCAGGGTCCGCGAGCAGGATGCCACTCATGCCGCCCAATACGAAGAGCAGCATAAAGCCGATCGAATAGATCATCGGCACAGTGAAGCGGATGCGACCACGGAACATCGTCGCCATCCAATCGTAGATTTTCACGCCTGTTGGAATGCCGATCAGCATTGAGGCAATACCGAACGCCGCGTTGATGTTCGCGCTTTGCCCCATAGTGAAGAAATGGTGCAGCCAGACCGTGAACGACAGGATCGCGATAGCCATCGTTGCCATCACGAGAGTTCGGTAGCCAAACAGCATCTTGCTGGAGAAAGTGGAGATGACTTCGGAATAAACGCCGAACGCAGGCAGGATCAGGATGTAAACCTCGGGATGCCCGAAGAGCCAGAACAGGTTGGCGAAGTGCATCATATTGCCGCCCAGCTCATTAGTGAAGAAGTGGAAGCCGAAATACCGGTCGAGCGCAAGCTGTGCTGTTGCCACTGTCAGTGGCGGCATCGCAAAGATCATCAGGATGCTGGTGCACAGCGCCGTCCACGAGAACAGCGGCATGCGCATGAAGTTCATGCCAGGCGCGCGTGCTTTGTAGATCGTCACTGCGAAGTTGATTCCGCTGAAGGTCGAGCCCAGCGACGCGAGCGAGAGCGACCAGATCCAGTAGTCGGGACCCACGCCGGGACTGAACGTGGCCTCGGTATAAGGCGGATAGCCGAACCATCCGCCTGTTGAAAAAGTGCCGAGACACAGCGAGATCATTACGAGCGTCGCGCCGGCCGCGGTCAGGCCGAGACTAACCGAATTGAGCAAAGGGAACGCGACGTCGCGCGCGCCGATCTGCAGCGGCATAACGTAGTTGATCATGCCAGTAAGGAATGGCATCGCCATGAAGAAGATCATGATGGTGCCGTGCGTACTGAACAGCTGCGCGAAATGGTCCGGTGACAGGAACCCTCCCCCCAGCCCGAACGCCTGTTGGGTGCGCATCAGCAACGCTTCGATCAGCGCACGGGAGAGCATAACGAAGGCGAGCACCACATACATAATGCCGATCTTTTTGTGATCGGGGCTCGTCAGCCATTCGTTCCAGAGCACGCCCCACTTCCGATAACGTGTGATAAAAACGATACTCATGATTGCGCCGATGCCTACCAAGGAGGCCGCGCCTGTTCCGATCAGGCCGTTGATCACGTTAGTACGGGTTGGGTCCTGCACCATTTCCCAGAACGGCAGCGCGTCGAGGCTCAACCGTCCCAGCGGATGCGCGAAGAGATCGAGCGGGCTCATGGCTTATGCTCCATGGAAGGCACTGTGTTTGCGACGGGCATGCCTTTCGCAGCCGGAGGTTTGGACCCTGACATGGTTGTTAAAACGACGCTTGAGAAGATGTCTTGGGTCGCATGGTTAAAAGAGACGCTCACGTCGCCGGGGTTTCGTCCAAGCGCTTTCATCAGTTGTGCATGAGTCGTGCGCGCTGAAATCGTTTTCAGAGTATTGCTATCGAGCGGCATGCCATCGGTTCGGCTGAGCGTGACCCAGTCATTGAATGCGTCAGATGCCATCG
Source organism: Paraburkholderia fungorum (assembly GCF_902833645.1). GTDB lineage: Bacteria > Pseudomonadota > Gammaproteobacteria > Burkholderiales > Burkholderiaceae > Paraburkholderia > Paraburkholderia fungorum. The sequence continues at coordinate 25,020 of NZ_CADFGE010000013.1, forward strand.
CGACAGCGATAAAGCGTTGCTGATGGAAACCGTCGCCGTTATACATGGTGTTTTCTCCCATAAAGCGCCCGGGCCGGTCAGCCTGCAAATGCAACTGGGTCACCATACCGCCCATCGCGTAGATCTGGCCGCCGAGTGCGGGGATCAGCAACGACTGCATCACTGTTGCTGACGTGAGTTGCATCGCCACCGGCCTTCCGACAGGTAGCGCCAGGACACCGATGCTCGCCACGCCTTGATCGGGATATATGAAGAGCCACTTCCAGTCGTATCCGATCACGAGAACACGAAGGGGCGACTTATCGGAGACGATAGGTCGGTACGGGTCGAGCGCATGTGTACTACGCCAGACGAGCGTCGCCAGAAAGACCGCGATAACCGCCGGACCGCTCCACGCGGCTATCTCCAGCAAATTTGAGTATCCCCACTTAGGGGAATAGCGCGAAGACGTCGCGCCATATCGATAACGCCAGGCGAGCCAGGGAATAAGTATGAAGATCGGCAATGCAACAAAGACTGCGAGCAGTACCACCATCTCAACAAAGTGGGTGCGCTGGGTAGCCGCCACCGACCCCTGAGGATCAAGGAAGCTAAAATGAATAGCGCCCAGCATAGGCACTGTTGAGATCACGACGCCACGACGGAAGACCTCGATAATTAGACGCAAGGTCGAAGCAACCAATGGCGCATCTAACCAGATCGACCTGGTTTGCCCCTTACGATGACACTGCTGGTTGCTTTTAATCACAATTGTTCCAATAAAACGGGAAGTCTGCAAAAGCAGCGATAGCCGACGACATCGCAGAGTCGGGCACATGGGCGGCGACCTTGTCCCCTGCCTCCGGGGTACGTCCCTGCAATTATCTTCTGATCAAGGACCGGGACGGATCGCTTTCTGCCGAACGCCATTCGCTTTACCGCCAGATCTATGGATCCTAGCCCCCAGTCGCGAAACCCGGATATAACGTCATCCCGCCATCTACAAAGAGCGTCGCACCAGTTACGTAATCGGCGGCATCGGATGCCAACCAGACCGCAGCCTGCGCAATGTCATCAGGTTCCCCGATGCGCTTGTAGGGGACCAAGGTCATCAAGTCGGCATAAGCCTCCGACGTGCTCCACGCTTGTGTATTGATCGGCGTCCGAATGGCCCCCGGCGCAATGCTGTTGACGCGGATGCGGTAAGGCGCAACCTCTTGGGCAAGACTTTTCATGAGCAGCATGACACCGCCCTTAGACGCCGCATAGTTGGCATGACCCGCCCAGGGGATCTCCTGATGCACCGAACTCATGCAGAGGATTTTTCCCGCTGCAACGGACACCGCGTCATCGACGCCACGACGCTTGAACTCCCTGACTGCCTCTCTCGTGCACAGGAACTGGCCGGTCAGGTTGACACCGATCACCCTATTCCATTGATCCAGCGTCATCTTGTCAAACGGCGCGTCACGCTGCAATCCAGCATTGCTCACCACGATGTGAAGCGTCCCGAAATGTTCGATGGCACGGGCGAACATGGCTTGAACCTGGTCTTCCTTGCTCACATCGGCCTGCAATGCAATTGCACGACGCCCCAAGCGTTCTATCTCGTGAGCGACCTCCTCTGCTGCCTGCGGATCGGCGACGTAATTGATGACCACGTCCGCACCCGCGCGTGCAAACCCGAGGGCCACGGCCTTGCCGATGCCAGAATTTGCGCCTGTAACAAGCGCTGGTTGTCCCGCGAGCATTGGATAAGAGGCGGGATGTGGCAATCGGCGAGCGTCAGGAGCTGCCGGGGCCGAAGGATCCTTCGGGGCTGCATCGGTCATCGAGATCTCGTTGGGTTGATTGATTCGTCTTGGGTGCGGGGATCGCGCGGTTCAACTGCCACCGCGGTTAAGTGTCGGACCGCAAAAATTAAGAGCCGTATTGACGATGGCCAGATGGGTCAGCGCTTGCGGAAAATTGCCGGCGAGATGCTTGCCGGGCACGTTGTACTCCTCGGAAAACAAGCCGAGTTCGTTGCCAACAGCGAGCACCCGTTCGAATTGCACCCGCGCCTCGTCGACCCGACCTTGCAGGATGAGGCAATCAGCCATCCAGCAGGAGCACGCGAGAAACGCACCCTCGACTGGACCGTCTCGTCGTGCCCTCGTTCGGCGGATCAGGCCGCCTTCCGAGAGCTCTCGCTGGATCGTGACAATCGTCGCGGCCATGCGGGGCTCCTCAGCCGGCAAAAAGCCGACTAACGGAAGGAGCAGCAAGCTTGCGTCGAGCTCCTGGCCCCCATAGTGCTGCGTGAAGCTGCCCAAACCTTCGTTCCAGCCTTCGCGACAAACCTGCGCGTGAACCATCGAGCGCAAGGAAACGATGCGATCGAGCACCTTTTGATCGACGGTATTGAGGGTTCCAGACGCTTCGTGGTGGCGGATGAAGCGGTCGAATGCGACCCACGCCATCACCTTGGAGTAAGTGTATTGCCGCGGCTCGGCGCGCGACTCCCAGACGCCCGAGCCTTCGCTGTCCCACATCTGCGCAAGGTGTTCGACTATCGTCAGCGCGACCGCCGTTTCCTGTGTCGAGGTGGGCACGCCACCCCGCCGAGCAAGATCCAGGCAATCGAGCACCTCTCCGAACACATCGATCTGATGCTGTGTCGATGCGGCGTTACCGACGCGCACCGGCTGTGAATATCGATATCCCGGCAATGCATCGACGGTCCACTCGGCGAGATGCCGTGCGCCGTCGACCCGATACATGATCCTCATGCGATCCGGCGAGCCGGCGATGGCACGCAAAAGCCAGTCTCGCCAAGCCTGCGCTTCAGCCAAAAAGCCGGCGTTGAGGAGCGCTCCCAAGGTGAAACTCGCGTCGCGAAGCCAGCAATATCGATAGTCCCAATTCATCTTGCCGCCCGGCGCTTCAGGCAAAGAGGTCGTGGGCGCGGCGATCAGTCCGCCGCTCGCCTGATGAATCAACGCCTTGAGGGTAAGCAGGGAGCGACGCACCTGTTGAGGCCAGTCGGTCTTTGAATTATCGAAACGATCGATCCAGTTGCACCAGAATTTTTGGGTCGCCACCAGCGCGGCTTCAGCATCGATAGCGGCAGGCGGAGGCTGATGGGACAGCCCATAGCTCATCACGAACGCCAGCCTGCTTTTTTCCCGAACTTCGAATTCGGTTTCGGTGCCATGCGACTTGACTTCGAGTGGCATCGGCGCGCGCAGGACCACGAGATCAGGGCCGACTTTCGCGATCATGCTGTTCCCTTCTGTTGTCGACCAGGGTGGCAACGCGCCGTAGTCGAATCGCAGGCGCAAGGTCGAGCGCATTTTGACGCTTCCACGCAGCCCGACAACGATACGTACAACAGACGAAAACGTCGTGCGCATCGGCATGAAATCGACAACCCGCACAGCACCTTCGTCGGTCGCGAAGTCGGTCTCCATGATCAAGGTGTCTTGTTGATAGCGGCGGCTTTGGCCGGTCAGCGCTGCAACAGGCGCCATCGACCAATGACCATTTTCTGTTGTGCCAAGTAGCGCGGCGAAGCAGGCATCGTCGTCAAAGCGTGGCCAGCACAGCCAGTCGATCGATCCATGGCGGCTGACCAACGCTGCGGTCTCGCCATCGCCCAGCAGGGCATAGTCTTCTATCGGGTTGCTCATTGCGATTTTGTCCTGAGCGATTTCATTCAGATCTTATACTTCTTGGCGAGCAGATGAACCCCACCGACAAGACCCAACGCGGCAAGCGCCCAGAACACTGAACGGTGGCGGTCAGTGAACATTTCCCAGCTGCCCGTCTTCGACTCCTGATCAAACCGCCCATGCGCGCCATAATTCCCGGGCACCGGTTCGTACAGATTGGCAGGCGCATCCGTAGCGAGCGGAACGTCGGTCAGTTGACCTGCATAACCCGCCGACGCCAGGTATCTATCGATCAACCCCGGTGCGATGCGGTTCGCGAGAATCGCCTTTACCGTTGGGAAGCCCACCCAGACTTCGCGCCGCTTGTGCGTGGCGGCGAAGTAGATCGCGCGGGCCGGGACTTCCGGCTCAAAGATTGGCGCAACGGGCTTCGCCTTCACCCCCATTTTATTCATCGCCCAATCGAACTGCGGCGTATTGACCGCCGGCAGGTCGACCATCGTCAGGTGCACTTTCAGCTTGTCGTGGATGATTTCCGAACGCAGAGCGTCGGTAAAGCCACGAATCGCAAATTTCGCGCCGCAATAGATCGATTGCAACGGCACCGACCGATATCCGAGCGCCGATCCGACATTGACGATAGTGCCGCGATTGCGCAATCGCATGCGCGAGAGTGCTGCCATCGTGCCGTGCACCTGTCCAAGATAGGTGACTCGCGTGCCACGCTCGAACTCTTGTGCAGTCAGCTTGGAGACGGGTGCAAACACCGTCGCCATCGCGACATTCACCCATACATCGATCGGGCCGAGCTCTTCCTCTGTGCGCGTGGCGGCTTTTTCGATGGCATCAGCAACTGCAACATCGGTTGGAATAGCGAGCGCGCGAATATGGTAGCGACGCTCCAACTCACGGGCTACGCGCTGTAGGCGTTCGGGTTCACGCGCCAGCAACGCAATATCGTATCCTTGACGGGCAAACTCTTCGACGGTTGCACGGCCGACACCCGCACTGGCCCCCGTCACCACCGCTACTTTTGTCATGTTGATTGACCAATGTTCATACAAAGTTGCCGCGAATGCCCGGGACCAGATCGACGAGTCTAGCGGCGAGGGCGCAAACCACATCAGCGCAAGAGCCGTACCGGGTAATCGATACGCTCCCGGCTTACTAAAAGCCCACAGGTTCGGTTCTTGCGAAACGAGAGCCGTGCTAACGCCGGGACGCTCTCCGTTGAGCGATCACGGTGTTCACCTTCATGATCGACAAGGAACCCATGAGCCACTACGACGTCATCGTGATTGGAAGCGGCCCGGGAGGCGCGTCTCTCGCGCAGAAGCTCGCCTCCACGGGCAAGCGAATCCTTTTGCTCGAACGCGGTGACTACCTGAAGCGCGAACCCGAGAACTGGGATTCGAAAACGGTGTTCGTCGATGGCATGTATCAGACTCGAGAAACCTGGTATGGCAGCGATGGCAGCAAGTTCCAGCCTGGGTTGCACTACTACGTTGGGGGAAATTCGAAGGTCTACGGCGCGGCGCTATTCAGGTTGCGGGAGCGCGATTTCGAAGTAGTGCAGCATAAGGACGGCATATCCCCTGCATGGCCGCTTACATACGCAGATTTCGAGCCTTACTACGCGCAAGCGGAGCGCCTGTTCCACGTCCACGGACAACGGGGTGAAGACCCTTGCGAACCCCCTGCAAGTACCCCGTTCCCCTATCCCGCCGTGTCCCACGAGCCCCGCATCCAGTCCCTCAACGACTCGTTGCTCAACGCGGGATTGCATCCGTTTCATCTGCCGCTCGGCATCCTTCTCGACGAAAAGGACGGCAAGGTCACGCCGACAAGCACGTGCATTCGCTGCGATGCATTCGACGGCTTCCCGTGTTTGCTCAACGGCAAGGCAGACGCGCAGGTGGTGTGCGTCGATCCGGCGCTGGCGGCGTATCCGAACCTTACGCTGATGACGGGGGCGTACGTAAGCCGGCTTGAAACCGATGCGTCCGGGCGGACTGTAACAGGGGTATGCGTACAGCGCGCGGGCATGGAAGAGCGCTACACGGGCGACATCGTCGTGGTCGCGTGCGGGGCGTTGTCGTCGGCGCTCTTGATGCTGCGCTCCGGCAATGACAAACATTCTCGCGGCCTGGCAAATGGCTCCGACCAGGTGGGCCGCAACTACATGCGTCATAACCAGTCGATACTCATGGCGCTCATGCGCGAGCCGAACGATACGGTCTTTCAAAAGACGCTCGCGATCAGCGACTTTTATTTCGGCGCGGACGATTGGGAATATCCGCTCGGCTTGATCCAGATGTGTGCAACTTCGCACGCCGACCAGATCCGGGGAGAGGCGCTGCCGGGCTGGCTCGAATGGCTCCCGGAAATGCCGTTCGAAACCATGGCGCGTCATTCGATGGACTTCTGGTTGTCGACGGAAGACCTGCCCCGTCCCGAGAACCGCATCCGCTACGACGGCAAGCGCGTCGTGCTCGACATCGAGGAAGGCAACATGGAAGCCCATCACCGTTTGAAGAAGAAACTCGAAACACTCCTCGCCGATGCCGGCGCTCATGCGACGATGATGGAACGCAATCTGTACCTAGGAAAGAATATCCCCATCGGCGGGACAGCTCACCAGGCGGGTACGCTGCGCTTCGGCACCGATCCGGCCACATCGGTGCTCGATGTGAATTGCAAGGCGCACGAACTCGATAATCTGTATGTCACCGACGCAAGCTTCTTTCCATCGATTGGCGCAGTCAATCCGACCTTGACGATCATCGCCAACGCGCTGCGTGTCGCTGACCATATCGGCGTGCGCTTGGGCGTGACGCCACTGCCCGCATGACGCTCGCCCAAAAGGATTGAACGTGAATTTTCTCAATCTGATTGCCATCCCGTTGATCGCCCGGTTCTGTCTCGTGATCATGTTTCCGTTCAGCGCCTTCGACAAGATTGCCCACTGGAAGGAAGCGATGCAGCAGGCCACGTCATCCTTCCTTCCTGGCGGCGCCGTATTGATCGTGATCGCCATCGTCGTGGAGTTCGTAACGCCGGTTTGCATCGTGATCGGCTGGCATGACCGGCTGGCGGCGTTCGTACTCGCGGGCTTTTGTGCGGTCACTGCCCTCCTATATCACCCGTTCTGGAACTACCCGCACTTCTGGTCCAATCCCGGAGAAGGGCGAAGCCATTTCTGGGATTTCCTGAAGAACTTCGGACTGGTCGGCGGCCTGCTCTTGCTCGTGATCGGCGGCATACCGGTGAGCGCATTGTCGGTGTTGAATCATCCATTGTCCTCAGCACCCTATGCAGGCGTTGCGTCCATGCCGTCGACATCCACCGCTGCGGGCAATGCACAGCCCTGCCCTCCCATTTTGTGAGAATCTTAATGTCATCCTCCGAATCGAAAGACCCGTCCCCGAGAATCGGCTACTGGCACTTGTGGACGGACGACGCAGGCGTGAGCCATCAAATGCGCTCCGAGCTCGACAAGTTCGACCTGAAGGGCGTAGGCAACGCTGCGCCGCAATGGAACGACAAACAAGAGCGTTCGGACGCGACCGTTGTCTTTACCGTGCAGCCCGTGGGCTGGGTTGGCGAATGGCACGAGAATCCGGCGCCGCAGTGGATCGTTCCCCTGTCCGGGCGATGGTGGGTCGAGTCCATGGACGGCACGCGCATTGAAATGGGTCCAGGCGATCTCTCGTTAGGAGAGGACCAGGGAAGCATCGCCAGTGCCGACGGCCGGAAGGGGCATCGCTCGGGTACGATCGGCGATCAGCCGGCGGTCCTCATGACCGTTCAATTACACGTCGATCCGGTCCATCGGCCGGGACACTTCCAGTAGCCGGTGACGCATGACCACGCGCCCGGATGTGGAGATTATCGACCCATGCTTCAAGCCGATGGTTCTCCCGAACGCGCCACTCGAATTGCTTGGCGACGGCTTTCGGTGGCTGGAAGGACCGGTCTGGTTCGCGGATCAGGAGTGTCTCTTGTTCAGCGATTTGCCCAACGATCGCATCATGCGCTGGACGCCGGACGGCGGTATCGGCATGTTCAGGCAACCGTCCGGGTTCGCTAATGGACATACGCGCGATCTGCAAGGGCGGCTGATCGGATGTTCTCATCGAAACCGTTGCATCACCCGTACCGAACTGGATGGACGCGTCGTCGTGCTGGTGGACCGCTACGAAGGAAAGCGCTTGAATTCGCCTAACGATGTGATCGTCAAGAGCGACGGGACAATCTGGTTTTCCGATCCGCCGTACGGCATCCAGACGGACTACGAGGGCGGCAAGCAGGTGTCGGAGCGTCCAGCGTGCGTGTATCGGCTGATACCCGATACGGGAGAACTCAGCGTCGTTTCGGAGCGATTCACGGGACCCAACGGCTTGTGTTTCGCACCCGACGAAACGCGCCTCTACGTCTGTGAAAGTGGCCTGCAATTCGATCCAGCACCGGTGCAACACATCGCCGTGCTGGAGGTCTGCGCCGACGGCGCATCGCTTGGCGAGCCGCGTATCTTTCATAAGATCGATCCTGGCTTTGCCGATGGTATCCGGTGCGATGAGGACGGCAACGTGTGGTCGAGTGCAGCGGACGGCGTGCACTGCATTGCACCCTCCGGCGAATTGATCGGCAAGATCCGTGTCCCCTACGCCGTGTCCAATCTGACGTTTGGCGGACGTAATCGAAGCCGCTTGTTTATCTGCGCTTCACATTCGTTGTTTGCGATCTTTACCAACCTGCGAGGGGCCCAGCGCCCATGACATCCGCGCTCGTTACCCAGATCATACGAATTAGCCGAAATGTCGTGGACCTTGAACGTAGCACTTTGTTCTACCGGGACCGCCTGGGTTTTCAACTAAGCGGGGGTGCATTTTATATGGACCGCTTGTTTGCGGCTGAACTCGGGTTGGGCGCATGTAATGTCAAGGTACAGCGTTTAAGCCTCGGCAACGAGGAGCTTGAACTTGTCGAGGCTGGTCCGAACGCGCGCCCCTATCCGTCGCCAAGCACCTCGGTAGATCTTGCGTTTCAACATCTGGCCCTACGTTGCGCGAACATCGATACCGCGTTCAAGCGGCTTTATCGTGAAGACAGTGCCTCTGCGCGTCCAACTGCGATCTCGCGCGGCATGGATTCCGGGCCGGCACCGGTTCGCCTCCCCGATAGCAGCGGTGGCGTTACAGCCTTCAAGTTTCGCGACCCGGATGGCCATCCGCTCGAGTTGCTGCAGCCTGCCGGCGAATGCGGTCGATCTGAAGTTCGCGCAGGGATTGACCACACCGCGATCTCCGTATCCAGCGCATCCTCGAGCGTTGTTTTTTATACGACCACGCTGGGCCTGAGCTTGAGCGCGTGTCAAACCAATTCCGGAAGCGAACAAGGATTGTTGGATGCGCTCGATCACCCGATAGTCGACGTCGCCTCTCTGCAAACGACATCGGAGATGTCACCACATGTCGAATTGCTCGCTTACCAGCATCCCGTTGCATCTATGACGGGCTTGCTAGCAGAGATTACCGATATAGCTAGCGACAAGATTGTCATCCGATGCAGCGATGTGGGCAAGCTCGCAGCGAATTTGGGCATCGTAGCGGGACTTGTCCGCCTTACGTCCGGGGAACCGTGCTTGCTGTTTCGAGACCCTGATGGTCATTTATTGATGGCGATCGAGTAGCCGGTTTGTAGCGGACACTCGTGGCGTTTATATCGACGACTGGAGACCGTAACAACGACGCTTGCTCGGCTAGATCGACCGATCGCATACCGTCACCACGCCACAACAGGCCAAAACGGTCCTAGTTCGCGTTGCGCCTGCGTCAGTATGCGTAGCGGCCAGTCGATTGGGCGTCGCCACAGGCATGCGACAGGACGTGTAAATGCGGTGCTTTACCTTGCGGTGAGATCGGGCAGCAGCCTTTCGCATTCCCGCCTGACAACGTGAAAACACTCGCACACACGTTGTTCGAGGCCGAGCGGTCGAGGACCTCGATTCGGCCGTAGCTGTAGCGGATCAGATCGGCGTCCTGCAATCGCAAGGGCGCCTCGGTTACACCGGCTCGCCGCACGCCGAGCATGTTGCCTCTGGTGCGGAGCATCAACACCCTCCAGGCATCGCGATAGCGTATCCGGGCATTCTCCCTACCGTCACGCGTCGCCCGGTAGTATCCTGTCGCCGACGCAAACCTGACCGAAGTGCGCAAATAGTCCACATGCGTCGGAGCCTGATGCTGACAGGCACAGCAACCAACCGGTTTCATGCGGTAACGCACCCGATGGAGAAGAGCCAATGAACTCAAAGATCGTTTCCGCCGGAAGGCTTCTGCCGCCGCTTCTGTGCCTCGGCGTGCTTTTATACGGTACGCGCGGGCTAGCGCTTCACCGGCATTTGCACCTGACATATCTTGCGTTGACGGTGCTTGGGATCGTTGCAGGAACCGTCTTTACGCGCCGCGGATCAACCCGCGCCTGATTGTCAGATTGAGCGAAAGAACTACCGCACGCCAGGCCGCGTTATCAAGATCCTCCTTTTCGAAATAGGCTTGTCCCGGACTACCGATCTCCTGCTGTTTACCCCTACATGATCTTTAAGCCAGTTTTAAGCAATCGGCCGTAGATTACTTGCAGGCAAGGCCCACTCTTCCGAACACCAAATATTCTCGCGAGATCCGTACGTCCACCAACCGATAAGCGTCTTAGCGCCGTCGAGGCGGATGTCAATCGTTTGCAGAGTCCTGCTTTTTTGAGCACGGCGTACGCACGTGCTTCCGTCCGGGTAGTTGACTGTTTCCATGGGAATCATGGTCTACATTTTCGTGCGCGCTAAAGACGCTGTTCAAAAAAACGCACGCCGTTGGAAGATTCGGCGCCCCGTTTTTGACGAGGGTGCGAGTAACCGTCGCCGAGGTACATCATGAAGAGGCTACTCAGTCACCATGAGATTGCGATACTGCTTCTGATATTCAGCGGGCCCGCACAGGTGGCAATCGCGGACCCTGATGCGATGATTCTCCGACAGGAAAGTTTGCTCGAAGTTGTGGCAACAGCGTCAAGCGGTTCAGAGTTCCGGCTAACTCAAGAGGGTGCCGAAGTTTTGCGACGACTGGGCACTGCAGGAATTAGTTAGTCATCCACAATGAATTGCAGACCACTTTATCGCGTGCCTCTAACATTCCCCTTATGCCAACGCCAATCGTGGCAGCTCGGATCGGGAACCCAGAGTAACGGCGGCAACTCGTTCGGAATGGGCTGATGCATCAATCTCCAGATTACGCCGATTGACATCACGGCGACGAGCGTCGCCCCAAAAAATGCCAGGCGATCAGAGTAACGGGGGGCATGTCTTTGTAGACATCCAGCATCGTTCAGCCGACGACAAACTGCATTTCGACCAGCAGGATGATAAGCCAGTACAGCATCTAGGCAACTGTGGCATTTGCGTCTTCATTTCGCTAACCTGAGCCATTCTGCCTCTTCAAATGTCGTGACTTGACGAATTGATCGCGCGCGCCACCGACGAATTTTGAACCGATAGCCCGAAAAAGATCCCGCGCAAATCCGATGGACGCTGGCGCTCTTACCTTAAGGATATCTGACGCCTTGAAGGGGCGATTCTGATACTCGACTTCGCTGCTGTTTCCCCATAGCCGACAACGTAGCAACGGCAAGATCAGAAAGTCGGTAGGTCGAGGTCTGCCGTTAGATCACGAAGCAGTGCGCCTTGGCAGGCAACATCACGGGCTGGATTCTTGCTACTCCTCCCGTACATCATCAAGCAACACTTCTCGCCGGGGAATCCACATGCGCCTGCTCAATCGTTTGGCTGTTGCAACGCTTTTACCATTAACTTCTTGTGCGATCGGACCATCAAGTCCAGGTGATACGGGCTTTGGCGCGTCGCCCGCAATACCGGCTCCACAATCGACCTTGATTCCAATGGTCAACATCGCGCCTGTTCAGACGCGCCCTGCCGGCTTTGTGCCCACAGCTCCTCCCAGTTTTGATGTCACCGAGTTTGCTCGTGGCCTTGCGCACCCGCGCTGGCTTTACACGCTGCCCAATGGTGACGTACTGGTAGCGGAAAGCGACGCGCCAGAAGAACACGATGAAGGCAGCGGCCTATTCGGCTGGGTCAGAAAGCAGGTCATGAAGCGCGCAGGCGCCGGTGTGCCGAGCCCCGATCGCATTGTGCTGTTGCGAGATGTGGATGGCAGCGGCGTCGCGAGGAATCGGACCCTGTTTCTGGGCGGCCTGCACTCGCCGTTCGGGATGGCGCTCATTGGCAATCAACTCTATGTTGCCGATACGGACGCTTTGCTGCGTTTCAACTATGTGCCGGGCAGCACCCAGATTACGAGCCCCGGCGTCAAGGTTGTCGACTTGCCGGGCGGCCCGATCAACCATCACTGGACCAAAAACATCCTCGCCGATCGCTCCGGCAGGCATCTGTACATCACTGTGGGATCGAACAGTAACGCCGGGGAAAATGGAGTCGACGCCGAACAAGGCCGAGCGCGCATCCTCGTGCTCGACATCGACACGGGTCATCTGCGGCCCTATGCGACTGGATTGCGCAACGCCAACGGACTTGCATGGCAGCCGGACAGCGGCGCGTTGTGGACGGCAGTCAATGAGCGGGACGATCTCGGCAATAATCTTGTCCCCGACTATATGACCGCTGTGAAAGATGGGGCTTTCTATGGCTTCCCATATAGCTATTACGGCCAGCACATTGACACCCGCGTCAAACCGCAACGTCCCGATCTGGTTGCAACGGCCATTGTGCCGGACTATGCGCTCGGCAATCACACGGCTTCGTTAGGTCTGGTCTTTTACGACCGGGCGCTGTTCCCGCCTCACTATCGTGGAGGCGCATTTGTCGGTCAGCATGGATCATGGAACCGTAAACCGCGTACCGGCTACAAGGTGGTGTTCGTGCCATTTGTCGATGGAAAACCTGCTGGCGTACCTGAGGATTTCCTGAGCGGCTTTCTGACGCCAGACGGCTACGCCGTGGGTCGACCCGTTGGCGTCGCACTGGACGCGCATGGGGCCTTGCTTGTGGCTGACGACATCGGTAACGCTGTATGGCGAGTAGCGCCACATAAGAATGTTAAATCGGCTGACATCGCGCCAGCGAGCAAATGACACAGCCCTGCCGATTTGCTCCGAAGCCTGGCGGCAGCAAGATTATCGTGCCGATTTGAACCGTTTCTTCAGTCAAAGCAGCGCACCCGTGGCGACGGCTCAAAAGATGGTATTCGCAACTAGATTACGTTGACGCTCCGCCGGGCGAAGCCAGCACTGCCGTAATTCGGCAGTTCAGGAAATCGATCGGCACATCCGCGCCGGCTTGGCCGTTCCGTTGCCAAATTAGCGAACGGCCGCTAACTCAACAATCATCGGCCGTTTACATCGAACCATTGACCGCCTCGTCCTCGCCGCATAGTGCCTCATGTCGTGGGAACGCGCCGCTTCAATCCTCGCAATCCTGCGATCGGCATCAGGTCGCCCACAGGAGCCCTTCACCGAACATTCAATGCAAAGACCAGCTAGCGGATGTCAAACGGACCGTCAGGAGAGATCCTTGCTGCGAAATATGGCCCAATCCCAATCTTCCCTGGCTGAACCATGGAAGAGAGACGGTTGTTCGCTGTCATCCGATGCTATATAGTTCTAGCTCAATCTGGAGATGGCGTTCCTCCTTTAACCATCGCGCTTACCGCGCGGTTAATGACGCCTACAGTTACCTGACTATCGTTAGGGCTGTAGGCGCTCGCGCCCGCATCTTTTTCGTTGGTCAGGCCAAGCAACATCGCGCACATGACCAATGCATAAACTCAAACGCTTTGAACAACTCGAACTGCTGCCTTATCTGGGCAAGTGGTTTCTGATCGCCTGCGTCGCCGCGGCTCTCTCAGGTAGCGCCTCGGCCTTTTTCCTTTTTTCCCTCGATAGTGCAACCGCGTGGCGCGAGGCTCACCGCTGGGCGATCTGGCTGCTGCCCGTAGCGGGCTTCGCCGTGGGCTGGGTGTACCACCTGCTGGGTAAGCCGGTCGTTGCGGGCAACAACCTGATCATCGATGAAATCCACGATCCGAAGAAAGTCGTGCCACTGCGCATGGTACCGCTCGTGCTCGGCGGCACGATCGTCTCGCATCTGTTCGGTGCGTCGGTCGGACGAGAGGGCACGGCGGTACAGATGGGCGCAGCTCTCGCGGATCAGCTGACCCACGCGTTTCGTCTCGAACGTGAAGACCGTCGCATTCTGCTGATGATCGGCATGAGCGCAGGGTTCGCGTCGGTGTTCGGTACACCCCTAGCCGGCGCAGTGTTCGGCCTCGAAGTGCTCGCAATCGGGCGCATGCGTTATGACGCACTCTTTCCTTGCATCGTGGCGGCCATCGTCGCCGATCAGGTCTGTCTGGCATGGGGTGTCCATCACGTCCACTATGCGGTCGGCTCGATCGCGCCGATCAGCGCGTGGAGCGTCGCCGCCGTCGTTATCGCCGGCATTGCGTTCGGTCTGGTCGGCATGGCATTCGCAACCAGCGCACACAAGCTCGGCGCGCTGGTGAAGCACTACATCACATATGCGCCGTTGCGCCCGTTCGTGGGCGGGATCGTCATAGCGACTGCCGTGTGGGCGCTCGATGCCTATCACTACATTGGCCTCGGCATTCCCGACATCGTTCGCTCTTTTCAGCAGCCGATGCAGCCGTGGGACTTTCTTGCCAAGTTCGGCTTTACCGTTGCATCGCTTGGAACAGGCTTTAAGGGTGGCGAGGTCACACCACTGTTTTACATCGGTGCGACCCTCGGTAATGCACTGGCGCCGCTGCTGCATATGCCGTTCGCGCTGATGGCAGCCATTGGCTTCGTTGCGGTGTTCTCTGGGGCCGCAAACACGCCGATCACCACCACGATTATGGCTATGGAGTTGTTCGGTACGGGCATCGGCCCGCTTGCCGCAATCGGTTGCGTGACCGCTTATCTGTTTTCCGGCCATGCGGGTATCTATCACGCGCAGCGCGTCGGGCATGGCAAACATCGCAAGCACCGCCTGCCGGTGCCAGATGGAATACAGAGGGCCGAACCCGGCGGGTCTCGTCCGCAGAAAGCAACAGCGGCGAGACCGGTCGCGAATGGCAAGCAGCCGCGTAGGTCTATTGATCCGGCAGTGACGACAGGGGAAAGCGGCCAATGATTCAGCAAATCAACAACCAGCGCATTGCAGCGCTGCGACTTTACTTCCCGCTTGCGACCCGCACCCGAGCGACGCGGTTCTGGCATCGCCTCAGCGCACCTGCACTCGCCCATCACCTGATAGCTGTAGCGAAGAGATCTAACATCATGCAAGCAATGCTGCATCACGTCAGTTCAGGGTATCTGCCTGGGGAGCGGCTTTCTCACCAGCATCCAGAAATCAGCGGAATGCGCCATCCGCAGTGCCTCGAACTGGTTGACACCGAAGAGCGGCTGCGTGATTTCATGCGCGCACACGCCGACGAGTTGCGCAAGGTCCACGCGGTAATGTTCCTCTGTGAACTGCCCGTCGCGGATCACCTCACTGCCCACGCGCTTTCAACATCAAGCGGAACTTAAACCATGACCGGGGCGTACTCGCTTATCGCCATCAGCATCGGCGCGGTGCTAGGCGCACTCGCCCGCTATGGCTTGAGCATCATGATGAACGCGCTCGTGCCAAACATTCCGATGGGAACGCTTGCATGCAATCTGATTGCCGCGTATATCGTCGGGTTTGCGATCGCGTTCTTCGGTTCGACGGCAGGTCTGTCTGTTGCATGGCGACTTTTCCTCATCACCGGTCTGGCTGGCGGACTGTCGACATTCTCGACTTTTTCTGCCGAGCTGCTGACCTTGCTTCGGGATGGCCGACTCGGGTGGTCGGTCGGCATGCTGGCGCTGCACGTCGGTGGTTCGTTAGCCATGACCGCGTTGGGCATGGCCACGCTTTCCCTCACTCGTCACACCTGAAAAGGAGTCTGCAATGCAAGGCTATCAATTGACGTTTTTTACTGAACAGAACCGTAAGCATGGACATCAGTCAATCTGCGACTGGCTGCTGAAATTCGCCGAACAGCACGGCGCATCGGGCGGAACGTTGATGTCGGGTGCAGAGGGGTTCGATCACGCGGGCAAGTTCCATTCGGCCGGCTTTTTCGAGCTCGCAGATCAGCCACTTGCCATCACCATTTCCGTCGATGAGAAGGCATGCCAGCGCTTGATGAACGCACTAGCGGAAGAAGACGTCGATCTCAGCTACGTAAAGATTCCGGTTGAGTTTGGCCGAGTCGGCCGCTCGATCGCGTAACAGGTCACGATCGATTTCTAAGCGACTACCGATTTTTTTACAGAACTGGTCTGTCAGTCGCTCGTCGTCTGGCGTATGTTCGTTGTCTGACAGACACAAGTCAATGCGATGTCCCGCTGGGATTGACCGGAGCAGCGGTTCAGGATCGTGTCGTGCCGGTGCCTGTAGTTGGGTTGGTCGATTTGGTCAGCGCTAACGACCAGCAGTCAGTGTCCGCCCCAAAATATTGGGAACTTTGCTCATGGCGGACCGGAGTGGCAGCGGACAGTTTGATTCGCGTCTGGGAAATCGTTGCCCGGTAAGCTTTCGCCGCAATCTGTCGAATGCGTCCGCGAATTGACGACTTTAATGTCGCGAGGTTGACGAGTTTATTGCGTACTTTGGTAACCGGATGTACGCCAAATCGTTCCCATACCACCCACAGCGCCACTGCGGCCCAGTGCTACCAGCACGGCGAACTGTCGTGCGTAGCGCGGCCCGCCGCTCTCGGCGGGCCCTTCCCGCGTGCAATTCCTGCAACATCTAGGCCGCCCTTTGCCAAGCCATCTTCAGCAACTGGCGCGCCGTGACGGGATCGATCAGATGACCGACTGCCACGTCGAGAAAAGACATCTGCATGGCGATAGCCAGATTCGACATTGACGCGTCGATCATTCGTAAGCGCTCAGCATGGGACGCCCTTCAAAGATGCGGGGGCGTGGCCCAAGGCAGAAGCGCAATGTAGTGGTCGGCGGTTGTCGCCTTAGGCAGTTCCGAAAACAGGTGCACGAGGTATTGGTACGGTTCGATGCCGCTGGCCTTCGCGAATTCGACGAGCGAGTAGAGATTGACACTGGGGTATGCGCCGGCCACCGTGTCGGCAAAAATCCAGGGCTTAGCGGAACACAACATCCGGTACTTGCGGACTATGCTCGTCGCGCGCCCCACCGAAACCGCTATTCGTCGTTGCGAAATTCGCCATGCGAATTTGATATGGGAAACATATCTAATATGTATTTTTACTATACATCAAGAATATCTATTCTCCCGTTGTAGCACAGGCGTAACGTAACAAGCCTCTCCTACCCCATGTTGATTCTTCTGGAGATCATGAATGGCTACCGATCAGCAAAAAAAGCCGGCCAGCGAGCGCTTCCTACCTTTTAGTCGCGTTTCGAGTCATCGCGAGATCGTCCGCCAGTTCACGCCTAACTGGTTCGCCCTGACGATGGGAACCGGGATCGTTTTCCTGGTTCTCCTCGGCTTGCCGTTCCAGATGCCGGGCCAGCACCAGCTTGCCATGGCACTATGGATGATCGATGGCCTGTTCTTCCTGCTTTTTACAATCCTTTTCGCCGCACGCCTTATCCGCTTTCCTGAAACGGTCAGGCCCATGCTCGACCATCCCGTCCAGTCGATGTTTCTTGGCGCAATTCCGATGGGGCTTATTCCGGTCGTCAATGGACTCAGTGTTTTCGGCGTCGAGCTGTTCGGCCCGTTCGCACTCAGCTTGGCGCATGGCCTCTGGTGGTTCGACGCAGGCCTCGCGGTCCTGATCGCCTGTCTGGTGCCGTATCGCATGTTCACCACCCAGCAGCATTCCGCCGAACAGATGACTGCCGTCTGGCTTCTGCCGATCGTGGCGCCGGAGGTCACCGCATCGAGCGCAGGCGTTCTCGCGCCCCACCTTTCGCAGAGCGCAGCGCAGTTGCTCGTTGCTACAGGCTATGTGCTGTGGGCGATCTCAGTGCCGCTCGCTTTTTCAGTCCTGACGATCGTATTCCTGCGCCTTGCGTTCCATAAATTGCCACACCGTGACATGGCCGCCTCGTCATGGCTCACCCTCGGCCCGATCGGCACAGGCAGTCTCGGGCTCCTGCTGCTTGGACAGGCCGCGCCGTTCGCGTTCAGCGGCACACCGCTCCAGCAGGTCGCCATCGTGGCCCGGGACTTCGGACTGCTTGCGGGCCTGCTTATGTGGGGAGTGGGCATCTGGTGGCTCATCACCGCCGTTGTATTGACGCTCCGGTACTACCGCGAAGGGATGACCTTCAACATGGGATGGTGGGGTTTCACATTCCCGATCGGGGTGTACACGGTCGCCACGTTCACGTTGTTCCGTCTCACGCATTTCTTCCCGTTCGCGTTGTTCGGCACGGTACTTACCGTCGCGCTGATTGGATTCTGGCTGATTGTCATCAGCAGGACGCTGACCGGGATGTGGCACGGCAACCTTTTCCAAGCACCGTGTCTGGTGAAACCAGGCACGCAGGATTAAACACACCAGCGCGGTCCAGTCGCGACCGCTCGATCAACCTGAATCGAAGGACGTCACCATGCAAAAGCATCCCGTCAAGATCGCCATCACTGGCGCCGCAGGTCAGATCTGCTATTCGCTGCTGTTCCGGATCGCAAATGGAGACCTGCTCGGCCCGGATCAGCCCGTGACCTTGAACCTGCTCGATCTGCCCCAGGCTCAGGCGGCACTCAGGGGCGTCGTGATGGAGCTCGAAGATTGCGCCTTTCCCCTGCTCGCCGGTATCGACATCACAGACGACCCGCGCCGGGCTTTCAAGGACGTCCAGTATGCGCTGCTGGTCGGTTCGCGTCCGCGGAGTAGAGGCATGGAACGTGCTGACCTGCTTGCGGCAAACGCGGAAATCTTCACGACGCAGGGTCGCGCGCTGAACGCGGTTGCAGCGCGCGACGCCAAGGTTCTTGTCGTCGGCAATCCGGCCAACACCAACGCCTACATCGCGATGAAATCAGCCCCTGACCTGTCGCCCGACAATTTTTCTTCGATGATCAGGCTCGATCACAACCGCGCTGTCTCGCAACTGGCTGCGCATCTCCACTGTGAGACGCCTGCGCTCGGCCAGATGGTCGTCTGGGGCAATCACTCTCCCACCATGTTCCCCGATTACCGCTTCGTCACGCGCGAGGGGCATGCATGGACACCTGACGACGCCGACGAACACTGGAACCGCGAACAGTTCATTCCAACGGTCGCCCAGCGCGGAACTGCGGTCATTGAAGCACGCGGCCATTCTTCGGCCGCCTCTGCGGCGAATGCCGCCATCGACCAGATGCGCGACTGGGTGAGCGGCAGCAACGGCCGGTGGGTTTCAATGGGGATTCCCTCTGACGGCTCCTATGGCATTCCGGAAGATTTGATGTTCGGCGTGCCGGTAGTATGCGCGAACGGCCGCTACGAGCGCGTCGCCTCCCTCGCGCTGTCCGGATTCGCAAAAGAGAAAATCGACCTGTCTGTCCGGGAACTCGTGGCCGAGCGTGATGCCATCGCTCATCTGCTTGCGTAAGCACACCTCCATTGCGTGAAACGATCGGGGACAAGCCATGGAACACGAAGGCAGCAACCGCGCCGAAGCCCCGGTCGTGCTCCGCAGATGGTCGTTGAAGCGAAACTGCGCGTTAAAGCCCTCCCAGTTCGCTGGCGTCTATGGTTCGCTTGTCCTGATCTCGATACTGCTGTCCGCTTTCTGCGCCTGGCACGGAGCGTGGGTCATACCGCCGGTCTGTGCCGTCTACCTGGCGGGTACAGGCATTGCATTTCTCGCGTACGCCCGGCATGCAGCTGACGCGCAGGCAATCTGCCTGATGCCCGGGCGACTGATCGTTGAATGCTGGAACGGTCTTGTCTACGAGCGGCATGAATTCAATCCGGCCTGGGTGTCGATCGATCTGTCCGTGTCGGGACGACCCGGCGTACTGATTCGATGCGCGGACAAGACCGTCAGTATCGGCACTTTTGTACCCATTCACCGACGCGCGGCGCTGGCCGCCGAGATCCGGCGTTCGTTGCACACCTGTCGCTAAAAGTACCCATTCACCACCTTGAGGAGCGCGTCATGTCGAGCCTGACTGATCCGATTGCCGGCCATGGCCAAAGCCACGAGCATGATCGCCCGGTCGGCTGGCGCCGCTGGCTGTTCGCGACCAACCACAAGGACATCGGGACGATGTACCTGCTGTTCTCGTTCACCATGTTCCTGTCGGCCGGCGTGATGGCGCTCCTGATCCGCAGCGAGCTGTTTGAGCCGGGTTTGCAGCTGATGCGGCCAGAGTTTTTCAATCAGCTCACCACGATGCACGGCATTGAAATGATCTTCGGCGCGATCATGCCGGCCTTCGTGGGATACGCGAACTGGATGCTGCCGTTGCAACTTGGCGCATCAGACATGGCGTTCGCGCGGATGAATAACCTCAGTTTCTGGCTGTTGCCGGTGGCGGGTATCCTGCTGACGGTCTCGTTCTTTGTGCCGGGCGGTGCGGCTGCGGGAGGCTGGACGTTGTACGCGCCCCTGTCCATACAGATGGGACCCGGCATGGACTTCGCGATTTTCGCGATTCATCTGATGGGCGCGTCGTCCATCATGGGCGGCATCAACATCATCGTCACGATCCTGAACATGCGCGCGCCCGGTATGACGCTCATGAAAATGCCGATGTTCGCCTGGACGTGGCTCATCACTGCCTTCCTCCTGATTGCAGTCATGCCCGTGCTGGCTGGCGCCATCACGATGACCCTGTTCGATCGACATTTCGGCACGGATTTCTTTAACGCGGCGGGCGGCGGCGACCCGGTTATCTATCAGCACATCTGGTGGTTCTTTGGACATCCCGAGGTGTACATCATGGTACTGCCGGCGTTCGGGATCATTTCCCAGGTCATTCCGACCTTCTCTCGCAAGCCGCTTTTCGGCTATAGCTCGATGGTCTATGCCACTGCCTCCATTGCCATCCTGTCGTTCATGGTATGGGGCCATCACATGTTCACCGCTGGTTTTCCGGTGACCGGCCAACTCTTCTTCATGTACGCCTCAATGCTGATCGCCATTCCGACCGGTGTGAAAGTGTTCAACTGGGTGGCAACCATGTGGAGAGGTTCGCTGTCGTTCGAAACACCGATGCTGTTTGCCATCGGCTTCATCTTCGTGTTCACCATTGGCGGTTTCTCCGGGCTCGTACTCGCCGTCGCACCGCTCGACATTGCACTGCACGGGACCTACTACGTGGTGGCCCACTTCCACTATGTACTGGTTGCAGGATCGCTTTTTTCGCTATTCGCCGGATGGTATTACTGGTCCCCCAAGTGGACGGGATACATGTACAACGAGACGCGCGGCAAGATCCATTTCTGGGCATCGATGATTTTTTTCAACATCACGTTTTTTCCCATGCACTTTCTGGGTCTTGCCGGCATGCCGCGCCGCTATGCGGATTATCCGGCCCAGTTCACCGACTTCAACCAGATCGCAACGATCGGCGCCTTCGGCTTTGGACTCGCGCAGGTGTATTTCCTGTTCGCCGTCGTGCTGCCCGCCTATCGCGGTGGAGAAAAGGCCGCCGACAATCCATGGGATGGGGCGCGGGGTCTGGAGTGGACCGTACCGAGTCCCGCGCCATTTCATACTTTTACTACTCCGCCAGTCGTCGAATAGCGAGCGGGCCACTTCCACCACGCCAATAGCAAGGGGCGACCAGATGGCACACGATTCATGACGAAAGACCTGGACGATCACGGTCAGTTGCCGGTGCACGAAGCGGTACCGACGACGCTGGATCAGCCCGGCGCGGTGAGGTTCTGGATCGCCATCGTGCTGACCGGCACAGGCGCCGGTATCGGCGCCGCCGCGCTTGCGTGGCTGTTGCGCGTAGTCCAGCGCATTGCGTGGGGCAGCCCGGACTCGCTGCTGCAAGCGGCTACACAGGCAAGCGCAATCCGCCACGTGCTGGTACTGCTCGCTGCCGGTCTGGTGGTAGGCGTCGGGCAATGGGCACTCGTCAGACTTTCAAGTGGCAATGGCATTGATATCACTGAGGCAATCTGGTTCTCTGCAGGTCGTCTGCCCAAGCTGCGTACACTCGGAAGCGCAGTTCTGTCGATTCTGATCGTGGGCATGGGCGCGTCGCTCGGGCGTGAAGGTGCGCCGAAGCAAACTGGTGCGGTCATCGGTAACGCATTGTCCGACGTGGGGCGGCTGTCCGATGAGCAGCGGCGGTTGATCGTCGCATGTGGAGCGGGTGCCGGCATGGCCGCCGCCTACGGTGTGCCGTTGGGCGGCGCCCTCTTTTCACTGGAAGTTCTGCGTGGTGAGCTTGCGCTGCGCTATGTTTTGCCGGCACTGCTGGCGTCGCTCGTCGCGACCGTAGTGTCGTGGGTTGAAGTGCCGGACCTGCCGACCTATTCATTGGGGCACGTCGCAAGTGCGCATTCCATCCTGGTCTGGGCCATCATTGCCGGCGTTGTCGCGGGGCTCGTATCGGTGGCTTACGTCAAGGCGGTAGCTTTCGTCTACCGCCGCCGGCCCCAAGGGTGGAAACGACTTGTTGCACCAGTACTGGCGCTGGGGCTTATCGGACTTCTGTCGCTCAAGTATCCTGAAGTGCTCGGCAACGGCCGAGATGTTGTGCGCCTCGCATTGCGCAATCAGCTACCGGTTGGAACACTGGCCGTCCTCCTGCTGCTCAGGCCGCTCGCGACGCTGCTGTGCCTTGGCAGTGGCGCCCCCGGGGGCCTGTTTACACCGACATTGAGCATCGGAGCTCTGCTGGGGGGAATGCTGGGCTACAGCTGGTCTCTGGTGCTGCCGGGCACGCCAGCGGACATGTATGTCATCGTCGGGGCCGCGGCTGTTCTGGCCGCTACGACCCAAGGCCCGGTTTCAACCATCGTACTGATGTGGGAGCTGACAGGTCATGACCGGTCTTTTGCTGCTCCGATGCTGGCAGCGGTCATCGTCGCCACGCTCATCGCGCGCTCGATATCGAGCCGCTCGATCTACGACGCCAAACTGAACGACGACGAAATTCGCAAACGCCAACGGGAGCGGAGCCCGACGAGGAGACGTTCGTAAACTGCCAGCGTTCCTGTCCGGCCACGGAGTATCCTCCCTGATTGCTGCATTCAGGCATCTGTGCAAATGAAGCGATTCGAGCGAATCCGACTTATGCAGATCCGTCGCGCCTATCGAAGAGACCCAATTCGGATCAATTCGCACTCGCGAAGATGCGCTCCGCTTACTCGAACAGCACTTTGCCCGCTTCGGTCAGCGCGATGTCGCCCGGCGTTGGCCAACCAGAATCACGCCCGGGCGATCTTCGAGGTCGCGAATTTCGCGGGCGCCGGCGGCCTGCATCAGGATTACACAGGGCCGTTACGTCGACGTGGGCTTCACCGAGAATCAGCGTGACGCACACGGTGCATCCAGCATTCATCCTGCAATGATCGTAACGTCACCGTCGCTCGCATATAATGAACAACGCGCCTTCCACCGCGCAGTTCCACATCTAGAACCGTGACGCGACGGCGATACAGCGGATGCCAACGATAGCGGACTTCGACTTCCTGCCCGATACGGGCAGTATGAAGGGAAATGGCGCTTGGTCGCAAGAAATGGCTCTTCGCAGGACCGCTGCGCAGCGGCAAACGGGCGGCGGCGATCATGAGCTTGATCCAATTAGTGCGCACGAACGGGCATGGTCCGTATGCGCATCTCAAGGATACGCCGCGGCGGTTGCCAACACAGACGGCCAGTGAGCTTGATAAATTGCTACCATTCCACTGGCAGCATCCCGTGGCAATTCATTTGCGAAATCCGGTGCCTCGTGTTGCGGGATTAACGGATGCTAACCAGAAGCGCTCATATGTATCAGGATGGTGCCAATGATCAACGGCGGGCTTGGTTCGCGCCCGAAAAGGACTCACGCGTGAGCATCTCTGAAGCACGTCGGGCGCTTCTATACTCTCCGCCCGTGCGTGCACTGAATGAATGGGTGGAAAGCCGATGCTCGGCAGGCAGAAAACTGCCTTACTTCGACCCGATGGATGGCGGGATCTATGCGTCCATCCTGATTTTGTTGGAGTCTCCGGCCAGGGACAGCTCATGGCCGCGATTTGTTTCACGTGACAACCCAGGGCCTGCTCAGAAAAACTTGAAGCGCTTCCTCGACCAGGCTTGCCTTGCGCGTGAACAGACCATCTTGTGGAACCTCTATCCATGGCTGCCGGATCTGGATAGCCCTGCTCGAGCCATCAGCCGCTCGAAGATCACAGAGGGCACCACAATATTGAAAGAGGTAATGGATCAACTACCTCACCTGCGCGCAGTAGTCTTAGCTGGGCGCGTGGCTCAGAAAGCGTCGCCCGAAATCGCGCGTCATCGCCGTGAACTAAAACTGTTCACCATGTCACATCCTAGCCCGCTTTCGGTGTGCAGGCATCCCGATGTCGCTAAACACATTGTCGCCACGCTCTCGCGGGCCGCGGGCGTGACGGGTAGTAGAGGTTAGTGACCGACGCGCCTGGCGTTCGCCGATACATTACGGGTTGATAAAAACCGGTTGCCACGATAATCGCCCGCAGCGATTTTGTTTGCGACCACCAGCCACATGATGGTAAGCAGCCAGCAAACCCGTCTTGACGAATCGGACCATCCGACGGGCGGCGCCGGCTGCCAACGATGCGGCAATAGAGTGGCGACGTCGCTGGCCCGGTGGTTCGGCAGTCGCGTGAGGACGGATTTCAGATAGGCGTGCGGTTCACGCCCATCGAGTTGTGCTTGAGCACAACAGGCTCATGAAGGCAGCGGCGCGTTGACCTGCTCGTAGCGAATTGGCGAACAGCCGACAGTTGACGTTGTTGCGGATATACGAGTCGAGCACTTCAACGATCCAATCGACGGACGTAGCCTGCCATCGTTACGTAGTCGTGCGCTCTGCAGGTCGCGCCGTTGTCATCATCCCACCGCTGCTTTCGCGTTGCGATTTTTTGCGGGCTTGCGTTTCGCTTCCGTCGTTGCCACGACCAGATCGAACAGAGCCTGACTGCTGGGCGAAAGCGAACGGCCTCTCGTCCAGACCATGTGCAGTGGACGTTCGATTCGCAGATCAGCCACCGGAATGACGGTCAGCTCACCCCGACGTAGCTCGCTTTGCACGCTCAGCAGCGACACGTAAGCAAGCGCGTGCTGGGCGAGCAGCATACGCTTGATCGCTTCCGTGTCGCTAACGGACATCAACGGCTCGATCCCCAGGCCCAGGCCGGCGTAGGCTTCCTCAACGATCGCACGTGTACCCGAGCCAGGCTCGCGCATAATGACTGCCTGATCGGTGAGGTCGGCCGCCTTCAGGCGTCTGCCCGCCAGCGGATGGGCAGCCGCAGCCACCACGGCAATTTCGTCGGACCCGATCCGGTGTGAATGCAGGACCGCTTCGTCGAATGGTCCCTCGATAAAACCGAGCGTGAATTTGAGGTTCACGAGCCCGGTTTCGACCCGCTCAGTATTGGCCACAGTCAGGTCTATGCCCACGCGCGGGTAGCTCGCGTTGAAGCGCGCGATCAGGTCCGGTACAAGATAGACGCCAAGCGTACCGCTCGCGCCGATCACTATGTGGCCCGCGCCAAGCCCCGCGATTTCCTTGAGTTCATTTTCGGCACCTTTTGCTAGCGAGAAGATGCGCTCCGCGTACTCGAATAGCACGCTGCCCGCTTCGGTCAGCGCCACGCCACGCGGAAGGCGGTCAAACAGGATCACCCCCGTGCGGTCTTCGAGCTCGCGAATTTCGCGGGTGACGGCGGGCTGGCTCACGTGCAACCGTTCGGCACCGGCACTGACGCTGCCGGCGCACGCAACTTCATAGAAAGCGAGCAGGTGGGTAAAGTTCATTGGCATGGCTCAGGACGGTCGCGACATCCGCTTCCTAGTCCGGTTTGACGGCATCATTGCCTGGGAGGCCGGTCGTCCAGCCCCAGCGGCCAAAAATAGTTGCAC
Source organism: Paraburkholderia fungorum (assembly GCF_902833645.1). GTDB lineage: Bacteria > Pseudomonadota > Gammaproteobacteria > Burkholderiales > Burkholderiaceae > Paraburkholderia > Paraburkholderia fungorum. The sequence goes on from NZ_CADFGE010000013.1 coordinate 50,774, forward strand.
CTTGGGGCGATTTCAGGAACTCAGCGAACTGCCCGGATGCAGGATTGTCGGCGCCGCGCTTCGTTACTGCAATACCCGCGTCACGATAGATCGCATAGCGCTGCTCGATTGGCACCGTGTCCGCGAGCGACGGATTCGAAACCTGCCAGATATTCCAGATGAGCCACACGTCGATGTCGGACTGCGATATCCAGGTCTGTCGCGCAAGCGCGCTGTTGCCGGCATAACTGACGATGTTGCGGCGCAGGGCCGTCACGGTCCGGATGTCGCCAAGGCGCCCCGCCACGTCCTCCCAGACGCCGTTCTGGCCTGCACCATTGACGACGAGCACTTTCACGCCAGGCTTGAGCACATCCGCGAGACCGTGGATGTGATGCGGATTGCCCGGGCGCACGAGGATCGACATGGGGCGCAGATACAGCGGCGTGGGCGACTCGGGCGTCAGCTGGTCACCCATCGCAACCACGAAATCCGACATCATCGTTTCGGAGCCGCTGAAGATGAGGTCGGCATTGGCACGCGCGTGATCGATCCAGGCAGGCGTCGGGCCCGCAGTCACTTCTACGTGCGTGCCAGTCTGCTTTTCGAACGCCGCAGCGGCTTCCTTCATCGCGGGCGCCGGACCACCTGGGCCATACACGTGGAGTGTGGACTGAGCGGCGGCATAACCGCACGCGAGTGAAAGGCAGAGGGCAACGGCCGAACGCGTCGCAAGTTTCATGATTTATCTCCCTTGAAAGCAGAAGCGGATTGAGCGACAGGCAGGCCAATCGACGGCAGCGATATATGCTCCCGGGATTCGCTCCGTCGAACTGCCGCAAAATGAGGCGTGCAGGGGGCTGCATCAACCCCGAAACGTGCCCCTCAATAGCTAACACTGGCGGCGTACTTTTAATCCGGACTCAGTGTGTTTTTTTCGGGCGAACCGGCGTGCGCATCGTCGCGCACATCAAGCTCGCGCTCAAGTTCCAGAAAGCGATACTTTGGCCACTCCATGCGTTGCCGGTAGCTGGGCGATAACGCCCAGGCGGCAAGCGCAAGGCCGACAAGCACGCAAAGTGTCCAGACAATCACGGCAAACATGGTAAACCCCTTCGTCAATGCGGTGCGGCTGGTGCTGCGGGCGATCCGGCCGCGCCGTCACGGTAGAGCGAGCCGACAAAGTTCGCGAGTGCCTCGCGGTCTGCCGTAGTGAAGTTCGGGAACGACGGCATGGCACTGCCAGGAATGCCTTCGCGCAGCGCACGGTCAACGGCTTGCGTCGAGGGACGGACGTGCAGAAAGTCGTACGGCATGGGCCGGATCAGCGCTGCCATCGGTCCATCTCCACGCCCGTTCACCCCATGACACACCGCACAGTCGTTCGCATAGAGTTGCGCGCCGAGCGCCAATGCTGCCGGCGCGACCGCGGATCTGTCGATCGAAGGGCCGATCGTGTGCAGCCACGCGATAAGGTCGGCCATCTGCTGGTCGCTCAGATCGCGCCACGCGGGCATCGACGAACCGCTCACGCCGTTCTCAAGAATGGTGTGCAGCGCAGCGTCCGAATAGGCGAACTGCGTCAAGTCCGCCGGTCCTGGCCGCAAGGCCGCTGCTGCTGCCGAGCGGCCGTCACCACGCGCGCCATGGCAGCCCGCACACGATTGGCCAAAGAGGACGCTGCCGCGCATTGCATCGCCTGCCGGCAGCACACGCATCTGGCTCGACGCGTCGACCGAGCCGGGCCGGACCGGTTGTGTGCGCGATGGATCGGCATCGAGCGAGGCACTGGCAATCGCCACCTCGTCACTCATCACCGGCATCGTACCGCCCACTGTTGATGGTAGCCGCGCCTTGCAGCCCGCCTCGCGCCGCGCGGCGCCGAGCGTGTCGAGATACGCGACAAGATCGAGCGCATCGCGCGTCGGACGCGCGGCACTATGCTCAAAGAGCCATGGATAACCGGGCATGACCGATCCCGGCACGACGAGCCGCGGGTCGTACAGATGCGCGAGTTGCCAGTCCTTGCTGCGCACGCCGGTCTCACGCGCCAGGTCCGGACCGATCCGGCGCGTACCCCAAAGCTGCGGGGCGTCGTAACGTGTCTCCCAGGCTTCGGTGGGAGGACCCCAGCGGCGGACGTCCTCAACCGTGTTGCGCACCTGCTGCGAATGGCAATAGGCACAACCTTGCGTCGCATAGAGCGAGCGTCCGTGCAGTTGTGCCTGTGTATAGGCGCTGAGCGTGACGGGCGCATCGTTGCGGATCGCACGTTCAAGCCTGAGACCCGGAAGCACACCGAGGAGAATCACCGAGGCGGCGAAAAAGCAAATACCCGCAATGAACATGACCGCCTGACTGGCGCCGAACCAGTGGCGGCGAAACACAGGCGGGCTCATCGCACAGCCTCCCCATTGCCCGACACTGGCTCGTGCGCCCTGCCCTCACTCACCAACGGACCGCACAGCATCGCGGCGGCGACAAGGCCAAAGCCGGCGAGCACCGGCACGGCAGAAACCACGCGGATCCACCAGTAAGGCATCGAGGCACGCACTGAGTCCATCCACGGCACGCTTTGCGCCCACAGGTTACCCTGCACGAGTCCGGCGATGGTCAGGTCGCCCACCATCAGCACGAGACCCGTAAGCAGCAGCCAGAAACCTGCATTGGCGAGCCCGTCGTGATAGCGCGCGCCGGGCGTGCGCTGCCAGGCGTGCAGGATACCGGCCATGGAAACGAACGTCGCGAAGCCCAGCATGGCGAGATGCGAGTGGCCGATGACCCAGTCGGTGAAATGAATCACGCGCTGCACCGGCATGAGTGCCTGTACGGAGCCCTGAACGCTGACAAGGAGATAAAACACGACCCCGACCCAGGCGAAGCGCAGCGGCACATCGCGCCACATGACGCCGCGCGCGCCACGCAACGACATGAGCTGGTTGAACACCACAAGGATTACGTCGAAGCCGAGCAGCACGGACGCGGCGATGGCCGCACGCTGGGTGTCCATCGGGATGGCGGAGTAGACGTAATGGTGCGTACCGTTCATCGGATAGATGAAGAACAGTACCCAGAAGCCCAGCATTGAGACGAAGTGGCTATACACCGGGCGGCCCGTTGCGGCCGGGATGACGTAGTACGTAATGGCCAGCGCGAACGGGGTGACAAAGAGGCCGACCGCATCGTGAATCCAGAGCCCGCTGAACGCAGCGCCAATCGCGCCGGGGGCGAACTCGGGGACGAGGCTGCCCATCGGGAACGCGAGCAGCGTAAAAACCACCCCTCCGAGCAGATACCATGCGGAAATATAAAGCTGGTCTCGCTCGGGGCCACGCACGATTGGCAACGCAAACTGCACGAGCATCAGTGCGAGACAGAGTTCTGTCACCGCGTTGATGGCAAGGGGAAACTCCGTCCACTCAAGCGGCTTGATTGCGAGGAGCCACTGCGGCAGGTTTGCTTCGACAAGTGCCCAGCCCGGCAGCACCATGCCAAAGTTCCAGAGGACGAAAAGCAGCCAGCCAAGCCCTTTGCCCGTGACACTTCGGCCCGCGAGGCGCGGCGTCGCGTAATAGGTAAAACATAGAAACGCGTTACCAAGCCACCCGAACATGATGCCCTGCGTGTGGTTGTAGCGCAGCAGACCCCACGTTGCCCACGGTTCGGTGCCAAGAAAATCCGGTGCAACGAATTTGATCGCAACCGCGGTGCCGAAAATCGCCGAGATGATCAGCGTGGCAATGGCAGCGTAGCCATGTGCGAGCACGAGGCCGGCTTCAGTACGCGCCCGGGCCCGAACGTGCGTTCCGGGAAACGGATGGATCGTCTCTTTGGCGGACGCGGCGTCTGAATGCGGATCCAGATAGCCGGTACTCACAGTCCCTCCTTGCCGCGCAGCGTCCCGCCGTTTGGTGTCGCATGGCTACCGAGCTGATAACCCTCGACCGTCTTGCCATACATCGACTGCGGTGAGTCGTGGAACTGCGCGCGCGTGCCTGCAACCGAGCCGGTGTATCGTGGATCCTGAGGACGCTCCTGACTATCGACGAACATCGCCACATCCCACGCGTCCTGGTTACTGAGGGTACCCCCCGCGCCCAGCGGCATATTGGCATGGATAAACTCCGCAGCGTTCTTCACGCTTGCCATGCCGGCTCCCCAGTTGTATGAGTGATCGCCCCATAGCGCCGGGAATGCGGGCGTGCCGTCGCCGGCATTCTGGCCATTACCGTTGGCTCCATGGCAAAGCGCACAGCGGGCTGCATAAATCTTTTCTCCACGGTGAAAGTCCGGCGTCTGCGCGGGCTTCGCGAGCGCGGGAAAGCCGCGCCCAGGAAGCTTCGGGTCAAGTGGCGCACCCTGCGCGAGCCAGTACGAATAGGTTTCCAGCGCAACGAGAACGGGGTCGCCAAGTGGCGGCGCCTTGCCGTTCATGCTGTAGCGGAAGCAACCCTGCAGACGCTCGGCGAACGTATTGACGTGATGATTTTTGGACCTGTACGCGGGATACGCAAGGTACGCGGCCCACATCGGCGCAGCGCCTTCCTTGCGCCCCTGATCCAGATGACAGCTCGCGCAGCGTAGCTGGTTGCCTACGTAACCAGCCGCGTAACGCGCCGGATCGTTGAAGATGCGTTGGCCCTGCGCCACGACCTTGCCGAAGTCGTTGTCTGGAATTGCACGATTCGCGGGCACGAACATTTTTTTGCCCGCAGGAGCCGGCGCAGCAGCCGTCGAAACGATCGACGCAGACGCACCAGCGGGCGTCGCCGCTTTCACCGTGATGGGACGCGGCTGGTCGAGCCCGGCGAGCAGGACCGCGCCTCCCGCAATGGCCAGCACAGCTGCAATTGATCCAATGGCAATGCGTGTATTCATGGCGTATTCCCTCGCGAAGCGGCGGGCAGTGCGGCAAAGTAGTCGGCGACCGCGTCGACTTCGCTGTTGCTCAGTCTGCTGGCGATGGAAGCCATCAGTCCGAGCGGGCCGGGCGGGCGGGTCCCGCTTTTCCATGCAGCGAACTGGTTACGGATGTAAATGGACGACTGGCCGGCTAGTGCGGGAAAATCCGCGCCCACACCACTACCCTGACTGCCATGACACGAGACGCACGCGGGCACGCCTTCGCTCCATTTGCCATGCAGCGCAATCTGTTCCCCTGTTCCATGCTCAGCAGCAACGGCAGTCTGGTCCGTTCTCCGCCCTGGTCCTGAGGAAGGCTGCGACGTATAGAACGCAGCGAGCGCAGCGCGGTCGCTGGCATCGAGTAGCTTCGCGACTGGGTTCATCATTGGGTTGCTGCGCGCGCCGCTGGAAAAGTTGGCCAGCTGCTGCGCGAGATAGTCTCCGGGAAGCCCTGCGAGACGCGGGTATCCCACTGCAGCATTACCCTCGCCCACTGCGCCATGGCACGCGGCGCACGCAGGAATGCCTGATGGCGTGCCCGCATGCGCAATGGAGGCTGCGCGTGCGGCTGGCCTGGCCGTTTCGTCGGCATAGGCTGCGCCCTGCATCAGTAATATCGCCGTTGCGGCGACCATCGCAGCAACAGCGAAGTAAAGCCTGATATCCGTGTGCATCAATCGCTTTGTTTTCATTGTGGGTTCTCGCGAAATCGGTCGCGTGGCGCCGCAGCTGTCAGCCCGTGCGCCAGACGGGAGCAGATCAGTGGTCGGTTCAAACATGCGAGCCGACAGGAAGAGCAGGTTGTCATCGTACGTAACAAAGATTGACGGAGCCTAAGTCATAACTCCAATACCGATATGCGATCAAATCCATGCTAATTTGATATGGAAAAATCCTTGATTCGTACTTTGTCTCATCCATATCAGAAAGGCATGGAAAGCATATGAAGTAGATATTTTTAACATTCACGCCGCTTTCGTAGACTCGTAGATGAGATATCACTGCAAAGTCGCTAAAGCACCATGTCCGATTTCAATCGTCAGGTTATCCACTCCCTGCACTGGTGGACCGATACGCTGTTCAGTCTCACGTGCAGTCGCAGCGCGGCGTTCGAGTTTGAGAGCGGCCAGTTTGTTCGCATCAGGAGTGCGAAGTACAACCAGCGTCTATCAGGTCGGTATGGCATCGTCAGTCCGTCCGATTGCAACGAGCTCGAGTTTCTGTGCACGCGAACGCCGACGGAAGGACACAAGAGGAGACTCGAACATCTGGTGCCCGAAGACGAAGTGCTCGTAGACGTTCACGCGAGCGGCACACTTACTCTCGACGCGCTGCTGCCTGGCCATACGCTTTGGCTCATTGCCAGTGGCGCGGGAATCGCTCCATTCATGAGCGTGATACGGGATCCTGATGTGTATCGCCGCTTCGAGCGCGTGGTGCTCGTACATACGTGCCGAAGAGTGCGCGAGCTTGCATATCGCGACGACATCATGACGGTGTTGCCGACGCTTCCCGACATCGGTGATTTTGTCCGTCGGCAACTAATCTATTACCCCACCGTCACGCGAGAGCCATTTCCGAACTCAGGCCGTGTCACGGCACTGATCAGGAGCGGCGCCCTCTTTACCCGCCTGCGCCTGGACCCGTTTTCCAGTTCCTGTGACCGCATCATGATGTGTGGAAACCCGGCGATGCTGCGCGAAGCAGGCGAACTGCTTGACTCAAAGGGCTTCGTGCAGGGACACACATTCAAACCCGGACACTTCGTGATGTCGGACGCGTCCGGTTATGAACCGCTCCTCTCTCATTTTCCCGCTGTCAAACCATCGAGTTTTCAAAAGGAGTGCATGTAATGAACACGCTCAAACGCATTGCCGCCGCCGTACTGCTTGCCGGCTGCACGACCGCGGCGTTCGCTGCAGGGAGTGAACCAGCCGGATTCTGGACTACTCCGACAATTCAGGGTTACGGCCCGATTCACTATCTGCCGAACGCTTCATTCAGGCCCGACGCACACCACAGCTACAGGATTGTGTTCGCTCTGACCCAGGCAGCAAAAGCACCGGGCGACGTGAACCCGGCGCTCGACCACGTTGCCCGCACGGTCAACCTGTACACCGCCGCCGGTGTGCCTCTCTCGCACCTGAAATTCGTCGCCGTAGCGTACGGTGCTGCCACGCCGCTAGCACTTGACGACGCGCATTACCGCGAGGCCTACGGCATGGCGAATCCGAACCTCCCGCTCATCGAAGCACTGAAGAAGGCCGGTGTGACCGTGTCCGTATGCGGACAGGCCGTTGCCGAACATCACTTCGACTACGGATGGATCGCAAACGACGTCACGCTGGCACTTTCCGGACTGACCACAGTGACCACGCTCGAGTCGCAAGGCTATGTGCTCATGCCACTCTGAACCCTTTCAAATCCATCTTTATCAATCAAGGCATCATTTCATGACGACAATCGACAGGACATTGCTGGCTGCCCTGCTTACTGCACTTTGCGTGCAGTTCGCGCCGGCAGCCGATGCGGCCGGTACTGGCGCAACTTCGCCCGCTTCCTCCTCACTGGGCGTTTCGCCACCTTGGCAGCACGGCGAGAACAACGACGCGATCAGACGCGGCTTTGAATTTACAGAACCCGATGCGGACAATCTTGCCGATTTCCATGGAGACCCCATCCATCCAGAACTCGTCCTGTTCGTGGGCGGAAATTACTTCTTCGCAATGGCGCCGCTGGTCCATGCGTTTGAAGGTAGATATCCGCAGTATCGCGGCCACGTCTATTGGGAGACCATCCCGCCTGGTTTGCTCGTCAAGCAGATGGCCAATGGTGGTACGGTTACCGTCGGCAACATGACGTGGACCGTCAAGCCCGATGTCTATCTTGCCGGACTCAAAGCGGTTCAGAAACAGATCGGCCTTGGCACACTGACGGCGCCCGCCGTGCCTTATGTGACGAATACGCTCACGATCATGGTGCCGAAAGACAACCCTGCACACATCACGGATCTAGCCGATCTCGGCGAGCCGGAAGTGCGGCTCGCCATGCCAAATCCCGAATTTGAAGGCATCGCACGTCAGATCAAGGCTTCGCTCGCGAAGGCGGGTGGCGATGCCTTGGTACAGTCCGTCTACGACGCAAAAGTGACGAACGGGACGACGATGCTGACGCATATCCACCACCGGCAAACGCCGCTGTGGATCATGCAGGGAAAGGTACAGGCGGGTGTTACATGGAAATCGGAAGCCATGTTTCAGGAGCAGGTGGCGAATCCTGTTAGTCATGTCGATATTCCGGCCGCACAGAACACGACGGCGATTTACGCGGGTGCCAGGTTAGCACACGCCCCCCATCCGCAGGCGGCTCGTCGATGGCTGCAGTTCATCCGATCACCACAGGCACTTGCAATCTTTGAAAAATATGGATTCATGGCCTACGTTGACAAACAGCAATGAATTACGTCGTTGCTTCGCCCTCTCCACGATGGGACGGGAAACAGCTGGCATAAGCGTCTGCGCAGATGGAACGGTTACAGTGGACGTGACAACGATGCGTATCGGCGACTCTGCATTTACCTCGCTGGCGATGTCAGTGGCACGCGGGAACTGCAGCACGAAGCGGCCGACGAAGGCAGTATTGCCGGATGGAACGCGGCGCGCCATGCCGCTCCAACTGCCTGGCGTCGCCGCGTACCGCTGTCCATTGCGTTCACGGATCCCGATATCGCCTCGATTGGCTGCAGGTTCGATCGCCTGCCAGCACACGCCCTGATCGGCGAAGCCCGGGGCAGCGGCAACGGCCGATCAAAAATAGCCGGGCATGAAGACAATCTGGTGCGCCTCTACGCGGATCCGGCTAGCGGCAGGCTGCTTGGGGCCGCCGTGTTATCGGTGGGCGGGGAACATCTTGCACACCTGCTCGCATGGGCGATCCAACGCGGCGAGACGGTCGCCGGACTTCTCGAGATGCCCTTCTATCACCCCACAGAAGAGGAATTAATACAGAGCGCCCTCAATGATCTCCTTTCGAAAATGGAAAAGAGCGATCCACTTGCCAGAGGTCTGAACCGGTACTGAATGCCTCCCCGCGACGCAAGCAACTCGAACGGTGCGCCGTAGCTGCCTTGCGCGTACGGCTACCCGAGTACCGGCGATAATTGCAGACGGCACCCCCCGCTGAGATCGTAGCTCGGCGGACCTGTACAACGGCTTTTACATCGGAGCATGACTTCCATGAACATTGATTTTGCCGCTTTCACCCCGGGTTCGGCCCTGGCGGGCGGACTGATCATCGGCAGCTCCGCTGCACTTCTGGTCCTCGGAAACGGACGTATCGCGGGTATCAGCGGTATTGTTGGAAATCTGCTGACGGGCAGATTCTCTGATTCCGGCTGGCGGCTGGCGTTTGTCGTCGGGCTGCTTGCCGCACCGTGGCTGTTCCGCCTGACTGCACCCTTGCCCGCGATACAGATCGATGCACCGCCTGCCACACTGGCAGTCGCGGGGTTCCTGGTGGGGCTGGGCACACGCTACGCATCGGGTTGTACGAGCGGTCACGGTGTATGTGGCATCTCGCGCGGCTCAATGCGCTCCATGGTCGCGACCATCAGCTTCATGGTGGCTGGATTCATGACCGTGTTCGTGGTTCGCCACCTCGTCGGGAGCTGACATGCTCGTACTCAACGCGTTGTTAGGTGGCCTGGTATTCGGTCTCGGTCTGATCATTTCCGGCATGGCGAATCCAGCAAAAGTACTTGGATTCCTCGACATTACCGGGCGATGGGACCCGTCGCTCGCATTCGTTATGGCTGGCGCGATATGCGTCGCAATCGTGGCCTTCGCCGTGGCACGTCGACGCAGCCGCAGCTTTCTGGATGCGCCGATGGAACTGCCCATGGCGACGCAGGTGAGCGTCCGGCTGATCGGCGGAAGTCTGCTGTTCGGAGCCGGATGGGGACTGGCGGGATTCTGTCCGGGTCCTGCGATTGTCGCGGCAGGCAGCGGACAGTCGAAAGCATGGATCTTCGTGCTCGCCATGCTCGGCGGAATGGCTCTTTTCAGCCTGTTAGAACGCCGGACAGGACATGCCACATGAATGCCCGCCGGCCAACAACGCCTACCTGACAACACCTATGTCGAAAGAATCCGTCGGACATCGTCCTCCAGCCTCGTGAGCCCATGATCCCGTCCGATACGGAGAGCCTCGTGCAGGTCTGCTCCTTTCAGCCATGCGGCGCGCAGCGCAAACAACGCACCAACGCGATTGCCGGAACCGCAATGGACGACTACCGGCAAGTTGACGGGATCGGCGAGAATTCCGTCCAGCACGTTGACAGCGCCGGGCGTGAGGGAGTCAGCGTCCACAATGGGAATGTGAAAATAATTCAGACCGCCACGTATGGCCTCCGCCTGCTCGTCGAAGCCTGCCTGTTCAAAAGTCGGACGGAGATTGACAATCGAAAGAAAACCTTCCTGCTTCAATTGTGCAAGGTGATCAGACGAAGGCTGACCACCGATCGCGACGTCGTGCCCAACACGTTGAAAACCTGGAATGGATGCCGTCATTGAATACGCTCCTCGAAAGGTGTAGCTGTTACCCTAAAAAACCTGTGGCGGCACTTCAAATGTATGAAAAGGCGCGGGGCTCGGAACTGACCATTCCAGCCCTTGCGCACCGTCCCACGGTTTGTCTCCTGCGGCCTGCAAAGTTTCTTCGCGACGATAGACCGGCAACGCAATTGCGAACAGGAAGTACACCTGGACCAGCCCGAAAGCGAACGCACCGATGGTGGCCACCTGATTCCAGTCGGTGAATTGTGCCGGGTAATCCGCGTAGCGCCGGGGCATGCCAGCGAGCCCGAGAAAATGCATCGGGAAAAATGTGACGTTAAACGCGATCATCGAAATCCAGAAGTGAATCTGTCCACGGGTCTCGTTGTACATCCGTCCGGTCCACTTCGGGGACCAGTAATACCAACCCGCGAACAGCCCGAACAGCGAACCCGCCACCAGCACGTAGTGGAAATGGGCAACGACGAAATAGGTGCCGTGGTACTGGATATCGAGGGGCGCCAATGCAAGCATCAGCCCGGTCAGGCCGCCAAACGTGAACACGAAAAGAAAGCCCACCGCGAACAGCATCGGCGTCTCGAAAGACAGTGAGCCGCGCCACATCGTAGCCACCCAGTTGAAGACCTTCACGCCGGTCGGCACCGCGATCAGCAGCGTCGCGTACATGAAGAAAAGCTGTCCTGTCACAGGCATCCCGGTCACGAACATGTGATGCGCCCAGACCATGAACGACAGTATCGCGATCGACGCCGTGGCATACACCATCGATGCATAGCCGAAAAGGGGCTTGCGGGAAAACGCCGGGATCACCTGCGACACGATTCCGAATGCCGGCAGGATCATGATGTAGACCTCCGGGTGCCCGAAGAACCAGAAGATGTGCTGATACATGACCGGGTCGCCGCCGCCTGCAGCGCTGAAAAACGACGTTCCGAAATGGCGGTCGAACAGAATCATCGTGACAGCCCCCGCAAGCACCGGCATCACGGCGATCAGCAGGAAAGCGGTGATCAGCCAGGTCCAGCAGAACATGGGCATCTTCATGAGCGTCAGGCCAGGCGCGCGCATGTTCAGGATAGTCACAATGATGTTGATACCCCCCATGATCGATGACGCGCCCATCAGGTGAATCGCGAAAATTGCCAGATCCATGCCCGGCCCGAACTGCTCGGACAGCGGCGCATACATCGTCCATCCGCCTGCCGGCGCGCCTCCGGGTAAAAAGAACGTTGCGGTCAGCATCAGGGCGGCGACCGGCAACAGCCAGAAACTCAGATTGTTCATGCGCGCGAACGCCATATCCGACGCCCCGATCTGCAGCGGAATCATCCAGTTCGCGAACCCGACAAACGCCGGCATGATGGCACCGAAGATCATCTCGATGCCGTGCATCGTCGTGAGCTGGTTGAAGAATTCCGGCCTCATCAGTTGCAGACCCGGCTCGAACAGTTCAGCGCGGATTGCCAGCGCCATGACACCGCCCGACAGGAACATGACGAACGAGAACAGCAGATACATCGTGCCGATGTCTTTATGGTTGGTCGCCAGCAGCCAGCGCCGCCAGCCGTGTGGCAGCGGATGCCCGTGGTCATGTCCGGCGATGGGGTCGTGGGCGGCGGTGCTCATGGCGGAACTCCAGATGAATGGTGTGACGGACACTCCGGGTGGTTTTCAGCCCCAGCGCGAAATGCTGCGGCGCATCTCGTTCGCAATCGACGCCCTCAGATGGACCGGCACATGTGTGCCCACCACAACCGTTCTATCCGGACTGCTGATCTCGATCTTTGCTCGCGGCCTGTCCTGCAGGTTCACTCTGATCCATCGCGGGTGCAGCTCCAGATGCATCACGCGATCGCCGTTGACCGCTTCGATGACAACTTTCCCGGCCGAAATCTCTACCCGCTCGTAATCCGTGGCGTGCCTCGCATAAACGACAAAGGCCGCGCCGACACACACGAGGTCGAGTCCCGCGAACGGAAGAACGGCCCAGGCACCGAGCACCGCCCAGAAAGTCGCGATCGCAAGCGACACCGTAACGAGCGAACAGTAAAAAATTACGAACTGCCGCGGCGAGATCGCGCAGTTCCGCCTGAGGTGCCAGACCTGGGTCGCGGATGCATCATCGGAGCCTGACATGACAGCCTCCCAGCACTCGCTACGGCCGGATCGCCGGCACGGCTTCAGGAAAGTCACGACGTTTGTGGAACAGTGGCCAGCGCTTACCCTTGATCACGTTGTTCCAGTAAAGCCATGGCAGGAACGACTGTTTGAGCCACCAGTAAAACCCGCGCGGCAAGCGCGGGTCCATCGGAAAGCTCGGCGTCACGACTCCGTCATAGCAGAACTCGGCCAGCATCACTTTTCCTGCCGACGTCGTTAGCGGACACGATGCATAGCCGTCATAAGTCAACGTTTCGCCCTGGCCGGTCAGGGCCTTCATGAGATTGGCGGCGACCACCGGCATCTGGTTCTTCACCGCTGCAGCAGTCTTGCTGTTCGGAGTGGACGTGCAATCGCCAAGGCCGAAAATATTCTGATAGCGGACATGCCTCAATGAATTCTTGTCCACCTCCACCCATCCGGCCGCGTCGGCCAGCGGGCTTTCCCGAATAAATCGCGGTGCGCTCTGCGGCGGGACCACGTGCAGCAGGTCAAATCTGATTTCCTGCACCGACTTGCTACCGTCCGCACCACCGACTTCAAAGAACGCGGTTTTACCGGGCCCATCGACTTTCACGAGCCGATGTCCGAAACAGGGTGTCGCGCCGTAATCGGCCATCACCCTGTCGAGCGCTTTGGCATAGAACGGCACCCCAAACATCGAGGGACCCGGCGTCATGAACCGGATGTCTGCCCGCTGCTTGTGCTTGCGAAAGTAATCGGCCGCCAGATACAGGATTTTTTGCGGGGCACCGGCACACTTGATTGGCATGGGCGGCTGGGTAAATAGCGCGGTGCCCCCACGAAACGCCTGGATGCACTTCCACGTATAAGGCGCGAGGTCGAACCGGTAGTTGCTCGTTACGCCGTTCTTTCCCAGCGTCGCCTGCAGGCCTTCGATCGCGTCCCAGTCCAGCTGGATGCCGGCCGCAACCACGAGGTATTTGTAGCCGATACTCGGGCCGCCCTCCAGCATCACCGCGTTCTGCTCGGGCTGGAACCGTGCCACCCGGCCAGGAATGAATTCAACCCCCGGGGGAAGACATGCGCGCATCGGCCGGCGCGTCCTCGCGATATCGAACTGCCCACCGCCCACCAGCGTCCACGCGGGTTGATAGAAGTGATATTCGGACGGATCAATCACCGCGATGTCGAGCTCCGGGTCCAGCTTTTTCAGCCGCGCGGCCACGCTCGTTCCGCCAGCGCCGCCCCCGACGATGACTACGGTGTAGTGCTTCCGGATATCTGTGATTTCTGCCAAAGCGCCGCTCCCTCATGTTGACAATTCATGCTCTCAAGTCTATATTCTACTCAGATATAAGCTTATATCAATAAGTAATAAAGACGTTTTTTTGAGGTTATAAGGCCATGCTGTTTCGTCAGATGTTCGACTCCACCTCAAGTACCTACACCTATCTTCTCGCGTCGCGAGTCGGGGGAGAGGCGCTGATCATTGATCCCGTCAAGGAGCAGCTCGACCAGTATCTGACGGTAATCGCGCAGCTCGACCTGCGTCTCGTCCAGGCTATCGACACCCACACGCACGCCGATCACATCACGGCCCTTGGCGATCTGCGGGATGTGACCCAGTGCGTCACGATCATGGGTGAGCTGTCGAAAGCTCATTGCGTGTCCCGCCACGTCCATGAAGACGAAGTGCTGGGCATGGACGGCATCGAACTTCGAGCAATTTACACACCCGGCCATACAGATGAATCGTTCAGCTTTGTGCTCAATCCCAAGGCACCCACCGCAGTCTTTACGGGCGACGTCCTGCTGATCCGCGGTAGCGGTCGCACGGATTTCCAGGGCGGCGATCCCCGACGCTCCTACGATTCGATCGTCAACAAGCTTTTCAGGCTGCCTGATGACACGACGCTGTATCCGGCTCACGACTACAAAGGGTGGACGGCTTCGAGTATCGGTGAAGAGAAGAAATTCAATCCCCGCCTTGCGGGCAAAACCGAGGCGGAGTACGTCGGAATCATGAACGGGCTGCACTTGCCGAACCCGAAAATGATGGACGTTGCTATCCCGGCCAACCTCGCGTGCGGCCAGCCTTCAGTGCTGCCAAAGCGTCAGGGATAGAACTCATGGTTTTCGCCCCAGACGCGGTGACTCAGGGCGTAGCCGCAGCGCTGTGTGGCGGTTTTGTCAGTTTTTCGCTCGGACTGGTTGGCGGAGGCGGATCGATTCTCGCCGTGCCGCTCATCCTGTATGTAGTGGGCCTACACAATCCCCACATTGCGATCGGTACGGCGGCGCTGGCGGTGGCAGCCAGCGCCTACATCAACATGATTCCGCACGCACGGGCCGGGCATGTGCGATGGGGGCCGGCCTTCGCGTTTGCCGCCAGCGGCGTGCTCGGTGCCGCGTTAGGCTCGAGCGTTGGCAAGCTCGTCGACGGACAGAAGCTGGTGACCTATTTCGCTTGTCTGATGTGCGTCGTTGCATTTCTGATGCTGCGGCCGAAGCCGCAGACCGCTTCGACCAATGCGGCCTATCCGACGCCGTATCCGCGGCTTTGCGGCACGGGCCTTGGCGCCGGCAGTCTGTCGGGTTTTTTCGGGATCGGTGGCGGCTTTCTCGTCGTGCCCGGGCTGATGTTTGCAGGTCGCCTGCCCATCGTGGATGCAATCGGAACCTCCCTCTTTGCGGTTGGATCGTTTGGTCTGACAACCGCCGTCAATTATTCGATCTCGGGACAGGTGGACTGGCTCATCGCCGCAGAGTTCGTCGGCGGCGGTGTGATCGGCGGCTGGCTCGGCACCCGCGCGGCAAGCCGGCTGGCCCGCAAACGCGGCGCCCTCAATCTTGTCTTTTCGGCAATGATTCTTTCGGTGGCGGCTTACATGCTCTATCACTCCTGGCAGGCCCGATGAACATGATCCACTTAACCTCGGCAACGCGTCTCGCACGGTGCATCTCTGTCACCTGCGCGTCTGTCACCTGCGCGACAGCAGGCATTTCGCTTTCTGCCATCGCAGCGCCGCCGCCGGCACCGACGCAGGCGGACATGGAGGATATGCTGCGCAAAAGCCTTGGTCCGGACATCGATGTAGTATCCGTCGCAAGAACGCCGCTCGCCGGCATTTTTGCAGTGAACGTCGGCAGGCAGATCATCTACACGGATCGATCGGCCAACTATGTCCTTGTCGGCCAGTTGATCGAGAGCCACACCCGTCGCAATCTTACGCAGGTCGCACTGCAGGACAGTTCAAGGATCGATTTTGCGAGCCTGCCGCTCGCCAATGCGATCAGGACCGTGAAGGGCGACGGCAGTCGCCGGATGGCCGTGTTTGCGGACCCGTATTGCCCGTACTGCAAGCGGCTTGAACAAACCCTGCAGAAGCTCGATAACGTCACCATCTATACGTTCCTATTTCCGATCCTGACACCCGATTCGAAGCCCATGTCCGACGCAATCTGGTGTTCACCGGACCGTGCCAACGCCTGGTCGTCGTGGATGCTCAATGGTACGAAGCCATCCCGGGGAGCCTCGTGCAACGCAGCCGCCGTCAGCAGTAACCTCGCGCTCGCACGGAGCCTTGGCATCAGCGGAACACCTACGATCATTTTTTCCAACGGCACCGAGCGCACTGGCGCGTTGCCGACGGACGAACTGAACAGCGCACTGGATGCGGGCAAATCATGAGCGCGGGATCAATAAGCGAGGCATCGCACCCGGACGCCTTCATCCTCGCCGGGCGCAATGGCCATATCGACAGCGACAGCCTGTCAGCAGGAAATGGAGGCCGCCGTGACGCCTGACTCGTCGGCAACTGAGACCGGGGCGGGTCCGTCCATTGCCCGTTTCGGCGCTGCCCATGCAGTCGATGGCGCGGCGCACCTGCCCGATCCGGCAGCGCACTATCGCCTCATCTTCTCCATAAGTACCGCCGGCAGTCAAAAGGAGATGCCGAACCCTTCACTGAACAGGGTCGCCCGCGCGGTAAACCTGTTCAGGATGTCTGGCGTTCCCGCCGCTCACCTTCACTTCGTCGCAGTCGTGCATGGAGACGCTACGTCGGTCGTGCTGGACGACGCCTCGCACCTGGCGTACGACGGGACACCGAACCCGAACATAGATCTCATCGCCGCGCTGTGCGAGGCGAACGTTGAAGTGACCGTTTGCGCGCAGGCGCTGATTGCGAACAGGTTTGCGCCCGGATGGGTCATGCCGGCGGTGACGCACTCACTGTCTGCCCTCACGACGCTCGCAGTTCTCCAGGCGGCCGGGTACAGCCTGATACCGCTTTGACAGGCACAGTGGGGCGAGGCGAAGCGTGAACATCGGACATTTTGCGTTACCCCTCCAGCCGCTGATCTTCATTGTCAGCGTAGGCATTGCCATGTGCGCCGGACTCTGGCTCGAGCGGGGCCACGCGCGCGTGGAATCCGCGATTTTCTGCGCCGTGCTGGCCGGACTGGTCGTGGCCCGGGCAGGCTTCGTGGTGCGGTATCTGCCCGACTACAGCGGCGACCTCATGAAAGCGTTTGACATCCGTGATCGGGGTTTTGATGCGGTCAGCGGCCTCGTCGCAGGGACCTGCGCGGTTGCGTACTTTTTCATACGATCGCGCTCCATCCGGCCACCTTTGCTGGCCGCCATTGCAGCGGGTGTCATCGTCTGGGGCACAGCGAGCGCAGCCGCGGAGCTTGCGCGGCCCACTGCCACGCTGCCGGCCATATCGTTGCCTGACGCGACGGGCCACACGAGACCTTTATCGGCAGGAGACGGTGTGCCGACGGTGGTCAATCTCTGGGCAACCTGGTGCGGTCCCTGTCAGGCGGAAATGCCCATTCTCGCTCAGGCGCAAGCAGACTATCCGGGCGTGCGCCTTGTCTTCGTGAACCAGGGCGAGGCACCGCGAACCGTCGACGACTATCTGGCGACACGCCATCTGGACGTCACGAACTCCCTGCTCGATCCAAACCATGCCGTCGCGGCCGCCGTGGGTGCGGTCGGCTTTCCAACCACGCTCTTCTACGATGCGCAGGGTCACCTGCTCGCCGCACACCTTGGTCCGTTTTCGAAGGCGACATTCAGACAGGCGCTCACCAGGTTCTATCCAGCAGATATTTCAGGAGCTCCCTCATGAACCGGTTTCCCGTCCTGTCTGCATTGATCGCGACGACGCTGTTCTCCGCTGCGGTCCACGCGCAAACTACGCTGAACGTGTATGGTCCAGGCGGTCCCGCGCCTGTCATGAAGGAAGCCGCCGCGGCGTTCCAGAAGAAAACCGGCGTGGCCGTGTCGGTCACCGCCGGACCCACGCCGACCTGGATCAGCAAGGCGAAAGATGATGCGGACGTTATCTACAGCGGGTCTGAAACCATGATGTCGGATTTTGTCGACGCCATGGGTGAGCAGCTCACGCCGAACGCGCCTGAACCGCTCTATCTGCGGCCGATGGCGATGCTGGTTCGGCCTGGCAATCCCACGCACATCCGGCGATTTACGGATCTGCTCAAACCGGGCGTAAAAATACTCGTCGTCAACGGCGCTGGACAGAACGGCGTATGGGAAGACGTCGCCGGGCGGCTTGGGAGCATTGCGCGGGTAAAGGCTCTACGCAGCAACATCGTCGGCTATGCGAAGAATAGTGCCGAGGCTAAAACGACGTGGACCGACCATCCGGAGATCGATGTATGGCTGATCTGGAACATCTGGCAGGTCGCCAATCCATCGCTTGCCGATGTCGTGCCGATCGAACCCGCGTACGCCATCTACCGTGATGCGGGTGTCGCCATCACGCGGCGCGGTGCAGATCAGCCGGCGTCAAGGCAGTTTGTTGACTTTCTCGAGTCGAAGGAAGGCGCTGCAATTTTCAGAAAATGGGGCTGGAAAACAGATCCATAAGTCCGGCTAGCAGCGCCGATGCGTGCATCGGGTTCTAAACAATCAGGGAGACACAGGATGGCTGACAGAGAAAACCGCCGCACGGCGCTCAAAACGTTTGGTCTTGCTGCGGGCACTGCACTGCTCGCAGCAGGCGCTCCGGCACGTGCCGCAACGGCTGCGGACGCGTCCCTGTTGCCCGGAGGCGCCACCAGTCTCCGGCAACTCACTCAGCGCCTGAAAGACGCCCCGCGTCGCCGCTCATTCAAGACCGTGCCAATGATCCTGCAGAACCCGGATCAGTGGGATCACGAGGCGCTCTCCGAAGTGATTGCCTATCACGGTGGCCAACGTCAGGTATGGGACAACACGGAACTGGGCGGCCCATGGCTGAACCTGATGCGCAACGCCCTGAACGCGCAGATCTGGTCATTCAGGCATCCAGATTTTCTGGTCGTTTCCGCGACGCATGGGTCGGCGCATCTCGCGCTGTTTGACCAGGCGATGTGGGACAAATATGGTCTGGCGAAACTCGCCGGGGACAAATTTGCTTCCAACACATTGATCACTGAAAAGCCGGCCAGTGCATCCGGCGCGGGCGACTACGAAAACGCACAGGGTGCATTTTCTTCCCATGACAACAGCATCGCGGCCCTGCAGCGGCGAGGAGCGGTCTTTCTGTCCTGTCATAACGCGATATGGGAACTGGCCGAGCGTCTCGATGCTGGCGGTAGCAATCCCGACAGGTTGCCCGTCGACGCGCTTGCCGCCGAACTGACGAACCACGTCATCCCGACTGCGATCGTTACGCCGGGCGCAGTCGGTACGTTACCCGAGCTTCAGCAGGCGGGGTTCCATTACGCTGCTTAGGGAGCAGTCCATGCATAAGCCGACGACCGGTCGATGGCGCAATCTGCGACGTCTTGTTACGACTGCGACGCTCTGCTGCATTGGCTCGGCAGCGTTTGCAGCGCCGCCAGCCGACGACACCATTTTCCCGCCGTGGCAGCAAGGCAGGAACAACGACGCTGTCACGCGAGGACTCGAGTTCACCGTACCCCAGGTTGACGTACTGGCTGACTTTCACGGCGATCTAAGCGCGCCGAAGCTTGTCCTCTTCGTCGGTGGCAACTATTTCTTCGCGATGGCGCCGCTGGTTGAGCAGTTCGAGAAAGAAAATCCTGAATTTCGTGGCCGCGTTCTCTGGGAAACCCTCCCTCCGGGCTTACTCGCGCGGCAGATGAAAGCGGGCGGCACGATCACGGTCGGGAACATGACGTGGACGGCCAAGCCGGACGCCTATTTTGCTGGCCTCGGAAAGGTCAAGGACCTGATCAGTGATGGCACGCTGGCGGGTCCGGCAGTGCCGTACGTCACCAATCAGCTGACCATCATGGTCCGGCAGGGTAACCCCAGGAATGTGCAGTCGCTCAACGATCTCGCCAGTCCGACGTTGCGTCTCGCGATGCCCAATCCGGAATTTGAAGGCGTCGCACGACAGATCAGGGCGTCGCTCGTTAAAGCCGGAGGCGATGCGCTTGCATCCGCGGTCTACGTGGACAAGGTCAAGGCTGGCACAACGGAGCTCACCCAGATACATCATCGTCAGACGGCACTGTTTCTGATGCAGGACAGGGCTGACGCTGGTGTCGTGTGGAAGTCCGAGGCCATCTTTCAGGAGCAGGCTGGACACCCGGTCGGTCATGTCGACATTCCCTCGGCGCAGAATACAACCGCGATTTACGCAGGCGCGCTGGTGCGCGACGCGGCGCATGCCGGAGCGGCCAGAAAATGGCTCGCATTTATCCGTTCCCCCGCCGCGCTGGAAATTTTTGAACGGTACGGTTTCAGGAAATATGAAACGCCAGCGGGCGGCTGAATCTGTCGGACACGCGCCGGGAGTAACGGCTTCTGATCGGGAAATTGCTACTGGCCTCGCGGGCTGAATGGATCGATGCTGACGTTGACGCCTGTGGGAAGCATCGGAGCGCGAAACTACAAAAACGAGGGGACATATGACTCAACAGTTCAATCCGGGATGCAAGGTAACGCTCGCACGGTGCGCGGTTGTCGTCGGAGCGATCATGGGAATAACCAGCAGCTATGCGCAGGACTCACCTCTTGGCATAACGATCGCGACGAAGGGCACTGCAAAGGGTATCCCCGCCTGCATCAGTTGTCACGGATCGAAAGGCGAAGGTAACGCTGCAGCGGGATTTCCGCGACTCGCAGGACTGAGCGCCGCGTACCTGTCGACACAGCTAGCAGAGTTCGCAACGGGACAACGGAAGAGTCCGGTCATGCAACCTTTCTCCAGGCTCATGTCGCTGGATGGCCGTAACGCTGTCGCCGATTACTTCAGCAAGCTGCCGGCGCCTGTCGGCAACAAGACTGAAGATACGGGCCAGATCAAACCTTCCGACATCGGTGCATGGCTCGCCACCCGCGGCCGATGGAGCAGTGGCCTGCCAGCCTGCGCGCAGTGCCACGGGCCTGGTGGTGTGGGTGTCGGTGCGACTTTTCCACCACTCGCCGGGCAACCGGCTGCCTATATTTCAGGCCAGTTGCATGGCTGGAAGACCGGCGCCCGGCCGCCGGGCCCCATGGCGCTGATGCCGGTGATCGCGAGCAAGCTTTCGGACGCCGACATCACGGCGGTGGCGAACTACTACGGCGGCAAGGCTTTGGCTGGTGTCGCTCCGACGAAGGGGAGCAAGTGATGAACGTCCGCAGACTGATCTATGGAAGTGCCTGCTTTCTCATCCTCGGCGCCGCCAGTTCCAGCCCGTTCGCGGCGGCCGCCGCTAGCGATGCAGGCACAGCGCCGCCAGCGAAATCGGCGACGGCCGGCGCCGGAAAAGTGTTCGTCCCGCCCTCTGAAGAAACGATGCCGACCAATGATTTTGGCAAATCGGTAAAACTGGGGGAACAGATCTTCACGCACACCCAGGAGTTCGCCGGCAAATATGTGGGCAACTCGCTTAACTGCGCCAGTTGTCATCTTGATGCCGGCCGCAAAGCGAACTCGAGTCCTCTGTGGGCTGCGTATATTTCATACCCCGCTTACCGCAGCAAGAATGGGCATGTCAACACATTCGCCGAACGTATGCAGGGCTGCTTCCGGTACAGCATGAACGGCAAGGCGCCGCCGCTGGGGGATCCTGCGCTCGTCGCATTGGAGACGTACGCGTACTGGCTTGCTAAAGGCGCGCCGCTGGGCGAAAAGGTCGCTGGACGCGGTTATCCGAAGCTTGCGGCGCCCGCGCAGAAAGCGGACTTCACGAGAGGTGGTGAAGTCTATGCACAGCATTGCGCGTTGTGCCACGGCGCTGACGGCCAGGGCCAGTCGACCAATGGAAAGACCGTGTTTCCGCCGCTATGGGGTGAACACTCTTTCAACTGGGGAGCGGGCATGCATGAGATCCAGAACGCAGCTGGTTTTATCAAGGCGAACATGCCGCTCGCACTGGGTGACACGCTGACCGACCAGCAGGCGTGGGACGTGGCAACGTTTATGGACAGTCACGAGCGACCACAGGATCCGCGCTTCGCAGGGTCTGTGGAGACGACGCGAGCGAAATACCACGACTCACCAAATTCGATGTACGGAAAAACCGTTAATGGACATGTTCTCGGAAGTCCCTGAAATCGCGTGAGGAAGTCTCGATTTATGTGGTGGTACTCACAGATGCGATAGCACCATGGCCGCTGCCGAAAGTAGTAGCACTCCAGCAACGACGACACCAATCATGCAAAGGAGTATGAGCAGCAGTTGCCACAAGGTTTTCATCGGGTGCGCCCGAAAAAAAGGCCGCGGATGCGGCCCGAGGAATCGCTACAGGGGGGAGCACTCAGTGTCCCTGACGTTTCTTAAATGTGGCTTAAGGGGAGCGGGTTCGCCGGGACTGTTCGAAGGAAAATCGCGCTCGTGGCAGCGGCAATCGTAGATCACTTCGCAGCTCCACATAACACCTGGCGGCAAGAATCTGGAATACCGTGGCGGGGGTTTTGCGAATACGGTAGCTGATATTTCTGGTGTCAGGTGTTAATGGTGAATCAACGCTCGACAAAGGAAAATAATCAGCGGCGCTGCCTTATCCGTGGCCACGCTTTTTTCCCTTTCATCAGAGGCCCTTGTGTCGGAGTTCGACTCCAGGGAGCCGGGCCAGTCAGTGCGTCTCGATCTACCTCAGGCCCATTTCTGGACCACTACGGCGTTCCACGCACTCGACCGCATCGTGCATAAGTTCCGTCGCAATAGCGTAGCGGTCGACGTTACCGGCTTGAATTGAGCAAGCGCCCGATGATGGAGAAGTATGCGACGCACGACAAGGAGGCTTCGGCGGCAAACTTTGAGCGTCCTCACCCGGCGATGACTTGCGAGAGCAGTTCCTGCGGGCGGTCAGTCTTCGCGGGCATGCATCGATCGGCGTTGCGTTGGCCGTCCGACGGCTAGCAGTTCAGCGGCCGTCGAAACATTCCATGCCATCAGGGCGAAGCGCTTCCAAGGGTTGAAGGACGTCGCGAATTACTAACAGATCGGCAACGTATTGATCGATCTGGTCAATTACGTCCGAGAGCAGATCGACAAAAGACCTGTCCTGTGAACCGACCGTCAGCCCTGCGCCGTTGACAAGCATGTGGGCGATACTGTGCAGGCGCAACAGATCGTCCCGCAGGCCCTGCGGGTCGTAAAGGCTTATGCGTACCGCATCCAGACGGCTGACCGCCGCCAGCATGCGCGTTGTGTCGTAGCCCGATTGCAGCGTCTCCAGCGCGGCGGCATCAACTTCTCCGTAAGGCGTCGTGGTCACTGCGGCTCTTGCGCTCATGCAGTCGTTACCTCATCGCGTCATCAGGGCGTGCTGCCCGGCCAAACAGCGCATCATTGATCCAGCTCTCCGGCGCACGATCAAGGTGCAGCCTGTAGCGCCCGAAGCGCCGGATGTTGTGGGTTGGATAGGGGCTCAGGAATTCAATATCCTCGGCGCGGATTTTCTCGCCTTCGGACACCATGTCGCGTAGCGCGCGCATCATGTCCGCCGTGTTCTGCAGGATCACGGCCGATGCAATCAGGTCATTGTAACGGAGCCGTTTTTGCTGCTCTTCCGGCTCGTTTTCGGCGATCACGTCGCCCCCGAACGATAGCCACTTCGCGAAGCCGTTGTACGACTCGATCTTGTTGGTGTTCGCGGTCACTTCCTGCCGCAGTTCGCGGCTGCCGATCCATTCGAGCAGGTAGACCGTGCGCACGACGTTTCCGAGTTCGCGCGCTGCGAGATAAAGCCGGTTCTTCCTGCTCTCCGAACCGAGACGGCGCAGCAGCAACGGTGACGAAATCGTCCCCGCCTGGATCGACAGGGCGACCTGCATCAGTTCCTGCCAATGGCGCTTGATCAGTTCCCAGTCGATGGTGGCCGTGAAGAGCTTGTCGATGTGCCTATATTTCGCTTCGTCGCCCGGCCGATACAGCACGAGATCTTTCCAGTTGCGGATACGCGGCATCAGCTTGATCCCGAGCAGATGCGTGAAGGCAAACACGGCGGCCGACTGGCCCTGTGTATCTGCATGGACGGTGTCAGCCTTGACCGACAGACCCGTCTTGAGCAGGCCCTCGATCACATAGATGGCTTCCCAGACACCGGGCGGGATGAAATGCCGGAACACAGCAATGTAGTTGTCGGCGACGTGGCGGTAAGCGACGGCGCCCATCTTGCGATAACGGAAGTGATAGCCGGCGAGCAGGTTGTTGTCGTAGAAATCGTACTGGGTACCATCGGCAGCGACTGTCTTGCCATCACCCCAGTGCTTGGGCAGATCGAGCCGCAGGTACAGTTCGATCAGCTCGCGCTGCGCGGTTTCGAGCTTCTCGAGGCTCATGTGCCGTCGATTGACAAACGACAGCATATGCGCCGTCACGTCGGTGTCGAGATGGCGTGCGGCCTGGGTCGGACCGAGATTGCAACCCATCGCGAAAATCGTAAGCAGGTACCGCTCGGCTGCCTTGCGGATCTGCGGATCGATACCGGAAAGCGGTCCGAAATGCCGCGTGAAATGTGTCCAGTGCTCGATGTTGGCGAGTATGTCCAGCACGTTACGGGTCGGCAGCCGCGCGTTGAGCCGCTCCTGCAATGCGATCGCGCTGGCCGGAATCTCGCGGGCCACGGTTTTGCGCACGATCGGCTCGTCGCTCTGACCAATCGTGACGTGTTCGCGTTTGTGCGGAAAATCATCATCCAGCTTGCGAGCCGTTTCGCTCAGCCATTGCCGCAGCTGGGTGACGAGATCCTGCCCATTTTCAGGCAATCCAACCTTCGCGCAATACTCGGCCAGTCGCTGCTCGCATTCTCGCCATGGCAGCAGGTGAGCCCGATAGTCGGCGTACGCGTCCGAACCAGACACGCACAGGTCACCAACACGTAGTTCCTCGGCCATGTACGAAAACACGCATAGCTCGAGATAGCGCCGGTTGGTCGGCGCACCATCGCCATGCGAGCGCCGTACAAGCTTGCGCCAGCGCGGCGCAGCGAAGCTCATGTCGACGTCGGCATCGATCCATTCGCGGTGCCGCGTCTCGTTCTCCAGTACGACCGCGAGCGCATCGAGCAACGTTCTCACCGGGCTCGTCGAATCCCAGTCGAGGGTGCGCGCAAGACGCAGGATGACCGAGCGATGGGCACGGAAATGTTTCCACAGCAGAGGCAGGTAATTGCCGCCGCTGACTGCGCGCACCTCAGCGCAACTCTCTCGCAAACGCTCGAGGTCACCTTTGGGCGCGAGCCATTTACGGATCGACCGGGCTATTGTCATGTCGTCGGGTTGCTCGACGAGGATGTCGACGACGCCGTCAAGGAGGATAACAAGGTCTTCCACCTGCGTGCGCTGCCGGCGCTGGATCAGCTCCAGTTCCTCGCTCGCCCTTTTGTGAATCGCGCCCATACGACGCACAAACATGTCCGCGAGATCGTCGCGGGCACGCACCCGCATCCGGTTAAGCAATGCCACGATCAGCGTGTAGCGCTTCTCGGGCAGAGTGTCCTTTTTCAGATTGGAGGCATCCAGGCTCATGGCCTGAGCGGCAAGCGAACGCAGTTTCGATGCGGGAATGCCCGCGATAGCGGTAGTGAAGTCACCGAGTTCACCGAGCCAGGTGATCTGATCGATCAGCTGGTCGAGATGTTGGCGCGACGGGCGTTTCGCATGACGCTTGATGCGGTTGTAGGCACTTTGACGACTGGCCAGATCGCGCGCGAGGAGCCGATCAAGGTCGTGCTTCTGCTCGTCGGTGAGGCGCCGGGCAACACGCCGGAACAGCCGGGTCTGGGTCTTCGCATGAATCTGCTCCGTGATCCGGTCAAGTGTCGAGAACGCCGGCAATTCAACGTTTAGCGCAATGAGTTCGTCGATCGTAGCGTTGATGATATCGACCGGCTGGTCCATCGACATGGCTGCCGCATGCGCCGCGCGTGTTGCTATTACGTTGGCATCTGTCCCGTAGTAGGGCTTCACGCCAAGGTATTCTCGAATTGTCAGGTAATGCCGGAACAGGGTCGGCGATGATTTCGTGTCGTAGCCGAACTGGACCCTTGAGCCAATGTCTGCCGTAGATCGCACGTGTTCCACGACTGAGCCCGGAATGCAGTCGAGCGGCGGAAAATGATGCATCTGCTGGAAGACTTTGAGCAGCACCAGCAGGCCGAGCCGGGGTCGATCACCCCGCGTCGAACGGCGAGCCCATTCGAGTTCGTCAGGCTGCGGCGTGTAGCAGGCTTGCAGATCCCTGGTGGCAAAGACCTTGGGAAAACGAGGGTAGGCAGTGCGCTCTATGGTGGCCATGCGAGTCTTCCTGATCGCAGAGGGCCGTTCAGGTTAGCGCAAGAAAAATTCGAAGTTACCAGGTCAAGTTGAAATGATCGGGCACGTCTTCATAACTAAAAATATTATGATAGAAATTCTCACGTACCTTGCGCACACCCCTACAGGCCATTGAGGTCGCAGGCGGCGAACATCTCGTGTTCGAAGATCGCATCGCGGATCGCCGGGTCGCGTAACGGGTCACTCATCTGTCGGTGTGTCGATCGGCGGCCGGCCGCAACGGATACGCGGAGCGGCCCGCGCACTGCAGCGATTCTGCCATACACCGGATCATTTTTACCACGCAATTAATGATTCTGTAGACCACAACCGGACATTACCGCCACTATGTCTGTTGGTTTGAAATTGGTTGGAAAGGGACGCCATAAAATGCAACTAACAATTTCACAGGTCGCACCTACAATCTAGCCCGATAGACTGACTGCGACTCCGGCGCGCTAGATGGTCAGACCGGGTCCTAGCTGCTAATCATAAGCACAAGGATGAAACAGATAGCAGCCTGCGTCCAGACTGGGCGTGCGGCAGTCGAAGAGATGATTAGTTGCATTAGTTGACCTTTCTTGACAGGACGCACGGAACGGTTCCGACCGCGATCGTGCGAGGAAGTGAAAGTTGCTTCGTTTCGGAAGTGAAACTAGCAGCAGCATAGGCTTAAACCTGGTGACCGAACGGGAACCCTTCGCGCCCCAATAGGGCTCGTTGTTTGATCGACCAGCGCGGGCTATTAAGAATGCTCTTAAAAAAACACGGGATGCTGCGCTTCGGCTGGCGTACAAAAGTCTTGTCAGCAGTGTCTGTCGCCCCCATAATAGTGTCCAAGTGGACTGGGAGTTCCCGGTCGGCGTCAAAGCCTCGGTGAGTCTCACCGGGGCTTTTCGCTTTCTCGCGCCGGGAAAATCTTCAGTCCCCAGTCCTCGTAGCCTTCTCCCAGACGTTCGCGCCCACCGCTGCAATAGAATTTTCGTTTCAGCACCTCGAATGCGCGGTTCTCCTGCCCCGGGCGAATAACACTCATCCCGACCGGCCGGGCCACGAGGTCAGCGAGTTGCAGCCCGGGCGAATCTACCTTCTTGTCAGCAAAGATGACGTCGAACGGCAGGGAGATGCCCAGTCGGTTGGCCCCGTCACAGATCCGACGAAACTCAAGCTCGAGCTCGTTATCCTCCTTCTTGCCGCGGCATTCGACGACCACGTGCGTCAGTGCTCCATCCTGATTCTTTTCCTGAAGAAATTCGTAGAGCGTTTCGAGACAGAACCCGAGCGCAAGATGGTAGGGGTTGTTGTCCGCGTCGCCGCGCTCACGAAGCCGGGTCTTGTCAATGACACAACTGATCAGGATGAAGTTGCTGAGCTCAATGATGCCGGTCAGCTCAGAGATGAACTGCTGCTTGTGCTCGCGATTGACGAAGAAACGAAAATCTCCTTTCTCCTTCCGGATTTCATGTTCGTGGAGGACCACCAGGTCGTGACCGAAGTGGTTGAACTTGAACTTGTGTAGCGCCGGCACGACCTTTTCGCTGTAGTGCCGCTTGTAGAACACACAGAAAGCCAGCACGAACACCGGATAATTGGCATCCAGTGTCTGCATGCCGTGATCACCACTCTCATCCACGTAGACGACGAAATTGCTGTATTTGCCCGGCACCGACGTCTCGCCGGCATCATCGTCCGCGTCATGGTGCGGCTCATCGCTAAACAGCGAAAATTGCTGCGGCATCGGCGTTGGATCGTTGCTCATGCGTTGGTTACGCTCCCTTGGTCGTCTTCGCGCCGTGCGCCGGATTCTCGACGCAACCACGGCAACTCACGGCGGTGTTTTGGCACGTACCGCCGGGATCCTGTCCCGGTCCGGCGAGCCGACTATTTTACTGTCGACCGATGCGCATCCGCTTTCCCGCACGGGATGTCGGTTGGCCAGCCCCTGATACACATGACGGCACGCAGCCGGGAGCGTCGCTCGGTGTGTGCTCAGAACAGTTGCGCGTCCTGGCAGCTTATTACCACCATTTTCTGCGCAAAGCGCTACTCTTTATCGGTTCGCCTCGTTTGGCATTGAGCTGGCAAAGAGGTCTGAAATCGCGTCGCTCGCCTGTTGGCGCGACGGCATCGTGCCGCTCCGGACCCGCGAGAGAACATCCGGTGACAGCCAGACATCCTCCATTGCGCCGATGCCGCCCTCGATCATCTGCTGCAGGAAAAACGATTGCCTGCGTCCCGTTAATTCTGCCAATAGCCGCAACCTTTGCTCGATCTGTGGGTTGACGCGTACCGCGACTACCTTCCGCTGATTTTCGGCGGTTCGTTTCACCGCATACTCCTGTCGTGTTCTTCTTGCCGCAAACGGGCGCGTTCGTGCGGTGCTTCTACCACTGTGAACCGCAGCTCGCAACGCTAATTCGCGGACGGGGCTCCCGTACCAGGCTACCAGCAATTGCCAGGCGTGAATGAAGAACGCTGACTGCAACGTTGAAACCGAGCGCAATGCCGAACAGCGCGAGAAGGCCGCGCAGTTCAATAAGTGTGGCGGCCAACTCGGCGTGGTGGACGGCATCGATATGCGACAGCTGCGCCACCTGGTTGAGATTGACGCCGACGTGGCGTAACTGCTCGACCAGCTTAAAGGATGCGGTTGCCGCCCCACGATGCGGTGCTTTCGCGCGTCGCCCCAAGCAACAGCTGCGCGCGACGAGTCATCGCATGAATCTCCCGGCGCCAATCCGATTCGACAGAGTATCCGGATGGCGTCTGTCACGACGCGCTTGTTATCCGTTTGCCGAGGCCAGCATCGAACCAGTACACCGTTTCGCCCCACAGCGACACGCATAGTCAGCGATCAGTTCGGGAGTAATCGCGTCATCGATAGTGAGTCCATAGGCGATACAAAGCTCCTCGCCCGGCATCAAGTCTTTGAGCGTCTCGATGAAAACCCGCCCCCGCCCGTCCTCGATCGCCTCACAGTTCGGCTGGCAGGAGTGGTTCAACCAGCGGGCGCTATTGCCCCCGACGCTGCCGTCGATCACGCGCCCGTCAGCCAGTCCAAAGATGAAGGTGTGGCCGGGCACGCCGGATTGCCGGTACCGGGCAGAGGCCCGACGCCACGATGTCACCTCGCCGCGATATTCGAAGATCCGCTGACCGGCTGGGATTGCCTGTAGCGCAAAGACGCCTCGTCCATGAACCGATGATTTCCTGACCGCCACGCGCCGCACTTCATCACTCCCGATCCGTTGAAGGATGCGAGCATATCGAGCGACGCGCTGCGCGGCAACCGGTACCGTCGCGTCAGAACAGCCTGGTCTGCCTGGGGTCGCGTGGCGGGGGTCGGGATACGTCAGTCCGGCTGGTCTGTCGACATTTGCCGCGCCTGTCTCCGACCCGTTGTAGCCGTGCCAGCATCACGCATTCCACTGCACCATCGTTGAAGCGCAACTCGAACACGCCGGTTTCGCCGGACGGGCACGGTGCCGTTGCGCGGAACGACAGGCGCAGACCCCGCCGTTTCGCGCGGGCAATCATCTGTGTGCGGCTCATGCCGTGCCAGCAGTCCGACATGAAGCGCGTCACGGTCCCGGGCAGGGACTCAGGCGCGACGCCCGGCGGAAGCGTCAGTCCGGCGAGCAGATAGATATCAGCCATGCAGCCCGTTTCCCTGGTGGCGAGTACCTTGGTGTTTATACCGTTTTTTTGCGCCGCGTTGCTGCTTTGGCAGTCGGCACCGTACGGGACGAACGGGTCGCCCGTGGTGCCTTCCTGACTCCAGCCGATGCGGACGACGCCCGGGTTTCCCGTGCACGCGCTTCCGCTTCCCGCAGCGTCATCATCTCGGTCTGCAGCCGCGTGTTCTCCGTCCGAACAGCGTCAAGCCGCCCCTGCAGTACGCCAGCCTGATGACGCGCGTCGCCCAGCTGCACCTGTATGGCGTCAAGCACACGGCGATGGTCGGCCTCCTTCCGGTCCGCGCGACGCGTGGCTTCATCCAGCTCCTTCCGCAGCTTCGTCGCGGTACTGCGCTCGCGGTCGATCTCCAGCAGCGCGCGCTTCTCGGACGCGCGGAGCCGGTCTTCGGCGCGTTCCGCCGCTTCCCGCAGCGTCTCCTGATCGCGCGAGAACCCTTCCCTCACCGCGACGAGTTCGCGATCGCGCCCAGCCAGCGCGGCCCCGATGCGTCCAAGTTCCGCCTCCAGCGCCTGTCGCTGCGCGTGGCCTTCGGCCTGTGCCTTGTCCAGTTCGCGGATCTCGACCTGCGCGGCCAGCAGCGCGGCGGTGCGCTGCTCGAGCGCCGTCTCGGTGCGACCCAGTTCGTCGCGGGCGGCGGTGACCGCCTGCTGCGCCCCAACGCGCTGCGCCTCGACCTCGTCGCGCAGCGTGTCGAGCGCCGCCCCGGCTGACGCGGTCGCGCGCGTCCAGAGAGTGGCAACCAGCTCGCCCGCAGCCGCCCCGAGATCGGCCGGCAGGTCGGGATGGTCGATGCGCACCCGGCTCTTTTCGCGCAGCTCTGCCCAGAACTCGCCGAGCACCGCGGCGGGCGTACCCATGCTGCCGCGCCTGACGAGCTGATAGAGGCGGTTCGCGGTCGGCGTCTGGCCGAAGCGGAAAAACAGCAGCGCACAGACCTCGCGGTACAGCTCGCGCGTCCTGGGGAATTCCACCTTCAGACGGTCGATTTCGGCTGCGAGGCGGGCCTCGTCAGGCTGGACAGCGGGCAGGGCGTCAGACATGGATGGGAAACCTCATTAGGTGCTGATAATAATACAACGTAAAATGCAATATATCCAACGTATATAGCCGGATAAACGACATTAGGCCTATAATGTCGTGTATGCTGCGCTAGCTGCTTTTCGTGTAGAAAATCGCCTTTGGGACCTCTAAAACCGTGCCTGATGCTCAACTTGTCGCCGTGCAGCCCGTCGAATCGCTCGTCGTTCCGGCAATTCTCGACGGTCGTGACGGCACGAATCGCGGCGACGCCGCGAACTCGCAACTGTCGGCCACCAACGATCTGGACGCGGTGCGCGCCTGGCTGTCGAACTACGCCGACACCAGGACGACTTTCGATAACTACCGCAAGGAAGCCGAGCGGCTGCTGCTCTGGGCCGTCGTGCAGCTAGGCAAGCCGCTTTCGTCGCTGACGCACGAGGATCTGCTGCGGTTCAAGGGGTTTCTCGTCGATCCACAGCCGGCGGCTCGCTGGGTTTCGGCCACCGGCGGCAAATTTCCCCGCGGCGACGAGCGCTGGCGTCCGTTCAATGGGCCGCTGTCGCCGGCCAGCCAGCGCCAGGCGTTGATCATCCTTAACGCGATGTTCACGTGGCTGGTCAACGCCGGTTATCTGCGGGGCAATCCCATGGCGCTGCTTCGACAGCGCGCAAAACGCTCCGCGCCTCGAGTGACGCGCTATCTGTCGACGTCGCTGTGGGATGAAGTGAAGGCGTTCGTCGAGCAACTGCCGCGCGAGACTGCCGACGAGCGGGCCTACTCCGCCCGCAGCCGCTGGCTGACGACGCTTTTCTATCTGCAGGGCATGCGTATATCTGAAGTCGCCGGCGGGAAAATGGGGGACTTTTCCCGCCGGCTCGGCGCGGACGGACGGGATCAGTGGTGGCTGGAAACGCTAGGCAAGGGTGAGAAGGAACGCATCGTTCCAGTGTCAGGTGAGCTTATCCAGGAGCTGCGGACATACCGGACCGCCAATGGCCTCTCCGCCCTCCCCACCCGGGCTGATGAAACGCCGCTCGTCATCCCGTTCAAGGGAAAGAACCGGTGCCTGTCCCGCTCGGCGATCCATGACGCAATCAAGGGTATCTTTGGCGGCGCTGCGTCCTGGCTACGCGTGAAGGGACCTGAATTCGCCGACCGCGCTGATGAACTCGAACGCGCATCAGCACACTGGCTACGGCACACCGCCGGATCGCATCAGGCGGACGGCGGTGTGGATTTGCGGACCATCCGCGACAATCTGGGCCATGTATCGCTGAATACAACCAGCCTGTACCTGCATGAGGAGGACGACAAGCGGCACCGCGAGACGGTAAACCGGCACCGGATGAACTGGGACGCACAGCCGTCCGCCGAGTCCGATGCTTCAGAGGCAGATCGATAAGCGTGCGCCGCGTGGACGCCCGGGTCGACCCGGCGCACTGTCCGCGAGCCTCCATCCGTACAGCGACCACGATGGGCGCCAACCGCGCGACCGGAAAAAAAGCACCGCGTGGATCGGAATCTGTGCGATGCCCCCGGCGTTCCGCAGCGCGCATCGCACGACGGGCGTGCTGCGCCCGTTTTTCGGCCGTAGGCACGGATGGCTTGTGAGCCGATACGCAACTCGCCCGGCCCGACGCACTCCTGTTCGCCTGATTGGGGGGCGAACAAGGACCGCGCTAATACGCTGCAGAGCATTAGCGCGTATCCCGGCATACCCTCTTTATCGCCAGAAGGCCCGGCAATCAGCCGCAGTGCTGCAACAGTTCTCGCAGCAACACCACGCAGTTCGCCTTGACTCCGGGATACCGTCTGACGCCTATCATTGATACATCGTGCAACACGACACCGTTGGCCCGCTCGTCGCTTGCGCCAGGGAGGTTAGGGCGTGCAGCACCGAGCGCTGGCACGCGCGGAAAGATGTCGTGTCAGCCGCCGGGCGTTGGTCGCGCCGCAGCGAGCTTATGCGGCGTTTGGGCGCCGCTCGTAGTCGAGGTGGCGCAGTATCGAGTTTGATTCAATGAGCACTACACCATGCCGTCTTCCGATGCAGCGATCTCCCGCAGCGATTCGCTTTATTACCGCCACACATTGCCAGTGCGGATCATGCACTGGATCAACGTCATCGCGTTTTTCGTCCTGCTGATGAGCGGACTGCAGATCTTCAACGCGCACCCCGCGCTCTACTGGGGCAAGTCGTCCTATACCGGCCGGCCGCCGATCCTCCAATTGGTGGCAAAGGAAACCGACGACGGAAAAGTGGTCGGCGTAACCAGGGTATTTGGCCGCGAATTCGTCACGACCGGCGTGCTCGGCGCGTCGAGAGGCCCGGACGGCGATCTGGTCGGACGGGGTTTTCCTTCCTGGGCAACCATTCCCGGGCCCCCGTGGCTGGCGCTGGGACGGCGATGGCATCTGTTCTTTGCCTGGATCTTCGTCATCAATGGTCTGGCGTACGTCATCCACGCGATCCTCAGCCGGCACCTCGTGCGCGACCTGTTGCCGACCAAGGCGGACTGGCACTCAATCGGCAAGTCGCTCAAGGACCACCTGCTGTTGCGCCATCCCAAAGGCGAAGCCGCGAAACATTACAACATTCTCCAGAAGCTTACCTACCTGATCGTCATCTTCGGCCTGCTGCCGCTCGCTATTTTGATGGGGTGGGCAATGTCGCCGTGGCTCGATTCGATCATCCCCGGGTGGGTCGATTGGTTCGGCGGACGGCAGTCCGCTCGCACGATCCATTTCGTCGTCGCTTTGGCGCTGGTCGCTTTCGTCGTCATTCATGTCTTTCAAGTCATCATCACCGGGCTCTGGAACAATCTGCGTGCAATAATTACTGGGCGCTATCGGATCCCGCCGACGGAGGACCGTCATGACACCGAGTGAGCCGAACCGCCGCCGCGTTCTTGCCCGCCTCCTGGCCGCCGGCGGCGCCCTGTTTCTCGCAAGCTGCGATCGGTTGTCGGGCACCGCGTGGTTTCCGAACCTTCTGGACAGCGGGGAAAAACTTAGCCAGGTCACGCAACATCTGGTGACATCACGCCAATCGATGGCGCAGGAATTCGCCGAGCCGGACCTCTCGCCAACGTTTCGCAGCAATGGCACCGCCAATCCGGACGACCCGCGATACCAGTTCCTTGCCGCTGGCGAATTCGCGGCGTACGGGCTCAAGGTTTCCGGCCTGGTCGAGCATCCTGCAACGTTTTCGCTGGCCGAACTGCACGAGCTGCCAGCCCGGACCCAGATTACTCGCCACGATTGCGTCGAAGGATGGAGCGCCATCGGCAAATGGAAGGGCGCACGATTGAGTGCGTTGCTGTCGCGTGTCCGCCCGAAGCCCGCAGCACGCTATGTGGTCTTTTACTGCGCCGATCCGATGGACGACGAGGGGACGAAATATTACGAGAGCATCGACATGGAAGATGCCTACCATCCACAGACCATCCTCGCCTACGAGCTCAACGGCCAGCCGTTGCCGATCGCCAATGGCGCGCCGTTGCGCGTCCGGGTGGAACGACAGCTCGGCTATAAGATGGCCAAGTACATCATGCGCATCGAGCTCGTCAGCAGCTTTGCAAATATAGGCGAGGGCAAAGGCGGTTATTGGGAAGACCAGGGGTATGAGTGGTATGCCGGCATCTGAACAAACGCTGGCTTATCCGTGGCATTGCGGTTCAGCTAACGCGCGATCTCTTCCGATTGCATCTTTGACAACCAGGAATTCTTCGATGAGCGTCGCCGAAACATCTTCTACAGGTAAGCCGCGCTTGACCCGCGTTGCATAGGGTGACCGGGCGATGAACGTGTCCTCCGGCTCACAACACATGGGTAATCGCTGACTGAAATCACTGATATGACGCATCCAGACGAACATCCGGCTGATGACAATGCCGCCAGCGTCACGGTTCGGACTGCCGCTGGCCAGTTGAGGATCATTCCGGTTTGGCAGGCCTTGGGAGCGCACGCTGCGCAAGCGAAACGGACCCGGATTCATTGCAACCAAAAGCACAACTTCGACGAAATGACGGTCACGTTCACGTCCATTTCGCCCGCGGATCTGACCGAAATAACTAGGCGGTTGAATACCCAGAAGTGGGTTGTGTCAGCTTCACTTCACACCGCACTGTCGTCATCTCCCGAAGCACAGAAAGACTGATCCGGGAGCATGAGCGCTAGCATCAAATGTCGCGCGGATTTATGGGTAGCGCTCCCGAAGGCTCAGAATTTGTCATCAGCTACCTTTCGAGGAGCGTGGCTGGTCCGCGCGGGACGACGCGGCGTCGAACGATGCGGCACCGGGTCTGACCGGGCCATCGCGCCCCGTTCGTTGAGCCGGAGCTGAGCGCCGCCGGCGTGCTCCCCCGAACCCGTTGGATGACATCGGGCGACGGGCAGTCATGAGGCCCCTCTTGCGGAGACACAGACGCCATCGGATGACCCAGCACTGACGATATGTCCGATAACCGTTCCATTGCGCCTCAACCACAAAGTCGCGGCGCTTGCACGTCGAACTCCCTTTCGCTGCGCTCTCAGCGTCGCCATTCTTCATCGCGTGGCAGCCTAAGTGACCAGAAGATGACGGACCTGTAATCTCCAGGTCATCTGTAGGACCGGTGTGACTCTCAGCACGCCCTCTGCATGAACACAAGTGAGGGAACTACGCGTAAAAACCATTTCCCCACGGTGCCTTCCGGATTTTCCCCTGCGGCAATCGCAGCG
Source organism: Paraburkholderia fungorum (assembly GCF_902833645.1). GTDB lineage: Bacteria > Pseudomonadota > Gammaproteobacteria > Burkholderiales > Burkholderiaceae > Paraburkholderia > Paraburkholderia fungorum. The sequence continues at coordinate 86,528 of NZ_CADFGE010000013.1, forward strand.
AGCGCGCTACGCACCTTGGCCCCGCCACTAAACTGCCTTGACCTTCCTACCGGAGGAAGGTTGAAAATGGGTCTGTATTGAACCGACCTGGAGTCCCATCATGAACATTGGCGAAGTGGCGAAAGCGTCGGGAGTGTCCGCGAAAATGGTGAGGCACTACGAAGAGTCGGGACTTATCCGCCCGGCGACCCGCTCCGGGTCGAACTACCGGACCTACTCCCAGAACGACGTGGAAGTCCTCCGCTTCGTCAAACGAGCGCGCACGCTCGGCTTCGCGATGAAGCAAATTGCCACGTTGCTTGCGCTATGGGAGGACCGCAGCCGTCCGAGCAGCGAGGTCAGGCAGCTAGCGAGGCAACACATTGCCGAACTGAACGCCCGCATCGCGGAGCTGACCGAGATGCGCGACACATTGGAGCACCTGGCTCAACATTGCCGTGGCGACTCCCGGCCCGAATGCCCAATTCTCGAGGGTTTGGCCGCGTCCCGGCATTAGCAGTAAGCGCCGCGAGGGCACATCGAAAAAGGCCTTGACATTCCCACCATGGGAATGTTGATACTGGATTCATCGAAGATAATCTGATGGAGAAGAAGCATGGAATTTCAAGTCAATGATATGAGCTGCGGCGGCTGCGCACGAAGCATCACCAACGCAGTGAAGCAAGTCGACCCCGCTGCTTCGGTGGACGTCGATATCGCGCAGAAAACGGTCAAGGTGAGCTCATCCATATCGCCCGAGAAAGTGCTCAACGCCATCTCAGAGGCCGGTTACAACCCGGTCCTGAAAGACTGATGTACGCCCGGGTCGCTCCAGACCCGGGCTTTTTTCGAGGTGTTGGTAATGGAAGCGACCCTGCAAAAACCCGGCAACACACCGGCATCGAAGGAATGGTCAATTCCCATCGAGGGGATGACGTGCGCCTCGTGTGTCGCTCGCGTTGAGAAGGCTCTGGCTAGAGTGCCTGGCGTCACGAATTCAGCGGTCAATCTTGCGACCGAGCGTGCGAGTGTTACGGCCGATGCCGGCGTGGCGCAAGATGCCATCGTCGACGCGGTAAATCGGGCCGGCTATGAAGTGCCCATGAATTCCACCACCCTCGACATCAAGGGGATGACGTGCGCGTCTTGCGTCTCTCGCGTAGAGAAGGCGCTCTTGCGGCTGCCTGGTGTGTCCGCAGCCGTCGTAAACCTGGCTACTGAAACCGCGACGGTGACCAGCATGGGAGTGAGCAATGACGCATTAGTCGCTGCGGTGATCAAGGCCGGATACGAAGCGGCTCAGCATGTTGACAGCCGTGCCGAGCACGCATCGTCCCGTTTTGACGCCGACATGCTCGCTGTCCTAGCATCCGCTGTCCTGACTATCCCCCTTGTCGTACCAATGTTCGCGGATCTGTTCGACGCTCACGCGATGCTTCCGGCGTCGGCCCAGTTGGCGCTGGCGACTGTCGTGCAGTTCGTTTTTGGCGCCAGATTCTACAAGGCTGCCTATAAAGCCGTGCTGGCCAAAGCTGGGAACATGGATTTGCTCGTCGCTCTGGGGACCACTGCAGCTTACGGTCTCAGTGTGTACGAGCTTATCGCTCATCCCGGACAAATGAATCACCTTTATTTCGAGGCGTCAGCCGTCGTCATTACGCTTGTCCGATTCGGGAAGTGGCTGGAAGTGCGCGCGAAGCGCAAAACCACCGATGCAATCAGAGCGCTCAACGCATTGCGGCCTGAAACGGCGCGCGTCCGCGTGGCCGGCGAAGAGAAAGATATCGCGTTGTCGGGTGTCCGTGCCGGCGACCAGGTTGTGATGCGTCCTGGCGAGCGAATCCCGGTGGACGGAACAATCCTGGAAGGCCAGAGCGATGTAGACGAGTCGCTCATAACGGGAGAAAGTTTGCCTGTTGCGAAGGGTGCTGGAGACCCGGTCGTGACAGGCTCCATCGTAGGAAACGGGTATCTGCTGCTTCAGACCACGGCGGTCGGCGCGGACACGATGCTGTCTCGCATTATCCGTCTTGTCGAGTCGGCTCAAGCCGAGAAGGCTCCGATACAACGGCTGGTGGACCGTGTCAGTGCCGTGTTCGTACCCGTCATTCTAGGCATTGCACTCGTTACATTGGTAGGGTGGCTGCTGGCAAACGGAAACGTCGAAGCAGCCATTCTGAATGCGGTTGCGGTGCTGGTCATCGCCTGCCCGTGCGCGTTAGGGTTAGCAACGCCCACGGCGATTATGGCGGGCACCGGCGTAGCGGCACAGCATGGCATTCTCATCAAAGACGCTGAAGCGTTGGAACTGGCCCACCGCCTCACCGTTATCGCGCTCGACAAGACCGGTACATTGACCGAGGGAAAGCCGAGCCTCGTGCAGTTCGAGGTGGACCAGGTCCCGCACCTCGAAGCTTTGCAACTGGCGGCATCGGTGCAACAGGCGAGCGAGCATCCGCTAGCCCGGGCGGTGGTAAATGCTGCGAAAGAGAAAGGGCTCACGCTGAGTCGCGCAAGTGATGCCACCGCTCTGACCGGCCGAGGTATCGAAGCGACGGTAGATGGGCGCAGGCTCGTTATCGCAAGCGAACGATGGTTCATGGAAAGCGCTATCGGTGTCTCTTCCGAACTCGAGCTTGTCGGAAAGCGGGCACAGGAAGCCGGCTTCTCGGTCTCGTGGCTCGTCGAGACTCAGCCGGCCACCAGGGTTCTGGCCATGATGGCGTTCGGCGACGCAATCAAGAACACATCGCCAGTCGCCATCCGCGCGCTCTCGGCGTTAGGCGTTCGGACAGTGCTCCTTACTGGGGATAACGAGGGCAGCGCGCAGCTCGTGGCAAAGGAGCTGGGGATAAAAGATGTTCGTGCGTCGTTGCTGCCTGAAGATAAGGCAACGGCGGTGGCGGGGTTGAAGAGCGACGGCGCTACTGTCGGCATGGTCGGGGACGGCATCAACGATGCACCGGCACTCGCTGCGGCTGATGTCGGTATCGCAATGTCCACTGGAACCGATGTAGCAATGCATGCATCGGGCGTGACACTTATGCGCGGAGACCCGGCACTTATCGCAGACGCTATCGACATCTCGCGCAGGACGTATAGCAAGATTCGCCAGAACCTGTTCTGGGCGTTCGTCTACAACCTGATTGGCGTGCCGTTGGCGGCGTTCGGCCTGCTGAATCCAATTGTGGCGGGAGCAGCAATGGCATTCAGTAGCGTCAGCGTTGTGAGCAATGCGCTGCTTCTTCGGACCTGGAAACCTCGCTCCCGAGGGGTATGAAGGAATAAGCGCGATGTGTCTAGATAAGCGTGTTCCCCGTACCGGATTGGAACGGTAGATGTGGATGCCTAGGACATCCACGTCTACCATTTGAACATCGGTATCGGAGCTGGATGCCCACTACGAGACCCTTGTCCGCCACGGGTTCGCCATCACGCCAGGAAAAGTCCGCTTCATGACCGAAGATGCTGAACAACACAACGCTCGCAACCGGTTCCGGATGACTCTTTCACATGGGTCCGTCGAATTATGCTTACACAATTGCACCAGGACTCGTTCCCACTTCATAGCGCCGTTCGCCGGCCCATCCTCCGAGACGGAACACTCTCTGGTCGAAAATCGCCTTTACAGCCTGCACCACGTGCTCAGACGCCGGACTGCTTTCGGTGAGTTCCGATTCGAACTTTAGCTAGGCGATTTATTCTTTGCGCCTACTGGAACAAATTTTTGCACGCGTCCTTCGTTCACGGGCCGCGGAGGTCTGTATCGGGTAATATTAGAATCTCCGAGCCCGTCGCTGTCCCGGATCGCCAGGGTAAACGCCTGTTTAGGTAGTCATGTCACGCCAATTTTTCCGTGCGATCGTTTACTTGCTATTGCTACTGCTGCCTTTGCGCGGCTGGGCGGCAGGCGATCTGGCGGACTGTCACCCCGGAATGTCAATGGAGAGCGGCGCCACCAGAGGCGCCGTCGCTTCCCAGCCGATACGAGCTGAAATCATATCGGGCACCACCGACGGACACGGACTAATTCCGGGCACCGCCAAATCGGGAAAGGCGAACGTAAACCTTTGCTCGGTTTGCCTCAGTTGCACGTTTTGCACTCCGATTGCTGTGCAGGCGTCGCTTGACGTTCCTGGTCCGATTGGCTCTCTCACCCGGTTTTTAGCTACCGATCGGATCTATTCCTCCACTGCTCCCGACGTACCCCATCCTCCACCTCAACGCCTTCGCGTCTAATTGCCGCGGGCAATTTTTGTCGTTTAACGGCGTTGAGAGTCCGGTGCCCCAATGGTGCGCCGGCAGGATGTCAATGGTTTCGGAGTAGGACGATGCATCGTCGAAATTTCTTTGCCGGCCTGGCCGGGCTGTCTGCGCTCGGCTGGACCGCCGCCCCGTTGCGCGCCAAGGGCACCATGAGCGGTGCAATGGACAACATGACGGGAATGGCGGACATGCCCGCCATGAACGGGATGGACGCACCAACGCTGCGACTCGCGTCCGCTCGTGCGATACCGATGGGTGGGCCGCTGCAGCCGCCTCGAGTTCTTCAAAATGAAACCAGTGAAGCGGGCAAATTCAGAGCGACGCTAGTCGCGGCGCCAACGCGCATGCAGCTTGTGCCCGGCCAAACCACCGAGGTCTGGAGTTACAACGATAGCTTTCCTGGACCGCTGCTTGAGCTCACTGCGGGCGACGACGTCGAGATCACCCTGCACAACCGGTTGTCACAAGCCACCACGATTCACTGGCACGGGCTGCCGGTACCGCCGGACCAGGACGGCAATCCATCAGATGCGGTACCCCCGGGCGGCAGCCGCGTTTACCGGTTCACGCTGCCGACGGATATTAGTGGGCTGTACTGGTATCACCCACACCCCCATAAGCAGTCGGCGGAACAGGTGTATCGCGGTCTCGCGGGGCCGATCCTGGTGCGAGCCAAGGACGATCCTTTGGCGGCGCTGCCTGAGAGGGTTCTGGCTATCACGGATTTGCGCCTTACCGCAGATGGTGCAATTCCCGCAAACGACATGATGGACTGGATGAACGGGCGCGAAGGCCAGTTCGTTCTGGTCAATGGTCAGCACCGACCAATGTTGGTGTTCGACGCTAACGGACAGGAACGTTGGCGGATACTGAATGCCACCAATGCCCGCTATCTTCGCCTCCAACTACCCGGCCATTCGTTGGCGCTGGTGGGCACGGACGGGGGCCCGCTCGAGCGTGCGCAGATGGGCCTGCGCGAGATTCTCGTCGCCCCCGCGCAACGCGTCGATGTGGTCGTGCACGCCACCGGCCAACGCATGTCGCCTTCGCCGCTGCTTGCTGCTCCATACAACCGCGGCAAGATGGGCGGTGCTGCTGAAGACGCACCGGTTCAACTCCTCGACGTTATTTTTAGCACCGTTCGTGCAGCCAGCCGGCCAACGTTGCCGCCGATCCTGCGCACATGGCCGCAATGGCCGGCCGCTGCCGTTCAGAAGCGCGTCGTCATGAGCGAGTCGGCATCGACAACGAAGGGACAACAGGAGATGCAATTTCTTATGAACGGGAAATTGTTTGCCATGGACCGCGTTGATCTCACCAGCGAGATGGGCGTCACGGAAGAGTGGACGATCGTCAACGACTCTGACATGGACCATCCCTTTCATATTCACGGCACACAGTTTCTCGTGGTCGAACGGGAAATCAGCGGCCGAATCCGCAAGGAATCGTTTCGCGCACTCTATGACACGGTCAACCTGAAATCCCAGGAAACGGTGCGAATCAAGATTGTGCAAACCATGAAGGGCATTCGCATGTTTCATTGCCACCTTCTCGAACACGAGGACCTGGGCATGATGGGACGACTCAATGTCATCTGAATGCCGGGCGTCATTGTGTCCGAATCCGACGCTTTCGAGTGCGGACATCGCGCAACTGGTGTCCGACGTGTCGGCTACAAAATCCTTAGTTGAGCATTTTTATCATGACTGGCATTAGCAACTTCAAGTTTTCGGTCAGCAAAGCGTTGGGGGCTCTGCTGGTTGTCATCCTCGCCATCACGGCATACATGGCTGTTGGCCGAACGAAAGCCGTTCCGGCTGCGACGTTTGTGCTGACGTCGGGCCAAAAGCTAACGACGGCGGACCTGCGTGGAAAGGTCTACCTGGTGGATTTCTGGGCGACAAGTTGCGCCACCTGCATTAAGGAAATGCCTCAGATGATTCAGACGTATAACAGGTTCAAGGGCGCGAACTTCGATTTCATCGCAATAGCGATGAATTACGATCCGCCCGCTTATGTGACCAACTACGCCAATACGAGGCATTTGCCGTTCCGGATCGTCACGGACACAGATGGAAGTCTTGCGCGCAGATTCTTTAATGTTGAAATGACGCCGACCACCTATCTGGTCGACAGGAATGGAAAGATCCTGAAACGCTTTCTCGGTGAGCCTGATTTCGCCGCGCTCGACCGCATGATCAGTGACGCTCTCACCCAATCGACGTAACAGACCGCGCCATGTTCACTTCCCTCTGGATTCAGGCGCCGCTTGCCGTGGCCGCAGGTATGCTCCTCAACCTGACACCGTGCGTGCTACCGGCCATACCGATCAAGGTCCGCGCGATCCTGCGCGAAGCCGGGGGAGGCTTCGGCGCGCGCATGCTGTCAGCCGGCCTGTTTGCCGCCGGATCGGTGCTCTTTTTTTCGGTCCTTGGACTCTCTACGGCACTCTTGCATCTGCAGTGGGGCGTTCTGTTTCAATCGCGCATTCTGCTGATCGTGCTCAGCGTGCTGCTGCTGGCGCTGGCCACGATGAATTTTTCCGGCAGGGGGCTGCCGGTCCCCGCTGCGGCCGCGTCGATGCGGGGCGCCCGCTTTCTCGAGCCATTTGTTTCGGGACTGGTCGGCGCGTTGCTCTCGACGCCTTGCACCGGTCCCCTGTTGGGCGGCGTTCTGGTGTTCGCGCTCACACAGCCGATAGCCAATATCGTGACCATTTTCGTCTCGATTGGCGTCGGCCTTGCGCTGCCCTACGCAGGCTTGATCCTTCATCCCGGATTGCTCCAGCGGCTGCCGCGCGCCGGCGCGTGGTCCGACGTGGTTCGACGTAGTTTCGGCTGGGTTCTGCTGGGCGCGGCGCTTTTCTTCGCGCAAAGCGTGTTGCCGGCCGCGATGGGTCCGTTCCTTTGGTTTGCGTTTCTCGCCGGGTTGCTGGTCTGGACTGCGCACGCGTTCTGGCGAGCTCAGGATCGCGCCGCACGCCGCGCGGTGGCGATCTTCGGGGTCATTGCAGGCGGATTGGTCTACGCGGGGGTCAGTTCCGGATCATCTGCGGCGCATGCCGTCGCGTGGCAACGTCTGGAGGCGTCCGATGCCACGAAGCTATCAGCTCTTGGCCGGCCAGCCCTGGTCGAGTTCACCGCTCAATGGTGTATCAACTGCAAGATCCTGGAAAGCACGGTTTATCGCAACAGTGACGTCATACAGGCCATCCGCTCCCATGGCGCCGTTGCGTTCCAGGTCGATCTCACGCGCCCCAATCCAGCGCTTGAGCGCCTGCTTGCCTCCTACGGCGGCGCAGGCTTGCCGTTTCTCGCGATCCTCGACAGCCGGGGTCGGGTGGTCCAGCAGTTTTCCGGCCTGTTTACGGGCGGAAGTCTTATCGATGCGCTAACGGATGTCAAATAGCAGGTGAACCATCGTGAACATGAAGTCCAGGACAATCAAAATATCTTTCGCTCTGGCGCTACTTGCAGCGGCAACCATTCTCGCGTGGAGCCGGTATCCACAATTTCGCAATGCAGTAACTCCCGGGGATGCGGTAACACAGAATTCACCTTCCCTGACCTTATCCGGTGCATCAGGTGGTGGAATTGGCGACTCCTCTCAACAGGTCACGGCGTCGTTCGAAAACGTCGGCGCCGCGGCTGCGGTGACGCTGCATATTCGCCCGAACTGGCACGTCAACGCCAATCCTGCATCGCTCGATTATCTGATCCCGACGACAATCTCCGTCGAACAGGGCGGCGACATACATCCGGTTGCCGCGCAATACCCAGCGGGCATGAACAGCGGGATTCGCGTCGATGACAAGGAACTCAACGTTTACGAGGACGGGACACGCATCCCGGTGTCAGACCTGCCCAACGGGCCAAATGTCCACCTGATAGTTCGCGTGCAAGCCTGCAGCTCTGACGGCGTGTGCTTGCCGCCCGCGAACATCCCGGCACCGATGAGTATGCGTTAGTTCGGCACCAGTTGCTTTGTACCTCAAGGATTCCTGATCAAACGAAGCCAGATTTGCGCACCCGCATCCCCTGGCGCCTGACTAGAGAAGTCCATGTTAACGATGTTCGGCATCAATATTTCTTTTGACCGGCTGATTTTTTTCGCGGCGTTTTTTTCTGCAACGTGCCTGCTCCGGATTGTCAGCCGAAAGTCAAAACATCCGTCGGTGTACAGGTACAGCGCGCTGCTCGACGAAGCCGCGGTTTGCGGGTTGCTCGTCGCGCGGCTGGGCTATGTCGTTGGACATATGGACGCGTATCGTACGCATCCGTATGAAGTCCTGTTTTTCTGGCTACCGGGGTTTGCGCCTCTATATGGCCTCGTTGGAGGGCTGGCGTGGGCGCTGCTTCGGATTTGGCGAGGCAGGAAAACACATATGCCCAGTCTGCGGGTGTTAGCCGCAGCGGCGCTACCTCTCGTTATCGCGTCGCTATATTTGAGCGTCCAGACCTCGGAGAATCCCACCGGGAAAGATTCCCAGATTGCCGATGCGCTGAACAGTCTGCCGATGACCGGTACAGACGGGCAGCCGCTCTTTCTGAAGGACCTGAAGGGGCATAGCCTCGTTGTCAATTTGTGGGCGAGCTGGTGCGTACCATGCAGGATCGAACTGCCGATCCTGCAGGATGCTTCGCAACGGCTCCAAAAATCCGGCCTGATCGTCGTCGGTCTCGATCTCTACGAGGTACGGTCGCAAGCCCTGGCGTTCGCCAAAGCACGCGGCGTAACGTACGTTATCGCCTCCCCCATCCTTTCATCGGAAACGACACGCACGCAGATCGATCGCCTGATCAATTTCATTGGCTCCAACGTGATCCCGGTTTCGATTTTCATCGATCCCTCCGGCAAGGTCCGAGCCGTATTGCTTGGAATACTTTCACCCGGAACCATTGACGACTGGTTGCGCAGGTACGCCATATAAGCCCTCGGAAGGAATGCCTCGACCTGACGCTCTGCACGAGGTTAAGTCTCCGAAGAAGGTCGTTCGCCGAAATCAGATTGCCAGATTATCCCGGAAGAAAATGGACGCTCAGTTTCAAGGAAGAGATGCGATGACGAAGAAAGCAAATCTGCCACGCAAGTACCCTCCCCATCGTGCAACGCTGGAGCCCGTATGAGTGCGACTGTTTCAGCGCGTAAGGCAAAAGTCACCAGGCGGGCATGGCGCAATACGCTGGATTTGCTAGGTTCGATGCGATTTGCCATCAGTCTGCTGGTGATTCTCTCCATCGCCAGCATCATCGGCACGGTGCTCACGCAGGACGATCCGTACAACAACTACGTCAATCAGTTCGGCCCATTCTGGGCGGATATCTTCCGTTCGCTCGGCCTGTACACCGTGTACAGCTCGTGGTGGTTCATGCTGATCCTCGGTTTTCTGATGGTGTCGGTGTCGCTGTGCGTGATCCGCAATGCGCCGAAGATGATCGCCGATGCGAAGAGCTGGAAAGACAGGGTTCGCGAAGGCAGTCTGCGCGCGTTCCATCACAAGGGCGAGTTCGCGGTGCACGGCACGCGCACGCAGACCTCGTTGGTCCTCGCGACACTCTCGGCCAAGCTCGGCTACAGGTTTGTCACACGTGAATCGGACGGCGCGACGCTGATTGCCGCGAAGCGCGGCGCGCTGACGAAGTTCGGCTACATCTCCGCGCACATTGCAATCGTCGTGATCTGTCTGGGTGGCCTGCTCGACAGCAACCTGCCGATCAGGCTGCAGATGTGGCTGTTCGACAAGTCGCCGATCCGCAGCAACACGGTGATCAACGACATTGCGCCAGAACACCGCCTGTCGCAATCGAATCCGAGTTTTCGTGGCTATGCGTGGGTGCCGGAAGGGCAGCATGTATCGACAGCGATCCTGAACCAGCCCGACGGTTCGCTGATCCAGGACCTGCCATTCTCTATCCAGTTGAACAAGTTCATCGTCGACTACTACTCGACGGGCATGCCGAAGCTGTTCGCGAGTGACATTGTCGTCATCGACCACAAGACTGGCGCGCGAATCCTGGCGCGCATCGAGGTGAACAAGCCATTCGAATATGACGGCGTGTCGATCTACCAGTCGAGCTTCCAGGACGGTGGCTCGCAGATGAAGATGACCGCGTGGCCGATGACGGGCGCAAGCGGGAAGACCACACCGTTCGGCGGTGTGATCGGCAACTCCGCGCCACTTAACGCGCCGATCGCCGGCGCCGATGGCCAGACGATTGAATTCGCCGACTTCCGCGCAATCAATGTCGAGAACGTGTCGAACGGCAGCGGCGCCAACGACGCACGCGGCGTGGCCGCGCATCGCTCGCTGGAAGAAGCGTTCGACGAGCGCCTCGGTTCCGGTGCGAAGACCTCGCAGCCGATGAACATGCATAACGTCGGCCCCTCGGTGCAATACAAGGTACGCGACAAGGAAGGTCAGGCGCGTGAGTACAACAACTACATGCTGCCGGTCGACGTGGGCGGCGACCGGATGTTCCTCGCGGGCATGCGCACCAGTCCGAATGATCCGTTCCGCTATCTGCGCATTCCGGCCGACGCTGGCGGCACCGTCAAGGAATGGATGAACCTGCGCGCCACGCTGGAAAGTCCGGCCATGCGCGCCGCGGCCGCTCACCGGTTCGCGCTGCGCTCGGTGCCGGGTTCGAATGTCGCACTGCAGCAGCATCTGGAAGAAAGCGCGCTACGTGTCCTGAACCTGTTTGCCGGCGCGGACAACAGCATCAGGATGCCGAACGGCCAGACCGTCGGCGGCTTCCAGGCGGTTGCCGCGTTCATCGACCATTCGGTGCCCAAGGGCGAGCAGGAAAAGGCCGCGGGCCTGCTGCTGCGCATGCTGGAAGGCTCGACGTGGGACCTGTGGCAGCTGTCGCGCGAGCAGCTTGGCGAGCCCGATGCGCAGGCCAACGCGGACGCGAGCCGCTTCATCCAGAGCTCAATCAATGCGATATCCGACAGCTTTCTGTACGGATCGCCGGTCTATCTGCAGCTCGACTCGTTCAACGAAGTGCAGGCTTCGGTATTCCAGCTGGCGCGTGCCCCGGGCAAAAAAATTGTGTATCTTGGCAGCCTGCTCCTCGTGTTAGGTATCTTCTCGATGTTCTACGTCCGCGAACGACGCCTCTGGTTCTGGCTCAAGGACACCGATCACGGCACGAATGTCGTGATGGCGATGTCGAGCGCACGCAAAACGCTCGACTTTGAAAAAGAGTTCACGCAAACGCGCGACGCCGTCGGCGCCGCGCTGGGCGCCAAACTCACTGAAGCATCCGACGCCGCCGGCGCCTCCGACAAACCCGGCCATGCCGGCGCGCCGTCCGCACGCTCACAAGATTCGACCCGGTAAGATCATGGACTTGACTCAGGTTTCTTCATCCTCCTCTTCACCCTCGCGGCCGCAGAAGTCGTTCGCGAACGAGGCACTCAACGTTGCTGAGTATGACGAGCGGCCGTTCCTGAAGCGCCTCGGCATCACTGACTGGCTGTTTGCAGTAGCGATGGTCGCGGGGGCCGGGTTCGCGCTGTCGCGCTATCACCCGTTCATGAATTACTACGACAAACTGGTGCTGTGCTGCGCAGTGCCGGTGTTCGTCGTGCTGGGCTGGCGCTGGAAGCCGGTGCGCCCGCTGATGGTGGGCATCGCCGCGCTGTCGCTGCTTGCGATCCAGATCTATCACGGCGATCTGACGCGCGCGGATAACGCGTTCTTCCTCAAATATTTCCTGTCGAGCCAGTCCGCAATTCTGTGGATGAGCGCGCTCTTCGTGTTCGCCACCGTCTTCTACTGGATCGGCCTGCTGTCGCGTTCACCGACCGGCGCCGCGATCGGTTCAAAAATGACGTGGGCTGCGGTGGTGATGGGCTTCGTCGGTCTGATGGTGCGCTGGTACGAGTCGTACCTGATCGGCGCGGACGTCGGCCATATTCCAATCTCGAACCTGTACGAAGTGTTCGTGCTGTTCAGCCTGATCACGGCGCTGTTCTATCTGTACTACGAGCAGCACTACAACACGCGTGCGCTCGGCGCATTCGTGCTGCTGGTGATCAGCGCGGCGGTCGGCTTCCTGATGTGGTACTCGGTCGCGCGCGACGCCCAGCAGATCCAGCCGCTCGTGCCGGCGCTGCAGAGCTGGTGGATGAAGATCCACGTGCCGGCCAACTTCATCGGCTATGGCAGCTTCGCGCTGTCGGCAATGGTCGGCGTCGCGTATCTGGCGAAAGAGCGCGGCGTGCTGGCAGACCGTCTGCCGCCGCTCGATGTGCTCGACGACCTGATGTACAAGTCGATCGCCGTCGGCTTCGCGTTCTTCACGATCGCGACGATTCTCGGCGCGCTGTGGGCTGCGGAAGCATGGGGCGGTTACTGGAGCTGGGATCCGAAGGAAACGTGGGCGCTGATTGTGTGGCTGAACTACGCGGCCTGGCTGCATATGCGCCTGATGAAGGGCCAGCGCGGCGCGGTCGCCGCCTGGTGGGCGCTGACTGGCCTGCTGGTGACGACGTTCGCGTTTCTTGGCGTCAACATGTTCTTGTCTGGATTGCATAGTTACGGAAAGCTTTGAGTGAAATTGTGGCGACTGGACGCTTGACCAAGGTCTCGAATATCAGACGCAGCGAAGCACGGCTCAATGCTATGAATGGGATGGTCCGGGCACAACAGGAGAAGAAGATGGGCGGTGCCCCACTCTCCTTCAGCTCCGAAGCAGACATCCGGCACTGTGTCATCGCTTTTCGCCAGGTAAGCGGGACAGGCGCAGTTGCTACGCAATCGAAAAGGATTCCGGGCTCGCAACCATGTTGGCGAGGACGGATACGCAGCGATTTGCAGGAAACGACATTATCTGGCGACCAGATAGGGAGAACGAAACTTGAACGTAAAATCGGGAATAACACTGGCACTCGCGATGTTGATCGCATCGGCGCCTATGGCGATCGCCGTCGCCGAAACACCCAAAGGCGTCGATCAGGCATTGAAGGCAGCAATCGACAGTTCACAGCGAACGCCTGCTTTCAGGCAGCGGGACAAATATCGACATCCGATCGAAACACTCGAATTTTTTGGCATCCAGCCCGCGATGACGGTGATCGAGGTCCTGCCGGGCAGAGGATGGTACACAGAGATTCTCGCCCCCTTTCTGAAACAACGCGGACAGCTGATTGAGGCGACCCCGCCCGCAACAAGCGTCAATCCATTTTTCCGCAAAATGGCGGGCATGTACGGCGAAAAACTTTCGGGCAATCCGGCTATTTATGGGAAGGTTGCGACGACGGCCTTCGAGCCTCCGGAATACATGCCGCTCGGCGGCCCGGAATCTGCCGACATGGTGGTGACGTTCCTCAATCTCCATGACTTCGTCTACTCAAACGCGCATAACGAGACAACCGACGCGATCGTCCAACGCTTCTTCCTGTCTGCGTATCAGGTACTGAAGCCGGGCGGAGTGCTCGGCATCGTCGAGCATCGGGCCAGGGCAGGCGAAACCGTCTCCGATGCGATCGCAAAGGGACGCGTTCCGCAAGACTATGCGATCCGCGAGGCGCGGCAGGCAGGCTTCGAGCTAGCCGGCACGTCCGAAGCCAATGCCAACCCGAAAGACGACGGGAGCTATCCTGTCTGGTATTTGCCGCCAACGCTGAAGCTGGCCGACAAGGACCGGGCAAAGTATCTCGCAATCGGTGAGAGTGACGACATGACCCTGCGTTTCATAAAGCCGGGAAATTGATGTCGTTACGGACGATGGCGACATCCGAGTTGGCCGATGCAAACGTGCTTGCGTGTACGCTGTCATGTGTCGGGGACAATGACTCGCCCCCGGACATGCAGGTTTTAGCGCGATATCGTCCAGTCTATCGCGGCTGTTTTTGCCACCCGGGGTTGGTGCCGTTGAAACGCGGCCGGTTGCTCCCGATCGTCGCCTGGCGCGGCGGGTAGTCGCCATTTACCGACGGCACAATGTCGTCACATTGAACCGGGACCCACTTCTGGGGAGCCTGCTCCGGCGTCGTCATCGCCGGTCAGGCCTGACTGCCGGCCGCTCGCAATCGCGCAATCAGGCATCGGGTATTGAGCGTCGCTCACGTTGACCGGGTGAGCCAGGCCGCAGTGACGACGGCAAAGAATTCTGACTTTCATCTGTTCTAGATGCTTTCGCTGGAATCAATGGGGGTGAATTCCGACCGGCTCTCATTCTGGATCACCGCATCCGAATGCAGCGTGGCGAGGACCTGACCTTTTCGCCATCTCGGACCACCCTCCTCGGCTCGACCCTGATCAGCTTGCGCCGTATGTGAACAGGCGGGCGTGACCTGAATGCGTTCAGGCAACGCCCGATTAGCAAACGCACATCAAAGCATCCGCGCAATGGCCTCAATCGGTTTCATACCCGCGCCGAAGCGGGCGATGTTTTCGCGGTGCTCCCTGAGTGCACCGTACGGCAGATATTTGATGCCCAGTTCCGTAACGCGTGAAAACGCTGGTCGCGCAAGCTGACTTCGCACATCTGCTTCTCGCGCGTCGGGCGCTACCAGATACAGGTGACGCTGCGCCGCCGTGACCGAGCCGAGCGCGAGGTCGAGCAGACGCACGATGCCCGAGTAGATGGATGTCGTGTGCTCGACCTCGAATGCGGCGACAACCGTCTGATCGGGGTGCAGCCAGATAACGTCGATGAGCGGTACGGTGTCCGCCCCGTTGATGCAAAGTGATGCGGGCAGTTCCGATATGCAGCCGTCAACAAGCTTTCCGCCTGCGTAGGGACGCGAGCGGTCATTGGTGGCAATCCAGACCATGTACCCGAGCGAGTGACCCAGGTCACGTAACCAGCCCTGAACCTCGGTATGGGTCGCATCCTGTTGCTGATTCGCTTCGAGTTGCCTGGCAAGCGTGGCTGATTGCGCGCGGACAGCCTCCAGATCCTTCAGCCACGCGTGGCCCGACGCAGTATCGTCGATGGATGGAGGCAGCGGATACCGATCCATGCCGACATCGAACAGGAAGCCTGCAATGGCACCGAGATCGTTGGACAGAAGTGACCGGTGCTCGTGGTTCAGCTCCAGGATGCCTTGTCGCATCGACAGATAGTGGTCCCAGCGCCCCAGTTTCACGTTCGCTCGCGTCACCGCGTTGAAGCCTCGCACAATCGCGGTGTTGAAAGGACTGACATGTGTGGGATGAATGAAATACAGCAGATTGGCAACTGCCGGTCCCAGACCCTTGATCGCATGCGAATCCAGTATCCGGATTGCATCGAGGACTTCATCTGCCTCGTTACAGCAATCGCACGCGTCCAGCGCTTTCCCGAACGCACGCTGGTTCACGGGATTCTCGTAAATGTCGGGAATACGCAGCTTGGGTTTCCAAAGGAACGCGTGATCCGCGCCCCTGAAGATCTGGCGCTGTTCCGCGACGGACGCGACGACAGTTTCGAGCGAGGAGCCGCGGTACGCATTGCCGAAGGCGCCAGAATTGATTTCCTTGACTACCTGCCGTATCCCCTGGCGGATGGAACGGAAATTCTTGAGCCGTTCGGGCCAGAGAAACCATGTCTGGAACGTCCCCGCGGGGTCGGACTTCCAGTGCTCAATCAGCGTGTGGAGACTGTTCATAGGGTAACGATTTGTAGTTTGGCGACGAGTCTATCACTGTACAAACGCTGTCCACGCGTAGGCGCCTTTACCAATGCGCGAGGTCGAGGGTGGCGGGCATGCCAGTCCGACGCGGCTGCGGGAATTCAGGACGAACATTCGAGGATCTGGCGAAGGCGTTCAGCGTGGCGGCCAACGTTGATCCGATGCGACGAAGAAGCTTCAGTCCATCCAGCTTCTTCCGGGAGTATTCGCAATTTTGGCGGGGGCGGTGTCGGCCAATCCCAGTGCAGGATTGGGGAGCCTACGGATTCCCGATGGCGCCCGTCCTGATTCGAATGACCGAAGTATCCGTCGTCACGCCTGGCAAAAGTGACGTCGACACGGCTTCGCAGGGAACGCAGGTCCGGGTCTTGCTACCATACGATTCATCTGAACGTGCACCGACCAAGGCAAATGGCGCAGGCTGTAGCGAAAATGGCGCTCGTCTTGACCTTCCCGCCGTGGGAAGGCCCATGCTGGTGGTTCTGACTTGCGACTGGAGGCAAACATGGAATTCGAAATTAAACACATGTCCTGCAACGGTGTGCGTCAATTCGACTACGAATGCGCTCACGCATCTCGACCCGGCAGCGACGCTGGAATCAGACATCACCACCAGAATCGTGAGAGTCGATTCCGCCTTGCCTGAGCAAAGCCCGGTTGCTCCGATTCAAGCGGCGGGATTTCACCTGACGGTCCGTACTCGCATTCTCCAAGGGGAAGCCGGAAGGCCGCTCTCATTTCGCACGCTGTTGCTCGCCTGCGATTAAGCGTTTTGCTCATGTCGAAAACATCCACGCTCCTGGTTCGCCCAACGCGTGTGTGAACGGATTGACGAAGTCAGCCTGAAGCTGGTCAACACCATGAAGGCATGAAAATTCTCACGATGTCTCATGATGTACTTCGATAGCCCGAGGCCGCTCGTAAAGAACCTCTCGTGCAGGAGTTTGCGATGCAGATTGTTACTGCCTTAGGTCATGCCCTCTGGATGGCATTCACCATGTTGTGGCAGATTTTCTGGGGATTGAGTCTGGGCTTCCTGGTCTCGGCCGTCATCGAGGTCGTGGTCTCGAAGTCCGAGATGTCGAAGCTTCTGCCTGACGCGTCACCGCGGTCGCTGACTTTCGCGAGTCTGCTCGGCGCCGCGTCTTCCTCCTGTTCGTATGCAGCGGTCGCAATGGCGCGGTCGATCGTGCGAAAAGGTGGCGACTTCACTTCTGCAATGGCGTTCCAGTTCGCCGCTACGAATCTCGTACTTGAGCTCGGCGTATTGATGTGGGTTCTGATTTCCTGGCAATTCGCTGCCGCAGAGTTCATCGGTGGTCCGATCATGATTGTCGTGCTGGTAATTCTCTTCCGTTTCATTCTTCGCGACTCGTTGAAGAAAGAAGCCATCGACCAGGCCGACAAGGGTATCGCCGGCAGCATGGAAGGGCATGCAGCCATGTCAATGGGCGAGCAGCATGGGACGTGGAAGCAACGCCTCTCCTCCAAACACGGGTGGATAGCGATCAGCCACAGCTACGTGATGAACTGGTCGATGCTGTGGCGCGACATCGGTATTGGGTTGCTCATCGCAGGCGCGCTCGGCGCGTGGGTGCCGGACAGTTTCTGGCAGAAATTCTTCCTCGTCAGTCATCCCACAGCCGCAATGATTTGGGGTGCATTTGTCGGCCCCCTGATTGCCGTTGCGTCGTTCACCTGTTCCGTCGGAAACGTGCCGCTCGCTGCGGTGCTGTGGAACGGCGGCATAAGTTTCGGCGGTGTCGCCTCTTTCATCTTTGGCGACCTCATCATTCTTCCCATCCTCAACATCTACAGGAAATACTACGGTGGCAGGATGACGGTGTTCCTCGCTGTGACCTTCTATCTTGCGATGGTCTCGGCTGCACTCGTGGTCGAGGCGCTCTTCCAGTCGCTCGGATGGGTCCCGACAGAGCGGCATACTGCAGTCGTCGACGCGGCGATTACCTTCAACTACACCGCCATGCTCGACATCGTCTTTGGTGCCATCTTCATCATCCTGACGGCCGTATTTTTCAGAACCGGTGGCCCCGAGATGATGCGAATGATGGACGGCGGTGAGCACGACCATGCTACGCACGAACACCGCGGCTCGCGTGACCATGCACACCACCAACATCCCGGTCACTCAGAATGATCTTTTACACAAGGAGATTCAAAATGAAAAACCTTCACGCGCTTCGTACCCTTTGCCTTTGTTCTGGCGCCGCACTTGCCGTCGCCGCCGCCCCCGTCAGTGCCCAGCAGGCCGCGTCTATGCCGGGAATGAATATGTCCAGTTCCACAGATGCCGGGTCGGGTCCGTCAACGCAGGCTTTCAAGGACGCGGACCAGAAAATGATGAAGGATATGAGCGCGCCTTCGTACACGGGCGATGCCGACAAGGACTTCGTGGCCCACATGATTCCCCATCACAAGGGCGCGGTCAGCATGGCGAAGGTCGAATTAAAGTATGGCAAAGACCCGGACATGAAGCGGCTGGCCAAAAACATCATCAAGGCACAGAATGAGGAAATTGCGTACATGACGAAGTGGCAGGCAAAGCACGGCGTCAAGTAATGGAGTACGCGGGCTTCGGCGCGGTACGATTCGGCGTAGCCCAGTCCTTCGGTGGAGGATGGCTACGATGGCTACCTGGTTGCACCGCGCCCTCTGCAACTCGTAGCCCGGCTGCTGCGCGCATCGCTCCACACAGGTGTTTGGGGAGGCGCTCATCGTCGTCCGAACCAAGCGCATTGCAAGTCTGGCGATGCTCCGGCTGCGGCATGCTCTTTTGCTGAAAGTGATGCTGCGGCCGAAGTGACGGGGCGGATTTGCGTTGGACATGGCTGGAGTCGCAATGAATGGACGACCGTGCTCGTGACAAAGACGCGCGTGCGACGCTGACGAAGCGAACGACGCTGGCGATACGGGAGCGGCTCGAAGGCAGAGGCGCTCGCGTGTTTCTGCCATTTTTCGGCCCGGCGGTGGTCGTCTCAATTGCCTACATGGACCCCGGGAACTTCGCGACGAACATCCAGGCTGGCGCGAAGTACGGCTACACGCTCCTCTGGGTCGTGCTGTTGGCGAATCTGATAGCCATGCTGTTTCAGGCGCTCTCCGCAAAACTCGGGATAGTGACCGGACGAAATCTCGCGGAGCTCTGCCGCGA
The DNA here is from genome assembly GCF_902833645.1 of Paraburkholderia fungorum. Taxonomy (GTDB): domain Bacteria; phylum Pseudomonadota; class Gammaproteobacteria; order Burkholderiales; family Burkholderiaceae; genus Paraburkholderia; species Paraburkholderia fungorum. The sequence continues at coordinate 105,573 of NZ_CADFGE010000013.1, forward strand.
ACACTTCCCGAAGTTCCTCGTCCTTTTCATGTGGGGCGTGAGCGAGGTGGCCGCGATGGCCACGGATCTGGCCGAGTTTCTGGGCGGAGCAATCGGCCTGTCACTGCTGTTTCACATGCCGTTGTTTGTCAGCATGGTGGTCACCGCTCTCGTGACCTATGCGCTTCTGTTGTTTGAGCGCGCAGGTTTCCGTCCACTCGAACTGGCAATTGGTGGACTAGTCGGTGTGATTGGCTTGTCGTATCTGGCCGAGCTGTTCATCGTACCGGTCGCCTGGCCAGCAGTCTTCGCGCGTATGTTTTCGCCGCAGCTTCCGGATTCAGAAGCTCTCACGATCGCTGTCGGCATTGTTGGCGCCACGGTTATGCCACATGCGTTGTTTCTCCATTCTGGGCTAACCCAAAGTCGCGTGCTCCCAAAGACAGAAGCTGAACGCACCACGCTGCTGGCATATTCGAACCTCGAGGTTGTCGTCGCGTTGGCCACCGCAGGTCTTGTTAATATGGCCATGGTCGTCATGGCTTCTGGCGCCTTCCACGAGGGTCATTCTGACGTCGCCGAAATCGGAACGGCATACCACACCCTGGCGCCTCTGTTGGGCATAGGGGCCGCGGGCATTTTTCTCCTCGCGCTAATCGCTTCCGGAATATCCAGCTCGGTCGTGGGCACCATGGCCGGCCAGATGATTATGCAGGGCTTCACTGGCTTTCGTATCCCGCTTTGGGTGCGAAGAGTCGTGACAATGGTGCCCAGTTTTGCAGTGGTCGGCTTGGGAGTGAACGCTACAAACGCGCTCGTCATCAGTCAGGTGGTGTTGAGTTTGGCGCTGCCGCTTCCGATGACGGCGCTGGTTTGGTTCAGCACTCGGCGGGATATCATGGGCATTCACAGGAACCGCGCATTCACGACCATAGTGGCCATGCTCGCAGCAACTGTGGTTCTGTCGCTTAACGCGATTCTGCTCCTCCAAACCGTCAGAGTGACGTTTCCGTTGTCGTGACATCATGCACTCTCTTCTCATCGCCATCGTTCTCGCGATCACCAGCGCACCCACGATATATGCTGACGAAAGCGGGAATCCGGGCGCGCCCTCCACTATCGAAAACGATGTGCACGTTTTCGTCGTGGCGGAAGACGACGACACGACGGTGCGCGCGAATACGGCGGCCGGCATCGAGGACATCGCGCAGCGCTATATCTCGTTCGACCAGAACGTCTCGCACGTCGACGTACTCGAAGCCTACGCGATTGACAGAAACGGGGTCCGGCGTCCGGTCAGCCCGGGTCGGGTCCGCGAGATGCAGGAGGCGCGCCCCTGCGGTGTACCGACCTTCAAGGACGCTTGGCTCAGAGACGTGATCTTTCCCGACGTCGGCACCGGGCCGTGACTCGCCCCACCCTCAATACCCTCCGGGAGAAGAAAATGAGTGAAGAACTTGAGTTAGAAACCGTCGATTGCCTGGTCATCGGTGCGGGGGTGGCAGGACTAACCGCGGCGATCTACCTTGCTCGCTTTCGGCGCAGCATCACAGTAGTTGATGCTGGCCAAAGCCGGGCCTCTTTGATTCCCCTTTCCCACAACTGCCCGGGATATCCGGACGGTATCGCCGGCCCGGATCTGCTTGCGCGGTTGCGCGAACAAGCTTCGCGTTATGGCGTTAGCATCGTTGCGGGAACGGTGCAAAATCTCAGCCTGCACGAGGATCGAACATTTCTGGCATTGACAGAGTCCACGCACATCCGGGCCAGAAAAGTGCTACTCGCCACAGGTGTCATCGACGTCGAGCCCGCTTTTCCCGGTCTGGACGACGCCGTTCACCGGGGCCTGGTCCGTCACTGTCCTATCTGCGATGGCTACGAGGTGATCGGCAAGAAAGTAGCAGTCATCGCGCAAGACACGGAGGCCCTGAAAGAAGCCCTGTTCATTCGCACTTATACGGCGGACCTGACGCTGTTTACCCTTGGTCACAGCGTTGCATTTTCTGAGGAAGACCGCCAGAAACTGACAACCGCCGGAATTACCGTGATCGAAGACGGAATTCCCGCGCTACGCATGGAGGGAGACAGCATTGCTGCCCTGCAAACGCGCTCTGGCAAGGAGTACGAGTTCGATACCATTTACTCCGCGCTGGGAGACACGGTAAGGTCAGAACTCGCCTTGTCCCTTGGCGCGGCCCACGCGCCTGACGGGACCCTGATTGTCGACCAACACATGGCGACATCCGTCGCCGGTCTGTATGCCGCGGGCGACGTGGTGCACAGTCTCGATCAGATCGCTGTGGCCTTCGGGGAGGCCGCCACCGCCGCCACGGCTATGCACGATTGTCTGAATGCGGAGGGTTGGGTGGCCGGAGACCGGGGGCTGCGCGCAGGTAACCCGGAGAATTAGCCACCGGATGACCGGGCGATGCGCAAAGGCACACATGACGGCAATTGCGCGTAGAACAGAACAGCACCCCCGTGGCGCGCGCGCTAATGGGGGTCTGCACGCAATCGCCGTTCGTCCCGGCGTCTCCCGGTCAGCGCATGTTGCCTGTGTGCCCGAGCGAATACCGGCCGGGCTGCGGCCACACCGTGAGTCCATGCGGTTCCATGCCCACCGGAATGGATTTAACGGTTCCGGCGGTCGTATCGATCGCATAGACGACATCGTCGTACCGGCCGGACAGCAACAGCGTCCTGCCATCGGGGCTGACATTGCCCATATCCGGACTGCCGCCACCCGGAATCGGCCAGGTCGTCACGACTTTGCGTGAAGCGAAGTCGAGCACCGACACACTGCCCTTGCCATGACGTGGACCATGAACCAGATTGGAGCCGCGGTTGGCGATGTACAGGCGGGTGCCATCGCGGCTCGGATACAGGCCGTGCGTGCCAACACCTGTCCTGATAAAGCCGATCTTCGTGAAGCTGTCGCCGTCGACCACGAAAACGCCATCGGCCTTCATGTCGGCGACATAGAACACCTTGCCATCCGGCGAGATACGGATGTCTTGCGGCATGCCCTTCTTGTCGAGTTGAAGATAGCCCACGACCTTCCGGTTGACCAGATCGATTTTTGCCAGCTTCCCGCCGAATTCACAGGTGAACAGGACGTACCTACCGTCGATCGAGAAGTCGGCGTGATTGATCCCCTTGCACTCCGGTACGGACAGGCTCGACTTTAGGGCCATCGTATGCGGATCGCGGAAGTCCAGTCGCGCGTGCGCTTCCGCCACCACGATCGCTTCCTTGCCGTCCGGTGTGAAATACATATTGTAGGGATCGTCGACCATGACCTCCTTGCCGGGCTTGCCGGTCTTAGGATCGATCGGTGTCAGACTGCCGTCGGGGCGCCCTTCGGCGTTGTTTGCCACCCACAACGTCTTCAGGTCCCACGAAGGAACCACGTGTTGCGGGCTGTAGCCGACACGAAACCGGTCCACCACCTTGAATGTGGCCGGGTCGATCACATAAACGTCATTGGAGCGGAGATTGGGCACATAAATCCGCGGCAATGCATCCTTGACCTCCGGGCTGAAATGACCAGCGCCCGCTTCACTGTACAGGTTACTGGCGTTCACCACCGGAGGCATGCCCGCGACAGTATTGGGAGTCGAGGCTGCCAATACGCTAGCCGCGATGGACAAACCGGCCAGCGCGACACCAGCAGACGGCGCGAGTCGCGAGAAGAAGCGACGGGAACGTGAGTACATGATGAGTTCCGTTATTCAGTGAAATAATGATGGAAGATGAACCTGATCCTGCCCGGAACGTCACCGGCTCGTGGTGTCTTTCCTGATGGCATTGACCGTTTTCGACACGATAGCCTCGATACCCGGCTCGCCGAGTCCGGCAGTCGAGCGGCGAGGGTCCCCGCCATAGACGCCGTCGGCAGGCCCGGGTTTCGGCGCATTCTTCAATTGGCTCTGCCGCACCATTTGCGGCGCCACCGCGAGCAGCAGCGACGTATCCGCGAGACCGGCATGCGTGCCGATCTCGTTATCGCTGTAACCGCGTTGACGCAGGATCTGTGCGTAACCGTCCGAGCTCGCGCCGTAGTATTCCGGCGGATCGAATGCGCGCGCGCCTGAGCCTGCCCAGGCCTTGTTCAACTGCGCGACCGCGCGCCGGATGTCGTTCTGATAGCCGCCGTGATCGCCGAGAAAAACAATGTTCCTGAAACCGTGAACCCTGAAGCTGTTCGCGACGGATTCCAGCGTTTTTTCGAACACATCGTCCGGCACCGTGGTGGTGCCGGGGAAACGCATGTGCGAGGTCGGTGGTGCGTAGCCGCCCTCCGGCACGTAGGCGATGACCGGCGCGACAAGCGCATTGCCGAGTTCCTCGGCAATGCGTTGCGACAGCACCTTCACGCGCGCATTGTGCTTGCCTAGTGCGACATACGGACCGCTTTGCTCGGTGCCGCCAATAGGGACAAGGATGGTCGTCTTGCCGGCCTGAACCTCGTCACGCAGTTCGGTCCACGTCAGGTCATCCAGGAATACGGTCTTTGGAGTCTGTGAGAAGACGGCATGCGAGGCAGTCAGAAAAAGGAAGGAAACGAATGCTTTTCGTAGTGTTGGGCGCATGAGGGTTCCGGGCACTTGCTGCAAACTGGCTGTAATGTAAGTCGGATTGAAACGCCGCGTTGCGCGGTCCTTCGGTCGGGCACCATGCTGCCAGATTTTGCTGGCGTTGTGCGCTCATCATTGGCATGTGCGCATCATTCTCACGACGGTTGGCAACGCCAGCCTGATCGTCCAGATGCGATTGTCATGACAGGTCACTGCCAGCACACATCAGACGGTTTCGCAATTGCAGCTGGCCATGCTTGCCCGTCCTGCGGCGCCCGGGTCGATAATGACGTGTGCCGGGAAGAAGGGAAAAAAGAACCTGAAGTCCGTCCGTCCGACATAAGGACGGATGCGATGACGCTTGCCTGAACTCCATCGACCGGCATGCGGCCGGCTGTATGAACGGCCCTGCCCCGATGTCGCACCGCTGGTGCGCCGGGGGCGCTGTTTCATGCACGGGACTAGCCTTTCGATGGGCCCCCGCTGTGAGGAGACGATGCACTCATTCGTTCGAATTTTCTGTGTGGCGTGCGCGATGGCGTACGCCGCGAGCGCATCCGCCACCATGCTGAGCGAAGACAACGAGGCGCCGTCGACACTGGAAAACGACGTGCATGTCTTCGTCGTCCAGCACGACGGTTCCGTCGAGGAGCACGACGACTCGACGCTGCGCGCAAATACCACGAGCGGCGTCGACGATATCGCGCAACGTTATATCTGGTTCAACAAGGATATCGAGAAGGTCGAACTGCTCGCGGCCGAGACTATCGGCCGCGACGGCGTCGCGCATGCGGTTGGTCCGGAAGCGATTCGCGACGTGCAGGAACCGCGCTCCGCCGGCGCGCCGACCTTCCAGGACGGCGTGCTGCGCACGGTGATCTATCCCGGTATCCAGGCCGGTTCGCGCACGCGTCTCGTATTCCGCAAGGCGCGTGCGAAGCCGCTTCAGGCGGGACTCTTCAGTTATTTCGTCGAGCCGTCGCGTGAGCCAGTCGAAAGCCAGCGCCTGATCTTCGACCTGCCCGTTGACGTGCCACTTTACGCCGACGCACGCGGCTACGTCGCGCTGGCGCCCGTCACGTCAAACGGTCGCACGCGCTACGAATTCGACTACCGCCACGGCCCTTATCCACCGATCGAAAGCGGCGCCGTCGGATACGCGACTTACGGCGACCGGCTGATGGTGTCCACCGAACCCAATTTTGCGTCGTTCGCGGCGCGCTACCGTATCGCGGCCATGGACCCGAGCGTGGGCGACCCCGCGGTCGTGCAGCTCGCGCAATCGCTGACAGCGAACGCAGCGGACCCGCGCGCGAAAGCTCGGGCAATTTATGACTGGGTACGTCTGAATGTGCGTTACGTCGCGCTCTTTCTCGGCGAGACGGCGGCGGTTCCGCACAAGGTGACCGACGTACTACGCAATCGCTATGGCGATTGCAAGGATCATGTGGCGCTCTTTGGCGCGCTGCTCGCCGCGGTCGGGATACGCAGCGAACCGGTGCTGCTGGGTCTCGGTCCTGTCTATACGTTGCCGTCCGTGCCTGGTTATGGCGCGAGCGCGATCAATCACGCGATTGTCTGGATGCCTGATCTCGCCCTGTATGCCGACACGACTGTAGGCGGCACTGAATTCGGCTACCTGCCGGCTGGCGTCATGGATCGTCCGGCGCTGCTGGCGGACGAGGGCGTGCTCTCTCGCACGCCCCCAGCGCAGCCGCGGGAGCGAGTTGCGCGCCTGCAGATCGGGGTTTCGGATAGCGGCGTGGCCGACTACACCTATCACGTCGAGGACGCGGGCTGGACCGCTGAACTGGAGCGCAACATATTCCGGCGTGCGACACGCGAGCGCGCACGACAGATTGCGACCGACCGCCTGCGGCAGACCGGACTGCACGGCACGGCGCAGATTCGTACCAGCGAACTGGACACGACGGGGGGGCCGTTTGACGCATCGATAGCAGGCTCCCTCGATCATTTCGTGTGGCCGGACGGCACGACCGCGCTGCCAGCGCTGTCAAGCCTGTCAGGCGGCATCGCGACCCAGGTGCAGGCCTGGCTCGCCGAGCCGGTACGCACGCAGCCCTATGTGTGCATCGGCGGTGACTTCGTCGAGACGGCGCAGATCGCGCTACCCGAGACCGTACGCGTGACCGTGCTGCCTGAGGATACCAGGGTGCAGGATCGCTTCTTCGATTTCGAATCGCACTATGTCTTCGATCCGGGTACGCAGGTCGTGCAGATCACGCGCCGGCTGCACGCGCGCTTCGCGCGTCAGATGTGTTCGCCGGACGATTCTGGCGCCGCGCATGCGTCGCTTGAGCGCATTGAGCGCGACACGCGGGCGCAGATCGTTGTGCGGGCAAAGAACCGTTGAAATGGGCCGCGCAAGGGACCCGGGAGCCAGCTTGCGTTCATTCAGCCATGACCCATGGGGTAACCGTCTGGCCCGTCCAGAGACTGACGGTTTGATTGCAACAAACCTTATCAATTAAAGGTTCGCTCACCCACCGATGGCGCGAAAGCCAACGAGCCGCAAGGTCTAGCTGCAGGCGGCCCTGAATGCGGAGACCGATGGTTCCGGCATGATCGCACGATCCACCTGGGGCCCCCGCGCCGGTCACACCTATCGGGGCGGGCAGTTCGTTTTCACATGCAAGCTTTGGCAAGGATATGTTTTGGGTAGTTGCACCGCCGTCGCTGCACTCGGACTGGAGTCATCGCTACTCACGGCGCTCGACGCTTTTGTCGCGACGGAATTCGCGCAGCCTGCAAGCACCACAGCCAGACCCGATATCACGGCGACTTTACTCCACGCAAGAGATGGCATATGTACTCGACAAAAAGGAGAATGGGTTGCAGCACGGCTATCAACGTTGACTAGCCCGCCGCGCGTTAGTGCGCCGCTGACGCGCGCGGTTGCGCTTCGTCAACGCCTGACCGGGAGGGTCAGTTTGCGTTCCCTGGCAGCACAACGTCGTCACGTTGAGACTGATTCGCCTCCTGTTGCACCCGCTCGCGCGTCTTTCCCCCGGGCGATTCCCGACCTCCCGGCGGGCGCCATCTCGATGTCGGATATCTGCGTCAGGTTTCACGACGGAGAAACCGGCCGCTGCAGCCCTCAGGTAGTCGTGGTCAGCGGCAGCAGGAACGCACGAGGCAAGCGGCGCAAGAATAGAGGCGCTAGCGGTAAGTTGAAGTTTCATGTCTCCCCTCCACTACAGCGTCGGAATCGGCGATAGCGATTCCGACTGGCTTTCATTCTGGCTGGCGGCATATGAACGGGACATGGCGTGAAAATGACCTTTTGGTCATCTTCATCTCGGACGAGTCGGCCCTGCCGCTTTCGACTCCGGCCCACGGCAACCGACCAACGAACGGCCAGATACCGCCCTCAGGCGCCGAAACCAGTGGCTGCTGAACACCAAAACAAAAATGTAACCGTTCGCGGAACCCGCCGAATCGGTAATGTCCCGCGAGCGGTTATGCTTCAACTCGATGTCTCGCTCTACACGTTGCTACAGATTCTTTCGGTCTCCGTATTCGAGAAAACCGGGATTTCATGTGCCTTGCGGCCCGATCCATCACCCCGGATATCGTCCCGCGCATATCGAGAAGATTCCGAGGGTGCTCGGGTCTACTACAACTACGCCCTCAAGGGTAAGGACGGAAAGACGCCGGCAATGCGATTGGGCCTTTCGATTCACGTCGTGAAGCTCGATGAACTACTCGGCGTTCACGAGGCAAGAAAACGCCCCTCGGAACCACGTTCCAAGGGGCTTTGAAACAGCACCCGCGTCGGTCAGCCCGACGCAAAATCATCAACAGATTAAGCGATAGGCTTGTTCGTGCTTACCCCCTTGTACTCGATAGCGGGTGCGTTAGCGCGCCGCGATTTCCTTATCGGTTGGTCCGCCTTCACGAACGGCAATCCTCCCGACCATCCCCGCTTCGTAGTGACCAGGCTCAAGACACGCAAAATCCACCACTCCGGTCTTGCTGAACTGCCAGATCACCTGTGCGGATTTGCCTGCATTGACGGTGACCGCGTTGGCTTCCGCATGCTCCATTTCCGGAAATTTGCGCATGAGAGCTGCGTGCTCCTTGAGTCCCGCTTCAGTGCCGAGCATCATCTCGTGCCGGATTTTCCCAGTGTTCTTTACAACGAACTTGACCGTTTCGCCGCGCTTGACCGTCAACTGACTCGGACTGAAACGCATCAAGTCACTCATTTCGACGTTGACCGTCCGTGTGACGTTTGCGGCGTTGCCGGGTTTGCCGACGGGAAACGTTTCATCATCGCCGTGCGAATAGGCGGCGGAGGACGCGACGCAGAGAAACATCGCTGAAGTAAGCAATACGAATTTCATGTTATTCCTTCAAAAAATTGAGAAGTCACAAGGTGCTGCCGACAAGGCGAGTGAATTTCCCTGCGTCATCTCTAGCGATCACGAGCAGGACGGAGCCCTTCCACCACGAATTCGTGGCCATGCGGCTGAATGGGGTGATTGGTCATGTTCCGATTCCGCGGCCTGCGGGAAAGCACCGATGCCGCGCGATCCTGAACCTCCACTGTCGGCGATTCGCCTTCAGCAGCGAGCCAGACCCTGCTCCCCGGCCTCCGTTACCCGTCACCCCTCTCACGACACGAGTAACGGGTGGGACGTACGCCAGACTGCTAGACCGCCGTTTCCCATCCTGCTGCGCGAACTTACCGTCCGCTTGCAGTCATCTGATCGCTCCCGCGCCACGCCTGCTCAATCTGCTGGAACCGGGCTTGATTACGCGCGATGGTTGTGGCGCTGGGCGGATAATCGTTTTTGTTAGCCGGCGCGAAGCCCGCGCGCTCCGCCTGCAATAACTCCGCTCGAACCTGTGCCCGCGTCTTGCCGTCCGGATTTGGCGTATCGGCCGAGACAGAAGCTGGCTCCGCCGACTGGGGACCGGTTACGGGGTTCATGTGCGGGTACTGGTTACGCCCGGATCCGTTATGACCACCACCGCCGCCGGCGAACGCCGTGACGGCCGCCGACAGGAGCAAGGTTCCGAATACCGAGTGTTTGATCAGAATGAGATGTTTCATGATTGACTCCTTGAATAGGCAAAATCGCAATGCGCAGCGCGCATCGACGCACAAGCGACCGAGGTGCCAATGCGCGGACGAAAGCCCTGCGGCTACGACCTCAGCGTCTTATGAAAAATCGCGAAGTGTTTCAGCCGGATCCAGATGGCGCGGCTGTGCGATGCAGGCGGAGCTGGCGTCAATCGTAGGTAAGACGGCGGTCCCGTCCTGTGAACGAGGCCAACCTGAACGGATGGAATCGTCCGTCCGCAACCATCAATCGAAAACACGTCCGACGTCAGCAGCCAGGGGTCAATTGCGAAATACCTGAAACAGGATGCGAGCGGGGGGAGAAGCGGAAAGGAGAAGGGGCTGCTGCCGCGTCGGCAAGCGCGGGTGAACGGCTAGCGCAGGTATCGTGGAGCCGCCCCAAATCAGCGGTATCCAGACGAGCGGCGACGGCTTTGATCGTGTGACACGACCGGGCTGTGCCGGATTGTCGCAGTGGCCGTGCCAAACTGCGGCGGTCTGGTGATCGTGCAGGTCGCCATGTCCATCAGAGGCGATGGCCAGCACCGCTTGATTCGTTGGGGTGGAATGCCGCGTCATCGCACAGGCATACGCGGCCACCCACAGTTGGCTGAAGAACACCACAACGAGTAGCGTTACAGCACAAAACGTACGTGTGGCGTCGCGGCGCATGATAGGCTGTCAACCCGCTTGATTCGCGTTGAGTGACGCGCGCTGCAAGTCAGAGAGTGACAAAGTCGCATCCCCGAACTCGCTCGCAGCCGGCGCGCCAGACGGTTCCGTCGGGTACCCGGTTTGCCTTGCTGCCTTGTTCGTTGCTGTTGCGCACCACATTTCTTCACCTCGACTCACCGATGGAACGGAGTCCTGTCACTCCCGCGACATGCCTGTCAAAGGAGAAGCTGTCAGGTTCTTCCTGACCGCACTCGCATTGTGCTGACGGGCGACGACACGTGGCATGGGTCAACACCCTATCGATGCGGTAGGAAACCCCATCGAAGTTTGCTTGATCCTGCGGCGTTCGGACTCGGCGTCAGCCAATGGTTTGTTAATGCGGCAGCGGCTTGCAATGCCCCGAAGCAGATTGGGATAGTCGTAGCTTTTCCGTGATGCGGGAACGGCAAACAGAAGCGTGCGACTCGACGCGCAACGGCATCGCTTCAAGGCTGCATCTGGCTGGCCAGATGCAGCCGAAGTCATGTCACTCAGTGTGACAGCCGGTACAGTTCCTGATTGCGCCGAATCGTTTCGGCGCCCGGCGGATAGTCGTTCCTCCGGAATGGCAGAAGGCCGTCTTTCTGTGCCTGAATCAGTTCGGCATGAACTTCGGCACGTGTTTTACCACGCGCGCCGGAGGAATAGGTGCCGTCCGCGACGCCACCCACAGCGGTATCGTTGCCGGTCGCACCAGCAGATTGGTAGTTGGCGTCTGCAAAGGCCGGCACAGCCGCGGCGATACCGATAACAGCAAGAAGGACGGTAAGCAGCTTCATTCAATTACTCCGTTTCAGTGTTGACGGAGTCAGTTTAGGTATCGGTCTCTGACAGGACCGTGGCCACCACATGAACATTTCGTCAGATACCCACGACATGCACGACAGCGTTGCCCCCTGAGGTGAGACGTCTTCACACAGGACTCCAAAAGGATGCTGCCACGAACCTCATTGAAGTGCAGAGTGAATGGGCATAAAAAAAGGACCCGGACACAGATCCGGATCCTGTAAAAGATGGTCGTTGCCTAAAGCCAATCAAGGCCAGGTGGCGCCTTCATCGAGCTGGCGGCGATGACCATCTGCGTGGACTGAAGAGGTTCTCGGGTGCGAACTAGGACGTACCGGGCAAAGGACTGGAAACCAGGATCGCAGCCGCAACCAGCACGGTTACCAGCACCACCGACTCGACGTGCAGGACGGTGGCGAAACGCTTCAGCGGTCGCCCGGGTGACGCCGATGCAGTGTCCGTCAACGACGTCATCAGCCCGGGCATTTCAAAGAAACGGTTGTGTCCGCCAAGCGCAGCGGCGATGAATACGAAGGCAAGCTTCAGCAGCAGCACCTGCCCGTATGCCGAGTCCAGCAGATTGCCAGGCGAGTTGACGCCGCGCCAGCCGTTGTATGCACCGGTGATGAACAGGGCGATCAGCGCGAATGTCGCCGTGTCCGATAGCGACTGGATGAACGCTGCGCCATTCGTGCGCTCGTTTCCCGGCACCCTGAAGAAACGTGGCACAACCACGTAGGTCGCGACCAGCACGAGGCCGACCCACGCACTGATGGCCAGCAGGTGAATCCAGTCCGCCCACACCGGCACACTGAACACGCCGGCGTCCACCGGGTGCCCTGCGTTGCTTCGCGTCATCGCAAAGCCCGCGAGTGCGAGCCACAGCACCGGCTGCAAGCGGATGCTGCCCGCTCGCGGCGGCATCAGTGAGATGCCAGCTACGCATAACAGGAACGCTGCGCCAGCCGCCCAGGTGTGGCCATAACCGGTTCCCTCAATCATCGAGCGTACGGCTGGCCACGCGTCGGCAAGTGTCGAGTCGCTCATCAACGCGCAATGAATCCAGAACTCAAACACCGATGCCAGAAGCGCAACGATCGCTGCAACGCGAAACGCCCGCGTCAACCGGCGACTGACGCCCGCCTGCCAGGCGGACGGCGAACGGGCCAGCCACCGTTCGCTCAGCAACGCACCGACGAGTACCGCAAAGCCGAGGTTGTGCAGCGCAACGGATGCGAGCCGCAAAACGCCGAGGAAACCGTCGTTCATCACTTCACCTTGAAGGTGTATGTGCCCTTGGTCTTATGGGCATCCTTTGTCATGACGGCCCACTGCACCGAATAGGAACCGGACGACAGCTTCGGAACGGCAAGCGTCAGAACGCGCCGATTCGACGGATCGACCTTCGCTTTTTCCTTACCGACCGGTGCGCCACTTGCGTCGGTCACCTTGATCGTGCTGAAAGTGGACTCCAGGTCTTCATTGAAGGTGAGCCGCAGCGCGTCGGGTGCCACGTCAACAGTGCTGCCAGAGGCCGGGACGGCACTCTCGAGCTTGCCGTGTGCGAACGCGGCAGCCGGCACGAGCGCGATGGCGACTGCAGTGGCCAGACCCGTGAGTTGCTTGCGAGTGAATGTTTTCATGTTCTTGCGCATCCTGAATAGTCAAATTGGGTGTTGCTTGCGATTGGTCACAACACCCAGCGAATCCTTACTTCTTCTGCAGCTTCGTCACCGTCAGTGCGCCGTCCACTTCTTCGGCCACGAAATCAATCTTGTCGCCGACCTTGACCTGCGAAATCATTGCCGGGTCCTTGACCTTGAACACCATCGTCATAGCGTCCATGCCCAGGTTTTCCAGCGGACCATGCTTGATGGTCAGCTTGCCGGCAGCCGTGTCGACCTTCTTGATCTCTCCGTGCGACATGCTGTTCTTCGCGTCGCCCGCCTGTTTCGCGCTGCCTCCGCTCATGTCCGTGTTGCCCATTTCGCCAGCCGCATAGGCCGATGCCGAGATTGCCAATACGCAGCCAACTGCAATCGATACAAATGCGTTCTTCATCACTATTTCTCCGAGGGTTAAAAGACAAAACTGCACCGGACAGCGTGCCCGGCGGAATCAAAATCAGCTGTCCGGCAGCTCGCCGGTGTATTCGTAGGCGACCGTTCCCTTGGGATGCTTGAACCAGCCCGGGTCGCGATAGTCCTTGCGCCCCAATCCCTCACGAACCTTCACAACGGTGAACATGCCGCCCATTTCGAGCGCGCCAAACGGACCTTTACCGGTCATCATTGGTAGCGTGTTGTCGGGCAGTGGCATTTCCATCTCGCCCATCGCGCCACCGGTGCTGCCCATCGCCATGTAGTCAGGCACGAGCTTGTTGATGCGTTTCGCGAGGTCCTTCTGCGGCACGCCAATGAGGTTCGGTACGGAGTGCCCCATCGCATTCATCGTGTGGTGGGACTTGTGGCAGTGAAACGCCCAGTCTCCGGGCCGGTTTGCCGTGAATTCGATGGCACGCATCTGGCCGACCGCGACGTCGGCGGTCACCTCAGGCCAGCGAGCAGCCGGTGGAATCCATCCGCCGTCCGTGCCGGCGACCTCGAAGTGATAGCCGTGCAGATGGATAGGGTGATTCGTCATCGTCAGGTTGCCGAAGCGGATGCGCACACGGTCCCCGGCGCGTACCGGCAATGGGTCGATGCCCGGAAAGACCCGCGAATTCCACGTCCACATGTTGAAATCGGTCATCTCGTTGACGCGCGGCGTAAAACTGCCCGGGTCGATGTCGTACGCGGACATGATGAACACGAAGTCGCGGTCGACCTGCATGACACCGGGATCCTTCGGATGGACGATGAACGTGCCCATCATCCCCATCGCCATCTGCACCATCTCGTCGGCGTGCGGGTGATACATGAAGGTGCCGTGCTTCTCGAGCTGGAATTCGTAGACGAACGTCTTGCCCGGGGGGATATGCGGTTGCGTCAGGCCGCCGACGCCGTCCATGCCGGACGGCAACAGCATCCCGTGCCAGTGGACCGTGGTGTGCTCCGGCAACTTGTTGGTCACGAAGATGCGAACCTTGTCGCCTTCGACCGCCTCGATGGTTGGGCCTGGGGCCTGGCCGTTGTAACCCCAGAGATTCGCGTTCATGCCCGGCGCCATTTCGCGCACGACCGGTTCGGCAATCAGGTGAAATTCCTTCCAGCCGTTTTTCATGCGCCACGGCAGCGACCAGCCATTCAATGTGGCAACGGGCGTGTATGGACGACCATTGGGAGGCGCGAGCGGCGGTTGCATCGTGGCCTTGGCCATCGTAGGCGCCTCAGGCAGCGACGCAGCACCCGCCTTGCTGACCAGGGCCGCCCCCAACAATGCGGCTCCCGAGCCGCCGAGAAAATTTCGACGTGACACCATTTCATTTACCTTCGGAATCTGTAGGCGACGCGGGTTGCATCGTGGATTGCGTCGTGGGCGCGGATGGCGCTGAAGTCATCGCGAGCGGCGGCAGGCGGCCACCGACTGCCTGCTGCAGGTCGGTCTCCGCGAGCCAATAGTCCTTCAACGCGTCGATATAGCTGTTCACAGCGCCGACCTGGTCGCGCGAATCCGACAGCAGCTCGAAGACGCTCGCGAGCATGCCGTTGTAGCGAAGCAGGAGCTCGTCCGAAATGGTTTTCCGGATTGGCACGACTTCATCGCGGTAGTGCTTCGCGACGTCGTAATCGATCACATAGGCCGAATACGACTCGCGAACTTCAGACCGCGCGTTAATCGCAGTCTCGGCGACACGGTTGACCGACTGCATGTAAATCGCTTCGGCGCGCGCAACCTTCGAGCCGCCCCAGTTGAAAATGGGAATCTCGACGCTGATTTCGTAGCCCTGCTCATGGCCGTCGGACGTCGTGAAATTGTTCTGATACCCGACGTCCAGTGCGTTGATGAAACGCGTCGCCTTGCTGAGACCCAATGAGGATGCAACACTCTGCGTCTGCAGCTTCGCGGCCTGGATGTCCAGCCGGTTCTGCATCGCGAAGCTCTCGAGGTCGTTGCGCTCGGGTCGGTTCTTGGGCAGGTCAGGCAGACGGTCGGGAAGTGTGTAATGCGTCCCGGCACCCCACAGACCCATCGTCCGCGTAAGCTTTTCCCGCGCGGACACAGACTGCTGCCGCGTTTTAGCCAGTTGAGCCACTGCGTCTGCATAGAAAGCCTGCTCACGCGCGTAGTCGAGCTTGCTGAAGTTGCCGGCCTGTTGCATCCGCAACGCCAGTTCGGCCCCAGCCTCCGCCGAATCCTTCACCTGCGTGGCATATGCCGCAGCCTGCTCGGCGGCCACCGCGTTGACATAGGCCCGTCGTGCGTCAGCGGCCACTTTGAGCATCGCATCCGCCGCCAGGAGCTTGGTCTGCTCGAAGCGGCGGCTCTCGATGCGCGTCGCCAGCGGCAACGTCAGGACATTCAATAAGCCGAGCGTGAACGTGCGGTTGATGCTCAGGTCGTTGCCCCCGTGGGTGCGGCTAAAACTGAAGCCGGGGTTCGGGAGTCGTCCGGCCTGAACCAGGTCCGCTTCGGAAATGCCGAGCTCTCCGTACGAGGCCTGCAGGCCCCGGTTGTTCAGCAGCGCAATCTGGACTGCGTCATCCATGCTCAATGGCCTGGAAAGCAGTTCCTGCGTTCGCTTTGCGACGGCGTCCCGGTCTTCGTCTGTCTTCACCAGTACGGCGTCTTTCCCAAGACGCTCCGAAGCGGTCGTCGAAACGGTATTGAAGCCGCCGTCCTTCGAAAACGTCGTGCAGCCGGCGAGAAACACCAGCGCGCTGGCAACAGCAACGATGCGGCCACCTGAAAAGAAATTCGAGGTCATTTCGCCGGTCCCTCGTGTTTGGAGCTGTGTTCGTTGTTTTTAGCGTCGGCGCTGCCAGTGGGCATCGCGCCGTGGCTCATCCCTTTCATCCCCGATGGACCCGTCACGGCCTGATTGAACTCCTGCCAGGTGGGCGCTTTCTGGTCCCGGTATGGCTGGTAGTCCGCGAAGGCAGACGGCACGCTGACCGCCGGAACCAATGCGGCAGCGTCGGTCGGGTCAGGAAACGTGGTGGTGGCGTGCACAAGCGCCGGCAACAATGCCGCCGCGCTCAGCAGCGCCGTGATAAACGTTCGCATGGATTTTTCTCGTCGTCAGTCGGTGTAGTTGTGCAGTTATCGACCCGAACGGCGAACAGGTTTTTCACCGTAGGTCCATACACAAGACACCGCCCGGAGCTTATCCGCGAGCGGGTGACGAAAGCATGGCCGCAAAATGACCAAATTTTCAGACAAGCCGAAGATGACTAAAATGTCATTTTGGCGTCATTTTCGGTTCACCTTCCGTCCGCTAGGCTGCGTGCATTAGACTCGTTGTGTCTCAACTGGCGGCCAGCGCACCACCCACATAACTTGCCATGCGCATACTGATAGTTGAAGACGAGCCGAAAATGGCCTCCTACCTCCGCAAGGGGCTCACGGAAGCCAGCTACACGGTCGATACCGCCGATAATGGCAAAGACGGCCTCTTTCTCGCAATGCAGCAAGAGTTCGATCTGATCGTACTCGACGTGATGCTCCCTGAAATGGACGGTTTCGAGGTCCTGAGGAGGCTCAGGGCACAGAAACACACGCCTGTTCTGCTACTGACGGCGAGGGACGCGATCGAAGACAAGGTAGCGGGGCTCGAGCTTGGCGCCGACGATTACCTGTCCAAGCCGTTCGCCTATGCGGAGTTTCTCGCGCGCATTCGCTCACTGCTGCGGCGGGCGCCGCGCGGTGTTCGTGACATGCTGGTGATCGCTGACCTCGAAGTGGATCTCGTCAAGCGCAGGGTCCGGCGAGGGGACACTCGCATCGACCTCACAGCGCAGGAATTTTCGCTGCTCCAGTTGCTCGCCGAACGACCGGGTGAGGTCCTCACGCGCACGTTCATTACGTCGCAAATCTGGGACATGAACTTCGATAGCGACACCAACGTGGTCGACGTCGCGATCAAACGACTGCGGGCAAAGCTTGACGCGCCCTTCGACAGAAAGCTGCTGCATACGATTCGGGGCATGGGCTATGTACTGGAGGCGCGGTCTTGACTACGAAGCCCGGTGGTCCGTACTCGCTGCTCGCGCGGCTGACTCTGGCGTTTTCGGTTGTCGCAACAGTCGTCTTCGCGATGATGGGCGCCTTTCTGTATGACTCCCTTTCGGCCGAGCTCAAGCGCCGCGACGATATCGAGATTGCCGGCAAGCTAAGTCAGTTCCTGGAACTGGCGCGTGAGGCGGGGTCCACTGAAGCGATACGTGAAAGGCAGCCGGTCTTTCACGAAGTTCTGCTCTCTCACCCAGGTGTCTACCTCGCGATTCTTGACCAGCAGAACACGGTCCTGATGGGGCATCCGGACAAGCAGGCAATCGACGCGGCGTCAATCCTTGCGCATCGTCGGGCTGACGACATTCCCTATCTCTGTCTACCAGGCGGCATCGGCGCATCACGGTGCGTGGTCGGACAGGAAACACTACCCTCCGGCGAAGCGGTTCGTGTCGTTGTTGTGCGCACCGCGGCCGACCGGCACTCCTTGCTGGATAGCTACAAGGTGCATATCTGGTTTGCGGTAGGACTTGGTGCCACTCTGGTTGGGACGCTGGGCTACGCCATTGCGCTGCGAGGCCTGCGGCCGGTGAAGAGCATCGGGCGGCAAACCTCGCGCATCGAGGGGCACAACCTGAGCGAGAGGCTCGACCTCGAGGGCGGCCCAGTCGAACTCCAGGAAATTGCGATCGCGGTCAATCGCATGCTCGACCGCCTCGAGCGGACTTTCGTGCGTCTCTCGCAATTCTCGTCCGACCTCGCCCATGACATGCGCACACCGCTCGCCAACGTCATCAGTTCGTCGCAAGTCACGCTGTCACGAAGCAGGACGACCGAAGAATACGAAGCCCTCATCGATTCCAACATCGAAGAATGCGAGCGGCTGCAGCGGATGATTGAAAACATGCTATTCCTCGCGCGCACGGACAATGCGAAGCAGGTCCTGCAGGTTGCCGAGCTCGATGCGGGAAAAGAACTGCGCCGGCTGGCGTCCTATTTCCAGGGGGTGGCTGAGGAAACGGGCGCCAGTATCACCGTAGACGGAGATACGCCGCTACATGTGGACGCCACGTTGTTTCGACGCGCTGTTAGCAATCTGGTCTCCAATGCGCTCGACCACGCGTACGCGGCTTCGTCGATCGAATTACGGGCGTTTGAGCTTCCTGGATATGGCGCGGTATCGGTTACGAATCATGGCAAGCCTATCGCGCCGCAGCACATCGAAAAGATTTTTGACCGCTTCTACCGGGCGGACCCGTCACGGCATGGGTCCGCCCGGAACGCGGGACTGGGGCTCGCTATCGTGAAGTCGATCATGGAGTTGCACAGGGGAAAAGTGGATGTCGCAAGCCACGGCGAGCGGACGACGTTCACTCTGTATTTCCCCCATGTCGCGGTCGTTTGATCGGTCTGGAAACCTTGCCACAGGCCGCGGGACCGTTCGCATTCACATACGAAACATCGATGTGTCACTTTCGAGCTAGCGTCAGCGGCGCGGCTGCCCTGCTGCGGTGGTCATCTGCCGTCGGCTTTGGCGCCGGGGCACCACCGGTCGCGGTCGGTGACAGGTTTTGAAGTGGGCGATCGGGGTCTCGCCAAAGTGTCGAGCACACGGTGCAGGTCAGGGAGCCCATGGGTGATGCGGCACGACGAATGACCAGAAGTGTTCACGATGACCGGACATCGTCTTCGCCGGCCCGACGCGACACACACTGGGCGCAACGAAAACAGCGGCATTCTGCCCGGTGGACAGTTGCCGTCAGGCAGTTCGGTATCGTCCCCGCTGATGGTAACCACGGACTATGAAGAAAATAATGCGATTTCTGACCAAATCTGGATGGATCGTTGTGGTCAGAACGGATGGGCCACGATGGGTATTACCAATGCGGCTGGCGGTCGGCGTCCTGCTTCTTTTCCCTGTCGGTAGCGGCGTCCAACAACTATTCACGTTCTATGACGTTGATAAATCCGGATTGTCTTTCGGTGTGACTGCCGTCGGCATACTCCTTCGCGCCATCGAGATCTTGGCAGGGATGGCTTTCGTTGCGGGATTGGCAATAAGGCTGACTGGGTATCCGGCTGTGATAATTTTCGTTGTGCGCGCGCTGGCCAATTCTGCGAACTCATTTGCCTGGCTGCGAGATATCGTGAACGACCTGATAGTGCCCCACGGCGATTGGGGCTTCGGCGCAATGTATCTCGCCGCAGCGCTGTTCACGAGCGAGTTGCTGGTTGTCGGCAGCGGCCGATGGTCGGTTGATTACTGGCTTTCAAAGAAACTCGCGGCTATCGGGAAGCCCAATTCCAGGCCGTGAGAAAACAAAAAGAGTTTCGTTCAACAGGCTCCGCAGTCGGAACCCCTAAACTTTTTTTCTCCTTTCTAGTTAGCATTCCTGTACATACACTATCCTGCCGACGCGATTCCCTTACATGACAGAACCTATCCCGACCCTGCGACCTGTCAGCCACTCCAGACGCCGGTCTCATACGGCCGCAGGCTACCCGCCCTGCCTTGCGAAACCAGTTAACTCCAGCCGTCGAGATCTTGCGGTGTCAGAACGGGTCAGAGGAGGAAGCATGGCGTGCCCGGTACGTATCCCGCCCCGCTCAACCTGAGTGAGTTCTTAGTTGACTCGCCCTTCGGTCGTCAACCTGTCACTCCACCACCGATTGCGTGCGGTAAGTCAGTACCGCTGTCGCTACCGTGACGCCTGACAATTCCCGTAACGTTCGACGCACGCCGGGCGGACGTCTTCGCCTGCCCGGCCCGAAACCGCGCGACATAGCTGGAGGCGGCATGCCGACCGGTGGCCGGTTGCACGCGAGCAGTTCCGCATATTCGCGCCGCTGCGATGCATCGTGTGAGCCCGTCGCCGCTTTGCCCATTGCCAGCGGATAGCCGGGCGGAGCGGCCCACAACTGCACGCCAGCAGGCGGGTTGTGACGCTGCTAATCCCCTAGACATTTTCGGACGCGTAGGTTTAGCCAGCCATGGGTGGACATCAGTCACCGCCGAGCGTGCGATGCCGAATCCACCCGTCCAGCGAGAGCCGGCCGGCCCCGCGCGCCAGCAGCACCAGTAGCATCGCCGCCCACTGAATGTGGGTGGGCCATGCCTGCGGGTAGACGAATATCTCGATGACTGTCGTCATGCCGAGCAGCACCGCGGCCGTCGGCCGAGTGAGCAGACCGAGCGCCAGCAGCACGGGTGACGTGAGTTCGATCGACACGGCGATATAGGCTGCCACTTCCGGCGGCAGGAGCGGCAGGCGGTACTCGTCGGTGAACAACGCAACGGCCGTATCCCAGCTGGCGAGCTTGGTCATGCCCGAATTCCAGAACACCGTCGCCACCGCCAGCCGCAACGGGATGGCGAGGAACCAGTAAGGAATGCGCTCGAGCCAGTGCAGGATACGCCCGTACAAATTGAAGGCCGGCCCGCGCGCCGTCGACGCAATCGGGTGGTTCATGGCAACTCCGTTAGTGGTTGAACTGGCCCAGTATGCGAAGCCAGGCTAAACCCGGCAAAGCACCCTTGTCTCAGGAGACCGGCCAGCGCAGTCGTGGCATCGATGCCGGGATGATCGTCGAGGGCAGACCCCAGCGGGCATCCCGAACATAGCGCACGGGCAAAGCGCCAGACCGTCTCGTCGACGCGGTCAACCTCGACGCCCGGGATCCCGCGCTGAACCATCAGGCACGCAGGACCGCACGACAGGTCAATCGCTGCCAGCGCTGCGTCATCGTCCATGAGTACGGCATGCCAGATCAGGTCGGCGGGGTATCCGGTGCGAACCATGCTGACGGACGGGTGACGCACAAAGCGGATTCGCGCGTAGTCAGCGGCGTCGACCGAACGTAGCGACGCAATTGTCAGCACCGGCGTATCGGCCGCGTGAAGGGCGCGGCTGACGGCCCATTCGAGTCGTGCCACGTCGGGCAGGTACGGCACCGAAGCGGCCGGAGCAAACCGTTCGAGAAAGCCGGCAAAATCACCACCGAACTCATCGAGATAACTGCTGCGGGGTGGCTGCTGCGCGATGAACCCGCGCGCGGCCACGTCGAAGAATTCAACGCCCACCAGCCGGTCGACGGCCGGGTAGGACAGACGAAGCGCACGAATCAGGGTTTGCGCGAAGGTGTTCCGGTAGACCGACAGACGTTCTCGCGGGGCAATCCCGTCGGCAACGATGTGCGCCATGGCATCGACATCGTCGCGATCGACGATACTGCGCCGCACAGCATCCTGCAGTTCACGCAAGGACAGCATGATCGTTCCCTTGCGTTAAGTGTGCGAGGCAATGCGCGGCGTGCGCAGCCTCCTCGAGCAGCACGTCCAGCGCAGGAATCTGGGTGTCCCACTCGATTAACGTCGGAACCGCGCCGAAGCGGGTCAGCGCTTCGTCATACAGCGTCCAGACGGCCGGGGCGACACGCGAGCCGTGGTCGTCGATGCGCAGCATGGCGCCGGAATCGAGCGTGACGACCGAGTGGCCAGCCAGATGAATCTCCCCGATCGCGGCCGGCGGCAGTGCCCGCAAATAGGTCGACGCATCCCAGCCATGATTCTGCGCACTGACGTAGATGTTGTTGACGTCGCACAGAATCCCGCACCCGGTCCGCGCGCTGACGCCCGATAAAAATTCCCATTCCGGAATCGTCGAATGACTGAATTGCAGGTAGGTCGAAGGGTTCTCGACCAGAATGCGTCGACCCAACCGGTCCTGCGTCTGTTCAACGTGCCGGCAGACGACGTCGAGCGCCTCTTCCGTCATCGGCAATGGCAGAAGCTCGGCGAGATACGTGTGCCCGACCGCGCTCCAGGACAGGTGCTCCGAGATCAGGCCAGGTTCGATGCGCTCGCTTGCACGGCAGAGGCGCTCGAGATGCGCCGGGTCGAGCCCGTCCGCACTGCCCAGCGACAGGCCGATACCGTGAAACGAGACCGGATAGTCGCGGCGCAGCGTTTCCAGATAGCGTAACGGTGTGCCACCTCCCATGTAGTTCTCGGCGTGCACTTCCAGCCACCCGACTGGCGGACGCGTATCGACGAAGACCTGATGATGCGGGAAGCGCAGCCCGACCCCCGCTGCGGGCGGGATCGGGCCGGGCGTCACGCGCAAACTGGAATGAGACAGGCTCATGGCCGCGCTCGTCATCGATCAGCTGGGTTTCAACGCCCCGCCTGCAATCTTGCCGCACACCCCTGCCGGCAGCAGCACGAACGATTTCGTTTCGCGTGCCTGGGTGGCCTGTCCGGCGCAGGAATGGGCGCCTTCGGCGCAGTCGTTCTTCGCGACCGCATTGATCCCGTAGCATTTCTCGAGGTGATTCTTCTGCATTCTCGCCATGTTTTCCTTCACGATCGGTGGCGCATTCGACATGTCCTGCGCGCCGGCCGACCCGCCCTGCATGGCGAGTGCCAGTCCCATCGCGGCGGACAACGTGGTGGCGGCGAAAAGTCGATGGTCCATACCCAACCTCCCCAGATGAACGGCCCCGACATGAGACCGGTATCCAATACTTCGCCGGAGGCGGAAAAAGGTTACAGGGGGACAGGTCGATCAGGGACGGCACATTCGGCTGCCCCTTCTTCACCATCAGGCGAACCGGATCAGTGAAGACTGCGCAGCGTCCACGCCGGCACCAGATAGCGCCGGCACAGTGTGAGGACAGCGGTGAACAGCAGCACGCTGCCAAATTGCCAGACGATTACCATCAACGCCGCATCTTCCCTATGGAAAAGCCGCAGCCCCACATTGGCGAGCGCAGCGGCCGCGAGGCTCCCCCACAGCACGGCATAGCGAGCACGCAGACGCGCGCCGCGCCGGATCGCGAACACGATCGCCAGGGCCGGCACCGCGCCGGTCATCGCGATGGCCGGCAGACACATGAGGTCCGAGTGAAACTCCATCCCGCTTACCCCCAGGCGCACCCACTCGTCCCAGCACTGACGACCCAGAGTCGCTATCCAGAGGGCCAGCGGGGCCACGGGCGCCCACAGCTTCCAGCGCGGTTCGCCTGGAACGCACGTGACGAGCGCGGCCCAGCCAGCCACTAACGCCGTGGCCAGCGATGCCAGTTCCTGAGTCAGGAAAACCGGATCGGCAAGCTTTGCCCCGATATCGGGGCGGAGTCGCATCGCGACCACAATCAGGGCCGTGACCGGCACCGACACGGCCAGCCAGCCGATCAGACGCCAGGCAGGGGGGCGCAGGGGGCGGACCGGCTTCAGATCCCCAACGAGCGCGTCGATGAGTTCGTCTGTATTCATGTCAGGTCCTCCCGAGCAGTCGTGCGCGTAGTGCTTTCAACGCCCGATGGGTCGCCACCTTGAGGGCTGCAATGCTCATTCCGGTCGCCGCCGACGCCTCCCTGAGCGACAGTTCCCGCTGCTTGAGTAGTTCGATTGCCTGTCGCTGGCCCGGTGGCAGTGCGGCGATAGCCTTTCTCAGCGTTTCCCCGTCCACCGGAGTCTCATATTCATCATTCGCCGGTTCGAGCGGAAAGGTTACGTCGAGCGTGTCAACCGCAAGCTCTCTGCGGTTCGTCCGTGCGCGACGCCTCACGCCGTCCACGAGGCGCCGCCGCAGGATCGCCATCAGCCACGGCATGACCGGACGAGCCGGATCATAGGTATGGCGGATCACATGAAGCGTGAGCAGCGTGTCCTGCACCACGTCCTCGATATCGGCGGTGCTACCTGTTGGCCACCCCTGCCGGGCCACGCGGCGCAATAAAGGGGTTATCTCGAGGAGCAGTCGCGTGTAACTCGCCTGATCGCCAAGCTGGGCCGCAGCCATCAACGACACCAGATGTGAATCGTCTAGATGCATCGCACAGATCGTCCTCAGACATCACGATGTCAGGCGCGCCCGGGCGCCTGAATGAGCGGGCACGCGCGGGCTTCAGCTGATCGCGACGGCGCGGTCACTTCGGCAAGTGTATAACCTGGCACTTTCGCGTTCTCATGCGGCGGCCACAAGAAGATGATTTTTTCCTGATGCCAGGGCGAAGCAATCCCTAACCGGCATGGCGCGGTTCTTCGCCTCGTTGCAATGAGGCAATCAGTGGGCATGACACACTGCCCCTGCGCGAATGGCACGCGCACACGAGTTCGGCCAGCACGGCCTCCATGCGCTGAAGGTCCGCGAGCTTGTCCCGGATATCCCCGAGCTTGTGCTCAGCCAGACTGCTCGCCGCATCGCAATGCGTCCCATCTTCCAGCCTCAGCAGGTCGGCGATTTCGTCGAGGCTGAAGCCGAGCCGCTGGGCGGATTTGACGAACCGCACCCGCGTGACATCCGCCTCACCGTAGCGACGAATGCTGCCCGACGGCTTATCCGGCTCGAGCAGCAACCCCTTGCGCTGATAGAACCGGATGGTTTCCACGTTGACGCCAGCCGCCCTGGCGAAAGCGCCGATGGTCAACCCCTCACGATCGTTCTCCATACCGCTTGACTCCGTACACAGGTACGGAAGTAAGGTTACGCTACTCATCCAGAATTCGAAAGGTCAAGTGCATGGCTGAACAGGGAAACGGACGCGGGGCGCTCTTCACCAGCGGGCTGGCCGCGGTCCTCGCCTCGACCTGCTGCCTCGGGCCGCTGGTGCTGGTCGTATTGGGTTTTAGCGGGGCCTGGATCAGCAATCTGACCGTGCTCGAACCATACCGGCCGATTTTCATCGGCGCGGCACTGGTGACACTGTTCCTTGCCGGGCGGCGCATTTTCCGGCCAGCGCAGACGTGCAAACCCGGTCAGGTCTGTGCAATCCCACGGGTGCGCGCCGCGTACAAGTTTATGTTCTGGATCGTGGTCGCGCTGGTACTGGTCGCGCTCGGCTATCCCTATGTGCTGCCGTTGTTCTACTGACCGGAGGTTGTCATGAAAAAGCTGCTTGTTGCGTTCGCGGTTGCCCTCGTCGCTGTTCCGGTCTGGGCCGCGACGCAGACCGTCACGCTGGCCGTGCCGGGCATGACCTGCGCGGCCTGTCCGATCACCGTGAAGAAGGCCCTCAGCAAGGTCCAGGGTGTGATTCGCACCGATGTCAATTTTGACAGGCGCGAAGCAGTGGTCACGTTCGATGAGGCGAAGACGAGCATTGCGGCGCTGACTCGGGCGACCGCGAACGCGGGCTATCCGTCCTCGGTGAAGCAATAGGCCTCGCGGTCGGGATCAGCACGATGAGCGTGCTGACACGCATCGCCGATTCGGCGCGGATGGTTGCGGTCTGCCCGAAAGGCGCGGATAAGGTGGGGCGCCGCTGACCGTAAAAGAGAGGAGTCTTTGGATGGCCGAATTGCGAATTGACGGGATGACCTGCGCCTCGTGTGCCGCCCCTATCCGGTCCGCACTGGAGAACGTACCCGGTGTGATCTCGGCGGCAGTGTCGTATCCGCAAGGCACCGCGAGCGTCAGGACCCAGCCCGGTACGTCCGTGGATGCGCTCACCTCCGCAGTGGCCCGGCTTGGTTATCGCGCTGCGCTGGCCGAGGGGCCGTCGACGAACGCGCCGGCCGGACAGTACGACAATGCGCTGGGGTGGATCGAGGGCCATGAAAAGGCGCGCAGCGTGGCCGGCAGGCTCCGCATTGCCGTGATCGGCAGCGGGGGCGCCGCGATGGCGGCTGCGCTGAAGGCGGCAGAAAACGGCGCTCACGTGACGCTGATCGAGCGCGGCACCCTCGGCGGCACGTGTGTCAACGTCGGCTGTGTGCCGTCGAAGATCATGATCCGCGCGGCCCATATCGCGCGTCTGCGGCAGGCGAGCCCGTTCGACGGGGGCGTCAGTGCCGTGGCACCGGCGATCGACCGGCCGCGCCTGCTCGCCCAGCAGCAGGCGCGCGTGGACGAACTGCGCCACGCCAAATACGAAGGCATTCTGGACGCCAACCCGAACATCAGTGTGCTGCATGGGGAAGCGCGCTTCACGGGTACCCATGCACTCGCCGTCGCGCTCACGGCCGGTGGCGAACGCCAGGTACCGTTCGACCGCTGCCTGATTGCCACTGGCGCCAGCGCAGCGGCCCCGCCGATTCCAGGCCTGCAGGACACGCAGTACTGGACCTCCACCGAGGCGCTCGCAAGCGACGCGATCCCGAAGCGCCTGGCCGTGATCGGCTCGTCGGTGGTGGCCGTCGAGCTGGCTCAGGCCTTCGCCCGTCTGGGCAGCCGCGTCACCATCCTCGCGCGCAACGCCCTGCTTTTCCGTGAAGACCCGGCCATCGGCGAAGCCGTCACAGCCGCCTTTCGGGCGCAAGGCATCGTCGTGCTGGAGCAGACGCAGGCGAGCCGCGTATCGCACGTCGATGGCGAATTCGTCCTCGCCTCGAACCACGGCGAGCTGCGGGCGGACCGGTTGCTGATTGCCACGGGACGGTCGCCTAACACCCGCGGCCTGAACCTGGCGAGTGCGGGCGTGCAGCTCGACGAGCGCGGCGGCATCGTGATCGACAGCAGCACGCGCACTAGCGCGCCCGACATCCATGCGGCCGGCGACTGCACCAGCCTGCCGCAGTTTGTCTACGTCGCGGCGGCGGCCGGCACGCGCGCGGCAATCAACATGACAGGCGGTGACGCGCGGCTCGATCTCTCCACGATGCCCGCCGTGGTGTTCACCGACCCACAGGTGGCAACGGTCGGCTACAGCGAGGCAGACGCACATCACGCGGGCATTGAGACCGACAGCCGCACGTTGACCCTCGACAACGTGCCGCGCGCCCTAGTGAACTTCAACACACGCGGATTCGTCAAGCTCGTGGCCGAAGCAGGCAGCGGTCGCCTGATCGGCGCGCAGGCGGTGGCCCCTGAGGCGGGTGAAATCATCCAGACGGCGGCAATCGCGATCCATGCACGGATGACCGTACAGGAGCTCGCCGACCAGCTGTTCCCCTACCTGACGATGGTGGAGGCTCTGAAGCTTGCCGCACAGACCTTCTCGAAGGACGTGAAGCAGCTCTCGTGCTGCGCCGGATAACCAGGACGCAATGATGGACTTTGCACGCTACACGGCGGAACTCGTCGATCGTCTTACGATGGCCTTCCGGTCCGAAGGGCTCGAGGAGCTTTTTGTCGTGTTGTTACGCGAGCTCGCCAGGGGAAGGCCGGTTTCGCGTGGCACGCTCGCGCTGGCCCTCGACTGGCCCGTTGAACGCGTGGCAGCTGTACTCCAACAGGCCGTCAGTACCGAGTGGGATGACGACGGCAACGTCGTCGGCTACGGCCTGACGCTGCGCGAGACCGCGCACGCCTTCGAAATCGACGGCCGGCGCCTGTACACGTGGTGCGCATTTGACACCCTGTTCTTCCCCGCCCTGATCGATCGGACGGCCCATGTGGTCTCGCGCTGTGCCGCGACCGGCGTGCCGGTGGCGCTGACGGTCACGCCGACCGCGATACAGGATGTCGAACCGGCCGGCGCGGTCGTGTCGCTGTTACTCCCACGGGACACCGCCGATATCCGCGCGGCCTTCTGCTGCGATGTGCATTTCTTTGCCTCCGCCGCTGCGGCGCACGACTGGACCTCGAAACATGCTGGCGTGGACATCGTGAACGTCCACGACGCCTTCGGCGTGGGCCGCGAGCTTGCGCAACGGCTATTGCAGGCTGCCCGGCTGCGAAACACGAAGGACGCGGACCACGCGTAATTCCGCCATTTCCGGATCACCTCGCTGCTCCCGCTGGCGCGCCAGGACGAACCTGACGGGGGGCGCCATGTTTCTTCTCGACGACGCCTGGATTCGTCCCAGGCAACGCGACAGCACCCAGTACGCTCGACCGGGCGACGCGTCATTCGTCTCGCGGCGCGAGATGACTTCAAGCGTGCGAAGCAGGTACTAGGCAACTTCGAGGTCAGGAGTGCTCAAATGCCATCCGCACCTCGTCCTGTAGCGTGTATCGGACGGCGCTTGCGTCTTTGCGGGAGAGAGTCCTTGGTTTCCGTGAGAATGGGCGAGAGCATTGTCGGCGCATCATGTCAGTGCCCTCAAGGTTCGAAGGTGATGGTCCCCCTCTGCACAATAGTCGGCCGATGGATGGCGCGCACTACGCACGCGAGCAATCGACGTGCATTCCACGGGGAACATTACTGACTCCCTGATGACAACCCTGTCGCTCCGGAAGGGATTTCGGAGCGAAAGAACCGGAGGGAGCACACGGCAGCCGTTAACTCAACTGCGGCAAATACTCCCAATGCGGCCCCGAAACCGAAGCGAAGCACCTCCCCGAAGATGAGACTACCCAGACCGAAGCCAACGAACAGGGTGAAGACATTCAAACCCATGGCTTGTCCTGGTCGCTTGGCCCCGAGTGAAGTGACAATGCCCGCGAAGAGTGGCTGGGTCATGTCGTAGCCCAGGGACAGCACCATCGCCACGACCGGTGCAAGGATCAGCGGGAAATCCAAAAGCAGAACCGCAGCGCCAAGCGTGCTGAGTCCAAGCCCGATCGGCAACAGTCTGGCACGTCCCCACTTGTCCGCTGCGCGGCCGATCAGCGGCCCGAACAGGAAGCCCGGCACGCCGTAGCCGAGTAACGCCAGGCCGATCCCGACCGGCCCAAGGCCATAGTGTCGTTCGAGATACACGCCGAGCCAGGTGAAAACGCCGGAGTGGAACATCGAGTTCACAAAGACATAGCCATAAGTGCGCTGCCCCCGCGGCGTGCCAAGCAGGTTCATGTAGCCCCGAAAGAGATCGCCGAGCGTACCGCCGACCGGCTGCATCGCAGTGGCAATGATCCGGCGATAGGGCAGAAACAGCAGCAGGACAATTCCTCCCGCCGTGCCGACAGCCAGGAAAAGCCCTCGCCAGCCGATAAATGGCACCAGCATCGCGCCCAACGGCGAGCCGAAGGCCATCCCTCCCGCCATCGCGCCAAACAGCCACCCAAGCGGGCGGCCTCGCTGTTCGTACGGAAACAGCCTGGCGACGAGCACAAGGGCGAGCGGCACGACTCCGCTGGCGCCCAGGCCCGTCACGATACGCCACAGCGCGATCTGCCCGATGGAGGTCGCTGTCGCCGTCAACGCCGTAAGCGCCCCGAACGCCCCGAGGGAGGCGAACATGACGCGCTGAACACCGAGCCGATCGGCCAGAAGGCCGTAGATCAGCGTCGCGATCCCATACGGAATCAGGTAGGCCGGCACAACGAGGCCGACGGTTTGTACCGAAGTTCCGAACGTCTTCGAAAGTGCCGGTATGATCGGCGCGACCATGTACGCCTGGAAAAAAATGAAAAAAGTGGCGGCCGAGAGCATCCGAAGCAAACGCTCCCGTTCGTGATGGTCAGGGGTGGGTGGTACGACGTTATGCATGATATGGTTTTCGCAAAATCAGGTGATGGGTCTGGCCTAAACCGCCAGCGCCGGAATGACGATGAAATACGCGTTCAGCATGTACAGGCCGGCCAGCACCAGCGTGGCAGCACCGGCCACTTCGAACGCCTTCTGGTAACGCTGAAGCATGGCCAGGCTCTCCAGCCAGCCCACCGCCGCGGCGCCCAGGATGACGGGAACAGCCCGGCCCATCGCAAACGCAAACAGGAGGGTTGCGCCGAACAGCGGCGAGCCGATCCCGGCTGCGATGCCGAGCAGCACCACGAGAGCGGGCGTGCAGAACGGGCAGACCGCAACGGCAAAAGAGGCGCCGAGTACCACGGCCCCCCATCCGCTGCTGGCGCGTTTTCCGCGAAGGGAAATCGACGGCAGCGGCAGCCTGATCCAGCCGGGCCACATCAGGCCCAGCAGGATCAGTACGGGCCCGAGGACCACGCCCCACTCCCGGCCGACCAGCTTCGCTACCCAATGGCCGCCGAAGCCGGCGATTAGCCCCAACAGCGTCTGGACGATGACCATGCCCAGAATGAACAGGCCGCCATACAAGATTGCTGTTTTCGGTTCGCGCGCCTTTGTGACGTATGCGAGCGAAACCGGAATGGAGGCCAGCGCGACTGGGTTGAAGGTGAAAACAAACCCCAGCAGAAAGCCGATTCCGAGCGATGCCAGGCTCGCCTGCTCGAGCGTCGCACGCAGTGACTCAATATCCATTTAGTGCGTCCAGGGCATGTTCCATTGTTATCCTGCTCCGATGGTGGATGGGTCGCCCGGTATCGTTGCGGGGCGGTGAGTCACGTGCGTTGACGGTCAAGTCGCCGCGTCAATGCCTCGCGAAGCTGTGCGGCGCTGGGCAGTTTCGCGAAAACCAGTTCGCCATCGATCGCCATCGACGGCGGCGTCAGCACGCCCAGTTTCACGGCGTAATCCAGTTCGTCCAGCAGGTTCACGTCGCGCCAGGTCACCTGATGCTCGCCGAACGCTTCGGCGATTGTTTTCAGGCTATCCCGCGCACGATCGCAGTGGCTGCAGCCGGGCGTCGAGAAAACTTCGACCTTGATACTCATGGCAGTCGTCCGGAGTTAGTGGGAGTCGCGATGCTGGTTTGCCATGCTGGACTCCAGCGCCGCCAGAATGGGGCAGTCATCCAACGGTTGGTCTTCGGCCGTGCAGATCCCGATCAGTTCGCTCAACGCCTGCGACATCGCCTGCATCGCCCTGATCTTCTGTTCGAGCTGCAATTTCTTTCGAATCGCGAGGCTGCGCACGTCGCTGCAGCAAGAGCTGTCATCGGCCTTCAGCTCGAGCAGTTGCCGTATTTCCGATAGCGTCATGCCGCAGTGCTGGGCGTGTTTGATGAAGTCCAGGCGGCGCACCGCGTCCTCGTCATACAGCCGATAGCCGGCTTCAGTCTTGTTCGCGGGCATCAGCAACCTTTCATCCTCGTAGAAGCGGATGGTATCGGCGCTGACCTCGGCAAGCTTCGCGAGCTTGCCGATGGTCATCCCGGCGCGTTCCTGCGCCGCCTCAATCAACGGAACGGTCCGACGCCGAGACCCTGCCGCACGGTTGTCCGTTGCGGAGGGTTTGCCGACGCCAGGACGGCCGGGCTTCCTCGAATTAGTGGGTGTTCGCACGAGTGCGTCCTCCAATAGCTATGGTTGTAGCCCGCATGCCGGTTTCCAGCCAAACTTCGGTTCGTCTCAATTGCGAGGTCTTAGAGTTCAATTGACGACCCGGGTCTCGTAACCAACGTCACCCAGGCATTTCGCTAGTGCGGCCAGTTCTACCTTCGTCGTGTCAAATAGCACTTCGATACGCTGGTCAAGAGCCTGCGCACGAACCTGTCGCACGCCCTGCAGCGTGGTGAGCAGGCGCGTGACGCGCTGTTCGCATTTCTCACAGTTAAGTCGCTGCTCGCCGGTAACTTCGAGGGTGACGGATTTGAACATCGCTAAAACCCTCCATTCATGACACGGTCGCTGCGGGAGACGCTCCCGTCACGACGCAATCGCCTGGGACGGCATCTGAGGCGCGTGGCCCACCGCCCTGATTGCTTCGAAGAAATAGCCGCCGCGGCCCCACAGCGAGTTGATGAAAATCGCCGTCACGCTCGCCGCCATCGCGACCATCCCCCATACCGGATAGATCAGGCCGGTGGCCGCCGCCGGAATCCCGATGCCATTGAACAGGAAGGCAAGCGAGACGTTCTGCACGATCTTCCGGTAGCTGTTGCGGCTGACCGCATGGGCCTCGAGGACGGCGCCGAGCCGCTGGTTGAGGATGATCACGTCGGCCGATTCGATCGCGATGTCCGCACCACTGCCGAAGGCGATGCCGACGTCGGCCTGCATCAGCGCCGGCGCATCGTTGATGCCGTCGCCGACCATCGCCACGCGTGCGCGCTGCTGCAACTCCCGGATCAAGACGGCTTTCCCGGCCGGCAGCACGCGCGCATGCACCTCTTCGATTCCCGCCGCGCGGGCGAAATGGCGTGCCGCCTGCTCGTTATCGCCGGTGATCAGACTCGTGCGGATGCCGAGCGCGTGCAGGCGGCGCACGGTCTCTGCGGCGTCGGGTCGCAGCGCATCGCCGAGCGCCAGCAGACCGAGCAACACGCCATCCCGCGCAAGACCGATGACCGTCAGTCCGCTCGCTTCGAGTTCATTGATGCGCGCGTCCTGAGCCGCGAGATCCACACCTTCAGCCGCGAGAAACACCGGGCTGCCGACCATCAACCGCGTTTCACCGAGGCGGGCCCGGACGCCGTGACCCGCGACGGCCTCGAATCCTTCCACCTCGGACAGCGCGATGCGGCGTTTAAACGCTTCTTCCACCACGGCCCGCGCGAGCGGATGCTCGGAGAACGCTTCGACGGCTCCCGCGAGTGCGAGCAACTCCGCTTCTGCGCACGCCACGGCGACGATCTCGCGCAAAGCGGGGCGGCCCTCGGTCAGCGTGCCGGTCTTGTCGAATACGACGCGATTCACGCGTCGCAGCGCCTGAAAGGCCTCACCGGTACGCATCGGTACGCCACGCTCGGCGGCTTCGCCCGCGCCGCGAACGATGGACAGCGGGGCCGAGATGCCTACTGCACACGGATAGCCCATGACCAGCACGCTGAGGCCGGCAAACACGGCCCGTTGCAGATCCGGCGCGCTTCCGACCAACAGGGGACCAACGAGCCAGAAGAGCGCCGCCCCGGCCGCCGTGAACAGCACGAGCGGTGTGTACACGCGCAGCACGCGGTCCACGAGATGCAGCAGACCGGGCTTGAGGGCGCGGGCGTCTTCGACGCTGCGCACCACCTGCCTGAGAAAACTTTCTTCTCCCACCACACTGACGCGCACGAGCAGCGTGCCGTGACCGTTCAGCGCGCCACTCACCACCCGGTCGCCGGCGCGCTTTTCGACGGGTAGCGGCTCGCCGGTCACCAGCGATTCATCCACGTCCGATTCGCCTGATTCGACCTGTCCGTCGACCGGCACCCGCCCGCCCGGGCGAATGCGTACGAAGTCGCCGACGCGCACCTGTTCGAGCGGCACTTCCTGTTCCTGACCGTCCCTGACGACAAACGCCACGTCAGGCTCAAGATCAAGCAGCTTCTTGACCGCCTGCGAACTGCGGGTTTTGACGATCAGCGACAACCACTCGGAAAAGATGTGATAGCTGAGCACCATCACGGTCACCGCGAAAAACGCTCCCGTCGGATAGCCGGCGGGGTGTAGTGCCAGGCCGATTGACCCACCGGCGAGCCCGGCAAAGGCCCCGAACTCAACCAGCACGTGCTGGTTGAGGATGCCGCGGCGCAGCGCCATGACAGCCATCCGCACGATGTGCTGGCCCACGCCGAACACGAGCATCAGCGCGAGCGCGCCGGTCAGCCACGGAACGGTCGCGCCGAACGTGCCGCGCAACTTGAAATAATAGATACCGGTGCCGAACATCGCGAGCAGCGCCGTGCCGCCCATCGCGCGTTGCAGGCCGTAACCGCGCAATACGACGAAGGCAAAGGCGACGAGGCTGGCAATAGAAAACACGCACAGCGGGAACCATGCACTGTCCACCGGGTAGCCGACCAGGCCCATCGAGGCAATGCTGGCCGCGAGGGCGGTGAGGAAACGTCCACGCTCGCGTACCAGTGCGCGCTCTTCCTCGTCATAGGGGCGCAGCTTGCGCGGATCGGAGACCGTATAGCCGATGTCCTTGAGAGTCTGCAGCAGATCCTCGGCACGGGCCACGCTCGGGTCATACTCGATCAGCGCCTGTTCATGGGTCAGGCTGACGGCGACCTTCTCGACGCCAGGCCGCTTGCCCAGCGCCTTTTCGATCGTGCCGGTGCACAGCGAACAGTGCAGCCCGCCGATGCGCGCCCGGATGCGCCGCCGGCCAGGCAGAGTCGACGGCTCTTCGCTCCAGAAGTGCGGAACCGATTCACCGGACGTTACTGTAGTCATGGCGAGACCCCCACATCGAAACCTATGTGTTTCAATCTTTCCTGTACCTGCTCTCCCGTAACCCGGGCCGGATTAAATGTGACTGCGATCCGCTGCGTCTGCGCTTTGACCGTCACGTCTTGTACCCCGGACATGCGTTGAAGCGCGAAGTGAATGCGGGTCTCGCAGCCGCTACAGTGGCTTTTCTCGTCTCCGGTTACCGTGAAATCGATCCGGTGTGTCATGAACTGTTCCTTTCGGTGTGGCGTGCGGTCGAAGCCTTGCCTGGGTCGACACTCTCCTTCGTCAAATCAGGAGTAGACCAGGGTTCAGCTGTACCGCGATGTACCAATGCTAGACCTTGGAGCACACTCCAGAGTCAAGAAGAATCTTGTTCGCGCGTCAACGATGGGTTGCCTTGCTGGAGACGACTTTGACGCTGCCGGCGCTCTTGCCGCTGACGGTGATCGGCTTTTTATCTGCTGGCCCTTCTCGTGCCTCGATCTCGCCCCGGCGGCCTCTGGGCCAGCGTGTTTGGCACACCGCCGTGCTTCTCATTTGCCGCCTTGGTGATCGGCTCGATGGTCTACAGCCTGCCCTTCGCCCTGCAACCCATTCTGTCTGCGTTCAGGCGCATCGACGCGGCAACGCGGCCTCCATCCATCATCGCCAGTGCGCTTTCGCAGTCGAGGGAAACGATATGAAAAAAAAATCGGCCGGCGGCAGTCGATGCCGGCGCTGTCATCGGTGCTTTGGGTGGCCCCGTCGGTCTCCGCTGAGCAGAGTTTCGTCTGCCGCAGCTAAGGGAGGCGTTTCTGTTCACAGCGCTGGAAGCCGTCATTCTCAACAAGACGATGAACCTGGTCGTCGTCGCGTCAGCTCTGCCGTTCCGCGCGCGGGCAGTTCCGTTCGATGCGGCCTTGGCCTATGGGCGAGTTATAACCAAGTGTTGGCGGGACGCCTGCTGGGCCCACTGCTCGGTATTGTTGTTTGGCCATGAGGCCGCGCACCACGGTCCTTTGCCAGTGAGCCGTGTCGTGCAAACTGTGCTCGGGCTTGTCGCCGGTGTCATCATCGGCACGGTCGCCCTTTATGATGAGTGTTGCGGGCGGGGAAACTCTTGATTCAGCCCTCGTGCTGCTCTTCGGAATCGACCTGAAGCTGGCCAGGAGCCTGAGTGTGGTGGTCAGCTTGCCGATCATGCTGACCGGCTTCGCATGTGGGCGACCGTGAGGTAGCCGACCACCTGGCGCGGACCGTAGCCGCCCGCTCGAAACCGTCATGACAGGCTCGAAAGCAATGAGTCGATTGCGCCGCCCTCGAGCCGGTCTTGTCGTGAAGGAACCGGACGTCGCTTTCACGCGTGCCGGGCTGAAATGCTTACGCCTAACCCCATTGACATGTCATCACCCCGCTGGCAGCACATGATGTACACGACGCGCGCTCATGCCTGGGTGCAGGTATAGTTAGCTCATCGTCGGCGCTTTGCCGGCCCGGAAAGTCCAGGGAGATTTTTGTGCGTATCCACGGTGCGACGGGCACGATGACGCTCATGTCGGAGACGGACGATGCACATGAGCGCGAGACTCGAGGGTTGCGCCTGGAGGCGTCGGTAGATGGCAGAACCGTCGTGCTGACCGATATCGATTGCAGAAAACCTGGCATTCTTCGAATAGTCCGCTATGAGATAACAGCCGCCGAGTTAATCGCAGCGATTCGTGCGCGCGGAACCGAATTATTGGTTGAATCCCGTAGTCGTGAACCATAGCGCGGTGAGTCTCGCGACGGATTGAATGCGCGGTGATTTCGTGCTGATCGCCGATGACCTCGACCACGACAGAAGGCGATCCGCAATGCCAGTTCTGCTCGTTGCGATCCAGCGAGATGGCAGGAATGGTGCGCTGCCGATTTCGGTACAGCGCTAGCAGCCTGGGACGTGTGCCGTGGCGAGTGCAGGAACGCCCGGGCCCATATTGACGACGAACTGAAGGCGCTGCGGTTCGTGCTGGCCCTGACCGCCAGCACGTTCTCCCTGCGCAGGAGCTCGGCGAGCTTGACCTATCGCCGCGTTCCACATGACGCCGGAGCGGTTGACGTTGCCAATGGTTTGGACGATTTCCCTTGCGCCAAAGTCGCCGCGACGTTGCGCTGCCAGCCGCTGAAGGAAGAATACGTCGCACCCAGAACCTGTTGCGGCGACACCGCGCTCCACCCTTGGTGCTGGAAGTACCTGAAATACATTGCCGTCATGCTGTACTGGGACGGAGACCAGTATGAATTGGCGGCCAGCGCGATCCGGTAAAGCTCGTCCACCGAAGCACCTTGGGAGGCGGCCAGTTCCAGCAGGCCGAGCAGAGCCGAACCATGATTGCAATCCTGAAACAGGGTCGAATTGTCGCAACAGGGCCGGAACGATCCGGTTGCGACATCGAGGACCCGTGCCTCCTGGGAGCGGCTCAGACCAACGGTATCGATGCGGTTGAAGTACACGTAGCCGTTCGGCTCCCGACCGAGCGTCCAGCCTCCCGTGCTGGCAAACGAGGGGAGCTGGATGGCATCGATCGGGCTTCTCCCGTTGAAGCCCGTTCTCGTCGACAGCCCGAGCGCCCAGAGCAGGTGAAGCAGATGCGGCGCGGTTTCCGCACTGAGGACGATCGGTTCGGTGGATGGTGCCACGAACAGCCATTCGACCCAGGCAGGCAGAAGCTGCCCCGGAGAGGTCACGGCCCGGTATTTGTCCGGATCGAGCGCGCCGGCCGCCACCAGCTTCCGGATTGAGTCGCCGAAGACGACCTGTGTCCTGATCCCGCGGCGCGGGAGAACTTCATCCATATCGATCCGGAAGTGCGCAGACGGACTATCGGGACGGATCCCGGCGGTCACCGCACCGCAATAACCCACCCCCGCAGTCAATGCAAAGATGAAATCCCGACGCGTGAAGCCGGCTGCCCGGTGTTCCGGGATTGATTGTTTCATGGCAGAGGCCCCCGCTCTGTTCCGCCGTTGACGCCCCCTGCGCCAGCGGCTTCTGTGCCCGCTTCGACCGGCGAGTCGTATTTCTTTTCAGATATGGCCGCAGTATTCCAGAGATGTTCTGGCATGCAAACGTTCGCCACCGAGCACCCGCGTGCAGGTACTGACTACCGGGTCGGTCGGGCACTCCCCTCGTACAGAAAACTCATCGGCTTGGGGCCGGGCGCGTAACCCGTGTCGATCTGGTCGATGCTGAAGCCGCCACTCTCGATCATTTGCCGGATGGGCCGGTTCAGGTGGCAGCCGCCACTGATGCACTTCCAGGCAGGCGTCAAGCGGTTCTGCCACTTGCATACGCTCTCTTCGGGCGCGAGACCGTGCTCGGCGAATAGCAGGTGTCCGGCTGGCTTCAGTACTCGGCGCATTTCCTCCAGCGCGCGCATCGCCTCCGGGATCGTGCACAGGGTCCAGGTAGTGACGACCGTGTCAACGCTCCTGTCTTCCAGCGGGATGGCCTCTGCCGACGCGTCCAGAAAAGTCACCGGTCGCCTCGCCTGCTTCGCGTTGTGCCGCGCCATGGTCATGAGTTTGGGATCGGGCTCAAGTGCGAGAATCTCTTTCACACCCGCCCCATACAACGGCAGATTCAGGCCTGACCCCGCGCCGATCTCGAGCACCGTGCCCTCGGCGCTGCCAATGATCCGTTCCCGGTAGGGCAGAAGAAACCGGTTGCGCATCACGAAGTCGCAAAGCGAGGGCAGAATGACATTGCGATAGAGACCCATCCCGTTATCCTCATTCAGGTCAGCGCTGCAGGTCGACAAAGCGCTCGCCTTGCGACGTGTTCGCGAACACGTACCTCGTCGCCAACTTAACCCAGCGGCGCTCTGTCTCCATTCGACAACGCGAGGGGGCAGCGGTTTCACCTGCTGTCGCGTCGCCCGTTGCGCAGGCGAAGACGGGCAGGATCATGTCCGCGTCGCCTGCCTACGTTCTGTGCCCGCCTCCATGCGCATCGGGGCTGTGGCCGGCGCCTGGTCCGATACCCCAGCTGGGCATAGTTCGATTGTGTCGATGGTGGCCGAACCCGGCCGGTCGCGACGGGCAGCAGGCACTCCATTCCGGCCAGTCGCTCTGCTCGAAAGCAGCCCTTCAGGATCTGCTGCACCCCGCGCAGTCGTCATCGCGGCCCGAGCCCCTACATGGGCGGCACAACCCCATCCTTCTCCACTACGATAGGTTGCGCCACCAACGCGCCCTGCTGCGCGGGCGTCGCCACCACGAATACCGTCTAGCCCGGCGTGAGGTCGCCGCGCGTTGCCGGGGCGAAGGTCACGACCGGCACATTGGCCGGCACGGTCACCCCTTGTACGAGAGCGTCTGGTCGCGACCGCTGATGCCTTCAACGACGGCATCTACGTTCCCATTCGTCATCGTACAGTTCGGACCGAGGTCCCACGCGTAGTACCCCTCACCCGTGCCGCGGGGCGACTTCCGGGAAGAGCAGAACTTCGGTCGCGGTCAGCTTGCCGTTGGCGCCCGTCATGGCTGCCGTGCCTACAACAGAACCGGGCCTGATCCCGGACGGATTGATCGCCCTGACTGCCGAGACCGTCACGGCGGGTTTGACTTCAATGGACACGGTTTGCCCGCTGCGGCGGTGCACCTTCAGCGCATCGCCATCGAGTGCCACGGGCTCGCCACGAATGCGCTCCGGCTTGACCGTCGGCGTCTCGAGCGTCCCGCCAGCGCAAGCGAGGGTGGCCAGCGTAACGCCGAGATTCATGCGAATTGAGATGGATGCTCCGTCGATGTCGGAAGAGATAAAGGCGGACCGATCCGGCTCAGGAACCGCCGGGCCGGTTGTCCTCTGGGTTGCGGTCCGAATGTCGACGATCGCCGTAGCGGTCACCCGCCGTTGTGTCAAGGCAGATTGTTTTGTGTCAAACACGCCTGTTCATTCGCAACGGGCCTTCTTGCTGCGGAATACTGACGTGCCGCGCACGAAGCTTTTCCGATCCAGCAACGCAAGTCTCGTTCGGAAAGTCGCGTTGCGTTCACGATCCTGGGGAGGCGAATTGCTACAAGACATAGCGATCCCATCCTGCGTAATGTTCGCCGCTGCGCCTGCCGCGCGGCAGACTCAGGGCGGCCAGCACCAGTCCCGCAGCGACGCTGGTCCACGACGCAGCCAATGAAGCACCGGACAGCAACCACGGAGCAATGACCAGCCACGCACCCAGGATCACGTTGACGAATCGTAGCGGCCGTGCAACCTCGGCCGTCGCAATGATGGCGACCGTCACGACGAGCGCACCGACGGCGTGATCGTTGTTCGCCATCACACCTGTCGTTGCGAAGAGCAGACGCGTAAACATCAGCAGCACACCAATCCCGACGCTGACCACCAGCGTCCAGGGCAGGGTCGCTCCGCGTCCCATGTCGATGAAGGCCGCACGCATGGACCCGAGCTCGTCCCCGGTCCCCACGGCGCCGCCCGGCATCGCGTCGCCCATCAGGAAGGTTCGCCAGAACGGCTTGCCGGCGCGGCGACTCCAGAGCAGAAACTGTCCCATTGCCACCAGTTCGTCGAGCGCAAAGGGAATCATGACCAGCATTGCCAGGGCGGCAAGCAGGCAGAGTGTGCACCAGGTACCGATTACGATCGGCTGGATGACGATGAAGTAGATACTCACGATGCCGAGCGGAACCACCAGGATGCCGAAGAAGGTCACCATCCAGGGCATTGTGCGCCAGCGTGTACGACTTCCCATCGCGGCCATGAGGATTTCCAGCGCGTAGCTGACGGCGCCCAATCCCGCATCCGGAATGGGCCACGCTTTCGAAACAGCGGACGTGATGAGTCAGCTGGCGCGCAATGATCAGGCCGACGAGGCCCATTGCGATGATCGGCAGCCGTTGCGTCCACGTAGACGGACAGTAGGTCCATCCGGGCGGAACTGTTGAGGTATCCATCATCCCTTCCATGCTCATCCCCGGCATCATCGGCACGAGGACCGCCAACGCTATAACCAGCATGCCGATGACCAGGTCGTTGTTGTACGCTGCGGCACCTGGTGCCCAGAAAACCAGCGGCGCAAACAGTAGCCACAGGCCGACGACGGCATTTACCCATGGCGCCCAACTGGTTCTGCGCGAAAGCGACAGCGTCCCAAACAGCATTACAAGCGCGCCGCTCACGACATCACTCCAGCCGAGCATGGCAGCGCGCCATTGCGGTGAAGCAAGCCCGCGGTCGACGGTGACGTGCTGGAGCGCGGGACTGACGAAAAACGTTGTGTCGAACATTCCGAAAACGAAAGGGCTCGCGACCAACCATGCGCCCAGCCCGATGTTGACGAAATGAGTCCAGAGCGTGCGCCGATGCTCGGCCGACATCATCTCCGCGTGCTTGCGCGATGCCCGTTGCTGCGCCGCAACTTCCTGAATCTGCCGGGCTTCGACCGGGCTTTCCGGGGATGCCGCGCGTGTCTCGCCGGCTACCAGCGCCTCGTTGAGCCTGTTCTGTCCATACCATCGCGTGGGCGCGGACTTTAACGCGTCAAGGATCACTGGCAGCGAATCTCGAAGGGAATGCGCGGGCACCCAATCGAGCGTCGTCCGGGCGCGCGTCACGTCGAGCTCGTAATGATCATCCGCGAGGTCGACCATCCACGGTTTGATAAATGAATCTTCGTCGAGGACCTCGTCTTCGAACCATGCTCCGATTTTCGCGAACGGTTTTGGCACCTGCTTCGTCTCCCACGTGTCTCCGTGCAAGGTCTGCGCCACGGTCTGCTGCACTTCGCCATAGCTCATGGTGTCCGGTTCGCCCACCAGCAGGGTGAATTCAGACGGTAACGTTTTGCGTTTCTCGATCAGCCGAAGCAAAGCATCGCAAACGTCTTCCAGATGGACGAACGCCTGTCCGCGACGGATATCGCCAGGGTAAAAGTGACCCAGCACGTCGCGTTCGCGAATCCTGGCGATCTGGTGCGCCAGAAACGTGTTGCGTCCGTCGTCGTCGTAGACGCCTGCCAGACGCAACAGGACGACAGGAATGTCACCGTGCTGTTCACGGATCAGAGCCTCAGTTTCGACTTTGGACATCGGATAGGGCCAGCGCGGGTCGATCGGCGAGGATTCGGTGATGGGCTCACCCGGTTCTGTCGGCGCATGGACGAGCATGGTGCTGCTGAAGATGAACTGCTCGACTTCGAACTGCCGGAGGTAACGCAACAGGCGTTCCGTGCCCCGGACAGTTATTTTTTCGTACTCCGGATTGGGCTCCCCGGACAGGTCATAGTAGGCAGCCAGATGAATCACGGACGCGATCCGGTTCCCGTACGCGATACGCACTCTCTCAAACGCGGCGTCCACTCCTTCGTCCGACGTGAGGTCGATACAGACGCATTCCGCATCGGGGGGAGGTTGATGGGAGGCCACGCGGTCAAAACCGACTATCGTGAATTGGCCCGCGAGTCTGTTGACCAGTGCCGATCCAATGAAACCGCTGGCTCCAGTGACAATGACGACGGGCAGGTCATCCATAGCTCACTCCACGATGATGGGTGTGGTCAAGTCAAGATAGCGCCTCAGGGGCGTCATCTGGAGGTCGGCTGGACCACATCATCTGGTGAGCCGTCGGTCCATGCCCCGCAGTGCGCAACAGACCGCCTCGCGAGTTGCCAACGGGACGTTGAAACAGCAACCTGGCGGTCGCCCCGATGTGGGTCTGAATGAACAACGAATCCAAGCTCTCGAACGCGACGCCGCGAGGTTTGCGTCCCATGCATCTCGCAACGACCGTACCTGGCTGGCCCCAGGTGCGAACCACAGCAGCGAGCCGCCAGAAGAGCTCACCAGGACCCTGGCGCGGAAGCCGGCGTCAAGAGGGCTTCGCAGGCAGAACGCCGCACGTTGGGCGTTTTGCCTGCGTTACCAGTGCCAGACCTGGTCGTGGGCGGCGAAGAGTTCCGGCAATCGCTCGTGCCCGACCTTCCTGGCGCCCGGGATGACCTCATCGTCGGCAATGCCACGCTCGACAAGGTCGTCGGTCAGGACGTAGACATTGATACCCTCGTCCATCAGGGATGCGATGTCGCTCCCGATCCGCGGCGGCCGGGTCTGGTCCCAGGAACCGAAAGACAGGCCCGACGCGTCCTGCCCTTTGACCGCGTAGTTGACGGCATTCCCCCGAAGAAGCACGGACAGTTCGGCACCCGCCCCTTTCAACGCCGCAGTGAGCCACACGATCGTGTCATCCTGTTCCTCCAGCGTCGCGCGATAGGCGCTCTCCACGATGTTAAGTGCTTTCATGACCGCCTCCTCAACGTGTCCCGATAACGAGCGTGTTATCCGACGCCTGTGCCATCTTCCAGAAGTCGCCCGGCGAGCCTCTGCGCACCCCTTCCACCGCCTCACCGACGCCGCGTTCGTCGACACACAGACCACAGTTCACCCAGTCTATCCTGCCGCCGTTCCGTTCGGCTTCCCTGATCAGGGAAGCAACCACATCCTTCGGCAAAAAGTGATTCTCGTCCTCCGCGTCCCGGCGATGCACGGGATTCGGATGGGCCTGCTGCCTTGCAAACGTCATGCCGACCGCGCCTTCGTAGGCGAACACATTGACGGTATAGCCGCGTCGGGCAGC
This sequence comes from Paraburkholderia fungorum, assembly GCF_902833645.1. GTDB lineage: Bacteria > Pseudomonadota > Gammaproteobacteria > Burkholderiales > Burkholderiaceae > Paraburkholderia > Paraburkholderia fungorum. The sequence continues at coordinate 148,224 of NZ_CADFGE010000013.1, forward strand.
GATATCGATTAGCCGGAATGCAGTGGTGGACCGCGCGCTCTCGTACGGCGCGTCCATCAGGGCGATGGTAAGTGTCCTGCTCATGACGCTCTCCCTGCTCAGTGCCACAGCGCTTTCGCGCCGTCGGCAAGATGGTCGACCACTACATCGAGCGGCGCCGCCTCGACGCCGGCCAGCAGCCGATCGGGCGAGATACCGCGCTCGCGCAACGAGAAGTCGTCAGCGAGTACGGTAACGTCCGCGCCGACGAGCGTGGAAAATCCGGTGTCGCGGGCGCCCGCACGCACCGGCAGTACGCCGTTCTGCACCAGGAATATTGTCACCTCGTTGCCGTCGGCCCGCAGGCGTAGCGCAAGGTCGGCAAGGAACCCGACATCATTCGATTCGAACGGGTCACGCGATTCGATCAGCAGATATTTCGCCATTTCTCTGTTCTCCTTGTGATGACAGGTCGTGACAGCAGCCCATCACGGGCGCGCCTGCCGTTGTTGCAGCTGCGAAACCTGAGACGTACGCCCAATGTTCTGTTGGACTAATGGCCAAACGCAGCATGCCGAACAGTCGCGAGTGACAATCTCATTCAACAGCACTGAGGCGAGGCCCCCGACCGCCGGGAAACCGGATCGCGGTGCATGCCGGTTTCGACCGTGTGCGCTGGACACATGCCATACGGGCCGTATTTGCAATCGTTTTTCGTGCACCCGCCCCAGTAGGTCGGTTCGTTGGTGAGGCTGCGTGGCAATCGGCGGACCGATGAACAACCGCGGCAAGATCGGGCGGCCCGCTCCGCTGGCGTACGGGCGCGCAATCACAGCCGAACCCGGTTCAGCCGCAGCGCATTCATTACCACGGACACCGAACTGAAACTCATGGCCGCAGCCGCGATGACCGGTGAGAGCAACAGGCCGAAGAACGGATACAGCACGCCGGCCGCAAGCGGTATGCCGAGCGCGTTGTAAATGAACGCGAAGAACAGGTTCTGCCGGATGTTGCGCATGGTGGCGCGGCTCAGGCGCCGTGCCCGCACGATCGCCCGCAGATCACCCTTGACCAGCGTGACGCCAGCACTTTCCATGGCGACGTCAGTGCCCGTGCCCATGGCAATTCCGACGTGCGCCTGGGCGAGCGCGGGCGCGTCGTTGATGCCGTCGCCCGCCATCGCCACGATACGTCTGTCTGCCTGCAAACGCTTCACTACTGCGGTCTTCTGCTCGGGTAGCACGTCGGCGAACACCTGGTCGATGTCGAGCTTGCGGGCCACCGCGTCGGCGGTCACGCGGTTGTCGCCGGTGAGCATCACGACCTGTAGCCCCTCCGCGTGAAGCGCGCGGATCGCTTCCGGTGTGGTGTCCTTGATCGGATCGTTGACGCCGATAAGTCCCGCCGGCTCGCCATCCACTACCACGAACATCACGGTCTGGCCTTCCGCTCTCATGGTCGCCGCCTGCCTGTCCAGCGCGGCGGCACCGACGCTGAGCGCGTCCAGCAGGCTGCGGTTGCCGATGCCTACTTCATGGCCATTCACGACGCCGGTCACGCCCTTGCCCGTGAACGACCTGAAGTCGGCGACCGGCAACAGCGCCAGCCCCTTCTCCTGCGCGCCAGCGACGATCGCGCTCGCCAGCGGATGCTCGCTGGCTCGCTCGAGGCTTGCGCCGAGTTGCAACACCTGATGATCATCAAATCCCAACGCCACCATCACGGCCGTGAGTTTCGGCTTCCCCAGCGTGAGCGTGCCCGTCTTGTCCACGACCAGCGTGTCCACCTTCTGCAGGGTCTCCAGCGCCTCCGCGTTCTTGATAAGGACTCCCGCACTGGCGCCGCGGCCCGTGCCGACCATGATGGCCATCGGCGTCGCGAGCCCCAGCGCGCATGGACAGGCGATGATCAGTACCGCAACCGCGTTGATGATCGCATGGGCCATCCGGGGTTCCGGCCCCCAGCCGCCCCAGACTGCCAGGGTGATGAGGGCAGCGACGATTACGGCCGGAACGAAGTAGCCGGATACGACATCCACCAGTCGCTGAATCGGCGCGCGGCTACGCTGGGCTTCGGCGACCATGTGCACGATCTGCGCGAGCAGCGTCTCGGCACCCACCCGTTCGGCGCGCATGACAAGGGAGCCGGTGCCGTTCAGCGTCGCGCCAATTACGCGCTCGCCTGCCTGCTTTTCGACGGGAATAGGTTCGCCCGTCACCATCGACTCGTCGACCCCGCTCGTCCCTTCTGTCACCACGCCGTCCACCGGGACCTTCTCGCCCGGTCGCACCCGCAGCAGGTCCCCCGGTCGAACCTGCTCCAGCGGAATGTCCTCTTCGCGCCCGCCGTCCCGCACAATGCGCGCAGTTTTCGGAGCGAGACCGAGCAGCATACGGATGGCGGCGTTCGTATGGCTGCGCGCCCGCAACTCCAGCACCTGACCGAGCAGCACCAGCGCCGTGATGACAGCCGCTGCTTCGAAGTACACCGGCACGCTCCCGTCGGGCATCCGGATACTGGACGGGAAGACGGACGGCATCAATCGCGCCACTGCGCTGTAGCCCCAGGCGACGCCTACGCCCAGAGCGATGAGCGTGAACATGTTCAGGCTGCGGTTGACCACCGACTGCCAGCCGCGCACGAAGAGTGGCCAGCCACACCACAGAACGGCCGGTGTGGCGAGCCCAAACTCGAGCCACTGCAGCGTGTCGTGTGAGATGAGGCGCGACGCGGCGGCTGGCCAGAGATCGGCACCCATCGCCATGAGGAACACGGGAAGCGCGAGCGCGACGCTGGTCCAGAAGCGCCGTGTCATGTCTGCCAGTTCCGGGTTCTCCTCTGTGGGTGCAGCAACCTTCGGTTCGAGCGCCATGCCGCAGACTGGACAGGCGCCGGGGGCGCCGCGCACGATCTCAGGATGCATCGGGCAGGTATATTCGGCCGGCGTGACTGAAGCCAGGGCGGGAATTTCAGGTTCCAGTGCCATCCCGCACTTCGGGCAGGTGCCAGGTCCCGGCTGGCGGATCTCCGGATGCATCGGACAGGTATAGCTGCCGACTGCGTTGCCTGCCGCCGGTGCTGCCGCGCCGGACGGCGGATGCGCGATGTATCTGGCAGGATCCGCCTCGAAGCGCTGCAGGCAGTGCGCCGAACAGAAGTGATACGTCCGCCCCTGATGCGATGCGTGAGCCTCCGCAGCATTTTCCTCGACGGTCATCCCGCATACGGGATCAGTGTTCACCATGATCGCTCCTTCCCTCCTCGACGCGCTGCGTGCGTCCTGTTGTCGAAGCCGCGCGCTTCTTCCAGACGGCTGCGCTCCGGGGCGCAGCCGAACCCGTGGTATTACAGTCCGCCGCATTTACAGCACGGCAGCGGGAACTATTCTTTGCCCGCCGGTCGCCGCCCGTGCCGCGCCCGCGCCGGACTCGTCACGATGCTCCTGACGTGAACCCATGTCGTTCATCACGAGTAGCATCGACAAAGGGCACACCAGAAACAGCAAGGCGGGCTCGAGCCTGATGAGGAGGCTCCGGAATGCGGGGAAGGCGCCATATGCGACCGCGAGCGCGGCCAGGCCGACGCTGGTCGCAAGCACCGCTTTCGTGCATTTCACCGTGTGACTCCTCGCGCGATCTCCCGTTGCCTCCAGAGAGCGCCAACAGGTATGTCACGTCGACCGCAGGAACGGGATGCCCTCGGTCGCCTGCGTCATGCATGAGGCTTGCCGCCCGAGGCCCTTGCAGCGATTTCGCGAGCTTCACGCACCCGCTTGGCTCCCTGCAGCGTCTGGACCGCGGACGAACGGAACAACATCAGCATCGGCACGGAGGGCATCAGTCCTTGCCCGCGGGCCGCCGTTCGGGTTCTCGCGTGGTGCTCGAGCCTGACTCGTCACGATGATCCTTGGACGAATTCATACCTTTCATCATGAACAGCATCGACAACGGGCACAGCAGGAACAGCAGGTAAGGTCCCAGGCTCAGGACAGTGCTCTGGAATTGCGGGAATACGACATATGCGACTGCCAGCACGGCCAGCAGCCCGGCGCCGGTGGTGAGCATGGTTTTCGTGCACTTCATGGTGTTCCTCCTGTATCGATCTTCTGTTATGCCAGGAGATCGGTGAAGACGGGCACGTCATTTCGACATGTCGGGTCTGGATCCTGTCGGCATCGGCGCGGATCATGTTCTCCATCGTCCGCATCGCGTTTGGGCCGCCCGTCCATACCATGGTGGCTTCCCTGACGTTCACGGCGCTCTCTTTGCCCCTTGCAACATCCGGCCCGCGACCGGTCGGCCGGTGACACGGGTAGCGGAAGTGGCAGTTCCGCTGGGTGGCCCCATCCCGGACACCTGCAAAGGGGCGGGGCCCCATCCACGATTTCACTCTAGACGTTCCTCCAATTGGAATGTCAAGGCCTTTCAACCGCACCCAACTGCACAACAGACGAAACCATCTGAGGCTCGACGTCGTATGAAGAAAAGGTGTCGCGCCGGCAGCGCGACCTTCCTCCAGGGATCACGATGTCCGGGCAGGATGACGTCGCAACGGATCAGATTCGCACTGCATCATGCCGGTTTGACCCCAATCACGGCCCCCGCGATCAGGGAACGGGGCGGCCACCGGAAAGCATGCCTTCAGGCACCTGTTCCTAGCACCCTTTTGTCCGATTAACCGGGGTTGCTTCGACCTGGCCCGGCAAAGGCGTTTTCATCATCGCCAACCCGATGCCTTGCCGCCATCTGGCATCGCCCGCTGCCTCACTGAGCTGCCGGACACTTCAGCGTAGCTTCGAAAGAGTCGGATTTACCCCGTGGACAGTGTTTCGCAGTCCGCACCGATCGCGAGATGAGTGGTACGCTACAGATACGTCGGCGACGGAGTGACGCTGAAAAACGCGACGCATAAAACCGATCGAAAGAAGTTCGTGACCAGCCACCGTAGGCGAATCTGAACCATTCGGTTCTGATGGCCGCCGACATGGACACGAAGTACGAAGGTGCAGTGATGGTGAGGTTGATGTCCTGGGCGAAGTCGCACAACGTGAAACGCACGGGGCTGCGAGTCAGATCGCATGCGACGGGAATCCCGGGCTTCCCGTTGCGTCCGCCGCGCGCGCGCGGCATCTGGCTCGCTTTCCTGCTCGCACTGACGACGCACGCGCTGCTCGCGTTGTTCCTGTTCAATGGCATCCGCTGGCAGAGCAGAACACCTGCGCGCGCGGATGCGCAACTGTGGTCTGCGGTGCCCGACATGGCGCCGCCACACCCGCAGGCGCCGCCCGCCCCTGCCCAGCTGATCCCGCCGCCCACACACGATGAACAGGCCGACATCACGTTGCGGGAAAGGCAACGCCGGAAACAGGTCGCCGCGCCACGCGCGGCCCCGACAAAGCCTGAGCGGCAGACTGCCGGGCAACAGCAGCAGAGCCAGCTGAAACGCGAACAGGCAGAGCAGCCGCTAACCACAGCGCAGCGAATGGCCGAACAGCAAAGAGAACTGGACGTGAAGCAGATGTCGCAAATGTCCCGGGAACAGGCGAAACAGGCGGCTGAGCAGGAACGTACCGCGAGGCTCGCTGCATTGCAGGCCATGGCCGCTGAACAGCCGTCAGCGAAGGGTGGCCTCGCGAACCGCGGTACTGGCTCCGGCGGTACGGCACCGTCGGCCGATTATGCCGACAGGGTCAGGCAGCGCGTGCGGCCGAACATCATCGCGCCGGGCGCCATCGAAGGGAATCCCGTTACCGTCATCGCAGTGCGCCTAAGGCCGGGCGGGGTGCTGCTTGGCGCCACTATTCAACGCTCGAGCGGCAATGCTCAATGGGACGATATCGCGTTGCGCGCCGTCCAGAAATCCGATCCGATGCCGCTCGACGTCAACGGTCAGACGCCGGCAAGCTTTCTGATTACGCTGCAGCCGAAAGACGGAGGCGGCTGATGGCGCACTGTCTGCGGGCGCAACCGGGTGCGCCTGTCGCGCAGATCAGTCAACAATCCTGGTGCTGTTTCTCACGCATCTTCCTGTGCATGAATACAACGCTTCGTACCCAGGAATACAACGCTTCATACCCAGGATGCGGGAGTGAATGTAGCCAGTTGCGCCTCTCGCCTTCGAACGCAAGAGGGCGCGCACTGCCCAGGCTCGACTGCCGGGGCGCGGCACATCACGTCCGTCTCGAAGAAGCGGGGTTGCGCGCAAAGAAAGCCAGTCGCGTCGGCGAGTTCGTTGCAATTGCCGCCGTTGGGTGTCGGTACGCCGGGCGCGGTGGGCTCGCGACAAGACTTGCCGCACACTCAGGCGCAGCGTCCGGTGTCCGGTGGGTTGGCTCCCCAAAGCGCCTCGGCGGAAACCGCCCCTCCAAACTCGTTGCTGCCTGCGTCCCGACACTCCGCCAGCGCTTGCGCCACGCGGTCGGGAAACACCATCTAAACGCTTCCTGCGCGCCTGTATGCCCACGCCATCACGGCCAGCCCCCCCAGAATCATCGGCAGCGACAGCCACTGCCCCATCGACATGCCCAATGCGAGGAGGCCCAGAAAATCGTCCGGCTCGCGCGCGAATTCCACCGTGAATCGCGCGAGACCATAGCCGGTCAGGAACATGGCGGACGCGGCGCCCACCGGGCGTGGCTTGCGCGTGAAAAACCACAGCACAAAAAACAGTACGATGCCTTCGAGCGCGATCTCGTACAGTTCGGAAGGATGACGCGGCAGCATGTGGTACTGCGCGAACACTGCGTCGAGATTCCATCGAGACGCGAGTTGCGGATGCGCCGCGAACCATGCAGCATCGTCTTTCGCTGCGGTGGGGAACAGCATTGCCCACGGCGCCTGCGGATCAGTGACGCGCCCCCACAGTTCGCCATTGATGAAATTGCCGAGACGCCCTGCGGCAAGACCGGCGGGCACCATCGGCGCGACGAAGTCGGTGACCTGCAGCCAGGTGCGTTTGCGTTGATACGCAAACAGCACCATCGCCAGCGTCACGCCGAGCAGGCCGCCGTGAAACGACATGCCGCCCTGCCAGACCTTGACGATGTCGAGCGGATGCGCGACGTAGTAGTTCGCCTTGTAGAACAGCACATAGCCGAGCCGCCCGCCGAGAATCGTGCCGACGATGCCGTAGAACAGCATGTCGTCGATGTCCCTGGCGGTCCAGCCCTGCGCGGCGACATGTGGCAGACGCAACCGCAACCGGCCGACGACGATTGCCGCAATGAACGCCACCAGGTACATGAGGCCGTACCATCGCACGGCGACCGGTCCGAGATGAATGGCGATGGGATCGAAGTTCGGGTGAATCAGCATTGACAGGCAACCTCAAAGGCCCGACCCGGCAGCAACAGGGCTTGACGACACCATTCGCGTGACCGCCCTGACGGCAGAGATGGCAGCCCGTGGCGCGCACGCCCGCAGTTGCCTTTGCATGGTGCTGTCTGTGTCATAGGTTTCGTTGCTCAATGGCGCGTCATGCCGCTGCCCTTGAAGCCGGCTTTCCAGAGCAGCGATTCATATTGCTGCGACATCACGTAGGATTGCACCTGCGCCATAAAATCCATCGTCACCACGACGATAATCAGCAGCGATGTTCCCCCAAAGTAGAACGGCACGTTCCAGCGCAGGACGATGAATTCCGGTAGCAGGGCAACCAGTACCAGATAAGCGGCACCGGCCAGCGTCAGGCGCGTCAGGACCGTGTCGATGTAACGCGCGGTCTGCTCACCCGGACGGATGCCTGGCACAAACGCGCCGCTCCTCTTGAGGTTGTCGGCCGTTTCCCGGCTGTTGAGCACCAGGGCGGTGTAAAAGAAGCAGAAGAAGGCGATCGCCAGTGCGTACAGCACGACATAGACCGGCTGACCCGGCGAAAGCTGGCTGGCGACATCCTTGAGCCAACGCGTGTTCTCACCCGTGCTGAACCAGTTCGCGAAAGTCGCCGGGAACAGGATGATCGACGACGCAAAGATCGGCGGGATCACGCCGGACATGTTCAGTTTGAGCGGCAGGTGCGACGCCTGGCCGCCGTAGAGCCGGGTACCCACCTGATGCTTGGCGTAATTCAGCAGGATCTTGCGCTGCCCACGCTCGACGAACACCACGAAAAAGGTCACCGACACGACCAGCGCACCAATCACGATCGCCGAGAAGATAGCCATCGAACCCGTGCGCACCAGCTCGAACAGGCCGCCAACCGCGTTGGGCAGGCCCGCCGCGATACCGGCGAAAATGATGATCGAGATGCCGTTGCCCAGGCCCCGCTCGGTAAGCTGTTCGCCGAGCCACATCAGGAACATCGTGCCCGTCAGGAGCGTCACCGCCGTGGTCAGGCGGAACAGCAGGCCCGGATCGATCACGAGACCAGGCTGGTTTTCCAGCGCCACCGCGATGCCGAACGCCTGGAAGGTGGCCAGCACCACAGTGGAGTACCGGGTGTACTGGGTGATCCTGCGCTGGCCAGCCTGGCCTTCCTTGCGCAACGCCTCCAGTTGCGGCGAAACGATCGCCAGCAATTGCATGATGATCGATGCGGAGATGTAGGGCATGATGCCCAGCGCGAAGACCGTGAAGCGCGACAATGCGCCCCCTGAAAACAGGTTGAACAGGCCCATGATGCCGCCCTGTTGATGCTGGAACAGTTGTGCCAGCCGATCGGGGTCGATGCCCGGCACCGGGATGTGCGCGCCGATCCGGTAGACGACCAGTCCCAGCAGCAGGAATATCAGCCGGCGGCGCAGATCGCCGTATTTCCGGCCGAGCAAACTGGTATAGCGGGGAGTCTCAGAATTCGCCATGAACACCTCCGTGTTGCCCCGTGCGCAACTCAGCCTGCGGGCTCTGCTGTTGCCGCGGCCGGTTTGATCACTCCACCGAGGACCCGACCCGTCGCGCCTGCCACTTCAACCCTCGCGCATATGTCGGCACCGACAATGCAGGTCTGCAGCAAAGGGGGCACGCTGATCCGCGATCCGTGCTTAACCAGTGATTCTGTGGCGTGCATGGTGGTTATCCCTTGTCAGCCAGGGGTCGACAGGGGGTGGTGCGATTCCGGACAGCATCGATCCTTCACCTCGCCATTCCGTTTCGCAATGTCGGGTAATGCTGGTCGTTTGGCGTCTGCGCAGTGCCGGACCAGGTGCCTCAGGCAGTCACGCATGGCGCGAAGTTCTTCGAGGCGCCCGTTTAACGTGTTGATGTGCTCGAGCGCGAGCGTTTTAACCTCATCACTGGTGCGATCAGCGTCCTGCCATAGTCCGAGCAGACGCTGGATCTGCCCAATCGTAAAACCAACGCGACGGGCGCAACCGATGAGCCTCAGCATGTGGGCGTCCTGCTGGCCGTACACGCGATAACCGGCGGCGTTGCGCGAGGCGGGACGCAGCAGGTGAATGCTGTCATAGTAGCGAATCAGTTTGGCTGAAACGCCGGACACCCTGGCTGCCTGTCCGATATTCATGCTGCCCTCGTTCGTCCACGCGTCCCGTACAGTCCGGTGTCCGGGGGACCTCTGCTGACCCCTTACGCACGCCAGCCCCACGCGCCCATCGCCGCATGACGCCCGATAGCCGGTAGAGAGATCGGGCGATGCCGACACCTCCTTACTTCAGTTCAGCGTACAACGTTCCACCATAGGAAAGTCAAGGGCTTTCCGTGCGCCGGGATGCCCCTCCGCATCGAAAATAACGCTCAGGCGGCTGCGCGATCCGACGCGATGCCAGCGATCGGCGCCCCGCTTACTCCCCACGGTCAGATGGCACGCAACCCGTAAAACCGACGCAGGAAGAACGACCGTCCAACCGGTGACGCCATGCCACTGATCCATCTGCCGGCTGTTTCAGCTGACCTGCTGGATGCCTGCGAGCAGCCAGCCTTCTCCCCGCTTCGCTTGCCTTGACAGGGTCCACATTTCGGAAAACGGTTCGGCTGCCGCGCTCGCCGTCTCGCGAATCAATCCGTGGAAACGCACGGTCGCAAGGGACTCGTCGCCGCGCTCCTCAACGCCGACCATTTCCGCATCGAGTTGCACGACATCGGTGTGGTTCGGCGTAACGCCGCGCTGGTCGAGATCGACCTTGATCTCGGCAAACATCTCCGGCGTGGTGAATCCGCGGATCTCATCGAGGTCACCCTTGTCCCACGCCGACTGCATCCTGACGAAGTAGACCGTGGCATTGTGCAGGAACGCTTTGGTGTCGAAACCGGCCGGCAAGCCCGAGGGTTGTGCCGGGCTGACGATGCCGGGCGTCGATGACGCTTCAGCCAGCGGCGCGTTGTAGGTCCCGGTTGGGGGGGCCGCGGACGTATCCTGTACCTGCTGCGGCCATGCACCGTGCGGCGCGGACTTTATCGCTGGCCTGACGCCCTGCGTGTACCACGGCATGCCGCCAGCGCGGCGGCGGGCAAGAAGGCGAAATACCCAGACGGCGAGCATTGCCAGCGCCGCGATAATCAGAAGATTCGCCATCACTCCCGCGAGCGCACCACCCAGCCCGAAGTGCGACAGCAGCGCTGCAATGCCGAGCCCGGCGGCGAGACCGGCAATCGGCCCGAGCCAGCGGTTGGGCGATGGCTGGGGCGTGGCTGCAGGTGGCGTAGCGGGCGTGGCCTGTTGCGTGCGCGATGGCGACGTTGGCTGGACCGGCGTGCTTTGCTGGCGTTGGATCGATTGCGATTGTCGGCCGAAACTGCGGCCGCCTCCGAGCCGCGCTGCATCCGCTTCGTTTGACGCGACGACACCGATAGTGAGCACAGCGGCCATGGCGAGCACCACCACACGGTTCAGGGAAACCCACCCGAACACGCGACTTAACCGATTTGATTGTGGACTGTCCATCAAACCTCCTTGTGAGGTAACGGATTGGAACTCGACTGTCCTGACGACTACGGGATCAGGCCGCCTGCAGTTGCTGCGGCCCTCGCATGCGAGGGCTCACAGGTCATTGCTTAAGTTCACCTTACAACTTTCCACGATAGGAAGGTCAAGCTCTTTTCATCATCTCGCCGCTGTCCCCCGAAGTGGATCGCGGTGCAGCGTTGAACCGGATGGCCATGCGCGATCAGGAAGATGGGCATGTCAGCGTTGCGCATCAGGCGCCTGACGAAGCCGACGTAAGACGGGATGCAGAACTAGTCGTCAAAACACATGAAATCTCGTTGGCCGCGCGGCGGCCACAAGCGTGGTGCGCGGCGCTGGCTGACCACGTGCATGGGTCGTCGCCGATGGACTCAGCTGGGCTCCCGCCAACACTCAGATCCGGAATCATTCACTGGCCGGGACGCCTCAATCGCTCCGCTGCTCGCCATGTCCTGATGGTTCTGGAGGACGGGACGCACATGGAAACAGGGTAATGCCCTACGCAAAGACGCTTGACTTTCCAATCGAGGCAAACCCCAGACTTTGAACCATGGTCGACCCTGCGGAGATTTCCATGTACCGATGCGCGGCAGAAAGCAGGCGATGCGCGCACAACGCCTGCGTGATTGCGAACGCCGATCAATGCCGTCGACCGCGAATGCAAAAGTCGGCATCGATCTGGGCGCCGCGAGGTGTTGATGCACAGCATGCGCTCCATAGCCGTACTGGAGACCGCGACGGGTCAAGCTGTACCCGCAATCAGAGCGATCGCCCTTCTGCGGCCGGCGGTCACCCTCGAGAGCGATGGCATGTTCAGCTCGCTGGGCATTCCTGAAAAAAGTCGGGCTTGAGATAACGCCGCGGGGCAGTAACCGCCGACCTCGAGAATCCATCAGCACCCGACAACATCATTTGCGCGGCGGCGCTTCCTCCTGTCACAGCGAGGCCGGCGCGCGACAGCAGACGGATGCCATACCGAAGAAGGAAATGAATAAACCCCCTACATCACAGAGCGTCGATTGCCTGGTCATCGGTGCGGGCGTCGCGGGACTTACCGCGGCCACCTACCTTGCCCGGTATCGTCGCAGCATACAGGTCATTGACGCGGGCGAAAGCCGCGCCTCGTTGATTCCAGTTTCACATAACTGTCCGGGGTACCCGGACGGCATCGCGGGCAACGATCTACTTGCACGGCTACGCACACAAGCTTTGCGTTATGGCGTTAGCGTGACTGCTGCGACGGTGGGAGAACTTAGCAGGCAAGAGGACGGAACGTTTCTGGCGTCGACTGCGCACACCTGCATCCAGGCCAGAAAAGTGCTGCTTGCTACTGGCGTCGTCGACATCGAGCCCGCTCTTCCCGATCTGAAGGACGCCGTTCATCGGGGCCTGGTGCGCCACTGTCCTATCTGCGATGGCTACGAGGTTATAGGCAAGAGAGTGGCGGTCATCGCGCAAGACAATGAGGCTCTGAAAGAAGCCCTGTTCATTCGGACCTACACGGCTGACCTGACGCTGTTCACCCTTGGTCACAAGGGAGCATTTTCCGGCACAGATCGCCAGAAACTCGAAACAGCCGGAATTGCCGTCATCGAAGAGGGAATTCCCGCGCTGCGTATGGAAGGAGATCGGATCGCCGCCCTGCAAACTCACGGCGGCAAGGAGTATCAGTTCGATTCGATTTACTCTGCTTTGGGCGACACGGTGAGGTCAGACCTGGCCTTGGCCCTGGGCGCGAGTCACGCCCCCGACAGGACCTTGATTGTTGACCAGCACATGATGACATCCATCGCCGGTCTATATGCGGCAGGTGACGTGGTACATAGCCTCGATCAGATCGCCGTGGCTTTTGGGGAGGCAGCGATCGCTGCCACATCCATGCACGATCGTCTGAACACGGAGGGCTGGGTGGCCGGCTACCGGGACGGCGGCTGACAAGGCGCGTCCCGCCACCGATGAGTAGGCGGGTTTTTATAACCAGTGAGTACGAAAGCATCATGAACTCATGCGGAAAAGACGAAAGAGAAATTGCCTCCGGTCGCAAGAAGGTGGCCCTGATCTGCCCGACCATGTGGGACGATGCGGAACTGCCCGGCGTGCTCGCAACAACGGGCTATGAGGTCATGCCTTATGGAACGGACGTGAGTGAACACCCAGACGGGTTCGATGCCTTGAGCTTCATCGATAACGCGGTCGCCGCGCTGCGCATGGCCGGGCTGCATGGCGTCATGGCGTCGGACGATTATCCGGGCAGCATCCTCGCGGCAGCGATCGCGCAACGCCTTGGACTGCCGGGCCCGGGGTCGGGAAAAGTCCTGCTATGCCAGCACAAGTACTACTCGCGCCTGGCCCAGCGCGCCGCGGTGCCGGAAGCAGTGCCATCGTTTGCGCTCGTCCGTGGCGACGGGGGCGCCGAACAGCCGCAGATACCGATGCCCGCTTTCGTGAAACCGGTCAAATCCTTCTTTTCCATCCTCGCGCAACGTGTCGACACCCCGGACGAGCTAAGGCGACTGGCGAAAGCCGCGCGGCCGCATCTGCACAGCTTTGTCAAACCGTTCAATGTCCTGCTGCAACGCTTTACCGACTTTCCGGTGAACGGGAGTCACCTCATCGCCGAAAGGGTGCTCGACGGCGCCCAGGTCACGGTCGAGTGCTGCATGTATCGCGGCGAGTTCATGCTCGTCGGCATCACGGACTCTGTCATGTATCCGGGCACGATCAGCTTTGCCCGTTTCGAGTATCCATCCCGACTGGGAGAAACTGTTCAGCGAAAGATGTCAGCCATCGCCGGGCGTTGTGCGCTCGCAATCGGCCTCGACAACTGTTTGTTCAATGTCGAGATGTTTTATAACGAGAAAGCGAAGACGGTTCATATCATCGAAATCAATCCGCGGATGTGTCCTCAGTTCGCGGATATGATGGAAAAGGTGAACGGGGTCAACACATACGAGATCGCGCTCGCGATTGCAAGCGGTGTTCGCCCAGTGACGACGCGTAAAGGCGCGCGCTATCGCGCGGCGGTCAGCTACGTGCCGCGGCTATTCGAAGACAGGCTCGTGCGGCAGGTCCCGGATCAAACGGAAATAGACGATCTCCTCCTGCGCTTTCCCGATGCGCGGTTCAAGCTGCTGTGTGCAGCGGGCCGCCGACTTTCGTCTGAACTGCAGGACGGCAAAAGCTATCGATATGCACTGCTTAATATGGGTGGCGAGAGTCGGGCTGACGCAGTCGTTCGCTGTGAGGTCGCACTTCGAGGATTAACGTTCCGGTTCGACGATCCGGTGCAGTCACAGTCCGCGCGTGCCATTTCCGCCGCAAATCGGGAACTCACTGAACCCGACCCGACGACCATGAGCGGCTGACCTGCCTGGACGGCCCGCTCCAGCGCTTTGAGCATGCCCAGAATTTCTCAGCGCCAGCCTTGCCGAAGCGAGCAAGCCGATCAAAACCGGGCACGGCTCGTTCGTTCGACTTCGAACCCAACTTGGGTCTGGCGAGTGCCACCCCATCAGGGCATCAGGTCCGGCCTAACGCGTTGGGAGATTTGTGTCATGGCGTGAGCAATTGGCACCCCCCCTTCCTGGCGTCGTCTCAGGCTGCGGAAATGTCCTCACGCAACGCGTCCACGGTGCATGCGGTCCGGACATCCTGGACCGCCTCCCGGCGATACCTGCGAGCGGATTGTCAGGTCGAAACGTTCGCTAGAACGCGCTACGGTACGCAAATAACCCCGGCAGTCCGCCAGTCATAACAAATAGAACGCGTTGTCCAGCGTGATATTTCCCAGTTTCCACATCGTGTAAAAGGCCTGCGAACGCCTTTCCGCCATATACAGGATCAACGAACAGGCCTTCGGTTGAGGCCAGCAGACGGACCGCGTTGCGCATGCCGTCAGTAGGTATCCCATATCCATCACCCAACTGCCCGCCCTCGATTGCGACAGCGTCGTCAGAAACTGTCAGTTCGGGATCGATGAGCCTGACGGTTTGATTCGCCTTGTCGAGCGTGGCGGACCGAGCCTGGTCGGGCTGGCTATATACGGTGTGCCCAACGATGGACGACGGGGATTTGCCGAGCGCTACGACACCGGCGATCAGCCCGGCATGCATTCCGCCACTTCCGTTGGGCACGACGATATGATCAAACAACAGCCCTGAAGCGTCAGATTGCTCTGCGATTTCCACCGCACAATCGGCATATCCAAGACAACCGACGGGACTTGAACCGCCGAGTGGGCAGACATACACGCTGCGCCCTTCCGCGCGTAACGTATTCGCGCGATCTTCCGCGAACGCCAGTGCGTTAGCGGAAGCCGGAAGATCGTGGACATGGGCGCCGAGCAGGCTATCGAGCAGGATGTTTCCGTTTTCGATGTAGTCTTCGTCATAACGCGGAACCAATCTGGTCAGGACGAGCTCACATTTGAGTCCTGCCCGAACAGCTGCGGCCGCGGTAAGGCGTGCGTGATTTGATTGTCGCGCGCCCACCGTGATGATCGTATCGGCACCACCCGTGAGTGCTTCACCAATCAGGAATTCGAGCTTTCGAAGCTTGTTGCCCCCGCCACCGAGGCCGTTCAAGTCCTCTCTTTTGACAAAAATCTCGGCTCCACCGAGATACCTGCTCAAGCGGGACAGATGTTGAATGGGCGTCGGTCCTTCAAGAAGAGCGAAGCGACGAAATTTTGACAGATCCAGTCTGGAAACAGGAGGCATCGTGGCGGTCCATAAGGAGAAGTCTCGTTACCGGGCGCGCACGAATGAATGCGCCGACGGCGTGTGCGTTGCGCAGCGAGATGCTATCCGGTGCCTCGTTTGGTCGAAACAGTCGTCCAGCATTTCCCACTCTGAACGTGGGTGTCTCCCCGGCAAGCAACACGAGGACAGGAGACGGCAACGCGCCGCGTCCATTTCGGACCAGGTCCGCTCCTAGCTCCCGTTGCTCCAGTCGTCGCCGCCGCCCGTGTCGATCTCGCCACCGCCGCCGCCGCCGCTGGTGTCATTCCAGTTGTCGCTACCCTGCCCTGCGTCGATACCGGCATCGCCGTTGTGGCGACGCTCGCCCTCGCCCCACACCTCACGCTCGATGACACGGTCGCGATGACCACCGAGCAGTTGCCCAAGCAACATGCCGGTCACCAGGCTGCCCAGGCCGCCCATGCCGCCCAGCCAGCCGCCGGGTTGCTGGAAGACCACCGCGGGCCGCGCCGGCGGCCCGGCCGCCGGATGGTGGCCGAAACCCTCGGCTTCCTGCGCATATGGCGATGGACCGCTCATCGGCCCCGCAGTGGTGGCCACGGCGTCTGCCGCATTCGGATCGGGACGGCCCTCGGCACGCGCCTTCAGGCCGTTGATACGCCGGGCGAGTTCTTCGAGGCGATAGCCGGGCACCGGATTGCTGCTGTTCGACAGCGCATCGGCGAGTTCTCGCAGTTGCGTTTCGACGTCCTCGACCTCATGTTCGAGCGCTTCGTGGCCGGCTGTGACCGAAAGGCGCACGTCGAGTTTTAACGCGCGCACTGCGTTTAACAGGTCGGTCGCGCGTTTGAGCTGCGCACGGCGCTGATCGGTCGCGCGAGCGTCGTCGTTCAGGCGCGCCCGGCGCAGTGTCCACCGCACCACCAGCACGATGCTGGCCAGCACCATCGCAAGGCCGAGCCACATGCCGATCGAGGGGCCACGCCTACCGAGCGACGCAGGCGCGAGCGGGTGTGGCGTAACCGCTGCGCGGGGGGTAACGTCGGTCGTCATGCCGGCCGCCGGACTGGCCGACGCGCTACCTGGGTCTGCGCGGTTTACCTCCGCCTGCACGCGCGATTCGATCACAGTGAAACGCGAAGGATCGCGCGCAAAGCGCAACTGCGGATCCAGCGCTCGGGCCTTTTCGAGGTCGCCAAGCGCATCGGCCGGACGGCCCTCGCGCTCAAGAACCTGACCGTACAGGTAGTGCGCCCGCGCGCTGTCCGGATGAGTCTGCAGGACCCGCGCGAGTTCAGCATCGGCTTTCTGCCAGTTGCCTTGTGACATCGCGCGTTCGACGTCGCTTGCGCCCGGCAGCGCTACTGCGGCGGCCGACATCGCCAGCGCGCCGGCGGCAACGACCGTTGCGAGAAATTTCTTCATGACCACACGGAACGCGCAGGCGTCCCGTCCTTCGTGCTTCATCGTCCCGGGTCAGGTACGCGCGGGCTGCATCGGATCTTCGCCGCACGCGCCATTCCGTTCATGTTTCCCATCGCGCTGAGGAGCGCTGCCGGTCGTGTCAGGGCCGTGCAGGCGGGTCGAGCTGCTTTTTCAGGGCTTCGAGCCGGTCGTCAACCGACGGCCCTTTCGACAGCGCGACAAGGCGGTCGTCGAGCGCCTTGCCGCTCCTTTCGTCCGCCGAGTTCAGCCGCGCGTCCGAGCGCGCGTCTTGCAGCTGGACCTTATCCTCAAGCTTCCCAAAATCCTCCGTGAAATTCTTGCCACCGATGCCGCCCAGCACACTCGCTGCGGTGTCCTTCGCCTGCGCGATTTCCTGCTTCGCCTGCAGGATATTCGAGCGCGCGTTCAGGTCATTGCGGCGTTGGCGCATCTCGGCAATCTGGGCTTTCAGATGCTCGACCGATGGTTCGAGGGTCGACAGTTCCTTTACGAGCGCGTCGCGTTCCGCCTCGGCGTTCGCCTGCGCGGTCAGCGCTTCACGCGCGAGCGCTTCGTCGCCGCCTTGCAGTGCCCGTTTCGCGCCATCTGCGTATTTCTTCGCCTTGTCCGCGGCGACGTCACGTTTGCTTTGCTGCATGGCGACCTGCGCTTCGATCTCGATCAGCGAGTTCTCCGCTTTCGCCATGCTGTCATCAAGCTCGCGAACGATCTGGCGCGCATCACGCGAGGGGTCCTGGACCGAGTCTGCGGCATCGTTCAAAAGCCCGTTGAGCGTCCGCGAGATTGTGTTAAGCAACGACATGAAATCCTCCTAACAATGAATGACAGCGCAATGGTGCTCCTGCGGCGCCGACACGCCCCGGTGTTCCGGTCGCTCGTGCAGTAACTTGTCTCGCCGACGGCCCGCAGCCGGCCTATGTCCACAGACTTCCGGGAACCACCGGTCTGCGCCTATCGCGCCGCTTTCACCCCACGTGCGACACGGCTATTTCGGTCGGTTATTGCCGATCAACACATATTCACTGTAGAGCTTCCGGTTGTGGAAAGGTCAAGGACTTTTGGTGCAAACCCGTCAACTGAGGATATGCAAGCGAGTTACGAGGTAAGTCAGGGACACCCGTTTTTTCAATCCCGGCAGAGCCGAGCCCATGTCCTTAACTGGCGTCGACTCCAGTCTTGTGAGATCGCGATTTGCAGACAACCACACAGACTGGAACTTGGGTGACCAGCAGCCGTGAAACATCGTGCGACTATGATCCTAACGAGATGTGGCACGTGCGTCTGTGGCTATCAAGGTGGCAAGACTTGCGTCATATCAGTTGCGCATTGAACCGAAGGCGGCGTCGATGTCAACGCCGCCCGCGTCCATCGTTGTCGGTGCTGCTGTTACGTCGGCTGCGACACAACCCGCAAATACGGCTTGATCGTCTTGAAACCCTGCGGATATTTCTTCTTCGCATCATCATCGGAAACGGACGTCGGGATGATGACGTCGTCGCCCGGTTTCCAGTTCACTGGCGTGGCAACTGCGTGCTTCGCGTTCAGTTGCAGCGCGTCGAGCAGACGCAGCACCTCGTCGAAATTGCGGCCCGCGCTCATCGGATACACGAGCATGGCCTTGACCTTCTTGTCAGGGCCGACGATGAACACCGAGCGCACCGTGGCATTGTCCACCGCGGTGCGCGGACCACCACTTGCGTTCGGGTGGATCATGTCATAGAGCTTCGCGACCGTCAGGTCCGGGTCGCCGATCAGCGGATAGTTGACCGCGTGCCCCTGGGTTTCTTCAATATCGCCGACCCATTTCTGATGGTCGCTGACGGGATCAACGCTGAGTCCGATGATCCTGGTGTTACGCTTCTCGAATTCCGGCTTCAGGCCGGCCATATATCCGAGCTCGGTGGTGCAGACCGGCGTGAAATCCTTCGGATGCGAAAACAGAATGGCCCACTTGTCCCCGATCCATTCGTGAAACCGGATCGTTCCTTCCGTTGTTTCGGCCGTGAAATCGGGTGCTTCCTCGCCAATACGAATCGACATGTCAAACCTCCAGTACGTGTATGAGTCGAAGTGACCCCGCAGCGAAACAGCGGGCACTCCGGGTTGAGAAACACGAATATTCATTGTGCGCCTTTCCCGGGACGCGGCGAACCTGGATGATGTCCGTGAGCACAGGGGCGGAATTCGCGCACTCGCCGATCTGCCGATTGCGATGAGCGCCGCCCGAAATCACCGCACTGGTGGGCTTGCATCGCTCAGGCACTCCCGATGTCCACGGTATGTCCTTCCGCGCGCCAGCGCAACATGCCGCCCGCGAGGTTGGCGACACGATCGAACCCGGCCTGCTGGAGGATGATCGTGGCCTGAGCCGAACGCCCTCCGGCCCGGCAAATGGTCACGATCGGGCGGTCCTGGGACAGCTCGCTGACCCGCTGTGCCAGTTCACCCAGCGGAATGAGCGTGGCGCCACCGATGCGTCCCAGCGACCCGACGAACTCTATGGGTTCCCGCACGTCGATCACCTGGACCGAATCCACGTTTTCTTCAAGCCATTGCGCCTGAACCTCCCATATGCCGGCAAAGGTATAGTTCAACGGAGCCCAGTCCGGATCAGCCGTCTGTGTCGGATCATTCGCAGTGAGGCCGCATTTCAGATTGGCGGGAACCGCGACATCAATCTTCCGGGGATGCGGCAATCGAAGGTTCGCCATGTATCCGACGAAGTCGTCCTCGCTCAGTTCGCCGCCTAACCTCGGATTGAAGCGCCGTTCTTCGGCGACACTCGTTGCGGTCAGCCCCCGATAATCGTGGGCGGGGTAAAGCAGACATGCTTCCGGTAGCGTGAATATTTGACGACGCACCGATTGATACATGGCACGCGGATCGCCGTTCTGGAAATCGGTGCGACCGGTGCCTCGGATCAGCAAACAGTCACCGGTGAAGGCCACGCTTGCGTCGTCCAGCACAAAGGTCAGGCATGCATGTGTATGACCGGGCGTTGCACGGACTTGCAGATGGCGCGTGCCAAATGCAATTTCATCACCGGGCATCAGATAACGGTCCGCGCCGACTGCTCCGCTTGCCGCCGAGACGCCGATCCGGGCACCGGTTCGACGCTTGAGCATCCAGCCGCCCGTGACGTGATCCGCGTGGACATGAGTGTCGAGCGTATAAAGCAACCGCAATCCGAGCTCTTCGACGAGCGCCGCATCCCGGCGTGCCTGCTCGAACACCGGGTCAATGATCACCGCTTCGCCGCTGTTACGGTCGGCAAGGAGGTATGTGTAGGTTGCCGATTGCTGGTCGAATAGCTGCCGGAAAATGAGCATGGTCCAACTCCCTGACCCCGGCGAGGAGCCGTTGAGGGTCGCATACACAAACTTAACTGCGCTTGCCAACGCGACCCGCGTTGTTGCTGGTCAACGACCTGAACGCCAGTTGGCGGCGCTCCATTGACGGATGTCCGGAGTCCGCCAGGCCGTCGACGCAAGTCAGACAACCACCGTCGCAATGCCGAAAAGAAAACCGGCGCGGTCGACAACACCTAATGAATCACCCACTACTCCGCTACCCGGCTATTGCCTTTGATTGCTATCGCCCGGTGCGGATCACAGCCGTGTAGCCGGCAACCGAAATGGCGCGGACAATCTCGCCGGATGGCACGTCCGAAACTACCGTCACGCATTTCGCACCCACATCCACGGTGACCGAAGCCACCGGGTCTGCTTCCCTTACGGCCTCGGTGATTGCGCGTGCGCAACGCCCACAGGTCATATCATCAACTGAGAACTGCATGATCATGCTCTCCCGTTTTACGCCAGCAAATGGGCTGGTCACGTACTGAGGCGGCCAGCGGTCGGGACGATGGGCGTTCAGCCCATTGGCCGGCGATCGTCTATAGGCGTATCCGTTTCTGCATCAACGGGACGGACGTCGTCTGCCTCGATCCGTTGTATGCCCTGCAAAATCGCGCAGCCCGAACGACTGTCCCCGGCACACTGCTGCGCGAGTTGATCGAGCGAATCGCGCATGGACGTTAATTCGGCAATCTGCGCGTTCAGTTCTGCGATGTGTTTCAGGGCGACGGCCTTGACGTCGGAACTGGCCCGATCCTCATCTCGCCACAGGGCCAGCAACTGCCGGATGTGTTCGATGGGGAAGCCGAGCGCGCGCGACTGCCGGATGAAACGCAGCACGTGAACGTCGCCGTCCTTATAGATCCGGTAGCCACTTCCACTCCGCCCGTGTGGCTGGATCAGGTCAATGCTTTCGTAGTACCGGATCATCTTGACCGACATTCCGGTAGCCCTCGCTGCCTCTCCAATGTTCATTGTTGTTCCCTCTCTTGATGGTTATCCGTAGACTCAAGCGCGCCCTTTACGTTCACCCGGCGGACACCAGCGCGTGAGCAGGAGTGCATTGCCTACGACGCTGACGCTGCTGGCCGCCATCGCGGCGCCCGCGATCACAGGGTTAAGCAGCCCCAGGGCGGCCAGTGGAATGCCGATGACGTTATAGGCAAATGCCCAGAACAGATTCTGGCGAATCTTGTTCCACGTGTGCCGGGACAGATCGATCGCATCAGCCACCAGAGACGGATCACCCCGCATCAACGTAATGCCCGCCGTGTGCATCGCTACATCGGTCCCGGTCGCCATCGCAATCCCGACATCGGCGGCCGCCAGCGCCGGCGCATCGTTGATGCCGTCACCGACCATCGCGACGACACGATTACCGGCCTTGAGTGAATTCACGGTCGCGGCCTTGTCCTCGGGCAACACGCTGGCAAACGCTTGATGAATGCCCAGTTCGAGGGCGACTGCGTTCGCGCTGCCCTGGTTGTCGCCTGTCACCATCACCGTGTCGATGCGAAGCGCGCGTAACCGTTTAACCGCGTCACGCGCGGTATCTTTCACTGTGTCGCCGAACGCGAGCGCACCGACCAGGCGCGGTGCGCTGGTGACGTCCGCCAGCCAGGAAACCGTGTTTCCTTCGCGCTCCCAGTCGCTGGCGATAGCGATCAGGGAGCCCATGTCGACCCGCGACTCATCCATGAGCCGGGCGTTGCCAAGCCTCAGCTCGCGTATCATGCCGGCGTGCGACAGATGGGCAGCCATGCCTCGCCCCGGTAGTGCCTGAACCCGGTCGGCGACGGCAAGCACGCCCCCGTGGCGCGAGGCGGCCGCAAGCACTGCAGTAGCAAGGGGATGTGAGCTGCCGGCCTGGATGCTGGCGGAGAGCGTCAGCACCTCGTCTTCAGTGGCGCCCGCCGCGGCGACATAAGCCAGCAACTCGGGTTTGCCCTCCGTGAGCGTGCAGGTCTTGTCGAAAGCGACCACGGTGATTCGATGGGCCACCTCCAGCGCTTCGGCATCCTTGATCAGGATGCCGCGCCGGGCACCGGCACCCGTGCCCGCCATGATCGCGGTTGGCGTGGCCAGTCCGAGTGAACATGGGCAGGCGATGATCAGGACCGTTACCGCATTGATGATCGCGACCTCGATACCGCGGCCGCCAAGCCACCAGCCCAGCAGCGTGACGGCGGCAACGCCCAGCACGATCGGTACGAAAACAGCCGCGACGCGATCGACCTGACGTTGAATGGGCGCCTTGACCGCCTGGGCGTTTTCAACGAGCCGGATGATCCGCGCCAGGGTCGTTTCAGCGCCGATTGCCGTTGTCTCGACCCGCAACAGTCCATCGCCATTGATGGCGCCGCCGATGACCTTTTCACCGGGCGTCTTGACGACGGGCAGACTCTCACCCGTCAGCAGCGATTCATCGAGATAACTGGTACCGGATAGGACCACGCCGTCGATGGGCACCCGCTCGCCAGGACGCACGACAACCACGTCCCCCACCTTGACGGCCGCGACGCGGATAGCGTATTCATCGCCCTCACGCAGGACCCGGGCGGTTTCCGGTCGCAACGCATTGAGAGCCCGGATCGCACTGGTGGTCTGGTGCTTCGCCCTCGCTTCGAGCCATTTCCCAAGCAGGATCAACGTGATCACCACGGCGGCGGCGTCGAAATACAGATCGGGGGCGGTACCGCCCGCGCGGGTCAGCCATAGCCAGGTACTTAGTCCATAGGCCGCCGAGGTCCCGACAGCCACCAGCACGTCCATATTGGCCGCACCGGCCTTCAGCGCTTTCCACCCGGCCCGATAGAAGCGCGCACCGAGCCAGAACTGGACCGGCGTCGCCAGCAGCCATTGCAGCCAGATCGGCAACACGATGTCCATACCAAGAAAGCCGGCCACGGTCGGGATTACTAGTGGCAGCGATAACGCGGCAGCGACCATTACTGGCCATGCTTCTACCCAGGCGCCCCGCTCCACCTCTTCGTGGATTTCCTGCGCGACTGCGGCCTGATAGCCAGCCCGTTCAATTGCCGCGACGAGCTCGTCGGCGGTGACGGCATCCTGCAGTATCCGGATGTGCGCACGCTCGGTGGCAAGATTGACGCTGGCGGCTTCGACGCCCGGTATCCGAACGAGCGCTTTCTCGATACGCGCGACGCACGACGCACAGGTCATGCCGCTGACGTTCAGTTCGATTTCAGCCTCTGCGGCGTGATACCCCGCCCTGTCGATCGCTGCGTTGAGTGCCTGTGCCGCGAGATCGGACCGCGCGTTGATAACGGCCGATCCGGTGGCAAGACTCACACTTGCACGTTTGACGCCCGGGACGTTCTGAAGCGCCTTTTCCAGGCGCACCACGCACGATGCGCAGGTCATGCCCTGAATTGCGACCGTCCAGTCGCGGGTGTCGACACCCACGTCCGTCTCCAATGTCGCTGGTTGACTCATGACTTTCTCCATCACTCCGATTTAAAGTCATCCTAGACGTTGCCGTGGTAGGAAGGTCAAGCGCTATTTCCATCCACTCACGGCAGCGCCCCTCCGACCGCTCTGGCCTCGCCCCCCCCAACATGCATGACATGGATCGCGCCGATACCCGTCCGGCGGAACCTCCAGACACGGTGGTGCCCGAACCTCCTTTGGCAAGGGCTCCGGATCGGCGCAGACCGTGCCGCTGCGGGTTCAGCCGGGCATGATTGCCGCCGGCCAGGTGGTTTGCCCACGCTGATTGGCCCACGCGGCCAGCGTGTGCTTTTGCCGATCCAGCATCCGCGTCCATCCGGTCATCTGCTGTTCTTCCGCGCTTCTGCGATGCCATCCAGTTTCGCCAGTAACACGGATGCCTGCGCGGCAGTGGACCCGCAAATGCCCGGCGTAGCCAGCAATCTATGGATCCGGTTGCGCCAGTATTCGGGTTGCGTAACGGAAGTGTCCCGGCGAACGATAGTGCCACTGCGTGCTAGCCGTTCGAGCTCCAGGACCATCGTCCGGATATGCGGGAGTTCCTGCTGCTTATGCTCATCCGTCATTTCCCGGCCGCCTCCAGCCGATTCTTCCATGATTTTTGCATCCGGCATCTCTTACGGGATCCCGCGCGGGTAGACACTGAAACAACCTGAGACGTCGGTATTGGAGCGCACCGCACAGCGCCGGATATCAAGGCCCCGACATCAATTGACCGGGATGCCGATCGACGGGACACGCCGGTCAATTAGATTGCTGGCGCAGTGCGGCCGAAGCGACCATCGCTAACAGCGCGATAGATCTTTTGCAGGTGTTGTACGAGCCGATCGACTCCAAATATTGACCCGGTGTCCGGAGTGCCATGCGGAAAAGCAGGACATCAAAATTATCTTCACGCTGATTGACGCGGCGACGAACATCTGACACCACGCGGCAGGCCAGGTGCACCTGGGCGGCTCCCGCTCGGGACGGACAGAGTCGTACTCGATCGCGCAAAGAAACATGGTGGCCGGGGCCGTCCGGGCATGGGATGTCGAGTTCCGGACAGAACGGCCCGACAGCATCAGGATCAAAGAACCATGGACAGCGACAGCATGGGGGCGTGCCGTGACAGCAGATCACCGGGAAAGTGTGGACGACAACCGTCGCAGGTGGCTGATCGCAACGTCGGTTGCGGGGGGCATTGCGGGGGTGGCTACTCTTGTGCCTTTTGTCGATTCGTTCGCGCCGTCCGAGCGGGCCAAGGCAGCAGGCGCACCGGTCAACGCAGATATCAGCAATCTGCGTAGCGGCGAAATGATGACGGTCGCCTGGCGCGGCATGCCGGTGTTTCTCGTCAACCGGACCGACAGAATGCTGGCAGATGTGGTCACGGCGGATCCGATGGTCGCAGACCCGGCCACACGACATCCGTTCTCGATGCCCCTGCCGAACTACTGCAGGAACGAGTACCGGTCGCGTTCCGATCATAGGAATCTCCTCGTTGTCGTCGGCGTCTGCACGCATCTGGGCTGCACACCCGGGGCACGATTCCAGGAAGGCCCGCAGTCCAGTCTCCCTGACAACTGGCCAGGCGGTTTTCTCTGCCCGTGCCATGGCTCTACCTACGACCTCGCTGGCCGCGTTTTCAGGAACAAGCCAGCGCCGCAAAACCTCGACGTGCCACGCTTCATCTTTACATCGCCCACAAGCGTTTCGATCGGGCGAGACGAGCAGGGAGAAGCTTGATCCGGCTCGTGCGCTCCGGCTGCGAACCGCGCCGTGCGAAGGGCACCCAATCGGTGTCACTTGCGCGGTCGACTTCCGCGAAAGCGGGTCATCCGCGGCGAACTTCACGGGAGCGCCGCAGGAAGATCGCATCAGATCGCTGAGCATCGCTATGCCTGGCTCCATGCCTGCCGTCTCGACTTCTCACTCGATCTGGGTGTCGCGCTTGAATCCACGCAGGGCTCCTTAAGGTTGTCTTCAGCCTGATCTGCAGGCGAAGGCTTCAACGTCTGGACGACTCATTTCGAAATACTGTGTAGTTGCCGATGAGGACGATTGGAGCATTCAAGCTCGTCTCGGTGTCGTGCCGCGGACAATCGCATCACCTCGCTCGTTGACGGCATCGACTGGCGAGTGGCACAGTACTGTAGCGGCAACTCTTCCGGTTCCGATCGGTGCCATGTCCT
The DNA here is from genome assembly GCF_902833645.1 of Paraburkholderia fungorum. Taxonomy (GTDB): domain Bacteria; phylum Pseudomonadota; class Gammaproteobacteria; order Burkholderiales; family Burkholderiaceae; genus Paraburkholderia; species Paraburkholderia fungorum. The sequence goes on from NZ_CADFGE010000013.1 coordinate 174,207, forward strand.
GGCGGCAATCTTTCATCGCTGTGTAATCGAAGACGGCTTCCTTTGCGCGTATTCCGTAATCGCGGTCTGCGCGAGGGAGCAGGCCCACCAATGGACACGCGCGAAAACATGTTCCCTGCTGGACAGTCGCCCACGCGACAAGGCCACGCGGGCGGTGTTCGCGGCCACGAATCTGGCAGTAGAGTCGAGATGTGGCGCGGTAGCAGTAGGTTCGGCTTGTCTGTTGCCGCCTCTTTCGTCTGGCGGTGCCCGAATATCCTCGCCTTAACCCCGTTTCCACATCCCGCTCATCGAACCCAGCGTGCAGATCTCCCGCACTGGGCTCTCGGACAAGACATCACGCCTTCACACACGCCAGGCTACGCCCCCACGGGAGCTCAGACGTACGAGACCGAAGTACCCGTAGAGGTGCGAGGACGGATAGGTCCCGCCCCTGCGACGTCTGAGCTTGTACTTGTTGCGTAACCACCGGCGCAACCGCGCAGCGGTGTAGCTGTCGAGCGCACGGTATGCCCGGCTAACGCTCCCTACCTGGAAGTAGTTCGCCCAGCCGCGTAACGTGCGGTTTAACCTGCCCACCAGTTCCGTGGTTTCTTGCCATGCCGTCTTGAGGGCGGTCATTGCATAAATCTTCTCGACCATGCGCCGGATACTCTTCTTCGACGGGCGCATGCCCATACGGGCCTGACCAGTTGTCGCTGAGTACATCCGCCCAAACGTAAAACCCCGGAAGTCGAATTCGCCTTCCGGCACCTTGCAGATTCGTGTCTTCTCCTCGTTCACCGTCAGCTTCAGCTTGCTCATGATCTCACGCAGTCGTAACAAGGCTTCCTCAGCCTTGCCCCGTTTGCACAGGATCACCAGATCGTCCGCGTAGGTCACGATTCGACTGCCAAGACTTCGCTGAAGTCCGAGCCTCTTCCATGCCAGCACAAACCGGCGCATATAAATATTTGCCAGTAGTGGTGAGATAGGTGAACCCTGCGGAATGCCGCGTCTGCTGTCCCTGGCCTCCGTCGTACGTTTCTTCCGCCCTCGGTTATCGGTTTCTTCAACGGGGCATTCCAGCCACATCTTGATCAGATGAAGCACGCGCCGATCCACGATGCGTCGCTCGAGCGACAACATCAATTCGGCGTGTGGAATACTTCCGAAGTAGTCCGCAAGGTCAGCATCAACAACGTCCGTTTGCCCGCGATGCAGCCGTTCCTCCACCTCGATCACCGCTTGCTGGGCGTTTCGCCCCGCGCGGTAAGCGTATTGCTCTTGTGGAAGGTCCGCTTCAAAGATCGGTTCGAGCACCAGCATCGCTGCTGTCATGCACACCCGGTCTCGCAGGGTCGAGATGCCCAAGGGCCTCAGCTTGCCATTGGCCTTCGGGATAAACACTCTTCTGATAGGGTCCGGCCGGTAAGTCTCCTGCCTGAGCGCAAGCGCCAGTTCGCCGAGCCACTTCGACACCCCATACGCTTCGACCTCCGCGAAGTCCTGCCGGTCGACACCCGGCGCGCCCTTGTTCGAGCGACACTGAGCGTACGCATGCGCCAGCACGTCTTCACGATAGATCTTGTCGTACAGCGCGTAGAAGCGATACCCGGCTTCTGCCTTCGCTTTCGCGTGTAACGCCGTCTGCAGCTTCTGAACACTGATCGGAGTTGATAGGTTTCCCAATCTCCAGGTCCCTCACTACGTGTTGCGTTGGTCTTGAACTGAGGCCCCTTCCCTCCACCGGCATTGCCCGGCTTCATCGGTACTACGGGCCTCTCCGTCATCCCAAGGCGCCCGGCCTGTCCCTCACGGGCGTCCGGTTGGTCATCCCTGACCACGCCAAGGGACTTCCCGTGTTGCGTACGCTTTCCTTGTGTACATGCTGTCGCCACTACCCCGGCGCAGCGACTGGGCGTCCAGCCTGCTCATTCACCCAGTCGTATCAGCCTTCCCCGATAGGGTTGTCGGGTCGGCCTGCGCATCGTCCTTTTCGAGGTTTGCTCAGCGTTCACTCGCGTTACGGCCTGCACACTCGCGCTGTCACCAATTCGTGACACGCTTACCCGAAGGCTTCAGCCACTTCGTTACCTCCATGACTGCTCCGGTTGCTTCCGGCTGGAGCGGTTGCCGGGCGGGGCTTACACCCGCTGGAAAGCGCCACCTTTTCACGGCGCACACCCGGAGCGGTCTTTCGGCGCGCAAGGTCGTCCCGATCATCGCCCACTTCGACCCGGTTCACGCCGGGTCTTTTTTTGTGGGTCAGGCCTATCGCGCGGCGCGAAGTAGTCTTCGCCAGACGAGCCTCCGAGAAAAACAACGGGACCAACCACCCCGAACTCGTTACCACTCGAGCGGATTGAGAAATTGTCCCCATTGCCCCCAGTGTGGGAAGAACATCGGTACCCGATGCAGGTAGGCCTCATACTCCGCGCCGAACCGGCGGATCATTTCCCGTTCCTCTTTCCGTGCAAGCCGCACGTAGGCCAGCACGATGACCGGAAACAGCGCGAGCGTGACGACCGTCGGCCAATGCACGATCTGGCCGAAGACGGCCAGCATGATTCCGCTGTACTGCGGATGGCGCACCACGCCATACAGACCGTCGACCTCCATGCGCCCCTCGCGGGTGCTCAGATAAACTGCGCGCCAGCCCACGACAAGAAGTGAAATGCCGAACAGGACAAATACCCCTCCGAGCAACATCTCCAACATCGCACCCGTTTCGCCGTAACCGAGCAGCGTGGCCCAGAGATGACCCGTGAAAGCAGTGCGGGGAATGTCGATGCCAAAGAATCCGGTCAACAGGTAGATGGTGAGCGGAAACCCGTACATCTCGGCGTAGAGCGCAATGATGAACGCCTGGACCAGACCGGCGCCGGTCCATTGACGCCACCCTTTTGGCGCCGCGAAGCGGTATAGAATCCAGCTCGCCAGTACGATCATGATCGCTACCAGCCCCCAGTGCCCGTAGTGTTCGGCAAAGCCAGTCATATCATTCATGTCGGGACTCCCTCTCACGAGATGGCGAGCGAGGCAGCATCATCTCGATAGCCTCTCTCACGGCCGGCGTCTGCTGCTCGCCCGGTTCTCGCGGTTATGCCAGCTTCGGATCGACCGCAATCTGTCACCGCCCGTCGTGCCCGGCTATCCACTTTGCCGGTCGCACTTTCCGATACGCTCTACCTGTCGCCAGAGGCCGCGAAGAGTCGATTCACACGACCGGTCAGGCACCGCCCGAACCGTGAACGGACGCGGCGGTCACAACCTAACCGGCAACCCCGGCACGCAGCACCGCAACCTGGATCCGATCGCCCGCGCGCTCATCAACGTGTGATAGCCACCATCGACAATCTCTGTTCGAACGCCCGTCGAAGCTTTCTCTCGGACGGTCGGCCATAACACAGTGGCTCGTCATCAAGCACAATGCCCGGCGGAAAGAGAATGCCGCACCGGACCGCGAGTGCCTGCCCCTCCGCCGAGTTGGCGGAAAGCGTGGATATCACCAGCGGATACTCTGCCGACAACCTGTTGAGCATGGCCATCGCGATATCGCAGAACATGCAGTCGGCCTTCGTAACCACAACAACGTTCAGTGATTTCATGGGCGCCTCTCAGCTGGTTTTCTGCAAACCGCGTCGCATATCGGCAAGCAGGTTAGCGACCGGCAGGTACATCGTATAGGCGGGTGCGCCGCCGTAGTCCGCCCGCCACTTTATCCGGCCATCCGCACCTATCAGCACAAAGGTATGACCGTCCCGGCTTTGGCCCATCATGCCGTAGTCGTTGGCGTGATATGCCCTCGACACAACAAGATCAGGGTCCGACAGGACCGGCATTGAGAGCCCCGCATCGCTCGCCTTCCGTTTCAGAAGATCGACGGGGTCACTGGCAATCGTGACGATCTGATCAACGCCGAGTGCGTGAAACTCCTGAAACTTGAGTCCGACATCTTTGGCCTGATCCCAGCACGGCTGGCAGGTGACGCCCTCCTGAAAATACAGAAGGACCGTCTTGCCCCGAAAACTGGCCAGATCGAAAGCGCTGCCAGCAGTACTCATCAGCTGGATCGGCGGTGCAATCTGGCCTGGACCAGGATCCCCCACCTGGAAACTGTATTTGCCGGCCAGTTCGTCGCTGGCCGACGCTCCACCATGATCCGGCGCATTTGATCTGGATAGCAGAACGATAGCTGTCACCAGGCCAATGAGTATCGCGGTGGCCACCCCAAGGATGAGTTTTGTCCGAAGATCGATTCGTTGACCATCGAATGGTTTCGCCTGTACCTGTTTCATGTTGTCCTCCGTTATTCCTGCCGGGTTTTTTGAAGGTCGACGTCTTTGTCGTCATGCCGTGCCGGACGCCATTGTGTGCGCGCCCGCAATACGAGCGCCGTCACGGCAACCAGCAGTAGTACCGCAGCCAGCCAGTTCGGAATGACTGAAAGCGCATTGGTCACGAGCTGCCCGATATGCTGAAGCCAGACCGAGACCACCAGCGCCCAGTGACTGGAGGTTGGCATTGAGTGATAGGCAAGTCCGGTCCACAATGTTGCAATGCCTATCACGGCAAGCAGCAGTCCGCTCGCCAGCATCGACGCAGAAAGCGTGCGCTGCAGCGGACCGATACGCCACGTCAAGCTTCTGCTCCGGAAGAGTCGACTTGATCGCCAGTCGTATCGCTCCCAGAGCAGCGAGATCACAAAAAGCGGTGCCACCATGCCGAAGACGTATGCGCCACCCAGACCGGCCGCGAGTACGGCAGACGGCGCCACGCTCGACAACGCGATGACGCCGGCAAGCACAGGGGCGCAGCACGAACTGGCGACGCCCGAGAACATGCCGAGAGAATAGATGCTGATCGGACCGGCGCCGCCGGTGGCGGATCGCCCCGGCATGGGGAGCTGAAGTTTGCCGCCGAGCAACGTGAACGCCGCCATTCCCATCATCAGTGAACCGCCGATCAGGTAGAGCGGTGTGTGCTGCGTGACGAACAGTTCGCGCAGCACCACCGCGCCCATGACCAGCGGCAGGATCACTGTCGCGACACCCGCCGCGAAGATAAAGCTCATCGCTACCAGCTTGCTGCGGTTCTGGAAGGAACTGGCGAAGTACGCCGGCAGCATGACCGAAATGCAACACGGTGCGAACAGCGCGATCATGCCGGCAATGAACGCGGCGATTACAGATCCCCCGAAAAAAATACTGGTCCCCATCTTTTCCTCCTTTGTTGGATCATCGCCAGCGGATTATTCGGACTGCCGACGTGATGCGTTTTCTTGCTGAGGCTCAGCCATGCAACTCACTACCTCGGCTTCTTCGTCCCAGTGCGTGCCTGTCCTGCGTGTGCCTGCTGCACATCTGCTGCATCGTCATCAAGGTTCAGGCGACGACATGCCTCCTGCGATCATGGGAGCAATCGCATGGATGTCGCCTGTCGGGACGATCGCGCACGATGGCGCGTTCGCCCACCATGGCAGCCGTTGCGAATCGCTACTTGTTGATACGCGATTGCGGCTGCGGATCCTGCGATGTGTCACTCCGGGGCGCGCGTTGATCGCCCTTGTTGGAGTTGTTCATGCCTTTCATCATGAAGATCATGGACAACGGGCACAGCAGGAACAGCAGGGACGGTCCGAGGCTCAATACGAGTGTTCGGAACTGAGGTAACGCTGCATAAGCTCCAGCCAGCACGACGAGCAGGACGAGCCCTGTGGTGACCATCGTTTTCATATTGCATTTCATGGTGTTGCTCCTATCTCAAAGTCGGGAAATTGCCCGGGTTGAACAGGCAACGAGCGTGTTATTTCGCCGGTGGCGTCTGGATCTTGTCGGCGTACTTGAGCATGATGTCGCCCATCGCCTTCATCATTTCGCCGTGCATCTGCATGGCGAGTTTTTCATTCCCCGGAGGAAGTTGTCCCATCATCGGACAGTGACCCATCATCCCGCCACTCATCATTCCTCCGCCCATCATCGAGCTGCCGCCATCGTGCGTTGCCGGTTGCGATGGGCCTGCTGCCACGCTCCATCCACTCGCGCCAGAAAGCGCCAGGGCCAGCGACACAGCAGCTAAGCGTCTGGTGTTCATTTCAATCTCCTTTGCCAGTCCCGGAATCCGGAGCTGAAGGTTGTCTGTTGTTCATGGGGCGCCACGGGAAAATCGCTCGACGCAATGATTCAACCGAATCATCGGCGTGCTGACGCAAAGCCGTGGTGGCGAGCTGGTACAGCCCGCATACGACTGATGCCTCGAACGGTGTTACAGAACTTCTGGTGGGCGCTGCGGAAGGTCGGGAACGAATTGCGGAGAGAGCGTCGCGTCGAGTGACGCGTAGACGGGTGCGGAAGGGGTAGCGACAATCGCGACCGGAATTGCGGGGATCGCCGCAAGACTGCAGCCAAGGCTACCGATGCTGCCGTGGCAATCGGCCTGATGCATCGTCGATACGGCAGTGTGCGGGTGCATTGTTGCACCCGCGGGTGTTGCTGCATGCTGCATTGCCGAATGATGTCGTGCAGTATGCGATCCGGTCATCGAGGACGAAACCTGCGGGCAAACCAGTACCGGCGCGGCGAACCCTGTCAAAGGCAGCCAGGCGATCAGGAAGCACAGTACTAATTTAGCGGCGTATCTCACGGCATCGCTCAAACATGGAATGGAGCACTTCGGCCAGTATTTGTTACGTTTCTGGTGCAAATCACGAAGCAAGCGCCGCAGTGCGGCTTCCCCCCTTGTGATTCGGCAACTGTCGGCTAACAGGATGGCTGATCCCCTCCAGAATCGGACACCGCGGCCGCTTGTCGCCTGCGCAGTGCCGCGCCAGGTAGCTCAGAGTGTCACGCATCGTGACCAGTTCCGCGATCCGGGTATCCAGCTCGCGTATGTGCTGGGTGGCGATCGCCTTGACTTCAGCGCTCGCCCGGTCCTGGTTCTCCCACAACGAAAGCAGCTGTCTGATCTGGTCGATTGAAAATCCCAACGTACGCGCCTGCCGGATGAACCGCAGCACGTGGATATCATTGTCGCCATAAATCCGGTAGCCACCTTCGGTCCGCCCGGCAGCCTGCACCAGGTCGATCGTCTCATAGTAGCGGATCATTTTGGCCGTGACGCCCGAGGCGCTCGCCGCTTGTCCGATGTTCATCCTGCACCTCATACGTTAAGTCACGGCGATTTGACCAGGGCCATGGTCGTGCGCGTCAAAACGCCGCATCACGTGGTCCGGACTCGAGCCCGGGAAACCCTCAACAGCCGGCTCCGTGCGCCTATCTTCGGGCCTGCATTTACTCTAGACCTTCCCGTTGCGGGAATGTCAAGGTCTTTTTTTTGCGCGGTGCCGCATCCGGAACGCACGCAGCCCCTTGACACTCCAGTCATGGGAGTGCCTAGACTCCGGTCTATTGTCTGATATGGGACTGCGCAGTACTGCGCGATGGCGAACGCCCGGGGTCACGCTCGAACGACGGCGCCACTTTCCGTGCGCGATCCGAACGGCAAAACCGGCGGCGATCAGGAAAACCAACCTCTAGAGGCGACAGAAATGCGGTGCACAACAACGAAGGCGACGACACGACTGGGGTACCGGACGGACGGCGCGACCGCATACGCCGCATGGGCTACTGGATGTGCGAGGTCGACGCTCGGAGATCCGTCGTGCATTTCCCTTGTCGTCCATCAGGCAGCCTGACCGGATCATGCGCCGCCAGACAAGACGTACGCTTACCGTTATCACGCTACTCGTTGCGCTGTTCTTCAGCCAGCTGTGGGTGGCGGCGTACGCCTGCGCCACGACGCAACATCTTCCCTCGACAGGTCCTGCGGCAGCGGCCATGGTCGCCGATGGCCATAGCGATCTGCGCGATCACCATGCTGCCGCGGTCTGCCACGCGCATTGCGACAATTCGGCCCAGCCCGACCATGCCGAGCAACCCGCTCCCGCGCCGCTCGCCTGGATACCGCTGATCTGGGGCAACTCCACGATCCCTGAACTCGCGATCAAGCCGCGCCTGCCGACGCGGTCCGAGCCTGTTCTGCTTTCCGCTGCTCCCCCTCCCCGCATCCTCTTCCAGGTTTTTCGCATTTGATCTCTGGCGATTGACTTCGGTCGTGCCTGGCGAAAGCTGGCGCCCGATCCCGCTCATTCGCGAAGAGGTTTCCAGACTTCTCCCAACGTGTGCCCGTTCGCTGCGTGCAGGCGCGGGCGTCGTATCGCGCGCTGTGCTGTCCTCATCAGCCCGCGCGCGTGACGCCCATGCCTCCGGCCCCGGATAGTCGCACCCGTTGGATCAAGCCGAAGCACTTCGCAAATCCCGTAAGCCGCCGAAGTTCTGGTCGCGGACCAGTCGTTCGCGCTTTGGCACTCCGGTTGTTCATGTCGTCGATGCGTATTGCGCATCGCGCTTTTTTCTCATCAAGGAAATCAACAATGAAACGTCTCACCCTGCTCAAACACTCCGCCTTCGCAACCCTGCTCCTGTCGACGGCCATCACGGCGTTCGCGGGCGGGGGTGGAGGTGGTCCCTCAGGACCGAGGAACAACCCATCCATGAATGCGTATGCGGTTGCTGGTGCACAGCCGGTAGCGCCGACGCTTGTTGCGGCCGCCAGCCCATCAGCAGATGCAGCCGGGTTGCCCCCCGCGGCTCAGGGAGCGCCCGTGGTGGACCCCGGCGCGAGCCATGGCAAGACACGGGAGGAGGTCGCTGCCGAGCTACTGCAGGCGCAGCGGATGGGCCTCATCCCGGCTGGCCATACCGGGTATCCGCCCGACGCGACGACCATCGCGCGCAATCAGGCCCGGTTCCAGCAGGCTGAGCCTTACTGGCGCGCACATGGCTACATTCCAGCGCAGGCTCAATAAATACCGGGTAGCGAAGCGGGACGGACGCCTCATTTCCACTGTCGGATAGCCGCAGCGTGACGCCGCCCCGCCGCCCTTGGCCCTGATCTGTCGCGATGGAATGCACCTTAGCGACAGACGATCTTTTCATTTCAAGGAATCAACCATGAAACGCACCACTTTGTTCAAGCAGTCAGTCTTTGCAACGTTGTTCCTGTCCGCAACCGTCACGGCGTTCGCCGCGGGAGGCCAGGCCAATGGACCGGGACGGAATCCCAATCCATACGCGGTTTCGGCCGCGGGTTCGTCGTCCCGCTCGCAGGAGACAGCGCTGGCCTGCAATCCAAATCCTGGGGCGATGGCCCCAGGAACGGGCGCAGACGGCCCCGCCAACGTGACAGGAAGCGCGGGCTACGGGAAGACGCGGGCAGAGGTCCGCGCAGAGCTATTGCAGGCGCAGCGTGCGGGCCTCGCACCGGTTCACAAGAATGATTACCCGCCCAGTGCCGAAACCATTGCCCGCAACCGGGTGCGGTTCCAGCAGATCGAGCAGGCCTGGCACACGGGCGATCAGGTCACCGCGAGCGAACAGTAAGTCCGCGGGCGAGGCGTTGAACAACGGTCACGCGACGCGGCGCCCTACTGCCGCGCCGCTGATCTGACAACGCGGGCACACATTAACTGCATTGCATTGCTGCTCTTCTTCAGATTTCTGAGCAGCGCAGTCGACGCGCATGCGCGCGTCACAAAACTCTCGACATAAGGAAATCAACCATGCAACGTCGTACTCTCCTGAATCAATCCCTCGTCGCAACCCTGCTGCTGTCCGCGGCCGCAGCGGCATTCGCCGGTGGCGGGGGTGGTTCCAACGGATCGGGGCGCAACCAGTACCCGCGCCCCGCCGCGGCTTCCAGTGCGCAACCGGTCGCACAGCTTGCTGCCTCTTCCGGCGCGAAGGATACCGGATCGGGGCCTTCGGCGGCCGTGAACGGCTGGACGCCGGCGACTGATGGAAGCGCGGGCACAGGCAAGACGCGGGCACAGGTGCGCGCCGAGTTGCTGCAGGCGGAAAAGGCTGGGCTGATCCCGACGCTGAACGCCGAGTATCCACCCAGCGCGGATACCATCGCCCGCAATCAGGCGCAGTTCCAGCAGAGGGGGCAGGCGTGGGGAGCAGACGACCTGACCGGCGTGGCGGCAAGATAGCCGAGGCGTACCAGGTGATGAACAATCACCGCAGTTTGGCCTGACGCGCGCCGCTAGTTCGGTGAAACGGCAAGCGCAACAGCCGATACTGCGCCCGCCTGCTTGACTCCGGGTCCAACGTTGGGCCCGGAGTCAAGCAGTGCCTCCGTTAATCCCACCCCCGCGCTACATAGTCGATCGCTGCAGTTTCTCTGCCCACGCGGTGAGCCAGCGGGAGTGCACGTTAAGTAACGCGATGGCCCTTAACTTCCGACGGTTTCGTCCACCCTCGATCATCGTGATGCGTTGACCAGTCAGTCCGAACACCATCGCGAGTGACCAGGCAGGCACCACCCCGTAAAAACCGTTCCGCCGCAACCGGCAATAGCCGGCCGGGCAGCGTGACTTGAACGTGATCGGCAACGCCCTCCAGAAGGCTGCATGGTCGAGCCCAAAGAAGTGGCCACCGCGCCGACCTACCTGAAGGCGCCGAGGATGGTTGCGGCGCGAACAGCAAGCAGAAGAAGCCCGCGCCGTTATATGGGGCACTCACTATCCGGACGAAAACGTGCCAGCTATCCGCCTGAGGATCGGTCGCTGCGCAAGGACAAGCGCTCGGCTGGCACAGCGCCCGATCGGTTCCGATCGCACTGCGCGTCGATGACTGGAATAACCCCGGATGGACTGATCGTTTCTCCCGACATATGGTTTACAAGGAGGCAGCGGTAACTGACCGCGAGTGCCCGCGTCAGGCGCGATGTACGTGCAGTAGGTGTTCGTCAACGGATGCGGGCAGCGCCGTCGGGACCTGCCAAACGCCTTCAATGACGCGGTTGCTCCGATTGACCCGCAGAGCCGGCAGCCGTCGTCGTCGCGCCAACGCTGACACACGGTTGACAACGGTCGCGCCCGTTTGCGATCGTCGAAACATGTGCGCGGCGCGCCGTTGCGAACACCTTTCGGACGGCACACGGGAACTGGCTGGTCCGCCCGTCGCGCGGGTGAATACGCCGGGGCGACTGTCGACCATGACCGCGCGGTATGTCGCTGGATCGGACCGCTGAAGCGCGAAGGCCGTGCGCTCTATGAAAATGAAAGGTCCGCGTCGAATCGCTCGTAGACGACGTGCGCGCCGACCACCCTGGCGTGGCCGCGTTTGTCGAGGATGCGGGCAGCGATGAATTCCTGGATGCGGCCGGGCTGCTGGTCACGCACACCCGGGCGACGGTCGAATCGGAGAGGACCATGAAAGCATCGATACAGGTACAAACCGACGCGCAGGCGAGGCGCGAGAACGCGGGAGACGGGGCGCAGCCGGGCACGAGTGCGGGTGCGGGCAACGGTCTCGTCCATCCGCTCTGGCTGCGGATCACGCACTGGCTCAACGCACTGGCGGCGATCGTGATGGTGCTCTCGGGCTGGCGCATCTACGACGCGTCGCCTGTCTTCAAAGGGTTCATGATCCCGTTGCATCTCACCCTTGGCGGCTGGCTCGCCGGGGCGTTGCAATGGCACTTCGCGGCGATGTGGCTCCTGATGGTCAACGGGCTCATCTATCTCGGCCTGAACCTGATGACCGGCCGCGTGTTCACCAGGTTTTTCCCGCTGACGCCACGCGCCGTCTTCGCCGATCTGTCTGCGGCGCTAACCGGGCGGCTGCATCACGATGACCTGCGCCGCTACAACGCGGTGCAGAAGCTCGCCTATCTGGTCGTGATCGTCGACCTGGTCGTGCTCGTGCTGTCGGGACTGGCAATCTGGAAGTCCGTGCAGTTTCCGTCGCTGCGCTGGCTGATGGGCGGCTATGACACCGCGCGGATCGTGCATTTCTGCGCGATGGCGATCCTGGTCGCTTTCTTTGTGGTGCACGTGGTGATGGTTGCAATCGTGCCGCGCTCGCTTCTGGCAATGCTGCGCGGGCGCTAGGAGAAGACCATGTCTGATGCGAAAATGCCCGCGCCGCTCGATCGCGCGTCGATCCTGACCGACGTGCGCCGGGAACTGGCGATGCCGTCGCGGCGGCTCTTCACGCAGCGAGTGCTGACGCTCGGCGGCCTGTCGCTGCTGACCGGCTGCTCGCTGACCGACGACGCCTCGGTGAACCGCTTCCTGATGAGCGTGTCGCACTTTAACGACCGCGTGCAGGCCTGGCTGTTCGATCCGAAGCGTCCCGCGGCAACGTACACCGAAGCGCAACTCACGCGACCGTTCCCGTTCAATGCGTACTATGAGATCGGCGAGGTGCCCGAGGTGGACGCGAGCGATTTCGTGCTCGAGCTATCCGGCCTCGTGACCGGCAAGAAACGCTGGACGCTGCCCGAGCTGTACGCGTTGCCGCACGCGGAGCAGATCACGCGACACATCTGCGTCGAGGGCTGGAGCGCGATCGGGCGCTGGGGCGGCACGCCGTTTGCGGAATTCCTGCGTCGCGTCGGCGCGGATACGAGCGCGAAATATGTCGGCTTCAAGTGCGCGGACGACTATTACGAGAGCATCGACATGGCAACCGCGCTGCATCCGCAGACGCTCCTGACGTTCCAGTACGATGGCAAAACCTTGCCCGCGCAATACGGTTTCCCGATGAAGCTGCGGATGCCGACCAAGCTCGGCTACAAGAATCCAAAGCACATCATGGCCATCTTCGTCACCAATACTTTCCCTGGTGGCTACTGGCCAGATCAGGGCTACAGCTGGTTTGGCGGATCCTGATGCGGCAATGGTCCTGGTCGCCTCGTGCAAACCGAAAGCGACCGATACCGTTAGCCGGAATCTTCCCGTGACACAGGAGTGAGCAGATGAAACGGATGCTGATGGCGACGTGCTCGTCGGTGCTGCTGCTGTCGAACGGCGCCGCTTTTCCTCAGGCAGGCGGCACCGTGAGCGCGAGCGGCTCGATGGGCATGAGGGACTCCGGCATGGCCAGCGATGCGATGGCGAGCGGCGCGATGGGCGTCAAGCAGCACATCAGCAAGCATGCGAAAAAGCAAGGTATGAATGCGGATCGGGCCGCCTCAGGAGGCACAGGCGAATAGCGCTGGATAATGCTGGATCGTGGCGACGCCGCGACAGCGGTCTGACGATGCCGGCCCCCGATGTCGCCATGCCCGATAGCACTCCGATCGCCGCCGCGCTACGCGTGATCGATGTAGACCGGCGTTGAAGCGCGCTTCAACACCATCAACCTGCCGCAGTCGCTATCGCGGCGATGGGCCATCAGCAAGTACGACTTCGTATGACGACGCGTCGTGAGGCCGGAGAATCTCATGGAGCGCTGATGCGGTTTCGTCCTTGCGATGTTATCCAGCAACGCTCACCATCTCGACAACATGCTTCCTGACTCCCTTCGCAAACCGCTGATCCGCTCATGAAAACTTCCCGCATCGCCCGTGCTCTTCTCGCCGCATTCGCGCTTCTGCTTGCGCAGTTCGCCCATGCGCACGCCGCGCCGAAACATCAGACGCCGGCGGCGGGCGCTACTGTGTCGGCAGCGACGAGAAAGGTGGCGATCGAGTTCGACGACGCGCTCGAACCGGCCTTCAGTTCGATCGTCGTCACTGACGCACACGGCAAGCCGGTTACCGACTGCAAATCGGCTGTCGATACCGGCAACCGGAAACTGATGAAGGTGGCGCTCGCCAGTCTCGCGCCGGGCATCTACACGGTCGCCTGGATCGCCGTCGCAGACGACGGACACCGGACACACGGCCACTACACATTCACCGTCCGGTAATGGCCGAACCCGTCATCGTGGTGCTGGTGGGCGTCGCGGCGCTGCAGGATGTGCTGCTTGCCCTTGCGATCGGCTCACTGGCGTGCGACGCCGCGCTCGCACCGCCGCACGGCCTGTCGCGCGAGCCGGTACTCGAGCGTCGACTTGCGTCGGTGCGTCTGGCATCGCTGTTCGCGCTTGTGGCTGCGCACAGCGTTTATCTGTGGCTGCAGGCAGCTGCGATGAGCGGCCTGCCGCTCGTCGCGGCACGTTCCGAGTTGACGGCTGTCGTTACCCAGTCCCACTTTGGCAGCGTCTGGCTGATCGCACTGGGCGGCCTGCTGATTGCCGCGCTCGGTGCTGCCTCGCGCGCCGTCGCGGGACGCGCAGCGGTCGTGCTCGGCCTTGGCCTCTACCTGGCAGGCAAGGTCGGGGCAAGCCACGCCGCCGATACCGGGAATTTCAGCGTCCCGGAATTCGTGCACTGGCTGCATATGTATGCGACGGCCTGGTGGGCCGGCAGCGTGATAATGGCCATGCCCATATTGCACCTTATTGCAACTGCGCCGCACGACAGCGAGTCACGGCACCTGGCGTTCGCCGAACACCTGTCTTCGAGTGCGACCGTCGCGTTGGCGTGTGTCATTGCAACCGGCATCTATAACGCCACGCACGTTGTGGCACGCACGTCGACACCGCTCCTGGATACGACGTATGGTCGTTTGCTCGGCATCAAGATCGCACTGGTCACGCTCGCCGCAATGCTCGGCGCGCTCAATCGCATGGTCAGGTTGCCGCGCCTTCGAAGCGCGCGAACGTTTGCCGCAAACGCCTCGGCCGGGCGCTTTGATCACGCGTATCTGGCGATAGCCCGCGCATTCGATCGAACGATCGCCCTCGAAGCCCTGACGCTGCTACTCGTCCTGGTTGTCGCTGCTGTGCTCGCACACACGTCGCCGTTCGAAGGCTGACGCCGGAGCATGCACGCCATGTTCAACTGACTGTCGGTTTCGCCGTCGCTGACAGGACACACGCTCAGTAGGCGATAACAAAGCGAGCTTCGTTCCGACTCGTAAGCATGAGTGGTGTCGCCGAGGAAAAGCGTCATCGTCTTCCCCCTGATGTCGGCAATGCTGCGCGGTCATCGCCGACGAGCAAGCCAGCCAGTACGACGAAAAGAAAGAACGTCTCTGGCGATGTACAGGGAGTGGTCTGCCGGCCACTTACTCACCAACTCCTCTTCTGCGGTCTACGCGGGCAAGTAGCGTCGTATCAGCCGTACTATTTGCGCATCGTCCCACGCTGCAGGCCCCAGCTTGCGGCCCGCCTCCTGGCCGTTACGGTCGACAAGCAGCGTGATCGGAATGCCAGTCTCTATCAGGGCAGCTGCGTCGTGGAAGGCGTCCAGATACGGATGCAGGTGCGTAACGCCAGTGTCGCGAAAGAACGCCTGAATCACCGGCATGCCACCCGCGTCGACTGACACCGCGACGACTTCGAAGTGCGGTCCGCCCAGCGTTGCCTGCAGCCGGTCCAGCGCTGGCATCTCCTCACGACACGGAGGGCACCAGGTAGCCCACACGTTGAGCAGCACGACCCGGTCGCGAAAAGCGGTGAGGCTCGTCGCTTCGCCGCTCCCGCCCGTAAATCGCAGCGACGGCAACTCGCGCGCACGTGCATGGACCAAGACGCCGCCCACTATCTCGTCGGAGCCGAGACGCCAGTACGCTGTCGCGGCGGCGGCCAGACCCGCGGCTCCGAGCCCTGCAAGCAAGGCTCTTCTCGTCGTGCGCCGGACGCGCCCCCCTCCATGCTCCGCGGCGACGTCACCTGGAGGCATTGGCGCATCGGAGTGGCGGGGAGTCTCGTTGTTCATGCGCACTGTCTCCGGATGAACCCCGAGATTTCCTCGGGGCGCGAAAAAACCACCGCGGCGCGATCGCCACGCATGCCGGTACCGACGAGCACAGGCTTGCCGGCGGACGGACCCTCAGCACTGCCGTCCGTTTTGAATCGCAGGTTGAACTCCCAGAAGGCGTGGGCCTTCCCATCGGCCGTGGTGAGGCGGTAAGTATCGCCGCAGTAGCGGATCGCAGTGACCTGCGAAGCCGAGTCCACCTCTTTCAGGTTCGGCAGGCGCTGATCGGGCGCGGACATGCGACCGCTGGAAACCGCCTTGAGGTAAGCAAGCAGATCTGCTCGAGTGCGCGCGTCGGCAATACCAGCAAAGTCCATCGCATTGCCTGGAACCACCGCCGCAGGGTTCGTGAGCCACGCATCCAGGTGCCGTTCGTCCCACACCAGACCGGATCGTTTCAGCGCATCCGAATAGCGCGCGAAACCGGCAGCTGTACCCGCTTTGCGACCCCATATGTCGGCCAGACTCGGCCCTGTCATGTGCCGCCCCGGCGCAAACGAATGACACTCCATGCAGGCGCGGGCGGCTTGCGCGCCGCGCACGAGGTCGCCTTCGCCGTGAGCCGGCGTACCAAAGGCAAGCGCGGCGAAGATCGCGCATCGTTGAAGTGGCCAATTCATTGGACAGATCCTGTTGTGTACGAAGCCAAGCGTTGACCGTGATGTGTGCTTACCCGCGCAATGGCATACCGAATCGCCGCGGCGGACGCCGGAACCGCCGGCGCGAGTGCAAACAGCCCGGCGGGGATCGTAGCCTGTAGCCATATCATGTTCTTGCTCCTTCCGTCGGTTCTGACAGGCGGATCCGTCCAACCTCGGGCTCAGGTGTTACTGGCGCCCCGCTCACAGCGTTTGACCTGCCCTTGCAATCTGCGTCCAGGTCCTGCCCCGATCTTTCGGTATGTAGACGTTTCAGCCAGCCATGGCGCTGCGGCACTTGAGTCCACGCACCGTGCCGAACAGGCCGTCGGTCTCGATACAGCGATTACGGTGCGAGCAGGAGACCCCACGCAACCCCCAGTCACTGCATTACGTGACCGAACTTCACGCCGTTACCGAGCCCCTTTACTTCGACTCTGAGAGTGCGTCCTCAATCATCCGGTGCAGCTCGTGAAAATCGGCCTCGCCAAGAATTCGCTTGAGTATTCTTCCCTTCCCGTCGATCACATACGTCGTTGGGGTGAGCTGCACGTTATGAAACTGCCGGGCAAGACTGCCGTCCGTGTCCATTACGACTCTGAACGGTAAATGATGGGCTTCGGTGTAGTTGGTGACGTATATCGGTGGGTCGTAGCTCATCGCCACCGCGACGAAGTCAAAATGTTCGCCCCTGAACCGGTTGTAGGTCTGGACCATCTGCGGCATTTCCTTGATGCAGGTCGCGCAACTCGTGGCCCAGAAATGGACCAGATATACCTTGCCGCGCAGTCCGGCGGTCGTCAGCTTCTGACCTGACATCAGCGTGAACGTCGCGTCGGGAACCGTTTCTGTCCTGCCGAAAGTCATGTAGGCCATCGCAGCAAGGACGGCAATCACCAGAGCCGCCAGCGCCCAGCCAATTGAAAACCTGAAACGTCGAACGTTTGGCATGGTAAAGCTCCCAATCAGGAACATACCGGTCTGCGTTGCAGGCCTCAAATCGCGGGAGACCGGGCCCGACCAACCAGATGCGAGGCATTCATCCCGGTTACCAATCTCCTTTTCCAGCCGCCAGCGATGTAACGGGAAGCCGTCACGACCCCGGCGCCTGATCACTGCACCACACCACCTGGTCCGACAGGTCTCAGCACGCCCTGGTCTTCACCATTGCACCCAGCACCCTGGCCTGGTCGTGCAGCGACAATATCCGGAAGCACACATGGTCGGGGCGCTTTGGCTTATAGCTTCTTCGCGCGCACTTGCGTCACCAGGTAATCGAGCACCTGCAACACACCTTGCAGGCTGCCGGTCTGCGCCGGGCCCGTCACGTACTTACCCTGCACGGCGAGCGTCGGCACGCCATTGACCCTGTAGCCGCTCATCAATGCCGTCGCGCGTTTCAGGTTGCCGGCAACCGTGAAGGAATTGTAAACGCCGAGGTACGTCTTCCTGTCCACACCTTGCGTCGCGAGGAAGTCGGCCTGTTTGTCAGGCGTCAGCAGATCGTTCCTGTTGACATGGATTTCGCGGAAGACCACCGGCGTCAGCTTGTCGGCAAGACCCATCGCATCGAGCGCAAGCAGCATCTTCGAATGCGGAATGAAGTCGTCGCGAAAGGCCACCGGGACGCGCCTGAAGACAACGTCCGGGCCTTGCTGCCTGACCCACGCTTCGAGATACGGATCAAATTCGTTGCAGTGAGGACAGCCGTACCACATGAATTCGATGATCTGAATCTTGCCGGCCGGCACATCGACCGGCTGGGCGGCGGACAGCACGGTGTAATCAGTGCCGGCGAGCGGAGCAGCGGGTGTCGCATGCGCGAACTGCATCGCGCCAGCAATGAGACCGAAGGAAACCAGTAACGCGCCAAGGACTTTTTTCATGTTGAACCCGTGTTGAATGTCGAGACTCTCATTACAGAAGCAGCCCTGCTCGACCACCACCTGACGATTGCCGGCCACAGTGAGGAGCGTCAATCCGGGGATCCTGCAGGTCCCCAGCGGCGCTGCAGAGCACATTCGCGCAGGCGACGTCCCGCACCGCGCAACTCGCTGGTTGCCACGCAGCGATCAAGATCCGATTGCGGGACCAGGCCGTCATCACAACAGTGAGAGGCCAAACCGCAGACCCTGAGGATGACCCTCTCATGCTTTTTTTACATACGCGCTGCACCAGCCTTTCGCATTCACCAGCTTGCCCGCGAAGATCGTGCAGGGCGCGGTCGCATCACCGGCTTTGCCCTGGAAAAACTGGCAGTTCGCACAGGCCTGGCCTGCCTGAAATTTAGGGTACTTCGCGCGGTCAACCTTGCTCGCATCAGTTTTGTAGCCCAGCGCCTGCGCATTCGTGTCGGATTCCAGGACCGGGGCAGCGTCTGCCCTCGCTTCGAGCGGCAGGCCGAACGTTGACGCAACCCCCACAACGCTGACCATAAAGCTACGGCGGGACGATTTCATGGCTTCACTCCAGATTACCTTCCACTGTTTGCGCTTCGCGACCGCGTAGCGCGTGTACCGGATAGCAGACGTACCCTCCTTTACGCTTCGATCAGATAGTTGCGCATCAAGCCGGAATCCTCGTGCTCCAGCATGTGACAATGGTAGAGAAACATGCCTGTGTAGTGCTCGAACCGGAGCAGCAACCGGATGCGCTCGCCGGGCATCAGCAGCACGGTGTCTTTCCACCCGTCGTCGACCAATCCCGCTGCCACGGTGCGGTGCGCAGCAACGAAATCTGGCAGAACGGTACGGCCGAGCACGCGGAACTGCAGGCCGTGAATGTGCATCGAATGCGCCATCAGCATCATCGAATTCTCGTTACGGAATTCCCAGATTTCTGCGCTGTTGCGCCTCACGGTCTCCGTCTTCGTTACATTGTTCATGTCGAATCGGCGCCCGTTGACCCCCCAGACCATCATGCCCATCGTGATGTTGAACACCTTCGGATGTTGCACATTGATGGCGCTCTGGGGCTGCGGCACCGGTAGCGATGCGAGCCGCTTCGGCAGATCGGCCTTTGCATTCGCGTGCTGTTCGACCGTGACCTTCAGAATGGGGAACGACGCGCCGTTAGGTAGTGGCACATTTCCCATCATGCCGCCCATCGCCATCGCGCCATCGAATGCCAGGCTTTGCAGCGTGAGCTCCGTTCCGACCGGCCGGCCGCTGAAGTCCACCCAGATGTCCACGCGCTCCGCCGGTGCCAACGTGACATACGGACGCGTCACCGGCCGGTCCAGCAGCCCACCGTCGGTACCGATGACCGCAAGCGGTGACCGGTCGCCCCACGCTATCTTGTAAATACGGGAATTCGAACCATTCAGCAGGCGCAGGCGATATGTCCGGGTCGCCACCGGCAACACGAAATCGGGCTTGCCGTTGACCAGAATCCGGTCGCCCAGGAAACCCATCATCCGCGCCATCATCTGCCCCATACCCCCACCACCCATCATGCCCTGCCCCATCATCCCGCCACCGCCCATCATGCTGCGCCCCATCATTCCACCATCGCTTTCGTCCAGATACCTGAACTGGTTCTGGTCATCCAGCACGCGGTCCTGAATCACCAGCGGCACATCGTAAGCATCACTGGGCAACCCCAATGCCGCCTCCTCATCGTCGGCGACAATCAGCAGCCCGGCCAGGCCGAAGTAGATCTGCGCACCGGTACGACCGTCCGGGTGCGCATGGAACCAGTAAGTCCCCGCCCGGTTGAGAACCTCAAACTCGTACACATAATGCTGGCCGTTGGAAATCGCATTGCCCGGATGCCCATCCATTGCCGCTGGCACGTACAGGCCATGCCAGTGGATGATGGTCGGTTCAGGCAATTCGTTGACGAGATCGATTCGCAATTTCTGTCCGCGTCGTACGCGCAACACGGGCAGGTAGCCGTTCGACAGGAAACCGAGACCGCCTGGATCGCCCTTCAGGACCTTGCCGTCGTAACGCCAGACGCGAGTGGGTGGTCCAGCCACGATCGACGCTTGGTCCTCCCTCGCGCTCAACTGGATTTCGAGGTCCGGAACGAACTGCGGATTCCCGGCGCGCGGTTGCGCTCGCGCGGGACGCAACGTCAGTAGCCCGGACGCACCGGCCGCGACAAGACATGACAGTACGGACGAACGCAGGAAAGCACGCCGTGTCAAATCCTCTAACCGTGACATATCGCTCTCCCTGGCCACCGTCGACGCGAGGCCTTCTGCATCGTTGCCTAAGCGATCCGCTCAGCTTGTCTAACGGCGTGTCCGGGCTTCGGCTCAAGGCATCGCTTCGGACGAGGTGCTGATACGGAAAAACCTTTCGACCGGAAACACCGCGATGACTCCGTCCCCGCCCGCGCCCGTATGCGCGATCGCCGTGATCTCCCTGATGAGAGCGTCGACATTCGCGGCCTGGGTAAAAACTTCGATCTTGATGTGATCGGTCGTCCAGTCATCGGAAAAGTAGTTTGGGTGTTCGCCGAACCCTTTGACCTTGCAAACCGTGACACCGTGGATGTGTATCGCACCGAGCCGCTTTTCGAGCTTCTGCAGCACGTCGGACCTGACAATGGCGACAACGGATCTGATTTCCATGATCTCCTCCTGAGTAGTGGATGAGTGAAGCGTTATTCATACTGCCTGGATAAGCCTTGGGGTCACCCTTTCGGCGCCCATTTCGCATCGACGGCTGCCTGGATTTTCCCGGCGTCCCGAACCCCGTTCTGTGTCATCTGATAAGCAATTTCCGCAGTCCCCTGGCACACCGCGCAGTCGACCGCCATCTTGTCTTCAAAGCATTGGAGATTGGAGCGGTGCACACCGCGATTTTCGCAGCCGCACCAGCAGTAGAGCCTGTTCAGCACGGCCGGAATCTGCGTCGCCACCCAGTACGAGTGCCTGACGGCCTTGTCGGAGAATTGAGCCGGATCGAGAACGTGGGACGCGTCCGATCGTCCGCTTGGAATGATGCGCAATCCGTCCGGGCGCAGCATGCCCACCTGCCACGCTGGTTGACGATCGGGCGTTCCGGACAGGTCCGGTTTCGCGGTGGCGAGCCTGAGCAGCCGGTGCCTCGAAATGAGAGGCAGCAAAGCGTACAGCGCCGGGAAGACGGCGAACACCAGGATGAACAGTGCCAGCAGATGCCATCTTTTGCGATCGGGGCGGTGTGTGGTTACCGGCGTGGCTACGGGAGTGTGCGTCCCGTGCGGATTCGCGGCCTTCCGGTTGTAGTATCGACGTTTCATTACACCTTTCCTCCTGTCAGTAGACCGACACTACGGCCTGACATGCATGGCCGTGCTACAGAACCGCGTCCCATGCATCATGCTTACGTGAACAGCGGCCATCCCCTCGATGCCAAGGACAGCAATGAGCCCGATGACTGCGAAGATCGCAATCACTACGTTCAGGATTCCCGATCTGTCAAACATGGCCGCCTCCTTGCAGCTACTGCGCCGGTGCGCCGCTCCCCGCGGCGCAAAGACTGCTGCGCAGACCCGGCATGACTTGCGCTCCGTGACGGATCAGTCATGACGATCCTGTTTGTCCCGATCCGGCTGTTTGCCACGCATCATGAACAGCATCGAAAGCGGGCAGATCAGCACGCAGGCAAGGATGATGAAGTTCAGCAAGGATCCCCGGAACTGGGGCAGTGCCCAGTATCCCAGAGCAGCCAGGGCCACGAGACCCGTCGCCATCGTGACCATCACTTTCGCATTGCGTGTCATGGAGTGTTCTCCCTGATACGGGGTGTGTCCTTCAAAACCGGAACGCCGCCGCATCACTTCGATGGCGAAGTGTCGAGCTTGTCGGCGTACCTGAGCATGATGTCGCCCATCGCCTTCATCATTTCGCCGTGCATCTGCATGGAGGTTCTGGCGTCCATATGTGAGCCTGCGCCCATCATCGGGCAGCTACCCATCATGTCGCCGCCCTTTGCACCGGGCCCCATCATGCCGCCCATCCCGGAGCCTCCCTTGTGCTGCATTTGAGGTGGCGCTTTCGAGTCGCTGTTCTCTCCCCCTCCTGCGGCAGCCATGCTCAATCCGCTCGCGCTCAACAGGAGCGCCGAGAGCGGGACGACCAGCAGCAATTTCGTGTTCATATTGTTCTCCCGAACCCGTGGATGGGTTCACATTGCGTCTTAAGGACGTGTCTATCCGATTGCTCGTACCGGCAGGAGCCGCGTCAGCGCCAGCGTGATAGACGATGGGCATGCGAGTCCCCGGTCAGGGCCGCCTGCGGCACGCGCGTGTGCGCACCACCGCGCAGGCAGTTGGATCGGGACTCGACGATGGAGGACTACAGGGTCCGGGGAGGAGGCTGAAGCGGTTCGGGGATGAACTCGCCGGCAAGCAGAGGAATCGTCGCGCGGTACACGCGCGACGACGGTATGTCGAGCATCACGCGCGTGGCCGGGAGGGCAGCCATACCGCACGAAAGGCTGCCAGGATGAGCATGGCACCCTGACACCGCCCGGGCGGCATGCGCGGCAGCCTTCTGTGCACCGGGCGCCGTGCCGGTAATCGGCGAGGCGCTCATTGGTCGTTGCGTGGCGGACGATGACATCTCCGGGCACGCGGTCGCCTGCGTGGCATAGCCGGCAAGCGGCAGCCACGCGACAAGAAAAAAGGCGACGAATCGGGTCCAGAATTTCATGGCTTCAGTATAGGCGCTGTGGCTGCGCGTCGCCACACCGTGGAAAGAATCGGGACAGCAGTTTCATCACTTACCGTTCCCATCGTTTGAGGTGCGCCAGGAACGCGTCGGCGCCGACGAATCCCACCAGCCGCGCATCATCCTGCTGCTGACCGTTACGGTCGTAGAAAATCATCGCGGGTGGTCCGAACAGCCCGTAGCGCCGCAGCATCGCGGCGTCTGCAGGGCTGTTCTTCGTCACATCAATTCTCAGCAGTTTCCAGTGCGCGAACTCGCTCACGACACGCGGGTCGGAGAACGTGAAGCGTTCGAGTTCCTTGCACGTAATGCACCAGTCAGCGTAGAAATCCACCATGACGGGCTGGCCGTGTGCCGCTTCTAGCGCCCGGTCGAGTTCGTCGGTTGACTGTATCGGTTCGAACCGCGCAACGCTGGCCTTCGCGGTCGTTGCTCCGCTCGTGATACTGCGAAGCGGCTGGAGCACGTCAAGGTTCCCCGACCCCACACCCACCACTTCGGCGATTGCGGCAACCAGCAGCAATACGCCGAGTGCCTTGCCTGTGCGGAGAACACCAGAAGCCTCTGGCGGCAACGGGTCGATGGCGCGCAGCATCATCCCACAACCGGCCAGCAGCAACGCGACCAGCACCATCAGCAGCCAGTCTGGCAGTAACGAATAAACGAACCACAGGGCCGCGGTCAGCAGCATGACGCCCAACGTGTTCTGGACCGCGACCATCCAGCGGCCCGACCTGGGCAGGACGTGTGCGCCGAACGTACCGACCAGCAACAGCGGAAGACCCATTCCAGCGCCCATCACGTACAGGGCCAGCGTTCCACCTGTCACATCGCGGCTATTGGCGATATACAGCAGCGCGCCAGCCAGCGCAGGGGTTGAACACGGCCCGACAATCAGCGCGGAGAGCATGCCCATCACAAACGCCGGAACAATCCGGCCACCGGGCAGACGGCGGCTCCATTCAGCCAGGCGCGTCTGCGCGCTTGCGGGTAACTGCAGCCTGAACACACCGAACATGGCAAGGGCAAATAGCACCATGAGCACGCCGAAGCTGGCCAGTAGCCAGGGCTTCTGCGTCAGGGCCACCAGCGGGATGCCGGCAAGCGCCGCAACGGTGCCCGCCATCGCATAGGTCAGCGCGAGCCCTTGTACATAGGCGAGCGACAGCACGAAGCCTCGCCACCGGTGCGGCGGCTCCCGGCCGCCGCCGATCACAGCGGTCACGATCGGGATCAGCGGATACATGCACACCGTGCCTGCCATCAATAGACCGGCCAGAAGGAAGCCGAGTAATTCCGGCACGCCAAGACCGTTCACCGGTCTCAGATTCAGACTGAAAGCCGCGAACCACCGATTTTCACCGGTGACTGTGCTTTCACCGGAACCGGTCGTTGCTGCTGCGTTCCCGTCATGCGCGATAGCGGTGACGGTCCCGTCGGCCGCGATCCGGTAGGTTCGCGTCAGCGGCGGGTAGCACACGCCCAGATCCGCGCAGCCCTGCGCCGTGACGGACAGCACGATGCCTGACGCGATGACACGAGGCAAAGGAAGCTGGAGTTGCACCGGCCGGTGATAGACCTGCACCACTCCGAAGGTCGGGTCGTTCTTCGATTCTGACGGCGGCATCCCGGTCGGCTTTACAGGCGCGCCATCCACAGCGAAGCTGAAGCGGTCCCGGTACAGGTAGTACCCCGGCTTGGTACCGAAGTCGAGCGTCACCTGCTGCGGCCCACTAAGGCTCACGATCAGCGGAAAGGCATCGGCCGGTGACAGCAGATCGGATTCATTCACTGCATGCGCTGCGAATGCAGTGAACACAAATAGAAGAGCGAGCACCATGCGCAACGCCGGGTTCAGCGTTTCCGCGAGACAGCGCGTGCCGCGGCGTGTGCTGGATGATGTCATTCGCATGGCAATGCTCCTGCTCACAGGATGTGAGCGAAAACGCGCCCCCAGACCCGCCGTTATGCGACGGGCCTGGGAGACGGCGTCAGTGCCCCATCACTGCTGTTTTTCCAGTTTCACGATGGTCAGCGTGCCATTGACGCTTTCAACGCGAACCTTGACCTTCTCGCCTTCCTTCGCCCGCTTGACCATCGACGCGTCCTTGGCCTTGTACGCCATCGTCATCGCCGACATGCCGATGTTCTTCAGGTCGCCGTGCTGCAGCGTCACCATGCCGGTCGACGGGTCGACCTTCCTGACCACCGCGTCCGTGAGGGCGGTGTCTGTCGATGAAGCTGCGTCCATGGCACCTGTCTTCATTTTCGTACCCGCCATCTCGTCGGCGGCCAGCGCGGCGCCGGCAAACGCAGTAGCGGTACAGAACATAGCGGATACGATTAGCAACTTCTTCATTGATTTTCTCCAGGGAGGGTTTGCGGCACGGGTGTGCCAATAGGTACTGCATGAGGTTGAGTTGTTTCTTCGGCACGGATAACGCGTCGGCGCTGCAGCAGAAACCACGCGGCCGGAATGATGAGCATCGACAGGAGTGGCGCTGTCACCATCCCGCCCACCATCGGCGCGGCGATGCGCTTCATCACTTCGGATCCCGACCCGTGGCCCAGCATGATCGGGATCAAACCCGCCAGCACCACGGCGACCGTCATGGCCTTCGGTCTGACCCGCAGCACGGCGCCCTCACGGATGGCGTCAATGAGTGTCGCCTCCGTGAACGGCGCGCCTTGCTCGAGCCGGCTGTTGAGCGCCCCTTTCAGGTACAGGAGCATCACCACCCCGAACTCGGCCGCGACCCCTGAGAGCGCGATGAATCCCACCGCCGTGGCGACAGACACGGCGTGACCGAGAATCCAGATCAGCCAGAAGCCGCCGACCAGCGCGAACGGCACGGTCGACATCAGCAGCAGCGCGTCACCCGCCGAATTGAACGTCAGGAAGAGCAGCACGAAGATGACCACGAGCGTGACCGGAATCACGGTGCGTAACTTGGCTGCCGCGCGTTCGAGGTACTCGAACTGGCCGGACCAGGCGATCGAATAACCCGGCGGCAATACGACGTTCTGCGATACGGCCTGCTGCATCGCCTTCACGGCTGATTGCAGGTCCGTATCGCGAATGTCGACGTAGACATAGCCCGACAGCCGCGCATTTTCGCTACGGATCATGGGTGGGCCATCGGCAATCCTGATGGCAGCGACGTCGCCCAGCGTGATCTGTGCGCCCCGGTCCGTGACAACCGGCAACTGGCGCAGATTGTCGACCGAGTCCCGGACCTCGCGTGGATAGCGGATATTGATCGGGAAACGCTCCCGACCCGCGATGACTTCGCCGACGTTGTCGCCACCGACCGCCGACGACACGACCGACTGGATGTCAGCGACCGACAGGCCGTAGCGTGCGGCCGCCAGCCGGTCGATGTCGACGTCGATGTAGTGTCCACCGTTCAGCCGTTCCGCCAGCGCCGACGTGACGCCTGGAACGTTCTTCACCGCCGCCTCGACCTGCGTGGCGATCCTGTCGATCTGCCCGAGATCCGCGCCGGAAATCTTGACCCCAACGGGCGTCTTGATGCCGGTCGACAGCATGTCCAGCCGGTTGCGGATCGGCGGCACCCAGACGTTCGACAGGCCTGGAATTTTCACGCGCGCATCGAGTTCATCGACCAGCTTCTCAGGCGTCATACCGGGACGCCATTCGCTGCGCGGCTTGAACTGGATGGTGGTCTCGAACATCTCGAACGGCGCAGGATCGGTCGCCGTATCCGCACGGCCTGATTTGCCGAACACGGTTGCCACTTCCGGCACCGTCTTGATCAGGCGATCCGTCTGCTGCAGCAGTTCGGCCGCCTTGTCTGCCGAGATACCCGGTAGCGCGGTCGGCATATAAAGCAGGTCGCCCTCGTCGAGCGGCGGCATGAACTCACCGCCGAGCCGCGACACGGGAATCAGCGTGATGGCGAGCGCGACGACCGCCAGCCCGATCGCCACCCACGGCCGGCGCAGCGTCGCTTCGAGCAGCGGGCGGTATAGACGGATCAGCACGCGGTTGATCGGGTTGGCGTTCTCGTGCGGAATGCGACCGCGAATGAGGTAGCCCATCAGTACCGGCACCAACGTTACCGACAGGCCAGCCGCTGCGGCGATCGTGTACGTCTTGGTGAACGCAAGCGGCGAAAAGAGCTTCCCCTCCTGACCTTCGAGCGAAAACACCGGGATGAACGACAGCGTGATGATCAGCAGCGAAAAAAACAACGCAGGCCCCACCTCGGCTGCGGACTGCGCGATCAGATCCCATCGCTGTGCCGTCGTGATTGGCATATCCGGGTGCCTGTGGTCGTACGCCTCCAGATGCTTGTGGGCGTTCTCAATCATCACGATGGCCGCATCAATCATCGCGCCGATCGCGATCGCAATGCCGCCCAGCGACATCAGATTTGCGTTGACACCCTGATAACGCATCACGATAAACGCAGCCAGCACACCCAACGGCAGCGACAGGATCGCGACGAGAGCACTGCGCAGGTGGAACAGGAACACCGCGCAGACGAGCCCGACGATGATGAACTCCTCGATCAGCTTGTCCTTCAGGTTGTCGACCGCGCGTTCGATGAGCTGGGAGCGGTCGTAGGTCGTCACAACCTCGACACCGGCCGGCAGTGAACGCTTCAGGTCGGCCAGTTTCGCTTTCACCGCGTCGATTGTCGTCAGCGCGTTCTTGCCGGAACGCATGACGATCACCCCACCCGCGACTTCACCTTCGCCGTTCAGTTCAGCAATGCCGCGGCGCATCTCCGGCCCGATCTGGATGCGCGCGACATCCCCAAGCAGCACCGGCGTCCCGGCATCGTTGGTGCGCAGCACGACGTTGCGGAAGTCATCCAGTGAATGCAGATACCCGGACGACCTGACCATGTACTCGGACTCGGCCAGCTCGACCACCGAACCACCCGACTCCTGGTTCGCCTTGCTGAGCGCGTCCGCGACGGTGGCCTGCGTCAGGTTGTAGGCACGCAGCTTGTCCGGGTCCAGGACGACCTGGTACTGGCGAACCATGCCGCCGATGGATGCCACTTCCGAGACGTCCGGCACTGACTTCAGCTCGAACTTCAGGAACCAGTCGTTCAGTGCGCGCAGTTGTCCGAGGTCGTGCTTGCCGGTACGGTCAACCAGCGCGTACTCGTACACCCAGCCCACACCGGTCGCATCCGGCCCGAGCGACACGGTCGCGCCCTGCGGCAGGCGGCTCTGCACCTGGTTCAGGTATTCGAGTACGCGTGAGCGTGCCCAGTACTGGTCGGTCTTGTCGTCGAACAGCACGTAGACAAAAGCATCGCCGAACGACGAGTACGCGCGGATGGTTTTCGCGCCGGGCACGCCGAGCAGCGTCGTCGTGAGCGGATAGGTCACCTGATCCTCGATGACCTGCGGCGCCTTGCCGGGATACGACGCCTTGATGATGACCTGCGTGTCCGAGAGGTCGGGCAACGCATCGAGCGGGGTCTCCGTCACTGAATACACGCCCCAGGCAGTGACGAGCAGGGTCGCGAGCAGCACCAGAAACCGGTTGTGGATCGACCAGCGAATCAGGCGGGCAATCATTTGGCACCTCCGACTGGTTCGACCTTCGTCAGCATGTATCCGTCATCCGACTGCCTGAAAACGAAATGCACGGCCTCGCCAGCCTTCACGTCCGGAAAAGCCGTCGGCGACGGCTTGCCGAAGGTCATCGTCATTGCACCCCAGCCCAGTGCCGGCACGGGTTGGTGCGAGAACGTGATGTCACCAGGTGTGACCTTTTCAACCTTGCCGGTCGTTTCGTAGGTCTGGGCAGCGGGGGCAGTGGTCGCCGCAGCGCCGGAGGCAGGCACCACTGCGGACGTTGCAGACGCGCCGGCGCCAGGCGCGGCGGCGCCTACCAGCTTCGGCAGCACCGATTTCAGGCTGGCTTCGGAGTCGATCAGGAACTGGCCCGAAGCGACGACCTGCTGGCCTTCCGTCAATCCGCCTGTCACTTCCGTGTTGTCGCCGGCATCGTTGCCGACCGTGACCTCGACGGGTTGCAGCCGCCCGTCGCTATTCCGGGCGATCACGACGGACCGCTTACCGGTGGTAATCACCGCTTCCGAAGGGACGAGAAGGCGCGACACAGGTTTCGCTGCACCGATCCGCGCGCGCATCAGCATCCCCGGGGTCAGCTTCAGCCCGGCATTGTCGATTTCGAGACGCGCCTGCAGTGTGCGGCTGCTCGTGCTGATGCCGGGCAGGATTTCGCGGATGTGTCCCGTGAAATGCTGAGTCGGGTCACCGGCAAATACCGCGTCGACAGTCATCCCGGGTCGGACCTGAAGCGCCAGCGCTTCTGGCACTTCGACGATGAGCCATAGTCTGCTCAGCCCGGCGACCTTGGCCAGCGTCTGCCCGGGCGACACCATCGCGCCGTCGCGCACATTGAGTTCGGTCAGCACGCCGGTTTCCGGCGCGGACAGCGTGACGTGTGTCTGCGCCTTGCCGGTCCGGTCGAGACTGGAAATGACACCCTCCGGAATCGACATTGCCCGCATGCGCGCGCGGGAAGCGGCCAGCATGCTGTCATCCATGCCACCGCGCTTCAGCGCCAGATATTCCTCCTGCGGCGCCAGCCAGTCTGGAACGAAGAGCGACGCAATAGGCGCGCCCTTCGCCACACGCTGCATCGGGGCGCTTGCGTACAACTGATCGATGTAGCCCGTCACCCGCGACTGGACGACGTCCGCCATCGACTCATCGAACTGCGTCGTGCCCACCGCGTCGAAACTCTCGGCCGTGTCCTGCCGCCGTACCGTCGCGTATCGAATGCCCAGATTCTGCTGCAGTCCTGCGTCAATCCTGATACCGCTCGACCCGCCTTCGTCCGCATAGACCGGCTCGAGCTGCATGTTCATGAAAGGCGATTTGCCGGGCTTGTCGAAGTGCTGGTTCGGCACCATCGGGTCGTGCCAGTACAGCACCTTGCGACCTGTTTTCGCATCGATTTTGTCGCTGGACGGTGTAGCCGCGACAGCGCTTGCGCCCCCCATCGCCTCGCGATGCGTGCCTGCAACATACCCTGCACCCAGCAGCGCGGCAGCGGCGAACACAGCCAGAACCGCACGCACCAGTTGTTTCTTTTGCATAGTTTTCTCCTTTACTGAGCGGCGGACATGGTGGCGGGCACGACCTGGTATTCCAGCTGCGCCCACGTCTGGGATACATCGCGCTGGAGGTCGAGCACCTGCAATTGGGCGTCGAGTTGCCCCCGTCTGGCAGCAAATGTGTCGGCGAGCGAGCCCGTGCCGGCCTTGTACGCGGCCGTCGCCAGTTGCACGCGCTGGTCGGCCGCCGGCAACAGCGCCTGATTGAGAGTGGCAATGCGCTCACGGCCGTTGGCCAATGTGGCTGACAGCGTCCGGACATCCGCTTCGACCTGGCGCTGCGCGTCCTCGTACATCAGTCGCGCCTTGGTCCCGAGTTCCGCTTTTTCGGCCGCATCCCGGTCCTGGTAGTTCTTGCGATGGATGGGCAACGGGATGCTGACGCCAACCGACACCATGTTCGAGTAGGCTCCGCCGCGCTGCTGGTAGGAGACTTCCCACGTCCAGTTGGGGCTGCGGTTGCTGTTCGCGACGGCCGTGTCGGCATCCGCGACGGCAATCTCTGCAGAAGCCGCGATGAGCGCCGGCTCCACGTGCTGCAGTTCCTCGGGCGGCAGGGAAGTCACGAACGACTGGGGCGCCGGCGGCTCGCCGGCTACGTCAGTGACCGGTGCTGCAGTCCATCGCGACAGCGCAATCAGTGAGGTCTGCAACGTCTGTTGCGACTTGAGCAACTGGTCCTGCGTCTGCGCCAGCATGAGCTGGGCTTGCGTGACGTCGGCCGCAGACGCTTTTGCACCCCGGTAGGAGGCCTGCGTGGCCGCAAGCTCATGCGTCATGTGCATGATCAGCTCCTGCTGCAACGCCACCGTTTTTTTGGCGTAGGCCGCGTTCAGCCACGCGGTCGCGGTTTGCTGACGCGTGTTGGTGAATTGCGTGAGATAGCCCGACCGCTCGCGGTCGACGACCTGGTTGGCCAGCGCCGACCGTAACCGGCGCTTTTCAGGTGAAACCCACTCCTGTTCGATGCCGATACGGCGCATCGTCATGAAATCCTGGCCAATCGTGAACCGTTGCGGTCCGTTCACCGGCAGATTGTCGACCCCGGCCTTGAGCATCGGGTCCGGCAACTGGCCGGCACTGATGACCGCCTCTGAACTGGCTCGCACGGATGACTGGGCGGCCTGCATCGCAGCGGATCGGTCCGTCGCGGATTGCAATGCGGCATCAAGTGTGAGTGGTGCCTGCTGGGCGTGCGCTGCCGCACTCGCAAAGGCGAGCAACGCGAAAAGCGTGTGCGCGTGCACCGTTGCACGCCGTAACGACGGCGTGCCGAATGTTAAAGACATGTTCTAACCCCAAACGGTCGAATTCCATAAGGAATCACGTCCTGGACGCAGGACGACCTCACCGCGTACGCGGCGAACTTCAAGGGGATTAGATAGCGCGGGGCGGTCGCCAGAAACCGCCCGGCTCACGGACGGGCAGCGATTGTGCGTAGTGGAAAACGACGGGGCTGGAGTGCCCGGCGGGATGGGTCACCTCGGTGCTCGAGACCGGGTGATAGAGACTGCCGACCTGGCATTGCGCCGTCACCTTGCAGGAAAAACCTTTGGCCTTCCCGGCCGGTGCAGACTTCATGTTTTCGCAGCCGGCCATGTCAGACGACATCGCACCGCTTTCACCGGCGCCCATGCTCATCTGCATCGGACACGCGCCCGTCAGCCCGCTCGCAGCCAGCCCGCTGACGGGTAGCGCGACGCAGAGCAGCAACAGGAACAGTGTCCGGAGGAATTTCATGGCGGGGATTATAGCGTGAAAAATATAGCCGGTTTGTGGCGTCGTCTACTGGTCGTGCCGCCCACCTCGACTTGATGGTGCAGTTGGCCAGAGCGGGTATTCTGCTGCAGTGGGACGGTCACCGGAATTGCGCCGGCACGCAGTCTTGCGCTTTTCATCCTGGGCTTCAGTTGGTCGCGACCAGATTCTGGTACGTGTGTAACAGGTCGTCTGCGGTAGCGAGGCCATCGATCCGCAGCCAGGGTTTTCCGGGCGCCGCGCGCAGCAGTACCACCGGGTTATGGTCCATCTTGTCCTCGTGATACACATTGAACGCCTTCTGGGTTGCAATGCTCGCAGCGACGGTACCGGTATAGTGCTGCCACTCGGGACCCGCCCCAAATCTCATCGCGTATTCCCTCAGGCGGGGCGGCGTATCGTGCTCCGGATCGATCGAGATCGAAGCGATGTGTACCCTGTCCCGGTCCCGGCCGAGTTCGCTCTGCAATTGCGAGAGCGTCTGGCTTGTCACTGGGCAGATCGTCGTGCAGGACGTGTAGATAAAAGTCAGGACCACCGGGCGGCCGTCGTCCAGCTCATTCTTCAGGGAAACGGGCTGGCCGTCATCGCGCACCAGCATCACGGACGGGAGCGTGTAGTCCGCCGTTGATGTAATCGTGTCCGGCTTCATGTGATGGTGGGCATGCGGATCGGCGCCCTGCGCGAATGCATAAGGGGCAGCCGTAGCGATCGTGCTCACGGCCGCGATCGCCAACGCCCTGCCCCATGCTTTTGTGAACGTTCTCATTGCCCCCTCCAGCAACAATCGACAGGCCGACGCAACTAAACCGTTTCCGATTGTGCGTTCTCACTTCTGCCCGCGTTTGTATTTTGCAGGCGGCCGATGGAACCTGGCATGGGGCAACACCCTACTGACGCGGGAGGGCAATCCATCGAAGTTTCCGTGGCCAGGCGGGCGTCAGACTTGAGGCCAACGCATGGTTTTGTTAAGGCGGCGGAGAGGGGCAACAGGCATCGGCAGGCAGGTGATGACCTTCCGGTGATTCTTGTTGTGCAGCGTGGTAAAGGGCTTGCACCGGATCGCTGCCGCGGATGGTCTCGCTCGCTGACCATGCGGCGAAACCTTTCTGGTACCACCAGTAGGTCAGGGGTGCAACGACAAGCTAAAGCCCTGCGCGATATCGGCGACATTCCTTTACAGCAGAGCCGTAGCGCCCTGTCCGTACCCGCAACGCAAAACTGGCGCTGCCCTGGTAGGCTTCCCATGGTCGCAGGCGTTTGCGCCGGGCTTTGCTCAGCAACAGTGACGATGGGCGTTTACCCGATCACGGCTCCGGCGAGCAAGGTCACATCAAAAAGTTTATCCCACATATTGATCATTGATGGGAGACGGCATAAAGTGACTTCCTCTGCGCGCAGCATGCCCCCAGTCAGCACAAACGTTTCGCATCCGCGATCGAGGGGTGATCCGGATCGCAGCGGGACGGCAACAGATCAAGTTCCCAGCGAATGCAGCCCCTCTAAGCCAGGAGACGAAGATGCTGAGTCCACATGAATTCGCAACCCTGATGCTGCTCAAGGACGCTCCAGATTCACTCGACCTGGACCGTGCGGATCTCGAAGTCCTGCTTGAACGCCAACTCGTCACGCTGGAACAGCTCGACCACGGGCAACAGCGACCTCTCATCACCATCAATGGTCACTCGGTTCTCAAGGCGGCTGCACGGGTCCGGTAAGCGACATCAGCATCAAACGCGTTGCAGCCCGGTCCCTCTATGACGCGCGGTTGGATCGACGCCTGACCGAGGTTCACGTTGCGAAAATCAGGGAAATTCCTGTTCAATTCGTTCTACATATATTTCCAAAACGGCGGGCCTTGATGCGACACATCGGGGCCACTCGCCCCAAAGCCTTCTTGCCGCGCGAACCTGTTTATCCACTTGTCTGTCGAGCGTTGCGGCGATTCTCAGGAGCATGTCAATGAATCTGTTATTACCCGAACAACTCGCGTCGACTCAAAAGCCCCTCTCGATTCAATGTTTATCCTGGCCAGCAAGACGCTCGAGGGATGGCAGAAGTTGATCGGGCTGAATCTCCAGGCCACCCGATTGACGCCGACGGATGCTCAGGAACGCATACTGGAGGCGCTCCCGTTCAACGACCCGCGAGCGGCGCTTGTGTTGCAGATGAGCCTCATCGGGCCTCTGGCTGAAAAGATCCAGACCTACGAGCGTGATCTGTATGGCATCGTCGCATCTACGCAGGCGGAGTTGGCCGCGGCCCCGGGCACGCAATCGAAACGCACAATTGGGACGTCCAGACCGCTATCCACAGTTTCATGAAGAGGACGCCGGCGCGTTCGGAGGCGGCGGTCGCTGCAGTGAAGTCGACCATCAGTTCCGCCAATAGGCTTTACGAAACCGTGCCCAACACCGTCCAGCAAGCAGCCGAAGTCACGGGAAGCAGCATCGAAGCTACGCTGAACGGCGCATCGGAAGCCGGCAGGAAGCTGGCGGCTCGGCACCGCTGACCGCGAAGACATGAAGATCACTGCGGGGGCGAACGATCCGAGTTTCGGCGATGGGAGCAATCACGCTCGAACTATGGCATGCGCGCGCACGGCCATTCAGGCTGCACTACTGAAAGAACGCGCCCCCGAAAATTCATCGGCGCGGAAAGAGACACAGATGTGTTTTGACATGCAGGTTCGGATTGCCGCAGCGATGTCCGGCGTAGTCCACCTGTTCGCCAGGCGCCAGATCCGTCGGCGGCGTCGCCTTATGCGCAGTCGACGGCGTGTTGCTCGCAACGACCGGCTTGCTGGCAGTCTGGGCGCATCCGGCGAAGCTCGCGACAACGGAGGCCGCCATAAGAAAACTCAATAAATTGCGCATTTCTCACCTGAAAGTTGACGGGACCTTTTTCCCTCAGGTCGACGGGCCGGGTGGAGCGCGAGGTTTGGCCATCGACGCGATGGCAAAGGTAATAGCCAGCACGGCGCCTGAGAGAGCGATGCCCGTGGTCGAGTGACCACAGCGACATCGAGCGGACATCTTGCTCCGCAGTCCTCAACGCAAACATGACGCGAACATTACAAGACGCTCATGCGTGGCGGATCGCAATCCATTGCTTCCCGGGTACGCGTGAAACATGACTGTTTTGTCATCTTGCGATCACCGTAGCGCACCGTCCGCTATGCAAAGTAAAGCCACCTGCCACACGGCAGATTTGACTTAAGGAGGCAACTATGAGGATCGCAAGACTTTCTGTTTTCTTCGTCGCGACATCAATGTCAGCGTTGACATTTGCGCAGACTGCGCCGTCGCAGGGAAAAACACGCGCGGAGGTCGTCCAGGCCCTGGTACAGGCGCAACACGAAGGAACGGTGCCAGCGAACAAGCACAACTATCCGCCGAGCGCCGACCTCGTCGCGCGCAACAAGGAACTGCATACGCTGTCCGTGCATGCCGGTGAGAGCGGTCACGAGCTCGATGCCCACGATAGCCGGTTGGCTTCGCGCTAGTCGAACGGCAGGGCAACGCACGGACTCTTCACACGCCGTCGCGCAAAGCCATAGAAGGGCCGATCATGCTGTGCAGCAGTATCCGGCCTGCTACGGACGCGGTACCTGACCTTTTTATCATCAAGTGATCACGGTGAGGCGTCGTCCGCCGCTCAAACCTGGGCGTGACGTGCCAACCGGTAGTCGTCACCAAGGAGATTCAAATGAACGCTGTAAAGCTCTCTGCACTTTTCGTAGCTGCAACGTTGTCTGCTGGCGCCGTCTCCCAGGCGGCACAGGCGCAAGCCAGGACCCGCGAGCAGGTACAACAGGAACTGATTCAGGCACGACATGATGGCATGATGCCGCTCAGCAAAACGAAATACCCACCGACGGCCGATCTGATCGCACGGAACAGGGAAGTCCATGCTGCGACGATGCACCGGGGAGAGGGCTCCCCCGCAGCAGACCATCATGACAGCATCGCGGCCCGCTAATACGCGACCGCCGGAACGGCAACGCCATTCCGGCGGGTATTCCAGATCCGGCCGAAGGTCATTCGACGCTGCCAGGCGTTGCCGCAATCGGCGACGTGTCAGACAGTCCTTCGTGGAAAGCGCAGCCAGAACGTCGTCCGGACGTGAGGCTCGCTTTCGACGCCACACTCCCCAGCGTGGTTCTGCATGATCGACCTCACGATCGCAAGGCCCAGCCCTGTGCCGGATGCCGAATTGTGTCGCGCCGGATCGACCCGGTAGAAGCGCTCAAAGATGCGCTCGCGGTGCTGTTCACCGATCCCCGGTCCCAGATCGGAGACGGTTATCGTGGTCGCCTCATCGGTCTGCGTGCATTCAACGATGATTTTCGAGTTGCGTGGCGCATGAGACAGTGCATTGGTGATCAGGTTACTAAGCGCTCTCTGGTAAAGAAGCAGATCTGCTTCAACCGTTCCTCGGCCACGCACCTCGATAGCGACCATCGCATCTTCGGCCATCGGCTCGTAGTAACCGGCTACGCGTCCGGCTTCCTGAACAGCGTCCAGCGAACGCACCGTCAGATGGCTCTTTGCGCTATCTGAGCGGGCAAGAAAGAGCATGTCTTCGATCATGCGCGAAAGACGCTGGTACTCGTCGATGCTCGACTCGATCACGCTCCGGTATTCGGCCGCGGTGCGCGGCTTCGACAGGGCGACCTGTGCCTCTGCGAGAAGGTTGGTCAGCGGGGTCCGCATGTCATGCGCCAGATTTGACGAGAACTGACTGAGGCGGGTGAATGAATCGTCGAGCCGCGCGAGCATGCCGTTAAATGCGTGACCCAGTTCCTTCAGTTCGCCCGCCGTGTCCAGCTCAGGCAGTGGATGTGCAAGACGGCTTGTCGACATCTCCTCGGCGCGAGCGACGAGCCGGCGCAGTGGACTCAGCCCCAGCATGGCGATGCCATATGCGAGGCCCGCAGCCAGCATCACGCCAAGCACCTCGATCAGTACGATTGTGTAGGCATAGGCCCTGAGCAGCGCCCGGTCATTGGCCCCATCGTACTGCACGACGACCCGGACAGAAGGGCCAGTGGGGCCATCGAGCGCAACGGTCGTCGCGAGATAGCGAAGCGTCGATTTTGCAGGCATGAAGCCTGACTGTGTATGCGCCATCCGATCCGCGAGCGTCGGCGCGTACGGCACAAATCCTGGTGTGCCGAGCAGCCGGCTACCCGCAGTGTCGAAGATCGCGAGTTCCAGGTTCGGGTGACCGTGTAACTGGTCAACCCACATCTCCGCATTCCGGGCAATGTCGGCGGTAGCCTGGACTTCGGTCAGATGAGCCTGCAACGCGGAAAGCGTGACCGACATTTCCTGGGACGCACCGCTCTCGATCCGGTTGCGCAGCGTTCCATACAGAGCCAGCCCGCTAAGCGCAAGAATGACTGACGTAGATACGACGATCAGTACGGTCAGGCGCAGGCGAAGCGTGCCGGGCAAAACGCGTTTCATCATTGATTGCCAGCGCTCCTTACTTCGAGCACATACCCCATGCCCCTTACCGTATGAACCAGCTTCGGCTCGTACGCGTCGTCAATCTTGGAGCGTAGTCGCCGTATCGCCGCGTCCACGACGTTCGTGTCGCTACTGAAGTTCATGTCCCAAATCTGGGATGCTATCGTCGCACGAGGCAGGATTTCGCCTTCACGGCGCATGAGCAGCCACAACAGCGCGAACTCCTTGGCCGTTAGCAGGATCGTATCGCCCTGACGCGTTGCCTTGCGTCGTGTGAGATCCAGTTCAAGGTCGGCCACCTTGAGCGTCGTTGATTCTTTCGGTTGTCCGCGGCGCAGGATGGAGCGCACGCGCGCAACCAGTTCAACGAAATCGAACGGTTTGGCAAGATAGTCGTCCGCACCCAGTTCCAGTCCTTTTACACGGTCACCGACATCGTCCCGTGCGGTCAGGAACAGCACCGGCGTCGAACGGCTGCGGCGAAGATTCTCGATGACCGTCCATCCATCCTTACCGGGCAGCATGACGTCCAGGATAATGAGGTCATAGTCCTCGGTCGTCGCCT
The DNA here is from genome assembly GCF_902833645.1 of Paraburkholderia fungorum. Taxonomy (GTDB): domain Bacteria; phylum Pseudomonadota; class Gammaproteobacteria; order Burkholderiales; family Burkholderiaceae; genus Paraburkholderia; species Paraburkholderia fungorum. The sequence goes on from NZ_CADFGE010000013.1 coordinate 212,078, forward strand.
GATGTAGCCCGGTCACACCATCTTCGACCCAATCGACGACGTACCCCGCCTCTGTCAGCCCCTTGCGCAGGTAGGTACCTGTCTTGGGCTCGTCTTCCACTATTAAAATTCGCATCCCGTATCACCTTGAAGAGTTGCCAAAGCGGCGCAGCACGGCTCCAGGCGCCCACTTTGAGAGTCTTGCGCTGATGACTGAGCGCAGCGACACCGAATGGGAGACCCGATACAGCACTGGTAGTACCAGCAGCGTGAGTGCTGTCGAGGATAGAATGCCACCGATTACGACGGTCGCAAGCGGGCGCTGAACCTCGGCGCCGGTGCCAGTCGCAAACGCCATGGGCAAAAAACCCAGCGAAGCAACGAGCGCTGTCATCAGCACGGGACGAAGTCGGGTCAACGCACCGTCGCGCACTGCGGCATTCAACTCAACCCCTTCGTCGCGAAGGTTGCGGATGAAAGAGATCATCACAAGGCCGTTCAGCACGGCGACACCCGATAGCGCAATAAACCCGACCGCCGCCGTGATGGAAAGCGGGATACCCCGCATCCACAACGATACGACGCCTCCGCTCAGCGCGAAGGGGATACCGGTAAAGACCAGCAGACCATCCTTGACGTTGTTGAACATCACAAAGAGCAGAACGAACACCATCAGCAAGGCTACCGGCACAACGATCTTCAAACGTTCGCTCGCGCTTTGTAGCTGTTCGAACTGGCCGCCCCATGACAGCCAGTAGCCTGAAGGCACCTGTACATCCTGACGAAGCTGATCCCTAGCATCCGCCACGAACGATCCTACATCACGACCGCGAACGTTCGCGCTAACTACCACCCGGCGCTTGCCGTCTTCCCGGCTGATCTGGTTGGGTCCCGGGGCGACATCAACGGTGGCCAGTTCCGCGAGCGGCACGTAGGGCGCCTGCACGACCGGGCCACTCGCACCTGTTGCTGCGGAGAACGGCAGCGCGATCGGCAACCGCTTGATGGCTTCGATGTCCGAACGCAATTCGTCCGGTAAGCGCACCACAATGTCAAAGCGTCGGTCACCCTGGAACAGGGTACCAGCCTTCTGTCCGCCTACCGCCGCCGCGACCGTATCCTGTACGTCACCGACGCTCACCCCATAGCGGGCGAGCTTTTCGCGATCAAGATTGATCGTCAGCACCGGCAGCCCCGTGGTCTGCTCGACTTTCACCTCCGACGCACCTGGCACCTTCTGGAGGGCTGCAGCAATCTGGTTTCCCGTATCGTTCAGGACGGTCATGTCGTCGCCGAAGATCTTGACCGCAACATCACTGCGCACGCCGGAAATCAATTCGTTGAACCGCAACTGGATCGGCTGGGAGAATTCGTAGGCGTTGCCCGGCAGTTCCGCAAGCGCAGTCTCGATCTCCCGGATCAGTTCATCGCGCGACTTCTCCGGATTTGGCCACTGTTCGACCGGCTTGAGCATGATGTAGCCGTCCGACAGATTCGGCGGCATCGGGTCTGCCGCGATCTCCGCCGTGCCGGTACGCGCGAATACGCGGCCTATCTCGGGGAATCGCTGTTTCAGGGTCTTCTCGATCGACTGCTGCATGGCGACCGACTGCGAGAGGCTGGTTCCCGGAATTCGCAGGGCGGACACGGCAAGGTCGCCTTCGTTAAGGTTCGGAATGAATTCGCTCCCCAGCCGGGTAGCCATCAGCATCGTGACAGCCACGATGCTGATGGCTCCGGTCAGAACCCGCTTCGGTCGTGTCATGAACGCGCCGAGCACCGGTTCATACAGGCGTTTAGCCCAGACCATAAGCCGGTTCTCTTTTTCCTCGACGCGTTCTCCGATGAAAAGTGCGACCGCCGCAGGAATAAAGGTGACCGTCAACACCATTGCCGCAGCAAGTGCCATGACGACCGTGATCGCCATCGGGTGAAACATCTTGCCTTCGACGCCCGTCAACGCAAAGATCGGCAGGTAAACCACCATGATGATGAGCTGGCCGAAGATCAGTGCCCGTCTCGCCTCCTGCGAGGCAGCAAATACCCCGGCAAACCGTTCGTCGCGTGTCAAAGGCCTGCCCGCGGTTGCCTGTGCGTGCGATAGACGTCTGATACAGTTTTCGACGATCACGACCGCACCGTCGACGATGATACCGAAGTCCAGCGCCCCGAGACTCATGAGGTTCGCGCTGACCTTGGCATTTACCATCCCAGTGAACGTCATCAACATGGACAGGGGGATCACCAGTGCGGTAATGAGTGCGGCCCGGATATTTCCGAGAAAGAGGAAAAGCACGGCGATGACGAGCACCGCACCTTCGAACAGATTCTTCCTGACCGTCTGAACCGCCTTTTCCACCAGCACGGTACGGTCGTAAACAGGGACGGCGCGCACGCCGGGCGGCAGCGACCGGTTGACATCGTCCATCTTCGCCGATACCGCTTTGGCTACGGTGCGGCTGTTCTCGCCCATCAGCATGAACACCGTGCCCAGCACCACCTCTTCGCCGTTGGCCGTGGCGGCGCCCGTGCGCAATTCCCGGCCGATGTCGACCTGGCCAACATCCTTCATGCGCACAGGAACGCCGCCAACATTTGTCAGTACAACGTTGGCGATGTCGTCGACCGAGCGCGCCTGACCCGGCACCCGCACGAGATATTGCTCGCCACGCTTCTCGATGTACCCTGCTCCGACATTGTCGTTGTTCCGTTCGAGAGCGCGAACCACATTGGCGAGCGTCAGGCCGTACGACATCAATTTTGTCGGATTCGGTGCAACGCGAAACTCCTTCACGAAGCCGCCTATCGAGTTGACTTCGGTGACGCCTGGCACATTGCGCAGCTGCGGCTTGATCACCCAGTCCTGCAACTCGCGAAGATCGACGGGCGTGTAGGGTTTGCCATCCGGCTTGCGCGCGGTGGAATCAGCCTCCACCGTCCAGAGAAATATCTCCCCGAGCCCGGTCGAGGTCGGCCCCATGGCTGGCATGGCGCCCGGCGGCAACTTGTCCTTCGCCTCCTGAATCCGCTCGTTGACCAGCTGGCGCGCAAAGTAGATGTCGGTGCCATCCTTGAAGATGACCGTTACCTGAGACAGCCCGTAGCGCGAGATCGAGCGCGTCTGCTGGAGATCAGGAAGACCGGCCATCGCGGTCTCGACCGGATAGGTAATCCGCTGCTCCGCCTCGAGCGGCGAATAGCCAGGCGCAGCCGTATTGATCTGGACCTGGACATTAGTGATATCGGGCACTGCGTCGATGGGCAGCTTCTGGTAGCTGTAGACACCCAGCGCCGCGACTGCGGCGATCGCAAGCATTACCAGCCAGCGATGCGCAATCGCGAAGCGAATCAAGCGCTCAAACATTGGGAGAATCCTTTAAGGCCGGGGAGATTGTGTGCGCGCCCGTGGTCAGGGGCGCAATGAATCGCATCGACGGGATCAGTCCTCCCCGGCGCTGCCCTTGCCGAGTTCGGCCTTAAGCACAAAACTGTTCGCCGCGACGTACTGCTGGCCAGGCGTCAACCCGCTCACGATTTCGACGACCTGACTGTCCCGTCGGCCTGTCTGGATCGTCTGGGCAACGAAGCCCTTAGGTGACTGGACGAAAACGGCCTGCGAACCGTCGATGTCCTGCAGCGCATCGCTTTTCACCGCAACTGGAACGTCCTGTCTGCCTGCGTCGACGGCGACATTGACGAACATGCCTGGCCGCCACGCACCGTCGGGGTTCGGCAATACGACCCGGGCCGGCGCCGTACGCGTCTGTTCGCCGAGCAAAGAGCCGACGTAGGCAATGGGGCCGCTGGACTTCGATTCGAATGCCGCGGCGCTGACGGTCGCCTCCCGCCCCACGCGCACGTCATTCAGACGCTGGGCCGGGACTGCCATCTCGGCCCAGACAGAAGACAGGTCTGAGATGATGAGCACGTTCGCGTCCGCGGCGATGGATTCGCCGGGCGTGACGTGCTTTTCAACAATGGTGCCCGCGAACGGCGCCCGCAGTTCATACAGGTTGAGCGCGGCCGCCGAGGGCGGCGCATTGAGCGCCGCCAGTTTTTGCCGGGCGTTCTGCGTCGCGATCTCCGCTTCGCGCAATTGCACCTGCGCCTGCAGGTAATCCTGTTCGGCAGAAATGCGCTCCAGCCACAGCGTCTTCTCCCGCTCGTACGATGTCCGTGCTGCAGACAGACGACGCTCAGCGCTCAGCAGTTCGCTGCGCCGATCCGCCAGATCGGTACTCGCAATAACGGCCAGCAGTTGGCCTTTCTCGACGCGTTGACCGACCGATACCGTTACCCGTTCGGCGATGCCGGCCACCCGGGGGACGACGTGTGCAGTACGGTCCTCGTTAAATTTTATTTCTCCAGGTAGCTGGAAGCTCGTCACCACCTGGGCAGGCCCGACACTGGCGATACCGATCTCAGCCGCCTTCACCTGCTCCGCACTCAGTGCAATCGCGCCATCTGTCCGCGAAAATCTGAATTCCGCAACGCGTCCGTCCACTTTGAGATTGATTGACGCGTCAAACACGTGCGGCTTCGGGATTGGCTGCGTCGTGGTGAACTTCGCTCCCGCAACGGAGAACTGCAACTCCCGACGCGAACCGTCGTAGCGGGTGAGTGCGCCGGACACAGACACGTCCCCTTGCGCGGGCTTTCCGTCGACTAAGGGATAGACCACGAAACGTGCATCGCCGGGTTTCTCGGAGAGCACGATCTCCACCGCGACCCGGCCGCTGGTGAGTACCGTGCCGCCGTGCTGGCCGGCGGTGGTGCCTGAGGCCGGCGACGTCGCGGCAGCGCCTGATGCGATTGCACGCGTCAACGGTTCCCGCGTCAAGGCGAACGCGCCCAGCGCGACGGTCAGCACGCCGATGGTGGCCGCCGAGGCGATAATCAGTTTTTTGCGCGGCATGGGGAGTCCTTCAAGGTAAATTGGCCGTTGTGCGGAGATCACTGCGCAATGGCGAGCCACTCAGACGGCTGAGGTCTGCGTACGCCCGATGCGCATCCGTGAGCGCCTGAACGTATTGCGACTGGCCCTGAAACAGCGTGCGTTGCGCATCCAGAACATCGAGGAAGCTGAATTTGCCCAACTGGTAGCCGCGCGACATGGCGTCGAGCGATTCACGGGCCGCAGGCAGGACGTCCGCCTTCAGCCGGCGCGCTTCCTGGGTAGAGTTCTCGTAATTTGCGTAGGTCTGCGTCAGTTCGAGCTGCAGACGGGCCCGTTCACCGTCGAAATCAGCATCTGCCTTCGCCGCTTTATGGACCGCCTCGAGAATCGCGCCTTTGTTGGTATCAAAGACTGGCAGAGGGATGGATACACCGACGACAGCCTGGTTATCAGGTCTTCCGCCCGTAATGACACGCTTCATCCCGGCGCTGAAGGTGACATCGGGGACTCGTTTTGCTTTTTCCACGGACACAAGCGCGTTTGATCGAAGCATCTCGGCCCGCGCAGCACGGGCAACCGGTGAGGTATCAAGTCGCTGCAGAAATTGAGATAGCGGTTCTGCCTCAGGAATATCGTCCAGGTTTCCTGTCGCGACACGATCACGCGCAGCAGCGCTTCCGGTCACGTTCACCAGCTTTTCCAGCGCGGTCGTGACGCGCGTTCTCGCGCCCGCAAGTGCGATCTGGACGCCGGTGGCGGCTACACGCGCTTTTGTCGCTTCGACAGGCGACACCTTGCCGGCGCGGGCACGCTTGTCCGCCATGTCAGCGGAGCGCGCGGCAATGTCTGCCGACTCTTCGGCGACTTTCAACTGACGTTGCGCAGCGAGCAGGCCATAAAACGCGTCGGCCACATCCGCTCGCAACGCTGCTGCACGACCGTCCAGGGACGCGAGCGCGATTTCGCGACCGTACGATGCGACATCGAGCCGCGTTCGGCGCTTTCCGCCAAGTTCGATCGTCTGATTGACCAGCACGGTCGTCGTCCGCTCCTGCCCTCCAAATCCTTCCTGAAGGAACGAGATGCTCGGATTGGGCCGCGCTCCAGCCTGAATGAATGTGCCGACTGACGCGTCCGCATCGGACCTCGCGGCTCGCAGTAGCGGGTTGCTTTCCGCCGCAATGCCGAGTGCGTCCTCGAGCGACAGCGGCCCGGCAGCGTTCCCGGTCGGAGTGAGCGCGTTGATGGCCGGAGCAGGAGCGGGGACGGGTGTACCGTCATCGGCAGTCGGCGACGGCTGTGCCCGTGCTGAGATTGCTGCTGCGACCAGCAGCGATAAGGCGAATGTGCGCTTGAACATGGACGATCGCGTAGTGAATAGACACGAGCGATGCTACGTTCCTGCTGCAGTGCAAAGATGAGCTGAAGATGATATTTCTGTCATGTTCGCCCCCCAAAGACGATCACCGACTCCGGCCAGGCAACGTGACGCATTCGTCATGTCCGCGTCATCGTCACGCACCGTCCTGTTCCTAGCATGAGATTTCCGAATCGGATACGTTCGCATGCGCACGCCTGCTCACCGCTCTTTTCTGCTGCAGCGGCGACCGGTGCCAACCTGCGCAAGGCGGCATGGAGATCCGCCCTGCACATAAGAGAGGCAGGCGCGGCGTCGTGGTCCGGTCTTCATGTGAAAAAAGGAGGTGGGGATGAAAACAGCATCGGGACTGGCCATCGCTGCAACGATGTTCGTTTCGAGCGGCGTGATAGCCGGCCAGCTGTCGGCGTTGGTACTGAAGCCGATAACCAGTAGCGCTTCTGACGAGGTCAGGATTGAACGCACTGCCTGCCAGTTCGCCCGGACAGACCAGGGATCGCGCAGCGCGCAATTCAATACTGGAATCTGCGGGATTCAGGGCGGTGCATTGACCCTCGTGCTTCTGGACGATCAGCTTCGACCAGTCGGGGCAGAGAGGCGTTTTGAGCTGCGTGACATCCGTTCAGTGTCACTGCAATCCCGGTTACTCAAGGAACAACTGCAGTTACCTGTCGGAGACTCCGTCATCGCGCTCAACATTCTTTCTGACGATGGGCAGCGCAAATCCCGTGAACGGGCTCTCGTATTCTTCTCGGCACTTCGCGAGGCAGGCGTCAGGCCGGCCAACGGATACCGCATGGTCGACGAGTACCCGACGGGTGCAAGCACCCGGTAGGCGCAATCGCGCGACGAGGAAACTCTGGCCGCTGCGCTCACTTGCCTTGAACGATCCCCGGTCAACCACGGCATTCCCTTCACAGCGGCCATGTGCCCAAGCTGGTCCGGATCGGCGGCCAAGGGCGTGGCCGGCGGCAACGTCCTCAGGATGACGGATCCCATAGAGCTCCTTGTTCCTGCGGATGGTTTCGGCACCAGGCGGGTTGTCATGCCGCCTGTACGGTAGCAATCCGTCCGGTCGCGCCTGGACCACCTCGTCACGAACCTGTTCACGTGTCTTGCCAGCAGACTGCTTGCGCTATTTGCCCGGACTGTCAGGCATGCCGTGCGCCGACGCGGAACCTGCCGCTACGAGCATTGCTGTGGCTGCTACAAGTATTGGCCGCTTCATGTTGCTGCGCCCAAACTGGGTTCGCCGGTACGGCGGATACCGTAGCCTGGCAAAAAGACGGTGCGCAAAGATGATCGCTGGATGACAAAGCCGTCAGAAATAGCCCTCAGGTTGTCTTGACGGACGCCTCGATGACGAAAAACACGACGAAGCCTACAAAAAACGCGGACGTTGCAAGCGGCGTTTCCGCTACCTCGTGCGCTTCAACCAGAAGCTCTTCAGTGACCAGGTAGAGAAGTGCTACTGTTCCAAGCCCGAGCAGGGCCGCATAGATCGTTGCGGGCAGTTCCGCAAATGCTGCATGCCCTCCGATGGCCGCCAGACTCAGCAGCGCTGCCAGCATTACCGGAATCGCCATGGAGAGCGTCCGGCCCACCCGCGCCGCATTCAATGCAGCACTGACAGACAGCGCGAGAAAGAGCACTTCAAGCGTCAGTGCGATGGTCAGAATCAGGCCCGTCTCTTCTCCGGCGGAGAACGCTATGCCAAGGACAAGCCCGTCGATCACAAGGTCAATGGCGGTCACGATGACCAGTCCCGTTGGCAACCGCGCGTTCTCGAAACGCGCCTCCAGCGTCTCCGAGAGTTTTCGGATGCCCAGCATCAGGATCAGCCCCAGCACGAAGCCAATTACCACGGGCGTGATCGCGTGCGTCCGGTCCTGTGGCAGGAGCTCAAGCGCCGCCGCGGCAAATACGATTCCGCCTGTAAAGTGCTGAATAACACTCGATGTTTGTGGACCAGGGGCCCGCATTGATGCGGCTAACGACCCGACGCCAGCCGCGACAAGAGGTGGGACCGTAAACAGCGCCAGCTTCATGGACGGAGTCACAATATGGCTTCCGATCAATATTCAGCTTCGTTGGACCGACTCATCCCGCGATAGCGGAATGCAAGCAGCGCGACCCGCTGTCGACGATCAACGCGACACATATCCCGACGGTCGCAGTCGCACGCGCACCGGCAATCAGCCAACAGGATTGCCGCATTGGCTGCAGAACCTGGCTCCGGCGGGTACTGCGCCATTACACTTCCCGCACGAAGCCGGCACCAGCGACGTTGCGCACTGGCTGCAAAACCGGGCACCCTGGGCGTTCATCGCCTTGCATTGCGGACAGGCGACGCCCCCGCTCGCTTGCGGCGTCGGCGCGCTGCGTCCCCAGCCCTGGTCATCCTGACGCGGATAGCCATTGCCATGATCGTTTCTGTGTCCGTGACCCTGACCATACGAATTTCCATGCCCGCCACCATGACCACCCCGACTACCGTGATGGCCGCCAAGCATCTTTTCCCAGAATCCCATTTTCAGTTACTCCCGGTTCGTTGATTGGTCGGTGTACTGACGTTCACTTACGCAGCAGACGCAGACCGTTTCCGACGACGAGCAGACTTGCGCCAACGTCAGCAAATACCGCCATCCACATCGTCCCGAACCCGGCCAGCGTCAGGGCCAGAAAGACGACCTTGATTGCGAGCGCAAGCGTGATGTTCTGAACAAGGATCGAGCGCGTAGCCTTCGACAGGCGGATGAACGTCGGAATCTTGCGCAGATCGTCATCCATCAGCGCAACATCCGCTGTTTCGATTGCCGTATCCGTTCCCATGGCGCCCATCGCAAACCCGATGTCAGCCCTTGCAAGCGCAGGCGCGTCGTTGATGCCATCGCCTACCATCCCAACCATCGTGGAATTGGCCGACAGAGCCTCGACCGCGCGCAACTTGTCCTCGGGCAACTGATTTCCTTCGGCGCGGTCGATACCAACCTGTCTGGCGATCGCCTCCGCAGTATGGGGGTTGTCGCCAGTGAGCATCGCCGTGCGCACGCCAAGCTTGTGCAGCTCGGAGATCGCCTCCCGGCTGCTCTCCTTGACGGTGTCCGCGACTGCGAAAAGTGCGAGCACCTTTTCGGCATTCATCAACATCACGACCGTCTTGCCCTGACGCTCGAGCGCGCCGAGGCGGTCTTCGAGTTCGGGTGAACAGAGTCCCTGTTCTTCAACGAGACGATGATTGCCCAGCAGGTACGGGGTGCTATCGATGCTGCCGCTCACGCCACGGCCCGGAATCGCCTCGAAGCTGTTGACGGTCATCTGATTCACGCCGTCGGCATTTGCAGCGCTTGCGATCGCGAGAGAAACAGGGTGATCCGAGCGCCCCGCCAGACTTGCCGCGAGCGCGCGGACCCGGGTCGGTTCAATACCGTCGGCACGCAGTTCAAATTCGGTCTGCACCGGCTTGCCGTGAGTGATGGTGCCGGTCTTGTCGAGCGCGAGCCACGCGAGATTGCGACCCTGCTCAAGGTATGTACCGCCCTTGACCAGAATGCCGTGTCGGGCCGCTGCAGCAAGGCCACTGACAATTGTTACCGGTGTGGAAATAACAAGCGCGCAGGGGCACGCGATGACGAGCAGCACCAGCGCCTTGTAGATCCACTCAAACCACGTCCCGCCGAACGCCAGCGGCGGCACAACCGCTACAGCAAGTGCCGCAGCAAAGACTATCGGCGTATAGACACGGGCAAACTGGTCGACAAAGCGTTGCGTTGGCGCTTTGGCGCCCTGCGCCTCTTCCACCGCATGGATGATACGCGCCAACGTGGTGTTGTTCGCCGCCGCGCTCACCCGATACTCAAAGGAGCCGGATTGGTTGATCGTGCCGGCGAATACGGGGTCGCCTTCAGCCTTCTCCACAGGCAGGCTTTCGCCCGTGATGGGGGCCTGGTTGATCGTGGACCGGCCGGTTGTGATCTCACCATCGAGACCAATGCGCTCGCCGGGTTTAACGCGAACAACCGTGCCCACCGTGACTCCACTGGCGTTCACCTCTGCCCAGGAACCGTCGGGTTGCCTGACGGTTGCCGTCTCCGGCGCGAGGCGCATGAGTCCCTGAATTGCGTTGCGTGCGCGGTCCAGCGACTTCGCTTCGATGAGCTCGGCAATCGTGAACAGGACCATGACCATCGCCGCTTCTGGCCACTGACGCAGCAACAATGCCCCGGTCACGGCAATGCTCATCAGCGCATTGATATTGAGGTTGCCATTGCGGATTGCGATCCAGCCCTTCCTGTACGTCGTCAAACCGCAGGCGATCACCGCCAGCAGCGCAAGTGCTGCGGTGAGCCAGGCAGGTTGGCCGAGCCAGCTGCTTGCTTCGGACGCAACTGCCGCGACACCCGCGAGGGCCAGCGGCCACCACGGCTTCCTGATCGGCTCCGAAGGGGCAGCAAGTTGCCCGTCTGCCTGCGGGACTTCGGGCGTGAAACCCAGCGTCCGGATCGCGCTCAGTACCGCCTCGAGCGACTCCGGCGCATGAATGACCGTGAGGATGCGCTGCATCAGGTTGAAATCGAGGCCCTTCACGCCCGGCATTCCTGCCAGCTTCTTGCGGATCAACGCTTCTTCGGTCGGGCAGTCCATCTGCAGAATGCGAATCTGGGTTCGAACGCCACCTTCGACTACCGTCGGGCCGGCCAGCACGCTGAGCGAGGTCGCCGCACGCGTACAGCAACTGTCGGCACCCGGGTGGGCATGCTTATGGTCGTGTTTGTCCCCATGGCCGTGGGCGTGAGCGCCGTGATCGTGACTGCGCCCATTGTCGTGACTGTGTTCACGTTTCAGACCGGGCGCCGCGTGGTCGTGCGCGCAGCACCCGCTGTCTCCCCGAGCCGGCGCGCTGAGCGCGGTCGCGACGGGCGTACAGCAGTTATCAACGCCCGCAGCGGCATGCTCATGGTCGTGTTTATCCTCATGGCCGTGCACGTGAGCGCCAGTATCGTGACTGTGCGCATTGTCGTGACCGTGTTCATGTTTCGGACCGTGCGCCGCGTGGTCGTGCGCACAGCACCCGCCGTCTTTTCGGGCCGGCCCGCTGAGCGCGGTCGCCACGGACGTAGGGCTGTCATCGGCGCAGGACTGCGCATGATCATGTTTGTCCCGATGATCGTCCGCGTGAGCACTGTGATCGTGGTTGCGTGCCGCGTCGTGCTCGTGTTCCTCAGCGTGTGCAGCGTGACGATGCCCGTGCGCGCAACACTGGTCGTCTTCCTGATCGTGAGCAGCCACGGCGGCGCTGCCGACGCGGGCATGTTTGCGGTCGATTTCGGACTTATTTTCAGGCATAGCGGACCCCTTCCTTGGTTTACACCTAGTAAACACCTTGGAGTGGCTTCAAGGTCAAGAGGAAATGGGGCAATAGATGAAAATCGTCGAATTGGTTCGACCGGTTGTAGTCCGAGGCCATCCCGAGTTTATGGAAAGAGCAACCGGCTTCCTGGACGCCGACCAAACACAGCCTGGTGCCGCAACAGCAATGCGCGTCAGGCCCGACGGCAACATTTTGTGAGGAATTCCGCGCGGCAGATGACGCACGGTGTCCGTGCCGCAGCGCGATGCAGCGGACGGCCCAGCGCCCGGCGTGTTGGCGTGCAGGCACTCGTGGACGCGCAATCGGGCACGTCGCGACACGGGTCATGGAATTGCTTCGGCTTGAGACGCCGATATCGATTTGAGAGAGCGTTGCGTGCTCGAACTTCCTGTCAAGGCGTTCAGCTTGCGCTAGCGCCCTTTCGCAAACAGAAGCGCCATTAAGCCATTAATGGCGCTGCTTACGGCAGCGACTGTTACCACGCTTCCACCAGCGCCAGCATAAAGTGTGATTCGAACTCAGACCGGTGACAAAACAGTTAATCGAGATCCGGGTCGATCAACTCGGGGTGCAACCGGACGTGCAACAGGACAAACCATCGCCGGGAGCAGGTCTGGGAAATGGAGACGAGTTGCGGTGGCAAACCTGCCAAAATCACCTTACGGTTCCTCGTTGCTTCCTCGAACGCATTCGCCGCGTCGACAATCACCCATCGCTGGGCTAGGGCGAGAGTAACGCATGCAAACACAGCGAACGGCATGGGCGGGACCTTCGTCCCTTCCAGACCGACCAGAATAGAAATGGTAAGCACGGTGATTTCAGTGACGAGTAACCCGATCAGTAGCACGATCAGGCGCGCTTTGAACCGGATTTTGCTGGCAGCTTTCATCGTGCGTTAGATGCTCCGTGAGGTCTGAAGCACGAGCGCGACATGCGCAGCAATCCCTGCTCCATGGGCGGCCCGTTCGTAGGACATGCTGGATTCCCAGCGTGACTTGTGGTGTAGTAGACACCTTGGAGTCACTCCAAGGTCAAGTTTTCCGCAGGAGAAGATATGAAAATTGGCGAATTGGCGAAAGCGGCCGGCTGCACGACCGATACGATCCGTTTTTACGAAAAGGAAGGGCTCCTGCCTGAGGCGGATCGCACCGAGGCGAATTATCGGAATTACCGCGAGGCCCATATCGACCGGCTACGCTTCATCCGGAACTGCCGGGCGCTGGACATGGCCCACGAGGAAATTCGCACCTTACTGGACGCGGCCGACGGCCCCGCCAACGGATGCGGGACAATCAATTCGCTGGTGGATGAACACCTCGGGCATGTCAATGCGCGCATCCATGAACTGATACAGCTGAAAACCCAGCTTACCGCGCTGCGGGCGCGATGCCCGGCCGAACGGCCCGTCGAGGACTGCGGCATCATGCATGGCCTCGTCGAGATGGAAGCGGGAAACCTGAGGTCCAGGCCGTCACACGTCGGTTGAGCGACGTGCCGGTCCGCGCAAGCGATGGCAACGTGCCATCGCGCGTTCCGGCAGAACGGGAGCCACCATGCCTCATGTCGACCAACACAGCCACGACGACCATGACCATGGCGCCGGTGGCCACCACCACCCGGCTCCGCCTGCAGGTTTTGATGGCGCTTTCGCGATCGGCTCGGCGCTCAACGCCGGGTTTGTCGTGGCGGAGGTCATCTTCGGTCTGACGGCGCATTCTGTCGCGCTATTGGCGGACGCTGCGCACAACCTCGGGGACGTGCTGGGTCTGTTGCTGGCATGGTGGGCGATGTGGCTCGGCCGGCGTCATCCTACCCCTAGCCGCACCTACGGCTATGGGCGCAGCTCCATCCTTGCCTCACTGACCAATGCCGTGGTGCTGCTGGTTGGGGTTGGCGGCATATCGGTCGAAGCGATCCGCCGTCTGACTGAAGGCCTCCCTGCGGGCGAGGTAGGCGGCAAAACCGTGATGATCGTGGCGGCCGCAGGTATCGTTGTCAATGGAGTCACCGCGTTAATGTTCGCCCATGGTCGCAAGGGAGACCTGAACGTGAAGGGCGCGTTCCTGCACATGGCGGCCGACGCAGCCGTGTCGGCGGGCGTTGTTATCTCCGGCCTAATCATTCTGATGACGGGCTGGTCCTGGCTCGACCCCGTTGTCAGCTTGATGATCGCGGCTTTAATCCTGGTTTCGACGTGGGGCCTGTTACGCGACAGTCTCAATCTGGCGCTCGACAAGGTCCCGGAAGGGGTCGACGTGGAGAAAGTGCGCGCCTTTCTCTCAACGCTACCCGGCGTGGAGGAAGTCCATGACCTTCACGTCTGGCCGCTGAGCACGACTGAAGTGGCTCTGACCGCGCACCTGGTTCGACCGAAAGCTGGCAGCGACGATGCCTTTCTGAACAGCGCTTGTGAGGAACTGAAGGAGCATTTCGGCATAGGTCACGCCACCTTCCAGATCGAGGACGGCGACCCGGCTCACCCATGTCAGCTTGCCCCCGCGCACGTTGTCTAGCGGCATAGGAGCAAGAGCATGAGGACGGACAGCGCTCAGTCGTAGAACGCATTGAAGATGTCAACGTTGCGCCGATAGACTTGTCAATTCGACGCGCGGGCAATCTGGAGTGGCAGAACTAATGCGCTCTCCGCGAGCACGAGCACGTCGCGAGGGCGACCGCCGCGATCCCGAGTGTGGCGCGCTCGACCAGTTGCTGCAGAAAGGCGGGCGCGCTTTTCGCTCCCTGCCGACCGTCGCCGGCACTGCCGGGGGCCGGCGCAAGGTCAGCGCGATCGCGAGCCCTTGAAGCCACGCCGTTCACAATCCGCAATCAATGCGTTAAGCACTGCGACCGGCATAGCCGTGCGCAAGACTGGTTCGAGAGTCGGCAGGCTGCGATCCACCACGTCCGTCACCTGCGCAATCGTCTCGCCGTTCAGGCACGCGACAAACTGCGCTTGGGACTGTCGGAAAAGAAGGCGGTCTGTATCCAGCACACCTGCCACATAAGACTGCCGCTCGTTGACCGGCAACTTGGGGTACAGGTCGGGCGAGATTGCCTGCACCCGTGGACTCAGTTCAGGCGGCGTCTGCGCGAACGATGCGGCCACAAAGATGAGGGCCGCGAGGCCCGGGACTGCTGACATCAGTTGCATGGGTGGACTTTGGTGATGATCCAGTCCGACATAACGGCACAGCGGTCCGTGGCCTTGAGTCCTGTTTTCGGGCGCCCTGGTTTAGGGCGCGGCAACAACTTTCATAAAAAATCCACCCTTTTCCACCCCGACAGAAAATCGCTACATCTGATAACTGGAGTATCACGGTAGCGTTTTCGCGCCTGCGCCAGACGAGGGCGCGTGTGACCTCCCCATCCCGAATGCCTGACTCAAGCTTCTCCCGCCAGCGCCCTGAATCCGCCCGCGTCAAGCCATTCCTGTTCTGTTGACGCAATCCTGGGCGATGCCGTCTGACGCCGAAGCCTAGAGCGCGTCGGCCCATGTCGTAGCGATTGATACGTTTTGCATTCTGATCAATACAAACCGGCAGGCGTGCGTGGTGAACACCGTCCGCCAGATGGAAAACGCGTTGCCAAAACGCGTCTGTTCAAAAGTGGCCCCATTTTTCGTGAAACATTCCGGTCCGAATTGCTGCAATGCCCTGCCAGGTACGGATTTCCGTCCGCCCCCCTTTAACTTCCGAGTGTTTCACGGTCGGGCATCCGGAGCAGATCTTCGTCATGCCGCAGCCAGTGCGTCGCCGACCGGCGCGGCTGGCGGCCACCTCACGCACGCCTCCACGGAATGGCGGCCGGTTGCGGGCCGTCGTGCCCATCCTGGCCGGCGTGTCCGGTGCCCTGACCTCGCGGTTGTGCGACGGCTGGCCGCCGTAAGCAGGAGTGCGCTGCGTCAGCACATCCGGACATTACCGCCATAATGTCTGCTAACTTGTATGGGGGTTTATACAGCCCTCACTCAAATTAATCGAGGGTTTACCCTTATATTTCGCAGCATCCATGGCCACCGTTCACCGCGGCTTCGACGGCGTGCGCATCGAAGGCACGCAGTATTCCGTCTGGGTTCACCCACTCAGCGAGTGGCGTGAACCGGGCGACGCCACGCTTTCGATCGGCGTCGACGCGAAGTCACCGGCGTGGGACGACTGGGCACGCCTGACGCACGATGTGCCCCATTACTTCGCGGCCAGCGACGTCGATCTGGCCACCACTGCCGCCGGCGACGAGCTGCGCTGCCTGCGTGCCAGTTCCGCCGACACGCCCGCTTACCGGCCGGGCTTCGTCCTCACGCTGGAACCCGGCATGCGCGTCTTCCTCGAAACCGAGCTGCCGCGTGTCGAACAGGTCACGCATGTCGCCGCGACCCTGCGGGCGGCCGTCGAACCACACTTGGGCCGCACCCTCGCGCAGTACGCGAGCACGACGGTGCAACCGCACGAGCGGTCCGCACTCGTGGCGGTCGCCTCGCGCGTGGTGCTGCTCGGCAATTCGCCGGCCGAGGCGATCGCCTACGCGGTGCTGCTGCACGACCACCGGTGGGCATTTTCCGACGCTTGGGACGACCCGCAGTACGCCGAACTCGGCGCCGCGTTGCGCCGGCCGGAGGTGCTCGCGTTGCTGGCTGAATCCGCCACTGCATCGGCCAGCCACGCGGTATGAGCGTCCCGCCCTCCCCGCAACCGTCGGCTGGCATGCTCCGGGCACTGCTCAACGCGCTCGTGGACCAGCTGCCGGCCGGGCCGGTGTACGCGTCGACCGGTGCCAGCCAGCTGCCCGGCTGGAAACCGGTGCCGGCAGACTGCCACGGCAACGCCGATCGCTGGGTGGCGGCGCACCCGGGCGATGTGGCCGTGCGCGGCTGGCTGCATGAGCCGTTCGCGGACCTGCCCCACCGGTTCGTCGCACATTCGCTGGTGTGCACCGCGGCCGGCGCGCTCATCGACGTGACGCTGTCCGCGCGCCCGCAGTCGCTCCGGTTTCTGGAACATCCGGGGTCAGACGCTGATTTTTTCTCATTCCTCCGCTGCCCTCGGCCCTTCCCCGTTCTGGCCCCCCCGGTCGCTGTCGTGGACGAATTCCTCATCGTCCCGCGCGATGATTCACCCAACGCAGAAGCCGCTACCGCGCCCTATGCCACGGGCTTTCCGGAGGACATGGCATGAGCGCGCGCGATACCTCGCCGATTCAGCGTGAAGGCGGCGGCGCTGGTGCGGTGACGTCGCCCGCGGCGGTGCCTGCGAATCGGCAGGAGAGCCCGGTCCTCCCGCCAGGCATGACCGACGAGGAGATCGTCGCCCGTTGGCTGACCGCCAAGGCAACCGGCCGCGGGCGGCTGGCCGCCACCACGCTGGCGCAGTACAGGATCGAGGCGGAGCGCCTCTTCTGGTACGCCCGGCAGACGGGCGTGCCGATTTCCGCGTGGACCCTGGACGACTTTGCCGGCTTCATCGCCTTCCTGCAAGCGCCGGCACCGTGGGCCATCCGCACGCGCGCCGTCCGGCGCGGTTCGCCGGACTGGCGGCCGTTCCTCGGGCCGCTCACTGACCGCTCGGCCGGCCAGACCCAGAAAATCGTCACGTCCCTGTTCGAGTGGCTGCGCGACGTCGGCTACCTGAAGATCATTCCCTCCGTGGGCCTGCCGACCGTCGGCCGGCGCACGCCAGGAAAGCAGGGCCGATTCGTCCCGCCCGACTTGTGCGCCCTGCTGTGCGAGGCAATCGACAGCCGCCCAGACGGCACCCGCCAAGGGCAACTGCTCAAGGCCCGCGACCGGTTTCTGGTGGAACTGTTTTCGCGCACGGGGCTGCGCACCACCGAAGCGGTGAAGTGCCGGATGCACAATGTCGAGATCCATCGGGTTCCCGGAGCGTTGCGCCGGGAGTTCCCGGACGCGCCGGAGTTCCAGTGGCTGCTTCATGTGGAGAGCGGCAAGGGTGGCAAGGAGCGCTGGGTGCCGTGCAACGAGGTCGCCCTGTCGCTGCAGGCGTACCGGCTCGCCTTCGGTCTGCCTCCCGTGCCGGCGCCGGACGACCCGCTGCCGCTGGTGCTCTCGGCCCGTCGTACCCGCTTTGGCCAGTGGAAAGGAATCCGGCACCGCCAGGCGATCTGGGACGTGGTCACCGGCCTGCGGGATGAAGCCATCGCGTATGCCCGTGCCGCCGGGCGCGACGTCGACGAACAGGAGCTGAAGCGGTTTGCCGGTGCCTCTACCCACTGGCTGCGGCATACCTATGCGAAAGGGCTGGCGGAGGCTCTCCGGCACGGGCTAGACGCCCGGTCGGCGCTCGACAACATGGGCCACGCCGATCAACGGACCTTCAACCAGTATGTCGACGACGAACCGCTGAAGCGCGCGCTGGTGACGCACCTGGCGCGCGCACGCGCGACACGCTAACAGTCGACATCTCACGGCTACCGAGCACCGCCGTGTCACGAAGGTCTTCTGGTCGGCGCGATCGGCACGGCGAACATTGCCGACACGTAGGGCTTCCACGTGGTCGGGTCATCGCTGCTCCGCCGCAACGCGGCGTTAGCTTCACGGCAGTCACGCACCGTCATAGACGCAGCGTCCCTCGCCGCTCCCGCGCCGGCGCTTACCCCTTTGCACCGAAAAGACGTTGCTCGCGCAACTCGCCGGTGCGGGTGCGAACCTTGATGGCCTCACGCTGCTGGCGCTCTGGCAGTTAGGCAGCCGCCCGCATAGTCAGTACCAGATGACTGAAATCGACGGTGTGTCGCAAGAGCGTCTTAAGGTAGTTGATCGGCACATCGGCCTGCTTGGGGTGCTGCCGTGACGTCGGCGGTGGCGGGAAGTAGGGAAGCCCAATCGCGAGGCCTCGTGAGCACGTAGAGACGAACTCGACACTATACGAATCACGGCAATCACGCCTGTCCGGTCAGCGGAGATCGAGGTCAGATCCGCGGGATATCATTACCTATGAAGAAAATGACCGGTCAAGCCGCTATTGCACCAACAGTCCTCGCCGCGGTCCCTGCCGACGCGTCCGCTTGATAAGCCCAGAGGCATCGGAGTCCCCCGACGATATGAGGTCTCGCGTCGGAGTTTCCCAGCGTCTTCGCTGGAGCCTCCAAGACGGGGGAAAGAGAAGTGTTCTAATTAGGACACTTTTCTACGCGCTTCCCGTGCTCGAGCAGCACGTCATGGCGGGCACCTAATCTAGATCTTTGCGGCTGCCCCGGGGCAGGGGCAGAAAAGTGTTCTAATTAGGACACTCTCTACGCGCTCGCGGAGTGGCGACTCGCGCTAACCTCCCGTGATTCGGTCACAAAAAAACCCGCCATTGGCGGGTTTCGATGCAGTCACTCGGACCGAATGGAGAACATCTTCCCTATGTGCTCCCGAAGCTCGCTTTCCTGCTCCTCGGTCACCACGCCCGCCTTAAATTTGAACGTCAACCCTTTGACGTCCTTTGTGATGCTGCCGGCTTGAACCTTCCCTGAAAAAATCTTCAAGATGCTTCGCCCACCGGCATCAGCTATCGACAGTCCGCGTGAGACTTGCGCGTTGATAGACGCAGCCACCTTAGTCTGGACGAGGTCTCCGGACACAACGAGGGGCCACAATTCCCTAACAGCTTTCAAGCCGGCCTCTCCTGTCTTCTTTAAAGCATTGACAATATCTTGAGCCGAGTTTGCCGCCAGCAACGAAGGATTCAGGTCAAGGTCACGCTTGATGAAGTCCGGTAAATCATCGAACGCCAAGAGCTTGTAGAGGTCAGCGCGCGTCACGCCCATGACTTCGGCGAGCCGGGTGCGCTTCGGAAACTCAGTCTCCGCACGACGAACCGCAATCGCAATCTCGTAGTCGGTCAGGCCGTCGCGAGTGACGTTTTCCATTAACGCCAACGCCGCCATATCCTGATCGGTGCATTCAATAACGACTGCCCGGATGTGGTCCAAGTTGAGCAGCTTGTGCGCACGCCACCGTCGCTCCCCTGCAACCAATTGGAATGAGTCGCCAACCCTGCGAACGGTCACAGCCTGCAACAAGCCCACCTCGGAAATCGCCCGAGCCAGTTCCGACAGTTTCGCCTCATTGAATTGGCGGCGGGGCTGCCACGGGTTAGGAGCGATGAGACTGACATCAATCGCTGTTGCTAACCCTTTCGACTCAAGCTCTTGAATCCGTAGCTGGGCTGCGGCCAGGGCACTCGTGATGCCCGGCATCGTCTGTGGACCGCGCGCCCCCTTCTCCTTTTTGCTGTCGCCCTTGAAATCGGCGGGCGTCGGCAGGTTGGCGGTCTTGGCCATTAGCTGCTCTCGGATATTGCTCATGCCGACTCCTTCCACGATTTGACAAACATGTCGTCCAGCCATTTAGCGTACTGAATCATCGGCTGCTTGACGCGCTGCAACGATTTTGCCGTCGAGTGGGTACTGACGACATCCAGTGCTGTCGACAGTGAAAGTGCGCCACCGCTCATTACCGAACTTGCTGGAATTTCAAAAGGGTCGAGCCATCGACCGTAGGCACTTTGTGCCCACTGCCGAACCACTGGCGCCGACGAGGTCTTCCCATAATCGACCTTGGACAACAGGATTGAAATGCACTCGTAGACCTTGTCCTCTTCGTAAGGAAGGAAGTCCTCCGCCACGTCCGAAAACAAACGCCAGAATGCCAGTGAGCTGATGAAGTCCAAGTTTTCGGGAATCATAGGCATGACCAGAGCATCCGCCGCGAGGAGCGCGTTCAGGTTCATGTACGACAGCGAGGGCGAGGTGTCTATCAGGATGTAATCATATTGCGCCCTCAGCGGCTCCAGCCCCTGACGCAAGACCGCCCAGAAACGATACCCCTGAATTGTCTTCTGACGTGCGGGAAGGAGGAACTCAGCCCCGTACAGAAACGTGTGGCCGGGGATGATGTCGAGACCGTCCCAGTACGTCGACTGAACCTTGGCGCTGAGGCCCCCCTCCACGTTCTGGTCGTAGATATACGGGAGGACGGTATCTTCACCAGACACTTCCTTCTCTGCGTACAGACCGCAAAGCTCGGACGCTGAAGCTTGCGGGTCGAGGTCGATGAGCAGCACCTTCCGGCCAAGGAGGGTCAACGCCTGTGCCAGGCAGACTGTCGTGGTGGTCTTCGCTGATCCGCCCTTGAGCTGAGCCGTGGTCAGGACTTTGCCCTTGAACTCGCCATCATTGTCGCCAAGCGGGGTCTGGTAGATGTCCGAGGCCATCTTTACCCACAAGCGCACCTCGGGCAGTGTGAATGTTCGGCTGCGGCCGTTACCGTTCAAGGTTCCCGTGGGGAGCCCGGAGTCACCCTTCGTCACCAAATACTGAATCTGCTGTCGAGTCAGATTGCACATCTCGGCCAGCTCGCTGATTGTGTAGAAGGGGGCGACTTTGCGCGGCCGCGGTGCGAGAATCAGCTCGCGGAGGTTGTCCGCGAAGGGTTCGAGACCGTCTGCAAAGTCCGCCACCTCCCGAAGCGTAACCTTCCTGTCTTCCATTGGTAGGGTGCCTACGTTAGCCATTCCGCGCTTTCTCCGTGTTTTGACGTTGAAGCGCAGAATACACGAATATGCGTAAACAAGGTTGTATTGAGGGCAGTTTTTATACCCTACCTGAAGACATGCACCTAAATTGCTGATTTGTTGTCTGTTTGCGGGACACCTCGACCGCAGGCTGCCAGCACATTTCCCGATGTCCAGAACTCCGGCCTTGCCGACTCAACCGACGATTTCGCTCCACCCGCACAAAAAGCACCCCCGGGACGGTTTTTGTGCTGAAGGGTATTTCCTCTAGATTTCTCTGCATTTTCAACATGTTAGATGGCCATAACAGGCTGAAACGTTTCTCTGCTCTCGATTTACGGTACGTTGGGTTTGTTTGGTTTTTGTAAACATAAACCCACCCACCAACAAACAGGCAACAGAAAACCCTTTTAAATCAAAGGCTACCCCTGTGGATAGGGACGGTTTTTGTGAAGCCGGGGGCGGTTTTTGTGCGCACAGGTGCGTAAATTGGGCGGTATCAGGCGGAAATTGTGAAGACGGGGGTGAAAGTTGTGATGCGCCGAGAGGGCACGGGGTGCTTTTTGTGCAGCGTGCCCTCTCAGAATTCGGGGTGGTTTTTGTGTTGACACACCTTGCTCGACTGATAGAGTGCCGGGGATTGGAGTCGAATTCAACGAATGGAAAACCAAACCCTAACCGTTACGCCGCATCAGCTCGCCTTGGACATTTACGATGACATGTCCGCACAAGGCGCGGCCATCAGCGAGTCGACGAGGGACATTGGTTTCCTGAGAAACAACATCTTCACGCGGGTGGGCGGATTGGGCATTGCCGCACGCCGCGTGCTGGACGCCGCGTACTTCATCGTCGCAACCAAGGCGCCGGATGAGCTGTTAGACGACAAGGTCTACACCTTCACGGCCGACGTGAACTACTTCAAATGGCTGATGCGTTACGACAGTCGGAACCACAGCCATCTCATTGCCCAGATGAGCGCAGCCGCCAAGGCGCGCGTTGAAATCATGACGGCGCCGTCCATCGAGGAGATAACCGAGAAAGATTCATGGGGGACTATCAGTCTTCTTGGTGACTGCTACATAGAGCGCAGTGTAGTCTACGTCCTGCTCTCCGGGCGGGTCATCAAATACCTCATCAGCCCTTACAAGGCGCATTGGCTGAGCCTACGCGCCTCGACTTCTTTCTCCCTCTCCCTTTCGCGCGCTATCTACGACCGGCTCATTCCGTGCGAGGGGCACGGAGTAACGGAATGGTTTGCCTACGAAGACGTCTTGGAGTGGCCGGGCAAGGTCGGGGAGTCGCGCAAGGAGGTCAAGGAATTCAAAAAGCGATTCCTCGAGCCCGCCATTGAACAGCTCAACGACCTCTCGGATTTCGATGTGAGCTGGGAGCCCAACGCCGAACGCATCGCGCCAGAGAAACTGAAAATCCGCTTCAGGTTTACGAAGAAGCAGGGGGCCGACGCAGCGCGTGCTGGCATCCAAGATTCGATGTATCTGGTCCTTCATAACGAATTTGCCTTTGACACGCCTGAGTTCGAGCGGCTCGCAAAAAATCGGGAAGTCTGGACTGACGAGCGCCTCGAACAAGCAATCGAATACACACGGTTCAAGCTCAACGAAGGGAAGGTCACGGTCAGTCCGAAGGGCTATCTGTTCAAGGCCCTTGAAGGGAACTACCGCATCGGCGAAGCGGACCGAAAAATGGCGTCCATCAAGGCCAGGCAGCTCGAAGACAACACGAAGGAAAGCCGCAGCCGGGACGCCGCGCAAGCAAAGATGGAAGCCAACATCCAGGCCCAGAATGAGATCGCTAAGGCCAAGATGAGCGAAGAAATCAAGGTCGGCCGACAGTTCTTCGAGTCCGCTGATGACCACGCGCAAAAGGAGCTATGCCACTCGTTCGTAAGTCAACTCATTCCGCAGCGGCTCATCGAAAAGCAGGGCGTGTCCCGCGATACGTTGCGCCCCGACAATATCCTCACGGTGAATCGCGTAGTTGCAGACGCATTCTGTTCGCACGTGTTCGCGAAGATGAAGAAAGCGCGGGCAGGCAACCGGTCCTGACTGCGATAACCTACCTGCCTAGTTGCGTTCCTTGTAGACCTGCTCCAGCGACAGTAACCCTGTACGTACGGTCGGCGGCCTTCGAGCAAGACTCCTTGGCTTCTTGCGAACCTAGAAAAGCCATACGTGTGCAACGCAAGTAGAAGCAAAGGCGCGCTGCCACCCCAGCTGCGGTGAGTCATCGACGACGAGCTGCTTGCACATCACTTGAACGCCCCGCCACAGCCGCGCTTTCATTCCGGTCGCGGTCTCTCGCCATAGCAGCTCGAGTGCCTCCGATTGTGCGTCCGACGCCTGGATCGATGCAGACCTAGCGCAGCTCAAGTCAAAGGACCTGCCGAGGGCGAAGGGGCGGGGCAGCCGTTGCCGCGCGTCAACGGAAGGCAGTGAAGACGCTCACCAGACTGCTTGAAAAGTGTGCAACTACTGTATATATTAACAGTATGTTCATTCATACAGCAGCGAGGGCCAGCATGGAACATCTGGTGCGTGTGCAGAACGAATATGACCGACGGACCCTGGCGTGGCTGCGTGAACGGGTCGGTGATAGCGCAATTGCGAAAGCGGCGCAGGACTGGACCGGATCCGGCAAGCCCTGGCTGTCCGTGGTTTGCCGTCAGCTTGGCGTGACTCCGCCACGCGCCGCGGTCTGGCGAGCGCCTGGCGCCCCAGGCAGAGGCGAGGTGGGCGAGCAACACCTCGCGGCCATCCGACAAATTCTGGCGCAACCCCGTCAGCACGCGGTCCGTTCATAAACGCCTCCAGATCTTTAGTGGCCGAACGACGAGCCCAGTCGCGATAACGAGCAGCGATTGACCACGACTCTATGCGGGCGTCGGGCAGGCTGGCCGTAATCCTGCATTTCTGTCACTGGGTTTTCAGGTTGTGTGTTGACGAAAAACCGTTCGCACATCAGCAACCGTTAGCGGGAAAGCGCTCGCACCTCAGGAATTGATGAGCAGCCACTGTATTGCAGGTTGCGGCGTTATCGGCTGTCTGGCCGCAGCTCGCAGGTGTCCGAAGGGCACGTCTCTTATCCGAGACTGGCCATGCGCCGTCGGCTTACGAGCGCGCGCAGCGTGGCAGCATCCCGGCGAACCCATTCGATAGCGGTCCTGCAACTGCCCGGTGTCGCGAATCTGCTCACGCACATGTTGCCAACCGCTGTAACGGCAAGTCATCGTGGCGGGGCTCGCAACTTCCAGTCGCGTGCCTAAGGCGACGGCCAGCACCACACTACATCGTTTCAACATCGCGGATCACACCGGCTGACGGATCAAAGTCCCGCGGCGATTGCACCGTCCGGGACCACACGACGCCGTAATTGATCAGAACCACTCAAAACGATCGCGACCGTAGTGGTGCTCCTTTGCTCTCCAACGACCGACACGCGCGCCGGCGTTTGGCTCGGACCACCGGGACGCTGCAAACATGATCGCCCTCAAAGTTCTCCATCGGGAACCCTCAACCGGGCATCCCCGACCGCGTGCAAAAACCTCGTGATGAAATAATTTACCTTTTGGCGATTCCTCTATGATCGACACGAACACCTGATCTGCCCACGTGAGCTCGCGTCGTGCGAGCACTTCAGGGCGAATCCCCTTCTCGTTCCGGAGTCATCGATGGGCAACAAAGCGGCCATCTCACGCAGGTCCTGGAGGCATCCGCTCGCGGCCTGCACATGCGTCGCGATTTTCATCGCTCCCGCGGCGGCTGAATCTGCAGGGGCGATGCCGCTCATTGCGTCAACGCAGGCTGGATCGTCATCGGCAACCCGCGCAGTGAACGCCACGCTCTCGGCCGACGCGATGTTTCGTTTCGGTTCGTCTACGCTGTCGGCAGCCGGTACGTCGAGCCTGTCGACACTCTTCGATTCTCTCGGTGGCACAAGCCGCATTACCCATCTGAGCGTTGTGGGTCACACAGACGCGATCGGAACCGCAACGTATAACGAGCGGCTTTCCGTGGCGCGTGCGAATTCGGTTCGTGGATTTTTTATCCAGCAGGGTGTTCCGGCAGACTCGATCGACACAAGCGGAGTAGGGGATACCTCGCCCGTCACGACGAACTGTCCTCGCGCCCAAACGGCCGAGGCGATCAGGTGCCGTGCTCCGGATCGCAGGGTCGAGCTCCGGGCGATTGTGCGAGGGGAGTCCCCCGCACTCTCGTCAGATGCAGGCTTCATCGATCTGCATGCCGGCACCCCGATGCCTCAAGGCGCAGCATCTGGCGCAATCCAGATCGCTGCAATTCATCCGACATCGCCAAACCTGGAACCATCAACACCCGCTGTCGCCCACGCTCCATCTGTGCAGATATCTCCGGCACCAGCCGCCGAAAAACTGCAACCCATCTCGCAGCGTCTACCGGATACAGCAACTGCGAAGGATCACGTCGACCACCCTGCAGACCTTGGGTCCAGCGTGCATGACGCCAACCCCCAACCCATACAGATTGCTCCAGCCATGCCGGTCGCGACGCCTGCTGTCGTCCCGGAGAACCTTCAGCCGTTTGAGCTGAAAGCCGGCTTGCCGCTCGAGGACCAGATCCTGGAATGGGCACGGCGCTCGCACTGGGCGGTGCTGTGGAACATTCCCGGTAACTGGACGGCCCCAAACAACGCCTCTTTCGGCGGGAGCTTCGAACAGGCCGCCATCCAGGTATTTGACCAGATGGGCGACAACGGCGCTGATATCTGGGTCGACGTATGGGAGGGGAACAACACCATCATCGTCACGCCGACCGGCTCACAAGGAGCGCAGCAATGAGACTTTCGTCCGCCTACCTCATGGCAACGAGTGCGATCGCTCTCGCGTGTTCGCAGTTCGCTGGCTGTGCCATCCGTGACGTACACGACCAGCAGGCGTCGATCGCCGCAGCCACACAAGCCAAAATCGACGCGCCGCAGAACGGGCGCCCCGTTGTCGTGATTCACAAGGGTTCCTGGCTGCTTGGCGAGCAGGTCCCCGCAAGCAAGCCGCAACCGTCGATCTACAACAAGACCGTTTCCTACAACAGCAGCAGTGACTCGGGTGATCCAACGTTGTCGGATATCGCCAACTGGATTGCGAAAAAGGTTGGTGTTCGCGTTGAGATCGATGAGTCGGTCAGCGCCGGAGTGCCGGGCAACTCGGTGTCTCAGGGAGCTAGCGCCCGCCTGATCGGAACGATTCCTGCTCCAGGTGTGCAGGGCAGAGGGGTTCCGGATCTGACAGCTGCGCTGCCCGGTTCAACGTCCGCTTCGCATGAAGCCGTCAGTTCCGGCCCTTGGAAATTCACCGGCGAATTCGGGGACTTCCTGAATGTCGTCGACACACGCTATAAGGTCTGGTCGCGATACAAAGACGCCACACTCACGTTTTTCCGGCGCGAAACCCGAACGTTCACCATCGCGAGCCTACCCAAGGCCAGCAGCATGACCGGGTCGATCTCGACCGGCGACTCGAGCAACTCGGGGGGCGCGCCGACGATCATGGGGGGCACCGGATCCTCGTCATCGACGAGCGGCGGCTCGGGTTCCACTGTGTCTGCCCAATCGGGCAGCGGCGGTCAAACCTCCGCGGAGACGCTCATCATCGATCCATGGCAAACCTTTCAGGAGTCCGCACAGGCTGTTGCCGGCCCCGGGGCAGTGGTACATGCCGATCGAAATCTCAGTCTCCTCACGGTAACGGGTAGCCCGCCTCAATGCGATCGTCTGGCAGCCTGGGTGAAGAACGACATTAACGCGACCTTCGGCAAGAATATCGCGATCGAAGTGCGCCTGTATCAGGTGCAACGCACGAGAGAAGACAACTACGGCTGGAATCTCTCGCTCGCGTATAAAAGTGGAAGCGGCCACACCGGCGTAACCGTCACCGGCGCTCCGGCACCTTCGGTTCTCGGTACAACTTCCCCGATGACCTTTGGCGCAAGCATTGTTGGAGGCTCGCTGAGCGGCACGCAGGGTGCCGTACAGGCACTGTCCACACTCGGTAACGTAGCGGCTGTCTTCGGGACTGGAGGCGTCACGCAGAACGGCCGTTCAATCGCCTTGCAGGACGCGGAGCAGCAGGATCACGTCACTTCGAATCAGTCCACGCTTGTTGCTTCGGTTGGTGCGACCAACAGCACGCAGGTGAGCACGATGGTCTCGGGCTTCACGGGTACGTTTACCCCCAAGATCATCGACGGCCGGATCGTGATTTCATTCCAGCTGACCCTCACGGACAAACCGACCTTCACGGTGTTTCCGCCGCAATCGGCATCCAGCAGCAGCTCCAGTGGCGCGACTACTTCGTCGGTTCAGCTGGCAGACCGCCATATCGATACCCTCCATCAGGATGTCAACCTTAAACCCGGCGAATCCCTGGTGCTGACCGGTCTTCGCCAGCAGACCCTCACGTCGACGAATAACGGCGTCGGCTCCCCCTCGTTACCCTTTCTCGGCGGCGGCGTTGATGCGCAAAACAACGACACCATGCTCGCCGTTGTCATTACGGCGCGTCTGATGTGAGGCAAACGACGATGAAATTGTCACCGAAGCTGTTTGTGATCCTCATGGCATGCCTGCCACTTGTGACATTCGCCGCACCGGACTCTGGAGCTTCGGAGTCCGGTGTTTCCGAATCTGATGAGTCGACCACTCTGCAGAAGGAAGCAGTCCGCTGGAAGAAGCTGGCGGAAATCGCGAAGTACAAAGCCGACGCTGCTGCGGCCGATGAACGAGCGCGCAAGGCCCTGACTGACGGGCCGCCGCAAGGATTGACTGCGGCGCCGACGCCGGCTCCATCGCCGGCGTTGCCGCCGGTCCAGACAATTTCCCACAGCGATGGGTTCGAGCTGCACTTCACCGGCGCCTTCAATGGTCGCTGGGAGGCCGATATGACCGTCGATGGCCGCCGGCTCCCGAATGTCGAGGTTGGCGATGTTGTGGGAAATGGCTGGAAGGTCAGTGCCATCACTGACAGTAACGTAGCACTCGCGAAGGGTTCCGGTGCGAGCAGGCAAACTCGGGTCGTGGGGTTCTAGCATGGCCCAGACGCTGGCGATACCTGGCATCAAGGGCGAGTTTGCGGCCGGACTCTCATGGCGTACAGAGACACGTTGGCCGAAGCCCGAGGCGCTTCGCGCCTGGTCGGTGCGGGGGGGACGGTGGGGGCTGGTCTACAAGACTGGCGAAGGTCGCACACAGGTGGGACTCTGCGCGCCCATCGCCGGCTTCGACAGGCCAGGCAAACTGCGCTCGCTCGCCGCTTCTGTCGCAAGTCAACGTGTAGCTCCATGGCGCGCCGTCTATGACCTGGGCGACGGTCGCTTCTGGTACATCGCCGTACGCGACCGCAAGGCGATCATCCCCGATGGTGACCAGATTGGCACGAAAAGCGATATCGATCGTGTCTGGAATTCTCACAGCAAGCTTGGCAACTGGAATGAGGTTTCGGAGGGGACGGTTGAGGACATCGTGGACATGGTGCTGGCAGCGTCAACCATTCCCAGTCTTCGAGACCTCCAGTCCAGGCCATGGTTCTCCGCAGTCAAGCTTGCCATTGCCGGAGCAACTGCCGCGTTGCTGGTAGTTGCCGCCGTGTGGGGAGTGCGTCAGGGACTGGGATACATCCGTCACTCAGGTCAGGCTACAAAGCACGCTGCGGTGATCGTCCCGCCGCGTCCCGCGATTTCAGACGCGCTCGCGCGTCCGTGGGCTCACGAGCCGGCACCATCAGCAGTGTTTGATGCATGCCATCGTGCGTGGAGCACACAGGCGCTTGTTCACGCCGGGTGGTCACTAACCTCATGGAGCTGCGCGGTCACGCACGACGGCATATCGGTAGCGGCTGGTTGGCAAAGGGAGGATGGCCTCGCTACGGATACACCGGGTGTACCTGCCCAGGATGGCCAGTCCGCGAGCGCGTCGACGGTCACAGCGGTCCGTTTTGAGGGAGCGTCAGGTCTGCTTGACGCGATGCGCGTCGCGAGCCGGAAGATGTCGGCCTTTGCCCAGACGCGTGGGTTTCCCATCACATTCAATGGCGCCGGCCAACCAGCGCTTCCCGGCACTTCACCGTCCGTATCCACCAGCTCTGCATGGACGTCATCGAATGTCACTCTCGATGTCCCGTGGGCGCCGTGGCTCGATCTCAAACAAGCCTTCGATGGCGTCGACGGCTTGCGTATCAGATCCGTCTCGTGGCAATCCGCGACAGAAACGTGGACTGTCGCTGGCACGCTCTATGGACTGAACAGCGCGCCTCCATCTGTCGACGGCGATATCCGTCCGGGAGCAGGGCGCTCGCAGCAGCTGACCATTCAGGCACAGGCACACCATGGCAATCCTTGAAGCTCTGCGTATGCGCATCACGCGCGGGATTACGTTCGTATCCGACGGCCACGTACCAACGGACGCTGAGTCTGCAACGGGCGCAGCGAACCGCGTCACCCTGCCGGCACCGCCAGACGTGGTGGAAAAGCATGTGATCTATCCGTCGACGATCGGGCGGCCGTTTGGTGAAATCGCCGTAGGTCTTGGGCTGCTCACCCAGGCGCAGGTCAACGAGCTACTGAGAACGCAGGAAAAGTATCTGGTCCGCGGCGAGCAAAAGCACATTGGGGATGTGGCGGTCGAGTCGACGATGCTTCGCAGGGAAGATGTGGAGCGAGTGCTGGCCGAGCAGGCGGCGGTGATCTACGTCGACGTCCGATCGGAAGGCTCTCCGGATTTTCTGACCTGGATGAGCGATGTCCGTGCCCAGATTCCGACCGCGAAGGTTGTTCCACTTCCCGCACAGCAGCTGCAGGAAATGCGGCAGGAGCGCAGCCAGTTTGTTCGCAAGGACGCGACAGACCAGCCGAACCTCAATATTGCACATAACCTCTACGAGAATTGCGCGAAGGCACGGGGTACCGACCTCCACCTGCTGATTCACGAGAACCACGCCGAGGTCCAGCTTCGCATCAACGGCGATCTGTGGAAAATCCAGAACCTTAGCATGACGAATGAAGATGGAGTGGCGCTTGCCCGCGCCATGTACATCGGCGCGGCAAAAACCAATGAAGGCAGTTTCATCCCTCACGAGTTTCAGGACGCGCAGATCAAGGGAGACTGGCTGCCGGGTACAGGTGTGACGAGTATCCGTATCATTCGCGGTCCGGCCTACCCGGTCGACGCCGACGCCGGCTTTCTGGTAGCGCGGCTGCAGTATTCAGATCTGCAGCCGACCGGCAAGGCGCCCGAACACAATCTGATCCTGACCGTGCCCGCACGTCCTGAGGGAGAAGTCAGGTTTAGCGGTTTCACTGACAGGCAGGTTGAGTTGCTGAACCGGATCGTCAGACTGCCCGGTGGCATTTTCATCAGCACAGGTCCTGTCAACACGGGCAAGAGCACGACACAGTATCTGCTGATGATGCTTCATGCCCAGCTCTTTCCTCACAAGCGGCAGGTCACCTTCGAGAATCCGCCCGAGTATCCGAAACCGTGGGCACTGGTTCTAGACGCCAAGGGACACCCATTTTCCTATCTGCTTGAAGAGTCTCTCCGGATGGACCCGGACCTGCTTCTCATCGGCGAGTGGCGCAACGCAGAGGAATGCATGATGACGATCCAGGCCTCCCTTGCGGGGCGCTTGTGCCTGACTACAGCACACGTCGAAGATCCGTACGAAACGTTTCTGCGAATGGAAACGCTTGATCACGAGAGACTGAACAAGGCAGTCATCTGCAACCACAACATTGTGCGGGCACTCATGGCACAGCGTCTTGTTCAGCAGCTCTGCCCCGATTGCAGACAGCCAATGGACCGATCCGATCGCGAGGTTCCCAGGTATATCCGGGATGCGATCGGATCGTGGCAAAGCCATTCGAGAGGGCGCTTGAGCGAGGTGTGCGTTCGAGGCAAGGGCTGCCCGACATGCAATAACACGGGCATCGTTGGACGTTTACCGGTCGCGGAGATCGTGATGACGTCCGAGGAGCTGATGACGGACCTTAAGGACCGTGGAACGGGGACGGCCCGCCGCAATCACCGCCTGAAACCGGACTCCGACCGTTCGATGCTCGCACATGCCATGGAGCGCGTACTGGCAGGGGAGGTCGATCCGATCGACGCTCACGTGGCCGTCGGGATGCAAGACTGGGCGGAGGGCGCATGAAGACGGGCATGGACTGGCTCCTGCGCAAGCAGCTCTACGAGCAGGCAGCGAACGATCTTGAAAACAAGCGCGGCATCGCGGAGAGTCTGTTCGACTTTCACACGCGACTCGTGCAGAAGAAGAAGGTGGAAGAGGCAGAGATCGTAGAAAAGGTCTACAGGATGGTCGACGACGGCACCATGCTGGCCAATGCGTTCGACCAGTCTGGCACCACACTGACCGACATCGAGCGCGGGTTACTCGCCGGTGGGGAGAAAGCGGGGCGACTGGCTGTCGCCATGCGACTCATCCTTGATGTGCGGGGTGTGACTTCCAACCTGCAGCTCAAGCTGTTTGCCGCGATGTTTACTCCGGCCGTCTATGTCGTCGGTCTCTACTTGACGCTGTTTATCGTCGGCTTCTGGGT
Organism: Paraburkholderia fungorum; assembly: GCF_902833645.1. Lineage (GTDB taxonomy): Bacteria > Pseudomonadota > Gammaproteobacteria > Burkholderiales > Burkholderiaceae > Paraburkholderia > Paraburkholderia fungorum. The sequence continues at coordinate 243,816 of NZ_CADFGE010000013.1, forward strand.
TACGCCCGCCTTCGAAGGATCCCTTCCCGGCTCAAGGTGGACTGGATGGGCCTACGTGCTCTATCTGATGGGTCAGCTTGCAGTCGGCCCGATCGCGCCTGTTTTTGCGGTCGCGTCAGCCATTACCGCGACGATCACGGCCAAGGCGTTGCCCCGGTGGACTGGTAGTCGGCGGGAGTTTTTCGACAGGCATATTTTTCCCTTCAATGTATACCGGCAGGTCGAGGGGCTCGCATGGGTTCTCGCGTTTGCTGCGATGAGAACGGCAAATATCGGGGAGAGGGAAGCGCTCTCGAATCAGATCCAGTATGCGTCGCCGTGGCTGGCATCACGGCTTCGCCCTATCCGGGCGGGTCTCACCGGGCACGGCGTGGATCTGGCCAAGGCCATGAGCCGCAGTGGCCATCAGTTCCCGTCGATCGACATGATTGGCGAAATCGCCGCATACGTTCGTTATGCAAATTTCGCCGAAGTGATCGACAAGACCGCACGCGCATACATCAAGAGACTTGAGCGCGTCCTGATCGTCAAGGCGGTGGCCTACGGCCTTCTGTTTCAACTTCTGACGTTCGCCGTCGGCGTGGTCATCCAGCTCGGCAGCACCTCGGTTACCGAGCAGCTTGCAACCGGCCTGCACCTTTAAAACACAATTTACCTTCCAATAGAAAAGGGATATCTCCATGGATTCAATTCTCGGATTTTTCGCTGGTCGCGGGATGCAGCTGGCAGCAATGGCCGGTGTCGCGTTGCTGATTGCTGCCGTGGTCATCATCATGGGTAGTGGCAACATGGTCTCAGATCTGACGTTCATCATGACGCAGGCGCGTGCGCAATTGGCGCAGGGTAACAACGGCTACACGAACTTCACCAACGCAAACGCGTCCGGGCTGATCAATGCCGGCGTGTTCCCGAGCACGTGGAACAAAAGCGGAACACTGTATGACCGCTGGGGTAACACGGTTACGTTGGGCAGCACGGCCAATGGCGTTCAGGGGCAGGTGACCTTCGGCGGTGGGGGCACCGAAACCACGAGTTCGTGCTCGTCCGTGGCCTCGAACCTGAACGGCTATTCGAGCCTCCAGATCGGCGGAAAGACGTTTACGCCTTCCAGCATGCCCGACGCCGCGACGGCCGGCACCGCATGTGCTGGCCAGCCGACGCTGACCCTGACCTTCCAGTAACGCCACAAGCGCGCAACAGGAGATCGCCGCATGGGGTCGATCCTGCCGGTCCTTCTGGCCGTGGTGTTCGCGGGCCTGATCGCACAGGGAATGCAGCTCGCTCAGGCGCTTCCCGGCGGCAGCTCGCAGTCCGGGCAATCACAGAACGCCGCGGCGGCCGCGGCGGTGCAGGCTGAACTCTATGGTGCTGCCTGCATCAGCGCGGCCCTCGCATCTTCCGGGACGATCAGCTCGAGCATCAGCGTGACCATGCCTGCGGGGGTTCCGGCGCCGGCGCAAGCGTTGTGCCAGACAGTCGCAGACCCGGTTGCGGGGCGCGACGTCTACAGCTACACGCCCGGCGTCCCGGGCGAGGCCACCAGCATCGAGTCTGATACGGAGGGTAACGCCAGCTGGTTCCGGTCCGTCGCGAAGGGGCAGGCGGCGTCGCTTTCCGGGGGCCAGACACTGCAGATACCGGCAACGATCCCGGTTGGCGTGATGCTCGAGGTCGTACAGGTTAATCCTTGAGGGTATAGCGGATGGATGCAGTTCTCGGCGTCATGGCCGCCACGGTGATTTCGCTCCTGAACGTGGCGGCCCTGACGATATGGGCGATGGTCGGTGCGGCCAACGTGCAGAGCGCGGTTACGGCTGCGCATATGCGCGTTTGGGACGCTGGTGCCCTCCAGTACGTGAAGGACTTTGCCTCGACGATCGCGGCCACCGCCACAGCGACCACGCCCGTTACGGTGACGACTGCGATGATGGCGGCCGCCGGCAACTATCTGCCGCTGGGCTATTCCGGCGTCAATCCGTTTGGGCAAACACTTGAACTCCAGGTACTGCAACCGACAGCTGGTCAGCTGCAGGCTATCGTGACGAGTCAGGGCGGTCGCTCGATAAGTGACCCTAAGCAACTGGTGCAGATCGCCGCGCAGGCACAGGCGGGCTTCGTTCCGTACAACAACCAGAACGGCGACGCCACGATGAACGCCGGCAACGCATACGGTGCTTTCGGGGCATGGGGGCCCGTTGCGCTGTCGAACTACACCAATCCAGGCAGTGGCCATCTCGCAGCCTTGCTGGCGTTCTCGGGTTCCAGCACACAGGCAAACAACACCTATCTCTATCGTGTGTCCGTACCGAATCAGCCGCAGCTCAATCACATGCAAACGGATCTGGGGTTGACCGATGCTGGCGGGACCGCGCACAACATCACCGGGGTCAACACCATCACGGCGACGACCTTCCAGAACTCGGGAGGTGGCCAGTTCAGCAGCGATCAGGGAGGGTCGCTGGAACTCGGCGGAAACAATAGCCAGGCAGGAACCGGTCAGCCTTATATCGATTTCCATCAGGGCGGCCAGGGTGTTCAGGACTTTAACGCGCGAATCCAGAACGACTCCAACAACCATGTCGAGATCAGTGCTGCCAATGGACAGGCCACCCTGGGCGTGCAGGGGGCACTCGAACTGGGCAATATCGCGACGCCCAACGGAACATGTTTGCGCAATGGCGCGATCGCTGGCGATATCGATGGTTCAGGCCTGACCTTTAACTGCCTGTACGGCAGGTGGGTACCGATCGGCGGGCACGGGTTGCGCTTCGCGTACTACCTGGTATCCAACGGGTCGACGGTGCCCTCACCGACCTGTCCAGGCGGGGGTACGCCGGAGATCGTTCTGGCTGTACAGAACTTCTATGTCGATCCGACCGCCACCGTGAACCTCAGTCCGATCAGCGGGACGGGCCCATGGACCGTCAACATCACGGATGGCAGTGGCTCGGGAATCCCAGGTGAAGCGATTGCCGAGACGTACTGCACTTATTGAGCGGGTTACTGAAATGCGATGCGCAAACCTGTCGCCAAAGGCGTTGTTGCTGCTATATCTGGTGCTAGCCGCCGCGACCGGGGGAGCGGCTCCCGTGCGATGTTCATGGGGTTATCAGGACTCGACCTGTACGGCCGGGCTGGCGAGAGCTCCTGCGCCGGCGCCAACCTGTTCAACGGACCCAGGATGGACGACCGTTTCGTCAGCACGCTGGATCGGGTCGCAGTACTCGGCGCCACAATGCAACTATCAGGCGCCGCCATCGTGCCCGACCGGATACACGCAAACCGCTGCGCCGAGCTGGAACGGATCGAGCTGGGTCGGGCTCGAATGCGCTGTGCCGCCGCCGGCGTCATCCACACCAATAGACCTGGCAACATCATGTAACACGTACGCGGCAGGTCTGGGTTTCTCTCCTTACCCCTATGCCCACAGTTCAACCGGAGACTCGTCCCCCATCTTTCTCGCGAGCGACAAAACAGGAGGCGGAGCGTATGTCAGTAACGCACTCGGGCCAGCTATCACGAACACAGCAATGTACCAGGGATCGTCGATATACACGGTTCAATGCAACGTTACGTCGAGCGGAACAGTGACGCAATTCCTCTATAACGCCCTGTCAGGCTACGACGGCGGTTAAAGCCGAATCCGGCCGATCACCGGGACGGGCTCATGGACCGTCAACATCACGGATGGCAGTGGCTCGGGGATCCCCGGCGAAGCGATTGCCGAAACGTATTGCACTTATTGAGCGAGGTACTGAAATGCGATGCGCAAAGCTGTCGCCAAAGGCGTTGTTGCTACTGTGGCTGGCGCTAGCCGCCGCGACCGGGGGAGCGGCTCCCGTGCGATGCTCATGGGGTTATCAGGACTCGACCTGTACGGCCGGGCTTGCGAGAGCTCCTGCGCCGGCGCCAACCTGTTCAACCGATCCGGGATGGACGACCGTTTCGTCAGCGCGCTGGATCGGGTCGCAGTACTCGGCGCCACAGTGCAACTATCAGGCGCCGCCATCATGCCCGACCGGATACACGCAAACCGCCGCGCCGAGCTGGAACGGATCGAACTGGGTCGGAATCGGGTGTGCCGTGCCGCCGCCTGCCGGTGGCATCCCGGTGGGCACTCCGGAGTCCCAGGTATGTCTCGGCGCGGTGGCAACTGTTGACCCGTGGGGTACGCCGGACAATGGGTTTATGCACTGGTCGAGTGATCTCGCGGCGGGACAGGCCATATTTGGGTCGTTGGGCGGTCCGACGTACGGGACCGTTAACGACACCTACGCGGCTTGGTTCAGTTCGTTCCCTTGGGCAAACATTGCACAAATCAACTACCAAGCGGGAGGGGAGCCTGACCCTGCGGCGATCGCCGACATGTGGGTTGGCGGCGACAGCTATGGCGGAACGGCGGCATGCTGGGTGACTCCGGGCACAACCAATGTGCTGGGTGTCGAATACTACAACTTTCAATACGAGACCAATGGAGGTTGAGTAGAGGGCGAAAAAAAGAGGGGACCGAAGTCCCCTCTGTCGTTTAGCAGCCTGACTCCTGCCTAGCTACCCGTTGTGAACGTCCACGTCGTGCTGATGGGCGTTCCGTCACGCTGTCCGCTGAATGCCACGGTGTACGTGGTGTTCGCAGCAAGAGCCGCTTGCGGCAGCAGGAATGCTACGCCGACTGCCATCGCGTTATTCACATCGGCCGTCGCGCTCGAGGTGGAGCCCGTGAGCGCGGCTGACGGCACAATGATCCGCGCCGGTACAACCGTACCACCTGACGACGTCAGCGTGAAGCTGGTCACTGTGAGTACATCACCCGCATTCGCGGCAGTGACCCGGATCATGATCGGCCGACCGGGAGAAGCGAGATCCGGTGCCGGATTCGGGCTTTCTGCAGTCATTGCGCGCGCAACACCGGTTTCGTTGGCGAGCGGCGAGTGTGCGATCGCCGTCGTTGCCATCTGCTGACCAGCGGACGTCAGATAACCGTTCGCTACTGGGGTACCACTGACACCCGTTGTCTGGCCGAAGTCCAACACGCAGGAATAAGTCCCTTGCGTGGTGTTCTGCTGGAAACCGATACCGATTGTTTCCTGAACTTCGGTTGCGTCCTGCAAGTGGTAGACCGTGTTCAGAAACTGGCCCACGCAATCCGATGCATAGGCGGAGCTGCTTGCCTGGCTCAGACCGACCGCGGCGTTCTCGCTGATCCACTCCGTTGCAGGCGCGCCCGCCTTTTGGGCGCGGCTGAGCGGCGTTGCTGCGTAGTAGTCCGCGTTCGTCGAAACCTCGTTGTGCGTCACGGCGGTGATGCTGCCGTTGGCGAAGTTAGTGTTGAGGTAAAGGGCATGCGCCTGCCCCGACGTATCCAGGATCGTGTCCTGAGACAGCTCGCCGACACCCATGGCCAAGCGGTATGCATTCAGCATCGAAAATGCCGAGGCCTGCATCGAGGAGCTTGCGTACGTCGGCGTTGCGACGCTGGTCTTTGGCGACGTCGAACTTTGCGCAGCCGTCGTGCTGCCACTGCCGCTCGACGTGGTGCCAGAGCTGCTACCACTGCTTCCGCCTCCACCACCACCGCATGCGGCAAGGATGGTGGAAGCAGCAATCACACCGTACACGGCAAATTTTTTAATTTCGAAGTTTTTTTTCATGATGTTGTATTCCTTGGTGTACTCCAATGTGCAAAGCGATGACGTGGCGCAACCTGCGCTCCACGCACCCACTTTGGTTATCGGACTGGAAGGGGAATTTCTTGAAAGATCAAGTAATGTGAATCACCCGGATCCGTGAATTGAGGCGAAGGACTGCCTCAAGGACCTGGCGAAGAGCTATGGCAGGTCAAAAATTATGTCTTCGCCTTGTGCTCACCAGCATCGGTCACAAGGATCTCGTGCGTCTGGGGATTGACCGCGATGGCGAGTTGCGGCACGAGGCTTTCGACGGTGCGTAGCGCGTCGAGAAAGCCACCCGTAAGCGGGCCGCCCTGAGTAATGTTGTAAGGATCTGAAGCTCTCCATTCAGGAACCTTCCAGCCCGCTGAGCGTGCCCAGTCGGCAAGGCTTTCCTTGAGCGTGTGGTTTGCGTTAAGCATCCAGACCTTCTGCACGGGGGCGATGGAGACTTCCGCCGGCGGCGCCGTCACCTGTTGTATTACCGGTCCCGGCGCTGTTGCGGCGACAGACGCCGCGGGCTGCTGCGCCGAGGCATATAACCGCGTGGAGTCATAGGGCATCGGCTCGGGCCGGTACACCGCGGGGATCACGTGATTCGGTGTTCGCGCCGCAGGTGCGTCGCCACCCGTGGTCCCGCGCGCGGCTGGCTTCACATCCTGTCCGCGCGTGGTCGACGGCGACGACGTTGCGCCCGTGGTGTCATCCTTCATCAGCAGCGACAGCAACTCGGCCGCATCCTCCGGCGGAATCTCGTGGCGCGACACGAGGTCCATGATGTCGCGCACCAGAGTCGTGCGTTTCACGTCGCCTTCACGAGCGCCTGTTGCCGTTCCTGGTCCGCCCGCGACGGTATCCATCCGGCTACCCGTCGTGACCCGCTGCACAGCCACCGGCGCGGCCGCGGCAGCATCGACTGGCAGATCATGGGCTCCAGTGTCGGACTCGGCCGGGTAACCCGTTGTCTGCGTAGTCGCGAAGGGCGGTACTGTTGCAGAGACGACACGGCCGGGTGACGAGCTCGTCACGATGACTGCGCAGTCAAACAGACGGCCGCGCCGGAGCACGCTGGCATCAGTATCGGTTGCGATCGCAACAGTTTGCCCATCGACGCCGTTGTTCACGAGCCATGAGCGGATCTGTGTCGCGCGTTGGTACGGGATCGAGGTCCGCGATGCGCCCGGATCGCCGCAGCCGGCGATCGTGATTGCCTGCGCGGCCGAGGTGCGCTCGAGAACCGCGTCGAGCGCGGACGTAGCCTGTTTCGAAAGGCGACTCTTGCGGGCGGTGAATGGTACGCGGTAAACAGACTCCACCAGCGCGGGTCGCTTTCCGTCTGCCGGGCTTTGCTGTGCATGGGCATAAGTCGCGGGCACCAAGGCAATGCCCACCATCAAAGCAAGGCTCGAACGCATGGTTTTCTCCGGGGAAAGGTGTTGATCGGCCGATGAGGCTGGATCGCCTGATATTTAAAATCGCCTGGAAGGAATTATAAGCGCATGGCGATTGATCTAAATATCGGCTGAACCTGTTCCTGGAGCCGGTATATGAGGCGGCCAACGCTAGTGGACGGCAGGATCGTCCTGCAGCAGTTCCGCCTCGGTTCTGGTGGCAAGGAGCCGGAATCCGTGCGGCCCGATCATGCCCCAGTCCCGGGCGCAGCGCGCGAGGACAGGCGCGTTGGCCAGCGCGTTCTGCTCGAGCAGGTTCGCGGTTTCGATCCAGGCGAGTCCAACCACTTCTACCGGAGCGAGGGTCAACGGTTCGCGCGTAATACGGTCGATCGCCGACGGCCGACATCCGCTGATCAACTCGCTGATCGTGGCGATCCGGCGGTCCAGCCGGCAAAAGAGCCACGCGATTCTCGCCGCCTGCGGACCGACCAGCTCCGCGATCATGGAGGCTTCGTTCCACGGGCAGATGGTGTGCTCGAATGCGGCCGTCCCATGCACCGAATGGACGAGGCCGGCGAGCGCTATCGGCGCTGGCGCGCCCACCTGCGCGAGGATGTCGTATGTGCCGATGAGGTGCCGTAGAAGGTTCGCGCCGCTGTGCTGCAGGCCGTCGGCACCCCTTGCCCGCAGAAAAGCGATCGCCCGGGCAACTGGTACCGCAAGTTCGAAGTCGACGGTCATCGTGGGGCTCGGGTCTTCAGAACAATGCAGACCCGCAACTGGTGGCAGTCGCGATCGACCGCGCGTGCCGCGTGCATCACGTTGGCCGGGAATACGATCGCGCGGTTCGGACGGGGCAGGCATGACCAGGTGATGTCACCGGTATGGTCCAGAAAAACCGTCTCGCCGCACCATTGCGACCGCCACTCTGGCACCGCGTAGTACACGAGAGACCAGTAGCCATCGTCGCGCCGGTCCATATGCGCATTGCCACCAATGCCGTAAGTGTGGGCGTTGGCATAGGCGCGCACGAGTGTGTGTCCGCGCATCGGCCCAGCCGCAGCTGCGACCCAGAGCGTGCGCGCGAGCTCATGGGTGAGCAACTGTTCCACTTCGGCGTCGTTGTCGGTGCGGGTGCCACCGTCGAGGTCGACATGCCAGTGGCCACCTGCCATGTTCGCGTTTGATTTCCAGCCGAACTGCCAGGGCAGGGTTCGGGCGGCGTTTGCCAGCGCCTGGGCTTGCGGGTCCGGCAGAAAATCGTCGAAACGCAGCAACTGGTAGCTTTGCGCTCGCGGTATCCGTGTAACTGTCATTTCGATGTATCCAGCCTGGCAAGCTCGATGCCGGTCTCGGCACGCGAAATCTCGTCATAAAGGACCTCGACCTCTTCGAGGATCTGGGTCGCGGCCACCACCACCGGGATGCCTCGCACGCGCGCCCGGGCGGTGATGATCGGATGGACCGACGGATCTTCGCCCCGCAGTGCGGCCAGCGCCTGCGCGCAACGCAGGTGCGCTGCGATCTCGCGGTACCCCTGTGTCGTGCGCGTGAGCAGTGGCGCCAGCAGGTCCCTGGCCCCGGCCTTGGGCTCATGCGTCGCCCGGATCGGTACGGGCGGCTCGAGGCGGAGCGTTGCCAGCGCGCTGTATTCGACGTCGCTCTTCGTCATCCGATCACAGTATCGATATTGCGCACAGTTGAGAGCGTGCATCTCTGCGGGTAACTCGTCATCCGGCACGTCGATGACCCGCAGCTCTGAAGGGACAAGCGCGCGTTTCCCGTCTTCGGAAATGACGACCTGCTCGGTCGGTACCGGACCGGATCCGCAGCGGTGGACATACACGATCCGGGATGACAGGGGATCAAGGAAGAGGGTAGCCATCGGTCCAGCATAGCAGCGCGAGCCAGCGTCAAATTATCGACGTCGTTAGTGCACAGGCGGGCTTTGCGACGACGGCCAGCGAGCTATTTTTCTGCGGAACCTCTCCCTTGCTCAGCTCTTCTCCCGCACATCGCGGGCTTACACGCAAACAAGGAGATTCGCATCATGAATGGGAAAATGCCGCAGCACACTGACAGTAGGTCAATCGAAGATCTGCTGGCCAGCACCGGTTGTCTGCCGGTCGAGTACGGCGGTCTGACAGCCCTCGGTCGGGCTGATGACCGGGGCGAAGATGCGGTGGCGCACTTCACTCCGGATCAGGCTGAGTCGCAGGTAGAGACTTTGGCGGCGTCAGGAGTCAACGCATCAGTTCGCCCCACGGCGCTGCCTGGAAAATATGTAGTCGTTTTCGATCCAAATCAGCGAAAGATTCATGAGAACGGCGTTGTACATCGTATCGAAGCCGTAGGGCAGAGGGTCGACGGACTCACGCGGGCGCTCATGCAGGTGTTGGAACTGATCGCGGCGGGCTCCGCGACGGACGCAAAGGTCCTTGCCGTGACCACGCTTCGCAAATCGGGACTCTGGCGGCCGCCGGCAGCGAAAGCCGGGACTGTGGCAGTCGACGTTGTTCCGGTCCCCTCGGGAGTACTGGCCGCGCTAATCGAGATGGCGAATGCGCACATCGAAGACATCGAAACAGGTCTCGAGGACGGGACATATGTCCGATCGGAAAACGGCGATCTTCCCGACAAGCAGGCCGCCGTTAAAGTAGCGGAACAGCTTTACCAGTCTGCAAACCCGCAAACCGGAAGCCCTCAGGACGGGGGCAGTCCGGAACCACTCATGGGCACGTAACTGCCCAAATACACGGCCCGCCAGTCCTCTACGGACGGCGGGTTTTTTCGTCATGACATCCTCTGCGTTCAGTCCATCGCGCGCCCGCTGCGGGCCACGAGAAAACGTGTGGACGAAAAAAAGCCCGCCGCATCCGAAGATGGGCGGGCTTTGGGTTGGGGGTTGATTGAATTCCGATGCGCGGACGCTGGCTTTCTTACTCCGTCGGCTGAACCACCATTTCCACAATGGTGTCGATTCCCTCGACACCATTTACTATCTCAATATGTCGTGGCGTATTGGCATCATCCATCTGATCGCGTACGTAATCGTCGTGTTCGTCCTCCGGGATTTCCGGTGGTACTTCAATTTCAAAGGTCTCGCGCTCCCAAACCGCCTGATCGCGCGTAACGCGATAGACGACAGAAGCCCCGCCCTCCGTCAGTTTTCCAGCTTCCTGCTGAGGCGCTACGATGGGCAACCCACCTTCCTGGCTTTGAACCTCGACACACACGCACTCGCTTTCGTACTCGCCGCACTCAGGGCAGTGGCTTTCGATATGGCTGCCATCGTACTGACCGGTAGCGACCGGTTGACCTCCTGCCGTCCGTGAATCCGACGGATCCCCAGCTTCTGCCGGGCACTCGAGCGCACCAAGGCTCACCCAGCCAACACTGTCGCAGAAATGGCCGATACCGCCGGCCTCGACAACAATGTCGCCCACGCTTGTCGAACGACATCCTTCGCCCTGAAATCTGGGCGTCGCCCCCGGATTGATCCACCACTGCCTGTCAATTGTGTTGGTCAGCTCAAAGACAGCGTCCAGACCTGACGCCGTGACCTCAGCCACCAGTCGGTAAGCGCAGCCTGTTGTGGGCGTCCGGAACAGCTTGATTGCCTTTTCCACATCTTTTCGGACATCCAGCAACCCATAGTTATGCGAAAGTTCCTGGTCCACTCTGTCTCGCGTATCAGTAAGGTGGTGGACCCGAAATAGGGCAGAGCTATGCAATTCACGGACCTGTGCTGTTCGCTCGCGTGCAGAGTCCTGATTTGCATTGTGGTCCGCGTTGATCCGGTCGATGACATTCATATTGCCTTGCATTGCGAAATCTCCTGTGTAAGTAAGTCCGCTGCTGAAGCGGGCGATGAACTGAGCACAGGGGATGTCTCACCGGAAATACGTTCTATACGAGAGGCATTACAGTGCCGCGATGCCGATCTGGCCGAGATTCCTGGTCGGGCGATCGTATGCGATGTGTCGCACGATCCCGATTGGCCGCCGTACCTCTACGAGGTCGACGGCGCCCCCTAGGACTAGAACCGCATTCACAGCCTGAGCAATCCGTCATCCGGATGCGCCGGCGACTCTCGTCCAACACACGCCCGCGCCTTTCGAGTTGCGGGATTTTTTTTGCAGCGTCATCTCCCGTGCTTGGCTACTGCTCGTGTGCAACGGGCTCACTTACACAGGAGATTTGAATATGGAAGAAACAACACACGACAACGTACCCGATCGCGTGCGCAGTGCCGTCTCGTTCGCATTGAGCCGATTGGTGGAGATAAGCGAAGGCATAAGCAGAGCAGCGGATCTGGAGCGGCGGTTTGGGCAGGCAGGGCGCTATCAGGCTGACGCGTTTCTCAATCGCAGCCGGGATATTGAAAGTGCCCGTGCGACGCTGGCGGAGTTCCGCAGGCTCGCGCCGGCGAATGGGGTGGATCCGGACGCCTTGATACGCAGGTTTGGCGGAGAGCCAGATCTGACGCCGTCTCCCGAGGCGCAGGCGTGGTTAGACGATCCGCGTGGCCCGGTGATCGGCCACGTGGTTACCTGACCATTCCCGATGATGACCTTTAACAACTGCACGCTTCCTATGCCCAACATTCTCATGGTATTGATTGTCGCGATGGCCGGCTCCTCCCTGTGTGCTTGTTCCGTGTCCTCTCAAACGCGGAGTCCGGACTTCCGATCGAAAATTGTTGTTCACGAGCCGGCAGCAAGCCAGGGCGATTTCGTCCTCTGCAAGGACGGTCGGGTTCTGGTTTTCCCGGTATCGCATCCGATGACCTGTTCCTGATCGAACATTCCCATTTCCCACACGCCCGCGCTCTTTCGAGACGCGGGTTTTTCTTTGACAGCCACTATCGCGATTTTTCGAAGATTGCGGGTTGTCGTGTAGTGGCCGTTGCTGGCGCAAAGATTGGAGCTCGCGTTGGCGAATCGATCGAGAGGATATTTTCCGGAGCGACATCCCCTGTGCTCAGTCACCGCCCGCATACAGCGGGCTTACTTACACAGGAGATTTCACGATGAAAAAGGAAATGGGTGTTCACGCGTTTGAGCTGACGCTGGCCGGCTTCGACCGCGGCAGCGATGCAACGGATCAGCTGATCATTGCTGTGGGCACGTCGTTCAGTCACGGAGAGCTGTCCGGACATCTAAGAGAAAGGGGACTTTATCCCGGCAAGATCAAGACCATTGCAGCACTGCCCGATGCGTATTTACGTGACTTCGAGGTGCCATCTCAAATGGAAGCGTTGATCGAAAGGGTAGACAACGTGGTCGCTGCTGAGCCGGCAACGACGGCAAACCGGCTCATTGAGGCGGACCGGCGAGTAACACTCAGTCAGTCGCTTGAACCTCGATTTCGTATCGAGCACTGTCCGAACTCCAGCGGTCTGAGTTGGTTTCTGGATCACTGGATTGAATATGACGTGGGCGCTGGATGGAAGAACATCACGAGCTTTCGAACGAAGGTTGAGGCTGAGACGGCGCGCGATGGTATGACAGCGGCGGCCGTGGCAGGCGCGAACGGCAATCCGTTGGTTATACCCGTCGCGAGTGAGGCCGGCGAATCCCGGCAAGATGCTGAGCGTCTCTACGTAATATCCGGACGAGTGCCGGGCGACGATGACGATTCGGTTGAGGTGCTTGTCGCTTGTAGTGTCGAGGAAGCCACGACAAGGTTCAGGGAGCATATGACCGCGGATCTTGACGAGGACGGGCGGGCTGCACTGATTGCCCGGCATGACAGCGATTGTTTCGTGGTCTCGACAACGTTGATCGGTGAATACATTGGTGCGACCCGTTTGCACGTTGCCGATGAGTTCAAACTCGACAACTTGCAACGTGTCGGTGCCGAACCTGCTGCGCAGTTCATGCAGGAGTTGTTGGCTTCGGTTGAAACGCTGTCGGACGTCGTGGAAACCTATGGCGCGCGCACGTTGGCCGATCTGATGTATCTGCAGAATGCTGTGGTGAACGGAAGCTACATTGACCACCATCCGGATGAGTCGGCTGTTGTCGATGTTTTGAAGGCGCTACCGTCTTGTGAGCGCTGGCTGGCGTTTGTGAAAGTCGTGCCGGGGGAGGAGCATTCGCCGAACCCGTCCCCGGGTATGTAATTGGTCTGCAACTCACGGTCCGCCACTCCTCTCGGATGGCGGGCTTTTTTTCGCCTGCTCGGCTCGCAATTCTCGCTGCGCTGAAATTCGCACCTGCGAATTTTCCGAGGGTGCGAGATCGGTAGCTCGGTCTGACCCACGCCTCGCTCAAATTAGCGAACGCACCTCATCAATGATGGTCTTTGCGAGCGTATCCATCGAATGCGTCAGCGAAGGCTTTCGGCCGAACTTGCGTAGCATTTCGGCGTACGGCGCGACATAGCGATCCGCGGCCTTTGCGATCAGCACGGTCGCAATTTCGATGTCGATCTCGACCGCGTCCGCGTACAAGGCCGCCACCTGTTCCATATCCGGAGTCCGACCGTCCAGCACCACAATAACAAGGCGTCTCGCCTCATCGCGATCGGCCATCCCCATCAGCACCGATCGTAACGCCGGGGCGAGTGCCGTTGTGCCGCCGAGGACGGGGATCGACTGCGCGCGATGTGACACGCGTTTCCAGGTTTCGTCGAACTGTTTGATCGTACAGACGCGAGCGTTGAAGACAGCCGCCGCGAAGGGAATGTCGTGCAGCTCGAGTACCTCAGCCAACGCAACGAGCGTCCCGCCAGCTGCCTCGAGCGGAACGAAGCCGGCTGGGGATTTGACTCCCATGCTGCCCGACACGTCGATTAGCAGACTGACGCACGCATTGATTTCGTCCTCGACACGCCGGCGCCGGAACACCCGGCCGTCAAGCACCGCAAGTCGATGAAGGCGGTTCGATTGCAGACGACGTCCAACGAGGCCGACATGGCGATTCGCGTCCCTGCGCGACTCGAGGAGCGCCTCGAGGTCCCGCCCGAGCCCCCCACGAATCCGGCCAGCCGTGGCGATCCAGGTCGGCGGCAGTGGCAATTTGCGCGTTCCGGGAGCCTTCATAGCGATACGGGTGTCCGCCGGCAGCGCGCTGACAGCGCCCCCGAGAGCTTCGCCGACCATATCGCCGATGTCCGCCTGCCGTACGTTTTGCTGCACCAGTACCGAGAGTGCGAACCGCTGTTCCTGTGTCGTCACCGTCCCATTACTGGGCGACTGGGCGGCAGCTTCACCTGGTGCCTCCGTGGCGGCCGGTGCGTCGTCTTCCCCCTGAATGGCGGACGTAGGACCGCCTTGTCCGACAGGTCCACCGTCTTTGTCGTCTGCGACCCCGCTCGAGGATCCTGAAGAAGCTGCGGGCGTCGCATCGCGCGCTACGGTGTCGCCAGTGGCGAGATCTCCGAGCAGCTGCATGGCCTCGTCGACAAGCGAGACGACTTCGCCGGTTGATGAGGCATTCCACGCCTGCTGCATGATGTCGATCATGTGCAGCCACAGCGTGGGGCACTGTGTGCGGGCCCACGCATCATATGCACGAGCAAGGTCCTTCAGCGGGGCGTCCTGGCCACGCAACAGCGTCGCACGCCCCACGCAGAGCATCGCCTCGACAAGCGCCTGGGCGGGGCGAGCGTTGCCGATGTTCCGGACCTGGCCGAAGAAGCCCATTGGAATCAACAGCTCCACAGTCCTCGCGAGATTCCTCGCGATGCCCGGGTAGACTTCTGCCGCCAGTCTTTCTACGCGTAGGTCTTCAAAAATACCCAGGATCGAGATCTTCAGCGGACCAGCGTGCTTCATACAGGCGTCGTAGGCATCGAAATCCGTGTGACGGGCGTGTCCTGCGGCCAGGTGATCAATGACCCCCTCGAGAAGCTCGGTGATCTGAGGGTCGCCGGTCGGCAAAACCGCGTCGACCCAGATTCCCGGTAGCGTGAGCTTTTTCCGGGTGATGCTTGCGTTAGCCGCTTTCAGATCAATCTCGACCTCGAGGTTGTGCCGGTTCGCAAGCATCCGGGCGAGGAGCATGAGGTTACGCATCGGACTGGAGTTTCAAAAAAATAATCCCGTCCGCACAGGGTGCGGGACGGGATTGGTGTATTGGGAGCGACTTGCGTGTTCAGGCATCGCCATCGATACCGCAGTGAAGGCAATAGCAGCGGCCTTCGCCGAAGTAACTTGTATCGTCACCTCCATAGACCGTTCCGGTATATGCCCACTGGTGTGCACAGGTGTATTGCTCCATGTCGGCTAACGAGCCGCGGTCGCGGATATAGGCGAGCGCATCGATCGCGCGATACTGAAGGTTCCCGCGTGCCTCGCGATAGGCCACGTTCGTCACTGCAAATTCGAGTAACTGATGGGGTGTACGCATGATTTTTCTCCGTCGTGAAGATTGGGAAGAAAGGGACTTGGTCCACGACATGTCACGGAGAAAAATAAGCACTGTGCCGATGGCTACCTGGCGGCTGCAAGGTGCTTTTGCATCGCCCCGACCAGCATTCCCGCGGCGCCTGTAACGACCCATGTTGCACCGATGAGACCGTAGTTTTTCTTGCGGGCGAGGGGGTACCACAGTATGGCAACACCGCCCGCGCTGCCGGCATTGAACGCTGCCTGGGCGAGGTGACTCGCCGGCGTTGCTCCGACATCCCGCCCGAATGCGAGTGTTGTGGGACCAAAGAACTTGTGAGTTAGCGTCACGGCCCGTACTGACTTGATCTCGACGACAAACCTGATGCTGCCCGTCGATACGATGGCGTCGCAGTCACCAGAAGCGGTCATCACGTTGTTTGTGATTGTCCAGCCGGAAGGCAATCGCGCGCGAAGTGCGGCGAGTGCTTTCCCCTCGGTGTGTTTTCCATGCCAGCGGTAGTATCCGCGTTCCGCGCGCCAGTAGCCGAAGACAGTCAGCAGCACTGCGAACGGACCGTAGCGCAGGGGGCTGGCTATCCCGGTATGGATGAGAATGGCGAGTGTGCTGACACCAATGATCATCATTGCGCCCCCGACGTGAAGATCGCGACGCCATGGGTTGAATGGTTTGCTTGCCATCAGGGATCCCTCTGGATGTGGTCGAAGTTGTAAAGGGCTCGGAAAAAAGAAAAGCCACACCGGGGAGGTGTGGCTGTGGATTACCGTTGCTGGAACGGATAGTGTGTCAGAAAGGGATCTCGTCGTCTTCGGGCGCACCTGCCGGAACCGGGATTCCAGGTACGCCGCCTTCTGCCCCTTCTGCGCCTGCAGCTGCCGGATCACCTTCCTTCGCCAGGAATTCCGATACGCTGACCGACAGATATCGACCGGCGCGATCGCTGTTCTTGAGCCACGCAGCGAGACGCAGACGCTCGTTGCCGTCGCGATCGAGGTCGATCGAGCCGGTGTAGTCCGGCTGCTTTTCGCCGTCCTTCTTCTCATTCAGGAAGAGGGCCGCGTTGTGGTACTCGTTGTCGAGACCATTGCGATCGATGAAGACCAGGCGGATGTACTGCTTGCCGCCTTGCGAGAGTGCCTTGATGCCGATGATCTGGATCTTCTCGGCGCCGTCGCGTTCGCTGCCGTTACCGTTGTAGTCCGCGCGCACCTTTTCGTCCTTCGACTTGTTGAAGGTGATGCCATCCACGGTGTTCTTGAAAAGCGAGAAGTTGAAAGCCTTTTTCATGATCGGTTCTCCGGAGAATCAGCACTAGGGGAGCTGAGTGGGTTGGGTTGACCTAGTGCCCGATATGGTTTTCCAAAAAATATACGTGGCCGTGGTTGCGCCACCCTGCTACCTGCTCACTGCGTTCTGCGTAAATCTGCGGCTCCGGTGCCGGCTAGCACTCGAATATCCATCCGTCCCACAACATCGTTGGCATGTCGAGGCGCAGTGAGTAGCCCAAACCCCGGATGGCCTCCACTGCGCTGCGTATGCTCTGTTCCCCCTCGAGATCCGGGCGCAGCCGCGCGATCAGCGTGCGTGGGCGGTCATGCCGGACACTCGCGATCGCCATGGCAATCTCGCAAGCCATCCCGGACGTTTCGACGAACACCGCGTCCGGGCGTATCCGGCGCACGAGGCGCTCGGCGGACTCGAGCCACGGAACGGGCACGACATCGGGGTCGCCAGCGCGCGGGTAACGTTCTACACAGGCCGCGTCATAACCGTGTCCGGGCAATGCCAGATTGACTGGTCCGCCCTGGTGACTGGGCACTACGGCCCAACGCGAATGAAACTCAACGGGAAGACACCGGTTCGCATCCAGATTGGCCTGCGCGACAGGGCAGAGGAGGGGGGAAGGTTCGAACGTTTCGACGCGTGCCCCAAGACTTGCCACCCATAGGGACCATGCGGCGGAGCCGGCGCCAATGTCGACCACCGTTTGTCCTGGCCGGATGATCTCTGCAGCAAGACCGTATTCGGTTTGCTCGAGCGGCCGCATGCCAAGCAGCGTCTCCGCCGTGTGCCTGTCCATGTGTGGTGACACCCTCAGCTCGAGATGTTCCAGCTTCACGACCTGATCAGTCAGGGCATGCTGGCCAATCGGTCGTGTTGCGTCGTCTCGCGTGGGGGATGCGCTCATGAATGCCATTTGTGACGTTTCTGAGTGAATTTTCATCGTAAGATTATTATTCATCCTAGCTGATTTCATTGGCGAGAAATTATCGGCCGAGATGACATCAGTTGATGCGGGGACGAGCGGCAGGGCGACGCCAGCTCCGAGGACGACGAGCGTGGTGTTGGTGCCGATAATTTAGTCAGAAGAATCGATGCTATAAACGATTGACCGATCACTTTTCCCTGAGAATTTCTCATGCATGAGAGTCGAAAGGTTTTCGAAATGTTTGGTGATTCGCTCGGAATGTGATCGGATGGAAATCGGCTCAAGAATTACGTCGTCCTGATTCGGGCATCAGGGGGCTAAATTTCTCCGGGAAAGTGTCGATATAAACGGTGGCGAGTATTGTTTTCCCAGCTTGCTCAAGTCAGATCGGACTCCTCGGGTCAGGTCGCGGCTCGCATACGCTGTGGCCGCCGACGCTGATAAATGCCAAAGAAAAAAACAGTAGTGACTATGACCACCAGAGCACTCCTCCCAGTTGTAGCTACACGCGGTATCAAACGTGAAACGCCGTCCGTCCAGGCTACCCTCGTCTTCACGCATGTGCAGCCGGACAGTCGCGCAAAGATGCGCCCCGTCCACCTCTATTCGTCTGCTGGCGCAGAAGTGATTTATGCATTGGTGGACGGTGTCGCCGGCGCGCTCCGTGCGCTCGAGGCGCAGCGGCTGGACACCGCGCGGGCGGCGATCGACATCCGTGATCTTTTCTGTACGGCAGCTCGAGCACACACACACGTGGATGACGCGTCGATCCTTGTGTCGTCCCTTCCCGATCCCCTCGATGCGATGCTGGATCTCTATGGACCCGTCGGGCAGGGCGTGTATGTTTTCAGTGGTGGTGGAATGCTGATCGCAAGACGCTCAAGTGTGAGCCCTTTCGACAACGCCCCTCTGGGTGACACGGACCTGCTCGCGATCAGCGCGCACCCGGGTCTTACGGATCGCTTTCTCGACGTCCGGCAGAACGCCTGTCGAACGACAATCGAGGCACTCACGGCACGGCGCAGGATGTCTGTCGCGACGAGGGAGAAACTGGTGTCCCTGCTGATCGATGCCACCACCCTCGCGTCGCTGAACCCGTCATTCCCGAGCTCGCAATCCCTGACCCGATTGAGTGCTTTCGCTGGAGTTCGGCTGGATCAGGAGATTCATCGAATCCCGAATGGAGTGAAGCCCAGCGGCGGCCGACCTGGCCGGACCAATGTCAGCGCGGTGTCGATGGACTGGTAGGTCGCGACAGGACCCATTCCACCGCCGCGCGGCGGCCGGAAAACAGGATGAAGTCTGGCTATGGATGAAGAAAAGAACGTCGAGCTGTTAGAACTCGGGCACGCTGCGATGCGGGAGGTTGTGCAGCAACTCGGAACAGTGCGACGCCCCGACGCGCGAGCGCTCCTGCAGGCCATCGCCATCTCGTCAATCACTGCGCTGCGGCTAAATTTCGGGGACGCCTACGCGAGTGAGTTTTTGCGCCAGGCTATCGCGGCGATTGAGACCGAAAGCCTCGCGCAACTGCACGCAACCCATTCCCACTAGATTGCAGACCGCCCATGCGTCGCGACATCACACGCAGGCGGCGCTATCGGCCCTTCAGCCTGGTGGCGTTGTACGAGCGTGTAACGGCCCGAGAACTGTCGCTCAAGCCTGAGGAAATCAACCGGCTGGTTGAAGACGAGCTCAGCTTCCTCGCCGACACACACGCCAGTGTGACCTATTCGCTATTTGAGCGAGCGCGGCGTCAGGCGCTTTGTACCCAAATACAGGGAAAACTATCGGCGCCGCAAGACGCGGTCGTCGGGCAGTTCGCGGGGCTGACAAACGCAGAGGCAGGCTTCGTTGCCGGGCTGAAAGCGGAGTTTGAACGCCGCGTCGACATACGGGCGAATGGTCTTTCCGAAGGAGCCGCACGTGGCCGCTCGCACGAGGAATTAAATGACGGCGGTGTTTGAATGCAAAATCGCCGTACCATTCAGAGTTTGATCGCACACCATGCCGAAAGTCGCACTACTGTCGTCCGTCTCGGGCGACATTCCGCATCAGAAGCTGCTGCTGGTACCTGATGGATGCATGGACCCGGAAGCAGAAATTGACCGGATACTCGTCGCGCTGGCAACCGAAGCGCCGCACTTTAGCTGGCAGCAGGCGCGCGAAGCGCTCCGTGCTGCCGGCTATACGCCGCTTGAGGATATCGTTGAGGTCACGCGGCCGTGGGACGAATCACGCTGCAGCCACGCGATGACCTTCGCTGTCTCCTTTCCTCCCGACGCTGAGCACGAGCATGCGGGAAAAACGTTGCGGGCGAGTACATGGCTCGCAGCGGAAGGCGGGGTGATCACCCTGGTCGACGAACACGGTCAATGCCTGATGGCCGATGATCAGCTCTGGAAGCGGGGAGCAGAAGGCTCGGAGCAGGTACCCCTCGGCGTCATTCTCGTGCCCCGCTCGCAGTTTGCTTCGATGGCACAACTTTCGACGGCAATTGCATTGCTAAGCGAATCCGGATTTCGCGTGCAACCGGGCGACCCGGATACCGCTGGCAACGTCCAGGGGCCATCCGCGCGATGACACGGCAAGGTGGCTTCCGCCGTGTCTCTCTCGCGTTGGCGCGCGGCCGAGGTGGGGCTGCACCGGGTGTCGACGAAGCGGCGGCTGTGTCGGCGTGGCTGGGTCGCTATCGTGGACACACGCATACCGCATATAAGCGCGAAAGCTCGCGGTTCGTCGCCTTTGTTTGCTCGTCCGGCATCGCCGGTGGCCTGGCAGGGGCCACACCGGCCGTGTTCGAGCAATATGCGCGTACACGCCCGAGCGAAGACGTGGCGCGATACGGACTGCAGGTGTTGCGTTCCCTGTATGCCACGCTTTGCGAACGTGGCGTTATCAAAGTCAATCCTGTCCGGGTGGTAAAGGGCAGCAGTCGCGCGAAACCCCCAGTTCAGTATAAGCACTTCACGCAGGCCGAGCTCGTTACGATCGGTGGGGTGATTGACGCGCTGGCACATGAGCCGGGCGGTCATCGTCGCTCATATTCCACGCGGCGCTGGATCTTCTGGCTACTCGCCTATACCGGAGCTCAGCGCGAGGAAATCGCGGCCAGCTCGCGACGTCCCGCGCTTACGATGGGCAACCTTCACTGTTTCCGGCAGGTGGAGCACACAACCGCGACCTGTGGTTGGGTCCCGGACGTGCGCGACAGTGCCGGGGTTCTTCGCCACATCCGTCTGTGCGACGCTCTTGTCGCCGAGCTCGTGCGATACCGGCAATCTCTGATGCTGAACTGGCACCCGAGGCCAGACGACGAGACCCCACTCATTGTTGGCAATGGTTGGCGGCCGATGGGCGCGCAAGGCATCTACACCAACGTGCAGGCAATGTTCGCCGCAGTTGCGTCGCATCTGCAGGGTCATGGCCTGGAATCGCGTCTTGTGGCGCGGATCGAAGAGGCGACGCCGTACTGGCTGACGCGCTCTTTCCACGCACTTGACAGGTCGGGAGACAATCGCGAGGCGCCTGATACGTCGAAGGAAGTTACACACGCGGCGTTGGACTGAGCTGAACGCGATTGTGGAGCAGCTCGAATCGCCTGGCTTGCCGATATCGTTTTCACGTGAGTCGATGCCATGACCGTCGCCGGGATACTCAAAGCGAGACGCGAAGAACTTGGCCTGACGTTGCACGAGGTCGCGTCGGCCGCTGGCAGTTCGAAAGGACATCTCCACGGCATTGAGTCGGGGCGCTATCCGAACATCCGCTTTGCAACGGCCGTGCGACTAGCCAGCGTGCTGCAACTCGATCTCCTGATGATGGCGCGTGCTGTGCTGGCCGAGTGCGACAAGCAGGAGGACGTACCGTGATCAGTTACGCGGGTTCGCATGACCCGCGTGCCGCGATCGCTTGATGCTACCGTAGCAGGGTGTCATCGGATAGCAGGGTCACCACGGGGCCGGCCGCCCGTGCAGCCTTCAGCGCAACAATCCGCTCGACAGGGATACTTGCCGCGGCGAGGCGGGCGCCGAACCATTCCCAGAACGCGGGATCGTCCAGACATGCCTTCAGATCCTCACTCTCCGCCGCACCGGGATATTCACGCATGGCGTTGAACTCCTCGCGCAGGATCACATCCGTCTCTGGAGCGCGGTAGTCCACCTTGAAAATCACCATCGCCGGATCCAGCGTGGTGGCTCGCGCGATGGCGTTGGCGCGGCGTGATGCAACCCGCTGCTCCCTGCGGGTAGGGGGCATGTTGGCGACGCGCCAGGCTTGCGCGACCTCTGTCGGAACGACTGGCACCATAGCGCGGTAGAGACAGGCGGGTTCGATCGGTTGACCAAGATCCGCCTCGAAGTGTGCCTGATCGAGGACGGTGATAATCGCTGCGCCGCGCTGGGCATCGTCGATGGCGACGACGACCACAAACCACGCACGGTCGACGTCTGAATACACCAGAATGTGCCCGCGACGTTTGTTATTGCGGCTTGCATTGGTAAGCCAGACCGAGCGGCCAGCATGCAGCAGATCCAGCAGCAGGTCCGCGGTGAGGGCTGTGCGCAGTCCGAGCCGGTCGATCGCGTGGTCGCCAGCAAAGTAAAAGCGTTGGGCGGCACGGGTAGACAGGACGGTGGACATGGTTCATGCGTGAAGAAGTCAGTAGGTCTACGAAGAGTACCGCGCGTGCCATTGCCTGAATAGCGGGTTCAGAGACCGACAGCCGCTTTTTTGGGGATGGGTGCTCAACCTTTATAAGGTGTCCCCTGTTGCCGGCAAAAAAAACGCCGCATCCATGGGATGCGGCGTGTGGGTTGGTGCGATGTTGTGTTCAGGCAGCAAGTGGCTCTGCCGAACGCACATTTTCGAACTTCGGCGCGATCCGGTCACGGTAAAGCGCATGATGGAACTCAATCTTCTTGTTCGCTTTCACCTTGTTCAGCGAAGCGCGATCTGTGATGCCAGCAGCGCTGAGGGTAGTCGCTGCCGCGTCCGCCTGTGCCTGAGCCTCCGCCCAGAGTGATTCGGGTGCCTTGACTTCCTTGCCGTGAGCGTTGCGCAGGCTCAGTGCCTGGTTCGCGAAGAACCGTTCGCCGCGCTTCACCAACTGGGAGAAGGGCAGGAACGTCACCACTTCGCCCGATTGCACACCGAGAAGCTTGTGCGCAAGACGCTGAGCGAGTTCCGACTGCATGTCGAGCGACAGCATGACACCGTCATCGCCTTCGGTGACACCTTCGAAACGCACGCGCACTTTCTGGTACTCGTTCCCGCGACCGTCACGCGTCACGGCGAGCTTGACGGCGGTGACGCGGCCGGTAATGCCTTCCTGCTTGCAGATCCCCTCGAGGGCGAGGCGGGCAACTGCGGTCGGACCGTCTGCGCGCGTGTCCGAAAACCCGCCCTTCCAGGCGGCGTCACCGACCTGCTGCTGGGCAGCCTTGAGGGCGCGATCGACCACCTGGTTTCCAACGGGGACGAGCATGCCTGCGACGGGGTTGTAGGTCATTAGCTTCACTTTTTAGCTCCTTGAATGAATGCCCACCAGTAGGGCTGGGAGATCCTGGTATGGGAGATGGCGTGCAGAAAAAAATGTCGCCGACATTGTTTTTCCCCACGCATGTCGGAGGCCATGACCTTCGCCCGCTGGCACGGGCTTTACCAGGAGAATTCCATGTCTGCTGTCTACACCCCTCCACTGTTCGCGCTGCTCTGGGCTGCCGGCGTATTCATGGTTGGGTTTCCGGCCACCATGATCGCTAACGCGGGAATATCGATCAGGACGTTCCTGCTCATTGCTGTGTTCGGTGTTATTGCGTGGGAATTGCGCGGTCTGGAGGCGCTGCTGCCCGTACTGGTACGTTGGGCGGTGTGGCTCGGCATTATCGTGATGATGTGCGCAGGTGTTCTTGACGGCATGCGCGGTGCGCGTGAGGAAGAGGAGCGCGCGTGATGCAGACACGAACCATTGATATACACACGGTCCGCGTTGTCCTCCATCTTTGCCGGATTTCCCAGAGGGAGGCCAGGCAGGTGTCCCGCCCTTGGCACGCCAGCCTCGGCGCGGTTTCACGCAAAGGCCGGAGCGAAATCGCTGCACTTCGGCCGCGACACATCCCGTGCTAGCCGGTTTGTTGCCAACCCACCACCCCGTTGCCGGTCCTTGAGACTGGCACGGGGTTTTTTCTTGCCCGCCGGCGGCGAATAATTTTTGGCGGGAAATCTCCTGGCACCAAGCCCCCTATCCCCAGATACTCCAGGAGAACCCTTCATGGCGGCTCGTTCACGCCTCGACTTCGACCTTCTCAAGGTAGCCCAATCGCTACTGCCCGACCAACTCGTTTCACAGCTTAACCCCCCCATCCGCCTTGCCAGCGATACCAGCCTTTTCCGGTTCGGTGACGCCCAGGGCGAGAGCCTGCACCTCATTCTCGACGGGTGCGGCACATTCACCGCGGTGTTCCATCCCGACACCGTTCTGCAGCACATCGAGGAGCATCACCTGAACGACTTTCCCGACGCGGGGGAGCGTGTCACCGTTCACTGATCTGCTCTGCTGCCTGCCGCTCCGACCTTGGGGCGGCATTTTTTTTGTTCTGTCTCAGCGTACTCAGACACCCGGCAAAGGGTGTTGCCTTGCCGGCCACAGTTAATTTTGCACGGTCATCTCCCGATGCTTCGCCCTTTACCGGCGCCAATCGCGCCTTTTCTGGAGATAACCATGCAGCAAATCCGCAACAGAAAGTGTTTCAGCCGATACGATCGTGCCCGTGCGGCCGGACCGCACGCGACGATCGCTGTCGTAGTTTGAAGGGGCGACTCATGAACCTTGAACTGATGGTGAAAGCGTACATCGCGGCCGCACTTTGGAGCACGTCGCTGGATGGACTGGAGGCAATGGATAACCAGTATTCAGCCGACGACCTCAGCCCCGAGGCGAAACAGCGTATGAGCGAGGACTGTGAACGCTTCTGGCAGGAGAACGCGGCAGATCTGGCTGTCCTCGGGGAGGCGAGTGCAGGGCACGACTTCTGGCTCACACGAAACCGACATGGCGCTGGATTCTGGGATCGCGGGCTGGGAGAACTGGGAGAGAGGCTCACAAGAGCAGCGCATGCGGTGGGCGGGTGCGATCTCTACGTTGGCGACGACGGAAAACTGCATTTGCAGGTCGGCTGACTGACGTCGTTGACCACCAATCCACAGGCCACTCTTCGGAGTGGCTTTTTTCTTTTTGAGGCGGGCGCGGACCATCGACCAGCGCCGCGGCATTATTTAACCCAGCCGCTTTGCCTTACCCTTTGCGACAGCAGCTGCCTCACTTCCTCACTGTACTTCGACCATGAACATTGTCCAGATAGAACCGTTTTCGCCCGCGTGGCACGCATGGCGCTCGGGACACGATTTGCCGGATGGGCCACGTATCACTGAGACCGCCGCGGTGATCATCGCGGGTCATTCGCGTGGGACCAACATTCAGCGGTTGTGGCAGGAGTTTACGGGCCGAATCACGCCACGCCAGCCGGCAGACGACAATGCGATCCAGGCACGTGTCGGCCGCCAGGAACAGCTACGCGCGCGCTTCGCCGAGGCACGTGGTCTAGTCGTACGGCCGGCGTGCATCGTGTCAACGGAACACCGCTGGGCGGCCGCCACGCTCGACGGGCTCTCCGATGCGATGGACAGCCTCTGCGTACTCACGCTGCTCGATGAGGGCGAGCATCAGCTGGTGCGGGAAGGCCAAGTTCCGGATCGTTTTGCGACACGCATCCAGTGGCAGTTGCTGTGTGCCGACCGGCAGGTGCAGAGAGCCTTCTTCTTCGCCTGTCCTACCGAGGATAGGGCAATGGTTGAAGCAGTCACGTTGGAGATCAGTCCGGACGAAGAGGTGCAACACGATCTCCTCGAGCGCGCGCGGCGCTTTCGCGAAGCCGTCGTAGACAATGTGCCGCCGGCAGGCAGTCGTTTCGAGCAGGCGGCGCACCAGTGGCTGCTTGCACATCGCCAGCTCGAGCGAGCGACCGAAGTCCTCGAGGGGGCAAGGGCCCGTCTTGCCGCACTGTATCCGGCCGGAGTCGACCCGATTACGGCTGGTGGCGTCACGGTCTACCGGGCAAATCGGGCCACCGGCCCGGGCGCCCACGCCCAGGATCTGCAGTCGCTCGTCGTGAAACGCAGTAGCGACGCGTCGGTGGTGCTCGCGCAGCTTGATGCGCAGGGCTTGCCGCTGGCGGATCTGCCAGCACCGGCGCCAGAGGCCGATCATTCCACGACCTCGCTTCAACTGGGGTGGTGAACCGTATGCTGGCGCAGCTCCACGAAAAATTCCCTGGTCGCGACAGTCTGCGCCGTCTGATTTCGGCGGACATCGGGAGACTGCTGTGAGCTACTCCGACACAGGCGCGATGTCGCAACCTGCGGAGTTGGCCGATGCGGCCGCAAACGCCCCCGGGCCGTCCCATGGTTTTGCCGATGAACTCTTTGGGTTCGATGTGCCGCCGAAGATGCGCGAATTTGCTCGCTTTCCGCTTCGGGTCGCCGGGCCGGATACCCCGCCCATCAATCCCAATTTCCTGTTTCGCAAGGACCACGTGAAGATCGGGCAGGCATGGATCAGCGGGTTGTTCGATAACCTGATGCTGAGTGGCCCCACCGGGGCGGGCAAAACCAGCTTCATCGAGCAGTTCGCCGCGCGGCTGGGTTGGGGTGTCATCCGCGTGGCATGTTCGAAGTCGCTGGAGCTGCAGGAGATCGTCGGGAGGGTTTCGATCAATTCCGATGGCAGCACGGGTTGGGTTGATGGGCCAGCAATCCGCGCGATGAAGGAAGGGGCGATCCTGCTGCTCGACGAGATCAATTTTCTCGACCCTGGTCAGGTTGGCGGCATGAACACGATACTCGATGGTGGCTCGTTCCTCATCCCCGAGACAGGCGAGCGTGTGTTGCCCCATTCTGACTTTCGGGTAGCGGCAACCGGCAACGCGCTCGATGGCGAAAATGCAAGTAGCTACCGCGGCATCCAGCGGATGAACGACGCACTGCTCGACCGCTTCCGGGGCGGTATTGAGGTCGGGTATCTGTCGAAGGAGGAGGAGACGCGCATCCTCGTTGCCGATGCACCCAGACTCCATCCGTCGGTGGTCAAGCTCATGGTGGAGCTGGCTGAAACGCTGCGCAAATCCTATGAATCGGGCGACCTCTCTGTGGTGCTTTCGACCCGGATCGTTGTGGCGTGGGGCACGTTACTGCAAAGCTTCTCTACGGTGCTCGATGGCCAGCGGGAAAATCTGCTCGCCACCCTCAGGTCCTCTTTTCTGTTTCGCGTTGGCCGTGCGGACCGGGCTGCGATCGAGGCCGTTCTGGTAGGCGTCCTGAAGCGCTCGAGTTGACCGTCTACCCAGCTTAAGCCCTTACCCGTTCATTTGAGGATGCACGGGTTTTTTTTCGTCTGGCATGTCTTACGCAATGGAATCTAACGCGGAACTGAAAGCATCCGGAGGACAGTTTCGACTCAACTAACGTAGGAGGTATGCCATGGCAGTTAGCAACGACATCCCGGGATTGGTGCAACGGGCGCGAGAGTGGATGCTCGGACGCATCCAGCGCACTCATCCGTGGGCCGGTCTCGGTGGTTTGCCTGTACGCGTAACAGACGGAAAACCTTACGAGGGCACCAATATCCCGCTCTTGTGGATGCAGCAGGAAGCGCTGCGCTCCGAGTCCAACGCCTGGGGTACGTATCAGATGTTTCTGCGCCGCGGTGAGCCTGTGACCGCGAAACAGCAGGAATGCACGGCAATTCGTTTCCATCCCTTCGGCAGGATGAGCGTGGCCGAAGGGGAAGTAGCGGGGCAAGTGCGGGAGGCGGAAGTCCACGCCCGGAATGCCGGTATGACTTTGCCGGTGAGTTTGTACAACCTCGCCCAGACGAGTGCGCGTGGACCGGCCTATATCCCGGTGATGTTTCCTGGCGAAGGCCGTCCTGATGACATCCCAGGGCTCGTGACGGACGTATTGCTGCAACACGACAGCGACGGAGTATCGGTCTTGCCGGGTGAAAGAGCATTCATCGACCGGTTCACGCGCGACGTCGTGCGGATGTTGCACGGATCGGATCCTGCGTCGATCGAAGGCGCTTATCCGGCAGAGGCGGTAGAGTCGTTGGCTGCGCAAACGACCGATCTGAAGAAGCTGTGCGGTATATGCGCGGCGGTGATCAGAAACTGGGGCAGGTTGTCGCAACCGGTTGGGCATTCAGCGATGCCGGACAGCGTTCCCGTGATCGGTGACGGGCGTGCGGCAGAGGAGGCGTTCGACAGGATCCTCGGAATCGTGACATATCAAGGTGTGGTGCAACGACGTGCTGCGGCGATGAGTGTCTAGCGCCAGTTTTCGGTTTGCTTCTGGACACAGGCAATCAGGCGCATAGCGCCTTAACCCCAACCTACACGCCCCGCATGCCTTTTGGTCTGCGGGGCGTTTGCTTTTTGTCGTGCATAACGAGGTGATGCCTTCTTCAGGTCTCCCCTTGAAGAGGATGAGCGCCGTTTTGCAGATTCCGGTGAGCCTTGCCCCGAAGCCCTTGCTATCGAGCGACTAGCGATTAGAATGGAATCGTGATCTCGAAACGACAAAGCGAAGACGGGGTGAAAAAATGGGTGCGTTTCTTCTTATTCTGGCAATTGCATACATCGTCTACCGGCTTATGACGCGCAAAAGCGAAGGCGTGCCGGTCGAGCAATATGCCGCTGACGACGATGATGTTCGGGGTCAGGATGTACAGCCGACCGAGCGCTATCGTTGGGTTGCTCCTCACGACAGCACGAGCATAAACACAAATGCCAGCGACGATGGTCACTGGATGTTGTGACCATGAGGGGTGGGGTCCAGCGTTCTCACCCCCAGCCCAAGACATCGCGCGAAAAGCCGCCTTTTATGGCGGCTTTTTGCTTTGGCGCGCGCCGAAATGGGGCACGGACTTTCGCGCTCACGCCGCTTCCGAGTATCAGTTTTTGCGTGCCGGATGAAGCGGGCGATCATAAATATTGACAGTATCCTGCGTAGCATGTGATGACGGAGACGGGGCACGTGGCGGGAGGCCGTGATCGGCCGGTTCGTTCTTTGCATCAAGGAGCGTGACGTCACCCTTGGGGTCGTACTGTTCTGTGTTGTGCGTGCGCTTGTCGAGACTGATCTGGTCCCTTGCCTGCCCGTGCTCAATCCGACTTGCCTCGGCCATCGCAACATCACGTGAGCCTGCGGGCAGATGCATCTGGTTAGCAGCGTTTGCAATTTCCTGCGAGAGCGGCGGGGTGGATCCCGGTGAGAGAGTGCCACCGCTGCCGCCGAAACCGCCCCCGAAGCCACCGCCGCCGCCCATCCAACTTGATCCGCCACCACCGGGCAATGCGCCCGGTGCTCCGAGTGGTCCGCTTGCCGGGTTGAGCGGCGCGGCGTCGAGGGCCGTCGAGCCCATTGCCACACGATTGAGCGCGGAATTTGTTGGAGATGCCTCAGTCTGGCTAATGAACCGGTCGAGACTGGACTTTTCAAGAATGCTTTCGGCAAGGCCGCTTCTTCCGGCTTGACTCGCGAGGGCGGCAACACCGGCTTGTGCAGCGGTATGCACCCCGGAGTCGCTGCTGAGAACGCCGCGCGAGAGCATAGCCGAAAGATTGTTGGCTTTCGAGAAATCGGCGCCGGCGAGGGCTTGGTTAGTAATCTCCTGCGCCTTGTTCACGACGCTCTCAGCGTTGTCAGCGATCTGTCCGCTTCGAGCCAGACCCTGCGCGGTTTGCACGGCGTCGCTGTATACCGCGCTGCGGACGGCATCGCCGATGCGTGACGGGTCGCTGGTCTGATAGGCCATGGTGGCGAGATCGGCCACGTTGACCGAAGTCTTTGCCCCCGATTGCATCGCACTCTGTGCGTCATGTGCAAATTGCTGGTTACGCTGCAAAGCTTCCTTCTCGGCTTGCTGCGCCTGTGCGAGCGCGGTGCGCGTGTGACTAATCTGATTGTCAAGGGAGTGGCTGTCGGAGAAACGGACACCGTCGGTGGTTGAATACTTATCGTCAGTGGAAACCTTGTTTTGGTTGCCCTGAGTTTTGGAATCCGCTCCGCTCTGTCCGTTGGTCGTACCCTGCCCGCTACTTGCACTTGCGGTGACGCCGCCTCCTATTCCGGCCACCTTCAAGCCGGCAGTGCCACTTACCGAAGCTTGGTTTGCCTTATCAACATGTTCGCCCCTGACATTGGTGAGAGTCTTGTTTTGGCCAGCCGTATTGTCGTTTCCTGTGCTGGTTCCGTGCGTGTGATCTCCACCACCATTCACGTCCAGACCGACGGAATGTCGCTGCGACGTCAGCTGCTGCAACTGGTCGGTGAGAGACTGGACCCGCTGGTGCGCAGTCTCTGCTGACAGTTGCGCGCTTTGTCCTGCCCGGAAGGTATTACTCAGCCCCTGGCCAAACTCGATCGTGGCGGCGGTGGCCACGTCGCCACGGACTATCGCGCCGGCGTTGGCGGTCGCACCGTGAGCAATGGCCGAGGTCATCGCCTGAACGCCGGCACCGTTCTGGTTAGCGAACTCCAGCCCCTGGGACGTAACCTGCTGCCGGGCAGCGTCGGCATTGGCGAGGTTGTACGCATTGCCGTCGTTGCGGTCGGTATCCATGTAGTCGCGACCAGTGCCTGTCGCGCGACCAGCCAGGGAAGTCAAGGTGTATACCGACCCGGTCAGGAGCGAGAGCGTGATGATTGGAGTCGCCCCGATCATGGTTGATCCGGCATAGATGGTGCTGCTCACCTGGGTATAGAAGTTATCGATACTTGCCGGCGACATGGTCGGACTCGATGCAAACGCAAGAAGGCGTGACCAGAACGACGTCTGCACATAGTAGGAAAGCACAGTGGCAACCGGGAGCCATCCCTGGCTCCAGATCCCCATCAGGAACCACGCCGCGTAGATCTTGAACCCGCCGACCCCCATCGTTATCGCGACGATGACGACGATCGGCGTGAGCGCTACAAACAGGAACGAAAAGGCGTTCATCGCATTCGTCATGAAAGACTCGAAAAGCGATGCCTCGCCTGCCGTGTCAATCATCGCCTTGTTACGGGCATTACCCATGAGTGTCGTAAAGGTGTATGCCGCCTGGCTCTGATCGAGCGAGGCCTGCTGCGCAGCCCGGAAGATGGGGCTGAAGACCAGATTCATCATCGTGGCGTCACGCTGCTGTCCATTACCGGTCATCGTCGCGTTTGCACTCTGTGCCGTGGCCGCAATGTTCTGGCTCAGCGTATTAAGCATCGTGTCGGCCGCGGCGACCGTCGATGGGCCATCCGGTTCTGCGGATGACGACCTGGCGAGCACGTCGCTCGTGAATGAATCGCTGTCGATGTAGGTGGCCATCGCCTGGTAGATCTGCGGGCCGGCCTGACTGCATGGCACAGCCGTGGAGGTAATGGTCTGGTTCCCGGAAGAATCGGTGGTAACCTGGTAGAACTGGGTCGTGCCCTGGAGCTGGCCGTTCGGTGTGCCGCCAGGGCTGTTGTTGAGCACGTCGCTGATACCGGTGTTCGACTGCATGGACTGACTGGCCAAAGTCTGGACGGGGCAATACTTCATGTACGCGACGAGGTTGTTGCAAATAGTCGTGTTGCTTTGCGAGCAGTCGTAGACCTCCTGCAGCTTGAGCAGCATTTTGAGCGGGGAGAGCAGGCCTGAGGTGCCCTGCACGCTGACGCCGCCATCGCCGGGTTCGGTAAACCACTGCAGGTAAACGTCGGATACGGCTTTCGTCATTTCGCTTGCGATGCCGGCGGGGTAGGCCACGCCGATCGGCACATGATTCACAACGATGTTCTGCGGCGTGACGGTAGTGCCGTTGTCGCTGAAAAACGGCTTGACGGTGATGGTCGTCTGGCTGCTGAACATCGCCATCGTGACGACCGTGCTGACAAACCATGGGCCGAGCATGAACTGCTGGCGAGTCGCGGAGCTGAAGAGCGCAACGATGAGTCCGGCAAGACTACCCGCGAGCAAGCCGCCAGTCATCACGGCGGAGCTGCTGTTGCCGTTACCAAAGAAGGCCGCCAGTCCCTGAAAGGCATTGGCCACCTGCTGTGGATCACCTGCGACCCAGAAGACCGGGAATGTCGAACTGGCGTTCTGCGCGAAAGCGGTGCCGCAGTACAAGAAGGCCACGAAGCCTGCCAACGTGGCGAAAGCGGTTGATTTCCAGCGCATACGGACTCTCCTTGCCCAATTCCCCAGAGGCGAATGTAGTGGCAAAGTGCCGTATCAGATAATTCCTGCGGAGATTTCGCGCGATATGCGAAGCCGATATACATCGGCATCGCTATCGGTACAAGGTTGCGGGTCGTCTTCTCCGCCGGTCTGGAACACGAACTTCCAAATCGGCAGCTGAAATCGTTCGCTCTGGTCCGGGTGTTCGTGTCCTGCGCGACGGCTTAATCGTCGTTGAAGCGACTGAGAATGCCAGGCGGTCTGCTGGCTGGCACTGCAGCTGGCTCCTCGGTCGGAGGCGTAGGAGGCTCCTGCATCCCCGCCGGGTCCGGTTTCGCCGGCACGCTGGCGAGGCCTGGGTGAGAGGTGGCCGCCGCCACTGGTATTGGCGCCACCGGGGTTGGTGGTTGCGGCTGAACAGCCGGCGCCGCGACGCGCGACTGGCTTGTGCCGGTCCGCGCAGCGGCGGGCCGGGGCGTGCTGTCACTCGTGTTGGCCGCCGCGATCGTGTCGTCTAGAAGGTTGCTCATACCCAACATGGCAACCTCCTTCTGGTAGTTCGGGTCACCAGCACGGTGGCCGGTCTGCTGGATGTGCGTGCGGACGATATCGCGTAGCACGGCGCCGACGTCCCCATCCTTGATAGTATGAAGGAACGTGTGGACATCCGGGTATGATTTGAAATGCACGCGCAGGCCGATGAGAAGCGTTGTTTGCCATTTTGGCCGTGGCTTGGTCATGGAGGTGATCCCTCTGATTAGGGGTTGAACCTCGACAGGCCGTACCTGCAGAAGCCTTCTGCAACCGAGAAGCGCGGCGCGGGTGACATCACGGCATGAGGAAAGACCTCGAGCAGGCCATCGAAAAGAACCGGCGCACCGCCTCCGGCGACGATCACACCGTTGAGCGAGGAGGCCGCTTCGCCGAAGCGCCGCTGTGCTTCGTCACGCACGATATACAGCAACTGCGCGCTCGCCTCCTCGAGCTCGGCGCTGAGGTTAATCTTCTTGCCGTACACAGTCAGCTCCCCTTCACGGATAGCGCGATCCACCGATCCGAGATCGAACGGGAGGTTCTTGCTCTGGAGGATCGCCGTCATGCGCTCATAGACGGCGGCGAAACCGACGCAGGACCCGGATGCCGACTCGATGAAATCGGGGCCGTCGGTCAGGATGAAATCGCTCGTGTGCTGACCGATTTCGATGACGCCCCAGCGTTCCCGGTCGAAATCGTGCGCCGCACTGATACGGCCATCCGCCAGGAAAATCATTTCCTGCAGTGGGCCGTTCGGTTGTGACTGGGCCCGGACGTTGACGGTTTGCCCCACTCGCAACAGGGGCTCAACGAGTTGCGTGACGCGCATTTTCAATTCGCGGCGCTGGGTTTCATACCACGCCTGTGGGAGTCCGACGATCAGCTCGTAATGGTTCGGCGCGTATCCGGTCGTGGTCTCAACAGCCTCCGCGGTACGCCTGAAGGCGCCGATCACGAGGACATCGTGAGTGTCCGTAAAGATCCAGTCCTTCTCCTGCCCCGAGTACGACTGCGCACGACCCTGCTTGACGGCGGTTTCGCCGTAGAAGAAATCCCGGCCGTTCAACGTGACGGTCTCGCGCGCAGCGCGTCGACGCGTGCCTTCATCCGAGAGTGTGATCGCGGGACAAACGACTGTGGGAAAAAAATCCTGTTGATGCTGATGCGGCTCGAGCGTGCTTGCCCAGACGAGTTTGGGGGCCGAGTGGCCGATGTCCATGCCGACGGATACCTTCATGCTGTTCTGATCCCGTGAGTTTGTAGGAGTGAAGTGCTGCTCTTGCGCATGGATAATCTAGCACAGGTTTAAAATACCAAACTAGGATTTTGTTTTGTGACACGTCAGAATGTGAGGCCATACACGTCGAAGGCTGTCGTGTACGACAGCAGATTTTCGATACCGGTAAAGTGTTGTGTTACACACTCTGGATCATTCCGTAGGGCGCGGAGAGGGTGTTGAAGCCGCTGGTGGGTAGCGTCTGAGGCCGGCGCGCAACGGGTTCTAACCCCCGGGGGCAGGGGTGGTCCGCCCGTCGCCGCAGGTGGCCACGCAACGGGTTTTGTAGCCATTCTGGAAGGGGGCGGCGAAGATAACTGTCGGTCCGGAAGCCGAAAGCGCCTTAAACATAATAACTGGACGGTCGTTGCCTTTTTCTGCTTGCGCTGCGCGCCACGCAAAGGGCGAGGACGTTGCCGGTTTGCCACCCGGATAGGCTGAGGCTGGACCTGTTTCCGGCTATGTGCGCGCCACACGGAACCGGTTGTGGGCTAAGCAAGGATTGCCCGCTTTCTCCCAGCGATGGGGGCCGCACGACTCTTTGCGATGGAAAGACAGAGATAGCCTGCTCGCAGCCGGCCAACCGGTAGACGCCGGGTGCCAAATGGGGAGCGGGCGGGGGCTATCGGCTCGATCCAAGCGGAAGCCATTGGGGAAGACACTGTCGCACCATAAGGGTAGACGCCTCGGCTGCACGACCTCGATAAGGCCTGCCCTGAGAAGGGGGTGTTCGCACATGGGCGGGCGGCTGGCAGCTTGCGCTCCACGGATAGGGACCAGAGCGGGGGAAGCGTCAGGATTCTTAAAAAATGCGGATGTTGCGTCGATGGGCCTGAGGGCAAAGCAGGAGGCTCCCCGGAAGGAGGCACCTCGCCCGGCGCCCGCCCAGGCGCTGGTTGCTGGAATTGGCCGGTGAGGGATATCCGGATTCTTAAAAAATGCGGATGTGTGTCGAGCCCTTGCGAGGCGCGTCGCCCCCCGAGGGTGGGTCGCGGTAATAGCGGAGAGTCAGACGTCGTCGCCAGGCTGCCTGTCATCGGCGCGGGCGTAGTCGCGCTCGATAAACCTGGCGTTGAGCTCGTTAAGCGAGCTTTCCATACGCCTCAGCATGTTGTGAGTCGATCCGCAGATCTGGGTGGCGGCCGCCGCGAGCCGCACATAGCAGGCTTCGACCTTGGCGCGCTGCGCCATCAGTTCCTGAAGCATGCGCAGGAGCTGTTTGGTGGCTTCGTCATTTGCGCCCTTGCGCCGTAGCCGCACGTAGCGCTCGCTGCGAGGAATGATCCGATACCGGGTGGCCGGCTGTCCCTTTCTTCCGTGCCAAAGCACAACGGCAGGGACACGGTCACGGGTGGCCTTGTCCCGGTCGAAGCGCTGGAGGCAGAGAAACCGCACACTTATCTTGCCCGCGCGCACGCCCTGAGTGCGATGGAGCATCTGGTTCGTCTCGGAAATCTGCTCGTCGATCTCAACAAGCGTTTCAGCGAGCCGGTCGACATTCTGCTGAAAGCGTGCACGCCAGTTGTCCGGGCGGTCGGGCTTTTCGGCGTCGACTGACAGGGCGCGGTCAATGCGTGCCTGCCGATCGTGATCATGTTGACGGGCAGGGCCGGCATCCGTGCTCGCTGTGAAGGTCTGCCGTTCAGAGGTATCGGGTGGCGTAGTCATGCGGTGATGCTATCCGATAGCCGGTTGGTTAAAGAACCGACGGCCCGGCCCGTGACAAAAAATAAAATCGGCTAGTGGTATAAAACATCATGTCAAGATTGACAAAACAAAAAACGGATACATAATTCGGCGACGTGTACTTAAAAAATGAGTGTTTATCGTGGCCCGCAAACCAGTTATTTCGGAGTACCTGTACCAGGTAGTTGAACGACTGTGTGCCCAGTTGCCCTCTGACGCCCGCTGGGTGACGCTCGACCAGGTGTGCGGGCATCCCGATGTCGTCTCGGCGGGGTACCACACCAAGCAGGTATGGTGCGGCCTGCGATTGCTCAAACAGCACGGACGTCTTGAAGAACTGCGCGACGATCAGAAGGGAGATGCGCGCGGTTACCGTGTGACACAACCGCCGCAGATTTGTCACATCGTGGCCAAGGGGCTGCCGCCGTTACCGAAATCGCTCGGTATCTCGCCAGAAGCGGCGCGCTACTGCCAGTACTCTCACCTGATCTGCGGAAAATTCCAGCAATGAAGCAAGCACACAGGATGTGCCTCCTGTTGTGGGGTGCGGCGTCCCTTTCTCTTTCATTCGCGGTAGCTCAGGCGAAGGAAGATCCTCTCGCTGCGGTGCGTGCGGCGCTTGCCACGAGCGGCATCGCCGCGCAGTCGGTGCAACCCGCACCCGTGAAGGGCCTCTACGAGGTGGTGACCGTCGGTCATGACCTCATGTATGTGAGCGCCGACGGAAAATATCTCGTCGCCGGCGAAATCATTGATGCATCCACGCGCGAGCGGCTGACGCAGGAGCGCATCACCACGCTGCAGCGCGTGGACTTCGCCAGGGATCTTCCTCATAACCTGACGCTGAAGGTCGGGGACGTGCATGCGAAGAGGCACATCCTGGTTGTGGTCGACCCGAACTGTCCGTACTGCCGGGATCTGCAAGCCCGCCTGGCCGGGAGGAAAGACCTGTACGAGGAGATCCTCGTGACCGGGTTGCTGGGTCCCCGCTCGCGCGAGGACGCGCTGACCATCCTTTGTTCATCTGACCCGGTCGCGGCGCTCGAGGCCAGGGAGAAGGGCAATCCTCTGACGCCGACGCAGTGCGCAGCAGGCGATGAGAAGCTCGGCCGCATCGAGGCCTGGATGCAGGACCATCCTGTGCAGGTGACACCGGAGACCTTCTTCATCGACGGCAGCATGGCGAAGGGTGACCTGTCAGATGACGAGCTCGAGCAGCGGCTTTCGAAAGCAAACTGAGTCAGAGAGCGGTCAGCGCTGGCATGCCGGCCTGGTTGCGATTCTCAATCACACGTTGCGCCACCGAGCGCGAACCAGGTGAGGCGCGGCGATGGACAGAAAGACTGCAGTTGCAAAGATCCGCAAGTGCCTGAATCTGGCGCGGTCAGCCGAGGCGCATGAGGCCGCGGCCGCTTTGCGGCAGGCGCAGAAGCTCATGGCCGGGTTTGAGATCGCCGAGTACGAACTTGCGGATGCGGGTGTCGACGAGGCGTGGGTGAAAAGCTCGGCAAGTGCGCGCCCGGCCCGTTTCGAGGTCCGGCTGGCAAGCATGGTAGCCGGGGCATTCGGCTGCGAGATCGTCTTCACCAGGCGGTTGAATGAATCAGGCACAAAAATTATCGGAGGCTATGCCTTCATCGGTGTGGCACCGGCCGAGCAGGTTGCCTCCTACGCATTCACGGTGCTCGCCCGCCAACTACGCGCGGCGCGCGCGCACTATGTCGCCGCAACGCTCCGGCGATGTTTGCCGCGTAACCGGACAGCGCGCGCTGACCTGTTCTGCGAGGGGTGGGTCGCCGCCGCTCGTCGACTTGTTCAACCGGCCGGGGTGAGCGAGCTTGGCGCGATGCGGCTTGAGGGATACATGCGCGCGCACTACGCGGACACGAGCAGCATGACGCCGCGAGCGCGGGCTGTCGCCCGCCACGTTGATCCGCTTGCCGCCCGGATACAGGGATTTGCCAACGGGACAACAGCCAGGCTGCATGGTGGATTGCCGGCGGCACCGGCGCCGCTCGCACTTGAGATGACCGAAACCGGACGGCCAGTTTGAGCGCCCGGATGAAGGCGTCACGGTCGAGGAGCGGCCGAACGGACGGGATGCTTGCCGAGCGACCCCATGAGACGGCTACCGTGGTGCACGCGCTGTGCATCATCGATGCGGTTCACGGCAACTGGCTTCTCCGTTGTGCGCCGGGTAAAGGTCCATCCTCATACGAGGCGGATCCGACCTATGGGCATCCTGAAAAGGCTCACCTTCGCCAGCGTGATCAGGCCTCCAATCCGCGCACGTGCACAGTTGAACACCAGTTCTCCGAGGAGCAGCAATCGATGATTCAGGAGACCGGGCATGCAACAGTTCATTGAGCTGACAAGGGCAAATGTCTCCGTTTATGTCAGGTCCATCGCGGACTTTGTTTCCGCACAAATTGCTTTCGAGCGTGCCGATGAGGACGTACGGGAACGATGTCTTGCCGCGCTGTGCAACGCAGCGGGCCAAGTGCGCATCGATTGCACAACGTATGAAACCATCGCTTCTGTCGAAGCCGGCCTGCGGGCACGGACTCGAAACAGCATGATCTACGAACAGTATGCAGCCGACCTGCTGGATCAGCTATTCCGCACTGCTCGCACGATGCCCCCTCTGGTTGCCGATGCGCTCAGGGTGTGTGCGAATGAGAGCGAGCTCGTCGAGGCCGCCCGTAACGTGCACGAAGCCGTGCGGGAAGCACGCGAAGCGCTATATGGGGAAGCCGGGAGCGACGCAAGCGGGCTGTCAGACGAGGACATCGACTATCCATGGGACGACGACAATGAGTAACTACAACAGCGTCATTTTCGTACGACCGGGTGACCGCCCAAACTCCACGGCCGAAATTCCCGCGGCGATTCAGGTTTGCATCACGAGCAATGGTGGCGTAAGCAGTCTGCAGCGCGCCGAGGACATGGATGATGCGCTCGCGCTGGCGGCTCGGGCCAGAATCACGGAACACCACATGGTGTGCGTCGAAGTGGACGCACATCGTGTTCTCCGCTGGGATCGCGATCAAATCGTCGGCGAAAACCACTGGCGCCGGGTCGATCCGGAAGACATTGAGACGCTTGGACCCATCAGGGAGATCCACAGGGCAAAGGGGCACGCTGGCTCCAGGTAACGCTGTCGGCAGGGTGGAGCGGGTGCCGTGAATTCAGGTCCATCCTCGTCGGATGTCGACCCTCGGCAGGCGGATCCTCGCGAGGCACATCCACTTTCAGGGCGCGACCGCGCATCCTGCACCGTCCGCAGCTCGGCCGCACAGCGCGCGGAGTCCGCTGCCAATGTATCAAGGAGAAACCGTGATGAGGGAAACCCTTCTGCCGGTCGACCTGTCTGGCAAACATGCCGACGACTCTATCGTCGATCCGACATCCGTCGCGCAACCCGAACTCGACTGCTGGATGGCGCGGCGCGTCGGTCTCCGACACCTCAATGGGTTCGGTGACCAATGGTAGCCACGCCACGCTGTCGTTTGCCATCCAAAACGCATGTACAGGTCAGCGCGCGACAGCTTGCGCGCGCTCATGTCGGCCCGACTCGGTTCTCTGTTCGTGCCACCGTAGCTCCCCGTGTTCAGGATGCCCCTCAGGATGGACCTGGCCGTTAACCCCGCGCGAAGCGCGTTCCCCAAGGCGTGGAGCGCCTTCCTGTGCGCGAAGCGCAATCCCACGGCGAGAGAGTCCGACCTTGACGTGAAACAGCCGGGTGGCCGGACGCGAAACCTCGCGGCCGGCCACCCGGCTGCAAGCCGGAACGGCGCAGCGTCAAGGGCGGGCTCGACCGCCCACCACGCCGCGCAGCGGCTTCCCGGGCGGAGCGTTAGCACCGCCTTCCATCCCATCCGAGCCGAAGGCGCTGGATGGGGGTTTCCGGGGTTGCCGTTTACCGCGCAGGTCCGCTGCTTACCTTCCGTATAGCTTTCACAACGCACACGGACGGGCACATATTTTCCTGCTCCACATACCAGTCGCTTAGCCACCGGCCCACTTCGGTCACTACCCTACGAGGACATGAAATGAACACGCTCCACACAGACAGCGACCTCTCTTTCGCCCAAAAACTGGAAAACATCCTGACGCTCTTTGAGCTCAAACTCACTGAAACCCAACAAGCTGTCGCATCGCATCAGTCAGCGAACTCGGACGCTCGTGTTCTTGCCGCCATCGACAGCCTCACTCGACTCGAATGCCTGACCTGGGTGCTCGAGATGCTTCCTGCACTCAAGAATGTCCACCAGCTCGATCCTCAGGCTTTACTGATCGACGTTAAGACGGCGCAAATCCTGTTCGCGCAGCAACTCACCGAGCTCAACACCGCTCTTCAGAAAAGCGACCTGTCACTTGCCCAGTTCCCTCGCGTTGGTGATGAGGCACGCGTGGAACTGGCAACCCGCACGTCTGTTCTGTCGTGGGTCCTGCATGTGACGTCGGATCTTGCCGTCAACGGAGAATAGTCATGGGAATGTATTTCGACGCCGAAGCGGGCGACAAACTCATCGATGGGACAGATAGCTGTCGTGCAGTTCTGCACGCCGGCAGTGCCCATATCGAAATCTGGTGTGAAGACTATGAACGTCACTATGGCAACGTACCCGCCGATTTCACCGCGCCGCAAATCAACGTTGTCATGCGGTTCTATCGTGCGGGTGAGAAGCACGGCGATCAGCTCGGCAGACTGGCGCAACAAGCCATCCTGCGCCATGCGCTCGGCGTTCAATAGCGAATCGATTTATCTGGAAGAGGCACCATGATCATCGTCATCGTTACCACTGAAGAAGATCCCAAAACCGGAAGGTCCGGACAGATCGTATCGCAAGGGGTCGACACCGAAACGGGTAGAAACGTCATCCTTCCCTGCGAAAGCCCCGCAAGGGTCGGCGCAGAATGGGATGCACAAATTGGCGAATACGTACTTCGCTAACTCACCGACAGGCCTTCGCATTCACACGTGCGAGGCCTGTTTTTTTCGCACAATATTTTTTGGCTCGCACATATCTCCGCGCTACGACCACCTCACTTACCGGAGAACCCATGTTCAGACTGGCCCTTTCCCCCGAAACACGAGCAGCACTCGATGAGCACCGCCGCACCATCGACCGCCTTTACGCGTTGACGGATCGCTGGCTCGCCGCAGAGCTACTGCGCCTCTCGAGGCAAATCCGTCAGGCGAATCCTCAACTTCAACCCACTGACATCACCTACGAAGCCCGCTTTCTCTGGCACCTGGTACCAGAAATTGCCCGCCGACTCGGCGCGAACTCCTTTCTCTCAAATGAACGTACCGACGCCACCATTGTGATGTACGCGCCTGTCCGACTACGCGAGCACGCTGGATACTCACTGGGAAACATGTCGAAACAGTTGCTCGGTCGATCAGTGGCGGTTACTACCTTGCTCAACGAACCCTGCAATGGCAACCCTGTCGCATTCGCGCTTGATCGTATCTCGCCACCCATACCCGGGACAAACGATCCGATCGCCGAGAGCATCATCGAAATCGCCGATCGCCGGGGTATCCAGTCAGCCGGTCATTGGACACCAGCGATGAATCAGTACAACAGTCGAGTTTCCTCAATGCTCTAAGGTCGCGCGAAGCACCGACCTCGCGCCAACTCACCGCCCCTCGCTCTGCAGCCGCAGTCGAGGGGTTTCCTTTTCCGGTCGTCTGCCTCACCACTTCTTTTTGGCGAAGCTTTTCCTGGGCTCGGTCTATTGCGCTGGAGCAGCGCGTTCATTACAGGAGATTCAACATGACGTCAGCGGTACGCGTAGAAGTCAACGAAGCAAACCTCGTCAAGAACCTGAAGTTTGCGTTTTCAAATTTCTCGACGTTCCTTGTGGAGCTCATCCAGAACAGCCGCCGCGCCGGTGCGACCAGAGTCGAAATTTCGCTCGATGGGAAAGATCTGACGGTGGTCGACGACGGTCACGGCATCGAGAACTTCCAGAACCTGTTCACGATCGCCGAAAGCGGATGGAATCATCAGACGCGGTCTATCGAAAATCCTTTTGGCATGGGATTCACCAGCGCGCTGTTTGCCTGTGAGCGTCTTACGGTGGAATCGCGTGGTCAACGGCTCGAAGCAACCACCCGGGCGCTCCTCGACATGGTGGAGGTACCAGTTGTAACCGGTGAAATTACAACCGGCACACGGCTGACGCTCAGCAAACTGTCGTTTGACGAAACGCGAATGGAGGGGGCTCTGCAGTCCATCGCCCGCGGCTATCCCATTCCGATCATCTTCAACGGCGTGGCCCTCGCGCGGCCGGAAGCTCTCGATGCCACAACGTTCGATCAGACACCGATCGGCGCTGTCTGGATCAAGGACCTCTCCCACGTTACTCTGGGCTCGTCCGATGTTTGCGTGTTTCTACAAGGTATCCTGGTTGCAGGCTCATCGCACTGCCGAGCTCCGCATGTCGTTGTTCACCTGGATAGCGCGAAATTCAAGGCCAAGCTGCCGGATCGAAATTGTCTGATCGACGCGGAGGAAAAGTTGGCGGAGATCAATCAGCACATTGGCCACCTTATCCATCGGAGGCTGGCCGATCTCCAGAAGACAATGGCTACGCTGGATTTTGCAAGCACGTACTGGAATGTCGCATGCAAGTATGCTACGGACGTGCTACGCGATCATCCGGTCGTTCCCGCTGACGTTTTCTCGGAGATCGAGGCGCTGCTGTGTTACTCGGACGGACATGACCCACGCGTCTATGTATCAGCGCGGGACGCGAAACCGCTGTTCCGGGAAGCATTCGATCGAGGTGAACGCAAGGTCGTGATTGGCAGCTGCTATGTGGATCTCGAATCCGACCCTGCGTGTGCACTGAAATTGGCCTATGTGAAGTCTATCGGCGCAGCCGTCGTTTCATCGAGCCTCCCCGCTGGTCACTGGTTGCTGAATGCACCGGAGCTTGACGATTTCGATGTTCTGCACGAGTTGGTGAACCCTGGCAGTATTGCGGGATCCGACATCTTCTCGTGGGAATTCGATCTCCGGATCTGCGATGCCATCCGAATCAGTGGTATCTGGGGAGTAGTGGTCATTGACGATGAAGAGATTGCTGTCTGCGCCGATGGTGACGTGCGGCACCTCACCGTCTACAGCCCCCAGGCAGTCAATCGACCGGGTGCTGGCGTCAAGCAGTTCGAGGACTTCTATTGCGATGATCGATTCGACGAAAGCTGGCATGACGAGTGCCTCGACAAGTATCGACGCTGGATCAAGCAAGCCCGTCACTGCACGCCGACGGATCTGTTGAACGATCTGCTTTCGGATATTTATGTGGATACCTCGTCGGCATTGGGTACCCGCTATATCCTCGAAGTGTCGGACCACGGCCACCTGAACGTGGTCGAAAAACTGGAATCCGTCCCCGCGTAATTCCCAACCCAACGCCCGGCTCTCTTCGGAGAGTGCGGGCTTTTTTTTCGGGTGCGAATGTACCGGGCCGACGCAGACTAGCCTATCCACGCATGAAATCCCCTCCCGTCAGACGCCTATTTTTTGGCGAGCCATCTCGCGTGCTCGGTTGATCGCGCACTGGTAGCGCATTCTCGTCCGCCCTGATTCAAGGGCAATCCTCACCAAGGGCTAAAAACCATGGAAAGCATCTCTCTCAAAATGACGTGGGCGGGCACGCTTAACGCGTTTCTCGCTCTATACGAACGCGGCGATCGCAACTACGCACGCGAGCAGCTCATCAACATGGCGCGTCTCGCCGACTTCGGTGCCGACGCAAAGGAAGCTTTCGAGCGCATCGCCAACATGACTGACCGTGACGGCAATACCATCGAAATGCACTGCGAAGAGCTGCGTGCGATAGCACGCTCCGCACTCGCGCTCCTCGGCCCGTCCAAACAGGATCCTGCACCGAAGAAAATCGACGCCGCGTAGATTCGACACTCAGGTCGACAAGTCGGCCGCCAGTCATACGGCCTAACTCACCACCCCTCGACCGGCATTCGCTGATCGAGGGGTTTTTCATTCTGACGTCAAGTCTCGTGCCCGCCGCCTCGTGACATACCTGAGCCGAGTATTTTTCGGTGCGACATCGCCTTGTACTCAGTCTATCGCCCGGTCGCCCGGGCTCTCACAAGGAGATCGCAATATGGAAACGCGCGTCTATCGTTTGAATGGCTCACTGCTTACTGACGTTAAGTTGAATGGGATCTGGGTCACCGTCCACGTCCAACCTCTTTAAATGCCGGCTGCCGGTCGTGGTCATCGAGCCCGGTGTGCGGGCCAAACTGGAGGAATCGTCATGTTATACCGTGCATTTCGTTTCAGTGGCGTCGGAAGATGGGCAGCACTGCTATCTGGCGTCATGGGATTTTTGATTGTCTGCCTGAAGGTGTTGCGAGTGCGGCTATTGCCGCTCCCGGTGTGGTGCGACCCCTAACTTACCCTGCGGTTCGCGAACACGTCGGACAAGCCGTTACATGGAGAATCCGGCCGTGTACTGTTCGAAGTCGAGGCAGCCTGCATCGGCCTGGCTCAGCAATGTTTGCCGCGAAAGCTCCTGCGTCGGTTTGAGGGTACGACTGGTCGCTACGTCCTTCGGGTGATAGCTACCGGCGGAACTCTGCATGCCTTCCCGGATCTGCAGAGGTTGTTCGGAATTGCAGAGTGGAGAGCGATCAGGATTCTTGTGGCGCATCCTCATTTCGAGGACATGATCGGCAACTATCAGGCCGCCTTCTACGATTGGATTGAGGCAAAAGACGCCGCAGAAAAGGCCGACCGCGAGTACTCGATCGACATCGAAAACACGTATCGAAGCATCGAACGGGATATCTGGTCCGAGGCG
Source organism: Paraburkholderia fungorum (assembly GCF_902833645.1). Classification (GTDB taxonomy): domain Bacteria; phylum Pseudomonadota; class Gammaproteobacteria; order Burkholderiales; family Burkholderiaceae; genus Paraburkholderia; species Paraburkholderia fungorum. The sequence goes on from NZ_CADFGE010000013.1 coordinate 288,039, forward strand.
TATCACGAGTGTGCCGAACTCGGTCTTGTTTGAACTCGCCCCATTCCGGGCTAACCCACAACCCCTCAATCCGTACTGACGGATCGAGGGGTTTTTCTTTTAATTTGCGCTTCCACGCACGCGACGCCGCGCCCGTGGCGGGTCGCGATCCTGCGCGTCCATGCCGGGCCCGCATTGCATCAAGCCAACATATTTTTGCAAGGACATCTCCGGTCACCTTGACTACCGCCCGCGAGGGCTATCCATCGGAGATTTTCATGACCAACATGCATCTCAAAGCTGTCGTGTTCGACGAGACACGCTACTGCAGCGACGACCTCGTCGCCAGCGCCGGCGGAAGAATCTACCGCACGTACCTATTCGATGCGGGGCTGGCCGTTCACTGCTGCGAACTCACTCCGAGCTTCGAACTGTGGCCGATGTACACCACGCCGCTTGAAGACGACGAGGAGGGCCGCGTTCATGAGCAGCTTCTCGCCGGCGAAGACAACGAAGTCCGCTATTACCACCAGCGCGTCATCGGTTCCATGCGTCCGGAGTTCGTGCAGGACCTTGGTTTCCACGAAATCGACGAGGACGAGACCCGCGACGAAGCTTTCGATCGTTACCTCGAACACTACCGCGGAAACGTCGTCCTCGAGACACCGCGATTTGTCCAATCCATCTCTGCATAGGCAATCACATGATCGAATCTACCCATACTCGGCAAGGGCAATCCGGAGCCACTGACGTGCAAACGCCGGACATCAAGCCCGGTCTGTACTACGTGAGCGCAGTGAGATCAGGCGGCCGTCAGTGGTGGCCACTGCTCGGGCCGTTTCCGGACGACCACTTGGCAGCCATCCTCAAGGTCGACGCCGTCCGGAAACTGGCCTGCGAGCTCGATCCGCGCGGCTGCTGGTATGCGTACGGCACTGTGCGCATCGAGCATCAGGAAAATCCTCCGCAAGGTGCCCTGAACAAGCGCCTTCTCTAGCGACTCGGTCGCCAACCCACACCCCCGGATCTCACTCACGTGACCCGGGGATTTTTTTTGGATGTGCATTTCCTGCGCAAGGCCTATCCGACGGGTCGCTCTCGACCGGGCAGCGACCACCATCCCACAGGAAAACACTCCATGAAACTCACGAAAGCCCAGGCGAAAGCCATGACCGAAATCGATCGACTGGTCAGCCTCGAGCGCCGCTTGACCCACGACGAGCGTCTGTTCATTCTCCACAATTATCAGGAAGGTGCCGGTCAACTCAATTCGCTCACCGGGGCGTTTTTTACCCCTACTGGCCTCGCGCGTGACTTCTCCATCGAGGTACCAGGCGGCTGCAACGCGGTCGTCGACCTGTGCGCTGGAATCGGATCACTCGCCTACGCATGCGAAGGGAAAGCAGAGACGATCGTCTGCGTTGAACGCTGTGAAGAGTATGTTCGTGTTGGCCGCAAGGTGATGCCTGACGCGACGTGGGTCCACGCCGACGTCTTCAGTGATTGGTGGCAGCAGTTTGGCCACTTCGACGCTGCATTCTCCAATCCGCCTTTCGGCCGTATCAAGGCAGATGCTTACCGGGGACGGTATCTCGGGACGCTTTTCTGGTTACAAGGTCATTGACCTCGCGTCTCGCCTTGCAGACTGGGGCACATTTATCGTGCCGCAGGCCTCCGCGCCGTTTCGCTACTCCGGTGTGCAGTGCTACCGCGAAGAAATAGGCGACAACTGCCGTCAGTTCATCGAGCAAACTTCAATCGAGCTCGGAGCGAACTGCGGCATAGACACAACCATGTATCGAAACGAATGGCACGGCGTAAGCCCGACATGCGAAATCGTCACGTGCGATTTCACCATGACGCCTCAGACGGCTGTCGCCGAGACCAGTGTCAGGGAAGCCCTCGCGGCCTGACGTCGCCACAAACGATCCTGTCAGTGACAGGCAACCCACGGCCCGCTCATCTTCGGATGCAGCGGGCTTTCTTTTGCCTGCGCATATCCTGGCGCCCAGTCAACCGCCAGCGTCGCTGGCATCCCTCAAAACCCGACCACAAGGACCTGTCACCATGAATCAATTTTTTCGCGCCGTGCGCCGCGGCACCTTTGGCGGCCAGAAGGCCGGTCTCCTCCAGCAATGGATCGAGTCCTACGTTCGTACGCTGTTCCCTGAAGCCGGAATCGAGTGGTGGTCGTGCAACGATTACGGCGGCCCGAAGGACCTCAAAAAGGACTCTCCTTTGCCAGTCGCAGGAGTGAAGCCAGAAGACATTCATCACTTCGCATGCTACGTCCGGGACGGTAACGAAAGCCCAATGATTGAAGTGTCGTTCATCCTGAAAAATGGCGACATGCTCAATCTGACGACGGCGAAAATCTTCGACAATCGCACTACGTGCTGGCAAATCGCCCACGCCATCGAACGCGCACTGCATTCGATTTTCGCCTACGAGGAAATTCCCGAAATCGTCGATCTCGCCGCGAAACTGCCCCGCAAGGCATCGTGGTCCCATGAGACGGACATCACCGAGCCTGTCCACATCGACAAATCAGCGAGCACGTTCACCGTGCGGACCGGCAGCGGCCGAGTCATCGACCAGCGTGACTTCCACGAGACGGGGGAGGGCGCGATTTACCGGGTCGAGGCGTATGTCGAAGACTGGAAAACCGTTCTAACCAACATGTGCGCGACGGTCGCCCCGTCTTCGACGCCTGCAGTTGGGCCCATACCGGTCTGATCACCAGACCCAACCCTACAACCCAGCGCATCACCCGATGCGCTGGTTTCTTTTTGCGCGCGCATGTCGTCGTGCTTGGTCAACTACCGGTTCGCCGGCACCTGTCCTGTGACGCTACTCTCAAACGGAACCCCGCCATGACTTACTCCTGCACCGACTTTACCGACGACGTCATCAACCGTCTGATCGAACTTGATCTCATCAATAAAAACACCGTTCCCGCCGAAGATACCCGGGAGCAGGCCAATATCGTCCTTCGCGCGATCGACAGTCTTGCCAGTCGACCCGCAGGGTCTCCCGCAGCCGCTCCCGGTGCAACCAGAATCCACGTTCTGGTACAGGAAGGCGGTTCTTCGACGGAGCTCTATCTGCACGCGTGGGACACCGCTGAAGAAGCAGGCGATGACCGAATCTCCTGCGCCCGCGACGGTGCCTATCGCACTTCGGATGTTGTCGAGGTTGACAGCTCGCTTGCCGCTCACCCTGAATTTTTCAGTGCCGTCGAGGCCATTCTGGGTGCTTCAAAAAATCTCGAACTGGTCGATGTTCCCGTCGACGAAGACAACACCTGACTAACGACCCATTGATATCGTCATGAACGACCTCCTGAAGATGCGGACCAACCGCGGCGGGTATGTGTACGTCGTACGTCGTGATCTGGAAAACACGGCTCGCACGTTGCTTCGGCTATACAACGCGCGCGGGGAACCGGTCCACAGCGGACATACCCACATCCACCGCGAAAATCTGGACCCAACCGGAAGTGCAACCGCAGCGATGCATGCCGGACTTGACGTACTTGGGCCGGATTTGAACGGCTATTCGCGTGCGAGTGATGTCAAACGCGAAATCTCCCGTCTGAAGCAGGACCCAGCTAACTACCAGATCCGGCAGGTCGGAACACGCTGGATTGGTGTGTGCAACAGCACACCGCCGCAATGTCCGGCAGAGATCCCTACGCCCAATCGGTAACAGACCGCCAACCCACAGACCCGCTCATCTCCGGATGCAGCGGGTTTTTTTCGCCCGGACATCTTCTCTGCTCAGTCAATCGCCCGGTAGCGCGGGTTTACTGTTATTCGAGGACATTTACAGCATGAAAGCAAAGATCCAGATATTTGGTTTCGGGGAGGCGCCGCGCGCAGCTGCGCTGGGATATGTCATGCGGGAAGTCATCGTGGGCACGGCTGATCAGATCAGCGAGCGCTTCGAGGGTGATTTGATCGCCGTAACGGGCGCAGCCGTCCACGGTCAGCCCGGAGCGTTTGAGTTTGCGATATTCACGAAGGGGGACTTCAAGCGCGCAAGAGCATTCGGTCAGCAACACGAACTGCTGCGCGCCGCTGTACTCGCGCAAATCGCGTATTGGGAGGCGTTAAAGCGTCTGGAAGTCGCACTGACAGACCGAAAGGGCTTCAGTGACCGCGCGAATGACGATGTCATTGACGCCATCAGCGATCTCGCGGCGGCCGGTCCGACGGACCCGTACGGCACGATCACGGATGAACAGCTCCTTCGCGTGATCAAGATCGTCGAGCAATATCCCCTCGAAGATTAACCAGGTAACAGGGTGCCTACCGACCCAACCCACACAACCCGCGCATCTTCGGATGCCGCGGGTTTTTTTCGGCCAGTCATCTCCTGTGCTCAGTCATTCGCCCGCTCGCCCGGGCTTACTCAGGAGATTTACCATGGACATCACCATCAACGAAGCACAGCGTCTTTTTGTCATCCCCTGCGCCGGCGGCTACACATGTGCCGGCTTCGACTATGTGTTCAGGCAACTGCGCGTCCTGGCGGAAAAGCTGGGCAAGTATGGCATCGATATTGGCCCGCTTGACCCGGCCGTGATCGGGACCACCCAGCAGTATCACCAGTATCAGTCCGCTGTCGCGCTCATCGGCAACCGTGACCTGGGAACATGGTTCGACCCTGACACACCTTGCAAGGTCGAGACGGTTCTGGAGAGCTGTCGCAAGAGTGGCGATCGCATCCGGATCTTCTATGGTGATGCAAACACGGGTCGTGACTGGATGGAAGAGAACGACGTTATCGGGCGGGTAGGGCGATCGACCGGGAAAATGAAGATCCCGCTCCTCATCCCGGACGCAGACTGCGGCGGTCCCGGTATTCTGGACCACTGCATCGTTCGCATCGTTGACGCGAGAAGCCGCCGCGACCTCTACCGGCATCCCCAGTATCACTTGCCGGCGCTCGTAATCAGTGAATCGAAGGATGCGAAGGGCTACACCCACAGCGTCCACGCTGATGGCAAGCTACAGGCGAACTTCAAGTCGCAAGCGAAGGCGGCACACTATGTCGCCTTCATCGCCGGCGAAACAATGGACCAACCCCACTGATCCCAAACGACGTCGCGCTACGTCAACCAACGCCTGGCCATCCATCACGGATCGCTGGGCGTTTTCCTTTTCAGGCGGCCCCTTGTCAGACCCACGCCCGCCGGCCCTGACACTAATTTTCTGTCCCACATCTCTCCCGCTTTGACTTCCGCCTGAAAAGGCTTACCACGGAGAGATCCATGAAATCCACGCAAGATTTGCCGGTCGCCCAAACGCCTTCGCACCCGGCGAACAATCACACAGATCAGTTCACCGTCGCGAAACTGCCGATCGATCGTGAGTCCATCTCCTCGCGCCGTCTGCTCGAGATGATGGAACAGGTGGAACTGCTCCCGGCGCCCGGTAACCGGACCATCTGGGAAATGCTGCTCGATGCCGGCGCCGATGCCGGTCACCTGCGGTACCGGGATCCGAAGGACGACTGCTTTTCCGTTTTTCCGGCGGCGCTGCAGTTCCGCATCACGACCGCGAAGCTCAACGGCTTCCTCATCATCGAGGATGACCCCGAAAACCGCTGTTACCGACTTCACCTGCAGCACGAAGAAGGCATCGGCATGCACACCATTCCGAAGCAGTTCTACCTCAAGAGCCTCGCCAGCGAGATCTATCGACTGGTCGATGACGGCGTTTCCCGGTCACACGGCAGCGCCTGCGAACTCATCGTCGACGACGCGGGCTCCCATATCGCGCACATCGCCGTGATGTAACTCACCCAGCCCCTGTCCGGATTCCAGTCCGGGTCAGGGGTCTGTTTTTTGGGCGCATCCACTGCGTGAGCAATCTGTCGGCAAATAAGGCGTCGTCTCTGCGAGCACGCACCCGACGTTTTTTTCGCCATGGCATCTCCACCCGCAACGACGTACCGAAGGCCTCGCCGGCCTTTTCATCCATTCAACCCGATTCTGGAGCAGTGACCATGACTCAAAACACGTTTTCTACGACCCGTTTGATCGGCGGTGGTGGCAAAGGTATCCGCCTTGCCGACGGGACCCACATGCTGCAGCGCCAGGGTTGTTCATCCACCGTCAACGGGAAGGTCGGCGAGGCATTCCTCGAGGTCCGCCTCGCGGTCCCACACTGTGTCTCCGAACTCTTCTACGAGGACGGCGACCACGGCCCGCAGCATAGCGCGCGGGGAAGGTACTCAGTGGGTGATTTCTTGAATCCGCACGACATCATCCCTGGGAGCCTTGTCGCGGACGCGCTCAACTGGATCGAAGCCACGACCCGGCGGCGCCCGGGCGCGATCCGGCAGCAGATTCACGCCTAAATGTTTGGCTTCGGGAGCACTCCGCCTCAACATACGAAAGCGCTCGCCGGCATCGGAGCGCCGGGCTGGGTCGATTCTCCAGCCAGGGATCTGCTCCTCCTGCGCTTCCGATACGACAGCGGTAGTCAGTCCGTCATCGACGCGCAGAGCAACACGGTCGTTGCGAAACTCCCTGAAGCCAGCTCGTCCGCCCTCCCGGGCACGTTCGACCCTGCAGCTGTGGAAGTGACTTCCCACGATGACGAAGCGTCGGCGGCACTCGTCAAGGCACTTCGTATCGGCTTCCACCAATGCGACACGCGCCGCGGTAGCGACTATTGCATGCGTCGTTTGACGTGGCTTGCCGCTGCACTCTTCCAGGAGGCGTATCCGGGACGCGAGATCGAGGTCTTTGTGCTGGCGGATGACGCGGAAACGCCCGCGTCGCTCGTCGAGCCGATCAATGTGCGCCGTATTCCGCAGGCCAAAAGCGCACTCGTTTGACCGCTGGTTACGGTTAGCAACTGCATGGCATGCACCGTTTCATGCCAACCCACCGACCCTGCTTGGACGAATGTGTCCAGGCAGGGTTTTTTTCTGGCGCGCATACCGTCGACAAGGTCAACTGCCCTTAACAGAGCTTACTCAGGAGAAACACCATGTCATCGCATCAATGCTGTCTGCGCGGCACCCTCGAACTGCGCCCGAGCGTGGACGACCAGGCTATCGCCCGTGCGCTTGGCCCCTTGCTTGACTGCCGCGGCAAGACCTATGAGAAGGAGGTTCTGAAGGGCGCAATCGATCGCGTGGACTCCCAAACCCTTCACCTGTCGATCGACCTCTGGTGCGCCGGTGGCGAATATCGCAACGACGAGATCGACGCGGCCGTTGAGTCCCTCGGGGCGCTCGTTGACGAAGCCGGCTACCTCGAACTCGTTGACTACGACACCGGCGACACCGATGCCGCCACTACACCTTATTTCGTCGGTGAGACTTTACGGGATCGGAACCTCGCTTGTGTTCAGTACGGCTTGATGCAGGCGGAGCAGTGGCTTAAATCTGCACTCGGTGCCGGCGCCATGAAGCGGATTGAAACCTTCGTGACGGCGCTTCCTGTGCTCGAGACCGCGCAGGCCGATCCAGCCTGAGTTGACATCATCGGTCGACTCCAACCCCCCAGACCCCACAGCCACCGCTGTGGGGTTTTTATCTTTCAAGCGTGCCAGCTGCCGTGTTGTTTTTGCCAGCACATCTCCGGAACCACGTTTTTTAACAGTCATGCGCGTCGCGATACCCGCGAACCCAGCGCTTTTCCCCGGAGATTGCAAATGATCCATCCAGTTCTCACCATCACTGCCACCAACGTTCGTGAAGGCGATACGCTCTGCTTCAGCAACCCCCGTTTCAACGTCGTCATCGAGCGAATCACTTCAGACGCTGACGATCGACTTCGCTTTCATGCGAATGGCGAGACCTGGTCTGAGTGTCGTTCTCCCGGCGATCTGGTCATGGTGCAACGTACCAGCGATGGTAGCTACCATCCTTGCCGTCACTGGCAACCTGACTGGACAAAGTTCTCCCGCCTCGGGGTTTCCGCATCTGTTGCTCAGGCCATGGACGGTTATTACAAGCACGACCGCCTCAATCGTCCTGGTGGCCATCGCGAGGTGCTCATCGCCAGCAGTGAAAGCTCCCTTGCAAAGGACGGGTTCACCTGCCTTGCAAGCCACTACGACAGCAAAACTGGTGACGGTATCTGGGCACGTAATTCCGTGGCGGGCATCGAGTTGTTCTCTGATGATCCCCACGCGTCCAGTGACAGAAGGGCGACAGGCGCAGCGCCCGGCAACAACGATCGACCTGTCACGCTACTTGAGCCCATGCGGTTCAACCAGACCTACGGGATCGTCACCGATCAAAGTGCGGAACAAGGCGATTTTGCTGAGCACGGATTCGATTGGGAGAACGAGCCCATGACGTTCCGCGAACTTGTTCGGCGTCTCACCCAGGACTATCGCGGTGGAGAGCCGAGCGAGTCACGCGGTGTGCCCCGCTGGATCACGGCACACGGCGAGCGGGACCTCGTCGATGGCAGCTACCGCGATATCAGCCTCCACCCGGCCAACTCACGGGCGGAACGCTGGTGGAGCAGGGCACTTCGGTACGCCGGCGTCATCAGCGGCATCGACCTGAAAACGTCCATCAAGGCATGACCGGCACCACGGGTCTTTCGTATCAATCTCTTCAGTGACCAAGGAGCTTCACATGTCCAGTACTGCTTCGGTCGTCTTCGACCCGTTGCCGGATACCGACGCGCTGCGGGGGCCGACTGCTGAACGGGTCGAATTCGGCAAAGCCCGCTTTTACCGAACGGCTGTAATGCGTCCGGAGATAGCAGACGTCTTTCCCGAACACCGTGAAATCTCAGGAAAGTATGTTCGCGTGGTGGCCGACAGCGTTGTATTCAACGCTCGCTTTGGCGAGTGGGAAGTCATTTTCCGTGTGTATCGGAACATGAGCGACGACAGCTTTGTCTCTCATTTCTTCGCTCGTACACTGACCAACCTCTGCTTCTGACCGGCCGCGGGTGGACCCATCCGGGACCCTGCGTCCCTTTCTCACTACGCCCCTGTCACTCCGAAAAGAGTGCAGGGGCGTTTTCCGTTCTGCACACAAGAATAATTCGATGCGTCAGTTACCGGCGACAATCCGTTCATGCTGAAGACCTACGTGTTCGGGCTCCTGCCGCCCGACAAACCCGATCTCGTCGCAACGCATCTGGCAGAGCGCGCGCACGTCTGGAACCGTCTCGTCGAGCTCCATGAGGCGAGCCACAGTGCCTTCATGGCGACACTCGGCGCACAGCATCCTGACGTCGGCGCCGCCCAGCGGCAGTATGAGGACGCGCGACAGGCGCTTGCCGACCACCGCAGTAATCCCGGCGCAGGCGGAGTGTCCACACCCGAGATCGAGTTTGTGCTCAAGCGCGTTGTCCAGCAACGGTACGCGGCCATCACGCAGGTGCTCAAACCCCTGAAGGACGCAGTTCGTGACCTGACCCACGCGGCCAATGCCCAATTTCTGAAGGAGGCCAACCAGATCACAGGCGCCAGCTTTCTCTGGTGGCCCAATCGTAACCTCCTTATGCAGGAGGTCATCCGCGCCCGGCAGCAAGCCATGCGCCGCGGCGGCAAGCTGCGGCGGCGCATGGACCTCGAAACTGGCGTACTGGCGATTCCCTTCCCGTCACCGGTCCCCGCTAGCCACCTGACGGGGCGGTGCCCAAATCTCGCCATCGAAGGGGATGGGCGCAAGCGCACACTACGTTTCACGATCGCCACGTTGGGAAAAAAGCGCGACGACAAGGTCCTGGCAATCTTCCCGATGGTCATGCACCGACAGTTGCCACCTGACGCGATGATCAAACTTGCGCGTCTGGTCACTATGCGAGTGGGCGCCTCTCTCAAATATGAAATACACCTCGTCGTCGACATGGGAGTCACGCTGCTCCCGAAACAGGGCGAGCTCACGGCGGCGATTAACATGGGGTGGCGTATCACGGAAACCGGCCTGCGGGTGGCCGCCGTTCGATTTTCCGATGGTAGCGAGGAAGTCCTCGAGCTGCCCGCCGAATGGATGCTCAGGTTCGACTACATGGAAGATCTCGAGGCGGGTGTGCGCCGAGCCGCTGCGGCGGACATGCCTCTGATACTTCCTGAACTCGAGCAGGCCCCCGCGAAGTTGCGCCACAGCGTCGAGCGGATTACCGCTCGCCCCGGCACCGCGCTCGGCCTGCGTGCCCTCGGGGAACATTGGGCCCGCGAGGCGCCGCTTCCGCCGCACCTCTACGCCTGGTACCACGCCCACCGGCGCAAATTTGATGAGGCCGTTAACCTCAGGAAGCACCTGCTCGCGCGCCGGACGGCCATCTACCGCAACTTCGTGGCCAACCTTGGCCGGCGCGTGCGCGAGATCACCATCGAGCAGCTCGATCTGGCGATACTGGCCAACCGCCAGAAAACCGACGACAGCTGGATTGTCGAGCAAAGGAGGGGACATCGACAGCGTGCCGCATTGTCCACGCTTCGCGCGTTTCTATCCGAAAGCTGCGGATTTCGGCGATGGTGATCAGTCGTTTCGGCGAACGTGATCGGTCTGGAAGGTGGTGTTGCGCGGTCAATGGATTATAGCGACGGTGATCA
>NZ_CADFGE010000014.1 GCF_902833645.1 Paraburkholderia fungorum
AATCTGTGTTCCCGCGCACTCCGCGTTAGCGACAAGGCGCTCATCAGCTCCCACTCCGCACTGCGTGCGTCGCGGACGGGTCTGCCTGGGAAACCAGCGGCTTCGCTTCGCGTAGCGGGAGTCTTCGGCTTCGCCTCGGCGCGGCGCTCCCGCCATGATCGGCGACACCCAGTTCAAAGAAGATGTCGGTGCGTCGCATTCGCGGTGCAATCGCGATCGTTGCCGCGGTTGTGCTTGCAGCAGCGAGGCAACGGCGAGTCAGGAAACGGGGGCAAACGCGCGAGAGCGAAACGGCATCGAGCGAGCAGCGAGGCAACGGCGAATCGGGGAACGGGGACTAACGGGAGAATGAAATCGCAGCCCGGTGGCAGCGACGCAACGGCGAGCTGGGAACGGACCAAACCGCGAAAGCGAAAATCCGGCGGCCGGTTTTATAAACTGGGTATCGGCGCGCGCAGCGCCGCCGGAGGTATGACTGCCTTGTCACTAAAGCGGAATGTGCGAGGCGACAGATTCCAGATGCACCACTACCGCTACTGCGCGGGGGACCCGCTTAAAAATTAGCGGTGTGAGCCGCTTTCTTTTGCCTACTTTTCTTTGCGGCAGGCAAAGAAAAGTAGGTGCCGCCCCGCACAGGGGCAACGCCAATAGACCACTAACAATTCAAGGAAAGGCCAAAGATCCAGATCAACAAGAAAACCGCCGACGAGGCAAAAAATCACACTTTTACTGCCGCGCCAACCGCATATTATCCGGCATCGGCAAATTGTAATTCGTCCGGAACGGATTAATATCGAGCCCCCCGCGCCGCGTATACCGCGCATAGACAGCGAGCTTCACCGGCCGGCAGGCCTTGAGAACATCGATAAAAATCCTCTCGACACACTGCTCATGAAACCCGGTGTGATTCCGATAGGAGATGATGTACCGCAGCAAACCCGCATGATCAATCTGCGGCCCGACATAATGAATCTGCACGCTACCCCAGTCAGGCTGCCCGGTCACCGGACAATTCGACTTCAGCAAGTTGGAGAACAAGGTCTCCTCAACCGGCGCTTCATCAAGCGCAGCCTTCAGCAACGATGCATCCGGCTGATAAACATCCGTATCCAGATCCAGTCGATCCAGCGACAAGCCTTCAAACTCTTCCATCTGCAACTTGCCAAACTCATACGGCGCGGCCAAATGGACAGAAACCGTCGCGCCGCAAGAAGCGGACACGTCCCGCTTGATCGTCTCACGCACCACGTCCATCGACTCGAACGCCGTCTGCGCAAATGACCCAAGATAAAGCTTGAACGACTTCGACTCGACAATATTCGGCGAATCAGCCGGCACAAAGAAAGTCGCCACAGCAATCTGCGGCTTGCCGCGCGCATTCAGCCAGGACAACTCGTAAGCATTCCAGATGTCCGTGCCGAAAAACGGCAACTGCGCGCCTATCCCAATCGCCTCACGGGCGTTCTTCCTGGCAATCGGAAAAAGCAACGAGGCGTCATATTGTTCGGTGTAAGTGGAAGCCTTACCCAGCGGTGACTGTTCAGGTGTCATGATGCGTTCACGATGCCACTCAGCACGTGCCCCGTCGCCGTCACGACGCGGGCCGATTCGCAATGGCCAATTTGGTCGTCGAAGAAAAAGTCCGGCTCGAATTCACGCAAAAACGCGCTTTTGTCGAGGCCGCCAAGGAACATCGCTTCGTCGATTTCGATGTTCCACGCCATCAATGTGCGGATCGCGCGCTCATGCGCCGGCGCCGAGCGCGCCGTCACCAATGCCGTACGAATATGCATCGGAGCGGCTTCGTCCGCGAGTTTTTGCAGCCGGTGCAGCGCTTCGAGCAACGGCTTCAAAGGGCCATCGGCCAGCGGCAAATCCTTGTTGTGAATCTCATGGCCGACGAACGCGCGCAGGCCATCCTTCTGGAACACGCGCTCGGCTTCGTCGGAAAACAGCACGGCGTCGCCGTCAAAGGCAATCCGGATCTCGTCCGGATACGTACTCGCCATTCTCGCCGATTCGGGCAAGACGCGCGCAGCCGGAAATCCGGCGGCCAATGCGTCGCGTACGTCATCCTGATTCGCGGACAAAAACAGCGCGGCGTTCAACGGCTTCAGATAGCCGAACGGCGCGCGCCCACGTGTAAACACGCCACGCTCGATCGCGAGTCCATATTCCCGGCACGAATGAAACGCGCGCAAGCCGCTGATCGGATCGCTGCGCGACAGGATCACGACTTCGACCCGATGGCCACCGGCATTCAAGGCCAGCAGCTTGCGGATCAGCGGGAACGCGACGCCCGGTTTGGCAGGCACGGCCAGCCGTTCGCGCTGCAAGGCCTCATACGCTCGCAGGTCGCCCGCCTCGTACACGCGGTTCTCTTCCTCGAAGTCGAACAGCGCGCGCGACGAGATTGCCACCACCAGTTTGTCGACGAGCGAAAGAGCCATCTGCGCGTTTCAATCCAAAAAGATCATGCGAGGAACAAGCGGTACACGGGGTTCTGCGTTTCTTCCCAGTACGGATAACCCAGTGTCGCGAGAAAGCGGTCGAACTCGCGGTTCTCGCTTTCCGGCACCTGGATGCCGACCAGGATCGAACTGTAGTCCGCGCCCTGATTACGATAGTGGAACAGGCTGATATTCCAGTTCGGCGCCATCGACGACAGGAACTTCATCAGCGCGCCCGGCCGCTCCGGAAATTCGAAGCGGAACAGGCGTTCGTCATGCGCAAGCGGCGAGCGGCCGCCGACCATGTAGCGGATGTGCTGCTTGGACAGTTCGTCGAAGGTCAGATCGACGGTGGCAAAACCATGCGCTTCGAACGCGCCGGCGATCTGCGCCGACTCGCTGCGGTTGCGGATCTGTACGCCGACAAAGATATGGGCGGAGTTGGCATCCGCAATCCGGTAATTGAACTCGGTGACGCTGCGGGTGCCCACCAGCTCGCAGAAGCGGCGGAAGCTGCCGCGCTCTTCGGGAATCGTCACCGCGAACACCGCCTCGCGCGCCTCGCCGACTTCGGCGCGCTCGGCCACGAAACGCATGCGGTCGAAGTTCATGTTCGCGCCTGACGTGATCGCGATCAGCGTCTGGTTTTCAAGGCCCGCGCGCTCGGCGTACTGTTTGGCGCCCGCCACGGCCAGCGCGCCGGCCGGTTCCAGCACGCTGCGGGTGTCCTGGAACACGTCCTTGATCGCCGCGCACAGCGCATCGGTATTCACAAGCAGCACGTCGTCGAGATAATCGCGGCACAGGCGGAAGGTCTCGTCGCCCACCAGCTTGACGGCCGTGCCGTCCGAGAACAGCCCGACTTCGTTCAATGTGACCCGTTCCCCAGCTTTCAGCGAGGCGGCCATCGCGCACGAGTCGTCGGTCTGCACGCCGATCACCTTGATCTCCGGGCGCACCGATTTCACGTATGCCGCGACGCCTGCCGCGAGTCCGCCGCCGCCGATCGGCACGAAGATCGCGTGGATCGGGCCCTGATGCTGGCCGAGAATCTCCATCGCGACCGTGCCCTGGCCGGCGATCACATACGGATCGTCGAACGGGTGAACGAAGGTCAGGCCGCGCTCCTCCTGCAGCTTCACTGCATGCCCGTACGCGTCGCTATAGGACTCGCCGAACTGCACGACTTCGACCGTCGCGCCGCCATGCGCACGCACGGCGTCGACCTTTACCTGCGGGGTGGTCACCGGCACCACGATGATCGCCTTCACGCCCATGCGGGCCGCCGACAGCGCCACGCCCTGCGCATGATTGCCCGCCGATGCGGTAATCACGCCGCGCTCGAGCGCGTCCGCCGGGATATGCGCCATCTTGTTGTAGGCGCCGCGCACCTTGAAGGAGAACACCGGCTGGTTGTCCTCGCGCTTCAGATAAACCGGATTGGACAGGCGGGCCGACAGGTTCGGCGCGCGTTCGAGTTCGGTCTCGCGGGCCACGTCGTAGACGCGCGCGGTCAGGATTTTCTTCAGGTAGTCGTGGGAAGCCATGCGGGTGGCGCGGTGCGCTTTGTGAGACGGGAAAGGGTCAATGATAGCGCCAACGGTGGGCGCTCTGGCCGTCGCCGAACCCTCGGCGCGCGCCTGAGCGCCGTCGGCAAGCGGCCGCCCGACCGTTTGGTCGGAGAATTCGCTGTAGGCATCGATGGGCGCCGTTTCACCTAAAACCGCGCAAAACCCCGCCGCCACTCCGATTTCGGGCGTCAACGCGCGGCGGAATCATAAGGTAGAATTCCATTTTGGAATAAGGATCGGAAGATGCACTGGCAGCCTCGGATCGCCCATTTGATGCCCGTCCCGCGTGAGTCTTGCCCCGCGGCGGAGCGTCACGTCCGTCAGGCACGATCGTGTAGCTGTCTCTGAGCGCCGTGAAGCGACCGATGTGGGTAAGCCGTCGGTTGCGCTTCGCTCCCCTAGAAGATTTCCAGCATTGCGCCCCACGCGCACCGTCCGCCGACGCCTCACCCGTGAGCGCGCCCGGTTGACCCACCGAGTCGTCCGAACATGAACGCACCTCAAGTTTTCGATCCGCACGGGGCCGCCGCAGCGGTGGCCGCCGATCCCGAAGCGCGTCTGCGCGAAATTCCCTATAACTACACGTCGTTCTCCGACCGCGAAATCGTTATCCGCCTGCTAGGCGACGATGCCTGGGCGGCTCTGGCCGAACTGCGCGCTGAACGCCGCACCGGCCGCTCGGCACGCATGCTGTACGAAGTGCTCGGCGACATCTGGGTCGTGCGCCGCAATCCTTACCTGCAAGACGACCTGCTCGACAATCCGAAGCGCCGGGCCATGCTGATCGAGGCGCTGCACCACCGTCTGAGCGAGATCGAAAAGCGCCGTCGCGCCGATCTGGTCGCGCATGGCGACGAAGCAGGGATTGATCGGGCGGCTCGCGTTGAGACGCTGGTGGCGGCGGCACGTCGTGCCGTCGACGATTTCGAGAGCGAATTCCAGAAAACCTTCGATCTGCGCCGTCGCGCGAACAAGGTGCTGGGTCGCGTCACGGAAAAAGACAACATCAAGTTCGACGGCCTGTCCCGTGTCTCGCACGTGACCGACGCAACCGACTGGCGTGTGGAATACCCGTTTGTCGTACTGACTCCGGATACCGAGGCCGAAATCGCCGGCATGATCAAGGCGTGTTTCGAATTGGGGTTGACCGTGATTCCGCGTGGCGGCGGCACGGGTTACACGGGCGGCGCGGTGCCGCTCACGCCGTTTTCCGCTGTCATCAATACGGAAAAGCTCGAACAGCTTGGCGCGGTCGAGCTGACCGAACTGCCGGGCGTCGACCGCAAGGTGCCGACGATTTTCTCCGGCGCCGGTGTCGTGACGCGCCGCGTGACCGAAGCCGCGGAACAGGCCGGCTATGTGTTCGCGGTGGATCCGACCTCGCTGGATGCGTCCTGCGTCGGCGGCAACGTCGCGATGAACGCGGGCGGCAAGAAAGCGGTGCTGTGGGGCACGGCGCTCGACAACCTCGCCTGGTGGCGCATGGTCGACCCGGAAGGGAACTGGCTGGAAGTCACGCGTCTGGATCACAACCTCGGCAAGATTCACGACATCGAAGTCGCGCGCTTCGAGCTGAAGTGGTTTGACGGCAGCCACGCGCCGGGAGAAAAGCTGCTGCGCACGCAAGCGCTCGACATCAAGGGCCGCGTGTTCCGCAAGGAAGGCCTCGGCAAGGACGTGACCGACAAATTCCTGGCGGGTCTGCCGGGCGTGCAGAAAGAAGGCTGCGACGGCCTGATCACGTCGGCGCGCTGGG
This sequence comes from Paraburkholderia fungorum, assembly GCF_902833645.1. Taxonomy (GTDB): domain Bacteria; phylum Pseudomonadota; class Gammaproteobacteria; order Burkholderiales; family Burkholderiaceae; genus Paraburkholderia; species Paraburkholderia fungorum. Next base: position 5,778 of record NZ_CADFGE010000014.1, read on the forward strand.
TGCTGCACAAGATGCCGGCGCATACGCGCACGGTCTGCCTCGAATTCTTCGGTCAGGCCCGCGAAGCGATTCCGAGCATTGTCGAGATCAAGGATTATCTGTTCGAAACGTCGAAGCAGGGCGGCGCGATTCTCGCCGGCCTCGAGCATCTGGACGAGCGCTATCTGCGCGCGGTCGGCTACGCGACCAAGAGCAAGCGCAACGCGTTTCCGAAGATGGTGCTGATCGGCGACATCGTCGGCGACGACGCGGACGCGGTCGCACAAGCCACCTCGGAAGTCGTGCGCATGGCCAACGGCAAGAGCGGCGAAGGTTTCGTCGCGGTCAACGCCGAGGCGCGCAAGCGCTTCTGGCTCGACCGCAGCCGGACCGCGGCGATTGCCAAGCACACCAACGCGTTCAAGATCAACGAAGACGTGGTGATTCCGCTCGACCGGATGGGCGAGTACACCGACGGCATCGAGCGCATCAATATCGAGCTGTCGATCAAGAACAAGCTGCAACTGGTTGACGCGTTGGAAACGTTCTTCAAGGGCGGCAAGCTGCCGCTCGGCAAGAGCGACGACGCCAACGAGATTCCGAGCGCGGAGCTGCTCGAAGATCGCGTGCAGCAGGCGCTCGATCTGCTGAAGAAGGTGCGCACGCGCTGGGAATTCCTGCGCGACAAGCTCGACCTGTCTTTGCGCGAGGCGCAGCACTATCTGGTCGGCCTCGGCTACGAAGGGCTGGCGGAGAAGTTTGCCGACCGCGCGGACGCGCAGCCGGATGCGACTGTTTTCCACATCACCCAGGACCGCACGATTCGCGTGTCGTGGAAGCAGGAAATCCGCGCCGAGTTGCGGCAGATCTTCAATGGCGGCGAATTCAAGCCGATTCTCGAAGAAGCCCAGGCGATCCACAAGACGGTGCTGCGTGGCCGCGTGTTCGTCGCGCTGCACATGCATGCGGGCGACGGCAACGTCCACACGAACCTGCCGGTCAACTCCGACAACTACGAGATGCTGCAGGACGCCCACACGGCGGTCGCGCGCATCATGAAGCTGGCGCGTTCGCTCGACGGCGTGATTTCCGGCGAGCACGGCATCGGCATTACCAAGCTCGAATTCCTGACCGAAGAAGAAATCGGCGAATTCCGTGCCTACAAGCAGCGCGTCGATCCGCACGGCCGCTTCAACGCGGGCAAGCTGCTCGAAGGCGCTGACCTGCGCAACGCCTACACGCCGAGCTTCGGCCTGATGGGCTATGAATCGCTGATCATGCAGCAGTCCGACATCGGCGCGATTTCCGAGTCGATCAAGGACTGTTTGCGTTGCGGCAAGTGCAAGCCGGTGTGCGCGACCCACGTGCCGCGTGCGAACCTGCTGTACAGCCCGCGCAACAAGATTCTCGCCACTTCCTTGCTGGTCGAGGCGTTCCTGTACGAAGAGCAGACCCGCCGCGGCGTGTCGATCAAACACTGGGACGAGTTCAACGACGTCGCCGATCACTGCACCGTCTGTCACAAGTGCGTGACGCCGTGCCCGGTGAAGATCGATTTCGGCGACGTGACGATGAACATGCGCAACCTGCTGCGCAAGATGGGCAAGAAGAAATTCAATCCGGGCAACGCGGCCGGCATGTTCTTCCTGAACGCCACCAACCCGCAGACCATCAACCTCGCGCGCACGGCGATGATGGGGATCGGCTACAAGGCGCAGCGTCTCGGCAACGATGTGCTCAAGAAGTTCGCGAAGAAGCAGGCAGCGCACCCGCCGGCTACCGTCGGCAAGCCGCCGGTCACGCAACAGGTGATCCACTTCATGAACAAGAAGATGCCGGGCAACCTGCCGAAGAAAACCGCCCGCGCGTTGTTGGATATCGAGGACAACAAGATCGTCCCGATCATCCGCAACCCGAAGACGACCACGGCCGATACGGAAGCGGTGTTCTACTTCCCGGGCTGCGGCTCGGAGCGGCTGTTCTCGCAAGTCGGTCTGGCGACGCAAGCCATGCTGTGGGAAGCGGGCGTGCAAACCGTGCTGCCGCCGGGCTACCTGTGCTGCGGTTATCCGCAGCGCGGCTCGGGCCAGTTCGACAAGGCCGAACAGATCGTCACGGATAACCGTGTGCTGTTCCACCGCGTCGCCAATACGCTGAACTATCTCGACATCAAGACGGTGGTGGTGTCGTGCGGCACGTGTTACGACCAGTTGGCCGGCTACGAATTCGACAAGATCTTCCCGGGCTGCCGGATCATCGATATCCACGAGTTTCTGCTGGAGAAGGGCATCAAGCTCGAGGGCGTGAACGGCGTGCGCTACATGTATCACGACCCGTGCCACTCGCCGATCAAGACGATGGACCCAGTCAAGCTCGTCAATTCGTTGATGGGTTCGGAGAAGGACGGCTACAAGATCGAGAAGAACGATCGCTGCTGTGGCGAATCCGGCACACTCGCAGTGACGCGCCCGGACATTTCGACGCAAGTCCGCTTCCGCAAGGAAGAGGAAATGCGTAAGGGCGCGGCGAAATTGCGGGGCATTCCGTTGGTCGCCGAAGCCGGCGCGAACGGGATCAATGCGGCGAATGCGTCGGCCGGCGCGGCGGGGGCGCCGGAGGGCTCGGTGCTCAAGGCCGGTAGCGGCCCGCAACCGAACGGCGCCACCGACGTCAAGATCCTGACGAGCTGCCCGTCCTGCCTGCAAGGGCTGTCGCGCTACAACGAAGACGCCGGCACCGAGGCGGACTACATCGTCGTCGAGATGGCACGTCACGTGCTCGGTGAAGACTGGATGTCGGACTATGTCCAGCGGGCGAACAATGGCGGAATCGAGCGCGTGCTGGTTTAATGGCACGACTGACGATTTTTGCCTGAGGACGACGATGGAATGCGTTTTTTGCCGTGAAGATGGCGGTGACGTGCTGTGGCAGGACGACACGCTGCGTGTCGTCCTCGCCGACGAACACGATTACCCGGGCTTTTGCCGGGTGATCTGGAATACACACGTCGCCGAATTTTCCGATCTCGCCGCAACCGACCGGGATCGCGTAATGCAGGCCGTGTATGCGGTCGAGCGGGCAATGCGGCGCATTCTTCAGCCTGTGAAGGTCAACCTGGCGAGCCTTGGCAACCAGGTGCCGCACGTGCATTGGCACGTGATTCCGCGTTTTTCGAACGACGCTCACTTCCCCCTGCCGATCTGGGCGCCGCGCCAACGTACGGTGTCCGAAGCCATGCTGTCGTCGCGCCGCGCGCAAGCTACCCTGCTGCGCGAAGCGGTGCGGCAGGAAATCGAACAGGTTTTTGGCTGAACGTCCCTGAGTCTGGCGTTGCGCGCCAGATGTGCCGAGGGGTTCGGAAACTCGGGACGGCCTGGCGTTTTCTATATGAGGTCAACATGAGTGGACTGACTCCCAATACTCCCGTGCCGACCGGCGTGGTCGTGCATTCCAGATCGCGCGTGCTCGAACTGCAATACGCAAATGGCGAAACCTATCGCCTGCCGTTCGAGTTACTGCGCGTGTATTCGCCATCGGCGGAAGTGATGGGCCACGGGCCCGGCCAGGAGACGCTGCAAACCGGCAAGCGCGAGGTCACGATCAAGATGATCGAAGGCGTCGGCAACTATGCGATACAGCCGACTTTCTCCGATGGGCACTCCACCGGCATCTATTCGTGGGACCTGCTGCACGACATGGCCGTCCGTCAGGATGAACTCTGGCGCGAATATCTCGCCAAACTGGCAGCGGCCGGCGTTGACCGTGATACGCCAATGACCCCAGCCGGTGCTGCGCACGGGCACTGTCACTGATACGATTCGCCCTGATCGCCGCACTGATGCGGCGCAACATATTTCAGAATACGCGAAAGGACGAGCGCGATGAGCAAAACCCACTTCGGCTTTCAATCGGTCGACGAACAGGAAAAAGCGCAGAAGGTGGCGGGCGTGTTCCACTCGGTCGCCTCCAACTACGACTTGATGAACGACCTGATGTCGGGCGGGTTGCACCGGGCGTGGAAGATGTTCACGATCGCCCAGGCCAACGTCCGGCCGGGCTTCAAGGTGCTCGATATCGCGGGCGGCACGGGCGATCTGTCGAAGGCGTTCGCAAAACAGGCGGGCGAAACCGGCGAAGTCTGGCACACCGACATCAACGAATCGATGCTGCGCGTGGGCCGCGACCGCTTGCTGGACAAGGGTGTGATTACGCCGGCACTGCTTTGCGACGCCGAAAAAATCCCCTTTCCCGACAATTACTTCGATGTGGTGACGGTGGCCTTCGGCTTGCGTAACATGACTCATAAGGACGTGGCGTTAGCCGAGATGCGCCGCGTGTTGAAACCGGCAGGCCGTCTGCTGGTGCTGGAGTTCTCGAAAGTATGGGATCCGCTTAAAAAGGTCTACGACGTCTATTCGTTCAAGGTGTTGCCGTGGCTCGGCGAGCGCTTTGCGAAGGACGCCGAGAGCTACCGCTACCTGGCGGAATCGATCCGGATGCATCCGGACCAGGAAACTTTAAAAACAATGATGGAACAAGCGGGCCTGGACGGCGTCAAATATTACAATTTGTCAGCTGGCGTGGTAGCTTTACATGTGGGGACCAAATACTAGGGTCTCTAACCCATCGATTTTTAAAGGAAAGTACGAAAATGTCCGATTCAGGTGTGTTATCTCCCCGTAAGGTTAAGCAGTCGTTGGTGAGAAGAATCGGACTGATCGCGATGGTCGGTCTGATCATGGCCGGCTCTCTCGCCTCGCTCGATGCGGAAGCTCGCCGCATGGGCGGTGGCCGTAGTATTGGCCGTCAGTCGAACACGGTTCAGCAGCAGTCGACCCCATCGCAACCTTCCCAAAGCAATCAGGCGATGCAGCAGCGCGCGCAGCCGGCGCCGGCTCCTGCGCCGACGCCTGCCGCGGCGCCCAACCGCTCGCGCTGGCTCGGGCCGATCGCCGGTCTTGCGGCTGGTCTCGGTATCGCGGCGCTGTTGTCTCACTTCGGTCTGGGCGGCGCATTCGCCGGCGCCATGGCCAACATCATTGTGATCGCGGTGCTCGCGATGATTGGCATCTGGCTGGTCCGCCGCTTCATGGGCCGCAAACGCGACACGGCTCAACCGGCCTACGCCGGCGGCTCGCCGTCGTTGAATGCGGGTGGTACCGGCTATACGCAGGAACCGCGTTATACCGCTCCGCCCACGGGCTCCTACCTCGAACCGCAAGGCAATCCGCTGAGCACGCCGTCCATCAACACCGCCCCGGTAGTACCGGCAGGCTTTGATTCGGAAGCGTTCCTGCGCAACGCCAAGGTGTACTTCGTCCGTCTGCAAGCCGCGTGGGACGTCGGCAACACGGAAGACATCCGCGAATTCACCACCCCGGAAATGTTCGCCGAGGTCAAGGTCGATCTATCGTCGCGCGGCGCCGAGTCCAATCAGACGGATGTGGTGCAACTGAATGCGGAATTGCTGGGCGTTGAGGAACGTGCGACCGAGTACTTCGCCAGCGTGCGCTTCTCAGGCCTGATCCGTGAATCGGCGGGCGCGGCGGCCGAGCCGTTCGTCGAAGTGTGGAACCTGACGAAGTCGAACCGCCCCGGTGAGGGCTGGCTGCTGGCCGGTATTCAGCAAGTGGTGCAGCACTGAAGTTGCCGCGAAACAGAGCCGGGGCAGCGCCGCGAGCCCTGACTTCGCTCACAGCATTGGCCGTTCGGCATAGCAGGCCGCGAAGCGAACGGACGTTACAATAGGAACCCGCGCGGGCACCTCGCCCGCGCGGGTTTTTTCTTGCCACTCTCAATGACCCTCGCCGCCAAGCCCTTCGCTGCCGCTGTCAATCACCTGCTCGCCCGCGAATCGTGGGCTCGAGAGCGCCTCGCCCCGTACGCGGGCAAGACCGCCAGACTGTCCTGTCCGCCGGTTACGCTGATGCTGCTGGTGCAACCGGACGGCTATCTGGGCGCGATCGGCGAAACCGATACGCAACAGTTCGACGTCACCATTTCGGTGCCGCCTGATGCGCTGCCGGCCTTCCTGCAAGGCGGCCAGGCAGCGGTGATGAAGCACGTGAAGATCGAAGGCGACGCTGAATTCGCGACTGTGATTGCCAGGCTCGCCGAGCATCTGCGCTGGGAGCCGGAAGAGGATCTGGCGAAACTGATCGGCGACGGTCCGGCATGGCGGGTCGCGTCGGTCGTGCGTACGGTTGGCGAACACGCGCGGCGTACCGGGCGCAACCTGCTCGACACCGCCGCCGAATATCTTCTCGACGAAAATCCGCAACTGGTACGGCGCGTCGCACTGGAAGAATTCAACGCCGAACTGGCCCGCGCCCGCGATGCTTTGGCGCGAGTGGAAAAGCGCATCGAGCGTCTCGAACAGAAGGTCGAAGCCCACGGCGCCAATGCGCCGGGCGGCGCCGCCACGTCGCGCGGCACGCGCTAGTCACTGGGCATAACTATGCGTTTTCTGCGTTTCCTCAAGATTTTCTTCACGGTCATCCGATTCGGTCTCGATGAGATGATGCTTAGCCGCGTCAACGACCGGCGTGTACGTCTATTGCTGCGTATCACTACCATCGGCCGCAAGTTCGACGCGCCGCCGGGCGTGCGTTTACGGCTCGCGCTCGAAAGCCTCGGGCCGATCTTCGTCAAGTTCGGCCAGGTGCTGTCCACGCGGCGCGATCTGCTGCCGGTCGATATCGCTAATGAACTGGCCAAGCTGCAGGATCAGGTCCCGCCGTTCGATTCGGCGGTGGCGATCGGGCTGGTCGAGAAGTCGCTCGGCGCGCCGGTCGACGTGCTATTCGACGATTTCGAGCGGGTGCCGGTGGCGAGCGCGTCGATCGCCCAGGTTCACTTCGCGAAGGTGAAAGCGGGGCAGCACGCCGGCAAGGCGGTCGCCGTGAAAGTGCTGCGGCCGAACATGCTGCCGGTGATCGACTCCGATCTGGCCTTGCTGCGCGACATCGCGGTGTGGGCTGAGCGTCTGTGGGCCGACGGCAAGCGCCTCAAGCCGCGCGAGGTGGTGGCCGAATTCGACAAGTATCTGCACGACGAACTCGATCTGATGCGCGAAGCTGCGAACGGCAGCCAGTTGCGCCGCAACTTTGCCGGCCTCGATCTGCTGCTGGTCCCGGAGATGTACTGGGAATTCTGCACGCCCACGGTGCTGGTGATGGAACGCATGGTCGGCGTGCCGATCAGCCAGGTGGAGACGCTGCGCGCCGCGGGTGTCGATATTCCGAAACTGGCGCGCGAAGGCGTCGAAATTTTCTTCACCCAGGTGTTCCGCGACGGCTTCTTCCACGCCGACATGCATCCGGGCAACATTCAGGTGAGCCTCGATCCGGCGCACTTCGGCCGCTATATTGCGCTCGACTTCGGCATCATCGGCGCGCTGTCGGACTTCGATAAAAACTATCTCGCGCAGAATTTCCTCGCCTTCTTCAAGCGAGACTACCACCGCGTGGCCACGTTGCATCTGGAGTCCGGCTGGGTGCCGCCTACTACTCGGGTCGAAGAGCTGGAAAGTGCGATTCGCGCGGTTTGCGAGCCCTATTTCGATCGCGCGTTGAAGGATATTTCGCTCGGCCAGGTGTTGATGCGCCTGTTCTCGACCTCGCGCCGCTTCAATGTGGAAATCCAGCCGCAACTGGTGCTGCTGCAAAAAACCATGCTGAACGTGGAAGGGCTCGGCCGCTCGCTTGATCCTGAACTGGACTTGTGGAAGACGGCCAAGCCCTATCTCGAACGCTGGATGAACGAGCAGATCGGTCTGCGCGGCTGGTACGAGCGGCTGAAGATCGAGGCGCCGCAGTGGAGCAAGACGCTGCCGCAGTTGCCGCGCCTGATCCATCACGCGCTGGCCGAGCGTCACGACAACACGCGGGGCGCCAACGACGAGATGATTCGCCAGATACTGCTGGAGCAGAAGCGCACCAACCGGTTGCTGCAAGGGCTGCTGCTGTTCGGCGTGGCGGTTGGCGTCGGCGCGGTGGCGGCGCGGGTGTTTCTGGCCTTCGCCTACGGCGCGTAATTCCGATCCAGAACCTGACGAGGCCTCCCATGAGCGATCCCACCCAGCCCTCCGCACCCGATTTCGCGAGCCGCGATCCCAACTCGCCCGAGTTCTGGGACGAGCGCTTCGAACGCCAGTTCATGCCGTGGGATCAGGCCGGCGTGCCGCCGGCGTTCCAATCATTCGCTAGCCGGCACAGCGGCGCCGCCGTGCTGATTCCCGGCTGTGGCAGTGCGTACGAGGCGCTCTGGCTGGCCGAGCACGGCAATCCGGTCCGAGCGATCGATTTCTCGCCTGCCGCCGTGGTTGCGGCGCGCGAGCAAATGGGCGCGCGGCATGCGCAATTGGTCGAGCAGGCCGACTTTTTCACGTACAAGCCGCCGTTCACGCCGGCATGGATCTATGAGCGCGCCTTCCTTTGCGCGTTGCCGTTGGCGCGCCGAGCAGACTACGCGCAACGGATGGCGGAATTGTTGCCGGGGGGCGCGTTGCTGGCAGGTTTCTATTTCATGGGTGCGACGCCGAAAGGGCCGCCGTTCGGCATCGAACGTGCCGAGCTCGATGCGTTGCTCACGCCGCATTTCGATCTGATCGAAGATGAGGCCGTGAGCGAGTCGATTGCCGTGTTTGCCGGCCGCGAGCGCTGGATGACCTGGCGCCGCCGTGGCTGAATGCGGCGGCGCTGTGTTCGAGGCGCACTTGATTCGATGGCGGCCACCCCCATTTAGGTCGGCGGCGGCTGCGTCCGGTGTTCGTCCCTGAAATTCATGGGGGACTAGCCATATGCGGCTATAATTCAAGGCTTTGCAAGCGTTTACAAGATTTCAGTAGGGAAAAGTTCATGCCGATCTACGCTTATCGTTGTGAGTCATGCGGCTTCGGGAAGGACGTGCTTCAGAAGATGAGCGACCCCCAGTTGACGCAGTGCCCCGAGTGCGGAAAAGACACGTTCCGCAAGCAGGTGACCGCAGCCGGTTTCCAGTTGAAGGGCTCCGGCTGGTATGTAACCGATTTCCGCGGTGGTAACGGCGGCGCGAGCGCGCCGGCCAAGCCCGACGCGAATGGCGGCTCGAATGCGAATTCGGGCGAAAACGCCGCAGCCGGCAGTGACGGCGCCGCGAAATCCGACACGGCTTCGGCCAACGGCACGGCCGCCGCCGCTTCATCGGGCGCAGCCGCAACGCCTGCCGCACCTGCTGCCGCATCCGCCGCATCGACGAGTTCGAGCGGTTCCGGCAGCGCCTAGTAGGTCTGCCGCCCTCGCGGGCGGCGCACACGCCGCGCGCCGGATACCGGCTTACGCGGCTTTCTGGCGGTACACATGACGACGAAAAAAACGACGCTCAAATCGGTGTTCCTGACTGGCCTGCTGGTGCTGGTGCCTCTGGCTATCACACTGTGGGTGCTCGGCCTGATCATCGGCACGATGGACCAGACGCTGCTGTTGCTGCCGAGCGCATGGCAACCGGAGCGCCTGTTCGGCTTCCGTTTGCCGGGTCTCGGCGCGGTGCTGACGCTGGCATTCATCTTTGTCGTCGGCCTGTTGACCCAAAACTTCATCGGCCAGAAGCTCGTGAAGTGGTGGGAAGTCGTGGTCGCACACATTCCGGTGGTCGGCCCGATCTACACCAGCGTGAAGCAGGTGTCGGACACTTTGTTGTCGAGCAGCGGCAATGCGTTTCGCAAGGCGCTCCTGATCGAGTATCCGCGCCGCGGCTCCTATACGATCGCGTTTCTGACCGGTATTCCGGGCGGCGACGTGCTCAACCACCTGAAAGAAGATCACGTCAGCGTGTATGTGCCGACTACGCCGAACCCAACGTCCGGCTTCTTCCTGATGGTGCCCAGAAGCGAAGTGATCGAACTCGACATGACAGTCGACGCCGCGCTCAAGTACATCGTCTCGATGGGCGTGGTGGCGCCGTCCGCGCCACCGGCGCCGGTGCGCCGCACGACAGTCGAGCCTCCGCTGTAATGCCGGTGCGTAGCGCTTCAAACCGTGTTTGATTGCTGCGCGCCCGTTCAACTAATGCAAAACGAAAGACAAACATCATGTCGATGAGATCTGAATACTGCGGTCTGGTGACCGAAGAACTGCTGGGCCAATCTGTCTCGCTGTGCGGCTGGGTAAGCCGCCGCCGCGACCATGGCGGCGTCATCTTCATCGACCTGCGCGACCGCGAAGGCCTGGTCCAGGTCGTCTGCGATCCGGATCGCGCGGAAATGTTCAAGACGGCCGAAGGCGTGCGCAACGAGTTCTGCCTGCAGATCAAGGGCGTGGTCCGTGCTCGTCCGGAAGGCACCACGAACGCTTCGCTCAAGAGCGGCAAGATCGAAGTGCTGTGCCACGAGCTGATCGTGCTGAACCCGTCGATCACGCCGCCGTTCCAGCTCGACGACGACAACCTGTCGGAAACCACGCGCCTCACGCACCGTGTGCTCGACCTGCGCCGTCCGCAGATGCAGCACAACCTGCGTCTGCGTTACCGCGTCGCGATCGAAGTGCGCAAGTACCTCGACTCGCTGGGTTTTATCGACATCGAAACGCCGATGCTCACCAAGAGCACGCCGGAAGGCGCGCGCGACTACCTCGTGCCGTCGCGCACCAACCCGGGCCAGTTCTTCGCGCTGCCGCAGTCGCCGCAACTGTTCAAGCAGCTGCTGATGGTGGCGAACTTCGATCGCTACTACCAGATCGTCAAGTGCTTCCGCGACGAAGACCTGCGTGCCGACCGCCAGCCGGAATTCACGCAGATCGACTGCGAAACCTCGTTCCTGTCGGAACAGGAAATTCGCGATCTGTTCGAAGCGATGATTCGTCACGTTTTCAAGGAAACGATCGGCGTCGAACTGGACGAGAAATTCCCGGTCATGGAGTACTCGGAAGCCATGCGCCGTTTCGGTTCGGACAAGCCGGACCTGCGCGTTAAGCTCGAATTCACCGACTTGACGGATGCGGTCAAAGACGTCGACTTCAAGGTGTTCAGCACGCCGGCCAACACGAAAGACGGCCGCGTCGCGGCGATTCGCGTGCCGAAGGGCGGCGAACTCTCGCGTGGCGACATCGACAGCTACACGGAATTCGTGCGTATCTACGGCGCGAAGGGTCTCGCGTGGATCAAGGTCAACGAAGTGGCAAAGGGCCGTGATGGTCTGCAGAGCCCGATCGTCAAGAACCTGCACGACGAAGCGGTCAAGGCGATCATCGAGCGCACCGGCGCGCAAGACGGCGACATCATCTTCTTCGCGGCGGATCGCGCGAAAGTGGTGAACGACAGCTTGGGCGCACTGCGTCTGAAGATCGGCCATTCGGAATTCGGCAAGGCCAACGGTCTGGTGGAATCCGGCTGGAAGCCGCTGTGGGTGATCGACTTCCCGATGTTCGAGTACGACGAGGAAGACAACCGTTACGTCGCCGCGCATCACCCGTTCACGAGCCCGAAAGACGAGCACCTCGAGTATCTGGAAACGGATCCGGCGCGCTGTCTCGCCAAGGCTTACGACATGGTGTTGAACGGCTGGGAAATCGGCGGCGGTTCGGTGCGTATCCACCGTGAAGAAGTGCAGAGCAAGGTGTTCCGCGCGCTGAAGATCGGTGCGGAAGAAGCGCAGGCCAAGTTCGGCTTCCTGCTCGACGCGCTGCAATACGGCGCGCCGCCGCACGGCGGTATCGCCTTCGGTCTGGACCGCATCATCACGATGATGGCCGGCGCCGATTCGATTCGCGACGTGATCGCGTTCCCGAAGACGCAACGCGCGCAGTGTCTGCTCACGCAGGCGCCGAGCGAAGTGGACGAGCGCCAGTTGCGCGAGTTGCACATCCGTCTGCGTCAGCCGGAACCGAAGGTCTAAGCCGGAGCAAACCGAAGCGGCCTGAATATGGCCGCATGAGGTACACGGAGAAGCAAACGAAAAAGGCGCGTGATGCGCCTTTTTCGTTTTTTGCGTTACAGTCGAAGCAACCGGGCCCGACCGATCACCGGACCGCCAGCCGAACCGACCACCGACATGTACCGCGCCAGTTTTGCGCCCAGTTTTTACGCCATGCCGAAACCGCCGAAGATCCCGCAATCCGTACTCGTTGTCATCCATACGCCTGCGCTCGACGTGCTGTTGATCCGGCGCGCCGATCACGCGGATTTCTGGCAATCGGTGACCGGTTCAAAAGATCAGATCGACGAACCCCTCGGGGAGACCGCGGCCCGCGAAGTGGCCGAGGAAACCGGCATCGTGGTCGGCAGCAAGCTGGTGCCGCCGAGCGCGCTGTTCGACTGGCAGTATTCGATCGAATACGAGATTTACCCGCAGTTCCGGCATCGCTACGCCGAAGGCGTGATCCATAACACCGAGCATTGGTTCAGCCTGGAAGTGCCGGAGCAACTGGAGGTAACGCTCGCCCCTCGCGAGCACACGGCGTTTCTGTGGCTGCCTTATGAAGAGGCGGCCTCGCGCTGCTTCTCGTCGTCGAATGCCGACGCGATCCTGCAATTGCCGAAGCGGCTTGCGGGGCGCCTGAATGGCCAGCTCGAGGAGCGTGCCCGGTGAGCGTCGGCGGCGCGCGCCGTTTTGCCCGCCTTCGGCAATCGCTGCTCGGCCGCCGCTACTGGCAGCGCTACCGCTTCACCAGCGGTAACGAAGTCAAGCTGCTACGTTCCGGCGACGAGTTTTTCGCCGCGCTGATCGAGCGTATCGATGCGGCGCAGCGCGACGTGGTTCTGGAAACCTATATTTTCTGTGACGACAGCGCGGGTGAGGCCGTCAGCGCGGCTTTGCTGCGTGCGGCCTCGCGCGGCGTGAAGGTGCGGGTGATTACCGACGGCATCGGCACCGCGCGCTTGCCGATGTTCAACCAATGGCCGCTCGCCGGCATCGACCACCGCATCTATAACCCGCATCTGTTCGGCCGCTTCGGCTTTTCGCGCACGCATCGCAAGATCGCGGTGGTGGACGATCAATTCGGCTACTGCGGCGGCATCAATATCGTCGACGATTACGAGAACAACGGCGAGAGGCTGCCTTACCGGCGCTGGGATTTCGCGGTGGAACTGCAAGGGCCCGTGGTCGCCGATATCCGCGAGGCGTTCGAGGTGCAATGGCGGCGGATTCGCCTCGGGCATCGGCCTCTGGAGTCTCTGCAGCCCGATCTCGGACCGAAGACCGTGGCGTCGCTCGGCACACTGCGTCGCCGGCGCCGCAATCGCAACGAGGCGCTCTGGGCCGGCGGTCAACCTTGCGTGGCCTTCGTCGCGCGCGACAACCTGATCAACCGCCGCGCCATCGAAAAGGCGTATCTGACTGCGATCGGCCAGGCCCGCAGTGAAGTGCTGCTGGCCAACCCGTACTTCATGCCGGGCCGCAAGCTGCGGCGTGCGCTGGTGTTCGCGGCGCGGCGCGGCGTCGATGTAAAGCTCATCATCGGGCGCAAGGAGTTCAAGGCGCTCGATTACGCCGTGCCGTTCCTGTACCGCGCGCTGCTCAAGGCCGGCGTGCAGATCGCCGAGTACGAGAAAACCATGCTGCACGGCAAGGTCGCGGTAGTGGATTCGAACTGGGGGACGGTCGGTTCGTCGAACCTCGACGCGTTGAGCCTGATGCTCAACAACGAAGCCAACGTGGTGCTGGTGAACGATCCGGCAATCGACAAGCTACGCGAAGCGATCCTCGCTGCGTTCAAGGAGTCACGCCGGATCGACGAGGCGCACTACGAGGCCCGTCCGGCCGGCGAGCGGCTGCTCAACTGGCTGGCCTACACGGCTTATCGGGCGGCGATGAAGCTGTTGACGGTGGGTGGTTACGATTAGTCATTCCAGGCGTTTGCTTAGGCTATTGCGCGAAAAGCTTCACTCGCCGGCCGATTCTCCAGTCCCCTGACCCGATGACGCTCCCTCACTCGAATCTTTGACCCCGCTGCAGACTCCCGGCTGCTGGCGCTGGATGAACGGGACAAAGAGTCCCTGGTATCCCGGCTTGCGTCTCTTCACGCAGTCCGAGCGCGGTAAGTGGGACGACGTGCTGGCACGTGTCGTCACCGCTTTGCAGGAGGAGGTCGTGCGACAGGCCCGATGATTCAGTAGATGATGAGGGTTCGGTTCATCTCCACGCATCGCCGCTACGCGGCACCTGGCGGTCGCATACGGCCGTCAAACCGTTCTTAAACTCTTCCCGACGTCCCCCCGCTTGCTGCATCATGTCGTCCTTGCGCAAGGCAAGGCAAAAAAAGAAGGCAAACGCCTCTAAAAAATCTCCTTCGTCTGATTGACGGATGCCGCAGAATTGAAACCAGGTTAGAAACCGGTTTCTAATAAAGTCCTTGTTTCGCGGACGGCAGCACTCAATAATAGTACGGCCGTTCGATTTTCTTTCGGTCACATTAGAACGGTAAAAAAGCTATGCGAAAAGGCGAACAAACACGAGTCGCGATTCTCGAAGCAGCACTTGATCTGGCAAGCCGCGACGGACTGGAAGGTCTGACGATTGGGCTGCTGGCCGAGCGCATGCAGATGAGCAAAAGCGGTGTGTTCGCGCATTTCGGGTCGCGCGAGGATCTGCAGGTCGAAGTCGTGCGCGAATACCACCGTCGTTTTGAAGACGAGGTGTTTTTCCCGAGCTTGCGCGAGCCTCGTGGCTTGCCGCGCTTGCGCGCGATGATCTCGCGCTGGATTGAGAAGCGCATTCAGGAAGTCACTACTGGGTGCATCTACATCAGCGGCGCGGTCGAGTATGACGACCGTGGGGATAACCCGGTGCGCGAGCAACTGGTGTCGAGCGTGACGATCTGGCGTGCGGCGCTCACTCGTGCCATTTCGCAGGCGATGGAAGAAGGGCATCTGCGCGCCGATACTGATCCGCAGCTGATGCTGTTCGAACTGTACAGCTTCACGCTCGGTCTGCATCACGATGCGCGCTTCCTGCACTTGCCGGATGCAGTGCCTCTCACGTGGGCCGCGCTGGAAAAATTGATTGTTTCGTATCAGAGCGAAAGCCGTTAGCAAGGCCGTCGAACTTGAACAGATTCAGCGGCGTTGAAAGTCCGTTTCCTCGGATGAGCTAACAGCCTGGCTCCTTGTCAAACTTTGGAGAGAGTCATGGGACAGTACGCCGCGCCGCTGCGCGACATGCAATTCGTGTTGCACGAGCTGCTTAACGTCGAAGCCGAGATCAAGCAGATGCCGAAGCACGCGGATCTCGACGCGGACACGATCAACGCCGTGCTCGAAGAGGCCGGCAAGTTCTGCTCCGAAGTGCTGTTCCCGCTCAATCACAGCGGCGACCAGGAAGGCTGCACGTACGTCGGCGACGGCGTCGTAACCACGCCGAAGGGCTTCAAGGAAGCCTACAAGCAATATGTGGAAGCCGGCTGGCCGGCACTCGGATGCGATCCGGAATACGGTGGCCAGGGCCTGCCCGCATTCGTCAATAACGCACTGTATGAAATGCTGAATTCAGCGAATCAGGCGTGGACGATGTACCCGGGTCTGTCGCACGGCGCGTACGAATGTCTGCATGCGCACGGCACGCCGGAACTGCAGCAACGTTATCTGCCGAAGCTGGTTGCGGGCGTCTGGACCGGCACGATGTGTCTGACCGAACCGCATTGCGGCACCGATCTCGGCATTCTGCGCACGAAAGCCGAACCGAACAGCGACGGCTCGTACGCGATCAGCGGCACGAAGATTTTCATCTCCAGCGGCGAACACGATCTCGCGGAGAATATCGTTCACCTGGTGCTGGCACGTCTGCCGGATGCGCCCAAGGGCACCAAGGGCATTTCCCTTTTCATCGTGCCGAAGTTCATCCCGAACGAAGCCGGCGAACCGGGCGAGCGCAACGGCGTGAAGTGCGGCTCCATCGAACACAAGATGGGCATTCACGGCAACGCGACCTGCGTGATCAATCTCGACAACGCGAAGGGCTGGCTGGTCGGTGAGCCGAACAAGGGCTTGAACGCGATGTTCGTGATGATGAACGCCGCGCGTCTGGGCGTTGGCATGCAGAGCCTGGGTCTGACGGAAATCGGTTATCAGAACTCGCTCACCTACGCGAAAGAGCGTCTGCAAATGCGCTCGCTGACCGGTCCGAAAGCACCGGAAAAAGCCGCCGACCCGATCATCGTGCACCCGGACGTGCGCCGCATGCTGCTCACGCAGAAGGCCTACGCTGAAGGCGCGCGTGCGTTCTCGTACTGGTCCGCGCTGCACATCGACAAGGAACTGTCGCACGCCGACGAATCGGTGCGTAAAGAGGCTGCGGATCTGGTTGCGCTGCTCACGCCGATCCTGAAGGCCTTCCTCTCGGACAACGCGTTCGAGAGCACCAATCACGCGATGCAGATCTACGGCGGCCACGGTTTCATCGCCGAATGGGGCATGGAGCAATACGTGCGCGACGCGCGTATCAACATGATCTACGAAGGCACCAACGCGATTCAGGCGCTCGACCTGCTCGGCCGCAAGATTCTCGGCGACATGGGCGCGAAGATGAAGAAGTTCGGCAAGCTGGTGTCGGATTTCGTCGAAGCCGAAGGCGTGAAGCCGGAGATGCAGGAGTTCATTAACCCGCTCGCCGACATCGGCGAAAAGGTGCAGAAGTTGACGATGGAAATCGGCATGAAGGCGATGCAGAACCCGGACGAAGTCGGCGCCGCCGCCGTGCCGTATCTGCGCACCGTCGGCCATCTCGTGTTCTCGTACTTCTGGGCACGCATGGCGCGTATCGCGCTCGACAACGAAGCATCCGGCGATCCGTTCTACAAGGCGAAGCTGGCTACCGCGCGCTTCTACTTCGCGAAGCTGCTGCCGGAAACGGCGATGACGATTCGTCAGGCGCGCGCCGGTTCGAAGCCGATGATGGACGTCGAAGAGTCGCTGTTCTAACGCGCACCTTTACGGCAAACGCCGCGCCTTCATAAGGCGCGGCGTCTTCCACCGCCACAAGTCATACATCGCGAAATGTAAGAGACACATTCGCGACACCGCATAACTCCCCGGAGGAACGACGTGAGCAATCTGAACATTCGCAAGGTAGCCGTGCTCGGCGCCGGCGTGATGGGCGCGCAGATCGCAGCGCACCTGATCAACGCCAAGGTGCCCGTGCTGCTGTTCGACCTTCCCGCGAAGGAAGGCCCGAAGAACGCGATCGCGCTGAAGGCGATCGAGAATCTGAAGAAGCTGTCGCCCGCGCCTTTCGGCTTGAAGGACGACGCGCAATACATCCAGCCCGCGAATTACGACGACGACATCGAGAAGCTCGCCGAGTGCGACCTCGTGATCGAAGCGATCGCCGAACGCATGGACTGGAAGCACGATTTGTACAAGAAGGTTTCGCCGCACATCGCACCGAATGCGATTTTCGCGACCAACACGTCGGGTCTGTCGATCACCGAACTGTCGAACGGTTTCGCGGATGAACTGAAGGCACGCTTCTGCGGCGTGCACTTCTTCAATCCGCCGCGCTACATGCACCTGGTCGAACTGATCCCGACCGCCACGACGCGTCCGGAAATTCTCGACCAGCTCGAATCGTTCCTGACGAGCGTGGTCGGCAAGGGTGTCGTGCGGGCAAAAGATACGCCGAACTTCATCGCTAACCGCGTCGGTATTTTCTCGATCCTCGCCGTCATTACCGAAGCCGCGAAATTCGGCCTGCGTTTCGACGAAGTGGACGACCTGACGGGCTCGCGTCTGGGCCGCGCGAAATCGGCAACGTTCCGTACCGCGGACGTGGTCGGTCTCGACACCATGGCGCACGTCATCAAGACGATGCAGGACACGCTGAAGGACGATCCGTTCTTCCCGGTCTACGAAACGCCGGCCGTGCTGGCCGAACTCGTGAAGAAGGGCGCGCTGGGTCAGAAGACCGGCGGCGGCTTCTACAAGAAGGAAGGCAAGGCGATCAAGGTGCTCGACCCGAAGACGGGCACGTACGTCGACGGCGGCGCGAAAGCCGACGAACTGGTCGGCCGCATTCTGAAGCGTCCGCCTGCAGAACGTCTAAAGCTGCTGCGCGAATCGGATCATCCGCAGGCGCAATTCCTGTGGTCGATTTTCCGCGACGTGTACCACTACATCGGCGTGCATCTTGAATCGATCGCTGATAACGCGCGTGACGTCGACCTGGCGATTCGTTGGGGCTTCGGCTGGAACGAAGGCCCGTTCGAAGGCTGGCAGACGGCCGGCTGGAAGCAGGTCGCCGAATGGGTGCAGGAAGACATCGCGGCGGGCAAGGCGCTGTCGAACGTGCCGCTGCCGTCGTGGGTGCTGGAAGGTCCGGTTGCCGAGAAGGGTGGTGTGCATACGAACGAAGGTTCGTGGTCGCCGGCTTCGAAGACTTTTGTGCCGCGTTCCTCGCTGTCGGTCTACGACAAACAGGTGTTCCGCGCACCGCTGGTCGGCGAAACGTCGGCTGATCCGAAGACGTACGGCAAGACGCTGTTCGAAACCGACGCCGTGCGTGCCTGGGTCGACGACCGCGCGGGTGAGAACGACGTGCTGATCGTGTCGTTCAAGAGCAAGATGAACACGATCGGACCGTCGGTGATCGACGGCCTGACGCAAGCCATCGAACTGGCCGAGAAGGACTACAAGGGCCTGGTCGTGTGGCAGCCGACGTCGCTGAAACTCGGTACGCCGGGCGGGCCGTTCTCCGCGGGCGCGAACCTCGAAGAAGCCATGCCCGCGTTCATGATGGGCGGCGCGAAGGGCATCGAACCGTTCGTGAAGAAATTCCAGCAGGGCATGTTGCGCGTGAAGTACGCGAGCGTGCCGGTCATCTCGGCGGTGTCGGGCATCGCGCTCGGCGGCGGCTGCGAGCTGGCGCTGCATAGCGCGAAGCGTGTCGCGCACATCGAAAGCTATATGGGCCTGGTCGAAGTCGGCGTGGGTCTCGTGCCGGCGGGCGGCGGTCTGAAGGAAGCGGCACTGCGCGCGGCGGAAGCCGCAACCGCGGCCGGCGCAACCAACGACCTGCTTAAGTTCGTGCAGAAGTCGTTCGAAAACGCGGCGATGGCGAAGGTTTCGGCCTCCGCGCTCGACGCTCGCGCCATGGGCTACCTGAAGCCGTCCGACACGATCGTCTTCAACGTGTTCGAGCTGCTCGATATCGCGAAGAAGGAAGCGCGCGCGCTGTCGGCCGCGGGCTATCGTCCGCCGCTGCGTGTCACGCAAGTGCCGGTGGCGGGCCGCTCGG
This sequence comes from Paraburkholderia fungorum, assembly GCF_902833645.1. GTDB lineage: Bacteria > Pseudomonadota > Gammaproteobacteria > Burkholderiales > Burkholderiaceae > Paraburkholderia > Paraburkholderia fungorum. The sequence goes on from NZ_CADFGE010000014.1 coordinate 24,958, forward strand.
CGATCGCGACCATCAAGGCATCGCTCGTCAACATGCGCGACGGCCGTTTCATCAGCGAGCACGATTTCCTGATCGCCAGCCGCATCGCGGAAGCAGTGTGCGGCGGTGACGTGGAAGCCGGCAGCCTCGTCGACGAAGAATGGCTGCTCAAACTCGAGCGTCAAGCGTTCGTCGATCTGCTCGGCACGCAAAAGACGCAGGAACGGATCATGGGCATGCTGCAAACCGGCAAGCCGGTGCGCAACTAAGCGACGAACGAACGCAATAAATTGCATGGGACGGGAGTAAGTGCTTTGCGTGGGACCAGAGTAACGCACCGAAGTGCGAACTCTGGTCGACAGCTAAAGCGCTAACTCTGGTCGACCGCGATAAGACTGCATGGGACCAGAGTAAGCGCTGAAGCGCTAACTCTGGTCGACATAGGAGCTTGAAATGACAAAGCAATTGCAAGACGCATACATCGTCGCCGCGAGCCGCACGCCGATCGGCAAGGCGCCGCGCGGGATGTTCAAGAACACGCGCCCCGACGAACTGCTGGTGCACGCGATCAAATCGGCTGTGGCACAAGTTCCCGGCCTCGATACCAAGGTAATCGAAGACGCCATCATCGGCTGCGCCATTCCTGAGGCAGAGCAGGGCCTCAACGTCGCGCGGATGGGCGCGCTGCTGGCGGGCCTGCCGAACACGGTGGGCGGTGTCACGGTGAACCGTTTCTGCGCGTCGGGCCTGACCGCGCTGGCCATGGCGGCGGACCGCATCCGCGTCGGCGAATCGGACGCGATGATCGCGGGCGGCTGCGAATCGATGAGCATGGTGCCGATGATGGGCAACAAGCCGTCGATGTCGCCGCATATCTTCGATCGCAACGAAGACATTGGCATCGCCTACGGTATGGGTCTGACCGCGGAGAAGGTCGCCGAGCGCTGGAAGATTAGCCGCGAAGCGCAAGACGCGTTCTCGGTCGAGTCGCATCGCCGTGCCATCGCCGCGCAGCAGGCCGGCGAGTTCAACGACGAAATCGCCGCGTACACGATCACCGAACGTTTCCCCGATCTCACCACCGGCGAAGTGAAGGTGAAGACGCGCGAAGTCTCGCTCGACGAAGGTCCGCGCGCCGAAACGTCGCTGGAAGGTCTGGCGAAACTGCGCGCGGTGTTCGCAAACAAGGGTTCGGTGACGGCGGGCAACAGTTCGCAGACGTCGGACGGCGCGGGCGCGTTGATCGTCGTGTCGGAAAAGATGCTGAAGGAATTCAACCTGACGCCGCTCGCCCGTTTCGTCAGTTTTGCCGTGCGTGGCGTGCCGCCGGAAATCATGGGTATCGGTCCGAAGGAAGCGATTCCGGCCGCGCTGAAAGCTGCCGGTCTGAAGATCGAGGACATGGACTGGATCGAACTGAACGAAGCATTCGCCGCGCAATCGCTGGCGGTGATTCAGGACCTCGGTCTCGATCCGTCGAAGATCAACCCGCTTGGCGGCGCGATCGCACTCGGCCACCCGCTGGGCGCAACGGGCGCGATTCGCGCGTCGACGGTGGTGCACGGCCTGCGCCGCCGCAACTTCAAGTACGGCATGGTGACGATGTGCGTCGGTACCGGCATGGGTGCGGCGGGCATTATCGAACGTCTGTAAGCGTATCGGTCCAGGTCATGACAGTGATGCTTGCGGTGACCCCTGCAGTGATCCCTGCAGTGACCCCTTAAGGACCGCGGAAACGGTTCGCAGGCCTACCGGGCTTGCGAACCGTTTTTTCCATTCAGCAGCAACCAGGAGTACGAGGAGATGACAATGGATATTCTGGTCGAGCGCGCCGACGGTGTGCTGACGATTGCCTTCAACCGGCCCGACAGGAAAAACGCGATCACGGCCGCGATGTATCAGACGATGGCCGACGCACTGGTCGAAGCGCAGGGCGATACCTCGATCCGGGCGATTCTGATTCGCGGCAGCGCCGGCATTTTCAGTGCCGGCAACGATCTCGAAGACTTCATGAAGAAGCCGCCGGGCGGTGAAGACGCCCCGGTGTTCCAGTTCCTGCGCGCGATCAGTTCGGCGGAGAAGCCGGTGGTGGCATCGGTGGCGGGCCCGGCAGTCGGCATTGGCACAACGCTCCTGCTGCACTGCGATCTCGTGTACGCAGCGAATACGGCGAGCTTTTCGCTGCCGTTCACGCCGTTGGGGCTGTGCCCGGAAGCGGCGTCGAGTTTGCTGTTGCAGCGCGTGGCCGGGTATCAGGCCGCAGCGGAAAAGCTGCTGCTCGGCGAAGCTTTCGATGCTGTCGAAGCGCACCGCATGGGTTTCGTGAATCGCGTGTTGCCCGCGGCTGAAGTCGATGCGTTCGCCGCCGCGCAGGCGGCCAAACTGGCGGCGCTGCCGGCTTCTTCGTTGCGGGTGACGAAGAGTCTGATGAAGCGCGCGAGCCAGCATGAACTGCAAACGCAGATGAGCGAGGAGGCGGTGCACTTCGGCAAGATGCTGATCGCGCCGGAAGCGCGCGAGGCGTTCAAGGCGTTCTTCGAGAAACGCAAGCCGGACTTCCGGCAGTTCGATTGAACCGGCTGCGCTCAGGGCGCCTGACGATACTTCAGGCGCCTGAAGCGCTCAAGCTTGCGCCGGCTGCAAGGTGTCGTAGTCGACGTAGCTGGTTTCCCGGCAGAAGCTGACAAGCCGTACGCCCGCTTTGCGGGCAATCGCAATCGCCAGCGACGACGGCGCCGAAATCGTCGCGACCATCGGCACGTCGACACGCGCCGCCTTGCGCACCAGCTCGTAGCTGGCGCGGCTCGACAGAAACACAAACCCTTCACGGGTATCCACGCGATCGAGTACCAGCTGGCCGATCAGCTTGTCGAGCGCGTTATGACGGCCGACGTCTTCGAACGCGTAGCGGATTGCGCCTGTGGCGTCGCACCATGCGGCGGCGTGCAGGCCGCCGGTCAGGCGCGTCAGCGCCTGATGTTCCGGCAACTCGCGCGCCGCACGGGCGATTGCATCCGGCGCAAGCCGTTGCAGAAAGCCGGTGTCGGGCACGCGCTCCGGCTTCAGATCCAGCAGATCGATGCTTTCGATCCCGCATACGCCGCAGCCGGTCCGCCCGGCGAGCGCACGGCGTTTTTCCTTCAGCGCGACGAACGCCTGCTGCACGACCTTCAATTGCACTTCGGCATGCGGCAATTCGTCGTCGTCGTGCAACTCGACCTCGATGTCCTGAATGTCACTGCCGCGCTCCACGATCCCTTCCGAAATCGCAAAGCCGACCGCGAACGCTTCCAGATCGCACGGCGTGCACATCATGACCGCGTGCGAGATGCCGTTGAAGACAAGCGCCACCGGCCATTCCTGACCGACGTGATCGGTGACGGTCTCGACCGCCGCGCCGCGATGCCGGTGCACCTCGCGCTCCACGGCGCCGGGCTGCCCGGCGGTTTCCAGTTGGTTCAAGCGATTTCACTCCTTTGATGCCGCGCGCGTTTGCGCGGTTCGCAGCCTTGCCGAGTAGCGCGAAGCGGTGCCAGACCATGCCGCTATCGCGCGAATAAGGTTCTAAAATACCTCAAGCTGGGCTTGCGTGTTGCCCGTCACCAAAGAGGAATACTGTCATGGGACTCAACGAGGCACCGCTTCTGTTCGACTTCGAAGTCGCGTCTTCGGAGAATTTCACCTACATCCCGATGTCGGTGCGCTTCAATCTCGATCGCTTCGGGCTGCGCATCACGCTCGCGCAGTGGCAGTTGCTGCCGCTCGAAGACCGCAAGCTGCTGGCGCGGTTTCCGGTCGACGAAGACGCGGAAATCGAGCCGAATTTCGACCACGCACTGTTCGAAATGCTGCGCACGCACGCGAATGTCGAGCCGGAGTGGTTCACGCCCGAGGAGGCGCCCGCCTGGCGCCGCACCGACGCGGTGCCGGAGGGTGTGGCACACCAGGCTGGACTCGCCGGCCTGCCCGTGCCGGGTATCGCGCAGTGGGCCAAACTCGCGCCGTTCAAGCGCTATGTCCTCGCCAAATTGTCGCGCAAACCGGAAGGCAACCACGACTTCGTTCCGGCGATGAAGGAATTTGGTGCGGCCGGCTAGGCGCTGCCGGCTAGGTGCGGCCGGCTAGGTGCGGCCGGCTAGGCGCGGCCGGTCAGGCGTGACCGGCCAGGCCTGACCGGACAGGCGCCTCCAGCCCAACGCCCCGCCCAAATCCCCTAATTATTTCGCCCCCACCCCTCAACCTGTTCCGAACGCGGCCGTTATCCATGGGTTGGCGCGTAAAAAGACTCGACCCGGTGCGATCCGACGCATCGAAAGCGACCCCGCGCTCCCGCCCTCAGAACGATTGACGTTCGGAACCCATGACTCCTTTTTTATCGAAGCGGCTGCTGATCAATCTGGCGGTCGTCGCCGCGGCGGTCGGCGCGAACGCCTTCGTCGCCTACACGCAGATTTGCGGCCAGCGCGACGCTGACGCGCGCATGCTGCGTTCGGCGAACGTGCGTCAGAATCTCGACGCCTACCATACGGCGCTGGACGGCGGACTGGCCGCGCTCGGCCGTTTCGAAGCATCGGGTGAGGCTGCGCCCGTCACCGAGGCCGCCGCCATGGCGAGTTCGCTGGCCAACGTGGAGCGCGAGTTGCACAAGGAGCTCGCTGGCGAACCGGCCTTACTCGCTACGCTCGCCAAACTGAGTGTGGACAGTCACGCGCTGCAACGCGACATTGACGATGCACTGCTGAGGAGCGCTCACGCCACCCCGAACGAGTCGCGCGCGTGGGCGGCGTCGACTTATACCCACCTCGGGCTCGGGCTCGGCCGTGTGGAAACCAGTCTGGCAGCGCTGCGCCAGCAGGAGAATGACGTGTTGCAGGCGTCGGTCGCGGCGTCCGCGAACGAAACCCAGCGCGCCATGTTCCTGCTGATCGTGACGATGCTGGCCGGCAGCGCGCTTCTGATCTTCACGTTCGGCGCTCGCGAAAGCCGCGCGCGCGAGAAACTGCGCACGGTCCGCGCGCTCAATCGCAACGACGAGCGTTTTCGCGGACTGTTCGACGATCATCCGGTGCCGATGTACATTTTTGACCGCGAGACGCTGCGCTTTCTCGCCGTGAACGCGGCCACGATCCAGCAATACGGCTACTCGGAAAGCGAATTTCTCGGCATGACGATTCGCGCGATCCGGCCGAATGGCGAGATTTCGCGTCTCGAATCGCACCTGCAACGCAGCGACGTCCTGCACCACGGCCGCACGATGGCGGGCGTCTGGCACCATCGCCGCAAGGACGGGTCGATGATCAGCGCCGACATTTCGTATCACGCGCTCAATTTTATGGGCCGCGCCGCCTTCTTCGTGCTGGCCGACGACGTCACCGAACAGATCAACGCCGAAGCCGAGGCGCAGCGTTCGAACCAGATGCTCGAGACGGTGATCGACAACATCCCGCAGCGGATTTTCTGGAAGGATAAGGAGGCGCGCTATCTCGGCTGCAACATGGCGTTCGCGCGCGACGCGGGGCTCTCTTACCCGGAGCAGGTGGTCGGCAAGAGCGACAACGACATGCCATGGCGCGCCTTTGCCAGTCTGCTGAACGAGCACGACAAGGAGGTGGTGACCACCGGCGTGCCGAAAATGAATTTCGAGGTTGACCTGGTGATCGACGGCGTGCATCGCACCACCGTCACGAGCAAGCTGCCGTTCACCGACGGTGACGGTCGCGTGATCGGCGTGCTCGGTTCCTACACGGACATCACCGAGCGCAAGCGCGCCGACCTGGCCTTGCGTCTGCAAAGCCGCGCGCTCGATGCCAGCGTCAACGCGATTCTGATCACCGCGCCGTCGCCGTTGGGCAATCTGATCGAATACGTGAACCCCGCGTTCATGCGTATCACCGGCTACGATCCCGCTGAAGTGATCGGCCACGATTGCCGTGTGCTGCAACGCGACGACCGCGACCAGGAAGGCGTCGCGTTGATCCGTCAGGCACTTGCCGCGAACCGCGAGGTGAGCGCCGTGGTGCGCAACTATCGCAAGGACGGCGCGCTATTCTGGAATCAGTTGTTCATCGCGCCGGTGCCGAACGCGGAGGGGGTGATTACCCATCACATCGGTGTGATCAATGACGTAACCGATCTGATCCGCTATCAGGAGCAGCTCGAATACCAGGCCAACTACGACAGTCTCACGCGGCTGCCGAATCGCAACCTGCTGCGCGATCGTCTGCAGCATGCGCTGATCGTCGCGCAGCGGCATCACAAGGGCGTCGCGGTCGTGTTCATCGATCTGGACGGCTTCAAGAACGTCAACGACAGCCTCGGCCATAGCGTTGGCGACCGTTTGCTGGGCGTGGTGGCCGAGCGGCTCGCGCGCTGCACGCGAACCAGCGACACGGTCGCGCGGCACGGCGGCGACGAGTTCGTGATCGTGATGACCGATACCGTCGACGAGCAGTCGCTGATCGCGTGGATGGAGCGGGTGCGCGCGTCGATTTCCGAGCCGGTGTGGCTCGACGGCACCGAGTTGTATGTCGGTTGCAGCATGGGTGCGAGCCTCTTCCCGCAAGACGGCGACGACGCGGAAACGCTGATGAAAAAGGCCGATCTCGCGATGTATCGCGCGAAGGACATGGGCCGTAACACATTCCAGTTTTACCAGCCGGAGATGAATGCGAGCGCCGGCGCGCGCCTGAATCTCGAACGGCGTTTGCGCCGTGCGTTGCGCGACAATGAATTCCTGCTGCACTACCAGCCGCAGGTGGATATCGAAAGCGGGCAGATCGTCGGCACCGAGGCGCTGGTGCGCTGGCACGATCCGGAAGTCGGTTTGGTGCTGCCGTCGCTGTTCATTCCGGTCGCCGAGGAGAGCGGCTTGATCGGGCCGCTGTCGGAATGGGTGTTGCGCGAGGCGTGCCGTCAGAACAAGGCGTGGCAGGACGAAGGGCTGCCGCCCGCGCGGGTGTCGGTGAATCTGTCGGCGCGCGTTTTCCAGCAGCGCGATATCGCCAAGCTCGTCATGCAGGTGCTTGCCGAAACGGGGCTCGAGCCGCAGTACCTCGAACTCGAGTTGACCGAAAGCACCATCATGCGCAATGCCGAGGAAGCGGTGTCGATGCTCAACGAGTTGCATGCGCTCGGTATCGGCCTTGCGATCGACGACTTCGGCACCGGCTACTCGAGTCTCAGTTATCTGAAGCGCTTTCCGGTGGACCGTTTGAAGATCGACCGCTCGTTCGTGTCGGATATCGGCGTGTCGGGCGACGACGAAACGATCACCTCGGCGATCATCGCGCTCGCCCATTCGCTGAAATTGCAGGTGATCGCGGAAGGTGTGGAGACGTCGGCGCAACTCGATTTCCTGAGGGAGCGCGCGTGCGACGAGATGCAGGGTTTTTACTTTGCGAAGCCGTTGTCGACAGATGCGATTTCCGCGTTGTTCCAGGGTGGGGACACGCGAGAGCCGGTGGCGGTGTAACTGGGCGGCGACGCTACGCGGCGCTCCGGCGTAGCCGGCGTAGCGCTAGGGCACGTTGTCCGCGAGAATCCGCGCGGCCATGAAATCGATGAACACCCGCAAGCGGGGCGGCACGCTGCGTCCGGCCGGCCAGACGATACTCAGATCGATCACCCGCTCGACGTAGTCGTCGAGCACCGTGCAAAGCAGGCCGTCTTTTAGCGCCTGCCGCACCGAAAAATCCGGCATGCACGCAATTCCCAAACCGCGCATGGCGAAGCACACGCGCGTTTCGACGTTGTTGCAAACCATCGAAATCGGCAAGGTCACCTCGCGCTCACCGGCTTCGCGTCGCAACGGCCAGATCTCCAGCTTGCCGTTCTTCGGGTAGCGGTAGTGCAGACAGATATGGTTCGCGAGATCGGCGGGTTTTTGCGGCGTGCCGTGCCGGGCAAAATAGGCCGGCGCGCCAACCAGCACGACGCCGAATGAACCGATTTGCCGCGCTGCGAGGCGTGAATCCGCCAGCGCGCCGGTACGCACCACGACGTCGAAACCTTCGTCGATCACATCGACCACGCGGTCGCTGAAGTCCAGATCCAGTTCAATCTCCGGATAGGCCAGCATGAAATCGGCGAGTATCGGCAACACCAGCGAACCGACCAGCGGCAGACTCGCACGCAAGCGGCCGCGCGGCGAGCCGGCGCTTTGCGATATTTCCAGTTGCGCTGCTTCGATTTCGGCAAGGATGCGCCGGCTGCGTTCGAGAAACTGCATGCCGTCGGTGGTGAGCGTGATGCTGCGCGTGCTGCGATGAAAAAGCCGCACGCCGAGCCTTTCTTCGAGGCGCGCGATGCGCTTGCCCACTGCCGACGCCGACACGCCGAGTAGCCGCCCGGCTGCGACGAAGCTGCGTGTCTCCGCCACCTGCACGAATACCAGGAACCCGCCCAGACTCTCCACCGCTGCCTCCGATTCCGGACATAAATGTCCGTAGACTGAGGAACTCTATCCCAGTTTTTCTTCATTTGCCGGATTCGTATGATGGCCGCATCCCTCTGATTGGAGCCGTCATGACTGAATTGTCCGCGCTGTCCCGCTCTGCTCGCGATCCCGCGCCACTCCCGCTGCGGGTCGATGCGGTGATCGATAGAGCGCTGGCTGAGCAACGCCTCGTTGGCGGCGTCGTACTGATCGCCGAGCACGGCGAGCCGGTGTATCGCCGCGCCGCAGGTCTAGCCGACCGCGAGCATGAACAGCCGATGCGCGAAGATACGCTGTTCCGGCTCGCGTCGATTTCGAAGCCGATCGTCTCGACGGCCGCGATGGTGCTGGTCAGTCAGCAGCGCCTGGGGCTCGACGACGCAGTCGAGCGCTATCTGCCCGAGTTCACGCCGCGTGGAGCGGACGGCGCCGCCGTGCACCTCACCGTGCGGTATTTGCTGACGCATACGGCGGGTCTCGGCTACCGTTTTCTCGAACCTGATGAGCACGGTCCGTATGCCCGCGCAGGTGTTTCCGATGGGATGGATCGCGCCGGCATTACGCTCGCTGAGAACTTGCGCCGGATTGCCGGCGTACCGTTGCTGTTCGCGCCGGGTACGGCTTGGGCCTATTCGCTGTCGATCGACGTGCTGGGCGCGCTGATCGAACGCGTGACGCAGTCGCCGCTGGGCGACGCGGTGCGTGAGCTCGTCACCGCGCCGCTTGGGATGAACGACACCGCCTTTTATACGCTCGACGCGCAGCGTCTCGCGACCCCCTACGTGAGCGACGTGCCACGACCGCACCGCATGCGCGACAAGGAACGCGCGACACCGTTCGAAGGAGCGGTCGGTATCGATTTCGAGCCGGCGCGTGCGTTGGATCCCGAAGCGTTTGCGTCAGGTGGCGCGGGCATGGTGGGTTGCGCCGACGACGTGCTGCGTTTGCTCGACACGCTGCGCGACGGCGGCGGCGCTTTGCTGCCGCGTGCGATCGTCGACGAAATGGGCCGCAATCAGACGGGCGAGATGGGGCCGCCCGATCAGCCGGGCTACGGTTTCGGTCTGGGCTTTTCGGTGCTGCGCGATCCGCTCGCCGCCGATTCGCCGGAGTCGCCCGGCACCTGGCGCTGGGGTGGCGCGTATGGCCATTCCTGGTTCGTGGACCGTAGCCGCGGTCTGAGTGTCGTTGCGTTGACCAACACGTTGTACGAAGGCATGTCGGGGGCGTTTGTGAACGAACTGCGCGATGCGGTGTATGGCGTGAGCGCGGCCAAGGTTCAGGGCGCGAGCCGCTCATGAGCGAATTCGACCAGGATCTGGCTGACGCCGCGACGCGTCCGGGACCATCAGCACGATCGGCACGTTCGGCACAATCGCCCGAATCTGCCGGCCGCTTGCCGCTATCTGGTTTGCTTGCGCTCGCCACGGGCGGGTTTATCACGATCCTTACCGAGGCCTTGCCCGCCGGCCTGCTGCGCGAAATGAGCGGCGACTTCGGGGTGTCGGCGGCACTGATCGGGCAGCTCGTCACCGTGTACGCGGCGGGGTCGTTGCTGGCGGCTATTCCGCTTGCAATCGCGACGCGCGGATGGCGCCGTCGTCCGTTGCTGCTGATGGCGATCGCGGGTTTTATCGTCGTCAATACGGTAACGACGCTGTCGACGAACTACACGCTCACGCTGGTCGCGCGTTTCTTTGCCGGCGTGTCGGCGGGTCTGCTATGGGCGCTGCTTGCCGGCTACGCGGCGCGCATGGCGCCTGCGCATCTGCAAGGCCGTGCCATTGCGGTGGCGATGACGGGCGTGCCGCTGGCCTTATCGCTCGGCATTCCACTTAGGACGCTGATGGGCGCTTCAATCGGGTGGCGCTATACGTTTGGTGCGATGAGCGTGCTGACGGTCGTGCTGCTCGGCTGGGTCCGCTGGCAGGTGCCCGATTTCGCCGGGCAGGCGGCCGGACGGCGCACGACCTTGAGTGGCGTGCTCGCCTCACCCGGTCTCAAGGCCGTACTCGCGGTGATGTTCACCTATGTGCTCGCGCATACCATTCTCTACACCTACATCTCGCCGTTTCTTGCGCTCGCATATTTGCAGCAGCGCGTGGATGTCGTACTGCTTGTGTTTGGGGTGATGGCGCTTGTGAGTATCGCGATCGTCGGCGTGCTGGTGGACCGGCATCTGCGCCGGCTGACGCTGATCAGTGTCGCGCTGTTCGGTGCGGCCGTCGTGACGCTCGGTCTGGCGAGCGATCTGCCGGCCGTTGTCTATGCCGGGGTGGGGGTATGGGGGCTCGCGTTCGGTGGTGCCGCCACGCTCTTTCAAACGGCCTCGGCGCGTGCCGCGGGCGAGGGCGCCGATGTCGCGCAATCGATGATCGTCACGTTCTGGAATCTCGCGATAGCGGGCGGCGGGGCGTTCGGCGGCATTGCGATGGACCGGTACGGCGCGGTCTCGCTGCCGTGGGCGGCCGCGGTGCTGCTGATCGGTACGCTGCTGTGCATCGTTATCAAGGCGGGCATCAATGCGCAGCGCCACAGCCGTACACGCCGCGCGGCGGCCACTGCCGCTGCGCGTCTCGATCTCTGCGGCCGCCAGTGAAAGCGAGGGGCGGCGGCTGAGTCGCTGTGTGCCGCGCAGCAATCGACGATCGATACCCGTTCCTGTCCGGCGGGGATCTCAGGCGGCAGGCGTGTCGAGGAAAACCGGCAGTCGTTCCGCCACTTCGGAAAATGCCTGCAAGTGGGGGTGCGCTGCCTTGGTGACGATCTCCGGCAAAAACATCTGCGTGAAATTCCACGCGACGGCTACCGCGACGTCCGCCGCACCGAAACGGTTCGGTTCGACCGGCAGCGGCGCCGCCGCGAGTTCCTCTTCGAGCGCACGATAAGCGGCATGCAATTGCTCGGTCACCCGCTTGATCCACGGCTCATGCTGTTTCTCCGCCGGCCGCAGATTGCGTTCATAGACGATCTGCACGGTCTTTTCAGAAGCGGCCAGCGCGAGACCGGTGAGGCGGGCCGCCCGCAGGCAGTGGTCCGCCTGGGTCGGGAAAATCCGTTGATCCGGTGCGGCGAGCGTGGCGACGTATTGCAGGATCACGGTCGAATCCATCACCTGCTGGCCGTCGTCCAGGATCAGCGTGGGTGCTTTCACGACCGGGTTGATCTTCGCGAACGCGTCGTAAGTGCTGAACACCGAAATCGACTGATGCTCGAAGTCGAGCTTCAGCAACTTCAGGCAAATAGCGACCCGGCGCACGTAGGGTGAATCCAGCATTCCGATCAGTTTCATCTCAATCCCGTTAGAAGATCTATATGGCTGCCCGTGCGAGCGGGTGGGCGGCGATTTGCCTGTCAGGCGGTGCCTACGGAGCGTGAAGGCAATAGATTAACCGTCTTTTCATGGCAGAAAAAGCGACATTATTCGACGGTTTACGTCAGAATTTCTTACATGAAACCCATTCCGCCACTGGCTGCTCTGCGCTGCTTCGAAGCCGTCGCCCGGCTCGGCGGCGTGACGCCGGCCGCGCGGGAGTTGCATGTCACGCATTCGGCGGTCAGTCAGCAGATCAAGGTGCTGGAGGAGTCGATGGGCGTCGCGCTGTTCGTGCGCGAAGCACGTGGCCTGCGCCTTACCGACGACGGCCGGCTGTACGCGCTCGAAATACGCTCCGCGCTGCGCGACATCACCCTGGCGACCCGCCGTGCGCAGGCGCGTCCGCATCAAAGCGATCTGGTGATCTCAACCGTGCCGTCGTTCGCGCAGCATTGGCTCGTGCCGCGCCTCGCGAGCTTCCGTGAGGCGCATCCATACTATCGCGTGCGCCTGATGACGAATCTGCAGATCGAGGATTTTCGCCAGGGCACCAGCGACATCGGCATTCGCATGGGGCAAGGGCATTGGCCCGACGTCGCACAACAGAAACTGTTCGACGACGACATGCTCGTGGTCGCGGCACCGCATTTCGCGTTCGGGCCGCATGGCCGTTTTCCTCGCACGGCCGAGGACGTGCTCGCATGTCCGCTGATCTCGAGCCCCGACGCGCCCTGGAGCGACTGGTGTCAGGCGGCGCAGGTGGCCGAGCCGGCCGCCGAAGCGACGGTCTTGTCGGCGAACGATTCGAACATCGTGATTGGCGCCGTGCTGCTCGGGCAGGGCGTCGCGCTCGAGCGGCGCAGCCTCGTCGCGCATGCGCTCGCGCGGGGCGAACTGGTGCAGATCACCGACATCCGCGTGCCGTATCGCTATCCGTACTGGCTGGTCTGGCAGCAACGCGAGATCCTGAACGCGAAACAGGCGCATTTCGCCCAGTGGATCGATGGGCAGGTCGACGCTTATTTGCGTCACGGTTCGTGAGCGTGCGCGCCGCCTGGCACATGCGGCGGCCGCTTGCAGGGGGATTACCGGTTTGCGGGCGCGTGACAGTCGTATATATTCGGGATTCCCGTCTCAGACTTCCCGGGAACCACGAAGCATCGATTCACGTGGCGTTGCGCCCGCCTGTCGCTGCTCGCACTCCGTCAAGGGCGTTTCGCCGTCGAATATCTTCCAATACGACTGGAGAGAAAAATGACGTCTTCACCTGCAAAGAAATGGGCTGTGCTGTTGACATCGGTTGTACTGAGCGTGGCTTCGGTTGCACCGGCGTTCGCACAAAACGACGCAAGCGCTCCGGCAGCCGATGCCACCAATGCCGCCAAGCCGTCGGCCGCGTCCAAGGCAGCAGCCAAGGCGCAACGCAAGGCCGCCCGCAAGGAGGCGCGTGCCAAGAAGAACGCAGAGTTGAAGCAATTGGAGAGCAACGGGTATAACCCGTCGCGTAACGATCCGAACTATCCGACGGATCTGCAGAACGCGCAGAAGAAGGCGGCTGCTGGTGCGGCGGCGAGCCAGTAAGCGGCTGCGGGCCGGACAGCGATTGCGGGTTCGGCTGCGTTTGGACCGGGTAGCAGGGGCGCAAGCCGCCTTGCAAACGCAACCGGGTGAGGACAATCTGTGAAGTTAAGCGAGGCGCTCAGGCGCCTCGTTTTCGTTCAATGCCACCAATTGCCGTTTAATCCAGCACGGGCAGCGCGCGCGGGCGCCGGTCGCTGTCGGTTGCGACGTAGGTCAGGGTTGCTTCGGTGACCTTCACGAGGTCTTCGGTCAGACTCATACGCTGCGCGTAGACCTCGACTTCGACGGTGACCGACGTGTTGCCCGTCTTGACGATGTCCGCGTAAAAGCTCAGCAGATCGCCGACGAACACCGGCTGCTTGAAGACGAACGAATTGACCGCGATGGTCGCGACCCGGCCGTTGGCGCGGCGGCTTGCCGGAATCGATCCGGCGATATCCACTTGCGCCATGATCCAGCCGCCGAACACGTCGCCGTGGACGTTCGCGTCCGACGGCTGCGGAACGACGCGCAGCGCGCAGTGTTTTTGCGGAAGTTGGAGGATATCGGTCATCGGGGCACCCTTGAAATTCGTAATGGCTCGGTCGGCTCGGTCGGCTCGAGCGGCAGGCGGGGATTTCATGGCAACTGCACGACGCAGTGACACCGCATCGGCGCGGTCCACCTGCAACCGGGCGGCCGGTCAACCCATGAAAAGCGGCGCCAGCCAGCTTCTGCGACAATAGAAAGATCAGGAATTGTACGGGAAAGCGCCCAGCCGGGTCGCGCGACATCGAGCAGAGTGCCGGGTTGGCATGCTGCCGGTCGGCGCGCCGCTGCGAACTCCGTCGCTTCCATCCTCTCCCCAGCCGATCCCATGCGCCGTACGCCCTCGTCCGAACCTTCCCCGATCTCGACCCAGCCGCGCAACGACTGGCAAACGATCCTGTCCTTACTGCCTTACCTCGCTACTTATAAATGGCGCGTGGGCTTCGCGCTGAGTTGTCTGATCGGCGCGAAGGTCGCGAATCTCGGCGTGCCGATCGTAATGAAGCGGATCATCGACGGCCTCGCGTCGGTGAAGCATCTCACCGCGCTCGGCCGTGCGCACGATTCGCCTGGCATCGTGCTGCTTGGCGGAGTCGGTTTGATGGTGGTCGCCTACGCGGTGGTGCGGCTGTCCACCTCGCTTTTCACCGAGCTGCGCGAGATCCTGTTCGCGAAGGTGACCGAAAGCGCGGTGCGCCAGCTCGCGCTGAAAGTGTTCCGCCATTTGCATGCTTTGTCGCTGCGGTTTCATCTCGATCGGCAGACGGGCGGTATGTCGCGCGATATCGAACGCGGCACGCGCGGCATCACGCAACTGATTTCGTATTCGCTGTACAGCATTCTGCCGACCCTGGTCGAGGTCGGCCTCGTGCTCGGCTTTTTCATCGTCAAGTATGAGGCGTATTACGCGATCGTCACGTTCATTGCGCTTGCCGCGTACATCGTATTCACCGTGAAGGTCACCGAATGGCGCACGCATTTTCGCCGCACGATGAACGAGCTCGATTCAAAGGCGAATTCGCGCGCGATCGATTCGCTGCTCAACTACGAGACGGTGAAGTACTTCGGTAACGAGGAGTGGGAAGCACACCGTTACGACGAAAATCTCAAGCGCTATCGCACGGCCGCGATCAAATCGCAGCGCTCGCTGTCGGCGCTGAACTTCGGGCAGCAGGCGATCATCGGCACGGGTCTCGTATTCATTCTATGGCGCGCGACCGAAGGCGTGATGGCCGGGCGCCTCACGCTCGGCGACCTGGTCCTGATCAACACCTTCATGCTGCAACTCTATATCCCGTTGAATTTTCTCGGCGTCGTATATCGGGAACTGAAGCAGAGCCTCACCGATATGGATCGCATGTTCACGCTGCTGGGCGCCACGCAGGAAGTGCCCGACGTGCCGGACGCGCCCGCGTTGCGGGTGAGCGGTGCGCAGGTGCGCTTCGAACATGTGAACTTCTCGTACGAGCCGGCGCGGCAGATTCTGCACGACGTGAGCTTCACGATTCCGGCGGGCAGCACTACGGCAGTGGTCGGCCATAGCGGCTCGGGCAAATCGACGCTCGCGCGGCTGATGTTCCGCTTCTACGATCTGGACCGTGCGACGGGCGGCGCGATCACCATCGACGGCCAGGATATTCGCGATGTCGCGCAGGATTCGTTGCGCGCCTCGATCGGCATCGTGCCGCAGGATACGGTGCTGTTCAACGATTCGATCTACTACAACATCGCTTATGGCCGTCCGTCGGCTACTCGCGAGGAAGTGATCGCGGCGGCGCGCGCGGCGCATATTCACGACTTCATCGAAGGGCTGCCGAAGGGTTATGAAACGCCGGTCGGCGAGCGTGGCCTCAAGTTGTCCGGTGGGGAAAAACAGCGCGTCGCGATTGCACGGACCATCCTCAAGAATCCGCCGATCCTGTTGTTCGACGAAGCGACCTCGGCGCTCGATTCACGTTCGGAACGTGCGATCCAGCATGAACTGGATCAGATCGCCCGCGAGCGTACGACGCTGATCATCGCGCACCGGCTTTCGACGGTGGTGCACGCGCAGCAGATCATCGTGATGGACAAAGGGCGGATCGTCGAGCGTGGAACACATGCCGAATTGTTGAGTGCGAACGGGCTGTTCGCGCAGATGTGGGCGTTGCAGCAGCAACGTGCAGCTGAAACGCCGGAGTCGGCGGAAACGGTGAGCGCGGGAGAGGGCGGACGGTGAGGTGTTGCGTCGGCGCCCAAGGCGGCGTGGAGCGTGACTAAGCGAGCTTGCGTGAACCTGGGCGAGCTTGGGCGAACCTCTTGCGCCGGGTGCCCGGCGCTTATCGTGCGCTCAGGCGCTGATCCAGAGTCTGTAGCTGTGCCGGCGTGCCGACGTTTTCCCACAGACCCTCATATACCTCCCCGCTCGCGAGACCGCGCGCAATCGTCTCGCGATAGTACGGCGTGAGCGCGCGCCGCGTGCCGCGCGGCAGATCGCGAAACATCCGTGTGTCGTAGAGACCGATGTTGCCGAATGTGAAGCGCGGCTGCGCATCGAGCGACAGCGTCCCGTCCACCAGGCCGAAATCGCCGTTCGGGTGAAACGCCGGGTTCGGCACCATCACCAGATGCATGCCGGGCGTGGCTAGCGCGTTCAGCGCTTTGGCGCGCGTGTCGAGTGTCGCGTAGTCGAAATCCGCGTAGACGTCGCCACTGACCGCGACGAAGACTTCGCTCCTGCCCTCGTCCTCCAGCAGCGGCAGCGCTTGCGCGATACCGCCCGCCGTCTCCAACGCCTCGTGTTCCGCCGAGTAACGCAAGTGCACGCTCCAGCGCGAACCGTCGCCGAGCGCGGCCTCGATCTGCTCGCCGAGCCACGCGTGGTTGATCACGATAGTTTGAAAGCCGGCGCGTGCGAGGCGTTCGATCTGCCATACGATCAACGGCTTGCCGCCGGCTTCCAGCAAAGGTTTGGGGCATGTGTCGGTTAACGGACGCATGCGCTCGCCGCGCCCGGCGGCGAAAATCATCGCTTTCTTCAGAGACATCGTCATCGGTCAGAACGTGTAGCCGACTTCATTCGCGCGGCCTTCGAGATCGTCCAGCAGCTTCGCGAACGGGCGCAGCGGCGCATACCGTTCGGCGACCTTACGGGAATAACCGATGAAGCGCGGCAGATCCTTCATGTAGTGCGGCTTGCCGTCGCGGTAGTTGATCCGGCAGAACAGCCCCAGCACCTTGATGTGCCGTTGCAGCCCCATCCATTCGAGCTGGCGGTAGAACTCGCCGAAATCCGGATCGACCGGCAGGCCGGCTTTTTTCGCGCGCTCCCAGTAGTACACGAAGCAATCCAGCTCGAACTCTTCGTCCCAGCCGAGGAAGGCGTCGCGCAGCAACGAGGCGGCATCGTAGGTGATCGGGCCGTACACCGCGTCCTGAAAGTCCAGCACGCCGGGATTCACGGGGTTGGGCTCGGCCGCGACCATCAGATTGCGCGGCATGAAGTCGCGCAGCATGAAGACCTGCGGCTGTGCCCGGGCGCTGGCGATCAACAGCGCGAAGGTGCGATCGAGCACCCCGCGGGTCTTTTCGTCGACCTCGCGGCTCAGATGGCGGCCGAGGAACCACTCCGGCATCAATTCCATCTCGCGGCGCAGGAAGGCTTCGTCGAACGGCGGCAGCACGCCTTCGCGCGAGGTGAGCTGCCAGCGGATCAGCGCATCGAGCGCGTCGCGCATCAGCGAGCGGGCGCGGCGGGGCTCATTCCCGTCTTGCGCCTCGGTCAGCGCACCGAGGTACGAAGCGGTGCCCAGATCGGTGACAAGCATGAACCCGGCGTCGAAATCGACCTCCAGCACACGCGGCACATGCACATTGGCGGCCTCGAGCAGATGCGTGACCTGCACAAATTCGCGGCACTTTTCGGGCGGTGGGGCGTCGACGGCGATCAGGGTGCCGCTGCTGCCGCCTTCCGCCGCCTTACAGGCAAGCCGGAAATAGCGCCGGAAACTGGCGTCGGACGAGGCCGGGGCGAGCGTGTCGAGTTCGAGCGCATAGCGTGCTGCGTGGGCGTTCAGCCATGCCTTGAGCAGGTCGAGGCGGCTGTCGGCGGGAGCTTGGGTGGAGTCTTTGGAGAGGGGCAGCGTCATGAAAACCGGCGGCAAATTCAGGGGGGCAACGTCTTGCCATATAATACCCCACGACTTTTTTGACGCGACTCACGCCGGCTTTCGCGCATTCCGCTTTACCGCCCGCCTCATCGTTCGACAGATTGTAAATATTGATGTGCAGCCGACTGTCACGGTCGGGGTGTGCAGGCGGTGGATCGTGACTGCAGAAGCTGACGGACGGGCCGATTCGCCAAACGATACATGCCGCCTAGACAGCTTTCCCAAACGACTTCCTCTTGTGCCGTAGTGCCGCGCAAAAGGCGGCTCGTAGCGGCGTTGATCGCCGTTCCGGGCCTGATGCCCGCGCTTGCGCACGCCCAGCTGGTGGGGGAAGCGGCGCAGCCGCAACCTATCGACGCGCCGTGGGGCATGCAGCTCGCCCCGCAGCTCGAAGACCATCCGTTGCAGGCCAGCCAGAAGCCGGCCACTTTCGTGCTCGGCGACACGACGAGCGGCACCACCGATCAGGACCTGGCCGCGAAAGGCTCGGCCGAGGTGCGGCGCAATACCTTCGTCATCAAGGCCGACGCGCTGCACTACGATCAGGACACGGACATGGCCGATGCCTACGGCCAGGTTCACCTGAACAACAACGGCGCCGTCTTCTCCGGCCCCGAAGCGCATATGCGGGTGGACTCGAGCGAAGGCTTCATGTCGGCGCCGAAGTATCACTTCAACGTGACCGGCGGCTCCGGCAGCGCGGAGCGCGTCGATCTGCTCGACACCGAGCGTTCGGTGTTCACGAAGGGTACCTACACGGCTTGCTCGTGCTCGGACAATCCGGCCTGGTACCTCAAAGGCGGCGAGTTCGATTTCGACACCGGGGCGGACGAAGGTGTCGCGTACAACAGCGTGCTGTTCTTCCAGGGCGTGCCGATATTCGCGTCGCCGTGGCTGTCGTTCCCGCTGTCGGGCGACCGGCGCAGCGGTATTCTGCCGCCTTCGTACTCGGTGAGTTCGACGAACGGCTTCGAGCTGTCGCTGCCGTACTACTTCAACATCGCGCCGAATCGCGATCTGACCGTCACGCCGCGCCTGATCTCGAAACGCGGCGTGCAGCTGCAGTCGACCTTCCGTTATCTGTCGCCGACGTATTCGGGCTCGATCACCGGTGAGTTTCTGCCGGACGACCACCTGACCCACACCAACCGCTACGCGCTGTACATCCAGCACAACCAGAACTTCGGCAACGGGTTCGGCGGTTATATCTACTACAACAAGGTCTCGGATAACACGTATCCGGAAGATCTGTCGTCATCGGTCAGTCAGTTCCTGAACGGCACCCAGCTTCTGTATCAACAGGAAGCCGGGTTGACCTATAACAACGGCCCGTGGTCGGTGCTCGCCCGCGAACAGCACTGGCAGACGCTGACGCCTTCGATCGCGCCGTATGGCCGCGAGCCGCAGTTGAATGTGAAGTACGCGAAGTACAACGTTGGCGGTTTCGACTACGGCGCGGAAGCCGACTACACGAATTTCCGCATCACGACCGGGGACCTGACCCAGGGTCAGCGGGTCATGTTCAACCCGTATGTGTCGTATTCGGTGGTCGGACCTGGGTACTTCGTTACGCCGAAGGTGCAGTGGCACCTTGCGTCGTACAACCTGAACAACATCAGCAACGACGTACCGGTCGGCACGCCGAAGAATTTCACCGAATCGATCCCGACGCTCAGCTTCGACACCGGGCTGATTTTCGACCGTTCGGTACGGCTCTTCGGGCAGGATTACATCCAGACGCTCGAGCCGCGGATTTACTACGTCTATACGCCGTACCGCAACCAGGCGTCCGCGCCGCTGTTCGATACGGCCGACTCCGACTTCGGGCTGGCGGAAATCTTCACGCCGAACACCTTCGTCGGCAACGACCGGATCGCCGACGCGAACCGTCTGACCGCGGCCATCACCACGCGCTTCATCAACCCGGCAACGGGCGACGAACGCGCGCGCTTCGTGATCGCGCAGCAGTATTACTTCCAGGATCAGCGCGTCACGCTGCTGCCTACGCAGACCAGCACGCAGGCCACGCATTCGGACCTGATCCTCGGGGCGTCGCTCAAGCTCGGCGCCGGTTTCGCTTCGGAAACGGCGTTCCAATATAATGCCGACAACAACCAGTTGGTGAAGACGAGCGTCGGCTTTGGCTTCAGCCCGGCCTCCGGCAAGGTGATCAATGTCGCGTATCGCTACACGCGCGCGAACACCACGCTGGATAACACGCCGATCAACCAGGTGCTGATTTCGGGGCAGTGGCCGCTGACGCATCGGGTGTACGGGGTAGGGCGATTCAATTACGACCTGGGCGGCCATCGGATCGTCGACGGTCTGGTCGGTCTGCAATACGACGCCGACTGCTGGACGCTCGGCGCCGGGATTCAGCGCTACGCGAACGGTCTGAATACGTCGGGGCAGAATCAGTCGAGCACGCGGTTTCTCGCGCAGTTGACGCTCAAGGGCTTGTCGACCGTCGACAACGGGCTGATTCCGGCGTTCCGCGCCAGCGTGGCTGGCTATACGCCGTTGCCGCCGCCGCCGCCGCCGGAATCGCGTTTCACCAATTACGAATGACGCTGGCGCGATCATTTATCGCATGCGAAAAGACGGGCCAGGCGCGCCCGACATCATTGGAGTATCTGTGGCAATCATGAAAAAGCTTCGCTTGGCAACACTTGCGGCCGGTCTGGTCGCCGCAGCGTCTTTCCTGTCGGTTGCGCCCGCTCAGGCGCAGGCGCTGTCGTCCGGCAATAACGGCCAGACGGTCGACACCATCGCCGCAGTGGTCAACAACGGTGTCATTACACGGCGCGAGCTCGACGATCGCATCGGCCTGATTACCCACCGGCTGAACCAGCAGAACGCCCCGGTCCCGCCGATGGACCAGTTGCGCCAGCAGGTGCTCAACCAGATGGTGCTGGAACGCATCCAGTTGCAGAAGGCGAAAGAAGACGGCATCAACATCGACGATGCCGCCGTGCAAAAAACGCTCGAACGGCTCGCGCAGGCCAACAACATGTCGCTCGACATGTATCGCTCGCGCATCGAGGCGCAAGGCGTGCCCTGGGCCACCTTCACGAAAGACGCACGCACCGAGCTGACGCTCTCGCGTCTGCGTGAGAAGGAAGTGGACAGCAAGGTCACGGTGTCGGATGCCGAGGTCGCGAACTACATTGCCAGCCAGCGCGGCCCGAACGCCGGGCTGACGAGCGATCTACACCTTCAGCACATCTTCCTGAAGGCGCCGCTGAACGCCTCGGAAACCGATATCGAAACCGCGCAGAAAAAGGCTCAGGCTCTGCTGGCCGAAGCCAAAGGCGGCGCCAACTTCGAGAAGCTGGCGAAGTCGAATTCGCAGGCACCGGATGCTTCGAAAGGTGGCGACACGGGTTTCGTGCCGCCGTCCAAGCTGCCGCCTGAGTTCGTCAAGGCCGCCTCGACGCTGCGTCCGGGCGAGATCAACCCGGACCTGATCCGCACCAACGACGGCTTCGAAATCTTGCGCCTCGTCGATCGTCGCGCCGGCCAGGGCACCAGCTCCGATGCACCGAAGCTCGTGCAAACGCACGTTCGCCACATTCTGCTGCGCGTCGGCGACGGCATGTCCGAGCCGCAAGCGCGTCAGAAGCTGCTTGAGATCAAGAACGAGATCGCCGCCGGCGGCGACTTCGCGAAGTTCGCCCGCACGTACTCGCAAGACGGTTCGTCGTCGCAAGGCGGCGACCTCGGCTGGATCAGCCCGGGCGAGACGGTGCCGGAATTCGAGCGCGCGATGAACAGCCTGCAGGACGGCCAGATCAGCGATCCGGTGCGCAGCGAATACGGTTACCACCTGATTCAGGTGCTGGGCCGCCGCGAATCGGAAGGCTCGGTTTCGCAGCAGATGGATCTGGCGCGTCAGGCGATCGGTCAGCGCAAGGCGGAACAGGCCTACGCCGACTGGCTGCGCGAATTGCGCGACACCGCTTACGTGGAAGTGAAGCCGAATCTGTCGAGCATGCAATAAACATCATGACAAGCGCCGCGCAGCCTACCAGCCTTCCGTTACAGATCGCGATCACGACCGGCGAGCCCGCCGGCGTCGGCCCCGAGCTGACCGCGCAGGCGCTGGCGGGTGCGGCGGCGCACTGGCCTCACGCACAGTTCACCGTGCTGGGCGATGCGGATTTGCTGGCCGACCGCGCGCGCGCGGTCGGGGTCGATTGGGCCGCGTTGCTGGCGCAAGGCAAGCGCGTGCGGGTGCAGCATAGGCCGCTCGGCGCGCCCTCGCTGGCCGGCAAGCTGGACGCCGCCAACGGCCGCTACGTGCTCGATCTGCTCGACTGCGCGATCGACGGCGCCGTGGCCGGCACGTTCGACGCGATCGTCACCGCGCCGCTGCAAAAGAGCACCATCAACGACGCCGGCGTCCCGTTCACCGGCCACACGGAATATCTGGCCGAGCGCACGCACACGCCGCGCGTGGTGATGATGCTGGCCGGCACGGGCAAGCGCCCGTTGCGCGTCGCGCTGGCTACCACGCATCTGCCGCTCAAAGATGTCTCCGCCGCGCTAACGGTCGACGGGATCGTCGAGACGCTGCGCATCGTCGATCACGATTTGCGCCATCATTTTGGTTTGCCCGCGCCGCGCATCCTCGTGACGGGGTTGAACCCGCATGCGGGCGAAAACGGTTATCTGGGCCGCGAGGAAATCGAGGTGATTTCCCCGGCACTGAAGCTCGCGAACGAGCAAGGCATCGACGCTCCTGGCCCCTATCCGGCGGACACCTTGTTCCAGCCGCGTTATCTGGAGCAGGCCGACTGCGTACTGGCGATGTTCCACGATCAGGGTCTGCCGGTGTTGAAGTACGCGACCTTTGGCGAAGGCATCAACATCACGCTCGGCCTGCCGATCATTCGCACCTCGGTCGATCACGGCACCGCGCTCGATCTGGCCGGCACCGGCCGAGCCGACGCGGGCAGTATGATCGCCGCGATCGATGCGGCGGTTTCGATGGCGCAGCACCGCCGCGCGGGCTGATCCGGCAGCCGCGCAGACGGGGCGTACGCGCTCCCCGGCGTTTGCTGTTTTCGTGTTCGTGGCGCGCGTGGCGCTGGTTTGTTGCCGGGTTGTTCCCGGTTGCTCCCGCTTGTTCCCGGGTGCTCCTATTCTTAAGCAGTTCTCTTTCAAAGCGTTTCTTCGATGTCCACCAGCAGACAGCAACAGGGCCGCCACCAGGGCCATATCGCGCGCAAGCGTTTCGGGCAGAATTTTCTGGTCGACATGGGCGTGATCGATTCGATCGTCGACGTGATCCGGCCGCAGCGGGGCGAGCGCATGGTCGAGATCGGGCCAGGGCTTGGCGCGCTCACCGAACCGCTGATCGAGCGCCTGGCAACGCCGGAGGCGCCGTTGCACGCGGTCGAGCTGGATCGCGATCTGATTGGCCGTCTCAAGAGCAAATTCGGCGCGTTGCTCGAGTTGCATGCGGGCGACGCGCTTGCGTTTGACTTCGGCACGCTCGCAGCGCCGGGTGAGAAGGCGTCGCTGCGCATTGTCGGCAATCTGCCGTACAACATTTCGAGCCCCTTGCTGTTTCATCTGACCGCCTTCGCGGACCGCGTGATCGATCAGCATTTCATGCTGCAGAACGAAGTGGTCGAGCGCATGGTGGCGGAGCCGGGCACCAAGGCGTTCAGCCGCCTGTCGGTCATGCTGCAATATCGCTACGTGATCGATAAGCAACTCGACGTGCCGCCCGAGGCATTCCAGCCGCCGCCGAAGGTCGACTCGGCGATCGTGCGGATGATCCCGTACGAACTGCATGAATTGCCGGCCGTGGACGAGCGCGTGCTCGGCGAGGTGGTCACGGCGGCCTTCTCGCAGCGGCGCAAGATGCTGCGCAACACGTTGGCCGCGTTCCGCGATCTGGTGGATTTCGAAGCGCTGGGTTTCGATCTGCAACGTCGCGCCGAAGATGTGCCGGTGGCCGAATATGTGCGTGTGGCGCAGATCGTGGCCGCTTCGCCGACGCGCGGCACCGCAGCCGCGGACGTTGAGACCGACGACGCCTGAGTCGCGTCGTACGGTCCGGAACCGAAGTAAGCGCGCGGCGTCCTGCAGCGCGTGCGAAACGCGCCGCGCGCACTCCAACCGCTACGCAGCAGCCCGCTTCACGGGCGCATTGACCAGCGCAATGCCGACGAGCACGAGCGCCGCCGCCATCAGAAAGCGCAGACTGAACGACTCGCCGAGCAGCAGTACGCCGAAGGTCACGCCAAACAGCGGTGTCAGGAACGAAAACACCGACAGGCGCGACGCGACGTAACGGGTCAACAGCCAGAACCACACCAGATAGCTGACGAACGCGACGATCACCGCCTGATACGCAACGCTCATCACCGCGAGCGGCGTGACGGTTTCCACGCGTGCCTGGCCGAGCCCCAGCGCGAGCGCGAGCAGCACTACAGCCGACACCATTAATTGATAGAACAGCGTCTTGCTGGCGCTCGTGTGGGCAAGCCGCGTGGCGCGGACCACCACGGTGGTCGCGGCCCACAAGATGCCGGCCAGCACGCCGAGCGCGTCGCCGGCGACGCCCTGCAGGGTTGAGCCCTGTGCCGCGTGGTCGTGCAGGAAACCGTCCGCGAACGCTAGCGCCATGCCCACGAACGCCACCAGGATGCCGAGCCACTGGGTGCGCCGCATCCGCTCGCCATCGGCGAACCAGTGCAGGCCGAGCGCTGTGAAGCAGGGTGCGGTGTACAGAAACACCGCCATGCGCGAAGCGCTGGTTAGCGTCAGGCCGAGAAAAATGCACACGAATTCGCCGGCGAACAGCACGCCCGCGAGCAAGCCGGCGCCCAACGTGCCGTCGTCGCGAAACAACGGGGTGCCGCGCGAGCGCGCCCAACCCCAGACCAGCACCGCGGCGATCGCCGAGCGCAAACCCGCCTGGAATATCGGTGGCAATGCGGTGTTGGCGCTCTTGATCGCGACTTGCTGCAGTCCCCAGATCGCGCACAAGCCAATCATCAGAAGGATGGCGAAGCTGTCCAGGGTGCGGCGGGCGGGCAGGGCGGTGGCGCTCATGGGTCTCGTGGCGTTGTCGTTATAGATCGTACGATATCAAATCCGTCCCTCCCGCCATGCGATGACCCCACCGCCTACGCGTGCTTCTTACAATCTGCAAGCGTTTCGATGAGAGAACAACACTTATGTCTGTCTATTTTCTTACTGCCCCGATTTCGCGCTAAGGTTCATCCACGCGCATTTCGTCAGCTCATTCAAGTGGCTTGTACGGGCCTTCACGGGAGCTCCTACGCGGACCCGGGCGGCATCTTCCCGTCGATTGTGCGGCCTCAGATGAGCAGCGTGGCGGCGCGTCGCGTCGGGTGCGGCGGCGTCAAAAATCCGCAAAAAGCGGGAACCTGTACGAGGAGACGACATGAAGAACGTAAGCAGGTGGGCGATGGCAGCCGTGCCCGCCGCGTTGGCGTGCCACATGGCGCACGCCCAATCGAGCGTGACGCTTTACGGCGTGATCGACGAGAGCGTGCGCTACCTGACTCATGCAAATCGGGCCGGTGATTCATCGCTCGGACTCGGCAATGGCGGCATGACGGAGAGCCGCTGGGGCATCAGGGGCACCGAGGATCTGGGCGGCGGCTGGTCGACGTTCTTCAAGCTCGAAAACCGTTTCTACATGAATAGCGGCCAAAGCGATCCCACTTTGCCATTCTTCAATGAGGCACAGGTGGGCGTGCGCTCGGATTCCTTTGGTCAGGTGATCTTCGGCCGTCAGTACAACGTGATGATCGAGGGCGTGACCATTGGCGGTTATGGCAGCAATCTCTGGATTCCATACGATTTCAGCTTTCAGCCGGAAGTGACGATGACCGGCGGCATCTGGACCAGCAACCAGGTGCAGTATCAGGCGAAATATGCGGGTTTCCATCTCGCCGCCGGCTACGCATTCGGCGGCAACGCGGGCAATTCATACGGCAGCCAGGTGGGCGTGGCGGCCGCTTACGCACCGGGTGGTCCGTTCACGTTCGGCGGCGCGTATCAGGAGTCGAAAGATTCAGTCAATGGCGCCGCGGCGAAGGCGTGGACCTTCGGCGGGTCGTACACGTGGAACATGACCCGGTTTTCCGCCGGCTATATCGTCGACCAGAATGACGCCGGATTTTCGAATTTTGCCAACGGGCCGTTTACCGCGCCTGCGCTGGCCGCGCTCAAGTACACCGATTTTTCGCGGCGTCGCATGATCATGGGCGGCATCACGCAGCAGGTCGGTAACGCCTGGCACTTCGCAGCGAACGTGTGGCGCACCCTGCAGGACGGTAAAACCGCTGCGCAGAACGGTTCAGCGTGGCAGTACCAACTGGTCGCCGACTACAACCTTTCGTTGCGCACCGATGTCTATCTGGAAGGCGACTACTCGCTGTACCGGGGCGGTTTGATCGGCGCGCAGTTGCAAGGCGTCAACGGTGTCGGGCTGGCGCAGAAGGGGAGCCAGATTGGCCTGATGGCCGGTATGCGGCATCAGTTCTGAACGCCCGATTTACGCCGGCGCGCCTTCCATGCGCCGCTTCGACCGTTGCGGGTCGATCAGCGTGAACCCTGTTGTGCCGACGATCAGCAGCAGCACGCCCGTTACCGCGAAGCCGATCTCGTAGCCACGCGCGTCGCCTGCCGCGCCGAGCAGCTTGCCCATCGCGACGGGGCCGATCAGTCCGGCCGTGGTGAAGATCGAGTTGGTGATCGCGAGCAAGGCCCCGCGCCGCGCCACGGGCGCGACTTCCGCGACCAGCATCGGACCGAAGGTGAACGTCTGAAGCGCCAACGCGCTGGCGAGCCCCATCAAGGCGACCTTGACGAGCGGCGGCGCGCCGAACAGCAATGCGCAGTACGCCAGTCCGCTCACCACGCATACCGCGCTGATCAACTTGCCGCGAGCTGCCTTCGACGACACGCCACGCTTGAGCATGCGATGCGAGACCATCGCGAGCGCGATGCCGATCGGAATCTGCGCCGCGACTTGCAGCGCGAACAGCCAGCCGGCCTGGGTTGCCGCGAAGCCGAGGCCGAGCCGGAAATACGCGGGCACCCAGGTGAAACCGATCGCGATTACCGCATAGGCGACAAAGCATTGCAGCATCACGCCGATGACCGTGCGGTCGCTCAGCATGTGCCGCAAGCGCAACGACGCCGCGCGAGGGACCGCCCCTGCAACGGCAAGCGCGGGTGAGGCGTTGTGCTGACGATTCCCCGTCTTGCCCAGACACAGCCACAGGATCGTCCAGCCAATGCCGACCGCGCCAAGCGTGAGAAACGTTGCGTGCCAGTGCCACCGCTGCGAGATATAGGTGAGCGCGGGCCCGGCGATGATGACGCCCGCCGTTGCCCCCTGCTGCACGATGACGGTGGGAAGACTGCGCTCACGGTCGTCGAACCAGCTATAGACCACATGCAACGCGAGCGACGAGGCCGGTCCTTCGCCCGCACCCAGCAGGACGCGGCATAGCAGCAACACGGCAAAGCTGGTCGGCCACGCGAGCGGCAACTGCGCGACCGCCCAGGTCAGCGCGAGCGCGGCAAGCAGCCATTTCATATTGACGCGGTCGGCAATCAGGCCAATGGCAATGCCCGAGAGCGAGAACAGCAGAAAAAACGCGCTGCCGACGAAACCGAACTGACCATGCGTCAATTGCATGTCATGCATCATCGGGATCGCGACCAGTCCGAGCACGGCCTTGTCGGCGAAATTGATCAGCATGAACAGGAACAGCGAGGCGACGATGACCCAGCGGCGGCTCGGCGCGGCCTCGCGTGTGTGGGCGGCCTGAAGCGGCGCCGTATCGGCGGCGAGCGCCGTGCAGCGCTTCGTGCTGCTGAGAATAGTGGGCAAGGCGTGTCTCCGTTTCTGGCGCGAGGCGCTGGGTTTTCGCCCATTTGAGGTGGTATAAGTGAATTGTTCAAGTGCATTCTCGTTATCGGGAGCTTGCAAATCATGCATGAGGTCAATTCCCGCCGCCTTGGCCATCTGATCGCGCTGGCGGAGGAAGGCAGTTTTGCGCGCGCCGCCGAGCGGGTTCATTTGAGCCAGCCGGCGTTGAGCCGCAGCATCCAGGCGCTGGAAGAGGAAGTCGGCATGAAGCTGTTCGATCGTGCCGCCCGCGGCGTCGCGATGACAGCGGCCGGGCGGCTGCTGGTCGAGCGCGCCCGGCGTGTGCTGTTCGAAACGCGTTGCCTGTTCCGCGACGTCGAACTGCTGAAGGCGCACGAACTCGGCGAAGTGCGTATCGGCCTCGGTCCCTATGCGGCCGTCGTGCTACTGCCGGACTTGCTGGTGGAGTTCGCGCGGCGCTTTCCGAAGATCAAGGTGTCGATCGAACTCGGCGAAGGCGATGGGCTGCTTGCCAAGCTGCGGGGCGAACAGATCGATTTTCTGGTCACCGACCGCCGGGTGCCGCCCGTCACGCCCGATGTCACGTTGCAGCGCCTGCCGCGTCACGAGGGCGGCTGGTTCGCGCGGCCGGACCATCCGCTGTTTGCACGCGGCACCGTGCAGTTGGCGGCGTTGCGCGAGTTCCCGCTGGTCTCGGTGAGCTTGCCCGCGTTCATGAAAGACGCCTTGCATCGCCTGCTCAAGTATCGTGCTCACGAGCAGATTCCATTGCAGATCGAATGCAACGACGTGGCGGTACTGAAGGACGTCGCCGCGCAGACGGACGCGGTGCTGTTCTCCACGGCGTCAGCGGTGCGGCGGGATCTGGAAATGCGGCGGCTCGCGCGCATTCCGCTCGTCAATCCCCCGCGTCTCGCACTGGAATTCGCGCTCGTGTATCTGGCCGAACGCACGCCTTCGCCCGCCGCGTATTCCGCGTTGGGGCTTGCCGAGCAGGTGATGGAGGACGCCAACCGCGCTGCGCAGGGCCTGCTGCACTCCGGCGCGCCGACGGCGTAGCGGGCGGATGGATGGCCGGCGGTGCGATTCGATGAGCGTCCCGGTGATTACCCTGGAGGCGGTTGACACAACGGCTCCAATCGCGGACGATCCGGAATCCAGATTCCGGTTTTACGTGAATCTCCCTTTATTCGAAGCAGCGAACCGAGACTGAGCAGCGCATGACGACGACTTCACCGCGCGGCCGCGAAATGCAGCCAGGCGCCATCGCGGCGCCGCGTCAGACGCGCAGTCAGCAGGGGCTCGTTCGCATGCTGCAGGCCGGGCGCGAGTTGATCGAAGCGAGCGGCAATCTCGACGATCTGTCGATCAACGACATCGTCGAGCGCGCGGGTACGTCGATCGGCGCGTTCTATCGGCGCTTCGACAACAAGGACGCCTTCTTCGATGTCCTCCAGGATGCGGCGATGGAAGCGGGGCTCGAGCACGTACGCGAGGCCGTCGAGCGTGACCCTGCCTGGCGTTCGAACGATGCGGGCACGCTTGCCGATGCGGTCATTTCGTTTTACGTCGTGACGTTCCGGCGCAATCGCGGGTTGTATCACGCGTCGCTGCTGCGGGCGTCGCAACGCAAAGCCAGTTGGGATGTCGTGAAGTCGGCCAATCACGAAGTTCTGGCAATGATGGTGCCGCGTCTCGTCACCGCATTGGCGCGGTCGCGCGGCATCAAGGCGGATCACGACACCACCCAGGCGCTCGAATTCGAAGTGCGCGCCACTTTGCAGATGATTCTTGGCATGCTGGTCAACAGCGTGCTGAACGATCCCGGTCCTTTGTCGCTGTCCAGCCGCCAGTTGCGCTCGTGGTTGCAGATCCGGCTGCGCCGTTGCCTCGGCCTCCCGGACCACTGATTTTTTTGCCCAAAAAACGGAATCGGAATTCCGGTTCTGTACGCCAGAAAACTATCCGGATGCCGCACGATTTCCACTGCGCGCCGTCGAGCCTTCAAGGAGACACTGCATGAGTTCATGTTGCCCGGAACGGGGCCGCAATCCCGCCTTCGATGCGCCGCATATCGGCGAACCGCTCGATGTCGCGTTCGACGCCGGCGTGAATCTCGCATTCACGATTGCTGCGCCGACCGTGCCGCCGCGCCTCACCGAGCACTCGCGACGCATGGCGCAGCGGATCTATCGCGTCGCCGAGCGCGTGTATTGCGCGGTCGGCTATGCAATCGCGAACATTATCTTCGTGGTGGGCGACGAGGGCATCGTGGTCATCGACACGACCGAAGCGGTGTCGGCAGCGAAACGCATCTATGAGGATTTCTGCGCGATCGATCCGCGGCACGCAAAGCTGCCGGTCAAGGCCGTGGTCTACACGCACAACCACACGGATCATACGGGCGGCGTGCGTGCTTTTGTCGACGAAACCGCGCTCGAGGCCGGCAGCATCGAGATCATCGCGCACCGCTCGTTGATGGAAACCGTGATTAACAACGCGAATCTCGTGGCGCCGATTCTTGCCACGCGTTCGGCGTACAGCTTCGGCACCCTGCTGCCGGAGGGCGCGACCGGCAAGGTCAACGCGGGCATTGGGCCGGTTCTGATCGCCGAGCCGGCGAGTTTCTTCGCGCCGACCCGCGTGTTCGACGACAGGCTCGACATCGTGCTGGCAGGCGTGCATTTCGAGTTCCGCTATGCGCCTTCCGAAGCCGACGACGAAATCGTCATGTGGCTGCCGGATCTCGATGTGCTGCTGTCGGCGGAAGTGATCCAGGGAGAGTGTCTCGCGAACGTGCATACGCTGCGCGGCACGCGTTATCGCGATCCGGTGCGCTGGTATCAGACGATCGACATGATGCGCGGTTTCAATGCGGCGCATATGGTGCCTGCGCATGGCCGCCCGGTATCGGGCGCGCAATACGTTGCCGAGGTGTTGTGCGTGTACCGCGACGCTATCCAGTTCATCCACGACCAGACCATCCGCCAGATGAACCTCGGTCTGAGTCCGGATGAACTCGCCGAGGCGGTTCCCGCGCTGCCGCCTCATCTCGCGGAACATGCATGGCTCGGCGAGTACTACGGCACCGTCAAGCATTCGGTGCGACAGGTATATAGCGGTCAACTCGGCTGGTTCGACGGCGATCCGGCGTCGCTCGATCCGTTGCCGCGTGTTGAGCGTTCGCGGCGCATGGTGCAGATGATGGGCGGCGCAGAAGCGGTGCGCGCCGCCGTGCGCGCGGCGTTGGACGATTCGGACTGGCGCTGGGCCGCGGAGCTGGCCACGCTGCTGGTGCGTCTCGACAAAACCGACAGCGAGGCGCGCAAGCTCAAGGCGAGCGCGCTGCGCGAATTGGGCTATCGCACGGTGAACACCAACTGGCGCAACTGGTATCTGAGCGCAGCACGCGAGCTCGAACACGCCTTCGACGAATTGCCGTTTGGCGGCAGTTCGAGCTTCGCCTCGGCGGATGTGTTGCGCGCTCAACCGTTGCGCAATGTGTTCCAGCGCTTCAGTGTAAACGTCGATCCGCAACGTTGCGCCAATGTGCAGATGACGCTCGCATTCCGCGTGACGGATCGCGATGAAACCTACGCGCTCGAATTGCGGCGTGGCGTGTTGCAGATTCACGAGTGCGCGCCTGCGGCGATCGACGTCCAACTCGCGCTGCAAACCGCCACTTTGTACAGTGCGCTTCGCGACATGGCGGCGCAGTTGCCGAAGTGTCTGGAGAGCGGCACAGTAACCCTGGAGCGCGGCACGGCTGCGCAGTTGCACGCGTTTTTCGACTGCTTCGATAGGCCGGCGCGGCGGATGCCCGCACTGACCACGCGATAGAGTCAGGATAGAAACGGCGTCGCGCCACATCGTGCATTGGCGCATCGCGATACGAAACACACGGAGGAGACTTGGAAAAGATATGGTTGAAGTCCTACCCGCCGGGCGTCCCGGCGGAGATCGACGCTACACAGTTCAGCTCCGTTGGCGACATGCTGGAGCAGAGTTTCGCGGCGCACGCGGCCGCGCGCGCGTTCGTCTGCATGGGGCGCGAGCTGACCTACGGCGAACTGGATGCGAAGTCGCGTGATCTTGCTGCGTGGTTTCAACGGCTGGGTCTTGCGCGGGGCGCGCGTATCGCTGTGATGCTGCCGAACGTGCTGCAGTATCCGGTGGCCATGGCAGCCATTCTGCGCGCGGGCTACGTGGTGGTGAACGTCAATCCGCTGTATACGCCGCGAGAGCTGGAGCATCAGTTGATCGATAGCGGCGCGCAGGCAATCGTGCTGCTCGATACGTTCGCGAAGACGCTTGAGGCGGTGCAGGCGCGTACGTCGGTCAGGCATGTTGTGCTGACTTCGATCGGCGAGATGCTCGGTGCGGGGAGCCCCGTGATTGCGGGCGATGTGCCGCCAGCTTCGTGTATCGCGCTGGACGATGCAATTGCCCGTGGTGCGGAGGCGGGCTTCACGCCGGTCGCGCTCACGCAAAACGATGTGGCCGTGCTCCAATATACCGGCGGCACGACCGGCGTTTCGAAAGGCGCCACGTTGCTGCATGGCAATCTGATCGCCAACGTGCTGCAATCGGCGTTGTGGCGCGAGCCGGTTTATCGCGAGCGCAGCGATATCAAGCAGTACATCACGGTCGTCGCGCTGCCGCTTTATCACATCTTCGGGCTGACGATCTGCGGTTTGCTGACGATGCGTTGCGGCGGCCTGGGCATCCTGATTCCGAATCCGCGCGATCTGCCCGGGATGATCAAAGCCTTGCAAGGCTTCGCGCTCAACTCGTTCCCCGGCGTGAACACGATGTACAACGCGCTGCTGAACGAACCTGACTTCAAGACGCTCGACTTCTCGAAGCTGGTGCAATCGAACGGCGGCGGCATGGCGGTGCAGCAAGCCGTTGCGCAACGCTGGCAAGCGCTGACTGGCGTGCCGATCGTCGAAGGTTATGGGCTCTCGGAAACCTCGCCGTGCGCCACCACCAATCTGCCGACGTCCACCGCATTCACCGGGACCGTCGGCTTGCCGTTGCCGTCCACGGATATTTCGATTCGCGACGACGCCGGTCGCGAAGTGCCGCTCGGCGAGCGCGGCGAAATCTGCATTCGCGGACCGCAGGTGATGGCCGGCTATTGGAACCGTCCCGATGAAACCGCGAAGGTGATGACGCCGGATGGCTTCTTCAAATCTGGTGACATTGGCCTGATGACGGAAGAAGGTTTTGTGAAAATCGTCGATCGCAAGAAAGACATGATTCTGGTGTCGGGCTTCAACGTCTATCCGAACGAAATCGAGGACGTGGTGGCGAAGCATCCGGGCGTGTTCGAAGTGGTCGCGGTCGGCGTGCCGGACGCCGAGGCGGGTGAGGTGGTGAAGCTTTATGTGGTCAAGAAAGACCCGGCGCTCACCGAAGCGGAGATTCTCGCCTTCTGCAAGGAGCAACTGACGGGTTACAAGCGCCCCAAAATCATCGAGTTTCGCAGCGAACTGCCAAAGACTAACGTCGGGAAGATTTTGCGGCGCGTATTGCGCGACGAGGTGAAAAGCGCGGGCTGAAAACGGGCGTGTCGTGTGTCCTGACTTGGGTGTCCGACATGCTGCAACGTTGAGGCTCCCTGCAGCGTGGCGTAATTCCGGGTACATTCTTGTTCTCGACACCACGCACTAGGGAGTACACGATGCGCCTGCTTCACACCATGCTCCGGGTCGGCGACCTGGACCGTTCGATTGCTTTTTACACCGACCTGCTCGGCATGAAATTGCTGCGCCGCGAGGATTATCCGGAAGGTAAATTCACGCTGGCGTTTGTCGGCTATGAAGACGAACGCAGCGGTACCGTTCTCGAACTGACACATAACTGGGACACGCCGTCGTACGACCTCGGCAACGGCTTTGGCCACCTCGCGGTTGAAGTGGAAGACGCCTATGCAGCGTGCGACAAGATCAAGGCGCAAGGCGGCAAGGTCGTGCGCGAAGCCGGCCCGATGAAGCACGGCACTACCGTGATCGCTTTCGTCGAAGATCCGGATGGCTACAAGATCGAGTTCATCCAGAAGAAAAAATGACTTAAGCGGCAGGGCGAGGACAAGCGATGAATAACAGCAATCCCTACTTCAACGAACTTGCCGACATTCACGTCGAAATTCAGGCGCTGTTTGACGGCTCCGCGGATCACGGCGCGCTGGAACGCATCATGGCGCGCTTTGCCCCGCAGTTCACGCTGGTCATGCCGTCCGGTCTCGTACTCGACCACGCGGGTCTGCGCGCGACTTTCACGAAGCTGAGCGGCGCGCGTCCCGGCTCGCAGATCACTATCCGCGATATGGAAATCGTCGCCGAGTATCCGTCGGGCGCGGTGGTGAAATATCGCGAGTATCAACGCGACAGCGCGGGCAATGCGAACGTGCGACGCTCGACAGCGGTGCTGGAACTCGACGCACACGGCAAGGTGATGTGGCGTCACCTGCAGGAAACCTTCTGCACGGAGTAAGTGGCGGGTTTTGGAACGCCGGTGCGTCGGCTTTGGGCTGAGGCACCGGCTTTTTGAGGTTTCGCGGCTTTGTGCCGAAGAAAGCCCGAAGGTTCTAAAGCGTCGGCAATAATTCCGGCGGATGCGACTTCAACGTCTGCCGCGCTTCGCGGAATTCCGGAAAAATCGATTCGACCGTCTGCCAGAAGCGGGGACTGTGATTCATCTCCCGCAGATGCGCGAGTTCGTGCGCCACGACGTAGTCGATGATCGACAACGGAAAGTGAATCAGCCGCCAGTTCAGGCGGATCTTGCCGTCGCTTGAACAACTGCCCCAACGGGTGGCCGCTGAAGAGAGCGCATACGCACGATAGTTGACACCCAGCTTTTCCGCGTAGATCGCGAGGCGCTCGCCGAACAGACGTTTTGCTTCGCCCTGCAGCCAGCCTTGCACGCGATCCTTGATCTGCTGCGGATCGGCTTGCAACGGCAGTGGAACCTGCAACGCGGCTTCATCCGCATTGAACGCGAGCGTGCCTTGCGGCGAGCCGAGCTTCACACGCACCGGCTGGCCGAGATACGGCACTTCGGCACCGTCTTTCCAGTCGACCTTGGGCAGCGCGCGTTGTTCGACACGCGTTTGCCACTCGATCAGCTTCGTGAAGATCCAGCGCTGCTTTTCGGTGATCGCGGTTTCGATATCGGCGAGCGTGACCCAACGTGGTGCGGTAATCATCAGGCCGGTGCTGTCGATTGCAAACCCGATCGAACGGCGGGCCGAGCGCTTGAGCACATAGTGCAGCGTGCGCGAACCGATGGTGATACTGCGCAGCTTGGTACCATCCGGTGCGAGCGGCACGGCCGGTTGCTGCCCGCCTTGCGAACCCGCGGACGGAGCGGAGGGTGTTGGGGACGACGACGTCGACCCCGGCTCGGCGAAGAGCGGGAGATCGAGCTGCCGGTTATCGAGCGCCACAGCGGGCTGCGACGTAGGAGACTTCTGCATCGGATTCGGCTTCGCGCAAATGCGCCTTCGAGGGCGCGGGCGCGTCAGATTGGTGCGGCGGCGGAACTGCTATCCGCCGCGCGGTACGCAGTAGGATCGATGCGACGCATTTCTGCTTCGATCCATTGTTCGACGCGCGTGTTCACTTCATCGGGCGTGAGCCCCGTCGTGTCAATCGGCTTGCCGATCGACACTGTGACTATACCCGCATATTTGAGAAACGAGTTACGCGGCCACACGCGCCCGGCGTTGTGCGCGATCGGCACGACGGGTGCGCCGGTGGCAATCGCGAAACGCGCGCCGCCGGTTTTGTACTTGCCCTGCTTGCCGGTGGGCGTACGGGTGCCTTCCGGAAACATGATGACCCAGGCGCCTTCCGCCATGCGCTGCTTGCCTTGCCTGATGACTGATTCGAACGCGTACTTGCCTTCCTTGCGGTCGATGTGAACCATCTTCAACATGCCGAGCGCCCAGCCGAAGAACGGCACGTACAGCAGCTCGCGCTTGAACACGTAGCACAGCGGCCGCGGCATCAGCGCCGGAAACGCCAGCGTTTCCCACGCCGATTGATGCTTGGACAGCAGCACGGCCGGACCGTCGGGCAGATTCTCGAAGCCTTCGATCCTGTAGCGGATGCCGTTCAGCCAGCGCACCGTGCGCAGCGTGGCGCGGCACCAGCCGGCTGCCATCCAGTAGCGGCTGTCGGCGCGCATGAACGGAAACGCGATGAAGCACGCGGTTGCATACGGCACCGTGAAGAGCACGAAATAGATCAGGAGCAGCAGGGAACGAATGAAGCGCATCGGCGTGGTCTGTGAGGGTTGGGGACGCGCGTGGTGCGAGTCACTCTTGAGCGTCGGAAAGGAAGTCGAGCGCGAACGCCCGCAGGTCGTCATGCACGCGCGTGCCTTCGGGCAGTCCGCCGGCCTGGAGCGTTTTGCGGCCCTTGCCGGTCAGCACCAGGTGGGTTGGATGTCCGAGCGACGCGCCCGCTTCCAGGTCACGCATCGCGTCGCCGACCACCGGCGTATGCTGCGGATCGACTTCGAAACGTTCGGCGATCATCTTCAGCATACCGGGCTTTGGCTTGCGACATTCGCAGTGATCCTGCGCCGTATGCGGGCAGAAGAACACTGCGTCGATACGCCCGCCGACTGCCGCCGCCATGCGATGCATTTTCAGATGCATCGCATTGAGCGCGTTCATGTCGAAGAGACCGCGGCCGATGCCCGACTGGTTGGTCGCGACCGCAATGCGATAACCCGCCTGGTTGAGCCGCGCGATCGCTTCTAGCGAGCCGGGCAGGGCGACCCATTCGTCCGGCGACTTGATGAACGCGTCGGAATCGACGTTGATCACGCCGTCGCGGTCGAGGATCACCACTTTTTTGGTCGGCATGGCGCGGGGCTCAGGCGGCGAGTCGGGAAATGTCGGCGACGCAATTCATCTGCTGATGCAGCGCGCCGAGCAAAGCCAGACGGTTGGCGCGCAACGCCGGATCTTCGGCGTTGACCATCACGTCGTTGAAGAACGTATCGACCGGTTCGCGCAATGCGGCGAGCGCGGTCAGCGCGCCGGTGTAGTCGCGCACGGCGAGTTGCGATTGCACGCGCGGTGCGACCTGCTCCAGTTGCGCATGCAAGGCTTTTTCCGCCGCTTCGGTCAGCAGCGTGACCAGCACACCGCCGGTGACCGAGCCTTCCGACTTCTTCAGGATGTTCGAAATGCGCTTGTTGGCCGCCGCGAGCGAGGCCGCTTCCGGCAGCGCCGCGAACTCGCGCACCGCATCCAGACGCGCGACGATGTCGTCGAAGCGCGTCGGGTTCAGTGCCAGCACCGCGTCGATTTCGCCCGGCGCGTAGCCGCGTTCGCGCAGCAGACCGCGCAGGCGGTCCATGCTGAATTCGTAAATTGCCTGCGTCGAATCGGCGACACCCGGCACGGCGGCAAATTGCGCGTAAGCGGTGCGCAACAGTTCGATCAGATCGACCGGCAATTGCTTCTCGACCAGAATCCGCAGCACGCCCAGCGCATGACGGCGCAGCGCGAACGGGTCTTTCTCGCCGGTCGGTTGCAGGCCGATGCCCCAGATGCCGACCAGCGTTTCGAGCTTGTCGGCAAGCGCGACGACGGTGCCGGTTGCCGTGGCGGGCAATGCATCGCCGGAGAAACGCGGCTGATAGTGTTCCGAGCAGGCCAGCGCGACTTCTTCCGGCTCGCCGTCGTGGCGCGCGTAGTACGTGCCCATCGTGCCTTGCAACTCGGGGAACTCGCCCACCATGTCGGTGATCAGGTCGGCCTTCGAGAGGCGCGCGGCGCGCTTTGCCAGTCCGACATCCGCACCGATCAACGAGGCGATTGCACCCGCCAGCGCTTCGACGCGCTCGACGCGTTGCAGCGCCGAACCCAGCTTGTTGTGATAGACGACATTGGCGAGCAGCGGGACGCGCTCGGCGAGCGGCTTCTTCTTGTCCTGCTCGAAGAAGAACTTCGCATCGGCCAGACGCGGACGCACCACGCGTTCGTTACCTTCGACGATATCGCCCGGCGTCTTCGTTTCGATGTTCGACACGATCAGGAAGCGCGAGCGCAGCTTGCCGTTCGCATCCGTCAACGCGAAGTATTTCTGGTTCGTCTGCATGGTCAGGATCAGGCATTCCTGCGGTACTTGCAGGAACTCGTCCTCGAAACGGCAGGCGTAGACCACCGGCCATTCGACCAGCGAATTCACTTCATCCAGCAGCGATTCGGGCATCACGACCTGGTCGCCGTCGGCTTGCGCGAGCAGATGCGTGCGGATGGTTTCCTTGCGGTCGGCGAAATTCGCGACCACGCGGCCCTTGTGCAACAGCGTATC
Source organism: Paraburkholderia fungorum (assembly GCF_902833645.1). Taxonomy (GTDB): domain Bacteria; phylum Pseudomonadota; class Gammaproteobacteria; order Burkholderiales; family Burkholderiaceae; genus Paraburkholderia; species Paraburkholderia fungorum. The sequence goes on from NZ_CADFGE010000014.1 coordinate 63,173, forward strand.
GGCGTACGAGTCCGCGTGCTGGATCTGCACGAGGCCTTCGGACAGGAAGCGATGGCCGAGCGTGGTGTCGTCGGCGTCGATACCGAGCGCCGTGACCGGCACGACCTGGTCGCCGTGCAGGGTGGTCAGGCGATGCACCGGACGCACGAACTGCACGTTGGTGCCGTCCGGGCGCTGATACGTCATCACCTTCGGGATCGGCAGCTTGGCGAGCGTTTCGTTGAGCGCGCTTTGCAGGCCTTCGACGAGCGTGGCGCCCGGCGCGGCGTAGCGCAGGAAGAAGGCTTCGGCCTTGCCGTCCTGCGCGCGTTCCAGGTCGTTCACCGAGAAGTCGGGGAAGCCGAGCGCGGCCAGTTTCTTGGCGAGCGGCGCGGTGGGCTGGCCGTCTTTATCGAGCGCGACCGAAACCGGCAGCACTTTTTCGCGCACGTGTTTTTCCGGCGCGACCGCACGTACGTTCTTGATGGTGACGGCGAGACGGCGCGGCGTGGCGTAACGTTCGAACGACAGTTCGCCTTCGATCAGGTCGCGCGCCGCGAGGCGCTGCGCAATGCCTTCGGCGAACGCGTCACCGAGGCGCGCGAGCGCTTTCGGCGGCAGTTCTTCGGTCAGCAGCTCGACGAGCAGGGTAGCTTGATGGGGTTGAGTCATTTCTTGATGTTCTCGTCAGTCCGGATCGATCTTGCGTTCGATTTTCAGCGGAGGTGCCCATGCGGGCTTGGCTGCATCCTGTTCGTCGGTCGTGAGGCCTGGCACGCCGTGCACCGGATTGCCGAGCATCGGGAAACCGAGCTTTTCGCGCGATTCGTAGTAAGCCTGCGCGACCAGACGTGACAGCGCGCGGATCCGGCCGATATAGGCCGCACGTTCCGTGACGGAGATTGCCCCGCGGGCGTCGAGCAGGTTGAACGTGTGGCCGGCCTTCAGCACCAGTTCATAAGCGGGCAGCGCGATCTGCGCTTCGATCATGCGCTTGGCTTCCGCTTCGTAGCTGTTGAAGAACGTGAACAGCAGATCGACGTTCGCGTGCTCGAAGTTGTAGGTCGACTGTTCGACTTCGTTCTGGTGGTACACGTCGCCGTAAGTCAGGCGACGCAGTTCCGGGCCGTTCGGGCCCTGCTCTTCCCATTCGGTCCAGACTAGGTCGTAGACGTTTTCCACCTTCTGCAGGTACATCGCGAGACGTTCCAGGCCGTAGGTGATTTCGCCGAGCACCGGCTTGCAATCCAGCCCGCCGACCTGCTGGAAGTAGGTGAACTGGGTCACTTCCATGCCGTTCAGCCACACTTCCCAGCCGAGGCCCCAGGCGCCGAGCGTGGGGTTTTCCCAATCGTCCTCGACGAAGCGCACGTCGTTCTGCTTCAGATCGAAGCCGAGGGCCTCCAACGAGCCGAGGTACAGATCGAGGATGTTTTCCGGCGCCGGCTTGAGCACCACCTGGTATTGGTAGTAATGCTGCAAGCGGTTCGGGTTCTCGCCGTAGCGGCCATCTTTCGGGCGGCGCGACGGCTGAACATAGGCGGCGCGCCACGGTTCCGGACCGATTGCGCGCAGGAAGGTATGGACGTGGGACGTGCCCGCGCCGACTTCCATGTCGATCGGCTGGAGCAACGCGCAACCCTGCTTATCCCAGTAGGACTGCAGTGTCAGGATGATTTGCTGAAACGTGAGCATGAAGTGCCTTTCGGGCATAGGGCCGCGCCGCAAACGCCGGAGCGCGCGGGCTGACCGTGGAGCGAAGTGCTAAACCATAGATTTTAACGGAAAGGGAGGGGGGTGTCCGTTTTGCGGGGTCTGACGGGAACTGAAGTGTTCCCCAAACGAAAAAAGGCCGCTTTCGGCGGCCGGTTGTGGTTCGTGTTCGTGGGAGGTGTTTCGCGGTTAGCCACTCCCACCCACCAACATATGCACTGACGAATCCGTCACCTCCTCAAACCCCTCGATCTCCATCTCCAGTTCCCGCGGCAGAGCGAGCATATTGCACGACACCACACTGTCGTAAATATTCTCCGCGCGCCCAAAGAAATTCCCAAGATTGAATAAAGGCGGCAAATGCCACCACATCCGATAGTCCTTCGACCACAGCCACTCGATCAACGCCTGCGAACGATCGCGCTGGTCGTTCTCCACGTAAATCACCGGCCGCGAGCGGGCGATGGTTTCCTCCGCCCCTTGCAGCGCGCTTAACTCGAAGCCCTCCACATCGAGCTTCAGCAAGCCGACCGTATGCGAGCGCAGCACATCGTCAAGCCGGACGCACGGAACCGGAATCGTGTTTGCCGCAGCCTCGGTCTGCATCGACACGGCGCCAAAGTTGCCCGGCGCGTCGTAGTCGGGCCGCGAAAAATGCAGTGTGCCCGCACTCGCCCCGCATGCATACGGCCAGGCCAGCACGTTACGCAAACCATTGGCCGCGAGATTCGCACAGAGGTTCTGAAAGATCACCGGCTGCGGCTCGAATGCAACCAGCACCTGGCGTCGCGCCAGCGCCTCGTGAGCCAGCATGACGGTATGCACGCCGATATTCGCGCCGACTTCCACAACGATCCCCGGCTGCACCAGTAACTGTCGCAGCACGGCGGACTCCAACTCGCAGCACTCTCCGTATTCGATGAGCGCCCGGCCTAGATAGAAGTCGTTGGGATTGGCAAGCATCCAGCCGTGCCGGGTCTGGACGAGTTGCGTATGAGCGGCAAGCGGCAGCGGAGCATAAGAGGATGTGAGCATGAACATTAAGCGGGTGCAGAAGACCCGCCAATGTACGATCCGTCGCAGCAGTTGTATATAAGACGGGTTCCTAAGGATTCTTATTTTTCTGAAAGAAATCCCCGCCAAAACTTAAGAATCAGACGGCGATCGGTTCAATAAGAACCCACCGCCGTCACAACCGGCCTACGTCGCGGCCAGTTCAATCTTCGGCGCAAACGAATCGCTTTGCGCCATAGGCCAATATTTCTCGTACAGCGTGTAGCGATAGTTGCCGTTCAGCAGGTCGTTCGGATCGAGATACTTCAGCAGTTCGGACATCAACTGCACCTCATGCGACGACACACGCCGCACGATGTGATGCGCGCGCAGCTCCGCCGGATGCTTGAGCCCCGCGGCCTGAATGATTTCCTTCAGCGCATGCAACGTGTTGTGATGGAAGTTGAACACGCGATCGGCCTTGTCCGGCACGACCAGCGCACGTTGGCGCACCGGGTCTTGCGTCGCGACGCCCGTCGGGCAGCGGCCGGTGTGGCAGGTCTGCGCCTGAATACAACCGACCGCGAACATGAAGCCACGCGCCGCGTTGACCCAATCCGCGCCGATCGCCAGCGTCTTCGTGATGTCGAACGCGGTGATCATCTTGCCGCTTGCGCCGATGCGGATGCGCTGACGCAAACCAATGCCGACCAGCGTGTTGTGCACCAGCAGCAAGCCTTCCTGCAACGGCACGCCGACGTGGTCGGTGAACTCCAGCGGCGCCGCACCCGTGCCGCCTTCCGCGCCGTCGACCACGATGAAGTCCGGCAGAATGCCCGTTTCCAGCATCGCTTTCGCTATGCCGAAGAATTCCCACGGATGCCCGATGCACAGCTTGAAGCCGGTCGGCTTGCCACCGGACAGTGTGCGCAAGCGGTCGACGAATTCGAGCAGGCCGCGCGGCGATGAGAATTCGGCGTGGGTGGCGGGCGAGATGCAATCGCGGCCCATCGGCACGCCGCGCGTTTCCGCGATCTCGGGTGTGATCTTGGCGGCCGGCAGCACGCCGCCGTGACCGGGCTTCGCACCTTGCGAGAGCTTCACTTCGATCATCTTCACTTGCGGCTCGGCGGCCTGCTTCGCGAACTTCTCCGCGCTGAAGGTGCCGTCGTCGTTGCGGCAGCCGAAGTAACTCGAAGCGATTTCCCAGATGATGTCGCCGCCATGCTCGCGGTGGTATTTCGACATCGAACCTTCGCCCGTGTCGTGCGCGAAGTTGCCTTTCTTCGCGCCGAGGTTCAGCGCCATGATCGCGTTCGCCGACAACGAACCGAAGCTCATCGCGGAGACGTTGAAGATCGACATCGAATAAGGCTGCGCACGGTCGGGCCCGACGACGATACGGAAGTCGTGGCTGGCGATCGTGGTCGGCGCGAGCGAGTGGCTGATCCATTCGTGCGCGACGGCTTTGACATCGAGTTCGGTGCCGTACGGGCGGCTATCGACGTCGTTCTTCGCACGCTGATAGACGATGCTGCGTTGCGCGCGAGAGAACGGTTTCTCGTCGGTGTCGTCCTCGACGAAATACTGGCGGATTTCCGGGCGGATGAATTCGAAGAGAAAGCGGAAGTGGCCCCACAGCGGATAGTTGCGCAGAATCGCATGGCGTTGCTGCGTCAGATCGAACAAACCCAGCGCGACGAGCGCCACCGGCACGATGATCCAGAACCACGAAATGTGATGCGCCGCAGCGAGCACCGCACAGGCTGCGAGCAGAATGACTGCGCACCACATTGCCAGATAACGTCGAGAAAGCATGGGGACTCCAGTGCAGTGGGGATCGTCGCGGAGGGATCGTCGACGCGCTCGGCGCAGGCGGAATCAGCCGCGAAGGGAAACGAACGACTGCTTGTTATTGGGAAGCTGGTGCAAGGGAAGCCGGCTCAAGGGAAGCTGGCTCAAACCCGCAGGTCAACGGGCGGTCAGCAACACTGCCTGTTGCGCCTCGCGCACGGTTGGTTGCCCGGTCACAGCGTGTTCGATGATGCCGCCGCCGAGACACACGTCGCCATCGTAGAGCACCGCGGATTGCCCCGGTGTGACAGCCCATTGAGCGGCGTCGAAATTCAGTTCGAAGAGGCCTTCGCCGACACCGGCCGCGCTGAAGGTGCACGGTGCATCCGCTTGCCGATAGCGGGTTTTCGCGCCGCATGCGAAACCTTCAGCCGGCGGTTCACCCGCGACCCAGCTCGTATTGCCCGCGCTCAACGTATGACTCAGCAGCCACGGATGGTCATGGCCTTGGACGACATACAGCGTATTCGACGCAATGTCCTTGCCGGCAACGAACCACGGCTCGCCGCTGCCGTCCTTACTGCCGCCAAGGCCGATGCCCTTGCGTTGCCCGAACGTGTAGAACGCGAGGCCGATGTGTTCGCCGATCACTTTGCCGTCGGGGGTTTTCATCGGGCCCGGTTTGGTCGGCAGATAGCGGTTCAGGAAATCGCGGAACGGCCGTTCGCCGATAAAGCAGATGCCGGTCGAATCCTTCTTCTTCGCATTCGGCAGCGCGATCTGTTCGGCGATCTCGCGCACTTTCGTCTTGGGAATCTCGCCGAGCGGAAACAGCGTCTTCGACAATTGCGCCTGGTTTAGCCGATGCAGGAAATACGACTGGTCCTTCGTATGATCGAAGGCCTTCAGCAATTCGAAGCGGCCATTGTTCTCTCGCACGCGCGCATAGTGGCCGGTCGCGATGGTTTCCGCGCCAAGCGACATGGCGTGATCGAGGAAGGCTTTGAATTTGATTTCGGCGTTGCACAGCACGTCGGGATTCGGCGTGCGTCCGGCCGAATACTCGCGCAGGAATTCGGCGAACACGCGGTCTTTGTATTCGGCGGCGAAGTTGACCGCTTCGACGTCGATGCCGATCAGGTCCGCCACCGAGACGACGTCGATCCAGTCCTGCCGGGTCGAACAGTACTCGCTGTCATCGTCGTCTTCCCAGTTTTTCATGAACAGGCCGACCACGTCGTAGCCCTGTTCCTTCAGCAGCCACGCGGTAACGGACGAATCGACGCCGCCTGACATGCCTACTACGACTTTCTGCTTGCTCATAAGGTGCTCACTGGGTACTGCGTGACTTCATGGATCGTGGGTTGACCGTGTTACTCGCCCGCCTGCCTGGCCGCTCGTGACGGATCCGGCTTGCTTGACGGGTTAGACCTTGGGACGTCTGTTGCTGCCTGCTTACTCTGCCTGTTTGCGCCCGACCGAATGCGTGTGCACGAAATCAAGCGGGAAACGCCGCCCCGCGAGGTAGTCGTCGAGACATTGCATGACGAGCGGCGTGCGATGCCGTTCAGGGCAGGCGCGCAATTCGTCGGCGCTCATCCACAGCGTGCGGGCAATGTCGGGATCGAGGGCGCGCTTTGCAACCGCTCTGCCACTCGTGCCGCAATAGGTGAAGCGCAGATACGTCACGCCCTCACTGCCGGGCCGCTCGAAATGCGTCATATACATGCCGACTAGCGCCTCGGGCGTGAAAGGATGCGCGGTTTCCTCGAGCGTCTCGCGGATGACCGCTTCCACCAGCGTTTCGCCCGCTTCCAGGTGGCCGGCGGGTTGATTCAGGCGCAGGCCGTCGGCGGTATGTTCCTCGACGACGAGAAAACGCCCATCACGCTCGACAATCGCCGCAACGGTAACGTGCGGCAGCCAGGTTTCCGGTTTCATGGGTGCGCATTTTACCGTTTATAGGCCTGGGCTGCCGGGAAGCGGGCGACCGGCAGCGGGCGACCGGCAGCGGGCGACCGGCGGCGGGCGACTGGCCACTCACGCGCAAGCGGCATGAGCAGCATGACCGGTAGCCCACGGCCGGCATCCTGCAAGGCGCCCGTCGGGCCGCGACCCCCGGATTGTCCCCGATTTCTGCACACCCCCAGGTTTCGGTTAAAGTGACGCCGTTAGCCGTTGCACTTGCAAGCCGGCGTGCCTCGTCGGCAGCTCTGTCGTAAAACAGGAAGTCGAGGAGGAAAAAAGATGCACATCGGAGTGCCAGCCGAGACGCGCGCGCACGAAACCCGCGTCGCCGCGACGCCCGAAGCGGTCAAGAAATATGTGACCCAGGGCCACCGGGTCACGATCCAGAGCGGCGCCGGCACCGGCGCGAGCTTTCCTGACGAAGCCTTTGCGGCCGCCGGCGCGGAAATTGTCGACGCCGCGACCGCCTTTGGGGCCGATCTCGTTCTGAAGGTCCAGTCTCCGACCGACGCCGAACTGCCGCTTCTGAAGCGCGGCGCGACGCTGGTCGGCATGCTCGATCCGTTTAATGCCGAAAACTCATCAAAGCTGGCGGCTGCCGGCGTGACCGCGTTCGCACTCGAAGCCGCGCCAAGAACCACCCGTGCGCAGAGCCTCGACGTACTGAGCTCGCAGGCGAACATTGCGGGCTACAAGGCGGTGCTGCTGGCCGCCACGCTCTATCCGCGCTTCATGCCGATGCTGATGACGGCAGCCGGTACCGTAAAAGCGGCCCGTGTGCTGATACTCGGCGCGGGTGTGGCCGGATTGCAGGCCATCGCGACCGCCAAGCGCCTGGGCGCGGTCATCGAAGCCTCCGACGTGCGGCCCGCGGTCAAGGAGCAGATCGAATCCCTCGGCGCCAAATTCCTCGATGTGCCGTACGAAACCGATGAAGAGCGCGAAGCCGCGCAGGGCGTCGGCGGCTACGCGCGGCCGATGCCGCCTTCGTGGCTCACGCGTCAATCCGCGCTGGTGCACGAACGAGCGAAACAGGCCGACGTGGTGATCTCGACCGCCCTGATCCCAGGCCGCGCCGCACCGACGCTGATCTCGGTGGAAACCGTGCAGGCGATGAAACCGGGCTCCGTGCTGGTCGACCTGGCCGCTGGACGCGGCGCCGAGTACGAAGGCCGGCGCGGCGGCAACTGCCCGCTGACTGAAGCGGACCAGGTTGTCGTGAAGCATGGAGTGACGATCCTCGGTTATACGAATCTCGCCTCGATGGTGCCCGCCGACGCGTCGTCGCTCTACGCACGCAACCTGCTCGACTTCCTGAAGCTGATCATCAGCAAGGAAGGCGCCCTGAACATCGATCTCGCGGATGACATCGTCGCTGCCACGCTGCTGGCCCGCGACGGCGAAGTCACGCGCAAGACCTGAGAAATGAATTACATGGGACCGAAGTAAGCGCCAACGCTGATCGAGAGCTAAAGCGCCAACTCCGGCCGACATCGAATCAATACATAGGAGAGCGGCGATGGAAGTCATCAACCACACCGTCATCAACCTGATCATCTTCGTGCTGGCGATCTACGTCGGCTACCACGTCGTCTGGAACGTCACGCCCGCGCTGCATACGCCGCTGATGGCGGTGACCAACGCGATCTCGGCGATCGTGATCGTCGGCGCGATGCTGGCGGCAGGCCTCACCGTGGGCGACACCGGCAAGTTCTTCGGCACGCTGGCCGTCGCGCTTGCGGCGGTGAACGTGTTCGGCGGATTTCTCGTGACGAGGCGAATGCTGGAAATGTTCCGCAAGAAAGAGCCGAAGAAGCTGATCGCCGATAAGACCGCCAAGGAGAACGCGTAATGAGTCTGAACGTCGTCACGCTGCTTTATCTGGTCGCGTCGGTCTGTTTCATTCAGGCGCTCAAGGGGCTGTCGAATCCGAAGACGGCGCGCACGGGCAATACGTTCGGTATGGTCGGGATGGCGATTGCGATCCTCACGACCATCGCGCTGATCGTCAAACAGGCGAACGCGCTCGGCTCGAATCTTGGCCTCGGGCTCGGCCTGCTGCTGGTCGCGCTGGTGATCGGCGGCGCGATTGGCGCGTTCGTCGCGGCGCGCGTCGAGATGACCAAGATGCCGGAACTGGTTGCGGCGATGCACTCGCTGATCGGTCTGGCGGCCGTGTGTATTGCCTACGCGGTGGTGTCGGAGCCGGCGGCCTTCGGTCTGGTCGATCCGGAGAATACGCTGCCGGGTTTCCTGCCTTACGGTAACCGGATCGAACTGTTTATCGGCACGTTCGTCGGCGCAATCACGTTCTCGGGATCGGTGATTGCGTTCGGCAAGCTGTCGGGCAAGTACAAGTTCCGGCTGTTCCAGGGCGCACCGGTGGTTTACGCCGGGCAGCACCTGATCAACCTGTTCCTTGCGATCGGGATGCTCGGCTTCGGCGTGATCTTCTTTCTCACGCAGTCGTGGCTGCCGTTCATCATCATGACGTTGATCGCGTTCGTGCTCGGCGTGCTGATCATCATCCCGATCGGCGGCGCGGATATGCCGGTGGTGGTGTCGATGCTGAACTCGTATTCGGGCTGGGCGGCGGCAGGCATTGGCTTCTCGCTGAACAATCCGATGCTGATCATCGCGGGCTCGCTGGTGGGTTCGTCGGGTGCGATCCTGTCGTACATCATGTGCCGCGCGATGAACCGCTCGTTCTTCAACGTGATTCTCGGCGGCTTCGGCAACGAGGCGGGCGCGGCGGCGGCGGGTGGCGCGGCCGAGCAGCGTCCGGTGAAATCGGGTTCCGCCGACGATGCGTCGTTCATGCTCGGCAATGCCGAAACCGTAGTGATCGTGCCGGGTTACGGGCTGGCGGTGGCGCGTGCGCAGCATGCGCTGAAGGAACTCACCGACAAGCTGGTCGAAAAGGGCATCGAGGTGAAGTACGCGATTCACCCGGTGGCCGGGCGCATGCCGGGGCACATGAACGTGCTGCTCGCGGAAGCCGAAGTGCCCTACGACATGGTCTACGAAATGGACGACATCAACGGCGAGTTCGGTCAGGTGGACGTGGTGCTGGTGCTCGGTGCGAACGATGTGGTGAATCCGGCGGCGAAGAACGATCCGAAGTCGCCGATCGCGGGCATGCCGATCATCGAGGCGTACAAGGCGCGCACGGTCATCGTGAACAAGCGTTCGATGGCAGCGGGTTACGCCGGTCTCGACAACGACCTGTTCTACATGGACAAGACGATGATGGTGTTCGGCGACGCGAAGAAGGTGATCGAAGATATGGTGAAGGCGGTGGAATAATACGGGCAACTGTTGTTGCGCGGCCTGCCTCGTGGTGGGCCGCGAATCGCCCGGACGGACATCGGGTTCTCCAACGCGCGCGCACTCGCGTCACCAAAGCGTATCCCATGACGCTACCGCGGCTTTCCAGTCACGTGCCGTAGCCAATCCGCCAATCGTCGTCCTTCCTGATCCGGATACGTTTCAAGCACCTGAAGATCGCGGATTCTCTCCAGCCCGAAATTGCGGAAATCGCCGCGCAATTCGCACCACGCGCCGAGCGTCCAGCGCGCCCCCCAATAAGCCATCGACAGTGGCCACACGCGCCGCTCGGTCTCCGCGCTGTTCGCATCGGTATAGGCGAAGCTCACCACCTGACGTGCATCGATCGCCCGGTGCAGCACGTCTACCTTCGCCGAAAAATCCGCCTTGATATGAAACGACGGCGCGAAGATCGCCAGACGTTCGAGCGTGGCGCGTTTGTCGGCGGGCATTGCCGAGGCGATCTTCGCCAACGCCCCGCGTGCGCCGCTCGCGAAGCCGGCGCCGCCCCACGATTCGAGCATGCGTGCGCCCGCTGCGAGCGCGGCCAACTCGTCGGCGGTGAAGGTGAGGGGCGGCAGGCTCGCCGCGCGGCTCAGGCGGTAGCCGATACCCGCTTCGCCTTCGATTGGCACACCTGAGAGCTGTAGATCGCGCACGTCGCGATAGACCGTGCGCAGCGAGATATTCAGCCAGTCGGCGAGTTGTTGCGCGGTGGTCAGACGTCGGCCGCGTAACAGTTCGGCGATCTGGAACAGGCGGTCGGCGCGTCGCGTCATCGTGGGCGTCTTGTAGAAAAGGACGGGGACAGACCCACGATGATAGCGCCGCATGCCGCGCTCCGGTCAGCGTTCCGTGCGGCGCCTGCCGGCCGCCGCGCTGATGCGCCGAGTCACGTGCTCAACCGTTGGTCAGCGAGTGCAGGCCGAGGCGGTTGCCTTCCGTATCGGTGAAGAACGCGATGTAGCCGATGTCCTGCGGCAGCTTGATCACCGGACCGTCGGTTTTGCCGCCGGCCTTTTCGATACGGGCGAGGGTGGCGTCGACCGTCGGCTGGGCGTTCAGATAGACGAGCACGCCGTCGCCGCTCGGCGTCGTCGACGGGCTATGGACGATTGCGCCGCCGGTGGCCGGTTCCTCATAACCGAAGATGGCGATCGGCTGGCCGCCGACTTCCTCATGGCGCAGCTTGACGTCGAGCGCGGCTTCGTAAAAGCGCACGGCGCGAGCGAAATCGACGGACGGAATCTCGAACCATGCAACAACTTTGGATGAAGCGGACATGACACTCTCCTGTGAATGGCGGTAAGCCGTGCAAAGCGCCGGATGGCGTGAGAAGGAGTGTGCGTGAGGGCTACTGACAGCGTAGTGTCAGTAGGGCGTGGCGGGAATCGCGGGAGTCGCGGGTGCCGCAATACTGAGGTGCGGGCGAAAAAAAACCGCGGACCAGGTCCGCGGTTGTTCGATGTCGTTCTGCTCCGGCTTAGGCCGCCGGCGTGTCGTTGTTCTGCGGCCGTTGGCGCACGCTGCCCGCGATCAGATCGAAGCGGAACAGCCGGCATTCGAGCGCGCCGTTAAAGAGCGGCGTCTTGGTCGACTCGCGCAGACGCATCTGGCCCGGCAGCTTGCGATCCGACGTCAGAATGAACGCATGCCAGCCGGTAAAGCGCTGCTTCAGCGCATCGCCGAGCGACTGGAAGAATTCGCTGTCCGGCGTTTCTTCCTGAGCGCGGCGGAAGCTATCGTCGTCGCGGCCTTCACGCGTGGCGCGACCTTCGCGGATTTCGCCGCGTGCGTTGCGGCCGCGCACTTCGATCCGTTCGCCATACGGCGGATTCGCCACGAGAATGCCCGGTTCGGCCGACGGCGCCGTCATGCCGCGCGCGTCAACCTGCTTGAGCGGAATAGTCGGCAGGCCGGCGCGCTGGAAGTTAGCGCGTGCTTTGTCGAGCATGTCCCCGGAAATGTCGCTGCCGAAGATCTGCAGATCGGCGCGCGAGCTACGGGCGGCGTGTTTGGCGTCGAGCGCGGCGGCCTTCATCGGTTGCCAGGTTTTGGCTTCGAATTGCTTGAGCTTCTCGAAGCCGAAGCGGCGCTCCGCGCCTGGCGCGATATTCAGCGCCACTTGCGCGGCTTCCGCGAGGAAGGTGCCGCTGCCGCACATCGGGTCGTACAGCGGCGTGCCGGCAGTCCAGCCGGTCAGGCGCAGGATGCCCGCCGCGAGATTCTCGCGCAGTGGCGCCGCGCCCTTGTCGAGACGCCAGCCGCGCTTGAAGAGCGGATCGCCGGAGGTGTCGAGGTACAGCGTGCAATCGGTGGCGGTGAGGAACGCGAACACGCGCACGTCGGGCATGGCGGTATCGATGCTCGGACGGGCGCCGCTCACTTCGCGCAAACGGTCGCAGATTGCGTCCTTGACCCGCAGCGTCGTGAATTCGAGGCTGCGCAGCGGCGATTTGATCGCGGTGACGTCCACGCGCAGCGTTTCATTCGCCGAGAACCACTGCTCCCAGCGCTGTTCGAGCGCGAGCGCGTAAATGTCCTGTTCGCTGCGATACGGCCGATGCGCGATTTTCAGCAGCACGCGGCTCGCGAGGCGCGAGTACAGGTTGGCGGCCATGCCGGCGGCCCAGCCGCCGCGGAAATGCACACCGCCGGGCACTTGCGCGCCGGCCGTGAACGGTGCGCCGTTCAGGTGCTTCGCGGCAATTTCGGCGAGCTCGGTGGCGAGCGAGGCTTCAAGGCCGCGCGGACAGGGAAGGAAGAAATCGAAGGACATTGAGGTTGCCGGAAGGCGTTAGATAAGGCGCTATTGTACGCGGTCGGGGTGACGGCCCAGGCAGGGGGCGTTCCCGGAGGCGCGGCGGTGTATGCGCGCGGCCTGCGCTCGTGAGTAATGCGTGAGTAGCGCATGAGCAGCGCATGAGCAGCGCATGAGCAGCGCGTGGTTTCAGGGACGCCCGGCGCCGCACATGGAAGGCATGGCAGCCGATTGCCGGGCGACCCCCGCGAATGGCTCTATTTGTCTTGTGGCGCCGCTTTGGCCGGCCATACCAGCTCGAGCGGATGCCTGAACACCCGCTGCCAGATCGCGCCACGCAGCGAGCGCACCGCATTGCGCCGCAAGTCGCGCGATTTCACCGCCATGTAGAAGGCGAGGGCGAAACTCACGGCCACGTTGAGGATCGCCATGCTGCCGACGCCCGCGACCGCCCACCACAGCTCCGGTAGTTTCAGCGCGTCCTTACCCAGCACGCCGAGCGCCACGCCGATCGAGCCGGCGCTGAGCGTCACGTGACGCACTTCGAAAGTGAAGGCGAACGCGGTCAGGATCGCTGGCACGAGTCCGAGCATGAGGCCGAGCGTGATATTGCCCACCACGCCGGCTACGTTCGAGCGGCAAAACGCGGCGAGCCGGGCGGCGCCGGCCACGCCGAGTGTCATGCGCAGGCGCCGGTTATAGGCAAGCGCGTCGGCCACGCGATGCAGGACGAACCAGTTGTCCGCCCAGCCCGACAGCAAACTCGACGACCACAGCAGCACGCCCGTCAACGCGGCATAGAACGGTGTCGGGCCGAGCAGCGAGAACGAGTGCAGCGTGGCGTGCGCCTTCTCCGGCGAAATGATGTTGGCATTGAAGAGCGCATGCCACAGCAATTGCACGCCGAAGCACACCGGAAACACCAGTAGCACGTTGCCGAGCACCGCGGCTGCCTGGGTGCGCATCAGTGCGGTCACCGAACTCACGAAGCTGTCCACGCCTGCTGGCGTGCCGACGCCGTCCAGTTCACGGGCGAGGGTGGGCGCGGTCATTGCTGGTTGCTTGGTGGCGAGCGAGAAGTGCAGGAAGTGCATCAGCAGGAAGCTGGCCGAGTAGTTGATGCCGGCGAGCAGCCCTTCGAACATCGATTGCAGATGTGCACCGGTGATAGCGAATTTCACGCAGACCGTGACGACGGTCACGAGGCCGCCGCCAGCTGCCATGCGCAGCATCTTCAGGTATTCGGCACGATCGCGCGCGATGTAGTGTTCGCCGGTATCGGCGCTGTACTCGACGACCTTGCGCGCCAGTAGCGAGAAATTGCTGCGTACGAGATGGGCGACGCTCTGGCTCGCGTGATTCGCGTTCACCAGTTCGGCGGCGAGACGTGCGCTGGCGTGCGGATCGTCCTGCGTCATCCAGGCGTTCAGCAGATGTTCCGCGCGCACGATGCGCATGCGCATGCGTTCGACCTGGAACACGATGTCGACACTGACGCCATTGCGGTAAAGATGGGCGAAGACGTTGTCGGTGGCGCTGCGGCATTCGTCGAGCAGCAGGCGCAGGTAGTTGACCTCATGCAGCAGCTTGTCTTGCGGGCCGCCTGCGCTGACGGCCTGATGGGCTGCTTCGACGGCCAGCATGGCGCGCGTGAGCCGGTAGAACGGCTGCTTTTCCATGGCGACGCGTACATCGCCGGCATCGCGGAGGTCGACTTCGCCGAGCCGGCTGCGGACGGTTTGCGACAGACCGGTTGAGCTGATCTGGCAGGTGAGGTTGTGCAGCGCGGCCAGCAGGTCGAGCGAGAAAGGGGTGACGTCGCGTTGTTCGCTGTCGTTCTGGTCGTAGTCGAGGAGGGCGCGGATGCGGGTGAGCAGATCGGTGGGCAGATTGGCGATCCATTCGGCGTCGCGTTGCTGGCCGAACATCAGCGTGACGATTGCTCGCAGGTCGCGGCGGTTTGGCGCGGGCGGGATGAGCGAGGCTTCGAGGCGTTCGAAGAGTGCGCCGAAGAACCCGGAGTGGACGGGCATGCCGGCGTCGCAGAGCAGCGAGAGGCCGTCGCTTTCGCGCAGGAGCGCGCGGAGAATGCCGGCGACGTTGGCTTTCCAGGCCGGGTTGCGGTCCAGCACGTGGAGGAGATAGCGGATTCTTGTGTGCGCTGGGGTGGTGGTTTCGGCGGCGTCGAGATGGTCGGGTTGGACTGTGCGGCCGCGGTGGATCCAGTGGGCGAGTTCGATCAGCCATTCGCTGCGGTCTGGATAAGGGGCGGTTTTGTCTGCGATCGCTAGCAGGGCGTCCAACTGGTGGCCGCCGTCGCGGGAGGCACGCCATTTTTTTATGAATCTTTTGATTGAAGTGAACATTTTGCTTTGTTTGCCTGTTTCGGCGGGTTCCTTGTTGATCTGTGCTTTGGTCTTTTAGCCTTTTTGGCCTTTCCTTGAATTGTTCGTGGTCTATTAGCGTTGCCCCTGTGCGGGGCGGCACTTACTTTCTTTGCCGCCGCAAAGAAAGATAAGCAAAGAAAGCGGCTTCACCCCGCCAGCTCATAAGCGGGTCCCCCGCACAGTAGCGGTAGTGGTGCATCTGGAATCTGTCGCCTCGCACACTTCGCCTTAGTGACAAGGCAGTCATACCTCCGGCGGCGCTGCGCGCGCCGATACCCGTTTCCCAAACCATCAGGTGTACCAAGTGTACCAGGCGCCCCACCCGGCCGCCGGTTTCCTTGGCAGACCCGTCCGCGACGCACGCAGTGCGGAGTGGGAGCTGATGAGTGCTTTGTCACTAACGCGGAGTGTGCGAGGTGACGGATTCCAGATGCACCACTACCGTGGCTGTGCGGGGGACCCGCTTAAGAATTAGCGGTTTGAGCCGCTTTCTTTTGCCTACTTTTCTTTGCGGCAGGCAAAGAAAAGTAGGTGCCGCCCCGCACAGGGGCAACGCTAATAGACCACGAACAAAGCAAGGAAAGGCCAACACCCCAAGCGCACGGACAACCAGACCGCCGACAAGGCAAAACCCTTTTTCAACTGCCAGCGGCACCAGCCTCCACAGCGGGAGGACACACCGGCACAGCAACCCCACCCCCCTTCCCGGCGGAGCCACCTTTAGCAGCAGCCATAGCCTGCACACCACGAGCCACCTGCAAAGCAATCCTCTGCAACGCAGCCCGATGCCCATCAACAAGCGCATCGTAGCCGCCGCTAACCGGCTCCCTCACCACACTCCGGCACGTCATCACAGCCGTCCCACGCACAGCCCGCACACTCCACACCGCATCGATCAACGCATGCGACCCCGGCCACGACTCGAACCGCTGCACATTCATGCTGACCCGGTACACCGGCGTCGTATCCGGATACGCGGTGCCGTACACATCGATCGTGCCCAACTGCTGCGTCAGACTGGTCGACAAAGCCCGACGAATCTCGTCACCGGGCAACGAAGCCCAACGCTCCTGTTCGAGTACCTGGACCTGCGTCGGCCCCGTCTGCACCACCAACTGATTCTTCGCCACTTGCGGCGGCACATCGATCGGCGCGACTTCGATCAGCCATGCAGGCGCAGCCGTCCGGGCGCTGACCGGCGCCGCAGAACCGGCAGGCGCGCCATCCGCGCCGAGCGTATAAAAGCGGCTGCTCGGCGACGAACACGCCGCCATCGCCATCAGTCCGGCCAGAGCGCCGACATAAACAGCGCCGCGCACAAGCCCGCGCGGCGGGCGGGGGAGCCGGGCAAACGTCATGGTTTATCTCCTGATTTACCGCGCAACAGCGATTCCGGATGACGCTCCAGATAATCCGACAGCGCATTCAGCGACTGCAACGTGCGTGTCAGTTCCTGCAACGCCTGATGAACATCCGACTGCAACGGCGAGTCCTGCTGCAACGTCGCCTCCGCCGAACCGAACGTGCGCTTCGCCGAGGCCAGCGTGTCGCGGGCCTCCGGCACGACTTCCTTGTCGAGTCGCGTGAACAGCTGGTCGGCATTCTTCAACGCGCTGTTCAGGTTCGTCCCGATCTCGTCGAACGGCACCTTGTCGAGCTTCTTCGCAATGTCGGCAACTTGCAGTTGCAGTTCGTCGAGCGTGTTCGGAATGGTCGGCAACTCGAGCGGATCGCCCGTTACGTCAACCGTGGCCGGCGGCGCTTTCGGGAAAATATCGAGCGCCACATACAACTGGCTCGTAATCAGATTCCCGGTGCGCAACTGGCCGCGCAAGCCGTGCTTGACGAGCTGTTGCAGCAAGGTCTGGCCGGCGAGCGTGCCCGGGGTCGGCGCGGTTTCGCGGAAGCGCTTGCCGAGACGGTCCGGATACAGATTCATCGTGACCGGCATCGTGAAGCTGCGCGTCTTCGGATCGTAGTCGATGCCGATGTTGGTCACCTGACCCAGCACGATGCCGCGGAAATCGACGGTCGCGCCGACCGACAGCCCACGCAGCGACTGGTTGAAGTTCATCACCACGCGCAACGGCACGCCATCCGGCTCGCGCATCGCGTCCTGTTCATCCGAGGCGAGGCGGAACGTCATGTTGTTCGGCGCCTGCGCGCCCACGCCCTGGCCCGGCGGCGACTGGAACGACAAACCGCCGACGATCACCGTCGCGAGCGATTGCGTGTTCAGCTTGAAGCCGCTCGAGTCGAGCCGCAGATCGACGCCGCTCGCATGCCACCAGCGTGAATTGGTGCCGACGTACTGGTCGAACGGCGCCGACACGAACACCTGCATCGTTACGCCGGTGCCGTCCTTGTCGAGCGAGAAGCCGACCACCTGGCCAACCTGCACACGCCGGTAGAAGATTGGCGAGCCGATGTCGATCGAGCCGAGCGAGTCGCCGTGCAGAATGAACTGGTGGCCCTTCTGGTCGCCCGTGATAGGCGGGGGCGTTTCGAGGCCGACGAAGTTCTTTTCGGTGTCCGGCGAATGGCCGGCGTCGGCGCCGATATATGCGCCCGAGAGCAGCGTGGTCAACCCGGACACGCCGCTCGCGCCGATGCGAGGGCGCACCACCCAGAAACGCGAATCCTTCACTGCGAAGTTTTCGCCTTCCTTGGTGAGCTGCACCTGAACCAGCACGTGCGAAAGATCTTTGGACAACGTGATGGTCTTCACCGAGCCGACGTCGACGTCCTTGTACTTGACCTTGGTCTTGCCGGGTTCGAGGCCCTCGGCGCTAATGAAACTGATCGTGATGGTCGGGCCTTTCTCGGTCACCGACTTGATCACGAGCGCGAGGCCGATCAGTGCGGCGATCAACGGAATGACCCAGACGAGCGAGGGCAGCCACCGGCTGCGCGGTTCGATGTCTGGGTCCGGCAATTGGGGCGGCAGCTTCGGTCCGTTCGAATCGTTGCGCGGCGCATCGGAGGCGGGCGTCGGTCCTTGCGGGCTAGTCATGGTCGAGGTCCTGAGGGTTTTTGGGTACTGCCTTCCACGTTGTCCCAGATGAGCCGTGGATCGAATTGCATGGATGCCATCATCGTCAGAATCACCACCGAACCGAACGCGATCGCGCCCGGTCCGGCCGTGATCACGGCAAGCGACTTGAAGCGGACCAGCGCGACGGTGAGCGTGACGACAAACACGTCGAGCATCGACCAGCGCCCGATCCGCTCGACCATCCGGTAGAGCGTGGTGCGTTGCTCAGGCCGCCAGCGCGAGCGGCGCTGCGCAGTGGCGGTGAGCAGCACGAGCACGCTGAGTTTGAGCATCGGCACCATGATGCTGGCGATAAACACGATCACGGCCAACGGCCAGTCACCCGAGGTCCAGAAGTACACGACACCGCTCATGATGGTGTCGTCCTCCGAGCCTAGCAGCGACGACGTATGCATCACCGGCAGCAAATTTGCGGGAATATACAGCAAGGCCGCTGCGATCAGCAGCGCCCAGGTGCGCATCAGGCTGTCGGGGTTGCGCCGGTGCAGCACCGCGCCGCAGCGGCTGCAGTGTTGGGCCGTGACCGAGCGGATGCGCGGCTCCACGCGTCCGCATGCGTGGCAGGAGACCAGACCCGCGCTCTTCGCGGTCACATATTTCATCGTGCGCTCATCCCTGGTGCGGCGCCGGCGGGACAGCCGGCGGCAATGCGGATTGATTCGTGCCCTGGACATCGGGCGACGCGGGCGGCGTATCGAGGGAACTGACGGCAGCCGCTGCGCTATCCGCAGCGGTGCGCGGCAGCGGTTTCTTGCTGCGGTCGTTCATTTCGTCGGCGAGGTCCCACAGCACGCGCGGATCGAACGTGAGGACCACGGCGATCATCAGCGTCAGCACGCCGAACGCAAAGAGCGCCGCTTCGGGAATCACGCGAGCGAGACTCACCATCTTCACGATGGTAATCAGCACGCCAAGCATGAATACTTCGATCATGCCCCACGGCCGCACGAACTGAATGGCGCGCAACACATGATTGAAGGCGACCGGCACGTAACCGGCGCGCAGCGGGATCAGCACATAAAGCAGCGCGACCAGTTCGGTCAGCGGGAACAGGATGGTCGAGCAGAACACCATGACCGCGACGATCTGCATGTCCTCGCCCCATAGCGCGATGAGCGCGCCGAACAGCGTGGTTTGCGAGGTGATGCCGTTGGTTTCGAGTTCGACGATCGGGAAAGCCTGGGCAATGATGAAGGTGATCAGCGCAGCCAGTGTCATCGCACAGATGCTGTCGAGCTTGCGGGAGACACCGCGATAGAGCGTCGCGCCGCAGCGCGGGCAGCGCGCGACCGACCGCCCGACAAGCCGGGGCTTGCTGAACAGCGCATCGCATTCATGGCACGCAATCAGGTTGTTATGTTCCATACGGCAGAAGGGCTAACGACGTGAGGACAGGCGTGCAATGCCGGTTTCGCGGCAGGCCGGAGAAAAAGTGAAACTGTAAGCCTGGAGCAATAGTATCAAACGCGCTTCGCCGCCGGGCCGGCCGTTGGCCCAGGCGCTGTTGTGTGCGGGCGACGTCGGCATCACGACTAGTCTTACATACAATCGACTGATTCTGACACTCTCCGTCCCCAATTGTTCAATACCGTTCGATACGCGGGAAAATTTTCTAACCGGCGGCGATCCCGGCCACCCGCTTCGCATCGGACCAGGCCAAGCCAGCTTCTTCCGCTTGCGGTAGCATGGCGGCCTTGGCGTGTGCCGCAGCCGCCACGCTTTTTATCGAACTGTACGATGCAGCATGGAATAGCAGGGCCGGCTGCGCCGTTATCCTCTCTTAGCTTGCGTTGACCTGTCATGGCACTCAATCCTTCTTTCGGTGGCCGGGAGTCCTACACGCGGACTGCCATCGCCTTTCACTGGCTGATCGCGCTGCTGATCGTATGCGGTTTCGCGCTCGGTTGGGTGATGACCGACATCCCCGGCTTTACGCCCACCAAGCTGCGCTATTTCTCGTGGCATAAATGGATCGGTGTGACGGTGTTCGCGCTCGCCGTGCTGCGCATTCTGTGGCGCGCCACGCACGCGGCCCCGCCGCTGCCGCGCCGCATGCCGGCCTGGCAGCGCGGCGCCGCGCATCTCACGCATCTGCTGCTCTACGTGCTGATGATCGTGATTCCCGCTTCCGGCTATCTGTATAGCTCGGCGGCCAATATACCGGTGGTGTACCTCGGCCTGATTCCGCTGCCGCGTCTGATCGCACCGGACCCGCACCTCAAGGAACTGTTGAAGAACGTGCATATTGCGTTGAATTACACGTTGCTCGTGCTGGTCGCGCTGCACGTCGTGGCGGCGCTCAAGCATCAATGGCTGGACCGCGACGGTCTGTTGTCGCGCATGCTCCCTTTCATCAAATAAGGATAACCATGAAAGTTTCGTTTTATCGCTATATGCTCGCCGCGTTCGCAGCAGCCTCGCTGACCGCGGCCGGCAGCGCGCTCGCGCAAGTCGACGTCGCCAAAAGCTCGGTGACGGCCACGTCAAAGCAGATGAACGTGCCGGTGGAAGGCAAGTTCGGTAAATTTACCGCGCAGGTGAAGTTCGACCCGGCAAAACCGGCCGACGGCAGTGCACAGCTCAGTATCGACGTCGGCAGCTACGACCTCGGCGACGAAAGCTACAACGATCAGGTGCGTGGCAAGGACTGGTTCGACGCAAAGACCTATCCGACTGCCACCTTTGTGTCGAGCGCGATCGCCCCGGCCGGCGGCAATCAGTTCAAGGTCACCGGCAAGCTGACCATCAAGGGTAAATCGCAGACTGTCGTGGTGCCGGTCACGGTCACCCAGCAGGGCGCGACGCAGACGTTCGACGGCTCGCTGCCGATCAAGCGTTCGCAATTCGACATCGGCACCGGCGAATGGAAAGACACCTCGGTGGTCGCCGACGAGGTGGTGATCAAATTTCATATTGTTGCCGCACGCAAGTGAGGTTCGCCGCGCTGGTTGGGCGTAGCCGCTATCCTTCAAGCATTTCAGAAAACGTAAGGAGCCTGAATTGAAAACTTCCCTGTTGATCGCCGTCGGCGCATTGGCCTCATCGTTCTCGCTTGGCGCGTTGGCTGCCGCCGACACCTATCAACTCGACCCGACCCACACCTATCCGAGCTTCGAGGCGGACCACTTCGGCGGCCTCTCGGTATGGCGCGGCAAGTTCACCAAGAGCTCCGGCACCGTCACCCTCGACCGCGCGGCGAAAACCGGTACGGTGGACGTCACGGTCGATCCGGCGTCGGTCGATACCGGCAACAGCAAGCTCGACGAACATCTGAAGACGGATGCATTCTTTGACGTCGCCAAGTATCCGTCGGTGACTTACAAGGGCACGGAGATCAGGTTCGACGGCGACAAGCCCGTCGAAGTGATCGGCAACCTGACGATCCGCGGCGTGACCAAGCCGCTGAATCTGAAGATCGAATCCTTCAAGTGCATGCAGCACCCGGTGCTCAAGCGCGAAGTGTGCGGCGTGGAAGCGAGCGCGCATTTCGACCGCAGCCAGTACGGCATGGATTTCGGCGCCAAGTACGGCTTCAGCATGGACACCAAGCTGCATATCCAGTCGGAAGGCATCAAGCAATAAGCGCCTCAACGAGCCTTGCGCCACTCGGTATTCAAGGCGCGTCAGGGTGCGGCCGCTGCGTCGCAACAAAAAGAACCGCTTCGTTCGCATTTGCGATGAAGCGGTTTTTTATTGTCCGGCTGAAGCGCCGGAAGCCTTGTGCGGCGGCCTCGGGTGATTTGCCGCTCGCCTCCGTTTAATTTTTCAGGTACATAGAGCGCTGGTTCCGAACTGGTTGTGCGCGCATCCAGTCGGGCAATACCCGGCGTAAAACTTACGTGAAAAATATTTCGCGCGCATTGGAGATCTTTATGAACACAACGGCAACGGCAAGCCTCGCGCGGAGCCGCCAGAATTCATGGCGCGCGGTGGTGGCCGCCTCGATCGGCAACGCGCTGGAATGGTTTGATCTGGTGGTGTACGGTTTTTTCGCGGTCATCATCGCGAAGCTGTTTTTCCCGGCGGGCAACGACACGGTTTCGTTGCTGCTGACGCTCGGCACCTTCGGCGTGTCGTTCTTCATGCGGCCGCTCGGCGCGATCGTGATCGGTGCTTACGCCGACCGCGCCGGACGCAAGGCGGCGCTCACGCTGTCGATTCTGTTGATGATGTGCGGCACGCTGATCATCGCGGTTCTGCCGACGTATCAAAGCATCGGCATTGCGGCGCCGATCATTCTCGTAATCGCGCGTCTGATGCAAGGTTTTTCGGCGGGCGGCGAGTTCGGCAGCGCCACGGCGTTTCTCGCGGAACACGTACCGGGGCGGCGCGGCTTCTTCGCAAGCTGGCAGGTCGCGAGCCAGGGGCTCACCACGCTGCTCGCAGCCGGCTTCGGCGTGGTGCTGACCGGCAAACTGTCGCCGGAGCAGATGGCCTCGTGGGGGTGGCGTGTGCCGTTCTTCTTTGGTCTTCTGATCGGGCCGGTGGCGTGGTATATCCGGACCAAACTCGACGAAACGCCTGAGTTCCTCGCGGCGGAAACCACCGCCACGCCGCTGCGCGATACCTTCAGCAGCCAGAAGCTGCGCCTCGTGATTGCGATCGGCGTGGTGGTGCTCGGTACGGTGTCGACCTATCTGGTGCTGTTTATGCCAACGTACGGCGTGAAGCAGTTGGGGCTCGCGCCTTCGGTTGCATTCGCGGCAATTGCGCTGACCGGCTTGATCCAGATGGTTTTCTCGCCGCTGATCGGCCATCTGTCGGATCGCCATGGGCGCACCACGATCATGCTGATTTCGGCGCTGCTGCTGCTCATCCTGATCAATCCGGCTTTCGTGTATCTGGTCGCGCATCCGACCTTCGGCACGCTGATCGCGTTGCAGATCGTGTTCGGCTTTCTGATGACCGGCTACTTTGCCGCGCTGCCGGGTTTGCTCTCCGAGATGTTTCCGGTGCAGACGCGCACGACCGGCATGTCGCTGGCCTACAACATCGCCGTGACGATCTTCGGCGGTTTCGGGCCGTTCATCATCGCGTGGCTGATCAGCTTTACGGGCTCGAAGGCCGCGCCAAGCTACTACATGATTTTCGCCGCGGCTATTAGCCTGGCGGCGCTGATGGCGGCGCGCCGCAAGCTCGGGTTTCGCTGAGGCGCACAGGCGGTAAACGTAAAAGGCCGGTTCGAGAGAACCGGCCTTTCTTTTTGCGATCGAGTCAGATGTCTGCCTGCAGCAGAGTCAGACTTGCGCGCCTGCGTTTGGATCGTCCGGATCGACGCGTTCCTTCTTGTCCTTGATCAGGTCTTCGCGCTTCACGCCGAGCCACATGGCGAGCGCCGCCGCGACGAACACCGACGAGTAGATACCGAACAGAATACCGACCGTCAGCGCCAGTGCGAAGTAGTGCAGCGTGGGGCCGCCGAACAGGAACATCGACAGCACCATCATCTGCGTACAGCCGTGGGTGATGATCGTGCGCGACATGGTGCTGGTGATCGCGTGGTTGATCACCTCGATCACGGTCATCTTGCGTTCGCGGCGGAAGGTTTCACGAATCCGGTCGAAGATAACGACCGATTCGTTCACCGAGTAGCCGAGCACCGCGAGCACCGCGGCCAGCACCGAGAGCGAGAACTCCCACTGGAAGAATGCGAAGAAGCCGAGAATGATCACCACGTCGTGCAAGTTCGCGATCACGCCGGCGACCGCGTACTTCCATTCGAAGCGGAACGACAGATAGATCACGATGCCGATCACCACACAGGCCAGCGCCAGCAGGCCGTCGGTTGCGAGTTCCTTGCCGACCTGAGGGCCGACAAACTCGACGCGTTGCAACTGCACCTGCGGGTCCTCGCCCTTCAGCGCGCCCATCACCTGGTCGCTCTGTTGCGCCGACGTGTAGCCCTGCTTGAGCGGCAGACGGATCAGCACGTCACGCGAGGTGCCGAAGTTCTGCACCTGCGCGTCGGGATAGCCCAGCTTGTTGAGCGTGCCGCGTACCGGGTCAAGCGGTGCCGCACCGGGATACTGCACTTCGATGACGGTACCGCCGGTGAATTCCACCGACAGATGCAGCCCGCGATGCAGCAGGAAAAATACAGCGGCGATGAACGTCAGCAGCGAGATTGCGTTGAAGATCAACGCACGCTGCATGAACGGAATGTCTTTGCGGAAACGGAAAAATTCCATGGTCTTGTTCTCCGGGACTCAGCGGGATGAACCCGGTTTCTGCGGCGTATTGGACGCGTTGCGGCGGCGCACAGTCGGCTTGCCGGCACGCGCCTGGGCCGGGGCGGCTTTGGCCTTGGGCTTGGCGCTTGCCGCGGCGACGGCCCGTGCCGTATCGGTCGTGGTGTCGTCGTTGCTGAGGTAAGCCGCGGCGCCGTCGATACCTTCCGGTTGCGGACGCCACACCTGACCGATAGCCAGCGACTTGAGCTTCTTCTTGCCGCCGTACCAGAGATTGACGATACCGCGCGAGAAGAACACCGCCGAGAACATCGACGTCAAGATGCCGATACAGTGAACCATCGCGAAGCCGCGCACCGGGCCGGAGCCGAAGGCGAGCAGCGCGAGGCCGGCGATCAGCGTGGTGACGTTCGAGTCGAGAATCGTCGCCCATGCATGCGCGTAGCCGTTCTGGATCGCAAGTTGCGGCGGCGCGCCGTGGCGCAGTTCTTCGCGCACGCGCTCATTGATCAGCACGTTCGCATCGATCGCCATACCGAGCGCGAGCGCGATAGCGGCGATACCCGGCAAGGTCAGCGTGGCCTGCAACATGGACAGCACGGCGATCAGCAGCAGCAGGTTGACCGACAGGCCGATCATCGAGATCACGCCGAACAGCATGTAGTACGCGATCATGAAGACAGCGATCGCTACAAAGCCCCAGACCACCGAGTGGAAGCCCTTCTTGATGTTGTCCGCGCCGAGGCTCGGGCCGATCGTACGTTCTTCGATGATGTCCATCGGCGCGGCGAGCGAACCGGCGCGCAGCAGGAGCGCGAGGTCGGCGGCAGCTTGCGGGTTCGGCTGGCCGGTGATCTGGAAGCGGTCACCCAGTTCAGACTGGATGGTCGCCACGGTCAGCACTTCGCCCTTGCCCTTCTCGAACAGCACCATCGCCATCGGCTTGCCGATGTTGTCGCGCGAGACGCTGCGCACCGCACGGCCACCCGCCGAATCCAGGCGGATGTTGACCGACGGACGTTGATGCTCGTCAAAGCCGGCCGACGCGTCGATGATGCGGTCACCCGTGAAGATGATCTGCTTGCGCAGCAGCACCGGCGTCTGGTTGCCCTGGGTGAACAGCTCGTCGCCCGGCGGCACCGGATCGCCCGGATTCGGATGCGTGTTGACCGGATCGGCGAGGCGCGCTTCAAGCGTTGCCGTGCGGCCGATGATGTCCTTCGCCTTCGCCGTGTCCTGCACGCCCGGCAGTTCGACCACGATACGGTCCGAGCCTTGCTGCTGGATCACCGGCTCGGCCACGCCGAGTTCGTTCACGCGGTTATGCAGCGTGGTGATGTTCTGCTTGAGCGCGGCGTCCTGCACGGCTTTCTGCACCGCCGGCGTGAACGTGCCGACCAGTTGCACACCGCCGTCCGGATTGGTTTGCGAGGCCCACTGGAGTTCGCTGATACCGCGGCTCAGTTGCTTGATGGCCGCGTCCGCCGTCGCCTGGTCGGCGAAATTGATCACCACCGTCTGGTTGACGCGGTTCACGCCGCCGTCGCGGATGTTGTTGTCGCGCAGCATGGTGCGCGCATCCGAGGCGTCGGAATCGAGCTTCTTGTTCAGCGCGCCGGCCATGTCGACCTGCAGCAGGAAGTGCACGCCGCCGCGCAGATCGAGGCCGAGGTACATCGGCAGCGCGTGCAGGGCGGTCAGCCAGCGCGGCGAAGCGCTCTGCAGGTTCAGTGCGACGATGTACTGCGGATCGGTCGGGTCGCTGTTCAGCGATTTTTGCAGCAGGTCCTTCACGCGCAGTTGCGTGTCGGTGTCCAGCAGACGCACGCGAATGTTCGCGTTGGTCGACGAATTGTCGAACGTGACTTCGTCAGGCTTGATCTGATTGGCGGCAAGCGTGGCTTCGACGGCCGACAGCGTGGTCGAGTCGAGTTTGACGGTTGCCTTGCCGCTCGACACCTGCACCGCCGGCGCTTCGCCGAACAGATTGGGCAGCGTGTACACGAGGCCGATGACCAGAGCCACCAGCATCACGGCGTATTTCCAGAGGGGGTAGCGATTCATGAGTGGTCCAACGGGAAGGTTGGCTTGGAAGCGATGCGTCCGGCGATGAGCGCGGGCGGCTCAGCGATGTTCCGCGAGAACCGCCGGCGAGGCCGCGCCGGACGCGAGAGAGCAGGCCTTACAGCGACTTGATCGTGCCCTTCGGGAGAATCGTCGTGACCGACGCTTTTTGCACGGTGATTTCCGTGCCTTCCGAGATTTCGACGCCGACGTAAGCTTCACCCACCTTGGTCACCTTGCCGACGATGCCGCCATTCGTCACCACTTCATCACCCTTGGCCATGGCGGCGAGCATGTTGCGATGCTCCTTCTGGCGCTTCATTTGCGGGCGAATCATGATGAAGTACAGCACGCCGAACATCAGGATCAGCGGCAGGAAGCTCATCAGGTTCGATTCAATGCCACCTGTTGCTGTGCCTTGGGCGAAGGCATTGGAAATGAACGACACGTTGGTCTCTCCGTTATAAATCAAAACGATCAAAAAAATCAGCCGGTTATTCTACCACTGGCCTGACGGGGGTCGGCGCGGCGAATCGGCTTTCCGATCAACCGTTTAAAGCCTTTTCTGCTGCATCCGAAAGTTAATTGTAAGGTTTTCCGTGCAGCGCCGACGGATTCCGCCGTCAAATTCGTCAGTTGATTTCCATTTGCCGGCTAATCGATGCCGCGCGCGCGGTTCTCGTGGAAGCGCTGACGGAACGGCCCGAACAGTTTTGCGTCGATCGCGTCGCGCATTTCCTGCATCAACTCGAGGTAATAGTGCAGGTTGTGAATCGTGTTCAACTGCGCACCGAGGATTTCCCCTACACGATGCAGATGGTGCAGGTAGCCCCGGGTGAAGTTTCGGCAGGTGTAGCAACCGCATTGCTCGTCGAGCGGACGCAGTGAGTTTTTGTGCGCGGCGTTGCGGATCTTGATGTCGCCGAAGCGGGTAAAGAGCCAGCCGTTGCGCGCGTTGCGGGTCGGCATCACGCAGTCGAACATGTCGACGCCGGCGGCCACGCCCGCCACCAGGTCTTCCGGCGTGCCGACGCCCATCAGGTAATGCGGCTTGTCGGCCGGCAGCTTCGGGCCGATATGGTTCAGCACGCGCATCATGTCTTCTTTCGGTTCGCCGACCGACAGGCCGCCGATCGCGAGGCCGTGGAAATCCATCTCCGCGAGACCCGCCAGCGATTCGTCGCGCAGATCTTCGAACATGCCGCCCTGGACGATGCCAAACAGCGCATTCGGATTGCCGAGGCGGTTGAATTCATTGATCGAGCGTTTGGCCCAGCGCATCGACATTCGCATCGAATCGGCGGCTTCCTGATGCGAAGTCGGCACATTGTTGGTCGCGTACGGCGTGCATTCGTCGAACTGCATGACGATGTCCGAATTCAGCACCTTCTGGATCTGCATCGATACTTCCGGCGACAGGAACAGCTTGTCGCCGTTGATCGGCGACGCGAACGTGACGCCATCTTCGGTGATCTTGCGTAGATCG
The DNA here is from genome assembly GCF_902833645.1 of Paraburkholderia fungorum. Lineage (GTDB taxonomy): Bacteria > Pseudomonadota > Gammaproteobacteria > Burkholderiales > Burkholderiaceae > Paraburkholderia > Paraburkholderia fungorum. The sequence goes on from NZ_CADFGE010000014.1 coordinate 90,888, forward strand.
CCGAGCGAAAACACCTGGAAACCGCCCGAGTCGGTCAGGATCGGTTTCTTCCATCCCATGAAGCCGTGCAGGCCGCCGTGCGCCTCGATCGTTTCCAGGCCCGGGCGCAGCCACAGGTGGAACGTATTGCCGAGGATAATCTGCGCGTGCATTTCTTCGAGCTCGCGCGGCTGGACCGCCTTCACCGTGCCGTAGGTGCCGACCGGCATGAAGATCGGCGTTTCGACCACGCCGTGATTCAGCGTGACGCGGCCGCGCCGCGCCTGGCCGTCGGTGCCGAGCAGTTCGAATTTGAGGCCGTTTTCAGGGCGCTCGCCGTGGCTCGCGCAGGTATTGCAGGTACCGCTCGTATCGTGGGTATGACCGTCGGTCATGGGCTAACTCCTGTGCTACCGGAAAACAGTCCGGCGCAAATGTTAATCGCCGCCGGAAAGTCTCGCGGCGGCTTGGGGATGACAAAAACTTTGAAGCGGCGTGCCGGATGTCAGGCGTCGCGGCGCGTCAGCAGCATCGCGTCGCCATAGCTGAAAAAGCGGTAGCGCTGTTCGATCGCATGGCGGTAGGCCTCGCGAATTGTATCGACGCCCGCGAATGCCGACACCAGCATCAGCAGCGTCGATTTCGGCAAATGGAAATTCGTCACCAGGCGGTCGACCACGCGGAATCGATAACCGGGTGTGATGAAAATATCGGTTTCCGTGCTGGCCGCGCCGAGTGGGCGGCCAGCCGCTTCCGCGTCGCGCGCGGCGGCTTCGAGCGCGCGCATCGACGTCGTGCCCACCGCGATCACGCGGTTGCCGCGCGCACGCGTCGCCGCGATCTTGTCGGCGAGCGATTGCGGCAGGTGATACCACTCGCTGTGCATCTTGTGTTCGGCGATATTTTCGACCCGCACCGGCTGGAAGGTGCCGGCGCCGACGTGCAGCGTGAGGGTCGCACGCTCCACGCCGCGGGCGTTGAGCCGCGCGAGCAGCGCGTCGTCGAAATGCAGGCCGGCGGTGGGCGCGGCCACCGCGCCGGGATTCTGCGCGAACACCGTCTGGTAACGCGTTTCGTCGGTCGAGTCGGGGTCGTGCTCGATGTACGGCGGCAGCGGCAGGCGGCCGAATTGGTCGATCAGCGTCAGGCAGTCGTCCGGGAAATGCAGCGTGTAGAACGGCTCGACGCGCTCGCCGACCGTTACGTCGAACGCGTCGGCCAGACGAATCGTGGTGCCCGGCTGCGGACTCTTGCTCGCGCGGATCTGCGCGAGGGCGGTGCGCTCGCCGGTCAGGCGCTCCACCAGTACTTCGATCTTGCCGCCACTGGCCTTCTGGCCGAGGAAACGCGCCTTCAGGACTTTGGTATCGTTGAAGACCAGCAGATCGCCGGGCGCGATGCATTCGGGCAGTTCGGCAAAGCCGCGGTCTGTAAGGCGCGCGGGGTTCACCGTGTTGTCCACTTCGAGCAAACGGCTGGCGCTGCGCTCAGGCAGCGCGACTTGCGCGATCAGCTCGGGTGGCAGATCGAAATCGAAATCGGAAAGCGTAAACATGCGGACGACTGGAAGCGAATTGAGACTGAATTGAGCCGAAGCCGGAGCCGGGCGGCTATGATTGCGGGACGCCGGAGCGGCCCGCGAGCCCGCGCGCTGCCTGGCGCCAACACCTTTGACAGCCGATATTGTACTTGCGAAGCAACCCATGCCTTTGTCCGAACGCCGAATGCCCTCCGCCACCGACGAAGTGAGCGCCGAGCCCAAGCGCCGCGGCGCGCGGGACAAGGCGGCGGCGGGGTCGAACGACATCGGCGCGGGCGACAGCCCGCCGAGCGAACCGGCCGCGCGCGAAGCTGAGCCGGTCAATCCCTTCGGCGACAAGCCCGCAGGCAAAACCGCCGCCGGGCCGGCGGCCAAGGCGGGCGCCAAACCCGCGGCCAAACCCGCCGACAAGCTCGCCAAACTGGGCCTTACGCGTGACATCGACCTCGTCCTGCATTTGCCGATGCGCTACGAAGACGAGACTTCCCTGACGCCGATCGGGCACCTGCTGCCCGGTGGCATTGCGCAGACAGAAGGCGTGGTGTTCGACAACGAGATTGCCTATCGCCCGCGTCGGCAGTTGCTGGTGAAACTGCGCGACGACGCCGGCGACGAACTCGTGCTGCGCTTTCTGAATTTCTACGGCTCGCAGGTCAAGCAGATGGCGATCGGCGCGCGATTGCGGGTGCGCGGTGATGTGCGCGGCGGTTTCTTCGGCATGGAGATGGTGCATCCCGCGGTGCGCGTGGTCGACGAAGACACGCCGCTGCCGCAGGCGTTGACGCCGGTTTATCCAAGCACCGCGGGCGTGACACAGGCATATCTGCGCAAGTCGATCGACAACGCGTTGTCGCGCACGTCCTTGCCGGAATTGCTGCCCGAGCCGATCGCGCGAACTTATATGCAGCCGCTCGGCGTGCCGACGCTGATGGACGCGGTGCGCACGCTGCATCATCCGGGCGTGCAGTCCGACGAGACCGCGTTGATCGACGGCACGCATCCGGCATGGGTGCGGATCAAGTTCGAGGAACTGCTCGCGCAGCAGATGTCGTTGAAGCGCGCGCATGACGAGCGTCGCACGCGGGCGGCGCCGGCCATGCCGCGCCGCAAGCTGGGCGACGAAACGGCGCTTGTGGCGCGTTTGCTGAAGGCATTGCCGTTCTCGCTGACGAAGGCGCAGGAGCGCGTGGGTGGCGAGATCGCGCTCGATCTGACGCAGCCTCATCCGATGCAGCGGCTGCTGCAGGGGGATGTCGGCAGTGGCAAGACGATCGTGGCCGCGCTCGCTGCGGCGCAGGCGATCGACGCCGGTTACCAGGCCGCGCTGATGGCGCCCACGGAAATCCTCGCCGAACAGCACGCGCGCAAATTGCGCGGCTGGCTGGAGCCGCTGGGCGTGAGCGTCGCGTGGCTGGCTGGCAGTCTGAAAACCAAAGAGAAGCGCGCCGCGATCGAAGCGGCGGCGCTCGGCACGGCGCAACTCGTGATCGGCACGCACGCGATTATTCAGGATGCGGTCGAATTCGCGCGGCTGGGCTTGGTCATCGTCGACGAACAGCATCGCTTCGGCGTGGCGCAACGCCTCGCGTTGCGCGCCAAGGCGCAGAACGCCGCCGACGGCGCGCACGATTTCCAACCGCATCAACTGATGATGTCCGCGACGCCGATTCCGCGCACGCTGGCAATGACCTATTACGCCGACCTCGACGTTTCGACCATCGACGAACTGCCACCCGGGCGCACGCCGATTCTGACCAAGCTGGTCTCCGACGCGCGGCGCGAAGAGGTGATCGGCCGCGTGCGCGAGGCCGCGCTGACGGGTCGGCAAGTGTATTGGGTGTGTCCGCTGATCGAGGAAAGCGAGACCTTGCAGTTGCAAACCGCGGTGGAGACCTACGAGACGCTGGTGGCCGCGTTGCCCGAACTGAAGGTTGGGCTGGTGCACGGCCGCCTTGCGCCGGCGGAGAAGGCCGCGGTGATGGATGCGTTCACGCGCAACGAGGTGCAGTTGCTGGTGGCGACCACGGTGATCGAGGTGGGGGTCGACGTGCCAAATGCGTCGCTGATGGTGATCGAGCATGCCGAGCGCTTCGGCCTCGCGCAATTGCACCAGTTGCGCGGACGGGTAGGGCGCGGCAGCGCGGCATCGGTTTGCGTGCTGCTCTATACGGGGCCATTGTCGATGACGGCGCGAGCGCGCTTGCAGACCATGCGGGAGACGACCGACGGGTTCGAAATCGCCCGGCGTGACCTGGAGATTCGCGGTCCGGGGGAATTTCTCGGTGCCCGGCAGTCGGGCGCGGCCATGTTGAGGTTCGCCGATCTGCAGAACGATCAGTGGCTCATCGAGCCGGCGAGAGAAGCCGCCGCGGCTTTGCTCGAGAAGTATCCCGATGTGGTTTTGCAGCACCTGGCCCGCTGGCTCGGAGCTCGCGAGCAATATCTGAAGGCATGAAAAGGGCCTTTTGATACCGGACAAACCCGTCCGCCTGACGCCGGAAGGACCAAAAAGTTGGCGAACCGACCCTATAGGTGTATAACTAGAACCTATCGAACTATCCGCACTGATTGGTCCCCCAATGACGCTCACCGAATTGAAATACATCGTCGCGGTTGCCCGCGAGCGGCACTTCGGCCGGGCCGCCGAAGCGTGTTTCGTCAGCCAGCCGACTCTGTCGGTGGCCATCAAAAAGCTCGAAGACGAACTCAACGTGCAGATTTTCGAGCGCGGCACCAGCGAAGTGAGTGTCACGCCGATCGGCGAACAGATCGTCACGCAAGCTCAGCGGGTTCTTGAACAAACGCTTGCCATCAAGGAAATCGCGAAACAGGGTAAAGACCCGCTGGTCGGACCGCTGCGGCTGGGCGTGATCTATACGATCGGGCCGTATCTGCTGCCTACCCTCGTCAAGCAGATGATCAAGCGCGTTCCGCAGATGCCGCTGATGCTGCAGGAAAATTACACGGTCAAGCTGATCGAACTGCTCAAGCAGGGCGAAATCGACGTCGCCATCATGGCGCTGCCGTTCGCGGAAACGGGTCTGATGCTGCGGCCCCTCTATGACGAACCGTTCGTCGTCGCGCTGCCGTCCGGTCATGCGTGGGAAAACCGCCCGCGGATCGATGCCGAGGATCTCAAGCAGGAAACCATGCTGCTGCTCGGCAGCGGCCACTGCTTCCGCGACCACGTACTGGGCGTGTGTCCTGAACTGATGCGTTTCTCGCAGAACGCAGACGGCATCCAGAAGACCTTCGAAGGGTCGTCGCTGGAAACCATCCGTCATATGGTGGCAAGCGGCGTCGGCATAACCGTGTTGCCGCGCATGTCGGTGACTGAGGTCAAGCCGCACGCCGGCGGCATCGACGCAGGCTTGCTCAGCTATGTCGCCTTCGACGAACCGGTGCCGGATCGCCGCGTCGTGCTCGCCTGGCGCAAGAGTTTCACGCGGATGCCCGCGATCGAAGCGATCTGCGACGCCATCAACGCCTGCGATCTGGCGGGTGTCAAAAAGCTCGATCTGCCTGTCGCCGTCAACTAGGCGGCACGACGTACCCAGGCCGGCCGCCGTGCACCGCCGTGAGCGGCCAGCGGCCAGCCGCCTTGGTGCCGATAGCTGCCGTCCCTATCGAATAGATAAAATTAATCAAACACGATAATTCGATAGCATTGATATAGTGTCCTCCATGGATCGCCCGATCCCCAAGACCCGGAGGAAATCATGACGCAGTCGAACCCGCAGCAAGTCCAAGCCGTCGCCGCTCAAGCCACTCGCGTGACCAACGGCAGCTTCGCCGCATCGGTGCGGGGTTTGCGCACGGTTGCGCTGTCCTTGCTGGTCGACCGGGCCCTGTCAGCTTGAGCCGCTTGACTCGCTTGAGCCGTAGCGTTAGCGCGCCGCACCACCTCCCGCATTCTGTTTCCGATAAAAGCCACACAGGAGTTCCCCATGTCCGAACGTAAGCTCACCAATGCAGCCGGCGCACCCATCGCCGACAACCAGAATTCGATGACCGCCGGCGCGCGGGGTCCGGTCGTCCTGCAAGACGTGTGGTTGCTCGAAAAACTCGCTCACTTCGATCGCGAAGTGATTCCGGAACGCCGCGTTCATGCCAAGGGTTCCGGCGCATTCGGCACGCTGAAGGTCACGCACGATATCTCACGTTACACGAAGGCCAAAGTGTTTGCGCAAGTCGGCAAGGACACACCGCTCTTCATGCGTTTTTCGACGGTGGCGGGTGAGCGCGGCGCCGCCGACGCGGAACGCGACGTGCGCGGTTTCTCGATCAAGTTCTACACCGAAGAAGGCAACTGGGACGTGGTCGGCAACAACACGCCGGTGTTCTTTATCCGCGATCCGTTGAAGTTCCCGGACTTCATTCACACGCAAAAACGCGACCCGTACACCAACATGCGCAGCAATGTTGCGGCGTGGGATTTCTGGTCGCGTCATCCGGAGTCGTTGCATCAGGTCACCATTCTGATGAGCGATCGTGGCATTCCGAAGAACTACCGGCAGATGCACGGCTTCGGTTCGCATACGTATTCGTTCATCAACGCGAACAACGAGCGTTTCTGGGTGAAGTTCCACTTCAAGTCGATGCAGGGCATTGAGAACTTTACCGACGCCGAAGCGGCGCAAGTGGTTGCACAGAATCGTGAAAGCGCGCAACAGGATTTGCTCACGAGCATCGATGCCGGCAACTTCCCGAAATGGCGTTTTGCGATTCAGGTGATGCCGGAAGCGGAAGCGGCGAGCTATCGCTTCAATCCGTTCGACATCACGAAGGTGTGGTCACAGAAGGACTACCCGTTGATCGACGTCGGCACGATCGAGTTGAACCGCAACGCGGCTAACTACTTCTCGGACGTGGAGCAAGCCGCGTTCACGCCGGCCAATGTGGTGCCGGGTATCGGCTTCTCCCCGGACCGTCTGTTGCAGGGCCGTTTGTTCTCGTATGGCGATACGCAGCGCTATCGCCTCGGCGTCAATCACCATCAGATTCCGGTGAATGCGCCGCGCTGCCCGGTCCACCATTCGTTCCATCGCGACGGCGCGATGCGCACGGACGGCAATCTCGGCGGCAGCGTGAACTACGAGCCGAATCGCTTCGGCGATTTCGCGCAGGACGGCAACGCGTCGGAGCCGCCGCTCGCAGCGGGTACGGTGGATCGTTATGACCATCGCGCGGACGACGACTACTACACGCAGCCGGGTATGTTGTTTGCCCTGTTCGACGAAGCGCAACGTCAGCGCTTGTTCGGCAATATCGCACGTCATATCAACGGTGTGCCGCATGAGATCGTCGTGCGTCAGATCGAGCATTTCCGCCGCGCCGATCCGGCATACGCGGAAGGCGTGATCGCCGCGCTGGCCGAACTCGCCGAAAGTAGCAAGAAGTAAGCAGTTGACTTGAATTGAGTTGATGCAGCAGGGTGGGGCGCAGCGGCGCCCCACCGGTAATGATGTGAATCGAAGGAGCACGATCATGATCCAGATGATGATGTCCACTATCGGCGGTGTGCCCTCAGAACGCGCGGCGCAGCAGCGGCAAGCCTTGATGCTGCGCAAGTCGGTGGGATTCGCGATCGTCTTGAGCGGCTGGACAGTGATCGTTGCGCAGGCGCTGCAACACACGCTGGGTGCGTGATTGCACGTAATTGCATGTGATCGGGCACGAGCCGGCGAGTGCGGCAAGCGACCACGCGTCACACGAACGCATTTGCTTTCTAAGATAAACTGGCGGGCGTTCGCGGTGCCGGGTTTGCGGGTTTGCTAACCGCGCACCGTCACATTGCCGATCGGTTCGTATCACTCTTCAAAGGAGTCATCATGGCCAAGAAAGAAGCTGTACAGCACGTCAATATCGGGATCAGCGACAAGGATCGCAAGAAGATTGCAGAAGGCTTGTCGCGACTGCTCGCCGACACCTACACGCTGTATCTGAAGACCCACAATTTCCACTGGAACGTGACGGGTCCGATGTTCAACACGCTGCACCTGATGTTCGAAACGCAATACAACGAGCTGGCGCTGGCGGTCGATTCGATCGCGGAACGGATTCGCGCGCTGGGCGTGCATGCGCCGGGCAGCTACAAGGAGTTCGCGAAGCTCTCGTCGATTCCGGAAGCGGACGGTGTGCCGCCCGCGGAAGAAATGATTCGTCAACTGGTGGAAGGTCAGGAAGCCGTGGTGCGCACCGCGCGCGCGATTTTCCCGTCGACGGAAGCGGCTAACGACGAACCGACCGCCGATTTGCTCACGCAACGCATGCAAACGCACGAAAAGACCGCGTGGATGCTGCGCTCGATGCTGGCGTAAGAGACTCGAACGGCGCCCGGAACAGAACGGGCACCGGTGAAACGGAAAGGCCCCGCACACGCGGGGCCTTTTTCTTTACGCGAAGTCTGGCGGCTTATCCGAACAGAAGCCGCATGTGATAGCGCAATTGCACACTCAGTACGAGTAGCCCATTTTCATCGTCGGAGCCGCAGGCTGTTGCACTCCGTAGTTCGCGAGCTTGTCCGCCAGGTAGCGCGCATTCGCTTCCTGCTGCGCGAAGTATTCCGCGTCGCGTTGAGCCTGCTGGTCGGCACGCGCCTGCTCGTTAGCCTTGAGCCAGGCAGCTTGCGCGGCCAGTTCGGCTTCATGGCTGGCCGGGTTAAAGGCCGCTTCTGCGCGGGCTTTATCGTCCGCTGCGAGACGCGCTGCTTCTTCGCGGGCCTTCTGCTCGGCGGCGATCCGGGCCTCTTCAGCGCGGGCCTTTTCTTCGGCACGGGCTCTCGCTTCTGCTTCAGCGCGGGCCTGCTCGTCGGCTTGCGACGGCTCGGTCGGGGTGGGTGCCACAGCGGCGCCACCCGGTTTTGGCGCGTTCGTGAAAACAGTGTTCAATTCCTGGAGCTTGCGCGCGTTGCTCCAGCCATCCATCTTGTCGGTGCCGCGCATGGACGCCGTCATCGCTACGAGGTCGCGCATCGAGCGGCGGTCGGACATGAAGCTGTTCAACTCGTTCGCCGGGTTCGTCCAAACCGTGTACATGACCTCGCCGCTGGCCGACGCGCCTGCCTCGTTCTTCAGCTTGCCACCGAACAGTTCAACGGCCAGGCCACCCTTGCCGGCCTGAATCACGCCCGCGTTGTTCACGCCAAGGCCGCGCTCCGAACCTTCGAGCATGATCTTGTTCGCGTACATGCCGCCCAGCGCCGACACGTCGAGCGCGACTTGCGGCGCGTTGGCCACGTCGCGCACGAGTTTGCCCTGGAAGTTGCCGTTGGCGTCGCCGTCAAACGAGCTGCCGGTGATCGAATCGATCTTCCAGCCCTTCACGATCGCGTTGATCTTCGTGGCGCGCGACAACAGGTTCAACTGACCCGCACCGGCGTCCATGCCGTCGCCGTCGATTTCGAGCATGGCGGGTGTGGCGCGCGAGGTGTCGACTTCGAGCGCGAGCGGGCTGTCCGCGCGCGGGGCGAAGCGCGCGGCGGCGAGCGTGACCATCGGGGCATTGATGGTGTTACAGCCGTTGCACGAAATGCCCGCCGCGTTGGCGATCAGCAGGTGCGCGGGCACGCCGGCCACTTCCATCGGGCCGTTGATTTTCGACGCTTGTGCCGAATTGATGTCTGCCACGATCACGCTCGCCTGCCTGCCTTTCAGGTTGCCATTCTCCTTCAACGCGCCGACCAGCTGACTACGGCCGTCGGCCAGCATGTTGTTGAACACGACGCCGTTTTTGTCGACGTCGAAGTTGCTGAACGTGTTGCGCGAAATCCCGGCTGCATTGGCCGCGTTAATGTTGACGACCGGCGTGGCGCCCACGTTGCTCACCTGCGTGCCGCCGCTGCCGGTCACGCCGCCGGCATAGGCGCTGGTGCCCGCCAGCGCGACGGCGGTCATGGCGGCCAGCGCGAGTATGTTGCATTGGAATTGCTTCATTGAGATTCCCTTTTTGCTTAGAAAGAAGTGGTCAGCTTGACGTTGACCACAATAGGATCGGCCTTGAGTTGCGCCGGAAAGCGCAACGGCGTGCCGACGGAAACCGAACCAGCGACGTTTCTGTATGCCGTCGAAGCCGCTAGCGCCGCGCCGAGCACGGTCCCGCCGGATAACGGCTCGCCGGCTACCGGTACGACACGGCCGGCGTCGACGGCTGCGCTGAGCGTCACCCGGCCGGCCCACGACGGCGCCGGTGCACGCCAGTCGATCTGGTTGCGCCAATAGGCGCCGGTGTTGCCGTACAGATAGCGATCGCGAAAGCCGCGTACCGATGCATCGCTGCCGACCGTGACGCGCTCGCTGCCGTACAGCGCATCCGGCGACCATTGCCCGTACGCCGACGATAGAAACGCGACGCGCGGCGTGAGCGCCTTGTAGAAACTTGCGCTGACGGCGGCCTTGCGAAAGTGCGCATTGGGGCCGCCCGCGTCGGCGAGATTGGTGCTGCCTGGAGCGAGACCTTGGGTGAAGACCGGAGCGGCGGTGAAATAGCTGTCACTGCCAACGCGCGTCGCATAGCTGATGCCGAGCTGCGCTGCGCTTTGCCGTTCACTGCTGTTCTGCAGTGCGAACTCGTCCAGATAGACGTCGCCTCTATAGTGGGATAGCGAAGCGAACACATCGGTTTTGCTGCGCGCGTTGCGCTGTACAGTGCGCGATGCGGTGAGCCGGTGCTGGATGCTGCTGCCGTGGTAATTCAACGCGAGGCCATAGAATTCGAGCGGGATCGCGTAGTTGCCACCCGAGGCCGAGTAGCTGAAGGTCCAGTAGCCGACCGGCAATGACGCGTTGACGCCGAAGTTGCGGCGAAAGCGGTCGGCGTGGATCGGCGCGGTGGTATCGGCGGAAAACTGGATCTGCTCGCCGAAGCCGAGCGTGTTGTTCAACGTGAGCGCTGCGGCGATTTCATTGCGGCCGGTGTTTTCGGCGCCGTTATTGTCCGCGGAAAGCGAAATGCCGACGTTCGGTGCGGCGCTGCCGGTCAACACGACGTCCGAATAGCCTTCGAGCGGCGCGGGGCGGATCGCGACTTTCACGCCGGTGGGCGCGACCCGTTCGATCTGTTCGACGCCCTGCTCGATGTTGCGCAGATTGAGCACGTCGCCGGGCGAACCAGGAAACGAAAGCCGCGCGGCCTGATCGACGGTGTAGTCGTTGCCAGCGAAATAGATGCGGCCGAGTTTGCCTTCCACCGCCTCCACGACCAGCACCGCGCCGTCCAGGTTCTGGCGAGGCAATTCGGCGTGACTGGTGATGTAGCCGTGCTCGACATACCAGTCGTTCACCTCGTCGAGCAGGCGGTCGAGATCGGCCTGTTGCAGGCACCGGCCCGAATAGTTCGCGTGAATCCGCAGTTTGACGGACCTCGGCAGAGTGTCCGCACCATGGAACGTGACGTCCGCGACGTCGACGCAACGCGCCGCATCGACATTCAGTCTCGTCGCCGCCGATTGCCTGTGACGCGGCGCCGAAGCTGCAGCTGGTTGTTGCTTGCTGAGCTCTTCGCGCTGAGTGCGTGCGTTGTCCAGCAGACGTTGTTGCTGCTGCTCATGCAGCGTTCGGTCGATCGGGTTCGCGATGACCGGTTCGAGCGCGAGTGCGGGCGTGGCGACGGTGGCGAGCAACGCTCCGGCATAGACCAGCGCGGGTAGCGGTGCGCCGGGTGTCGTGAAATTTTCACTTTCTAAAAGCGCGCGATATTTTTCCGTCGCGCAATGCGCGGCTTTTTCTGAGATGGAGTTAAATTTCATGTTCGTCGTAACGTGCGCTTCGTGATTCGTGCAAAGGCTTTCAATACGTGCACAAAGTTGCGCAGTCGGGACGAGAATGTAATCTCCGTGTAAACTATCTAAATAGGACTACTCCTAATCTGGCGTCGCTTCCGTAACTTTCGGGACAGGTCTTGCGCCTGGTTCTGCCGGTCGACAGTCCGGCAACAAAAACAACTGAATGAACGGAAAAAGTGCTTGAGAACACCGGCACTCCCTCTAAGCGCGGCTCGGGCTGCCTGCTAGCCGGTTCGTCCGCCGCCCGCATCCCGTAAAATAACGGCACCGTCCGCACTTCACGAATCCACCCATGTTCGCCCGACTTCCCCTGTATCTGCGCCTCGTGCGCATGGACAAGCCGATCGGCAGCCTGCTGCTGCTGTGGCCGACGCTCAATGCGCTGTGGATTGCGTCCGACGGCCATCCTTCGTGGCCGCTGCTGGTGATCTTCACGGTGGGTACGGTGCTGATGCGCTCGGCGGGCTGTGCGATCAACGACTACGCGGATCGCGACTTCGACCGCTATGTGAAGCGCACGGAAAACCGTCCGATCACGTCGGGCAAGATCAAGGCATGGGAGGCGGTGGCGCTGGCGGCCGGTTTGTCGCTGCTGGCGTTTTTGCTGATCCTGCCGCTCAATACGCTGACCAAGGAGCTATCGGTGGCGGCATTGTTCGTCGCCGGTTCATATCCGTTCACAAAGCGCTTCTTCGCGATTCCGCAGGCGTACCTGGGCATTGCGTTCGGTTTCGGGATTCCGATGGCGTTTGCCGCGATTCAGGATCATGTGCCGATGCTCGCGTGGATCATGCTGCTGGCCAATATATTCTGGTCGGTTGCGTACGACACGGAATACGCGATGGTCGATCGCGACGACGACATCAAGATCGGCATCCGCACCTCGGCGCTGACCTTCGGCCGCTTCGACGTGGCGGCGATCATGCTGTGCTACGCGGCCACGCTGGGCATTTACGTCGGCATCGGCGTAGTGCTCGGCTTCGGCATGTTGTATTGGCTGGGCTGGGTAGCGGCGGTGGGCTGCGCGATCTATCACTACAAGTTGATCCGCAATCGCGAGCGGATGGCGTGCTTCGCGGCGTTCCGTCATAACAACTGGTTGGGCGGCGCGTTGTTTGTCGGCATTGCCGCGCATTACGCGGCTGCTTCGTTTTAATTCTTTCGCGCCAGCCAACCCGCAAATCTCGAACCGCGCTTACTGCTTGCCGAACTCGTCGCCCATTTCCCTGGCGCGTGCATCGGCGGCGAGTGCGCCGCGGACGATTGCGTCCTTGATTCCGCTGGCATCGAACGACGCCAGCGCGGCCGCGGTGGTGCCGCCCTTCGACGTCACACGTTCGCGCAACAGACTCGGGGGTTCGTCCGAGTTCGCGGCCAATTGTGCCGCACCGGTGAAAGTCGCAACCGCCAGCGCGCGGCCTTGCGCTTCATCCATGCCGAGTTGGCGCGCGGCTTCCTGCAACGCTTCGATGAAATAAAACACGTAAGCGGGACCGCTGCCCGAGATCGCGGTGACGGCGTCGATCTTCGCTTCGTCGTCGAACCAGACGGTTTCGCCGACCGCGCCCAACACCTGCGACGCGAGCGCGCGACCGGTCTCGTCGACGCTGCCGGTTGCGACGAGGCCCGTTACGCCCATGCCGATCAGCGCCGGCGTATTCGGCATCACGCGCACGATGCGGGCATGGCCGTTCAGCCAGCGCGACATGTCATCCATGCGAATGCCCGCGACGATGCTGATGACCAGTTGCGACGCCTGCAGATGCGGCGCCAGCGACCCGGCGACGCTCTTCAGAATCTGCGGCTTCACCGCCAGCACGACGGCGTCGTACGGGGCGAGCGCGGCGTCCGCGGCGGCGCCGGTCTTGATGCCGAACTGCTGCTCGTTGCGCTTGCGCGCCTCTTCGTTGGGATCGATCGCGTACAGGTCAGCGGGCGCGACGCCGCGCTTGATGAGGCCGCCGATCAACGCCGCCGCCATGTTGCCACCACCGATAAAAGCAATTTTCATGATGTTCCGGGAGAAGTTCCGTGTGAGGCCGCCAAGGGCCGAAACGGTCAGTTGGAGTAATCTCGTGCGCCGAAAATCGCGGTGCCGACACGCACGATCGTCGCGCCTTCCAGCACGGCGGCTTCGAGGTCGCTCGACATGCCCATGGACAGCGTATCGAGTTCAAGGCCGTCATTTTGCAGGCGTTCGAACAACTCGCGTAGCTGCCGATGCGGCACGCGCTGTTCTTCGATGCCACCGGCCGGTTCGGGAATCGCCATCAGGCCGCGTAGCCTCAGCTTCGGCAGCGCGGCGATGGTCTGGGCGACTTCCACCGCCTCGGGAATGCTCACGCCGCTTTTGGACGCTTCGCCGCTGATGTTGACCTGCAGGCAGACGTTCAACGGCGGCAGGTTGTCCGGACGCTGCTCCGACAGCCGCTGCGCGATCTTCAGACGGTCGACCGAATGTACCCAGTCAAAATTCTCGGCAACCGGCCGTGTCTTGTTCGATTGCAATGGTCCGATGAAATGCCATTCGAGCGCGCTGCGCAGATCGGCCAGCGTTTCGATCTTGGAGAGCGATTCCTGCACATAGTTTTCACCGAACGCGCGCTGACCGGCTGCGTAGGCGGCGCGCACGTCTTCGGCGGGAAACGTCTTCGAGACCGCGAGCAGGGTGATCGAATGCGGATCGCGTCCGGCGACTTGCGCCGCGAGGGCGATGCGCTGCCGCACCGCTTCGAGGTTGTGGATCAGATCTGGCATGGGATGGAACCGGAAGTCCAGCGAAAGACAATGGTCGAATTATACGGACGCCGCGCTTCGCGATCGGAGTCGATCGCTTCAGGCGGACAGCATATGCTCCACCAGTTCGATCCAGTGCGCGACCGGCGTGGACGTACCGCTTTGCAGATGCGCGATGCAGCCGACGTTCGCCGAGACGATCACCTGCGGCTCCTGCGCCTGCAGCTGCTCGAGCTTCTGATCGCGCAGAGCGTACGAGAGCCTGGGCTGCGTCAGCGAATAAGTGCCGGCCGAGCCGCAGCAGAGATGACTGTCGGCGGGCAGGCGCACTTCCACGCCGAGCGCCGCCAGCAGATGTTCGATTTTGCCGCGCACCTGCTGACCATGCTGCAACGTGCACGGCGGATGGAACGCCACCGTATGGATCGCGCGGCGACGTGTCACGGCGGCGAGCGCTTCTTCGAACTCCGGCAGGATCTCCGCGATGTCGCGCGTCAATTCGGTCACGCGGCGCGCTTTTTCCGCATACACGGGATCGTTGCGCAGCAGATGCGCGTATTCCTTGACCGTCGCGCCGCAGCCGGACGCGTTCATGACGATCGCCTCGACACCTTGCTCGATATAGGGCCACCATGCGTCGATGTTGGCGCGCAAGTCGTCGAGCGCTTCGTCGGTGTAGCCCAGGTGCAGCCGGATCGCGCCACAACAGCCTGCCTCCGGCGCGATCAGCGTTTCCACGCCCAGGGCGTCGAGCACGCGCGCGGTGGCGATGTTGACGTTCGGCATCATCGACGGTTGCACGCAGCCGGCGAGCATCAGCATCTTGCGTGGATGTTGCGCGGTCGGCCATTCGAGCGGACGCTGCCGGGCGGGCACCTTGTCGCGCAGTTTTTTGGGCAGGAGCGCGCGCACATGCTGACCGAGGCGCATGGTCGGCGTGAACAGCGCGCTGTTCGGCACGAAGCTCGCGAGCAGCCTGCGCACCATCCGCTGACCGAGCGGACGTGTGACTTTTTCCTCGGTGATCTTGCGGCCGATCTCGACCAGCCTGCCGTATTGCACGCCGGACGGGCAGGTCGTTTCGCAGTTGCGGCAGGTGAGGCAGCGGTCCAGATGGACCTGGGTGCTGCGCGTGACCGCCGCGCCTTCCACCATCTGCTTGATCAGATAGATGCGCCCGCGCGGGCCATCGAGTTCGTCGCCGAGTATCTGATAAGTCGGGCAGGTCGCCGTGCAGAAACCGCAATGCACGCAATTGCGCAGAATGGCATCGGCCTCGTCGCCATCGGGCGTGTTGCGAATGAAGTCCGCGAGGTTGGTTTGCATCGCGTGGCTCAGAAGTCGGGGTAGAGACGGCCGCGATTGAAAATGCGGGCTGGGTCGAAGGCGGATTTCAGGCCGCGATGGATTTTCATCAGCGGCGCGGGCAGCGGCGTGAACACCCCGGCGCCGCGGTCGTAGCCGTGGCCGGTACGGAAGATGGTGGCGTGGCCGCCGGCCTGTTTGGCGCTGATACGCACGGTTTGTGCGTCGGTATCGGTGATCCACCAGCGCTGGCTGCCGCCCCATTCCATCAGTTGCGCGCCGGGCAGTTGCAGCGGCTCGGTGATCGACGGCAGGGCGAGGCGCCACAGCGCGGCTTTCGGCGGGATAGCCGCGAAGAACGAGTCGGTCTGTTCACGCAGGCCGGCCCAGAAACGCTCCGCTTCGACCGCGTCTACGACTTCGCCGCCAAGCGCCGTGCGCGCGGCCTTGACCGCAGCTTCCGCGCCGGCCATCCGCACGGCCAGCGTGCCGTGACGCCATGCGCTCGCGGTAATCGGCAGCGGCCGGCCGCCCCATTCGTTCAGCTTGCGGACCGCGTCTGTGCCGTTCATATCGAATTTGAGCGTGGTTTCGGCTTGCGGCACCGGCAGTACCTTGACCGACAACTCGAGGATCAGCCCAAGTGTGCCGAGTGAACCCGCCATCAAACGGGAGACGTCGTAACCGGCGACGTTCTTCACCACCTGGCCGCCGAAATGCAGCGCCTGGCCCTGACCGTTCATGACCACCGCGCCGAGCACGAAGTCGCGCGCGGCGCCTGCCGAAGGGCGGCGTGGACCGGCAATGCCCGCCGCGATGCAGCCGCCGAAGGTGGCTTGCGAGCCGAAATGCGGCGGTTCGAAGGCGAGCATCTGATCGCGTTCGGCGAGTGCGGCCTCGATCTCCAGCAGGGGCGTGCCCGCGCGCGCCGTGATAACCAGCTCAGCCGGGTCGTAAGCGATGATGCCGCGGTAAGCGCGCGTATCGAGGATCTCACCTTCCAGCGTCTGGCCGTACCAGTCTTTGGTGCCGCCGCCACGGATGCGCAATGTGCGCCCTTCGGCGCTGGCTGAACGCACGCGCTCAGACCAGATGGCGACGATGTCATCCTCTTCCATGGTGCCCTGCTTCGTTGTGTTTCGATCGATTGTACCGGGCGGCGGCTCGCTGGCAACCCGGAGCGGACCCGTATCGGGTAATCAGGGTGGGCGCTGGAAGGCATGCTGGCGCGGCACAGGCGGAATGCGTCGGCGCGGGGAGTCGCGCGGAGGCTGGCAGAGGTGGAAGTCCCGGTATCTGGGCAAGCGGGACCGCGCGGCGGGCACGCGATAGACGCTGCGGGCCCGACTTGAGCCGGCAGCGTCGAGGCCGTCGAAGCCGTCGAGGCCGTCCTAAGCGGTCTTACAGCCGGTTTAAAACCGCGGCAAGTCCGGATGCGGCAGCAAGCCGCCGCGTACGTGCATCTTGCCGTACTCGGCGCACCGGGCACGGGTGGGAATACCCTTGTCGGGATTGAGCAGGCCGGGTGCGTCAAAAGCGCGTTTGACCGCGTGGAACGTGTCGCGCTCTTCGGGTGAGAACTGCACGCACATCGAATTGATCTTCTCGATGCCCACGCCGTGTTCGCCCGTCACGGTGCCACCCAGTTCGACACAGGTTTCGAGGATGTCGGAACCGAATGCCTCCGCGCGGTGCCATTCGTCCTGATCGTTGCCGTTGAACAGGATCAGCGGATGCATGTTGCCGTCGCCCGCATGGAAGACGTTGATGCAGCGCAGGCCGTACTTCTTCTCCATCGCTTCGATGCGCGCCAGCAGCGGCCCGATACTGCGGCGCGGCACGGTGCCGTCCATGCAGTAGTAGTCGGGAGAAATGCGGCCGGCCGCCGGAAATGCGTTCTTGCGCCCGGACCAGAAGCGCAGCCGCTCATTTTCCGAGCGTGAAATCTGGATACGGGTAGCGCCCTGTTCGCGCAGCACCGCGGTCATGCGCACGATTTCGTCGGCCACTTCTTCCGGCGTGCCATCCGACTCGCATAGCAGGATCGCCGCCGCGTCGAGGTCGTAGCCTGCATTGACGAATTCTTCGACCGCGCGCGTAGCCGGTTTGTCCATCATCTCCAGACCGGCCGGAATAATGCCCGCCGCAATGATGCCGGCGACCGCATCGCCGCCTTTAACGACGTCGTCGAAACTGGCCATGATGACCTGCGCCGTTTGCGGTTTCGGGATCAGCTTGACGGTGACTTCGGTGACGATCGCGAACATGCCTTCACTGCCGATCAGCACCGCGAGTAGATCGAGCCCCGGCGCATCCGGCGCGAGCGAACCGAACTCGACGATTTCGCCTTCCATCGTCACGGCACGCACACGCAGCACGTTGTGCACGGTGAGACCGTATTTGAGGCAGTGCACGCCGCCTGAATTCTCCGAGACGTTGCCGCCGATCGTGCAGGCGATCTGCGAAGACGGGTCAGGTGCGTAGTACAGGCCGTACGGCGCGGCGGCTTCGGAAATCGACAGATTGCGCACGCCCGGTTGCACCGTGGCGGTTCGGGCGTAGGAGTCGACTTCGACGATCTTGCGAAAGCGTGCGAGCGACACCACCACCCCGTGACGAATCGGCATCGCCCCGCCGGACAAACCGGTGCCCGCGCCGCGCGGCACGATCGGCACGTCGAGCCGGTGACAGATCTGCACGATGCGCTGAACCTGCGATTCCGTCTCCGGCAACGCAACCGCGAGCGGCAGACGCCGGTAGGCGGCGAGGCCGTCGCACTCGTAAGCGACGGTATCTTCTTCGCGATACAGCAGGCAGTGGGTCGGCAGCACGGCCATCAGCGCCTGCACGACTTCGCGCTGGCGTTGGGCGAGAACTTCGGCCGTCAGTTCGACGGGTGCGTTCATATGACTTGTCTCCTGATGTCGTTCACTCTGCGTGCCCGGTCGAGTCGCGTTGTGCGGCAGCAGGCGTTGCCACTGCCGGTGCCGCTGTCGCAACCGGGCGAGGTGCGACCGGCGCCTCAAGCCGCCCAGGAAAAAATCTTGCCCGGGTTCATCAGATTGCGCGGATCGAGCGCGTGCTTGATGGAGCGCATCGTGTCGACGGCGACTTCACCATGTTCTTCCAGCAGGAAATTCATCTTGTGCAGACCGACACCATGTTCGCCGGTGCAGGTGCCGTCCATGCGCAGCGCGCGCTGCACGATGCGATGGTTCAGGCGCTCGGCTTCGGCGAGTTCTTCCGGCTTGTCCGGATCGATCAGGATCGCAACGTGGAAGTTGCCGTCGCCGACATGGCCGACGATCGGACAAGGCAGCGGCGACGCGTTCAGATCCTGCTCGGTTTCCACCACGCATTCCGCAAGGCGCGAGATCGGCACGCAGACGTCGGTTGTGACGGCACGGCAGCCGGGCTTTAGTTGCAGCATGGCGAAGTACGCGTTGTGGCGCGCGTTCCACAGGCGGCTGCGATCTTCCGGCCGGGTTGCCCATTCGAAGCCTTCGCCGGCATTCTGCGCGGCGATTTCCTGCACTAGTTCGGCTTGCTCTTTCACACCGGCTTCGGTGCCATGGAATTCGAAGAAGAGCGTAGGTGCTTCACGCAGCGTCAGGTTCGCATGGCGATTGATCGAGCGGATCGCCAGTGAGTCGACGAATTCGACCCGCGCGATCGGCACGCCGATCTGGATCGTTTCGATCACCGCGCGCACGGCGTTGCCCATCGACGGGAAGGTGCAGACCGCGGCCGAGACCGCCTCCGGCTGCGGATACAGTCGAACGGTGATTTCGGTAATCACGCCGAGCGTGCCTTCCGAGCCGACGAACAGACGCGTGAGATCGTAACCCGCCGACGACTTGCGCGCGCGCGTGCCGGTTTTGATCACGCGGCCGTCGGCGAGCACCACCGTCAGCCCGAGTACGTTCTCACGCATCGTGCCGTAGCGTACGGCGTTGGTGCCCGACGCGCGCGTAGCCGACATGCCACCGATGCTCGCGTCGGCACCCGGGTCGATCGGGAAAAACAGGCCGGTATCGCGTAGCGCTTCGTTCAACTGCTTGCGCGAGATGCCGGGTTCGACCGTGACGGTCAGATCTTCGGCATTGATCGACAACACCCGGTTCATTTCCGACAGGTCGATGGATACGCCGCCCTGGACCGCCAGCAGGTGCCCTTCGAGCGACGATCCGTTGCCGTAAGGGATGATCGGTACGTCGTACTGGCCGCACAGCTTGACGATGGTTTGCACGTCTTCTGTGTTGCGCGCGAACACGACGGCGTCGGGCAGTTGCGGATCGAACGGGGATTCGTCGCGGCCATGGTGGGCGCGCACGGCTTCAGCGGTAGAGACGCGCTCGCCGAACGCGGCTTTGAGGGCGCCCAGCAATTCGGCGGGAAACGGCCGGCGCAATGGGGCCGGCGGCACGGGATGATTCACGCATGTCTCCTGATAGTAGGGCAGAGCTGTTCTACAGCTTGTGCTTCATTTTACGCCGATCGCCCGGGGACCGGCGTCGGGCGCGGCTGCCGCTCCTATAATGGCGGCGACCTCGCGATGCGCGCAATATGGATAAACGCGGTGGCTAACGCGGTGGCCTGTTTGCCGGATGCGCCGGATGGATTCGGCCGCACCGCGCCAACGCATCGTTACTGAATGTGAATGCATGGGAGACATCATGGGCAACCGCTTGAGCAAAATCGCCACCCGTACGGGCGACGACGGCACCACCGGTCTCGGCGACGGCCGCCGCGTACGCAAAGACAGTGCGCGCATTGCCGCCATCGGCGACGTTGACGAGCTCAATTCGAATCTTGGCGTGTTGCTGTGCGAAACGCTGCCTGACAACGTGCGAGCGGCGCTGGTCGCAATTCAGCACGACCTGTTCGATCTTGGCGGCGAGCTTTGCATTCCTGGTCATACGATGATCACCGACAAGCAGCTCGGCCAACTCGACGGCTGGCTGGCCGACTACAACGCGACCCTGCCGCCGCTAAAGGAATTCATTTTGCCCGGCGGCTCGCGCGCGGCCGCGCTTGCGCACGTGTGCCGTACGGTGTGCCGGCGCGCCGAGCGGTCGATCGTGGCCCTGGGTGAAAGCGAGGCGATCAATGAGGCACCGCGCCAGTATGTGAACCGTCTGTCCGACCTGCTGTTCGTGCTCGCGCGTGTACTCAATCGCGCGGATGGCGGTAGCGACGTGTTATGGCAGCACGATCGGTAGGGCCGGCTAGCATCGCGCTTCGGTCCCTTTAAGCCGTATGAGTACTGTGACAATCTGTCCGGGTCAAACTTGCTTCTTAAAAATGTATCGTAAATGCATCTTTAAGGAGAAGTAGTCATGACCGTTCTTACCGCCGACCAGATCGCCCGCGTCAAAGCCACCGTACCTGTGCTCGCCGAACACGGCACAACGATCACCAAACACTTCTACAAGCGCATGTTCGCGCATCATCCTGAGTTGAAGAATGTGTTCAACCAGACGCACCAGAAGAGCGGCAATCAGCCGGAAACGCTCGCGAAAGCGGTGTACGCATACGCGGCTAATATCGATAATCTCGGCGCGCTGGGCCCGACTGTCTCGCGAATCGCTCATAAGCACGCGAGTCTGAATATCCGGCCGGAGCAGTATCCGATCGTGGGGCGGCACCTGCTGGGTGCGTTCGTCGATGTGCTCGGCGATGCGGTCGATCAGGAGACGCTTGGCGCGTGGGAAGTCGCGTATGGGCAACTCGCGGATATCTTTATCGGCGCGGAAGCGAAGCTCTATGAAGGTGCGGCATGGAGTGGTTTCCGGCCGTTCAAGGTTGTGCGCAAGGAAGTGGAGAGCGATGAAATCACGTCGTTCTATCTGACGCCCGCCGATGGCTCGCCGGCCTGCGGCTTCAAGCCTGGCCAATATCTGAGCGTGAAGCGTTTCGTGGATGAACTCGGCGTCGATCAGCCGCGGCAGTACAGCTTGTCGGACGCGCCGAACGGAAAATGGCTGCGTATTTCGGTGAAGCGCGAGGCGGGGCGCGAAGATCAGGCTCCCGGCCATGTATCGAACCTTCTGCACGACGGTGTGGAAGTGGGCGAGGTGGTGCATGTCAGCGCGCCCATGGGCGATTTCACGCTGGCGCGCAAGAAGACGACGCCCGTGGTGCTGATGAGCGGCGGTGTGGGCGTAACGCCGATGACCTCGATGCTCTCCACCTTGCTCGCCGATCACAGCGAGCGCAGCGTGACTTTCGTGCATGCCTGCCGCAATGGACGCGTGCATGCATTCCGGCAGTGGCTTAACGACACGGTTGCCGCGCATCCCAATGTTACGCGCGCGGTGTTCTACGAAGCCATTGAAACGGAGGATCGCGTGGGTGTCGACTACGACTTCGAAGGCCGCCTCGACCTCACGAAAATTACCGGCAAGGTGATGATTCCCGACGCGGATTACTACATCTGCGGCCCGGTGCCGTTCATGCGCGCGCAATGCGAGTCGTTGACCGCGCTCGGTGTAGATGCAACGCGGATTCACACTGAAGTGTTCGGTTCAGGCGCGGTGCAGTGAAGCGAGGGCGCATGGCGAGCGGTGTGGGAAAGCCCGCGTAGGGCCCGGCATGCGCCTTATCCAATCGCCAGTGTGACCGGCTTGCCGATCCGGCTCATCATTTCGACCAGTGTGTCGATGGTGAACTTGGCGCTCTTCTTGTTGACCACGTCCGACACGCGCGGTCGCGACACCATCAAAATCTCAGCGGCCTCGGCCTGCTTCAGATGATGCTGTTCGATCCAGCTGGACAGTTCGGTCATCAACTGTTCCTTGAGCAGCCGCGTGTCGTTAATCTGTTTCTGTGAAGCAGCGTGCAAACGCTTCGCTTCTGCGGCGGAAAAGCCGAGTTCGAGAAACAGGTTTGCGCCGGGTTTGGTTACGTGACGGATTTTTGTGTCGATCGTCATTTGTTAAGGTTTCCTATCATTGATGATGGCGCGATACCGCGTCTCGGCAATCTTTCTATCCTGGGGCGGAAGTTTCTGAGTTTTCTTCTGGAAGCAATGCAGAACGTACAGCGCTTCCACAAACTTCGTGACGTACATCACGCGATAAATGCCATCAGCCTCTCTGATGCGAATCTCGCGTGTTCCAGCGCCGATCGAATCAAACGGCTTCCAATCGTCGGGGTCGAGGCCAGCCTGAATCTTGCCCAACTGAAAGCCGGCCCGGCGACGTGGTTCTTCAGGAAAGGTGAGTAAATCGTGATAGCTGGAGCCCATCCAGCGAATTTCTTTTTCCTGCTCCATACGCACCTTTGATGTACAAAATTTTATACTCATCATTCAGCCCGGTCAAGTCGTCTTCGACCCGGCAACGAGTTGGTAAGGTACATAGGCGGCGCTTGAAGCACCATTCGTCCGTTCGGCCAATAAAAAAACCCGGCTCGTCGAGCCGGGTTTTCGATGCAAACACTACAGTAATCGCACCGATGCGCAACGCGCGCAACGGGCTTGAAGCGGCATTTAATTACCGCTACCGCGCGTCACGCGCCGTTGCTTGACCGCTTCGGCGAGACCTTCCAGCACGGCAACGCTTTCGTCCCAGCCGATACAGGCATCGGTGATACTCTGACCGTACGTGAGCGTGCAGCCTTCCTGCAAATCCTGGCGCCCGGCGATCAGATGCGATTCCACCATCACGCCGACAATCCGTTCGTCACCCGAAGCAATCTGGCGACCAATGTCCGCGCACACCGGAATCTGGTTCTCGTGCTTCTTCGAGCTATTCGCGTGGCTCGCATCGATCATCAGACGCGCCGCGAGACCCGCTTTGCCGATGTCGGCGCATGCCGCGTTGACGCTGTCCGCATCGTAGTTCGGCGTTTTGCCGCCGCGCAGGATGATGTGGCAGTCTTCATTGCCGGCCGTCGAGACGATTGCCGAGTGGCCGCCCTTGGTGACGGAAAGGAAATGGTGCGGCTGCGACGCGGCCTTGATCGCGTCGACGGCAATCTTGACGTTGCCGTCCGTGCCGTTCTTGAAACCGACCGGGCACGACAGGCCCGAAGCCAGTTCGCGGTGCACTTGCGATTCGGTCGTACGCGCGCCGATTGCACCCCATGAGATCAGATCGGCGATGTACTGCGGGCTGATCATGTCCAGGTATTCGGTGCCGGCCGGCAGCCCGAGTTCGTTGATGCGCAGCAACAGTTCGCGCGCGGTGCGCAGGCCGTCGTTGATCTTGAAGCTGTTGTCCATGTACGGGTCGTTGATGAGACCCTTCCAGCCCACCGTCGTACGCGGCTTTTCGAAATACACCCGCATCACGATTTCGAGTTCGCCGGCGAAGCGCTTGCGCTGTTCGACGAGACGCCCGGCGTATTCCATTGCCGCCTTCGTATCGTGAATCGAGCACGGCCCGATGATGACGATCAGCCGGTCTTCCATGCCGTGCAGAATGCGATGCATCGCGTTGCGCGAGTTGTAGATCACGTCGGACACCGTTTCGTCGCAGGCGAATTCGCGGATCAGGTGAGCGGGCGGTGTGAGTTCTTTCAATTCGCGGATGCGGACATCGTCGGTGTTGTGCGGGGGCATGTTTGTTCTCCTGAATCGGGTCGTAGCGTGTTCGCGCGGGCAACGAAGGCTGCGATCAGACGGCGATCAGGCAGCGCTGCCAGGGCGAACCACAATCAAAAAGATTTCAACGGCAAAAGTTTCAAAGACGTGGGGCGAAAAAAAAACCGCCAGGCTAGCTGGCGGTTTTCGTGAATTCTGAGTGTCTTGCGTGCACTAACACCCCTCTCGATCCGCCAGCGGTCTGAGATGCCAAAAAAAGTAAAAGTAAAACTTGGCGGACATGGCGAAATAGGTCGCTGGTCAAAAAGGGTGAGTGACTTTATAACCCGGGTAAGCTGGGCTGGCAAGCTACAAGGTGTAAAAATGCGGAAAATCCGCATACTTCGTGAATATCATGCACGAAGTATGCGTCCACATTAAAATCAGGCCGTGCCGCCAACCGTCATCCGGTCGATACGCAGCGTCGGCTGACCGACGCCGACCGGCACGCTCTGGCCTTCCTTGCCGCACACGCCGACGCCCGAATCGAGCTTCATGTCATTGCCGATCATGCTGACGAATTTGAGCGATTCCGGCCCACTGCCGATCAGTGTCGCGCCCTTGACCGGGTAGGTGACCTTGCCGTTTTCGATCATGTACGCCTCGGAGGCCGAGAACACGAACTTGCCGTTCGTAATGTCGACCTGGCCGCCGCCGAAGTTCACCGCGTACAAACCGTTCTTCACGGACGCGATGATTTCCTGCGGGTCCTTGTCGCCATTGAGCATGTACGTGTTCGTCATGCGCGGCATCGGCAGCGCGGCGTACGATTCGCGACGCGCGTTGCCGGTGACCGGCATCTTCATCAGTCGCGCGTTCAGCGTGTCCTGGATGTAACCCTTCAGGATGCCGTCTTCGATCAGCGTCGTGCACTGGGTCGGGTTGCCTTCGTCGTCGATGTTCAACGAGCCGCGGCGGTTCGGCAGCGTGCCGTCGTCGACCACCGTCACGCCCTTCGCCGCAACCTGCTCGCCGATCCGACCCGCGAATGCCGACGATCCCTTGCGGTTGAAGTCGCCTTCGAGGCCGTGGCCGATTGCTTCGTGCAGCAGCACGCCGGGCCAGCCCGGGCCGAGCACGACGGTCATGGCGCCGGCCGGAGCCGGACGGGCATCGAGATTGACGAGCGCTGCATGCACGGCGTCGTCGACATAGCGCGACAACACTTCGTCGGTGAAGTAGCCGTAGTCGAAGCGGCCGCCGCCGCCGCCGCTGCCGATTTCGCGGCGGCCGTTCTGCTCGGCGATCACCGTGACCGACACACGCACGAGCGGACGGATGTCGGCCGCGAAGCCGCCGTCGCTACGTGCGACCAGCACCACGTCGTATTCGCCGGCGAGGCCTGCCATCACTTGCTGGATGCGCGGATCGCGGCCGCGCGCCATCTTTTCGATGCGCTCCAGCAGCTTGACCTTGGCGGTCGCGTCGAGCGAATGCAGCGGATCGGACGGCAGGTACAGATCGCGCCCGGCAATGCCGGTCAGCGACGAGGCCGCCTTGATCTTCTGTTTGCCGCCGCCCGCCTTGGCAATCGAACGGGTGGCGAGCGCCGCCTGACGGATCGCCTCGGGCGACAGATCGTCCGAATACGCGAAAGCCGTGCGATCGCCCGACACGGCGCGCACGCCGACACCCTGGTCGATGCTGAAGCTGCCCGACTTCACGATGCCTTCTTCGAGACTCCACGCTTCGCTGCGCGTGTACTGGAAGTACAGGTCGGCGTAGTCGATCTTGTGCGTGAAGATTTCGGCGAGCGTGCGGGTGAGCAGGGACTCGTCGAGACCGTAGGGCGTCAGGAGAATATCCTTGGCGGTGGCGAGATTACGGATACCGGGTTCGATGATGTTCATGCGAAGTATGTTCTGCTCGATACGAAGGATTCGGTTAGCGCTGCTATCACCGGGATATGGGTGACAGGCGCCGCACTTTCAATGTCAGGTAATACGTCAGCAGCTCAGCACGCGGTGACGCCAGGCGGGCAGGCTCTGCCGCACTTCGTCGATGCGCGCACGCTCGAGATTGCCGGCCACCACGCCGGCGCCTTCGTCGCGCACCGCGACGAGTTCGCCCCACGGGTCGACCAGCATGCTGTGGCCCCATGTCCGGCGGCCGTTCTCATGTTTGCCGCCTTGCGCGGCGGCCAGCACGTAGCACTGGTTCTCGACCGCCCGCGCGCGCAGCAGCATTTCCCAGTGCGCGCGGCCGGTGGTGTAAGTGAACGCCGACGGCACCACGATCAGCGCGCAGTCGCCCATGCGCCGGTACAGCTCAGGAAAGCGCAAATCGTAGCAGACCGACAGGCCGACCCGGCCGAACGGCGCTTCGAAGGTGCGGACTTCGCCGCCGGGGCAGATGGTGCGCGCCTCGTCGAACGATTCTTCGCCCTTTTCGAAGTTGAACAAATGGATCTTGTCGTAGCGCGCGACCTCGTTGCCTTGCGGGTCGAACACCAGCGTGGTGTTCAGCACGCGTGCGGGTTCCTGCGACATTAACGGCAGCGTGCCGCCGATCACCCACACCTTGTGCCGGCGCGCGGCATCGGCGAGAAAACGCTGGATCGGGCCGTCCTGATAGGGCTCGCGTACGCCGAGCTTGTCTGTGTCCTTGAAACCCATGAAGCAGAAGTACTCGGGCAGCAGGACGAGTTGCGCGCCGTCGGCGGCGGCTTCGGCGATCAGGCGTTCCGCTTCGGCCAGATTGCGCTCGCGATCCGGCGTGCTCACCATTTGCAGCGCGGCAACGCGAAAGGCGCTGCCGGAGGAGCCGCCGGACGCCGCAGGCGAGGCGGTGGATGAAGCAGCGGACGAAGGTGAAGAGACGTGTGTTTCGCTCATGAGCGTTTCGAAGAACTCCCGGCAAGGCAGCGGCGCGGACTGCCGGCGCCGCATACGTCGTTCAAGACCGGCTGGGGCCTGTGGCGCAGCACGCTTCTGATCAAACGAGGGTTCGAGTTCAGTGTGCGCCCACGGTCGAAGCCGGAACGTCCATCTTACCGCGATCGCTCTTCACCCGCTCGACGTGCGGTTTCGACCACGAACCGGTGATCGCGTACTCGCGCGCAAACGCCGTGGAGACCGATTTGCTGAACGCCAGATCGGCCACCAGCGCGCCTAACCCGAGGAGCGGATTGATAACGGTCGCGGCGATCACGGCGGCGCCGGCGCTGACGGTCGGCACGATCTGCACGTGCAGATCCTGGGTTTCCTGCGCCAGATCCACCGAGCCCTTCATCTCGGCGCGGGCCGGCGCGGTCACCATTTCGAAATTTTCGGTGCGGCCAATGCCGTTGTGGATCTCGCCCGTGCCGGTGACGTGTTCGAACGGCAGCCCTTCGCCGATCACGTCGCGGAAATTGAGCGTGGCGAAGCGCTCCAGGCTTTGCAGGCTGAGCACGCCCAGCAATTTCGCGACGCCCGGGTCGACCTTGAGAATCTGTCCATGACGCAGGTCGACGGCCAGATTTCCATTGAGGGTCGGATAGTCGATGGCGGTTGGGCCGCCGCGCCACACCACCTTGCCCGACAGTGTGCCATTGCCGGACTTGAGCGTGTGCGGTTGGCCGAAGCGCTCCAGCAGGGCGCCGGCATCCTTGATGTCGAGTTTGAAATCGAACACGGTACGGCGCGGCGTGGCCTCGTCGGCGGTATTGCCGAGGCCCGTCGAAGTGCGCCAGTTGGCCGTGGCGCTCAGCGTGGCGGCGGGGTTAGTGATGTCGAGTTTGTCGAGTTGCCAGACCGGCACGCCGTCTTCCTCGAAGTTGTGCGCGTCGACTTCGAGCCGGCCAATGTTGCGATTGCGCACGATCAATTCGTTGACCACCAGATCGATCGACGGCATGTTCTGCGCCGGCGCCGACATGGCCTGGCCAAGCAGATCCCGGTCTGTGACGGACGGAATCACCACCCTGGCAAAGCGTGCCTGCAGCGTGCCGGGCGACGCCTTGTTGGCGCCCGGCAGCCAGGAAACGTGGCCTGACACCTGATTCGATGCGATGTTGGCCTGCCATTTGCCGTCCGCATGCGACGCGCCGACGATCACGCTATCCCAATGCCGCTTGAGCAGGGTCAGCGTGCCGATATGCAGCGCGAAGCGGTTCGGCAGGAACTGCGCGAGGGCCGGATTCGGTGCAGCGGGCGCTGCTGCGGCGCCGGGCGACGGAGTGGGGGCATCCTTGTTGCGCATCTGCGTGAGGAGCGCGCGCCAGGCATCGGCGTCGAAGGCTTCGACGTCGACGGTGGCGATCACGCCATCGGACGGCAGGTCCGCGGGCTTGTTGACGCCGATCGCACCGCGTACGACCGTGGGTGGCGTCTTTGGCCCGGCTTTGGGCTCATAGCGCAGCAGATAGGTGGCGACGATCGGGCCGAAGGTGAGGTCGGCACGTTCCAGACCGGCTTCGCCCGCATCGGTGGATGGTTTGACCGCGAAGCGCAGCGGCATCGGCGTGCCGACCGGTTTGTCGAACGGCGCGGGGAAGTCGAGCGCAAGGCCGCTGAGATCGGAGTTCGCCGTGACCTCTGGCAAGCGCCCCTTGGCGCCGCGCACGTTGAGCGCGTAGGGCGCGCTGCCGCTCATGCGCGTCAGCACTTCGGCGGCCGGGCCGTGCAGATTCAGACCGCGCGCGGCATCCACGGCGATATGGCCGCCGAGCGCGAGCGAATACGTGCCGTCCTGCTTCAGGCCGCCGTCGGCGTGCACGTCGCCGCCGAGGAACTGGCCCGAGAGCCGGTCGAGCTGCGCCGTATGTTCGGTAAAGCGCACCTTGCCGTTCAGTTGCGACAACGGCGGCACGTTGTCGACCGTCAGGCGGTTGTTCTGGAAGCCCACTGCGCCTTCCACGCCGATATGCGGCTTCGGCGTGCGTGGCACGGTTAGTTTGAGCGCCAGCGCGGCGGGCCCTTCGGCGCGCACTTTTTCGGTCGCATGTTTGGACATGATGCCGAGCGAGCTTTCGTTGACGTAGTCGAGCATGTCTGCGAGCGGCCCACGGCCGTTGCCCGTGATGACGAGATCCGATGACTTGGTGCCGAGATCGTCGATCTTGCCGTTTACTTTGTTCAAGGCGACCCGCTTGTAATGGGCGCGATCGATGTCGAAGCGCAGCACGTTCTGTTTGAGTTCGAACATGCCGTCAATGCCATCCAGCGGTGGCCACACGTTCGGTGTGCCGTTCTTCATCTTGCGCGGCGGGTACGGCGAAGGGTCGAACTTGCCGCCCTTGAACGGCGCGACGATATGGAAGATGCCGGCTTCCGGCGCGCGCGAGTAGGGGAATTTGGTCAGATCGCCGTGGATTTCGATCGTCGCGCCGTGCGACGTGCCGGCCTGCAGCCCATGGCCCAGGTAAATGCGCAGCTTTTCGCTGACGCTGGTCGGCATATAGCGGACGATGCGGGTGACCTGCGCGCGCTGGAATTCGGCCTTCAGGTCGAGCGAGCCGCGGCCATGGCCCGGGTTGCTGTAATTGGCCGTGGCCGTGGCGTCCGCGTCCGCGTTCGACACGCCGAAGTCGGCCAGTTTGACAGTGAAGGCCGGGTGATTCTCGCCCGGCGCCTTCGGTGTGATGGTCCAGTCGGCCCGGCCATGCAGGCGGTCGAATTTCAGGCGCGGGTCGTCGAACACGCCCGGGAACGTAATCGCGACCTTGGAGGTGTCGAGCGTCGCGGTGCCGTGTTTTTCGTCGGCGTCGACGCTGCCCCACAGGTTTTCGATACCGGGAATGCCGGCGCGCGGGTGATTCAGCGGGGTAAGCCCCGGCGGCGGCTCCTGCGCGGCGAAGCTGATGCCTTGCAGGTCACCCTTGAAGCGATAGCGCTCGATCGGCTCGGTGCCGCTTGGCCGGTGGTCGCTGCCCGCTTCGCCGGATTCCGGCTTGCCGCGTTCGACTTCGATCACATAGTTCGCCACCATGCCGCGGGGATTGAAGCGCACCAGATTGTTCAGCAACGGACGCGGCAATGGCAGCGCGCGGCTGAATTCCGCGAGGATGCCCAGATCGACGCGGTCACCGCTGAAGCTGACGAGTTGCCCATGCTGCTGCGACGCGGTCCGGAAGCGGCCGTTCAACGTGGAGAGCGCGAGGGTGCGGGTCAGCGGCGTGCCGTCGTCGAGCGGCGGCTGGCCGAGCTCGGCGCGCAGATTATTGAGCTGCAGCGTGTAGTCGCCCTGGTCGGCCGTGACGTGCCACGAGAAGTTGGCGATCGGCACGTCCAGCTTCGGCTGGGTCGGGCGGACCCGCATCGAGACATTCGTGCCGGCCAGTTGCCCGCTCGCCGAGGTCATGCGGCCGTCGGCGAAGTCGCCCCAGATCGCATTGTCGATGCGGCCGGCGAAGGTCTCGATCGGGAAATTGATGTAACGCGCGAGAGTCGGCAGATCGACCGGACCGGTCGACATGTAAACCTCGCCGGCCCAGTTGACCGGTTTGCCGATCGCGGAGAGGCGGGCGTGTTTGAAATGGGTGCGGAAGTCGATCGGCCCGTGCAGCACCTGGCCGTCGGCGGGCGCCTGCAACGCCAGCCGGTGATCGTAGCCCTCGTTGAGAATCGCGATCCGGATGTCGCGCAGGGCGAGCTCCGGCGCTTGATGTTGGGCATCGCGCCAGCGCAGCACCCCGCCGCGCACCACGATGGCCTGTTGGCGCAGGAGCCACGTGGACAAGGTGTCGTTGCCGCTGTGCCGGGTCGGCACCGGCACCCCTGCAACCGAGAT
Source organism: Paraburkholderia fungorum (assembly GCF_902833645.1). Lineage (GTDB taxonomy): Bacteria > Pseudomonadota > Gammaproteobacteria > Burkholderiales > Burkholderiaceae > Paraburkholderia > Paraburkholderia fungorum. The sequence goes on from NZ_CADFGE010000014.1 coordinate 121,527, forward strand.
CACGCCGTCGCCACTGCGCGACACCAACACGTCGGGCTGATCGACGATCAGGCTGGAAAGCGCGGGATGGAACTGCCAGAGGGACTTCCACGAAAGCGTGGCGGTGGCGTGCGGAATGGTCAGCGCCGCTTTGCCGTCAGGAGCGCGGATTACAAGGTCGGTGACGTCGAGGCCGGGCTGAAAACCGCTCCAGTACGGCGCGAGCTTGCCGATGGTGAACTGCGCGTGCAGCTTTTCGGAGACCGTGGCTTCGATGCGCGGCCGGAACGAATCGACACGCGGCAACACGACGTAACGGAGGCCGAGAAAGAGACTCGCCGCGATGAAGTACAGGACGAGGGCCAGCGCGAGGACCACGCGAAGGGTCCGACGCAGCACGATGTGGTCGCTTCCGCTCGCAGGCCGGACCTGCCCTGTTTCGTGCGGGTCGGCGGATTCGTTTCGCTCGGACATGCTGCGGCGGGTGGGCGTATGGTAGTTTTGCGAATTAACGACGAAATGTAACACACGGGAAAGCGTCGGCGGACCTCCGGCAAACCCTTTCTGCATGCCGTCTCGCGACCTGCGCGAGGTTGCCCGGCTGCGCCTCGACCCGTGTGCTGCAGCGAACTGAACCACGCTGTTAAAGCAACGAGCGAGCCAGACCCTAGATGACTGACGCCACACTCCTGAGTTCCAGCTATTCACATTATGCGGCGCGTGCCGCGGCGGCCCGTCCGCAAATCGTGGCACAGGTGGCGGCGCTCGCGTCCGCGCCTCTCACGCGCGAGCGGATCGACGCGCGCTTTGACGCGCTGTGCGCCGAGGGCGCCGACGCGGGCGGCGGCCCGTTGAGCGAGGATGCACTCAAACGGGCCTTGCGCCGGTTGCGCACCGAAGTATTTTGCGCCGTGATGGAGCGCGACCTGGCGGGCGAGGCGGATGTCGCCGAAGTCACCGGCGCGATGACCGATCTGGCGGAGACGACGATCCAGCGCGCCCTGGCGGTTGTGTCGGCCGAACTCGAAGCGCTTTACGGCGAACCGCGCGGACCGCAGGGCGAGCGCCTTGCGCTCGGCGTGGTCGGAATGGGCAAGCTGGGCGGGCGTGAGTTGAATGTGTCGTCGGATATCGACCTGATCTTCGTCTATGAAGAAGACGGCGAGACCGCCGGCGGTCAGCGTTCGCCGATCGCGACGCAGGACTTTTTTACACGGCTCGGTAAGCGCCTGATCGGCGCGCTGGCCGAAGTGACTGCCGACGGTTACGTATTCCGGGTCGATATGCGTTTGCGGCCGAACGGCGATTCAGGGCCGCTCGTGTGCAGCCTCGGCATGCTCGAAGAATATTTCTACGTGCAGGGCCGCGAGTGGGAACGCTATGCCTGGATCAAGGGCCGGCTCGTGTCCGAAGGCGCGAGCGAGGCGGCCGTGCGGCTGCAGAAGCAGCTCGACGCGATCGTCACGCCGTTTGTCTATCGGCGTTATCTCGACTTCGGCGTGATCAGCGCGATTCGCGCGCTGCATTTGCAGATTCGCCAGGAAGCGCAGCGGCGCGCCTCGATGCGGCCCGACAAGGCTGACGACATCAAGCTGGGCCGTGGCGGCATCCGCGAAATCGAATTTAGCGCGCAGGTATTTCAGCTGATTCGGGGCGGCCAGGATGCCGGCTTCCGGGTGCGTCCGACGCTCGCCGTCTTGCGGCATGCAGCAACGCAGGGGCTGATCGATACGTCGGTTTGCGTGAAACTGTCGCAGGCGTATCGCTTCCTGCGCGAACTCGAGCACCGCCTGCAATACCGCAACGACGCGCAAACCCATGCGATGCCGGTCGATCCCGAGGAGCGCGTGGCGCTCGCGCACGCCATGGGCTGCGACGATTATGCTGCGCTGATGCTCAAGCTCGACGCGCACCGCGAGTTCGTCGAGCAGCAGTTCGACCAGATTTTCGCCGACAAGGTGAGCGGCCGCGACGGGTGCGGCGCACGGGAAGACGGCGCGGCGACCTGGGTCTGGAGCAGCGCGCTCGCCGACGATAGCGCCGACGAAGCGCTGCGCGCGCGCCTGATTGAACTGGGCGTGCCCGAGCCGGGCGAACTGCTGGCGCGTTTGCGCGCGGTGTGGCAGTCGTCGCGTTACGCGGGGCTTGCCGAACGCAGCCGGCAGCGCTTCGACATCGTCGCGCAGCGTGCGCTGGAAGCCGCGCAGACGCTGGAGCCGCCCGAACGGCGTGGCGATACATTGGCGCGCCTGTTCGACCTGCTCGAAGCCGTGAGCCGGCGCGGTGCGTACCTTGCGCTGCTAACGGAATATCCACAGGCGCTGCATCGGGTGCTGTCGGTGCTGGGCGGCTCGCGCTGGGCTGCCGGTTACCTGATCCGCCATCCGCAATTGCTCGACGAACTTCTCGACGACGAGGCAATGGACAGTCCGTTCGACTGGCCCGAATTCAAGCGCACACTGCGTTTGCGTCTGGCCGCGGCGGACGGTGTCGAGCAACAGATGGACCTGCTGCGCCACGCGCACCAAGCCGAGGTGTTCCGCATCCTGTTGATCGATCTGGCCGGCCGGCTGAGCGTCGAACATGTGAGCGACCGTTTGTCCGAACTCGCCGACGCGGTGCTCGACGTCACGCTCGAAGCGGTCTGGAAGCAGTTGGCCAAACGCCATCGCGAGGTGCCGAAGTTCGCGGTGATTGCCTACGGCAAGCTGGGTGGCAAGGAACTGGGTTACGCGTCCGACCTCGACGTCATCTTCCTCTACGACGATCCGGACGATGCCGCCGCCGACGTCTACGCCACCTACACCCGCCGCCTCATCACCTGGCTGACGACGGCCACCGGCGCGGGTACCTTGTTCGATGTCGACTTGCGGTTGCGGCCGAACGGCGAGTCGGGTCTGCTCGTCACCGATCTGGATGCGTTCCGCCGCTATCAATTACGCGAAGGCGACGCCGCCAATACCGCCTGGGTGTGGGAGCATCAGGCGCTGACCCGAGCGCGCTACTGCGCGGGCGACGCTGAAATCGGCGCGAAATTCGAACTGATCCGCGAGCAGGTGCTGACCACGCCGCGCGAAGCCGCGCCGCTTGCGAAGGAAATCGTCGAAATGCGCGAGCGTGTCGAGGCGGGTCACCCGAACCGGACGGCGCTGTTCGACCTGAAGCACGATCGTGGCGGCATGGTCGATATCGAATTCACCGTGCAGTACTGGGTGCTGCTGCACGCGGCGAGCGATCCGGAACTGATCCGCAATACCGGCAACATTGCGTTGCTGCGCGAAGTATCGCGCTTCGGCTTGATGAGTGAAGAGGAAGCGGAGACGGTCGGCGCGGCTTACCGGACCTACCGGAAGTTGCAGCACAAGCTGCGTCTCGACGGGATGGAGAAGGCTCGGGTCGATCCGGCCTTGGTGGTGACTGAGCGTGAGGCGGTGCTGGGGCTTTGGAAGCGGGTGTTCGGCTGAGGACTGGAGTCTGCGTCTGAACTGAACGGCTGGATGACTGACGCGAAGGCAAGCGGCGCTGCCTTCGCGCGTTTTCCGACGAACGGTCGCGGCGGCTTCACAGCGGCTCCCGATCGGCTCCCCAGCGGCCCGCGGTCGGCTCCCGCTCGGGTTCCCGGCCGACGAAAGGCTAGGCCGCCAGCATTTCCTTGGCGTGTTTGCGCGTCGTCGCGGTGATCTCCAGCCCGCCGAGCATCCGCGCGACTTCTTCGACGCGGCTTGCGCGGTCGAGCGGCGTCACGCTGCTGACCGTGCCGCCCTTGCCGTTGCCCGACTTCGCCACCTGGAAATGATGGTCGCCACGCGCGGCGACCTGCGGCAAATGCGTGACGCACAGCACCTGACGCGCCTGTCCCAGTTGATGCAGCAGCCGTCCAACCACTTCGGCGACGCCGCCGCCGATGCCGGTATCCACTTCGTCGAAGATCAGCGTTGGAGTCGGACTCGCGGCGCTCGCGATGACCGCCAATGCAAGACTGATCCGCGCCAGTTCGCCGCCTGAAGCAACTTTCGCGAGCGGCCGCAGCGGTACGCCGGCGTGACCGGCGACGCGGAATTCGACCTGCTCGAGCCCATGTGCGCCGCCTTCCGGCAGCTGCACCAGCGCTACTTCGAAGCTGCCGCCTTTCATCGACAGTTCCTGCATGCCGGTGGTCACGGCGGCGCCCAGGGCCTTGCCGGCCTTGGCGCGCGCCTTTGACAGTTTTTTCGCTTCGGTGAGGAAGGCTTCTTTTGCCTTGGCTTCGGCCGCATGCAGGCTGTCGAGATCGGCGGCCGCGTCGAGCGCGGCGAGTTGCGCGCGACGCGCTTCGTGCTCTTGCGGCAGCGTCTCGGGTTGCAGGCGGAATTTGCGCGCGGCCGAGTGCAGCGCGTCCAGACGCTTTTCGACCTGGGCGAGCCGGTCCGGATCCAGTTCGAGCTTTTGCGCGTAGTGGCTGAGCGAATAAGCCGCTTCCTGTAACTGGATCTCGGCCGGCTCCAGCGCCGCCAGCACGTCGTTCAGCGCCGGGTCGATCTCGGCCAGGTCGCGCACCTTCGATACGATCGAGGCGAGATGCGTGATCATCGCCTCGTCCGATTCAGACAACGCACTGAGCGCGCCTTGAACGCCGTCGATCAGATTGGCTGAGTGCGACAGTCGCCGGTGTTCGCTGTTGACCTCTTCCCATTCGCCTGGCTGCGGCGAAAGTTTGTCCAGTTCGGTGAGTTGCCAGGCGAGCCGCTCGCGCTCCAGTTGCAGTTCGCGGTCGCGCGTTTGTGCGTGCTCGACGGCCTGAACCTTTTCGCGCCATGCCCGCCATGCCCGCGTGACGGTTGCCGCGGTTTCCGTGAGGCCCGCGTGGGTGTCGAACAGTTCGCGTTGCGCGTCGGGGCGCATCAGCAACTGGTGGGCATGCTGGCCATGAATATCCACCAGCATCTCGCCGACTTCGCGCAACTGCGTGAGCGTTGCCGCCGTACCGTTGATGAACGCGCGCGAGCGGCCGTTTGTATCCACCACGCGACGCAGCATCACGGTGCCCTGATGAGCGTCGTCGACGGGCGCGCCGAGCGCCTGCTCGTCGAGCCATTGCTCGACTTGCGCATGCGTGTCGAATTCCGCGGTGATGTCGGCGCGGCTTTCGCCGGTGCGCACCACGCTCGCATCGGCGCGGGCACCGAGCGCAAGGGCCAGCGCGTCGATCAGGATCGACTTGCCGGCGCCTGTTTCGCCCGAGAAAACGGTAAAGCCGCTGTCGAATTCGAGGTCGAGCGCGGCGACGATGACGAAGTCGCGTATCGAGAGGTGGCGAAGCATGGAGGTCGTCTGGTGAGCTTGATATTCAGGGTTCGGCAGCGGTGGCGTTCGCGTTCCAGGAGGCCGGCGGCCCGGCGTTCCGGCGGCCCGGCCGCTCAGGGCTTGGTATCTTCTTCGTGCGACGGGTATTCGTTCCAGTGCAGCTTTTTACGCAGCGTGGCGTAGTGGCTGTAGCCGACCGGGTGCAGAATCGGCACGGTATGACGCGAGCGGCGCACTTCGATCGTGTCACCCAATTCCAGCGAAGTGAACGACTGCATGTCGAAGTTGACGTTGACTTCGCGGCCCGAAACGATCTGGATGCTCACCTTCGAGTCGTCCGGCAGCACGATTGGCCGGTTTGACAGCGCATGCGGCGCGATCGGCACAAGCACGATGCCTTGTAATTGCGGGTGCAGGATCGGCCCCTGCGACGACAGCGCATAGGCCGTCGAGCCCGTAGGCGTGGCGACGATCAGCCCGTCCGAGCGCTGGTTGTACATGAAGCGGCCATCCACCGACACATGCAGTTCCGCCATCCCGGAGAAGCCGCTGCGGTTGACCACCACGTCGTTGAAGGCGAGTGCGTGGTAAATCGGCGTGCCGTCGCGCATGATGCGAGCTTCGAGCAGCGTGCGCTCTTCGCGCTCGAAGTTGCCCGAGAGCATTTGCGGCACGATCTCGCGCATGTCGGAGATCGGAATGTCGGTAATGAAGCCGAGCCGCCCGTGGTTGATACCGATCAGCGGCGTGCGGTAGGGCGCAAGCTGGCGGCCAATGCCCAGCATCGTGCCGTCGCCGCCGAGGATCACGGCTACGTCGGCGCGCGCGCCGATCTCGGCGGGGCGCAGCGCCGGGTAGTCGGTGATGCCGATTTCGGCGGCGGTGTCGGCTTCGAATACGACCTCGAAGCCGCGCTTCGCGATGCACGAGGCGAGCGCGGTCAGCGGCTCGCCGATACCTGGCGTATTGTTGCGCCCGACGAGCGCGACGGTCTTGAACTGGCTGGTCACTTGCATGCCGGCATTACACCATAGGTAGGGCCTGAAAAGAACCGCAGACAGACCCGGTAGCGGGCCTGCGCAAGCGGGCTGCCGGCGCATTGAGCGATTATCGTTAGAATGGTGAAGTCTTGATGACATGCGCGCCGGTTATAGTTCGGCGGCGCGTCGCCAGCGGACTTGCCGGACCGGCGGCTGGCAAGACGCAGGATTTGAATCCCGGCGACGCGCCGACCATGCTGGACCCAGCGCCAGTCAACGCGCCGCATGCAATACCAGGCGCCGCCCCGCCGGCAGGCGGCGCGATAGTCAGGGGTGGGCGCCGTTAGCGCTCGCTGTAGTCGCGTCATTGAGCTAAAATTTTCCGTCATGCTAGATCCCCGCGCACAAACCCTCCTCAAAACGCTGATCGAGCGCTACATCGCCGAAGGTCAGCCGGTCGGCTCGCGTACGCTGTCACGTTATTCCGGCCTCGAACTAAGTCCGGCGACGATCCGCAACGTGATGTCCGATCTCGAGGATCTGGGGCTCGTGATCAGTCCGCATACTTCTGCTGGCCGCATTCCCACACCGCGTGGCTACCGGCTGTTCGTCGATACCATGCTGACTCTGGAATCCGCTGCGGACGAAGAAGCGGTGATGCGCATCGTCAAAACCACGCTGCAAGCGGGCGAGCCGCAGAAAATCGTCGCCGCGGCGGCCAGCGTGCTGTCCAATCTGTCGCAGTTCGCCGGTGTGGTGCTCACGCCGCGCCGCAGTCATGTGTTCAAGCAGATCGAGTTCATGCGGCTGTCGGACAAGCGCATTCTCCTGATCATCGTGACGCCCGAGGGCGACGTGCAGAACCGCATCATGGCGACCCAGCGTGACTTCTCGCCGTCGCAATTGGTGGAAGCGTCCAATTACATCAACGCGCACTTCGCCGGCCTCTCGTTCGACGACGTGCGCCGCCGGCTGCGCGAAGAAATCGACGAATTGCGTGGTGACATGACCACGCTGATGCACGCGGCGGTCACGGCGAGCACGGATGAAACCGACACCGGCGAGACCGTGCTGATTTCCGGCGAGCGTAACCTGCTCGAAGTGGCCGACCTTTCGTCGGACATGGCGCGCCTGCGCAAGCTGTTCGATGTGTTCGATCAAAAAACCAGTCTCCTTCAGTTGCTCGACGTGTCGAGTCATGCCGCGGGCGTGCAGATTTTCATCGGCGGCGAATCGAATCTGGTGCCGATCGAGGAAATGAGCGTGGTGACCGCGCCTTACGAAGTGAACGGCAAGATCGTCGGCACGCTCGGCGTGATCGGGCCGACTCGCATGGCCTATAACCGCGTGATTCCGATTGTCGACATCACCGCGCGGCTGCTTTCCCTCACGCTCAGCCAGCAGTAATCCGCACCGGCTTCCGGTCGCTGTCTCCTGCGGCATCTCATGCTGCAAATGATGCGCGACGGCGCGCGGCTTGCCAATTGGCCGAATGGCCAGGGGTCCCTGGCGGACCTTGCATTGGACCGCGCCGCTATAATGAATTCCACCTCAACCGACTCTCCGCCCCAAGCGGTTATCCCTGCTGCCTATGCGCTTCGACCTCGAGCGGCCTTCACAGAACGCTACGTCACACCGTGTCGCCGTGCTGCTGATCAATCTCGGCACGCCCGACGCGCCGACGCCGCGTGCAGTCCGTCGCTATCTTGCGCAGTTCCTGTCCGATCCCCGCGTGGTCGAAATTCCGGCGCTGCTCTGGCAAGTGATCTTGCGGTTGTTGATTCTGCCGTTCCGCAGCCGCGCGTCGGCAAAGAAGTACGCGGCCGTGTGGATGCCGGAGGGCTCGCCGCTGCGTGTCTTCACGGAGAAGCAGGTGGAGGGTTTGCGCCACCTGTTGCAATTGAACGACTACACGGTGCTGGTCGACTACGCCATGCGCTACGGCACGCCCGGTATTCCGGCCATGCTGAACCAGTTGAAGCTGGCTGGCGCGGAGCGCGTGCTGCTGGTGCCCATGTATCCGCAATACTCGTCGTCGACCACGGCCACGGCTTTCGACGACGCTTTTTCGGCCCTCAAGCGCATGCGCAATCAGCCGGAAATCCGCACGGTGCGGCAGTACGCGGATCATCCGGCGTATATCGCCGCGCTTGCCGCCCAAGTGCATCAATACTGGCATCAGCACGGGCGGCCGGATTTTGCGGCGGGAGACAAACTGGTGCTGAGCTTTCACGGCGTGCCCAAGCGCACGATGGATCTCGGCGATCCGTACCACGAGCAATGTCAGCAGACCGGCGCGCTGTTGATGCAGTCGCTGGGATTGACGCAGGTGGAATGCCGCATTACGTTTCAGTCGCGCTTCGGCAAGGCCGAATGGCTGCAACCGTACACTGCGCCCACCCTGAAGGAACTCGGTTCGGCAGGCGTGCGCCGAGCCGACGTGTTCTGTCCGGGCTTTACCGCCGATTGCCTTGAAACGATTGAAGAAATCGGCATGGAAGTACGCGACGAGTTCCTGCATGCGGGTGGCAAGGAGTTTCATCGGATTCCCTGCGTGAATGCCTCGCAGCCATGGATCGCCGCGCTAGGCGAAATCGTCGCCCAGAACCTGCAGGGCTGGCCCGTGCAAGCGGTGCCGGTGCCGCATACGACAGGGGCTTAAGCAGCTCATGAATTACAGGATTTCAACTGAAGCGGGCGCGAAGTTGCGCATCGACAAATGGCTGTGGGCTGCGCGCTTCTTCAAAACCCGCTCGCTCGCGGCGGATGCTGTCGACAAAGGCCACGTGCGCATTGGCGGCGCCAGCGTCAAGCCGGCCAAAGACGTGCGCGTCGGCGATCTGGTGGAAGTCGAGATCGAGCGGATTGTGTGGCAGGTGGAAGTGCTGGGCGTATGCGACGTGCGTGGCCCGGCCAGCGTTGCGCAGACGCTTTATGCGGAAACCGAAGAGAGCAGGGTGAAGCGGCAGGTCGAACAGGAGCGGCGCAAGACGTACCGCGAGCCGGCCGCCGCCTTGCACGGAAGGCCGACCAAGCGCGACCGGCGCACTATCGACAAACTTTCAGGTGGGGATTGAACAACTGTTCCATCGTCGCGTGCACACCGCCGTACTCGGTAGTGTGATCGTTGACGGCCCCGGACATGCAGATGGTCGTGGTGCCCGCGATGAGTACCAATGCGACCACCGATATTGCAAAGGTCAGTTTCACGGTACTCCCCTTGGGAAGATTCGGGACGGAAACAGGCGAATCAGGTGGATTGAAAAATTTCGGTAAGGATTACGTTAGATTAGGGTTAACGTGTCTTTTCCGATGCTTTATTGGAGCATAGGCCACTTGGCGGGCGCACTCAATCTCAATCTGATTGCGACGCAATAATGGTTGTAACGGAGCATTTCGGCTGCGTGCGCGCGGCGTGAAAAGTTCCGGGAGAGGCGCTTGAAATGGGTCTTTCCGGCCCCATCTGCCGTTTCGAAAAGCGTCAACGCACCAGGTTTTGCGCCAAGTTGTCTGTCGCAATTTTGCAACGCACAAATTGCGCGGGCTTCGACGCGTTGCCGTCACTTTTAGCTTTAACTTTTTAACGACTTTCAGCGACATGGAAAACACGCAAGAGAACCCGACGAGCCAGAATCCCACGCCCGCCGACGAAACCGCGCGTCAGGCCGCGGAGGCCGCGACCTCCCAGCAGGACGCGGCTGCGAGCGCGGCCCCGGAAGCGCCGGCAACCGGCGTGGAAGCTGCATTGACCGAAGCTGAGGCAAAGATCGCCGAGTTGCAGGAAAGCTTCCTGCGCGCAAAGGCCGAGACCGAGAATGTGCGCCGCCGCGCTCAGGAAGATATCGCCAAGGCCCACAAGTTCGCGATCGAAAGCTTCGCTGAGCATTTGCTGCCGGTGGTCGACAGTCTTGAGGCAGCGGTTGCCCATTCATCCGACGACCTGCAGAAGGTTCGTGAGGGCGTCGAACTCACGCTGCGTCAGCTTTCCGGCGCACTGGAGAAGGGGCGCGTCGTCGCCTTGAACCCGGTTGGCGAGAAGTTCGACCCGCATCGTCATCAGGCTATTTCAATGGTGCCGGCCGATCAGGAGCCGAACACCGTCGTCGCCGTGCTGCAAAAAGGCTTCGTGATCGCCGACCGCGTGCTGCGCCCGGCTCTCGTAACTGTCGCGGCGCCGAAGTAAGCATCGCAACGCGCTGTCCGAGCCGTTTATTTGCCGTTGCGCCTGACACGGGCCGTTATGGCCGGCGTTCCCGTCGCCGCCGGGCTCATGCCTCATGGCGTGCCGACCTGGCTCTTCTTATACCGAGGCAAGCGGCTCGGCCTGGCAACTGGCTGGCGCGGCCTTGGGCCACTTGGGGGGCGATTGCCGCCGAGCGGGACAAGATTTGGCCGGTCAATGCGGTCGGGAGCACGGCAGGTGGTGAAAAAAGCGGCAAAAGTTCGACTGATTGAAAAAAATTAAAGACCGCATCGTAAAAGAGGTCTTGAAAACGATGCGGACGCACTTATGTTGGGTGCAGGTAGGAATTTAGAGCGGATCGCCGTACCGCCAGATGGGCAAAACCGGCGATTCCCGCAGCGATCAAAGTTAGGAGATTAGTAAAAATGGGCAAAATCATCGGTATCGACCTCGGCACGACCAACTCGTGCGTGGCGATCATGGAAGGCAATTCGGTCAAAGTGATCGAGAACTCGGAAGGTGCGCGCACCACGCCGTCGATCATCGCTTACATGGAAGACGGCGAAATTCTCGTCGGCGCACCGGCCAAGCGTCAGTCGGTCACGAACCCGAAGAACACGCTGTACGCCGTCAAGCGCCTGATCGGCCGCCGCTTCGAAGAAAAAGAAGTGCAGAAAGACATCGCTCTGATGCCGTACAAGATCATCAAAGCCGACAACGGCGACGCATGGATCGAAGTGCGCGACCAGAAGCTCGCACCGCCGCAAATCTCCGCGGAAACGCTGCGCAAGATGAAGAAGACCGCTGAAGATTACCTCGGCGAGCCGGTCACCGAAGCTGTGATTACGGTTCCCGCGTACTTCAACGACAGTCAGCGCCAGGCCACCAAAGATGCAGGCCGCATCGCCGGTCTGGAAGTGAAGCGGATCATCAACGAACCGACCGCAGCTGCACTGGCTTTTGGCCTGGACAAGGCGGAAAAGGGCGACCGCAAGATCGCGGTGTACGACTTGGGCGGCGGTACGTTCGACGTGTCGATCATCGAAATCGCGGATGTCGACGGTGAAATGCAGTTCGAAGTGCTGTCCACGAACGGCGATACGTTCCTGGGCGGTGAAGACTTCGACCAACGCATCATCGACTACATCATCAGTGAGTTCAAGAAGGAACAGGGCGTCGATCTGTCGAAAGACGTGCTTGCGCTGCAACGCCTGAAGGAATCGGCTGAAAAGGCGAAGATCGAACTGTCGTCGAGCCAGCAAACCGAAATCAACCTGCCGTACATCACGGCCGACGCGTCGGGTCCGAAGCACCTGAACCTGAAAATCACGCGTGCGAAGCTGGAAGCGCTGGTCGAAGAACTGATCGAACGCACCATCGAGCCGTGCCGTCTGGCGATCAAGGACGCGGGCGTGAAGGTCGGCGAAATCGACGACGTGATTCTGGTCGGCGGTATGACCCGCATGCCGAAGGTGCAGGACAAGGTTAAGGAATTCTTCGGCAAGGATCCGCGCCGTGACGTGAATCCGGACGAAGCCGTCGCCGTGGGCGCCGCGATTCAAGGTCAGGTTCTGTCGGGCGACCGTACGGACGTTCTGCTGCTCGACGTGACCCCGCTGTCGCTCGGCATCGAAACGCTCGGCGGCGTGATGACGAAGATGATCAACAAGAACACCACGATTCCGACCAAGCATGCGCAGGTCTACTCGACGGCTGACGACAATCAGAGCGCCGTGACGATCAAGGTGTATCAGGGCGAACGCGAAATGGCAGCGGGCAACAAGCTGCTCGGCGAGTTCAACCTGGAAGGCATTCCGCCGGCACCGCGCGGCACGCCGCAGATCGAAGTGAGCTTCGACATCGACGCGAACGGCATTCTGCACGTCGGCGCGAAAGACAAGGCAACCGGCAAGGAAAACCGCATCACGATCAAGGCGAACTCGGGTCTGTCCGAAGCTGAAATCGAGAAGATGGTGAAGGACGCGGAAGCGAACGCGGAAGAAGATCACAAGCTGCGTGAGTTGGCCGACGCCCGCAACCAGGGCGACGCGCTGGTCCACAGCACGAAGAAGGCGCTTACCGAATACGGCGACAAGCTCGAAGCCGCTGAGAAGGAAGCGATCGAAACCGCGCTGAAGGACCTTGAAGAAACGCTGAAGAGCGGTTCTAGCGACAAGGCCGCGATCGAAGCCAAGATCGAAGCGGTGGCGACCGCCTCGCAGAAGATGGGCGAGAAGATGTACGCCGACATGCAGGCTGCACAAGGTGCCGAAGCTGCGGCAGCGGGCGCGGCAGGTGCGGGCGCATCGGCAGGTGGCGCGAGCCAGCAGCAGGACGACGTGGTCGACGCCGAGTTCAAGGAAGTCAAGAAAGACTAAAGCCAGGTCGCAATTTGACCGTAAAGCCGCACACAGCAATGTGTGCGGCCCGGCTGCAAAACGGTCTACTCCCGTTCGGGAGCATGAACCTGCAAAGCGGTTATCGCGCCTGGTGAGCCTGTTTGGGCTCTCCGGGCACATTTGTTTTATGGAGGACGTTGTTTGAACCGCCTGAAAGCGGCGTGAACAGCGGCCGGACGAGTCGCAAGACTCCAGCATTCAAGAGGAGCCACCGCGCCCCATTGCGCGAGTGGCGTTGAACCGATATGGCGAAACGGGATTACTACGAGGTTCTGGGCGTCGCAAAGAACGCGAGCGACGACGAAATCAAGAAGGCTTATCGCAAGCTTGCGATGAAGCACCACCCCGACCGCAATCCGGGCAACAAGGATGCGGAAGAGCATTTCAAAGAGGTGAAGGAAGCCTATGAAATGCTGTCGGACTCGCAAAAGCGTGCAGCGTACGATCAGTACGGTCACGCGGGCGTCGATCCGAACATGGGCGGAGCCGGTGCGCAAGGCTTCGGCGGTTTTGCCGATGCATTCGGCGATATTTTCGGCGACATCTTCGGCCAGGCTGCCGGCGGTGCCGCACGTGGCGGCGGCCGTGCAGGTCCGCAGGTGTATCGGGGCGCCGATCTGCGCTACAGCATGGAAATCACGCTGGAGCAGGCCGCGCACGGCTACGACACGCAAATTCGCGTGCCGAGCTGGGTGTCGTGTGAAGTCTGTCACGGCTCGGGCGCGAAGCCCGGCACCAAGCCGGAGACCTGCCCGACCTGTAGCGGTTCGGGTTCGGTGCGGATGTCGCAGGGCTTTTTCAGCATCCAGCAGACCTGCCCGAAGTGCCACGGCACCGGCACCTATATTCCCGAGCCGTGCGGACACTGCCATGGCGCGGGCAAGGTGAAGGAAACCAAGACGCTGGAAGTGAAGATCCCGGCGGGTATCGACGACGGCATGCGTATCCGGTCGGCCGGCAACGGCGAGCCTGGTATCAACGGTGGTCCGTCGGGCGATCTGTACGTCGAGATTCACATCAAGCAGCACTCGGTGTTCGAACGCGACGGCGACGATCTGCATTGCCAGATGCCGATTCCGTTCACCACGGCGGCACTTGGCGGCGAAATCGAAGTGCCGACCCTCGCGGGCCGCGCGAGCTTTACGGTGCCGGAAGGCACGCAGTCGGGGAAGACCTTCCGTCTGCGTGGCAAGGGGATCAAGGGTCTGCGTTCGAGCATTGCCGGCGATCTGTACGTGCATGTGCAAGTCGAAACGCCGGTCAAGCTCACCGAGTCGCAGCGCGATCTGCTTCAGCAATTCGAGAAAGCCCTCGTGGAAGGCGGCGCGCGGCATAGCCCGCAAAGCAAGAGCTGGTTTGATCGGGTGAAGAGCTTCTTCGATTAATTGCGGTTTGATTTGGCGGTAAGCATGACGGCAGCTGAGCGCAACGCGGTTTTCGCGTTGCTCGACGATTGCGACGCGACGGCGGCGCGCCGTTCGAGTCGTCTGTACACGGGTTTTGTGCGTGAACGAGTGTGCGTGGACGCCGCGCAGCTGGAACTCATGTGCGAGACCGTGGCTGCGGATGCTCGGCGTGGTTTGCATGCCGTCGTGCTTGCCGACTATGAGTTTGGCCGGCATCTTCTCGATGGCGACCAGGCTCACCGGGCATCAAATGAAACGCAGCGTGGCGATGCCACGCTGCGTTTTTTATTGTTTGAACGTTGCGAGAAACTATCTCGCGACGACGTCGATACGTGGCTCGTGGAACGCGACGGCGGCACGGCCGAGCCGTCCGTGGCGGGCACAGCGAATGTGTGCGCGAGCGTCGATCCCACGCAATTCAACGAAGCGATCGATGCGATCCATGCCGCCCTGCGCGCCGGCGATTCTTATCAGGTCAACTATACGTATCGGCTCGGTTTCGATGTATTCGGCTCGCCGGCCGCGCTTTATCGGCGCCTGCGGGCGCGCCAGCCGGTTCCGTATGGCGCGCTGATCGCGTTGCCGGGCGACGAGTGGGTTTTGTCGTGCTCGCCGGAGTTGTTCATCGAGAAAGAAGGCGCCATGTTGCGCGCCCGGCCGATGAAGGGCACGGCGCCGCGATCAACCGACCCCGTGGCCGATCGTCACGCCGCCGAGTTCCTGGCCAACGACCCGAAGAATCGTGCCGAGAACGTGATGATCGTCGACCTGTTGCGCAACGATCTGTCGCGTGTGGCGCAGACGGGCTCCGTCAAGGTGCCGGCGTTGTTTTCGGTTGAACCGTATGCGTCGGTATGGCAGATGACGTCGACGGTCCATTCGACGCTGCGGGCCGGCACGTCTTTCGCTGCGATCATGCGGGCGCTGTTTCCGTGCGGCTCGATCACCGGTGCGCCGAAGCACCGCACGATGCAATTGATCGACGAGCTCGAAAGCACGCCGCGCGGACTTTACACCGGCGCGATCGGCTGGCTCGAGGTGCCCTCAAGCACCGCAAGCACCGCAAACGACACCACTTGCGGCGACTTCTGCCTGTCCGTCGCGATCCGCACCCTGACCTTAAGCCCGGCCGCACAGCCCGGCATGCTGCGAGGCACGATGGGCGTGGGCGCCGGCATCGTGCTCGACAGCGTGGCCGCCGACGAATATGCGGAGTGCCAATTGAAAGCCAGCTTTCTGACCGGCGCGGAACCCGGTTTCGAGCTTTTCGAGACCATGTACGCGACACAGGAAGAAGGCGTGCGCCATCTATCGCGCCATCTCGCACGACTCTCGGCGAGCGCCGCGGCGCTGGGTTTCAGACTCGACGACGAAAACGAAATTCGCGCGCAAATCACGGAGAAATGTGCGGCGTTGCCTGCGCACATTCCGCACCGCATGCGTCTCGCGCTGAGCAAGAACGGCGCGGTGCAATTAACGGCGGCGGTGTTGACGCCGCTGGCCGACTCGACCGTCGGTGTGTTGCTCGGGCCGGATCATGCATTCCCCGTTACGCATGCCGATGATCCGCTGCTGCGACACAAAACCACGCGCCGTGCCGAATACGATCGTGGCTGGCGCGAAGCCGAAGCGCGGGGCGCCTTCGACACGTTGTTCTTCAACGAGCGCGGTGAACTGACCGAAGGCGGGCGCTCGAACGTGTTTGTGAAGCTGGCGGGACGGTGGTGGACGCCACCATTGGAGTCAGGCGTTCTGCCCGGGATCATGCGAGGCTTGCTGCTGGAGGATATCGACCTTCACGCAGCGGAACGCGTGTTGACTCGAATCGATGTGCGGAATGCGGAAGCGCTTCTGGTGTGCAACGCGCTGCGAGGCGCGGTACAGGCGCGCGTGGTGGGCTAAGGCAGCGCGCAGGGCTATAGAAGAAAGACCAAACAAGTCGGCCGTGCCGGCGGGCGAACGAGGACTTGAGCGCCGCGTGCCGCCATGCCACAGGCAGCTCAAGCGTGGCGAACGTGCAGCAGGCGTGCCACCCATCCCGCAAGGCGCGCATGCCATGTGTTTTCGCGCACGTCATGCGGCGCGGTGGCGTGACTGCGGATTTCTGCTACATCGATCAGGCAAAAGGGGCTCATGGTCATCTCTCTTCGGCTGGCGGCAGGGCCGCGTTAACAAGGTAGACGAAGATAGATGACCCGGCTTTAAGACAATATCAGACTGGTCTCAAAACGTGCCCGGATGCGCGTGATCAAGACGGTTCCCAAGTCCGGCCCGAACTTAGAACGTATGTTCCGGCCCCGGGAACGTACCGTCCTTCACAGCGTGGACATACGCTTCCACGGCCGCCTGAATGCTCGGTTGACCCTGCATGAAATCCTTCACGAAGCGCGGCCGCTTGCCGGGGAAAATTCCCAGCATGTCGTGCAGCACCAGCACCTGACCTGAGCAGTCGAGACCCGCACCGATACCGATCGTCGGAATCCGCAATTGCTTCGTGACTTCGCTCGCGAGCAGTGTCGGGATCGCTTCCATGACGATCAGTTGGGCGCCCGCGTTCTGTACGGCCAGCGAGTCGCGCAACAACTGGCTCGCACCGGCCTCGGTTTTGCCTTGCACCTTGAAGCCGCCAAACGCATGCACCGATTGCGGCGTCAGGCCGACGTGCGCGCACACCGGAATCGACCGTTCGACCAGAAAACGCACCGTGTCCGCGAGCCACTCACCGCCTTCGAGCTTCACCATCTGCGCGCCGGCGCGCATGAGTTCTACTGAGCTTTTAAAGGCGTCCTCCGGCGTGCCGTACGTGCCGAACGGCAGATCGGCGACCACCAGCGCCGAGGGTCGCGCCCGCGCGACGCTCGCCGTGTGATAGGCGATGTCGGTGAGCGACACCGGCAGCGTGGTCGTCTGGCCTTGCAGCACGTTGCCGAGCGAGTCGCCGATCAGCAGGACGTCGACACCCGAGCGATCCAGCAGCGCCGCGAAGCTCGCGTCGTAGCAGGTCAGCATGGCGATCTTTTCGCCGGCATCGCGCATCGCCTGCAGTTTCGGCACGGTGACGGCGTTCCGGCTCGTTTCCTGCAAATAGGTCATGGAGAAAATCCGTTGGAAAAAGAGGGAGCGCGCCGCTTAAAGCGACGTGCCTTTGACAAAGAATTCCTTGCGGCCACGCATGGTTTCGATGCGTTCGGCGAGTAGCGCAAGGTCCGCGTCCGAGTCGAGCGGATTCAGATGTTCAGCATTGACCGTCAGCACGGGCGTGCGGTCGTAGTGATAGAAAAACTCGTTGTAGGCGTCGCAGAGCGCGTGCAGATACGCATCGGAAATCTGCAGTTCCATGGGCACGGCGCGCTTCTGGATGCGCGCGAACAGTACTTCAGGACTGGCTTGCAGGTAGACCACGAAATCCGGTGCCGGCGCGCTGACGTCGAGTCGCGCGGCGAGGGCGCGATAAAGCTGCCACTCATCTTCCTGCAGCGTCAGACGCGCGAAGATCTCGTTCTTCTGCGTCATGAAATCGGCGATAAGCGGTGTGCCCGCCACATGCGCGGCCGCGACCTCCTGGGCCTGCTGCGCGCGCTGCAACGCGAAGTGCAATTGCGCGGGAAGCGCATAACGCGCGGTGTCGCGATAAAAACGTTCGAGAAAGGGATTGTCTTGCGGCCGCTCGAACAACTCCTGCATCGACCAGCGCTGTGCGAGCCGCCGCGCGAGCGAGGTCTTGCCGACACCGATCGGCCCTTCGATCGCGAGATAGCCAAACGGCGGCCGCAATTGCGGGGCGGTGACGGTAAGCGGCGGCGAACT
The DNA here is from genome assembly GCF_902833645.1 of Paraburkholderia fungorum. Taxonomy (GTDB): domain Bacteria; phylum Pseudomonadota; class Gammaproteobacteria; order Burkholderiales; family Burkholderiaceae; genus Paraburkholderia; species Paraburkholderia fungorum. The sequence goes on from NZ_CADFGE010000014.1 coordinate 139,564, forward strand.
CATTCGCAACGTCCCTTGTCCGCGGCGGGGGCGCCGGCAGTCAATGCATTGAGCATTGGACACTGACAGGGCCCTTTGACCTTTTCGATGCGTTGATCGCGGACACCTTCGAGCAGTGCTTCGGCACGGCCGTGTTGCGGAATGATCAGCGCCGGGTCGATCTCGACGAGCGGGACAAGTGCAAAGGCGCGCTCGATCAAACGCGGATGCGGCACGATCAGATCGGCTTCGTCGATCGATTGATCGCCGTAGAGCAGGATGTCGAGATCGAGCGTGCGCGGTGCGTTGCGAAACGGCCGTTCCCGGCCGAACTGATGTTCGATCTTGTGGCACAGCGCAAGCAGATGCCGCACGGGGAGCGTCGTATCGACCTTCACGACGCAGTTGAAATAGTCGTCGCCGCCCGCGTCGATCGGGGCAGTACGATAAAAGCTCGACTTCGCGAGCACGGTGATGGTGTGCTGTTGGGCGAGACACACCACCGCGTCTTTCAGGGTCTGGCGCGCGTCCCCGAGATTCGCGCCGAGGCCGAGATAAGCAACCGTCATGGCATAACTTCCTGCAACTATCGTTCGACGGCCTCAGCCAACGCCGTGTCAGTCATCGTGCGAGCTGTCATGGCCCGCCTCGTTGGCTGCGCGTTCTGGCGAACCGCCCTCCATTCCGTCGCCCGGTTTGCGGGTTCTGGCGCCACTGCTGCGCCTCCGTCGTTTTCTGGGGCTCCGGTCCTTCCCGCCTTGCGTGAGCAGAGTCTCACGCGCAGCGACGTCTCCTTCAATGAACTCCGTCCACCACGCACCGACCGACTCATCGAGTTCGCCCGATTCGCAGCGCAACAGGAGGAAATCATACCCCGCTCTAAATCTTTGGTGTTCCAGCAGCTTCAGCGCACTTCTTCCCGAGCGTTTTTCAAGGCGCAACTGCAGGCCCCAGATCTCACGCATGTCGGACGAGAAGCGCTTGTGAATCGCCAGTTTCTCGGTTTGCATGTCGAGGACTTCGTCCATCGCGCGATGCAGCGCCGGCACCGGATATTCGCCGTTTGCTTCAAATTGCTGCCAGCGCGTCTGCACGTCGTGCCACAGCAGGGTGGCAAACAGGAAGCCCGGCGAAACCGGCTTGCCGGCGCGCACCCGGGCGTCTGTATTGGAGAGCGCGAGCGTGATGAATTTCTCGCCGATCGGCTGTTCCAGCACGACGTCGAGCAGCGGCAGCAGACCGTGATGCAGGCCTTCCTGGCGCAGACGTTTCAAACAGGCGAGCGCGTGCCCCGACAGCATCAGCTTGAGCATCTCGTCGAACAGACGCGCGGCCGGTACGTTGTTGATCAGATCGGCCATGTTGACGATCGGCGCGCGAGTCGTGTCTTCGATCTCGAAGTCGAGCTTGGCGGCGAAACGCACCACGCGCAGCATCCGCACCGGGTCTTCGCGATAGCGCGTGGCCGGGTCGCCGATCATGCGCAGCAGACGCGCGCGCATGTCGGCCATGCCGTTGTGATAGTCCAGCACGGTTTGCGTGGCCGGATCGTAGTACATCGCGTTGATCGTGAAGTCGCGGCGCGTGGCGTCTTCGTGCTGCTCGCCCCAGACGTTGTCGCGCAGCACGCGGCCGCTGGCGTCTACCGCATGGGTGCGGCGGTCGAGTTCGTCGCGCTTCAGGCGGCGCGGGGGCGCCGCGTCGGCCGCGGGCGGATCGACCAGCGCGCGGAACGTCGAGGTTTCGATGATTTCCTGGCCGAACTGCACGTGCACGATCTGGAACCGGCGGCCGATGATGCGGGCGCGGCGGAACAGTTTCTGCACCTGTTCGGGCGTGGCGTCGGTCGCGACGTCGAAGTCTTTCGGCTTGATGCCGAGCAGCAGATCGCGCACCGCACCGCCGACGATAAACGCGCGATGCCCCGCTTCCTGCAGGCCCTCGGTAACGCGAATCGCGTTCCGTGAGATCAGCGACTGATCGATGCCGTGCACGTCGTGCGGAATGATGACCGGCACGTCGGGGTCCCGCACGGTTTTGACGACGGGGCGCGCCGGTTTGCGGCGCGTTTTGCCGGCGCCGGATGTATTGCGTGCCGGCGATTCACCGGCTTCGTCTGCTTCGGCTGCGGCGGGCGAGGCGTTGTCAGCGGGCGCCGAGTCCTGGCCGAATAGCTTGCGGATAAGTTTTTTGATCACGAGGGTTGAAAGAGTTCGAGGATGCGCCAGCCTTTGGCCTGCGCATGGGCGCGCAATGTGTCGTCGGGATTGGTCGCGATCGGATCGGTGACCTTTTCCAGCAGCGGGATGTCGTTGTGCGAGTCGCTATAGAAATAGCTGTGCTCGAAATCGCTCCAGGTCTTGCCGAGCGATGCCAGCCACGCTTCGGTACGGACGATCTTGCCTTCCTTGTAGCTCGGCGTGCCGGTAGGGCGGCCGGTGTACGGCGAATGCGGCTGACCGTCGACGGTTTCCGCCTCGCAGGCGATCAGCGCGTCGACGCCGAACGCCTGAGCGATCGGGCGGGTAATGAATTCGTTGGTGGCGGTGACCACGCAGCACAGATCGCCGGCTTCGCGGTGCTCCCTGACCAGCTCCAACGCGACTGGAAAGATCGCCGGCGTGATCACTTCATGCATGTACTGCGCGTGGAGATCGGCAAGCTGGGCGCGCGTGTACTTCGATAGCGGCGTGAGCATGGCGATCAGGTAAGCGTGAATGTCCAGCTTGCCGGCTTTGTAGTCGGCGAAAAAGCGGTCGTTTTCACGGGCGAAGTTTTCCGGGTCGACCATGCCTTGTTTCACCATGAAGCGGCCCCATTCGTGGTCGCTGTCGGTGGGAATGAGCGTGTGGTCGAGGTCGAAGAGTGCGAGGTTAGCCATGGGGGCCTATTTTACTTGAAGCGGCGTCGGGGGACGCGGATGAGGCGGCGGCCGACGCGGATGCAGCCGATGAGCCGGCCGCGCCGCGCCGGTCGTCGGCCTCGGGCGAGGCCAGCATGGTGCGCAGCAGCGGCAGCGTGACCGCGCGTTTCTGTTCGAGCGAGAAGCGGTCGAGCGCGTCGAGCAGGGCCATCAGGCTCGGCATGTCGCGGCGAAAATGCGTCAGCAGATAGGCGGGGACGTCGTCGGCGAGCATGATGCCGCGCTCGCGCGCCGCGTGTTTGAGCACCGCGGCTTTGCCCTCGTCCGGCAGCGGCGCGAGGTGGAACACGAGGCCCCAGCCGAGGCGCGTGCGCAGATCTTCGCGCACCGTCATGCCGATCGGCGGCGCATTGCCCGCGGCGACCAGCGCGCTGGTGGGATGCGCGCGCACTTCGTTGAACAGGTTGAACACGGCGATTTGCTGGGCCGCGGACAGGCCGTCGCAATCGTCGATCGCATACAGCGCGACGCGCGGGTCGAACGTGAAGGCGGCGAGGCTGCTCTGCGGGCCCGCAAAGCGGGCATGGCCCGGCGGCGCTTCGTGAACGAGCGCCTGCAGCAGGTGCGTGCGGCCGCTGCCGGCTTCGCCCCAGATGTAGAAGGTGCGATCGGCCACCGGGCCGGCCGCGAGCGCGTTGTCGAGCTCGCGTAGCCGCGTGACCAGCTCGGAGTTGGCGCCGGCGAAGAAATTGTCGAATGTCGATGGCGGCGGGGTGCCGAGATCGAGCGTCAGTTGACGAAGCACAGTAGGTTAATGCCGAAAATGGGGCTTGGGCCGCAAATGGCCCGAACCTCGGGCCCTGAAACGTCAATGAGCAGTCAGTGACTCAGTTTTTATAAAGCGTGCTCGTCAGATAGCTTTGACGCAACTCGCGCATCGCCACCGACAGAATCGCGCTGACCGGCAGCGCCAGCAACACGCCGAAAAAGCCGAACAGCTGGCCGAACGCGAGCAACGCGAAGATGACCGCGAGCGGGTGCAGGCCGATCCGCTCGCCGACGAGGCGCGGCGTGAGATAAAAGCTCTCCACGATCTGGCCGACGCCGTAAATCAACGCAACCGCGCCGAAGCCATACCAGTCGCCGAATTGCAGCAGCGCCGCGAGCAGCGCGAGCGCAAGCCCGGTCGCAAAGCCGATGTACGGGATGAACACCGCGAGGCCGGTGAAGATACCTACCGGCAGCGCGATCTCGAAACCGGCGATGGTCAGCGCAATCGCATAATAGACCGCGAGCACGCCCATCACGAGCAACTGGCCGCGCAGGTATTGCGACAGCATCTGGTCCATGTCGCGCGCGAGTTGCAGCGTCTTGTCGAGCCAGCGGCGCGGCACCACGATCTGCACCCGCGCGAGCATCCGATTCCAGTCGTACAGCAGATAGAACAGCACAAGCGGCACCATCACGAGGTTACCGACCACCGTCATCATGACGTTGCCGCTGGTGCGGATCGAGGTCCATGCATACATCGCGACCTGTTGCGCGCTGCCTTCGAGCTGCCCCATCACGAGATCGCGAATACTGGCGAAATCGAGCGAGTCGGCGAGACCGAGCCACGCAAGCTTGGGTTGCAGCCACGCGCTCACATGCGCAAACAGCACGGGCACCTGCTGTTTCAACTGCGGGCCTTCTTTCTGGATGACGGCCAGCACCAGCAGCACGAGCATTGTCATCAGCAACGTGAACAGCAGCATCATCAGCAAGGCGGCGAGTCCGCGCGGCACACGCCGGCGCACCATCCACGCGACGCCCGGCTGCAGAATGTACGCGAGAATCGCGCCGAGCAGGAACGGCGTGAGGACCGGACTCAGGAGCCAGAGCAGAATACCGACAACCAGCGCGATCGCCAGCCAGATAAAGGCGCGGCGCTGCACAGGTGTCAGGATCGAGGAGTTCTGTTGCAAAGTTTGTTTCCCAGGTGTCGTCCCGACCGGAAGATTCAGGATGATTCAAATTCCAGCCAGCCGGCCGGCAACTCGGTGTGGGACCTGAGTAGGCGCTGAAGCGCCAACTCGGGTCGTCAACTCTGTATGGGACCCGAGTAGGCGCTGAAGCGCCAACTCGGGTCGTCAACTCTGTATGGGACCCGAGTAGGCGCTGAAGCGCCAACTCGGGTCGTCATCGGGTAAAATCGCATTTTACCGACCTTCTTGCTCTTCCCCATGAATCAACCCAAATCCGCTCCAGATGCCCAAGGTTTGTCCTATCGCGACGCCGGCGTGGACATCGACGCGGGCGACGCCCTTGTCGACGCGATCAAGCCCTTTGCCAAAAAGACGATGCGCGACGGCGTGCTGGGCGGCATCGGCGGATTTGGCGCACTGTTCGAAGTGCCGAAGAAGTACAAGGAACCCGTGCTGGTATCGGGCACCGACGGCGTCGGCACCAAGCTGCGCCTCGCGTTTCAACTGAACAAACACGACACGGTTGGCCAGGATCTGGTGGCAATGAGCGTCAACGACATTCTGGTTCAGGGCGCCGAGCCGCTGTTCTTCCTCGATTATTTCGCTTGCGGCAAGTTGGACGTCGGTACCGCGGCAACGGTCGTGAAGGGCATCGCGCATGGTTGCGAACTGTCCGGTTGTGCGCTGATCGGCGGCGAAACGGCTGAAATGCCGGGCATGTACCCGGACGGCGAGTACGATCTGGCCGGTTTCGCGGTCGGCGCGGTGGAAAAGAGCAAGATTATCGACGGCAGCACGATCGCCCCGGGCGACGTGGTGCTGGGTCTGGCTTCGAGTGGTATCCATTCGAACGGTTTTTCGCTGGTGCGCAAGATCATCGAGCGCGCGCAGCCTGATCTGAATGCGGATTTTGACGGCCGCTCGCTGGCCGACGCGTTGATGGCGCCTACGCATATCTACGTGAAGCCTTTGCTGGCCTTGATGCAGCAGATCGCTGTCAAGGGTATGGCGCACATCACCGGCGGCGGCCTGGTCGAGAATATTCCGCGTGTTCTGCGTGAAGGCCTGACGGCTGAGCTGGATCATCGCAGCTGGCCGCTGCCGCCGCTGTTCTCGTGGCTGCAGAAACACGGCGGCGTGGCGGATGCGGAAATGCATCGCGTGTTCAACTGCGGGATTGGCATGGCCGTGGTGGTGTCCGCTGCTGACGCCGATGCGGCAATCGGCCTGTTGTCGGCCGCCGGCGAGCAGGTCTGGAAGATCGGCGTGATCCGCGAAAGCGCGGCAGGCGAAGCTCAGACGGTGGTCGTCTAATCCGCGCCTGACTCAAGGCCGGTCGGCCCGCGCGGCGCACACAAAGAGCGCCGCGCGGGTAAAAAACCTCAGATCATCGCTTCAATCAAGCTCACGGCCTGCGCAGTCGCGCCGGGATCGCAGCAATCCACCACAACCCGCTCCGTCATGCTGCGCAGCCATGTGAGTTGCCGCTTGCACAATTGCCGGGTAGCAAAGACCCCCTTGTCCCGCATGGTCGAATAGTCGACCGTGCCGTCGAGATATTCCCAGGCCTGCCGGTATCCCACGCAGCGCATGGAGGGCATCTCGGGCGATAAATCTCCGCGTTCGCGCAATTTCACGACTTCGTCGATAAAGCCATTGGCCAGCATGGCGTCGAAGCGCTTCTCGATGCGAGCATGCAGCACGCTCCGCTCGGATGGCTCAAGCGCAATCGGCACGAAGCGCCAGGCCAAAGCGGCGTCGTCCGTTCGGGCGGGCGCGGCCAGCAGAGCGGACATCGCTTGCCCCGTCAGCATGAAAACTTCAAGCGCGCGCTGAATTCGCTGCGAATCGTTTGGCGCGAGGCGTGCGGCTGTAATGGGATCGGCCGCCGCGAGCCGCGCGTGCAGCGCCGGCCAGCCGTCACGCGCGGCATCGGCGTCGAGCGTCGCACGCACGTCGGCATCGGCGGCGGGCAGGTCGTTGAGTCCCTGCGTGAGCGCCTTGTAGTACAGCATGGTTCCGCCAACCAGCAAAGGCAGCCGCCCGCGCGCGCTGATCTCGCCGATCAGGCGCAACGCTTCGCTGCGAAACTCTGCTGCCGAGTAGGAATCCGCCGGGTCGACGATATCGATCAGATGATGCGGCGCCACCGCGCGTTCTTCCGGTGTGGGCTTGGCGGTACCGATATCCATCTCGCGATACACCAGCGCCGAATCGACACTGATGATTTCGACCGGTCTGCGTGCGGCCAGCGCCAGCGCGGCAGCGGTTTTGCCGGACGCGGTCGGGCCGAGCAGGCAAGGAACCGGCGCGGGCGTGGGTGAAGTGCTTGAGGTCATGGGCAAGACGGCGCGCGCCGAATCAGCGTAGTCAGGCGCACCGTCATTGGCCGCGCATGAACAGTCGGTCGAGATCGGACAGTGTCAACTGATACCACGTGGGACGCCCGTGGTTGCATTGATCGGCGCGTTCGGTTGCCTCCATCTGACGCAACAGCGCGTTCATTTCATCGAGCGTCAAACGCCGGTTCGCGCGCACCGCGTGATGGCACGCGAGTGTGCCGAGCAGTTCGTGCTGACGCTCGGTCAACACGCGGGAGCCGCCGAACGCGTGCAGGTCGGAGAGTACCGCGCGTGCCAGCGCCTGCAGATCGGCGTCTTTCAGTAGCGCGGGCACTGCGCGGATCGCGAGCGTGGTCGGCGACAGCACGGCGAGATCGAAGCCGAGTGCGTCCAGCGTGTCGCGCTCTTCTTCGACCGTGCCGATTTCGATCGGATCGGCCTGCATCGTTTGCGGGATCAGCAGCGGCTGCACGGCAATCGTACGATCGGCCAGTGCGTTCTTGAACTGCTCATACAGGATGCGCTCGTGCGCGGCGTGCATGTCGACAATCACGAGTCCGTGCGCGTTTTGCGCAAGCACATAGATACCGTGAATCTGGCCGAGGGCGAAGCCGAGCGGTTGCTCATCCGAGGCATTGAAAGCAGGCGACGCGTACGGTCCCGAGGTGTTGTACGGGGACGGCGTTTCCGCAGCCGAATCGCGCGCTTCGAATAGTGTCGCGCCTTCCGCCGTGCCGGCGTTCGTGTCCCTGCGGCCGAACAGTGCGTCATAGAAGGCCAGTGGCTGCGCGACCGGCAACGTGCCCTGCGTCATGCGCGCCTGACGCATCCAGGTATTGCCGGGCTGCGAGGCGCCGAATCCGCCTCCCGCCGCACTACCAGGCGCGCCTGCCCCCGTGCCGAAGCCCACGCCGCTTCCCGCACCCGCACCGCCCAGCGGCGTAGCGCCGAACGAAGCCGGTCCGCCCGTCGCCGCTTCGAGATGCGCCGCATGCCCACCGGCGGTGGTTTCCGGCGACGCACCCGCGTGCCGCGCCAACGCACGCTGCACGGCATGGAACACGAACTGGTGGATCGAACGCGAATCGCGAAACCGCACTTCGATTTTCGACGGGTGAACGTTTACATCGACGGCTTCCGGCGGCAAATCGAGAAACAGCACGTATGACGGATAGCGATCGCCGTGCAGCACGTCTTCGTAGGCGGCGCGCACAGCGTGCGTGAGCAGCTTGTCGCGCACGAAGCGGCCATTGACGAAGAAGTATTGCTGGTCCGCACGTCCGCGGCTCGCGGTCGGCAGCCCCGCGCAACCGTAGACCGCGAGCGGTCCGGCGGATTCGTCGAGCGGCAAATGCGCCGTCGCAAAGGTTTCGCCAAGAATCTTCGCGACCCGCGCGGGCGGCTCGCTGGCATTCCAGTGTTCGACCGCCTTACCGTTATGCAGGACTGAAATCGCCACGTCCGGCCGTGCCAGCGCGGCGCGGCGAATCTGTTCGAGGCAATGGCCGAGTTCAGTCTGCTCGCTTTTCAGGAATTTGCGCCGTGCAGGCGTATTGAAATACAGCTCGCGGACTTCGATCGTGGTGCCTTGCGTGCCAGCGGCGGGGCTCAGCACGCCGGTTTGCGCGTCGACACGCACGGCGTGCGGCGCGTCGGCCGTGCGGCTGGTGATGCTCATTTGCGCGACGGACGCAATCGACGCCAGCGCTTCGCCGCGAAACCCCAGTGTGGCAACCGCTTCGAGTTCGGCGAGCGAGCGGATCTTGCTGGTTGCGTGACGCATCAGCGCGAGCGCGAGCTCGTTTTCGGGGATGCCGCAGCCGTCGTCGGTGATTGAGATGCGTTTGACGCCGCCCTCGTCGAGCAGGATGCGCAGCGTCTGCGCGCCGGCGTCGAGCGCGTTTTCCAGCAATTCCTTGACCACCGAGGCCGGCCGCTCGACCACTTCGCCAGCGGCAATCTGGCTGATCAGTTGATCGGGCAGGGGCTGGATCGCCCGCAACGGGCGTGGGGCGGGCGCGGCGGCGGAAACCGTGGCCGCGTCGGCGGTGCCGGCAGGCGTTTCGGAGAATTCTGACATGGCGAAATTATAGCGATTCGGCGCGGGCAGGCCGGGTGCGGACCGAAGGCGCGGTTTGAGGTGCTCTTGCGCCGCTGCCACTGAACTGCCGCACGGTAGCAAATCGGTCCCGCACGGCAGATTTTTAATCGCATCCGTGCACTTTCGGTATCATGACGCGGTCAGTTTCCGGCGGCGAACACGCGTTCGCCGCTCAGCATCCGCAAGGCCGCTCGAGCGGCCATTCCTGCCACGCTCACATTCGCTCAATAAAGGACGCTTTTTGGACACGCTGCTGCAGTTCGCCAATCTTGTCTTGCACATCGACAAGTTTCTGGGAGTCTTTATTCACGAGTACGGCGCCTGGGTCTATGCGGTGCTGTTTCTGATCGTATTCTGTGAAACCGGGCTGGTTGTTCTGCCGTTTCTTCCGGGCGATTCGCTGCTGTTCATCGGCGGCGCGTTTTGCGCGACCGGTGAAATGAACCTCGGGTTACTGATCGTGCTGCTGCTGGTTGCCGCGATCGCCGGCAACACGGTGAACTATATGGTCGGACGGGCCATCGGGCCGCGGGTGTTCAATTCACATATCCCGCTTCTCGAGCGCTTTCTCGACCGTGCCGCGCTGCAGAAGACGCATAACTTCTATGAAAAGCATGGCGGCAAAACTATCGTGCTGGCGCGCTTCATTCCGGTCGTGCGGACATTCGCCCCGTTCGTTGCCGGCGCATCGGAAATGACAGTTAGCCGGTTCCAGTTGTTCAACATTCTCGGGGCGCTTTTGTGGGTGCTCCTGCTCGTGTTGCTCGGCTACTTCTTCGGCAACATTCCGTTCATCCGGCAGTATCTGAACCTGATCGTGCTGGTGGGTATCGGCGCGGCCGTGGTGCCGGTTGTGCTTGGCGCGGTATGGAAGATGACGCGCAAGAACACGTCGAAGGCGGGCACCCGCTGACTCTGCAGCTCGCACCGGGCAGAAGAACAAACGGCGTCGCGAAACTCGCGACGCCGTTTTTTTTGCAGACCTCATCTCAGCGAACGTCAACCTCCATCCAGCGGCCTAAGCCCCAATCGGGCTCAACTGACTATGCGCGGTGCAAGCGGTGTTTCCGGTGTCGGATAGCCCGCCTCCCTGAAGGTCTGGATGATCGCGCGGTTGGTGTCGAAGTAGACCTGCCAGTAATGGTCGGTGTGCGTGTAGGGGCGCACGCACAGCAGCGGTCCTTCAGGCGTGAAGCTCAATACTTCGATATCCGGAGCAGGACTTTCGGCCACGTTCGGAATTTGTGTAACGGCCGCCTTGAGCCGGTTCATCGCATCCGTAGGATCGACACCGTTCGCGATCTTCGCGGTCAGTTCGACGCGCCGCACCGGCAATGCGCTGTAGTTCGAGATGGTGTCCGAAAAGATCTTGTTGTTGCCGATGATCGTTGTCACATTGTCGGGCGTCACGATGGTCGTGCCGAACAGCCCAAGTTCCGAGACCGTGCCTGTGACGCCGCCCGCCATAACGAAATCGCCCACCTTGAACGGCCGCAGCACCTGCATGAAGATGCCCGCCGCGAAGTGGGCAAGCAAGCCGCCCCACGCAGTGCCGATAGCGAGACCGAGGCCGGCGAGCAAGGCGGCGAACGAGGTCGTCTGAACGCCGAATACCTGCAGGATCGCGAGGATCAGCAGCAGGTTCAGCAGTGCGCCGAGAATCGAGCCGAGGTAATGAGCGAGGGTTGGATCGACCCGGCCGTTTTTCGACAGCAGCTTGCGAAGCAGGCCGGTGATCAGGCCAATGACCCAGCGGCCTACGATCCACAACACGATCGCGCCGAGTACCTTGGTGCCGAGGTCGATGCCTCGGGTCATGATGAACACGCGTACGGTATCGAGATCCAAGATGTTCCTCGTTGGTTAAGTTGCCTTCGACTGATTGAACGGCGGGAGTGCAATACAGCGGCAAATGCCCGGTGACGGGCGCAAACGGTAACTCTCGGTCTTCGGAAGTTATAGGCGACGGCGCGCCCGTACGCAAGGTCCGTTCCTGACGACGATGCGCATTGCGTGACGCACGAAAACAGTTCGTGCGGCGTTACATCGGCAGATGGGATTCGGAATACGCAGATGTGCGAATGACCAGCGTGTTGTTGTCTGTTTTGGCATGACGGGCGCGACGCGTTACATGCTGCCATGCCAGAGCGGCAATGGCTGCCACCACATAAGCGCTGCCGCGTTCGAAGAATGCACTCGACGAGCTGAACCTGCCGTAGCGGTTCTGCGCATCGGCGAACACGAGAAAGGTCAGTGCGGCGTCGAGCAGCAGCGCCGTTGAAGCCAGTGCGACAAAAACGTGCGGACCATTGAGTGTGGCGCCGGGTACGAGCCGGTTGCACAGAAGACACACGCTCAGCACGATGGCCAGCAAAACAAGGTTCGAAATAAGGCCGAACAGAAAATTGGTCATGTCGATGGAATGAAAGCGCGGAGCGCTGCGGTTTTGCCAGAGCGTCTGCTCACGCGGAATGGCACCGTGAGCGGAATCGGCGGCGATCATTGCATGTCTTCACGTCTCAATAAATATCAATGTTCGGAGTCCGTTGTATCTCAGTCGGTATCGAATAGGCACGTTGTAGGAAGAGTCTCGGGGCTGTGTGCGGTGTGGCGGTCTGTGTTGTGAGAATGTTTCCCACGTGGGCGCTTCTGAAGCCTGAGCCTCGCCGAGTCGGACCGTTGCAGGTGCGCTCGATCCTGTGAATGTCGCGGCCGGCCGCCTCGACGGCTTCTTCGAACAGGGATCAAGCGCGTGGGATATGGCGGCCGGCAGCCTGCTGATCACGGAAGCCGGTGGGCTGGTTGGCGACTATGCCGGCGGCGCCGACTTTCTGCGCGTCGGCGAAACTGCCGCGGGCAACCCGAAGCTATACGCGCAGATGGTGCCGCTGCTCGTCGGGTACAGCCGTACGAAACAGGGATTGCACTGAGGTTGCGTGCGGAGCGTGGGGCGTTGGCCTCACAAAAGAAAAAGGGCTCAGCTTGCGCTGAGCCCTTTAAATCTTTGGTAGGCCGTACGGGATTCGAACCTGTGACCAACGGATTAAAAGTCCGCTGCTCTACCAGCTGAGCTAACGACCCAAAAGAGAAGCGAGATTATAGCGATAGCTCCTGTGGGCTGTCAACCCATGGTGGCTAGTTTGGATATCCGCACTTCAGATAGTGAAAAGCCCGAGGTATCGCTACCCCGGGCTTTCCGGCGAGAGGCGCGCGTGGCCTTGATTTGGAGACTGCGCAGCCACTGCGCGTTACATCAACTGCACTAACCCTGCGCGACGCGACTACTTGATCTGCGACAGCTTGCTCTGAGCCGACTGCGCGACGTCCGAGCCGCTGTACTGCGCGACGATCTGCTCGAGCGTCTTTTTGGCTGCAGCCTTCTGACCTTGCTCGAGCTGATTGTTCGCAATCGCGAGCAGCGCTTCCGGCGCGCGCGGATGTTGCGGGTAGTTCTTCACCACACCTTGCCAGGTTGCCGTCGAGCCCTTGTAGTCGCGCAGTGCATACAGCGCGTTGCCGAGCCAGTACTGCGCGGTCGGCTGGTAGGGGCTGTTCGGATACTTGGAGATGAAGCTGCGGAACGACGCCGCCGCATTCTTGAAGTCGCCGTTGCGGAACTGCTGTGAAGCCGCATTGAACGAATCGGTTTCACCCGGCTGCACCTCGCCCTGGACGCCGTCCACCGTCTGTTGCTGCGGCTCGAATTTCTTCAGCCGCGTGTCCAGATCGGTGTAGTAGTCCTTCTGCTGTTTTTGCAGCGTGGCGAGCTGGTTGCCCATATCCTCGTTCTGCCCACGCAACGTCGCGACCTGCTGATTCAGCTGATCGAGACGGTTGGACTGATCGAGAATCGTGCGCTGTGCGGCCGACAGCTGGCTCGACAGGCTATCGGTCTTCGAACGCAGATCGAGAATGGCCTGACGGGCCTGATCGTCGTCGAAGATACCCGCATGCGCGGGCACAGCCGCGAAGGCCGTGCCCGCGACGCAGGCCGCTGCGGCAAACCGCAGCCAGGAGAAACGATGCGTCATTCGGCTCATCACCCGTTACTTACTGTTGGTACACGAGGTCGGCGCGGCGGTTTTGTGCCCACGACGATTCGTCATGACCGGTCGCTTGCGGCTTTTCCTTGCCGAGGCTCACGGCTTCCATTTGCGAGTCTGCTACGCCCATCAGCGACAGCGAACGGCGCACAGCTTCAGCACGCTTCTGGCCGAGTGCCAGGTTGTACTCGCTGGTGCCGCGTTCGTCGGTGTTGCCCTGGATCAGGACGTGACGTTGCGGATGGCTCTTCAGGTATTGCGCGTGTTGTTGCAGCAGCGATTGGTAGTCGTCCTTGACCGAGTAGCTGTCGAAGTCGAAGTAGATGCTGCGCTTGGCGAGCGGGCTGTTCGGATCGTTCAGCGGATCGACGTTGACCTGAGCGACATCGGTCGGATTCGGTTGCGTCGAAACTGCACCACCCTTGTTAGCGTTTTCATCGAGCTTGACGCCCGAGTGACATGCGGCCAGCGCACCGACCATCAATACGGCAAATGCGAAACGAAGTTTAGACATCATTTTGTTACTCTCCTTGTGTTATTGCATCAACGTTACTGCATAAACGGGCCCCAGGATGGCTCGCGTACGCTGCCACCCTGAACGGACAGGACCTGCCGAGTGCGACCGTCGGTCGATACTGCGGCCAACACGCCACGGCCGTTCACCTGTGTGGCGTAAAGAATGTACTGACCGTTCGCCGCGAAGCTCGGCGATTCGTCATGTGTGGTGTCCGTCAGGCCCGTGGCCGTATTGCCTTGCAGGTCCTGGAGATAAAGCTTGAACCCGCCGCCGACGCGCGAGATATAGGCGAGCTGTTTGCCGTCCGGGCTCACGCGCGGGCTGGTGTTGTAGCTGCCCGTGAACGTTACCCGTTGCGCGGCGCCGGCGCTCTCGCCTTGAGCCGACATCTTGTAGATCTGCGGCTGACCGCCACGGTCGCTGGTGAAGTAGATCCACTGGCCGTCGGGAGAGAAGCACGGTTCAGTGTCGATCGAGCTGCCTTGCGTCAGGCGCCGCAGGCCGCTGCCGTCCGCATTGACGGCGAAAATCTGCGTGTTGCCCGTGCGCGAGAGCGCGACAGCCAGCGTGCGGCCATCCGGCGACCACGCCGGCGCGCTGTTGTTACCCTTCTGGTCCGATACGATCACGCGACGGCCCGTAGGCAGATCGTGGATGTAGACAATGGGCTTTTTCTTTTCGAACGAAACGTAAGCGACCTTGGTGCCGTCAGGCGACCATGCGGGCGAGATGATCGGCTCGGGGCTCGACAACGCGATGTGCGCGTCCTGGCCGTCCGAATCGGAAATCTGCAACTGATAACGCCCACCGGTCTTGATGACATACGACAGGCGCGTGGCGAACACGCCACGGCTGCCCATCAGCTTCGCGTAGATATAGTCCGCGACTTTGTGCGCGCTCATGCGCAAGCCGCTTTCCGGGCTCACCAGCACGAGGCCGCCAAGGCTTTCGCCCTTCACGGTGTCGTACAGTTTGAAACGCACTTCATACTGGCCATTCGGCAAACGGTTCACGCTGCCCGCGACGAACGCATTGGCGCCCTTGGCTTTCCAGCTGCCGAGGTCGACGGAATCGGATTCCGCGACCGGCGTGCTGCCCGCGTCGATATTCGTGAATTTTCCACTGCGTTGCAGATCCTGACGCACGATTGTACTGACCTGCTGCGGCGAGTTTGCTTCATTGGCGAAATTCGCCGTTGCGATCGGAAACTGGGTGGACCCGACGCCCGTCACAAGGACGTTGAGCTGGGCATTGGCGGCGCCGCCGACGGCGATCAGGCACGACGCTACAAGTGTCCGCAGGCCTAGCTTGGTCATCAAACTCATGCTGAATGGTTTCCCCAAAAACGGTTTTACTAACAATTCGCGACAGCAGAGAGACCTGAAAACAACTAATTCGTTCCCAGGCGCGCCACGCCCGTCGGGGCATGGGCTCTGCTGTCAACTGACTGTCAAGTTGCTGCTATCAACCTGCCGGGCGCAACGTAATCTTGAAGCTGGTCGGCGTTTTCCCGTCGATATCCTGAGGCATCGGATTGGAACGCTGGACCGCCCGAAGCGCCGCGTCGTCCCATGCCGCATTGCCGCTGCTGCGCGAGATCTGCGCGTCCAGCAACGTGCCTGTCGGCGAGCAGCGTACGGAGATGACGGTCTCCAGACCTTCCGTTTCGCCACCCCACGAGATGTTCGGACGCACCACACGGCGCACCTTATCCGCATAACCCGGCGAAGTCGCGGTGCCACCCGAGCCGCTACCCGTGCCGCTCTTCGCCAGCCCGTTGCCGGTCGTGCCTTCGCCGCCCGCCAAACCTTGCATCTGCGCGAGCCGCGCGCGACGTTCAGCGTCCAGCTTCTTCGCTTGCGCTGCGGCATCGGCTTGCGCCTTGGCCTTCGCCGCTTTCTGCGCGTCAGCCTTCTTCTGCGCCTCCGCTTCGGCCTGCTTCTGCTGCTCGGCCAGCTGCTGCTGTTTTTGCTGTTCGGCCAATTGCTGCTGCTTCAGTTTTTCGGCCTGCTGTTGCTGTTGTTGCAACTGTTTCTGTTTGGCTGCCGCTGCTTTTTGCGCGGCGAGCTGCGCGGCCTGCTCGGCCGCCAGTTGCTGCTGGCGCTTTGCCTCGGCTTCCTGCTGGGCTTGCAGCTTCTGCAGGCGCTGCTGTTCGGCCAGTTGCGCCTGACGGGCCGCTTCCTGCTGCTGGCGTTTCTTTTCCTGCAGCGCGATGTCGGCCTGTTCGTCCGGCAGTGGCGGGGCTGGGGCTACCGGCGCGGGCGGCGCAGGAGGCTGGCGAGGGATGGCCGTGTCGGGCACCTCGGTCCACAACTCGGCTTCCGCGCCGGCCGGCGTGCTGTTTTGCCAATGAATGCCGTGGTACAGGAAGAATCCGAGCAGCGCATGCATCACCAGCGCGAACGCAAAGGCTCGCCCGGTGCCGCGTTCACGCGGTGGCTGGAGCGGGTATTCGGAATTCTTGCGGATCATTGCGATTTGACGAGCAATCCAACGCGCTTGACGCCCTGAGCCTTCAGATCGGACATCACATTCATCACGACTTCGTACTTCACGGTCTTGTCGGCGGCGATCACGACCGGCTGGTCGGGGTGCGATTGCGCGCGATCGGCGATGAAGCCGTGCAAATCGGCCTTCGTCATGTCTTCCTGTTGCTGCGCGCCGGCGTCGTCCTTGTATTTGACGCTCATATTGCCGTCCGCGCGAATATTCACGATCACGGGCGGTGTTTGCTGCTGGGGCGCGGCGCCGCCGACGGTCGGCAGATTGACGATCGACGGGGCGACGAGCGGCGCGGTCACCATGAAGATCACGAGCAACACGAGCATCACGTCGATGTACGGCACAACGTTGATGTCGGCCATGGCGCGGCGCTGACGCGAGCCGCGCATGCTTGAGGAAGAGCCTGCCATCGTGGACTCCTTACTGTGCCTGACGCTGCAGGATGTTCGAGAACTCTTCGATGAAGGTCTCGAAGCGGATCGCCAGACGGTCGATGTCGTGCGCGTAGCGGTTGTAGGCGACCACGGCCGGAATCGCGGCGAACAGGCCGATCGCGGTGGCAGTCAGCGCTTCGGCGATGCCAGGCGCCACGTTCGCAAGCGTAGCCTGCTGCACGTTGGCGAGGCCGCGGAACGCATTCATGATCCCCCACACCGTACCGAACAGACCGATATACGGGCTGACCGAGCCAACCGACGCGAGAAACGCCAGATTTGCCTCGAGCACGTCCATTTCGCGTTGGAAAGCGGCGCGCATGGCGCGGCGCGCGCCGTCGAGAATCGCTCCCGAATCGTTCAGGCGCTTTTCCTTGCCCTTCAGGAATTCTCGCATGCCGGATTCGAAAATCCGTTCCAGCGCGCCGATCGTGTGGCGGTTGTTCGCTGCGCTCTGGTAGAGCGCCTGCAGGTCGCCGCCCGACCAGAAGTCGCGTTCGAAGCGTTCAGTTTGCGCGCGGGCCCGGCGGATCGCAAACCACTTGCGGAAGATGAAAGTCCACGACAGCAGCGACAGCAGAAGCAGCAGGGCCATGACGGCCTGTGCCAGAAGGCTCGCATTAAGTACGAGAGAAACGATCGACAGATCTTGTGTAGTGTTCATAAAGGTTCGTTTTAACGTCCCGGAAGGGGGCGTCCGGCTGCAAGGTCACTCGAAGCTTGCCGTGAGCAAAACGGAAGCATCGGCGATATTGCAAGCCGAACCATGCTTTGTGTTGCTTGATCGATATGAGTTCACTGGCCCCGTAACAACG
Source organism: Paraburkholderia fungorum (assembly GCF_902833645.1). GTDB lineage: Bacteria > Pseudomonadota > Gammaproteobacteria > Burkholderiales > Burkholderiaceae > Paraburkholderia > Paraburkholderia fungorum. The sequence goes on from NZ_CADFGE010000014.1 coordinate 157,124, forward strand.
GGGCTCAGTCGTTGTCCGTTGACATACCGCCACCGTTCACGCTCGGCCCGCGCCGCAAAGCAGCAAGAACCGGTGCAGGAATCGCAGCCGGCCGCAGCGCCATACGCTCGACGCAGCCGACCCGGATCGCGCCGCTCGCCAGCAGCGTATCGTCGCGCCACGCTTCCTGCGCAAAGTCGACGGAGGCGCGGCCGAGACGCTCGATTCGGCTTACCACCTTGACGACATCGTCAAGCCGGGCCGGCGCCCGATAGTCGATTGCAGTACTGCGGACGATGAAGATCGTGTTCGCTTCGTCGGCAAGCCGGTTCTGGTCGACGCCGCACGCGCGCAGCCATTCGGTGCGCGCCCGCTCAAAAAATTTCAGGTAGTTCGCGTAAAACACGATGCCGCCGGCGTCGGTATCTTCGTAGTACACGCGGATTGGCCACGTGAAGCCGATTTCCGTGCCGGGCTGGCTGGTCGACATATTCATGCGGCGCATTTTACCGGAACGCACACTCCGAGGTCTGTATCAAGATGTGCGCCCCGCCTGGCGGGCCTGAGCGGGGATTTCAGCCGCGCTGCACCGACAAGGCGGAGAACGATTGGGCCACCGGCATCAGCTCGATCGTGTTGACGTTGACGTGTGCAGGCCGGGTGGCGACCCAGTAGATCGAGTCGGCGATGTCTTCGGGCGTCAGCGGTTGTACGTTTTCGTACATTTTGGCCGCTTTTTCGTCGTTTCCACGAAAACGCACGTTCGAAAACTCGGTGCCGCCGCACAGGCCCGGTTCGATGTTGGTCACGCGCAATGCCGTACCGGCCAGATCGGCTCGCAGATTCAGGCTGAACTGATGCACGAACGCCTTGGTGGCGCCATAAACGTTGCCGCCCGCGTACGGCCAGCTTCCCGCCGCCGAACCCAGATTGAAAATGTGGCCACGATTGCGCTCCACCATGCCGGGCAGAAGCGCGTGCGTGACCTGCACGAGGCCCGTGCAGTTGGTCTCGATCATGGTGTTCCATTCGTCGAGGCTCGCCTTTTGCGCCGGCTCGATGCCGAGTGCGAGGCCGGCGTTATTGACGAGCACGTCGAGCGCCGCGAACTCCGCGGGCAGGGAGGCCGGCACCGCCTCGACGGCGGCGCGATCGCGCACGTCGAGCTCGTACGGCAGAAGGGCGTCGCCGAGTTCGTCGGCGAGTGCCTGCAGGCGGTCTTTACGGCGCGCGGTGGCGACGACACGGTGGCCGCCCTTGACGAAAGCTCGGGCGATGGCGGCGCCGAATCCCGCGGACGCTCCGGTGACGAACACGATCATTGCAGTTTCCTGGCTGGTAGAGGAGAAAGGCGCCAAGCCTACTTCCAATGCGGCGCTGCGGCAAGGATGAACCAGCCGTACAAACGGCTGGGGGAGGCACGCAGAGCGGGTTCCGGGCCCGCTTTGAGCGGCCGTTGGCGCACGGCTTGCGGCGGCGCCACAACCGGCCTGGCGGGCACCCGCCGGGGCGGCGGGAAGCCGGTTGCCTATTCGATCCTCTTCCAATAAACTAACGCGCTCATCCCTGCGTGACTGGCGATAGAACCGGTTCAAACAATCGGATTCAAGGTGGAACAACCCACCGTGAAGCGCGGGGTGCCGTTTTGCCGTTCGCCTGGGCAGCTGTGATCCGCGCGCATTTATCTGCGCTGACGGTGGCTGTCCTGCCTCGCGTGTGCGGCGAATCTCCATCCGCCACGTCAGGGCTGGCCGAGCCGCCAGCAGCGCTGCGTACCCTCTACGCAAGATTCGGCGCACGATCCGGTCAACCTGAACACACTCAACGGAATCCGTATGTTTGATAGAGCCCAAAGCACCATCGCCAACGTCGATCCTGAACTCTGGAGCGTCATCCAGCAGGAAAACCGCCGTCAGGAAGAGCACATCGAACTGATCGCGTCGGAAAACTACACGAGCCCGGCCGTGATGGCTGCGCAGGGCTCGCAACTCACCAACAAGTACGCCGAAGGGTACCCGGGCAAGCGCTATTACGGCGGCTGCGAATACGTCGACATCGCCGAGCAGCTGGCGATCGACCGCGTCAAGCAACTGTTCGGCGCCGAAGCCGCCAACGTGCAGCCCAACTCCGGCTCGCAGGCGAACCAGGGCGTGTTCTTCGCCATGCTCAAGCCGGGCGACACGATCATGGGCATGAGCCTCGCGCACGGCGGTCACCTGACGCATGGTTCGCCGGTCAACATGTCGGGCAAGTGGTTCAACGTGGTGAGCTACGGCCTGAACGAAGCTGAAGACATCGACTACGAAGCCGCCGAGAAGCTGGCTCAGGAACATAAGCCGAAGCTGATCGTGGCGGGCGCCTCCGCATTCGCGCTGCGTATCGATTTCGAACGCCTGTCGAAGATCGCCAAGTCGGTTGGCGCGTATTTCATGGTCGACATGGCGCACTATGCCGGCCTGATCGCCGCGGGCGTCTACCCGAACCCGGTGCCGCACGCTGATTTCGTCACCACCACCACGCACAAGAGCCTGCGCGGCCCGCGCGGCGGTGTGATCCTGATGAAGGCCGAGTTCGAAAAGCAGATCAACTCGGCAATTTTCCCGGGCATTCAAGGTGGTCCGCTGATGCACGTGATCGCCGGCAAGGCCGTCGCGTTCAAGGAAGCACTGTCGCCTGAGTTCAAGGCCTATCAGCAACAAGTCGTTGAGAACGCGCGCGTGCTGGCTGAAACGCTGGTCAAACGTGGTCTGCGGATCGTCTCGGGGCGCACCGAAAGCCACGTGATGCTGGTCGATCTGCGCGCGAAGAAGATCACCGGCAAGGCAGCGGAAGCTGCGCTCGGCGCGGCGCACATCACCGTCAACAAGAACGCGATTCCGAACGACCCGGAAAAGCCGTTCGTCACGAGCGGCGTGCGTCTCGGTTCGCCCGCCATGACCACGCGCGGCTTCGGCGTCAAGGAAGCGGAGCAGGTGGGTAACCTGATCGCCGACGTGCTGGACAACCCGGAAGACGCAGCCACGATCGAACGCGTGCGTGCACAAGTCGCTGAGCTGACCCAGCGCTTCCCGGTCTACCGTTAAGACGCCATGCATTGCCCCTTCTGCCGTCACGCCGATACGCAAGTTGTGGATTCGCGCGTATCCGAAGACGGCGCGACGATTCGCCGGCGCCGCCGCTGCCCGGCCTGCGACAAACGTTTCACGACGTATGAGCGGGTCGAGCTGGCGTTGCCGTCGGTCGTCAAGAAGGATGGCAGCCGCACGGAATTCGATCGACGCAAGATCGTAGCGAGCATGCAACTGGCGCTGCGCAAGCGCCCGGTCGCGGCGGACGCGATCGACGCGGCAGTCGCACGCATCGAATATCAACTGCTCGGCAGCGGCGAGCGCGAAGTGCGCAGCGAGCGCCTCGGCGAGCTCGTGATGAACGAGTTGCGTGCGCTCGACACCATTGCTTACGTGCGTTTCGCTTCTGTCTACCGGCGCTTCGAAGACGTCTCCGAATTCGAGGACGTGATCGAGGAATTTCGCCGCGCCTCTTCTCCTCCCAAGCCTTCTCGCAAGCGCTGATTGCTGCCGTACCTGAAGCCGCGCTCCAGACTCTGTTTTCCGCAGCGTAGGTTCACGCATCTGCATCTCCACTCCCGTTATGGTCCGTTACGCGTGCATTTTTGCGCGGGTTAGCGCCTGAGTGCCACCTGGCCATTCGGCCGATTGTTGAGCCGTTTGCGAATCGCTAGATTGGCTGCATTCTTTGCAACGATCAGGGATGCAGATGAAATGGAATGCAGTTTGTTGGCGGCAGCATCGCGGCTTTACGCTTGTGGAAACACTGGCTGTGGTCACGCTGCTATCGATAATCGCCGTGATGGCGACGCCGTCGTTCGTTGCATGGCATGTGCGCGACCAGGTCGACGCCCGCGCAAAAGTGCTTGCCGCAACACTCGCTTATGCGCGCAGCGAGGCATTGCGTCGCGGTGCTCGCGTCACGGTGTGCCGAATCGATGCGGCGCGGCATTGCCTTGCCGCAGGGCAAGCTTGCGGCAATGGCGTCACCGACTGGTCGTGCGGCTGGGCTGTATTGGCCGAGCGGGGCGGTTCGCTTTCGCTGCTGCGCGCCCAGCCATCGCTCGCAGCGGTCAGCATCACCGGGACGCAGACCAGTCTCACGTTTACGCCGCCGGCGGGGCAGCTGATCGGTGCCTTCCGCAGCTTCGATATCGCGCCGCGGGTGCCGTCAAAAGGGACGCGGGGTGACCAGTGGCGGCGCTGCATCCGCATCGCGGCAGGCGGGCGGCCGCGCATTGTCGCAGGCACCTGTGGAGCGGCATCATGAGCCGATATCCGTCGAACTCACGGGCGCACAACGGCCCGGTAAGCCGCTCAACGAGGCATCGAGGCAGTTCGCTGATTGAGGTGATGCTGGCCGTTGCGCTGCTGGCAGTGACGACGCTCGGGCTGATCGCCGGTCAATTGTGGATTGCGCGCGAAGCCCGTGCGATGGCAATGCGCGAGCACGCGGCATGGATTGCCGATGCCGTCGCCGAGGCGATGCGCGAGCCTGCGGCAGGCGATGCTGCGATCAGGCAATGGAGTGCGCTTGCTGCGGCCCTGTTGCCGCACGGCGAGGCGTCGGTGCGGGAAAGTGGCGGTGTGTCTGCCGCACGCGTCACCTGGGCTGCCCTGCGCAATCTGCCGCGTGCCGACGATGTCATCGACAAACCCGAGTCGTGCGGCGGTGCGGATGTTCCCGCCGGCTCCTCATGCGTTGCGCTGGCGTTCGCGAAATGACGCGGCGTATCGATAGCGCGCGTGGTCATACGCTCGTCGAGTTCGTGATCGCAATCGCACTGGGATTGGTGGTGACCGCCGGTGCAGTCTCGCTTTATACAACGCAGCGTAACGTGTTCGAGCGCGAGAGCGATGCGATGCGGATCCGCGAAGCTGGCCTGACCGCGCTTACGCTGCTGGGACAGCAAGTTCAAATGGCCGGCTTCGTGCCTGCGGACGTCGTGAGGTTCAACAGTCCGCCAGCGTTGTTCGGATGTTCGGGAGGACGCCCGACCGGCACGGACGGCAGCGTTGCCTGCGAGGCATTGCCTGGCCGCTCGGACGGCATTCTGGTTCGTTATGTCGGAGACACCGTGTCGACATGGCCGTCGGCGACCGGCCAATCGACCGACTGTCTGGGTCAGGCTGTAGCGAACAACGATGCGGCACTCGGTGGCCAGGGTGTGTTAGTGGTCAATCGATACTTCGCCAGGGTCAGCGGGTCGACGGGTGAGCCGGAACTTTACTGTGAAGGCAATGGCAAGGCGGGGTCCGCGCAACCGTTGGTCGAAGGCGTCGAACGTGTGCGTTTCAAGTACTGGCTGCGCGGCGGGCTGGCGGCCGTAGACGCTTCAGTAGTGACGGCCAGTCAATGGGCGGAGATCGTCGCCGTCGATCTCTGCGTGCTCGTTCGCGGAGCGCCGCAAGGGCGGCGCGTGCGCTACGTGGATTGCGATGGCGTAAGCACTCTGGGGACCGACATGGGCGCGCGTCAGGCCTTCTGGCGGCGGGCGGCGATGCGTAATCACCCGGAGGATTCGCCATGACAGGAGAACTTCGTGGCCCGACGCGTCGTGTGTCGCTGAAAAATCCGGCACGTTCTATCCATGCCGGTCCTGGATCACGTATTCGCAACGTCGGCACTGTCCTGCCGATCGTCCTGCTGATTTCCGCGATGATGTTGACAACCTCCGCAGCCTGGTTCGAAACAGCGCTAGCGGCGGCGCGCGGCGCCAATAACGCGCACGACTACCTGCAGGCATTTCATGCCGCGGATTCGGCGCTGACCCTCTGTGCGCGGAGCGCGATCGCCGCGGCAGCTTTCGAATCGCAGCCAGTGGCTTCGCTCTTGCCCGGTGAGCCGACGCAATGGACGCGCGAAGCCGCCTTTGAAGCCGGCGCCGTCGCGCCGGTCGCGCAGTGGCCAGGATCGCTGCGTGCGCCGCAGTGTTTGATCGAAGCCTGGCGTCTGGGCACGCGTGCCGATGCCCGCGCCTATTTACTCACCTCGCGTGGCTTTGGCCGGACGGCAGAGTCGCAGGTGTGGTTGCAGATGGAACTTGTGATCGAGGGTGAACAGATCGAGCGCCATTGGCGTCATGTCGTGGCGCGACCATTTTGACGGGAGGTTCATGACGAGGCAGCACACACGGGCATTTACGCTACTGGAACTGATGATCGCGCTGGCAATAGCGGCGACGCTGGTCGCTTTTGCCGTGCCCTCCTACCGGAATCATGTTGCGCGAACGCACAGGATCGACGCGGCATCCGCGCTTTATCGAGCCGCGCAATTCGTCGAGCGAGCGGCAAGCGACGGCGCCGCGACATTGCCGCCGGGCCTGGATCAGACGCCACAATTCGGCACGCCAATCTATCGGCTGCAAGTGCTGCCGGCGGACGACACAAACGGCGGTTATTCGGTAGAGGCCGCACCGCTGGATAGCGGTCCGATGCGCGACGACGCTTGTGGAATCTTTACGCTGGATGCGACAGGGTTGCGAGGCAATAGAAGCGGCGCAAGCGCTACAGTGCCGGCAAGCGGCGAGTGCTGGAATACGAGCTAGGGCCTGCTACCGGGAACGTGCCGACCAGGGAGTCGAAACGCGATGGCACACAGACAGGCCATGCTTGTGCGGCCTCTCAGTATCCGCTATCGACAGCACCTTCATTGTCGTTGGTAGACGTGGCGGAGTCGCTCTTCATTTGCTGCCAGATTCGATACGCTTCCCAGGCGGCAAGCGCAAGGCCGCCCCATTTGAGTGCGGGCTTCGCACTTGCGGCAAGCGTCGCGCGCAGCGGCTTGGCCAGTACTAGCGAAGCGATCGAACTGATGAGCGGATATTGTTTGAGAAGCGCGCCGATGCTCCCGGCGTTGAGAACGCTCGCCTTCGATCCGCTACCTACGCGCAAGCCGCCGAAGCCCGGCACAATGAATTTGAGCCAGCTGAAGTGCGTGACGGCCTGCCGCAGTTCGATGGTCGCCTGAGCGAGTTCCAGGCGCTCGACATCCGCGCGCACCAGCAGCAATTCCTTGCGCAGCGCTCGCAGATGCGGCGCGCTCAGATCCTTGGCCTGGTAGCGTTTGTTGCGAAAGGCGGTATCGGAATGGGATTGGCTCATGGCGTGTCGGCTGCAGTGGAAGTAGGGCGGTAAAACGGTGCTGCAAGTCGCTCGAGGTGTTTGCGGAGTATCTGTAAAAACTGTGAACCGGTTGGGGCGCGTCCAGTAACCCAACATCAACCCAAGCTGCCTACCGCATCACGGTTTGCGAAACAGGTCGCGGTCTTTTTCGAACTCGGCAAGTGTGGCTTCGAACACCATTGGGGCATTGCGCAAACCGCTGCGCGCTTTCAGTGCACAGACTATTCCAGCAATGGCATAAACCGCCGTGATGCCGGCGAGCGCTTGCCATCGGTAGGTGTCCCAGAACGCGATCGCGATCAGCGCCGTCAAGGCGATCAGGGCCATCGTCGCGAGCATCATGGCGGCGAGGCCAAGGAACAGCACGCCGATCAGACGATCTTTTTCTTCGGCGAGTTCGATCCCGACCAGTTCCAGCCGCGTTTGCAAAATGGCAAACACGGATCCGATGATACGGCGCAACGGACTATGTTCGCCGTGCTGCGATTGTGTTTCGATCGTCATGGCTTTGGGCGTTGCGCGTGAAGGCCTAACCGGCGCGTGAAAACGAGCGCGCCAGGAGAAGCGGACCGGCCAAAATGCGCCGGTCAACTTGATTCGCTGGTGTGCTGGACGCGATACGCCGCAGCGTCACCAGTGTGCGCAGTGTTACTTGCGGTTGATCAACAGCCCAAGCAGTACGCCGGCGCCCGCGGCGATGCCGATGGATGCCCACGGGTGCTCGTGCACGTAATCGTCGGTTGCGCGGGCGGCCTTCTTGCCTTTCTCGACCACCACGACCTGTACGTCAGCCGCCTTTTCCTTAGCCTGCTTCAGGCGCGTGAGCGCCGTTTCACGCAGTTCCGAAGCGCGCTCGCCAGTGGCGCTCGCGGCCTGTTTCAGCAGATCCTCAGCGTCCGCGAGGACGGTTTTGATATCCGACATCAATCTCTCCTTGTTGACTTCCGACATTGACAGCTCCCCTTCGTCTCACGCCACGCGTGAATCGTAACCAAAGAAACGGCCGCTGGCGAGCGCAGTGCTCGGTTCTCGATAACGAACGCACGAACCGTTCCTGGTTGAAGGAAAGCTTAAAAACTCCCTCTATGCGGCACCGTGCAGCAAAGTTTGCCTAAGATGGAGTTGATCTGTCCCGCAAAGTTTCCACTAAAACGGTGAAAATTACAAAAACGCATAAAGTAGTGACGCGATGTTCGTTAGGTGTGTACGGTCACTCCCGTATGCTGTAGCTTTGCCGGGGGCGCATTAGCCAGGGACGCTTTAGCCGAGGTGTCTTCGCCAGGGGCCCTTTGGCGTGGCGTCGCCGGCGAACGCGCGGAATGTCCGAACACAATCAAGGAGCTGCATTATGAGTCTACGTCTTGGCGATATCGCGCCGGATTTCGAGCAGGAGTCGAGTGTTGGCCGTATCAGGTTCCACGAATGGCTGGGTGACAGTTGGGGTGTGCTGTTCTCGCATCCCGCTGATTTCACGCCGGTCTGCACGACCGAGCTGGGTTTGACGGCGAAGCTGGCCGACGAATTCGAGAAGCGCAATGTCAAGACGATTGCGTTGTCGGTCGACAGCGCCGAATCGCACAAGGAATGGATCAAGGACATTAACGAGACGCAAGCCGCCAATGTCGGTTTTCCGATTCTCGCCGACGGCGACCGCAAGGTCTCCCAGTTGTACGACATGATTCACCCGAACGCCAGTGAGACGTTCACCGTCCGCTCGCTGTTCGTGATCGATCCGAAAAAGAAAATCCGTTTGACCATTACGTATCCGGCCAGCACCGGGCGCAACTTCGACGAAGTGCTGCGCGTGATCGACTCGCTGCAACTCACCGACTCTCACTCAGTCGCCACGCCCGGCAACTGGAAGCAGGGCGACGACGTGGTGATCGTGCCGTCGTTGAAAGATGAAGAAGTCATCAAGCAGAAATTCCCGAAGGGATACAAGGCGCTGCGCCCGTATCTGCGTTTGACGCCGCATCCGAACAAGTAAGCGGCTGATGGAGCACGCGGCGCCCCCTTGGATTCATGGTGGCGCCGCAATAGAAAAAGGCCGGTTCACAGGAACCGGCCTTTTCTTTTCCATCCAGCAAGTCAGCGGCCAGAACCAGACCGCGAAACGCCGCCATCAACGCAATCGGCGCGTCAGAAAAACGCTTGAATTCCGGTTTGCGCGCGCCCGAGGATCAGCGCGTGGATGTCGTGCGTCCCTTCATAGGTGTTCACGACTTCCAGATTGACCAGATGCCGTGCGATGCCGAACTCGTCCGAGATGCCGTTGCCGCCGAGCATGTCGCGCGCGAGCCGCGCAATGTCCAGCGCCTTGCCGCACGAATTGCGTTTCATGATCGACGTAATTTCAACGGCAGCCGTGCCTTCGTCTTTCATGCGGCCCAGACGCAAAACGCCTTGCAGGCCGAGCGTGATTTCGGTTTGCATGTCGGCGAGCTTTTTCTGGATCAACTGGTTCGCGGCGAGCGGCCGGCCGAACTGCTTGCGGTCCAGCACGTACTGACGCGCCGTGTGCCAGCAGGCCTCAGCCGCGCCAAGCGCGCCCCAGGCAATCCCGTAGCGCGCCGAGTTCAGGCACGTGAAGGGGCCGCGCAAACCGCTGACCTCGGGGAAGCGATTCTCTTCCGGCACGAACACTTCGTCGAGCACGATCTCGCCGGTGATCGAAGCGCGCAAACCCACCTTGCTATGGATGGTCGGCGCCGACAACCCCTTCCATCCCTTCTCGAGAATGAAGCCGCGAATCGAGTCCTTGCCGTTTTCCTCGAGCTTTGCCCACACGACAAACACGTCGGCGATTGGCGAATTGGTGATCCACATCTTCGAGCCCGACAGCGAATAGCCGCCGTCGACCTTTTTCGCCCGCGTCACCATGCTGCCCGGATCGGAGCCGTGGTTCGGCTCGGTCAGTCCGAAGCAGCCGATCCATTCGCCGGTGGCGAGCTTCGGCAGGTACTTCTGCTTTTGCGCTTCCGAGCCGAATTCGTAGATCGGCACCATCACGAGCGATGACTGCACCGACATCATCGACCGGTAGCCGGAATCGACGCGCTCCACTTCGCGCGCGATCAGACCGTACGCCACGTAGTTCAGGCCGGGGCCGCCGTATTGCTCCGGAATCGTCGGCCCGAGCAGCCCGAGCTCGCCCATTTCGCGGAAGATCTCGATGTCGGTCTTCTCGTGACGGAACGCTTCGAGCACGCGCGGCTGCAGCTTGTCCTGCGAGTAAGCGGCGGCGGCGTCGCGCACCATGCGTTCGTCTTCGGTGAGCTGCTGATCCAGCAGCAACGGGTCTTCCCAGTGAAACTGCGCGGCCTCTGCCATGACGTATCTCCTGATTCCTTGCTTGACCAAAACGGATTTGTGCTTGACTTAAGTTCCGCTATGCGGAACAATGTTTTGCAAACCACGACCGAGTGTATCACCACATGACGCCTGCATCCACTCTCTCCGAACCGCTCGACGAGCGAAAATTTGTCGTCGCCCTCGCTCGTGGTCTGGACTTGCTGCGCGCGTTCAAGCCGGGCGACACGATGCTCGGTAATCGCGATTTCGTCGAACGCACGGGTTTGCCGAAGGCGACCGTCAACCGTTTGACCTACACGCTGACCATGCTCGGCTATCTGCGGTTCGACGAAACCCTGGGTAAATATGCGCTCGACGCCGGCGTGCTGTCGCTAGGTTTCGCGCTGCTCTCGGGTACCGACACGCTCGAACTCGCGCGCCCGCACATGCGCACCTTCGCGCGCGAAGTGGGCGCGGCGGTGTCGCTCGGGTGCCGCGACGGTCTCGACATGATTTATCTGGAGACGATCCGCAGCGAAACCGCATTGACGCTCGGACTCGCCTCCGGCTCGAAACTGTCGATGTTGACGAGTTCGATGGGGCGCGCGTATCTGGCGGTGCAGGCGCCGGACGTGCGCGTCGCATTGCTGGCCGAGCTCAAGAAAGCCGCCGGCAAGGAGGGCGCTGCATTGCTGGCGGATGCCGAAAAGGAAATCGAGGCCTTCGCGCACGAGCGTTGCTGCTATTCGTTCCGCGCGTGGCATGACGACGTGAACGCGGTCGCGGTGCCGTTTCGCGAGCCACGAGAAGGCCGCTGGCTGGTGTTGAGTTGCAGCGGGCCGGCGTCGTCGATGGGGGAGGAGGTGTTTCGGGAAACCGTGGCGCCGCGTCTGAAGGCGCTGGCGCGCCGTCTGGGGGATACCGGTTGAGCGCCGGCGGGCTCAACCCCGGCTGATCCGGACGAGCTCCGGTGAATCCCGGAGAACCGGGTCACACTGCCCGATCGTGATAATGCGCGGTGAACAACGGCCCTTGCACGAAGCGCACGTCGTACTGCTGCAGCGCGAGGAACTGCGGCTCATCGATCACCCGATTGAAGATCAACGGAACCCGCAGCCGGCTCGCATAGCCGACTAGCGGCTTCACCATTGCATCGCGCAACGCGATTGCCGCATCCATCTTGATGAAGTCGAGCCGCGCCGTTTCCGAGACCGACAGAATCTGCCCCGCGTTCGACAGATTCCCCGCCACCTTGAAGCCGTAGCGCTGATAGCTCGTGGTCAGATAACCAAGGAACGTCTTATGCGCGACCGCTGCGGCGGGCAGTTCGATCACCACGCGCGACGGGTTCAGCCCGAACGACAGCAGCACACTCGAGAAATGCCGTCCGTGGTCGTACTTGACGCTCTTGAGCAGGCGCTCGTGCACCCGCAGAAACAACAGCCCGTGCCGCTGCGCGCCGAAGAAATTGATCGCGTGCAGTGCGCGTGACATGCGGTCGAGCGCGACCAGTTGCTGATCGTCGGCGATCCGGTCGAAGGGATCGAAAGCATCGAAGGCCGCGCCGTCGAGACGTTGCGTGACCGCCTGAAAGCCGAGTTCATCGCCGAAACGATCCACGCCTTCGGCACCCGACGTCAGCGACTGCGCCAACGCATGCACGCTGATATCGAAGATCGGCTCATAGGCACTGGCAAGCTCGACGCCGTCGAACCGCGCCAGCGCGATCTCGCTATGCACGCCCGTTCCCATCACCAGATGTTCGCCGAGAAAGGGGTGCTCGGCGGCGCGGGCAATCAGGTTGGGGATGGTCGGCGGAATCATGTAGGCGAATGGATGGAGATAGGTGCGCACTGGGCGCCCGGCAACACGACGCGGTTGCCGCATCCATTGATGGTAGCAGTCCGCGCCGCGCGCACTTGAACAAAATGCTCATAACGTTATCGGTCGAGCGCCTGTCAGCACGGGCTGCCGGCGTGTTCACCGCAAGCATTCAGGGTATACGTTAATTTCACTATTCGTAATTGGTTTTACTATACGTAAATCTCTGCGCGGCAGCGCAGCGTGGTGGCGTCTGCGCTTTCTTTGCGGGAAAGGCGCCCGCCTGTGCGGACCATCGCCTGGTGCGCACCGCGAATCAGCAATCCAGTCAGGACGAGGGGACGACCTAATGAGCGCCAAACCGGCCGCAGCCGCCGCCAATGTCATCGAAGTCGAGCGCGTGCTCGGCGAATCGCATCACCCCGCATTTCAATTGATGCTGCTCGCGCTATGCGGTCTGTGTCTCGTGATCGACGGCTTTGACGCGCAGGCGATGGGCTACGTCGCGCCAAGCGTGATCGGCGAATGGCATGTTTCCAAGGCGGCGCTCGGGCCAGTGTTCAGCGCCAGTCTGTTCGGCATGCTGCTGGGCGCGCTGGGCTTGTCGGTGCTGGCTGACCGGATTGGCCGGCGGCCGGTTCTGATCGGCGCAACGTTCTTCTTCGCGCTGTCGATGCTGGCCACGCCCTTCGCCACGACGATCCCCGTCTTGATCACGCTGCGCTTCATCACCGGGCTTGGCCTCGGCTGCATCATGCCGAACGCGATGGCGCTGGTCGGCGAGTTCTCCACGCCCGCGCATCGCGTCAAGCGCATGATGCTGGTGTCGTGTGGTTTTACGCTGGGCGCGGCGCTCGGCGGCTTCATCAGTGCCGCGCTGATTCCCGCGTACGGCTGGCGCGCGGTGTTCTGGGTAGGCGGCGCGGTGCCCTTGCTGCTCGCGTTCGCGATGCTGGCGGCGTTGCCGGAGTCGTTGCAATTCCTCGTTCTCAAAGGACGCAGCGATCGCGCGTTACGCTGGCTCGCCAGGTTCGATCCGACGTTGCCGATCGATGCGAACACGCGTGTCGTCGTGCGTGAGAAGGGCAACGGCGGCGCGCCGGTTGCCGAGCTGTTCCGTGCGGGACGGGGTGCTGTCACACTGATTCTGTGGGCGATCAGTTTCATGAACCTGATCGATCTTTATTTCCTGTCGAACTGGCTGCCCACCGTGATGCGCGACGCCGGCTACTCGCCGGGCACGGCGGTGATCGTCGGCACCGTGCTGCAAACCGGCGGCGTGGTCGGCACTTTGCTGCTTGGCTGGTTCATCGAGCGCTTTGGTTTTGTGCGCGTACTGTTTGTGTGTTTCGCGGGCGCGGCGCTGGCCGTCGGCACCATCGGTACGGTGGCGCATGCGTTGCCGTGGCTGCTGCTTGTCGTGTTCGTGGGCGGCTTCTGCGTGGTTGGCGGCCAACCTGCGGTCAACGCGTTGGCCGGCCACTTTTATCCGACCGCGTTGCGTTCCACCGGCATCGGCCGCATCGGCTCGGTGATCGGGCCGCTGGTCGGCGGACAATTGATTGCACTGAACTGGTCGAACGAATCGCTGTTTCACGCGGCTGCGCTGCCGGTGCTGTGCTCCGCGCTGCTGGTGATCGCACTGGCCGCGGCGACACGGCAACGCAGTCCATCCGAACCGCGCACGGCCTGAGATAAACCGCTCACGCCGGCCGATCGAGTATCAACGGAGAACCTTGCATGGAAACCTCAACCCGTACACCGAACACCGCCAGTTCGCGGCTCGAGATCGAGCCGGGCTATCAGTCGGGATTCGCTAACGAATTCGCTTCGGAGGCTTTGCCGGGCGCGTTGCCCGAAGGCCGCAATTCGCCGCAGCGTGCGGCCTATGGCTTGTACGCGGAGCAGTTGTCGGGCACCGCGTTCACGGCGCCGCGCGGACACAATCGCCGTTCGTGGCTGTACCGGATTCGTCCGGCGGCCGTTCACAAGCCGTTCACGCAACTGCCGTCGGAACGGCTCGTCGCCAACTTCGCCGAAGTGCCGCCTACACCGCCCAACCAGTTGCGCTGGGATGCGTTGCCCATGCCCACCGAGCCGACCGATTTCATCGACGGTTGGGTGACGATGGCAGGCAACGGTTCGGCCGAAGCGATGAACGGCTGCGCGATCCACCTGTACGCCGCGAATCGCTCGATGCAGGACCGCTTCTTCTACAACGCCGACGGCGAGTTGCTGATCGTGCCGCAGGAAGGCCGCCTGCATATCGCCACGGAAATGGGCCAACTCGATGTCGAGCCGTTCGAAATCGCCGTGATCCCGCGCGGTGTGCGCTTCGCGGTGAGCCTGCCGGATGGCGCGGCGCGCGGCTACATCTGCGAGAACTTCGGCGCGTTGCTGCGTCTGCCGGACCTCGGCCCGATCGGTTCGAACGGCCTTGCCAATCCGCGTGATTTCCTCACGCCGCATGCCGCGTATGAAGACCGCGAAGGCGATTTCGAACTCGTCGCCAAGATGAACGGCAATCTGTGGCGCGCGGACATCGGCCATTCACCGCTCGATGTAGTGGCGTGGCACGGCAACTACGCGCCGTACAAATACGACCTGCGCCGCTTCAACACGATCGGTTCGATCAGCTTCGACCATCCGGACCCGTCGATCTTTCTGGTGCTGCAGTCGCAAAGCGATACGCCGGGCGTCGATACGATCGACTTCGTGATTTTCCCGCCGCGCTGGCTCGCGGCCGAAGATACGTTCCGCCCGCCCTGGTTCCATCGCAACGTGGCGAGCGAATTCATGGGCCTCGTGCACGGCGTGTACGACGCGAAGGCCGAGGGTTTCGTGCCGGGCGGCGCGAGTCTGCACAACTGCATGTCGGGTCATGGACCGGACGCGGACACCTTCGAGAAAGCGTCGCACAGCGATACGTCCACGCCGAAGAAGGTCGGCGACACGATGGCCTTCATGTTCGAAACGCGCACCCTGATCAAGCCGACCCGTTTCGCGCTCGAAACGGCGCAACTGCAGGCGCATTACTACGAGTGCTGGCAAGGTCTCAAGAAACACTTCAACCCGGAGCAACGATGAACGCATTGAGCGATCTTCAGGCGACGCTCGATCCGTCGCGCAAGAGCTGGGTCGAGTCGGCTAACGACCCGACCAACGATTTTTCGATCCAGAACCTGCCGTTCGGCATTTTCAGCGACAAGGCCAACCCCGCGCGGCGCGTGGGTGTGGCGATCGGCGACCAGATCGTCGATCTGAGCGTGCTCAAATCGGCCGGCTTGCTCAAGCTTCCGGTCGCCTCGGCCGATCAATTCATTGCGCTGAAGGATCGGGCGTTCGAGCAGGACACCCTCAACGATTTCATCTCGCTTGGCCGCGATGCATGGCGCAGCGTGCGCATCCAGTTGAGCAGTCTGCTGGCGCGCGACACCGCGACCTTGCGCGACGATGCCGCCTTGCGCTCAAAAGCCCTGGTGCGCGAGGCCGATGCGCAACTGCACCTGCCGGTGCAGATTCCCGGCTACACCGATTTCTATTCGTCGAAGGAGCACGCGACCAATGTGGGCTCGATGTTCCGCGATCCCAAGAATGCGCTGTTGCCTAACTGGTCGGAGATGCCGATCGGCTACAACGGACGCGCGTCGTCGGTGGTGGTAAGCGGCACGCCGGTGCGGCGGCCCAACGGTCAGTTGAAACTGCCGGATCAGGAACGTCCGGTGTTCGGCGCGTGCCGCAAGCTGGATATCGAACTGGAGACTGGTTTCGTGATCGGCAGCGGCAATACGCTGGGCGAGCCGATTGCCTGCGCCGATGCCGAAGCGCACATCTTCGGCATGGTGCTGTTGAACGACTGGAGCGCGCGCGATATCCAGCAATGGGAATACGTGCCGCTCGGCCCGTTCAACTCGAAGACGTTCGCGACGACGATCTCGCCGTGGATCGTGACGCTCGACGCGCTCGAACCGTTCCGCGTCGAGCAGCCGGTGCAGGAGCCGCAACCGTTGGCATACCTGCGCCACGACGGCAAGCACGCGTTCGACATCTCACTGGAAGTGACGCTGCGGCCGCAAACCGCAAAGCAGGCCACCACGATCTCGCGGACCAACTTCAAGCACATGTACTGGACGATGGCGCAACAGCTCGCGCATCACACGGTGTCGGGCTGCAACACGCGGGTCGGCGATCTGATGGGCTCCGGCACGATCAGCGGCCCCACTACGGATTCATGCGGCAGCCTGCTCGAATCCACCTGGAACGGCAAGAATCCGCTGGAACTGAAGGAAGGCGGCACGCGAGGCTTTATCGAAGACGGCGACGAGCTGACGCTTGCCGGTTGGTGTCAGGGCGATGGCTACCGTGTCGGCTTCGGGACTTGCGTTGGAGAAATTCTGCCGGCGTTGAAATAACGCGGAAGAAGCGCGGAAGAAGCGCGGAACAAGCGCGGCACGAAGCGCAATGCAAAACGGGGAGGCCATCGCGGCTTCCCCGTTTTGCCTACCGGCTCCGGCATGGGCAACAGAGTATCCGCGTTAGCATCAGCACCGCGGCCGCAGCCGCACCGTCAGCCACACCGTCAGCCACACCGTCAGCCGATCGCTCCCGCCGGCGCGCGCCGCCTTTCCCACCACGCAGCAACGAGAAACGCGAGCGCCGCGGCAAGCAGCACGCCGACCATCGCATCATTGCCGACCCCCTTCATCAATGCGCCGGCCACCAGCGGACCACCGAAACTGGCGGCGCTCCATGACGCGCCCATCAGTGAACTCGCTGACACCAGCGCGACGCCGCGGAAACGCTCGCCGCACGCAACCAGCGACAGCGTATAGACCGCACCAGCCGCCGCACCGAGCACATATAGCAGAGGCCAGCACAGCCACGGTGACTGAATCGCCCAGGGCAGCAACGGCAGCAGCACCACCACGATCACACCGCAGCCGATATGCACGCGTTCGCGGCCAAGCCGGTCGGCGAGCCAGCCGATCGGATACTGCAGTGTCGTGTCGCCGAGCAGCAGGGCCGAGGCGAACAGCACGGCCACTTCGCTCGTGATGCCATGCGACATGGCGAAGAGCGGCAGCAGCGACAGCGCGATCGTGTCGAACAGCGCGAAGAAGCCCGTGCCGATCACAAGCGCCGGCATTTGCGGCAGCACGTGGCGCCAACTGCCGTGCGCTGCGTGTTCATCCTCGGACGCGTGCGGTGTTTTGCGGATACTGGCGAGCGTCGGCAAGGCGAGCAGGAAGATCGCGCCGCACATCAGGAAACGCCCGTGCATGAAATCGGCGATCTGGCTCACCAGGACCGGGCCCGACATCTGGAATAGGGTGAAGGTGGTCGCGTAGATCGCGATGACCCGGCCGCGGGTGGCGTCGTCGGCGAGCTGGTTGACCCATGCTTCGCTGATCGTGAAGAGCAGCATCAGCGCCGCGCCGCAGAGCACGCGCAACACCGCCCATAACCATAGGTTCGAGGTGAATTGCATCAGCGCGGTGGCGAGCGCGACGGTCAGCACCGCGCCGACGATTACCTGGCGGCCGCCAAAGCGCGCCGCGACCCAAGCGGCCAGCGGCACGACGATCAGACCACCGCCGGCTTGCGCGGCGGTCAACAGGCCGACCACGTCGGTGCCATAGCCTGCCTGCGTCAGCGCGAGGGCGGTGAGCGGAAGCGTGGCGCCGCTGCCGAGTCCGACGACGGCGACACTCAGGATCAGTGCGAGGAAATCGCGTGTGAAGATGACTTTCATCGGCCGAGATGCTACTACGGCCTCAAGTCATTCGTCCTTTGCACCTTCGTGCGGAGTGGGTAAGAACGGTAGTTAGCGCATACGAGGTGGGCGCCTCGCCGCTAGCATGCCGCGGCGCCGTCAATCTGCCGCCAATCAACCACCATTCAACCACCAATCAGCCGGCTACCGCCATCCGTTGCGCGCGCCGGTCGATCGACACCGACCACAGCGTCAGCGCCAGTGCACCGATCGAGGTCGCCACGCCGACCCACGGCAGCGTGGTAAGCGGCGCGCCCGCGCCGATCGCCATGCCGCCGAGCCACGCGCCGGTTGCATTGCCGAGGTTGAACGCGCCTTGATTGAGAGTCGACGCCAGATTCGGCGCATGGCTTGCGCGGTCGACGATCAGCATTTGCAGCGGCGGCACGATCGCGAAAGCCAGAACACCCCACACGAAGATAGTGATCATGGCCGGAATCTGCGCATGCATCGTGCCGGCGAAAATGGTCAGGATCACGACGATTGCCAGCAGAAACGCGACCAGCGAGGGCATCAGCCGCCAGTCCGCGAGCTTGCCGCCGAGCGTGCTGCCCACCGTCAAGCCGAGGCCGAACAGCAACAGCACGAAGGTGACCGCGTGCGGCGTGAAACCGCTCACGTCTTCGAGAATCGGCGTGATGTAGGTGAAGGTGGAAAACAGGCTGGCCGACGCGAGCACGCTGATGCCGAGCACCATCAGCACTTGCGGGTTTTTCAGCACGCTGAATTCGCGCACAAGGCTTGCCTTCTGCATCTCGATTCTGGCCGGCAGGCAAACCGCGAGCGCCAGCGCGGCAAGAATACCGATACCGGTGACCGCCCAGAAGGTCGCGCGCCAGCCCACTGCCTGCCCGAGCGCGGTGCCGAGCGGCACGCCGAGCACATTGGCGAGCGTCAGGCCCGTGAACATCAGCGCGATGGCTTGCGCGCGGCGGTTCGGCGCAACCAGACCGGCCGCGACCACCGACCCGATGCCGAAGAACGCGCCATGGCAGAACGCCGTGACGATGCGCGCGGCCATCAGCACCGCATAGCTAGGCGCGATCGCGCACAGCAGGTTGCCGACGATAAAGACCCCGATCAGGCTCATCAACGCTTTCTTGCGCGGCATATTGGCCACGGCGATCGCGACAATCGGTGCGCCGATGGTGACGCCGAGCGCATAGGCCGACACCAGCATGCCGGCGGCGGGAATCGATACGGACAGGTCGCGGGCAACATCGGGCAGTAGCCCCATGATCACGAATTCAGTGGTACCGATTCCAAAGGCAGCAACGGCAAGGGCGAGCAGGGGTAAAGGCATGGGTGACGGAGCGTGAATCGGCGCGACGGGAAGCGTCGCGCGGCAGGCGCGCATTTTTCGGGGCGAGAACGCATGCGCCATGCAAGGGGAAAACAGTAGGGGATTCTACCTAAGTCAAAACAGCCTTGCTGAGCGTCAAGCCAGTTGTTGTTTTTTTCTGAAGCTGGCTTCGAGAGCGGATTTGAAATGCGCGTGGCGTGGGCGTTGCATGTGTTTGAGATGCGGCAGCACAATAACGCAGTTTTATGGCGCGCTTTCGTCTGATTTGAAAGTGCTGCCATGACGGCCGGCACCTTCGGCGAAACGTGCGGCGCCCGCGACGCCTTCTTCGAAGACGGCCTGATAGCCGCCGGCACCTTCGCGTTGCAACGCGAGGGCAAGATCCTCGAGCGTGCTGTTTTCGAGCGCGGAGCGGCGGTCCGCCAGCAGCGCGCCCTGCGGAAAGGCCGCCAGTTCAGCGGCCAGTTGTTCCGCCGCGGCGCGGGCTTCACCTTTGCGTACCACGCGGTTGGCCAGCCCCAGGTTGAGCGCTTCCTGCGCCTCCACCGCGCGGCCCGTCAAAATCAGATCGAGCGCCCGCGACAGGCCAATCAGACGCGGCAAGCGGACCGTGCCGCCGTCGATCAGCGGAATCCCGACGCGTCGGCAGAACACGCCGAGCACGGCATCTTCCTCGACCACGCGCAGATCGCACATCGCGGCCAGTTCGAGGCCGCCGGCGACCGCATGGCCGGCGATCGCGGCGATCACCGGTTTGCTGAAGCTCATGCGCGTCGGGCCCATCGGACCAGGTCCGCTGCCGTCGGCGTGCAGTTCATTGCGGCGGCTCTCGTCGGCGAGCGCGGTGAGGTCCGCGCCGGCGCAGAAGGTGCCGCCTGCGCCGAACAGCACGGCCGCGCGCCATGCCGGCTCCGCTTCGAAACGAACGAAGGCTGCACTGAGCGCTTCCGCCGTAGGCCGATCGACGGCATTGCGCCGCGCGGGCCGTTGGAGCACGATGGTGGCGACGCCGGTGTCTTCGTTGGCTTCGATGCGCACATGCTCATTCAAATGTTGCGTCGTTATCATCGTTGTCTCCGTTGAGGGCGGTGCCCGGCCGCTGATCCAGTCAGTGTGCTCATGCGCTGCGCTTAATCCCGATGGTTGTCATGCGTCTTTCACAATCGGCTCGTAGCGTTAGCGCTCTTTTAACGCGCTGGCGGATTTCAGCTAGCTTTTCGAGCTTGCCTTTGTCCTTGTCCAATTCATCACCCGAAGCTGTGCCGGCTTGTGCGGAGACGGTCTGGACCGTACCCCTCCATGACCATCAATGGTACGACCATGTGCGCCTGAAGCGCGTCTTTGTGGCTGACGGCACGCGCCATCAAGTGGTCATGGTCGATGCTCGCAAGCTGTTGGAGTGCGCGGATCGCGACAACACCGATTACGTGCTCAAGCCGGTTGCCGAATGGCATGCGGGCAAAGTGCGCGGGATTCGCGAGTTTCTCGATCCGGACAATCCGCGTATTCCGCAGATGCCGTATGTGACGATCTCGACGCGTCGCGCGCCGGGTTTGCTGGGCTGGGTCGGTCTCGAGCGCGAAGGCGTGGTGGCGTTTCGCAATGGGCAGCATCGCGCGCGCTATCTGGCCGATGCGGGCGCGCGCTGGTTTCCGGTGGAAGTGCACGAGCGCGAGGCGGCCTTGCTGCGCGAGATTTGCGGCGCAGCGGACGACGCCCGCACGGCGATTCGCCCGACTACGGTAGATGGCGGCGGCAGCGCTTAACTTCGTGCCTGCACGACATTGCGCGGTGCGCCGGCCTGCCATGCCGCGACATTCTCGAGCGTGGTCTGCGCGATCTCGTTCATCGCCTCGCGCGTGAAGAACGCCTGGTGCGCGGTGACGATCACGTTCGGGAACATCAACAGGCGTGCCAGCACGTCGTCCTGCAGGGGCAGGTTCGAGTGGTCTTCGAAAAAGAGGCCGCCTTCTTCCTCGTACACATCGAGCCCCAGATGGCCGAGCTGGCCATCTTTCAGCGCGCCGATCAGCGCATTGCTTTCGACGAGGCCGCCGCGCCCGGTATTGATCAGCATCGCGCCGCGCTTCATCTTTGCCAACGCGGGCCCGTCGATCAGATGGTACGTGCCGGGCACCAGTGGACAATGCAGGCTGATCACGTCGCTTTCGGCCAGCAGCGTGTCGAGCGGCACGTAGCGCGCGCCGAGCGCGAGCAGATCCTCGGCCGGCGTGCCGGGGTCATGAGCCAGCACCTGCATGCCGAAGCCCGCCATGATGCGGCCAAATACGCGGCCGATCATGCCGGTGCCGATCACACCCGCGGTCTTGCCGTGCAGATCGAAGCCGAGCAGCCCATGCAGCGAGAAATCGCCTTCACGGGTACGCGCGACCGCACGCGGCAAGCGCCGGTTCAACGCGAGAATCAGGCCGACCGCATGCTCGGCGACCGCATGCGGCGAGTAGGCCGGCACCCGGGCAACCGTTATGCCGAGACGCTCGGCAGCGGCCAGGTCGACGTGATTGAAGCCCGCCGAGCGCAGCGCGATCATGCGCGTGCCGCCGGCATGGAGATGTTCCAGCACGGCGGCGTCGACGTTGTCGTTGACGAATGGGCAGACCACTTCATAGCCCTGCGCGAGGATCGCGGTTTCGACGTCGAGATGAGATTCCTGGAAGTGCAGTTCATAGCGATGCGTGCCGTTCGCTTCGGCGAACGTATCGCTGTCGTATTGGCGGCTGCTGAACAGAATCATGCGCATGAATGGCTCCGAAGAAAGCGTGCCGGCGCGGCAAATGGACTCACTGCGTGGCAGGCGGGCAGGACAGTATATCGACCCTATAGCTAATGGACGCCGCTTGCATGCGCAGTTCGCAATACGTTTCGAATTTACTAAAGATCATCTTTTGCGAAGCAAAAGCGGCCGTAATTGAAAATAATATTGACAGCGATGCCGAACTACAATATTTATTAAAAAAGCAATCCCAAAAAAGCATGAAGATATCGTGCTGAAAATCGGCCATCCATAGACTATGTTTGTGTCTGGGCATCAGGCAAACTTCGCGAGGAAAGCGTGACCGTCAAGCTTACCGTAGAGCGTTTCGCTACCTTCATTGCATTGCGGCATATCTATTGTGACGCCCATAGCGTCATGTCATTGCCATAAATTTCGATTTGATGAAAACCGGTTATGCCGGATGCGTCATTTTCGGGTCGTGAAGACCCGGATCGAATTCGCTTCGAATCCCAGAGAGAGATTCTTCAACTTTCTGCTAATAAACCGTAAATCGGCGAGCCAACATGATCGGTGAATTGCTGAGATCTCAACCGGAGATCGCGCTGTTCGCAAGTCTTGCAATCGGGTACTTCATCGGGTCGTTTCGCGTGGGGCCAATCCAGCTCGGGGGTGTGTGCGGCACCCTGATCGTGGCCTTGCTGCTGGGTCAGACAGGGGCGCGGCTGGCGCCCGATCTGAAGAACATCGCCTTCGCGCTGTTCATCTTCGCGCTGGGTTTCACCGGTGGCCCGCAGTTCTTCGCCAATATCGGCCGGGGGTGGCGTTACGGCTTGCTGTCGGTGGTCGAGATCGTGTCGGTGCTGGTGCTGATCATGATCGCCGTCTTCGTCATGCGGCTCGACGCCGGCACGGCGGCCGGCCTGCTGGCCGGCGCCGCGACGGAATCGGCCGTGATCGGCACCGCTTCGGAGGCGATCGCCAAGCTCGGCCTCGGCGATGCGGAGACCTTGCGCTTGCAGGCCAACATCGTGACCGCATACAGCGTGAGTTACCTGTTCGGCCTGATCACCATCGTCCTGTTCACCAGCCAGTTCGCGCCGCTGCTGCTGCGCGTCAATTTGCGCGAAGAAGCCGAGCGCGTATGGCACAAGCTGGGTGGCGACGGCGCCTTCGGCGAGGGTCAGCGGGCCGCGGCGCCGGCCCTGGTCGGCCGTGCGTTCCGGGTGGGTGCGGCGGCGGGCGGCACGATCCATGCATTTGAACAGACTTACGGCTTCAACCTCACCGTCGAGCGGGTCCGACGCAATGGCGCCGAGGTGCCGGCCGAGCCGCAACTGGTGCTGGCAGACGACGACGTGATTCTGGTGGCCGGGCGGCGCGAGGCGATCGTGACCGCGGCCGCCGGCCTCGGCGAAGAAGTGGCGGACGCCGGCTTCGGCCAACTCATTGCGGAGAAGCTCGACGTCGTGCTGACACGCCGCGAGGCGGAGGGTCTGACGGTCGCGCAGGTGCGCGAACGGGCGAAGCCGGAAGAGGGGCGCGGCGTTTATATCGCGGCCGTCACGCGGCTCGAAACGACGGTGCCCGCGTTGCCCGGCACTGAACTCAATCGCGGCGATGTGCTGACGCTGGTGGGCGCTAAGGCCGACGTCGAGCGCGGCGCGCGACATCTGGGCTACGTGCTCCCCGCAACCCAGAAAACCGACTTCGTTTATCTGGGCCTCGGCGTGCTGCTCGGCATGGCGATCGGTCACCTTGGCGGGCGTATCGGCGGTGTGTCGATCGCGCTCGGTACAGGCGGCGGCTGCCTGCTCTCAGGGCTGCTGTTCGGCTGGATCCGTTCGCGCCATCCGTTAATCGGCTCGCTGCCTTCCGCCGCCGCACAAATTCTCAAGGACTTCGGGCTTGCCACATTCATTGCTGCCGTCGGACTGTCGGCCGGCCCCGACGCCATCAAGCTGGTGCGCGAATACGGTCTGGCGTTGCCGGTCGCCGGCATTCTGATGGTGCTCGTGCCCGGTCTGCTGTCGCTGTGGATCGGCCGCGTGTTCCTCAAGCTCGAAACGCCCATGCTGCTCGGCGCCATTGCCGGTCAGCAATGCAGTACGCCGGCGATCAGCGCGCTGGTCGGCGTGACCGGCAACTCGACGCCCGTGATCGGCTACACGATCACCTATGCACTCTCGAACATTCTGTTGCCGTTGATGGGGCCGATCGTCGTCGGCCTTGCCGGGAAGTTCGGCTAGCCGGGCAGATGGACTGCGCGCGGCGTGGCGCGCGGTCGACCGCATGCGGATGCCGTGAGGTCCGTCTGCACATGCAGCACCCAGTACTCAGTATCGCAAACTATCCAGCGAGGGCACGATGGACTGGCTACATCACATTTTTCAGAAATCACCCGAGATTGCGCTGTTTTTGTCGCTTGCAGCGGGTTACTTCATCGGGCAGATCAACTTCGGTAAATTCCAGCTAGGCGGCGTGGGCGGTTCGTTGCTCGCCGCGGTCGTGATCAGTCAGGCCGGTGTGACGATCGACAACGGCGTGAAATCGGTGATGTTCGCCGTATTCATTTACGCGGTCGGATACGACTCCGGGCCGGGCTTCTTCAACTCCCTGAACCGCAAGACGCTGCGTGAGATCGCGATGGCGGTGTTTCTCGCCGTCTCCGCGCTAATCACCGTGGTGGTGTGCGCGAAGCTGTTCCATCTGAACAAGGGCCTCGCCGCGGGGCTCGCGGGCGGTGCGCTGACGCAGTCGGCGATTATCGGCACGGCCGGCGACGCGATCGCGCGTCTTGGTCTGCCCGCCGATCAGGTCAAGTCGCTGCAATCCGACGTCGCCATCGCGTACGCCGTGACCTACGTGTTCGGCTCGCTCGGCGCGATCATCGTCTGCGTGAACATCCTGCCGAAGTTTATGGGGCAAGGCTTGCGCGAGGCGTCGATCGAAGCGGAGCGTGAACTGTCCGCGGGTACGCCGTCCCTCAGCGCGGGGCAAATTAGTGCGTTACCCGAACTGGTGGGGCGTGCGTACCGGATCGATGTCAGTGCGGGGAAAACGGTCAAGGCCGTCGAGACCCTGCATCAGGACCTGTTGACGGTCGAGCGGATCAAGCGTGACGGCAAGAACCTGGAGCCGACGCCCGACGTGATCTTGCAACCCAACGACGAAGTGCTGGTGGTGGGCCGCCGCGAGGCGGTGGTCGCCTTCGGTGCGAACGGCAATGAAATTGCCAACGTCGAGGACAGTGGCGTCGTGATGCAGACGCGCCAGGGTGTATTCACGCGCAAAGGCATGAATCACACGACGATCGCCGCGGCACGTGAGGTCGTGGACCGCGATTTGCGCCATGGTGTCTTTATCCAGAGTGCTTCGCGTGCCGGCCAGCCGCTGCCGATCCTGCCTGAAACGAAGCTCGAACACGGCGACGTGATCACCTTTTACGGTTCGCCGAAAGACACCAAGCGCGCCGTCGATGCAGCCGGCTATGAACTGCCGTACAGCAACAAGACCGACTTCATCTATATGGGCGTCGGCCTTGTGCTCGGTCTGCTGATCGGGCTGATCGTCGTCAACGTGGCGGGGATTCCGCTCACGCTCGGCTCCGGCGGCGGCTGTCTGCTGGCCGGTCTGCTGTTCGGCTGGATGCGCGGCAAACATCCGATGTACGGCGCGATGCCGACAGCGGCTTCGCAATTGCTGAAAGACTTTGGTCTCGCGGCGTTCGTCGCGGTGGTCGGGTTGAACTCCGGCTTGCAGGCGGTCGTAACGGTCAAGCAGAGCGGCATGACGATTTTCCTGCTCGGCGTGTTCGTCACCTTGTTCCCACTGCTTCTGACGATGCTGTTCGGCCGCTATGTACTTGGCTACAGGAACGCGGCGATTCTGGCCGGCGCGCTCTCGGGTTCGCGCAGTGCCAATCCGGCGTTTGGCGGCGTGCTCGACAAGGCGGAAAGCGCCGTGCCGACGGTGCCGTTTGCGATCACCTATGCGATTGCGAACGTCGCGTTGACGTTGCTCGGACCGCTCGTGGTCGGGCTGGTTTAACCCGGTTTAGCACACGCATTTATCGATCTCTCTAACGCCTGCCTCAACTGAGAGTTTCACACGCGAGGCCGGCGTCATTCACTTGCACACTGGAGAACGCATCATGGCAAAAGAGAAAAGCGGCAAGAAACAAGGCGACATGGCTCAAGCCGGCTTCGCGGCGCTCAGCCCGTTCGAACTCAAGGACGAACTGATCAAGGCCGCCGGCGGCGGTGCGGTAGAGCGTGCCGCCAACGCGTCGATGCTCAACGCCGGCCGCGGCAACCCGAACTTCCTCGCGACGATTCCGCGCCACGGCTTCTGGCAGCTTGGTCTCTTCGCGATGCGCGAGTCGGAACGTTCGTTTGCCTATATGCCGGAAGGCGTGGGAGGGTTCCCGCGTCGCGAAGGGCTCACGGAGCGCTTCGATCTGTTCCTGCGCGAAAACAAGGGCGTACCGGGAATCGACTTTTTGCGTGGTGTGGTGTCGTATGTGCGCGATCAGCTCGGACTTTCCGCGGGCGACTTTCTCTATGAAATGTGCGAGGGCATTCTCGCGTCGAACTATCCGGTGCCGGACCGGATGCTCAAGTTGTCCGAACTGATCGTTGGGCAGTATCTGCGCAAGGAGATGATCGGCAACCATCCGTTTGTCGGCGAATTCGACGTGTTCGCGGTGGAAGGCGGCACGGCGGCGATGACTTACATCTTCAACACGATGCGCGAGAATCACCTGATCAAGCCCGGTGACACGATCGCGCTTGGCTTGCCGATCTTCACGCCGTACATCGAAATTCCGCGTCTCAACGACTATCAGCTCAACGTCGTGAATCTCGAGGCGGACGTTGCGAACGGCTGGCAGTATTCGAAGAAGGAACTCGACAAGCTGCGCGATCCCAAGGTGAAGGCGTTCTTCCTTGTGAACCCGAGCAATCCGCCTTCGGTGAAGATCGACGACGAGAGCCTTCAATACATCGCCGACATCGTCAAGGAACGCCCCGATCTGATTCTATTGACCGACGACGTGTACGGCACTTTCGCCGACGATTTCGTCTCGCTGTTCGCGCTCGCGCCGAAGAACACGATTCTTGTGTACTCGTACTCGAAGTATTTCGGCGCAACCGGCTGGCGTCTCGGCGTGATCGCGACGCATCGCGACAACGTACTCGACAAACTGATTGGCGAGTTGCCGAAAGAAGCGAAGCACCAGCTGCACGAGCGTTATGAATCGATCACGACTGAACCGGACAAGCTCAAGTTCATCGACCGCCTCGTCGCCGACAGCCGCACTGTCGCGCTGAATCACACCGCCGGTTTGTCGACGCCGCAGCAGGTGCAGATGGTGTTGTTCTCGCTGTTCTCGTTGATGGACACGCCGGACGCGTATAAGAACGCGTTGAAGCGTTTGATCCGCAAGCGCAAGCAGGCGCTGTACGAAGAGGTGGGTATTTCGTTCGAGGACAGCGATCCGAATCAGGTCGATTACTACACGATTCTCGACATCGAGTTCCTCGGCGAGCGCATGTTCGGCCGCGAGTTCGTCGAGTGGCTGCTGAAGAACACCGAGCCGTCGGAGTTGCTGTTCCGCCTCGCGCGCGAGGCGCGTGTGGTGCTGTTGCCGGGACGCGGCTTCGGTACGCAGCATCCGTCGGGACGGGTATCGCTCGCGAACCTGAACGAGTCGGACTACCGGCAGATCGGCCGCGCGATGCGCAAGCTGATCGAGGAGTATGTCGAGCGGTATAACGCGGCAACCGGCAAGAAGCTCGATAAGACCAAAGTGAAGTAAAAAAACTTGCGCAATCGCGCGGATCGGTGAATGATCGGACGAACGGCCCCGCCAGTGTCACTGCTGGCGGGGCCGCTTGTTCCTTGTGCCCTGACATTCACGTACCGATCATGCCGACATCATCGCTCTCGACCGAATCCGTTTCCCACCTTGTGCCCTGTCCAGTTGTCGAATCGCTCGACGCCATTCTTCCCGAAGAACCGTTGCTGATGATGGGCGCCGGTCCCGTGCCGATTCCCGCGGCGGTCGCGAAGGCCAATACGGTGGTGATCAATCACTTGGGCAATACGATGGTGAAGGTGATTGGCCAGGTGAAGACCATGGCGCGCTACGTCTTCCAGACGAATTCGAAGTGGGTGCTGGGGGTCGCAGGGCCGGGTTCAGCCGCGATGGAAATGGCGATCTCCAACCTGGCGTGGGAAGGCACGCGCGTGCTGAGCATCAGGAACGGTTTTTTCAGCGAGCGGATGGCGGAGATGGGCCGGCGAGTTGGTGCACACGTTGTCACGCTCGACGTCGAGGACGGCACGGTGGCGAGTCTCGACGCGGTTGCCGAGGCGATCCGCCGCGAGCGGCCTGAGATTGTCACGGTGGTGCAGGGCGAGACGTCCAACACCGTGTGGAATCATCACCTGAAGGACATTGCGGCGCTGGCGAAAGCGGCGGGCGCGCTGGTCATTGTCGACGCGGTGTGCACGCTGAGCACGATGCCGCTGGAGATGGACGCGTGGGGGATCGATGCGGTGATCACGGGTGGGCAGAAGGGTTTGTCTTCGATCCCGGGTGTTTCGCTGATCGCGTTTTCGGATGAGGCATGGGCACGTGTGAAGGGTCGTACGGCGGCGAATGCGCATTGGTGTCTTGATGCTTCGCTGGCGGAGAATTTCTGGCATAACGCGGGGTATCACTATACGGCGCCGGTTTCCGGCGTGCTTGCTTTGCATGAGGCGCTGCGTCTTGTTTGCGCCGAGACGCTTGAGAAGCGCTTTGCGCGGCACTTGAAGTGTTCGGTGGCGTTGCAGGCGGGGATTACTGCATTGGGCTTGCAGTTGTATGCGCCGGCGCCTTGCCGGTTGAATTCGGTGGTCGGTATTGTTGTGCCGGAGCGGTTGAGTCCTGCTGATATTTGTGGGCACATTTCGCGGCACCATCAGGTGGAAATCTCGGGTTCGTTTGGTTTGCCGATCGTGCGGATCGGGCAGATGGGGGAGCAGTGCCGGGAGCACAATCTGTTTCGCACGTTGCATGCGCTTGGGCGGACGATGGTGGATCTTGGGGTTAAGGTTGAGTTGCCGGCTGGCGTGGCGGCGCTTGAGAGAGGGTTGTCGGAGGGGAAATAAGGGTTTGGGCCTGGTCGGCGGGGTTGTTGTTGGTCTGGGTTTTGGGGCTTTCCTTGCTGTGGTAGTTGTCTCTGTTCTGCTGCTGGTCTTTTGGCCTTTCCTTGATTTGTTCGTGGTCTATTAGCGTTGCCCCTGTGCGGGGCGGCACCTACTTTTCTTTGCCTGCCGCAAAGAAAAGTAGGCAAAAGAAAGCGGCTCAAACCGCTAGTTCTTAAGTGGGTCCCCTGGCTTGGAGGGGGTAGTGGTGCATCTGGAATCTGTCGCCTCGCACACTCCGCGTTAGCGACAAGGCGCTCATCAGCTCCCACTCCGCACTGCGTGCGTCGCGGATGGGTCTGCCAGGAAAACCAGCGGCCTCGCTTCGCGCAGCGGGTGCCCTCGGCTCCGCCTCGGCGAGATGCCCCCGCTCTGATTGGCCAACCCCACTTCGGAAATGTCGGTGCGTTGCTTTCGCTTTCGCTTTCGCGGTGCGATCGCGATCGCGATTGCTGCCGCGGTTGCGCTCGCAGCAGCGGGGCAGCGGGCAGAGAGCCGGGGCAATCGGAAGAGTGAGGCCGCGGCCTGGTGACAGCGATGCGCCGACGAGTCCGAATCCGAACAAATCGAGGCGCGAAAACCGCAGCGGGCGAATCAAGGCGCGAGATCGCAGCAGGCGGATCAAGGCGTGAAACCGCAGCGGGCGGATCGGGGGTGGAAGCCGTAGCGGGGTGGCGATATGAACGGGGTATCGGCGCGCGCAGCGCCGCCGGAGGTATGACTGCCTTGTCACTGGGGCGGAATGTGCGAGGCGACAGATTCCAGATGCACCACTACCGTTACTGCGCGGGAGACCCGCTTAAGAATTAGCGGTTTGAGCCGCTTTCTTTTGCCTACTTTTCTTTGCGGCAGGCAAAGAAAAGTAGGTGCCGCCCCGCACAGGGGCAACGCTAATAGACCACTAACAATTCAAGGAAAGGCCAAAAGACCAACCCAAACAGACCACGAACAAAGCAAGGAAAGGCCAAAAGACCAGAAGGGCAACGCCAAACCAAACCACAATCCCAGCAAGGCACCGCCCAAATTCCAGATCAACAAAAAACCCGCCGACCAGGCAACAACAATCAAGTCGCCGCAGGCGCATTCGGCGCCCGCGCATTGCGCAAATACATCATAGTCGACAGCACAACAGCCATCGCAGACGCGACCGCCGCAAACAAAAACACCTGCGCATAGCCGAACTCCCCAGCGATATACCCGGCCAACGGCCCGGTAATCCCCAACGAGAGATCGAGAAACACGGAATACGCCGACAAAGCCGCCCCGCGGCTAGCCGGCGGCACAAGCCCAACCGCCTCAACGCCGAGAGCCGGAAACACCAAAGCAAACCCAAACCCGGTCAACGCAGCCCCCGCAAGCGCAATATGCGGCTCAGGCGCCAACCACAACATCAACAGCCCGGCACACTCAAACGAAAACGAAGCAATCGCGACACGAAACCCACCGTAGACCTTGATCGTATTGGCAAACAACAGGCGCGCGCCGATAAACAGCGTGCCGAAAACAGTCAGCGACAAAGCCGCATTGGGCCAATGCCGTGCCGCATAAAACAGCGTAATGAACGTCGCAATCGACCCAAAGCCGGCCGAGCCCAGCGCCAACCCGATCCCATGCGGCAACACCCGCGTGAACACGCTCCGGTACGACATCCGCTCGCCATGCACAATCGGCACAGGCGCGATAAGCCGCGCCAGATAAAACCCAAGCCCCGCCAGCAAAATCACCAGAGTGCCCAACGCGGCGAACCCGATCGAATGCGCAATCGCAACACCCAGCGGCGCGCCAATCGCGAGCGCGCCATACGTTGCAATGCCGTTCCACGAAATCACCCGAGCGTTGTTGCTCGTGCCCACCCGGCCGATCCCCCACAGAATCGCCCCCGTCCCGCACAGACTTTCGCCGAATCCGAGCACCAGACGGCTGCACACCAGCAGCCCGAGGCTCAGCACCGGCCAGCGCCCACACAACACGGCCAGCAGCAACAGAACCCCACTCGCGCCACAACCCAGCAAGCCGATCGACACGGTCCGCTTCGGCCCCAATGTGTCGGCCGAACGGCCGGCAAGCGGCCGCGATGCCAGCGTCGCGAGGTACTGAACGCTAATCGCCGCGCCCGCCAGGATCGCGCTGTACCCGAGGTCGTCATGAACGTAGCCCGGCAGCACCGCGAGCGGAATTCCGATCGTCAGGTAGCAAAGAAACGTGAAAAAGACGACCGGAATGATCTGCATGGTCGTCGAAAATTCGCTGCGAGGTGTCGCTGAGTCGGTGGGCATGGGGAAAACGAGACTTGAAAACGGCGGAAAGGCGTGATTTTCCCATGGAACCGATTCCCTTGCAGGGATTGCTTAATAGCGGTACCACCCGAAAAACGGTGCCAGAGCTATATAAAGGTCGCTTCTATCTCCATGAAGGCGAGCTTTTCGTGCGCCACGCATCAGAAGGCCAAGATCCAGGATGGCGGTAAAGACGATATTTTTGTGAAAATACGGAAAACCAGCCATATCAACATAAGTCAACCGCCCCCTAAACCCATCTCGATATCGTTTTGCGGATATGTCCCGCATGCGGTCCCCGCTATGGGTTGTATTTATTGACGGTGATAGTTTTCGAACCATCATCGCAGCACGTCCCACGGACACAGAACACTGAGAGTAACGAGACATGACTGAGCCGATTCGCTTCTACCACCGCAACGCGATCCGCGAGATCAAGGACGCGCCCGTCACCCGCACCGTCCTGCAGTATCTGCGCGAAGACGCGCATTGCACGGGCACCAAGGAAGGCTGCGCCGAAGGCGACTGCGGCGCGTGCACGGTCGTGATCGGTGAGCGCAACGAGGCGGGCGGCGTCGATTTCAAGGCGGTGAACGCCTGCATCCAGTTCGTGCCGACCCTTGACGGCAAAGCGCTTTACACCGTCGAAGACCTGCGCCAGCCTGACGGCTCGCTGCATCCGGTGCAGGAAGCGATGGTCGAGTGCCATGGCTCGCAGTGCGGCTTCTGCACGCCGGGCTTCGTGATGTCGATGTGGTCGCTGTACGAAAAGCACGGCCACGAACATAGCTGCGCGAACAAGACCGTGCCGTCACGCGAAGCGATCAGCAACGCGCTGACCGGCAATCTGTGCCGTTGCACCGGCTATCGTCCGATCGTCGACGCAGCCGTGCGCATGTTCGAAGCCCCCGCGCCGAAAGCGCCGGTCAATGTCGAGGCGCTGTCGAAAACGCTCGCCACGCTCGAGCGCAAGGACACCTTCCACTACCAGCATGCGGGCCAGCAGTTCAATGCGCCGCGCACCGTCGACGCGCTCGCGAAAATCAAGGAAGCCGAACCGGCCGCCCGTATCCTTGCCGGCAGCACGGACATCGGCTTGTGGGTGACCAAGCAGATGCGCGAACTGGGCAACATCGTCTACGTCGGGCAGATCGCCGCGCTGCAAAAGCTCGAAACCAATGACGACTGGATCGAGATCGGCGCGGGCGTAACGGTCGAGAAGGCGTACGCTGAGCTGGCGAAGCAATATCCGGAACTCCATGAAATGTGGCAACGCTTCGCATCGCTGCCGATCCGCAATGCCGGCACGCTCGGCGGCAACGTCGCCAACGGTTCGCCGATCGGCGATTCGATGCCAGGCCTGATCGCACTCGGCGCGCATGTGATCGTGCGCGGCGGTGAGATCGAACGCGAAATGCCGCTCGAAGATCTGTACCTCGCGTATCAGAAGAAAGACATGGCCGAGCATGAGTTCGTGGTCGGGATCAAGGTGCCGACCCGTACCGGCGCGCGCAAGAACCTGCAGTTCCGCACCTACAAACTGTCGAAGCGTTTCGACTCGGACATCTCGGCCGTGTGCGCCGCATTTTCCTTCATCGCCGACGGCAACCTGATCCGCGAGCCGCGCATTGCGTTCGGCGGCATGGCCGCCACACCGAAGCGCGCGACGCACGCCGAAGCCGTGCTGCGCGACGCCGAATGGCACGAAGCCACCGCGCAGGCCGCGATGCTCGCGCTCGGCAACGACTACGCGCCGCTCAGCGACATGCGCGCGACCAGCAACTACCGCCTCGAAGCGGCGAAGAACACCTTGTACCGCTTCTGGCTCGAAACGCGTCCGAACAATCCGCTGCCGAGAAGCGCGCTGGATGTTCGCGCGGTTGCCGCTGCCTGCGCCCCGGTCGGCGCAAGCGCCTGAGACGCCACAAGGATACGGAGAACACAAGAATGAATCAGCATGCCGAACCGTTCCTGAAAGACCTTCAGGATCTCGACGACTTTACCCAGGTCCACATCTCGCGTCCGCACGAGTCCGCGCATCTGCACGTGAGCGGCCGCGCAACCTACACCGACGACATCCCGACGCTCGCCGGCACGCTGCATGCCGCGCTCGGCCTGTCGCCGAAAGCGCACGCGAAGATCGTCTCGATGTCGCTCGATAAAGTGCGCGCCACGCCCGGCGTGGTTGCGATCTTCACCGCGCAGGATATCCCCGGCGTCAACGACGTCGGCCCGATCATCCACGGCGACGATCCGATTCTCGCCGACGGCGTCGTGCAATACGTCGGCCAGCCGATGTTCATCGTGGTCGCGACCTCGCATGAAACCGCGCGTCTCG
The DNA here is from genome assembly GCF_902833645.1 of Paraburkholderia fungorum. Lineage (GTDB taxonomy): Bacteria > Pseudomonadota > Gammaproteobacteria > Burkholderiales > Burkholderiaceae > Paraburkholderia > Paraburkholderia fungorum. The sequence goes on from NZ_CADFGE010000014.1 coordinate 191,026, forward strand.
CCGCGCGCCGCGCCGAAGTCGTCTACGAAGAATTGCCCGCGATCCTCACCGCGCAACAGGCGCGCGCCGCGAACCAGCACGTCCTGCCGCCGATGAAACTGGCGCGCGGCGACGCCGGCACGAAGATCGCCCGTGCAGCGCATCGCGAAGCCGGTGAGATGCTGCTTGGCGGCCAGGAACAGTTCTATCTGGAAGGCCAGATTTCGTACGCGGTGCCGAAGGACGACGACGGCATGCACGTCTACTGCTCGACGCAGCACCCGACCGAAATGCAGCACATGGTCGCGCACGCGCTGGGCGTGGCCTCGCACAACGTGCTGATCGAGTGCCGCCGCATGGGCGGGGGTTTCGGCGGCAAGGAATCGCAATCGGGTCTGTTCGCGTGCTGCGCGGCGCTGGCTGCATGGAAGCTGCTGTGCCCGGTCAAGCTGCGACCGGACCGCGACGACGACATGATGGTGACCGGCAAGCGCCACGATTTCCACTACACGTATGAAGTGGGCTACGACGACAAGGGCGTGATCGACGGCGTGAGCGTCGACATGACCTCGCGTTGCGGTTTCTCCGCCGATCTGTCCGGTCCGGTAATGACGCGCGCGCTGTGCCACTTCGACAACGCGTACTGGTTGTCCGACGTGTCGATCGACGGCTTCTGCGGCAAGACCAACACGCAATCGAATACCGCATTCCGCGGCTTCGGCGGTCCGCAGGGCGCGTTCGCGATCGAGTACATCATGGACAACGTCGCGCGCTCGGTCGGCGAGGATTCGCTCGACGTGCGCCGCCGCAATCTGTACGGCAAGACCGAGCGCAACCAGACGCCGTATGGTCAGGTGGTCGAAGACAACGTGATTCACGAATTGATCGACGAACTCGAGGCGACCAGCGAATACCGCGCGCGTCGTGAGGCGATCAACGAGTTCAATGCGAACAACGAAGTGCTGAAGAAGGGGCTCGCGCTCACGCCGGTCAAGTTCGGCATCGCGTTCAACGTGACCCACTTCAATCAGGCCGGCGCGCTGGTCCACATCTACACCGACGGCTCCGTGCTGGTGAACCACGGCGGCACCGAAATGGGCCAGGGTTTGAACACCAAGGTCGCGCAGGTCGTCGCGCATGAACTCGGGATCGGCTTCAACCGCATTCGCGTGACGGCGACCGATACAAGCAAGATCGCCAACACGTCGGCGACCGCCGCATCGACCGGTTCGGACCTGAACGGCAAGGCCGCGCAAGATGCCGCGCGCCAGTTGCGCGAACGTCTGTCGGCGTTTGCCGCCGAGCGTTTCGGCGCGGGACAGGTGGCGGCTTCGGACGTGCGTTTCGTGCACGACCGCGTGGTGATCGGCGAAGTGATCGTGCCGTTCGAAGAAGTGATCGCGAAGGCCTACGTCGCGCGCATCCAGCTCTGGTCGGACGGCTTCTACGCAACGCCGAAGCTCTACTGGGATCAATCGAAGCTGCAAGGCCGGCCGTTCTACTACTACTCGTACGGCGCGGCGGTGTCGGAAGTGGTGATCGACACGCTGACCGGCGAAATGCGCGTGTTGCGCGCGGACGCTTTGCATGACGTGGGTGCGTCGCTGAACCCGGCGCTCGACGTCGGTCAGGTGGAAGGCGCGTTCATCCAGGGCATGGGCTGGCTCACAACCGAAGAACTGTGGTGGAATGCCGGCGGCAAGCTGATGACGCACGCGCCGTCCACCTACAAGATTCCGACCGTCAACGATACGCCGCCCGATTTCCGCGTGCGCCTGTTCAAGAACCGCAACGCGGAGGACAGCATCCATCGCTCGAAGGCGACCGGCGAGCCGCCGCTGCTGCTGCCGTTCTCGGTGTTCTTCGCGGTGCGCGATGCCATCTCGGCCGTGGGCGACCACAAGGTCAATCCGCCGCTGAACGCGCCTGCGACCAGCGAGGAAATCCTCAAGGCCGTCGGTGCCGTGCGGGCTGCGACTGCGGCGGCGCGGCAGTAAGCGAGCGGTGCGCATGGTGCGGCCTTTCGCGGGTCGCGCCATGATCGGCTAACACACTGACCCGCCAACGCAATTGTGCAATCATTGAAACCAACTGGATTGATCGCCATGAACGATTTTTCTTCCGTTCAGATCGGCCGGCGCAGCGCCGAGCAAGCACCGCGTCCGGCACCGATGCACATCGTGCTGTTCGGCGCGGGGCACGTCGGCCATGCGCTCGTCACGCTGCTCGGCAGCTTGCCGTGCGTCGTCCAGTGGGTCGATGAGCGCGATGAACTGTTCCCTGACGAAACGCCCGCCAACGTGCAGGTCGAAGCAACCGACACGCCGGATGCGATCGTCGATACGGCGCCGCCCGGCGCGTATTTTCTCGTGATGACGCATAACCATGCGCTCGACTTTTCGCTTGCCGCGCGCATCATGCGGCGGCGCGATTTCACCTACTTCGGCATGATCGGGTCTAAAACGAAGCGCGTGAAATTCGAGCGCCGTTTGCTGGATCGCGGGGTGGATCTGGATCGGCTGGTGGAGATGACGTGCCCGATCGGCGTCGGCGGCATTGTCGATAAAGCACCTGCGGCCATCGCGGTCGCGGTGTGTGCGGAGTTGCTGCAGATCCGTACGCGTCAGGCTATGGCGCAGACAGCGACACAGAAACTCTGCGCGAGCGTGTGAACCGGTAGAGCAAGACACCTGGCATCAGGCGTTCAGCGTAAGTTCAAGCCAGCAGTTCAAACGAGAACGTCAGTCCGCCGCGGCTGACGTTGCCTTTTTCGGCGGCCCTTTTGTGCGCCGAACCTTCTGTGCGACCAGTGCGTCCGAAACTTGCGACATCAAGGTGCGCAGCCAGCCGATATCGCTCGGCCGGTCCGGCTGCGGATGCCATAGCTGATAACACTTGATGCGCGGAAACGGAATCGGCACGTCGACCACCGCGAGCGGCAGCATGTTGGCGTAGTGCATCGCGAACCGGCGTGTCGTCGTGAAGATCAGATCCGATTGCAGCAGCGTTTGCGGCACGAGGCCGAAGTAAGGCAGCGTGGCGACGATGCGCCGCTCGGCGCGGGCCCGTGCGAAACCGATGTCGACGGCGCCGCCGCTCGCGCCGCTATAGGGCGTCGGCGCGAGATGCGGCGCGGCGAGGTAGGCTTCGCGCGTCATCGGCGCGCGTGCGAGCGGATGATCGGCGCGCATCAGACACACCACCGTATCGGAGAACAGATCGCTGCGTTCGAAACGCGGCTCGGGTTTCGGCCAGTTGCCGATCACCAGATCGAGTTCGCCTGCGTCGAGCGCGGCCGAATGATCGAGCATTGGGCTCAGCGAATCGATCTCCAGACGCGCATGCGGCGCCGCTTCGCGAAATTGCGCGATCACGGTGGGCATGAAGAAGTCGTTCAGATAATCCGGCGCGGCCACGCGGAAGGTGCGGCGCGAGCGGCCGGCATCGAAGTCGCCGTGCGGCGTCGCCACGAAATCGACTTCGCGCAGCACACGTTGCGCCGAGGCCAGCAAGGATTCGCCGTATTCCGTCGGGACCATGCCGGACTTGCCGCGCACGAGGATCGGGTCGTTCAGCGTTTCGCGCAATTTGCGCAGCGCCGTGCTGATGGCGGGCTGGGTCTGGTTCAGACGTAGCGCGGTTTGTGTGACGCTGCGCTCGACGATCAGCGTGCGCAGCACGCGCACAAGCCAGATGTCGAGGGAGGCGGCGGAGTCGTCGTCCATGGTTCAGGGGAGGCGATGCAAGCAGGTCAGGTCCGGATGAAGCGTCTTACGGAGCCGCCGGCGAGCCGGATCGCGAGAGCAGGGCGCAAAGGTTATAACCTTAGGCCGTTTATGGTGTGGCGGCATAGCGGGCACGGTATGGCCGGCATCAGGACGGGCTTTTTGGCGCAATCAGGCCCGCAAAAGCGAGCCTGATTGCACGAACATTACTTTTTGCTTTCGCTCAAACGTCCGCAAGTCCCGAAGGCAGCGAGCTGATCCGTTTCACTTCCTTCGAGTCGAGCCAGTTCGGGGTGCGCGCGCAATACAGCACCATGGGCAACGCGTCTTCGCCCCAGAACAATTGATCGTTCAGAAAGAAGGTCGGCACGCCGTACACGCCCAGACCGATTGCGTCCGTGGTGTTGCGTTGCAGTTGCGCTTTCACTTCTTCACTCTTGATGAGTTCCGGGCCGTCCGGCATGCCCACGCGCTCGCACAGTTCGGCGAATGCGGTATCGCTCGACGGATCGCGGCCTTCGCGCCAGATGAAACGGAAAATCTCGCGTACGAAGCCGATATCGCCCTTCGCCGCGGTGGCGAGCAGGAGCGGTTTCATCGAATCGAACGGATGGGCCGGCGGCATCTTGAACGGAATGCCGAGTTGCTCCGCGCGAAACAGCGCGTGGCGATACATGAAAGTGCGCTTTGCGGGCACGCTGTAAGCGGGCCGTTGGCCCCAGTGGCGATACAACTCGTTCAGCACGACCGGCGTGAACGCGAAGTCGAAGCCCGGCCATTTGTCGTGTTGCTCAAGCAACAGGTACGTGAACGGCGAGACAAAATCGTAAAACCACAGCGGTTGCCTGGCGTCGATGCCAACGGTCATAAATGTCTCCCGGATTGCCTGTTCCAGACGATGTTGTCTGCTGGATCGTCGGATTTGTAATGATCTTACGCGGTGCAGCCGAGGCTTGCACCGATCAATATGACTTTGGACCCGCGACGGCCGGTTCGGATCCGCCGCCGGACTCGCCCGGTGCATCCGGATCGCCGGGCTCGTCCGGCTCGCCCGCTGCGTCGCGCTGGGCCTCGCGGCTATGGGTGAGCCGCTCGCGCACGAAGCCGATGTGCTCACGCAGCACGTAGAACTGATCCGCATAGGCGAGCGGCATTTTCAGACCGTTCACCGATTCTTCGATCGCATCGAGCCGTTCGATCAGCGACGCGCGTTCGCTGGCCGAATGCTCGCTGAGCGCGCTTCGCTCGATCGCGATCAGCGCGCCGTACCAGCGGTAGATGCGCGACTTCACCCGCCACGTGTACAGAGAAGGCACCACGCGCAGCGCCGGAATCAGCAGCACGATCAGCGGCACCACGACCACCAGCAGCCGGTCTGCGAGACTGGCCAGCCAGAACGGCAGGACCCGGTAGAGGAAGCTCTTGCCCGATTTGTAGTATCGGGCGGCGTCGTCGCTGATCGGGAAGTCGTGCGCGAGCGGCGCGGGGAATTCACCGGCGCGCTGCAGGATGTTTGCCTTGCCGTGGACCTCGCGTGCCGCTTCGATCAGCAGATCGGAGAGGGCCGGATGCAGCGAGTCGCGCGCCACCAGTTCGGCGGTCGGCGCCACCATGTGCATCGGCGCGGCCGGCAGATTCTTGCCGAGGTCGAACGCACCCATCGGTATCTGAAGCTGCGTCAGATAGGGGAACCGGCGGGTATAGGCATCGGCCTGGGTGAAATCGTAGAACTGCACATTTGGCGTGCGGTTCAGCTTGCCCATCACCGCCGGTTGTGCCGAATCGCCGGCCAGAAAAGCCGCGTCGACCTTGCCGGCAACGAGGGCCTGGGCGGCGTCGTCGCCCGAGAGCGGCAGCAGTTTGGTCGGCCCGCCTGGCACGATGCCATTGGCCTTGAGCAGCGCGAGCGCCAGTTCACGCGTGCCGCTGCCCTCGGCGCCGACCGCGAGGCGCAAGCCCTTGAATTCGGAGAGCCGGCTGATGGTCGGTCCGTGATAGAAGATCGCCAGCGGCACATAGGCGACGCTGCCGAGCGACATCAGGTCCGGACTGACCGGGCCGGGCGAAATGCCGTCTTGCACGAAGGCGACATCGACGTTCGACTTCGGGTCCGAAAGCCGCTTCAGATTCTGCACGGAGCCTTCCGAGGGCAGGACGTTCAGGGTGATGCGGTTGCGCGCCAGAATCGCCTTGTACTTCTGTGCGGCGTTCCAGAAGGTGCTGCCTTCAGGGCCGGCGCTGATCGTCAGCGTATTGGGCGGCGCGGGCTGGATCAGGCGCACGGCGACCCAGATCGCCGCGACGGCGATCAGCACGAGCGGTCCGAACGAGACCGCCAGATCGCGCCAGGAGATCGCGACAAAACGGGCGACGAGGCGGGGAGGGCGTTTGCGGCCGGTGGCTGGCTTCATCGGGTGACGTGACGGCTACGGTCGAAAGTGGACAGGGTGGCGGCGCCGTGCGGCACGCGAACCGGGACGAGGCGCGCGCCATGCCGGGCCGGCGACCACGCCGAACCGGCACGCCGCACGGCAGCGCGCGTCGCGCCGATGGTACCCGAGAATCGCGCGGTGGCGCAGCGCCGGGCCGGCGCGGGCGCTGTCAAACCCGTAACAATTCGTGAACAGCGAGTGAACAGCGTGTGAACAGCCCGTGAAGGGGAAATGACCGAAGCATGAATGACGCACGAATGGTCCATGACGGCCTCGTGAGCGGCCGGTGAACCGGCTCCCGGCCAAAAATATGAACAGTGCATGAATAAAACACGATCCATGACCGGATGACAACCAGCAGCCACCTCGAGGGATGACTAAACCCTTTGCGCTTCTGGCGCGGCTAGATTAAATTGTGCATCGCTGTCGCGAACAAATGTTTGCGCGGCGTGACCCGGCACGACAGATAAGAACCGGGCGCGCCGGCGGACTTCGCGGCTTGCCGGCTCTCGTACCGCATGTATGCGTGGATGCGCATGCGATAACGGCGGCCGGCTTCTCTCGCCTCTCGCACACCGTGTTGCAGCCATAGTCGGCCGTCGCTGAGCCGCGCCTTGTCGCGTCCTGGATAGCCGCACGTAGTCGTAACGAAGCCGCTGCTGGTATATGCGGTCCAATGTGTAGCTAAGGAGAATAGAAACTATGAAATCGGTCGGTTTTCTGAAAACGCTGGGCTCGGTCGTGGCAATGGTGGTGGCGTGCAACGTGTACGCTCAGGCAAGCGATGCAACGATGGGCACGACCGCCGCGCCGGCTGCAAGCGCCAAGGCCACCAAGAAGGCGAATGGCCAACTCGGCCGCAAGGTGCGCAGCGCGCTTGCCAAGGCGCAAGGTATCGACGTGTCGAACATCGCCGTGCGTGCTCGTGGCGGTGCGGTGACCCTGACGGGCTCGGTGCCTGATCAAGGCCAGATCGACAACGCCGGTACGGTGGCCAAGGGCGTTGCCGGCGTGACGTCGGTAACCAACAAGCTGACCGTTGTACAGCAGTAAGACAGTTGCAATCGGCAGGCCGCATCAGGCGGCCTGGCACCAGCAGTTTGCAACTGGCGCACGAGGCGCCGTCAGGCGCGCAAAGCTGTATCGGAGGGCGTGGGCGATTCAAGATCGTTATGCGTCATTCTGAGGCATGCCAGTGCGAGGGCTCCGGCTAATACCCGGAGCTTTTTTTTCGCTTTATTTTTCGTGGCGATTATTTTTAAAGCGGCGATGATGGCTTAGACCCGTTGCGGGTCGGACGCCGGCGCCGCAACGGCCCCTGCGTGCGCTGCGACACACAATTAACGCGTCATGAAGCGTACTGTGATGTGAGGGAAACGGGAGCCTTCGCCATGGACATCACGCTTTTGCGCTACACCGATTTGCCTATCGGCGATCGGGCGGCTTTCGAACTGGTATGCGCACGGCACGGCTTTGCGCCGGTGCATTTCGACATCAGCGCCCGCCTGAATCCGGGCGAGGCTCCACATGAGCGCCTCGTCACGGTTCGTCGCGGCGGCTGGGCACAGAGTTATCCGGACCGTCGCGGGCAATGGGTCAAGCAGTTCGAAGCCGACCTGACCTGCCGGTTTTTCAAATAGAAGCGCAAGCGGGGCCGCCAGCGCCGCCGTCTATGTCTCTCAGGCCCGCTTCACGCCAGCACGAGGCGCACACCGACCAGCGTGAGCGTGGCGGCGAGCACGTTGCGCAGCAGCGCGTCCGGTGCCTTTGACGACAGATAGCTGCCAATCGCGATGCCGGGCAGCGAACCCACCAGCAGCGACAACAGCATCGACCAGTCGATCGAGCCCAGCAGCCAATGCCCCGCGCCCGCCAGCAGTGTGAGCGGCACCGCATGCGCGATATCGGAGCCGACGATGCGCGTGGTCGGCAGCAACGGATAGAGCAGCAGCAGCACCGTCACGCCGATGGCGCCGGCCCCCACCGAAGTCAGCGACACCAGCACCCCCAGCACCGCGCCGGTCAGTATGGTGAGCGCGAGCGTGCGGCCTTGCCGCGGGGCGCGCCGGCGGCGCGCGCCGAGCGCCGCGAGTTGCGGACGGAACACCAGCGCCACGGCAGTGACCAGCAGCGCGGCGCCGAGCACGATCTGGATCAGCCGGCTCGCGCCCGGCGTGTCCATCCCGTACCGATGCAGCAGGATCAAGGTGAGGGTGGCGGCCGGTACGCTGCCGGCCGCGAGACGCAGTGTGATCTGCCAGTCGACGGAGCCTTTCAGGCCGTGTACCAGCGTGCCCGTCGCCTTGGTGGCGGCCGCGTACAGCAGGTCGGTGCCGACCGCGGTAGCCGGATGCACGTTGAACAGCAGAACCAGGATCGGCGTCATCAGCGAGCCGCCGCCGACACCCGTCAGGCCGACCAGGAAGCCGACGAACAGGCCGGAGACGGAGTACAGCAGATCGATGTGGGGAAGAGCCATTGAGCGGACCGGTGACGGTCGGGTGGGTTGGACGGATCAGGCGGCAAGGCCTACGCGCACCGGCCTTCGAGTGTCGGCGAAGGTCGGCGGCAGGCGCGTGGCGGCACGGCGAAAGCCGCTATTGTCGCAAAACTGCCGCGCTCGCGTACGAAGCGCGCCGCCAGGCCTTAAACCCCACTCAAAGCGCGCGGCGAATTTCGACGATACCGAATGCCGCCAGCGTGAACCCAACGATCCGGTCGATCGCGACGCGCAACTTGCTGCCGATCGCATGACGCGCGAGCGACACGACCGTCACGAGAAAACACCACCACGCGATCGAACCGCAAAATACGCCGCCGACCGTGGTCAATGCGATGCTCGATGAAAATGCCCCACGCGGCGCGAGTGTCGTGAACAGCGCGGCGAACATGATGACGGTTTGCGGATTGGTCAGCGTGAGCAGCAATGAACTCGCATACGCGCGTAGCGCGCCGGCGCGGCCCACCTGCGCGAGTTTGCCGTTAGCGTCGCTGCCGCCATTGCCGTTGGCGGCTTCCGCTGGAGCTTTCTGCAACAGCGTGCGCACGCCGAGATACAGCAGGAACAGGCCGGCGACCAGATGCAAGGGGCGGTCGTAGGCCAGCATGAACTGCGAAATGCCGACGAGGCCGAGCGCCGCGATCAGGCCGTAAACCGCGTCGCCGGTGGCAATGCCGAAGCCGATCGCGAGCCCCGCGCGCGGGCCGCCCGTCAGCGTGCGGCGAATGCACAGCATGCCCATCGGGCCGACCGGCGCGGCAATCGCGAGGCCGACACCGGCGGAGGTGACGAAGAGACTGGCGGTGGACATGGAGAGCCTTGATAGGTTGTTCTGTTCGGTGGTGGGCCGCGCGCCGCGCTTCTAGTGTGCATGCAGGCGTCCGGCCGGCGCGTCCACAAGCATAGTCGGAGCGAAAATCCCGGGCAAGCTGCCCGCCGCGTTCCTCGGGCATAATTTTCCGACTCCAAACACCCAGGGCACGCCCGTCCATGTGGCAAATCGATCAGGTGACACTGCGCTTGTTTATCGCCGTCTGCGAGGAGGGCACGATCGCGCGCGCGGCCGAACGCGAGTTCATTGCGCCGTCCGCGGTCAGCAAGCGGCTCGCCGATCTCGAAGCGCTGGTCGACGTCGCGCTGCTCTCGCGCAGCCAGCGCGGCGTGCGCGCGACTGCCGCCGGCGAGGCGCTGCTCAGGCACGCGCGGCTCATCATGCGGGGCCACGAACGCCTGCAGGCCGAGCTCAGCGAATACGCGGCCGGCGCGCGCGGTCATGTACGGGTGCTGGCGAATGTGTCGTCGATGGTCGAGTTCTTGCCCGAGGCGCTGTCGGTGTTTCTGAAGGCCAATCCGCAGATTCGCGTCGATGTCGAAGAGCGCGTCAGTACCGAGATCGTGCGCGGTCTGGAAGAGGGCGTGGCAGATCTCGGCATCTGCCGCGATTCGGTGCCTATGGGCAATCTCGACGTGTTGCGGTATCGCTCCGATCATCTCGCGCTACTTGTGCCGCGCGATCATCCGCTGGCCGGCGAGGCCGCAATCGGTTTTGAGCAGAGCCTGGCGTTCGACCATCTCGGGCTTGCGTCGAACGCCTCGATGAACGCGCTGATGCAGCGCATTGCGGCGGAAAAAGGCCACGAGCTCAACTACCGAACTTACGTATCGACCTTCGACGCCGCCTATCGTTTTATCCAGGCCGGCCTTGCGGTCGCGATCCTGCCACGTGAGGCGTTGTCCCGGCATGCCGCCGACGAGTACGGCATTACTGCCGTGCCGTTGAGCGAAGCATGGGCCGAGCGGCGCTTCGTGATCTGCATGCGCGACCGGAAGGCGCTGACATTGGCGGCGTCGAATTTGCTCGACCATCTGCTGCGCCTCGCCTGAGCGTGCGCGGAACGTAGATTGAGCGCGGGTCGAACGCGCTCTGAACACCCTCTGACAAGTCCTTAAGGGTTTTCCCTTTGTGACGGAGCACGCCCGTCCAGCTTGCCTGAGCCGCCATCGCGAGCGGCGATGGAGAACGTCGTCAACGCAGACTTTGCCGCGCGGCCGCGCGCGGGCACGCTGTCGCTCAGCAACTTCTTTCCCTGCCCTCCACGCAAGATTCAAGACCGGGATTCAAGACCATGAGTGACACCCATGAGCGCGTCGTCGTGACCGAAGTCGGCATGCGCGACGGTCTGCAAAGCATTGCGCGCACGATGCCCACCGAATTCAAGCGACGCTGGATCGACGCGGCCTATGCCGCCGGCGTGCGGCATATGGAAGTCGCGTCGTTTGTGCCGGCGAAGCTGCTGCCGCAAATGGCCGACGCCGAGGACGTGATCGCCCACGCGCTGACCTACGGCGATCTGATCGTGACGGCGTTGGTGCCGAACCTGAAGGGCGCACAGCGCGCGCTCGCGTCCGGTGTACATCGGATCGTCGCGCCGATTTCGGTGAGTACGGCGCATAGCCTTGCCAACGTCCGCAAGACACCCGCTGAGATGATCGAATCGTTTGCCGCGATGCGCGAGCTGATCGATAGCGCGGCTGGTGCAAACGCGCGGCGCGTGGAGTTGATTGCGGGATTGTCGACCGTGTTCGGCTGCACGCTGCAAGGCGCGGTGCCCTATACCGACATCGAGCAGATTGCGCGCGCCGCGTTGCAGGCCGGCGCCGATGCCATTGCACTCGGCGACACCACGGGTGAAGCGACGCCGCGCCAGGTGGGCGAGATCATCGAGCTGGTGCGAGCGGTGGCGGGAAGCAAGTTGCGCTCGCTGCATTTCCACGATACGCGCGGCCTCGGCCTCGCGAATACGCTGATCGCGTTGCAGCACGGTATCCGTGAATTCGACGCGTCGCTGGCCGGTCTCGGTGGCTGCCCGCATGCGCCGGGCGCAACCGGCAACGTGAACACCGAAGACGTCGTGTTCATGCTCGACAGCATGGGCTACGACACCGGCATCGACCTTACTCGACTCATCGCCTCGCGCCGCATTCTCGCTGAGGCGCTACCTGGCGAACCTCTGTACGGCTATCTGGCGCGAGCCGGTTTGCCGAAGCAGTTCAGCGCCGCGCCGCAACGTATCGAACCTTCCGACTCACAGGTGTTGCAATGACTTCAGATTCTTCCGCTCCCGTTTCTTCGACCACTTCCGCATCCGTTTCTCTGGCGGAGCAACAGGGCGCGTTGCCGCTGGCGGGCATCCGCGTGGTCGAGTTGTCGCATATGGTGATGGGGCCGACCTGCGGGATGATTCTTGGCGACCTTGGCGCCGAAGTCATCAAGGTCGAACCGCCGCGCGGCGACGGTACGCGCCGTTTGCTTGGCACGGGTGCGGGTTTTTTTCGCACCTTCAATCGCAACAAGAAGAGTGTCGCACTCGACCTCGATAGCGAAGCGGGACTGGCCGCGCTGCACAAGCTGGTCGATACCGCGGACGTCTTCGTCGAGAACTTCAAGCCGGGCCGCATGGCGAGCCTGGGTCTCGATTATGTGTCGCTGCGCGAACGCAATCCCCGGCTGATTTACGTCTCGCACAAAGGCTTTCTGAACGGTCCGTACGAACACCGTCTCGCGCTGGACGAAGTGGTGCAGATGATGGCCGGTCTCGCCTACATGACCGGGCCGGTAGGCCGTCCGTTGCGGGCGGGCAGTTCGGTCAACGACATCATGGGCGGCATGTTCGGCGCGATCGGCGTGCTTGCGGCGTTGCACGAGCGGCATACGAGCGGGTGCGGCAAGGAAGTGCAGAGCGCGCTGTTCGAAAACTGCGTCCTGCTGTCCGCGCAGCACATGCAGCAGTTCGCCGCGACCGGCGTGGCTGCCGCGCCGATGCCCGAGCGCATCAGCGCATGGGCGGTCTACGACGTGTTCCGGCTTGCCAACGACGAGCAGATGTTTATCGCTGCCACCGGTGACGGCCAATGGCGCGCGCTGTGCGCGATTCTCGAGCGTGCCGACCTGCTGGCCGACCCGCGCCTTGCGACCAACAACGACCGCGTGCTGGCGCGCGAGTGGCTGCTGCAGACGCTCGGCGAAACCTTGAGCCGCTTCGAAGGCGCCGCGCTTGTGCCGCTGTTCGAGCGTGACCACATTCCGTTTGCGTCGATCACGAAACCCGAAGACCTGTTCGACGATCCGCACCTGAACGAGAGCGGCGGCCTTGCGCGATTGACCCTCGACGACGGCAGCGAAACTGCGATGCCCCTGTTGCCGATTTCGATGGACGGCGCGCGTTTGCAACCGCGCCAGCCAATCGCAAAGATCGGCGAGCACACCGCCGACGTCCTGCGCGGTTTGGGCTACGACGAGGCACAGATCGCGGCGTTGGGCGGCGGTGCGGGGCAGGTGCCGCGAGAAGCTGCGTGAGCGTGATGGTGTGAGGCAGTGAGTACTCGTTGCATGAAACGTAGTCGATCAATCTCATCCGGCATCAGACCGGAAATCATGGAGACAGACGATGAAATCGTCGAATCATGCGGTATATGCGACAGCGGTTGGCGATGCTGGCGCGCTGGGTGGTTTGCCTTCGGACGCTGGTGCATCGGCGGGCGGCCGCGCTGAAGAGATCGCGCTAGGCGGTGCGCGCATTTCCGCGCGGCTCGACCGCCTGCCCGCCACGCGCTCGATCTGGCAATTGGTGATGCTGCTGAGCCTCGGGCTTTTCTTCGAGCTGTATGACCTGATGTTCTCCGGCTACATCGCGCCGGGTCTCGTGCGTAGCGGCATTCTGACCGCGACGACGCACGGTTTGTTCGGCACGAGCGGCGTGGCGAGTTTCATCGCGGCGTTGTTTGCCGGCCTGTTCATTGGCACGGCGGCATGCGGTTTTCTCGCCGACCGTTTCGGGCGGCGCGCGATCTTCACCTGGTCGTTGCTCTGGTACACCGCGGCCAACGTCGTCATGGCGTTCCAGGACACGGCGCTTGGGTTGAACCTCTGGCGCTTCATCGCGGGGATTGGCATTGGCGTGGAGATCGTGACGATCGGCACGTACATCTCCGAGCTCGTGCCGAAGCACGTGCGTGGTCGCGCAGCGGCCTTTTCGCAGGCTGTCGGTTTCTGCGCGGTGCCGATCGTGGCGTTTCTATCGTACTTGCTGGTGCCGCACCGTTACTTCGGTCTCGACGGCTGGCGTCTGGTTGTGCTGACCGGCGTAGTGGGCGCGATCGTGGTGTGGTGGATTCGCCGGCGTTTGCCGGAGAGCCCGCGCTGGCTCGCGCAGAAGGGCCGCATCGAGGAAGCCGACGCGGTGATGAAGCGGCTTGAAGCGCGCGTCGAGCGGGAATATGGACGGCCTTTGCCGGAGCCGGCGTTGCCCGAACCGGTGCGTGCGCGTGCGGCGTTTCGCGATCTGTTGATGCCGCCGTACCGCAAGCGCACACTGATGCTGATTATTTTCCACGTGTTCCAGACGATGGGTTATTACGGTTTTGCGAACTGGATTCCGACGTTGTTGATCAGGCAGGGCATTACGGTCACGACGAGCTTGATGTATGCGAGCGTCATTGCGATTGCTGCGCCGTTGGGACCATTGCTGGGGATGCTGATTGCTGACCGCTTCGAGCGTAAGACGGTGATTATCTGCATGGCGGCGGTGAACGTGGTGTGCGGGCTGCTGTTCAGCCAGGCTCGGGAGACGGTATTGCTCGTGAGTCTGGGTGTGTGCCTCGTGCTGGCGGGCAATATCATTTCGTATAGCTACCACGCCTATCAGGCCGAGCTATTTCCGACTGGTATTCGGGCGAGGGCGGTGGGATTTGTTTATTCGTGGAGCCGGCTTTCCGCGATGTTTTCCGCGTTTGTGATTGCGGGGTGTTTGAGCCGTTTTGGTGTGAATGGCGTGTTCGTGTTTATTTCGGGCGCGATGGTGGTGGTGATGGTGGCGATCGGAACGCTTGGGCCGAAGACACGGGATGTTGCGCTGGAGGATATTTCGAAGTGATGGTTGAGGCCCGCCTGGTGGGGGCGGGCTTGCTGCCGGGTTGGTGCTTGCCTAGTTCTTTTTCTGGGTTGCCGAGCTGCTTGGGGCAACGCGGATCGGCGGCGCGCCCGACGGTGTTGTGGCCGGTGTAGGTTTCTTGGCCTGTTTCGGTTTCTTTACTTCGCGGTTGCTGCGCATTTGACCTTTTGCCATGATGGGCTCCCCAATAGGCGTTTGTCCCTCCGCGAGGGAGCAGTTACGGAGTGTGCGCTGAATTTGGTGTTTTTGGCGGGGTTTTTTTTGCCTGCCCGGCTGGGAGGGGTCTTCGCGACGCTTTTTTTGTTGATCTGGAATTTGGGCGGTGCCTTGCTGGGTTTGTGGTTTGGTTTGGCGTTGCCCTTCTGGTCTTTGGCCTTTCCTTGAATTGTTCGTGGTCTGTTTGGGTTGGTCTTTTGGCCTTTCCTTGCTTTGTTCGTGGTCTATTAGCGTTGCCCCTGTGCGGGGCGGCACTTACTTTCTTTGCCGCCGCAAAGAAAGATAAGCAAAGAAAGCGGCTTCACCCCGCAAGCTCATAAGCGGGTCCCCCGCGCAGCCACGGTAGTGGTGCATCTGGAATCTGTCGCCTCGCACACTCCGCCCCAGTGACAAGGCAGTCATACCTCCGGCGGCGCTGCGCGCGCCGATACCCAGTTCTTAAAACCGTCTCTACGGTTCGCACACATCGATTATGTCGTGCGGGCCGCCGGTGCCTGGTGAGCCTCTATCGCCGGCCTCATTCCATTCGAATGACGAACTTTTAACAGCGTAAGCCCTTGCGGCCTGCTCGCTGCGCGAAGCAACCCCACTGGTTTCCCTGGCAGACCCATCCGCGACGCACGCAGTGCGGAGTGGGAGCTGATGAGCGCCTTGTCACTAGCGCGGAGTGCGCGGGGGCACGGATTCCAGATGCACCACTACCGTTACTGCGCGGGGGACCCGCTTAAGAATTAGCGGTTTGAGCCGCTTTCTTTTGCCTACTTTTCTTTGCGGCAGGCAAAGAAAAGTAGGTGCCGCCCCGCACAGGGGCAACGCTAATAGACCACTAACAATGCAAGGAAAGGCCAAAAGACCAACACCAGCACAGCGGCAACGCTAATAGACCGATAAGAAAGCAAGGAAAGGCCAAAAGACCAACACCAGAGCAGACAACGAGCACCGCAAGGAAATCCAAAAATCCAGATCAACCAAAAGGCCAACGGCACAAAACCAACAATCGTCGCGAAGACCTCCCCTGCCGGGCAGGCAAAAAAAACTCCCTTAACTTCTACTCCTGCGCCAGGTCTCCCTCGGCAACTCCCCAAACTGCCCCCGATACTCGTTGGAAAAATTCCCAAAATGCCAAAACCCCCACCGCGTAGCGACCTCGGTAACCGACCCGGCACTCCGCAATTCCCGCCGCACATGATCGAGCCGAACAGCTCGTATATAAGCCGAAGGACTCACCCCAACCGTATCCTCAAACGCATACTGCAAAGTCCGCCGGCTCGCGCGAAACCGCGCGCATAGCTCAGCGACCGACAGCGGACAATCCGGCGACTCCTCCACCATCTCGCGTACACCGCGCACAAGCTGCCAGTTCCGCGCGGTCCGCGCCTCGAGTTGCCCGTGCGGATCGGCATCCCGCATCCCCTGCAATACCTCGGCAAGACCAAAGATCACCGACTTCTCGAACGAAGCCGCCACGCCCGCGTTATCGAGCAACGTCGGCGTAGCCGCCACCGCGTCGAGCAAGTGCTTAAGCACCTCGCGAAAGCCCTGCAACCTCGCCGGGTCGACATTCAGTACGCCAGGCCTCGCGCCCAGTAACGGCGCGATGTCCTCGAGCTGCACGCGCACCAGTTCATCGGCAATCGCGCGAGGCTCAATCTCCAGGTTCACCACCACGTGCTTGTCGGGCGATAAAAACTCAAACCCGCCATCGCCGGAAAAAACATGCAGACCGTCACGATGACTCGTCTGCCCGCACAGCAGCGCATGTCCTTCGAGCTGAAATGGAACGCCCACGGCCAGCCTGGAGAGCGCGACCTGCCCGCGTTGATAAACCGTGCGGTTCAGGCGCTCCACCAGCACCCGTACCCCGCCCGCGGAGAACGAACTCACCGAGCCGTCGAAGGCGCCGCGCGAAATCTGGCAATAGCTCTGATTCCACGCGTCGAGCAACATCGCCTGTTCGTCGATGTTCCGGCAACAGTGGATCTCGACGGCGCTGCTTGTCTGATTGACCGGCTGCATAGCTTCTCCCGATTCTGTTGGCGCTCCCCAAACGCATGGTGCCGACCAGTGTATGCGAAAAAAAACCGCGTCGCGCTTCTGGAGCAGGCCGTCCGCACAGGCAGCAGGGCGCACGAATGTCAGCGTGTAATGCATTTGTCAGCAAGCCGAATTTTTACGGGATTTTTACTTTTTTGCCAATTTTGGATAGTCGCCGCTTTTTGCCGCCCCTACTTTGTGCACAACACGTCACGCAATGCAACGCATCAGGCACTGGAAGAGGAGTCACGCATGAGCAGATCGGCAGGCAGGCTGGAAGGCAAGATCGCAATCGTGTCGGGCGGCGCGACGGGCGCGGGCGGCGCGGCGTCGCTGCTGTTCGCGCAGGAAGGCGCGCAGGTCGCGGTGGTCGATATCAATACCGATGCGGGCGAGGAAGTCGTGACGCGCATTCGCGCGGCAGGCGGAACAGCCGAACTGTTTGCCGCCGATGTATCGAAGCGCGCAGCGGTCGATGCCGCCGTGGCGAACGTCATGGCGCGTTTCGGGCGTATCGACGTGCTGTTCAACCACGCGGGCAGCATCGTCGTGAAGCCCTTCGTGGATACCACCGACGAAGACTACGACTGGCTCATGAACGTCAACGTGAAAAGCATGTTCATGATGACGCGCGCAGTGCTGCCGCACATGCTCGCCGCGGGCGGCGGCTCGATTGTGTGTACGGCGTCGATCTCATCAGTGGCGGCCACGCCGCTCGAAGTGCTGTACTGCACGACCAAAGGCGCGTGCGCGATGTTCGCGCGTTCGATTGCGGTCGAGTATCGCGACCGCGGCATTCGCTGCAATGCGGTGTGCCCAGGCTTCATCGACACGCCGCACGGACGGCGCGAAATCAGCGCGCTCGCCAAATATGGTTTCGATGCGAGCGAAGCGGCTCTGTCGGTGCAGCAAGGCCGTCTGTGCGCGCCGGAAGAAGTCGCACGCGCCGCGCTCTTTCTCGCCAGCGACGACGCCAGTTTCGTCAACGGCGCCCACCTGTACGTGGATAACTGCTTTACGGCTGCGTGAGCCGGTCTTGCGTCGCGCGCTCACGCTGGTCTATTGCTTAGCCGCTTCGCCATAACCCTGTTCAAAGGATCGCGTCATGGACATCAACACGGCCGTGCCGTCGGCGGAACCCGTCGACAACGACGTCAAGCTGTTGCACAAGATGGGCTACGCGCAGGAACTGTCACGGCGCATGGGGGCGTTCTCGAACTTCGCGGTGTCGTTCTCGCTGATCTGCATTCTGTCGGGCGGCATCACGTCGTTCCAGATGGGGTTGTCGGCGGCGGGCGGGGCGTCGATCGGACTCGGCTGGCCACTCGGCTCGCTGTTCGCGTTGATCGTGGCGGCCGCGATGGCGCAGATTGCGTCGTCCTATCCGACCGCCGGCGGTCTCTATCACTGGAGTTCCATCCTGGGCGGCAAGATGTGGGGCTGGCTCACCGCGTGGCTGAATCTGCTCGGTCTCGTGTTTGTTGTCGCCGCGATCAATTACGGCACCTATGATCCGTTCTTTCGCACACTGATCGCGCCGATGTTCGGTGTCAGTCCCGATTCGCTCGGCTGGTGGCAGCAGACGCTCTTTCTGACGGCGATTACCGCTTCGCAAGCATTCCTGAATCATCGCGGCATTCGCATCACCAGCAAGATCACGGACCTGTCGGGTTATCTGATCTTCGTGGTGACGATCATGCTGGTGGTGTCTCTGCTGGTCTATTCGCCAGTCAAGATCGATCTGTCACGGCTCTATACCTTCACCAACTTCACCGGTGTCGATGGCGGCGCGTGGCCCAAGCAGACTATCGCCATGGCATTTCTGTCGGGCCTGCTCTTGACCGCCTACACGATCACGGGCTTCGACGCTTCCGCGCATACCTCGGAGGAAACCCATCAGGCGGCGCGCAATGTGCCGCGCGGCATTGTCGGTTCGGTGTTCTGGTCGACCACGTTCGGCTACGTGATGGTGTGCGCCTTCGTGCTGGTCATGCCGGATATCGGTGCTGCGGTAAAGCAGGGCACGGGATTCTTCGAAGCGATTCTCGCGCCGATTCCGGGACCGCTGCGCATCCTGATCGAACTGCTGATGTTCTTCATCAACTACGTATGCGGTCTCGCCGCCGTCACATCGACCTCGCGCATGATGTTCGCATTCGCTCGCGATGGCGGTTTGCCGGGTTCGAAGTGGTTGCGCAAAGTGAATGCGGCGCACCGTACGCCGGGTGCCGCGATCTGGACCTCGGCGGTGCTGGCAATCGTCGTGACCTTGTACGGCGATGCGTTCACGGTGCTGAGCGCGGGTAGCGCCGTATTCCTGTTCATCTCCTACGCCATGCCGATTGCGTCCGGTATTTTTGCCGAAGGCCGCACGTGGAAAGAGAAGGGACCATTCCAGTTAGGCATGCTGTCGAAGCCGTTCGCAGTGGCCGCGGTGTTCGGTGCACTCGTGCTCGCCTACGTCGGCATGCAGCCGCCGAACCAGAAAGTGGTGTACGTGATTGTCGGATTGCTCGCGGTACTGCTGGCGATCTGGTACGGCGCCGGTGTGCGCAAGAGCTTTGCAGGGCCGCCGGTCGGCAAGGTGTCGAAGGAGCGCGAGCAGGAGCTGAGCGGCCTGGAGGGACGGCTGGGGGAAAGCTGAAAGCAGACCGAAACTCTGCGAACGCGCGGCCCGCGGCCGCCCTTCATGTCTGAAAGAACAAACGTCAGCCGGCCCTGGAGCCGGCTGACGTCTTTACATCTGCCGCATGGTGTGACGGATGAGGCTCAGATCCCGGCGTATCCCACCGGAACCGTCGTGTTGGCTTTGGCGACCGACGCGTTGTTCGACACCACATACACCGGCGATTCGGTCAGGTTGAGCGTCAGCGTACCGTTGCTGTAGTTCGCGCTCGACGCATTGCCCATCATGTCGATAACCTTGACGGTGCCGCTCGTGCCCGGGGCATCCACCGTGAGGCTATAGGGCACGCTGTAGCTCGAACTGAAGCCGACGCTCGCGTCCCACACGCTGTTGTTGTGCGTCCACAGCGCCGTGATTACCGCGCCGTTGCCCACCTGCTGGAACGCGTACGCGTAGATGCCGGTCGGCGTGCCGTTTACCGGTCCGAGCGTATGCGTGCCGTCGAGCGTATGCGTCATCGCGCTGATTGCCATCGCGACCGGCTTCGGGCTGATGTTCGTCGCACCGAATGCGCCCTGCGCGTCGTTCAGATCGAAGAAGGTGCCATAGCCGACTTCGCCCGGATAGTCCGCGCCGTAGAACACGTAGGTCTGATCCGCGCCTTCGCCGAGCGTAATGATGTGCATGCGCGCCGCGACCGCCGCCTGCGCATACAGCACGTTGGCAGTCGGATAGTTCGGGCCGTACGAGGTGCCGAGGTCGTAGCTGATGCCGGCTTCCGTCGAGAACAGCTTCATGCCCGGACGGTAATCGGCGGCCATTTCCGCGCGTAGATCACGCATCTGGCCGCGCAGCGAACCTTCCGCGGTAGACGGGTCGGCATCGTAGCGCTCCGGCGGATGCGACGGCGAGGTTCCCGCGTCGTAGTAGCCGTGGGTGGCAACCGCGTCGATGTATTGGCCGAAGCCGAGCGGCGCGAGGCGCTTCAGACGGGTCGTCGTCAGGCTCGGGAACGCATCGGCGGGACCCATCACCACCGCATTCGGATCGGTCGAGTGGAGGCCTTGATAGACGGACTGATACAGCGCGATGAAGTTGGCGTCGGTATCGGTCCAGAACTGGTTGGGTTCCCACGTCACCTGATAGTAGTTCGCCAACTGGGTCGGGAAATACGCCGCACGAATCGCGTTCGATTCGGTGCCGACGCGGCTCATATAGCTCTGGTAGTACGACAGATTGGTCGGCACGCTCGTATCGTCCTGGAACGCGCCGGTGCCGCTCGCCCATGCGGGAATGCCGTCCAGGCGGATCAGGCGCATCACCTTGCCGCTCGTGTAGAACGGATCGAGACTGTTGGCTGACGGATTAAATGTGTTCGGTCCGTTCGGTTCCATGGTCGAGAGCTGGCGATCGTCGATCGTCGACGAAATACCGAGGGCGGCGAGTAGCGGGCCGTTGTCGTTCGCGCCCTGCATGCCGAAGCGATGCTGCTCCTGGTGCGCGTAGGTGACGGCCGGCACGACACCGGCCAGGTTCGGCAGCACGCCGAAGCTCGCAATGCCGACCGGACGGGTGCCCGCTTGCGGCAACTGCCCGCCGTTCTGCGCAAGCGTGCCGGTCGCCGCGAAATAGCCGGCGAGCGTCGAGGTGCAGTTGAACGTGATGGTTTTCGAACCGCTCGGCACGGCGGTGCTGCCGCTCGCGGCCACCCGTCCGAGGGTGTCCGTGACGGCCCACTTCAGCGTGTCGGCATTCGGTACGTTGGTGGTGAAGGCGAGCTGAAATGTGCTTCCGGCGGCGAAGATACGCGTGCCGTCCGTGCTCGGCGTATCGGCTGAAATGGTGGCGCTGCCCGAGCCGGCCGAGACGGCCGGCGCTGCGCAACTGAGTGCCGCGGCCGTGGTGCCCGCGCCATTCACCGTGGCGGTGCCGCCGGTGCTGCTGTTTCCTGCCGCGCTCAGGTTGGCGGCGCTGGATGGAGCGGCGCTGCCGTTGGCCTGGGTCGCGGCGCTGGTGCCGGCGCTACCACCGCCGCCGCCACCGCAGCCGGCTAGTGCGAGGGAAAGTGTCGAGAGTAGGAGGAGTTGCGATTTCATCAATCTCTAACCAATGCGTGAGCTGAACATTTGCGTCTCTTCGCGCAACGCGCGGCGGGAGACGAAGTGAACAGAAATTAACGTCGTACGAATTCGCGCCGCTCGTCATGGCGGATCTGGCGGAATCGGACGGCCCGGGAAGGTGCGACGAAAACAACCAATGTCGTGAGCCACAGCGCAATTCATATCGCAGTGCCTGAGTCCATGGCGCCGCTCGATGAACTTTTTACTGTTCTGTAAGAAGGAAAGCCACTGCTGGGGAGAATCGACCGCAACGATACGCAGGAGTGTGTTTAAAAGAAGTAACGAGTCGTTACGTATGAACAATAATGCAGTACTAATTGCATTGATCACATCAGAATAATTGTCTGGATAGACTAGTCTTTATCCGCCATTCAGAAGTGGGGTCGAAAAGATTTGTGGTGGATGCCTAACTGGTCGAATAGGCGTGAACCACCGGGAAGTGGGCGGTAGCGCTCATTCCATAGCCGATTGCGCCTTGGGGATGGCGTAAAAGTGCTGGGCCTTCGGTGTAACGTTTCCTCGCGACAGTGACTTCGCGGCGGAACTGTCGCTGTTTTTTCGGAAGACCAGGCGACGTTCCGCAAAAGGGTGCGCCAGACAAACATGATGGGATGCCGATGTTTTTTAGGGCCGGTACTTGCTAGCAGGCATCCCCATCCGCTGCGTAAAAAGGGCGGTTATCCAGAGAGATAAATCGTGAGAATTCTTCAGTTGGTTCACGCACCGCGACTTTCCGGGGCAGAGGTGCTGGTAAAGGGGCTTGCGATTCATCATCAGCGCGGCGGCCATGAGGTCTGCATCGCATCGCTGCTTCCCCAGCAGGACGATTTCGTCGACATTCGCGCGGAGCTCGAGGCCGCGGGCGTCACCTGCCTGTTTCCAGGTGTCCAGTACGGCAGGGTGGGCAAGCTGTTGCACCTGTATCGCGTCGTGCGTCAGTTTCGCCCCGACTTCATCGTGGCTCATGCCACGCTCGCCGCACTCTATGTGCGTCTTCTGCCCGTGCATACGCCGATCGCGTGGGTCATGCACTCCGGCGTCAATGACTTCGAGAACGGCGCGCTCAAGCAGGCCGAGCGGCTGCTGTCGCGGCGGGCCAGAGCGGTGATCGGCGTGTCGCAGAAAAATATCGACGAGTATCTAAGAGAAATCGGCAAACACCCGGCGCTGGTCGTGATCCCGAACGGGGTCGATGCATCGCTGTTCGCGCAGGACAACGGCGCACCGGTACTGGATAGCGCCGCGCCCGCGAAGCAGATCGTTCAGCTAGGCCGTTACATAGAAGGCAAGAGTCAGTTGCACACGATCCGCGCGTTCGAGCGTGTCGTGCAGAGCGAGCCCGACGCGCGCCTGCTCCTGTGTGGTGTGGTCGAAGACGTCGCTTATCACGAGGCGGTAGTGTCGCTCGTTAATCAGCTCGGTCTGGACAGCCGCGTGACTGTGTGCGGGCCGCGCTCCGATGTCGCCGCGATCCTGCGTTCGTCGCGTGTCTTTGCGATGCCGTCGCAATTCGAGGCGCAAAGCATTGGTTTTCTGGAGGCGCTCGCTTCGGGTATTCCTGTCGTGGCGAGCCGGATTCCATCGTTCCTGTTTGCCAGCGGATTTGCCGGCGTCAATCTCGTCGATACGGCCGATCCCGAAGCCTATGGCCGCGCCTTGCTCAAGGCACTCGACACGCCGCGCGCCAGCCGCCAACTGGCGGGCTACACGTTGCACGACACCGCGGATCGCTACATGAAGATCGCGAGGCAGTTCGTCCAGCCGCTGCAGATGTCGGCCTGAAGGACGCTGGATCGATCGGTCGGCACGCGTTACGGTGCCCGTTACTGCGCTAACCGGTCGATCCGCACCGTCTCCGAAAATAGTCCCGGCAACTCGCCGAGGTCTTGGGCCGGCCCCAGCGCGAAGCCGTTGCCGACCGGGTAGCGCGTCAGCGCCGGCGCGCCGCCGGTGAAATAGAAATTGCCCAGCGTCGCATCGGTTCTCCGGAACAACACGAGTGCCGCATTGCGTTTGTCGCGCACGAAAAACGGAAACACGTCCGACCAGGACATGCCGCGTAATGTCGCCGCCTGCACAGGTACGCTGCTCGCATCCGCTGTATCGAGCGTGGCGATATCGATGACCGCGTCATCGGTTGCGCCGTCGAAATGCGGTGTCGAAAGAATCAGCGTATTGCTCGCTTTGCCATGTACGGCGCCGAGGGTCACCTTGACGAAATCGGGCTGGAAATTCACCGGCAATAGCCGGCGTTCGCCGACACTCATGCGAGTGCCGTCGTTGGCGATCTGCGTGAGCGCGAGCAGACCGTTCGCAGCCCCCACCGCAACTAATGACGCGCGTGACCCCGGCACCTGAACCGGGAGAAGATTGACGTTTTGCGGCAGGGCTCTGGCCTGGGCCACGAGCGTGGGCGCCGTGCCCGCGGAGTTCGTGGAAGACGCCAGCCAGAGGTCGAGTCCGCTGTCGGTTCGCTTCTGCGCGATCAGCACGCCGGCACGTCCGCTGCCGTTGAAATCCGCTGCCACATACTGCTGCGTCAACTCAGGCCTGAACGCATTGCCGGTCTGGAGCCAGAGACGCGGCGCCTCGAAGCGCTCGCCGGTACTGCGCAGCAGCCAGAACGCAGTGCCGCCCTGGCGTGCGGTGATGACCATCAAATCAGCCTTGCCTTTACCGTCGAAATCGCCGAGCAGAAAACGTGCGCTGTCGAAGCACAGCGCGTTATTCGTGCAGCTCGGCGCGGTGGCGCGAGGATCGAATGGGACCGTGCTCGCGTACCAGAGCGCGGGGGGCGAGGCTTTCACGAGCGACGCCGCATAGACGTTGAATCCGGGCCCGTCGTGCTGTCGCTGCACGTACACGGCGGAAGCTTCACCGGTGCCGGCGATGTCGCCGATCATGGCAGTGGCGAGCCGCAAATCGGTTGCCTGGGTGTGTTGCGTGGTTGCCCAACGGTAGCGTGTGGTAAGCGCCGTGCAGCCGCGCATGGTCAGCCTGCCGTCGTTCTCGCCGAGGCAGTGCCGCAGCGGCGTATAGACGAGGCCGAAGTCCCACGGTGTCCAGCGCTGCGCCATGTCCCATTGATCGCAGGCCTCGGAGATCAGATAGCCGTCGCGTTCGGCGATGCATTGCGAAGTCGCGACGCTGACGAGCGCGGCGTTCTGCGTATTGCCAGGATAGACAGTGAGCGGATCCCAGCGCCATTGTTGTGCGGCAGAGCCCGTGCACTCGGCGAGTGTCGGCGCATGGCCGCTGCCCGCGGAAGTTAGGCAGCGGTTTGCCGCCGCATTGAAGAGCTGTATGGGACGCGACTGAAAATCCGCGATGCGGTGGTCGCTGCGATCGGCAAACGCATAGCGGCGCGCGACCCAGTTGCCGTCCCACTGGAACTCGCCGAATACGTGCGAGGACTCGTTGCCGTCGATAGAAAAATAGCTGGCGACGATATCGCGCTTGCGCTGCACTTCAGCCGCCGGCACATTGCCGGGCCAGTCGCCGGTCGGATAGGTGACGTGATAGACGATCGGCACGCTTTTGTTCAGCGTCTGGGCGACGTGGCGTGTAATACGTGCGGCGTAGATGTGATCGGGATGCTCGAGAAACGGCACCGTGTCGGGATTGAGCGTGTAGATCTGCGAAGCCTCGGCGAGTATCGCTTTCAGTGTGGCCGACAGCGAGGCCCGATCGTATTGCACGCGCACCGATCCGTCGGCATTCATCGGATAGGTGGAGAGCGTGGCGTGCTGCTCCCACAGGAGGCCGAGCGGTACGCGGCCGCCGCGCACGGCGCCGCCGGGCAGCCGGAATTCGAGCAGGCGCACCTGCGGCTTCGCCTTCAGCACCATCTGATGCACGAGCTTGCCGGCAATGGGAAGGTTTGTTTCGATCCATTCGTCGGGCACTCCCGCCATCCGCGCGTAGGCGAGCCGCGAAGCCCGCTCGCGAGTCTGTACGTAAGCGAAGTTCGCCCCATTGGCGCCGCCGATCAGATGCACGATGGTGATGCACCAGCCGGCATCGAGCCGTTCGCTGATAGCGGGGTCCACGAAGAGCAGATCGTCATCGAGGTGAGCGACGACCGTGACCAGCGTACCGGCGCTGCAATCGGCCGCGCGCGCCGAGGCGGGAATGAGAGCGAAGAAGAGTAGCGCTAGAAAAGCAAGGGATGAATCGCGAACGAGCCTGGCTGCCGATGATCGCATATTGATTCGAGCTCTGATGGTGAGCTCGATCATACTGTATCGGCGTGGGTCGCCACGTTGGCGAACTCACAGTGGGTATTAATTTCGCCCGCGGGCAACGGCAGGCGCCGGCAACAGGGCGACTGGGGTTGGCAGTAAGCTTGCCGTCAGCGGAAGTAAGCCTTGGTGTTCTCGTGAACGTCGGGGCGCGCGAGCAGCGCCGCAGGCGAAAGCCAGAGATATTCGCGGTGCTGGTCGAGCCGGCCCACCGGAACGGTGCTGGTGAGTTGCAGCGCATAGGCGAGCACGATGTAGTGTGTCGACACGCCGGGCTCGGCGGCGAAGTTGTCCTCGTAGTGGTGCTCGAAAACGCCTTCGAAGCGTGCCGTCGAGCGCGCCAGTCTGGCGATGCCCAGTTCGGCGTCGGCAATGCGTGCGAATGCGGCGTCGAGTGTTTCGTCTTTATGAATGCGTCCGCCGGGAACGAACCAGGTGTCGCGCGCGGGGCGGTTGCGCCGATGGCCGATCAACACGCGAGCCTCGGCATCGCGCGCGATCAGATCGATTGCGACCAGTGGCGTCAGACGCACCACGTCGAGGAAGTCGATCTCAGTCAGCATGGTTTCTCCTGAAAGGGGCGCTAGTAATCGCGACGATGCTCATCGTCCTCGGTAAGACGGCTGGAGACACTGGCCAGCAGCAATGCGAGCAGAACCGCGCCGATCGTGGCGAAGAGGAACGCCCCGACCATCGCGGCCAGCACCAGCATTGTCCATGCGAGCCCGCTCATCTCCTGGCTCCAGCGCGTTGATAGGCGTACGAACCAACAATCGCCTGGATTCTACGTGGGTCGACAGGCGGCTGCACTGTCACAACACGCCGAAGTATCGGTGCATGGCGACAGCGAACCGTGTTGATCGAAGCGCGCGCGGGGGTGCTCACGCCGTGCCGGCAGCGTGTGACATGCACGCTTTGTAAGGTACGGCTAGCGGGCAACATAACCCTCCGGCGTGCTGACCGCGTCCTTGAGCACGGCGGCATTGGTGGAGACGACGTAGATGGGTGCCGGCGACAGCTTGAGGTTCGCGAAGCCGTCGCGATACGGCAGGCCCGATGCGTTGCCCATCATGTCGAGTACGGTCACTTCGCCCGAGCTGCCGGGCGCGTCGACCCGCAAACGATAATCCGCACTCTGACTCGCGCTGAAACCAGTTTTAGCGTTCCATGTGTCGTTGTCGTGCGTCCATAGTGCGGTCACGATCTTGCCGCCGCCGAGCCGGCGGAATGCGTAGGCATAAACCCCTTTCGGCAATCCTTTGAGCGGCCCGAGCGTATCCGTGCCGTCGATAATTCGCGTCATTGCCGCTACCGCGAGCGCGGCGGGTTTGGGGCTGATGTGACTGGGACCGTAGGCGCCGGTCGGATGATCGAGTTCGAAGAAAATCCCGTAGCCAGGCGCTGCATCCGGCATGTCGGCGAGATAGAACACATAGGTCATATCCGCGCCTTCACCCAGCAGAATGAGATGCGTGCGCGCCACCACCGCGGCTTGCGCGTAGAGCACGTTCGCATTCGGATAGTTCTTGCCGTACGCCTCGCCGATGTCATAACTGATGCCGGTCTCGGTGACGAACAGCGGCGCGCCGGGTTTCAGGTACAGATGCATCTCGTGACGCAGCGCCCGCATCGCGGCGGGCAGCGCGCCCTGCACGGTGCCGAGATTGCCTGGATCGGCTACACGCTCGGGAGGATGCGACGGTGTCGTGCCGATGTCGTAATACCCGTGAATGGTCATGCCGTCCATATAGCGGCCGATTCCGAGCGGACCGAGACGGCGCATCCACTCGACGTTCGCCTGCACCGACGCATACGTCAGACCCATCACCACGGCGTGAGGGTCGGTCTGATGAATGCCCTCCCACACGGCCTTATACATCGCGACGAAATTCGCGTCGGTGTCGCGCCATGGCAGGCCGCCATCGGCATCCGGCTCCCATGTCACCTGATAGTAGTTGTCGCGTTGCTGGGGGAAGTAGGTGAGCCGCGCGCGATTGGATTCGGCGCCGACTTTTGCCATGTAGTCCTTCATTTGTACGAGCGAAGTCGGCGCATAGCTGTGGGTCTCTTTACCGGTCGGACTGGCCCACTGAGGAATGCCGTCAAGCTGGATCAGGCGCATGATGTCGCCGCGCCGGAAATAGGGGAGCAACTGCTTGTTCGCGAGATCGAACGTGCCCGCGCTTTTCGGCTCTTCTGTATACCAGTTGCGGTTGTCGTTTGCCCACGAAAGGCCAAGCGCCGTATAGACCGGCCGGTAGCCGTCGCCGTCGCAGCAGTGCTGGCCGGGTGCAAGGTAGGCCGTGCCCTGTCCGCCGAATCGATGCAGGTCCTCGTAGGGAAAGCGCACTGCGGGCAATGCAGCGGCGGTGTCGGGCAGCACGCCGAAAGTGGCGATGCCCGCGGGACGTGTGCCGCGCGATTCGAGCCGGCCGTGTGCGCGTTCCAGCGAAGCCGAGACGGCGAAATAGCCGGCGATGCTCGACGCGCAACTGAGGGTAGATAGCGTGGCGCCCGCTGCAACAGGAAAGCGGCCGCTGGCGCGCACGGTATTCCAGCTGTCACGGATTTGCCAGTTGAGCGTGTCGCTTTGCGTCGGACGTGTTGTGAAGACGAGTGCGAAGGGTTTGTCGGTTGAAAACAAGCGGGTGCCGTCGCTCGGCGTGTCCGCTTCCAGCAGATCGCCGTTTGCCGCCGCGCGCGCTTGAGAGGAGGGCGCGGCGCAGCGCAGGCCCGGTCCTGGTGGCGCCTTCAATGCGGCAGGCAGCGCGCCCCCGGTGTCCGGCACGGCGTTCTGGTTTGCCGGGGCTCCAGCAACTGCCTTCGCCGCCGTGAGCGCGACCGCGCAGCGCTTCTCCACTCCGGGTGCCGGATCGCCGAACACACCGTTATTGCAATCGGCGCTGTTCGAGAACGTCTTGATGACATGGTGTTCGACGGTGCCATACAGCACGTCGCGCGTGCCGCTGAATCGGCAAGTACCGTATTCCGCCGCGCAGGGTGCCCACTTTCTGCCTTCGACATCAAGTTCGGCATTGCTCGCGCTGTCAGGCCCGGCTGAAGCCCCCGCCGCATGACACGCAGAGGCGACGCCGCCCAGCAGGATAAACACCGCCGCAGAGGCAGCGATGTAGAGCGCCAACCCGTGGGCGACACGGGCCCTGGTGAGTGGTCGCAGCGCTTGGTATTCGCATACATTCGACATGTGTTCCCCGTGTGATTCGACGTACCTGTTCCGGCGAGTTCCTATGATGGAACGTCGTCGGATGGCTAGTTCACCAGGCCAGACCCGCCTAAGGCTACTGCGTGCCGCGATCTGTTGCGCAAACCGCATAGAGCATTTCCGCAATTCGATGGCGGAAATGTACCGCCTCCGATCCGACAGAATCCGCCATTGGCCCGTCTATTGCCGGGCGGTCTAAAGTTGTCTTATTTCTGTGTTTCACGTTTGAAACATTAATCGTTCCGTTTATATTATCCGGATCCAATAACAACCAATTAAATAATTTTGTCTCTGGAAAATTGCTTATATTGGACACTGTTTTACACGTCTCTGCCAGGCAAAAATATCGTCAGAAGAAAGCCCTGTGGGCATCTGGTAAGAGCAATGACAGGTGTGTGCAGGGCGGCTACGCTCATTCTCGCGGCGTGAGGGAAAGAAGTCACTTCAAATCTGCGGAATGGCGGGCGGATCAAATTGCAACTCGACCATTTCGAGTAGCGATGATGTGTGTGACAACGCACAAAAACTCGCGCCAATTAGCATTATGATTCGCAGGTCGTAAATGCATTCATATGCAGAAACGGTATTTAATTCATTGCCAAACAGGTGATGGCGGGATTGTTCCGAAAATCACTGGGCGGCCACCATATCTAAACGCCAACATGTCTGCGGTTTCGGTCATGGCGGCTAAATGCTTGATTGCGGATGACTATGATGCACTGCACAGAGCATCGTTCTGCGGAGTGCGTTCAAGGTTGAAAAGTAGATCCAGTAGATCCGTTTTCTGGTGAGAGGATGACTATGACCTGCGCGAGTCTCGAGTCAGCAATGCTGCGCCGGGTGCACGCACCCAACAAGGGTACGCGTCGCATCGCAATACTGATGTTCAACGACTGCTCGCTGCAGGGCGCGGGCGTGGTTGCCGAGGTGTTCCAGGCTGCGAACGAACTGGCATCGTCCGGTTCGGGCGGCGGCTTGTATGACGTTTCCTTCCTGTCGGCCGACGGCGGCATGGTGACCTCGTCATCGGCCCTGCGGGTCTGGACCGACGGACTTGACGCGCGGCATTACGGCGGCTTCGACGCGCTATATGTCGCCGGCGGTAAAGGTGCATTCGCCGCAGCCGGCGACGAGCGCCTGATCGCGTGGTTGCGGCGCGTTCGCCGCAATACCGGCATGATCCGGCCGATCGCGGAAGGGCGTGCGTTGCTGGAAGCGGCCTACGTGCCGGACAGCCGGGAAGCGGGAGATTTTCATCAGCCGCAGTCGATGCCGCGCCAGGCCGAGCAGAACGGTGATGCGGGCGACCGCCTCGAATCGATGAGAAGCGCGCTCGCGATGATCAAGCGCGATCTCGGCGGCGCGACCGCGCGCACCGTGGCCGAGCGCCTGCTCGCGGACTCGTGCTCGAACCTTGCGCCGCTGCTTGGCGAAGACGGTGGTTTGAGCCCCGGCGACAAAGTGCGCGCGGCGGCCCGCTGGCTGCAAGAAAACTGCCAGCAGTCGATTTCGATTGCCGATGCGGCCCAGTTTGCCGCGATGAGCGAGCGTAACTTCCTGCGCCGCTTCAAGATGGAAATGGGTATCACGCCCTCCAGTTTTTTGTTGCATGAACGCCTCGCGGTGACCTGCAGTCTGCTGACCGAGTCGGAGCTGCCGGTGGACAAGATCGCCCGGCGCACCGGTATGGGCAATGGTGACCGGCTCGCGAAAGTCTTCCGCAAACGGATGCGAATTTCCCCAACGGAATTCCGGATTCAAAGCCGCCGCATGGTGGGCGGATAGCGCACATGACGCAAACTGGCCCGGCGCGGCTGAGCGTCTGGCCAGGCGCGCCCGTCAGGCAGCGTCTCGGTAAGTGTTTCGTCTGCTTTACAGAATTATAAGGAATGCGAATATGTTGATTAAGGGAGCTGAAAGCGCTGCGTCGGCGAATCCGGACAGCGCCCATGCCGGGGCTGCCGGTGCGCATTGCTTGCGCATCGTCCCGGTGATTCTTGCCGGGGGCTCGGGCACGCGGCTGTGGCCGGTGTCGCGCGAAAACTTTCCGAAGCAACTGATCGACGTGGTCGGCTCCGACTCGCTGCTGCAGGCGACCGCACGTCGTATGAACGGCTTTCCCGCCGGCTGGAAGGTCGACGCGTCGCCGATCGTCGTGTGCGGTGAAGAACATCGCTTTGTGATCGCCGAACAGCTCCTTGAAAACGGCATGGCAGCGCGTCTGATCGTCGAGCCCGCGCGGCGCGATACGGCGCCGGCGTTGACGCTCGCGGCCTCGCTCGCATGCGCGGACGGCGACGACGCGATTCTGATTGTCATGCCGGCCGACCATTCGATCGCGGACGTGCCCGCGCTGCAAGGCGCGCTGGAATGTGCGGCGCGTTACGCGGAACGGGGCTCGATCGCCACGCTGGGCGTACCGCCCACGCGTCCCGATACGGGTTTTGGTTATATCCGCATTGGCGCGCAATTGTCTGACGGTGGCTATGCGATCGACGGCTTCGTCGAAAAGCCGGCTGAGGAAATCGCCGCGCAATACGTTGCTGCGGGCACGTACTGGTGGAACGCCGGGATCTTTGTGGTGCGGGCAAGTGTGTGGCTCGACACGCTGAAGCGCCTGCAGCCCGACATGCATGCGGCCTGCGAGCGGGCCTTCGTGAACGGCCGTACAGAAGGCGCGCATTTCCGTCCGCTGACGGACGCGTTCCTGAGTTCGCCCGCCGACTCGATCGACTACGCGGTGATGGAACGTCTCACTGACGTAGGTATCGCGGAGGAGGCCGACGCTTCCCACCGCACGGACATGCAAGCTCCCGCTGCGAATCTTGCCGGCGTGGTGGTGCGTCTCGATGCGGGCTGGTCCGATCTCGGTTCATGGGACGCCGTCTGGGCCGCCATGGAGAAGGACGCCAACGGCAATGCCGGGCGTGGCCGCGTGACGTTCGAAGGCGCGGTGTCGAGCTATGCGCATTCCGAGGGCCGGCTGGTTGCGTGCGTCGGCACGACCAATGTGGTGGTGGTCGAAACGGCCGACGCGGTGCTGGTGGTCGACCGTTCGCACGTGCAGGACGTCAAGGGTCTGGTGTCGCGCATCAAGGCGCAGCACGCCCCCGAGGCCGATGTGCACCGCAAGGTGCGGCGCCCCTGGGGTTTCTACGATTCCATCGACCACGGCGAACGCTTCCAGGTGAAGCGCATCGTCGTCACGCCGGGCGCGAAGCTTTCGCTGCAACTGCATCACCACCGCGCCGAACACTGGGTCGTGGTGCGCGGTACGGCGCTCGTCACGCGCGGCGAAGAGCAGTTCCTGCTGAGCGAAAACGAGTCGACCTACATTCCGATCGGCACCCGTCACCGGCTCGAAAACCCCGGCAAGGTACCGCTCGAAATTATTGAAATCCAGTCAGGCACCTATCTCGGTGAAGACGACATTGTGAGGTTCAACGACACCTACGGCCGCTGCTCGTAACAGCGCGCCACGGATTATCTGCGGAAAAGAACGAACGGCCAGAGCCAGAACGAGGTAAGCAAAATGCGCAAGTTTCAGGATTTGCTCGCGCGAGTGTTCGATGTGGGATTAGTAATCGCGGGGGCGGCGGTGGCGTCGCGGATCCGCTTCGAGTACCTCAACCAATCGGGGTTTTACTGGGCGCTCGTGATGTTCTCTGCTGCCTTCGCGCTGGCCATTTTTCCGGCTTTCGGCGTCTATGAATCGTGGCGCGGCCGCTCCAAGCTCTCATTGGCCGGGCAGGCGTCGCTCGCATGGCTGATGGTGCAAGGCAGTGCGCTTGTGCTGATGTACTCGCTGCACCGTACCGACTTCGTCTCGCGTCTGTGGTTCTCTTACTGGACGGCGGTGACGGGTGGCCTGCTGATCTCCTCGCGGCTGATCGCGCACGCGGTGCTGGCGCGTGCGCGCGGCGCCGGTCTGAATCTGCATCAGGTCGCGATTGTCGGAAGCGGCTCGCAGTGCGACGCGATCATCCGCCGGATCGAGTCGGCGCCGACCACCGGGTTTCGCGCGGCAGCCGTCTATAACACGCGTCCTGACGTGTCGTCCGTTACCAGTGCACGCGTGCCGGTCTTCGACACCGTGGATGCGCTCGCCGGCTATATCCGCACCAACGACGTGCACGAACTCTGGCTGATGCTCTCGCTCGCCGAGGAGCCGCTGATCTGTTCGCTGATTGGCGAATTCCGCGACGATCTGGTGAATATCCGCTTCATGCCGGACGTGCGCAGCCTCGCGCTCTTCGAAGGCAGCGGCGTGATCGATCTGCTCGGCGTGCCGGCGATCAACCTGGTCGCCTCGCCGCTGTCCGCGAGTTCGATGCTGAAGAAGGAAATCTTCGACCGCCTGTTCGCCGCGACGGCGCTGATTGGACTCGCACCGATCATGCTCGCCATTGCGATCGCGGTGAAGCTCTCGTCGCGCGGCCCGGTTTTCTTCAGGCAGAAGCGTAAAGGTGCGGACGGCCGCGTCTTCACGATCTACAAATTCCGCTCGATGCGACTGCATACCGAGGAGAAAGGCACGCTTAGTCAGGCCACGCGCAACGACGCGCGCGTCACGAAAGTCGGCGCATTTCTGCGCCGCACGAGCCTCGACGAACTGCCGCAATTTTTCAACGTTTTGCGTGGCGACATGTCGGTGGTTGGACCGCGTCCCCACGCACTCGAGCACGACGACCTCTATCAGAAAGTGGTCGCGGGCTATATCAATCGCTATCGGATCAAGCCGGGCATTACGGGTTGGGCGCAGATCAACGGCTTTCGTGGCGAAACCGACCGCATCGAGAAGATGGAGCGTCGCGTCGAACATGACCTGTATTACCTGGGGCATTGGTCGTTCGCGCTCGATATGCGGATTATCGGCGCGACGATTGTCGCCGGACTGGTGCATCGAAACGCTTACTAAGTAGTTAACAAGCAC
Source organism: Paraburkholderia fungorum (assembly GCF_902833645.1). Classification (GTDB taxonomy): domain Bacteria; phylum Pseudomonadota; class Gammaproteobacteria; order Burkholderiales; family Burkholderiaceae; genus Paraburkholderia; species Paraburkholderia fungorum. Next base: position 225,006 of record NZ_CADFGE010000014.1, read on the forward strand.
GCTGGGCGCTGCCTCCCCCGAGGACAAGGCCCTGGCGCAAGGAGGAAACACCATGAGCTCGCTTGGTATACGCACGGGAAGTCTCGTGATTTTCACAGCTGTGACAGCACTGCTTTCCGGATGCGGGTCCGTCCCGGGGCAACGGATGATCACGCCAGCCGCAATTCAGGACACGGGTGGGGATTACAGCACGGAACCGTCGCAGCAACAGCAGATTCCGATTACCGATATCAACCTCGCGCTGCTGCGCCAGATGCGTACGGCGCAGACGTCGGCCGCATTGCCGCCGCAGACGCTCGGCCTGTTCGGCAAACCGACGGCATACAAGGTCGGCCCGGGCGACGTGCTGCAAATCGTCGTGTGGGACCACCCGGAACTGGCCGCCGCGCTTGGCCAGCCGGCGCAGAACACGAAACCGACGGATGCCGCTCCCGGTTTTCTGATCGACGAAAACGGCGATATCCAGTTCCCGTATGCAGGCAATCTGCATGTGGCCGGCAAGGACGTCGCATCGATCCAGAAAGAACTGCACAAGCGCCTGAGCAACGTGTATCAGAAGCCGGAAGTGACGGTGCGGGTCGCCTCGTTCCGTAACGCCCAGGTGTATGTGGACGGCGAAGTGCGCACGCCGGGCGCCCAGTCGCTCAACGACATTCCGATGTCGCTGACGAGCGTAATCAATCAGGGCGGCGGCTTCAGCGCCAACGCGGACCGCAGCCGGGTGGAACTGATCCGCAACGGCGTGACGTATCCGCTCAACGTGGATGACCTGATCAAGCGCGGCCGCAATCCGTCGGACATCTACCTTCAGGCAGGCGACATCGTGCGAGTGGCTTCGCGCGAAGACAGCGGTGTCTACGTGATGGGCGAAGTCAACAAACCGGCAACCATCCAGCCGATGCGCAACGGCTCCCTGACGCTTGCACAGGCCATTTCCGATAGCGGCAGTTTCGATTCGAACACGTCGGCGCCAAGACAGCTGTTCGTGATCCGCAATTCGACCAGCGAGGCGCCGCAGGTCTATCACCTCGACGCGACTTCGCCGGTGTCCATGGTGCTCGCCAATCAGTTCGAGCTGCAGCCGAAGGACGTGGTGTATGTCGGCCAGGGCGGACTGGTCCGCTTCAACCGTGTGTTGAACCTGCTGCTGCCGGCGATCAATGCGGCTGTAACGGGGGCAGTTCTTGCGAAATAACAACCGTGCAACGTGACCTTGAACCGCCGCGTTCTGTTGGGTGACCAAAAATGGCAATCAACTTCGAAAATCGCTACATCGACGTGTCCGGACCGGACGAGCTGCATCTGTCGGACTATCTGCGCACGATCGTGAGGGGCTGGCGCACGATCCTCGTGGCGACGTTGGTCGCGCTCGCGCTGGGGTGCGCGTACGCGTTTCTTGCTCCGCCTACGTATCGCGCGGATGTGCTGTTCCACGTCGAGGACAAGACGGCCAATGCCAACGCGAACGGCAAGGATTCCTTGCCGCCGCTGACCGGCATGTTCGACACCAAGCCCTCCACGGCGGCGGAGATCGAGCTGCTGAAGTCGCGGCTCGTCACCGAGGAAACGGTCAAGAAACTGCACCTCGACATTTCGGCCGCGCCGCGCACCCTGCCGTTCATCGGCGGGATGATCGCGGGTCTGGTGAACGGGCAATGGGGTTTCAAGCTACCGTCGTTCATCAACCTGTCGGGTTACGCATGGGGTAACGAAAGCATTGCCGTGTCGCAGTTCGACACGACAAGCGAACTCTACGATACGACCTTCACGCTGATCGCCGGCGAGGGCGGTTCGTACGTGCTGCGCGACAAGAACGGTATCGCGATTCTCTCCGGCCATGTTGGCGAGACCGTGCAAACCGATACCGCCGACGGTCCGATCACGCTGCACGTCGACAAGCTGGTCGGCGCGCCCGGCTCGCGTTTCGAGTTGCAGCGCTTCTCGACGCTGGGGACGGTGGACCGCTTGCAGAAGGCGCTGGTGATCCAGGAGACCACGCTGCAGTCCGGCGTGATCCGCACGAGCCTCGAAGGCGGCGACCCCGTGTTGACCGCGGCGATCGTCAACAGCATGGCGCGCGAATTCGTGCGTCAGGATGTGGAGAGCCGTTCGACCGAAGCGGAGCACATGCTGGCCTTCCTCGATCAGCAACTGCCGGGTTTGCGCAAGGAACTCGACGACGCCGAGCAACGCTACAACAAGTTCCGCAACCAGCACGGCACGGTCGATCTCGGCGAGGAAAGCCGCTTGCTGCTGCAACAGGTGGTCGACAACAAGACCAAGCTGCTCGATCTGCAGCAGCAACGCGCGGAGATGTCACAGCGCTTCACGGCGAATCACCCGGCGGTGGCGGCGCTCGACGCACAGATCGCCGCATTGCAGAACGCGGCGGCCAGCATGAACCGCAGCGTGGCCGTGATGCCGGACACCGAGCAGACCGCGTTGCGCCTGCTGCGCGACGTGCACGTCGACACGGAGCTTTATACCAATCTGCTGAACAGCGCGCAGCAACTGCGGGTGGCGAAAGCGGGCCAGGTGGGCAACGTGCGCGTAGTGGACTTCGCCGAAACGCCTGACGAACCGGTGCGTCCGAAGCGCGTGCTGGCAATCCTGATCTCGCTCGGCGGCGGCTTGCTGATCGGCATCATGCTGACCTTCTTCAAGCGCGCGATGTACGGCGGCGTGGAGCGCCCGGATGAACTCGAAGCGGTGCTCGGCGTGCCGGTGTTCGCGATCGTGCCGCGCAGTCAGACCCAGTTGCGCCTGCAGGAAAACGTCATGCTGCGCCGTCGCGGGCTTCATGTGCTTGCGCAGCAGGCGCCGGAAGACATCGCGGTGGAAGGGGTGCGCAACCTGCGGACCTCGCTGCAGTTGTCGCTCGACCACGCGGAGAACAACGTCGTGATGATCACGGGTTCGCGGCCCGACGCCGGCAAGTCGTTCCTGTCGGTGAATCTGGCGGCGCTGGTAGCGTCGGCAAACAAGCGCGTGCTGATTATCGACGGCGACATGCGGCGCGGCGACGTCCATTCGCATTTCGGCATCGGCCATCAGCCCGGGCTCTCTGATGTGTTGAGCGGCGGCGATCTCGGCGCGATGATCCAGCGCGATGTGCTGCCCGGACTCGACGTGCTCGCCAAGGGCACGCTGCCCTCGCATCCGTCCGAATTGCTGATGAGCAAACGCTTCGAAACGATGCTCGAGGAATTGAAATCGCACTACGACATCGTCATTGTCGACACGCCGCCGGTGCTGGCCGTGACGGACTCGACTTTGATCGGCAAGTACGCCGGTACGACGCTGCTGGTGGTGCGACACGGCCGCCATCCGCTGAATGAAATTGCCGAAACGGCCAAACGGCTGTTCAACGGCGGCGTGTCGCTCAAAGGCGTATTGCTCACCGACGTGCCTCAGGAAGGGGCCTTCCTGGGTTCCGGCTATCAGGGCGGCTATTACGGCTACGACAGCATCGCCGGTTGACGGCGGCAGGTCTATGCAGCAGCGGCTCGCTCACGGAGCCGCTTACTTGATCGTGCCGCGAAACCGGCATCGCAAAGTTCAACGAGGGAGAGAGTTCCATGAAACGCAAGGTCGCGCTGATCACCGGCATCACGGGACAGGACGGGTCGTATCTTGCCGAGCTTCTGCTCAGCAAGAATTACGACGTGCATGGCATCAAACGCAGGACATCGCTGTTCAATACAGACCGGATCGACCATCTCTATCGCGACCCGCACGACCCCGAGCAGCGGCTCTTTCTGCATCACGCCGACCTGACCGACTCGACCAGCATCCTGCGCGTGATTCAGCGCGTGGAGCCCGATGAGATCTACAACCTCGCAGCGCAGAGCCACGTGGCGGTCTCGTTCGAGGAGCCGGAATATACGGCCAACGCTGACGGCCTCGGTGCGCTGCGGATTCTCGAAGCGATCCGGATTCTCGATCTGCAACACAAGACGCGCTTTTACCAGGCTTCCACCTCGGAACTGTACGGCCTCGTGCAGCAGGTGCCGCAGTCCGAGACCACGCCGTTCTATCCGCGCAGCCCGTATGCGGTCGCCAAGCTGTTCGCGTACTGGACCACGGTCAATTATCGCGAGGCGTATGGACTCTATGCCTGCAATGGGATTCTGTTCAATCACGAATCGCCGGTGCGCGGCGAAACCTTCGTGACGCGCAAGATCACGCGCGCCGTGGCGCGCATCGCGGTCGGCATGCAGAAGACCTTGTATCTCGGCAATCTGTCGGCGTTGCGCGACTGGGGCCATGCGCGCGACTACGTGGAGATGCAATGGCGCATGCTGCAACAGGAGCAGCCTGAGGACTACGTCATCGCCACCGGCGTGCAGTACAGCGTGCGTGAATTCGTTCAGCACGCCGCCGCCGAACTGGGTGTCACGGTGCGTTTTGAAGGTACCGGTGTGGATGAAGTCGGCATTGTCGAGAAGGTGGAAGGGCGCGAGATCAAGATGTCGCCCGGCGATGTGATCGTACGTGTCGATCCGCGCTACTTCCGTCCCGCCGAAGTCGAGACGTTGCTGGGCGATCCGTCGAAAGCCCATGCGAAGCTCGGCTGGCAGCCGACCACGCCGTTCAGCGCGCTCGTGAAGGAGATGGTGCGCTCGGATTATCAGATCGCAAGACGTGACGCGCTTGTCACGCTGGCCGGTTTCACGGCACTGGAACATCACGAGTAACGGCGATGAACAAACAAGCACGCATTTTCGTCGCGGGCCACCGTGGCATGGTTGGCTCGGCGCTGGTCCGGCGGCTGAATGCCGAGGGCTACCACAACGTCGTCACGCGTTCGAGGGCGGAACTCGATCTCAAGGATCAGGCCGCCGTGAACGCCTTTTTCCAGCAGGAAAAGATCGACGTGGTGCTGCTCGCGGCCGCGCGGGTGGGCGGCATTCTTGCGAATGCGTCGCAACCGGGTGAGTTCATCTACGACAACCTGGTGATCGAAACCAACGTGATTCATGCCGCGTATCGCGCGAAGGTGGAGCGGCTGGTGTTTTTCGGCTCGTCGTGCATTTACCCGAAGCAAAGTCCGCAGCCGATCCGCGAAGAGTATCTGCTCAGCTCGCCGCTCGAGCCGACCAACGACGCCTACGCGATTGCGAAAATCGCCGGTCTCAAGCTGTGCGAGGCGTACAACCGCGAATACGGCACGCAGTATGTCTCGCTGATGCCGACCAATCTGTACGGCCCTAACGACAACTACGACCTGAACAGCAGCCATGTTTTGCCGGCGCTGCTGAGAAAGGCGCACGAAGCAAAAGTGAACGGCTCCGCGACCCTGACGGTCTGGGGCTCGGGCACGCCGCGCCGCGAGTTTCTCCACGTCGACGATCTCGCCGCGGCAACGCTCTTCGTTCTCGAGCACAACGTGACAGACGGCCTGTTCAACGTCGGGGTAGGTGAGGACCTGTCGATTCGCGAGCTGGCCGAATGCATCTGCAAGGTGGCGGGCTTCGAGGGCGAACTGGTGTTCGACGCGTCCAAACCCGATGGCACGCCACGCAAGCTGCTCGACGTATCGCGGCTCGCGAACATGGGCTGGCACGCGAGCATTGGCCTCGAAGAGGGTATCGCGTCCACCTATCGGGAATTCGTGGCAACACACGCCGGCTCGACACCTGCCGCCGCCTTGCAGGCCTAGGCGCGCACTGGGCGGGCGTCGAGCGCGGCTGGCGGAACTGGGGAAACGCATGGGGTGCTTCGCACGCATTGCGTGCAACGCACACTGGGACGATATTTCGAGGAGTGGCATAAAAATGACAGCGTCAGTCACGATCTTCCACAACGTCGTGTGGTCGCGCCATAAGGGTGTCGTGTTCTCTGCTTTGCATAACATTTCGGCATCCGGCGCGATTCGCTACTCGATGGTGCAGATTGCGGATACCGAGCACGATCGTGTCGGTTTTTCGGATGTCGACTATTCATACCATCGCTATCCGATGCAGAAGCTGTTCGACGGTTGCTATGAGGATGTGCCGACGATGAAGATGATCGCGCGGCTCACCTGGGAAGTGTTGCGTGCCAAGTCGGATCTGATCGTTCTGCCGGGCTACCACCGTCCTGAGTACTGGGCGATGCTGGCAGCGTGCATCGTAACGGGCAAGCGGCGCGCGGTGTTTTGCGATTCGACCGCGCGCGACCGGCCCAAGAAGTTGCTGACGTCGATTCCGAAGCGCGTGTTCTTTTCGCTATGCGACGGTTATTTCGGATTTGGCGAGCGTAGCCGCGAGTATCTGCTGTCGCTCGGCGCAAAGCGCGACAAGATTTTCGTGCCATGTCAGGCCGCGGCATTGCCCGGCTCGTTCTCGCCGGAGCGCGCGCTGGTCGAGCGGATTGCGGCACGCGCCGGCAATCCTCCAATTTTTCTCTATGTCGGCCGTCTTTCTGAAGAGAAGGGCATCGGCACACTGATCGAGGCGTTCGCCGGTTTGCGGCGCCGTATTCCGGCAGCGAAGTTGCGCATTGTCGGCACGGGGCCGATGGCGGACGCGCTGCACGCGAAGGTGGCCGAGCTCGAGTTGGGCGATGCGGTGACCTTCGCCGGCAGCTTGCAGGATGAGCCGCTTACTCAGGAATACTACGGTGCGACCTGCATGGTGTTGCCGAGCTATAGCGAGCCGTGGGGCCTCGTTGTCAACGAGGCGCTCGCGCATGGCTGTCCCGCGGTGGTCAGCGAAAGCTGCGGCTGCGTGCCGGAACTGGTGATCGACGGTGTGAGCGGTTATGCATTCACAGCGGGCGACGTCGCCGGACTGCAGCGCACCATGCTCAAGGCGATGGAGGCCTTCGCTGACGCCGGCGGTACGGCGCGCCGTTGTATGGATGTGATTCGTCGTTTCGATCCGCCCTCCGCAGCCGCCAACATCGCTCGTGGCTGCGCGCTGATGCTGAGCGACTGACGCGCGACGGGGCCCGCCGCGTATGAAAAAAAGCTCTAACACGTTCTGGCAGCCACAATGAAGATCCTGATCTACGGCCTTAACTACGCGCCTGAACTGACGGGAGTGGGCAAGTACACGGCGGAAATGGCGGCGCTCCTGGCCAGTCGGGGCCACGAGGTTCGCGTGGTGTGCGCGCCCCCGTATTATCCTGAGTGGCACGTGGCCGACAACTACACGTCATGGCAGTATCAGCGCGAGACACGCGACGGGGTGACGATCTGGCGTGCTCCGCTGTGGGTGCCCACGCACCCCAACGGCCTGAAGCGGATGCTGCACCTGATGAGCTTCGCGGCGAGTTCGTTGCCGTTGCTCGCCCGCCAGATACTATGGCGCCCCCAAGTCGCGATGCTGATCGCGCCGACCCTGATGTGCGCGCCGGCTACGCTGGCGCTCGCACGTCTTACGAGCGCAAGTGCGTGGGCACACATTCAGGACTTCGAGGTCGATGCGGCTTTCGACCTGGGTCTCCTGAAGAGCTCGCGCGTAGCCCGCGTGGCGCGCTGGATAGAAAGCACGTTGCTGCGGCACTTCGATACGGTGTCGTCGATCACGCCGCAGATGAGTTCGCGCGTGGTGCTCAAGGGTGTCGAGTCTTCACGGGTAGTGTGCCTGCCCAACTGGGTCGATGTGTCGACCATTTTTCCGCTTTCGCGCGCGAGCGACTACCGGCGCCTGTTAAGCATTCCGGATGACCACAAAGTGGTGCTGTACTCCGGCAACATGGGCGCGAAGCAGGGCATCGAAACGCTCGCCGATGCGGCCGCGTTGCTTGCACAACGTGCCGACGTCACTTTCGTTTTCTGCGGCAGTGGCGCCGCGAAAGAGAGTTTGCTCGCGCGCTGCGCGGGCTTGACGAACTGCCTTTTCATCCCGCTGCAACCCGTGGAACACCTGAACGAGTTGCTCAATCTCGCCGATATCCACGTACTGCCGCAGCGCGGCGATGCCGCGGATCTGGTGATGCCGTCGAAACTCACCGGCATGTTCGCCAGCGGACGCGCGGTGGTGGCGATGGCGCGGCAAGGCACGGGTCTTTACGAGGCGGTGTCGCCGCGTGGCGTGGTCGTGCCGCCGGACGACGTCAATGCGTTGGCTGCGGAGATCGCCGCGCTGGCGAGCGATCCCGAACGCCGCGCGGCGCTCGGCAGCGCCGCACGCGACTACGCGGAACGCTCGCTGTCGCCGGAAGCGACCATTGGGACCTTCGAGGAGCGGCTCGCGACGCTGGTTCGCGAGTCGCGCGGCAAGCGCGCGAAAGTGGAGGCGCCGTACTTCGGTACGCCGCGGCCTTCACCCGCCGCGGCCCGGCCGCATAAGCCGGCCACAACGGAGGAAGCCGCGCCGGATTGATCCGGTACGCGGCCATCTCATGAATGCGATATCACCACGGGGACTTGTAGACGGCGTGCTTACCCGGAGCGTACGGATCGGCGTACGTGTTTTTCGCCGCGCCTTCGGGCATCAGGCCGTCGACCGCATTGGGACCGCCAGGCTGGCCGGCCACGCGCACCTTGCCGTTGGCGCCGGCAGGCAGCTTGTTGTTGCGCTGGGCTTTGCCTACCGCCGGTTGCGCGCCTTGTCCGCCCAATACCGTCATGCGTTGTTCGTCGAGCAGCGCGGCCTGCTGGGCGGCGGCGGTGTCGCCCTGTTGCGCGTCGGGCGAGCCATAGTCGCGTGGGGCGCCGAGCAGATCCGCTTCGCTCTTGCGATGCGCCGTGCCCGGTTTGACGGGTGCTGCCGCGGCGGGGGTGCCGTAGCTGGTCGAGCCCGTAGCGGCAAGGACCGGCGCGGCGGGCGCGGGTGCCGCATTCTGGGCGAGCGCCGGTGCGCCGTAGGCGGCGAAGGTGAGAATCAGCAAGCTGCTGGTACGCCGAAACGGGATGGTCATCGTATGCCCCAGGAAGATGCAGTCGCAATAGAGCTATCGTGCGCCAAACGGCACGCGCGCAGCCGCCAAAACGCTTGCCAAGGCGGACATCGGGCCGGGTTCATTAAGGACTCGAAACATAATGGAAGAAGGCTGCATGGGTATGCCGACTCCCGTTCGTGGTTCGGAGAAAACTGATGGGTAACGTTGCCGACGATCCGCAAATCGGGCGCAAGCCGCAAGCCGAAGGCGCGCGCAAGGATGGCCGCGTCATCGATCTGAGCGCGGCGGGAAAGGGAAACTATCGCGCGAAGCGCGGGGCGCTGATCGAGCTCATCTGGTTTTTTGTTGAAGCCTGCGTGATCAACAACAAGCTGCTGCCGCTCTCGTCGGTCCGGGTCACGCTGTTGCGCCTGTTCGGCGCGAAGATCGGCACGGGCTGCCGCTTCGTACATCCGTTGCGGGTGAAGTCGCCGTGGAATCTGGAAGTGGGAGACAACTGCTGGTTCGGTGTCGACGTCTGGATCTACAACCAGGCGCTGATCCGGATCGGATCGAATGTCTGCATTTCCCAAGGTACGTTCCTGAGCGCCGGCTCTCACGACATGAGCACGACGATGGATCTGCGCGTCGCGCCGATCGTGATCGAGGACGGCGTCTGGATCACATCGAAATGTGTGGTGCAGATGGGCGTGACGATCGGCCGGTCGGCGGTGGTCACGCCCTTGTCGGTCGTGCATCGTTCGCTCGAACCGGAAGGCGTGTACGGCGGCAATCCCTGCCGCTTCATTCGCAACCGCTTCGACTCCGTGACCTGAACCACAGATAAAGAACCGCAGCATTCGTATGCTGAGGAGGCCAGTCGTTGACATACCGCACTGTCGGCGGCCGCAATGGGATGGTCGGTCGATATTTTTGATCGTTACCCGCGGCGACGCCGGTCAGGCGTTCAGTCACGACATGTGCGTGGTTTGCTTGCCAGCCCCGGTTGGATGAGTAGCCGGATTGACGCACTCAGAAATGCATGAAGAAGATGGGGAGTAGGGATGTTTATCGATACTCGTACGGTTCAAAACAACACGGCTATTGAAACAACGGTCTGCATTATCGGCGGAGGTGTCGCCGGCATTACGCTTGCACGGGAGATGTCGAGGGCCGGGGTCGACACCTGCATGCTCGAAAGCGGGGGCTTCGGGCCAGACGACGAAACCCGCGATCTGTATCGCGGCGAGAACGTCGGGCTTCCCTATACATTCGCGGACGGCTCGCGCAGCCGCTACTTCGGCGGCAGCAGCAACTGCTGGGGCGGCTGGTGCCGCCCGCTGGATCCGTGGGACTTCGAGAAGCGCGACTGGATCCCTCATAGCGGCTGGCCGTTCGGACTCGAAGAACTGGCGCCGTACTATGCACGCACGCACGAATTGCTGAAGCTGGGTCCGCAGAATTTCGATCCGGCCTACTGGGAGCGCGAGATCGGGCGTCATGATGTGCGCCGCATTCCGCTTGCGACTGGCGATATGCGCGATACCGTCGCGCAGTTCAGCCCGCCGGTGCGGTTCGGCAAGGTCTATCGCGACGAGTTGCAGCGTTCGGCACGGGTGCGCGTGTTCTTGTATGCGAACGTTCTGAACATCGACGCCGATCCGCAAGGGACTTCCGTTTCGCGGCTCCAGGTGGCCACCATTAGTGGCCGCAAGATGACGGTAACCGCGAAAATCTTCGTGCTGGCCACCGGCGGCATCGAGAATGCGCGTCTGCTGCTTGCCTCGAACAACGTGCAGGCGGCGGGTCTCGGCAATGCCAACGATCTGGTGGGCCGCTACTTCATGGATCATCCGCGCATGATGTCCGGGAAAGTGCGTTTTCGCCCGGGCAACGCGCGCAACAAACTGTACGACATCAAGTATCACTATCAGAATGCCGCGGTGTCGGCGCACGGCACGAAGATATCGTCCCAGTTCGCACCGAAGCAGGAACTGATGGAGCGCGAGAAGCTGCTGAATTCGCGCGTGTGGCTCTATTCGCGCTGGTACGGTGAAGGCACGGCCGGGTCCGAGGCGCTGATCCATTGCAAGGAAGCGCTGTTGCAGAAAGACCAGCCGGGCCGCAGCCTGAAGACAGATATCGCGACGATGATCGCGCACCCGCTGCACACGGTCGGCTATGGCTTGACGCGACTGCTGCAATGGCCGGTGCTGATCACCGACGTGACCTTGCAGGCGATTGTCGAAGCGGTACCCGATCCCGACAGCCGGGTCACCTTGTCGGCCGATAAGCGGGACCGCTTCGGCATGCCCCGCGTGAAGGTGGAGTGGCGGCTGGGCGAACAGGTGCAGCGCACCTTCGACAAGACGTTCTCGCTGCTCGCTCAGGAATTGCAGATGGCCGGGATCGCGGACGTGGAACTCGACGCGCCGCTCGAGGGCCGGCGCTGGCCGGCCAAGCTGGAGGGCACATGGCACCACATGGGCACCACGCGCATGCACGATTCGCCGCATGAAGGCGTGGTCGATCGCGACTGCAAGGTGCACGGGATGAGCAATCTCTATGTGGCGGGCAGTTCCGTGTTTCCGACCGTCGGCGCCAACTTTCCGACCATCACGATCGCCGCGCTTGCGCTACGCCTCGCGGGTCATCTGGTGCGGCAGCTCGATGTTCCGGATATTGTGGGCAGTACCCGCAACGACGCTGCCAACAGTTCGCTGATGTCGGTTCCGGCGCAGCAGCCGCAAGTCGACACGCTGCCGATCGCAGCCTCGACCTTGACGCCGTTGATGAAGGAACAGTGAAGAGCAGCGGGTAACAGCGCGCCCTCCGGTGCGCTGTTACCCGCCAGCGTTACGGACTCGGCTGGGTGGTGGGCTGGGTGCCCGGTTGGCTCCCGCGCAGCGTGGCGAGCGTGCTATCGCGCGTTTCAGCGGTGCTGCCGTGCGTTTCCAGCAGCGCGGTCAGTGCACTGACCATGGTTTCGATCCGGAAGCGCGCTTCGAAAGTGCGGGCCGCCTGAGCGCGCATCGCGGCGCGCGCGGTGTCGTCGAGTTCGAGCCAGCGCACGAGATTCTTTTCCGTCCCGTCGACCGTGTCGGCCGCAACCATCCCCGCGCCATCCGCTTCGATTTCGCGCCACACGTTGACCTTGTCGGAGATCAGGGCGGGCAATCCGCAGCCGAGCGCTTCGGCAACCGCCACGCCGAAATTCTCCTGATGCGAGGGCAGAACGAACACGTCGCTTGCATGAAACGCGCCCCACTTGAGCTCGCCTTGCAGCATGCCCGGCAGGCTGATGCGCTGCGCGACGCCTGCCGCCTGAGCCTGGGCGCGCAGACTGGTTGCCCAGCCCGTTTCATCGGGACCCGCGATCACGAGATGCAGCGACTGATCGCGGCTGGCCACGCGCGCGAATGCATCGATCAGCAGGTCGCAACCTTTCTTCGCATGCACGCGGCCGAGAAACAGGACGATGCGTTTGCCGCGCAAGCCAGGCACAGCTTGCAGGAAGGCTTCGCGCAAAGGCGCGGCCTCAAGCTGCGGCACGGTCGTGCCAAACGGCACGATCCGCTCCTGGGCCCGGTATAGCCAGAACGACTGGCGCGCGCGAGTGCGTTCTTCCTCTGTTGTAAAGATGACGGCGCGCGCGTCGCGAAGCACCCGGTATTCGGCCCACGGCCAGTACAGCCACTTCTTCAGATGTTTGAGCGGATAAGCCTGCTTGAACCACGGGTCGAGCATGCCGTGCGTGTACACGTAATAGGGCACGCCGCTTTTGCGCACGGCCTTCCACGCCGCGAGCCCGTGGTATTGCCACAAGCCGTGCACGACGACCGCGTCGAACCGCTTCGCGTTGGCGGCGAGCCACGGTGCGAGCCGCGCGCTGTAGCTGTAGCGGCTCGTGACGGGGCCGAACGCATGAACCGGAAACGGAAAGTGCGCGAGGTAGGCGTCGCCGGGCGCATCGCAGGTGGCCACTTCGATGTGGTGCCCGGCGTCCTGCATCGCCATGCCGCTGCGGCGCACGCCTTCAACGGGACCGCCGGCGCGCGGATCGACGCTGGCAAGCAGATGGAGAATTTTCATCGGACGAATTTTTGTCGATTGACGTTTCGTGGCGACGCGGCGCGCGATACGAGGGCGCCGAACTTGCTGGAACCGGGGGCGGCGCCTGCCGCGGGTGACATGCCGAGGGTCTTCGCGAGATCCGCGCGGCCCATGCCGGGCTGGATCCTGCCCGGCAAGTCAGGCACGGCGGCCGTGCGCATGCGCGGCGGCGTCCGCACGCGCCTGGCCCGCGCCGGCAGTGCGCGCTGCAAGCGGGCGTAGGTGGCGATCATCAGGCCGAGGGCGACGCCGAAAACCAGCCCGGAGAAACGCGGCCCGAGCGGATTGCCGCCGATCGAGGTGGCCGGCAGCGCGGCAAACAGCATGATGGCGCGCCCCAGCACCGGCAGCATGGGCGCGTCGGGCACCACCGAGCGCCAGTAGCGGTACGAGAAGAAGCAGATTGCCAGGGCGGCGAGCGTTGCCAGAGGCATGGCGATGCCGAACAGCAGGCCGCCCGCGAAGAGCTGATAGACCCAGAAGTTGTGACCCGCGGCCCATTCATTGATCGCGTAAAAGTCTTTCTCGCTGATCTGGCCGGCGAGGTCCGGCAGGTAGGCAGGGGAGTAGCGATAGTAGTGGCCGTAGCCCGCGCCGAACAGCAGCGTTTCCGGCGAGGCAGTCACCTGGTCGTACTGATCGCGCATTTCGGCGAGCCGGGTAATCGTGGTCGGATCCTTGCCGGTGACGGTTTCCTCCGACGCGAAGATACGCTGTGTCCAGTGCTCGGCGACGGTCGGAAAGCTCAACGCCGCGATGCCGGCCACGCCGGCCAGCACGGCGCCGGCGATCAGGGTGCGGGCGGCGGCGCGCCACACGTACTGCAGCGACGGCGCGGACAATGCCATGGCGACCAGAAACAGCAGGATGGTGCCGACCAGCAAGCTGCGCGTGACGCTCAGCAATTCGACGATCACACTGAAGGCGAACACCGCAACGGTAAAAAACGAAAAGCGTTTGGCGACGATGAATTCGTGCAGCAGCACGCCTTGCAAGCCGAGCAGCGTGACGGAGATGATGCGAAAGCGCACGTCTTCGAGGTCGCCGCCGGTCACCATGCCATACACGAAGGTGAAGACCAGACAGATCACGTTCGCGACGAACAAGGCTTTCTCGAACTGCGAGATTCTGTATTCGCTCCACGGCCGGCAGGCCACGAGGTAGCCCAGCAAAAACAGCGCGAACGGCAGCAGCACGCGCAAATAATTTCCGGAGTCGTTGTCCTGGACGAACTGGGCGACGATGCTGCCGAGCACGCACAGCAGCAGGCTGAACGTGATCGTCGAGCGCAGGCGCGAGCGGTCGCGAAAGCGTGGCGCGATCAGCACAAGCGCGAGCCCCGCGGCGACGGCCGGAATGACCAGCGCGGACTGCGCAAAGTGACTTACATTGGCGTCGGTCGCTTTGTAGTCAAACGCAAGCGGTAACAGAAAAAACCATATCCAGAGCGTCGCATACTGGTGGCGCATTGCTGATTCCTCCCCGTGCAGTCGATCCGCCGTCGGTCTAAAGCAGACGGTCTCGCATCGGGTCATTGTCCGGGAAACGGGCCGCCTGAATGTTCGGTAGCCCCCCTTTCGTCGCCCTTTACCTGGGTTCTGGCGACCCCGGCAAGGGCGCTCTCTGCAAGACGCGCGCACACTTGTTCATGTTGTCGGCCAATGCCTTGATGTTGGCGCGCACGCACGCTTGCCGCCACCGAAGATGCAAAAAGGGCCATGCAGGGACATACGCCCGCGAAAGGTGACAGGGGAGAAAAACATGAAATTATTCGGCGGGGCGAGATCCGTAACGGCAGGCCGGGCCATCGAGCTGGATTTCGTGCGCGGCATTGCCATTATCATGGTGATGGGGTTTCACTTTCATGCCGTTCACACCGGTAATTTTCTGATTCAGATTATCGAGTACCCGCTGAAAAGCTTTGGGCGCGAAGGCGTCAATCTGTTCTTCACGCTGAGCGGTTTTCTGGTGGGCGGCCTGCTGCTTCGACAGTACGCCGAAACAGGCAACGTCGACGCAAAGCGCTTTATCATCCGGCGGATTTTCCGCATCTGGCCCGCGTATTACGTGCTGATCGCCTTTCACGTGCTGGCCGGGCGCCATCCGTGGAATACCTTCCTGGTCCAGAACCTGACCCACCTGCAGAACTATCTGGGCACCTCGATTACCCAGACCTGGAGCCTCGCGGTCGAAGAACACTTTTACCTCGTGCTGCCGGCGCTGCTGTTGCTGTTCGCGCGCTGGCGCCTGAGCGCATGGACGATTGTCGGCGTGCTCAGCGGAATCTGCGCGGTGGTGCTCACCGCGCGCTGCTTCGCGGTGGCGGACGGCAACCTTGAGGCGGCATTCGCGTACACGCAATATCGCATCGACAGCTTGCTGGTCGGGGTGATTCTGTCGGCGATCTACTGGATGAAACCGGGCGTCTATCATCAGATCGCGAAGCGCAAGTGGCTGCTGGTCGCCTGCATCGCGGTGTTGTGTGCGTGGCTCGCTTTTGCGACGCCACATCTCGCGCTCGACGAAAGCATTGGCTATACGATTCAGGCACTCGGGTTCGCCGCGCTGATCGTCTTCGTGCTGGAGTATTCGGGCTCGCTGCGTTCCTCGTGGGTGTATCGCGGGGTCGCCTGGATTGGGCTCTACTCGTACGGTATTTACCTGTGGCACTCGCTTGCGCTGGCCCCCGGCGACATCCTGATTCGCAAGTTGACCGCCATGGGTCTGGCACCGAGCCTGATCTGGGTGGTGGCGCTCACGGCGCAGTTCGCCTTCGCGATTGCAATCGGCTATGTGACCACACGCGCGATCGAGTACCCGTTCCTGTTGATGCGCAACGCGCTGTTTCCGGCCAAGCGCAACAGTTCGGTGCGTGAGGAAGTGCCGGTGGCCGGCGGGCAGTTGTCCTGACCTTCTGTGACCTTCAGTGACCCTCTGAGCCTTCCTGAGCCCTGCCCAGCCCGTGCGGCCGGTTCAGGGCTCGGGCCTCAGGCCATCTGCTGCAGCAAGGTCTGCTTGAACTGCCCGAGCGTGTGCCGCGACAGCAGGTCTTCGCCTGCTGCCGCTCCGGTGTGCGGCGCGTGCGGCCAGGACGTCATCGATTCGGTAATCGCGCGGCCGATCGAGGCGGAACTGAGGTCGCTCAGAATCGGCCCCAGTTCGCAGCGCCGGCTGAACCAGCCGATCAGACCGTCTTCCGTTGCAATCACCGGCTTGCCGAAGCGATAGGCCTGCACCAGCACGCCGCTCATTCCGTAGTGACCCTTGTAGCCCAGCCAGACCGCGTCGCAGGCGGAGAACAGATCGCGTTCGACGTCGTTGGCAATGAACGAATCGAGGACCAGCGGCGCGGGCTTGAGGCTGCGCACATGATTGCGCATGAAATGGCGCGTGCCCGCGTCCTGCTCGCCGGCGACGATCAGCGTGGGCGCATGGTCCATGCGGCTCAATGCGTGCACCAGTTCGTAGATGCCTTTGCGTTCGGTGATCGAGCCGTACACCAGCAGATAGCGCTGCTCAGGGTCGAGCCCGAGCCGCGCACGGGCCAGTACCGGGTTTTCCGCGTGCTCATCGGGAAACGGGTCCGCTACGTAGGCGATTGCCGCGCTGTTCTTCGCGGCGTGGTGTGCCGCCCACTCCGGCAGCGTCGGATCGATCGTCAACAGCGTGCGCAAGCCGGGACACTGGATCGCGCGTTTGAAAAGGAGCGCCTTGACCGCATTCACGAGCGGTCGGTCCGGCGACTTGATGCCGACCTTGTGATGATGGAAGGTCGAACGCATCGTGATGCCGATCCACGGTGTCTTGCGAAAAGGCGAGCCGAGAAACGGCAACCCGTAGAAGAAATAATCGGCGTAAGGCACGACCACCAGCCTGATCGGCTGGGCGTGGCTGACCACTCGGTGCACACGCTTGAAATAGCGGTGAAAGCGCGAATACTGGTTCGACTGGCGCAACAACCCGCGTGGCTCCTCCTCGGGGTCGACGAAGGCGATCTGCAGATCCGCACGGTTCGCGGCGGCGATTTGCCTCGCGAGCCGATGATCCTCGTTGGCGGACTCGGTGGCGAGGATGCAGGGATAGCCGGCTTCCGTGCAGGCCTGCATGGTCCATTCGACATAGCGCCAGCGATGGCCCGTGAGGTTGGGTTCCACAATCAGGACGTAATCTTGTTCCATCGATTCAGGGGTCTTCAGTGGTCGAATGCGTTGTGAAAAGCGCCTTCGCGACGGGTGCCCGGAGCGCGCCATTTGATCAACGTTAGCATCGACGACATGCGTGGCTCCGTCTATTTGACCCGTTCTGTGGGTCAACGTACCAGGGCGCAATGGCTTCGGCTGAACTGGCCTAGCAGATGGCGGTTGTCGCCGATTCTCTCGCGGTAAGGTCGTACATGGAATTCGATGAAAAACTCGCCGGCTTGCTGGCGCGACCTAACTATTTATGCGCCGGCGGCGTTTCGCAGCGATGCATTGAATCGCTGTGTGCGGCCGACTAAACGGCGCTCCGATTCGACGGAGATACAGCTTGCGGGCGATCAGGCTTCCGGCGCTCTCGATAGCGGCCAGCTTCGGCGCGAGCGCGGCAACGTGGGTGTTGTTGCAGCAGTTTGCCGTGCGTGGACTTGTGGCAATCAAGTTTCTTGCAATTGGCCGGATGCTCGGGCCGGCGGCGATCGGCAGCGTGAGCGTGGCCTTGCTCGCGGTGGCGATTGCCGAGGCGCTTTCGGACACCGGTCTTGCGCAGGCGGTCATTCAAGGCGAGCATCCGCCGACGCGTTCGCAACTCGGCGCGGTGTGGACCACGCTGACCGCGCGCGGCGTGCTCATCTCACTGCTGCTGGTGGCGCTCGCGCCCTTGTTGAGCAGTCAGTTTCATCTGAACGGTTCGCTGGTGCTGATCCAGTTGGCCGCGTTGCTGCCGCTGTTGCGCGGCCTGGCATCGCCCACGTACTACGTGGTGCAGCGCGAGCGGCGTTTCCAGCATATTGCCGGCGTCGAGATTGCGGCGTCGTTTGTAGATTGTTCGGTCGGATTGGCACTGGCCTATTTCGGCGCCGGGGCGATTTCGGTGCTGATCGGACTGGTGGCGGGCGAAAGCCTGAAAAGCATCCTGACCTGGTCGACCATGAAACCGCGCCCGCCGATTCGCGCGGTATGGTCCGGCATCGGTCATTACGTGGGCTTCAGCCGCTGGATCTGGGCCAGCAGTGTGGTCAATCTGCTGCTGAACCAGTTCGATAAAGTGGTGGTTGGCAAACTGCTCGGCCCGGCACAACTCGGCGGCTACCAGATGTCGTCGCGGCTTGCGCAGATGCTGCTCGCCGACGCCGCGATCGCCATGTCGCAATACCTTTTCCCAACTTTTTCGGCACATCATCGCCGCAGTCCGCAGTCGGCCGCCCGGCTCATCAAGATCTATCTGTTCCTGATCGCGATCGGGCTGGCGGTCTTCGTCGAGGTGCTGAGGCTGGTCGCTGAACCGCTCTTCTCGCTGATCCTCGGCGCGGCCTGGCTGCCGGCGGTGCCGCTGTTCAGAATTCTGGTGATCAATATGGCGATCGGCGCGTTGATCGCCGTGCTGGTTGCGTATCTGCGCGCGGTGGGCGACGCGAAGGCGACGGTGCATGCGTCGCTGATTCAGGTGGTCGTGCTGCTGGTCAGCGTGCCGCCGGCGGTTCATTGGTGGGGCGTGACGGGCATCGCCTGGTCCATGACCGCGGGCCTCGGCTGCGCTGCGGCATGGATGCTGTTCAGGACGCTGACTGCAAGGACGCCATGATGCGCGTGTTACATCTGGTTCTCGCGCCGCGTCTGTCCGGCGCCGAAGTTCTCGCGAAGGATCTCGCGATCGATCAGAGCGCCGAGGGTATGGCGGTCTGTATGGCTTCGCTGTTGCCCGCGCATGCCGAATTCGTGCCTTTACAGGAAGAGTTGCAGGAGCACGGCGTGCAATGCTGGTTTCCGGCGCGGCGCAATCGCATCGCCGGCAAGCTATGGACGCTGTTTCTCGCGGTGCGGCGGTTTCGCCCCGATGTGATTTTCGCGCATGCCACGATTCCGTCGTTTTATGCGCGTGCGTTACCGCTGCGCGTGCCGGTCGTCTACGTCATGCATTCGGCGACTAACGACTTCGAGCGGCCGCTGTTCCGGCGCGTCGAGCACATTCTGTCGGGACGCGCACGCGTGGTGATCGGTGTGTCCCAGCAAGGCGTGACCGACTACGTGCAGGCCATCGGGCCACATCCGTCGATGACCGTGGTGCCCAACGGCGTCGACCTCGGCCGCTTCGCGTTCACCGACGGCGCCGGGCGTAGCGGCCGGGCGCCTCAGGTCGTGCAGATCGGGCGCTATGCATCGGTGAAAAATCAACTCCTGACGGTGCGCGCGTTTGGTCAGGTGGTCGAGCGCGTGGCCGACGCGCGCCTGGTGCTGTACGGCGTCGTCGAGGATCCGGAGTATCAGCGCGCGGTTATCCAACAGGTGGAGGCGTTGGGGCTAACTGGCCGCGTCGTGGTGGCCGGCCCGCGTACCGACGTGGCGAGCGTGTTGTCGGAGTCGAACGTGTTCGTCATGCCGTCGCGTTCCGAGGGGCATAGCGTGGCGTTTCTCGAAGCGCTGGCCTCGGGGATCCCGATCGTCGCGAGCAAGATTCCGTCGTTTGCATTCGCAAGCGGATTTGCCGGTGTGCAACTGGTCGATACGGACAATGTGCCGTGCTATGCGGATGCCGTGGTCGTGGCCTTGGGGCAGGCGCGAGCGCAACGCTCGCTTACCGGTCTGACGCTCAGGGATACCGCGGCCCGCTATCGGGCGATCGCGCAGCAGGTCAGCCGGCATCATCTGGCGGTGTCGGTTCGCTAGCGGGCTCGAAAACGCTAAAGCCCGCGTCGCGCGCATGGCAGGCGATGGCCGCCGTGGCACATCACAGTCAGTGATGGCTGATGATGGGGGTGCGGTCTTCGGGCGCCGGCGTCTCCTGCGCGGGAGACGTCGGCGGCATTGCGCTCGCCAGTTCGGATTCGCGCATCGCAACCGAGGCGAGATTCTGTGCTTCCTTGCTGCTCGAATCGAGCAGCAGCGCGTTAGCGGCGTTGTGCCAGGCGCATCCCCACCGTGCGATATAGCCGCAGCCGCGCGCCAGGCTCAGCAGCGCGTCGCGTTGCTGCTCACGTTGGACGAGCGTGGTGCGAATGCTCAGCGCGTCGCGATTGTCCGGCTGTGCGGCGATGGCCGCCGCGAGCCTCGCCTTGGTCGCGGCCAGATTGTTTTGCTGCAGATTGGCGCGGGCGGCTCTGAGCTGCCTCGAGACATCCACGCGAGGCTTGTCCGGCGGGCTGCCGGGATTGTGCTTCGCAGCCGGCGATGCGACCGCCACGACACGACGTGCAGCCGGCGCTGCTGTAGCTGCAGCCGTAGCCGGTTGCGCACCAGGTGGGGAACGGACAGGCGCGGCGCGCGCAGCGAGTGCGGCCGATGCCGGCTGCTGCGCGGCGGACCGCGGCGCGGACCGCTGGGCGAGAACAAGCGCTCCGGCCGGCGGCTTGCCGTTCTGGCCGGTCACTTTGCCGGATACCGCGATTGGGGGACTGATTTCCCCGTCGTTGGTGTGAATGAAACCCAGATACACAGCGGACGTCACCACCATCAATGACGCGCCCATCACAAGAGGGCGGCGCAGTTTCTGGGCGACCGGTACGGCAACTTGCGATTCTTCGGCGACATCGTACGGATTGACCAGTGCGCGCGAGGAAGTCCGCCAGATCTTGCGTACCGGCAACTGTGGCCCGAACAGCGCGTCGCTATCGGCCAGCTGCATTTTAAGGGGAGCTGGCGTCGCGGAGGGCCTGCCCAGCGAGTCGAGCGGACGCGCATTGCACGAAGGACAGGGCGTAAAGCGGTCGGCTAGCAGCGCACCGCAGTGCCTGCATCGGGGGGAATCGTGCTCATCGGAGGTAATGTCGCTAAGCATTGCCATGTCGAAAACGGGCGCCAAATGCCAGCGCCGGCATCAAAAAAGTACACCGTACGGCAACGAGGCCTGCTGGCGGACTCGCGGGGTTACTGTGCGACGACATACCCTCGCGCCTGCATGCATGCGCTATACACGGCCCAATACCGGGTCATCGGCGGCTCGGGCGCGGGCAGCGGCGGCAGCTTCACGCTGGACGCCGCTGCGCTCTCCGAAGCGCCGCCGGCTACTGTTTCCGAAGCGCCGTTGCCTGCGACCGCCGCCGAAGCCGCCGCGGTGGTTGCCGCTGCCGATGCCGCAGTGGTTGCCGTTGCCGCTGCCGACGCGGCGGGTGCGCTCGCGGACTTCATCGCTGCGGCGTTGTTTGCGGTGGTCGCCGTGGCTCCGCTTGCGGCCGGTGCGGCGGCAGGCATGCTGGCGCCAAACGGGGCTGCCGAAAAGCTGCTGGGAGGAATAGGGGGCCGCGACGGCGCGCCGGTCGACGAAGTCCTGGTCGCAACAGGTTGACGCGGTGGCAACTGCGATTCGTGGGCGATGTTGACCTTGGACTCTCTGTTCGCCTGGGCATAACACATCGCCGTGTCGACGCTGCGCTGGTAGGCGCTTTGGCTTCGGATTGGATAGGTGAGCGGCTGCCATGCGAAAGCAGCACTGCTAAACACCCAGATTAACAACGCTATATATGTTTTGAATTCCATCGCAGTCGCTCCCGCAGCGATGTTTCGCCGTTCGCCGGCAATGGCGCTTCGCGGTACGTTCTCGTAGGTGCTGACTCTGTCGCTGAACGGCGGCGCACTGCCGCGAAGGCTTCTTGCTTCAGCGTAACACCGCGCATTGCTTTCGGAGTGCTTCGCATAGCGCGTGAAAACGCCATCCTGCAGTCGAATCACGACATCCCGAACCAAAGCGGCGAGAAATAGTGCAGAGGGCCAGGGGAAATACCTGGTTTTCCGGTTCATAGGCTACCTAACGATTTGTGATGAAACGCCAGAGCGCCGTGCACTCGGCATCGGAGACCTGATAGTGAGGCATCGACTTGCGCAGCACGACGCCGGCCGGATCGACCCCCTCCTTGAGCGCGTGGCAGAAGCTCGCGAGGTCGTAATGGCTGGGCGGGCCGCCTCGCCGGCTTGTCGCGTCAAGCAGATAGTCGCGCGTCAGCGGTGGCGCGAAGGCTCCCGCCGGATCGGTTTGGGCATGGCAGTTGATGCATCGGGTTGTCGAGGCGGGCAGCGTGCGATCGTCGCCGCGCAGTTGCGCCGCGAGCGCATGCTGCCCATTGAAGATCGCGCATCCCAGGTCGTCGGCCTCGCACGGCTCAGCGGCATGAGCCACCTGGGTTGCGTTGACAAGCAACGCCGCCGCGGCCAGTACGAGGCCGATCGACACGCGTGCCGCCGGGCGTCGGGACGGCGACGCCATTACTGGATCTGCAGCGTGCGCGACACGCTCGGCACACCGTTCGCGTTCAACGCGAAGAGCATGTAGTACCCTGGCACCACGACACTCGGATCCGAGGGGATGGTCAACAGGTATTCGCCTCCCGTGCCGACTGTGAAACTTACCGGCACGCGGCGCTGCTCGTTGTTGATCGAATGGGTGACGGACGACAGGCGCATCAGCGCGAATGCCTTGACGCCGCTACTGGCGCTCACCGCGATCGACGTACCGAGTTGAGCCACGGTCGGCGCCGAACTGATGGTCGGCCGGGTTGCCGCGGACCCGTTCGCGTTGAGCAGATACGGCGGGGTCAGTATTTCGACGTTGGGGTGGTTGGTCGAACAGGTGCCGCAGAGTCCGCCACCGCCGCTTAGCACGCGACCATCCGGCAGCAGCAGCGCAACGCTGTGATAAACGCGCGGCACGGCTTGCGGAGCAAGCGGCGAGAAGGTTTGTTTAGTCGGGTCCCACAACTCCGGCGTCAACACCGCGGTGTCGTCCGAGAAAGGTTGCGCGAAGGTCTGGCCGCCCACCACGACGACCTGTCCATTCGGCAGCACGACACTGTTGTTGAAGGCGCGCTGATAGTTCATCGAGCGGATCGCGGTGGTGACCGCGGTGCCGCTGCTGATATCGATGAGCGTCGCGTTCGACGTGGCGGGGGAGGAGTCGTAGCTTGGCGCACCGCCGACCGCGAGGATCTTGCCGATGTCATACATGACGGCGTTGCCGTTCATCGCATCGTTGTCGTTGCCCCGATTGCCGGCCTGGATCACGCTGCCGGCGCCCGCCGTATCGAACCAGTGCATCGCCTTGCTCGGCCCCGCGTGGAAGACACGGCCATTGGAGACCGCGAACAACCACGCGTGATTGTCGGCACGGAATATGCCGCCCGCGTCGTTCGTGAGGATGTAGTCGTCGAGTATCGCGCTATTGACTTGCCATCCCGAGCCCGACGTCCATGTTTCGCCGGTCTTGCCGCCCAATGGGCCATTCCATGAGCCACCCACCAGGAACACGCCGCCGTTGCTCAACGTGACGCTGCCCTGGTAGGCACGCGGAATGTTCATCGGGTTGCCTGAAGTCCACGCATGGGTCGAAGGCGTGTAGAAACTGGTCAAGTCGCTGCTGGAGCCGCCTGTCACATAGATGCGGCCGTCCGGCAGATTGACGATGCCCGGGCAGAACATGTCGTGGCCGGTGTTGGTGACCACCACCTGTTTGCTGGTGTTCGTGGCGGGATTGAAAATCGCCGTGTATGTTTTGCCCGGCGTGACTTCACCCGCTGTGAAATTCAACGGACTGTCGGCGGACCAGACCAGCACGGTCCCGTCGGGCAGATTGGCGGCCGCTACGGGAATAATTGGCAGCGTGATCGGCGCGGTCCACTTGGAAATCAGTGCCGCGCGAGGCAGGCCGTTGACCTGCCAGGTTTGCAACGCACTGCCGTTGCACACCTGCTGCAGGACCTGGGCCCCCTGGTTGGTCTGGCTCGCCGCGGCGAGGCACATGCCGCTGTGCACCGCGACGATCGCGTAACCGCTGCCCTGCGCCTTCAACGTGAAGCTTTGGTTCGTGCCGCCATTGCAGGTCCACTGAATGACCGGGGCGCCCGCGGCCTTGCTGGCGCCCGACACGTCCATGCACAGATTGCTGTTCTGATTAAGCAGGGTGTACTGACTTCCCGAAGCCGATGGCAGCCAGCTCTGGTTGGCGCCGCCATTGCAGGTCCAGGTAAGGACCGCGGCGCCCGGCGTTAGCGACTGCGAGTCGACGTCCGCGCAAAAGCTCGAACCCGTCAGTGCGATCGAGGCTGACGTTTGCGCCTGGGCGAGTCCGGATAGTGTCGCGAAGGCCGACGCCAACGCGATCAGCAACAGGGCCTTCACGCCGCTGTTGAGCGACCGGATGATGGTTCTTGCGGAAAGAATGCGTGCCATGGCCTCGGTATCCTTGAACGTCGGACTACACTCGTCCCAGCGCGTTGAGCACATCGCAGATTTCGTCTGCACGCGGAAGGTCGGCACTACGCCAGCGCAACTTTGCGCTCGCATCGAAGCAGTAAATCTGGGTTGCGTGATCGGCGATGTTCCCGAGTGGCAAGCGGCTGCCCGAGAGCGCCGTGCGTATCCGGTCGACATCGCCCAATGTCGGCGTTGCCGCATTCCAGGCGGGGCCCGCCTGAAAACGCATCAACCATTCATGCAGGGCGGCGGGCGAATCGGAAAGCGGATCGATGCCGATCGACAGCAATTGAACCGGATGATTTGCGCGGATATGCGGCAGCCGGTCCTGCACCGCAGTGAACAGTGCGCCTTGCAGCGGGCATACCGAACTGCAACCGGTGTAGATCGTCTGCAGTGCGGTCACGTGCTGACTCAGCAAGTCGTTCAAACGTTGCTTCCTGCCGGTCTGGTCGATCAACCACGCATCGTCGAGTTGAACGGGCGGATTGACGACGCCCATCTGCACATGTTGCGCGTATAAGCGAGGCGACATCGCGGCCAGCGCGGCCGATGCCATGCCGCGCAGCACGGCGCGTCGAGTCAGGGTTCGACCCGACGTGTGTTCGATGGAATGGGGGCGCGTGTTCATTTTATTTGTTGAATCAAGCCCTGGCTGCAGTCTCTGCGAATGTCTGACGAAGGGAGACGCTGTGCCGCTCACACGTTACCGCTGCAGGTGAGTGCAATCTCCTGGAACCCACTAAAAAAAGATAGCTGATGGCGGCGTGCGCGGGGTGGCGAATTACATGCGTTTGTGCGCCCGGTCACACTTATTTTGGTGCGAGCGCCTGGGTGAAAAATGTCTCGCACAACGCGGCAACTCGCTGGCGTGCCGCGGGATTCAACACTTCGTGGTCCATGTTCGGAATCACCATCGCGCTGGCGTGCGCCAGCTTGTTGAGCCGGCGTCCGCCACGGCCGAAGTGCAGGCGTAGTTCGTCAAGGCCGTGGTCCAGCGGACTGAAGAGTAGCCGCACCCGGACGCCGCGCTTGTCGAGATCCATCATGCGCCGCCGGGCGCGCGAGCCCTTGTTCACCGCGCTGCCGTTCGCGTCGCCGGTCAATGATGCGACGGCATTCACGACCGTGTCGATGGCATAGCGGGACAGCGTTCGCAGCACCGGCCGCAAGCTGACCTCGCCGCGTAGAACCTGCGACCATTTTTGCGCGCGCAGCATGGCGCGGAAATGGGCGCGCGTTGATCCGGCGCCGATCTTTGCGGCGTCGCACATTCTGAAGCCGACCGGAAATTCGAAACCCTGGAGATTGACCAGCAGGAGGGCTGCGACGGCCGGGTTTTTCGTGGCTGCATGAAGCCCCAAATAGGCACCTGAACAGATCCCGAAGACGGCGACGCGCGGATGCCCTCGGTCGACGGCCCAGTCGACCGCCAGCGACGTATCGGCGGCGAGCTGGTCGTAACTGAGCAAGGACGGGTTCGCAACTGTCCCCGCACCGCGGCTATCGCCAATGCCGTCTGCATCGAGTCGCAGCGATGCGATGCCCGCTTGTGCCAGCGAACGGGCGAGTTCAACGTTAAACCGGCCGTCGCCGACATGATGCGTTGCCGCAGTGTTGGCGATGACAACTAGCGGTGAGCGTTCCGAACGGCCGGCCGGTTCGCACAGCATGGCGAATATGCGCCCATCGGCAAGCTCGACCGGCGTCTCGACAATGCCGTCCAGACCGACCGCTCGCCGCGAAGGTTTTAAGGACGCCACTGCGTCGAATGAAGCGGGCTGAAACGGCGCGGGCAAGCGTGCTCCTTCGCGGACGAACCATGCTTCGACCGAACTCAATGTTGCGCGAGGCAGCACGGCCAGCCATGAGGGCTGCATCGCCTCAGGGTATTCGGGAAACGGCAGGGAATCGACCTTTGCGCCAAGCTTGCTGTACAGGTTCGCCAGCTCGTAACTGGGACCCTGACTGCCGGCGTGAACGATCAACAGGTTGCTCGCGGGCACCGCTGTAACCCGGCGCAAATCGTATTTGCCGACGGCTTCGATGGCGGCGCGGCTGAAGCGATGCCCCAGCACATCGAATGCGTCGGCAGGCTCGGTATAGCTGGCCACGTGGCGGGCCGTCTTGTCGAGCCACGTGCGCTGCAGCACATCCATTTCTCGCACGAACTGCCGTCCAACCACGACGGGTGCGATGAGCGCCACCGTATCGACGCGTGCCGCGCGCGCAGCCTGCGCGGCAACCATCGCGCCAAAGCGGACCCCGACCAGCGCGACGCGTTCGATGCCCGTTGTTCGTCGAAGGAAATCCACGGCTTCGATCGCTTCGTCTACCCATTTGTCCGGTTCGACGAGCTTGCCGGTATCGACGGAGTCGCCGGTGCCGGCGTAGTCGAATCTGAGTACTGCAAATCCCTGGTCCGCGAGACGGTCGGCGAGCGAGCGGATGGTTTGATGCAGCCATAAAGCTTCATGGCCGAGGGGGCCACAGAGCACGATCCCTAATTGCCTGGTTTTGTCAGGCCGTGACACTGGCTCGTAAAGCCAACCGAAATGTCCGCCGAAATCGACAGGATGCATTTTGAAGTCCACTTTATTCGTCTCTCTATCCTTGCGGCGAGTCACGGCATTCGCCGCGGAGGTCTTTTCCAATGCTTCGCCGTGCTTTGGTTTTAAGACTTGGAATTTGCCGTTATTACGCGATATCGGAGTGGGTGTTGTCGGTGCGTTTGCGCACGTAGCCGGCGGAGGGCGAAATGAAAGCCGTCATTAAGCCTTCGAACGGATAGCGGACCCTATGTGCGATTTTTAGTTATGCGCTGTACATCATTCGATGCGCAGAATATTTTTGGTTTCGTTGAACGGTGGCGCCGCGGATTCGCTTCTTGAACTACGGTGAAAACATTCTCTATTTCAACACGATGAGCGATGCGCTCCGCTGAGTTGTGCCCATTGCCGCAGGGTTCGATGAATCATGGGCGGAAGAGCGTCTCTATCTCCGCAACGGCGGTTGCTGTGCCGTTTTCCCGCGCCATTCGTTTTCCCCGCGCAGAGGCGCGTGGCATGATCTCTGCACGCTGCGCAAAGCTGATTGCCTGCTTGAGCTTGTCGCGCTCCAGCTTGCGCGTCGATACTGAGTCGCCCGCTACGCCGAGGCGTTTCATTTGATGCGCCCAGAAGAACTGGTCCCCTGCGAAAGGCGATACGACCGATCGCCCTCCTGCGCGGCAGTGCCGTTGCCGCCATGATGGATAACGAGCTAGGTCCGCGAAAACAGCCATTGATGGGGCGTCTCTTCGATGATGAAGAAATTGTCGGGCAGCGTCATATCGTTGGGCGTGCCGGGCCACCCTGGATACAGAAGCACGCGGAGCCCTTGCGCAGCGTCTATGAAGGCATTCAGCACCGCTTTCCCGTCGAATCCGACCGTGCTGCCGAATCCCGATTACGTAGGCGTGTCGCCTTCGGTGCCTTAGGTCGACGCGAGGAGTTTCATCTGGATTCCTATTTTTCTTCGTTCGGCAGGCGGGCGCTGCTTTGCAGGAAGACATTGGTCGCAAAGGCGAATTCGCGGCGCAGTTCCAGGTCCGGCAGGGCCAGCCAATGCATCAGCGCGCCCGGATAGAGGTGATGAAAGAGCGCGGCAAGATGCGCAGCACCGAGGTCGGCGCGGATTTCCCCGGCTGGTTGGCTATTGCGGATCATCGAAAGCGAAATGTGATTGAAAAATATCGCCGACCAATACTAAAGAACACTACGCTTCGGCCGTTATTCATCGTACGAATGCCGTAAACTGCACAGCCGCGTGCGCTGAGCGAATCCACCAAACGAAACCGCAACCTACGGTTTTGGGAAAGCGGGAGTGATCAGCAGCGCACGGGGAAGCAGCGCGGGACACGGTAAGACGATGGGAAGATTCCGGTCGAAACACCATGTCTTCGCCGGCGTACACCATCATTTCCCTGAAACGCCGCCCATATGAAAAAAATCTTCACGCTTTCCCTCCTGCTTGGCGCACTGCCAGCATTCGCGGCAGCACCAAAATGCCAGACACAAACTTTCGGTCAGCACACCTCGAGAATATGTATCACTGAGGTGCCGTTCCAGCACGACTACTACACGCTATCGGTCGACAACGCCGTGATTCTTTCGGCGCCCGACGACTACATCGAAAACGTCTCGCTCACTCACACCATTCCCGAGGACGCAGGCGTCGAATTCCCGCTGTCGAACCAAGGCGCACCGACTGTGACCATTCAGGGCGGCTGTTTGCCTGTCAGTGAAAAGCAGACCGCGGGATCGAAAACAGTCAGCGTCGAGGTAGCTCGCGTCTGTTCGTTCAAGTGGGGTAATGAACAGATCGTCAAGGACCTCCGCTTCAGCTTCGAATGAAGTACGCGCGAATCCATTCGCCAGGCGACGTCGTGAGGCGATAGTCCCCGCACTCGCGGCGATGGATGCATTCGGTGCTGCGCACGATCCAATGATCCACACCAAAGCAAAAAACTAGAAAACGCCACGCTATGAAAAAACTTCTCTTCACCGCACTGTTTTTCTCAACAACCTCTGCCTTCGCCGCCAGTCAGGTTTTACTGGAAACCCCAGTCACCTACGCACCGGACGCTAGCGTCGTCGATCAGATCAAGAACGAATGCCACATTGAAGACATGCTGACACGCCATGTTGGCGACGCACTTCGCCGCATCAACAAGACGGGCGACGGCACCATCGCGTCGCAAACCGACGCGGGCGGCGCGAAGATTCTCAGATTGCAGATCACTCACGTATTGGGCGTCGGCGGCGGCGCATGGAGCGGCCCCAAGGCTACGACGGTGAGTGCGGATCTGCTTGAGGACGGCAAGGTCATCCGTCACACGAAGATTAACCGCTGGTCGGTGGGCGGCATGTGGGGTGCGTTCAAGGGAAGCTGTTCGATTCTCGATCGCACGACCATTGTGATCAGCAAGGATCTGAGCCGTTGGGTGCGCGACCCGTCCTTTGAGATCAAGGAAGAAGCGCCGCCGAAGGATGCCTCGGCTTCCGAGCCGACGGCTCAAACCGATCCGGCGAGTGCCGCGAAGGCCGAGTAAGCGGGCGTCGGTCAGTGAGCGCAAATTGCGTCGAGCGACGTACGTCGCGAGTGTCCTTGCAGGTGCAACAGGCGCTCGTGGGCTCACTGGCCAGATAGTTTCTCCACGTTAGAAAAGAAAGTCATGAAGTCCAGAATAACTATCGCTTGCGCATTTGCTCTTCTCGCAGGCTGTACCTCCGTCGGCCATCCGTATCCCTTTCCAAAAGACTCGGAGCCCGCCGCGGACCTCCGCATTCAGGGCGCTGGAGTCTATCTCCTGACATTGAATGAAAAGGGCTGCTACACGGGAAAAACATCTGTCGACGGCAGCCCGGGCGCAGTGCCGGTGAAAGTCGTGCCGGGCAGTCCGCTTGTGATCTCTTACGAGCAGAACGCCTGTATGATGCCCGCGACCTTTACGCCGCAGAAAGATGCGCACTATTTGCTGATCGCCGAGGAAGGGGCCAAACCGTCCGACCCGAGTAGCTCGTTCGTCGGATTGCTTGTGCATGCACCGCAGCGGCAATGCGCCGTCGGCGTCTTTGAACTTGATGGCGAAGGGCAACCGCTCAAGCCTGTTAGGGTGACCGCGGTGAGACCCCGTCAGACAGGACTGACGTGCATTAAATTTCGGTAGGCTGGCGAGCTGCCGCCCCTGGATGGGTCCGTAGTCGAGTCTGAATGCGGGATGAATAGTCTGGAGGTGCCGAGGCGCTTTGGTCTTCCAGACACCGGTGCGCTATCCGTTCGCGGCCTGCCGCGAGGGCTGACGTCTGCAGGGCTCGGTGCAGTACTTGGAAGCCCCCCATCAGGAACCGTCCTGACAATCTCGCGGTATTCACCCGACAGCTGGTACATGCGAACCGCGCGCAGTCGGCGTCCCATCGACTCGGGGTTTTCCCTGGAGCAAAGGTAAATCGCCAGCACCTTCCCCGGCACAAGCCATCAGACAGAGCGCGCCGCTATGCTGCCCGCGCGGCCCCGCGAATCAACTCGCTTTCTGTCAACCCATTGTTTTGGCAGCAGATTCCCCCGCCGTGATGTTGATCCGGACGCAACGCGCGAGGTCAAACGGCAGCGAACAAAATTCGACCTTAAACGAATCTCGACAATCGCAGCATCGATCTCCACATCCCTTCTTGAATTTGTCACCACCCGTCCATATAATTAGCACTCGCTGCACGAGAGTGCTAACAACATCGCCGGTTGGCTTAGCCAGCCGGGTTTTCTCAGCGTTCTTCAGTCTCAATCAAGAGAGGAGTATGTATGAACCTTCGTCCTTTGCATGATCGCGTGATCGTCAAACGTCTGGATCAAGAAACCAAGACTGCGTCGGGCATCGTGATCCCCGAAGCCGCAGCGGAAAAGCCGGATCAAGGCGAAATCCTGGCAGTCGGCCCGGGCAAGCGTGACGATAAGGGTGCACAAATCGCACTCGACGTGAAGGTTGGTGACCGCGTCCTGTTCGGCAAGTACGCAGGCCAGACCGTTAAGGTCGACGGCAGCGAACTGCTCGTGATGCGCGAAGAAGACATCATGGCCGTGGTGCAGAAGTAAGCGAGTAACTCGCTACTTACCCGGTTATATCCCAAGAATTCAAGGAGTTAGAAGATGGCAGCTAAAGACGTCGTATTCGGTGATTCCGCCCGTGCCAAGATGGTTGAAGGCGTGAACATCCTCGCGAACGCTGTGAAGGTCACGCTGGGCCCGAAGGGTCGCAACGTTGTCCTGGAACGCAGCTTCGGCGGCCCGACGGTCACGAAGGATGGTGTTTCGGTCGCGAAAGAAATCGAACTGAAAGACAAGCTCCAGAACATGGGCGCGCAAATGGTCAAGGAAGTTGCTTCCAAGACCAGCGACAACGCAGGTGACGGCACCACGACCGCAACGGTCCTGGCTCAGTCGATCGTCCGCGAAGGCATGAAATACGTTGCATCGGGCATGAACCCGATGGACCTGAAGCGTGGTATCGACAAGGCTGTGACGGCCGCGATCGAAGAACTGCGCAAGATCAGCAAGCCGTGCACGACCAACAAGGAAATCGCTCAAGTTGGCGCGATTTCGGCAAACAGCGACTCGTCGATCGGCGACCGTATCGCTGAAGCAATGGACAAGGTCGGCAAGGAAGGCGTCATCACGGTTGAAGACGGCAAGTCGCTGCAAGACGAGCTGGACGTTGTCGAAGGTATGCAATTCGACCGCGGCTACCTGTCGCCGTACTTCATCAACAACCCGGACAAGCAAGTTGCTGTTCTGGACAACCCGTTCGTGCTGCTGCACGACAAGAAGGTCTCGAACATTCGTGACCTCCTCCCGGTTCTGGAACAAGTCGCCAAGGCTGGCCGTCCGCTGCTGATCATCGCAGAAGACGTCGAAGGCGAAGCACTGGCAACGCTGGTGGTGAACAACATTCGCGGCATCCTGAAGACTGTTGCTGTCAAGGCTCCGGGCTTCGGCGATCGTCGTAAGGCCATGCTGGAAGACATCGCGATCCTGACGGGCGGTCAAGTTATCGCTGAAGAAACCGGCCTGACGCTCGAAAAGGCAACGCTGGCCGAACTGGGTCAAGCGAAGCGTATCGAAGTGGGCAAGGAAAACACGACGATCATCGACGGCGCTGGCGAAGCAGCAAACATCGAAGCGCGTGTGAAGCAAGTTCGCACGCAAATCGAAGAAGCTACGTCGGACTACGACCGTGAAAAGCTGCAAGAACGCGTTGCCAAGCTGGCAGGCGGCGTTGCAGTGATCAAGGTCGGCGCTGCGACCGAAGTCGAAATGAAGGAAAAGAAGGCACGTGTCGAAGACGCACTGCACGCAACGCGCGCAGCTGTGGAAGAAGGCATCGTGGCTGGCGGCGGCGTCGCACTGATCCGCGCTCGCACGGCAATCGCTGGCCTGAAGGGCGCGAATGCTGATCAAGACGCAGGTATCAAGATCGTTCTGCGCGCAATGGAAGAACCGCTGCGCCAGATCGTCACGAACGGCGGCGAAGAAGCCAGCGTCGTGGTGGCAGCAGTTGCAGCAGGCAAGGGCAACTACGGCTACAACGCAGCAACCGGCGAGTACGTCGACCTGGTTGACGCAGGTGTCGTGGACCCGACGAAGGTTACGCGTACGGCGCTGCAAAACGCAGCTTCGGTCGCTGGCCTGCTGTTGACCACCGACGCAGCTGTTTGCGAACTGCCGAAGGAAGATGCTCCGATGCCCGGCGGTATGCCCGGCGGCATGGGCGGCATGGGCATGGACATGTAATTTCGGTTGGGCCTCTCTCATGAGAGGTCCAGTTCGAAACACATGGGGAAGTGCGTCGCGAGGCGTGCTTCTCAAAAGCAAAAACCCGCAGAAATGCGGGTTTTTGCTTTTGGGGCGAACGGTGAACTGCTCTGAGGAGCGCTCAATATTCCTTGCGCGCTGCGCAGCAGGGATCCGTCAGGCAGTTGTCGTGCAAGTAGGCGAACAGTTTTCCCACGCTTTCGGCCGGCGTCAGCGTTGTGGTGTCTATCTTCAGTTCAGGATCGCTCGGGACTTCATAGGGGGCAGATACCCCGGTGAATGACGGAATCTCGCCATTCCAGGCTTTGGCATAAAGACCTTTTGGATCCCGGCGGGCGCAAGCGTCGACAGAGGCCGACAGGTAGGTTTCGATGAAATTGCCGGGCCCGATGATTTCGCGCGCCATTGACCGGTCTTCGCGAATCGGCGAGATCAGAGCCGTAATGACGATCAAGCCCGCGTCGTTCATCAATTGCGCCACGTGCGCCACCCGGCGAATATTTTCCCGCCGGTCTTTGCTGTCGAAGCCAAGATCGCTTGCCAAGCCGTGGCGGACATTGTCGCCGTCGAGAACATAGCACGCGTGGCCTAGCGCTGCGAGCTGCTGCTCGAGTTCGAAAGCGATGGTTGATTTGCCCGCCCCGGACAATCCCGTCAGCCAGATCGTAACCGGCTTGTGGCGGAACATTTGCATCCTGTCGCGGCTGGTAACTTCGCCGTGGCTGCGTTGCAGGAAGGCGCGGGAGTCGTCAGGAGCACCGGCTGGTAAGGGAATGGGTGTCGGCGACGACATAGAGCTATATGACAGAATTACGAATCGAAAGTCTAACCTGATGATAAAACGTTCGTTGTAACGTTTGATTACAAGTTTGAAAGTGGGTTTGCGCCCGAAAGGGCGGCCAGAGGATTGTTCAAAAAGAAAAAAACCCGCAGAAATGCGGGTTTTTCATGGGTGCTGCCAGGTTATGGCTGTAATGCTCGCCATGCGCTTGCCGCTCATGCCTCGCGTCGAATATTAATGACGTGCCTCACCCGGCGCCGCGTCTTTACCCGCTGCCGGCGGTGTATCGTCGTCGCTGCTGCGGGCCCAGAAGAAGCGATCCGGCATATACGCGCCCATTCCCGGCCGAAATGCGCTGCGCACTGCCTGATACAGGTACTCCTGTGCTTCGCGCACGGCTTCGGCCGGTTCCTGACCGTTGGCCAGCAGGGCAGCAATCGCGGAACCGAGCGTGTCCGTGATGCCCATGATCCTGTGACTGCCGCGGTCCCACATGTCCTGGCGCAGTTGGCCGTCTTCGCTGAACAGCGTATTGACGAGCCGGTGCGTGCCGGTTTCCGTCGACAGAATGTATTCACAACCTTGTGACAGCAAATGCGAGATCGCTGCGTCGAGGCTCGGCGCCTCGGCGTCGCCGTCCGGTTGGGCGAGCGCGAGCAGCGTGGCCGAATCGGCGACCAGCAAGGTGGTTTGCGGTGCGAGCAGGTCGGCAATCGCTTCGCGCAGTTCGTCGGCGGCGAGCACGTGTTCGTCGTCGAGCGTGAAGTCGGGGGCAAGGATCAGCGGGATGTCGTCGTAATCGGCGACCACTTCGGCAATCGCGCTCACCACTTCCGCACGCGTGCATGCGCCGACCTTGAACGCGGCGATCGGCATATCTTCGAGCAGCATCCGGGCCTGGGTCGCGACTACTTCAGGGTCGAGCCCGGTGACTTCGTCGCAGCTTGCCGAGTCGCGCACGGTATAGCCGGTGAGTACGGAGACGCCATGGCAACCCATGCTGGCAAGCGTCATCAGGTCGGCTTGCAGGCCGGAGCCGCCGGTGGGATCGGAAAGGCCGAAGGTGAGGACGATCGGAGGCGTATCGCTGGGCATGAAAATTTGCAAAAAGGGGCTGTATTTAGGCGCAGACGGTGCGCAATCGGCTCAATTATGCGGCCTAAACTGTCATGAAGGCGTTTTTTCGCATTCTTCGATGTCCTGCTGCAAGCCGGCAGCCGCTATCTGGCGAACAGACGGCAAATCCAGGCGCAGGGACGAATCGATCGTGCAGTGGCACTACGCCGCAAGCGTGCCACGTAGCGACCCGCCCGGCATCGCCGAAGGCCGTCGCACGCTGCGATTTGCGCGTTTCTGATTGCTAGGCATTGGGGCGGCAACACGGTACCATCATGGCTCCCGTTTCCACGGACTCTACGACGCGACACAAGAATGGAATATCAAAGCTGGATGTGCCTGATTTGCGGCTGGATTTACGACGAAGAAGCCGGTTTGCCGGACGAAGGCATTGCGCCGGGCACTCGTTGGGAGGACGTTCCCATCAACTGGACCTGTCCGGAATGCGGAGCGCGCAAGGAAGACTTCGAGATGGTCCAGATCTGAGATCCGAGAGGGTAAACGGCGGTGCCCGGCGTTGTCTGACTGGGCGCCAGTCGTGCGTCTGCCGCGCAGCGCTTTGCAGACGGCGCCGCCCGGATCGAACGAGATTCGTGCGTTCGGAACGCCGCCCCAACGCGTCGATGCGGAACGTCCCCGGTTGCACCGTGTCGCAGCGGTAGTCTGTCATTGTTCTGTCGCCAGTTCGCGCGTTAGCCGATCAGTCTCTCGTGCAGCGCCGGGCGGCGGCCCGTCAGCTTCCTGTCGCTAGCCCATGACTCTTCGATCCGCTGCACCTGATTCCTTCGATGCCTTGCCCAATCCGCGCGGCGGCGCTGTCCGTTCCGCAGAGCTGGCGCTGGCCGAGGCGCTGCTGGCGTTCGAGCAACACAGCGAGAGCACCTCGGCGTTATTGCGTGCGTCGCACGCGTTGCGCGAGGCAGGCTGGCTGAGCGCGCAGCGCTTCGCGGACGCGCTGGTGCGGCTTTCGCCTTTGGCCGACGAGGGGAGTCCGGCGAACCCGGCTGACGCGGACAACGCGCGGTCCGTGTTCGGTGCGGCGTTGCGCGATTTCCGCGCGGCGCTCGAGCGTCACAATCTGCACGAGCTGTCCTGTTCGCCCACTCTGTTCAGGCACTATCGCGCGCTCTGCACCCATCTGTCGGAGCACACGCCGGGTTCAACCGCCGCGTTCGAAGACCTCGCGCTGACCTCACGTCCGATACCGCCGGTGTCGCTGCACGCCCAGCCCGCTGATCAACTGGCTCATTTGCGGGCGCGCTACGAGCGCGCGCTGCTGCCCGTGTTGCGCGCGCAGCCCGACAACAGCGGCGCCGCGCTGGCGTTCACCAATGCCGCGCTCGACGAACTGGACGCAGTCCTGTCCGAACTCGCCGGCCCGGATTCCTACGATTTCTGGCGTCTCGCCAAAGCGTGCGCGAAGGCGCTGCGCGTCAGCGGCCGTGCTGCCGGAGAAGCCGACGCGCGGCGCTTCTATGCGCGCTGCAATCTCACGCTGGCCGATCACGCGCGCGGCATCGAGCGTGCGCCGCGTTCGCTGGTGCGCGCGACGCTGGCGCTGCTGTGGCGCGACTACGCGCTATTCGGCGCTGCAGCGGAAGATGCCGATCAGGTCGAAGTGCTGCACGACTACGGCCTGACGGTCGATTGGCACGTCGCCGGTACGCAGGCTTCCGAAATGCTCTGGGAGGCGGGCGCCGTGCAGGCGCAAGCAATCAGCGCGACTCGCAGTTCGCTGACGCGCGAACTGGGTGTGCTGACCGTCAACGCGCACGCTTACGAAGATTTCCTGCAGACGGCGGATGCGTCGATTTCGGCGCTGACCGAACACGCCCGCGCGGCCGATCAGCCCGAGAAAGCCGATCCGAGCGAAGCGCTGCAGGCGGGCGATGCCGCCTACCGGCTCGGCGCTGCCGCATGCGCGCTGGGCTTGGGCCACGTGGCGCTAGTAGCCGACGCGCTCGGGCTGGCGTGGCGCCGCCGCGCGCATGCCGGCGTTTCCACGCCGGCGGTGCGCTCGCACGTCATCGTCGGAGCGCCTGCGGCGAGCACGCTCGAGCAGGCTGCCGAGGCGTTGCGCGCGATGTTGCACAAAGTCGCCGCCGGCGTCGCGCCGACCGGCAGCAACACCGCGCTGGCCGCGTTGACGCGCGCGATCGAGCAGGGCGGCGCCTGAGCGGCCGCGCAATTGGCGCAATCGGCGCAATTGGCAACCTGTCCCGCGCGCCGGCAGACACCCTCAGCCGGCCGCCGCGGGGAGCAAGGTTCGGACCCGGCGGCGCGCGCCCCGCGTGTCGCAAAACACCGCTAACGCACCGTGGACAAGGCCTGCGTGCGTGATAGAGTGCAACTTGATTCGCCGTCGATGGCTCGCGGCGCTCTTCATCGCGCATGTTGCGCTCCAGCGCCCAAAGCCAGCCATCCTGCATCGTCTTTGCTAAAATTCGAACTATGTCCAAGAGTACCGATCGCATCAATCTGACCAACCAGTTCCTGATCGCCATGCCGAGCATGGCCGATCCCACGTTTTCAGGAACGGTGGTCTACCTTTGCGATCACAGTGAGCGCGGTGCGCTCGGCCTCGTGATCAACCGGCCGACCGATATCGATCTTGAAGCGCTCTTCAGTCGCATCGATCTCAAGCTCGAGATCGAACCCCTTCTTCATGTGCCCGTGTATTTCGGTGGCCCGGTGCAAACCGAGCGTGGCTTCGTGCTGCACGATCCGAAAGACGGCAATGCGTATACGTCATCCATGTCGGTACCGGGCGGCCTTGAAATGACCACCTCGAAAGACGTGCTCGAAGCCGTCGCGAGCGGTACCGGTCCGGAACGCTTCCTGCTCACGCTCGGTCATGCCGGCTGGGCCGCGGGTCAACTCGAGGAAGAGATTTCCAAGAACGGCTGGCTCACGGTTGAAGCCGACCCGAAAATCGTTTTCGACGTGCCCGCCGAACAACGCCTGGAAGCCGCGCTCGCGCTGCTCGGTATTTCGCTGTCGATGCTGTCGGGCGAAGCAGGTCACGCATGAAAGGTAACGTATGAGTCCGCCGGCCGGACGTGAGGCGACGCTGCTTGCGTTCGACTATGGTGAAAAGCGGATCGGCGTGGCGGTGGGCAACTCGCTCACCCGCAGCGCACGGGCGCTCGTGATCGTGCAGAACCGCAGCCGCGAATACCGTTTCGAGGCGATCGGCAAGCTGATTGCCGAGTGGAAGCCGGACGCGCTGGTGGTCGGCTTGCCGATGCACCCGGACGGCACGCCGCACGAAATGACCCAACTCGCGAAGCGCTTCGGCAATCAACTGAATGGCCGCTTCAATCTGCCGGTAACGTGGATCGACGAGCGCTATTCGTCAGTCGAAGCGAAGGCGGTAATTCGCGCCGGCAACGGCCGCGCCGACATGCTGGACGCCGAAGCCGCCAGCATTATTCTCCAGCAATATCTAGACGGACTTTCCGACGATCATGAGTTCCATTGACGCCGAAGCGCTGTACAGCGCTTTGCTCGAGCAGATTCGTGCTGCCTATGGCGACAGGCTCGGCGCCGGCCAAGACAGTGCGGAAGGCGCCGTGCTGGCCGGTATTTACAGTGGCGGCGCGTGGCTCGCCGAGCGTCTCGCGCGCGACCTGCACGTGCCCAGCTTCGGCGTAGTGAATGTCGCGCTGCATCGTGACGATTACGCGAAAAAAGGCTTGCACTCGCAGGCGAGCCCGACCTCATTGCCGTTTTCCGTGGACAAGCGCCGCATCGTGCTGGTGGACGACGTGCTATACACCGGCCGCACGATTCGCGCGGCACTGAACGAACTGTACGACTACGGCCGGCCGGCATCGGTCGAACTGGCGGTGCTGGCGGATCGCGGCGGACGCGAGTTGCCGGTGGCGGCCCGCTTCGTCGGCGGGGTGGTGCAAGTGCCCGCCGAGACGACGCTCGTGCTGAGCCGCGAAGAGGGCGGCGCGCACGGCAATCAGCGTTTCACCTTTCACACCGAAGCCCGCGTCGATTGAACGCGGCTTTGCGCATCGAGCCGCATTGAGCCGCATTGAGCAATAAGCAGGTACACCATGAACACCGCCACCCAGGCCTCCCAGGATTCAGCCGACGGCGCCACCGAGCGCTTCCGTTACGGCTTTCTGAAGGGCAATCCGCAGCTCACGAAAAACGGCGAGCTCAAACATCTGTTGTCGATCGAAGGCTTGCCGAAGGCGATCGTCAATCACATTCTCGATACCGCCGACCAGTTCGTCAGCGTGACCGATCGCGAAGTGAAGAAAGTGCCGCTGTTGCGCGGCAAATCGGTATTCAATCTGTTCTTCGAGAACTCGACGCGCACACGCACGACCTTCGAAATCGCCGCGACGCGTTTATCCGCGGACGTGCTGAATCTGAACATCAATGCTTCGTCGACGAGCAAAGGCGAGTCGCTGCTCGATACGATCAATAACCTCTCGGCGATGCATGCCGATATGTTCGTCGTGCGTCATGCGTCGAGCGGCGCACCGTATCTGATCGCGCAGCACTGCGCGCCGCACGTGCATGTGATCAACGCCGGCGACGGCCGTCACGCACACCCGACCCAGGGTCTGCTCGACATGTACACGATCCGCCACTACAAGAAGGATTTCACGAATCTGCGCGTGGCGATTGTCGGCGACATTCTGCATTCGCGGGTCGCGCGTTCGGACATTCATGCACTGACCACGCTCGGCGTGCCGGAAGTGCGCGCAATCGGTCCGCGCACGCTGTTGCCGGGTGGCCTGGAGCAGATGGGCGTGCGCGTCTTCCATAACCTCGACGAAGGCCTGAAAGACGTCGACGTGATCATCATGCTGCGTCTGCAAAACGAGCGAATGAGCGGCGCGCTGCTGCCGTCGGCACAGGAGTACTTCAAGAGCTGGGGGTTGACGCCGGAGCGCCTTGCGCTTGCCAAACCCGACGCGATCGTGATGCACCCGGGTCCGATGAACCGCGGCGTCGAAATCGATTCGCAGGTGGCCGACGGCCCGCAATCGGTGATCCTGAACCAGGTGACGTTCGGTATCGCGGTGCGCATGGCGGTGATGGGCATTGTCGCCGGCAACCACGACTAAAAAATAAGGCAGCGCATGAAGATTCATATTCAGGGTGGCACGCTGATCGATCCGGCAGCGGGCACCGAACGGCAGCAGGACATTTTTATCGCGGCGGGCAAGATCGTTGCCATTGGCAACGCGCCCGCTGATTTCAGTGCCGAAAAGACGATCGATGCCAAAGGCCTCTCGATTACGCCGGGTCTGGTCGACCTGTCCGCGCGCTTGCGCGAACCGGGCTACGAACACAAGGCGACGCTCGAATCGGAAATGGCCGCCGCGCTCGCGGGCGGTGTGACGAGCCTCGTGTGTCCGCCGGATACCGATCCGACGCTCGATGAACCGGGCCTCGTGGAGATGCTCAAGTTCCGCGCGCGCAATCTGAACCAGGCGCATGTGTATCCGCTCGGCGCGTTGACGGTCGGTCTGAAAGGCCAGGTCATCACCGAGATGGTTGAATTGACCGAAGCGGGTTGTATCGGCTTTTCGCAGGCCGATGTGCCGGTGGTCGACACGCAGGTGCTGATGCGCGCGTTGCAGTACGCGAAGACCTATGGCTTCACGGTGTGGCTGCGCCCGGTCGATGCGTATCTCGGCAAGGGCGGCGTGGCCGCGAGCGGCGCGCTGGCGTCGCGGCTTGGATTGTCGGGCGTGCCGGTGTCGGCTGAGACGATCGCGCTGCATACGATCTTCGAACTGGTTCGCGTGACGGGGGCACGGGTGCATCTGTCGCATGTGTCCTCGGCGGCGGGCATCGAATTGATGCGTGCGGCCAAGGCCGAAGGCCTGCCGGTGTCGTGCGACGTCACCGTGAACCATGTGCATCTGATCGACCTCGACATCGGCTACTTCGACGCGCAATTCCGGCTCGATCCGCCGTTGCGCCAACAGCGCGATCGCGAAGCGATACGCGCGGGTCTCCTCGACGGCACGATCGACGCGATCTGCTCCGACCACACGCCGGTCGACGACGACGAAAAACTCCTGCCGTTCGCCGAAGCCACACCTGGCGCGACGGGGCTCGAATTGTTCCTGTCGCTGACGGTCAAGTGGGCCGACGAGGCGCGCGTGCCGTTGGCGAAGGCGCTGAACCGCATCACCACGGCGCCGGCCGAGGTGCTGAAGCTGGGTGCGGCGGGCCGCATCGCCGTGGGCTCGGTCGCCGATCTTTGTGTGTTCGACCGCCACGCATATTGGCGTGTCGAACCGCGCGCACTGAAGAGCCAGGGACACAACACGCCGTTCCTCGGCTATGAATTGCCGGCGCGCGTGCGGGCGACCATCGTGTCCGGTCACGTTGCATTCGAACAGCACTAATATCCGCGGCAATGCCCAGTTACGGAAAGCTCCGACCATGAAGCTCGCGTTACGCAAAGCCCGTCTTATCGCGCATCTGCTGCACGGCATGTGGATCGTCGCGACGCGCTTTCACAAAGTTGGCGCTGAAGGGCGGCTGACACTCAATCGCGAATGGTCGCTGAAAATGCTGCGTCTATGCGGCATGCGGCTCGTCGTGCATAACGACAGCGCACGGCTCGACCGCGGCGCGCTGGTGGTCGCCAATCACATCTCATGGATCGACATCTATGTGATCAACGCGTGGCGGCCCACGCCGTTCGTCTCGAAGGCCGAGATCCGGCAGTGGCCGGTGGTCGGCTGGCTGGCGCAGCAATTGGGCACGGTGTTCATCCAGCGCGAGAAGCGCAGCGACGCGAAGCGCATCATGCACGAGCTGTCCGACCGTCTGAGCGCGGGCGAGCTGATGTGCGTGTTTCCTGAAGGGACGACGTCGAACGGGCTGGCGCTGCTGCCGTTCCACGCGAATATGTTTCAGGCCGCCGTGTCGGCCTCGGCGCCGGTGCAGCCGCTGTGCATCATGTACGAAGATGCGCAAGGCCGGCAGTCCACCGCGCCTGCCTATATCGACGATCTGACGCTGGCCGACTCGCTGAATATGTTGCTGCGCGGCGGCCCGTTGACCGCGCACGTGTATGTCGGCGCGCCGCTTGCGCCGGGCGCGGACAGACGGACGCTGGCAGCCGAGGCGGAAAGGGTGATTGCCGCGGCGTTGCGGGAGATGCAGGGCGGTATGACGACTTCCGGAGCCGCGATCGCGGCGTCGATTTCCTCGCCTGTGGCTGCTAACGACGCCAATGCTTCCAACGCCCCGGCAGTGTTGATCGAGCCGGCCGATCGGTCGGGCCGCTCGGCTTGACCGGTCCCGCCGGCCGGTCAAAGAAGCCGGCTTTTTGGAAGCCGGCTTTCTAGTTGCCGCCGGCCGGCGCGCGGCAGGTCTCGCAGTCGACCTGGGTCAGCGTGCGTTCCGCGGGATTTTGCGCGAGGCGCACGGCGGAGAGCTTTTCGCCCCATACGCAGCCGGAATCCAGCCCGATCAGATTGTCGCGCAAGGTCAAACCGAGCGCGGCCCAATGGCCGAACACCATCGTCACATCCGCGGTCTTGCGCGACGGCACGTCGAACCACGGCATGCTGCCCGGCGGGGCGGAATTCAGGCCGCCACTGCTGCTGAAATCCATTACGCCTTCGGCATTGCAGAAGCGGATGCGTGTAAGTGCGCTGCACGTTAGACGCAGCCGCTCGATACCTTTGAGACCGGGTGTCCAGCGATTCGGCTCATTGCCGTAGAGTCCCGCGAGCGTTTCCTTCCAGTTCGGCGCGCGCAGCGCCCGCTGCAATTCGTCGGCCAGTTCCATGGTCAGCGCGGCGTCCCATTGCGGCAGCACGCCCGCATGGACCATCAGCATGCCGTTATCGAAATGCGCGAGCGGACGGTGGCGGACCCATTCGAGCAGATCGGCGGCATCCGGTGCGGAAAGAATGTCGTTGATCGTGTCGCCTTTCTTCGATTTGCGGATTCCCGCCGACACCGATAGCAGATGCAAGTCGTGGTTGCCCAGCACCGGCACTGCGCGCTCTCCCAGCGCGATGATGTCGCGCAGCGTGGCGAGCGACTCGGAGCCCCGGTTGATCAGGTCGCCGGCGAACCACAGCGGCGTGTCCGCGGGCGGCGCGGCTTTGGCCAGCAACTGCTGGAACGGCGTGCGGCAGCCTTGCAGGTCGCCGAAAGCGAGCGGCAGCGGGTACGGTTGCGGGACGGCGCTGGCAGCAGAAGCGGCGGTGGCAGAGGTGGATGCGGTGGAAGCGGGGGAGGATGTCATCGGAAGTCGGTGCAATTCGATACACGCGGTTACGAACAAGGCGTGCCGCGTTGGGCGGTGCAGCAAGTTAGCGTGACATAATAGCCCGTTTGAAGCACGGGTATCGCGGATGCGCCGCGCCGAGCCGCCAGCAATGGGCGGTGCCGGGCTTGAGTTCAGACGTGCCGCTGCCGGCGCGCGCGATATTGCACCACAACAGGATGACCCTCGTGAACGGAGAAAGCATGCCGTCTACTCATGCACAGCAACCTATCCGCACGCTCGTCACCGGGGCGAGTGGCTTCACGGGCCGCTATCTGGTCGACAACCTGCTTGGCCGCGGTCATACCGTGATCGAAACCGTGGCTGGGCGTCACGAACCGGAAACGCCGACACGCGTCAGGCTCGACATTACGTCGCCCGATATGTGCCGGCGTGTGATCGAAACCGTGCGGCCGGACTACATTGTGCATCTGGCGGCGATCAGCTTCGTAGGCCATAACGATCCGCTCGATTTTTATCGCGTCAATGTGCTCGGTACGCTGAATCTGCTGGAGGCCTGCGCAGCCGTTGGCCATACGCCCCGCAAGCTGTTGATCGCGAGCAGCGCGAACGTGTACGGCAATGTCACGAGCGATGCTATCGACGAAACGTTCCCGGTCACGCCGGTGAACCACTATGCCGCCAGCAAGGCGGCGATGGAAACGATGGTGCGGACCTGGTTCGACCGGCTGCCGATTCTGATCGTGCGGCCGTTCAACTATACCGGCCGCGGGCAGGCATCCAACTTCCTCGTGCCGAAGATCGTCGAGCATTTTGCGCGGCGTGAACCGGCTATCGAACTCGGCAATATCGACGTGGCGCGCGATTTCTCGGACGTGCGTTACGTGGCGAGCGCCTATGAGGCTTTGCTCGACTCGGCGGCCGCGGCCGAAACGGTCAACGTTTGCACCGGCACGCCGTACACGCTGCGCGAGATTCTGTCGGCGGCGAGCGATCTGACCGGGCATGAGATCGAGATTCAGGTCAATCCGGCTTTCGTGCGTCAAACCGACGTGAAGATGCTGGCGGGGTCGCCGGCCAAGCTGCGTTCGCTGGTGCCGAAGGTCGAGGCCATTCCGTTTATGGATACGCTGCGTTGGATGTTGGCGGCTTAAGTCGCGCAATCCACGGTATTTGCGCTCATTTGTCGTTATCTTGCTTTTGGTCGGCGCGTTCGGCTGGTTCCTTGCTGCGCAGTCGAAACCAAACTTGTCAAGCTGTTTCAAGTTGTTAGGGTTCTAGTTTTTGCCTCGGGCGGCTTTATAATCGGGGCTTCATAAGATTGGCGTTTGAGCGCCTGCCTGCTGTGCGAGGGGCTGCGCCGGGCGTTGACAAGAATCCGACACCACAACGCGGGGTGTGTGGATCGGCAAAGCGAATCCGATCCGCCACCAACATCTAGAAGGGAATTACATGATCCTGGTAACGGGCGGTGCCGGCTTTATCGGCGCCAATTTCGTGCTCGACTGGCTTGATACGTCGGACGAAGCGGTGCTGAATGTAGACAAACTCACTTACGCCGGCAATCTGGGTACGCTCAAGTCGCAACAGGGAAATCCCCGGCACGTGTTCGTGCGCGCCGATATCTGCGATCGCGCCGCAATGGACGCGCTTTTTGCCGAGCACAAACCGCGTGCCGTGCTGCACTTCGCCGCGGAAAGCCATGTGGACCGTTCAATCCACGGTCCGGCGGATTTTGTGCAGACCAACGTGGTCGGCACCTTTACCTTGCTTGAAGCCGCTCGCCAGTACTGGAACACGCTCGGCGAGGCCGACAAGGCCGCGTTCCGTTTTCTGCATGTTTCGACCGACGAGGTATTCGGCTCGCTCTCCGCTACCGATCCGCAGTTTTCCGAAACCACGCCGTACGCGCCGAACAGTCCCTATTCGGCCACCAAGGCGGGTTCCGACCATCTGGTGCGCG
Source organism: Paraburkholderia fungorum (assembly GCF_902833645.1). GTDB lineage: Bacteria > Pseudomonadota > Gammaproteobacteria > Burkholderiales > Burkholderiaceae > Paraburkholderia > Paraburkholderia fungorum. The sequence continues at coordinate 269,744 of NZ_CADFGE010000014.1, forward strand.
CCTACCATCATACGTATGGCCTGCCGGTGCTCACCACGAACTGCTCGAACAACTACGGTCCGTACCAGTTCCCCGAAAAGCTGATTCCGCTGATGATCGCCAACGCGCTGAGCGGGAAGGCGCTGCCGGTTTACGGCGACGGTCAGAACGTGCGCGACTGGCTGTATGTCGGCGACCATTGCAGCGCGATCCGCGAAGTGCTCGCGCGCGGGACGCCGGGCGAGACGTACAACGTCGGCGGCTGGAACGAAAAGAAGAACCTCGACGTCGTGCATACGCTGTGCGACCTGCTCGACCAGTTGCGTCCGAAGGCGGGCTCCTCGTACCGCGACCAGATCACCTACGTGAAGGATCGTCCGGGCCACGACCGCCGTTATGCGATCGACGCTCGCAAGCTCGAGCGCGAACTCGGCTGGAAGCCGGCCGAGACGTTCGAAACGGGCCTTGCCAAGACGGTTCAGTGGTATCTGGACAATCAGGCGTGGTCTGACGAAGTCGCTTCGGGTGAGTATCGGAAGTGGGTTGAGACCAACTACGCGCAGCGCGCGTAAGGGCACGGCAATGGCGCGCAAAGGCATTATTCTCGCGGGCGGATCGGGCACGCGCCTGTATCCGATTACGCATGTCGTCTCCAAGCAGTTGCTGCCGGTCTACGACAAACCGATGATCTACTATCCGCTGTCCACGCTGATGGTGGCGGGGATTCGCGACGTGCTTATTATTTCCACGCCGCAGGACACGCCGCGTTTCGAGGCGATGCTCGGCGACGGCAGCCAGTGGGGTATGAACATTCAGTACGCGGTTCAGCCTTCGCCGGACGGTCTCGCGCAAGCGTTCATCATCGGCCGTGATTTTGTCGGCAACGATCCGTCGGCGCTGATTCTCGGCGACAACATCTTCTATGGGCACGATCTCGCGAAGCAACTTGAGCGTGCAAATGAGAAGGACGAGGGCGCGACCGTCTTTGCTTATCACGTGCACGATCCGGAGCGGTATGGCGTCGTCGAATTCGACAAGCAGTTCCGGGCATTGTCGATCGAAGAGAAGCCGGTCAAGCCGCGCTCGCACTACGCCGTTACCGGCTTGTACTTCTACGACAAGCAGGTCTGCGATATCGCGGCGGACATCAAGCCGTCGCCGCGCGGCGAGCTTGAAATCACCGACGTCAATTCGCGTTATCTGGCTAACGCCGCGCTCAATGTGGAGATCATGGGGCGCGGCTATGCGTGGCTCGATACGGGCACGCACGATTCGCTGATCGAAGCGGCCACGTTCATCGCCACGCTGCAAAAGCGCCAGGGGCTGGTGGTTGCGTGTCCGGAGGAAATTGCTTACCGGCAGGCATGGATCGACGGTGAGCAACTGCTTGCGCTCGCTAAGCCGCTGGCGAAGAACGCATACGGCAAGTATCTGCAAAACCTTCTTACGGACCAAGTTGCATGGCCATCCAAGTAACCGCTACGGCGCTGCCGGAAGTCAAGATTATCGAGCCGAAAGTGTTCGGCGACGCGCGGGGTTTTTTTTACGAAAGCTTTAATGCTCTCGAGTTTGCCGAGCACGTGGACGCCAGTGTCACGTTCGTGCAGGATAACCACTCTCGTTCGGCGAAGGGCGTGCTGCGCGGGCTGCATTATCAGATTCAGCACCCGCAGGGGAAGCTCGTGCGCGTCGTTGAAGGCCATGTTTTCGATGTGGCCGTTGATATTCGCAAATGTTCACCAAACTTTGGTAAGTGGGTCGGTGTGAATCTTTCTGAAGAGAATCACCGGCAGTTGTGGGTGCCACCCGGTTTCGCGCACGGGTTCGTCGTATTGTCTGACACTGCGCAATTTCTTTATAAGACCACTGACTACTGGTTTCCAGAGTTCGAGCGTTCTCTGTTGTGGAGTGACGCCCAGATTGGGATTGAATGGCCGATGGACGGCCAGCCGCAACTGGCGGCGAAGGATGCGGCAGCCAAGGGCTTGGCAGACATCGAGGTCTTCGCGTGAAGATACTTATTTCAGGTTGCGACGGGCAGGTTGGCTGGGAGTTGCAACGCAGCATGGCCGTTCTAGGTGAGGTAATAGGCCTGAACCGTCTGCAATTGGATCTGGCACAACCCGGCAGCGCTGCCGCAGTGGTCGAGCGTATGTCGCCGGATGTAGTGATCAATGCTGCAGCGTACACGGCGGTGGACAACGCCGAAAGCGAGGAAGCCTTCGCGACACGCATCAATGGCGAGGCCGTTGGCGAACTCGCGTGCGCCGCACGTGACGCCAAAGCATTGTTCGTCCATTACTCCACCGACTACGTCTTCGATGGCACTAAAAGTTCACCGTATCTTGAAGACGACACTACCTCTCCGCTCAGCGCCTACGGGAGAAGCAAGCTTGCGGGTGAGCGTGCGATCAGACAGGCCGGTGGAGATTGGCTTGTTTTTCGAACCACTTGGGTCTATGGCGTGCGCGGAAAGAATTTTCTGCGCACGATGCTGCGGCTCGCGGCTTCGCGTGAAGAGCTCAGTGTTGTCGGTGACCAACTGGGCGCACCGACGTCTGCGCGAATGATTGCGGATGCCACCGCGCACATTGTTGCCCAGTGCATGCAGGAGCGCCGGGCAGAAGCGGAGTTTGAAAGCGGCTTATTTAATCTGACGGCAGCGGGCGTGACTACGTGGCACGGTTTTGCCGAAGCGATCATCGATGCCGCGAGGGCGCGCACGCCAAGCGCTGTTGTCACGCGACTCGTCAAATCAATTTCTACTGCAGAGTATCCGACTCCCGCGCGTCGACCTCTCAATTCATTGCTCGACAACGGCAAGCTAACCAGCCGGTTTGATATTTTCCGTCCCGATTGGCGCGACGCGATGCACCTCGTTCTGGATGACCTGTTCGCGGCCGCCACACCATAAATCGTACTTGCGGCACGAGTGGCTTTCATGCCGCTTGCCGTACTCGAATTCAAGGTAATGAAACGTTTCTCTAGTTCTCCCAAAGCAATAGTCGACTCGTTCGCCCGCAATCGGCGACTCTTATACGATCTTGCCAAGCGTGATGCTATTGGCCGGTACAAAGGGTCTGTTTTCGGCATTCTGTGGTCCCTGTTGACCCCGTTGCTGATGCTAACGGTCTACACATTTGTGTTCAGCGAGGTGTTCAAGGCGCGCTGGGGTGGTGCCGGTGCAAGCGCCGGAGACTCAAAAACGGCGTTTGCCATCGTGCTTTTCGCCGGCATGATCGTATTCAACATTTTCGGTGAATGCGTATCGAGAGCGCCCGGTGTCGTCCTTGGCCATTCGAACTACGTCACAAAGATCATTTTCCCGCTCGAACTGTTGCCGGTAGTCAATCTCCTATCTGCGCTGTTCCATGCATGCATCAGCTTTGCGGTGCTGTTGGTGTTCGAGTTGGTTGAGCGCGGTTCGATTCCGCTCACGGTGTTTTGGCTTCCGTTCGTCTTGCTGCCTCTTTCGTTGCTGACCTTGGGCGTGACCTGGTGGCTGTCGGCAACAGGGGTCTTTGTTCGCGACATCGGCCAGACCATCGGCATTTTTATTACGGCGTTGATGTTCCTTTCTCCTGTTTTTTTCTCGCTCGACTCGTTGCCGCCGCGTTTTCGGCTGATAGCCCACCTTAATCCGCTGGCCTTTCCTATCGAACAGGCGCGCAACGTACTTGTTTTCGGCACGCCCATCGAGTGGACCAAGTGGTTGATCTACGTCGCGGCGACATCAGTTATCGCATGGCTGGGATTTGCGTGGTTTCAGCGCGTTCGCAAGGGGTTTGCTGATGTCATCTGAAATCGCGATCCGCGCACAGAATGTTGCGAAGGCTTTTAACACCTACGAGCGTCCTCAGGATCGGCTAAAGCAAAGCTTTTACGGTGCGGCGGCACGGTTTGCGCCGACTCAGTCGTTGAGGCAGCGTTTTCGCGCGCGCGCGAAAGCCTGTGCGCGCGAATTTTGGGCACTGAAGGGTATCTCGTTCGAAGTAGGGCGAGGTCAGACGGTGGGCGTCATCGGGCGGAACGGATCGGGCAAAAGTACGTTGCTTCAGATTATCTGCGGAACGCTGGAGCCGACGTTGGGTTCCGTAGCAACGAAAGGACGGATCGCCGCTTTGCTCGAACTGGGCTCAGGCTTTAATCCCGACTATACGGGACGTGAAAATGTCTTTCTCAATGCTCAGCTTCATGGGCTTTCACGGGAGCAAATCACTGAGCGGTTTGACAAGATCACCGCATTCGCGGATATCGGCGAGTTCATTGATCAACCGGTAAAAACGTACTCAAGCGGTATGTTTGTGCGCTTGGCGTTTGCGGTCATCGCGCACGTCGACGCCGACATCCTAGTGATCGACGAAGCGCTTGCTGTCGGTGATACGTTCTTTACTCAAAAATGCATGCGCTTTCTTCGGCAGTTCATGAAGACAGGTACCATCCTTTTCGTTAGCCACGATACGGCTTCCGTGAAGGCGCTGTGCTCGCACGCTATATGGATTGAGAAAGGCGAGGTGCTTGAGGCGGGCGACCCAAAGACTGTATGTGATCTTTACTTGCAAGCGTTCTTTGAGGAGCAGCAAGGTCCGGGGACGACGACGCGTTTGCAAAAAAAGCGGGCCGCGCTGCCGATTAAACGTAAAGCCGTCCGTGACCACCGCATGAATTGGCTGAACAGCAGCAACCTACGCAACGATCTCCGCGTTTTCGAGTTCGATCCAGCGGCCAAGAGCTTCGGGGAAGGGGGGGCGCAGGTGATGAGCGTCTCGTTCTGCGACTCAGAAGGACATCCGCTCAATTGGGTGGTGGGTGGAGAAGAAGTGACGCTTCATGTCGAAGCGAGAGCGCTGGTTCAGTTGGGCTCGCCTATCATCGGGTTTTACATCCGCGATCGGCTCGGTCAAACGCTATTTGGTGACAACACCTACCTGAGTTATCAGAACGACGCACCGCCGTGTGATCAAGGGCAGACTATTGAAGCATTTTTTTCTTTCTTCGTGCCCGTCCTGCCCAAGGGCGACTATTCGGTTTGTGTGGCGGTGGCTGACGGAACGCAGGATGAGCATGTGCACCATCATTGGGTTCACGATGCACTCATGTTTAGGTCCGAGTCTACGAGTGTTCCGACCGGGCTTATGGGAATTCCAATGAACGATATCAAGCTCGTCGCGGGCGAATATCACGACGAATAAGGCTGAAGATGAACCTACATAATTTGGAACCGCGTCGGGTTACGACACCTCACAGTTGGCTTGGACATATACCTTTCGCGATTTGGCTTGTGGAATTTGTCAAGCCACGCGCTATTGTCGAGCTCGGTGTACACACTGGGAATTCGTTTTTTGCGTTTTGCCAAGGTGTGTCCCAAGCGGGCCTCGATACCCGCGTGTTCGGTGTCGATACGTGGGCCGGCGATTCACATGCGGGCTTCTACGAAGAGCAGATCTATCGGGAGGTTGCGGAGTACAACAGTGCCAATTACGCTTCGCAGGCCACGTTGTTGCGCATGACCTTCGATGATGCACTCAAGCAGGTTGCCGACGCCACAATCGACCTTCTACATATCGACGGCTTGCATACCTATAACGCTGTAAAGCACGACTTCGAGACTTGGCTTCCAAAGCTGTCGGATCGGGCGGTCGTTCTTTTCCACGACACAGAAGTAAAGCGCGACAATTTTGGTGTTCACCGTTTCTGGGACGAGATCGTTCAAACCTATCCTGGTTTTCGCTTTCATCACAGCAATGGCTTGGGTGTTCTGTTCGTGGGGCAGAATGTTCCCGCCGAATTTATCGAATTGTTCAAGGACTGCAGCGAAGAAGGCTTGAAGCAAAACATGCATAACTTCTTCACTGTTGCAGGAGAACGCCTCGAGTTTCGCCATGGACAGTCCTCAGTTAACACTCTGCGCAACGGGCAGCTCAGAGAGACGCAAACAAAGATATATTGGGCGGGTCCCGACGGTGAGATGTCCGAACAATGGTCGGCCGCTGCGCCTCTTGTAATCGGCGGCGGATGGCAGACCGTGCGCGTCGTGCTCGACGTTGAGTCCCCGGTCAGCCTACGTCTCGATTTAACGGATTGGCCTTCGGCGCTTCACCTTGGGGATGCCAAGATCTTGGCGGCGGACGGATCGATGTTGTGGCGATGGGATGGCGAGGCTCCATTGTTGTCCGGAATGGTGGAGTTGCAGCCTTTCGCGTCGTCCGACCCAGATGTCCGGCTGTTTTTGGTCGCCCAAGGATTTGATCCGCGAGGAACACTGGCGCTCGCCGCAGACATTCTTGACAAGATTCGTCCAGGATGTGTGCTATCTATTAGCCTAGATGCAAGGCCGCTGTCGGCGTTTGCGTCTTTGAATCAGTGATCGTTGCCAAGTTGCGGGTTAGCAAAAAAGACATGTCGAAAATCAAGCCAATCGCATTCTATCTGCCTCAGTTCCACCCTGTTCGCGAGAATTCGGAGTGGTGGGGGCCGGGCTTCACCGAATGGACCAACGTTGCCAAGGCGAAGCCAAATTTCGTTGGCCACTATCAGCCACATGTGCCGCGCGACCTCGGATTTTATGACCTCCGGATCGTTGATACGATGCGGCAGCAAGCGGAATACGCGACGCTCTACGGTGTGCACGGTTTCTGTTTCTATTATTATTGGTTCAATGGACGTCGCATTCTCGAGCTGCCGCTGAACAATTTCCTCGCAAGTGACATCGAATTCCCGTTCTGCGTGTGTTGGGCCAATGAGAACTGGACCCGCACGTGGGACGGGATGGAAAAGAACGTGTTATTAGAGCAGGTTCATAGCGACGAGGAAGATCGACACTTTATCGAGGACCTGATTCCAATTCTAAAAGACCGTCGCGCAATTAAGGTGGACGGCAAACCCATGTTGCTGGTGTATCGAGCAGACTTGTTCCCGAGCGCCAAAAATACCGTTCAGCGTTGGCGCGAGGTTGCTCGAGATCACGGCATTCCGGAACTCCATCTCTGTGCGGTGCAGTTCTATGGGATTGAGGATCCTAGGGTGTGGGGATTTGATGCGGCAGTCGAATTTCCTCCGCACACGTTCATTGGCCCGGAAAATAAGCCAGATAAGTTTCCCGAACTAATCAATGACAAATTCGTTGGCGGAATGATCGACTATCGAAAAATCATTGCACAGTCGATGGAGCGGACGTCAAAAGACTATCAGTGGTACCGGGGCATCATTCCTTCTTGGGACAATACCGCCCGACGCCAGAACAACCCGCACACGGTGGTTAGTTCGTCTCCTGAGCTTTATCGCTTTTGGCTTAACCAGTTGGTTGAGTTTACACGCGTCAATAACGGCGATGATCACCAATTCCTGTTTATTAATGCGTGGAACGAATGGGGGGAGGGTTGCCATCTAGAGCCTGATTTAAAGCACGGTCTGGCATATCTGGAGGCTACGAAAGAGGCGGTCGAAGGAATCGATGATTCTCGACGCATACTCATGTCGGATCCACAATTGGCCCGCGCAATTGGCGAAGACGGTCTTGCGAGTTTGCTAGAGCAAAAGGCGAGCCTTGAACGCGATTTGGTTATGAACGCCGCCGAGTCTAGGCATCACCTTAAGCGTCAAGAAACGATCCGTGCTCGACGAATCAGGCAGCGCGTTGCAAGCCGTCTTGTGCATTACCCTCGTCTTTACCGGACAGTACTGCGTTTGTACAGGGCGATAAAATGAAGAGGGCGAAGCGAATCGCCGTCATGGCGCATTTCGATCCCACTGGTGAGATGCCCGTTCGAACGAGGCGACTCATGCGCCAGTTGCTCGAGGTCGCGGATCACTTGATCGTGGTTTCAACGGGCCTACGGCCGGAGGCGTTCGAGTCAAGCGACCCTCGCATTACCGTCGTACTTCGTCAAAATGTAGGTTACGATTTTTATTCATTCAAGGTGGGAATCGAGTCAATTTCCGCGTTGTGGGCTTATGACGAATTGATTGTCGCGAACGACAGCATCTACATGGTGCGCGACCATAGCTTTTCGGATGTGTTCGAACGCATGTCGGATGCAGAGTGCGATATGTGGGCAATGACCATTTCAGACCAGATCGTTTCGCATGCTCAGTCTTACTTTGTGGTATTCAGGAAGTCTGTTTTGGTCACGCCGGCGTTCGCCAAGTTTTGGCGCAATGTGCGCGTTCTAGACAACAAGTGGGAGATCATCCTTAACTACGAAGTTGGGATGACGCAACATTTTGTTGCTCACGGAGCACGGATTAAGGCCGCATTCAGACCAAAATTCGGCGACTTTTTAACCATTGCGTGGCGGCTAGCAGCTCGACGCAAGGTAATTCAGCCTTTTCAATTTTTGATCGAGCTGCTTCATTGGCGGCGTGTTAGATCTTCAAACCTAACGCATTACTTATGGGACAGAGTTGCGTCGGAACTCGGATTCCTTAAATGCGAAGTATTGCGCGACAATCCAAACGGCCTGCGCATGCATCGCCTTGCGGAGATTGTCGGTACTGAGCGTGTTTCGGAAATTAATGCGGAAATGACGCGGATGCGGCGGAAACGGCCTGTGGGGGATGCCGTCGCACCGGCCGCAGCGAACTCGGTAAGTATATTGCTACCGGAGTTTTTGCTGTCGTCGATTGATTTATCGCATCTTCACGCCGAATTGGCGGTGATTGTTCATCTTTATCACGTAGACCTTGCAGACGAAATTAGCGACTACTTGGACAACATCGTTGTGCCAGTTGATGTTTTTGTCTCAGTAAAAAGTGTAGAGGATTATTTTTCTGCGGAACAGGTCTTCAGTAGACGCGGACACAAAGTCTTTCTATATGTACATGAGAATATTGGTCGCGACGTCGGTCCGTTTATCAGTTTGCTCAATAGCGGATTACTGGACCGGTATTTATGTGTTTGCAAGATTCATTCTAAGAAAAGCGTTTATAGTGCGAAAGGCCAGGCTTGGCGCGACAGTTTGTTCAGCAGCCTTCTAGGCAATTCCTATCGTGTTCTTAAGATTGTCGAAGCGTTCCGGCGAAATCCGTCTTGCGGGATCGTTGGGCCGGATGACGCGTTCGTTACTCACGCGCGCTTCTGGGGCGGCAATGAAGCGCGTCTCCGCCATCTCGCCTCCCGACTGGGAATCCCGGACGCGCAAGTGTCGCTGGGTTTTTTCGCTGGTACGATGTTTTGGTTCAGGCCCGCAGCACTGGACGGTCTGCGTGCGCTTCACATCGAGACGTCGGACTTCGAAGCAGAGGCGGGTCAACGCGACGCAACTTTGGCGCACGTTATAGAGCGTGCGTTTTCCTTGGCAGCGCAGCACGCTGGCTTTTATAGCGCATCGACGACGAATCTCGATGAGCCGATCGATCCTGCGCAGTTCGCTGAACGCGGTGTGATGGTGCTGGACGAGCAATGACCGGTTTGAACTCCGCAAGTCCTACGACTCTGATTGAACTCAATGCAGGTGGTGTGCGTGCCGAGTCCGTCCGTGTGGGTGCAGTCATTGTCACTTTTTGCCCGGAAGTTCGGAAGATCGAGCGTGTGATCGAGGCAATTACACCTCAAGTCGCTCGAGTGCTCGTCGTTGACAACGGTTCGCCGCCGGAGTCAGTCGATCAACTGCGCGGGCTTTGTCGCCGGTTCGAGGCGCTCTTGGTGGAAGAGCCTGTCAACGTAGGGATCGCCTCAGCGCAGAACCAGGGTGCGAAACTACTGTTGGCCGAGCAATGTGATTATCTTTTGTTATTGGATCATGATAGTGTGCCCAGTGCCCGAATGGTTACGGAACTCGTTTGTGCAGATATTGCGCTGAGGTTGCGAGGCGAGCCAGTGGGCGCGGTGGGGCCAGTTTGCGAGGATTTCAGGACGGGCGCGCGTTGGCCATTCGTTCGCCTCGATGGCTTATTTGTCCGACGCATTGCTTCATCATCGAACTGTCCCATTGTCAAGACCGACTTTCTAATTGCTTCAGGTTCTCTGATTCATCGCACCGTTTTCGAGTTCGTGGGGCCAATGAACGAGGCGTACTTTATTGACCATGTTGATACAGAGTGGTGCTTACGGGCGAGTGCTTCAGGTTATTCGCTGTTTGGCGTGGATGCGGCGCGTCTGGACCATGAGTTGGGCGATCGAATAGTCCGGGTCTGGTTTCTAAGGTGGCGCGAGGTAGCTGTGCATTCCCCGGTGCGCATGTATTACATGTTCCGCAATACGCTTCGAATGGTTTCTGTAACGCCGATGCCATGGGCATGGCGCATTGCGCACGTCTATCGTCTTGCGCAATTCATGTTCTTCTATGGTCTCCTTGTTAGGCCACGCATTTCGTACTGGCGCGCGATGGTATACGGGGCTGTCGATGCCGCGAAGAAGAGAATGTATGGACTTGGACGGTCGCTTTAAGTGGGATTGAGATGCTGCGGTCTACTTCCCGCGCAGCATTGAGTCTGGAAAAGTATAGAACAACGCTATTCGCTGATCTTCTTTAGGAGAGTCGCTGTGGATTTCCGTTCATACATCAGGGAGCAAGCGCGGGGCAAACGTATCTTAGAGATTGGTCCGTCCTACAATCCGATTACCCCGCGAGCCGATGGTTTCGACGTCACGGTGATGGATCACGCGGACGCGGTTGCGCTGAAGGTGAAGTACGCAGCTTTCGGAGTAGACGTGTCGAAAATTGAGGATGTGGATATTGTCTCGACCGATCTAAACGCGCTTGTAGCCGCTGGTCGGAAGTTTGACGTTATTGTTGCCAGTCACATGATCGAGCACACCGCAGACGTTATCGGCTTTTTGAAATCTTGCGATGCTCTTCTTGACGATGGCCAACTAATGTTGATCGTCCCGGACAAACGCTTCTGTTTCGATCATTTTAGGCCAAATTCCACCGCTGGGCATGCCATCGATGCCTACCTGTCCCATCGCCAAAAACATTTCGGGGCTCTTTTTGATCACTACGCGTTTTTCGTTCTAAATTCAGATTTAATGGCTTGGGGGGAAGCAGCGCAACAAGACTTGAAATGCCTGCACGGTGCACAGGACGCGTCTCGGGTGCTGGCTGACGCGCTTGCAAGCGATCAATACGTGGACGCGCATGAATGGGTTTTTACACCGGCGAGTTTTCGACTAATGATGCGCGATCTACGGGACGCTGGTTTGGTGAATCTTCAGCAATCTTTTTTTCATCCAGAGGTCGGATGCGAATTCATGGCGATTATGTCTCAGCATGCGGCGGCGCCTGAAGATATTTCTCGAACGGTTTTGTTAGGCGAGATCGAACGCGAAGGTGTTTCTTCTAGTCAGCTTTTTTGTGAAAAAATTTCCACGCTGAATTCCGCCGCGGCAGAATTGGATCGCGTGCTGAAATTGTCGAGGCAGCAGGCAGACGAAATTGTCGAACTGAAGCAGCAGATCGTCGCCTCAAACGATGAGCGTGACAAATTTTTACGTATGATCGAGGCTATTAAGCGTAGCACCTCGTGGCGGGTTACGCGGCCGCTGCGGGCATTGAAAACTGTATTAAAGTTTCACCCGTAGTGAACCTTGTTTTGCCTAGGGTGCACGACGAGTGTTTGTTGGCAGAGCGTCGTAGCGGACCGACGCCCCCACAATTTCTATTACATAACATTAGCCAATGAGTTTTTCCCCAGACATCAACGTCCATGCGTCAAGCAATAACCGGTCGCCACTCAAGACGGTGATGACACGCTGGGTCGCCCTACTCGGTCTGGTCACGATGATCAGTTCCCTTGTTGGGGTTGTCCTAAATTTCTCGGAAGTTCCATATATGGATCAGTGGAACGGTTACCTTGGGTTCTGGCGAGAAATTCAAAATGGCCATTGGTCGGCTTGGTGGCGCCAGCATAATGAACATCGAATTATTGTGTCCCGGCTGCTTTTTTGGCTCGACATTAAGTATTTCGATGGATTAAACATCTTCACGGTTTTGATGAATTGCGTGCTGCAAGTCGCACTGGCTGGGACGTTTTTGATCGCTTACTGCAGGCTTCAATCTCGGAAAATTTCGTTTGTTCTGGTTGTCGGTGTAGTCGCAGTTTTGCGATTTTCGTGGATGCAGGGAGAAAACTGGACTTGGGGATTTCAAAGCCAGTTTATCGCGGTTTATCTGTTCGCAGTACTTGCATTTCTGTCGAACAGCATGCTTGTTGAGCGCCGATATGGCGGTTTGGTAAATTCAATGCCGGTGTTATTTTGCGCATTAGCTTCCGGCAGTATGTCGAATGGTTTATTGGCGCTTCCGGTGCTTGTGCTACAAGCGATCGCTTTGAGGCGGAATAAGAAAACTATAATCTTTTTTTGTGTGGCTTCGGCCGTAATCTGGCTCCTATACTTCATCGGCTACGAGCAGCCTAAATACCATGCATCGCCGTTGGATGGAGTGATCCACCACTTTCCGCAAGTTACGCAATTTTTTCTGATCTTCCTAGGCGGACCCGCGTATTTTCTTAGTGGCTCCGCCGAACTGGCGATGGTGACAGGTGCGATTGTATTGTTAAGTACTCTTGGGGTCGCAGGCGTACTGCTCGTACGAGGTGCGATGAATCCCTATCGGACCATGCTGATCGCCACTTTCGGCTTTGCTACCCTCTCTGCATTTGCCGCGTCGACGGGCCGGTGGAATTTCGGTATCGAGGCTGCCGAAGCTACGCGCTACATGACGCCCGCGCTTCTTTCATGGCTGGCCTGTGTTCTTCTTTTTCTTGACATACTGATCGGATCGGCCTTCTGGATGTTTACGGCTTTTCTGGCTTTGATTGTGTTACCTGGAGTGGTCTTCTATCAAATTCACATCGCTGATCACGATCCGCAGATTTTTTATCGCCGCGTCGGCGTGTTGTCGCTAAAAATGGGAGTGGACGACTTCGCTTATACGGACTGGCTTTACCCAAGGTCAATGCACGCTGAATTGCGCGACTTAGCCACGTATTCCAATATGCATGCGCTTTCTGTCTTTGGGCATAGTCTGCTTTCGGAGGTGGGGCAGGTGCATTTTTCTCAAGCCAGCGCCGTTTCCCGCAGTTGCAAAGGTTCCTTGGATAGCATTGTCGTCGCTGGCTCGGTGCGCAGACTAGGGGGATGGGTTTCCTTCCCGCAGGTACGCAAAGCGATCCTGATTGTGCTCGTTGACGAGCAAAATGACACGGTAGGTTATGGCGTAAGTGGAGATTTGCGCCCAGACGTTGACCGAGTTGTCCCGGGTGTTGAGCAAAACTCTGGGTGGGTGGGCTATGTGCGTGGGGGGCACGGAGCAGTACGAGCGTACGCTTTTCGCGATGGAATTTTCTGTCCACTTGCCACGGTCGCTAACGTACAGACGGGGCCAACCGGGTGACGGTGGATGACCTCGCCTTGTGCACCATACGAACGTAGGCCTCGGAGCGCTGGACGAAAAGCTATTGGATGGTCTTTTTTTCGATAGAATCCGAAAAAACGAAAGGATTCGAATGAAAAGCAGATATCCGGCGACCTAGAGTATCTCGTCGCATTCGATTGCTATGACTCTATTTTAAAATTTTCCCTGTGCAGATATTCGGCTCAATCAACATGGCCGTTAAGCGGCGAGCGTTTCAGGTGATTTTAGCGGTCTTCTTTATGATCGGACTGCTAGCTGTTATGCCAATTGCACCTGTGTTCCCGGATGCGCTAATCGACACTTCATGGGCGCATTGACTCATCAGAATTGCAACTCGCGTTGACCTGTTGCCTCACGTAGTTTGCTACCCGTCGGATTGTCCGGCGGGAGCGGCACGAGGTGACGAGGCAAATCAGCATGACGACACGCAAGGAGTTGGTCGCAGCATTGCAATCGCGGTATAGAAGCGCGACGTTCGGTGACCGGATCAGGATTCTCGACGAGTTCGTGGCTTTGACCGGCTATCACCGCAAGCACGCCATCCGGCTGCTGCGGGAGCAACCCGGCGCAACGAAGGAGACCCGCGAGCGCAACCGGTTATACGACGAGGCGGTACGCCAGGCGCTGACGGTGTTGTGGGAAGCGGCCGACCGGGTTTGTGGCAAGCGCCTGAAGGCGTTGATTCCGAAGCTGGTTGACGCCATGGAACGGCACGGCCATCTCGATCTGGATCCGGTCATCAAGGCCAAACTCCTTCAGGTCAGCGCGGCGACCATCGATCGCCTGCTGGCCAATGCGCGTTTGCACATTGACGGGCAGCGCAAACGCCGCAAGGGTGTGGGCTCGGCCATCCGGCGTAGCATCCCGGTGCGCACGTTCGCCGACTGGCGTGATCCGCCGCCGGGTTTCTTCGAGATCGATATGGTCGAACACTGCGGCGGCTCGAAGACCGACGGTGAGTTCGTTCACACGCTGACATTGACCGATATAGCCAGCGGATGGACAGAATGTGTGGCCATGCGTACGCGCAACCAGATGCTTGTTATCGAAGCGTTTGAGAAGGTGGCCGCCGATCTGCCATTCTCAATGCTTGGGGTGGATTCGGATAACGACACCGCATTCATGAACCAGAGCGTATTCGACTACTGCAAGGGACATGGCCTTGAGCAGACTCGCTCGCGTGCGTACAAGAAGAACGATCAGGCCTGGGTGGAACAGAAGAACGGCGCCGTCGTGCGACGACTGGTTGGTTATGGCCGTCTGAGCGGTACCAATGCGAAGAACGCGCTAGCGCAGCTATACGCGTCATCGCGTCTATACATTAACTTCTTCCAGCCTTCATTCAAGCTGAAGTCCAAGACGCGCGACGGCGCTCGTGTGCACAAGGTCTACCTTGCGCCGGCAACGCCGTGCGATCGGCTTCTGGCGCACGACAGCGTCGAACCCGCGATCAAGGAAAAGCTGAAGGCGCAGTTCAACAGCCTCGATCCTGTACGACTGTTGCAGGAGATGCGAACGGCCCAGCAGACTTTGAGCGAGTTCGCGGCCCACGGTGCGCCCGCTGAAGCAACGCCAGCAGGCGAATCAGATGTTGCCGTTTTCCTCGCGAGCCTCTCTTCGGCATGGGAGCAAGGGGAAGCACGTCCGACGCACCGCAAGCAACCCAAGGCAAAGCACTGGTGGAAGACCCGGGTGGATCCGTTCGCCGACGTGTGGCCGGTCATTGAAGGGTGGTTGATCGCCGAGCCCACAGTTGCTGTTAAGGAGTTGATGGACCGGTTGGCAACGATGGTTCCGGACGTCTATGCACGCAAGACGCAACTACGAACGCTGCATCGCCGGGTCAACGCATGGCGCGCTGAGCGTGTGAGAGAAATGGTTCTGGGCAGCATGCGCCAGTGCACCGAAACGCCGACTGAAGTGTGAACTGCAGAAAAGTTGAAAGCCGGCGGGGGCCGGGCGCTGCGCGCCCGGAAAACCACGAAAGAAAAGAAGAAGGAAAGCGAAACGACAACAATCCGTCGGGTAACATTCCTTCGTGAGGCAACACG
>NZ_CADFGE010000015.1 GCF_902833645.1 Paraburkholderia fungorum
ACGACAACAAGTCATGCCTGATGACCATAGCGAGTCGGTCCCACCCCTTCCCATCCCGAACAGGACCGTGAAACGACTCCACGCCGATGATAGTGCGGATTCCCGTGTGAAAGTAGGTAATCGTCAGGCTCCCCAGCAGCATCAGAAACCCCACCCCGAAAAGGTGGGGTTTCTGCGTTTACGCACACCGGAAACACAGTACAAGATTCTGTGTCGTCGCGACCGCAAGGGGGCGCTTGACTCCCGTTCCCAGCCTCCGCGTGACAACGCGCCTCCATGCCGGGAGGCGCGTCGTGAAAACGAAGCTATCCGGCAGGCCATGTACTTCATCACAAATGGTCCGCCACTTCGTTATCCCCGCTACTGCCTTGCTCAGATGCGGCAGTTTCTCAGCCAAAAATCAGCCGAAAATCAGCATCAGTGTGCCGCGGCGTCTCCGTCCCCAATGCTGGCCGTTCTCGCAGGTATCCCGCCATCAACTGCATCCATCTGGCCGATTTCTGCAAGCAATGCCTCGTCGCGTGCAATTACCTTCGGCAGATGCGCGCGTAAGAACTCAACCCAAGTCCGCGTCTTCGCATCGATGAACTTGCGTGACGGGTACAGCGCATAAACGTTCATCTTCTGCAGCGTATATTCCGGCAATACGCGGACTAGCGTCCCGTCACGCAAGCCCGTGATCGCTGCATAAAGGGGCACCATACCAATGCCCATTCCCTCGTGAATCGCAACGATCAGCGATTCCGCGATATTCACCTGCACGGGTCCGTTTACTTCCATCGTCTCGCTGCCGTTGGGGCCGTCGAGCACCCATTCGTGGGGTGGAAATGCGGGCGTGTGCAAAATCAGGCACTCATGGTGCGCCAGGTCACCCGGCTGCTGCGGTGCGCCATGAGCGCGCACGTAAGCAGGCGATGCGCACAGGATGCTGAAAGTTGTACCCAGCGGGAGTGACACGAGGTCGGAATTCGGCAGCGTCGAGGCGCCGACCACAGCGACGTCGGCGCTACCTTCGAACAGATCGGGCATGCGCTGCGATAACGTCAGCTCGACGGTCACTTCGGGATAGAGCGCACGATAGCGCGAGATGGCGGGCAACACATAATGCTGGCCGATGCTGGCAAAGCTGTGCATGCGCAACGCGCCGCTCGGGCGCTCGTGCGCGCAACTTGCTTCTTCTTCCGCCGTATCGACATCCGCAAGGATCTGTTGAGACCGCTTCAGGTAACGCTCGCCCGCCGTGGTGAGCGCGAGCCGCCGCGTCGACCGGTTCAGCAGGCGTGTACGCAGATGAGCTTCGAGTTCCGAGACGGCGCGGGACATCGCGCCGGTCGTTGAATTGAGTGACTGCGCGGCGGCGGTGAAACTACCGGCTTCGACCACGCGCACGAACACTCGCATATTTTGTAACGTATCCATCGATCCTTCTATTTCACGGCAGAAGCCGTATTGTCCCCCTGTCCTGCAAGTCCATTGTTGTTCGTTCTGGAAGGGAGGTTCCGCGCCCGTCCCATTAATACGCGCAGCACATGCTCCTACAATCGGCGCCTTGCCTGGCCGGTGCACGCAGCGTTCACCGGCGCCTCTTCCAGTGACAAACCGGGACGCGTTGCTCTCTGATGAAACGCCAACATGCGATCAAACCGACGGTGGACGCCCGCCGCCAGTGGAGCGTTATGTTGCCAGCGCTCAGTCCAGCCATTCGAGACTGGGCGAATAGCGACGGTTTGATCTGGCTGCATCTGCTGAAAACGGTCACCGCAGGTTTGCTGGCGCTCGGCATTGCCATGCTGCTGGATCTCCAGCAGCCGCGGATCGCGATGACGACGGTGTTTGTGCTGATGCAGCCGTTTAGCGGCATGGTGCTCGCCAAGAGTTTCTATCGGATTCTCGGCACCGCGGTGGGAACGATCGCCGCGTTGGTGCTCGGCGCGCTGTTCGTCCAGCAGCCCGAACTGTACATGTTCGGCATGATCGGCTGGGTGAGCGCGTGTATCGCGGCGGCGGTCCGGTATCGGCATTTCAGATGGTACGGCTTTGTGCTGGCTGGTTACACGGCCGCTCTGATCGGCATTCCGAATGTCACCATGCCTCACGAGCTCTTTCTGGCGGCGCTCACGCGAGCGGCCGAGGTGGCGGTCGGGATCGTGTGTTCGAGCGCGGTGAGCGCGCTGATCGTGCCGCAGCGCTCCAGCCTTGCCTTGCGGCATGCGCTCCAGATTCGATACACGAATTTTACTGCGTTCGCGGCCGACGTGCTGAGTCGTGGAATCGAGCGCGGCCAGTTTGAACGGCGCTTTGCGGATCTCGTCGACGAGATCGTCGGATTCGAGGCGACGCGCACGTTTGCCGCCTTCGAGGACCCTGCGATGCGCTCACGCAACCAGCATCTCGGCCGTTTGAACGGCGAGTTCATGGACGCATGCGCGCGGCTGCACGCGCTGCGCCAGTTGCTCAAACGCCTGCGCGACGGCGGCCCGAGCCGGATCGTCGACGCCATCACGCCATATTTCCACGAGCTCTCGATACTGCTGGCGTCCACCCGCGACGCGGACGTCGATGCATCGAGCCTCGCTGCCCGTATGCGGCTTTTCCAGGCGAGCTTGCCAAGGCGCGTACGCGAAACGAGGCGGCCGCTGGAAGCCAGCCCCGCTGAATCGCTGGCGGACTTCGATACGGCCGCGGAATTGCTATATCGGTTCGTCGACGAATGGATCCGTTACTCCGAGACTTACGCGTCGTTGGCGCGGCGCAAGTCGGCAGCAGGGCAGCGCACCGCCGGCCGCTACGTGAGTAAAACCAACGGCTATGTGGTCGCGTTTACCTTTGCGAGATCGGCCGCGGTCATGGCGATTGCCGGCTGGTTCTGGATCGCCACCGACTGGCCGAGCGGCGGTCTTGCCGTGATCGGCGCGGCGCTGGTCTGTGCATTGACGTCGACCGCGCCGAACGCATCGAAAATGGCCGTGCAGATGGCCATTGGTGCTGTGCTGGCGACCATGACGGGCTATCTTTTCATGTGCCACGTGTATCCCCGCATCGACGGTTTTCCGTTGCTTTGTGCGACGCTTGCGCCGGTGCTGGCACTCGGCGCATTCATCGCGTCGCGTAAGCTCGCGGCAGGCTATGGCATCGGTTTTTCGGTGTTCTTCTGCCTGCTCGCCGGCCCGGACAACGTCGTCACCTATGCTCCCGATCTGCTGATCAATAACGGCATGGCGATCACCGTGTCGCTATTGCTTGCCGCGATCGTTTTTGCCGTGGTGTTTCCCGCGGATATGCCGTGGCTCACCGAGAGAATCAAGGGCGACTTGCGCACCCAGGTGGTGTCCGCTTGCAAGGACGAATTACCCGGACTCAATCAACGTTTTCAGTCGAGCACGCACGATCTGACGTCGCAGCTACGCATGCTGCTGACACGCCGCTCGCGCCGCCGCCGAGACGCGCTGCGATGGATGCTCGTCACGCTCGAAGTAGGGCATGCCGTGATCGATCTGCGTAACGAAGCGGCGCATGCCAGCTATTTGCAAGGACTTCATCCGCGCTGGCGTGACAGTCTCGAGCGTACTTGTGACGACCTTGCACGGCTCTTCGCGCGACCTGATGCGCCTGCACTCGCACAGTCGCTCGTCTCCGTGCGCTCGGCCACATGGATCGCGCAGGACGTACTGGAAACCGTTCATGTCGATCGCGACAAGCGGCATGATCTGCAGCGCATTCTGAGTTGTCTGCATTTCATCCGCACAGCGTTGCTCGACAAAGATGCACCGTTTCATGCGCGTTGAGGCCGGTACTCATGTGCGCCGGACCGGGAGCAGCTTCGATCTTTCTGCCAGATGGAAAGATCACTTCCGCCCAGCCCCGTTTATCCACGTAGGTGGCAGTCATATAGTTTCATCACTGCCTTGCAATCCCCACAAGGGACGTCCTGCTGGCGGTAACCGTAAGTACTGGAGAACGAAATGAATGTGTTGAAGATTGCCCTGATTGCCTGCTCTTTGTCCGCTGTTGTCGCCCATGCGCAAACGGCGCCGGCCGCTCCGGAGCAACAGGTTGCGCAAGCGAATGCGCCGCGCGCCAACAGCGTTGCCGCGCAAGGCCGCGCCGTTGCACCGGCGGCTAAAGTGGAAGAGTGCGTCGGGCCTGTGAGCTTCTGCAATATCTACTTCGGCAGCTAGGCAACGCCACGAGTAACACCTGCGGTACCCGCTGGACCTGTCGCGGAAGTGCTGCATGCGATGAAATGCCTGGTCGCGACGCCGTCTCATCAAGACGCCGCGGCCGGTGCGGCAATCTGGCTATTGGGCGAAGCACACCGCAGACGTGCGCACCGGTAGACTGGACGGTTGACTATGGAGAGACCCAGTTTCATGTATCAAGACCGGATTCGTTGCTCCGCACTGCGCGGAAAAATCACGTCGGCCGCTGAGGCGGCGCTTCTCATTCAGGATGGCATGCGTGTCGGCGCCAGCGGTTTTACGCGCGCGGGCGATGCCAAAGCGGTTCCCGTCGCGCTCGCCGAGCGGGTTCTTCAGGAAGGCAAGCCGCTGCAAATTACGTTGATGACCGGCGCATCGCTTGGTCATGACGTAGATCGCATGCTTACCGAGGCGCATGTGTTAGCGCGCCGCTTGCCGTTTCAGGTCGACAAGACTCTGCGCGACGCGATCAATCGCGGCGAAGTGATGTTCGTCGATCAGCACCTGTCCGAAACAGTCGAGATGCTGCGCGCAAATCAGCTCGGCAAACTCGATATTGCGATTATCGAAGCCGTTGCGATCACCGAAACCGGCGGTATTGTGCCGACCACTTCAGTGGGCAACTCGGCCAGCTTCGCGATTCTCGCCGACAAGGTGATTGTCGAAATCAATCTTGCTCAGCCCCTCGCACTCGAAGGGCTGCACGACATCTGGATTCCGGGCCGCAGACCGAATCGCGAACCGCTGCCGATCGTGCGTCCGCAAGACCGGGTTGGCACGCAGGCCATTGAAATCCCGCCGGAGAAAATCGCGGCAATCGTGATCACCGATAAGGCGGACAGCCCGTCAACGGTGCTGCCCGCCGATGTGGAGACCGAACTGATTGCCGGCCATCTGATCGAGTTCTTCCGGCACGAGGTTTCGCATGGGCGCATGCCGCGGAACTTGCCGCCTTTGCAGGCGGGCATCGGCACGATTGCAAATGCGGTGCTGGCCGGTTTTGTCGATTCGCCCTTCGAAGCTTTCGAAATTTACTCGGAAGTTCTGCAGGACTCGACCTTCGATCTGATGGACGCCGGCAAGGTGACGTTCGCCTCGGGAGCGTCCATCACGCTGTCGGCCGCGCGCCAGGCGCAGGTGTTCAGCGAACTCGAGCGCTATCGCGATCATCTGGTGCTGCGCCCGCAGGAGGTCAGCAACCATCCTGAAGTGATTCGCAGGCTCGGTTTGATCGCATTGAACACCGCGTTGGAATTCGACATCTACGGCAATGTGAACTCCACGCACGTCGGCGGCACGCACATGATGAACGGCATTGGCGGCTCGGGAGATTTCGCGCGCAATGCGTCGTGCGCGATCTTTGCGACGAAGTCGATGGCGAAGGCAGGGCGGATTTCGAGCGTCGTGCCGATGGTGCCGCACTGCGATCACAACGAACACGATGTGGACGTGGTCGTGACGGAGCAGGGCTTGGCCGACCTACGCGGATTGGCGCCGCGCGAACGCGCTACGCTAATCATCGAGAACTGTGCGCATCCGCTCTATCGCGATCTGCTGCGCGACTACTATCGGGACGCCTTGCAATGGGGTGGGCAAACGCCGCATCAGTTGGATCAGGCTTTCGCGTGGCATACGCGCCTGCGTGACACCGGCTCGATGTTGCCGGCAGTGGAGGCCGTGCTCTAATTAAGTGAAAGCGGCGTCAGGGGGCATTCGCCCCTAACGCCGTAAGACATCAGGTGCTACGCTCAGGTGCCGCGCCGGACAAGCCGGATAAGAAACAGCAGAATGACGGCGCCAATCACAGCGGTAATGATCGAACCGATCCAGCCGCCGCCCAGTGAAATGTGCAGCACACCGGCAAGCCAGCCGCCGATGAACGCGCCGACAATCCCGACGATGATGTCGACGATCAGGCCGAAGCCGCCGCCCTTGACGAGCACGCCAGCCAGCCAGCCGGCGATTGCGCCGATGATGAGCCATGCAATGATGCCGTGTTCCATAATCGAGACTCCATGGTTGAGTGTGAAAAATTCACGGTGACAGAGCTTAGTCGAAGGTTATGGGACAGTCCATATTCAGGACGCGGAATTAACATTGTCTAAATCTATTGCAAGCTAAGTGTAGACGATGCGCGCGAATATGGGGAGCTTACACGTGGCGACTCATTCCGGCGTCGGTTCCGCTTCTTTCGCGATCCAGCTAACGCTCGAGACGCTCTTTTCCATGCTGATGCGGCTCGCCATCTGTTCGAGCTTCGATTGATCTTTCGGATGCAGCTTCAAGGTTGCCGTAACGCGAATGCGTCCCGACTCGTCTTCGATGTCTTCGCTCGTCAGGCTCTGGAAAGACAGCGGCGACGAATACATCGAGTTGGATACCGCGGTACGAATGTGAATCTCGTCGGCCTCCCGGCAAACGATCGTCAGCACATACTCGCGCACGAGGTCGGCGTCCGAAACGGGCGCTGCGTTGATGGCACGGCTGACTTCACGCAGCACGGTATTGGTCAACAGCACGACTGCGGTGCCGGCGAGCGCCGGACCGTAATGCCCCGCACCGCACAATACGCCGACCGCCGCCGAACACCATAGTGTGGCGGCCGTATTGATCCCCTGAATGGAACCCTTGTCGCGCATGATCACACCGCCGCCAAGAAAGCCGACGCCCGATACCACATACGCGGCAATCTGCGTGATGCCGGCGGTCCCGTTGCCCGTCAGCACGCCCAGCGTGACGAACAGGCACGCGCCGCTCGCCACCAGCGTGATGGTGCGCAGGCCGGCGTTGCGCTGGCGCATCTGCCGTTCGAGGCCGATCGCAACGCCACAGCTGAAGGCGGCGAGGAGCCGCAAGACGAATTCAATTGTCATCGATCAGAAAGGTTGAGATGCGTTGTTCGCACAGTGTGAATCTTGCACGTGACAACAGCACGTAAGCACGCGGCTGCGGTTAGGCGTGACGACGCCAGCGAGCCAACACTGGCGCGCAAAAAAATCATGGAGCGTCGGCCGGGCGTTGAGCCATGCGGCGCTTCACTGGCAGTGCGAGGGGATATACGACGTGCACCGTCGGCCCGAAGGCAAGACGGCGACAGTTAAAGGCTGGCGCGGAAATCTTGCCGATCAGGCGATCGGGCGAATCGAAGCTCGACTGGTACTACTGCTACTGTCCAAGATCGTGATTCCGGTTAAATGAACTGGCCGAATTTTAGGCAGCTCTGCAAAGTTAAGTCAAGCTGGGATGAGGCGGGTGGCGCAATAAGTTGTCGGGTGTCCGCGGACTCTTCCACGGCGAGCGCAGAATTTTCCGTGCATAAATACGGACTCCGAATATTGACGGCGTCCATCCCGGAAAACACACTGTTTGCACACTTCGAAGCATGTCGTGCGGTTCTGGTGCCCAATCCGCGTTTCACTTCTCTCGGTTTTGCCCAGATATCTTTCGGTCGCCCTGGTGTCATGCCAGACGTATCCGATCCGCACAACGTCGCCCCTGTTCGCTGTTTACCCAATTTGAGGAATGTATGAAAGATAAAGCTCTTGGCATCATCGCCGGTGCATTGATTGCCGCTGCTCCGCTCGTGTCGTTTGCCGCCGGTTTGCCCGCTCCGTTTGAAGGCAGCAGTACGCTGCAGGCAGATGGTGTGGTTAAGTCGGTCGATCAGGCTAAACATTCGGTGACCGTGCTCGACGCGCAGGGCGCCGAAGCGTCGTTCACCATCACCGATACGAGCAACCTGGCGCAGATCAGACAGGGCGGCAAGATCCATATCCGTATGATGCGTAACGCCACGGTCAGCGTTACGCACGGTGCCGGCGGCCATGGTTCGGCGGCTCAACCGGCGCCGCAGAACACGGCCCAGAACGTAAGCGCTGAAGTTCAGGCCATCGATCACGCCACCGGCATCATGGCGCTCAAGAGCCCGAATGGCGAGGTGTTTCATATTCAGGGGCGCGAACCGGCAAAGCTCGCTGGCGTGACGCCGGGCATGCAAGTGTTGGTGGCGTATGCACCGCAAGTTAGCGTGGCCGTGGCGCCCGCGCAGTAACTCGTAGTAACAGGCATTAGCTGACGGGCGCATTAGCGCTGGAGCGCGGACGGTCTTTGCAGACGTCCGCGCTTTTTTGTGCCACCTAATCCCGTATGACTTCGGCGCGGGGATGTTGGACGGCTGGTCCGGCGCTTCAGTCGGGCTCGCCAGGCACGAGGCGCAATCGCGTAATCTCCGAGGGCGCTCCCAGGCGCTTCGGCGGCCCCCAGTAGCCGGTGCCGCGACTCGTGTAGACCCACAGGCCATTCAGTCGCGCGAGACCGGCTGTGAACGGCTGCTGAAAACGCACGAAGAAGTTCCACGGGAAGAACTGGCCGCCGTGCGTATGGCCGGACAGTTGCAGCGTAAAGCCTGCTGCCGCGGCTGCTTCCGCGGAGCGCGGCTGGTGCGCGAGCAGTACTTTGATCAGCACGTCGCCTGGCGCGCCGGCGAGGGCCGCAACCGGGTCGCTGCGATGCAACGGGTCATGATGACCCGCCGAGTAATCCGTCACCCCGGCAATCACGGCCCGCGCACCGTCGTGTTCCACGATCACATGCTCGTTAAGCAGAACGTTTAGCCCCAGGCGCCGGAATTCGTCGATCCAGGCGTTCGCGCCGGCGTAATACTCGTGGTTGCCGGTCACGAGAAACGCGCCATGACGCGCACTGAGCCGCGACAGCGGCTGCGTGTGTTTCGTCAGTTGCGGCACGCTGCCGTCCACCACGTCGCCTGTGACGGCAATCAGATCCGGCTTCAGGCGATTCACCGTGTCGACGATCGCATCCACGTAGCGGCCTTTAATGGTCGGGCCGACATGGATATCGCTGATCTGCACGATCGTGAAACCGTCCAGTGCTGCCGGTAAATCGTCGATCGGCACTTCGATCGTCACTACTCTTGCGCGGCGCCGTGCATTGAACAGGCCGACGAGTGTTGACAGCAATGCAAGCAACGGTACCGCCGCCGCCGAACCGATGCGCCAGTGCGCGATCGTCAACGAGTTCGGCCAGATTGCATCGACGGTGAGCAGCGAGGCGAGCGCCAGGTCGCGCACGAACGTCAGCACCAGCAGCGACGAGAAGAAACCCATCGCCAGCAAGCCGACCCATGCGAGGCGGTCGCTGAGCGGTTGCTGTTTGATGGTGCGCGCCAGCATGCCGAGCGGTATCAGAAAGATCGACAGCACCAGCCACAGCGCGCACAGCCAACGGCCGACGGCACTCACTGGCATGTCGGGAATCAGACGAAGGCCGACGTAGATATGTAGCAGGATGCCAATCAGGATGATGCGAACAAGAAACGATGAGCGGCGCATAGAGAGGATAGAGGCGGGAAGGGGCCGACGCGCGGAGCAGCGGCAGCGGCTCGCCAGGCGCGATCATGAAATGGCGGGCGAGCCGGATCATTCTACCGAGATGTGGCGCCCCTTGCCGACGGCGCCAGATTTGCTTCCAGCCGCGGCCGAGCAGGTCCGTGCCAGACGACGCAACGGATATCGCATTGCAGCAATTCCGCTTGCCGCATCCGGGCCGGCAGGATCGGCGAAACGCTGTGGACACTCTAATTAAATGGGCTTTGAATTGCCTGTCGCGTGGAGTATTCTCAAATAAAAGCAGCTTGCAGAAGCGGCAGCCTCAGGCCATCGCGGCCAAGGGGCGGGTGGTTCGGTTGTCAGTTGAGGGCGAGGCAGGAGGGCGCATCATGAAACTGCTTGGATCAGGTAGTCACGTACGCCACGTACTTCATGGGCATCACGTCGGACGAGAGGGCAGTCACGTCATGCTGCCGCTGGTGGGTATATGCCTGATGGCGCTCGCCTTGTACTTCGGCGTGCGCGGCATCGACTTCTCCGAATTGGGCAAAAGCGCGTTATTCGACGTCGTGATGGTATGCGTTGCGCTCGGCATCGCAGGGCTGTTCGGCGTCGTCGGCGCGTGGTTGCGCTCCAGTGGCGACGACGCCGACGAGGGCTTCTGCTTCGTCGGCGCGGTGATCGGCGCGGTGGTGTTCTACGTGGCGCTGTTCGGATAAATACACCGGCGGCACGTTAGCATTGGCATCGGCGGCGGCATAGGCGGCCGACAGCCTGTCAGACGATCCGGGCGGCTTCGTCGAAGGCGAAGCGCGGGCTGCGCGGGAACAGCTTCGACGGGTCGCCATAGCCCAGGTTGATCAGAAAGTTCGACTTGACGGTCGTGCCGGAGAAGAAGGCTTGGTCGACCTTGGCGGCGTCGAATCCCGACATCGCGCCCGTGTCCAGACCGAGCGCGCGGGCGGCGAGAATCAGATAGCCGCCTTGCAGCGTCGAATTCCGAAAGGCCGTATCCGCGATCGCCTTATCGTTGCCTGCGAACCAGCTGCGTGCGTCGGCGTGCGGAAACAGCTTCGGCAGATGCTCGTAAAACGCCATATCCATCCCTACGATCACCGTGACCGGTGCTGCCATCGTCTTCTCGAGATTGCCCGGCGACAAGGCCGGACGCAGCTTTTCCTTGCCTTCGGGCGTTTTCACGTAGACGAAGCGGCCGGGGCTCGAATTGGCCGAGGTCGGCCCGAGCAATACGAGCTCGGTAAGTTGCCTGAGCACGGCGTCGTCGACCGGTTTGTCCTGCCAGCCGTTGTGCGTGCGCGCTTCGCGAAAGAGTTGATCGAGAGCCTGATCGGAAAGAATCATGATGGAAGTCCGTCGAAATGAAAGAATCGGAGAAATGGATGACGCTGGCGAATGACAGCGCAAGCCGCAGGCATGAGAGTCGTCGCCGTTGCCGCCATAATAGCCAGGGTTTCTAGTCGCGCACGAATCGCGTGCGCAATCGCATTCAGGCAATCTCATGGCGGACCTTTTCGATAACTTCCCAACGCCCGACGTGGACTGGTTCCCGGAGTGGCTCACACCCGAGGCCGCGGCGCACGCGCTAACCCAACTCATCGACGAAGTGGAGTGGCGTCAGGACATGATGGGCACACCGGCCGGCCGTGTGCCGCTGCCGCGGCTGACTGCCTGGCAGGGCGAGCCGGACGCGGTCTACGTCTACTCCGGGATTCGCAACGTACCGCAACCGTGGACGCCGGCCGTCGCCGAACTGAGGAGCGCGGCGCAAGCAAGCTGCCAGGCGCGCTTTAACAGCGTGTTGATCAACCGTTATCGCACTGGTACCGACAGCATGGGGTGGCACGCGGACCGCGAGCCGGAACTCGGCGTGCAGCCGGTGATTGCGTCGATCAGCCTCGGCGTGGCGCGCACCTTCGACCTGCGGCATAACAAGACCGGCGTCGTGCAGTCGTTCTCGCTGAAGGGCGGTAGCTTGCTGGTGATGAAAGGCAACACGCAGGCCGAATGGCGGCATCGTGTGCCGAAGGAGCCGCGCGTGGCCGGCGAGCGCATCAATCTGACGTTTCGCTGGGTGACGCCGCGTGGAGCGGCCCGTTAGATGGAGGGCCGGCCGTCAGTCGTCCAATCCGGTGCCCACCCGGCACTGGCCAATGGCCGGAGACCCTGAGGTCGGGCACTTAAACGCATAAAAGAGCATTGCCCACGTCCCCCTTCCGCCCGCGCGAGCGAGCGTCATCCCCGCGGAACCGTCCCGCCCCACGTCATAACTGAACCCGCCCGCCATACCAAAATTGGTATCGCCGACGCGAATCATATGATTGGACGGTTAACGCCCCAGACACTACGCTACATCACGATCCACACACCCTGAGGGCCGCAAACGCTGGGCGGGTTCGTTATGGATCGCTGACACAACAACGAACAGGAGACAGTCATGGCGAATACACGACGCGCCGCATGTCGTGCGTTGGGCGCGCTCGCGCTTTGCTCGAGCATCGGCGCGCTGGCGCTGGCAACACCGGGCGCTTACGCGCAGGACAAACAGATCACGCTCGGTTTCGCGCAGGTCGGCGCCGAAAGCGCATGGCGAACCGCCAACACCGAGTCGGTGAAGTCCGCGGCGGCGGATGCGAAGATCAAACTCAAGTTCTCCGACGCCCAGCAAAAGCAGGAAAACCAGATCAAGGCGATCCGCTCTTACATTGCGCAGAAAGTCGACGTGATCGCGTTTTCGCCCGTCGTCGAATCGGGCTGGGAACCGGTGCTACGCGAAGCTAAAGCCGCAAACATTCCGGTGATCCTGACCGACCGCAACATCGACGTGAAGGACACATCCTTGTACGTGACGATGATCGGCTCGGACTTCCTGGAAGAAGGACGGCGTGGCGGTCATTGGCTCGAGGATCACTATAAAAACGATCAAGGCCCCATCAACATCGCCGAGTTGCAAGGAACGGTTGGCTCAGCTCCCGCGAACGACCGGCATGCCGGCTTGATCGAAGTGATCAAGAGCGATCCCAAATTTAAGATCATCGCGTCGCAAAGCGGCGATTTCACCCTTGCTGGCGGCAAGCAGGTGATGGAAGCATTTATAAAAACTTATGGAAATAAAATAAATGTAGTTTATGCGCATAACGACGATATGGCGCTCGGCGCGATCCAGGCGATGGAAGAGGCCGGTATGCATCCGGGCAAGGACATCACCGTCGTTTCATTCGATGCGACCAAGGGCGGCTTCCAGGCGATGGCCGCGGGCAAGATGAACGTCGATGTGGAATGCAGCCCGTTGCTGGGCCCGCAACTGATGTCAGCGGTCAAGGACGTGGTGGCCGGCAAGCCACTGCCCAAGCGGATCCTGACGCAGGAGACGGTCTTCCCGATGAGCGTCGCGGCGCAGACTTTGCCGACACGCAAGTACTGACTCGAACTGTATGGGGCAGGGTATGGCGGCTAACTGGTTAGCTATCCATACGATAGGCGCAGGATAAAAAGCGAACTGAAGACAGATCATCAAAGTTTCTCCAGCGGTGCCTGACCGCCCGGCTGCTTTGGCATCGGGCGGTCTCTTTTCCGCCGGATCAGCTTGTGCCCGACTCGATCTGCCTGAGCCAACCCGAGCAACGCAACGCCCATCGAGCGAGGTCTATGACGCATCCCGCATCGGAACCCAATCCGCCGGCCACTCAGGCCACCCCGGCCAGTCCAGGGCACGCCCACGCAAGCGCGGCCTCGCATCCGCTCGAGCCGATTCTTGCGACGGCCGGTGTCAGCAAGACTTTCCCGGGCGTGAAAGCGCTGCAGCGAGTCGATTTTCGCCTGCTTCCCGGCGAGATTCATACGTTGATGGGGCAGAACGGCGCCGGCAAATCCACCTTGATCAACGTGCTGACCGGCGTACTCGCGCCTGATGCGGGCACGATCCGCCTCGGCGGCGAAGTCGTGGCGTTTGCTTCGCCGCAGGAGGCCGAGGCCGCCGGCGTGCGCACGCTGTATCAGGAAGTGAACCTGTGCCCGAACCTGTCGGTGGCGGAGAACATCTTTGCGGGCCGGCAGCCGAAGCGGTTCGGCGCGATCGACTGGCCCGACATCAAGCGCCGTGCGCAGGCCGCGCTCGCACGTCTTGACGTCACGCTCGACGTCACGCGGTCGCTGGATGCTTATCCGATCGCCGTGCAGCAGATGGTGGCGATCGCCAGAGCGTTATCGGTCGATGCACGCGTGCTGATCCTCGACGAGCCGACTTCCAGCCTCGACGACGGCGAAGTCACGCAGCTTTTCAAAATACTTCGGCATCTCAAGCAATCGGGAATCGCCATCCTGTTCGTCACGCATTTCATCGAGCAGACCTATGCCGTCTCCGATCGCATCACGGTGATGCGCAACGGCGAACGCGAAGGCGAATATCTGGCGCGCGACCTGCCCGCCGACCAACTGGTCGCGAAGATGGTCGGTCACGAGCGCATGAGCGCGCGCCTGCGCGAAGCGGCGCAGGTCGGGCATGCTGCCCATGAGGGGAAAGGGCCGCAGGGCAACGCGGCGCTTCAGCCATTCGTCGAACTGCGCGGCGTTGGACGGCGCGGCACCTTGCAGCCGCTCGACCTCGACGTGCAACCGGGTCAGATACTCGGGCTGGCCGGT
Organism: Paraburkholderia fungorum; assembly: GCF_902833645.1. Taxonomy (GTDB): domain Bacteria; phylum Pseudomonadota; class Gammaproteobacteria; order Burkholderiales; family Burkholderiaceae; genus Paraburkholderia; species Paraburkholderia fungorum. The sequence continues at coordinate 14,207 of NZ_CADFGE010000015.1, forward strand.
CTGCTCGGTTCGGGCCGCACGGAAACCGCGCGGCTATTGTTCGGGGCGGACCGCGCCGACAGCGGCACGATTCTGATCGAAGGCCGGCCGGTGCGGCTGCGTTCGCCCCACGACGCCGTGCGGCACGGCATCGGCTACTGCGCGGAAGACCGCAAGAAAGAGGGCATCGTCGCCGAACTGTCGATCCGCGAGAACATTCTGCTGGCGTTGCAGGCGCGACGCGGCTGGTGGCGCAAGATCAAACGGCAGCGCGCCCATGAAATCGCCGACATGTGGATCGAGCGTCTCGGCATCAAGGCGACGGATGCCGAACAGCCGATCGGGTTGCTCTCCGGCGGCAACCAGCAGAAAGCACTGCTTGCGCGCTGGCTGGCTACCGATCCCAAGCTGCTGATTCTCGACGAACCCACTCGCGGCATCGACGTCGCCGCGAAGTTCGACATCATGGACCGCTTGCTGGCGCTATGCGCGAACGGTCTGAGCATCCTGTTCATTTCATCGGAGATCAGCGAGGTGCTGCGCGTGAGCCATCGTGTGGCGGTGCTGCGCGACCGCCGCAAGATCGCTGAAGTGGCCGGCAACGCGTCGAACGAAGACAACATCTATCGACTCATCGCGGGGAGCGGCGAATGAAGCTATCGAACTGGTTCGTGCGCGACGGTGCGGAGCGGCCGTTGATCTGGCCTTGCGTCACGCTGGTGCTGTTGTGCGCGCTGAATCTGTGGGTGAATCCGCATTTTCTGTCGCTGCGTATGCTCGACGGCCACCTGTTCGGCGCGCCGATCGACATCCTGAATCGCGCGGCGCCGCTGGTGCTGGTCGCCACCGGCATGACGCTCGTGATAGCCACGCGTGGCATCGATATTTCAGTCGGCGCGGTCGTGGCGATTGCTGGCGCCGCTGCGGCCACGATACTCGCGACGCAGCCCGAGCCGAGTGGCGGATTGATCGCCCAAGCGTTAATCGCGGCGCTGATCGTCGGCGTATTGAGCGGCATGTGGAACGGACTGCTGGTGTCGTTCGTCGGCATGCAGCCGATCATCGCCACGTTGATCCTGATGGTGGCCGGGCGCGGCATCGCACAGTTGCTGACGGCGGGGCAGATCATACCGATTGGCGCACCCGGCTATCTGCTGGTCGGCGGCGGGTACTGGCTTGGCGTGCCGTGCTCGGTGTGGATCGCAAGCGCGGCCGTGCTTGCCACCGCGGCGCTCGTTGAAGGCACGGCGCTCGGGCTTTTCATTCGCGCGATCGGCGTCAATCCGGTGGCGACACGCCTCGTCGGCTTGCGCTCGAAAGCGCTGATGTTCGCGGTGTACGGTTTCTCGGGCTTGACCGCCGCGATGGCGGGCATCCTCATCAGTTCGAACGTGCGCAGCGCCGATGGCAATAACGCGGGCCTGCTGCTCGAACTCGACGCGATTCTGGCGGTGACGCTCGGCGGCACCTCGCTGCTCGGGGGCCGCTTCAGTCTGACGGGCACGGTGCTGGGCGCACTGATTATCCAGACGCTCACTTATACGACCTACTCGATCGGCGTGCCGCCGGAGGCGACGCTCGTCGTCAAGGCGGCCGTGGTGCTCGCGGTGAGCGTGATCCAGTCGCCCTCGGCGCGCGCGCTTGCCATGTCGCTCTTCACGCAGCGCGGGGTGGCGCGATGATGAAACGACTTTTCGACGTCTGGGCCCATATCGTCGATCCGCGCACGCTGCCCATCGCCGTGACCATCCTGCTGTTCTGCGCGCTGTTCGGTTTCGGCTCCGTGATGTACACCGGCTTTCTCTCGTGGCAGGTGCTGCTCGACCTGCTGGTCGATAACGCCTTCCTGCTGATTGTCGCAATCGGCATGACATTCGTGATCGTGTCCGGTGGGATCGATCTGTCGGTGGGCTCGGTGGTGGCGCTGACCACCATCGTCGAAGCGGTACTGTCCGAACACATGCATTGGCCGGTCTGGCTGATCGTGCCGATCGTACTGCTGATGGGCACGGTGTTCGGCGCGGTGCAGGGCGCACTCATTCACTTCTTCCGCTTGCAGGCGTTCATTGTCACGTTGGCCGGCATGTTCTTCGCGCGTGGCTTGTGCTTCCTGATCACGACGCAGTCGATCACCATCAACGATCCGACGTTCCAGAAAATTTCCGCGTTTCGCCTCAATATCGGTGTCGGTTCGGTTTCAGCCAATGTGTTGATCGCGCTTGTCACGCTGGCCGCTGCGATCTATGTCGCGCATTTCACGCGCTTTGGCCGCAACGTGTATGCGGTGGGCGGCAATCCGCGCTCGGCCTTGCTGATGGGCTTGCCGGTCGCGCGGACGCGGATCGGCGTGTATGCGCTGAGCGGGTTCTGCTCGGCGCTCGGCGGCGCGGTATTCACGTTCTATGTGCTGTCGGGCTATGGGCTGCAGGGCCAGGGCATGGAACTCGATGCGATCGCGGCGACGGTGATCGGCGGCACCTTGTTGACGGGCGGGGTCGGCTATGTGATCGGCTCGCTATTCGGCGTCGGCATTCTGGGCACGATCCAGACGCTGATTACCTTCGACGGCACCCTCAGTTCGTGGTGGACCCGCATCGTGATCGGTGCGTTGCTATGCGCGTTCTGTCTGCTGCAGCGATTGATCGAGCGGCACGCAAAATCGACGCGGCGTCCCGGTGGCACCGGTGCGGTCGCAACCCCCGGCCGCGAGCGTGAGCGGGGGCCGGGCGGCGCCACGGCGCCCGATTCGCACGTGATCGGACGCGCGCCGGAGCAGGCGCTATAGCAGGAATGCTCAGCGGCCTGCCTCAGGAGGCGTCGAGTTCGCGTCCTTTGGTTTCCGGCAAGGTCAGCGCGGCGAGAATCACGACGCCATATGCCGCGGCGGCGAATACGCCGATCGCATGGCCGAGCGGCATGGTCTGCGAAACGTAGCCGATCAGGAAAGGAAACGTTGCGCCGACCGCCCGCCCGAAGTTGTAGCAGAACCCCTGACCGGAGCCGCGAATCCGGGTCGGGAACAGTTCGGTGAGGAACGCGCCCATGCCTGAAAAAATGCCGGACGCGCAGAAGCCGAGCGGGAAGCCAAGCACGAGCATGGTGAGGTTATCGAGCGGCAGTTGCGTATAGATCAGCGCGATCGCACACGAAGCCAGCGCGAATGCGATGAACGCGCGCTTGCGGCCGATTTTGTCGCTGACGTAAGCGCCGGTCAGATAGCCGCAGTACGAACCGACGATGACCACGCCCAGATAGCTGCCGGTGCCGATTACGCTCAGATGCCGCTCGGTTTTCAGATACGTCGGCAACCATGTGGTGACGGCGTAATAGCCGCCTTGCACGCCGGTCGCGAGAATGGATGCGCGCAAAGTCGTCCAGACGATATCGCCGCGGAAGATGTCGATCAGCGAAGGGCGCGTCTGTGCGGCGGCTTGCGCTTCTTTCTGCTGCCGATGCACCTCCGGCTCGTCGACGAAGCGGCGGATCCAGATCACGAACGGCGCCGGGGCGATGCCGATCGCGAACAGCACGCGCCACGCGTATTCGGCCGGTATCCATGAAAACACCGCCATAAACAGCAGCGTGGACACGCCCCAGCCGATCGCCCAGCCTGCCTGCACCAGGCCGACCGCCTTGCCGCGGTCACGCGGACGGATCACTTCGCCGATCAGTACCGCGCCCGCCGTCCATTCGCCGCCGAAGCCGAGCCCCATCAATCCGCGCGCCCATAGCAACTGCGAGAAGTTCTGCGCCAGCGCGCACGCCAGCGTGAACACCGCGAACCAGAGAATCGTGATCTGCAAGGTTTTCACCCGGCCGATGCGATCGGACAGCACGCCGGCCGCCCAGCCGCCGACGGCCGAACTCAACAGCGTGACCGTTCCGATGAGCCCGGCATCGCCGCGTGTGATGCCCCACGTCGCAATCAGCGTCGGGATCACGAAGCTCAGGAATTGCGTGTCCATGGCGTCGAGCACGTAGCCGATCTTGCAGCTCCAGAACGCACGCTTTTCGCCGGCGGAAATCTGCCGATACCATGCGAACGGTCCTTTCCCTGTACCGGGCGCGTCGTAGCGTTCGGCGTCTGCGGTCAATTGCGCTTCGGTTTTCATGCTGGGACTCCGGTCGTGGTCGGTGGCCGCGTCTTGCCGTGCAGCTTGTGGTTAGGACAACTCGAATAACGCCGCGGTTAAAGTATCGCCAGCGTGGTGTTGGGAATGTCGGTGACGAGCATGTGTCCCGGTTTGTGCGCGATCGCAAACGGCAAACGCGCACTTTCTATTGCGGCTTGCGGCGTGACGCCACAGGCCCAGAACACGGGTAGCTCGTCGCTGCGCACTTCGACTGCGTCGCCGAAATCGGGCCGCGCGATGTCACGAATACCGAGCAGCGCAGGATCGCCGATATGCACCGGCGCGCCATGCACCGCGGGAAAGCGGCTGGTGATCTGAATGGCGCGGATCGCGTCGGCGGCTTTCATCGGCCGCATCGAAACCACGCGGTTACCGCCGAACACGCCCGCGGCCACGTTGCGCTCGCGGGTTCGATACATCGGCACATTCACCTGCTGTTCGATATGGCGCAGCGGAATGCCTTCGCGCCGCAGCATTTCCTCGAACGAAAACGAACAGCCGATCGCGAACACCACCAGGTCGTCCCGCCAAAGCTCGTCGAGGCTATGCACTTCCTCGCTGCGCTCGCCGTGGCGATACACATAAAACGCGGGGACGTCGTTGCGTATGTCGAGATCGTCGCCTAGCGACGGTACGCGCCATTGGCCCGGTTCACCGATGCCGAGCAATGGGCAGGCTTTGGGATTGAGCGTGCAGAAGCGCAGGAAATCGTCGGCGTATTGCCTCGGCAGGATGGCGAGGTTGGCTTGTGCATAGTCGCCACAGTAGCCCGCAGTCGGGCCGGACAGGCGGCGATTGCGAATCTGTTGACGAAACTCGGAAGGCGTGTAGGACATGAAAGGCTCGACTCCAGCTAGGTCCGGTTGACTTATGGAATCCAGATTAGTAACGCCAAAAATATCCATCCAGCGAGTTATTCTTGTGTTTTGTTAAATTAAACTTAACAGCACAGGCAGGATTCAGCCGCGATGATCGCGTGCATCAGATCGCTGTTGGGAGAGCTAATGCAATGAATACGCGCTTTGTCGAAACGTTTTTGACGCTCGCCCGTCTAGGCAGCTTTCGCGCGACCGCGGCTGCAATGCATGCGACGCCCGCTGCAATTTCGCTGCGTATCAAAACGCTTGAAGCCGAGTTGGGCGTGGAGCTGATCGAACGCGACGCTGCGGAGTTTCAACTCACGGCGCATGGCGAACGGTTGCTCGCGCACGCGCGCTCGGTCGTGCAGGCCACGCGTTCGCTGCAACTGGCCGCGCAGGACGAAACCCAGGTGACGAAGCGGCTGCGGCTCGGCGTGGTCGAAACAGTGGTGCATAGCTGGCTGCCGGACTACATCCGGATGCTGAATGTCGAGTACAACCGCATCGTTGTAGACCTGAGCGTGGACACGAGTGCCGTGCTTGGACCCCGGCTGCGCGCGGGCGAACTGGATCTCGTCATTCAGGTGGAGGAAACCGGCGTGCAGGAAGCGTCGATTGTTTCGACCTTGCTGGCGAGCTATCCCGTGCGCTGGATCGCGCGCAACGATCTGATTCCGGCGAGTCGCGCGAAACATGTGCAGACGATCTTGCAGAAACCCGTGCTGACGTTCGGCCGGGGCACCGCGCCGCAAATCGCCGTGGATGCGATCGTCGAGATGCTGGCGAAGCGTGCCGGCGTGCCGGCAGCGGATACGCAGGTGACCTGCATGCCGTCGGTTGCGGTGATCGTGAAACTGTTGCGCGACGGCTATGGAATCGCGGCGGTGCCGGCTCTGTTTGTCGAGCCTTTCCTGGGCAGCGGCGAACTTGGGCAACTACAGGTGCGTCCGTTGCCGCCGCCGATCGACATCGCGATGTACTACCGCGACGACGCCGACGTCGGTGTGCTGGCGGCGTCGCGTGTTGCGCGCAGCGCGTGTGACCAGTATGCGAAGGCGATGGGGCGGCAGTTGATCGAGCGGCGGTAATGGGCCGCGAGGCCGAGGCCTGTTCCGCCATGGAAGGTGGCGCTCAAAGCGCGGCGGTGAGGCCGCGTCCTGACGCCGGTTATTGCGCGAGGCGCCGACGCGCCGTAGCGGCCAGATTGTCGAACGTGAAGCTGTTCGCGGCAAGCGCGGCGGCGTCGGGAAAATTCTCACGCGTAATGTCCGTCAATACCTGACCCGGCGGCGCTTCGATCAGCACGCGGGCACCCATTTCCTGCATGACGGTGAGCGCGTCGAACCAGCGGACGGTATGGCGCATATTGGTCGCAAGATCGTCGCGAATGGCCTCTGCCGTGTACAGCGGACGGCCACCGCGATTGCCGACATAGATGCTTTGTGGCGTGTGGAAAGGGACATGTTGTGCGTATGCGACCAGCTCGTCCGTGGCATGCGCGAGCAGTTCGCAATGCGACGGCACGCTCACCGCAAGACGGACGGCTTTGCGAGCGCCCGCAGTTAGCGCGCGTTCGATGAAGGCGTCCAGCGCGGCATTCGCGCCGGCCATGACGATCTGACGCGGCGCATTCACGTTGCCGATATAGACCCGTTGATAGCCCGCGTCCACGTGTTGCACGGCGAGTGTTTCGAGTTGGTGCTCGGTCAGACCCGACACCGCTGCGAGGCCGTAGCCGGTCGGGTACGCCGTCTCCATCAATTCGGCGCGTTTTCGTACCATGCGTAACGCGTCATCGAAGCGAATCGCGCCGCAACTGACCGCCGCTGCATAGGCACCCACCGACAAACCGGCGCTGATCTCCGGCGTGAGTTGTGCATCGGCTAGTGCACGCGTGATCGCCACGCCCGCAACGGTCAAGCCGATCTGAACGGCTACGGTTGAGCGCAGTGCGTCCGGTGTGTCGAGAGTGAGTAGGTCGGTACCGAGCACCTGCGACGCTTCATCGAGCGTATCGGTCACGGCGTGGTGCTGCGGCAGACGATGCAGAAATCCGTCCGATTGCGCCCCCTGGCCGGGAAACAGAAGGGCGAGCATCAGGCGGCGACGTGAGCGGGCGCCCACGGATCGCGAACCAGTTGAGGGCCGCGCGCATGGCGTGCCATCACACGAGCTTTGCCCGCTGCCCACTCTGTCAGGGCAACGCCGCCCGCGGGCGTTTCAAGTTGCGCGTCCACGCGAATGCCGGCGCATTGTGCGATGGCTTGCAACTGATGCAGCAACTGAATAGCCATGTCGTGCGAGAGTTTCTCCGGCGTGCGGATCAGCAGATCGAGATCGCTCGATAACGTAACGGTGGGTATCTGGGTGGCCAGTTCGAAGCCCGTGCTGCCGGTTGGTCCCCAGACGAATTCAGACAATGCGCCACCGGCCGCCTCGCGTTGCACGACGGCAAGGGCAAGGGCCGTAAAAGCGGGCAACGCATTGCGCGCCGCAAGAGGATTGCGCACGGCTAACGCCTCCGGCGATACGGCAGTTTCGATATCGTCCAGATGCACCCACGTGCCGTAACGCTGCGAGCGCTCCATACCGCGCACGCCGATCGCCACGAAGCCGTCCGCGGCCAGCGCGCGTCTCACAACCACATACGGCGCGCGCTCGAAAGATTCGCGCACCCATGCCGGCTCGCCGTCGAAAAGCGGCAAGCGGTGCAGGCGCAGCAGATCGTGCGGCCGCCAACGCGCATCGCACGACAGCGGGTCAGCGACTGCAAACGGTGGCGCGGCACAGGCCTGCATTACACAGCGTCCCATTGTTCGGCGAGACGCCGCCGCACTTCGATCGACGCCGCGCGGTTCTTGCGCGCCGCTGCCGATTCGAGCCGGTGCGAAAGATCGCGCTGCCCTTCGCGGGCGCTGCGAATCTGCCCGACGAGCACCTGACGCACCCGTTCGATCTGCGCGGCATCCGGTGCATCGGCGTCGACGTTTTCGATCAGTTGATCGAGCAGGCCGAGTTTGGCAAACGACGTCATCGAGTACGACATCGGCACAATCGTTTCGCCGAGCGCGTCGAGGGCTTCGACGGTGCGCCGCGTGACCCGGGCGGCGGCTTCCTTGCCCATCGCATGGACCATCGTGCCCGGCGCGTCGAGTGCGACGATCCGGTTGGCCTGATAGCCGTGCGCGAGGAACGCGCCGGACATGGCGGGCCCGACGATTAGCGCGATCACCGGATGCCCGGCATCGCGCGCCGTCGCGTACGCATCGACCGCGGCCGCGCATGCGAGATGGATGCCGAGCATTTCCTCGCGGTAGCCATACGCCTGACTTTTGACATCGACGATCGCGACGATCGGGCGGCCCGTGCCGCTCGTTTCGTCCAGCGCGATGGCCTCGCGTACCGCGCGCGCGAGCTGCCAGCCTTGTTCGAGACCGACGACGTTGTCGGTGGCGCGCGCAAAGCGGTTGTCGGGATCGGGAACCACCGCAATGAAGCGCGCGGTCTCGCCGCCGAGCGATGCATCGCTGCTCCATACGGGCGCCTTGCTGGACGGTTCGCCGGCCAGCGCATGGAACCAGCGCGCGCCGCGGCTGAGGGAGGTATCGCTCATGCCTGCTCCTTGCGCGCGTTGTGTTGCGCAGAAGATGGGTTGTACACGTCACGCATCGTTTCGGGTGTCACACTGGCCGGGTCGATCCGCGCGAGGCGCTCGAGGAACATGTCGACCTGTTCGCTGCGGTGCGCGGCTGGCAGGCCGAGCTTGAACGCGGCGTGCACGGCTGCGCGCACGGCGTCAGTAGCGTCGTCGACCAGTTGATCGGCGAGCGCGGTCGCGGCCCTTTGTTCGCCGCCTATCAATTGCCACACGCGGCGCCGGTCGCTCGAGTCGAGTTCTTCGATACCGGCTTCCTGTTCGATGACTTCGGGGCCGTTCATGCCGAGCCGTCCTTGCTTCGTCACGACCAGATACGAGCACAAGGCCGCTGCCAGCGACATGCCGCCAAAGCAACCGACCATCCCCGCGATCACACCGACGACCGGCACATGCCGGCGCAACGCGACGATCGCGGCCTGAATCTCGGCGATTACCGCGAGGCCGAGATTGGCTTCCTGAAGCCGCACACCACCGGTCTCGAACAGCACGACGGGGCGGACGATCTTGCCGCGTTCGCAGTCGCGCAAGGCCATGGTGAGCGCAGCGGCGATCTTGCTGCCCGAGACTTCGCCGATACTGCCGCCCTGGAACGCGGACTCGATCGCGGCGACCACGGCCGGCTCGCCGTCGATGGTGCCGCGCGCGATCACGCAGCCGTCATCCGCCTGGCAGACGACACCTTGCAGCGGCAGCCACGGCGATTCGATCTTGTCGAACGGTCCGAGCAGTTCGCGGAACGTGCCCGCGTCGAGCAGCGCGCGAGCCCGTTCGCGCGCGGGCAGCTCGATGAAGCTGTCGAGCAGCATGGGTGCGGAACGCGCGGTGGCGATTGTGTTCATGCGCCGTCCCCCTGTTCCGCCGCTTCGATGGCTTCGGCGAGCCGCAGTGCCACCACGCCGGGCGTCGCGCCGAAGTCGTTGATTTCGATTTGCGCGGCGCCGTCGTAACGGCTGAAGAAGCGGTCGAGCACGCTCTTCCAGATGTGGCTGTAACCGTCGACGCTGGTGCGCACGACCACATGCGCGCTCAGGGCGGCACCGGTTTCGGCGGGCGACAGCAGGACTTCCAGATCGCCCGAGCCGACTACGCCGACATGCGCGCGCGTCGTGACGGCGCGTTGCGCCGGATAGTCGAAGGTTAGATGTTCCATGCGGTTGAGCTCCCAGCGGCGTCGTGATGCGCCAGCATGTCGAGAAAGAGGGTGGCGGCGAGCAGATCGGCTGCGCCGCCAGGGGACGCGTTGAGCGACAGTAATGCGTGTTCCAACGCCACGAAGGCGGCCTGGCCGTGCGGCGTCGAACTTCCGCCGGCCTCCAGCACACGGTGAGCGCCGTGCTGCGCGGCGTGCAAACCAGGCAAACCCGCGCGATGCAGCAGGCAGGTATCGTCGAGTGAGGCCATGATCGAGAGCAGGACGTCAATGCGCGCGGCGTTTTCGTCGACACCGTTGGCTCGCGCCGTGTGCAACGCGGGCAAGCCGATCTCGATGACGTGCGGGAAACCGTCTTGTGCCTCGCGGCGCGCACCGCCCACCTGATAGCGCTGCCGCGCCCGTTCGCCGTGACTATCGGTGGGGGCGGCGAAGCGGTCCGGGAAGCACGCAATCTGCGCGGCGAGCGTGCAGATCTTGGGAGCACTCACACGCGTGGCAGTGCTTGACATCGATGCGCCCGCCACCAGCAAGCCGACTATCCAGATTGCGCCGCGATGGGCATTGCTGCCGCGAGTGGCAGCCAACATGTCCCGCTCGCCGGCGCGGCCGATTTGCGCGAGTTCGGCGCGCAACAGCGCCGAAGGTTCGCCCCGCTGGCGAGCCGTGCGTGCCAGCGCCGCGAATGTCGGTTCGAGCGTACGGGCCGAGCGCAGCATGGTAGGCAGATCGAGGTCGCGATGCGCGCCGCTGCCGCGCCGGTCGACCAGTGCGGGCTTCGGCGTAAGCTGCGCTTCTTCGATCAGCGCGGTGACGGCGTAGTGCGCAAGTTGCGTATCGAGTTGGGTATCGGAGCGTGCCGTGCGTGTCTTGACGCCACCGGTCTGTCGGTCAGTCAATGCAGCAGAAAGAGGCATGCATTCAGCTTGCGCTGCCGGCATCGCGCCGGCCTCGCGTTCGAGCAAAGCGGCAGGCGCCATGGTTACCAGCTCCTGAAGCGGGCCGGCGGCGCGTACAGGCCACCCGACCACGTCACCAGATCGTCGATGCTGCGTGCCGCCAGCAGCGAACGCTTCGCTTCGCCGCGCCGAATGCCGAGGTCCTCCGGATACGCGACGATGCCGCGTCGACGTAATTCAGCCGTCTGCTCCGGCTTCGCGCGTAACCCGATTGGCGTCACACCGGCCACCGCAGCCAGCGCCGCACGCCGCTCGTCGATGCCTTCGGCCTTGTGCAGATACGCGATGCCTTCCTCGGTGACGACATGGCTTACGTCGTCGCCGTAGATCATCACGGGTGCAATCGGCATGCCGCTTTTCGCGCCGACAGCGACCGCGTCGAGTTCATCGACGAAAGTCGGCTCGCCGCCTTTCTTGTACGTTTCGGCCATCTGCACGACCAGCTTCTGCCCGCGCGAGACCGGACCCTGGTTCTTCAGCAGCTTGAGCCAGGCTTCGCTCGAATGACGCCGGCCGCGCGGATCGTGGCCCATGTTCGGCGCACCGCCGAAACCGGCAAGACGTCCGCGCGTGACCGTCGATGAATTCGCGTCGCCGTCGATCTGCAAGGTCGAGCCGATAAACAGATCGACGCCGTATTGGCCGGCCAGTTGGCACAGCACGCGGTTCGAGCGCAGGCTGCCGTCGTTGCCCGTGAAAAATACGTCGGGACGCGCCTCGATATACGCCTCCATGCCGACTTCGCTGCCGAAACAATGAATGCTGTCGACCCAGCCCGATTCGATCGCGGGAATCATGGTGGGATGCGGATTAAGGGTCCAGTTGCGGCAGATTTTGCCCTTCAGGCCGAGCGATTCGCCATACGTGGGCAGCAACAGTTCGATCGCCGCGGTATCGAAGCCGATGCCGTGATTCAACGAGCTCACACCGTACGGTTCGTAGATGCCGCGAATCACCATCATCGCGGTGAGCACCTGCAGATCGCCGATATGCCGCGGGTCGCGCGTGAACAGCGGCTCGACCGCGAAGGGCCGATCCGCCTGCACAACCACATCGACCCACGAACCCGGAATATCGACGCGCGGCAGTTCGTCGACGATCTCATTGACCTGCACGATCACGATGCCATGCCGGAACGCCGCGGCTTCGGCAATGGTCGGCGTGTCTTCGGTGTTCGGACCGGTATACAGGTTGCCGTGACGGTCGGCCTTCTCCGCGCACAGCAACGCGACGTGCGGCGTGAGGTCGACGAACATGCGTGCGTACAACTCGACGTACGTATAGATCGCACCGATTTCCAGCTGCCCGTCTTCGAGCAACTGCGCGACGCGCAAACTCTGCGGCCCGGCAAACGAGAAATCGACCTTGTGCGTGATACCGCGTTCGAACAGTGCCAGATGCTCAGGACGACTGATGCTCGAAATCAGCAGATGCACGTCGTGGATCTTTTGCGGATCGACCTTGGCAAACGAGCGGGACAGGAAGTCGGCCTGTTTCTGGTTGTCGCCTTCGAGTGCGACGCGGTCGCCAGGTTGAATCAGTGTTTCGAGTGCATCGACGATGCGGTTGGTCGGCAGGATGCCGTCTTCCAGCCACGGTGCGATGGCCGCGAGGCGACGGTTCTTTTCGTCGCGGCGGGTCGTCCAGGAACGCGTGGCGACGGACGCTTCAGTGGCTTCGGCGGGGTGGTTCATCGGCGGATTCAGCTCCCGGTGACGGTGCGCGTGCGTCTGGCGCGCGGCTTGGGTTGATTCGCAAGCGCGGCTTCCGCTTGCGCGCGTTCGGTCAGAAAACGATGGAGCAGCTCGCCGGTGCCTAGCAGATGCGCGACAACCAGCGACTGTGCTGCAGGGATATCGCGGCGCTGAACCGCATCGAGCAGGGCGGCGTGTTCATGGTCCGATTCGCCCTTGTACGACGGCAAGCCGAACTTCAGGCGCAAATACCTTTCGCCGCGCCGATGCAGGGTGCCGATCATATCCTCGAGTTGCGGACGGGCGGCGGGCGCATACAGGCTCATATGAAAGGCCACATTACGCGCGACATACAACGACGGGTCCGGCTCGCGCTCGGCGGCGCGGCACAGCGTGGCGGATTCGCGCAGCGTGGCGGCGGTGTGATTCGGAATCGCGAGACCAATCGCGAGGCTCTCCAGCGCGGAACGGATCTCATAGATTTCGCGTGCTTCGTCCGCCGATAAAGGGGCGACGCTCGCGCCTTTGTGCACCGCGGTTCTCGCCCAGCCTTCGCTTTCGAGCTGGCGCAGGGCTTCGCGCACGGGAATTGCGCTGACTGAGAAGTGCCGAGCGATGGCGTCTTGGCGCAATGGCGCACCAGGCGCCAGTGTGCCGTCGACAATCGCCGCGCGCAGCGCCTCCGCGATCACGTGGGACATGCTCTCGCGGGGCGCCGCCACAGGCAGAAGCGGGCTGCGCGCCGGGCCGTCCAGGGGAAAACCATCTGTTGCGTCGTTCATGATATCAAATATTATATATGAAATTGAGCTTGTAACAGGTGGCCAAACCCGGAAAGTTTTTGAGCGCCAAAGGACTGCGATGCGCTTCGCGCGTTGTGCCTATCAACGTTATACGAGGCGCATCGAGTGACCGGCAAGCATGCCATCCGTCGTTTCCTTTATGTCAGACACGTACGTCAACCGCAGGGCTGGAGGAGCATGATGAATTCACTCACCGACCGCACGTCGGTCGCGCGGCGCCGTACGCCGCTCAATCGTTCGCAGATCGCGGGGTTTTGGGGGGCGTGGGCCGGCTGGACGCTCGACGGGATGGATTCGTTCATCTACGCACTTGTGTTGACGCCGGCGCTGACCGAACTGCTGCCGCGCTCGGGCTATGCGGCAACGCCCGCGAATGTCGGCCTCGCCGGTTCGATTCTGTTCGCGCTGTTTCTGGTCGGCTGGGGGCTGTCCTTTATCTGGGGGCCGCTGGCGGACCGCTTCGGCCGGACCAAGGTGCTGGCGGCCACCATCTTCACCTTCGCCATTTTCACGGGTCTTGCCGCGACGTCGCACAACGTCTGGGAACTCGCCATCTATCGCTTCATTGCCGGAGTCGGGATCGGCGGCGAGTGGGCGCTGGCCGGTACGTATGTGGCCGAGGCATGGCCGGAAGATCGCCGCAAGATGGGCGCCGGGTATCTGCAAACGGGCTACTACGCGGGGTTCTTTCTGGCGGCTGCGCTCAATTACACGATCGGCGTGCATTTCGGCTGGCGCGCGATGTTCCTGACCGGCGCGGTGCCGGTCGTGGTCGCGATTCTGGTGCTGCTGCGGGTGAAGGAATCGGAGAAGTGGCAGAAGGCCGAGGAGCGCGTCGTGCGTGCCAAGCCGCTGCGCGAAATCCTCGGGCCGACCTATCGGCGCCGCACTTGGGTTGCATGCATTCTGTTGACGATCGCGATCGTCGGTTTGTGGGCGGGTGCGGTCTACGAGCCATCGGCCGTGATTCAACTGGCCACCAAGGCCGGTATGACGAAGAACGATGCAATCAGGACAGCCTCGCTGGCAACCGGCTTGCTGTCGATTGCGACGATTCTCGGTTGTCTCGCGTTGCCGCCGCTCGCGGAACGGATTGGGCGCAAGAAGACGCTGGCGGTTTACTTCGCCGGCATGGCGGTGGCGATTGCCGGAAGTTTCGGCTGGGCATTCTATTTGCCGAATGGACTTGCGCCGTTTATCGCGTGGCTCTTTGTACTGGGCTTCTTCGGCGGCAATTTTGCGCTGTTCAGCCTGTGGTTGCCGGAGCAGTTCGAGACCCGCGTCCGGGCCACCGCGTTCGCGTTCTGCACTTCGTTCGGCCGGTTTATCGGGGCGGGCGTCAACTTTCTGCTCGGCGCAGCGGTGCTGCATATGCATACGCTCGGCGTGCCGGTGGCGCTCACGGCGCTGGCGTTTATTGCTGGTCTGTTTGTGATTCCGTTTGCGCCGGAGACTAAAGGCGAGGTGCTGCCGCAGTGATGCTGGACGAAAAAAACCGGGCGCGCTGCCCGGTTTTTCGTTTAACCCATCAGCGCATCGCAGCGCTCACATATGCCACCTTGCCGACACCGTCAGCGTGCGCGGCGCACCCGGCATGTTGTACATATCCGCGTTACCGTGCGCCGCGATGAAGTACTTGCGGTCGAACAGGTTATCCAGCGTCAACGCCACGTCGACGTTCTTGCCGTGATATCCCGCGCCGAGATCGAAGGTCACGAAAGAAGGTAGCGTGACCGCGTCGCTGGCCGACGTATAGCGCGCCGACTGGAATTGCGCACCGCCGGCCGCGTAGAACCCGTATTTCAGATCGCGCTTGATCCACACGCTCGCGCTATGACGCGGCATCAGGCCCGGCGTATTGTTGTGCAGCACCAGCCCGGCTGAGCTCGCTTGCGGCGAGCCGTCGACGTTGCCGTTCAGATACGCATAGCCCGCGTACACCGACCACTTCGGCGCGATCTCACCGGTGGTAGACAGTTCCAGTCCGCGCACGTGTTGCGTGCCGATCGGCAGAGCGTAAGTCGGGTTGGACGGATCGGCGATCTGCTGATTGGTCTGCTTCATATCGAACAGCGCGATGCTCGCGCTCGCGCGGCCCAGATCGAACTTCGAGCCGACTTCGAAGCTGGTGGTCTTCTGCGGCGCCAGCGCGGAGCCGTTCGCGAACGCGCCGCTGCTGATCAACGTATCGGCAAGCGGAGAGAACGACTGACTATACGACGCGTACAGCGACACCCAATCGAGCGGCTCGTAAATCAGACCGACACGCGGGCTCCACGCGCGATCCGTGCGATCCAGATTCACGTGCGCCGACGTGTAGTCGTTGCGGGTTTGCGTCAGATAGTCGAAGCGCAGGCCGGCAAGAATCTTCCAATGCTCCGTCAGCGAGATCAGATCTTGCGCGTAGACGCCGGCGAGTCCCAGCACGGTAGCCGCATTCGTCTTTGCCGCCGTGCCCGGCTTAACGCCCGGCAAGTCGATGAGTTGCGGATCGTACAGGTTGTAGGTGGCGACCTTATTGGTCGAGTAGATGGTGTCGAATTTTTGCTGTTGCGACAGCTCGATGCCGTACAGCAGTTCGTGTTTCATGCCGAACAGCGTGGTTTTTTGCGTCAACTCGAAGAGTCCGTCCACGCCATGGTCCTGGCGAAAGCGGGTACTTTGATCGAGTGTGACGACCGGGTTCTGCGCTGTCCTGATCGGCTCATACGTCACGTAGTTTTTGCGTTCGAGCGAGAAGTCGTATGCACGCACGGCCGTGTGCAGCGACAGCGAATCGTTGAAGCGGTGATCGAGCGACACGGTCGCGCTCTTCGCGTCCACGTCGTTATAAGACGTGTTCGCCGCGTCGGCCGAGCCGTAATAGGTGTTGATCGGCACATTGACCGGGCGGCCGAGATAGGCGGGCAGACCTTGATCCGAAGTGCGGCGGTCGTGCAGATAATCGGCTTCGATATTGACGATGGTGTCCTTATCGATGCGCAATTGCGCGGAGGGCGCCACCGCCTGGCGATTCAACTGGAACTGGTTGCGAAAGCTATTCGAGTTTTCGGCGGCGCCGGTAATGCGAAAACGCGCGGCGTCGTTCGCATTCCAGCCGAGATCGAATTCGCCGCGCCGTTCGCCTTCGGTGCCGAGCGTTACGCCTACCGCCTGCTGCGGATTTGCCGTCGGCTTTTTCAGCACGCGGTTGATCAGGCCGCCGGCCGAGCCGCGTCCATAGAGCACGGCTGCGGGACCCTTCAGCACGTCGACCCGTTCGACGTTCGACAGATCGCGATAGTAGAGCGCGTCGTCGCGAATACCGTCGACGTACTGATCGGTGATGTTGTTGAAGCCGCGCAAGGTAACCTGGTCGCGCTGACCGTCGCCGACCGAAAAGCCGATGCCCGGCACGTTGCGCAACGCGTCCTGCAGCGAAGTCGCGTTCTGTTCGTCGAGCAGCGCGCGCGGCACGACGTTGACCGTTTGCGGCACGTCCATCAGCGACATGTTCATCTTCGTCGCGGTGTTCGAGGTGCTCGAGTCGTAAGAGCGATCGGCCGCGGCCTGGACGGCGATGGCGGGCAGCGTGTTGTCGGGCGCGCCGGTGCCGGGTGTGGCTTGTTGCGCCAGCAAAGGTTTGGCGCTGGCGAGAGAAGTGGCGAGCAGTAGTGCGCGATACGTATTCTTTTTGACGTTCATGGCAACGTTGTTCGAGCGTGGATCGGTGGTGTTATTGGTTTTCGGGTGCAGCAAAAGCGGTCATGCAAAAGCGCCAGGCGGGTGCGAGGAGGACGCAAGCTGGCGCGCACGATCAGGCAGAAATCGTGTGGTCGGTCAGGCGAGACGAAGTGATGAATTCCCCTGTTGGCTTCGAACGAGTCCGAAATTGAAACGGCCGGGGCGCCGTGCGTCAGTGCGCGAAATGCACGGACGTGACATCGGCTGCCTCGGAATGGCATGTCGATGTGGGAACGGGAGGTACAGCGAAAACCGGATCAATGCCCGGCTTGTAATATTCAGAAATTATAAACGAGAACTATTCGCGATTGTGCGAATTGAATGGAGAATGCGGGTTTTTTGCAGGGATCTTGTCGACGAAATGAAAGCTGAGGTGATGCGCGAGCCGCCGCCGTGGCGGCGAGGCGGCAAGCGGCGGGCCACTACTCAATAAGCAGCCGTCCGCCGCTCAACGATCCACCGTCAATCCGCGTGATGCCGCATACGCCCGCCGGGCCGCAGCATCGACAGCAGCGGCCAGCCCAGATTCACGCCGAGGCTGGCGATCACGATCAAGGCCATGCCCGCGAGTTGCGGCAGCGAGAGCGCCCGCCCGTACACAACGGCATCGACCACGATCGCGGTCAGTGGATAGACGAACAGCAGCACGGCGATGATGGGCGTGGTCAGCTTCGGCAGCGCGCCGTAGATCAGCACGTACGAGAGCCCCGTATGCAGCACGCCCATGCCGACCAGCCAGAACCATTGCATCGGCCCGATATGCACGGCAGTGAGGGGCGCAATGAACGGCAGGCACACCACGCCCACCGCGCATTGCGCGAGCGTCAGCAGATGCGGGCGCAGATTGCCGAGCCCTTTGGCGATCAGCGTGACGCTCGCGTACAGCACCGAGCCCACCAATGCCTCGCCGATGCCGATCAGATAGCTGGCATGTCCCTGCAGATTCCCGCTCGCCGCAACGCCCGAGGCCAGCACGAGCCCGACGAAGGCCGTCGCGATCCAGCCGAGCCGGTCGGCGCCGAGGCGTTCATGGAACAGTGCCGCGCCCATCAACACGACCCAGAACGGCTGCACGTGAAACACCACCGTCGCCACCGCAATGCTGGTGCGATGAATCGCGTCGAAGAAACCGACCCATTGCGTGACCATCAGGACGCCGGAGATCAGTGCGAGCGCGACGGTGCGCCGGGTGAAATGCGCACGCGTGAAGAAGCCTTTCCACGCGCAATACGCGGCGAGCGAGAGGAAGCCGAACAGGCAGCGAAAGAACACCAGCGTCAGCGCGCCGAGCCGCGCTTCCTCGACGAAAATGCCGAGCGTGCCCATCAGAAGGCCGCCACTGGCCAGCGTAATGGCGCCTTGCTGACGTTGGGTGAGGGACATGCGAAACCGCTCCTTAAGGTGGGGTCGCGTAGGTGGAGTCACATAAGGGAGTCCAAGTATTGCGCGGCTTGCCTTGCGTCGACAAACGAATTAAATTGAGAAATTCCATAAGCTGGATTGATAAATCATGCACCCCGAATTCGACGTCGATTTGCTGCGCACCTTCGTCGCGGTGGTGGAAACGGGCAGCTTCACGAAGGCATCGACCACCGTGCACCGTTCGCAGGCAGCGGTCAGCATGCAGATCAAGCGGCTCGAAACCATGCTGGGCACCACGCTGTTCGCCCGCAACACGCGCAATCTCTCACTCACCCGGCCGGGCAATACCTTGCTCGAATACGCCCGGCGTGTGCTGGCGTTGCACGAGGAGGCGTGGTCGGCAATCGTGCGGCCCGAAGTGACCGGGCGCGTGGTGCTCGGCGCGCCGGACGATTACGTGTCGTCACTGCTCTCGCCGGTGTTGCGGCGCTTTTCGAATCTGTATCCGCATGTGGAGATCGAGATCGTCTGCGCGCAGAGCACATCGCTCGCGCCGATGCTGGCCGATAACAAGATCGATCTCGCGTTCGTCACGCGCGACCGCAAACTGCGCGGCGAATTCGTGCGCAGCGAGCCGATGGTATGGGTGGGGGCGTCGCTGGATACGCCGGTGCTGGCGGCGTCGCCGTTGCCGGTCGGGCTATATGAGCCGGGCTGTGTCGCGCGCCAGCATACGCTGGCGGCGCTCGACGGTGCGCGGATCCGCTATCGGGCGGCGTTTAGCAGTGCAAGCTTGATGGGTTTGGTGGCGACCGTGGATGCGGGGCTGTCGGTGATCGCGCTTACGCGTTGCAGCGTGCCGTCGCGGCTCGCAATACTCGGTGAAGCGCAAGGCTTGCCGAAGATCGCACCGCTGGAAATCGTGGTGGCGCGCAGCGCCAAATCGGATCGGCCGACGTGCGATTATCTGGCCGCACAGATGGTGCAGGATTTGTCGCTGCGGCCGCAAGCGGCAATGCGGGGAGCGGCTGCTGCATGAGCGACTGATCCGCGCGCGCCGCTCAGGCCCGCGGATAAGCCGTCACTGCGCCATCCACGGCGAGCCGCACGTTTTCGCCTGGCTGCGGCGACAGATACCCCGGCACACGAGCGCGCACCATCGTCTGCGCGCCGGACTGCAATTGCAGCGCGACGCCCGCGTCCTGCCCCTGAAAAATCACCTCGCGCACCACGGCGGCATACGACGGCGCGCCATCCCGCATGGTTTCTTCGGCACGCAACAGACGAATCTGTTCAGGCCGGACCATGACGTCGACCGCGCCGTTGCCCATCGGCTCGCACAACGGCAAATCGCCAAGTTCGCAGTTGACGCGATCCTGCCTGACCGTGCCCGGCAACAGCACCGCTTCACCGACGAAGGAGGCAAGCTCGCGCGTCACCGGCCTGCGGTACAGCGTCTCCGGCGTCGCGGTCTGGATCAGCCGCCCGTTCCACAGCACCGCGACCTCGTGGCCGAGCGACAACGCCTCCGATTGATCGTGCGTGACGAGCACGGCGGTCGCGCCGGCCGCGGCCAACGCGCTGGCCACCGCCTGGCGCGTTTCGAGCCGCAAAGCCGCATCGAGCGATGAAAATGGCTCGTCGAGCATCACCAGGGTCGGCGACGGCGCCAGCGCGCGGGCCAGCGCGACACGCTGTTGCTGGCCGCCTGACAACTGCTGCGGCGCGCGTTCGGCGAAGTTCGCCGGCAAGCCGACCAGTTCCAGCAATTCGGCCACACGATGCCGCGCGCGGCGCTGCGTGCGCGGCAGGCCGAAGACGATGTTGTCCGCTACGGAAAGATGCGGAAACAGCGCGCCCTCCTGCGGCACATAGCCGATGCGGCGCTGTTCGGAAGGCACATGCAGGTTGTCGCCGACGACGCGGCGGCCGTCGATTTCGACGCTGCCGCCATCCGCGCGTTCGAAGCCGCACAGAAGGCGCAGCAAGGTGGTCTTGCCGCTGCCGGACGGTCCGAGCAGCGCGAGCAGCGTGCCGCGCTCGACGGAGAGATCGATGCCGTGCAGCACCGCATGGCCGTCGAACGATTTTTGCAGTCCGCGGATACGAAGTTCGCTCATGAAAATCCGATGGAAAAAGCGGGCGAGAGCGCGCGAAGTTTAGCTACGTTCGCCGAGCAGCGCCGATTTGCCGAGCAACGCGAACAGGAGGCCGGAGGCGAACAGCGAAATGCCGGTGAGCAGCGCCGCATAGGGCGCCGCGGCGGCGAACGCCATGGTCGAGGTGTCGGCCCAGACCTGAGTCGCGAGTGTCTGCGTGTCGATCGGCGAGAGCAGCAGGGTGGCATTCAATTCGGTGACGACGGAGATGAACACCATTGCCGCTGCCGCGGCGAGTCCGGGACCCGCCAGCGGCAACACCACGCGCAACAGCGTCTGCGTCCAGCTCAGGCCGAGTGCGCGAGCGGTTTCCTCAAGGCGCGGCTGCGCCTGCATGAAGGCGGCCCGCACGCTCACCAGCGCGATCGGCATGAACAGCATCGCGTAGGCGATCACCAGCAGCGTCGCGCTTTGATAAAGCGGTTGCAGCGCATGCACCGCGAGCGACACGATCGCCAGTGCGATCACCAGTCCCGGGATGCCTTGCGCCAGGAACACGGTGCGTTCGAACAGCGTCGCGAAGCGGGTCGGATAACGCACCAGCAGGAAGGCGAGCGGCACGACCAGCAGCGTAGTCAGCAGGGCGGCAGCGAGTCCGAAGCCGAGCGAGGAGATCGTTGCGTTGAATAGCAGTTCGGGCGACACGTCGGCCGGTGTGACGGCAGCCGCGCCTGGTTGCGTGAGCCAGTAACCGATCATGCCGAGCGGCACGCCGAGCGTGGTGATCGCCAGCGCGGCGAAGCCGGCGACGACGATCCAGCGCCATGCGCCGAGGTCGTAGCGCAAGACCGCGCGACGTGTACCGCGATCGACGCGTTCATAACGCGCCGCGCCGCGTACCCGAAACTCGAATGCCAGCACGACGAGGCAGATCACGATCAGCAGGCACGCGAGCAGCGAAGCGCCGCCGCCGTCGAAACTGGTGCGGAATTCCGCGTAGATTTGCGTCGTGAAAGTGTGAAAGCGCAGCAGCGTGAACGCACCGAATTCAGACAGTACGCCGAGCGCGACCAGCAGCATGCCGCCGAGCAGTGCCGGACGCAGTTGCGGCAGCACGACGCGCAGGAACGTGGTCCAGCGGTTGCAGCCGAGCGCTCGCGCACTTTCTTCCAGCGCTGGATCCATGCTGCGCAACGCGGCGGCCACGGGCAGGTAGACGAGCGGGAAATAGGCCGAGCTCAGCACCAGCAGCGCGCCGTTGAAGTCCTGCAAATCCTGACTCAGCGACACCCATGCATAGCTCGAAATGAAGGCGGGCATGGCGAGCGGCGCGGCGGCGAGCACGGCCCAGATGCGCCGCCCCGGCAGATTCGTGCGTTCGACAAACCACGCGGCCGCCGTGCCGACGACGGCGCAGACGAGTGTGGCCGACACGGTGATCAGCAGTGTGTTGATCAGCAGTTCGCCGACCAGCGGCCGGAAGATCAGATCGACCGCTTCAGCGAGACCGAAGCTCGCCGCGCGCCAGAAGGTAAACGCAATCGGCAGCAGCACCAGCAAAGCGCTGAGTGCTGCTGCCGCGAACAACCCGCGCGGCGCGCGCAAACGCGCGCGCGCCGGGGCGGGGGTGACAGCCGGAGGGCCGGCTGATATGGCATCGCTCATTTACAGCAAACCTGCCTGGCGCAGCAGCTTGCCGGCCTGGCTGTCGTCGCCGAGTTGCTGGATGGTCAGCGCCGGCGGGTTCAGTTCAGCGAACGGCTTGAGGATCGGGTCCGACGCCACGCCTGCGCGCAGCGGATACTCGAACATGACGTGGCTGTTCGCCATCAACTGCTGGGCGCGCTCGCTAACCAGGTAGGCCAGAAACTTCTGTGCGCCGTCGGCGTTGTGAGCCGACTTCAGTACCGCCGCGCCCGACACGTTCACCGTCGCGCCGGCATCGCCGTTGCCGAAGTGATAGATCGCGCTGCGGGTCTTCGCATCGCCGATCTCAGCGTGCAGACGTGCCCAGTAGTAGTTGTTGATCAGGCCGGTTGCAACACCGCCGCGATTGACGGCGGCCACCACGCCTTCGTCGTCGTCGAAAATCTGCGCGTTGGCTTTCAGACCCTTCAGCCATGCGACGGTTTGCGCTTCGCCCTTCAGGGCAAGTACCGCGCTCACCAGCGGCAGGAAGTCGCCGTCGCTAGGCGCAATGCCGACTTTGCCTTTCCATTCCGGCTTGGCCAGATCGAACAGCGACTGCGGCAGTTGCGACGGTTGCAGCTTGGTGGTGTTGTAGGCCAGCACGTTTTCGCGCGCGGTCACGCCGACCCATGCGCCGGTCGGCGAGCTGAAGCGCGCCGGCACGGTAGCGAGCGTCGAGCTGTCCACCTTGCTCAGCAGGCCTTTCTCTTCGAGCAGCATCAGCTCGGGCGAGTTTTCGGTGAAATACACGTCAGCGGGCGTCGCTGCGCCTTCCGCGACGATTTGCGCCGCCATTGCCGGGCCTTCGCCGTTACGGATCTTCACCGAAATGCCGGACTGCTTTTCGAAGTCCTTGGCGAGCAGATTGACGACCTGTTCGTGCTGCGCGTTGTACAGCGTGATCGACGCGGCGTGGGCCGCCGAGGGTACGGTTGCGAACGCGGCCAGCGTGAGGGCGGCAGCGCTGCTGAGCAAGCGCAGGCGGGTGCCAAACCAGGAATGAGCCATGATCCTAAAATCCGTTAGTGATGTTGTTGGTCTTCAAAGCGCCGCCTGCCTCATGGCCGGCGGCTTGCTGCTCAGCTTGCATTACGTCTCGAACAGCCCCGCGCCGATATACGAACCCGGTTTCGCGCCCGGCGGCACCGCGAATATCGCGCTGCCTACGTGCGTCGTGAACTGGTTCATCATGTCGAACTTCGAGAGCTTTTCGTTGATCGGAATGAAGCCGGTACGCGGGTCGCTCTGGTGAGCGAGGAAAATCAGTCCCGCGTCGTACTCGGTTTCCTGACGCCATGGCGGCCAGCGCTCGATATAGAAGTTCGTGCTGTCGTTGTACGAATAGGAACGGCGCAGAATCTGCGCACCGTTGTTGCTGGCCTGATTCGACAGACGCACGTGCGAGTTCTCCGGGATCACCGGATTGCCGTCCTTGTCTTCTTCCTTCAGGTCGACCGGGTCGAACTCGTTCTTCTTGCCGATCGGCGCGCCGCTGTATTTGTGACGGCCGAACACCTGTTCCTGGAAGTCGACTTCGGTGTTGTCCCAATGCTCGAGCGTGATGCGGATGCGCCGCACCACGGTGTAGGTGCCGCCTTCCATCCACGGTGCGTCGGCCGTGGCGCCGGCCCACACGAACTCGTTCATCAACTGCGGCTTCGCGGTCGACGGATTGTTGGTGCCGTCCTTGAAACCCATCAGATTACGCGGCGTCTGACCGCGCGGACCGGACAGGAAACCGGATTGGCCCCAGCGCATCGCGGCGGTGCCGTAAGCGAGGCGCGCCAATTGCCGGACCGCGTGAAACGCGACCTGCTGATCGTTCGCGCAGGCCTGGATGAACAGGTCGCCGCCGGTCTTCTGCTCGATCAGCTGATCGCCGTTGAAACGTGGCAGATCGACGAGCGCGGCGGGGCGGCGCGCGGCGAGGCCGTAGCGGTCCTTGCCGTCCTTTGTGAACAGCCCCGGGCCGAAACCGAACGTGATCGTCAGGCCGCACGGGCCGAGACCGAGCACGTCGCCGGAATCGGGCGCGGCTTTGGCGTTGGTCGGGCTGTAGGCCGCGTTGTTGGCGGTCGTGTCGGCGGCGCTACCGGTTTGCGCGTCGGCCTTCGTGCTGACCGGCGTATCGGCCCTAGTGTCGGTCAGCTCGGTTCTGGCCGCGGCGCCGGTCGGCAGCGGCGCGGCCGTGTGGCCTTGCGTCATGCGCGCGGCGGCGTCGGTCCACGCACGCAGCAGCGCGATCACGTCGGCGCGGTTCGCGGTTGTCAGATCGAGCGCGGCGACATACGTGTGGCTCTGCTGCGGCGTGACAATGCCGCCTTGATGCAAACCGTAGAACGGCTCGACTGCCTGGGTCGGATCGGCGGCGTGTGCCGGCGTCTTGCCAAGCGCGGCCTGGGCGATGCCGGTCGCACCGAGGCTCGCGCCCGCTGCGACCGCCGCACTGCCGGCCTTCAGAAAACCGCGCCGTGAGGGCCGCGGGGGTTGATCGTTTGCCATGGTTACTTCGCCTTCAGTTGGCGGTGGGGGTGTGCCGCAAGCGCGTCCGGCTCGCCGGCCGGATTCGCGCCTGGCTGGTTTACTTCGCGAGGACCAGCGTGTTCACGTCGTCCTGCACGTAATAGAAACCGTCGCCTTCGGGCGTCAGGGCGAGACCGAACAGGTCGCCGTTGCCGGGGGGCGACTGGGCCTTGTCAGTGTCGATCCAGCGCGCGTAGAGCTGTTTGCCGCTGGCCGGGTCGATTTCGACGATCTGGCCGTTCAACGCGTTGGTGACGAGCAGGTGGCCGTTCGGCGCGGTGACCATGGCGAGCGGGCGATGCAGCAGACCGTCGGCGGTCAGTTGGCGACCCACGCCGGCGCTGGTGTCGCGCGTCATCGGTTCGTCGATTTCGGTGATGCGGTTGCCGATTGCATCGGAGACGTACAGCAGTTTCTGATCGCCCGACAGCGCGAGGCCGGTCGGACCGACGAGGAACACGCCCTTGTCCGCCTGCGCGCCGAAGCCGCTGCCGATCACGGTTTCCTTCTTCACGACCGGCGCCTTGCCGGCCGGCACGTCGAGGTCCAGACGCAGGATGGTGGCCTGCTTGAACACCGGCGGATTGCCTTGCGCTCCGCCCACGCCGAAGCCGGCATTGCTGACGAACAGCGTCGCGCTCGTGCCGTTGTCGACGACCGCCATGTTGCCCCACGGATCGTTGATGTTCGGGCTGGTGATGGTCGATGCGACCTTGCCGTTCGGATCGATCACGATCAGGCAGCCGGCGCCCTTGGTGCCGGTGGTGCCGTCATTGCTCGGCGTGCTGCCGACGATCACGTAGCCCGATTTGAGCATCGTCATCGCGGTCGACAGACCGATGCCGCCCGGACATTCCTTGAGATCGCGCGGCACTGTTGCGAACACCGTCATCTGTTTGGTGTCCGGATGATAGTTGACGATCGTGCTGCCGGTGCCTTGCAGATTGGTCGAGTTATTGAAGTTCCCGACCAGCACGTCGCCTTGCTTGACGGTGCCTGCCGTGACCGGCGCGACCACGACCGCATACGGATTCTGGTCGCCGTTCTCCGGCACCGTGTTGATCAGCGTGGAGTGGTGCTTGATGGTTTCGAGGAACCCTTGCGGCTCGGCCTGGGCAACGCCGGCCGTCACGAATGCAGCGGCGCTGACGGTTGCGGCAATCAGGGCCCGCGCGGTGCGCGGCAAAAATTTGCGCGTGGGATGGTTCATGAGTGTGCCTCCGTGCCTGAGCACAAAGCGGTAGTTACGGTCATGATCGACAGCATGGCGTTCGATTTAATCGGGTTATGCGAATCTGCGTGGGTAGTCATGGCGAACGGCATCAGAACGTGATGTTGGTCCGCAGACCGACGACGAACGTATTGCGCAGCGGTTGCGTCGGCGCGCTCGGGTTCTGGCCGGCGCCGGCATTGAACGTGTATTGCGCATCGGCTTGCAATTGCCACCACGGGGTGACCTGGTACTGGTAGGTCGCTTCAAGCGTGGTTTCGCTGGTGCGTACGCCATAGGGTCCGCCGCTGAATACCTGGTTATCCTGATCGAGGCCGTTCGCGTGGTTGCCGACCTTGATATAGGTGAGCGCAATACCGGCGCTGTCGTTGTCGCGGCCGGCGAACGGCGCTTTCAGCACGATGCCGAGGTTGGCGGACAGACTCACCAGATTGCGGTCGCCCGGTGCGCCCATCACCCGCCCGAAAACGCTGAGGCTGCGCGGCTCGTCCGGATCGGGGCGCCAGATCATCTGGTCGGCTACCGCGTAGATGCTGTAGTCGCCATGATGGTTCTGCGCGACGCCGGTGCTCGCCGGGTTCGCAAGCGAAAGACCGGTGTTGTCGAAGCGCTGATCGGCGAAGCTGCCGTTGTTGTACCAGAGGCCGAGCTTGTAGGTTCCCGGCAGACCGCCGCCGCCCGTGCCGACCATTTCACCGTCGGCCGGTTGATTGATCGCGTACTGCAACTCGCCGATGTACAACGCGCCGTTATGCAGGTTGAAGTTGGTGCCGCTCTTGTTGTTCGGATTGTTGCCGAGCGGATCGCCGTCAAACACGCCGACGAGCGCTGTCAACGAAGGGGTGATCTGGCCGCGCACGCGCACGCCGAGATCGGCCAGCGGATAGGCGGGACCGCCGGAAGGCATGTCGTACGAGGGCAGCGCGGGCCAGCCGAACATCGTGTTGACGAACAGTGCCGCGTTCGAACTGGTGATGAACTCCTGATCGATACTCTGCTGACCGATCTTGATGTCGACACGCTTGTTCAGGAACGACTGCTGATACCACAATTCCCACAGGCGGGTAGCGTCATCGGCTTCGATACCGCTTGCCGTGTTCAGCGTACCCAGCTTGTTGGCGCTGAGGTTGGCGCCGTGGATCTGCAACGCGCTGACGTTGAACAGGCCGCCCGGCAAACCGAACGCCTTTTGCGTATCCATCTGCAAGGTCGCGGTCGTGAGGCCGTCGTAATCCGCGCCGCGCGCAAGGCCGCCGCGCAGGTTGTCGAGCACTTCACTGGTTTCGGTGAGCGCGAACGTCACGCCATATTTGCCGAGCCAAGGGCGCAGGCCGCCGATGTCGCCGAGCAACGTCGCGCGATTCCACACGCCGGTCCATTGATTCGTTTGAGTCGCCTTGATGTTCAGGTCGGCTTCGGGCGCTTCCGGTGCGGCATCGGGATTGGCGTCGGCCATGGCTACGCCGGCGGTCAACGAGGCCCAGGCGAAAGCGGTGCAGAGCGCAAGGCGCCGCATCGAAGGCAAACGCGAACGGCGCGCGGTGCCGGCGTCGCGAAGCCAACGCGCCAGGCCGGCGCGTTCAGTTGATTGGGCGAACTTCATCGAAATCCTTATTTGTGTTGTATCGACTGATCTAACCATCGCGGCATTACGTTGCCGTAAAGCGTGCGAGTTGCCGCATCGGTTCGCGACGCCTCATGCAGCAGATGGCGAGATCGTACGCATGCGGAATAAGTGCGTCAACACAAATGAGAACGATTCGCATCAATATTACTGGTGTGTAATTTTGAGCTTTACGGACTGCTACTAAAGGCTGTTTGTGCGTAAGTTAAAGTGAATAAATATGTAATGTTTTGGTATGAATCTGGCCATGTCGAATCGCTGCCAGGCGGAGCGGGGGCGAAAAGCGGGCGTAACTCGAAAGCTCAATGTCAGGAGCCGGACGTGAGCAGGCAGGCGCGAGTGGTGGATTCGTGTTCCGTCGAGCGGGTAACAAAAGAAGCTATGATCATCTTCCGATGCCGCGCGATGGCGCGAAGCACTTCTCAAGCGCATACCAGGCGCACAATTTCCAAACCCTACCGGGACGACACCGATGTCACATACCGTGAATCTGGAAAATTACTTCACCCGCATAGGCTACCAGGGGCCTCGCGCGGCGACGTTGGAAGTGCTTCAGGAACTCCATAAGCTGCACCCCAGATCGATTCCTTTCGAGAACCTGAACCCGCTCACGCATCGCGCGGTGAAACTCGATCTCGAATCAATCGAACACAAGCTGATCACGCAAAAACGCGGCGGCTATTGCTTCGAGCAGAACGCATTGTTCGCGAATGTCCTGATGCAGTTGGGCTTCGACGTAACGCCTTTGCTCGGCCGGGTTCTTTGGGGCCGCGAATCCGGCACGATTCCGCCGCGCACGCACATGGTCCTGCGGGTCGACATCGGGAACGAAGCGTGGATCGCCGACGTCGGTTTCGGCAGCGTGACGCTGACCGCTCCGCTGCGGCTCGTCGCCGGCAGCGCGCAGCCCACCCAGCTGGGCACGTTCCGTCTGGCCGATGCGGCGCGCGGTGCGCTCTATCTCGAAGTGCAGTCTCGCGATGAATCCTGGGCTCGCGTCTACCGTTTCGACCTGCACCCGGTCGAATGGATCGACTACGAGACATCGAACTGGTACACCTCGACCGCGCCGGAATCCGTGTTCCTGAACCACCTGATCGTTTGCCTCGTCCTGCCGGAATCGCGCCTGACCTTGCTCGACAACCAGTTGAACGAACGCGCGGCGGATGGCCAGATCATCAGCGAGCGGCAATTGAAGAGTGCGGACGAACTCGCGACTTGCCTGCACGATCAATTCGGCCTGAACACGGGGGACATCGACATGGCGGACGTGTTCGGGCGCGTGAGTTCGGCTTCGGCTCTGGCCTAAGGCAGGGCATCGCGGGCATAACGAGCGCCCAGGCGGCGCTCCTTCGCCCATAACCACTCACACGCGCCACGACCCAACCATGATCACGCGCCTCATCCTCCAAACGTCGCTCTGGCTGGCATGCATGGGCGCGCTGCTGTTCGGCGCCGCGGGCACGTTCGCCTGGCCTGCGGGCTGGTGGTATCTGATCGAGACAGGCGGCCTGAGTCTGTGGGTCGGTTTGTGGCTGGCGCGCCATGACCCTGGTCTGCTTGCCGAGCGTCTCGCGCCGATCGTGCAGGCGCAACAAAGCCGCTGGGACCGAATTTTCATGGTGGCGGTGACGGTGGTCTGGAGCGCCTGGCTCGTCCTGATGGGACTCGACGCTGTGCGTTACCGCTGGTCGGCGCCGTTTCCGGTTTGGCTGATGAGTGTCGGCTCGCTGTGCATTCTTGTCTGCCTGCTTCTCTGCCTGATTGTTTTCCGGGCCAATAGCTATGCCGCGCCGGTTGTGAAGATTCAGACAGGCCGTGGCCATAAAGTCATCGACACCGGCCCGTATGCCCATGTCCGTCATCCCATGTACTCGGCCGCGCTGTTGCTGTTCATCGGCACGCCGTTGCTGCTGGGTTCATGGTGGGGGCTTGCCTGCGTGCCGGTGATGGTGATCGGTATCGGCTGGCGCGCGGTACGCGAGGAGCGCGTACTGGCAGAACAACTCGACGGCTATACCGGCTACGTCTCACGCGTGCGTTACCGCTTCGTGCCGTTCATCTGGTAGGGCGCGCAACGCGCCGATTCGAACTGCGCCAGCATTCAGACACCAACCTGTCTAGACAAAAGAAATCGAACTGGTGCATCCGGCTTCGCTCGGTGCGCCATGTTCGTGCGTTCGAAGCTCCCTTTAGAGCCTTGTCACACGGCATCTTATAGGGGCTTACCCGATGATCCGCATGATTTCAAACAAATCCTCTTGCGATGGCTTTTTGACTCATGCAGACTTGTCTATACAAATTAAGGCGCAGTTAAAAGTCCAGTTCGGCGGTTTCCCCAATCCAAGGAGTTTCGACGTGAAAGTGAAGCGCACGACGTTAGCAAAAGCATTGATGGGTGCCATTCTCGGCGCCGCGACGATTTTCGCGGCACCCGTGCAGGCCAAAGACTGGAAGACGGTGACGATCGCCCTCGAAGGCGGTTACGCACCATGGAACCTGACGTTGCCGGGCGGCAAGCTGGGCGGCTTCGAACCTGAACTGGTCGCCAATCTGTGCGAGCGCATCAAGCTGCAGTGCAACCTCGTGGCGCAAGACTGGGACGGCATGATTCCCGGTCTGCAGGCGGGCAAGTTCGACGTGTTGATGGACGCGATTTCGATCACGCCGGAACGTGAAAAGATCATCGCGTTCTCGAGGCCTTACGCCGCTACGCCGGCCACGTTCGCCGTGACCGACGCGAAGGTGTTGCCCAAGGCGGCGCCTGGCGCGCCGGTCGTCAAGCTGTCGGGCGATCCGAAGACCGATCAGCCCACCGTCGACGCTTTGCGCAAGCAGCTGAAGGGCAAGACCATCGGCATTCAGTCGGGCACGGTCTACACCAAATTCATCAACGACGGCTTCAAGGACGTGTCCACGATCCGTGTCTACAAGACCTCGCCTGAGCGCGACCTCGATCTGGCCAATGGCCGTATCGACGCCTCGTTCGACGACGTGACCTACTACGCCGCCAACATGGACAAGAAGGACAACGCGTCGATCATCATGGCCGGCCCGAAGATCGGCGGCCCGATCTGGGGTCCGGGTGAAGGCCTCGCGTTCCGCAAGCAGGATGCCGACCTGAAAGCGAAGTTCGACACCGCGATTAGCGCCGCGCTCGCAGACGGCACCGTCAAGAAACTTTCCACCAAGTGGTTCAAGACCGACGTCACGCCTTGATTCGCTCCTGAGCTGTTTGAGCGTTCAGAAGTAACGGCCTGCGCGGTGTGAAGAAACCGGGCAGGCCCACGGGTTCGATCCGTCGCAATGGATGAGGGGTAGGGAATGGCTCTGATAGGGATGCTCGGCTTCGGGCCGGAGGGCTGGGGCGGCGTGTTGCTGCTCGCGGCATTGATGACGGTCGCGCTCACGCTGGCAGCGCTCGCGGTCGGCGCCGTATTCGGCGCGCTGGTCGCGGCGGCCAAGCTGTCGCGGTTTCGCACGCTGCGCGTGATTGGCGATACGTACACCACGGTGTTTCGTGGCGTCCCTGAATTGCTCGTCATCTATCTGTTCTATTTCGGCGGCTCGACGCTCGTCACCACGGTGGGTCAATGGTTCGGCGCGGACGGCTTTGTCGGGGTGCCGCCGTTCGTGGTCGGCGCGCTCGCTGTCGGCATGATTTCCGGCGCGTATCAGGCCGAGGTGTACCGCTCGGCGGTGCTCGCGGTATCGCGCGGCGAGCTCGAAGCGGCGCGTTCGATCGGCATGCCCACCATGACCATGGCGCGCCGCATTCTGATTCCGCAAGTGCTGCGTTTCGCGTTGCCGGGCATCGGCAATGTCTGGCAATTGAGCCTGAAAGACTCGGCGCTGATTTCCGTCACGGGGCTCGCCGAACTGCTGCGCGTGAGCCAGGTGGCGGCGGGTTCGACACACCAGTACTTCACGTTCTTCGTGGTGGGCGGCGCGTTGTATCTGCTGATGACCAGCATCTCGAACCGGATCTTCAACCGCGCGGAAGCGCGCGTGGGCCGATCCTTCAAGCGCAACTTCGCTCGCAACTGACGAGGACCGGACATCATGCACTTCGACTTCGATTTCCTGCTCGATACGCTGCGGCAACTGATCGCGGCCGTGCCGACCACGCTCGGGCTGTTCTTCTGCTCGCTGATTCTGGGTGGCTTGCTTTCGCTCGTGATCGTCACGATGCGCGTGTCGCCGCACTGGCTGCCGAACCGCTTCGCGCGTGCTTATATTCTTGTGTTCCGCGGCTCGCCGCTGCTGATCCAGATGTTCCTGGTGTACTACGGCATGGGCCAGTTCGGCGTGATTCGCGAGAGCTTTCTGTGGCCGGTGTTACGCGAGCCGTACATGTGCGCGGTTTTGTCGTTGGCGCTGTGCACTGCCGGATATACCGCGGAGATTATCCGCGGTGGTTTGATGGCCGTGCCGGTCGGCCAGATCGAAGCGGGTTATTCGATCGGCTTGTCGGGTTTCGCGCTGCTGCGCCGTGTGATCGGTCCGATTGCGTTGCGTCAGTGTCTGCCCGCGTACTCCACCGAGGCCGTGCTGCTCGTCAAATCCACCGCGCTGGCAAGTCTCGTCACCGTGTGGGAAGTGACCGGTGTCGCGCAGCAGATCATTCAGCAAACATACCGCACGACGGAAGTATTCATCTGCGCCGCGTTGATCTATCTGTTCCTGAATTTCGTCATTGTGCGGTTGCTCGGTTTGCTCGAGACGCGCCTGTCGCGCCATCTGCGTGCGGCGCCCGCGCAAAGCGCGCCGAACCGGCCCGTTTCGACCACGACCGAAGCACGCCGCGCTACGCCCTGAACGATCGCACTTCTTGCAGAATCTGGAGAACCCTATGAACGCTACGGCACCTGTTGCACTGTCGGTCAAGAACATCCATAAGTCGTTCGGCGACCACCATGTGCTTAAAGGCATTTCGCTGGACGCCCATCAAGGCGACGTGATTTCGATTCTCGGCGCGAGCGGTTCCGGCAAGAGCACCTTTCTGCGCTGCCTGAATCTGCTCGAAACGCCGGATGACGGCTCGGTCGCGCTCGGCGGCGAAGAGCTGAAAATGAAGCGGCGCGGCGACGGCAAGCTGCAGCCGAGCGACCGCCGTCAGGTGGACCGGGTGCGCTCGCAACTCGGCATGGTGTTTCAGAACTTCAACCTGTGGTCGCATATGACCGTGCTGGAGAACCTGATCGAAGGGCCGATGCGCGTACAGAAGCGCAGCCGCGCCGAATCGGTTGAGGAGGCGGAAGCGTTGCTCGCGAAAGTCGGCCTTGCGGAAAAGCGCGGCCACTATCCGGCGCATCTGTCCGGCGGTCAGCAGCAACGGGTGGCGATTGCGCGTGCTTTGGCGATGCATCCGAAGGTGATGCTGTTCGATGAACCGACCTCGGCGCTCGACCCCGAACTGGTCGGCGAAGTGCTGCGTGTGATGCGCTCGCTCGCCGAAGAAGGCCGCACCATGCTGGTCGTCACGCACGAGATGGGCTTCGCGCGGCACGTGTCGAATCGCGTGATGTTCCTGCATCAAGGTCAGGTCGAAGCCGATGGTACGCCGGACGAAGTATTCGTCGAGTGCAAGTCGGACCGGTTCCGCCAGTTCGTGTCGAGTCACCAGGATCGCACGACTAACTGATTCATCGGCATTCGCGGGTTATCCCGTCGTCATTTCACTCCACTTCACTGCACCGGGCACTACCATGGCCGTGATCCGTTCCGATCGTCCTCTCGACTGGGTTCAGGTGGCGGCAATCGCCGCCGGCGAACCGCTCGAGCTTTCCGCCGAAGCCCGCTCGCGCATCGCCGCGGCGCGCGTACTTGTTGAACAGATCGTCGAGCGCGGGATTCGCGCGTATGGCGTGAATACCGGCGTCGGCGCGTTGTGCGATGTGATCGTGTCGCCGTCCGAACAACGCACGCTGTCGCGCAACATTCTGATGAGCCACGCGGTAGGCGTGGGCGCGCCACTCGGTGTCGCTGAGACACGCGCGATCATGGCGGCCGCCGTCAACAACTTTGCGCACGGGCATTCGGGGATTCGCCTCGAAGTTGCGGATCGACTGGTCGCATTGCTCAATGCCGATTGCCTGCCGGAAGTGCCGGCGTTCGGCTCGGTCGGTTATCTGAGCCATATGGCGCACATCGCGCTGGTGTGCATTGGCGAGGGCCACGTGCGCTATCGCGGCGAACGCCTCAAAGGGCGTGATGCGTTGCAACTGCTCGGCCTCGAACCGCTGGTGCTCGACGCGAAGGAGGGGCTATGCCTCGTCAACGGCACGCCGTGCGTGACGGGCCTCGCAGCGTTGGCGCTGGCGCGTGCCGCGCGCCTGCTCGACTGGACCGATGTGGTCGCCGCGATGAGCTTCGAGAACCTGCGTGGCCAGATCGCGGCTTTCGATGAAGACTCGTTGGCGTTGCGCATTTCGCCGGGTCTGAACCTGGTGGGCGAGCGGATGCGCACCGCGCTGGCGCACAGCGGCATTCTCGCCGCGGTGATCGGCCAGCGCACGCAAGACCCGTTGAGCATGCGGACCATTCCGCACGTACATGGCGCCGCGCGCGACGTGCTCGCCGCGACCGCCGACGTGGTCAATCGCGAACTCGCATCGATTACCGATAACCCGATCGTCGCCGGCACGCCGGAAGCGCCACGCGTCTATTCGCAGGCGCACGCGGTGGGGGCGTCGATCGCACTGGCGATGGACAGCCTTGCCACCGCGATCGCGCAAGTCGCGGCGATGGCCGAGCGGCGCCTCGATCGCCTCGTCAATCCGCTCGTGAGCGGCTTGCCGGCGTTTCTTGCGGAGCCGGGCGGCACCTGTTCCGGCTTCATGATCGCGCAGTACACGGCGGCTTCGCTGGTGGCGCAGAACCGGCGCCTCGCGATGCCGGCGAGTCTCGACGGTGGTATCACGTCCGGTTTGCAGGAGGACCACCTGTGCCATGCCACGCCTGCCGCGCTCAAGGCGCTGGAGATTCTCGACAATGCCGGACGCATTGTCGCTATCGAGTTGCTGGCGGCGGCACAAGCTTACGATCTGCAGAGCGTCGACGCATCGCGCGCGCCGCACACGGACGCGCTCTGGCATCGCGTGCGCGGCGTCGTACCGACTTACCGCGACGACCGGCCGCTCGCGGACGACATGGCGATTGCGTTTCGCATGATCGCCGACGGAATGCCACCGCCGCTGCCAAACCCGGGTAACATTCGCCCCGGGTCGGGTGCTTTGAGCGGCGGCGCGAGTCTTGCTGCGTTGGCAAGCGTGACGAGTGTGGCCGCCGCGAACAGGCTCGGCGCCGATCCGGCTGCCAATGACGGCAACGCGGCCGCCCATGCAGGTTGAAGGGCCGCTTGCCGGGCCCGGGTCGTTGGGCCTGCGATTGACAGACCCGACTGGCAGACCTGATTGACGGATTGCATGCATGGATTGCATGAACGGATTGCATGAACGGATTGCATGAACGGAGACAAAGCCGGTGAGCGGGCTACCCGCCGGTGAGCCGGCCAAAAATGTGTACCACCCGCGTACCACCCACGAGGTCGACGTGAACACTATTACAAACACACACCCGCAAGCCGCAGAGACGCAGGACCCGCCTGGCCGCACCCAGGAGACACCCGCGAGAGCGATGCCCGCCTACGAGCAGATCAAACGCTATGTACTCAGGCGCATTAGCGAAGGGGACTGGAAGCCGGGCGGCTTGATCCCATCCGAAACGGAACTGGTCAAGGAATTCGGCGTCGCGCGCATGACCGTGTCGCGCGCTTTGCGCGAGCTCACCACCGAACGGGTGCTGACGCGCGTGCAAGGTTCCGGCACGTTCGTCGCGCCGCAGCGTTACGAATCGACGGTACTGGAAATCCGCAATATTGCCGACGAAATCGCCGCGCGCGGTCATCGTCATTCAGCGCGCGTGCTGATGCTCGAACCCAGCGACGATCCGCACGCGCTCGAAGCGCTCGGCCTCGCCAGCGGTCCTGCGTTTCACTCGTGCATCGTGCATAGCGAGGAGGGCGAACCGATTCAGTACGAAGATCGCTACGTCAATCCGAAGGTGTTTCCCGACTACCTGCAACAGGACTTCACCGTCGAGACGCCGAATCATTACATGGTGCGGCTCGCGCCGATCCAGCGCGCGGAGTTTCGCATCTATGCGCAGAAGCCCGACGCGTATGTGCGGCGGCATCTGATGATGGATATCGGCGAGCCTTGCTTGCAGCTATGGCGCCGCACCTGGGTCGGCGAGGATGTGGCGACGTCGGTGCAGTTGTGGCATCCGGCATCACGTTTTCATCTGGCGGGCAACGTATAAGCAGCCAGCAGGCAATCTTCAGGCGGCGTCCTCGCGAGGCGGGCGAGGGCCACAGGGCGAGGGCGACGGTGCGCGGCGTGGGCGCCGCTAGCCTTGGCGCTGCGACAGGTCCGGCGTAAACCGGCAACCCAGCCGGTAGCGCGAACCCGGATGCACGAAGCGTGCGAACGTGACCGCAACGCCGCTCGTCCAGGTGCGGCGCATCAGCGTCAGGCACGGCTCGTCGGCGTGAATTTCCAGCAATTCGGCCTCGGTGCGCGTCGGCAGGCCCGCGTCGACGACATGTTCGACGTCGTGCGCCGGCACCGTCAGGAAAAGATACTCGGACGGCCTCGTCGTGGCAAAGTCCTGCTTCAGGAAGTCGGGCGCGGTTACCGGATTGACGTAACGGTCTTCGAGCTGCACCGGCAAGCCGTTCTCGCGATGCACGCAAATCACATGAAACACAGACGCTCCGGGTGCCAGCCCTAGTGCGTTCGACACGGTCACCGGCGCGGTTTCGCGTTGCGCGAGAACTGTGTCGTAGCTGTATTCGTGACCCCGCGAGCGGATTTCGTCGCCGATATGGGCGATCATCAGCAGCGTGGATTGTGGTTTGGTTTGCGCGACGAAGGTGCCGACGCCGGACACGCGGGTGACGAGACCTTCATCGGCCAGTTCGCGCAGCGCGCGATTCGCCGTCATGCGCGACACGCCGAGTGTCGTGACCAGCTCCTGCTCGGACGGCAGCCGTTCGCCCGCTTGCCGGCCGCCCGATTCGATGATCTGGCGGATATGGTTCTTGACCTGTTCGTAGCGGGCGGCGGGCGGCTCAATCGCCGCGTGCGTGGTTTTCATTGCGGTTCCACGTCATCAGGGCCGCGCGTCCAGAACGCATTACGGTCGAAATAGTTTTGCAGGAACTGCCGCAAACGCGGCTGCCCCGCATCGTGAAAGACTTCGCGCGGCTTGCCTTGCACGGCGATACGTCCCTGATCGATGAACATGACCTTATCGGCCACCTGCGCGGCAAACCCCATTTCGTGCGTGACCACGGCCATCGTCATGCCGTCGCGCGCAAGCTGCTTCATCACCTGCAACACTTCGCCGACCAGCTCGGGATCGAGTGCCGAGGTCGGTTCGTCGAACAGCATGATGTGAGGCTCCATCGCCAGCGCGCGTGCAATCGCGACGCGTTGCTGCTGGCCGCCCGAGAGTTTCGCAGGATAGGCGTCGCCCTTATGCGCGAGGCCGACCGTTTCCAGCATCGCATTGGCACGGCGGCGCGCCTCGTCGTGCGACAGATGGCGCACGCGCAGCAACGCTTCCATCACATTGCCGAGCGCTGTCATGTGCGGCCACAGATTGAATTGCTGAAACACCATGCCGACGTTGCGCCGCACGCGATTGATCTCGTTCTGCGACGCTCGCACGCGTTTTCCATTGCGCTCGCTATAGCCCAGTAGCTCGCCTTCAATGCGCACGTCGCCGTGATCGTAGGTTTCGAGTGCGGCCAGGCAGCGCAGCAGTGTGCTTTTACCCGAACCGGACGGCCCGATGATGCAGACCACTTCGGAGCGGGCGATCTCGAGGTCGACGCCGCGCAGCACCTCGACTTCGCCGAAGCGTTTTTTCAGGCCGCGCACTTCGATGAGCGGCGCGCTTGGCGGCGTATCGAAGGCGGCGTTAGACGCGGAGGAGGGCATGTCGGCGATGGCGTTCATAGGGAGGTCCGGATTGCGTTCATGCCATGAAGCGCGCGATGCGGGTTTCTGCCCACATACCCGCGCGCGAGGTCAATTCAACCAGCGCGAGATAGCACACGCATAGCACCAGCAGCGTCTCGACGAAAGCGAAGGTAGCCGAGCCGATGCCGGTCAGCACGAAGGTGAGTTCGGGGACGGTGACGATCGACAGCACGGCGGTTTCCTTGCTCAGCACAATGATCAGGTTGGTGAGCGCGGGCACGATCAGCACCAGCATTTGCGGTACCTGAATGCGCAGGATTGCTTGCCAGCGAGTGAGCCCGAGACAGGAGGCTGCTTCGAGATGGCCCGGTGGCACCGATTGAAAGCCGGAGCGAAACGCCTCGGCGAAATACGCGCTGCCGTAGAGACCCAGGCCGAGTACGCCGGCTGTCATCGGTTCGAGCGTGAGGCCGAAGGAAGGGCCGCCGTAGTACAGCAAAAACAGTTGCACCAGGAATGGCGTGCCGCGGAATAGCTCGATATAGAAGCGCAATAGAGCGCGCACCCAGCGTCCGCAAAAGAGTTGCAGCACGGCGATCAGAAAGCCGATCAGGATGCCGATCGCCACGCCGGCAGCCCAGGTGCCGAGCGTGGTGGCGAGGCCGGCGGCAATCGGCTGCAGATTGTGCGTGATGACGGTGGGGTCGAGCGTTTGCATGACTTATCCGATCTCGAGCTCAGGGGCGTTCAGGCATGCTGCAAACGGTATTCGGCGGCGTGCGCAACGAGCGCGAGGCTGCCGCAGATCACGAAGTAAATCAGCCCGGCGGCGACGTAGGCTTCGAGCGGCCGATAGGTGCTGGCCGCAATGTTCTGCGCGGTGCGCGTCAGTTCGGCCACACCGACCACCGAGATCAGCGACGAAGCCTTGATCAGCAGCACCATTTCGTTGACAAGCGAGGGCAGCGTCAGGCGAAACGCCTGCGGCACCAGAATGCGCCGCAGCATATCGAACGGTGAAAGACCGAGCATGCGCGCGGCCTCGAGATGGCCCGGCGGAATACTCAGAAAACCGCCGCGCAGAATCTCGGCGATATACGAAGCGGAACATAACGACACGGCGCTGATCGCCGCGACGATGGGCGAGACATTGATTCCGGCGAACGGCAGCAGGTAGTACACCAGCAGCAGTTGCACCAGCATCGGCACGCCGCGGAAGAAAAACACATAAGCGCCGCCGAACATGCGCGCCGCGCGCCTCGGCGAGAGGCGCGCCGCACATACGCCGATCGCGACGAAAAAGCCGATCAGCAGACCTGTCAACGAAATGCCGATGGTGGCGAGTGCCGCATGCAATAGCAGCGGCAAACCCTGGAGGAAGACGGTCGTGCTGAACATAAGCGGTCCCTCCAAACATCAAACCGTCAATAGTTCGGCGCCGGCATCGTGGTCGGCGCGTCCATCGCGACACCGAACCACTTCTTCTGCAGGGCCGCGAGGCGTCCGTCGTTGTGCATCTTCACGAGCGCCGCGTTGAAGGCGTCGGCGAGCGGCTTGCTATCCGCGTCTTTACGCAGGCAATAAGCAAAGTACACCTTCGCGCCGAACGGCGGCTGTACCACGGCGAAGGTCTCGGGACGCTGTTTGGCGACATACGCGATATTGGTCATCGAGTTCGCGACCGCCGCGATCCGGCCGGCGGCGAGGTCGGCGTAGGCCTGATTGTTGTCGACGTATTCGCGGATTTCAGGCGGCTTCGGCAAGGTGGCGACGTAGGCCTTCAACTGGTCGAGCTGGGCCGAGCCTTTGCCCGCGCCGACAGTCTTGCCGGCAATATCCGACGACTGCTTGAGCGCGCTGTCGTTGGCGCGCTTGAGCAGCGCGTCGGTGGCGTCCGCGATCGGCAGCGTGTACGTGTAGCGTTCCATGCGCGCCTTGGTGACCGTCAGCGGCCCGCCCACCATATCGAACTTGCCGGCTTCGAGACCCGGCAGCACGCTTGGCCAAGGCAAATCGATGAAGCGCACTTTCACGCCCAGTTCCTTGCCCACCTCGGCGAACAGATCCTTATTGAAGCCCGCTTGCTGGCCGTTTTCGAGGAAGTCGAAAGGGGCGAACTGCATTTCGGTGCCGACCACCAGCTCGCCGGCTTTTTTCACTTTGGCGAGTTGATCGTCTGCGTGGGCGGTGATGCTTGCCGCGCACAACGCCAGCATGACCAAACGACACTTCCATCCTGCAAGGATGCTCATGGGATTCTCCGGTTGGCAAAATCGCGTCGCGCGAAAGCGGTTCGTCAGCAGACTCTGCGCGAATCATTCGAGGCAGTATATACCGCAGTTTTGGCGCGAAATAAATAAACGCGCGAGTAGAGAAAAGCCCTTATGTGAAGCTGCGCGAAGCAACTTGCGGGTGCGCTTTTGGCGGTATATACAACGAAGAAGCAACGAGCCGGCAACGCACACACAACGAACAGGCACGCGGACGCGCGAAGCGCGCCTGCGTGTCGCGAGGTGTCGCGAGTGGCGCGATTCGCAAGCCGACTCACACGTCTCTTTTATCAGTTGAATCGACCGGCCTTCCAGGGAGCAGCGCAATGCCCGTGACCCGTATTCCGATCATCGATCTTGCCGGCGTGCGCGCGGGCGACCCGCAGGCCTTGACCCGCGTGGCGCATGAAATCCGCGAAGCGTGCACCACGATCGGCTTCTTCTATATCGTCAATCACGGCGTGCCGCAAACGGCAATCGATGCAGCCGCCCAGGCGGCACGTACGTTCTTTGCGTTTCCCGTCGAGACGAAGCGGCGCGTGGCGGTCAATCAACGGCATCGAGGTTTCAACGCGCTCGGCGACGCTACCATGTATCAGGCGAAGCGCCCCGACTACAAGGAGTTCTTCAGCATCGGCCTCGAATTGCCGGAGGACGATCCCGATGTGCGCGCGGGTCAGGCTTTGCGGGGGCCGAACAACTGGCCGGATTTCATGCCTGAGTTGCAACCCGCGCTTTATGGTTATTACGAAGCGGTGGCCGCGTGCGGCGCCGATCTGCTGCGGGCGGTGGCGGTGAGCCTCGGCGTCGACGAGCATTTCTTCACGCCGCGCTATACGAAGCGGATGCAGCGCACGCAGATGGTCTACTATCCGCCGCAGCCGCCCCAATCGGACGCGGATCAGTTCGGCGTCGCACCGCATACCGACTACGGCTGCATTACCCTGCTGTGGCAGGACCAGGTAGGGGGCTTGCAGGTGCGCGAGATCGCCAACGACACGTGGGTCGACGCGCCGCCGATCGAGGGCAGCTTCGTGGTGAATGTTGGCGATCTGCTGGCGCGCTGGACCAACGATCGCTTCCGCTCCACCTTGCATCGCGTGATCAATGCATCGGGGCGCGAGCGCTATTCGATCGCGACGTTTTATGATCCTACTTACGGTGCGACGGTCGATCCGCGTGAACTCGGCACGAGCGACGCCGACCTCAAGTATCAGCCGGTCGCCGCGGGCGATTACATTCTCGGGCGGATCAACGATTCGATGGGTTATAGGAAGAAAGCGGCCGCTCAAGGAACGCAAGGAACCACTGCATGACAGATACGAGTTTGGCAAACGGCGCAGCGGGCAGCGCAACCCATAGCGTCGCACCGCTTTCGGCGACGCTCGACGCGCTACGTGCCGCGCTCGGCGCCGACGCGGTGCGCACCGGCGAGCAGATCGGCGAACATGCACTGACCGACTGGACACGTCACGATCCAACGCGTCCCGCCGCGCTGCTTTTGCCTCGCAGCACGGAAGAAGTCTCGCGCGCGCTGGCAATCTGTCATGCAGCACATCAACCCGTGGTGCCGCAGGGCGGTATGACCGGACTCGCGGGCGGCGCGATTGCCCGCGCGACCGATATCGCGCTGTCGCTCGAACGGCTCACCGGCGTTGAAGAAATCGATGCCGCCTCGGCCACGCTCACCGTGCGCGCCGGCACGACTTTACAAACCGCACAGGAAGCCGCCGCCGAAGCCGGCTTTGAACTTGCCCTCGATCTGGGCGCACGCGGCTCGTGCCAGATCGGCGGCAACCTCGCGACCAATGCGGGCGGCAATCGCGTGATCCAGTCAGGCACCGCGCGCGACCAGGTGCTCGGCCTCGAAGTCGTGCTCGCCAACGGCGACGTGCTGACGTCGCTCGGCAAGATGGTCAAGAACAATACCGGCTACGACCTGAAACACTGGTTCATCGGTTCGGAAGGCACGCTCGGCGTGATCACGCGCGCGGTCTTGCGGCTTCATCCGCCGCGCGCGGCGCGTCACACGGCGCTCGTCGCACTCGACGGTTACGACGCGGCCGTCAGCCTGCTGCGCCGACTGTCGACGCGCTTTGGCAACGACATTGGCGCGTTCGAGATCATGTGGCCGGATTTTTACGATTTCGGCGTGAAACTGACGGGCACGCGTTCGCCGTTCGCCGACCCGCACCCGCTTTACGCACTGATCGAACACGCGAGCTTCGACGCGGGCGACGACGGCGAACGCTTCTCCGCCGCGCTCACCGAAGCGCTCGACGCAGAAGCGATCCGCGATGCGGTAATCGCTCAATCGATGGCCGACGTGCGCGCGTTATGGGCAATTCGCGAATGCACCGCCGAGTTTCCGGTGCGGCTCGATGCGATCAACTTCGACGTGAGCTTGCCGATCGGCGAGATCGGTGCTTTCGTCGACCGGTGCCGCGCGGCGCTCGATCAACGCTGGCCGGGCAACGCGTCGTATTTCTTCGGCCATATCGGCGATTCGAATCTGCATGTCACCGTGGATGGCCATTCGATCCCCGGTGTCGATCACCGTACGGTGTATGCCTTCGTCTACGAGATGCTGGGGCCGCTGCACGGCTCGGTGTCGGCGGAACACGGGATCGGCTTGCTCAAGCGCGAGTTCTTGCCGATCTCGCGCTCGCCGGCTGAATTGGCCGCAATGGCCGCGATCAAACACGCTTTGGACCCGCATGGGATTCTGAATCCCGGCAAGCTGTTCTGAGTTACGGCGTACCGCGCGATTTAGCGCGGTGCGGCTTCGGCGTGCGTCAGCAGTTCGTTGGCGTAGCGGCGGTACAGCCATGAAAGCGAGGCTGCGGCGAATACGACGAAAACAGCATTGAGCAGCGCCTGAATAATCGCGAAGACGGCGAGGCCCTGGGTCTGGTGCGCGGCCATCATCGTCGGGCCGACCAGCATGAATATCAGGGCGGTGACCACAAAGAGCGGCACATAAGTCACGAAGCCCACGCCGATGATGCTCCATACGTGTCCACGGCTGTCCCGCCACGCTGCCCGCAGCGCAACCCGGCTGCCGAGCGCGATGGACGGATAAAGCAGGCTCAGACGGATAAGCACGAACAGATAGATGAGCAGCAGCGGCACATAGATCAGGAACCCCATCTTCAGCGCGCGCATGGCGAAAAAGGTGAATCCTGTAATCGCCAGCGCGATCAGCATGATGGCGAGCCACACCAGCGCATAGCGCAAGAGCGGCTTGCCGTTGAGCGGCACTAGCGGCTGCGTGCCTTCGCCAAGCAGCACGAAACGATGGACCTTGATGGTCAGCGTGCCGGATACCGCCAGTTGCAGAAAGAACCAGACCAGCGAGAGCAGGCCGTGGCCCGCACGCGTCGTCGCATCCATCGTGTCAATGACGGCGGGGCGTTCTCCTGTCAGTAGCGAGGTGCAAGCCAATACGATGCAGACGCCGAGGAACAACCAGGGCATCTGTGTGACGGCTTGCCACGAACTGATCCAGCCTTTTTTGACGCAAGCCCCGAAGGTCAACTGTTCCATGGTTTTCTTTGAAATGTTCTGAAGTGTGAAGGCTACAGCCCGGCTTCCATCGACCGTGAGGGGCTGCTTATGTCCGGCCATGCAAAGTGGACGGGCTGGCCGGACACGTTTGCCGGCCAGCCCGAGGCCGCTGCGTCAATGCGTTGCGACCGAATCCAGGCCGGTCGACGTTACCACGGGCTGTGCAGCGGGCGAGGCGAGGTAGTCGAGCAACGCCTTTGCTTCTTGCGGATGTTCGGCGCCCACCGGGATGCCGGCGGCATAGCGCGTAACCGATTGCACCGACTCCGGAATCTTTCCGACGAAGCTGGCGCCCGGCACCGGCAGCAACTCGCTGACCTGCTGGAATCCCAGTTCGTAATCGCCGTTGGCAACCACCGATGCGACCGGAATCTTCGGAATCATCTTCGCCTTGCTCTTCACCTGAGCTTCGATGCCAAGCTTGCTGAAGAGCTCGCGCTCGATATAGACACCGCTCGCGCTGTCCGAGTAGGCGATCGATCTGGCATGGAGCAAGGTCTCCTTTAGCGCATCGACCGAGCTGATATCCGGTTTCGGCGCGCCGTTGCGCACCACCATGCCAATGCGGGAATCGGCAAGCTCGACGCGCGATCCGGGAATCACCTTGCCTTGCTTGATCAGATCGTCGAGCGCGT
The DNA here is from genome assembly GCF_902833645.1 of Paraburkholderia fungorum. Classification (GTDB taxonomy): domain Bacteria; phylum Pseudomonadota; class Gammaproteobacteria; order Burkholderiales; family Burkholderiaceae; genus Paraburkholderia; species Paraburkholderia fungorum. Next base: position 58,155 of record NZ_CADFGE010000015.1, read on the forward strand.
AGCCGACCATGATGACCACGTCCGCGTGTTCACCCCGCTCGAGCCGGTTCGGAATGGCTTCCGGCGATTTGCCCATTGACGGCCCGAGGATCGTGTCGAGCGTGTTGCCGGTTGCGGCCGTGAACTTGGGGCCGAGCAGTTTATAGGCGGCGGTGAAGCCGCCCGAGGTCATCACGTGGAGTTCGGCGGCCTGTACGTTTGCTGTCGCAACGGTGCTGGCCAGCAGTCCTGCGGCCAACGTAGTCAGAAAAAAGGTTTTCATCCGGATAAGCATGGCAGTTCGATGTGGATAAGCGCGTGACGGACTCACCGCGCCGGGTGCGCTGGCCGCAATCGCGGCGACCCGCCCCCATATACATACCATACCTGAACAGCAGCCCGAACGGCGCACGGCTTGCAACCCGGGTACGCTGCCGCCGGATTCTCCGATCCTGTAGCGGCGGCGCGTTCCGGCATTCGTCAATGCGCGTTCAGATACCGTGCAATCACCGGATACACGTCCACTGCCGCGTTCTTGCCGAAGATACAGTCGATATGCCCGTAGCCGGGAATCAGATGGCGCTCATACGGCTGCTCGGGGAAGTGCCTGACCAGCAGGTCGAACGTGAACTCGGTACTCTGCGGCAGATAGGTTTCATTCTTTTCGCCGTGGATGAAGCCGATCGGCAGACGCATGCCCTCCAGACCTTTCATGCCGCCCGTCCCGGTGAGGTAAACGTCTTTGCCGGCCGCATCGACAACCTTGCCCGCTCGCACCATGGCGGCCAGATGCCTGAATACCTCGATGTCGTGCACGCCGAACAATTCCTGCAGGTTCGAGTGAAGCGTCTCGCTCAATTTTTCATGTTCATAGAGCAGGCCGTAAAGGAAGGTGGCCCGGTGGCAGATCGCGCTGCCGCAGCCCTGCTTGTGATTGAGCGGGTAAAGCCGCAACGCTTCATCGAGCAGATTTTGAGGCCATGTCCCGCGTTCCGTGAAGGCCGTCAGGTCGTGCACGCCGAGATGCGCCATGATGTCCGGGATATGCAACCCGCACTTGATCTTTTCCAAGGTGCCCGGCACCGGATGCGCCGAGACCTGAGAGATGACCGCCGAGCGCACGCCCTCGAGGCCACTTAGCAGCGACATGGTCAACGCCATGCCGCCCATGCAGTGGCCCAGCACCTGAATCTCCGGCAGGCCGGTCAACGCGCGCACTTTGGCGACCGCGGCCGGAATGTCCTCGCGAGCGACCTTGTCGACATTGGTCGGCGCGAGCACGCTCGGCATTTCGATGCTGACGCGCAGATCGACGAGCCATACATCGTAGGCCGCCGCGCAGAGATATTCGACCAGATTGGTGCCTGTCAGATCGGTGGAAAAGATCCGGCTCGACACGCCCGAACCGTGAATCAGCAGCACGGGGCGCAGGGGTGCATTGGCCGGCCCGGCGTAGCGCGTGAGCCGCAGCGTGGTGCCGTCGGGCGTGTCGAAAAAGACCACTTGCGGCACGGGTGCGCGCAGCGCGCGCTTCAGGCGCGGCGACGCTTGCGGATCATAAAACTGCAAGGGCGCGGCCACGCCGCCGTATTCGGTGAACAGCACACCCGCGAAAAACTTGCCGAACTTCAGGGTCCATTCAAGGCGCGATTCCAGATCGGGTGCGTTGGTGACTTCGAGCGTGCGTTGCTGCTTGAGGAAATTCTCGGGTGTGATGATCAGCGTTGCCGTACCGATCGGCGGCGCATCCGCTTGCGCCGACTCGCGGATTTCCGCGTAGAGCGTGTTGGTCTGTTCCCACAGATTGACCGGCGAGGTCCGGGTGATGATCTTCTGTCCGCTCAGGTAGTACGTCTTGCCTTCGGTGGCGTTGAGCGTCATGTGGTAATTCATGTTGCGCTCGTCTACCTCCGATTGATTGACCACGAACAGGTTGAAGGTGCCGTCGGCGATCGTCATGGGTTGCGCGCTAAGCGCGGGGCAAGTCAGCGTGCCGGTGGTGTGGGCGAGATGCTGTGGATTGCTCAGCATCTCGGCCAGATTGTCCGATTCGACCGTCAGCGTGAATTCGATCGGACTGGCGGTGACGTCGCCCACGACCGTCGGCGTATAGGTGCCGATCATCGTTTCGGTGAAGCGCAGACCAATCTGCTGAGGCGCCGGGGCGGGGGCCGCACCCTTGGCCTCGTAGTCGATGTTCCAGCCTCGCGCCTTGGCGAGCAGCGCGCAATTGCGTTCCGCCAGCGCTGAAATCGTCAGCAGCGGATTGACGCCGAGCGACATCGGCATCACAGCGCCATCCATTACATACAGGCCATCGTGCACCGCATTGCCCGCGGTGCCGCTGAAAACCCGGCCTTGGTGGTCGACGACACCGCGCGTTGCGTCCTCACCCATCCCGCAGCCGCCGAGCGGATGCACGGTGACGGTGCGGTTATCGAGCAGGCTGGTGGAGATCGGGTTGCGCAGGTATTTGCCGCCGAACGGTGCCTGCGCTTTCTTGAGCGTTTCTTCGACGGTTTGGAAGATCGGCTGCTTGCCGGCGTTCGGCCAGTCGATGCGCGGCCTGCCTTTATCGTCTACGGTAATCTGGCCGCTTTCGTCGTCATGCGCCATCACCAGGTAGGTTTGCGTGTGGTTGAGGGCGCCGTGATAGGGGCCTCGCAGAACGCTTTCGATCACGCGCGCATCGTAGCCGAGCGGCTCGCCGGCGGCGCGCGGCGCGGGAATGTTGACGCCTTCGAGCGGCGCGGCGCCGCCAAGCAAGGCGACCATCGCGGCGCCGACCGCCCCGGCGAGCGAGCCTTCTTCGATCACGAAGCCGTCTTTCACGTCAGGCGTATTGCGGTGGTCGATGATGCCGGTAATGGTTGGTCCGACCGCAGGAATCTCGCCTTGCTCGTGCGCGCCCCAGCCGATGCCGTTGATCGCTTCCTCGGTGTTGTACGCGAAGGCGAGGACGTCGCCGTTGCCGGTGAAGTGTTGGCCGAGCCTGCCCGAAACGCTCAGACCCGCCTCGCGCGAGCGCAGCAGCAGGGCGGTCGAACCGAGCGTGCCGGCCGATACGATGACGATATCGGCACTCACGAACAGATCGGGCGCGTCATAGCTCTCGCGGCCAAGCGAGACCTCCTGAAAGCGCACGGTCCACTTTTGCGTGGCGGTGTCGCGCAGCACCGAATGCACCGCCGTGCCCGTGAAAATATGGGCGCCGTGCGCGACCGCATCGGGCAGATAGTTCATGTGCGTGGAATTCTTCGCGTCGTAATTGCAACCCGAGTTGCAATCGCCGCAACCGACGCAGGCCTTCTGTTCGACGCCCGCGGCGTTCACGCGGTCCTCGAAGGTGACGGTGATCTCCGGCGGGTAAAAGCGATCTGCCATGCCGAGCGCCTGCGCGGACTGTTTGAGCGCCTGCAGTTTCGGCAACTGCAAAAAATCGCCGGACACCGCCGACGGCTGCAACATCGCGTGGGCGAGTTCGTAGCCTTTGTCGCGTCCCGCCTGGTCGGCGCGCAGCGCCTCGGGCCAGCGTTCGTCATCCCATAGGCGCGGGTCGGCTTTGAGCGCGACGTTCGCATTGATCAGCGAGGTGCCGCCCAGGCCGCAGCCGACCACCGCATTCACGTCGTCATTCACGTGCACTTCGAGCAGCGCGAGCGGCGAGCCGATTTGCGCGAGGGCGGTGTTGTATTGAATCTGCGCGGCGCCTTCGATCGGCGTGCGCGGATATTCGCCGGCCATGAATTCGCGTCCGCGCTCCAGTACGCACACGCTTCTGCCGGCGCGCGCCATACGGCTCGCGGCGATCGCACCGCCATAACCCGAACCCACCACCACGACATCGTAATGCGGCTGCATGGCTGTCAGGACGCTCGATAAGCGGTTCATCAGGACCACCTCGTCAGGAAGGAGATGCCGGGTAGGGGAACCCGGACTTCGGAAGGAAGACGGCGTGCGGCAGCGGCTTTTTTATCGCAGGCGGTGCGCGATGTCAAAAAAAGGCGCATCGTACGGGGCGCGTACGTGGAGCCGGTCGCGATTTCCACAAGGAAGAAGAAACCCGCTGCCGCTCCACGCCGGTCCTTGAAGAGGCTATTAGGCGGCTACTTCATTCATTTCGCTGTCGCTCGATTCGGCGGCGAGCAGGTTCAGCGCGAGCAGAATCACGGCGCGATTGTCGACGTCGATTTCGATGCCGAGCGCGTCGGTCAGCCAGCGGCCGATCTTGGTATTGGAAAATTCGGCGGCGCCGGCCGTCTTTTTCATGGTGACGCCAAGTTTGACGGCGCGATAGTGATATGAGGGCACCCGATGCTGAGCTGCGACTGCCGACAAGCCACCTTTGCCTTCCGAGCACCAGCCGAGACTGCCGGCCAGCACGATGCGCTCCGGCTCGTCGAGGCTGTCGATGAAGGCGCGCGCCGCGAGCCGCACGCCGGCTTCGTCGAGACCGTATTGCAGCAACACGCTTTCGACCGGGTCTTCCAGTGCCTGCGCGTGCAGATCGATTTCCTGCGCCATGCCTTCGTTTTCCATCGACACATTGCGTTGATGGCCGGCGCTGCGCAGGCAGTCGATCAGGTAGCGGCGAAAATACGCGCACAGTGCGTAGCCGTTGGACGGCGCGCTGTCGGCGCAGGCGTTGGTCTCCGTGTGGCCGGGTGCGAGGCGCAGTACTTTCGCGTAGATGAACTGTGCGACCAGTTCTTCCTTGTCCTCGCCGAGGGCCTGGAGTTCAAGCGGGTGATAGGTACGCAGCGCCCGCTTGACCAGATCGACCATCGACACCATTTCGTCGCCGGACAACTGGGTGCGGCGGCGCCACAGGTCGGGCAGGATCGCATCGTCGAGATTGCGGACGAACGCGTGGCTCGGAACTGCGCCCATGAAAACCTCCATAAGGGGAAAGACAGGGAGCGCGGGGAGCCTCGACTGCAGGCAAGGAAGGCAAGCTGGAATTGTTAAACCGCGCTTGAAAGTGACGTCAGTATGGTTTCCGGCGGCGGCTTCGCCTATATGGATTAAGTGGTAGCTGATGGGTAAACTGTCGGGTAAACCATTCGTGCGTCCGGCTGGTTTTGCCTGTTTGCCTGTGTGCCTTCTGAAAGCCGTGGGTTGCACCGCAAGGCCGCAACGGCGCGGTCGAGTACCGCAATACCTGATGCCGTACCTCCCGCGCGCCGGGCCTGCACGATGTCCGCGTCGCTGAACTTCCGTCCAACGCCATCGAATCTGCCGTGCCCGACCAAGAGGAGACCGCATGATGCGGGCCGCACCCATCCAGCGTGCAATCGACGAAGACCTGGTGCGCGTGCTTTACGCGCAAGATCCGATCGCTTTCTTTTCCCACTGGTTCTCGATCGCGGTGCTGGTGGCGATCTACTGGCCGAATATTCCGTCGCCGCGGCTGTTCGTGGCGTGCTTCGGGTTTTATGCGGTGGCCAATTGCGCCGGACTCGCGTTGTGGATCTGTCATCGCCGCTACCCGCAGCTCGTCACACCGCGCGGCTGGATCAACCTGCATGCGGTGCGCGGTGTGTTGCTGTATAGCGGGCCGGGGCTCGCGGTGTGGTTCGCGTTCCAGAGCCCGCAAACCGACTTGCCGCTGCTTCATACGGTGATGCTCGTCACGCTGGCCGCCGGCGTGTTCATGTCGAACGGCTTCGATCTGCTTAACTTTTCGACCTCGATTCCGTTCCTGCTGCTGCCGTCGATCGTGCTGCACTTCGGCACGCATACGTTCGACCGCACGATTCTCGCCATCGTCCTCGCGTTCTTCTTTTGCGCGATCAACGTCTACGCGCTGAGCTATCGCAAGCTGTTCCACCAGGTGGTGCAGGCGCGTGTCGATCAGCAATATCTGGCCGAGTCGCTGGCGGCGCAAAAGCGTGTCGCCGAAGAGGCGAGTCTTGCCAAAACGCGATTTTTTGCGGCCGCGAGCCATGATTTGCGGCAGCCGCTGCATGCGATCGGCCTGCTGGCGGCTTCGCTCAACGACACGGCGGCGACGCCTGTGCAGCATGCGAAGACGGCCCAGCACATCGTCTACAACGTCGAAGCGTTGAACCAGTTGTTCAACCAGGTGCTCGATCTTGCCAGGCTCGAAAGCGGCGTGACCCAGGTGATCCGTTTGCATTTCCGGCTTGCGGAACTGTTCGAACGGGTTGGCAGCCAGTACCGCCCGCAGGCCGCGGCCAAGGGCCTCGCGTTGCGGATCGCGCCAACCTCGATGGTCCTGCACGACGATCCGGTGCTGATCGAACGCGTGCTGAGCAATCTGCTCTCGAACGCGGTGCGCTATACCGACGAAGGCGCGATCTGGGTGGGGTTCCGCCGCGCCGGGCGGCCTACGGGCGGCTATATCGAGGTGCGCGACTCCGGCGTCGGCATTCCGGCCGAGGAACACGAACGCATCTTCGAGGAGTTCTACCAGGTTGCCAATCCGCAGCGCGACGCGCGCCAGGGGCACGGTTTGGGTTTGCCGACGGTGAAGCGCCTCGTCGAGATGCTCGAAGGCGAGTTGCAATTCCGCTCGGCGCCGGGGCGTGGCTCGACATTCCGCTTTCCGGTGCGCACGGGCGACGCCAGGGCGATTATCGCGAGCCTGAACGAGACCGTGGGGAGTGGGCCGTCGGCGCAAGGGCGGCGCGTGCTATGTATCGACGACGAACCGTCGATACTCGAAGGTCTCGCGAGTCTGCTGGGGCGCTGGGGGTGTATCGTGCGTGGGGCACGCGACGAGGTCGACGCGCTGGTCGCGCTGGAAGACGGTTTCGTGCCGGATGCCGTGCTATGCGACTACCAGCTGGCCAATCACCGAACCGGCGCGCAAGCGCTCGCGGCCGTGCGCAATGTACTCGCACGGGCGGGGCATGAGGGCGTGGTGACCCTGCTGATCACGGGCGACATGGCGTCGGCGGAACTGGCGGCGCTGGCCTTGCAGGGCATTCCGGTACTGCACAAACCGGTTACGCCGGCGCGCCTGCGGCGCACGCTGGAAATGCTGTGGCAGCAGGCGGAACTGGACAAGGGGCGAGCGGCCTAAAGTGCGGCATGCAAGGCGGCACGAGCGCCGCCCGTCGAGCCGCGCTTACACGGTTGCAGGTCGCAGGATTACAGGGTTTTCCCAGCCTCGAGCCAGCCGTTGATCACGGCGATCGCCATGGACCGGTTGTGCACGCCGAGCGCCCGGAAGATCACCGACAGGTGGACCTTGACCGTCCCTTCCGCCACACCCAGTTCGCGCGCAATCATCTTGTTGGTCCAGCCGCGGTGCACGAGCCGCATGATGTCCTGCTGCCTGGGCGACAGGTTCTCCAGCAAATGCTGCTGGTGCGGTTGCAGCGCCTGGAGTTGCGCGATCGGCTCTGTAACTGTGGCGCCGCCTTGCGCCGGGGCATGGGTGGCTCCCGGAGCGGCCAGCTCGCCCGCCGCGTCGGCATGCACCGGGGCGGCTTGCGTCTCGCGCGAGCCCAGCAGGCTGAGCGCTTCCATCGGCACATAGGCGCCGCCCGACAGAACCAGTTCGATCGCCTTGAGCATGACGCTGGCGGGTTGCCGCTTGGGCACGAAACCGAGCGCGCCGGCGGCCAGCACCGCGCGCATTTCGTCGGGCGATTCTTCAGCGGAGAGGACCACGACCGGCAGCGCGGGGTTCGCCTTCAACAGCATCTCCAGTGACGAAGCGCCGCCCATGCCGGGCATGTGCAGATCGACGATGGCGAGGTCGTGGTCGGCGTCGGGCCGCGCGGCGGCGGCAAGGGTTTCCCAGCTGTCGGCTTCGTCGAATTGCGCGTCGGGATCGAGACCGCGCAACAACCCTTTGACGCCTTGCCGGATCAGTTCATGGTCGTCGGCCACAAGAAACTTCATAATGTCTCCGCGAGTCGGACCTGCGCGTTGTGGACTACCACCGCCGTGCTTCTGGCTGCTCTTGCCGTTTTACTTCTATTTTCGTCTGGCGTCATTGCCCGTTACCCCGCGATCATATGCCGATCGATGGCGCGGCGGGCTTCGCGGCCCGCCGCATAATTTGACAGTCTTATTTATATGATCGCCGGCTGGTTCGATGCACCAGCTTATTGTGTAAGGCAGGTCTCCCGCGCATAGGTTCCGGCTTGGTAGGAAGACGAACCGAATGACACAATTTTGAAGCGTTCTACGCGGGAAGCCGCAGGTTATGCGCGCCGGATTGGATCACGCCAATACATCATTTCATTTGACCGCGAATAACGTCGCGTTCATCAGCAGCTTGAACGCGAAACCGAGCGACACCGCCGAACCCACGCCGAAGCACCACAGCGCGATGAACCAGAGCCAGCCGGGCAGTCGGCGCGCGGGCGGGTGAGGCGCGTTGTTGCGGGCGATGTCGGCGCCCGCGTCCTTAGTGATAGTGATGTTGGTCGCCATGACGCACCTTGCCACGAAATACCCAATAACCCATCGTCGTATAAGCGATGATGATCGGCAGAATGACCGCCGCGCCGACTAGTGTGAACATCTGGCTCGAGCGTGGCGCGGCGGCTTCCCAGAGCGTCATGCTCGACGGAATCGCATACGGCCACAAGCTCACCAGCAGCCCGGCATAGCCGAGCAGCACCAGCACGAGCGCCAGCACGAACGGCGTGTTGTGATGCCGTGCACGTACCGCGCGATGCATGAAGAACGCGCAGATCGCGACAAGGAACGGCACCGGCAGCAGACGGTAGAACAGATTGTCGTGGAACCAGCGTTGCGCGATATTCGGATCTTGCAGCGGTGTCCACAGGCTGACCATCGCGATGAACCCCAGCAGCACGAGCGTCAGCGGCCACACCACGCGATGCAGGCGGCGTTGCAGATCGCCTTCGGTTTTCGCGACCAGCCAGCAGCAACCGAGCAAGGCGTAGGTAATCACCAGACCGAGGCCTGTCAGCAGACTGAACGGCGTGAGCCAGCCGAAGGCGTCGCCCGCGTAGCCGCCGTCGATCACCGGAATGCCCTGCAAAAATGCGCCCAGCACGATGCCCTGAAAGAAGGTGGCGCCCGCTGACCCGCCAATGAAGGCCAGGTCCCACAGATGTTTCGTGCGCTTGGCCTTGGCGCGAATCTCGAACGACACGCCGCGGAAAATCAGGCACACCAGCATGAAAATCAGCGGCAGATACAGCGCGGACAGCACGGTCGAGTAGACCACCGGAAACACCGCGAACAACGCCGCGCCACCGAGCACCAGCCAGGTCTCGTTGCCGTCCCACACAGGGGCGACGGTGTTCATCATCAGGTCGCGTTCCTTCTCATCGGGGAAGAACGGGAAGACGATGCCGATGCCCAGATCGAAGCCGTCGAGCACCACGTACATGAATAGGCCCAGTGCGATGATCGCGGCCCACGCTACGGTTACGTCCATTTTCTTTCTCTTTCCGGCAAGTGAAGTCAGGTGGCGTCGATCATCTGATCGGCGGCGGACAGCGGGCGGCGCGCGGTCTGATCCGGCGCGTGTTCAGGTACGCCGTGCGGGGTGTGTCCCGGCAGTGCAGGACCCGCGCGCATCAGCTTGAGCATGTAGTAGATGCCGGTGCCGAACACGAGGAAATAGACCACCACGAACGCCATCAGCGAGATACCGACCTGCTGCGTGGTGAGCGGCGACACCGCCTGCGAGGTGCGCATCACGCCGTACACCACCCACGGCTGACGGCCTGCTTCAGTGGTGACCCAACCCGCCAGCAACGTGATGAAACCGCTCGGGCCCATTACGACGGCCACGCGCTGGAACCATTTCGCTTCGAACAGGCGTTGGCGGCGGCGCAGCACCCATGCGGCCACCGACATCACGATCATCAGCACGCCGAGACCGGCCATGATGCGGAAGCTCCAGAACACCACCGTCGAGTTCGGCCGGTCTTCCGGCGGGAATTCCTTCAGACCGCGAATCTCGCCGTCCCAGCTGTGCGTGAGGATCAGGCTGCCCAAGTGCGGGATCGACACGGCATAACGCGTGGTCTCCGCCTGCATGTCAGGAATGCCGAACAGATTCAGCGGCGTGCCGCCTTTCTCGGTTTCCCACAGACCTTCGATCGCGGCGATCTTGGCCGGCTGATACTTGCGCGTGTTCAGACCATGCTGATCGCCCACGAAGGCCTGAATCGGCGTGAGGATCAGGAGCAGCCAGAGCGCCATCGAGAACATCTTCCTGACGGCCGGATCGCACCGGCCGCGCAACAGATGCCACGCGCCGACCGCGGCCACCACCAGCGCCGCGACGATGAACGCCGCCAGCGCCATATGGGCGAGACGGTACGGGAACGACGGATTGAAAATGATCTTGAACCAGTCGAGCGGCACCACATGGCCGTTCACGACTTCAAAACCTTGCGGCGTTTGCATCCAGCTATTGGACGCGAGAATCCAGAAGGTCGAGATCAGGGTGCCGATCGCGACCATCAAGGTGGCGCCGAAGTGGGCGCGTGGACTCACGCGCTGCCAGCCGAACAGCATGATGCCGAGGAAGCCCGCTTCGAGGAAGAACGCGGTCATCACTTCGTACATCAGCAGCGGTCCGGTGACAGGTCCGGCGAAACTGGAAAAGCCCGACCAGTTGGTGCCGAACTGATAGCTCATCACGACGCCGGAGACGACGCCCATACCGAAGGCGACTGCGAAGATCTTCGACCAGAACAGGCAAAGATCTTTGTAGTACGCCTTGCCGGTTTTCAACCAGCGCCATTCAAGGACGGCGATGAAGCTGGCGAGGCCGATGCTGAGCGCCGGAAAAACAATGTGGAACGAAACGGTGAACGCAAACTGAATGCGGGCGAGATCGAATGCCGAGATTGCGGAGTTCATGAGCGTGAAGTGGCTTAGGTGCGTCGTGCCCGAAGGCGGACTACGCGCGTCGACCGTTGTCGGTGCGCACTGCGCTAGGCAGATGGCGCAAGAGTAGGGGAAGGCGAAGTTTTTTGCTGCGACGCGACGTGCGTCAAAAAACCACCTTGTTTCACGCGAATTTTCGATTTTGAGACGGCAAATCATTGATAGGTATCAAGTTTTCCTAATTGCGTGCTTGCCGGCGTTTCGCGTGGGCGTTACGAAACTGCGGCAATAGACCGCGCTGCAACAATGGACGAGGCGCCTTCGTAATCGATGGCAGCGATGCGGTGTTGCCTCGCAAGCCGCTTGACTTCGATATTTTCTGGGCATAAAGTTTTATTCATGCGCAGGAATAAACGGCCGGGGCATACCCTTCGGCCACTCAGGAGACAAGCCTTGCTCAATCTCACACCCGGCTCGCTCGCGGGGCTCCGCATCGTCGATCTGTCACGCGTGCTAGGTGGTCCGTACTGCACGCAAATCCTCGCCGATCACGGCGCCGAGGTCGTCAAGGTCGAACCGCCTAACGGCGACGAAACCCGCACCTGGGGGCCGCCGTTCGACGGCGATACGGCCTCGTATTTCGTCGGCGTGAATCGCAACAAGCTCGGCGTCACGCTCGATCTGACGCAGGAGCCGGAGCGTCGGAAACTGCTCACGCTGCTCGAGACGGCCGACGTGCTCGTCGAAAACTTCAAGATCGGCACCCTGGAACGCTGGGGGCTTGGCTATGACACGTTGCAGACGCGTTTTCCGCGGCTCGTGCATTGCCGCGTGTCCGGCTTCGGCGCGGATGGCCCGCTCGGCGCGTTGCCGGGCTACGACGCGGCGGTCCAGGCGCTCACCGGCTTGATGAGCGTGAACGGCGAGGCGGGCGGCGCGCCGTTGCGCGTCGGCGTGCCGATCGTCGATCTGGTCACCGGACTGAACGCGGCGCTCGGCATCCTGATGGCGCTGCGCGAACGCGAGACGAGCGGGCGCGGTCAGTTCGTCGAGTCGACCTTGTTCGACAGTGCGCTGTCGATTCTGCATCCGCATACGCCGAACTGGTTTTACTCGGGCAAAGAGCCGCAACGCAGTGGCAATGCGCATCCCAACATCACGCCGTACGACATGTTTCATACCGGCAGCGTCGACATTTTTCTGGCCGTGGGCAACAACGCGCAGTTCGCGGGACTGTGCGCCGTGATCGATGCGCAGGCGCTCGTCGACGATCCGCGTTTTGCCAGCAACAAGGAGCGCAGCGCGCATCGCCGTGAATTGCGCGCGGAACTCGAGAAACACTTTGCGTCATGGGAAGGCGAATTGCTCGCCGACACGCTGATTCGCCGTGGCGTGCCGTGCGCGCCGGTGCTCGGATTGGGTGCGGCGCTGGAGCATCCGCATACGGCGCATCGCGGCATGCGCGTGGAGATGGGCACGTACAGAGGCATCGCGTCGCCGATCAAGCTGAGCCGCACGCCGGCCAGTTACCGCAGCACGCCTCCGGCGCTCAATGAGCACGCCGAGCAGGTCTTCGGCAAACCGGGTGCGAACGACTGACGTTTTCGCAGCACCTCGCTCAATCTGGATTCACCCCGTCGATACAACAAAGAGCGGCCGCGTGCCGCCAAGGAGACAGCATGTGCATTGACCGCGCAGGACGACGCTCGCCGTCGGGTTTTACGTCGTGTTTCATCGCGCCCGGTGAGTGGACGCACAGCACGCAAGGAGCCACGCAATGCTCGCGCTGATCGGCACGGTTGCCATTGTCGCGTTGTTCGGGCTGATCATCACGAAGCGCCTTTCGCCGCTGGTCGCACTGATCGTCGTGCCGATCGTGGCGGCGCTCGTCGCCGGCTTTGGGCTGTCCACAGGCAAGTACATCGTGCACGGCGTGCAGAACATCGGGCCGGTAGCGGGTATGTTCGTGTTTGCGATTTTATTCTTCGGCATCCTGACAGATGCGGGCATGCTCGATCCGATCATCAACGGCGTACTCCGCGTGGTCGGCTGCCATCCGACGCGCATTGTGATGGGTTCGGCTTTGCTCGCGCTGCTGATTCACCTGGACGGTTCCGGTGCGGTGACGTTCCTTGTCACGCTGCCCGCGATGCTGCCTTTGTACACACGGCTCGGCATCGACAAGCGGATTCTCGCGTGTGTGGCATCGATGGCGGCGGGTGTCAATTTTCTGCCGTGGGTCGGGCCGATGCTGCGCGCCTCGGCCGCCTTGCATATTCCCGGCACGGTGATTTTCTATCCGATGATTCCGGTGCAGATCGTCGGCCTGATTTTCGTGTTCGGCACTGCCTATGTGCTCGGCAAACGCGAAGAGAAGCGTCTCGGTCTCGATCGTGCGAGTGCGGCAACGGTTTCGGTCACGCCTCGCGAACTCTCGCCTGAGGAACTGGCGTTGCGCCGCCCCGGCCGCTTCTGGATCAACCTTGCGTTGACGCTGATCGTGCTGGTCACGCTGGTGTCGGGCATTGTCGACCCGATGGTGATGTTCATGCTGGGCACGGTTGCCGCGTTGATCGTCAACTATCCGGACGTCAGGCAGCAGCGCGAGCGTATCGACGCGCACGCCAAAGCCGCGCTGATGATGGCGAGCGTTCTGCTCGCGGCGGGCGCGTTCACCGGCATCATGTCCGGCACCGGTATGCTCACGGCGATGGCGCAGGTCGTGGTGCAGCACGTGCCGGTCGACCATGCGCGCCATATGCCGTTCGTGCTCGGGCTCGTCTCGATGCCGTTGAGTCTGTTGTTCGATCCGGATTCGTTTTACTTCGGCATTCTGCCGGTGCTGGCGGAGAGCGCAAAGATACTCGGTGTGCCGCCGGTGCAGATGGCGCAGGCCGCCCTGCTTGGTCAGATGACGACCGGTTTCCCGGTTAGCCCGTTGACGCCCGCGACGTTTCTGATCGTCGGTCTGACCGGCGTCGAACTCGCCGAGCACCAGAAATTCACGATTCCCTTTCTGTTCGCCGCCACCCTCATCATGGTGTTGACCGCGGTGCTGGTTGGCGTGTTTCCGCTTTGAATGGCTTTGAGCGCGTCGCGCAGATGGTGGGCGAGGCGCAGGTACTGAACAGTTTTGATCCAGCAGTGACGACCCAGGACGTAGATATGAATTTCGACCTCACCGAAGACCAGCAATCGATCCAGGCCGCGATCGAAAAGATCTGCGAAAAATACGACGACGAGTACTGGCTCGCCCGCGATCGCGACGGCGGTTTCCCGCATGACTTTCATCGCACGCTGGCCGATGCCGGCTGGCTCGGGATCGCAATGTCGCCGGAATATGGCGGCTCCGGTCTCGGCATGACCGAGGCCGCGCTGATGATGCGCACGATCAGTGGCTCGGGCGCGGGCTTGTCGGGAGCCTCGGCGGTGCATATGAATATTTTCGGGCTGAATCCGGTGCAGGTGTTCGGCAACGACGAGCAAAAGCGCCGTTTCTTGCCGCCGCTGATCGAGGGCCGGGACAAAGCGTGCTTCGCGGTAACCGAACCGGACGCCGGGCTCGATACCACGCATCTGAAAACCCAGGCTGTGCGCGACGGCGACCACTATGTGCTGACCGGCCGCAAGATCTGGATCTCCACGGCGCAGGTTGCGAGCAAGATGCTGATCATCGCGCGGACCACGCCGCTCGAGCAGGCCGCCAAGCCGACCGACGGCCTCACCCTGTTCTATACCGACCTCGACCGTGAGCACGTGGAGGTGCGCGAGATCGAGAAGATGGGCCGCAAGGCAGTCGATTCGAACATGCTGTTCATCGACAACCTGCGCGTGCCGGTGCAGGATCGTATCGGCGACGAGGGCGCGGGTTTCCGCTATCTGCTGCACGGGCTGAACCCCGAGCGCATCCTGATTGCCGCCGAGGCCATCGGTCTCGGCCAGGCGGCTTTGAGGCGCGCGACGCAGTACGCGAAGGAGCGGGTGGTATTCGGCAGGCCCATCGGCCAGAACCAGGCTATTCAGCATCCACTGGCTCAAGCCTGGATGCAACTCGAAGCGGCCAACCTGATGGTGTTCAAAGCCGCTTCGCTGTACGACGCCGGCCAGGCCTGCGGCGCCGAAGCCAACGCCGCCAAGTACCTCGCCGCGGAAGCCGCCTTCCAGTCATGCCAGACGGCGATCGCCACGCTTGGCGGGATGGGCTACGCGAAGGAATATCACGTCGAACGTTATCTGCGGGAGTGTATGATTCCGAGGCTCGCGCCCGTGAGCCCGCAGATGATCATGTGTTTCATCGCGGAGAAAGTGCTGGGCCTGCCGAAGTCGTACTGAGCATTTCACCTCGCCGCCATGGATGTCAAACTCGTTGCCCGCACCTTAGACCTGTTCGAACTGTTCGCCGCCGAACAACGGCCGCTGCCGCTCACCGAACTCGCGCGTTTGCTGAACGTGCCGGTGTCGAGTTGTCTCGCGCTCGCCCGCACGCTGGTGAGCCGCGGTTATCTGTACGAGGTCAGAAAACGCGGCGGCTACTATCCGACGCGTCGCTTGCAGTTGCTCGCAAGCGCGATCAATGCGGTCGATCCGATTGTCGAGATGGTGCATCCGCGTCTCGTCGAATTGCGCGACGTGAGCGGCGAGACCGCGGTGCTCGGCAAGATTCACGGTACCGCCGTGGTGTATCTCGATGTGGTCGAGTCGACCAAGGCGATTCGCTACACGCGCGCGCCGGGCGAGTTGCGTCCGTTGCATGCGAACTCGATCGGCAAGGCGATTTTTGGTGAACTCGATGCCGCCGCGCAGCAGTCACTCGGCACGCAACTGTCGTTCGAACGCTTCACGGCGGCGACCGTTGCCGATCTGCCCGCGCTGGTCGCGCAAGCGGCGGCGGCAAAGGCGCTAGGCTGGTGCGCCAATCTCGGCGAGAGCGCGCCGGAGTTGTCGGCGATCGCGGTTGCCGTGACGATAGGGGGAGAGCTGTACGGCCTTTCGGTGGTGGGCCCAACCGAGCGCATCCAGAAAGATCAGCAAGCCCATGCGGCCGAATTGCTGCGCGTGAAGCGGGCGATCGAGCTTCAGGAGCAGCACGAGCCGCAGCAGCCGCACGAATAAGACGCCGCTCAGGCCGTCGGCCAGCCGATGCGCGCCGCGCGGCGCAACGATGCGCGAACCACCAGGCGGTGGAACGGGGCGATGGCGATGATATAGAAACGACCGAGCCCGTTGTGGCAATGCACGACGGTAGACAGGATCAGATAGCGCGTGCTGCCCTCGTGCGTATCGCGCGTTTGCTGCAACAGCGAAAGCCGGAAGTCGAGATGGCTGTCGTTCTCGCCGAGGATGATCTCGCGCGCGCTACGCGTGTAGATTCTGAAGATGTCGACGCGTTCTCTCGTGCTGGGCGAACCAGCCGCGCGCAGCTCCTTTGCCGTCTTGATTCCGAAACGGGCGACCAGCGCATCGCGCAGGCTCAGGAGTTTCGCCACCCATCGCGGCTGGTGCGCAAACAGAAAACGCGCGAGTAATTCCGGGTCGTCAATGGTGCCGTCCGGCAGGCGGACGGCGTACGCATCCGCGAGGTCCGGGGCATCGTAAAGGCGGGCTACGCCGGATTCGGCCGGCACAGCGACGCAAAGCACGGAACGGCTGGTATCTGGCATGGGAAGCGGCGGAGCTGAAGATAGGTCGTGGTAAAAGGGGCGGCGTCGCTGCGGGCTCGCCGCGGTTCGATCGCGCGAATACGCGTCAAGTCTACGCGCGTCGGCCGGCGCGCGCTCGAGCACCGGTGTCATTCAACCTACCGAACGTGTTGACCAGGTGGCGCATGAGTTTGCGTCAATTCACGCGCAATGTTATATGACGTCATATAAATATAACGAGCATCATGCCTTTGATTGCTAACAACAATTTGCCAAACAGTGCAAATTACTAGGGGTAAATGCCTGGTTGAAATCCATCTGCGGATCGTAAATAGTACGTTATCGTACAACTAAGGGGCCAATCCGGTCCCGTGCCGCCGCGGCTCCTCTGCATGCCGTCACCCGGCTCGATCGCGCCCAGCGCTGTAAAGGAAACTTATGAAGAAAATTGCCCTGAGTGGCGCCGGCGGCCAACTCGGCTCCGTAGTGCGCGCGGCATTGATCGCTCGCGGGATCCCCTTGCGTTCGGCCGCGGGTTCAAAGGCTTTAGTGCCATTGGTGGAAGGCGAGGACATCATGCATGGCGACCTGCGCGATCCCGCCGTCGTCGATCGCCTGCTGGCCGGCGTCGATGTGCTGATTCATTTCGCCGGTACGAGCGTGGAGCGCCCGCTCCCGGAAATCATCGACAACAATCTGCGCGCGCTGGTCGAAGTGTACGAAGGCGCGCGCCGCCAGGGCGTTCGCCGTGTGGTGTTCGCCAGCTCGAATCACGCGATCGGCATGTATCCGGTCACCGAACATCTCAGTCTCGACTGCGCGCTGCGCCCGGACGGTTTCTACGGTCTGAGCAAGGTGTGGGGCGAAGCGCTTGCGCGCATGTATTGGGACAAGCACGGCATCGAGAGTATTTGCGTGCGCATCGGTAGTTGTCTCGAACGGCCGACCGAGCCGCGGCATCTGAGCACCTGGTTCGGTCATGACGACCTGCTGCATTTTCTCGACCGCTGTGTCGAAGCAGAGGACGTCGGTTTCATCACCGTGTGGGGTGTGTCGGCCAACCAGCGCAGCTGGTGGGACAACAGCGGCGCCAGCCGTCTGGGTTATCGGCCGACGCAGGACGCCGAGGCCTACGCCGAGGCAATCCTGGCGCAGCCGAACCCGCTCGATGCATTGGGTCAGCGTTACCAGGGCGGCAGCTTCGTCGGCATCGATTACTCGCGCGACGACGGCGTCGCCGTCGCCGCGGGCCGGCCGTCCTGATTGGTTAAGCAATACGAGGAGACACAGTCATGAAAATCAAGGGCATCCGCTGGTGGATGGTCAGCCTGGTCGCAGCGGGACTCATCATCAATTACCTCGCGCGCAATACGTTGTCGGTGGCGGCGCCGACGTTGATGAAGGACCTCAACATCACGACCGCGCAGTATTCGCACGTGGTGGTCGCGTGGCAGCTTTGCTACGCGTTCATGCAGCCGGTCGCGGGCTATGTGCTCGACACGGTCGGCACCAAACTCGGCTTTGCGGCGTTCGCGCTGGCCTGGTCGCTCGCCTGTGCGGCGGCGGCCTGGTCGACGGGCTGGCGCAGCCTGGCGTTCTTTCGCGGCGTGCTTGGCATCGCCGAAGCGGCCGGTATCCCGGCCGGCGTCAAGGCGACGAGCGAGTGGTTCCCGGCGAAGGAGCGCTCGGTCGCGATCGGCTGGTTCAATATCGGCTCGTCCGTGGGGGCGCTGCTGGCGCCGCCGCTGGTTGTCTGGGCGTTGCTGCACGGCCAATGGCAATGGGCGTTTCTGATCGTCGGCGTGGCGGGGATTGTCTGGAGCGCGCTGTGGATGCTGCTGTACAGGCATCCGCAGAAACAGAAGCTGTTGAGCGACGCCGAGCGCGAATACATCCTCAGCGGGCAGGAGGCGAAGCACAGCGAACTCGGCTCGGTCAAACGCAGTTGGACTGCCATGCTCGGCAGCCGCGATTTCTGGGCAATCGGTAT
Source organism: Paraburkholderia fungorum (assembly GCF_902833645.1). Lineage (GTDB taxonomy): Bacteria > Pseudomonadota > Gammaproteobacteria > Burkholderiales > Burkholderiaceae > Paraburkholderia > Paraburkholderia fungorum. The sequence continues at coordinate 76,560 of NZ_CADFGE010000015.1, forward strand.
TCCGCGGATTCTTTCCGAGCCGGCGTGGCAAACCTTCAACGCGTGGATTCCGCTCTACATGATGACCGAGCGGCACATGAACCTGAAGGAAGTCGCGCTGTACGCGTGGATGCCTTTTCTGGCGGCGGATATCGGCTGCGTACTCGGCGGCTACCTGAGCCCGCTGTTTCATAAGTATGCGAAGGTCTCGCTGTTCACGTCGCGCAAGCTGGTTTTCGTGGTTGGCGCGCTCTGCATGATCGGGCCGGCCTGCGTCGGGCTGGTGGCGAGTCCTTATGCTGCCGTTGCGTTGCTGTGTGTCGGCGGCTTTGCTCACCAGACCCTGTCGGGTGCGCTGTACGCGATCACCTCCGACATGTTCGGCAAGAACGAAGTCGCTACCGCCACCGGCATGGGCGGCATGGCGGGTTACCTGGGCGCGGCGGCATTCACGGCGCTGTTCGGCGTGCTGGTCACGCAGATCGGCTACAGCCCGTTGTTTGTGGTGCTGGCGGTGTTCGACATCATCGCGGCGGGTGTGGTGTGTCTGTTGGCCCGAAGCAGCGACAAGACACCCGAGCCGCGCTGGACGGCAGTGAGTGCGGTGGCCAAGTGAGTGGCAAAGTGAATAACGTTTAACGCCAGCTCGCGAAGCACTCCGGATAATGAAAAATGGCGGCGCCCGAGGGCGCCGCCATTTGTTTTGCCTCCCGCTTATCCGTCAGCCCACCAGCGAACTGTTATACGTGATGCCGCCAATCACCACGTTGCTGAGCGTGATGGCTTTTACGTTGTTCACGAAGACCGGTCCGGGCGTGGTCGTGGTTGCCGGTCCCGTGCAGATCGGCGTCCCCAGGTTGCAGTTCGAGATCGTCACGCCGGTGATCGGCTGGATCGCCGGCACCGGCAGCGGGCCGTTGTAGTCCGCTGCCACGGGACCCTGCGCGACGATCGCCTGGAAGCATGAAGCCGACGTCGCGGAGAAGCCCGCGGGCATCGCGTAGCTCACCGAACCCGAGGTGTTGGTCGCGTTCACATTCGAAATGTTCACGTTGTTGATCGTTGCCGGGAACCGAGCCCGGAACGCTCGCGCCTAGCACCGCGCCCACTTTCTATTTGCATGGAAAGTGGGGCGGCGCTGGGAGCCGGGCTGGCGGCTTCAGGCGGTTTGCTGGCCGATTTCGTGATTGGCGAGTATTTCGAGCGCGCGAACCATGGCCGAGTGATCCCATGCTTTGCCGCCATGCGCCACGCAGGCGTTGAAGAGCGCCTGGCAGGTGGCCGTATTCGGCAAGGAGACGCCAAGTGCCTGAGCGGTCGAGAGCGCGAGATTCAGGTCCTTCTGGTGAAGCTCGATGCGAAAACCCGGGTCGAAGGTACGCTTTGTCATCCGTTCGCCGTGTACTTCGAGAATGCGCGAGGACGCAAAGCCGCCCATCAACGCTTCGCGCACGCGCGCCGGATCGACGCCGGCCTTGGAGGCGAGCAGCAACGCTTCGCCGACGGCTTCGATCGTCGCGGCGACGATCACCTGATTGGCCACCTTGCACACCTGGCCCGCGCCGACGCCGCCGATCAGCGTGACATTCTTGCCCATCATGTCGAAGAGCGGCTTGACGCTCTCGAAGGTGGCGGTTTCGCCGCCTACCATAATGGTCAGCGAGCCGGCCTTGGCACCGACCTCGCCACCGGAAACCGGTGCGTCGAGATAGTCCGCGCCGCGCTCACGCACGCGGGCCGCGAAGTCGCGCGTAGCCATCGGCGAAATCGAGCTCATGTCGACCACGATCTGTCTGGGGCGCAACGCATCCGCGAGTCCCTGTTCGCCAAACAGCACGCGTTCGACGTCCGGCGTGTCCGGCACCATGACGAAGATCACGTCGGCATGAGCAGCCACGGCGGCCGGGCTGTCGCATGCGGTAGCGCCGGCCTGGGTGAGTTCATCGGGCACGCCGCTGCGCGTGAACGCGGCAAGGGCGACGCCGTTCTTGAGAAGGTTGGCGGCCATGGGCTTGCCCATGATGCCGAGTCCAATAAAGCCTGCTTTTTGCATGGAATGCTCCGTGGATGTCATGGCGGCCGTGGTTACTTCCGGTCCGCCTGTTTCTGCATGAAGTGTTGTTGGACCGTCTGTGCGGCGGTTTTCAGCAGCCCCATATCCGCACAGACCGCGACGACGCGGCAACCCATCGAAAGATAGCGCTCCGCGTCGGCCTGCACGGGGGCGAGGATGCCGCTCGGCTTGCCGGCCGCCTCAGCGCGTTCGAAGACCTGCGCGATCACCTGCTGCACGTCGGGGTGGTTCGGGTTGCCGATATGGCCGTAGGCGACCGCGAGATCGGACGGTCCGACGAAAACGGCATCGACGCCGTCCACGGCGAGAATCTCGTCAATGTTGTCGATGGCCTTGCGGCTTTCGATCTGAACGATCACGCAGACGTTGTCATTGGCGACGTCGAAGTAGTTGGCGACCGTTCCATAGCGGTTGCCCCGGTGACTCACCGAGACGCCGCGGATACCTTGCGGCGGGTAACGCGTTGCGGCGACGGCGCGCCGCGCGTCTTCGGCGCTGTCGACGAACGGCACCAGAAAATTCGAAAAGCCGCTATCCAGCAGCCGCTTGATGAATACGCTGTCGTTGGCGGGCGGGCGCACCACCGGTGCGCTCGGGCTGTCCTTGAGCGCCATCAATTGGGGGATCAGAGTGAGAACGTCGTTCGGCGCGTGTTCCGCATCGAGCAGCATCCAGTCGAAGCCGATCACGCCGAGCAATTCCGTGACAATCGGGCTGGCAAGCGAGGCCCAGCAGCCGATCAGGGTTTCGCCGCCGCGCACGGCGTGGCGAAAGCTATTGGGTAAGGGCTGATAAGGCGTGGCGGCTGTCATGGGGATGATGTCTCCTTGAACTGCGAGTAAGCGGGGCAAGCACCGGCCGTTGCTGAAGTGGATGTTATAAGTTGTCGTACGTCTTGGCAAAGATTAGCATTGGCCTGTGGGCTTGTAACTGCCACGTAAACCCGAATTCCTCATTCGACAAGGGTTTCGGGTTGCGCGAGGGGTGTCCGATGTTGTAGGATGACCTATATCTGAGACGTCCATCCAAGGAAAGCGAAATGTCTATTACCGGCGAAATGCTGATAGGCCGCAAAGCAGTGCGCGGCGAGGAAAAACCCTTGCGCGCGTTCAATCCCGCCACGGGCGCCGAGATCGCCGAGCCGGTGTTCGGCAGCGGCTCGGCCGCGAATGTCGAACTCGCCTGCGAACTCGCGCAGCAAGCGTTCGACGCCTACCGGCATCTGCCGCTCACGGTGCGTGCCGAGTTTCTCGAGCGTATCGCGGATGGCATCACGGCGCTCGGCGACGCGCTGATCCAGCGTGCGCACGAAGAGTCGGGCCTGCCGAAAGCGCGTCTCGAAGGCGAGCGTGGCCGCACGACGGGCCAGCTCAAACTGTTCGCGCAAGTCGTGCGCGCCGGCCAATGGCTCGCAGCCACACTCGATTCGCCATTGCCCGAGCGCAAGCCTTTGCCGCGCTCCGATCTGCGGATGCAGAAGATTCCGCTGGGCCCGGTCGCAGTGTTCGGCGCCAGCAACTTCCCACTCGCGTTTTCGGTGGCGGGCGGCGATACCGCAGCAGCGCTCGCGGCGGGTTGTCCGGTGGTGGTGAAGGCGCACCGTGCGCACCTCGGCACTTCGGAGATGGTCGGCCGAGTGATTCAACAGGTCGCGATGGATATGGACTTGCCGGAAGGCGTGTTCTCGCTGATCGTCGGCGCGGGCAATTCGGTCGGCGAAGCGCTGGTCGCGCATCCGGCCATCAAGGCGGTGGGCTTCACGGGTTCGCGCGCGGGCGGTACGTCGCTGATGCGCGTCGCGGCGGCCAGAGCCGAGCCGATTCCGGTTTACGCGGAAATGAGCAGCATCAACCCGGTGTTTCTTCTTTCGAATGCATTGTCGCAACGCGGCGATGCCATCGCGCGTGGCTTTGTCGATTCGCTGGTGTTGGGCGCAGGGCAGTTCTGTACCAACCCGGGGCTCGCGATCGCCGTGGATAGCGACGCACTCAAAGGCTTCATTGCCACGGCGTCCGAAGCACTGAGCGGCAAGCCGGCGCAGACCATGCTCACGGCCGGCATTCACGCCGCCTATGAAGAGGGCGAGGGCAAACTGGCGGCAACCCGCGGTGTCGAAACGGTTGCGCAAGGCGTCGATGCAACGGGTCCGACGCAGGCGCGCGCGGCGTTGTTCGTGACCGATGCGCTGACGTTCCTCTCCACACCGGCGCTGGAGGATGAGGTTTTCGGACCGGCGTCGACCATCGTGCGTTGCAAGGACGAGCAGGAATTGCTCGCGGTGGCCGAGCATTTTGCCGGTCAGTTGACCGCCACGGTGCAGATGGATAGCGCGGATCTGCCGGCGGCGAAGAAGCTGGTGCCGATTCTCGAGCGCAAGGCGGGCCGGATTCTGGTCAATGGTTTCCCGACCGGCGTCGAGGTTTCGCACGCGATGGTGCACGGCGGGCCGTTCCCGGCCACCTCCGATAGCCGTGCGACGTCGGTGGGGACGACCTCGATCGAGCGCTTCCTGCGGCCGGTGTGCTATCAGGATTTCCCGGCCGATCTGTTGCCGGTGGCGCTCGCCGACAGCAATCCGCTGGATTTGTGGCGCCGTCGCGATGGCGAGATTACGCGCAGTTAAGTGGCGCAGTTAAGTGGCATAGCTAAGTAATGTGTGAGCGGCGCATGAGGAGTGGCGCCGCCGCGCAAGATAAAAAAATGGACGGGATATCCCGTCCATTTTTTTGCGTGCAGCGCAACGTTTCAGCTATTTGCTTCCGCGTTTTCATTGGCGCGCCGCAGCCGCTCGCGGCTATTGGACAGATGCATGCGCATCGCGGCACGCGCGCCTTCGGCGTCGTGGCGCGTGATCGCTTCGAGAATGCTCTCGTGTTCCAGATTGACGAGCGACAGATACGCATCGGGTTCGGCCCGCGCGATTCCCGCCGAATCGAGCCGGTTGCGCGGGATCAGCGCGCTGCCCATTTGCGTGAGGATGTCGACGAAATACCGGTTGCCGGTGGCGCGCGCCACGGAGATATGGAACTGCAGGTCGGCGTCGACGCTATCCAGCCCGTTGTGGCGGGTGGCTTCGATCGCGTCGAGCGCGGTACGCATGCGCGCGAGGTCGTCCGGCTTGGCGCGTTGGGCGGCAAGGCCGGCGCATTCCGTTTCGAGGCTGATGCGCAGTTCCAGGATCGACAGCACGTCGCGCAAGGTGGTGGCCGGCACCATGTCGATGCCCAGCTTTTCGCGCTGCGGCTCCAGCACGAAACTGCCGATGCCGTGACGCGTCTCAATGATCTTGCCCGCCTGCAAGCGTGAAATTGCCTCGCGAATGACGGTGCGGCTCACGCTCAGCGTGACCATCAGTTGCGACTCGGTCGGCAGCTTGTCGCCGGGCTTCAAGGCGTTGGACGCGATTTGCTCGGTGACGTAGCTGACGACAAACTCGGCAAGATTGCGCGCGCGTCGTGGCGGTGCCGCGGATGCCAGTGGTGTAGCCATCGAAAACGCCCCTCGAATCAGATAGTTGCAGATACTTCCTGCGATTCATTATACCGTCGTCTGACGACTGATTATATAAATGCGGGATCATTTTCGGCGTCGACGCCAGACGTGTTGCCGACGCCCGGTTTCAGGCGCCAGGCGGTTAAGCCGATTTGTTCGGGCGGCGGGCCGGGAAGTACGATAACAGCCTGAGCGCTAGCTCAGGCGGAGTTCGACCCGTTTGATGTCTTTCACGATCACGAGGTAGCTGAACACCGTCAGCAACGCATTCAGGCCGACGAAAACCAGCGCGCCGTTGAACGAGCCGGTCTTCGCGACGAGGTAGCCGATCACGATCGGCGTCACGATGCCGGCGACGTTGCCGAACATATTGAAGATGGCGCCCGACAGACCGAGCGCTTCCTTCGGTGAGGTATCCGCCACGACGGCCCAGCCGAGCGCGCCGATGCCCTTGCCGAAAAACGCCAGCGACATGAGCGCGACGACGATCCAGTCGGTCGACACGTAGTTGCAGCCGATAATGCACACCGACAGCAGCATGCCGCCGACAATCGGCACCTTGCGTGCGACGGTGAGCGAGTGCCCGCGCCGGATCAGCCCGTCGGACAGGATGCCGCCGAGCACGCCGCCGGAGAATCCGCAGATCGCGGGCAGCGACGCGACGAGACCCGCTTGCAGAATCGTCATGCCGCGCGCCTGGACGAGGTAGATCGGAAACCACGTCAGGAAGAAGTAGGTCAGCACATTGATGCAGTACTGCGCGAGATAGACCCCGAGCAGCATGCGATTGCCCAGCAGTTGACGCACCAGCGACCAGCCGCCGGCGCCGGCGATGTCCTCGGTCTGAACTGCTTTTTTGTGCCCGTTCACCACGCCGCCGCCCTGTTCGATGTAGTCGAGTTCGGCGCGTGACACGCGTGGGTGGTCGGCGGGGTTCTTCATCACCTTCAGCCAGGTGAGGGCGAGCAACAGGCCGGCCGCGCCCATCACGAGATAGACCGTATGCCAGCCGAACGCGTGGGTCAGCCATGCCATCAGCGGCGTGAAGATAACCGCCGCGAAGTATTGCGCCGAATTGAAAATGGCCGAAGCGGTGCCGCGTTCGTTGGTCGGAAACCAGCTGGCCACGACCTTGGCATTGGCCGGGAAGGCCGGCGATTCAGCGGCGCCCATGGCAAAGCGCAGCACGAACAGCGCGATGACGGCCGCCGCCGCGCTGCCCAGCAAACCGATCGAGCCTTGCAGCAGCGTGAACAGCGACCACAGGAAAATGCTTGCCGCGTAGACGCGCCGTGCGCCGAAGCGGTCGAGCAGCCAGCCTGCCGGCAGTTGCGACAACACATAGGCCCAGCTGAATGCGGAGAAGATGTAGCCCATCCTGATCGCATCGAGCCCGAACTCGGCGCGCATCGCGGACCCGGTGACCGAGAGCGTGGCGCGGTCCGCGTAATTGAATGTCGTGATCAGAAAGATCAGCAGCAGAATCGCGTAGCGGACTTTGGTGCGCTTTGCGACGTGCGCAGCGCTCGCGGTGCGGCTTATTTCCATCGCCATCTCCAGAATTGTTATCAGTGAAAAAACGCCCGGCGACGTTGCCGTCCCGGGCGCTCTTTGCGGTGCCTTGTGCGCGATCCGGCTTCACAATGCCGGGCGCCTTGGTGCGTCATTGCCGTGCGCTGCTGCATGCCTTACTGCATGCGCGGCTTCACGTGCGAGCTCATGTGCGCCCCATCATTTGCAAGGCCACGCGCAGCTTCACACGTTATTGCGCGCCGAGCTTCTTGATCAGCACGTCGAGTTGCGCCATTTCTTCTTCGGTCAGATCGGTCAGCGGCGCACGCACCGGACCCGCGCTGTGACCGACGAGTTTCGCGCCGGCCTTTACGATGCTGACCGCGTAGCCCTGGCGGCGGTTGCGGATCTTCAGATACGGCAGGAAGAATTCGTCGATCAGCTTGCCGACGGTAGCGTGGTCGTCCGCGGCGATCGCGCGGTAGAAGTCCATCGCGGTCTTCGGGATGAAGTTGAACACGGCCGACGAGTACACCGGCACGCCCAGCGCCTTGTAGGCCGCAGCGTAGACTTCAGCGGTCGGCAGGCCGCCGAGGTACGAGAAACGGTCGCCGAGGCGGCGGCGGATCGACACCATGTTCTCGATCTCGCCCACGCCGTCCTTGAAGCCGATCAGGTTGGGGCAGCGCTCGGCCAACCCTTCGAGCATGTCGGCGTTAAGCTTGGAGTTGGCGCGGTTGTAGATGATCACGCCCATGTTCGGCACCGACTTGCAGACTTCTTCCGCGTGCGTCGCAATGCCTTCCTGGCAGGCTTCGGTCAGGTAGTGCGGCATCAGCAGAATGCCGTTTGCACCGTGGCGCTCCGCTTCCTGCGCGTAGGCGATCGCCACACGGGTCGGGCCGCCGGCGCCGGCGAGAATCGGCACCTTGCCTTTGCAGACTTCAGTGGCAGTGCGCACGACATTCGAGTAGTCGTTATGCGTGAGCGAGAAGAATTCACCCGTGCCGCCGGCAACGAACAGTGCCGAAGCGCCGTACGGTGCGAGCCATTCGAGGCGCTCGGCATAGGTGTTGGAGCGAAAATCGCCTTGTTCGTCGAAGTCGGTAACGGGGAAGGACAGAAGGCCTTCGGAAACGATCTGCTTGAGTTCCTGCGGTGTCGTCATGATGAATATCCAGGGCGTCGAATAGGGGCCGTGAGCGAGGGCCGTAAAAGGTTGTACTTGGAAATTGAGAATCCTTATACGTCATCGTACAACAACGAATCGACTAACTCAACAGTGTTTTGACGGCATAATGCTCGTCATAGGGTAAATACGGAACTCTCGGCAATCTTTCATGTTGTAGGATGACGTATGAATTATTGCCGTAGCAGGCGTGAAATCGCCACAAGGATCGATGTAATGGAACAAACCCCGCTCTACATTCGCGTTCACCCCAATGACAATGTCGCGATCGTCGTCAACGACGGCGGTCTGGGAGAGGGCGCCGTGTTTCCCGATGGCCTCGCACTGCGCGAGCGTGTTCCGCAAGGGCACAAAGTCGCGCTGGCCGATCTCGCGGAAGGCGACGAGGTCATCCGCTATAACGTGGTGATCGGTTACGCGCTCAAGGCGCTGCCGAAGGGCAGCTGGATCAACGAACACGTGATCCGTATGCCGAGTCCGCCCGGGCTGGAAGATCTGCCGATCGCCACCATCAAGGCGCCGGACATGCCGCCGCTGGAAGGCTTCACCTTCGAGGGTTATCGCAATGCCGACGGCTCGGTCGGCTCGCGCAACATTCTGGCGATCACGACCACGGTGCAATGCGTGGCCGACGTGGTTCAGCATGCGGTCACGCGTATCAAGGCCGAACTGCTGCCGCTCTATCCGAATGTCGACGATGTCGTGAGCCTCGGGCACACCTATGGCTGCGGCGTCGCGATCGACGCGCCGGACGCGATGGTGCCGATCCGTACCGTGCGCAACATCAGCCTGAATCCGAACTTTGGCGGCGAGGTGATGATGGTCAGCCTCGGTTGCGAGAAGCTGCAGCCCGAACGCCTGATGCCGCCGGGTACGATTCCGATTGCCGCGGCGGCGAATGTCGCCGAAGTGGCCGACATCGGCGACGTCGAGGCCGATCTGAACGGCGGCGTGGTCGTGCTTCAGGACGACGCGCACGTCGGCTTCCAGTCGATGATCGAGTCGATCATGAGAATGGCCGACGGCCATCTGAAGCGGCTCAACAATCGCCGCCGCGAAACCTGCCCGGCCGCCGATCTGGTGGTTGGCGTGCAATGTGGCGGCAGCGACGCATTTTCCGGGCTGACCGCGAATCCCGCGGTGGGTTTCGCCACCGATCTGCTGGTACGCGCCGGCGCCACGGTGATGTTCTCCGAAGTGACCGAAGTGCGCGACGGGGTCGATCAACTGACGGCGCGCGCGGCCAACCCGGAGGTGGCTGCCGCGATCATCCGCGAGATGCAGTGGTACGACGATTATCTGAAGCGCGGCGGCGCGGACCGCAGCGCCAACACCACGCCGGGCAACAAGAAGGGTGGGTTGTCGAACATCGTCGAAAAGGCGATGGGCTCGATCATCAAGTCGGGCAACTCGGCCATTTCCGGCGTGTTGTCGCCCGGTGAAAAGGTCCGGCAGAAGGGCCTGATTTATGCCGCCACGCCGGCTAGCGATTTCATCTGCGGCACGCTGCAGGTCGCCGCGGGCATCAACCTGCATGTGTTCACGACTGGCCGCGGCACGCCGTACAGCCTCGCGGAAGTGCCCGTCATCAAGGTCGCGACGCGCTCCGATCTCGCGCGCCGCTGGCACGATCTGATGGATATCAACGCCGGTACCATTGCAACCGGCGCAGCGACAATTGAGGACGTGGGTTGGGAGTTGTTCCGCCTGATGCTCGACGTCGCTAGCGGACGTAAACAGACCTGCGCGGAGAAGCTCAAACTCCACAATGCATTGACGCTGTTCAATCCGGCGCCGGTGACCTGACAGCTCCGCCAGAGCTCATCGTACTGCTGGCAATCACGACAAAGACTGAGATATGACTGACTCGAACCCTGACCGCACGGCGGCGCAAAAGCCTTTCCGCCGTCTTCTGCTCACCGGCGCTGCCGGCAATCTCGGCCAGCAAGTGCGCGGCGCGCTCGCCGCGTGGGCCGATATCGTGCGCGTTACCGATATCGCGCCGCTGGGAGACGTCGCGGCGCATGAAGAGGCCTCGATTGTCGACCTCGCCGATGAAGCCGCGGTTCACGCGCTGCTCGAAGGTGTGGACGCAGTCGTTCATCTCGGCGGCATTTCCGTCGAGGCGCCGTTCGAAGACCTGCTCGAAGCGAATATCCGCGGCCTGTACAACCTCTATTCGGCCGCGCAGAAGCAGGGCGTGAAGCGCATCGTGTATGCGAGCTCGAATCATGCGGTGGGGTTTCATCCCACCACGTCGGTACTCGATATCGATGCGCCGCTGCGTCCCGACAGCCTGTATGGCGTGACGAAGTGCTTCGGCGAGTCGTTGTCGCGCTATTACTTCGACCGCTTCGGTCTCGAGACAGTGTGCTTGCGGATCGGCTCGTCGTTCGAGCAGCCAAAAAATCCGCGCATGCTCGTCACCTATCTGAGCTTTCGCGACCTTATCGAACTGGTGCGTTGCTCACTGTTTACCAACCGGGTCGGGCACGCAATCGTTTATGGCGTTTCCGACAACCGGACCAAATGGGTCGACAACACCAAGGCGGCGTTTCTCGGTTTTCGCCCGCAGGACAGTTCGATCGAATTTGAGCATCTCTTCCCGGTCGCGGCGCCCACCGCCGAGCTCGACGATCCGACCCAGCGTTTCCAGGGCGGCCCGTTTGTGCTGGCGGGTCCGATGGAGCCTAAGCGATGAGCGGCGTGGCAAACCCGCGTGTGGAGCGTGTCGAAGCGGCAAACCAGGCGCCCGCGTCGGTCGGCGAGAGCCCGGTGTGGCGCGCGGCGGAGCAGGCGCTCTACTGGGTGGATATTCCGGCGCAAAAGATTGTGCGGCTGCGGCCCGCTTCGGCGGAGCGCGCCGAGTGGCAATTGCCGGAGAAAGTGGCCTGTCTGGCGTTCGATCGGCACGGCACGGTGCTGGCGGGCTGCGAGACGGCGCTGTTCTCGGTCACGCTGACCAAGGGTACGTCCGGTACCGAACCGCTGGCCGTGACGCCACGGAGGCTTGCCGCACCGGTCTTCCCGTTCGCCGATATGCGTTTCAACGACGGCCGGTGTGATCGGCAAGGGCGCTTCTGGTCCGGCACGATGGTTCAGGACATGGCAGCGGCAAATCCCGCCGGCGCGCTTTATCGCTTCGATGAGCGCGGCGTGTTGTCGGAGCCTTTTGTCGACGCCTTGATCACGCAAAATGGTCTGGCATGGTCGCCCGATGGGGCCACGATGTATCTGTCGGACTCGCATCCCCTGCGCCGGCAGATCTGGGCATTCGACTACGACGTCGAGACGGGCGAGCCGCGCAACCGGCGCGTATTCGCCGACCTGCACGATTACGCCGGACGTCCCGACGGCGCGGCGGTGGATGTGGATGGCTGCTACTGGATCTGCGCGAACGACGCGGGTCTGCTGTTTCGCTTTACCCCGCAAGGCAAGCTCGATCGGCAGATTGCCGTGCCGGCCATCAAGCCGTCGATGTGCGCATTCGGCGGCAACAACCTCGATACGTTGTTCGTGACGTCGATTCGCCCCGCGACCGGCGCGAGCGAACACGACGGCCATCTGTTAGCCGTCCGCCCCGGTGTGACGGGGCTGCCCGAGCCTGAGTACGCGGGCGAACTGTGAAGAAATGACGCCCATGTGACTGGGCGCCGGGGCATTAGCATGTCGGCGCCCAACAGTAGTCGTTATTTATTCATCGCTCGTCGTACAACATAGTGGCATAAATGCCACTTTCGGGTCATCTTCCTCTCTACGAAAAATATAAATCCACAAGATAGGAGATCGGCTTATATCCTTGTATGTATTAGCTTTTTGCCGAATTTAAACTCGGAAACTCTTACGTTCAACTTGCCTTCGTGCGGGTAAATACCGGCTGTACAACTTAGCTTACGTTTTATAGACTTCATATGTCGTCGTACAACATGTAGGGCCAAACAATTTCATTTCGAGACACGTTTGGCCGCTGCACAAGGAGAGCGGCGTTCTCCGCGCGCGATCGACGCGCGCGAGGTTCAGCCGATGCAGTTGAAGCAAGGAAGTCTGATTGTCAGAGAGGAGTGCTGAGCATCTGTGCCGGGGAAAAAACGCACAGATCCGCACGTTATCACTCTCTCCCCGAAAGTGGGGTGATCGTACGGCAGAGAAAAAGCGCGGCATTTTTTGAAGCCGGGAGACGCATTAAAACCATGTCGCAACATCCGCACGCGGCCCGCCGCAATCGATTGGATGATCTATTTTTCAAGGAATGTCACGATGAACAAGAAGTTTGCCTCTTCCCGTGTCTCGATGATTGTCGCGGCCTCCGTGCTGGCGTTCAGCACCGTGTCGGCACACGCTCGCGTGTTCCGCGTGTCGGACGTGCATGGCGACACCTATCCGACCAATATGGCCGTGAAGTACATGGGCGAAGAAATCAGCAAGGCAACCGGTGGCAAGGATTCCGTGAAGGTCTTCGGCAACAGCGCGCTGGGCTCCGAAAACGACACGATCGATCAGGTGCGTATTGGCGCACTGGATATGGCGCGCGCCAACGGCGCGGCATTCAACGAGATCGTGCCTGAATCGATGATCCCGTCGCTGCCGTTCCTGTTTCGCGACATCGACCATTTCCGCAAAGTGATGTACGGCCCGGAAGGCCAGAAGATTCTCGACGCCTTCTCGGCGAAGGGCATGATCGCGCTGACGTTCTATGAGAGCGGCGCGCGCTCGATGTACGCGAAGAAGGCGATCCATTCGCCTGCCGACATGAAGGGCCTCAAGGTGCGTGTGCAGCCTTCGGACCTGATGGTCGACGAAATCAAGGCGATGGGCGGCACGCCGACACCGATGCCGTTCGCCGAAGTCTATACCGGCCTGAAGACGGGTCTCGTGGATGGCGCTGAGAACAACCTGCCGTCGTACGAAGAAACCAAGCACTTCGAGGTCGCGCAGGTCTATTCCGAAACCCAGCATTCGATGACCCCGGAAGTTCTGGTGTTCTCCAAGAAGGTATGGGACACGCTGACGCCGCAGGAGCAGGCCATCATCAAGAAGGCAGCGGCCGACTCGGTGCCGTACTACGAGAAGCTGTGGACCGCGCGCGAGGCTGACGCGGCCAAGACAGTCGCCAAGGGCGGCGCGACGCTCATCCCCGCGTCGCAGATCGACCGTCCGGCTTTCGTGAAGGCGATGCAGCCGGTCTGGGCGAAGTATGAAAAGACTCCGCAAATGAAGCAGCTCGTCGACGAAATCCAGGCAATCAAATAAGTTGGAAGCAACGCGGTGGCGAAAGGCCTGACAGCACCTGCTGCGGGTCTTTCGTGCCGTGTGGTTTCCTGATCTGTCCGGTGACGGGCGGAAGGATTCCTGAATATTAAAACCAGGTCCGATGTAGGCAAGGATGGGGTCAATGAGTTTCATGAAGCGCCCAAATGATGTTCTCTTTCGCGTGCTGGTTGTCGTGGCGTCGGCGAGTCTCGCCACGCTGTGCCTGCTGGTGATCTATAGCGTGGTGATGCGCTATGTTTTCAGCGATGCACCGGATTTCGTCGAACCCATTGCGCTGCTGCTGGTGATCGTGATCGCCATGTTCGGCGCCGCGCTCAAGGTTCGCGAAGGCGGTCATATCGGGCTTGACTCGCTAGTCAAGAAATTGCCGCCGAACGGCCAGGTGGTCGCGCATGCGTTCCAGCATCTTTGTCTGATCGTGCTGGCCGTGGCGATTTTCTTCGGCTGCCTGCAGATGGCCGAGACGACGATGGACGACAAGATTCCAATTCTCGGTCTTCCGGAAGCGCTTCGTTATGTGATCCCGGTTATCGCCAGCGCCTGCATCGCTCTGTTCTCGCTAGAGAATCTGCTGGGGCTTTTCGCACAGAAACACAAATAGAAGAATCATGGAACTTGCCATCCTCTCAGTTAGTTTCCTCGTTTTCCTCGTATTCGGGGTTCCTGTTTCGTTTGCGCTGGGACTTTCGTGCGTCCTGACTTATCTGTATGAAGGCTTGCCGGCGGCCACCGCCATGCAGTCGATGATTTCGGGGATGAATGCGTTTTCGTTTCTCGCCGTCCCATTCTTCATTTTCTCGGGCGAGTTGATGTTGCACGGCGGTATCGCCGACCGCATCCTGCGTTTCGCGCAGGCCACCGTGGGCCATTTCCGCGGCGGCCTGGGCATGGCGAACGTGGTTGCGTGCACGTTGTTCGGCGGCGTGTCCGGCTCGCCGACGGCGGACACGTCCGCGATGGGCGGCGTGGTCATTCCGCTGATGAAGCGTGAAGGCTACAGCGCGGCCTACGCGGTCAACGTGACGACCCATTCGTCGCTCGCAGGCGCGTTGATGCCCACCTCGACGAACATGATCATTTACGCGTTCGCGGCTCAAGGCATTACTGGCACGTTGAACGGTCAGCGGCTGAGCGGCGTGTCGATCGGCGATCTGTTGTTCTCCGGTCTGTTGCCGGTGCTGTGGGTGATGGGTTTCGTGCTTATCGCCGCGTACTGGCAGGCGGTCAAGTTCGGCTATCCGCGCCGTCCTGACGGCTCGACCGAATTGCAGCGTTTTCCCGGCTGGCTCGCGGTGGTCCGCACGTTTCTGGGCGCGTTGCCGGGCTTGATGGTGATCGCGATCATTCTGTTCTGCGTGGCAAGAGGGATTGCCACCGCGACGGAAGCGGCAGCCATTGCCGTGGCTTACTCACTCGTGTTGACCATCGTCGTGTATCGCACGATGACGAGGCAGAAGCTCTTTCATGCGCTGTCCAAGGCGGCTAAAACCACCGGCGTGGTGCTGCTGCTGATCGGCGTGTCGAACATGCTGCGCTACCAGATGGCCTATCTGGAGATTCCCGACGCAATCGAGCACATGCTCGACGGCGCAACGAGTCACGCATGGCTGATGCTGCTTTACATCAACATCATCCAGATCTTTCTCGGCACCTTCGTCGACATGGCGGCGCACATCCTGATCACGACACCGTTGTTCCTGCCGATGGCGATGCACGCCGGCGTGGGCCCGGTGCAGTTCGGGATCATGATCCTGCTGAACTGTGCGTTGGGTCTCGTGCATCCGCCGATCGGCTCGGTGCAGTTCATCGGTTGCGCGATCGGCAACGTGTCGATCGGTGAGACGACCAAGGTGGCGTGGCCTTACTACCTGGCGATCTTCAGCGCGATCAACATTGTGACGTACGTACCGTTGTTTTCGACGTGGTTGCCTAGCCTGATCAATGGCCACCCGGTGTTTTAACGCTTGATCAGGAGTCGGCGCCTGTAGAGGACTGCCAGACACGAAGAATAAGTTTTTTTACAGAGGAGCAGAAATGAAAAAGGCAATCGCAACCTCGGCCCTTGGGTTGGTCGCCCTCGGCGCGCACGCTCAGAGCAGCGTGACGTTGTACGGTATCGTCGATACGGGGATCGGCTATCAGAGCAGCCAGACGTCGCTCGGTTCGACGTCGGGCGGCCGCTCGGTGATCAAGATGGTGAACGGCATCTGGGCGGGCAGCCGCTTCGGCCTGAAGGGCGGCGAAGATCTGGGTGGTGGCACGAAGGCGATCTTCCAGTTGGAAGAAGGCTTTAACAGTGCAACCGGCGCGCAGTCCGTTTCCGGCCTGGCGTTCAACCGTCAGGCGTATGTCGGCGTGACCAATGCCAGCTACGGTACGCTGACGGCAGGCCGCCAGTACACCTCGTACTACACGTTGCTGTCGCCGTATAGCCCGACCACGTGGCTGACGGGCGCTTACGGCGCACACCCGGGCGATATCGATTCGCTGGATACGCTGTACCGCGCGAATAACTCGCTGGTGTACACCTCGCCGAGCATGCATGGCCTGACGGTGAGCGGTTCGTATTCGCTGGGCGGCGTGGCAGGCAGGACCAATGCCGGCTCGACGATCAGCGCGGCGGTTCAGTACCTGAACGGTCCGTTCGGGATCGCGGCGGGCTATCAGCGCATCAACAACTCGACGCTGGGCGGCGGCGCGTGGGGGGCTGATTCCACGACCTCGAATGCCGGCGCGCAGACGGCTGTGTCGGGTATCAACAACGGCTACCAGACGGCGCAGGCGCAGCAGCGCGTGGCGGTGACGGGCGGCTATGCGTTCAGCTCGCAATGGGACATCTCGTTCTCGTACTCGAACGTGCAATACGTCCCGGGCGTGAATTCGGCGTTCCACAACGAGGCGATCTTCAATACGGCTGGCGCTGTGCTGCACTACAAGCCGCTGACGGCGCTGGACCTGGCCGCCGGCTATAGCTACACGCGCGCAACGCAGGCGAATGGCATCACGAGCGCGGCGAGCTATCAGCAGTTCAATCTCTCGCAGTACTACAGCCTCTCAAAGCGGACCGGCCTGTACGCGCTGGAAGCTTACCAACGTGCGGGTGGCCAGACTCTGGCTCCAAACAAGGCCGGTACGTCCACGAGCATCATCAACGCAACGGCCGACATCGGCGACGGTCAGAACGGCGCACCGTCCTCGTCGCGCAGCCAGTTTGCGGCAGGCGTAGGCATCATCCACCGGTTCTGATCGGTCTGGTGGCGTGGCGGCGTCTGCTGATGCCGCCACAGCGACGCGAGTCGAATACGCGTCGCCGGAAAGACCTGCTGCGCGTGCAATACGCGCAGCATTTTCACTTGCCTCATGCGTCCGCTTCGGACCACAAACGCCCACCTGTTGCCCAGTTCTCGCGCTTGACGTCGGTCAGAATGATATCCACTGAGTTCGGTTCGACGCCGAGCGATTCGCAAGTCGCCTTGGTAATGGCTTCGACGAACTGACGTTTCTGTTCCAGCGAGCGGCCTTCGAAGAGTTCGATATGAAACGTGGGCATTGCGTGACTCCGTGGTGAATAGCGTAGCGTTGAAAAATGAATCTAGTCCCGGTACGTGCGATCGAGCCGGTCGAGCTTGCGTAGCAAGGCGGGCCATTCCAGCGCGCCTTCGATTGCGCCGCCGTCAAACAGTTGCTCGGCTGTGCGAGCGGCTACGGCATCGCTCGGCACGACGAGTTCGCTGCCGCACGCCTGTGCCTGCAACTGGATTTCGCAAGCCTTGATCAGCGTCGCCATCAACACATAAGCTTCGGCAATCGTGCGGCCGGCGGTGAGCGTGCCGTGATTGCGCAACAGCATGGCAGGTTTGTCGGCGAGATGCGCGACGAGTCGTTCGCCCTCGGCCGGCGTAAAGGCGAGGCCTTCGTAATCGTGATACGCGAGGTGGCCGTAAAAGCGCAGTGCGTGCTGCGACGCCGGCAGCAATCCGGCCGGTTGAGCGGAAACCGCCACGCCCGCGGTATTGTGCAAGTGCATCACGCAGAACGCGTCGGCGCGGGCCGCATGCACGGCGGCGTGCAGCGCAAAACCGGTGGCGTTGACCGGATGTTCGCTCGCGCCCACGACGTTGCCTTCGATATCGATCTTCACCAGGTTTGACGCGCACACTTCGTCGAACGCGAGACCGAACGGATTGATCAGGAAGTGGCCCGGTTCGCCGGGAACGCTGGCCGAGATATGCGTGTAGACCAGATCGTCCCAGCCGTTGAGCGCCGCGAGGCGGTAGGCGGCGGCCAGGTCGACGCGGGTCTGCTGTTCGGCTTCGGACCTCGGCCCTGCCTCGGTGACACGGCCGGTGGGCGTATGGGTGAACGACATGTGTGTCTCCTGAGATTGCCTGGTGGGTTCGGGCTGCGGTTGCGCCTAACCCGCGCGTCTGACCGATGCAGACGACGTTCCGGCCGAAGCCGGCGACGTGACACGCCGTCCGGTTCCGCCATGCGCGGCCGGTTCGGACACTGCCGCGGCATGCGCGAATCGGCCAGCGAGCCACTGCATGCTCCACGTCGCGAGTACGAACGGCGCAGTCATGGCCGGCAACGCATAGTAGGTGGCAGTCATTTGCAGCGCCACGGAAAGCATCACGCCCCCAAGCGTCGCCGCGATGCCGGAATCGGCCAGCGCGATCGCCGTCAGCACGCCATTGAATCCTAACAGGCCGGCGTCGAACGAGCCCGGGCTCGCGCCGAGCAACAGATGCGCGGCGCTTGCTAGGGCCGCGCCGGCCAGCGCCCACAACGCATGCCGTCTTGAAGCAGCCGCAATGCCGATCAACACGAGCAAGCCCGGCAGCGCGCCAGACGCAAAACCGGTTTGCGCGAATCCGGCGAGTACGCCGCTGCTCAATTGCGCCGCCCGAGGTGCGTGCTCTGTAAGGGAGAGCGTTTGCTGCGTGACGCGTGTCGCCAGCGGCAACCAGAGCCATGTGACGATCAAACAGGGGCTGGAGAAATAGCCGAGCCCACGCGCACGCAGCCAGCGCGACCACGGTTCCAGCAGCCACGCAGCCCCTGTCGCGGCCAGAATCGCCACAGCGGCGGCGGTCGCGTTGGCGGCGATGAAACTGAATGCGGCGAGACCGGCCAGCGCACCATTAAAGCCGTGCAGACCGGCCTGCGTGTCGTCTTCCGGAGATCCGGCCAACACCGCGCTGACGTTGGCCGCGACTGCGCCCATCAACGCCGCGCAGGCGAGGCGCGGATCGCATAGCAGCCATGCGGCGAGCAGGCACGCGCCGGTGAACGCGTTCGGCTGCAGCACGATCTGGCCGAAACTGCGCAACAGGGTGCGCATGGCGGCGGATTGTGCTTCGGTTGCAGGGGCGAGCATGATCAGGGGCGGCGAATTCGAGGCGGCGTGACGCTGCCGCGTGCGGTTCAGACGCGCGCGGCGGGCCAGGTTGACGGTGAACCGCGAGCATAGGCCACTTGCCTCACATCAGGCATCGTCAGATGTTGATAGTGGCTATTTGCGACACGTATGCTGCATGGCGCCATGAGCTGGAAAATTGCGCGTTCGGCGAACCGAAAGCTTTCGCGCTAGGATAAGAATCCGGCGCGCATGCCGTTCCGGTTCATTTCGTTCCAGAAGGAGACTGACTGATGCGTGAACTACGGTGGGCATCGGAAGAGGGCGACGGTTTCGAACATCTTGCGTTCGAGGCGCGCGCGGACGGCTTCGCAGTGGAAAGCGTCCTGGTCGGGCAGCGCTACGGCAAAGCGTACGGCCTGCACTACAAGGTACGCAGCGACGAGCAATGGCGTACGACCTATGCGTGGCTGAAGATCGTCGGCGGCGCCGAGCTGGAATTGCACGGCGACGGTGCCGGCCATTGGCGCGATGGAGATGGCCACGTGCTGAAGGCGATTGAAGGGTGCATCGATATCGATATCGCCGCCACGCCCTATACGAATACCTTGCCGATCCGCCGTCTGCAACTGGCCGAAGGCGAGCGCAAGCCGATTTCCGTCGCCTATATTTCGACGCCGGATTTGCAGGTCACGCGTGCCGAACAGGCGTATTCGTGCATCGAGTTGAATCGGGTGTATCGCTACGAAGGCATCTTCCGCAATTTCACCGCGGACCTGACGGTGGATGAAGACGGCCTCGTGATCGACTATCCGACGCTATTTACACGCCTGCCGCGCGAGCGTTGACCTGCGTCGAGGTGTCGGGACCGCCGCCTTCCGATGGACGCTGGACCTGGTGCAGTTCCACGAAGCGCTCGATGCCTGCCGCGATGCGTTCGGGCTCGCGCAGTACCACCCAATGACCGGCATCGATTTCGGTGCGGCCGTATGCACCGAGCCAGCCTTCGAGCCCCACGGAGAGCTCGGGCCCGACGTAGCGATCGCGCAGCGGCACGATGAATTGCACGGGCGCATGTGCATGGCGTGCACGTGGATGCAGCAGCCTGTCGATGAAATTGGCGCGGTAGAGATTCAGGCCGTTGATGGCGTTGCGCATTTGCGCGGGGTCCCGCTCGGGGCGCACCCGTTCCGTCACGCGCAGCCATAACGGCCACATGCGTGCGCCGCCCGTACGCCACACCAACTCCGGCAGCAACGGCAGGTGAAAGAAAAAGATGTACCAGGACTTGAGCGTTTGCCGAAGACTGCTGCCAAATGGGCGCTTTGTTGTCTGATGGACTCCGGGCTGTTCCGCACGCTCAACGCCGGCGGCTGAACTCGCGCCGCGTAAGCCGAACGACGCATGGTCGAGGCACGGTCCGGAGATCGACGTATACGACGCAATGCGGCCTTTGAAGGCCGGGTCGGTGACGGCTTCCCAGCTTTGAATCGACCCCCAGTCGTGACCGACCAGGTGAAACGGCCGTGTGCCGCAGGTTGCATCGGCTACAGCCGCGAGATCGGCGGCGAGCCGCTCGAGCCGGTAAGCCGCGCGCGCTTCTGGCGCACCGGAAGCGCCGGCCCCGCGCACGTCGTAGCTGATGACACGGTAGCGCGCGTCGAGTTGCGCGCGCACCGGTTCCCACACCGCGGCCGAATCCGGATAACCGTGCACCAGCACGAGCGGCGGTGCGTCGCGCGGTCCGCTCACGTACACCGCGAGCCGCACGTCGCCGGCTTCGACCGACAGCGTGTCGCGTATCACGCGGCCGCCTGCACGCCGCGCCGGGCGGCTTTGCGGGCGCTTGGCGTGGCCGCGTTGGTGGCGTCAACCGCGGCCACGAGGCCGTCGATGCGCGATAGCTGCGCACGATTGTCGTGATCCCACGGATGGAAGCCTGGCCGGAAAAAGCTCAGCCACTCCCCGGCAATACGCGGAAACACGCCGTGGCGCGGACCGTACAGATACTTCACGACGCGCCACATGCCGCGGATATGGCCGCCGCGTTTGCGATCGGCGATCAGCAGGCGCACGTGGTAGTCGAACACGATCAGCCAGAAGGTCAGCGTGGTGGCGAGCATCGTGCCGGTGCGCAGCAGGTAGCGACCGAGGCCGGGCTTCAGCACCGTATTCCACACGTCGTAGGAAACCGACTTGTGTTCGGTTTCTTCGAGCGCATGCCACGTCCACATCTGCGTATAGCCTTCGACCGACCCGCCGATACGCGATGCATCCTCCAGCAGCAGGCCCGCCAGCATCGCGGTGTAGTGTTCGAGGCAGACCGTGACCGCGAGTTGATACGAATGCGGCAGGATCTTGCGGCCGAAGTTGAGAATCGCCCACAGGCGCTTGTCGAGCTTATGCGCGGGTAAGCCGGCTTCCTGCAGCAGATCGTTGTATTCGATGTGTTCGCGCGTATGCATCGCTTCCTGACCGATGAAGCCGAGCACCTGCTTCTTCAGCACGGGGTCGTCGATCTGGTCGCGGTAGTTGCGCACGCTGTCCATGAAAAAGCGCTCACCGGCCGGGAACAGCAGTGAAAGCGCGTTGAAGAAGTGGGTTACGTGCGAGCCCTGCACGTGCCAATCGCAGGCACGTTCCTGCGGTAAATTGAAACGGAGGTCGCGGCGAACCGGCATCATGGCCTTTCTCCTTGTGATCCTTTATATGCTGCTGAATGTGCTGAATGTGCTGATCGGACGGTCTGCATGGTGTGAG
Organism: Paraburkholderia fungorum; assembly: GCF_902833645.1. Classification (GTDB taxonomy): domain Bacteria; phylum Pseudomonadota; class Gammaproteobacteria; order Burkholderiales; family Burkholderiaceae; genus Paraburkholderia; species Paraburkholderia fungorum. Next base: position 98,196 of record NZ_CADFGE010000015.1, read on the forward strand.
ATGACGGCCTGCGCATCAGGCACGCCGCCCGTCCATTTGCGCGGCGCGGCGCGCGCGCTTTTCCGCAATGCGCTTCATGCGGCGCGTCTGCATCACGACCAGCGCCTGGTAGGCCGCCGGCAACGTACGCGCGAGCCAGTCGGCGGCGCGCGCGTCGCGGCCGATCAGCACGCGCCGCTTGTTCTTGCGCACGCCGTCGAGAATCACGCGTGCGGCTTCGTCGGCGGTGGTGATGAAAAACTTCTCAAAGTCGTCCTTGCCTTGCTGTTCGTTTTCCAGCATGAAGCCGACCATGTTCGACGAGATCCGGCTCGACTGCGCGATGCTCGTGCGAATGCCGCCCGGGTGCACGCAGGTCGCCGATACGCCGCACTTCATCAGATCGAGTTCCTGGCGCAATGCTTCCGTAAAGCCGCGCACGGCGAATTTGGTCGCGTTGTAGCCGCTCATGCCGGGCTGCGAGAACAGGCCGAATACGCTCGACGTATTGACGATGTGCCCCGCGCCCGACGCCTTGATATACGGCAGAAACGCTTTCGTGCCGTGCACCACGCCCCAGAAATTGATGCCGACGATCCACTCCAGGTCGGCGTACTCCATGCCTTCGATGGTGCTCGACAGCGCCACGCCCGCGTTATTGAACACGAGGTTCACACGCTGATGCTGCGCGGCCGTTTCGGCGGCCCAGTCGAACATCGCGGCGCGGTCCGACACGTCGAGCACGCGCGTGGTGATGCGCAGCGGCGAGCCGACCACATGTGGTGCAGCGGCCTGCGCGAGTTGCGCGGTTTCGGCGAGGCTCGTGGCATTGCGGTCGGCCAGCGCGAGGTGGCAGCCTTCGCGCGCCAACTGAATCGCGAGCGAACGGCCCATACCCGAGCCCGCGCCGGTGATGGCGGCTACTCTGTCGGTGAAGTTCTTCATTGGCTTATCTCCTGTCCTCTCTGAACGGTGCCTTGTCGTTATCGTTTTTCAGGTTGCTTCCGCCGACGTCGCCGCCGCATTGCCGTGCGCATGCACGGGCTGCGGCTGCGAGCTCGGGTGTCCGCCCAGCGGCTGCGCCGCGGGCGAATACGCGAGGTAGTCGTCCATGCTGAAGGTGCGGGTTGCCTGGCGGAATTTGTAGGCGAATCCTGGCCACAGCGTGGTGTTCTTGCCGGTCTTCGGATCGAGATACCAGCTCTTGCAACCGCCCGTCGACCAGATCGCGCGGCCGAGTTTCTGCTGGATCTTCTCGTTGTAGGCGCGCTCGACATGGGGGCGCACTTCGATCGCGGCGGCGCGCTCTGTGTTCATCGTCTTCAGCGCGCGCAGCACGTATTCGACTTGCGATTCGATCATGAACACCATCGAGTTGTGGCCGAGGCCGGTGTTCGGGCCGACGATCATGAAGAAGTTCGGATAACCAGGCAGCGTCGTACCGAGATACGCATGTGCGCCATCGCGCCATGTGTCGACGATATCGATGCCGCCACGGCCACGCACCACGCCGGCCGGGAACGGATCGGCCACCTGAAAGCCGGTGCCGAAGATCAGGCAGTCGGCCGGATGGCGCGCGCCGTCGGTCGTGATCACCGCGTCTTCTTCTATGCGGGCAATGCCGGTGGTTGTCACGGACACGTTCTGGCGCGACAGCGCGGGGAAGTAGTCGTTCGAGATCAGGATACGCTTGCAGCCCATCGTGTAGTTCGGTGTGAGCGTGGCGCGCAGTTGCGGATCGGGCACCTGGCGGCGCAAGTGCCGCTCAGCGACTTTCTGTGCGGTCTTCATCAGCGAAGGATGAATCGCGAAGCCGAAAGCGCGCGATTCGAGCATGCAGTAGAGCGCCGAACGCATGATCTTCTGCGTGAACGGTAGATGCCTGAACAGCCACTGCTCGAACGGCTTCACCGCGCGGTCGGCCTTCGGCATGATCCACGGTGGCGTGCGCTGGAACAGGTTCAGATGCGAGACGCGCGGCGCGATCTGCGGCACGAACTGGATCGCGCTCGCGCCGGTGCCGATCACCGCGACGCGTTTGCCTTCGAGCGGATACGTATGGTCCCAGTGCTGGGAATGGAACGCTTTACCCTTGAATGTCTCGATGCCCGGAATGTTCGGAATGGCCGCGCGCGAGAGTCCGCCCATTCCCGAAATCAGCACGCGGGCGGACCAGCGCTGGCCGTTTGCGAACATCAGTTGCCAGCGGTGGCGGGTTTCGTCGTAGATCGCGGAGGCAAGTTCATGCCCGAAGCGCAGATGACGCTGAATGCCGAACCGTTGCGTGCACGCTTCCAGATACGCGCGAATTTCCGGCTGACGCGCGAACATGCGGGTCCAGCGCGGATTCGGGGCGAAGGAGAACGAATAGACGTGGGATTGCACGTCGCAAGCGCAACCGGGGTAGTGGTTGTCACGCCAGGTGCCGCCCACCGACTCGGCCTTTTCCGCGACGATGAAATCGGTCATGCCGGCCTGGCGCAACCGGATCGCCATGCCCAGGCCGGCAAAGCCCGAGCCGATGATGGCGATATCGGTTTCGATGGGCGCGGATGCAGTGGGCGCCGCGTCGTCGAGGGGCATCATGCGTGCGTTCATCCGATCCGTCTCCTTTTATTCGCTCTTAACTGTTACATTGGTTGATGTAACAATAGAGGCTGTCAACGGATGACGCAAGCAACGGGTTAGACGGGAAACTCTATGGAGCGGAGAAGGCCGTGGCGTAAGGCTCGAGCGCCCTTTGTCCTTTCAGACCGCCAGTGCCTACTTGCCCGCCAGACTGGCTGCCACCTCGCGGTTTTGCCAGACATTGTCCTTCACGGTGATTTTTTGCGGAATCAGATGCGCGCCGTAGAACGCGTCGGCGACGATCTGCTGCGAGCGCACGATTTCGTCGGTCACGGCGGTGGTGCCGTACGGATAGCGGCGCACCCAGGTTTCGACCAGCTTCTGATCCAGACCGACCTTCGGTGCGATCAGCGCGGCGGTTTCCACTGGATGGTCGTTGACCCACAGGCCGGTGACGCGAAGTTGGCCGAGAATCGCGCGGATCACGTCGGGATGCTGCTGGGCGAACTCGCTCGTGGCTTCATAGAAGTTATAGGGACTATTGAGCTCCGAGTAATCGACCAGCGCGCGTGCCTTCAGCGTCTGTTGTGCGGAGGCGTAATAAGGGTCCCAGATCGCCCATGCGTCGACCGTGCCGCTTTCGAAGGCGGCGCGCGCGTCGGCGGGGGCGAGGTAGACCGGGCGAACGTCTTCGTAACGCAGGCCGGCTTTCTTCAGTGCCTCGAGTAGCAGGTAGTTGGAACTCGAACCCTTCTGCAACGCGACACGCTTGCCCTTCAGTTCCGCCACGCTGTGCAGCGTCGAATCGCCTCGGACCAGAATCGCTTCGGCATGACGCCCCGAGGGCTCCGCGCCGACGTACACGAAGCGCACGCCGCCGGCCTGCGCGAACACGGGCGGCGGCGCGCCGGTATAGCCGAAGTCGACGCTGTTCGCGTTCAGCGCTTCGAGCAATTGCGGGCCGGCCGGAAATTCGAACCACTTGATGCTGTAGCCGAGCGGTTTGAGCTTTTCGTCGAGTGAGCCTTGCGCCTTGAGGATCGCGAGCAGGCCCGACTTCTGATAACCAATGCGCAGCACGTTGGCCGGCTCGTTAGCCTTGCCGTTGCTGCTCTGCGCGTTCGCGCTCAAGGTGGCGAGCGCCGCCAGCAAGGTGGCGGCGATGTGAAGCGAAATACGGGTATGACGGGCCATCCTGCGAATCTCCATTGCGTTCGATCGATCGAAGATCGTCGCACGGACATCCCGCCGATCAAACGAAGCAATGCAGATTTGAATATGACGCGCGCGCGAACGCGGAGTGACTATTTTCTGGATTTATCTTTCTTCGCCGCGGTGGCTTCGGCCGGATGACCGAGCTTCTTTTCCATGATCGCCGCGACGCGGTCGCCGAGGTAATCGCCGGAAGCCTCTTCCAGCGCGCGGTTCATTTCGCTTTCGACCAGCACCATCGCCAGCGGCCGCACCCGCCAGATTGCGTCGACGAGCGCGGGCACGTCGGCAGGCGGCGGCAGCGCGTCGGCGTCGTAGCGGTCCAGCTGGCGGACCACCAGGTCGACCAGTGCCTTGGCGACCGCCTGAAAATGCGGCCGGGCGACGCCCACGGCGTCGAGCAGGTCGGCGAGCGGAATGCCTTCCTTGGCCATGGTCGCGCCGGCGGCCAGCGCGGTGGGGTTGCCGGACACGAAGGAGAGGCCGTCGCGCTCCAGCAAACCGAGATCGACCGCTTTGCCAAGCGCGCTCGGCGAGGCTTTGTCGCCGAACATCTGCAGCAGTTCGAGCAGCGAGTATTTCTTTGGCCGTTCGCGCGACCAGCGTCCGCCGATCGCGGTTTCAAGGCCGAGGATCGAACGCAGATCGTGGCCTTCGTCCACCGCCATGATCAGATCCTGAATGTTCGCGAGCGTGTAGCCGCGCGTGAGCAGATGGTTGATTAGCTTCAGACGCGACACATGCGTGTCGTCATATACGCCGACGCGGCCGCGCTTTTCCGGTGGCGCAAGCAGGCCGCGGTCCTGATAGGCGCGCACGTTGCGCACCGTGGTGTCGGTGACGCGTGCGAGTTCGTCGACCGTGTATTCGTTGCGCGGCGCGGCGCCTGGCGGGACGCTCGAGGCGTCGGGCAAGGGCGGAAAGGGGGGCGGCGTATTGGGCATGGAGGGATTTTAACGCGGTGGCCAACCCGGCGGCGAGTTTGGCGGCGAGTCCGGCTGGCAACGCGATGATTTGCATGGCTCCCGGCGCGGTGCGTCGCGATATGAATCTTCATCGGCGTTCAGGACACTGACGGAACGTGAAATGCCGGAATGCCTGGGCGTGCCGTTGGACGACGGGCCGGTGACTTACACCGCGGTGCTGCGCAAGCGGCCCTGACCTTGAGGGACGAATTGAAACCAGCGGCCGGGCTTTAGCCGCGTTCCTGCGCGATGTCGTCCGGCGCGGTCGAATCGCCGGCCCCCAAGGTCCGTTGCATCAGCGTGGTGTCGAGCCAGCGGCCATGCTTGAAGCCCACCGCCTTTAATGTGCCGGTCAATTCGAAACCCAGTTGCGCATGCAGGGACAGCGAGCCGCCGCTGCCGCCGTCGGCGATCACGGCGACCATCTGGCGCCACGGTCCGGTTTCGCAGCGTTCGATCAGCGCCTGCAATAACACGCGTCCTAGGCCTCGTCCGCGATACGCGTCGTTCACGTAGATCGAATCCTCGATCGTGTTCCGATACGCGGCGCGCGGCCGGTATGGCGTCGCGTAGCAATAGCCGGCGACTTCGCCGTCGATCTCGGCCACCATGTACGGCAACCCATGACTGCGCACCGATGCGAGCCGTGTGCGCAGATCGTCGACGGAAGGCGGAATTTCCTCAAACGAAGCGACGCCGGTCAACACGTGGTGGGCGTAGATCGCCTGGATCGCGGGCAGGTCGGCCTCGGTGGCGTCGCGGATCAATGGGGCGGGCAGTGGCGTCGGGGCGGCTGAATCGGTCGAATGGGGTGTGGAGGGGGCGGGGCGGGTGGTGCTCATACGTGTTCCTGTCGTGGCCGCTGAATCTGTGAATACGTTTTACTATGCCCGCCGCGCCCGCGAATTTGAAGCGCGTCAAAAATGGCCGCGATCTATAGGCAGTATGGGCGCCTGCATAAGTGAGCGGCACGGTCCGCGCCTCGCGTGGCGTGCCCGGCCACATGTCGCGGCCGGGCACTACGGATTCTCGTCGCGCAGCAGCCGGCGCATGGCGGCCGGCGTGTGATGTGTGGTGCGTTGCGCCGGTCAGTTGTGCGAGTAGGTGTCCGGTTGTTTCACATGCCCGTGGTAATGCCGGTGGCGCTTTGCCTTGTGCTTCGGCTTGGCCTTGGCGTTGCTTTTGGCTGGGGCATGGTCAGCGGGCTGCGGTTGCTGCTGGGCTTGCACCGGTTGCGGCTGCTGGGCCTGCGTGCCCGGCGTGGGTGCCGGATGGGCATTGCCGGACGGCAGCGTGCTCTGGCCTTCGCCGAAGCGAAAGGTTTGCGAGGTTTGCGCGTACGCGGTGGCGGACAGCGTCAGGGCAGCGAGTGCCACGCAAATCGAAAACTTCATGAATCCATCCTCCTTCTGAACGAGCCGCTGAGGATACCGCAATGCGGCCTTTGGCTTTTTCGGCGCGTGCAGGCGGTCGCGCCTGGACGGCGTGGGCCGCTGCGCCCGCACCTCACGCGCCCGCTTGCGGAAACACCGGTTCGCCAAGCGTGAGCATCAACCGGTTGGCCCACGCAAAGATCGCGATCGCGTGAGTCAGGTCGAGAATCTCCGCCTGCGTCAGGCCATTCGCTTCGAGGCGCCTGATAGCGTCTGCGTCGACATTTTCAGGGTGATCGGTCAGTTCGATCGCGTACTGAATGATCGCTCGCTCGCGCGCCGTGGTGCCGGCGCTCGACGGGTCTTCGAAAACCTCTTCGATTGCGTCGGTCCGTTTCGCGAGCTGGCCGAATCGTTGTGCATGCACCGAAGCGCAATACACGCAGCCGTTCATGCGCGAGACCACGGTGCTGGCGAGTTCGCGCTCGGCGCGCGGCAAGCCGCCTGGTGCATACATGATCGCGTTGAAAACGCCGGAGCGTTGCCGCAGGATTTCCGCCTGCTGGACCAGCAGGAGATAGTAGTCGGAGGTCTTCGCGTGCGGATGGCTTTCATCGAGCACGGCCAGCTGCTCGGGCGTGGCGTTCTCGAGGCTGACCGTGTCGAGCCATGCGCGCCAGCCAAGCGTATCGAAGGTAAAGCCGTTGAACCGGTCAAGCGGCGATGCACTGGTGTTCACCTGATTCATGCTGCCTCCTGGGCGGCGCGCAATGCCTTCAGGCCCGCTACCACGCGCAATTGATAAGTGACGAATGCAATCAGTTGGGACAGCGCGACGATGCCGCGTGTCGTGATCTCGGTTTGTTGCAGCGTCCGCAGATGCTCGGGGCGTGCTTCGACCGGCCTGAGCACCAATAGCTTGACGTGAGAAAGGATGGCGATCAGGCGCGCGTCGGCGGTGGGGTCGAGCGTACCCGCTTCGATTGCATCGAGCGTGACCGGCTGTGCGCCGGCAGCGATCAGCTTTGCCGCGTAGGCGTCGGCGAGATCGTCGGCCAGCGAGAGACGGGCGGCATACCATGCGGCAAACAAGCGCTCGTGCAGCGACAGATCGGGCAACGCCGGATCGAGCAGCGCGTCTTCGCTGCGTTGCGTGTGCAGCGCGACCTTGTCGCGGGCATGGCGCAGCGCGGCGAGCGGGCTGCCGGCTTGCAGGCCGGCGAGGGTGTCGACGGTATCGACGGTGGCGGTGCCGGCGACGTCTGAAAGTGCGGACGATTGGGTCTGTGACGCGAGGTCGGTCATATCTGCTCCGGCGGGTTAATCAGTGTTTTCGGCGGGATCGTCAGCGGGATTGTTAGCGGCATGCTCTGCTTGCAGATGAGCGCGCGCAGTGCCGGACGGTGCATCCGCATCCGTCCATTCATCCCCTTGTAACTCCGCTTTATCGAAGGCGACCAGCGCCTCGTAGTGGCGCTCGCGATCCGCGTCGAACAGGCGGCTCGCGATGCCGCGTGCGAGGCGCTGCGCGCCTTCGCTGATCGCGGGGATGTCGCCGGACAGCTTTCCATGGCTAAGGCTCGCCGCATGATTGAAGCAATGAATCTGCGTCAGCGCCGCACAGGTGCCGGGTTCGCGCTCCTGAAACGCGAACGCGTCGCCGAGATCCGGCGACTCCGCCAGTTCGTGCGAAGGCAGCGACGGGTCCGCCCGATAGCGGTCTTTCCAACGCCGTACAAAACCGGCGAACGGCGCGAACTCGGTACGCGTGGCGATATCCGAGTGAAAGCCGGTCGCGAAGATCAGAAAGTCCACCACGTAACGGCCCTTGGGTGTTGTTACCACGAGCGCGCCGTCGAGTTCGTCGAGCGCCGCCACCGGACTACCGACATGAAAGCGGGCATTGGCATGGCGTGAAACCCGCAGCACGCTGTCTCGCGGCGGTGGCGTCTGCTCGGTCTGTGCATAGTGCAGAAAGCGCCACTTCGATGCGTCGTCGAGATCGGCGAAACCATGCACCAGCCCCGGACTGCCGATGCCGGTCAGCTTGTTCACGCGTGGAATGTCGTCGCGGCGGATAAACAGATCGACGCCGGCCGCCCCCGCTTCGAGCGCGGTCGCGGCGTTGTCGAAGGCGGACGCTCCCGCGCCGACAACACCGACACGTTTGCCGGCCAGCGCAGCGAAATCGATAGCCTCCGCCGAATGCGCCCAGTAGCGGCGCGCAACCGTATTGGCGATCACCGGTACGAATGGGCCGCCCAATCCGTCGCGGCCGGTGGCGAGCACGACATGCCGCGCGAGCAGCGTGCGCCGTGCGCCTGCTTTCCCGAGATCGTGCAGATCGAGTTCAAGCAGACCGTCGTCGCGCGGACGCAGCGAGGTGAGCGCGGTGTCGTTTTGCACCGGCAGATCGAGCACCTCGCGATACCAGCGCAGATAGTCCATCCATTGGGTGCGCGGAATCTTGTAGAGTGCCTCCCACGCGGGTTCGCCGAATTGCGCTTCGTACCACGCGCGAAATGTGAGAGCCGGCATGCGCAGCGCGGGACCCGTGAGCTGCTTGGGCGAGCGCAGCGTTTCCATGCGCGCGAACGATACCCACGGACCTTCGCGTCCCGGTGCTGCGCGATCGAATACCCGCAGATTGTCGACGCCCAGCCAGCGCAATTCCGCCGCCGCGGCGAGCCCCGCCATGCCGCCGCCGATCACCGCGACATCGAGTACGCGTTCGGCACCGGCGAAACGTGGCGGGACCCAGGAGGGCGCGGGTAATTCCAGCCAGCGCAGATCTTCACGCAAGCGGGCTTCGAGATCGGCAAGGCGATTCATGCTGTGTGTTCCGGATGTTTGGTGCGCGTACGAGGGGCACGCGTTTCGCGTTGCAGCAGTGCGTCGTGCTGCTGGGGCGGATGGAGAACCACGCCGTCGAGTAGTTCGCGGGTCGCATGTTCGATGGCTTGCAGCAACGCGTCGACGGCGGCGCGGCGCGGTTTGCCCGCCGGCGTGACGGCGCCGAAGAAGAAAGGAATCGCGCAATCGAGCGGCCGCGCCGTGACGCCTTCGATGGGCAGGCCGAGTCCGGTGGCGGGGTCGACGATTGCGACGCAGGCGCCCGCGCGAGCGGCCATCACCGCGTTCAGCGATGCATTGGTTTCGAGAAATACGTCGGCGGCGATGTGCGCGGCCGCGAACGCTGCGTCGATCCGATGCCGTAGCCGGAAACGGTTCGCCACGGTGACGATGCGCCGTTTCGCGAGATCGCGCAGCGTGATATGCGGCAGCGTGGCGAGCGGGTCGCCGCTCTGCATCAGTGCCACGCAAGGCGCCTCGGCGATCCAGTGGATGTCGAGTCCCGCATGCCCGATCGGCAATGTGACCAGACCGATATCCGCGGTGCGGGTCAGCACTTCATGCACGACGTGTTCAGCCGACAGGCTGCGCAACTGGAATTGCGGTGCGTGCCCGAGCGGCGGCAGCATCGCGATGGCAGGCGGCACGATCGACGCGGCCAGCGCGGGCGTGGCCGCTACACGCAGCGGTTCGGCTTCGCCGAGACCGATGGCGCGCGCCCGCTGCTCGATGGTCTTCAACCCGACCAGCGAACGCTCGACTTCTTCGTAAAGCAGAAACGCACGATGCGTCGGCGTGACACGCGGCCCATTGCGATTGAACAGCGCATAGCCGAGATCCGCTTCGAGCTCCTGAATCTGGCGTGTGACGGCCGGCTGCGAGCGTTCAAGCAAACGTCCCGCACCGGTGATGCTGCCGGCGGACATGACCGCCGAAAAGGCTTCGAGTTGATGCAGCTCCATGACGCGCCCTGGCAATTCGATCTGCGCATTGTAGGGTCGTCTGAATGCGCGATTTATATAATGAATTTCGATATCGACAGCGGAAAAAATGCGAAGGGAATCGGTGTGCGAGCGCGTGGCGCCTCGAGTTTTCTTCCCCACGGCGTCTGTCAAAAAGAAGAAAAATCAATTGCGTCAATGAGATGCCCGCGCGACTCGGCGAGTGACAGTGAATGCTCGTCTGCCGGGTTGCCTTGCGCGAGCGGAGGCATGCTCGTCGACGTGATAACCATATTCCCAAAACTTCGTTGGGCTGCCGGAATTCACCGTGGTTACATGGCCTCACTTTGAAGATGACAGTCGGGGCAAACATGAAACACGTATCCAAATCGTCGCGAACCAACTGGTCGCGCTGGCTGAAAACGCTGCCGGTGCTCGCCGCAGTAATGGGACTCACCGCAAGCTTGCCGGCTCATGCCGGCGCCGCGGCGGGCGAGCCGTATCTGATCGGTGTGAGTGGGCCGCTCACCGGACAGGACGCGCAATACGGCACGCAGTGGAAGCGCGGCTTCGATCTTGCGCTTGAGCAGATCAACAGCCAGGGCGGCATCAAGGGCCGGCCGCTCGCTTACGACTTCGAGGACAGCCGTGGCGACCCGCGCCAGGCGGTCTCGATCGCACAGAAGTTTGTCGGCGACCCGCGCATTCTGCTGGAGTTAGGCGATCTCTCAAGCACGACTTCGATGGCGGCCTCGCCGATTTATCAGCGCGGACAACTCGTGCAATTCGGCTTCACCAATTCGCACCCGGACTTCACGAAGGGTGGCGACTACATGTGGAGCACCGCGCTCAGCCAGGCTGAGGAGCAACCGCTGCTCGCGCACTACGCAACGAAGGAACTCGGCTTCAGGCGCATCGCGGTGCTCTATCTGAATACCGACTGGGGCCGCACCAGCAAGGACATTTTCGCGAAGGCCGCGGCGCAGGACGGCGCACAGGTCGTCGCGGCAGAAGGCTATCAGCCGACTGAAAAAGATTTTCGCGCGACGCTGGTGCGGGTGAACGAAGCGAAACCCGATTCGCTCGTGCTGATCTCGTACTACGCGGACGGTGCGCAGATCGTGCGCCAGGCGCGTTCGTCGGGTTTGACGCAGCCGATCGCGGCCGTGGGCTCGGTCTATTCGCCGAAATTTCTCGAACTCGGCGGCGAGGCCGTAAACGGCGTGTTTACCGAGTCGAATTTCTTCCCAGGCGACAAGCGGCCCGAAGTACAGGACTTTGTGCAGCGTTATCGCGCGAAGTACAACGGTGAGCCCGATACGTTCGCCGCGCGTGCGTACGACGCGATGATCGTCTCGGCGGAAGTCATGCGCCGCTACGGCGTGACCCGTCAGGCGGTGCACGACGGTCTGAAGCAGATCAGGGATGTGCCGAGCCTGATCTTCGGCAAGGTGCAGTTCGATCCGCAGACACGCCGCGTGGCCGGCGCGCGCAGCGTGTATCTGGTCGTCAAGGACAACCAGTTCACGCAATGGGACGGTGCGAAGCCACTGGTCGCTTCGAAATAACACTTCGGCAATGCACAGGCAACGCACAGGTAACGCCTAAGCGACGCTTACGTGTCGGCTTGTGTGTCCGCCTGTTTGTCTGTTTTCACCGGATCTGAATGCTATGGCCTCATGGCTCGACTACACGATCAATGGACTGATCGTCGGCAATATCTACGCATTGCTGGCGGTCGGGCTCGCGCTGATCTTCGGCGTGTCGCATCTGATCAACTTCGCACACGGCTCGGTGTACATGATCGGCAGCTTCATCGGCTGGCTGTGTCTGACGCGGCTCGGGTTGCCGTTGCCGCTCGCCTTGCTGGCGGTGGTGCTCGGCTGCGGGCTGCTGGGCATCACGATCGAGCGGATCGGCTTGCGGCCGCTGCAGGGCGCCGCGCGCATCGCTCCGTTACTCGCCACGATCGGCATCAGCTTCGTGCTCGATCAGTGCGCGCAGTTGCTGTTCGGCGCCGATCCCCGGCCGGTGCCGAGCACGCTGCCCGATTGGCATTTTCGGCTTGGCGGTGCGACGATCGGCTCGCTGGACCTGCTGATTGCCGGCATCGGCGTGACGGCGGCAGCCGTGCTCTATGTGTTTTTGCGTTTCACCAGGTTGGGCTGGGCAGTACGCGCAACGGCGCAGGACCGCGACGCCGCGCAGCAGATGGGCGTCAACGTCAATGGCGTCAATCAGGCGGTATTTGCGATCGCATGCGCGCTCGGCGGCGTGAGCGGCCTGCTGGTCGGTATGTACTACAACAGCATCGATCCGGCGATGGGCTTCCAGGCCACGCTCAAGGGCGTGGTGGCGTTGCTGATCGGCGGTCTGGGCAATGTGCCGGGCGCGATTGTCGGCAGCCTGCTGCTGGGCCTGGTCGAGAGCTATGGCGTAGCGATCTTCGGCACCAGTTACCGCGATCTGTTCGCGTTCGTTCTGCTCCTGATGTTTCTGGTGTGGCGTCCCAATGGACTCTTTAGCGGCAGCCGCCGTTTGCCGCCGGAGCCGATGACCGGCACCTTCCTGTCCGCAGGCAAAGCGGTAAAAGTACCGCGCGCCGTGGTGATCGTTCTCGCGCTGGCCGCGCTCGCGTTGCCGTTCGTCGCCACGTCGTCCTATCTCCTGCAAACGCTCACCAATGCCTGGCTGTACGGAATGTTGGCGTTGAGCCTGACGCTGGTGGCGGGCACGGTCGGACAGATTTCGCTTGGCCATGCCGCATTGCTGGTGATTGGTGCGTACGCGTCGGCGTTGCTGTCGATGAACCTCGGCTGGTCGCCGGTCGTGACGATTTTTTGCGCCGGGTTGATCACCGCCGCACTCGGCACGCTGCTGGTCTATCCGGCGTTCCGTTTGCGCGGCCACTACGTGTCGATCGCGACGCTGGGCATTGGCGAAGTCGTGAGCCTCGTGATCCTCAACTGGGACAGCCTGACGCGTGGTCCGCTCGGCATCGCGGGCATTGCGCCGCTGTCGGTGTTCGGCTGGACGCCGGATAGCGCCCGCGCGATTTACTGGTTCGCGCTAGGCGTGCTGATCGTGCTGGCACTGCTGCAAACGCGGCTGTTGAGCTCGCACCTGGGCCGCACGCTGCGTGCGATTCGCGAAGACGAAGTGGCGGCGCGTTCGCACGGAATTCGCCCGAACCGCTACAAGGCGATCGCGTTTGCGTTCGGCGGTCTGGCCGCCGGGATCAGCGGCGGGATCGCAGCGCATCTGTATAGCTACATCAACAACCAGACCTTCGACTCGCAAGTGTCGATCCTCGCCTTGACCATGGTGATTCTCGGCGGGCTCGGCAACGTGCTGGGCGGCATTGTCGGCGCGGTGGCGCTGATCGGGTTGCCCGAGATTTTCCGCTGGGCCGCCGACTACCGGATGCTGATCTACGGGCTGGTATTGCTGCTGCTCGTGCGGTTCAGGCCGCAGGGTTTGCTGGGAACGGTATGACGGAGCGCACATGACACAGACTCTTCTCGACGTGCGCGGCGTGACGCGGCGCTTTGGCGGACTGACCGCGGTGAACGGAGTCGATCTATCGATTTCGGAAGGTGAACTGATCAGCGTGATCGGACCGAACGGCGCGGGCAAATCGACGCTGTTCAATCTGATCACCGGGCTCGATACGCCGGACGCGGGCAGCGTGCGTTTCGACGGTCGCGACATTACCGGCATGCGGCCGGAAAAGCTGGCCGCACTCGGACTGGCGAGGACGTTTCAGCATGGCCGGGTATTCGGCAATCTGAGCGTGCTCGATAACGTGTTGATCGGCGCGCATGCGCGTTTGCGTGTCACCCGCACGGGTTGGCCGATCGTGGGCGCCATTGCCGAAGTCGCGCGCGCGCTCTTCGGACCGGCTGCGGTTCGCCGTGAGGATGCGGCGCTGCGCGACGAAGTGCGCGAGATCATTGCCGGGTTCGGTGAACGCCTGACGCCGCGCATCGATCATCCGGCTCATAGCCTGTCATATGCGAACCGGCGGCGGGTCGAGATTGCCCGCGCGCTCGCGTTGCATCCGCGCATTCTGCTGCTCGACGAGCCGACGGCCGGCATGAACGAGTCCGAAACCGCCGAAATGCTGGTGCTGATTCAGCAACTGAAAGCGCGCGGGCTGACGATCCTGCTGATCGAACACAAGCTCGACATGGTGATGCGGCTGTCGGATCGCGTGATCGTGCTCGACAACGGCGGGAAAATCGCCGAAGGCCTGCCACGCGAGGTGCGCAACGATCCGCGTGTGATCGAAGCCTATCTGGGCCATCGCAATGTCGGCGGCGCGGCGACCGTGCGCGTGGCCGCCTGAACTTTTGCTGGAATATCGACGATGAGCGATGCTTTACTGAAACTCGAACATATCGAAACGTTCTACGGCCCCGTGCAGGTGCATTTCGACGTCAATTTTCAAGTGCGGCGCGGGCAGATCGTGAGCCTGCTCGGCGGCAACGCGAGCGGCAAGTCGACCACGATGAAGCTGATTCTCGGTCTGCACAAGCCGCGTGCCGGCAGCATCACGTTCGAAGGCGAGGCGATCGGCGGCCTCAGCACGCCGCAGATCGTGAGGCGCGGTGTCGGCTCGGTGCCGGAAGCGCGGCGGCTGTTCGGCGACATGACGGTGCGTGAAAATCTGCTGATGGGCGCTTATACGCGGCGCGACCGCGCGGCGATCGACGAAGACTATGAGCGCGTGCTGGGTCTTTTCCCGCGCGTGAAAGAGCGTCTGACGCAAAAGGCCGGCACGCTCTCAGGCGGCGAACAGCAGATGCTGGCCATGGCGCGTGCGCTGATGAGCCGGCCGAAGCTGATCTGCATGGACGAACCCACCATGGGTTTGTCGCCGCTCTACGTCGACAAGGTGCTGGAGTTGATCGATACGATCAACCGGCAGGGCGTGACCTTTTTCATGGTCGAGCAGAACGCCAGCCTCGCACTGGAGATCGCGCATTACGGCTATGTGTTGCAGACCGGCCGCGTCGTACTCGAAGGCACGGCCGAATCGCTGCTCGGCGACGAGCGGATTCGCGACGCGTATCTCGGCGGTGAAGCGGCGGCCACGACGGCATCCTGACGGCGATCGACGTACGCGAGTACGGTGACAGCCGCTTCAAAGATCGAACTGATCGAATTCGCTTTGCAGTTCGCGATTGCGTGCAACGCGTTCGTCGATACCCGGCCCGAGCCGTTCGACAATCGCCGAGATCAGCAGATTGAACAGGCAGGTGAGCGGCGCCAGCGAATCCCAGAACTGGCCGACATCGGTCTTCACCTGCAGAAGATCGCCGTCGAACTCGCGAGCCCACGGGCAGTAGATATCGGTGACGAGCGCGAAGGGCAGGCCGCGGCGCGTGGCGGCTTCGCAATAACGGCGCGCGATCATCGAGTAGGCGCGCGTATCGGTGACGATCAGATAGGGCGACTTGAACTCGGAGTTCAGCGAATCGACATACGAACCCGACATGCCGTCGGAATAGAACACGCGCGGGCGGATGTACTCGAGGTAGCTGTAGAACGCGTTGCTGATGCCGCGCGTGGACTGAATGCCGAGAATATAGACGGCGTCCGCATTCGAAATGCGTTCGGCCACGCGGGCAAACACCGGCGACTGCGCGAGCTGATAGACATGCTGGATCGCGCCGATTTCAAGCTCGAGCGAGTGGGCGAGAGCCGGGTTCGGGGCAGCGTGGGCGACGTCAGGGCCGTTTGCCGCGGGTGGCGTTACGCCGTGCTGGCCGGCGGTGCGGCGAAACGCGTCGAGCCGGTCGGTGATCAGCCACGGGCGCTCCTGGGCGCCACGCAGTTCGCGCTTCAGATCGTCGAGATTCTGGTAGCCGATGCTGCGCAGGAACCGGCCCACCGAAATGCCACTGGTGCCGGCTTGCTGGGCGATCTGGTCGGCGGTTTCGAGGCCGAGCCGTTCGAGATTCGCCAGCATGTAACTGGCGACACGCTTGGAGGTCGGTGTGAGTTCGGCAAAGCGGGCTTCGACGGTTTGTGCAAAAGCGGTCGGCATCGTAGTCGCGGTGCGGGTAGTGGATCGATCATCGGGATGATGACATATTCAACCCGCATTCAACGAATAGTCAGGCCTTTGCGCCGTCCTGAAAATGAGGATGCGCACGCGTGGACGAGCCACCGGCGAGGCTCCGCTCAGACGGCCGGCCGCACCGGCGTGGCCCGCGAGAAGCGCCGGGCGCCCGCCACGCACGCCACCACCACGACGGTCACCAGAATCATCGCGGGCGGTATCTGTTCGTGCAGCAGCAGACCAGCGAGCAGCAGGCCGAAGAACGGCTGCAGCAACTGCAGCTGCCCGACCCCCGCGATACCGCCGAGCGCGAGCCCGCGATACCAGAACACGAAGCCGATCAGCATGCTGAAGAGCGACACATAGGCAAGCCCCCACAGCGCGGCGTGGCTTACTCCTTCAAACGAAGCCGGGCGCGTCCACCAGGCGAGCGGCAGCATCAACGGCAGCGACAGCACCAGCGCCCACGAAATGACCTGCCAGCCGCCGAGATGGCGCGACAGCCGAGCGCCTTCTGCGTAACCGAGGCCGCAGACGATGATTGCCGCCAGCATCAGCGCGTCGCCGAGCGGCGACGCGTCGAGGCCGTGGCGCAACGCGAACGCGACCACCGCGCCGCTGCCGAGCGCCGAGAACAGCCAGAACGCCGGCTGCGGGCGTTCGCCGCCGCGCAGCACGCCGAAGATCGCGGTGGACAGCGGCAGGAGTCCGACGAACACCACGGCGTGCGCGGCATTCACGTGGCGCAGCGCGAGGGCGGTGAGGAGCGGAAAGCCGACCACCACGCCGAGGGCGACGACCACCAGCGGAATCAGATCGCGCTTCGCGGGCCGGGCCTCGCGGAATGCCAGCAGCAGCAACAGACCCAGCGTGCCTGCGATGGTTGCGCGGGCGACCGTCAGAAATACCGGATCGAGGCCTTGCACGGCGATGCGGATGGCGGGCAGCGAGCCACTGAAAATCAGTACGCCCACCATGCCGCTCACCCAGCCGTTGGTTGTCTTGTCCATTGGAAGAGTCCATGCGGATTGCAAATAATACGCCTAGCATCCGCTTCTGGACGATAAAGGGTAAGCTACGGATCAGTACAATTCGTACAAACTGTACCGAACATGGAGCAGTACAGATGGCGGAAAGTGATAGCAGCCGGACGAGCCCGGGCGCACCGGCCGGCACGCGGGTCGGCGCGGTGATGGACAGCCTGCGCGAGCGTATTGCCGGCCGTTCGTTGATGCCGGGCGCGCGCGTGCCGTCGATCCGCGCGATGACGGAAACACTCGGTGTGTCGAAGTCGACCGTGGTGGAAGCGTACGACCGGCTGGTCGCGGAAGGGGTGATCGTGGCGCGGCGCGGTTCCGGGTTTTTCGTATCCGGCCATGCGCCGCCGCTCGCGCTGTCCGATCTCGGGCCGCGGCTGGATCGCGAGGTCGATCCGTTGTGGCTTACGCGGCAGTCGCTGGAGGCCGGTGCGAAGGTGTTCAAACCGGGTTGCGGCTGGATGCCGCCGTCATGGCTGCCCGAAGACGGTGTGCGCCGCGCTTTGCGTGCCCTGGCGCGCGACCCGCAGGCGCCGCTGGCCGATTATGCGAGCCCGCTCGGCCTGCCCGCGCTGCGCCAGCAACTCGCCTGGCGGCTCGCGCAGCATGGTGTGGAAGCGCCGCCAGAGCAGATCGTGCTGACCGACGGCGGCACGCACGCGCTCGATCTTGTCTGCCGCTTTCTGCTGGAACCCGGCGACACGGTCCTGATCGACGATCCGTGCTACTTCAACTTTCAGGCGCTGCTGCGCGCGCATCGTGCCCGCATCGTCGGTGTGCCTTATACGCCGAACGGGCCGGATCTGGCGGCATTCGAGCGGGCGCTGATCGAGCATCGCCCGCGGCTTTACGTGACCAATTCCGCGATCCACAATCCGACCGGTGCCACGCTGGCGCCCGCTATCGCACACCGCTTGCTGAAACTGGCGGGCGAACACGATCTGCTGATCGTCGAGGACGATATCTTCGCCGACTTCGAGGACGAACCGGCACCGCGTCTCGCGGCGTTCGACGGGCTCGCGCGGGTGGTCTCGATCGGCAGTTTTTCGAAGACCCTGTCCGCAGCCGTGCGCTGCGGCTACATCGCGGCGCGCAGCGAGTGGGTCGAACCGCTGGTCGATCTGAAACTGGCCACCTCGTTCGGCAATGGCCAACTGGCCGCGAGCGTGGTGCATCGTCTGCTGGTGGACGGCACGTACCGTCGGCATCTGGAATCGATGCGCGCGAAACTCGCGGACGCCATGGGCGAAACAATCAGGCGGCTGGGCTATGCAGGTCTTGAAGTGTGGACGCGGCCACGGGCCGGTATTTTCGTTTGGGCGTGCCTGCCGGATGCGCTCGACGCCGCCGACGTCGCGCGTCACGCGTTAGCCGAGAGCGTCGTGTTCGCACCGGGTAATGTGTTCAGCGCATCGCAATCGGCGGCCGGCTTCCTGCGCTTTAACGTGTCGCAATGCAACCGGCCCAAGGTGTACGAGGCGCTGCAACGGGCGATGGAGGTGTCGGCCGTATCGAAGGCGCATGCCTGAACGCACAGTTCTCGCCACCAGCACGCGGCCTTACTTGCACAGCAGAAGCAGCCGCTCCTGATCTGTGCAGGCTGAACGCGGTTTTTGCGCAGCCTGCGCTGCGGTCGCGCTGATCGCCGCGCTCCGGTTCGCGAGGCACGCGCGCAAATGTTTCTCCACGGGGCCGTAGTATTTCCATCCCCGTACGAGCGTGGGCAATTCGAGTTTGACCTGCTTCCACTTGGGATGCCCGTGCTCCTGAAGATTGTCGAAGTTGGCGCACAGCGAGTCGGCAAAATGATTCAGATTGCCGACGGTGTCGCGCAGACCGTAGTCGTAGGTGACGAGAAAGGCCTTCACCGTCAACGTCGGGACGTCTTCCTTCAGCCAGTTCGGATAGCTGGTGGCGCGGATCGTGGCGGGAAAATAGGTCTGTTTGGCGCGGGCGGTTTCGGGCGCGGCGGGGTCGGCTTTCAGCAGGCGGAGCTGTTGCAGCAATTCAGGGTTCATTTCGTTGAACAGGTTGGCCGGCTGCCCGACCACGATGATCGCGACATCCACCTTCTTGACGATCAGCGCGGCCAGGGCGTCTTCGTTGCTCAGGTGCTGGATGTTCTGCTCGGGAATGGTCTGTCCAAACATCAGGTGATAGAGGGTCGTGGCCGATTGAGCGGTGCCGCTGCCGATCAGGCCCACGCTGATGCTCTTGTCCTTGATGTCGGCGAGGGTTTTCATCGGCGAGTCGGCACGGACCACGACGTTAATTTCCTCGTCGTACAGCGGCATGATCAGTCGTAGCGGCCGGATTGCCGTGCCGGCGTCGGCGTTGCCCGCGTTGGCCATATCGATGTAGGCCTGATACACGTCGGACTGCACCAGCGCGAGCTTCACGCCCGGCTCGAAGCGCATGCGCTGCACGTTTTCGGCCGAGCCTTTCGAGGCCAGCACTTCCAGGTCGATGCCGGCCGGCTGCGCCACCCATTTCGACAGATCCTGGCCGATCTGAATATACGTGCCCCGTTCCGGGCCGGTGACGATCTTGTAGTGCGCGGGTTCGGCACTCGCCAACGATGACATGACCGTCAGCAACAGCCCAAGGCATCCCGCCAAAAGTGTCTTCAGCATGGTCTATTTACCTATCGGTCAAGGTTGAACTGCCTCGCGCGCCGGCACCTGTGCGACACCGGTGAACCCGCCTGCCATCACATGTTTATGCGCTGTGCGTGCCGTGTCCGTCTGTTGCCGCTCAGAGGCGGCGCGTTCGCCGCTGCAATCGGGCTGGTGATGCCTCGGACGGTTTCGCAAACAGCTATGTAATTCGGTATCCAAACGATTGATCGCCGGCCGGACTGTCTATCGCAGCGTGCGGCTTGAGCGGAGCCCAACCTGTCTCGCGAATTACGAGTGCGAGGATCGTCTTCGCGGTGTCGTTGCCGGTGTCGATAGAGAGTGCCTCATTGGCGTGCTGACGTGCGCAGTTCCACGACTGCTGCGCCGCACACGCTTGCGCTGCCTGCAACGCGACGTCGCGACGCGCGGCGAGGGGTTTCAATTCCAGCGCCAGATCTTGCGCGTCGGCGTCGCCGGGTTGCAATGTTTGCACTGCGCCGAGCGCCGCTTGTGCCGCGGACAGATCGTTGGCGCGGAGCGCCAGACGTGCTGCCTGTAGCGCTTGCGCGGCATCGCGGAACTGCGGCGTCAGCGGTTTGGCGGGCACGGCCATCGGCGGCGCGATCGGCGTGACTGGAATCGCCGGTGCGATCTTCGCGGGATTGGCAGGATTCGCGGGATTCGCGAGAGCAGTGGGCTTGCTCGCGGTAGTCGGGTTCGTCGACGGCGCCGGTGTGGCCGGTGTGTATAGAGCAATCGTGCCGGTCGCCGTTCTGGCGTCCTGGGGATTGTCTGCCGTTTGCTCGGTGTTGCCGTTCTGCGATTCGTGGTCGCCGCTGAATAGCGCATAAGCGACATACGCTAGCCCGATTGCGCCAATGACCGCGATCGCGATCAGTACCCGGCGCATCGGGAACACGCCGCGGCCGTCAGCATGCGGCGGCTCGGCGAACGGCGGGTCGGCGCGCGCAGGCAGCGTCGCCAGTACCGGCGCTTGCATTGGCGCTTGCATTGGCGGCTCGCCAGGAGCGGCTTCGTCGGTGAGCGCGGTCTGCGCAGCGAGTCCGGTTCCGCTTGGCCTGGTCGGATCGAAGCTGCTTTTTTGCGCGCTTCTGTTCATCGCGCTGGCGCGGCTGCCGGGTATCACAGTGCGTTTGTGCGGATCTGCGTCGAGCGGATGCACCGCGCCGCAATACGGACAATAGTCGACCTGCCGGTACAGGGCGCCGCCACAGCGTCTGCAGGGCATCGGGAAATCCTGGCCGAGTGTTGTCTGGGTGGACATGCTGTGGACCCACCTGTGGAAAACAACGTCGTTACGGCATGCTTCAGATCGGTTTGAGGCAGGCGTGACACCTGCGGAAATCACGATCCACATGCACTGGAGAACCTTGGGGCGCAAGTCCTCGCTTGCGATTCCGCTGCTTGCAATATGTGGCGTTTCGCGGAGAACGTCAATCGACGTTCTCACCTACTTCGGACGTCGGCGCGCTCATTTGTAGGTACGACGAAACACTTCATATGTCGGCAGAACGAATGGGCAGTGTGTTTTTTTCATACGCGCTCGCAAGTTCGCGGTGCGCAGGCAATGACGCGAGGGCGCGATCGGCAAAAACGGCAGGGGAGATGAAACAGAACGAGGTCGAAGCCCACGGCGTTCGACCTCGTCATCAAGCGCTTGCAGAAAACACGCGCGGCAGAGGCGATACGGGGTCAGTGCTTGCGCAGCGGATGATCCTTCAGGAGCCACGCGAGCACGAAGGCCAGTACCACCACGCAGGCCGCCGACAGATAAACTGTATGCAACGCGCCGGCAAACGCCTGCAGATAATCGTCGCGCAACGCTTCAGGCAACTGATGGATGGCGGCCGGCCCGAGCGCGTGCGGCAATTCGGTATTGGGCGGAATCAGCGTTGCCAGGCGCGCGGCCAGGCCGTTCGAAAACACCGCACCAAAACTGGCGACGCCGATCGAGCCGCCAATCGACCGGAACAGCGTTGCGCCCGACGTGGCGACACCCATATGCCTGAACTCGACCGTATTTTGCACGGCGAGAATCAGCACTTGCATCACCATGCCGAGGCCACAGCCGAGTATGCCCATGTCGACATACATCACATGAATCGGTGTGCCGATCTGCAGGCGTGCGAGCAGCAGCATTGCCACAGCCACGAGGAACGTGCCGGCGATCGGGAACATGCGGTACTTGCCGATTCTGCTGATCAAACGGCCGGTTACCATCGACATCACGAACAGGCCACCCATCATCGGCAGCATTTGCATGCCGGCCTGGGACGGCGTCGAACCTTTGACCACCTGCAGGTACAGCGGCAGAAAAGTGACCGAACCGAACAGCGATACGCCGATGATGAAACCGATCAGACTGCTCAACAAAAACGTGCGCTGTTTGAAGAGTTCAAGCGGCATGATCGGTTCGGCGGCAGTGCGCTCTTCGTGGATGAAACCCCAGATTGCCACGAGCCCCATTCCGAGCGTGAACCACAACTGCGGCGACGACCACGGCAGGATCGTGCCGCCCTGGCTCGTGAACAGGATGATGCAGGTGAGCGCGCCGGCGAGAAACGCGGCGCCCATGTAGTCGATGGTGTGCTTCACGTGCCGTACGTGCGGTTTGAAGACCGCGCCGATCACCGCCAGCGAAATGACGCCGAGCGGCAGATTGATGTAGAAAATCCAGCGCCATGACAGGTGCTCGACAAGAAAGCCGCCAAGCAGCGGTCCGATCACCGTTGCGAGACCGAATACGCCGCCGAATACGCCCTGGTAACGGCCGCGTTCGGCCGGCGGAATCACGTCCCCGATCGCCGCCATCGTGACGACCAGCAGTCCGCCGCCGCCGAGCCCTTGCAGCGCGCGCAGCAGGATCAGCTGGGTCATGTTCTGGGCGACGCCGCATAGCGCGGAACCGACGAGGAACACCACGATCGCGGTCTGCAGCACGATCTTGCGGCCGAACAGATCGCCGAACTTGCCGTACAGCGGCACGACGATGGTGGAGGTGAGCAGATAGGCGGTCACCACCCATGACAGGTTGTTGAGCCCGCCGAGTTCGCCGACGATGGTCGGCAGCGCGGTCGAGACGATCGTCTGGTCGAGCGCGGCGAGCAGCATGACCAGCAGTAACGCCGGAAACAGCAGGCGGATCGGCGGATGGTCGGCGGGCTGAGGGCCAGACTGCACGTCCGGTTGTGCACCGGGCTGCACGAGCACGGCGGGTTGAGTCGTTGTCGATTGGTTCATGGCACCACGGCGTTGAAATTAATTAATTTAGAGATTAATATATGCGACATTGAGTCAACCGTCAAACTGAATGCAATGGCAAGGATTTCGTCAGATGAACCGCGAGTGAAGCGGGCGCCGCGCGACACGGCGGCCGCCAAGGCGCGCAAGCTTGCGGAGTCGGCCGCGTCAACCGCATCAACTGCTGTGGGCGAACCGGAGAAGGCCGCGCCGGCGCGGCGCCCGGGCCGGCCTTCGGGCGCGGCGCGTGGCCCGGAGCAGCGCAAGCGCCTGCTGGATGCCGCGCTCGCCTTGTTCGCGCGGCAGGGCATCGTCGATACGACGCTTGGCGAGATTGCCCGCGAGGCGGGTTTCACGCCGGCGATGATGCATTACTACTTCAAGACGCGCGAGCAGTTGCTCGACGTGCTGATCGACGAGCGTTTCGCGCCGCTACGCGCAACATTCGGCGTGCCGTTTCAGGAAAATCCTGACGATCCGGTGGCGGCCATCACGCAACTCACGCGGCGTTTGATGCAGGTGGCGCACGAGCACCCGTGGTTTCCGTCGCTGTGGGTACGCGAAGTGATCAGCGACGGCGGCCTGCTTCGCCAACGCATGCATGAACGGTTCGGCGACGCGAACCAGAAGGCGTCGCTGTCGGCCATCGCGCGCTGGCAGAAGGAAGGGCGCCTGAATGCGGGGCTTGAACCTTCGCTGGTATTCGTCACCCTGCTAGGTCTGACGATTCTGCCGCTGGCCGCCTCGAAGCTTTGGCGTAACGATCCGGTGCGGCGCAACATCGGCGGCGAGGAAATCACCCGGCATGTGGTGGCCTTGCTGATGCATGGCATCGGTCCCGGCGAAGCGGACTGACACGCGGGCCAGCTCACTCAGATGACGTTTGTTGCAGTGGCTGAACGCGGTCGCTGCGATTTCGCGCGCATGGTGCGGGCGCGGTGCGTGAACGACAGAACTGATGGATGCAAAGGGAGCGCTGAGGCACGCCACGTGCTACGTAAGCGGTGGATGCAAACGCCGCGCGGAAATCACAACAGGACCGCAACAGGACCGGCGTCGCAAGGAACACGGATATCAGGAAAGACGCCGGATGGGCAACGCGATGCACCTGGGTTTGCAGCGGCGGCCACGGCGGATCGGGTGTCGGCATCTATCTGCCGGAGCAGGGGTGTCGAAGGTGGTTTTTTCATCGGCGTGCAATTTTGGCGCGTTACCGTGCGCACGCATTGTGCTCAGGTCACGTTTTACAATCGAGGGCCTGCATGCAACTCGACGCACGAATTCGAGTCGGAACCATGGACAGCAATACCGTAGCCGCGAAAATCGGCGGCATACAGCAGGACGATACGTTGGCCGCGTCTAACGGCCTAACCGGTTTTATTGAGCAACAACAGAACATGAACGGAGTATTGAGACTCGATCAGGCCACGATCGTGCTCGTTGAAGACGACCCGGACAGCCGGGAATCGCTGACCTTGTTACTCGAGTCGGAAGGCGCGCATGTCGTCGCGGTGGCTGATGCGGAAGCGGGCGTCGAAGCGGCGCTGCGGTTGTTGCCCGATGCCGTCGTGTGTGATCTGGAATTACCGGCGATGGACGGTTTTTACCTGATCCAGCGGCTGCGCGATCACGAGATTCGTGGCGATCACGCGCCTTCGGTGGCCGTGGCGCTCACGGGCCATACCGACGACGCTTACCGCTTGCGCAGCATCGGCGAAGGCTTCCAGCATTTCATGACCAAGCCGGCGTTGCCGGAAGACCTTGTGACCCTGTTGCACAACGCGATCGACGCCCGCGCGGCGGGCTGATCGACGTCTGGGAAGCGGGCGCGGTTGTCTGCCGCCGGATCTTCCGGATCTTCGGCGGCAGGTTTTCGCGCGGTGATAACCTGCTTGCAGCGCCTGCTATTTGACGGCAACAACCGGTGCTGCGGCGTCGGCGCTGGCGGCCTCCGCGGCCTGACAGGCGGAACACAATCCCTTCAATTCGATCTCGTCGCTGGCAAGGCGGTAGCCCGCGTCTTCGATTTGCGCGACGAGTGCCTGGCGCAGTTTGGGCTGATGCAGTTCGGTGACGTTGCCGCATTGCTGGCAGACCACCAGAATGCCGTGCTGGCATTGCGTGAGGTCGTGGCAAACGGTGAACGCATTAATCGATTCGATGCGGTGGACGAGTCCGGCCGAGAGCAGAAAATCGAGCGCCCGGTAAACCGTGGGCGGCGCCGAACCGGGATGGATCTGGCGCATGTCGTCGAGCAACGAATACGCTTTGGTGGCGCGCCCGGAATTTAGCAGCAATTCGAGCACTTTGCGGCGGATTGGCGTGAGTTTCTCGCCGCGTTCGCGGCAATATTCTTCCGCGAGGGTCAGGGCGGCTTCCTGCGATGCACCGTGGCCACCGTGTACGTGCCCCGGCTCATGACGATGAGCGGAGGTGGCAAGGGTGGCTTTTTCAGCGGTCGCGGCGGGCTTGGCGGTCTTCATGGGTCGATTATAAAGGCCATCGTGCTTTGCTGTGCCCGGTGCCGTGCCGGTGTGCGGTGCGCTTGGCCGGTCGAGGCAGCGCGCCGCCGCCATGCATGAGGCCGCCGGACTCAAGCCGGACTCAAGCCGGACTCAAGCCGGACTCAAGCCGGACTCAAGCCGGACTCAAGCCGGACTTAATCGAGCTTCACGGCGAAGCCGCGCTGCACGCCGGGCCGTGCGAACAGCGTTTCGTACCAGCGTTGCACGTTCGGATAGGTGGCGAGGTCCACTTTGTGCCGTTCATGACGCCACGCCCAGCCGAGAATCGCGAAATCCGCCACCGACAATTCTCCCGCCACGAACTCCGTTTGTGCGAGGCGCCGGTCGAGCACGCCATATAAACGGTTGGTTTCGTCCAGATAGCGCTTGAGACCATAGGCGCGCTCGGTGACGGACTCGAGCGCGGCGAAATGGTGCACCTGACCCGGTATTGGCCCGAAACCGCCCATTTGCCACATCAGCCATTCGAGCACCGGGACACGTTCGCGCAGCGTATTCGGCAGGAATTTACCGGTCTTTTCGGCGAGATACAGCAGCACCGCACCTGATTCGAACACGCTGATCGGCTGGCCGTCCGGCCCGTCCGTATCGACGATGGCGGGAATCTTGTTGTTTGGGCTGATCTGCAGAAAGTCAGTCTGGAACTGCTCGCCACGGCCGATGTTGACCGGCTGCACCGTGTACGGCAGTTCCATTTCCTCGAGCGCGACGCTGACCTTGCGGCCATTCGGCGTGCCCCATGCGTAGAGCTTGATCGTCATTTTCGGGTCGTAGCCGGATGGGTCAGGTCAGCGCGAAATCGACGTATTTCTTGAAGCCCGCGCGCGTCGCGATCCGCGAATACCAGCGCTCCAGATTCGGCAGCGGCGGCCGTTCGACGCCTTCCAGGCCGAACCAGCGTTTCGCGTACGCGCCGATCACGATATCGGCGAGTGTGAACTGCTCGCCTTCAAGGAAGAAACGGCCTTGCAGATGATTGTCCAGCAAGCGCCAGAGCAGCGTGACCGCGGCAACGTCGGTGGCGAGCCTGGTGGCGTCGCGCTCGGCGGCGGGTGTACGCACGATAGCCCAGAACACGGGTTTTTCTGTGGGTTGCAGCGTGGTGAGCGACCAGTCGAGCCAGCGGTCGATGCTTGAGCGCAGTCTAGGCTCGGACGGATAGAGGAGGCTCGATTCCCCGTATTGCAGCACCAGATAGCGCAGGATCGAGTTCGATTCCCACAGTACGAAGTCGTCGTCGACCAGCGTCGGAATCTTGCCGGTCGGGTTCATGGCCAGATAGTCGGGCTCATTGTTGCGGCCGAATTGCAGCCCTGCGTCGATGCGTTCGTACGGCAGCACCAGTTCGTCGCAACACCACAAGACTTTCTGCACGTTGACCGAGTTGGCGCGTCCCCAGATTGTAATCATCCGGTAAATCCTTTTTAACATTGGTGGCAAGCCGCGCGCGACGCGCGGCGTTCAGCCAGTAACGATACACGATGCGAGTGGGTTTGAGCGCCGGCAACGCGTGGCCGTTGCGTACAATGGGCGCACCCGAATACGACGAGGCACCGCATGGCCCGCATTGTCCCCGACGACTGGAAGAGCCTCGCCGCTACCGGCGCGGCGGCCCGCGAGCGCGAAACCCTCGCACTACTGGAAGAAGCGCTGCCTGACGGCTACACCGTCTATCACGGCGTGCACTGGACCCGCCTGAACCAGAACTTTTCGGTGTTCGGCGAGGCCGATTTCGTGATCGTCAGCCCGGCCGGACGCGTGATGATCGTCGAACAGAAAACCGGTTTCCTGCGCGAAACGCCGAAGGGTCTCGTCAAGGTCTATCTACAGACGGAGCGCAACGTGGCGATCGCGCTCGCGCATACCGTCGAAACGCTGCACCGGCGCTTTACCGCTGCGTTCGGCGCGGGCACTTATTTGATCGAAGAACTGCTGTATTGCCCGGACCACATCGTCAAGGATACGGCCATTGCCGGCGTCAATCCCGCGCGGATCGTCGACGCAACGCGTAAAGACCGGCTGGCCGCGATCATTCGCGAAGCGTTGCCGGCCGACGAAGCGCGTCTTGCCTGCGCACCGAAGATCCACCACTTTTTCGCCGACGAACTGGCGCTCGCACCCGACGCCAGCGCGCTAGTCGGCCAGGCCGGCACGCTCGTGACGCGGCTCGCGGGCGGCCTCGCTACCTGGGCGCGGCGGCTCGAGTTTTCGCCGTTCCGGCTGCGCGTGATCGGCACGGCCGGCTCCGGTAAAACGCAACTGGCGGTGCAGGTGATGAACGACGCGGTGGCGCGCGGGCAGCGGCCTTTGTACGTGTGTTTCAACCGGCCGCTCGCGGATCACATCGCGCGGGTCGCGCCGCCCGAGGCGAAGGTGGCGAACTATCACCAGCTATGCGACTGGGTCGCGCGCGACGCGGGCCGCGAGCCGGATTTTCAGTCCGGCGACGTGTTCAATCAGCTTGAAACGATTTTTGCCGAAACGCCGATCGACGCGTGCTGGCAATTCGACGTGCTGATCGTCGACGAAGGGCAGGATTTCCAGCAGCCCTGGGTGGCTGCCCTCGAGCGGCTGTTGCGGCCGGACGCCGCGTGGTGGTGGCTCGAAGATCCGCTGCAGAATCTCTATATGCGTGAGCCGGTCGAACTGCCCGGCTGGACCACGTTGAAGGAAACCACCAACTACCGCAGTCCGCGCGACATTCTCGACTACGTGCGCGACGTGGTCGGCACGTCGGTACCGGTTGCGGCGGGACTGGCGTCGGGCAGTCCGTTCGACGGCTCCGATATTTCGCTTTCCGTCTACGACGAAGCGAATGCTACCGAAAGCAGTATTGATGCGACCAAGCGGGCGATTACGCAGGCGTTGTCCCTCGGCTTTCGCAAACAGGACATCGCGGTGCTGTCGTTTCGCGGCCGCGAAGGCTCCGCGATGACCGGGCAGGACCATCTCGGTCCGCATCGGCTGCGCAGTTTCACGGGTAAATACGATCTGTTCGGCAACCCGGCCTACCGCGAAGGGGATGTGCTGTTCGAGTCGATCTATCGCTTCAAGGGGCAGGCGGCGCCGTGCGTGATTCTCACCGAAGTCGATTTCGAATCGTTCGACGAGCGTATTGCACGCAAGCTGTTCGTCGGCGCCACGCGTGCGACCATGAAGCTGATTGTCGTCGCCTCGCAGCGGGCGGCGCGGTATCTGCATCTGCGGGAGGGGAAGGAAATCAGAGAAGCAAAAGAAGTGTGAACGAAGCCCGGCGCGCCATCAGGTCCACGCACGCGCGCCGACCAGCATTCCCGTTTGCGTGAGCGCGTCCCACCAGATCACGCGCAGCAGCGGCGCCTGTTGCGCGATCAGCAGTGCCTGCACCGGATCGCTTTCGACAAAATGCGTGACGCCGCCGCGCAATGCCGCCGCGGCCTTGTGAGCGGCCGCGCCGGCGGCGCTTTCATCGTGCGTGCCGGGCATGCGCATTACCAGTTGCATATGACCGAAGCCGTGCCGCGCGAGCCACGCTTCGGTGCGCATGCGATCCGCTTCCGGCCGGCCGGTGATGATCGTGCGCACGCGTTGCAGATCGATGCCCGGCAGCACCTCGAACGGCAGCAGCGCGTCGCGTTCGGCGAGCGCGGCGGCCAGATCCTCGTCGTAGCGCGCGAGCGGCACATCGGGCAGCAGAATGCCGTCGAGGTCGATCGCGTAGGTGGCGTATTCGTGATCGTTCGCCATGGCGGGCGCGGCGCCCGCTTCAACGCGCTCCCAGTCCGCGCGATAACGCTCGGTGTAGGCCTGGCGCTCCCATGGAAACAGCGCGAAGTAGCCGCGTGCGTCGATTGCGTAATCGGGTTGTGTACGGCTCAAATCGTCGACCGCGGCGGTCAGTGTCCGGACCTCGAGTCCCTGTTGCTGAAGGAAGGCGATGCAATCGGTCAGCGTAAAGCCGCGCCCCGCGATGTCTTCGCACAGCAGCACTTTCGAACCGGCGGGCGGAATCGGCAGTGTCGAATCCCAGGCGACCGTGCGCGAGCGGCGCTCGTAACGCAGAAACGCGACCGGTGTGCCCACCGCATGCGAAACCATCAGCGCAAGCGGCGCGCCGCCGCGCAGAATGCCGATTGCCAGCGTGAACTGCTCCGCCAGCAAGGCGGGTTGCAGCGACTCGATCCAGTGATCGAGTTGTTCGTACGTCAGGGGTAAAACCGGCTTGTTCATGACTCTCGGGGGCGCCGCATTGCGCGCGTAGGACAGCTGTCGCGTGGACGGAGAACGGCGCGCGGCGCGGCGCGGCGGCAGGTCCCCGTTTTTGAGACAAAGAATTTTGGCGATATTATGCATGCGGATCGAAGATCGCGCGTCGGGGTGATGCGCGTCGCCGTCCGAAAAAATAACAAACGATGGAATAACCAGGCAGATGACCAAGCTGAGCGGCAGCAAAGACGGGAACAGGAGCGCATGGTGGGGGCTGGGTCTGCTCCTCGCATGCGTTGTGTGGAGCATGCAGGCACGGGCACAGGCGGAGCTGTTGCCGTTATCGCTCGACGTGACGGGCAAGATCGGCAAGACCAACGATGCCGCGCACAAGTCGTATCACTTCACCGAGGCGCAATTGCTGGCGCTGCCGGCCCATTCGATTACGACCGCCACGACCTGGACGCCGCGCTCCACCTTCACAGGACCGCTGCTGGCGGATATCCTGAAGATAGTCGGCGCATCCGGCAGCGCGGTCGAGATCCATACGCTCGACGACTATACGTACACCATTCCGGTGTCGGACTGCGCTCGCTACGGCGTGGTCGTTGCATACAGCATGAACGGCCAGCGCCTGAAGATCAGCGACTTCGGGCCGCTGTTTCTTATCTATCCGCGCGACGCATTCCCCGATGAACTCATGGGCGCGGCGGGCGACTCGAAATTCGTATGGCAGATCAAGGCACTCATCGTCAAATAACACGCCGCCCCTGGCGTCGTGTCCTCTATGTGCTGATCTGGCTGACCGCGCTCGCGGCGCCGGCCGGGGCAATCGGCTATCTGTTGTACGCGAACCTGCTCAATCCGCGCGTGACCGAGCCGCTGACCGGTCAGTACGACGGTTTCTATTGGGACGCCGCGCAATTGCAGATCGCCTACGCCCGTTTCGAGAACCAGTTGCTGCTGTATCAATCGGGCGTCGACGACGACTATCCGCGGCTCATGCTGCGCTACCAATTGCTGCAATCGAAGCTGCATGTGATGGCCGGTTCGACACGCAGGCTGACCACGCAGCTCGCACTGCTGCAACGGCAAATGGACGAGATCCACTCGATCGATCATTTGCTGGACGGCATCCAGCCTGAAGTCGACGCTTTGCCGAAGGACCGCAGCCGCGCCGGTCAGATCGTCGAGGAGTTGCGCCAGCATTGGAATGAGGTCAACGATCTTGCGTTGAGCCGCCGTTTCGCCGACGTGGCCGACCGTGAGGCGATGAACCGCGATTTCATCGAGAAGCGCCGCATGCTGTTTGCTGGCGGCCTGTTGCTGCTGCTGCTCTCGGCGGCCGCGACCACACTGCTGGTGCTCAACGGCCGGCGCCGTACGCGTCTGATGCGTCAGCAGCATGCCGCACTCGAAGCGGAGCATCAGGCGAGCCGCGCGGCGCGCGAGGCGAGTCTCGCGAAGGACGCGTTTCTCGGCATGATCAGCCACGAACTGCGCACGCCCTTGCACGCGATCGTGTCGTCGATCGAGTTGCTCGGCTTCAACTATCACTCCGAGGCCGATCGCAAGGTGATCCAGCGGCTCGAAACCGCGGCGCGGCATCTGGAAGCCCAGATGAAAGATCTGACCGACTACGCGCGTCTTGGCGCCGGCAAGCTCGAACTGCGTTACGAGCATTTCGAGCCGCGCGAACTGCTGGCCTCGATCGTCGACGAACACGCGATGTCGGCCGCCGCGCGCGGCCTCGAGCTGGAAAGCGAGGCGAGCGGCATGAGCGGTCTCGTCGATTCCGATCCGCACCGCATTCGCCAGATCGTCAACAACCTGGTCACCAACGCGATCCGCTACACCGAAACCGGCACGGTGCGCGTGCAGTTGAGGCAGCGGCCGGCGTTGCTGATTTTCATTGTCAGCGATACGGGGCCGGGCGTGCCGCATGCGCAGATTCCGCTGATCTTCCAGGAGTTCACGCAACTGGACGCGTCGCGCACGCGCCGCTTCGAGGGCGCGGGGATGGGGCTCACGATCGTGCAGGGACTCGTCAGGCTGTTCGGCGGCACGGTCGACGTGGCGAGCACCGTAGGCAAGGGCACCACCTTCACGGTGACGATTCCGGTCTCCTCCGTCGCGGCCGCCACGCCGTCCGGCGTGGCGGCGCACGCCGAACCGGTGGGCGCGCGCCCGTGCGTGCTGATCGTCGACGACAACCGGCTGATTCGCGAGTCGCTCAGCGAAATGATCGCGCACATGGATTTCGACACGCATGCGGTCTCCAGTGCCGATGAGGCGCTGGCGTGGCTCGATGCGCATCGTTGCGATGTGGTGCTGCTCGATCTGCATATGCCGGATCGCGACGGTTATACCTTCCTTGCGGACTTCGCGGCGCGTGGCGGGCCGTCGGCTGGCGCGCCGGTGATCGTGGTGAGCGCCTATGCGCCGGAGGCAGCGGGTGCGGCTAGTCCAGCCGATGCGGGGAGTGCGGGCAGTGTGGCAGGAGAAGCGGGAGAAGCCCGTGCGCAGCCGTTTTTCGACGCGTTATTAAAGCCGGTACATTATGAGGAACTGCGCAACGCGTTGCAGCGCGCTTTGGTTTCCCGGCATACGGTGTGACGCAATATCCAGGAACAAGCGAGGAAGAACGCTGGAAGAAGCAGATGGAGGAGGGCTCAACCTGAGCACACACCTTCAGCCGCTTGCCGGCAACTCAGGGCCGGTTGAGACGTTTGGACAGATCGGCGACCAGGATCGCCATACGCGCGGGTTTTTCATAACACGCGACATCGTAATTGCGGATGACCTGGCTGATCTCCGATTCGCTGGCCTTGCCGGTCAGCAATTCGCCGGTCAGCACGAAAATCGGTGCATCCGGATTTTCCGACGCCCGCACCGCGCGAATCGCCTCGGCCGAGGTCTGCGCGCCGAATAACCAGTCGATCACGATGCCGTCGAAAACCTGCGTTTGCAGTTGCTCGGCAAATGCCGCGAGGCCGTAGATCGCCACCGCTGCGAAACCGCTGCGTTCGAGATAGTCGCGCAGGTTGTCGGCGGAGGCCCGATCGTCGTCGACCACCGCGATGGTCGGCTTGTCGGTTTCGACGCGGCGCGGATAGATCTCGATCTTGTGGACTTCGTAGGCGCTTTGGTAAAGCGTGCCATCGTGGCGCGCCACGCGCCATTGGCCGAGTTTCGAGTACGCCACGAATTCAGGGCGGCTGCCCGGTTCGAGCGCGGCGCCGATCCATGCGGTGCAGGCCAGCTCGATCGCGCCGATGCAGAACACCGCTTCCTGGGCGATGGCGCCGACCATGCCCGGATCGAGCGACTGTGCACCGAATAGCTGGGCCGCGGGTTCGCCGAACACCTCGGCGACCTTCTTGATCTGCGAGAGGGTCCACGGGCTGTTGCCGCGCAGCTTGCGGTGTCCCTGCGAAAAACTCAGATCGAGGATGCGGCATAGCTCGGTGGTTTGCTGGCGCTTGCCGATCCCATGCCGGCTCATCAACTCGCGCACGCGCTCGGCAACCGCGATGGCGTCAGGTGAGTGTGTCTCGTTGGTCATGCTGCGTGAGAAGCTGCCTTATTGAAAGGTGACTGTGGGACGTGCGATACGTGCGGTACATGCAATACCTGCGGTAGGTTCGATACGGCACGAATAGCGCGGCGATGCAAGTTGGATGCATTGGACGCGGCGGCGCAGGGGACAGCAATGTACCGTAAAAAATATCGCGGTCTGTTTTTGTATGACCGTTGCCGAATTCGCCAGTGCGAGGTACGAACGGAAAATCCGGCAGTCTGTTTTATGCTTTTAGCATTAAGTCAGTCTATTTTACCGACGAAACTGCACGCTATCTGTAAAGAAATATCACCAGGCGGGGTATTCCAGCGTATTTCAGGAAGATTCTGGTGGATTACTCGATGCGAGCCTAGGCTGGCGGCATGGCGTCGAGCCTGGCCGCCGAGCTTGTCAGGCCTTTGAAAATCCGCTCGGCGACCTTGCCCGGAAACCGCTCGGGTAAGTCGGCCGAGACCCGCGCGATAACCTCAGGTGTCTGTTCGATCAGCCGCTGGATCAACGGTTCGGCGTTCGCGCCGTACGAGCACCGCAGCGCCATGGCGTTGAAATGGCGCCGCTGTACATCGCGGAAGGCGTCGTGTTTGCTGCGCGACCACATTGCCATGGCGAGTTTGGCCTTGAACCACGACCATTGATTCGGGCCATTGCCTTCCACCGGCCAGATCGACATCACGTCGTAAAGCGGCGTCAGACGATACTGACCGCCCGCCAGCAGGCGAATGCTGAAGTTCTTCGCGTGGCCATCCGGCGCCGCTAGCATCCAGAACAGAATCTGGCTTGCGAGCAGCGTTTCGATGTCCTGCTGCGCCGACACCGACTGCTGAAGAATCCGCGCGAGATCGAGCACGCCCGGACCGCCTTCGTTTTCGTACTTGCGATGCGAGGGTACGCCGTACACCTGGCAGAAGTCCTCCTGCGGCAGGCGCAGCAGCCATTGCCCGCCCGAATGCAATTGCCGGTCGAAGCGTTCGACGCTCAGTACCCGCTGCTTGCCGAAAGTCATGATCTCGGTGTTGGCCACCGGCAGGCCGTACGCGCGCAAAATTTGCAGACACAGCCACTCGTTTTCAACCGAGGTGCTGAGGTCGGCGAGCTTGTTGCCGACCAGTCCGAGCGGCAGCTTGAAGATATGCGTGGTGGGCGTGGCGCCATGCGGACGTTGCCACTTGCCGTCGTGCCAGAGTAGCGCGGTTTTCTCCTGCGCGCCGGCGAGCGAGATGCGGAAATCGTCCGCTTCGTCGCGCGTGCCGAGCATGGGGCTGCTGACGGTGCGCGTCAGCATGGCCTCGATCTCGCCGTCGGAGAGCGGCGTGCCTTCAATGCGTTCGACGCCGGCCGGTGCGTCGTCTTCGGCCAGCAACTGGACCGCGCCCACGCAATCGCGGCCGATGGCTTGCAGCAGGTCGAACGCCTCGAGCGTATCGGTCTGGTAGCGTTGGGCGATGCGCTTTCTGATTGCCTCGCTGTCGGGCAGCAGATTGTCGAAATAGTTGAGCACCCGTGGCCCTTTGTTCGCCGCGTTGTTCGGCGCGAACGGCAGCGAGAGCGAAAGCGGCCGGCCGGCGGGCGAGGCGATCCATGCCGGGTCGTAAGCGAACTCCATGGGACCGCGGGTGGGCAGGCGCCAGACGCCGACACGCTCGCCGTTGGCCCATACCGAAAGCGCCCGCGAATGCGTTTGCCGGCCCATGCTTACCACTCGACCAGAGGCGCCGGTTCAGGCACCGGCTGGTTCTTGTCGCGCACTTGCAATTGCAGGCCGTAGGCGCCGCACAGCGCCAGCAATTGTGCGAGAGTGAGGGCGCTGGCATCGGTTTCGAGCGCCGAGATGCGGCTCTGGCTGATGCCGATGCGCGCGGCGGCTTCGGCTTGGGTAAAGCCGGCCTGGCGCCGCCCGGCGCTCAATAGTTGGGCCATCTGGTCCGGCGTGGCGACGAGGTGGATCATGGTAAATTATCCGCGAGACGAATAAATGCATTTTATGCGTCACGCAGATATTTGTCAAATATTCGTGTGACGCATATTCGACCAATATCTGTCTGGCGAATAAATGGCCAATATCTGTGTCGCGAATAAATCTTTTCTACCTGCCTCTCACGGGATGGCCGTGTAGCATGCGGTCAAAACCTCCTCTACCGACCGCGCGAGATTCATGAACTCACCGACGCTACGCCACACCGACGTGCCGTACTACACGCAATGGGGCAGCCCCGACTGGGTGCGTCACATCGTCGAACATCTGGCGGACCCGTGCGACGACCCACACTGGCAGCGCAGCGGTTTCGCCGATCCGGAGCGTTACCGTTTCTGGGCCAAACGCCTGTGCGGTCTGACCTGCCTCGAATCCGTGCTCGATTACTGGGGCATCGAGCACGCCCCGCGCGCCGCACTGCTCGATGAAGCGTTGCGTCACGGCGTGTACCGGCTGCGCGATGACGGCGGCGTCGACGGCCTGATCTACCGGCCGTTTGCCGATTGGGTCGGCGAGGCATTCGGCATTCGGGTCGAGGTGCTGCCGCAGGCGCCGCTCGAAGAGATCGCCGTGCGCATCGACGGCGACACGTTGGCGATGGCTTCCGTGAGCCCCGAAATCCGCTATCCGGAGCGGCCGAATCAGCACCAGGGTGGCCATCTGATCCTGCTGCACGGACGCGATCGCGATGGCGCATGGTTTCATAACCCCTCGGGCATAGCGCCTCATCAGGCGGATGTGTATCTGCCGTTCGCAACGATGACGCGTTTCTACGCAGGGCGTGGCATGACGCTCACTCGATCCGTGCGTGAGGCAAGGCGGCAGGCAAGCGACACGCCCGCTACGCTCGCCACGCCGGCGAACTGATCGGGCCCGTTTTCTGCTGGGGAGCATGGCACCGACCTTAGCGATACTGGAACGAGTCATGAAACGAACCTTCGCCTTGCTCGCCGCGAGCCTTGCCGTGTTCAGCGCTGTCAACGCGGCGAGCGCCGCCACCGAGGACGAACAGGCCAAAGCCTGTCGCGGCGACGCGATGCATTTTTGCGCCGCCGAAATTCCGAACAAGGAAAAAATCACCGCCTGTATGAAGCAGCATGTCGACGAACTCAGCCCGGCCTGCCGGGCGATGTTCAAGGGCGGCAAGAAAGACGGCGCCAAGGCCAACCCCGCCTCCCAGTGAATCCGGCGGCGGTGCGCTGCCGCTTGCCGATGAATCGTCGCTAAGCTTTGCGTCGCGGTCGCGGTCGCGGTCGCGGTCGCGGTTGCGGTCGCGGTCCCGATCCCGCATTTCCGCGATCCGGCCCCACGGCGCGCCGGGCGTCGTAGAATCGCTTGTTCCCGATTCCCGGAGTAGCCGCGTGTCTGATCAGCCACCCCCGCAGCCACGCCCACCGCGCTTCCGTCTGCCGCGCCGCGCCCGCTCCCCGTGGCAGCCGCCGCGCGCCCGCACGCTGTTCACGCGTCCCGCGGCGTCGCCGCAGCGCGTGCTGCTGCAGCGCGTCTACCTCGTGCTTGGCCTGTGCGTACTCGCCTTTGCCGTGCTCTATCTCGACCGCGACGGCTTGCGCGACGCCAACCGCAAGGTGCTCGGCATCGTCGATCTGATGTACTTCACGATGGTCACCGTCGCCACGGTCGGCTATGGCGATATCGTGCCGGTCACCGCCCGCGCGCGGCTCATCGATGCCTTCTTCATCGTGCCGATCCGTATCGTTATCTGGTTCGTGTTTCTGGGCATCGCTTATCAGTTCGTCATTCAACGCGTCATCGAGGAATTCCGCATGAAACGCCTGCAAAAACAACTGCGCGATCACGTCGTGGTGTGCGGCTACGGACTGAGCGGTTCGGTCGCGGTGCGCGAGTTGCTGGAAAGCGGCTTTGCGGCGGACGCGATCGTTGTCATCGATCCCCAGCAGGACGCGCTCGAAGCGGCCACGGCGCTGGGCGTGGCGGGCCTGCTTGGCGATCCGTCGCGTGAAGACCTGTTGCAGCAGGCGCAGGTGCGCATCGCCAAGGCGGTGATCATCGCCGTCAGCGACGACGCCATTGCGATACTGCTCACGCTGACTGTGCGCAGCGTTGCGCCGGAAACGAAGATCGTCGTGCGGATTCAGGAGCAAACCTACCAGCGCCAGTTGCGCCAGGCCGGCGCCGACGTGATCGTGTCGTCGACCAAGATCGGCGGCCTGTTGCTCGCTGACGCGGTGGACAGCAATTACATCGTGCCCTTCATCAACGATCTGCTGTCGGCGCGCGGCCGGGTCAATCTGGTGGAGCGTCCGGCCACCGCGCTGGAAGTCGGCCGCTGGAGCAATGCGTTGCCGGGCGCGGTGGTGGTCGGCCTGATCCGGGCGGGGCGCATGCTGTCGTTCTATGAAGACGAGCCGTGTCCGATCGAACCGGGCGATCTGCTGATGGTGATCCAGTCGGCGCGCCATGTGGACGAAACGTGAGCCGGTTACGAGGCGAATTTGGGTCGAAGTTGGGCCGCATCCGGGCCGCATCTCGGCCGCATTTGAGCTGGATGTGAACTGGAGACGAGCTGGCTCCAAGTCGGACATGAACGAACTACCCGGCGGTGAGCGCATGCTGCCAGACGCACGGCGTGGTTCATTCGCTGAAGTTTTCCCTTTTCCACACGCAGCAAGGTTGTGAACATGAATCTGAACCGCATGATCAGCACGGTCGAAGTGCACACCGCGGGCGAGCCGTTTCGCATTGTCACGAGCGGCTTGCCGAAGTTTCCGGGCAAGACCATCGTCGAACGACGCGCGTGGCTCAAGGAGCACGCCGATCACCTGCGCCGCGCGCTGATGTTCGAGCCGCGCGGCCACGCCGATATGTACGGCGGTTACCTGACGGAACCGGTAAGCGAAAACGCCGACTTCGGCGTGATCTTCGTGCACAACGAAGGCTACAGCGATCATTGCGGCCACGGCGTGATCGCGCTTGCGACCGCGGCTGTCGCGCTTGGCTGGATCGAGCGCAGCGAGCCGGAAACCCGTGTCGGCATCGACGCGCCGTGCGGCTTCATCGAAGCGTTCGTGGAATGGGACGGCGAGCAGGCGGGGCGCGTGCGCTTCGTCAACGTGCCGTCGTTCATCTGGCAGCGCGACGTGACGGTGCACACGGCCAGTTTCGGCGAGGTGCGCGGCGATATTGCGTTCGGCGGCGCGTTCTATTTCTACACGTCGGGCGAGCCCTTCGATCTGAAGATACGCGAGACGGAAATCGAACGGTTGATCCAGTTCGGCGACGAAGTCAAACGCGCGGCGAACGCGGCCTTCAAGGTCGAGCATCCGCTGATTCCGGAGATCAACCATATCTACGGCACGATCATCGACAACGCGCCGCGTCACGCCGGCTCGACGCAGGCCAATTGCTGCGTGTTCGCCGACCGGGAAGTGGACCGCTCGCCGACCGGTTCCGGCACCGCCGGCCGGGTCGCGCAGCTTTATCTGCGCGGCGAGTTGCGCCGCGACGAGACGTTGGTCAACGAATCCGTGATCGGCACGATTTTTCGCGGCCGCGTGTTGTCCGAGACGAAACTCGGCCGCTTCGACGCGGTGATCCCGGAAATCGAAGGCGACGCGCATGTGCTTGGCTTTGCAAACTGGATCATCGACGAACGCGATCCGCTGACTTATGGTTTTCTGGTGCGCTGAATCGACCATCCCCACGTGCCTCGACAGGAAAAGCCCGCTTATGACCCGCCCGACCATGCAGATCTTCGACGCCGCCGCCACGGCGCGGCTGATTCCCTACGCGGCGCTCGTCGACGCGTTGAAGCGCGCGACCATTGACTACGCGCAGCAACGCATCGTGAGTCCCGAGCGGCTCGTCGTGCCGCTCAACGAGGGCGGCATCATGCTGTCGATGCCGGCGACCGCGCCCGATCTCGCGATCCACAAGCTGGTGAACGTGTGCGCGAGCAATGGGCCGCGCGGCATCCCGACCATCCATGGCCAGGTGATGGCGTTCGACGCCGATACCGGCGAGACGCTTTTCATCCTCGACGGCCCGACGGTGACCGGGCGTCGCACCGCGGCGATGTCCATGCTCGGCATACTCACTTTCGCGCCCGCGCGGCCACGTGAGTTTCTGCTGATCGGCACCGGCACGCAGGCAGCAAATCATCTGGAAGCGATCGGCGAACTGTTTCCCGACGCACGGGTATGGGTGAAGGGCAGTGCGTCCGCGCGGGCCGCGGCGTTCTGCGCGGCCCATCGAGCGCAGGGAGCGGCGGGTGGCAAGGTCCGCGACCTGCAGCCGCTCGCCGACCCCGACGCCGCCATCCCCGCCTCGATCGACGTGGTGATCGCGCTCACCACCAGCAAGCAGGCCGTCTACGACGAAGCGGCGCGCCCGAACCGGCTCGTGATCGGTGTCGGTGCGTTCACGCCGGCCATGGTCGAGATCGGCGCGCGCACGATCGAGGGCAGCGCGCTATTCGTCGACGACGAAGCCGGCGCGAGGCACGAAGCCGGTGACTTCATCCAGGCCGGCGTCGACTGGGCGCGGGTCGGTGGAATTGCAGCCGTGGTCGCGAACGCCGCGTTATTGCCGGCGGAGCAGGCGATTGTTTTTAAAAGTGTCGGCTGCGCGGCGTGGGATCTCGCGGCCTGCCGGGTGGCGCGCGAAGCCTTGTCGGGCGGCTGATCGCAGGCCGTTTGCCGCGCCGGCGGATGATGCCAAGCCGGGCCGGGTTGGCATCTTGCGCCAACCTGCGGCACATGTTGCCGTGCAAACAATCTCAAAACGTTGCACCATAGGCGTTTGCCGGAAAAAAGCGCCGCTTCGCCGGCACCTTTTGCTCCTTTGTCCTTTGACTTGACGCCTATCACGACGCTGCGACCGCGCTATGACGACCCAATCCGCTTCAGCTACTCCCGACCTGCCGCTCGACATGATCATCTTCGGCGGCACCGGCGACCTGTCGTTTCGCAAGCTGCTGCCCGCGCTCTACATGGCGCATCTGCACTGCAATCTGCCGCCGGATACCCGCATTCTCACGATCGGCCGCAAGCCGTGGTCGCGTGAGGAGTACATCACCGAATTCATGGAGGCGAAGGCGAAGCCCTTCATCGAAAAGAAGGCGTTCGATGCCGCCGCGTGGGACAAATTCCTCGCGCTGTTCGAGTACGTGCGCATGGACGTCGACTCGGTCGAGGACTACCAGCGCCTGAAAGAGACATCGCGCGAAGGCGTGCGGCGGGTGTTTTATCTCGCGACTTCGCCGGATCTGTTCACGAATATTTGCGACAACCTTT
The DNA here is from genome assembly GCF_902833645.1 of Paraburkholderia fungorum. Lineage (GTDB taxonomy): Bacteria > Pseudomonadota > Gammaproteobacteria > Burkholderiales > Burkholderiaceae > Paraburkholderia > Paraburkholderia fungorum. Next base: position 138,605 of record NZ_CADFGE010000015.1, read on the forward strand.
CGGCGGCCGGACTGATCGACGGCAATTCGCGGGTCGTCCTCGAGAAACCGCTGGGCCACGATCTGGCCTCCGCGCAGGAGATCAACACGGCGGTCGGCAAGCATTTCAGCGAAGCGCAGATCTACCGGATCGACCACTACCTCGGCAAGGAAACCGTGCAGAACCTGATGGTGCTGCGTTTCGGCAATCCGATTTTCGGCCCGCTGTGGCAGGCGCCGTATATCAAGAGCGTGCAGATCACGGTGGCGGAAACCGTTGGCGTAGGCAGCCGCGCGGGCTTCTACGACAAAACCGGCGCGTTGCGCGACATGGTGCAGAACCACTTGCTGCAATTGCTGTGCATCGTCGCCATGGAACCGCCGGTGTCGCTCGACCCGGATGCGGTGCGCGACGAAAAACTCAAGGTGCTGCGTTCGCTGCGGCCCATGACGCCCGAGGACATCGCGCGCGATACCGTGCGCGGCCAGTACACCGCGGGCGCCGTGGACGGCGAGGCGGTGAAGGGCTACCTGGAAGAAGACAATGTGCCGGCCGGCAGCCGCGCCGAGACTTTCGTCGCATTGCGCGCGCATATCAACAACTGGCGCTGGGCCCATGTGCCGTTTTTCCTGCGCACCGGCAAGCGGATGCAGAAGAAGGTGTCGGAGATCGTCATCGAGTTTTCCGAGCTGCCTTTCTCGATCATCCCGAACGGCAATAGCGGGCGCAATTACGGCAATCGGTTGGTGATCCAGTTGCAGCCGGAAGAGTCGATCCAGTTGCAGGTGCTCGCGAAAGAACCGGGCAGCGGCATGCACATGCTGCCGGTGAACCTGAATCTCGACTTGCAGCAGGCTTTCACCGAGCGCCGCGCGGAAGCGTACGAGCGTTTGCTGATCGACGTGATTCGCGGGCGCCTCACGCATTTCATGCGCCGCGATGAACTCGAAGCCGCATGGGCTTGGGCCGAGCCGATTCTGGAAGGTTGGGCCAAGTCGGGCGACAAGCCGCGTGCCTATACGGCCGGCACGTTTGGACCGGCCGCATCGACGGCGCTGATGGCGCGTGAAAACGCGGTGTGGGCGGAAGAATCGCAGTAAGCGGGTCGACGCAGGGCGGCGAGGGTCAATACCGCGTACTTGCCTTCGCGGCGATCGCCGCCGCCGCTGCGCGGGTTTCCACATGCAGCTTGCCGAACACATGTTCCAGGTGCTTGTTGACCGTGCGCGGCGCCATGCCGAGAATGTCGCCGATATCGCGATTGGTCTTGCCGCGCGACAGCCATAGCAGGACTTCCGCCTCACGGGCCGTCAGGTTGAATTGTGCGGCGAGCGCGCTGGTGTGCTCGGCATCGTTGAACTCCTCAAGCAGGATCACCCAGTCTCCACGCGTCGCGCGGCCGAGTACCCGCGCGACGCGGCGCACGCCGTCCGCAGCCGTTTCGAAGCCGGCTTGCAGATCGCAGCCCGTTTCGATCCAGCGTGCCAGCCATTGATTCAGCATCGGCGGCAGACGCGGCACGGTATCGGGGAGAGGGGGGAGAGGGGGGAGAAGCCGCGTGCCGTCGTTCGTTAGATGGTGCTTCGCGTTGCCCCCAGTCTCTCCATTCCTCTCGTCGGTTGTCGCATCGCCCGGCCCGTAGCGCGCAAGACGCTGCCGTGCAAGGTCGCTTTGCCATTTGATTTCTCCGCTCGCGGCCGCAATCAGCGCCGCGCGCATACCGATCTCGAGCACCGTATCCGCCTGGCGCTGCTGGCGCGAGCGCTGTACATGGGCGGCAATGCGCGCGCTGACCTCGCTCGGCTTGACGGGCTTGGTGACATAGTCGATACCTCCGACCCGAAAGCCTTGCACAACGTGTTCGCTGTCGGTCAGCGCGGTCATGAAGATCACCGGCAGATGCCGGTTGCGGGGATCGGCCTTGATCTGCCGGCAGGTTTCGAAGCCATCCATGCCGGGCATCAGCGCGTCGAGCAGCACGGCATCCGGCGTGATGCGCGCGAGGCGTTGCAACGCGGACTGCCCGTCGAGTGCAACCAGAACGGCGTAGCCGGATGCCCGCAGCGTATCGGACAGCAGCGCTAGGTTGTCGGGCGTGTCGTCGACGATCAGCACGACCGGCTTGTCGTCGGGCAGTTCCGGTTGCGTGTCCGGGGGCAGGAGCAGCGATTCGTCATGCATCGGGATTGACCTGCTGGGTAGGCGCGAGCAACTGCGCGAGTTCGGTCAGCCGGAAGCGCCGCGCGAGGACGCGCAACGGTTCGAGCACGGAGGCCAGTTCAGGCGCGTTGATCTGCGCCGCGTCGAGTTGTTCGATGAAGCCCTGCACGTAACCCATTTCAAGTTGCGTATGCAGTTTTTCGCGCAAGGTGGCGGGCAAGCTTACCGGCGCGTCAGCCGAACCGGCGCATGCAGGCGGTACCATGCCGGGTGTTTCAACGATCCACTGCAGTTGCAGCAGCGCCGCCAGTTTGTCGAGCAAAAGCGGAATGTGCAGCGGTTTGGCGAGATAGTCGTCGCAACCGGCGGCGGTGCCTTTGTCGCGATCGTCGGCGAAAGCGTTGGCCGACAGGATCAGGATCGGCGCCGCCGATAACCGGTTGTCGCGAATCAGGCGGCTCGCCTCGAAGCCGTCCATGTCCGGCATCGAGACATCCATCACGATGAGGTCGGCCGCCCCTGTGCCGAGCCATTGCAGCGCCTCAGGTCCGCTCGCGGCTTCCACGACCACGAAGCCAAGCGGCGCGAGCGTATGCGTGACGATGCGGCGCTGCTCGGTGAGATCGTCGACCACCAGCACCGTGCGGCGCGGCCCGTCGTACCCCTTGATGTTGAGCGGACCGTTCGCCAGCCGCTGGGGCTCACGCACTTCCGGCGCGAACAGCTTGACGATAAAGCGGGTCCCACTGCCCACCTCGCTTTGCACTTGCAGGTTGCCGCCCATCAGCTCCGTGAGCAGGCGGCAGATCGTCAGGCCGAGGCCGGCGCCGTGGTCGTGTTCGCGCGCCGCCGCGCCGCGCTCGAACGGCAGGAACAGACGCTCCAGTTCGGCGGCCGGCATGCCGGGGCCGGTGTCGGTGATCTCGAAGGTGAGGGTTTCCCACGCATAGCCCGCGCGCACCTTCACCGAACCGCTCGAGGTGAAGCGGATCGCATTACCGATCAGATTGATGAGAATCTGCCGTACCCGTTTTTCGTCGATGCGTACCACTTCTGGAATGCGGCCGGTCGTCTGGAAATCGAACTGCAGTCCTTTGTCGGTAGCCTGCGGTTCGAGCATTGCCGAGAGCTGTGTGACGAAGTCCGGCAGTGCGATCTCCGTCACGTTAAGCTGCAGTTTGCCCGCCTCGATGCGCGCGACGTCGAGCAGGCCGTCGACGAGCGCCAGCAAGTGTTCGCCGCTGCGATAGATGGTCGCCACGGCGTCGCGGCGGCCCGCCGGCAGTTCGTCCGTGCCTTGCAGCAGTAGCTGCGCGTAGCCGAGAATGCTGTTGAGCGGCGTGCGCAATTCGTGGCTGAGACCCGTCACATAGCGGCTCTTCGCGCGGTTGGCCGATTCGGCGGCGGCGCTCGCCTGCTGGAGTGCCGCATCGGTTTTGCGGTGCGCCTCGATTTCCTGCATCAGCAGTTCGGCTTGCCGCTGCGACTCCTCTTGCGTGACCTTGCGGTTTTCGTTGGCGAGCACCAACCACCACGCGGCGATGCAGCCGATCAGCGCAAGTGCGAAAAAAGCCTTCAGATACCCTTGTAGCAGCACGTCGTGAACCGTGGCGTCGAGATCGGGCAGGGTCCGCATGCTCTGATTCCACTGCACGGCAAGCACGCCGCCGAGCAGCGCGAGCACGACGATCAGCAGACCGGTGTACTGTGCGAGACGCAAACCTGCCGCGCCCAGGCGCAGCCGCGGGAACAGTGCATGGATCGATTTGCCGAACTGGGCAGGCAGTCGCGCATGAGGCTTGCAGGAGTCGTTGCAGCGCGAGTCGAGTGAGCAGCACAACGAGCAGATCGAGCCGGCGTAGGCCGGGCAGTGCGCCATGTCTTCACGCTCGAAGCTGTTTTCGCAGATCACGCAACGCAGCACCGCGCCCGCTTCGAGGTCGTGGCTGTCGCGCGCCAGATAGAAGCGCCCGCGCGTGGCGATCGCCAGCAATGGCGAGCAGACGAAGGCGACCAGCAGCGCGATGAAGGACGCCAATGCTTCCGCGGTCGCGCCGAACACGCCGCCATGCGAGAGGGCGGCCATCAGCGAGGCGATCACCATGGCACCCACCCCGACGGGGTTGATGTCGTACAGGTGCGCGCGCTTGAACTCGATATCGCGAGGGCTATAACCGAGCGGCTTGCTGATCACGAGGTCGCCGACCACCGCGCCAATCCAGGCAATCGCCACGTTCGCATAGAGTGCGAGCACCTTGCTGATGGCTTCGAAAACCCCCATCTCGACGAGCAGCAGGGCGATCAACACATTGAACACCAGCCATACCACGCGCCCCGGGTGGCTGTGTGTGAGCCGCGCGAAGAAATTCGACCACGCGAGCGAACCGGCGTAGGCGTTGGTGACGTTGATTTTCAGTTGCGAGACGATCACCAGCAGCGTCATCGCGGCGAGTGCGCCTTCGGGCGAATGGAACACGTAGTGATACGCGACCAGATACATCTGGGTCGGTTCGACGGCTTTCACGGGGTCGATCTCGTGCTGGATGGCGAGGAAGGCAAGCAACGCCCCGCCCAGCATTTTCAATGCGCCAGGCACGATCCAGCCCGGGCCGGCCGAAATCAGCGCGACCCACCAGCGAAGCCGATTTGCGCGCGTGCGCGGCGGCAGGAAGCGCAGGTAGTCGACCTGTTCGCCGATCTGCACGATCAGAGAAAACACCACGGTGCAGCCGGCACCGAAGGAAGCCAGCCTGAACTCGCGGCCGTCCCCCGACAGGCCGACGAACGTGACCCATTCAGCGAGCACGTGCGGCTCGCGCCACAGCACCACGGCGTAGGGCACGACGAGCAGCACGAGCCACAAAGGCTGGGTCCAGCCTTGCAGGCGGTTGATGAACGTGATGCCGAAGGTCACCACCGGAATGATGACGAGCGCGCTGATCACGTAGGCGAGCGATAGCGGAATCTTCAGATAAAGCTCGAGCGCGAGCGACATGATGGCCGCTTCGAGCGCGAAAAATACAAAGGTGAAGATCGCGTAGATCAGCGACGTCAGCGTGGAGCCCAGATAGCCGAAACCGGCGCCGCGCGTGAGCAGGTCCATGTCGACGCCGTTGCGCGCAGCGTAGTAGCTGATCGGTATGCCGGTCAGAAAGATCAGCACGGAGACGGCGAGAATCGCGTAGACCGCGTTCGCGAAGCCGTAGTTCACCACCAGCGCGCCGCCAATTGCTTCCAGCGCGAGGAACGATACCGCGCCGATCGCCGTATTGGCGACCCGGAACTCCGACCAGCGCCGGAATGTGCGCGGCGTGAAGCGCAGCGCGTAATCCTCGAGCGTTTCGTCGCCGACCCATGCGTTGTAGTCGCGGCGAATCTTGACGATGCGCTGCGTGCCGCCGGACGGAGGGCGCGATGCCCCAGCCTGGGTAGCCGGGCCGGCGGCGCGCGAGGGCTGTGATTCTGTTTGGTGCATCGAGGCTCGTCGTCGATGGGTTCCGGGGCTGACGGCGCGTTTATGCAAGTTGCGTTCCATTCGGGGCCGCAGCGGCACCGTGATGCGATGGGCGGCCGCGCGCGGCACGGCCCGCGCACCATGCCGGCGCGATTATAGGCAGCGCAATTGCGTCGCGCCCTACGTCAACTGACGTATTGGGCCGCGCAAATTGGCTACCTACTTTTCGTTACGTCGACACCGCCAGCCGCTGCACAGCGCGGGTCGCCCGACCACGACTACAAGGAGAACCCGATGTCACACGACGATCAGAACGAGCCTGGCATGCCTTCGGCGCTACGCCGAAAACTCTTGATGGGCCTCGCCGCCGCGCCCGCGCTCGCCATCTCCGGCATCGCGCGGGCCCAGCAGTATCCGACCGCCAAGGTCAACACCACCCACCTCGCGGTGACCGATACGGAGGTGACAGTCGGCCAGTTGCACTCGGCAACCGGCACCATGGCGATCTCCGAAACCGGCTCGATTCAGGCGGAGCGTCTCGCGATCGAACAGATCAACGCGGCGGGCGGCATTCTCGGCCGTCAGATCAAGATCATTCAGGAAGACGGTGCGTCCGACTGGCCGACCTTCGCGGAGAAGTCCAAGAAACTGCTCGAAAACGATCACGTGGCGGCCGTATTCGGCTGCTGGACCTCGGCGTCGCGCAAGGCCGTGCTGCCGATCTTCGAGCGCGATAACGGCCTGCTGTACTACCCGACTTTCTACGAAGGGCTCGAGCAATCGAAGAACGTGTTCTACACGGGGCAAGAAGCGACCCAGCAGATTCTCTGGGGGCTGAACTGGGCGAACCAGACGAAGAAGGCGAAGAGCTTCTTCCTGATCGGTTCCGACTACATCTGGCCGCGCACGTCGAACAAGATTGCACGCAAGCATATCGAGCAGCATCTGAGCGGCTGCAAGGTGGTCGGCGAGGAGTATTACCCGCTCGGCACAACTAACTTCAACTCGCTGATCAACAAGATCAAGATCGCCAAACCGGATTGCATTTACGCGATCATCGTCGGCGGCTCCAACGTGGCTTTCTACAAGCAGCTTAAAGCGGCGGGCATTACCGCGGACAAGCAGTTCCTTCTGACCATTTCGGTGACCGAGGACGAAGTGCTCGGAATCGGCGGCGAAAACGTCGCGGGTTTCTACTCGGCGATGAAGTATTTCGAATCGCTCGACAACGACAACAACAAGAAATTCGTCGCGGCGTTCAAGGCCAAATACGGACCCAAATCGGTGATCGGGGACGTCACCCAGGCCGCCTATCTCGGTCCGTGGCTGTGGAAAGCGGCGGTGGAAAAAGCAGGCAGCTTCGACGTCGACAAGGTCGTCGCCGCATCGCCTGGCATCGAATTGAAGAGCGCGCCGGAAGGCTACGTGAAGATCCACGCGAATCATCACTTGTGGAGCCGCACACGCATCGGTCAGGCGCAGGCGGATGGCCAGTTCAAGGTCGTGGCCGAATCGCCCGATCTGATCGAGCCGAATCCGTTCCCCAAGGGCTATCAGTAAAACGCGAAGCAGCGCGAGTCGAACGCGCTGCCTTCACGCGAGCGCGCGGATCATTTCGAGGAGAGACGCATGTCGGCTTCAGACATTCTTAACGTCACGCTGATGCAAGGTTTTGCCGGCTTGAGCCTGTTCAGCGTGCTGCTGCTGATGGGGCTGGGGCTGGCGGTGATCTTCGGCCAGATGGGCGTGATCAACATGGCGCACGGCGAGTTCATGACGATCGGCGCTTACACGATCTATTTGTTCTCGCAACTGGCCGATAACTATTGGCACGGGTACGCGCCGGTGTACTTCCCGGTCGCGATCTGCGCTGCCTTCGTGCTGGCGTTCGCGGCCGGCTGGCTGGCGGAGTGGGCGCTGATCCGCCATCTGTACCGACGTCCGCTCGACACGCTGCTCGCCACCTGGGGCCTGAGCCTCGGGATGCAGCAGGTGTTTCGCTCGGTGTTCGGCCCGAAGGAGGTGAGTCCCACGCTGCCGGACTGGCTCATGGGTTCGTGGTCGCCGAAGCCCGGTCTCGACATCCCGATCAACGGACTATTCGTGATGAGCCTCGCGGTGCTGATGACGGGCGGGGTGCTGCTGGCGCTGTACCGCTCGCGCTGGGGACTGCGGGTGCGCGCCACGGTCGCGAACCGGCAGATGGCGAACGCGGCCGGCATCGATACCCGCAAGACCGACCGGCTGACCTTCGCGATCGGCTGCGGGATCGCGGGCGTGGCGGGCGCCGCGTTCACGGCGATCGGCTCGACGGGGCCGACCAGCGGCTCGCTCTATATCGTCGATTCGTTCCTGGTGGTGACGTTCGGCGGCGCGGCAAGTCTGCTCGGCACGGTGGCGTCCGCGTTCGGGATCGCGCAGATGCAGTCGATCAGCGAGTTTTTCATGACCGGCTCATCGGCACGCGTAATGACGCTGCTCACCATCGTCATTGTGCTGATGTTGCGGCCGCAAGGGCTCTTTGCTTCAAAGGTGCGGCGTGCCTGAGCACTCATCGACTGTGTCGCCGCTTGTGTCACCGCTTGTGTCGCCGCTTGTGTCACCAGTCAGCCCTTTCAATCGCTTCAGCCCGGAGAAACGAATATGGACCAGCTGAACCCTTCCGCCGGCACGTCCGTCGCGCCGGACCGCGCCGTGGGCCAAGCCGGCTTGCGCCACACGCTCAAGCGCTGGCTGACGGGCGACGGCTACGGCAGCATCGTCGTGCTGGCGCTGCTGATTCTCGTGGTGTTTCCACTCGCACTCGATGTGTTCCGCCTGAATCTGATGGGCAAGTATCTGACCTACGCGTTCGTCGCCGTTGGGCTCGTGATGGCGTGGGGCTACGGCGGCGTGCTGAGCCTCGGGCAGGGCGTGTTCTTCGGCCTCGGCGGTTATTGCATGGCGATGTTCCTGAAGCTCGAAGCGTCGGACCCGATCAGCACGAAGATCCAGTCGACGCCGGGCATTCCCGACTTCATGGACTGGAATCAACTGACCGCCTTGCCGTTCTGGTGGAAGCCGTTTCATTCGCTGCCGTTTGCGCTGGCGGCGGTGCTGGCCGTGCCCTGCGCGCTCGCGTTCGTGGTCGGCTTCGCGATGTTCAAGCGACGCGTGGGCGGCGTCTACTTCGCGATCATCACGCAGGCGGTGGCGCTGATCCTGTCGGTGCTGATCATCGGCCAACAGGGCTATACCGGCGGTGTGAACGGCATCACCGATCTGCGCACGCTGCTTGGCTGGGATATTCGCGGCGATGGCGCAAAGCTGATCCTGTACTTCATCAATGCGGTGCTGCTGCTCACGGCCATTATTTGCTGCCGGCAGATCCAGCGCAGCAAGCTCGGCACCTTGCTGCTCGCGATGCGCGACAAGGAGGACCGGGTGCGCTTTTCCGGCTACGACGTGGCCATGTTCAAGGTGTTCGCGTTTTGCATCGCCGCTGTGCTCGCGGCGATCGGCGGGGCGATGTTCACGCTGCAGGTCGGTTTCATGTCGCCCTCGTTCGTGGGCATCGTGCCGTCCATCGAGATGGTGATCTACGCCGCGGTGGGCGGGCGTATGTCGCTGGTGGGCGCGGTCTATGGCGCGGTGCTCGTCAATCTCGGCAAGACATGGTTCTCCGAGAGTTTCCCGAACCTGTGGCTGTTCCTCATGGCCGCGCTCTTCATCGGCGTCGTGATGGCGTTTCCAAACGGGCTGGCGGGTCTTTACGACAGCCACGTCAAGCCATGGCTCGCGCGCCTCGGCGCAAGGAGCGCCTCATGAGCAATACGGATTTCGTGCTGGCTGTGGAAGGCCTGAGCGTGTCGTTCGATGGTTTCAAGGCCATCGATTCGTTGAACCTGTACGTCGATCGCGGTGAGTTGCGCGTGGTGATCGGACCGAACGGCGCGGGCAAGACGACGCTGCTCGATCTGATCTGCGGCAAGACGCGAGCGAGCGAAGGCAGCATCAAGTTTCGCAACGAAGAGATGACGCGGCTGCCGGAGTTTCGCCGCGTACGCAAAGGGATTGGCCGCAAGTTCCAGACGCCGTCGATCTACGAAAACCTCTCCGTGTTCCAGAACCTCGAAGTGTCGTTTCCGCGCGGGCGGGGCGTGTTCGGTGCGTTGACGTTCCGGCGCACCGGCGACGTGCTCGACCGCGTGCGCAGCGTGGCCGGGGAAATCGGCCTTGAAAACCAGCTCGATCTCGAAGCCGGGCTGCTGTCGCACGGACAGAAGCAGTGGCTGGAAATCGGCATGTTGCTGATGCAGGACCCGGAGCTGCTGATGCTCGACGAACCGATTGCCGGCATGAGCGTGCGCGAGCGCGAGATCACGGCCGAGCTGCTCAAGCGGATCTGCCAGAACCGCTCGATGATCGTGATCGAGCATGACATGGCATTCGTCGCGCAGATCGCTCACAAGGTCACCGTGATGCACCAGGGAAAGGTGCTCGCCGAAGGGGCGATGGAACAGGTGCAGGCGGACCCGCGCGTCATCGATGTTTATCTTGGCCACTGAGTGGTCCACGGAGGAGCACAGCATGTTGAATGTCGACGACCTGTTCGTCAGCTACGGCCAGAGTGAAGCGCTGCATGGCATCAGCTTCAACGCCGCCCACAACGAAACCGTGGCGATCATGGGACGCAACGGCATGGGTAAGACCACGCTGTTCAAGTCGTTGATCGGCATTTTGCCGCTCAAGTCAGGCTCGGTGCGGGTGGACGGCGAGGAGGTGTCGCGCGACGAGAGTTTCCGACGGGTCGCCAAAGGCATCGCCTACGTACCGCAAGGCCGCCAGATTTTCGCGACGCTGAGCGTCGAGGAGAACATCCAGACCGGTCTCGAGAATGCACCGACGAAGACCGTGCCGGAGGAGATCTACGCCCTGTTCCCGGTGCTTTACGAGATGCGCGCCCGCAAGGGCGGCAACCTGTCCGGCGGCCAGCAGCAGCAACTGGCGATTGCCCGCGCGCTCGTCACGCAGCCCAAGGTGCTGTTGCTCGACGAGCCGACCGAGGGCATTCAGCCGTCGATCATCAAGGACATTGCCCGGGCATTGAACGAGATCCGCAAGCTGCGCGATATCACGATCGTCGTGTCGGAGCAGGTGCTGAGCTTTGCACTTGACGTCGCGGATCGCCTGTTCGTCATCGAAGGCGGCCGGCTCGTGCACGAGAGTCCGCGCAGCGCCGTCGACACCGCGAAGATTCGTGAATACCTGTCGGTGTGAGCCGACTGTCCATCATTTTCTGGAGGAGGGTTTGCAATGGCTGAAACGCTAATCAAGGTCGACCTGAAACAATCGGCCTACGACAACGAGAACGTCCACAATCGCTGGCATCCGGACATCCCGATGGCCTGCTGGGTCAATCCCGGCGACGATTTCATTCTTGAAACCTACGATTGGACCGGCGGGTTCATCAAGAACAACGACAGCGCGGACGACGTGCGCGATATCGATCTGTCGATCGTGCACTTTCTGTCGGGACCGGTCGGCGTGAAAGGCGCGGAGCCGGGCGACCTGCTGGTGGTGGATCTGCTCGATATCGGCGCAAAACAGGAAAGCCAGTGGGGCTTCAACGGTTTTTTCTCGAAGAAGAACGGCGGTGGCTTCCTGACCGATCATTTTCCGCAGGCGCAAAAGTCGATCTGGGATTTTCATGGTCTCTACACCAGTTCGCGGCATATTCCCGGCGTGAACTTCGCGGGGCTGATTCACCCGGGGCTGATTGGGTGCCTGCCCGACCCGAAGATGCTGGCGACATGGAATGAGCGCGAGGCGGCGTTGATCGCTACGGACCCGCAACGCGTGCCCGGCCTTGCCAATCCGCCGTTCGCGGCAACGGCGCACATGGGACGGCTCGCCGGCGACGATCACGCCAAAGCCGCCGCCGAGGGGGCGCGCACCGTGCCGCCGCGCGAGCATGGCGGCAATTGCGACATCAAGGATCTGTCGCGGGGCTCGAAGGTTTACTTCCCGGTGTATGTCGACGGTGCAGGGCTATCGGTTGGCGACCTGCACTTCAGCCAGGGCGATGGCGAAATCACCTTCTGCGGCGCGATCGAAATGGCCGGCTGGGTGCATATGAGGGTCGAGCTGATCAAGGGCGGGATGGCGAAGTACGGCATCAAAAATCCGATCTTCAAGCCGAGTCCGATCACGCCGAACTACAACGACTACCTGATTTTCGAGGGCATTTCAGTCGATGAACAGGGCAAGCAGCACTATCTGGATGTGCATATCGCATACCGGCAGGCTTGCCTGAACGCGATCGAGTATCTGACGAAGTTCGGCTACTCGCGCGCCCAGGCCTATTCGATTCTTGGCACGGCGCCTGTGCAGGGGCATATCAGCGGCGTGGTCGATGTGCCGAACGCTTGCGCCACGCTGTGGCTGCCCACGCAGATCTTCGACTTCGATATCCGGCCGAATTCGGCCGGACCGGTCAGGCATGTCACGTCCGGGGTGGATTTGCCGCTGTCGCCGGATCTGGTCTGACGCGTTTCTTGTCGAGCAGACGCGAGAGCGTTTGCCGAGGGCCGCCGTTCAATCGATGCGTGGAGTGTGTGAAGTGCGTCGAGTGCGGCGGCCGACTGACAGCCGGGCAATACCCATACCGATCCACCGATCTTCAGAGGGCAGCACCATGCCGACTTACGAGTACCGCTGCGATAGCTGCGGCCCCTTCGCCGCGATACGCCGTGTTGCCGAGCGCGATACGGTCTGTGCGTGTCCCGCTTGCACCGCGCCGGCGCAACGCATTCTTAGCCTGCCGGCGTTGTCATTGATGCCAACGGCCGCCCGTGCCGGGCACCAGATTAACGAGCGCGCGGCGCATGCGCCGCAGCGTTCGGGAGAATACACGCACCGTCATGGGCCGGGATGTGGGTGCGGGTCGAAGGCGTCCGCGGTCGCGACGACGCCAGGCGGCCTCAAGACCAACGCTGGCGGCCGACCGTGGATGATTAGCCACTGACTCGCTGCGCGGGGCCGTGAGCCGTGCGGCGCTGTGTTGACGACAACGTGCCGCCGCGCCCGGACACAAGATCCGTTGATGTTTGTTACGGCAACGAGATCGTCAACGTGGCCGATTGCGGTCCGAGCTTGACCACCTGCGAATACGGCGCGAGCGTACGCAACGTCTGGTCGCGCAGATAGGTGTTCAGCCCGAGATAAGCGAGCAGGCCGACCAGTGCGAACACCGCGCCGATCGACCACAACGGCACCTCGCGCTTGAGGCGGTGAGCGACCTGATCCGGCAGTGGCCAGTGCGGCGCGAACGGCGCGCGCTTGCCCTTCATATGCGCGATTTCATCGCCGATGCGCGCGGTCAGATAGGCGAGCTTCTCCGGTCCTTCGAGCAGATACTTGCCCTGGAAGCCGAGCAGCAGGCACATGTGGAACACTTCGAGCGACTGCAAACGCGCGGCGCCCTGTGCGCGGCATTCCTCCAGATACTGGAAGAATTTTTCGCCCGCCAGTTGCTCGCCGAACAGCACCAGTTGCAACGGCCGGCGTTCCCATTCAGTGCGGATCTTGAAGGTCGACGACAACACTGATTCGTCGATGGCCGCGCAGAACGCAAACTTGGATGCGTAGACGTCTTCCGCCGACGCATTGAGCTTTTTCGCGCCGCGCTCGAAGTCGCCGAGAAACTGCTGGATACGCTGGCTGAACTCGTGCGCGTCACCGGGCTCGCGGCCGTTCTTCAACAGAAACAGCATGAAGAAGCCGTCGTACAGCAGATCGAGCAGCGAGCGGACCTGATAGCTCGGCTCGGTCATGGGGGCGGGCGTCGCGGCAGGCGTGCTGCCGCCAAACAGGGAAGGCGCGTAGCTCATGATGTGACGGCGATCAGTTCGAGTTGAAGATCGTTGATGCCCGACGGCGCGTAGATCATTGCCGATTGGGCCTGCAACATGCGGTCATACAATGCGCCGCGCGATTCGCACGAGAAGTAGCACGCACCCGGGCGCACCGGAATGGCGGGCGGTACTTGCGGGGTGTAGACGAGACGCACGCCGGGCATGGCCGAGAGCACCAGCTTGTCGACGTCGTCCGGCGCGCCGACCTTGAAGCGGGCCGGTACGGCTTCGACGAGCTCCGCGGTCGGCATGTCCGCGGAGACCGCGATGTAGAACTGGGTCTTGTCGTCGATCTTGCCCGAGTCGAGGCGGCCCGCATGGAACGACGGACGCACCTCTTCGAGCGCGATCGCGAAGTAGCGCGTGGAGATCACGGTTTCGAGCAGATCGCGCAGGATCGTGTCGAGGCGCGCAAAACCGGGACCCGGGTCGTCATGCCGGTAAGCCGGCAGGTCGGACAAGGCGTAGCCCTTTGAAAACGTCATGAGCTGGCCGGCCAGACGCAGCAATTCCTGAAACAGGCGTTCCGGATGCAGCGCCGAATGCTGGTACAGATGCGCAAGCGAAGCAAACGCGGCGCTCGCGGTGTGCAGCAGCCAGAACGAAGCGATGTCGCCCGAACGGAACTCGATGATGTTCTTGGTCGGCTCGCGGTGAAAACCGTACAGCGCGTTGACCTTGGCTTGCAGCGCGTCGATCAGTTGACGCAGCCGTTGATGCAGGATCGGCGACGCGTCGATTGCGAGGCAGGGCGGCACGAACGTATCGTCGATTTCAAAACCGGACGTGGCGGTGCGGCGCACGCGCACGAGCGGCACCGACAGCAACTGGTCGCGCGGCTCGCTATGCGCAATGAGTTTGACGCTGGTCTTCAGGAAGGTGATGTCGGCTTCGGCGGCGTCAGTGAAATGATCGGCCACCGGCGTCTGCTCGCTAACGTAGCGCGACACGAAGCCCGCGTTGCTGTCTTGCGAATAGTTCGCGCCGGTTTCTCGCAACGGATGCAGCGCCAGATAAAACGTGAACTCATTGATGCCGTCGGGCAACGTGTCGAGCGCGATTGGCGGCGGCAGGTCGTCGGCTTGCGGCGCGGAGTAGAGCGCCCCGTCGGGAAACACCAGCGAGAGTTCGCTCACGCGCAGCACGTTGCTGCCGAGCGCGTCGCGGTCGAAACGCGCCGAACGCACGCCCCAGTTGTACGGCTGGATCGCCTGGATCGACTCGAACAGGCGCGCCTCGTGATAGGCGTCCTGACGCTGAAAATGCTGCGGCCTTAGAAACAGGCCTTCCCCCCAAAGCACTTTTGCGGAATAACTCATGTCAAACCTGTTATATGCGTTCAGCGTGCGGCGCGCCCGGAGATAACCGATTCGAGCGCCGCATTGTTAATTCTCTAAAAACTGTTAAATCGTATATGCGCGGCATCTTTAACCGCAACTTACCGAAGAAAGCATATTCAGCGGCTGGGCGGGCAATCCCTGTTCAGGCGGGATCACAGTGCCGTTAGTCACCGTCATTGCACAGTTATGCAGGCCAATCATTATGCCGGATTTCTCCGACTTCGCCGGGTCGAAGGCGAATTTCCAACGCTGCATGGCCGGGTCGCGGAATAGCGCGACGATACCGAATGCCTGAGCTTCGCGCGAGACTTTTTCGGTGACGGTGTAACGTTGACCGGGGATCAACGTTACTTCTCGCACGCCCAGCAGATCGCCGCCAAGCGTTGTCTTTTCCTTGGCCGGATCGGTAAAGGTGTCGAATGGCGCCTGCTGGAATGAGGTGGGGTCTTTCAACACATAAAGCCGCACGATCAGCGCCAATGGGCGGTTGTCATTGGCGGCATTCAGATTCTGCGCCGCGTATAAGGTCAGGCCGACATTGCGGGGCGGTTTCTGGGCGTCCGGCAGATCGGGTTTGCCGAGGCCGCTCGCCTGCAAAACCGCGTTGGCCGCGGCTCCCAGCGCCGGCACGGCGGCCGCGCAGCCGCCCAGCAGCGCGCACGCCGCGAGGCTGGCAATCAATAGCGATGCATGGCGAACAAGACGCGAATTCATATACATCGACCGGCTCGACGCCGTCCCCCGTCAGAACATCAATAACGAAATCAATCCGGTAATTTTGCAGTC
The DNA here is from genome assembly GCF_902833645.1 of Paraburkholderia fungorum. Classification (GTDB taxonomy): domain Bacteria; phylum Pseudomonadota; class Gammaproteobacteria; order Burkholderiales; family Burkholderiaceae; genus Paraburkholderia; species Paraburkholderia fungorum. Next base: position 154,219 of record NZ_CADFGE010000015.1, read on the forward strand.
ACGCTATTGCGCTAAAGCCGGTTTATGCAAAGCGCATTGCACCCCGGCAGTTACGCGTTCGCATGCGTTGCGCACGGAAATTTTTTCCGCTTCTCTCATGTCCACTATTGCACCAGGAAACAATTTCTGCATGTTTCGTTTAAATCATCCACATGCATTTTTTTTGTGCAATGCTTCTTCACACGAAAGTTGAATTATCGAAAATTGGCCTGTACTATACCCGCGCAGTTGAAGCAAAGCAAAACCCGGTTTCTCCTTGAATTAAAAAAATCGCACGTCGGTGAAAAACGATGAATCAGCGTCTGTTAGTAAAACTATCTGGGGTAGTGTTGGCATGCGGCGTGATTGCCGGTTGTGCAACACAGGGCAACAACGTGGCGACCACACCGGAGGCTTTTAATAAGCAACTCGCGGACGCGGACACCGTCGCGAAGGGTGGCGACCAGGACCGCGCCATCTCGCTTTATCAGCAATTAGCCAAATCCGATCCAACGCGTGAGGAACCGTGGTCGCGCATTGCGCAGATCCAGTTCACGCAGGGTCATTACGGCCAGGCGATTGTCGCCGCACAAGAAGCGCTGCAGCGCGACCAGACCGATCGTCAGGCCAAGAGCGTGCTGGCTGTCGCCGGCCTGCGCGTGGCTACGCAGTCGCTTGGCGAACTGCGTCAGGATGCGTCGCTCGCGGGTGATGCGAAGTCGGACGCGCAAGCGCTCGCCAAGCAGTTGCGCGACACGCTCGGCGAAGCCACGTTGTTCCCGCCTGACCCGAACGACAAGCCTGTCGTCAAGAAGAAGCGCATTATTCGCCACGTCGCCAAGGGCAAGACCACGGAGACGCCGGAAGCAACCCCCGGCGCCGCGGCTCCGGCCGCCACGGCGGCAGCTCCCGCCGCGCCGGCACCGGCCGCGCCCGCCGCGCCTGCGAAAGCAGCGCAAAGCGGCGGCGCGTCCGATCCGTTCAGCGCGCTGCGCTGATCCACACGCCTGATCTATCTGCATCCGGGAGCCGACGATGGCGAAGAAAGAAAGTATTCAAAAACGTTTGCAAAAAGTGCGGCCGCCGCGCGTTCAACTCACGTATGAAGTTGAGCGTGGTGATGCGATCGAGGTGAAAGAACTGCCGTTCGTCGTCGGCGTGGTTGCCGATCTGGCCGGACAGTCCGAAGTCGAGCAGCCGAAGCTGCGCGATCGCAAGTTCGTCAACATCGACCGCGACAATTTTGACGACGTGATGAAGGCGATCGAGCCGCGTGCCGCATTTCAGGTGGAAAACCGCCTGAGCGAAGCGGGTGGCAAATTTGCTGTCGACCTGCGGTTCAAGTCGATGGCCGATTTCAACCCGGATGAGGTGGTCGCGCAGATCGAGCCGTTGCGCCGTCTGCTCGAAGCGCGTTCGAAGCTGGCCGATCTGCGCAACAAGCTGGCCGGCAACGACAAACTCGAAGACCTGCTGAGCGAAGTGCTCAACAACACGCAGCAGTTGCAAACGCTGGCGAAAGACCAGGACAACGCAGCGGACCAGCACGCCGGCGCGCCGGACCACGACAAGCAGGGCGAATAAGTACGCACGGGGTGTGAGATGAATCAGCAAACGGCAGCAGCCCAACTCGCCGCCGCGCAGAGCGGCACGGAATCCACGCTGCTCGACGAGATCGTCGAGAAAAGCCGCGTGGCCAAGTCCGAGTCCGAACACGCGCGCGCAAAAGACCTGATCGGCGAACTCGTGCACCAGGTGCTCGACGGCACGGTGGTGGTGTCCGACAACCTGTCGGCCACGATCGACGCGCGCGTCGCGGAACTCGACCGCCTGATTTCCGCGCAATTGAGCGCGGTGATGCATGCGCCGGAATTTCAGCGCATGGAAAGCACGTGGCGCGGTCTGGACTATCTGTGCAAGGAAAGCAATACCGGCTCGACGGTCAAGATCAAGGCGCTGCACGCGCCGAAGCGCGATCTCGTGCGCGACTTCAAGAACGCGATTGAATTCGATCAGAGCGCGCTCTTCAAGAAGGTTTATGAGGAAGAGTTCGGTACGTTCGGTGGTGCGCCGTTCGGCACGATCATCGGCGACTTCGAGGTGACGCGTCAGCCTGAAGACGTGTATTTCATCGAACAGATGGCGCATGTCGCGGCTGCGGCGCATGCCCCTTTCATCGCTTCCGCGTCGCCTGAACTGATGGGACTCGAAACGTTCGCCGACCTCGGCAAGCCGCGCGATCTCGGCAAGGTGTTCGACACCGTCGAATACGCGAAGTGGAAGTCGTTCCGCGATTCCGAAGACTCGCGTTATGTCGGTTTGACCTTGCCGCGTTTTCTCGGTCGCCTGCCTTTCAATCCGAAAGACGGCGCCACCGCGGAAGGTTTCAACTTCGTTGAAGACGTGGACGGCACGGATCACAGCAAATACCTGTGGTGTAACGCAGCGTGGGCATTTGCCGCCCGCCTGACTGCCGCCTTCGACGACTTTGGCTGGTGCGCGGCGATTCGCGGCGTGGAAGGCGGCGGTCTGGTAGAAGACCTGCCCACCCACACGTTCAAGACCGACGACGGCGAGGTCGCGCTGAAATGCCCGACGGAAATCGCGATTACCGATCGCCGTGAAAAGGAACTGAGCGACCTCGGTTTCATTCCGCTCGTGCACTGCAAGAATTCGGATTACGCCGCGTTTTTCGCTGCGCAATCGGTGCAAAAACCCAAGAAATACAGTACCGATAGCGCGAATGCGAACGCCGTGCTGTCCGCGCAGTTGCAGTACATCTTCTCGGTATCGCGCGTGGCGCACTACCTGAAGGCGATGATGCGCGACAAGATCGGCAGCTTCGCATCGGCACAGAACGTCGAAGTTTTCCTGAATCGTTGGATCTCGCAGTACGTGCTGCTGGACGACAACGCGACCCAGGAGCAGAAAGCGCAGTTCCCGCTGCGCGAGGCATCGATCCAGGTCTCGGAAATTCCGGGCAAGCCTGGCTCGTATCGTTCGGTCGCTTTCCTGCGGCCGCACTTCCAGCTAGACGAGTTGTCGATCTCGTTGCGGCTTGTTGCTGACCTGCCGAAACCGGCAAATTCATAAACGAAGTCAGAGAACCCGTGCGGGCCGCACGGGTTAGCTGTTAAAACCACCTCTTTGGGGAGTCGATGAGTTATGAAGGACATCTATTTAAAATTCGGCAATCCGGCGATCAAAGGCGAGTCTGCCGATAAGGATCATGCTGGCTGGATCGAAATCGATTCATGGAGCCACTCGATTACGCAACCGCGTTCGGCAACGGCTTCGACGGCGGGCGGTCACACGTCCGAGCGTTGCGAGCACGCCGACATGCAGTTCACGAAAGATATCGACGTGGTCAGCCCGCTGATCTATCAACACGCATCGGGCGGCACGACGTTCGACGAGGTGACGATCGACTTCATGCGTTCGGACGGCGAAGGCAACCGCATCAAGTACCTGGAAGTAAAGCTCAAGTACGTGATCATCTCGAGCGTTACGCCGAGCGTGGTGGGCGAAGGCCTGCCGACCGAACAGTTCTCGCTGAAGTACGCTGCTGTGCAGTGGAAGTACACGCAGCAGAAGATCGGCGGCAACCAGGGCGGCAACGCGCAAGGCGCGTGGAGCCTGACGAAGAACGACAAGACGTACGCGGTTTAATGCCGGGGTGCACGCGGCGTGCGGCTTGCAAAGGCTGGCGCACGCCGTGTGCACTTCGCGTCTAACCGGTTTTCCGGACGCTGATGAAACGCTTCGAACCCAGCTTTCTCGACAAGCTGTTCGACGACGAACCGCATCTGCCGGCTTCCCCGGCAATGCGGCAATTGTCGTTGGACGAACTGAAGGCCACCGTCGCGCGCGACGTCGAGGCGATCCTGAACACCCGGATAGCCCTGACCGAACACGAGCTGGCGACGCTGCCGGAGTGTCAGCGCTCGCTGTTGACGTACGGCCTGAACGATTTCGCGGGCTTAAGCCTCGCGAGTCACTACGACCGTACGTTTATCTGCAAGTCGATTCAACAGGCAATCGCACGGCATGAGCCACGCTTGCAGCAAGTAGCGGTTACGCTCGAATTGAACGAACAGTCCACCAACGCGCTGAACTTTGCGATTCAGGCGTTGCTGGTCGTGCATCCGGCGGAAGAACCGGTGAGTTTCGATGCAATGCTGCAGCCATCCACGCTGCAATACTCGGTGACGCGCGCACGCGCGAAGCTTTAGTCCCCGATTCTGGTGGCTGGGTTGCAGTACCTGTGTTTTAGTATCTTGAGTACCGCTTTTGCCACCGCTTACGCGCAACGGTGGCGATGAATCAAGCGGAGAGGGTTCAGGTCCGGGGATAGATCGATGGAAGAATTGCTGCCGTATTACGAGCGCGAATTATCATTTCTGCGGCGCTATTCACGCGATTTCGCTGAACGCTACCCGAAAATCGCGGCGCGCCTGGCGATGTCCGGCGAGCACTGCGAAGATCCGCACGTCGAGCGGATGATCGAATCGTTCGCGCTATTGGGCGCGCGCATCAACAAAAAGCTCGACGACGATTACCCCGAATTCACCGAAGCGCTGCTGGAAGTGCTGTATCCGCACTACTTGCGGCCATTCCCGTCGTGCTCCATCGCCCAACTGGGCACGTCGGCCGCGCTCAGTCATCTGACCGAGCCGGTTCTGGTCGAGCGCGGCACCGAACTCAAGTCGCGCCCGATTCGGGGCGTGCAATGCCGTTTCCGAACCGCTTACGATGTGACGCTGGCGCCGATCCGTATTTCGGAGGCGAAGTACACGTCGGTCGCGATGGCGCCGAGCGCAACCGTTCTGCCCGGCAACGCCACGGCGATCGTGTCGATCACGTTCGAATCGACCGCCGCGCAACTCGATCTTTCCGCACTGAAGGTCGGTACGTTGCGCGCGCACCTGCACGGCGAGCAATCGTTTATCGCGGCGCTGGCGGACTGCCTGTTCGTCAACGCGATGGCGACTTATGTCGAAGCCGACCGCCGCGGCGTGTGGAAGCAACTGCGTGAGCCCGCGGCCGTACAAGCCGGGTTCGACGAAGACGATGCGCTGATCGACTATCCGGCCAAATCGCATCCGGCGTACCGCTTGCTGACCGAATACTTCGCGTTCCCGGAAAAATTCAATTTCGCGGATTTCGATCTAACGGCAATGACGCGCGCGAGCGGACGCTGCCAGCGTCTGACCTTGCACGTCGTGCTCAAGGAAGTGCGTAGCGATTCGCACATCGCGCGCCTGCTGGATTCGTTGTCCGCGCATCATTTCCGTCTGTTCTGCACGCCGGTCGTGAATCTGTTCGAGCAGCACGGCGAGCCGATCCGGATCAGCCATCAGGCGGTTTCGTATCCGGTGATCGCCGAAGCGCGCCGCGCATTCGCGTACGAGGTTTACTCGATCGACTCGGTGAAACTCGTCCGGCAGCAGGCGCACGAAGAATCGGTGATCGAGTTCCGCCCGTTTTATTCGCTGCATCACGGCGAAGCGTCACGTGCGGGGCACTACTGGTTCGCGCGGCGCAACGATTGGGTTGCGCAGAAAAGCCCCGGTTACGAGACCGAGATATCGATTGTCGATATCGACTTCGAGCCGGCCGCGCCGCAAACCGATACGCTGAGTCTCGATCTGACGTGTACCAATCGGGACCTGCCCGCCGGCCTCGCGGTAGGCCTCGAAGGCGGCGATCTGTTTCTGGAGGGCGGCTCGCTGACCGGCAGCATCACCATGCTGCGACGGCCGACGCCCAGCGTGCGTTTCGAGCGTGGGCGCGCTTCACACTGGCGGCTGATTTCGCATCTGGCGTTGAATCATGTGTCGCTCGCCAGCAGCGGCCTGTCGGCACTCAAGGAAATGCTGGTGCTTTACGACTTGCGGCGCACGGCAGTGTCGGCACGGCATATCGACGGCCTCGTGGGCATCGAGCAGCGCGCCGCGGTGCAATGGCTGCCGGGCAAGCCGTTCGCGACTTTCGTGCGCGGTATCGAGATTCGTTTGACGATCGACGAGGAGCATTTCGTCGGCACGAGTCTCGCGTCGTTCGTGCGTGTGATCGATACGTTTTTCGGGCTGTACGTGCATCTGAACAGCTTTGTGCAACTGGTCGTCGTGTCGAAGCGCACTGGCGAGGAGATTTTGCGATGCAAACCGCGCAGCGGCGAATCGATCCTGGCGTAGTCGAGCAACTTCTCGACGAACCGCATCGCTTCGAATTTTTTCAGGCGGTGCGGATTCTCGAGAAGTGGTTCGCGCAGCAGGCACCCTCGAGTAACGGGCGTCCCGGCGAAATCGTCGCGCAGCGGCTTGCTTTTCGCAATTCGCTGTCGATGTCGTTTCCGCCCAGCGAAATTCATAGCGCGCAGTCCTACGACGACGAGGGCGCGGCGCTGAAAGAGAAGCCGCAACGCACCGCCGCGCTCGCAGCCGGTTCGCTACACAAGGTCGATATCACGCCAGCGTTTTTCGGTTTGCTCGGCGGGCAGGGCGCTTTGCCGTTGCATTACACCGAGCAGATCATTGCGCGTGAGCAGATCAAGCGCGACCGCGCGGCACGCGAATTCTTCGACGTGTTTTCGAATCGCGCGACAGCGCTTTTCTACGCAGCGTGGAAGAAGTACCGGCTGCCGTTCCATTACGAACTGGATCGCGACGAACGCTATCTGCCACTGTTGCTCGCGCTGGCAGGCGTTGCCGACGACGACACGCGCAACAGTCTGCAAAGCGGCGACGGCGCGCTGTTCGACGAAGCGATTGCCGGCTACGCATTGGCCGCGCGGCACCGGCCGGTTTCCGCGGCCTATCTGCAACGCACGCTCTCCGAATACTTCAAGGTGCGGGTGCGCGTCGAACAGTTCGTCGGCAAATGGTACGACGTGCCGCGCGATCAACTGACCGTGCTCGGCGGCGTCAATGCCACGCTCGGCGCCACGGCGCTGGCGGGCGAGCGGGTCTGGCAGCGCGACATGCGTGCGCGGCTCGTGATCGGACCGCTCGACAAGGCTGACTATGAAGCGTTTTTACCGGGCGCCGACCGTGCTGTGGCGCTCGAACGCATGCTGACGCTGCTTGCCGGCGTGACACTCGAATATGAGGTCTCGCTGGTGCTGCGCCGCAAGGAAGTGGGGCCAAGCACGCTGAGCGGCGGCGCACGCCTCGGCTGGGACGCATTTCTGTGCACGAGAGAAGCCGACCATGATCGCGCTGATGCCCGCTACGAATTGCACGTGATTCACTGACCATAACGATAGAACCAGGACCCGGATCGCACGACATGAGCACGTCCCTCAATACCCTGATCGCCAAACTGAATCCGACCTGCCGTCAGGCGGCTTTGCTAGCGGCCAACAACTGTCTCGCGCGCGGTCACTATGAGGTCGACCTCGAGCATCTGTTGCTCGCGCTGCTGGAAGAACCGGCGAGCGACGTCACGCTGGTGCTGCGCGCAAGCAGGGTCGATGCGCATGCGTTGCGCGCGGATGTCGAGCGCGAATTGCAGCGCCTGAAGACCGGCAATACGCGTACGCCGGTGTTCTCGAAGCACCTGATCGATTTGCTCGAGCAGGCATGGCTGATCGCGTCGCTCGATTCGCGGATTGGCCGGATTCGCTCCGGGCATCTGCTGCTCGCCTTGTTGACGGCGCCGGATCTTGCCCAATTTGCCGAGCGTATGTCGCCGCTGCTGCGCGACGTGCGGGTGACGGATCTGAAGCATAAGTTCGACGAATTGACCGCAGGGTCGCGAGAAGTCGAGCGGAGTAACGACGCGGAGAACGAAGCTGAAGGCGCGAGCGATGCAGCCGCTGCCGACTCGGCACCCGGCGCGCCCTCGAAAACGCCCGCGCTCGATACCTACACCAGCAATCTCACGCAGCGTGCGCGTGAAGGCAAGATCGATCCGGTGATAGGCCGCGAAGGCGAGATCCGCCAGACGATCGACATTCTGATGCGCCGCCGGCAGAACAATCCGATCATGACGGGCGAGGCGGGGGTCGGTAAAACGGCGGTGGTCGAAGGCCTCGCGTTGCGCATTGCGGCCGACGACGTGCCCGCGCCGCTGAAGGGTGTCGCACTGCATGTACTCGACATGGGGCTGCTGCAAGCCGGCGCGAGCGTCAAGGGCGAGTTCGAGAATCGCCTGAAAAACGTGATCGACGAGGTGAAGAAGAGCCCGCATCCGATCATTCTGTTTATCGACGAGGCGCATACGATCATCGGCGCCGGTGGCCAGGCCGGCCAGAACGACGCGGCGAATCTGCTGAAGCCGGCGTTGGCGCGCGGCGAATTGCGCACCATCGCGGCGACCACGTGGAGCGAATACAAAAAGTACTTCGAGAAAGATGCGGCGCTGGCACGGCGTTTCCAGGTCGTGAAGATCGAAGAGCCGAGCGAGACGCTCGCCGCGGCAATGTTGCGCGGCATGGCAGCGTTGATGGAAAAGCATTTCAACGTCCGGGTGCTGGACGACGCGATCACTGAGGCGGTCCGTCTGTCGCATCGTTATATCAGCGGCCGTCAACTGCCGGACAAGGCGATCAGCGTGCTCGACACCGCTTGCGCGAAAGTCGCGCTCGCGCATAGCTCGACCCCCGCCGCGATCGACGACACCAGGAAGCGACTGGAGCGCATCGACGCCGAAATTGCCGCATTGGAGCGCGAAGTGGCGAGCGGTGCGCTGCACGACGAACGGCTCGCGGCTCTGCGCGACTTGCGTGAAGAAGATGTGAAAGACCTCGCGGAAGATGAAGCGCGCTACGACAAGGAGCGCGCGCTTGTCACGGAGATCGTCGGCCTGCGCGCTGAAATCGACGCCGCGCGCGTGGGCAGCGCGGATGCCGCGCAAGCCGACAAGGCGCAGCAGGCACGCGACACGCTGGCCACGCGTGTGGCGGAGTTGCACGCCTTGCAGGGCGGCCAGCCGATGGTCCCGTTGCAGGTCGACGGCCACGTGGTTGCCGAAATCGTCGCTTCATGGACCGGCATTCCGCTCGGCCGCATGATCAAGGACGAAATCCAGACCGTGCTGAATCTGCAGCCGTTACTGGCCGCCCGCGTGATCGGACAGGACCACGCACTCGATGCGATCGCGCAACGCGTGCGTACCGCCAGCGCGAATCTCGAGGACCCGAACAAGCCGCGCGGCGTGTTCATGTTCGTCGGGCCGTCGGGCGTCGGCAAGACCGAAACCGCGCTGGCGCTCGCCGACGTGCTGTACGGCGGCGAACGCAAGATGGTCACGATCAACATGAGCGAGTACCAGGAAGCGCACAGCGTGTCGGGCCTGAAGGGCTCGCCGCCGGGCTACGTCGGTTACGGCGAAGGCGGGGTGCTGACCGAAGCCGTGCGTCGCAATCCGTATTCGGTGGTGCTGCTCGACGAGGTGGAAAAGGCACACCCCGACGTGCTGGAAATGTTCTTCCAGGTGTTCGACAAGGGCACGATGGACGACGCGGAAGGGCGCGAGATCGATTTCCGCAACACGCTGATCATTCTGACCTCGAACGTCGGCTCGCAGGCGGTGATGCAGGCATGCGTGAACAAGAGCGCGGAAGAGCTGCCGGATGCGGATGAACTCGCGGAGACGCTGCGGCCACAGTTGTACAAGGCGTTCAAACCAGCGTTCCTCGGGCGCATGAAAGTAGTGCCGTACTACCCGATCACCGACGACGTGCTCGCCGAAATCATCGACTTGAAGCTGGAGCGAATTCGCCGCCGCATCGAATCGAATCACAAGGCGGTGTTCGAGTGGGACGAATCGCTCGTCGACGCTGTGCTGGCGCGTTGCACCGAAGTGGATTCCGGTGCGCGCAATGTCGACCACATTCTGAACGGCACGCTCTTGCCCGAAGTTGCGCAGCAGGTGCTCGAGCGCATTGCCAATGGTACCGAGATCGAACGCATCACGGTGCGCGCGAGCGAAGCGGGCGAGTTCGAATACAACGTTGTGTGAAGAGGCATGCCCCAGTTGCTTCACGATCTGTTTTAATGCCGTACCGGAACCTTATTGCTTTCTGTCATGCCGACTAATCTGAACACGCTGCTGGCGCCGATCAGCGAAACCTCGCCGTGCGGCGAAGACCTGCTGTTTTCAGCGGATTTCGACGCGATCCAGCACGCGCGCCGTTTTGAAGACCCGTCGCTGGATCAGGGCGAATGGGTCACGGATATCAAGGAAGCCGACTGGCCGTTCGTGGTCGAACGCTCGAGCAGCCTGCTGCAGACGCAGACGAAGGATTTGCGTCTCGCGGTCTGGCTCACCGAGGCGCTTGCCATCGAGGAAGGCGTAAGCGGTCTCACGCAAGGTTATGCGCTGCTCACGGGGCTGTGCGAAAAGTACTGGGATCACGTTCATCCGCTGCCCGAGGGCGACGATACCGAGTACCGGCTCGGCAACGTCGCGTGGCTGGTCGGACGCACCGGCGATCTGCTGCGGGCCACGCCGCTCACGTCGTCGCAAGGCAGGTCGTACAGCACGATCGACTGGGACGTCGCCACGCATGTCGCGCAAGCGGTCAAGCGCGATCCGGATCACGCCGACGATATCGCGCGCGGCAAACCTTCCATTGAGCAGATCGAAGCATCGAAGCGCGCCACCCCGGTCGCGTTCTATTCGACGTTGCTGGCCGACCTGAAAGCATTCGAAGCGGCGATGCTCGCGCTCGAACAGGCACTGGACCAACGCGCGGCCGATTCGGCACCGAGTTTCCGGCAGGCGAAAGATGCGTATGAGAGCGTCTACCGGCTGGCGGAACGCTTTGCCCGCGAACTGGGCGTCAGCGCTGATGCGCCGGCGGCGAAAGCGCCGAAGCCGGAAGAACACGAGCGCGCCGAGCCTACCTTCAAGACTTCACCGCAACGCGAGGAACCCGTGTTGACGACCAGCCCGATCAGCCCGACCGTCCAGACCAGTTCGATTGCTGGCATCCAGAGCCGCGCGCAAGCCGTCGCGCAGTTGCGCGCAGTGGCCAGATTTTTTCGCAGCACCGAGCCGCATAATCCGGCGGCTTACTTCGCCGACAAAGCGGCAGAATGCGCGGATATGCCTTTGCATCAGTGGCTTTCATCGGTCGTGAAGGACGATGGTTCGCTCGCGCATATTCGCGAACTGCTGGGCGTGAAGCCCGAGGAAAACAGCTAGAACATCTATCGCGCAAGTAAAAAAGCCTGGCATCGATTTTCGATGCCAGGCTTTTTTTAATCACACGCTCAAGCTCAAACTCAAGCGCGGCAACTCAGGATCCCGCGCGGAACTCGATGCGCCGGTTACGCGCGCGTCCGTCGTTCGTATCGTTGGTCGCAATCGGTTGATCCGGACCGACCCCTGTGGTCGTCATCTGTTCGGGCGGGATGCCCTTGGCGACCAGATAACCCTTCACCGCATCCGCGCGCGCCTGGCTCAGGGCGATATTCGAGGTGCGATTGCCCGAGTTGTCGGTATGGCCGATGATCGCCACCGTCTTCGTCTGCATCTTCGAGAGGACCGCGGCCATCTGATCGAGAATCGCGCGGCCTTGCGGCGTAAGCGTCGCGCTGCCCGTCTCGAACTCGATCGTGCGATTCGCCAGGGTCTGATCGAGCAGGCCCTGTTCCGACGCGCTCACCCGCAAGCCGTTCTTGATCGTGTAGGTCGGATTCAGTGCATTCGCCATATCGCTCGCGAGCTGCTGGCGCTGCGATTCGTTGCGGACTTCGCCTTTTACGTCGATCTGCGTGCCGTCGATTTTCAACTGGCCTTTGCTGATCTGCTTCAACTGCGGGCCGATCAGCTTTTGCACGTTGGCGGACCAGTTCGGCGGCGTTGCGACGTCGGCGACTTCGATCTGATCGACCACGTTGGCCGCGCCGTAGGTGTCGCGCAGCCGTGCGAGCACCGCGGCCTTGGTCGCTTCATCCGGCACTTTGCCGCCGACCACGACCTGGCCCGGCGTTGCATTGGCGGGCGGCGGCGACGCGCTGATCGCACCGGTACCGGCGCCCGTGGTGCCGCTGGCGAGTCCGGCTGTATTGACCGCCGGACCGGCATTGCCCGGTTGCGCGGACGCAGGCGCGGGCAAAACCGTCGTGCGAATCGCAATGCCGCTATTGTCGACCGGTGTGACGCGTGCCGGGCCGTCGTTGTCGGCATGGGCAAACGCACTGATCAGAAGGCCCGCCACAAGTGACGCAATGCGCATAGGTTGGCTCAGCATCGTGTCACGCTCCCGTGAATGCTTCGCGGAACGTGTCGATGCTGACACGCAACGACAGTTGCGGTTGGTCGAGATAGCTGACGAGCTTGCTGATGCCATGATCGTTTTGTGCGTGTTCGTCGATCCACTCGGGATCGTCGATATCGATGTTATGCGCCGCGTACGCCTGCGGATCGACCACGCTATGCAGCGTTTTGGCCGAGGCGCCGTTAAAGCCGATGATGAGTCGTTCGCGTTCGGCAATCGTGCCGATAAAAATCGCCAGCTCGAAATCGGCCTGTGAGACGAATGGCGCGATCAGTTCGAGCCAGAATGCCGCGACGAGCGAGCGATAGAACGGATCGTTCGGCAGCGGCAGTGTCAGCCCGCGTTCGAGATGCGATGAACCGCTTTGCATCACCGGACGCAGCAGCGAACCGAGCGCCAGCATAGCCCCGCGCAGGCGCACCGGATGGCCGCTCGCCAGCAGCATCTGTTCGAGGCCGGAGAGTGTCTGGTGTTCGACGAAGTCGTTGAAGGTGCCGTCGTGCGGATTGCCCGGGCCGCCGCCGATTTCGATCGGCACCTGGGTTTCGCCGAGCGCCTGCAGCGCGCCGGCCGGCTCGTTCGCGCCGAGCAGCGGTTTCATCTGCGAGGCGATGCGTGACCACAGGCGCGCGAAGGCCAGCGGACTGTGGGCCAGAAACGTCAGCGGTTTTTCGACTTCCAGCGCGGTCGCGGCAAGAAACGGAAAGCGCCGCGACGATTGATCCTGGCTGGCCACCATGTGCCCGGCAATGGCCAGCTTGCTTCGTGAACCGAGGAACGCGAAATGCATCGGCTTGGCGTTCTCGTAGACGATTTTCCAGCGCGGATCGTCGGTGAGCAATTCCATGGCCTCGGCGATCCAGCGGTCGAGCGTGGCCAGCAACTGCGGGTTATGCGCGCTTTTGACGAAGTCGCCACGCGACGGGATTTTGCCGAAGTAGGCGATTTGCGCCTGCACGGTTTGCGTCATTGCGCACCCCCTGTGTTCGAAACCGCGGCGGCGGCCGTCGCCGGCCGTGCCACTGGTGATGCCGGCGCGGCGCCCGCTGTTCCTGTTGGTGCCGGGCCGCCCGCGGCCATCGCGTTGACCGAATTCGCCGCCGCGCTCACGTCCGCCACCGAGGACGGCAGCCGCAAACCGCGCAGGCTTTGCTGTTGCGGCGCGTCGCTGCTGCCGCCGCCCGAGGCTTGCGAGGTGCTGATGATGCGCATGCTGACCGCCACGGTGATATTGCCCTGGGTCCACGACAGATCGAACGTGCCATCCGGACGGCGCTTGCGTTGTGCCGAATTGATCAGCTTCTCCAGACCGTAGCGGCCCGGTTCGTTGACCAGTTGCAGCGTGCGGCCATCGAAGGTCGTGGCACTGAGCGTCGCGCCCGGCGAGCCCGACGGATTCGGCCACACGAAGTTGGTCCACTGCGGCGGCGTATTGCGGTAACGCATCTGCTGGCCGTCGATCGCGAGCGTGTATTCCGTGGTGCCGCTGCTAGGCTGCGGCAGGATCTGGAACACGGTCTGCGGTTCGGCCGAGCTTTGACCCGACGAGCTTGCCGCGCCGCCGGCAAGCGGCGCCACCCAGCGCGCGAAACCGCTGGTGAAGTCAGGCGTCAGCGCGAGACCCATATCGCCCCACGTGCGCGAGGTCAGCGTGTCGCCGCGGCGCACCGCGAGCGGCCCGAGCGTGGTGCCGACGAACTTGGCGATCGCGCCATCCGGCCCGAACACCTGGGCGATTTCGCCGGCGCCGGCTTCGACCTTCGCGTCGCTGGCAAACGGATACTTGTTGGCGAGCGAGCTCTGGAAGGTCTGATAGACCTGCGCGTTCCACACCTTGTTGACTTCGACGCTGGCCGGCTGGATCACCACGGCATACGCCGCCATCAGCGGACGCACCAGCAGCGGACGCAGTGCCTTGCGTTGCGAATCGGTGAGGCCCGTCAGCATCTGCTCGTCGACGTACTTCAGCGAATCGGCCAGCTCGGAGCCGCTGCCGTCGAGCGTTTGCTGCATCAGCTGACGCGCGCCCGGTCCCGGATCGCCCTGGTTCTTGATCACGTTAAAGCGTGTACGAACCTTCGAGAGCGTGTCCATGTAGCCCTTCAGCATCGAGCCGTTGTCGCCGGAGACGACGATGCGGCCCAGCGCCGAGAACTCCTGGCCGATCGGCCCCATCGGCACTTCGACCGGATTGCCGTTGATGTCGATGTTGGCGTTCAACTGGCCGGTCGGCGCACGCGAGAACCAGTTCTTGAACCAGCTGGTCACGCCGGTTTGCGCGCGTTTCAGGTTTGCGTTGAAAAGCGACGGGTTGTCCCACGAAGTCTGGTCGTACGCGGTTTCGAGGATCTTGCGGATCGGCGAATCCTGCGGATCGCCCAGACGGTTCATCGCATCCACCGCCTGGCTGAAACTGCCGAAGTTCTGCACGGCAATGCCTTGCATGAACTTCTGCCAGTGCATCGCGTACTCCGTCTTGTACATCGCGACGAGCGCCTTCTGGATCTGCTCGGGGCTGCCTTCCAGCGTCAGGTCGTCGTGCGCGGAGGTGTTGAGCACCCAGTCCTTGGCCTGCAATTCCTTGGTGGCGGCATCGCGGATCGCCGGCTGCACGTACTGGAACCACGCTTCACGCGTGAAGGTGCCGGGGATCGCGTAGCTGCCGGCCACCAGCGCCGTATTGCTGTCGCCGACAATGCGCGCGATCGTCATCGGCGCGAAACGGGTCGACGCACGCGCCTTGATTTCTTCGTAGACGCGCTGACGGGCCGGCATGCCGCGCACCACGCGGCGCAGATTTTCACGGGTCTGGTCGACGAGGCCGAGGTTCTGGTCGATCATCGGCCAGTCGTTGTCGGATACGCGCGACAGGTAGAAGGTGATCATGCGCTCGGCGCTGCGGATCATCTCGTCGCGAGGCATGTTGCCGCGATTCGTCTCGAGCCAGCCGCGCCAGAAGCGGGCCACCTGGTCGGTCAGGTGAGCGGTTTCCACGTGACGCTTGTCGCTCAGCATCAGGTAGGTCTTGAGCGCGTTGTACGCGTCTTCGACGTTGGTCGGCGATGCGTCGCTATACAAGCCGCCCTGGCTGTTCGCCGCCATTGCCGTATGCGCGGACACTGGAATCGCCGCGGCGTCCGGCGTGCGGTTCAGCGGAGCGAGCTGGTCGGGATGCGCGTTGACGTCTTTCAGGAACGACGCGAGATTCTGCGAGACAGGGTCGAGCAGGATCTGGCGTACGCCGTTGTAGTACTCGGTCAGCAAGTGCTGTTCGAGACGGTCGCCCTGATACAGCCCGAGCGACACCGCCAACGGCTTGTCGCGGCGGAACTGCTCGAGCTGGTCGATGCGGTCTTCCAGAATGTCCATGGCCTGCAAGCGCGATTGCAGGTCGTTGCGGTTCTGCTGCAGGCGCACCACGTTGTCGAGGTCGGCCTTGACGTTGTCGGCGAGCTGCTGATTGCCGATCGTCGACCACGTCCAGCCGCCAAGCGCCAGCGCGAGCACCGCGACAAAGCCGAAGAACGTGGCATAGCGCATGCGTGTCTTGGCCGGACTCGCGAACTGCTTGACGGTCTGCCGGTCGGCGAAAATCACCTTGGAGAACAGATCGCGCAGGAAGAAGCCGTTCTTCGAGAATGCACTGTGCGGCTTGGGCAGGCTCTCCGCGGAGAGGCCGAAACGGTTGGCGATGCGGGTGGCGGCGGCGCTGTTGGTTTCGCCTTCCTGCAACGCGCTCGTGAAGTAGAAGCCGCGGAAAATCGGCTTGTGCTGGAACGGGTTGGTTTCGAACAGCGTGGCGAGGAACGCGCGCAAGGCGGGCTTGATCGTCGAGAATTCGAGCGGGAAGCTCAACTGACCCGGCGAAAGCTTGTTGCCGCGGTTGATCGACATCTGCGCGACGCTGATTTCTTTCAGGCCGTCATAGAGCTCTTCAAAATGCTCGTCGAACAGGCCGACCACGTCGCGTTTTTCGTCCGGCTCGTAGGGCAGGGTGGCGCCCCACACACGGTCGTATTCATGGCGGTCGCTGCCGCTGAAAAATTCGGTGAAGCCCGTGATCAGGTCGGCCTTGGTGAACATCACATACACCGGCGCGAAGACTTCGAGCTTCTCGGTCAATTCCTGCACGCGCTGGCGTAGATTCTTCGCGAGATTGATCGCGAACTCGGGCTTGCTGCTGGTCAATTCGGCAATGCTGGCCGTGACGATGATGCCGTTGATCGGCGCCTTCGGCCGGAAACGCTTGAGCAGGCCAAGAAAGCCGAGCCATTCGGTGCGGTCTTCTTCGTGTACGGAATAGCGGCCGGCGGTGTCGAGCAGAATGCCTTCGGTCGTGAAGAACCAGTCGCAATTCCGTGTGCCGCCAATGCCGTGAATCACCGCGTTGTTCTTGTCGGCGAAAGGAAACTGCAGGCCCGAATTCAGCACGGCGCTGCTTTTGCCCGCAGCCGGGTTGCCGATCACGATGTACCAGGGCAATTCATACAGCGCCGAGCCGCCGGACATCTGACCGATCTTCGAGGTCTTGATCGTTTTCACCGCATCCACGAGGCGCGTGCGCAGTACGTCGAGTTCGGCCTGGCGCGCGGGCGTGGGCGCGGGGCCGGTTTCGGTCTGCTTCTCGGCCTGCTGCTCGAGCATTTCACCGAGCTTGTCATTCGCGCGCCGCGCGCGCAGGCGCCGCACCACCCAGACCAGCAGCCACAGCGCGATCACCGCGCCGAGGACAATGGCGGGCCACATCAGGTCGATCTGCAAGGTGTCGGCGCCGATGAATAAAACAGCAGCGAGCGCTAGCAAGCCGATGATCGAGAGCGTGCGTGTGTGGGTCAACACGTTAAGAATGCGTCGCATAAGCCGTTCAGGTCTTGGTGATGTGTGTTGTGGCGCGGGTGTGGCAAACAACATGACGCGAGCGCGGGCAAAGTCTGCCCGCGCCGCGTTTGAAACAAAACGAAAGCATATTCAGAC
Source organism: Paraburkholderia fungorum (assembly GCF_902833645.1). Taxonomy (GTDB): domain Bacteria; phylum Pseudomonadota; class Gammaproteobacteria; order Burkholderiales; family Burkholderiaceae; genus Paraburkholderia; species Paraburkholderia fungorum. The sequence continues at coordinate 171,404 of NZ_CADFGE010000015.1, forward strand.
GAAAATGAATATGGCCGGATTGTTAAATCCGCCATGGAGTGTTCCGCCGATGGCGCCTGGACGAATACCGTTATGCATTCGGCATTGCCGATTCTCGCCGGAAAAATTGATTGAACGCCCCATTGCAACCTCTTTATTACCTGCTCCGCCTTAATGACCGCGCCCCAGGACGAAGCCGGGTTTGTGATATTCAACGTGCCCGAGATCCATCATTTTCCAACGGCCACCCCACGTCAGGCCGACCTGTTCGGCCGTCTGCCCATATAACTGATAGCCTCGCATGGCCCAGGGATCTTTTTCTGAAATGACGAGCTTGCCGTCGCGCAAAAAAGCATTGTCCGCGGCAAGACCGTATTGGTGATAGCTCTGAAATGCTGCGGCATTCGTGACGTTACCCCCCATTTGCGCCAGGCGGTTTTGCCGCTCCGGACTGCGATAACCTTCCAGCAATGCCATTTCATACCCGTACTGCTCGTGCATGATTTTGTAGGCGAGCAATAAACGCGTTCTGAAATCGGCGTCGAGCAAATTCCAGTCGCGGCTCGCGTCTTTCAGCGCAGGCCGAATCTGCTCCACTTCCTGCGTTGCAAATACTTCTGGCGGCAGCGGCGGCGGGGGCACAAGCTGTTCGCCATTCAATAACGCGGCAATTTTCTCATCCGGTACTCGTGCAGTGTCATCGAATTGGAATAATTGCCGGCCGCGTAAAGCCAATGCCACCAATGGCGGCGTCGCAAGAATACCTGTGGTGGTAAAAATCAGCAAGCGCCGCTTTGCCAGTAACTTTTGCATATCGACTGCAGTCGATTGCGAAATTTTTGCCGAACGTGCTAATTGGCTTCGAGCACGTGATGCGCCTTGCGATGCCCGACGCATCACGCGGCCATGAATGGCGAGCGCGGCGCCTAATAAAGAGGCGCGTACCGCCGGCAATAGCAGCATTGCAGCGATCACAACGGCGATGGCGAAATAGGCGAGAAGTACTACGGCAATCAAAGTCGACCCCGGAAATTGGAAACAATTGTATTTTGTAATGCTTGCTCTTAGAATCAGGCCTGCTCGGAGAGGAGCCGGAACGGTATTATCACGGCGAAATAATCCAGGATTCAATGAGACAGTGAATGAGTGCGCCGGAAAGTTCGAATTCCAAAGCCCCACCTAGCCTTTTATCCGATAAGGCTAAGGGTGCCGATGGCAATGGTTCGCGAATTCTTGCGAACCTGGAAGGCCGCGTCGCGCCGCCTACCGAAAAACCACGCCGGTCGAAAACGCCGCTCGTGCTGGTTGCCTTGCTCGTGATCGCGGCGGGCGGTTGGGGCGCGTGGCATATGCAGCAACGTGTGCAGTCGGAGTCTTTGGCATCCGCCACGCCCGCCAACGCCGAGAAAGCCGCCGTGCCGGCGTCCGCCGCCAGCGGCGCGCCTCAGGTCGCGGCAAAAGCGGAACCGCCGGCTGCGGCGTCCTCGCAGGCGGCCACGATCGTTGCTGACGATAGCGACAGCAATACACCGGCGGCATCCGCGAGTGCGTCCGCGAGCGGTGACGGGAGCCGCTTGTCGCGCGCGCTCGCCGATGGTGCCGAGCCCAGTAACGCATCCGCACCGGTTGCATCCGCAACGGCTGCGTCGGCGGTCACGGTGCCGGCTGCAAAGCATGGCAGGAGCGCCACGGCTGTGGCCGGCAATGAGAAACGCGAGGTGACGGCGCACGGCAAGAAGGAGAGCACGAGCGCGAGCAATCGTCACGCGAGCGCGCCTGCCACAGTCGCTCAAACGAAGAAATCGCGTGCGGCTGGTAATACTTCGAAAGATGATTCGGACGCCGATCTATTGGCCGCGCTCGTGGCGCGCACCAAGCCGGCCGATCCGAAAGCGACCGACGATAAAACGGCCACCAAGGTTAGCGCATCGGCTACGCCTGGCAACATCAAGCTGGCAGAACGCGTTAAAGAATGCGGACAACGAGGCTTCTTCGAAGACCAACTGTGCCGCTGGCGCGTCTGTGATGGGCATTGGGGTAAGGATCCCGCCTGTCCGGGGGCGGCGCCGCAGGCACGCCAGCCGTAAGTCAAAAATGTGCGTCCTGGTGACGCACAATCCCATCAAGCACGACGTCAGGTTGATTTGAGTCAATCCTGCGTCGTGTCTTATCTTGCTGTGGCGCATAGAATCTTTGAATGCGCTCCATCTCCTCCTGGCCCCTCGCTACCAAACTCGCTGCTCTTGTCGCCACGTTGCTTACGTTGGCGCTCGCATCGATTGGTTTGACGCTCTGGATTACCTGGCAACTCGACGGCGGTGCGGCCGCGATCAACGAGGCCGGGCGCATGCGGATGCAAACCTATCGCGTCGCGCTGCTGCTGCGCGATTCCCCGTCCCAGGTCAGCGCGCTCGCACACCAGTTCGATGAAAGTCTCACGTTGCTTGAGAAGGGCGATCCAGTACGTCCGTTGTTCGTGCCGTGGAACGTCGAGGCGCGCGCGCGATTTGCTCAGGTGCAAGCGCAATGGCAGGTGTTGCGCCCAGTTTGGAGCGGGCCAAATCCACCCGCCGCTGCTGAGGTGGAACGGCAAGCCAGGCAATTTGTTTTACTGATCGATTCGTTCGACAGTTCGATCGAAGCGCAGCTTGCGCGCTGGACTTCGATCCTCAATGCCGTGCAACTGGCGCTACTGGTGCTGGCGATCGGCAGTGCGCTGGCGTTGCTATATGTGGGGCATTTGAGCGTACTTGCTCCGGTTCTCAGACTAACCGGTGGTCTGGCGCGAGTCGAGCGCGGAGACTTCGGTACGCGTGTCGAGGTTGGGACGCAAGATGAATTCGGCGAGTTGTCCACGGGTTTCAACCGGATGGCGCAGAACCTGCAACAGCTTTATGCCGGTCTCGAGCAGAAGGTCAGCGAGAAAACCGCCAGCCTCGAGACGGAGCGCTCGCGTCTTGCCGCGCTCTATGAAGTGAGCGCGTTTCTCGCGAACGCGAGTACGCTGGATGCCCTTGCGCAGGGCTTCGCGCAACGCGTTCGCCGGATCGCCGCTGCGGATTCGGTGGCAATCCGCTGGTCGGGCGAGGCCAACGAACGTTACCTGCTGCTGGCGGGCGATAGCCTGCCGCGTTTCATGGCTGAAGACGAGCAATGCCTTACATCGCGCAGTTGCCTGTGTGGTCATCCACAGAGCGTGCCTGGCGCGCGAGTGATCCCTGTGCTGGCCGCAGGACCCGGCGCGGCGACACTCGGTCATTGCGCGCGCGCCGGCTATGCCACGCTCGTGTCGGTGCCTGTGATTCTGCATCAGCGCACGCTTGGCGAGATCGACCTGTTCTTTAGCGAGGCGATTCACCTGTCCGCCCAGGACCGCGATCTGCTCGACACGCTGGCGAGCCATCTGGCAGGCGCGATGGAGAATTTGCGCGTGAGTGCGCTGGAACGGGAAACCGCGGTATCCGATGAACGCGCGTTGCTCGCGAGCGAACTGCACGATTCGATTGCGCAGTCGCTGGCATTTCTGAAAATACAGGTGCAGTTGCTGCGTGATGCATTGCCGGCCCCTGCCGATTCATCCGTCGCGCGTATCGTCGACGAACTGGACGCGGGTGTGCGCGAAAGCACCGGTGACGTGCGCGAGTTGCTGATGCATTTCCGCACGCGCGGCAACACCGAGGATATCGAACCTGCGTTGCGTACCACGCTGCGCAAGTTCGAACACCAGACGGGGCTGCCCACGAATCTCCTGATCGAAGGCCATGGCCTGCCGCTCGACGCGGACGTGCAGGTGCAGGTGTTGCATGTCTTGCAGGAGGCCTTGTCGAACGTACGCAAACATGCGCGGGCGCGTGAGGTCTGGCTGGAGGTGCAGCAGAGTCCGGTATGGAGTTTTGAAGTTCGCGACGACGGCGAGGGCTTCGACGCAGAGCAACACTCGCCCGGCGAGACACACGTGGGAATGCGCATCATGCGCGAACGCGCGGCTCGTATTGGCGCGGCAGTGGTGGTCGACTCGGTGCCTGGCGCCGGAACGTGCGTCACGTTGACGTTGGCGCCGTCCCAGCGCGGTGGTTCGGACGCGTTTCATGAAGATCAGGTCGAAGCCGCCTAGGCATCGGCCGTAAAGGGGAGCTTAGATGACGATTCCAATTCGTTTGCTGGTGGTCGACGATCACACGTTGTTCCGGCGCGGGCTGATCTCCCTGCTGCACGAAGACGCACGATTCCAGGTAGTCGGCGAAGCGGCCGATGCCGGCGAGGCGCAACGGCGGGCCGGTGAACTACAGCCCGATCTGATCCTGCTGGATAACCATCTGCCGGGCGTAAGCGGGATCGACGCACTCAAGGATCTACGTGAGGCCGCGCCACAGGCCCGAGTGTTGATGCTGACCGTAAGCGAAGACGAACGCGATCTGGGCGCCGCGCTGCGCTGCGGCGCGCAGGGGTACCTGCTGAAAACCGTCGATGCCAACACGCTCGCCGAGTCGATCGTGCGAACCATGCGGGACGAGGCGGTAGTGAGTCCCGAGATGACGGGCAAGCTGGTGTCGGCGTATCGGGCCGCGGCGGCGAACGACACGTCGGCGGGCGTGAGAGCCGCGCCTGAGGTCATGGCGATGCCACCGGCCGTTGTCGACGCAGCGCAGGCACAACTTGCACCGGGTATTGTGCTATCGGCCCGGGAGCAGGAAATCCTTGCGCATATTGCTCTGGGCGCGAGCAACAAGGAGATCGCTCGCGCGCTGGCAATTGCGGAGACCACGGTCAAGATTCATGTACAGCATATTTTGCGCAAGCTGAAGTTGGGCTCGAGGGTGCAAGCTGCTGTGTATGCGACGGTGAATTCGATCGTTATCGATTAACACCCGATTAGCAATACTCCGAAAGAACTACCCCTAGGAATTTTCCTACTCCTTCTGCACCCAATCAAACTTCCTTCGGAAGGATACCGAATCCGCATCTAAGACGGCAAAGTCAGAGTCATGGAAAAGGAGTGATTCCCATGACAAAGACCGCTGTCGGCAACAGCGCCGCAACCCCACCCAAAGCATGGTCGGTTCTGATCGCGAGCACCTTCGCGTTCACCGTGTGTTTTATGGTGTGGATGATGTTCGGCGTGATCGGCATCCCGATCCGTCAATCCCTTCATCTGAACGAAACCGAGTTTGGCATGCTGGCCGCGCTACCGGTCCTGACCGGCTCGCTCGTGCGCGTGCCGCTCGGCATCTGGACCGATCGCTATGGCGGTCGCGTCGTCATGGCCGCTCTGATGCTCGCCACCGTGCCGGCAATCTGGTTGATGAGCTATGCGACCAGCTATTGGCAGTTTCTCGTCATCGGTCTGTTCGTCGGGCTGGCAGGAGGATCGTTCTCGGTTGGCACGCCGTATGTGGCCCGCTGGTTTCCGCAGGAGCGCCGTGGTTTTGCCATGGGCATCTTCGGTGCGGGCAATTCAGGTGCGGCCGTCAACAAGTTCGTCGCGCCCGCTATCCTCGTTGCCTTCGGTTGGGGCATGGTCGCGAAAACCTACGCGGTTGCCATGCTTGCCGCCGTGGTTCTGTTCTGGCTTTTTACCGCAAGCGATCCTTCGCATCGCGTGCCGAACAACCAGCGTTTCGTCGATCAACTGCGGGCACTCAAGGACCCACGCGTTCTCAAGTATTGCCAGTACTACAGCATCGTGTTTGGCGGCTACGTCGGGCTCTCGTTGTGGATGGTGCAGTACTACGTCGGTGAGTATGGGCTCGACATTCGTGTCGCTGCTTTGCTTGCGGCGTGCTTCTCGCTGCCCGGCGGTGTCCTGCGTGCGATGGGTGGCTGGCTCTCGGATCGCTATGGCGCGCATCGCGTGACGTGGTGGGTGATGTGGGTGAGCTGGATTTGCCTGTTCCTGCTCAGCTATCCACAAACCGTTTTCACGATTGCGACCGTCGACGGTCCCAAGGTCTTCCATCTCGGTCTCAACGTCGTCTGGTTCACGGTGCTGATGTTCGTGCTCGGTATTGCTTTCGCGTTCGGCAAGGCCAGCACCTTCAAGTATATCGGCGATGAGTTTCCGGACAACATTGGAGCGATCTCCGGCATCGTTGGCTTGGCCGGCGGTCTGGGCGGCTTCGCGTTGCCGATTCTGTTCGGCGTACTGGTCGATCTCACAGGCATCCGTTCGAGCGCCTTCATGCTGCTTTACGGCGTCGTGTGGGTGTCGCTGATCTGGATGTATCTCACCGAAGTCCGCCGCACCGATGTGATGACCGCAGGCGCAAGCCCCGCCGATGTCACGCGCAATCAGGTTTCGACTCAGGCCTCGACCCAGGCTTCGACTCAAGTTTCTTCTCAAGCAGGAACCCCATCATGAATATCTCGACAGCACGCGCGAGAGCCGGCCGTACGCTGACTCTCTGGAAGCCCGAAGACAAGGCTTTCTGGAAGCAGGAGGGCGAGTCCGTCGCCAAACTCAATCTATGGATCTCGGTGCCTGCACTGTTTCTGGCATTCGCGATCTGGCAGGTGTGGAGTGTCGTGGCGGTCACCTTGCCGTCACTCGGTTTTCGCTATTCGACCAATCAGTTGTTCTGGCTCGCCGCGGCGCCGGCGCTCTCCGGCGCAACGCTGCGCATTTTCTACTCGTTCATGGTGCCGATTTTCGGCGGACGTCGCTGGACGGCGCTCTCCACTGCGTCCTTGCTGATTCCCGCGGTCGGGATCGGCTTCGCGGTGCAGGACAACACCACAAGCTATCCGACCATGTTGCTGCTCGCGCTCTTGTGCGGTTTTGGCGGCGGTAATTTCAGCTCCAGCATGGCCAACATCAGCTTCTTCTTTCCTAAGGAGCGTAAGGGTTCTGCGCTGGGCGTGAACGGCGGATTCGGCAACCTCGGTGTATCCGCGGTGCAGTTTCTGTCGCCACTGGTCATTACGGCCGGCGTGTTCGGCATTTTCGGCGGCGAGCCGCAACTGATGACGAAGGCAGGTCATGTATCTCAGGTGTGGATGCAGAACGCCGCGTTCATCTGGGTGCCATGGATCGCCATCTCCGCAGTCGCCGCATGGTTCGGCATGAACGATCTGGCCGACGCCAAGGCGTCTTTCGCCGCGCAAGCAAGCATCTTCCGCAGCCGTCACAACTGGCTGATGTGCACGTTGTATCTCGGTACGTTCGGTTCGTTTATCGGTTACTCCGCCGGTTTTCCATTGCTCATCAAGAGCCAGTTTCCGGACGTCAATCCGTTGACTTACGCATGGGTCGGACCGTTCGTCGGCGCGGCGATCCGTCCGGTAGGCGGTTGGCTTGCCGACAAGCTGGGTGGCGCGCGTGTCACGTTCTGGAATTTCGTCGTGATGGTGCTCGCGGTTGTGGGGGTTTTGTACTTCCTGCCGAAAACCGGCAGCGCCGCGTTCCCGTGGGGGCCGCATGCAGGAGCGTTCGCCGGCTTCTTCGCGATGTTCATGCTGCTTTTCCTGACTACCGGCATTGGCAACGGCTCCACGTTCCGGATGATTCCGGTGATTTTCCTGAACCTGCGGCTGCGCGGCGTACCGCCCAACGACCAGGAAGCACTCGCCCACGCAAATCGCGAAGGCAATACAGAGGGCGCGGCCGCGATCGGGTTTGCCGGCGCGATTGGCGCATACGGCGGCTTCTTCATTCCGAAAAGCTACGGCAGCTCGATTCTCGCCAGCGGCGGCCCCGAACTGGCGTTGTACGGGTTCATCGCCTTTTACGTGCTGTGTGTCGGACTGACCTGGTGGTTTTACGCGCGGCGCAATGCCGGGATGCCGTGTTGAGCGCGGCGCTGAAAAGCATTAGACAAGGATTGAAATCATGAGTCACTTTCTGGACAGACTGAAATACTTCGCGCAGCCGCGCGAGCGTTTCGCCAAAGGTCACGGCGTAACCACAGGGGAAGACCGCACGTGGGAGGACGCGTACCGTGCGCGCTGGCAGCACGACAAGATCGTACGTTCGACGCATGGGGTGAATTGCACGGGCTCGTGCTCGTGGAAGATTCATGTGAAGGGGGGCATTGTCACCTGGGAAACGCAGCAGACCGACTACCCGCGTACGCGTGCCGACCTGCCGAACCATGAGCCGCGTGGCTGTGCACGTGGTGCGAGCTATAGCTGGTATCTGTACAGCGCCAATCGCGTCAAGTATCCGCTGGTGCGCGCACGCCTGCTCAAGCATTGGCGTGCAGCGCGCGCGGTGGCCGCGAGCCCCGTCGACGCATGGGCCAGCGTCGTCGAGAACGACACGCAACGCCGCGACTACCAAAGTCAGCGCGGTTTGGGTGGTTTCGTGCGGGCCGACTGGAACGAGGTCAACGAGATTGTCGCCGCGGCCAACGTTTATACGATCAGGAAGCATGGACCTGACCGCGTCGTCGGCTTCTCGCCGATTCCGGCGATGTCCATGGTCAGCTACGCGGCGGGGAGCCGGTATCTGAGTCTGATCGGCGGCGTCTGCATGAGTTTTTACGACTGGTACTGCGATTTGCCGCCGTCGAGCCCGCAGGTATGGGGCGAGCAAACGGACGTGCCGGAATCGGCGGACTGGTACAACTCGAGCTACATCATCGCGTGGGGCTCGAATGTGCCGCAAACGCGCACGCCCGACGCGCATTTCTTCACCGAGGTGCGTTATCGCGGCACCAAGACGGTTGCGGTGACGCCTGACTATTCAGAAGTCGCCAAGCTCGCCGATCTGTGGATGCACCCGCGCCAGGGCACCGACGCGGCACTGGCAATGGCAATGGGCCACGTGATCCTGCGCGAGTTCTACTTCAACAAACGCAGCGCGTATTTCGACGACTACGCACGCCGCTACACCGATCTGCCGCTGCTCGTGCAATTGAAGCCGCATATGCTGCCGGATGGCCGCGAGGTGCTGGTGCCGGACCGCTATGTCCGTGCCGACGACTTCAACGGCAAACTCGGGCAGGACAACAATCCCGACTGGAAAACAGTGGCCTTTGACGAGCACGGCAAGGTTGTTCTACCGCAGGGCTCGATCGGCTTTCGCTGGGGGCCGGACGGCCGCGCCGATGCCGGCCGCTGGAACCTCGAAGCGAAAGAAGGACGCCATGGCGACGCCGTGAAGCTCAAGCTGTCGGTGCTGGAAGATGGCGCGCAGCAACATGAGGTCGTGACGGTCGGTTTCCCTTACTTCGGCGGCATCGACACGCCGCATTTCACGGCCAGCAAGCAGAACGATGTGCTGGCGCGCCAGGTGCCCGCGGTACGCATCCCGCTGGGCAAGGCCGGTGAAGAGCGCGAGGTGCTGGTCGCCACGGTATTCGATCTGCTGGCTGCGAACTATGGCGTGGATCGCGGTTTCGGCGGCGCCGCGGACTATCACGACGACGTGCCGTACACCCCTGCATGGCAGGAAAAGATCACGGGCGTTTCGCGTGACCAGGTGATCACCGTCGCGCGGGAATTCGCGGAGAACGCGGACAAGACGCACGGAAAGTCGATGGTGATTATCGGCGCGGCGATGAACCATTGGTTTCATGCCGACATGAACTACCGTGGCGTGATCAATATGCTGATGCTGTGCGGTTGCATCGGCCAAAGCGGCGGCGGCTGGGCGCACTACGTGGGCCAGGAGAAGCTGCGGCCGCAAACCGGCTGGACCGCGCTTGCATTTGCGCTCGACTGGATCCGGCCGCCGCGGCAGATGAACTCCACCAGCTTCTTCTACGCACACACCGATCAGTGGCGCTACGAAAAGCTGGGCGTCGACGAAATTCTGTCGCCGCTCGCGGATAAACAGCAATACAGCGGGTCGTTGATCGATTACAACGTGCGCGCCGAGCGCATGGGATGGCTGCCTTCCGCACCTCAGTTGCAAACCAATCCCTTGCAGGTAGCCGCCGACGCACAAGCCGCCGGACTCGACGCGAAGGACTACGTGGCGCGCACGCTGAAAGACGGCTCCCTGAAGATGAGTTGCGAGGATCCCGATCATCCGGACAACTGGCCGCGCAACATGTTCGTGTGGCGTTCGAATCTGCTGGGCTCGTCGGGCAAGGGGCACGAGTACTTCCTCAAACATCTGCTCGGTACCAGCCACGGCGTGCAAGGCCGCGATCTCGGCGACGACGATGCGAGGCCGCATGAGGTCACCTGGCATGACAAGGCGCCCGAAGGCAAACTCGATTTGCTGGTGACGCTCGACTTCCGCATGAGCACCACGTGTCTGTACTCCGACATCGTATTGCCGACAGCGACCTGGTACGAAAAAAACGATCTGAACACGAGCGACATGCATCCGTTCATCCACCCGCTTTCGAGCGCGGTCGATCCGGCATGGCAGGCGCGCAGCGATTGGGAAATCTACAAAGGCTTCGCGCAGAAGTTTAGCGAAGTCTGCGTTGGTCATCTGGGTGTCGAGAAAGAGGTGGTGCTGACACCGCTGATGCATGACACCCCTGCTGAACTTGCGCAGCCCTACGACGTGCGCGACTGGAAGCGTGGCGAATGCGAACTGATTCCAGGCAAGACCGCACCGCAAGTCAATGTGGTCGAGCGTGATTATCCGAATGTGTATCGGCGCTTCACTGCCCTGGGGCCGTTGATGGACAAAGTCGGCAACGGCGGCAAGGGTATCGCGTGGAACACCCAGACGGAAGTCGGGCAACTGGCCGAACTGAACGGCACGGTGCGCGACGCCGGCGCGACCCAGGGCATGGTGAAGATCGACAGCGACATCGACGCATGCGAAGTGCTGTTGATGCTCGCGCCTGAAACCAATGGCCACGTCGCGGTGAAAGCATGGGACGCCCTGTCGAAAATCACCGGTCGCGAGCATACCCATCTGGCGATGCATCGCGAGGACGAGAAGATCCGCTATCGCGACGTGCAGGCGCAACCGCGCAAGATCATTTCGTCGCCTACATGGAGCGGTCTGGAAAGCGAGAAGGTGTCGTACAACGCCGGCTATACCAACGTGCACGAGCTGATTCCATGGCGCACGCTGACGGGCCGCCAGCAGTTCTATCAGGACCACCCGTGGATGCGCGATTTCGGCGAAGGCTTCGTCAGCTATCGGCCGCCGGTCGATCTGAAAGCGGCATCGCCGATGCATGGCCGCAAGCCGAATGGACACAAGGAAATCGCGCTCAACTTCATTACACCACACCAGAAATGGGGCATTCACAGCACGTACACCGATAACCTGATCATGCTTACGCTCAACCGCGGCGGTCCGGTGATCTGGCTGAGCGAAGACGATGCGAAAGAGGCGGGTATCGAAGACAACGATTGGGTCGAACTCTTCAACATCAACGGTGCGATCGCGGCGCGCGCGGTGGTCAGTCAGCGCGTCAATCCGGGCATGGTGATGATGTATCACGCACAGGAAAAGATTGTGAACGTGCCGGGCTCGGAAATCACCGGCACGCGCGGCGGCATTCATAACTCGGTGACGCGCATCGTGCTCAAACCCACGCACATGATCGGCGGCTATGCACAGCTTAGCTACGGTTTTAACTACTACGGAACCATCGGCACCAATCGCGACGAATTCGTCCTCGTGCGCAAGATGGCGAAGGTGGACTGGCTCGACGATGAGCCGGTTCTCGCAGCAAACGGAGGTCGGCAATGAAAATTCGCGCACAGATCGGCATGGTGCTCAATCTGGACAAGTGCATCGGCTGTCACACCTGTTCGGTGACGTGCAAGAACGTCTGGACCAATCGCGAAGGCGTGGAGTACGCGTGGTTCAACAACGTCGAGACGAAACCCGGCATCGGCTATCCGAAGCAGTGGGAGAACCAGGACAAATGGAACGGCGGCTGGAAGCGGAACGCGGACGGCTCGATCGAGCCGCGCCAGGGCAGCCGGATGAAGGTGCTCTCGCGCATCTTTGCGAACCCGAATCTGCCGCAGATCGACGATTACTACGAGCCGTTCACGTTCGATTATGAACATCTGCAGGCCGCGCCGGAAAGCAAGGCGCCCCCCGTCGCACGACCGCGCAGCCTGCTGACCGGCAAGCGGATGGAGAAGATCGAGTGGGGGCCGAACTGGGAAGAGATTCTTGGTGGCGAGTTCGAGAAGCGCAGCAAGGACAAGAATTTCGACGATGTGCAGAAGGACATCTACGGCCAGTTCGAAAACACCTTCATGATGTATTTGCCGCGGCTTTGCGAGCACTGCCTGAATCCGGCCTGCGTTGCGAGTTGCCCGTCGGGCTCGATCTACAAGCGCGAGGAAGATGGCATCGTGCTGATCGATCAGGACAAGTGCCGCGGCTGGCGCATGTGCGTTTCCGGCTGTCCGTACAAGAAGATTTACTACAACTGGCAGTCCGGCAAGGCCGAGAAGTGCATTTTCTGCTACCCGCGTATCGAAAGCGGTCAGCCGACCGTGTGTTCGGAAACCTGTGTCGGCCGGATTCGCTACCTCGGCGTGCTGCTGTACGACGCGGATCGTATTGAGGAAGCGGCATCTGTCGAACGCGAAACCGATCTGTATCAGGCGCAGCTCGACGTATTCCTGGATCCGAACGACCCGAAGGTGATCGAGCAGGCGCGGGCCGACGGCGTGCCGCAGGCATGGCTCGATGCGGCAAAAAACAGTCCTGTCTACAAGATGGCGATGGAATGGCGCGTTGCCTTGCCGCTGCATCCGGAGTACCGCACGCTGCCGATGGTGTGGTACGTGCCGCCGCTTTCACCGATCACCACGGCGGCGAGCGAAGGGCACATGAGCCTGAACGGTGAAATTCCGGACGTCACGCAGTTGCGTATCCCTGTCAAGTATCTGGCGAATCTGCTGACTGCCGGTGACGAGGCGCCCGTGATCAGCGCGCTCGAGCGGATGCTTGCAATGCGCACCTATCAACGTGAGAAACATGTTGACGGTCGGGAAAACGCGGCGGTGCTAGCACAAGTGGGCATGACCCAGCCGGAAGTGGAGGACATGTATCGCGTGATGGCGCTCGCGAACTACGAGGACCGCTTCGTGGTGCCGAGCACGCACCGCGAATATGCGGAGAACCTGTACGACCTGAAGGGCGGTTGCGGCTTTTCGTTCGGCAACGGTTGCTCCGATGGCGCGAGCGAAACGAGTCTGTTCGGTGGGAAAAAGCGCCGCACGATTCCGATCAAGGCAAAGGTGTGAGAGGTGGAATGATGAACAACGAGCCCATTTATGAACCCCACAGCACGGCGGCACGTGTACTTGCCGCGTTGCTGAGCTACCCGGATGCCCAGTTGCGTGCATTACTGCCGGAGCTGGCAATTACCTTGCTTGGCGACACGGCGCTGTCGGCTGAGCGTCGCGCAGCGGTCTTTGCGCTGACGGCCGATTTGCAGCACAGCGATCCTCTCGAAGCGGAAGCTCGCTATGTCGATACGTTCGACCGCAGCCGCCGCACGTCGCTCCATTTGTTCGAGCATGTGCATGGCGATTCGCGTGAGCGCGGCCCGGCGATGATCGATCTTCAACAAACCTATGAGCAGCAAGGATTGTTGCTCGCACCCGGCGAGTTGCCGGACTACCTGCCCGTGGTGCTGGAGTTTGCGTCCACGCAGCCTCAAAAAGTCGCGCGCGAGTTCCTCGCCGAGATGGCGCATCTGCTGCAATCGATTCATGCCGCGCTGGCGCGCCAGGATAGCCCTTATGCGGCAGCCGTGGCTGCCGCGCTCGATCTCGCGGGCGAACCGGTGCAAGCGCCCGAGACCGTACCGGAGGCGCCACCCGAGGCTCCGCTCGACGAGCAATGGGCCGAGCCTGCGGTTTTCGACGGCTGCTCCGTGGCAGGCCAGAACGCGGCGCCTGCTGTGCAGCCCATCCAGATCGTTCGGCGCGACGCTGCATCGCCACGCCGATCCAAGGAGGTCACGGTATGAACTACCTCGATACGTTCTTATTCGGCATCTACCCGTACCTATGTCTGGTGGTGTTCCTGGTCGGCAGTCTGTTGCGTTACGACCGCGATCAGTACACCTGGAAAAGCGATTCGTCGCAGATGCTGCGCACCGGTACTTTACGTTGGGGCAGCAATCTGTTTCACGTCGGTGTGCTGTTCCTGATGTTCGGTCATTTCTTCGGCATGCTGACGCCGCACGTGCTGTACGAATCGTTCATCAGCGCCGGCGCGAAGCAGGTCGTGGCGATGGTGTCGGGCGGTATCGCGGGCACGCTGGCGTTTGTCGGCGTAACCATGCTGCTGATCCGCCGGCTCGGCGACGCGCGCATCCGTGCCAATTCGAAAACCAGCGACATCGTGCTGCTGGTGTTGTTGTGGGTGCAACTGGTTCTCGGTCTCGGCACGATCCCAATGTCAGCGCAGCATCTGGACGGCAGCATGATGATGAAACTCGCCGGCTGGGCACAGCACATCGTCACCTTCCAGGGCGGCGCTGCTGCGCTCATCGCTGAAGCGAGCTGGGTGTTCAAGGCCCACATGTTCCTCGGCATGACGCTGTTTCTGGTGTTTCCGTTCACGCGCCTCGTGCATGTCTGGAGCGGTTTTGCATCGTTGGCGTATCTGGTGCGGCCGTGGCAGGTGGTGCGCGATCGGCGTCTGAACCTGCCGGCGGGACAGAATACGCCGCCGCGGCGCTCGTGACTTTGCCGTGCGGGTTGCGGGCGATGCGCGTCAATCGACGCGCATCCGTTCCACCAGAAAGTCGAGCAACGCGCGCACGCGGGCGGGCAGGTGGCCGCCCTGGCCCAGATAAAGCGCGCTGACCGGTTCGGTCTCACCGGAATCGAATGCTTCGAGTAGCACGGTGAGGCGGCCGGCGGCCACGTCGTCGCGCACCTGAAAAGCGGCAAGCCGCGCCAACCCCACGCCGGCGAGAGTGAGTTGGCGCAGCGTTTCCCCGTCGCTGACCTGCGCATTGCCTTCTACGGGCACGTCGATCCGGCGTCGCGCTTCATCGAGCAGCGGCCAGCCGCTCGCCGCCCGTGCAAAGCCAAATCCCAGCCGGTTGTGCGTTGCCAGATCAGCCGGTGTTTGGGGCGTGCCGTGGCGGGCCAGATAGGCCGGTGCCGCGACAATCACCATCTTCGCGTCACCTAGCCTGCGCGCCACCAGTTGCGAATCCTTGAGCGGACCGCTGCGCAGCGCGACATCGGTGCGTTGTTCGAGCAGGTCGATCACCTGATCGGTCAACACGATATCGAGTGTAATGTCGGGATGGGCGGCGAGAAATTCAGGCACGAGCGGCAACAGATAGTGCCGCCCGAGCGGCACATTCGCATGCACACGCAGGCGGCCGCGGGGCGTTGAGCCCGTGGCCGCGCCGCGTTCGGTTTCGTCGAGCTCGGCGAGCACGCGCACACCGCGTTCGTAGAACACGCAGCCTTCCGGCGTGAGTTGCAGATTGCGCGTCGAGCGGTTCACCAGCCGCGCGCCCAGCCGGGCCTCGAGACGCGACACCAGCTTGCTGACAGCCGACGGTGTCATTCCCAGTGCGCGTGCCGCTGCCGAAAACCCGCCTAGCTCGACCGCGCGGACGAACACTTCGAGTTCGCCGGAACGGTTCACATCCAAACGTGCCATCGTGAGTTCAGTTCACAGGTGATATGCCATCCGGCAGTCTACCGAAAGCACTGTCGCGCCGATATCTTTCAGTTACCGGACGGCGTGGGCCGTCGCAACGAAATGAGCGATGGGAGCATGGGTATGAACGCAGTAAAGAAGGTGGCCCTGGTGGTCGGCGCACAGGGTGTGATCGGCCGCAATCTGGTCGATCATCTCGCCACGCTTGACGATTGGACGGTCATCGGCCTCGCGCGCCGTGGCGGCGAAGCCAGCGAGCGGGTGCAATACATCGCGGCCGACCTGCTGGATCAGGCCGACACCCGCTCGAAACTGGGTGCTTTGAATCACGTCACGCACGTGTTCTATGCCGCGTATCAGGATCGTCCGACCTGGGCCGAACTGGTGCCCCCGAATCTGGCGATGCTGGTCAACGTGCTCGACGCCATCGAGCCGGTCGCGGCGGGCTTGCAGCATGTGAGCCTGATGCAGGGCTACAAGGTCTACGGCGGCCATCTCGGGCCGTTCAAGACCCCCGCGCGCGAAGATGACGCGCACTTCATGCCGCCCGAGTTCATGTTCGACCAGCAGACGCTCCTGAGTTCGCGCCAGCAGGGCAAGCGCTGGACCTGGTCGGCGATCCGCCCTGCCGTGGTGGGCGGCTTCGCATTGGGTAATCCGATGAACCTGGCGGTGGCGATCGCCGTGTATGCATCGATGTCGAAAGAACTCGGCTTGCCTTTGCGCTTTCCCGGCAAACCCGGTGCTTACGACAAACTGCTGGAAATGACCGATGCCGGTTTGCTTGCGCGCGCAACGGTGTGGGCCGCGACGGAGCCGCGCGCCGCGAATCAGGCGTTCAACATCAGCAACGGCGACCTGTTCCGCTGGAACGACATGTGGCCGAAGATAGCCCGCTACTTCGCGCTGGATGTGGCGCCGCCGCTGCCCATGTCGCTCAATACGATCATGGCCGACAAGGCGTCGTTGTGGACGGGGATGGTGGCCCGGCACGGCTTGCACCCGGTTCCCTATCAGGACGTTTCCGCGTGGCGTTTTGCGGATTTCGTTTTTTCGTGGGATTACGACATGTTCGGCGACGGCTCGAAAGCACGACGTTTCGGTTTTCACGAATTTGTCGATACCGAGGCGATGTTTATCGCCATTTTCGATGACTTAAGAAGCAGAAAGCTGATTCCATGAATTACGCATTAAATCTGACGATTTTATTTCATTAGTTTTACGTTTATGATGAGTCTCCTTATCCGGGCAATACGATTGCATATAAAAGGAGACATCGGTGAAGAGGCTCTTCGTGGCATTAGCATGCGTGGCAAGTGTGGCGGTCGTCTCGGTACTTTCGGCGTGTGGCGGCAGCGATCTCAATGCGCAGACCAGTCCGCCCAAGGTGATTATCGACAGCGACTACAACACGCTGAGCGACGACGGCCAGTTAGGCGTAATGGCTGCGCAATTGCAGGCGCAAGGCTCGTTGAAAGTATTGGGCATTACGGTGGTGTCCGGTAATCAATGGTTGAAGCAGGGCGTATCGGACGCATTGAAATCGGTCGAGCGCCTTGGCGTTGAAAATCAGATTGGCGTCTATGCAGGCGCCAATTACGCGTTATCGCACGATTTCGCCACGATTGAAGCCGAGCAGAAGCAATTCCCCGGCGGCGACGGCTATCTCGGCGCGTGGAATACGCCCGAACCGAAGTCGGACAGCGATCTGATCGCGCCGCCGGACGGCTTCGCCACGCATACGAAAGTGCAGAGCCGGAGCGCGGTGGATTTCATCGTCGATTCGGTGAAGCAGTATCCGGGCGAGGTGACGATTCTGGCGATCGGCCCGCTGACGAACATTGCGCTCGCCACGCGTCAGCATCCCGAGATCGTTCCGTTGATCAAGCAGATCATTTACATGGGCGGTGCGATCGATGTGCCTGGCAACACCACGCCGACAGCCGAATTCAACTGGTGGTTCGATCCGGAGGCGGCGAAGACCGTGCTGCGCCTGCCGATCAAACAGGTAGTGATTCCGCTCGACGTGACCGATACCGTGAAGATGGACAAGGCGTTGTACGACCGCGTCGCGCACGATCCGACGAAGCAGACCATCATTACGCAATTGTTCAAGACGCTGAACGGCTATGGTTTCGACGGCAAGAACGGTTTCGAAACGAATCCGAACTACACCACGAACATCTGGGATACGTTGACGCTCGCGTATCTGATGCATCCGTCGTTTGCCACGCAGACGGTGGACGAATGGGTGGATGTGGATACGAGCTTCGGCGCCAATGACGGCAAGTCGACGGGTTACACCAGTTCACCGCCGGCGGGTTTGCAGAAGATGACGATCGTCAAACGCTTCGACAACCCGAGTTTTTTCAATTTTTACGTTGATCTATTGACGCGTCCGGTGCCGGTCATGCTGCCGAACTAACGCTTGCTGTGTGTTGCGCGTCTGCATGAAACCCGCCTCAGGCGGGGTGCAGGCCGCGCAACAGTTGACGAACGCGCGACAGGTCCTGATCGACGTGTTCGGTTTGCTCGAACAGCTCCGCGAGCCAGTCGACGAAAGCTCGCACGCGGGGCGACACCCGGCGATTCTTCACATACGCGACCGAGACCGGCATCGGCACGGGTTTCCATTGCGGCAGCACTTCGCGCAGCAGTCCCGAGTCGAGGTAGGGTTGCGCGGCGATTCGCGCGGGCTGGATCAGGCCGAGTCCTTGCAAGCCGCAGGTGAGGTACGCCTGCTCGTCGCTCACTTTGACGAAGCCTCTAACCTTGACGCTTTGCGCTTCGCCGTCCACTTCGAAATCGAAGTCGACTTCGCGGCCGTTGTGCGGCGACATGCAGTTGACGGCAGCGTGTCCGCGCAAGTCATCCAGGTCGAAAGGCGTGCCGTGACGGGCCAGGTAGGCCGGGCTGGCGCATGTCACGTGCTCGAGCGTGCCTAATTGCCGCGCGACCAGGTTTGAATCCGGCAATTCGCCTAGCTGGATGCTGCAGTCGATGGCTTCCGAGATCAGGTCGACTGTCCGGTTGCTGATGCCGATCGCCAGATCGAGATTTGGATAGCGGGTGTGGAAGTCGTCCAGTGCCGGCAGGACGATGGTGCTCGCTACCGCGCCGGGCATTTCAATGCGCAGGCGACCGGTCAGGTTATCCGTCGAGTGACGCAGGCTGGCTTCCATTTCGTCGATGTCGGCGAGGATTTGCGCACAGCGTTCGTAGTAGGCTGCGCCTTCTGGCGTGATGCTCAGACGGCGTGTTGTGCGTGTTAATAGGGCGGTGCCCAGTAAGGCCTCCAGGTTCTGGACGATCGTTGTCGCCGTCGCGCGGGGGATGTTGAGGGATTCCGCTGCGCGGGTGAAGCTGTTTGTGTCCACGATTCGGATGAATGTCCGCATTGCAGTTATTCTGTCGATCACGGTTTGGACTCCACGTTGGGGTTGGGTTTTTTTTGCCTCGCTGGCGGGTTTGTTGTTGATCCGGGTTTTTTTGGCCTTTCCTTGTTTTGTTAGTGGTCTATTAGTGTTGCCCCTGTGCGGGGCGGCACTTACTTGCTTTGCCGCCGCAAAGAAAGTAAGCAAAGAAAGCGGCTTCACACCGCTAGCTCATAAGCGGGTCCCCCGCACAGCCACGGTAGTGGTGCATCTGGAATCTGTGTTCTCGCACACTCCGCGTTAGTGACAAGGCAGTCATACCTCCGGCGGCGCTGCGCGCGCCGACGCCTGGTTCATAAGGCGTCCGATGGTTTTTCCAGGCACGTCGTAGCGTGCGGGCGGTAAGTCATACTGCGGTACTTCACGAACTGCATGTCGTACTCAGTGTTGCGGCAATTCTTCGAACCGTCTGCAGTATCTGAATTTCAATGGCGTCAAAAAGGCTGATCGCCGTTCTCAGCGCCGGTCGCGCTTATCGCGTCACGAGTTACTAGCTACTGGGTACTACTTATATTTGGTCTCGAAGGGGCGTCGAAGCGCCGGCTCACGGGCAATCACCGAGGCGAGACCAACGTCTCCCACCGCGCCGGGCGAACACCCGCGCCTTTGCAGATGATCCTTTCCGGCGAGCACGTAGTGCGAGGCGGGAGGTATGACTGCCTTGTCACTGAGGCGGAGTGTGCGAGGCGACAGATTCCAGATGCACCACTACCGCGGCTGTGCGGGGGACCCGCTTATGAGCTTGCGGTGTGAAGCCGCTTTCTTTTGCCTACTTTTCTTTGCGGCAGGCAAAGAAAAGTAGGTGCCGCCCCGCACAGGGGCAACGCTAATAGACCACTAACAAATCAAGGAAAGGCCAAAAAAAACCCAGATCAACAAAAAAAACGCCAACCAGGCAAAAATCAAAAAAAATCACTTCCGTAAGGAATCGAGATCAACCACAAACCGATACTTAACATCACTCTTAAGCATCCGTTCATAAGCCTCATTAATCCCCTGCATAGGAATCACCTCAATATCCGAAGTAATCCCATGCTCACCACAGAAATCCAGCATTTCCTGCGTCTCCGCAATCCCGCCAATTAGCGAACCAGCCAGCCGGCGACGCTTGAAAATCAGATTGAACACCTGCGGCGACGGATGATCGTGCTCGGGCGCCCCGACCAGCGTCATCGTCCCATCGCGCTTGAGCAGATTCAAAAACGGATTCAAATCATGCTGCGCAGCAACCGTATTCAGGATGAAATCGAAGCTATTGGCATGTGCCCCCATCTCGTCAGCATTCTTCGAAATGACAACCTCATGCGCACCAAGCCGCTTGGCATCTTCGATCTTCGACGGCGAGGTCGTGAACAGCACCACATGCGCGCCCATCGCACGGGCCAACTTCACGCCCATGTGACCCAGACCGCCAAGACCGACGATCCCGACCTTCTTGCCAGGACCGGCACCCCACGTGCGCAGCGGCGAATAGGTCGTGATACCCGCGCACAACAAAGGCGCCACGCCCGCCGGATCGAGATTCTCCGGCACTCGTAGCGTGAATGCCTCATCCACCACCAGTTGTGTCGAATAACCGCCGTAGGTAATCTGACCGTCAACCCGGTCCACACCGTTATACGTGCCGACAAAACCGTTTTCGCAATACTGTTCGAGATTTTCCTCGCAACTCGCGCAAGTGCGGCACGAATCGACCAGGCAGCCCACGCCCACCAGATCGCCCGCCTTGTATCTGGTCACGTCCGGCCCCACCGCCGTCACGCGGCCGACGATCTCATGGCCCGGTACCACCGGGAACACCGTGTTCTTCCATTCGTTGCGTGCCTGATGCAAGTCGGAATGGCACACACCGCAAAACAGGACTTCCATCTGCACGTCATGGGCGCGCAGTGCGCGGCGCTGGATTTCGAACGGAACGAGCGGCGCGTTAGCGTCGGTCGCTGCATAGGCATAAGTCGTGCTCATGGGTAACTCCAGCAAAGAGGGTGATGTCGCAAGGCGCCGGCGATGGGCGACGCGCGTCGCCGATGCGGCCAAACCTTGTAATGAACCGGGATCACGGCGCAGGCGATGACTGACATATTCACGAAAGCAGTGAACAGACAACCGCGCCCGGCGCAGCGCGGAAATAGATGATCCGGTAGGGTTCCCATAGTAGAAGCCGGGAGCGAGTCGGGGAATACCTGAATATCTTGAAGGTTTGCCTAAAACTCCTGATGACGAGCGCAGTAGGTCGTTTGATGCTAAATTTCAAGCATTATTCTCTTGCTCGTCACTATATCGTCATGTCACCTCGTTTCGTCGAACCCGCACCGGCCGATCACCGCCCAGCCCTCGATGGCCCCGCCGATCCCGCGCAGCAACGCCTCATCGAACTGTTCGACAAGCTCGCACCCAACCCGGGCATCACGCGCTCGAGCTTCGAAGGGGTCAATCTGATGCGCGCCAACAGCCCGATGCCGCGTATGCCGGTGATGTACGAACCGAGCATCGTGATCGTCTGCCAAGGGCGCAAGCGCGGTTATCTCGGCGATCAGGTATTCCAGTACGACGCGCAGCAGTACCTGGTACTGTCGGTACCGCTGCCGTTCGAGTGTGAAACCGAGGCGAGCCCGGACAAGCCGTTCCTGGGCATCTCGGTGCGCGTCGATCTGAGCATGGTGGCTGAGTTGCTGATGGCGTTGAATGAAACGCAGGGCACCGCGCAGAACGAGCCGCTCGGCATCTATTCGACGCCGCTCGATCCGGCCTTGAGCAACGCCGTGCAGCGTTTGATGGACGCGTTGGCCTCGCCGCTCGACGCGCGCATTCTCGCGCCAGGGGTGGTCCGCGAAATTTGCTATCGCGTGTTGACAGGCGAGCAGGGCGACGCGATTCGCGCGGCCCTAACGCATCAGAATCATTTCGGCCGTATTGCCAAGGCGTTAAGGCGCATTCATGCCGACTATCACGGGCAACTCGACGTCGACACGCTCGCCTCGGAGGCGGGGATGAGTCTCGCCGTTTTTCATGCGCAATTCAAGGCGGTGACCGCGACTTCGCCGATGCAGTACGTGAAGACCACGCGTTTGCATCACGCGCGCTTGCTGATGGTGCAGGACGGCTTGAATGCTGGCGCGGCCGCAGCGCGCGTCGGGTACGAAAGCGCGTCGCAGTTCAGCCGCGAGTTCAAGCGTCTGTTCGGCCTGAGCCCGGTCGACGAAGTCAAACGCATGCGCACCGTCTACGATGCGCCGCCGCCCCGTGTGGTCAAACCTGCCGCGCGCTACGTCACTGCGGTATAGACGCGCTTCAGCCGCGAGCGCTATAGCCCGCTAAACCAGTTGTACCCCTGGTCTTCCCAATAGCCGCCGGGGTTCGTGTTGGTCACGAAGATCGCCGCGATGTGCTTGGGATTCTTGAAGCCCAGTTTGGTCGGTACGCGCAGTTTCAGCGGGTAGCCGTATTTGGCCGGCAGCGGCGCGTCGCGGAAATCGAGCGTCAGTTGGGTTTGCGGATGCAAGGCCGTGGCCATGTCGAGGCTCGAGTAATAACGGTCCGCGCATTTGAAGCCGACATAGCGTGCGCTCAGATCGGCGCCGATGCGCTCCAGGAACGTGCGAAACGGCACGCCGCGCCATTGCCCGATCGCGCTCCATCCTTCAATGCAGATGTGCCGCGTAATCTGCGAAGCCTGCGGCAAGGCGCGCAACTGGTCGAGCGTCCACGTGCGCTTGTCCGATACGAGGCCCGACACTTCCAGTTGGAACGTCGAACCGTCGATATCCGGTGCATCGAACTCCGGATAGAACGCGTTGAACGGGAATGGATCGGTGATCTGGCTCGCCGAATAGGTGGGCGCGAGTTTGTTGCGATCGAATAACCACGCTTGCACGCGATCGTTCCAGCGCGACATGGCCCACAACACCTTGTCGACGGAATCGCCGTCCTGCATGTTGCAGCCGGAAAGCATCGCCAGCGCGCCGATCGAAAGCGACGAGCGCAGAAAGAGGCGCCGTTGCAGACGTTCGATTTGCGGTTTGTGGTCGGCGAGAACGATATCCGTGCTGCGCGAGTCCCGGCGCTTTGCTTCGCTCATGCCTCGCTCCTTTCGTGTGTGGTGATTCGGGTGCGACCGGTTAGCATCGGCGCTAGCGTGCGCGGCACCAGCAACACCAGCGCCAGATGCACGACGACAAAACCGACCACCCCCGCCATCGCGACAAAATGCACGCGACGCGCGAAATCGAAGCCGCCGAAGAGCGCGGCTAGCCACGAGAATTGCACCGGCTTCCAGATCGAGAGCCCCGAGGCGACCAGCAATACCCCAAGAAACAACACGAAAAGATAGAGCGCGCGCTGCACCGCGTTGTATTTGCCGGTATCGTGCGGCAGTTTGAATTGCATCGCGAGCGCTGCATCGTGAATGACGTCGCGCGGATAGACGGGCAGCAGCTTGCGCCGGAAATGTCCGCGTCCGATCCCATACGCCAGATATAGCAGGCCGTTCGCGCACAACAGCCACATCGCCGCGAAATGCCAGGCAATCGAGCCGCCCAGCCAGCCGCCGACGGTCGCCCACACCGGAAATCTGAACGGAAAGAAGGGCGACGCGTTATAGATCGCCCAGCCGCTCATCACCATGCACACCATCGCGAAGGCGTTGATCCAGTGCGTGATGCGTACGACGAGCGGGTGGACGATAAAGCGTGCTGGCGGTTTAGGCATGGTGAGCGGCGATGAAACAGGCGGAAATCTGCAAGCCGCGTCGTTGAGGCACGCGGCTGCCCGGACAACAGGGACAGCGCGCGTTTGCAACGCGCCGTCTTGCATCGGTTCACATCGGCGGCGTGACACCGTGTTCGCCGGCGGAGATGAAATTCGCCGCCATCGAACCATCGGCTTCCTTATGCGCGAATAGCACGACTTTCGCTCCCGGCACCAGCAGCGAGCGGTCACCCGGCTCGAGCGCGACGATGGGCACGTCTTGCGGAATCACGATTTTCTTTTCGCCGTCCTTGTACTTGACCGTGATGGTGCGGCCGTTGCTGACCACGAGCGAGCCCACCGTGCCGTTGGTCATCGTGCTGTTCGAGCCGAGGTCCCACGGGCGATAGCCTTCGCCGGCGCCGCGCATGCTGGCCGGAAAGACGTGCACTTCGAGCGCTTTCAACGTGCCGTCGGGCTGCGGAATCGCGGCGGTGCCGACATAGCTGTCCGGCTTGATGTCGTTCACATTGGCGAGCGCAACGCCACGAATCGGCGTGTCCTTCGCGAGCTTCACGTCGACATCCTTACCGTCGCGCGTGTGGACCTTGAGCAGGTCGCCCGAGAGCGCGGTCACGGTGCCGCGTACGCCCGTGGGCATGGAACTTTGAGCTTGCGCGGCGGATCCAGCGGCCAACAGCGACACTGCAACGAGCGCGGGGGCGACGACGGCACGAACGGCATTAGCGGAAACGATCTTCATGAGTCTGCTCTGGGTGGTGAAGGATGGGGGCAGATTAAGCGCGCGATTGGCTCCGGCGAGTGACAGACGGATGACAAAAACGTAATGAACGGCAGGGCGCGGCCACGTAGAATGGCCGCCATACCCACGTCCATATTCACGACTCGCGCCCACGGCGGCGCTCGGGTCGGAAACCAGGCACCATGAGCATCCTCGTCATCGAAGACGATCCGAAAACCGGCGACTACCTGAAGAAAGGGCTGCGTGAGAGCGGCTACGCGGTCGACCTCGCGCGCACCGGCACCGATGGCCTGCACATGGCGCTCGAACATGCGTACGACCTGGTGGTGCTGGACGTGATGCTGCCCGGCATCGACGGCTGGGAGATCATGCGTGCGCTGCGTGCGCGGCGCGATCTGCCGGTCATTTTCCTGACCGCGCGCGATCATGTCAGCGACCGCATCCGCGGTCTCGAACTCGGCGCCGACGATTACCTCGTCAAACCTTTCTCCTTCACTGAACTGGTGTTGCGCATCCGCACGCTGCTGCGCCGTGGCGTGATCCGCGAGCACGACGTGTTCGAGATCGCCGACCTCAAACTCGACGTACTGCGCCGCAAGGTCACGCGCGAAGGCGTGGAGATTCCACTGACCAACAAGGAATTCATGCTGTTGCATCTGCTGGTGCGCCGGCAGGGCGAAGCGTTATCGCGAACGCAGATCGCCTCGGAAGTGTGGGACATGAACTTTGACAGCGACACCAACGTGGTCGACGTCGCGATCAAACGGCTGCGCGCGAAGGTCGATCATCCGTTCGAAAAGAAGCTGATTCATACGGTGCGCAGCATCGGCTACACCTTCGGCGACGGCTCATGACACTGTGGACCGACCGTTCGTTGACCGCGCGCACCACGGTGCTGTTCGCCGCGATCGCATGCGTGGTGATCGGCACGCTGGGCGCGTATTTCTATCACTCCGCGCAGGTGTCGCTGGAGCGGCGTGCCGATGTGGTGCTCACGGCCCGGGTCGAGCATTTCAGCCGCATCGTGCGGGATCTCTACTCGGTTAGCGACTTGAAGAGCCGGCCTGTGCTGTTCGAGAGCATGCTCGGCGCGGAAGAAGACGTGCTGATGTTTCGCCGCCCAGGCGAAGCCCCGTTTATCGACGTGAACCCTGCGGGCCTTGCGGTGCCGGCCCTCCATGCCGGCGTCCAGAATCGCTTGCCGACGCTCCCGGACATCCGCCATACCCTGTTGCCCGACGGCGTGCCGGTCCATTGGGCGATTGCCGCGGTCAAGGCGCGCGAGGACGGCAGCGAGGTCGAAGTGATCGCCGCGCATCCCATGACCCAGGAAATGCGGATGCTGGCCGCGTACCGCAATCGCATCGTGCTGGCCACGCTGACCGGCATGCTGGCCGCGACGCTGCTCGCGTACTACGTGCTGCGCCGCACCTTCCGGCCGGTGCGCGAGATCGCCACGCGGGCCGCGCAGATCAGTCCGGCGAGTTTGTCGGTGCGGCTCGACAGCGAGGCTGCGCCGCTCGAACTCCGCCAGCTCACGCATGCCTTCAACGCGATGCTTGACCGTCTTGCCGACGGCTTTCAGCGCCTCTCGCAGTTTTCCGCCGACCTGGCGCATGAAATTCGCACACCGGTGGGCGCTTTGATCGGCCAGACCCAGGTGACGCTCGCCAAAACGCGCGATGCCGATGAATATCAGCAAGTGCTTGAATCGAATCTCGAAGAGCTGAACCGTTTGAGCCACATCGCGGAAAACATTCTGTTTCTTGCGCATGCGGACCACGCTGCGTTGTCCATTGAGCGTGAGCCGGTCGATCTGCGCGATGAACTCGTCAGGATTGCGGACTATTTTGAAGGCCCCGCCGACGAACGCGGGATGCGCTTTACCGTGGAGGCAATGGGCATCGCGTCGGCCAATCCGATGCTGTGCCGGCGCGCGATCAACAATCTCGTCGTCAACGCGGTGCGATACGGCGCGAACGATACGGTGGTGCGTTTGAGCGGTACGCAGGACGAGCAGGGCGCGACCGTAGTGGTGGAAAACGACGGTGCGCCGATTCCTGACGAGCAGTTGAACCGTCTGTTCGACCGCTTCTATCGCGCGGATGCCGCACGCAGCGCTTTTACGGAGTCGAGCGGGCTGGGGCTCGCAATCGTCAGGGCGATCATGCATCTGCACGGCGGCACGGCACGTGTGGTGTGCCCGGTGCCGGGCGTGGTGCGCTTCGAATTGCGTTTTCCGGGCGTCTAGCGGGCGGCCTACGTGCTTGAGTTCGGGGCCGGCTCATGGCAACACACACAGAGCTTGTTGCCGTCGGGATCGCGAAAGTACGCGCCGTAATAGTCCGGGTGATACTGAGGGCGCAAACCCGGTGGCCCTTCACAGGCGCCGCCGTGAGCGAGCGCCGCGGCATGTGCCCGATCGACCGTGGCGCGATCTTTAGCGAGGAGCGCCAACATCTGGCCGTTGCCCACGGCGGCGGGCCGACCGTCGTAAGGCCTGCCAATGACGAACAGGGGCCGTGGCGCGCCGGCTGCCATCCAGCCGGCCCAGCACGTATCGTTGTCGCGGAACTTGAGCCGCAACTCCAACGTGTCCATCAGCACGCTATAGAAGCTGAATGCGCGCTCGAAATCCGAAATACCGACGAATACGTGGGAAAGCATCAGAATCGCTCCTTGTTTTTATTGCAGCGTCGCCCGGGCCGATGAGTATAGCGAAGCCTGACCTGGCCTGGTCCGGCCGCATTCATCCTGCGCGCGGGAAGCTGTGCCGGCGCAAACCGGTAATGGCGATACCGGGATGATTGCGCAACTGGTTGCGGCGGCGCTTCGCCGATACGATGAAAACCCCATCCTCATCCTGACTGTCAGGACAACCACCATGAAACGCTTCCATATCGCTTTGGCCGTCGCTAACCTCGACGCGTCCGTCGAAGATTACACCCGCCGTCTCGAGCAGCCGCCTACGGCGGTGGTGCCGGGCCGTTACGCGATGTGGCGCACGGATCTGCTCAACTTCTCGATCAACGAGATGCCGGAGAAGGCTGGGCAACTTCGGCACGTCGGCTTCGAGGACGATGCGGTAGAAGGGTACTCGAGCAGCAAGGACGTGAACGGGCTCGAGTGGGAGCTGTTTTCGGTCGAGGAGCAGGATCGCCGGATCGTCAGCACCTACGGCGAGGCAGTGCGCACCGATAAAGGCTGAGCCGGGCTGATCGGCTGATCGAGCTTATAACCACGCGTCTGGCGTAGCGTCGAATCCGCTGCCACAGCGCGGCCCTTTCACAATCGAAACACGCAGCGCCAACGTGTGGCGCGCCGCAGTGTCAGTCGCCCGGCGGGTTCGCGGGCGGAAGGTTCGCATAGTGCGCGCGCTTTTCCTCATACATCAGCAGATCGGCGCGTTGTACACCGGCTTCGAGCCGGTCTCCGCGCCGACAGGTCGCCGCGCCCATCGAAAAGCTCAGCAGCGAACCCGGATAGAACTGGTTGTTCAGTTCGACCAGCTGGCGGATCGCATCGATCATCGCGGCGCCGCCGCGCTCGTCGGTGTCGGGCATAAGGATCGCAAACTCGTCTCCGCCGATGCGCGCCGCATGATAGGGCGCGTCCATCGCCTTGGCAAGGACTTCGCCGGCACGCCGTAGCAATGCATCGCCGGCCGCATGGCCAAGCTGGTCGTTCACGCGTTTGAGGCCGTTCAGATCGGCCATGATGATCGTCACCGGCCATGGACCCTTGCGTTCCAGCCGGTTCAGTTCGTCCACGTAGAACGAGCGGTTGCGCAGCTTGGTTAGTACGTCATGTTTGCCGAGGAACTCCAGGTATGCTTCGGCCTTCTTGCGCGCCGTGATGTCGGTGAGGGCCACCAGCACCAGGTCCCAGTTATGCTCGTGGCCCGGCAGAACGGAAAACTGCAGGTGCACATGCACCTCGTTGCCGTCGAGCGAGTAATTGAGCACTTCGCGTTGCTGAAACAGCTTGCCGTCCCATAGATCGAGCAGCTGTTCGCGGAAATGCGCTCGCATGTCGTCGCGGAACACGTCTGCCAGGTGAGCCAGCAGTGTTGCTTTGTCTTTTGCCCCGAACATGTCGAGGGTGTGCTGGTTCACGTCGAGCACGTGAATTTCCTGCATGCAGCGTTCGACAAACTCGGGATGCACGTCGGTGAATACCCGGAAATCGCTGATGCCGGCCGAGCGCGCACCGTCGAGCAGACGCTTGATCGCGCTGAAATCTTCCACCCACAGCGAGACCGGCGAATATTCGAACAGGCCGCGTGCGTATTGTTCGGCAAGGGTCACACGATGCCGCGCGCCTTCTAGTTCGGTAATGTCTTCGACCGAAACGAGCACGCGATCCCAGCGCTCTTCGTGGTTAGGCAGTACGGCGCCCTTGAGCAGCACATCCAGGCGCCGGCCGCCGAGCGTGTAGTTGACCGTCTGGCTCGTGAACTGGGTTTGTCCGGCCCATAACTGACACAGCTCCTCAAGATGAGTCTTGAGCATGTCGTCGCGGAACACGGCGGCAAGATTGTTGGTGAGCGCGTCGAAATCCGCGGCCTCGAATTGCGTCAGCGTTTTCTGATTGACCTTGATGACGCGGATGCTGTGCGCGCATTCTGCGACCAGCGCCGGATGCTCGGCAAAATGAGCGCGCAGGTCAGTCACGCCTTGCGCGCGCCATCTGTCGAATAGCGTGCGCACGCCGCTGAAGTCCTCGAGCCATAGCGACACAGGCGCAAGTTCGAACATCTGGGAATCGTCCCCGGATCCCTCAAGGGGACTTCCTTCGGGGCGAGAGACTTCCTGCGGGGCGTCGTTAGCGGGCGCTGGGCCGCGCGGGGGGGTGTCCAGCATGGGATTTCCGTGGTCGGCGTTCAGGCTATTCTAAAGCGGCTTGGATCGGACTCAAAAGAAAGACGCATGGCGCATCGTATTTGCGTCAGTCCATTCACGAAGATAACGGCGTGGCTCGGGTGGACTTTAGGCCCGGCGGCAGCATGTTCGCAACAGGACTTTATGCTCACGGCTGTTTTTTCGTCCGCCTTTCGTCCATTCCCGACGGCGCTCACGATCGCTTGCGATTGCCCGCCGGCAGGGCTGCACGTGGCTTGCTACACTCACTCGTCGTGTCGTTCGCCCGTCACCGCCTGAAGAAAAAAGCCCGTCATGAAGCCTTCCCTGCTGGTTTTGATTCCTTTGAAAGATGCAAGCCGTGCGAGTGTCGAGGCCGCCTTCGACGTCGTCCATGCGCCCGATGCCACGACGCGGGCCGCCGCGATCGCGGAGCATGGCGAGACGATCCGCGCCGTGCTGACCAATGGCACAACCGGGCTGACGGCCGCTGAAATCGACCGGCTGCCGAAACTGGAGTTCGTCAGCGTGCTGGGTGCGGGCTACGAGAACCTTGCCGTCGACCACGCCCGCTCGCGCGGCATTGTGCTCGCCAGTGGCGCCGGCACCAACGACCATTGCGTGGCCGATCATGCGTTCGCGTTACTCCTCGCCGTGGTGCGCGACGTGCCGCAACTCGATCAGGCTACCCGCAAAGGTGCCTGGCGCGACACCTTGCCGATGCGCCCGAACGTGTCCGGCAAGCGGCTCGGCATCGTCGGGCTCGGCCATATCGGCGAGAAGATCGCAAGGCGCGGCGCCGGATTCGAGATGGAAATCGGCTACCACAACCGCAAACCACGCGACGGCTCTGCGCTGCGCTACTTCGACAGCGTGCACGAGCTCGCCCAATGGTGCGATTTTCTGATGGTAGCGACGCCCGGCGGCGCCGCCACGCGTCATCTGATCGACAAAGCGGTGCTGGACGCACTTGGGCCGAACGGCTTCGTGGTCAATGTGTCTCGCGGTAGCGTGGTGGATACCGCCGCGCTGGCCGATGCACTCACGACCGGCGCGATCGCCGGCGCAGCGCTGGACGTCTACGAGGGTGAGCCGCATCCACCCGAAGCCTTGCTGGCATTGCACAACGTCGTCCTGACGCCGCATGTGGGCGGACGCTCGCCCGAGGCGATCACGGCTTCGGTCGACAATTTCCTCGCGAACGCTTCGCGCCATTTCGCAGGCGAGGCGGTGTTGACGCCAATCTGAGCACGGAAGACAAGCAAAGCCAACTGAATAGCACTGAAGGCAAACTGAAACTATCGGCGCAGCGGATAGTTTCAGTCATAAATCGCGATTTCCCTTGTGGGCCGGCGACGAATAGGATGATCGGTATCGAACCCACATCGCTTCGACATAGCCGGAGCCGCGACGGAGATCCCGCATGGAACACCACGCCCGCACGCAGGACGAACGGCTCGAAATCAAGACGACCACCTGTTATATGTGTGCCTGCCGCTGCGGTATTCGCGTGCATTTGCGCGAAGGCGAGGTGCGCTATATCGACGGCAACCCCGAGCATCCGCTGAATCAGGGCGTGATCTGCGCCAAGGGCGCCTCGGGCATCATGAAGCAGTACTCGCCCGCGCGTCTGACCCAGCCGTTGATGCGCAAAGCCGGCGCGGAACGGGGCAGCGCGCAGTTCGAGCCGGTATCGTGGGAGGTCGCGTTCGACGTGCTCGAAAAGCGTCTCGCGACGATTCGCGCCACGGACCCAAAGAAATTTGCGCTGTTCACCGGCCGCGACCAGATGCAGGCGCTCACCGGCCTGTTCGCCAAGCAGTTCGGTACGCCGAATTACGCGGCCCACGGCGGTTTCTGTTCGGCGAACATGGCGGCCGGCATGATCTATACGATCGGCGGCTCATTCTGGGAGTTCGGCGGCCCCGATCTCGACAGCGCCAAACTCTTCTTCATGATCGGCACGGCGGAAGATCACCATTCGAACCCGCTTAAGATCGCTATTTCGAAGTTCAAGCGCGCGGGCGGGCGCTTCGTCGCGATCAATCCGATTCGCACCGGCTATGCCGCGATCGCCGACGAGTGGGTGCCCATCAAGCCCGGCACCGATGGCGCGCTGTTCATGGCGTTCCTGCATGAACTGATCGCCGCCGACGCCTGGGATCATGAGTTCGTGCAGCGCTATACCAACGCGGCGGAACTCGTGGACCTAGACGAAGCCAGCGAAAACTTCGGCCTGTTCGTGCGCGACCCGGATCGGCCGGTGGGCAATCCGCTGTTTCCGCAAAATCATCTCTGGTGGGATGCCGCGACCGCGCGCGCCGTGCCGCACCATGCCGCTGGCGTGACCCCGGCACTCGAGGGCCGCTATACGCTTGACGACGGCACGCCGGTCACGCCGTCGTTCGCCTTGCTGCGCGAACGCGTGGCCGATTGCACGCCCGAATGGGCGGCTGAAATCACCGGCATTGCCGCCGACACGATTCGCCGCCTCGCCGCGGAGATGATCCAGACGAGCCGCGACCACCGGATCACGCTGCCGATCCCCTGGACCGACGCATGGGGCGAGAAGCACGAGACCGTCACCGGCAACCCGGTTGCCTTTCACGCGATGCGCGGGCTGGCCGCGCATTCCAACGGCTTCCAGTCGATCCGCGCGCTCGCGGTGCTGATGTCGATGCTCGGCACGATCGACCGCCCGGGCGGTTTCCGTCATAAATCGCCGTTCCCCCGCGCGGTGCCGCCGTCGGCCAAACCGCCGAACAGTCCCGACGCCGTCAAGCCGAACACGCCGCTCGCCACCGGGCCGCTCGGCTGGCCCGCCGCGCCGGAAGATCTGTTCATCGACGAAAACGGCGGGCCGGTGCGGATCGACAAGGCGTTCTCCTGGGAATATCCGCTCGCCGTTCACGGCTTGATGCATAGCGTGATAACCAATGCGTGGCGCGGCGATCCGTATCCCATCGACACCTTGCTGATATTCATGGCCAACATGGCCTGGAATTCGTCGATGAACACGGTGAAGGTGCGCGAGATGCTCGCCGACAAGCACGCGAACGGCGAGTACAAGATTCCGTTTCTGGTGGTATGCGATGCGTTCCAGTCGGAGATGACGGCGTTCGCCGACCTGATCCTGCCGGACACCACCTATCTCGAGCGGCACGACGCGATGTCGATGCTCGACCGGCCGATCTCGGAGTTCGATGGCCCAGTGGATTCCGTGCGCGTCCCGGTCGTGCCGCCGACGGGCGAATGCAAGCCATTCCAGGAGGTGCTGATCGAACTCGCTTCGCGCCTCAAGTTTCCGGCCTTTACCACGGCCGAGGGGACGCGGCGCTTTCGCGATTACCCGGACTTCATCGTCAATCACACGACGACGCCCGATTCCGGCGTGGGCTTTCTGATTGGCTGGCGTGGCAAGGACGGCGACAAGGCGCTGGTAGGCGAGCCGAATCCGCAGCAGTGGGAACAATACGCAAAGAACAACTGCGTGTTTCATTACCGCTTGCCGGAGACGCTCCAGTACATGCGCAACTGCAACGGCCCGTATCTCGACTGGGCGGTAAAAAACGGCTTCCGCAAATTCAGCGAACCGATCCTGATCCAGTTGTACTCCGACGTCATGCAGAAATTCAGGCTCGCCGCACAAGGCCGCACGAGCGGCAGGCAGCCGCCGGATCACCTGCGTGCGCGGGTCGAGAAATATTTCGATCCGCTGCCGTTCTGGTATGCGCCGCTCGAAAGCGACTCCACCGATCTCGCACGTTTTCCGCTTGCCGCGGTGACGCAGCGGCCGATGGCGATGTATCACTCGTGGGATTCGCAGAACGCGTGGTTGCGGCAGATTCACGGCGAGAACTATCTCTACATGAATCCGCTGATGGCGGCGGAAAACGGCATCGCCGACGGCAGTTGGATCTACGCCGAATCGCAATGGGGGCGCGTGCGCTGCATGGCGCGCTTTAGCGAGACTGTCGAGCCGGGCACGGTGTGGACCTGGAATGCGATTGGCAAGGCATCCGGTGCGTGGAATCTCGGCGCCGGCGCGAACGAATCGCAGCGCGGCTTCCTGCTCAACCACCTGATCACCGACGAGTTACCCGGCCGCGACGAAGCGGCCGCGCGCCTCTCGAACTCGGACCCGGTGACGGGGCAGGCCGCGTGGTACGACGTGCGCGTGCGTCTCTATCCGGCTGAAGCGGACGCGAACCATACGCTGCCGCAGTTCAATGCGATGCCCGCTTTGCCGGGCTCGAACGGCGTGGTCTCGCGGATCGTGCAGACCTACTTCGCGGGGCGCGGTGAATTCGCGGCGCGCTTACGTGGCGCGGCGAAGCGAAAGTGACACACGGCGAAGCATGCGAATAACGCAATAAAGCGGTAAGGAGCCTTTGATGACTCAGATGGCATTGGTAATCGACCTGAACGTCTGCGTAGGGTGCCAGGCTTGCGTGACGAGTTGCAAGGAATGGAACACGTCGGGCGAATCGGGCAGTCTCGCCGACCTGAATCCCTACGACGCGGACCCGTCCGGCACATTCTTCAACCGTGTCCAGAGTTTCGAAGCCGGCAGCTTTCCGAACGCGGACACGATCCACTTTCCAAAGTCGTGCCTGCACTGCGAAGACCCGCCGTGCGTGCCGGTATGTCCGACCGGCGCGAGCTACAAGCGCAAGGAAGACGGCCTCGTGCTGGTCGATTTCGACAAATGCATTGGCTGCAAGTACTGCGCGTGGGCGTGCCCTTACGGCGCCCGCGAACTCGACGAAGCGCGCAAGGAGATGACGAAATGCACGTTGTGCGTCGACCGTATTCATGACGAAAACCTCTCCGAGCGCGATCGCCAGCCGGCATGCGTGCTCGCGTGCCCGACTTCCGCGCGGCTGTTTGGCGATATCCACGATCCGGAATCGGTGGTGTCGAAGGCGATCGAGGAGCGTGGCGGTTATCAACTGATGCCGGAGTGGAACACGCGGCCGGCGAACCACTATCTGCCGCGCATCACGACGCCGGCCTCGGGTTGCGGCAGCGGTTCCTGCTCGTGCAAGGACACGGGTGCAGCCCTGGAGGCACCCGAATCGCACGAATCGCTCGAATCGCGGCTCGAGCGCGGCGAACTGCATCTTGCGTCGATGGCGACGCGCATCTAAAGGACCTCGCGATGAATCCGGCATTTTCGGTGGTTTTTCTCACGACCTTGAGCGGCGCGGCGCAGGGCCTGCTGATCGCGCTCGTCGGCGTGGAGACGGCGGCGCATCTTGGACTTGTCACGGCGCCGGCGGATGCGTTCTATATGATCGGCGCGGGCGTGTCGGTCGTGCTGGGCCTGCTGGGGCTGATTGCCTCATTCTTCCATCTCGGGCATCCGGAACGCGCGTGGCGCGCGATCGCAATGTGGCGGACCTCGTGGTTGTCGCGCGAATGTCTGTGCCTGCCGGCGTTTCTCGCCTGCGCGTTTTTCTATGGCGTCGCGCACGGCTTCGGCTCGCCGTGGTCGCTTGCGATCGGATGGCTGGGTGTACTGGCAAGCGCGACGCTGTTCGTCTGCACGGCGATGATCTACGCGTGCCTGCGTTTTCTTCAGGAATGGGCCACGCCGCTCACGCTGGTCAACTTTGTGCTGCTGGGCTGCGCGTCCGGTTTCACGCTGGCGACGGCGCTGACCGCGTGGTTCGCGCCGGGGTTGACCGCGCAGCTTGCCGTCTGTGCTTGCGTACTGACGCTCGCCGGTTGTGCAAGCCGCTGCGCGTCGCTGATGCGTAACGCGCGGTTGCGGCCGAAGTCGACTGTGCAGAGCGCTACCGGCATCAACAACCCGAAGCTCGTGCAGGTTTCGCGCGGTTTCACCGCGGGGGCGTTCAATCTGCGCGAGTTCTTTCACGGTAAATCGGCGGGGACGCTACGCGGCATCAAGTGGGCTTTCCTCGTGGCCGCGTTTGCCGTGCCGGTTGTGCTGATCGCGCTGGGCGCGGGCTTGCATCCGATTGGCGCGTCGCTCGGTTTGCTGGCGGCCGCCTGTCTGGTGCAGTACGCCGGCCTTGTGGCGGAACGCTGGTTCTTCTTCGCCGAAGCGAAGCACCCTCAGAATCTGTATTACGCGAGAGTCGGTTGAGGGGCGCTCTGCGTTGCCGATACGGGTAGATCCTGCAACCGCGCAGGATCTACCGGAATGCAACCTCTCCAGTGGCGGCGTCTAGCCGCTCATCCGCACGCGCCGACTTCGCCGCACGCGGTACAGAAGTCGCACCCATCCTTGCGAATCACCGCATTCGCTCCGCACGAGCCGCACTTGCGTCCGAGCATGGTGTGCAAGCCTTGCATACCGCCTGGCTGCGTCAAGCTGGTGTCGTCAGCGTCGCCAGGCGGCGGACGGATGCCGAAATCCGCCGGCAACGCGGTTTCGGCCTTCATCTGCCCGCGCGGCAAACGCGCCAGCAGGCGCGACGGCACCTGGTTGCCTTCGGCGTCGAGAAAGCCGCGCCGATGCAGAATCTGCTGGATCGCAAAGGCGAGCGCCGCCACTTCGGAGTCGTGCCAGCGCGGCGTGCGATGACCGTCGAGGCGCTGCACCTCGCCGAGCCGCACTTGCCCGCGATCCCATGACACCTTGCGCATATCCTGCAGGTTGCGCGCGACAAAGCCGCCGCGTGCCGCCAGCGAAAGCGAACGCATGGTCGCCGTGATCCATTGCTGCGACTCGTCACGCTGACCGGTCGGAATGAAAAACTCGATGGGGCGCTCGATCGTGACGTCTTCGCCGCCGAGTCGTCCGGTCACTTCGATGAACGACACCGCCACGTAAAGCGACTTCTTGCCCGCTTGCGTCAGGTACTCGACCTTCTCGATGATCGCCGGCAATTCGCCTTTGGGCCGATGATCGATTGCGATCCGCAGCGGATCCTGATCGGTTTCGGCCAGCGTATCGTCCGCTTGCGGCGGCGGACTCACGCTCAGCACCGCGCCGAGCGTTTCATTGGGACGGTAGGTGGCGAGACCCTTCAGACCACTTTTCCACGCGTCGAAGTAAAGGCTTTCGAATGCCTCGAACGGATAGTC
The DNA here is from genome assembly GCF_902833645.1 of Paraburkholderia fungorum. Lineage (GTDB taxonomy): Bacteria > Pseudomonadota > Gammaproteobacteria > Burkholderiales > Burkholderiaceae > Paraburkholderia > Paraburkholderia fungorum. Next base: position 207,701 of record NZ_CADFGE010000015.1, read on the forward strand.
GGCCGGCACGTTCACCGTCTTCGAGATCGACGTGTCCACGTATGGCTGCACGGCGGCCATCATGTCGAGGTGATCGCGCGCCGACATCTCGAGCGCGCTGACGAAGTAGTCCGGCAGCTTGTTCACGTCGCCGCCGAGTTCGCGATAAAGACGGTACGCGTAGTCTTCGACATCGAACGATTCGCGACCGCCGTCGGCCATCACCTTCATGCGGGTGTAGGTCCATGAGAAGGCCGGCTCGATGCCGTTCGACGCGTTGTCGGCGAATGCGAGGCTGACCGTGCCGGTTGGCGCGATCGACAGCAAATGGCTGTTGCGGATGCCGTCGCGGCGGATCGCCTCCTTGATGTCGTCGGGCAGGCGCGAGGCGAACGTGCCCGCTTCCAGATAACGCGCGGCGTCGAACAACTCGAACGCGCCGCGCTCGCGCGCCAGTTCCACGGAAGCCCGATAGGCTTCGTCGCGCATCAGCCGGGCGATGCGCACGGCGAAGTCGCGGCCTTCCTGCGAGTTGTAGCGCAGGCCGAGCATCACCAGCGTATCGCCGAGGCCGGTGAAGCCGACGCCGATGCGCCGCTTGGCGCGCGATTCGTCGTATTGCTGCGGCAGCGGCCACAGCGTGACGTCGAGCACGTCGTCGAGAAAACGGACCTGGATGCGGGTGCGTTTGGCGAGCGCGTCCCAGTCGAACGAAGGCTTGCCGCCCTTCATTTGCGCGAATGGATCGAGCACGAAGCGCGTGAGGTTCAACGGCCCGAGGTTGCAGCAGCCGTAGGCCGGCAGCGGTTGTTCGCCACACGGATTGGTGGCGCGGATGGTTTCGACGGCGCGCAGATTATTGTCCTCGTTCATGCGGGAAATGAACACGATGCCGGGCTCGGCGACGTCGTAAGTGGAGCGCATGATGCGCTCCCAGATCTCGCGTGCGGACCTTTCGCTGTAGACCCACAGACCGTCTTCGCGTTGCCGCACGTCGCCTGCCGCGCGCAGCGCCGGCGACGGTTCGGCGCGGTGCACGAGCGGCCAGGGCTGATCTTCTTCGACTGCGCGCATGAATTCGTCGGTGACGCCGACCGATACGTTGAAGTTGTTCCAGCGACCTTTCGAATGTTTCGCCTCGATGAACTCGATCAGATCGGGGTGACTGCAGTCGAGCACGGCCATTTGCGCGCCGCGCCGCGAACCGGCGCTTTCCACGGTCCGGCATGACGCGTCGAATACGTCCATATAGCTGCACGGGCCGGACGCCGCCGAACTGGTGGTGTGAACGCGCGCGCCCTTGGGCCGGATCGCGGAGAAGTTATAGCCGACGCCACCGCCGCGGCGCATGGTTTCGGCGGCTTGCAGCAGCGCCACGTAGATGCCGGGCAGGCCTTCTTCGTCAACGCCCTGAATCGCATCGCCGACCGGCTGCACAAAGCAGTTGATCAGCGTGGCGGCGATACCCGTGCCTGCCGCGCTCATGATGCGCCCGGCGCCGAGTGCGCCATGCCGCAGATTGTCGACAAAGAGCGCTTCCACCGACTCGCGCAGGGCCTCTGGTTCCGCCTGAGCGACGCCGTGGGCGACGCGTTTGAACACCTCGTCCGCCGATTGCTCGCCGCCTTTCGCGTATTTCTCGAGTAAAACGTCCAGCGAGAATTGTTGCGGTGCAACTAATTGATCCGGAGGAGCTGCTGTGACGCGAGTGCCGGGGGTGTCTTCTGCCATGGTGTCGCCTCTCGTTTGCCGCCAGACGGGCTGCGGCGGGTTCGATGGGAATTGAGGGCATTCATTTAAGCGTGCGCGTTTGGCAGGTGCGGTGACCTGGCGCAACGAGGATCACCTTAGCGCACGTGGCGAAGGGCCGCAATCAGGCTTTTGAGGACCGCGCCGCCGACTGAAGGCACGCGCCGCCGCGGCCTTTTGCAGTGGCCTGTATCAGGCAGAAAGGCGGCGGGCGGTGCAGGGCGCGGGTGGGTAGCGACGGGGAAGAAGGGAGGCCGCAGAGAGCCGGAGCGAGCAAATCGCGAGGGGACAAACACCCATAAACGACGGCGAACGTTTCCGGCATATTCCTGGCATACATCAGCAACGTGCCGTCAAGGCAAAAGCTCAGGCTTCAACCAGTTCGCCCAACACCTCGGCACAGATCATCGCGGAAGCATTCGAGGGCGCCGGCCGTTCAGCCGGTTTGAACACCGCATCGCCGCGGCGAATCTTGCGACGCGTCACCGCGCAGGTGCCCGACGTATGCGCCGAGCGTCGCCGCCACCGTTGCTCGCCATAATGGCAACGCCCCGGTTCGACCCAGCGGATCACCAGCGTCGTGTCGGAGCGCTCGAGAATTTCGATGCGTACGCCATTGGTTCCGTCAAGGGGGATGGACTCTAAGGTCATCATCGTCGGCTCCGTATTGTGGTGTGCCGAATGTAGTCCTGCGAGCGCTCGATAGCCATTGTGCCGCAGTTGAAACACTGTTCTCCAAATAGCAACAATGAAACTTGACATTCACGATGGCACGAAACGACGGGGCTTTGCGGGCGATATGCGCCGTGCATTTGCGATAGCGCGGATTTTTGCAACGCAGTGTTGTACGCAGTGAGACAAGCATGCCGCGTGCGAAGGGCGCCGGTGCTTCCTTTAAGATGTGGTTATCGATGAGCGACCGTGCAGCGTAAGTGTAGCGGGTTTGCATTTTTCTGGACGGCTCGCGCGCACATCCACAAGATCCTAAGAGCCTTCATGATTTCACGCCCACCCGAATCGCCGAGCGCGCCTGATTGCCCCAAAAAGCAGAAAGCGGCATCGCTCGTCCTGTACATCGTGCTTGTGCTGCTGGCGCTGTGGGTCGTACGCGATTTCATTGCGGCGATAGCCTGGGCCGGCGTCGTTGCCATCGCCCTGTGGCCGCTTTTGCAAAAGGTGGAGGGCAGCCGCTGGTTATCGGGCCGCACCACGCTGATCGCCGTGGTGCTGACATGCGCGGTTGCGTTGCTGGTAGTGCTGCCGTTCGGGATCGGCATTTCGCAGGCGCTGCACGAAGCCCATGACATGAACGAGTGGTTCAAAACCGTGCAGGAAAACGGCATTCCAATGCCAGGCTTGATCGAGCGGTTGCCGTTCGGCGCGCAACAGATTTCGGCCTGGTGGCAGGCCAATCTCGCTCAGCCGCTACGCGACTCGGCGGCAATGAAGGGGCTGCACAGCACCACCGTGATGACGCTCGGCCGCCACTTCGGCGCGCGCGCGGCGCACGGTTTGATGGTGTTCGCCTTCATGCTGGTCACGCTGTTCGTGATCTTTCAGGCAGGGCCGCGTCTATCCGGTTCGCTGATGAAAGGCGTGCGGCGCGGCTTCGGCAACGACGGCGCGCGGTTGCTCGAGCGCATGGCCACGGCTGTGCGCGGCACCGTGTCGGGGCTGGTGGTGGTCGGGCTCGGCGAGGGCGTGTTGATGGGCGTGGCCTATTTCGTGACCGGCTTGCCGCACGTCGCGCTGCTCGCGTTCATCACGGCGATCGCGGCGATGCTGCCGTTCTGCGCACCGATCACCTTCGGCCTCGCGGCCTTGTGGCTATTCTCGCAAGGCTCCGTGGCCGGGGCTATTGGGCTTGCGGTGTTCGGTTCAATCGTGGTGTTCATCGCTGAACATTTCGTGCGGCCGGTGCTGATCGGCAACTCCACACGATTGCCTTTCCTGCTGGTGTTATTCGGAATTCTCGGCGGGGCGGAGACGTTCGGTTTGCTCGGCCTCTTCATTGGACCCGCGCTCATGACTGTGCTGGTCGTACTGTGGACTGACCTCGTGCAATAGTTGCACGCCATGTGCCGGCGCAATCAGGACTGCTGATTCGCTGGCCCATTCGTTCTGATTCACTTGTCCTGATCGTGCGCCGTCGGTTTGACGCAGCCCAGCGTATATTTCAGCGCTGCGGGCAGCAGCGCGCTCCAGACGTCCCAGGTGTGGCCGCCGTCGATGATGCGCAGCGCCGCCGGATTCCCCGCCAGCCGAAGATGCGTATAAAGCGAAGACGCATCGGCCTGGATCGTGAGGTCGTCGTCGCCGGCAGCGATGAACATCGGCAGACGATACGGCCGGCTCATGTAACGCTCCCATTGCGCCGGATAGTTGAGCGCATGCCAGACGTGCGGATCGAACTGCCGGTCGCCGAACACACCCACGCGACGTGCCGCCGAACCGGGCGGCGGCTCATTCGCATAGACCGCGGGACTCAACAGGAGCGCGCCGCAAAAAAGCTCGGATTGCGTCATCGCATAGCGTAGCGCGCCGAAACCGCCCATCGAAACGCCGCCGATCATCCGTCCGCCACGCTGCGTGGCGATCGCATAGTGCGTTTCGATTTCGGGCAGCAGGTCGGCGAAAAACGCGGTCTCCATCTTCTCCTTACGATCGACATACCAGTCGGTACCGCCTTGCGGCATCACGATTGCGACCGGTGGTATCTCCTTGTGCTCGATCAGCGTGTCGGCGGCGGCTTGCAGGTGGCCTTGCGTGAGCCAGTCATTGGCGTCGCCGTTGTTGCCGTGCAGGAGGTAGAGCACGGGAATGCGAGGAGCATCGTGGCGATAGCCGGTGGGCAGATAGATCGTGTAGGACCAGTCGCGGCCGAGTGCTTCGGAATGGAAGCTTCGGCTGATGACAGTGCTGGCGCTAGCCGTCGCGCCGACAGCAGCGCACAGCGCAAGGAGTGCGGAATGTGGGAATAGACGCATGTCAAAGTAAGAGACCGCCGCGCAGGTCGCGCGCGGCCGTCATGCTATCAGGATCGGCAGCGGAAATCGGCAGGTACCGCGCGTGCATCCGCGCGCCGCTTCCTCAAGGCGACGTTCTGAGGCGCAAGCTCCAGATACGCGTGGTGAAGCGCTTGAGCGGCTCGCAGGCTCTCGCGACCGCGAACAGTGCGCCGACTGCACAGGCATCCGCCACCAGCCCGAGGGGATAGTTCAGATAGCCGTCGGTCGCTGCATACAGCACCGAATCGACGACCAGCGAGATCACCGCGCCCGCGATAAAACACAATAACCCTTGGCGGCCGATCATGCCGACCCACGGCAACCCTTGCGCGAGTTTTTTTGCCCAGCCGAGCTCGATCAGGTTCGCGACGAGCCAGGCAATGGCCAGAAAATTGACCGCGCGCAGGTAAGAGAGGTTTTGCTTGAGGCTGCCATCGAGCGGCTCGCGTTCAATAAACAGCTTGTAGTAGGCCGCGGCGGCAACGACGGCGAACGCCAGCACGCTGATCAGCCAGCCGAGACGGTGCGCACTGATCCGCTGATAAACCGGCTGGCAACGCGCCAGCACGCCGAGCACGAACAGCAACTGCCAGGCAAACGGGTTGAAATCCCAGTGCATGTCCGGCGCGGCGGGCAGATAGGCGTCGATTGCCGGCGCGGCCGCCCACAACGCGACGCTGCCGGCCAGCAGCAGCCATGGCTTGCGGCGTGCGAGCGGCAAGATCATGGGTACCAGCAGGGCGAAGAACGTGTACATCGGCAGCACGGACGCGAGATACGGCTGACGGCGGAATAACAGGATGTCGCGCAGGGCGGCCACGGGGGTCGCGATCAGATCGTCGAGGTCGGTGGTGGCGAGATTCGGGCCGTCGATACTGAACGCGCTCAGCACGGCGCTGACCAGCAGCATCAAAGCAGCCGTGATGAGGAACGCCCGATAGATTTCGAGCGAGCGCCGCAGGAAGCGGCTGCGCGCGGTCGCTTCGTTACGCCGTTCGGCGAGCGCCGCGTACGCCGTTGCGGTGGCGAAGCCGCCGAGGAACACGAACACTTCAGCCGCATCGCATAGCGCATACGCATGCAGCGTGACGCGCGAGAGAATGCTGCCGCCGATATGGTCGACGACGATGATCAGAAGGACCAGCCCACGAAAAAAATCGAGTTCAATCAAGCGGGATTGCGACTTTTGCATTGTGCGGTGTCAAAAGCAGCCCCGTGCGACGGCGCGCAAGTCCAGCGCGGCGGCGTCTCACAAAGCTATTGAAATTGGATCGGGTGCGGCGGCGGCCGGCTGCCCCCGCAGGGGCCGGCCGTGGATCGCAGCGTGAGCCAGCCATGCGAGGCTCGGTTGTAGAGGCCAGTAAAAATGACCCGTGCGACGGCGCGGAGTTCCGCTGCGGCGCCGCAAAAGCTTTCAATTATATTTCTTTTTATGACAAGGACGTCCACGGGACGGGCAGGGTCGCCTTGGCCGATGCGACGGCCGGCCGGGGGCCGGGCGCCGCTGCGCGGCTTACCTGAAACGGCGCAGCGAAAAAAGGGGCTGCCTCACGCAGTGGAGATTTCGCAACGTTTTGAGATATGGGCGTGACACCTGATGGACGGCGACGTAACGGCGTGTGAGGATTTCTTCAAAGCGCGTCAGGGTCGATAAACCCCTTGAGAAGCGCCAAGAAGAAAGCGGTCGGATCGAGTTGTCCCATTACTCGAGCTCAGGGAGATCTTCATGAACAAGCAAGTGTTCGCGCTGGCTGTCTCCACCGTTTTGTCCGCCACATCGCTAACCATTTTTTCCCCACCCGCTTGTGCCCAGACGAGTGTCACGCTGTATGGCGTACTCGATGAAGGCATCAACTACACCAACAATGTCGGCCGTGGCCATGTCTATGAACTCGCAAGCGGCGATGCGCAAGGCAGCCGCTGGGGCCTGAAAGGCGACGAGGATCTGGGCGGCGGCCTGAAGGCGATTTTCCAGTTGGAAAACGGTTTCGACGTGAGTTCCGGGCGGCTTAATCAGGGCGGCCGGATGTTCGGCCGTCAGGCGTTCGTCGGCTTGAGTTCGGCGCCATTCGGCACATTGACGTTCGGCCGCCAGTACGATTCGGTGGTCGACTATCTGGCGCAGACCACGGCCAACGGCAACTGGGCCGGCGCGCTGTTCTCGCATCCTTACGATAACGACAACACCGACAACTCGTTCCGTCTCGACAACAGCGTCAAGTACACCAGTCCGTCGATCTCGGGCTTCCAGTTCGGCGGTGTCTACAGTTTCAGCAACGATACGAATTTCGCCAACAATCGCGCCTACAGTTTCGGCGGCCAGTACGCCTATGGCGGACTGCTGGTGGCCGCGGCGTATCTGCAGGCCGACAACCCTGGCAACGGCTCAAACGGCGCGATCACCGCGAACGACGCCAGCTTTATCGCCGCCCGCATGCGCGTGTTCGGCGGCGGCATCACCTATACCTTCGGTCCGGCCACGGCCGGCTTCGTGTACACCAATTCGAACTACCTGGACCCCACCGGCAATGGCTATCTCGGCGTGACGCCGCTTGTGCCGCCCGGCATGTTGCTGAACTCGCTCAAGTATCAGAACTTCGAGGTGAACGGCAAGTATCAGATTTCGCCGATGCTGTTCGTCGGCGCGCAGTACGTCTACACCATGGAGAGCTACGATGCCTCGAACGGAGGGGTGAAACCGAAGATTCATTCGTTCGGTTTGATGGCGGACTACAACCTGTCCAAGCGCACCGACGTGTACATACAAGGCGAATACCAGCAGGTGAGCGGCGACTCAACCGATACGATTCTGGACTACGCCTTCACGCCCGGCACCCAGTCGCCGTCATCGACATCGAAGCAGGTCGTGGTGCGAGCGGCGATACGGCATAAGTTCTGAATACGCCGCGCCGAAATTGCGCGGTTGTGCCGGGGCGCCGCGAGTGGCAAGAAATAATCGCTGCGCCGCTGAGTATCGTGAGTTGTGAACTCACCGTGGTTCGGTGTCAATTCATCACGTAGTTCTGAATCAGTATTCCGACTATCACGCCGGCCGGAATGCCGCACGTTCTGCCGCGAATAGTCGCGGTCAGATCTTCATCGAGTACGAAGCTGCAGCGGCGTTCACGCCAGACGGTTTTATAGGCCAACGGTTTTGCATCGACAATAACAAGGGCAATCAACGCGCTCAGAACGACCTGCTCCAAAGCATGCAGCTTTGCGATAAACGGTGAGAATTCACCGGCATTGCACAGCAAAACCATTACGACTGCAGCGACCAGGGCGCCGAAAAAGAAACCACCCATGAACCTGTTCGCTGAATTAAGAGAATCCACTTAAACCTCAAATCACTCGTCGGCTTTATCGAAGCGACGAAATAAAAAAATACACTGACGGAAATGGCTTTCCTGTTTAAAGACCTGCCTCAGTTTGGCTGCCAGGCAAACAGTCTTCAAAAGGACCCGTAAGGATATTTTTTTGACCTTCTTCAACCTATCGTCTTTTTCCTAATGTGGCGTGGGATCAGTCAGAAATGGCTGGCAGATGACGAAGCCGCCGCCAGAATCGCTGTCGCGGCGCGGCCATAGGAGCGCCTGGGCGCTTGCCGCATCTGGCGTGCGCCCATGCCTGCCTCGATCGATCACGCCGAACGGCTTGCGAAGCTGCCGCTTATGCGCCGAACAGATTCAGCCTGGCGTACTGCAACAACATGATCGTCTTCCCGTCGACGATCTCGCCGCGCTCGATCATCGCCAGTGCTTCGTCCACCGGCAGTTCCAGTACCTCGATATCTTCGCCTTCGTCGGCAATGCCGCCGCCCGCGCCGACCTTGGCCACCGCATCGTATTCGGCGACGAAAAAGTGCAGCTTTTCCGTGACGGAGCCCGGACTCATGAAGGCTTCAAATACCTTGCGCACGTCATGCACGCGGTAGCCGGTCTCCTCTTCGACTTCGGCGCGGATGCGTTGCTCGGGTGAAGCCGCCTCCAGCAGGCCTGCCGGTGCCTCGATCAGCATGCCGTGATGACCGTTGACGAACGCCGGCAGGCGGAATTGCCGCGTCAGCACGACCGTACGGCGGCGCGCGTCGTACAGCAGCAGCGTCGCGCCATTGCCGCGATCATAGGTTTCGCGGCTCTGACGTTGCCAACTGCCGTCCGCCCGTTGGTAGTCGAAGGTGGTCTTCTTCAGCACGTACCAGTCGTCCGATAACACTTTCACGTCGACGATCCGCACCCGTTCGGCGATTTCGTTCATGATTCGCATCCTCTTTTTGTTGGGAGCCGCGGCCTGTACCGCATGCGATCCATGGTATCGTGCAGTCTCGTGCAAAAACAAGAAATTTCGTGCAATCACCCAAATCGGGTAGAACACTGACAGGATCGGCGTCGTGCTGACATCGCAGAGAAAACAATTGATTCTTGAGGCGCTCGAGCGTGACGGGCAGGTCATTGCCAAGACCTTGAGCCTGACGTTCGACGTCTCGGAGGACACCATTCGGCGCGACCTGCGCGAACTTGCCGCCGAAGGGCTGCTTCAGCGCGTGCATGGCGGCGCGCTGCCGGCGTCGCCGGCGGCGGTGGATTTTGCTGGGCGCGAAGAGATTGAATCGGCGTCGAAGGCGGCGATCGGCCGGGCAGCGGCAGGGCTGATCGGGCGCGGCCAGATTGCCTTCATCGACGGCGGCACCACCGCCGTGCAACTGGCGCGTCACCTGCCGCGCGACTTGCAGGCGACGATCGTCACGCACAGTCCGAGCATTGCCGTCGAACTGGCGGAGCACGCGGCGCTCGAGGTCATCATGATCGGTGGACGCCTGTTCCGGCATTCGATGGTCAATGTGGGCGCGGCCGCGATTGAAGCGCTCAGCCACATTCGCGCCGACCTCTATTTCATGGGCGTGACCGGTGTGCATCCGCAAGCGGGTCTGAGCACCCGCGATATGGAGGAGGCTTACGTGAAGCGCGCACTTGTGGAGCATGCGGCGGAAACGGTGGTGCTGGCGTCGGCGGAAAAACTCAATGCTGCGTCGGCGTACAGGATTGCGGACGTGTCGGCGGCCAGCACGATCGTCGTCGAGAAGAACACGCCCGCGGTGCTCACTGCGCCGTTCGACGCACTGGGCATCACGATCCTGTGGGCCTGATAAAGCGCTATAAACCGCGCGCTTAACGACCCATACGCAATTCGTTATTTTCGAGATAGAGAACAAAAATTGACGCACCCTATTGCGATTCAGCGCGATAATCCCTCGCCTTTGCTCTATGTAGGGCAGGAAGAAGGCAACTCACGGTAGTTCAAGGTAAATCAGATCGACTGCGGCATGGACGAAGTGATGGCCGCCGCACGTCGCCGGTACACCCGGGCGCACGCAAGCGCCCGCGGTTCGAACACCTCCCTCGTGGTTTACAGTCGTTGAACGCAGGTCCGCCATGTATAAGCTGATAGGCAGGCGTGCCGCGCCGGCCTGTGTTCCGCGTTCGTTCTGCCAATGGGTTGCCGCCGTGTTCACTAAAGGAGAAGTCCATGGGGAAACTCGACCTTTCGCGTCGTAGTTTTCTGAAGGCCAGCGTATTGGCGGGTGTGTCGGTGTATATCGCGCCGATGGGCAGCCGCGCATTCGCTGCGTTGTTCGAAGAAAAAATTCTGACGCCGGTTCAGTGGGATGCCGCACGCGGCCAGGCGAAATTCCGTATCGACGGGATTGCCAAAGTGACCGGCTCGAAAGTGTTTGCGCGCGACGTCCGCGCCTCCGACATGCCGCACTGGCCGCAGCAGCAATCGCACGCCTTCATCCTGCGCACGACGCAAGCCGATCGCAGCTACGAAGGTTTCGACCTGAGCTTGCTCGGCGACGAGCTGAAGCCTGACCGCGTGGTCACGGCGGCGGACCTGACGCGCGATGGCCTGATTTTCCCGGCCTTCTATGGCGACGACATGTTGTTGCCGCAGGGCAAGACGCCCGCGTATCTCGGCCAGGCGGTTGCGATCCTGATCTATCACGACTTCGCGCGCTTTCGCTTCGCGAAAGACAAACTGAAGTTCCAGGATCAGATCATCCGTTACGGTGCGCAAACCGGGCCGCTCGAACGCGACCCGTGGGGCACGTTCCGTTTCGTGCGCGTCGGCGGCAAGACGCCGTACGACGACGACATCTTCTCCAGCCTGAAAGACGCGCCGGTGTTCCCGAGCATGATGCGCAAGCACCAGCCGGTATGGCCGGACGGCGTCGAACACGGCAAGCTCGACGAGCAGGGCATGTATCACGCCGGCGAGATCCAGCAGGAACTCGATCATCCGTCGGCGGACTGGCTTGTGATGCAGCGCGAATACAACACGCAGTCGATCGACACGGCCGCGCTCGAACCCGACAACGCGAACTGCTGGTACGACGCGGCGACCCAATCGCTGCACATGGTCGTGCCGACCCAGGCGCCGTCGGAAGTCGCCGACAGTGCGGCCGGCATGGTCGCGAAGTGCGCATTCCCGGTGAAGAACCTGTTCATTCACCCTTGCTATACGGTCGGCTATGGTTCGAAGGACCACTTCAACGTGCCGTTCTACGGCCTCGTCTGCGCGATGTACGCGGACGGCCGTCCGGTGCGTCTTGCCAACGACCGCTACGAGCAGTTCCAGACCTCCTTGAAACGCCATGCGTTCAAGATGAATTACCGGATCGCCGTCGATAAGAACACCGGCCTGATGCAATCGTTCAAGGCCGAGATGGAAGCGAACGGCGGCGGGCGCTGCAACTTTTCGCCGTCGGTGGCGATGGTGGGCGCGACGGCCGCGCAATCGATCTATTACTTCCCGAAGAACGATCTGTCCGCGGTGGCGATTGCCTCGCGCGCGATCGACGCCGGTTCGGCGCGCGGCTACGGCACGCTGCAAAGCATGGCCGCGACCGAGATGATGGTCGACGAAATCGCCGCGCAACTGAATCTCGATCCGATCGACTTCCGCCTGAAAAACGCGCTGCGCTCGGGCATGAAGAATACCCAGGGTGCGGTGCCCGCCGGCGCGATTCGCGTCGACGACGTGCTGCACAAGGCGAAGGTTCATCCGCTATGGGTGAATCGCGCGAAGCGTAAGGCCGAGTTCGAAGCCGCGCATCCGGGCACCCGTTATGGCGTCGGTTTTGCGTGTGTGCAGAAGGACTTCGGCACGGGCGCGGAAACCTCGTTCGCGAAGGTCGAATTCAGCGCCGACGGCAAGATCGGCCTGCAACACACGGCGGCCGAAATCGGCACCGGCATGTCGACCTCGCAGGCAGTCGCGGTGGCGAAGTGGCTCGGCATGCCGGCCACCGACGTGCATGTCGCGATCACCGATTGGGCGGATCTGCCGGTCGTCACGAGTGGCGATCCGTACATGATGTCGCAAGCGGACCAGGACAAGCTGGCTGCGAATCCGCGCTGGTCGCCGGGTTATGCGTCGCCGTCGAGCGCGACGAATTCGGCGTTCTACTTTACGCACAGCACGCGTGAAGCGGCCCGCGTCGTCTTCGCGCACGGCTTGTGGCCGGCGGCGATGGCGATCTGGAGCCAGGGGCTGGGCGGCGGTCAGGCCGCGCCGCTGGTGGTGCGCATGGAGGACGCGCGTTGGGTCGACGGCAAGCTGTCCGCGGCCGGGCTCGAAGCGCTGCCGTTCGAACAGCTCGCGAAGAAGGCGCACGAGCTGGGTCTGGTCACGGGCGCGACCGTGCACGTGTTCAATCGCTGGCAATGGACCGAATCGGACTTCGAGATCGACGGCAGCGTCGAGCGTCTGCCGCTCGACGGCCTCGCGATTCGATATGGCGACAACGCTTCGGCCGATAAGAAGAAACTGCAAACCACGGCGAACCATTACCGCGTGCTCGATCGTCAGCGCGTGTTCTATCCGCCGGTTCAGCGTAACAACGCGGCGGTCACGTACTACAGCGCGGTCGGCACCCTGGTCGAACTATCGGTGCATGAAGCGAGCGGCAAGGTGAACCTGCTCGCGCATCACTCGATCATGGAGTGCGGCAATCAGCTTTCGCCGCAACTCGTGTCGGGTCAGTTGCAAGGCGGCCTCGCTATGGGTATCGGCCATGCGCTGCACGAGTATTTGCCGCTTTACGAGGACGGCCCGGGCAACGGCACGTGGAACTTCAATCGCTACCACTTGCCGCGCGCGACGGACGTCGCCGTCTGGACCCAGACCGGCGAAGTGCTGCCGCCGCTGACCGAGACCGACCCGCCGAAGGGCATCGCCGAAGTGGTGATGATCCCGGTGGTCGGCGCCATCGTGAACGGTATCGCGCACGCGATCGGCCATCGCTTTACCGACCTGCCGGTTACTCCGCAACATATTCAGAAGGTGCTCGCATGACGGCCCCCACTCAAACTTCCGCTAATGCCGCAAGCGGTGCGGCGAGCACTGCCGTTGCTTCAGGCAAAATCTCCGGCGCCTCTGCCGCAGCGGCATCCGCTACTGCTGGTGCTTCGGGCGCAGCCGCCGCTAACCCGGCTTCCGCGGCCTCCGGCGCGACAGCAGCCGCCGGCGTTCCGGCCAGCGCGCCGGCTGCACCGGCGGTCGAGCGTCCATTGACGCATTTCCGCTCGCTGCCGGTTTCGGTCAAGGTGAACGGCGAGATCGTCGGTCCGACCGACGTGCCCGCCGGTCTGATGATGATCGATTATCTGCACGAATACCTGCATCTGACCGGCTCGCGCCTCGGCTGCGGGCAGGGCATCTGCCACGCGTGCGTCGTGATCGTCGACAAGCCGGACGGCACCAGCGAAGAAGTGCGCACCTGCATCACGGGCGCGAACTTCTTCAACGGCAAAACCATCCGTACGATCGAAGGGCACGCGAAACGCAACGAAGCAGGCGAGGTCGTCGAACTGTCGCCGATCCAGCAGAAGTTTCTCGAACACTTCAGTTTTCAGTGCGGCTACTGCACGCCCGGTTTCGTCAACGCGGCGACCGTGTTGATCGAGCGGCTGAAGCGCCAGCCGGTTGCGAAGAATCAGGTCGAGCAAACCATCACCGATGCGTTGAACGACCATATCTGCCGCTGCACGGGCTACGTGCGCTACTACGAGGCCGTGAAGGAGGTCGTGATGACCACGCCGGGTCTCGTAAAGGACGCCGCATGATGAGCGCTTCCATGAATGTGCGCCGCGCGTTGCTGTTGCTCGGCACGGCGGCTTTGCTCAGCGCGTGCGGCAAGCAGGACGACTCCGCTGCTGCGATGCAGGCTGCCGCCGCACAGGGCCCGCAATCTACCCCCGCCGATCCGCTCGCGCGTGGCCGTTACCTCGTCAAGGCCGCCGACTGCGCCGCCTGCCACACCACGGCGGATGGCGCGCCGTTCGCCGGCGGCGTGAAGCTGGCTTCGCCGTTCGGCACCTTCTACGGCACCAACATCACGCCGGACAAGGACCACGGTATCGGCAACTGGAGCGCGGACGATCTCTACAAGGCGCTGCACGACGGCGTCGCGCCGGACAAGCAACTGTATCCGGCCATGCCGTACACGTCGTACCGCCAGTTGTCGCGCGCGGATAGCGACGCGATCTACGCGTACCTGATGGCGCAGAAGCCGGCCGCCGTGGCGAACCGCGAACCGGAGCTGTCGTTCCCGTTCAACATGCGTTTTGGCGTGCGCTTCTGGGACTGGGTGTTCCTGAAGGACACGTTGCCGGATGCGTCGAAGGGACAATCGGCTGACTGGAATCGCGGACGCTATCTGGCGAGCGCGCTCGGCCATTGCGCCGAATGCCACACGCCACGCGGCACCTTCGGCCAGCTCGACGGCGCGAAGCCGCTGACCGGCGCGGCGCTCGGCCGGATCGCCGCACCCGACATCACGCCGCATGGTTTGGCGGCGCGTGGCTGGACCGCCGCGGACCTGCAGACGTTCTTCGCCACCGGCATCGCGCCGCAAGGCTCGGCGTTCGGCGAAATGTATCCGGTTGTGCATCTGAGCAGCCAGTACATGACGCACGACGACCTGCGTGCGATGTCGACCTATCTGCTCGGCGACGCGGCCCCGGCGCCGCAACCCTTGCAGTCGGTCTCGGCCGATGCGGCGCAACTCGAGGCCGGGCGCAATGTGTATCTCGCGGTGTGTGCCGGCTGTCACGGCCTTGGCGGTGAGGGCAAGCCGCACGTCGCGGTACCGATGCATGGCAACTCGACCGTACGTCAGAGCGACGCGCATAACCTGATCGTGGCGATGCTCGACGGCATCGGCGCACAGGATTTCCCGGGCCTCGAGCGGATGCAGGAGATGCCGGGATTCGCCACGCAACTCAGCGACACGGAACTCGCCCAACTGGCGAATTATCTGCGCGCGACGTACGGCGGCCAGGCTGCCGACGTGACGGCCGATGCGGTGAAAGCGCTGCGCTAAACCTGCCCTGCGCCGGGGCGCTTGCAGTCCGGCGCCCCGTCTCTCCAGTGAATGGCGCGTAATGAACTCGCGCGTGATGGCTGGCTCAAATGGGTTCGCGCCGTTGCCCCTTGGCGGCGCGCGCTACGTTTCGCCGTAGACCCATCTGACTGTCTTCCCGGAGATTTCATGAGTAATCGCGCGACGCAAACCGTTCCCCAATCTCCTGCCGCGCGGTCGCAAAGCGCGCCGCTCGCTTGCGTGCAAGGCACGATCAGCAAGGTGTTCCTCAACCCGGAGTTCCACAACAACGCCAATCATCAGCACTTCGTCATCCGGATCGACAAGGTGCTGAAGTTCGAAGGAACGCAGAACCTGGTCGGCGCGGAAGTATTCGTCGCTGTGCGTTTCGGCGACAGCGAGGGGTTGGCGCATGAAATTCCCGGCTTGCAGGCCGGCCAGCCAATCGAGGCTCAAGGCGAATATATCTCCGACGCCAGTGCTTATCCGACCCAGGACAACTCCAACCCCGTCCTGCCGGTACTGCACTTCACGCATCATCCGGTCGGCTACGTGAAGTATCAAGGCCAGACCTACAGCTAGCCGTCACTCAGTCTTATCGAACGGATGGGCATGACGCCTGTCCGCTTGCCTACGCGTTTTTCTCCCACGCTCGCCGTCGCGGCGAGCGCTCATTCAAGTTTTGACCACGCTTTGCCGTTAAAGAAAACGTTTCCAGCCGATTGTGCGGCGGCGTAGCCGTCGGCGGACTTTCGCGGGTCTTTGCGGTCGTGCGTGTAGCGGCCTCAGGCCAATACCACACATGAGGCGCGACCCGAGTCTGCATCACCGTGCGTAATGTTTGTATCAGAGTGTGTGATGCGGAGCGTTTTTTGCAAAACGCACTTTACAATTCTGCGTAAATTTTAATCGGCAATCTGGCCCTTTTCGCGGAAGATCGCCTGTTTATCGGGCATCCGGGCGTCCGGGCGTCCGGCAGCGCGCAAGGGATTGGGTTGGACGGCAGGACCTGGGTGAGCGCCGCACGAGGCGGCCTCGCTGTGTCGCGAGAGAAAGCAGCGCTTCGTCAGAATGCGCGCATCGCACGCGACAGGGCAGCACTCGGCCTGCCAATAAAAAAGCAGGAGTCGAACATGTTGGGAAAGCGTTTCGACCGGACACTGATGGCCAGTCTGGCTGGCGTGTCGGTTGCGCTGGTGGTCAGCGGCTGTGCGAATGTGGGGCAGCAGGGCGGGCAAACTGGCGCGGCAGCGGCGACGCCGGCTGCGTCCGGTGTGCCGGCAGCGGCTGCAGCGCCGGCCTCCAGCGCGCTCGCAGCCCCGGCGGTCAAGCTAGCCGCGGACAACGGCACGCCGCTTAAGAACGCCCCGCCTCTGGTGTATCGCGTCAGGCGTGGCGATACGCTGGCGCGCATCGCCCAGCGTCATCACTGCAGTGTCAGGCAGTTACAGGCGTGGAATGGCCTCAAGTCTTCCTCGCGGTTGAAGCAGGGGCAGGTGCTGCACGTCGCTTCGCCGGAAACGGTGCGCGCGGTTAATCAGGCCAACGCGGCGGCTGCTGCGGCGAAGGCTGCGGCAGCCGCCGCGCCGGTTGTTCCGCTCGCCGCGCGGCAGGCGCAGGCGGCGGCCGATGCGCAGGTAAGCGCGCAGGCAAATGCGCAATCGCCCGCGCCCAGTGCGGCTGAAGTGCGTGAAGTCGCGCATGAGACTTCGCGACATGCGAACGGTGTATCGCTGGTATGGCCTGCGGGTGGCCGTGTCGTCGAGGCGTTCCAGCCGGGCGAAACACGCGGCATCGAAATCGGCGGCAAACCCGGCGATCCGGTGCGGGCCGCGGCCGACGGCAAGGTAATGTACGCCGGCACGGGTCTGAACAGCTACGGCAGCCTGATCATCGTCCAGCACAATAAGGACTTTCTGACTGCCTACTCCCATAACCGCAAGCTGTTGGTGAAAATCGGCGACATCGTGCGGCAGGGGCAGCAGATTGCCGAAATGGGCGACGAAAATAACTCGCGCGTCTCCGTAGGCTTCGAGTTGCGCCGCGACGGCAAGCCGGTCGATCCAATGCCGTATCTGCCGCAAGGCCGCGGCTAGATAACGCGCGTCTTCAGTCGAGCCAACGCAGCGCTGCCGCGACGATCGCTTCAGGCGCGTCTTCCTGCATCAGATGACCGGCCTTCGGCACGGGCTGAAAGCGCGCCTCGGGTATGACCGCCGCCAGTTGCCGGCCGCGTTCGAGCGGAATCCACTGGTCGTCTTCGCCCCACAGAATCTGCGTGGGACACCGCATCTGCGCATAACGCGCTTCGACCTCGTCGGTGTAGCGCTGGTCCATCTGGGCGATCTGCCGATAGAACGCGGCTTGTCCGGTTGAGCCGAGCCATGGCGTCACATAAGGCGCGAGTTCCTCGTCAGGAATGTCGCGGGCAATCGCGCCGCGCACGTAGGCCTTTACCACCGCTTCGTGAATATACGGCGGTAGGCCGGCGAAGGCCGCGCCATGTTCGCGCACGTGCCGCACGAACGGCGAACCCCATGGCGCGACGGCGACCGGATCGATCAGCGTCAGACTGCGATAGTCGCATCCCTCGATCAGATGCGCGCGCAAGGAGGTTGCACCGCCGAAATCGTGTGCGATGACGTCCGGGCTCTTCAGTTGCCAATGCGCGAGCAATTCCGCCAGCAGCACGTTCTGCACGCCAAGTGAAACGTCCTGAGCATCGCGTTGCTCGGACTGGCCGTAGCCAAGTAGATCGTAGTAATAGACGGTGCGAATCTGCGCGAGATGCGGAGCAATGCGATGCCACACATAGGACGAAAACGGCGTGCCGTGAACCAGCACTAGTGGCGGACCGTTGCCCGTCACGCGAAAGCGCACGGTTTGATCACGGAACGTATAGCTGTCCGGAAGTGGCCAGTTTTGCATAGCGAAAGGGCGTTGTGAGTAAGTCTGCTTACCTTAGCAGGGCGCGCTAAAGTGTGCTGTCCGGCTTCTCGTGGCATCCTCCGAATGCTTCCCGCAAAAGCTCACCTTTATTTTATTCAGCAAAGCCAGGCAAATTCAAACGATCGCGACTCGTGGCGCTGCCGGATTGAGCGGCGAGTAGCGCGCACATCGCGCACTGTTGCGAAACGTGCATAAATCACCTTGAAATAAGGTGTCGTTGTGTCGGCTGGATTCGGAAAGCCTGGTAATCGCAGCGGTGCCGAAGGGGGGCGCCAATTCCGTATTCAACGACTACGACGTGTGAATGACAGAAATTCACGGTTGGCCATGGTGAGGGAATTCGGGAGCCGAAGGCGCAGTACTCACCGGACGCCGCACTTAACCTCAGCGACGCCGTCCGGCTAACATCAACGAAGTCTGCGCGCTAATGCGCCGCCAGCTACTTCGACTCGATACCGCGCAGCAGTTGGGAAACCTGGCCGTGGTGGTGCAGGATCGCCGGGTCGGCTTGCAGAAGCGGCAAGTAGCGCGGCAGAAACGCATTGCCGGGTTGGTCGGAAGAAAACAGGCCGGTGATGGCTTCGGTCGCGCCAAGCCGATCGGCGGCGTCCGCTTCCTTGTCGTCGAGAATTTCGTCGACGTTCGCGATCACGGTGGAGAGCGGCGTGAGCCAGCGGAACGCCGAGCCGTTGATGAGCACTTGCAGGAAGGCCGCCGGCGTGACGGGGCCGAATTCCTTTTCGTACGACGCGCGCTCGTGATCGAGTATCGACTTATGCAGCGCCAACAGCGGCTTGCGAATGTCCGAAAGGAATTGAATGCATTGCTGGTCGTTCATCTTGCCGCTCCTTCGGGTGGTCATGCTGGATCAAGCCAACGCGGCAATGGTAGCGCATCGGTTTGACTCCCGTTTCACTTTTGCGGCGGCCGTGGCGGCCCAGATCGTTGACGTCGCGTGGACATGCTGCGGACATGACCGGCCAGACTGCGGATTTCTTTATGCAAGGCTACAATTTCCACGTTCCTTTCCGCGCGTTCGCGCTGCGCACTATCTGTTGTACCCGTGGAACTGTAGCCGTATCGCGTATTAGCACGGCTGGTCGAATAAACACCACAAGTCTTTGCGTTTTGGTTCGAAGGCTCAGTCCAAACGGTCCGGCTAAGCAGCCTGACCAGCAGCCCGAACAGGCAGCCTCACAAACAATAAACCCCACTCGGATCCGCCTATGACAACGTTCAACATCAACGGCCAGACTCACACTGTCGACGCACCCCCCGATATGCCTCTGTTGTGGGTATTGCGCGATCTCGTCGGCTTGACCGGCACCAAGTTCGGTTGCGGCATCGCTCAATGCGGCGCATGCACCGTGCATCTCGACGGCGTCGCGGTGCGCTCGTGCGTACTGCCGGCGGCGGCTGTCGGCGACAAGAAAATCACCACCATCGAAGCGGTCGGCGACACACCCGCCGGGCAAAAGATCCAGCAGGCATGGCGCCAACTGGACGTTGTGCAGTGCGGCTACTGCCAGTCGGGGCAGGTCATGTCGGCGGCTTCGCTGATCGCGAGCAATCCCAATCCGACCGACGCGGACATCGACGCCGCCATGGCCGGTAACATCTGCCGCTGTGGGACGTATAACCGCATCCGCGCGGCGATCAAGCAAGCCGCGAAGGGGGCCTGACATGTCCCAGGGATTGCTCGATGCACAAAACGGCGCGCAGCCTTCGAAGCGCGGCAAGAGCGGCATCACACGCCGCACGTTCCTGAAGTTCGGCGTCACGGTGGGGGCGGCAAGCGGCGGCGGCTTGCTGCTCGGTTTCAGCATGCCGGCAGCCAGTCAGGATCAGAAGACCGGTAAATCGGTAATCGGCGGCGATGGAGATGAAGCACCGCAGAACGGCGTGTTCGCGCCGAACGCCTTCATTCAGATCGACACGGCCGGCAAGGTCACGCTGGTGATTCCGAAAGTCGAAATGGGGCAAGGCGTCTACACGTCGATCCCCATGCTGATCGCGGAAGAGCTCGAAGTGCCGCTCGACTCGGTCACGCTCGACCACGCGCCGCCAAACGAAAAGCTCTTCATGGACCCGCTGCTCGGCGGGCAACTCACCGGCGGTTCGACGTCGATCCGCTATGCGTGGGAGCCGATGCGCCGGGCCGGCGCGGCCGCGCGCACGCTGCTGATCAGCGCCGCCGCGCAGCAATGGCAGGTCGATCCGGCAAGCTGCCATGCGCAGGCCGGTCAGGTGATTCATGCGGCGAGCAATCGCAGCATCGGTTACGGACAGTTGGCGAGCGCCGCGGCGAAGCTGCCCGCGCCGCAGAACGTGCCGTTGAAAGATCCGAAAGATTTCAAGGTGATCGGCACTTCGGTTAAGCGTCTCGATTCGCCCGAGAAGGTCGACGGCACGGCCATGTTCGGACTGGACGTGCGTGTGCCCGATATGGTCTACGCGGCCATTGCGAACTGCCCGGTATTCGGCGGCACGCTCGCCAGCGTCGACGATACCAACGCGAAGAAGATTCCCGGCGTGCGCCAGATCGTCAAGCTCGACAACGCGGTCGCCGTGATCGGCGACCATACGTGGGCCGCCAAACGCGGTTTGCAGGCGCTGGATATCAAATGGAACGAAGGTGCGGGCGCGCAGATCGGCATGAAACAGATCGTCGACGATCTTGCCAACGCTTCGCAACGCAACGGCGCGGTGGCGCGTAAAGAAGGCGACGTGAGCAACGCGTTTTCAAATGCGAAGACGCGGGTCGACGCCGTGTATCAGCAACCGTTCCTCGCGCATGCGACGATGGAGCCGATCAACTGCACGGTGCATGTGCGGCCCGACGGCTGCGATATCTGGCTCGGCTCGCAAGTGCCGACGCGGGTGGTGGATGCCGCGGTTGCCGTAACCGGTTTGCCCGCGGACAAGATCGTCGTGCATAACCATCTGATCGGCGGCGGCTTTGGCCGGCGGCTCGAATTCGACATGGTTACGCAGTCGGTCAAGATCGGCAAACAGGTGTCGACGCCGGTAAAGGTGCTGTGGACACGTGAAGAAGATATCCAGCACGACATGTACCGGCCGTACTACTACGACAGGATTTCCGCCGGACTCGACGCGAACGGCAAACCGGTCGCCTGGCAGCACCGGATTGTCGGCTCGTCGATCATGGCGCGCTTTGCGCCGCCCGCGTTCCAGCATGGGCTCGATCCCGATGCGGTGGAAGTCGCCGCTGATCTGCCCTATGACCTGCCGAACCAGTTGGTCGACTATGTCCGTCAGGAACCGCATGCCATTCCCACCGCATTCTGGCGCGGTGTGGGACCGACACGCGGCACCTTCGTGGTCGAGAGTTTTATCGACGAACTCGCCGCGCAGGCGAAAGTCGATCCGGTCAAATACCGCCAGGATCTGCTGGGCAAGACACCCCGCGCGCTGAACGTGCTCAACACTGCCGTGCAGGCGGCGGGCTGGGGCAGTGCGGTGCCGAAGGGGCAAGGGCGCGGGGTGTCGGTGATGCATGCATTCGGCAGCTTCTTCTCGATGGTCGTCGACGTTGCCGTCGATCAGGGCGAGGTATCCGTCAAGCGCGTGGTCTGCGCGGTCGATTGCGGAATGGTGGTGAATCCGAACACGATCGAAGCCCAGGTGCAAGGCGGCATCATCTTCGGCATCACGGCCGCGCTCTATAGCCAGATCACGATCAAGGACGGCCGTGTGGAGCAGAACAACTTCACCGACTACCGGATGCTGCGGATCGATCAGGCGCCGCCGATCGAGGTGCATATCGTGAAGAGCAGCGAGGCGCCCGGCGGAATCGGCGAGCCCGGCACAGCAGCGCTCGCGCCGGCGCTGACGAACGCGATTTACGCGGCCACCGGCAAGCGGCTGCGCCAGTTGCCGGTCGGCAGCCAACTGCAAACCGCCTGACTGACAGGAGCCCAACATGAAAAACACACTCAAGGGTTTCGGCGCGGCGCTTTGCGTGGCTTTGCCGTTCCTGACGCAGACCCACGCGCAAGCCGCGGATCAGGCCCAGGTGCAGCGCGGCGCCTATCTGGCGAAGGTCGGCGATTGCGTTGCTTGCCATACGGCGCCGAAGGGCAAGCCGTTCGCGGGCGGCCTGCCGATGACCACGCCGATGGGCCGCATCTACACGACCAACATCACGCCGGATCAGCAAACCGGCATTGGCAACTACACGGAAGAGGACTTTGCGAGAGCGATGCGCGAAGGCGTCGCGAAAGACGGTCACAACCTGTATCCGGCGATGCCGTACCCGTCCTATGCGAAGGTCAACGACGACGACATGAAAGCGCTGTACGCGTACTTCATGAGCGGCGTCGCGCCGGTGCAGCAGGCGAACCGCGAACCGGACATCAAATGGCCGTTGAATATGCGCTGGCCGTTGAAGTTCTGGAACATGGTGTTCCTGGAGAAGGGCATCTATCAGGACAAGCCGGGCAAGGATGTGGCGTGGAATCGTGGCGCGTATCTCATCCAGGGCCTCGGGCACTGCGGCTCGTGCCATACGCCACGCGGCATTGCGTTCCAGGAAAAGGCGCTGGATGAAAGCGGCAGCGCGTTCCTGACCGGCGGCCTGCTCGACGGCTGGTTCGCGGCCAACCTGACGGGCGAGCACAACGTTGGCCTCGGCCGCTGGAACGATCAGGACTTGCGGGCGTTCCTGAAAACCGGCGCCAATCGCCATGCATCGGCGTTCGGTTCGATGACCAGTGTGATCAACAACAGCACGCAGGGCATGAACGACACCGACATCGCCGCGATGTCCACGTACCTGAAGTCGCTGCCGCCGGCGGGTGGCAGTGGCGCGCCGCCTTACTCGTACGATCCACAGGCGACGAAAGTGTCGTTGAACCGTCCCGCGAACGATGCCGGTGCGCGCGTTTATACGGCGTATTGCATGCACTGCCATGGTGTCGACGGACGCGGCTTTGCACCGATGCTTGCGCCGCTGGCCGGCAATCCGAACGTGCTGGAAAAGGATCCGTCCTCGCTGATCAACGTGACGTTGAACGGCACGGAGGACCTGGTGATCGGCGGCATTCCCGCGCCGTATCCGATGCCGAAGTACGCGCCGGTGCTCAACGACCAGCAGATCGCCGACGTGCTCACCTTCGTGCGCGCCGGCTGGAATAACGGTGGACCGGCGGTGACGGCGGCCGACGTGGCGAAGCTGCGCAAGTCGACTGAGGCGGCTCGCTAGCGGCGCCGCGCTCGAGGCTCGCAACGAAAAAAAGCGGCAACCGTTTTGCACGGTTGCCGCTTTTTTATCGACCAGGGGAAGCCTCAACGGTGCTGCCCCACCTTCTGCCGTTTCTCCAGCACGCGCGCATACCACGTCAACGGGAAGCACATCGCGAAGTAAATCATCGCCACCATGCCGTAGATCGGAAACGGGCGGAAAGCGGCGTTGGTGATCATCGTGCCGGTCTTGGTCAATTCCGTGAAGCCGATGATCGATGCCAGCGCCGTGCTCTTTACCACTTGCACGAGGAAACCGACGGTCGGCGCCACGGCAATTTTCAGTGCCTGCGGCCAGACGATGTAGCGCAGTTGCTGGCCGAACGTCATGCCGAGACTCGCCCCCGCGGACCACTGGCCGCGCGGCACGGCTTCCACGCAGCCGCGCCAGATATCGACCAGATACGCGCTGGTATAAAGCGTCAGCGTGACGGTTGCCGCGACCCAGGGCGACACATCGACGCCCAGCAAGGGCAGGCCGAAAAACGCCAGAAACAGTTGCATCAGCAGCGGCGTGCCCTGAAACACCTCCACGTACACCACCACGATGTGCCGCAGCCACGGCAACGGCGAGACGCGCATCGCGAGCAGGATCAGCCCGACAATGCCGCCGCCGACAAACGCGATCAGCGACAACAACACCGTCCAGCGGGCGGCGAGCAACAGATTGCGGGCGATGTCCCACAGCGTGAATTCGACCATGATCAACGCTCCGTCGGCAGAGTGCGGGCGCCGCGCCACATCAGGCGGGTACGCCAGTTACGCGGCGCGCTGCCGCTATTGCCGCCGCGAGCCACGCGGCCCGCAAAGAGATTGCGGCCGAGCCGGTTCATGAGTTGCCGCAACACGATCGACAACACCAGATACGTCGCGGTGATGATCAGGTAGCTTTCGAACGAGCGGAAGTTGCGCGACTGGATGAAGTTGGCCGCGTAAGTCAGATCGGGTACCGAGATCTGCGAAACCACCGCCGAGCCAAGCATCACGATCAGCACCTGGCTCAACAACGCGGGAAATACATTGGCGAGCGCCTGCGGCAGCACGACGTAGCGAAACACCTGGCGCCCGTGCAGGCCGAGCGCCTGCGCCGCCTGCACCTGGCCGCGCGAAATCGAATCGATCCCGGCGCGCACGATTTCGATCGCGTACGCGCCGAGATTGACGGTCATCGCCAGAATCGCGGCCTGTACCTCGTCGATATGAATGCCGAGGCTCGGCAAGCCGAAGAAGATGAAGAACAACTGCACGATGAAGGGCGTGTTGCGGATCAACTCGACGTAAGCCGCGACCATGCCGCGCGCCCATTTCGGACCGGCCACCGCGATGCTCGCGCCGCCAATGCCGACGAGGCCGCCGAGCACGGTGGACACGGCGGTCAGTCCCAATGTGACGGCGACGCCGCGCGCGAGCAGCCCCGCATAGAGGCCGAAGCCGCTGAAATCGAACGCGTAGGTCATGACGTGGCGCTCATCGTGAGGTCAAACTCCGGCGCGGACGCTCCGAAGACGTCCGTGCAAACAAGGTTTAGAGATCGGCCGGCAGCGGCGCGCGCAGCCACTTCTGCGAAATCGCATTCATGGTGCCGTCCTTGCGGGCCTTGGCAATCGTTTCGTCGACTTTCTGCTTCAGACGCGGCTCGTTCTTGTTCAAACCGACGTGATCCGGCGAGCTGAACAGCGAGAACTTCTGCTCCGGATCGTTCGCCGGATGACGCGCGAGAATCGTGGCGCCGACGTCGTTGCCGACTACCATCAACTGTACCTGACCAGAAAGAAACGCCGAAATTGCGCCGTTAGGATCGTCGAATCTTTTTATGGTCGCGCTGGGCGGCGCGATTTTGGTCACGCTCAGATCTTCCAGCGTGCCGCGCGCGACCGAAATCGTCTTGCCGGCGAGGTCGGCGGCGTTCTTCACGGGCAGCGCTTTCGGGCCGAACACGGCGAGGTAGTAGGGCGCGTAGGGCTGGGAGAAGTCGATCACCTTTTCGCGCTCCGGCGTCTGGCCGACTGAAAGCAGCATGTCAGCCTTGTGGTCGGCGAGGTAGGCCATGCGGTTGTCGCCCGTCACCTGCACGAGTTCGACCTTTGCGTTGAGCGCACGGCCGATCAGATTGGCGACGTCGATGTCGTAGCCCATCGGCTTCATGTCCGGGCCGATCGAGCCGAACGGCGGATAGTCCTCGAACACGCCGATGCGCACCGTGCCGGTTTTGGCGATGTTGTCGAGCGCGTCGGCATGCGCGGCCGGCGACGCCAGCGCGCACAGCGCGCCGAGGCCGGTGATGGCGAGCGTCGCGGCAAGCGTGGCGAAGACACGGCGCGCGTTCGATTGGGCAACTTGGGGCTGGTTCATGGTCTTTCCTCTGTCGAAAACTCGGTACTGGAATGGTTTTTCTGGATGAGCGTTTCAATGCGCCGCGCGGGCAGCGATCAGTTTGCATGCATGCGGTGGCAATTCCGCGAGCACCGGCATGCCGAGCGCCAGTCCCGGCGTTTCTCGCGGGGTGGTGGCGGCCGTCAGCGTGAAGCCCGCGCAATCGATCGTCGCTTCGAGTGAGGCTCCCACGTCGCGGATAAACGTCACCGTGCCCGCGAGGCGGTTCGGCCCTGCATGGTCGGAGGCCGATTTGACGCACACATCTTCCGGCCGGATCAACAGACGGATGTCGCCGCTGGCTTGCGGCACGCGTGCCGGCTGCGCCACCGCAATGCGCCGGCCTCCCGGCAGGCTGACGCCGCCCGCGCCGTCGTAAGTGACCGGCAGGATATTGCCGAGCCCGATGAAGTCGGCGACGAACTCGCTGACCGGGTCGCGATAAATAACGAGCGGTTTGCCGACTTGCGCAATCCGGCCTTTCTCCATCACGACGATTTCGTCGGCCATGGTCATCGCTTCGCGCTGGTCGTGCGTGACCATGATCGTCGTGATGCCGAGGCGCTGTTGCAGCAGCCGAATCTCGACCTGCATCGCTTCGCGCAGCTTGGCGTCGAGCGCGGAGAGCGGTTCGTCGAGCAGCAGCAGTTTCGGTTGCGAGGCGATTGCGCGCGCAATCGCCACGCGTTGCCGCTGGCCGCCGGAGAGTTGCGTGACGGACCGGTTCGCCATGTGCGGTAGCTGGATCAGATCCAGCAACTCGGCGACGCGCCGTGCTTGCGCGTCTTTCGCGGTCTTGCGCAGCTTGAGCGGATACGCGACGTTTTGCGCCACTGTCATATGCGGAAACAGGGCGAGCGACTGGAACACCATGCCGAAGTCGCGCTGGTTCGCCGGCAGATGCGTAATATCGCGGCCCGCGAAATGGATGCTGCCCGCGCTCGGCGTCTCGAGTCCGGCAATCATCCGCAGCAGCGTGGTCTTGCCGCAGCCGGACGGCCCGAGAAAGCACACCAGCTTGCCGTCGGGCACGCTCAGATCGACGCTGTCGACGGCATAGGTCGCATTGAAGCGCCTGGTCACGGCCTGCAAGGTCAGATGGGTCATCGAATGCTCCAGCAAAAAGGCATCAGCGCAGCGCGGATCGAAAGGCAAAGGGCGGTCAAAGCGCCACCCCTTCGTCGCCGATCAGCTTTTCGAGCAGCCAGATCAGCGCGAAGTCGATCGCGACGATGAATACGGCGAAACAGAACACAGTCGGATCGAGCGACGACACGGTACGGCTGTAGAGCCACACCGGCAGCGTCATCGTGTCGATGCCGTACAGAAAGAAAGTCACTGTGAATTCGTTGAACGAGACGATGAACGCGAACAGCATGCCGGCAAGAATACCGGGGCGCATCAGCGGCAGGATCACGTCGATCAGCGCGCGGCCCGGGCTTGCGCCCATCACGCAGGCCGCTTCTTCGAACTCCGGGCCGATCGAGGCGACCGATGCCGCGCAGTTCTTCACCGTGAACGGCAACGCCAGAATGACGTGCGCGATGATCAGGCGGAACACGCCGAGCTCGACCGGCAGCACGTTGAACACCAGCAGCAGCGACAAGCCGAGCATCACCAGCGGATAGACGAGCGGCAGCGCGACCAGTTGTTCGACCGCCGGTTTGCCGCGAAAACGGTAGCGGCTCAGTGCGTACGCGGCCGGCACCGAGACGAGGGTGGCGATGACCATCGTCGAGAGCGCGACGATCAGGCTCGTGCTGAGCGCGGCGCCCATCGAGAGCGAATCGCTCGCATCCGGCGAGACAAAGCTGTGCCATGCCGCGCGGTACCAATGCAGGCCGTAGGCGTGCGGCGGGAATTCAAGCGTGTCGGCCGCGCTGAACGACATGGTGATCATCGTCAGGATCGGCAGCGCGGCGAGGAACAGCACGACGGCGGCGAGCAGCGCGGTGGCCTTGCCGAGCTGGCCGGGCATGGTGGTCGGCAAACGCGGCAAGCGCGGCAGGCGCGGCAGGCGCGGTGAACGCGGTGGGCGCGTCAGGGGAGTCTGGGTCGGCGTGCTCATGCGTGAGGCTCCTCGGCGAGACGTTGCGTGCGGCGCACGAGCCGTTGCGACAGTGCCATCACGGTGAGCGTCGCGATCATCAATACGACCCCCGACGCCGATGCCGCGGGCCAGTTGAGCAGGGGTGCGACCTGGTCGTGAACCAGCACGGCAAGCATCGGCACGCGGCGTCCGCCGAGCAACAGGGGCACGGCGAATGCGCTGGCGTTGTAGGCGAACACCAGCAACGCGCCGGATACGAGCCCCGGCATGGCGAGCGGCAGCAATACGTGACGCAGCGTTTGCCAACGCGTCGCGCCGAGCGTGGCCGCGGCTTCTTCATACGAGCTCGAGACCGCGCGCATCGCGCTCGACAAGGGCAGTACAGCCAGAGGAAACGCGGTCTGAATCAGGCCGAGCAACACGCCGTGTTCGCGATACAGCCACATCACCGGACGGTCGACCAAGCCGCTGCCGAGCAGCGCGTGATTGAGCAGGCCGGCCGGGCCAAGAATGATCAGCCAGCCGTAACCTTGCAGCAGCAGATTGACGAGCAAGGGCAGCAGCACGCCCGCGAGCAGCAGCCGCCGCGCGAGCCGCGACTTGGTGCGCGCCATCGCAAGAGCGACGGGAATAGCCAGCAGCACGGCGCAGACCATGCTTTGAAAGGCGAGCTTCAGCGTGAGCCACAGCGACTTCAGGAAATAGCCGTCGAGGAGATCGGCGTAGTTCTGTAGCGTGAAGCCATGCCATTCGTTGCCTTGCGTACCGAAGCTCATTCGCAGTACGACGAGCGCCGCCGCGCCGAGGATGGCGAGAAACAGCAGGATCGGCGCGAGCAGAAGCCAGGGGCGCGCTTTCGCGAGCGCAGTGGGCGCCTGCTCGTCCGGTGCGCGGGAAGCCGCGTCGGGCGAGCCGGGTGCGGCGCCCGGCGCGTCACCCGATCCAGCGTCCGACGCCGACGATGCGCGCCGTGAAAACCGCGCGAGCATTGCGGTCATGCCGAGAAAATTTCGGTGTAGCGCTTGATCCACGCCGGCTGCACGACGGCGAGCGCCTTGTCGTCATGCAGGATCGCTTTCTCGGCGATCTGCTGCGGGCTCGGCACGAACGCGCGGCTCTCGGCCGGAATCACCGCTTTCGAATTGACGGGTCCGTTCAGCACATCGGCGGCCATGCGGCCTTGCACGCCCGCATCGAGAGAATGGTTGATGAAGGCGTGAATCAGATCGCTGTCGGCGGGGTGCGACTTCGGGATCACCGTGAACATCAACTGCGTGGCGAAGCCTTCCTTCATGCCGTAGGTCACGCCCATCTTGTACTCGGGCTTGCGGATCTGGTCGGGGAAAAAGGCCGGCGAATAGATGCCGCCGATATCGAGCGAACCGGTGCGGAACAGGTCGGCCACCTGATTCGGGTTCTCGCCGAGCGTCATCACGTGGTCTTTCAACTGCATCAGCTTCCTGAAGCCCGGCTCGATGTTCTGTTGCGAGCCGCCGTTCATTTTTGCGGCGATGATGGCGAGGTCTACCGCTTCGGCCCATTCCGGCGGCGGCAGGAACAGGCGTCCGGCGTACTTCGGGTCCCACAGTGCTTCGTACGAAGACGGCGCGGTCTTGACCGTCGACGTGTTGTAGATCAAGCCGTCCGACCACAGCAGATAGCCCACGCCGAAGCCATTCGCGCCCGTGCGGTATTGCGGCGCGACCTCCTTCAGATTCGGCAGCTTGTCGAGATCGGGCTTCATCAACAGACCCGCGTCGCCGAGGCCCGCAGCGCCGACGCCGGCCAGCGTGATGACGTCGTAAGTGGGACGATCGCCCGCGGCCTTGACCTTGGCGACCATGCCGGAGGTGCCGTCGGCGCGGTCGGCGATCACCTTCGCGCCGGTCTTCGCCGTGAACGTGGCGGCGATGTTGCGCAAAGCAGCGGCGCCCGTGTCGTCCGACCAGGTCAGCAAGCGCAGTGTCTTGCCGGAGAAGTTGTGCTCTTGTGCTCTGAGATTGATAAACGGCATCGGCAATGTGGACGCCGCGAGCGCCGTGCCGATCGCCTTGATGGCCTGCCTTCTACCCCGTTTGATCTCTTGCATGGCGGTCTCCTGTGTTGAACGCCTGTTGCCTGGTGAGTTTCGCTCTGACCGCTGCCGTTGCATCGCCCATTCGCGCTGCTTGTGATGCCCAACCTTGTGTTCCCGACCTCACGCGATACCCGTTGCGTTGCGTGTGGATGCACTCTAGATTTGCCAAAATCCCCCAACAAACGAAATATGCGCATGGAGCGCATGACAGAATCTCATGGGTTGACTGTCGCGCGACGCTAGCGGAGGCTTTGCTACGATCCTTGCGAGCCCCAATCCAGTGGCTTATCGGGGTTAACGTCCATGATTTTCAGGCGCAGAGGGGCTTGACGGAGGTATGAGGAAAGCTCGGTTCTGGTGCGATGTCCGGCAGGATCTGCCCCGAGTCGGTGCAAGCCGGCGTGCCAAGGCTTGAATTGACGGTCACGTCATGAGTGAAATGCATGCGGTTTGCCCGAGCGCACCACGTGCGAGAACTTCTGATCGCGTATGCTGTGGGCTCACAGGGCGTGACGGCGTACAACGCCGCCACCATGCGATGATTTTTCCTGATTCCGGACTGGACTACCCGATGCGACGTCTTCCTCCGCTCAACGCGTTGCAGATTTTCGAAACCGTCGCCCGGCATCGCAGCTTCACGCGTGCCGCGGATCACCTATGCCTGACGCAAGGCGCGGTGAGCCGGCAGATCATCGCGCTCGAGGACTATTACAAGTTTCCCCTCTTCAAACGCCACGCCAAAGGTCTGACGCTGACGGCCGAAGGCGAGTTGCTGCTGCCGGCCGTGAAGGAGAGCTTCGCGCGTATCGAGGAGATATCGCTGCGCCTCACGCGGCAGCGCACCGACCTCGCGCTGAAGGTGCCGACCTGCGTGATGCGCTGGATGTTGCCGAAGATCATGCGTTTCCAGGCCGAGTATCCCGAGCTGCACGTGCAGATCACGACGACCTGGCAGCACGACGTCGATTTTCAGCTCGAGCCGTTCGATGCGGCGATCATCTATGGTTCGTCTCCGGGTGTGGGCGTGCAGGCGGTGCCTCTGTTCGAGGAGCGTTTGACGCCGGTGTGCGCGCCCGATCTGCTGAAAGACAAGCCGCTCGACCAGGTCGCGGATCTGGCGCGCCACACGCTGCTGCATCCGACGCGCGATCATCGCGACTGGAAGATGTGGCTTGCCAGAGTGAGCGAGATGGATGCAGCGAATGCGCAAGCTATCGACGCCGAGCACGGCCCGAGCTTCGACACCCTCGACATGGCGACCAACGCCGCGCTGCAGGGCTTCGGTGTCGCCATCAGCGACCTTGCGTTGATCGATGAGGACGTCGCGGCGAGGCGCCTCGTGCGGCCATTCGAGACAGTGCTCAAGACCGGCTGGCGCTATTACTTTGTGTATCCGGATTCAGTCGCGCATCAGCAGAAGCTGAATCTGTTTCGCGACTGGATCGCGGCGCATTGGGAGGAGTAATAGGAGCAGGTGGCGCCGGGTGTCTGGGCGGGGAGCAAGGCGCCAGACCTCAGACCCGAGACCCGAGACCCGAGACCCGAGACCCGAGACCCGCCGTCAGGGCGCGAAGGACAGAAACAGATACGCCGCGAACAACGACAGATGCACGGCGCCTTGCAGGATCGTCGTGCGCCCGGAGCTCAGCGTCAGGGTGCCGACTACCAGCGTGAGCATCAGCAGTACGGTTTCCTTGCCGTCGATACCGAGGATGAGCGGCTGGGCGGTCCACAAGAACACCGCGGCAACCGTTGGAATGGTCAACCCGATACTGGCCAGCGCCGAGCCGAGCGCGAGATTCAGGCTGTTCTGCAAACGGTCGGCGCGCGCCGCGCGCACGGCGGCAAGTCCTTCCGGCAGCAGCACCAGCGCGGCGATGATAATGCCGACCACCGCCGGCGGCGCGCCCGCGTTCTGCACCGCGGTTTCAACCACCGGCGAGAGCACTTTCGCCAGCAACACCACAGCGACCAGGCACACCACCAGCAAACCGCCGGCCGCCAGCGCGACACCGATGCTCGGCGGGGCGGCATGGACGTCCTCGTCGGGGACGTCGGCGAGAAAGTAGTCGCGATGTCGCACGGTCTGAACGAACACGAACACCCCGTACAGCACCAGCGACGAGACGCCCGCGAAGGCCAGTTGCGACGACGACAGCAGCGGGCCCGCGCTGGTTGTCGTGTAATTCGGCATCACCAGCGTCAATACAGACAAGGACGCAAGCACCGCCAGCGCGGCCGCGGCGCCACGGCTCTGAAAGTCCTGCTCGCGATGCCGGATGCCGCCCACCAGCAGGCAAATACCCACGATCCCATTGCACACGATCATGACCGCGGCGAACACCGTGTCGCGTGCGAGACCGGCTTTTTCCGGACCGGACGTCAACATCACCGAAACGATGAGAGCAACTTCGATCACCGTCACGGCCACCGCCAGCACCAGGGTGCCGAACGGTTCGCCGACACGATGCGCCACCACTTCCGCATGGTGGACCGCCGTGAACACGGCAGCGCACAGTGCGACGCCGATCAGCGCGAGCAGCAGCCCGTTACCCGGCAGGGCATACGCGGCTCCCAGCACGATCCAGGCGGCGAAAGGCGCGGCGATGGTCCAGCGGGGCAAGGCGGTCGCGGTTGTGGTCATTCGGGCTTCCTTTCGTTGCGGGTTCTTGTTGCCTGTAGCTGACTGGCGCGAGATGGACAGGTGGGGCGCCGGCAAGACCTGCGAGCGAGCGTAAGTTGCTAAACCATCCCGTCAACAACGCGCCCTAACGCATTAAATTATAAAGGAAAGTTTTCGGCGGACGAGGCTTTGTGAGCCTGCGGGACGGATTGCGCCGACGCAGTGGCGAAGGTGCGCAACAGCCGGGTTTGGCAATTGCGTGGAAATTCAGGGGAAACAGACTGGATGTTTCAGTCCGGACGCGCCGCCTTGCGAGAAGCATTGCGCCCGGTGTAGCACTAAGGCTGCTGACGCGGTTTTACTGTCCGACCGGACGGATCGACAGTGCGTTCTTGACCGACGTCACGCCCGGCACGGCTTGCGCGGCCTGCGTGGCGAGGTCGACTTGCGGCTGCTCAGGCACCGTGCCGGCCAGCGTCACTGCGCCGCCACGTGCGCGCACCGTGATATTGCTGACCGTCAGGCCCTTGGTCTTCGACAGTGCGCTGCGCACTTTGCGTCCCAATGCACGGTCGGCTTTCTTGGCCGACTTGGCGTTAGGCGCCGCCGAAGCAGCCATGGGGGCTGCCGTAGCCGCGGCATCGCTGGTTTGCGCGTACGCACTGACCGATGCCAGAACGATCAGCGCGCCGCCGACCATCTTGATTGCCTGGAATGCTTTCATTCAACTCTCTCCTATTGTCATGAACACGACGGCCCGTGGATGGGCCGGTGTACTACGCCAGCGGTACTTCGGGATCAAACCTGAATGGAACGTTGCTGCGGATCGTGCGACTTCTTGCAAACTGTAAGTTGAACAGGTGCGCTTGAACACACGCATGCCGGCAAGGGCTGTGCTGCGGGCCGGAAACACACGATACTCCAATTAGTGCCATGGTGATCGCGCCGCTGCCCGGAAGTGAGGTTTTGGTACAACGAATGGGCGGATGAGTACGGGCCGATGGCGCTTTATGTCGCTTATCGCTTGATGCAGTGCGCGACACGCTCGGGCGTGTCCGCTGAGTGCCCCGCTCGCGCCTGCGTCGACCTTGCGCCTCGCGCCTAACGATCCATCCGGACCGCATGCCGAAACAACCGCTACCCATCTTGCCATTGCTTCGTGACGATTTGCCGCCTGATGCGACCGCGTTGGCGCGTTTCATGGTTGGCAAATACCTGGTGCACGATCTTCCCGAAGGCCGTATGAGCGGCCGGATTGTCGAGACTGAAGCGTATCCGGTCGGTGACTCGACCAGCCACGCATTTATTGGCCGTCGCCCGTATAACGGCTCGATGTTTCTCGCTCCCGGCCACGCTTATATCCGGCTCACGTACGGGCTCTCGTACATGCTGAACATGTCCGCGGAAGCGGAGGATATCGGCGCCGGTATTCTGCTGCGCGCCATCGAACCGCTGGAAGGCTTGCCGTTGATGGAAGCGCGGCGGCCGGGCGTGCCGCTGCGCGATCTTGCGCGAGGTCCTGGCCGGCTCACCACGGCCTTGGGCATCGGTCAGTCGTTCGACGGCCGCGATCTTTGCACCGGGCGTGACCTGTGGATCGGCGTGATAGAGAAGGATGTGCCGATCGGCGTGACGACACGCATCGGCTTATCGCGCGAAATGCATCGGCCATTGCGGTTTTTTGAACCCGGCAGTGCGTTCGTCAGCGGACCACGAAAGCTGCTGCTGCCCCCGCACGCCGAAACTTTGACCCACGCGCCGGATTGATCTTTAGTGACGTGTGATGCGGCGAAACATGCGTAATGAGTGAAATTGTCGGAACATCAGACAGAAAGGTTACGATCCCGACAATTATTACGGTAAGGACGGCACTTCAATCAGGCTCCTACGTCGGTTCCGCCGCATTCTTTCGAATCGAACAATTATGTATCTCGTAATTAAGGGTTTTCCCTCGATGATCGGGTGACTAGACTGGAATCACTCGCTTCTCACATGGTGTGGCAAGCGAAGCAAAAAATCAGATCTGGAGGTAAGTCATCATGAAATCGCTCATCAAGGCAGTCGCTATTGCAGCCATTCTGGCCGCCCCGGTCGCTTCTTTCGCTCAAACGAGCCAACAACCCTTGACCCGCGCGGAAGTTCGCAGCCAGTTGATCCAGTTGGAACAGGCGGGCTACAACCCCGCCACCAGCAACGACACAAACTATCCGTCTGACATTCAGGCCGCCGAAAGCCGTGTGCAGGCGCAGAATCCGGCCGTCGCGCAGACGCAGGAACCGGTCGCGAATACCAGTGGTTATGGCGGCACGGTGAGCGGTTCGTCACAAGCGGGTGGCGTGGTCCAGCCGATGTCCGGCCCGAAGTCGGTTTATTTCGGTAACTGATTGGAGGGCTGCAATGAGGGGCCGCAATGAAGCGTTGCAAGCGCTCAGGTGCGTAGCCTCATGAAGTTCGTCGAGCGTGCATCGATTGAGCGCACGCTCGACGTTTAGCAAGCAGTCAGCAGTTCGATACGGATATGACAATGCGCACCGGACGCGGCGCGCATTGTCAAAACAGGAACCTCCGCTGCCGCAAGGTAGCTTCGCCCAACCTCTTTCAAGGATTGGGCTTTTTTTGCGCCCGCGTGTGCCCGCCTAGGCCGGCTTACGCCCGGCAGCGAGTCGCACACCCGACTTGCGGCGAATCTCAGGGCCGCTCGCCGTGGATATAGAACTCCAGTTGCTGGATGGTGAATTGCTGCTCGGCGATGATGTTCTTCACCAGGTCGCCGATCGAGACCATGCCCACCAGCCGGTCGTTTTCGATCACCGGCAAGTGGCGCATGCGCCGTTCGGTCATCAGCGCCATGCAGTCGTCGGTGCTCTGGTCCGGGCGCACGAAACGCACGGCTTTGCTCATGATGTCGCGCACCGGCGTGGCCTTCGACGAACGGTCCATCAGCACGACCTTGCGCGCATAGTCGCGCTCCGTCACGATCCCGACGATGCTGTCGCCCTCGGTTACGACCAGTGCGCCGATGCCTTTTTCAGCCATCAGCTTGATCGCGTCGTAGACGGAATCGTCGGCCTCGACAGTAAAGACGGTGGTGTGATTGGGTTTTGTTTTCAGAAGCTGTGCAACGCTTGTCATGGAGCGGCTCCGTTTCGCAGTGCAGCACGCCGATGCGGCGCGCTGTCGTGAGGGACAGGCCATTCCAGTATAGGCGCGCAGCGCCGCTGGAAGTACTTCGGGAATACCTGTGGCGCGCAGCATATCCGGCATGGGTTAGCGTTCGGGAGCGGCGCGGCGCCACGGCGGTTCCTTGCGCGGCGCATGGACATCCGGGTGCGTTGCGCCGATTAGCGGTAAACTCCCAGTCCGTACTTGTCTGTACCTTATCCCCGGTTTGATCGGGTTCATGTCAGCACCATTGTCCAACGCCATGCTCACGTCTCACGATCCGTCGCCAGCAGCAGACGGCGCAATCAACGGCGAATGCGTCATCCTCGACGCTACCGCCACGCTCCCCACGCGCTACGGCACGTTCACCTCCTACGTGTTTCGCGTGTGCGAAAGCGGCGCCGAACATCTCGCGCTTGTGATGGGCGACGTCGCCAACAAGTCGTCCGTATTGACGCGCCTGCACTCCGAGTGCCTGACGGGCGACGTGCTCGGCTCGTACCGCTGCGATTGCGGCGAGCAGCTCGATCTGGCGCTGCGCTATATCGCGGCCGAAGGCTGCGGTGTGCTGCTTTATCTGCGTGGCCACGAAGGGCGCGGCATTGGCCTGTCGAACAAGATTCGCGCGTATGCGCTGCAGGAGCAGGGCCGTGACACCGTCGAGGCCAATCTCGATCTCGGCTTGCCCGACGACTCGCGCGAATACGATTCGGCGGCGGGCATTCTGCGCACGCTCAAGGTGACCTCGGTGCGCCTGATGAGCAACAATCCGGAGAAGTTCGACACGCTGTCGAAGCACGGTATTCCGGTATGCGAGCGGGTCGCGCTGGCGATTCCGATGCGCGAGGAAAACGAGCGCTATATCCGCACCAAGCAATTGAAGTTTGGGCACTATTTCGACGAGAACGAATAACCGACGCGTAGTCGCCGGCCGCCTTTTGCAAACGGCAGCCGGCGCTAACACGTTGTTTTCGTCAATAGAGTGCGGCCTCAGGTGGCCAGCTTTGGCGGAACTGAGGCGCGCCCACGGTGCACAGGTGGTTCGCCCGGGCCGGTGAGTCAGAACAGACTGAAGTCGTCGTTACTGTCGGGAATCGCGTTGAGCACGTCCTGAAGCGCTCGCCAGCCGACCAGTCCCGCAAGGCCCGCGGAAATCTCCAGAATCGCCGTCCAGTCGCGGCTGCTCGTCGTTCCGCGCGCGTGCAGTGGACGCCGCGCGGCGATTTTCCGTGATTTCATCGATACGCGCAGCAAAGGGCAGGTATGCATGCCGTTTCTCCTATCGCGAGTGCCGTTCAGCGTGCGGCGGCGCTTGCCGGCGAGGCTGCGGCGACGCGCGCCAGGATCGCCGCGAAGGCGTCGGCGAGCGTGGTCGAGCCGAAGCGCCGCTCGCTGATCCCGGTGTCGACGTCGATGCGGCCCGCGTTGTGCGCGTCGTACAGATCCGTGATGAGACGTGCGTGATTCGCGCCGAGTCCCGCGCCCTCGAGCATCCCGGCCCATTCGCCGCGGGGCACTTCGTAGGCCGTAATCTGACGCTGCGTCAATGCACCGAGCGTGTGTGCGAGGTCTAACGCGCTGACGCGCGTTTCGCCTTCGATACTGACCACGCGCGGCGCCTCTTTCGCCGGCCTCTCGTCGAGCAGGAGTTCGGCGGCCAGCAGTCCGACGTCCTCGGCGGCGACCGTCGGAAACAGCTTGGTCAACGGATGATGCAGGCTCGGCAGCACGCCTCTCGCGAGCACGACGGGTAAGAGGCGCGCCCAGTTATGCATGTGTTCCGCTGCACGCAGAAACGTCAATTGCGCGGCAATGGGCGCGAGCCGCATTTCGAGGGTGTGAAACAGCGTCGTAATGCCCGTGCCGCTCGGATGTTCCGCGCCGTAGTCCGAGAGCGCGAGCACGCGTTGCGGCGGGTCGGCACGCAATACGTTCGCGCTCACGTCGATCACGCGGCGCATCGTGGTTGCGGGATCGGCATCGGCGCGCGGCACCGGGCACAGTATCTGTACCGCGTATGCCCCTTCGACAGCGCGCGCGACCGAGGCGGCGTCGAGCAGATCGGCAACGGCGATTTCGCAGCCGATTTCCTCCAGCAGCGCGCCTTGCTCGCCGTTACGGACCACCGCGCGCACGTCACAGCCCGCCCGGCGCAATGCCGCCGCGCTCACTCTACCTACATTGCCTGCTGCTCCAAAGATCACAAACACGTTCGGCTCCTCGCTGATTCGGTATGTCGTCATCTTAGGGAGGCCGGGAACGAGAAACGCGCGGGCGCGGATCGTCTTGCGCAGATTCGGATGATTGTTTTGTTCTGCGGCGACGCAGCATGCCGATTGTGGCAGCGCGAGCTCAAGCATCGCGACGAAAAACGCAGCACAATGCACACACGTTGGCCGTCATCCACGAGGGAGAGCAATGAATGCCGTGACACCGATACTGCAACCGCACAGTGGTTCCCGCTTGGTATTGCGTTCCAGCAAGGCGCTCGGCTGGCAGGGTTTTGGCGCGGATCTGGTCAACGTGTCAGCCGGACTGCACCGGATTCCGGCGCTCAAGCATCATCGCGTGGGCGTGCATGTCGGCGCGCCGGTCAAGGCGCGTTGCATGTGCAACGAGCGGCGCTACTCCCGGATTCAGGCGCATGGCGACACCGATGTGATTCCCGCGGGCGTCGACGGGCAGTGGACCGATGAAGCCGCCTGCACGATTTTCAGCGTGTGGATCGGCGAGGACTTCGCGCAGCGCACCGTCGAGCAACTGGAACTGAAAACGAGTGAAGCGCGGCTGCGTCCGCAGCTCCAGATGCGCGATCCGCGCTTCCAGCATCTGGCCTGGGCCTTACGCGCCGAACTCGAAGCGGATGATGCGTCCGATCCGCTTTACGCTGAAAGCCTGTGTACGGCGATGCTGGTGCGGCTGATCGGCAGCGCGCCGATACTCGACAAGCTCGAAAACAAACGCCGTACGCTGGCGCCGAAAACTGCCGCGCGCGTGATCGAGTTTATCGAAGCGCATCTGGATCAACGTCTCACGCTCGCCGAACTGGCCGCGCACGCCGAGTTGAGCGTGCCACATTTCAAGGTGCTGTTTCGCGAGACGCTCGGTATGCCGGTGCATCAATACGTGGTGCAGCGGCGCGTGGAGCGGGCCCGTGCGCTCCTGCTGCAAGGCCGCTTGAGCGCAAGTCAGATCGCGTTGGAGACGGGCTTTGCGCATCAGAGTCATATGGCGCACTGGATGGGGCGGTTGCTGGGGGTAACGCCGCGGGAACTGGTCAAGTCAAGCGCGAATCCAGACAACATGATCGAACTCGAACGCTTCAATGCCCGCCGCATCGCGACACTGCGATAGGGCTTCAGAGCGCACTGCAGCATAAGCAGTTTGGAGTTCCCGCTCTATTGCCCTCACTCGATTTGTATAGCTAAATACGCGGACTTCGCAACCGGAGGCCGTCATATGTCGAAATCGAAGGGTTCTCGCATCGTCGCCTGGGCGATCGCTGCGGCTGTTGCCAACGCGCCGCTCGCCGTACTCCTGACACTTGCCACGCCGGCCGGAATCGATCGCGCGGTTGCCGCGACATCGAATACCGCCAGCGACGATTACGCGGCAACACGCTATCCGATCATCCTCGTACATGGCCTTACCGGCACCGACAAGTACCTCGGCGTACTCGACTACTGGTACGGCATTCAGTCGGACCTCCAGCAGCACGGTGCAACCGTGTATGTGGCGAACCTTTCGGGTTTTCAAAGCGACGACGGTCCGAACGGCCGTGGCGAACAGTTGCTCGCTTACGTGAAGCAGGTTCTGGCGGCAACCGGTGCGCAGAAGGTAAACCTGATCGGTCACAGCCAGGGCGGCTTGACGTCGCGCTATGTCGCGGCGGTCGCGCCGGAACTCGTCGCTTCGGTGACCACCATCGGCACGCCGCATCGCGGTTCGGAGTTCGCCGACTTCGTGCAGGACGCGTTGAAAAAAGACCCGACCGGTCTTTCGACGCCGATCATCGGCGCCTTCGCGAATATATTCGGCATCCTGACGAGTAGCAGTCACAACACCAACCAGAACGCGGTAGCCGCGCTGCAAACGCTGACCACAGCGAACGCCGCCGCCTACAACCTGCGCTATCCGAGCGCGGGTCTCGGCGCACCGGGTTCGTGTCAAACCGGCGCGGCGACTGAAACCGTCAACGGCAACACGCATCTGTTGTATTCGTGGGCGGGCAGCGCGATTCAACCCACGTCGATACTGGGCATTCCAGGTGCTACCGACACCAGTGTCGCGCCGCTCGATGCCGCCGACGTCCTCGATCCGTCGACACTCGTTTTGTACGGCACCGGCGCCATCATGCTGAGCCGACAGTCGGGGCAGAACGACGGCCTCGTCTCGGTGTGCAGCGCGCTCTACGGCAAGGTGCTCAGTACCAGCTATAAGTGGAATCACCTCGACGAAATCAACCAGTTGCTCGGCGTACGCGGCGCGAATGCAGCGGATCCGGTTGCGGTGATCCGTACGCAGGCTAACCGGTTGAAGACGCAAGGCGTGTGAGCGGATGCGGCGATTGGGTCGATTGGGGCGAGTAGGACGTTTTGGGCGGCAACGGGGCAGTGCGCGGAGTCAATGGCTGGCTTTTATCGCTGTGGGCGTGCTGTCGGCCGGCGCCGCGTTGTGGCTGAGTCGTGCGCCGCTCACGCATGAAGCGTCGGCACAAAAAACTGCGCGTGCCGCGAGTGCTGCGCAACAGGCGCCTGCTGTGAGTAAAACCGCGACCGCAGACGCATCGATGTCCGGAGCATTGCCCGCTTCGCTCGACGGATCGTCGCCGCCGCGCCTGGCAACCGACGGTCATGGCCACCTCGCGCGGACGCGTGCTGTCCGCGATTTCTTCGATTACTTCCTGACGACGCAAAATGAAATTTCAGCGGCGACGCTCGACGCCGTGGTGCGCCGTCAGATCGCGGCACAACTCGACGGCACGTCGGCCGCCGACGAAGCGCTGACCGTCTGGCAGCGCTACAACGCGTATCTCAAGGCGCTCGCGCAATTACCGGACAGTTCTCCGACGCAGAGCCAAAGCCAGAACCCGGGCGGCGCAAAGCCGAACTTCGACGCGCTGCAACTCTCACTCGATCAGCGCGACGCGTTGGGCGCGCGATTGCTGGGGGAATGGAACGAGCCGTTCTTCGGCGCTGAATCGCAGCGGCAACACACCGATCTGGCCCGCCTGCGCATCGCGTCGAATAACTCGCTCAGCGACGCGCAGAAAGCGGGCCGCCTCGCCGCGCTCGACGCCGCACTCCCGCCGGAAGTGCGCGCGGCTCACGAGCGTGCACGCCAGCAGCAGGCCGCGCTCGACGCGATCGCTCAGGCGCAGAAGCAAGGCGGTTCGCTCGATGCAATGCGTGCGCAGATCACGCAGACACTTGGGCCCGAAGCGGCGGAGCGCGTCGTGCAGATGCAGCAAGCCGACGACGCCTGGCAAGCCCGCTATGCGGACTACGCGAGCCAGCGCGCGCAAATTGACAAACAGGGTTTGCCGCCTCAGCAACACGACGCGCAGGTCGCCCAACTGCGTCAGCAGTTCTTCAGCAATCCGGGCGACGCCATGCGCGCGGCGTCGCTCGATCGCGGCAGCGGTTCAGCCAACTGAGCCCGCTATTGCAGTTCGGCTTGGCCTCTCAACCCGGCGCCACGCCCGTCAACTGCGAATACACGTCGTGCGAGAGTTGCAACAGCACCTTGCGATCGATCCCGCCCGACACGGCATAGCCAAAGTCGCCATCGACCCAGTAGAACACGTTCACCGGCCCGTCCTGATACAGCTTGAACGCCGTGGTATTCGAACTCACCTGACGATGCGAGATGCACAGCGTCACGCGTTCGCCGTTTGGCCCGCGATACATGAATTGCGCAGTCGGCCCGTCGGCGCCCGGCAACAGGCGGCCGCCCGACAGGTTGAAACCGCTCTTCGAGAGCATCGGCGGATGCACGTTGGTGCCGAGCCGGTTGGACAGCCATTGCACGAAATCCTGTTCGTGATCCGCGGTCATGTCAGCCGGCCGATCGATAGCCGGCATGTAGACCACATGCGCCACCGCGGCCTGCCGCGCAAGCATTTCCGAACTATCCGCGCTAACGGGACGCATATCCGCCTGACCTGCAATCGGCGCGACCACGTCCCGGCCCATATGCGTGCCCATGCCGATGCCTACACCCATCACCAGCGCCGCTGCCATGCCGGCAACCTGCGGCCAGTTGGCAGCAATATTCCAGCGGCGCTTGCCGGCCGCCGGGGTCTGCAGACGTTTGGGCACGGGCTCGCTCAGCACGCGGTCATAGCGTTCATGGAACATGTTGTTCAGCGAGAAATAGTCGCTGACGCGGGCGGCCAGTTCGGGGTTCTGTTCGAGCGCGCGCTCCACTTCGACGCGCCGTTCGTCGGACAGCGTTCCGTCCACGTAGGCGTGCAGGTCTTCTTCGCCGATCGGCGTATGTTGGTCGCTCATCGCACCACCTGTAATTTTGCACCGGGCTGCGTGCCCGCCATCAACGCCCGAAGCCGCTCGCGTCCGCGCGAAAGACGCGACATCACCGTGCCGAGCGGAATGTTCAGCGCGAGGGCCACGTCGGCATAGCTCATTTCCTCGAGGCCGACCAGCAATACGACTTCTCGCTGCTCGATCGGCAGGCGCTGCAACGCGTAGTCGAGGTCACGCATTTCCAGCGAGCGGGTTTGATCGGACGGCACGGCAAACTCGCTTTCGTGGACACTTGCATCGTCGACCGCCACGTGGACGGCGCGCGCCGAAGCCTTACGCGCCTGATTGGCGAACACGTTATGCATGATCGTGAACAGCCACGCGCGCAGGTCGGTGCCGGGCTGGAACATGCCGGTGCGGCCGAGCGCGCGTTCGAGCGTGTCCTGCACCAGATCGTCGGCGAGATCGCGATTGTTGATTAGCGCTCGCGCATAGCGCCGCAAGCGCGGCACATGTTCCATCAACTCGTCACGGACATCCATTTTTCATCCCGATCATGGGGCTTCTCGTAAGGCGCCGGGTAGGCGGCGGTCGATTGGACCGCCACGCGCATTCAAACTGCGAACACGCGTGAGCGCATTTTATTCCGTTGTTTTTTGCAGCGTGGCGGGAAAAGTCAGCGCACGGATTAGCGCATGGTCATCGCGTCGGCGGCGCGCATCAGGCGACGAGTACGAGCATCGCCCGCGACGACAAAGTGCTGGCGCTGCGCCGTCCACGTCAGCAAGCGGATTTCACCGATACGGCGGGCGGTCCACTGCGGCTGTGCGTGTGCAAACAGTGCCAGGGTGGACATCACCACGACGGGCTGATTGTCTTCGTTCAGATAGACGAATTCGTTGGCGCGTTGGAACGGGCCGAGCGATAGGGCCCTTTGATCCACGAGCCGCAGCCCTATCGCGGCGAGTCCGGGTGCGGACAAATCCGTTCGCGTCGGCGACGCGGCGGGATAGGGCGCGGCGGCGATTTCCGCCAACGCCATCACGGCGGCATTGTCGAGCGCCTGCCTGGACACCTGGGTGGCGGCAAGCCAGCCGCTCGCGGCCGCCAGCGCCAGAACCAGCGCTGCGAGTGTGTTGAAGACCTTGCCCGGACGCTTCGCGGCTTTCAGCCGGCCGGGCACGCCGTGCGCTCCCTCTGCGCGGTTCGAAACGGGTTCGCCGGTGGTCTGGAAGGCTTGCTGCATCTGTGCGTTCAATCTCCCGTAGAACGCCACCCGGCGTGCCTCCGCCGGATCCTTGCCCAGATAGTCCCGCAGAAACGCGGCGCGTTCCGGGCTCAGCGTGCCATCGGCGTAGGCCTGAATATCGGCTTCGGAAAGCGGCGAGTCGGAGGGGGCGTCGGTTGAGGTCATGGTGTCGGCGTGCGTCGGATTTCAGCTA
Source organism: Paraburkholderia fungorum (assembly GCF_902833645.1). Lineage (GTDB taxonomy): Bacteria > Pseudomonadota > Gammaproteobacteria > Burkholderiales > Burkholderiaceae > Paraburkholderia > Paraburkholderia fungorum. The sequence goes on from NZ_CADFGE010000015.1 coordinate 251,244, forward strand.
GCAAACGGCAAACACGCGCTGAGGCGGTTTTATTCCCCGGTTGAAGTTTGTTTTTTTCGAAGCGTCAAAGCAGGAATAAAAACCGCCAGCCTGTGGTTTTCCCTCATGCGAACCCGCACAAAACTCTCTGGAGTTCATCATGAAGAAGATCGCTTTTGCCGCATTGTCCGTTGTGATTCTTGCCGCTTCATCGAGCGTCTTTGCCGAGGGCAAGACACGTGCTCAGGTGTACCAGGAATTGATCGAAGCCCAACAGAACGGCCTTGATTACGTCACCGATGCATCGTACCCGGATGTGAGTCCCGTCTTTGCCCAGCAGGTCGAGCACAACAAGCAGGCGCTTGCCGCAAAGGCGGCCGCCGCGAGCCATGTCGCGGGCGGCAGCGCGGCGACGGGCAACGCCAATTGAAGGGATCGATATCCGGCGCGAACGGACGCGCCGGATATCGGATGGAATAGATCGCTGAATTCGGTGTTCACCGATGAGTGCATCTTTCCGGGCGTCAAGGAGTCGTAGTGACAAAACCATCCGTTCCCCATTCTGAACCCTTATGCGTGCCATGCCGGCTTGCCGCGATCGGCGCGCTCGTCGCTGTCCTTGCCGGCGGCTTCGCTTATACCGCGGGCTGGCTGACGCCCGCGCGGCTCACTGCGCCGCGTTTCATCAATACCTTCGAAGCGGTGGCCGGGCAGCCCCATCCGGGCTACCGCCGCAACCATGCAAAAGGCCTGTGCGTGGCCGGCTATTTCGACAGTAACGGCAACGGCACGGCGCTATCGCGCGCCGCCGTGTTCGCCGCCGGCCGCACGCCGGTCACGGGCCGCTTTGCGGTGCCGGGCGGCAACCCGTCGGCGCCCGACACCAGCTCTCCGGTGCGCAGTATGGCTTTGCTGTTTCAATTGCAGAACGGCGAGCAATGGCGCACGGGAATGAATTCCACACCCGTATTCGCGGTTCATACGCCCGAGCAGTTCTATCAGCAACTGGTGGCGGCGAAACCCGATGCCGTGACCGGCAAACCGAATCCAGCCAGACTGAAAGCGTTTTACGACGCGAATCCGGAAACCAGACCGTTTCAGGCATGGGTGAAAGCGCATCCGCCGTCATCGAGTCTGGCGAACGCCGCGTACTACAGCATCAATGCATTCTGGTTTACCGACGGTGCCGGCAACAAGCGTGCCGTGCGTTGGGCCATGGTGCCCGAAACGCCGTACGCGCCGATCACCGATGCACAAAAAACCGAAAAGAATTTTCTCGCGGCCGATCTCGATCAGCGCCTGCAAACCGGACCGCTGCGCTGGCATCTGATTCTGACAGTCGCGCAGCCGGGCGATCCCATCGACGACGCAACGATGCAATGGCCCGACGATCGTCAGCATATCGATGCCGGCACGCTGGTGATCGATCGTTCGACGTCGCAGGAAGACGGTACGTGCCGCGACGTCAATTTCGATCCGACCATCTTGCCGACGGGTATTCGTCCGTCGAACGATCCGCTGCTCGCGGCACGCTCGGCGGCTTACGCGTTGTCCTATCAGCGCCGCACGCGCGAAGAAACGCTGCATCCCGAGATCCATCAAGCACGGAAAAACGGAGGCCAGTCATGAGGCAGACGCACGCACATTTCAGTCCGCTCGCGCGCGTTCTGCACTGGACGATGGCGCCGCTGATCGTCGCGATGCTGTTTATCGGGGTGGCGATGGTCGCGACGGTGTCGCATGCGCATAACACGTTGATCGCAATTCACAAGCCGCTTGGCATTGCGTTGCTGCTGCTGGTGGTGCTGCGCGCGAGCTTGCGTATCAGGCGCGGCACGCCGCCGCTGCCGCAGGACATGCCGGCGCCGCAGCGCATCGCCGCCAGGCTGTCGCATCTCGTTCTCTATGCGCTGATGGCGGCGATGCCATTGATCGGCTGGGCGATGTTGTCCGCAGCGGGCTATCCGGTCGCGCTATATGGTCCGCTGCATTTGCCGCCGATCGCGCCGCACAACGTCGAACTGTTCGCGGTACTGCGCGCGTTGCACACGTGGCTCGCATTCGCGCTGTTTGCCACCGTGCTGCTGCATCTGGCGGCAGCGCTGTTTCATGGGCTGATCCGCCGCGACGGGGTGTTCTCGAGTATGGCGCGCGGCGGCCGTCAGCTCTTCACCCGTTCCGAGCGCGGATCATAAGGCGCTTTCAGATGCACGGTTGCCGGCAGCAGATCGCCGGCGACGTCGATCATGTATTGTCCGCCGTTCAGATACGCCGCATCGGCGATGCCGTCCGGATTGTTGATGTAGCCCATCGCAACAGGACAGCCGAGCGTGTGCCCGAACGCCGCCGAACTGACGAAGCCGACGGGCTTGCCGTCACGCAGAATCGCTTCGCCGCCCCACAGCATGCGATCGGCGGCGCCGTCCGCGGTGAGCACGACCATGCGTCGACGCAGCGGTTCGGCGCGTAATTTCAGCAAAGCATCGCGGCCACGGAACGGAATGTCCTTGTTGAGCTTGCACGCGAACGACAGACCGGCTTCGAATGGATTGGTGTCCGGCGTCAACTCGCGGCTCCACGCGCGATAGCCTTTCTCGATACGCAAAGAATCGATGGCGTAATAGCCTGCGTTGACGAGACCGAACGCCTTGCCCGCGGCATGCAGTGTTTCGTAGACGCCCACCGCGAATTCCACGGGCACGTACAACTCCCAGCCGAGTTCGCCGACGTAGGTCAGCCGCGTGGCGCGCACCGTCGCGTAGCCGAGATCGATCTCGCGGCTCTGGCCGAACGCAAACGCCTCGTTGCTCCAGTCGGCTTTCGACACGCTTTGCAGCAGTTCGCGCGAGCGCGGACCCATCACGGCCAGCACCGCGTACTGGCCGGTGACGTCGACCAGCGTGCAGTGTTTGTCGTGGGGGATCGACTTCTCGATGTAGTCGAAATCGCGCGTAGTTTGCGCCGAGCCGGAGACGATCAGATACTGGTCGTCGGCAAGGCGGGTCAGCGTGAAGTCGGACTCGTACGTGCCACGCTCGTTGAGCATGCCGGTATAGACGGTGGTGCCGGGCGGTACGGCAACGTCGTTGGTGACGATGCCTTGCAGCACGCTTTCTGCATCACGTCCCTTGACCAGAAATTTGGAGAACGACGTCATGTCGAACAGCGCGACGCCTTCACGGCACGCGCGATGTTCGGCGCCGCTCCACGGCAGCCAGTTCTGCTGGCCGAACGCGTAGTCGATCCGAGCTTCGGCGGGCGTCGGCGCGAAGAAGTTGGCGCGTTCCCAGCCCATCTTGCTGCCGAAGCAGGCGCCATTGTCACGAAGCAGGGAGTACAGCGGCGAGCGGCGAAATGGCCGCGCGCTGTCGAGTTCACGATTTGGCCACGGCATCGCATAGTGCAGGCCAAGCGTTTCCTTCACGCGATCGTGCAGCCACGTGTCGTTGCCGTTAAAGCGCGCAAAGCGGCGGATGTCGACCGGCCACAGGTCCATCGTAGGTTCGCCCGCGACGATCCATTCGGCGAGCGCCATGCCCGCGCCACCCGCCGAGGCAATACCCATCGAGTTGAAACCCGCGCCGACGAAAAAGCGCCGCAATTCGGGCGCTTCGCCGAGCATAAAATTGTTATCCGGCGTGAACGACTCCGGGCCGTTGTAGAACTGTTTAACCTGCGCTGTCTGGAGCGCGGGCACGCGTTGCAGCGCATTTTCCATCAGGATTTCGAACTGATCCCAATCATCGGGCAGCAACTGGAATTCGAAATTCTCCGGGATGCCGTTCATGCCCCACGGCTTCGCATTCGGCTCGAAGCCGCCCATCACGAGACCGCCCACTTCTTCCTTGAAGTAGATGAAGCCGTCCGGGTCGCGCATCACCGGCAGGTCCGGATGCACGCCGGCAATGCGCTCGGTGACGATGTAGTAGTGCTCGGCCGAATGTAGCGGCACCGTGACGCCGCACAGGCGGCCCACCGCTTTTGCCCACTGGCCCGCGCAATTCACGACGATATCCGCGCTGAGCGTGCCTTCTTCGCCATCCTTGTTGCGCCACGCGAGGCCGCTGACTTCGCGTGCACCGGTTGTGCCGTTGGCCTTGTCTTCGAGCGCGGTGCGCGTATGGATCGCCGTGACGCGAGTGTTCTCGACGATGCGCGCGCCGCGTGTGCGAGCCCCACGTGCAAGCGCCTGGGTCAGGTCGGTGGGATTCGCTTTGCCGTCGCCTGGCAGCCAGACGGCGCCGAGCAGGTCGTCGGTGCGCATCACCGGCCATAGATCGCCGGCTTCCTTGGGACTGATCACGTCGCACGCCACGCCGTAGGCGCGCGCGACGGCGGCGGTGCGCTTGAGTTGCGTCATCCGCTCGGTCGTGCGCGCGACCGACAGCGAGCCACACTGCTTCCAGCCGGTCGCGAGGCCGGTGTCGGCTTCGAGTTCGGCGTAGAGCGCAGTCGAGTAGCGGATCAGTTTGGTCATGCTTTCCTGCGCGCGCAACTGGCCGACGAGGCCGGCCGCGTGCCAGGTCGTACCGCACGACAGTTGACCCTGTTCCAGCAGCACCACATCGGTCCAACCCAGCTTGGTGAGGTGATAGGCGACCGAACAGCCAATAATGCCGCCCCCGACAATGACGACGCGAGCGTGGGTGGGGATGGGTGTGGACATATGTGGAAATAAGTTGAATTAACGCGCGTAGATTGCAACAAAACTTGACAAAAAGCAACGACCGATTTGGCTCGCGAGGGGTCAAAGGATGCGGGTGATGCGTTGGTAAGCAGACGGCAAAACTATCTTTTAATAACCAAGTAGGTTAATATTCACCGGAGGCGAGATTGGAAAAAAGTACGCCTCATTGCAAGCTGGCCGAGGTTCAAAGCTTGGCGCGTGCGGGGAACATCAGAATCACGAAATCGGCCGTGATTGGAGCCGCGGCACTTGGCCTCGGACCCGCGGCAATCGTCGAGACATTGCTGTCGCTCGAGCGCGGGAATTTTCGAAAAAGCATGACCACGTACGCGGACCATCGGGTCTGGCAGGACGTCTACTGTGCCGTCACGGAAGCAGGCATGGTCTATTTGAAATTGACGGTGATCGACGACGTTCTTGTCGTGTCATTCAAGGAGTGGTGAGCATGAAATGCCCGAACTGCGGCGCGGCCGAACTGGTGCGCGATACGCGCAATATGCGCTATGTCTACAAGGGCGAGACGGCTGTATTCGAAGCCGTCACGGGTGACTATTGTCCGGCGTGTGACGAGGCGGTGCTCGACATCGACGAAGCCACACGCACCGGGCAAATGATGCTGGCTTTCAACAAAGAGGTGAATGCCTCGCAAGTGGATCCTGCCTTCATTGCCGCTGTGCGCAAGAAGCTCGATCTGGACCAGCGCGAGGCAGCGGAGATTTTCGGCGGGGGGGTGAACGCCTTTTCGCGCTACGAAAATGGCAAGACCCGGCCGCCGCTCGCTCTAATCAAACTGTTGAAAGTGCTGGACCGGCATCCGGAGCTGCTGGAAGAAGTCAGGGCGAGTTGAGCGTTGCCATCCGGATTGTGGGTTTGTATGGAAATGCGTTGGGTTTTCTTGGCGAATAATGAGGGTGTTTGCTAGACTGGGCGCTGCCATCCTGATCCGTACCCTATGTTCTCTACCCAACGCCAAGCCGAAATCCTGCGACTCGTCCGCGAGCAGCGCACCTGCACGATTACCGATCTGGCGGGCCGTTTCGAGGTTTCCGACGAAACCATCCGCCGCAATATCAAGCCGCTGATCGCCGACGGCCTGCTCATCAAGGTTCATGGCGGCATCATGGTGCCCGAGCGTCTCGACGAGCCGCCGTTCCAGCGGCGCATGGTGGCAAGCCGCGAAGGCAAGCAGGCGATTGGCGCGCGCATTGCTGAACTGGTGCGGGACGGTGACTCGCTGATCCTCGAGGGCGGCACCACCTGTCTGCATATCGCTCAGGCGCTCACTGCGCGTTCCCGCCTCACGGTGGTGACCAATTCAATCGAAGTGGCTCGCGTGCTGGCGCCGCGCAACGGCAACCGTGTGTTCATCGCGGGAGGCGAACTGCGTCCCGACGACTCCGCCTCCTTCGGCGACAGCGTGCTGGCGTTCCTGCGCCAGTTCCACGTGCGCTACGCGATCGTCTCGGTCACGGCGATCGACATGCAGGGCCGTTTCATGGACGCGCTGCCAGGCGACGTCGCGTTTTCGCTCGCGGCCTTTGCGCAGGCCGAGCAGCGCGTGGTCGCGGCGGATCACGCGAAATTCGGCCATAGCGCGCTAGTTCACGCGTTCGGCGCGGACGCGGTCGATCTGCTGGTGACCGACGAGGCGCCGGCGCCCGCACTCGCTCAGGTGTTCGCGGCGGCGGGCCTGGAGGTCCGTGTCGGGGCGTCAAGCGATCCCTCGCTCTAGGCGAAGCCAGGCCATCGGCCCTTCGTACCGCGTTCAAAACCGTCTCCACAGCCCATTGCCGTCAACGCGTAAAATGGCCGGTTATCACGGGCAATCGTGCCGGGCCGCGATCGCACCGGCAGGCGCTGTACACCGTCTGCCGCGTCCGCGCATGGTTGCCCCCGCCGGCTTGAATAGGGATGGGTCCTGATGTCGTCAGTTTTCTTTGATCGGGAAAGGATTACGGAGTGGCTGGGTGACCAGACTGTCGCGAAGGCGCGTTCGGTCGGCGCCGTCACGAACGTGAAATGGGACGGCGCCACGCTCAGCGGCTACGTGCAAGGCACCCGTGTATTGCCCTATCACACGCGGGTGCGGTTTCGCACCGATGGCAGCAAACCATGGGCGCAGAGCGACTGCAGTTGTCCGGTCGGGCGCAACTGCAAGCATGTCGCCGCGCTGCTGCTCGCCGAGCTCGAGTATCACGACGAGATGGATCACATCACCAATGTCGAGATCGATGCTGGCGTCGACACCGATGCGCACCCGGCCGCCGGCTACTCGCGCTCGCCGCAGTCGTGGTCTGGGCCCGCAGCGCAGTCGCCATCCGGCGTGCGCCCTGAACTGGTCAGCTGGCTGGAGCGTTTTCGCGCGCGCGCCGAGGCCGCCGATGCGGTCGCCCGGAAGTCGGGCGGCACGCGTACCCAAACCCTGGCTTATCTGCTGAACTGGTCCAGATTCCATATGCGCCATGAGGTCGTGTTGTACCGGGCGCGCTGCACGCCCGACGGCACGATCGTCGAAGTCGACGAGCCGTGGGGCAACGTGGAAGCGGCCCTGCTCAAGCAACCCCGCTTCGTCTCCGACGAAGACCTGTCGATCCTGCGTGGCCTGTGGCTCGGCCGTTCGCGCGAGGACTTCGGCCAGTTCGTTCTGCGCGGCACGAGCGGCGCGGAGATGCTGCAAAAACTGATCCTCACGGGCCGCCTGTTCTTCGAGCTCAAGCCGGCGCCGGGACAGGACGGGCCAACGCCGCTGTCGCGCGGTGCCGACCGGCCCGGCCGGATCGAATGGGAGCCGCTCGCGGACGAACGCCTGCGGCCCGTGCTGTGCACCGAGCCGCGCGCCAGCATGGTGCTGCCCACCGAGCCGGTCTGGTATGTGGACGGCGTCGCTAACGAGGCGGGCATTGTCGAGTTGTCGCTGCCGTTCCAGCAGCTGCCCGATTACCTCGCGATGCCGCCGATCTCGCTCGCCGAAGCACCGCTCGTCGCCTCGGTGCTGCGCGAGGTCGCGCCCGACCTGCCGCTGCCGCCCACGCACGAAGCCTCCGCGATCCGCGTGATCGACGTCGATCCCGTGCCGGTGCTCACGCTCAACAGCCACGCGCTACCGTCAACCGGCAAGGCGGGGCAGCGCAAGTCCGAGGCTGTCGAGCTGGCCGGTGTCAGCTTCGATTACGACGGCGTGAGTATCAATGTCGATAGCAGCGTCACACTGGTGCCGATGCCGGGCGGCGACGTCATCCATATCCGCCGGCGCTATGACGCTGAAAAGAAGCGCTTGCTCGAACTGCGCAAGACCGGGCTGCAGAAGGTCCCGACCAGCCGGGTCTACGCATCGCGGCTTTTGCCCGATACGATGCTCGGCCTGCCCGATGCCGACTCCTGGTCGGCTTTCGTCAACGACGCCGTGCCCGAGCTTGTGAGCCAGGGCTGGCGCGTGACGATGGCGCCGGAGTTCCGCTACAACATCATCGAGATCGATGCGATCGACGGCACCGCACAGCAGGCGGGCGACGGCTGGTTCGATCTGGAGATGGGCATCCGCATCGGCGAGCGCAAGGTGCGGCTCGAGCCGCTGCTCGCCGATCTGTTCCGGCGCGACCGGCGCTGGCTGGGCGGCTCGCTCGAAGCCATCGCCGACGACGAGCCGATCGAACTGAAGACCGAAGAAAACAAGCGTCTGCGTCTGCGCGCCGACCGCCTGAAGCCGGTGGTGCGCGTACTGGTCGACCTGTTCGACGCGCTTGGCGGCACGTTGGCGGAAGGCGCGCCGCTGCGCGTGCCTTCCGTTGACGCCGGCCGGCTCGAAGCACTGAACAGCACGGGCCGCTGGCAGTTCCAGGGCGACGACTCGATTCGCCAACTGGCCCAGCGTCTGCAGGCCGGCCCTGGCTTGCACGAGGTGCCGGTGCCGCGTGGCCTGAAGGCTGAACTGCGCGCGTATCAGCAGCAGGGGCTGAACTGGATGCAGTTTCTGCGCGAACACGATCTGGCCGGCGTGCTCGCCGACGACATGGGCCTCGGCAAGACCGTGCAGACGCTCGCGCACATCCTCGCGGAGAAAGAAGCCGGGCGGCTCAAGCGGCCCGCGCTGATCGTCGTGCCCACCACGCTCGTGCACAACTGGCGCGAGGAAGCGCGCCGCTTCGCCCCCGATCTGAAAGTGCTGGTGCTGAACGGCCCGCAGCGCAAGGAGCGCTTCGAGCAGATCGGCGAGCACGAACTGATTCTCACGACGTACGCGCTGCTGTGGCGCGATCAGAAGGTGCTCGCCGAGCATGACTATCACCTGCTGATTCTCGACGAGGCGCAGTATGTGAAGAATGCAACGACCAAAGCCGCGCAGGCGATCCGCGGCTTGCGCGCCCGGCATCGCTTGTGTTTGACGGGAACGCCGCTGGAGAATCACCTCGGCGAACTGTGGTCGCAGTTCGATTTTCTGCTGCCGGGCTTTCTCGGCAGTCAGAAAGATTTCACTAAACGCTGGCGCAATCCCATCGAGAAAAACGGCGACGGCGTGCGCCGCGCGCTGCTGGCGCGCCGCATCCGGCCGTTCATGCTGCGCCGTCGTAAGGACGAGGTCGCCAAGGAGCTGCCGGCCAAGACCACCATCATCTGCTCAGTCGATCTGGAGGGCGCGCAGCGCGACCTCTACGAAACCGTGCGTACGGCGATGCAGGAGCGGGTGCGGGCGGCGGTCAGCGCGCAGGGTCTCGCGCGCAGCCACATCATCGTGCTCGATGCGTTGCTGAAGCTGCGCCAGGTCTGCTGCGATCCGCGTCTCGTGCGGAAAGTCCAGCTTGAGGGAAAAGCGGACGAACCGGACGAGAAGCGCGGCAAGCCGGAAAAAACCGAAAAGGCGACGCGCGTCACCCGCTCGGCGAAGCTCGATTTGCTGCTGTCGATGCTGCCCGAATTGATCGAGGAGGGCCGGCGCGTGCTGCTGTTCTCGCAGTTCACCGGCATGCTGGCGCTAATTGCCGAAGCGCTGGAGGAGGCCGCGATTCCCTATGTGATCCTGACGGGCGACACGGCGGACCGCGTCACACCGGTCGAGCGTTTCCAGCAAGGCGAGGTGCCGCTCTTCCTGATCAGCCTGAAGGCGGGTGGCGTAGGCCTGAATCTGACCGCTGCCGACACGGTGATTCACTACGATCCGTGGTGGAACCCCGCTGCCGAGAATCAGGCAACCGACCGTGCGCATCGGCTGGGGCAGGACAAGCCGGTGTTCGTCTACAAGCTGATCGCCGCGGGCAGCATCGAAGAAAAAATCGTGGAATTGCAGGAACAGAAGGCGGGACTTGCCGACAGCATTCTTTCTGAAGACGCCGCGGGCGCTGCCAAATTCTCGGACGACGATCTCGATGCGCTATTCGCGCCGATGCCGGAGATCGAAGGCGGCCGGTGAGGTTTTAGAGCCGGCGCATTCACTCCAGCGCGCCGGATTCCCCGCCAATCAGGTAAAAGCCGGGTTTCAATCAATCGATCTAACAATCTTTAAACGATTTATTTTGAGACTGTTCCTATACTGACTCGCAAATTGTCAAATCGCTGGGGGCGGGGCCACCTACGACGAAGAGCAGACGGGGCCAATCACCGTGCGAGCGAGACCAGTCGACCCGAATGACGATCCACCGAGGTCGATTTTAATAGCGGGCGGAACCTGAGAGACCTTTGGGGAAAATCCCATTGAACGGTTCGCAATGACCGAACCGTGCCGGATGGATAGCCGCATGATTGCATCCGGGAAAGAGCAGGGTCGTTTTCGATTATCATGATCTACCCCCTCAATAAATAGCGCGCTAAAGCCAAAAATACGCGCTAATTTTGAGACAGCAAGACGGCAGAGCGAACGGGGTGCGAGGCAAGGGACCATTAATCGAAAAAATGTGCAGCCGAAGATGAAGACTGGAAGCTGGATCGTCGGTGCTAGCGCCGTCATCCCGGTCATCTGCCGGCTCACCGGCCGTTAGTTACCAAGGACCATGTCGCGTTGCGGGGTTTTATGAGAATTGCAGTTCTGGATGACGATTCGGCGCAAGCCGATCTTGTTTGCCAAACGCTGTCGGCGGCCGGCCACGTCTGTCACGCTTTCGGAGCAGGCCGTGAACTGGTGCGGCAATTGCGGCGACAGACCTTCGACCTGCTGGTGCTGGACTGGAACGTGCCTGACATGTCAGGCGAAGAGGTGTTGCGCTGGGTGCGCGAAAGCCTCTCCGAGCGTTTGCCGGTGCTGTTCATGACGAGCCGCGGCCGCGAAACTGACATCACCTCGATCCTCAACACGGGCGCGGACGATTACGTCGTCAAGCCGGTCTCCGCGGCGGTTCTGCTGGCGCGCGTCGGCTCATTGCTACGCCGGGCCTATCACCTGAAGCCGCCGGCGTCGAAAGAGGTTTTCGGCGAATTCGAATTCGATCTGGGCGCGAAGCACGTGGTGGTGCGCGGCGCGACCGTCGCCGTCACGCAGAAGGAGTTCGAACTTGCGCTGCTGCTATTCCAGCACCTGAGCCGGCCTTTATCGCGGGCACATATTCTCGACGTGATCTGGAAGCAGGCCACGGATATTCCTTCGCGCACCATGGATACGCACGTGTCGATGCTGCGCAGCAAGCTTGGCTTGCGCCCGGAGCACGGCTACCGTCTGACGCCGATCTATGGCTATGGGTACCGGCTCGAGCGGATCGAATCCGGCACGCCCCCCGTGGTGGCGGAACAGCAGCGCCCCGAAGCGGGGGACGCGTGACGGTTTCTTTCGAGGCGGTAGCGCCCGGTTGCGCAGGCTTACCGGGGCGCCGTGCCGGCGCGCTGCTGGCTGCGGCCGGCCTGATCGCGCTGACGTGCTTTGCGCCGCTGTCGGCGGATGCGCAATCGTCCCGCGCGCCGAAGCAACGCGCCCGAACGACGGCGCCGGCTTACGTGTCCTATGTGACCCACGAGGGTGACACACTGTATGAAATCGCTGGCCGCTATTTACGCGACGCCGGCGATTGGGCCATGTTGAGCCGTTTGAATCATGTGCCCGCACCACGCCGCATGCCGGCCGGAATCTCACTGCGGCTGCCGGTCGACCGGCTCAAACAGGATCCCGAGTCGGCCCGTGTGATCGCGACGAGCGGGCCGGCCGAGCACGCGTCCGGCAATAATCCCTACACGCCGCTGGTAGCCGGCACGACGCTTGGTGAGGGGGATCGCATTCGCACGGGCCATAACGGTTTTGTCACGCTGGAGTTGCCCGACGGCTCGCACGTCACCATGTCGCCGGACGGCCTGCTCGACATCGACAAGCTACGGCGCACCGTGCTGACCGGCTCGGGCGATCGGGTGCTCGGTCTGCGGCGCGGCGAAGTCGCCAGCGAAGTCACGCATGCCACCAAAAAGGACGACCGCTTCCAGATCCGTTCGCCGTCGGTTGTAGCCGGCGTGCGCGGAACGCGCTTCAAGGTCGCCTATGATGGCGACGCGCAAACCACCGCAGTGGAAGTGCTGGACGGCGCGGTCGGCGTCGATCCGGCCGCGGCCGGCGGCAAGGCCTATGCGCCGCCACCCGGTGTGCCGCTGCAGGCGTCCGCGCAACTGGTCAAGGCACGCTTTGGCAGTGTCACGCGGGCAGGCAGCGCGATTGGCGCGCCGGTTGAATTGCTGCCCGCGCCGGCGCTCGTCGACCCGGCCAAAGTACAGGACGGCAAAACCGTCGCTTTCGACCTCGTACCCGCCAGCCCCGCCGTGGCTTATCGCGTGCAGATTGCGCGCGATGCCGATCAGCTCGATCTGATCCGCGATCTGCGCGTGAGTGCGCCGCACGCGGACTTCGGCGAACTGGCCGACGGCACCTATTTCGTGCGGATTGCCGCGATCGATGCCAACGGGCTCGAAGGCTTGCCGCAGGTATACGGTTTCGAGCGGCGTCAACTGGGTCTGGCTGCGTCGGCGGGCCCGCGAGCCGGCAGCCGCGATTACGAGTTCCGCTGGTTCGTCAGCCGCTCCACGGTCGAAACGCGCTTTCGCTTCGTGCTCGCCACGAGCGCCGATCTGCGTCATCCGCTCGTCGACCGGACCGATCTGAGCGGCGGCGAGATCGTGGTAAGCGATCTGTCGGGCGGTGTCTATTACTGGACGGTCATCGCCGAGCAGTTCGAGAACGGCCGCTTCTACGAGAAGAGCAGTTCGGTCCGCTCGTTTACGCTTGCACGCTGACGCTGGTAGATTCACGGGACCGCGCCGGCAACCCGCCGGTCCCTTAGCCCTCAACCACGCCACGCTTTGCCGAACCCACACACGCGCCTGAGTCTCGACCCGCGCGCCCGCCTCGGGCGGCGCGCAGGGCGCCGCTTCCTGCTGGAGTGGGCCGGTATCGGTTGCCTCGGCATTGCGGTGATTCTGCTCAGTTCGTTCGGCCGTCTGAGCGCCAGCGTCGACAACCTGGTCTACGACCGCTTTCTGAGCCTGCGCGCGCAACCGTTGCTGCGCGACATCGTGGTGGTCGAAATCGACAACGCCAGCATCGCGCAGCTTGGCCGCTGGCCATGGCCGCGCAGCGTCCATGCGCGGCTGCTCGAACGGATCGCGAAGGCGAAGCCCGCTGCGGTGATCTACGACGTGCTCTTCACCGAAGCCAATCCGGAAGACGAGCAGCTTGCCCGCGCAATCGCCCTGAGCCCCACCTATCTGCCCATGCTGCTGACACCGCCGGACAGCACGGGCCGGCGTGCCGTGGTCGAACCGGTGGCGCCGCTTGCGCATGCGGCGGCCGGCATGGGGCATATCAATCTTGAAGTCGACAACGACGGTATCGTGCGCAGCGTCGCCCGCTTCGAGGGCGACGCGAACTCGCGCTGGCCGCAATTGATGGTGCCGGTCGCGCGGGACGTCGAGCGTGGCACGCTGCGCGTCGACGACTGGCCGCGCAGGCAGTCGTCCGGCGAGGCGGCGGCTTCATCGGCTAACGATGACAACGATGACGGCGAAGGCCGCTTTCTGATCCCCTTCGGTCCGAACGCGCAGGACTTCGCGAAGCTGAGTTTTGCCAGCGTGCTCGCCGGCGACGTCCCGGCGGACCAGTTGCGCGGGCGCATCGTGTTGATCGGCGTGACCGCCTCCGGCCTGTACGACCGCTTTGCGACGCCGGTGTCCGGCGAGTTGGGACCGCTGCCCGGCGTCTATATCCACGCCAACGTGCTCGATACGCTGCTGACCGGCCGTGAGCTCGAGCCCGCCGAGCCATGGATGCTGTTCGCGGTGTCGCTGGCGCCGCTCGCCGCGCTGCTCGCCGGCTTTCTGGTGTTGTCGCCGCGCCGCTCGTTGCTGCTGACCGTGGCGTTGGGCATGGTCGCCACCGCGGGCAGCGCGGTCTTGCTGTACGGCGCGCGGCTCTGGATGTCGCCGGTGCCGGCGATCTTCGGCCTGCTCGTGGTGTACCCGATCTGGAACTGGCGGCGCCTCGAAATGACGATGGCGTACCTGCGCGGCGAACTGCAACGCCTCGCGGACGAACCTCACCTGCTGCCGGAGACGCCGCAACGCCGCCGCGAGTTCGGCGGCGACGTGCTGGAACAGCATATGGCGCTGATGGCGCAGGCCGCGCAGCGCGTGCAGGACATGAAGCGCTTTGTGTGGGACAGCCTGGACAGCATGCCTGAGCCGATCCTCGTGAGCGACGTGCAGGGTATCGTGCTGATCGCGAATCATGCGGCCAAGGCGCATTTCGCGCGCCTCGGTGCGCCGTTGCCGGAAGGCCGGCCGATGCGGGAGGTGCTGGGCGGGCTGACGCTGGTCAAGACCATCGACAGCGGCGCGGCGTCGGACGCCGAAAACAATCTCCTGGCGCATGCCCAGTGGCCGGCGCTGCTCGATCCCGCGCGCCGCGAGTTCGCCGCGCTGATGGCGCAAGGCGTCGAGGTGCGCGATAGCCATGCGCGCGACCATCTGCTGCGCTATGCGAACTGCACGAACGAGCAGGGTGAGACGACAGGGTGGATCGCGGGTCTGGTCGACGTGTCGGCCTTGCACGCGGCTGAGCGCCAGCGGGAAGACGCGTTGCGGCTGCTGTCGCACGATATGCGCTCGCCGCAGGCTTCGATTCTGGCGCTGGTGGAGATCGAACGGGCGCGCAGCGAGCCGGTGCTGGCGCGTGGCCTGCTGGAGCGCATCGAGCGCTATGCGCAACGTGCGCTGACGCTCGCCGACGATTTCGTGCAGCTTGCACGTGCCGAATCGCAGACTTACGTGCTCGAACCGGTGAGCATGACCGAGCTGATGATCGACGCCAGCGACGAGGTCTGGCCGCAGGCGCACGCCAAACGCATCACGCTGCAAACCGATACGCACGCCGAGGGGGCGGGCGCGGAAGACGACGGTCACTGGATCTGCGCCGACCGCTCGCTGATGACCCGCGCGCTCGTGAACATTCTGAACAATGCGGTCAAGTACAGTCCGCCGGACACGCGAATCACGTATAGCCTGACGAGCCTCGGTGCAGCCGGCGGGCTGGTCCGGGCGGGTGCGCCCGGCGCGGTGAAGCGCGTGTCGTGTACGATTCGCGACGAAGGCTACGGTATTCCGAAGGAGCAGCAGGCGGGTCTGTTCGAGCGCTTCCGGCGTTTCCATGAGACGGAGCGGCCGGAAGTGGGCGGTGCGGGATTGGGCATGGCGTTCGTCAAGACGGTCGTGACGCGGCATGGCGGCGATGTCGAAGTGGTCAGCGCGCCTGGCGAGGGCACGGCTTTCACGATTACCCTGCCGGCGCTCGACGACGCGCAGTCCGGGTTCGCCGCGACCGAGCGCTGACGACCTATGAACATTGACCTTATCGAAGCGAGACGCCGGTGAAAGCGATATTGATCTGTGCCGTGCTGGCTGCGGCGAGTCTGACCGGATGCGCCGGTCTGAATGCCGACGTGCACACGGCGAACCCTTCAGCCGCGCTAGAGGGCGAGCGTACCTATACGATTGCGCGGATGCCGTCGCAGGACGCCAGCGCGGATCATCCGCAATTTGAAACCATGCTGCGCGATGAACTGGCGAAGAACGGCCTTGTCGATACGGCGGGCAAGCCCGCGCACTATCTATTGTCGATTGCGTACGCCACGCGGCCTGCAGCCGTCGGCGTGGGCACGAAGGATTGCGCGCCGGGCATGTGCGAACGCTCGCCCGAAGCGCCGTTTTCGCTGTTCGGCGGACGCGCCTATCAGCACACATTGACGCTGCGGTTTTTCGAGCGATCGAGCGGGCGGGAAGTCTACAAAGTGAGCGCGGCCAGCAGCGATCGCGATGCCGATCCCTTGCACGCCATGCCGCTGCTCGTGAAGAGCGCACTGGCTAGATTTCCGTTCGATGCGCCGCCCGAATGGCGCGTGAAACTGCGCACCGGGAACACAGGTGGCGTGCCGGAGGTGGTTTCAGTCAAGCCGCTTCAGCCGTAAAGCCTGGTGCTATTCCGGCGTTTTATCGTCTTGCGGCCAGCGGTTTTCAAACACGCAATCGGCGAGCGGCATGCGGCTTGCCCAGCGCTCGGTTTCCAGCATCGGTTCGCAATAGAACTGATCGACGTGGCCGAGACACAGGATGGCCACCGGCCGCGCGCCCTCGGGCATACGCAGCAACTGGCGCACCGCGTCGACATCGAATAGCGACACCCAGCCCATCCCCAGACCTTCCGCGCGCGCGGCCAGCCACATGTTCTGGATCGCGCACGCGACGGACGCGAGGTCCATCTCCGGCAAGGTGCGGCGTCCGAAGACGTGCCGCTCGCGGCCGTCCATCAGTGCCATCACCAGCAGTTCGCCGCACTCCAGCATGCCTTCCACTTTCAGCTTCATGAACTCTTCGCGGCGCTTGCCGAGTGCATCGGCGGTAGCGAGCCGTTCGCTTTCGACGGTTGCATGCAAGGCCGTGCGCAAGGCCGGATCGGTGACGCGCGCGATACGCCAGGGCTGCATGAAACCGACGCTCGGCGCGTGATGCGCCGCGTCGAGCAGGCGTTGCAACACGGCAGGGTCGACCGGATCACGCACGAAATGACGCATGTCGCGCCGTTCGTAAATCGCGCGGTAGACGGCTGCGCGTTCTGAATCGTTAAAAGGCTTCGCCATGGAACAGGGCGGCCGTGAAGGCCGGGTTGGAGGGCCAATAGGTGTGCATATAGGTTGCCACGATCGACCCAGCACGGAACACGGCCTCGCCCGGGGCATCGCCATGCGCACGGGTCGCGCAGCGCAGCGGCGTGAGCGGTGTGGTCAGCTTCGAGTAGTGAAACGTGTGGCCGGTCATCGGACCATGCAGGCTGTCGAGCTGTTGCATGCCGAGCGCCGTGAAGCGCTTTTGCATGCTCGCATGGCCGGGCAACAGGCCGAGCATCGGCGTGCCGGCGCCGTGCGTGTCGATGAGTTGCTCGAGCAGGTAGAGCATGCCGCCGCATTCGGCGACGATCGGTTTGCCGGCTGCCGCGTGCGCGCGAATCGTTGCGGCACTGCGCGTGTTGCCAGCCAGCAAGGGCGCATGCAGTTCGGGGTAGCCGCCTGGCAGGTACAGCGCGTCGGCATGCTCGGGCAGCGCTTCGTCGGCAAGCGGTGAGAAGTAGTCGACGTGTGCGCCGAGCGTTTCCAACAGCGTGACGTTGGCCGGATAGATGAACGAGAACGCGGCATCGCGCGCAATGGCGATTCGCTTGCCTTGCAGAATACGCGGCAGTGCTTGCGGCGCGGGCGCGCCGAATTCGACCGGTGGCGGCAGTTCAGCCAGCGCGGTGTGCGCGAGCGCATCGGCGGCACGCTCCAGACGTGCATCCAGATCGTCGATCTCCGCTGCCTGATGCAAGCCGAGATGGCGATCGGGCAACTCGATGCCGTCGTGGCTGGCGATGTGCCCGCACCAGCGCAGCGCGGGCGGCAGTGCTTCCTGGAGCATTTGCGCGTGTCTTGGCGAGCCGACGCGATTGGCGAGCACACCGTAAAACGGCAGTTGCGGCCTGAATTGCGCGAGACCAAAGGCGATCGCGCCGAAGGTTTGCGCCATCGCTTTCGCCGAAATCACCGCGAGCACCGGCACGCCGAACGTGGTGGCCAGATCGGCGCTGCTCGGCGTGCCGTCGAACAGGCCCATGACGCCTTCGATCAGAATCAGGTCCGCCTCGGCCGCCGCCTGCGCGAGCAGGTTCCGGCAGGCCGTCTCGCCCACCATCCACAGATCGAGCGAGAGTACCGGCGCGCCGCTGGCTCGCGCCAGAATCATCGGGTCGAGAAAGTCGGGACCCGTCTTGAAGACGCGCACGCGTCGCCCCAGTCGCCGGTGGTAGCGCGCCAGACCTGCGGTAATCGTGGTTTTGCCTTGACCCGACGCGGGCGCGCTGATGAACAGGGCGGGGCATGCGGACATTGCCTAGAACTCCACGCCGCGCTGCGCTTTCACGCCTTGCTCGCGATACGGGTGCTTGACGATGCGCATTTCGGTGACGAGATCGGCGGCTTCGATCAGCGCATCGGGCGCGTGACGGCCGGTTACCACCACGTGCAGCATCGGTGCGCGCGCGTTCAGTACCGACAGCACTTCGTCGAGCGGCAGGTATTCGTACTTGAGCACGGTGTTCAGTTCGTCGAGGATCACCATCTGATAATCGCCGCTCTCGATCATGCGGCGCGCTTCGTCCCAGCCTTTGCGCGCGGTGGCGATGTCGGCGTCGCGATTCTGGGTGTTCCAGGTGTATCCGTCACCCATCGTGACGAAGTCGCACTGGGCGATCGCACCGAGGAAGTCGCGCTCCGAGGTATGCAGCGCGCCCTTGATGAATTGCACGACGCCAAGGCGCATACCGTGCCCGAGCACCCGCACGGCCATGCCGAACGCTGCAGTGGTTTTGCCTTTGCCGGTGCCGGTGTTGACGATCAGCAGACCTTTTTCGATGGTAGCGTTGGCCTGTTTTTTTTCGTGGCCTTCGCGCCGGCGTTCGGTCATGCGTTGATGCGATTCGGGGTCGGTCTTCATTGCAGGTCCTGTTCTGGAGAGTCGTTATCTGTCTGTTCGCTGACGGTCTGCGTGCTGCCCGAGGAGGCTATCGCCACCGTGACGCCGCCGTGCACGGTTTTACGCACCAGCAAGCGCGCGTTGTGGGCATCGACCACTTCGGCCACTTCGAACGCGCCGGCCGCGGCGAGCAGCGCGCATGGCTCGCAGACGCCGTCTATGCCGAGATGTTCGCGCACCGCCGCCGACGGATCGTCGACACATATCGCCGCAATCTGCGCGCGGCTGAACAACTTCAGCGGCAGCGCGTGGCGTGTGCAGAATTCGAGCAAGCCGGCTTCGTGGGCTTTGGTGTCGACCGAGGCAATCGCTGCGATTTCGCCGAATGCACGCGAGCGGAGCGTGGCGCGCACGGCCGCTTCGATCTGCTCAGCCGAACTGCGCGAGCGACAACCGATGCCGATGCTGAGTGTTTTCATGAAGGGTCTGCGAGAGTTGCGGTGGTCCAGGCGGCCCGTAGGGGCGGGCACCCAACGCGCGCATACGATAGCACACGGCAGGTCGCGCCGGCATGGCGAAAAGGCCCTGCCAGACCCCGTGTTTCCTTGACGGCATGGGGCTCTCGGCCTAAACTCGCACGCACTTTGGTGCTCGTGTGCGCGCTCGTGCGCATGCAGTTAAACGGGAAACAGGGTGCCCACCTGCCATGGACCGGGCTAACCTGTGCTGCCCCCGCAACGGTAAGCGAAATGCGGTTCCAGATTGATTGTCTGGCGCCGCGGAGCCGGCTTCGATGTCCACGCGCAAGGCCGCGTCGGCATATGACCACTGGACGAGAAACCACTCGTCCGGGAAGGGGAAGCGGCGCTTTCGCCAGCCCGGATACCGGCCAGACGACGAAGAACGACCCCGCGGGGATGCGGCGGTGCGTTCATGATCGCATTACTGTTTTCCGTTGCCCCGGCAACGCCGTTGTTCGTCCCCGTGTTTTGCCATTGTTATCGCTATTGCCTGCGGGGCGCGGCCCCGTTTGCATGACCGATACAGACAAAACGCGCAAACGCGCCGGCGTGCACCTGCAACTCCCACGGATGGACCTCACGATGCAAACTCAAATGCGCAAGATTCCCGTCACCATCGTCACGGGCTTTCTCGGCAGCGGCAAGACCACGCTGCTGCGGCACATTCTTCAGAACGCGGGCGGCAAGCGCATCGCGGTGATCGTCAACGAGTTCGGCGAACTCGGTATCGACGGGGAAATCCTCAAGGGTTGCGGCATCGGCTGCGATGAAAACGGCGTCGAAACCGAAGGCCAACTGTATGAACTCGCGAACGGTTGCCTGTGCTGCACCGTGCAGGAAGAGTTTTTCCCGGTGATGGAAAAGCTGGTGGAGCGCCGCGAGCAGATCGATCACGTGCTGATCGAAACCTCCGGTCTCGCGTTGCCGAAGCCGCTCGTGCAGGCTTTCAACTGGCCGCAAATCAAGAATAGCTTTACCGTCGACGCGGTCGTCACCGTGGTTGACGGGCCGGCCGCGGCGAGCGGCCAGTTCGCCGACAATCCGGTCGCGGTGGATGCGCAGCGCAAGGCCGATCCGAATCTCGATCACGAATCGCCGTTGCACGAACTGTTCGAAGATCAGTTGTCGGCGGCCGATCTGGTGATTCTGAACAAAACCGACCTGCTCGACGAATCGCATCAGGCTTCGGTCGAAGCGCTCATTCGTGAAGAAATTCCGGCGCAGGTGAAGATCGTACGCGCGCAGATGGGCCAGCTCGATCTGCATACGCTGCTGGGTCTCGAAGCGGCCTCGGAGGAAACGATCCACTTGCGCCACGATCACCATGGTTCGGCTGACGACGCCGATCACCACCACGACGAGTTCGATTCGGTGGTGGTGCAGGCGAACGTTTCGTCGCGTGAGGCGGTGATCGCGGCGTTGCAAGGGCTGGTCGAAACGAACACGATTTACCGCGTCAAAGGTTTCGCGGCGCTGCCGGGTGCGGCGATGCGCCTCGTGATTCAGGGCGTGGGCCGTCGTTTCGATAGTTACTTCGACCGCCGCTGGCAGGCCGGGGAAGTGGGCGAAGGTCTGCAAAGCCGCTTCGTGCTGATCGGCGAAGACCTCGACCAGGCCGCGCTGCAACAGGCATTCGACGCCGCCCTGGGCGCTGCGGCGAGCGTCCAGCCGCAACAGGCGTAAGCGCTCATGCATCTGCTGCGCACCACGCCGGGCGGCTTTGTCGACGATACGCAAGGCGTGATCCGTATCGATCAGCAGCCTGCCGATATCGTGGTGCTCAGTTCCGCCGATACCACGCTGTCGCTTCTGGCGAGCGTGTTTCCTCGTCTGGGCGACGGCTTTCCGAGCGTGCGGCTTGCGAACGTCACCTATTTGCGGCAGCCGGCGTCGGTCGATTTCTATATCGAAGACGTGCTGCAGTATGCGCGTGTGGTGGTGGTCGATCATCTTGGCGGCGAGGCGTACTGGCCGTACGGAATCGAACAGGTCGTCGCGCTCGCGGAGCGCAAGCAGCAGACGCTCGCGATGTTTTCGGGCGATCTGCAGGAAGACCCGAACCTGCTCGCGCGCAGCACCGCCGACGCCGATTTGTGCCATCAGCTGTGGCGCTATCTGCGTGAAGGCGGCCCGCAAAATGCCGAGGCGTTCCTGCGCTGCATTGCGTACCGCTCATTGGGCTGGGGACGCGAACCTGCGCCGCCGCGCGCGTTGCCTGCCGCGACGCTCTACCATCCGGAACACGACACGCCTACGATGGCCGACTGGCAATCGCGCTGGCGCGAAGGCGCGCCGGTTGCCGCGATCCTGTTCTATAAGGCGCATCTTCAGGCGGCCAACACCGCTGTATTCGACGCGCTAATCGATGCGCTCGAAGCGCAAGGTCTGAATCCACTGCCGATCGCGATTACGTCACTTAAAGATGCAATGAGCCGCGAGGTCGTGCAGCAGTTGTGCGCGCAACACCGTGCCGCGCTGGTGCTGAACACGACCGCATTCGCCGCATCCGCCATCGACGACCCTGAGCCGCTAGCGCTGGCCGGCGACGCGCCGGTGATGCAAGTGATCCTGAGCGGCGGCAATCGCGAAGATTGGCTCAAGGACAATCAGGGCCTCAACTCGCGTGATATCGCCATGCATATCGCGCTGCCGGAAGTGGACGGCCGCATCATCACGCGCGCGATCAGCTTCAAGGGGCTCGCGTATCGTTGTCCGCACACGCAGGTCGACGTGGTTCGTTATCAGCCGGACCTGGAGCGTGTCGGCTTTCTGGCCGAACTGAGTCGCCGCTGGTGCCGTCTGCGCACGCTCGATAACGCGCAGAAGAAACTCGCGCTGATCCTCGCCAACTATCCGATGAGCGAAGGGCGGATCGGCAATGGTGTGGGGCTCGATACGCCGGCCTCGGTGGTCGGCATTCTGTCCATGTTGCGCGACGACGGATATCGCGTCGCGGACGTGCCCGCTGACGGCGACGCGCTGTTAAATAAGCTCACCGAAGGCGTGACCAACGATCCGGTCGTGCGTGACTTGCGGCCCGCGTTGCAAAGCCTCGCGCTCGACGACTACCTGCTGTACTTCAACGCGTTGCCCGTGGAGGCCCGCCAGGCGCTGAACGCACGCTGGGGCTCGCCCGAACAGGATCCGACGTTGCGGCGCGGCCGCTTCATGATCGCAGGCTGGCGTTGCGGGCAGGTGTTCGTCGGCATTCAGCCTTCGCGTTCACGCGAGCAGGGCGATTACGCGAGCTACCACGATGCCGAACTCGTGCCGCCGCATGCGTATCTGGCGTTCTATTTCTGGTTGCGTCATCAGTTCGGCATCGACGCGGTCGTGCATGTCGGCAAGCATGGCAATCTCGAATGGCTGCCGGGCAAGAGCGTCGCGTTGAGCGATGCCTGCTGGCCCGATCTGATTCTCGGGCCGATGCCGCATCTGTATCCGTTCATCGTCAACGATCCGGGCGAGGGCAGTCAGGCCAAGCGCCGCGCGCAGGCGGTCATCATCGATCACCTGATGCCACCGCTTACACGGGCCGAAACTTACGGACCCTTGCAGGATCTCGAACGCCAGGTCGACGAATACTATGAGGCGCTGATGGTCGATCCGCGCCGCGCGAAGCTGTTGAGGCGCACGATTCTCGAAACCATCGTCGAACACCGGTTGCATGACGAGCTGAGTCTCGCGGAACCGAACGGTCAGGACGATGAAGATGCGCTGCTGACGCGTGTCGATGCGTGGCTGTGCGAGTTGAAGGAAGCGCAGATTCGCGACGGCTTGCACACGTTCGGGCAATCGCCCGCAGGGGTGCAGCGGCGCGATACGTTGCTGGCTTTGGGACGCTTCCCGGTCGGCGATGGCCAGGGCGGCAAGGCCGGATTGATCGATGCATTGGCGCGCGATCTGGAGATGGATCACCTGTTCGACCCGCTTTCGGTGGACTGGTCGGCGGCGTGGGATGGTCCTCGTCCCGACGTGTTGCAGCAGGTCAGCGATGCGCCCTGGCGGCACTGCGGCGATACACGCGAGCGTCTGGAGCTGCTGGCCGCCGACATGTTGCGTGAGGTTTGCGGCGATGAAGCGTCCAATACGGCGCCCGTGAACGGGACGTTGCCGCAGGCCGAACGTGTGATCGAACGCCTGCGCCATGATGTGTTGCCGCGGCTCGACGCTTGCGGTCCGCAGGAAACGCTTAATCTGAAGCGTGGCCTCGAGGGCCGTTTCGTGCCGCCGGGGCCGAGCGGTTCGCCATCACGTGGGCGGCCCGACGTACTGCCCACCGGCCGCAACTTCTACTCGGTCGATACGCGTGCCGTGCCGACGCAAGCGGCGTGGTCGCTTGGGTTGAAATCGGCGCAGCAGTTGATCGAACGGCATTTGCAGGAGAAGGGCGACTATCCGCGCGCGATTGGCCTCTCGGTATGGGGCACGGCCACCATGCGCACGGGCGGCGACGATATCGCCCAGGCACTCGCGCTGCTCGGCGTACGGCCGAAGTGGGCGCCGGGCAGTCATCGCGTGACCGACTTCGAGATCGTGCCGATCGAGGTATTCGACCGGCCACGTATCGATGTCACGTTGCGCGTGTCCGGCTTTTTCCGCGATGCCTTCGCGAACGTGATGCATCTGTTCGATGCCGCCGTGCAGGCGGTGGCCGAACTCGACGAGCCCGAAGACCTGAACCCGATCCGCGCGCGCGTGCTGCGCGAACGCGACGCGCTGATTGCGCGCGGCATGGACGCCGCCGAAGCGCGCAAGCGTGCTGGCTGGCGCGTGTTCAGTGCGCGGCCCGGCGCCTACGGCGCGGGTCTGCAAGACATGATCGACTTGCAGCAATGGCAAACCGACGCCGATCTCGCCAACGCGTATCAGGCCTGGGGCGGTTATGCGTACACGCAGAAAAGCGCCGGCGAAGAAGCGCGCCATGCGTTCGGCACACGTCTCGCCGCGATGGATGTCGTGCTGCAGAACCAGGACAACCGCGAGCACGACCTGCTCGATTCGAACGATTACTACCAGTTCCAGGGCGGCATGGTCGCCGCGGTGCGGCATCTGGCGGGCAATCAGCCTCAGGTTTATCACGCCGATCACAGCAATCCGGCAGCGCCGCGCGTGCGCACGCTGCATGAAGAGATCGCACGGGTGATCCGCTCGCGCGTGGTCAATCCGAAATGGCTCGATGGCGTGAAGCGTCACGGCTATAAAGGCGCGGCCGAAATCGCGGCGACGGTCGACTATCTGTACGGCTACGACGCCACCGCGCGCGTGGTCGCCGATCATCAATATGCGCTTGTCACCGAGGCTTATCTGAACGACGCCGATACCCGCGAGTTCTTGCAGCGACACAATCCGCACGCGCTGCATTCGATCTGCGAGCGTTTGCTCGAAGCGATGCAGCGCGGATTGTGGCAGGCGCCCGGCGATTATCGTGCGCAAGTCGAACAGCATCTGCTCGCAAGCGAGCAGCAGATCGAAGGGATGCAAACATGAACGCTGCGATCCAACGACCCATTTTTCCATTTGCGGCGCTGATCGGCCAGACGCCGTTGCAGCAGGCGCTGTTGCTGGCTGCCGTCGATCCGGGTTTGGGCGGCGTGCTGGTGAGCGGACCGCGCGGCACGGCGAAATCGACCGCGGCGCGCGCGCTTGCCGAATTGCTGCCGGAAGGGCAATGGGTGAATCTGCCGCTCGGCGCGAGCGAAGATCGCTTGATCGGCACGCTCGATATCGAAACCGTGCTGCGCGATGGTTCCGTGCGTTTTTCGCCTGGCCTGCTGGCGAAAGCACATCGCGGCGTGCTGTATGTCGATGAAGTGAATCTGTTGCCCGACGCGCTCGTCGATGCGTTACTCGATGCCGCCGCCAGTGGCGTGAATACCGTCGAACGCGATGGTGTTTCGCATAGTCACGAGGCGAACTTCGTGCTGATCGGCACGATGAATCCGGAAGAAGGCGAGTTGCGGCCGCAACTAATCGATCGTTTCGGTTTGATGGTCGAGTTGCAGAACTGTTTTGAACCGCAGGTGCGTGAGCAGATCGTTAAGGCACGGCTGGGGTTCGATCTCGATCCACAGGGTTTTCGTGCTCACTATACGCAGCAACAGGAAACGTATGTCCAGCGGATTCGTGCGGCGCGTGAAGCGTTGCCGCGCCTCAACTTCGACGACGCCGTGCATGCGCATGTCAGCGCGCTATGCATTGATGCGGCGGTCGATGGTTTGCGTGCCGATCTTGTGATGCTGCGCGCGGCGCGGGCATTGGCGGCGCTGGAGCAGGCGGCTGCCGTCACGACAGAGCATGTCGGGCGGGTTGCGGAGGCGGTGCTGGCGCATCGGCGCCACGATCGCGAGGTGCATGCAGGTGGCGAGACACTTGAGCGCGAAGTGCCGCAGCAGGCTGCTGACAATGCGGATGCCGCGCCTTCGCGATCCTCGCAGGAGGAGGTGCCAGGCGCGGCTGCTGTCGATAACGACTGGGGCTACTTGCCGCCGCAGCCCGCGGGTGTCGCGCAGGTCAAAGGCGTTGTCCCGCTCGACGCAAAAAAACGCTGAGCCATCGGAAGGGCGCCGCCGCTGACTCGCGCAGCGGTTTTCGATGGCGGCATGGTGCTGGGGCAGGTTCGCGTGGCCGTTTGCAAGGCACGCCGGGCAAGCGTATTGCCTGGCTGCCGACGCTTGCCGCGAGGCGCCAGGACGCGCTGCGTACCGAACACCTGCGCTTCGTGCGCGAGGCGCCGCGCGGCGGTGTGCTGCATTGCTTCGTGCTCGATTGTTCCGGGTCGATGCTTGGCGCGCAGTGCCTTGCACTTGCCAAAGGTCTGCTGATTGCGTTGTTCGATCGCGCGAGTGCCGCGCGCGCCGAGGCGGCGCTGGTGTGTTTTGGCGGTGCCGGCGCCACCCTGCGTTTCGGTCCTGCCGTGCCGCGCTGGTGGAACGAGCGATGGCTAAGACCGGTGGGTGGAGGCGGTGGCACGCCGCTCGCGTCCGGTGTGCGCGAGGCTGCCCAGGTGCTGGAGCGCAACGCCCGGCGCAAGCCCGCGCAGCAGCGCTGGCTGTGGATTCTGACCGACGGCCGCAGTGGCGATCGACCGGCGCGGCCGCGTCACGCGGACGAGGTGGTGTTCGTCGATTTCGAGCGTGAGGCGATACGACTGGGCCGCTGCCGCGCGCTTGCCGATGCGTGGGGCGCGGCGCTGCTTACGCCGGACGAACTGATCGTCTGACTGGCCCACTGCCTCGCAGCCTGAGTAGCACACGCGCCGTGCGGCGCGTTTTCGTGCGTTTATTTCAAACTGTTGGACCAGTACTGCACGTCGTCCTGGCGGTCGAATACGAAGACCTTCATCGCCATCTGTTGCGCGACGTCGAGCTGGTCGAATTCGAGGCCATGGGTCGAGGGCTCGCCCGGCGTATTGCCTTTCTGCACGTTGCGGATCACGGCAGTCGTTTCGATCTCGGTTGGCAGCACCGCCGATTGGAGGCTGAAAGCGACGCGTAGCCGCTCGCCGACTTGACCCAGCGTCCACGGAGTGGTCAGCGACATACCGAGTGCGCTGATGCTTTTGGCGAGGCCCAGACCTTCATAGGAATCGCCCGTTTCGCCGATGCCGAAGCGCACTGCGAGATGGGCATGGACGCGGATCGATTTGCGCTCGCGCAGGCGGCGGATCACGCCGGGTTTCGATAGCACCACGTAATCGAATGGGGCGCGGCAAACCGACTCGACCGTGCAGACAAAACGAAAAACAGCATGGCTTGCTATGGCGACGATCTCGATGTTTTCACCGAGGCGCAGCGGCAGGATGCGGCCGTCCTGTAGCGGCGGTGTCACGAAGAGCGCGTGGTTGGGTGCGAAGCCGATGATGCGGCATGGATGCATCGGGGCGCCGCTGCCGAGTTGGGAGCGCACGCCGATTAATGCACCTATCGTCAGGTGCATGTCTTTCAGGGTGAGGTTGTCGGTGGTGTTGGCTGGGTGATCGGTTGGCGGTTCGGGTTGCGCGGTCGTGTCCAGCAGGTCGCCGCGGTGCGGGTTGAAGTTGTCGAACAGGAATTTGCGCTCGTCCGTGGTCGCGAGGATGGTGCCGGCGGCGAAGAGGAGTGTGCCGTCGGAATCGGCGATCGGCCAGTCCAGTGGGCTGCCTATGGGGATCGCTTCTAACGTTAGAAGTGGCGACTGGCTTGGGGGTTGAGATTCTGCCTGAGCCTCTGGCTGGTCTTCTGCTGGGTTTTCCATGGTCGGCTGCTAAATATGTGACTGGATTACTTGTTTACGGCTGTGCCGGGTGGAGGCTTTAGGGGTTTTGGTGGTCTTGGTGCTCTTTTATGTTGGTTGCATGGTGGGTGGCGGCTTTGGGCTTTGGCCTTTCCTTGCTGTGTTAGTGGTCTATTAGTGTTGCCCCTGTGCGGGGCGGCACTTACTTTCTTTGCCGCCGCAAAGAAAGATAAGCAAAGAAAGCGGCTTCACCCCGCCAGCTCATAAGCGGGTCCCCCGCGCAGTAGCGGTAGTGGTGCATCTGGAATCTGTCGCCTCGCACACTTCGCCTTGGTGACAAGGCAGTCATACCTCCGGCGGCGCTGCGCGCGCCGAAGAGCATCTCTTGAAACCACGCTCGGATTCACGCCCGGTGGTGTTCTTTGGTGGGTGCCTGCTTGTCTTCGGGGTGTGTGCCATTTCTATTTTGCGCACTCTATGGGCCTCTTCCCTCCGCAGCTTTCGTGTCCCCCCACTATTTCGTTGCCCGTGTTCTTCAATGGGGTTTGCGTTTTATGACTTGCAAAAAATTGCCGTCACTGGTATTGCTCGTTAATTATATCGGATGACTAAGTATTTTTTGAGTGCCTGGGTGGGACTGGTTCGGGGAGGATCAGGTTTCTGAAAATAATTGCACAAAGGGGATTGACGACATGCGGGCCGATCTCCATAATCTCGTTTCTCTGCTGCTGATGCAGCGACGCAGAACGAAGCAGTACCGGTGGTTGTGCAGGTGGGCAGCACGGTGCGGATTCGGTAGTGAATGCGGACTCGATCTTTAAAAATTAACAGCCGATAAGTGTGGGCGCTTGATGCGCGACGCGCGG
>NZ_CADFGE010000016.1 GCF_902833645.1 Paraburkholderia fungorum
GAATGAACCCCAAACACTTGACCTTCAATACAGTTGCTTTCTTTGCGGCGGCAAAGAAAGTAAGTGCCGCCCCGCACAGGGGCAACACTAATAGACCATTAACAAAACAAGGAAAGGCCAAAAGATAAACACTAATAGACCACGACCGACGCCAATACAGAAAAACAAACACCAACCATATAAACCATAAAAACAAAATAAATAGAAAACGAAAAACCCACCCCAAACCCCAAGCCCCGCAGGGCCCAATCACATTTCACCACGTAACGCCAAAAAACCCCAACCAGACACTCATCCGCATGAAATGCAAAAAACAGCACATTTCCACACTTAACAACAACACCCAAAAAGGTGAATACAACCGTCACCACCAATAAAAACGATTTCAGCTATAGTCGCCATTTTCCAGTCGCCAGCCGGGCAAAAAAGAGCACCAATAAGCCCGCCACCAGGAGTAAAGAAAATGAACGCCCGCG
Organism: Paraburkholderia fungorum; assembly: GCF_902833645.1. Lineage (GTDB taxonomy): Bacteria > Pseudomonadota > Gammaproteobacteria > Burkholderiales > Burkholderiaceae > Paraburkholderia > Paraburkholderia fungorum. The sequence goes on from NZ_CADFGE010000016.1 coordinate 477, forward strand.
AACCCGCATTCATCCCGGTTTCCCGCAGCGCACGCCTGCGCCAGATGCTCGTCAGCAACGAACTCGAATTCATGATGGAGGCCCATAACGGTCTCTCCGCCCGTATCGTCCGCGAAGCGGGCTTCAAGGCGATCTGGGGTTCGGGTCTCGCGATCTCCGCCCAATTCGGCGTGCGCGACAATAACGAAGCGAGCTGGACGCAAGTCGTCGATAACCTCGAATTCATGGCCGATGCCAGCGATCTGCCCATCCTCCTCGACGGCGATACCGGCTACGGCAACTTCAACAACGTGCGCCGCCTTGTGCGCAAACTCGAACAGCGCGGCATCGCCGGCGTCTGTATCGAAGACAAGCAATTCCCGAAAACAAACAGCTTCATCAACGGCGAAGCCCAGCCGCTCGCCGATATGGACGAGTTCTGCGGCAAGATCAAAGCCGGCAAAGACTCGCAGTCGGATGAAAATTTCTCGATCGTCGCCCGCGTCGAAGCACTCATCGCCGGCTGGGGCATGGACGAAGCGCTGCGTCGCGCGGAAGCCTATCGGCAAGCAGGCGCGGACGCGATCCTGATCCACAGCAAGCTCTCGCGCCCCGATGAAATTCTCGAGTTCGCACGCGAATGGGCGGGCCGCGGGCCGCTCGTCATCGTGCCGACCAAGTACTACAGCACGCCCACCGAAGTGTTCCGCGAAGCCGGCATCAGCACGGTCATCTGGGCAAATCATCTGATCCGCGCGGCAACCTCGGCCATGCAGGCCGTCGCCAAGGAAATTCACTCGAGCGAAACGCTCGTCAACGTCGAAGACAGCATCGCCGCCGTCAACGAAATCTTCCGTCTGCAAGACGCGGACGAATACTCGGAAGCCGAAGACCGCTATCTGTCCAGCGGGCGCTCGGCCGGCTCCGCCATCGTGCTCGCGGCCAGCCGCGGCAAGGGGCTCGAAGCCGTCACCGAAGACCGTCCGAAAGTCATGCTGCCGATCGCGGGCAAGCCGCTGTTGCGCTGGCTCGTCGACGCGTTCAAGAAGCAAAGCGTCAACGACATCACCGTGGTCGGCGGTTACCGCGCCGATGCGATCGACACGGCCGGGATCAAGCTGGTCGTCAACGAACGCCACGCGCAAACCGGCGAGTTGGCGTCGCTCGCCTGCGCGGCCGGCAAGCTCGCGGGCGATACCGTCATCTCCTACGGCGATCTGCTGTTCCGCAGCTACATCCTGCGCGATCTGGTCGAGAGCGAGGCCACGTTCAGCGTCGTGGTGGATTCGTCGCTGACCGATGCGGAAAACGCCAGCGTGCGCGACTTCGCATGGTGCTCGGCAGCCGACGATCGCGGTCTGTTCGGCAACAAGGTCACGCTGCGTCACGTGTCGAGCGGGCAGGAAGCAAGCTCGGCCATCGCTTCGCAAACGCCGCATGGCCGCTGGGTGGGTCTGCTGAACGTGCGCGGCGAAGGGCGTGAGCGTCTGCAAGCGGTGCTGGGCAAGTTGCAGGCGCGCCCGGATTTCGATTCACTCGACATGCCCGCGCTGCTCAATGCGCTGATCGAAGCAGGTGAGGCGATCGAAGTGCAATACGTGCACGGCCATTGGCGCGGCGTGAACGATCTGGAAGACTTCCGTCGCGCCGGCGATTTCGCGCATGCGCAAGCGCCGTTTGCGGCAGCGGCCGGCGGCAAGACGAACGAAGCCAGCGGAGCAGCGCAATGATCGAGGCAGCACAGTTTGTCGAAGCGGCGCGCGAGCGTGTTTTCGACTGGTATGCAGGTGTGCCGTGCTCATATCTGACGCCGTTCATCAACTACGTATTGCAGGATGAATCGCTGCATTACGTCTCGGCCGCCAATGAAGGCGATGCGGTTGCGTTGATCGCCGGCGTCACGCTCGGCGCGCAAAACGGCCGCCGCGGTATCACGATGATGCAGAACTCCGGGCTCGGCAACGCGGTGAGCCCGTTGACTTCGCTCACGTGGACCTTCCGTCTGCCTCAGTTGCTGATCGTGACGTGGCGCGGGCAGCCCGGCGTCGCCGACGAACCGCAGCACGCGCTGATGGGTCCCGTCACGCCCGCGATGCTCGATACGATGGAAATTCCGTGGGAGACTTTCCCGACTGAGGCTGACGCGATCGGCCCGGCGCTGGATCGTGCCATTGCCCACATGGATGAAACCGGCCGCCCCTACGCGCTCGTGATGCAAAAGGGCAGCGTGGCGCCCTACGAGTTGAAAGAGAGCGCCGCGGGCGCGCGCCGCGTGCCGGTCGCGCCGCGTTCGCAATTCAAAAACGTCGCGGCGAATGAATTGGCTTCGCGTCACGACGCGCTGCAGAAAGTCATCGCGCACACGCCGCTCGAATCCACGGTAGTGCTCGCGTCGACCGGTTTTTGCGGCCGCGAACTCTATGCAATCGACGACCGTCCCAACCAGTTGTACATGGTCGGCTCGATGGGCTGCGTGACGCCGTTTGCGCTGGGCCTTGCACTCGCGCGTCCGGATCTGCACGTGGTCGCGCTCGACGGCGACGGCGCCGCGCTGATGCGCATGGGCGCCTTCGCCACGCTCGGCGCGTACGGCCCGTCGAATCTCACGCACGTGCTGCTCGACAACGGCGCGCACGATTCGACCGGTGGTCAGGCGACGGTGTCGCCGCAGGTGTCGTTTGCGGGTGTCGCGGCGGCTTGCGGTTACGCGTCGGCGCTTGAAAGCGACGACGTCGGCGTGATCGACGAGTTGTTCGGCACAGCGCCGTCGCCCCACGGCCCGCGCTTCGTGCGACTGGCGATTCGCCGCGGCACGCCCGATGGCCTGCCGCGTCCCACGATCACTCCGCCCGATGTCAAGACGCGCCTGATGCGCCACATCGGCGCCGCTTAAGGAGTCGGTGAATGCTGCTGCTCAATCCGGGGCCGGTGATGCTTACGGAACGCGTGGGCTAGCCAGCCTGGTGGCAGACTCCCGGGCGTCACACCGGATCTTTGTCCGGCGGTCCATCGGGCCGCTGCGGCTCTTCGGTGTGATGACCCGGCGACGGCGGCACTAGCGGATCGGCTTCCGGGTCCCGATTCGGATCGGCGTTCGGATCGGGAATCGGGCTGGTATGCATGTCGTAGCTCATTGCGTCACCTCTTTGAGTCAGGAATGTGCCTGAACGCAGGCCGTTTCCTTCTAGCGTAGGCGATCCAGCACGGCACGCCTCTTACTTTTTCCCGCGACGGCCCGCGCTCAATTGCCAGTAGCGTTCGGCGGCGAAAACGTCGTCGTAGTTGCCGGCGCCGAAAGCGCGTAGCTGGCTTGCGTAAGCGTTGACCGCTTCGCGCTTGAGCTGGAGGCGGCGCGGCAGGTCGATCGTGTGACTCGCGTTCGGATAGTCCGGCGTGGCGACGATGCCGCGTTGCGCGAGGTCGGCGAGGCGCGCCTGCACGACACCAGGTGTGCGGCGGTGAATCGCGTCCTCATAGGCGAACCAGGTGAGGTGCGACAGCCGCGGCAGGATTTCGCAACAGGCTTCGAATACCAGGACGTGATCCTCGTGCCGCAGGCCGAGCGGCATGAGCAGCGTATTCGCGGTCGTGCGGTAGATGGTCTCTTCAAGCGCCGCCGCCAATCGGGCGATCGACGGCGAATCCAGATATTGGCCGTCGCGAAACGGCATGCGCAGCGGAATCGCGTCGAGCACTTCGAGCGCGAGGTTGTCTTCGCGCGTGCGGGCGTGGATGGCCTGATGGGCGCTCGTGAACCCCGACTTTGCATCCCATTCGGTTTGCATTTCCTGCTCGGGCGGGGCGGCGAATACGGTACAGACCGCGGCGTCGGGATGGGCGGCGAGTAATGCGCCGCAACTGAAGACGGCGTCATCGAAATGGGGCGAGACGATAAAAAGGCGTGGGCTGGTTTCGCTCATGGAATGTGTGGAGATTGCGAGACGTGCGGGGCCGCGTTCGAAGCTTCAATCTTGCGCGAGACACACTCGCGGGATCGGCGGCGTCACATCAGCTTAGGCGGAATTGGCGCAGCTTGTGGTAATCGTTGTGAGCGCTGCAAACCGCGTGCCTGGGCGGCCCGATTCTGCGGCGGCTTCCCGTAGAGGCTCACCGTTGTGTCTCTGGCCTATCCCGAACCTGCTCACCTCGAGCGGGCGCGCTGCCCTCCGCCAGTGCCGCTGCGCGGCTGAACGCGCTCGTGATGGTCGCCACGATGTCGTTGCGCAATGTGGCGTCGGCCATTCCTAGCGCATACGACGGGTGCCAGGTCGGCACGATCAGGCGCCCGTCGTGGGCGATGGTTTGACCAAGGTATTCGGACAGATTGACGTGTGCGCCGGTCAGTGTTTGCAACGCCGTCGCACCGAGTGCGACGATGACGCGCGGTGCGACCCGCGCCAGTTCTTTTTCCAGCCAGTACTGACAAGCCTCCAGTTCGCGCCACACGGGTGTGCGATGGACGCGTTGCTGGTCGAGCGTTTCCCATTTGTAATGCTTGACGGCATACGTCAGATACAGCGCTTGGCGCTCGAGGCCGGCGCGCGCCAGCACGGTGTCCAGCAGTTGGCCGGCCGGTCCGGTAAAGGGCTCGCCATGCTGGTTCTCGTCTTCGCCCGGCTGTTCGCCGATCACCATGATCGCCGCAGGTGCGGGCCCGGCGCCCGCCACCGCCTGTTTCGCGTTGCGCCATAACGCGCAGCGCCGGCAGGTGGCGAGCGGGCCGGTGGGCTCCTGCAAGGGGGGCGTCACGGCCGAATACTCGACCGGCGGTTTGCGGGGAACGGTGACAGCCGCGCTTTGCGCGCCGAGACGGCTGCGTTCGCGCGCGAGATGTGCGGGCAGCGGTGGGCCTGCCGGCGGCATTCTCCAGTAACGCAGCGGCACCGGCGACGGCAGGCTGTTGACGGCGTTGCTGTAGTACGCGAGCCAGAGCGCCTCGGTGGGTGTGCTGGTGACGGCTTCGCCACTGAGTGCACCGGCCGCACTGGCCGCGAACGCAGGCGCGGCTTGCTCGCATTGCGCCAGTAACGGCCGGTCAATGCGCAGCAGCATGCCGTTCCAGAACACCGCGCCGTGCGGCGTGGCCAGCATCCACGTGGAATTGCCCATGCTCCCGGCGAAGCGCACGGCGGCACGCTCCAGCAAGTCGTGATGCGGCTCGTACCAGCCGACGAATTCGGGTGGCCCCATCGACGGATCACGCCGTCTGAACAAGGTGAGTGTCAGCAGGTCTTCGGTTTCGCGCTCGATAGTGCGGATGCGCTGATCCAGCAGCGCGCCGTCCGGGTCGCTGGGGTCTAGGACATTGCGCTCGCTGCGCGTCCAGCGCCAAAGGACGCGGTACAGCAGCGCCCAGCGGTCCGGCGCGCGGAAGCACGCCGCCGTTTTCAGCCAGGAGAGCAGTTCGCGCGGAATCACGGGTGTGGCGAGGCCTGGGGCAGCGGCGGCGATTGCTGGGCCGGAGGCACCCGCCGTGGCGAACGCGGATTCAGCAGCCGGCACGCCCGGAGTTGCAGCCCCCGCTTCAGCTTCGGACTCGACCCACTCGACCTGTGGCGGCTCGATACCTTGCCGCAGCAGTACCCGCGCGGCACGCCGCCATGTAGCGAAAGACGGTTCGATCGGAATGCGTTTCATGCTGACGCGCGGCGGATGCGCGCATCGTGATGCGCGTACCTATGCTGCTAAAATACTGTATGGATATACAGTATGCGGCAGAACGCCTGCCTGGATCAAGTCGACCGGATCAAGCCGGCGCTGCGGGTGCGTGACCCTGCAACGGGGCCAGAGACATACTCGCCGGCCGACGGGTATTCGCGTCAACGGCGCCCGTCACCACGGCACGACCCTTCCGAGGTAGTCGAGGTAATGCAGGCCGGCACGCCCTTCATAAGCCTCGATCGTATTGACCAGGTTCGGAATGCTTTCCCCGATGGTCAGACGCGCCGTAGGACCGCCCATGTCGGTCTGGACCCATCCAGGCGCCATCAGCAGAAGGCTGCGCGGATACTCGGCGCTGCGCGCCGCGAAAGTCCGCATGAACATATTCAAGGCGGCCTTGCTGCCCCGATAGACTTCGTAATTCGCGTTAGTGGCGTTGGTGATACTGCCTTGCCCCGACGACATGACGCCAATCGTTCCAGTCGGCGGGACGAGGTCCTGAAACGCGTCGATGACTCTCATCGGGCTTAGCGAATTCGTCACCATCACCCGCACGAATTCCTCGGTTGAGACATCCGCGATTGTTTCCCCATCGTCGTTCTTGACGCCGGCGTTCACAAAGAGCACATCGATACGACGGTCTGCAAGGCGGGTGCGCAGCGCTGCGATCTGCTCCGGAATCGTGATATCGACAGTTTCTACTTCCAGCGCGCCAGCGGAAGCCTCCGCGACATGCCGGAGCTTGTCGGTCGAGCCGGTTCGTCCGGTGGCGATGACCTGGTAGCCGCGCTTCAAATATTCCTCGACCATCGCCAATCCAAGGCCGCGGGACGCGCCGACAAGGAGGACGGTTTTCTGCGAATGAGTGTTTTTCATGGGTATTTCCGGAGAACGAAGCCGCTCCCGAACCTGAGTCTAACGGGAGCGATCCTCGTGGATAAATTGTGCAATCCAATATAGCCATACGCAGGAAAGGGCGGAAGCCGCGCTGAATGCAACTAATATCTGCATCAGACGCCTTATCCCATCTCCGCCGACCACGATTAAAAAAATGCCTGAACCGGACCTCAATCTTCTTTTCGCGCTAGATGCGTTGCTCACCGAGAAAAACGTGACGCGCGCTGCCCGGTCGTTGCAGTTGAGTGCGTCGGCAATGAGCCGCACGCTGACCCGGCTTCGCGCCGCGACCGGCGATCCATTACTGGTCCGGGCCGGGCGCCAGATGGTGCTGACGCCGTATGCCGAAGAGATTCGTGAGCAAACGCAGAACGTCGTTCAGGACGCGCGTTCCTTACTGCGCCCGTCGCCCGCGGCGCTGGATTTTTCAACCCTGCGCAGAACCCTCACGATCCGCGTCAATGAAGCTTTCGTGGAAGCCTTCGGCGCACCCTTGATTGCAGAAGTGACCGCGCAGGCGCCGTTTGTGCGTTTGCACTTTTCGTCCAAGCCAGAAAAGAACGCGGAATATCTGCGCAATGGCTCCGCCGATCTCGAGATCGGCGTCGTGGAGGAAATGGGGCCCGAAATTCGCGTCCAGGCGTTGTTTCGAGACCGTTTTCTGGGTGTCGTCAGAAAGGGGCATCCCCTCGACCTGAAACAGGAGGTGACGCTCGAGCAATACGCCGCGTTTGGTCACGTCGTCGCGCCGTACGGCCGCCAGACAATCGATTCGCTTGACGCCGCGCTTGCCCAGTCAGGTCTGGAGCGCACGACTGTCGCGGTTGTGCCGAGTTTTCCGGCGGCGCTGGCCGTGGCGCGAGCGTCGGATCTGGTCGCGCTCCTGCCGGAATCTTTTGTGAACACGCAGCCCGGTGCGGCCGTCAGCGTCTACGCGTTCGAGCTTCCCGTGGTGACTGAGGGTTTCACGGTTTCGCAGATGTGGCATCCCCGTTCGGAGAATGACCCGGCTCACCGCTGGCTCAGGCAGCTCGTTCTCGGAATGTGCCGTCAGCAGGTGTCGTCGGACTAAACGTTGCGCAGATCTTCCGGCGTATCTACGTCCCGCAGGATCCCCGGATCGTCGACGTCCAGCCGCATGACCCGCTGCGAGGTCAACAGCGCGCGTGCGCCGGTGTCGCCGTCGAGCGCCATCAGGGCGTCCCGATGCTCGATGCCGAAGCCAACCGGATGGCCGCGCTGGCCCTGATAAAACGGCGCGACGATCGAAGCGCCGCCGTCGAGCGCACGCGCGACGGCTTCGATCGTGGGGGTGGCAATGCGCGGCATATCGGCAAGCGCGACGATCCAGCCCCCGGCGTCGTCGCTGGCTTCAATGCCGGCGGCGAGACTCGCACCCATGCCACGATTGGCGCTCTCGGCGAACACCACGTCACAGCCGGCGTCGTTCAGCAGGCGCGCGAGGGCGTCCGAGCCCGGCCGCACCACGGCCAGCACACGCGAGACGACCCGCAGCAGCCGGTGTGCGGCTTCGTGCGCGACCGGCGTGCCGTCCGGCATCTGCGCGAGCAGCTTGTTGTGCAGGCCGTCCGGGTCGAAGCGGGAGCCGAAGCCGGCGGCGAGCAACACGCCGGTCGCGAGCGAGGCGTAGGCCATGGGCGGGCACCGAGAGAAAGGATGTGCCCGATTGTGCGATGCAACGCATCGGCAGGCAAGCGCCAATGTATCGACCGTTATGCGCGCATCGTCCCCATCACCTTGTCGAGTGTCACCGGAAGATCGCGCACGCGCACGCCGGTCGCGTGATACACCGCATTCGCGATGGCCGCCGGTATGCCGGTAATGCCGATCTCGCCGATGCCGCGCACACCGAGCGAGTTGACATACGGATCGGGCCGATCGATGAACGTGATGTCGAGCGAACCGATATCGGCATTCACCGGCACGTGATACTCGGCGAGATTCGCGTTGACGAAGCGCCCATAGCGCGTATCGAGCGAGGTCTCTTCCTGGAGCGCCGCCCCCACGCCCCACACGATGCCGCCCATCAACTGGCTGCGCGCGGTCTTCTGGTTCAGCACGCGCCCCACGTCATATACGCCGACCACGCGCGCCACCCGAATCGTGCCGAGATCCGCATCGACATGGACTTCGGCGAACACGGCGCCAAACGAGTGCAGCGAATACTTCTGCCTTTCATCGCCGGGTTTGACCGTCGCGGTGGCTTCGATCGGTTTGCCGCCTGAGCGCGCGATGATCGCCGCCGCCGGATCGCGTTTGGCCGGTTGCGAACGGCTCACGACCCAGCCGTTCTCCACCGTAATGTCGTCGAGCGCGATGCCGTGCACCGGCGAGGCTTCATCGGCCAGCGCCAGGGCGATCAGCTGGCTGCGCGCTGCGTTGGCGGCCTCGCGCACCGCGGGCGAAACGCTGGCCGCCGATTGCGAGCCGCCCGACCCCGGTGCTTTCGGCAACGACGAGTCGCCGAGCGCGAAGTGGATATTCTCCGGCGCGAAGCCGAGGGCGTCGGCGGCCACCTGGGTCATCACCGTGTAGGTGCCGGTGCCGAGGTCCTGGGTGCCGGAGGCGACCATCGCGCTGCCGTCCGGCAGAATCCGTGCGATGGCTGCGGCTTCGCTGCGGTTGGCCGGATAGGTCGCGGTGGCCATGCCCATGCCGATCAGCGTATTGCCGTCGCGCATCGAGCGCGGTGCGCCGGTACGCCGCGACCAGCCGAATTTCTCCGCGCCGATCTGATAGCACTCGCGCAGGGACTTGCCGGACCACGGCTTGTTTTCCTGCGGATCGGCTTCGGCGTAATTCTTCAGGCGCAGCGCGAGCGGGTCCATCCTCAGTGCCACGGCGAGTTCGTCCATTGCCGATTCGAGCGCGAACGAACCGGTTGTCTCACCGGGCGCGCGCATGAAGGTCGGCGTGCCGAGATTCATCGGCACGATCCGGTGCGTCGTGATCTGATTGGGCACCGCGTACAACATGCGCGTGACCATGCAGCAGGTCTCGGTCCAGTCCTCGAATACCGACGTGTTCGAGGTACTGTCGTGGCGCATCGCCGTTAGCGTGCCGTCGTGCCGCGCGGCAAGCGTGAAATGCTGTTCGGTATGCGGCCGCGCGCCGACCGGCCCGAACATCTGCGGCCGCTCGAGCACGAGACGCACCGGACGCCCGGTCTGTTTCGCCGCCATCGCGCACAACGATACGTGCGACCACGACGATCCCTTGCAACCGAAGCCACCGCCGATGAACGGCGAAATCACTCGCACGTCGCCCACCGGCATGCCGAAGGTTCTGGCGACCGCCTGCGCCGCATTGCTGACCCCTTGCGTCGAGTCGTAGAGCGTGAGCTGCGGGCCATCCCAGCGCGCCATGGTGGCGTGCGGCTCCATCGGGTTGTGATGCTCGATCGGTGTCGTGTAGACGGCGTCGATGTGCACTGTACCGCTGCGCATGCCGTCCTCGAAGCTGCCGCGTTGCGTGTCGGTGGTGCGGCCTTGCGGTTTGTCGGGCGCATGTCCGTTCGGCTTCGCCTGTGCGAAATCGAGTACCGCGGTGCTGCTCTGGTACGTGATGCGCAATTGGCGGGCGGCGTCGGTAGCATGTTCGAGCGTATCGGCAACCACCACCGCGACCGGTTCGTTGTTGTACTGAACCTGGTTGTCCTGCAACAGCGACAGGCGTCTGACGGCCGGCGGCGCCAACGCCGGCTTGCCGCCATTCGGCAGGCGCGGCGCGTTCTGATGGGTCATCACCAGCAATACGCCTGGCAATGCCTGCGCGCGGCTGGCGTCGATCGACGTAATCGTGCCGCTTGCGATCGTGCTGGTGACCAGCACGGCATGCGCAAGCCGCGCCTCGGGAAACTCGGCGGCGTAGCGCGCTTCGCCGGTCACTTTCAGCAGACCGTCGATACGGTCCATGGGTTGACCGATCAGATTCATGCGACACCTCCGCTGTGGCCCGCGGCCTGATTCACTGCGCGCACGATCGCGCGTTGCGCGAGCTGTACCTTGAACGCGTTCTCGTGCTGCGGCCTCGCATCGCGTAGCGCGGCGGCTGCGGCGTCATGCAACCGCGCCTGTGTGAGCGGCTGGCCGTTGAGCATCTGCTCGGCGGCGCCCGCACGCCATGGTTTGTGCGCGACGCCGCCCAACGCGATGCGCGCGGTTGTTATGTGATCGCCGTCCATCTGCAACGCGGCGGCTACGGACACCAGCGCGAATGCGTAACTGGCCCGGTCACGCACTTTCAGATAGTGCGAGTGATCGCTAAACAGAGGCGGTGGCAAATCGACGGCCGTAATCAGTTCTCCCGGCCGCAAGGTCGTATCGACGTCGGGACGGTCGCCGGGGAGCCTGTGAAAATCGGCAAACGCAATCGTCCGCTCGCCTGTGGGGCCTGTGACGCGCACGACGGCGTCGAGCGCGGCGAGCGCCACGCTCATATCCGACGGGTTCACGGCGATACATTGCGGACTCGCACCGAGAATCGCCTGTGTGCGATTGTGGCCTTCGAGCGCCGCGCAGCCGCTGCCTGGCGTGCGCTTATTGCACTGCGTGAAGGCCGTGTCGTAAAAGTAGCCGCAGCGAGTGCGCTGCATCAGATTCCCACCCACGGTCGCCATATTGCGCAGTTGCGACGAGGCGCCGGCCAGAAAAGCTTGCGACAGCAACGGATATTGTTCGCGCACCAGCGCGTGATTGGCCGCATCGCTATTGCGCACCAGCGCGCCGATGCGGATACCGCCATCCGGCAGCGTGCCGACCGTATCGAGCCCGCTGATGTGCGTGATATCGATGAGCCGCATTGGCCGCGCCACGCCGCCTTTCATCAGGTCGAGCAGATTGGTGCCGCCGCCGATGAATACCGCCCCTGGCTGCTGCGCCGCGCGCACGGCGCCGGCGACGTCGCCGGCGCGTTCGTAAGAGATCGCATCCATGCTGGTCGCTCCGTCAGGCTTTGGTGTCGTGCAAGCCGCCGTTGCTGCCGGCGCCCGCGCTGTTTTGCCCGCCGCCGTCATGCACGGCGCGCACCGCCGCGACGATGTTGGCGTATGCACCGCAGCGACAGATATTCCCGCTCATGCGCTCGCGGATTTCGTCGTCGGAAAGCTGGGGCGGGCGGCTGCGCACGTCGGCGGTCACGGCACTCGCCGTGCCGTTACGGAATTCGTTCAGCAGGGCAGTCGCGGAACACAACTGCCCGGACGTACAGTAGCCGCACTGGAACGCATCGTATTCGATGAAGGCCCGTTGTAATGGACTCAGCACGTCGTTGCTGGCAAGTCCTTCCACCGTCGTGATGTTTTCTCCTTCATGCATCACGGCGAGCGTCAGGCAGGAATTGATACGACGGCCGCCGGCGATGACGGTGCATGCGCCGCATTGCCCACGGTCGCAGCCTTTTTTCGTACCCATCAGGCCGGCGTATTCGCGCAGCGCATCGAGCAGGGTTACGCGTGGCTCCAGTTGCAGCGTATAAGCACGACCGTTGACGGTCAGCGTGACTGGTCGGCTCGGCACCGGCGTATGGGTTTCAGCGGGCGGTAGCGCGGCAGGACCGGGTGTCTGGGCCCGCAAATGTGGTGCCGCGCCGACGGTGGCGGCAGCGGCGGCCGATTGCAGAAAGCGGCGGCGTGAAGGTTGAGGCGGTGCGGCGTCGGGCTCGTCGCCCGGATCCTGAAGTTTGTTTCTCGTGGACATGACGATCTGCTGGCTCCATTGAAAGGTCAATGCAGGCATGACGACACGCGCGTATCCCACGCCCCGATAGCCGACGTGCGGGTGTCCCATGCGCGGGCACCCGAAGTGTCGCGGTTTAATTCATTACACACTCAGCAATTTCGGTGCCGTTGCGAATGCAACAGGTTGTCGACGCGGCGTAAAGCGATTCTTCGCGATCCGGCGACAAGCCGCGGCGAATCCGTTCGAATCGTGGAGGCGCGGCCAGATATGCGGTGGCGCACGTCAGTGACTGACGTTGCGCTTAACGAACGGGAAAGTAAATACGCTTGGGTGTCTTCTTTCTGCGTATAAAGAGAAAGACTGTTTTGCTTGGGACGAGGAGTCCGCGTGGGGAATTACAGGCGCGGGTACTGCTCAGGCATCAGCCCAGCGGCGCAGCAGATTGTGATAAATACCGGTGAGACTGACCACGGTCGGATCGTTCGAGCCTTTCTCGGCAGCGAGGCGCTGCACGTCGTTGTCGAGTTGGAACCTGAATCCACGTGCAGCAGGACTGGATCGAATGGAGGGACGAAACCGCTCGTATCCCGAACAGCTATGTTGCGGGAAACGGTTCGACCGTGTTCAAAGTTGGAAATGACTTTCTTTTTCACGCCGTGACCGGGCAGGCGAAATTGCTTGACACTATTCACGCTATAAAGGGCGGCGAATATTGCCAGTTCAGGCGCTGGCATATATGGAGTTAATCTCTCGGAGATTCGGTATCCACCAGAATATTCATGTTGCATTAAGCTGGCGTTTCTTTTTGCAAATTATCACACTTGTCCAATTGCCTTCATACTATCGTCATACGTAAAATCGCGCGAACCGGCGGGAACGATGAGAGGCGGTATGGGCGTGCGGGATGTGATCGGGGCGATAACAGGCGGGCTGTCACAGCAGGACCGCCTTCTGAAACTGGATACAACGGCAGGAAATAACGTCCTCCTGCCGCATCGGGTCATCGGTCGCTCGCGCATCGGTCGTGATTATCTTTTCATGCTCGACTGTGTATCCACGTCGGGCGATGTCCAGCTCAAGACACTGATCGCGCAGGCCGTCACGCTGTGGATACAGCAAACGGATGGCTCGTATCTCCCGCATCACGGTTATGTGCATACGGCACGCCGGTTGGGAAGCGAAGGTAGTCTGACCACGTACCAGCTTGCGTTTTCCTCATGGATGCATTTCCTGCAATTCCGCCGCGACCAGAAACACTGGCAGGATAAAAGCGCCGACGCGATCATTTCGGACGTATTCAACGAGCACCCGCAGGCGCGCGGGATGTTCCGCTTCGCACTGTCGAAACCGCTGCCCATGCGCTCGTATTGTCGGCAGTGTGAGACTGACTGGAATTTCGTGCACCGGCTGCTGGAGTCAGAGGGGCTTTACGGTATCTGGCAGCAGGCGAGTGACGGCAAATCGCATACACTGGTGATTACCGACCGCCTCCAGACGCTCGAACCGCTCTCGCCGCAGACGGTCGGGTTCTATCGTGCGGGCGTGAACAGCGAGGCCGATGCACTGATGCAGTGGTCGGGCACGCGGACGCTGCAATCTGTTCTGTTGTCGACACGCACGTTCGACTACAAGAATCCGCCGACGCCATTCAATCCGAAGGCGACAGCGATTCCCACGATGGCGAATCAGGGGGTGCTACCAGCACAGACTGAAGTCTACGAATATACGGGCGGCTATACCTATCGGGAACAGGGGCGCGGCGATCACTTGTCGACAATCCGCATGCAGGAATGGGAGTCGCAGGCGAAGCGCTTTCATGGCGCAGGCGGTTTGCGCGCAATCGACGCAGGGCGGCGTTTTATGATAGCCGGTCATCCTGTACACGATCAGGATTCGGACGATCAGCGTGAATTTGCGGCCATCGAGGTTGAATGGGCCATCGAGAACAATCTCCCGCTTTCCGGACACGAAACGAATTACCCGCACAGCCTGAGCAATCAACTCACGCAGGCTCGCGCCGACGATCCGGGCAAGCTGTTCAGTGTTGCCCATGGTGACGGCTCCACAGGGTTTTACCGGGTTTCCGTCGAAGCGCAGCGTACGGGTGTGCCGTACCGCAGCCCGTTCGAACACCGCAAGCCCGAAGCGCAACTGGAGTCGGCCATTGTCGCCGGTCCGAAAGGTCAGGAGGCGTATACCGACGAACTGAACCGGGTCAAGGTGCTGTTCGTGTGGGACCGGATCAATGAGGGCGATGAGCGGGCATCGTGCTGGGTGCGCGTGGTGCAGTCTGATACGGGTGATGGTTATGGCGGCGTGCACATGCCACGTGCAGGTGAGGAACTGATAATCGGCTATATCGGCAACGACATTGACCGACCCATTGCGCTGTATCGCGTGTACAACGGCGCAGCGAAACCGCAATGGCATTCGAACGGGCTGCTCTCGGGATTTCGCTCAAAGGAATTTTCGGGAAGCGGTTTCAATCAGATGGTGATGGACGACGCGACTGGCCAGAACCGCGTTCAGCTATACAGTTCAAGCACCAATGCTCAACTTCACCTCGGCTATCTGATTGATCATACCGCCAACACGCGCGGCAACTTCCTCGGCAGCGGCTTCGATCTGAGTTCCGAAGCATACGGTGCACTGCGCGCAGGACGTGGGCTGTACGTATCGACGCACCTTGTCGTCAGCCAGCCTCTCGATGCGCGTCAGGCCAGCAATCAGTTAATCAGCTCGGAAAGTGTCATTGAAGGACTGTCGCAGGCTAGCGATAGCGCGCAGGCCGAGAGTCTGAAGGAAGGGCGCGACGCGTTGAAGGTTTTTACAGATACGACCCAGCACAGCGAAGCGGGCGCGACGGGTAGTGGTGGCAACACGGCAGGTGGGGGAACCGGTAGCGCGAACGCGTTCACGCAGCCCGTGATACTGTTTGCCGCGCCTGCGGGTATTGCACTGTCGACACAGAAGTCGACGCACGTCGCGGCGGACCAGCATATCAATCTGGTGAGCGCCCAGAGCACGCACATTGCGACAGGTAAATCGCTGGTGGCAAGCGTCACGCAGAAACTGAGCCTATTCGTGCAGAACGCAGGGATGAAGCTGTTCGCGGGGAAGGGGAAGATTCAGGTGCAGGCGCATGCCGACAATGTCGAATTGACCGCGCAGAAATCGCTGCTGTTTGTATCCGCCACGGAAAGTATTCAGGCCGCTGCCCAGCAGGAAATCCTGCTGACCTCTGGAGGTGCATACATCCGCATCAAGGACGGCAACATCGAGATTCACGCACCGGGCAAGATCGACTTCAAGGGGGCAGACTTCCCGTTCAGTGGACCGACGCGGATGGATGTGACGAACCCGGCGTTCAAGGACATGCCTACGCGGCGACTGACCCTGAACACGATGGCGTCACCTTCCGCGACGAACGTCGTGCCGGTCGGCATGCCGTACAAGCTCTATGCGGACGGTGCGTTGGTGAAGCAGGGTGTATTCGACAGCACCGGGCAATTACCCATCGACCATCACGTCACCACGCAGAAATATACGCTTGAGATGGCAAGCGGCGTCAAGCACGAAATCCCTGTCCCGGCCGATTACCGGGACGCTGGCAATGGGGCGCTGGCGAATCAGGGATTCCAGTTTCACGAGAATGGCAGTGCGACGGATGTCACCCCACCCGGTGACCGCGCTCAGCATCGACAACGCTACAGCGACCTGCTCAATCCGTCATCAGGAGACGACGCATGACCGGCGCGCCAATCACGACACCGCTTGCACAGAACCAGACATCCACTGCGACAGTATGCTCGCCTTGGTTCGTGGACTTTACCGACGAGAACAGGCCTGTCGAATTTCATCCGCTACCATGCTCCTACAAGCCGCTCGTAAACGGTGAGGAAGCATTCAGTGCGGTCTACGACGCCATTAATGCAGCAAGATTCAGCGTCGATATTATCTGCTGGGGCTTTCAGCCTTCGATGTATTTCAAGCGCGGTGATCGCGGTGCGTCGATGAATATCGGTGATCTGCTCATCACAAAGGGCTTGCAAGGCGTGCGGGTCCGGGTTCTGTGTTGGGCGGATTCCCTTGGTATCGCGCAGATGTCCGAGAATTCGACCCCGGGCCTGACCTGGTGGAGGCACTTTTTTACACAGAACGAGAACAATGCGGAGCGGGAATATGACCGCGAGTGGTATCGGCATGCGACAGCCCCGGGTATCGGACCTCAATGGGAGGATGCGAGAAACAAGTGGGCAGCGGAATTACGGGCGCGACACACGGCGGGATTGCCGCCACCTGATCCCGCACAGGTCGTCGCCTTACAGGGGTTCCCGTGCGTGGAAATGGCGACGCGGGATTTCTCGTTGAAGGACCGCTGGGAAATCATGTGGCGGGAATCACGTTTCCGCGATGATAAAAATCTCAACGAGGAAGCGGTCACGGTCGGCTTTGGTGGCGAACCGTCACATCACCAGAAAATGGTGATGGTGGACTACGACGCGCCGGAACACGCGGTGGGCTTCGTCATGGGGCACAACACGCTCGACGCCTATTGGGACGACGATAAACATTCGTTTGCGCGGATGCATCCGCGCTTCGGACGCAATGGCGCAACGCCGAGGCAGGACATGTCCGCGTGCGTCACTGGTCCGATCCTTGAACATCTGAACGTGAACTTCTGCCGTGCGTGGCAGCACACCACGAAAGTCGACCTGATTACGCCGCGCAAGGCGCTGGCATCGCGGCTCACCGTCCGACAGGACAAGGGCACTCCTGTGATGGCGCAAATCCTGCGCACACAGTCGCAGAAAGCCGAGAATCGCCGGGATATCCGGTCGATGTACAAGCAGGTGACGAACAATACGTCCCGCTTCATGTATATCGAGAACCAGTATTTTCGCTGGCCACCGCTGGTCGATCAGATCAAGGCCGCCGTCAATAAACAACTTGCATGGGGACGGGACACCGGCAGGGATGGGACGCTATATCTGTTTGTCGTGACCAATTCCAGCGACGATGCGCTGGAAAACGGACAGGTTTCGACGTATCGCATGATGGAGTCGCTTGGACATGCGGATACGATGCCAGACGTAACGAAGGCGGAACGCGACGACGCACTGCAACAGCAGAAAAGCAGTCTCCAGTCGCAGATAGACGACATCGATGGCAGTGAGCAGACCGTGAGAGCATATGGCACCGGCACGGCCACACAGAATGCGCCATTTTTTGCCAGGAGCGAAGCACGCAAGAAGGATTTGCAGCAGCAACTGGATGCCGTAAACGGGAAGATCAGTGCCAATAAGAGCGGGCCAGTTGTTCCGAGTGATATCACCGGGCTGAAAACGCTAATCTGCACGTTGGTTGCGCCTGACTCTCCGGCAGGAAACTGGACGAACACCTATGTACATAGCAAGATCATGGTCATCGATGATGTGTTCCTCACGCACGGCTCGGCTAACATCAACACGCGGAGTATGGAAGTCGATAGCGAATTGAACATCTGCCATGAGCATGGCGACGTGACGAATGCGCTCCGGAAGCGGTTGTGGACTATTCATACAAGGAACGGTTCAGTCAGTTATCAAGGAGGACAGTCGGACTCGGACGCAAATAACGCACAGGCCATCGGCGACAATATTGAGGAAGCATTCAAGGCTTGGAGCGGGATCATCACAAGCAACAAAAAACGAATGGATAGCAAGAAACAGTCGCCTTTGGCATCTTTGATTGCGTTTCGAACCGACACGACAAAACGGAGCAAACTAGATTGATCATGCATAGATCGCTCGTTGCATTGTCTGTTGTATGCCTGCTATCTGCCTGTTCGAAAAACGAGAATGCCATGGACCCGTTGCCTGACGTTAGCGCAGTACGCCTGAAACTTGCCTTCACGTGTACGCACGAAGCTGATCATCTGCCGCCGCTCGATCCCGAATCGGAAGAACTCTTTCAGTACGGACGATATCTTGAGAAGAAAGAGGGGCCGAAGGATTTCAACGACATCGCGCGTTACTATCGGATTGCAGCGGCGTATGGACATTACAAGGCGAACCACAATCTGCAAATCCTGATTTCATCTGGATCGGCGTCGTCACCCGATCCAGAAAAGGAAAGCGTTGATCTGGCTGAACAACTCATCAAAGCAGGTGTGCCGAGCGGCTACTACGATATCGGGCACTACCTGCTGAATGGCTACGGCGTCAAACGCGACGACGACGCGGCTAGGCGTTACATACGCAAAGCAGCAGATTTGGGAAATCCAGATGCGCAATACTATGTTGCGAATTTACTCAACCCCGCTGATGCAGCGCCGGACATTGCGCTACAAATGTTTCAATGTGCGTCTGCTCAAGGATACGCTGCCGCAGGTAACGATCTGGGCGTGGCTTTTCAACTCAATCGAAAGTTTGTCGAAGCGGCTGAGGCTTTTCAAAGTAGCGCCAAGGCGGGAAGTAGTCAGTCGGCGTTCCTACTCCAGTATGCCTTTGATGAGAAATCTGGAAAGAATGAGCTCTATGCGATCGACGTTAAGCCTGATGCAGAACGTACTCGCCGCTATGGCTTGATTGGCAAGTTCCTCGACAGCAACGACGGTCGCAACCCCAAGGTCCCGGACATCGACAAGATCGTTCCGCTGCCGCCCGCGAAACTCCCAGCGTGGGACGGTACGTTCCAGTGGCAAAAAGAGCAGGATGCAGCCGTGCCACCGAAAAAGCCATCTGACGAAACAATCGACCAGATGGCAAAGGCGAAGCACCTCGACCCGGCGACCGGTCTGCCGCTATCGGGTTTCTCGAACAAGACATCACAGGCCGACGAACCCTCGAAGGTCGCAGCCCGCGTACCGATTGGGACCCTCGCGAGCACGGGTGAAATTTGCCCCGAAGATGGTGTTTGGCACGCGAAGCTCGAAGCGGGGCAGATGGGGGATTCGCAGCGGCGGTTCCTCAAGGGCGTTACATTGCCCTCGCTGGTCGTGCATGAACCGCGCACGCTTGCATTCCTCGACCGCATGATGGGTACACGTCAGCAGGTTGCGACGGTGGCGTGGGAACTGGTCGCGTACATCGATCAGACGCGATGTTCCGATAACAGGTAGGCAAATTGTGAAGCGATATCTGATTCTCGACGGCGATCACACGACAGTATCCGGAACGGTTCGTGCACAGCCGACTGCGCTCTCGTTGAGTGGTCGGCATATCGCGCACGAGGGCGATGACGTTGTGTGTCCAGCGTGCAACTCAACGGGGAAGATCAAATGCGACGGCCAACGTCTGACGATGCCCGGACCAGACGGACGCCGCACGGCGCTGAGCGATGATCTGTGCATCTGTAAATGCGATCCACCGCCGAAGCTCGTCGCCTCGCAGCAGGCAATGTCCGTCGATGTGTAATCGCAATGGGTAACTATATCGGCGTTCGTGCGAGCAAAGCAACTTGCGCGGGACGCTTCGGCAACCGAGCAATGAGGTTTCACGCTGCGAATCACTGACTCTTTTCTTCGAGAACGCGTGCGCTGTGTAGTTCCCGTTTCGAAAATACAGACTCGGTGAAAATTTCCGGGCTAACCTCACACTTCTATCGCCGACGCCTGCATCGTCTGCTACGCATCAGCCCAGCGGCGCAGCAGATTGTGATAAATGCCGGTAAGACTCACCACTGTCGGATCGTTCGAACCCTTCTCGGCAGCGAGGCGCTGCACGTCGTTGTCGAGTTGAAACAGCATGGCGCGTTCGCCGTCATCGCGCACCATGCTCTGAATCCAGAAGAACGACGCGATCCGCACACCGCGCGTCACCGGGCTCACGTGATGCAGGCTCGAAGCGGGGTAGAGCACCATATCGCCCGCCGGCAGCTTCGCGCGATGCACACCATAGGTGTCTTCGATGCAGAGTTCGCCGCCGTCGTAAGTGTCCGGCTCGGCAAGAAAGAGCGTGGCCGACAGATCGCTGCGAATGCGGAAGTCGGTGCCACGTAGCTGGCGGATCGCGTTGTCCACATGCGTGCCGAAACCGTCGCCGCCTGCATAGCGGTTAAACAGCGGTGGAAATACTTTCAGCGGCAAAGCAGCGGAAAAGAACCGCGGATTGCGCCCGAGTGCGTCCTGAATCGCATCGCCCACCGCGCGCGCGACCGCGGAGCCTTCGGGCAATTGCTGGTTGCGCTTGGCCTGCGCCGACTGTTCGCCGGACGTCGCATTGCCGTCGATCCATTGCGCCGCGTCGAGAATTTCACGGCATTGCGCGACCTGTTGTTTGCTGAGTACGCCCTGCAGATGCAACATCATGCGTGCACCTCTTCATTGATCTCCTCAGCGAGGGCACGAAATGCAGCCACTGGCGAAGCGGCCAGCCATGCCCGCATTTTCTCGACGAACGCCGCCGTTGCCGTCATCGGCACGCGCCGCAACCATCCGAGTGCGGCGTCGATCTCGCCGCGCGTGGCCAGCAGCCGCGCATAGTTGAACTGGCCGCGAAAGTCGCCGCCCACCGCGGCGCGCCGGTAATAGTCGAGCGCGATGCCTGCGTCGGCATCGACGGCCCAGCCGTCTTCGTAAAAGCTGCCGATATAGTTGAGCGACTTCACGTGCCCTGTCTCGGCGGCGCGCCGGAACCACTGCAGCGCCTGCGCCCGGTCGCACTCCACACCATGGCCTAGCGCCAGCGCCGACGCGTAGTTGTACATACCCCAGTCGAGTCCCGCCTGGGCCGCGAGCCGATACCAGTACACGGCTACCGGCGCGCACGCGGCCGTTCCCCAACCGTGTTCGTAGCAGCGGCCCAGCATGTTCATCGCCATCGGATGATCCTGCCGGGCCGCGTGCCTGAACCACGTCAACGCTTCTTCGGCATTGCGTTCCACGCCGTGACCGTCGAGCAGATACTGGCCGTACACCGCCTGCGCTTCGACGATGCCGTTGTGCGCGGCAGCCGCTACCCACGCGGCGGCGTGGGCAGGCGGCCCGGAGAGGATCGCGGCGAGTTCGTCATGCGACACGCTCGCCAGCGCCTTCAGCGTCACCTGTTCCATCATGCGTTGCCTAGTAGTGCGCGTTGAGCGTCAGGAAGGCGGAACGGCCGGGTGCGATCGACGCGTAATGCGCCGGGTACGCCTGGTCGTAATACGTACGGTTGAAGATGTTCTGCACGTTCAATTGCAGATCGACCTTCTTGTTGATCCGGTACGTGGCCATGCCGTCGAAGCGCCAGTAAGAGGGCACCGCACGCAGATTCGCCGTGTCGCCGTACACCTGCGACATGTAGAACGCGCCGCCGCCGATCGTGAACTTCGGCAGCACGTCGTAGTTGGTCCACAGGCTGATGCTGTTCTTCGGCGTATTCGGGAACTGATGGCCGTTATCCGACGTGGTCTTGCCGTTGTCGCGCAACTGGCTCTTCATGTACGTGTAGCCGCCGAACACTTGCCACTTGTTGGTCAGCTTACCCGCTACGCCGAATTCGAAGCCTTGCACACGCTTGTTGCCGACCATCGCGTATTCGTTGTTCGGCAGCGTGACGCGGGCGTTGGTCGTATCGATCTGGAACAGCGCGCCGGTCAGCGAGAGCTGGTTGTTCAGCACATTCCACTTGGTGCCGAGTTCGATGCTGCGGTTTTTTTCCGGGGCGAGTTGATCCGCGTTCGCACCGACACCGCCGCGGCCCGGCGTCAGCGACTGCGTCTCGCTGCCCTGGCCGAGCAAGGCGCCGGCCGGCGTCGACGAGGTTGCAATCGACGCATAGATGCTGCCGTTGGACGCCGGTTTGAAGACTAGGCCGAACTGATAGTTGAACAGCGTGTCGTCGCGCGAGGTGCGCTTGCCGCCGTTGGCTACTGTATTGCGGAAATCGGTCGAATAATCGTCGACCCGCAAGCCGACGTTGGCCTGCCAGCGTTTGGTGAGTTCGATCGTATCGAACGCGTACAGCGATTTGGTGACGGTGCGCTGCTCGCTCGGATCGTTGGTCTGCTTGACCGAACCGGCCCACGGGTCGTTAGGATTCGGCGACCACAGGCTCGTGCAGTTGTAGCCCGACGCCGCGCCGATACCGTTGGTCCTGCAGATCGCACCGTTGGCGGCGGCCACGGTGTACGAATCGTTCACGCTGGTTTCACGCGACAGTTCGAGGCCGGTGGTGAAGCTGTGCTTCAGGAAGCCGGTCCTGAACTCGCCGAACAGTTCGGTCTGGTTCGCGAGGCTGTAGACGTCGCTGGCACGCGTGTTCGCGCGGCGCCACACCATGCCGTTGACGACGTTGCCCTGGCTGTCGTCCGGCTGCGTCCAGATGTAGTCCTGGGTGGACTTCGTATAACGCGTGGTGTTGCGGATCGTCAGGTTGCTGTTGATGTCGTGTTCGATACGCACCGTGCCGACGTCCGAAGTCGTCTTGCGGAAATCGCGGTCGATCAGGCCGTAAAAGTTGTGGCGGTCCACATTGGCCGGATAGATCGTGTCGACGTTGGCCGGTTTGTTGGTAGTTGTGTAGAAGTACGGAATACCGCTGTCGGGCAGGTCGTCGGTCGAGAGATGATAGTAGCTCGCCGTGACGCGGGTAGGCGTGCCGAGACCGTAGGTGAACGACGGCGCGATGCCCCAGCGTTCGTTATTGACCGCATCGCGGCCGGCCACGTCGTTGTTGTGGCTCATCACGTTCAGGCGGAACGCCGCATGATCGGCCATCTGCCAGTTGCCGTCCGCGGTGAAGCGGCGGTAGCGATCAGTGCCGAGGCCGACGCTGCCATCGGCGGAATTGCCCAGATGCGGGGTCTTGGTGATCAGGTTGATGCTGCCGCCCGCGCCGCCGCGGCCGCCGTAGGCGCCGTCCGAACCCTTGGTCACTTCAACGCTTTCGATGTTGAACACTTCACGGGTGGTCGCGCCGATGTCGCGCATGCCGTCGACGAAGGTGCTGCCCTGAGCGTCGTAGCCGCGAATGAAGGGCCGGTCGCCGAGCGGGTTGCCGCCTTCGCCGGCGCCGAAGGTGATGCCCGGCACCGTGCGCAACGCTTCGGTCAAAGTCGAGGCGCCCGTGCTCCTGATCAACTCCTGCGGAATCACGGTGACCGACTTCGGCGTATCGACCAGCGGCGCCGTGAATTTGACCGACGCCGAATGATCGGTCTTGAAGCCGTCATCCAGTTGACCTTGCACGGCAATCGGCGCGAACTGGTTTTCCTTGTCGGGCGGCGTGGTGCCGGGCGTGCCTTGCGCGAGGGCGGGACCTGCCGCCAGCATGCCGCACAGCGTCGTGCTGATTTTGCCGAGCTTCGGTTCGTCGGACCGCAACTTCATTTTTATCCCCGTTGTTGAGTGCAGGCGGCCGGGTAGAGAAGCTGTTCCTTACCCGGGCATGTCATGTTTATTACAAAGTGTTTTCGGCGTGCATTCTATGCAATCCGCTTGTAATTGAGAAGCGTTCTCAACATAAAATCTCGGGGTGCGGGGTGGCATGCGTGGGCCGGCAGATGGAATTGGCGGATCAATCGGGGAAAATGGAGGGGAAATGCGAGAATTTAGTGACTCTGCGCAGAGGTGAATTTGTTTCTGCGGCGCGATCGGTACGAGTAGCGGGCGATTGAGCCCTTCTGGCCAAAAGGGGCGGCGTACACACCCGGCGTCCTACTGCGCGGCGAGCTCAGCCAGCGTTTCCCGCAGCCACACGAGCGCCGGATCGGCCTGGTTGCGTGGATGCCACGCCGCATACAACGTGAAGCCGCGTGCGTCGAACGGCAGCGCAAAGGTATCGAGCCGATCGGCGTAGCGTGCCGCGAAGCGCGACGGCAGTGTCGACACATAGTCGGTTTTTGATAGCAGTTCCGGCACCAGCGTGAAGTGTTGGACCGACAGCGCGACGTGCCGCTCGCGGCCGAGTTCGTTGAGATGCTCGTCCATGAAACCGTGAAAGCTGCCGCCGCTGGTCGACACCAGCACGTGATCGAGTGTGCAGTAAGCGTCGAGATCGAGCGGAGCGGTGCCGCGCGGGTGTCCCTTGCGCTGCACGAATACGAAATGCTCGTCGTAGAGCTTGCGGGC
Organism: Paraburkholderia fungorum; assembly: GCF_902833645.1. GTDB lineage: Bacteria > Pseudomonadota > Gammaproteobacteria > Burkholderiales > Burkholderiaceae > Paraburkholderia > Paraburkholderia fungorum. The sequence goes on from NZ_CADFGE010000016.1 coordinate 24,747, forward strand.
TTTCATCGACGGCGGAATCATCCGGTCGGAACCGAGCAGCAGATCGATCTCGCCGTTCTCGAGTCGCGATGCGGTGATGGGCTGATCGCCCATCACGAACGCCACGCGCACGCCAGGCCCCGCGAGGGCGGGCAAGCGCTCCATCAGGCGCATGCCGAGCACCGCGGTGGCGTTGTCGTGCGCGGCGATCGCGAAGCGCCGCGTGTCGCTCAGTGGATCGAATGCGGACTGGTGGCGCACCACGGCTTCGAGATTTTTCAGCGCGGCATGCAGCGGCGTCATCAACTCCAGCGCCCGCGCCGTGCGTGTCATGCCACGGCCGGTTTCGGCGGGCAGCAACAGCGGATCGCCAAAGATCTGCCGCAAGCGCGCAAGCTGCGTGGAGACGGCCGGTTGGGTCAGATGCAGCCGCTCCGCCGCCCGCGTGACGTTCGACTCGGCAAGCAGCGCGTCGAGCGAAACCAGCAGGTTCAGATCGATGCCACGGAGATCAATCATGTTGATGGGTCACATATGAGTAATTGATTTCAAGAATACGTACCGCGCTTCTACAGTTCAAGCACCGAAACGAACTGAAGGACAACCAAGATGAAAGCCTGGATGCTCGATGAACCCGGCAAGGCGCTGGCCTTGCGTGAAGTGCCGCAACCGCAGCCGCGCCGTAATGCCGTGCTGGTGCGGATGGAGTCGGTGCCGCTGCTGAGTTACACGCGTGACTATGTGGAAGGGAAGTTGGGCTATGCGTGCCCGCCGGGGCCGTTTTCGCCCGGTACCAATGGTGTCGGCCGGATCGTCGCGGTCGGCGAGGGTGTGGTGGCATTCCGCGCGGGCCAACGGGTCGCCGTGAATCCGTACCTGATTGCCGATGAAACGGTGCGCGAACCCGCACAGGCGCTACTGGGGCTCACCGCCATCAGCGCCGACAGCGGCGCGTTGATGGCTGACTTTCCGCACGGCACGTTGCGCGAACTGGCCGAATTCCCGGCCTCGACCGTCGTCGCGCTGGATGGTCTGGATCAGATCGACGCCGCCCGTCTTGCGGTGCTGGGCAAATTCGCGGTGCCGTTCGGCGGCCTGAGGCGCGGCCGGCTATCGGCGGGCGAGACGGTGGCGGTCAACGGCGCGAGCGGTTACTTCGGCTCGGCGGCCGTGATCGCGGCGCTGGCGCTCGGCGCGAGCAAGGTGGTCGCCCTAGGCCGTCGGCTGGAGCCGCTGCAAGCGCTGGTCGAGCAAGGCCGCGGGCGTGTGGTGCCCGTCGTACTGACCGGCGACGTCGCGCAAGACACGGCGGCGATTTGTGCCGCCAGCGGTGGCGGCGTGGACCTCGGCTTCGATATGGTCGGCCACGCGACCGATGCGAACGCAACGCTCGCCACATTGCGCAGCCTGCGCCGCGGCGGCCGGCTCGTGCTGATGGGCAGCATGCAAGTGGATTTGCCGATTACGTACCGGGAGATGTTGCAGAACAACTGGGAGTTGATCGGCCAATTCATGTACACGCGCGCTGACTATCTCGCGTTGATTTCGATGGTCGCATCCGGCCAGATCGCACTCGATGCGGTCGAGTTGAAGTCGTACCCGTTTGCCGAGCTGGAGGCGGCAATCGACGCGGCCGGCCGTATGTCCGGCTTGCAATGCACGGTGGTGGACGGCAAGTCGCAGCACGCGTGGGGTTGAGCGTGTAACGACCCGCTCGGCCTGATCGGACCTGCTTGCGGCAGCGTAAAAAAAAGCGGCGTTGCTGGTTCACAGCAAGGCCGCTTTGCATCGGACGGTCTCAGTCGATCGGCAGGCGATCAATCGATGCCGTGAAACACCGCGTCGTCCGGACCGAGGTAAGCGGGCGGGCGCCACGCGGCGTCGCGCATCGAATGCTGGACCAGCTTTTCGACGCCCAGCAGTACCGCGAAAATCGCCATCCGCACGGGAATGCCATTATCGGTCTGCCGGAAAATCGCCAGCCGCGGATCGTGATTCAGGTCGACGCTCAGATCGTTCGCGCCCGGCCGGCTGTCGCGCGGCAGCGGGTGCATGATCAACGTGTCGGCACCGCATACGCTGTCCATCAGCGCCTGATTGATCTGGAAATCCGGCGTGTAGCCTTCGAACGATTCGTCGGTGAAGCGCTCTTTCTGAATGCGCGTGGCGTACACCACGTCGGCGCCGCGCAGGCCGGCGGTCAGATCGTGAGTCTGCTCGATCACATGATCGTTGCGTGAAATCTGCTCGATGATGTAGCTCGGCATTTCGAGCATGGGCGGCGAGATCAGCGTGAACTTGATGCCGCGATAGAGCGCCAGCAGCTTGACCAGCGAATGCACCGTGCGGCCGTATTTCAGATCGCCGACCAGCGCGATATGCGCCCCGTCGACAATCTTGCCCAGGCGCGAGAACTCGCGCTGGATCGTGTACAGGTCGAGCAGAGCCTGGCTCGGATGCTCGCCGGGGCCGTCGCCGCCGTTGATCACCGGCACGTTGGTGGCGCGCGCGAATTCGGCCACCGAGCCTTGCTCCGGATGACGGATCACCAGCGCATCCACGTAGCCGCTCATCACGCGGCTGGTGTCGTAAATCGACTCGCCCTTGGCCATCGACGAAAACGTGAAGCCGGTGGTGTCGCACACTGAGCCGCCGAGCCGGCAGAACGCCGCGCCGAAGCTCACGCGGGTCCGGGTGCTGGCCTCGAAAAACAGATTGCCGAGTACCGCGCCTTCGAGCACGCGCGAGATTTTACGGCGCCGTGCGATCGGCTGCATGATGTCGGCGACGCGAAACAGCGCTTCGACCGAGTCGCGCGAGAATTGATCGACGGACAGCAGTTGCGGTTTGCCCTCGAACAGCATCTGGCTGGCAAGCGACTGCGAGTCTACGCTTTGCGTATGCTTTTCGCCTGGTTCGCCATGCACCACGATTTCCGACACGAAACGCTCCACGATCTCCGGCATGGCGCGCGATTCCTGCGAATCGTCCGGCAGCAGCCACGTGTCGAGTGCGCGGCGCGACACGCCGATACGGCTCGCGAACGCTTCGCGGGTCATGTTCATGCGACGCATCGCGTCGCGTAGGAAGGCTTGTTGTGGGACGCTCATGCGGGCACCTGTCGGGAAAGGGCTGCGTATCGGCTATGTACGCGGTGCGTATATTAGTTTCCCTGTTGCAGAAGTCAAGCAATTTTGCGAGTTTGGCCGGCCCGCTTTGCCAACTCGCGCCGGACGCGGTTAAACTGCGTGTCATGCATTCCGGCCAAACGTTCCGACCCTGCTCGTCAACCGCCGCACGTCTCGCTTCTGCGAGCGTCGTGGCCGCACGCGCGAATCTCGAGAACGTCAACGCCAAAGCCAAAAAACAGCCGCTCATCTGACCGGAGCCGCTGTTCCGTCAGATGTTGCGACGGAACAGCCGGTCAACGCCCCCTGCGGCATTCCCTGTTTTTCCTCCCTCGCACCGCTGATCGGAATCGATACGGTCGTCATCGAGGTAAAAACATGTCTATTTTTTCGGGTATCTGGGTTCCGCTCATCACGCCATTCGCCGACGGCGAGGTGGATCACGCCGCGCTGCGCGCGCTGGTGCGCCGCTATGCCGACGCGGGCATTGCCGGGCTGGTCGCACTCGGCACGACCGGCGAGCCAGCCGCGCTCGACGACGCCGAGCAGCACGCCGTGCTGGCGACGATTCTCGACGAAGCGCAGACCGCCGGCCAAGGCGCGAACGCGCGAGCGCTGCCCGTGCTGGTCGGCGTGTCGGGCAATCACACGGCGAGCATGCAGGCGCGCATCGGGCAACTGAACGCATTGCCGATCGCCGGCGTGCTGATAGCCGCGCCGTACTACATCCGGCCTTCGCAGGCGGGCATCGTCGGGCATTTCATGGCGCTTGCCGAGGCGAGCGAGAAGCCTGTCGTGCTGTACGACATTCCCTATCGAACCGGTGTGCGGCTCGAACTCGACACGCTCCTGACGCTGGCCGCGCATCCACGAATTCAGGCGGTGAAGGATTGCGCCGGTTCGCTCGACACCACGCTCGCGCTGATTCGCGATGGCCGCCTGCAGGTGCTGACCGGCGAGGACATCAATCTGTTCAACACCCTGTGCCTGGGCGGCAGCGGGGCGATCGCGGCTTCCGCGCATCTGCGGCCGGAGCGGTTCGTCGCGCTGTATCGTGCGTTATCGGCGGGCCGCCTCGACGAAGGGCGGCGTATTTTTCATGAGCTCGCGCCATTGATCCAGGCGCTGTTTGCCGAGCCGAACCCGGCGCCGGTGAAGGCGCTGCTTGCAGCGCAAGGCCTGATACGCGACGGCTTGCGCATGCCGATGACGCGTGCCAGCGATGCGCTGGTTGCACGGCTGTGTGAGCTGGACAGGTTTGATCGGAACGAGCCGCGTCTGGCGGCACGGTGAGCATGAGCGCGGACTCGTCAACTGCCCTTTGTATTTGAGATGATGGTTCGTGATGCCAGGCGATAATCGGCCCCCTTTGTCCATTATCGCAACCGGTAAGTTGTCCGGTTGATGTCGCATGCAGTCAGTCCCGTTCGCCGATTTCCCGTCTCGTTTTTGCCTGTTCAACACGCGTGGCGCGTTCAACACACCGCGCGTGTTGAACGCGTCCTGCGTCGCCCGTACGCTGCCTTGCGCGCGCCTTATGGCGCGTGCCGGGAGCTGCTGATGTCCTCCATGTTTGGCGCCGGCCGCAGGTTTTCCAGCGGGCCGGTCAGTTTCGTGACGCGCCGCACCGTGCTGACCATCGTGGTTGCGACCGCGTTCGGCGCGGCGGCGCTGGCGCTCGCCGCAGGCATCGCGATCGGCATGCATTGGCCGGCACACGACGCCGCCGGCGAGCAAGTGGCGAACCGTGTCGAGCACGACTATGCGATTGATCAGCTCGGCAAGCTGAACGCGTCCGTGGCGCAGATCGAACCGCGCATCGCGCGCCTGACGCTGCAGGTCGACGCGTTGCGCGATTTCGAAACACGTCTGAATACACCGCGGCCGGCGCCGCGCGCACCGGCTACTTCAGCTACCCCGGCCATCCCGGCAACCCCGGGCGCCGCCTCCGAACCCGACCTGTCCGCAACCGACGGCGAGGGCGGTCCGTCTTTACCGCCGCGCCGCTGTACGGATGTCATGCCGCAAGCGGCCGGTCATGCCGATGCCGCGCGCACCCGGCAACAACTGGATTGCATCGCGGCGACGCTGTCCGCGCTCGAGCAGCAGACCGCCGACCACGCGATCGCCTACGCCGCCTTCCCCGGCCGCATGCCCGCCGACGGCGCGCGCTTCGGCTCACCGTTCGGCAACCGCACCGATCCGTTCACCCATCGTTTGAGTTTTCATCCGGGCGTCGACCTGGTCGCCAGAACCGGTACGCCGATTCTCGCGGCAGCAGGCGGCCGGGTCATCTTCGCCGGTGAGAAATCGGGCTATGGCAACTGCGTCGAAATCGATCACGGCAACGGCCTCGTGACCCGTTACGGCCACGCGTCGCGCATCGTTGCGCATGTCGGCGATCTGGTGCTGCCGCGCCAGTATGTCGCCGACGTCGGTTCCACCGGCCGCTCCACCGGGCCGCATCTGCATTTCGAAGTACTGGTCAACGGCGCGCCGGTCAACCCGGCCGCTTACCTTGCGCTGTTCGCGCCCCCGCCCCATGGTTGAGCGACGCCTCTCCCGCGATGCGGGCCGTCTGACGCAGCGCGCCTACACGTTGCAACCCGCACGCTCGCCGGGTTTTCGCGCGGCCCTGTGGGTTTTGGTGTGCGCGCTCAGCGCGGCTGGCGGCGCGGCGGCCGTTGTGGCTTGGCACGCGCAGCGCGCCGGCACACCGGCGCTTCAATGCACTGCGGCGCCCGCGGATGAAGGCAGCGAACAGAGGGAGCTAGCCCGCGCGCGGCTTGCGTTGGCGCAGGAATCGGCGGCGCGCGCCGCGGTGCAGAAAACCGCGGATGGCGCCGCCGCCGATGTCGCGAGATTGAATGCCGAACTGCAGTTTCTGCGCGGCCAGAGCAAAGCGAAGCCATCCGAGCCGCGCCGCTGACTGACGGGTATGCGGCGCAACACCCCGATGACCCGGCAAGCGGATGACCCGGCAACCGGGCAGGAACAATCAGGCAACAACAACGAGGCAACAACCAGCCAACAACACCCCGGATCGTCGCCCGGACGGCATCGCGCGACGAACATTTTCATTTTCACGAGGTATTTATGTTCAGCAAGAAAAAGCACGCGGGTATCCAGCAGACGAAGCTCGCCACACTCATCGCCCATGACGTGCGGATCACGGGCGACCTCCTGTTCAGCGACGGCCTGCGCATGGACGGCCACGTGACCGGCAACGTCAGCGGCGAGCCGGGTGCGCAGACGCTGCTGGTATTGAGCGAGCGCGGCTCGATCGAGGGCAACGTGCATGGCTATGACGTGGTGGTCAACGGCCGGATAATCGGCGACGTGATCGCCGATCACTTTGTCGAGTTGCAAAGCGGCGCGCACGTGACCGGCAACATCTACTACCAGCAGTTGCGGATGGATTGCGGCGCCTCGGTGGACGGCAAGCTGGCGAGGCGTGAAGCTGTACAGATTGCGACGCCGATGCTCGTCGAAGTGGCCGATAGCGCGCGAGAGGAACGCAAGGCCGGTTAATCCGTTAATGAGCGATCAATGAGTGGCTAATGCGCGACCAATTAGCGCTTAACGAGCGCCTGACCGGCGGCTAAAGTCATAAACGGGCCAATGCGCCGCCAACAGGGGTTCGCAAGCGGCCCGCGCGCCGCGTCAAATCGCTCCCGGCAGTGACTGGCGTTGCGTGGACGTGTCGTGACCGAGCACGTCGCCGCGTGGCAGCCGCGAATCGCGCAGAGCCCGCATTTGCCGTGCTCCGGCGAGATGTTCCAGCGCGCCGCGGTCGAGCGTGGCGAGCATGTCGCGTTCGGTGACCAACTGGCGCAAGGCCAGCACGATCAAGCCGACGGTCAACAGCAGATCGCCTGCAAACACCACCGCGTACAGCGCCGAGGTGGTGCGAGGATTGCCGTAGAACAGTGTCATATTGGCCCGGTCCAGCAGGACCAGCAGGAGCGGCACGATGACATTGAGCATCGCGATGATGCTGCCCACGACCACCAGCACACGTGCCGGCCCGAGATGCGGACGGCGCCGGCGGCACACTTCATACAGCGTCGCCGCGCGACACGGCAGAAAAAACAGCGCCAGCAGCAAGGCGCGGGCGCCCAGCGGCGCGTTCAATGCCAGCATGCTCCCATGCAGCACGGCAAACACGGCCGTGACGGCAAGGCCGGTGCGCCACCGCGGCGCGGCGCCGAACAGATCGCGCGTGCCCGACCAGATCAGAATGCGGCTTAGCAACGCCAGCGTCGCGGTGGCCAGCATCAGCAGGTCATTGGGCCAGATCTTATGCAACGCGAACGATGCCGTGGCGGTGGCAAGCAGATAAAAGCCGATGGCCCAGAAGCGGAAGGCGCCGACCTGCGCGAACATGCGCGAAAGCGCCGTCGTGATCAGGGCGCTGCACAGAAACAGAATCAGCCATACCGTTTGGAACGTCGCTACGTCAATTTTCATGAAATCTCCAGCCGCCAATCTGTCTGTTCCTGCTTATCGGTAAAACGGGGTCGCGCAGCGAGGGACACGGCGACGGACACCCTCGTGGCGCACCCCTGCGCGTTTCGAGTGGATCCGGATGCTCATGCCGCCATCATCCTCTCACGGAGCAGTTCACTGAAATCGTCGGCGCTAAGCGGCTTGCCTAGCAGGAAGCCTTGCATCTCGTCGCACATCATTGATTTGAGCTTGTCGAGCTGCGATTCGGTCTCGACGCCTTCCGCCACGACGTCCATCTCCAGCGAGTGCGCGAGCGCAATGATTGCGGAGACGATCGCGCTGCCTTCCGGTCCGTGCTCGTCGAGGCCGTTGGTGAAGAAGCGGTCGATTTTCAGTTGCTTGACGCGAAAGCGCTGCAGGTAAGCGAGGCTGGAATAGCCGGTGCCGAAATCGTCGATGGCGATTTCAAAGCCGCTTGCCTGAAACTCGCGGATCATTTCGATGGTTTTAGGCGCGTCCTGCATCGCGACGGATTCGGTGATTTCGAACATGATCTGTCCGCATTGCACGCCTTCCTCCTTGACGATCTCGAGCATCGTTGGGACGAGGTTCGGTTGCGACAACTGGCGTGGCGACAGATTGATCGCCACTTTCATCGACGGCAGGCCTTGCGCGACCCAGCGGCGAATCTGCCGGCAGGTTTCACGCATGACCCAGTAGCCGATCTGTACGATCTGGCCGGAGCGCTCGGCAATCGGCACGAACTCGAGCGGCGCCAGCGCGCCAAGCTGCGGATGATTCAGGCGGATCAGCGCTTCGGCGCCCGCCAGCGAGTCGCCGCTGCCATGGAACTTCGGCTGGAAGTGCAGCGAGAAATGTCCGGCGGTGAGCGCTTCATGCAGCGCACTCTGAATTTGCAGCGTACGCGTCGCGGCTTCGTTCATGCTTTGTTCGAAGAAGCGATAGGTGCTGCGGCCCGCGCGCTTGGCTTCGTACATGGCCGCGTCGGCATGTTTGAGCAGCGTGTCGACGCTGTCGCCGTCGTGCGGATAGAGCGCGATGCCGATGCTCGGCATCACCTGCAGCGGCTGCGAGTCGGTCCAGATGCCACGGCGCATCCGGTCGAGCACGCCTTCGGCGATCGTGCCGGCATCTTCGCGTGAATCCAGATTTTCGGACAGCACGACGAACTCGTCGCCGCCCAGACGCGCGACGGTGTCGCTCGCACGCACGCACAGCAGAAGACGCTGGGCGAACGCGGACAGCACTTCGTCGCCGGCCGAGTGGCCGAGCGAATCGTTAATGGTCTTGAAGCCGTCGAGATCCATGAACAGGATGGCGAACAGCGAACGCTGCCGGCGCGCAACATGGATCGCGTGTTGGATGCGGTCGGTGAGCGTGCTGCGGTTGGGCAGGCCGGTCAGCGTGTCGAGCGTGGCAAGCCGCACGATCTGACCGTTCAGTTTCGATACCGAGCCGATCAGGAAGCTGGTGCGCGCATCGAAACGCGACAACATCAGCGTCACGATCAGAATCGCAAATGTGAACAGGATCACCGAGGTCGCCAGCCATTCCGCGTTCACGCCCTTAGCCGCGCCGCACACGGCGCCGGGCAGAAACTCGGCGGCCGCCATGCCGGTGTAATGCATGCCGCTGATTGCCACGCCCATCACCAGCGCGGCGCCGAAACGTTTGCGCACGACGTGGCGTTCGTCGTCGTTACTGAGTGCGCGCGCCATCCATAGCGCGGCGGTCGAGGCGCCGATCGCGATCACCAGCGAAGCGGCGAACCAGGCCGGGCGGTAATGGATGCCCGGCGCCATCTGCATGGCGGCCATGCCGGTGTAGTGCATGCCGGCAATGCCGAAGCCCATCAGCACGCCGCCGGCTACGAGCCGAAGCGGGGTAAGCCGTGTCTGGGTCGTCACAACCAGTGCCAGATACGAGACGCCGATCGCGAGGCCGAGCGAAAAAGCGGTCGTCGCGAAGTCGTAGCCAAGCGGGATCGGCAGCGAAAAGGCGAGCATCGCGATGAAGTGCATCGACCAGATCCCGACACCGAGCGCCGCGGCGCCGCCCAGACGCCACGCGCGACGCAGACGTACCGATGCCAGCATGAAGATGCGGCCTGTCAAATCGAGCGCCGTATAGGACGCTAGCGCCGCGACGAGGAACGAGATTGCAACCAGCCAAAAATTGTATGAGCTCTGCATGTTAAGTCCAACCGCGAAAGGGAAGCGGCTGAACCTGTTATCGACAGTTCGCGGCGTTTATTTAATTAATTTTCAATATGTTAGCGATAGGGCTCGATCACGCCTGGTCTGGCTGCGGCCTGGCGGTAATTGGACCGTTCTTCAAGCCAGGGTGAACCCCTCGTCGAGCCAGCCTGTGACGCCGCCGATCATCAATTTGACGGGCCGTCCCAGTTGCGCGAGACGCAGCGCGCCGCGTGCGGCGCCGTTGCAGTGCGGACCCGCGCAGTAGGTGACGAAGAGCGTGTCCGGCGGGTAGGCCGCGAGCTTCGACGCCACGATTTTGCCGTGCGGCAGGTTCAGCGCGCCCGGCACGTGGCCTTGTTCGAACAGCGCCGGGCTACGCACGTCGAGCAGCACGAAGCCGGGCGTGCCGCTCGCTAGTGCCGTGCTGACGTCGGCGCAATCGGTTTCGAATTGCAGCGACGCCTGGAAGTGAGCGACGGCGGCGGCGCTATCGGCAGCGGCGATAGCGGTGACGGGGTTGGTGGAGGGGGCCGCGGTGTGATCAGGCATGGCTAGGTTCCGGTAGAGAGTGAGCGTGAAGGCATCGCGAGGCGATTCAGGAGCCTTCATTGTCGCGGTACCCGAGCTGCCGGATAAGTGGCGTAATCGTCAATCTTCGGTAACATCACGCCATGCAAAATCATCTCGTTGTTGCACTGGCTTACGACCGGCTCTGTACGTTCGAATTCGGCTGCGTGACCGAACTGTTCGCGCTCGAACGTCCCGAGCTCGGCGTGGACTGGTATCGCTTTGCGGTATGTGCGAGTGAGCCTGGTCCGATTCGCGCCGCCGGCGGCATTACCGTTACCGCGCCGTACACGCTCAAGCTGCTGGATCGCGCCAACACGATTGTGGTTCCCGGCTGGCGCGATGCCGGCGAACTGCCGCCCGAGCCGCTGCTAAAGAAAATTCGCGCCGCTCACGAGCGCGGCGCACGCCTTTGTTCGATTTGCTCCGGCGTATTCGTGCTGGCCGCCGCGGGCGTGCTCGACGGTAAAACCGTGACGACCCATTGGCGCTACGCCGACACCTTGCAGCAGCGTTATCCGCAACTGCGTGTGCAGCCGGACGCGTTATATGTCGACGAAGGACAGATCATCACCTCGGCGGGATCGGCGGCAGGGCTCGACATGCTGCTGCATCTGGTGCGGCGCGACCACGGCAGCGCGGTCGCCAACCGGGTCGCGCAGCGCCTCGTGGTGCCGCCGCATCGCGAGGGCGGTCAGGCGCAGTTCGTGCCGCGGCCGATGCCGCAGGATGAAGGCGGCCGCCTCGCGAAACTGATGGACTGGGTGCGCCGTCATCCGGCTTTGCCGCACACCTTGCAGTCGCTGGCCGAACGGGCGGCGATGAGTCCGCGCACGCTGCAGCGGCAGTTTCACGACGCCACCGGCATGGCGCCCTACGAATGGCTGGTGCGTGAACGCGTGGCGATCGCGCGGGAACTGCTTGAGGCATCCACGCCGTTGCCCATGACGCGCGTTGCGGAACTCGCGGGCTTCGGCTCTGAGGAATCACTGCGACGGCACTTTCGCCGTATCGCATTGACGAGCCCAGGCGCGTATCGTAAGAAATTCGGCGTGCAAGCCGAGGCATAGGGCGGCTTGCAAACGGGCCGGTAGACGTAGGTCACGTCCGTGTTGCCGTTCTCGTGTGCGCGTGCCGTTTCAAACACGCGCTTGCCGATGTGAAAAATCATCCGGGGTGCATGCATGGCAAGCGCTTCGATGCGCGCCGCATGAGATATCGAATGCGCGTCATGCTGGCTTCCGCGCGAGCTCAAACGTCACGAAGCGCCATAAGCCGGGCGTTGCCGCTGGTTCGCGTGATTGAGCACACGCTTCGGCCGCGTGCGAGGGTTCGCGCAATCGCCGGTTTTCTGTCAGCATCACGGCCAGCGTCCGTGGCAACCCACCTCCAGCGTGTGGCGCATACGGCTGCTTGAAGTGCGTCTTTGAAACGCGTCGTCGCCACCGTCCTCTCTTGCTCATGAACGTCAAAATCACCGTCGCTGCTGCTGCCGTTGTCGTCACTGCTGCCGTTGCTGTGCTTGCGCCCGCGCTTGCCGCGGCGCAAACGCAAGCCACCGCGTCGCGCGCCGAACTCTATCGGCGCAACCTGCTGGCGGGCAAAGACGTGCCGTGCCGCACGAACGCGTCATGCGCGGCGTTGGGCGTGGCCGCGCTCGAAGCCGGGCACGTCAAGGAGGCGCGAACGCTGGTCGAGATGGAAGCCGCGCTCGCAGAAGCCACCGCCCTGCAGGCCGACGAGGAGAACTCGCCGAAAGCCACCAGTTCGGCGCGGGCCCGCGTGGCGATGGCGCTGGTCCATCAGGGCGACGTGCAATTGAAGCTGGGTGCGCTGCCCGATGCACGCGCCTACTACCGGACCGCGGTGAGTCGTGGCGGCGAGTACCCTGACGATGCGCTGCTCGGTCGCGCCGTCGCGGCCGCGCGTCAGCGCCTCGAGTCGATCGCCGGCAAAGCCGTGGTGAACGGGGTGCCGCCAAACGGCGCGCACTTCGTCAGCTATATGTTTTTCGGCGCGTGGAACAGTATCGAGATCAAGCCGGTGAAAGGACGGCACGGCATCTACCGGATCGACGGCGACTTCATGTATCCCACGGTGGGTGCCGACGGTCAGCCCAGCGCGAACATGGGCAATCTGTCGGCCTACGTGCGTTTTTACGACGGTGTGGCGCGCGTGCCCGTGGCCGATGGCGCTGGCGATGCGCCGCTCGACGCCACCGCGAGAATCACCAACCTCGCGGCTTATGACAAACCCGCTAACAAAGCGGCGGACAAATGCCTGATCGAGTTCAGGCTTTCCGCACCGGAGACGCTTGATGTAGAGACGCATGGCTCGCCGATGGAATGCGGTTTCGGCTTCAATGTCAGTGCGAACGGACGTTACTATCTGATGACAGGCTCCTGACGGTTCGCATGCTGCCGGCGGCCAGGCGCGAGTGCGGCGTTGCGCGCCGGCTTCCCGATCCGCATCGCGTCTCTTATGATGCAATGGCTGTGCCCGTTTAACCGTTGTCCACAGCGTTCCCGCCAACGAAACTCTGATAAGAATAACGTTCGTCCATGCATACCCTCTTCGACTATCCCGCACTCGTGTTCATCATTTCGTTCGTCGCGATGTGGTTGTCGGCGCGCGTCGGCGCGTCGGTGCTACGCAGATTCAGAAAGATCGACGAAGATGCACGCGACGACTTCAGCGTGATTCAGGCCGCTACGCTAACCTTGCTCGCGCTGATTATCGGTTTCACTTTTTCGATGGCGGTAGGCCGCTACGATCAACGCAAAAACTACGAGGAAGAAGAGGCGAACGCAATCGGCACTGAATACGTTCGTGCCGATCTGTTGCCCGCCGCCGAGGCGGCGACCGTGCGAGGCTTGCTGAAGACTTATCTGGACCAGCGGGTGCTGTTCTACACTACCCGCGACGCCGACGAACTCGCCCAGGTCAACGCCGATACGTCACGCCTGCAAAACGCAATGTGGGCCGCGGTGAAGAACGCCGCCACGGCGCAGCCCACGCCGGTGGCGGCGCTAGCTGTCTCCGGCATGAACGACGTGCTCAACACGCAGGGTTATACGCAGGCGGCGTGGTGGAACCGCATTCCCGTCGCGGCGTGGACGCTGATGGTGCTGATCGGCGTGTGCGCCAACGTACTGGTCGGCTATGGCGCGCGCGGTCTGAAAGCGGGCGCCGGCTTGTTGCTGATCGTGCCGCTGATCGTATCGCTGTCGTTCATGCTGGTCGCCGATATCGACAGTCCGCGCGGTGGCGTGATTCGCGTGAAGCCGCTCAATCTCCATGCGCTCGTGGACTCGATCCGCTCGAATTGAGTCCATACTGCCCCCCGTTGGACTCACCGCGCGCCGTATGAAAGGAAACCCCATGTCCGATATCGCACATACCATCGCCAGCTTCAATACCGGCCGCGATCCTGAACGGCTCGCGATGAAGTACAAGCTCATGCGCAGCTCGCCATTCGTGTTTCTGCGTGGCACCTGTCATCTGTTCTATGAGCGCCTGCCGCGCGACAAAGTGCTCGACGATGCGCCGCCGGTGTGGATTTGCGGCGATATGCATCTGGAAAATTTCGGCAGCTACAAGGGTGATAACCGGCTTGTCTATTTCGACAACAACGATTTCGATGAAGCCTGCCTCGCGCCGGCCCTTTACGAGCTGGTACGGCTTCTCACGAGCGTGCTGGTCGGTGCAAGCGACCTCAAACTGAGCCGCGCTCAGGCACTCGCGCTCTGCCACACCGCGGTCGATGCGTACGGCGGCGCGCTCGCCTTCGGCAAAGCGCGCTGGATCGAAGCGGAGACTTCCGTCGGCATGGTGCGCGATCTGTTCGACGCGCTGGAGAGTCGCACGCGCGCCCAGCATCTCGACCGGCGCACCACGCTCAAGGGCAAGACGCGCGTGCTGAAGGTGGACGGCAGAAAAGCCCTGCCGATCAGCGACGAGGCGCGGGCCACCGTTACCGCGTTCATGCATCAGTTCGCCGCCAGCCAACCCAATCCGGACTTCTATCGCGTTATCGACGTGGCCCGGCGGATTGCCGGCACCGGTAGCCTGGGGGTGGATCGCTATGCGATTCTCGTCGAAGGTAAAGGCTCACCGGACGGCAACTATCTGCTCGATCTGAAAGAGGCGCTGCCTTCTTCGGTGACGCCGCATGTGCGCACACCGCAGCCGAAGTGGCACAGCGAGGCGCAGCGCGTGGTTGAAATTCAGCGGCGCAATCAGGCTGTTTCGCAGGCATTTCTGCATGCAGTCGATTTCAATCAGCGTTCGTATGTGCTGCGCAGCTTGCAGCCTTCGGAAGACCGGGTGGCGTTGAGCGCCTGGGACGATAAGCTGCCGCGGCTCGAAGCAGTGATCAACAGCATGGCCGAGTTGAGCGCATGGGGGCAACTGCGTAGCGGCGGCCGGCAGAAGTCGGCGATTGCGGACGAATTGATTGCGTTCGGCAATCGTAAGGACTGGCAATTGCCGTTGATCGACCTCGCGACGCAATGCGAGGCTCAGGTGAACGCCGACTGGAAAGCGTATTGCGAGGCTTATGACGGTGGCGCGTTTAATCTGCCGGCAAAGAAGTCTTAATGGCGGTCACCTTGGGCACTTGGCGCCGTGCCCAGGGCTTTGCATCGATCTTTGCGGCTGCCAGCGCATCTTGTCTTTTTACCTCTAGCGTCGACGGTGTGCAGATCGGATACTCGGCTTATCGACAGTCTGCGGAAGTAGTTCGCGTTGGTTCGATTTGCCCGCCACGGTAATAAGGTCACAGAGGCTACATGTGCAACGACTGTTAACTCCCCGCGAACATCGATTGATTGAATTTCTTATTTCGGTCAATGCTCCTTTGTACGAGGCGGACGCACCTCGCTGGATCAATCAAATTCAAAACTGTACGGTTTGTGAAGTCAACGTTCCCTATTGCCTCTCGATCAGCCACGGCGAGGAAACCTACGAAGGATGGGAAAACTCCCGAACGCCTGCGTGAGCTGATATCCATTGACGAAGGTGTACCGGTGCTTATCTACGCGATAGCCGATAGAACGCCGGCGGGCTTCGTGCTCGA
Source organism: Paraburkholderia fungorum (assembly GCF_902833645.1). Lineage (GTDB taxonomy): Bacteria > Pseudomonadota > Gammaproteobacteria > Burkholderiales > Burkholderiaceae > Paraburkholderia > Paraburkholderia fungorum. The sequence goes on from NZ_CADFGE010000016.1 coordinate 40,166, forward strand.
ATCCTTCAATATCGACAGACTCGATGGAGAGCCTCTTGTGGCCTATCCCGAGCCAGGTGACGGGCTAATGGTCGTCGAAGGCAACAAGAGGGTCGGCGGGGCAGATTTGCGCCATCTATATGGCAAGTCGGGTTCGTAACGTGCCTTGGCATGTGGTCCGTCAGCGTAACACCTGAGCGCCGCAGCACAATTCACTTCGAATCGCCTGAGAGTGCTAACAGCCAGTTGAATTGAGGTTCCGGCGACAACGCCAATCCATGCGCCGCGCATGCCAGCCCATGGCCGGGTCCTAAAGGAGGAAAATTATGCAACGGGCTTTAGCGACCCACGAACGCCGACTACTGGAGTTTCTTCTTACCGTGAATAGGTCTTTTTATGGTGCCTACGCTCAAAGGTGGGAAGCCCAGATCAAAACCTGCTTGGTTCATGAAGTTAATGTGCCGTACTGCCTGGCTATCAGTCATGATGAAATCAGATTGCCGAGTGGCGGCTACACCACGCTCGCGCGTGAGTTGATCGGCATTGACGAAGGCGTACCGCTGCTTATCTATGCTTATGCGGTGCAGACGCAGGCCGGCTATGTCCTCGACTCTTTCGACATCGATCGTCTCGATGGAGAGCCTCTTGTGGCCTATCCCGAGCCAGGCGACAGCCTCATGATCATGGAAGCTGGGAAACGCATAGGAGGGGCAGATTTGCGACACGTGTTCAAGGAGTCGGACCTATTGCCGCGCTTTAAGCTCCCGAGAGACCGCCTCGATAGAGAAGCTGGCTAACTATCCTGAGGCAGGTGACGGGGTAATGATTGTCGAGCGAAACAGGAGGTTCGGCTATTCACCTGACGGCCAGGTCGTTTCGCGGACCGGCACGGTTGCCAGGAACGGCAGTCCCTCGATCTGAACGACGCAACACGATACGAGTGGGCTCGATTCGCCCAAGATGAGGAAGGAACAAATGTCAAGACCACTCTCGGCGAAGGAGCATGCGCTGCTCAAGTTTCTGATCGAGGCAAATGAGCCGCTGTATGGTGACCGAACTAATCAATGGAAGACACAGGTTGAAACGTGTCTGGTACGCGAGATCGATTCTCCTTATTTCCTCGCGGTGGTTCACGAAGAAAACATCGAAAGAGCAGGACGCGACTCAATCACACTCGGCTACGAATTGGTGGGCGTCGATCACGGTGTGCCGGTTCTAATCTATGCGGTGGCAATGAAAACCCCCTCAGACTATTTCATTGATATCTTTAATGTGGACCGGCTAGATGGAGAACCGCTGGTTAATTACCCTGAAGCGGGCGACGGGCTAATGATTGTCGAGCGAAACAAACGGGTCGGCGGGGCAGACTTACGCCATCTATATGGCAAGTCGGGTTCGTAACGTGCCTTGGCATGTGGCCGGTCAGCGTAGCACCTGAGCGCCGCAGCACAATTCACTTCAAATCACTGGACAGCGCCAAGAGCCTGTTGAATTCAGATTCAGGTGACAACGCCAATGCGCGGCGCATGACAGCGCCGCGCATGCCAGCCAGCCCTCCAGACAAACCCTGATTGCTGCAGTGAATTCGCCACTGCTATCGTTCGCTGGTCGTTGTGGAAGCGCTTCCACTTTTGCTTCCAGACCGTTTCCAATCAGCTCTTAAGCGGCTTCCAGCCGGCTTCCGTATCAAGTTTTGCCGTACCCGGTTCAATGACCTCAGCGCAGGAGAGAATCCGTGGCAAACGACGCATCCGCTGCATTCGACACCCTATCCCCAGCAGTTTTCAAGGGCTCGCTCGCCGACCCCTTTACCCCGCCCGCGGACTCCTCGCTATGGCGCAAGAATTTCCTGTTTGGCGCCGCCACGGCTTCGTATCAGATCGAAGGCGCGGTGGATGAAGACGGTCGCCTGCCGTCGATCTGGGACACTTTCTCGGCGACACCCGGCAAGGTGCTGGCCGGCGACACCGGCGCGGTGGCCTGCGATCACTATCACCGGTGGGAAGCGGACATCGACATGCTGGCCTCGCTCGGGCTCGAGGGCTACCGGCTCTCGATTGCATGGCCACGCGTGATGGACGCGGCAGGCAGGCCGAATCGCAAAGGGCTCGACTTCTACAAGCGCCTTCTGAACCGCCTGAAAGAGAAGGGCATCACAAGCTTCGTGACGCTCTATCACTGGGACCTGCCGCAGCATCTGGAGGATCGCGGCGGCTGGCTCAATCGCGACACCGCCTATCGCTTCGCCGACTACGCCGATCTGATGAGCCGTGAACTGGCCGGTACGGTCGACGCATGGGCGACGCTCAATGAGCCGTGGTGTTCGGCATATCTCGGCTACGGCAACGGCCACCACGCGCCGGGCCTCGCCAACGACCGTTTCGCGACGCAGGCGATGCATCATCTGCTGCTCGCGCACGGCCTTGCGATTCCGGTATTGCGCGGCAACGATCCGGCTTCGCAGAAAGGTATCGTCGCCAACATCGGCCGTGGCACGGCCAATAGCGACAGCGCCGCGGATCAGCGCGCGGCGCATCTGTTCGAAGTCCAGCACAATGCGTGGATTCTCGATCCACTGCTCAAGGGCGAGTATCCGCAGGATCTGTTCGAGTTGTGGCCGGGCACCGAACCGCTGGTGCTCGACGGCGATATGCAAACCATTGCCGCGCCGCTCGACTTCCTCGGCATCAACTATTACTTCCGCACGAACGTTGCGAGCGATGGCGCGCACGGATTTCGCGACGTGCCGCTCGAAGGCGTCGAACGCACGCAGATGGGTTGGGAGGTGTATCCCGATGGCTTGCGCGATCTGCTGACCGGTTTCAAGAAAACGTATCGCAACCTGCCGCCGATCTACATCACCGAAAACGGCATGGCCTCGGACGACAAGGTGATCGACGGCCACGTCGACGATGCGCAGCGCATCTCGTTCCTCAAGCGCCATCTTGCGGCGGTCGATCAGGCGATCAAGGCCGGCGTGGATGTTCGCGGCTATTTTCTGTGGTCGCTGATGGATAACTTCGAGTGGGCGTTTGGTTACGAGCGTCGCTTTGGTGTCGTCCATGTCGATTACAGTACGCAGAAGCGCACGGTCAAACGCAGTGCGGAGTTGGCGGCGAAATTTTTGAAGGAGCGTAAGGCGAGGGTCTAACGGCAGGTGGGGCTGTATGTCGACAGCTTTGCATGGGACCAGAGTAAGCGCTGAAGCGCTAACTCTGATCGACAGCTTTGCATGGGATCAGAGTAAGCGCTGAAGCGCTAACTCTGATCGACACAGGAGACGGAATGAACAGCAGAAAAATGATCGCGGCGAGTGTAGTTGCGGCACTGTCGTTATATGGCGTCGTCGCGCAAGCGGAACCGTTGAAGGCCAACGTGATCCACTGGTGGACCTCGGGCGGCGAGTCCGCCGCGATCCGCCAGTTCGCCGATGCGTATAACAAGGCCGGCGGCCGGTGGATCGACAACGCCGTCGCCGGCGCCGATCAGGCACGCTCCACCGCGATCAATCGGATCGTCGGCGGCGATCCGCCCACCGCCGCGCAGTTCAATACGTCCAAACAGTTTCACGACCTGATCGACCAGGGCCTCCTGAACAATGTCGACGAGGTTGCCGCAAAAGAGAACTGGAATAATGTCTTCCCGCAGTCGATCATCGACAGCATCAAGGTGAAAGGTCATTACTACGCCGCGCCGGTCGATATTCATATGCCGGCCTGGTTCTTCTACTCGAAACCCGTGTTCCAGAAGGCCGGCATCGCCGCCGAGCCGAAGAGCTACGACGAGTTCCTTGCCGATCTCGGCAAGCTCAAAGCCGCGGGCGTGATCCCGCTCGCGCTCGGCGGTCAACCATGGCAGGAAAAGATCACGTTCGATGCGGTATTCGCCGACGTCGGCGGTCCCGATCTCTATCTGAAGGTGTATCGCGATCGCGATCAGAACGCGGTCAAGTCTGACGCGTTCAGGAAGGTGCTCGCATCGTTCAAGCGCTTGCATGACTTCGTCGATCCGGGCTCGCCTGGCCGCAACTGGAACGATGCCACCGCGCTGGTGATTTCCGGCAAGGCGGGGGTGCAGATCATGGGCGACTGGGCCAAGGGTGAGTTCTCGGCAGCCAATCAGGTGGCCGGCAAGGACTTCGGCTGCTTCCCGGGTTTCGGTCCGCACTCGCCGTATCTGGTCGCGGGCGATGTATTCGTGTTCCCGAAAACCGACAACGCCAATGCGATCAAGGCGCAGAATCTGCTTGCCACGGTGATGACCTCGCCGGCCGCGCAAGTCGCATTCAGCGCGAAGAAAGGTTCGATTCCGATTCGTCCCGATGTGGACGCGAGCAGTCTCGACATCTGCGCGAAGGAGGGTATGGCGATCATGAAGGACAAGTCGCGTCAGTTGCCGAATCCGGAAATGCTGCTCTCGCCTGACACGCAGGGTGCGTTGATCGACGTCATCACGAACTTCTGGAACAAGAACCAGTCGGTCGACGACGCGCAGAAAGCGTTTGCCAGTGCGTTGAAGAGCTAGGCGCCCGCCATGCACGCGCTCAAGCTGCAGGCCGCTGACGCCAGGCATCGCAAAGGGCCGCTGAAAAAGCCGCTAAAAAAGCGTTTGCCTATCGCGGTATGGGTGGCATTGCTGCCGATGGTCCTGACCGTCGTGTTCGCATATCTCGGCACGATGGTCTGGACCGCGCGCGTGTCGCTCAGCAACTCGCACACGTTTCCTTCCGGCGATTTCGCGGGCCTCACGCAATACGTGCGGCTGTTCAACAACGACCGGTGGTTACTGTCGCTGCAAAACATCGTGATCTACGGTGCGTGCTTCATTGTTGCGTGCATGGTGATCGGTTTGCTGCTGGCGATCTTCATCGATCAGCGTGTTGCGGCTGAAGGCGTGCTGCGCACGGTGTTTCTCTATCCGTATGCCATGTCGTTTGTCGCCACCGGTCTGGTCTGGCAGTGGATCCTGAATCCCGAACTGGGCGCGCAGGCGGTGTTGCACAAGCTCGGTTTCGTGCATGCGCGCTTCGACTGGATCGTCGATCAGGACGGGGTGATCTACACCATCGTCATCGCGACGGTATGGCAGGCATCCGGCCTCGTGATGGCGCTGCTGCTGGCGGGCTTGCGCGGTATCGACGACGAACTGTGGAAAGCCGCCCGTATCGACGGAATTCCGCGTTGGCGTGTGTATGCGAGCATTGTCGTGCCGATGCTCGGGCCTTCCATGTCCACGGCCTTCGTGCTGCTCTTCGTGATGGTCGTCAAGCTCTACGACGCGGTGGTCGCAATGACGCAAGGCGGCCCCGGCACGGCGAGCGAAGTGCCCGCAAAGTTCATCATGGACTACCTGTTCGGCCGCGCGAATATCGGTTTGGCATCGGCAGCGTCGATCGTGTTGCTCGCAACGGTGCTGGCGATCCTCGCGCCGTTCTTCTTTGCCCGCAGCCGCGCTGTGTTGCGCAAGGAGGTGTGATGAACACGCTTAGTCCAACCCTGAAAGGCGGCACGCCCAGCCATAGCCGCCGGCGTCGCCGGACTTTTACACCCGCGCGTTTCGGCGTCTACGCGTTTTTGCTCACGGCCGCGTTGTTTTTCCTGCTGCCGCTGTATGTGATGCTCGTCACGTCGGTCAAACCGATGAGCGAGATTCGCCTCGGCAATCTGCTCGCGTTCCCCACGCATTTCACGCTCGACGCATGGCGCGCCGCGTGGCAATCGGCCTGTACCGGGCTCGATTGCAACGGCATTCAGGTCGGTTTCTGGAATTCAGTGCGTATCGTCGTGCCGAGCACGGTGTTATCGATCGCGGCCGGTGCGGTGAACGGCTACGCGCTGTCGTTCTGGCGGCCGCGCGGGGCCGGCGTGCTGTTCGGCGTGCTGCTGATGGGCGCCTTCATTCCCGTGCAGGTGATGGTCTATCCGCTTGTGCGCGTGCTGGCGAGTGTGCATCTGTTCAGTTCGCTGCCGGGCATCGTGGTGATTCACACCATCTTCGGCATGCCGGTGATGACGCTGCTGTTTCGCAACTACTACGCGTCGATTCCGCAGGAGCTGTTCAAGGCGGCGCGCATCGACGGCGGCGGTTTCTGGCGTATCTTTTTGCAACTGATGCTGCCGATGTCCACGCCGATCATCGTCGTGGCGGTCATCATGCAGGTGACGGGCATCTGGAACGACTTTATTCTCGGGCTGGTGTTCGCCGGCACAAAAAATCTGCCGATGACGGTGCAATTGAACAACATCATCAACACGACTACCGGCGAACGGCTCTACAACGTCAATATGGCGGCGACCATTCTGACCTCCATGGTGCCGCTAGCGGTCTACTTCATTTCGGGCCGCTGGTTTGTGCGCGGCATTGCGTCCGGCGCCGTCAAGGGATAAGGGACAGGGCGGTAAGGTATGACGAAGCTGGCCAGTCTTGAAACGTGGAGGCACATGCAGTGGCAAATGCGATGACACACCCGGCAGCAGGCGCAGCAGATGTGGCAGGTGCGGCGGGCCTCGGCGACGTGGCGGATGCGGCGGGGCTGGCGAATCCGGCCAATGTATCGGTGCGCAACCTGAAGATCCAGCTCGGCGCGAATACGGTGATCGAAAATCTCGATCTCGACGTGCGCGCGGGCGAGTTCGTGGTGCTGCTCGGACCCTCGGGCTGTGGCAAATCCACCTTGCTGCACAGCATTGCGGGTCTGATCGATGTGACCGGCGGCAGCATCGAAATTGCCGGCGAAGACATGACTTGGGCCGACCCGAAAGATCGCCGCATCGCGCTGGTGTTTCAGTCGTATGCGTTGTATCCGACCATGAGCGTCGAGCGCAATCTGTCGTTCGCGTTACGCATCAACGGCACGCCGAAGGCGGAAATCGAACGGCGCGTCACGCGGGCCTCCGAGATGCTGCAACTCGGCCCTCTGCTCAAGCGCAAGCCGGCGCAACTCTCTGGCGGGCAACGGCAGCGCGTCGCGATTGGCCGTGCGATCGTACGCGAAGCCGACGTGTTCCTGTTTGACGAGCCGCTGTCGAATCTCGACGCCAAGCTGCGTACCGAATTGCGGCGCGAGCTCAAGCAACTGCACCAGCGTCTGGGCGCGACGATGATCTACGTGACTCACGACCAGGTGGAAGCCATGACGCTCGCCACACGCATGGCCGTGATGCGCGGCGGCGTGATCCAGCAGTTCGGCACGCCCGGGGAAGTCTATGCGCGGCCGGACAATCTGTTTGTCGCGACGTTTCTGGGCTCGCCCGCGATGAATCTGCTCAAGGGCACACTCGAGGTGCGCGATGGTTCGCTGCACTTTTGCAGCGCGAACTTGCGGTTCGATGTGTCGGCCTATCCTTTCAAAAACCTGCCGGCGGATCGTCTGCCTTGTGTGCTCGGCGTGCGGGCAGAAGACGTGCGGGTGAGCGAACGCGTGGATTCGGGCACGGCAATGAGCGAGCGCGCGAACATTTCACTGATTGAGCCGATGGGCAACCACCGCGTCGTCTGGCTCGATTATCATGGCGTGCAGATCGCGTCGATCGATCAGACCAAGACGCCGTTGGCGATAGGAGATGCCGCGGCGTTCTCGTTCGACGGCGCGCATATTTCGCTGTTCGACGAGGAGGGCGGCGCGCGTCTCTAGTGACCGGACGCGGCGTCGTTGAATACAACAGGCTTGACGGAGAACCGCGTGGCAACACTCAAGGATGTCGCGGCACTGGCCGGCGTGGGGATGTCGACTGCGTCACGCGCCATTTCCGGTAAGGGACCCATTTCAGCCGACGCGGCCGCCCGTGTAAAGGCCGCGATCGAAGCACTGAATTTCCGGCCATCGTCGATCGGCCGCGCCATGGCGACGCAATCGCTCGGCATCATCGGCATTTTTGTGCCGACTTTCTTCGGCTCCTACTACGGCACGATACTCAAGCAAACGGACACCGAACTGCGCGCGGTGCGCCGTCACGTGGTGGTGGCGACCGGCTGTGGGGAAGTGTCGCCGCGTGAGCAGGCGATCGAGGCGGTGCGCTTTCTGATCGGCCGCGATTGCGACGGCGTGGTGGTGATCAGCCACGATCTGCACGACGACGATCTGGACATGCTGCATCGCATGCACCCGAAAATGGTGTTTCTGAATCGCGCGTTCGATCAGTTGCCGGAGGCGTCATTCTGCGCGGATCATCGGCGTGGCGGTGAACTGGCGGCACGCACGCTGCTCGATCATGGGCACCGGCACATCGCGGTGATATCCGGGCCGTCCAGCGCCTCGGACAACCAGACCCGGCTCGAAGGCTTCTTCGCCGAACTGTCGCGCGAAGGCATCGCTCGCGAGGACGTCACGCTGATCGAATCGGACTTTTCGCCAGAAGGCGGCTATGCGGCCGCGCAGAAACTGCTCGATTCGAAGCGGCGCTTCACGGGGCTATTCTGCGCGAACGACACGATGGCGGTCAGCGTGCTGGCGCGCTTCCATCAGGCGGGCATTGCCGTACCGGACGACGTTTCCGTGATCGGCTACGACGATGACTATTCGGCCGCTTATGCCGCGCCGGGACTGACCTCGGTGCATATCCCGACGGCGGAGCTGACGCAGAATGCCGTGCGCTGGCTGGTCAATCAGTGCTACGGGACGTCGTGGGAGATTACTCGCGAGTTTCCGGTGAGCGTGACGATGCGGGAATCGGTGGGGCAGGTTCCGGGTACGCTGGCGCGAGGTACGGGGTCCGCTTACGTTCCGCTACGCAGCGACTGTTCGTAGCGCAGGCGCGCTTCTTCATCGAGCCGGGTGTCTTCGAGTTCCTGTAGCACGCCTTCGAGATCGATCGGCGTGGTGTCCTGTTCGACACGGCCGGTCAATCGGGCGTCCACGTGCAGAGCGCCTGCTTCGTACAGCGACCAGATTTCCTTGCCGTAGCTTGTGTCGAGCAAGGCGGGCGCGAAACGGCCGAAGTACGTGGCGAGGTTGTTCACGTCGCGCTCCAGCATGGCCGGCGCTTCCAGATTGCCGGCGGCATCCACGGCTTGCGGCAGATCGATGATCACGGGGCCGTCCGCCGCGAGCAGGATGTTGTACTCGGACAGATCGCCGTGAATCATGCCGGCGCACAGCATGCGCACCACCTGGTTGAGCAGCAGCGCGTGCAGTTCGAGCGCGCGTGCTTCGGTCATCTCGACATCGTTCAGACGCGGCGCGACGTCGCCGTCCGCATCGGTCACCAATTCCATCAGCAACACGCCGTCGGTGCAGATGAACGGCTGCGGCACGCGCACGCCCGCGTTGGCAAGCTGGAACAGCGCGTCGACTTCGGCGTTCTGCCATGCCTGCTCCTGCACTTCGCGGCCATAGCGGCTGCCTTTCTCCATGGCGCGCTGCTGGCGGCTGTTCTTGACTTTGCGACCCTGCTGATAGGACGCGGCCTGGCGGAAGCTGCGCTGTTTGGCGTCTTTATAGACCTTCGCGCAGCGCGTGGATTCGCCGCTGCGGACCACGTAGACGGTGGCTTCCTTGCCGCTCATCAACTGCGAAATGACTTCGTCGATCAGGCCTTCTTCGACCAGCGGGAGCAGACGTTTGGGTGTTTTCATGCGGCCGCCGTGGAGCGGTGGGCGGCTGATCGGCCGTACGCGGCCGATTTGAGGGGGAGAGGATGCGGGATTCGGGTCATGCCGGATTATAAGGGGTATGAGGATATGTGCTGGAACGCAGGCACGGAGGTGTCCGTTGCGACCGACTGGCCTCGCACATGTGGGTCGCCATTCGAACGCATCACACCTGAAATACAGATTCCATTCGCTGTATTTCGGGCCGGGGCAGATTCAGAGCCGCGGCTTCTTCACGCCATGTATTGACGGCGTGTCGAACGTCCACAACGATGTGACGTGCCTGCTTGTCGTCGAGCCGATAAAACTCAGCCGTTCCGATCACGGTTTCGAGATCCGGCAGGGCGCTCATGGCGTCCAGCGTGAGCGCGTGTTCCCGCTTGCCGGGATTTGGATTCATATCGAATGCTGGCGAGAGTCTCCAGCCCGACGCTTCGCGAATGAAGCCGTGATTGCGAAGATGATCGTCCCGGTTTCCTACGAGCACGTTGAAGACAATCCTTCGGAAGAGTTGGGCGAGATCTTCGTCGATATGACCTTGCGCGCCGTTGCCTGCGAGGTATTCAGCAATGTCCAGATAGCTTGCATCCGACTCGCCATCCTGACGTTCGAGCAAGGTCATGGCGGAGGTGTACATGCGCCGGTTGCCTTGACGGCGATCGAATCGTTCGACGCAGAACGTGCCATACCGTACGCCATGCGCACCGACGTACCTGAGCTCGGACTGCGGCACCCAGATGCCGGCTTTGCTCGCCAGCCGGTGAGTGAGGTATTCCCACGCGCCGATGTCGTAACGGTCGTCTTTGGCTGGGAATTTGGCGATCCAGAGATCGTTGCCCAGGCTGGTGAAGTTGGCCTTCGGGCGAGCGCCGCCGAGCGATGTGCCGGGAGCGATCAGCATGGCGAGCCACTGCTCGTATTCGAGCAACTTTTCGACCCCCGCCTCTTCAATGCGCAAGCTGATATAGGCGAGGGTGGCAAGGTCGGTAACGGGTGGAGCGGCGTCGGCGCTGTTGTCAAGAAACCGGTCCTCTACATCCTGAAACCGCAGCGCGCCGACGCGCGTCAGATCGTGTACGCCCAGCAGAAAGTCGAGTTCCTGCAAGTTACGCATGGGTCTGTCCTCGCGATCCGCGGTAGCGGCTTCGCGGCGCTCCATCAACACGCGTCCCCAGCGATCCGGGGCCGAGTCCATGAATACGCCGAATGCGACAGACTTCGCCGGCGGGTATTGCTCATGGGCCCATAACTCGAGGCGCGGGTCGAGCATGAATGCGTTGCGACCGTCGAGCCAGCTCTGCGCATAGGCAAACGCGGCAGGCAAGTCGGTACGCGCAGTCTGGCGGTACAACGTGCCGACCTGTTGCATGTCGCTCAGTTCGGCTGCGTCGAGGAATACCTTGTATGTATCTCGAGGTTTATTACTGACCATCAGACCTCTTCGGGTGAGCTTTATCCGGCGGCGCGGTTTTGATCGGCGCGGTGCTGGGTCTTTCCGTACGTGGTTTTCGCTGGCCGGGCAACTTGAGATCCTGGAGCTTGCGGCCGAGTTCGTCGTCGCGGGCGACGGAGTCCACGTCCTTGTCGAGGCCCAATACACGAAGCGCTCGCATGTAGGTCCCAAGCGCAATATTCGGATCGCCTTTCTCGAGGCGGCTCAAGGTGTCGCGCGAAATGCCCAGCCTTTCGGCGAACAGAACCGTGGAAAGTTCACGCCGCAGCCGGGCCAGTTTTAACCGCTCGCCAAGAGCGCGCATCTGTTTCTCGACCGACGGAAAGGGGCGTTGAAAGGTACGTGGCATGGCGGATAGATTAGGCAAATATCCTATATTTGTCAAAAGTATCGGACAAGACGACTTGGATCGAAATGATAGGAGGGTTGGCGATATCAACCGAGATCGTATTTGATGTGCCTGATACTTCAGGCAAAAACTTGAAATTTGACTAAAATATCGGACAAATTTAGGGCTGCAGCAGCGACCGGGTCATTCCTTCGACCCCGTTCATACTTCTTCGGCAGCCACCGTCCCCTTCAACAACGGCCCGATGGCCTGCTCGATGCAATGGACGAAATACTCCGCCGGACGGGTCAACTGCGACTCCTGCGGTGACAGCAGATACAACTGCAGCGGCGGTGGCGCGACCGGCAGGGCGAGGCGCACGAAGCTCTGTCCGAGCAAGGTTTCTTCGAGCGAATGCGTGGTCCACGCGAAGATCGCATCGGTGCTGACCGTCAGGCTGTAAAACAGCGCGTATGAGGTACAACGCGTGATGCGCCGGGGCGGCGCGAGTCCGGCGCATTCGAACATCGCGCGGATGAAGCCCGGATAGTTGTCCGTCACGTCGGTGTGAATCCACTCGGCTTCCTGCACCGCTTCGAGCGATGCCGCGCCGGCATACGGACTCTGTGCGCGCGTCACGAATACGGTCTCGAACGAGACCATCCGCTTCACGCTGCCCAGATCGCTCACCGGCCGGGCGAAGGCGGCGAACGCAAGATCCAGTGTGCGATTGCGCAGTTGCTCGTGCAACTGGTTGAAGCCCAGCTCGCGAAATTCCAGCGTCACCATCGGCCAGCGTTTGCGAAATTCGACGAAGGCCTCGGCAAGCCCGGTCGTGCCGACAATCGGCGTGATGCCGATCACGAGGCTGCCGTCGCGCAAGCCCTTCAGATGCGCCATGTCTTCCTCGGCGCGTTCCATCTCGCGCACCACGGTGCGCGCCCGGCTCACCAGCGCCGCGCCTTCAGCCGTCGGCACGACGCCCCACGGGTTGCGCTCCAGCAGCCGCACGCCGAACTCCGTCTCCAGTTCCCGCACCGCTTTCGTGATGGCCGGTTGTGTCACGTACAGCGCCTTGGCCGCACCGTTGATGCTGCCGGTCGAGGCAATCGCAACCAGTGCTCGCAGATGATGAATTTTCATGATGCGGAATATAGCACTGCTGGTTATGCACATCAAAATTTGTGCTTTTTTGTTTTCGGGCCGGATCTTTACGCTTGGCTTCGACGGTTGCGAAACGACAACCGGCTTAATCGGAGCAAGACGAATGACGCAGGCTTTTCCCCAGCTTCTCGCCGAACTGCGCGAGAACGAGCACGAATTCATTTCGATTCGTCACGACATCCATGCGCATCCCGAACTGGGCTTTGCTGAAACGCGCACTGCGGAACTGGTCGCCCGTAAGCTCGCCGAGTGGGGCTATGACGTGACGACGGGGGTCGGCGGCACCGGCGTGGTGGGCCAGTTGCGGCGCGGCACGTCGAATCGCACGCTCGGTCTGCGCGCCGACATGGACGCGCTGCCGATCCAGGAGGCCACCGGCCTGCCGTACGCGAGCACCGTCGCGCAGACCATGCACGCGTGCGGTCACGACGGCCACACCGCGATCCTGCTGGCCGCCGCGCATCACCTGGCACGCAAAGGCGAATTCGACGGCACGTTGAACGTGATTTTCCAGCCTGCGGAAGAGGGCCTGGGCGGCGCCTCGAAGATGATCGCGGACGGCCTGTTCACGCGCTTTCCATGCGACCAGGTGTTCGCGCTGCATAACGCGCCCGGCCTGCCGGTCGGCCACTTCGCGCTGCGCCACGGCTGCATGATGGCGTCGTCCGATTCGGTGACGATCACCGTGACCGGCAAGGGCACGCACGGCGCGATGCCGCAGTTGGGCTGCGATCCGATCGTCGCGGCGGCCAATATTGTGCTGGCCTTGCAGTCGATCGTCGCGCGCAACATCGAGCCGACTCGCGCGGCCGTGGTGACGGTCGGCGCGATCCACGCCGGCAGCGCGCCTAATGTGATCCCCGAAACCGCGACGCTGAAACTTTCGGTGCGCGCGCTCGATTCGGAAACGCGCGACACGGTCGAAGCGCGGATCCGCAACATTGCCCAATTGCAGGCGCAAACCTACGGTGCCACAGCCGAAGTCGACTACCGGCAGATCTCGCGGCCGCTCGTCAATCATCGCGGCGCGGCCGACCTCGCGATCGAAACCATCGAAGCCCTTGCAGGCCCCGAGGGCTACACGCTAATGCCCGATGCGGTGATGGGCAGCGAAGACTTCTCGTGGATGACCGAAGTGGTGCCGGGCTGCTATGTGGTGCTCGGCAACGGCGTCGACTCGCAAGGCGGCTGCGCGGTCCACAACCCGGAATACGACTTCAACGACGCGGCGCTCAGCTGGGGCGCGGCTTATTTCGTCGGACTCGCGGAGCGCTGTTTGAGCGTGTCCTGAGCGTCAGATATCAATCGCATGTGAGGAGCAGGGAGACCCATGAAAAAATGCATCGCAATGAGCGTGGCAGTGCTGACGCTCGGGACCGGCACGGCGCACGCCGAGCCGTATCAGGCAACCTTGCTGGCCGCGTTGCCGGAGTTCAATGGCAGCTTGCGCGAAGGCGTGGCGCTGTACGGATCGGTGGATATGGGCATCAACTATCAGACCGTCGGCGGCAAATCGCTGGTGCAGACTCAGAGCGGCGGCGAATGGACCTCAAAATTCGGCATCTTCGGACGGGAGGATCTGGGCGGTGGTCTGCGCGCCGAATTCAATCTGGAGAACGGTTTTCTGGCGAATAACGGAGCCATGCAGGACAGCACGTCATTCTTCAATCGCGAGGCTTGGGTAGGGCTGAACTCGTCGACTTATGGCCGGCTGCGTTTCGGCAAGCAGATCGGCACGGGGCTGCCGCTCTTCGTCGACGTGTTCGGCACGGTGGGCACCAACTCGGCTTATACGTGGCTCGGCACCGCTGTCGTGCAGACGCCGAAGGGCTTCGGCTACAACAGCGACCTCGGCGCGGGCGCAACGCAACTGGCCGCGCGGGTGAACAACGCAATCACTTACCTGTCGCCGACGTTTGCGGGCTTCAGCACGGAACTGATGTACGCGCCGAGCAACGTGGCGGGGCAGTCGCCTGCCGCGGCGGCGCAGGGTGCGCTGTTGCAGTGGTATGACGGCAGGACTTACGTGACGGGCACCTACAATCAGGTGTGGGGCGCCACGGGAACAGGCGGCACGAGCACTGTGCGCAACGACCTGTACGGTCTCGGCGTGGTGGTCGATACCGGCAAGATCGTGCTGTCAGGCGCATTCAACCAGTATGCGCCGAGGCTAGCCAACGACGGCATCGCGCGTGTCTATACGCTCGGCACGATCTGGCCGGTCGGGCGCAATGCGTTCCGGGCTTCCGTGGTGTATCGCGATACATCCGGTGTGCACGACTCGGCAAACAATCCCGCGAAAGATTCGGCGTTCGGTGTAATGCTCGGCTACGACTACACCCTCTCCAAACGCACGGGCCTGTATGCGCGCGCCGGCTTCATCCGCAACTACGGCATTTCCACGGTACTGCTGAACAATAATCCGCTGCCGACACAAACCGGCAGCACCGCGCCGGAATTCGGGACGACGCCGGTCACCATGTCGCTCGGCATGTATCACAACTTCTAGGCGTACGGCTCCCCATGAATGCAATCCAACACACGGCAGGCGTCGTCGCGAACAACGCGGCAGCGCAGCGCGCGTCGCGCCGGACCATCTTCGCCGCGGCACTCGGCAATGGCCTCGAATTTTTCGACTTTACGGTCTACAGCTTTTTCGCCGCGCTGATCGGCAAGTTGTTTTTTCCGGCCGGTAGCGAGCTCGGTGCACTGATGATGTCGCTGGCGACGTTCGGCGTCGGCTTCGTGGTGCGGCCGCTCGGCAGCATCGTGATCGGCGCGTATGCCGACCGCGTGGGCCGCAAGCAGGCCCTCGTGCTCACTGTTTCGCTGATGGCGCTCGGCACCGGCATGATCGGCCTCGCGCCAACTTACGCGGCGATCGGTCTGGCCGCGCCCGCGATCATCGTGCTGGGCCGTTTGCTGCAAGGCTTCTCGGCGGGTGGAGAAGTGGGTGCGGCGACCACCTTGCTGATGGAGTCGGGCAGCGCGGGCCGGCGCGGTTCGCTGGTGAGCTGGCAGATGGCCTCGCAGGGCGGCGCGGCGCTGGTCGGCGCGCTGGTGGCGGCAACGCTCTCGCGCAGCCTGTCGCACGAAGCCCTGCTTGCATGGGGTTGGCGCGTGCCGTTCCTGATCGGCCTTCTGATCGGTCCGCTCGGTTTCTATCTGCGCAAGCATCTCGACGAGACCTTGCCGCCCGCGCATGCGGTGACGGCGGCGGCCCGCAAGTCCCGCATCGAATGGCGGCAGATCGTGGCGGGCACGATGCTGGTGATCGGCGGCACCTCGTCGATGTATGTGATCGTGTTTTTCCTGCCGTCGTTCCTGACGATGACAACCGGCATGCCGGCGGCGGTATCGTTGCTGGCGGGTTGCACCGCGGGCCTCGTGCTGCTGATCGGTTCGCCGTTCGCCGGCCGGCTCGCGGACCGCATGCCGCGTCGCAAGACCTTGCTGTACGCGGTGTCGGTGGTGTCGCTGGTTGTGCTGCTGCCGGCGTTCTATGCGATCAGGACCTGGCCGTCGATTTATATCGTGGTGCTAGTCGTATTCGTGCTGATCGGCTTGATGACGCTGTCGAGCCCGGCGGGTTTCGTGCTGATTCTCGAAGCGTTCAAACCCGAAGTGCGGGCAACGTCGCTCGGCATCATCTACGCGTTGGGTGTGACGATTTTTGGCGGTTTCGCGCAGTTGATCGTCAGCGCGTTGTGGCGCATGTCGGGGAGTTTTTATGCACCGGCCTGGTATGTGCTGGCCTGCGGGCTGGTGAGTTTCGCCGGCATCGTGCTGTTCAAGGAAGCGAAATAGGAGTGCGCAGTGGTGCGGGCGCCAGCCAATGCCCGCATCGAGTCGTTGGAAGCGGTCGTCTAATTGTCGGGCCGCGAAGCTGAACGTGACCTATATGCGGTGTAACAGATTTGTAGGTGAGTGAAGGTTTGCGCGTCGTAGCGCCTTGTGCCGGGCGCGCGCTCTATTGCCCTGTTTGCCGCGTTTTCCGGCGTATTTTCCGGCACATTTTCGGGCGCGTTTTCGCAAGCGACGCGCCATTCGGCAGTAATTTTGTTGTAATGGTCCGCAATAGTGTGTTGCGTTTTCCCTCATTCAATTCGCGCCGCAATCGCTTAAACTTGGCGGTAACAATATGTTACGGGGTGCGAGATGTTGGCCGTGTTCATCATCGCTTGTCCGATCTGCATTGCCGCGCTGTTCGGTTTCGCGCGGCGTGTGGATCCACTGACGGGGCAGTTCAGGCGTTAAGCCGAAGTGGATGGTTGCTGTGGCGGATTCGGAGCCTGGGGTTCGAAGCCGTCGCATTGGTTTTGCCATTTTCTTTAGCCGATCAACGCTCCAATCCTTGCCTTTACGTGCCGAGTCGCGGCACGATGCGCGATAAACCTAAGTTCGGGGCACGATCGCGCATGCGGGATTTTCTGGCAAACATCACTTCACGCCTTGGCCTGCTGAAGGGCGTCCTTCCGTTGAGCCGTGCTGCGGCGGCGCGCGATGCGCTGGCCGGCGTGCAACTGGCGTCAATGGATATTCCGCAAGTGCTCGGCTACGCGCGCATTGCCGGGATGCCTGCCGTTACGGGCCTTTACACCGTCTTTCTGCCGCTTATCGCGTTCGCGTTCTTCGGCGCGTCGCGGCACCTCGTGGTGGCTGCCGATTCCGCCACCGCCACCATTTTTGCGAGCCGGCTCTCGACCATGGCGCCGGCTTCGAGCGCTGAATATGCGGCGCTCGCCGGGATGGTCGCCTTGCTCACTGCTGCGCTGTTGTTGATCGCGCGGATCTTCAAGCTCGGCTTTCTTGCTGATTTCCTTTCGCGCACGGTGCTGGTCGGTTTCCTCGCCGGCGTCGGCGTGCAGGTCGGCATCGCGATGCTGGGCGACATGCTCGGCATTCCTGGGCATGCCGCCACCAGCGTCGGCCAACTCGCTCTGGCGGTGCGCGAGTCGGCGCAGATCAATCTGCCGACGCTCGCCATTTCAGTGCTGGTGGTTGTCGCCATTCTGGTTTGCAAGCGCTTTCTGCCGCGCGTGCCAGTGCCGTTGATCGCGGTGGTGGCGGGCATCGCGGCCAGCGATATCTACGGTTTCGCGGCGCACGGTATCGCCGTGCTGGGGCCGGTGGCCGGCGGCTTGCCGCCGCTGCGCATGCCTTCGGTTACCTGGCAGCAACTGCTCGATCTGCTGCCGGTCGCGGCTTCCTGCTTCGTGATGATCGTCGCGCAAAGCGCCGCCGCGAGCCGGGTATTCGCTGAGCGTTATCACGAAACCGTCGATACCAATGCTGATCTGCTGGGCATTGCCGCCGCCAATGCCGCGGCGGCGTTTTCCGGCGCGTTCGTGGTGAACGGCAGTCCGACGCAAACCGCGATGGCCGATCGCGCCGGTACGCGCAGCCAGTTCGCGCAGCTTGCGTTCGCGGTGGTGGTGGTTGTGGTGCTGCTGTTTTTCAGCCGTTTTTTGCAGTACCTGCCGCACTGCATCCTGGCCAGCATCGTGTTTACGATCGCTGTCGGGCTGATCAATCTGACGACTCTGTTTTCGATTCGCCGCGAAAGTCCCGGTGAATTCATGCTGGCCGTGTTCACCGCGGCAGCCGTGGTGTTGATCGGTGTCGAGCACGGTATTCTGGTGGCGGTCACGCTATCGTTACTGCGGCACGTGCGGCATAGTTACCGGCCGCACACCATGATTCTCGCGCCCAGCGAAGGCGGTATCTGGGCGCCGGTGCCGGCCGCGCCCGGACTTCAGACCGCGCCGGGCCTGATCGTCTATCGCTTCGGCGCCGATCTGTTCTACGCGAACGACCACTTTTTCGTCGAGAACACCCGCAGCCTGATCGATCACGCGCCGAGCCCGGTGCACTGGTTCGTGATCGACTCCGGCGCGATCACCGACCTCGACTATTCGGCGGCGCGTTCGGTCGGCGAATTGTGCGAGATGCTCAAGAAGATGGGTGTCGACGTGATCTTCGCGCGCGTAAACCAGTACCTGCGCTCGGATATGGAGCGGCATGGGATCACGCCGATTGTCGGCACTGACCGCATTTTTAGCACCTTGCACGAAGCGTTGCGCCTGGCAGGCGTGGAGCAGCCGGGTACGCGCAAAGACGCCTCGTAACGAAGGACTACGAGGAGGCGTGATAAACGCCTGTTTGGTCAGACGCGGCGGGTCGGCTTCAGAGGGAGGGCTCTTCGTCGGCAAAGAAGTAGCCGACGAAAAAGCATGCGCCCGCAAGCAGCGCGCCGAGCACGGCCACCGTATACGCGAGCGCCGTGCCCTGCCAAAGACCATCGAACCACTGGTGAAGCTCCGCCATCAGCACCTGAGCGGTGCCGCCAATGCGCTGCAATTCGATCTGATAGCGCGGGTCCGCGATGCTGTACATGGAGACGGCGCTGTCCGGCGCCGGCGCCATTGCGTAGATGATCGCAGCGGCGACCAGACTGCCGAGCAGCACAGCAGCGCCTGCCAGATATAGCCGCGTTTGGAATGGCGAGCGCCTTGCTGCCGGATCCGGGTTGTTGCCAGCGCTCATTCTGTTCGCTTGTCCACTTCGATTCATCAAGCTGACAGTATCGCAGAGCGGGCGAGTCCCGAGGGCGCGGTTAGCTTTTCGAGGTCAGCAGCTTGATCCCGGCAATGCCGAACATGATCGCGAGTGAACCGTCCAGCCAGCGGCGGATCGCGACGTAAATACGCCGCGCGGACGCGGTTGAAAACAGCACCGCGTAGCTGCTGAACACGGATACGCCGATCACCATGCAGCCGAGCACCACCGGTGCCGTGTGCGAGGTGCCGCCTGCCGGCGACATGGCCAGCGAAACGATTGAGAGCCACACCAGAATCGCTTTCGGATTGGTGAGGTGCAGCAGCAGGCCACGCAAATAGAGCCGTTTGAGCGGTTCGCCTTCGCGTGCGGTATTCGTGGGCAGCGTTTTCGCGCGCAAGGCGGAGCGCGCGGATTTGAAGCCGAGCCATAGCAGATAAAGTCCGCCGGCAATCTTGATCGCCACCAGACATTCCGAGTAAGTGGCAAGCACCGCCGACAAACCCAGCGACGCCAGCAAGGCCCAGAAGAACGAACCGGACACCACGCCGAGCGCGAAAGTGAGCGCGGATTTTCTGCCGGCGCTCATCGCGAGCGACATGATCGCAAGATTGCTTGGCCCCGGACTCGCCGTGCCGACGAAGTAGGCGCTATAGGCGATCAGGACGTCGGTGGTGAGGAAGGTGCTGGCGATCATGGGTTTGTAAGCTTGGGTGGCGAGCGGGGTGGAACGATGCGAGTGCAACGATTCTGCGTGCTGGCGTGCGAATCTCACAGATACAGTTGACGGCCTGTGCAACGGCACAATCGTGCGCTTGCCACGTGGGCTTGCTACGTACATTTGCGACGTTCATTTGCCATATCAGGCCCCACCTCAGGCCCCACCTCAGGCCCCACCTCAGGCCCCACCTCAGGCCCAACCTCAGGCCCAACCTCAGGCCCAACCTCAGGCAGGTAACTCACGCAGCCCGGAGCCGCCGCGCAACTCAGCCCCCCGCCGCCTGACCGATGCAATCCGCCAGCGCCTCCGCCACCGCCTGCCGGCTATGCCGTGGACGCTGCACGAGCCCGATCTCACGGTGAAACGTCGCGTCGCCGAGTTCGAGCGCGGCGACATTGGCGGGCCATCTGCCGAGTCCCGTAGTATTCGGAATCAGCGCCACGCCGATACCGCGCGCGACCAGTTGCGCGATGCCCTGCAACTCGTCCAGCTCGATCACGTCGTGCACATTCAGCCGCTCGCGCCGCAGAAAACGGTCGACCAGCCTGCCGCCGAACGATCCGCGGTCGTAGCGGATGAACGGCTCGCTTCGGAGCAGCTCGCGCCAGGAGCGCTTGCCACGCGCGAGCGCCTTGGGCGTCAGCAGCACGAACGGCTCGGTGACGAGCGTGCGCCATTCCAGTTCGGACGGCAGCGCGAACGGCGGTTTGATGATCACGGCGAGATCGAGCTCGCCCGAGTCCACCTGGCCGAGCAAACCCAGCGACACGCCGGGCACGACGCGCATTCGCCAGCCGGGGCGGTCGTCGCGAAAGCGCGCCAGCGCATCGGCGAGAAACGACACTTGCGCGGACGCAATCGCGCCCACCCGCAGCATGCCGCTATCGGCGGCGCCCGCGCCGCGCTCCGAGAGCCGCGCGTACAGCGTCATCATTTCTTCGGCTAGCGCCAGCGTTTCGCGGCCGGCGTCGTTGAGCGTGGCGGAGCGGCCGGTGCGGTCGAACAGCGCGAAGCCGAGTTCCTCTTCGAGCCGCTGCATCTGCGCGCTGACCGCCGATTGCGTCAGGCCGATGCGCGCACCCGCGCCGGAAAACGTACCGTACTGGCTGACGGCGATAAAGGTTCTGAGTTCGCTGAGCATTGTCGATTGATCGATTTTGGTGTTGGTCAGGTCAAATATATATCGTTTTTCACCATTTTTAGTCATGGTTAAAATTGGCCTCACGCGTGCGGCTTCAGGAACCGCTTGATGGGCTGCCTCATGGGCCGCTTCATGGGCTGATTCAGGGCCCGACACGCGATCCCACTTTCCTCTTTGCGAGTTCTCCGAACATGAGCGTTGCCGAAACCGTTTTGCCGCCGTTCCATCTGGCGTTCCCTGTGCATAGCCTCGAGGCCGCACGCGAGTTCTATGGCGAGCTGCTCGGCTGTCCCGAAGGGCGCAGCTCGCCGGACTGGGTCGACTTCAACTTCTACGGCCACCAGATCGTCGCGCACCTCGCGCCGGAAGAAATCGGCCACCGGCACACCAGCAAGGTCGACGGCGACGCGGTGCCGGTGCGCCACTTCGGCGCGGTGCTTTCGATGGCGCAATGGCAGGCTGCCGCGGACAAGCTGCAACAGGCCGGGATCGACTTCATCATCGAACCGCATGTGCGCTTCAAGGGCGAGGTCGGCGAGCAGGCGACGATGTTCTTCCTCGATCCGTCGGGCAACGCGCTGGAATTCAAGGCGTTTGCGGATATGTCGTCGTTGTTTGCGAAGTAACAGTTGGTGCGAGGGGCCCGGCGGTATACGCCGGCGCCGCGAATGAGGGTGGGTTGCCAGAAGCCGATTGCGTGGAGCCCATCACCACGCCGAACGGCAGGAGACACAATCTGGCCGTAAGGTATTAGCATTGCGCAATAAAATATAAAGGCATGTCTCGCCAGAGTTCGCCGAGACTTGCGTGGGACATGCCTTTAATCACCCGCTTAAAATCGCCTAACTCCATCTCTTCAAACGTTTGCGTCCGCACGGCATTGCGTGCGTTTGAAGTGTCTCCTATCCTTACATTAGCCTTCCTGACAATTCCGCCATTTTCGCGCCATGCAGGCGTTGGTGCTACCGATCTAGCATATTGGCTGACTCACCCGTCCTGGCTGATTCACCCCTCCCTTACCGGCATTCTTTCGGGCGCGTTTCATGTGGATCGTCAACGTAGCGCTTAAGCGGCCATACACGTTCATCGTGATGGCCATTCTGATCCTGCTGGCGACGCCGTTCGTGCTGTTGACCACGCCGGTCGACGTGCTGCCGGAGATCAATATTCCGGTGGTCAGCATCATCTGGAGTTATACGGGCTTGTCGGCCGAGGACATGGCCAACCGCATCACGTCCGTCAACGAGCGCAGTCTGACCACTACGGTCAACGACATCGAGCACATTGAATCGCAGTCGCTGGCGGGCATCACGATTCTCAAGGTGTTCCTGCAGCCGAATGCGAATATCCAGACCGCGATCGCGCAGACGGTGGCCGTCGAGCAGGCACAGCTCAAGCAGATGCCGCCGGGCGCGACGCCGCCTCTTGTGATCAGCTATTCGGCCTCCAGCATTCCAGTGATCCAGCTCGGCTTGTCGAGCCCGAAGCTTTCCGAGCAGGCGCTCAACGACACCGCGCTGAACTTTTTGCGCCCGCAACTGGTAACGATTCCGGGCGCGGCCGTGCCCTATCCGTACGGCGGCAAATCGCGTCTGATCTCGGTCGACCTCGACACGCGTGCGTTGCTTGCGAAGGGCCTGACGCCTTTGGACGTCGTCAGCGCATTCAATGCGCAAAACCTGATTCTGCCGACCGGCACGGCCAAGATCGGGCCGCGGGAATACACCATCAACATGAACGGCTCACCCGCCACGGTGGAGGGACTCAACGACATTCCGGTGCGCACGCTCAATGGCGCGACAACGTACCTGCGTGAAGTGGCCCATGTGCGCGACGGTTTTTCGCCGCAGACCAATATCGTGCGGCAGAACGGCCACCGCGGCGTGCTGATCTCGGTGCTGAAGAGCGGCAGCGCGTCGACACTTTCGATCGTCAATACGCTGAAAGAATTGCTGCCAAACGTGCGCGCCGCGTTGCCGCCGGACTTGAGCATCACGGCCCTGTTCGACCAGTCCGTCTTCGTGAAAGCGGCCGTACAGGGCGTAGTGCGCGAAGCGTTGGTGGCCGCTGCGCTGACTGCGGCGATGATCCTGCTGTTCCTCGGTAACTGGCGCAGCACCTGCATCATCGCGATTTCGATCCCGCTGTCGATTCTGTCTTCGCTGATCGCTTTGCATGCGCTCGGCCAAACCATCAACATCATGACGCTGGGGGGCCTTGCGCTGGCGGTCGGGATCCTTGTCGACGACGCGACGGTGACGATCGAAAACATCGAACGGCACCTGCATATGGGTACGAATCTTCACGATGCGATTCTCGACGGCGCCGGCGAAATCGCGGTGCCGGCGCTGGTCTCGACGCTGTGTATCTGTATCGTGTTCGTGCCGATGTTCTTCCTGACCGGCGTCGCGCGTTATCTGTTCGTGCCGCTTGCGGAAGCGGTGGTGTTCGCGATGCTCGCCTCGTACGTGCTGTCGCGTACGCTGGTGCCGACGCTCGCCATGCTGCTGATGGGCCATGCGCACAAGCCCAAGGCGAATGCCAGACCGAATCTGTTTCGCCGCCTCTATCTGCGTTTCGATAACGGCTTCGAGCGCATGCGTTCCGCCTACATTGTGATTCTCAGCAGCGTGCTGGTGCGTCGCGGCAGGTTTGGCGGCATATTTCTCTGCTTCTGCGTGGTGTCGATGGGGCTGGTTTTCGTGCTCGGCGAGGACTTTTTCCCGAGTGTCGACGCCGGCGACATTCGTCTGCATATGCGTGCGCCGACCGGCACGCGCATCGAGGAAACCGCGCGTCTCGCGGACGAGGTCGAGAAGGTGATTCGCCAGGTCGTGCCGACTGATGAACTCGGCACGATCCTGGATAACCTCGGCTTGCCGTATAGCGGTATCAACCTCTCGTATAGCAACGCGGGGACGATCGGCACGCTCGATGGCGAAATTCAGGTGGCCCTGAAGGAAAACCACAAGCCGACGCAAGGCTATATGGACAAACTGCGCGCGATCCTGCCGCAGCGCTTTCCGGGCGTCGAGTTCTTCTTTCAACCGGCGGACATCGTCACGCAGATTCTCAATTTCGGCCTGCCCGCCGCCGTCGACGTGCAGATTTCCGGTGCGGATCAGCAGGGCAACTTCGACGTCGCACGCAAGCTGCTGAAGCAGGTCCGGATGATTCCCGGTACGGTCGACACGCACATCCAGCAGAAACTGGACGAACCGGCGATCAATCTTCAGATGGATCGCACGCGCCTGCAGCAACTCAATCTGAGCGCAAGCAACGTGGCGCAAAACGTGCTGATTTCGTTGTCGGGCAGTTCGCAGACTTCGCCGGGGTTCTGGTTCAACGACAAAAATGGTGTGGAGTACAGCGTCGGGGTGCAAACTCCGCAGTATCGGATTTCGTCGATCGATGAATTGTTGCGCACACCGGTGTCGGGTTCCGCCACGGGGCCGACCCAACTGCTCGGCAACCTGGTGCGGGTCTCGCCGCACACCCAGTTCGCGGACGTCACGCACTACAACATCAGACCGGTGATCGACCTGTACGTGAGCGTCGAGAAGCGCGATCTCGGCAGCGTGGCGAATCAGGTCGACAAGCTCGTCGATAACGTGCGCGCCTCGCTGCCGCGCGGCAGCCAGATCATCGTGCGCGGCCAGGTGCAGACCATGCGCAGTTCGTTCTTCGGTCTGGGCCTCGGCGTGGCGATGGCAATCGTGCTGGTGTATCTGCTGATCGTGGTGAATTTCCAGTCGTGGGTCGATCCGCTGATCATCATCAGCGCGTTGCCTGCGGCGCTGGCAGGCATCGTGTGGATGCTGTTCCTGACCGGCACGCATCTGAGCGTGCCGGCCTTGACCGGCGCGATCATGACGATGGGTGTCGCGACCGCCAACAGTATTTTGATGGTGTCGTTCGCGCGCCAGCGGCTCTCCGCCGGCGCACCGCCGCTTACCGCCGCGCTCGAAGCCGGTGCGAGCCGGATCAGGCCGGTGCTGATGACCGCGTTCGCGATGATCATCGGCATGATTCCGATGGCGCTCGGTCTCGGTGAAGGCGCCGAACAGAACGCGCCGCTGGGCCGCGCGGTGATCGGCGGCTTGCTGTTCGCCACCGTCTCCACGCTGTTTTTCGTGCCGGTGGTGTTCGCTGGCATTCATACCCGCCTCGCGCGGCGCCATCGCGACGATGACGACACGGATAGTACGGGCAGCCACGGCGCCGGCCATGGCAACGACGGCCCCACGTTGGACCACGGCGGTGATGGCAAGCCCGCGTAACGTTAATTGACGGCTGACTGAGATAGCTGACTGAGATGACTGACTGAGATGACCGAAAAAACTCATGCATCGCTGGCGATTCCCGCGCGGGAGACCGAAGGCGGCCACAGCTTGCCGCCGCGCAATCGCGAATGGAAGCGCGCCAAAATCGCCGTCTGGATCGTGCTGGCGCTGCTCGCCGTGGGGGCATTGCGCACCGTGGTCGCGAACATTCTGCAGAGCCGCGCAGTCGTCGCCACGACAACGCAGAACGCCACGCAGTACGTGAACGTGGTCAGCCCGACGGAAACGGGCGGTGGCGGCCATACCTTGCTGCCGGGCACGCTGCGCGGCTATGTCGAGTCGCCGATCTACGCGCGCGCCACCGGCTATCTGCTGCACTGGTACGTCGATATCGGCGCTCGCGTGAAGCAAGGTCAACTGCTTGCGGATCTGGACACGCCGGAAATTGACCAGGAACTCGCGCAGGCTCTCGCGCAGCGTCAACAGGCCAGTTCGAGTCTCGAGCTTGCCAAAAGCTCGGCGCAACGCTGGCAGCAACTGCGTCAACGCGATGCGGTCTCGCAGCAGGAACTCGACGAACGGCAGAGCGCTTACACGCAGGATGTCGCCAATCTCGCCGCCGCCGACGCCAATGTGAAGCGCCTCCAGCAACTCGAATCGTTCAAGCGCATCGTCGCGCCGTTTGCGGGCGTGGTCACGCAGCGCAATGTCGACGTCGGCGATCTGATCGATGCGGGCAGCGGCACGAGCCGCGCGTTGTTTGCTCTTGCGCAGTCGGACCCGTTGCGAGTCTATGTGCAACTGCCGCAGGCTTACGCGCAGAACGTGTCGGTCGGACAGGACGTGGTGGTCACGCAGGCTGAACTGCCGGGTCAGCAGTTCCACGGCAAGATCACGCACATCTCCGGCGCGATCGACGTACCAACCCGTTCACTGCAGATCGAAGTGACCTTGCCGAATCCCGACGGCACGCTGCGGCCCGGCGCCTATGTGCAGGTTGCGGTGCCCGCGGCCGCTCATGCGCAATTGTCGGTGCCGGGTAATGCGCTGCTGTTTCGCGCCGAAGGTCCGCGGCTCGCGGTGGTCGATGCGAAGGGTAATGTGACGTTGCGCAAAGTGGTGATCGCGCAGGACCTGGGGCAATCGCTCGAAATCGAGAGCGGCATCGAGGCGAGCGACAAAATCATCATCAACCCGAGCGATTCGATCTCGGACGGCGATCATGTGCAGATCGCGCCGCCGCAGAAAAACGGCAAGGGGGCGTCGTGATCGCGAAGCAGGCGGGCGCTGACCGGGCACTCACATCACGAACGTCACACGCGTCACGCAGTGCGCTTGCGGCACTCGCGGCCGCCGCAAGCGCGGCATTGCTGGCCGCATGCACCGTCGGCCCGGATTATCAGCGACCGCAAGCCGAAGTGCCGCCGGACTGGCAAACCGATTCGTACTGGCGCGTCGCGGCGCCTTCGCATGCACCGATGTCGCCGGACTGGTGGAGCGCGTTCGGCGACCCGACGCTCACCGCGCTGGAAACGCAGGCTCTGGCGCAGAATCAGACGCTGGCCGCGGCAAGCGCGCATTATGAGCAGGCCAAAGCGACGCTCGCCAACACCCGTGCGCAGCAGATTCCCGAGGTCGATCTGAGCGCGACCGGCTCGCGCTTCCGCATTTCACAGAACCGGCCGCAAACGAATTACGCCACGCCGACTGTGTCGACGGTGCAGAACAACGTGCAGCTCGGCCCGACCATCAACTACGACACCGATCTATTCGGCCGGATACGTCGCGAGGTGGAAGGCGCCACGGCTTCGGCGCAGCAATCGGCCGACGACCTCGCCAACGCGCGCCTCGTCCTCACTACCGATCTCGCCACCGACTATTTCTCGCTGCGTGAACTCGACGCCGAGATCGACGTGCTGAATCAATCGGTGAAACTGCAGCAGAAGGCGCTCGATTACGTCACGGCCGAGCACGATCTCGGCTCGGTGTCCGGGCTCGACGTGCTGCAGCAGAAGTCGCTGCTCGATTCGACCCGGGTGCAGGCGCAACTGCTGCTGAATCAGCGCGCGCAGCAAGAGCACGCGATTGCCGCGCTGATCGGCGTACCCGCGCCGCAGTTCGCAATCGAGTCTCGCGTGCTCGCCACGCAGGTGCCGCCGATTCCGCTTGGGCTGCCGAGCGACGTATTGCAACGGCGCCCGGATATCGCCTCGGCCGAGCGCGCGATGGCGGCCGCGAACGCGCAGATCGGCGTCGCCAAGGCGGCGTTTTTCCCGAGCCTGACGCTGACGCCGGGCATCGGCTGGGAAAGCACGCAGTTCGCCAGCCTGCTGAGCGCGCCAACGCTGATGTGGACGCTCGGCGCGACGGTCGGCCAGGTGTTGTTCGACGGCGGCCGCCGCGCGGCCAACGTGAAATACGCGAGCGAAGGCTACAAGGCGACCGAGGCGAACTATCGGCAAACCGTGCTGAACGCATTCCAGCAGGTGCAGGACGGCATCACCGGTCTGTCGGTGCTGGACGGCGCGGCGAAGCAGTCGCACGAGGCGGTGAGCGATGCGCAGCATCTGCTGGCGCTCGCCAACGATCGTTATTCGGGCGGCCTCGTCGCCTATCTCGACGTCATCACCGCGCAGCAGTCGCTGCTCACCAGCGAGCGCCAGGACGTGCAGATTCATGGTCAGCAGATGACGCTGTCGGTGTCGCTGGTGAAGGCGCTCGGCGGCGGCTGGGAGGGTGCCGGCACGGACATGTCGGGCACGCAGCGGCCCGGCGATGCAACCAACGCAACGAACGCAACGAACACGAAGGAGGCGATGGTTCCCGCGAAGTGAGCCGCCCGACGAATGACACGGCCAGACAGGAAGGCGGGAAACGGGAAACGGAAAACGAGGCGTTTCGTATAATGCAGATACAAGGGGATGCGCATGAAATTGCTGATCGTTGAAGACGAGCATAAGGTGGTGGACTACCTGCGCTCCGGTTTGACAGAGCAAGGCTGGGTCGTCGACGTCGCGCTCGACGGCGAGGAAGGCATGCATCTGGCCACCGAATTCGATTACGACGTAATCGTCCTCGACGTGATGCTGCCCAAACGCGACGGTTTCAGCGTGCTCAAGGCGCTGCGCATGCGCAAGTCGACCCCGGTCATCATGCTGACGGCGCGCGATCATGTGAACGACCGCGTGCGGGGTTTGCGCGAAGGCGCGGACGACTACCTCACCAAGCCCTTTTCCTTTCTCGAGCTGGTCGAGCGGTTGCATGCATTGGCGCGCCGCACGCGCTCGCAGGAATCCACATTGATTTCCGTGGGCGATTTATTCGTCGATCTGATCGGCCGGCGCGCCACCCGCGACGGCGTGCGTCTCGATCTGACCGCCAAGGAATTCCAGTTGCTCAGCGTGCTGGCGCGCCGCCAGGGCGACATTCTCTCGAAGACCGCGATTACCGAACTCGTGTGGGACGTCAACTTCGACAGCCATACGAACGTGGTCGAAACCGCGATCAAGCGGCTGCGCGCCAAACTCGACGGCCCGTTTCCCTCGAAGCTGCTGCACACCGTGCGCGGCATGGGCTACGTGCTCGAAGTACGTGAAGAGGCGGAGCAAACATGAACCGTTCTATTGCACGCCGCCTTGCGCTGATGTTCGCGCTGGTGGCGCTGCTCGTGTTCACGCTGGTAGGAACCGGGCTCTTTGTGGTGTTGCGCACGCAACTTCAGCATCACCTGCGCGAGTCGCTCGACGATCGCACGGAGATCGCGCGCATCATCGTCTCTCATGCGGTGACGCCGGAAAAGTGGCGCATGGCGCGTGAAAAACTCACCGACATGACGCCGCGCGACGGCAGCACCATCTATGCGGTGTCGAGTGCCGATCCGTATTTCCACTACGGCAAGCTGGTCGAAGGCCCAGTGGTATCGAGCTGGGCGGGCGGCTACGCGACTATTGCACCAGCCGGCGGCGGCGCGGACATGCTGACTATCACCGTGCCGATAGCGGCTAATGGCGCCCGCCCAGCGGTGCAATTGCAGGTCGCCGCCAGTTGTTCGCCCAACTTCCGCACCATGCGCGTGTTCGGCTCGGCGCTCGCCGCGCTGTCCGCGTTGGGCAGTCTCGCCGTGCTGCTGCTGAGTTACTCGGTCACCCGGCTGGGTCTCGCGCCGTTGACGCGCCTGACGCGAGATGCGTCCGCAGTGAGCCCGAACAACCGCTCGCAACGTCTGAATACCGCTTCGCTGCCGCTCGAACTGAACGATCTGGCCAACTCCTTCAACGGCGCACTCGAACGTCTGGACGGCGCTTATGGCCGCCTCGAATCGTTCAACGCGGACGTCGCTCACGAACTGCGTACGCCGGTGACGATTCTGATCGGTCAGACCGAAGTGGCATTGACGCGCAACCGCTCGGTCGACGATTTGCGTCATACGCTGCAATCGAATCTCGAAGAGTTCGAACGCCTGCGCGCGATCATCAACGACATGCTGTTCCTCGCCCGTGCCGACCAGGGCGAGCGCGCGACGGGGCTCGTCGAAGTGTCGCTGGCCGCGGAAGTCGCGCACACGCTGGAGTTTCTGGAGATCCCATTTGAAGAAGCCCGCGTGCACGCGCAGTTGCGCGGCGATGCGGTGGCGCGCGTGAACCGCTCGCTCTTCGGGCGTGCGTGCACGAATCTGCTGATGAACGCGATCCAGCACTGCGCGCCTGGCGCGGCGATCACGGTGACGATTTCGAACACGCCGGATCAGGTGCGCGTGGCGGTGGCCAACCCTGGCGAGCCCATCGAGCCGGGCGTGCTCGAACACCTGTTCGACCGCTTCTATCGCGCGGAAGTGTCTCGCACCAATAGCCGCGAAAACCACGGGCTGGGTCTCGCGATCGTGAAGGCGATTGCGGAGATGCATCGCGGCGCGGTGTCGGCGGAAAGCGCGAACGGGATCAATACGTTCACGTTTTCGATTGCGGCCTCGAGTGTGGAAACCAGCGCCCCGGCGGCACGCGCGAATGCCGGTGTCGCGGCGGTGGCCGCGGGTTAATCGTCGCGGGTCAATCGTCGTTGGTGAAAGGCAAATCGGCCTGAACCGGTACGCGCGTCTTCACCGTTTGCGCATTGGCCGGTGTCAATGCGCTGACGCGCACACCCAGCAGCCGCAGCTTGCGGTTCAATTCCACCCGTCGCAGACACTCGGTTGCCGCGCGCCGGATCTCGGTGGCGTCGGCCGTCGGTTCGTCGAGCGTCAGGTCGCGCGTGACCGTGCGGAAATCGTCGTAGCGCAGCTTGATACCCACCGTGCGGCCCACATAGCCCTTCCTCACCAGGTCTTCCGCGACCCGCACGCACAAGCCGGTAAACGAACTGGACAGGGCCGGCCGATCGTGGCGCGGATGCAGATCGCGTTCGAAGGTCGTCTCGCGGCTCATCGACTTTGGTTCCGATTCGACCACCACCGGCCGCTCGTCGTAGCCTTGCGCGACTTGCATGAGCCAGGCCGAGTAGCTGCGTCCGAAGTGATCCTGCAACAGGCCCGCGTCTGCCGCCGCCAGATCGCCGACCGTGGCGAGACCGAGCGCGGTGAGCTTCTCCGCCGCCTTCGGTCCGATCCCGTTGACCTTGCGCACCGGCAACGGCCACACCCGCAGCGGCACGTCCTCCGGCGTCAGAATCGTGAGGCCGTCGGGTTTGTCGAGTTCGGAGCCGACCTTCGCCAGCAGCTTGTTCGGCGCGACGCAGATGGAGCAGGTGAGGCCGGTTGCCTGATTGACGGCCTGCTTGATGCGCGCGGCGATCTCGCGCGGCTCGCCGGGCAGCTCGGTGAGGTCGATGTAGATTTCGTCGATGCCGCGGTCTTCGATCCGGTCCGTGAAGGTCGCGACCGCCGCCTTGAACAGGCGCGAGTAGTGGCGATACGACTCGAAATCGGTGGGCAGCAGAATCGCATCCGGCGCGAGCACGGCGGCTTTCATCATGCCCATCGCGGAGAACACGCCGAGCGCGCGGGCTTCGTAAGTGGAGGTGGTCACCACGCCGCGGCCCGCGTAATCGCGCAGCTTTGCGAAGCGGCGGCTGCCGTCTTCAAGCGTTTGCGGCGCGCCGTTGCGCCCGCCGCCGATCACCACCGCCTTGCCGCGCAGTTCGGGATAGCGCAGGAGTTCGACTGACGCGTAGAACGCGTCCATGTCCAGATGCGCAATACGGCGGCTTGCAGAACTCATGGATGGCGGATGGAATGACGGCACGGGACGCGAGCATAACAGTCGATGCGTGGCCCGTTGCCCGATGGTATGGCTGCTGCGTTGGGCGCCCGACATATCAGCCGTGACGGGCTGTACGCCGGGCGCCAAACCATAATATTACCTTGCTCCGCCCGGGCAAGGTGTCACGCGGCCAGCGTCAACCGCAAGCCGGCTTGGCTTTCTTGCATGCGTCCGCAAGCTGCGGCGGCGGGTCCTTCTTGAACACCGTCTTGTACGATTCGAGCACATTCGACTGAACCACCGGCAAAGACTGCACGCCGATCCAGGCCGGCGGCGTCTGGCCGATCAGCGCCTTCATCATCGCCATGGCCTCGGCCACGCCCTGATCGTACGGACGTTGCGAGCCGGTTGCCTTCAGCGGTCCGCCCTTGGCGATCTCGATTGCGGATTGCAGACCGAGGTCGACTGTCGTGACGGGAATATTCACCCCTTGTGCCCGCATCGACGTCAGCGTGTCGAGCGCCGGTTGATCCCAGACGGCGAACAGACCCTTGACGTCCGGATTGCCGGTCAGGAAATCGCCCGCGATCTGCCCCACCTTGGACGGATCCGTAAACGCGACCTGCTTGATCTTGATGTCGGGACGATTTTTCTTGAACCAGTCGTTGACAGCCTTGGTGCGCTCCGTCGTGCTGAAGTAGTCCACGCCGAAATTCACGAGCCCGATGGTGCCGCCTTGCGGCACGCACGAGGCGAGCACCTTCGCCGCGATCTGGCCGTTGCCTTCGCTGTCGGCGGAAATCATCGACGCGTATTGCTCGGGATGCTTCAGGCCGGTCGGCACGTTGTCCATGAACACGAGCTTGATACCGGCTTCGGACACTTTCTTGTAGGTGGCGGCCGTCGCCGTACCGTCGACCGGAATCGAGATGATGCCGTCGGGATGGCGCTGAATGGTGTTCTCGATGTCCGCGATCTGCTTGTCGACCTGGTATTCCGCCGACGCCGTGCCGATCACTTCCACACCGTACTTCTTGAGCGTATCCGTGATGCCTTGCACCTGCAGTTGCGACCAGTCGAGATTCATGGTCTGCATCGAAATACCGACCTTGAATTTGCCGGCCTTGATTTTGGCGATGTCGGCGTCGCTCAGCTTGACGGCATCCACCGAGGCCGCTTTTTCGCCGTTCGGCCCTTGCCCGACAATCGTCTTCGGACCGATCGATCCGACCGGCAGACTCGTCACGCATTGCGCGTAGGCGCCCGGCGTTGCCAGCGCCATGAGGGCGGCCGCCATGAGAGTGGGTAGAACGTATCCAGAGCCACGACGATGTTTCATGTTTCTTCTCCGTTGGTCTTCATGTTGGTGTTACGTCTCCTGCCATTCACGAACAGCGCGGGCACGCGAACTCATACGCGATCGACTTGCCCTCGTCACTTTCTGGTGAAGGCCACCGCCGCGACGATGATGGCCCCCTTGATCACCAGCTGCAGCGATGAACTGACACCGAGCAGCACCAGCCCGTTGTTGAGCGTGCCGATGATGAGACTGCCGAGCAGCGTGCCGAGCACGAAGCCGCGGCCCCCGAACAGACTGCAGCCGCCGAGCGTCACCGAAGCGATCACGTCGAGCTCCATGCCTTGCACGACGTCGGGCCGTGCCGCATGCGAGCGCGCCGAGAGCACGAGTGCGGCGAGTCCGGCCAGCATGCCGGTGAGAATGAAGGCGAGGGTGGTCACGCGTCGCGTGTTGATGCCGGAGTAGAGCGCCGCCGTCGGATTGCCGCCGGCGGCATAGATCTGCCGGCCGAACACGCTGTAATGCAGCAGCAGGATGCCGGCGATCACGGTCAGCACGGTCCAGACGATCGGTACCGGCACACCGGCAATGTCGCCCTCGCCGAAGATCGCGATGAACGAGTCGTTGGTGATGATCTCCGGCCGCGTGGTCGTCACCATCAGGGCGAGTCCGCGTGCGGCGCTCAAGGTGCCGAGCGTCACGAGAAAGGAGGGGATGTTCAGCCGCGTGCTCACGACCCCGTTGATCGCGCCGACAAGCGCACCGGTGCCGATGCCGGCAATCGCGCCGACGATCCAGTTGTCGCCGACATGCGCCATGGCAAGCGCCGCGGACATGCCCGACAGCGCCAGGGTCGAGCCCACTGAGAGATCGATTTGCCGCGCGATGATCACAAAGGTCATGCCGACAGCGATGATCGACACGAGCGCGGTTTGCCGGCCGATATTCAGGAAGTTATCGATGGAGAGAAACCAGGGCGACGCGAAACTGAACACCACCAGCAGGATGGCGAACGCGCCGTACAGTGCATAGGGCCGCTCGCCTTGCAGCAGGAGTTGCGCGATGCGCCGCATGCGGCTCTTGCGCGGTGGCGATGCCTGCCGTTCGGCCGTCATCGGCGAGACAGAATCGTTCATTTTGAATGCGCCCTGGAAGAAGTCCCGTCGAGGGACTCGATGGAGGAACGGGACAACTGGATCAGGTGATGAAGCGCCTCGGCGTTGGCGAGATCGGCACGCTCAATGGTCCTGACGATCGATCCGTCCACGACGATCGAAATCCGCGCGCACAGGCGCAGCAGCTCGTCGAGGTCTGAGGACACGACGAGCACGCCGGTGCCCGCGTGCGCGGCGTCCTGGATCACGTCGTAGATCTCCTCGCGCGCGCCGACGTCCACGCCGACTGTCGGTTCGTCGAGCAGAAGAACCTTGGGACGCGGGTGATTCCACTTCGCAAAGACCACTTTCTGCTGGTTGCCGCCTGAGAGAAACTTGACCGGGGTCGACGAGCCCGGCGCCTTGACGGCCAGTTCCTTCATCGAGTGCTTCGCCTGATTGACGGCCGCCTGGCTGCGCAGCCACCCCCAACGCGAGAATTGCGGCAAGCGCGGCAAGGTCAGATTGCGCTCGATCGAATGGTCGAGAACGAGCCCCTCGAGATGACGGTCTTCCGGCACCAGCGCGACCCCGAGCCGGATGGCTTCGGCCGGCGTCATACGCGCGCGGGATTGACCTTCGATCACGATCGCGCCTGCCTCGATCGTGCGAATGCCAAAAATGGTTTGCAGGATCTCCGTGCGTCCGCTGCCGATCAATCCCGCAAGCCCGTGGATCTCGCCGCGGCGAATCAGCAGGTCGACGTGGCGAAGCCTGTCGTTGCTGACGTTCGACAACTTGAGTACGGGCGCGGCAGCGGCATGGAAGGTCGCGAGGGTCTGCTGTCCGGGAAACGGTTCGTCACCCGCCATGCCGGCAGCCGTCCGCTCCCGCGCCTGCAAGGCCGCATGACCGGGTCCGACGATGGCTGCGACCAGTTGCTTCATATCGGTGTGCGCGGTCTGGAACACCCCTGCGTTGGCTCCGTCGCGAAACACGGTGACACGCTGCGAAATCCTGAACACCTCGTTCAGACGATGCGTCACATAGATCACACCGACGCCGCGCTCTGTGACCGCGCGAATCGCGTCGAACAGAATCTGTTCCTCGCCGCCGGTCAGCGCCGAGGTCGGTTCGTCGAGAATCAGCACGCGCACGTCGCCCATCAGCGCCTTGCAGATTTCGGTCATTTGCCGGTAAGCGAACGGCAATGCGCCAACCGGCGTGCGCGGGTCGAGCGGGATGCCATGCGAGTGGAGGAATTCGCGGACGGTGGCCATCAGTTGCCGGTTCTTCACGAAACCGAGACGGGTGCGGGGCTCGCGCCCCAGCATCAGATTTGCGCCGACCGACAGCGATTCGACCAGGCTCAGATCCTGATAGACCACGGCAACGCCGGCTTCACGCGAGCGCGCCGGCGAGTCGAACGCCACTTTCTGGCCGGCAATCTCGATGACGCCGTCGTCATAGGCATGCACGCCGCTGAGAATCTTGATCAGAGTGGATTTGCCGGCGCCGTTTTCGCCGAGCAACGCATGGACTTCGCCGGGCAATACGTCGAGGCTGACGCCGCGCAGCGCCTGCACGCCACCGAATCGTTTGGTGACGCCCGCAACACGGATCAATGGAACCTGAGGCGATGACGCGGCCGCGACCGCAACCGGCTCACTCATCTGACACGTCTCCTTCGTCGATACGGCGGAATCTTTCTCTTTGTATGGCGCTGATGGCCGAAACCGTTTTGTGATCTTCGCATCATGAATATGGTGCGTCAATAACATTTGTCCCGTACCGCAGCGCTTGACATCGGATTGTGTGACGATTGAATCGGAAAGCTTGTGAGAATTCTATCAATCGTTGTAGCATAACTGCGAACAAACTTGTCGGCGGCCGTTGTGCGCCGCGTCAAATTTCCGGATGCCTTATGCCTGAAGCCCCTGTGCTTTCTTCTTCGGTCGTCACGCTGCGCGGCGGCCCGCTGGTTCATCCGGTGCGTAATCCGGGCCTGCCGTTCGACGCGTCCTGGCTGGACGGCTTGCGGGTCAATCAGTCCGCCGTCGAGCGGCGCACGGCCACGCTCGGAACCCGCCGCAGCGTCAAGAAAGACGCCCAGGCAGCGTGGCTGCTGAAGGCTGTCACCTGTATCGACCTCACCACGCTTAACGGCGACGACACCGAAGGGCGCGTGCGCCGCCTTTGCGCGAAGGCGCGCCAGCCCGTGCGGGCCGATCTGCTCGAAGCGCTCGGCATCGCGCCGCACGGCATCACCACGGGCGCGGTGTGTGTTTATCACCGCTTCGTCGCGGCGGCGGTGGATGCGCTGCAGGGCAGCGGCATTCCGGTCGCCGCCGTATCGACAGGATTTCCGGCCGGACTGATTCCGCATCCGCTGAAGCTGAAAGAGATCGAGGCGTCGGTGGCGGACGGGGCGCAGGAAATCGACATTGTCGTCACGCGTGAATATGTGCTGACCGGCAACTGGCAGGCGCTCTACGACGAGGTGCGCGAGTTCCGCGCGGCCTGCGGTCCGGCACACCTGAAGGCGATTCTGGCCACCGGCGACATCCGCACGCTCTCCAACGTGGCGCGCGCCTCGATGGTCTGCATGATGGCCGGCGCCGACTTCATCAAGACGTCGACCGGCAAGGAAGGGGTCAACGCCACGCTGGACGTCTCACTGGTGATGGTGCGCATGATCCGCGAATACCAGCAGCGCACGGGTGTGCCGATCGGCTTCAAGCCGGCGGGCGGCGTGTCGAGCGCGAAGTCCGTGCTGTCCTATCAGATCCTCATGAAGGAAGAACTGGGCCGTCCGTGGCTCGAACCGGAACTGTTCCGGATCGGCGCATCGAGCCTGCTGGCCGATATCGAACGCCAGCTCGAACATCACGTGAGCGGCCGTTACTCCGCTTTCAACCGCCACCCCGT
Organism: Paraburkholderia fungorum; assembly: GCF_902833645.1. Lineage (GTDB taxonomy): Bacteria > Pseudomonadota > Gammaproteobacteria > Burkholderiales > Burkholderiaceae > Paraburkholderia > Paraburkholderia fungorum. Next base: position 76,897 of record NZ_CADFGE010000016.1, read on the forward strand.
AGCCTGAACAGAAGACCGATCTCATGAGCGTAGCCGAGTATTTTTCATCGATGGAGTACGGTCCCGCACCCGAGGACGATCGCCCTGCGCGCGCGTGGCTCGCGCAGCATGAAGCGGGCTTCGGGCATTTCATCGGCGGTGCGTGGCATGCGCCCGCTGCCGGCGAGCGTTTCGTCTCGCACGCGCCTGCCACGGGCGAGCGGCTCGCGGATATCGCGCAAGGCGACGCGGCCGATGTCGACGCGGCCGTGGCCGCCGCGCGTGCCGCGCAGCCGGGCTGGCTCGCGTTGGGCGGCGCCGGCCGGGCACGCCATCTGTATGCGCTGGCACGCATGGTGCAGCGGCATAGCCGCCTCTTTGCCGTGCTCGAAGCACTCGACAACGGCAAGCCGATCCGTGAAACACGCGATATCGACGTACCGCTCGTCGCGCGGCACTTCCTGCATCACGCGGGGTGGGCGCAATTGCAGGAGAGCGAATTCGCCGATTACGCGCCGCTCGGTGTGATCGGCCAGATCGTGCCGTGGAATTTTCCGCTGCTGATGCTCGCGTGGAAGATCGCACCGGCGATCGCGATGGGCAACTGCGTCGTGTTGAAGCCGGCCGAATACACACCGCTCACGGCGCTGCTGTTTGCCGAACTCGCGCACCGGGCCGGTTTGCCGGCCGGCGTGCTGAACATCGTGACGGGCGACGGCCGCACCGGCGCCGCGCTCGTCGATCATCCGCAAGTGGACAAGATCGCGTTCACGGGGTCGACCGAAGTCGGGCGTCTGATACGCGCGGCCACGGCCGGCTCGGGCAAATCGCTGACGCTCGAACTCGGCGGCAAGTCGCCGTTCATCGTATTCGACGACGCGGATCTCGACGGCGCCGTCGAAGGAGTTGTCGACGCGATCTGGTTCAACCAGGGGCAGGTTTGCTGCGCGGGCTCGCGCCTGCTGGTGCAGGAGGGCATCGAAGCGCGTTTCATCGCGAAGCTGAAGCGCCGCATGGAAACGCTGCGCGTGGGCAACTCACTCGACAAGAGTATCGACATCGGCGCGATCGTCGATCCGGTGCAGCTCGAACGTATTCAGTCGCTGGTGGAAACCGGCCGGCGTGAAGGCTGTGCGGTGTGGCAGTCGCCCGATACGGCGATGCCTGCCGGCGGCTGTTTTTATCCGCCTACACTCGTTACCGGCGTGGCGCCGGCTTCCATTCTGGCGCAGGAAGAAATCTTCGGACCGGTGCTGGTCGCCATGAGTTTTCGCACACCGGACGAAGCAATTGCGCTTGCCAATAACTCGCGCTACGGACTCGCTGCGAGCGTGTGGAGCGAAACCATCGGCCGCGCGCTCGATATCGCGCCGCGCCTTCTCTGCGGGGTGGTGTGGATCAACGCGACCAATCTGTTCGATGCGGCCGTTGGTTTCGGGGGGTATCGCGAGTCGGGCTATGGCCGGGAAGGCGGTCGCGAGGGTATCTACGAATATCTGAAGCCGCGCGCCTGGCTCAAGCTGGCCGCCCGTCGGGACGCGCGCACCGAACGCGCTGGACAGGCAGCCGCCCCAGGCGAGCCCGGGTCGTTGTCGAACGTCACGCTGATCGACCGTACTGCGAAGCTTTTCATCGGTGGCAAGCAGGTGCGTCCGGATAGCGGCTATTCGTTGCCGGTTCATGCGCCGGATGGCACCCTCGTCGGTGAAGTGGGTGAGGGCAATCGTAAGGATATTCGCAACGCGGTCGAAGCGGCGCGCGCGGCGCAGAAATGGTCGCAGGCGAGCACGCATAACCGTGCCCAGGTGCTGTTCTATCTCGCGGAGAATCTGGCCGTTCGTGCGGACGAGTTCGCGCGGCAACTGGTGACGAGAAACGGCGCCACGGAAGCGGCGGCGCATGCGGAAGTCGAGGCGGCGGTAGCACGCCTCTTTACTTACGCGGCGTGGGCCGACAAGTTCGACGGCGCCGTGCATACGCCGCCACTGCGCGGTGTCGCGCTGGCCATGCACGAGCCGCTTGGCGTGATCGGTATCGCCTGTCCGGACGAAGCGCCGTTGCTCGGCTTCGTTTCGCTGGTGGCCCCCGCGCTGGCCATGGGTAATCGTGTGGTGGTCTTGCCGAGTGCGGCGTGCCCGCTCACCGTGACCGATTTTTATCAGGTAGCCGAGACTTCAGATGTGCCGGGCGGTGTGCTGAACATCGTCACGGGTGAGCGCGGTGCGCTGTTGCCCGCGCTTGCCGCACACGACGACGTCGATGCGCTCTGGTGTTTCGGTTATGCGGCGGATTCGACGCTCGTCGAGCGCGAGTCGGTTGGTAATCTGAAGCGGACATTCGTCGATTATGGCCGCCAGTTCGACTGGTTCGACCGTTCGAGCGAAGGCCGCCCGTTTCTGCGTCAGGCCGTGCAGGTGAAGAATATCTGGATCCCGTACGGAGACTGACCGCGAGACCCACAGGGTGTCGAAACCCAATGCACGCCAACCAGAAAATGGAGGAGACAACGTGCTGAAGAAACTGGATTTGCGGTTGTTGTTGCAGGTTTTGCCTCGAGGGGAATGCCAATGAACGCGCCGGTACAACGAAACGGGCGTGTCGTCATTCTGGGCATCTACGTCACGGACCTGACGTTTCGTGCCGCGCGCATGCCCCTGATCGGCGAGACGATTGCCGGCTCGGCATTCGCAATGGGCCCGGGCGGCAAGGGCTCGAATCAGGCGGTGGCGGCGGCGCGCGCCGGCGCCGAGGTGGTGTTCTGCACTCGCATCGGCAACGATGCATTCGGCGAGATTGCGCGTAAAACGTGGGCCACGGAAGGCATTACGGCACGCGCGTCGGTGATCGAGGGCGTCTCCACGGGGGCGGCGCATATCTTCGTCGACGACACCACCGGCACGAACGCGATCATCGTCGCTTCCGGTGCGGCCGGTACGATGAATGCAGCCGACGTCGACGCAATCGAAGCCGACATTGCCGCTGCGCGCGTATTCGTCACGCAACTCGAGCAGCCGCTCGCGGCGGCGCGCCGCGGCCTCGAAGTAGCGCGCCGACACGGCGTTATCACCGTGTTCAATCCGGCGCCCGCGTTGCCGCTCGACGACGACATCTTCCCGTTGTGCGATTACATCACCCCCAACGAAACCGAGGCCGCCGCGCTCACCGGCGTGCCGATCGCGAATGCCGACGACGCGCGTCGTGCCGCCGACGTGCTGCTCGCCAAAGGCGTAGGCGCGGTCATCGTGACGCTGGGGGAAAGCGGCGCGCTGCTGCACTCGCCGACCCAGTCGGTGCTCGTACCGGCCTATCGCTGCGGCCGCGTGGTGGAGACCGCCGGTGCGGGCGACGGCTTCGCGGCCGCACTCGCACGCGGCGACGACGCGGTAGCCGCACTGCGCTTCGGCTGTGCACTCGCGGGCATTTCCGTCACGCGCGCGGGTACGGCGCCTTCCATGCCGACGCTCGACGAGGTGAATCGCGTGCTGAATCAGCCGGCCGAACTGTCTCCGGCAAGCTCGCCGCTGTCCTGATCATTGCGAAGACTCAAGGAGATCGTGTTCACCATGAAGTCCTCGTTTATCACTGGCAACGCTGGAAAAATGTTCGGCGACCGGCAACTGAATTTTCTGCTGATCGTCAACGTACTCGTCGTGCTGGCCGCAACCTGGCTTTCGCGCGGGCAATTCGTCGATATCGACAACCTGCAGTCGATGGGCGGGCAGTTACCCGAACTCGGGCTGCTCGCGCTCGGCATCATGTTGTCGATGGTGTCGGGCAACGGCGGAATCGACCTGTCGGGTGTGGGGCTCGCGAACCTGTCCGGGATGGTCGCCGCGCTCGTTGTGCCGCGCTTCGTCAGCGGCGACGACTCACCGGTGCTCTATACGTCGCTCTTCTGCGTGATCGTCGTGGTGACGGGGCTGCTTGGCGGACTGCTGAACGGCGTGGTCATCGCGCGTCTGCGGCTCACGCCGATTCTCTGCACGCTCGGCACGCAACTGGTGTTCACGGGTTTTGCGGTCGTACTCAGCAACGGCGCATCGGTGCATGTCGACTATGTCGACCCCTTGTCGAATATCGGTAACGGCACCGTGTTTCAGGTGCCGATCGCGTTCTGCATCTTTATCGCCGCCGTGATCGTGCTGGGATGGCTGCTCAAGCGCAGCCCGTTCGGTTTGCGCCTCTATCTGATGGGCACCAATCCGAAGGCCGCGTTCTACGCCGGCATTCCGCGTGCGCGGATGCTGATCACGACCTATGCGATGTGCGGCGTGCTGGCCTCGCTCGCCGGTCTGATCAGCGCGACTCATACGTCGAGCGCGAAATGGGACTACGGCAACTCCTATCTGCTGATCGCCATTCTGATCGCGGTGATGGGCGGTGTGAATCCGTCCGGCGGCCACGGCCGCATCATCTGCGTGTTCTTTGCCGCCACCGTACTGCAGTTCCTCTCCAGTCTGTTCAATCTGCTGGGCGTGTCGCAGTTTTTCGGCGATTGCGCATGGGGTTTTCTGTTGCTGCTGTCGCTCGCGTTCGCGGGCGGCGAGCGGGTGCGCGCGATCTTCGGTTTCGGCGGCGGTGGCGGCGGAGGTGGAGGTAGTACCGCAGGTTCCGGCGGCACGGCGCCGAAACATTAGCGTGCAGCACGGACGCGAGGCGCAGGCAAGGTTTCAGTACGCGGCGGACAACGAGCCCTGGCTGTCCGTGACGGTGAAGTGGGGCGACATCGAACCATAAAGGAGACATCGCATGAAATTGACTCGACTGGGTACCGCGCTCGCAGCAGGCGCCCTTACGGTGGGCGTGATTGCCGCTGCGCACGCGGCAACCAACGAGACGATCGTCACGGTCGTCAAGGTGACCGGTATTAACTGGTTCAACCGGATGGACGAGGGCGTCAAGCAATTCGCGAAGGACAACCCGGGTGTGACCGCGTATCAGACCGGCCCTGGACGGGCGGATGCCGCACAGCAACTGAAGATCATCGAAGACCTGATCGCGAAGAAAGTCACGGCGATTGCGGTGGTGCCCTACGATCCGCCGACACTCGAACCGGCCTTGAAGAAGGCGATGGATCGCGGCATCAAGGTGGTGACCCATGAGGCCGACAACGAAAAGAACACGATGGTCGATATCGAGGCATTCGACAACACGGCCTACGGTGCCGGCCTGAACGAACGACTCGCTTCATGCATGCACAACGAAGGCAAGTGGGCCGTGCTGGTCGGCTCGCTCGGCAGCCGCTCGCAGGTGCAATGGGCCGACGGCGGGATCGGCAACGCCAAGGCAAAGTATCCGAAGATGGATCTGGTCGAACCGAAACTCGAAACCAACAACGACGGCGAACGCGCCTATGAAGTCGCGAAGGAAGTGCTGCGCAAGCATCCGGACCTGAAGGGCTTCCAGGGCTCCTCCTCGCTCGACGTGATCGGTATCGGCCGCGCGGTCGAAGAAGCCGGCATGCAGGGCAAGATCTGTGTGTACGGCACGGGCCTGCCGACTGAAGCAGGCAAGTTCCTTGAGAGCGGCGCGATCAACGGCATCGCATTCTGGGATCCGAAGCTGGCGGGCATCGCGATGAACAAGATTGCGCAGATGCTGATCGACGGCAAGACGGTCGAGAACGGCGCCGATCTCGGCATTCCGGGCTATACGAAAGTTACCGTGGCCAAGGGGCCGGGCAAGGGGATCATTGTGCGCGGCCAGGGCTGGGTGAACGTCGACAAATCGAACTACAAGCAGTATCCGTTCTGATATGAGTGAAGACGCAACGTCACCGCCGTCATCGCGTTCCGGTACGCCGCAACCGTTTCTTGAGGTTGTCGGCGTGCACAAGCGTTTCACCGGCGTGCATGCCTTGCGCGGGGTGAGCCTGTCGTTCGAGCGCGGTCAGATTTATCACCTGCTCGGCGAAAACGGCTGCGGCAAGAGCACCCTGATCAAGATCATCTCCGGCGCGCAGCCGCCCGACGAAGGTGAGCTCGTGATCGAAGGCGTTCGGCATGCGCGGCTTTCCGCGCTGGAATCGCTCGCGGCGGGCATCGAGACCGTCTATCAGGATCTCTCGCTGCTGCCCAACATGAACGTGGCGGAAAACGTTGCACTTACCGCCGAGCTGGCCACGCACGCAGGCCGGCTCGCGCGGACCTTCGACCGCCGGGCGCTCGCGCGCACGGCAGCGCGAGCGCTGGAATCGGTGGGCCTGCCTGGCGATGCGCAATTTCAGGCGACCCTGATCGAGCAATTGCCGCTTGCCACGCGCCAGCTCGTTGCCATTGCGCGCGCGATTGCGAGCGAGGCAAAGTTCGTCATCATGGACGAGCCCACCACCTCGCTCACGCAGAAGGAGGTCGACAATCTGATCGCCGTGCTCGCGAATCTGCGCGCGCAGGGCGTGACGGTGCTGTTCGTTAGCCACAAGCTCGACGAATGCTACGCGATCGGCGGCGAAGTCATCGTGCTGCGCGACGGCCAGAAAATGGCGCAGGGGCCGATCGCGCAATTCACCAAAGCGCAGATCAGCGAGCTGATGACAGGGCGCCATCTGTCGAACGAGCGCTATCGTGAAGGCGCGTTCAGCCGGGAGGTCGTGCTCGACGTGCGCGGCTTCACGCGCGCGGGCCAATTCAGCAACGTGTCGTTCGCGCTGCATGGCGGCGAGATTCTCGGCATCACCGGTCTGCTCGATTCGGGGCGCAACGAACTTGCTCGTGCACTGGCAGGTGTTGCGCCGGCGCAATCGGGACAGGTGATGCTCGACGGCAAGGCGATTTCCTTGCGTACTCCCTCGCACGCGAAACATCATCGCATTGGCTACGTGCCGGAAGACCGCCTGAACGAAGGGCTGTTTCTCGACAAGCCGATCCGCGACAACGTGATTACCGCAATGATCTCGAGCCTGAGGGACCGCTTCGGCCAGATCGACCGCACGCGCGCGCGAGCGCTTGCCGAACAGACGGTGAAGGATTTGCAGATCGCGACACCCGGTGTCGACAAACCCGTGCAGTCGCTCTCGGGCGGCAATCAGCAGCGCGTGCTGATTGGCCGCTGGCTCGCCATCGATCCACGCGTGCTGATTCTGCATGGGCCGACGGTTGGCGTCGACGTCGGCTCGAAAGACATTATCTACCGCATCATGCAACGCCTGTCGCAACGCGGCATCGGCATCATTCTGATCAGCGACGACCTGCCCGAGTTGCTGCAGAACTGCGACCGCATCCTGATGATGAAGAAGGGGCGCGTGGCAAGCGAATATCAGGCCGACATGCTGAGCGAAGCCGACCTGTATCGCGCGCTGCTTTCGGAAGCCGCATAAAGCACGCCGCATAAAGGACGCCGACACCCATGAACTCGCGGATCCCTTCGCGCATGAACCAGACCATGACCACCCCGAGCGTTGTTGAAGTCGCCCCCGAGGTCAAGCCACCCACCTTGATGGCGAAGCTCTCTCGTAACCCCGAATGGTTCACTGTCGCCTTGATTGCGGCGACGTGTGTGATTGTCGGCACGATCAATCCACGCTTCTTTCAGCTCGCGACTTTATTCGATCTGCTGCATTCAGCTACCACGATGTCGCTTTTCGCGCTGGGCACGCTAGTCGTGCTTGCGTCTGGCGGTATCGACGTCTCGTTTACGGCAATCGCCGCGCTGACGATGTACGGCATCACGAAGGCGGTGTTTGCATGGTGGCCGGATGCGCCGTTCGCATTGATCCTGATCACCGGTGCGCTGGGCGGCGTGCTGCTCGGTCTCATCAACGGCCTGCTGGTGCATCGCCTGAAAGCGCCTTCGCTGATCGTCACGATCGGCACGCAGTATCTGTATCGCGGCCTGCTGCTGACGTTCATCGGCACGACGTTTTTCATGAACATTCCGCACAGCATGGATCATTTCGGCCGGATTCCGCTGTTTTTCTATCACACCAGCGAAGGTCTGCGCGCCGTGCTGCCTGTCTCGGTGCTGGCGCTGGCGGTGGCCGCCGCCGTTACGTGGTGGCTGTTGAACCGGACCATGATGGGGCGCGGCGTCTATGCGATGGGCGGCAGCCTCGCGATCGCCGAGCGGCTCGGCTACAACCTGCGCGCGATCCATCTGTTCGTGTTCGGTTATACCGGCATGCTCGCCGGGATTGCGGGCATTCTGCATGTATCGAACAACCGGCTTGCGAATCCGTTCGATCTGGTGGGCTCGGAACTCGATGTGATCGCCGCGGTGATTCTGGGCGGTGCGCGCATTACGGGCGGCACGGGCACGGTGGCCGGCACCTTGCTCGGTGTGGTGCTGGTCACGCTGATCAACAGTGTGCTGATTCTGGTTGGGGTGCCGAGTACCTGGCAGAAGGTGATTATCGGTGCGTTTATTCTGATCGCGGGGACGTTGTTCGCCTTGCAGCGCAAGAGCTGAAAACCGGCCGCCCGGCGTGGTGCCGGGCTGCAAGTGTATTCATTTGCGCTTGCGAAGCTCCTGGCCTTTTTCGGTGATGATGGAATCGAAGTCGTCGACTTGCGAGAAGCGCACCGCCTTGACGACGCCGAACTTGCTCTGATCCACCACCAGATGCCGTTCGACGGCACTTGCCATGGCTGCCTGCTTGAGCGCGACTTCGTGAAAATTCCAGCATGTGACGCCGCGCGCGCTGTCCACGCCGCCCGCGGAAATAAATGCCTTGTTGATGCCCATACGGCGCAGCATCTCCAGACTCTCTTCGCCCGCAAACGAATCTGAAGACGGCACGTAGACGCCGCCCAGCAGGATCATCCGCACATTCGGCTTGCGCCGCAGAATCTCCGCCACGTTCAGCGAATAGCAGACCACGGTGACGTGACGCTCAAGCGGAATCAGACGCGCCAGCGTGGTGAGCGTGGTGCCGCAATCGATGAAGATCGTTTCGTGGTCGACAACGAGTTTCGCCGCAATCGCGGATGCTTCCGCCTTGGCCTGCGCGAAGTGATCCTGCTCGGCTTCGAGTGAATAGCCGGCGGTATTGGGTACGTCGGTCGCGCTGACAATGTAGCCGCCGAGATACGTGAATCGTTCCGGACTGCCTGCGATGTCGCGCCGGACAGTCATCTCCGATACGTTCAGCAGGGTGGCGGCGTCGCGCAGGCGCATGACGCTCTGCTTGGCCAGCGCATCGGCGAGGGCGCGGAGGCGGTCGGGTTTCAGCATGGATGTCCTGTCGCGCAGTAGGGAGAGGCGTTATGTTTTGTTCGAGTTGATGGGAGAATTATAACAAGAGCGTGTCAGCGCGGCGAGCCTGTTTGAGCCTCGATTAAGCCTCGAATATGAAGACTTCGACGAATTGGGGGGATGGTCTGGACGAATCGACCGTCGGCATCACGGCATGACGGCAAGGTCGAATGGGGAGGTGGGAAGCGGTACGACTGTTTGCCGCTCGCGCGTGACGCGAGCGGGCGGGGAGCAATGATTACTGCTTGATGCCTTCAGCCTGAATATGCAATGTGGTTTGCATCTTGAAGCCGTAGGTCTTGCCGAAGTCGATGCCGAAATCGTCGCGATTGAACGTCGCGGTCGATTCAGTGCCGCACACTTCGCGCTTGAGCATCGGGTTGATGAAGCACTTGAACGATTCGATCTTCAGGTTGAGCGGTTTGGTGACGCCGTGCATGGTCAGGGTGCCGATCACTTCCACCGGCTTGTCGCCGTCGAAGCGGATTTGCGTGCCCTTGTAGGTCGCGCTCGGATACTTGGCCGCGTCGAAGAACTTGTCCGTGACCAGTTCAGCGTCGAGCTTGTCGTTACCGATATCCACCGAGCTCATGTCGATCGTCACGTCTACCGTGCCGGTCTTTGCCGCGCGGTCCAGCACCACGGTGCCGCTGCTTTTCTTGAACTTGCCGCGCCAGATCGACAGTCCGCCGAAGTGATCGGTTTCGAAGCTCGGGTAGGTATGCGTGGGATCGAGCTGATATGTATCGGCGGCCATGGCGTTGAACGACAAAGCGGTGGCCAGCGCGCCTGCGGCGAGCAAAAGTTGTTTTTTCAAGTGATTCTCCAGGTTTCAGAAAGTGCTGCGACGCTTCGGTGTGTTGCGTTACTTCTTCGAAGCGACGATGTGAAATTTGATGACGACTTCGTCGGCGACAACCGACGTGTCTTTCCATTCGCCCGTGCCGACATCGAACTGCGAGCGCTTGATCGGCAAGGTGCCGTCGAAGGTTTGAGTGTTGCCCTGGCTGGCGATCGTAACCGGCACCACCACGGTCTGCGATTTGCCTTTGATGGTGAGCTTGCCGGTGATCCTGTACTGATTGCCGCCGGCCGGCGCGATCGCGCTCGAAACGAAAGTCGCGGCCGGCCAGGTCGCGCTGTCGAACCATTCCTTGCCTTGGGCCTGTTTGTTGTAGTCGTCCGCACCGAGGTCGTAACTGCCGGTGTCGATCGAGACGCTGGCGCTGCCGGCGGTCGGCTTCGCCGGATCGAAATTCAGCTGCGCCGAGAACTTTTTGAATTTGCCGTCCACCGGCACGTTCATCTGCTTCGTCGTGGCGATCACGCTGCTTTTGCTCGTGTCGACATCGGCGTGCGCGAGGCTTGCGCCGAAGAACGAGAGGGCGGCGGCGCCGGCCAGAATGGAGTGGTAGAGAGTTGATTTCATCGTGGTACGCATCCTATCGAACTCATGCGCGCTGATTGCGCACTACGGGGAATTAGATTGCCAACTGGCTGTGGCCAATCGGCTGTGACCAGACCGCGACCCGGCTGTGGCCCGGCTGATGCCTGTGTTACTTGAGGAACGGAATCATCCGCGCGAGTAATCCGTCGCGGTCGACAAACTGATGCTTGAGCGCCGCCAGTACATGCATGACAACGAGCGCCAGCAGCGTGTAGTTGAGCAGTACGTGGACGGTGCGCAGGCTTGCCTTGAGCGCCTGGTCGGGGCCGATCAAGGTGGGCAGCGGTACGATGCCGAGGTACACCACCTGAATGCCCGCGGCCGAGCTATAGAGGTAGCCGGATAGCGGAATGGCCAGCATCAGCACGTAGAGCACGCCATGCACGAGATGGGCCGCCGCCTTCTGCCACGTGGGTGTCGCGCGATCGAGTGCAGGCGCGCGGTGCGTGGCGCGCCACAGCACGCGGGCCACGGCCAGCACGAAGACGGTCACGCCGATCCATTTGTGCCATGAGAAGTACTTCAGCTTGGTGGGCGTAAAGCCGGGGATATCGGTCATGATCCAGCCGATATAGAACCCGCAGATGATCAGCAATGCAATCAGCCAATGCAGGGCGATGGCAGGGCCGCTGTAACGCTCGACGTCTGAAGGACGGGGGTTCATGAATTCATGCTCGCTATTCGTGAGGCGCGTGATGCTTACCGCGTGCGCTATGTCGCGTGTGAATGCGGATGGTAGGGACGCCGATGAAAACTGAATAGACGGGCAGAAGAGAACAGATTGTTCTAGCCGTGGCGCTAATGAGGATGGAATAAACGCACGTGACCGCCTGCGGGGCGTGGCACGTCACTTGCACCCCGATTCCGGCTTTCTAGCGGTCATAGGTTATGCTGCGCTCCACGGCCGCGCTCGCGCGCCATCCAGATCATCCAGAATCAGAATCCAGGACTTGTCCATTGAATTCCGTCTTCCTATCCTGGGGTATTGCCATCGCCGCCACGGCCGGCGTCATTACCCGTCCGTTCAAATGGCCCGAGGCGGTGTGGGCCGTCGCCGGTGCGTTACTGCTGGTGTCGCTCGGCCTGCTGCCCGTCGACCTGGCCGTCGAGGCGGTCGGCAAAGGCACGGACGTCTACCTCTTCCTGTTCGGCATGATGCTGCTCTCGGAAGTCGGGCGTCGCGAAGGTCTGTTCGACTGGGTGGCGGTATTCGCGGTCAACCATGCCAAAGGTTCGCCGCGAAAGCTCTTTTTGCTGGTCTATCTGGTCGGCGTGGTCATTACCGCGTTTCTATCCAACGACGCGACTGCGGTCGTCCTCACGCCGGCGGTATTTGCCGCCGCCAAAAAAGCGAAGACGCATCCGTTGCCCCTGCTCTTCGTGTGCGCGTTCATCGCGAATGCCGCGAGTTTCGTGCTGCCGATCTCGAACCCGGCCAACATCGTGCTGTACGGCAATCACACGCCCGCGCTCGGCGCCTGGCTGCTGCGCTTCACGCTGCCTTCGCTGCTGTCGATCGTCGCGACCTATCTGCTGTTGCGCTGGACCCAGCGTGAGGCGCTCGCCGGTACTTGCGAGGCCGATCTGGAGCCCGTGGCGTTGTCGTCGAGCGGGCGCGTCGCGCTTGGCGGGATCGCGGTGACTGCCGTCGTGTTGCTGACGGTTTCCGCGTTCGATGTTCCGCTCGGCTTGCCCACCGCGATACTCGGCGCGCTGACCGCGCTGGTCGTGCTGGTCCAGGAGCGCAAATCGCCGCTGCCGATGATCCGGGAGATATCGTGGAGCGTGTTGCCGCTGGTCGCGGGCCTGTTCGTGCTGGTCGAAATGCTCGATCACACGGGCGTCATCAGGACGTTCGTCAATCTGCTGCAAGACGCGGCGCGGCACAATGAATTCTCGACGGCCGCTTGGGCGGGCAGCGTCATCGCGATCGGCAGCAATCTGATCAACAATTTGCCGGCCGGCCTGATCGCCAGTTCGACCGTGATGCAGGCGCATAGTCCGGAGCGGGTGATCGACGCGCTTTTGATTGGCGTTGATCTGGGGCCGAACCTGTCGATCACCGGCTCGCTCGCCACGATCCTCTGGCTCAACGCCATTCGTCGCGAGGGCGAGGACGTGAGTTTCATGAAGTTCCTGAAAGTCGGGGTCGTAGTGATGCTGCCGGCGCTCGCGCTGGCGCTTGCCGCGCGGATCCTGATCTAGGTTCCCGTCGGACGCAAGGGCGGCTTGGCCACCAGCGTCGGCACGGACTGTTCGAGCGATTGCAGCACAGCTTCGAGCCGCGCGAGGCGCGCGCGCTGGGCGGGCATCAATGATGTTCTTGGAAGCATGAGCAATCGCTGACGCCAATAGGACAACGGGATACGATCGTTAGCGGAGATCAGCCTAAATACGCGTTCGAGATGGGCGATTTCCTTATCTATGTGTTGGAAGCTCATCAAGCGTTCCTGAAGAAGAGGAATGGGCAACGAAGCGTTGTGGGCGGAATTCCATAAATTGGAAAGATCAGACCGATCCGGCTAACGGATGCTAAACACGCTCGGCGTTGGTAATCCGTTTGAGCAAATCTCGTACCGCATCCCTCTGTTCTGATGCGATGTCGAGCTTTCAAACGTCCTGCATTGACCTGATGGATCGACTTCGTCCAGTCTCGGAGGCTTCTGGACGGAGCAGGTCTTCTGTCCGTTTTAAATCACGCAATGCATGGAAATGGTTAATCGGACGCTTAAAAGCCGGGCTCATTTCGCATCTTTGTCTGTAAGCCGTGGCGATTTAACACTGGACAAGGTGTTTTCGCGCGGCACGCCGGCCATTCTTCAGGGGAACGGGAATTCACCAGGAATCTTTGTGGGCAGCATGGCTTATGCTGGTTCAACGGCTATTGCCGTAACCGGTACATCGGACACGAACCCGCGGAGCGCGCGTTTTGCGTCCCCGATTCGGCACCATCTAACGCGGCACCGCCATGACAGGCTGAGCGTAAGTAACGACGGACGCGGGCACGATTGCGTAGCGGGTCGGCGCGGGCAGCAACACCGGCGTGCCGGCCGCGACCGCCACCGGAATCGGAGCGGGTGGGGGCGCAACCACATAGACCGGTTTGACCGGCGCATAGCCGTAGTAATAGACGGCGCGTGGCGGCGGCGCGTAGATCACGGTGGCGGGTACGGTGACGATTACCCGGGCGAACGCTGTCGACGAACAGGCGAGGCCGATGGCGGTGAAGGTAGAGGCGCAGACTAGACGAATACTCACTTGATACTCCTGAGACGTGTTGAACGGCGTGGCGCATGTGCCGGTAAAGAAAGGCGGCTGATTCGGATTGCTTGATATGTCATCCGAACCGCTGGAGCGCTTTGGTTGCTTAAGGTACTTAAGGTGAATAAGGTGCCGGTAGCGCCGGCAGACGAAAGATACGCAAACTACGTTCGAAACGGCAGCGCGAACTTATTTCATTTCATGTCGCGCGAAAGGAGTCGTGAAGACAGGCGTGCATGTGGTTGAAGCGCGCGACGTGCCACAACGTGCCACGACGGCAGCGCGCTGTGCCTGTCATGCCGATGTAACCCGAACCATGAAATACGGCGACATGATTCTGAAATTGCCTTCCGGTCGCGCTTGCCTAAAAATCCGCTCTGTCATCGAACGGATCGCGGCGGTTTGCAGGCGACGCACGATGGTTTAATCGAGGAATCAGTCATGAAGAAGTTAATCGCCGTTGTGTTGCTGTGCTGCGCATCCACCGTCACGTTTGCTCAAACAACCGCACCGCAAGGTGGCAATCCCCAGCGCATGGAACGCATGGTGCAGCAACTGCAAACGCGCTTTGCGAATGCCAACACCACGCACGACGGCAAGCTCACGAAAGAACAGGCCGCCACAGGCATGCCGATGGTCGCGAAGCATTTCGATGAAATCGACACGCAGAAAGCGGGTTACATCACGCTGCCGCAGATCATGGCATTCATGCAGGAACGCGGGGCAGCGCACTGAGCGGCGTGGGCATCGGCGGGATCGTGGGATGGCTGTTTATCCCGTCGTTCTACGTGTTGTCGCCGCGCGAGGCAGAACGGCACGCGGCGCGCCATGCACCGCCCGACGCTTGAACCGAGGAGCTGTCATATGGATCGCCCCGCCAAAATTATCGTGCTCGACGACGAAGTCGAACTGCGCAACATGTTGCAGCGTTTCCTGCGTGGCCATGGTTTCGACGTGCGGGTCGCGGAGGACAGCAAACGGCTCGACCGCTATCTGCAGCGCGAGCCGTTCGATCTGCTGGTGCTCGATCTGATGATCGGCGAAGAAGACGGCCTCGAGATCTGCGCCCGTCTGCGCGAGCAGGGGCAAACGCTGCCGATCCTGATGCTGACCGCCAAGGGCGATCCGCTCGACCGGGTGGTGGGCCTCGAAACCGGCGCTGACGACTACCTCGCCAAACCGTTCCTGCCGCGTGAACTGGTGGCGCGGATCAATGCGCTGCTGCGCCGCCAGAAGATGGCTTCGGGCGACGTCACCGTGACCTCGCAGAGTGTGCGCTTCGGCGATTTCAGTCTCGACGTAGGCAAGCAGGAGTTGTCGCGCGCGGGCGAGTTGCTGGAGATTCATTCGGCGCAGATGCTGCTGCTGGTCGCGCTGGCTTCTTCGCCGAACCGGCCTGTGAGCCGGGACAATCTGCTGGCGCGCGCCCGCGGGCGCGAGCACGATGCGCTCGATCGCAGCATTGACGTGCAGGTGCTGCGGCTCAGGCAGATCGTCGAGGACGACCCGTCGAAGCCGCGCTTCATCAAGACCGTGTGGGGCATCGGCTACATGCTGGTCGCGGACGTCGACTCATGAGCCGCGCGTGGCTGCA
The DNA here is from genome assembly GCF_902833645.1 of Paraburkholderia fungorum. Lineage (GTDB taxonomy): Bacteria > Pseudomonadota > Gammaproteobacteria > Burkholderiales > Burkholderiaceae > Paraburkholderia > Paraburkholderia fungorum. The sequence continues at coordinate 92,367 of NZ_CADFGE010000016.1, forward strand.
GCGCGCGCTGCCGAGAACGCTGCTGGCGCGCAATATCGTTTTGCTGATCGTCCTGGTGATGCTGAGCCAGGTGTGTTCGCTCGGTGTGCTGCTGCACTATGTGCAGCGGCCGCGTGTCGTGCGTGCGGCCGCCGTGTTCGCCACCTACGTGAGAACGCTCGACGGCCTGCTTCAAGCCACACCGCCGAACGCGCGCGCCGGATTGACCGGCCGCCTCGACGCGCGTGAGCAACTGCCCGCCGAGGCGTCGGTCAAGCCGCCGCCCAGTTTGTTGCTGGCCTATCGCACGTATCAGCGCAGCGTGTTTCTCGACAGCTTGCGCGCGCATCTGCCTGCCGATATGCCGGTGCTCTGGCAGTCCGAAGGCGGCCAGCGGTTGTGGATTCGCATGCATGCGCCGGCCGACGCGCCGCATTCGCCGTACTGGATCGCGCTGCCGATTCCGGAGGATGCGCAAGGCGCCGGCCTCGACGCCGCGATCCTGTTGTCGCTCGGTCTGGGTGCGCTGGCGGCGCTGACCGGCTACGTGATCCAGCGCCATCTGAACCAGCCGCTGCGGCAGTTGACGCGGGCGGCGCGCCGCGTGAGCGCGGGCGAAACCCCTGAGCCGTTGCCGACCGACGGTCCCACCGAGATCGCCGCGGTAAGCAGCGCATTCAATCAGATGACGCATACGCTGCAGCAAGCCGAGGCAACGCGCGCGCTGATGCTGGCAGGCATCTCACACGACATCCGCACGCCGCTCACCAAACTGCGGCTCTCGATGGCGATGGCGATGCCGGACGGCAGCGACAGCAGCTTTGTCGTCGCAGCGGAGTCCTATCTGGACCAGATCGAAACAATCTTGCAGCAGTTCATGGATTACGCCGGCAGCGGCGAGCGCGAAGCGGCCGAACCCGGCGATCTCAATGCACTGATCGAGCGGCTCGCGGGCGATTTCGCGGGGCTGGGCCATGAATTTGAGCTTTCGCTGGCGGTTTTGCCGGCGATCGCGTACCGGCCGATCAGCATGATGCGGCTCCTGATGAACCTCATGCAGAACGCGATCGTCTACGGCGGCAGCGGGCTTGCCGTACGAAGCTGGGCCACAGGCCACGCCGTGTATGTGGCGGTTGGCGATCGCGGCAAAGGGCTTTCGGCGGAGGAACTGGAACAACTGAAAGCGCCGTTTCAGCGCGGCCGCAATGCGCGCGCGCACAGCGGCGGTACCGGGCTGGGGCTTGCGATTGTCGAGCGGATTGCACGGCTGCACGGCGGCAGCCTGCAGTTTCATGCGCGCGAGGGCGGTGGCCTGGAAGTGTGGGTCGTGTTGCCGCGCGCATCCTGATCGGGCCCGCTCATTTCCTGTCCAGCCACGCGTCCAGCCCGACCCGGAAAGCCACGCCCGCGATAACCGGCACGGTCAGCATCAGAATGATGCCGAAGTTGGGAATCTCGTCGCCGTAAGTGATTGGACCGTAAAGCACGACCGTTGCCACGATCGCGAAGACCACCACGCCGATCGCAACCATCAGAAGGTTGCGCGACGTAACGGACAGATCCTTGCGCTTTGCGTTGCCCGGTTCGGTGCTGGTAGCCGGGACTTCGTCGTGTTGGGCGGGCATGATGGTTCTCGTGGCTGGAAAAGTGCCGTGTAAGGCGCGGCTGCAAATTCAAATCGAAACGTGATGACAACGCGCGGTAAGGAAACGTAATGCGGGACCCGATGCCCGGCGTAGTGCCGTCGCCCGGCAACGGATCGCACGCCGGGCGGCACGCGTTCGCATCATACCCAGGGTCGTTCGCGCCGCACACATCAAACCGCGCCGGCCAGTAATCCCGCGGCGACGATCAGCAGCACCAGGGCGGCAATCGCGCTGAACCGGTAGTCGCGTTGATGCAGGAACATCCCTAACATCAATATAAGCCGCATTATCGGCAACAGGATAAAAAGCGCGATGCCAGCGGTCATAACATGCATGCCGGCTGATATCGAGAGCATTTCGGGCAGCGTTCGCATGCCGGATAGTGCGCTTGCAAGCTTGCCAAGCTTGCCGTCGCCGGTGCGAAGAAGGCTAATTGCAAGGCCGATGGCAACGATGCCCGTTGCCACCCATGTGCCGTAGTGCAGGAGTCGCGCCAGCCAGTGTTCGAGCCGTCTCCCGGTCGACGCGGCGCCGCTCATGCGGACGCGCCGAAGAGGTGGACGCCGAATGCTTCGAGCAGCATCTGCACGGCCAGCACCGCCAGCACCACGACAAAGAGCACACGCAGCCTGTCGCCCGACAGGCGCGTGAGAACCCGCGCGCCGAGCACGGCGCCGACGACGGAGCCCAAGGCCACCGGGCCGGCGATTGCCGCCACGATGTCGCCGCGCAGGAAGTAAGCGCCGGCGCTGGCTGTCGCCGTCACGCCGATCATGAAGTTGGAGGTGGCGGACGAGACCTTGATCGGCAGACGCAGCGCCGTATCCATCGCCGGAATCTTGAGAACGCCGCTACCGATGCCGAGCAACGCCGAAATCAACCCCGCGCCGTACATGAGGGACAAGCCCAATGGCACGCGTTGCACGCGATAGTCGACGTCGCGTCCGAGCGCGCGGTCCGGATAGCTCGAATCCAGGCGTAACGCAGCGCCCCACGACTGCGCGCCCGGCACGGCAGTGCCATGACTGATAACCGGATCGGCACGCCGTGCCAGCATTTGCTGGGCGGAGAGCAGCAGAATGACGGCGAAAATGAAAAACAGCACGGGCACCGGAATGAGCCCGCTCAACAGGACGCCGGACAACGCGCCGAGCGTGGTGGCGGTTTCCAGAACCACGGCGAGCCGGACATTGGTCAAGCGGCCGCGCAGGAAAGGTGCGGCGCCTCCGCACGAGCAGGCGATTACCGAAACGATGCTGGCGCCAATGGCGATGTGAATGTCGAGGTGGCCGAACATGGTCAGGATGGGCACGATAAAAATGCCGCTCGCCATGCCGAGCAAGCCACCCAGCGCGCTGGCCCCGAGCGACACCGCGAAGAGCCACAGCGTGTAGCCCAGATCCATCGCTGCCTGTGCGCCGGTCATGGCAGGTTCGGCTTGCGCCGGGCGAGGCGGGTAACGAACTGGATCTGATCGCCCCGGTAATACAGCTTTTCATAATCGACCGGGCGGTTTTCGTCGCTGTACGAGGTTCGCTCGATCAGGAAAATCGGGCTGCCCGTCGCGACTTCGAGGGCCTGCGCAACGGCGGCGTCCGCGGCGATTGCCTCCAGCCGGTATTCCGCTTCGATCAGGGCAACGCCGTACTTCTCTTCGAGCAGCGTGAAGATCGGCTCTGCTTCGAGATCGTTTTCGATGATCTTTTCGCCGATGTCTTTTGGCAGCCAGGTTTCGTCGAACGAAAGCGGCGTGCCGTCGGCGATGCGCACGCGCTGAATGTGGACGACGGGCGTACCCGGTTTGAGCGCCAGTTTGCCGGCCACGGCCTCGCTGGCGGTTTCGACCTGCCGCGCCAGCAGACGGGCGCTCGGATGGCGGCCGTGCGCACGCATATCCTCGACAAAGCCGCTCAGTTCGGTAAGCGGCTGCGTGAGGCGCGGCTGGGTGACGAAGGTGCCTTTGCCACGGCGGATTTCGATCAGACCGCGCGTAATCAGGTTCTGCACCGTTTTCTGCAGCGTGGTGCGGCTGATGTTGAAACTGGCCAGCAGGCTCGCCTCATTGGGTAATTGTGTGCCCGGCGGATAGGTGCCGTCTGCGATCCGCGCGGCAAGCACTGCTTCGACCTGCGCGTAGAGGGGGAGTTGGCTGTTTCGGTCGGCGTTCATGTATGACATCATGACGTCATGATGTCTTGAAGTCAAGGCAAAACAGGTTGCGCACCAATGGGTGGGGCAGCGGATCGATATGCGCGAAGATAATCTCGCCGGCCCGGACACCGAGGTATCCATACAGGCCAGGGCGTGGGTCAAGTGAACATCCGCGCGCGATGGTCGACTATCTCGCCGCCCGGTCATGGGTACTCGAGACGTGGTTCGTTCCATGAGCGTCCCCAGAGGTATTTCACTGATTACGCCTAGTGAATCTTTGGATTCCGAATCTTCATGGAAAGAGGTGGCGGTCCATGGAGGCTTCAGATTCATTACGGGTATAGCGTTCACATAATGCAGACGATAAATAAGTTTTACTTTCCGATTTTCCGTCGCGCCGCCATTGTGTGAGCCAGACAGCCAGTCTATAGCCACAACTCATGCGTTGCGCGGCTGCATTCATGAGAAACGTGGCTTTCATCTTCAGATGAGCATTTCTTAAGATTCCTTAAGAAATTGTTCGTCGATCGTCGTCGTTCGGGAGCGGGTTGGATTTCAGTACTCACGCCCATCCCCGGACCGACGGTCAGGCCAATAAACTGAAAGGAGACGAATCGATGGAAAAGCGCATGATGACCTTGATGTTGCTCGCGGCGGCCACCTTGACCGGCTGCGGAGGTGGAAATGACGTCAGCACGCCGACGCCGCCAAAGCTGTTGACGAACATCGCCGTACCCAATGCTTCGAGCCCACCCTTCAGTTTCGACATTGGCTACGTCGAGGCCGGCAAGTACTTTCTTTCCGACCGAAATAACAAAGCAGTCGATGTCGTGGACACCGGATCAAACGCGTTGATCGCACAGATTCCGGGGCCGTTCACCGGTGCCGGCGCCACGACAGACGAGTCCGGTCCCGATGGAATCGTAGGTGTCACCGGCACGAACACGATCTATGTTGGCGACGTCGACTCAGTCAAGGTGATCGATACCGCTGCGCAGAAGACGGTCAACACTATCGTCATCAGTCATTCCGGATCGCGTGTCGATGAAGGGTGCTACGATCCTGACGATCATCTTGTGATGTTCGCAAGTCCCGGAGACTCACCACCGTTCGTCACGTTGATTTCCACGCTGACGCAAACAGCGGTGGCGAAGCTTTCTTTCAATGGCTCGTCGGGGCTCGAAGCGTGTACATATGATCACGCCTCGAAGAGTTTTCTGATCAACAATGACGGGACTGCTGCCAATCCCGATGGCGAACTCGATGTCATCACCGCCAGTTCTGCGGCAGCGGGAAGTCCATCCGTCAGCAAGTCGTTTCCGTTAGGGAAATGTGGACCCGCGGGAATCGTGCTTGGCCCAAATAATGACGTGCTTGTTGGATGCGATCCGCCCGCGGGCGACCCGCTGATCACGCTGATTCTCGACCGTACGAGTGGCGCAATTCAAGCGAGCCTGCCATTTGGCGGGGTGGACCAGGTCAGTTACGATCCGGCTTCCAATCGCTATTTCCTCCCGGCCCGTCATTACGTCACGAGCGGTATCGCCGCGGCATCGGGGTTTAGCCCGCAGATGGCCGTAATCGATGGTACGTCACGGCAATTGCTCTTCAAGATTCCGGTGGGCACCGGCGCGCATTCTGTCGCTATCGACAGCACGCTTGGGCGAGTGTATGTGCCGTTCCAGCCCGGTGCGGCCAGCTTCCCCAACGGCGGAATCTCGGTGTTCTCGACCCACTAGTCTGTCCCATGCGGGTCATAGCGCTGGCGGGCCGGAGCGGAAGGCGATTGCCGTAGGGACGTTTCCGCGATGGCTCGATGGGCGCCGCCACCCGTGCTCCACGATCCGCTGGGTTTGCGGATCTGGGGCGCGGGCGGTGACCGTCTTCATCGTAGCGGACGTTCAAAATCTATCGAAGTCCGCTACGGCAATCCCTCATACGTTTGACTGTCGTGCCCCAATCCCAATAGGTCAGTGATAGGTTGTCGTGGACGACTGCAGCTTCGTCAGCGCACCGCGTTTGAATCGAAACCAGCCTTGCGAACCTTGCATCACGACCTCATCGCCTTGCCAGAACACGCGCTTGACCGTCATGCGCGTGCCACAGCGCTGCACAAGTGGAGGACGGTCGCGCAAGTCGTACAGCACCGGGCCGGAATCGGTCTGCACGAGCATGCGCTGTACAGTGTCATTGTTCCCGGCCATGTCATCGAAATGCGTGAGCGTGTTCGCGCCAAACCGATCGAAAATTTGCTGGTCGAGCATTGCCGCAAAATCGTGATCGGCGCGCACGAATTGCAGTTTGCCCGAGGGCGTGCCGAGCGGGCCGGACGCGTTGCTTTGCGCATGAACGCAAGTCGCGAAAGTGGCAGCCGCGAGCGCGGCGGCGAAGAGTCGTCTCATGGTGCCTTTCAGGTTTAGCGGTGTGTCTCCGACAAAGGAGCACGGCTCGCCATTGTTTCCGGGGAATATTGTCGTCGATTCTGGGCGGCATGTCGAAGCCCGGCAACTGGCCCAACATGGCTTCAGATGGAATTGACGACTGGCCGCCTCCACCTCCGGCCGGCTTGTCAGCAATCGAGGAGCTTTTGTCGAATGCCCTTGATTGGCCGGTTGCCGGCCAGGCCAACTGCGCGCCGAAACCGCTCACGACGGGTTCGCACCGACCCCCAGGATACGCATTAATGTCCTCGCGTTTCTCTGCCCCTGATCCTCGAAGCAGTTATTGAAGATCACATGAGTACGGCCCGCCCGCGTCGCGATTGCGCGGATCGACGCGGCCAGTTCGTTCAGTTCGTCGTCGTTATAGTCGTAGTCGAAACGATCGGCGGCGCTTGCCGCGCCCGTCGCGCCCCACGCCTGCGTATTGCGGCCGTGCAGACGCACCATGGCGAGTTCGGGATGCGTTGCTTCCCATACGGTGTGCACGCGGTTCGTCACGTCCGGCGGGGCGTCGACGATCACGTGGACGAGGCCGCGCTCGCGCAGAAAATCGAGTGTCCATTGCGCGTGCTGGTCGTCGAACCAGGTCTGATTGCGAAACTCGACGGCCATCAGATAGTCCGCCATGCGCAGCCGGCACGTTTCGACAAGTGCGAGACCGTCCGGCGAGCGGGTGATCCACGGCGCGAACTGGAATAGCACCGCGCCGAGACGACCGCTCGCGCGCAGCGGTTCGAGCGCTTCCCGATAGCGCCGCCATAGTTCGTCGAGAATCTCGGCGGGGAGATCACCGTAATAGACGTTCTTCTTGCGCGGCCCGGTGATGCCCGCCGGCAACGCCATCGCGATGTCTTTGGGCAGGACGTCGGGTGAAGTCTGATGGCCGGTAAAGAGCCGGAACGATTTGAAATTGAACGTGAAGCCGGCGGGCGTGCGCTCGCTCCACAACTGGGAATTGGGCGCCGATGGCAACGCGTAGTAAGCCGAATCGACTTCGACGAGCGGAAACTGCGACGCGTAAAAACGCAGCCTTGCTTCCGCGCTGCTGCTGCCGCGCGGATAAAAGCGCTTGCAGGCGATCAGCGTCTTGTCGGTCCAGCCAGCCGTGCCGCATCGGATGTCCATCGGCGGTCCGTGTGATTGCGCGAAGGACTCCGCTAGGAGGCCGCCTCCGTGTGATCGAGCCACTCGGCGAGTTGGTGCCGCAACTGCGAGATATCGAGCGGCTTGCCGAGCAGCCGTGCGCCCGGGATGGCGTCGCCGATCTCGGCATTCTCGCCATAACCCGACACCAGCAACACGCGGATGTCCGGCTGCTGACCGAGCACCGCGCGCGCCAGGTTGTCGCCGGACATGCCGGGCAACGTCAGGTCCGTGAGCAGCACATCGAAGTGCTGCGTGGGCACCAGTGGCAGCGCTTCTTCGGCGCTCGCGACCGCGGTGCAGTCGAAACCCAGCGCACCGAGCAGATCGTTGAGCGCGTCGCGCGAATCGGCGTCGTCTTCGACCAGCAGCAGACGAGCCGGCGTACCGGGTTGGGGGACCGCCGAACCCGACAGGGAATCCACTGGCGAGCTCGCGGTGGCGCCTGCGAGCGAACTCCCGGTCAAAGCGGCAACCGCATGCGGACTTTCGCGCGGTTCGGATACGCCGGATGAGCCGGCCGGATCGTAGACCGTGCGCGGCACGCAAGGGGCGATGCGTCCATCGCCCACGCTGACGACTCCGGCGTTCAGCACGGCGCGCACCTTGCGCGCGAGATCGTCGCGCCGGTAGGGTTTGGAGAGCAGCGTGATGCCGGCGTCGAGCTTGCCGTGATGGACGATTTCGTCGCGTGTATAGCCGGACGTGAAGAGCGTTGGCACCGTGGGCGAGCGAGCCGCCGCGCGCTGCGCCAGTTCCACGCTTTTTACCTGGCCGGGCATCACGACGTCGGTAAACAGCAGATCGATCGGCACATCGCTGTCGATGAACTCCAGCGCCGCATCGCCACTGGATGCAGTCAACACCTTATAGCCAAGCTGCGCGAGCATTTCGACGGCGGTCAGACGGACATCCGCATCGTCCTCGACCACCAGAATCGTTTCGCCGCCGCCCACCGGCGCCGCAGTCTGATCGGCGGTTTCGACAGTTTCGGGCTCGCAGCAGCGCGGGAAAAACAGCGAGACCGTGGTGCCGCGTCCCAGCTCGCTGTCGATCATCGTATGGCCGCCGCTTTGTCTGACGAAACCGAACACCATGCTCAAGCCCAGGCCGGTGCCATGACCGTCGGGCTTGGTCGTGAAGAACGGTTCAAACACGCGCTCGAGGATTTCGGGCTTCATGCCGGTGCCCGTGTCGGTCACTGAGAACACCACGTATTCGCCCGGCGAGAGTTCCGGTTCGCCACGGCAGAACTGGGCGTCCAGCACACGGTTGGTCGCGCGCACGGTGAGCGTGCCGTCCGCTCGCATTGCATCGCGGGCATTGATCGCGAGATTGAGCAGGGCATTTTCGAGCTGGTTGCGATCGACCTGCACATTCCACAGGTCGTCGCTCAATACCGTTTCGATCTTGACCGTTTCGCCGAGCGCCCGGTGCAGCATCTCGCTCATGCCGGCCAGCAGGCGGCGCGGGTTCAGCACGGTAGGCGAGAGCGGCTGGCGCCTCGCGAAGGCGAGCAGGTGCGCGGCCAGTTTCGCGCCGCGTTTTACCGCGTCGGTTGCGGCGGACAAGCGCCGCAAGGTGGCCGGATTGCAGTCCGCATCGGCGGCGAGCATTTGCAGATTGCCGTTGATCACTTGCAGCACGTTGTTGAAGTCGTGCGCGACGCCGCCTGTCAGGCTGCCGATCGCTTCCATTTTCTGGGCCTGGCGCAACTGCTCTTCGGCGAGCGCGCGTGCCGAGACTTCGTCAGCGACGCGTTGTTCGAGTGTTTCGGTCAACTGACGGAGCGATTGCTCGGCGATCTTGCGCTCGTGAATGTCGATCAGCACGCCGGGAAAGCGCGTCGGCTCTCCATGTTCGTCGTACTCGCACCGGCCGTTCGCCTGAACCCACATATAGTCGCCATCGGGGCGGCGAATCCTGTATTCGGCGCGAAATGGCGCGCCGGTGCGTATCGCTTCGCTCGTCAACTGCTCGTTGAGCGACTGGTCATCGGGATGGATTACTTGTGTCGCGGCATGATGCTCGACTCCTTTCGCGGCCTCGTCCAGCGGAAACGAAAAGGTGCGCGCGAAACGTTCGTCGCCGGTGACGGTGCCGGAGCGCACGTCAAGCACCCAGGTGCCGAGCACGGCGCCGGTGTTGAGTGCGAGTTGCAGGCGTTCGTTGGTTTCGCGCAATTCCGCCTCGGCGCGTTGCCGCCAGCGTTCGGTCAGTACGCGCGTGGTGGTTTCGACGACCATCGCGAGAACGCCCGCGGGGGCGCCGCTGTCGTCGGGGACCGGGCTGTAGTAGAGGTCCATCCAGACGTCTTCGGGCTTGCCGTCGCGCAGCAGAACCAGTTCCTTGTCGCGATACGACAGGGTGCCGCCGGCCAGACAGGTCACCATCACGTGACGGTTGAAGTCGGCGACTTCCGGCCAGCCGCGTTCGACTGGACAACCGAGCAGATACGGATGCCGTCCGCCCGCGAAAATCGCGTAGGCGTCGTTATAGATCATGTAGCCCGGTTTCCCCCATAGGAGCACGAGGGGCACGGGCGACGCGAGCAGCATTTGAACGGCAGCGGTGAGACTGCGTGGCCAGTCTTTTATGGGGCCGAGGCTGGTCGCACTCCAGTCGAATTCGCTAATGCGCCGCGCCATTTCCCCGTTCCAGCCGGGGCAGCCGTGGTCTTGTGCCGGGAATGGCATTGCTGCGCTCCACAGAGTTCACGTCAATGAGTGTGTCCCCACTCTGCCGACGCGCATGGTGCGCGTGGATGCTCAGCAGGAGGTGGGATGAATCTTCTGCTGTGTACCGCGGGGATGAGGCGGCCACGAAGCGGCTGCGCGGCAGCAATAATTGTAGGCTAGAACGTCTCCTGTTGGCATAACAGAAGGGGCTTTGCGGAGTTCGCCGAACAATCGGCGCAAATCGCCTTGCAAGTTTTACCTGCATCGGTCGGCGTCCGCGCGTTGGATCAGAAAAGAAGCGCATATGTGACTGATTTGAACCGGCCGTCTGCTGCTCGATTGGCGCGAGACGGGCGCGTCCCGGATGCGCGTGGGTGGCGGGAAGGGGCAGGCGTGTTTCGTGCTCCGCGCTCTGGTTCGCTTGTGCTAATGGGCGCAAGGTGCAGGTTGAGCGCCACACCGGACTCGAACTTCAACAAACGCGGACGCCAGAATGCCGAAGAAAAACATCACACGAAACAATAAGTTGCCTAAGCCGGAGGTACGGCAGGCGTTATTGACTGCCCGCCGCAACGCCAAGATGGCGCGTTCGGCGCATGCCTATGTGCGCGGCAACACGAGCAAATTCTACGAATGGCTCGACGGGATGGAGAGCCACACTTTGCCCGAGGGGCCGGCGATCTGGATCTGCGGCGATTGCCACAGCGGCAATCTTGGGCCGGTCGCCGATGGAGAGGGGCGCGTCGAGATCCTGATTCGCGACCTCGACCAGACGGTGATCGGCAATCCGGCGCACGACCTGATCCGCCTTGGGCTGTCGCTGGCGACGGCTGCGCGCGGTTCGGACCTGCCTGGCCTGACCACGGTGCACATGATGGAGGCGTTGGCGGACGGCTACGAGCGCGCCTTCGACGAGGCCGCCGGCGAAGCCGATATCCATGCCGAGAAGCCGGAGGTGGTGAAGGTGGTGATGAAGGAGGCGGTACGCCGTTCGTGGCGTCATCTTGCGGAGGAGCGGATTGAAGATATCGAGCCGACCATTCCGCTGGGCTCGCGTTTCTGGCCGCTGGCCAAGAGCGAGCGGCGCGAAATCGAGGCGTTATTCGAGAAGGGATCGGTGGCGCGGCTTGCGACGGTATTGCGTGGCGGTGGCGACGACGCGGATGTCGAGGTGCTCGATGCGGCGTACTGGGTGAAGGGATGCAGTTCGCTGGGGCGGTTGCGGTATGCGGTGCTGCTGGATATAGACGGTGCCGCGATGGATGGCGACGATCTTTGCCTGATCGACATCAAGGAAGCCGCGCAGGCGGCAGCGCCGCGGTATCCCGGCGTGCGCATGCCGCGGGATAACGCCGAACGGGTGGTGGAGGGTGCGAGGCATTTGTCGCCATCGCTGGGCGAGCGGATGCGGGCGGCGCGGTTATCGGATCGAGCTGTTGTGATACGGGAGTTGCTGCCGCAGGATATGAAGTTGACGATTGAGCAGTTGACGCAGGATGAGGCGATGAGAGTTGCGCGCTTTCTTGCGCTGGTGGTGGGGAAGGCGCATGCGCGGCAGATGGATGCGGGGGAACGCGCGGGGTGGCTTGCGGAGTTGCGGAGGAATCGGTCGAAGACGCTCGATGCGCCGGGGTGGCTTTGGAAGAGTATTTTAGAGTTGGTGAGTAGTCATGCTGTGGGGTATCTGGAGCATTGCCGGCGGTATGCTAATGAGGGGAAATAAGGGGATTTTTTTCGCGGGGCGATGGGGGCTGGTTGGGCTTTCCTTGCTTTGTTAGTGGTCTGTTCTGGTGTTGGTCTTTTGGCCTTTCCTTGTTTTGTTAGTGGTCTATTAGCGTTGCCCCTGTGCGGGGCGGCACCTACTTTTCTTTGCCTGCCGCAAAGAAAAGTAGGCAAAAGAAAGCGGCTCAAACCGCCAGCTCATAAGCGGGTCCCCCGCGCAGCCGCGGTAGTGGTGCATCTGGAATCTGTGCCCTCGCGCACTCCGCGCTGTTGACAAAGCACTCATCAGCTCCCACTCCGCACTGCGTGCGTCGCGGACGGGTCTGTCAGGGAAACCTGGCCGATGTTTTCGATGACTGATCGACGCTTTGCATAACTGATGGTTTTTTGAAACCGGGTTTCGGCGCGCGCAGCGCCGCCGGAGGTATGACTGCCTTGTCACTAAAGCCGAATGTGCGAGGCGACAGATTCCAGATGCACCACTACCGTGGCTGTGCGGGGGGCCCGCTTATGAGCTGGCGGTGTGAGCCGCTTTCTTTTGCCTACTTTTCTTTGCGGCAGGCAAAGAAAAGTAGGTGCCCCCCCGCACAGGGGGAACGCTAATAGACCACTAACAAAACAAGGAAAGGCCAAAAGACCAACCCCATACCAGACCACGAACACAGCAAGAAAAACCAAAAAAACAAAAAACAAAAAAACCAAACCTAAACCGCCGAGCAGGCCCCTAATTCGACAACGACAAATACGGCGAACTAAGCGGCGTAGGCGGAAACGGCTGCAACCCCGTCTGCCTGCTAAAGCTATACCGCACATAAACCGCTGCAAGCCACTCCCGATACTCATAAGCATTGCCGAGCGACGCAGTCGCCCCAAACGCCAACTGCGGCGCCAGTTGATATTCCCCCACCGCGCTAAGCGAATAAGAAAACCCGGTCTTGCTCTGCCCAGGATAAACCGCACCGCCATCCACACCCGTGCCAATAAGATTGGCTATCGCCGCCGCAGTAGCCTGGCGGTTGGACCCGTCATTGAGCGGGAAGTAATTCGACGCGTCCTGACGATAATGCTGCACGCCGATCGATCCCTTCACGTCATAAGTGAACTGCCCATTGCGCCCTGTCCATTCCACCGGCAGATTCAGAATCACATACTGCTGCGGACTGAAGTACCCACCCTGACCATAGGTGAAGTACGACAGGTTCTTGTTATAACGCATCAGCGTCGTGTTCACGCCGACAGTCAGCGTCTGATCCGCATCCTTGAAGACACGTGTATAGACACCGCCGCCGCCCTTGACAGCGTTATTGCTCGCTACGTTATAACCCTGGTAGTACTGAAACGCGGCATTCACGTACAGGCCACTGGTGCCGTCGTCCCACGCAAGGCTGCCGAGGCCGCCATTGGAAGTGACGCCGCCCCACTCGAGGCCGGAGCCGGAATCGCGCGCGCCCGCATACGAGAGCAGGCTGTCCGTCACCGCGCGGCGTGCGATAGCCAGCGAATAAGACACCTTGTCGGTAATGCCGCCGTTGTATTGCAGGCCGCCCACGACGGTTTTCTCAGGGAAGCCGAGCGGCGTCACGCCGATATCGCCGCTAAAGCTGCGGGCTTCGTAGCCGAGCGACAAACCCACACCGTTGGCGGTCTGGCTGCCATAGGTGTTGTTGCCGTTGACCGCGGCAATCGCGGACGTGCTGCTGGACAGCCCCGCGCCGAATCGCGCGAGCGTCGAGAGATTGCCCGAAGCAGTGCCGGCATCCAGCGTAACCGGCGTGGCGGTCACCACAATGTGGCCGTTGCCCGCCTTGATGCGCCCCTGAATGGGCGCTTCGATATCGGTCAGCGTCGACAGTCCATCCTCGCCCGAACGGTTGCGGAACACAATCCCGCCCGACACCGTGCTCGATTGCTCGCGATTGACCTGAGCCAGTTCCTCCGCCACGCCAAGTGTCTGCGTATTGGCAACGTTCGGTTGCGGGTAGCCAGCGCCATTGCCGTTCGCACCGGGTTGCTGCGGGTAATACGGCTGCGCGTAACCGGTAGGCGGCTGCGGAATGTACGGTTGCTGCTGTTGCGCGTAATAACCCGAACCCTGACCCGGATACGGCTGATAGGGTTGCTGGGCGTAAGCCTGCTGCGGCGGAACCGGTTGATAGGGTTGTTGCGCGTAACCCTGCTGCTGCGCATAAGGTTGCTGGCCGTAATAGGGCTGTTGCTGCTGCGGATAAGCTTGCTGCCCATACGGCGCCTGCGCATAGGCCTGCGTGTTGCGATTGCTCTTTGACGCGCTTTGTTTCTTGCTGGTCGAGCGTTTCGTGCTCGCGGACGAATTCGCGTAACGCGGCGGCTGCATCGAACCGGCGTTGGCTTGCGCTTCACGCGCGGCAGGCGACATCGGCCATGGCGTGGCCGCATAGCCGTCCGGCACCTGCTGCGGATACTGAGCCTGCTGCGGATACTGAGCCTGCTGCGGATAACCGCCTTGTTGCGGATAACCACCCTGTTGGGGGTAGCCGCCTTGCTGCGGATAGCCAGCCTGCTGCGGATACCCTGGGTTGTACTGCTGCTGCGGGACCTGTTGCATCTGCGGCTGGCCCTGGCCCGGATACGGTTGCAACGGCGCGCCTGACTGGCTCGACCCGTTGCTCCCCTGGCCGTAACCCCCCGTGTTGACGCCGGGCAGCGGCGCGTTATAAGGCAACGGGGCCGGCGCGGCATTGGGCGAATACGGCTGCGGCGCGGGTGCCGTGTAAGGCGCGACGTAGGGCGCGGGCTGCGTGGGTGGCGGAAAGTTCGGCACGGTCTGTGACGGCAAGGAGGACTGCGAGTACGGAAGCGAGGCACGCGCGGCGTTGGAGCCGCCGCCGGCAAACGCGGCGTTGTCGGCGTCGGTCGGCGAGATCGTGGCGGTTTTACCTTCGAAGGGATTGGTGCCGGGCAGCGGCGTCGCGCCGATCCGGCGCATCGCGACTTCCCAGCCGCGCGGCACGTTGCCCGGTGCATTGGCGCGCGGCGCGTTGGCCATCAGCGGCGTATTGGCCGCGACCAGCGAACGCTGCAGATAAGTCGATGCGAGCGACAGCTTGCCTTCGGCGCGATACATGCGCCCGACCGTCGCCAGCACGCCCGGGTCGCCAGGGGCCGCCGCGAGCGCTTGCCGCGCGAGCGATTCGGCATAGCTGAACTGTTTCGCCCCAGTCGCCGCGGAGATGCCCGCCTGCAGCAGGTTCAGGTCGTCCGGTTTGCGTTGCAGCGCGACGCGGTAACTGGCGAGCGCATTGCGGTCGTCGCCGGCGCTCGAATAGAGGCGCCCGAGAGCGGCTTGCAGATCGGGATTGTCGGGCATCGCCGCCAGCCACGGCGCGATCACGTCATAGGCGCTGGCAAGGTCGCCGCGCTGACGCACCGCGTCGCATTGCTTGATGACGATGCCCAGATTCAGATTGCCGAAATCGGTGCGCTGCTGCGGTGTCAATTGCATCGACGCGAGCCGCCGCATCACCATGCCGAGTTCGGCTTCCTGCCGCGTGGCGGACAGAATGCCCGCGTATTGCAGCAGTAAATCGGTGTTGCCGGGCGCCGCGTTCATTGCGCTGCGTACGAGGCCCAACGCACGATTCGGGTCGCCGGCCTGCTGATACGCGGCGGCAATCACGCCGATCAGTTCCGGGTTGTTTCCGGCCACCGGCTCGGCCGCTTGCAAGGTCGCCAGCGCCTGTTGCGACTGGCCGTTGCGCGCCATCCGCATCGCGAGGTCGGCCTGCTGATGCACCCACAAACGGTGCTGCAAGGTCGTCATCGCGTCGGTGCGCTGCGCGACCGGAATCCGTTCGAGTTGCGCGAGACCGGCCGCCCAGTCCTGGGTTTCCGCCGACAGCAACGCACTCGCGTAGAGCGCATCGGTCATGTCGGGATGCGCGGCGAGTAGTCCGTCCATCATGCTGCGGGCATTCGCCACCGCGCCCTGGCGCACGTAAATGCGCGCGAGGTCGAGGCGCAGCCAGGGATCGTCGGGATTGTTCAGCAACGCGTCTTCGAACAGGCTGCGCGCGCTGCCGAGATCGCCGCGCGCTTCGGCCGCGCGCGCCTGGGCAGCCTGCGCTTCGCCCCGCAAACGGTTGATGCCGCCGGCCTTCGATTGTTGTTCGCTGTTCAACTGATTGGCGAATTGCAGTGCTTCGTCGCCGCGGCCTTGTGCAGCGAGCGCGCCGACGAGGCCGCGAATCGCATCGGGATTGTCGGCCTGGCGGCGCAATGCCATCCGGTAGGCCTGCTCGGCGCCGGCCGGGTCGTGATTCGACAGCAGCATCTCGCCGAGCAGCACCTGCGCGGTGACGTCGGACGGATTCAGCGCGATCGCGCGTTCGAACAGCGACTTTGCCTTCGCGAACTCGCCATTGCTGCGCGCGCCGATCGCGTCGCTGGTGTAGGTCCAGTAGGTTGCACTATCGAGCGCGGTTTTCCAGCGCGCCGGATTGCCGCTGCGCGACGCGCGTTCCAGATAATTGCGGGCTTCGGCAAAACGTTCCTGCTTCAACGCGGCGATACCCATGCCGCCCAGCGCATCGGTGTCGTTCGGACTATTTGCCAGTACTGACGAAAACTTCGAGCGCGCCGTGTCGAGCTCGCCTCGGTCGAGCGCGGCGAACCCGTCGGCGATGGTGCGGCCACGAGCATCGACCGCGGCATTTTCCTGAGCACGGTCGCGAGCCGCCTTGTCCTGCTGGACCATCGAATCGAAGCGGGCCTTGACCGCGGCGTCGTCGGGTGAGGCTTGCAGATAGGCTTCATACGTCGCGGCGTCGGAGGGCCGTGCGTCGAGCCACAATAAGGCTTGCCGCCAGCTCTTTTTCGCCGACGCGCCAACCGTGCTGTCGCCGGTGAGCTTCTGCAGCCGCGCGATCCCGTCGCGGCGTGTAGTGTCGCGATAGGTCAGATGCTGCGCATAGGCGAGGGCGTAGCGCGGGTCGTCGGGATTGTCGCGCGCGAGTTGTTCGAGGCCGCGGCGCGCCTGGTCCCAGCCCTGCGGCGTGGCCGACAGGGCCTGGTAATACTCGAGTTGCAGTTCGGGCGTCGCCGGCTTGCCGTTCAACGCGCGCTGATATTCCTCCACCGCGCTCGCGCTTTGACCGCTTTGCGCGAGCCGCCGCGCGTCGTTGACGGTCTGATCACGCAAGCTCGATTCGCCGAGCCGCCGGCCCAGTTCGTCCAGATTCGGATAGTTCGGCGCAACCGCTTTCAGACGCGCCAGATATTGCTGCGCTCCCGCGCCGTCCTTGCGGTCGGCGAGCACCATGCCCATGCCGTAGAGCGCATCGGGTTGCTTCGGGTCGATGCGCAGCACTTTCTGCCACGCCTGTTCGGCGAGGTCGCCGCGATGATGCGATTGCCAGTACTTGCCCTGATCGATCAGCACGCTCAGCGGGTCTTTCGACGCCTGCGCCAACGCATCAGGCGAGGCCGTCGCCACACCGCACACCACCGTGAGGCTCAGCGCGAACCGCATTGACAACGCGAGGGCGCTCAATCGCATGCATTTCTCCAACTGGGCACGAGACGGCCGGCTTCGTCGAAGCGATAGCGGCCGTCGATAAATCCGGTGCCGAACAAACCGAGCACACGATCGTAATAGACAGGCTCGCGACCCGGCACGTTGGTGTCGAGGGCGGCGAGATGGGTGCGCGCGAGCCCGAGGCCGCGCTCGTCACCGAGCGCCTTGAAGTACGGCGCGAGCGCGCCCCAGTAGCTTAACGGACCTTCGCCGCTCGCCGTGCCGGTGGTCGACGAGACCTTCTCGGGCGGGATGCCGGTTTGCGCCACCTTCGCGCGCATGCCGCCCACCGCCGCGAGCCAAGGCTTGGCGAGCGGATCGGCGGACGACGCGAGACCGGCCCACAGGTAGACGCGGATCGCGTCATAGCTGCCCGTGTCGCCTTCTTTCGGATCGACCACGAACTGGCCGTTCTGCCAGGCAGCCCAGTCGGGCGTGAAGCCCAGCGGCGAGGTGGTCTTGATCAGCTTGTAGGCGTTGTCGGCGAGCCGGGCCCACGGCCCGCCCGGCATCTCCTTCGCCAGCGCGCGCAGCACCGGCAAAGGCAGATAGCTCGGGTTCAGGCGCGTGACGCCGCCGTTCGCGAAGCCTTGCGGTCCGGGCAGCAGCATCGGGCCAAGGCCCGGCAGCGTGGTCGTTTCCTCGCGCGCGATTTGCGCGGCGAGCGCCCGACCGAGTTGCGTGTAACTTGCGTCATGCCACAGGCGGCCGGCTTGCAGCAGATCGTAGGCGATCCACAGGTCGGAGTCGGACGCGGAATTCTGATCGAGCACGCCGAATGAGCCGTCCGGTTTCCTGCCCCAGAGCCACGACGGCAGCCGCACGTTTTGCGCGTCGAACTGATTGCCCGCGAGGTTGGCGCGGGTCCAGCCGAGCAACCGGTCGAAGCTCGCGCGGTCGTTCGCGACCAGCGCGAAGAACATGCCGTACGACTGGCCTTCCGAAGTGGTTTTCAGTTGCGGCGACGAATAATCGATCACGCGGCCATCGGCCTGCACGAAGTGTTCGATGAAGATGCGGTACGCCGGCCAGTCGTTATTGCACTGGCCTGGCTGACCTGGCGTCGGCGTGGCCTGGGCCACCCTGGTGAGGCCGGCAAAACTCGTGGCCGCCGCAAGCGCGAGGCCCACGCCCAACGTGAGCGTCATATAGGTCTTGTTGATTCGAACCCGCATATCAGTCCTATCGGTACTCTCAGTCTTTCAGGCGGCGCGCGGCGATCGAGCGCAGGGTCCGGTAGAACAGACCGGCGATGATCAGCGCGGCAAGCACGCCGCTTAGCACCAGCAGCAGCGGATGCGACGACAGCGCCCAACGCAGATACTCCTGCGGCGACAAATGGCCGACATAATACGCTTCGCCGTTCGACGTGATGGTGACGGTGCGGCCGTGGATCACGGCCATCGCGCCTTGAATTTCCGGCAGCACGTCGGCGTCGAGCAGGGCGGCGGACAGATCGGCGTCCGACTGGCCGGCCGCGCTCACCAGCGCGACGGCGCTGCGGTTCTTCTGCAGCGGCGATTCGAAACCGGTCAGCAGCGCGTCGCCGTTCGAACTCACGAGCGTGAGGTCGGCGCGCGCCGGCGAACGTTCGACACCGCGCTCGCCATGCCACCAGTCCTCGAGCTTGAAGACCACGTCTGACAGCGAGAAGGTGCGCGAATCGCCGTCGCTTGAAAACGGCATCGATTTGGCCCAGCGCTGCAGCAGCGGCTGCTTGCCCGGCGCGCCGAAAATCAGCAGATCCTTGTTCGCGTACTTGTCGACGTCATCGGCCGTGCCGACGGTGACGCCGCTTACCGGATATCCCGTCGATGCGCCCATGCGGCCCATGGTCAGCAGGTACAGGCTGTAGTCGCTCGAATCGGCGTCGTTCGGCAGGACCACCGCGGTCTCGGAGAGGTCGGCCATGCGGGTGAACGGGAAGCCGCTGTTGGCAAACGCCGCCAGATCGGGCAGCGCCATGTAATGCGGGAACGACGACAGATCGATGGTCGAGTTCGGGTCGATGGCGCCCACCACGTTTTCCAGCAGACGGCCGTGACACTCGCCGGTGTTCGGAATGTCGTAGTAGAAATGCAGGCGCACTTGCGCGCGCGGCGTCAGCAGCAGCGGCGGAATGTGGACCGTGCGGCGCGCTTCGGCGGTTTTGTCCGGCAGGACGCGCGCGAAATAATGGCTCAGCTCGAACACCGAGGCCGACTCGGCCGGAATCGGCAGCGACTGCACGAAGCCGTCGTTGACGCTGATGTTGAGCGACGACCGGTCGCGCAGCGGACGCACCGTGTAGCGGTAGCGCAGATCGATCGGCGCGCCCTTGGTGTGCCACATGAACAGATCGGGCGGCACGCGCAGGTTCACGCGCACGGCGTCGGCGTCGTAGCCGGACACGGTCAGATCGCGCGGGTCGGCGAGTTCGCCGAAGCGCACGGGGCGGTTGGTGGGCAGCCAGTTCGGCGCGTCGTACGGCGCGCGCGGGGCGAGTTCGTTCAGGCTCGTG
This sequence comes from Paraburkholderia fungorum, assembly GCF_902833645.1. GTDB lineage: Bacteria > Pseudomonadota > Gammaproteobacteria > Burkholderiales > Burkholderiaceae > Paraburkholderia > Paraburkholderia fungorum. The sequence goes on from NZ_CADFGE010000016.1 coordinate 112,178, forward strand.
ATCGTCGCGCTCGGGCCGGTGAGCGTGTTCTGACCGATGCCGAGCGCTCTGGCCGCGGTTTTCAGTTCGGCCTCGGTGCGCCCGAGCACGAGCAGCAGCTTGCCGCGTGCCGGTGCTTCGCGATCCACCACGGCGATCGTCGGGCCGGAGATTGCCGGGATCGTCACGCCGGCCGGGCGTTGGTCGTCCGTGGCGAAAACGACGGCGTTGCCCGACAGCGGCGCGTTATCCAGTTGCGCGGGAAATATCGCGCCGCGATAGCCGGCCAGCGCGCCAAACCATGACGCGACAATGCCGCCCGCTTCGAGCGTGCCGGCGCCGGGTTTTTGCGGGAACACGAACGGCAGCTCGAGACGGCGCACATCGCGGCGGTCGAAGAACGGCTGCGGCAATGCCGCGAGATCCGGCTTGCTGGCGAGCGACGCATAGGTCAGGTCGAGCGAACTCGCGTTGCTGACGGTGGCCCACAGCGACGAATTCGCGGGGTCTTCGCAACTCGTCGTGTAGTGACCGATCAACTGCACGTTCAGGTGATTGAATTCGGTAATGAAGCGCGGATCGATCGAGACGTCGCGCGCCACCAGCATGCCGGCCTGTTCGCGTGGCACCGGCAGTGTCGCGGCGACTTCGCCGTTCACTAGCACTTTCAGCTGGGAAATATTCGCGAGCAGCGCGGGCGAGTAGCTGTAGACCAGATGCAGGATCGCGCCGGTCACCACTTCGTCGCCGCGCACGGAGAAGGCGACGCCGTTCTGGCCGTCGGTGCCGCGCAGTTGCAGCGGATCGCGCGCGCCGAGGTCGGCGAAGGTGAGCGTTTGACGGCGGCCGCCCGGCACCAGGGTGCCCGGCTCGGCAGTGGTGGGCGTTCTGATACCCAGCGCTTTTACCGACGAAGCGGCGAGCGCCGGCGTGGGCGTGGCCAACTGTGCTTGCGTGATCGCGGCCGGATCGTAAGGCACGGCCGGGCTCGGCGCGGGCACGCTGCCCACCCCGGTGGCGACGCGCGCGGCCGGCGCGCCCTGGCCTTGCTGAGACTGCGGCGCGACCGCCTGACCGGCTGGCGCCGCGCTCGCGCCGCTCGTCGCCGCCGCAGTCGCTTCGGCGGCCGATGCCAGCGGCGCTGCCAACGCGGTCTGCAACGCGAGCCAACAGGCAAGTCCGCGCATCAACCCTTGCGAGCGAGGGCGTCCCGCCGGACGCGCCTGCGCTTTCATCCCACCGCGCTCGTGATGCGAGCGTTCGACGTTTGACTTCGCCATCCTGTTGCCCATAGATCAGTCTTTGGTTTTTAGCTTCTTGACGTCCACCGGACGGCTTTTCATCGAGCTTCGAAGGTCGGCATAAAGATGCTCGAAAAGACCCACGATGCCGCGCGCGCCGACCGACAGCACGTGCGACAGACCGCGCAGCGGCGTGTCCTGCTGGCGCCCTTCGGCCCAGCCGGTCCACGCGTCGGCGCGCGCGAAGGTGGTCTTGACGAACTCGTACTCCTGCTCGCGCGTCAGCGTCGCGAAGCGCAGGCCCACCCGGCCCGGCTCGGTGAAGCCGACCGTGGCGGGGAAGGTGTATTCCTCGTCGCCGCGAAACAGCGACACGGTCACGCGCTCGTGGATCGGCACCTCGATTTTGCCGGGCAGCGCCACGCCGACACCGCCTTCCGAGTAGTCGATGGTTTCGCAGGCCAGCGTGCGGCCGGTCGAGAATTTCAGCATCACGGGCATTTGCATCGCCACCCGGTGCACCGCGCGAATCTGCCGCCGCTCGCTCGCCGCGGCCACGCTCGCGCCGAGAATCAGCATGTTGTAGGTGGTCCAGCCGAGGTTCAGGATGGTCGTGTTGACCACGCTGCGGATATGCCAGTTCAGATAGATATGGACGATGCCGACCACGAAGCCGATCAGGTTCAGCAACAGCAGGAACAGATACGGCCGCGAGATCGACCAGTCGAAGTAGTTCTTTTCGATCTGGCCGCCCTTGGCCGTCACGTTGAACTTGCCGAGCTTCGGGTTGATCAGCGCGAGCAGCGTGGGCGCGGTGATGTAGGAGGCCAGCACCGATTCGTACACCTCGGCCCAGAATGAATGGCGGAACGAGCGCTGCATCCGCGAGTTGGTGATGCTTGCGTGCATCATGTGCGGCAGCGCGTAGATCGCGATCGTGCTGGCGGCGGCTTCGATCACATGCGCGCCGAAGAACAGGTACGACAGCGGTGCGGTGAGGAACACGAGACGCGGGATGCCGTAGAAGAAGTGCATCATCGCGTTCAGATAACAGAGCCGCTGGCCGATTTTCAGACCCTTGCCGGTCAGCGGATTGTCGATCCGGAAAATCTGCGTCATGCCGCGCGCCCAGCGAATCCGCTGACCGATGTGGCCGGAGAGACTTTCGGTGGCGAGGCCTGCTGCCTGCGGAATCGCCAGATAGGCGGTGGTGTAGCCGAGGCGGTGCAGCTTCAACGCGGTGTGCGCGTCTTCGGTGACCGTTTCCACGGCGATGCCGCCGATCTCTTCGACCATGCTCCGGCGCAGCAGCGCGCACGAACCGCAGAAGAAGGTGGCGTTCCACAGATCGTTGCCGTCCTGCACGAGGCCGTAGAACAGTTCGCCTTCGTTCGGCACCTTGCGGAAGGTGCCGAGATTGCGTTCGAACGGATCGGCGGAGAAGAAGTGGTGCGGCGTTTGCAGCATCGACAGCAGCTTGTCGCGCAGGAACCAGCCGAGGCCGATCTGCAGGAACGAGCGGGTCGGAATGTGATCGCAGTCGAAGATCGCGAGGTATTCGCCTTGGGTGATCTTCAACGCTTCATTGATGTTGCCGGCCTTTGCATGGCGGTTGTGCGTGCGGATCGTCCAGTTGACGCCGACTTCTTCGCAGAACGCCTTGAACTCGGGACGGCGGCCGTCGTCGAGCACGTGGATCGAGATTTTCTCGGCCGGATAGTCGAGCGCGAGCGCGGCGTAGATGGTCGGTTTCACCACCGAGAGCGGCTCGTTGTAAGTCGGGATGAACACGTCGACGCTCGGCCACTGGTCGCGTGAAGCGGGCAGCGGCATCGGCGTGCGCTTGAGCGGCCACGCGGTCTGAAAGTAGCCGAGCAGCAGCACGATGGTCGAATAGACCTCGGCCGAGACCAGCAACAGACCCCACGCGGCGTCGAGCGGATGTTCCCAGTAAGTGGTCGACGTGAGCCGCCAGTACATATAGCGGCCCGAGGTGACCACCGAGAGCATGATCATCACCATCGTCGCGTAACGGCCCGGCATGCGGCGGAACCACAGCGCGGTGAGGAAGCAGCAGGTCGCGAAGGTCAGTTGCTCATAAAACGCGAGCGGCACCGTGAACACGAAATACAGCATCACCAGCGCGAACAGCGTGACCAGACCGGTCACGATGCGGCTGTTCCAGAACCGGGCGTCGGCGAAGCGTTCGAGCCGCGACGGCTCGGCGCCCTCGAGGCTGTGCGAAGAAGGCGTGCTCATGCGACTTTCCCCGGTGAGACGGCAATGGCATCGACCGCCGTCATGAGCCAGTTGCCGCACGAGCGGAAATCCGCGGCCGCCTGGCTGAGTGGATCGTAGTGAATCAGCGTGGTGTCGCACGCGAGCGCTTCGCTCACGCCTTCGTCCAGATGGATCACGCCCGGGAAGAGCTTGTCGCCGAGCATCTGGCGCAGGACCTTGAGGACGTCTTTGGTCAACTGGCGCGACTGGTCGATCTGGTTGACCACGTAGCCCACGCCGCCGAACTCGGGGCGCGGCGCCGCGTAGGTGTCGATCAGCCGTTCCATTAGCGGAATGGCCGCGTAGGAAGCCGCGTCGGCCAGCACCACGTTCAGCGCGAAGGTGGCCGCGCATAACGCATTGCGCACATACGCGGACGAACCTGGCGGCGTGTCGACGATGACGACGTCGGACGGGTCGAGCCGCAGCGCTTGCAGCGACTGGGCGAGCCAGCCCGGCTCCTGGTCGATATAGGCTTCGAAGCGGCGCCGGTCGTCTTCGATCAGCGCGCCGTAGGGCAGCACCGTCACGCCGTCTACGCCGTCGAACATCACCGTTTGCCACGGATCGCCGGTCAACGTGGCGCGCGACAAACCGTCGATGCTGTCGAGCGGCACGCCGAAATGCAGGCGCAGCGCGTTCTGCGGGTCGAGGTCGAGCGCGATCACGCGCCGGCCGCCGGCGGCCAGCACGGAGGCGAGATTGGCGGCGAGGGTGGTTTTGCCGACCCCGCCTTTGGCGGACACGACCGCAATGACTTTCATGAGCGACGAGGGCCGTTGACCAGCCACGAGTTGGAGGCGCCGGGCGTGGCCGCACGCGAGGTGCCGGCCGGCGCCGGCGCTGTTTGAGCGGGGGTGCCGCGCAGACGGTCGAAGACCGATTGCAGCGGTGCGGATTCGCCCGGATTGCCGGCGGCGGGTTGCCGCGGCGCGGCGGCGGCTTGAGTGGCGAACAGTTTGCCGAGGATCGACGCGGGTGGCGTGAGCGCCGCCGGCGCGGTCGGGTAGGTCGGAGCGTGCGCCTGAGCGGGTGTCTGCGCGGGCGCCTGTGCCCATGCTGAAGGTGCGGGTGCCCGCGCCCATGCGGGTGCGGGGGCGCGGGGCGCCGTCGGGTTGAGTGGCACGCTCGCCATCGTTTGTGTGACAGGTAGCGCCGGCGTGCGGAACTGGCCCAACGGCGCAATACTGGCAGGCGGCACGGCAGCGCGAGCCGGTGCAGCGGCAACCGGCGGTATTGATGTCGATGGCGGGGCGACGGCTGGCGCGGCTTGCCTCGCCAAGGGCGCCGCCGCGTCGGTCCGCGTCACGGCCGGGGCTACCGGTGCTGTCGGTGCTGTCGGCGCGGCCGGGGCAGTTTCCGCGCCGGATGAGACCGCGGTGCCGTCGTTCGTTTCGAGCGCGCCGAAACGCGATGCGCCGCTCGGCGCGGCAGATTTGGCGGCAACGACGACAGGCGGGATGTCCCGCCGATGTGATCGTGTAAACAGCGGCGCCTTCGCCCGCGTGACCGAGGCGGCGTCTTTCGGCACGTCATCCTGACGATCGGCAGCCGCTGCCGCTTCCTCGGCCGCCTTGCGGGCCGCTTCCTGTGCCAACGTCTCGCTATCCGCCTCGCGGCGTTGCCGGATCGCCGGGATCGTGGGCTGCGTCAGATCCAGCGTCACCAGCAATGGCCAACGCGTGCGCGCCGAACGCGCCTCGTTTTCACGGCCGATTTCCTGGTATGCGTTGGCGTCGCCCCCAAAATGATCGAACAGTTTCTCGATGTCGCTCGATGAACTCATAGTGCCGCCGTGTTTTTAATGAACTGCCTGACTTGCTTGACTTGCTTGACTTGCCTGACTTGCTTGACCTGCATGACCTGCCTTGAGCCAAACCAGCCACCTGCTCGCCGCGCCGGCAATGCTGGCGCCGCCACTTCACGCGCACCGGTCTGGCGCGTTCCTCTCCTGCCTGCTGCCTGAGACTCTCCGCCGGCTCATGCCCAATGGCTCGAACTCACGCTTTGCCCGGCGGGACCCTCAAGCCGGATGCCGGCCCAGCCGAAACTCGATCGCGGTGTCCGCGCCGAACTCGCTCGTTTGCACGACCGACAGACCTTGCGCGCCCAATGCGCTCAACCAGGTCTGATAAACGCCTTCGAGAAATGCCGGGGTCCATGCGAGCGCCGGATTGCCGAACGCCTGCAGCGGCGCACAGTAATGCACGATGCGCAAAGACTCGGCTTCGTCGGACAGTTCGACGTAGCCCCAATCCATGTCCTGCCAGAGCAGATTCAACGCATGAGCGAGTTCCGCCGTGGACCCGCAAGCGGGCAGTTGATGCGCCGCGGCAAACCGGCAGCCGACTCGGTACATCAGTTGGCGCAGTTCGTCGCGGCCGATCTGCGCTTCGAACTCTGTTGCCAAGGCGCTCAGCATGCCGCGCCATTGCGGCGAGATCTGACGTTCCAGCAGGTAATCGAGAATTGGGACCATATTTTCCGGGAAATGGCCGTTGCTTCAGCCGTGTATGAAAACGGGCGCCGACGGTTGAATGCAAATGAAAGTGTTAGGGAAAGCCGCGCGTTGCACGCGTCCGATGTTATTTTTACCGAACTGTCCAGTCTGTCCGCCACACTTCGCAGGAGTCTACTTAAGACATTAACTTTTAGCCACTTTACATTCGTCTGAGATATACACGCAAACGATTGGCTTAACTTTCTCGCAACCACGTAATACTTACGTCATTTTTGCGGTCTCAACTTTCATCCGGGCCGGTAAGCTTACGAATTTGCGCGGCGCTATTGCGCATGCAACGGGAAGTCCTGCAGACGGCAGGAATGCAGCGTGTCATGACGATGCCGTCTGTGATTCAAGACAATAAATGTTCAATCCACTCACTATTCTGGTTGTCACGGTGCTGTCGAGCGCCATGGCGATGGCCGTGCTCGGTTCACTATGGCGCGCGGCGATACCCGGCGTCGGCTACTGGATCTCGGCCAATGCGGTCGCGATCGCGGCGCTTCTTGCCTTTGCGCTGCAAGGCCACGGCCCGCGCTGGCTGACTATCGTGGCGGCCAACGAACTGCTGGCTATCTCGCTGCTGCTGCTGGTGGAGGGCTGCTACCGCTTTCTGGGGCGACCCACGCGGCCATGGGCGGCCTACGTCGGCGTGCTCGGCGTGTTGATCGGCATAACTTACTGGACTTTTGTCACGCCCGATTTCAGCGCCCGCGTGACCGTGGTGTCGGTGTATCACGGGGGCCTCTACGCGATGCTCGCCGTCATCATGCTGCGCTACCGTCCGTCGAACCGGCCGCGCTATTGCTATTACTTCCTCGCGGTAGCGTCGGTGCTCTTATGCGCGGGGCATCTCTCGCGTGGTGTCATGTACAGCTTCGGCGTGCTGCTGCAGACCAGCTTGCTGCAGGTGACGCCTGGCAATGTCGTGTTTCTCGCCATCGGTATCCTCGCGCCGCCGTGTCTTTCGATCGGGGTCATGATGCTGGCGCACGATCGTCTCGCCGAGCGGCTCGAGCGGCTTGCCAATGTGGACGATCTGACTGGCGCGCTGTCGCGCCGCGCCTTTCTCGCGATCGGCGAGGCGCTGCTGGGGACGACGCAGCGCACCGGCTCGCCGGTGGCGATGGCCATTATCGACATCGATTCGTTTAAAGCGGTCAACGATCGCTATGGCCACGCTGCCGGCGACCAGGTGTTGGGCCATTTCGCCGCGTTCGTCAGCGCCAACCTGCGGGGCGGCGATGTGTTCGGGCGACTGGGCGGGGAAGAGTTTGGCGTGTTGTGTCCGGCAACCACCAGCGCCGAGGCGGTGCGTTTAATGGATCGTGTGCGGGCGCGGCTCGCGTCGGCTGGGGCGGGGGAGTTGCCGCGTGGACTGGAATATACCTTCAGTGTCGGCGTGGATCAGCACCGGCCCGGCGAATCGCTTGCCCAGTTGATGGCGCGTGCCGACGGCGCGTTGTATGCCGCCAAGGCCTCGGGACGCAACCGCGTGATGGCCGCATAGCCCTTACGGGGCGGGGCGCAATTCTATTTGCGGACAGGGCATAAATATTTGTCAGACGGTTGCCGTTATACATGGGCCAAGTGACCGGAGCCAGCCTGATAACTATCAATATGCTTTCCACTTCAACGAAGCAACTGTCCGATTCCGGTTTGCGCGATCGGTTTCATCGACGGTCCCTGGAGCATCAGCGTCCGCTTTCGACCGTGACGATGGCGTTTACCGTGATCGCCTTCCTGTGTCTCGTCGCGGCGCGCAACATGGTTGCCGGGCCGGCGACGCCGCTTCCCTACCGGCTTGCCTGCGCGCTGGTGCTGGCGCTGCTGGTGATGGCGATTCCACGGGCGGGCTCGACGTGGATGTTCGGCGCAATCGGCGTCGCGTACTCGCTGGTGCTGGTGGCCGGTCTTGCGCTGAATGTTTCGGGCGTCGAGCATCCGTTGCTGTGGATTCTGCCGGCCATGGTGGTGATCCCGATCTGCGCGGCGCCCCTATGGCTTACACCGCTGCATTTTTTCATCGGCAGCGCGCTTTTCTATGGGGCGGCATTTGCGTTGCTGTTTGGCGGGCCGCGCACGCATGACGTCGACGTTATCGTGTGGATGTGGATCGTAGCGATCGGCGCCCCCACTTCCATTGTGTTTCACTTCGGCTTTTATCGCTTCCGGCGCAATCACTTTCTGCTGGAGAGCCAACTGGCGCAGCTTGCTGCCACCGATCCGCTGACCGGGCTGCAAAACCGCCGCGCGTTCGTCAAGCAGGCCGAGCGCCGCCTTGAAACCATGACGGGGGATGCACGGGTCAGTGCGATTTTTCTCGACATCGACAATTTCAAATCGCTGAACGACCGCTTCGGCCATGCGGTCGGCGACCATGCACTGTACCAGGTTGCCCAGGTGCTGATGGAGGAGACTTCCGCGGACGACAGCGTGAGCCGGATCGGCGGCGAGGAGTTTGCCGTGCTGCTGCGTGACGGACTGGCCGGCGCCCTGGCGCTGGCCGAGCGCCTGCGCGGCGCGATTGCCGCCATCGAGCGGCCGGACGGTTTTATGACCGCGAGCTTCGGCGTGGCCGAGCACCGGGGCGGCGAAAGCATCATGGTGCTGCTCGACCGCGCCGATGAAGCTTTGCTGCGCGCCAAGCATTCGGGCAGAAACCGCGTGTGCGCCGAACGCGCACTACCGTTCGAGGCGCTGCAAATGCTTTCCGATGCCGCACACGGGGAGGGCGGGGCGACCGCGCTGCGGCATCGCTGGGACGACTATTATCTGACCTCGCACTTCCAGCCGCTCTACAGTTTGTCGCATCAGAAGCAGGTGGGGTTCGAGGCTTTGCTGCGCGGCGAGCAGGATGACGGCACGCTGGTGCCGCCCGTTGTTCTGTTCGCGCCGAAGCCGTCCAGCGACGAAGGCGAACTCGATCGCGCGAGTCATGCCGTGCATCTGGCCAATGCGCGCAAGGTGCTGCCCGGCGACGCGTGGCTGTTCCTCAATATTTTGCCGGCCACGTTTATTGCCGACGGCTATGCCGACCAGCTCGCCCTGATTGTGCGAGCGGTGGGGTTCGAGCCGGAGCGGGTGATTCTGGAGATTCTCGAATCGCATGGCGGGAGTGTCGACGACATGTCGCGCGCGGCGGCTTTATATCGTGAGCATGGTTTCCTGATTGCCGTCGACGATTTCGGCGCGGGTCAATCGAACCTTGACCGCCTGTTGCGGATTCGGCCGGATATTGTGAAGCTTGACGGCGAGTTGATTCGCGCGACCAGCCACGGCTCCGAGCAGCCGATTTTGCCGAAGCTGGTTTCGCTGTTGCATCAGGCGGGGATGCTGGTTGTGGTGGAGGGTGTGGAGACCACGGAGGAGTTGATCCTGGCGGTCGAGTCGAATGTGGATTTCGCGCAGGGGTATCTGCTTGGCCGGCCGGCGGCGGAGCTTGCGCCGCCGGAGTCGGTGCATCGGCGGATTGATGATGCGTTCGACGTGATTGCCCAGGGGCGGGCGCATCAGTATGCGTTGTTCGAGTCGGAGGTCGAACCTTATCGGGGTGCGTTGAAGCTGGCTGCCGATGCTTTGCTGCTGGGTGTTCCGATGGAGGAGGCGTTTGCTTCGCTGGCGACGTTCGAGCGCTGTATCAGCGGGTTTATTCTCGACGATTCCGGACGGCAGATCGGGAATGAGGTGCGGGGGCCGGCATGGAGTAGCGATGGCGCTTCGTTGCATCCTGTGGCGAATCCGCAGGATGCCAGATGGGATCATCGGCCGTATTTTCGTAATGCGGTTTTGCTGCCAGGGGTGGCTGTGGCTAGTAATCCTTATCTTTCTTTGGCCAGCGGGCGGCCTTGTGTTGCGGTTACTTTGGCTGTGCAGTTTGCTGGGGGAAGGTGTGTTGTGGGGGTGGAGCTGGATTGGTCGGTGGTGGGGTTGCCGTGGCCGGCGGGGGATTGAGGTTGCGCGGGGCGCTTTTTTGTTAATCTGGATTTTTTGGCATTGCCGTCTTGCGCTCTTGGTCTTTTTGTCTTTTGGCCTTTCCTTGCTTTGTTAGTGGTCTATTAGCGTTGCCCCTGTGCGGGGCGGCACCTACTTTTCTTTGCCTGCCGCAAAGAAAAGTAGGCAAAAGAAAGCGGCTCACACCGCCAGCTCATAAGCGGGTCCCCCGCACAGCCACGGTAGTGGTGCATCTGGAATCTGTCGCCTCGCACATTCGGCTTTAGTGACAAGGCCGTCATACCTCCGGCGGCGCTACGCGCGCCGATACCCCGTTCACAAAACCGGTGGTCGTGTTTCGCGGTCAGCCGAACTTGACGCGGCGGCGCTATCAAAACCTACGACATTTGTGCATTCGGCACCTCGCGGAGGCGAAGCCGAAGGCTCTCGCTGCGCGAAGCCCCCCGGTTTCCCTGGCAGACCCGTCCGCGACGCACGCAGTGCGGAGTGGGAACTGATGAGTCCTTTGTCAACGGCGCGGAGTGTGCGAGGCGACAGATTCCAGATGCACCACTACCGCTACTGTGCGGGGGACCCGCTTAAAAATTAGCGGTGTGAGCCGCTTTCTTTTGCCTACTTTTCTTTGCGGCCGGCAAAGAAAAGTAGGTGCCGCCCCGCACAGGGGCAACGCTAATAGACCGATAAGAAATCAAGGAAAGGCCAAAAGACCAAAAGACAAAATGACCAAAAGACCAGAAGGGCAACGCCAAAAAGCCAGCTCAACAAACCCGCCGAGCAGGCAAAAACCTCTCCCCGCTGCGAAGCAGCCTAATACCCTCCTTTAACACCCGCAACCACCCCAGCGGTATTCTTATACAAGGCGGCCAGATCAGCCGCCGCCCGACTTAACAAACCCGTATCCGTCCCCACCGCAACAAAACTCGCGCCCGCCGCGAGATACTCACCGGCAATCCCAGCATCAGGCGCCAGCACCCCCGCCGCCTTGCCTGCATCCCGAACCTTCCCGATACCGCTGCAAATCGCCTCGCGCACGCGTGCATCCCCTGGCTTACCCAGCAACCCCATCGAAGCACTCAAGTCCGCCGGACCGAAAAACACACCGTCAACACCATCCACCGCCGCAATCGCGGAAAGATTGTCCAGCCCCTGCACGGTCTCCACCTGCACCAGCACACACAACTCATCCGCCGCGGTGTTCAGATAGTCCGGGATCCGGTTCCACCGCGAGGCCCGCGCCAACGCACTCCCCACGCCACGGATACCCTGTGGCGGATAGCGCGTCGCCGCAACAGCATCCGCGGCTTGCTCAGCCGTATCGATCATCGGCAGCAACAACGTCTGCGCGCCAATATCGAGCAACTGCTTGATCAACGCACTATCGCTTCGCACCGGCCGCACCACCGGATGCGATGCGTAAGCGGCTACCGCCTGCAATTGCGCCAGCGTGCTGCGGACGTCGTTCGGGGCGTGCTCGTTGTCGATCAACAACCAGTCGAAACCGGCAGTGGCCAGCAACTCGGTCACGTACGCGTCGGCCAGGGCCGCCCATAAACCGAATTGCGGCTTGCCCTCGGCCAACGCGCGCTTGAATGTGTTTTGCGGTAGAGACATGTCGCCCACTCAAATGAAATTCAAACCGATACCACCCAGCGGACCATAGTCGACATGGAACGTGTCGCCCGCTCGCGCGGGGATCGGGCTCGTGAACGAGCCGCTCAGAATCACGTCGTTCGCATTCAGCACTTCATCGTAAGGCGCGATCTTGTTCGCGAGCCATGCGACGCCCGTGGCAGGGTGATTCAGCACGGCCGCAGCGAGTCCGCTTTCTTCCACCGCGCCGTTCTTGTAGAGCAAGGCGCCTACCCAGCGAAGGTCGACGTCCAGCGGGCGCACCGGCCGCCCGCCCAGGACAATGCCGGCATTCGCCGCGAAATCGGAAATGGTGTCGTAGACCTTGCGCGGCGCCTTCGTCTCGCGGTCGAACTGTTCGATGCGCGCGTCGATGATTTCCACCGCGGGTGTCACGTAGGCGGTGGCGTCCAGCACGTCGAATAGCGTGACGCCTGGGCCCTTCAAGGGTTTGCTCAGCACGAAGGCCAGTTCGACTTCCACGCGCGGGGAAATGAAGCGGTCGGCGCGGATGTCCTGGCCGGCTTCAATGAACATGCTGTCGAGCAGCGGCGCGTAATCGGGTTCGTCGATCTGTGACGAACGCTGCATCGCGCGTGAGGTCAGGCCGATCTTGCGGCCCTTGATCACGTGCCCCGCAGCGAGTTTGAGTTTCACCCATTCGCGTTGAATCGCATAACCGTCCTGGACGGTCATCTCGGGATACTGGGCGGAGAAGTGACGCAGTTGGGTGCGGGTCTTCTCGGCGTTGTCGAGTTGCAATGCAAGCTCGCGGATAGTCTGTTCGTCTAGCATGATGGATTCTCTATATGCGGCGGCCGGCCCCGGAATCAGGTCGGCGTCCTAGCCTTGAGCAGCCTTAAGCCGCGCGTGCAAATTGTTGTGCTTCCACGTGCCGGATTCGCTGAATTCATTGATCTCCAACGACAACGCGAGGCCGTGTTTTTCAAACTCCGTGGCGAAGTGCTGTTTGATTACCTCAAACAATGCATCGCCTGTGGCTTTCTTCGCGGCGTCCGAGCGGCCCGCGCCGATCTTCAGGTCCGCGTGCAGGAAGGCGGCGTCCGCCCGGCCGTCGGCAATGCTGTATTGCGCGCAGCGCAAAGCGCGCACGCGGATGCCGCCGAGCGGATAAACGCGTTGTTCGTTCTCACGCTGCGCATCGAGGCATTGCGCAAGCGATCTGCAAAGCCGCCCGATGCTGTCTTCATCAGCAAGATTGGCGCTGTATTCGAGTGTCAAATGCGGCACGGCAAGCTCCTTTCTCGTGGCTTAAGCGGGCAGCGGCGTGACGGGAAAGATCGCATTGATCTGGCCCGTGCCCGAACTGCCGAAATACGGCGTGACGACTTCCACCTTGCCCTCGTAACGATCCCAGCCGAGTGCGCCGAGCAGCATTGCGGTGTCGTGCATGCCGCCTTCGCCCCAGCATTTTTCGTTATAGAGCGGCAGCATCTCGCAGAAGGTCTTCCAGTCGCCGGCTTCCCACAACTCGACCACCTTGCGGTCCATCTGCTCGAGAAACGGGCTCCACACCTTGTGCATGAACTGTTCGGCGGTACCGTTGTTGGCGAAGTGGTGGCTCAACGAGCCGCTTGCCAGAATCGCCACGGTGCCGTCGTAACGCTCCTCGATCGCCTTGCGCACGGCAAGACCAAAGCGCGCGCTGGTTTCGAGTTCATGCCACATGCACCAGCCGGATACCGAGACGGTCTTGAAGTGCTGGTCGCTATTCATATAGCGCATCGGCACCAGCGTGCCGTATTCGAGTTCGAGCGTGGTCTCGCTGTGCGCGCGGCTCTTTACGCCCATTTCATTGGCGACTTCCGCAATCAGATTGCCGAGCCCGACATTGCCGGGATACGCGTACGGCATGTTCTTGATGAAGTGCGGCAGTTCGTTACTCGTATAGACACCCTCGAACTTCGGCGCGCAATTGATGTGGTATTCGCTGTTCACGAGCCAATGCACGTCGAAGACGACGATCGTATCCACACCCAGTTCGCGGCAACGCCGGCCGATTTCATGATGGCCGTCGATCGCGGGCTGCCGGCAACCCTTATGAGGGCCGTCAAGTTCGGACAGATATAACGACGGGACGTGAGTGATCTTTGCTGCCAACGCGAGTTTGCCCATCGCGATCTCCTGTTCAGTGTGGCGCGAGACCCGCTGGCCTCGCGCGCCATGGCGACGCGGGTCAGGCGCCCCAGTGCGGAATATGATGCGAGCCGAGCGATACGCACACGTTCTTCGGTTCGAGGAACACTTCGTAGCTCCATGTGCCGCCTTCACGGCCCACGCCCGATGCCTTGGTGCCGCCGAACGGCTGGCGCAGATCGCGCACGTTCTGGCTGTTGACGAAACACATGCCGGCCTGGACCGCCGCGGCAACCCGCAACGCGCGCCCGGTGCTCTCGGTCCAGATGTAGCTCGACAGGCCGTAGGAGATATCGTTGGCGAGTCTGATCGCGTCAGCTTCGTCGTCGAACGGAATCAGGCACGCGACCGGGCCGAAGATCTCTTCCTGCGCGATCCGCATGCGGTTGTCGACGTCGACGAACACCGTTGGCTGAACGAAGTTGCCTTTGCTCATGGCTTGCGGCAAGTCGGGTGCGTCGAGGCCGCCGCAGGCGAGGGTGGCGCCTTCTTTCGGACCGAGTTCGATATAGCTGCGCACCTTGGCCAGGTGTCCCTGGCTGATCATCGGGCCGACGATCGTGCTGTCCGCCAACGGATCGCCCACCGTCAGACGTTTTGCGCGTTCCACGAAACGTTCGGCAAAGCGCGCGTAGATCGAGCGTTGCACCAGAATGCGCGAACCCGCCGTGCAGCGCTCGCCGTTGTTCGAGAAGATCATGAACACGGCAGCGTCGAGCGCGCGTTCGAAATCGGCGTCGTCGAAAATCACGAACGGCGACTTGCCGCCGAGTTCCATCGAAAACTTCTTCAGGCCTGCCGTTTGCACGATACGGTTGCCGGTTGCCGTCGAACCGGTGAACGACACCGCATGCACGTCCGGGTGCGCCACCAGCGGTTCGCCGGTTTCCTTGCCGAAGCCGTGCACGACGTTCAGCACGCCGGCGGGAATCCCGGCTTCGAGCGCGAGATTGCCGAGCATCGAAGCGGTCAGCGGCGACAGTTCGCTCATCTTCAATACCGCAGTATTGCCGAACGCAAGGCAGGGCGCGACTTTCCACGTTGCCGTCATGAACGGCACGTTCCACGGCGAGATCAGCGCGCACACGCCGACCGGGTGGAACAGCGTGTAGTTCAAATGCGTATCGGTGGGATACGTATGGCCGTCGACGCGCGTGCACATCTCCGCGAAATAGGTGAAGTTGTCGGCAGCGCGCGGCACGAGTTGCTTGCGCGTCTGCGAGATCGTCTGGCCGGTGTCCTTCGTCTCGGTCTCCGAGATTTCCGGCACGTTCTTCGCGATCAACTCGCCGAGCTTGCGAATGGCTTTTGCGCGCTCCGTCGCCGGCTTGCCGGCCCATGCCGGGAACGCTTCTTTAGCCGCGCGCACGGCGGCGTCGACTTCTTGCGCACCGCCGCTGGCGACTTCGGCGAGCACCTCTTGCGTCGCGGGATTGACTGTCTCGAAGTAGTCTTTTGCGGCGCTCGATTTGCCGTTGATCAGATGTTCGATTCGCATTGCCTTGTCCTTTCTCTTTTACTGTCCCGATCAGGCGCGGCCGAAGTCCGCATCCGATGCAATCGTATTGACGAGACGGCCAAGGCCGTCGATTTCACAGACCACTTCGTCGCCCGCATTGACGTTGACGATGCCTTCCGGCGTGCCGGTCAGGATCACGTCGCCAGGTGCGAGCGTCATGAAGCTGCTCAGGTACTCGATCAGCGCCGGGATATCGGTGACGAGATCGCGCGTGTTGCCGTGTTGCTGCCGCGTGCCGTTCACGAAGGTGCGCAGTTCGAGTTGCGTGACGTCTTCGACATCGGCGGCATCGACGAACCAGGGGCCGAGCACCGTGCCGCCGTCGCGATTTTTCACGCGCAGGTTGGGGCGGTAATAGTTTTCCAGGTAGTCGCGGATCGCGTAGTCGTTGGCGATCATGTAGCCGGCCACATGTTGCATGGCGTTTTCGCGCGTGACGTTCTGCGCGGTTTGGCCAATCACGACAGCCAGCTCGCACTCGTAGTGCATGAAGGTGACGTCGGCGGGGCGGCGCGTGAAGCCGCGGTGACCGATCACGGTGCCGGGGCCCTTGAGAAAGACCAGCGGCTCTTCCTGTTTGTTGAACTGCAATTCCTTCGCATGTTCGGCGTAGTTCAGTCCTAGCGCGAAGATCGTGCCGATTTCGATCGGTGCGAGCCACACCACTTCATCCTCACGACGCACGCGGCCGTCGGCGAGACGTACGCCGTGAGCGTCCGGATAGGCTTCGTGAATCGCGCCTGCATAGGCAACGCGGCCGCGCATCATGGTTGTTCTCCAGCTTGTTCTTTTGCACCGACAAACGACACCTCGAGCGGCGGCAGTCCGCCAATCGACAGCGTGGCCGTGTCGCCGATATGCGCGACCGGCGAACCATGAGGCACGCCCAGCGTAATGACGTCGCCGGCATTCAGTGTCATGAAATCGGTCACATCCGCAATCAGTTGCGCGACGTTGCGTACCGACGATGCGGTGCTGGCAGTAAAGACTTCCTGTCCGGCAAGCGCGACCTTGATGCCCAGATCGTCAGGTGCCGCGACATGACGTGCCGCAACCACGGCCGGTCCGATCACGCAGAAGCCGTCGCGTGCGCGGAACCGCACCGAGGGGCGGTACACGCTCGCGTGCGGCACGCTCAGGTCGGCGACCAGCGTGTAGCCCGCGATGTAGTCGAACGCCTCGCCCGCGCCGACGCGGCTTGCCGTGCGGCCGATCACGATGCCCAGCGAAGCGCCGACTTCCACGCCCAACGCATTGTCGGGGACGACGACACGGGCGCGATGACCGGCGAACGTATTGCGCGGCTTCAGATAGAGAACAGGCGCCTTCGGCGGCGCTTTGTAAGGCGCGGCGTGTACCGCGTCGCCCAATGCCTGCAGCGCGGCGCGGTCGTTCAGCAAGGTTCCATACACGGCGCCGGAAACGGGGGCGCGGCAGGCCACGCCGCGCGCGAGCAGCGCGGCAGCGGTTTGCGCGTCCACGTCGCGAGGCAACGCGTCGCCCTCGGGATGCAGCAGGTGATCGGCAAGTGCAAACATAAATCAGTTGTCTCTCGGAGAAAACACTAACATGTTAGTAGTATTGCGCTTGATATCATCCACGGTCAATAGCCTGTCGGCTGATTGCGGGTTTTCCCTTAAGCTTCGACGGCTGCTTTTAACTATCTTCCGCCATGTCCGCTTCTGCTTCGATTCGAGTTTTGCATCGCAACCTGCCGATGCTGTTGCTGCGCGCCAGAGAAAAAATGATGGAGCGGTTCCGCCCGCTGATTACCGCTCACGGGCTGACCGAACAGCAGTGGCGCGTGATTCGCGCGCTCAATGAGCACGGCCCGATGGAGCCGCGCCACATTTCCGACATCTGCACGATTTCGAGCCCGAGCATGGCGGGCGTGCTCGCGCGCATGGAAAGCATGGAACTGGTGACGAAGGAACGTTTCGCGGAAGACCAGCGCCGCGTGCTGGTGTCGCTCACCGATACGAGCGTGGAACTGGTGCGCGTGATCTCGAAGGATCTCGAGGCGCACTATCGCGAACTGGAGCGCAAGGTAGGGCCGGAGATCGTCGAGCGTGTGTATCGCGCGGTCGACGATCTGCTTGCGGGCCTCGAAGAAGAGGACGAGTAAAGCGGCAGGTCAATCGCCCTGGCCGGGCGCCGGGGTATTTGCCGCGGCGTTCTCCCTGAGGCCGAGCAGCCACGGAATCTGGCTTTTGTCGTGCATGCCGAGCTTCTTGTACGCGCAGCGCAGATAGTGGCGCACGGTGGTGGGCGAAATCGCCATGCGCTGCGCGACTTCCTTATGTGAGAGCCCGTCGCCGTACAGCTTGATCGCATTCAGTTCGCGCGGACTCAAACGGTCGAGCGGCGAGCGTTGGCGCGCTTCCAGCTGAAACAGACCGACTACCGGCGAACAGCTTACCGTCACCGATTCGCCGACATACGGCTGGCCCGTATCCGCATGCAGATGCGCGATCAGCGGCGCGGGCAGATGCTGGTTCTGATAGCCCGGCCACTCGCTGCGCAGAATAGTCTCGAACGCTTTATCCGCCTGGTGCACCGCACCAAAACCGTCGCAGATCGCACGCGCCGGCGTTGAGACGCTCCCGCCACGCTCGCGCGTCAATTGAAACGAACGGTTGATCGTGAGTGCCGCGCTCAGATGCGGAATCACATCCTCCAGCGTTTGCGCATCCGCCGCGGAAAACGGTTTGTCGAGCGCGCGGCGATATACCGAGAAGAACGTCGCGAGCCCGAAGCGATGATCGAGCGCCGACACCACCATCAACTGCGCGAGCCCGTACTTGATCGCCCAGTTGCGAAAGCGCTGATCGATGCCGGGCGCCACGATCGACACGGCCAGCGCGCGGCCGTAACTGTTCATCGAGCCGAGCGCGAGCGGATCGCAGTCCCGCACGCGCTGCCAGTCGGTAAAGAATTCGCCCGGCAGGCCATAGACGAAGCTGTTGTGCATCACCGGACCATTGGCTGTGTGCGTAGTCACGCCGGTCCAGCCGGCGTCGAATGGTAAATGCTGCGAGAGCAGACGAAAGAAGCCATGCTCGAATTCGCCGATGCCGGCGCGGTTGGCGAGCGCATACAGGTCGAGCAGGAAAAGGCTCAGGCCGCGCGTCGCGGTGCCATTGCCGGAAAGCGTGCCTTCGAAATCGGCGCTGCGCTGTTCGAGCGGCGCGCCCGCGTAATCGTCGAGCGCAATGGCAGCGGGCATTTCACCCCACTGATCGAGAACCCGCCTGGTGTCCGCGGTGACTGTCACGCTGTTTCCTTCGGCTGTCGATAAGGCGCGTCTGGCCGCGCGCGCGGCATGCCGATCGATTATACGTGGCACTTTTTTGAAAAACGCTGCGGCCAAAATGGCCTTACACCCCCTCATTTGAACGGCCCCGGGCCGCGGATGCCGCGCCGCGTCGGCACGCCGGGCCGTTCAACTTCGCGGCGCATGCCAATCGCAGCAAGGCCGCGCGCAATCGCGTGCGGGTTTTCCTTACCGTTCATCTGGACGTCTAGTCAGCGCAATTGCCGCTACGGACACTGCCGTTGCACTGGATCGGAGATGCAACCCGCAGTGACGGACACATTACAAAAACATTGGACGGTTTGGAGCTTCTCGATGAAACGAAACGAATCACGGCAGCGTGGAGGTCGACGAAAGACGCTGGCGGTATTGAGCGCGGCGGCCGGCTTGTGCGCCACGGCCGCCCACGCGCAATCGAGTGTCACGCTGTACGGTTTGATCGATGCCGGCATTCAGTACCGCACGAACGCGGACGGCCAGCACAGCGCGGTCAACTTGCAGAACTACGGGGTGTTGCCCTCGCAGATCGGTTTGACGGGTAAGGAAGATCTGGGTGGCGGACTGCAGGCAATCTTTCGCCTCGAGCAGGGTATCAACGTGAACGACGGCACGGCTACGGTGCCGGGCTATGCATTTTTTCGCGGTGCTTACGTCGGCTTAACCGGCAAGTTCGGCACCGTCACGCTGGGGCGGCAATTCAGCGTGCTGTTCGATCGCACCGTTTTCTACGACCCGCTGCTGTACGCGGCGTATAGCGGGCAGGGCGAACTGGTGCCGCTATCGGCCAACTTCATCGACAACTCGGTGAAGTTCAAGAGCGCCGATTACGGCGGTTTCAGCGCCGAGGCGCTGGCTGCGACCGGCGGTGTGGCCGGCAATTCGCGCTCGGGCCGCGTGCTGGAAATCGGCGCGCAGTACGGCGGCAATGGCTACGGCATCAGCGCCGCGCTGCATCGGGCGCAAGGCACGGCGTCCGCGGATGGCGATACCTCGGGACTGCAGCAGACCATCGGCACGCTGGCCGCGCATTGGGACATCGCGACGCTCTCGCTGTATGGCGGCGCGGAACGGCAAACCGGCACGCTCGCGCCGTCGAAAACGGTGGCATGGGGCGGGGCGCGTTATCAGGTCAACAATTTCGTCGGCCTTGCGGGCGGCGTCTATCAGACCTGGTCGAACACGCCGAGTGTCGGTCATCCGACGCTGTTCATCGCGAGCGGTACCTATGCATTGTCAAAGCGCACGGTGGCGTATGTGAATCTCGGCTACTCGCGCAACAGCAGTCAAAGCTCGCAACCCGTCTATGAATATGACGCCACGCCGCTCAATGGCGCCTCGCAGTTCGGCGCGATGCTCGGCATGTACCACACGTTCTGAGTGTGCGTCGCGCCGGCGTGGCGCTTCGGTGTCGACAACGCCGGCCTGGTTTCGCTTTTTCCTGGACCGCATACCGGCCCTCGTTGCAACGCAACCGTTACCTCACGAGCCCCATGAAAACTTCTTCGACCTCCTCATTTGCCACAGCCGGCGCGTCCGCGACGCCTGCGGCCGCGCCACGCGAATTCGCGGCGTCCACGCTGCTGTCGCTGGTGGTGTTCGCCGCCATCACGCCATTGTTGTTGCTGGTCGCGCCGGCCGTGGCGGCGCAGCTCGGCGGACAGCTCGGTTTGAGCGCCTCGCAGATCGGCACGTACTTCTTCGTCGAACTCGGCGCGTTCAGTTGCGCGACCTTGCCGTCGCTCCTATGGCTGGGCCGTGTCGACGCGCGCCGTGTCGCGGCGATCGCCACGGCGGTGTTTTGCCTCGGCAATCTCGCCACGGCGGTGCTCATGCCGGGCTTCGTCGCATTGCTGGTGCTGCGCGCGTTGACCGCGCTCGGCGGCGGCACGCTGATGGTGCTATGCATGACGAGCGCGGCGACGAGCGGCAATCGTGACCGCGTGTATGGCTTGTGGGTAGTCGGTCAGCTGGTGGCCGGCGCACTCGGTCTCGTCGTGCTGCCGCATCTGTTCGAAGCGTTCGGCCTGCGCGCCCTGTATGTGACGCTGGCCGTGCTCGCGCTGATCGCGTCGCCGCTTACGCGCGGCTTCGATCCGGCCCTGGGCGGAGCTAGTGGCAAGCAGGCGCAACAGGCCGCGTCCGGTAACCACGGTGGCCGCAGCAGCAGGTGGTTTCTGGCGACGCTGGTGATCGGTGGCGTGCTCACCTTCTATGTGGCGATCGGCGGCGTCTGGACCTTCGCGAGCAAGGCGGCATCGCTCGCCGGACTCGACGCCGGGCATACCGGCGAACTGCTGGCTATCGCGAGCGTGATGGGAATCGTCGGCGCGGCGTGCGCGTCGTTTATCGGCAACCGGATCGCGCGTGCCGCGATGCTGCTGACGGGTTACGCGATTCTCGTCGCGGCTTTGCTCGGACTGTCGGCGCATCCGGGTTCGACGGGTTATGCCGCCGCGATCTTCGCGTTCAAGTTCGCGTGGACCTTCGTGCTGCCGTTCATCCTTGCCGCAGCCGCAAAAACCGATACGTCGGGCCGTTTGATCGCCACGCTGAACTTCGTGATCGGCGCGGGGCTAGCGGTCGGTCCGCTGATCGCCGGCGTTCTGCTCGACGCCGGCGCGGGACTCGATACGTTGTTTCAGGGCGCGGCAGCGATCTGTGCGTTGTCTTTCATTTGCCTGCTTCGCGTTGAGCGTAGCGGGCGCGAAATGCCGGGTGCGCAGCCGTGATCGTGCTGCCGAACCCGGTCGATCTGAATCCGCAGGTGAACTACAGGTAAGAGACATGATGAGCAAAACGGCATTTTTCACGGACGAACGCACTTTCTGGCATACCGGTGGCACGCATGCGCTGTTCTTTCCGATCGGCGGCTGGGTGCAGCCGCCGTCGAGCAGCGGTTACGCGGAATCGCCCGATTCGAAACGCAGACTGCTGGCCTTGATCCAGACCTCGGGGCTGGCGGCCTCGCTCGACATGCAGAGCGCGGCGCTTGCTACTGAGGAGGATTTGCTGCGCGTCCATCCGCGGGATTATCTGAACCGTTTCAAGGCGCTCAGCGATACGACCGGCGGCGATCTGGGCGAGCTCGCACCATTCGGCAAAGGGAGCTACGAGATCGCCGCGCTTTCCGCGGGGCTGGCGATTGGCGCGATCGATACCGTGCTCGAGAAGCGGGCAAGCAACGCATTTTCGCTTTCGCGGCCGCCCGGCCATCACTGTCTGCGCGACAAGCCGATGGGTTTCTGCCTGCTCGCCAACATTCCGATTGCGATCGAAGCGGCCCGCGCGAAGCATGGCGTCGAACGCGTTGCGGTGATCGACTGGGATGTCCACCACGGCAACGGCACGCAGTCGATCTACTACGACGACCCGAACACGCTGACGATTTCGCTGCATCAGGATCGCTGCTTTCCGCCGGGCTACAGCGGTGCGGACGAGCGCGGCGCGGGTGCCGGCACGGGGGCCAACCTGAACATTCCGCTGTTGCCGGGCGGCGGCCACGACGCCTATCTATACGCGTTCGAGCGCATCGTGCTGCCTGCGCTCGACGCGTTCAGGCCGGATCTGATCGTGGTGGCGAGCGGGCTCGACGCGAGCGCGGTCGATCCACTCGCCCGCATGCTGCTGCATAGCGAGAGTTATCGCGCGATGACGCAGTTGATGCGCGATGCCGCCGAACGCTATTGCGGCGGGCGTCTGGTGATCGTGCACGAGGGCGGGTATTCGGAAGCGTATGTGCCGTTCTGCGGCCACGCGATTGTCGAAACGCTGGCGGACGTGCGCACGCTGGTGACCGATCCGATGCTGGATCTGGCGATTGCGCAGCAGCCGAACGAGCGCTTCAAGGCGTTTCAGCGCGGCTTGATCGATGAACTGGCGGATGAATTCGGGCTGCCGGGTCTTTGACTGCTCGATCGCGTTCAGAACGCTTTGAAGCGCGGGCGTTGTCATCCTTATGGTTGATGCCGCCGCACCCGCGCCCTCCGTACAGTAGTCAAAGGCGCCGCGGCACCTCGCTAGAGGCGGCCCTAGCCGCGGCAAATCATCGAACTACTGGAGCCATACAGACATGACATCTCAACCCGTTTTCATCCAGGTCGGCGCACTGGCCGAAGGTTTCGCACCTGACAGCCACATCTTGCCGCCGGTCGACGATCTGACTGGCCGCACGTTGCAGCTTGAATTCGCGGATAGCCCCGCCGAGACGTTGACGTTCGTCTCCGCCGGTGTGGTGCGTACATCCAACGGTCAATTCCAATGCCGGATCACCTCGGTGCGCGACGGCATTTACTTTGTCGATTACATCGGCGGTGGCGACGGCTCGCGGCCGGCAGCGACGAGTCACGTGCTCGACGTGAAGCAGGGCCTGTGCACCTCGGTAGCCGGCACCTTGCCGAACGAAAGCGAAGCGCGTACCGATGCGTTCACGCGCGTCGAGCGAGGCCTGGAGCTGACCGGCGTGCAGGTGCGTTTGCGTCACGGCAGGATCGTGGCGCAGGGCGCACAGGCGGGTGCGCAGGCAGGCGCTGAAGCGGCATTGCATCAGCCGACGCGCGAACTGATCGGCATGCGCAACCTGTACACGTATAGCGCGACGGAACAGTACGAGCACGTCTATCTGAACGACAACTTCTATGCGTGGCAATGCCTTTCGGGCGTGGAAGCCGGTCTCGCCGACGTGGATCGCTGCCACTACATCGCCATCGCCAAAGACCTGTACCTGTTCGTCTGGCGTGAAAAAATCATTCCGACGCTCGGCGTGGTGATGATCGACCTCGAACGCAAGAAGACCGACGGCAAGATTTTTGGCTACCGGGGCAGCCAGTTCGACTCGCTGTCGAATTTCCCGGTCGGCGCACTTGCGGAAGTGCTCAATGTGACACGGTATCCGCGATGAACGGCGCCGCGCAGCAAACGATCAGCGTGCGTGATTTCGCCGGCAAGGCCGTGCTGGTGACCGGCGGCGCGCAAGGCATCGGGCGCGGCATTGCCGAGGCGTTTGCCGCGCGTGGCGCCTCGGTGGCGATCGCGGATCTGCGCGTCGACGCGGCCTCGGAAGCGGCGCGGCCGCTCGTGCAGCAGGGCGGCACGGCGCGTGCCTACGCAGCGGACATGGCCGAGTACGCGCAGATCGAGCATCTCGTTGCCGAGGTAGAGGCGGATTTCGGCAGGCTCGACGTGGTCGTGCATAACGCTGCGTATTTTCCGCTCACTGCCTTCGAGGCGATTACGCCCGCGATTTTGCAGCGCACTTTCGCGGTGAATCTCGCCGCGCTCTTCTGGCTCGCGCAGGCGGCGACGCCCGCGTTTATCCGGCAAGGCGGCGGGCGGATGCTGGCGACCTCGTCGGTGACCGGACCACGTGTGGCGTATCCGGGGCTTGCGCATTACGCGGCGTCGAAGGCGGGCGTGAATGGCTTTATTCGCGCGGCGGCGCTGGAACTGGCGAAGCATCGCATCACGGTCAACGGCGTCGAGCCCGGCATGATCCGCACGCCCGCAATGGGCAACCTGGGCGACGACGCGCATAACCGCCGCATCGAACAGGCAATCCCGCTCGGGCGGCTGGGCGAACCGGCGGATATCGCGGCGGCCATGCTGTTTCTGGCTTCCGACGCGGCCGCGTATATCACCGGCCAGACCATCGTGGTCGACGGCGGCGCGACCTTGCCGGAGTCGGCCGCCGTGATGGGCTAAGGCCTCGCTGACCTCGCTTACATGTGTTCGAACGCGAGGGTCGGCACGTCGACGATCGAGGAGCCGCCATCGGCAACGAGGGTGGCGCCCGTCACGATCGACGCGGCGGGCGACGCCAGAAACTCGCAAACGCCGGCGATTTCCTCCGCCTGCGCGGGGCGGCGCAACGGCACATCGGCGCAAACCCGCTGATAGGCCGCGTCGAGGGATTCGTCATAGCGCTGCATCAGCGGCTGCATTTCCGCGTCGGCCATCGGCGTGCGGACCCAGCCGGGGCAGACCGCGTTGATGCGTACGCCGTGCGGGCCGTAGTCGCGCGCAAGCGAACGCGTCAGGCCGATCAGCGCGTGTTTCGAGGTGGTGTAGCCGCATACGGCCGGGCCCGCAGCGAGCGAAGCGATCGAGGCGACCAGCACGATGGCGCCGCGCTGTTCGATCAGATCGGGCAGGCAGGCGCGGGCGGCGACGAAGGCGGTGTCGAGATTCGCGCGCATGGCGGCGGACCAGGCCGCGTCGTCGGTCTCGGTGGCGGCGCCCATGCCGAAACCGCCGGCACAGGCGATCAATGCGTCGATAGCGCCGCCGTCGGCCTTGATTGCCGCAATGAAACGCTGCCAGTCGGCGGGGTTGGCTGCGTCGCCGTCGAGCGCGAGGCCGCCGGTTTCGCGCGCCACCCGTTCGAGGGGCGCGCGGCGCCGGCCGATCAGCGCCACGCGTGCGCCGCGCGCAGCAAACAGCCGCGCGCAGGCTTCACCGATGCCGGTGCCTGCGCCTGTGATGACGACGGTGCGTTGTCTGGACATGGGTTCCTTACGAATATGAATGAAGGTGATCTGGTGTGATGAAAGGAGGCAACGTGAATTCAGAGTCTAGGCGTGCGGGCCGCGACGCGGAATCAGGCAAAAGGATGACAACTCAGCCGTCGTTTCAGCAGGCAAGCCGCGTCGATTTGCCAATTCGTGCTCACGCCATGGAATTGGGCGTTCGTACGATGGGCCGGAGCTGGTGAACCGGGAGAGCGCCATGTTGAATACGATCCGCGACGCAGCCGCGTCTCCAGGCGCCTTTATGCCCGCGCTGGGCGCTGCGGTGAGCGCGCTCGCACAACTGTTGCGGCCATCGGCAACGGTTTTTTACTGGGTCGGCGCGGATAACGAGCCGTCGGGTTTCGAACTGTTCGGCATGACCGAGACGATGCATCGCACCTATTTGCAGCGTTACTGCACGCTCGATCCCATGCATCCGTCGCGTTTTTCGACGCGGACCGGCAACGTGCTCACGCTCGCGGGCGAGTTGCCCGAGATGGTGCGCGGCGCTTCGGTGTACTGGCGGCGCTTCCTGAATCCGCATCAGGTGGTCGATGTGATGGAGGTCTTGCTGCGAGACGACGCATCCGGCGCACCCGGCGCCCCCGGCGCGGAGGGCACGCGGCCGGCGGCGGCGTTCTCACTGCTGCGCATGGCGCCGGCCGCCGCGTTCTCGGCGGACGACCAGCACCACGCAAGGGCAGTGCAACCGCTGCTGGAAGCGGCGCTGGTGCCGGCGCTGCGTGAGCAGCGGGCGATGCGCACCCACGCGCGCCACGGCACGGAGGTCGAAAACGATATCCGTCCAAACCTGACGCATCGCGAACAGCAGATCGCGCGTCTCGTGCGCAACGGCTTGTCGAACAAGGAGATCGCACGCGAGCTCGCGCTCGCGCAGCCCACCGTCAAAACCCACCTGTTGCGCATGTTCCGCAAGCTCGGCGTGTCGAGCCGCACGGAGATGATCGGCGCGCTCTTTCTATAGAGGACCGAAGCCATGATCGACACCTGGCCGATGGCGGGCGCGCGCGTCGAACCGGTCGAGGCCGATGGTTCGATGCTGCTTTATGCCGTCGCCGCTGTCGCGGTGGAGCGCGCCGATAGCCGGCATGGCGCGCGCTGGTTCCAACGCCGGCCGTCTGCGCTCGCCGCGGTGATTTCGCGTGAAGAAGACGTGTCCGACATTCTGCTGCGCTTGCCCGATAGCTGGAACATCGTCGATGGCGCGCGGTGTGTCGGCCTGCATGACGACGCCGACATTCTGTCCGGCGACCCGCGCTTTTGCCGCGGTTTCGTCGAAACGAATTGCGCCATTGCCGGCCATAGCGATGGCGTGCGTTTTGCGCTGTTCTTGCAGATCAACGCAGCCGAAGCGGTGTTGCTGCCCGAACGGCTATTCGTGCAGCGAGACGCTTTCGAGCGTTGCCTGTATGCGCAACCGTGAGCGTGTCATCGAGCGCACCCGAGTGCACCTGAGCGCACGCGAGTATTAGATGTTTTCCCTAATGCACGGGCTCGCTGCCGATTTGCGCTAACGGTCGAAAAAACTGCGTGACACCATGCTTCACCGCGATGGCCTCGTGGCCATCCGCAGTCAGTAAAAGACACCAACGAGAGACCCCGGATATGAGTAACGATGCAACGGTTATCGTCAGCGACGCGGTTCGCGCGTTCGTGCAACGCGATTTCGGCCTGTTTATCGGCGGCACACAGCAACGCGCGCATTCGGAGCGCCGGCTGGACGTGTTCAATCCGGCGAGCGGCGAGCGCCTCGCGACGGTAGTGGATGCAGACGCAGCCGACGTCGATCACGCAGTGAGCAATGCGCGCGCCGCGTTCGACGCGCGGGTGTGGAGCGGCCTGCGTCCCGCCGATCGCGAACGCATTCTGCTGCGCTTTGCCGACCTGCTCGAAGCCAATGCCGAAGACCTCGCGCAACTCGAAACGCTGAATCAGGGCAAGTCGATCAACATTGCCCGCGCGGTGGAAGTGGGCGCGACGATCGAATACGTGCGCTATATGGCGGGCTGGGCGACCAAGATTACCGGCGAAACGCTGGACGTGTCGATCCCGTTTCCGCCCGGTACACGCTATACGGCGTTCACGCGTAAGGAGCCGATCGGCGTGGTGGCCGGCATCGTGCCGTGGAATTTCCCGCTGATGATCGCGGTGTGGAAACTGGTGCCGGCGCTCGCGGCGGGTTGCACCATCGTGATCAAGCCGTCGCCGGAAACCCCTCTGACGGCGCTGCGGCTGGCCGAACTGGCACTGGAGGCCGGCGTTCCCGCCGGCGTGTTCAACGTCGTCACCGGTGGCCGCGAATGCGGCGCCGCGCTGGCCGCGCATCCGGGCCTCAGCAAGATTTCGTTTACCGGCTCGACACCGACCGGCAAGCTGGTCGGCACGGCCGCCGTGCAGAACATGACGCGCTTCTCGCTTGAACTCGGCGGCAAGAATCCGGCGGTGATGCTCGCCGATATCGACGTCGAGCAGGCGATTCAGGGTGCGCTGGCCGGCGGCTTCTTCAACCAGGGGCAGGTGTGCGCCGCGGCCTCGCGCATCTACGTGCATCGCAGCAAGTACCGGCAGGTGGCCGACGGTTTGGCCGATATCGCCAACGCGATGACGCTCGGACCCGGCCTCGATCCGGCGGCGCAGATCAATCCGCTCGTCTCCGCGCTGCACCGCGACCGCGTTAATCAGCACATCGCGCGCGCTCAGTCAGCCGGTCTGAAGTTTCTTGCGGGCGGCAAGCCGGTCGATCTGCCGGGCTACTACGTGCGCCCCACGGTGATCGCCGACGTGCCGCACGACGCGGCAATCGTGCGTGACGAAGTGTTTGGTCCCGTGCTCGCCGTCGTCCCGTTTGACGACCCGCTCGAAGCACTACGCCTCGCCAACGATTCACAGTACGGCCTCGCCGCGAGTCTGTGGAGCAATGATCTGAAGACCGTGATGAACCTCGTGCCGCGAATGGAGGCGGGCACTGTGTGGGTCAACTGCCATGTACCGCTCGACCCTGGCATGCCGTTCGGCGGTTTCAAACAGTCGGGCATCGGCCGAGAGTTCGGCAAGTACGCCATCGAAGGCTTTACGGAAACCAAGTCCGTGTGCATCGCGCATTGAAGCTCGCGTATTGAACTGGGCGGGCACGCGAACCATACTTAATGGAGTAAGCACTATGGGAACGAACGATTCCGCCTTCTGGCATCCGATGCAGCACCCGGCCGAAATGAGGTCGAAGCAAACCCGCGAGCCGATCGACCCGGCTCCGGGCTATGCCAACGCGGTGGCCGAAGTGGCGCGCGCTCACGGCGCACTGAAGCGGCCGATCGGCACGAAGATTATTCTGTCGCCGCCGCTGGTGGTCGAATTGGGGCAGCTCGACGCGCTAGTCGGTGCGCTGGCCGCCGGCTTCGACGAAGTGAAATTTGCATAATTGACTTGGTCAAGTGTTGAGGCGCGCTGCAGAATGCACAGGTGCATTCCAGGTTGGGGCCGCGCGCGATGAAACTGAATCCGTGGAAGTGTCGCGGTTTTTCTGAATCGAACCGCATCCGCCAGCCTGGCATTACATTGCTTCTTCATTGGCAGAACGAGGCGCCGCGAGCCGCGGTCTTCGCCTGCGTCCAGGTTGGCGCCCGTTACGACAGGCCGGGCCGTCATCGCATGAATGTAGCCTGTTCGAAGTAGGCGGGAGGGGACATGGACTTCCGGATCAGCACGCTTGCCGACGTGCACGATCATTCGCTGGCCGTGAGCGGCTGGGAGCAGGTCTATCGTCAGATGACGCCGGGCCGCTTCCAGAGCACGCTCGTGCAGGCGATCTCGAACGACTTTCATTTCTTTCGCGAGACCACCAATCGCCGTGTGGCGCAGCATGGCGTCTCGCCGGCCGGTCTGGCTTCGATCGCGGTGCCTTTGTATGCGCCGCTCGTCGGCACGTTTCAGGGGCGGCGCGTGGAGGGTTACGCGCTGCTGCTGCTCGGCGCGGGCGAGGAGTTTCGCTTCTACACGCCCGAGTCGATGCACTATGCCGGCATCAGTGTCGGCGCCGACATGATGGATGAGTTGCTGGGCGTGATGGTGGGCGAGCACGCTAGCCGTCAGGCAAGAGGCGGTGTACTGGCGCTTTCCGATGAGCAGGGCGTGATGCTGCGTGAGCGGCTCGCACCGTTTCTCGACGCTGCCGAGCGCAATGCGGCCGCGTTTGCGCATCCCGCGGCGACCAAGGTATTCCGCGACGAAATGATCAGTGTGCTTCTTGGCCTGATCGAAAGCGCGACGCAGACGCCGCCGCGAGACCTTACGCACACCACCTATAGCGACATCGTGCGGCGTTGCGAACGCATTCTGCAAGACAACGCCGAACAGCCGATCACCGTGCTCGATCTGTGCCGCGCGCTGCGCTGCAGTCGCCGAACCTTGCAAACGAGTTTCCAACGCGTAGCCAATGTGACGCCTGTCGAATACCTGCGTTCGATCCGGCTCAATGCGGTGCATCGGCTGTTACGTATGACGAGCGCGGAAGAGCTTCTGATCGGCGATGCCGCTTGCCGCTGGGGCTTCACGCATCTCGGCTATTTTGCGCGTGAGTATCGTGACCTGTTCGGCGAATTGCCGTCGCAGACACCGCGCCTGAGCTAACGGCCCGCGCGAGCAAATGGGCCCGCCGGCCCGATGTTCTGTTCGATTCTCCGCGCGGATTTTCACCATGAATGGTTCCCGCTTGCGGACGTGCCTGCGCACGTCCCGCCTGATCTTGCACGTCCGCAATCGGCTGCGTGACCAGCGCCTAAGCGTAAACCCCGGTTCGTGCTGCGTTGCCGATTTGTGCTCCCGCTCAGCATTTTTGGTTTTCTACAGTGCGTCAACACTTGCGCTGCGCCCGACTTCGTCGTGACGCGGACGAAGGAAAATCCAGGAGCCAAAACTATGAATGTCGTCGCTGAACCGTCACCGTCCACCGAGTTACGCAAAGGGGCGCTGGGACTGGGCTTCATCATTTTCTTCGTCATCTCGGCGGCCGGGCCGCTGGTCGCGATCGCCGGCGGCTTTCCGATCGGCATCATGCTCGGCAACGGCGCAGGCACGCCGGCCTTGCTGATCGCTACCGTAGTGATCCTGCTGATGTTCTCCGCCGGCTATACGGCCATGTCGCGGCACGTGACCAACGCCGGCGGCTTCTATGCGTTCACGGCTCGCGGTCTCGGCGGCACCGCGGGCGGCGCGGCGGCATTGATCGCACTGCTCGGCTACAACACGATGCAGATCGGTTTGTACGGCATGTTCGGCGCGGTGGCCTCGGACTTCCTGCACACCCACTTCAACCTCAATACGCCGTGGTGGATCTGCTCGCTTGCCGCGATGGCCAGCATCGGCGTATTCGGCTACCGGCAAATCGATCTGTCGGCGAAAGTGCTTTCGCTGCTGGTGTTCGGTGAGTACATCGTCGTGTTGATCCTCGATCTGGCGATTCTGAAGAGCGGTGGCGATAGCGGCATCAATGCAGCCTCGTTCACGCCACACGTCTTCATGAGCGGCACGCCCGCGATCGGCTTTCTGTTCTGCTTCGCCAGCTTCATTGGTTTCGAAGCAACCACGATCTATAGCGAAGAGGCGAAAGACCCGCAGCGCACGGTGCCGTTGGCGACTTACATTTCGGTGCTGCTGATCGGCGTGTTTTATGCGTTCTCCGCGTGGTGCATGGTGATTGGCGCGGGCAGCGACAAGATCGTCAACACGATCACCGCGTTGAGCGATCCGACCACGTTCCTCTATACGCTCTCCGATCACTATGCCAACAGGACGCTGACGGCGGCGATGAGCGTGCTGTTCATCACCAGCGTGTATGCGGGCCTGCTGGCTTTCCACAACTCGGCGTCGCGCTACTTCTTCGCGACTGGCCGTGAGGGTTTGCTGCCGCAAGCGCTTGGCCGCACGCATCGTGTGCATCTCAGTCCGCATATCGGTTCGCTTGCGCAAACGGCGGTGGCCGCGATCGTGGTGCTGGTGTTCATCGTCGCCCATGCCGATCCGGTTCTGACACTGTTCTCATGGCTCACGAATGTGGCGACGCTTTGCATCATCGCGTTGATGGCGCTTTCGTCGGCGGCCGTGTTCGTGTTCTTCAGACGTACCGGTTGCGACGACGCGGGCGTGATGCGCGTGGGCGTGTTGCCGGTGCTGTCCGGTCTCGCGCTGGCGGTTGTGCTGGTGCTCGCAATCTCGAATTTTCCGCTGCTGACCGGTGCTGGCGCAGGTGTGTCGTACGCGTTGACCGCGTTGCTGCCGATTTTTGCGGTGGCGGGCGTGCTCGCGGCGAAGAAGCTCAAGCAGCGCGACCGTGAAGCGTTTGAGCGGTTAGGGCGCTCAAGGTTGTAAAGCGTTCCGTAACATCCTCGCGGCGACAAGACTTGATTCGAGCTTAAAAAAGACATCGTGGAAATGGAGATCAAATGAGCTTTCGTACCATCCTTGCAGCAACGTTCGTAGGCGGCGCGTGTACCGTCGTGATGCCGCCCGTGTCCGCGGCGGACGCGGCTCTCCCGGCATCCTCATCGGCTGGCGCGGTTGCTGCGCCCGGCGTGCATCCCAATGTGCTGCTGATCGTCGCCGACGATGTCGGACGCTCGGACCTCGGCGCATTCGGCAGCGAAATTGCCACGCCGAATCTCGATGCACTGGTGGCGCACGGCCGCCTGCTCGACACGATGTATGTCGCACCGACCTGTTCACCAACCCGCTCGATGCTGCTGTCCGGGATGGACAATCACCTCGCCGGCGTCGGCAATATGGCGGAGATGATCACGCCGCATCTGACGCCCGAAGAGGTCAACCATCCCGGCTACGAGGGCGGCCTGAATCAGCGGGTGGCGGCCTTGCCGGAAATCATGAAAGACGCCGGCTACTGGACCGTGATGGCCGGTAAATGGCATCTGGGCGGCAGCGACGGCATGCGCCCGGATCAGCGCGGCTTCGAACGCTCCTATGCGTTGATGAACGGTGGCGCCTCGCACTTCAGGCAGAAAGTGATGACGATCACATCGGATGCGCCGGAGCCGACCTATCGCGAGAACGGCAAGAAGATCGACTTGCCTGCCGACTTCTATTCATCGCGGACGTACACCGACAAGCTGATTGCCTATCTGCAGGATTCGCAGCGCGGCGGCAAGCCGTTCTTTGCATATGCAGCCTATACGGCGGCGCATTTGCCGCTGCAAGCCCCCGACGACGAATTGCAGAAAGTGCGCGGCAACTACGACGTCGGCTACGACGTGATCGCGCAGCGCCGGATCGACAAGATGAAGCGCCTCGGTCTCGTGCCGAGCGACGCGAAGCCCGCACCGCTGCCCGAAGGCACAAAACCGTGGAGCGCCTTGAGCGCCGACGAGAAAGCACGTTCGGCCCGCACGATGGAAGCTTACGCGG
Organism: Paraburkholderia fungorum; assembly: GCF_902833645.1. GTDB lineage: Bacteria > Pseudomonadota > Gammaproteobacteria > Burkholderiales > Burkholderiaceae > Paraburkholderia > Paraburkholderia fungorum. Next base: position 144,687 of record NZ_CADFGE010000016.1, read on the forward strand.
CGTTGGTGGCCGATCTCGACCGTAACGTCGGCCGCCTGATCGACTACCTGAAAGCGAGCGGTCAATACGACAACACGCTGATCGTATTCCTGTCGGACAACGGGCCGGAAGGCAACAAATGGGACGAGGACAGCGGCAACGCCAAATGGATCGCGCAGACCTTCGACAATTCGCTCGACAACATCGGCCGCGCCAATTCGTTCGTGTTCGAGGGACCGGCGTGGGGGCAGGTGAGCGCACAGCCATTCCGCCTCTTCAAGGCCTACACGAATGAAGGCGGAATCCGTTCGCCGGCCTTCGTCTCGTTTCCTGGGCATGTTCAACCGGGCAAGAGCGAACAGGTGCTCACGGTCAAGGATCTGACGCCGACCATCCTCGATTTCGCCAATATCCAGCAGCCTGGTATCGAGTTCCACGGCCACACCGTGCTGCCAATGCAGGGCATGTCGATGAAACCCTATCTGACCGGCGAGCGTAAGCGCGTGCATGTGGACGACTACGTGTACGGCATGGAGCTGATGGGACGTAACGCGCTGCGCAAGGGCAACTGGAAGCTGGTCTACTCCTACGACAAGGCTAAGGGCCACTGGCAACTGTACGACCTCGCGCACGACCGCGCCGAACTGCACGATCTCTCCGCGAAGCGTCCTGAAGTCCTCGAGCAGATGCTGACCGAGTGGGCGCAATACGTGCAGCAGAACAACGTTGTCGAGACGTGGCGCGATACGTCTTACCCACGCATGGATTACTGAGGAGTGCGGGCATGAACATGCACATCCGGAAATCGACCGTGCGATATGGGCTAGCGATGGTGTGCGTCGTGCTCGCTCGGGCGGCGCTGGCGGCCACTGTGACGGCCGGCGCGGCGCCGCAAGCCGTGCCGCTCGGCAACCTGCAGGCGTGCAAGGCGTTCAGCGGTTTGCCGCCGGCATCGTCGGAAAGCGATCAGGTACGTGTGCCGGGCGGCAGCTTCGTGATGGGTTCCGACGGCGATTATCCGGAAGAAGCACCGGCCCGGCGTGTCAAAGTGGGCAGCTTCATGATCGATCGCTACGACGTGACGAACGCGGAGTTTGCCCGCTTCGTTGCGGCGACGGGTTATAAGACGCTCGCCGAACGCGGACTCGATCCGAAACGCTATCCATCGTTGCCGGCGGAGATGACGCGGCCTGGCTCGACGGTTTTTCTGCCGCCCAGGGACCTGCTGGTCGGTGCGATGCAGTGGTGGCATTTCGTGCCCGGCGCCGACTGGCGGCATCCCACCGGGCCCGGCAGTTCAATCGACGGGCTTGGCAATCATCCGGTCGTGCATATCGCCTATGAAGATGCGCTGGCCTACGCGAAGTGGCGTGGCCGCGATCTGCCGACCGAAGCCGAGTACGAGTACGCGGCGCATGGCGGCACCTCGACCCCCTATCCGTGGGGCGACACCTTCGCGATCCGCTCGAAGATGATGGCCAACACCTGGCAGGGCGCGTTCCCGTTTCAGAACACCGCGAAAGACGGCTTCGTGTCGACTTCACCGGTCGGTTGCTTTCCGGCCAACGGTTATGGGCTATACGACATGGTCGGCAATGTCTGGCAGTGGGTGAAGGACCCATGGCAGCAGAACCATGCGCAACAGGTGAGCGAGCCGCCGCCGAACCCGAACGTCGATCTCGAAGACGCGCTGGTGGCGAAGGCACGCAGCACGGACCTCGGCACGATCAAAGGCGGCTCGTTTCTCTGTTCGCCGATCTATTGCAAACGCTATCGGCCGAGCGCGCGCCATGCGCAGGACGTGACGATGGGCACCAATCACATCGGCTTTCGTACGGTGCTGAGACTGCCCGGGTCATAAACGCGTCGGCGTGAGCGCCGGTCAAAAAAACTAAACAACTGGATCTGGAGAGTACTTTTGAAATCACGAGAAAAAACCGTGAGGATGACGCTCGTCGCTGCGTCCTGTGCATGGCTGCTCGGCGCGCCTCTCGCCGCTCATGCGCAAAGCAGTGTGACCCTGAGCGGCATTATCGATGCGGGCATCCTCTACGCGAACAATAGCGGTGGGCATTCCGACTGGTCGACGACGAGCGGGCAGTTGACGGCGTCGCGCTGGATCATGACCGGCAGCGAAGACCTGGGTGGCGGATCGCACGCAATTTTCCGCTTGATGAGCCCGTTCAATGTCCAGAACGGACACGGCACGGGTCGCGCGTTCAATGTCGCGTACGTGGGTCTCGCCGACGATCGTTTCGGCACGGTGACGGTGGGCCGGCAGTGGGACACGACGATCGACACGGTCTCAGGTTTCGCGACCAACGAGACATGGGCCGGCTATATCGGCGCCCATGTCGGCGATGCGGACAACACCAATGCGAGCTTCAAGGTTAGCAACACCGTTAAATACGCGAGTCCGCAATTCGCCGGGCTGAGTTTCGGTGCGACCTATGGCTTCAGCAATCAGGCAGCGGCCTCGGACGGTTCGTCGGGCTTTGCGAACAATCGCCTGATGAGCGCCGGCGCCGCTTACACACGTGGACCCTTCGCGGCAGGCCTCGGCTTTCTGCAGGCGGACCGGCCCGACGCGCAACCTGCCGGCGCATTGGGCGCGCCGGGTGCCGGCGTGTACGACGACTATGAGAATACGTTTTCTGGCAGCATCGCCAGTACAGCGGGGGTGAAACGGCAGCGTATCTGGCTTGCCGGCGCTTCGTACCGGTTCTTCGGTGCGCTCACATTGGGTGGTATGTACTCGAAAACGCAGTACCGTTATCTGGACGCGACCGCGTTGACGCTCGATAACTACGAGGCGAATCTGACGTGGCAGATCACGCCGGCCTGGCAAACCGGTGTGGCCTACATCCGGACCAATGGGCGCTACTCGGGCACTGGCACGGGCGATGCGCAGCCAGGCTGGGATCAGATCAACCTCGGCACGGAGTACGCGCTATCCAGGCGCACGACGCTCTATCTGATTGGCGTTGCGCAACAGGGGCGTCATGCGGCGGCGCAGATCTATGGCGTGTCGCCATCGAGTACGCGGCGGCAACTGGTGGTGACCTCAGGCATCCAGCATCTGTTCTGAATCGATGAGGACGGCACGGCGGTGCTGTTGCGCGCCGTGCCGGTGATTCGCTGATCCTCACCAGCCTTGAAAACGCCGCCATTCGACGCTTTCGCCGTCCGCCGAAACCGCGTGATACTCGGGGAACTGTGCGCCGGTCGCGCAGGCGTGATTCGGCAGGATGCGCAGTTTCATGCCGATCGGAAAGCGCTCCGCGATGTCGTCGGCCGGTGCGCCTTCTTTCGATGACGACAGAATTCCGTGTTCCTGATTGGCGCCGCTCACGACATAGCCGTCAAGCGGGGTGCCGTTCAGCAGACAGGGTTGGCCGTAGCCGAAATCATGAGCTTGCTTCGAGGTGCCGCGGTCGCGGCTCATCGCCATCCAGCCGGCGTCGAGAATTGCCCAGCCTTTATCCGCCTGATGCCCGATCACGGTGGCGAGCACGCTGAGCGCGATATCTTCGAGCGCGCATACGCCGACGTTGTGCATGACCAGATCGAAGAAGACATAGACGCCCGCTCGCACCTCGGTCACGCCATCCAGTTGCGCGGCGGCGAGCGCTGTGGGCGTTGAGCCGACGCTGACGGCCGGGCACGGAATGCCCGCGTCGCGTAACCGTTGCGCCGCGCGTACACAGCCGGCGCGTTCCTGTTCCGCAAGCGCGGTGAGCGCCTGCGGTGTATGAAGCTCGTAGCTGGAGCCCGCGTGAGTCATCACACCGCCTACGGTGACGCCGTTCTCATGCAGAATGCGGCCGACTTCGAGCAGCGTGTCCTGTTCCGGCGTGATACCGGAGCGGTGCCCGTCCGTGTCCACCTCGATCCAGACCTCGAAGGTTTCACCGTGCTGATCTGAAAATGCGGCGACGGCTGCCGCGGCGGTCGGATTGTCCACGACCAGTTTCAGATCGCAACCCTGGCGGCGTAACGCCAGCGCGCGCGGCAGTTTGGAGGGGGCAATGCTGACCGCGTAAAGGATATCGCTGACGCCGGCCGCGAAGAAAGCCTCGGCCTCTTTCAGGGTCGAGACCGTAATGCCGCGCGCCCCGGCGGCGATCTGCGCGCGGACCACGTCGATGCATTTGGTGGTCTTGACGTGCGGGCGGAATGTCACGCCCAGCGTGTTCATATGAGCCTGCATTCGCGCGATGTTCTTCTGCATCCGGGGGATGTCGATCAGCGCGGCGGGGGTGTCGATATGGTCGAATTTCATGTTTTCACTGGGAAGCAGGGTGGCTTGAAGTTAAGCCGAACTGGTTGAGCCATGGGACCAGTGCGTCGAGCGTCGGGGATTCCACCTCGGGCGGCTGTGCGCCGGCCACGAGCGGCAATCCCACGCGGTTATGCCAGTAGGTCCGCAGGCCGACCGCGGCCGTGCCGAACATGTCGTAGCTGGAGCCCGCTACGAACGCGGCTTCATGGGCGCCGACGCCGAGTTTGTCCAGCGCGAGCCGGTAAGGCAACGGATCCGGCTTGTACATACCGGCTTCTTCCGCTGTGACGACGGCATCCCAGTGAATCGGGAAAATCTCCGCAGCCTGGGAGCCGAGACGGATGGAGCAGTTGGTGACAATCGCCAGTTTGCAATGCGGTTTGAGCGCATGCAACGTATCGACGGCGCTGCTCCAAGGGGCGAGCTTCAACCAGTTGGCTTCGAGCGCGATTGCCGCGGATTCCGGTAAGCCCACTTCCACGGCGGCTTCGCGCACCAGTTGTTCATACGCGATGTATTGGCCGCAGCCGTAAGTCCGGCGCAAATAAGCCGCGCGCCACGCACGGCCCGCCGCTTCGGAGCCCGCGGCGTGATTCCATGACGTCCACGAATCGAGCAGGGCGGTCAGGAGATCGAAGAGGACCGCCTTGGGATAGGCGGTGGAGGGCGATAAGGAGGTCATGATTTAACCGGCGAGGAACGGTGAGCCGATTATAGAGTTCCGATACGTGCGCGGCATTCAGCGAGGCTAACTCTCAAATTCAGTTTCAATGAATTTACCGCACTTGATTATCTATCTTCGCCACGGCGGCAACGGCCTGAATCGGCCCTGTAAATACTGCATGAAATGCCGCGTACGTGCCGGCAAGCCGGCTCGCTGATGCGTGAGCGCGATGACGTTGGCGTCAGGCGCCTTCCAGCCTGGCAGCAGGCGCACGAGCCTTCCCTTCGCGAGGTCGTCGGCCACGTCCCATTCGGAACGCAGGATGACCCCCCGGCCTTCGCATGCCCATTGGCGGATCACGTCGCCGTCATTGCAGCTCAGATGCGAAGAAACGCGCACGCTGCGCCGCGTGCGGCCCTTGCTGAACTGCCATAGCGAGACATCTTCGTTGTTCTCGCGCAGCACGATGCACGGCAGCTTGCTCAGTTCCTCCGGCGACTCCAACTGACTGAAGCGCTTGACCAGCGCCGGCGCGGCGCAGACGAAACGCGCATTCGGTGCAATCGTATAGCCGACCAGATTGGATACCGGCAATTCGCCGATATGCACGACGACGTCGAAGCGGTCCATCGTCTCGGTCAGCGGCTGGTCGGACAGCGTGAGCGCAACGTCGATATCCGGGTTCTGCTGCTGGAATTCGGCAATGGCGGGCGCCAGGTGGCGCCGTCCGAATCCCAGCGGCGCGTTGATCTTCAGCGTGCCGATCAGACCGCCCCGACGGGTCTGAAAGTCTTCGAACAGCGAGTCAAATTGCCGGACCAGTTCAGCGCCGCGTTCGCATAGAAGCGTGCCTTCTTCCGTGAACTGCAAGCGGCGCGCCGTGCGGTTCACCAACTGGGCGCCCAGCTTCTTCTCCAGTTGCTGCAGGCGTTGGGTCACCGCCGAGGGTGACAGTCCCAGTTTTCGCGCCGCGGCGATCAGGCTGCCGCTTTCGCGGATGGTCAGCAGAAACCGGATATCGGCCGAGTCGTTCATGGTGGAAATTTTAGGGGCCTCGGCCGTTTTCGCAACGTTATCAATGTTTAGCCGCCGCTCGAAGGGCGCGCATAACTCGAAACATAGTCGTACTCCTGCGTGTTTACATGAGTGACCCGGTACTCGACCGGCTGTTCATTGTACGAATACGCGACACGCTCGACTTCCAGAACGGGCGCGCCCGAAGCGAGTTCGAGCAGCCCGCTCTCGAGCTCGCTCGCCTGTCCGACGCGCACCCGCTCATCCGTACTCACCACGTTGATGCCGAACGCGTCCTGATAGAAGTTGTAAAGCGTGTTGGGACGGTTGCGCAGCGCGGCTTCCGTGAGGTCGGGGAAGCGCGCCTGCGGCACCACGATGTTCTCGACGATTACGACCGCGCCGTGCAGCGCGAGCTGATTCGTGAACTGAAAGACCGGCGCCCCCTCGCTGATGTTCAGCCGCGCCGCGACTTTTTGCGTGGCTTTCGTTTTACGGAAGTTGACGAGGCTCACGGTGGGGTAGGTCTTGTCGCCGTCGTTGCGCACGATGCGAAAGAAGCGGAAGAAATGCCGGTCGCGCTGATGCATCGCAACGAAGGTGCCAAGGCCCTGGTGCCGGATCAGTATGTTCTCAGCGCACAGTTCGTCGATCGCCTTGCGCAGCGTGCCGATCGAAACGCCGAAGCGTTCCGCGAGACGTTTTTCCGCCGGAATCGCCTCGCCACCCTTCCACTCGTGCGCCGCCAGCGCCGCCAGCAGCGCGTTCTTGACTTCCTTGTACCGCGTGCCGCCAACGGCGGCCGGCGTCTCCGTCATGGTGCTCATGGTTCTCCCTGAATTCTTCTGAAGCGCATTGACGCGATTTTACGGCAATAAGTCACTCATGTAACACATATATATGATCTAGTTGACATGGATGAATTTGACGCCTAGGATGAATCAACACAAACGCAGCGGCGACTTCTGAAGCGCCGCCCGGCACGCACCGGCCACTAATTGAACTCAACCAGGAGACGCAGATGAGTCAGGCAGCAGCAGAAACGCATGGCGCCGCGAACACGGCGGCGAAGACGGGCGAACGCAAGACGATCCACATCGTGCTGCACGAGGCTAAAGACACGGTGGGTGTGGCGGTTGTCGAAGGGATTCAGGCAGGCACGCAACTGAACGCGTGGATCATGGACGAGGACGAGATCGTGACGGTGGCCGCGAAACAGGACATTCCAATCGGCCACAAGGTGGCGCTCAAGGACATGGCGGTGGGCGACACGGTGTTCAAGTACGGCGTGGATATCGGCAAGGTGGTCGCGCCGATCAGCGCGGGCGAGCACGCCCATGTGCACAACATCAAGACGAAACGCTGGTAAGCCGCGCGCCTCCCAGGCAGTCGAAAAACATTTCGCTTCCCCATATCGAGAGAGACACCATGAGCGTCATTGAACTGGATACGACTTTCCGCGGCTATCGCCGCAGCAACGGCCGCGTCGGCGTACGCAATCACGTGATCATCCTGCCGGTCGACGACCTGTCGAACGCGGCGGCGCAGGCGGTCGAGAACAACATCAAGGGCACGATGGCGCTGCCGCATCCGTATGGCCGTTTGCAGTTCGGCGCGGACCTCGATCTGCACTTTCGCACGCTGATCGGCGCGGGCAGCAACCCGAACGTCGCGGCGGTCGTCGTGATCGGCATCGAGGAAGGCTGGACCAAGCGCGTGGTCGACGGTATCGCGGCATCGGGCAAACCGGTCATGGGTTTCGGCATCGAACTGCACGGCGACCACGACACGATCATGCGGGCGTCGAAAGCGGCGAAGGAAATGGTGCAATATGCGACCTCGCTGGAGCGCGAGGAATGCCCGATCAGCGACCTGTGGGTATCGACCAAATGCGGCGAATCGGACACCACCTCCGGCTGCGGCGCGAATCCCACCGTCGGTAACGCGTTCGACAAGCTGTACGGCTTCGGCACCACGCTCGTGTTCGGCGAGACGTCCGAGCTGACGGGCGGCGAGCAGATCGTCGCCGCGCGCTGCGCGAACGACGGCGTGCGCGAGCGCTTCCAGTTCATGTTCGATCGCTACCAGGACATGATCAATCGCTGGAAGACCGACGACCTGTCGGAGTCGCAGCCCACCAAGGGCAACATCGCGGGCGGCCTCACGACCATCGAGGAAAAGGCGCTCGGCAACATCCAGAAAATCGGCAAGAAGTGCATGGTGGACGGCGTGCTCGACAAGGCCGAAATTCCGACGCATCCAGGTCTCTGGTTCATGGATTCGTCGTCGGCCGCAGCCGAGATGGTCACGCTGTGCGCGGCATCGGGTTTCGCGGTTCACTTTTTCCCGACGGGACAAGGCAACGTGATCGGCAATGCGATCGTGCCGGTCATCAAGATCTGCGCGAATCCACGCACCGTGCGCACGATGAGTGAGCATATCGATGTGGACGTATCCGGCATTCTGCAGCGCGAGCAGAACCTCGACCAGTCCGGCGACCGCCTGCTCGAATGCATGCTTGCCACGGCGAACGGTCGCTGGACCGCGGCGGAAACGCTCGGCCATCGCGAGTTCGTGCTGACGCGGCTGTTCGAAAGCGCCTGATCCGTCGCAGGCGCAAACGCACCACAGCAGCGCCGCAGCACAGCAGCACTAGCAGCACCGCAGCACCGATAGAAGCAGCAGGGCAAAACGAAGTCCCCGTCCGGTGCGCGCCGGCACGACACCGCTCGGCGAAGCGGGCGTGCCGCACGGCGCGCCCGTCTATCTTCTGGCAGCAGCGAGTGGAGGAGACACCATCTTGCGCGTGCTCAAGCATCTCTATGTGCAGGTCCTGATCGGACTTGCGGCCGGCATTCTCGTCGGCCATTTCGCGCCGTCGCTCGGCGTTCAGTTCAAGCCGCTCGGCGACACGTTTATCCGCCTGATCAAGATGTTGATCACGCTGCTGATCTTCTGCACGGTGTCGGTCGGCATCGCGCGCATGGAGAACCTGAAGCAGGTCGGGCGTGTGGGCTTCAAGACGATTCTCTATTTCGAGGTGGTGACGACGATTGCGCTCGTCATCGGCCTCGTGGTCGCGAACGTCGTGCATCCGGGCGCGGGGCTCAACGTCGATCCGGCAACGCTCGATGCGAGCGGCGTTTCGCGCTTCGTGAGCGAGGCACATACGCAGTCGCAGTCGAGTTTCCTCGATCAGATCGTGCCGAACTCGGTGGTCGGCGCGTTCGCTCGCGGTGATCTGCTGCAAGTACTGCTGTTTTCGGTGCTGTTCGGGATCGCGTTGTCGATCATGTCGGGGCGCAGCCGGATTCTTCAGCGCGGCATCGAACAGTTCGGCGACGTGCTGATGCGGATCGTCGAGATGATCATGCGGCTCGCGCCGCTCGGCGCCTTCGGCGCGATCGCATTCACGGTCGGCAAGTACGGCATCGGGAGTCTGCAGCAGCTCGGCCTGCTGATCCTGTGCTTCTACATCACGAGCATCCTGTTCGTCGCGATCGTGCTGGGTACGGCATGTCGGTGGGCGGGCGTAGGTCTCTGGCCGCTGCTCAGATACCTGCGCGAAGAACTGCTGATCGTACTCGGCACGTCGACCACCGAATCCGTGCTGCCGCGCCTGATGGAGAAACTCGAACGGCTCGGCTGCCCGAAGTCGGTCGTCGGACTCGTGCTGCCAACCGGCTATTCTTTCAACCTCGACGGCGCCGCGATTTACCTCACGATGACTTCGCTGTTCATCGCACAGGCGACCAACACGCACCTCACGCTGATGCAGCAGATCGGACTGCTTGCGATCCTGATGCTGACGTCGAAGGGTGGGGCGGGCGTCGCGGGTGCGGCGCTCGTTGCGCTGACGGCGACACTTTCAACGCACCAGATCATTCCGGTGGCGGGCATCACGCTGATCATCGGCATCGACCGCGTGCTGAACGAAGTGCGCGCGATCGTGAACATGATCGGCAATGCGGTGGCGACGCTAGTGGTCGCGCGCTGGGAAGGGGTGTTCGATGTCGAAACGGCGCGTGCCGTGCTTGCGTCGCCGCGCGGCGAAGCGCTACAGGAAAGGACGAACGAAGTGGACGGCGCGATGATGCCGCTGTCTTCGCGCCAGACGATGCGCGAAGGTCACAAATGAGCGATCAGGGCCTGCGCTACGTTGCGGCTGACGAACTGGGCAAACTGGCTCGCGCGGCCCTGCTTGGAGCGGGCGCGACGACTGCCACCGCCGACGCGACGGCGCGCGCACTCGTCTATGCCGACGCGCGCGGGCTCGCTTCGCACGGCGTTGCGCGGCTGCCGATGTACCTCGCGCAACTGCGCAACGGCCGGGTCGATTCGGCGGCGCTGCCGGCCATCGTACGGGACAAGGGCGCGGCTTTTCTGATCGATGCCGCCGACGGCCTCGCGTTCGCGGCCTGCGAGCTGGCGATCGCAACCGGTATCGAGCGGGCGCGACAGTTCGGAACGGCGGCGGCGAGCATTGTGCGCAGCCATCATTTTGGCGCAGGGGCGTATCACCTCGAAGCGGTCGGGGCGGCCGGGCTCGTCGGACTCGCCTTCAGCAATGCGCCTGCTTCGATGCCGGCCTGGGGCGGCAAGAAACCGCTCTTCGGCACGAACCCGATCGCGGCCGTGTTTCCTCGTTCGAAGGGTCGTCCGCTCACCATCGACCTGTCGCTATCGCAAGTGGCGCGCGGCAAGATCATGGTTGCGGCGCGCGATGGCAAGCCGATCCCGCATGGCTGGGCGACGACCGCGGACGGCCAGCCGACGACCGACGCGCAGGCCGCGCTCGACGGCATGATGCTGCCGTTCGGCGGCGCCAAGGGGGCGATGCTCGCGCTGATGGTCGAACTATTGGCTGCCGCGTTATCGGGCGCGCAATTCGGCGCGGAAGCGGGGTCGTTTCTCACCGCCGAGGGTGCGCGTTCGCGCGTCGGGCATCTGTTCTGGATCGTCGATCCGGCGGCGCTCGCGGGCACCGCGATATACGAGGCGCGGCTCGAGACGCTGATCGACCTGATGCTCGCGGACGACGGCGTCCGTCTGCCGGGCTACCGGCGAGACGAGGTGGCCGAAGCTGCTGCGCGCGACGGCATTGGCCTGCCGGCGACGCTGCTTGCGCAACTGGAGGTGTTCGCGGCAGCCGCAGGGTAAACTGACGCTTCCGTGACGAAGCCGACAGTCTGACCCGTATGCCGAACGATCCCGCTTCCCAGCCAGCCGAAGACCCGCAGCACAGTGTCCTGCAACACAGTGCCCTGAAACAGGCGGTATTTCTGCACACAGGCTGGCGTAGCGCCGGAACGTGGATCTGGTCGCGCCTGCGCGCGCTCGACTCCGTGACGGGGTTCTATGAGCCGTTCAGCAACGTGCTCGCCGATCTGAGCCTCGCGGACGTTTCCGCGTCCCGTCCCACGCTGACGTCTGGACACCCCCCGCTAGCCGCACCGTATTTCGAAGAATACCGGCCGTTTCTGCAAGAGGGCGCGCGCGGCGTAGCCGGATACCGCAAGCGCTTCGGCACCGATCGCTTCTCACCTGAGCCGGACGCGGAATTCCCCGCGTTGCAGGCTTATTTGACCCATCTGTGCGAGCGCACGGCCGGGCAAGGCAGCGTACCTGTCTTCAAGTTTTGCCGCTCGTCGGGCCGGCTGCCGTGGCTCAAGCGCGCCTTCCCTCAAGCGATGCATGCCGCGGTGCTGCGCAACCCCGCCTCGCAGTTTGCCTCGGGGTGGCTGCTCAATCAGCAATGGAGCAATCCGTTCTTCGTCGCCGCACCGTTTCGCGTGCTGGGTCTGAATCAGTCGGAGCCCCTGGTCCGGCAGGCCATCGAGATCTGCGGTGTAAGTTTGCCGCCAGTGGCGCCGGGTTCGGACGACGCTTACGCGATGGCATGCGAGCAATATGCACGCACGGCGGAGGGCAACAACGCGTATCGGGCGTTCGTCGCGTTATGGATTCTCTGCGCGTTGCGGATGGCGGACGGCGTCGATCTGATGATCGACATCGACCGCCTTGGACAGTCGCGCGACTATGCGGCCGGGCTGCGCGCCGGGTTTCTGGCGCAGAGCGGCCTGTCGCCCGACTTCGGCAGCGCGCGCGATCTGCTCGAGGAAACGCGTCGCAGCGCGGCACGTATGGCCGGGATCGACGGCCGGTCGATGCGGGCGGTTCATTCCGCGGCGCTGAAATTCCTCAAGGCGCAGGGTGTGGCGGACGCCGACTTTGTCGAACTCATCCGGCAGAAGATGGTGCTCGCCAACGAACTGACCGAGCAGTGGCACTGAAGGCCCGCAAGGAACGCGGCGATCCGGCGCGCCGCGTTCCTTGCACAACCTGATGGCGCCGTCCCGCACGGCGCGCCTTCTCTTTCTCCCGGCGTAAGCCCCGTTTCGTCTGTCTCGCCGACCCCATCGGCCAATACAGTTGCCGCGCAAAAAACAATACAGTGAGGCGCGGTTTTATTGTGCTGTATCGGGAATATGACCGGCGCCGTCGATACAGTTGGCGGGTCTTGATGGCGCCTGCCGATGCGCGCGGGAACCGTCCCAAGCTACGTTCCCGGCATGCCACCGCTCGCGAAGCCGCGCGACGTCGCCTGATCTTTTTGCTTTGGCCCAGTGGTCCGCGCTTGCGGCCTTTCCCGAACACGAGGTAACGAAATGAATGCAGTGAACGAACAAGCGAAGTTGTCGGTACAGCAACTGGGCCATTACATCGGCGGCGCGCCGGTTGCGTCGGCCAGCGGCCGCTTCAAGGACGTGTTCAATCCCGCTACCGGCCAGGTGAGCGGCTCGGTCGCTCTGGCGTCGGTCGAGGAAGTGGACGCGGCGGTCAAGGCCGCGAAGGCCGCCTTCCCGGCATGGAGCGAAACCGCGCCGATCAAGCGCGCGCGCATTCTGTTCAAGTTCAAGGAATTGCTCAACCGGCATCACGACGAACTCGCGATGCTGATTACGCGCGAACACGGCAAGGTGTTTACGGACGCGCAAGGCGAAGTGGTGCGCGGTATCGAAGTGGTCGAGTTCGCTTGCGGCATTCCGAACCTGCTGAAGACCGATTTCACCGACCAGATCGGCGGCGGCATCGACAACTGGAATCTGCGTCAGGCGCTGGGTGTGGTGGCGGGCATCACGCCGTTCAATTTCCCGGTGATGGTGCCGATGTGGATGTTCCCGGTGGCGCTGGCGTGCGGCAATACGTTCGTGCTGAAGCCGTCGGAGCGCGATCCGTCGGCATCGCTGCGCATTGCCGAACTGCTGAAGGAAGCGGGTCTGCCGGACGGTGTGTTCAACGTCGTCAACGGCGACAAGGTCGCTGTGGATGCGCTGATCGAACACCCGGACGTCGCGGCGCTGTCGTTTGTCGGCTCCACGCCGATCGCCGAATACATCTATACGGAAGCGTCGAAGCGCGGCAAGCGTGTGCAGGCGCTCGGCGGCGCGAAGAATCATCTGGTGGTGATGCCGGATGCCGATCTGGACCAGGCCGTCGACGCGCTGATCGGCGCCGCCTACGGTTCGGCGGGCGAGCGCTGCATGGCGATCTCGGTCGCGGTGGCGGTCGGCAATGTCGCCGACGAACTAATCGAACGCCTCGTGCCGCGCGTGAAATCGCTGGTAATCAAGAACGGCGAGAACCTCGACGCGGAAATGGGTCCGCTGGTGACCGCCGAACATAAGGCCAAGGTGGCGGGCTATATCGACGCGGGCGTCGCGGAGGGTGCAAAGCTGATCGTCGACGGCCGCGCTCATCCGGTCGCGCAGGAAGCGGGCTTCTTCATCGGCGGCACGCTGTTCGACCAGGTCGGCACCGGGATGAAGATCTACAAGGAAGAAATCTTCGGCCCGGTGCTGGCGGTGGTCCGTGTGCCCGATTTCGCGAGCGCGGTCGACCTGATCAACGCGCACGAGTTCGGCAACGGCGTGTCCCTCTTCACGTCGGACGGTGGCGTGGCGCGCGCATTCGGCCGGCAGATTCAGGTGGGTATGGTCGGTATCAACGTACCGATTCCGGTGCCGATGGCATGGCACTCGTTCGGCGGCTGGAAGCGCTCGCTGTTCGGCGACCACCACGCGTACGGCGAAGAAGGCGTGCGTTTCTATACGCGCTACAAGAGCATCATGCAGCGTTGGCCGGACAGCATCGCGAAGGGTGCGGAGTTCACGATGCCGGTTGCGAAGTAAGCACGCAGACGCTATTGCAGCGAAAAAAAGCCGCGCCTGATTTCAGGCGCGGCTTTTTTGTTCGTGTGGCCGCAGTCAGGCTGGGCGGGCACGTTGCCGTGTTTCATGCAGCGGGCGGATCAGCACACGTTAAACGCCGGCGGACGAATCCTCTTCCGCTTCGCTTAGTACGGCGTTCTGTATCGCTGTGACAGGGCTCACGTAAGGCGGCGCCTGGCGCGGATCGTCGATGCTGTAACGCAAGCGGCCGGCCTCGACATACACGCGCAACTGGCGGTACTTCACCAGATACATCAGGCCGACCACCGCCGCGGCAAAGCCCGATGCCGCGCCCACGCCAAGCGCCCAGCGCGGGCCGAAGCGATCCGCCACCCAACCCACCACCGGTGCGCCGAGCGGCGTGCAGCCAAGCGAGATGGCCAGCAGGATCGCGATCACCCGGCCACGCATAGCCGGCTCGGTGGAGATTTGTACGAGGCTGTTCGTCGAGGTATTGAACGTCTGCGTTGCCGCGCCGACCACGACGAGCGCGAGGCCGAACAGGACGTAGTTCGGCATCAGCGCAGCCACCGTGCAACTCACGCCGAAAACTGCCGCTGCGCCAAGCAGGATCGCCATGCGCGGCCTGGCTCTGCGGGCGGCGAGCAGCGCACCGGTCACCGAGCCAATCGCCATGGTCGAGCTCAACACGCCGTATTGACTCGCGCCCGCATGAAACGCGGTGACCGACATGGTCGAGATGAAGATCGGGAAGTTCAGCCCGAAGGTGCCGATCAGGAACAGCATCAACAGTGCGGCCTTCAGATCGGGACGCGTCCACACATACTTGAAGCCTTCCACGAAACTGCCACGCGAGCGTGTCGCGCGCGGTTTCAGCTTCAGTTCGCTGAGGCGCAGCGTGCGCAGTGAACCAAGCACGGCGACGAACGAGAGCGCGTTGATCAGAAACACCCAGCCGGTGCCCACCGAAGCGATCAGAAGCCCCGCGACGGCAGGGCCGATCATGCGCGCCGCGTTGAACGAGGTGGAGTTCAGCGCGACCGCATTCGACAGATCGGCTTCCCCCACCAGATCGGAGACAAAGGTCTGACGCGCCGGCGAATCGAACGCGGTGACGCAGCCGAGCAAGCCCGCGAACACGTAGACCTGCCATAGCTGCACGAGGCCGGTCACGGTGAGCAGCCCGAGGCATAACGCAAGCGTGCCCATTGCCGCCTGAGTGAAGAACAGCAGCTTGCGGCGATCGAAATGATCGGCCGCGTAACCGGTGAGGGGCAGCAGGAGCATCTGCGGCCCGAACTGCAGCGACATCACAATGCCCACGGAGGTGGCATTGTGATGCGTGAGCTCCGTGAGCACGAGCCAGTCCTGCGCCGTGCGCTGCATCCATGTGCCGATGTTGGAGACGATCGCCCCGCTGGCCCAGACGCGGTAGTTGAACGTGCGCAGCGAACGGAATGTGCCGCTCACCGGGACATCTCCGGGTGAGCGATTCGCGCCGCGCAGCGGTTCAAACAGGTGGTCATGCGCGCGACTTCTCGAGCAGATCGATGACGTCTTGCGTCGTGCCGGTTTCGCCGAGGCGCGGGAAGATTCGCGTGATGCTGTTGGTATGAGCGTCGGCGTTCATGTCCGTCATGGCGTCGATCGCGAACGTGACGTTGAAGCCGAGTTCATGGGCGAAACGCGCGGTGGACTCGACTCCGATACTGGTGGCCACACCGACCAGCACCACTTGCGTGACGCCTTGCTGGCGCAGATACGTTTCGAGGTCCGTGTTCGTGAAGGCGCCCCAGGTGCGCTTGGTCACCAGATGATCCGACGGCTGTTGCTTCAGTTCGGGGACGAGGTCCGCGAAGCCGGCCGGGAAATCGCCCGTGGGGCGCGATTGTTCCGCGCGGCCCGGTGCGCCGCCCGCCACGTTGACGAGCACGACGGGCAAACCGTGGCGGCGAAATGCATCGGCCAAACCCGCGGAGAGTTTGACGATCTCGGCGGTGGGGTGGGCGGTGGGCAGCGCGACGATGCCTTGCTGCAAATCGATAACGACCAATGCGGTCTTTGGGTCGAGTGTAGTGAGAGCCATGGTGTTTTCCTGTGCGTTACGAGTCGATGAGGCGTTTGAGCAAGTCGACGCCAATCGCGAGTTGTTTCTGCTCGGCGGCGGAGAAGCGGGTCTGCATCGTACGGAATAGCCAGTCTTCGCGTGCCGCGCGACTGGCTTTTATCTTCTTGCGGAAGGCCGGTGTGAGGGAGAGAACGGTTTGCCGCCCGTCGTTCGGGTCGGGTGCGCCGCTGACGAGTCCGGCAGCTTTCAACGCTGAAAGTTGTTCGCCCATGGATTGCGGACGCATACCCTGGAGACGCGCGAGCGTGGTGACCGTTGCAGGACCTTCGCGTTCCAGCAGGAGGAGAACCTGCACCTGCGACGGCGTGAAATCGCCCACATGCGCCTCTTCACGCAAGCGGCGGCGCAACTTGCCGATGAGGATGCGCAGGTCTTCCGCCGTGGCGTGCAAGGCGTCGAGATCGGCGGGGGTGTCGTTGCTGGACATGCGGGCAGATGCGAAGGTTACCTTCACAGGTTACCTTCGCATCTGTCGGGAGTCAAGGTCTAGCCAGGCCCGCAAGCGTCGCGCGAAATGCCGAAATGCTGCTTGAGTCCTTCCCAGCCGAGCGCCGTAACGCTCACCGAGCGCGCCGAGGACGACCTGCTGATCCAGCCCCATGCAAGGAAGGCGTCCATCAGCCGGGCGCCCAATGGCCCCGCGACGTGATACTGCCGCTCGGTCCAGTCAAGACATTGGCGTGCATGCTCCAATGCCTGGCTGAATGCCGGCTCGTTCATATCGATGCCGAGTTGCTGCAGCCATTCGCAGCCTGGCGCGGTGACAGCGTATTGACGCTCACCCGCTTCGACGAGGAAACCCCGCGTGAGCATGCTTTGCGTCACCGCAATGCTGATCTGTCCCGCCAGGTGGTCGTAGCAGCAGCGCGCGAAACGCAGCGCCTGAGCGGGACGATTGGGTGTATGGCGCCAGGCGGGGGTGACCGGTCCGATCGTCGCGAGGCTTTCGAGCACATGGGAAACGTGCGGGCCGGCGAGCCGGTAATAGCGATGCCGGCCTTTGCTTTCGACACTCAGCAAACCGCCGTCGAGCAGCTTGGCGAGGTGCGAACTGGCGGTCTGCGCGGTAACGCCCGCCGCTCGCGCAAGCGCGCCGGCCGACATGGCGCTGCCGTCGACGAGGGTGATCAGTATCACCGAACGAACCGGCTCGGCGATCAGATGCGCAACGCTCGAAATATTGTGCTGGCCCATGTGTTTGCTGCGTCCTCGATTGATGCGTGTTTGACGCGTGTCGGCCGGTGAGAACCGCCCGTTTATGCGGTTCGATACTTCGATACAGCCCGAAGCATTCTCAGTGCGAGCCGTCTTATAGTCAACGGCGAACCGATCACCAGGGGCTGGAACTCTTGAACAATGAACGTGAATACCAGAAACGGGTAGTGATCGCGACGTGCCTCAGCTACGTCATTGTCCTACTCGATACATCGATCGTAAATGTTGCGCTGGAGCCGGTGGCGATGAGTTTGCACTCGGATATCAGCGGTCTGCAATGGGTGGTCAACGCCTATACGCTGACATTCGCCAGCCTGCTGCTGAGCGGCGGCGCGCTAGGCGACCGGATCGGCGCAAAGACCGTTTATCTGGCCGGTCTGGTGATTTTCGCCTGCGCGTCGGCGCTATGCGGATTGGCGCCGAATTTGCCGGTTCTGGTTGCCGCCCGGATCGGGCAGGGCGTCGGCGCGGCCTTATTGGTGCCGTGCTCGCTGACACTCATCAACCGTGCTTTTCCGGTCGCGCGGCAGCGAGCCAGTGCGATCGGCATATGGGCCGGATGCGGCGGCATCGCGATGGCGGCGGGGCCGCTCGCCGGTGGTCTGCTGATTCATCTGCTGGGCTGGCGAAGCATTTTTCTGGTGAATGTGCCGATCGCGCTGATTGGCGCCTGGCTGACCACGCGAGTCGACTCGGTGCGGCCGGACGTTACGGACAGGGAGATGGACATTGCCGGTCAGTTGCTCGCTATCGTGGCGCTCGGCGCATCGGTCGCCGTGTTGATCGAGGGCGCGAAGCTCGGCTGGCACATGGGCATGATTCGCGTGGGCGCCGTGCTTGCGCTCGTCGCCTGGATTGCGTTCGTGCTGGTCGAGACCAAACGCAAACAGCCGATGCTGCCTTTACACTTCTTTCGTAGTCCGGTGTTTTCTGCGTCGGCGTTTGCTTCGTCGATTTCCGGCCTGGTGTTTTACGGGTTGTTCTTTCTGCTGAGTCTCTACTTCCAGTCCGCTCGTGGATGGTCGCCGTTGCAGACCGGTCTGGCATTTTTGCCGCTGACCGCCATGGTGGCGATCGGCAGCTTTGCATCGGGCGCATTGAACAGGGCGTATGGCGCGCAACGACTCGTCTGCGGTGGCTTCCTGCTGTACGCGCTGGGTTTCGCCGGACTCCTCGCGCTCGCGGACAACGCGCCGTATTGGCGTATCGCGCTGTGCTTCCCGGCGGTCGGTTTCGGGGCCGGTGTGATTACGCCGGCGGCGACCGCCGCGTTGATGACGACCGTGGACAAGGCGCGCGCCGGGGTCGCGGCGGGCGTGCTCAACGCGAGCCGGCAGACCGGCTCCGCCTTTGGCGTGGCAATCTTCGGCGCCTTGATGAGCGCGGTCCAGCCGCTCGATACCGGGATTCGCGTGGCGGTCTATCTGGCGGTCGGCTTGTCGCTGCTGGCCGCGCTGGTCTGGCGTATCGCGTTGGCCGTGGCGACGCGTTATGTAGGCAGCGACGCCTGCTGAGCCTGTTTTGGCCAGCAGCGCGGCCACAAACGAGCCACGCGCGTCGATAACAGGGCGTTTGGCGTGCCAGTTCCGGCTGGCACCATCGAAAGGACGCCGCTGGCACTACGCGGGCGTTCGGAATATTGCGAAGATACCGGCCCTTTCCTGAAGCTGTCGTCGTGCGCAAAACGTAGCAATCGATTTGACCTTCGATTCTCCGTCCATTGCGAACGAACGACTTATGAATGTTGCCGATACTCCTTCCATCCTGGGATGTCTGGCCCTGGTGACCATGGTGGCGGGCATGGCAAAAGGTCTGACCGGATTCGGCGGCGCGCTTGTCATGGCGCCGCTGTTCGGGCTGCTGATTCCCGCACCCGAAGCCGGTGTGCTGATCGTCCTGATCCATTTCGCGACCTCGCTGCAAGGCGTGCGCAGTTGGGCGAACGCGGTGCGCTGGCGCACGGTGATTCCTCTCGCGCTGGTCGCGATGGCCTGCACGGCAGTCACGACCCTATGGATGGCGAGCGAGAACGCGGTGGAACTGCGCCGGCTCGTCGCGCTCGCCGTTCTTGCCTCCACGGTGATGCACATCCGCGGCTGGCGCTGGCTTCACGATAGCGGCTGGCGGCCGACCTTCACAGCCGGCGCAATGAGCGGCGCGCTGACCGCGCTGGGCGGCATTGGCGGTCCGCCGGCCGTCTACTATCTCAACGGCATTGGCCAGGGCGCCGCGCTGCGTGCCAATCTTCTCGCTTATTTTGCGGTGCTCTATGTGGGCGTGGTGGCCCTTTTTGTGGCCGAACATCAGGTTCACGCGCCCCAGCTCAGCTCGATGGTGCTGCTCGTGCCGGTGTTTGTGCTTGGTGTCTCCGTGGGGGAGCGTCTGCGGCGGCGCGTGCCGGTGCGCCGGGTCGATCATTTCGTGAGCGCCTTGCTGCTGTGTTCCGGACTGGTCGCGCTGCTTACGTAACGGCGCGTAAAAAAAACACGTAAAAACGACCTTGCCATCGAGGTATGAGCGGGTGCAATGTCCGCTCAAGGTCCACGCTCATGTGGACCAGGCGATTTATTATCGCTGGTACTAACCAGGTGCATTTTCGGCCACCGATACTGAAATCATTGTAATCGTCTGCTACGGCCGTCGTGCCGCATCCGCGTGCCGCGGATCAGCAAAGGTAATTTCACTGGTTACAAAAAAGCTGACGGAGACTTCATGCTCAAGTTCCTGATCGGGATCGGCATCCCTTATATCGGCGTGATCGGCCTGCTGCCCTGGGTGGCCTCAGTCGACCGGTTCGTGCTGGGCGTGCCGTTCATTTATGCGTGGATTTTCATGTGGTTTGTTCTGACGTCGATCTGCCTGCAGATTTGCTGGCGTCTGTTCGATCGCCACGCGGATGATGCAGATCCGCAAACCCACTGAAGCAGCAGGAGAGCCCGGATGTCCACCGTTGTCTTTCTCGGTTTGATTCTCTTCTCGCTGTATCTGGCGATACGCTCCAAAAAAGGGCATGGCGCGCAAAGCGTGCATGACTTCTTTGTTGCGTCCCGTCAGTTCGGCGCGTATTTGGTCTTTTTCCTCGCCGCGGGCGAGATCTACAGCATTGGCACGATGGTCGGCTTTCCCGGCGGCATTTATGCCAAAGGACCGACGTATGGGGTCTGGTTTCTTGGCTATATCCTGCTGGCGTATCCCGTCGGCTATTTCATCGGACCGAAAATCTGGGAGGCCGGCAAACGCTATAACGCCATTACGCTGCCCGATCTGTTCAAAGGCCATTTCGGCAGTCGCTCATTGGAGTTGATCGTCGCCGGATCGGCGATTCTGTTCCTGCTGCCGTGGGGGGAGTTGCAGTTCACGGGGCTGGTTGCCGCGTTCAAAGGCCTCGGCTGGAATTTCCAGCCGCTCTATCTGATCCTGATCTCCGCGGTATTGGCATTTACCTACATCGCCATTTCGGGCGTGCGGGCGTCGGCCTACATTGCGATCCTGAAAGACGTGCTGATGGTGTTGGCGATTGTGATCACCGGACTCGCGGTCGCGTGGCAATCCGGCGTCACGGAGGTTTTTCACGCCGCGAGCCTGCACGTCAGCAACAGCATGAACGCCAGCCAACTGACGTTCTCGATGAGCACCATGCTGTTCCAGTCGCTAGGGTTCTACGTGATGCCGTTCGCGGTGCAGGTTTTCTTCACGGCGGCCAGTCCGAACACGATCCGGCGCACCCAGGTGGCGATGCCGCTGTACATGCTGATGTATCCGTTCCTGGTGCTCGCCTCCTACTATGCGATCAGTCAGAACCTGCATCTCGGCTCGCCGAATGAGGCGTTCTTCGCGGCGGCGATCCGCTTGCTGCCGGGCTGGCTGCTGGGTCTGGTGGCGGCCGGCGCGTCGCTATCCGGCCTGCTGGTGCTGACCGGGATCTGTCTTGCGATCGGCCCGATCGTAACGCGCAATCTGTTGCCGAAGATGCCCGAGAACCGGCAGAAAGCCACCGCGAAAACGGTGATCGTGATCTACCTGCTGGTCTCGATCGTGATGACGCTGCTGACTCCGAATCTGATGCTCACGCTGATCAATACCGCGTACTACGGCGTGACCCAGTTTTTCCCGGGCGTGATGATCATTCTGTTTTCGCTGAGAGTCAAACCGGCCGCGATTGCAACGGGTATCCTGACCGGCCAGATACTCGCGATCATCCTGTACATGCTTCATGCCGATCTTGGTGGATTCAACCTGGGCCTGCTGTGTCTCGTGATCAACGTCGCGGTGACCGCCATGTTGAACTATGGCTGGAAGCGCAAACCGGTTCACGCGCTATCCTGAGCATTCGGCCCGCTTTCTGAATCTGAGACCATCTATTTATGAATTCGATTGAACGAGGTCCCGTCACGGTATTCGTCGCCAGAAAGATTCTGACCATGAATCCGGCCCAGCCGCATGCCACGCACGTTGCGGTGCGGGACGGCAAAATTCTTTCTGTCGGCAATCTGGATGAGGTTAGTCGTTGGGGCGAGGTCGAGATCGTCGATACGTTTCAGGACAAGGTGCTGATGCCGGGTCTTGTCGAAGGGCATTGTCATCTGATGGAAGGCGCCATGTGGGACGCCGTGTATCTCGGCTACTACGACCGGCGCGGTCCCGACGGCACGTTGTGGCCCGGTCTGAAAACGCTGGACGCGGTGATCGCGCGGCTCGCGGACGCGCAACGCAGTATGACCGACGCGGCGGCGCCCTTGCTCGCATGGGGCTTCGATCCGATTTTCTTCGGCACGACCCGCCTGTCGGTCAAGGAACTCGATACCGTTTCGACTACGCGACCCATTGTCGTGCTGCACGCGAGTGTGCACCTGATGAACGTCAACTCCGCCATGTTGGCGCTCGCGGGGATCGACGAAAACACCGATATCGACGGCATCGACAAGGACGAAGACGGACAGCCGACCGGCGAGCTGCAGGAATTCGCCGCCATGTTCCCGGTGTACGAGGTGATCGGCAGTCAGCTTTCCATTGCGGCCAGCGAAAAGAAAGCGGCGATCTGGAATTTCGGTAAGGTCGCTCAACTCGCCGGTGTGACCACCGCGACGGATCTGGTCAACGATCTGTCGGCGCTGGGCAATCGCAATCTGCGCGAAGTCACGGCCGATCCGCAGTATCCGATCCGGATCGTGCCCGCGTTCGCGCCGCAGCGCAGCCCCGAAGGCGGCGCTGAAAAAGTACTGTCGGCGATGCGTGACAGCACGGAAAAACTGAGCTTCGGCCCGGTCAAATTCATCGTCGACGGATCGATTCAAGGCTTCACCGCGCGGCTGAAGTGGCCTGGCTATGTCGGCGGGCAGCCCAATGGCTTGTGGCTGATTCCGCCGAGTCAACTGGAGGAAGTGTTCACGCCGTTTCACCGCGCGGGGCTGCAACTGCATATTCATACCAACGGCGACGAAGCTACCGAGGTCGTGCTGAACGCCGTCGAGAAGATGCTAGACGCGTGCCCGCGCAGCGACCATCGCCACACGCTGCAACACTGCCAGATGGCCGACGGGAGCCAGTTGGCGCGCGCGGCGAAACTCGGCATGTGCATCAATTTTTTCTCCAACCATATCTACTACTGGGGCGACGCCCACTACGCGCAGACCATGGGCCCCGACCGGGCGAACCGCATGAACGCGGCGGGCTCGGCGCGGCGGCTGGGCATCCCCTTTGCGTTTCACTCGGACGCGCCGATCACGCAGTTGAGCCCGTTATTTACCGCGTGGTGCGCGGTGCAGCGCAAGACCGCGAGCGGCCGTGTGCTGGGCGCGAGCGAGTGCCTCCCCGTGGCGGACGCGTTGCGCGCGATCACGCTCGGCGCGGCCTATACGCTCAAGATGGATCATCAGATCGGCAGTATCGAAGTGGGCAAATTCGCGGACTTCGCCGTGCTGGCGGAAGACCCGAGCGAAGTCGCCGCCGAACGGCTGAAAGACGTCGAAGTGTGGGGCACGGTGCTGGGCGGTCGCGTATTCCAGTCGCCGGAAAAATGAACGTCGTAGTGAACGACGCCGCGGCGCCGGGTGTCCGGCCGCCCATTCCGCTGGTGGTGCTAGGCGGCTATCTGGGGGCGGGCAAGACGACCTTGCTGAACCATGTGCTGTCGATGGCGGGGCAGCGCAAGGTGGCCGTGCTCGTCAACGATTTCGGCGATATCAATATCGACGCCGCGCTGATCCGCGAACGCACGGACGACGTCATCAATCTGGAGAACGGCTGCATCTGCTGCTCGATCGGCGGCCGTCTCGTCGACGTGCTCGTGAAAATCAGCGCGCGGCCCGAACGTCCCGAGTTGTTGATCATCGAAGCGAGCGGCGTTTCCGATCCGGTGAAGATCGCGCAGATCGGCTTGCTCGACCGGGCCTTCAGGCTGTTCGGGATCATCGTTGCCGTGGATGCCGAGCGCATCGGCGCAACCTTGCTCGATCCCTACGTCGGCGATATTGTGCGTCGCCAGATCGCGGGTGCAACGGCCCTTGTACTCACCAAGACCGACCTCGTGACCGAGCAGGAGAAGGTCGCGGCAACGCAGGCCGTGCTAGCGCTTGCGACCACCTCCATCCTGTTCGAGTCGGTCGATGGACAGATACCGCCGGCGTTGATCTTCGACGCTAGCGTGGCGCCTCGTCATCAAGCGGGTGGGCGAGGCGCGATGACGGCTGGCGCTTCGAGCCTGCATCGGGATATCAGCAGTTTTTCGTTCCGTTCGGACTTTCCTCTGGACCGGAAGAAACTCCGGGCCGCGCTGCGCGGCCTCTCCGCCACGCTGTTGAGAGCGAAGGGCATTGTCTGGCTGGATCAGGACAGCTCGCCGCAAGAGCTGCATGTAGCAGGCGGCCGCATTCTCATCACCCCATTCGCGGGTCACGCGGCGGCCGAATCGACACTCGTCCTGATCGGCCGTTTCACCGGCGAAGACGAGCGCGCAATCAGGCGTTGCCTCGAAAGCACGCAAGTGCTGAACTGACTTCCGTTGCGCGGTAGCGTGGCTCGCACACGCAGCACACACAGAATACCCACGGCCTGAATCCAGAAAACGCGCTTCGCGGTCCGTCAACCCGCGCCTTCTTTGCCACGCGCCGCATCACACCGCACCACACTGCACCAGGCGAAACCAGCGCACTGGCCCTACCGTCGAGCCGACACCAAACTTACACTTTTCCATAACAGATCGCCGCTTAGGCAAGCTCACGAGTCTCACCCAAATCACCAAGCAGGAGACATGGATGGCCACAACAGAAACGTCCGCAGCGAAGGTCACCGCGGACACACTCGCTGCATTTTCCGATGCATTCAACCGTCACGACGCCAATGCGCTGATGGGCTTCATGACCGAAGACTGTGTGTTCGACACGGCCGGCGGAAACGAAGTTTACGGCACGCGTTTCGTTGGTCGCGAGGCGGTGCGCGCGGCGTTCGAAACGGTCTTCAAGACTTTCCCGGATGCGCATTGGGGAGAAGGACGTCATTACGTCATCGGCGAGCGTGGCGTGTCCGAGTGGGTGTTCACGGGCACGCATGCGGAGGGCTGGCGCATCGAAGCGGAAGGCTGCGATCTGTTCGAGTTCCGCGACGGCCTGATTGCGGTCAAGCGCGCGTTCCGCAAGGAACGTCCGAAGCAGAACGTTTGACGCCGACGAGGAGCTTCACATGGCGCAAAGTGTCATCACACGGGTCGGCGACGGTCTGTCCACAGGACGCGACGGCGCGACACAGTATGACCCGCGATACGACCCGCTGGTCTCGCCGGGGCCGGGGCACGGCAAGCAGTACGCACCGACTTATTGGGCCGCGACTGCCGGCACGCCGCCGCCCGACGACGGTCCGATCACGAAAGATATCGACGTGGACGTGGCGATCATCGGCGCGGGCTATACCGGGCTCGCGACGGCGCTTTGTCTGGCGCGCGAGCATGGCATCAAGGCGGTG
Organism: Paraburkholderia fungorum; assembly: GCF_902833645.1. Classification (GTDB taxonomy): domain Bacteria; phylum Pseudomonadota; class Gammaproteobacteria; order Burkholderiales; family Burkholderiaceae; genus Paraburkholderia; species Paraburkholderia fungorum. The sequence continues at coordinate 170,117 of NZ_CADFGE010000016.1, forward strand.
GTGCTCGAGGCCAACAAAACCAGTTGGGGCTGCAGCAGCCGCAATGGCGGACAAGGGCAGAACGCATCGGGACGTCTGTCGCGTTCGCAATGGATCGAGCGTTGGGGTAAAGACGTCGCGCTGAAAATGCACGACGAGATCCAGGAAGGCTTCGACAATTTCAAGTCGCTGGTGGCCGAGATCGATTGCGATCCGCAACCCGGCGGCCACTTTCTGATTGCGCACCGGCCGCGCATGATGGCGAAACTCGCCGCCGAAGCCAAAGTCTGGAAAGACGTGTTCGGCTATCCGTCCGAGCTCATCGACCAGGCGACGTTGCGCCGCGAGTACGTCAACGATTCCGAGGCGGCCGGCGCGCTGCACGAACCCGAAGGCATCGGCATTCACGCACTGAAACTGGCGTATGGCTATCAGCGGCTGGCGCGCGAAGCTGGCGCGCGGGTTCATCCGTCGAGCCCGGTGATCGGCTGGGAAACGATTAACGGCATTCATCATCTGCGCACGCCGGGCGGCATTGTGCGGGCCCGTTCGGTGGGTATCGCGACCGGCGCCTATACGGCGCCGAACCTGCATCCCTCGCTGACGAGCCGGGTGATGCCGATCCTGTCGAATTCGATGGTGACGCGTCCGCTCACGCAGCAGGAAATCGCAGCCTGCAATTTTCGAACGACGCAGGTGCTGACCGATACGCGCACTTTGCGTTTCTACTATCGCTTCCTGCCGGACAACCGGTTGCAGATCGGCAGCCGTAGCGCGATCACCGGTGCGGATGCGCCGAATCCGCGCCACTACGAGTTGCTCATCGAAGGAATGGGCCGCAAGTTCCCGGCCTTGCGCGGTATCCAGATCGATTATTCGTGGTGGGGCTGGGTGGATGTGAGCCACGACATGATGCCGCGTGTGTGTCAGCCGGATCCAAAGCAGTCGGTGTTTTACGCACTGGGCTACGGCGGCAACGGTGTGTCATATTCGCAGCAGGCGGGGCGCCGCCTCGCCGAACGGATAGCCGGCAAAGGGGCGAAGCAGACACTGCCTATCTTCACCTCGCCATTGCCTGGCCATCCGTTCGCACCGTTTCGCCGCATCGGCCAACGCATGCTCTACCAGTTGTACTTCCGGCGCGACGAGAAACCTTGAACGCGCTCTGCGTGCCGCGCCGCTTGCGGCACGTCATTCGGCCGCCGTCGCGCCGCACGCGCACGGCGGCGCTGCGCGGCCGGACAGGTCCGCGCGTTAAGCCATAAGAAAAAACACGATGCAGCGAGGCGCGCAGGCGTTCTCGCTCGATCCGAATTGACGGTGCCTTGGTTCCAGGATTGCGCACGCAGTCCCGCGCAACCGGCGCCGACATCAACAGGATGTGGAGGTGACATGCAAGTATCGAATCGAAGTGAACTGAAGACCGGCCTCAAAGAGCGGCATATGACCATGATCGCGCTGGGCGGCGTGATTGGCGCGGGTCTGTTTGTCGGTAGCGGTGTCGTGGTCCAGCAGGCCGGCCCGGCGGCGGTGCTGTCGTTTCTGATTACCGGCGGCCTGATCGTGCTCGTCATGCGCATGCTCGGAGAAATGGCCTGTGCGATGCCGGCGGTGGGCTCGTTCTACGAATATGCGCGCATGGCCTTTGCCGGCAAGCGCGGGCCCGGCAAACTGGCCGGCTTTCTGACCGGCTGGATGTACTGGTATTTCTGGGTCATCGTCGTGGCCGTCGAGGCGGTGGCCGGCGCGAAACTGGTGCAATTCTGGCTGCCGGATACGCCGGCGTGGGCGATCAGTCTCGTGTTGCTGGTCGTGTTGACGGCGACCAATCTGATCTCGGTGGGCAGCTACGGGGAGTTCGAATTCTGGTTCGCGTCCATCAAGGTGGCCGCGATTGTCGTGTTCCTGTTTCTTGGCGCGCTCTATGTGCTGGGTCTGTGGCCCGCATCGATGCACACCACGGCCGTGATGCCGACACTGCTTTCGCACGGCGGCCTGATGCCGAAGGGCATTGGACCGGTGTTGAGCGGCGCTGTTGCGGCAACGGGCTTTTACTTCGGCGCCGAGATCGTCACGATCGCCGCCGCTGAAGCGCATGAGCCGGTCAAGGCGGTCGCCAAGGCCACCAATTCGGTGATTACCCGTGTGCTGATTTTCTATGTCGGCTCGATCCTGCTGGTGGTGGCGCTGGTGCCCTGGAATTCACCGGCTATGGCCACGCCGTATGTGAGCGCGCTCAATGCCATGGGTATTCCCGCTGCCGCTAACGTGATGAATGCCATCGTGCTGACCGCGGTGTTGTCCGCACTCAATTCCGGCCTGTACGCGGCCTCGCGGATGATGTTCGCGCTGACCCGCCACGGCGACGCGCCGGCTGCGCTGGCCCGGGTCAATCGCCGCGGCGTTCCGGTTCGCGCGATCCTGGTCGGCACCTTGTTCGGCTATGTGTCGGTCGTCATGTCGTATGTATCGCCGGACACGGTGTTCGCATTCCTTGTCAATTCATACGGCACGGTGGCCATTTTTGTCTACGTGCTGATTGCCGTGTCGCAACTTAAGCTGCGCGCCCGGCTCGAGCGCGAGGCGCCGCAGATGCTGCGCGTGCGGATGTGGTGCTATCCGTACCTGACCTGTTTCGCGATCGTCGGCATGCTCGGCATTCTGGCGGCGATGGCATTCATACCGGATCAGCGCACGCCGCTGTGGCTCGGTGTGGTGAGTCTCGGCGTGCTGCTCGTCGCGTATGTGTGGCGGGCCCGGAAAAGCGGCGCAGTTTCCACTGAGCCGGAATTCGTCGACTATCGGCCCCGTACGCATTGACGCATTGTCTATTGCACGTGGTCGGCGACATGCAGCGGCGGTTCGCTTGAGATCGCCGCTGCAAGGCAAACTGCAGCGATGCGCGGGCGGGTCTGCCGGGCGGCATCTCCCCGTTACTTCGACGCGCCCACTGCCGCTGCCGTTGCAGGCTGAAGCAGCGGTCCGATGCGCAACGCGACCTCCTTGAGCCGCGGCACCGCTTTCAGCAGATCTTCCAGACTGGCCCGCGCCGTGGGGGCATGAACGGCCAGTGCCGCGAGCACACGGCCATCGTCGACGTGGCGCACCGGCACCGCGACCGCCACCATTCCGCGTACGAATTCCTCGTTGTCGACGCCGATGCCGCGCACGGCGAGGCGGTCGAGTTCGGCCTCCAGCAGATCGATATCGGTCAGGGTGCGATACGTCATCGACTTGAGCGGCAAGCGCCGGATGACGAGCCCACGCTCGGGCGCTGCCATTTGCGAAAGAAACAGCTTGCCGCTGGCGGTGCAGTGCAGCGGCACGCGCGTGCCGGGTTGCAGATGCAGGCGCAACGGTTCGCTCGTCTCGACGCGTTCGACGTACAGCACGGTGTCGCCGTCGAGCACGGTGAGATTGCAGCTTTCGCCAAGCGACTCCACGAGTGTGCGCAGCAATGAGCGGCACGCCCGCGTGAACGTGCCGTTGGCGAGCGTGGTCAGCGCGAGCTGCGCGGCGCGTGGGCCGAGCGCGATGGCGCGATCGGCGCCGCGCGAGTCCGGCATATGGGTGACGTAGCCGCGCGCTTCGAGCGACTCGATCAGGCGCATCAGCGTTGCCTTCGGAATCTGCAGACGTGAGGACAACTGGGAAAGCGACGACGGTTGTCCCGCCGATGCAAGTTGTTCCAGCACGCTGAGCGCGCGCAGCACGCGGGTGTCGTCGGCGGGTTCGTGGGCAGGTGAGGGGAGATGCGTGGTGTCTCTCATTGTCCTTCCCGAGGCGGATGAGGGGGAATGCAGCCCGAACGGATCAGTGACAACCCGGATGAACGCGTTCGGACAGATTGAATAGTGAAACGAAAAAGTCGGTTTTCGTACCGGTTTATTCAATCGTAACCGGATTTGCTTGAAGTCGAAACTCTCATCCAATAAATTGGGACGAAATGATCCGGTTTTAAAAGAAAAGATATCGGCACGGAGACGTCATCAATGGTACGGAGTTTCGACTACGTGGTTGTCGGCGCGGGATCGGCGGGCTGTGTCCTCGCTAACCGCCTTTCCGAGAATGGCCGCTACTCGGTATGCCTGCTCGAAGCCGGTCCGCCTGACCGTTTTCTGTGGATCCATATCCCGATCGGTTACGGCAAAACCATGTTTCATCCGGTCTACAACTGGGGCTTTTATACCGACCCGGATCCGAACATGAACGGCCGCAAGCTCTACTGGCCGCGCGGGCGCACGTTGGGCGGCTGCAGTTCCATCAACGGCCTGATCTATATTCGCGGTCAGAAAGAGGATTACGACCAGTGGGCCGCGCTCGGTAATCGCGGCTGGAGCTGGAAGGACTGCCTGCCTTTCTTCCGGCGGCTCGAACACAACGAACTCGGCGAGTCGCCGACCCGTGGCGTGGATGGTCCGTTGTGGGCCTCCACGATCAAGCAGCGCCACGAACTGGTGGATGCATTCATTGCCGCGTCGAATCGCCTGGGTGTCCAGACGGTCGACGACTTCAATCAGGGCGATCAGGAAGGGGTCGGCTATTACCAGTTGACCACGCGGCGTGGCTGGCGGTGTTCGACTGCGGTCGCTTATCTGAAGCCCGCGCGCAAGCGTCCGAATCTGCAGATCGAGACTGACGCGCTGGCTTCGAAAATTCTCTTCGACGGGACGCGCGCAACGGGTATTCGCTATGAGCAGCACGGCAAGGTTCACGAAGTGCGCGCGCATCGCGAGGTGGTGCTGACGGCAGGCGCGTTGCAGTCGCCGCAATTGCTGCAGGTGTCGGGCGTCGGGCCGGCGAAACTGCTCAACCAACTGGGTATTCCGGTGGTCGCCGATCGGGCCGGTGTTGGAGAGAATCTGCAGGATCATCTGCAGATACGTCTGACCTATGAGGTGGCGCGGCCAATCACGACCAACGACCTGCTGCACTCCTGGACTGGCCGCGCCAAGATGGGGCTGCAATGGGCGCTGTTTCGCGACGGGCCGTTGGCCGTCGGCATCAATCAGGGCGGCATGTTCTGCCGCGCGTTGCCGGATGAGGCGAAAACGCCGGACATCCAGTTTCACTTCTCCACGCTGTCGGCCGATACCGCGGGCGGCGATGTGCACGCGTTTCCCGGCTGTACCTATTCGGTCTGTCAGTTGCGTCCGGAGTCGCGCGGAAACGTGCGGATTCGCACGGGCACTATGCGCGACGCTCCTTCGATCCAGCCCAATTATCTGGCGACCGATCTCGATCGCCGCACCACGGTTGCAGGGGTGCGTTTTGCGCGCCGCGTCGCTGCCACGGAGCCGATGGCATCGCTGATGAAGCGCGAAGTCCGGCCGGGCCGCGAAGCGCAAAGCGACGACGAACTGCTGCACTTTTGCCGCGAGTACGGCCAGACGATTTTTCATCCGTCCGGTACCGCGAAGATGGGTGTCGCGAGCGATCCGGGCGCCGTGGTCGACGAACGGTTGCGTGTGTACGGCACGCAGGGCTTGCGGGTGGTCGATTGTTCGATCATGCCGACGCTGGTTTCGGGCAATACCAATGTGCCGATCGTGATGGTCGCCGAAAAGGCGTCCAGCATGATCCTCGAGGATGCGCGCGCGGGCGACAGGCCGGCCGCACAGGTGCGATCGCCAAGCATGGAAGCACAGTATTGATGCGGGAACCTACGCAGGAGCGGACGCGAAAGCACCGAACCGAAGTAGCTGCAGGCAGTAAAAAGATCACCACCTGACTCGCTGCATCCGAAGCCGATAACAACAGCGTGCAGGCGGTGAAATTCGCGCCCCAGGAGGAGACAGACGGGGGCCTAGAAGTGCTGCGTTGCCGGCACGGCGCGCGGCCATCCATTGGAGGAGGCGCTATGGCAATCGATAAGCGGGTTATCCGCCGCGTTGCATTCGCGAGCGTGATTGGAGCGACGGTCGAATGGTATGACTTTTTTCTGTACGGTGTCGTGGCGGGCATCGTCTTCAACAAGCTTTATTTTCCTGCGCACGACCCGCTCGTCTCGACGATGCTGGCCTATGCCACATTCGCCGTCGGTTTCGTGACGAGGCCGCTCGGCGGCGTGATCTTCGGGCACTTCGGCGACAAGGTCGGACGCAAGTCCGCGTTGATCTGCACGCTCATCATCATGGGGATTTCGACGGCGGGCGTCGCCTTCGTGCCGACCTTCGCCCAGATCGGCATCTGGGCGCCGATTCTGCTGCTCGCCTTGCGGGTGTTGCAGGGCATCGGGCTCGGCGGCGAATGGGGCGGCGCGGTGCTGATGGCCTATGAGTATGCGCCGCCGAACCGGCGCGGTCTGTACGCGAGCTTGCCGCAGATCGGCTTGTCGATTGGCTTGTGCCTCGCGTCGGGCATCGTGGCGGGTATCTCCCGCCTGCTGCCGGAGGCGGCGTTCCTCGCCTGGGGCTGGCGGGTCGCGTTCGGCGCTTCGCTGCTGCTGGTGGTGCTCGGCCTCTACATTCGCCTCAAAGTGATGGAGACGCCCGAGTTTCTCGCGCTCAAGCGCAATCGCCGCGACGTGAAAATCCCCTTCGTCGACATGCTCACGCGCTATCGCAGTTCGGTGCTGCTCGGCATGGGCGCGCGCTGGATCGACGGGGTGTTCTTCAACATCTTCGCGGTGTTCATGATCGGCTACCTCACGCAACGTCTTTCGATGAGCCGCACGGAAGCGCTCACCGGCGTGATGATCGCGGCAATGGTGATGTGCTTCTTCATCCCGTTCTTCGGACGGATGTCGGACCTGATGGGCCGCGCGCGCGTGTATCGCTGGGGTTCGCTGATCTGCGGTGTTTCGGTGCTGCCGGCGTTCTGGCTGATGGAGACGCAGGCCGGCAATACGCTGGCCGTCTGGCTCGGCGTGGTGATCCCATTCGGCATCTTCTACGCGATGGTCTACGGCCCGGAAGCCGCGCTCTTTGCCGAGCTGTTCGACCCGGAGGTGCGCTATACCGGCATCTCGTTCGTGTACCAGTTCTCGGGCATTTTCGCGAGCGGCCTCACGCCGATCATCGCGACGGCGCTGCTGCGGCTGGATGGCGGCAAGCCCTGGTATGTGTGCGGTTATGTGATTCTGTCGGCACTGCTGTCGGCATGGGCCGCGCGGGCGATGGAACGGCGCGCGAAACCCTTCGACGAAATGGCGACCGTGCGTTGACGGCGAGGCCTGTGGGGTGAATGTGGACGGAGCGCTGCTCGAAGCGCCACCTGAAGCGTGAGATTCTGCGTATAATAAAACGGAACAAAACGTACCGAAAATTATCGTAATTCGGCGTCGCCCCATCTACATCCCGCAGCAGGGAGGAGCATGAAGTGACTGATATCGTGACTGGCAAACCCGACAGAATGGTCTCGGTGCGCACTGTGTTCGGCATTGATTCCAGTCTGATGGTGCCCGCTTTCAGCGAGCGCGACGACCACGTGCCGGAGATCGACGAGGTCTACCGTTTCAATCCGGAAGTGACGCTGGCCATTCTGGCCGGCTTCAGCCGGGATCGCCGGGTGATGGTGCAAGGCTTGCACGGTACCGGGAAATCGACGCATATCGAACAGGTGGCGGCCCGCCTCAATTGGCCCTGTGTGCGCGTCAATCTCGACGGTCATATCAGCCGTCTCGACCTGGTCGGTAAAGACGCGATCGTGGTGCGCGACGATCTGCAGGTCACGGAGTTTCAGGAAGGGATCGTGCCGTGGGCCTTGCAGCGTCCGGTCGCGCTGATCTTCGACGAATACGATGCGGGGCGCCCGGACGTGATGTTCGTGATCCAGCGCATTCTCGAGCGCGACGGCAAGTTCACGCTGCTCGACCAGAATCGCGTGATTCATCCGCATCCGTATTTCCGCATGTTCGCTACTACCAACACGGTCGGGTTGGGCAATCTGAACGGCCTGTATCACGGCACGCAGGTGCTCAATCATGCGCAGATGGACCGTTGGAACGTGGTGGCCACGCTCAACTATCTGCCGCGCGCGGAAGAGGCGGGCATCGTGCTCGCGCGGGTCCCGGAGCTCGGCGATGCAGCGGGGCGCGCGCTGATCGAATCGATGGTGAGCGTGGCGGAACTGACCCGCAAGGGTTTCGCCGCCGGCGACCTGTCGACGCTGATGTCGCCGCGCACGGTGATCAACTGGGCCGAGAACTGCCAGATTTTCCGCGATCCTGCGATGGCGTTTCGTCTGACCTTCCTGAACAAGTGCGACGAAGCCGAGCGTTCGATCGTCGCCGAGTATTTTCAGAGGTGCTTCGGTACCGAACTCGAGGCCGACGTTAAGGTTGAAGGCCACCCGGCGGGTAGTCGCTGATGACGCTGGACAGGCCCTCGCAGCAGGATCAACAGCAGACCCCGCAGCAGACCCAGCGGCAAGCGATCCTCCGCGCGGAGCAGCGTGAGGCGCTGTGCGCGGCGGCCGTGCGCGCGCTCACCGGCGACGCCGCGTTGCACTACCGCGAAGGCCGCCTATGCCGCGATCTGCGACCGTTGCCCCTGCATGCCCCCCATCTGCGCACCGACCCGCAACTGGACGATTTCGCGTCCTTGCGCGGCGCCGCCGATGGCGCGGCATTGCGGCTGATGCACTCCGACGCGGCGCTGCACAACCGGCTATGCCCGGCCGACTCCGTCGAACGGTTGCTATTCGAATTGCTTGAGCAGTTGCGCTGCGAGACCCGGACGCCACCCGGCATGCCGGGCCTCGTGCAGAACCTGCGCGAGCGTTTCGAGGCCTGGTCGCGGGCGTTCTATCGTTCCGGACTCGCCGAGGACCATCTCGGCATTCTCCTGTACACGGTCGCGCAGATTGCCTGGTCGCGCCTGACGGGCTGGCCTGTGCTCGAAGACACCGAGGGCCTGATCGAAGCCACGCGCGCGGCGATCGTGCCGGTGCTGGGCGTGTCGCTGGCGGGTTTGCGCCGGCATCGGGACGAGCAGGAGGCGTTTGCGGTTCATGCGCTTGAACTGGCGCGGCTGGTGGCCGGGATGATCCGAGCCGCTCGCGCCGCAACACTGGACGGTGCCGAAGATGACCCGCAGGAGAGCGACGATAAGGCGCCGCGCACGGCGTTCTCGCTCTGGTTCGACGTCGAGGACGACGAATACAAGGACATGGCCGTTGCGCTAACTGGGCAAAGCCGCGTGCTCGAGGCGTCGGAACAGGGTTATCGCGCCTATACGACACGGTACGACCGCGAGCTATTTGCGGGACCGCTGGTGCGCAAGGCCTTGCTCGGCGAGTTTCGCGAGCGGCTTGACGAACGCGTCGCCGCGCAGGGCATCAACGTGGCGCGGCTTGCTCACGCGCTGAAAGCGGCGCTGGCGCTGCCGCAACGCGACGGCTGGTCGTTCGGCGAAGAGCATGGCCGCATCGACGGGCGGCGTCTCGCACAGCTGGTTAGTTCTCCCGCTGAACGGCGCCTGTTCCGGCTCGAACGGAATACGCTCATGGCGGACTGCGTGATCGGTTTTCTGATCGACTGTTCGGGCTCGATGAAAGCGCATATCGAGCCGGTGGCGACCATGGTGGATATCCTCACGCGCGCGCTCGACCAGGCGGGCGTGACGACCGAGGTGCTGGGCTTCACCACCGGCGCGTGGAACGGCGGCCGCCCCCGGCTCGACTGGCTGGCGCAGGGCCGCCCGCATCACCCGGGCCGGCTCAATGAGCTGTCGCATCTGGTATTCAAGGACGCCGACCGCAACTGGCGACGCGCCCGCGCGGACATTGCCGCGCTCTTCAAGGCGGACCTGTTTCGCGAGGGCGTGGATGGCGAAGCGGTCGACTGGGCCTGCGCGCGTCTTCTCGCCCGTCCCGAGGCACGGCGGATTCTGATCGTGATTTCAGATGGCAGCCCGATGGACAGTGCGACGGGCCAGGCCAACGACGCGTTCTATCTCGACAACCATCTCAAGACCGTTGTGGCGCGCCATGAAGCGTCGCGCGATGTGGAGGTGCTGGGTCTGGGCGTCGGGCTCGATCTCAGCCCGTATTACCGCCGCTGTCTGGCAGTCGATCTCTCAGTGCCGCCCGACATGAAACTGTTTGCGCGGATCGTGAACTGGATTGGCGCGCGCGGGCAGGGCGGCAGGCGCTAGCCACGCCCGCGGCTGGATGACCGCGGCCGGGTCACGACGCGAGCGGTGTGGCGCGCGCGGTGAGCGGTTCAGCAGCGCTTTGCGCCTGCACCGCGGTGACCGCGATCACGTAGTAGATGTCGTCGGCGCTACAGCCGCGCGAAAGATCGTTGGCAGGCTTTTTCAGGCCTTGCAGCAAAGGGCCGATGGCTTTCGCATCGCCGATCCGCTCGGCCAGCTTGTAGCCGATATTGCCGGCTTCGAGGCTCGGGAAAATCAGTACGTTGGCGTGGCCTTGCACCTGCGAGTGTTCGATTTTGCGCATCGCGATCTCGGAGACGAGGGCCGCGTCCAGTTGCACGTCGCCGTCGATCGCCAGATGCGGGCGCGCGGCTCTCACCTGGCGGGTCGCTTCCACGACCTTGTCGACGGCCGCGTGCCGGGCGCTGCCGCTGGTCGAGAATGACAGCATGGCCACGCGCGGTTCCTCCATCAGCAGGCTTTGCGCGCTGTCAGCCGCGGCCATGGCAATCTGCGCGAGTTCGCCGGCGTCCGGATCCACCACCAGCCCGCAGTCGGAGAAGATCAGACCGCCTTTGAGCGTGTGGAAGGGCTCGCACAGCATCATCAGAAAGAAGCTCGACACCAGCTTGAACGACGGGTGAATACCAATGATCTGGATCGCCGTGCGCACCACGTCGGCGGTGGTGTGGACAGCGCCGGCCACCGAGCCGTCCGCGTGGTCGAGCCGCACCATCAGGTTCGCGAAGCAGAGCGGCTTGAGGATTTCCTGTTGCGCTTGCTCGAGCGTCATGCCTTTTTTGCTGCGCAGTGCGAAGAGTGCTTCGGTCAACGAGGGGGCGAGTGGCGAGGTCGCGGGGTCCACCAGCTCCATGCCGCTCAAGTCGATGTTGTGCCCGGCGGCCGCTGCGCGGATTCGCTCGCTCGGGCCTACCAGCACGATGTGGGCGATGCCTTCACGGCTCGCGCGTTGCGCGGCCTCCAGCATGCGGGGATCTTCCGCCTCGCAGAGCACGATGCGTCTCGGCGAAGTGCGGGCGCGTTCGATGATGCGATTGATGGCTTTCATGGCACAGGGCGGCGGTCACGGTTGAAAAAAACGGCCGGAAACGGCAGGGGAAGCCCCGTTTCCGGCCTGCCGGGCACGCAGCAAGCTGCGCCTTGCGCCCGGGCCTTCAGACAACGGATGAATCAGACATAGTCCTTGTACTTGTCGAGCAGGCGTACCGGTTTGGCCAGCGCATCGCGGCGGAACGGATCGCCGAGCTCGCGGGTGCACATGATTTCAATGATGGTGGTCTTGCCGTGGTTCATCTGCGCATCGATCGCCCGCTTCAGTGCCGGGCCGACGTCCTCGAGCCGGTCCACCGTGACACCCTCGGCGCCCATCGCGCGCGCGATGCCGGCGAAGCTCTGGTTGTCGAGTTCACCGGCGACGAAGCGGCGGTTGTAGAAGTCGACCTGGTTTTTCTTCTCCGCGCCCCATTGCCGGTTGTGGAAAACCACGGCGGTGACCGGAATGTTGTGACGCACGCAGGTCATGGTTTCCATCAGGCTCATGCCCCACGCCCCGTCGCCGGCATAGGAGATCGCCGGGCGATGCGGTGCCGCGACCTTGGCGCCGATGATGGTCGGGAACGCATAGCCGCAATTGCCCCAGCTCATCGCGGCGAAGAAGCTGCGCGGCTTGTTGAAGCGCAGATAGCTGTTGGCCACGGAGTTGATATTGCCGATGTCGGTGGAGACCATCACGTCTTCCGGCATGGCCTTTTCGAGTTCGCGCAACACCTGGCGCGGATGCAGATAGTTGCCGCCGCCGGGAGTGCGCTCGCCTTTTTGCTCCTCGATCATGTCCATGCTGTAGGGGTCGCGCTCATGCGTCCAGCCATCCAGTTCCTTTTCCCAAGCAGCCTTCTCGGCGGCGATCTCGCCGGCGCGTTCTTCACGCGAGGCGTCGCAGACGAGGGTGCGGCCTTCGAGGCGCTGCGTGAGCGCTTTCGCGGCGGCCTTGGCGTCGCCGCAGATGCCCACCGAGATCTTCTTCACCAGGCCGAGCATTTTGTGATCGGCATCGATCTGGATGATCTTGGCGTTTTGCGGCCAGTAGTCCATGCCGTGCTGGGGCAGCGTGCCGAACGGTCCGAGCCGCGAACCGAGCGCGACCACCACGTCGGCGCGCTGAATCAGCTTCATGGCCGCCTTCGAACCCTGATAGCCGAGTGGGCCGCACCACAACGGGTGGTTGGCGGGGAACGAGTCGTTGTGCAGATAGCTGTTGACGACCGGCGCGCCAAGACGCTCGGCCAATGCCTTGCATTCCTCGATCGCGTCGCCCATGACCACGCCGCCGCCGGAGATGATGACCGGGAACTTCGCCTGAGCGAGCAGTTCGGCCGCTTCGTCGAGACGTTGATCGCCGCCGGGGCCGCGGTCGAGGCGTTGCGGTTGCGGAATCTCGGCCTTGATCTGGCCGTAGAAGTAGTCGCGCGGAATGTTGAGCTGGGTCGGGCCCATTTCGGCCAGTGCGCGGTCGAAGCAGCGGCCGGTGAATTCAGCCATGCGCGCCGGATGGGTGACGTGGCCCTGATACTTGGTGAACTCCTGGAACATGGGGAGTTGCTTCGCTTCCTGGAAGCCGCCGAGGCCAATGCCCATGGTGCCCGCTTCGGGCGTAATCATGACCACGGGGCTGTGCGCCCAGTAGGCCGCGGCGATGGCGGTCACGCAATTGCTGATGCCCGGGCCGTTCTGGCCGATCACCACACCGTGGCGGCCCGACACGCGGGCATAACCGTCGGCCATGTGGCCGGCGCCCTGTTCGTGCACCACGGGAATCAGCCGGATGCCGGCGGGCGCGAAGATGTCCATGGCGTCCATGAAGGCCGAGCCCATGATGCCGAACATCTCGGTCACGCCGTTTGCGGCCAGGGTTTCGACGAACGCTTCCGACGGGGTCATGGCCTGCGGGCCGCTGATGGGGGTGTGATCGCTCATGGGTTGCCTCCGATGTTTAATGAAACCGGAACAATTTGTTCCGAAAAGTAGTTATCTAAAATGTAGAGCATGCACCGGGGATGGTCAATAGGTGATGAGAAATAAACGGTACGTTTTGTTCTGAAAATTAGTGGGGAATATGAGGGGGCGAGAGGCGCGCCGCTCGCTGGCGGCCGCGCCCGACCATCAGACCTTGCCTTTCCACGGCACCAGCACGCGTTCGAGGTGGCGCATCAACAGGTCGAAGCACAAGGCAAAGAAGCCAATCACGATGATCCCCATGATCACCACGTCGCTCGCGAGGAACTCCGCGGCGTTGAGCACCATGAAGCCGAGGCCGCTGGTGGACGCCACCATTTCCGCGGCAACCAGCGTGGTCCAGCCGACCCCGATGCCGATTCGCATGCCCGTGAAGATCTCCGGCAGCGCGGATTTCAGAATTACGTACAGCACGACCTGGGTGCGCGAAGCGCCCATCGAATAGGCTGCATGAATCTGTTCGATCGACACGGAGCGCACGCCCGAGCGCGCGGCGATGGCGAGCGGCGCAAAGATGGCGAGGTAGATGAGAAAGACCTTGGAGAATTCACCAATGCCGAACCAGATGATGATGAGCGGCAGATAGGCGAGCGGCGGCAGCGGCCGGTAGAACTCGATGGGCGGATCGAAGACGCCGCGAGCAAACCGCGAGACACCCATCATTACGCCGATCGGAATCGCGGTCACGCAGGCGAGTGCAAAAGCGCCGAACACGCGCAGCAAGCTGATGCCGGTATGTTGCGCGAGCGTGGAATTGGCGAAACCCTCGGTGGCCACGAACACAAACTTGGCATACACCGCTTGCGGCGACGGCAGAAAGAGCGGCTTGATCCAGTGCAGGTTGGTCGCGGCAAACCATAGTCCGACGAATAGCGCGACCGTCACGAGGCTCGTGACGACGCTGCTGCCCTGGCCGGGTACGCCGAAGGTGTCGCCTGGCCGCGCCGGCTTCTTGGCCAGAAGCCGTGGACGTTGACCAGGGGTGCGAGGCGGTTGGACAGGCAGGTCGGTTCCGAGTGGGGCGTCATGGCCGCGAGGGAAGGCCGGGGCCCGTTTTGAGCTAAACATGTGTCACCTCGGCTGCGGCGCCGTGCATTTTCTCGTCGCCGTAAATGATGCTGAGCACGCGCTCGCGCATTTCGATGAAATCGGGACTCGACTTGATGGCGCGCGCATCGCGTGTGTCGAGAAAGCGCCGGTTGAAATCCAGCTCGTAGGTATGCGTGATACGCCCGGGGCGCGGCGACATCACGATCAGGCGGCTCGCCAGAAAGAGCGCTTCCTCGACGCTGTGCGTGATGAAGAAGAACATCTTGTTCGTCTTCGTCCAGACGTCGAGCAGCAGTTCCTGAATCGTTTCGCGGGTCAGCGCGTCGAGCGCGGCCATCGGCTCGTCCATCAGCAGCATGGCGGGGTCGCAGGTCAGCGCGCGGGCAATGCCCACACGCTGCTGCATTCCTCCGGAGAGCTGATAGATCATGTGCTTGTGAAAATCCTGCAAGCCGACCAGCGCCAGATTGCGCGCGGCGATTTCGCGCCGCTGCGCTTTCGGTACGCCCTGAAGCTTCAGGCCGAACTCGGCGTTGTCGATTACGTTGAGCCAGGGCAGCAAGGCATGCTTCTGGAACACGACGCCACGATCGGAACCCGGCCCGGCGATCGGCGAGCCGCCGAGCAGCAGCTCGCCGCTGCTGGGCGCGATAAAGCCCGCCATCAGCGAGAGCAGGGTGGTCTTGCCACAACCCGATGCCCCGAGCGCTACGACAAAGTCGCCCGAGTTGATCGTCAGATTGATGTCGTCGAGCGCGTGCACCGTCTGGCCGGACTTGCGGCCCGGAAAGACCACGCTCACATTCTTGACTCTCATGCTTTCCATGTTGCCTCCTGATTCGACGGAACCGGCTTGCGTCACTTGAGTTTCATTGCTGCTTCAGCATATGCCGGGGTCACGAACTTCGAATAGTCGGGCAACACCGCGCTGATCTGTTTCTGGTCCTTAAGAAAATTGGCCGTGTCCTTCAGCGCGAACGTCGCGCGTCCGGCACTGCCGCCGCCGAGCCATTGCGAGGAGGCCTGCTCCTGGAGTGTCGGGAACGCATAGAGCGAGAGCGATTCCGGCACGTCGGCCGGCGAGCCGCCGATCATCTTCGCGATGGCGGCCGCTTGGGGCGACGTGGCATTCCATTGCGCCGTATTCTTGCGGTACTGATCGTCCGCGTCGGCGATGGCTTTCACGAGTTTTGCCATGAAGTCCTTATGCGCCTCGCCCCATTGGCGATCGACGGCAATGCCGTCGAAGGTCGGTTTGCCGAGCTTGGACAGGTCGCCGGACGTAATCAGAACCTTGCCGCTCTTCTTCAATTGGGCGAGCGCCGGGTCCCACACGTAAGCGGCGTCGATATCGCCGCGCTCCCATGCCGCGACCAGCTGGTTAGGCTGCATGTTGAGGATCTTCACCTCGGACGGATTGATGCCCCAATGCTGCAGCGCGAACATGGTGTGATAGTGCGTGGTGGACACGAACGGCACGCCGATCGTCTTGCCCTTCAGATCAGCCGGTTTGTTGATGCCGGAGCCGTTGCGCACCACCATCGCCTCGGCCTGATTGATGTTGTCCAGAATCCAGAATAGCTGCAGATCGAGCCCCTGGCTGACGGCCGCGGCAAGCGGGCTCGAGCCGATCACGCCGACCTTCACGTCGCCCGAGGCCATGGCGGTCGCCACCTTCGCGCCGGATTCGAATTGCCGCCAGTTGATCTTGTAGCCGGTTTCTTTCTCGATGGAGCCGTTCGCGATCGCGACGACCCATGGGTCGACGATCTGCTGATAGGCTATCGTGACTTCCTTGTCCTGCGCATGGCTGGCCGGCGCCACCACGCAGGCGATTGCGGCGAGCGCCGCCACAGTCGCACGGCGAGTCAGATCGCCGAACCAGCGGGACAACTTCGTGTGTGTGTCGCTTTTCATCGTAGGTCTCCAGAATGGCCGTGCAGGTACGCGAATAACACGTGAATCGAACGCCCGCCGACGGGGGCTTGTCCCAATCGCAGAGATTGGGTTGATGCGAGTATCGTCAGTAAAAAATGTTGCGGGTTAGGGCCAGACGTGGCTGATCGTTGAGTCCAACCGCTGCACCAGAACGGGCCGTGGCGCCAGTCCCGCCGGCGGGCCGCTCAGGGCGGCTGGCAGGCGCTTTTGGCGCGTACAGAATGACGGTGTCCGCCTTCGTGCGGACGGGCTTCGTGTGCAAAAAACAGGAGATAGAATGGCAAGTCGCACCTCGGTGGCCCTATGGAGCCAGCGGTTCCAGCGTTCACCCGAGTCGAACATGAGCCTCCAGGGCCAGATTCGCCAGATGCTGGTCGCCGCGATTCTGGACGGGCAACTGTTGCCGGATCATGCGTTGCCGTCCAGCCGCGAACTGGCCGACCAGTTGAGCGTTGCCCGCAATACGGTGGTGCTCGCGTATCAGCAACTGGTTGAGGAGGGCTATCTGATTTCGCGCGAGCGCAGCGGCCATTTCGTCAATCCGGCCATTCTCGAAGGGCGGCACGAATTCGCGCCGTTGCAGACGGTCCCCGGGCAGGCGGCCAATGAGGCGCTTGCAAGGCCGGATTGGGACCACCGTCTCAGAAGGCGGCCGTCCTCGCAACGCAACATCGTCAAGCCGGGCAACTGGCTGAGCTACGAATACCCGTTTATCTACGGACAATTCGACCAGTCGCTGTTTCCCACCAACGATTGGCGCGAATGCTGCATGAAAGCGCTGTCGGTCATGGAGATCCGCAACTGGGCGCCGGACCTGATCGAGCGCGACGACGATACGCTGATCCAGCAGATCCGCACGCGCGTGTTGCCGCGGCGCGGTGTGTTTGCGATGCCGGACGAAATCGTCGTGACGATCGGCTGCCAGCAGGCGCTTTATCTGATTGCGGACCTGCTGGCGAGCGAGCGGACCACGATCGGCTTTGAAAACCCCGGTTATCCGGATGCCCGCAATATCTTCGAGAATCGCAATGCGCGGCTGCAGCCGCTGCCGGTGGATAGCGGCGGCGTGCGCCCGGTCGAAGACGCCGACCTGCTCGCGCAATGCGACTACGTCTACGTGACGCCGAGCCACCAGTGTCCGACTACGGCCACCATGCCGATCGAGCGGCGCCATGCGCTGCTGGAACACGCGCAGGCCCATG
This sequence comes from Paraburkholderia fungorum, assembly GCF_902833645.1. Lineage (GTDB taxonomy): Bacteria > Pseudomonadota > Gammaproteobacteria > Burkholderiales > Burkholderiaceae > Paraburkholderia > Paraburkholderia fungorum. The sequence continues at coordinate 187,416 of NZ_CADFGE010000016.1, forward strand.
ACTTCGTGCTGATCGAGGACGACTACGAAAGCGAAAACAACTTCTCAGGCGCACCGCATCCGGCGTTGAAGAGCCTGGATACCGCGGACCGGGTGATCTACATCGGCAGTCTGTCGAAGACTTTCGCGCCGGGATTGAGATTGGGTTATATCGTCGGGCCGCGTGAGCTGGTGCGCGAGTTGCGCGCGCTGCGGCGCCTGATGGTGCGGCACCCGGCAGCCTATATTCAGCGCGCGTTCGCTACCTTTCTGGCGCTCGGCCACCACGATGCATTGCTGCGGCGCCTCGCACACGCCTATCGGGAGCGCGCCCAGGCGCTGATGACCGCGCTCGACACACACTTGCCGGAAGCGCGCTATCTGCCGATGTCGGGCGGCGCGTCGTGCTGGGTCGAGGGGCCGCCGTGGCTCGATGCGACACGCCTTGCGGCGGATGCGCAGACACACGGCATTCTGATCGAACTGGGGCGGGTCTTCTTCATGACCGGACTGGAGCAGAACCACTGCTTCCGGATGGGCTTTTCGGCGATCAAGCTCGAAAAGATCGACGAAGGCGTACGGTTGCTCGCGCAGCTTGTGCGCGCGCAGCAGCCTGATGAGTAGGCGGCAGGCGCGGCGCCGCCGCGACCCGTGGTGTCAGCTATTCGCCGCGCAATCGGCAAGCTAGAACGTTTTGGCGAGTTGCTGGGCCGCTTCCTGCAGACGCGGCACGAATTCGAGGGCGCGCGACAGCGGCGCGCGCGAGACCGGCGCATGAACGGCGATTGCTGCGATGCAGGTATTGTTCTCATCCATCACCGGCGCGGCCACGCACGCGATGCCGGCGACGAATTCCTCATTGTCGATGGCGATACGCTTGTGTGCGGTACGGTCGAGTTCCGCTTCGAGAAGCTCGGGATCGGTGATGGTATTCGGCGTGAAGCGTTCGAGCTTCAAGGTGTGCACGAGGGCGGCGCGCTGTTCGCGCGGCAGCATGGCCAGCAGCAGCTTGCCGCTCGCGCTGCAATGCGCCGGCACGTGCGAGCCGGGTTTGAGATCGAGCCGCAACGGCCAGGGCGCTTCGAGCCGGTCCAGATAGAGCACTTCGGTTTCGTGCAGCATCGTGAGATTGCAGGTCTCGCCGAGATCGGCCACCAGATTCGACAGGATGGCATGCCGCAGCCGGCGTGCGCCCGAATGCATCATAACGCCAAGGCCGAGTTGCGCGAGACGCGGCCCGATTACGTAGGCATTCTTCTGACCCGGTTCGCGGATCACGAGGCCGCCGGCCTCGAGCGAAGCCAGCATGCGATGCAGTGAAGCCTTGGGCAGATCGACATCCTGCGCGATGTCGGCAAGCGACACCGGACCTTCGGCGCGCACGAGATGCTCGAGCAGCGCGAACGCGCGCAGGGTAGGGGTATCCGCTTTGGTCATATTGGCCGTTCCGGAAAATGGATCGGCGTCATTGTACCGCGTGGCCTTGCCGGCCTTGGTTTTTGTGGGTAATCGGCTGATTTAGATGGGCGATTCCGGCGAGCAGGGTTCCGTTTTTCGGAATGCCCGGCCGCGGGCACACCGCGACACGCTACTGCCGGAACGTCTTGGCGGTTTCCTCCGCCGCGAACCGCAGATCGGGCAGGAAGGCCAGCAGGTCGTCGAGTACCACCCGCCCGACCGGCGCCTGCACGGCAATCGCCGCGCACGCGCGATTGCGGTCCAGCATGACCGGCACCGCGATGGCGATCAGCCCCTGCAGGTGTTCCTGATTGTTGATCGCAAGCTGGCGCCGCCGCGTAATGGTCAATTCGCGGCGCAATTCAGTGCGATCCGTAATGGTTCGCTCGGAATAGGCGCGTAGCGGCAAGGTTTCGATGACCCGTTCACGCCGTTCCTTCGGAAGAAAGCTGAGCAGCAGCTTGCCGCTCGCCGAGCAGTGCAGCGGCACATGCGAGCCTGGTTGAAGGTGCATGCGCAGCGGCCATTCCGTTTCCACCCGGTCGACATAGACCACGTCGTTGCCGGCCAGCATCGTCAGATTGCAGGTCTCGCCGATCTTGGCCACCAGTTGCTCCAGCAGCACATGACGGGCCGCAGCCGGGCCCGCGTGCATCAGCACGTTGACCGCCAGCATCCGCACGCGCGGCGAGCACTCGTACAGCCGGTCGCTGGCGCTGCGCGTGACCAGCCACGCATCCATCAACTGCACCAGAATCCGGTGCACGGTCTGCTTGGGCAGTTCGAGGGCATTGACGAGATCCGTCATGGAAAGCGGGCCGCTTGCCTCAGCGAGGGTTTCGAGTACACGAAATGCACGCACGGCCGCTGCATTCGATTGATTCGAAGTCGACACGCTGTCTCCTCAACATCGTAGTTATACGTTCGATTGTGCATCGGTCTGTTTAGTTTTCGGGACTATGGAAAGTCCCGAATATTGCACTTTTCGATTCTCGCCAGCCTCGCGCGAGGGATAGTTCAAAAAACGGGACTCCGAAGCAGGTGCGGCTCACTAGATTGGTATCCATACCCATCTTTTCCGTCCGGAGTGAACCGTATGAATGTCAGGGCCACAGAAGCCGAAGCTGCCCACGTGGGCGAGGGCGCGCATCGCGAAGTCGAAAGCGTTGTCTCGTCATTGGTGGCGCGGGCGCGCGCCGCACAGCGCATCTTCGAGGTCGCGGGGCAGGAAGTGCTCGATGCCGCCGCCGCCGCCGCCGCGTGGGCGATCATGGAGCCCGGGCGCAACCGGCAGCTTGCCGAGCTGGCGGTGCGCGACACCGGTCTTGGCAACGCGGACGACAAGTTCCGCAAGAACTATCGCAAGACGCTCGGGCTGTTGCGCGATCTGCACGGGCAGAAAACCACCGGCGTAATCGAGCGTCATGACGCCAGCGGGATCGTCGAGATCGCGCGGGCGGTGGGCGTGGTAGCGGCGATCACGCCGTCCACCAACCCGGCGGCCACGCCGGTCAACAAGATCGTCAACGCGCTCAAATGCGGCAATGCCGTGATCGTCGCGCCTTCGCCGAAAGGGTATTCGTCGTGTGCGTTGCTGATCGATTTCATTCACGCGCAATTCGCCAAAGTCGGTCTCTCGCCCGATCTCGTCCAGATGTTGCCCGCGCCGATCAGCAAGGCGGCCACCGCTGAACTGATGCGGCAGTGCGATCTGGTCGTCGCGACCGGTTCGCAGGCGAATGTGCGGATGGCCTATGCAAGCGGGACGCCTGCGTTCGGCGTGGGGGCGGGGAACGTGGCCTCGATTGTTACCGCGTCGGCCGATTTGCACGATGCAGCGCACAAGATTGCACGCTCGAAAACCTTCGACAACGCGACGAGCTGTTCCTCCGAGAACAGCATGGTCATTGAAGCTGCGGTGTACGCAGACATGCTGGCGGAATTGACCGCTTGCGGCGGCGTGCTGCTCGACGCCGCGCAAAAGGCGCGCTTGCAGGACACGATGTGGTCGAACGGCAAGCTGTCCGCACACTGCACCGCGCGCTCGGCCACGGAAATTGCACGGGCGGCCGGTCTCGACGAAATCGCCGCGCGCGAGCCCGCATTCCTGATGGTCGAAGAAACCGGCTTCGGCGCGGATTTCCCGTTCTCGGGCGAGAAGCTCGCGCCGGTGCTGACCGTCTATCGCGCGCAGAGCTTCGACGGCGCGGCCGACATTGTGCGCGGCATCTACGCGTATATGGGCGCGGGGCATTCGGTCGGCCTGCACTCCACCGACCCGGAGCAGGCCTTGCAACTCGCCGCGACGCTGCCGGTGGCGCGCGTGATCGTGAATCAGGCGCATTGCCTCGCGACCGGCGGCAACTTCGATAACGGCTTGCCGTTTTCGCTTTCAATGGGATGCGGCACGTGGGGACGCAACAATTTCTCGAGCAATCTTAACTTTCACCACTACCTGAATATCACGCGCGTGGCTTACCCGATCGAAGAGCGCGTCCCCGAACTGGACGACGTACTTGGGGATTTCTTCGCGAGGTACGGCAAATGAACACGCCTCGCACCATCCGCGCGCTGATCGACGCGCGCGCCGCGCAGTATCCCGACAAGCCGTTCCTGCTGTCGGCCCCCGAATGTGACGGGGACGGCGGCGCTGCTGCGCGTGCCGACGTGCTGACCTTCGCTGAACTGCGCGACGACTGCCGCGCGCTCGAGACGGTCTTTCATGAAGCCGGCATGCGGGCCGGCGACGTGGTGTCGGTCTTCATGAGCAATGGCATCCATACGGCAAGGCTGCTGCTCGCGGCGATGTACAGCGGGCTCGTCGCCAATCCGCTCAATCTGCTGTGCCAGTCTTCGCAGTTGCGCTACATCGTCGAGCATTCGGACACGCGCATGGTCTTTGTTTCCGGCGAAACGCACGAGGCGATGTCGGGCGCGCTCGCGCAGTTGCGTGCGGAGGGCCTGACTCGCCCCATTGCACTGATTCGCACGGAGCCGGATGCCGTCGTGGCTTCTGTGCCGGTGTGCGCCGAAACGGCGCTGGTGGAAGCGGCCGACGTGAGCGCCGCGCAGAGGGGCGCGGCGGAGCGCGCGACATGTACACCATCTCTAACCGCCTGGGATTCCAAAGCGTTGTCGGACAGCGAAACCGATGCGAGCGATGTGGCACTGCTGATGTACACGTCCGGTACCACAGGGGCGCCGAAGGGCGTTCTGCTGGACCATCGGAATCTGCTGGCCAATGCGCGCAACATCTCGCGCGAACACCGGCTCGATACCGGCGACCGGGTCTTTGCCGCCTTGCCGCTTTATCACATCAACGGGCTGGTGGTGACGCTGCTTGCGCCGCTTTTTCATGGCGGCTCCGTGGTCATGGCGCCGCGTTTTTCGGCGCGCACTTATTGGCGCGATGTCGCGCGCCACGGTTGCACATGGATCAATGTCGTGCCGACGATTGTCGCCTATCTGCTCAATAGCGACGAAGCGTGCACCTTCGATCTGTCCGCGCTGAGGTTCTGCCGCAGCGCGTCGGCGGCGCTCCCAGCCGATCATCATCGGGCGTTCGAGGCGCGTTTCGGCATCGGCATCATCGAAACGATGGGCATGACCGAAACCGCGGCGCCGGTGTTCAGCAATCCATATGATCCGACGGCCCGGAAAATCGGCAGCATCGGCCTGCCTTCAGGTGGTGAAGCGAAGGTGATCGATCGTGACGGCCGCGAATGCGCACCTGACGAATGCGGTGAACTGGTGTTGCGTGGCGAACAGGTCATGCGCGGCTATTACAAGCGTCCCGAGGAAACGCGTGCGGCGTTCACCGTGGACGGCTGGCTGCGTACCGGCGATCTCGGCTATCGCGACAGCGATGGTTACTTCTACATCAACGGCCGCGCGAAGGAACTGATTATCAAGGGCGGTGAAAACATCGCCCCGCGCGAGATCGACGAAGCGTTGCTCAAACACCCCGGCGTGCTCGATGCGGCGGCGGTGGGTGTGCCGGATGCCGCCTACGGGCAGGAGATCGTCGCCTTTATCGTACCGCGCGTAGCGCAGGGGCAGGAGCAGGGCGCGCTCGACATCGCGGATCTACGTGAGCACTGCGTGCGCGAACTGGGCCGCTACAAGACGCCGAAGGAGTTTCGCTTCGTCGAGGAACTGCCCCGTGGACCCTCGGGCAAGGTGCAGCGCCTGAAACTCGTGCCCATCTGACGGCGCGTGAATCGACACGGTTTCGCTGCACGACGTACGGATCGAACGACCACAGACGCCCCAGGCGTCATATAAGAGACACAGGAGACAGCATGCAAACGCACAAGCGGCGTGTGAAGACGCGCCACATCATTCTGGCGGTCATGTGCCTGATGTATTTCATCTCGTACATCGACCGGGTGAACATTGCCGTGGCCGGTCCGATCATCCGGCACGAAATGGGGCTGACGACGGTTCAACTCGGCCTCGTGTTTTCCGCCTTCGCTTATCCGTACGCGTTCATGCAGGTGATCGGCGGCTGGCTGTCGGACAAGTACGGACCCAAACTGGTGCTGACGGTGCTCTCGTTGATCTGGGGGGCGGCGACGCTCGCCACCGGATTCGCCGGCAGCGTGGCGATGCTTGTCGCGTTGCGCTTTGCGCTCGGCATCGGCGAGGGTGGCGCGTTTCCTACGGCGACGCGCGCGTTTACTTACTGGATGCCAGTGGCGGAGCGGGGGTTTGCCCAGGGCATCACGCATAGCTTCGCGCGTCTTGGCGGCGCGGTCACGCCGCCGCTCGTGCTTGCGATCGTGGTGGCGGGAGGTTGGCGCGACGCGTTCATCCTGCTCGGCGTCGCAAGTCTCGCGTGGACGGTGCTGTACCTGTGCGTCTTCACGAATTCGCCGGAGCAGAACCGGCGCGTGACGCCCGAGGAGACTGCGGAGATCGGCTATCGTGTTGGCGATTGCGAGCGCGCCAAACGTGCGGCTACGCCATGGCGCAAACTGATCCGCCGTATGTGGCTCGTCACGTTCGTGGACTTCTGTTATGGCTGGCTGCTGTGGGTTTATCTGACCTGGCTGCCTTCGTACCTGAAGGAGGCGCGCGGCTTCGATCTCAAGCAACTGGCGCTGTTCACAGCGTTGCCGCTGCTCGCGGGCGTGATTGGCGATACCTTGGGCGGGGTCGTTTCGGACCGGCTCTACAAGCGTACCGGACGGCTGCGTTTTGCGCGTTGCGCGGTGCTTGTCGTCGGCATGGGCGGTTCGCTCGCCTTTCTGCTGCCGATGGTGTCCGCGACCAATCCGCTGATGGCGGTGCTGTTTCTTTCAGCGTCGTTCTTCTTTCTCGAGATCACCAATCCGGTGTTGTGGACTTTGCCGCTCGATATCGGCGGCCGATACGCAGGCACGGCGGGCGGCATGATGAACACGGGCTTCGGTATTGCCGGCATGATCTCTCCCGTGGTGTTCGGCTATCTGATCGAGACCACCGGCAGTTACAACGTGCCGTTCACGATTTCCGCGTGTTTGCTGGGAGTGGGGATCGTGGCCGCGCTTTTCATCGACCCGGCCAGGACGGTCGAGGCCGACGAGGAACGCGAACGGCGCGAAGGCGGCCAACTCGACGGCGTGCCCACGTTCCTGCAGGCGGGCGCCGCGGTGCGGCTGGAGCGGCACCATCTGCGCCGTCCGCTGCGCTGGCGCAGATAAGGCGTGCTCCAGGCGAGCGAGTGCGCTGCAATGTCATGGTCATGGTCCGCTTGCTCGCCCGCCGGCGCCGCGGGCAGTTAGCCGGCGCCTTTGAGTTTGCGTAGACGCCAGATGAGGCTCGAGGTGTCGTAGCGGTTGCCACCCAGTGCCTGTACGTCGCCATAGAACTGATCGACAAGCGCGGTGACCGGCAGCGACACGCCGACGCGCTTCGCTTCGTCGAGACAGAAACCGAGGTCCTTGCGCATCCAGTCGACCGCGAAGCCGTAATCGAAGCGGCCTTCGATCATCGTCTTGCCGCGATTTTCCATCTGCCAGCTAGCCGCCGCGCCCTTGCCGATCACCTCCAGGACGCGCGTCATATCGAGCCCCGCGTTCTGGCCGAAATTAATCGCTTCGGACAAGCCTTGCACCATGCCCGCGATGCAGATCTGATTGACCATTTTGGCCAGTTGCCCGGCGCCGGTCGAGCCGATCAGCGTGACCGCAGCCGCGTAATGATGCAGGGTCGCCGCGCAACGCTCGAAGGCCGCCGCGTCGCCGCCGCACATGATTGTCAGCTTGCCGTTTTGCGCCCCCGACTGGCCGCCGGAGACCGGCGCGTCGATGAAGTGCAAACCCTGCGTGCCCGCGATGTCCGCGAGTTCACGGGCGACGTTGGCCGAGGTGGTGGTGTGGTCGACGAAGGGCGTGCCCCGCGTCATGCCCGCAAACGCGCCGCGCTCACCGAGGGTGATGCTGCGCAAATCGTCGTCGTTGCCCACGCACGCCAGCACCAGATCGGCGCCGTCCGCGGCTTCGCGCGGCGTGGCTGCGGCGCGTCCGCCGTATTCGGCAACCCATTGTTCGGCTTTCTGCGCGGTGCGGTTGTAGACCGTCACGTCGAGGCCGGCTTGAGCCAGATGTCCGGCCATGGGGTAACCCATGACGCCAAGGCCAAGGAAGCTGACGCGGCGCACGGTATCGCTAGGGGAGGAGGCTGCTAGATGGTTCATTGGGGTTCCTCGGGGCTGAGGGGGGTATCGGGGAAATCAATTATGTCAGCGATGTCTCCGAGGCGCGAGAAGCCGCGCTCCCCCGGCTTGCCGTCTGTAGACTCAGGGAAGGTTGCGTTTTTGGAGCCACGCCGGGACGCGACGCGATACGAATACGCTACGAATACGTCCCCTTGCTTTTTCGATTTGTTTAACTATGATGTTAAATATCAACCGGAAGGTTAATAAAAGGAGGCAGTCATGACCGAACCGTATCATCGCCCTTCGCTGGGTGCGGCCGTGGTCTACAAGGATCCGTTTGCCGCGCTCGATTTCCTCGAAAAAGCGTTCGGCTTCGAGCGTCAAATGGTGATTACCGAGAGCGACGGCCAATTGGCTCACTCGGAAATGCGGTTCGGCGACAGCTACATCATGATCGGCCGCGAATGGTCGGCGGACATGGCGAGCCCGGTTTCGGTCGGCGGTAAGAATACGCAGTCGGTGCACGTGCAACTGCGCGAAGGAATCGACGAACATTGCGCCCGGGCGCGCGCCGCGGGCGCCGTGATTACGCGCGAACTGGCGGATCAGTTCTATGGCGACCGCGTCTACGCGGCACGCGATCCGGAAGGGCATGTCTGGAGCTTCGGCCAAACGGTTCGCCAGGTCTCGCGCGAGGAAGCGGAGCGCGTGAGCGGCCTGAAAGTCGAAGGGTGGGTCTAACCGATGGGACTGCCCGCCAGCGTTTCGCTTGATCGCACTCTGGCGGCGCTCGCCGATCCAAACCGGCGTCAGGTGGTGGATCTGCTCAGCGTACAGCCGATGCGGGCCGGCGAACTCGCGCAGGCCACCGGCCTGTCGCCGCAGGCGATGAGCCGGCATTTGCGGGTGCTGCGTTCGAGCGAACTGATCGAGGAATCGCACGACGGCGTCGACGCGCGCGTGCGTCTCTACGTGCTGCGATCCGCGCCGATGAACGAACTGAAGGCATGGCTCGAGCAGACCGAGGCTTTGTGGTCCGAGCAACTGCTGTCGTTCAAAGCGCATCTGGAGCAGCAGCAATGAGCTCACGTGTGCAGGTGTCGCTGCGCGTCGCGGCCTCGCCGCTGCGCGCGTTCGAGGTGTTCACGCGCGAGATCGGCAAATGGTGGCGCCCCAACGGCTTGTTTCAGTTCACGCCGCAAGGCGCGGGTGTGTTGTCGTTCGAGCAGGCGGCGGCGCCTCGTACGTCCGGGGAATGCGGCCGCCTGATCGAAACGCAGCCGGACGGGAGTGTGTTCGAGATCGGCAAAGTCACGGCCTGGGAGCCCGGCGAACGTTTGGCATTCGGCTGGCGTCAGGCCAGTTTCACGGATGCGCAGCACACGCATGTGGAGGTGCGTTTCGAAGCGGTGGGCGACGAAACGCGCGTGACGGTTGAGCATCGAGGCTGGGATACGGTGCCGCAGGAGCATGTGGCACGCCACCATTTTCCGGAGCGCGTGTTTCTGTTGCGGCATGGCGAATGGTGGCAGGCTTTGCTGGCGTCTCTGCGCGATGCGGTGCAAGCCTGAGCTTTAGATTTAAAGACTGAGATGCGGCCACGGCGCCGCCAGGTTCAGCGTCTGGCGGGTGCGCTTACCTTCCAGTCAGCGTGTGGCGATGGCGGCGGCGACGCCGGCCATGAGGGTGGCGCTGGCGCGGTTGGTGATCTTCACCGCGCGGCGAGTGGTCAGCAGTTTGCGCGCACGGGTAGCGAGCAGGGCCCAGCCGAAGTCGACGGCCATCAGCACGATCAGCATGGTGAGCGTCAGTTCGAACCACGCGATGGTGCCGATGCGTGAGAGGTCGATGATGGTCGGCAGCAACGCGAGATAGAACACCATGATCTTCGGATTGCCGAGCGTCACCAGCATGCCGGCGACAAACATGCGCCACGGCGACTGGCCGCTCGGCAAGTCGTTGCCCTGCACGTCGGCCGGTGCGCGCCACATCTTCCATGCAAGGAACAGCAGATAGGCGACGCCGGCAAACTTCAGCACGATGAATACCACGCCGAAGCTGCGCGCGATCACCGCGAGGCCGGCCACCGCACAGGTGAGCCACAATGCTTCGCCGAGCCACATCGCCGCGAGAAACGGCAATACGTCACGAAAGCCGTTGGTCAGAACGCGGGCAACCAGCGCCGCGACGCTGGGGCCTGGCGTGCCGGCAGCGATGATCAGCGCCAGTGCGAAGACGAGCAAAGCAGACAGCGACATAGCGGTTCTCCACGAAATTCAATGAGCGTACAAGCATCGGCTTCACAAGCCTGCAGACGCCGGTTCAGCGGGTATGCAACCTTCGGTTGACGAAACGCCACACGGCGCTGACCAGCAGCGATCCTACACCGAGCGAGACGCCCAGCAGCACGATCGAACTCATATGATCGCGCACCAGCGGCACGTTGCCGAACAGATAGCCGGCCGTTACCAGCGAGACGATCCACAGCGCGGCGCCGCCCGTAACGAACGACACGAAACGCGCGAACGTCATGCGCGAAACGCCGGCGACGAACGGCGCGAATGTCCGCACGACGGCAATGAACGGCGAGAGCAGGAAGGTCAGGCCGCCGCGTGCTTCGTAAAACGCGTGCGCCTTACGCAGCGCATTCTTGTCGAGCCAGCGATAGTCGGCGGTATAGACCTTTTCGCCGATCGCGCGGCCGATCGCATAACAGACGACGCTGCCGGCTACCGTGGCGGCGAACAATACGGCAGTCACGAACCAGACGTTCAGCGCGCCGGTGGCGGCGAGACCGCCACAAATGAAAATCAGCGGATCGCCAGGTAAAAAGAATAGCGGCAGGAAGCCGATCTCGACGAATACCACGAGAAATAGCATGGCATAGACGGCAGCGCCGTATTGCACGATCAATCCGCTCAGGTGCTGGTCGAAGTGCAGGGCGACCTGCAGCACATGCATGAAATCCATCTTGGTTCGAAAGGAAGTGAGGTGTTCAGGAGTTTAGTCCCGTGGCGGCGCGGACACTTGTTTATTTCGAAGGGGTGATGTCAATATCGGGGATGTCGTTCAGAATCGCCCCTAAAAAGCCTACGAAACGCCTATGCAATACGCTTCCAATCTTACGTTCCGCATTGCCGCGCCGCACGATGCGCAGGCGATCCGCGCGATCGAATTCGAGGCTGGCCAGCGCTTTGCCAGCGTCGGCATGACCGGTATCGCCGATGCACCGCCGATGGCACTGGAAATCGTCAAGCGCAAGATCGACGCGCAGCAGATCGTCGTCGCCGTGGCTGCCGATGGTAGCTGTGTGGGGTTTGTGATGTTCGAGCCGCAGCCCGCGTGCTTCTATGTCCAGGAGCTCGACGTGCTGAGCTCGCATGCCGGGCAACGCATCGGCGCCGCGCTGATCGAACAGGTCGCGCAACGGGCGCGCGCGCAACAGATCACGCAGCTCACGCTGTCGACGTATCGGGAGGTGCCGTGGAACGCCCCGTACTATCGCCGGCTTGGCTTTCGCGATATCGAGGAGGCCGATCTCGATGCCGTACTGATCGCGCGGCGCGACGCGCATATCGCGCGTGGCCTCGACGAATCGAAGCGCGTCTTTATGCGGCGTGACCTCGCTTGACGCGAGCGCGCCGCGCACAGCGGCCAACGCATGAAAAAACGCGGAGGATGTGACCAGATATCGTTCCGGTCACATCCTCCGCGTGGTCCTGCAGCGTGCTACGAGTAAGCAGCCGCTTTAGCGAAGCGGCTTATGCTTCTACCGACCTCCGCTGACGCTACAGGCTTACTCGACGGTTTCCAGCGCCGGATAGTCCACATAGCCGGTTTCGCCACGTGCATAGTACGTCGCCGGATTCGGCTTGTTCAGCGGCGCATTCGTTGCGAAGCGGCGTACCAGATCCGGATTCGCAATGAACAGTTGACCCCATGCCACCGCGTCCGCTTCGCCCGCGTCGAGCACCTGCTGCGCGGTTTCCTTCGTGAACTTTTCGTTCGCGATATACGGGCCGCCGAATGCTTTCTTCAGTTGCGGGCCGAGGCGGTCGTCGCCGAGTGCTTCGCGTGCGGCGATGAACGCAATCTTGCGCTTGCCGAGCTCGCGCGCCACGTAGCCGAAGGTGGCCGCCGGGTCCGAATCGCCCATTGTGTGTGCGTCGCGCCGCGGTGCAAGGTGCACACCGACACGGTTCGCGCCCCAGACGTCGATACAGGCGTCGGTGATTTCGAGCAGCAGGCGGGCACGGTTTTCGATCGGGCCGCCGTAGGCGTCGGTACGCTTGTTGGTGCTGTCCTGCAGGAACTGGTCGAGCAGATAGCCGTTCGCGCCGTGTACTTCCACGCCATCGAAACCGGCTGCCTTCGCGTTTTCGGCGCCCTTGCGGAACGCTTCGACCACACCGGCGATTTCGTCGAGTTCCAGTGCGCGCGGCGTTACGTACGGACGCTCCGGGCGCACCAGGCTCACGTGGCCTTGCGCTGCAATCGCGCTCGGCGCGACCGGCAGTTCGCCGTTGAGAAACAGCGGATCGGAAATGCGGCCGACGTGCCACAGTTGCAGGAAGATCTTGCCGCCGGCTTCGTGCACAGCCTTCGTGACGATCTTCCAGCCTTCTACCTGTTCCTGCGACCAGATGCCCGGCGTTTCGGCATAACCGACACCTTGCGGCGTGACGGAAGTGGCTTCGCTGATGATCAGGCCTGCCGTGGCGCGTTCAGCGTAGTACCTCGCCATCAGCGCGTTTGGCACGCGGATTTCTTCGGCACGCTGGCGTGTAAGCGGCGCCATGATGATGCGGTTCGGCAACGTGATGTCGCCAATCTGAAGCGGATCAAAAAGTGTCGGCATATGAGTTCACCTTAGGTGGCGGGCGCGCGGCCCGGGCCTTAAAAAAACTGCACGATGAGAGAAGCGCGGCGATGCGGACGAGCCGTTTAGAGCCCGGTGTTCATGTACTCGAGAAACGCCTGAATGACGGCCTCGTTGCGTTTGAAAAACACCCATTGACCGACCCGTTTCGACGTGACGAGTCCCGCGCGCTGCAAGGCGGCGAGATGCGCCGACACCGTGGACTGCGACAGGCCGCAGCGCGCGTCGATCTTGCCGGCACACACGCCGTAGTCGAGCGGCAGGTCCTGGTCGGCGAAGTGCGCATACGGCTCGCGCAGCCAGCCGAGAATCTCCCGCCGTACAGGGTTGGCAAGCGCTTTGTGAATCGCGTCGATATCGAGCGTCATGAGACAGTTTTCAGGGCATGAACAACACGCAGACATGGCGCCGGTTGGCGCTCACGCATCTGCATCGCTACAGAACGAATTATATATCGTATTTTAACGATATGCATGAAGCCATCACTGGCAGTGGGGTCGCTGACTGTGAAACGCGCTGCACCGCTCGCCAGCGAGATATTGTCCCGGCTTTCTGATGTCGCTTTACCCTTCCCAAGTCGCTGCCAGGCCAATGCAGCGCGATCTGAAGGGTCGAATTTTTAGCATGCTGCATTCTGGGCGCGTTTTCACCCATCCCAGCCATCGGCGGGCACGGGTCCCGAGTCGTTGAGCGCCCACCTCGAGCGGCATGGCGGTCGTCACTCGACTCTTCCAACAGTTGTTGTTCTGATATCGTTCGGATCGTTGATTTTGGGGCGAGACCCATTAGGCAATCGTTACCATGAAGCGGCCGACCGTCGCATCGTCGGGGCTGGCTAGCGCCGCGGGTACGGTCGCTCGTCCCTATGTGCAGGCAAGAATTTTGCGTCTGAAGTTCCGCTCCAGTTCCCTTGCAGGCCCCTCATGCCGAGACCTTCGTTTTCCACCCAGCTTTACGCGCTGTGGATTCTGATCGCCATACTATGCAGCCTGCTGAGCGCCACCGTATGGCTGATGCTGTCGTCGGCGCTCGGCGAGCGCGTCGCGGATGCGAAGCAGCAGGCCACCATGACCTGCGCGGCGGTCGCGTCGCGTTACGACATGTCGGTGCAGCGGCCGGACGAAACGAATGTCGATCTCATGCACGCCGTGCTCGATCTCGTCCTGATCCGCACCGAGGGTATCGAAGGCGGCTTCTGGACTTCCGCACCCGCGCCCGGTGCACCGGGCGGCTTTCTCGCCTACGCGTTTCCCACCTACGAAGGCAGCGGTGTCAAACGCGATATACCCGAGGCCGAGACGCCGCTCATTCTTCGCACGCTGCGAAACGCGGTCAGCACCGGCCAGATGCGCGCCGACGTCGTCTCTGGCGGCGCCGATGCAGTGGTCGCCGTCGCCTGTCCGGTTCCGCGGCATGCCGGCCTGCTCGCCTGGATGCTCACGCGCGCGAGGCCGCCGCTTGGGCCGTATGGACAGCAGGCCGCGACGTTCCTTGCGGGCGTGCTCGCGATCATCGTGGCGTTGGCGCTGCTGCTCGCGCTGGCGCTCAGACGCTGGAAGCGCAACCTCACGCGGCTTGAACAGGCGCTTGCGCCGGACGGCCGGCTCGAGCAGGGCAAACGGATCGATCGGCTTGGCGAGCGCGATCTGGACCATATCGTCGACGCGCTGAATCGTTATGTCGAACGCGCAGAGCACCTGCAACGCGAGGCGAACGGGTTGAGCGCAAAACTCGCGCAGGCGGAACGTTTCGGCGCGCTTGGGAAGATGGCCGCTCAGATCGCCCACGAAATCCGCAATCCGGTGGGCGCCATGCGGCTCAAGGCGGAAAACGCGCTGGCGGGCGACGCTTCACGACGCGAAGCCGCGCTGAAGATCATCATCGAGCAGGTGGGCCGCATCGAGTCGCAGTTGTCGAGCCTGCTCGCGCTTACCCAGCCCGTCACCGTCCGCGCGCAGCAAGTCGACCTGCGCGCGTGGCTTGCGGGACTGGTCCGTACGCATGAATCGCGGGCGGAAAGCCGGCGTGTGATCTTGCAGGCCGACATTGCATCCTGCACCACCCAGCCGGTCTTCGATGCGGCGCAAATGGCGCGCGCGCTCGACAACCTGATCGTCAACGCGCTGCGTCATGCGCCGTCCGGCGGACACGTCACGGTCAGGGCGCGCGCCATGCCGGACGCTAACGGCGAGCGGCTCCGGCTCGAAGTGATCGACGACGGCCCCGGCGTGAATGCGAGCGAGCGTGAACGCATCTTCGAGCCGTTCGTCACGGGCCGGCCCGACGGGTCGGGTCTGGGCCTCGCTGTCGTGCGCGAGATCGCATCGGCGCACGGCGGCCGCGCGTGGCTCGAGGACAATCCGAACATGACCTGTTTTGTGATCGATATCCCATGGCGACCATCCTGATCATCGACGACGACGACGCCTTCCGTGACGGCCTCGCGGAAACCATCCAGGACCTTGGATACACGCCGCTCGAAGCACGTTCAGGCGAAGAAGCGATCCAGCGTCTGCGCGAGGAGGCGTCGCCCGAATGCATTTTTCTCGACTTCCGGCTGCCGGGCGCGGACGGCCTATCCGTGCTCGAAACGCTGCGCGGCATGGCTGGTCTGCAGGACGTGCCGGTCGTGATGCTGACCGCGTACGCGACCAGCGACAACACGATCGGCGCGATGCGGCTCGGCGCCTTCGAGCATCTGACCAAACCGGTTGGCCGCGACGAAATCGCCGCGCTCCTCGCGCGCATCCTCGCAACCCGCGCCGCGACACCCGCTCCCCAGGCGATCCACAGATTCGCGGATGACACGCCTTCGCATGAACCGCAGTTGCTCGGCATCAGCGAAGCCATGCGCGACGTACAGAAGCGTCTTGGCCGCGCGGCCGGCACCAACTCGACGGTATTGATTACCGGTGAGACGGGCACCGGCAAGGAAGTGGCGGCGAGCGTGCTGCATCGTGCATCGGCGCGTGCGGGCGGACCGTTTGTCGCCGTGAACTGCGCGGCGATCCCGGAAGACCTGCTCGAGAGCGAACTCTTCGGCCACGCCCGGGGCGCATTCACTGGCGCGCATTCGGAGCGGCGCGGTCGTTTCGAAGAAGCGCATGGCGGCACGCTCTTTCTCGACGAGATCGGCGACATGCCGCTCGCGATGCAGGCGAAGCTGCTGCGCGTGCTGCAGGAGCGGCAGGTCACGCCGCTCGGAACCAACCGGCCGCTTGCTGTCGACGTGCGCGTGGTGGCCGCGACGCATCGCGACCTGGCGGCGATGGTCGCAGCGGGCACGTTCCGGCAGGATCTGTCGTATCGGCTCAGCGTGATTCCGTTGCACATGCCGCCGCTACGCGAGCGCGTAGCGGACATTCTGCCGCTGGCGGAGCATTTCCTCGCGGCCGTCGCCGGTCCCTCCGAGGCGGCGCGCAAGCGTCTCTCCGCAGACGCACAGCGCCTGCTGGTCGGCTTCAGTTGGCCCGGCAACGTGCGGGAACTCGCCAACGCTATCGAACGCGCGAGCGCGCTGGCGCCCGCCGCGCTGCTGACTCGCGAAGATTTCGCCTTCCTGTTCGATCCGGCCGCGAACGATGCCTATGCGATTCCCGCGGGCGTCATCGACCTGCCGCTGAACGACGCCCTCGCACAACTCGAACGCGCCATGATCGTCCGGGCGCTTGCGCTCGCCGATGGCAATCGCGCCGATGCGGCGCGCAGGCTCGGCATCAGCCGCCAGTCGCTCTATACGCGTCTGGCGAATCTCGGCCTGTCCGATTCCTGACCGTTCGAAGGTGTCCGAGGTGTCCAGGTGTCAACAAACCGGACGGCACCTGTCCGGTTTGTTGACATCGCAGCCGTGCTTCGTCGCGTTGCTGCCCGGCCACATGGGATTTCCGGCCGATGGCATAGGCCTTGCAAAAAGCTCCTCGTCTTACGAAGGAGTGGACCATGCAAGCGATTCCGAATCACTCACCAAGCCGCATCGCCGCGCGCATCTTGAGCGCGATGAGCCTCGCAGCGCTCATGGCAGCGAGCAACGGATGCGCCGCCCAGACTCAACCTGAGCCCCCAACCGCACCTGCGCCTGCGCCGTCGCCGGCCGCGACCGGCACGGCACCGCCCGTGCCGCCACCCGGCGTCGCTGCCATGACGCCGCCCCCGCCGCCACCCGGCGGCCCGGCGCCGCGCGCCGATGCCGGAAATTTCACGACCGCGCAGGGCACCGTCGCGCGTTTTCTTACCAATCCGGATGGCGACGTCGACGGCTTGCTGACAAGCGACGGCCTGCTCGTGCGTGTCCCGCCGCACATGGGCCCGCAGCTTACGTCGATGGTTCGCCCGGGCGACAGCGTGCAGGTGAGCGGAAGGCGCGATGCAGGCGGCACGCTCGCGGCGCAGCAGATCACCGACACGCGCAGCGGCCAGCAACTGGAGAATCAGCCGCCACCGCGGGGCGCCCGGCCGCTGCCGCGTGAGCTACGCGGCGTCGCGCTATCGCGCCTCAGCGCGCAGGGCCGGGTCGCGCATGTCACGACCGCGCCACGCGGCGAGCCGGACGGCGTGATCCTCGCCGACGGCACCGTGATCCGCCTCACGCCACCGATCGCCCAGCAGTTTCCGGCGCTCGTGCAAATCGGCGCGAACGTCTCGGCGCAAGGTTACGGCACACGCACCCAGTACGGCACGGCGCTGCAGGCGACGGCATTCGGATCGCCCGGCAATCTGACCCGGCTCTACGATCGCGTGCCACCGGCCCCTTGAGCGCGCCCGATAACGGCACCTGACATTCACCCGTTCAACCATCATCGAAAAGGACCAGACCATGCATTGGATCGATCCCAACAGCCTTCCCGAAACGCGCGGCACGGTAACGCGTTTTCTTTTGAATCCGCACGGCGAACTGGACGGCTTCGTGCTCGGCTCGCGTCAGTTGCAGCAGGTGCATTTTCCGCCCCATCTGTCGCGGCAGGTCGCGCGGCTCGTGGCGGTGGGCGACACGGTGCGCGTACGCGGCGTCAAGCCGCGTGGCGCGGACATGATCGCCGCTGTCTCGGTCATGTCGAAGACAGGCAAGGTCATTCTCGACGAAGGCCCGCATCGCGACGGCGAGAAACATCATCACCCTGACGCTGAGCGCACGCCGATGGAGGCGAGCGGCGAAGTGCTGCTGTCACTGTTCGGTCCGAAGGGCGAGTTGCGCGGCGCGCTGCTGGACGATGGCACGTCGTTGCGCATGCCGCCGCATGCCGCCGCCGAGCTGGCGTCGTACCTCGCGCCTGGGGCGCATGTCCATGCGTGGGGACGTGGCATCAGGAACCGGCACGGGCGAACCGTTGAAGTGGACGAGATCGCCGAACTCGTCGATGCGCAAACCCAACAGGAATAGCCACCGAGGGTGATCGAACCATGAACCCCCAGTACGCGCTCGAAGGACTCAACTTCTTCATGGCCGATGTCCAGGCAGGCATCGGGCCGTTTCTCGGCGTCTTTCTGCAGGCGCAGGGCTGGCACCCCGACGCGATCGGCACGGTGATGACGCTCGGTGGCATAGCGGGCATGCTCGCGACTTCGCCGGCCGGCGCGCTCGTCGATGCGACCCGTCACAAGCGCGGCGTGATTGTCGCGGCGGGTGTGTTGACGACGCTCGCCTCGCTCGTGCTATGGGTGGCACATACGTACTGGATGGTCGCCGCCTCGCAGATCCTCACGGCAGTGACAGGCGCCGCGCTCGGGCCGGCCGTGGCGGGCGTGACGCTCGGCATGGTCCACGAGCGCGGCTTCGACCGGCAGTTTGGGCGCAACCAGGTGGCCAATCACGCGGGCAACGTGGTTGGCGCGGCGCTGTCGGGCTGGCTTGGCTGGCGCTATGGTTTCGGCGCGGTGTTCGCGCTCGCGGGCGTCTTCGGCGCGCTGTCGGTCGTCTCGACGTTGCTGATCCGGCCTGATTCCATCGATCACGACCGCGCACGGGGCCTTGCCGCCGCTTCGACGAAGGAGCACGAACAGGCGAGCGGCTTTCGCGTGCTGCTGACGTGCCGCCCGCTGCTGCTGCTGTCCGCCGCGCTCGCGATGTTTCACCTCGGTAATGCCGCGATGCTGCCGCTCTATGGCCTCGCGGTTGTCGCCGCGCATAAGGGCAACCCGAGCGCCTTCACCGCGCAGACAATCGTGGTCGCGCAACTGGTGATGGTCTTCGCGGCGTGCTTTGCCAACCGGTTGATCCAGCGCGTCGGCTACTGGGGTGTGATCCTCATCACCTTTCTTGCGTTGCCGCTGCGCGGGCTGGTCGCGGCGCTGTTCATCTCGGCCTGGGGGGTATGGCCCGTGCAGGCACTCGATGGCATTGGCGCGGGACTGCAAAGCGTGGCTGTTCCCGCGCTCATCGTGCGGCTTCTGCAAGGCACGGGGCGTGTCAACGTCGGACAGGGCGTGGTGATGACCGTGCAGGGTGCGGGTGCAGCGCTCAGTCCTGCACTCGGCGGTGTCCTCGCGCAGCACTTCGGCTATGCGGCGGCCTTTCTCGTGCTGGGCGCCGTGTCGATGGGCTCGCTTGCGCTGTGGCTGCTGTTCGGCACCTCCCTGAAAAAGGCCTGTGGCATTCACAACGATCTCGCTAACCAGAATCCTCTCGTTACATGAATCCGATTTTCCTCTCCTGGGGTATCGCGTTTGCCGCTACAGCCGGCGTTATCCTGCGTCCCTTCCGATGGCCGGAAGCGATCTGGGCAGTGACAGGCGCGGTGCTACTCGTCGTGCTCGGGCTGCTTCCGGTCGGCCTCGCGCTGCAGGCGGTCGCCAAAGGCACCGACGTCTATCTGTTTCTCATCGGCATGATGCTGCTCTCGGAACTGGGTCGCCGTGAAGGACTGTTCGACTGGATCGCAGTGCTTGCCGTGAATCACGCGAAGGGTTCGCCGCGCAGGCTCTTTCTGCTGGTGTACCTGGTCGGCGTCGTCGTGACGACGTTTCTGTCGAACGATGCCGCTGCCGTCGTATTGACGCCCGCCGTGTTCGCCGCAGCGAAGAAGGCGAATACGAAGCCGTTGCCTCTGTTGTTCGTCTGCGCGTTCATCGCCAATGCGGCGAGTTTCGTACTGCCAATCTCGAATCCCGCCAATCTCGTGCTTTACGCGAATCACACACCGGCGTTGGACTTGTGGGTGGCGCGCTTCGCCGTGCCGTCGGTCCTGTCGATCGTCGTGACATTCTTCATGCTGCGCTGGACGCAACGTCGGGATCTGCAAGGGGCGTGCGCCTCTGGTCTGCCGGTGGACAGGCTCAGCGCGAGCGGCAAGGTGGCGCTCGCGGGCATCGGCGTGACGGCGATCGCGTTGCTTGTCGTCTCCGCTCTCGATCTACAGCTTGGCCTGCCGACCGCCGGGCTCGGCATCCTCACCACACTGGTGGTGCTCGTCAAGGAACGCAAGTCGCCGGTGGAACTGGTGAGCGGCATCTCATGGAGCGTGCTGCCGCTGGTGGCGGGACTTTTCGTGCTGGTGGAGATGCTCGCGCACACGGGCGTCGTCACCCAACTGTCGCAACTGCTCGCGCAGGCGACGCAGCAGAGCCAACTGGCTGCGGCCGCGACATCGGGGTTCATCGTCGCGCTGGGCAGCAACGCGATCAACAATCTTCCGGCAGGGCTGATCGCCAGCGCGACCGCATGGCAGGCGCATAGCCCCGAGCGGGTCATCGACGCCATGCTGATCGGCGTGGACCTTGGTCCGAACCTGTCGATTACCGGCTCGCTCGCGACCATTCTGTGGCTGCTTTCAATCCGCCGCGAAGGCGAAGAGGTGAGCTTCATGCAGTTTTGCAGGATCGGCATGGTCGTGATGCTGCCTGCGCTCGTGCTCGCGATGGCCGCACGGCTTTTGAGCGGACATTGATAGAACCTTACGGAGGAGCGTGATGAACGGCGCGCGGCGCAGCAGGAAAATTGCCCATCGAATGGACCCGAGGGTCCATTTTTTTTGGATGCTGCCGTTAACCGGGTCATCGGCGATCCGCGAAACCCAGGTAACTCTTCGCCGCTGAATCCGTTTACCCCAACCTCACTCCACCGCTGCGACCGCGGGATAACGTTGTGAGGACCGGGTGCAACCATTAAAGCCTTACCGTGTCTCTTTCCATGACCACCGGAAAACTGGCTGTTCTCGCCGGCCGTCATCCTTTGATCGTCGGCATGCTCGGTAGTTTGATGTCATTGGGCGTGTTGGCGATCAGTCTGATCACGCTTCTGGCCTCCCGTGAGGCCGCCGTCGAACATGCCCATGAAACGTCCAGAAACGTCACTGCCGTGTTGGTCAGCAATATCGCGAGGACGATTGAAACGTCAAATAACTCGCTTCTCGCCTTGATTTCGGCGCTGGATAAGCCTGTGGTCCAAAGCATGGATCCTGACCTGCGTCACGAATTGCTGTTTGACCGCACCGCGGCCATGTACGTCACGGGGATGGGAGTGACGGACGATCGAGGTCGCGTTGTCGACGGCTGCTGTTCCAGCTCCCATACATGGGATTTCAGCGATCGGGACTATTTCATCGTTCATCGCCAGTCGGCGAATGTCGGGCTCTACGTGTCATCAGTCTATCGGGCGCGGTCGCGGCCAGGCGCGCAGTCAATCGCGATCTCGAGAAGGATGAACCGGCCCGACGGGTCATTCGGCGGGGTAGCGATTGTCGCTATAGACGTCGAGTATTTCAGGCAACTCCTTACCAAACTGGACGTGGGGCCTAAGGGTGTCACGGCGATCGTACGGACGGATGGCAGCCTGGTGGCCAGAAATCCCCCAAGCAGCCGGGCTGGGCAGGTCAATGTGGGTACGTCTGCGGTGTTTCCGCGGATGGTGAACCAGGATTCCGGGTTCTATGCCGCCCGATCGATCTCGGACGGCGTACTTCGTCTGTATACATTCCAGCGCATTCCCGGCACGCCACTCATCGCCGTCGTCGCACCGGCGGAAAGCGACGTACTGGGCTCCTGGAAGCAGTTGTCATGGATAGTCGGGATTGCCGCATCGTCCGTTAGCCTGGCGTTCTGCGCAGCGGTCTGGTTGCTTGCGTTTGCACTGCGGGACCAGGTAAAGACTCAGGTGCTGCTCACAGAGCTGACGCAAACCGACGCGTTGACAGGGCTCAAGAACCGCCGTGCCCTCGACGAAGTGCTCGAAAACGAGTGGAGCAGACTTCAGCGCCATGATGGCTACCTGTCACTGCTGTTCGTCGATGCGGATAACTTCAAGAAATACAATGACAGCCACGGCCATGCTCAGGGCGATATGGCATTGCAACATCTCGCGGAGTGCATCAAGCGTCACGCGCGTCGTCGCGGCGACGTCGCCGCACGATATGGTGGCGAAGAATTTGTCGTGGTGTTACCCGACACGGACGAAACGGGCGCGGTTCAGATTGCTGAAGCCATACGTCGTGAAGTCGAGCATGGGCGACATGCTGTAGCCTCCGCGAAAATTTCGCCCTTCACAGTGAGCATTGGATGTGCGACCGGTCGACGCTCACGTCCCTCGTCACTTGATGAATTGACTAATTCAGCCGACGCAGCGCTGTATGCGGCCAAAAGAAGTGGAAGGAATGCTGTCGTCTCCGCGGGTGATATTGTCGCTGACTCAGCCGCATAATTGATTGCATTCCTTGGGCGGCCCGTCTCGTTCTGACATCGCAGCGGCCAGTCGGCTTATCACCGGGACGATGCGTGATTAAATGCGTTCGTGAGAATGGGGACTGTCAGGAGAGGGGAGCGGGAGCAGTGGGTAGGGTAATGGTGCAAATTACGGGCGAGAACGAAAAACGGCGTAATTACCGTTCAATAGGGTTTAGCCGTTCATGACTCCAGCCGGTGCCAGGCGTGCCGGGCGATCATCGGTTCTTTGTTGGTCGGAATGACCCACACGTCGACGGCGCTTTGCGGATCGCTGATGCGCGGTCCGTGCTGCGCATTCGCCTGCGCATCGAGCGGGACGCCCAGCCACGCGACCGCGCGGCACACCCGTTCGCGCACGGGCGCCGCATATTCGCCGATCCCCGCCGTGAAGACGATCGCGTTTAGACGATGGCCGCGGAAGGCTTCTCGCGCCGCGCGAGCGCGACGAGCGAGGCGACCGCGCACGACGCGAGCCGCGTCATCACCGAGTCGGCGCGACTGGTCAGGATGATCGGCACCTTCGCGCCCAGCACGATGCCGGCGGCATCGGCACCGGCGAGAAACGACAGGCTTTTGGCGAGCAGATTGCCGGCTTCGAGATCCGGTACGACCAGCACGTTGGCATGACCGGCAACAGGCGACGAGATGCCCTTGATTTTCGCGGCCTCTTCGCTGATCGCGTTGTCGAGCGCGAGCGGGCCGTCCAGAATCCCTCCCGTAATCTGCTTGCGGTCGGCCATTTTGCACAGCGCGGCGGCGTCGAGCGTGGACGGCACTTTGGAGTTGACGGTTTCCATGGCGGAGAGGATCGCCACTCTCGCGGCCGGAAAACGCAAGGCGTGCGCGAGGTCGATGGCGTTCTGCACGATATCGCGTTTCTCGTCGAGTGTCGGTGAGATGTTCACGGCCGCGTCGGTGATGATCAAGGCATCCTCGCGGCCGGGCACGTCCATCACGAAGCAATGGCTGACGCGCCGCTCGGTGCGCAGCCCCGTGCCTCGCGCGACGACCGCGGCCATCAGTTCGTCCGTGTGCAACGAGCCTTTCATCAGCGCCTCGGCCTTGCCTTCATGCACCAACTGCACGGCCATTTCCGCCGCCGCATGACTGTGGGGCACGTCGACGACAGGCAGATCGCCGAGCTCAAGTTTTCCTTCTCGCGCGAGAGTCTCGAGCCTCGCGCGCGGCGCCACGAGGATCGGCGCAATCAGGCCGAGGCGGGCGGCTTCGATCACCGAGGACAGGGCGTCGTGATCGCATGGATGCGCGACAGCGGTTGGCAATGGCGGTAGCGTCGCGGCGAAAGCGACCAGCCGCTCGTATTTTTCGCGTTTATGTTCCATCCTGTATGCCTCCGGCTAGCTGGGTTGCAGTTTAGGTGGTGACGATTGGGCTGGCAATTGGAATCGGTGGGAATCGGTGGCAATCGGTGTGAATCGGAGCGCTTTCGATCATGCACCGGCAGTCGATGCCATTAAGGCACGCCTGCTCTCCTGCATGAGGCTCACAGGCGAAATTTTTCTGGCCGCGATGAGACCGTCGATGTGAGGACTACGATGCATATCGATTCAATCCGGCATCGTCATGCGGATGTGATGCGCGCCTTGTCTGGCGTGCGAGTTCATCGGCATAACGCGGCTCATTCCACCGGAGAGGCCAGCAGCGACACCGGCACACCGTGGCAACTCACTCTGGCCACAAGCGCCGCGCCAAGTCCGGCGCTCGCTTTTGCGGGAGCGTTGAATGACGACACTTCCCTGTCGACCCGCAGAATGTTGAGCGGCCACGATGCCCGGGAGAGCCTTTCGTGCGCGAAAGCCCCGACCCATAGCGGGGCGCTCGACGCACCGTTATCCACGGCATAGCCGGTCGGCCAGAAGCGCAGGACGTCGCGTTCGTCGCGCGCGTTGCCGGGACGCATGAAAACCAGCGACGAAGGCACGCCGTTGTTCAGCTTCGGCAAGACCGGCAGCGATACCGCGGCGACGTTCGGCGAGGCGAGCGAGAGAAGGCTATGCGCGGACACGTCGGTACCCTCAATCCATCCCTGCGCGCGCAATTGTCCTTTGATCGAATCGAGGTTCGACACCCATTGCAGCGTGAGCGGTTCCTTGCGGTCGCCGCCCATGTCGGAGCGATAGCATGGCAGCATCTTCCATAGCGAGCCCGTCCACTGCGCTTGCGTGACGAGCACGGGCGGCGGGCGCTGCGCATTGTCCGGCGGCGGCGCCGGCGGATTGACGCCCAGTTGCACGCCCACGCTCACCAGCATCACCACCAGAACCACGAGCGGCATGAGGCCGCGTGAGGGCGGCACCTCCGGGTGACGCAACATCGCCGTCAGTGCGACGATGGCCACCCAGATGTACGCAAGCGCGGCGCCGCCGATCGCATCGGAAACCCAGTACCTGCCGAAGTAAAGGCCCGCCAACGCGACCACGAACACGACGACCGTACTCACGGTCGTCACGAGCAGGCCTTCGAGCATGCCGACCCGTCGCGCCAGCAGAAACGCGAGGAACCCGTAGACGATCACCGTCGCGGCAACATGGTTGCTCGGAAACACGTAGGCGTCGGACAGCAGTTCGTTGGGCGGCGCGCGGTGCATGGCGAACTGCAGCGCGAAGATCAGCAATTGCGAAAACACGACTGCGGCGAGCCAGTAACCGATGGTGCGCCAGCGCCGTTCCACCAGCATCCACAGCACCACCGTCACGACCAGTGCAGTCAGCGTGAAGACGCTGCCGAGCGTGGCGAGCCCCGCAAGGACGGTGTCGCTCCATGGCGTGCGCACCGATTGCAGGAAGTGATAGACGGAAAGATCGACGCCGACCAGCGGGTCGCCGCTGATGACGTCTTCGAGGACGCCAAAGAACAGTGCGCCCGACGCCAGCACGATCAGCGACGTCACTACGATGCTGCTGGCGTCCGGCTGCTCGGGGTCCAGCAGCCGCCGCGCGAGCCGGCCGAAAGGCCCGGGGTGGCGGCAAGCCCAACTGCCCAGATAGCGGCCCGCCGCGCTCGACCACGCACTGGCATGCGAAAGCAGGAAACCCATCGCGCGAAAGCTCAGCCAGACGATGCCCACCAGTAACACGATGACGACGACGAGCCGGAACGACACCGCGCCGGCGAGCAGCACCGAGGCGCCGAAAACCACGCCCGGCAGGATGTGTGCGGGAGCCCATAACAGCGCCGACAGCACATTCATCGCGTAGAAGCGCGTCGGCGTCATGCCCAGCATGCCTGCCACCACCGGCACGATCGCCCGCAATGGTCCTATGAAGCGGGCGAACACGACGCTTTTGGCACCGTGTTTCTGAAAGAAGCGGTGGCCGGCGTCGAGTACCTGGGGATGAGTGCGGAACGGCCAGAGCTGGACGATTCTGGCCTTATAGCGCTTGCCGATCCAGAAGCTGATGCCGTCCCCGGCGATGGCGCCGGCGATCGCCGACAGCAAAGCCCAGCCAAGGCTCAGCGACCCGGTGCCGACCAGCGCGCCGGCGAGGAACATGGCCGTACTGCCCGGAACAAAGGTGCCGATGACGGCAATGGCCTCCAGAAAGGCGGCAAGGCAGATGACCGTGAGAGTCCATGCCGGATGGCCGGCAAGCAGATGCAAGAGGTGGATGTAGGCGTGCTCCATCGTGCGCGATCAGCCGTTCTGGACTAACGGTTGATCATAACGCGCACGACGTTTCCTCACATTCTTGCTGACAGGCAGCCGGTGCAATACCGGCTGCACGACCTCACGAAGCCGTCAGCGAATCGCCGGATACGTGAACCCGCTCGCCGATCTGAACGTCCGGCTGAGTCGGGTAGCTGAAGTTGCGATAGCTGCCGTCCTGCATGCGCACCTGGACCTGATAGGTGGTCTGCTTGCGCACGGCGTGCTCGATGCCGTTGCCGGCCAGGCCGCCGCCGACCACACCCGCAATGGTGGTGAGAATCTTGCCGCGTCCACCGCCGATCTGATTGCCGACGAGGCCGCCCGCGACCGCGCCACCCAGTGCGCCGAGGCCGGTAGTGGGCTCAGGCGCCTGAACCGTATTGATGGCGACGACTTCACCCGCATAAGGATCGGCAAGCGGTCTTGCCGGCGCGGCCTGATACGGTGCCTGGTAGCCCTGATTGTTTGCGTACCTTGGGGCGTCCCCGGTGGGTGCGCTGTGCGTGTGATGGACGCGCGGATGAGCCGGCGCGGTCTGCTGGACGGTTTGCTGAACCGGTCGCTGGGCCGTTTGCTGAAGCGCGGACGGCTGGGGCACGGCAACCGGAGCGCTGGCCACCTGCGCCGCGGCCGTGGTGACTGGCTGCGCGGGCTCGGTGACGGCGTGCGAGGTGGGCAGAAGACCGGTCATCGCCGCGACGCCGGTGGCGCTCGCAAGAATGACGGCTACCGCTGCGCCGGCGATCAGGGGATGAATGCGATTGCGTTGCGGATTGCTAGGTGTGAGATTGGTGTTCATTGCGGGCTCCGCGGGTAGATGCCTGCAATAACGCGGCAGCAGCGTGGGCGGTGTACGCCGATCGCATGCTGCTTTGTAAGCATTTGTACAGCTTGCCGATTTGCCGACTTGCCGGTTTGCCCACAAAAGCGGGCGTGCTCAGATCTCGTCGGTAAATTCGTCGAGGAAACGCTGCAGACGATCGTGGCGAATTCTGGCCAGACGCGCGCCGGTCGGCGTCTGGAAACCGGATGCCAGTTTCAGCAGCTTCGTGTGGAAATGGTCGAGCGTGTACGCCGTGTCGTCCAGGGGACGCGCTGTCGCGTGCGGGTCGGCGGGATCGTACAGGGCACGGCCCATCCGGCCGGCCACGTAAAAGCAACGCGCGACACCTAGCATGCCGATCGCGTCGAGCCGGTCGGCGTCCTGCAGCGTTTTTGCTTCCAGCGTGGTCGGTGCGATGCCGGCCGAAAAACTATGTGCTTCGACCGCGTGCGCCGCGGCCTGAACTTTCGCTTCCGGCCAGCCGAGCGATGCAAGAACGCGCGCCGCCTTTTCTGCCGACAGACGCGAAGCCTGCGCGCGCAGCGGCGAATTCTTTTCTACCGCGACGCAGTCATGTAGCAGCGTCGACGCGAACAGCACCTGTGCGTCGCCACCTTCTTCCGCGTGGATGGTGGCCGCGTTTTTCCAGACGCGCTGCAGGTGCGAGGTGTCATGCGAGCCGTCGCCGTTATCGTCGTTCGCGTGGGGCAACAGGATCGCTGCCAGTTCCTGAAAGGGGGCGAAGGCGCGTTGGGTCATTATGGTGCCGGGTGAGAAAACAGGGCCGTGGATTATCGCCGATCGTCCGTCAATTCTTAAGTTTCAGCGATGAACAAAGGTGGCCGGCGGCCGGTCTTACTATTTGATCTGGCTTCTTCATGAGCGTCGTTGGCGAGTGGGAGGCGTTCGGTGGGTAATTCAATGGCATCACGGAGTGGGCTATGAAAATCGCGACAAAGGGTGTTTTAACGTCGGTGTTGATGATGGGGCTGATGAGCGTAGCTTATGCCCAGTCGGCGAACCTCGGCGTCAACGGGGCGAATGGGTTGAACGGGTTGAATGGAACGGGCGGTTTGCAGGCCGGTGGGGCCAATGGTGCAGGGCAGACCATGAACCCGGGGACGGGCTCAGCAAACCCGAGCCCGACGCCGGGACTGGGTACGGCGGGCAGTCCGCCGGCAATCGGAGGAACCGGCGGCGTGGGGTCGGGTCCCGTGCTCAACAACATGCGGGCGAACGGCACCAGCCTGAACATGAGCCCGAATCCCCGGGCGCCGAATGTGACAGGAAGAGCGTTCGGACAGTAGCCCTTACTCAACCATCATTCAACCATCATTCAGCCATAACCAGTTGCAGAACGACACGCTTTGCCGAAGCGAGATGTTCCACCGTCATCGATCGCGCGAGGCGTGCGTTCCCGGCCTCGCATGCTTCGAGAATCTTCAGATGCTCGTCCTGGAAGGCAGCGGTATCGGCGAGCAAGGTGCTTTGCAGGCGTTCGTAACGCTCAACCTGGGCGCGCAACTCGCGGATCGCTTTCAACTGCCGCCCGTTCGCGCACGGGCGGTATAGCAGTTCATGAAACTCGCGATTCAGTTCGCCCTGTTTTTGTGCGGTGTCCGCGTCTCCCAAAAGCCGGTGAACGAGTTCGGCGCGCGATAGCGTCTCACTGTCCATACGTTTGACCGCATGGAAAATGGCGTCTCCTTCAAGCAACATTCGCAGGCTGTAGATCTCGTTCAGGTCTGACTGGGTCAAGGTTCGCACGACGGCGCCGCGATTGCGCATGAGCTCGACCAGCCCCTCGCCCTCGAGCTTTTGTATGGCCTCTCGCATCGGCACCCGGCTCACTCCGAATCGATCGGCGAGCTCGCGCTCGACCAGCCGCGCGCCGTCCTCCAGGTCGCCGGCTGCGATCAGTTCGCGCAGTGAGACGGCGATGGCGTCGGCCGTCGAATCCAGTTTGTGATCCATGTGCGTTGAGTCCTTGTCATCTGGAATAATGGTATACCAAATTGGCCGTGCACATATAAAATGCGTGTGTTGCGAATTCAGTTTCGGCTCAACAGCAAAGGAGAGCGGCATGGCGCACGGCGAGCACAAGTACACGGTATCGGTGCAATGGACCGGCAACCGCGGCAGCGGCACTGCGGGATATCGTGAGTATGGTCGGGATCACATCATTGCCTCGGGGAACAAGCCAGACATTGCTGGATCTTCCGATCCAGCGTTTTTGGGCGACGCGAAGCGGTGGAATCCGGAAGATCTGCTGGTCGCCTCGGCGTCCGCCTGCCACAAGCTCTGGTATCTACATCTTTGCTCGGATGCGGGCGTTGTTGTTCTGAGTTATCGCGACAATGCCGAGGGTACGATGCTCGACAGTCCGGAGCAGGGGCGTTTTTCGCAGATCGTTTTACGTCCGCAGGTTGTGATTCAGCCCGGTGGCGATCTCGAACTGGCGAAGCATTTGCATCATGTGGCGCATCAGAAATGCTACATCGCGAACTCGGTCAATTTTCCGATTGTGTGCGAGCCGGAAATTTCGACGGAACGGGCGTGACAGACGCACAGGCGTGGGCGTGACCGTCGAGATCGTATAGCGCGACTACAACGCAGTTGATCGGGCTGGGGAGGGTGGGTCCGGCTTTGCGGGATTCTCGTATCCCGAACCTCAATACGCAACTAACGGTCAAGTCCGCCTCGCGACTCCAGATAACGCGATGGCCGTCCCAGCGGAAACTGAAGACGGCCATCGCCCGCGTGTTACGCCGCAGCTACGCAGTGAACAGACCGGCTATGTCACTCAACGATTGCCGTCAAGCAGATCGCCGAGAATTTCGTCGAATGCTGCCTGCGCGTCTTCAAGCTCCTGCAGCGCGGCGTCGAAGGTTTGCAGCGCAAACTGCGAAGGCTGGCCGCTGCCGGCTGGCGGGAATTGCGATTGCAGCGACGCGAACGCCGCCTGCACCCGTTTGGTCGCGGTCAATACACGCTCCATCGCGGCGGTTTCTTCGGCTCTCGCCTTTTCGTGATCCATGAGAACTCCGTGCTCGTCTGGTCGGCTCGCGCCGTATCAAATGGGTGACTATGCCACGTCCGCGTTCAGGACAGCGGCAAGCCGCCGTTAGCCTTGATTTCCCGTAGCGACAAGGCCGATTCCACCGACGTCACGCCCGGCAGGCTACGCATCTCGTCGCGCATGAACGTGCCGTAGTCGTCGAGATCGCGCGCGACCACCTGCAAGATGTAGTCGGCGCTGCCCGACACGTTGTGGCACGCCAGAATCCGCGGAATAGCCTGCACCTCGCGCTCGAAACGGGTCGCCACCGCGCGGTCGTGCACGGCGAAACGCACGTAGACGAACGCGACCACACCGAGGCCGAGGGCGGCGCGCGACAGCATCGCGCGGTATTGGTCGATATAACCGTCGTTTTCGAGGCGCTTGAGGCGCCGCGCGCAAGGCGTCTCACTTAGGCCGACCGTCTCGGCCAGCCGCGCGTTCGACATGCGGCCGTCGTTCTGCAGCGCGGCGAGGATCGCGCGGTCTGTTTTGTCGAGCTCAGGTGTCATGGTTTTAGGCCATTTACGGTGCGTTAGCGGAAAACATGATTGGAGACGCAGATGTTAGCGCATTCCGCCAAAATTTCATCCTGCACCTCTGTATTTCGCCAGAAAACTCTCCGTCGGTGATAGCAAGATAGAGCCCTTAAAACAAGAGGTTTCTATGATTTCCGCACACCTTCTGATCGTCTATATCGCTGCGCTGGCCGTCGTCTACGCGATTCCCGGACCTGATATGGCGCTGATTCTGCAAACCAGCATCGGACGTGGCGCGCGCAGTGGCTTCGCGGCGGCCGGCGGGCTGGGTGTGGCGCGGGCAACGCACGTCACGCTATCGGCATGCGGGGTGGCCGCACTGTTGCGCAGCGCGCCCTGGCTGTATGACGTGGTGCGCTACGGCGGCGCGGTTTATCTCGCGTGGGTCGGCGTCCAGATTTTCCGCTCGCCCGTATTCGCGTTGCCTGAAGGTGGTGTGGCGGGTGGCGAATCGCAGCCGTTGCGGGCCGCTTTCGTAAAGGGCCTGCTGACCAATCTGCTGAACCCGAAAGCGCTGCTGTTCTGCTCGGTGCTCCTGCCGCAGTTCGTGCGTCCTGAGGCCGGACCGGTTGCGCTGCAGATGGTTGAGCTGGGTTTGGTGCTGCTCGCGATCGGCGTATGTTTCGACGCCGTCTATGCGATCGGCGCGGCGCGCATCGCCAACTGGATGCGGGCTCATCCTCTCGCGCAGACACTGCAGCGTTGGACTTTCTCAGCGGCGTTGATCGGCTTTGCGTTGCGGCTCTCGCTGGACTGATTGATTGCCGGATTGCCGACGCCGACGTAGATGCCGATACGGGACGGCGCGATATTTACGACCGGTAGCGAACAGGTATCTGCTGCGCGGCGCGTCGCACGCGTCATGCCCGTGCGCAAAATGGTTGTGTTAATAAAGTTTATAAAAGTCGATAATCTGCCGCGCATCGTCTCGCGGCAACACAACTATTTGCTTCTACCCGTTCGATGAAAACTTTTCTGCTTTATGCCGTGACCGCCGTTGCCGAAATCGTTGGGTGCTATTTGCCGTGGCGTTGGCTGAAGGAGGGTGGCTCCATCTGGCTGCTGGTTCCCGGCGTGCTAAGCCTGGCCCTGTTCGCCTGGCTGCTGACGCTGCACGGCACCGCCGCAGGCCGTGTGTATGCGGCTTACGGCGGCGTGTACGTGGCGGTGGCGATTGCGTGGCTATGGTGCGTCGACAAAGTGCGCCCAACGCTGTGGGACGCGGCCGGCGTGGCATTCACCCTGGCCGGCATGGCGATCATCGCTTTCCAGCCGCGTGTTTGACCCGGTTCCTGCGGCGCCCCCACGTAGGTCCTGTTTTGCCGACGCGTGACCGCGCGCGACCTGTCTGGAAGACGCGCGGCGTTCGCACAATGGCCGACCTGCCCGCGTTACCTGATCTGCCCGCGTTACCTGATGCCGCCCAGGTAGTCGAGCTTGCCAAGTTCGACACCGTTGTGACGCAGAATGTCGTACGCCGTGGTGACGTGAAAAAAGAAATTCGGCAACACGAAACCGAGCAGATATGACAAGCCCGTGAACTCGATCGGGCCATTACGCATTTTCAGCGTGACCGGACGTTCTTCCGACCCGTCGATCTGTTCGGCGTTGAATTCCTTCAGATAATCAATCGTCTTTTGAAGGCGGGCATCGAGTTCGTCGAAAGTCTGCTCGACGTCGTCGTACTTCGGCGCTTCGACGCCGGCGAGACGCGCGGCGCAACCCTTCGCCGTGTCGCTCACGATATAGACCTGGCGCACCAGCGGCAGCATGTCCGGTGCGAGCCGGGCGCTCAGGAACACGGACGGGTCGATCTGTTTCTCGGCAGCGTGCGCCTCGGCCTTGCCGAGGATGACTTGCAGGTTAGTCATGCCGCGCACCAGCACGGGCAATGAGGCTTGATACATTGAAATTGACATGGGTTCCTCTGATTCTTCGATCGTGCGCGCGCGTGGCGTGCGAGGCGTTGCGACGGCTGGATTGCCGCTTCAGCATCATAGCGCGGGTGCCGCACGATGCGCATTGATCCAGCCCGGCGTTAGCCATTCGGACAACTGCCACGGATGCCGGAACTGTGGTCGAATGCAAAGGTCGGACGTTTGGCGAAGTCCTTGAAACAGCGGTCCGCTGCCGGTCGCCATGCGGCGGATTCGTGCAGACGCGTGCCGTGCCCGGGGGCCGCCTTGTGGCCCACGCCGTCACGCTAACAGGAGAATCGACACCATGGTCAATAGACAACCTCTGCCGGGAAGCGAGCGAACGGCAGTGCAAGGTTCGACGGTTGTTGGGCAATGCAATCCGGCTGAACGGATCGAAGTTTTCGTAATACTGCGCCGTCAGCGGCAGGCGCAGTTCGACGCACTGATGAGCAGGATCGAAGCGGGTGACCCAGGCGTCAAGCCGCTCTCGCGTGAGGCGTTTGCAAAAGAATACGGCGCCGCGCCGGACGACATCGCCAAGGTCAAAGCTTTTGCCGTCGCACACGGCTTGACGGTGGTGCGGGAAGATCCGGCGGCGCGCCAGGTATTGCTGAGCGGCACGATCGCTCAATTCCAGACCGCGTTCGGCGTCAAGCTGGAACATTACGAGCACCACACGGCGGGCCAGTTCCGCGGCCGCACCGGCACGATCAGCGTTCCGGACGATCTGCATGGCATCGTGCAAGCCGTGCTCGGGCTCGATAACCGGCCCCAGGCCCGGCCGCACTTTCGCATCCGGCCGCCGTTTCAACCGGCTAAAGGGCATCAGGTTTCCTTTACGCCGCCGCAGCTCGCCTCGCTGTATCAGTTTCCGCAGGGCGACGGCAGCGGGGAATGCGTCGGCATTATCGAACTCGGCGGCGGGTACAGCACATCCGACCTCAAGAGTTACTTTGCCAGCCTTGGCGTGGCTTCACCGAAGGTGACATCGGTCGGTGTCGACGAGGGCAGCAATCAGCCGAGCGGCGACCCGAACGGGCCCGACGGCGAAGTCACGCTCGACATCGAAATTGTCGGTGCGATCGTGCCGGGCGCCAGGATCGCGGTCTATTTCACACAGAACAGCGACGCCGGCTTCATCGACGCGGTGAGCACCGCGGTGCATGACACCACCAACAAACCCTCGGTCATCTCGATCAGTTGGGGCGGCCCGGAGTCGAGCTGGACCAGCCAGTCGTTGCAGGCATTCAACAACCTGCTGCAAACGGCGGCGGCTTTGGGTGTGACCGTTTGCGCGGCGTCGGGCGATAGCGGTTCGAGCGACGGGTCGGGCGGCGATCAGGTCGACTTTCCGGCCGCGAGCCCCTACGTGCTGGCATGCGGCGGCACGAACCTGACCGCGTCGGGCACCTCGATTGCGCATGAGGTGGTGTGGAACGACGGCGCGCAAGGTGGCGCGAGCGGCGGCGGCGTGAGCCGGGCGTTTCCGGTCCCCGTGTGGCAGCGGGGCTTGTCGGCCACTTCGTCGCGCGGCGCCAAAACGGCGCTCAGCGGGCGCGGCGTGCCGGACGTGGCCGGCGATGCATCGCCCGTCACCGGCTATAGCGTGCTGATCGACGGCACGCAGACGGTGGTCGGCGGCACCAGCGCGGTGGCACCGCTATGGGCGGCGTTGATTGCGCGGATCAATGCGGCGAAAGGGCAGCCGGCGGGTTTCATCAACCCGAAGCTTTACAAGGCGCCGGGCGCGCTCAATGACATTACTCAGGGCAACAACGGCAGCTTCGCCGCGTCGCCGGGCTGGGATGCGTGCACGGGACTTGGCAGCCCCAATGGTCAGAAGGTGGCGGCCGCACTATAGTCTGAAAACTCGCGGATTGTTGCGGATGGCGCCCGGTGGATTATCGGCCCGGGTGCTCACCGGCTATCCGCGTCGGTTTCGCGGTGCGCCGCGGTCAGGCCGCTGGCAGTACGGTGCGGGACTTGAGGAGACGCTGGCCAAGCTGGATACAGCAGGGACATCAGGGCAGCCAGGACGCATCAGGAAAAACAGAGACAGCGAGAAAATTCAAGTCGCATCGAGACGCATCGAGACAGATCAAGAGGTTAACGAACCCATGGAGCGATCATGACGAACACCGAGTCAGCTTCCGTTAGTCCGCAGTCGTCACACAGCACTCACGCTTCGCCCGCAACGGCCACCGGCGCGTCGCACAAAACAGCCGATCAGCCGTTCTTCGATCCGGTTGCTTATGGCAACGGGCCGGACGATTCGGTCACCGATACCACTGAAGCCGCCGCGATTACGCATCATTCGACGACCATCGGTGGCCAGAAGATCAACTACACGGCGACGGTGGGTCACCTCGTGATCGTCGACCCGAGCAGTTCGCAGCCCGAGGCCAAAATGTTCTACGTCGCGTTCACGCAGGACAACCAGAAGGAAGAGACCCGCCCGGTGACGTTCTTCTACAACGGCGGCCCGGGTTCGTCTTCGGTGTTCGTGCTGCTTGGCTCATTCGCGCCGCGCCGCATCAAGACCTCGATGCCGGGCTTTACGCCGCCCGCGCCGTATTCGATGGAAGACAATCCGGACAGTCTGCTCGACAAGAGCGACCTCGTGTTCATCAATCCGGTCGGCACGGGCTACTCGGCGGCCATCGCGCCGAAGACGAACCGGGCCTTCTGGGGCGTCGACCAGGACGCGGACTCGATCAAACAGTTCATCAAACGTTTTCTCACCAAGAACAATCGCTGGAATTCGCCGAAGTATCTGTTCGGCGAGTCCTACGGCACGGCGCGCAGTTGCGTGCTGGCCTACCGGCTGCATGAAGACGGTGTCGATCTGAATGGCATCACGCTGCAATCGTCGATTCTCGATTACACGCAATCCGGCAACCCGGTCGGCGTATTACCCACGGCCGCTGCGGACGCGTGGTATCACAAGAAACTCGGCATCGCGCCGCGGCCGACCGACCTCGGCACGTTTGCCGAAGAAGTCGCCCAATTCGCTCGCACCGACTATCTGGCAGCGTTGCGTAAATTCCCGACTACGGATTCCGCAACCGTCGAAAAGCTCAGCGAATACACCGGCATCGACAAAACTACGCTGCTCGCCTGGAGCCTCGATATCGCGTCGTACGACAGTCGCGGCAATTCGCTGTTTCTGACCAGCTTGCTGAAAGCGCAAGGTCTCGCGCTCGGCGAATATGATGGGCGTGTGACGGCGATCAATACCGGTATCGCCGGCAAGATCGACCCGAACTCGGGCGGCAACGATCCGACCATGACGGCGGTGACCGGCGTCTATACGACGATGTGGAACGTGTATCTGAACGAGCAGTTGAAGTACACGTCGAATTCGGCGTTCACGGACCTCAACGATCAGGCATTCCAGTATTGGGACTTCAGCCATATCGATCCGACTGGCGCGCAGAAGGGGCTCGATGCGAAGGGCAACGTGATTCTGTACACCGCCGGCGATCTGGCCGCCGTGATGGCGCTGAACCCCGATCTGAAGGTGCTGTCGGCGAATGGTTTCTTCGACTATGTCACGCCGTTCTATCAGACCGTGATCGATCTGCAGCAAATGCCGCTGGTCAGTCAGCAGGTGCGGCAGAATCTGGCGGCGCGTTTTTATCCGTCGGGGCATATGGTCTATCTCGACGGCGGGTCGCGTACCGCGCTCAAAGCGGATCTCGCCAAAATGTATGACGCAACCGTGTCCAATACGCAGGCGCTCGGGCGGATCCGTGCCTTGCAGGCTCGGGTGGCGAGGCCTGGTTGACCTTGCTTGCCGCCGGCGCCGCGCGTGAGCGGTGTGCAGGCGGAGGCGGTGTATTCGCCTGGTGATTCGGCGCTGTCTTGCAGTGTGTATCAACGTGTATTCGTGCACGGCAAGACAGCGTCGGCAGACGGCTGCGAACGCAACGGCACGCCTCTTTACCCTGTTGCGCCTGTGCACCTTTTCACACTCGAATATTGAATGTGTTTTAATTAGTCTGCGAATTGAACTATTGCGCGCCGCTCCCGGCGCGCCGACGAATGAACGCAGGCATTGCAGACAGGCGTTGCATCACTCTTTACAGCGACGCAACCAGCAGGACATATCAGGCGACTCTGTCGGCGCTCACGCGCCGGTGCGGCGCCGCGCGTCCCGCCCGCAAGGTGCGTTTTGCGATTCTCTTCGGCTGTGCCGCCGTCCTCGCACTGCGCGCCAGTCAGGTATGGGCTCAGGACGCGGGGATGCTCGACGAGCGCGTTACGCAGGAGTCAATCGGCGAAACCATTTGCCGACCCGGCTACGCCGACATGGTCGCTCCGCCGTTCGCCGATTTGATGGCTCACAAGGACCGCATGCTTGCCGCGCGCGGCATCGAGGCTGACAACGGCCCGGCCTTTGCACTCGACAGGCGCGTGCCGGTTGTCCTTGGCGGCTCGCCGAACGCCCCCGCCAATCTCGATCTCCTGCCGTGGGCGGGCCCGCAGGGCGAGCGTCGCAAGGCACGCGCCGCGGTCATGCTCAAACGTTGCGTTTGCGAAGGGAAGCTGGGTCTCGCGGAGGCGCAAGCGGCGATTGTCGGTAACTGGTCGGTGATCTACTCGGGCTTCAGCCAGACGTCTTGCGACGTGAGCCGTCTCGACGTCGCGACCGGCGACAGCAACGGCCGGAGCGAAGGTCGCGACAGCGCGCCATGAGGTTGTCTGCCTCCGCGAGTTCCGTTCATTCAGGCGTATTCAGTCGTGCCATCAGCCGCGCGCTGTCCCAACTTATTCTCGGAGAATCACCATGACCTACTCACGCCTTACCGTACTGGCGCTGGCTTTCGGCTGTCTGTCCGGCAGCGCCGCGGCGTTCGCTGCAGAACCCGCGCACTGCGGCAAAGCTGAGTCACTGCAGATTCGCGGCGATGTACCCGCGGCCATCAGTTTCGACGTGTACCGGCAACTGCGGCCGTTGAACGCGCAGCGCGTCGCGCTGTTCCAGGCGGCGGGCGAGGTGAAGCACCTGCCGGACGGCCTCGCGGTGTGTGAAATCGCCGACGATGGCGTTGACGATCCTTCCGCCGTGCTGGTTCACGTGCCGCAGGGCAAGAATGCATGGTGGGTGAGCGCGGCCAACGTGCAAGCGGCGGACTGATCTCGACGACCAGCCCGCCCTTTGCACACGTCCCCCGCAGGATGCCGGCGGCGATGCGTGTCGCGGCCCGGTTTTTGCGTCCAGTGTCCGCTACTGGCGCTTACCGGGCTTGCACCACTGAATGAACATGTGTTTTGCTACTTTTATCTCTGCTTATTCAGGTACAGTGCATTAACGGACGTTTTAAAGTCCGTTTTTTACGACATCGTGTCGCATCGCTTTTGTCGTCGATTGTGGCTATCCTGAAAACAGGACGAAATTCGAAGGGGAGATTTAAATGATTGCCTTCTATCTGTCATTGGCTGCTTTGGCCGCGGCCGGCGCTGCATTGATCCGCCAACTCGCGGCGGCTCAGGCGAAACAGCGCGCGGCGCTGCGTCCGGTGCGGGTGCATGCCGCGGATCGTAACGCGCGTCGAGGGTAGGCGGCATGAACCTGATCGTGCGCAATATCGCGGAATCGTGTAGCGCGCAGGAAGTGCAGGAGTTCCTCAAACGTGAACTCGGGCATTACGCGAAAAGCGTCGAGGTGGTCGACGCCGGCAAACCCGGCGCCTACGCCACTGTCGAACTGGACGCGAACGTGCCGTATGTGGGCGATGTAATTGCCCGGCAGATTCACGGCAAGCATCTGGGTGGCCTCGCACTCGAGGCGAGTGCGGATCTGTTCAGCGACGACACGTCGCCGCCTGCGCACTGAACCTGTCGCCACTGCGCCGCGCTTACT
The DNA here is from genome assembly GCF_902833645.1 of Paraburkholderia fungorum. Lineage (GTDB taxonomy): Bacteria > Pseudomonadota > Gammaproteobacteria > Burkholderiales > Burkholderiaceae > Paraburkholderia > Paraburkholderia fungorum. Next base: position 225,897 of record NZ_CADFGE010000016.1, read on the forward strand.
GAACGCTTCAAACGCTTCGAACGGCTCCAGGTGAAGAGAATGCGCTGCGACTGGCGCATTTTTAACGCGCATCCTCGCCGCACAGCCGTTTTTTACATCGCGTCTGTCATTCCCCGCCTGTCTTCACCGGCCAATCGAATGGCGTGTAGGGCAACGCCCGCTTGTGCCGCGTGACATCGTAGAAACGCAGGATCGTCTCGCGCGCGGCGGCGCTTACCGGTTTGCCTTCCAGAAAGTCGTCGATATCGTCGTACGGGATGCCATATGCGTCCTCGTCCGGCCGTAGTGGGCGCAACATTTCGAGGTCGGCGGTCGGCACCTTGTGCGCGAGCGCTTCCGGCGCGCCCAACGCTTTGGAGAGTGCCCGCACTCGGCGCTTGTTCAGCCCGGTGAGCGGCAACACATCGGCGCCGCCGTCACCGAACTTCGTGAAAAATCCCATCACCGACTCAGCCGCGTGATCCGTGCCGATCACCACGCCGGCACGCGCGCCGGCCACCGCATATTGCGCGATCATTCGCTGCCGCGCCTTGATATTGCCGTGGATAAAATCCTGTTGGGCGTCGTCGTTGAATCGCAGGCCGCTGGTATCCAGCGCGGCGAGCATTGCGTCGGCGGCGGGTTTGATATCGATGGTGAGATTTTCATCCGCGCGAATGAAATTCAAGGCCTGCTGCGCGTCGGCCTCGTCTTTCTGCACGCCGTACGGCAAACGGATCGCGATGAAGCGCGCGTCATAATGCTCGGCCCGCAGCCGTTCGACCGCGAGTTGTGCCAGCCGCCCGGAAGTTGTCGAATCGACGCCGCCGCTAATGCCGAGCACGTAGGTTTTCAGGCCGCTGGTGCGCAAATAGTTCGCCAGAAAGGCGACCCGGCGCTCGATTTCCTGTGCGGCGTCGAATTCGGCAGCAACGTGCATTTCCGCTGCGATACTTGCCTGGCGTGCGCCTGAATCGTGTTGCGTCATAGTCCTCTTTCCTCGGTATACGATAGCGCGAGTGTCGACGATGGACGCTCGCGCGGATTGCACAAGTCATCACCCGCGCACGTCACGGCCGTGCGGGCATGGTGTGACAAATCGGTCTCGCGGTTAAATCGCGAATATCGGCGTTAAATTTACATTACGCAGCTTTTAAACCGCTACGCGAATTGCTGAATATTGACGGTCAATACAGTGATATTGATGAATCGGCCCATTCTTCATCGACAGGTGCCGGTGTGCTTAGTAACATCCTGGTTCCGAGCGCCGCATGAGCCGGCGAGCAGTCAATAATAATCAGGTTTGCTCAAATACGCGATGAACTACCCCAATCGGCCTGGCCAGTCTGCAACGGACCGTAGCACTTCCACATCGGCAGATCGTCTAACTCTAATGGTGTGTATGTCGGATTTACTCTCTGTGCCGCGTTTCGCGCGCGCAGTTCTTTCCGTGCGCTATTTGACGCGTACGTTGGGCGCCGCTTTTTGCGCGCTGTCATGTAGCGTCGCTCTCGCGGCGTCGGGTACGGCCTCAGTTGCCGGCTCAGTTTCCGCTTCAGTTTCCGCTTCAGTTTCCGCTTCAGGCGCGGCATCCGCCCGGGCACCGGCATCCGTGGCGGCGAAGCGCCCGGCACCCGCTGTTGACGCGTCGGCCGTCGCCGCGCCCGACGCGGGCGGCGTGGTTGATCCGCGTCGGGCGTTGCTGCTGCGGGAGGTATTCGCGCAAGACGTAACACGCCGGTTGAAAGTGCCGGCTGCTGAGCAGCGCGCCTACGCCGAGCGCCTGCAAACGGCATTGAACGAGCACACGCTCGGCAATCTGTCGGGTGAGTATGTCGTGATGGTGGACCGCAATGCCAACGTTCAGGCGCTGTTCATCTATTTCCGGGCCACCCCGGCGGATAGCTGGCAAATGATCGGCGCGTCGCCGGTCTCAACGGGCCGGCCGGGCGAGTACGACCACTTCATCACGCCGCTCGGCGTGTTCGAGCATACGCCGTCAAACATGGATTTCCGCTCGGAAGGCACGCTGAACGAGAACCGCATCCGCGGCTACGGCAAGCGCGACATGCGAATCTTCGACCTGGGTTGGGCCCAGGGCGAGCGGGGCTGGGGCAAGGGCGGCATGTCGCAGATGCGTTTCCAGATGCATGCCACCGACCCGGACCGGCTCGAGCCGCTACTCGGTATTCGCCATTCGAAGGGCTGCGTGAGGATTCCCGCGTCGCTCAATGCCTTTATCGACCACTACGGCATTCTCGACGCCGAATATGCCGCGCTGGTCGAGTCCGGCAAATCGCTGTGGGTGTTGAAGAGCGACCGCCAGGTGACGCCATGGGCGGGGCGCTACATCGTCGTGGTGGATTCGGAGCGCAAGAGCCGTCCGGGCTGGGCTCCGGCGCCGGGCAGCAAGGTACGCGCAAAAGTGCCGGCCGGCGCCGACACGGCGGATTGAGCCGCGGGCGTGCCGCTCGAACCTTCACGAACGCGCCAGCAGCACGCCCACCAACGCCACCCCGAATCCGGCGATCTGTACCGGTAGCAGTGTTTCGCCGAAGCCGACATACCCTTCGAGCGCGGCGAGCGGCGGCGCGAGAAACATCAGGGCGGTGGCGCGCGCCGCGTCGCCGCGCCTGACCATCCACACCAGTAAGGTGACGCTGATTCCCGACAGCATGACGATGCCCCACGCAAGCGACCCCCACAAAGTAGCCGATGCAATCCAGCGATGCTCGCCGAGCGCCAGCGCAAGAATCGCCGCAACCACCGCCGCGCCGAAATTCTGCACGGCACTCGCACTGCGGATGTCGGCCTTCGCCAGCGAAGTCTTCTGAAACAACGTGCCGGCTGTGATTGCGCCGACTGCGACGATCGAGATGAGCACGACCAGCCAGGGCGGCGCGTCGCCATGCGGGGTGGCCGGCGCAGCTGCGGCGAGTTTCGGTTCGAGGACCAGCACGACGCCGACGAGTCCCAGCGCCATGCCGGCCCAGCCGCGCCGCGACAGGCGCTCGCCAAACAGTGGCGCTGCGACGGCAGCCGTTGCGAGCGGCTGCAGCGCGCCGAGCAAAGCCATCACACCGGCGCTCAAGCCCTGCGCGACGGCCCAGTAACCCGCGCCGAGGTAGACGCCTTGCAGCAGCGCGCCCGCCAGCAGATGCTTGCCGAGATCCCGTCCAGTCGGCCACGCGGCGCGTGCGGCGAACGCGGCAAGCGCGAATATCAGCGCGGTGCCGCCAAAGCGCGCAAGCAGGAACAGATTGGGATCGGCATAAGGGGTGATCGCCCGGGCGACCACGAAACCGGTCGACCACAACACGACGAATAAGGCGGCGATTGCGGAAACAAGCATCGGAGAGAGGTGACGTAAAAAACCGCCATCTTGCCGCGTCACGCGAGGCGCGTCTTGTTCGAAGCTGCAATCACGGGACGAGGCTCAGTGGCGGATTGCCCCGACCATGCGCCGGCAGGTCCACCGCTACCGCTGCCGCTGCAATGTCACCACATCAACAATACGGTTCCCGCGCCGAGCAAGCTGCCGCAAACCACGCATGCCCACAGCAGCACACGCGTACGCCGATATTCGCGGCCGATGTCCTGCAACAGTTGGGCATTTTGCTGCGGAGTGCGGGTGCGATCGTGTTCGTGCTGCAGGTAGCGCACGGCCAGTTGCGGCATGCGCGGCAGCATATGGGCCAGATGCGGCAGTTCGCGGGAGATGCGTTTGATCCAGCCGCGGTGGTCCACGTCGCGACGGGCAATCTCCGTCAGCACACCGCGCGCGACATTCCACGTATCGACGCCCGGATGCAGCGCGCGCGCCAGCATCTCCGCCTGCTGGAACGAGCGTTGTGCGGTGGCAAGCCGGCCGGACACGGCGCCGTCGAACGGCTGCACCGCGTGTAGCAAATGATGAAGCAGCGAACCCGCCGACCGGTCTTCCGGCTCGGCGGCGAAGTGCGCCTCAGCTCGTGTGCGCAACTCGGCTTCGAGCATTTCGGCGCGCGTGTCGTGCGGTACGTGCCCGGCTTCTCGATGCAGTTCGGCAAGCCGGCCGTAGTCCTGGTTGAACAGCGCGGTGGCGCCATGCACGAAGAATTCGCGCTCGCCGGTCGACAGACTCGACATGATCGAAAACTCCGCGAGCACGAGACGTCCGAGCGTGTCCGCTTCGATGCTCACACGCACCCGGCGTGCATCGAGCGTGGCATGAAAGAAGCCATGCTCGAATGCCTGTTCAGTCACTACCTCGACGATATGGGCGGCCAGCGGCGCGAGCTTGATGTGATGCGCGTGCAGGCCGGGCAGGTCGCTGGCGGGCAAGGTGCTGACGCGCTGCATGGTCAGCGTGTGATTGGTGCACAGGTCCCAGATCACGGTCGGCACGACGACGCGCTTGTCGCCGTCGAAGTGATGACCCGTCTGGCTCAGATTGGCGGCTTCGGCGCGCAGATCGAAGCGGCGCTGGATGTCGTCGGTGAAGCTTTGCGCCAGCGCACGCAGTTGCAGGCGGCGGGCCGAACCGGACAGCTTCTCCAGCCAGCGCGCAACCCAGCGCAGCAGCGCGAGTTCGTCGCCGATCTGTTGCAACTGATCGGCGCGCACCAGCTTGATGGCCACCTCGCTATGGCCGTTGACCGGCACGAGAAGCCGCGCGAAGTGGGTCTGTTCGGCAAAGCCGCTGCGTACCGGCACCAGATCGACCGCGCTGAAGAGGGTGGCGAGCGGCCGGCCGAATGCGCGTGCCAGCGCTCGTTCGGATTCGTCGGGCGGCAGCGGGGCTTCGAGATGATCGATCGCGTCGATGGCGTCGTGCAGCGTGCCGGTGGCGAGTTCGGGCCGTTCAGCCAGAGTCTGCGCGAAGCGGCTGGCGAGCGGTCCGAGCGCCGGCAGCACGCCGTGCAGGCGTTCGCCGCCGCCGCCGGACGCATGCACGCGGCCGATCAGCTCGATCATCCAGTGGAGTTTGTGCCCGGCCGGCGCGGCAAGCCAGATCAGGCGCGCGCCGTAACGCAACGCGTGGAACAACAGCAGTAAGCGGCGAAACAGTGGCGGCATCGGTCGTTCGGTTGACGGACTGCTATGCGGCACCGACAGGTGTCGGCGCGCGGCGAGACCAGTCAGGTTAGCAGGTAAGCGCGCAAGGGGGAGCATCCCCGCGCCGCGCGTAATACAATACGCCGGCCTTCCACCCGTGGCGAAACCCAAGCGTGCCGGCTTCCGGCCCTCAATAGATGCTCGCAGAACAACGTCACCAATACATCCTGGCGCAAGTCGCCAAAACCGGCGCGCTCTCGGTTGCTGAACTGGTGCGCGAACTGAACGTGTCGCGCGAGACGATCCGCCGCGATCTGAATGCACTGGCCGGGCGCGGTCTGCTTGTCACGACCCACGGCGGCGCGCTGTCGAGCGACCGGCGCGAGCCCGACCTCGATACGCGCGAAGCCGCCAATGCCGGCGCCAAGCGGGCGATCGGCGAGCGCGCGGCCGAGTTCGTGCCGGACGGCGCCTCGCTAATCATCGATTCGGGCAGTACCACCCAGGCGGTGGCGCGAGCCTTGCTCGACCGGCATCGCCTGTCGGTCTATACGAACGACTGGCGTATCGCGCTGCTGCTCGGCCGTCGCAACGACAATCGCGTCACGCTGCTCGGCGGCGAACTGTCGGATATCGAAGACGCCACCTTCGGCCTCGACACGGTCCACCAGTTGACGCAGTACCACGCCGACTTCGCCTTTATCGGCGCGGGCGGCATTTCGCCGGACGGCTACCTGACCGATTACAGCCGCATGGCCGCCGAAGTGCGCAGCCGCATGATTGCCGCTGCCGATACTGTGGTGGTTGTCGCCGACCACTCGAAGTTCGGGCGCGTGACGCCGGTGCGCATCAACGGCATCGAATCGGCCCGTTATCTGGTCACCGAACTGGCGCCGGAGAAGGCGCTCGGCAGGGCGATCACCGCCCATGGGCCGCAAATCCTGATCGCCTGATCGCCTGATCGCCTGAGCCGCCTGAGCCGCCTGAGCGCGGGCACGCTGAGGGCATGAGAGCGAAAGCCTCATGCGCGTCAGCGCATCAGGCGCTGCGTGGTACTCCACGTCACTTCACGCGAATCCCAAGCCGTTTCAGCGTACGGTCGATCGCCGCCACCGCGTTATGCAGTTCGTTCGCATCGATCGCGCCGATGCAACCGACGCGGAACGTTTCCACTTGCGTGAGTTTGCCCGGATACAGTACGTAGCCGGCCTCGCGCACCGCAGCGTAAAAGTCCGGAAAATTCCATGCGGGGTCGCGCGGCGCGTGAAACGTAACGATCACCGGCGCCTGCACCTCGGGCTTCAGAAACGGCTCGAAGCCGAGCGTTTTCATGTCGCTCACCAGTGCAGCGTAGTTCTGCTGGTAGCGCGCACCGCGCGCCGCTTGTCCGCCTTGCGCGACGAACTGGTCGAGAGCCTCACGCAGAGCCGCGACCACGTGAGTGGGCGGCGTGAAGCGCCACTGCGTGGTCTTCTCCATATAGGCGTATTGATCGTGCAAATCCAGCGCGAGCGACGGCGAGCGTCCCTCGCTCTGCTCCAGCACGCTGCGCCGCACAATCACGAAACCCATCCCCGGCACGCCTTCCAGACATTTGCCGCTTGCCGAAATCAGCGCGTCGATGCCGCCGCGCCGCAAATCGATCGGCAACGCGCCGAATGAACTCATGGCGTCGACGATCAGACTTTTGCCGTGCCGCTGACACACCGCGGCGATATCGTCGAGTGGATTGAGCAAGCCGGTGCTCGTTTCCAGATGGACCTGCGCGACGTGACTGATACGCGAATTGCGATTGAAGGCGTCTTCGATGGCGGCCGCGCTGACCGGCTCGTCCTCGCGCAGCGCCAGTTCGACATAGGCAATTCCCATACGCCGCAATATCCGGATCAGACGGGCACAATACGCGCCGTTGTTCGGCACCAGCACGCAGCCTTGACGCGGCACGAGGGTGCCGAGCGCCGCTTCGACCGCGAAGGTGCCGCTGCCTTGAAGCGGCACGCAGACATAGTCGTTTTCGCCTCGCGCGATCGTCACGAGTTCGGCGCACACACTGTGAGTCATGCGGTTGAACGCGGCGTCCCACGAACCCCAGTCGCGCAGCATGGCCTCGCGGGTTTGCGGCGAGGTGGAGAGTGGCCCCGGGGTCAGCAGGATCGGGTCGTTTCCAGGAATCACACAAGCCTCCGTCAGCAGATGAATATCCGTCGCCCGGACCGGGTGACGAAAAAAGATTGACTTGGATATTATTGGCGAATTGTGTCAATTTTTGGAATTCGACAGAATAGTCATGGCGTTGTCATGGAAACCTGTAATCCTTGCCGTGCCAGTTCAGGCATGGCAGGCAGCGCGAGTGTCGTAGGTGGGCTGTAGGTCAGGCTGGAGAAGAAGCAGCAAAGTTGTCAGCAATCTGCAATCTGTATGAAACTGCATGACGACTGGCTGCGGGCAACACGCAAGCGGCACGGCGCGCACCGCCGTTCAATCACAACAGGTATCGGGTTATCCCGACCGTCTGGTTTTTTGCCTTTCGGAGAGAGCGACATGACAAAGACGAATTCCCTTCACGCCACGGCTGGCCTCGCACGCAAACTGTTGCCGGCGCTGATCGCCGCGGCAGCATTCGGCGGCATGGCGATGCAGGCTCACGCGGCTGACGCCGTGGTGCTGTACACCGCCGACGGCCTCGAAAACCTCTATAAGGATGTGCTGCCGGCCTTCGAAAAGAAGGAAGGTGTGAAGGTCAACATCGTCACGGCAGGCAGCGGTGAAGTGGTGAACCGCGCCACCATCGAGAAGGACCAGCCGAAGGCCGACGTGCTGGTCACGTTGCCGCCGTTCATCCAGCAAGCCGATCAGTCCGGCCTGCTGCAGGCTTATCAGAGCGCCAACTACAAGAACGTGCCGGCGATCGCCAAGGCGCCGAACGGTGCATGGGCGACCTTCGTGAACAACTATTTCTCGTTCGCGATCAACCCGGACGTCACCAGGAACCAGCCGAAGACGTTCGCCGACCTGCTGCACCCGGATTACACCGGCAAGATCGCCTACTCGAACCCGGCCACGGCTGGCGACGGTATGGCCGTGATCATCCTGACCACGTCGCTGATGGGCGAAGACAAGGCGTTCGACTATCTGAAGAAGCTCGAGGAGAGCGCCAAGTTCCACACCAAGGGTACCGGCTACCTCGACGTGCTGCTCTCGCGTAACGAAATCGCGTTCGCCAACGGCGACCTGCAGATGGATCTGGACGATGCCGCCAATGGCGGTCTGTCGCTCAAGCCGATCTTCCTCGCGGCAAGCGCCGACGGCAAGCCGACCACCTTCCAGTTGCCGTACGCGATCGGCCTGATCAAGAACGGCCCGAATCAGGCAGCCGGCAAGAAGCTGATCGACTATCTGATGTCGACTGACGTGCAGGCCAAGGTGCCGGACATCTTCGGTATCCCGGGCCGCACCGACGTGCCGCTCGCCGGCAAGAACGGCGAAGCCGTCAAGAAAGCGATCGCGGGCGTGCACCTGATCCCGGTGGACTGGACCCAGGTGATGGCGAAGAAGGCTGACTGGACGGCACGCTGGAAGAGCGACGTGATCGGCTCGTCGGGCAAGCAACTCGAAGTCGTCAAGCCCAAGTAAGCAGGACAGGTTCGTAGTCGAATCAGGCGGCGTTTCCCGCATGCGTGCGGGACGCCGTATCAGCATTAATCCAGTTGGAGGATGAACCCGGTGAATACGGCCAGTCTTGCTCACCCAGGCGCGCTCGGCGCCACACCGGACGCGCTCGACGCCGCGCGTTCGAACACGCCGGGCGGCGTGCAGATCGACCATCTGACCGTGCGCTTCGGTTCGCGCACCGTGCTCGACGATCTGTCGCTGACCATTGAGCGCGGCGAATTGCTCACCGTGCTCGGCCGCAGCGGTTGCGGCAAGACCACGCTGTTGCGCTTTATCGCCGGGTTCATTGAAGCGGATGGACTGTCGGGTACCTTGAGCGTTGCCGGTCACGACCTGACGCATGTGCCGCCGCATAAGCGCAATCTCGGCCTGCTGTTTCAGAGTTACGCGCTGTTTCCGCATCTGTCGGTGTTCGACAACGTGGCCTTCGGATTGCGCGCGCGCCGCACGCCTTCCAAAGATGTCGCGCGGCGGGTTGCAGACGCGTTGAAACTCGTGCAACTGGGCGACGCCGGGCATCACATGCCGGCGCAATTGTCGGGCGGCATGCAGCAGCGTGTGGCGCTGGCACGTGCGCTCGTGATCGAGCCGGACGTGTTGCTGCTCGACGAACCGCTTTCCGCGCTCGACGCCAATCTGCGCGCCTCGGTGCGTTCCGAATTGAAGGCCTTGCATGAGCGTCTGCCGAATCTGACGATCGTCTGCGTGACGCACGATCAGGACGACGCGCTGGTGCTGTCCGACCGCACGCTGCTGATGCGCGAAGGGCGCATCGCGCAACTCGGCACGCCGCAGCAGTTGTACGACACGCCGAACGACGGGTTCGTCGCGCGTTATCTGGGCGCGGCCAATCTGCTGCCGCCGCAGGTCGCATTCCCCATGGACGACGTGCGCTACAACGAGCGCGAGCGGGTGGCCTGCCTGCGTCCTGAAGCGCTGCGTATCGCGCCGCTCGGCGAAGGGCAGTTGCACGGCGCGATTACGTCGGTCGAATGGTATGGCGCGGTGTTGTCGGTGTCGGTCGTTCTGGACGCGATGCCGAACGAGCCGGTGCTCGTCACCATGCAGCGCGGCCAAGGCATGATGCCGGAGAAGGGCGCGCGTGTTTCCCTGCGTTATGAGGCTGACGATGTCGTCCTTATCAACCCCTGATACCCCCAATCCGCTCAACGCGGCTGCAGACGCCCGCCGCAGCGCGAGCGCGGCCTCGCACACGGCGGCGGTCAAGCGGCGCGAACGCGCGGCGCAATGGCATCTGCTGTTCCTGGCAGTCGTAGTGCTGGGGCCGCTGGTGATCTACCCGCTTGTGCGTCTGGTGTTGCTGAGTTTCACCGGACCGCACGGTTTGAGCCTGCAGGCCTACTCGACGTTTTTCAGCAATCCGGAAACGAGCGGCGTGGTCGGCACGACGTTGTGGATTCTGTTCGTGAGTGCCGGGCTTGCATCGCTGCTCGGCATTGGCCTCGCGGCGTTGCTGTTCTTCAAGCCGTTTCCCGGCGCGCGCATGGTCACCCGTTTTCTGGAACTGTTCGTCGCGTTCCCGTCGTTTCTGGTCGCCTTCACGCTGATCTTTCTGTACGGCTCGCAGGGCTCGGTCAGCATCGCCTTGCAGCGGCTGTTGCATCTTGAAGCGCCGCCGCTCAATTTCCTGTTCGGCGTGGGCGGCGTGATTCTCGCGGAAGTGGTCTTTTACGCGCCGTTTGTCGTGCGTCCGACGCTGGCCTCGTTCGCCACGCTCGACATGCGTCTGATCGAAGCCGCCCGCAGTCTAGGCGCAAGCGGCTGGATGGTGGCGTTCAAGGTGATCCTGCCGCTCGCGTGGCCGGGCATTGCCGCGGGCACGATCCTGTGTTTTCTGCTGACGCTGAACGAGTTCGGCATTCTGCTCGTGCTCGGCAGCGCGCATTTGATCACGCTGCCGGTCGCGATCTACAGCTCCGCGACCGTCGATCTCGATCTGCCCACTGCCGCCGCCGGCGCGGTGGTGATGCTGATCATGTCTTTGTCGCTGTACGCGTTGTACCGTCAGGTCAACCGTCGCAAGGTGAAAGGAGCGGGCCATGGCCGTTGAACTCGACCCGACCGTTTTGCCGGTCATGCATAAGAAGGCGCGGCCGGTGCGCCGCAGTCTGCCCGTGCGCATGCTCGGCGGTCTGTTTCTCGGTTTTGCCGCGTTGCTGTGTTTCTGGCTGTTCGTCTTGCCGGTGCTGGTGGTCGCGCTCTCGAGCGTGGCCGGGCACTGGTCGGGCACCATCCTGCCGGACAGTCTCAGCATGCGCTGGTTCGAACGGCTCGGCTCCAGCGACTTCGACGCGCTGACGACCAGTCTCGAAGTCGGCATGGGCGTCGCCGTGCTCGGCACGATTCTCGGGCTCTGGCTGGCGCTGGCGCTCGAAGGCCGCGACCGGCGCGGTCTCGGCGCGCTGGTCGACACCATCGCGATGATGCCCAACGGCGTGCCGAGCGTGGTGCTCGGGCTGGCCGTGCTGATCGCGTATCACAAGCGTCCGCTCGACCTGTCGAGCTCGGCGGCGATCGTCGTGTTCGTGCAGCTCGCGCTGGTGTTGCCGTTCTGTTACCGCTGCGCGGCCGCTGCGCTGCGTCCGGAGCTGACCATTCTGCGCGAAGCGGCTGCCAGTCTGGGGGCGCCGCCCTCGATGGTGCTGCGCCGCGTCGTGCTGCCGCAACTGGTGCCGGCGATCCGCGCGAGTCTCGCGCTCGGCTTCGCACTCTCGCTCGGTGAACTCGGCGCCACGCTTACCGTGTACCCGCCGGGCTTCGCGACGGTGCCGATCGTCGTGGTCGGGCAGGTGGAGCGCGGTTACTACCTGCCGGCCTCCGCCTTGTCGCTGATTCTGCTGATTGTTTCGCTCGCCGCGCTGCTGCTGATTGCCGCGCGTGTGCCGCGCCGTCGAGTGGATTGACGAGCACCCTTTGATCCTTGTGTTTGTCTGCGCGTGCCGGGCGGCGGCGCGCAAACACATAGCGGTGTGGTGAAATTTGTCAAAATGACCGAATATATGCAAACTGCTGCCGTCGATCCGATCGATGTCGTGCGCAGGCATTCGCTGACGGCGCTGGTTCGTGACGAAATCGAACGGCACATCATCGAAGGTGCACTCGCGCCTGGCGACAAGCTCAACGAAGCCGATTGGGCCGCACGTTTGCAGGTCTCGCGCGGGCCGGTGCGGGAGGCGTTCCGCGCGCTTGAGCAGGCGGGCCTCGTGCGTACCGAGAAAAACCGCGGCGTGTTCGTGCGGACGGTGTCGCTGGCGGAAGCGGACGAGATTTATGCGGTGCGTGCGGTGCTCGAAGAGGCGGCGTGCCGGATGCTGGCTTCGCGTATCGACGCACGCAAGCTTGCCGGATTGCGCGAGTGGATCGACTCGATGCGCGCGGCGCTCGATGCCCACGATCACGATGCCTACGCGCGCGCCAACGTGGCGTTTCACGACGCGATCGTGGCGGCATCGGGCAACGGCAAGCTGTATGAGACGTATCGAAGGCTGGTGGGCGAGTTGAGCCTGTTTCGCCGCGCCGCGCTGGTGGTGCATGCGGACGCGATGGAGCGCTCGCTCGCCGAGCATCGCGCGATCCTGACCGCGTTGGGTTCGCGCGACGCCGAGCAGGCCGCCGCGCTGATGCACGCGCATGTGAACGGCGGCTTGCAGCGCGCGCGTGAAGCTTGCGAGGCGGCGGGGCCGCTGGGCGCGGTCCAGACCTTGGCGGCATCGAACGATTGAGGCCGGCTGCAACGAATTGACTGGAGCACGCGTGCTCTTAACGGATGGAAGGTAATGATGGAAAACGCAAGCGAACGTACGATTGAAGTCAATGGCCGCGGCTACCGGCTGCCCGAGCAACCGACCGTCGTGGTGTGCGTCGACGGCTGCGAATACGATTACCTCGAAGCAGCGGTCGCGGCAGGCGTCGCGCCTTTCATCGGCAAGATGCTCAAAGGCGGCGCGGCCTTCAAGGCCGATTGCGTGATTCCGTCGTTCACGAACCCGAATAACCTGTCGATCGTGTGCGGCGTGCCGCCCTCGGTGCACGGTATTTGCGGCAACTACTTCTGGGATCCGGACGCAAACGGCGGCGAAGGCGCGGAAGTGATGATGAACGACCCGGCTTATCTGCGCGCGGGGACCTTGCTGGCCGCTGCTGCTGACGCCGGCGCGGCGGTTGCCGTGGTCACTGCGAAAGACAAGCTGCGCCGTTTGCTCGGCTGGCAATTGAAGGGCATCTGTTTCTCAGCGGAAAAAGCCGACAAGGTGACGCGCGAAGAAAACGGCATCGACGAAGTGCTCGATCTGGTCGGCTTGCCGGTGCCTGATGTCTATAGCGCGGGTCTGTCCGAATTTGTGTTCGCTGCCGGCGTGCGGCTGGCTGAGACCCGCAAGCTCGACCTGATGTATCTGTCGACCACCGATTACATCCAGCACAAATGGGCACCGGGCACCGAAGGCGCGAACGCGTTCTACGCAATGATGGATGGCTACCTCGCGAGGCTCGATGCGCTCGGCTGGGTGATCGGCCTGACCGCCGACCATGGCATGAACGCCAAGCACGACCCAAAGACCGGCGATCCGAATGTGATCTATCTGCAGGACGTGCTGGACGATTGGCTTGGGCACGGCAAAGCGCGCGTGATCTTGCCGATTACCGATCCGTATGTCGTGCATCACGGCGCGCTCGGTTCATTTGCGACGATTTACCTGCCGCACGACGTGAGCGTCGCGCAGGTGATCGAACGGATCGGCGGTTTGCCGGGTATCGAAGTCGTGCTCGACAATCGCGCGGCGTGCGAGCGCTTCGAACTGCCGAACGACCGCGTGGGCGATATCGTCGTGGTCAGCACCCGGCATGTGGTGCTCGGCACGCGTCGCGACGAGCACGATCTGTCCGGACTGACCGTGCCGTTGCGCTCGCACGGCGGGATCTCCGAGCAGGAAGTGCCGCTGCTGTTCAATCGCCGCGTCGAGGAACTGGCCGCCGTCAAAGCAGGCAAGCGTCTGCGCAACTTCGATATCTTCGACGTTGCCCTGAATCACGTGGAGGCATCATGAACGCCGTGCTGCGGGACCATCCAGCATTCCGGGCCGAAGCGCTGCGGCTCAAGGGCGAGCGCGCCACGCGCTCGCGCACGCTCGACGTGTTCGATCCTTTTAGCGGGACGCGGGTAGGTACAGTCCCTTTGGCGAGCATCGACGACGTGCGCGCGGCGTTCGAATACGCCGCCGCATACCAGGCGAAGCTCACCCGCTACGAGCGCTCGCAGATTCTCGAACGCGCCGCGGTGTTGCTGCGGGAGCGCACCGAGGAAGCCTCGGATCTGATTTCGCTCGAGTCGGGGTTGTCGAAGCAGGATTCGCGCTACGAGATCGGCCGCGTCGCCGACGTGCTGAAGTTCGCCTCAATCGAGGCCTTGCGCGACGATGGGCAGAGTTTTTCCTGCGATCTCACACCGCATGGCAAGCAGCGCCGGGTGTTTTCGCAGCGTGAGCCGCTGGCGGGCGTGATCGTGGCGATCACGCCGTTCAACCATCCGATGAACCAGGTCGCGCACAAGATTGCGCCAGCGATCGCGACGAATAATCGGGTGCTGCTCAAGCCGTCGGAGAAGGTGCCTTTGTCGGCGTTCTATCTGGCGGACATTCTTTATGAAGCGGGTTTGCCGGCGCCCATGCTGCAGGTGCTGACCGGCGATCCGCGCGAAATCGCCGACGAACTGATTACGCATCCTTTGGCCGAACTCGTGACGTTCACGGGCGGCGTGGCGATCGGCAAATATATCGCCGCGAAGGCGGCCTACCGGCGCGTCGTACTGGAGCTGGGCGGCAACGATCCGCTGATCGTGCTCGAAGACGCCGATCTCGAGCGTGCGGCGACGCTCGCTGTGCAGGGCTCGTATAAGAACTCCGGGCAACGATGTACCGCGGTCAAGCGGATGCTGGTGCAAAAGAGCATCGCGGCGGACTTCACCGATCTGGTCGTAGAGAAGACGCGCGCATGGACCTATGGCGACCCGTTCGACGCAGGCAATCAGATGGGCACCGTGATCGACGTCGCCGCCGCGCAGCTGTTCGAAGCGCGTGTGAACGAAGCGGTGGCGGCCGGTGCGCGCTTGCGGATCGGCAACCAGCGCGACGGCGCGCTTTATTCGCCGACCGTGCTGGACGGCGTCGATCCGTCGATGGCACTGGTGCGCGAGGAAACATTCGGGCCGGTGTCGCCGATCATCACGTTCGATACGCTCGACGACGCTATTCGTATCAGTAACGGCACGCCGTTCGGCTTGTCGTCCGGGGTGTGCACGAACCGGCAGGACGCGATCACGCGCTTCATCAATGAATTGCGCGTGGGAACGGTCAACGTGTGGGAAGTGCCGGGTTATCGGATCGAGTTGACTCCGTTCGGTGGCATCAAGGATTCCGGGCTCGGCTATAAGGAAGGCGTTCAGGAAGCGATGAAGAGCTTCACCAACCTGAAGACCTTTTCATTACCGTGGGAGTAAGACCGTGGCATTGAGTCTGAACGACATCCGCTCGTTATTCGAGCAATACGGCAAGCTCGCCTATAGCGGCGAGCCGGTGACGCAGCTTGAACATGCGCTGCAAAGCGGCGCGTTGGCGGAAGAGGCGGGCGCTGACGATGAACTCGTTGCCGCGGCGTTTTTGCACGACCTCGGTCATCTGCTGAATTTACAAGGCGAAACGCCGACGCAGCGGGGCATCGACGATCTGCATCAGTATTTCGCGCTGCCGTTCTTACGGCCGGTGTTGTCGGATGCGGTGTTGGAACCGATCCGTCTGCACGTCGACGCCAAGCGCTGCCTCTGCGCAATCGACGACGCTTACTTCGGCCAGCTTTCCGCCGATTCGGTGCGCAGTCTGGAACTGCAAGGCGGAATCTTCAGTAAAGAAGAGGCCGAGGCGTTCCTGCAGAAGCCCTATGCGCAAGATGCCTTGCGTTTGCGCAAATGGGACGATCGCGCCAAGGAAGAGAACCGCGCGACGCCGGACCTGGATCATTATCTGGGCGTTGTCGAACGTGCGATGCAGAAGCGCGCGACCGCCTGAACGAGGTGATTTTCGGCTGATCCTGAGGTGGGCTTGGCAGGCCACTTGTTGTGCCGATCATTCTTCTTTATTGCGCCAGTTCCGGCGCAATTCATGCGTATCAAAATAACGCTTGCAAGGCGGTGCCCGGCTCGCTAGAATCTCGCTCTTTCGTGCTCCGGACGCCGGGGCACGGGGAAGCGGGAGAGCCAGTCGTGGCAAGGGTTTGAGCGACGTGAGCGGGTTGAGAAAGTGATAAAAACCTGTTGACGATGTAGCGAAAGTTCTTCATAATCTCGTTTCTCTGCTGCTGATGCAGCGACGCAGAACGAAGCGGTGCCGATGGTTGCGCGGGTGGGCGACACGGTGCGGGTTCGGTAGTGAATGCGGACTCGATCTTTAAAAATTAACAGCCGATAAGTGTGGGCGCTTGATGCGCGACGCGCGGTGGACTCCCCGGAGTCTGCCGGAAGCGAAAGTATCAAGTCTCACACGAGTATTAAAGGAAGGTTTTCCTG
>NZ_CADFGE010000017.1 GCF_902833645.1 Paraburkholderia fungorum
CCCATCTGACACCTCTCTGTCTGGATATAAGTCTACCTTTTGAGGTGTCCAGCTTTATTAGGCCACTACAGCACCTACTTTTCTTTGCCTGCCGCAAAGAAAAGTAGGCAAAAGAAAGCGGCTCACCCCGCTAGCTCATAAGCGGGTCCCCCGCACAGCCGCGGTAGTGGTGCATCTGGAATCTGTCGCCTCGCACATTCAGACTTAGTGACAAGGCAGTCATACCTCCGGCGGCGCTGCGCGCGCCGATACCCAGTTCAAAACAATCAGCTATGCAAAGCATCAGCGCGGTTTCCTTGGCAGACCCGTCCGCGACGCACGTAGTGCGGAGTGGGAGCTGATGAGCCCTTTGTCAACGGCGCGGAGTGTGCGGGGGCACGGATTCCAGATGCACCACTACCGCGGCTGTGCGGGGGACCCGCTTAAAAATTAGCGGTGTGAGCCGCTTTCTTTTGCCTACTTTTCTTTGCGGCAGGCAAAGAAAAGTAGGTGCCCCCCCGCACAGGGGGAACGCTAATAGACCACTAACAAAACAAGGAAAGGCCAAAAGACCAGTAGGGCAACGCCAAATAAATCACTATCACTACAAGGCACCGCCCAAAAATCCAGATCAACAACGAAAAGCGCCGCGCAGGCCCCTTCCTGCCGGGCAGGCCCGTCACCCTTCGGCTGGAAGCCTCAAATGATTCCACGCCGCCAGCCCGGCAAAAGCCACCCCAGCAACACTAACCCCAATCCACCCAAAAGCCGGCCAAACCACCGCGCCGACCCCCGACCCGACAGCGCCGCCAATAAAATACGCCACCATATAAACAGTATTCACGCGGCTGCGCGCTTCCGGCTTCAGCGCGTAAATCCGCGATTGATTGGAAATCTGCGCCGCCTGCACACCAATATCAAGGACGATCACGCCGATCACCAACCCAACAATGCTCTTCGCCGACAACGCGAAAACAACAAACGAAATCGCCACCAGCACAATCGACACGGTGATAATCGCCCGCGGCCCGCGTCGGTCGGAAAACTTGCCGGCCAGCGGCGCAGCCATCGCCCCCGCCGCACCGACGATCCCGAACAGACCCGCAGCCTGCGGCCCAAGATGAAACGGCGCGCCCGCCAGCAACAACGCCAGCACGGACCAGAAAATGCTGAACGCCGCGAACATCGCCGCGCCGGTCAGCGAGGCCTCACGCAGCGCGCGATGCTCGACGATCAGGTGCCACATCGAAACCATCAGCTTGCCGTACGGCAACGTCGACGTCGGCTTGCTCTTCGGCAGTCGCAGAATGATCACCACCGCCAGCACCAGCAACGCAACCACCGAAACACCAAACACGGCTCGCCAGCCAAAATACTCGGCGACGAGTCCCGCCGCAGTCCGGGCCAGCAGAATCCCCAGCAACAATCCGCTCATCACCGTGCCCACGGCATGGCCACGCGCGGATGCGGGCGCGAGTTCGGCCGCGAACGGCACGGCCTGCTGCGCAATAGTGGCAAGCACGCCGATCGCGAGGCTCGCGATAATCAGCACCGACAGTGTCGGCGCCGCGGCCGCCACCACCAGCGCTATGCACATGCCCACGATCTGCAACAGAATCAGGCGACGACGATCGAAGCGGTCGCCGAGCGGCGCCAGCAAGAGCATCCCGGCTGCGTAGCCAAGCTGCGTCACAGCCGGCACCGCGCCAACCCACGACGCACTGCTCGGAAACGATTGCCGAAAATTGTCGAGCAACGGCTGGTTGTAATAGATGTTCGCGACCGCCACGCCGGCAATCGTCGCGAGGAGCAGCAGAAGACCGCGCAAAGACCGGTCGGTGGAAGCAGGAGTGGAAGCTTCGGATGTGGACATGTGAGCAAACCATCGACGGACCGGCCCATGCACGGTCCTCAAGCGTGCCGATCATACCGGAGCGGTCGCAATCGTGCTGACCGCCCCCGCGACGCACCGTGTGCACGATTGAAGGAAAGGCTGCGCCGGTGGGAAGCAGTTGCTGTAAAGCGGAGGCTATAAAGCGCGGCGCGCAAGCTGCTCTAAACACCGGGCAGCAAAAATGAGATGGTCGTTCGGTTTTCGTTCGTAGAATCGGCGCGCGCAGCACGCGCGATCAGATCTATCAAATAACCGATTCCATGACCATAAGCTCGAAACCCGAACCCCGACGAATCGGCGGCTGCCTGCTCATCGCGCTGATCTGCCTCGCGGCATGGGCGTTTTCAACCGCGTTCGCCTTGCGCGATCCGCTCAAGCTCATGCTCGAGTGGGAGTTGCTGGCCGTATTCGTGCGTCCCGAAACGCACGGCTGGTATCGCACCGTGATCGCAATGGTGGGCTGCGACGTGATCATCGGCTTGTTTATCGTCGCCGGTGCCGGCTGGCTGGCGCTGCTCGTGCGGCGCAGATCGGCGCGGTTTCCGGGGCAGGTGCAGGCGTGGCTGCTGGCGATCGTCGTCATGCGCACCGTCGCCTACCTGCTGGGCGATCACATGACCCACGCCATCGGCATCGCGATCGCCATTCCATTCGACGGCTTCGTGCAAGCCGTCGCTGCCGCCGCGCTCGGGATACCGTATTTCAGGCTGTCCCGGCGTGTGCGGCAAACCTTTGTCGCTGTCTGATCCGGCGCGGTGCCGCCGTCAATCGATCAACGCGCCTTCCGGCTCGTAAAACGGATACGGGCCATCGGCCTTGTCGACATACGCATGATGCGTGACGATGCCCGTTGCCGGATCGTAGCGATGCAGCGCATACGCGGGCGGCTCCATCACGAATGCCGAGGGCGCGTCCTCGCGCAGATCGAGCCCGACCTGGTGCGCGGGCGCCGGCACCGCCGATGCGATCGTGCCGCCAAACCGCACGAACATCGGCCGATGCACATGGCCGCAGATCACCCGCTCGACGTTCGGATAACGAGCGATCAAGGCGGCGAGCCTGTCGGCGGCAACGGGATCGAGCCGCAATTCATCCATGTGTCCGATACCGCAGACGAACGGCGGATGGTGCAGCGCGACCACCGTCGGCTTGCCTTGTGCCGCATCGAGTTGCGTCGCGAGCCAGGTGAGCCGTGCGTCGCACAGATTGCCGGCGCTTGCGCCCGGTACCATCGAATCGAGCGCGATTACCCGCAGCGCGCCGATATCGACCGCGTAGTGCACGAACTCTCCGCCACTGTGTAATTCGGCGCGATCGGCAAACGCCGCGCGCAACGCAGTCCGTTCGTCGTGATTGCCCACCAGCAGGAAGTAGGGGATTTGGAGCGGCGCCAGCAGCGTTTTGAGGTGCGCGTACTGTTCCGGGTCACCCTGATCGACGAGGTCGCCGGTCATGATCACCGCGTCGGGACGCGGCTCCAACGCATTGAGCGCGGCGACCGTGCGGGCGAGATAGGCGCCGGTGTCGACGCGGCGATACGCCAGCGCGCCGGGTCGTTTGATATGCAGGTCGCTAATTTGAGCCAGCAGCATGGGGATGTCCTTCTTTTATGGCGCGCCGGAATCGCAGCGCTGTGTCTTTACGATAGCGCAATCAGCGCGTCTTGCGCGATCGAAATCCCGACCGGTGTGCCGCGTGCGAGTTCTACCCGGCCCGCGACGTCGATCAGCAAGGCGTCCGGTGCGGCGCCGCCGATCGTCAAGCGGGTGCGCTCGCCGAGAAACGCGGTGCTTTCGATGTTACCGCGCAATTGCGCCGTGGCTGGGTCGGCCAGATATGCATCTTCGGGCCGGAAGAAGAATTCGTGTGCCGCGCTTGCATGCCCGGGGCCCGACGGCAACGGGACGGTTCCGCCGGTCGTGGTCAGGAGGCCTTCGCGCCGCTCGCCCGCCAGCCGGTTGATCGTGCCGACAAATTGCGCGACCGTGCGATTTGCCGGACGGTAGTAAATATCGCGCGGCGAACCGATCTGCTCGATGCGCCCGGCGCTCATCACGACGATACGGTCGCCGAGTTCCATCGCTTCGGCCTGGTCGTGGGTCACGTAGACGGTGGTAATGCCTAACTCGCGCAGCAGCGTATTCATCTCGCTGCGCAAGGTGTCGCGCAAGCGCGCATCGAGCGCGGTCAGCGGTTCGTCGAGCAGCAGCACGCGGGGTTGCACGGCCAGCGCGCGCGCCAGTGCAACGCGCTGGCGCTGTCCGCCCGAAAGCTGATCGATCGGCTTGTCGGCGTGAGCGGTGAGACGCATCATCGCGAGCAATTCGTCGACACGTTGCCGTGCGGTTTCAACCGGCGCGCGTT
Source organism: Paraburkholderia fungorum (assembly GCF_902833645.1). Taxonomy (GTDB): domain Bacteria; phylum Pseudomonadota; class Gammaproteobacteria; order Burkholderiales; family Burkholderiaceae; genus Paraburkholderia; species Paraburkholderia fungorum. The sequence goes on from NZ_CADFGE010000017.1 coordinate 4,238, forward strand.
TGATCTTCAGTCCGTAGCCGATGTTGCCGCGCACGGTCAGGTTCGGAAACAGCGCATAGCTCTGAAATACCATGCCGACCTGGCGTTTTTCGATCGGCAACGCGGTGACGTCTTCGTCGCCGAATGCGATCCTGCCGCCGGTGTCAGGTGTTTCGAGGCCCGCGATCATGCGCAGCGTAGTGGTTTTGCCGCAACCGGACGGGCCGAGCAGGACCAGTGTCTCGCCCGCGCCGATGTGCAGATCGAGCGGTTCGAGCACACGTGTGCCGCGAAACGTTTTTGCGCATTGCGTGAGCGTGATGGGAACGGAGTCGAGTTTCATGGCGTGGACGTCGGTGAAGGCTTCGAACGGGAGGCGGCGCGTTTTTTCCCCGCGCTGCGCTGGCCGGTCGCATCGACGCCGAGCCATTGCATCGCGACGAGCAGCGGCATCGTCATGATGAAAAACAGAATCGTGTAGGCGCTGCCGATTTCGATGCGCAATGACGCGTAGGTGTCGGCGAGGCCGACTGGCAGCGTCTTGGTGTCGGGCGTGTGCAGCATCCACGTCAGGTTGAATTCGCCGATCGAGAGCGTGAGCACCGCCAGCGCGCCCGCAACGATTCCCGGCCGTGCATTCGGCAGCACGATCGTGACGAAGCGTTGCAGGAAACTTGCGCCGAGGCTCGCCGCACCTTCTTCGAGCGTGCGCAGATCGCTGCTCGCGCAGACGGCGGCAACCGCGCGGACCATGAACGGCAGCGTGAACACCACGTGGCCGACGACGATAAACGCAACGCTCATGCGAAACATCGTGAAGCCGCCGTAGACCACCAGCAGCGCAAGCGCGGAAGCGAGGCCGGGCAGCGCGATCGGCAATACCAGAAACTCTTCGATGATGCGCGAGAGCCGCGTCTTGCTGCGCGCCAGCACATAGCCGGCGGGCACGCCGGTCAGCAGCGTGATCAGCAGGGTCGCCGCGGCCACTTCGAGCGAGAGAAATACCGAGTCGTGATACTGCGTCCACACTTCGCCGAGCCAGCGCAGCGTGAGTCCGCTCGATATACCCTTGAAGTAGTTGACCGTGAGTCCGGCCATGATCGACATTACGACCGGCACGATCAGAAACGCGCACAGCAGCAGCGTAACGAACCACTGGCCGGCTGCCAGCCAGGTGCGCGACGTGGGTAGTCCGAGCCGTCGCGCGCGCGGCTTCGCAGCCGGCTGAAGGGGAGTGCTGATGGAATTCATCGAAGTCTCGTGATCGGGTTTGGACATGCCGCTCATGCGCTTGCCGCGACTGCCGAGCCGCTCACGCTGCGAGCGAATGCCAGCACGGCCCAGGTGACGATGCCGAGCACGATCGACAGGCCCGCCGCCGTCACCATGTTCGCGTTGAGCGTGAACTCGGTGTAAATGGTCATCGGCAATACGTCGATGTCGGTGGCCAGTGCGAAGGCGGTGCCGAAGGCGCCCATCGCGGTCGCGAAACATACCGCGCCCGCCGCGATCAGACCCGGCGACAACGCGGGCAACACGATGTCGCGTGTGATACGCCACGGCGATGCGCCGAGCGAACGCGCGGCCTCTTCGAGCGACGCATCGAGCTTGGTGGCCGAGGCCATCACGGTGACGATCACGCGGGGAATCGAGAAGTACAGGTAGCCGAGAAACAGGCCGCTCATCGAGTAAGCGAACACCCAGCGGTCGCCGGTGAGTTTCAACGACAGCGCGCCGATCAATCCCTGGCGCCCCGCCAGCATGATGACCATGAAGCCGACCACGACACCTGGGAATGCCAATGGAAACGTCAACAGCGCGAGCAACGTGCGCTTGAGCGGAAACTCACGGCGCGCCAGCAGCAAACCGGCGATTACCGAGAGCACCAGGGTTGCCGCCGTGACTGCCGCGGACAGCACGACAGTCGCGCCGAGGCTCGACATGTAACGCGGATTCGTCAGCATCGCGCGATAGGTTGCGAACGCGTGACCGTCGCCGCTGATTTGCGCGAGCGCGCCCATCGGCAACAGCCAGAATGCGATGAAAACCACCAGCGCCGGCGCGATCAGGGCGATGCGCCAGCGCAGCGGGAACGTGACGTCGTTCAATGCATCACCTGTAGATAACGCTCACCGAAGCTGGACTGCTTTTCAGCCATCTTGCCGAAGTCGACCGGCTTGGCACGCGCGTAATCGCTCGCGGGCAGGAATCTGGCGGCGATGTCCGGCGTCATTGCATTGGCGCGTACCGGGCGCAGATAGGCTTCGGCCCACAGTTTCTGACCTTCGTCCGACAGCACGAAGTCGAGCACCTTCTTGCCGTTCGCTTCATGCGGCGCGCCCTTCACGAGGCTCATCACGTACGGAACCGAGATCGTGCCTTCCGCGGGGATCACGAATTCGACATTGGCGTGATCCTTGTACTTTGCGCGGTAAGCGTCGAAATCGTAGTCGAGCAGAATCGGAATCTCGCCGGACATCACGCGCGCATAGGCGGTTTGCTTCGGAACGATCGGCGCGTTGGCCTTCAGCTTGCGGAACCAGTCGAGGCCCGGCTCGAAGTTGTCGAGCGTGCCGCCAAGCGCCTGATTCACCGCGACGGCGCCCGCATAGCCGACAAACGCGCTCGACGGATCGAGGTAGCCAACCATGCCCTTGTATTCAGGCTTCAGCAGATCGGCCCACGAACGCGGCACCGGCTTGCCTTCGAGCGCGTCCTTGTTGACGAAAAAGCCCAGCGTACCGGAGTGGATCGAGAACCAGTAGCCTTGCGGGTCCTTCAGGTTCGCCGGAATGTCGTCCCAATGCGCGGGTTTGTACGGCTGGATGACGCCTTTGTCTTTTGCCTGGAACGCCGACGACACGCCGAGATACACCACGTCCGCAACCGGGCTCTTCTGCTCGGCCATCAGTTGCGCGATCGATTGACCGGAGTTCTTGTTGTCGAACGGCACGCGGATGCCGGTCTTCTGCTGGATCGCCTTGATCTGGCTCGCCCAGTCGGCCCATTCGGGCGGGCAGTTGTAGCAGATCGCGGTTTCGTCGGCGTGGGCCGCTTGCGGTGCGAGAGCGGCGAGCGCGGCGGTGACCATCATGCCGGCCGACAGCGCGCCGGCCGTGGTGCGGGCGAGTCGGCGCCAGAGCGGTTTGATCGATGAAGCAAAACGTGATGACGAGCGGATCACTGCGGGTCTCCTGAAGAGAAGAGAGCGGGTGGTTTGAGGTTCAACGTAGCGGTTAGGGCTTATGCAAACGGCTCTGCGGCTTACGCCGACGCATGCGCCGGCGGATTGTCGGCGCGGTTCGAAATTGCCGCGATGGTGGCGCCTTCGCGCAAACTGTGCGGCAACGTCAACGTGAGCGACAGTTCGCCTGACGCTTCATAGGTGCCCGTTACACGGCTCAGCAAACGCTGCCAGGCAGCGCAGCCGATCTCGCGATTCGGCGCGCAGACGCTGGCCAGCGGCGGCGACAGCAATTCGCCCATCGCGAGTCCGTCAAAGCCGAGAATCGACATGTCGTGCGGAATCTGCAGCCGAGCCCGGCGCAGGCCGCGCATCACGACCATCGCGAGCAGGTCGTTACTGCAGAAGAGGGCGGTCGGGCGGTTCGGACCGCTGGTCAGATGTGCGAGCACGGACGGCGACAGTTCGTCGGCGTTGAAATCGACTTCGAGTGCCGGCGCGGGGGTGAGGCCGGCTTGCTGCATCGCCTGCGCGTAGCCGAGATGCCGCTGGCGGGCGCGGTCCGAGGCGGCGAGTGTGCCGGCGAGCATCAGGATGCGGCGATGGCCGTGCGCGATCAGCATGCGTACGCCGTCGAACGCGGCGAGCCGGTTGTCGACCGAGACCGCCGGGCGCCGTACCGTGTCGTTGTGCATCAGCACGTAGAGCAGGCCGTCGCGATCGAGTTCGTCGAGCAGCGGATGCGTGTCGGCATCGGCGACCGTCAGGATCAGGCCTTCCACGCGATGCTCGCGCAGGGTTTCAATGGCGTGGCGTTCGCGGTCGGCGTCGTACTGGGTGGTCATCAGCATGAGCCGGTAGCCTTGCGCCGCGGCGAGTTCGTCGATGCCTTGCAGGCATTCGGCGAACACGGGGTTGGCGAGCGTCGGCAGGACCACGCCGATGAGGCGCGTGCGCTCGCCGCGTAGCTGCCGTCCTAGCGGGCTGGGGCGGAAGTTGAGGGCGTCGATGGATTGACGCACTTTGTCGAGCGTGACCGGGTTCACGGTGTGCGGCGCGTTGATTGCGCGCGAGACCGTGGCGATGGAGAAGCCCGCGTGGGCGGCGACATCTTTGATCGTTGGGATCATGGGTTGCGCTCGTCATGTAAACGTTTTCGTGAGCGGATTATCGGCAACGTTTGTGACTTGCGGATGACTCCAGGTTTTGTCCCTGGATGGAGAGTTGTGGCGGGCGGGTGGGGGCGGACTGCGGCTGGATTGCGCCGGTTTGGTGCGCTCGCCGGGCAATGGTAGAATTCGCGTCCACATGCGGTTCTACCCCTGCCGGGGTGATGAAATTGGTAAACATAGCGGACTTAAAATCCGCCGCTTCACGGCTTGCCGGTTCGAGTCCGGTCCCCGGCACCATCTGCCCAGCAAAGGATTAGCGTTTTTTGCTATCTCCGGCGAATCTTCGCGGTATCGGTTGTTCTGCCTTAAACCGGATTCCTCCTTTTGTACCCAGTCTTGCCGACGGCTGCCGCAAGCCGGTCCATGACCAGGTGAGAATATCGCTTCGTCGATACGACACGACTTGTGCCCGAGGACGCCGCCAGCCGTGAACGGGTCTATGCCGGCATTCATCATTTCCCACGCGGCGCCGTGCCTCAAGTCGTGAAATCGGATGGCTGGGTGGCCAGCTGCAATTCTCGATTGCTTCCATGCTTCTTCGATCAGCTTGTCCGTCGGGGTAAAGCGTACGCGCCGAGCCAAGGCGGCGACGCGCGGGTGAATCGGTATGATGCGCATCCCCGAAAAGAACGCTACCCGGGTGGTTCCGACAACCTCGCAATGCCTGTGCGCGCGATTTCAAGCATCTTCTGCTCCTGCGGGTAGTGGTGCCGCTCATTGTTGACGGCGGGAATCACCAGCATCGCGCCAATGCACATGGCTTCGCTCGAAGAGTTCGCGGCGATCACGGGTCGCGCCTCACTGGAAGACCTGCCGAAAGGCGGCGTGGGTCAGGACCAGAAGACGGGGCAAAGTGCGCACGCTTTACTTTTGCAGAAAAACCAGTCTATAAAGGGAATTATTTTGATCTAAAGTCAAGAATGAAAATCACGCTGGATGAGCTGCAAACCTTCGCGACGGTGGTCGACACGGGATCGATCACGGCGGCCGCGCAGCAGCTCGAGCAGACGGTCTCGGCGGCGAGCCGGACTTTGGGCCGGCTCGAGGAGAAGCTGAAAACGACCTTGCTGCGCCGAACCACGCGCCGGCTGGAACTGACCGAGGAGGGGCGGACGTTCCTGCAGAATGCGCGGGCGATTCTCGAATCGGTGGAGAGCGCGGAGGAACAGATGGTGGCGCGGCGGGACAAGCCGTCCGGGCGCCTGCGCGTCGACGCCGCGTCGCCGTTCATGCTGCACGTGATCGTGCCGCTCGTGCGGGGCTATCGGGAGCGCTATCCCCATGTCGAGCTGGAACTGAACAGCAACGAGGGGATCATCGATCTGCTGGAACGGCGCACCGATGTGGCGATCCGGATCGGCAGCCTGAAAGATTCGACGCTGCATAGCCGGCTCATCGGCAACAGCCGGCTGCGGATTCTGGCGAGCCCCGGTTATCTGGAAGCGCACGGCCAGCCGCGCAAGGTCGACGACCTCGGCAAGCATGCGCTGCTGGGATTCAATCAGCCGGAGTCGCTGAACGTCTGGCCGGTACCCGGCGCCGACGGCGAACTGCATCGCATCGAGCCGACCGTCTATTCGTCCAGCGGCGAGACGCTCAGGCAACTGGCGCTGGATGGCGTCGGCATTGCCTGCCTGTCGGACTTCATGACCGGACAGGATCGCGAATCAGGACGGCTCGTGCAGGTTCTCAGCCGCCAGACCCAGGACATCCGGCAGCCGATTCACGCCGTCTATTATCGGAACACGGCCATTTCCTCAAGAATTGCTTCGTTTGTCGACTACCTGGTCAAAGCGTTCGAGACGCGCTGAGTCGCGATAGTCGCGCAGCCACTGCTCGCGTTTTAGCGCTGCGGCAATAACATTGCGTTCCTTGACGTGACCGAAACCGCGGATTTCATCGGGCAGGTTGGCGAGCTTCATCGCAACATCGAATCGCGTGCTGTCGAGCGTCGTGCAGAACTCGTCGATCATCGTGACGTACTGTTCAATCAACTCGCGTTCATTGCGGCGCTCGGCCGTCTTGCCGAACACATCGAGCGCGGTGCCGCGCAGAACTTTGAGTCTGGCGAGCACACGGAACAGGCTGAGCGTCCATTGGCCAAAGCGCTGTTTTTTCAGGTGGCCGTGTTCGTCGCGTTTAGCCAGTAGCGGCGGGGCGAGATGGAAAGCGAGTTTGTAGTCGCGGCCCGGTTCGCCTTCGAATTGCGCGCGCAGTTTGTCGAGGTACGCTGGGTCCGCGTAAAGACGGGCAACTTCGTACTCGTCTTTATAGGTCATCAGCTTGGCGAGATTGCGCGCGACCACCGGCGTGAGGCGTAGCTTCGCACCCGCTGCCAGCCTCGTTTCGGCGGCGCGCATCCGTTCGACCACGTCCACGTAACGCGCCGCATAGCGTGCGTTCTGATAGAGGCCAAGCCGTTCGACGTTGCGTTCGATTAGACGTTCGAGCGATTCCGGCATCTGCACGACAATCGCCTGCTGCTTTTTTGCATGCGGTGCAAACGCACCTGCTGCGGCTTCGCCGTGCTGCGCGACATAGCGACCCCACTCGAAGGCGAGTCGATTCTTTTCAACCGCCACACCGTTAAGCTCGATGGCCCGGTCGAGGCTTTCGTAGCCGACGGGCAGCCAGCCGCGTTGCCACGCAAAACCGAGCAGCAACGGGTTGGCGTACAGCGTGTCGCCGAGCAGATCGAGCGCAAGACGATTCGCATCGATGAAATCGCAATCGTCGCCGATACTCTGCTGCAAGTCATGCCGCGTCTCATCGGCGGGGAAGCTCCACTGCGGGTCGCGTACGAATTGCGCGGTCGGCGTCGCGCTATTGTTTATCGCAGCTCGGGTCACGCCGCGTTGCGTGCGGGAAAGCACTTCGGCGGAAGCGGAGACGATCGCATCGCAGCCGATAATCAGACGCGCTTCACCGGTCGCAATGCGGGTTGCGTGCAATTGCTGGGGCGTCGCCGCGATCTGCACGTGGCTGAGCACCGCGCCGCCTTTTTGTGCGAGGCCGGCCATGTCGAGTACGGTGACGCCCTTGTTCTCGAGGTGAGCGGCCATGCCCAGCAGGCCGCCGATCGTCACCACGCCCGTGCCGCCAACGCCCGTCACCAGCACGCCGTAGGGCTTCGTCAGGGCAGCAATCACCGGCCGGGGCAGGGCCGCGAAATCCGGCAGCGTGGCGTCCGAACCAGCGTTGCCCGGCTTCTTCACCTGCGCGCCTTCCGCCGTCACGAAGCTCGGGCAAAAGCCGTTCACGCACGAGAAATCCTTATTGCACGAGGACTGGTTGATCTTGCGCTTGGTGCCGAGCGCTGTTTGCAAGGGTTCGACCGAGAGGCAGTTCGATTGCACCGAGCAATCGCCGCAACCTTCGCATACCGCATCGTTAATGAAGGCGCGTTTGGCGGGATCGGGATACGTGCCGCGTTTGCGGCGCCGGCGTTTTTCGGTGGCGCAGGTCTGGTCGTAGATCAGGATCGAGGTGCCCGCCGCGTCGCGCAACTCGCGCTGCAATCGATCGAGTTCATCGCGGTGATAGACCTTCACATCGTCGGGAAGACGTACCTTCGCGTCGTATTTCTGCGGCTCGTCGGTGACTATCAGCACGCGCTTCGCGCCCTCGGCGACTACCTGAAACGCGATCTGCGGAACCGTGAGCACGCCGTCGACCGGCTGGCCGCCGGTCATCGCGACCGCGTCGTTGTAGAGCACCTTGTAAGTGACATTCGCACCCGCTGCGATCGATGCACGAATCGCGAGGAGACCTGAGTGAAAGTAGGTGCCGTCACCGAGATTGACGAACACATGCCGCTCGTTCGTGAAATGCATCTGCCCGGTCCACGCGACGCCTTCGCCGCCCATCTGGCTGAACGTCTCCGTATTGCGGTCCATCCACATCGACATGTAGTGGCAGCCGATGCCCGCCAGCGCGCGGGAACCCTCGGGCACCCGGGTCGACGTGTTGTGCGGACAGCCGGAGCAAAACCACGGCTGCCGTTCGGCGACGGAACGCGGCGTGGCGGCTTCACGCTCTTTTGCCTCGATGATCGCAACACGCGCTTCGATCCGCGCCCGCACGTCGGCCGGCAGGTCGGCCTGCGCGAGGCGCCGCGCGATCGCCTTCGCGATCAGGGCAGGCGAGAGCTCGTAATGCGCCGGCAGCAGCGTCTGTCCGCGCGGCACGGACCACTCCCCGCCGGCGTTGTCGCGCTGATCGAACTTGCCGAATACCTTGGGGCGCACATCGTCGCGCCAGTTGTACAGCTCTTCCTTCAGCGCATATTCGAGAATCTGGCGCTTCTCTTCGACAACGAGGATTTCGTCGAGGCCGGTGGCGAAGTCACGCGCGTTCTGCGCGTCGAGCGGCCATACGCAGCCCACTTTCAGTACGCGAATGCCGATGCGCGCGCAGGTCTCGTCGTCGAGCGACAGATCGGCAAGCGCCTGGCGTACGTCGAGATAGGCTTTGCCCGCGGTCATGATGCCCAGACGCGGCGTGGGGCTGTCGATCACCACGCGGTTGAGTTTGTTCGCGCGAACGTAGGCTAGCGCCGCGTACCACTTGTGATTGAGCAGGCGGGCTTCCTGGGCGAGCGGCGGATCGGGCCAGCGGATATTGAGTCCGCCCTCGGGCATGTCGAAGTCGTCGGGCAAGACGATCTGCAAACGGTCCGGATCGATATCGATCGACGCGCTCGATTCGACCACGTCGGTCACGCATTTCATCGCGACCCACAGACCGGAATAGCGGCTCATTGCCCAGCCGTGCAATCCGTAGTCGAGATACTCCTGCACGCTCGCCGGATAGAGCACCGGAATGCCGCTCGCGACGAACATATGCTCGGACTGGTGCGCGACCGACGACGACTTCGCCGCATGATCGTCGCCCGCGAGAACCAGCACGCCACCGTTCGGATCCGTGCCGGCTGAATTCGCGTGCTTGAAAACATCCCCTGTACGGTCGACGCCCGGCCCTTTGCCGTACCACATGCCGAATACGCCATCGACCTTGGCGCCGGGCCACAGGTTGAGCTGTTGCGTGCCCCATACGGCGGTGGCCGCCAGATCCTCGTTGACCCCTGGCTGGAACACCACGTCATGTTCCTTGAGATGCTTCTTCGCTTTCCACAGTCCCTGGTCCAGCGCGCCGAGTGGAGAACCGCGATAGCCGGATACATAGCCCGCGGTATTGAGACCGGCACGCCGATCGCGCGCCTTCTGCAACATCGGCAGACGGACCAGCGCCTGCGTGCCGCTCATGTAGACACGGCCCTTTTCGAGGGTGTATTTGTCGTCGAGCGATACGGTGGCGAGTGCGTCGCGTAGCTCGGGCGATAGCGGGGCATTCATGGTCCATGTCTCCGATGGCTTTATTTGAGCCCGAGTATAGGAAGCGGAATTTCCATCGTAAAATCACGAATACCGAATCCTGCTATTCGAAAAACACATGTCAAAAGACATCACCCTGCGGCAGATGCGCTACTTCGTGGCTGCCGCGCAAAGCGGGCAGTTTTCCATGGCCGCGACGGTCGAACATGTGTCGCAATCCGCGATTACCAACGCGGTACTCGCATTAGAGGAAACCCTGGGTACGCGCCTGTTCGAACGCCTGCCGCAGGGCGTCGCGCTGACGCCGGATGGGCAGGACTTCCTGAATCACGCGCGGCACATACTCGATTCAGTGCGCGACGCGGTCTACAAGGCGCCTTTTCGTTCGCACGATCTGAGGGGGACGGTGCGCATCGCGGCGTCCTATACGTTGCTCGGCTACTTTCTGCCGGAGCTGATGGCGCGCTTTCGTGCGACTTACCCCGACATCGAGATCGATCTGCATGACACGGACCGTGCGTCGATCGAGCAGGCGGTGCTCGACGGCGATGTCGATCTTGGCATTGCTCTGTTGTCGAATGTGGAGAATATCCGGCGTTTTCAGCACCACACGCTGATTCGCTCGCGCCGGCAGTTGTGGACCTCGCCCACGCATCCGCTCACGCAACTCAACGCGCCTTCGCTCGCGGATATCGCGAAGTACCCGTATATCCTGATTACCGTAGACGAAGGCGAGGAGTCCACACTGCGCTACTGGAGGCGCAACGAAATCGAGCCGAATATCGCGTTTCGCACCAGTTCAATGGAAGCGCTGCGCGGTCTCGTCGCGTATGGTTTCGGTGTGACGATTCTGTCCGACATGGTATTTCGCCCGTGGTCGCTGGAGGGCAAGCGGATCGAAGCGCGGCCTATTCTCAACGCGATTCCGCAGATGGATGCGGGCATGCTGTGGCGCAAGGGCGCGACGTTGGATACACCGGCCGTCGCGTTTCAACAGTTCCTGATTCATGCGTGTGGAAGTTGACGGCAGGGTGGGGGGCCTTCAGGCCAGTTTCGAATTCAACGCGCTGTCACAGCGGCGGCGCCGGGTATGTATCTGTTTTTCGCATACCGGAGCCGACACCGCTACATGCTGCCGTTTTCGACGACGCGGCCTTCCGCGCGCCAGCGGAGCATGCCGCCGGCAAGGTTGGCCACCCGCTCGAATCCGGCCTGCCGCAGAATGACTGTGGCCTGGGCCGACCGTCCGCCGGCCCGGCAGACGGTCACGGTTGGGCGTTCCTTCGCCAGTTCGGCGGCGCGCCCGGCCAGCTCGCCCAATGGAATGAGCCTGGCTGACGGAATGCGTCCCAATGGTCCGTCGAATTCGCCGGGTTCACGTACGTCGACGATTTCGACCGCCTGCAGATTTTCCTCGAGCCACTGGGCATTGATTTCCCAGATACCCGCGAAACTGCATGTCAGCGGCGCCCAATCGGGTTCGGTCGTTTGCGCGGGGGAGAGCGTCGCGAGGCCGCATTTCAGGTTCGCGGGCACCGCTATGTCGATCTGCTTCGGATGGGGCAAACGCAGATTTGTCATGTAACCGGCGAAATCGTCTTCACACAGTTCACCGCCAAGGCGCGGATTGAAGCGCCGTTCCTCGTCCACGCTCGTGACCGTCAAACCGCGATAGTCGTGAGCGGGGTATAGCAGGCACGCGGCGGGCAGCGTGAAAATGTGGTTGTGGATCGCGCGAAACATCGCGTGCGCGTCGCCGCGCTGAAAATCCGTGCGGCCCGTGCCGCGGATCAACAGGCAATCGCCGGTAAACGCCATGGTTTCGTTGTCGAGCACGAGTGTGATGCATCCGTCGGTATGACCCGGTGTCGCACGGATCGTCAGGTACCGCGCGCCGAACTCGATCTTGTCGCCATGCTTCAGATAACGGTCCGCACCTTCGGCGCCGCTCGCTGCCGATATCGCAATCCTGCTACCTGTACGGCGGTTCAGCATCCATGCGCCGGTCACATGATCGGCGTGGACGTGGGTATCGATTGTGCAAAGCAGATGCAGTCCCAGCTCTTCGATCAGGGCGGCATCCCGGCGCACCTGTTCAAAGACTGGATCGACCAGCACCGCTTCTCGCGTTGTGCTATCGGCAAGAAGATACGTGTAGGTTGACGACTGCTGGTCGAATAGCTGCCGGAAGATCAACACTGGTTTGCTCCAAGGCTCGCTGCTGCGAGCGCCTTACTTGGGTTGCGTCACGTACCGCAGATAAGGCTTTACGGTTTTGAAACCTTGCGGATATTTTTGCATTGCAGCGTCGTCGGAAACGGAGGTTGGGATGATCACGTCTTCACCCGGTTTCCAGTTCACCGGCGTTGCCACCGAATGCTTCGCGTTGAGCTGCAGCGCGTCGAGCAGGCGCAGCACTTCGTCAAAATTGCGGCCTGCGCTCATGGGGTAGACGAGCATGGCTTTGACTTTCTTGTCCGGCCCGATGATAAACACCGAGCGTACCGTCGCATTGTCCGCCGCGGTACGTGCGCCGCTACCGCTCGCCTCGGGATGAATCATATCGTAGAGCTTTGCGACCGTCAGGTCAGGGTCGCCGATCAGTGGATAGCCAACCGCGTGGCCCTGCGTCTCCGCGATGTCCTTGACCCATTCCTTGTGGTCGCTAACGGGATCGACACTGAGCCCGATAATTTTTGTGTTGCGCTTCTCGAATTCGGGTTGCAGGCCCGCCAGATAGCCGAGTTCCGTGGTGCAAACGGGCGTGAAATCCTTGGGATGCGAAAACAGGACCGCCCAATGGTCGCCGATCCATTCGTGAAAGCGGATCGTCCCTTCAGTGGTTTCAGCAGTGAAATCCGGAGCGTCCTGTCCTAGTCGAATTGACATCATCAGTCTCCATGAATAGGTGTGTCATGGCACTCGTGCCGCAGCCGTGGCAACGGCCACGATGCGGCGGAGCGCCTATATAGCGTAGAACAAAAAAAGCCCTAGCCCCAGGCAGACAGTAGGACGAAACCGCCGTCCTGGCGAGCGGCACGCCAAAAGCGCTACGCGAGGCTCACGATTCATGCAAATTGGTCGTCTTTGAGCCTGTTTTTAAACGGATTGACCCATGCAGAACGGAAAACTCAAGCTGACGCGCCGGGTTGCGGACGGTCTTTTTCCCGACCTGTCGCGGCAGTCTGGTGGTTCGCGATCGCGAGAATGATTGGTAAGCATAGCGGACTTAAAATCCGCCGCTTCACGGCTTGCCGGTTCGAGTCCGGTCCCCGGCGCCAAAGATTCTTCCGACTGATTCCGATTGAATCGCCTGCCGCGGCCGGTCGTAAAACAGCGCGCGATTCGGCAACCCCGTCAAAAATCGCGCGTAGCCAGATCATATAGTTTGCTGGCTGCGTACCTCGCTGCGTAAAACATCGCGGCGGCGATCAGTTCGGACATCAGTTCGAGCGGTGATATGGAAGGAGGAGGCCGACTGGGTCGCTGCTGTCGATATCGATGACAAAGACCACGCCGTGTGAGTGTTGTCGGGTCGCATATGCGCGAGCGGGTCGTCGCTGCAGTCAAGCAAAAAAGATCGGGCACAAATCCTGGCGCGACACCCGCGCTGGGAAGATCCCTACCTACGCCGTATATGTTGCGTCAATTAGATGCGTACACGCATATTATGCATACTGTAGGTACATGTGCATGAGCATTATTCAGCAAGGCCAGGCTTCTTTGCCACGCGCTATTCCTGCGCCAGTCGCGTATTTCGGCGCCAAGCGGGTTAACCCCGCTTGGCGTCGAGTCCAAACGATCCTAACGTTACACACATTGATTGAACGACCGGACGGTTTATTAATATCCGGCCGGGTCAATCAGGCGGATGTGTTCCCTCAGATTACCCATCTACTTCCCGTTGCCGGGCAGCGATCCTGCTCGTCCCGACGAAAGCGAAGAACCCGACTCTCCGGCCACAGCGGCAATAAATACGACACCTATATCTGGAGATATCAACGTGAAGAGCTGGATTGAATGCAATGCCAGGCGACTCGTTGTCGCACTGGCGGTGGGAGGGTGCGTCCTCGCACTTTCGGGGTGCGGCAGTTCGGACAATGTCGCGTCGCCGGCGCCGGTCGACTACGCAGCGCTGTGCACGAAGATAAACGGTCAACAGTTCAATGGCATTACCGTGACGGCAACCTCACGCATCGCGGCCGCGGGTGGCAACCCGGGTTATTGCAAGGTCAGTGCAACCGGAGCAGCCAGTACCACACTCGACATCGAGGTCGATCTTCCCGACAACTGGTCGAAGCGGCTACTCCAGCAGGGTGGCGGCGGCTTCGACGGAAGCATCCCAACCGTCGAAGCCACTTCCGCACAGTTCCCGCTCATCAAGCCCTTGGCGCGGGGAATTGCCTATACCGCTTCGAATGGCGGGAATCGCACCGGTAATCCGGCGGATCTGCTGACGAATGCAACGGCACAGAAGGACTACGCGTATGCATCGACGGGTATCACGGTTCATTTCGCCAAGGCGGTGGTTGCTGCCTTTTACGGTTCCGCGCCGAAATACACGTACTTCAGCGGCGCGTCGAACGGCGGCCGTGAGGCCTATCTTGCCGCCCAGAATCAGCCGGGGGACTACGACGGCATCATTGCCGGCGACGAGAGCATGAACATGGGAACCCAGGTAGCGGCGATGCTCAATATTGCAACGCTTGCCGGTTCCGCTGCGATGCCCTCAAATGCTCAGTGGACAGCCGCGTATTCCGCAGCAGTCGCGCAGTGCGGGAATGCCAACGGCGTGATTCTGAATCCCGCTGCCTGCACTTTTGATCCAGCGACTCTGCAGTGTGGCGCGTCCGGTGCGCCCGCGGCAACCTGTCTTTCGCCCGCGCAGTTGCAAACCGTGCAGCGGATAGTCGCGCCATTGTCGACGAGCGGCGGCCAGTTACTGTTTTCCGGATATAACTGGGCGGACTTCGGCTCCATGTTCGGGGTTGGTTCATACGGCGGGTTGGGCGGCGGCTTCGCGGCGCTCGGCACGGGCAATGCGAATTGGCTGCTGCCCGCCACGGTGCCGGGCAGTCTGCAAGCGAACTTCAATGTGGACACTTCGTATCCCGTCATTGCCGCAGGGCTGCAAAACGTGGGAGCGGACCACAATTTGCAGGCCATTGCGCAATATCTGATGGCAGGCAAGAAGCTGATCTCGTTCAACGGCGCAGCCGACCCGCTGATTTCGCCGCGCGACCATCTGCGTAACTGGCAAACCGTCGTACAGCTCGCCGGGTCCGCTGGCAGCAACGCACGCTTCTATCTCGAACCAGGAGTAGGCCATGTACTCGGTGGCAACGGTCCAGATCAGACTGACTATCTCGGCGCGATGATCGCGTGGGTCGAACAGGGTACCGCCCCCGGCCAACTGGTGCTGACGAAATTCGATTCCAATGGCAATGCGACGTCGTCCCTGCCGGACTGCCCGTACCCAACTGTGCCGCACTATTCGGGCTCCGGCAGCGTGAGCGCCGCGGCCAGCTACACCTGTGCCACAAGCTAGATACGCGTGAATATCTGCCCATAATCCCGAGGCCTTGAAAAAGGCCCAGCCAGGCACGCCCGCCCGAGTTCCGCGAAGCGTTGCGGGCGGCGCTTGAGAACGAGCCCGCGGTGCCAGTTCAACTCATGTCGCGCGAAATGCCGGTCTGCGGGAACAGGCCGACTGCACTAGATGTGTGCGTTCATACAACTAACGTCCTTTCTGCGAATATCTGCGAGAATCCAACCTGAACAGTCCCCACGCACCGAAGGTCTGCCGGCATGCAGGCCTTCCCGCTGCCTTCCCGCTGCCTTCGCGCGGCCGGCCGTGGTGAGGAATCTGTAAATACAGGGTATCGCAATGCAAATATTCGTCGGAAATGGGCAGGCGCATGAAAGGTAGTGCAACCGGCATCGGGCGCAAACTCGAACTCCTGTATGGACTGGTTGCCTCGCGGGTATTTCACCACGCGTCGACGATGTTGAGCGGCGACGTAACCTTCGCGCGCGTCATCTCCCTGTTTCACCTCCATCATCACGATTCACAGACCATTGCTGAATTGGCCGAGGCAACTGGCTTAAGTCATGCCGCGGCGAGCCGTATGGTCGACGGGTTGTATCGGGAAGGCGTGGTGGATCGTCGGGAGGCGGCCGAGGATCGCAGGCAGAAGTGTGTTGAATTGACACCTGCTGGCCTGAAAAAAATCGAGGCCATGCGTCAGGTAACAACTGAGGCCTACGCTGAGATGATGGCGCAGGTGCCAAAGGAGCTGCGTATCAGGCTCGACGAGATTCTGCTGGAACTCGAGCCGTATGTGATCCCTTCTGAAGTAGAGCGAGGAGCCCGTCCGAGTAAACCTCAGCCGCGTCGCTAAAGCTGAGGAAACGCACTCATAAGCGATAAATCGTCGGGCCGCTTGGGAGAGCTGGTGCCAATCGCCGTAACACACACCGCGTCAAATCTGGACGACTTTGCGTCCATGCCGCATCAAGCGAATAGCGCTCGACAAAAGTACACAAATCCAGACAAACCGGCCGTGGACGGAAGAAATACTTCCGCTTAACATTCGCCCGTTCTTGTAAAAATCGGTAATACACCGAAGACATTCATAGTCGATTTGCCTGATCTCATCAACAAAGAGGTCTGGATTTCCGCCTGGTAATCGCTCTGAAAATCTGGAATTTCATAGTAGATGAAATCGTCGATCGAATCGTTCGCGCGCTCGCTGCCGGTACTGATGTATCACCATGTTTCAGAGTCGAATGGCGCGCTGAACATCTCACCCGAGTGTTTCGAATCACAGATGAACTGGCTGGCACGCAATGGATATGTCACGCTCACCGCGGACGAATTCGCGCGCTTCCTGCACGGTGAGCCCATGCCTGATAGGTCGATTCTTTTGACATTCGACGACGGATACCTGGACAACTATATTCATGCGCATCCTTGTCTCGAGCGCTACGGCTTCAATGCCGTCATGTTTCTCGTGACTGGTCGCATACACGACGGTCCTGTTCGATCCGCCATGACCACAGGCGTGGCAAAGAGCATGTCGCACGCAGAGTGTGAGCAACGCGTCCTGGACGGTCGCGCGGACGATGTCACGGTGCGCTGGAGCGAGATCGAACTCATGCGAAAGGCCGGAACGTTCGAGTTCCACAGCCACACGCACACTCATGTGCGCTGGGACATACAGTGCGGTGATCCGGTCAGCAAGCGGCATCGCATCGCAGAGGACATCGAGATATCCAGATGTATTCTGACCGAGCGCACGGGTACGGTATCGACGCATCTTTGCTGGCCTGAAGGCTATTACGACGACGACTATATCGAGGCTGCACGAGCCGCCGGTTTCGAATACCTGTACACAACGAGGAATACTCGTCGCAATAGTCCGGGTAGCAATCCATACGAGATACATCGCATGGCGGACAACGGCAAGAACGGGGAGTGGCTGGCGCGGAAAGTACGCCGCTATCAACATCCGCAGTGGGGCGCCGCTTACTACTGGTTCAAGCAACTAAGGGAATTCGGAAAGAGCGTGCGTCTATGAGGATTCTCTGCACCATGGACGCTGCGCCGCTATGCCAGACACGCTCCTGTTGATCGAAGACGACCTTCCGCTCGCAGCACTGACGGCTGAGTTTTTGCGCTCCGAAAATTTCGAGGTTGCGATTGCTCACCGCGGTGATGTGGCGGTGAAGATGATCGATGCCGTACGCCCGGATCTGCTCGTGATGGACGTCATGCTGCCGGGCATGGATGGATTCTCCCTGTGCCGCGAGATTCGGTCCTCCTATTCGGGGCGGATTCTCATGATGACGGCACTGGACGAGGACGTTGAACAGCTGATGGGCTTCCATGTCGGCGCCGACGACTTTGTCGTCAAACCGATCGAGCCTCTATTGCTCGTGGCCCGCATTCGCGCCCTGTTGCGAAGGGACGTTCGCCGTCCCAGGCCCGGCCAGGTGTTCGATCACACGTTTGGGCGTTTCCGGCTTGATCTCCGTGCTCGCAGGGCCTGGCTGGACGATAAAGCCGTCGCGTTTTCGGCGGCGGAGTTCGACCTCCTGGCGATTTTCGCTCGCCATGCCGGCACGCCGCTCAATCGGGACCAATTGCTGCAGAACCTCCGCGGCGTGGAGTACGACGGTCTCAATCGATCAATCGATATGCGCGTGTCCCGGCTGCGGAAAAAGTTGGCGAACCTGCATTGCCCGGTGTCGATCCGCACCATCACTACGCAGGGCTATCTGTTTGCCGAGATATCGGGCGAGGAGTAGTCCATGAGGTTGTCACTGAGGCGCTGGTCGATCATTGTGATCGGCATCGGATGGACTGGCTCGATCCTTGGTTTGTTGTGGCTGTCGGCCTCCACTGCGGTCGGCATCAGCGAATACAGTTTCCGCCAGTTGATGGCCGGTCCCGGCTACCTGCTTGCGGAGCAACTTCGACCGCTGTCGGCGGCGCAGCGCGAGCAGCGGTTGATACAGCTACGTCAACACTTCCAGTATCCGGTCGAGCTGGTCGCGACCGACAGCGTTGAACTTTCGCCGCAAGCGCGCACCATGCTCCTGCATCAGCAGGCCGCGCAGACCAGCGACGAGGAGATCGCGTACTTCGCACTCGACAACGACACGCTGATCCAGTTCGGACCGATGTGGGGCAGCGCTGCGCTGGCGGATGTTTTACGTTCTCCGGTTTTTCTTTTGACCGCGGTAGCCGCGAGTGCTCCCATCGTGGGTTTTTCGCTCGCTGCCTGGCGGCGCAAGCGACGATGGTGCCGCGACTTGCAGGCGATCGCTGGCTGTCTTGCCGACATGGTGCGGTCGCCGGCCGTGATGCTGCCCGCCGTCGACAGGGAATGGATGCCGCTGATGCTCGCCATGCGCAGGCACGTCGAAGACCTGTCTGCGATGAACGAGCGTCACAAGGAGGTGTCGCAAGCGGTCTCGCATGAGCTGCGTACCCCTCTCGCAAGAATGCGCTTTGCCATGATGCTGCTTGGCAGGAGCGAGGACGTGGCGACCCGGAGCCGTTTGCAAGAACGACTGCAACTGGATGTCGACCGACTCGAATCGCTCATACGTGCGAGTCTGCGTTTCGCCAGACTGAACGATGCACCGGCGCGCATCGCCCGTGAACCGATCGCGGTTCTGACATGGCTGCGCGAAGAGCGCATGAATGTCGAGGACAAAGGGTTCGTGATCGAAGTCACCGCACAACCTGAAAATCTCCAGTTCACGGGCGACAGGGATCTGCTGCATCTGATCGCCCGCAATCTGCTCGAGAACGCGGTTGCGCACGGTCGTTCTCACGTCCTGGTGAGCGCTTGCCTCGACGCGACCCGGCAGATGATCCTGGAGGTCGAGGACGATGGCCCCGGCATTGCCGCGGAAGATCGCGAACGCGTGTTCGAACCTTTCGTCAGGCTCGCTCATGGTGGCGAGGAGAGAGGGGGATTCGGGCTTGGACTTGCCCTCGTGCGGCGGGCAGTCTTTTTGCAAGGCGGCAGCATTGGCATTTCAACCAGTGCGTTGGGCGGTGCGTGCTTCCGCGTGGCCCTGCCGTCGCCCGCATGACCCCGCGGTGCGTGCGCTGTTACTCGCGGTGACAACACCGCGTGTGACTGTCATTTATGCTCGTTTCAGACGTTGTGCGCTGGCTGAGATGTTGACGCCACGCTCGCACAATTTATCTGCAACGAACCGACCAGGAAGCTCATGCGGGATATCAAATCAAAGCTCATGATCCTTTGTGCAACAGTGTGCCTCGGTGCCTGCGGCGGCGGGGAAGATGCCACTGCCAGATCCGAAGCGGGAAAGCGCAGCGTGCAGAAAGGCTTGATGGCACAACCCTATGTCACGGGCTCGATTCTGCCCGACCACATTTCAGCGGCTGAGCGCGATAGCCAGTTGCAGGCATTCTACAAAGCCTGGAAAGCCAGGTACGTGGTGCAGGAATGCGGAGACGGGCGCTATTTCGTCAAGGTCAATGCGGATCACCGACCCGTTGGCGGCGATACGGCGCCTAAGACAATAACCGTATCGGAAGCTCACGGTTACGGCATGTTGATCACCGTCATGATGGCGGCACATGACGACGACGCTCGCAACGTCTTCGACGGTATGGTCCGGTATTTCCACGACCACCCGGCCCAGTCGAGCCCGCATCTGATGGCCTGGAATCAGGTGGAGGGTTGCGTCGACGCGGGAGGAAGGTTCCGCGGGAAAATCAGCGCGACCGACGGTGATCTGGACATCGCGTATGCATTGTTGCTGGCCGACCGGCAATGGGGTAGCGATGGCGCCATCAACTATCGCGAGGAAGCGCGGGCAGTGATGCAAGCCATTCTGCAGTATGAAGTGCACCCCACAGGCAAACATCTGATGATCGGTGATTGGGCCGGGACGGATGGCGATCGGGCGATCGAGTACACGACACGGTCATCCGATTTCATGCAGTCGCATCTGAAGGCATTCTTCTCCGACAGCGGCGATGCAAGATGGCTCGCGGTCCGGGATCGAACCTATGTGATCGTCGGCGATATCCAGCAGCGCTACAGCCCGAATACCGCGTTGATGCCGGACTTTGTCGCCCACCTCGACGGACAGCCCAAGCCGGCGAAGCCAGGTCTGGTTGGAGACCGGAGGGACGGCGAGTATTCGTGGAACGCGGCTCGCTATCCGTGGCGGGTCGGGATGGATTATCTGCTATACGGCGAACCGCGTGCGTTCGATGTACTCGGCACGTTCAACCGTTGGGCGCGATCCACCACGGGTGACGACCCCGCGTCGTTCGCCAGCACCTACCATCTGAATGGCGTGCCTGTCACGGCTGAGGGCAAGAACAGCCTGGCATTTGTTTCCGCGTTAGGTGTGTCGGCGATGATTCATGCGGACAACCAGCAATGGCTGAACGCGATCTGGCAAAACCTGCGCGACCAGAGCCTGGAAAACAACGACTACTACGGCAATACGCTCAAGCTGCTGTCGATGATTGTCATGTCGGGCGCCTGGCTGCGGCCTGACGTTGCGAGCGGAGCCGGTGCGTAGACACTGCGTTATCAGCACGCAGTGTGGGCCAGGGTACGACTGGCTCGAACCATTCGGAAATTTTTGAGGCGACATGCGGTTATGAAGATTCTCTACACCAATTTTCATACGGGCGACGGCGGCGGTCATACCACCTATATCCTGAATCTGGCAGCAGCACTAGGGCCGCGCCACCGTGTGACAATTGCGGCGCCCCGCTCAAGCCGGCTCTATCTGTACGCGAGGCAGATTCCCGGCGTCGAAGTCGTCGCGATGGGATTTCGCAATACGTTGACGTCGATGATCGGAACCGGGCTGGCGCTGCGTCGTCTGATCGAAAAGCACGGTTTCGATATCGTCCACGTCAATGGCTCGGCAGATCATCGCATCGCGATGCTCGCTACGATGGGATTGGGTAGAGACAGCCCGTGTATCGTCTTTACAAAACACAATGATCTTCCTGCGCGGGGGGTGACCACCTGGTTCAAGGGTAAGTTGGGGACCGATTCGGTCATTTGCGTTTCAGCGTACACACGTCGCCGGTTGGCGCAAACAGTCTATGGACGCAAGGTCAATCGGGTTGTAAGGCACGGTATCGATCTCGGGCGCTTCGCCCCTGTGAGTGCTGCCGCCGTTAGCAGGATTCGAAGCCGCTTTTTGCCTGGGATTCCAGAGGATGCGCTGGTGGTCGGCAGCGTTGCAGGCATGGATGACAACAAAGGCTGGCTGGACATGGTGACCGCGGTGGCCATGTTGCCCGATTCACTACGCAAGCGCGTCCATATTGTTCTCGCGGGGCAATTACCCGATGCAACCCAGCGCTCGAGGGTGGCCGCACTGGGGATGACGAGGCAGGTGACCTACACCGGAATGCTTCGGGACGTTCGGCCGGCGGTAGCGCTTATGGACGTGGGCTTCGTGCTCTCGCAGCGGGAAACGCTGTCGTTCGCGTGCCGGGAAATGATGGCGATGGGCAAGCCGGTGATAGTCTCCGACACCGGTGGCTTGCCCGAGAACGTGACCCCTGGCGAGGATGGGTGGCTGGTCCCGCCAGGCGGGCACGGCTACATCGCGCAGCTTCTCATGCTGCTGCTGTGCAATCCGTCCGAGGTCGAGCGCGCTGGCGCCGCTGCACGTGCCAAAAGCGAGGCGGAGTTTTCATTGCAGACTTTCGCGGCCCGTACCGAGGCGGTTTACGTCGAGTGCTTATCAAGAGTCTCGCCGTTGGCCGCAGAAAAAGGTCTCGCTCAACGGGCGGCGCGGGGACGCACCGCCTCAAGCGCGTCGTAATTTAGTGAGTGTGCTGAATACCCGTGACCGCTGCGGAGCGGCTGCGTAGTCGTGTCGGGAGCGAGATCCGCATCGATCGGCTGCTGCATGCTACGATTCATCGACGATCACGAACGGTCACAATGGAGACAGCCATGTGGGACAGGATTGCACGCATTCTCGCAGGCGCGCCCACGCGACAGATCGGGCTGCTCCTGAATGCGGGGCAGCACTGATCCTCTTGCGCCGGACTGTCGGCCAGGGGCTAGTATCCTTCATACGAGAATTCCTCGCAGATACCGATGGAGGCCGCCCTATGGGGACCTGTCGAAACTGCAATTTGTCGTTCGACTTCGATCGCGTCGAGCCGGAACTGGCTGGACAAGGATTCCTTTTCCTCCGTCCTCGCTCAGGCGGACCTCGACGTATCGGTGTTGCCGTTACGCGGAGCGTCCCCATGTTTAAGGTAAATTGGTCGTTCTCGAGAGCGCCTTTTAGCGGAACACCATGAAAAACGGAAAACCAAAACTAACGCGTCGTGATGCCGACGGTCTTTTCCCCGACCTGCAGCAAGGCGGCGCCCGTCTCGCTAGCCGGCCTGATAACCCGTTCGGAGAAGACGTATCCAGACCAACCGATCGACGCGATCGCGGCGAGGCAAAGCTTTGGAAAGATAACCTCGTTACCTTGCCTGCCGCGATCGAGTTGCCGCCGGGCTACGAATCGGCGTCGCACGTGCGCGATGCAATGGAGCGCGCCTGGCGTATGAAATGGGTCCGGGAAAGCGGCAATGAGGTTGTGGCGGAATTTCCCGAAGGCTGGGCGGCTGCGCGGCCACCCAGCGGTGCAGTGGAGTTAAAGGACGCAACTGGCGTGGTCCGGGCTGTATACGGCTGGGCAGGAGATGCTGAAGTGAGACTTCTGCCACGATATCGTGTCGAAACGCAGGAGAACAGTTCGAGCGGTCTTGGCAGTCTGCTTGTCCGTGATCGCGAGAGCGGACAGATTCTCGAGAGGTCGTCGACGTGGTCCGCGAAGACCGGGACCAACCACCCTGACTGGGCACGACTGTCGGCGTGGCTCGACACGCAATATCCGCTTCACCGGGATCCGCTGCGCCTGTGGACGGATTGCGAAGCTAATCGCGGTTGAATTCGGCTCAACAAAGGTCCGTCGCCGCGAGGCCGTCGTCACAAGCGAACACCCATACACCATTACCATGCAACACCTGAAATACCTGACAGGCTACCCAGCCGGGCTGCAGGAAAAAGTCAAAAAGCTGATCGCCGACGAACAACTCGGCGCTTACCTCGCGAAGCGGTACCCCGACACGCATCAGGTGCAGACAGACCGGGCCCTGTACGAATACTGCTCGGAGCTCAAGCGCGATCACCTTCGCAACGGCGCGCAAATCGACAAAGTCATTTACGATAGCAAGCTCGACGTTGTGCGCCACGCACTCGGCCTGCACACGAGCATCTCGCGCGTGCAGGGCGGCAAGCTGAAGGCGAAAAAAGAAATCCGCATCGCTTCGCTATTCAGGGAGGCTGCGCCGGAATTCCTGAAAATGATTGTCGTGCACGAACTTGCTCACTTGAAGGAAAGCGACCACAACAAGGCGTTCTACCGCCTCTGCGAATTCATGCAACCGGGCTACCACCAGATCGAATTCGATCTGCGTCTGTATCTCACGTATCGCGATCTGACGAAAAACCAGACTTGAGCGCCAGGCTTAAGATGCGCAATGTCGGGCGGCGCGTACGAACGGTCGTCCGAAGCTCCGCATCAGGAGCATCAGGCAGCAACCGCTTCAACGACCGCCGACGCCGTCAACAACACCGGAATCGACTTCGAAGTCGGCGTCCCCGCGCCATCGGCAACTGAAGAGAGCGGCACCAACGGATTCGTTTCCGGATAGTAAGCGCCAAGACACCCACGCGGAATGTCGTATTCCACCAGCAGGAAACCGGCCGCGTGGCGCTCGATTCCGTCGGCCCACACGCTCGTGATATCCACGCGCTGGCCCGCAGCGAAACCCAGCATCGCCAGATCGTCCTTGTTGGCGAACAGCACGCGCCGCTGTCCATATACGCCGCGGTAACGGTCGTCGAGGCCGTAGATCGTCGTGTTGTACTGATCGTGTGAACGCGTCGTCATCAAGGTCATCAGACGCTCGCCGTGTTCCGCGCGCGCCTGATGAATCGGCGTGTCGACGTCGATGGCGTGCACGAGGAATTGTGCCTTGCCGCTCGGCGTTTTCCAGATCCGCTCGCGCGACGCCACGCCCAGGTGAAAACCGCCCGGGCGCTTCAGGCGTTCGTTGTAATCCTGGAAGCCCTCGATCACCTGCGCGATGCCGTCGCGAATCAACGCATAGTCGGCTGCCTGAGCGAGCCAGTCGACCTTGCCGCTGCCGAGCGTGGCGTGCGCCATGCGCGCGACGATCGCAATTTCCGAGAGCAGATTCTCCGAAGCCGGCTTGTTCATGCCGTACGAGATGTGCACCATGCTCATCGAATCCTCGACGCTCACGCCTTGCGCCACACCATTTTGCAGATCGATTTCGGTGCGTCCGAGCGTCGGCAGAATCAGCGCATCGCGTCCGTGTATGAGGTGGCTGCGGTTCAGCTTGGTCGTGATGTGCACGGTCAGCTCGCATGAGCGCATGGCTTCCCATGTGCGCGGCGTGTCCGGCGTCGCGATCGAGAAATTGCCGCCGAGGCCGATGAACACCTTCACCTTGCCGTCGAGCATCGCCTGAATCGTGTTGACGACATCGAGGCCGTGCTCGCGCGGCGGCTCGAAATCGTAGACTTCGCCGAGCCGGTCGAGAAACGCCTGAGTCGGCCTTTCCTCGATGCCGACCGTGCGGTCGCCCTGCACGTTCGAGTGACCGCGCACCGGGCACAGGCCGGCGCCGCGGCGGCCGATATTGCCGCGCATCATCATCAGGTTCGAGAGGATCTGCACTGTCGGCACGGAATTCTTGTGCTGCGTTAGGCCCATGCCCCACGTCGAAATCACCGCGCGGCCCTTTACGTAGATATCGGCGAGCTTCAGCACGTCTTCAAACGGCACGCCCGATTCCGCGACGATGGTGTCCCAGCTTTCGGCGCGCAAGTCGTCGGCGAAGGCATCGAAGCCCACCGTGTGTTCGGCAATGAACGCGACGTCGAGCACACGTTCGAGGCCCGAGGCCAGCGCTTCGTCGTCGAGTTCGATCACGCGTTTGGCAACGCCCTTGATCAGCGCGAAATCACCGCCGACTTTCGGCCGGATGAACACGGAGCTGATCTTCGTGCTGCCCATCGTGATCATCTCGACCGGATGCTGCGGGCTGGCAAAGCGCTCGAGCCCACGTTCCTTCAGCGGATTGATCGACACGATGGTCGCGCCGCGCTTCGCGCACTCGCGCAGCTCGCCGAGCATGCGCGGATGGTTGGTGGCCGGATTCTGGCCGAAAATCAGCAGCGTATCGGCGTGCTCGAAATCGTCGAGCGTGACCGTACCCTTACCGATGCCGACCGTGTGCGGCAAACCGCGGCTGGTCGCTTCGTGGCACATGTTCGAGCAATCGGGGAAGTTGTTGGTGCCGTACATGCGCACGAACAACTGGTACAGGAAGGCGGCTTCGTTGCTGGCGCGGCCCGACGTGTAGAAGGCGGCGCTGTCGGGATTGTCGAGGCGCTTGAGATGATCGGCGATCAGATCGAACGCTTCGTCCCAGCCGATCGGCACATAGCGGTCGCGCGCGGCGTCGTAGACGAGCGGGTCGGTCAGGCGGCCGTGCTGTTCGAGCTCGTAATCCGACTGCGCCATCAGTTCTTCAACCGTGTGCGCCTCGAAAAAAGCCGGCGTCACGCGCTTGCTGGTGGCCTCAGCCGCCACGGCCTTGACGCCGTTTTCGCAGAACTCGAAGGTCGACGCATGCTCGCGGTCCGGCCACGCGCAACCCGGGCAGTCGAAGCCGTCCGGCTGGTTCTGCTTGAACAGCATGCGGTAGTCGCCGCCCGTCACTTTTTCCTTGAGCAGGTTGAGGGCGACGTATTTGAGGGCGCCCCAGCCGGCGGCGGGGTGGGTATACGGTTCGATGCGAGCTTCGGGTTTCTTCATGATCTTGCGGCCTGATGTGGCCTGGACGAGGCTTTTATGCCGATGCATGGAAGCCTACTGTGTTCCAAAAGCGCCGCAGCATACAGAAAATCGGAAAGGAGAGGGATACAGTTGTTTGATATTTGTCATAGACTGGCGTTCCCGCGCACGCGTTTGTTTGAGCCAGGTCCTTGAAACTGTACGAAAAACTCGCTGATGAAATGACCGAAGCCGTGCGCCGCGGTGTCTTCGCGGCGGGCGAGCGGATTCCGTCGGTGCGGCAGGCGAGCCTGCAGCACGGCGTCAGCATCAAGACCGTGCTGCACGCTTACGCGTTGCTGGAAAGCCGGGGGATTGTCGAGACCCGGCCGCAGTCGGGCTATTTCGTGCGTGACGCGGTAGCGACGACGGCCGCGCTCGACGAGCCGCGCCTGAACCGCCAGCCGGCAGCCCTTACGCCACCGGTCGCCGCCACGGTCGACGTGAGTCGTCTCGTGCTGTCGACCCTGCGCAGCATCCGTGCGCACGACGCCGTGCCGCTCGGCTCGCCGTACCCCGATCCGTCGCTATTCCCGTGGCGGCGCATCAACCAGTACGCGAATGCGATCGCCCGGCGCCACGCGAGCTGGAATCTGATCGACGACCTGCCGCCCGGCAATCCCGAGCTGATTCGCCAGATCGCGCGGCGCTATGCCGAGAACGGTGTGCCGGTCGACCCGGACGAAATCGTCATTACGCTCGGCGCGACAGAGGCCATCAATCTCAGCTTGCAGGCGGTCGCGAGGCCAGGCGATACGGTTGCCGTCGAGTCACCGACTTATTACGCGATGCTGCACGCCATCGAGCGTCTGGGCATGCGTGCCATCGAAGTGGCGACGCATCCGGTTCACGGCATCGATATCGAGGCGTTGGCCGAGATCATCAGCCGGCAGAAGATCGCTGCGTGCATGGTGATGCCGAACTTTCAGAATCCCCTCGGCTTCCAGATGCCGGACGCGCGCAAGCGGCAACTGGTCGAACTGCTCGCCGCGCATGAGATCCCCGCCATCGAGAACGACGTCTATCAGGAGCTGTACTTCGGCGAGGCGCGGCCGTCGACCCTGAAGAACTTCGATACGAAAGGGCTGGTGCTGCATTGCGCGTCGTTTTCGAAGAGCCTGACCGCGTCGTACCGGATCGGTTGGGCGATGCCCGGGCGCTATCGTGCGCAGGTCGAGAAGCTGAAGTTTCTGAACACGCTGACCACGCCTTCGGTGCCGCAAGTCGCCGTCGCCGATTATCTTCGGCAGGACGGTTACGACCGGCATCTGCGGCACGTGCGCAAGCTCTACCGGCAACAGGCGAGCATCATGATGGCGATGGTGCAGCGGTTTTTTCCGGCGGGCACACGCATGTCGACACCGCAAGGCGGCTACGTGCTGTGGGTGGAGTTGCCCGAAAGGGTCGATTCGATGCGGCTTTATCAGGCGGCGCTCGCGCGCAGCATTACGATCGGGCCGGGCATGATGTTTTCGATGCGCGACGATTTTCGCCATTTCATGCGGCTCAACTACAGCTATCCGTGGACGGCGCAGACCGAGGCGGCATTGAAGACGCTGGGTGAACTGGTGGCGCAGATGGCGCGATAGCGTCGTGTCATGGTGGGCGTGAGCCGCCAGGGTTTGAAAGAGGTTTGAATCAGCGCTGAGGCAGATCAGCGCTGAGGCAGGTTTGAGGCAGGTTTGAGACGGGCTTCAGAAAAAACGAGGAGACATTCACGATGGAAGACAACGAACTCGATCCGGTGCTGCTCGCCATCCTGGCGCAGTTGTGGCGCGCGTATCAGGAAACGCCGGGCGGCGTGTGGTCGCTGGCCAAGCTTTCCAAGCAGGCCGACGTGCCCATGAGCGCCTTGCGGCGGCAGTTGACGGCGCTGACCGACGGCGGTCTGGTGGACACCACGTTCAACGAGGAGGGCACCGGAACCGCGCGGCTGAGCGAGATTGGCCAGGGCTTATGCGCGGATCTGTTCGCTGACGGTGATCAGGCTGACCCCGCTGACCCCGCTGACCCCATTGACCCCATTGACCCCATTGACCCGCCGCCGCAGCTTCATTGAATCGCAGTGCAATTCGGTGCGAGGACTTCGCGGCAGGCTCGGACGCCGATCCCAAACGGGTTTTGCGCTTATCAAGATACGAATTCCGTTATGGGCGAGATAACGGGAAATATTTTTTGTGCTGAAATTGACCTTCGAATATGGCCCCTTATGCTGGTGCCTTGCCCGGGACACACCCGCGCTGTGGCAGGCACCTGGAAACCCTTTTCGGAGAATTCATGAAAGCAACGCTGGCGAGAGTGCTGAATCACTCACTGCGCATCAAAACCGTCCGGACCGTTCTCGCCGCCGCGCTCGGCGCGTCCCTCGCGTTCAGCGCCGCGACGGCGACAGCCGCGAGCACACAGCCGCTTGGCATCGCCTTCGTCTACCTCGGCAATCCGGGCGACGCCGGCTGGACCTATGCGCACGAGCAGGGCGTGAAAGAGATCGAGGCGAAATTCGGCGACAAGATCAAGGTGACGCGCGTCGAGAACGTACCGGAGTCGGCGGATTCGGAGCGGGTGTTTCGCGACCTGGCGTCCAAGGGCAACAAGATCGTGGTCGGCTCGAGCTTCGGCTTTCAGGATTTCGAGCTGAAGGTCGCCAAGGATTTTCCGGACGCGGTATTCGAGCATGCGACCGGCTACAAGAAGGCCGCCAACTTCGCCACCTATGACGTGCGGACCTATCAGAGCGCTTACCTGGCCGGGCTGGTCGCCGGTTATACGACGAAGTCGAACACACTTGGGTTTGTCGGCTCGGTACCGGTGCCGGAGGTGGTGCGCAACATCAACGCGTTCACCATGGGCGCACGCTCGGTCAACCCGAATGCGCGCGTGAAGGTCGTGTGGATCAATAGCTGGTTCGATCCGGGCCGCGAAAAGCAGGCCGCCGAGACGCTGATCGGCCAGGGTGCCGACGTGCTGATCCAGAACACCGATTCGACGGCGACGATGCAGACGGCCGAGCAGAAGAAAGTGCATGCATTCGGTTGGGACTCCGACATGAAGAAGTTCGGGCCGAACGCGCAACTGGGTGCATGCGTGAGCAACTGGGGCGTGTACTACTCGCATCTGGTGCAGCAGGTGATGTCGGGTACGTGGAACAACTCGCCGGTATGGTGGGGGCTGAAAGAGAAGGCGATCGATCTGGCCGACATCAACACGGACGCGGTATCGCCGGCGGCGCAAAAGGCGCTGAACCAGAAGCGCGACGACATCATCTCGGGCAAGTTCAATCCGTTTGCGGGTCCGATTACGGATCAATCGGGCGCGGTGAAGGTCGCCGCGGGCAAGTCGCTGAGCGATGCGGAACTGTTGCGCCTGAACTGGTTCGTGCAAGGGGTGGACGGCTCGTTGCCGAAGTAATTGATTGATACGGTTGCCTAACTATTATTATTAAGGGAGATCGCCCGTGAGCCTTACCGTTCTGACCGATGCCGGCGCCGCAGGTGCGGCGCCGACTTATCCGCCGCAGGGTTTAACGCCGACCCACGAGCAGATCGTGCGGCATTTGCGGCATTCGAGCCGGGTAGCCGAACGGGCGACGCTGCTGGGGCATCATCCGTTCGGCGCGGTGCTGATCGGCCCGGATCAGGAGACCGTGCTGATGGAGCAGGGCAATGTCGACACGGTGAATCACGCCGAGTCGGTGCTGGCTCGCGTGGCGGCGCTGAACTTCACGCCGGAGTACTTGTGGAGCTGCACGCTGTACACATCGGTCGAACCTTGCTGCATGTGCGCCGGCACGATGTATTGGGCCAACATCGGCCGCGTCGTGTTCGGCATGACCGAGAAACGCCTGCTGGAGGCGACCGGCGATCACGCCGAAAATCCGACCATGAGCGTGGATTGCCGCTACGTGTTCGACCACTGCCAGAAACCCGTCGAGGTGATCGGCCCGGTGGCCGAGGTGGAGGCCGAGGTGATGGCGGTGCAGCGGAGATTCTGGAGCGCGAGGTAGTGTTATTGCTCGTTCGTCGACGAGAGCATCGCCAGTCCGCAGAACCAGTCGCTACCGTGCGGCTGATATTTCCAGCGGCCGCTGCTCTGCCTGATGACGGTGGAGCACTGGTCGTTCACGACGATCCCCGGATTCGCCGCGGTGCATCGCAGCATCGCGGTTTCGCTTTGCTGTAGCGCGGGCATGACAGCTTTGCGCCGGAGCTCCGGTTCCGCGGGGGTATCCGGTGCGCCGGTTCGCATGCTTTCGATCAGCCGCTGCAACTCCTCGATTCGCGTCGCATACCACGTCCCCAGACACCCGGCGTCGCGGCAATTCGCTTCCCGCCACGCCCACTTGCTGTCACTGTCGGTGAGAAACGCGCGACGGTCGGTGACCCGTCGCCGTGCTTTCCAGTACAGTTGTCCAAGCGTGTCGTCGAGCTTCGAGAGCGCGGGGTCGTTGCAGATGATCCGTTCGGTGAGCGAGCGTCCCCGCTTGCAGTCGAAGCTGGTAGCGTGAGCGGGCAGATACGTGAGCATCAGTGCGGCGACAAGGAGGGGGCGGAAAATTTTCATCGTGGTCTCGGCAGCGCATGGGTTTTTCATGCAATGGATGATCGACCGGGTCGCCGGAGTACAGATGCCCGAGAACAGCGTGAATTCGGGTGGGTGATTACCAAATCTTGCCTTGCATGGGCCACCCCAAGTCATGCGCGCCAATGCGGGACGCGAAAAACGGGAGGAGCAATGAAACAACACCTCATGCCATGGCTATACGCGGCGGCCGGCCTGCTGGCCTTGCCCGCAGTGGCTTCAGCGCAGTCGCAGGCCTACACGAACAGCAGCGTCAATGTGCGCGCCGGGCCTGCCAGAGACTACCCCGTCGTGACGCAGTTGCCGGGTGGGGTGCCCGTGACCGTGATGGGTTGTATCAGCGGTTACCAATGGTGTGACGTCGCCGCGCCGAATCTGCGTGGCTGGGTCTACGCAGGGCGGCTCAGCTATCCCTATCAGGGCAGCAATGTGCCGGTGATGAGCTACGGCACGGTGATCGGCCTGCCGATCGTGACCTTCTCGATCGGGACTTATTGGGGCAATTATTATCGCGGCCGGCCGTGGTACAACCAGCGCTCGCGTTGGGCGAATCATCCGCCGCCTCCGCCGCCAAGGCCCGGTGCGGGACGGCCGCCAGGAGGCCGTCCGCCAGGCGGACCGCCGCCGGGGAATGCGGGGGGCCGTCCGCCACCCGGGAATGTTGGCGGTCGCCCGCCAGGTAATCGGCCGCCGGGCAACGCGGGTGGCCGTCCACCGGGCAATGCAGGTGGCCGTCCGCCGGGTGGTCAGCCACCGGGTAATGCGGGAGGCCGCCCGCCGGGTGGTCAGCCACCGGGTAATGCAGGTGGCCGTCCGCCGGGTGGTCAGCCACCGGGCAATGCGGGAGGCCGTCCACCGGGTGGTCAGCCGCCGGGCAACGCAGGTGGCCGTCCGCCAGGCGGGCGTCCACCGGGTGGCCAGCAAGGCGGCGGGAATAATCGCCCAAGTGGGCCGTCACAGGGCGGCGGAGGCAGACCCCCTGGAGGTGGAAACGGCTGAGGTATCCGGGGCCGGTCTATCCGGCCCACACGTGCTCCTCAGTACGCCGCGTTCAGAAACGCCGAGCTGACGGCTCGCAAGGTTTCCTGCGAGCGCGGATCGCTCAGCCGCGTATGCAATACCACCTTCGAGGTCGGCAGCGGCGGCAGGCCGAGTTGCTCGCCGACCTCGATCGCACCTGCCGGCGCCACGCGCTGCGCCAGTGCGGCGACGGCAAGTCCCGCGCTGACGGCGGCGCCCACCGCCATCACGCCACCGCCGACGAATACCTCGGTCCACGCGATCCCGGCCGTATCGAGCGCATCCGTCGCAATCGCGCGAATCCCGCACGGCGCAGCGAGCGTCGCTAGCCTCAGCGGCTGCCCCTCGCGATGTTGCCAGCCCGGCGCGGCGAACCAGCCAAGCCGCTCCTCGGCCAGCAGTTGTCCATCGCTGCGGTCGCCCTCGCGGCGGCCGATTGCCGCGTCCACTTCACCCCGCTCGAACCACGCCAGCACGTCGCGCGACGCGGCAATGCGTACCTCGATGACGAGCAGCGGATCGTAAGCCGCGAGCCGTCCCAGCAAGGCCGGCAGATTCGGTCCGGCCACGTGATCGCTGATGCCCAGCTTGAGCCGGCGTTCCGGCGTGTCGGCGGCGCTTCCCGCCAGGGCGCGTTCATGAGCCAGCAGCAATTGCCGGGCGGCGCCGATGAACACATCGCCGCGCGGCGAGAGCCTGACCACCCGCGGTGTGCGCTCCAGCAAGCGGTAGCCCAGACGCTCTTCGAGCCTTTTGAGCTTGAGGCTCATCGCGGCTTGTGAGGTGTCCATGACTTCGGCCGCGCGCGTGAAACTGCCGAGATCCGCCACCAGCACGAAGGCCTGGATCGCATCCAGATCGAGAGGACGGGAGAGGATTGACATATTGAAACTTTATTGCAGATATAAATCACCATATCTTGCTGTAATGATCGCGGCGGCGCAAGCTCCTTACCAGTCGAAACGAAGAGGAGTTCGCCATGCTTGCCAAACAATATTCGCACCGTCTGCCGTCCACCTATGACATGGGAATCATCCGCGAACGCGCGACGCGGCGCGGCCCGCTGTGGGACGACACCGAAGGTCTGGGTTTCAAGGCCTTCGTCGTCCGTGAGCGGGGCCGCTATGGCGCTACGGCGAACGTCTATTCCGCGGTGTACCTGTGGCTCGACGCCGGACAAACCGCCGACTTTTTCATGGGCTCGCGCTTTCAGAACGTGATCGACGATTTCGGCCGGCCCGAGGTCGAAACCTGGTTGCCGCTCGACGCCCGCAAGGGGCCGGCGCAGCGGGCGCTCGCCTTGTATCGCGACGAACAGCCGATCGGCGAGCAGGACAACCGCGCCGAGTTGCGTGCCGCGCTGACTGAGGAGAATCGCCGCATCGCGGAGCAGGACGATACGGTCGCCGTGGTCTCCGCGCTCGATGTCGCCAACTGGAAGCTGATCCGTCTCACGTTGTCGTCGGCGGCGCCGGTCTCCACCGCGGGCCGCACGGTCTACGAGGTGCTGCATCTCGCGCGGCCGGGCGTCGCGAGTCTGAAGTG
Source organism: Paraburkholderia fungorum (assembly GCF_902833645.1). Taxonomy (GTDB): domain Bacteria; phylum Pseudomonadota; class Gammaproteobacteria; order Burkholderiales; family Burkholderiaceae; genus Paraburkholderia; species Paraburkholderia fungorum. Next base: position 37,510 of record NZ_CADFGE010000017.1, read on the forward strand.
AGTGCGTATGGCACATCAGGCCACGGCACGTTCAACCGTGGCGGCGCCAACAGTAGGGCGGCTGAAAGCGGTTCGACGGCCGCGCCTGTTGTGCGCGATTCACACGCGCGAGCCACTCCGCTCGATGCCCGTGCAGTGCTGTCCGCCCATCTGGCAGGGCTGGCGTTGACGGCGGGCTCGATCACTGGATTCACCGTGTTGGTGGCGCCGTTGCTGCATTGGCTGGCGAGGTAGCCGCCCGGCGCGAAGTATTTCGCGCTATGCACCGCGATTAAAGTGCGCTGCCCTCGCGTAAACCCCGGTGCGCCGCGTACACTAACTTGCCGATGTCGGGTTAGGGGGCGCACAAATGACACGCGAAGCGACATCAGATTACGCGATGGGAGCAACGCCTGAGAGCACCCGCTACGGGCCGGATCGGGCCGAGGGTGTGCTGGCTTCGGAGCGGACGGTGTTGCGGCTGATTACCCGCAATACTCCGCTGCCGGAATTGCTCGATGAAGTATGCCGCCGCGCGGAAACGCTGCTTGGCGAAGGCGCAGTCTGTTCGATCCTGCTACTGGATGCGGACGGCGTGCGCGCACGCGTGGGCGGCGCGCCTTCGCTGCCGGCACATTTCAGTGCCGCGATCGACGGCGTCGCGATTGGTCCGGGGGCAGGCTCGTGCGGCACTGCGATGTTCGAGCGGCGCATGGTGACCGTCGAGAACATCGAAACCGATCCGCTGTGGGACGATTTCCGGCACCTCGCGTTACCGCTCGGCTTGCGCGCGTGCTGGTCGGTGCCATTTGAAAACGATTCCGGCACCGTGCTGGGCGCGTTCGCGGTCTATCACCGCACGCCGCGCCGGCCGAGCGCCGAAGAGGCGGCAATACTCTATGACATCAGCCACAGCGTCGGTCTCGCCGTTCACCAGGACGCCATGGCGCAACGCCTTGCACGCAGCGAGGAGCATCACCGGCTGGTCGTGGACCATCTGAACGAGGGGATCATCGTGCAGGCGCGCGACGGCGTGGTGCTGGCCTGCAATCCGAGTGCGCGACGTATTCTGCGGGCAAGCACCGAACTGATCGGCCGCGACATTCTGACGGTGATGGTGCGGGCGTATCACGAGGATGGCTCCATCGTCACCGAGGCCGCTCGTCCCACTAGCCGGGTGCTGGCAAGCGGTAAGCCTCTGCTCGGCGTCACGATCGGCCTTGAACTGATCGGCGGCGATGTCATCTGGATTACTGAGAATGTCGTACCGATCATCAAACCGGGCGATAGCGAACCCAGTTCGGTGTTGATTTCGTTTACGGACATCGGCCCGGTGCGCGAAGCACAACGTCAGCTCAAGTTTCTGGCCACCCGCGACCCGCTGACCGGGCTCTACAACCGCGCCTATCTCGCCGAGCGGATGCGCGATCTGTTCGCGCCGGCGGGCATGGCCGGGATGGGCGAACTGGCGCGCGTGGCCGTGCTGTTCGTCGATCTGGATGGCTTCAAGAAGGTCAACGACACCGCGGGTCACGAGGCGGGGGATGCGTTGCTGTGCAGCGTGGCGCAGCGGTTGTCGGCGTGTGTCGCTTTCGGTGACACGCTCGCCCGCGTGGGCGGCGACGAGTTCGTGATCGTGGTCAGCGCATACGAAAACACCGCTCAGCTGATCGCGCTCGCCCAGCGCATTCTCGACACGATCGCGGTGCCGTTCGCGGTGGCGGACAACGAGTACTACATGGGCGCGTCGATCGGCATCAGTCTGTTTCCCGAAGACGGCCAGGACGTGCCCACGCTGATGCGTAACGCCGACTCCGCGATGTATCACGCGAAACAATGCGGCCGTAACAATTTTCAGTTCTTCACGGCCGAATTGAATCAGCGCCTGCAACGCCGCTTCATGATCGAGCAGGCCTTGCGGCGCGCGCTCGCTACCGACGAACTGAGCCTCGTGTATCAGCCGATCGTCGATAGTCAGTGCGGCCGCACGATCGGCGCCGAAGCGCTGCTGCGCTGGTACAACAGCGACCTGGGCAATGTTTCGCCGGTGGAATTCATCCCCGTGGCCGAGGATGCCGGCCTGATCGTCGAGATCGGCGCCTGGGTGCTGGCCCGCGCCTGCGAGCAGGCCGCGCAGTGGCGGCGCACGCTCGCGCCGGATTTGATCGTTGCAGTGAATCTCTCGCCCCGGCAGTTCAAAGGCGGGCTGGTGGAGCGGATCGAGCGCTGTCTCGAGCAGTCCGGACTCGAGCCGGGCGCGCTGGAGCTGGAGATCACCGAGCGGCTTCTGATGAGCGACAGCGATGCTGTCCTGCCGATGCTCAGTGCGTTGAGCGCGATGGGCGTGCGGATTTCCGTCGACGATTTCGGCACCGGTTATTCGTCGCTGTCGTACCTGAAGCGGTTTCCGCTGCATAACCTGAAGATCGACCGCTCCTTCGTCGCCGGGTTGCCGGATCATCGCGATTCGATCGCGATCACCCAGGCGGTGGTGGCGATGGCTCATTCGCTCGGCATGAATGTCACTGCCGAGGGTGTGGAGACCGCGGAGCAGGCGGCGTTTTTGCGAGGGATCGCTTGCGACAAGCAGCAGGGGTATTTTTACAGCCGGCCGGTCGGCGCGAGTGCTTATGCGCGTAGTTTATGTGACGCGCAAGTGGGGATGGCCGGCGCGTCATGACTGTTCTGGCGTTTGCGGCCATGGCTGCAAACGCTGAAAACCACGCCGGCGGGCGGGGTAATACGGCGGGCTATACAACAACCTTGCTGCCACGCGCGCCCCGATCCGATTGTTCAGATTGACGAACAAGTGCCTTCGCGTTCCCGGTATTTATCCGCGCGTCCGGTCTCCCTACAATCCTCCCATCGAATGTTATTTCCGCGCCGTGCCGAAGCGGCCTCGCGCGATGGGAGCCGCAATGGGACCCGTTCTACCCGCCTTGATCAAGAACCAGCTTTACCGGCCATCGGTGGTGCTGCCGATGGTCGCCCTCATGCAGGTGATGGTGTCGCAGGATTTCAACCTCGGGCAGGTCGGTTGGGTTGTCGCGACGCGCGGTGCGCAAGCCGCGCTGCAACGTTCGCGCGAATTGATCTGCGCGGTGCACTGCCACGCCTGAATACCCTCCGTCAGACGCAATCTCTGTCAATCGGCACGCGCGCGCCACCAGACCCGCACCGCGCAACGAAAACGATCGAAACGACGATAAAGGCAAGTCGAGGCGCTGAGCGTAAGATGCTACGACCAGCATCCCAGCCTCGGGAGATTTGCCATGCCACAGCATTTCGACGCAGTCGTGATCGGCACCGGACAAGGCGGTGCGCCGCTCGCCGTGCGCCTTGGGCAAAGCGGGCGTAAAACCGCGGTCATCGAACGGGCGGCTTTCGGCGGGACCTGTGTGAATGTCGGTTGCACGCCGACCAAATCGTATGTGGCGAGCGCTCGCGCGGCCCACGTGGCGCGTCATGCCGCGGAGTTGGGCGTACAGGTGGGCGGCGCGGTGAGCGTCGATCTGGCGGCGGTCAAGGCACGCAAGGACAGGATCATCGGCGAGTCGCGCGACGGCGTCGAGAAATGGCTGCGCGGCGCCGACAATGTCACCGTCTTCAACGGCCACGCACGCTTCACCGGCGCACATACGCTTACCGTCAGCGGCCCGGATGGCGCCGTGCTCCACGAACTCAGCGCCGACGAAATCTTCATCAATACCGGCACGCGCGCAGTTGTGCCGCCGCTCGACGGGATCGAGCGAATTCGCTACTACACCAACTCCAATCTGCTCGAACTGACGGAATTGCCGGACCATCTGGCGATTGTCGGCAGCAGCTATATCGCGCTCGAATTCGCGCAGATTTTTCGCCGTTTCGGCAGCCGGGTGACGGTGCTGGTGCGCGGTGAACGCATACTCACGCGCGAGGATGCCGACTTCGCCGATTCCGTGCAGAAGGTGCTGGCGCGCGAAGGCGTCGAGTTTATGTTCGGCGCTCAACCTTCGCGGGTCGAGCCGCATCCGCATCATGAGAACGAGATATGCATCGGCTTCGAGCAGAACATTCCCGCGCTCGAAGCGTCGCACGTGCTGTTCGCCACCGGGCGTGAACCGAATACCGACGATCTCGGCCTTGACGCCGCCGGTATCGCGCGGGACAAGCACGGCACGATTCCCGTCGACGGCCAGTTGCGCACCAACGTGCCGGGCATCTGGGCAATCGGCGACGTCAACGGACGTGGCGCGTTTACCCACACGTCCTACGATGATTTTCATATCGTTGCAGGCAATCTGCTCGACGGGGCCACACGCAGCGTCGACACACGCATCATGGCGTATGCGGTATTCGTCGACCCGCCGCTTGCGCGTGTCGGGCTCTCCGAGGCCGATGTGCGCAAGGCCGGCCGCGATGCGCTGATCGCCACCATGCCGATGACGCGGGTAGGCCGCGCGCGTGAGCGCGGCGAGACCGACGGTTTCATGAAGGTGCTGGTCGACGCCGGGAGCAAGCAGATTCTTGGCGCCGCGATCCACGGCATCGAAGGCGACGAAGCGCTGCACACGTTTATCGACATCATGACCGCCGGCGCGCCGTATCCGACCTTGCAATACGCGATGCATATTCACCCGACCATCAGCGAACTGGTGCCGACTTTGCTCGACGGGCTCAAGCCACTGAAATGAGCGGTGCGCCCGGCCGCAACCGCGGACCCAGGCGGCAGGTGGCAGGTGGCAGACCAAGCCGGAGCACAAGCGATGAAATGCATAAGCAGCGGTCCAGGCAGCGGCAATCTCTTCGAGTTCGGCGCGCCGGCAAGCTCTGACGAGCAAGTCGACGCGCTTGTGGAAGACGCCGGCGTGAGCATCGAGCGGATCGTCTCCAGAGGGCACGCAAGTCCGCCGGACTTCTGGTATGACAGTCCGCGCGCCGAGTGGGTCGCGCTGCTGAGCGGCGCGGCTACCCTCGAATTCGAAGGCGAACGTGAGCCGCATCCGATGAAATCGGGTGACTACGTGCTGATCGAAGCGCATTGCCGGCACCGGGTGGCGTGGACCAGCGACACCGAGCCGAGTGTATGGCTGGCGGTCTACACCCCGGAAGTTCCCCGCTGACCGGCGTTCAGACGCAGCCCGGCGGCGTCAGGCGTCGCCGGACAGGTTGATGGGCAGTGACCGATAACGAAGATTACGTCACCATAACGGGATTACACTCGAACTGGCACGTATCCTGGAGCGAGATCATGCATGATGCCGACCCTCAAAGCACGTTTCGCGGACTTCCGCTGACCCCGGAGCAGGACGCGGAGGTGAGACATTACATAAAAAAGCAGAAGCAGCAGGGCGCGCAGTGGGATACGCCGGAACTGGCGGCTATGCTGCACGATATGCTGGAGCCGCCGGGCGATGACGACGACGAATTCGATCCCGTTTTCGACGAAACGAAAGATGTCGCGGAACGTGCGGCGGCCTCGATCGACGAGTCGATGGATCCGATCGAGGCGAGCGAAGAGCGGCAAGCCGCCATGGAAATCGAGGCGATGAAAGGCACGAAGCGCTAGGCTCGCGTGACCTGAACCACTGGCGAGCGGCGCTTATTGATTTTGGGTTTGGGCTTGGGTTTGGCCCTGCGGTTGGCCCTGGATCGGCCCTGTGCCGGTCCGAGGTCGAGGCAGCGTGGCGTGGCGCTTGTGATTCCACCACGAATCAGGAAAAAAACATGAGCATTAGCATCGTCCAGCTCGGGTCGCCGAGAGCCGCTGACGAAGGGCTGCGTATCGGCACCGTTCGGCGACCGCCGCGCGGCGTGCCCAGGACGGAATTCGCGACTCGTGACTATTACGACGTGTGGCTGCCTAATCTGTCGCCCGCTGCGGAATTGATCAAAGACGCGAAGGCGGCCGCGAGCGACGCCGAGTGGCGCGCATTTGCGAAAAAATTCCGCGCGCAGATGAACGATGGCGACGCCAGTAAGGTGTTGGACCTGCTTGCCGCACTGTCACAAACGACGCACTTTTCTGTCGGCTGCTACTGCGAGGACGAAAATCGGTGCCATCGCAGCATTCTTCGTCAATTGTTAAACGAGCGCGGCGCGCTGATCCGCTGACGCGTGCCGCTGTGGCCGGTATTCGACAAGTCCGGTTGTCATCGCCGATAATCGGCGGCGTACGAAGCCTGACCGGGCTTCCAATCTCGACTACACAATCAGGAACCGACCGATGGGCAAGGGACGCGTCGAAGCCTTCAGCGATGGCGTGATCGCCATCATCATCACTATCATGGTGCTCGAGTTGAAGGTGCCGGAGGGTCACGATCTCGCCGCGCTGCACCCCGTGATTCCCGTGTTTTGCGCATACGTGCTGAGCTTCATTTATGTCGGCATCTACTGGAACAATCACCACCACATGTTCCATGCCGTGCAGAAGGTCAACGGCGCGGTGCTCTGGGCCAATCTGCATCTGCTGTTCTGGTTGTCGCTGCTGCCGGCCGTCACGCACTGGATCGGCGAAAGCCATCTCGCCGCGTGGCCGGCCGCAATGTACGGCGGAGTGCTGTTCATGTCGGCGATTGCGTATTTCATTCTGACGCGTGCGCTGATCCGCGAGCACGGCACGGAGTCGACGATCGCCAAGGCGGTCGGCAGCGACTTCAAGGGCAAGGTTTCGGTCGTCATTTATCTGGCGGGCATGGTGCTGGCATTCGTGCAGCCGTGGCTCTCGGCCGCGCTCTACGCACTGGCCGCGGCGTGGTGGCTGGTGCCCGACCGGCGTATCGAACACATGATGGAAGCTTGATCATGTGGCCGGCGCTCGAACTCGCATCATGACTTCGCGTACCCGCAGCGCCACCGCCACCCGAATCGGCCTGATCTCCGACACGCACAACCTCGTGCGTCCCGAGGCTCTGCAATATCTCGCCGGGTGCGATGCGATCATCCACGCGGGCGATATCTGCAATCAGGCGGTGCTCGATGCACTCGCGAGGATCGCGCCGCTTACCGCCGTGCGCGGCAATAACGACATCGCCGGGCCGGTCGCCTCGTTGCCGACACACGTCAAGCTGACTGTGCAACAGGTGACGATCCTCGTCGTGCACGATATCGCCGAGGTAGGCGACGATCCGCGCGGTGAAGGCATCGGCGTGGTCGTGACGGGACACTCGCATAAGCCCGCGATCAGCGAGCGCGACGGCGTGCTGTTCATCAACCCGGGGAGTGCCGGGCCGAGGCGTTTCAAGTTGCCGATTTCCGCCGGCATGCTCGTTATCGAAGGCGCGCACGCAAGCGCGACATTCGATTTGCTGGTGACATAACAAAACGGGCCGGCAAATCTGCCGACCCGTTTGGGGACATGCGTGACTGGTTCGGCAACCGGCTATCGGCTGCCGCACAACCCAGGATCAGGCGCGTGCCGTAGCCGTGGCTGCGTAGCGTTCGTCCATCTCCTGCGCCTCACGCTCGCCGCGCAGCACCGCATGCGCTTCCGCACGCGTGGCCACGCACGGACCCGAGCCAAGCAGCGGCTTGCGAGCCGTTTCACGCAGCGCCAGCACCGAGACGATACCGATCACCGAAGCAGCCATCAGGTAGTAGGCGGGCATCATCAGATTGCCGGTGCTGTCGACCAGCCAGGCCGTCACGAGCGGCGTGGTTCCGCCGAACAGCGATACCGAAATGTTGAAGCCGATGGCGAGCGCGCCATAGCGGATCTTCGTCGGGAACAACGCCGGCAGCGCCGACGGCATCACGCCGGTAAAGCACGACAGCAGCACGCCGAGAATCATCAGGCCGCTGAACACCGGCAGCATCGTGCCCATGCGAATCAGCAGCAGCGCGGGAATCGACAGCGCGAACAGACCCACGCAACCGAACAGCATCACCGGCTTGCGGCCGATCGTGTCGGACAGGCGGCCGGCTGCGAGCGTCATCGGCATCATCAGCACCATCACGAGCAGCACGAGGAACAGGCCGTGCGTTTCGTTGAAGTGCAGCGTGGCCGACAGATAGCTCGGCAGATACGAGAGCGCCATGTAATCGGTGACGTTGAAGATCAGCACGAGGCCGACGCACAGCAGAAGCGGCTTCCATTGCTGCATCAGCAATTCGCGGAAAGACTGCTTCGGGAGCGCCTTGTCTTCGGCTTCGCGTTGCTCAGCCTGCTTCTTGAACGCGGGCGTTTCTTCGAGCTTCATCCGGATATACAGACCAATCAGACCCAGCGGACCCGCGATCAGGAACGGCACACGCCAGCCCCAGGAAAGCAGGGCCTCGCTCGACAGCGTCGCCGTCAGGAGTGTGACGGTACCCGCGCCGAGCACGTAGCCGATCAGCGTGCCGAATTCGAGGAAGCTGCCCATGAAGCCGCGGCGCTTGTCCGTCGAGAACTCGGCGATGAAAGTCGCGGCGCCGCCGTACTCACCACCCGTCGAGAAGCCCTGCACGAGACGCGCGACCAGCAGCAACACCGGCGCGAAAATACCGATGCTCGCATAGCTCGGAATCAGGCCGATCGCGAGGGTGCCGGCCGCCATCATGATCATGGTCATCGCCAGCACGCGCTGACGGCCGATGCGGTCGCCCAGCGGCCCGAACACCATGCCGCCGAGCGGCCGCACCAGGAACGCCGCGGCAAACGTGCCGAAGGTAGCGAGCAACTGGGCGGATGGATTCGACGACGGGAAGAATACTTTGCCGAGCGTGACAGCGATGTAGCTGTACACGCCGAAATCGAACCATTCCATCGCGTTGCCGAGCGCCATGGCGGCGACGGCGCGCTTGAGGAGGGATTTGTCGACGACGGTGATGTCGTCGAGGGAGAGGCGTTGTTCTTCTTTGTGGTGTCGCCAGAAGCCGTTGCTGGAAGCGGTCAAGGTGAAAACTCCAATGACTGCGACGAAACTCATGCAAACGCACATGAACGTTCCGCCACGGGTGCTGGGGGAAGTGCAGTTTCGCGAGCAGCGCGATGGCGTCTCCCTCGCCGGCAGGCGATAGAAGAGGGCGTGGAAAAGAAAATAAAACGCCCGTGCCTCGCGAACGAATCGCGAAAAAACACTCGTCTAGATTGTGCTGACTGTTGCATCTGCGTGGCCGTGGAAGGGGGGCAGATGCATGAGGACGCTGGGGTGGCTGAAAGCTGGCCCACGCGCCGCTGGAAGGCTTGAAACGAAAAAGGCCGGTGCTTTATTTGCCGCTTATGCAGAGTTCAAGCGGGGAAACGACCGACAAGCCTTCTTGTATAAAAACTGTCCGATTCAGGGGGCAGCGCACCGCAAAATGGCACGCGTAAATCACTCTGAAAAGAACGCGAATGAAGGTGAAATGCTGTTGGAACGAGGCACATGATAGCACGATGACGGAGGATCGTGCAAACCCGGTGCGCGCGGGCCGTCCCCGGAAAGGCGCTCAATCCCTTGCCGGGTGGGGGATTCAGCGGATCGCGAAGGTATGGAAAAGCGGCTTAAAAACGGCCTGAAAATGTACTGACTGGTGAAGCCGGAGGCGTCCCTAAGAAAGACCGGTGAACGGAAAACAGACGAAAAAAATCCGCGCACCTGGCGCGGATTTTTTGTCTGACCCGCTTCAGTTCGGCGAGCGAGGCCGGATGCCGGGGGCAGGCAATTATTCAGCCGGCGGCGGCACATAACCCTGCGCCGTATCCGCGCCTTCGCCGAAGAAGAACTTTTCCGTCTGCTTCATCAGATATTGGCGTGCGCGCGGATCGGCCATGTTCAGGCGGTTTTCGTTGATCAGCATGGTTTGCTGCTTCAACCAGGCTTGCCACGCTTCCTTCGAAATGCTTTCGTAGATCCGCTTGCCGAGTTCTCCCGGCAGCGGCGGGAAATCGAGGCCTTCGGCTTCCTTGCCGAGTTTCGCGCATTGAACCATACGAGTCATGCTGTGTTTCTCCTTTGTCGACCGGAGTGAGTGCTTCAGCGCTTGCTCTCCGGTCTCATAAAAAATAGTTACGGCGCCCAGCCGCTTTATATAGGGACGTTCAGAGCTGTTTCATCAGTACGAGCGACTTGCGCTGCCAGTTATAGAGCCGGCGACGGTCTTCCGGCAGGTCGTCGACCGTGACCTTGACGAAGCCGCGCTTGAGGAACCAGTGTTCGGTACGTGTGGTGAGCACGAAAATCCGCGTCAAGCCACGCGCCCGTGCGCGTTGTTCGATGCGTTTGAGCAGACGCTCGCCGTCGCCGGTGCCTTGCGCTTCAGGCGCGACCGTGAGACAGGCCATTTCGCCGATGCGCTCCTGCGGGTACGGGTACAGCGCCGCGCAGCCGAACAGCACGCCATCGTGCTCGATCACCGAGAAATGGTCGATGTCGCGTTCGATCTGGTGGCGCCCGCGCCGCACCAGCGTGCCGTCGGATTCGAGCGGTTCGATCAGCGAGAGAATGCCGCCGACGTCGTCCGGTGTGGCTTCGCGCAGGCTTTCGAGGTTCTCGTACGAGATCATCGTGCCCACGCCGTCGTGCAGGAACAGTTCGAGCAGCAGGCTGCCGTCGAGCGCGTAGGGGATGATATGCGCCCGCGCCACGCCGCCGCGGCAGGCGCGGATCGAATGTTTCAGGTAGAAGCCCGCGTCGCCGGTGACTTCGCCGCTTTCATGCAGCTTGTAGGCGTCGTCCAGCGACAGCTCGCGCACCAGTTCGGGGCCGTCTTCGCCGGCCTCCATCAGGCCTGGCGTTTCGGTCAGGAACACGATCTTGTCGGCGCGCAGCGCGATCGCGGCGGCCGAGGCGACGTCTTCCATCGACAGATTGAAGGCTTCGCCGGTGGGCGAGAAGCCGAGCGGCGAGAGCAGCACCAGTTTGCGGCTCGCGAGCGAATGACGGATCGAATCCGCGTCGATCTTGCGCACCACGCCGGTGTGCTGGAAATCGACCCCGTCGAGAATGCCGACCGGGCGCGCCGTCACGAAGTTGCCGGACACCACGCTGATGTGCGCGTGCGCCATCGGCGTATTCGGCAGACCCTGGCTGATCGCCGCCTCGATATCCAGACGCACTTCGCCGGCCGCTTCTTTCGCCGATTCGAGCGCGCGCGCGTCGGTAATGCGCATGCCGTGCGAGAACTCGGACTCCACGCCGTGCAGGCTCATCTGCTCTTCGACCTGCGGCCGCGAGCCGTGCACCAGCACGATCTGGATGCCCATGGCCTGCAGCAGCGCGATATCGGACACGAGCGCATTCAGGAGCCCCTGGTGCACCACTTCGCCGCCGAAACCGACGACAAATGTCTTGTTACGGAACGCATGGATGTAAGGGGCGACTGAGCGCATCCAGTCGACGAATTGCGCATGCTGGGCGAGATCTTCCGTTGCTCCGGCGGGGGCCGGAACGCTCGCGGGCGCGGGGACGAGGTCGGTTTGGGAATTCATGCCGGGGATTATAATGCGCCCCCATGTCGAATGTACCCAAAAGTCCCGCTACGGCGAACGAGAATTCAGCGCCGGCCGCCGATCCGAAGAACGCCGGCGACACGCAGCGCCGCCATGCGCAGGACGCGAACCGCAACGCGCCGAAAACGGCGCGCGAGCCGCGTCGTGGCGCGGATGACGCGCAGGCGCCCGCGCCCAGCAAAAATCCCCCTCAGGGCGGCCGTCGCGAGGCCGCCGTGGCCGCGCAAAAAGCGCCGCAAACGGACGATGCCGGGCGCAATGCACGCCGTGAAGCGCGCCCGCCACGCCCGCAGCGCGTCGTCGAGCCGAATCCGATTCCACCGATCACGTTCCCCGAAGCGCTGCCGGTCTCCGGCCGCCGCGAAGAGATTGCACGCGCGATCGCACAGAATCAGGTCGTGATCGTCTGCGGTGAGACCGGTTCGGGCAAGACGACCCAGTTGCCGAAAATCTGCCTCGAACTCGGGCGCGGTCTCGGCGCGGGCGGCACCGGTCTGATCGGCCATACGCAGCCGCGCCGGATCGCGGCATCGGCAACGGGCCGGCGGATCGCGGAAGAACTCGGCACGCCGTTCGGCGAAGTGGTCGGCTACAAGGTGCGTTTCACCGATAACCTGTCGCCCGGCGCGTCGGTCAAACTGATGACCGACGGCATTCTGCTCGCCGAAACGCAGACCGATCCGCTGCTCAAGGCGTACGACACGCTGATCATCGACGAGGCGCACGAGCGCAGCCTGAACATCGATTTTCTGCTCGGCTATCTGAAGGAAATTCTCGTCAAGCGTCCCGATCTGAAGCTGATCGTGACCTCGGCGACGATCGACGCCGACCGTTTCGCGCGCCATTTCGGCAGCGACGAGAAACCCGCGCCGGTCATCGAAGTCAGCGGCCGGCTCTATCCGGTCGAAGTGCGTTACCGGCCAGTCGTGGAAGACAGTCCGGCGGTGAAGGCGGCACAAGGGACCTCGTCCTCGACAGCGTCGCGCGAGGCGCGCGAGCGGCCGAAAACCCAGCGCGAGACAGACCGCGATCTGATGGAAGCGATCGTCGACGCCGTCGACGAACTGTGCCGCGAAGGTCCCGGCGATGTGCTGGTGTTCCTGCCGGGCGAGCGCGAAATTCGCGATGCCGCTGAAGCGCTGCGCAAGCATCATCCGCCGCACACGGAAATTCTGCCGCTCTTCGCGCGCCTCTCGGCCGCGGAACAGGAACGTGTATTCCGCACGTCGAACGCGCGCCGTATCGTGCTGGCCACCAACGTCGCCGAAACCTCGCTGACGGTGCCCGGGATTCGCTACGTGGTCGACACGGGTCTGGCGCGCGTGAAGCGCTACTCGTACCGCAACAAGGTTGAACAATTGCAGGTCGAGTCGATTTCGCAAGCGGCCGCGAATCAGCGGGCAGGGCGTTGCGGCCGGGTGGCCGACGGCGTCTGCATTCGTCTGTATGAGGAAAGTGACTTTCAGGGCCGAGTGCGCTTCACCGATCCGGAAATCTTGCGCTCGTCGCTGGCGTCGGTGATTTTGCGGATGAAGTCGCTGCACCTGACGGCGATCGAAACGTTTCCGTTCATCGAGCCGCCGCCGGGCCGCGCGATCGCCGATGGTTACCAGCTGCTCAACGAACTCGGCGCGGTTGACGACGACAACCAGCTCACGCCGCTTGGGCGAGAGCTCGCGCGCTTGCCGCTCGATCCGCGTATCGGCCGGATGATTCTCGCCGCGCGCGACCAGCAGGCGCTCAAGGAAGTGCTCATCATTGCTAGCGCGTTGTCGGTGCAGGACCCGCGCGACCGGCCGATCGAAGCGCAGGAGCAGGCTGATCAGGCACATCGCCGTTTCGCCGACGAGCGCTCCGAATTCCTCCAGTGGCTGAAAATCTGGAACTGGTTCGAAGAGGCGATCGCGCACAAGAAGTCGAACAAGCAGTTGCACGACGAGTGCCGCAAGAACTTCCTGTCGCAACTGCGGCTGCGCGAATGGCGCGATGTGCATTCGCAACTGCTGACGGTGGTGCGCGAACACGGCTGGCGTCTGAACGAAGCCGAAGCGACCTTCGAGCAGATTCATCTGGCGCTGTTGACCGGCCTGCTCGGCAACATCGGCCTGAAAGCCGAGGACGAACCGTATTACCTCGGTGCGCGCGGCATCAAGTTCTATCTGTGGCCCGGGTCCGCGCTGGTGAAGAAGGCGGGCAAGTGGGTGATGGCCGCGGAACTGGTCGAAACGAGCCGGCTGTACGCACGCTGTATCGCGAAGATCGAGCCGGAGTGGATCGAGAAGATCGGCTCGCATCTGCTGAAAAAATCGCTCTCGGAGCCACATTGGGAGAAGCGCGCGGCGCAGGTGTCGGCGTTCGAGCGCGCGACGCTGTACGGCCTGCCGATCTATCACCGGCGGCGCGTGAGCTTCGGCAAGCAGGACCCGTCGCGGGCACGCGAGCTGTTCATTCGCGGCGCGCTGGTGGAAGGCGAATTCGATACGAAGCTGGCGTTTTTCGCGCATAACCGCAAGTTGCTCGCCGACATCGAGCAACTGGAACACAAGTCGCGCCGTCAGGACGTGCTGGTCGACGACGAGCTGATCTTCGGCTTCTACGATCAGGCGATTCCGCAAGGCATATACACCGGGGCATCGTTCGAGCGCTGGTATCGCGACGAGCTGAAAAAGAGCGGCCAGCAGGAAGACAAGCTGCGGCTGTTGTATCTGTCGCGCGACGATCTGATGCGGCACGAAGCCGCCGGGGTGACGACCGATCTGTTCCCGAAGCGGATGACGATGGCGGGCGTCGAGATGACGCTCAGCTATCACTTCGAACCCGGTTCGCCGCGCGACGGCGTGACGCTCGCGGTGCCGCTCTATGCGTTGAATCAGGTCGACGCGCGACGCTGCGAATGGCTTGTGCCCGGTATGCTGAAAGAGAAGACGCAACTGCTGCTGAAATCGCTGCCGCAGAAGCTGCGGCGTCATTGCGTGCCTCTGCCCGAGTTCGCGGCGGGTTTCGTCGAGCGGCACAGCGGCCCGCGCTTCGGCGCGGGCGGTTTGCTCGAGTCTCTGATTGCGGATATTCGCGAGCAGACCCAGGTCGCGATGAAGCAATCGGATTTCAAGCTCGAGACCCTGACACCGCATCTGTTCATGAACTTCAAGGTGATCGACGAGCATGGCCGCCAGCTCGCGATGGGCCGCAACCTGTCGCAACTGCGCGCCGAACTCGGCGGCCAGGCGCAGCAGCATTTCCAGAAGATCGCGTCGGGGGCGGCCGGGATAGCGTTGGCGGATGCGGGCGGCGGTGGCGGGGTGGCCGCTGCTGTGCAAGCCGGCGGTTCGGGTGGTGCGGATCGCGCGGGATCGCGCGGTAAGAGCGCTGCCGTACCTGGTCCGCAAACCGCGTCGCAAGACGGCACGCAAGGCACCGCGCTGTACGAAAAGCTGACGACGTGGAATTTCGGCAAACTCCCCGAGTTGCTGGAAATTCGCCGCGGTGGCCAGACGTTGTTCGGCTATCCGGCACTCGTCGATCGTGGCACGCACTGCGATGTCGAAGTGTTCGATTCACCCGATGAAGCCGCGCGTATCCATCGCGCCGGGCTGCGTCGATTGTTTGCGCTGCAGTTGAAAGAGCCGATCAAATACCTGGAAAGGAACCTCCCGGGGCTGCGCGAAATGGCGATGCAGTTCATGCCGCGCGGCACCCAGGAAGAACTGCGCGATCAACTGATCGACACCGCGCTCGATCGCGCGTGTCTGCAGGACCCGCTGCCCGACGACGACGTCAGCTTCCACACGCGCCGCGACGAGGGCCGCAGCCGGTTGACTTTGCTGGCGCAGGAGATTGCGCGGCTGGTGGGGCAGATCCTGAGCGAATATGCGACCGTGACAAAGAAGCTGGTGCAGGCCAGGTCCTTCACCGCCGCGCATTCGGACATGCAGAATCAGCTCGACGGGCTGATCGGCAAGCGCTTTGTCGTCGATACGCCGTATCCGCAACTGGCGCATTTCCCGCGCTATCTGAAGGGCATTGCGCTGCGCATCGACAAGCTGAAGGCGGACTCCGCGCGCGATGCAAGGCAGTTCGCCGAATTCCAGCCGCTCTTGCAGAACTACCAGCGTGCGCTTGCGCAACGCGGTGGGGTGCTGGATACGCGCTTGTCGGAGTTTCGCTGGCTGCTCGAGGAATTGCGGATTTCGCTGTTCGCTCAGGAGTTGCGCACGCCAATGCCGGTATCGGTGAAGCGTCTCTATAAGGTGTGGGAATCGATGCAGCGCTGAGGGCGCCTGGCGGCATGCATGTGCGCCATCGCTGGCGGCGGGGCGCGCGCGGTATCGTGCGCAAAAAAGCGCGCAATACCACTCCTTGTGAGAATGACATCGCGCGTAAAGGCGCGGGCCCTTCGGGACCCGCGCCAGCTCGCTACATAACGACAACGCTAAAGGCATCACCGTGACCGGTTCGGATCGAGCCGGTCCTGCTTCCTGCGTGTGCGGCTTACCAATGCATGCCGGCGCCGAGCGACGCGCCGAATTGGCCGCGCGAGTCGGACGTGCCTTGCACCTTGTAGACCCACTTGCCCGTTTCAGACAGTTGCGACACACCGATTGCCACTGCCGATTGGCCCCCATAGGTGCCACCGGCCATTGCAATCATGCCGCGCCCCGGCAGCACCGCCTGCGGCAGGCCCGCGACGGCCAGTGCCGCGGCCGTGCCGCCGTACGCATCGCGGCGGGCCGAGCGGATCTGGTCGTCGGTATAGCGGTTGGCCTGACCGACGGCGCCGCTCACACTTTGTTGCAGCTGATTGACGTTGACCGCATCCGTGCCTTGCACGCCGGCCGCGACGTTGGTGATCTGCCGCTCCTGTCCCGCCGCGCCGACCGATACCGTATTCGCCCGCTCCGCGACCGAGCCTTGACCCAACGCGACCGAGTTGTCGGCGCCGGCGTTCGCCGAGGCGCCGAGCGCGGTGGCGTTATTGCCGCTCGCAACGGAGTTCGCGCCCATTGCCACCGCGTTGGTGCCCGTCGCTTGCGCGCTCGCGCCCGCCGCTACCGCGTTGGCACCCGTGGCTTGCGCATTCGCGCCCGCAGCGACGCTATGCGTGCCGCTGGCCAGCGCGCCTTCCGTAGTGCTATCGCCTTGCGCGCCGAAGAACGGATCGGCCGTATTGACGGCGATGTTGCTGACGGCGCCGCTGATGGCCGCATTCAGTTGGCCGAGATTGACGGCGTCGGTAGCGTCCACGCCGTTCGCGACGTTATGGAGCACGGTGGCGCCGCTTGCGGCATCGCCACCCAGCGTGACGCTGTTCCGATTCACCGTGCCGTCGGCGTTGGTGTCGTACATGAGGGCGCCGTCGACCTTGACGGCAGCCGCATCCGCCTGGGCTGCGACCGCTTTGAGCTGCGCGACATTGACCGCGTCGCGATCGTCGCGGCCCGGGGCGAGACTGCTGATCGTGCGGTTGCCGACGTTGACTTCCCCCATCGAATTCTGCGGAACCGCCAGGCCATATGCGGTATAGCCCGTCTGCGCGCCGAATCGGGTCACGGAACTGGCGCCGAGCGCCACACTGTTGCCGTGGATGGCCCACGCGTTGTCGCCCAGCGCGAGGCTGTCTGTTCCGGTGGCGCGGGCGGCGTTACCGATTGCGATGGCGGCGACGCCCGTGGCGCCGGCGTTGCTGCCGAGCGCGACGGCGCCGCCCATGCTCGCGGTCGCGCCCGCGCCTATCGCGACCGCTTCCGTCGCCGTGGCGGACGCGAGTCTGCCGGCTGCAAGCGCATTCGTGCCGGCGAGAGCGGATGCGTCGTCGGTGCCGTTGTCCGCGCCGTCGGCCTTGAAGTAGTGCGGCTTGCCGGCATCGGCGAGCGCCTTCAGCTGGCCGACGTTGACGGCGTCCTGATCGGCCGAGCCGGCGGCGAGGCCGCTCAGGGTGCGATTGCCGATGTTCACTTCGCCGTTCGAATCTTGCGTAGCCGCGAGGCCGAACGCGTGGTAACCGGTTTGCGCGCCGAACAGGGTGACGGAGCCGGCGCCGAGCGCGACACTGTTGTCGTGCAGGGCCCATGCGTTTGCGCCGAGCGCGGCGCTGGTGGCCGCGCTGGCCCGGGCGCTGTCCCCGAGCGCGACCGCGGACCTGCCGGCGGCGCTGGCGCTGCTGCCGAACGCCGTCGCGCCGCGCGCGTTGGCTACGGCGCCGAAGCCGATTGCGGTGGCTGCCTGGGCCGAGGCGTTGGCTTGCGCGCCCAGCGAGGTCGCACCGGTGTCAGTTGCCGAAGCCAGCGCGCCGAGGGCCGTGCTGTTGACCGCAATGGCTGACGCGCGCATGCCGCCGGCGAAGGCGCCAGACAGCTGCGCAAGCGCCTCGTGGCCGAGCGCGACCGCGCTCAGGCCCGTGGCGCTTGCCAGCACCCCCAACGCGACCGAGTTCGGGCCGCTGGCGTAAGCCTTCATGCCGGCTGCGAGCGCCGACATGTTCGGCGCCGCATAGGCTTCGAATTGCGAGGGGCCGGAGCCGCTGGCGTCGAAATATAGTGTGGCGGCGTTGCCCGCGGCGTGGGCGGTGGGCACACTTGCCCATAGCACGGCCGCGGCGACGGCGACTCTCGTTCCTGACGTTTCACACCACCTGCCTGATTGGTAAGCCTTATTCATATTCTTAAATCGCTCCTCGGAATGACGAACGTGAACATCGCGTGAAATGAGGGCGATTCGAAAGGCATCATCGCCCTTGTTTATTACGCGCAATAAAGCACTGCGAATAACATATCTCTGTTATTCATTTTCGTGCTTTAAAAAGTGGCTGCGCGTCGAGTCGCCGGCCTCATGTCTTGATGTTCGTGGAGATTGAGTGTTAGGCGATGAACGGCGGAATTGTCCGGTGCGGGCGGGAAACGGCGGAATAAGCCAATTCCTAATTGAATCAAAAGTCCGTAATTATTGTGGATTTAATTCTGATGAATTTATCGTCAATTGAGTTAATTAAGGAATGGTCTTTTTTTGTCTTGATGCGGGCGGTGGTTAATTAAGAAAAAATAATCCGCGTCTGTTAAATCTGAAAATGCCGGAAGTGCGTCAAGGCATGGGTCGTTAGTCGATGGACGAACCCGTGTTCAAGTCTGGTGTTTCTTTCTCATCCGTTAGCCGCATCCACCCGCATCCACATCAACCGCTGGTCACGGCAATCGTTCTACAATGTCGGCTGTTCTCCGAAGTGAGTTTTCATGCGTAAATTTTTTCTTCCCGGCTTGACTGCCACGTTCGCCGCGGGTGCGGCCGTGGTTGCCGCCGCAGGCTTTTTTTCTCCGGCGGCCCACGCCAACAACGTGATCGTGCTCAATTCCGGCGAAGCCACGCTGAGCCTGATCGACGAGACAACCCGTCAGGTCGTCGGCACCGTGCCGACGGGCAAGGAACCGCATCACCTGATGGCCACGCCGGACAATTCGTCGCTGATCGTCGCGAATTCGGTGTCGAACAATCTGATGTTCGTCGATCCGAAATCGGGCAAGGTGCAGCGCTGGGTCGAGAACATCGAGGATCCGTATCAGATCGGTTTTTCGCCCGACCGCAAGTGGCTCGTGACCACCGGGCTGCGTCTCGATCGCCTCGACATTTACCACTACGACAACGCGACAAACCAGATGACGCTGGCGTCGCGGCTGCCGCTCGCGGTCATGCCGAGCCACATGGCGTTCACGAATGACAGTAAAACGGTATTCGTCACGCTGCAGGTATCGGGCGAACTGGCCGCGATCGATCTGGCCACGCAAACCGTCAAGTGGAAAATGAAGGTCGGCAAGGTGCCGGCCGGCCTGTGGATGACGCCGGGCGAGAAGTACCTGCTGGTCGGCATGACCGGCGCCGATTACGTCGCGGTGGTCGACTGGCGTAACCAGAAGGTCGTCAAGACGATCCAGACCGGCAAGGGCGCGCATAACTTCCGTTCGCTCGCCGACGGCAGGCACGTGGCGGTGTCGAACCGCGTCGCGAGCACGATCAGCATCATCGACGAAGACACGCTCACCAACGTCGGCGACATCACCGGTCTGATGCCGGGCCCGGACGACATGGAGCTTTCCGCCGACAAACGCTACCTGTGGGTGACATTCCGTTTCGCGAAGCACATCGGCATCATCGACCTGACTACGCGTAAGCTGATCCAGACGATTGCCGTCGGCCGTTCGCCGCACGGTATCTATTTCTTCAATCGCGCGCCGGTTACGGCGCCGAACGGCGCGTAACGCGGAAAGCCGCCACGAATGAAGTAACCAGGCCAGCACCATGTTCCAATCGATTTTTTCGTCTCTCGACAGTTTCGTCTCGGCCTTGCAGACGCTGCTGTACGTCGACGTGGTGCAGCCGCTGCTGTTCCGTTTCGATCTGATGGATTACGACGAGGACACTTTCGACAGCCTGTATTGGGTGATCGTCGGCGTACTCGAAGTACTGGCGATGTACGCGGTGCTGCGCCCGCTCGAGGCGCTGCGCCCGGTCGAGCAGTGGGAGAGCCGCAAGGCGGTGCGAGTCGACGTGATCTACACCTGGATCGCCAAGCTCGGCATTCTCAACCTGTTCTTCTTCTTTGCGCTGCAACCGCTCTTCGACAACGTACAGGCCTGGCTGCGGCTGCACGACATCGCAAACGTCAATTTCGACAATCTGTGGCCAGGCGTCACCACGCAGCCGCTCGTCACCTTCGTGATGTACCTGCTGGTGCTCGATTTCGCCGGTTACTGGTATCACCGCTGGCAACATCGGATCGGTGTGTGGTGGGAACTGCACGCGGTGCATCACAGCCAGCAGCAGATGTCGCTGTGGTCCGACGACCGTAACCATTTGCTCGACGACCTGTTGCAGGCGTCGTTTTTCGCGACGATCGCGCTGGTGATCGGCGTGCCGCCGTCGCAATTTGTCGTGCTGGTGGCGATCACCAACCTCGCGCAGAGCGTGCAGCACGCGAACGTCCGTCTGTACTTCGGCTGGCTTGGCGAGCGTCTGCTGGTCAGTCCGACCTTCCATCGCCGGCATCACGCGATCGGCTATGGTCATGAAGGGCTCAGGTATGGCTGCAACTTTGGCGTGCTGTTCCCGTGGTGGGACATGATGTTCCGCAGCGTGTCGTGGAGCCGTGAAATGGAGCCGACCGGCATTCGCGATCAACTCGAAGGGCGCCGTTATGGCAACGGCTTCTGGGCGCAACACTGGCTTGCTTTTGTGCGCATCGCCGGGCGGCTTTCAGCGAAACGGCGTGCCAAAGGCAACGACGCGGCCGCAGTCTGAACATTCTTTCGCCCGCTCGGCGGCGGGTTCTCCGGCTTCCTCCAGCTTCCTCCCGCTTCTTCTCGCTTCTTCTCGCGGCCGGTTTCCCCGGCGGCGCGCCGCGTGGTTTATCCTGTGCACGTTCGCGCGTGCGTTCCGTGGTTCGCTTTCGGGCTTCTTGCTGGGCCAGTTGCCGGACCTGTTTCTGGTCCGTACTTCGGTCCGCGTCCTGGTCCGTATCCCGGTTCGTCGCTATTTTCTTTGTTCCATGGTTTCGTTCACCGGCACTGGCTCGCATGAATGATTTGTTGCGCTCGTTCGGACGCGCGCTCACCAACGCGCTCCACCCGCGCATGCTCTGGCTGACCTTCATGCCGTTTCTCGCGGCAACGGTCGGGTGGGGCGTGATTCTGTGGTTTTCCTGGCAGTCGCTGATCGGCGCGACCCGTTCGTGGCTCGACACCTGGTCGTTCACGGCCACGCTGTATCGGCTGTTCGATTGGCTCGGCTTTTCGGCGTTGCACGCGGCCGTTGCGCCTTTCATTGTGATCGCGGTGGCGATTCCGTTGATCGTTGTCAGCGTGTTGCTGCTGATTGCTACGCTGTCGATGCCAGCGGTGGTCCGCTTTCTGTCGGCGCGGCAATTCGCGAGCCTTGAAATGCGTCGCGGCGGAACGTGGTACGGTAGCCTCGGTCAGGCGGTGTGGACCACGCTGGTGTGTCTGGTGCTGTTGATCGTCACGCTGCCGCTCTGGCTGGTGCCACCGTTTTTCGCGCTGATTCCGCCGCTGCTGTGGGGCTGGCTGACGTATCGCGTGATGAGCTACGACGCGCTCGCGCTGCATGCGACGCGCGACGAACGGCGTGCACTGGTACGGCGCTTTCGGCTGCCGCTGCTGCTGATCGGCATCGCCAGTGGACTGCTGGGTTCGCTGCCGACGCTGCTATGGGCTTCGTCGGTGTGGTTGATCGTGCTGTTCCCGGTGATCACTGCGGTGACGATCTGGATCTACGCGTTCATCCTCGTGTTTTCGGCATTGTGGTTCAGTCATTACTGTCTGCGCGCGCTTCAACGCATGCGCGCGGAAGAGCACGGCGCACGGCACGCGCCGGTTCCTTACTGATTAAATGAAAGAGGCGGCAATGGCATTTGGCGTCATCATCATCGGCGATGAAATCCTGTCGGGCAGGCGTATCGACAAGCATTTGCCGAAGGTCATCGAATTGCTGGGCGCGCGCGGGCTGTCGCTCGGCTGGGCGGAGTACATCGGCGACGATCCGGCGCGCATCACCGCGACGCTGCGGCGCACGTTTGCATCGGGCGATATCGTGTTCTCGACGGGCGGCATCGGCGCCACCCCGGACGACCACACGCGTCAATGCGCGGCAGCGGCGTTAGGCGTGCCGCTCACCCTGCATCCGGAAGCCGCGAAGCTGATTCAGGAGCGCATCCGCGACATGCATCCGGCGAACTCGGCTACACCGCTGGATCTGGACACGCCGGAGAACCGGCATCGTCTGAATATGGGCACGTTTCCTCAGGGCGCGTCGATCATTCCGAACGGCTACAACAAGATTCCGGGCTTCTCGATCAAGGAGCATTACTTCGTGCCGGGTTTCCCGGTGATGGCGTGGCCGATGATCGAGTGGGTGCTGGATACCCAGTATGCACATCTGCATCACACCATGCCGCACGCGGAAAAGTCGCTGCTGGTGTTCGAACTGCCGGAGTCGCGCCTCACGCCGTTGATGGAAAAGATCGAGCGAGACTTTCCGGGCGTGCGAGTGTTCAGCCTGCCGAGCGTCGGCGATGCGGAGCGCGGCGGCGTGTATGCGCGGCATCACATCGATCTGGGCGTGAAGGGCGAGCCAGAAGCGGTGGCGGCGGCCTTCGTCAAGCTGCGCGAGGGTGTGCACCTGCTGGGCGGCGATATTGTCGAGCCCGAGGCGGCTGCGAGTAAGGCGCAGGGCTAATCGGCAGCCGATTCGCCGCCGTATACAGCGAACGTAGTCCGGGCGCGCTCGCGCCCATTCCTCATCGGGCTGAGCTGATAAGACTCCATGCATCATCGGCCTGTCATATGCAGCGCCGACGATGCGTCTAATTGTCCCGCCGGTCGCCCGTACGATCAGGCGCCGATCCAGGGCAAGCCGCGAAAACACCAGCCCGATACCGTCTTCCGATGCCCCTGGCCGTCCTTGTCGCCTTCGAAGCCTTCCAGCAGGTCGTACGCCTTGGCATAGCCCGCCTGGGTGGCGGCAATGGCGGCGAGCTTGGAGCGCGCGGCGCTGCGGCACAAAAACAGCACGGGCGTGTCGGGCGACGCCACCTGGCTGAGTTGCTGAAGGAATTCCTGGTTCGGCACGGCGCCCGGATAGCGTGTCCATTCAACATGCGCGTATTGCCCGTCGCCGATAACCGGCCGGCCGACCCAATCGAGTTCGGCACGGGTGCGCACGTCGACGAGACGCGTGCGCGGATCGAGTTGCAGCAGTTCGAACGCCTCGGCCGGCGACACCGCGCCCGCATAGGGCAACTGGTTCTCGGCGCGGCGTTTTTCCGCCTGGGCGTACAACTGTTCGAGCGTGCTCATGAGCGCAACCTCCTTCGGACCAAATGATCATTCTAGCGCGCGGCGTGTGGCGCGCATGCGGTTCGGATCCCGCATCCGGCCCGGCCTCGGCCAATGAGCAAACACCCCGTTGTGGTGCATACTTCAGGAAATGCACCAAAATGGAGATGCCGCTCGTCGCTTATTTGTCTGATGCACTGGTTCGGTGCGTTGCATGGCGTAAAGATTTCACGATTGCATGTTGTTCGGTGCGTCCATTCCCTGCAAACGCGCGCGCCGTGCGGTTTTGCGCCGGGTTGGCGCATACATGGCACAGAAGCTGCTTTATTGGTGCCGATCGATTTATGCCAGCAGGCTTTTATGTTCATCCTCAACGATCCAGGGGTGGACGCGCCGGGATGGGTCAGCTAGATTGGGCGGCGGCTGAATCCGCCGAATTCGTTAATCAGGAGATAGGTTATGAGTAAATCCGTGGCCGACGTCGTTCAACTCGTCAAAGACGAAGACGTCAAGTTTGTCGACTTCCGTTTCACCGACACGCGCGGCAAAGAGCAACACGTTTCGGTGCCGGTGTCGGCATTCGATGAAGACAAGTTCGAAAGCGGCCATGCGTTTGACGGTTCGTCGATTGCCGGCTGGAAGGGTATCGAAGCCTCGGACATGTTGCTGGTCCCGGACGCGAACACCGCCTTCATCGACCCGTTCTATGAAGAGTCGACCCTCGTGTTGACCTGCGACGTCGTCGAACCGGCTGACGGCAAGGGCTACGAACGCGACCCGCGTTCGCTGGCAAAGCGCGCTGAGGCGTATCTGAAGAGCACCGGCCTCGGCGACACGGCCTTCTTCGGTCCGGAGCCGGAATTCTTCATTTTCGACTCGGTCCAGTGGAATACGGATCAGTCGGGCTGCTTCATCAAGATCGGTTCGGAAGAAGCACCCTGGTCGTCGGCCAAGGAATTCGAAGGCGGCAACACCGGCCACCGTCCGGGCACGAAGGGCGGCTACTTCCCGGTCGCTCCGGTCGACACGTTCCAGGACATCCGTTCGGAAATGTGCCTGCTGCTCGAACAGATCGGCATCCCGGTCGAAGTGCACCACCACGAAGTGGCGGGTCAGGGCCAGAATGAAATCGGCACGAAGTTCTCGACGCTGGTGCAACGCGCCGACTGGCTGCAGCAAATGAAGTACATCATCCACAACGTCGCGCACACGTACGGCAAGACGGCTACGTTCATGCCGAAGCCGGTGGTTGGCGATAACGGTTCGGGCATGCACGTTCACCAGTCGATCTGGAAAGACGGCCAGAACCTGTTCGCGGGCAATGGTTACGCAGGTCTGTCGGAATTCGCGCTGTTCTACATCGGCGGCATCATCAAGCATGCTCGCGCGCTGAACGCGATCACGAACCCGTCGACGAACTCGTACAAGCGTCTCGTGCCGCACTTCGAAGCACCGGTCAAGCTGGCTTACTCGGCACGTAACCGTTCGGCTTCGATCCGCATTCCGCACGTGTCGAATCCGAAGGGCCGCCGTATCGAAACGCGTTTCCCGGATCCGATGGCGAATCCGTATCTGTGCTTCTCCGCGCTGATGATGGCGGGTCTGGACGGCGTGCAGAACAAGATTCACCCGGGCGAAGCGGCCGACAAGAACCTGTACGACCTGCCGCCGGAAGAGGATGCAAAGATCCCGACCGTGTGTGCCGGCCTCGATCAGGCGCTCGACGCACTCGACGCAGATCGTGAGTTCCTGACGCGCGGTGGCGTGTTCACGGATTCGATGCTCGACGCGTACATCGAACTGAAGACGGGCGAGCTGCAACGCTATCGTCAGTCGGTGCACCCGATCGAATTCGAAATGTACTACTCGCTGTAAGCGGCAATGGCGCTTCGCCCTTCAAACGGCGAGGCGTTTTGCCCGACGCTCGCGATCGGTCACGAAGGGACGGCGGCGCCGTCCCTTTTTTGTTGGACCCGAATCCGTCTACTTTCGACGTGCGCGGCGTGAAAGCAATGGAAGCAGGCAATAAGCGGTACACCTGATTTATCACCATCTCCTATCGGCCAGACTGCAAGATGGTTCTGAAGAATCTGATGAAGGCAAGGAAAGGGCACGAGCAGACGCTCTCTGAGGATGCTCAGCTAGTGAGTTCCGGCTTGCTGCCGGGCTTCGAGGCATTGCCCACGGTTGTGCTGGTGCTCGAAAAGCGCACGCTGCGGGTGGTGTTTGCGAACCCATCGGCGGAGTCGATGCTCGAGTTGTCGCGCAGGCAACTGACGCAGATGGCGTGGCAGGACATCTTCTCGAATGCCAGCGAACTGGTCGAGACCATCTCCGCGATCGCTGCCAACCGTTTTCACGCGACCCATCTGGACGCCATACTCGAGCGCCCTGGCCACGAGCCGCTGCATGTGCATGCGATCGTCGGTTTTCTGGAAAGCGCGCAAGACTACGTGCTGCTCGAACTGTTCGAAAACGAGCGGCATTTACGCTCCGATCGTGAGGAGCGCATCAATGACCTCACGGCGGTCAACAAACAATTGATCCGGAATCTCGCGCACGAGATCAAGAATCCGCTCGGCGGGATTCGCGGCGCGGCGCAACTGCTCGAGTTCGAACTCGGCGAGCGTGAGCGCGACGAGTTGCGCGAGTACACGCAGGTGATCATCAAGGAATCGGACCGGCTGCAAACGCTGGTCGATCGCCTGCTGGAGCCGCACCGTCATCCGCATATCGTCGGCGACGTGAATATTCACGAGGTATGTGAGCGCGTGCGCCAGGTGATTCTCGCGGAGTTTCCGCGCGGTCTCACGATCGAACGCGATTACGACGTGAGCGTGCCGGACCTGCGCGGCGACAAGGAGCAACTGATCCAGGCGCTGCTGAATATCGTGCGCAACGCGGCGGAAGCATTGCGTGAACGCATCTCGCAAGGCGACGCGCGCATCGAATTGCGCACGCGCATTGCACGCAAGATCACTGTGTCGAAACGCTTATGTAAGCTGGCACTGGACTTGCATATCACTGACAACGGCCCAGGCATTCCCGAGGAAATCCGTGACCGCATTTTCTACCCGCTCGTTTCGGGGCGCGAGGATGGCAGCGGTCTCGGCTTGACGCTCGCGCAGACCTTCGTGCAACAACACGACGGACTGATCGAAGTGGAAAGCCGGCCGGGTCATACCGAGTTTCAGATTCTGCTGCCGCTCGACTGCTAACACCACAGACCCAGTGAGAAAACGCCGGGCCGCCCCAAGTTTTCTCACCCCCTCGGGGCCTGGCGCAAAACGACAGGTTTGGGGGCTCCTTCAAGACTTCTGAACGACCTATATGAAGCCGATCTGGATAGTAGACGACGATCAATCGATTCGCTGGGTGCTCGAAAAAGCGCTCGCCCGCGAAAACTTCGCGACCCGCAGCTTCGCGAACGTGCGCGAGGCTTCCACGGCGCTCGATCACGAAAGCCCCCAGGTGCTGGTGTCCGACATCAGGATGCCTGGCGGCTCCGGCCTTGAACTGCTGCAAACCGTGCGTGACAAGGTGCCGGGTTTGCCCGTCATCATCATGACTGCGTTCTCGGACCTGGACAGCGCGGTCGCCGCATTCCAGGGCGGTGCGTTTGAATACCTCGCCAAACCGTTCGACGTCGACAAGGCGGTCGAGCTGATCCGCCGCGCGGTGGACGAAAGTATGCGCGGCGAGCAGACCTGGGACGACCGCGTCGCCGATGCACCAGAAATGCTCGGCCAGGCGCCGGCGATGCAGGACATGTTTCGTGCGATCGGCCGGCTGTCGCATTCCGCGGCTACCGTGCTCATTACCGGCGAATCAGGCACCGGGAAGGAACTTGTCGCGCGCGCGTTGCACCGACATAGCCCACGCGCGAACGGTCCGTTCATCGCGTTGAATACCGCGGCGATCCCGAAGGATCTGCTGGAGTCCGAACTGTTCGGTCACGAGCGCGGTGCGTTTACCGGCGCACAGGCGATGCGCCAGGGGCGCTTCGAGCAGGCCGAAAACGGTACGCTGTTTCTCGATGAAATCGGCGACATGCCGTTCGATTTGCAGACGCGCCTGTTGCGCGTGCTCTCGGACGGGCAGTTCTACCGCGTCGGTGGCCACAATCCGTTGCGCGCCAACGTGCGCGTGATCGCGGCGACGCACCAGAATCTCGAATCGCGCGTGCGGCAGGGCCTGTTTCGCGAGGATTTGTATCACCGCCTCAATGTGATCCGCTTGCGTCTGCCCGCATTGCGCGAGCGCAGCGAAGACATTCCGCTGCTCACGCGGCATTTCCTGCAAAAGAGCGCGCGCGATCTGGGCGTGGAGCCCAAGCGCGTGTCTGAAGATGCGCTCGCTTATCTGGCCTCGCTGCCGTTTCCGGGCAACGTGCGTCAACTGGAGAATCTCGCCAACTGGCTCACGGTAATGGCGCCGGCGCAGACCGTCGAGATCAAGGACTTGCCGCCCGATCTGGGGCCCGCGCAGTCCGGTGCAAGCGAGTTCGCGGGCAGCGGCAGTGGCGTGGCCGGCACGGGTGAAGCGGGCGTTGCCGGCGGCGCGCCGATCAACGGCGGCAACGCGCTCGCCCATCCGGCCGGCGCTGCCGGCATGCCTGTCGCGAGCGCCGTCGCCGCCTGGGAAGGCGGCTTGCGCACGGAAGTCGCGCGGATGCTGCGCGAGAATGCGGCCGACGTCATGGACGAACTTGCGCGCCGTTTCGAAGCGGCGGTGATTCGCGAGGCGCTGGACTTCACGCGCGGACGCAAGGTGGAGGCGGCGGAGCGCCTCGGCATCGGTCGCAATACGATTACGCGCAAGATTCAGGAACTCAATCTCGAGCCCTGAGGCTTGCGAGTGAGCGGGGCGGCGCCAGCCGCTCCCGCTCGTCGCATCAAAGGCGTTCAGGCGCACGCAAGGCATAATCGACGCTGTTTTCATTCGACAGCTGACGATGCCTGATTCTCGCGTTCCTCCCGGTCCTCCCGGTCCTTTCCCCTGGCCGCTTTCCCCCGATCCCTTTCTGTCGCTCGAGGCGCTCGACGACCCCGGCGCGCTCGCGTGGGTCGAGGCACAGAATGCGCGCACGCGTGCCGCATGGTGCAGCGGCGCGGAATTCGAGTCGCTCAAACAGCGGCTTGCCGATGCTTATCTGCCGCGTGAGCGTCCGGTCATTCCCGATCGCTGGAAGGACTGGGCCTACGATCTGTGGCAGGACGAACGCAATCCCAAGGGCATCTGGCGACGCACGACGTGGGCGGCCTGGCGTAGTGGCGCGCCGGTCTGGCAGAACCTGCTCGACTTCGACGCGCTCGGTGCGGCCGAAGGCACGCCGTGGGTCTGTGCCGAACTCGACATTCTTTATCCGGATGGCGATCGGGCGCTGATCACACTGTCGCCGGGCGGCTCGGATGCGTTGGTGGTACGCGAGTTCGACATCGACGCGCAACGTTTTGTCGACGACGGGTTCGTGATTGCGAAGGCCGGCAAGCACACGGCGTCGTGGATCGATCGGGATACGCTGTATGTCGGCTGGGACAATGGCCGCAAGACGCTGACGCGCTCCGGCTATCCGCGCGAAGTGCGGCGTTGGGCGCGGGGCAGTGCGCTGGCGGATGCGCCGGTGGTCTTCAAGGGCGCGTTCGGCGACATCGGCGTGGAGGCGCACTACGATCCGCTCGAGCAGCGCCACACGGTGGTGCGCAGCGTCGATTTCTTCGACTCGCACACGTATTACCTCGAGAGGGCTGAGGGCGCGGCGAACGGTGCCGATGTCTGGCGACAGTACGACTTGCCGTCGCACGTCGCTGCAGGCGGCTGGGAAGGCTGGCTGCTGCTCGAGCCGCGCCTCGATTGGGACTGCAACGGTGTGCGCTATCCGGGCGGCGCGCTGCTGGCGATTCGTGAAGCCGCGTTCCTGCGTGGCGAGCGCGACGTGGTGCCACTTTTCACGCCGACCGCGCAAACCTCCGCCTGCGAGTGGACGCACACGCGCAATTACCTGATCGTGTCGTACCTGGAAGATGTACAGAGCAAAACCTCGCTGTGGATTCCGTCGCAAGCGGCGGATGAGACCTGGCATTGGCAGCAGCGCCTCTTTCCGTCGCGTGACGACGTGCAAGCCGATATCTCGCCCGTCGAGCCGACGCTGAACGATGAAGTATTCGTCGATACCGACGATTATTTGCAGCCGCCTGCATACTGGCTCACCGATCTCGCGCAGGACGACCTGAGTGATTGGACCTTGGTTGACCGCTGGCCGACTCAGTTCGACGCGGCACCGTTCGCGGTGACGCGTGGGCATGCGGTGTCGGCGGACGGTACACGAGTGCCGTATACCGTGATCGGGCCGCGGGTTGCACAAGACGCTGCGCAGCCGCCGCGCCCATGCCTGCTCAACGGCTACGGCGGTTTCGCGATTCCGCTGCTTCCGGGCTATCTGACCGGGCAGGGCATTGGCTGGCTCGCGCGCGGCGGCGTCTATGTGGTCGCGCATATTCGCGGCGGTGGCGAGTTCGGCACGCGCTGGCATACGGCGGCGCAAGGCGAGCATCGGCAGCGCGCGTTCGACGATTTCATCGCGGTGGCCGAGGCGCTCATCAGCACAGGCGTGACCAGCGCGGCGCAACTCGGCATTCAGGGTGGCAGCAACGGTGGCCTGCTGGTCGCGGCGTGCATGGTGCAGCGGCCCGAGTTGTTCGGCGCGGTAGTCTGCGAGGTGCCGCTGCTCGACATGAGCCGCTATCACCTGCTGCACGCAGGCGCGTCGTGGATCGATGAATACGGCGATCCGGACGAGCCCGGCGAGGCGCGCGTGCTGGCGGCTTACTCGCCCTATCACCGTGTGAGCGCGGACGTGGCGTATCCGCCGGTGCTGTTCACTACGTCGACGGCAGACGACCGTGTGCATCCGGGACACGCGCGCAAGATGGCCGCGCGCATGCAGGCGCTGGGTGCGCAAAGGGTCTGGTATCGCGAGAACACGGAAGGGGGCCACGGCGGCTCCGATGAACTGGAGCAGGCCGAACATGACGCGATGGTGTTCGAGTTCCTGTGGCGCTGTCTGAACGGGCCGGCGTAGGTCTCGCCGGTCGTGAGTTCAGCCGATCCTCAGCCGATGTTCAGCCAAGCTGCGCGACGACCGGTGCGTGATCCGACGGCTGATCCCATTTGCGCGGCACCTTGTCGACATCGCACGACGAGCATAGCGGGGCGAGCGCTTTCGAGAGCAGAATGTGGTCGATACGCAGCCCCGCATTGCGGCGGAACGCCATCATCCGGTAATCCCACCACGAGTAGATCTTTTCCGGCTGCTCGAACTGGCGGAAGGCATCGACGAGACCGAGATCGATCAGCCGCGCGAACTCGGCGCGCTCTTCGGGCGACACCAGATTCTGACCTTCCCACGCTTTCGGATCGTGCACGTCGCGATCTTCCGGCGCGATGTTGTAGTCGCCGAGCAGCGCGAGTTTCGGATGCAGCGCCATTTCACTCGCGACCCAGTCGTGCAGTGCGGCGAGCCAGTTCAGCTTGTAGGCGAATTTGTCGGTTCCCGGCGCCTGGCCGTTCGGGAAATACGCGGAGATGACGCGCACGCCTTCGACAGTCGCGGCGATCACGCGTTGCTGCGGATCGTCGAACCCGGGGATATTACGCACGATGCCGGTTTCGTCGACGCTCAGGCCGTCGCGCACCAGGATGCCGACGCCGTTATAGGTCTTCTGGCCCGCGAACCAGCTGCGATAGCCTTTTTCTTCGAGCTCGGCGCGAGGGAATTTGTCGTCGGTCAGTTTCAGTTCCTGCAGGCACAACACATCCGTCTGGCTGGTTTCGAGCCAGTCGACGACGTGTTGCAGACGCACTTTCAGGGAGTTGACGTTCCACGTGGCGATTTTCATGAGGTTCTCACATTCTTGCTGAGCGAGGCTTGTGGCATGCTGCCCCGGCATTTTTGCGTTTTTCCGCTTTAACGGCTACCCCGTCTCCATCCGGCGGCCCGGATTCGGGTTGGCGGGAGCGGGTCGATTCCAATAGTTCCGCATCTTATCGCGCGAGACGGGCGACCGTGAAAATTGCCTCGGCGGCCGCAAAAAATAAAAGCGCGCCCACGTCACGCCCCGGCGTATAGTGGGCTCACATCTACGCGCACCGAGGATCCATCATGGCTCAAACTTATCCAGCCCTTTATAAGGACTTCGAAGTGCATCCGTTGGTGTTTTCGCGGGAGTTCGACAAGTTCGACGGTCACAAGCGTCATGCCGAAGGTTACGACGTTGCGGTACGCGTCTGCCGGCCGGGCGCGATCAGCGGCTCGAAGGCGAGCCGCGTATTCCGTCTCGTCCTCGCGTCCACGTTCTCCGATTTCGGCGTGGCGAAACGTAGCGCGAGTCAGTATGGCGCGGACATCATCGACGGCAAGGTGGAAGGCGCGACGGTCCAGGATCTGTGAGTGGTCCGCTTACGTGCAGCATCCCTATGCTGCATGAAAACGAACACGCGCCAAGCTTCGTCGGCAATTATTTCAGTCTTATTTCGCCGGATTGTTTGACGTCTCGCACACGACCCGATATACTCTTTTTCTCTGACGCGGGGTGGAGCAGTCTGGCAGCTCGTCGGGCTCATAACCCGAAGGTCGTAGGTTCAAATCCTACCCCCGCAACCAAGTATTGTTGAAAGCCCGCTAACGCAAGTTACGCGGGCTTTTTAACTTCCAACGTCCGTCACGTCCCTCAGCGCCTCTCATGCATGCGCACGCGCTTGCGTTCAGTCTGCCCCGATCGCCCATTCCACCGCAGCTTGCGCATGCAACGCAGTCGTGTCGAACACGGGTAACGCGGAATCTTCCGGCTTGATCAGCAGGGTGATTTCCGTGCAGCCGAGAATCACCGCCTGCGCACCGCGCGCAGCGAGCCCTTCGATCA
Source organism: Paraburkholderia fungorum (assembly GCF_902833645.1). GTDB lineage: Bacteria > Pseudomonadota > Gammaproteobacteria > Burkholderiales > Burkholderiaceae > Paraburkholderia > Paraburkholderia fungorum. The sequence goes on from NZ_CADFGE010000017.1 coordinate 69,636, forward strand.
CGCGCTGATACACCGCACGCGAAGCGTCGTTCACGTTCCCGTGGCACAGCTCGTCGTAGATGATGCGATGCACATCCGCGCGTCCCGCTTCATCGGGCACCAGTGTATCGAGGCCGTAACGCTCGTTCAGGCGGCCGGTGTAGAACGTCTGCTCCATCGTATAGCGCGTACCGAGCAGCCCAACCCGCTCGATTCCCGCGGCGCGCAGCGCGTCGCCGGTCGGATCGGCGATGTGCAGGAACGGTACCTCGATCGCCTGCTCGATCGATTCATACACGCGATGCATCGTGTTGGTTGCGAGTATCACCAGATCGGCGCCGCCTCGTTCGAGTTGACGCGCGGCATCGGCCAGTTGGGCGCCGAGCGCGCTCCAGTCGCCGGCGCGCTGGCTGGCCTCGATCGGCGCGAAGTCGAGCGTCAGCATCAGGCTGCGAGCGTTGTGATGGCCGCCAAGACGCGCCTTCGCATGACGGTTCAGAAGCTTGTAGTACTCGGTGGACGATTCCCAGCTCATGCCGCCGATCACGCCGATGGTTTTCATGGTCTTGCTCCGTGGATGGGTGGATGTGAGGCATCGAGCGTTCGAAAAATCGAGTATAGGCGGCCACCCGTGCCGGCAGCCGGTACGGATTCCCTTCTGCTCGCCGGTACGGCGTCGCGTTAAAACGCCGGCACGCACTTTCTGACGCCGATAGAATCGTAGTCACTCGAATAGCGGTCAACCAGCAACAGGGAGCGAACCATGGATCTGATCATCCGCCACGCAATGCTGCCACCGAGCGCCGCGCCGCAGCAGAAGCAGCCGGTCGACATCGGTATCGAAGCGGGTCGCATCGTCGCCGTCGAACCGAATCTGGCCGCGAGTGCACGTGAAGATATCGACGCCGCCGGTTCGCTCGTTACGCCGCCATTCGTCGATCCGCATTTCCACATGGACGCGACGCTCTCGTACGGTCTGCCGCGCGTGAATGCATCGGGTACCTTGCTGGAAGGCATCGCGCTGTGGGGCGAACTGAAGCCGCACCTGACGCAGGAGGCGCTGATCGAGCGCGCGCTGCAGTACTGCGATTGGGCGGTCGCGCGTGGTCTGCTGGCGATTCGCAGCCACGTGGATGTATGCGATCCACGCCTGCTCGCGGTCGAGGCGCTAGTCGAAGTGAAGCGTCGCGTCGCGCCGTATCTCGACCTGCAACTGGTCGCATTTCCGCAGGACGGCGTGTTGCGGAGCGCCGGCGCATTCGAAAACCTCAAACGTGCGATCGCAATGGGCGTCGACGTGGTCGGCGGAATTCCCCATTTCGAGCGCACGATGGCCGACGGCGCGCAGTCCGTGCGGATGTTGTGCGAGTTCGCGGCGGAGCAGGGCCTGCGCGTCGACATGCATTGCGACGAATCGGACGATCCGATGTCACGCCACATCGAGACGCTCGCGGCCGAAACGCACCGGCTCGGTTTGCATGGGCGCGTCGCCGGTTCGCACCTGACCTCGATGCATTCAATGGACAACTACTACGTCAGCAAGCTCCTGCCGCTGATGCGCGACTCGGGCGTCGCGGCGATCGCCAATCCGTTGATCAACATCACCCTGCAAGGCCGCAGCGACACGTATCCGAAACGGCGTGGCATGACCCGTGTGCCGGAGATGATGGCGGCGGGCATCAACGTGGCGTTCGGTCACGATTGCGTGATGGACCCGTGGTACAGCCTCGGCTCGGGCGACATGCTCGAAGTTGCTCACATGGGTTTGCATGTTGCGCAGATGACGGGTGTCGACGGCATGCATGCGTGTTTCGACGCTGTCACGGTGAACGCCGCGCGCATCCTCGGTCTGGAAGGCTATGGCATCGCGCCGGGAAGCGCGGCCAATCTCGTGCTGCTCGACGCACGCGATCCGGTCGAAGCGATCCGCCTGCGCGCCGCGCGGCTCGCGGTGGTGAGCCGCGGCAAGGTTGTGAGCCGTGCGCCTGCGGCGCGCGCCGCGTTATCGCTGGAGGGGCGCCCGGCGCAAGTGGATTTCAAGCTGCATCGCGCCTAGCGCTCAGAGCGCAGGGCATGCCGGCGCGAGAAAAGAAAAAGCCGGTGCCTGCTCATGCAGGTCACCGGCTTTTGTCGTGAAGTCGACGCCATTTACGACGCCGACTATCGAGCCATTAACGCAAGCTCAATGCGCCGCGCCAGGCGTCATGCCGTTGTGCCGCAGCAAGGCATCGATATTCGGCTCGCGGCCGCGGAACGCCTTGAACGATTCCATCGCGGGACGGCTGCCGCCCACTTCCAGAATCTCCTTGCGATAGCGCTTGCCGGTTGTCTGATCGAGCACGCTGCCGCTGGCTGCCTGCGCGGCTTCTTCGAACGCGGCGTACGCATCGGCAGAGAGCACTTCAGCCCACTTGTAGCTGTAGTAGCCCGCCGCATAACCGCCCGCGAAAATGTGGCTGAACGTATTTGGCCAACGCGAGAACGAAGCTTGCGGCACCACGTGGAAACGCTCGTTGATCTCGCTCGCGAGTTCGGTCGCGTTCTTCGTACCGGACGCATCGAAACCGGTATGAAGCTGCATGTCGAACATCGAGAACACGATCTGACGCAAGGTGCCGAGACCGCTCTGGAAATTCTTCGCGGCGAGCATCTTGTCGAACAGATCGCGCGGCAACGGTTTGGCGGTGTCGACGTGCGAGGTCATGTCGCTCAGCACGTCCCATTCCCAGCAGAAGTTCTCCATGAATTGCGACGGCAATTCAACCGCGTCCCACTCGACGCCGTTGATACCCGACACGCCCAGTTCATCCACCTTCGTGAGCATGTGATGCAGTCCGTGGCCGAACTCGTGGAACAGCGTGATTACTTCGTCATGCGTGAAGCAGGCGGGCTTGCCGCCAACCGGTGCCGAGAAGTTACAGGTCAGATAGGCCACGGGCGTTTGCACCCCGCCGTGTGTGTGCTTGTGACGGCCGCGTGCGTCGTCCATCCATGCGCCGCCGCGTTTGCCTTCACGTGCATACAGATCGAGATAGAACTGGGCAACGAGCCCGCCGTCCTGATTCTCGACGCGGAAAAAGCGCACGTCGGGATGCCAGACGGCTGCTTCGTCGCGACGGATGCGCACGCTGAACAGCGTTTCGGTGACCTTGAACAGGCCCTTGAATACGGCGTCTTCTGGAAAGTACTGTTTGACCTCGTTCTCGGAGAAGGAATAGCGCTTCTGACGCAGACGTTCGGCGGCGAAGGTCATGTCCCATGGCTGCAGGTCGCTCATGCCGAGTTCGCTCGCAGCGAATTCGCGCAGTTCCTTCCAGTCCTGTTCGGCATGCGGACGCGCGCGCGTGGCGAGATCTTCGAGGAATGCCATCACCTGTGCCGGCGATTCGGCCATCTTCGGCGCGAGCGAGACTTCGGCGAAGTTGTTGTAGCCGAGCATGTGTGCTTCTTCGGCGCGCAGTTTCAACTGCTCGGCGAGCACCTGGGTGTTGTCCCATTCGGGCTTGCCGCCGCCGTATTGCGGGCCGAGTTCGGAGGCGCGCGTGACATACGCGCGGTAGATCGCTTCGCGCATCGCACGGTTTTCCGAGTACTGCATGACCGGGAAATACGACGGGAAATGCAGCGTGAATTTGTAGCCGGTCTTGCCTTCGCGTTCGGCCGCTTCTTTCGCGGCTTCGATCACGTCTTCGGGCAGGCCGGCCAGTTGCGCCTCATCGCCGGCCTCGACGATGTAAGCGTACGCGTTCGTCGCATCGAGCACGTGATCCGAAAACGCTTTCGACAACCCTGCCTGGCGTTCCTGCAATTCGGCGAAATGCGGCTTCTGGTCTTCCGGCAATTCCGCGCCCGAAAGGCGGAAATCGCGCAGCGCATTGCCGAGGATCTTCTTACGCTCGCCGGTCAGCGATGCGAAATCGCTGCTGGCGTTCAGTGCCTTGTATTTCTCATACAACGCGAGATTCTGACCGACGCTCGACCAGAATTCGGTCACGCGCGGCAGATTTTCACCGTAGACGGCGCGCAGTTCCGGCGTATCCGCCACCGCGTTCAGATGGCCGACCACGCTCCAGGCGCGCGATAACGGTTCGGTGGCGCGCTCCACCGGCTCGACCACGTCGGCCCACGAGGCGGGCGTACTCGGCTGGGCGGCGCGCTCGACGGCGGCGGCCGCATCGGCGAGCAGCACGTCGAGGGCGGGCGTGACGTGTTCGGGGCGAATTTCGCCAAAGCGCGGCAGGTCGGAGAAATCGAGGAGCGGATTGTCGTGCTTCGAGGGGGTAGTGGACATAAGGCTTCCTGTCTGACGCGGGTGAACGGGTAATCGGTGCATCGACGGGCGCGCGCTGCAACGCCCCGATGACGCTCTATAGAGGCATTATTGGGGCAGGGCGCGCCGATTCCAATCCGTCGGCAGACAAATTATCAGATGTCGCGCGACTGTGCGCGGGAGCGCGAATGCCGCACGCGGTCGAATCGACGCCGATGCGTCGCTGCGCGCGGTGGGAAAGTGGGCAAGAGGAATTGCTGCCATGCGGCATTGGCAGAGCGGGCCGCACGGCATGAAAGGCTTTTTGCGTGCCGGGGAGGACGCCTCGACGCCCCGGCGGCACGCGCGGGCGTGTTTAAGCCTTGGCCGCCGCTTCGCGCTCGGCGGCTTCGATCGTATTGACGAGCAGCATCGTAATGGTCATCGGACCGACGCCGCCCGGCACCGGCGTGATGTAGCCGGCCACTTCCTTGACGCCGGCGAAATCGACGTCGCCGCACAGCTTGCCGGCTTCGTCGCGATTCATGCCCACGTCGATCACGGCTGCGCCCGGCTTCACCATATCCGCGGTGAGAATGTTGCGCAGACCGGTGGCGGCGACCACCACGTCGGCGTTACGGGTGTGGGCGGCCAGATCGCGCGTCTTGCTGTGGCAGATCGTGACGGTCGCACCGGCTTCGAGCAGCAGCAGCGCCATCGGCTTGCCGACGATGTTCGAGCGGCCGATCACCACCGCATTCGCGCCTTGCAGCGGAATTTCGTAAGCCGCCAGCATTTTCATCACACCGTACGGCGTGCACGGGCGGAACAACGGCCGGCCGGTCATCAGCGCGCCGGCATTGGCGACGTGAAAACCGTCCACGTCCTTTTCCGGGGCGATAGCTTCGATCACCTTGTGGCTGTCGATATGCGGCGGCAATGGCAGTTGCACCAGAATGCCGTGGATCAGCGGGTCGCGATTCAGTTCGTCGATGCGCGCCAGCAGCTCGGCTTCCGGCAGATCGGCCGGATAGCGGTCGAACGACGAACCGAGGCCGTTGTCATGGCACGCCTTGACCTTGTTGCGCACATAGACTTCGCTGGCCGGATTGTCGCCGACCAGCACCACGGCGAGGCCCGGCTGATGGCCGCGAGCGGTGAGGGCGGCGGCACGCGTGGCGACTTCGGCGCGCAGGGTCTTGGAAAGGGCTAGGCCGTCGATCAGTTTGGCAGTCATGGTCGGTCGAGATGGGCAGTTTGGAAAGCGGGACAGAGCGCCGGCGCGCGTGACATGGGCGGCACATGCGATGGCGCTTTTCGTCGGAAACGGGGCGGCACGTGAAAAGCGCGCGGCGCGAATCAGGGATAAGCGGCGCTGCGAAGTCCGTCATTATACCGACCCTGCACGGCGGCCCATGCAGGGATTGCTGCCGCGCGGGAACAGGGTGCCTTCGCGAAGCTTCGGGCTGCGCAGAGGCGTGCTGGCAACGGGGGCGAAGGCGGTTCGGCAGGTGCCGGCGCCGGCGCGAACCTCAGCATGGATGCCGGCGCCGGGCGGCGGCGCGGATCCGGAAACAGACCGGCCGCGAACGGCCTGATGCGCCGCCGCGGCCGTCGAACACCACGATTCTCATGGCTGCACGGGTTGCCAACTGTCGTCCGGATCGAACGATTTGATGGCGGCCGCGGCACGTGCGGTTTGCGGGCCCAGGTTCTTCTGATAGACCTGACCTTCCTGATTGACGATAAAGCTCATCACGCCAGTCTTGCCATACTCGGCCGGCGAGGCGATCAGCCCAAACCCTTTGCTCAGCACGCCGTTCTCCACATAGTTCTGCGCGCCACCTTTCGCGTGCGGACCTTGTGCCGTCAGGATCCGGTAGTGATAGCCGTGATAGGCCTCGGTCGGCAGCGTGCCGTCGGGCATGGTGGCGGCGAGCGGTCCGAGCGGGCTTTCCGTTTCGCCGGGCGCGGTGATCCAATAGAGGCCGTCATGCTGGCCTGGCGTACTGACGAAGCGCTGGGCGTAGTGCTGGGTCAGGTTGTGATAGTCGTATTGCGCGTCGAGGTAGGCGAGCGAGGTCAGGATCGCGGCGCGTTCGTTACGGCCGATGCGGCGTGTAAGCATTTCGTCCTGCGCGGCGGGCGGATCGAAACGCCAGCCGTGCGCGGCCTGCACCAGCGGAATCGGCAGCGTCCAGCCACTGTCGCCGACCGCCAGATGCGCGGTTGCGCGTCCGTTGTTCTTCACCGGGTCCTCGACGATCTGATGCCCCTTCGACCATGCGCCGAGGAACTGGTAGATGTCGTCTTCGCCGATTCCTTCGGCAGGAATGAAGCGATGGAAATCGTTGCCGAGCACGTGTTTGAGCGCATCCTCGTCGTTGCGGGCGAGGGCGTCGACGAACGCATTGGCGGCTGCGTCGGCCGTGGGATAGACCGCCTGGGCGTGTGCGGCAGTTGTGCCGAGCAGCAGTACCGGCGCCATCAGCAGGCTGCCGGTCGTGCCGAGGGCGGCGGCGAGTGTCCGAACGTGGGCGCGCAAAGCGCCGCGTGGAAATAAGCGAATCATTAGAAACTCCTCGTGATCGTTCAACGGTTGCGGCCGAGGTGGCGTTCACCGCCGCCACCGCCCAGTCTGCCGCCGCCACCGAAGCTGCCACCTCCGCCGCCGCGCTGGACCCCACCGCCGTTTGCGCCGAGACCGCCGCCGCTGCGTTGCTGGCCGCCACCGTTGGCGCCGAAGCCGCCGGAACGGTTACTGGCAGCATTGCGGCTCGCCTGGCCACGCTGCATGTCCTGCCGGGCGGTATTGCCGTCACCGGCGCCGCGCAACGCGTTATCGCGATTGACGTTCTGTGCGCGGTTTTGCAGATCGGCGTTGGCGGTGCCTCCCTGATGAATCCCTTGCACGCGCTGGCTCGCGTTGCCGCTCAGGTTCTGGCCGGTGCGGTTCTGCAGGGTTTGCTGCGCCTGAGCACGGGCAGCGTCGTCACGGCCGCGGTAGGCGTCGCGTTGTGCACCGCCGAGGTTGTTGTTGACGTTGCGGTTGAGGTTCGCGTTGTTGACGTTGCGATTGACGTTGGTGTTGCGGTTCCAGTTCGTCGTGCTGCTGTTCACGTTGAGCCGGTTGTTCACATTGATGTTGTTGTACCGGTTCACGTTGATGTTGACGTCATGCGTGTTCCAGTTGAAGCCGCCCCACAACGAGTTGGCTACGGCTACGCCGGCGCCGAACGCGAGGCCGGTAGCGAAACCGGTTGCGATTGCGTAACCGGGCGGCGGTGGAACATACACGGGCGGATAGGCGGGATAGGGCCACGTACCGTAGACGACAGTCGGGTTATACGTCGGCACGTACACCACTTGCGGATTGGCCGGCACGATCTGAATCGTGCTTTGCTCGACCACGACCTTCTGCTGTGAACTGGTCTTCAGATTGCCGGCGGCCTGCGCCTGTTTGCGCAGGCGTTGCACGGAATCCATCACGTCGTTGGGCTGGGCAAGAAAGGCATCGCCCAGTTGCGAGACCCAGTCGGGTTTCGACGCCATCGTCGCGAGGACCTGCGGGAAAGCGACCAGCGATTGCACGCTCGGATCCCAGGGCTCGGACGCGACTGCTTTGACGGCGTCATCGCCTTGTAGCTTCGCGTTCGCTTTCGACCATGCGGCCGCGGCCTGCACGTCTTGCGGGAAGGTGGCTGCCATCAGAACCTGCGCAAGCAGCGCGTCGGGATAGAGCGCGATGGGCGCGGTCAGCGAATCGAGCTGCTGGTTCGATATCTTTGCGGCGCTTTGTGCGTAAGCGGCAGTCGGCGCGGCGAGACCCATGACGAACGGCGCACCCGCGAATGCGGCGCAGATAAGCAACACACGCGAACAGTGTGTTCCGGATCGTTTCACGATGAAATCCTCCCGGCTGGGTTAGACGCGCGAGACTGATGCGCAGCGCATGCTGCGTTGCCCGGGCGCAATGAGATGTGGAGCGTGATGAAGAGAGGGGCGGATGGCCCAGATGTGGCCGAACCGATCGATATGACACAGGCACCGGCGAAGCAGTCAGGCCACTTCACCTGTTTTGCATTGCCTGACGCCGGGTATGACAACTGCAGTGCATCTGTCCTGTGCTCATCGGGCATCAGCGATTCCTGCTAAGGAGTTCTGTGTAAATTAGGGGACACAGCCGTGCTTGTCAATCGTGTCGGAGGAAAGAAGTTGATGACGTTTGACGTAAGCGGACGCTGACTAATACGCAGTAATGCTGAATAGATACTGACGCGCCGAGCTATGCGGCTCATCGTCATTGCGCTCGATCAAAAAGCGAAGAGAGAGCCGGGGAAGAAAGCGGGGGCGTGCGAGGAAGTGGGTGGGCCGGACGTGTCGCCAGTCCGGCCGTTGAAACTTAATCGCGATCCGCGGACTGGGCCGCGGTCGTTATCGCGCTTGTTATATTTATTGCGCCGGTTGCGGCTTGTTCGACAGCGCGAGACGCAGCAGATCGGCGACCGTGTTGACGTTGAGCTTTTCCATGATGTTCGCGCGATGCGCTTCAACCGTCTTGATGCTGATGCCGAGGTCGTCGGCGATCTGCTTGTTCAGACGGCCGGCGATGATGCGCTCGAGCACCTGGTGTTCACGCGCGGTCAGCTTGCCGAGACGTTCGGCGGCGGCGCGCTGTTGCTGCACGCTGGTGCTTTCGCTGCGCGCCTTGTCGAGCATGCGCTCGACCAGCTTGCGCAGTTCCGCTTCGTCGAACGGTTTTTCGATGAAGTCCATCGCGCCTTTTTTCATCGTCGACACGGCCATCGGCACGTCGCCGTGACCCGTCACGAAGATGATCGGCAGCACGGAGTTGTCGGCGATCAGGCGTTCCTGCAACTCGAGCCCGCTCATGCCGGACATCCGCACATCGAGAATCAGACACGCGATCTGGCCCGGATGCGTATGCGGCTGCCACGCGTCGATGAACTGCTCGGCGCTGGAGAAGCATTGCACGCGGTAGCCGTTCGCCTCCAGCAGCCAGCGCAGCGAATCTCGCACGGCCTCGTCGTCGTCGACGACAAAGACTGTTTCCTGTGTGGTGACTGGGCTGTTCATAGCTCTCCCGTAACGGTTTGTGGTGTCGGCGCCTCTGACCCGCCGTTGCTCGGGCCGTCAGGCTCTCCAATAGGCAGACTGCAATGGAACGTGGCGCCCGTGATGTGGCCGTCAGACTCGACGTTGTTCACCACCCACAGACGACCGCGGTGCGATTCGATAATCGAACGGCAAATGTTCAGCCCCATGCCCATACCGTCGGACTTGGTGCTGTAAAACGGTTCAAACAGACGCTCGGCGGTTGCCTCGTCGACCCCCGGGCCCTGATCCACAACGCTGATGCAGACAAATCCGCTGTCGAGCCGCACGACCACGCGAATCACGGGGTCGACCGCATTCGGGCGTGCATCGTGCATGGCTTCCACGCCGTTCTTCAGCAGGTTCACCAGCACCTGCTCGATCAGCACCGGGTCGACGTAGATTACCGGCAAGCGCGAGCGCAGGTCGGTCACGATGCGAATCTTGCGCTTGCGCGCTTCGAGTTCCGCGAGACCCACCGCGTCGGCGACGATATCGGCCACGCGCGTGGCCTGGCGTTTCGGCTCGCTGCGTTTCACGAACTCGCGAATGCGCTTGATGATCATGCCGGCCCGCACCGCCTGCTGAGCGGTTTTTTCGAGCACGGGCAGGAGATTGTCGGGCGTCGTTCGACCGGATTTAACCAGTGCGACGGTTCCCGAGCAATAGTTATTGATCGCGGCGAGCGGCTGGTTCAGTTCGTGCGCGAGCGACGAGGCCATTTCGCCCATCGTCATCAGGCGGCTGGTGAACTGCAGCTTCTCGTCCTGCTGACGCGAGAGTTCCTGAGCCTGCTTGCGGGTGGTGATGTCGGTCGCGATCTGCATCTGCGCGAGGTGGCCGTCCACCCACTGAATGTACTGACGGCGCACTTCGAACCATTTCTGGATGCTTTGCACATAGACTTCCTGCGCATCGGCCGTACTTTCGGTCAGGGCCGCGGCAGGCAGGCCCGCGTAGGTGTCCACCATGTCGATCGAATCGGACGACGCCTGCGCGCTATCGAATCCGCCGCCCGCCAGTTCCAGATGGCCGTCCGGGCGAATGCCGAACAGGTGGCGGTAGTAGCGGTTGGCGAACAGCAATTCGGCTTCGTCGGCGGCCAGCACGGAGACGGCGGCGTCCAGGCTTTCGAGCACGGTCGTGAAGCGTTCATGCGCGGCGGCGAGTTCCTCGCGCGCGCGCTTGGGCTCGGTGATGTCGGTCATCGACGACATCCAGCCGGTCTGGCGGCCCGAACTGTCGATCAGCGGCGACACGTAGAGCCGCGCGTGGAACGACGAACCGTCCTTGCGGCGCACCCGCAATTCGAAACCTGAAGACGGTGCCTTGCCGCGCAGCGTCATGTCGAGCTGGCGTTGCATTTCGGGGTAGGCGTCGCGCGGCCAGTAGGCGAACGGCGCGTTCTTGCCGACCAGATCGCTTTCGTCCCAGCCGGTCATCCGGCAGAAAGCGGGATTTACGTGCGTGATACGGCCGTGCATGTCGAGCACGCGCATACCGATCAGCACCGAGTTTTCCATTGCGCGGCGAAAGAAGGCTTCGGCGTAGAGCGCCTGCTGGGCCTCGAAACGTTGCCGCGTGTGCTTCCACAAACTCCACAGACTCCACAGCACGAAGCACGACAGGCCGGCCACCAGCCATACCAGCGTGTTGTTGGTGAAGTTGGTCATCTGCGGGAACGCGTAGACGCGTACCGAGACGCCCTGGCCCGGCGGGTCGAGCGGCAGATCGTAGAACATGTCGCGCGGCAGGCGCGGGCGGGTCGACGTGGTGGTCAACTCGCGGTTATTCACGTCGATGATCGAGATTTTGTACTTGGCCGACAGCTCGGGCGGAATGTCGTGCTTGAGGATGCCTTCCACCGAGAACACGGCGGCAATCGTGCCGAGGAAGTCGCGGTCGCGGTAGACCGGCGTCTGCAGCGTGATGTAGCCATTGCCGAGGTCGTCGTAGATCAGCGGCGAATACACCTGGCGGCGCGTGTTGCGCGCCTCGGCGAAGGCGGCTTTGACGGCCTCGTCCATCTGCGCGTCGTTCGGCTTGGCAAGGCGCTGGCCGAACACGGGGAGGGCGGTATTGGGCCAGCGCGGTTGCTGCTGGCTCGTATACCAGTTCATGTAGAGGATCTCGGGATGCCCCTGCATGATGTCCGTAGTGGACACCTGGAATGAATGCGGATCGGCGTGGCCGGCGACGAGATCGCGGGCGAGGGCCTGAATCTGTTCCTGCGCGCCGGTCATGGACAGGCGGATCTGTTGCTGCGCCCACGCGACATTACGGTAGAGCGTGTCTTCCTGCTGCTGCTGTTCGCGCCGGTTGAGGCTCCACAGAATCAGGCTCATGACGACCAGAAAAACCAGGATCGACAGCAGCGGCGTGAGCAAATAGGAGTTCGACCACCACGGTCCGTGGTGCCAGCGGGAGGACGGCGTCGAATCCGCCGGCGAACCAGCGGTGCGCGCCGAGCGAGCGAAAAGCCGTTCGGTCAACATGCGTGGCATTGTAGCGCAGCAAGTCGCTAGCAAATGGCGCAAAAAAGCGCTGAAAGAACCGTTATTCGGCGCAAACTAGCCGACGTATCCGTCGATCGGCAGTCAAATCAGGTTGCGCCGCAACAATTTTCCGCATTATGAGATCTGATCTCGTAATTCGAAAATTTTGTTGCGCGGACGTCGGGACCCCTTTTACAATCGGCCGAAGCTGCCGCGGCCGTGCTTCGTCCGCGTCGTCTGTTCAAAGAGCGTTCCTCTATATCCAGGAGACGAGCATGTCCGCTGTACCCGACGAAGTCATGAAATATGTCGCCGCTGAAAAAGACGACGATCCCCAGGAAACCGGCGAATGGCTGGAAGCGCTGGATGGCGTGATTTCTGCTGTGGGCCCCGATCGCGCTCACTACCTCATCGAGAAACAGATCGAATTCGCCCGCGTACACGGCGAACATCTGCCGTTCTCCGCAAACACCCCGTACATCAATACGATTCCTGTGTCGCGTCAGGCGCCGATTCCCGGCGATCAGGACCTCGAACACCGCATCCGCTCGTACACGCGCTGGAACGCCATTGCCATGGTGCTGCGCGCGGGCAAGGACACGAACGTCGGCGGCCACATCGCCTCGTTTGCGTCGGCCGCCACGCTGTACGACGTCGGCTATAACCATTTCTGGCACGCGCCGTCGGCTGAACATGGCGGCGACCTCGTGTTCGTGCAGGGCCATTCGTCGCCGGGTGTGTACTCGCGCGCGTTCCTGCTCGGCCGTCTGAGCGAAAACCAGCTCGACAACTTCCGTCAGGAAGTGGGCGGCGAGGGCATCTCGTCGTATCCGCATCCGTGGCTGATGCCGGACTTCTGGCAATTCCCGACCGTCTCGATGGGCCTTGGCCCGATCATGGCGATCTACCAGGCGCGCTTCATGAAGTACATGCAGGCGCGCGGCATTGCGAAGACAGAAGGCCGCAAGGTCTGGGCGTTCCTCGGCGACGGCGAAACGGATGAACCGGAATCGCTCGGCGCAATCGGCATGGCCGGTCGCGAACGTCTCGACAACCTGGTGTTCGTGATCAACTGTAACCTGCAGCGCCTGGATGGCCCGGTGCGCGGTAACGGCAAGATCATCCAGGAACTCGAAAGCGAATTCCGCGGCGCCGGCTGGAACGTCATCAAGGTCGTCTGGGGCAGCCGCTGGGATGCACTGTTCCAACGCGACAAGTCGGGCGCGCTGATGCGCCGGATGATGGAAGTCGTCGACGGCGAATATCAGACGTACAAGTCGGAGTCGGGCGCGTTTGTTCGCGAACACTTCTTCAATACGCCGGAACTGAAGGCGCTGGTCGCCGACTGGTCCGACGAAGACGTGTGGAACCTGAACCGCGGCGGCCACGATCCGCACAAGATCTATGCCGCGTTCAGCGAGGCGAGCAACACCAAGGGCCAGCCGACCGTCATTCTCGCGAAGACGATCAAGGGCTACGGCATGGGTGAAGCCGGTCAGGCGATGAACATCACCCACCAGCAGAAGAAGCTGCACGTGGATCAGCTGAAGAAATTCCGCGACCAGTTCCGCCTGCCGATTTCCGACGAAGATATCGTCAACGTGCCGTACCTCAAGTTCGAAGAAGGTTCGAAGGAACTCGAGTACATGCGCGCTCGCCGCCAGGAGCTCGGCGGCTATCTGCCGGCGCGTCGCCAGAAGGCCGAGTCGCTGCCGGTGCCGGCGCTGGACGCATTCGAGCCGCTGCTGAAGGGCACGGGCGAAGGCCGTGAAATCTCCACGACCATGGCGTTCGTGCGGATCCTGAACATCCTGCTGAAAGACAAGGCACTCGGCAAGCGCATCGTGCCGATCGTGCCGGACGAGTCGCGTACTTTCGGTATGGAAGGCCTGTTCCGTCAGATCGGTATCTGGAATCAGGACGGCCAGAAGTACATTCCGGAAGACTCCGATCAGCTGATGTTCTATCGCGAATCGGAATCCGGTCAGATCCTGCAGGAAGGCATCAACGAAGCCGGTGGCATGTGTGACTGGATCGCAGCCGCGACGTCGTACTCGACGCACGGCGAGATCATGATCCCGTTCTACATCTTCTATTCGATGTTCGGCTTCCAGCGTATCGGCGATCTGGCATGGGCGGCGGGCGATATGCGTTCGCGCGGCTTCCTGCTGGGCGGTACCGCTGGCCGCACCACGCTGAACGGCGAAGGTCTGCAGCACGAAGACGGGCACTCGCTCCTGTGGGCGGCATCGGTGCCGAACTGCATCAGCTACGACCCGACGTTCGGTTACGAACTCGCCGTCATCATGCAGGACGGTCTGCGTCGCATGGTTGCCGACCAGGAAGACGTGTACTACTACATCACGGTGATGAACGAGAACTACGAGCACCCGGCGATTCCGCAGGGCGACGCTGTAGCGGCCGACATCATCAAGGGTATGTATTCGTTCAGAAAGGCTGACGCGAATCAGAAGGCGCCGCGCGTTCAACTGATGGGCGCGGGCACGATCTTCAACGAAGTGATCGCCGCTGCGGATCTTCTGAAGAACGACTGGGGCGTCGCGGCCGACCTGTGGAGCGTGCCGAGTTTCACCGAACTCGCGCGCGAAGGCCACGAAGTGCAGCGCTGGAACCTGCTGCACCCGACGGAAGAGAAGAAGGTCTCGCACGTCGAGAAACTGCTGAAGGACGCACAGGGTCCGGTCATCGCTTCGACCGACTACGTGCGCGCGCTGACCGAGCAGATCCGCGCGTTCGTGCCGCAGAAATTCGTCGTGCTGGGCACGGATGGCTACGGCCGTTCGGACACGCGTGAGAAGCTGCGCCACTTCTTCGAAGTCGATCGCTACTGGGTCACGGTTGCCGCGTTGAATGCACTGGCAGACGAAGGCACGATCGAACGCAAGGTGGTCGCCGAGGCGCTCAAGAAGTACAACCTTGATCCCGCCAAACCCAACCCGATGACCGTCTAAGGCATCATTCCCCGTGTGCCGTGGCGTGCGCGCCTGCCCCTGATCGCCAGGGGCGGGTGGCGTGCGCGGCCCAGGAGACACTAACAATGAGTCAAGCGATCGAAATCAAGGTGCCGGACATCGGCGATTACAAGGACATTCCTGTGATCGAGGTGCTGGTGAAGGCGGGTGATACCGTCGAGAAAGAGCAATCGCTCGTTACGCTGGAATCCGACAAGGCGACCATGGACGTGCCGAGCTCGGCCGCCGGCGTCGTCAAGGAAGTGAAGGTCAAGGTTGGCGACAACGTGTCGGAAGGTTCGCTGATCGTCGTGCTGGATGGAGCGGGCGCTGCTGCGCCGGCACCGGCTCCCGCTCCGGCGCCTGCCGCAGCACCGGCTCCCGCAGCGGCCCCCGCTGCTGTTCAGGCATCCGCGCCTGCGCCGGCGCCCGCTGCCAGCGGCGGCGGTCTGCAGGAAGTCAAAGTGCCGGATATCGGCGACTACAAAGACATCCCCGTGATCGAAGTCGCGGTGAAGGTCGGCGATCGCGTCGAGAAAGAGCAGTCGCTGGTGACGCTGGAATCCGACAAGGCGACCATGGACGTGCCGAGCTCGGCCGCCGGCGTCGTCAAGGAAGTGAAGGTCAAGGTCGGCGATACCGTGTCGGAAGGCTCGGTCATCGTCGTGGTGGAAGCCGAAGGTGGCGCTGCCGCGCCGGCACCGGCACCCGCGCCGAAGCAGACGGCCGAAAAGCCGTCGGACGCGCCGGCTGCTCCGTCGCCGGCACCCGCTCAACCGTCCGCACTGGCGCAAGCGCCGGTGATCCAGGCGGGCGAGGGCGGTGCGCGCAAGGCGAGCCACGCTTCACCGTCCGTGCGCAAGTTCGCGCGCGAACTCGGCGTCGACGTGGTGCAAGTGCAGGGCACCGGTCCGAAGGGCCGCATCACGCAAGCCGACGTGACCGCCTTCATCAAGGGCGTGATGACCGGTCAGCGTGCCGCACCTGCTGGCGCTGCGCCGGCTGCCGCGGGCGGTGGCGAACTGAATCTGCTGCCGTGGCCGAAGGTCGACTTCACCAAGTTCGGCCCGGTCGATGCAAAGCCGCTGTCGCGCATCAAGAAGATCTCGGGCGCGAATCTGCATCGCAACTGGGTGATGATTCCGCACGTCACGAACAACGATGAAGCGGACATCACCGATCTCGAAGCGCTGCGCGTGCAGTTGAACAAGGAAAACGAAAAGGCCGGCGTGAAAGTCACGATGCTGGCGTTCGTGATCAAGGCAGTGGTTGCCGCCCTGAAGCAGTTCCCGACGTTCAATGCCAGCCTCGACGGCGACAACCTGGTGTTCAAGCAGTACTTCCATATCGGCTTTGCCGCCGATACGCCGAACGGTCTGGTCGTTCCGGTGATTCGCGATGCGGACAAGAAGGGTTTGATCGATATCGCGAAGGAAATGACCGAGCTTTCGAAGGCCGCGCGTGATGGCAAGCTGAAGCCGGATCAGATGCAAGGTGGCTGCTTCTCGATTTCTTCGCTGGGTGGGATTGGCGGGACTAACTTCACGCCGATTATCAATGCGCCTGAAGTCGCCATTCTCGGTTTGTCGCGTGGCGCGATGAAGCCGGTGTGGGATGGCAAGCAGTTTGTGCCGCGTCTGATTCTGCCGCTGTCGTTGTCGTATGACCATCGCGTGATCGATGGGGCTGCGGCGGCGCGGTTCAATGCGTATCTGGGTGCGATTCTTGCCGATTTTCGGCGTGTGATTCTTTGATCTGATGGTGCGCGGGGCGCTGGGTTGGTTTTTGTTGGTTATCCGCGTCTCTCTGTAGAACCTGCTTTCTTAGTGGTCTATTAGCGTCGCCCCTGTGCGGGGCGGCACTTACTTTTCTTTGTCTTCCAAAGAAAAGCAAGCAAAAGAAAGGCGCGTCCTTGGGCGGACTGCAAAGGATGTTTCTGTTCGCCGCGCCGCCAGCTTTTGGGCTGCATGTTGCTGGTTCTTCGCTTCATTACGATCAATACGAGAAGGGGACACTATGAGTCTCGTCGAAGTAAAAGTGCCGGATATCGGTGACTTCAAGGACGTCGATGTCATCGAAGTCAATATCAAACCGGGCGATGTCATCGAGAACGAACAGGCGCTGATGACGCTCGAGTCCGATAAGGCCTCCATCGAAGTGCCGAGCGATACCGCCGGTACAGTCAAGGAAGTACGCGTCAAAGCCGGCGACAAAGTCTCGCAAGGCACGATCATCGCGCTCGTCGAAACGTCGGCAGATGCGGGAGCGGCTAAGGCGCCTGAGAAAGCGCCGGCACCGGCGCCCGCACCGGCGCCTGCAGCGCAAGCGCCTGCCGCTGCGCCGAAGGCTGCCGCGCCCGCGCCCGCGCCGCAAGCCGGTAGCTTCTCCGGCAGCGCGGATATCGAGTGCGACATGCTCGTGCTCGGTTCGGGCCCCGGCGGTTATTCGGCCGCGTTCCGCTCGGCCGACCTCGGCATGAAGACGGTGCTCGTCGAACGTTATTCAACGCTCGGCGGCGTCTGTCTGAATGTCGGCTGTATTCCGTCGAAGGCGCTGCTGCACACGGCGCTCGTGATCGACGAAGCCGAAGCGCTCGGCTCGCATGGCATCACGTTCGGTAAGCCGCAAATCGATCTCGACAAGCTGCGCGACTTCAAGTCGGGCGTCGTCAAGAAGCTCACCGGCGGTCTCGCCGGCATGGCCAAGATGCGCAAGGTCGAAGTCGTGACGGGCACCGGTTCGTTCGTCGATCCGTATCACATGGAAGTGCAGACCGAAGGCGGCAAGAAGGTCGTCAAGTTCAAGCAGGCGATCATCGCCGCGGGCTCGGAAGCGGTGAAGCTGCCGTTCATTCCGGAAGATCCGCGTGTGGTCGATTCGACCGGCGCGCTCGAACTGCGTCAGATTCCGCAGCGCATGCTGGTGATCGGCGGCGGCATTATCGGTCTCGAAATGGCGACGGTGTACGCCACGCTCGGCGCGCAGATCGACGTGGTCGAAATGCTCGACGGTCTGATGGCCGGCGCGGATCGGGATCTGGTCAAGGTCTGGGAAAAGTACAACAGCAAGCGTTTTGCGAATGTCATGCTGAAGACCAAGACCACCGGCGCGGAAGCGAAAGACGACGGCATCTACGTGTCGTTCGAAGGCGAAAAGGCCCCGGCCGAAGCGCAGCGCTACGACCTCGTGCTGGTTGCCGTCGGCCGTACGCCGAATGGCAAGAAGATCGGTGCGGACAAGGCGGGTGTGGCGGTCACGGATCGCGGCTTTATCGACGTCGACAAGCAGATGCGCACCAATGTGCCGCACATCTTCGCGATCGGCGATATCGTCGGCCAGCCGATGCTCGCGCACAAAGCCGTGCATGAAGGTCACGTCGCCGCTGAAGCCGCTCATGGCGAAAAGGCCTACTTCGACGCGCTGCAGATTCCGTCGGTGGCCTACACCGATCCGGAAGTCGCATGGGCCGGCAAGACGGAAGACCAGCTGAAAGCCGCAGGCATCAAGTACGGCAAGGCGGTGTTCCCGTGGGCCGCTTCGGGCCGCGCGATCGCCAACGGTCGCGATGAAGGCTTTACCAAGCTGCTGTTCGACGAAGAGACCCATCGCGTGATCGGCGGCGGTATCGTGGGTCTGAATGCCGGCGATCTGATCAGCGAAGTCTGTCTGGCAGTCGAAATGGGTGCGGACGCAACGGATATCGGTAAGACGATTCACCCGCATCCGACACTTGGCGAATCGATCGGCATGGCCGCCGAGTTGTACGAAGGCGTTTGTACCGACCTGCCGCCGCAGAAAAAGAAGTAATGCTATGGGGTCCGCCTGCATGCGGGCGGACCCGATAAGGCGGAGGCAAAAGAAAACGGCGCGCCCTTTGCGGGGCGCGCCGTTTTCTTTTGCAGCAAGCAGCGTTTGCCGTGAAGCGACGCATGAAACATGCGTCGTGCATCTCAGACAACGGGCAAAAAAATCCCGGCTTGGCGCCGGGCAAACGATACGTCATTCAACGTATCGGAGCGTTCGGCCAGATAAAACCGTGTGAGCGGCAACGGCACGACGCTGTTGCTTGCGGTAACGCCGGCTCAACCCTGAGGCTGAGCCGGCGCAATGTGATGCCTGAAACTTAGACTGCCTTCTTTGCCGAGCGCGATGCTTGTGCAGCGGCTTGCGATGCTGCCTTCGATGCGGCCGTTGCGGCTGCATTGAAGTTGCTTTCGGCGATTTCGACAGCTTGCTTGGTTGCCTTGTGGACCGTTTCGTACGTGGTGTTGGCGGCGGTGATAGCCGACTTGATCACGGCGACAGCGGTTTCCGAACCGGCCGGTGCATTCTTCGCAACGTTTTCGACGAGCGACTGGACCTTGCGGTTTTGCTCTTCGAATTGAGCTTCCGCGACGCGGGTGAATTCACCTTGCGTTGCCGAAACGATCTCATACACGTGACGGCCGTACGACAGCGCCTTTTCAGCCACCGGCTGTGCAAGGCTTGCCTGCAGTGCCAGCAGTTCCTGCGCGTCTTTCACCGACAGCGCGCGTTGGGCATTTTCCTGGCTTTCTGCGAGCGTCGATTTCACGACTTGCAGGTTCAGTTCAACCAGCTTCTCGACGCCTTCGAATGCTTTGGTCGTCAGGCCGAACAACGTTTCAAAGTTGGCTTTCTGGGCTGCAGCAAATTGCTCAGGGGTCAGCAGAGTCATGGTTTACGCTCCTGGGTCGCGGCCTGTCTGTGCGGACCGCATTGGGTTAGTGGCAAGACGCTTTAAGATCGTCTCCCCGGACTACGATGTATTGTGCATCGCAGCAATGGTTCCCATTTTAGGATGGTCGCAACGAATGTCAAGCGTTTTTTGTGCGTTGCACAATGTTAATAAATTGCTGATAAAACAATGCGTTATGCAGTAGGCATGACATTCATATGGTGCGGGTTGATTTGTCCGCCGCACCATGCTGGTGCGGGAAGAATCCGCATTTGTTACCGATTCCAGGAGAGATTTTGACCCTTGATGACGCGCTGCATTGGCGAGAACGCAACGCGGGCGTTTGACAAAAAATCCATAACCGTCCATCTCGATGTAAACCAGAAAGTGTCACGGAACGTTAATGCTCTATGCTGGTCGAATGCGCGTTGGCGGTCTGCAGCAGGCGTTTAACAGCCGTCAGCGAGACTCCTGCGATGTCCGGTGGACCGGCACACTGTGCCGGCACGTGGCGCCGGCAAAGCTGTGTACGCTGGCGCTCCGACCGTATTTCCCCTGATCAAGGTTGTCTCGAAATTGCCGTTATGCTGAAAGGATCGTCTCGATTCCGGCATCTGGCGGCAAAGGCGAGGCGCGACGCGTTGACGATCGTTTTTTTCGATCGAAACGCGGCACTTATTTGTGTTTTTGCGATCGGAGCTTACAAGCCGGTTTAAGGAGCGCGTATAAGTGCTTCAAATTGCTAATTTTTCGTTGTTTTACTACACTTGCGGAAACCTCTTGCCGCTCCCTACCGAACATCCATGAAAACCGACATGTTTTCGTCGCTAAAAGTGATCCACGGCGCGGCCCGTAGCACCGCTCTGTCGGTGGCCGCCTCCATGGTCATCGCGGCGGCGTTCGCCACGCCCGTCAGCACTTTTGCCGCCACGCCCGCTACACCCGCCACCAAGGCGAAAACTTCCAAACACGCGAAAGCAGCCAAAAAGCCTGCCGTGGCCACTGCCAGCAAGGTGTCAGGCAAGAAGGCCGTGAACGGCGCTGCCGCGAAGACCGTGGCCGCCGCGGGCGACGATGCTCCGCGCGCGAGTGTCAAGCGCAAGCGCGTGACGTACACGTCGAACGGCCGCCACCATTCGGTGGTGCGTCGCGTCGCGTACGAACCGCGTCCGCCTACCGTCGGCCAGGCTTTCGGTCTGCACGAAACGCCGGACGCGCTGATGCTGCGCTCAAGCGTTGCCTACGTGGTCGACCAGAATAGCGGCGAGTCGCTGTTCGACAAGAATTCGCGCGCCGTGGTGCCGATCGCATCGATCACCAAGCTGATGACCGCGATGGTGGTGCTCGATTCGAAAGAGCCGATGACCGACCAGATCGAAGTCACCGACGAAGACCGCGACTACGAGAAGAACACCGGCTCGCGTCTGTCAGTGGGTTCGGTACTCTCGCGTGAAGACATGCTGCACATCGCGCTGATGGCTTCGGAAAACCGCGCGGCCGCTGCGCTGTCGCGTTATTTCCCGGGCGGCCGTCCGGCCTTCCTCGCGGCAATGAATGCGAAGGCCAAGCAACTCGGCATGACCGACACGCACTTCGAGAACCCCACGGGTTTGACGAGCCAGAACGTGTCGAGCGCACGCGACCTCGTGAAGATGGTCAACGCGGCGTATCAATATCCGCTGATCCGCAAGTTCTCGACCGATCATAGCTACGAGGTCTACACGGGCAAGCGTTCGCTGGCGTACAACAGCACCAATGCATTGGTGCGCAACCCGACGTGGGACATCGGCCTGCAAAAGACCGGTTTCATCAACGAAGCGGGCGAGTGCCTCGTGATGCAGGCGACCATTCACGGCCGTCCGATGATCATGGTGTTGCTCGACTCGTCGGGTAAGTATTCGCGCTTTGCGGACGCGACGCGTCTGCGCACGTGGCTCGACAACGGTGGCGATCAGCCACGCATCACCAGTGCGGATGCCGGCGGCGCGGGTACCTGAAGCCGCTTACATCTTCTGGCAGCCGGTTTTCGAACCGGCTAGAAAAAAAGCCTCGCATTCGCGAGGCTTTTTTATTGAACCGCAGGAGCGCCACAACCGCACGCTTATGCGTGCTGTGGACGCTCCTGCTGTATCTGCGGGCGATAACCGAGCGACGCGGAAATCAGCAACGCCGTCTGGCTGAGTTGTGCCAGCCACGAATCCTGTAAGCGATCCGCCGGGGCGGACAGCGACAGGCCGGCAACCAGCTTGCCGGTGTCGTCGTAAATCCCCGCTGCGATACAGCGCACGCCCAGCTCCAGTTCTTCGTTATCGCGCGCACACGCCTGTTGACGCACGTGCGACAGTTCGCGTTCGAGTTTGGTCAGATCGGTGATGCTGTTCTGCGTATGGCCGGACAGGCCGGTACGCGTGGCATAAGCCCGCACGCGGGTCGATTCGTCCGCAGCGAGGAACAGCTTGCCCACCGAGGTCAGATGCAGCGGCGCGCGACCGCCGATCGCCCGTACCACCTGCATGCCGGAGCGCTCGGAGTAGGCCCGTTCTATATAGACGATTTCGTCGCCCTGGCGCACCGACAGGTTCACCGTCTGCCCGGTTTGGCGGTGCAGTTCGCGCATCGGCGTGAGCGCCGCGTCGCGTACCGAGAGCCGCGCCTTCACCAGGTTGCCCAGTTCGAGCAGGCGCATGCCGAGGCGGTAGGTGCCGGGGTCCGACCGGTCGACCAGCCGGCACATCACCATGTCGTTCAGGATGCGGTGCGCGGTGGACGGATGCAGCTCCGTACGGATGGCAAGTTCTTTCAGGCTGACCGGGTCGCTATGCGCAGCAAGAGCATCGAGCAAGCGCATCATGCGTTCGATCACCTGGATCGACGTTTTGGGATCCGGGTTCGTATCGCTCATGGGAGGAATCGGTTGACGCGTCAAACAGCGGAAATTGATTGTATCCCGTATTGTGAAAAGAAGGAAAGCGGTTGGAAGCGCTATTCCAATTTAACGTGGCATTCGTCCTATGCCTTCCGGCCGTTGGTATTGTGCGCTAAACAGCGGATAATCAGGGACGTTTTCCCGAAGGAGGGCTCATGCGAGTCGGATTGTTCGTCACCTGCCTGATTGACCTGATGCGTCCGGAGATCGGTTTTTCGGTCATCAAGCTGATCGAAGGCGCCGGTTTCGAGGTGATGGTGCCGCCTGCGCAAACCTGCTGTGGGCAGCCTGCATACAACTCGGGTGAGCGGCGCATCGCACGCGATCTGGCCGAGAAGACCATGCGCGAGTTCGAACAATTCGACTACATCGTGGTGCCCTCCGGCTCCTGCGGCGGCATGATCCGTGTGCATTACGGCGATCTGTTCGCGGACGATCCCGAGTTGATGAACCGCTTTGGCCGCTTGCGGGCCAAGGTGTTCGAGCTGACCGATTTCCTCGTCAATGTGGCTAGGGTGCAATTGCAGCCAGGCGAGTTCTCGGGCCATGTGACTTATCACGATTCCTGTTCGGGGCTGCGCGAACTCGGCGTCAAGGCGCAGCCGCGCGCGTTGCTGGCGCAGGTGGGCGTGGCGGTGACCGAAATGAAGGATTGCGAGCACTGTTGCGGCTTTGGTGGCACCTTCGCAATCAAGTACGGCGACATCTCGACCGCGATCGTCGACGAGAAATGCGCGAATATCGGTGCGAGCGGCGCCGGCACGGTGGTGCTCGGCGACCTCGGCTGCATGCTCAATATTGAAGGCCGCCTGCGGCGCACGGGCGACACCACCACCCGCGTGCTGCACATCGCCCAGGTGCTGGCGGGCGACGCGTAAGAAGCGTCGCGGCGCCCCAGTACGCGCTTGATTCGAGACACGCCATTTCAGGCGCGTCATTCGCGCACCCCAGTCGAATTCGCTCAAGGCTGCCATGCAAGTCCAATCGATGCATTTCAAGGCCCGCGCGGGCCAAAAACTCGCCGACCAGCGTTTGCAGCAGAACCTCAGCAAGCTGTCGACCAAGTTCGTGTCGGCGCGCGCCGCGTCCATGACCGCGATCGATTTTTCCGCCACCCGTGCCGCGCTCAAGGAGCGCCGCAATCGCGCGCTGGAAAATCTCGATGTCTGGCTCGAGACCTTCGAACGCGAAGCGGCCCGGCGCGGCGTAACGGTGTTGTTCGCCGAGACGACGCAGGAGGCCGCGCGCCTCGTCGGCGATATTGCGCGCCGGCACGAGGTGAAGAAGGTGATCAAGACCAAGTCGATGGTCACCGAGGAAATGCGCCTGAACGAGGTGTTGGGGCAGATGGGCGTGCAGTCGATCGAAACCGATCTGGGCGAATACATTCTGCAGATCAACGACAACGAGCCTCCCAGCCACATCATTGCGCCGGTCGTCCATAAAGATAAGGACGAGATCGCCGATCTTTTCGCGAAAACGCACGACCGGCCGCGCCTGACCGAGATCACGGACATGACCCGCGAAGCGCGCGAGATGCTGCGCCCGCACTTCATGAGCGCGGATATGGGCGTAACAGGTGGCAACTTCGTAGTGGCCGAGACGGGTTCGGTCGTGCTGGTCACGAACGAGGGCAACGAAGGCATGTGCACGGTGATGCCGCGCGTGCATGTGGCCGTGACCGGCATCGAGAAAGTGTTGCCAACGCTGGAAGATCTGGCGACGGCGATGCGCCTCTTGCCGCGTTCGGCCACCGGCCAGGCAAGCTCGAATTATTTTTCATTGCTGACCGGGCCGCGTGGCGCGGGCGATCAGGACGGTCCCGAGCATATGTACGTGGTGCTGGTCGACGGCGGCCGCACGGGGCTGATCGGCGGCGATTTCCAGGACATGCTCCGCTGTATCCGCTGCGGCGCCTGCATGAACCACTGCCCGGTGTATCAGAAGGTGGGTGGTCATGCCTACGGTTGGGTTTATCCGGGGCCGATGGGCTCGGTGTTGACGCCGAGCTACGTCGGGATCGACAAGGCGCTGGATCTGCCTCAGGCGGCAACGTTGTGCGGTGAATGCAACAGCGTATGTCCGGTGGGCATTCCCTTGTCCGATTTGCTGCGCAAGCTGCGCAAGCTGCGCGAGAAGCAGGTCGAGCGCCGGCTGCGACCGTGGCGCGAGCGGCTAGGGTTTGCCGTGTGGGGTTTCCTCGCGCTGCACCCGGATGCTTATGCGCTTCTCACCAAGCTGGCGGTTCGTGTGCTGGAACAAATGGGCGGCCGGAATCGTTCGATCGCCAAACTGCCGTTGGGTGGTGCGGGTTGGACCAATACGCGCGACATGCCGGCGCCGGTTGGCCGTACCTTCAGAGAACTTTACGCCGCACAACGCAGCCATATTGGCTGAGCGGGCAAGGCGTGCGGCTGGATTGCGCCAACGCCTGCCCGCCGCGTTGCCGGGTCAGTGGTCCGACATGCCGGGCTGGCGGCCGTAAGAACCTCTAGCCGAGGCATTGCCGCCGTTGCCGCGCCCGCCGCCATTACCTCCGTTACCTGCCTGCTGGGGTGGAGGCGACGGCGGACTGCCTGCGCCGGGGCGTGGCGCATTCGACCCGCTCGGTCCTCTCGGACCACCCACGGCGCCTTGAGGCGGCGGCCCCCCGCGTGGACCGGCGCCATTTGGCTGACCATGCCAGCCGCCGTTATCGCCGCGATTTCCGCTGTTTCCATAGTTGCCGTTATTCGGCCGGCCCCGATCCGGATAACCCGGGTAGCCCCGATATCCGGGTCCTGGCCCCGGTCCGTAATAGCGGCCCGGTCCGTCGTAGTAACCCGGCCCTGAGTAATTGCCGTAGCCCATGTAGACACTGGTTTGCGGCACAACCGGCACACCCGTGGCGTAGCCGTCGTAACTGCCATAGTCGTTGTAGCCGCCGCCATAGCCGTTGCCGTTCATGGCTGTGCCGTCAGGATAGACGGCACAGCCGCCTAGCAATGCGGCAGCGACGGCCAGACCTGCGAGTGGAGCAATAGGTTTCATTTGGACGACCAGTGCGAAGTTTTCATTTCCGTAAGACAGCTATTATCGCCAACCGTCGCACTAGCTTTGTATGCGTTTGTAAGGACTTCTCTTTTACGCCACGACGTACGTCAACGTTGTGCACGGCAAGCCGGTCAACGGACTGTTCCATCCAGCGCAACGCTGTATCTCGTCCCTATGGGTTTTTCCCGATTGTGAATTCCTATAGCATTTCGACTGGGCATAGTGCGTCACGAGCGTACGAGCCCCAATCGGAGAAACAAACATCATGAAAAAGATAATATCGGTGTACTGGCCCCTCGCCATCGTTGTGCCGCTTGCTGCGGCAGCCTATCTGCACATTTGCGGCAATGAGGCTATGCGTTCGTCGCAAGCGCCGCTCGCGGCCGATCAACTGACCGCGGAACTGGCTCGTGCCGTCTCGTACGGCATGGTCGACAGCACGGCGACGCTGCCGGCCAAACCCATGCGCGCCGTCACGGCAATGCCGCTAGCTGAAGCGTCTTAAGTCTCAAGTAACCAGGCGGCCGCCTTCCGGCGCGATTCGGCGCGGCTTTGTATAATCGCGCCACCGTTTCTTAACCGTCGATCCGCGGGCGTTCAGCGTCCGAAAGCCTCTGATGAAAACCGTGTCCATCTGCTTTGTCTGCCTGGGGAACATTTGCCGTTCGCCAACCGCGGAAGGCGTGATGCGCCGTTTGGTCGAGGAGGCGAAGCTTGCGGAGCAGATTCTGATCGATTCCGCCGGCACGGGTGACTGGCACATCGGCCAGCCGCCGGACGAGCGCGCGCAAGCCGCCGCCGGCCGGCGCGGTTATCAGCTTGCTGCGTTGCGCGGGCGTCAGATTGCGGCAGCCGACTTCGAGCGCTTCGATCTGTTGATCGCGATGGATGACAAAAACGTCGCCGCGCTGCGCCAAGTTTGTCCGGCGCAGCAGCGCGACAAAATCCGCCTGCTGATGGAGTTCGTGCCAGAAGCGGACGGCCGCTGGTCCGGCGCGCGAGAAGTGGCCGACCCCTATTTCGGCGGCGCCGAGGGCTTCGAGCAGGTGCTGGATCAATGCGAAGCGGCCTGCCGTGGGTTGATCGCAGCGTTGCGGCCCCAACTGATTGCATAAGTCTGCTGGTGGCCGGCATGCGTCGGCTGCGCAATCCAGCAATTAAGCAAATGACCCAATTTGCGATAGGGATACTTGACTAATTCACTCATGTATTTATACTTGACCAAACTTGTCGAGAATTGCGGTTCCCACACCATATGAGACTCACCACGAAAGGCCGTTTCGCCGTCACGGCGATGATTGACCTGGCACTGCGCCAGGAGCAGGGCCCGGTGACGCTTGCGGGTATCAGCCAGCGCCAACATATCTCCCTGTCTTATCTCGAGCAGCTGTTTGGCAAGCTGCGTCGTCACGAAATCGTCGAATCCGTGCGCGGACCCGGCGGCGGCTACAATCTGGCCCGCCGCGCTGAAGACGTGACCGTCGCCGACATCATCATTGCTGTCGATGAGCCGCTCGACGCCACCCAGTGCGGCGGCAAGGGCTCGTGCGAGGGTACCAAGCAGCACGACGGCCATTGCATGACGCACGAATTGTGGTCGACGCTGAACCAGAAAATGGTCGAGTACCTGGATTCGGTTTCCCTGAAAGATCTGGTCGATCAGCAGCGTTCGCGCGAAGGTGCGCCGGCGGTGTTGCGTGATCGCCGCAATGAGGCGCCGGCGGTCGAACCTGCTCGCGTCGTGCCGAAAGGGCCTAATTCAGTTTTCAACATGGCCGGTTCCTAGGCGCGGCAGCTAAGCACACCGCAGCCTGATCAGAAACCCAGAAGCCAGAGCAATGACGTCCCCGGAGCAATTGATGAATAACGACACTCTCCACCTGCCCATTTACATGGACTACAGCGCGACGACGCCGATCGATCCGCGCGTGGTGGACAAGATGATTCCGTACCTGCGCGAGCAGTTCGGCAACCCCGCGTCGCGCAGCCACCAATATGGGTGGGACGCGGAACGTGCGGTCGAGGAAGCGCGCGAGAACGTCGCCGCACTGGTGAATGCCGACCCGCGCGAAATTATCTGGACCTCGGGCGCAACGGAGTCGGACAACCTCGCGATCAAGGGTGCGGCGCACTTCTACAAGAGCAAGGGCAAGCACATCATCACGGTGAAGACCGAGCACAAGGCCGTGCTCGATACCTGCCGCGAACTCGAGCGCGAAGGCTTCGAAGTTACGTATCTGGATGTCAAGGAAGACGGTCTGATCGACCTCGAGAAGTTCAAGGCCGCTTTGCGCCCGGACACGATTCTGGTGTCGGTCATGTCGGTCAACAACGAGATCGGCGTGATCCAGGACATCGAGGCAATCGGCGAGATTACCCGGGAAAAGGGCATTGTTTTCCACGTCGACGCGGCGCAAGCCACCGGCAAGATCGAGATCGATCTGCAAAAGCTGAAGGTCGACCTGATGTCGTTCTCGGCGCACAAGACGTATGGTCCGAAGGGCATCGGCGCGCTGTACGTGCGTCGCAAGCCGCGTATCCGCATCGAAGCGCAAATGCACGGCGGCGGTCACGAGCGCGGTATGCGTTCGGGCACGCTGGCTACGCACCAGATCGTCGGTATGGGCGAAGCGTTCCGTATCGCACGTGAAGAAATGGCGACGGAAAACGAGCGTATCCGCATGTTGCGCGACCGTTTGCTGCGCGGCCTGTCGGAGATGGAAGAAACGTATGTGAACGGCGACATGGAAAAGCGTGTCCCGCACAACCTGAACATCAGCTTCAATTTCGTCGAAGGCGAATCGCTGATCATGGCGGTGAAGGACGTGGCGGTGTCGTCGGGTTCGGCTTGCACGTCGGCTTCGCTGGAGCCGTCGTACGTGCTGCGCGCACTCGGCCGCAACGACGAGCTGGCGCATAGCTCGATTCGTTTCACGGTGGGCCGCTTCACGACCGAGCAGGACGTCGATTACGTGATCAACCTGCTGAAGACCAAGATTTCGAAGCTGCGCGATTTGTCGCCGCTGTGGGAAATGCACAAGGACGGGATCGATATTTCGACGATCCAATGGGCAGCGCACTGACGCGCCAGTTCGGACAACGTCGAATTTATCGAATTGCAATTTGCAGGTTGAAACGGATCAAGGAGTGTAATCATGGCTTATAGCGACAAGGTTCTGGACCACTACGAAAACCCGCGCAACGTCGGTTCCTTCGCGAAGGACGACGATGCAGTCGGTACCGGCATGGTCGGCGCGCCGGCATGCGGCGACGTGATGAAGCTGCAGATTCGCGTGGGCGCGGACGGCATCATCGAAGACGCGAAGTTCAAGACGTACGGCTGCGGTTCAGCAATCGCATCGAGCTCGCTCGTCACCGAATGGGTGAAGGGCAAGACGCTCGATCAGGCAATGTCGATCAAGAACACGCAGATCGCCGAAGAACTGGCGCTGCCGCCGGTAAAGATCCACTGCTCGATCCTCGCGGAAGACGCGATCAAGGCAGCGGTCGCCGATTACAAGCAGCGTCACGGCGAAGCGGTCGTCGAAGGCGACAAGCAACACGCGTAAGCGTGTTGGAGTGAATCGAAGCGGGCGGTGCGGCTAGCAGTGCACGGCCCGGCATGAGCGATATTTGATGCAGGCAGGGTAGCAGCGCGGAAGTAGTCACAAGAGTGACGAACACGCGCCGCGCAATGAGAAACGCTATGGCAATTACGTTGACCGAAAAGGCAGCACAGCACGTCCAGAAGTATCTGACTCGCCGCGGCAAGGGTGTCGGGCTGCGCGTAGGCGTGCGCACGACCGGCTGCTCGGGTTTGGCCTACAAGCTCGAGTACGTGGATGAACTCGCGCCCGAAGACGAAGTGTTCGACTGCAACGGCGTGAAGATCATTGTCGACCCGAAGAGCCTCGCTTACATCGACGGCACCGAACTCGACTTCGCACGCGAAGGGTTGAACGAAGGCTTCAAGTTCAACAACCCGAACGTGAAGGACGAGTGCGGCTGCGGCGAATCGTTCCGCGTGTAGATCGGTTCACTCCGCGTGCAGCGGATCAAAGGCGGCGCGTGCCGCCTTTTTAGTTTTATCCGCGTGTTTAGCCTGCACTCCGGTGCGCTTTCCTGAACGGACTCCTTTTATCTGATGGCATCGCTGAACGACAGCCACTTCGACCTGTTCGATCTGCCGGCGCAATTCGCGCTCGACGCAGCGGCACTCGATCACGCCTACCGCACGGTGCAGGCACAGGTGCATCCGGACCGCTTCGCGGCGGCCGGCGACGCCCAGAAGCGGATCGCAATGCAATGGGCGACGCGCACCAACGAGGCCTATCAGACGCTGCGCGATCCGTTGAAGCGCGCGACCTATCTGCTGCACCTGCGCGGCATCGACGTCGGCGCGGAGAACAACACGGCGATGGAGCCGGCGTTCCTGATGCAGCAGATGGAGTGGCGCGAAGGTATCGAAGACGCGGCCGCGGCGAAAAACGTCGACGCGCTCGATGCGTTGCTGACCGAACTGCGCGACGAAGAGCGCATGCGCTTTGACAAGCTCGGCGCGCTGCTCGACAGCGGTGCGAATCAGGCGGCGGGCGAGGCGGTGCGGCAGTTGATGTTCATCGAGCGGGTGGCGTCGGAAATCGGTACGCAGATCGAGCGGCTCGAAAATTAGCGCTGCAGCGTCGCGCATGAATACGCAGCCAAAGCAGACGTAGCAAACGCATTTAGCAACGCATCAAGCAACGCTTCAAGCAACGCATCCAGCAACGCGAAAATTCAGGACGGGGCCAAGCAGCTCCGAGAAGATCCAGATGGCCTTACTGCAAATCTCCGAACCCGGCATGGCGCCGGCGCCCCATCAGCGGCGCCTCGCGGTCGGCATCGATCTCGGCACCACCAATTCCCTCGTCGCCGCCGTGCGCAGCGGCGTGCCCGACGTGCTGCCCGACGAAGACGGCCACGTACTGCTGCCCTCGGTGGTGCGTTACCTGGAAAAGGGCGGCCGCCGTATCGGCCGCAAGGCCAAGGCTGAAGCCGCCACCGATCCGCGCAACACGATCGTGTCGGTCAAGCGCTTCATGGGCCGCGGCAAGGCGGAAGTGGAGGGCGCCGAAAATGCGCCCTACGATTTCGTCGACGCGCCCGGCATGGTGCAGATCCGCACCGTCGACGGCGTGAAGAGCCCGGTCGAAGTGTCGGCGGAAATTCTCGCGACGCTGCGCCAGCGTGCCGAAGACACGCTGGGCGACGAACTGGTCGGCGCGGTGATCACCGTGCCCGCGTATTTCGACGAAGCTCAGCGCCAGGCGACCAAAGATGCCGCGCGTCTGGCCGGCCTGAACGTGCTGCGTCTGTTGAACGAGCCGACCGCGGCCGCGATCGCCTACGGCCTCGATAACGGCTCCGAAGGCCTCTACGCGGTCTACGACCTCGGCGGCGGCACCTTCGATCTGTCGATCCTGAAGCTCACCAAGGGTGTCTTCGAAGTGCTCGCGGCGGGCGGCGATTCCGCGCTCGGCGGCGACGATTTCGACCACGCCCTGTATCGCCACGTGCTGGAACAGGCGGGCATTGCGCCGCAAACGCTCGCGCCTGAAGACGTCCGCCTGTTGCTCGACACAGTACGCGTGACCAAGGAGGCTTTGTCGGATGCGCCGGATGCAAAGGTACAGGCCACGCTCTCGAACGGCACCCAGATCGATCTGACGGTCGACGAGGCCACTTTCGAGGCGATTACTCAGGCGCTGGTTCAACGCACGCTGGGACCCACGAAGAAAGCGCTGCGCGATGCCAAGGTGACGACCCAAGAGGTCAAGGGCGTGGTGCTGGTGGGCGGTGCGACGCGCATGCCGGTGATTCGCCGCGCGGTCGAGTCGTTCTTCGGCCAGCCGCCGCTCGTCAATCTGGACCCGGATCAGGTCGTCGCGCTCGGCGCGGCGATCCAGGCCGATCTGCTCGCGGGCAATCGCGGCGCCGATGGCGACGACTGGCTGTTGCTCGACGTGATTCCGCTGTCGCTCGGCGTCGAAACCATGGGCGGTTTGACGGAGAAAATCATCCCGCGCAATTCGACCATTCCGGTCGCCCGCGCGCAGGATTTCACGACCTTCAAGGACGGCCAGACGGCGATGGCGATCCATGTCGTGCAAGGCGAGCGCGAGCTCGTCAGCGATTGCCGTTCGCTCGCGCGTTTCGAGCTGCGCGGCATTCCGCCGATGGCGGCCGGCGCGGCGCGGATTCGCGTCACGTATCAGGTCGACGCGGACGGTTTGCTGTCGGTATTCGCGCGCGAGCAGGGCTCCGGCGTGGAAGCGTCCGTGGTGGTCAAGCCGTCCTACGGTCTGGCCGACGACGACGTCGCGAGGATGCTCGAGGAAAGCTTTTCGACCGCTGAAGTCGACATGCGCGCGCGCGCCTTGCGTGAAGCGCAAGTCGAAGCGCGCCGTCTGGTGGAAGCAACCGACGCGGCGCTCGCCGCCGACGCCGAATTGCTCGACGACAGCGAACGCGCCGAACTCGACGCGCTGCTCACCGCGTTGCGCAACATCGCTGAAAGCGACGACGCCGACGCGATCGAAACCGCGACAAAAACGCTCGCCGAAGGCACCGACGAATTCGCTGCCCGCCGCATGAACAAGGGCATTCGCCGCGCGCTGGCCGGCCGCAAGCTCGACGAGATCTGAGCGCCTTGCGGCGTGTGTCGCGCGATGCGCGGCCCGCCGGCAATGAACCGCGCCGCGTGGACTTAAAAAGTCCGTGCAGCGTCAGTAAAATGGTACGGAGCCTTGTTTGCGGCCGCCGTGCCGCAGACCCAAACGGAAAATGTATGCCTCAAATCGTTGTGCTGCCCCACGTCGAACTGTGCCCGGAAGGCGCGGTGATCGATGCCGTGCCCGGCAAGAGCATCTGCGACAATCTGCTCGATAACGGCATCGAAATCGAGCACGCCTGCGAGAAGTCCTGCGCGTGCACGACTTGCCACGTGATCGTGCGTGAGGGTTTCGCCGCCTTGACGCCATCCGAGGAAGACGAGGACGATCTGCTGGACAAGGCGTGGGGGCTCGAACCGGCGTCACGCCTGTCGTGCCAGGCCATGGTGCCGGCTGAGCAGGATCTGGTCGTCGAAATCCCGCGTTACTCGATCAATCACGCGAAGGAAAATCACTAACTGGAGGATGCAGCCATGAAGTGGACCGATACGCAAGACATCGCGATGGCCCTGACTGACAAGCACCAGGGCATAGACCCGCAACAGGTGCGCTTCACTGATTTGCACCGCTGGGTTACCGAGCTGGAGGGTTTCGACGACGACCCTAACCGGTCGAACGAAAAGATCCTGGAAGCGATTCAGGCTGCATGGATTGAAGACGCGGATTACTGAGCACGGGGCTGGGTTTTCCGCGGGCGGCGGGGCGCGATTGATTCTGCTCCGGCTGCGGCAAAGAAAAAGGCGATTCCATTGGCATCGCCTTTTTTAACGCCTGGAGAATCTTCAGGCTGTCAGCGGTCAGCTTGCTACGAGCGTGCCGTTTTCGACCCGCACACGCTGGCCTTGCTGGAACGGCGGCGCTTCGTGATACGTGAAGTAGCGCGTCTTGCCGTTTTCCATCCGCACTCGCACTGAATAGGACGTCGTGCTGCGGATGTGTTTTTCAACCGAGTTACCGGCCAGGCCACCGCCGAGGGCGCCCAGCACCGTCATCGCGGTACGGCCGTTGCCACTGCCGAACTGGTTGCCGACTACGCCGCCGGCCACCGCGCCGCCGACTGCGCCGATACCCGTGCCATGGCCTTCCTGACGTA
Source organism: Paraburkholderia fungorum (assembly GCF_902833645.1). Lineage (GTDB taxonomy): Bacteria > Pseudomonadota > Gammaproteobacteria > Burkholderiales > Burkholderiaceae > Paraburkholderia > Paraburkholderia fungorum. Next base: position 102,904 of record NZ_CADFGE010000017.1, read on the forward strand.
CCGCCGAGATGCCCTCGACCGTGCCGCAGGTCGAGCAGTAGGCCGGTTGCGACGGCTGTTGCTGGGCGTACTGCGGTGCCGGCTGAGCTTGTTGTTGCTGAGCGTACTGTTGCTGCGTCGGCGCCGGGGCGCGTTGCGGCGCCTGCTGCGCTGCCTGTTGTGCTGCGGCCTGCGCGGCCACCTGTTGAGCGGCCGTGTTTGCCGGCGCAGCCGAATCGACCACGCCCGGCTGGGTGGCCACTTGCGCCGCCTGGGTTTGATCCGTTTGCGCGCTGGTGCTCGACGCTTTCGGGAACAAGCCCGTGACGGCCGCGGTCGCGGCCAGACTGGCGATGATCACCGCACCGGCAGCGGTGGCGACGAGCGGGTGAAGACGACGTTGTTGCGTGGATTTGGTATCTGGATTATCCATATTGGCCTCCGTCTGGAGCAGAGTCGACTGTTATTGAGACTTAGTGTCGGGCAAATCGATCCCCGGAGGGTTTCAATTTGTAACGATTTCCGGGCAATCATCGCGTCCCGTACGCGTCAAAGTCCGCCCAGTACGGCGGCGTGCCTGATTTCTTGCGGGTCCGCGGGAGGCTGGAAAAGCGGCGGACTGGTAGAGCATACGCACCTTTTACCGACGGTTACAAACTGTCAGGTTACGGCCCTACGTTTTTTCGCAGCTGCAATAAAAAACGCCCGGTATCGAGCCGGGCGTTTCTCTTTTGCGAGCCGTTACCGCGAACGACGCGGCGATCAGTCTTCGCGGCGCAGATGCGGGAACAGGATCACGTCGCGAATGCTCGGGCTGTCGGTCAGCATCATCACCAGCCGGTCGATGCCGATGCCGCAACCGCCGGCCGGCGGCATGCCGTATTCCAGCGCGCGGATGTAGTCGGCGTCGTAGAACATCGCTTCTTCGTCGCCGGCGTCTTTCTGGTCGACCTGCTTCTTGAAGCGGGCAGCCTGGTCTTCCGGATCGTTCAGCTCGGAGAAGCCGTTGGCGATTTCACGGCCCGTGATGAACAACTCGAAGCGCTCGGTGATGCCATCGAACTTGTCCGACGCGCGCGCCAGCGGCGACACTTCGATCGGGTAATCGATGATGAAAGTCGGCTCCCACAGCTGCGATTCGGCGGTCTCTTCGAACAGCGCCAGTTGCAGTGCGCCCACGCCCGCGTTCAGGAACTGCGGCTGCGATGCATCCACGCCGAACTTCTTCAGTTCCGTGCGCAGGAATGCGTCGTCGCTGAGTTGTGCGTCCGTGTATTGTGGTGCGTATTTCTGAATCGCCTGGCTGATCGTCAGACGATGGAACGGCTTGGCCAGATCGAGTTCACGGCCCTGATAGGTGATCGTGGCGCTGCCGAGCGCGTCGACCGCCGCCTGGCGGATCAACTGCTCGGTGAAGTCCATGATCCACTTGTAATCGGTGTACGCCGCGTAGAACTCGATCATCGTGAATTCCGGATTGTGGCGTACCGACACGCCCTCATTGCGGAAGTTACGGTTGATCTCGAACACACGCTCGAAGCCGCCGACCACGAGGCGCTTCAGATACAGTTCCGGCGCGATGCGCAGGAACATCTGCATGTCGAGCGCGTTGTGGTGCGTGGTGAAGGGCTTGGCCGCCGCGCCGCCCGGAATCGGGTGCAGCATCGGCGTTTCGACTTCCATGAAATCGGCGTCCGCCATGAACTTGCGGATCGACGACATCGCCTTGGTGCGCGCGATGAAGGTCTTGCGCGTTTCCGGCGTGACGATCAGGTCGACGTAGCGCTGGCGGTACTTCATTTCCTGATCGGCGAGACCATGGAACTTGTCCGGCAGCGGGCGCAGCGACTTCGACAGCAAACGCAGCTCGGTACAGCGCACCGAGAGTTCACCCTTGTTGGTACGGAACAGCACGCCGCGCGCGGCGACGATGTCGCCCATGTCCCACTTCTTGAAGGCGTCGTACGTTTCCTGGCCGACGTCTGCGGGCGTGATGAAGAACTGGATCTGACCCGACCCGTCGCGCACGGTCGCAAAGCTTGCCTTGCCCATCACGCGCTTGAGCATCATGCGGCCGGCGATCGCGACTTCGAGCGGATTGGCTTCGAGTGCTTCCTTGTCGGTTCCGGCGTACTGCGTTTGCAGATCTTCGGCGTGATGCGTGGGGCGGAAATCGTTCGGATAGGCGACGCCTTGCTCACGCAGCTCGCGCAGCTTTTCGCGGCGTTCGGCCATGATCTTGTTGTCGTCTACCTCGGGCGCGACATTCTGGGCCGCATTAGGCTGGGTCGGTTCGGTCATGATGGTTTGGTATTCGGTGGCCCGCACCAGGATGGTCCGCATGCGGGTGGCCAGTCAGTAAAAACCTCAGGCGCTATAACAAAGATGCACAAGATGCAAAGATACGGCGCGGCGCTGTCAGGCATGCCGCGCCGGTTGCGCTTAGACGCCCTGTTTCAGGCTCGCGCTGATGAACGGGTCGAGGTCGCCGTCGAGCACGCTCTTGGTATTGCTGATTTCGACGTTGGTGCGCAGGTCCTTGATACGGCTGTTGTCCAGCACGTACGAGCGGATCTGATGACCCCAGCCCACATCGGTCTTGCCGGCTTCGAGCTTGTCCTGCTCTTCCTGACGTTTGCGGATTTCCGCTTCGTACAGGCGCGATTTCAGCATGGCCATGGCTTCGGCACGGTTGCGGTGCTGCGAACGGTCGTTCTGGCACTGCACGACGATGCCCGACGGAATGTGCGTAATCCGCACGGCCGAATCGGTCTTGTTGATGTGCTGACCGCCCGCGCCGGACGCGCGGTAGGTGTCGATACGCAGATCGGCCGGGTTGATGTCGACTTCGATCGAATCGTCGATTTCCGGGTACACGAACACCGACGAGAACGACGTATGGCGGCCGCCCGACGAATCGAACGGCGACTTGCGCACGAGGCGGTGCACGCCGGTTTCGGTACGCAGAAAGCCGTACGCGTATTCGCCTTCGATCTTGATCGTGGCGTTCTTGATGCCCGCGACGTCGCCGTCGGTCTGTTCCAGCACTTCGGTCTTGAAGCCCTTGCGCTCGCAGTAGCGCAGGTACTGGCGCAGCAGCATGGACGCCCAGTCGCACGCCTCGGTGCCGCCGGCGCCGGCCTGGATGTCCAGGAAGGCGTTGTTCGGATCGGCTGGATTCGCGAACATACGGCGGAATTCCATGTCCGCCACGCGTTGTTCGATGCCTTGCGCGTCTGCTTCGCAGGCGATGAGGGTTTCCTCGTCGCCTTCTTCGCGGGCCATGTCGAACAGGTCCTGCGCGTCGCGCAGGTCGTTATCGAGCGACGTGAGTTTGCCGACGGTGTCGTCGAGCAGCTTCTTTTCCCGGCCGAGGGCCTGGGCGTGCTTCGAGTCGTTCCAGACGTCCGGGTCTTCGAGTTCCCGGTTGACTTCGATTAGACGCAGTGCTTTGTCGTCGTAGTCAAAGATACCCCCGTAGCGAGTCCGCGCGCGTGCGCAGGTCCGCCAGTGAGGCTTCGATCGCGTTGAGACGTTCCGCTTCCATGTCGATCTTTTATAGCTTCGTAAAAAGGAGAAATTATAGCCGATCGGCGCCCCGCGCCGGAGGCTCTTGAGCGATCCGGCGCGGGTTTGGGACTGATTTTGCGGTGATTTTTGGCGCTTGTCGCGCGCTTCGCGACCCGCGGGCCGTTTCAGCTCGCCGCGTGCTCGACGATCAATTGCACCCGCGACACGCCATTCCACGTGTCGCTCGCCAGACGGTAGGCGACGGTGGTCCGCGCGGGCAGCGTGTCGGTGTGATTGAACCAGATCGCGTTGAAGCGCTGACGGCCGCGCACCAGTTGCAGTTTCAGATGTTTGTCTTTGACCAGCGCCTGCGACGCGATGTCGAATTCGCCGGAAAACACCGGAGCCGGAAAACCCTGGCCCCACACGGCGGCGTCGAGCATTTCGACGAATTGCGGCGTGAAATAGGCGTCTTCGAGTTCGCCGTCGGTTTCGACCGTGCGCGACAACGCCTCTTCGGAGAGCCATTCGCGGCCCACCGCCTCGAACGCGGCGGTGAAGCGCGGCACGTCGGCCGCGGCGATCGTCAGGCCCGCGGCCATCGCGTGGCCGCCAAATTTGACGATCAGGCCCGGCTCGCGCTTCGAGATCAGATCGAGCGCGTCACGCAGGTGGAAGCCCGGAATCGAACGGCCCGAGCCTTTGACGAGCTGGCCGCTGTCGTCGGCGAGCGCGAAGGTGAACGACGGCCGGTGGAATTTCTCCTTCAGCCGTCCGGCGACGATACCGATCACACCTTGATGCCAGCTCGGGTTGAACAGCGTGATGGTGCTCGCGCCCTCCGGATCGATTGCCGACAGGTCTTCCAGCGCCTGCTGCTGCATGCCGGCTTCGATTTCGCGGCGCTCGCGGTTCATCGTGTCGAGTTGTTGCGCGAGATCCCATGCGCGGCCGATGTCGTCGGTGGTCAGGCACTCGATGCCGAGCGACATATCCGACAGGCGGCCGGCCGCATTCAGGCGCGGGCCGAGCGCGAACCCGAGGTCGAAACCCGACGCGCTGCGAGCGTCGCGTGCGGCGGCGCGGAACAGGGCGGCGATGCCCGGTTGCATCTTGCCTTTGCGAATCCGCTGCAAGCCCTGCGCGACCAGCACGCGGTTATTGCCGTCGAGCTTGACCACGTCGGCGACCGTGCCGAGCGCGACCAGATCGAGCAGGCCGTCCAGACGAGGTTCGGGGAAATCGTCGCTGAAAGCGCCGCGGCGGCGCAATTCCGCGCGCAACGCCAGCAGCACATAAAACATCACGCCGACCCCGGCGATGCACTTGCTCGGAAACGTGCAGCCCGGCTGGTTTGGATTGACGATGGCGCGGGCAGCCGGCAGTTCGTCGCCGGGGAGGTGATGGTCGGTGACCAGCACGTCGATGCCGAGCGCATTGGCCGCTTCCACGCCGTCGACGCTGGCGATGCCGTTATCGACTGTAATCAGCAGTTCCGGCTTGCCCGACGCGCTGCGGGCGGCCAGCGCCACGATCTCGGGCGTGAGGCCATAGCCGTACTCGAAGCGGTTCGGCACCAGATACTCGATCCGGCCGCCGAACATGCGCAGGCCGCGCACCGCGACCGCGCAGGCGGTAGCGCCGTCGCAGTCGTAGTCGGCTACGACCAGCATGCGGCGCTGGTTCTGGATCGCATCGGCGAGCAGCACCGCCGCGTCTTCGCAGCCCTTGAGCGCCGCAGGCGGCACGAGCCGCGCGAGGCCGGTTTCGATTTCGTCGGGCATGCACACGCCGCGCGCGGCATACAGGCGCGCGAGCACCGGATGCAGGCCGTGGCGGGTGAGGATTTCGGCGTCGACAGGTGACGCGGCGCGCGTAACGATTCGAGTCATTCGGAAAGGCCGTGGGTCATTCGATGTTTCATTCGGTGGATCATTCGGTGTGTCATTCGATAAACAGCGAGGCGAACACGCGCCGCCGCCAGAATTTGCGCAGGTCGCCGCGTGTCACCGTGAGCGTCACCGAGCCGGTGTCACCGCATAGCGTCATGCCGAGTTCATCGAGCCGGCCCGCTTGCAGCGCGGCCAACGCCGGTTCGAACCAGTCGGTTTGCAACGCGGCGAAGGCGTCGTTCCAGCGTGCCCAGTCCTGCTCGATGTAGGGTGCGGAGAACGGATCGAGTTCGACCAGCGTAGTGCCGTTGGCATGGGCATTCGTGCCGGCGGACGCGCCGGCTTGCGTGCCGCCCGCAGCGCCACGCGCTGTCAGTGCGGCGAAGGACGCCGGCGGTGCGCCGGTCTCGACGCCTGCGGTCATCGCGAGACCGCGCGTGGCTGCCGCGTCGGACAATACCCGCGCGAACGGGCTCGTCACTGCCTGCGCCGTTCCCTGCGCGTGAAACCAGATCGAGTTGACGGCCGGCAGACCACGCGCCTCGCGCGCTTCGTTGACCGGATGCTCGAACCACGCCATTTGCACTTCGTTCTGCAATTTCATCCAGGCGCGCGAGCGCTCGCCGGAATGCGCTTCGTGCGGCAGCCAGATTTCGATGTTGCGACCGCTCGCACGCAACGGCGACGCCCCCGCCAGCGTGCCGAAACCGTCTCCCGACAAGTACCAGCGCGCGGGCCTGGGCGCTTCGATCCGCACGCCGAGTTCTTCGATCAAGGGCCGGGCGACCGCCAGCAGGACGCTGGCTTCGTCGTCGGATAGCTCGAGCGAGGCCGGATCGATCAGCACCAGATGGTCATGCGCGATGCGCACGTGCACCGGTTGCACGCAGGCCCACGTGGCGTTGCCGGGGTCGCCGCCGTCGGCACGCAGCATATACGGCGCGAGCGGTGCTTCATCGGCGGCCGCCGCGCCGCCCGGCAGTGCGCCGAACTGGCGCGCCACCCAGCGCTCATGCGGCAGCGTGCGCTGAAAATCTTCGCCGATCACCCGTTCGACCAGCGTCGCGCGCGCGATCAGCCGGTCGAGGGCCGGACTTCGGATGTCGTGTAGAGCGGTGGAGGCGTCCGCTGCGGCGGGCAGCGCGAAGGGCAGGAGAAGATGAAGACGGTTGGCGTGCATGATGCTGCGCATTGTAGGGCAAAGAGTGCGAGTATTCAGACCATATCGGCGGATTCGGGCAGCGTGCCCGGATCCCGCCGATGGCAGCAGCCGAGCGCGGCGGCACCGCGCCCATGACGCCGGAGACCGACATGTCGCGTGAACTGAAAACCGAGCAGGAGTTGCTGGAACTGGTCGTGAAAGCGCTCGACGCCAATCCGGCCACGGCCGGCTGGATTCCAACCGGGTTCCACGAGACCGTCGACGACGAAGACGGTTGCAACTGGGATATCACCCATCTGCATCGGGACCGCAAGGACGCGGAACTGCGCGACATGGCGGTCAGCCAGGCGGCCGGGATCATCAATGGGCTGAGGAGCCGCTACAACCTGCGTTAGGGGCGGGGCCGCGCGCCCCGTGCACCGGGTCATTGCGCGAATGCGCGGCATTGTATGGCAAACTTCGCGCTTGATTGACGGCGGTAGCAGCAGCGACGGGGCGCCGGCTTCGGCGGCGCGGGGGTTTGCGAGGGGCGCGCCGGACGGCACCGGAACGTTTTACCGGAACCATCCGGGTTGCCGCGACACCAATAGATCACGACGCTCAGGCCGCATGACAGGCGCGACGGAGGCAGGTTGGCGCCGTCGTGTGCAGCAGAAGGCCGGAAGCAGACGAAGAACGCAGAAAAGGATTCGCTTGAAATTTCCCTACGAATGGCAGATTGGCTGGCGCTACACCCGCGCCGGCAAACGCACGACCGGTAACGGCTTCATTTCCTTCATCGCACTCGTGTCGATGTCGGGCATCGCGCTCGGCGTCGCGGCGCTGATCGTCGTGTTGTCCGTGATGAACGGTTTCCAGAAAGAGGTGCGCGACCGGATGCTGTCGGTGCTGGCGCACGTCGAGATCTTTTCGCCGACCGGTTCGATGCCCAACTGGCAACTGACCGCCCAGGAAGCGCGCCAGAACAAGGAAGTGATCGGCGCGGCGCCGTACGTCGACGCGCAGGCGCTGCTCACGCGCCAGGACGCCGTGAGCGGCGTGGCACTGCGCGGCGTCGAACCGTCGCTGGAACCTGAAGTGTCCGATATCGGCAAGGAAATGAAGGGCGGCAAGCTGACCGACCTCGTGCCGGGCGACTTCGGTATCGTGCTGGGGGCGGACCTCGCCTCCAATCTCGGCGTGACGGTCAACGACAAGATCACGCTGGTCGCGCCCGAAGGCACCATCACGCCCGCCGGCATGCTGCCACGGCTGAAACAGTTCACGGTGGTGGGCATCTTCGAGTCCGGGCATTACGAGTACGACAGCACGCTCGCGCTGATCAACATCAAGGACGCCGAGGCGCTGTTCCGGCTGTCCGCGCCGACGGGAGTGCGGCTGCGCGTCACCGACATGCAGCGCGCGCCGGAGGTCGCGCATCAGTTGGCGCGCACGTTGTCGGGCGATCTGTATATCCGCGACTGGACCCAGCAGAACAAGACGTGGTTCTCGGCGGTGCAGATCGAAAAACGCATGATGTTCATCATCCTCACGCTGATCATCGCGGTGGCGGCGTTCAATCTGGTGTCGTCGCTGGTAATGACTGTGACCAACAAACAGGCTGACATCGCGATTCTGCGCACGCTCGGCGCGCAGCCCGGCTCGATCATGAAGATTTTCGTGGTGCAGGGCGTGACGATCGGCTTTATCGGCACGGCGACCGGCGTGGCGCTCGGTTGCCTGATTGCGTGGAGCATTCCGTGGCTCGTGCCGATGATCGAGCATCTGCTCGGTGTGCAGTTCCTGCCGCCGTCGGTGTATTTCATCAGCGAACTGCCGTCCGAACTGATTCCCGCCGACGTGGCGCGGATCGGCATCATCGCGTTCCTGATGTCGGCGCTGGCGACCCTTTATCCGAGCTGGCGTGGTGCGAAAGTCCGTCCTGCGGAGGCACTGCGCTATGAATGACCGTTCCACTAGCGTATCCATGGTTTCTGGCGACAACGCGTTGCATCCCTATGTGCTGGAAGCAACCGGCATTTCGAAGTCGTTCGTGCAGGGCGGTCTCAATGTGCAGGTGCTCAACAACGCGCAATTGAGCGTGCGGCGCGGTGAAAAGCTGGCGATCGTCGGCGCGTCGGGTTCCGGCAAGAGCACGCTGCTGCATGTGCTCGGCGGGCTCGACGATCCGAGCGCGGGTCATGTCTCGGTGATGGGCAAGCCGTTTACGAAACTCTCCGAGCGCAAACGTAACGACCTGCGCAATCGCGCGCTCGGTTTCGTGTACCAGTTTCACCATCTGTTGCCGGAATTCACCGCGCTCGACAATGTCGCGATGCCGCTGCGGATTCGCCGCATGACCACCGAAGCCGCGCGGCGCGAGGCGCTCGCGGTGCTGGAACGGGTCGGCATGGGGCATCGCGCGAAGCATCGTCCAGGTGAGCTGTCGGGCGGCGAGCGTCAGCGCGTGGCCATCGCCCGGGCGCTGGTGACCAAGCCCGCTTGCGTGCTCGCCGACGAACCCACGGGCAATCTGGACGGCGGCACGGCCGACACGGTCTTCAACCTGATGCTCGAACTTTCGCAAACACTCGACACCAGCTTCGTGATCGTCACGCACGATCCGGAGCTGGCCGGACGTTGCGACCGGATCATGCGGCTGCGCGACGGCGTCTTGCACGAAGAGCCACCCGTGCCGGTTTAAGCGCCGCGCACAACGCGAGCGAGGCTCTGCCGCTAACGAGGAGCGCGCCATGTGGATCGATACGCACTGCCATCTCGACGCTTCCGAATTCAACGCCGACCGCGAGGCGGTCGCCGATGCGGCGCGTCAGGCCGGTGTCGGGCGTATCGTGATTCCGGCGATCGGCCGCGAGAACTTTACGGCGGTGCGTGAGCTCGCGCACCGTATCGACGGCGGCGCGTATGCGCTCGGCATTCATCCGCTCTTCACGCCGGGTGCGCAGGAGAGCGATCTCGAACTGCTGCGCATGGAAATCGAGGCGAGTCTCGACGATCCACGGTTTGTCGGCATAGGCGAAATCGGCCTCGACTATTTCGTCGAGGGTCTCGACGATGCGCGCCAGCAGTTCTTCTACAACGGTCAACTTCAACTGGCGCGCGAATTCGATCTGCCGGTGATTTGCCACGTGCGCAAATCGCAGGATCAGGTGATCAAAGGGCTGCGGCGGCATCAGATTCATCGCGGCATCGCGCACGCCTTCAACGGTAGTTTTCAGCAGGCCGAGGCGTATATCGACCAGGGCATGCATCTCGGTTTTGGCGGCAATCTGACCTTCGAGCGGGCGCGGCAAATCCGGCGCCTGGCGGAACAGCTGCCGTTCGAGGCGCTGGTCGTCGAGACCGACGCGCCGGACATCGCCCCATCCTGGATCTACAAACAGCGCAACTCGCCGGATCAGATTCCGGCTATCGGCGCGGGCCTCGCGCAACTGCGCGGCATGAGCGCCGACGAAGCCGCCCTAGGCACAACGGCTAACGCGCTCGCCGCGCTGCCGCGGCTGGCACTTTCCTCTGCATAATTGAACGCGATGGTCTGAGTGGTTCGCGTCGGGCGGAACACATGCCCGGCGGGTCTGCTGACGTCTGTTCGCTGAGCGTCATGTGGTCAGGCGAAGGCTGAACGGATGGCGCGGAGGGCGGATGCGGGCATGGTGGTGCGGGTTTGCGTTGGGGGTGATTGGGCTGCAGCGGCAGGCGGCATTGCCGGATTGGCGTGGGTGGTGTGCGCTGCTTTCCCTTGGGTGCGTTGCGATTCTGGTCGCGGTGTGGGGCTTGCGCTGGCCGGTTTCAGTAGCCGCCGATGCGCATGCGGCTGCCGCTGCCGCGAAATCATCCATTGGCCGTGCCTTGTCCGGCACGCGCGCTCGTTCTTGCGTCGGCTGGGGCGCGCTGTGGATCGCGGCTCTTTGTGTGGGTTTCGGCTATGCCGCCTGGCGTGCGGAAGTCCGGCTCGCGGTGAGCTTGCCGAACGCCTGGGAAGGGCGCGACATCGAGGTTGTAGGCAGTATCAAGGGACTGCCGTCACGCGACGATAAGGGTGCGCGCTTCCTTTTTGAAGTCGAGTCGGCGAATGCGCCGATCGCCGCTTTTCCGCGCGTGCTTCAACTCTCGTGGATTGCCGCAGATGCGCCTGCGCCGCCGCTCGAACCGGGCACGCGCTGGCGTCTGACGGTGCGGCTCAAACGCCCGCATGGCAATGCGAACTTCGGCGTGCGCGATGTGGAAGCCAGTTTGCTGGCGCGCAATGTGCGCGCCACCGGCTATGTGAGCGCGCCGGCTCAAGCTGTGCGCCTGCATGGCATGTCGCGTGGCATAAGCGTGACGGTCGATCGCTGGCGCGCCGCGCTGCGTGCGCGCATTGACAGCGTGCTCGCCGACGCGGCGCATCGCGGGATCGTGGTGGCGCTCGCCATCGGCGCGCAGGACGAAGTCAGCCCGTCCGACTGGCTGTTGATGCGCGGCACGGGCACCAGTCATCTGGTGGCGATCTCGGGTTTGCACATCGGCTTTGCCGCCGGCCTCGCGGCGTGGCTCACCGGGGCAGTGTGGCGGCGCTCGGGATTCGTCGGCCGCAACTGGCCGCTGCTGCTGCCCGCGCAGGTTGTCGCGGTGATGGGTGGCGCGTTGTTCGCCGGGCTGCATGCAGCCTTGGCGGGTTTCAACGTGCCGGCCCAGCGCGCGCTGTGGATGGCGGGGGTGGTGGCGCTCGCCTTTATCAGCGGGCGCAACCTCGCGCGATCGGTGGTGCTGGCGTGGGCGTTGGGCCTCGTGCTGCTGATCGATCCGTGGGCCGTGGTGGCGGCGGGATTCTGGCTGTCGTTCTGCGCGGTGGCGGCGATTCTGTTCGCGATGTCGGGACGGCCGCGGGTGCAGGACCACGAGCAGCGCCGCGACGAAGAGAGTGAAGGCAGCGTGACGCCAACGAGATTTGCGCGCCTGTGGTCTGTCGTATGCCGCCGCGCCCGGGCTTTCGGCGAACGGGCGCGCGGTGCCGCGCATGTGCAGTTCGCGGTGACCGTCGCGCTTGCACCGCTCACCGTCTATTGGTTCGCCCAGATTCCGTTGATCGGCCCGCTCGCGAATGCCTTCGCGATTCCGTGGGTGAGTCTGCTGGTGACGCCGGCCGTATTGGCAGGCGTCGTGTTGCCCGCGCCGTTCGACGCCTACGCTTTTCGCGCCGCGCACAGCTTGCTCGACCTGCTGGCGACAGGCCTGCAAATGCTGTCCGGTCCGGCATGGACGCTTTGGCGGCTGCCCCAGCCGGACCCATGGGCGCTCACCGCGGCGGCGCTTGGCGTTTGCTGGTGTCTGGCGCCGCGTGGCTGGCCGCTGCGCTGGGCCGCACCGATCACGTGGCTGCCGCTGCTGATGCCGGCGCCAGCCGGGCCGCCGCACGGCAGCTTTCGCCTGACGGCGCTGGATATCGGTCAAGGCACCTCGGTGCTGGTCGAAACCGCGCATCACACGCTGTTATTCGACGCCGGACCGGGACCGGAATCGACGCATGCGGGTGAACGGGTTGTCGTGCCGTTTTTGCAGGCACACGGCGTTAGAGCGCTCGATACACTGCTTATCAGCCATGCCGATTCCGACCATTCGGGCGGCGCGCCGGCTGTACTGGAGGCGATCGAGGTACGTCAAATGATGGCGGCATTGGCGCCCGCCAATCCGTTGTGGTCGAACGCGAGGGAGCGCGGCGCGGCTACGTTGCCCTGTGCGGCTGGCCAGCGTTGGCAATGGGACGGCGTGGAGTTCGCGATACTGTGGCCGGATGCCGGACCGCTGCAAGGCAAGCCGAATGCCCATTGCTGCGTGTTGCGGGTGAGTACGGCGCCGGCCCGCACGAATCTGCCGACCGCGGCGAGCCCGCCGGCCGCTAATGTTCAAACCGTGGCGCCGCGCATGGCCGCCTTGCTGGCGGCTGATATCGAAGCGCCGGTCGAACGCATGCTGCTCGCCCGCGATCGCGACGCGTTGCGCGCCCAGGTGCTGGTCGTGCCGCATCACGGGAGCAAGACCTCGTCGACTGAGCCGTTCCTCGACTCTATCGACCCGCTCATCGCGCTATTTCAGGTAGGCTATCGCAACCGGTTTCATCATCCGAATGCAGGTGTGTTCGAGCGTTACAAGGCTCGGCATATCGAGCTTGCACGCAGCGATGCGGACGGTGCGGTGCGGGTTGACGTCAATCCGAACATCAACCCCGACATCGACCCGACCATCGAACCAGGCGCCGGGCCGAAGGCCAGCGAGGGACTTGATTCCGCAGTCGCCGAAGGAGTCGATCCGGGCCTTGGCGCCGCCACCCTGACGCTCGAGCGCTATCGCGACACGCAGCACCGCTACTGGATGGATCGCTGATGGATTGCCGGCCGCACGAAGAGAATAAATGCGCCGCCGGGCCGGAGTCTGAACCAAGAGTCAGGCGCGGGGCCCAGGCGCCGAAACAGAACGGAGAGTGCCGCAGTTGAAAAACATCATCCACTTCTCGCATGCGAACGGGTTCCCGGCGTCGACTTACCGAACGATCTTCGCCGAGCTCGCCGACGACTACGAACTGCGCTCGATCGAGCGCATCGGTCACGACGCGCGTTATCCGGTCACGCAGGACTGGCCGCATCTGGTCGAGCAGTTGCTCGACGACGTGGGCCGGTGTTACGAGCAGCCGGTGTGGCTGGTCGGCCATTCGCTGGGCGGCTATCTGTCGCTGATGGCGGCGCTGAAAAAGCCGCAGTGGGTGAGAGGCGTGATCATGCTCGATTCGCCCGTGATCGCGGGTTGGCGCAGCAGCATGCTGCGAGTGTCGCAATGGACGGGACTCGACGAACGCCTGTCGCCCGCGGCGGCCACCCGCTCGCGCCGTACGCAGTGGGCAAGCCGAGAGGAGGCGTGGCGGCACTTTCATTCGAAACCGGCGTTCGCGCGTTGGGACGAGCGCATGCTGTCGGACTACATCGACTTCGGCATCCCGCAGAGCTCGCCGGACGGAGGCCGCTCGCTTGCATTCGACCGGCGCACCGAATATCAGATCTACAAGACCTTGCCGCATACGCTTGGGCCTCGCCTCGCGCGTGGCGCGCCGGTGCCGGTGGGCTTCATCGCCGGTACGCGGTCAAAGGAAGTGCGCCAGGCGGGGCTGGACGCCACCCGCCGCGCAACCGGCGGGCATGTGGAATGGATCGAAGGCAGCCATTTGTATCCAATGGAAAAACCGCTCGAAACCGCGCGTGCGGTGCAGCGGATGTTGCGCGAACTGGAGCGGCGCGCCTAAGGCCGTGACGGGCACCGCGCGCGAGGCGGCGTCCGCGTTCACCGGCGTGGTAGCCTGTTCACAAGAGGCGTGACCGCAGACGCGAGCGCGGCGCGGTCCGCTAAAGCGCTTCACCGGCGCCGCGAAAACGGTGCATGATCGACGAACGGCGATTGCCATCGCCGCGGCATACTTTCGTGCGGATGTCGCCAGGAATTCGCTGGGTTGAGACCCTGCTTTACGGTATAATCCGTTTTTCCCGCGAGCATCCAGCGATGACCAAATATGTTTTCGTCACCGGCGGCGTAGTATCTTCCCTCGGCAAGGGTATTGCCGCCGCTTCCCTCGCCGCGATCCTCGAATCGCGCGGTCTTAAAGTCACCCTCCTCAAGCTCGATCCCTACATCAATGTCGACCCCGGCACGATGAGCCCGTTTCAACACGGCGAAGTGTTCGTGACGGAAGACGGAGCGGAGACTGACCTTGACCTTGGCCACTATGAGCGCTTCATCAGCACGAAGATGCGCAAGGCCAATAACTTCACCACAGGCCAGATTTACGAATCGGTGATCCGCAAGGAACGCCGTGGCGATTATCTCGGCAAGACGGTGCAGGTCATTCCGCACATCACCAACGAAATCCAGGCGTTCATCGAACGCGGCGCGGCTTCCGCTACGTGCGGTGAGCCGGACGTCGCCATCGTCGAAGTGGGCGGCACCGTAGGCGATATCGAATCGCTGCCGTTCCTCGAGGCCGCGCGTCAGATGAGTCTTCGCATGGGCCGCAACAGCGCGTGCTTCGTGCACCTCACGCTGGTGCCCTGGGTCGCGACCGCGGGCGAGCTGAAAACCAAGCCGACCCAGCACAGCGTGCAGAAACTGCGTGAAATCGGTATCTCGCCGCACGTGCTGCTGTGCCGCGCCGACCGCCGCATTCCGGACGACGAGCGCGCGAAGATCTCGATGTTCTCTAACGTGCCGGAAGACGCGGTGATTTCCGTGTGGGACGCCGACAGCATCTACAAGATTCCGCAGATGCTGCACGACCAGGGTCTTGACGCGATCATCTGCGAAGAGCTCAAGCTCACGCCGAAGGCCGCCGATCTGTCGATGTGGGCGAATCTCGTCGAAAAACTCGAGCATCCGAAGCACGAAGTCACGATCGGCATGGTCGGCAAGTATGTCGATCTGACCGAGTCGTACAAGTCGCTGATCGAAGCGCTGCGCCATGCGTCGATGCATACGTCGACCAAGGTCAACATCGAGTACATCGATTCGGAAGAGATCGAGACGCAAGGCGTCGAGAGCCTCAAGCATCTGGATGCCGTGCTCGTGCCGGGTGGCTTCGGCCGTCGCGGCACTGAAGGCAAGATTGCCGCGATCCGCTATGCACGCGAAGCGAAGGTGCCGTATCTCGGCATCTGCCTCGGCATGCAACTGGCCGTGATCGAATTCGCCCGCGACGTGGTCGGCCTGAAAGACGCGAACAGCACCGAGTTCGATCCGGAAACCGAGAACCGCGTGGTTGCGCTGATCACCGAGTGGTACGACCGTGAAGGCCGGGTCGAGAAGCGTACCGAAGAATCGGATCTGGGCGGCACGATGCGCCTGGGTTCACAACGTTGCCCGATCAAGCCCGGCACGATGGCCGAAGAGATCTATGGCAAGGATGTGAACGAACGCCATCGTCACCGTTATGAGGTCAATAACCGTTTCGTGCCCCAGCTCGAAGCCGGTGGCCTTATCATCAGCGCCCGTACCCCGAGTGAAGATCTGCCGGAAATGATGGAATTGCCGCGCAGCATGCACCCGTGGTTTGTCGGCGTGCAGTTCCACCCGGAATTCACGTCCACGCCGCGCGACGGCCATCCGTTGTTCAAGTCGTTCGTCGAAGCGGCGCTCGCGCACCAGCAGCCGCGCACGACGGCGGAAGTCGGGGAGAAAGCATGAAGCTGGGCGATTTCGAAATCGGGCTCGACAAGCCGTTTTTCCTGATCGCAGGCACCTGTGTTGTCGAATCGGAGCAGATGACGATCGATACGGCAGGCCAGCTGAAAGAAATCTGCGCGAAACTGAACATTCCGTTCATCTACAAATCGTCATACGACAAAGCCAACCGCAGCAGCGGCAAGTCGTTTCGCGGTCTGGGCATGGACGAAGGTTTGCGCATTCTGTCGGAAGTGAAGCGTCAGCTTGGTCTGCCGGTGCTGACGGATGTGCACGCGGAGCATGAGATCGAGCAGGTTGCGTCGGTGGTCGACGTTCTGCAAACGCCTGCTTTCCTGTGCCGTCAAACTGACTTCATTCAGGCTTGTGCGCGTTCGGGCAAACCGGTCAACATCAAGAAAGGCCAGTTTCTCGCACCGCATGACATGACGAATGTGATCGACAAGGCGCGTGATGCGGCGCGTGAAGCGGGGCTTTCGGAAGACCGCTTCATGGCGTGCGAGCGCGGCGTGTCGTTCGGTTATAACAACCTGGTTTCTGACATGCGATCGCTTGCGATCATGCGCGAAACCAAGGCGCCGGTCGTGTTCGACGCTACCCACTCGGTGCAGTTGCCGGGCGGGCAGGGCACGAGTTCGGGCGGCCAGCGCGAATTCGTGCCGGTGCTGGCGCGTGCCGCGGTAGCCGTCGGCGTGTCGGGTCTCTTCATGGAAACCCATCCGAAGCCTTCGGAAGCCAAGTCGGACGGCCCGAACGCGGTACCGTTGCATCGCATGGCCGAGCTGCTCGAAACGCTTGTTACGCTCGATCGGGCGGTCAAGCGCGCGCCGTTCCTCGAAAGCGATTTCAACTGATTCAGGCATTCACCGCGTGTCACGATGGGCTTGCATAATCGGTGCGCGGCGAATGCACGCAATGGTCGTCGAAAGCATCAGGGCGCCAGTAGTTTGCCGGGGAGACCGGCGGTGTCCGGTGCAGTTTCACAGTAAAGAATTCAACGTCATTTCTTGAGGAAACCATGAGTGCTATCGTAGATATCATCGGTCGAGAGATTCTCGATTCGCGAGGCAACCCCACCGTCGAATGCGACGTGCTGCTCGAATCGGGCACGATGGGCCGCGCTGCGGTGCCGTCGGGCGCGTCGACGGGTTCGCGTGAAGCGATCGAGCTGCGCGACGGCGAAGCCGGCCGTTACGGCGGCAAGGGCGTGCTGAAGGCCGTCGAGCACATCAACACCGAAATCTCCGAAGCGATCATGGGCCTCGACGCTTCCGAGCAGGCTTTCCTCGACAAGACCCTGCTGGAACTCGACGGCACCGACAACAAGTCGCGCCTCGGTGCGAACGCGATGCTGGCTGTTTCGATGGCCGTCGCGAAGGCCGCGGCTGAAGAAGCCGGCCTGCCGCTGTATCGCTACTTCGGCGGTTCGGGCGCGATGCAACTGCCGGTGCCGATGATGAACATCGTCAACGGTGGCGCGCACGCGAACAACAGCCTGGACATCCAGGAATTCATGATCGTGCCGGTCAGCCAGCCGACCTTCCGCGAAGCACTGCGCTGCGGCGCCGAAGTGTTCCACGCGCTGAAGAAGATCCTGTCGGACCGCGGCATGAGCACGGCGGTGGGCGACGAAGGCGGCTTCGCGCCGAACTTCGGCAGCAACGAAGAATGCCTGTCGACCATTCTGCAAGCCATTGAAAAGGCCGGCTACCGCGCGGGCGAAGACGTGCTGCTCGCGCTCGACTGCGCGGCCAGCGAGTTCTATCACGACGGCAAGTACCAGTTGGCGGGCGAAGGCCTGCAACTGTCGTCCACGGAATTCGCCGACTACCTGGCGAACCTGGCCGACAAGTTCCCAATCGTCTCGATCGAAGACGGCATGCACGAAAGCGACTGGGCAGGCTGGAAGACACTGACCGACAAGCTCGGCAAGAAGGTGCAACTGGTGGGCGACGACCTGTTCGTCACCAACACGCGCATCCTGAAGGAAGGCATTGAGAAGGGCATCGCCAACTCGATCCTGATCAAGATCAACCAGATCGGTACGCTGACGGAAACCTTCGCGGCGATCGAAATGGCGAAGCGTGCCGGCTACACGGCCGTGATCTCGCACCGCTCGGGCGAAACCGAAGATTCGACGATTGCGGACATCGCAGTCGGCCTGAACGCCGGTCAGATCAAGACGGGTTCGCTGTCGCGCTCGGATCGTATCTCGAAATACAACCAGTTGCTGCGTATCGAGGAAGACCTCGGCGATATCGCCAGCTATCCGGGCAAGTCGGCGTTCTACAATCTGCGCTAATGGTCCTGCTGCTAGCGCCGACCAATGAGCCGGTTATCCTTCGTTTCTGATTGACCCCGCCGCCCTGCGTATAGCGCAGGGCGGCGTGTATTTATTGTGCTTACTTCATGCGGCTTGTCACTGCTGTCCTGATCGTTCTACTGGCGCTGATCCAGTACCCGCTCTGGTGGGGGCACGGCGGTTGGTTGCGCGTGCATGAGTTGCAGCAGCAACTGGCGCAGCAACTGCAGAAGAACGCCGATTCGAAGCTGCGCAACGAGCGCATTCAGGGCGAAGTGCAGGATCTGCAGAACGGCACGGCCGCGGTGGAAGAGCGGGCGCGCTACGAAATGGGCATGGTGAAAGACGGCGAGGTATTCGTGCAGTTCGTTTCGCCGAACGCCCCTTTGCCAACTACCAATACTTCTTCAGCGACCACCTCTACGCGTGGTGAGGTGTCGGCGGCGCCGCTGCATGTGGTGCCCAATCCGGAGTCGCGCGCGAAACCGGATCGAAAGCATGCCGGTAAGGCCGCGGTCAAAGATAAGAAGGCCACGCACTGAGCGTGGCGCCAGGCCTTATCGCTCGCGGCGCTCCTGTTCGGGAGTCTCCGCTTCGACCTACCAGCCCCAGTACGGCGAATAACCAAATCCGACGCCCGTACCCCAGCCGTGCCCCCAACCGCCGCCGTAGTAACCGCCGTACACGTTGACGGGCGGCGAGTAGTAACGTGCATACGCCTGAGCCGCGTTGTCGGCGGCAATCGCCTGATTCTGCTCGGCCATCACCTGACGGTCGATCGCATCATAGCGCTCACGTTCTTCGGGCGTGAGCGGCTGCGCGGTGCTGGCCATGCCCGACTGGTCGGCCGGCAACCGGCTATAAATCGGCGACGGTCCCGGCGGGTCCATCACGCAGCCCGTCAGCGCGGCGCCGGCGGCAATGGCTGCCAGCACGGCGAATGTGCGCATGCAGTGCTTTAGCGATGTATTGATGTTCATTTTGATCTCCATCGGTCGGATGCCTAAGCAAAACATGCGCAACGCGCACCGCCGACGATCCAACGCAACGCTCAACGATAACGCGCCGCCGGCGCCTCGAAAAGGCACTTGGCGACGTGTCATTTTACTGCGGTAATCGGGGGCGTAATAAGCCGTCGCCGGGCCGTTTCAGTGCCGCTGGCTGGCGGCCGGCGTCACACCTTGTGAGAGCGCGTCGGCGACAAAAAGTTGCGCCACGTCGACCGGGTCGAACTCATAACGCTGGTTGCAGAATTCGCAATGAATCTCGACGTGGCCACGCTCTTCGATTACGCCGTCCACTTCTTCGCGGCCCAGCATTTTCAGCATGGCGCCGACTTTCTCGCGCGAACAGCTGCACTCGAAGCGCGCCGTGGCCGGCTCGAAATGCTGGACGTTTTCCTGCCAGAACAGGCGGCGGAAAATCGTAGCCGGCTCTTCTTTCAGCAGTTCGTCTTGCGACATCGTGCCGCCGAGCGTGCAAACGCGCTCCCACGTATCCGCATCCAGCTCGCCCGGATGCGGGACGATGCCGCCGTCGCCGGGCAGCTTCTGCAACAGCATGCCGACCGCGCGTTCGGTGTTCGCCGCGAGCCACAGGCGCGTGTCGAGCTGCTCGGAGTGATGCATGTAGTGTTCGAGCACTTCGGACATCGACTTGAGCGGGCCGTCCACGCCCGACAGCGGCACGATACTTTGATACGGCTGCTGGCCGGGCTGCTTCTCGCGCGGGTCGAGCGTGATCACACAGCGGCCGTGGCCGCTCGCGTTGACGAGATCGATCATGGAAGTGGTGTCGTCGATCGTACTGCCCGCTTCGCCGGAGAGCTTGGCGGTGGCGCGCATCGACAGGTCGGAGCTGCATTGCACCACCAGCATCTTCGCCGGCCCGTCGCCGAAAATCTGCATGACGAGCGTGCCGTCAAACTTGAGGTTCGCCGAAAGCAGCGCGCACGCAGCCATCATCTCGCCCAGAATCGTCCGCACGGGCGCCGGATAGTCCCGGCGCGTCAGCACTTCCTGCCACGTATTGCGCAGCGAAACGATCTCGCCGCGCACCGGCGCCGCGCTGAACATGAATTTTTGCAACTGGTCGCTCACAACTTTTCCTCGGTCGAATGACGCAGCCTGATGCTGCGCCGTGCGCGCCGCGCGCTCCGGCTGGTTAGCCGATGCGCACGAGCTGCGCCTTGAAATATTCGCGGCGCTCGGCATAGCTTGCCGTGCCGCGCTGCATATTGGCGATATCCGTCTCGGTCAGTTCGCGCACCACTTTGGCGGGCGCGCCGAGAATCAGCGAATTGTCGGGAAACACCTTGCCTTCCGTGACGATGGCGCCCGCTCCAACCAGACAGTTGCGGCCGATTACCGCACCATTCAAGACCACCGCCTGAATTCCGATCAGCGAGCCTTCCTTGATCGTGCAGCCGTGCAACATGACCTGGTGGCCGATCGTTACATTCGGCTCGATCGTCAGCGGGAAGCCCGGATCGGTATGGAGCACCGCGTTTTCCTGGACGTTGCTGCCCGCGCCAACGGTAATCGGTTCGTTGTCGCCGCGAATCGTCGCGCCGAACCAGACGCTCGAATTTTCTTCCAGCGTTACCTTGCCGATGATGTTCGCCGAATCGGCGACGAACACGCTTTCATGGATGGTCGGGGCTGCTTCGCCAAGCTTGTAAATTGTCACGGTGTCTCCTCTTGATCGGTCGCCAGGTGCTGCACGGGTTGGCTCGGGGCGAACGGGCCACGAACGGGCTGCCTCGGGGCTGCAAAACTGGGCTGCAAAACGCTCGAGAATGCCCGAAAGGTCGCGATGGAGCGGGTTGCCCTGCCGGACCTGCGCAACAGGCACGCGAGATGGTCGAATCGAGTATTGTAAACGGTTGTGTGCTTAGGCCGCTTGGCGGTGCTGCAAGCGGTCCTGCGCCCAGCTTTGGCGAACGCCGTGCCGCCTGGTTTTGCCTTTCGCCGCGCCTTTTGCCGTGCTCTTTGCCAACCTGTCGCCATGAATTCCGCTATTCCGTCTCGTTCGCCCGCTGCGCCAGTATCGAATCCTGAAAGTACTTTGAATCTTGCGAATTGCGCGCGTACGGCGGCACTGGCGACATTGCGCGAAATCGATCCGGCAACCAAGGCGGACGCGGCCCGTGCGCTATACGCCGCAGTGCTCGAGGGCCGCCTCGCCTGTCCCGCCGACCTCGAACTCGCCGAGCCGCCGGACTTGCCCGGTCGTCCCGCGCGCCCCGAACTGGTCGACCCGCGCAAGCTGAAGCGCCGCAGCATGCAATCGCCCGAAGGACGGGCCGTCCTGCTGCACGCGCTGGCGCATATCGAATTCAATGCCATCAACCTCGCGCTCGACGCCGTCTGGCGCTTTGCCGGCATGCCCGCCGCGTTCTATACAGACTGGCTCAAGGTTGCCGCGGAAGAGGCTCATCATTTCTCGCTGCTGGTCGCGCGGCTGGCGGAATTCGGCCATGCCTACGGTGATTTTCCCGCCCACGACGGCCTCTGGGATATGTGCGAGCGCACCCGTGCCGACGTGCTGGCGCGCATGGCGCTGGTGCCGCGCACCCTCGAGGCGCGTGGCCTCGATGCCTCGCCGCCCATCCGCGCCCGTCTGCAACAGGCGGGCGATCACGCGTCGGCGGCGATTCTCGATGTGATCCTGGGCGACGAAATCGGCCACGTGCTGATCGGCAACCGCTGGTTTCGGCATCTGTGCGACAAGAGCGGTGTCGATCCGCATACCACCTACACGCGCCTCGCCGAGCAGTATCACGCACCGAAATTACGGGGTCCGTTCAATTTTGAGGCACGCCGCGATGCCGGTTTTGATGAGACGGAACTGGCTGCGCTGGTCGCTCTGGCGGGCCTCGACGCGGAGCCCTCCGTCCCGCCGGCCGCGCCCGACTGAAGCCTTTTTCCACACTCAGCCCCCGCGCATCGTCGGGTTATCTCGTTATAATCGAACGACCATTCTTTTTTCGGGCGCGCCGTTCATGAATACCTCCAGGTCTGAATTCGTCGCCGTGCGCGGCATCCGTCTGCACGTGCGGCGCTGGGGCAACCCCGACGCGCCGATGCTGTTCATGCTGCACGGCTGGATGGACGTGGCGGCGTCGTTCCAGTTCGTCGTCGACGCATTGGGCGGCGACTGGCAGGTGATCGCGCCCGATATGCGCGGCTTCGGCCTGTCGGACTGGCCGGTCGCCGAGCGCGGCGGCGGCAACTACTGGATTCAGGACTACCTGGCCGATCTCGATGCGCTGCTCGACCACTATGCACCGACCGGCGAAGTGAATCTGGTCGGCCACAGCATGGGCGCGAACATCGTCTGTCTGTATGCCGGCGTGCGGCCGGAACGGGTGCGGCGCGTGGTCGATCTGGAGGGCTTCGGTCTGGCGCCGTCGCACTCGGCGCAGGCACCCAAACGTCTGCGCAACTGGCTCGACGAATTGCGCGATCCGCCGCAACTGAAGCGCTACGCGTCGCTGGACGAGGTCGCGGGGCGCCTGATCAAGACCAATCCGCGCCTCCCTTTACCGCGTGCGCAGTTCCTTGCGCAGCATTGGTCCAGGCCGGACGGAGAAGGGCGCTTCATGCTGCTCGCCGATCCGGCGCACAAACTGCGCGGACCGACGCTGTACCGGCTCGACGAAGTGATGGCGGTGTGGCGCAAGGTCGCCGCCAAGGTGCTGCACGTCGAGGCCGCGAATTCGCCCACGCTTGCCCAGATCGCCGGCGAGATTCCACTCGATGAATTCAAGGCGCGTTTCCAGGCGTTTCCGAACTGGCGCGAAAAGATCATCGACGAAGCCGGACACATGGTGCATCACGATCAGCCGGAGCAGGTGGCCGCATTGATCGAGGGTTTCTGCGCCTGAAGCTTGCAAAAAGGTTTCGGTGCGAGGTCCGCTTTCGCGAGATAGCGCTGCGGTCATTTACTGCGTTGCAGTAAAATGAACGCAGAACCTTCTCAAGACAAAGATGAACGCCGACCTCCACTGTCACTCCACCGTTTCCGATGGCCAGTTCGCCCCGGCCGATGTCGCGCGCCGCGCGCACGCGGGCGGCGTGACGCTGTGGGCGCTGACCGATCACGACGAGCTGGGCGGCCAGCACGAAGCGCGCAGCGCCGCGGAGGCGCTCGGCATGGCTTACGTGAGTGGCGTGGAAATCTCGGTGACATGGGCTTCGCGCACGGTGCACATTGTCGGGCTCGGCATCGATCCAACCAGTTCGATCCTGATCGACGGCCTCGCGCGTACCCGCAACGGCCGCGCGGCGCGCGCCGAAGCAATCGGCGAACAGCTGGCCACGCTCGGCATTCCCGACGCCTATCAGGGCGCGCTCAAATACGTATCGAATCCGGACATGATTTCGCGCACGCACTTTGCGCGTTTCATGGTCGAAAGCGGCTACGCGAGCTCGACGCAGGACGTGTTCAATCGCTATCTCGGCGACGGCAAGCCTGGCTATGTGTCACATCGGTGGGCGAAACTGGCGGATGCGGTCGGCTGGATTCAGGCGGCCGGCGGCGAGGCGATCGTCGCGCACCCGGGTCGCTACGCCTACTCGCCGCTGGAGTTCGACGCGTTTTTCGCTGAATTCATCGACCTGGGCGGTAAAGCCATCGAAGTGGTGACGGGCAGTCACACGCCGGATCAGTACCGCGAATATGCGGATGTCGCGCGCCGTTATGGCTTCGAAGCCTCGCGCGGTTCCGACTTCCATGCACCCGGTGAAGGCCGCATCGAGCTCGGCACGCTGCCGCAACTGCCTTCCGATCTCAAGCCTGTTTGGGAACGCTGGTTGTGATCGCGCGCCGCGCCACGGCGGCACGATACGCGCGAAAGCCCTTGTTCGACGGGCTTGCGTTCACCCGATTTTCCTTCCGTAGTCACCGTTAGCCAAAATGTCCCAATACTTTCGGCTTCATCCGGATAACCCGCAGCCGCGCCTCGTCAAGCAGGCCGTGCAGATCATCAACGATGGCGGCGTCGTCGCGTTGCCGACCGATTCGAGCTACGCGCTCGCCTGTCATCTCGACGACAAGGACGCGGTCGAGCGTTTGCGGCGGATTCGCGGGCTCGACGAGAAGGCGCTGCTGTCGCTGCTGGTGCGCGATCTGTCGGAGCTGGCGAACTTCGCGATGGTCGATAACCGTCAGTACCGTTTGATCAAATCGGTCACGCCGGGCCCCTATGTGTTCGTCCTGCAGGCTACCAAGGAGGTGCCACGGCGCCTGTCGCATCCGTCGCGCAAGACGATCGGCCTGCGGGTGCCTGAGCACGCCATCACACTGGCGATTCTCGAAGAGCTGGGGCAGCCGTTGATCGGTTCCACGCTGATCATGCCGGGTGAAACGCAGCCGCTGAACGATCCGGAAGAGATTCGCGAGCGGCTCGAGAAACAGCTGGATCTCGTGATCGACGGCGGCCCGTGCGTGTGCGAGCCATCTACCGTGATCGATCTGAGCGGCGCCGAGCCAGTGCTGGTGCGGGCGGGGCGCGGTTCGCTCGCGCCGTTCGGTCTCGAAGAGACGGCATGAGCGAAAGCGGACAGACGCACGCAGTCGCGTTGTTACAATAGCGAGTTATGGATTCTTCCCTGATACAGACCATTGCGGTTTACGCGTTGCCGGTGATTTTCGCGATCACGCTGCATGAAGCCGCGCATGGCTACGTCGCGCGCTGGCTCGGCGACAATACCGCGTACGTGCTCGGCCGCGTCTCCCTCAATCCGATGCGCCATATCGATCCGCTCGGCACGATCGCGATTCCCTTGCTGCTGTACTTCGCCACCAGCGGCGCGTTCATGTTCGGTTACGCGAAGCCCGTGCCGGTCGCCTTCGGCAATCTGCGCAATCCGCGTTGGGGCAGTCTGTGGGTCGCGGCCGCCGGGCCGGCCTGCAATTTCGTGCAGGCGCTGGTGTGGGGCCTCGTCGGCGTCGCGCTTGCTGTAATGGGCGTCGACGAACCTTTCTTCACACGTATGGCGGCCGCCGGCGTCGGCGTGAACCTCGTGCTTGGCGTACTCAATCTGTTCCCGTTGCCGCCGCTCGACGGCGGCCGCGTGCTGATGGCGCTGTTGCCGCCGCGGCAGTCGATCACGCTGTCGCGCCTCGAGCCGTACGGTTTTTTCATCGTCATGGCGCTGGTCATGACGGGCACGCTCACGCGTTATTGGCTCAGCCCGCTCGTCACGCTCGGCTATGGTGCGATCACCGCAATTCTGACTCCACTTGTTTCGCTTTTCTAAATAACCATGTTCCCAGACCGTATCTTCTCCGGCATGCGGCCCACCGGGTCGCTGCACCTCGGCCACTATCACGGCGTGCTGAAAAACTGGGTGCGGCTGCAGTCCGAATACCCGTGTTTCTTTTGTGTGGTCGATTGGCACGCGCTGACGACGCACTACGAAACGCCCGAAGTGATCGAAAAGAACGTCTGGGACGTGCTGATCGACTGGCTCGCCTCCGGCATCGATCCGGCGCAGGCCACGCTGTTCATCCAGAGCAAGGTGCCCGAGCATGCGGAACTGGCGCTGCTGCTCGGCATGAGCACGCCGCTCGGCTGGCTCGAACGTGTGCCGACTTACAAGGAGCAGCAGGAGAAGCTGAAGGACAAGGATCTGTCCACCTACGGCTTCCTGGGCTACCCGGTGCTGATGGCGGCGGATATTCTGCTGTATCGCGGCTCGCTCGTGCCGGTCGGCGAAGATCAGGTGCCGCACGTCGAAATGACGCGCGAAATTGCGCGCCGTTTCAACTACCTGTACGGCCGCGAGCCGGGCTTCGAAGAGAAGGCCAATGAAGCCGCGAAGAAGCTGGGCGGCAAGCGCGCCAAGCTTTATCACGAGCTGCGCAACGCCTATCAGCAGGAAGGTGACGACGAAGCACTCGAACAGGCGCGGGCAATGCTGCAGGAGTCGCAGAGCCTGTCGATGAGCGATCGCGAACGTCTGTTCGGCTATCTCGAAGGCTCGCGCAAGATCATTCTGGTCGAGCCGCAAGCCATGCTGACCGAGGCGTCGCGTATGCCGGGTCTGGACGGGCAGAAGATGTCGAAGTCGTACGGCAACACGATCGGCCTGCGCGAAGACGCGGAAACGATCGCCAAGAAAGTGCGCACCATGCCGACCGATCCGGCTCGCGTGCGCCGCACCGATCCGGGCGATCCGGACAAGTGCCCGGTGTGGCAGTTGCATCAGGTCTACACGGACGAAGCCACGCACGAGTGGGTGCAGAAGGGCTGCCGGACGGCTGGGATTGGTTGCCTCGAGTGCAAGCAGCCGGTGATCGAAGGCATTCTGCGCGAACAGCAGCCGATGCTGGAGCGTGCGCAGAAGTACATGGACGATCCGTCGCTGTTGCGCGCGATCGTCGCCGACGGCTGCGACAAGGCTCGCAAGTACGCGTCGGAAACGATGCGCGACGTGCGCGAGGCAATGGGCCTCTCGTACAACTGACACCACTTTGTCGCGCTGACACGATGAGCACGCCCGTGACCATGCCGGACGGTTCCTCGCACGGAAACGGCGAACCGTCGCGCTGGGTGCGTCACTGGGCGCATCTGGTCGCGGCGGGCGGCGGGGTACTCGACGTGGCGTCGGGAGCAGGGCGGCATGCGCGCTTCTTTGCCGCGCTGGGCCATCCGGTGACCGCGCTCGACCGGGACGCGGCCGCCCTGGACCTGATGCGCGACGAAGCGCTTGTCACCACCCTCGTTGCCGACCTGGAAGGTGCCGCGTGGCCGTTGCCCGCCGACGCGAAGTTTGCCGCGATCGTGGTCACGAACTACTTGCACCGGCCGCTCTTTCCGCAGCTATTGCGTTCGCTCGCGCCCGGCGGCGTGCTGGTTTACGAGACCTTTGCGCAAGGCAACGAAAGCGTCGGCAAACCGTCTAATCCGGCGTTTTTGCTCGCGCCCGGCGAGTTGCTCGAGGTGGTGCGAGGCCATCTCCGGGTGGTCGCATTTGAAGACGGATTTCTCGCGCAGCCGCGTCCGGCTTACGTCCAGCGGATATGCGCAATCATGGAGGCGGATCGTTCAGCCGGCCGCGCAGAGGCGGTGCCCCCGCCTTGTTACGAGCTGGCTGGCTAATCCGCTACAATCGCGGTTTACCTGATCAAATTCATGGCGTTTCATGACTAACGGCAATCAAAGCAGCACTGGCGGCGTTCAGATTCGCGGCAGCATTCCTGCCATCATTACCCCGATGCTCGAAGACGGCGGCCTCGATCTGCCGGCGTTTCGCAAACTGATCGACTGGCATATCGAAGAGGGCACGAACGCACTGGTCGTGGTCGGCACGAGTGGTGAGTCGGCCACGCTGTCGGTCGAGGAACACGTGCTGATGGTCAAAACCGCAGTCGAGCATACGGCGGGCCGGATTCCGGTGATCGCGGGCTCGGGCGGCAACTCCACCACGGAAGCCATCGAACTCACGCAGCAGGCCAAGGAAGTCGGCGCGGACGCCACCTTGCAGGTCGTGCCGTACTACAACAAACCGACCCAGGAAGGCATCTATCGCCACTTCGCGAAGATTGCCGAAACCGTCGATCTGCCGGTGATCCTGTACAACGTGCCGGGCCGCACGGTCGCGGACATGAGCAACGAAACGATTCTGCGTTGCGCGCAGGTGCCGGGCATCATCGGTGTGAAGGAGGCGACCGGCAACATCGATCGCGCCGCGCACCTGATCAAGTCGGCGCCGGCTCATTTCGGCATCTACAGCGGTGACGATCCCACGGCAATCGCGCTGATGCTGCTTGGCGGCCACGGTAATATTTCGGTCACCGCGAACGTCGCGCCGCGCGCGATGAGCGAGCTGTGCAAAGCCGCGCTGGCCGCGGACGCCAAGACTGCCCGCGAGATTCATCTGAAACTCCTGTCGCTGCATAAGAACCTGTTCATCGAATCGAACCCGATTCCCGCGAAATGGGCATTGCAGCAACTGGGTCGTGTGCAGGGCGGAATCCGCCTGCCGCTCACGCCGCTCGACGCGCAATACCACGAAGTGGTGCGCGGCGCGTTGCGCGAAGCGGGTCTGCTGGGCTAAACGGGTTTGTCCCGGCAACTCCCAGCTTAACCAAAGCCTGCCACCGGCATTCCCTTAACCGACGTCGATCCAGCCCACGTTCCCGGCACACAGAACCAGGCACCGCGTTCCAGCATCACGAAGGACCTCATGAAACGTTCCGCACTTTCCCTCCACGCAACCCGCATGGCGGCGCTGGCGCTTGCTCTCGTCACGCTCGCCGGCTGTGACACGCTGAACGACTGGTTCGCCTCCGACCGCGTCAACTACAAGGGCGCGGGCAGCGCGCCGCCGCTCGCCGTTCCGGGCGATCTGACCACCACGCCGACCGACCAGCGCTACGTGGCGCCGCCGGCCAATCTGGCGCTGGGCGGCTCGCTGCAACGCGCGGTCACCGCAGCGGGCAATGCCACCGAAGGCCAGCCGAATGCGCAAGACCCGTTGGGCATGCACATCGAGCGTGACGGCGATCGCCGCTGGCTGGTCGTCGACGGCCGCACGCCTGAACAACTGTGGCCGCAATTGCAGGAGTTCTGGCAGGAGAATGGCTTCGCGCTGAAAACCGATGCGCCGGCCACCGGCATCATGACGACCGACTGGGCCGAAAATCGCGCCAATATTCCGGACGACTGGTTCCGTCGTACGGTCGGCAAGGTGATTGACTTTGCTTACTCATCGGGTACCCGTGACAGTTTCCGCACGCTCGTGTCGCGCGGTCCGGCTGACACCACCGACATCTCCATCACGCATAGCGCGATGGAAGAAATGCTGACGGGCCAGGACAAGACATCGTCGCGCTGGGAAGAGCGTCCGCGCGATCCGGCGCTGGAAGCACTGTTCCTGACCAAGCTGATGCAGAAGTTCGGCCTGACCGAAGCGCAGTCGAAGCAGCTCCTGACGGATGCCCGCCCGGCCACTGCACCGGCCACGATCGACCAGAGCGCGGGCGTATCGACGCTCGACCTGCAGGAATCGTTCGATCGCGCCTGGCTGCGCGTGGGCCTTGCGCTCGACCGCACCAACTTTACGGTCGACAACCGTGATCGCGCGAAAGGGATCTACTACGTGCGGTACGCCGACTCGATGCAGGAGCTGAAGAAGGAAGGGCTCTTCGGCAAGCTGTTCTACAGCGGCAGTCCGTCGAAGAAGCCGGGCCAGGAGTTCCTCGTCAATGTCCGCGCGAAGGGCGACGCCGTGACGCAGGTGGCGGTGCTGGATGCGAACGGGCAGGTGGATAACTCGTCGGACGCGCAGCGCATCGTGACGCTGCTGCACGCGCAACTGAACTAAGCGGGCTGTGCGCTTCGCCAGTCTCGGCAGCGGCAGCGAAGGCAATGCCTTGCTGGTGGAAGCGCAGAGCGGCGCGACCACCACGCGGGTTCTGCTCGATTGCGGCTTTTCAGCCAAAGAAGTCGAGCGGCGGTTGGCGCGGCTCGGCGCGGGCGTCGAGGGTCTCGACGCCATTTTGATTACCCATGAACATAGCGACCACATTGGCAGCGCGCTGACGCTGGCGCGCAAGTGGTCGATCCCGCTGTACATGAGCTGGGGCACCGCCCGCGCGGTGGGTGCCGACGAAGCCGATGTCGATCTGCAGGTGTTGTGGGGCGACGAAGCGGTGGCGATCGGCGACCTCAGCGTTCTCCCCTATACCGTTCCTCACGACGCCCGCGAGCCGCTGCAATACGTGCTCTCCAATGGCGCGAGCCGGCTTGGCGTGCTGACCGACGTCGGCACCTCCACGCCGCACATCAGCGCGGTGCTGAGCGGTTGCGACGCGCTGGTCCTCGAGTGCAATCACGATGTGCGGATGCTGGCGGGCAGCCGGTATCCACAATCGCTGAAGGCGCGTATTGGTGGCAATCATGGGCATCTGAACAATGAGGCGGCGGCTGAAATCCTGGCCTCGCTCGACCGCTCGCGCTTGCGCTATCTGGTGGCCGCGCATCTGAGCCAGCAGAACAATTCGCCGGAACTGGCGCAGGCTGCCATGGCGGGTGTGCTGGGCGCTGCGCCGACTGAAGTAATCGTTGCTTCTCAGGACGACGGCTTCGCGTGGCTGAGCTTGTGATCTGCTTGTAATCTGTTCCTGATTATCGGCGCCCATCTCGTGTCCGGCGATACGCTGTTAGCGCGCCCGGCAGTTGCAAAAGAAAAAGCCCATGACGATTGCTCGCCATGGGCTTTTTCTTCAAGGCCGGCGTTTCAGGCGCCGGCCCTCGTCAGGCTTAGTTGCGGTTGCCGCCGAAGATGCCGAGCAGCGCGAGCAGGTTGACGAACACGTTGTACAGGTCCAGATAGATCGCGAGCGTGGCGGTGATGTAGTTCGTTTCACCGCCGTTCACGACGCGCTGCACGTCGAACAGCATGTAGGCCGAGAAGATCACGATGGCCAGCACCGAGACGGTCAGCATCAACGCCGGCAGGTGCAGGAACACGTTCGCGACCGAAGCCAGCAGCAGCACGATCACGCCCATGAACAGCCACTTGCCGAGACCCGAGAAGTCACGCTTGCTGACGGTGGCGATCGTTGCCATGGAGGCGAAGATCACACCAGTGCCACCAAACGCGAGCATGATCAGCGATGGGCCGTTCGAAAAACCGAGCACGAAGCTCAGGATGCGGGAGAGCATCAGGCCCATGAAGAACGTGAAACCGAGCAGCACGAACACGCCGACTGCGCTGTCTTTGGTCTTCTGGATCGCGAACATGAAGCCGAAGGCGATCGCGAAGAACGCCAGCATGCTCATGGCAGGACTGGTGGCGGCGAACAGCGAAAAGCCGGTGGCCAAGCCTACCCACGCGCCTAGCACGGTCGGAATCATGGACAGCGCTAGCAGCCAGTAGGTGTTCCGCAGTACGCGGTTGCGGGTCTCGACCGTGCTGACCGCGCCATTGCGGCCAAAGCTATACGGATGATCGTTCATGGTCTCTCCTTACCTCAGAAGCGTGTTGCGTAATGGTTGTGCCGCGGGTTGGGCAGCAGGTCGTACAGCGCCGGCCGGAATTTTTACCGCCAGTCGCAGGGTTCTCTTTCCTAAGATTGGCGCGCCGGCGGGGAGTTTCAATACCTAGAAAATGTCCACACGGCCTACGCTATCAGTATTCTCCGACTCCCGCTTGGACTCTTTCAATACTGTAAGGGTTCAATCGCAATCATACACGGGAACATGCTACAATAGCGGATTCATTTGAATCTGTAACCTCTTAATTTTTTGGAGTTTTTATGGCGATCGAACGCACCCTGTCGATTATCAAGCCGGACGCAGTGGCAAAGAACGTGATCGGTCAGATCTACAGCCGTTTCGAAAACGCTGGCCTGAAGATCGTGGCTTCGCGCATGGTCCAGCTGTCGCGCGCTGATGCAGAGAAGTTCTACGCTGTGCACGCAGCACGCCCGTTCTTCAAGGACCTGGTTGATTTCATGATTTCGGGCCCGGTGGTCGTGCAAGCGCTGGAAGGCGAAAACGCGATCCTGAAGCACCGCGACCTGATGGGCGCAACGGACCCGAAGAAGGCAGAAAAGGGCACGATCCGCGCCGATTTCGCCGACAGCATCGACGCTAACGCGGTGCACGGTTCGGACGCCGCTGAAACGGCAGCAGTCGAAATCGCGTTCTTCTTCCCGGAAGTGAACGTTTACTCGCGTTAAGCGGGTTTGAGCTGCCGGCGTGATTCGTGCGCAGCCGTTGGATTTGTCGCACGAATCCGCGCGAACAGCCCGGCAAAGTAGTAAGGTAAAGCAGCAGGAATGGGCGCGAACGGCATTGCGTTCATGCAGCTTGTTGCATGAACACAGTCTCGCACTGAAATGGCAGGATTCGATATGACGAGCAGTCCCACCGTCAACCTTCTCGACCTTGACGCCCAAGGGCTTGTCGCCTACTGCGACAGCCTGGGCGAGAAACCGTTTCGCGCCAAGCAATTGCAGCGCTGGATCCACCAGTACAACGCTGCCGACTTCGACGGCATGACCGATCTGGCGAAGTCCTTGCGCGAAAAGCTCAAGGGGCGCGCCACGATCACGATGCCCGGCATCGTCAGCGACAATATTTCGACCGATGGCACACGCAAGTGGCTGATCGACGTCGGCAACAGCAACGCGGTTGAAACCGTCTATATCCCCGAAGAAACGCGTGGCACGCTGTGCGTGTCGTCACAGGCCGGGTGCGCGGTCAACTGCCGTTTCTGTTCGACCGGCAAACAGGGTTTCTCGCGCAACCTCACCACCGGCGAAATCATCGGCCAGTTGCGCATGGCCGAGTTCGCGCTGCGCGCAACGCGCGGCACGGATGGTGGCCGTGCCACGGGTGGCGACGGCAAAGGCGAGCGCGTCGTCACCAACGTGGTGATGATGGGCATGGGCGAGCCGCTCCTTAATTACGACGCGGTAGTGCCCGCGATGCGTCTGATGCTGGACGACAACGCGTACGGCCTGTCGCGCCGGCGTGTCACGTTATCCACTTCGGGCGTGGTGCCCATGATGGACCGGCTCGGCGCCGATTTGCCGGTGGCGCTGGCGGTCTCGTTGCATGCGCCAAGCGACCCGCTGCGCGACATGCTGGTGCCGCTGAACAAAAAGTATCCGTTGCGCGAACTGATGGCCGCCTGTCAGCGCTATCTGAAGGTTGCACCGCGCGATTTCATTACTTTCGAATATTGCATGCTCGACGGCGTGAACGACAGTGAAGCGCAAGCACGCGAACTGCTGGCCGTTACGCGAGACGTACCATGCAAGTTCAACCTGATTCCGTTCAATCCGTTTCCCGAGTCGGGTCTCATCCGCTCGAAGCCGGAGCAGATCAAGCGGTTTGCACAAGTGTTGATGGACGCGGGCGTCGTCACCACGGTGCGCAAGACACGCGGCGATGATATCGACGCTGCCTGCGGTCAGTTGGCCGGTGCGGTGAAAGACCGCACGCGTCTCGCTGAGCGCACCGGGAAGGCAGCGAAGATTATCGAGGTGCGCGCCGTGTAATCGCGCGAGACGGCGGGGCGCGGTGTCCGGAAGAAAGCCAACCGGGGCGCAAAAAACCCGATATGTCGTCGGCGATTGAAAAGAAAGTTTGCAGAAGCGATCGGAAGCGGCACACAAGGCCGCGCATTTTGTTATAAACGGTCTGCGATTCGGGCGCGAGGCTTTGGCCCGTCCGGGTTGCACAAGTGAAAAAGAAACGACGCGAAAGGATTTGGGATGAGTGAGCCGCAGCACCCGCAGCCGCAGGACACAGACGGAAATGAAGGCCATCCGGCGCCGGTCGCTCGGGCGGTGGTGCAGCCTGTTACGCAGTCGGGTCCGGCGAGCTTCGATTCATTGGCAGCGGTGGGCGCGCGCTTGACCCAATTGCGTGAATCGAAGGGCTGGACGATCGAAGACGTGTCGGCACGCCTGAAGGTATCCGTCACCAAATTGCGTGCGCTCGAATCGGGTGACATCAGCCACTTGCCGGACACGACCTTTGCGCTTGGCGTGGTACGCAGCTACGCGAAGATGCTCGGCGCCGATCCCACGCCGTTCACCCAGGCTCTGCGTCGCGAGAAGGGTGTGCCTGCGCCGGATCTGTCGATGCCGGCCTCGTCCGGTAAGGATTTGCCGCGCGGCCGCGTTTCGCTGTCGCTTGGCGGCAGTGGGCAAAAGAGCCGCTCATGGTTATGGGGCATCGCGGCGGTGATCGTCGCGGTGATCGCGCTCGGCATGTGGCATACCAATGGCGGCGATTCGTCGGCGTGGCTCGCGAGGTTGAAGGCGAGCGCCAACGGCGCAGCGGGCGGTGCGACCGGAGCATCGGGCGCGGTGGCACAGGGGCAGCAGGCGGGTTCTGAGGCAAGCGCAGATGAGGCTGCTCCCACGCCGGGCTCGCAGGCAGCCGCAGCCGATAACGCAGCGTCGGGCACGCCGATGCCTGCGCCGCTGGCGACGGGAACGGCCGATACGGCACCATCTTCCGCGCCGGCAGTTGCGGCCGCAGCGGTTGCGCCGAAGGCCGGTTCGCAGGTCCAGGCGGTAGCGCCGAGCGCGAATGCGCCGGTGGTCGCCGCGATAGGCGCATCGAACGCGGCAACGGCGGCGCCGGCCGCGGGTGAGGCAATCGTCGCGTTACGGGTGACGCAAGACAGTTGGTTCAGCGTGCGTGGCAAGGACGGCAAGGAAGTATTTTCCGGCCTCGTGCACGCAGGCGATACGAAGGAAGTGACGGGCGTGGCGCCGTTCAAGGTTACGGTGGGCAACAAGGCGGGTCTCGAGTCGCTTACGCTCGATGGCCAGCCAGTCGATCCGTCGAAATATTCGGCAGCCAAGGGCAACGTGGCGCGCTTCGCGTTGCCTTGATATAGATACGGTATGCGTCGCGGCCAACCGGTCGCGGCGCTTTTTCAATTCAGGCGCTACGTTTTTTGTGTAGCGCATGCGGCGTAAATGGGTTTTTCGATGCAATCCGAAGCTCAATCCCAATCCAGTAGCAAGATTGTTTCAAACGAACCGGTGTTCGGCGGCCACGCTGCGCGGCGCAAGTCGCACGCGGTCGATGTCCGTTGGGGCGGTCAACTCGTCACTATCGGCGGCGACGCGCCCGTGCGCGTCCAGTCGATGACGAACACCGACACCGCTGACGCTATCGGCACCGCAATCCAGATCAAGGAACTTGCGCAAGCCGGTTCTGAGTTGGTGCGTATCACGGTCAATACGCCGGAAGCGGCGGCGGCCGTGCCGGCGGTTCGCGAGCAACTCGACCGCATGGGTGTGTCGGTGCCGCTGGTCGGCGATTTTCATTACAACGGCCATTTGCTGTTGCGCGATTACCCCGCGTGCGCGGAGTCGCTGTCGAAGTACCGGATCAACCCGGGCAACGTCGGCCACGGCGCGAAGCGCGACACGCAGTTCGCGCAAATGATCGAAGCGGCGGTGAAGTACGACAAGCCGGTGCGGATTGGCGTCAACTGGGGCAGCCTCGACCAGGACCTGCTCGCGAAGATGATGGACGAAAACGCCGCGCGTTCCACGCCCTGGGAAGCGCAGAGCGTGATGTACGAAGCGCTGATCCAGTCGGCGATCGGCTCGGCTGAGCGCGCCGTGGAAATCGGCCTGCCGCGCAACAAGATCATTCTGTCGTGCAAGGTCAGTGGCGTGCAGGATCTGATCGCGGTGTATCGTGAACTCGCGCGCCGTTGCGAATTCGCGCTGCATCTTGGCTTGACCGAAGCCGGCATGGGCTCCAAGGGCATCGTGGCGTCAACCGCTGCGTTGTCCGTATTGCTGCAGCAGGGCATCGGCGACACGATCCGCATCTCGCTGACGCCGGAACCGGGCGGCCCGCGCACCGGCGAGGTGGTCGTCGGTCAGGAAATCCTGCAGACCATGGGTCTGCGCTCGTTCACGCCGATGGTGATCGCATGCCCGGGTTGTGGCCGCACCACCAGCACACTGTTCCAGGAACTGGCGTCGCAAATCCAGACCTATCTGCGTACGCAGATGCCGGTGTGGCGCGATCAGTATCCTGGCGTCGAGAAGATGCACGTGGCGGTGATGGGCTGTATCGTCAACGGTCCGGGCGAGTCGAAGCAGGCGAATATCGGCATCAGCTTGCCGGGGTCGGGAGAAAATCCGGCCGCACCGGTGTTCATCGACGGCGAGAAGGTCAAGACACTGCGCGGC
The DNA here is from genome assembly GCF_902833645.1 of Paraburkholderia fungorum. Classification (GTDB taxonomy): domain Bacteria; phylum Pseudomonadota; class Gammaproteobacteria; order Burkholderiales; family Burkholderiaceae; genus Paraburkholderia; species Paraburkholderia fungorum. The sequence goes on from NZ_CADFGE010000017.1 coordinate 138,644, forward strand.
GAGAACATCGCGCAAGAATTCCAGCAAATCGTGAGTGACTATGTGGAGCGCCGCTACGGCCGCGCCGAAGCCGGCCGCGCCGAAGCACTCAACTAAATACCGTCAATCGAAGACAGATGACTGAACAGAAGAAAAAGCTCGAAAAGTTGTCCGGCGTGAAGGGCATGAACGACATCCTTCCGCAGGAAGCCGGGCTGTGGGAGTTTTTTGAAGCAACCGTCAAGTCGATGCTGCGTTCGTACGGATACCAGAATATTCGTACGCCGATCATCGAGCATACGCAATTGTTCAAGCGCGGGATCGGCGAGGTGACCGACATCGTCGAGAAAGAGATGTACAGCTTCACCGACGCGCTGAACGGCGAAAATCTGACGATGCGTCCGGAAAACACGGCCGCTGTCGTGCGCGCGGCGATCGAGCACAACATGCTGTACGACGGTCCGAAGCGTCTGTGGTACATCGGCCCGATGTTTCGTCACGAGCGCCCGCAGCGCGGCCGCTACCGGCAGTTTCATCAGGTCGGCGTGGAAGCATTAGGCTTCGCGGGCCCGGACACCGACGCTGAAATCATCATGATGTGCCAGCGCTTGTGGGACGACCTTGGGCTGATGGGCATCAAGCTCGAACTCAATTCGCTGGGTCTCGCAGAAGAGCGCGCGGCACATCGCGTCGAGTTGATCGCGTACCTCGAAAAGCACATGGACGTGCTCGACGAGGAGGCAAAGCGCCGCCTGTACACGAACCCGCTGCGCGTGCTCGACACGAAGAATCCGGCGATGCAGGAAGTCGCGCAGAACGCGCCGAAGCTGATCGATTTTCTCGGCGAAGAATCGCGCGCGCACTTCGAAGGCCTGCAGCGCATTCTGAAGGCGAACAACATTCCGTTCACGATCAATCCGCGTCTCGTGCGCGGTCTCGATTATTACAATCTGACCGTGTTCGAATGGGTGACCGACAAGCTTGGCGCGCAAGGTACAGTGGCGGCCGGCGGCCGTTACGATCCGCTGATCGAACAGCTGGGCGGCAAGCCGACGGGCGCGTGCGGCTGGGCAATGGGTGTCGAGCGTATCCTCGAGTTGCTGAAAGAAGAGCAACTCGTGCCGGAAGATGAAGGTTGCGATGTCTACGTGGTCCATCAGGGCGACGCGGCACGTGAGCAGGCCTTTATTATTGCCGAGCGTTTGCGCGATACGGGCCTTGACGTGATCCTGCATTGCAGCGCAGACGGCCAGACGGCGAGCTTCAAGTCGCAGATGAAGCGCGCCGACGCAAGCGGTGCGGCCTTCGCGGTGGTGCTTGGCGAAGATGAAATCGCCAACGGCACGGTCGGCGTCAAACCGCTCCGTGATACAAGTTCTAACGGCGGTAAAAACGAGCAACATAACGTGCCCGCTGAAGACTTGACCGAATTTCTAATCAATGCGATGGTTGCAACCGCCGAAGACGGCGACGACTGATCGCGATGTCGTCGAGCCTGCTGGCTCGACACGCACACGTATCAAAAAGAGGAAATCGCCGGGCGATGAGTTACCACGACGAACAAGAATCGATTGAAAGCCTGAAGGCATGGTGGACGCAGTGGGGTAATGCAACCACGTGGATCGTGCTGGTGGCACTGGTTGCCGCAGCCGGCTGGAACGGCTGGAATTTCTGGCAACGGCGCCAGGCGGCGGAAGCCGCGGTACTGTATGACCAGGTGCAGCAAGCCGTAGCATCGGGCGACAAAGCGAAGATCACGCGGGTCGCCACCGACATGGAAGACAAGTTCAGTCGCACCGCGTATGCGCAAATGACCGCGCTCGGTGCTGCCAAAGCGCTGTACGCCGCAGGTGACGAAGCCGCCGCGAAGGCCCAGTTGCAATGGACCATCGATCACGCCAAAGACGACGAGTTCAAGCAGATCGCGAAGCTGCGTCTTGCTTCGCTGCTGCTCGACGACAAGGCCTACGACCAGGGCCTCGCACTGCTCGCCGAACCGCAGTCCGACGCGTTCAAGGGCATTGTGGCGAATGGCCGCGGTGACCTGCTCGCTGCGCAAGGCAAGCGTGACGATGCACGTGCGGCCTATAAGCTCGCGCTCGATTCGCTGTCAAAAAATGACAGCTCGGCGCGCCAGTTGATTCAGTTCAAGCTGGACGCGCTGGGCGGCTAATCGCCGTATGCAGTGCGCCGCATGACACGACCAACCGGTCTCCTTTAATTAATTTCCTGAATGCTTCGTCCACCGATGAATCTGCTGAAACGTTACGCTGTGCCCGTTGCCTGTGCGATGACCGTGCTCACCATGGCGGCTTGCTCATCCACGAAAGACGAGCGCCGCGTGCCGACGCCGCTCACCGAGTTCAAACCTGTGCTCGACGTGCAGCAGGCGTGGAAGGCCAGCGTGGGCAAGGCGGGTCGTTACCTGTTCTCGCCGGTCGCGGTCGGCAACGCGGTGTACGCGGCCGGCGCGAACGGCTCGGTCGCGAAGATCGACGCGCAAACCGGCCAGGACATCTGGCGCGTCAAACTGCATGACGACCTTTCGGCAGGTGTCGGCAGCGATGGCACGCTCACCGCGGTCGGCGGCCTGAAAGGCGATGTCTACGTGCTCGGCGCTGACGGCAAGCAATTGTGGACCGCCAAGGCGCCCGGCGAAATCATCTCGCCGCCGCTGGTCGGCAACGGTCTTGTGGTGGTGCGCACGGTCGACGGTCAGATTGTCGCGTTCAATGCGCAGACCGGCGAACAGAAGTGGAACTACCGCAATCGCGCCGTGCCGCTCAATCTGCGCGTCTCGTCGGGCATGACGTTCGCTGGCGACGCGGCCGTGCTGGCAGGCTTCCCGGGTGGCGCGTTCGCCGCGATCAACCTGCAGACCGGAGACAACTACTGGCAGACGCCGGTGTCGTATCCGAAGGGCGTGACCGAAGTCGAGCGTATTAACGACGTGACGGGTCCGCCTACGCTGGTCGGTTCGGAAACCTGCGCGGTGACGTTCCAGGGTCAGATTGGCTGCTTCGATGCGAACTCGGGCCGCGCGCTGTGGGAAAAGGCGTTCTCGAGCACGAGCGGCCTCGCGCAGGATGATCGCGCGGTGGTGGCGGCCGACGACTGGTCGGTGGTGTCGGCGTTCGACGCCACCACCGGCACGCAACTGTGGAAGAACGACAAGCTGAAGAACCGTGAGCTCAGCGTCCCGTTCATCCTGGGTCACGCCGCCGTGCTGGGCGACTACCAGGGCTTTGTGCACTTCCTGTCGCGCGACGACGGCACGCTCGTGGCCCGTATGAAGACCGACGGCAGCGCGATTACCGCGGCGCCGGTGCTGGCCGGCGAAACGCTGGTTGTGCAGACGCACGACGGCGACCTGTACGGCTATCGCCCGCGCTAATCGCGCAGGCAATGGGTAGTCAGGCGTGCAGGCCGGCTTCGCCGGCCGCACGCGTTTTTGTGTTGCAAGAGCTTAACTAGAAAAATTCTGCCGGACTGGCTGGTCCGGCAAGTCGGATCAGAAACGGCCCATGTGGGCCTCGGTGGCTGCTTGCGGCGCCACCTTTAACGGCATCGCAGGAAATCGTCCCGAACTGGCGTGCGAGCCGTTGAGCAAGAAAGACTGAACCCGGCGGCCCATTGGCGCCGCCCCATACAGCCAAACTCTCGTCCGCCCGGTTGCGCATATTGGCAGCACATCCGGGGCTGGCCGAATTCGTGATAATTTTCGTCAAACGCTGCCGTGTGGCGGCCGCATGGCGTCGCTACGCGGGCGGTCGATTTCGATCCCGCGTTTCACCGTGAACAACATCTGATGAAACCCGTTATTGCCCTGGTTGGGCGCCCCAATGTGGGGAAATCCACGCTATTCAACCGTCTCACGCGTACGCGTGATGCGCTGGTTGCCGACCTGCCCGGTCTCACCCGCGATCGCCATTATGGCGAGGGTCGCGCCGGCGACCGGCCGTATCTGGTCGTCGATACGGGCGGTTTCGAGCCTGTCGCGAAAGACGGCATCCTGCATGAGATGGCGCGTCAAACCCGTCAGGCGGTCGAGGAATCGGACATCGTCGTGTTCATCGTCGACGGCCGCAATGGTCTCGCGCCGCAAGACAAGACGATTGCCGACTACCTGCGCAAGGTCGGCCGGCCAATTTTCCTCGTCGTCAACAAGGCCGAGGGGATGAAGTACAGCGCGGTGGCCGCCGACTTCTACGAACTCGGTCTCGGCGACCCGCGCGCGATCTCGGCCGCGCATGGCGACGGCGTCACCGAAATGATCAACGAGGCACTCGGCGTCGCGTACGCCGGGCAGCCGGAAGAGAGCGACGAGGGAAAGCCGGCGCACGGTGTAAAGATCGCGATCGTCGGCCGGCCGAATGTCGGCAAGTCGACCCTGATCAATGCACTGGTGGGCGAAGAGCGCGTGATTGCGTTCGACATGCCGGGCACCACGCGCGATTCGATCTACGTCGACTTCGAACGTCAAGGCAAGCCGTATACGCTGATCGATACGGCCGGTCTGCGCCGCCGCGGCAAGGTGTTCGAAGCGATCGAGAAGTTCTCGGTGGTGAAAACGCTGCAGGCGATTTCGGACGCGAACGTCGTGATCCTGCTGCTCGATGCACGTCAGGACATCTCGGAACAGGATGCGCACATTGCCGGCTTCGTGGTGGAGCAGGGCCGTGCGCTGGTCGTGGGCGTGAACAAATGGGACGGTCTCGATCCGCATGTGCGCGACCGCACCAAGGCAGACCTCGAGCGCAAATTAAAATTTCTCGACTTCGCCAAATTTCACTTCATTTCCGCTGCGGAAAAAACCGGCATTGGCCCGCTGATGCGCTCGGTCGACGACGCCTACAAGGCCGCCATGACCAAGCTGCCGACGCCGAAACTGACGCGTGCGCTGATCGATGCGGTGGAATTCCAGCAGCCGCGCCGCCGCGGCCCGGTGCGCCCGAAGCTGCGCTATGCGCACCAGGGCGGCCAGAATCCGCCGATCATCGTGATTCACGGAAATGCGCTCGATGCGATCACCGACACGTACAAACGCTACCTCGAAAACCGCTTCAGGGAAACTTTCAAGCTGACAGGGACTCCATTGCGCATAGAGTTCAGATCGTCGACGAACCCTTACGCGGACAAAGGCTGAAATTCAGGCTGAAACCCGCGTGCGTGCTGGGTTTGGCCGCCAGGGCCGCCTGCTCGCGCAAAAATGAAAATCGGCTATAGTGTAGCGGTTGGCGGCGGATCCCTTTTTCCTTCGTCGCCAATTCAGTCAACCTGCAAAAAAATACGGAGTTTGCTATGAGCAACAAAGGGCAATTGTTACAAGACCCGTTTTTGAACGCACTGCGTAAAGAGCATGTGCCGGTGTCGATCTACCTGGTCAACGGCATCAAGCTTCAAGGGAACATCGAATCGTTCGACCAGTACGTCGTGTTGCTCCGGAATACGGTCACCCAGATGGTCTACAAGCACGCCATTTCGACTGTCGTGCCGGCCCGTCCGGTGAATTTCCACCCGGATTCCGAACAGTCCTAACCCCCGTCGCGGCCGGCGTAGCGTCGCCCGTTGGCGATTACTCCCGGCCGCCTCATTTTGATACCGTCCAATTTGATCAATGCAGCGCTTGTCGGCATCGACTTCGGTAAGATCGATTTCGAAGCCAGTCTCGAAGAACTCAGCCTGCTCGCGCAAAGCGCGGGCGCGAATCCCATAGTCACCCTCACTGGGCGCCGGTCCAGTCCCGACGCCAAGATGTTCGTCGGCAGCGGCAAGGCCGAAGAACTGCGTCTTGCGTGTGAGGCGAACGACATCGAACTCGTCATTTTCAATCACGCACTGGCTCCCGCGCAGCAGCGCAATCTGGAGCAGGCGCTTAACCGCCGCGTGATCGATCGCACCAGCCTCATCCTCGATATTTTTGCGCAACGCGCCCGCAGCCACGAAGGCAAGCTGCAGGTAGAGCTCGCTCAATTGCAGTACTTATCGACGCGGCTAATCCGCGCATGGACCCACCTCGAACGCCAGAAAGGCGGTATCGGTTTGCGCGGCCCAGGCGAAACGCAGCTCGAGACCGACCGCCGTTTGATCGGCGAGCGCATCAAGGCGCTCAAGACCCGGCTCGAGAAGCTGCGCCGTCAGCATGGCACGCAGCGCCGCGCGCGCAGTCGTAACCAGACCATGTCGGTGTCGCTCGTCGGCTATACGAACGCGGGCAAATCCACACTTTTCAATGCGCTGACGAAGGCCCAGGCGTACGCGGCCGACCAGCTGTTCGCCACGCTGGATACCACGTCGCGCCGCGTCTATCTGGGCGACGAAGCCGGCCAGGTGGTGGTGTCCGACACGGTCGGTTTCATCCGCGAATTGCCTCACCAGCTGGTGGCGGCTTTCCGCGCCACCCTCGAAGAAACCATCCACGCCGACCTGCTGCTGCATGTGGTCGACGCGTCGAGCGCCGTGCGGCTCGACCAGATCGACCAGGTGAACGAGGTGTTGCACGCAATCGGTGCGGACACGATCCGTCAGGTGCTGGTGTTCAACAAGATCGACGCCGTGCCGGAGTTGGCGGCTCGTGGGGACGCGGTCGAGCGGGATGAGTATGGTAATATTTCGCGCGTCTTTTTGAGCGCGCGCACGGGGCAAGGGCTGGATACATTGCGCGCTGCCATCGCTGAAATCGCTACTGCCGAACCTCTCTCCGATACGCTGGTCGATCTGTCGGAAGAAGACCGGTCGGCAGCACCACGCGAGGACCGCAAGGTCTCAGAACTCGGGCACTGACCCGCTCCAATTGCACTGACCCGCTGTCTACTCTGGTGAACGAACACAGGTGAACGATTACAACGAGCGGAGTATCTGGCTGCGCATGCGCGCCATGCTTTCACTGAACGATCCGCGCTGGGGCCGGGGCGACGGCAATGGCGATCGCCAACGGCCCAACGAACCCAAGCGTCCGTCGACCAAGGACGGTGAAGGTCCGCCCGATCTCGACGAGATGTGGCGCGATTTCAACCGCCGTCTGAGCCGGGTGTTCGGTCGCAAGGGCGGCGGAGCGGGCGGTGGCCGCCCGGACAACGGTCGCGGTGCGCGCATTGGCGTAGGCATCGTGATCGGCGTGCTGATCGCGATCTATCTCGGCAGCGGCGTGTTCGTCGTGCAGGATGGCCAGGCCGGCGTCGTGATGCAGTTCGGCAAGTATCGCTACACGGCCGGGCAGGGCGTTCACTGGCGTCTGCCGTATCCGTTCGAAGCGCATGAACTCGTCAATATCGGCCAGATCCGCCAGGTGGAGGTCGGCCGTAACAATGTGGTGCGTCTCGCTAACGTGAAGGACGCGTCGATGCTCACGCACGACGCCGATATCGTCGACGTGCGCTTTGCCGTGCAGTATCAGGTGAGCAAGCCGACCGACTATCTTTTCCGCAGCGTCGATCCCGATCAGAGCGTCATGCAGGCCGCGCAAGCCGCGGTGCGCAACATCGTCGGCGCGCGTAGCACCAACGACATCCTCTATCAGGATCGCGAAGCAATTCGCCAGCAACTGATGGCGTCGATTCAGCAATCCCTGGATGAATACCAGTCCGGCCTCGCCGTGACCGGCGTCACGATCCAGGGCGTGCAGGTGCCTGACCAGGTGCAAGCCGCTTTCGACGATGCCGCCAAGGTGCGTCAGGACAACGAGCGCGCCAAAAACGAAGCGCAGGCCTATGCGGCCCAGTTGCTGCCGCGCGCGCAGGCCGACGTCGCGCGTCAGATCGACGAAGCGAAAACGTACAGCGATAAGACCGTGGCGCAGGCGCAAGGCGACGCCGAACGCTTCAAGCAGGTCTACGCGCAGTACTCGAAAGCGCCCGCTGTGATTCGCGAGCGTATGTACCTGGAAACCATGCAGCAGATCTACTCGAATACGACCAAGGTGTTTGTGGACAGCAAGAGCGGCAACAACGTGCTGTATCTGCCGCTCGATAAACTGGTCGAGCAGACTCGCCAGCGCGTCGCCGATGCGGCAGCGGCCGCTTCGGGTGCAGCGGCATCGGCGGGTGCGCCGGGTGCCGTCCCGCAAGGCACGAGCAGCGCGGCACCATCTGCCGCCGCGCCTTCCGCTGCTGCTTCCACACCCGCCGCGGTCGCGACGCCTGCCAGCCAGGCCGCCGCCAGCAGCGACGCACTCCGTTCACGCGACTCCTTCCGCAGCCGTATGCGTGAAGACGACGTTCAATAAGGAGCGCACATCATGAACAAGATCATTGCGCTCGTCGTCGCCTTAGTCATCGTGCTGTTTGCCGCATCGTCGATGGTATTCGTGGTCGACCAGCGGCATATGGCCGTGCTGTCCTCGCATGGCGACACCGCGCCCGTATTGCTGGGGCCCGGCCTCCATGTGAAGCTGCCGCCGCCGTTGCAAACGCTCACGCTGGTCGATAACCGCATCCAGTCGCTCGACGCGCCGGATGAAGACCGCTTCGTCACGTCGGACAAAACCGATCTGCTGGCTAACCCGGTCATCAAATACCGCGTGACCGATCCGCTGAAGCTGCTCGCCGAAACCAAGGGCGATGTGCAAAGCCTGTCGGACCGCCTGGCGCTGCTGTCGCGCGGCGCGCTCGGCGACGCGTTCAGCAAGGTCACGCTGACCGATGCGCTGGCGAAGCAGCAAGCCGTTGCCGACGAAGCCCGCGGCGCGATGGACAAAGCCGCGGCATCGCTGGGCGTTTCGGTGCTCGACGTGCAACTCACGCGAGTCGATTTCCCGGCGGCGATGGCCGACTCAGTCTACAAGCGGATGATCGCCGCACGCGAGCAGGTGGCGGCCGACGAACGTGCGAAGGGTACGGCCGAGGCTGATCAGATCAAGGCGGACGCGCTCGGCCAGCAACAGGCGATTCTCGCGGACGGCTATCGTCAGGCCCAGACCATCAAGGGCGAGGGCGATGCCAAGGCAGCGGAAATCGCGGCCGCGGCGTACGGTAGCGACCCGCAGTTCTACCAGTTTTATCAAAGCATGCAGGCATACAGGAACACCTTCAAGCCGGGCGACGTGATCGTGGTCGACCCGAGCAGCGAGTTCTTCCGCTTCATGCGTAGCCCGACCGGCGGCGCAGCCCCGGACGCTTCCGCGGCACCGCGCAAACACTGATAACCGGAACGCCGCGGCATCCGCATCGCGGCCCCTTGATTCGCATGGACATAGCCGGCTCGTTACTGCTCGCGATCGCATTGATGCTGATTATCGAAGGGATGTTTCCCTTCGTTTTTCCGAGCGCCTGGCGCGATACGTTCCGTAAAATTGCGGAACGGCCCCCCCAACAGATTCGCATCGGCGGGCTGATCGTGATGGTGCTCGGACTGATCCTGCTGTTCATCGTGACCTGACGGGGCGTTTGCGCGACGCGCTTCGCAGCGTACCGTTGCACTGGCGAAATGCGCTGCGGGCAGCGGCGCGGCAATAGCGAGCGCTGTGGCTGGCCGAGGGGCTGCGAAGGAAGGGCGGCCCCACGCCCGCTACAGCCCCCAAAATAGAGCCGTCGCCCGCCATTCACACTTACTTACCGGCGCCCCAGTCGCCGTGTTCAACGTCGTAGGACTGTATCGATGTCGACCTGGTTACTTCCCGAGAATATCGCCGACGTGCTGCCGTCGGAAGCCCGCAAGATCGAAGAATTGCGGCGCCGTTTGCTGGACCGTTTCCGCTCGTACGGCTACGAGATGGTGATGCCGCCGCTGCTCGAATACATCGAGTCGCTGCTCACCGGCGGCGGCCACGATCTGAATCTGCGCACGTTCAAGCTCGTCGATCAGATGTCCGGGCGCACGCTCGGTCTGCGCGCGGACATTACGCCGCAGGTCGCGCGTATCGACGCGCACTTGCTGAATCGTCAGGGCGTGACGCGCCTCTGCTATGCCGGCAATGTGGCGCATACGCGTCCGCGCGGCCTGCACGCCACGCGTGAGCAGATTCAGATCGGCGCGGAAATCTACGGTCACGCCGGCCTCGAGGCGGATCTGGAAATCCAGCAGTTGATGCTCGACGCACTGCGTCTGGCCGGCCTCGCGAAAGTGCGGCTCGACTTGTGTCACGCGGGCGTGCTCGCCGCGCTGATCGAAGCGGAGCCGGCGGCGGCCGAGTTGGGTCAATCGCTCTACGACGCGTTGGCGGGCAAGGACGTGCCGCGCCTCGTCGAACTGACCGCGAATCTCACGCCGGTCACGCGCGACGCTTTGCGCTCGCTTCCCACGCTCTACGGCGACGCATCGGTACTCGACGAAGCCCGCGCGCGCTTGCCGAACGCACCCGCGATTGCCCGCGCGCTCGACGACCTCGCGTTCCTCGCGAGCCAGGTGGAAGGCGCCGAAGTCATGATCGACCTGGCCGATTTGCGCGGCTATGCCTACCACAGCGGCGTGATGTTCTCGGCATATGTCGATGGTGTGCCGAATGCGGTTGCGCGCGGCGGCCGTTACGACCACGTCGGCCAGGCCTACGGTCGCGCTCGCGCGGCAACCGGTTTCTCGCTCGATCTGCGCGAAGTCGCCCGTATTTCACCTGTCGAGGCCCGTAGCAGTGCGATTCTCGCGCCGTGGCAACACGACGACGCGCTGCGCGTGAGCGTCGCGGCGTTGCGCGATGCGGGTGAAGTCGTGATCCAGGCACTGCCTGGCCACGAGCACGATCTGGACGAGTTCGCGTGCGACCGCGTGTTGGTCGAGCGCAACGGCGCGTGGGTGGTCGAACCGCGGCCCTGAGTCCAAACTGAGTCCGGATAGTCAAACCGTTCGCGGGGCGACCGAAGGGCATTTCTGAAGGCGTCCAAAGCGTCGCCGGACCCGGCGCGGCTCCTCGCCGCGCTATTTTCGATATACCCACCATAACGTGCATACCATTGAGCGGAAACGGAAAAATTCGGAAGGTTCCGCGAACATAGGTAGAATACGTTTTTAACCAGCTTACGAAACAACATGTCTGCCAGCGCAGTGAATGTGAACCCCGGGCGTAACGTCGTCGTCGTGGGAACCCAATGGGGTGATGAAGGCAAGGGCAAGATCGTCGACTGGCTGACGGACCACGCTCAAGGCGTCGTTCGCTTCCAGGGCGGTCACAATGCCGGTCACACGCTTATCATCGGCGGCAAGAAAACCATCTTGCGTCTGATTCCGTCGGGCATCATGCATCCCGGCGTCGCGTGCTACATCGGCAATGGCGTCGTGTTGTCGCCGGAAGCGCTGTTCAAGGAAATTGGCGAGCTCGAAGCCGCCGGGGTCGATGTTCAGAATCGCCTCTTCATTTCCGAAGCCACCACCCTGATCCTGCCGTATCACATTGCGATCGACCAGGGCCGCGAAGCGCGTCGTGGCGCGGGCAAGATCGGCACCACCGGCCGTGGCATCGGCCCGGCCTACGAAGACAAGGTGGCGCGCCGCGGTCTGCGCGTGCAAGACCTGTTCGAGCCGGAAAGCTTCGCCGAACGTCTGCGTGAAAATCTCGATTACCACAACTTCGTGCTGACCAAGTACCTGGGCGTCGCAGCTGTCGACTTCCAGCAAACGCTCGACACGATGCTGAGCTACGCCGACCGTCTGAAGCCGATGGTGACCGACGTGTCGCGTCGTCTGTACGACGAAAACGCCGCCGGCAACAATCTGCTGTTCGAAGGCGCGCAAGGCACGCTGCTCGATATCGACCACGGCACCTATCCGTTCGTCACGTCGAGCAACTGCGTGGCCGGTGCGGCCACCGCGGGTGCGGGCGTCGGTCCGCAAAAGCTGAACTACATTCTCGGCATTACCAAGGCGTATTGCACGCGCGTCGGTTCGGGCCCGTTCCCGAGCGAACTGTACGACGCGGATAACGCCGCGCGCCAGGAAGCGATCGGCCTCGAACTGGCCACCGTCGGCAAGGAATTCGGTTCGGTCACCGGCCGTCCGCGCCGCACGGGCTGGCTCGACGCCGCCGCGCTGCGCCGTTCGATCCAGATCAACGGTGTGTCGGGTCTTTGCATGACCAAGCTCGACGTGCTCGACGGCCTCGACGAAGTGAAGCTGTGCGTCGGCTACACGGTCGACGGCAAGCCGGTCGATCTGCTGCCGCGTGGCGCGTCGGAAGTCGCGCGTTGCGTGCCGGTGTACGAAACTTTCCCCGGTTGGAAGGAAAGCACCGTCGGCATCACGCAGTGGGACAAGCTGCCGGCCAGCGCGCGTGCGTATCTGACCCGTGTGCAGGAAGTCGCGGGTATTCCGATCGACATGGTGTCGACCGGTCCGGATCGCGACGAAACGATTCTGCTCCGTCATCCGTTCAAGGTTTAAGCCATGGTTCAAGGTGTACCCATGATTGCGATGAAAGATCCGCGCAACGACGACAAGAACCTGTGGGTCGGCTGGGACGAGTATCACCGGCTGATCGAACTGCTGGCGTTGCAGGTGCACGAGTCGGGCTGGAAGTTCGACAAGATCCTGTGTCTCGCGCGCGGCGGTTTGCGCGTCGGCGATCAGCTTTCGCGTATTTACGATCTGCCGTTGGCGATTCTCGCCACCAGTTCGTATCGCGAAGCGGCCGGCACGGAGCAGGGCGAACTCGACATCGCGCAATACATCACGATGACGCGCGGCGAATTGCACGGCAACGTGCTGCTGGTCGACGATCTGGTCGATTCCGGTGTGACGCTGGCACGTGTGCAGCAACATCTGAAGGAACGCTATCCGGCGATCACCGCGGTACGTTCGGCGGTGCTCTGGTACAAGGGTTGTTCGAAAGTGAAGCCCGACTACCACGTGCAGTATCTGCCCACCAATCCGTGGATTCACCAGCCGTTCGAGGAATGGGACACGGTTCGTCCGCACAATCTCGGCGCGTGGATCAAGCGCGGTATGCAGCAGGAGTCGTCGGGCACGTGATGCGAGTTACGACGCCATACCTGTTGCGTCGTATCCCGTGCAGTACCTGCAAAACGGAGCCCGACCGGGCTCCGTTTTTTTTTGTGCGCTGCGTGTCCGTCGCGTAGGTTTTGCGCTGGCGCTTCGCGGAACGCGCGCACCTGCCCTCGTGAAACGTCTGACGTAGCAGACGTGCCCAAATCGCAGTGCTACACTTCGCGGACCATCCGCGTGGTGTATCCACAACAAGCCGGGCGGCGTCAGACGGGCAGTTTAAAATAGCGGTCGTTTTTTCCGCTCAGGGAACGGATTTTCTCGCGTTTATGACAGATAACAATCACGTGCACAAACAGCCCCTGCCTTCCCTCGCGATTGCCGCGATTGGGGTGGTGTTCGGCGATATCGGCACGAGCCCGTTGTACTCGCTGAAAGAGGCGTTCAGCCCTTCACATGGCATTCCTCTGACCGATCAGTCGATCCTGGGCGTGATCTCGCTGCTGTTCTGGGCGATCATGATCGTGGTCGGCGTCAAGTATGTGTTGTTCGTGATGCGCGCCGATAACAACGGCGAGGGCGGTGTTCTCGCGCTGATGGCGCTGGCGCTGCGCTCCATCGATCAAAAATCGAAGATGGCCGGCTTGCTGATGATGCTGGGTATCTTCGGCGCCTGCATGTTCTATGGCGACGCGGTGATTACGCCGGCCATTTCGGTGATCTCGGCGGTCGAAGGCCTGGAGATCGCTGCGCCCAATCTGTCCCATCTGGTGCTGCCGCTCACGATGATCATCCTCGTGCTGCTGTTCTGGATTCAGCGGCACGGAACGGCTACGGTCGGCCGCCTGTTCGGTCCGATCATGGTGCTGTGGTTCCTGGTGCTCGCCGCGCTGGGCCTGTGGCATATCCTGCAGTCGCCGAACGTGATCCGCGCGCTGAACCCGTACTACGCCTATACCTTCATGGCCGCGCACGTGTTGCAGGCTTATGTGGTGCTCGGCTCGGTCGTGCTGGTGCTGACCGGCGCCGAAGCGCTGTACGCCGACATGGGCCATTTCGGCGCCAAGCCAATTCGCATGGCCTGGTATTTCCTTGTGATGCCTTCGCTGGTGCTGAACTATTTCGGGCAGGGAGCGTTGCTGATGCACGACCCGAAGGCGATCGAAAACCCGTTCTTCCTGCTCGCGCCGGATTGGGCGCTGCTGCCGCTCGTGGTGCTGTCGACGGTGGCGACCGTGATCGCGTCGCAGGCGGTGATCTCCGGCGCCTACTCTTTGACGAGTCAGGCGATCCAGCTCGGCTACGTGCCGCGCATGAAGATCCTGCACACGTCGGAACTGGCGATCGGCCAGATCTACGTGCCAGTGGTGAACTGGATGTTGCTGTTCATCATTCTGTGCATCGTGATTGCGTTCAAGAGCTCGGATAACCTCGCCGCCGCTTACGGTATCGCGGTGACGGCCACCATGGTGATCACCACGATCCTCGCCTGCGTCGTGATGGTGAACGTGTGGAAATGGAACAAGTTCCTCGTGGCGTTGATCATTGGCGTATTCATGGCGGTCGACCTCGGCTTTTTCGGCGCCAATCTGCTCAAGGTGGCGGAGGGTGGCTGGCTGCCGCTTGGCATCGGCGCGCTTCTGTTCTTCCTGCTGATGACCTGGTTCAAGGGCCGGATGATCGTCAAGGAACGCACGGCGGCCGACGGTATTCCGCTGATGCCGTTCCTGCAAGGCCTGCTCGCGCATCCGCCGCACCGCGTGTCGGGTACGGCGATCTATCTGACTGGCAGCGATTCGCTTGTGCCGGTGAGCTTGCTGCACAACCTGAAGCACAACAAGGTGCTGCATGAGCGCACGATTTTCCTGACCTTTGTGACGCTCGATATCCCGTATGTGAATGACGCGGAACGCGTGACGGTGAAGGATCTCGACGGCGGCTTGTTCCTCGTCAAGGCGGCGTACGGTTTCAACGAAACGCCTGACGTGAAGGCTGTGTTGCTCGAAGTCGGCCGCACGCACGACATGACGTTCGAGTTGATGGACACGTCGTTCTTCCTCGCTCGCGAAACGGTCGTGCCGACGCAGTTGCCGGGCATGTCGGTGTGGCGCGAACGTGTGTTCGCCTGGATGCATCAGAATGCCGCCAAACCGACCGATTTCTTCAGTATTCCGGCCAATCGGGTGGTGGAGTTGGGAACGAAGATCGAGATCTGAACGCGGACCCAGGTTCACCTGCACCTCGCAAGCCGGGGTGCCGCAACCGGCATGCGATAAAAAAAGCCCACGCAATTTGCGTGGGCTTTTTTATTGCCGCTTAGCCGGCGCTCGTGAACGTCAGTGCGCGATGGAATCGCGCACTGACGGATCCGCTTACTTCTGCTTGAGCTTGGCGAACGCGGCCGCCATTGCACCGCCTGCTTCCGGTTCGCGCGAGCGCTGTTGTTGCGCACCGCGTCCACCGCCGCCGGAGCGGCCACGATCCTGCTGGGCGCCGCCCCCGCTGCGCGGCGCGGCTGCCGCGCCGAACTCGTCGTCCAGACGCATGGTCAGCGCGATACGCTGGCGCTTCACATCGACTTCCAGCACCTTCACCTTGACGATCTGGCCGGCCTTGACCACTTCGTGCGGGTCCTTGATGAACTTCGTCGACATCGCCGACACGTGCACCAGGCCGTCCTGATGCACGCCGATGTCGATGAACGCGCCGAAGGCCGCCACGTTCGTCACGACACCTTCCAGCACCATGCCCGGCGTCAGGTCGCTGACCTTCTCGACGCCTTCACGGAAGGTCGCGGTCTTGAACTCGGGGCGCGGGTCGCGGCCCGGCTTCTCGAGTTCCAGCAGAATGTCGCGCACGGTCGGCAGACCGAAACGTTCGTCGACGAATTCCGCTGGCGACAGGCCACGCAGCGCGTCGCGATTGCCGAGCACTTCGCCGACATGCTTGCTGATCTTCGCGAGGATGCGTTCCACGACCGGATAGGCTTCCGGGTGAACCGACGAGCGATCGAGCGGATTTTCGCCATTGTTGATGCGCAGGAATCCGGCGGCCTGCTCGAAGGTCTTGTCGCCGAGGCGCGGCACCTTGCGCAGATGTTCGCGCGACGGGAACGGACCGTTTGCATCGCGATAGTCGACGATGTTGCGAGCCAGCGTGGCGTTCAGACCCGACACGCGCGCCAGCAAGGCGACCGATGCCGTGTTGGCGTCCACACCGACCGCGTTCACGCAATCCTCGACCACCGCATCGAGCGAGCGGGCCAGTTCGCGTTGATTCACGTCGTGCTGATACTGGCCGACGCCGATTGCCTTCGGCTCGATCTTCACCAGTTCCGCGAGCGGGTCCTGCAGACGGCGCGCAATCGACACGGCGCCACGCAGCGACACGTCCATGTCCGGGAATTCCTTCGCCGCGAGTTCGGAGGCCGAGTACACCGACGCGCCGGCTTCCGACACAACGATCTTCTGCAGCTTGAACTCCGGATGACGCGCGATCAGTTCGCTCGCGAGCTTGTCCGTTTCGCGCGATGCCGTGCCGTTGCCGATACTGATCAACTCAGCCTGAGTCTGCGCGCAGAGGCGCGCCAGTTTCGCGATCGAGCCGTCCCAGTCGCGGCGCGGCTCGTGCGGATAGATCACGTCGGTGGCAAGCACCTTGCCGGTCCGATCGACTACCGCGACTTTCACGCCGGTGCGCATGCCCGGATCGAGGCCGATCACGGCCTTCGGCCCGGCGGGCGCGGCGAGCAACAGATCCTTCAGATTGCGCGCAAACACGCGAATTGCTTCGTGTTCGGCTTCGTCGCGCAGATTGGTCAGCAGCTCGTTTTCGATGTGCGGCTGCACCTTCACGCGCCAGCACCAGCGGCACACGTCGGCGAGCCACTTGTCGGCCGGGCGGTTCTGATTGGCGATGCCGAAGTGGCGGGCGATCAACGCTTCGCCCGGATGCGGAACCTGCGCGTCGAGCTCCTCGCCGAGCCCGAGCTTGACCATCAGCACGCCGGCATTGCGGCCGCGGAACAGGGCCAGCGCGCGATGCGACGGCACGGTCCTGATGGTTTCCGCATAGTCGTAGTAGTCGCGGAATTTTTCTTCTTCCGCGTGTTCCTTGCCTTCGACCACTTTCGACGACACCACGCCCTGGTTGAACAGGTAGTCGCGCAGCTTGCCGAGCAGTTCGGCGGTTTCGCCGAACTGCTCGGAGAGAATGTCGCGCGCGCCGTCGAGCGCGGCCTTGACGTCGGCCACGCCTTTTTCGGCGTCCACGTAGGCTGCGGCTTCGGTTTGCGGGTCGAGCAGCGGGTTGGCCAGCAAGGCGTCGGCGAGCGGCTGCAGGCCGGCTTCGCGGGCGATCTGCGCGCGCGTGCGGCGCTTCGGCTTATAAGGGAGATACAGGTCTTCCAGCACCTGCTTGCTGTCGGCGCCTTCGATCGCGGCGCGCAGCTCGTCGGTGAGTTTGCCCTGTTCGTCGATGCTGGCGACGATCGTGGCGCGCCGGTCTTCCAGTTCGCGCAGATACAGCAGGCGTTCCTCGAGGTTACGCAGTTGCGTGTCGTCGAGATTGTCGGTCACTTCCTTCCGGTAGCGGGCGATGAACGGAACAGTCGCTCCTTCGTCGAGAAGTTGCACCGCGGCCGCGACCTGGCGCGGCTGGACGGACAGTTCGGCGGCGATGCGCTGTACGATCTTGAGTGCTACGGTTTCCGTCATAAGGTCTTGGTGTTCCTGCTACTCAATCAAAGGTCGCGCGCTAATGCCACACGCTTCGCACGCGTGACACGCCGGGCCCACGTCGGACACGCCGGTGCACGCTGGGCGTGCGCGCTGCGACCAGGTTGCTGGAGCGGGGCATTTTGCCATAAATGCCAAAGGGCTCAACCGCAGGGTGATAGAATTTCGGGCATGTTCCGTTGACCATTTACGACGTTGCCTACCTCCTTGTCCCTCAACCGCCTGGGCTCCCGCTTGGTCTCTCGCTTGTCACAATTGCCGTTTTCTTCGTCGCCGCGTTTGGCGCGCTCGCCGCTTATGTTGTTGATGTCGCTCCTGTCGACTGGGTGGACGTCGCGGTTCGTGCCTGGAGCAACGCTCCCGTCCAATGGGATGTTTTTTGCTTCGTGCGCCTCGTGCCTCCTCGCCGCAACGCTAGCCGTGTCCGCGCCGGCCGCGGCACAATCGGCGACCCCGGCAGCCGCTTCGGGCGCGCGGGCAACCAGCGCGACGCAGGCAATGGGCGCCACGAACGGCGCGGGCGCGAGCAGTGCGGACAATGTGGACAACGCGGATAGTGCCGGCAACGCTGATAGCGCGGCATCGCTTGACAGCGAATTCGACGCGCGGCAGAAAGTGCTGGATCAGCGCACCGAGGAAAACAACTACCGTTACGCGGTTGCCGAACACGACTGCTACAGCAAGTTCTTCGTGAACTATTGTCTGGGCAAGGCGCGTGACAGTATGCGCTCGGTGCAGGCCGACATTCGCAAGGAGCAGCTCGCGCTCGACGGCGAGCAGCGTGTCCAGCGCGCCCGTGAGCGTGACGAGCAGGCAGCGCTCAAACGCGCTCAGGACGAAGCTGGCGCGCCGCAGCGCGCCGCCGACGAAGCGCGCAACGCACAGGCCTACGAAGACAAGCAGCGCCAGCATCAGATCGATCAGGCGCAGCGCGCGGCCGAGGCGCCGCAACGCGCCGCCAATGCTCAAGCGTATCAGCAGAAACAGCAACAGCATGCGCTGGATCAGGCGCAGCGCGGCATCAGTCCGTCGCAAGCCGCTGCCAACACCCAGGCGTACGAGCAGAAGCAGGACGATTTCCAGCGTAAGCTCGAGCAGGCGCGTCAGCAGGGCGCGCAAAAGGCGCAGGAGCGGGTGGAGAAGCAGCAAAGCTTCGAGAAGAAGCAGGCCGATGCGGCGCAGCACAAGGCCGACGTGGAAGCGCGCCAGAAGCAGGCGGCCGAGAAAGCCGAGCAGAAGCGTCAGGACCAGTTGAAACAGCAGCAGCAACTTGAAGAACAGCAGAAGCAGCAACAGCAACAACAGTAGATGGGCTGTAGCGGGTTCTGGTAGGGTAGTCGTACGCGTTTTAAGCCGGACAGCAACCTCAGGCATCGGGCGGCGCCACGCAGCCCGTGCCGCTTACGAGAGGAGGCGAGCATGCGCGATCAACATCACGTCATCACCGCGGACACACTTCGCGACCGTATCCTGCAACTGGAATCGGAGCATAGTGGGCTCGATCGCTTGATCGACCGAATGTCGGATGAGCCCGGCATCGACGACTTCGAGTTGCAGCGCCTGAAAAAGCGCAAACTCAAAGTCAAGGACACCATCATCTTGCTGCAATTGCAGCTCGAACCGGACGCACGCGCCTGAGTTCGTGGCCTGGCGGGCGCCGGGTCGCGCCGCGCGCGCCGGACTTTGCAGGAAACGCTTGCCTTGAATTCACCGCTTGAAACTTCACCACACGCCACGGCGGCCGACGACGCCCCCGTGGCCGGCGCGCCGGCGCCGCGTCCTCCCGCGTCCGCGCTCTCCGCGTCGTTGAATCCACGCCGCGCCGCCGAACTGGACGATATCTTCGCCGACAACGGCTTGCTCGCCCGTCAGATCGACGGCTATCGCTCGCGAGCGTCGCAGATCGAGATGTCGCGCGCCGTCGCGGCCGCCATGGAAGCGTCGGGCCGTGCCATGCCCGAACCGGCGATGTTCGAAGCGCAAAAGCGTCCGGCGCGGCGTCTGCAAGCGCCGGGCACCGATGCGGCGGCGCAAGCCTCCGAACCTGATGAATCGAACGCACTCGACGGCAGCGAAAACACGCTGATCGTGGAGGCAGGTACGGGCACGGGCAAGACCTATGCGTACCTCGTGCCGGCCATGTTGTGGGGCGGCAAGGTGATCGTCTCCACCGGCACCAAGCATTTGCAGGATCAGCTCTTTCAGCGCGACATTCCGACTGTGCGCGATGCACTCGCCGTGCCGGTCTCGGTGGCGATGCTCAAGGGGCGGGCGAACTATCTGTGCCATTACTACCTGCAGCGCACGGCGGATAACGGCCGTTTGCCGTCGCGCCAGGAAACCTCGTATCTGCAGGACATCATTCGTTTCGCCAAGATCACGCGCACCGGCGACAAGGCCGAACTCGCGAGCGTGCCGGAAACGGCGGCGGTGTGGTCGATGGTCACGTCCACGCGTGAAAACTGTCTCGGCCAGGAGTGCCCGCACTACAAGGAGTGCTTTGTGATGCAGGCGCGCCGCGAGGCGCAACAGGCCGACATCGTGGTGGTCAATCACCATCTGTTTTTCGCCGACATCATGTTGCGCGATACCGGCATGGCCGAATTGCTGCCAACGGCGAACACCGTTATCTTCGACGAAGCGCATCAACTGCCGGAAACCGCGACGCTGTTTTTCGGCGAAACGCTTTCGACCACGCAGTTTCTCGAGCTCGCGCGCGATTCCGTAGCGGAGGGGCTGGGCCATGCGCGCGAGTCGGTCGACTGGGTCAAACTTGGCTCGACGCTCGAACGCGCGGCGCGTGACGTGCGGCTCGCGTTCAAGGAAGACTCGATACGCTTGTCGATCGGTCAGCTACCCGACGATCACCCGTTATTTCCCGCGCTCGAAACGCTTGAGACCGAGCTCGACGCATTGACTTCCGCGTTGTCGAGCCAGGCCGAGCGCGCCGAATCGATCGGCGCCTGTTTGCGTCGCGCGCGCGAGTTGCAAGGCGTTCTGGCGGGTTGGACGACGCCGCCCACCGAGACCGAACGGGCAGCCGCTGACGCCGCTGCGGGCGATGCCAGGGCCGAGCCTGCCGATCCGAATGAAAAGGTGCGCTGGATCGAAGTTTTCGCGCATACGGTGCAGTTGCACGAAACGCCGTTGTCGGTCGCGCCGATCTTCGCCAAGCAGCGTGCCGGTGTGCCGCGCGCGTGGATCTTCACGTCGGCGACATTGTCGGTGCGGGGCGATTTCACGCACTATGCGGCGCAGATGGGCCTGAACGCAAAACGTTCGATGACGCTGCCAAGCCCCTTCGACTATCCGACGCAAGGGCTTCTGTACGTGCCGCGCAACTTGCCGCAGCCTTCCTCGCCGATGTTTACGGATGCCGTGTTCGACGCCGCCTTGCCGGCGATCGAGGCCTCCGGCGGTGGCGTATTCATGCTGTGCACGACACTGCGCGCGGTCGATCGCATTTCGAACAAGTTGCGCGACGTCATCGAAACGCGCGGCTGGAACTACCCGCTGCTCGTGCAGGGCGACGCGAGCCGCACCGAGTTGCTGGACCGCTTCCGTACCTATGGCAATGCGATCCTGGTGGGTAGTCAGAGCTTCTGGGAAGGCGTGGATGTGCGCGGCGATGCGCTCTCGCTGGTCGTGATCGACAAGCTGCCGTTTGCGCCGCCTGATGATCCGGTGCTGTCGGCGCGCCTGGATGCGCTGACGAAGAAAGGCCTGAGCCCGTTTGCGGTCCATCAACTGCCGCAGGCCGTCATTACGCTGAAGCAGGGCGCAGGCCGTCTGATTCGCGCTGAGACCGATCGCGGTGTGCTGATGATCTGCGACACGCGTCTGGTCGACAAGCCGTATGGGCGCCGTATATGGCAGAGCCTGCCGCCATTCAAGCGCACGCGTGAGATCGAAGTCGTGCGCGAATTCTTCGAAGAGAAGGCAATGCCCGCTCAATAGGTGATTAAGTGAATGCCGTTGTAAAAAGCGGCTTTTAAATGACAAAACGCCACGGATGTGAATCCGTGGCGTTTCGCTTTACTGCCCAGGAAATCAAGATGATTTCCTGGAGCAGTTTCCGCCCGAAGGCGAACCCTATGCGACAGCTTACTGGCTTGCGCCCGAAGCCGGAGCAGCAGCCGAAGCAGCAGCGCCTGCGTCCGAAGCAGCGGCCGAAGCCGAAGCAGCAGCGTCGCTCGCAGCAGCAGCCGCACCCGATGCAGCAGCAGCCGAATCCGAAGCTGCAGCAGCCGGTGCCGAAGCAGCAGCTGCGTCGCTAGCCGGGGCAGCGGCTTGATCGTTGCTCTTGTTGCATGCAGCCAGTGCCACAGCTGCCAACAGGGATGCTACGAGGAGGGATTTCTTCATGATCACGTCCTTTTATGGTTAAAGGTAAGCAACAGCGCAAAATAATACCGGTAATGTGCTCCAACACCGACCTGGGCCGCTGGTGGAGACGCTCTTTTGACGAGCTAGAATCTTCCCTACGGCTTGGGCGGAAATTATATGCACTTTCGTACTGACAATCCATAAATCCGGGGTCAATACGTTGTCTTTCTCATACAAAATTTCACAGTACGGTATAACACGCGGGCAGAGTTACGCAAGCTCGCCCACTTGTATCCAGCCCGCACAATACCACTCGTGTAGTAGTGCTGTCACCGACGAATCGTGTGAGAGTGTTACAAAGCGTTTCGCACTCATACACCGATGGTCCGCGAGGTCAAACAGCCATTTTTTCGCGCCATCGAACGGCATTTCCTCTCCATTTACGAAGAAAAAACGGCGGTTGTACAACAAATTAGTCTTGCGGTCGAGCCGGATCCCGGACTTCGATGCCTGACCAATGAAACGCGCTACGTTGAGCGGTCGTTGCGGCGGATCAAACACGACGCTCGGCTTCGGTTCGCTGAGATATGTGCCAAGGAACGACGCAATGTCCTGCTCATTCCATTTGACTCCAGCAAGGATTGCGCCAACCCGTTCGATCAATGCTGCGGGCAGTTCTGCCGGGCGGTCGACCGCCGGTTGCTGGGGGTCGCGATAGAGCGCGGCGGGGCGCGGCGCCGACTCGCCGCGCTCGGCCAGATGGTAGAGGAACTGCGCGGTCAGCTCGCCCGCCGACGGGGCGCGAAAACCGATCGAGCAGGTCATGCACTCGCCTTCGGCGACACCGTCATGAGCGATATGCGGCGGCAGGTACAACATGTCGCCCGGTTCGAGCAGCCATTCCTGTTCCGGCTCGAAATGCTGTAAAACTTTCAAAGGCAAACCCCCCTGCAGCGTCAGATCTTTCTGTGCGCTGATGCGCCACCGGCGCTTACCTTTTACTTGCAAAAGAAACACATCGTAGGAATCGAAATGGGGGCCCACGCCGCCGCCATCGCTCGCATACGAAATCATCAGGTCGTCCAGACGGGCGTCCGGCACGAAGCGGAAACGGTCGAGCAAGGCCCGCGCGCGATCGTCGTACAGGTCCACGCCTTGCACGAGCAAGGTCCAGGCGCGCTGCTTTACCGAGGGCAGTTCATCGGGCGCGAACGGACCGTGCTCCATTTGCCACTTGTTGCGAAAGTGCGTGATCAGCCGGGCTTCGACCTCGTCCCGATCAGCCAGCTCGAAAAACTCGTCGCGTGACAGCGGCGCTTCCACGTTCGGAATCGCCTGGCGGATCAGCAAGGGCTTTTTCTGCCAATATCGGCGCATGAATTGCGACGGTGTCAGATTGCCGAGCAAGGGCGTGGGCGTGTCGGGCGACGGCGGCAGGCTGGGGAGCACCGGCTTCGAAGCCGGCGAAGATTTCCGTGCCGAAGCTGCGTCGGCCGGGTGGTCAGTGGGCCGCTTGGGCATCGTATAATGTAAGTTGTATTCTGGAGAATCGAATGAAAATCGCAAAGAACACCGTCGTGTCGGTCGCTTACAAGCTGTCGGATGCGCAGGGCAATCTGATTGAAGAAAGCGACGAGCCGATGGTCTATCTGCACGGCGGCTATGATGGCACGTTCCCCAAGATCGAGGAAGAGCTCGACGGCCACGAGGCCGGCTTCGAGACCCAGATCCAGCTCGAGCCACAAGACGCGTTCGGTGAGTACGACCCTGATCTCGTGAAGATCGAGCCGCGCGATCGCTTCCCGGAACCGCTTGAAGTCGGCATGCAATTCGAAGGCACGCCGGAAGAAGGCGATGAGGATCTCGATTCGCTCGTCTACGTGGTGACCGACGTGGCAGAAGACAAAGTCGTGCTCGACGGCAACCATCCGCTTGCCGGCATGGCGCTGCGTTTCGCACTGACCGTCAAGGACGTGCGTCCGGCTACCGAAGACGAAATCACGCACGAACACGCGCATGGCGCCGACGGCCTCGAAGTCCTCGATGACGATGACGACGAAGCCGATGACGAAAAGTCAGGGCCCACGCTGCACTGAGCTTGCGGGCAGCCCGGGAGCGCCTGAGGGCGCAACCGGTGCGTGCGGCAACACGGCTGAAGCGGGCGGCCCGGACATCGCGGGTCCATACGGGCCGTATTGTCCATACTCGCCGCTGCCGTCGTCCGCCGGTTTGGATTGCGGCTGGTCGGGTTGCTGCTGGAGCGGTTGAGGTTGCCCAGGTGTCGGCAACATGGGCGGCAACTCGGAAGCCGGGCCTAACGCAGGCACTGCCGGCATTGAAGCGGCCGGCTCGTCGCGCTGCGGCAGGGACGGCGTGGTGGGCATTGGCATTTGCCTCGGCACATCGCGCACACTCACGCGGAACGGCGGTTTCTTGCCGAGATCCGCATCAATCTGAATCCACTGGTTAAGACGATCATGCGGCGCGATCGCGACACGCGTGAGATTCGTCACCAGCATCCCCTTGTCATTGCGTAGCGGCTGATCGATCACGAAGCCGCCGCTCGCGCGTTCGTCATCGCAATGAATCAGCAGCACCGGGCCGCGAAAAATCTGCGCGAGTTTGACAAGGCTGCGTTTGAATTCCAGAAAACCGTCGCGGCGCGTGTTGCGCGCAAAGCGCAGCCACGCGAAACGGTCAGGCCGTTCGTAGCGCTCGGGATCGGGGTCACCCTGAATAAAGACGACAATCGCGCGGGCGTCGCGGCGCTTGGCATATTCACCGGCGTGCTCGAGCCAGAATGCATTGGCGATCACGCGGTCTTCGAACTCGCCGTTGCGGCCGCCCGCGGTCAGGTAGTGATTATTCGGACCCGGCACGTTGAGGCCGACGAAGACGGTGTCGCCGACTTGCCAGCGCACGTTTTCCCGAAACGGACGAAAGCGCGATACCTCGCTTTCGCGCGTCAATGCAATCGGGCTTTGACCCATCGACGTGGGGTCGGTGAACAGGGTCTGGCGCAACTGATCGAGCCGCTCGACCGGGTCAAAGCCGCCGGCCTCGGCCGTGCCGCAGTCGGTCCAGTCATGCTGGCCCGGAATGAAGAAGAGGGCGGGCCGCGATGTTTCAAGCAGCGCATGGCGGCGTTCGTATAGCGCATCCCGGCAGGCTTCTTTCGTACCCCTCAGATTGCCGTCGTAGACAATGAACGAAATGTTGCGTTCGCGGCTGATCGCGTCGATCAGGCGTTGCGTGGGCGCCTCGTCCGCGGGACTTTGCATCGTGCTGGCGATGACCGCGAACACATAGCGCGACGTTTCGGCGTGGGCGAGCGGGGTGAGCGCCAGTAGCGAACCCAGACACGCGAGCGACGCAAGGCTGCGCGTGAGGACGAGGCTCAGCGCCGCGCAAAGTTTGCGCGGGCGCTGCGAGGGCCTGTGTGCGTCAATGATCTGCATCCGGCGCGGTGGCCAGCTCGTGCAGTTCGTACAGCAGGTCGAGCGCTTCGCGCGGCCGCAGATCGTTCGGATCAATGGCGCGCAGGCGCTCGGCGAGTGCCTGCATGGCCGGCGATATCGCTGCTGCCGGCTTCGCGCCGCGTTCGTCTTCGGCGTCTTCAAGGAGCATGGGCACAGGCGCCGCGAACAGATCGAGTTGCGGCGCGGGTTGCGCCGCGGACTGCTGCTCGAGATGCGCGAGATGCTTGCGGGCCGCGCGGATCACCGCGTTTGGCACGCCGGCCAGCTGCGCGACCTGTAAACCGTAGCTCTGATTCGCCGGACCTTCATTGACCGCATGCAGGAACACGATACCGTGCCCATGCTCGACCGCCGACAGATGCACATTGGCCGCGTGTGGAAACTCGGCGGGCAACTGCGTCAACTCGAAGTAGTGCGTGGCGAACAGCGTATGACAGCCGTTGTGCGAGAGCAGGTGCCGCGCGATGGCCCAGGCTAGCGCAAGGCCGTCGAATGTCGATGTGCCGCGCCCGATTTCGTCCATCAGCACGAGACTTTGCGGCGTCGCGTCGTTCAGGATCGCCGCCGCTTCGGTCATTTCCACCATGAAGGTGGAACGGCCGCCGGCCAGATCGTCCGCCGCGCCGATGCGCGTGAAAATGCGATCGATCGGGCCGAATGACGCGCGCCGTGCCGGCACATAGCTGCCCACGTACGCCAGCAAGGCGATCAGCGCGGTCTGCCGCATGAAGGTCGATTTACCGCCCATGTTCGGGCCGGTGATCAGCAGCAGTTTGCGCTCGGGGGTGAGCGTGCAGTCGTTGGCGATGAACTGCTCGACCTGGGCCTCGACAACCGGATGCCGGCCCTGCTCGATTTCGATGCCGGTGTCCGGCGAAAACGTCGGTGCGACCCAATCGAGTGCGCGGGCGCGTTCAGCGAATGCAGCCAGCAGATCGAGTTCGGCGAGTGCTGCGGCAACCCGCTGGCAGTCCGGGATAAAAGGCAGCAGCGCTTGCAGCAACGCGTCGTACAGCGAGCGTTCCCGGGCCAGCGCGCGTTCCTGTGCGGAGAGCGCCTTGTCTTCGAACGTTTTCAGTTCCGGCGTGATGTAACGCTCGGCGTTTTTCAGCGTCTGACGGCGGCGGTAGTCGTCCGGCACCTTGTCGGTCTGGCCGCGTGTGACTTCGATATAGAAGCCGTGCACCTTGTTGTACTCGACGCGCAGATTGCCGATGCCGGTGCGCGCCCGTTCGCGTGTTTCGAGGTCGATCAGGAACTGCCCGCAGTTCTCCGAAATATCTCGCAGTTCATCGAGTTCCGCATCGTAGCCGCGCGCGATCACGCCGCCGTCGCGCACCATGGCGGATGGCTCCTGCGCGACCGCGCGCCTGAGGAGTTCGACGCACGCTTGCGGCGGTTCCAGCGACGCGTCGATACGCGCCAGCGAATCTGCATTGGACGAAACGGCCGCGAGTTGCGTGCGCAGTTCGGGCAAGGCGATAAACGTATCGCGCAGGCTCGACAGATCGCGAGGCCGCGCGGATAGCAGTGCCAGACGCCCGGTAATCCGCTCGATGTCGGAAATCTGCCGCAACGCGCCGCGCAGCGTGTCGACGCTTGCCGCCAGCGGCGCGTCGAGCAATGCGCCGATGGCCTGCTGACGTGCTTGCGCCACGGCGGCTTCACGCGGCGGATGGTGCAGCCAGTGACGCAGCAGACGGCTGCCCATCGTCGTACAGCAGGTGTCGAGCAGCGAGCACAGCGTGGGCGATTCGGTGCCGCGCAGCGTTTCCGTGAGTTCAAGATTGCGGCGCGTGGCGGGGTCGAGGCCGATATATTCGGACTCGTACTCGACCTTCAGGCTGCGCACGTGGCGCAGTTGCTGGCCTTGCGTGGCCGCCGCATACAGCAGCAGCGCGCCTGCCGCTCCGCATGCGGCGGTCAGCGAATGCGCGCCGAAGCCGTCGAGGCCGGCCACTTCCAGTTGATCGCACAGGCGTTGCGTGCCCGAGGCGATATCGAAGTGCCAGACCGGCACGCGGGTGAGGGCGCCGGCGTTGACGGGCGGCGTCCAGCTCGCGGAATCGGCCGACGTATCGGCCACCAGAATTTCCGCGGGACGAATCCGTTCGAGCGCGGCTGCCACCTGATCGGGAGCAACTTCGGCGAGGCGCAATGCGCCGCTCGCCAGATTCAGCCACGCGAGCCCGACGCTCGTCGCGACGCCGCGCCGGTTATGCGCGACGCACAGCGCCATCAGATAGACATCGCTCTTGTCGGACAGAAGGGCTGCGTCCGTCAGCGTGCCCGGCGTGACTACGCGTACGACTTTGCGCTCGACAGGCCCTTTCGACGTAGCCGGATCGCCGATCTGCTCGCAAATCGCGACGGATTCGCCGAGCTTCACCAGCTTGGCCAGATACTGTTCGACCGCATGATGCGGCACGCCCGCCATCTTGATCGGGTTGCCTGCCGACGCACCACGCTGCGTAAGTGTTAAATCGAGCAGACGCGCGGCTTTTTCCGCATCTTCGAAAAAGAGTTCATAGAAGTCGCCCATCCGGTAGAACACCAGCGTGCCCGGATGATCCGCCTTGATGCGTAGATACTGCTGCATCATGGGCGTGTGTTGTGCGACGTCATTGGCCGCTGCGGTTTGAATACCCATCCTTGGTGTCTTTTTGCGTTAGCTGTTCAGGGCGTGAGTTTAACCCGCCGGCGCGGCGAGCGGACCCTGGCCGGACGGCCAATCCGCCATACTGTTCGCATGCCGGCACGTCCATACTCGCACCTGTCGTGTGACGCTTGCCATGCCGTCATTCTTCCACCAGCGCCCGCATATCCACTGTGCGCTCATTCACGGCACTGCGCCGTTTTGCGAGCCACATCATGAACGTGATGAAGCTGCCGAACACGACGATGATCCATTGCGCCGGCATCTTCGCGGTGAGCAGGATCGCGTAGGCGCCGAGCATCAGCAGCACGGCCAGATTCTGGTTGAAATTCTGCACCGCGATCGAATGACCGGCGGAGAGCAGGGTCGCGCCACGGTGCTGGAGAATAGCGTTCATCGGCACGATGAAAAATCCGGACAGCGCGCCGAGCAGAATCATCAAGGGATAGGCGAACAGGATATAGAACGGCAGGACGTATGAGCCGAGGCGAATGCCGGCGCCCGCCGGAAACAGGTCCTTGTTGTAGAACGCCATGGCGATCGCTACCGCGCCCGTGAGGATGCCGATCGGCAGCACCCGCAGCGAACGGCGCAACGGAATTAGCGCGGCGGCAGCCGCCGCGCCGACGGCGATGCCCAGGCCCGTGACGCCTTGCATCACGGCGGCTTTCGAGAGCGACAAACCGAGGTTCACATTCGCCCATTTCAGCACCAGCAATTGCAGCGTGACCGCGCCGCCCCACATCAGCGTCGTGACCCACAGCGCAATCTGCGCGAGCTTGTCGGCCCACAGCACGTTGAAGCAGTGATAGAAATCGCCGACCAGTTTCTTCGGTTCGGTCAAACGGTTCGGATAGCGCGCGCCGGTGTCGGGAATGAAGATGTTGATCCCGGCCGCGACGGCATACGTGAGCATTACCGCGAACATGGCCAGATCGGCGGAGGAGCGGATCAGCGGCAAATGCGCGTGGGCGACGAATTTATCGGCGAGTGTGCTGATCAGCGCGCCGCCGACCATCGTGCCGACAATGGTCGACAGCACGGTGGCCGATTCGAGCCAGGCGTTTGCCTTGACGAGTTTTTCCGCGGGAAGCAGTTCGGTGAGAATGCCGTATTTGGCTGGCGAGTATGCGGCCGCGCCAAAACCGACCACGCCGTACGCGATCATCGGATGAACGCCGGCGATCATCATCAGACAGCCGCTTGCCTTGAGCGCGTTGGAGACGAACATCACGTGCCGCTTTTGCAGCGCGTCGGCGAATGCGCCGACGAAGGGCGCAAGCAGCACGTAGGAGACGGTGAAGAAAATCTGCAGCAGCGGCGTGACCCAGGCGGCCGAGCGGATCACCGATAGCAAGGCGATGGCGGCGATCAGCAGGGCATTGTCCGCGAGCGACGAAATAAACTGCGCCGCGATAATTGTGTAGAAGCCTTTTTTCATGAAGCGGGTTCGAAGCTGCGCGCAAATGTGACGCGAAGCAGGGCGCTGTGAAAGACGCGCGAAACGCAGCCGGCGAATCGAGCATGCCGGCGCGGCCTTCCGCTTTGTAGCACGAACGCTCGCGGGATGCAGGCGCGCCAACGAAAAAGCGGCCGAAGCCGCTTTCTTGTGTTGCTCAAGCCGATGCAGAGTCGCCCGGATAGCAGGCTTGAGCGCCTGTCCGGAGGCTCCAGGCCAGAAACCTTAAGCCGATTGCTGACGCGTGCGGCTGTAGCGCGACAGGATCGGGATCATCTGCGCATAGACCTTCGGATTGCCCGCAACGATTTCACCGACGTGCAGGAAATCCGAGTCGCCCGTGTAATTGCCGACCAGACCGCCGGCTTCCGTGATCAGCAGGCTGCCCGCGGCGACGTCCCACGGATTCAGGCCTTGTTCAAAGAAGCCGTCCATCCGGCCGGCGGCGACGTTGGCCAGATCGAGCGCGGCGGCGCCCGGACGGCGCAGGCCGGCGCAGGCTTCCGTCATTTCGGCAAACTGGCGGCCGTACGCTTCGAGGCCGTCGGTTTCGCGGAACGGAAAACCGGTGCCGATCAGGCCGTCGGCGAGACGGTCGCGCTTGGCGACACGGATGCGGCGGTCGTTCAGGAACGCGCCGCGGCCGCGCGAGGCGGTGAACAGGTCATTGCGGGTCGGATCGTAGACCACCGACTGCGTCACGATGCCCTTATGCGCGAGCGCGATCGACACGCAGTAGTACGGGAAACCGTGGATGAAATTGGTGGTGCCGTCGAGCGGATCGATGATCCACTGATATTCGGACTCGTTCTGCGACTTGCCGGATTCTTCGGCGAGAATGGCGTGATCGGGGTAGGCGGTCTTGAGCGTATCGATGATCGCCGCTTCAGACGCTTTGTCGACCTCCGTGACGAAATCGTTGTGCTGTTTCTTGCTGACCTGGATGAGATCGAGGTCGAGCGACGCGCGGTTGATGATCTGGGCTGCGCGGCGCGCGGCCTTCACAGCGATATTGAGCATGGGATGCATGAGACTGGATCCTTGTGCCGGGGCAGCACGGCTGCTTGCCGGTAAATGAGCGCGGGATGAGCGCTGACTGAGCGCCATCAAGGGGCGCGGAAACAGCACGGAACGCACGTCCGGTAAAGGATCGGTGCGGATTCCGCCGACGGAGACGAATTGAATAAGAACGAGGCGCCGGACTTTTTACAGACCAAAGCCGGACGCGAATCCCGGTATTTTACCTGAGTCCGGCCGCCGCGGCAGCGCTTGCTGTCCGGCAGCCGGTATGACTGGCGATTGGCAAAGATGGGCACACGTTTTGTGCGGCCGGCATGCGCCAATTCATGCGCAATTCATGCGCAATTCGGAGCCGGCGCGGGGTTGGCGCTACCATACGCGTTCTTTAGCCTGCCGAGTTTCATCGTGGACCACACCCACCATTCCTCCGATCCCGCCGTGGCGGACCTGCGCGGCGGTTTTACGTCGACGCGCTTCGTGCTCGTCGAGCCCAGCCATCCCGGCAACGTCGGCGCGGCGGCTCGCGCGCTGAAAACCATGGGTTTTTCACGCCTTGTGCTGGTGTCGCCCCGCGTGCCGCACGTGCAAAGCGATCCGGAAGCCATCGCCATGGCGAGCGGCGCCGACGACGTGCTGGCATCCGCGCACGTCGTGCCCACGCTTACCGACGCGTTGAGCGGCGTGCATTGGTCGATCGCGCTGACCGCGCGGTTGCGCGAATACGGGCCGCCGCAATGGACGCCGCGTGCCGCGGCCGGCGCCGCGCGCGAGCAGGCTGTGCATGGCGAGATCGCACTGGTGTTCGGCAACGAGCGCACGGGTTTGTCGAATGAGGACGTCGAGCGTTGCAGCGCGCTCGCGCATATTCCGGCCAATCCGGCCTACAGTTCGCTCAATCTTGCGCAGGCGGTGCAGGTGCTGGCGTATGAGTTGCGCACGGCGTATCTGTCTGCCGGCGACGCAACATCCGCGCCGGCCGCCGCGGCTCAGGCGTGCGCGGGGCAGGCGTCCTCGGGACAGGGCGAAGCGCTCGGCGCACGGGCGGCGAGCGACGAAATCGAAAGCATGTACGCGCATCTGGAAAGTGCGCTGATTGCGCTCGAGTTTCTCGATCCGGCCAATCCGAAAAAGCTGATGTCGCGTTTGCGGCGCCTATTCGCGCGTTCCGGTCTGGAGCGGGAGGAGGTCAACATCGTGCGCGGCATCGCCAAGCATATACTGCTGAAAACCAGAACGCCCGGCGGCGACGCTTCTTGAAGGACGCGGGGCGGCGCGCACTGGCGGTGCGCCGATCTCCCTGCAATCGACGACCTTGCCGGCAGCGTGGGCTTCCGGCAGGTTTCGCGCAATCGCCCTACAATTGCTCAAAACGTTCTAAGCAAAGCTGCCGATCTGCTATGCGGCAAGCCTCCGCGATGCGTGGTGTTTCACGCCTGCGGTCCTTTCCCCCACGACACAGTCCCTGCCATGTTCACGAGACTTCGCGAAGACATTGCCACGATCCGCGAGCGCGATCCCGCCGCCCGCAGCGCATGGGAAGTCCTCACGTGTTACCCGGGTCTGCACGCCCTCGTGCTGCACCGGCTCGCGCATGGATGCTGGCAGGCGAGGCGCCGCTGGCTCGCGCGTTTCATCTCGCAGATGGCGCGTTTCATGACCGGCATCGAAATTCATCCGGGCGCGACGCTTGGCCGCCGTGTGTTCATCGACCACGGCATGGGTGTCGTGATTGGCGAGACCGCGCAAATAGGCGATGACTGCACGATCTATCAGGGCGTGACGCTCGGTGGTACGTCGCTCACACGGGGTGCGAAGCGCCATCCGACGCTCGAGCGCGGCGTGATCGTCGGCGCCGGCGCGAAGGTGCTCGGCGGCTTCACGATTGGCGCGGACGCGAAGATCGGCTCGAATGCGGTGGTCACGAAGCCCGTGCCGGCACGCGGCACGGCGGTGGGCAATCCGGCCCGGATCATTGTTCCGGCGGCGGGGTCCGGTGCGCAGTCCGGCGGTGCAGCGCACGAGGTCAAACGCGCGTCTGAAAGCAGCGGATTCTGCGCCTACGGCATCACACCGAATGCGGACGACCCGGTTTCGTTGGCGATTCACGGCCTGATCGATCACGCCGCCACGCAATCGAAGCGTATCGACGAAATCGTCGACGCGCTGGAGCGGCTGGGAACAAGTCTGGAAGGTCTGCAAGGCGCCGATGCGGCATTGCTCGACTTGCGGCGCCTGTCGGCCGCGATTGCGGGAAAAGCGGACGGGGTGGCGGCGCGCTAATTCTCGGCCGGTGCACGAGAACGCCTCGCGCAAGGCACCGGCGAATCATGGACGTGCACATGCTCATGCGCACGGTTACCGGCCCATCCGCGCGCCCAGATCAATCCAGCGGCAACGCCCGAATTCCTTCCGCGTCGATCCGCAGATAGCCGCCACGGCGCTCGCCGTGGTCGAGATCCCAATCTGGCAAAACCCAGCGCGTGCCGTCCGGTTCGCGATGCCGCGCCGGTCGGTGCGTGTGTCCGTGAATCATCGTGGCCGTTTTCGACGACTTGAATAACGCAGCGACGGCCTTCGCCGTCACGTCATATTTCGCCGAAATCGGCCGCGAGCGGCCTTGCTCACTTTTCGAGCGCATGTTTTCCGCCAGCGCCTGACGCCAGCGAAACGGCCACGCGAGAAACAGCATCTGCGCCAGACGGCAGCGCGCGAGGCCTCGGAAAATTTGATAGCCGCGATCCGCTGTGCAGAGGCCGTCGCCGTGCGCGAGGATGATGCGCGTGCCGAATGCGGTGATCACGAACGGGTCGGGCAGCCAGATCGCGCCGGCTGCTTTCATGAAGCGCTTGCCGAGCAGAAAATCGCGATTGCCGTGCATGATGTAGAGCGCGATGCCGCGCTCCGACAGCGTGTGCAGCAATGCTGCCATTCGCGCGGCAAACGGCTCGACCAGCATGTCGTCGCCGATCCAGTACTCGAACAGATCGCCGAGAATGAAAACCGAATCCGCCTGCTCGGCCGTGACGCGTATGAAGTGTTCAAACGCGGCGACGGTGCGCGGAATCGCCTCGCTCAGATGAATATCCGAGAGGAAAAAAAACGGGCGTGCGGCGTGCGGGCGTTTGCCCTCGCCAGGCACGCCCGCGGCGACGCTTCGCAGCGGCGTTTCTTGCAGCATTGAAGGTGCCTGATTTCAGTTCGAACGGGGTAGCGTTGATCCGACGCTTAGTCGACGATCACTGCTTTTTCGATCACGACGTCGTCGGCCGGCACGTCCTGATGAAAGCCCTTCGAACCCGTCTTGACCTTCTTGATCTTCTCGACGATGTCCATGCCTTCGACGACCTTGCCGAACACGGCGTAGCCCCAGCCTTGCGGCGTCGGCGACGAGTGATTCAGGAAGTCGTTGTCGTTCACGTTGATGAAGAATTGCGCCGTTGCCGAGTGCGGGTCGTTCGTACGAGCCATCGCGATCGAGCCGTTGACGTTCTTCAGACCGTTGTTCGCTTCGTTGGTGATCGGCTCTGCCGTCGGCTTCTGTTTCATGCCGGGTTCGAAACCGCCGCCCTGGATCATGAAGCCGTCGATCACGCGGTGGAACACCGTGTTGTCGTAGTGGCCGGCCTTCACGTAGTTGAGGAAGTTCTCAACCGACTTCGGTGCCTTTTCAGCGTCCAGTTCGAGTTTGATGACGCCGTGGTTCGTGTGCAGTTCAACCATGATGGAATCCTTTGATGATCGGAGTGAGTAAAAGGCGTGGCCGCCCGTCATGTGAGATGCAATGACGACGGGCCGCGCCGGGTGCGTAGAGTTATCAGTTATCGTTGACTTCGTGTACAGCGCGCCGGGTGCTGCTCTTTTGTTCTGCTTTATCCGGGTGTGTTCGGTTACTTGCCGACAACCGTGGCCGATTCGATCACGATCGGCTTTTGCGGCACGTCGCTCATCGGGCCGCGCGTGGTGGTGGGCGTGCCTTCGATCTTCTTCACGACGTCCATACCGCTCGTGACCTTGCCGAATACCGCGTAGCCGTTGCCGTCCGGATTCGGATAGTCGAGGCCGGCGTTGTCGACGGTGTTGATGAAGAACTGCGCGGTGGCCGAATTCGGGTCGCTGGTGCGCGCCATCGCGAGCGTGCCGACGGTGTTCTTCAGACCGTTACGGCTTTCGAGCGGAATCGGCGCGCGCGTGGGCTTCTCAGCGAAGCTCTGCGTATAACCGCCGCCCTGAATCATGAAGCCGGGAATCACGCGATGGAAGATCGTGCCGCTGTACTGGCCGGATTTCACGTAGTCGAGGAAGTTGGCGACGGCTTTCGGCGCCTTCTCGGGATACAGCTCGACACGGATGTCGCCTTCGGTGGTCTTGAAGAGGACGGACGGGTGCGCGGCCTGCGAACCGGACTGGGCAAAGGCGGGGGCATTTGCGATCAGGGCGGCGCTGCCGAGCGCCAACATCAACCATTTCATGAAAGTCCTCAGGGTTGGAAAAAACGTGTTGCCGAAAACGATGACCGTGTTACTGCGACGGCGCCATGTAGGGCGGCATGGCAAACGAGCCATTGGCGCCGCCGTACTGGAAGCTCGGCGTTTGCGTCATGTCCGCGCTCGAGCGCGGGGCGCTGGCCTCGACAGGCGCGGCGGCCTGCTTCGCCGGTGTTTTGCCCTTGGGCGGCGAAATGACGTTCTGGATGTCCACGAGACGTTGCCTGGTTGTGGCGCTGGCTTTGCCGAGGCTCTGCGCGCGGCGGTAGGCTTCGTTGGCCATGCGCAGATACAGGTCGCCGAGATTCTCATAGGCGAGACCGTAGCCCGGATTCACCTTGGTCGCCGTTTCGAGCGCAGCGCGCGCTTCGGCGTAACGGCCGTGCTTTGCATAGAGCGCCGCCAGGTTGTTATACGGCTCGGGCAGCTCGGGATACAGTTGCGTGAGTTCGGTGAAGGCGGCGATTGCTTCGTCGTCGCGATTCAGGTGCGCCAGCACCGTGGCGCGTTTGAACTTTGCCTGCGCGTCGCGCGGATTCGAGGCGATGCGCGCGTCGAGCTGGGTGAGCGCGGTTTGCCAGTTCTTCTGCGTAATCGACGCGTCGATCTCCGGCGTGTTGTCACGCACGGCGGGCCCTTGCGGCAGCGTGGAGGCTTTCTGCGCGTACGCCGCAGCAGCCGGCAAGACCGTGAGGGCGACGGCGCAGAATGCCGTCGCGGCGAGGGTCGCAGCGCTGCGCGCGCGGCCGCTGGAAGGTTTCATAGGCTCAGGTCTGGATGTTATACTCCGACCCATTCTAACAAAAGGTCTGCGCGTTCCGTCGAACCGCAAACTGTCTTTTCGCCACTCGTGGTCGTCTCCGCCTTGACCGCAGCCTGACCGCCGCACCAGGTGCACCGGTTTGCTGCTGTTGCCTGTTTCGTTAAGGAACGCACCCGCTGTCTTCCCGCGGGGCGCTTCATGCGCGAAACAGCACGAAACACATTGCGGATTTCTTTCGGCCAACGCACCGTTCTCTATGGAATCACTGCGCATCTACAACACGCTCGCGCGTGACAAGCAAACTTTCGTGCCGCTGCAGGATGGCGTCGTACGGATGTACGTCTGCGGGATGACCGTATACGACTATTGCCATGTCGGTCACGCGCGCGTGATGGTCGTGTTCGACATCGTGCAACGGTGGTTGCGCACGCTCGGTTACGAGGTGACCTACGTGCGCAATATCACGGATATTGACGACAAGATCATCCGCCGCGCGCTCGAGAACGGCGAGACGATCAAGGCGCTGACCGATCGCTTCATCAAGGCCTTGCACGAAGACGCGGACGCGCTCGGCATCGAGCGGCCCGATCTGGAGCCGCGCGCCACCGATTTCATTCCGCAGATGCTCGGCATGATCGAGAAGCTCGAGGCGAACGGCTACGCGTATCAGGCGGCCGACGGCGACGTGAACTATGCGGTGCGCAAGTTCGCGGGCTACGGCAAGCTGTCGGGCAAGTCGCTCGAGGATCTGCGCGCCGGTGAGCGCGTCGCGGCGAACGACGCCAAGCAGGACCCGCTCGACTTCGTGCTGTGGAAGCAGGCGAAGCCGGAGGAGCCGGCGGACACCGGCTGGGAATCGAAGTACGGGCGCGGCCGGCCAGGCTGGCATATCGAATGCTCGGCCATGGGCTGCACCTTGCTCGGCGAGCATTTCGACATTCATGGCGGCGGCCAGGATCTGCAGTTTCCGCACCATGAGAACGAGATTGCACAAAGCGAAGCTGCCACCGGACAAACCTTCGTCAATTACTGGATGCACAACGGCTACGTGCAGATCGACAATGAGAAGATGTCGAAGTCGTTGAATAACTTCTTTACGATCCGCGAAGTATTGGCGCAGTACGATGCCGAGGTTGTGCGTTTTTTCATCGCGCGTGCGCATTACCGCTCGCCGTTGAATTACAGCGACGTGCATATCGACGACGCTCGCAACGCGCTCGCACGTTTGTACACCGCGCTGAAAGACGTCACGCCGGACAGCGCGGAGCTCGACTGGAACGAAGCGCATGCGCAACGTTTCCAGGCAGCAATGAACGACGACTTCAACACGCCGGTTGCAGTGTCGGTGTTGTTCGAGTTGGCAACTGAAGTGAACCGCACGCGCGACCCCGCGCTGGCCCGCCAATTGCGCCTGCTTGCGCAAGTGCTCGGCTTGCTCGGCCGGGAGCCGCGTGCCTACCTGCAACAGGCTGCGGGCGCCGCTGCGCAAGGCGCGCTCGAGCCCGCCGCGATCGAAGCGAAGATCGCCGCGCGCGTGGCAGCCAAGCAGGCGAAAGACTATGCGGCAGCAGACCGGATCCGGGCCGAATTGCTCGAAGCCGGCGTTGCACTTGAAGACAAACCCGGCGGGTTGACCGAGTGGCGGCGCGTGTGAGCGCACCTCGTACTTCCCTCTGATCGACTCGCCAGGCAGGAGGCAGGATGGCAACGGCCACGAAGACGCCGGCTAAACGAGCCACGTCTCAAACAAACGCGGCAGCCGCAGCAAAGTCGACACGAACGTCGGCTCGTGCGGACAGCGGCGCGGTAAAGAAAGCATCGTCGAAAGCCGCCGGCGTGGCGGCGAAGACGGGCAAACGTGTCGCGGCAGGCGCCGCGAAGAAGCCTGCGGTCAAGCGCGCGCTGAACGGTGCGTCGGCACCCGCGGGTGCTTCAAAACGGGCCAAAGCGCCGCGCGCAAAAAGCAATGGCGCGTTGCCAGCCGAACTCGCCGGCGAGGTGCAGGCGCTCGAGCGCGTTACGCATGAAGGGCACGAAGGCGAAGTCGTGCGCAAGACGCGCGCGTCATCGAGTGCGGGCGGCGAAGCGGCGGGTGCTGCAGAAGTCGCGGTGCCGGTGCAGATCGGCGGCCTCACGCCCGAAGTCAGCCGCCCGGCGTATTGGGACAAGGCGTGCGCGGACCTCGTCAAGCGCGACCGTATTCTGAAGAAGCTGATTCCGAAGTTCGGCCCGGTGCACCTGCTGAGCCGGGGCGACCCGTTCGTCACGCTCGCGCGCTCGGTGGTCGGGCAGCAGATTTCGGTGGCGTCCGCGCAGGCGGTCTGGGCGAAAGTCGAGGCAGCGTGCCCGAAGCTCGTGCCGCAGCAGTTCATCAAGCTCGGTCAGGACAAGCTGACCGGGTGCGGGCTTTCCAGGCGCAAGGCGGAATACGTGCTCGATCTCGCGCAGCACTTCGTGTCGGGCGCGCTGCACGTCGGCAAGTGGACCTCGATGGACGACGAGGCGGTGATCGCCGAACTCACGCAGATTCGCGGCATCGGCCGCTGGACCGCGGAAATGTTCCTGATCTTCAATCTGTCGCGCCCGGATGTGCTGCCGCTCGACGACCTCGGTCTGATCCGTGCAATCAGCGTCAATTACTTTAGCGGCGAGCCGGTTACGCGCAGCGAAGCGCGGGAGGTTGCGGCAAACTGGGAGCCGTGGCGTACCGTCGCCACCTGGTATATGTGGCGTAGTCTCGATCCGTTGACGGTCGACTACTGAAGAACAAGAAGCCATGCCGTTTCAAAAACTATCAATTGTTAAAAATTGATAGTTGAGAGACGGTTTCGACATCGGCGAGCGCGGTTAGAATACGCGCTGCCGGTAAGTCCAAGGATTACAACCAATGAAGACCACCTTTCTGGATTTCGAACAGCCGATCGCTGAACTCGAAGCGAAGATCGAAGAATTGCGCTTCGTGCAGGACGATTCGGCCGTCGATATTTCGGAAGAGATCGAGCGGCTGTCCAAGAAAAGCCAACAGCTCACCAAAGATCTGTACGCGAACCTCACCCCGTGGCAGGTTTCGCAAATCGCCCGACACCCCCAGCGCCCGTACACGTTCGATTACGTGAACGAGTTGTTCACCGATTTCCACGAACTGCACGGCGACCGTAACTATGCGGACGACCTGTCGATCGTCGGTGGCCTCGCGCGTTTCAACGGCCAGGCCTGCATGGTGATCGGCCATCAGAAGGGCCGCGACACCAAGGAGCGCGCGCTGCGCAACTTCGGCATGCCGCGTCCGGAAGGCTATCGCAAGGCCGAACGCCTGATGCGCCTCGCCGAGAAGTTCGGTTTGCCCATTTTCACGTTCATCGACACACCGGGTGCGTACCCGGGTATCGGCGCCGAAGAGCGTGGCCAGTCCGAAGCGATCGGCCGCAATCTGTACGTGATGGCTGAATTGAAGACGCCGCTGATCGCCACGATTATCGGCGAAGGCGGTTCGGGCGGCGCGCTCGCGATTGCCGTCGGCGACAGCGTGCTGATGCTGCAGTTCTCGACCTATTCGGTGATTTCGCCGGAAGGCTGCGCGTCGATTCTGTGGAAGAGCGCCGCGAAAGCGCCGGAAGCCGCGGAAGCGCTCGGCTTGACCGCGCATCGTCTGAAGGCGCTCGGTCTGATCGACAAGATCGTCAACGAGCCGCTCGGCGGCGCGCACCGCGATCCGAAGGGCATGGCCGCCATGTTGCGCCGTGCGCTCGCCGATTCGCTGCGCCAGTTCCAGGGCATGAGCATCAACGACCTGCGTCAACGCCGTTTCGAACGGTTGATGGCGTACGGCAAATTCAAGGAAACCACGCCGGGTGCTTGAACCCGCGCGCGTTTTCTTTCGTCCTTCGGCGCTTCGCGCGCTAACGACGTGACTCCCACCGCCGATTCCCCCGCCGACCGCCTCGTTCTCGAGGCGGTCGGCGGGGCGCTGTCCGCGCTGCCTGCCGATGCGCGCATTGCGGTGGCGTTCAGTGGCGGCGTCGACTCGACTGTGCTGCTCGATGCGGCGGTGCGGGTCGCGGGTGCGTCGCGCTGTGTCGCGTTGCATGTGCATCATGGGCTGAGTGCTCGCGCCGACGAATGGCTCGCGCACTGCGAAGCATTCGCGCGTGAACGTGGCGTCGAGTTCGCCGCGCAGCGCGTCGAGGTGCCGCGTGATGCGGGGGTGAGTGTCGAGGCGGCGGCGCGCGATGCGCGTTATCGCGCGCTGGACGCGATGTGCGCAACACACGCCGTTCATATGCTCTGGCTCGCGCAACACGCAGACGATCAGGCGGAGACGGTGCTGTTGCAGTTGCTGCGCGGCGCGGGCCTCGCGGGCCTTGCCGCGATGGCGCCCGAATACTTGCCGGCCGGTGCCGCCGCGGTGCGCGTGAGACCTTTGCTGCATCTGCTGCGTGTCCAGCTCGAACAGTATGCAAGCGTCCGCGCGCTGCGCTGGATCGACGACGAGTCGAACGCCGACACCCGTTACGCGCGCAACGCATTGCGCAACGAGGTGACGCCGGCGCTGGCCGTCCATTTTCCTGGTTTTCGCGACGCCCTCGCGCGCACCGCGGCCCATGCGGCATCGGCGCAACGTCTGCTCGACGAGCTCGCGCGCGTCGATCTGGATGCGGCGGGGCGCGATGAGGGCCACGCGTTATCGCATGACGCGCTGCTCGCTCTCGACGACGATCGTGCGCTCAATCTGCTGCGCTACTGGATGCGTACCAGGGGTCTCGTTGCCGCATCGACCGCGCGTCTTACCGACGCGTTGCGCCAGTTGCGCGAAGTCGGAGCGGCAGGCGAGGGCCATAGTCTGCGTATCGATCATGCGGGGCAGGCGTTGCGCAGTTATCGCGGCCTCGTCTATTGGGAGGCGGGCGATAGCCGCGATCTCGCCGACGAAACCGCGCTCGCCGCGCGTGCAATCAGCGAACTTGCATGGCACGGCGAAGCGGTGTGGCGATTGCCTCAATGGCGGGGCACGTTTGTGTTCGCCGCGGTCGAGGCGAATCTGGGAGCGGGGCCCGGCGCGGTTTCTGATGGGGCCGATGGAGAAACCGGTGACCCTGCCGACCCGGCGCCGAACGATCCCGATACGCTTCCTGTCAGCGTTCTGCGCCGGGCATTGCTGAGTGCGCGCTCGCGCGTCGGCGGCGAACGGATGCGTACCAGCGCTGCGCGAGGCGCCCCAAGCCGAACGCTGAAAAATCTGTTCCAGGAGCGGGGCATTCCCGCATGGAAGCGCGACGTGCCGCTGCTTTACGTGGGGGGCGACCTGCTGTTCGTGCCCTTACTCGGCCTGAACCGCGCAGCGTTGCCCGCACAGGTCGATGCGATGGAGGCGCGCATCAGGATCATCTGGCGCGACGACTTGCTGATCGCCTGACCGGCCAGTCGGACGGGCGGCTTATCAATCCGGTGAATCTCCGGGGACGGGAGCAAAAAGGGCGCAAAAGCGCGCCGGATACGCCTTTCCAGCCGAAAATACGGAGCATTCGACGGCCATTTTGGCTTGTCTTTTTGCGCTCGATCGGGTAATTTAACTCGTTTGCCCGACCCGATTTCGCCTTCGCTGTCGTCGCCATAGCCGGTTTGCGAGCGTGATCCGTCGTATCCGGTCAGCCACTAGCGATCATTCCCGGGCAAATCCGCGCGTGCTGCACGCGTGCTGCATTTACGCCGCCACACACTTTGCCGTCGTTCACAAGACGTTGCGCTCCCTGTGCTTTTGTGCGGTTGTCTCCAGCGCGCCAGCGCGGTTTATCCTCCAGTTCAGAACGACAATGGCACTCATCGTACATAAATACGGCGGCACTTCGATGGGCTCGGTCGAGCGCATCAAGAACGTCGCCAAGCGCGTCGCGAAATGGCACAAGGCCGGCCACAAGATGGTCGTCGTGCCGTCGGCGATGTCCGGCGAAACCAACCGTTTGCTCGGTCTCGCGAAAGAAATCACGGGCCAGCCGAGCCCGCGCGAACTCGACATGATTGCCGCTACCGGCGAGCAGGTCAGCTCAGGACTGCTCGCTATCGCGTTGCAGGAAGCCGGCGTCGACGCGGTCAGCTATGCCGGCTGGCAAGTGCCCGTCAAAACGGATAGCGCGTTCACGAAAGCGCGCATCAGCGAAATCGACGGCGAGCGCGTGCTGCGCGATCTCGAA
Organism: Paraburkholderia fungorum; assembly: GCF_902833645.1. Classification (GTDB taxonomy): domain Bacteria; phylum Pseudomonadota; class Gammaproteobacteria; order Burkholderiales; family Burkholderiaceae; genus Paraburkholderia; species Paraburkholderia fungorum. The sequence goes on from NZ_CADFGE010000017.1 coordinate 180,601, forward strand.
GCGGGCAAAGTCGTGGTGATCACGGGCTTCCAGGGCATCGACCCCGAGGGCAATATCACTACGCTCGGTCGCGGCGGTTCGGACACGTCCGCGGTCGCAGTCGCTGCCGCATTGAAAGCCGACGAGTGTCTGATTTACACGGACGTCGACGGCGTCTACACGACCGACCCGCGTGTGGTGGACGGTGCACGCCGCCTCGATCGCGTGACGTTCGAAGAGATGCTGGAAATGGCCAGCCTGGGTTCCAAGGTGCTGCAGATCCGTTCGGTGGAATTCGCCGGCAAATATCAGGTGAAGACGCGTGTGCTGTCGAGCCTGACCGATCCGCTCATCCCGCTCGACGCTGAAATGAAGTCGGGCACCCTGATTACTTTTGAAGAAGACGAGACCATGGAAAAAGCAGTCATCTCGGGCATCGCGTTCCAGCGCGACGAAGCTCGTATCGCCGTGATGGGTGTGCCCGACAAGCCGGGCATCGCGTATCAGATTCTCGGCCCGGTGGCGGACGCGAATATCGACGTCGACATGATCATCCAGAACCAGAGCGTCGAGGGCAAAACCGCGTTCACGTTCACGGTCGGCCGCGGCGATTATCAGCGTGCCATGGACATCCTCACGAGCCAGGTGAAGGGCCACGTGCAGGCTGAGCAGGTGCTGGGCGATCCGAAGGTGTCGAAGGTGTCGGTGGTCGGTGTCGGCATGCGTTCGCATGTAGGTATTGCGAGCACGATGTTCCGCACGCTGTCGGAGGAGGGCATCAACATCCAGATGATCTCGACTTCCGAAATCAAGATCTCGGTGCTGATCGACGAGAAGTACATGGAGCTCGCCGTGCGCGCGCTGCATAAAGCGTTCGAACTGGATCAGGCGTAATGTGTTGCACGAGGTGGGACGTACAAGAGCGTCTCAGCTCTGAATGCTCGACGGTATGCGCGGCCAATGTGAATAAATTGCGTCGGCGGTGACAAAACTGGCACAAAAAATGTCCGGTAGACATTGACCTTCGCGGTGCGGCCCGCTATTATCTTGGCTTCGTTGCGCTGACTCCCTGCGCAACCGAAAGTTTGGGAGACGTGGCCGAGAGGTCGAAGGCACTCCCCTGCTAAGGGAGCATCTGGGCCAAAACCTGGATCGAGGGTTCGAATCCCTCCGTCTCCGCCAGGAGCACCCCCCGGGGCATTCCACAATGTCCCGGACCAGACCCCGGAAGGCTGCCACATGGGCCTTCCGGGGTTTTTTCTTGTGCCGGACCTTCCCGCTCCATACCTCCCGATTGCAACCAGAAGTATGGGTAGTAGTATGGGTACAGAGGAGGTCGCCATGAGCACAAACCCGCGTTCCATCCACCGTCTTTCGGCGCTCGGCGTCGCGCGCCTGAAGAAGCCAGGCCACTACTGCGACGGTGGTGGTCTGTACCTTCAGGTATCGGTGGCGCGTACGCGCTCATGGGTCTACCGCTTCCGGCGCGAGGGACGGTTGCGCGAGATGGGCCTGGGCCCACTGCATGTCATCTCGCTTGCCGACGCACGCGAACTCGCCGCGCGCTGTCGCAGGATGCTGTTTGAGGGCGTCGATCCGATCGAGGCCCGCCGTGCCGAGCGGGCGCAGCAGCTCGCGACCGCAGCGCGCAGCCGGACATTTGATGAATGCACCAAGGCATTTATCAAGGCAAACCGTGCAGGGTGGAAGAACGAAAAGCATGTCGCGCAGTGGGAGAACACGCTGGCCACCTATGCGTCACCTATCATTGGATCGCTTCCCGCACGGGACATCGAAACGGCGCTCATCGTGAGCGTGCTCGAGCCGATCTGGCGGACGAAGCCCGAGACGGCCAGTCGTGTGCGCGGAAGAATTGAGTCGGTGCTCGACTGGGCCACTGTGCACTGCTACCGCGAAGGGGAGAACCCCGCACGGTGGAAAGGTCACCTCGACAAGATCCTGCCTGCACGCACAAAAGTACGGAAGGTCCAGCACCATGCCGCTTTGCCGTACAAGGAATCGGCAGCCTTCATGAAGGCACTGCGGACGCAGGACGGGCTCGCTGCACGGGCGCTCGAACTGCTCATCCTGACCGCAGCCAGGACAAACGAGGTCATTGGTGCGGTCCGCGATGAATTCGATCTGGATGCGGCTACATGGACGGTGCCGGCAGATCGGATGAAGGCCGAACGGGCACACCGGATTCCGCTGTCTGGTTGCGCGCTTGCACTGGTGCGCAGGCTGCTTGAAGAGGCGGACGGTGACCTGGTGTTTCCGGGCGCGAAGAAGGGCAGGCCGCTGTCGAACATGGCCATGCTCACGGTTCTGCGCCGGATGAAACGCACGGGCCTCACCGTGCATGGTTTTCGCTCGACATTCCGTGACTGGGCGGCGGAATGCACGACCTATCCCAACGAGATGGCGGAGATGGCGTTGGCGCACACCGTGGACGACAAGGTTGAGGCCGCCTATCGCCGCGGCGACATGTTCCAGCGGCGCAGACAGATGATGGACGACTGGGCGGCTTTCTGTGCGGTGAAGGGGTAGCTGAATTGGGACTCCGCTCGAATGCCAGCGCAGGGCTGACTCCACGCCGGATGTGACGGGCGGTGTCGGTGATTCACGGTCGCGTGGCTCTGGTCGTGTCGGAGCTGCTCCTCCGAAATAGTGAGGTTTTTTCCGGGAGCCGAATGCTGGGGCAAGAATCGACCGGTGGTTGCTGGCGGGTGGGAACTGCAGGGTAACCACGGGACGTTCGCGACCGTGGGCCAGCCTGCACCGTAGCAATGTTTCTCCTGACCGTATGTTTGATGTGATTACGGCAGCACGCTAGTCTGGGGCTGTCCGGCGGCACCTGGACATCGTCAGGAGGACCAGCGTGATGAACGACGAGCATATTGGCGGCCACGAAAGCGCGAAGTCGCGCCTTATTCGCCTCCCTGAAGTGCGCATGCGAGTGAGCCTGGGGGCGAGCACAGTCTACCGGTATCTGGCAGCAGGCAAGTTTCCAAGGCCAGTCGAGATTGGCGGCGGAAGGGTAGCGTGGTATGAAAGCGAGATTGACGCATGGATCGCAAGCCGCAAGGTGGCGGGCACCCGTGTGTCAAGATGATCCGTCCGACGCACGCTCGCTACGTCATGGCAGGCTTCATGCTCTGTCGAGTCGGGCGGTGGGCGTGGGCTGACTCCGGCCCGAACATGCGGTAGGGCACAGCCGTGGATGGTCCATGCAGCCCCGAGGCCGGGTTGTTACCGCAGGCGCGGCCCGACGGCCTCATGAGCTATTCGACGATTATATATTCGTTTGGAATCCGTATTGTCCTGACTGCCCCGGCGTCGGGGAATGATATGACTCTGTTCTTGCCGAATCCGTTGAACAGCACGACAGTGCCGTCAAACCTCGTGTAGTCAGCGAGACTCGCGTGCTCCGCGGGCACCAGGTTTTTCGGCAACATCAGTGCGTACGGCGACTTGACGTAGATCGTGGGGTGCTCGATCCGTATCTTGCCGAAGCGCATGGCTGCGTCCAGAAGCTGGCCGGATACATGACCCAGAAGAAGCGGCATGACGACAATGGCAGCGAGGCTGAACCACTGGCTGCGCCGCAGATGCTCGGGGTTGCCGAGCTTCGAGAGCTTGTCCTTCTCTTCTGTATGCAGGATGGCGTTCTGGACGGAGTGGATGGCACGCAGCTTCTTTCCTGAAGAGTGGAAGATGGAATAAAAAAAATACAGCGCGATCGACAGCAGCGGAAGGTTCCAGTATGCAGTCTGTTCCTGTTTTCCGAAGGCGAGGATCAGGATGACGGCCAAGATCGCGAACAGAAGGGTGATCCAGTCAAAGGGCGCCAATTCATGCGCGGGAGGCCTTTTTCGTTTGCTGAATCGATTCAGGGTTTTAATGAATGCATTAAACGGTATGCGTACTAATGGCGAAAAGAATATACCCAACGAGACGAGGCAGGCTACAAAGAAGGCGTAGACGATGCCAAAGCAACCCGCTGCCATGAGAAATAGCGCACCGTCTCCAATGGACAGATCCTGCGGAAAGTAGCCGATTTTCAGTGAGTACGCAACGATGCAAATACCACCAGTAAAAATACCAAGCTTGGTGAGGGTAGTTGCAGTCCTGGCCATACTGTCAAGGCCGGTGGGAAAAGCGAACTCAGGTATTTTCATTTTCTGGTCTGGTCCTTGTCAGGCAGATTTGTAACTGCTTTTTCGGCAGGCCCATGGAATAGCTTTAGCGAATTCAGCAAGGCGTGTGGGGATTACTCACAATGCATAGTCGGTCGCTGCGCTGGTAGTCACTTGCCCTGATCGACCTGTTTACCGGATACGCGCTGGGTGCGGCGTGGATTGTGCTGGGATTCTTATGGATTTCGGGCAGGATCGGTTGGTGCAGGTCTGTCTCGAGCTCGGATTTGCGAATGGCAGTCGCTGCTGTTTGCGAGTTGTGGTCGCAGGCGTCGCCGTGGGAATTACGAGGCCGGAGAATTATCGGACCCCGGTGTCGGGGTGCGCAAAGGAGCGACGGGTCGCCGGATCTTGAGAGCATCGGGCAGCCTCAGATAAGGCGGACCCTGCCGTTTTTCGCAGTTGATATTTCGTCTGAGAAAACCGAAAAAAGATACGTGGGTGGAGCCCGATAACTCCGTCACGGATGTCCATCATGATTGACCCGTGGCCGGAGAAGCCAGGCCTTTTCCCATTCGCACGGGATAGAGAAAAGGGGTAGCGGCAACCTCATAGGCATGTGCATTTGAGACAAGGAATATCATGAAAGAGGTCGATGCATGGACAGTCGCTGCGATGGAGAGCGCCCCACCGATTTCGTCTGCAAACGCTGCTCCCGATCAGCGTTTGCGGCGGGCCGAAGCAGAGGTCCATCGGCTAACCCGATGCATGGCGATGAAGGACCAGCAACTTTGCGAGTTGCGCAGAGCACTTGCGCATTCGGCGACTGTTCATTATTCATTCGAAGATCGCCTGCAGCGTGAACTCGAGTCGCTGCGGATCGCGATGCTTGTGGACAATCCATTGGACGAACGGGATGAAGCCGGTGGTGGCTCTACGGCGGAGGGCATCGTCGTCAGACTGCCCTACATGACTTCGATACTGTCGGTCCTGTTCGACGCAATGCATATGTTCTGGGCGGAATGCGATCACGATCATTTCCCGAAGTCTGCGACCGTCGCGCGCGCGATCGACGAGCGCCTGGGCCTGAGCTCACAGGCGAATGGAGAGGCCTCGCGTAGCGCCCAAGCCTACGCGTCGGCGATCAGACCGGACTGGATCAAGGAGGGCGATAACCGGCACCATTGCCGCCCTGCAGGGATGCGCTAATGTTAGACGCCAGTCGTCCGGATTGTCGCCTGCGCGCGCATTGTTTCGCTACCGCTTGCTGTGAGAGGTTCATCGCCATTGGTGTACGGAGAATGCGCACCCGCGTCGGTGCGACGCGAATCAAACGACAAACCGGTGTGAGGAGATGAAAGCTGGCCGAAACGGGTGATAGAGTCCAGGAGCGTGACAGGATCGCACCGGAGTTTGTGGAACGTGGCAGCTTCCACATCGATTGAGCACGCAACGATATCGACGGTGCTCGGGGCCGTGCGAGCGCCGATATCCCGCAGATCGAGTCCGAAGCGCCGGTACAGACGTGCAACGGGGCGCGAGACCACGCCAATCAGGCGCTTGGCGTCGAACGAGCGGGCAAGCGCCATCGCGTATGGGAGCAACGACATGCCCGAGTTTAAGCCGGTTCGAGGGTCTGCCAGTCCTGACGCAGCAAATCGCGACAGCTCCCAGATCGAAGGTGACGAAATCAGCGAGCCAGGGCCAGTAAGTTCCGGAAACACGTCGCGGAGCAGATAGCGCCCCGTAGTCGGCATGAGCCGCGCGCAACCGCAAACCTCTTCGTCTGCGGACAGTGCGACCAGGTGTACGGTACTGCCTCCGTCGAATTCATCCCATTCGCTCGTCGCATCGTGGGACACGCCGGGTATTTCCCAGTGCAGACGCTGGACAAAGACCTTGTGGCGGAAGGCTCCGAGATGGTGACGGATATCCGATGGCAGGTCATCAAGCCTGCCTGCAAGGATGTGTGACATGGGCTTCTCCTGATGTTAGCCGTTGATGCGACGCTATCAGCGTGTATGTGGCCCAGAAACTCGGAGCTTTGGGAGGGTGTCGACAAGTACGTGCGAGCGTGCACGAACGCACGCCGGATATACGGCGACGGGCTGAACGTGCGCTGGAATTGCAGGACAGACAGATTCAGGGTTTTATGATGCCCAGTACGGTCGCGTGGACTGCAGCGGCCGTCCTGCTGCGGATGTTGAGAGCCTCCATCGCCAGGTCGATGTGGTAGTCAACGGTATAGCGCGAGCGCCCGAGGATTTCGCCAATCTCGGCCGAGGTTTTCCCCCGGGCGACCCAGGTGAGGCATTCGAGCTGACGTGGTGTAAGCAGGTGTGCCGCTCTTCTTGAAGGTATCTGCGCAAGGCGATGCAGTTCGAAGTGAAACTGCGCGCTGATCAGGTATGCCAGCCGGGAGTTGATTGCGTCGTTGACGGAATGCGGAGGGCCGGACAGGTTGAACAGAAGAATACTGCCATCCGACTGGTGGAGCGGGATACTGAGTCCCGCGGGTAGCCCGGCCTCTCTCGCTTCGTCGAGCAGACGAAGCTCGGCCTTGTTCAACCCGGCGATGTCGTGCCACCGGTAGGGCACCGACTGGAAAAACGCGGCCCGATGAACGGGGTCGGTAGACGCATAGTCCCGACGCTGGTAGTGCCGCACCCACTCCTGCGGATAGTGTGAGCCGATCATCTCGAGCACCGTTCGCCGGTTGCTTGTCGAACGGCTCCGTGTAACGCGGCTGATCACGTAATTCGGGAAGCCGAGTTTCCCAGCCACATTGCCGAAAGATTCGACGAGGGAAGGAATGTCGGTGGCACGTGCGAGACGCACGACCGGCGCCGGCGCGCCAGTTTGCAGACGATCGTATCTGGGTGAGGGCCTGTGCTGTCCCTTTTTTGAACGGCGTCGAGACACATGTTCCATGTTCGCTACCTTGGCGCTGTCCCACAGCGTCTGGAACGCCAGGGGTCACATGAGAACGCGGCCTGCGCGCAACGACGGTGCGGTTCATGCGACACGCGTTTCCGGCGGTCAGAGGCCAGTCAGAAGCCCGCATACGATTGCCGCAGATTACGGCACCAACAATGGCCAACTGGACGTGCATTCGTCCGGGCGCATTCAACTTTTATTATAGTCTGCAGATTGCCGCCGGATGGTTCATGCAAGCGATTGCGGCTAATTTCCGCGCGACTGGGGCAAGCGGACGAAGTGGGGCTGAGTTGGTCGGCTAATGGACCAGCAGCGCTGCTGCTGAAAACCCTCCGACGCCCCGTGCAAAGAGCAGGAGCGGCTTATCTGGCACCAGTCCATGACATTGGGCAAGATTGATGAACGCGTCGCTGACGGTGACGTGGCCAATACGGGCAAAATTCTCTGCGAAAAGCCGGTCCTGTGGGATCCGAAGTGAATCGAGCAGGCCGTGCCACGCAGGCAGATCGAGGTGGTGGGGCAGGATCTTCTGAATGTCGCCCGGTTTGAAATGTGTCAGCTGCACTGTGTCAGTGATCAGTCGTCGCGCCGTGAAGAAGTTCTGCGCCGCCAGGCGCGGCTGGTCATTTGCCAGTACCCCACGCCAACCTTGGCCGCTGGCGTGTGTCGCGATCGCGAGCAGGCGGTTAACGGCGGCGTCGCGCTCCACGAATGCAGCAAACGCACCGTCGCCCAGAATTCCTTCTGCTTTCATTAACCTCTCAGAGTCGAGCGGCATCACGTCGGCGCCGACAAGCAGGACCCGTTTCATGTGGGGCCGCGCAATGAACATCGCGCGAATCACGCGCAATGCGCCAAGTGCGGATGCACAGTGCTGCTGCGCGAACGAGAAAGCTTCCGCGTTCGTGAAGCCGAACCGGTCACAGAGCAGGCCGGGCAGCGACTGCGGTGGTGGCGCGATGCTGCCTTGGAGCGTGTGCACGTAGACGATGCAGTCGACTTCACGAGGTGAGATACTGGAGGCGAGCAGAAGACGCTGGATAGCGCTGGCCGCAAGTCCAATTGCGGTCTGTCCGTTCGCATTGCGGTAGTAACGCATCCCGGCCCGCTCCAGGTTCTGCACGGTGGCGGTCTTCTGCCGGGTTCGCTTTCCCCAGTCCCGGACGTCGTCGACACGCTGGGGAAGATGAAAGGCGACGTGCGGTATCCCGAGATCGGGGATCATGAGACGGACCGGACACCGTCCCGCCAATAGAGGGAGGGCGTTCCGCACAATTCCAGCAGAGCCGTGCCGATAAAGCCGCGGGTGCCGTAGCTCCATAGCAGCAGGCGGCGTCGCTGGCGACCGGTGGCACGGGTGAGCGCCTGCGCAAGTCTTACGATGGATTCGGCCGCGCCGAGATGAACGCAAACCGCATGCTCCACTCGGGCATCGGGTCGGTTGAGAAGCTCCCCTACTGCACGTGTGAGCGACGGAGTGCCCGGATGCCCAATGACCTCGTGAATATCCTCGTGACGGAGGTCGTGCCGGGCGAGCAGGAATTCGATCATCGAAACCAGGGCGAATCTGGGTGCATCGGGGATCCCAGATGCAAGGGTCCCGATGTCAACGGGAACCTGCCGGGTTACAGCATCGAGCAGTTGCAGGTTAGCTCCTGCCTGGTGGTTCCTTTCGATCAGCAGCGCACCTGCGGCATCACCGTGCACGATGCCGGGTCCGCACATTCTGGAAAACGGTGGACGCCACTTTTCCGCGGCGACAATGAGTATCGTGTGGATGTCCGGCTCGGCGATGAACAGGTCGGATGCGATCCGCAATGCTGTGAATGGCGATACACCGTGTTGCTGCGAGATCGAAAAAGGAAAGCATGGTGTACCGACTTCGGCACACAGGCGTCCGGCAATCGTGGTTGAAACGTGTTCATCAAGGCTGCTGTGACAGAACACTATGACCTCCACTGGTCGTGAGTGCGGCGGGCGTGCGTGACAGATCGCTTTTGTCACTTTTGCGGCGAGCCCTGACAGATCGGTAACGGTCTCAACCGGCACCTTGCAGTTCATCTCGGGCGTTACCAGACCCGCTAGGTGCACGGGGGGCGAACCGGCGTTCTCCACACCCGGCCATGCCTCCAGCCAGTGCCCGTAGTCGGGGTGCCAGGACCGCATCCAGGCGTCCCAGCCGGGATGCCCGGTCGCGCGCAGCGACGACTCTATTGCCGTCCATCGGGACAGGGGGAGGGCGTCTGGCACCCAGGCCGTCACTGCGGTGATGACGGGCGGCTTCATGCGCCACGCTGGGGTGAGCCGGTGTCGGCGGCGAGATCGGCCGGCAGCAGGTCATAGTGTACGCGTCCATACCGCGAGCCATGCATGACGTGGCAATCGCGCTGCAGCCCGACGAGGCGAAAGCCGATCCGCTCGAGCAGGTGTCGCGAGCGCACGTTGCACTCTACGGCCCACGCGGTGATGCAATGCAGCCGGTCGGCTTCGAACGCCTCGCGCAGCAGCCTGGTGGACGCGGTAAATGTCATGTCCCTGCAGGCTGGTCGGCGGCTGTCGCGCAGCACCCAAAATGAGCCGGTGCCGAATGCATGCGCCAGGTCGCTGGCGGCCACGAGGCCGCTTGCGGCCTCGTGGCCCGCGGGCCCAAACATGCGTATGCGGTGCCGACCGCCTTGGATCATGAACCGCACGGCCGGCACGGAAAGCGTTTGTCGGCCCTGCCCGAAATCGAACCACTGGTTGATGTGCTGGTCGGCGAGCCAGGCAGCAATGTCATTGACATCGTCCGAGTCGGGCTCCCGAAGCCAGCATGAACCGGATTCTCCGCCCGTCTGGTGGGATCCGTCAGTGCGATGTGCGGGTTCGGCAGCCGGGTCCTGGCTGCTCACGTCAACTCTCCCGCTGGTGGACGTCTGGCGCAGCGAGCGCGCCTAGTCCGGCTTCGAGCTTGATCAACAGCATCGCAAACCAGTGCATCGTCTGGAACCGTGCAGCGGGCGGCAGGCTTTCCACATAGCCATGACCGCCGCAAAGCTGCACAAGCTCGCGCGCAACGTCCAATGCCTCGGTGGCAATGTGGTGAGCCATGGACCGCACGGGCGCGATATCCGGCTGCGGATCGCGTGCTGCAATGGACCTGAGGAAAAGGTGAATGGTGTGCGCCGATATCAGCATGTCGGCGAGCCGTACGGCGACGAGCTGGTGCGCGGTAATTGGCTTGCGAAACGTCTGCCGGTAGGCGCTGTAGGCAAGGGCGAAGGTCACGCCCTGCTGGACGGCGCCCGACAGCAGCGCAGCAAAGTAGGTGGCTGCGTCGACAAGCCACTGCCGTACCAGATTGCCTTCTGCGGTCGCGCCGTTGGACACAACCCGCAGCGGCGTATCGCCTGCCGGCACAGTGGTGTATCGCTCGATGGAAAGCGGCCCTGGCAGGGCAACGGAGGAGCAACGCCCGGTGTCCCGCCTCTCGGTCAGCGTAGCGAGCACGAGCTGCGGACGTTCACCGTCCATCCGGACCATCATTGCCTGCGAGCATGCGTGCCGGCGCAACACCCAGAAACCCGAAGCGTCGACGTCAGGGATGCCCGGTGCGATCGACGTTGTGCCATCAAGGTAATGCTGGATATTATGATCGGGTAGCAGGTCGAGTGCACCGTATTTGCGCAGCGTCATCAGTGCGGCGCTGCTGAGTGTCAGTTCGGCGGCCCGTTCGAGCGGACCTGCTGCGAACTGCTCAATGACAAGTGCAAGGTCGTGCCGACTGATATCCATGCCGCCCCTCTGTTCCGGGAGGATCATGGTCGCGAGGTCGAGTGCCGCGGCAAGTCGGACCGTTTCGTCCCACCGGGCGGAGTCAGGCGCGCCACCCAGCAGTGGCTCGAGGCGGTCACGCGCGAACTGTCTTGCGGCCGTAACCAGCCCCTGCTGCCCGTCGTTGAGTGCCCAGGATCCGGGCGCGAGGTCTGTGACCACGGATTGACGGAATGGCATGACGTTTCTCCGGATGGTGAGGTGTTACACGAGCATTTCGACGGGTTCCGGGTGGCTGAGAAAATGCACAGGACTCGCCGAGCGGCCATAGGCACCCGATTGCTTCACCACCACGAAATCCCCGATGTGCGCTTCGGGAAGTTCAACCTCGTCCGCAAGACGGTCGAGCGGCGTGCAGAGGCAGCCGACCACGTGACACTGCTCGCGTGGCGCGCTGTCGGGACGGTTGCCGAGCACGACCGGAAAGTTACGGCGCAGGACCTGGCCGAAGTTGCCGGAGGCCGCCAGGTGATGATGCAGTCCGCCATCCGTGATGACGAACGTCCTGCCGCGCGACACTTTCCGGTCGATGACGCGGCACACGTAGATGCCGGCCTCGCCCACGAGGTAACGACCGAGTTCGAGGATCGGCGTCGTTCCGGGCAGACGTTCGCAAAGCGGCGGCAGCCAGTCCTGCATCGCCTTGCAGACAGCCTTTACATCGAGCGGGGTATCGCCCGGAAAGTAGGGGATGCCGAAGCCGCCGCCGAGATTCACGAACCGCAACGGTTGCGGCAGACTGCTCGCAAGTCGAAGGATGAGATCAGCACTCTGGCGCTGGGCTTCGATGATGGTTGTCGCATGCAGGCACTGCGAGCCCCAGAAGACGTGAAAGCCCGCGAGAGCGACTTCCCGCGCTTCGAGTTCGCGCAGCAGTGCCGGAACCTGGTCGACATCAACGCCGAACGGCGCGGCGCCGCCCCCCATGCGCATGCCGCTGTGTCCGGCCTGAAAATCGGGATTGACGCGGATCACCACGTTGGGCTGCACGCCCAGCTCCCACCCAAGGGCGGTGACAAGCCGCAACTGGGTTTCCGACTCGACGTGAATATTGATGCTACTGGCCACCGCGCGCCGTAGGTCGTCGTGAGACTTGCCCGGCCCGGCGAAGCCGATCGCCTTTGGGGAGGTACCCGCATCGAGCGCCAGCGCCATCTCCTGCGCGGAGGCAACGTCGAACCCGTCGACCCGCTCGGCCAGGTAGTGGATCACGGCGGGCATCGGGTTCGCCTTGATCGAGTAGTGAAGGTGCATGCCGGAGGGCAACAGACTGCGCAGTTCCCGCACGCGGGTATCGATCGCAGAGCGGTCGTAGGCGAAGAATGGCGTACGCCCGGCGCGGTCGGCCAGCTGGCGCACGTCGAGGCCGCCGAACTGCAGCCCGGGGGGACGCCTGATGAAGGTGAGACTCATGATGGTTTCTCCCCTGAATCGCGCGCGAGGGAGGCAAGGCCGGACGACGCGACCTCGCTGCGCAGTGCCGCCCGGTCGAATTTTCCGTTGGGGTTGCGAGGAATATCCGGATAACTAGCAATATGTCGCGGAACCATGTAACGCGGCAGGCGCTGCGTGCACCAGTCGCGTAACTCTTCGACGTCTGAATCACCGGCGAGAACGACGAGCAGCACAACCGCTTCACCAAGCTCGTCATCCGGGATGCCCAGCACAACGGCTTCCACGACAAGGCCGCTCGCATGGACCATTTCCTCGATCTCTTCCGGGCTGATCCGGTAGCCTGAACTCTTGATCTGCGCATCGTTGCGGGCGATGAAATACAGAAAACCTTCGCTGTCGCACCGCACGAGGTCCCCGGACCACACCGCCATATCACGCGGCGCGCCGCCCGGCTTTGCTTCAGGCGAAGGGCGGTAGCGTTGCGCGGTGCGCGCAGCATCGTTCCAGTAGCCTGGCGTGACGGATGCGCCGACATGTACAAGCTCGCCGGCTTCGCCCGGAGCGCACGGTGTGCCGTCCTCGCGGACGACGAGCACCCGCGCATTGGGCACGGCCTTGCCGATCGAGTCGGGGCGGCTGTCAACCTCCGCGGGGTCGAGAAATGTGGAGCGGAACGCCTCCGTCAACCCGTACATCAGAAACGGCGTGGCCTGCGGAAACGCCGCCCTCAGTTTCTGCAGTACAGGCAGCGGAAGACGCCCTCCTGTGTTCGCGAAGTAACGCAGATTATTGCGCGCCGAGTCTGGCCAGGTTGCGCCCGTGAGTTGCATCCACAATGGCGGGACACCCGTGATCGCGGTGATGTGTTCGCGCTCACACGCGAGGACAGCATCGTGCGCCGTGAGGTAGTTCAGCAGCACTGCTGTCGCGCCTGCCGACCACGCCGAGGTTAGCTGGCTGAGGCCCGCATCGAAGCTCAGGGGCAGGACGGCAAGAATGCGGTCAGACGGATCGTGCCGCAGATACTCGGCGACGCTCCAGGCACCTTCGAGCAGGTTCCGGTGGCTGAGCATCACGCCCTTGGGCAATCCCGTCGAGCCGGATGTATAGAGAAGGGCTGCGAGGTCTGTGTCGATGCATGTTACGGCCGAGACCGGCACCAGCGCGTCGTGGGGGCTGGAGATGGAGTCTGGCCAGCGGAGAATCCTGACCCCGGTCGGCTGATCAGACGAAGCCTGGTCTGGTTCGTCTACGAGGATGACATCGGACACCGGCGCAACGCCCTCAGCGGCCAGGGAGCGGGCGCGCAATGCGGTGGTCACGAGGCACCGGGCGCTGCTGTCGCGAAGCACGTGAGCCACCTGGTTCGGTTTCAGGAGCGGATTCACCGGAACGAAAACGCATCCTGCGGCACAGGCGCCGAGCATCGACACGACAGTCTCCACGCGCTTGTCGAGAAAGATGGCGACGCGTTCGCCCGGAGCCACACCGAGGGAAGGCAATACCTGTCCGAAGGCATGGCTGCGTTGCAGCAGTTGGCCGTAGGTGAGGCGGACGTCACCGCAGACGAGCGATTCCGCATCGGGTGTGCGGCGCGCTGCCGACTGGACAAGATCAAGGAGGTTTCTCATGGCCGGATAGCGATCAGGTTCAGGGTCAGTGGCGGATCACCATGGCGCCAAAGCAACCGGCAAGTCCGCTGGAGAACAGCAGGGAACAGGAGTCCGGTTTCCCGCGAGGCGCCGAGTGGAAGTTGATGAACGGGTCGGCGCCGAACACGTGCCCGAGGCGTCCGAAATTCGTGGTGAAAAGACGTTCCTGCGGTACGGACAGCATGGTCATGAGACGCGACCAGCCAGGCAGGTTGACGTGGTGAGGCAGGACATGAACGAGTTCATTGCCCGTGATGCCTGCCTGTCGAAGCGCCGCGCGCATCGTCGTGAATGCCGACCAGTAGTAACGGTCATCCGGGACGGGCTGAAGATCATCGTCGGTCCCGCGGAAGTAGCGAGCGTCTGTATAAAGGTGCAGCCCCACGATGCTGTTACGGTCGGCGCGGCGCTCCAGCAGGAGCGCGCATGCGCCGTCGCTATGTAGCGCGAGATCCTGGATGGCGCGCAGATGATCGCAGCCCGATCCCATCACATCTGCGCAGACAACGATTGCCCGCTGGATGGTGCGACCTGCGACGGTGAGCACGCGCAGCAACCGGATGGCGGTCATCGGCGACACGCAGTTCTGCTGCATCACCGAGAACGCGAGTGCGCGCTCAAGGCCCATGCGGGACTGGATGAGCGCCGCAGTACCGGCAGGCGGCGCCAGCACGCTGCTCTGGATTGTGTGAGTATAGATGAGGGCATCGATGCTTGCCGGTGACGTGCCAGTGTCCTCGAGCAGGGCGGAAACCGCTTCGCACGCGAATGCGACGGGTGATGTCGCTGCAGCGTCGTGGAACTGCTGCACACCGTTGCGCAGCAGTGCATTTGCGCGTGCCTCGGGAAATCCGCAGCGACGGGCCCAGGTGTCAGCATCGACCGTTCGTACCGGCAGGCTGGATGCGATGCCGGACAGCGACAGTACAGGAGGGGTTGGAGACGCAGACATCGCTAGCTCCCGCGGTATTCGAGAACGGCGCATGCCGCCTGCCCCTGGAAGCCTGCTGACCACAGCAGGATGCGTTGTCCGTCCGCCGGAACAATCGTTTGCAGCAACACGTGGAGCTGCGCCGGCGCGTCTGCGGCGCACAGATACCCGATATCGCCTGACTCCGGGTACCACATTCGCCCGACTGGCAGTCGGGCCTCTGCACTGACGTTGCATGCCAGGGTGGTGTTGATGCGCGGAGGCACGATCCAGTCAAATGCAGTGGGTTTCAGGCCAGTCTGCGCGCACGTCTCCTCAATGACTTCGACTACGACCTCTTCGTCGATACAGATATCCTGCGGCGGGACGGACACGGAGGTGGAGGGCGTCCGTACCGTGAGACTGCGTACGTGCCATCCGGGACAAGCCTCACGCCTGACCAGTATCGCGGCTGCGCCATCAGCCAATACGGTCAGCGAACCGGTCTGACGTGAAAATGGCGGGAGCCAGCGTTCAGCCGCGACGATCAGTGTCGTGTGCATGCGGTCGTCACTGGCCATCATGTCGGCCGCCACCTGCAGCGCAAGAAAGAAGGACACGCCCTGGATCTGTCCGATTGCGAACGGGGCACCCGTCGATCCCAGTTCGCTGTGCAGGCGACCCGCGCACGATAGCGCGAGATCGTGTTCAAGACTGGTTCCACATACGATGATCTGGTCTGGCACATGGTTGTCTTTCGAGGGATACCGTCGGATAGCTTCGCTGGCTACGGCGGATGTCATTTCCGAGAGGCTGAGGCGTAGCTCGCTGGCGACATGCGTCGGCATCGCAGGGTGGACGGGCCGGGACGGATGATTTGCGGCGACGGGCGGTGTCTCCAGTTGGCGCCAGCGCAGCGTATCGGCATAGACTGATCGCATGACGGCTTCGCGCATGGAGTTGGGTGTGGCCGCTGGCTCCTGTGCCAGCGCTTCGGGGCGCACATGTGCCTTCGGTACATAGCGCGCTGTCGCTGCGATGCAGACTTGCCCGTGGCCGTGGTCAGTTGCGACGTACATGGGATTCCACGAAGGAGACCAGATTGCCGAAACGTAGAAAGAGGTCGGACGAGAGATCTTCCGGCGCGAGTGTGAAGCCGAAGCGCTGCTCGAGCTGAAGAAGCAGGTCTGTCATGTTCATTGAGTCGATGCCGACGTCGAACAGGTTCGTGTCGTCCGCAATGAGGTCCGCTGCCGCGGTGCTGCCGATAGCCGACAGCAGGCATGACCTGACGGCGGTGGCGATTTCCTCGCGGCCCGGGTCGTGCATGTTATGCGTCATGAGATGTCTCCTGCCCGGATCGGTGGGCATTGGCGATGTCGGGTGATGGGTCAGGCTGGGTGGGGCAGCCGGAGGGCGGTGCCGTGATGTCCCACGGACGTGACGCTGATCGCTGCGCTGCCCGTGCAATCATGAGTCGCTGCAGGTCGCCGGTACCTTCCATGATGTCGAAAGCCCTGGCGTCCCGGTAAGCCTGCTCAAGTGACGGACAGGCGGCGATGCCGTCGATACCGGCGAGGTCGATGGCAGCACGCGTCACCCGTGCGGCTACGCGCGAGGCAAACGCCTTGGTCATGGATGAATCCATTGACGTTGCAACGCCGCGATCTGCTTTCCAGGCCGTGCAGTGGCAGAGCAGCCACGCGGCCGCAATCTGGCGGTCGATGTCGAGCAGGGACGCTTCCACGCTCGCCACGCTGCGATGCCTGTCTGCGGGTGTGCCGCCCGCACCGAGCCAGGCCGCAAGGTCCGCGCGCACCCGCCGGCAGGTACCGACCATGACGGCGGAGAGCAGTGGCCTGAAATAGTCCCAGGACCGCTGCGCACCCGAGAAAGCGTCATCGAGGGGCTTTTCGTCGCCGCGGGCAAGCAGCGCATCATCGGTGAGCTCGCAGTCTGCGTAGGAGAGCACGGCGAGCTGGGTCGCGCGCAGACCTGCCATCCGTTCGATGCGCGACACCGTGAATCCTGGCGTATTGCAATCCACAAGGAATGCGCGGATCCCGTAGCGACCCATGTCTCGGTTGATCGTTGCAAACGTGATCACGCAGTCTGCGCGTGCGCCGTTCGTGATAAAGCACTTTGTGCCGTTCAGGACCCAGCCGCGGCCGGTCTTTCGTGCACTCGTGCGCATGGCAGTCGCGTCGGAACCGCAGTCCGGCTCGGTGATGGCGAAAGCGCCCCAGCGCGGCGAGCCCGCCTGGAACCGCTCGAAGAACCCGGCCTGCTGTTGCGTCGAGGCGAGCGCAACGACAGGCGGCATGGCCAGCCCGGGGCCCGGCAGCGCCAGCGCGATGCTTGCGTCGGCCTCCCCGAGGTAGGCCATCAGAGTTGTCTGCGCGACGAGGGACTGCAGTGTCGGACAGCCGCCGTACCGGGTGGGCACGAGGTTCATGTTCAGAGCGCTTAGGTCAGCTGCACGCCAGGGAGGACCGACGATCTCGCCGGTTGCGTCCGATTCGGGACTGACAGCGCGCATACGCCTGGCAAGCAGGTCGAGATCGAGCCCGCGATCGGCGAGCGCTGCGCCGATGTCGTCGATCGTGTGAGCCTGCTGCGACGTTGGTTCGTGTCGCGTCATGACGCCTTCTCCCAGGTGGGCGCATCTGCGCCCAGGACCGATATTCACGCGAACCCACGGATGAGGTTTGCGTGTCGTCTGGCAATGAGCGTAGGCATCAGGGCGGGGAGTCGTCACCTCCGAACATTGGGAGGCTGTTGTATCGGGGGCGTTCGTGGGGACGTTGTGGCGGTCACGCGGCAGTGGATGACCGATAATGACATTCAGACCAAACGATGATGGCTAACTACAGGTGTGACGTATGGCAGCGCGAAAACAGACGACAGAGAAAAAACCGTTGCTGAAGCGAGACAAGCGAGGGCCCCGCACGACCAAGCGAGGGGACCAGGTTGCCGAACTTATCAAGACGTGGATTACCGATGGCAAGGTGCGGCCGGGCGTGCGGCTGAACAAGGAGGCCGACCTCCAGGAAATATTCAACGTCAGCCGCGGTTCGATGCGCGATGCCCTCAAGGCACTGGAGGTGCAGGGACTCGTGCGTCTGAGTACGGGACCGGAGGGTGGTGCAACGATTACGCGAGTGCCACTCGCCCGGGCATTTCAGGCGTTGCAGAACTACCTGTTTTTCGAGAGCATCAGCCTCGAGGATATTTATGCGGTGCGGCGCGTGCTGGAGCCGCTGCTTGCGGCGGGAGCGGTGGAGCATCTGACGGACACAGATCTGGAGGCGCTCGAGCGCAGTGTGGATGTGTGCGAGCCATTTGCCCCGAGTCATGAACGTGCGCTCGACCAGCGCCACGAGGACATCCACTTCCATGACGTGCTGGCTGCGGCAAATCCGAACGCCTTTCTTCGCTGCGTATGCCAGATCATCAACCAGATGCTGCACAGCCTCGTGATCGTGGCCGGCAACGTGACCCAGCGGGATTACCAAGCGTTCGGGCGGCAGACTGTCGCTGCTCACCGCGCGATTCTGGATGCCGCGAAGAAGCGCGACGCCGGTGCGGTGGAGCAGCTTATGGCGGCGCACATGGATGAAGCCGAGGCCCAACTGCGCAAGGTGCACGCAGCCTTGCGCCAGAAGCTGGTACTGGATTCGGACCTTGGTCTGCACGTCGGCAGAAAGGGCGGTAACTGACGGATGCCCGAACCGTTGACACTGCGCTCGGTGTCCGCTGGTTGACCAACCTTAGTGTGTTGTGCGGTTAGGTATAGAAGCGGAAAGCGAGCGTGCCACGTCCGCGAGTGGTGCCCGTCCGAACGCGAGTTCCAGGATGTGGCTTGCCCAGAGCACAAATGCATCGGCGTGACGGCCGCCAACAATCTGTATCCCGACCGGTAGACCTTCTGAAGTGGTGCCCGTGTAGACGCTCGCCGCAGGAAGACCGAGCTGGTTGCACCACGCGGTGAAGTGGGGAAACAGCTCCTCGCTGGCCGGGAGTTCCGCAAGCGGCATGGCCACTCGGGGATACACCGGGCAGATGACAAGATCGTACCGCTCGAAGAACACGTTGACCGCGGCTCCGAGCTCCCCTCTCTCGATGAGTGCGCCAAGCAACGCCTGGCGCGATATTGTCGCGCCTGCTTCAGAGTAGGCCTGCAATGACGGATCAAGCGCCGCACCGCCGTCAGCCATGCTTTCGGTGAGCTGGCGACAGCAGGCAGGCCAGATGGTGGCGTGGATCGCGTTACAGCGAGCGATACCCGGCGGATCTTCCGGCTGAACCCTGGCGCCAAGGTCACGGAAGGTGTCGACTGTACGCATGAGCGCGTCGTGGACGGCGGTTTCGGGCGTGACAGCGAGGCCCAGGGACGGACTGTACGCTATGCGGACACCGCCTGGTGTTGGCTTGCACTTAAGACCAAGTTCATAGTCGCTGGCGTCGAACGGCAAGGCGTACCAGTCGCGGCTATCAGGGCGGCTGATGACGGTCAGGACGCGCGCGGCATCCCCCACGCAGCGTGTCATGGGGCCAACGTGGCTCAACAGCCCGAACGGACCGCGTGGCGCATGCGGAACGCGTCCGAAGCTCGGCTTGAAACCAAACGTACCAGTGAACGCGGCTGGAATCCGGATCGATCCACCGCCGTCGGTGCCGATCGCCACGGGCGCCATGCCAAGCGCGACCGCCGCGGCGGCTCCGCCGCTGCTGCCGCCTGGGGTACGGTCCGTATCCCAGGGATTGCGCGTGACTCCCGTAAGCGGACTATCGGTGACGATCTTGTGGGCGAAATCAGGCAGGGTGGTCTTGGCAAAGCAGATGGCGCCAGACTCGCGAAGCCTCGCGACGCACGGGCTGTCGTGGGGTGATGGCGTTTCGTCCGTGACGCGCGAGCCATATCGTGTAGCAAGTCCGGCGACAGCGACGTTGTCCTTGACGCTGATTGGCACTCCGTCGAGAGGGCCAAGCGGGCGTTTGCGTTGCCATCGTGTTTCCGATGCGCGGGCCATGTCGAGCGCGTCTGGAGCCATCTGGCAGAAAGCATTCACGGCGGGGTCGAACCTCTCGATCCGTTGAAGCACGGCGGACATGACGTCGACTGGCGAGACGCTACCGTTGCGATAAACCTCCTGCAGTTCCTGTGCAGTGAGTTCACAGAGATCGCCCTGCATGTCCTCTCCTTATTAATTATAACAAATACACCATATTGCCGATTGTGGTCGATGTCAAGGTCCCGTTCAAGTTATTGGTTTCGGGGTAAACACGCTGAAAACATGAGTTGACACCCGCATTTTGCGGGGCTAATTTAATAGCAATAAATCAGGGGCGCGACCGGCCGGATGCGGCTGGACAGTCACAGTGTGTCCGTGTGCCGTGACGGCAATTTGTCGTGAGCGTTGGCGCAGCGCGGATCGCCTGCGATGAGCGATCATCAGGGAGAGGCTACCGCGGCTGGTATGGGAAAAGAGTGCGGGTTGCCGCAGATAGTCAGCGGACACCGCCGCGGTCTTCGGCTGCCTTGATCAACTGCGACAGCGACACACCGAGCGCGTCAGCAATGTCGATCAATGCGTCGATTCCCGCGATCGTTTTTGCGCGCTCGATGAGTGAGATTGTGTTTGGGTGAACTTCCGCGCGTAATGCCAGACCGGCCTGCGTCCACTTCTTCAGCTTGCGGCGTGCGCGGATCTCCTTCCCAACAGCCTTGATCAGTGTTTCCTTGGTCATGCGTACTCGATTGAACTGGGCGAATCGAGTATCGGGGAGCGAACGACCAGAAATTCACAATAAATTGTGTAAACGGAGTTTTGTTGATCTAAAATTCACAATATTTTGTGTAAACGTGAGAGTGCGAGCCGGGGACGGCGTTGGTGGCAACTGGCTCGTGTTCTCTCCCTCGGCGGGCTACCGGCAGATGGCTGCTGGCGGGTTCCACCTGGTATGCGAGGAGATGATGATAGGAATACTTAATGTTGCGAGCTACGCATGCGTTCTCGCGATGATTGCGCTCGGTCTGGCCGTGGTGTTCGGCATGATGGACATCGTGAACCTTGCACATGCCGAGTGGGTCACGATCGGCGCATACGCGTTAGCCGTTGCCCAGGCGGTTGGCGGGAAGGAGGCTTTCTGGCTTGCCTTGCTTGTGGCGCCCGCTGTCGGGGCCGCCCTCGGGTGGTGCCTCGAGCGTTTCATCATCCGGCTGCTCTATGACCGGCCACTGGACACGCTCCTCGCAACCTATGCGGTCAGCCTGATCCTGCAGAAGGCACTGGAACTCGTCTTCGGCACCCAGCCGATGCTCGTGTACGCCCCGTTCAGCGGGGCCATCCCCGTCCCGGGCGGAAGCTATCCGGCCTACCGGATCTTCGTGATCGGCGTCGCGCTGATGGTGACGGCAGGGTGCTGGTTGCTTTTTGCCCGTACGCGTTTTGGTACCCGGCTGCGGGCCGTGATCCAGCACCCGGCGATGGCCGAGGCTACTGGCATCGACACCCGGCGCCTGAATCGCATTGCCTTCTGCGGTGGTGCGGCGCTCGCCTCGCTTGCTGGCGTGCTCGTCGCCCCCATGGTTTCGGTGGAGTCGCATCTGGGCGTCTCCTATCTCGCCAAGGCGTTCTTCGTGATCGTGCTGGGCGGTATCGGATCGATCGCGGGCAGCATCCTGGGCAGCGCAGTCATCGGTACCGCCGAGACGTTACTGAGCTATCGCGTCGATCCCTCCCTCGCATCGGCGGTGGTGCTGGTCCTCTCCATCGTGGTGATCCGGTTCAGACCGCAAGGGCTGATCCCAGGATTCAGCGCGGCCCATCAGCTTCTCGGAAAAGGATAAAGCGTATGTCTGGAAAACATGCAGGCTGTCTGCGGCTCTGGTTCTCACAGCCCGTCCTGGCCCCCAGGGATGGCTCGCCGCTGTTGATGTGGAGCGTGGCAGTTGCCGCCGCGGCGCTCGTGCCTTTTTTTGCCGGTCCCTGGCTGCTGTCGACGGTACGCGATGCATTGGTCATGGGGATCCTCGCATTGAGCTATGACCTGCTCTGGGGACGGGCCGGGGTGCTCACTCTCGGGCACACCACGTTCCTGGGTCTCGGCGCTTACGGGTTTGCCATCACGACCGTGCAGTTCGGACAGGCATCCGTGACCGGGTTGGCGGCGGGTGTTTTCTGCGCTGTGGCTGTCGCCGCCGTGATTGGCTATTTTCTGCTCTTTGCGGGGGTAAGGCTCCACTTCTTCGCCATCATCAGCCTGGCCGTGCTGATCGTCGCCCAGCAGCTCGCCGTCAGTTGGCAGTCGATTACCGGGGGCGACACGGGCATCCTTGGCATCCCGGGACTGTCATTTGGCGTGGGCAGCCACACGTTCGACATGAGCAGTCCTCGCGCTTCCTGGTACACGGTCGTCGCTGTACTGCTTGCCGCGACTGGCCTGATATGGCTCGCCTGCCGCAGTCGCTACGGCAAGGTGCTCGATGCGATCGCGACCAACGAGTGGCGCGCAAAGGCGTGCGGCTATCACACGTCGTTTCACCTGCTGCTCGTCTTCGTCGCCTCGGCGGCGCTCGCCGCAATCGCCGGCGCGCTGATGGCGGCCTGCTCGGGGGTGGTGGCACCGGACGTGTTCTCGCCGCTCCTTGCGACCGAAGTGATCCTCTGGGTGGCTATCGGCGGCAGGGGAAGAATTGGTGGACCTGTCGTCGCCGCGGTCGTTCTGACACTGCTCAGGCAGACCGTCTCCAGCTACAGCACGGACGGCTGGCCCCTGATCCTCGGCGGTCTGTTTCTCGCCTGCGTGCTGTTCATGCCCAACGGACTGCGACTTCATGAATTGGTGGAGGCTGCGCGTCGGACTGCTCGAGCGGTATGGAGCAGTCCGCCGGTTCACCGCGCGGGACACGCCCGGGAGGAACGGTAATGGACGGCCAGTTTCTGCAGGGCACCAACCTGTCGCGCGCGTTCGGGGGAATCAACGCCGTGGCGGGCGTCGACATCAACATCGCGCCACGCGATCTGCTGTGCGTGATTGGCCCGAACGGCGCGGGCAAGAGCACGCTTGTCGGGCTGCTCTCAGGCGCAATTGCCCCCGGTTCCGGCGAACTGTATCTCGACGGCGAGCGGATGACCGGCCGCCCGATGCACGCGTTCTGCCGACGCGGTGTAGTGCGCAAGTTTCAGGGGACCAACACCTTCCTCACGATGACGGTGCGCGACAACCTGGTGGTAGCGGGCCTTGGCGTCGCGGCTTACCGGTCGACGCCAATGCCGGATCCCGACGCGGTACTGGAGGAGGTGGGTCTGGCCGGGCAGGCGGGCGAAATCGCCTCGCATTTGCCGCACGGTGAGCGGCAGTGGCTCGAGATCGGCATGGCCATCATGTGCCAGCCCGCATTGCTGCTGCTCGACGAACCTGCAGCCGGTCTGTCCACGAAGGACGCGCAGCGGCTGGTACGCCTCATCCACCGGCTACGGGAGCGGTGCGCGGTACTCGCCATCGAACACGACCTGGGCTTCGTGCAGTCCCTTGAGTGTGAGACGTGGGTGATGCACCGGGGAGAGGTGGTTCGACGGGGATCGTATGCGGAGATCGCGGACGACGAGGAGATCCGCCGCATCTATCTGGGGCGGGGGGCGACACATGCTGCACATTGAAAACCTGTGCGCCGGATACGGCGACGTGGATGTGGTTCACGACCTCACGCTGGACGTGCTGCCGAACGAGGTGGTCGGTGTCCTCGGCTGCAACGGCGCCGGCAAGTCCACGCTGGTGAAGGCGGTCATGGGGCTGCTGCCTCGCGTGAGCGGGCAGGTCGCTTTCCTCGGGCAGCCGGTGACGGGCCTGCGCACGCACGAGATCGCGCGGCGCGGGATCGGTCTGGTGCCGCAAGGGCGGTGGATCTTCCCGATACTGACCGTGCGGGAGAACCTGCTGATGGGCACGCAGGCCGCCGGCGGAGCCGACATCCTCGACGAGGTATTTGATTACTTTCCGGTGCTGAAGTCGCGCCTTTCGCAGCAGGGCGGCACGCTCTCGGGTGGCGAGCAGCAGGTCCTCGCCATTTCGCGCGCGCTGTGCGGCCGTCCGAAGCTGCTCCTGCTGGACGAGCCCTCCGACGGTGTGCAGCCCAACCTGGTCGAGCGGATCGGCGAGGTGATTCCCGAGCTCTGCCGCCGCTCGAAGCTGGCCGTGCTCCTGGTCGAACAGAACCTCGACCTCGTCCTCCAGAGCGCGCGCCGGTGCATTGTGCTCAGCAACGGACGCCTCGTGCATGCCGGCGCCGTTGAGCCGCGACGTAGTGGAACGGGAGAACACCCGCTCGCGCGCTACCTCTCTCCGGCCACTGACGGCGCGCCGGACTTCCGCCCTGAAAACATCCAGTGAAATCCAGTGATACCTAGTGAGAAAACGCATGAACCGACGTGAATTTTCCCGAGCCGTAGTGCTTGGCGCAACTGCTTCCCTCGCCACATCGGCGGTCTCTCCGTTCGCGCGTGGCGCCGAGCCGTTGAAGATCGGCCTGCTCGCGCCACTCAGCGGTCCCCTGACGCGCGTGGGGCAGACCAACCGTAACTGTGCCGCGCTGGCGGTGGATGAGATCAACGCGGTGGGTGGGCTGCTTGGCCGCCCTCTGCAACTGAGCGTCGAGGACACGCAGATGTCGACGGCCGTTACGCTGGAGAAGGCGCGGCAGCTTTTCATGCGTGATGACGTGGCAATGATCACGGGCATGGTGCTGCCGTCTGAGCGCGAGGCGGCCCTTCAGGCCGCAAGGGCAGCGAGAAAGCTCATCGTCTATCCGAACTTCGACGAGGGGCGGTGCGACCCGCAACTGTTCACGACAGGCCTCGCCACGAGCCAGCGGATCGAGCCACTCATTGCGTGGCTCATGCGCGGTGGTGGACAGTCCGTCTGCGCAGTCGTCTCGGACATCGGCAGCAACCGGAAGGTGCTGATCCCGCAGTTGCAGGCGGCGGTGGCGCGCCACGGCGGCAAGTTCCTCGACGTCTACTGGTTACCCTTCGGCACGCGCGACTACGGGGCCGTACTGCAACAGGTCGCGAGCGCGAGGCCGCAGATCGTATGGCACAGCATCGGAGACGACCCGGTGACGTTCGTGAAGCAGTACCGGTCGTTCGCGATGAAACCGCAACTGGTGACGGACATCGCACACGAATCCCTCTCGATTGCAACCACAGGAGCATCGACCGGAACGATCGGCGTGTCGTCGTACTTCATGAGCATCGACAACCCGGAAAACCAGGCGTTCCTCACGCGTTATGCGGTCCGTTACGCCGGTGCACGCGATCCCCGTCTCGGCGGCTTTGCCGTTGTACTGCCGCACGGCGAGAACACATATGCAGGCATTCGTCTCTTCGCCGAGGCCGTCCGGTCGGCGGGAAGTGTCGACGCCGCGCGCGTGAGGGCTGCGCTGCCCGCCGTCTCCATTGCGCTGCCGCGTGGCAAAACCGGTGTGAGCCATGACGGGGGCCACGTGCTTTGCCAGACACGGATCGGCCAGGCGCTCGCCGATAACAGCTTTTCGATCCTGGAATCCACGGGCCCGGTGACGCCGGTCTGTGAAGGATAGACGTGTCCTCGCCACGCTTTGGAATCGTTTGCACCAAGAGATAAGGACTACAAAATGAGCGAAATTGTCATGCTGAATGCGGCTCAGCTGGTTGCCGGCTTCCGGCAGCGCAGCCTCTCGCCTGTGGAGGTCATGTGCGCGGTACTGGACCGGGTCACGAAGCTCGATCCGGTGGTCAACGCCTTCTGCGCTCTCGACGAGGAAGGGGCGATGTCGGCCGCCGGCGAGGCCGAGCGCCGGTGGATACGCGGCGAGCCGTGCGGTCCGCTTGATGGCGTGCCGGTATCGGTCAAGGATCTCGTCGCCGTAGCCGGTCTTCCGACACGGCATGGGTCATGGACTGCGCCGCCGGACCGCGAAAGCGTCGATGCGCCGGCCGTGGCGCGCCTGCGGCGCTCGGGCGCCATACCGTTTGGCAAGACAACGACTTCCGAGTTCGGCAACAAGATCGTCACCGACTGTCCGTTGACGGGCGCGACGCGCAACCCGTGGGATACGCGGCTCTCGCCGGGAGGTAGCAGCGGCGGATCGGCGGTCGCGGTTGCGCTGGGCATGGGTCCGCTGTCGCTTGCCACCGATGGGGGCGGGTCCATCCGGATTCCGGCCTGCTGGAGCGGTGTGGTCGGGTTCAAGCCTACGTTCGCGCTGGTGCCGGCGGGCAGTGCGGCGTCGTGGACTGCACTGTCCACCCTCGGCCCGATCGCGCGAACCGTGCGCGACGCAGCGTTGATGCTTGATGCGATGACCTGCGCGAACAACGACGTGCCTCCGGGGGCGGGGAGTTCGTCCGGCTATTCCTCCGGACTGGACGACGGCGTCGCGGGTCTGCGGATCGCCTGGTGTCCTGCCCCGGACAGTGTATCGGTGGCGCCGGACATCGCGGAGTGTATCGAGAGGGCGGTGGACACATTCGGGGCGCTCGGCGCGACGGTCATCCAGACCCACGTTGCGCCGATCGCGGACTACTACGGCAATGGCCGCATGCATTCGGTCCAGTGGTCCGTGTTCTTCGCTCAGCGCGTGCGGCATATGGAGGCAGCCGACAGGACGCTGCTTGATCCGGACCTGACGGCACTTTCGGATGCAGGGGCACGGATAGACACCGCGACATTCGTCGATGCACTGCTTGCCCGTCACGCGCTCGGCGCATCGATGGAAACGTTCTTCGAGCGTTACGACCTGCTGCTCACGCCAACGTTTCATTGCGGACCACCTCCGGTTCCCGGCTTGCCCGGCCATCTGCGTAATGCACCGCTTCTGACGGCATGGTGCAACCAGGCTGGCGTGCCTGCCATATCCGTGCCGTGCGGATTCGCAGGGGACATGCCGACGGGCCTGCAGATTATCGGGCGTCGGGGCAGCGATGCCTTGGTGCTGCGGGCAGCGCGTGCGTACGAACTGGCGAGAGGGGATTTCCCGGCACCGGGACCGGAATTGCAGCTTCCGGGCGACACGGAGATCGCGCCATGACGATCCAGATCGCGCGGATCGTGGTTCATCTCGTTGAGCGGCGCGCTGAACTCGGCACACCGGTGACCCCACCGCACCGTCAGGTAGTGGCCGCGGCGGTGCTGAAGCCGACCGACCAGGATGTTGCCTGCGAGCTTGAGTCGCTCTATGCGACGGGCGCTAATCTCGGCCGGATGCTCACCGGACGGGCGTTACTTGCGCTCGGTTGTGCGGGGACAGACATCCAGGGTTACGGGAAGGCGGCACTCGCAGGCACAGGCGTGCCGCTCGAATGGGGAGCGGCGCTGCTCCATCCGCGACTCGGCAAGGCGGTGCGCGACTGCCTGCCTGGCGCGTCTTCGATCATGCCGTCCGTTACGAAGCGCGGGCCTGCGGGAGCCTGCGTCGACATCCCCCTGCACAGCGTCACAGACATGTGGAGCTTCGACCACTTCGACACGGTGTCGCTGTGCATACCCGACTCGCCGGAACCGGATGAACTGCTGGTTGCCATTGCGCTGGCCGAGCGGGGCAGGCCGCTCGCACGCGTCAGGCCGGGGTGACGCATGGCGGCAAACCGTGCCGTCAGGCAGGCGCGCGTCAGGCGAACAAGCGAACACTCACAAGCGATGAAGGAGAAAAACATGGGCAGGGATGTGCGGGGAAGATGGAGTAAGGGGCTGGCAGCGCTGTCGTTATGGGTCACAGTCGGGGCAGCACACGCCCAGTCGTCGGTGTCCCTCTACGGGCTGGCCGATGCATTTGCCGGGGTGGTGCGGATGCCCGGTGCGGCGGGCAACGCGTGGGAAGTTGGCTCGGGAGGGCTCTCGACATCGTATTGGGGCATGTCGGGCGCTGAGGATCTGGGTGGTGGCCTGAAGGCAATCTTTACCCTTGAGAGCTTTTACCGGATCAGCGGTGGGCAGTCAGGAGCGTACGACGGGCAGTCATTCTTTGGGCGCAGGGCGTTTGTTGGCTTGAGCGGGCAATTTGGTCAACTGACGCTGGGGCGTAATGATTCACTGCTGTTCGTCTCCACGCTGCTGTTCAACCCGTTCGGCAACTCGTTCGTCTTCTCCCCCATGGTGGTCCACACATTTCTGGGTTCCGCGATGGGCGCTGCGTCGGTGCAAAGCGATACGGCAATTGACGACTCGATTGTCTACCAGACGCCCGAGGTTGGCGGTCTGACAGGAAGTGTCCTGTACAGCAATGCGGGCATCGCGGGCCACGCCGGGCAGGCGAACTACAGTGCGAACGTGCTCTACTTCGCGGGGCCGTTCTCTGCGACCGCCGCAGTCCAGAGCCTTCACACTGGGTCGCTTTTCCTGAACGGCGCTACGGAGCAGACGGCGTGGCTGGCCGGAGCGGCGTATCGCCTGCAGGCAGTGAAGCTCTATCTCCAGTACGAAAGGGTGACCAACAACGATGACCTCACCGACGATACCGTTCAGGTGGGGGCGAGCGCCCAGGTTGGCACGGGGAGCATACTGGTGTCCTGGGCGGGAACGCTCCGGCGGCCTGCCCAGGGCACGGATATCCGTTGGTCGACTGTGGTGCTCGGATATGACTATCCGCTCTCGAAACGCACAGACGTTTACGCCGCGTGTCGGTACGACACCATGACCCGTGTGTCGTCAGGCAACAGCCTGGGTGCGGGCATCAGGATGAAGTTCTAGCTGGGCCGGTCCATCAGGTTTGCATGGTCGGAGGAGTCGGATTGCCGCAAGATCGTATGCCCGCGACGACATTCGGCGGGTTGATACATCGTGGTCCTCGAGAACGGGGCAGATGACGCCGCGGTTTCCAGTAGCGCGCGCCGTACCGCCTCGCCCTCGTGCCGTGACAGCAGTCGGAGCATGACAAAAAATCTCTGGCGCGCATGCCGCGCAGCGAACACGTCGAAACCAGGGCGTGAAGTGTGTCGCTGGCATTTTCCTCCGTGGCGCCCCTGAATTACCTCGGACGAACTCGCTTCAACGGCTCCGCGGGTCTGCGACGCAGGGCCTCATATAGCCGTGTGACGGATTCCATGCCGGTGTGCTCACTCGCCTGCTGGCGGAACAATGCATCAGATGTCGTCGTCCTCGATGTGGCTTCCGGGCATGTACCCTATCAGGCTAAACATTGCCTGAAATTCGTGCCCGTAGTCTTCGCACACGTATTCCTAGTGTTCCGTTCCGCTGATCCGCGTACAAAGTCTTTGTAGCTTTGCGAGGATGGAGTCAGCGGAAGCGGTCCACATGAATGGTTTGCAGTTTTCGTTGTAGTGGGAAACGAACTGATCGATACGTGTGATCAGTTGTTTGACTGAGCCAAACGAGCCCCTGCGGATGGCCTTGTCGGTGATCAGCGCAAAGAAGCGTTCGACCTGGTTGAGCCACGAACTGTAGGTAGGAATGAAATGCATGTGCCAGCGGGGCTTTGCTGCCAGCCACGCCTTGACCTTGGGATGCTTGTGACTGCCATAGTTGTCCACGATGCAGTGCACGTCGAGCTCAGCCGGTACGGCCTTGTCGATTTCGCGCAGAAACGACAGGAATTCCTGATGCCGATGACGCGGCTTGCAGGTGGCGAGCACTGCGCCATTGAGTACGTTCAGGGCGGCGAACAGTGTCGTGGTGCCGTGGCGAACGTAGTCGTGCGTGACGCCTTCGACGTAGCCGAAGCCCATCGGCAGCATGGGTTGCGTGCGTTCGAGCGCCTGACACTGGCTCTTCTCGTCCACGCACAGTACCAATGCGTTCTCGGGCGGGCTCAGGTACAGGCCGACCACGTCGCGCAGTTTCTCGCTGAAGAATTGATCGGTCGAAAGCTTGAAGCTTTCGCTGCGATGCGGTTGCAGACCCAGCAGCTTGAAGTAACGGTGCACACTCGTCGGCGAGATAGCCGTTTCGGCGGCGATCGTGCGCACGCTCCAGTGCGTGGAGCCATCCGCTGGCTTTGTGTGCAGGGTCTTGTGAATCAGTTGAGCCAGCCGCTCATCGTCAATCGTGCGCGGCTTGCCGGGACGTACTTCGTCATACAGCCCGTTGATGCGATGCTCCAGGAACCGGATACGCCACTTGCCCACCGTGGCACGCGTGAGCTGAAGACGCTGGGCAATTGCGCTGTTGGGCTCCCCGGCAGCGGCAGCCAGCACGATGCGCGCACGCGTGACCAGCGCCGCCGAAATCGAGCGCGAACGCGCTATCGAAGTCAGTTGGGAACGCTCATCTTCACTCAACACCAGTTCGGCCTTCGGTCGTCCCATGGGCATGCCGGTATCTCCCGTTCCGTTGATACCAGCATGCTACGTGAACATAGATTAGTTAACAACAGAACGGAACACTAGTAGACGGTGTACGCGCCGACAGCACAAGCCCCCATCGTTACGTGCAACGAGTCGCAGCCCGGACAGAGCACGACGCCATCTTCAACGGTATGCCTTCGCCATTCATCGGAAGACCGCATGACCGTCTCTCCTGGTTGACGCGACTGGTACTACGCTTGCCGAGATTACCACCGTACGTCTGGTGTTGACCATTCTATGCTCCACATTCGTGTGATTGATTGCGATGATCACCGTCGTCAATAGCTGATGTATTTCGCCTCGCCCGTATGTCGTTCGGCCTGTTCCGACGGGAGCTTCCCGTCGATAAGACGGGTTTGGAAGTCGGACTCGACCGCTGCTTGAATGCCCCCATGTACCGGCAACGCCAGGCCGGCATCTTTTCTTGGGGGAAGGCCATGTCAATTGCGAACAGTGATGCGCACAGGATCCTGCGCCGCCGGCAGGTCGAAGAGAGAACTGGGCTGTCGCGCTCAACGATTTACCGCCGCATGCAGGCGGGAACATTTCCCCCGGCCATACCGCTGGGCGGCCGCCTGGTGGGGTGGCGTGCGGGGGACATTGAACAGTTTCTGGAGAGTCCGGCGCGTTACCGGGCGCCTGCACGAGAGCGCGACGACGACGTGGGGGGCGCGCCATGAGTCGCGATCTCGCTTCGGCACCACTTGCCCGGCGGCTGGAGAACTGGGGTAACGCATCGCGCGGTGCCTTCGATCCGGTCGATGCGGCGCGGATTACGAAGGCCTGGCGCACGCTCCATCTCCGACATCGCGACATGCTGCGCATGGTCTATCTTTGGCATGCGCGTCGGGAAGTGGTCTGCCGGCGGCTGTGTATTCCGCGGCGCCCGGCGCAATGCTTTGACCTGGAACTTGCGGCCGCACGCGCAGCGCTGGCACGTGCCCTCGCCGGGGATTGTGGCCATCCCCTCCGGGAGGACGAACAATAGTTCGCGCCTTCGTTCGGCTGTAGTTCATGTGGTGCTGTTCCGCAGTGCGTGAGCAGTGCGGCCGCTACAGACAGCTTGCAGTTGAACATCGCTATCTGAATTTTTTTGGGAACACGTGGGAACACCTGGGAACACGTGAGTAAATGGAGCGGTAGCGGAGCGCCCGAGGGCTCTTGCATTGTGCCGCGTACTCGCCTAGATTGAAGCCAACAATCTGATCCGGTCAACGTGCCACGCACGACCGAGTACGCGTTAGCGGCCCCGTAGTTTCGATGTCTGTGCGACGACGTGGTGTGCCGTGACGCATTCGCAAAAAAGCCTGCATCTGCAGGCTTTTCCGTTTTCTGGTGCTGATGCAATGATCCCCCGTTAAGCCCGCGGTCAGCCTCTTCGGCGCCGCGGGTTCCTTTTTTCTTCGCAGGTTCATCGACAGCGGGTGCGGCTGAGGACGATGAACCATGAAATCGCTTCTGATCATTTCGGCGAAGGGCAGTTCGGGCAGGACGACCCTCACCTGTCTGCTCGCCCGCCACCTGCAGTGCACGTGTCACTGGCGGGTGCTGGTACTGGACCTGGCCGAGCCGCCGCGCTGCGCGCACCTGCTCGCGCGCTGCCGCTCCGACGCGATCGTGTCCGGCAACCGGGCGCCCGCGCCGCAGGAGGGCCCCCGATCCTCATCGGGTGGCCGCATACACGTGCTCAACGCCGACGCCATCGACGGTCTGCAGTCGCCCGACGATCCCGCCCGTACGCGCTATTACGCCAACCTGCGTCAGCTGCTGTCCGTGGTGACACCGTGGTTCGATGTCTGTCTGATCGACGCTCCCGTCTTGCCTGACCTGCGTGCCGTCTGTGCCGAGGCTCTCGTGGACGCAGTGGTGAGCCCCGTAGCCGTGTCGCCCGGATGCATCGGCTGCGCCTCGGAGGTCATCAACGGCAAGTACGGGGTTCGGAACGTCCGGGCGCGACTGAATCCGGCGCTGCACTTTGTCGGGCTTATGCCAGTCGTGGCCGCTCCTGCGTCACTGGACGAGGCGTGGGCGAGGGTGATGGAGACGACGCTGCGTGAGTGGTTGATCGCGGACCCGGCATCTCCTCACGGATACGTGTATCTGCCGCACCTGACGTCCGTCTGGCGTGTCGAGCATCCCGCCCTGGCGCGTGGCCAGTCTCCAGCACAGGATGGAGATGTGCCTGAAAACAGCCGGGCGCTGGCCGCGTGTCTCGATGCGCTCACGCACCGGCTCGATGCGATCCGGGACGTCGCCACGCCTGCCGCCCACCACGCTGAGGTGTGCGATGCATAACGCTGCCGTCGCAACGGACATTGCCGTCGCCGGTCGAGGGCTGCTGCGGGCGCTGCGCCGCTGGTCGGTCGTCTTTGCCGCATTCCTCGGCACATCGATCCTGGTGCCCGGCACAGCCCATGCCGACGACTGGGGCTGCCAGGTGATCCTGTGCCTTTCCAGTCCCGGCGGCCCTGAACAGTACGGCGAGTGTGTCCCGCCGATCGAGAAGCTGTGGGCCGCTTTGCGGCACGGTGATCCTTTTCCGACGTGCGATTTCGGAGCGGGTGGCTCGCAGGGGACTTCGGCCGTGAACATGTTTGCCAGTGCGGGGTACTGCCGCGAGGACCTGCTGTACCGGGGCGGCTCCGAGCAGAGTGAGCTGTTGTGCAATGCGCGCGGTGCAATCAGCGTCGAGATCGACGGCTCGCTGTACACACGTGTGTGGTGGGACGCGAGAGGTGCAGACCGTACGATCACGGAGTTCTACGGGGCTGGTGGTACGGCGATCCCGTACGACCCGACACAGTCGGCCCGCCTCTTTCTGGAGCGCGAGTACGAAAGCTCGGGCGGTCAGGGTGGTGGCGAATGATTCCGCTCGCCGCATTCCTAGTCCTGGCTCAGCAGTGCGCGCCTGCCGTGGCGCCCGCCACGATGGCCGCAGTCGTGCCGGTCGAGTCAGGCTTCAACCCGTACGCGATCGGGGTGGTGCATGGCCGTCTCGAGCGGCAACCAGTGAACCTTGGTGAAGCCGTAGCGACAGCACGCGCGCTGGATGCCGCCGGGTGGAATTACAGCGCGGGTCTCGCACAGGTGAACCGGTCGAACTGGATCCGTTTCGGCCTGACCCCGGAGACGGTCTTCGATCCATGCCGGAATCTCGCCGCCGGCGCAGCGATCCTCCTGGAGTGCTTCGAGCGCGCGAAACAGGCACAAACGCGGGCAAATGCACGGACCCACGCCCAGGCGCAAGACGCGTTGCGCGCGGGGCTCTCGTGCTACGCGAGCGGCGACTTTTCCAGCGGGTTCCGTACGGGCTATGTGCAGCGGGTCGTCGCTCAGGCTGCACGGCCCGATCCGGTGGTTCCGGCGATTGCCACCGATGTTTCGCCCATTCCCGTCATTCCCTCCCGACCGGAGGCGGCGCGATCTGACCCGTCCCGTGGTCGCGCTGGCCTCGGGTCCCCCACGGGCGGTAGGACGGACCAGAAGGCCGGACAGGCAGACGACATGACACAGGAAAGCGCTGTGGTGTTCTGAGAAAGCAGGGACAACGTGTGTGACAGGAGCAATCCATGAAATCAGGACTACATATCAAATACAGACGGATTTCACCGCAGTTTCGGACACGTGGATCGGCGCGACATGCCTGGCGCAGCCTCGCGATTGTGCCCATGGTGATGCTGACGGTGACACCGGCCTACGCGCAGCTCTCGCAGGTCAACACGTTGCTCACGACGATCCAGACCACGCTCCTTAGCGTGGGCGCGGTGGTGTGCTCGATCTCGATCATCTGGGCGGGCTTCAAGATGATGTTCCAGCACGCGCGCTTTGGCGACATTGCCAACGTGTTCATCGGCGGCCTGTTCGTGGGCTGCGCCACGGTGATCGCGGCGATGCTGATTCCGACGAGCTGATGCGGAGGCGCACATGAATCCGCGCGTGAATCCACTCAGGGATCCAGTTTTCAAGGGCTGCACGCGACCCGCGATGCTCTGGGGTGTGCCGCTCGTGCCGTTCCTCATGGTCGGCGGCGGCATCCTGATCCCCGCGATCTGGGCGCTGCTTGCGAGTCCGCCGGTGGGTGTCGGCATCGTGCTGCTCCTCATCCCCGTCTTCGTGACGATGCGCTCGATCACGCGCCATGACGACCAGCGTCTGGCGCAGTGTGCCCTGTGCGCTCGCATGGCAATCCGCCAGCGCAACCGTCGTTTCTGGGGCGCGCACGCCTACGTGCCGGTTCGCGTCAAGAGGAGGGGCTGACATGAGCGCGCAGCCGCAATTCATCGACGTGGCCGAACGTGAGGTGGTGCTCGCGGACTTCGTGCCGTTTTCGTCGCACGTGAATGATTACGTGATCCGCACGCGCGAAGGGGACTATCTGCGTGTCTGGAAGATCGCCGGCATTGCCTTCGAGGCTGCTGATCCGGGCGACATCCTCGTGCGTCACGAAGGATTCAACCAGCTCGTGCGCAGCCTGCCAGGCGGGCACGTCGGGCTGTGGTCGCACAGGATCCGCCGGCGCGTGACCGACCACTTCGCCACGCCGTACGGCAACCGGTTCTGCCAGGAACTCGCGACGCGCTACTACGCGAGCTTTGCCGGCTACCGGATGATGGCCAACGAACTCTTCCTGACGCTCGTATACCGGCCGCGCCGCACGCGCCTGGGACGTCTTTTCAGCCAGGCGGCGCGGCGTACCTCCGATGATATCCGGCGGGACCAGCATGAGGCCCTGAAGGTGATGGCGGAGCTTGCCGCGCAGGTCGAATCCGGCCTTAAGCCGTGGGATCCGGCGGCGCTTGGCGTCTACAGGAAGCAGGTCCGCTACACGCGGCGTCCTGTCCGGTTCTCCGCGGCGCTGGAGTTCCTGGGCTATCTCATTAACGCCGCATGGGAGCCCGTGCCGGTGCCATCTGGCCGCATTGCCGAGGCATTGCCGACGTCGCGGCTTTTCTTCCACACCGAGAAGGTTGAGATTCGGATGCCGGGGGCAACGCGTTATGCGGCGCTGCTGGACCTGAAGGACTACCCGGAAGAAACCGAGCCCGGGATGCTTGATGGTCTGCTCTACGGTGACTTCGAGTACATCGAGACGCAGAGCTTCACGATCCTCGACCGTCCCACAGCGAAAGAGGCACTCGAACGTCAGCGCAACCAGATGATTGCAGGCGAGGACGTGGCAGTCTCGCAGGTTCAGGCAATGGACCAGGCGCTGGACGATCTGATCAATGGTGATTTCGTCCTCGGTGAGTATCATTATTCGCTCGCCGTGCTCGGTGACCGCCCGGACGAAGTCGCGCGGCACGTAGCGAAGGCGCGCACGCAGCTTGCGGACGTGGGCTTCCAGACGGCGCGGGTCGATCTGGTAGCGGACGCAGCCTGGTTCGCGCAGTTGCCTGGTAACTGGCGCTACCGGCCCCGGGAGGCAAAGCTCACCTCGCGCAACTTCTGCGGGCTCGCGAGCCTGCACAACTTCGCGACCGGCAAGCGCGACGGCAATCCGTGGGGCGAGGCGATCACGATCGTGAAGACGCCGAGTGGCCAGCCCCTGTACCTGAACTTCCATGCGACGCCGGAAAAGAAGGAGTCTGCTGACGAGAAGGCACTCGCCAACACGCAGATCATCGGGCAGGCCGGTGCCGGCAAGACGGTTCTGGAACTGTTCCTGCTGGCGATGGCGATGAAGTATGGCCTCACCGGCGTCGTCTACGACAAGGACCGGGGCACCGAGATCGCGATCCGGGCGATGGGAGGTCGTTACACGGTGTTTCGACGGGGTGTCCCGACGGGACTCAATCCGTTTCAGCTCGATCCGGACGAGGCGGTGCTGGACTTCTGGGAGCGGCTGGTGCGCCGTCTGGTCGACACAGGCACGCTGCTGTCGGCGAAGGACGAACTCGACATATCACGGGCGGTCCGAGAAGTCTCCCGCATGGAGCGCCCGCTGCGGCGCCTGTCGATGGTCCGGCAACTGCTCCCGGCCGTGGGCGAAAACAGCCTGCATGCACGCCTCACGAAGTGGTGCGCGGGCGGGCGGCTCGGGTGGGTACTGGACAACCCGTCGGACCTGCTGGATTTCAGCCACAACCAGCTATTCGGCTTCGACGATACGGAGCTACTCGACGACCCGGAGGTGTCGACACCGGTCACGATGTACCTGCTGCAGCTGACCGAAAGCCTGATCGACGGGCGCCGCCTTGTCTATGTGATGACCGAATTCTGGAAGCGCCTGGGCGATCCGGTCTTCACGGATTTCGCAAAGGACAAGCAGAAGACGATCCGCAAGCAGAATGGTCTGGGTATTTTCGATACGCAGTCCCCGGCCGATGTGCTGCGTAGCGACATCGCGCGGGCGCTGGTCGAGCAGACCGCGACGTTCTTCTTCCTGCCGAATCCGCGCGCCGATTACGACGACTACGTGCATGGTTTCAAGCTGACCGAGGCCGAATTCAACATCGTCCGCTCACTCGGCGAGAACAGCCGCCTGTTCCTTGTGAAGCAGGGCCACCGTGCGGCCATCGGCAGGCTGGATCTCGCCGGGCTCGGCGACGTGCTCGACGTCCTGTCGGGGACGACGGACAACGTCGAACTGCTCGACGGGATCCGTGCCGAGGTGGGCGACGATCCCGGTGTGTGGCTCCCCGTGTTTCATGAGCGGCTGGCGAAGCGTCGTGCGACCGGGGGCGCCCTGAATGCACCGACCCCGCGTGTGTCGAGGAGGGCAGCACGATGAGCGGCCTTTTCGCTGCAGTCGGCGGCACGCTCGAGAACGGCATGTCAACGTATGTCACGAGCGTGTCCTCAGCCCTGTCCAGCGCGCTGGTACCTGTTGTCACGACGGCCCTGTCGATCTGGATCCTCACGTACGGGTTCGCCGTAGTACGCGGCGAGGCCCATGAGTCGGTACCTGCATTCGCGTGGCGTGGCCTGAAGATGGCCATCATGCTTGCCTTTGCGCTCGGCGCGGGTATTTACCAGTCCCAGGTCGTCACGGTAGTCGAAGGCGCAACGACGGGCCTCGCCCAGACGATCCAGACGGCGGCGGCCAATGCCGGTGCAGGCAACGCGGGCTGCGGAACGGTGAGTGGCACCAGCGTGACAGGCACGAGTGCATCCGCCATTTACCAGACCCTTGACTGCTACGACCGGCAGATCGACATCGTGATGGATGCCTACTTCGACAAGGCGACGCACGAAGGCCTGAGTATCAGTGGCTTTGTTGCCGGCATCGGTGATCTGGTCGGCGGGTTCCTCGTAGGGCTGGGGGGAGCCATTTTCCTGATGGTCCTGGCCTTCGAGGTCACGATGGCGAGGATGCTGCTGGATCTGGTGCTCGGTCTTGGACCTCTGTTCATTGCCTGTGGCGCATTCGGCCCAACCGCCCGATTCTTCGAGGCGTGGACCGCGAAGATTGCCAACTATGCGCTGCTGCAGATCCTCATCGCAGCATTTCTTGGCATGGCACTCACGGCGTTCTCAGCCGACCTCGTGCCGTTCAACGTCACCACTTCATCGCCAGACGCGAACGCTTCGGCGCTATCAGCAGCGGGCCAGGCTGTACTGACCGCCATTGCGCCGTGGGGGGCTGCATTCGGTCTGTTTATCACGTCCCTGCTGCTGGCAACCATCGGCTGGCAGTTGCCGGCTGTCGCCTCGGGGCTCGCTGGCGGTGCCACGCTGTCCGGGTTTGGTGCCTTCGTCGCCGGATTTGCGTCACGCGGTGCGGTTCGGGGCCTGGGCTCGCTCGTGAGTCTTGGGCACGGTCCGAGTCGGCCCGGCGGAAAGATTTCGGACGGCGGCGCGAGAGATCGCTCGATACCCGCCTACCAGCGTGTCGCCCGCGAGCACCTCGGCGACCAGGACAACTCAGGAGGGTCACCATCATGATCAGGTTACTGATGCAAACCGGTCTTGTCCCCGTTGCAGCGGCAGTGCTGACCGTCGCAACGATGCCGCTGGCCCGTGCGCAGGGCATTCCGGTCTACGACGCGCAAAACGTAGTTCAGGCCATTGCGACGGTCGGGCAACTGAAACAGGAAGTGCAGCAGGAACTCCAGCTGTACCAGTCCCTCAGCGGTACGCGCGGCTTCGGCGCACTGATGAGCAATCCGGTCCTGTCGAACTCGCTGCCGTCGAACTGGCAGTCAGTCTACACGGCGATCCAGAACGGTGGATATGCGGGTCTGACGGGCACCGCGCAGACGCTGCGCTCGGCGAGCGAAATTTACAACTGCGAGGACCAGCGCGGCATTGACCTGCAGGTCTGCCAGCGCGCGCTGAACAAGCCGTTTCAGGACAAGGCCTTCGGCACGCAGGCGTATCAGACGGAGCTCCAGGAACTCGACCAGATCCAGGGCCTGATGCAGCAGATCGATGTGACCCAGGACCAGAAAGGCATCGGGGAACTGCAGGCGCGCATCCAGATTGAGAGCACGGCGGTTGGCAATGAAATGACGAAGCTGCAGCTTTTCAGGATGCTCGCAGATTCCGAGGACCGGCTGATTGCCGAGCAGCAGCAGGAGCTTGTGCTCAAGCGCGCCGGCAATACCGCACGGCTGCAGGACCAGATGGTGCCTGCGGCCTTTGGTAACTGAGTTCGGAAACTGGGGAGGCTGACATGATCCGTTCTGTTGTGGCCATCATTACCATTCAATTAGTTTTACTGATTAATGGCTGCTCGGGAAGCCCGCCCAAACCTGTCCTACCAGACGGCTTGCACCGTTTTCCAGTGAACCGCGTAGCACCGGTTCCCCCGTCCGATGGAGGCGGTCATGAGCAGTGAGCGTGACTCCCGTGAATCACATGACTATCGCCGCGCACTCGATTTCGAGGTGTCGGTCACGCACCTGCAGGAGCGCTCGGAGCGTCGTGCGTGGCACGTGGCCATGGGCTCCGTTGTGGTCGCGATCCTGTGTGCTGTCGCACTGGCCGTGATGGTCCCGTTCTACCGGGTGGTGCCGCTGCCGATCGAGGTCGACCGTCTGACCGGTGAAGCACAGATGATCGACGTGCTCGACGCGAAGCAGATGCACATGCGGGACATCGAGGACAAGCACTGGGTGGAAGTCTACGTGCGCTCGCGCGAGCGCTACGACTGGGGCCTGCTGCAGATGGACTACGACCGCGTGCTCGACATGAGCGACGACCGGGTCGCGCGCAACTACCGGTCGATCTACAGCGGCCCCGACGCGCTGGACCGGCAGCTCGGGGCGAACACGCAGCGGCGCATCCGCATCCTCTCGACGACGCTCGTGCCGGACGAACCCGGCCGTGCTGTCGTGCATATCGAACGCACGACCTGGAAGAACGGCATCGATAACGCGGAGCCGCCGCAGCGCTTCGTCATCACGCTCGCTTTCACATACCGGCCGTCCGTCTTCACGCGGGAGCGCACGGCCATCGAGAATCCCTTCGGCTTCAGGGTGACGGCGTATAGCCGCGATCCCGAATACACCCCTGCGGCGGCGTCGCCGACATTGTCACCTGCTGCGGGAGGTGCGCCATGAGACTGAACACACTGGTGAGGGCCGCCGCGCTGGTGACCGGGCTGGCAGGGGGATGCGCCGGCGCCTTTGCCTACGACGTGCCTGGCTGGTCGGGTGACTCGCGCGTACGGCAGGTCGTGTACCGGCAGGACGAGGTGGTGCGGGTCATCGCGCAACGCGGCTTCGCCACGCACATTGCGCTGGATCCGTCCGAGCACATCCTCGTCGTAGCCCCGGGCGACCGGGACGGATGGCAGGTGGTCGCAAACCGCGGCGACCACGACGTCTACCTCAAGCCGCAGCGTGCTGCGCACGACACGAACCTCGAAATCCGGACGGACCGGCACAGCTACAGCTTCGACCTGGTCGCACTGCCGCTGAAGGCCCGTTTCGGCAACGACGACGAGATGTACCGCATCACGTTCGTCTATCCGGACACACAGGCGGTGAAGACAAAGGCCGCAGACGACGCCGCCCTCGTGCGCCAGCGTCTCGACCAGGCGCCGGCGGTGCGCAACACGGCTTACTCGATGCAGGTGATGCCGCACTCGGAGGATATCGCGCCGACGGCGGCATGGGATGACGGGCGCTTCACCTACATCCGCATTCCGAACAACCGCCGCATTCCGGCGATCTTCCGCGTCGCCGATGACAGCAGCGAAAGCGTGGTTGACCGGCACATGGAAGACGACGTGATCGTCGTGCACGAGGTGGCCCGGCGCTTCGTCCTGCGCCTCGGTGACGAGGTAGTCGGTCTGTGGAACGACGCGTTCGATGTGGACGGCGTGCCACCGGCGGATGGTACGACGGTCAGCGGTGTGAAGCGTGTCTTGCGGAGCGACGGTCATGAATGAAGAAACGTCGCGCAATGTTATTGCGCCTGATACTGACCCGGCGAAGGTCACCGATACCATAAACGGTGACCTTGCGAACCAGCCGATCGATCGCGGCATGCCGGAACTGGGGCAGCAGGGTGGCCGAGCCCGTGCCTGGTGGCTTGCGCCGCTGGTCATCGTGGCTCTCGTGATCGGTGGAGCGGCCTGGACGATCCACGGGTTTCTTGTGCGGCACGATGCGGCGGAGAAGGCCAGACGGGATGCCGTACAGGGTCAGCCGTCCCAGGGACGGGTGTTCGGCGACGGGAACCCACCGGCATCGGCTGCTGCCGCCGCAACCAGCCCGGCGGGAGCAGCCGCCGTTGCGTCGGCTCCCGCTGCGGTATCGACGCGGCAGGCACCCGTACACACTGCACCAGCTCGCAGCTACTACGACGCACCGCTACTCGCCACCGGAGGTACGGGCGCAGGCAATGGCCCTGCCGACGAAGGGGCAGGCCCGACGGCATCTGCGCCAGGCGTTTCGCCGGGAGCGACTGTCGTATCCGGCAGCCAGTCTCAGGGAAGCGGTCCTTTGGCCCAGGCATTGACGCCGACGGTGACGTCCAAAGTGCGCGCGGGCTTTCTCGGCAATCGCAGCCTGATCCTCGCGGAAGGCGCCAAGATCGACTGTGCAGGCGATACGGCATTTGATTCGACCCAGGCGGGTATCTCGACCTGCACGGTGACGAAGAACGTCTATTCGGATGACGGCCGTGTCGTGCTGATCGAGCGCGGCTCGCAGATTAACAGCGAGTACCGCTCGAACCTGGCGCCCGGACAGAAGCGGGTATTCATCCTGTCGGCACGCATCAAGACCCCCGAAGGTGTGACCGTCGAGATCGATTCTCCCGCGGCGGACGCGCTGGGGCGCATCGGCGTGAGCGGCTACGTGAACAATCACTGGGGCGAGCGTATCGGCGCGGCCATGCTGCTTGGCATGACGCAGGATGCGATCGGGTATCTCGCGACGCGTGGCGGCAACAGCAACGGCTCGGTCGTATTCGAGAACACGCAGCAGCAGGGCAATGACATGGCCTCGCGCGTGCTTGACAGCACGATCAACATTCCGCCCACACTGACACAGAACCAGGGGGCCGAGTTCGCGATTATCGTTGCCCGGGATCTGGACTTCAGTCCGGTCTACGCGCTGGAGCCAGGGGGTACGCGATGAACGCGTCGGCCCATATCCTGAGCGAAGCGCCGGTACCGGCCGACGGCCTGCTGCCGAGGCTGGCAGAGGATGCTTCGGTGCGCGAGCTGATGCGCCCACTCGCGGGGCTGCTCGCAGACCCGGCGCTCACGGAGCTGGTGATCAACCGGCCGCAGCGCGTGCTGACCGAAACCCATCTCGGATGGCAGGCACACGACTGTGCGGACCTCGACTTCGAGCGCCTGATGTCATTCGCGGTGGCGATCGCCACCCTCACGAACCAGGAGGTCTCGGCGCTGCATCCGGTGCTCTCCGCGCTGCTGCCCGGTGATGCGCGCGTCCAGATCGTGATCCCGCCGGTGGTGCCGCCGCGTACCGTATCGGTGACGATCCGCCGTCCGTCGTCGCGCGAGAAGACACTCGACGCCTACTGCAACGAGGGCCTGTTCGCGCAGACCACGTGGCACCGCCCGGCTGGACTCGATGAGGCAATGCCGGCACTGCGTCAACTGGATCGTGATCTCGCCAGGTGCCTCGAAGCGCGCGAGTTCCCTGCGTTCTTCGAGCGGGCGGTGCGCGGCCGGCTGAACCTTGTGATCGCGGGCAGTACGGGCTCGGGCAAGACGAGCTTCATGAAGACGCTGTGCCGGTCCATCCCGGCTACTGAACGGATCGTGACGATCGAGGATGTGCGCGAGCTCTTTATCCATCACATCGAGAACTGCGTCCACCTGATTTACAGCAAGGGTGGCCACGGCCACGCACGGGTGACACCTGCGGATCTGATCGCAAGCTCGATGCGCATGCGCCCTGATCGAGTGCTGCTCGCCGAACTGCGAGGCAGCGAAGCGTACGACTTCCTGAAGCTGCTGACGACCGGGCACTCCGGTTCGATCACGAGCTATCACGCGTCCAGCGCATCGGTCGCCATCGAGCGGTTCTCGCTGATGGCGAAGGAACATCCCGAAGCCGCCACATGGGACGACGTCGCACTGCGTCGGCTGCTCTTCATGACGATCGACGTGGTGGCGCACATGGAGGCCACCGCACTCTTCGATGAATCTGGCGCTCAGACCGGCCGACGCTGGTCGATGACGGAGGTCTGGTTCGATCCGCTGCGCCGCCATCAGACGGACTATCACGCGGATTTCCGGTGAAGGGGTAACAGGCCATGGACATCGGAAAGGGAACTGCAACGGGACGGTCGACCAGCAAGGCGATCGGCTACCACGTGATGCTTGTGCTGGTCACGCTTGCGGTCATGGCCGCTGCGGCGGCCGGGCTGACGCTTGCCCTCTGGCTGGCTTCGTTTTTCTTCGTCGCGAGTCAGCACGTCAACCCGCTTCATGCCGGGTTTCATGCGTGGCCGGATGCGGCGATGGCCTGGTACGACGGACACCTGCCGAAGCAGGGGCGGCGGCTCGCCGGGGCCGCGCTGTTCGGCCTGCTGCTGGCGTTCGGCGCGCCCGCGCTCGGCGTTTACACGCTTCTGGAACAGTCCAGGCGCCGGCGCCTCTACGGCAGCGCGCGGTTCGCAAACGAGGCGGACATCCGCCGGGCAGGACTGCTATGAACACGAGGGCGACTTCAGGCGCGTACAGCGACCCGCCGCTGGTCGTGGGCATCTGGCGTGGCCGCTATCTGCGGTTCACCGGGCAGCAGTTCGTGCTGCTCGCAGCGCCGGCCCGTTCGGGCAAGGGTGTGGGCATCGTGGTGCCCAATCTGCTCAGCTACCCGGATTCGGTGATTGTGCTCGATATCAAGCAGGAGAACTTCAATCTCACTGCGGGATTCCGACGTGCGCACGGGCACGATGTGTACCTGTTCAACCCGTTTGCGGAGGACGGCCGTACGCACCGGTATAACCCGCTGTCGGCGATCCCGGACAGCGTATTCCGCGTTGGCGACATCCTGGCGATTGGCTACGCGCTGTATCCGGTCGGCGGTCACGACGACTTCTGGAAGGACCAGGCACGCAACCTCTTTCTCGGTATCGTGCTGCTGCTGTGCGAGTGGCGCGATGTGCGTCGCACCGGCAACACCGATGTGCCCGACTACCCGGTGACGATGGGTGAGGTACTGCGGCAGTCATCGGGAAACGGCATGCCCGTCAAGGCATACCTGCAGCAGGCGCTGTTGCAGAACCGGCGGCTGCTCAGTGGCGCGTGCGCCGACGCGCTCAACCGCTTTCTCGCGAACGACGACAAGGTGCTCGCCAGCATCCTCGCGACGTTCAATGCGCCGCTCACGATCTGGGCCAATCCGATTGTCGACGCCGCGACGAGTGCCAGCGACTTCGACCCACGTAACGTCCGGAAGCGCCGCATGTCGGTCTATATTGGCATTACACCGGACCATCTGACGGAGGCCGCGCTCCTGGTGAACCTCGTGTTCTCGCAGGTTGTCAACCTGAACACGAAGGAACTGCCGCAGGACAACCCGGAGCTGAAGTACCAGTGCCTGCTTTTGATGGACGAACTCACGTCGGTCGGCAAGATCCACATCATCGCCCGCGCTGTTTCCTATATGGCGGGATACAACCTGAGGCTGCTCTCGATCGTGCAGTCGGTGTCGCAGCTTGAGTCGGTCTATGGCCGGGCGGATGCCAGGACGTTCGTCACCAATCACGCGATGCAGATCATCTACGCGCCGCGTGAGCAGAAGGACGCGAACGAATACTCGGAGATGCTCGGTACCTTCACAGACCGCTCGCGCAGCGTGAGCCGATCGAACGCGATCTTCGGCGGTCGCGGCGGGTCGAGCGAGAGTTTCTCCGAGCAGCGCCGGCCGCTGCTGCTGCCACAGGAACTCAAGG
This sequence comes from Paraburkholderia fungorum, assembly GCF_902833645.1. Taxonomy (GTDB): domain Bacteria; phylum Pseudomonadota; class Gammaproteobacteria; order Burkholderiales; family Burkholderiaceae; genus Paraburkholderia; species Paraburkholderia fungorum. The sequence goes on from NZ_CADFGE010000017.1 coordinate 225,092, forward strand.
AGCTCGGGCGGGACAGCGAAATCATCCTGCTCGAAAACACGAAGCCGATCCTGGCGGAGCGGATCTGCTACTGGCGTGATCCCGTTTTCACGTCACGCCTGGTGGCTGCGCCAGCAATTCCAGCGATGGATCTCGTGCGTTTCATCACCCAGGTCGAGCGGCGGGTGAGGGATGTGCAACCGGACGACGTGGACGAAGCCGGTGTGATGCACATTCCCCCTGAGTATCTGGAAGTGCTGCAGGCCTGGGATCCGCGCGACCTGCCGCGGGATCTCAACGACGTGAGTGACGAAGAGGCGGCCGCCTACGTCGAGCGACATTTCATGCTGCTGGGTGTGCCAGCTACGCGCGTTGCCATGGCGGCGCGGCGGCTGTCGCCGACCGATCTCGACGTCGCGGAGTTGCGACCCACTGAAAGGGCGCCTGGGCGCAAGACCAGGCGCGCCTCCGGCGCACCGCGTACGCCACGTGGGCGAGCGGCATCGCGCACGGCTGACGGCTCGAACGTCGTGCCGCTTCACGGAGAACGCCGATGAATGCCCAATATCTGAGCGAAGAAGAACGCGCCCGTGCGGCACTCGCCATGATCCCTGCCGGGGACTACATGACGTGGGTCGATATGGCGTTCGCGCTCAAGCAGGGATTTGGCGAAGCGGGCTTCGACATCTGGGACGAGTGGAGCCGAACCGCCCACAACTACAGCGAGCGTGCGGCGCGGGTGACGTGGCGCTCGGCTGGCGAGTCAGGCGGCAAGACGCTTGCCTCTCTCTTCTGGCTCGCACAGCAGCACGGTTTCGATGTCAGGGGCTCGCGCGCAGCGATGGATCCTGCGGAGCGGCTGCGCGTGTCGCCGCCCCGTCAATCCGTGGACGGGGCGGGGCAGGACGGCAGGGTCGAGGCTCGCGTGCGCGCGCAACAGGCTGCGGTCGCGCGGGAGGCGCTGGCAATCTGGAAGTGGGCGCGGCCGGTGAGCCCCGGACATCCGTATCTCGGACGCAAGCAGGTGAGGGCAGTTCCGACGCTGCGCGAGCTGGAGGCCGAAGAGTTGCACGCGCTGCTCGGATACGCGCCGCGTAGTGCCGAAGAGCTGCTCACGGGCCGCGTGCTGGTCGTGCCGGTCCGCATCGGCGACACCCTCTCGACGCTGGAACTGATCGATGCCGAAGGGCGCAAGTCGGCTCTCGCAGGTGGCGCGAAGTCGGGCGGCTACTGGGTGGTGGAACCAGACCGGTTCCGTGATGGCGCCGTGACGCCCATCCTGATCGCCGAAGGCGTGGCAACGGCGCTGGCAGCATGGCAGTCGACCGGCTGGTTCAGCGTCGCCGCACTGTCGAGCGGCAACCTGAGGCCGGTGGCGGCGATGTGGCGCGGCCGGTACCCGGAAGCGGAGATGCTGGTGCTCGCCGATCTCGGTGCCGGGTATGAGCATGCGAAGCAGGCCGCGCTCGGCACGTCATCGCTGCTGGCCGAGCCACGCTTCGCGTCGCAGGCACGGATTGCCGGCGAGGTGCCGACTGATTTCGACGACATGGCGGTGCTCTCCGGGCCCGGTGTCGTTGGTGAGATTTTACGGGAGTCGCTGTACGGAGCACCGCAACGGGATGTAGCCGACGGACAGGCCGTGGTTGCACAGGGATCGGACGGCGCACTGAAGGAAGATCATGCACTGAAGGAGGACCATGCAATGGGCAATGTGAAAGAGAAACTCGTGGGAGATGGAGAGGTTTCCGGTCGGCACCGTACTTCGCGTCGTCGGGCCGGCCATCAGGATGCGCTGGAACCGACGCGGCAGGAGAGCACGGCATCGGCACCAGAGCCGGCAACTGCCCAGGCACAGTCGCAGCCGCCGGACCCGGACCGGCGGGAAGTGGATGCGTCGAAGCCAGCTCCCGCACCGGAGCGCGGCGTGGACGCGTCGGCGCGCCGGCAGGTGGGCGAACCACTGTACGGACTGGACGAGGTACCAGGCGAGATCAGGGCACTCGCGCAGCACCGCTTCGGCGCGCAGATCCGTATGGCGACGCCCCGCGAGAACGGTGGCCCGTACCGCGGTGAGGTGTTCAACACGGAGCACTATCTGATCCAGGAGGTGTCCACGCGTAGCGTTGTGTTCCATGAGAAGTCGGACATGGAGTTCGTCTCGGACCGGCTGCGGTGGATGGACGAGAACCAGCGCCTCAATGGGGCGGAGGTGCAGGTCGGCTACGACGGCGCACGGGCGAAAGTGTATCCGTGGGACCGTGCGCGCGACCAGCTCGAGCGCACGGTGGCATCGCTGAAGAAGTCTGCCCGCGAGGTGGGTTTCGGAAACGACCTCGACGCAACTCTTGACCAGCTGCAGGCCACGTCGTGGACCCGGGTGAGGGAAGCACGGGCTGCGGCACTCGCGCAGTCGAAAGAGCGCACCGGCCGCGAGCAGGAGCAGGGACAGGGGCAGCAACGCTGAGCGTGCGACGCTCTGCCCGCCAGTGCAGTGATCAGAGGGAGATCCATGATGGATGAAACCGCAACTTCTTCCGGCCCGCATGCCGACGAACCTGTCATCAACGTGATCGAGCCGGACCCGCCACCCATCCCGGATCCGCAGGGCGGGGCCGCGGGCGCGAGGCGTTTCGATCAGACCGAGGCCGACGCACTGGCCGCGCGCCGGCGCCGCGAGTTCGATGCAGCGCGGGCGCGGCTGCGCGATCAGGCCATCCAGGCGGACGCCCCGTCGCAGGCCACTGTACGGCAACCGGCGTCTCAGGCGGCGTCCCGTGGCACCGACGACGCATCCGCAACGCGCTGGGCACCGCTGGGCAGTCCGCCGGAGACGGTGCGCAAGCGCTACCTGCGGGCGGGCAACCAGTATTTCCTGAAGGATGCGCCGCATCAGCTCGCGTTCGAGGACATCGGCCGGTATCTGGTCACAGAGCACAACCGGCCCGATGTCGTCGAGTCGATGGTCGACATGGCCCGTGCGAAGGCCTGGGGGCGGATCCGGGTGTCGGGTCACGAGCAGTTCCGGCGAGAGGTGTGGGTACAGGCAACGCTGCTCGGCATCGAGGTGAGCGGATACGAGCCGAAGGCAGTCGACTTCGCCCGTCTGGCCGAAGGCCGCCGTGACCGGATGACGAACCGCATCGACGTGATGGAAACGACCGCGGCCGCGCAGGATCCTGCGAATCGACCAGAAGCGCCCGAGGTGGCGCCTGGCCCCACCGAATCACAGGCGGCGCAACCGGCGAGGCGCGATGCTCCCCGGCAGCCAGAGGCTCGTGCGCTGGCTCCGCCCGCGCCGGCGGAGCCGCCCCGAACCGCTCCAGCCTCCGAAACGGGGCCGCGCGTTGCCGAGTCCGAGGGACAGGAGCGGCAGCGCTATATGGGCGAACTGGTCGAGCATGGCGGTGCGCCATATCAGCACAATCCTGCGCGCAGCGATTCGTATTACGTCGTCTATCGCGATACTGGTGGTGCGGACCATGTTGTCTGGGGTGTGGATCTGGAACGGGCCGTGGCGGACTCCGGCGTGCTCGCCGGACAGCAGGTCATGCTCGAAAACCTTGGCCGGCGTCTCGTGACAGTGAAGGTCCCGGTTCTCGACGCGACGGGAAACGTGATCGGCGAAGAGGAAAGTGAGGTCTATCGCAATACCTGGCAGGTCGATGTCGTGGGACAGGAGCGGACACCGTCGCGCCCTAGGGCGACAGAGAGACAGGGCGAAGCCGGAAGAAGTGAAGCTGCTATGCCGGCGACGCCCGAAGAGGCGCAGACCGCCCGTCGGCGCGAGCCTTCCATCGCGTCTCCCGGGGAGCGCGTCGTGCAGATGGCGGTGCTGACCGCCGCGATGCGGCAGCAAGGTTTCAGCGAGCGATCCATTGCACGCGTGCAGCAGCGCGCGCAACGGCTGCTGAGCGCGCTCGAGTCCGAGGGTGTCACGGTTCCACGACCGCACGTATTCGATCCCGAGGCGCCCTCTACGCGCAGCCGCCGGACCCGCACGGCTACGGAGCGCGTCCCGAGCCGTGAGGTAGAGCGTGGCCCGACAGAACCCGCGCCACCGTCTCTGTAGGAGCACAGGCATGCCCACACGTGCGCGACTGTGTGTGGATCTTGGGCGAGCGAAATCACGTTGGGAGGCATGGTGTGCGCTTCATGGCGTAACGGCGGCCGACGCTGTCCGGCAACTGGTCCACGGTGTGCTGAGCCAGGGCGAGTCGCAAGACGGGGTGCCTGTGTCCGGGCATCTTCGCCTTCCGGTCGACGGGCATCGCGAACGCATCGAGATCCGTCTCACCCAGGAAGAACTCGAAGTGGCCAGACGACGTGCATTGACTGGTGGAATGAATGTCAATCGCTGGATGGTTGCGGTGATCCGCGCGCAGCTCGTGCATGAGCCGCAACTGGGCGAGCGCGAGATGCGACTGCTTGCAGACTCGAACCAGCATCTGGCCACGATCGTGACGCTGCTCGGACGGTTGCAGGCGCACGGTGGCGCGCGCGAGGCGGGGCGCGTGCTTGAGGACACGCGTGCCGTGATTGATACGCACCTGCGCACGGTCATGCAGGTGCTGCGCGCCAACCTCGATCGCTGGAGCCGCTAGCATGTCGTTCCCGAAAACCTGGGTCGACCAGATGCTGCTGAACTGGGGAGACCGGCTCTTTCATGATGCGCTACGGCATGTGCGTGCACCGCGCATGTCACGCGGCGAACTGCAACGCGATGTACGACGCATGCGCGAGCAGCTTGCCCGCACGCTCAGGCGTACCCCGGAGGTGATGGTCAAGATCACGAACAAGGCGTCCGGCGCACAGGGCATGGGCGCAGTGCGCCGTCATCTGCGCTACATCTCGCGTAACGGGAGGGTCGAGCTCGAGGATCAGGACGGGACGACCATGCTCGGCCGTGAGGCACTGGACGATCTGACGGATGCATGGCACCTCGGTGGCTGGGGTATCCCGGAAGAAAGCCGCAGGCGGGAAGTGTTCAACGTGCTGCTCTCGATGCCGCCCGGCACAGACCGGCAGGCGGTACGCAACGCCGCGCGCGCGTTCGCGGCGGAGGAATTCGGCGACGGCAGGCGGTACGTCTTTGCCGCGCACGATGACGAGGCGCATCCGCACGTGCATCTGACGGTCCAGGTACGCGGATCGGACGGAAAGCGGCTCAATCCGCGAAAGCAGGATCTGCAGCGCTGGCGCGAGCGGTTTGCAAGGCAGTTGCGCGAGCACGGTGTCGAAGCCAATGCGACGCACCGACTAGCCAGGGGCGAGACGCGCCGCCATCCGAAACAGGCCGTCGTACACATGGTTGCACGTGGTGATGCACCACTTTACTGGCGGCCGGAGCTCGACGACTACGCACGCCTTGCCTTGTGGGACGCGCACGCCGGTGCGCTCGAAGCGTGGCAGGGCGTGGCGCATGCAATGGCTGGCTCGCAGAGTTCGGACGATCGCGGCCTGGCGGCAGTGGTCATGGACTTCGTTCAGACTATGCCGGTGCAGCACGAAGGGCCATCGGTGGAGCGTAACGGGCGACACGAACAGCGACGGCGTCGCAAACCAGTTCACGCGCAGGGGTTGCGTCACGCAGGCCGTAGTGAAGGGCAACGGGAACTGTTTCCGGATGAGCCGGATGCCGGGGTGGAGCGCTAGGCAGCGGAGGCCGTGATGGCGATGCCGATCATTCCGTGGATAGGTGGCAAGCGGCGGCTCGCGGACGTGCTCGTTCAGCGCTTTCCGCCGCATACTTGTTACGTGGAGGTGTTTGCCGGTGCGGCCGCATTGTTTTTCATGCGGCCGCCCGCCGAGGTAGAAGTCCTAAATGATGTTAATGATGGTCTGATTAACTTGTACCGCGTCGTGCAGCATCATCTGGAGGAGTTCGTGAGGCAATTCAAGTGGGCGTTGAGCAGCCGGGAGGTGTTCCGGTAGCTGAGCGATACGCCACCGCATACGCTCACTGACATCCAGCGTGCCGCGCGGTTTTACTACCAGCAGCAGAACTGCTTCCGCGGACGCGTGGAAGGGCTCACGTTCGGCACGGCGACGACCTCGCCACCCGGCTTCAATCTTCTGCGTCTCGAAGAGACGCTATCTGCGGCACATCTTCGGCTGTCGGGCGCCTACATCGAAAAACTGGACTGGCAGACATGCGTGACCCGGTACGATCGGCCGCACACATTCTTCTATCTCGACCCGCCATACTGGCAGATAGAGGGCTACGGTGTGCCCTTCGAATTCGGACAGGATGAACGAATGGCAGCCGCGTCGAGGGGGCTGCAGGGGCGTGCGATCCTTACGCTAATGATCACGCAGCATTTCACGATCTGTTCGCAGGCTTTGACAGAGAGCGAGTTGAACTGGCGTATACCGTTGGCGGTCCGGCCAACACCGTTATGCACGGAGAGCTGATCATCTATAGCTTGGATAGAGCGGAGGACCCTGCGGGGCTGTTCTGAGGCGGAAGGTGATGTCCACGGGAACTTATCCCGTGTCTCGGCCCGGCTTCGGGCCAGCAGTGTGCGGATGCCTCAGCTTCAGCGATCGATGAACAAGGCGGGGCCACCCTTGTACGAGGCGACGACAATGACGACCATCGCGACTAGAAGGAGGGGGAAGCTGCATACGGCCAACGGAAAGAACAGCGCAAGCTGAAGGGATGATCCTCCGATGCCATGCAGTAGATTCGTGTCGCGGATGTTTTCATAGAGCAGCCACGCGGTTGCAGCAAAACCAAGAGCGATGAGAATCAGCCCGTCGGACGTGGGAGTGTGTTGCTGGGTCGCTTTGGCCCAGAAGTACAGTCCCCACCAGATGAGATTGATTGTGATGGCCGCGAGCCAGAATCCTCGCAGGGTGAAAAACGTGTGTCCGAAACGGCGCCGGCAATGCGGGTTAAATAGCTGGATCCCCTTCGCCACGGCGACGAGGGCAGTAATGATCAACGCCAGTTTCAGGAAGCCCATGGTGTGCTCCTTCGGGCACGAAATGTAACGTCAGGATGTCCCGGCCCGCACGGAGGGCTTCAGCCGGGAGCAAAGTTTTACCCGTCAAATAATAGACGTTTGGCTGACGAATGCAATGTAGTGGCGGCGAACATGGACGGCTATTGCCGACTGCGTTGCCGCAGCGATTGCGTACGTGACCATGAAACGCATCGCAATTGCAATGATGCCGCTGGCAAGCGAAGCCAGAAGTCCGTTGTCTGCAAATGCGGGAACGACAAGGATGGAGATAATCGCGAGGACTGCCATCCATGGTCATACAACCATCACCGTTGCTGTAGTGCTGATTTCCCTTGACGAGCGAGTCGAGCGAAGATAGCGACAGTCGATCAGCGGTCACCGAAGACACGCTGACCATGGAGCCGACCCTGCTGTTGGGAGGCGGGCTCACTGTGGGCGGCGAGGCTCCGTTGGGGCGCGGGCCATTTGAGTGCGGCCAGTTAACTGGCGACGAGAGTATCGTGTCTGTCTGTTCCGGGCATTTGCGCTTCCTCAAGTCGCTTCATCGGCGAACCGTCCGCGGGCTACGGCGGAACGCAGTTGCCGTCAGCATTCGCGAATATCGGGCTTCGCGGCCACAAGGCAACGCCCATATGTCTGGTGCAAAACAAGAACGGATTACGCCAGCGCGGTCACGCAAGCCCAGTGTCAGATGTTGTCCTGCTAGGACGAGGTGAACTCCGCCATCGCCGGCTCGACACTGCCCGGGTTGCAGCGCAAGCGGTAGCGGCTTGCACCTCGCAATCGGCGCCAGCACAGTGCCACGAGTTCCGGTCGTAGCGTGCCAACCACGTCCGACGTCTCGAACACCGTCGGGCGACTGACCGGTGGCAGTTACGCGGCGTGTGCCCCTGACTTTAACGGGTTGCGGGATGCGATCGTAGGTCTGAAACCTCATGCCGACCTGCATGTAGAGGCTGCCGCAGAGCCTGAGTCGCAGCGTCCTCGCGGCGCGTAACGGACGGATGAAGGGCGCGTGCTGCACCTGGCCGTCCTGAGCGCAGCGATGCGAGAGCAGGGCTTTGGCGAACGTTCCATTTCCCGTGTGCAGCAGCACGCCGCACGCATGCTGGACGCTTTCGGAAAGGAGGATATTCCGGTGCCGACTCTGAAAGTCTTCGATTCAAAGGCGCCTTCGGGCCGCGATCGTCGGCGATCGACCTGTTGCGATCGAATCTGGGCTCGCACAGCCGATAGCCGGAGAGTCGCGCATTCGTATCGAAATCCGGTGGATCGTCGCGCTAATCCGCGCGCAGCTGGCGCGGGAGCCCCAGTTGGGAGGCCGGGAACTGCTTTTGCTGTCGGCGTCGAACCAGCAGCTCGCTGTCGTCAGCCGGTCGTTGGGGCAGCTTACGCGCGGCGGTGGAGCGGAGTTCACGTGCGAGGAACTGGCTGATTTTGGAGGCATCCGGGAACAGATTGACGCGCATCTGCGTGCTGTCGTGGGTGTGATTCGCGCCAACCTCGATCGATGGAGCCGGTAACATGCCTTATCCGAAAATTTACGTCGGCGCGATGCTCCTGAACTGGGGGGATCGGTTATTTCAGGAGCCGTTCAGGCATGCGCGGGCGTCACGGCTTTCACGAGCGGACATTCGGGATGAGGCTTCACGCATGCGCGGCCAACTGGCTCGAACGCTGAAGCGGACCCCGGAGGTGATGGTCAACATCACCAACAGGGCGTCTAGTGCCCAGGGAATAGGAGCTGTACGTCGGCATCTTCGTTACATTTCGCGTAACGGCCAGGTCGATCTGGAAGATCAGAACGGCGACCGGATTTCCGGCGTCGATGCGCTGCGCGACCTCACGAAAACTTGGCAGTTCGCAGGATGGGGGATACCGGACACCAGCACTCGCCGCGAAGTATTCAATATCCTTTTGTCGATGCCGCCGGGAACGAACCGGCAGGCTGTGCGCGATGCGGCGCGTGATTTTGCGGCGCACGAGTTTGGCGACGGACGCGCGTATGTCTTTGCAGCACACGACGATGAGGCCCATCCGCATGTGTATTTGAGTGTGCAGGTGCGAGAGCCGGACGGTCGTCGGTTGAATCCACGTCACCAGGATCTTCAGCGGTGGCGTGAGTATTTTGCAGTGCAACTTCGGGCGCATGGTGTGGGGGCGAACGCCACCTCCGGGCGAATCCGCGGTGTCACACAACGGTATTCCATACCAGAAATCGTGCATATGATGGAGCGCGGCGAGGTACCGAAGTATTGGCGGGCCGTCGCAAACGATGCGCAGCGCGAGGCGCGTTGGGTTGCACACGGTGGGGTGTTTGCTGCATGGCGCCAGCTCGCCTACGCGATGGCAGAATCTCGTGTGAGCGAGGATCGTGTGATGGCGGTTGAAATGGCGTATTTCGTTGGCGCGATGCCGGTACAGCGTGACAGGCATGCAGCGGAACGAGAGCGAGATATCGGGCAGGACCAGCCGGCTCGCACGGTATCGGAAAGCGATGGCCGGTCAAACGATGTCGGGCCGGATGTGGAGCGCTGATCGGCGGAGATGATAATAGACATGTGGATCACGGCCAGAGGCGCGAACAGTACCACTTCGCATAAGGAACTGATCCCCTTCAGTTGGAATAGGTCAGATTACCCAGAGGCATTGCTCCAATGTGTGCTGCGTGCAGAGCGAGACGGCACGATATAGAGCGCCGGTGTGGAATGCTAACTGCCGCTTAGCGATGGACGAGCCACGCCGGCCCAGCTTTGAAGGATGCGAACAGCACAATTGCCATAGCAATCAGGAGGAGCGGGAGGCTGTAAAGTGCCACGGGGAAGAACAACGCTAACTGCAATGCCGAGCCGGCCAGTCCGTGGGCAAGATCCGTTTCACAGATGTTTTCATAGGCCATCCAGACAATAGCGACGATGCTCAGAACGAAGAGGACGAGTCCCTCATTAATGGAGGCATGATCGCGTACAGCATTCGCATAGCAATAATGTCCCAGCCACATGAGGTTGATGCCCAGTGCAGCCAGCCAGAATGCGCGAAGCGTGAAAAAGCGATGGCCGAAACGGCGACGGCTGTGGCTGTCGAACAACTGGATGCCCTTCGCAAGAGCGATCAGCGCGCCTAACGGCACATTTAAGAATTTCCACTGCCTCACTCCTCGATCGATGGACTGTGGAGATATGCGGTCGACTACAGATAAAGAGCGTGATTCGGTGCGCGCTATCCTTGCTAGACAGATGGTATGAACGCCGCCCTCTCTCAGAGGGATTCGTGCGCGGCGCATATGCGACGTTGGAGAGATGTTGGGTCCCTCCAGAACCGAACGGCATCAATGTGCCAAAGTGGAAGTGTCACGACCACTTAGGAACGGAGGGACCATCATGAATACTACGACGTTCGGGCTTGACATTGCCAAACGCACTTTCCAAATGTATTGGGTTGAAGTGGAAACCGGTGAGATCGTAAATCGGCGGTTTTCGAAGCAACAACTTATAGAATTCCTTGGTCAACGATCTGCTGGGCTTGTGGCATTGGAAGCCTGCGGGAGCGCACACTGGTGGGCACGTAAGATCGTGGCGCTGGGTCATGAAGTCGTATTGCTGCACGCGAGGTTCATCCGCCCGTTCGTCCAGAATAACAAGACGGATGCAACTGACGCTCGTGCGATCTGGACAGCGGCACAGCAGCCCGGCATGCGTTCGGTAGCACCGAAGTCAGCGGAGCAGCAGGCCACTTTGGCCTTGCATCGCATGCGCTCGCTGATGGTCAAGTCACGTACCATGCAGGTGAACCAGCTACGCGGCCTGTTATACGAATTCGGCGTGGCGCTCAAAGCGGGGCGCATTGCCGGGCTGGCCGAAGTCCGCGAGCGGCTCCCGGAAATTGAGCAGGTTGTTCCGGGCACGTTGTTCTCTGCTCTACGTGAGCAACTTCATTTCATCGATCGTATCGAAGACGAGATCAAGAAACTGGAAAGGCAGATCGTTGCCTGGCAGCGGCAGGAGGCGGCATGTCGGCGGATCGCTGCGATTCCAGGTATTGGACCATTGACAGCGACAGCCCTGGTCGCGACGATTGGCGATCCCTCTGCATTCAAATCGGGACGTGAACTTGCCGCGTATCTCGGCTTGGTCCCCAGACAAAGCGGTACGGGTGGCAAGACTCGATTGGGCGGGATAAGCAAGCGCGGCGACGCCTATATACGCATGCTGTTGATCCATGGAGCAAGAGCCGTCCTGTTCAAAAGCAGGCGTAAAAGTGCCTGGTGCGAACAACTCTCTCTGCGGCGTCCGACGAATGTCGTTGCCGTCGCGCTGGCCAATAAGATGGCGCGAACCGCGTGGTCGCTACTCGCGCATCAGAGCGCTTATCGGGAAGATTACGTAGCACGAGAAACCGCGTAAGAAGCGGGGAATCAAACACGAGTTTCCAGACTGGTTGCGAAGGTCGATAACGGTGTGATGGCGAGACAGGTTGGTCCGCAAGAACGTGAACCTGATTGACGCTGAGCGCTTTGAGCGCGCTAGATAGCAGAGGTCGTTCTTGGCGAATTCCATCAGGGCGCGCAGGCTGGCCTGTAGACGCCGGATATAAGCGTGCAACCAAATCCTCGTCTAACTTCTCAACGGTATCACCTTGCAAGCCGGGCGGCGTTCATATAAGCGTCAAGCAGCACGGCCGGCGCATTGACTCATCAGAATTGCAACTCGCGTTGACCTGTTGCCTCACGTAGTTTGCTACCCGTCGGATTGTCCGGCGGGAGCGG
>NZ_CADFGE010000018.1 GCF_902833645.1 Paraburkholderia fungorum
GCTTGCGCCACACCCGCCGACACGGCGATCACTTCGGTCGCCACGCCCGCTTCCTTCAGACGGACCGCTTCTTCAACCGCGATTTCATCGAACGGATTCATCGACATCTTCACGTTCGCGATGTCGACGCCCGTACTATCGGATTTCACACTCACTTTCACGTTGGCATCTACCACACGTTTGACTGCCACCAGCACTTTCACTTTCGAGCTCCCATATTCATTGTCGTTACGCGAGAACCGACCTCGCGATCACCGTGCGCTGAATTTCCGACGACCCTTCGTAAATGCGCAGAATCCGCGCATCGCGCACGAGCCGTTCCACGCGCATCTCGCGCGTGAAGCCATAGCCGCCATGCATCTGCAAAGCGGCGTCGGTGACGAATGCCACCATCTCAGACGCATAGAGCTTCGCCATCGACGCCGCTTCGGTGAACGGTTCGCCTGCCGCGCGCCGCGCCGCGGCCTGCAAGCTCAGAAGCCACGCGGCCTCCAGCCGCGTCTTCATGTCGGCGAATTTCCATTGCAGTCCCTGCTTGCCCGCGAGCGGCTCGCCGCCGACGCAGCGCGTCTTCGCCCACTCCACTGCGTCACTGAGCGCCGCTTCGGCGAGGCCAAGGCTCGTCGCAGCCACGTCCAGGCGGCTGTTGTCGAGCACCTTCATCGCCGTGCGAAAGCCGGTGCCTTCCTCGCCCAGCCGGTTTGCCGCCGGCACATGGCAATCGAGCGCAACCTCGTGCGCCGGCGCGCCCCGAATACCCATCAGCATTTCGGCTGGCGACACCGACATCCCCGGCGTATCGCGATCGATGACGAACGCGCTGATCCCTCGGGTTCCGAGATCCGTCCCGGTCTTCGCGTAGACCACGATGAATTGCGCCGCTGCCGCGTTCGAAATGAAGTGCTTCACACCCCGCAAGCGGTAGCCGTCGCCCTCGCGCACAGCCCGTGTCGTCATGCCCGCCGGATTGGAACCGGCTTGCGGCTCGGTCAAGGCGAACGCGCCAAGCTTGAGGCCCGTCGCCGCGTCGGGCAGGTAGCGTGCACGCAATGCATCGTCGCCGCCGATCAGGATGGAGTCGGTTGCAAGGTAGTGCGCGCCGATCATCGACGAAGTCGATGCGCATGCGCGCGCAATCTCCGCCAGTGCGAGAATGATCGCGGCGGGCGAAGCGTCAATGCCACCCCAGCGCTCCGGCAGGTTCAATCCCATCACGCCCAACTCGGCAAGCGCCGGGACATAGCGCGTAGTGGAAATTTCGTCCCGGTCGACCTGCGCCGCGTGTGGTGCCAACTCTGCTTGCGCGAAGCGCCGGATGGCCTCCGCAATCTCCAGGTCGGCCTCGGTCACACCCATTCGTTTAAGCATTGTTCGTCTCCTGATTCGTTTCGCTTCGCAAGTCGGTGGTTTCGTCCACATGTAGTACACCGGCGGCAACCAGCGTGGCGACATACGCCGTATCGACGCCGAGTTGCTGTTGCAGGACCGCCTGCGTATGCTCGCCAAGGCGCGGCGCGCGCGTCGTGCGCGTGGTGGGCCACGCCGAGAAGTGGACCGGCTGCTTTGGCAGACGCACGACGCCACCGCCGCCGGCCGGCGCCTCGACCAGAACGCCGCGCGCGCGTGCCTGCTCGCTCTCCAGCGCTTCACTGATGTTCTGGATCGGCGCGACGGGAATGCCGGCTTCGCTCAGTAGCGCATTCACCTCGGCAATGCTCCGCACTCCAGACCATGACTCGATGCAGGCGCGCAATGCAGCTTCGTTCTCGCATCGCGCTGCATCGTTCGCAAAGCGCGCATCGTCGATCAGCAGGGGCTGGTCCATTGCGTGTGCCAGGCGCTCGAAAAGACGATTGTTGAGCACCGCCACGACAAAATAGCCGTCTCTCGCGCGGTAGGCCCCAAACGGCGCCGACGACGGGTGCCGGTTCCCAACACGTTGCGGCGCAATGCCGGTGGTCGCGTAGCGCGCGACCAGCGCAGTGGTCAGGCTAAGCGTCGCGTCGAACATCGCCACGTCCACGTGGGTACCCTCGCCGGTTCGCTCGCGCGCGAGCAACGCAGCCAGCACGCCCCACGACGCAAATATGCCGCTCACCACGTCCGAAACGGAATCGCCGACAAGCGTCGGCGCCCCGTCGGGTGAACCCGTCGCGTCCATGAGCCCGCACATCGCCTGCAGGATGATGTCGTAGGCGGGTCGATGGGACTCCGGACCCGTCTGACCGAAACCTGAGACGCTCGCATAAACGAGCCCGGGATTGTGCGCGGCGAGTTGCGCGTAGCCGATGCCCAGACGCTCAGCCACGCCGGGGCGAAAGTTCTCGACGACGACATCGGCCTGCGCGCAGAGTGCCTGAGCGAGTTCGCGGCCTTCGTCGCGTTTCAGGTCGATCACCACGCTTTGTTTGTTGCGGTTCATCGCGCTGAAAAGACCACTCTCGCCGGCGGAGAACGGGCCGATTGCGCGATAGTCGTCGCCGCCGGGCGGCTCGATCTTGATGACTTCAGCACCCAGATCACTGAGCAGCGCGGAGCACAGTGGGCCTGCGAGCACGCGGGAAAAATCGATCACACGAATGCCTTCGAGCGGCAGCGCGGGCAATGTCACGGGGTATTCCTCCAGAACAGCCGGCCAGTTCGGCTGGTGGAGACATTCTGAGCGGCGCAGGCAATAGGATAAAATATTAGAATAAATTAACGGTTATATAAAAATCCTATGGCACTGTCGCTCAGGCTGCTACGCTACTTCGTCACCGCCGCGGAAACCGGCAGCACGACTGCTGCGGCGAGGCACCTGAACGTGTCGCAGCCTTCGATCTCCGTGGCAATTCGTGAACTGGAGGCGCTATTCGACGCGCCGCTGTTCACGCGCGACGCGGGCACCGGTATGACGCTCACGCAGTTTGGACAACGAAAGCTGGACGAGGCGCGTCACCTGCTCGCCTCAGCATCGGCGTTCATTACCGACGACGTCGGCGAAGGAAACGGCGGCCTGGTGCAAATCGGCGTGTTCCGCACGATCGCGCCCGTCTATCTGCCGCGCGTGCTTAAGCTCGCGCAGGCGCGCTTTCCCGCTTTGACCGTGCACTTCCGGGAAGGCGACCTGACGCAGCTCGATGAGTGGCTGCACAAGCGCCAGATCGATCTCGCGCTCATGTACGACGTGGGCTTGCCGGGCGACATCGAGCGCGAATGTCTCGCCGAACTCAAGCCGTACGCACTCGTGCCCAGCGAGACGCCGTTGGCTAAACGACGCCGCGCGATCTCGCTGCACGAACTTGCAGCGCAGCCTTTCATCCAGATCGACCTACCCCAAAGTCGCGATTTCCTGATGGCGCCGTTCTGGCAGCTTGGTCTGGCGCCCAACGTGCGGTATCGGGCAACCTCCATTGAACTCGTGCGCGCGATGGTCGCGAGCGGACTTGGCGTGTCGTTACTGATTACGCAAAGTCCCGCGGTCGCGCAGACGCCGCTTGTTGCCGAGCGGCCAATACGTGAAGCCACTGTGATCCAGCCGCTTGTGATCGCACGGCCGGCGCGCGTGCCGTACACACGGGCCTCAGAGCTACTCGCCACCTGCGTGCGCGACGCGGTGGCTGAAGCAATGGGCGAGCGGGTCGGCAAATGAGGGCTTGAGGATATGCGTAAGCGTTACGCCCCACCGCCTAGCCCGAGGAATCGAAACGGTGGCGCAGGTTGAAAGTACTTCGAGACTTCGCCGTCGAAAGTATTGCGCTGATCCTTACCGAGATCGAGACGTTTGACTGGTGCGCCCGGGGAGAAGTCAACCTTCTTCAGGTCGACCCAGAAGGTGTTTGGCGTTAGTGCCGATTCAAAGAAGTAGAGCAAACGTTTGTGATCGGCGACCGTGCGCCAGCGGGTGGAGGAAATGTTCGGCTCGTCCGGCGTAGTAATGCCGAACGGCACAGACACATTGCGGATCACGCTGAAGACGCTGGCGAGTGCGACGGCGGGGTCTTCACTTTTGGGAATGGCATTGATGTAGAACGAAGCGCGCGCGAATCGATCCGCGGAGCGGTTTGTACCGGGCAACCAGACTGTGCCGCCGATGCCTTTCCAGTACTCGTTCAGGGCAAGTTGTTCGTCGAAAGTCGGCGAGTTGGTCATCACCTGATACTGCCTGCCGTGGTGGATGACCTGCTTGCCTGCGATGTACTCGACGATAGCGCTGTCGCCGGTAGCATCCGAAATGGCAAGGTGCAGCGTGGCGAGGCGCTTTTCTCCGGGGACATTGTCCGTGACTATGGTGAAGGGTTCTTTCTCGAGCGCGGCGACAGCTTCCGAGACCGTTGCGAAATTGTCCAGGACGTACTGCGCCCAAGCGGCAATGGTAAGTCCCGGTTTCGAGTTGTTGTCGAAAACCGGGTACTGCGATTCGACGAGCCAGAGGAGTTCCGCAGCGAGGCCCTTCTCGTTCATGCCGTCGGTGGTGGAGACGTCGTAGCCGGTCGCGACCACGCTACCGTATCTGGCTGTCCATTTGAGTGAGTTCGGCCCTGCCTCGCCGTTGCGGGCAATGCCACGCGGCAGGATGTAGAGATTGGTTGAAATGTCGAGCTTCCAATCCATCGATCGGGCGGTGATGGCGTCGTTATTGTCGCCAAGATAGACGACGCGGGTGCAGGCAAGCGCTGCGATTGGAATGGCGACTAGCGTCGCAGCGGCGAAAAGACCCGGCAGAACTGACCAAACGAAACGGCGCATGGTGATTCCTCACTATTGTCGACAGGTACCGAACGATTGATTTCCGATGCTCGCAACTGAAACCGTCAGGTGCGCCTCATTGCCTGCGCACTACGAGGACCACGCCGTGTTTTGCATGACGACTCGATACCCGTCTGGGTCCGCGAATGTTCGACCCGACACGTCCCAATAAGGGTTGAACGACTTGACCCGAACGAATCCGTTGTCGACAAACCGGTCGCATGCCGACTCCCACGCTTCCCGGTCCGGAGCATAAAACACCAGTAAATCCTCGTGCGTCGGTGAGGCCGCTACGGGGTGTTCGCGGCATTGGGTGAACTCAAAGTGATAGTCCATCCCGGCGCATCCGAGCATCACCCCATCGAACCCGTGATGATCTTGGAACCGTGCCAGCACAATCAGGTTAAGTGCTGCGCAATACATGTTTTCAGATCGAGAAATATCGCTGACAGGTCGGGCGATTCTGAGCTTTGCTTGCATGGATTCGTTACATCGGTTGTGGGTTAAGGGTTTTCGAACATCTGATTCGAAAGGATACGCCGAATGTTAAAGCGGAATCCGTTTGCACGATCGTGCACGACGAGTACCACAAAGCGTTCTGCATGACGATCTCCTTGCAGATGAAACTCCTGCGTCACCACGCTCCCGGAATTTCCTTCGCGGAAGTCAATGCCTGTTGCGAGTGGGCGACATTGGCGCCGAATTATTGCGACATTAATTGTCGCGAAATATGATCGCCACACGGCGCGTGGGGCGTGCGCCACTTACGTCAGTGCACGCTTACGTGCCGCTTGCGACATGACAACAATCGGAATACCTCATGAATAAAACACTTGCGGCAGTCGGTGCAGGTCTGCTTGCCCTTTCGGCACAGTCCGCCTTCGCACAAAGCTCGGTCACTCTGTATGGTCTCGTTGACACAAGCGTGCGTTACCTGACGAACGCGAATTCGAATAACGATTCTCAGGTGTCGATGGGTGAAGGTATCGAGACACCGAGCCGTTTCGGTTTGAAAGGCACTGAAGATCTGGGCGGCGGGACGTCGGCGGTCTTCAAGCTCGAGAACCAGTTCCAGCTCTGGTCCGGCAAACTCGACAACAGCAACAACACACTATTCCAGCGCAATGCATACGTCGGACTCTCAAACAACCAGTACGGCACGCTGACCTTCGGCCGCCAGCAAACGCCGTTCTTCGACGTGATGGGCAACACGTACGATCCGCTGACCGTCGGCGACTTCTGGCAGGACAGCTGGATCTATAACCCGGTAGGGCGATATCTGTTCACCAATAGCTCGGCCAAGTACACCGGCCAGTTTGGCGGTCTGCAAGTGGAGGGTATGTACGGCTTCGGCGGCGTGCCGGGTAGCACCGGCCAGAACAGCATGTACGGCTTTACAGCGTCGTATGCGCTTGGCCCCCTCTCGGCCGACGTGGGCTTCCAGCAGAACGATAACGCCGGCAAGAAATTCAACCTCGTCAACGTCGGCGCAGTCTACGCAATCACGCCGTCGGTCAAGGTCCTCGCGGGCTGGCTGCATTCGCAGGACAACACCGGGCTTGTCGATGGCGACGAGCAGCAAGCCGGCGCACCCGTGCTGACGCATGTCAGCCCGAACCGTATCGACGACAGTTTCTACGTCGGCTCGACGTGGCAAGCTACGCCGGTGCTAGCGCTTACGCTGGCCGGTTACTACGATCATGCGCGCAATGCGGCAACGCTCGACGGCACGCTCGGCGCCGGCATCAATTACTCGGGCACGCTGCTCGCGGAGTATTCGTTGTCGAAGCGCACCGAGGTGTACGGAACGGTCGACTTCACCCGTGGCACCGGTGCGTTTCTAGCGGACTACCCGGGCCGCAACAATCAGACCGGCGTTGCAATCGGCCTGCGCAACATCTTCTGACCGCACGGCCCGGGTTGCCGGGCTTTCTGCTCAGAATGGACCGCGCGTGTCGTGAGACGCGCGCGGTTTTTTTGCGTCGACGAAATACACTTATCCACACTGTTTTTCAAGCGACGTTGAGCCAACTACGGCCGCACTTCCTGGAACGATTGTTTTTGAGGATCCCACGCACGCTCCGTTTTCGACCGCCACTCCCGCCACGCTTACCTGCGGAGTAGGTCCGTCTTCTTTTACTTTCACGTATCGATGCCCCAATCGCACAGCGTTCCATGGGCGGGGGCCAGCGCCTGGGCAAGATCGCCAGTTTTCTTGTCCCGCACCTCGATCACGCGATTGAGCGTGGCGATCGATGGAATGACGAAGTACCAGCGGTCCGTGGATGCCGCCTGGAGTATGGGAACCGGCTCGGCCCCGTAAGTGCTGTAGGCAACGAGGTTCAAATGGATAGGCAGTTTCTGTCCGTTGCGATAGCTGACCCAGGTGCCCTCGTATGACTTTGGCGGCAAGATATAGCTTGGCAGTTTCAAGCCGGGCGGCCGGCAACCCGCTGGCGTCGAGCTCATCGATGTGGATGTTCCCCGAGGTATGGAAGATCGTGGGTTTGAGTCGGATGAGGGTGCGGTGCCGGCCGTAAAAATAGATCCCTGTGGTCACAGTATTGCTGAGCGACAGGTACAACATGTCAGGATCAATGGCAGACAGAATGAAACACGCAGCCGGGTGGCGCATAGGTAAGTCTCCAATGCCCGGATAGTTCAAACACTTTTGGGCCTGAGCGGCGGTGTCCAGCCGACCCGCTTACCTTTGTGCCACGCATCCGGGGCCTGTTCGGTATTCGTGGCACACTCCTACAAGAAGGATGGGGGAGACCATGCTCCGGCGAAGGTTCACAATCGTTCCGATTGTTGCCACTGGAGCATTCCCAACCGGCGTGGCTCGACAGTGGGTCCATACCGGAACTTGCCGGATCGGTAACGGGGTTTCCCGGCCGATGCCGCTGCAGGTGGCTTTCGTTAGAATCTGTTTCCGATTCGTTAATACATCCATTACCGGAGGCGAACGTGCCAGGCTTACTTCCCGATGTCGACCGCGAGGGACTCCTCGAGTATTCGGTCGTGTACACCGACCGATCAATCAATCATATGTCGCAGCTTTTTCAAGGCGTCATGCGCGATATTTCCGGCGCCCTGAAAAAGGTCTATAACGCGAAGTCGGCGGTTATCGTGCCGGGTAGCGGGACGTTCGGCATGGAAGCCGTCGCCCGGCAGTTTGCGACAGGCAAGAAGTGTCTGGTCATCCGCAATGGCTGGTTCAGTTTCCGTTGGTCGCAGATTTTCGACATGGGCAGCATCCCATCTGAATCGATCGTATTGAAGGCGCGCCCGGTCGAACAAGGAAGGCAGGCCGCCTATGCACCGCCGCCGATCGAAGAAGTGGTCGCCGCGATCAAGGAGAACAAGCCGGATCTGGTCTTTGCACCGCATGTCGAAACTGCCTCCGGGATGATGCTGCCTGATGCCTATTTGCGTGCCGTGTCCGACGCTGTTCACGCCGTCGGCGGCATGTTTGTACTGGATTGCATTGCCTCCGGCACGGTCTGGGTGGACATGCAGGCCAGTGGTGTCGATGTCCTGATCAGCGCACCGCAAAAAGGGTGGAGCGCGTCACCGTGCTGCGCACTCGTCATGCTCAGCCCTCTTGCCCGCGAAAGAATCGACGCGACAACCAGCACCAGTTTCGCTTGCGACCTTCGCAAATGGCTGCAGATCATGGAGGCCTACGAGAACGGCGGGTTCGCGTACCACGCCACGATGCCCACGGACAGTCTCGCGACGCTGCGCGACGTCATTAAGGAAACCGAGGCATATGGCTTCGACAAAGTGAAAGCGGAGCAGCTTGAACTCGGCACGCGCGTTCGCTCACTCCTGACGGCCAAAGGTTTCCGAAGCGTGGCGGCGGAAGGTTTTCAGGCCCCGGGCGTGGTGGTCAGCTACACGGACGATGACGGCATACGATCCGGCAAGAAATTCGCCGATGCCGGTTTGCAGATCGCGCCCGGCGTTCCCCTTCAATGCGACGAGCCTGAAGACTTCAAGACTTTCCGCATCGGACTATTTGGCCTCGACAAACTGCATGATGTCGAAGGCGCGGTCGCGAGGCTCACCAAGGCATTGGACAGGATTCTTTAGCGCGTTTTTCCGGCGCAGGTGCGCATGGCTCGCCCTCGCAACCGCATCGACAGGAGGGCCCCGGAACCTGTGGGAATAGCTATGCGCACGCTTCGGTCTTTGCCGCTGCGCCGGACCCCAAGCATTGCCAGGCAATCTCGGCAGTTGACATCGCCGAAGCATGCCGCCTAACATCGCTCAGGATAACCAGGAGAAAATTCAGCGTGAATGCTACGTTTATCATCGTACTAGGAAGTCGGCGCATGGTCCGGTAACGGCACCTGGCCGTCCCCATGCGCCCCCGACAAGTTCGGGGGCTTTTTTTTGCGCTGCGCGAAATTGCTTTCGACCGGAAATGCCGATGACTTCAACACGACCGCTTCCCACGCTCTCCACGCTGATTCTGCTGTGTGCGCTCTCTGTGCTGCCACTGAGCATATTCCTGCCTTCGCTGCCGAGCATTGCGATGGATTTTCACGCCGACTACGCGCTCGTGAGCCTGTCGCTGGCAGGATATGCAACCGTCGCCGCCGTGCTGGAACTGGTCATGGGGCCGCTGTCCGATCGCTTCGGGCGGCGGCCAATCGTGTTGACCAGCCTGACGGTATTCGTGGTCGGGTCGCTCGGCTGCGCGCTGGCGGGCAATATCTGGGCCTTTCTGGCTTTCCGTTTGCTTCAGGCTCCGATCACCTCCTGTTATCCGGTGTCGATGGCCGCCATCAGGGATATGACCGGGAAGGAGGGGGCCGCAAGCCGGATCGGCTATGCCGCGATGGCAGCGGCGTTCGCCCCCATGCTCGGCCCGACGGTCGGCGGCGTTATCGACGAAACCAGCGGCTGGCGTGCGATCTTCTGGGGTCTCGCCCTTGCCGGCATAGCTTTGTTTGCGCTGTGCTGGTTCCGCCTGGGTGAGACCAACAAGTATCCATCGGACACCATCGGGCAGCAGTTTCGGGCCTATCCCGCGCTTATCCACGAACCTCGCTTCTGGGCCTACGCGCTGTGCATGGCGTTCTCAACGGGTACGTTCTATGCCTTTCTGGCCGGTGCTCCATTGGCCGCGAAAACGGCGTTCGATGTACCACCGGCAACGCTAGGTTTGTATATGGGCTCCATCACCGCTGGCTTCGTGCTCGGCAGCTTCCTGTCGGGGCGCTACGCCAGCCGCTATCCGCTCGCTACGACCATCACTGTGGGACGTGTCGTTGCTTGTGCCGGTCCGTTGATCGGCTTAATGCTCTTCTTCGCCGGAGCCAGGCATGCAATAGCACTGTTCGGCCCTTGCATGCTAGTCGGCGTCGGTAACGGCCTGTCAAATCCGTGCGCCCATGCCGGAGCGCTCTCGGTGCGCCCGGAGCTGGCGGGAAGTGCATCCGGGTTGGTTGGCGCGATGACCATTGCCGGCGGCTCCGCCCTTTCCTCGATGACGGGAGCCGTACTGACGGAAAGCAACGCAGCCTACGCGCCGCTTTGCCTGATGCTGTTCTCCTCCGTGATTGCGATGTTGGCCGCGTCGTATGTGCGCGTGCTGGACAGGCACGAGGCGTATCGATGAGCGCGCCTCGACACGTCGCATTTGTGAATCGCCGGCATCGTTTTAAGTGGTGTCGAACTCGCGCACGTGATAGCGACATGGCAGATGAGGGGCAACGGTGGCCGGCATAGTTCAGTCGCCTGGCAGCGCTACGGTTTTTCTGTGGCGATCAACGTCGATATTTTTTGACCGTTGATCTGCGCGGCGCAATCAGGCGGCAACCGCTAGAATTGCGGCTTTAGCCCGGAATACGCCAATGTCTTTTGCCTCGCTTGGCCTGATCGATCCCTTGCTGCGTAATTTGCAGGACCTCAATTACCAGACACCTACGCCGGTGCAGGCCAAGGCGATTCCCGCCGTGCTCAGTGGCAAGGACGTCATGGCTGCGGCGCAGACCGGCACGGGCAAGACGGCGGGTTTTGCGCTGCCGCTGTTGCAGCGGCTGGTGCAACACGGCCCGGCGGTGTCCAGCAACCGCGCGCGTGTTCTGGTGCTGGTGCCCACGCGTGAGCTGGCCGAACAGGTGCTGCAAAGCTTTATCGATTACGGCAAAGGCCTCGACTTACGATTTCTGGCCGCCTACGGCGGTGTGAGCATCAACCCGCAGATGATGAAGTTGCGCAAAGGCGTGGATGTGCTCGTTGCCACGCCGGGCCGTTTGCTGGATCTGAATCGCCAGAATGCAGTGCAGTTCGATCAGGTACAAACGCTGGTGCTGGACGAGGCCGACCGCATGCTGGATCTGGGCTTTTCGCGCGAACTCAACGCCGTCTTTGCCGCGTTGCCCGCTCAGCGCCAGACCCTGCTGTTCTCTGCCACGTTTACCGACGACATCCGCGCGATGGCGGAGAGCATTCTGCGCGGCCCGGTGAATATCAGCGTCAGCCCGCCCAATGCCACGGCCAGCAAGATCAGGCAGTGGGTGATACCGGTGGATAAAAAGAACAAGCCTGACCTCTTCATGCACCTGGTGGCCGAGAACAACTGGGAGCACGCACTGGTGTTCGTCAAAACTCGCAATGGCGTGGATTACCTGGCGGCCATGCTGGATGACGCGGGCTATTCGGTCGACACCATCCACGGCGACAAGCCGCAACCTGCACGACTGCGTGCGCTGGAACGCTTCAAGACGGGCGAAGTCAGTATGCTGGTAGCCACCGACGTGGCTGCGCGCGGGCTGGATATCGACGACCTGCCGCTGGTGATCAACGTTGATCTTCCAATCGTGGCGCAAGACTATGTGCACCGTATTGGCCGTACCGGCCGCGCGGGTGCGAGCGGCGTGGCAGTGTCCCTTGTGTGTGCCGATGAAGCGCCGCAACTGGCCGCGATTGAAGCGCTGATCCGGCAAACGCTGCGCCGTGAAGAAGAACCGGGTTTTGAGGCCGAACATCGCGTGCCGCAAACCAGCGCGACGGGCGAGATCATCAAGAAACCTAAAAAACCCAAGAAGCCGAAAGTGCCACAAGCTGCGCCGGGCGCCGTGCAAGTGCCCGGCAAAAAACCGCGCCCGCAAAGTGGCGAAAACAAACGCAAGCCTGCGGCGCAGCGCGCTGCGGCCGCGGGTAAAGGCACAAGTTTGTCCAGCGGTAGCCCATTCAGCGTGCCAAAGCCACGCGGTAAACCTGCCAGCAAGCCGGCTGGGGGCTCGCGTAAGCCCGCTGGCAAACCCGCTGGTGGCCGCGGCAAACGCTAACCCTGAGTCGTGGGGACGAATAGTCCTCCCCGCAGAGAAGACTCAGCCGCCTTTCAGTGCGGCGCGGACGAACGAGACGAACCGCGATGTAACGGGGTTGCTCCGCGCATCTGGCCACACAAGCCCTACGCGCCACTTCGCGCACTTTCCGCGCAGCGGCAGCACGGTAGCATCCCGCAGCAGATGTTGCGCACCCGAGGGGACGAACGCGACGCCGACGCCGGCAGCAACCGATGCCAGGACGGACTGCACATCGTCAGCCTGCTGAGTCACGTTCGGTACAAAGCCCTGTTCGCGACACCAGCCGTCGACCTGAGCGGCGAGCCCAGGCCCGCGCGCACGCCGCAGGGCCAGAAAACCCATTTCATTCAGCTTGTCAAAGTCGGCAGGAAGACGCACGCGCTCAACGGATGGAGGTAACGCCAGCGCGAGGTTCTCATCGATCACACGAAGAGACGAGAGACCCTCGACCGAGGGTACGCGCATAAAGCCCACATCCAGTTTTCCCGCCAGAAGGCGACGGGTTTGCTCGGCAGAAGAGAGGTCGCTCAACGCGATGGCAATGCCCGGATACTGTTGACGGAAGTCGGCGATGATCCGCGGCGCGATCGTCAGCACGGACAGACAGATACCGACCCGCAAATGCCCGCGCTTGCCACTGGCCGCCTCTCGTGCGCGCGCGAGAATCTCATCCGCGTCGTGGACGAGCGCTTGCGCATCGGGCAGGAAAATTTCGCCGAAACGCGTCAGCTCCGCACCATGCCGCCCACGTTCGAACAGCTTCGCGCCCAGGCTAGCCTCCAGTGCGCCAACCTGCTTGCTCAACGCCGGCTGACTCAAGTGAAGCGCCTCCGCCGCGCGGCCGAAATGACGCAGTTCGACGACCGACAAAAACGTTCTCAGCAGTTTCAGTTCCATTCTGCGTAGTTATCGTTTCGATCAAATCATTCATTTTACTAATCTATTGGCGAGTTGTTCAATACGGATATGTCTCTCAACGCGGGATTGTCCATGGCCTTACCCAATGCTAAGTGTCGCGCAAACCGCACGGACCGTGCAGATGTCCCGGTTGACGACGTCACCGCCAATCCCGAACCTGCGCAGGCGCGGTTAGTGGGGCGGGAGCGCCGCCCCCGGTTCGCTGATGCCTTCCCGGCAGACGATGGCCGCATGCAAGGGGGCTCGATCGCCGTGAGCTTTGCCGTTGTCTCTCGCCGGCGATGGCCGCGCTGAACAGAAATCAGATCGGGTTCCACGAGGAAGTGCCGTTGCGGCAAGTCTCAGCATCCATGCGCGTATTCGGCTGCGACTGCACTGCCGCTTTGGCAAACGCCTCTCGCAGCGTACCGGTCGCTCAGCCCCGTTCCGCCATCGCAAGGATGCGCTGCGCCATCCGCACGTTCGCGAAATCGACCAGCTTGCCGTCGAGCGATATGGCTGCGAGGCCCGCGGCTTGCGCTGCTTCGAGCGCTTCTACCGTTTTGCGGGCGGCGCGCACTTCGTCGTCGGTCGGTGAGAACGCCGAACGGGTCGGCTCGATCTGCCCGGGATGGATGACCTGCTTGCCGTCGTAACCCATCGCCGCGGCTTTCAGTGCCCAGGCTCGCGTCAGGACGAGATCGCGAAACGCGCCGCATGGACCATCTATCGCACGCAGTCCAAAAGCGCGCGCGGCGACCAGAATCCGCATCATCGGGTACGTCCAGAGGTCGAGGGGCGTGGCGCTGTAGTGGCCCGCTTCGTCCTTGAGCGTCACGGCATAACCGGCATGCGTGCCGCCGATCTCGACGTTGCGCGCGCCGATGGACGCCGAAAAATCGCCGACCCCGAAATGCAAGGCCGTGAGCCGGTTACTTGCCCCGGCAATGCTATCGACATTCATCACGCCGCGCGCCGTCTCGATCAACGCCTCGATTTCGAGCGGCGCGAATGACTCGGGCCGCGCGCTCAGCGACTGCTCTACCTGGGCAATCACGTCCGCCGATTCCACCTTCGGAACGAGAATCGAATCGAGCCGCCGCGCTTCGGCGGTCAAGGTCCGGACCTCGTGCGCGTCGATGCCTTTCTCGTTCGCATTGATCCTGACGCTGACCGTCTTGTCGCCCCAGTCGAGTTCGGCGAGTGCCTGCACGGCAGTTTTGAGCGCCTCGTCTTTTTTGTCGACAGGGACAGCATCCTCAAGATCGATGAACACTGCATCAGCCGCGCTAGCCGCCGCCGATTGCAGCATATTGAAGCGATGTCCAGGCACCGCGAGCAC
Organism: Paraburkholderia fungorum; assembly: GCF_902833645.1. Lineage (GTDB taxonomy): Bacteria > Pseudomonadota > Gammaproteobacteria > Burkholderiales > Burkholderiaceae > Paraburkholderia > Paraburkholderia fungorum. The sequence goes on from NZ_CADFGE010000018.1 coordinate 14,293, forward strand.
GGTGCGCGTCGTACGTGGGCGCCGCTGCGGATTCGATTCGCGTTGACTCATACGCCGCTCCGTTGCGAGTGTGTATCCGCTGCGATTTCCGCGAGAATGGCGTCGGTATGCTGGCCAACTGCCGGTACCGGACCCATGACGGGCTCGATCCCCGGGATCGTCACCGGCGGAAGGAACATATCGTGGGGACCGCTCTCGGTTTCAACACTGCGGTAGCGATTGCGCTCGCGTAGCTGGGGATGATCGAGGAGTGCTTCGACGTCGTTCATCATGCCGTTCGCAATCGACGCGCGATCGAGCCGTTCCAGTACCTGCGCGCTGCTCCACGCGGCAAAGCGCTCCTCGATGGTCCGTTCCAGCGCCTCGCGATTCGCAACCCGTAGCGAGTTCGAAGCGTAGCGTGGTTCGACCGCGATGGCCGCGTCGTCGAGTACGACTGTGCAGAAGCTGAGCCACTCGCGTTCGTTCTGGATACCGAAGAAAACCGTCTTGCCGTCGCCGGTCGCGAATGGACCATACGGTGCGATGGTTGCGTGCCGGGCGCCACTGCGCGGCACCGGCTCGCCGCGGCCGCGCGTGTAGTACGCCGGATAGCTCATCCACTCGGTCAGCGCATCGAACAGCGAGACTTCGAACGCCATGCCTTTGCCGGTGCGCGAGCGTTGATGCAGGCCCATCAGGATGCCGTTCAGCGCGTACATGCCAGTGGCGATGTCAGCAATCGCGAGACCGCATTTCGACGGCGTCTCGGGCGTGCCGTTGATGGACAGGAAACCGGTCTCGCACTGCACCAGCAGGTCGTAGGCCTTCTTGTTGCTGTAGGGTCCGTTGGAGCCGTACCCGGAAATGTCGCAGGCGATCAGTTGCGGGAAGCGCGCGACCAGGGACTTCGCGTCGAGCCCCTGACGCTCTGCCGCACCGGGCGCCAGATTCTGGATAAAGACGTCGGCACGGGCGAGCAGCGCTTCGAGCGTTTCCTGCCCGGGACCGGTCTTGATGTCGAGCGCGAGACTTTCCTTCGAGCGATTGGTCCAGACGAACTGGCTCGACAGGCCATCCATCGCGGTATCGTAGTTGCGGGCGAAGTCGCCGACCTCCGGGCGCTCGATCTTGATGACGCGCGCGCCCCAATCGGCCAGATGCCGGCTTGCCAGCGGCGCGGCAATCGCCTGCTCGATCGAGACGACCGTGATGTCGTTGAGTGGATGGTTCATCTTCTGCATATCCTCACTATTTCAATGCGTAAAACGGGTGCTCAGGCTTTTCTTGCGACACGGCACCACATGCGGCACGACACACGGCATGACACCCGCTGCGGCACCGCGGTGGCCGGGCCGATCACGGCACCATCCAGCCGAGCACCGGCGTGGACTGGAGGTAGACCAGCAGACTGAGCGCCGCGATCATCAGGACCGTCCAGCCGGCCACGCGTCTGAACAACACGCCTTCCTTGCCCATCATGCCGACGGCCACCGCGCCGACCGCGAGGTTCTGCGGCGATATCGCCTTGCCGACAACACCGCCCGACGTATTGGCCGCGGTCAACAGAATGTCGGACAGCCCGGTGTGATGGGCGGTGGTGAGTTGCAACATGCCGAACAGCGCATTCGCCGACGTATCCGAGCCGGTGAGGGCGGTTGCGAACCAGCCGAGAATCGGCGACACCGGTGCGAAAGCCGGACCCGCCTTGGCCGCCCAGATGCCGAGCGTCACGATCTGGCCGGACAGGTTCATCACGTACGCCACGCCGACTACGCAGCACACCGTGAAGACCGCCCAGCGCAGTTCGTGAAGATTCTTCAAATAGGTCCGGGCGGCAACCGGTGCGCTGACCTTAAGGATCGGCGCGGACAGCAAACCGGCGATCAATACGATCGAGCCAGCGGAAAGCAGCCATTCGAACTTGGCGCCGGTAGCCGATACGGCGGCCCCTTTCGGATCGACCACGTGCAGGCCGGGCCATGCGAACGTCGACGTGACGACACCCAGTGCGTGACCGATAAAGCCGATCTGCGTCGCTGCGACGACCAGGATCACGGCGGCGTAGGGGGCGAGCGCGCGCAGAATCTCGGCGCGCGAATCGGGCGCCTGGGCAGTGTCGGCTGATGCATTGCCGCGTACGGCTGAATGGTGGAACTGCGCGCCTGAGCCCGGCATCGGCATAGCCATGGTGGCGCTGTGGGACGCACTCGCGAGGCCATGACCATGGTCGGCGTCGGGACGTTGATGGGCACCGGAATTGACAACGACCGCTCCCGCGCCGGCCAGGTCGGCGCGCAACACGCCCGGTGACCAGAGACGCAGGAACGCGATCGAAGCGCCCGCGCAGATCAATGCGGCGACAATATCGACGAGTTCGACCGGCAGCAGCATCGACCCTGCAAACTGCGTGAACGCGAACACGACTCCGGTGACGAGCGCGAGCGGCCAGACTTCCTTTATGCCACGCCGGCCGTCGACGATGAATACGAGGATCAGCGGAATGAAGAGCGACAGCAATGGCGTTTGCCGTCCCACCATCACGCTGATCTCATGAACCGGCAAACGGGTGATCTTGGCGAGCACGGTAATGGGCAAGCCCAGCGCGCCGAACGCGACCGGGCTGGTATCGGCGATCAGGCAAACCGCTGCGGCCTTCAACGGCTCGACACCGATCGAGATCAGCAGCACCGCGCAGATCGCGACCGGCGCACCACCGCCGGCCAGCGCTTCCAGCAGGGCGCCGAAGCAGAACGCGATCAGCACCGCTTGCACGCGCTGGTCGGCGCTGACGCGGGCGAGGGCGCGCCGCAGCACGTCGGCGTGGCCGCTTTCCTGAGTCAGCTTGAACAGCCAGATTGCGTTGATGCCAATCCAGATGATCGGAAAGAAGCCGATCGCGGCGCCCTCGAGCGCGCCACTGGCTGTTTGCCCGGCGGGCATCCCGTAGACGAAAATGGCGACCGCCATCGACGCCGCGAGGGAAGCAAGTGCTGCCCAGCGCGCCTGCAAGCGCAGGACGCCTAGCAGGACGAACAGGGTGAGCAGGGGAAGAACGGCGAAAAATGCGGAAGCCCCTATCGAGTGCGCGACGGGGTCGAAAATCTGGGTGTACATGCGTCTCCTTCGGGCTCTGTGCGAGCATCTCTTATCGACTGCGAAGGCCACAATGTAGACGCGTGCCGCATCGGCGTGAAATACAGATTGGAGCTACCGGGTATAGGCGACGCCTATAGCTATGACGTGCCGGCGCCGTTGGGGGGCAGCACACCGGACCAGACGCCGCTTTCGACCAGCTCGGCGACAAGGCGTGTGACCACCTTCTGAATCGCCAGCGACGCGGCGCTGGTGGGCAGCGCATTCGGCACACACAAGCCGACGGGACGGCTGATCTCGGGATCGATCAGCCGATGGATCAGATGCTGGTCCGCGGTGTTGCGCCCGAATGCATCCGACGAAACGATCGTCACCACCTCGCCCTGGCGTGCGATGGCGAGCATGGTCGGCAGCGAGTCGACGTCGGCGACGATATCGGGCTCGATGCCTTCGCGTGCGAAGGCGCGCTCGATCAGCACGCGCAAACCGTTCGCCGCGCTCGGTAGAACCATCGGCACATTCGCGAGTTGACGCAACGTGACGTCATGCGCCGGGCCGATGCCGGCGATCTGTCCGAACACGAACAGGTTTTCCTCGAACAGCGGATGTACCGAGACGCCTCGCGTTTCCGACTCGCGAAACAGGATGGCCATATCGAGGCGCCCGTTCGCCATCAATTCGGCGAGGTATCCGCTCATGCCTTCGACGATCTGCAAACGGATGCCGGGATAGTGACGCCGTACGTAGTTGAACATGGGTAGCGCGAACACGACCGCGACGCTGGTCGGCAAGCCGATCGCAACCTGCCCGGATTCCGTGCCATTGACCTGCACCGCGAGGGGAATCTGCGCCATCTGACGGAGCACGTCGCGAGCGCGAAGATAGAGTGCGCGACCGGCTTCGGTCGGCTGGACGCCCTGGTGGCTGCGCAACAGCAGGGTTGTTTTCAGTTCGGTTTCGAGCCCGGCGACCTGCTGGCTAAGCGAAGGCTGCGCCACGCAAAGCTGTTCGGCCGCCTTCGAGAGGCTGCCGCAATCGACGATGGCAACGAAGTATTTGAGCTGGCGGATATCCATGCGGGTAGCTTAACGCATGCCGCGCGACGCGATCCGAGCCGCGTCGAGCAGCTCGAAATCGGGAGCGCTGCGGCCCACTGGCGGATGGCCGCCGCCGGCAATCATGACGTCATAGATCAAAGAGAAATGCCTTTCAGTGCCTCGTACAGTCTGCGATATCGCGCAAGCCGGTTCTCGATCATGGGCCGCTGTGCGGCGTCGGGTTCGCAGACCTCGATCGTTGCGGGTGACGTACACACCTGTGCGATGCTCTCCTTTGTAACGGCCAACCGCGCAAGCCGTGCCGCGCCTAAAGCAGCGCCGACGTCGCCGCCATGATGACGGCGCATTGCAACGCCAGTGGTGGTTGCACACAGCTTTGCCCAGAAACGGCTCCGCGAGCCGCCTCCGATGAAAGATGCCGTTTCCAGCGTTGTGCCGGCGCCTTGCAGCGCTGCGTAGCCGTCGGCCATCGCGAAAGCTACGCCTTCCATCACACTGTAAGCAAGGTCGGCCTCGCCGTGGGCACCGGTGAGGCCCCAGAACATCCCCTTCGCGTTCGCATCATTATGAGGCGTACGCTCACCGCTCAGGTATGGCAGGAACAGCGGCGCGCCCTGTGCGTCGGCATTCGCGGCCGCGCCGGCAAGATCGGCGACATCTTTCCTGAGCACGTCGGACAGCCACGCGAGACTTGACGCCGCCGACAGGATAACGCTCATCTGATGCCAGCGGCCGGGCAAGCAATGGCAGAACGCGTGCACCGCCTGCGCGGGATTTGGCGCAAACCGGTCAGTCCCGGCAAACAGCACGCCGGAGGTGCCCAACGACAGGAACGCGCTGCCTGACCCGGCGACGCCCATGCCGATCGCGCTGGCCGCATTGTCACCCGCGCCGCCGCACAGGAGCACAGGGTTGGCAATGCCCCATTCGCGCCGCAAAGTGTCGCTCAACTGCGCCGCAGCCTCGCTGCCTTCCACCAGTCTGGGCATGTGCTCACGCGACAGGCCGGTCGCGGAGAGCATCCTGTCCGACCAGTCGCGCTTCGCGACGTCGAGCCACAGTGTGCCCGACGCATCGGACATGTCGGAGACGAACTCGCCGGTTAGCCGCCACGCTACGTAGTCTTTCGGCAAGAGGACCTTGTGCGCTGCGCGGAACACGGCCGGCTCGTACTTGGACAGCCAGAGCAGTTTCGGCGCCGTGAAACCCGGCATCGCAAGGTTGCCGGTAATCAGGCGCGATTCTGGAACCAGCGCTTCAAGCTCCACACATTCGGCGGATGCCCGTGTGTCGTTCCACAGAATCGCTGGACGTAACACCTGGCCGGCCCGATCGAGCAGGGTCGCGCCATGCATCTGTCCAGATAACCCAATACCACGTAGCGCCGAAAAGCCGGCGGGATTGGACGTTCGTACTTGCGTGACGGCATCGAGCGTGGCGTGCCACCACGCCTGCGGACTCTGTTCGGACCAGTGGGGGTGAGGGTTTTCGACTTCAAGTCGTGCGCTGCCGGTGGCCAGCGTATGCGATTCGTCGTCTGTGAGTAGCGCTTTGACCTCGGAGGTCCCAAGGTCGATTCCAAGGAAAGTCAAGAGTGTCGTCCTGGTTCTTGCGGCCGGCGCGTTTTGTCGAAGCAAAACGTCAAGCCGCGATCATGTGTTCGTTAAGCTGATGCAGCGCGCGGAATTTCGACGGCGGCATCGCCTTCGTTGAAAGGAATTGACGATTGAAGTTCGACAGATTGTTAAAGCCAACGCGATAGCAGATCTCGGTCACGCTAAGCGTCGAACACATCAGCAGTTCACAGGCCTCGTTAATCCGCAGGCGGTTCTGGTACTGCACGAACGTACACCCGGTATGTCGCCGGAAAAAGCGGGTGAACGTGCTCACGCTCATGCCGGCAAGTTCCGCGACATCGGTTTCACGCAATGTGCCAGGGAGGTTTTGCTGGATGTACGAGAGCACCTGATTGATTGTGGATTGCATGTAGCGATGCGCATTGACATCGTATGCGGGCCCCGCAAGCAAGGTGCGCTCGGTGCACGACGACAGCCTGTCGAAGATCGACATCAACAATTCGACGCGGCGGCAACCGTGCGCCCCGGCAAGCTCCAGCATCATGGGGGCAATGGTCCGGCCCACCTCATCCGGAAACTGTATTCCGCGCGCCGCGTCGTCGACCAGACCGACGATCGCGTGTAACTCGGCGAATGCGGCCACCATGCGTTCGACTGCGTCACGCGAGAACTGCAGAACCACGTCGCGTGACCGCACGGTTTCGCGCTCGCCGATTTCGCTGATCCAGTTATGCGGCAAGTTCGGCCCGGTGATCACCAGATTGCCGGGCGCGAAGTCGCCAATGAAATCGCCGACAAAGAATTTTCCGGTCGACGCCTGGATCACGTGAATTTCATACTCCGGATGAAAGTGCCATTTCGCTACTGTATGCGGATAGTCGTGCGCCCAAACACGGAACGATTCGTCCCGCCGCGTGTGCACCAATTCCAGATCTGGATTCATAGCGCGTCTCCTCCTCGGCTGTCTCGACGCCGCGTCTTCGTGTGTCAATGCAAAGCGGCTCCCTGCACACCCGTGTTCAGATGTGGCGAACCTGCAAGCATTGTTCTGGCGACCTTAGGACCGGGCAACGAGACGTTTTGCTCCGTTCTGGTATCGAAAACATGCAGGTCGGCCACCTTGAACTGAAACGTTACCACGCTATCCACTTCAGGCAGGTCACTCGCCGGCATCAGGGCAGCCAGGCGTTCGCCGGCGAATTCAAACGTGACAAGTGCCTCCGCGCCCAGCAGTTCGATCAACTCCACTTTGCCGCGCAGCCTTAGCGAGTCGAATTCATCGTCTGCCGATGCCACTTTCAGATAGTTCGGCCGAATCGCCAGTTTCACCGCCTGGCCGGATTGCAGCGTGGCGAAACGCGGTCCGGCAAGCGCCCAGCGCTGGCCCTGCACCTGGACGAAACACGTTTCAGCGGCTCGCTCGACCGTTCCGGATATGAAATTCATCGCGGGTGTGCCGATAAACCCCGCGGCGAACAGCGTATGCGGGAAGTGGTAGAGATCGGACGGCGTGCCGGCCTGCTCAATCTGTCCGCCCCGCATCAGGATGACACGGTCGGCGAGCGTCATGGCTTCGAGCTGGTCGTGCGTGACATATACCGTCGTCGTCTTCAGGCGCTGATGCAGCCGCTTGATGTCGCCGCGCAACTGGGCTCGCAATTTCGCGTCGAGGTTGGACAACGGCTCATCGAACAGAAACACCTCAGGTGTCTTGATCATTGCCCGGGCAATCGCCGCGCGCTGCTGCTGGCCTCCCGACATGGCTCGCGGTTTGCGATCGAGCAAGGTGTCGAGGTTCAGCATCGCAGCGACTTCCCGCACGCGACGGTCGATTTCCGCCGCCGGCACCTTCAGCCGGCGCAAACCAAACGCAACGTTGTCGTACACGCTCATGTGCGGATACAGCGCATAGTTCTGAAACACCATCGCGACGTTACGCTCGCGCGCCGGCAAGTCGTTCACAACCGTGTCGCCGATCGCAAGTTCGCCCCCGGTGATTCCTTCGAGACCCGCAATCATGCGAAGCATCGTGGACTTGCCACATCCGGATGGTCCGAGCAACACGACGAACTCACCGTCGTCAATTTCCATATCGAGCGGATGCAATACCGGCTGGCCGCCATCGTAGCGTTTCGTGAGGCCTCTACAGACGATTTTAGCCATGGCTCAGTCCATTTCGATCTGGATCTTGACATCGGTCGGGCGTCCTGCTGCCGCTTCTTCGAACGCATTGAGGCCGTCGGCGAACGCGAACTTGCGCGAGATAAACGGCTTCACATCGATCATTCCCGAGCTGATCAGCGCCAGCGCGCGCGGAAATACATTCGCGTAGCGGAACACCGATTCGAGGCGCACCTCCTTCGCCTGCATCGCGACGACGTCGAGCGGCACGCGGTCCACTGGCATGCCGACCAGGACCGCACAGCCGCCAGGGCAAAGGAGATCGAACAGATCATCGTAGACCTTCGCGTTGCCGCTCGCTTCGAACACAACGTCGGCACCCCAGCCAGTGGTGACGTCCCGAACAACATCGGCGAGGCGCTGCTCACGCACGTTCACGGTCGTGACCGCCGGATTGCCGGCGAAGAGCGCCAGCTTTTCGCCGATCACGTCTGCCAGAATGACGCGCGACGCACCCCCCGCCAGGGCGGCAAGGGCCGTCATCGCGCCGATCGTTCCCGCGCCGACGACGACGGCAACGTCGCCTGGCCTCATCGAAGCCTTCTTGGCTGCCTGCAGCCCGATCGATAGCGGTTCGACGATCGCGCCCTCCGCGAACGACACATTGTCGGGAAGGCGGAAGGTGAATGCCGCGGGATGCACGACGTAAGGCGTCAGGCAACCGTGAATGGGAGGCGTTGCCCAGAAACGCACCGCGGGATCCAGGTTGTACAGCCCACGCATCGTGGCCGGCGAGTCGAATTGCGGGACGCCCGGTTCCATGCAAACGCGGTCACCCACACGCAGATTCGTCACCTCGCTGCCGAGTTCGACTACTGTTCCGGATGCTTCGTGGCCAAGCACCATCGGCGCGTCAACCTTGAACGGACCGATCTGCCCGTGCGTGTAGTAATGCACGTCACTACCGCAAACGCCAACCGTGTGAATCTTGATCTTGACGTCACGAGGACCGACTTCGAGCGGCAGGTCGATATCGCGAAGCGCGAGCTGGCGAGCTTCTTCGAGTACGAGAGCTTTCAAAACTTTCTCCTTACTTGCCTTTGAGCATTGAGTTCAACAGCCGGCTCAGGACGCCGACGAAAATGAGCGGGGGGAGGGCGAGCAGAACGGTGGAGGCGTTGATCACGCCCCACGGCACCTCCTGCCCGAGCGACGTGAACGCGGAAGCAACGACCGGCAACGTCGCGCTTCGCGACGACGTCAGGGCGAGCGCGATCATCAGTTCATTCCAGACCAGTACGAAGCTAAACACGATGCCTCCCATCAGCGTGGTTGCACTGACCGGCAACGCAATCCGCCAGAAAACTTCGTAGGGGCCGTACCCATCCAACGTCGCGGCCTCTTCGACTTCGCGCGGCAGACGCTGAAATACCGGAATCGACAGCCATGTAATGGTTGACAGCGTGACGAGCAGATACGTCACCACCATCGACAACTTCGTGTCGTACAGCCCGAGGTCGACCCAGATAGCGATCAACGGTATGGCGACTGCAACCGGCGGCAGAAATCGCAGCGACAGGAGAAAGAACTGGATGTCGCGCTTTCCCGGGACGTGATAACGCGCGATGACATAGGCGGCGGGCACGCCGAGCAGCGCGCCGAGCACGACAGCGCAGCCCACAATGGAAAGGCTGTTGCCGAGGCCAATCAGAACCTCGGGGCTCGACACGACCTGCCGGTAGTTTTCGAGCGTCGGGGTGAAAATGAAGCGCGGCGTCGGCGTGACGATGTCGAGCAGATTCTTCAGTGAATTGAGGAATGCCCAGAATATCGGAAACACGGCAACCACCGCGAGCGCCACGCCGAACGACCATGCGGCACTTCGCGAAATCAGTCTTCCCATTTGTTCACCCGCTTCCAGATGAAAGTGAAAATCAGCGTGGTCGCAACCATCATCAGCACGGCCATACTCGACGCATAGGAGACCTTCCCGGATAAACCGATACCTTGCGAATAAGCGTACATGTCCAGGGTTTCAGTCGTGATTCCAGGGCCGCCTTTGGTCATCACGTAGACGAGATCGAACGAACGCAGCGACTCGACCATCTTGATGAACACCAGGCTCATGATCGGCACCTTCAGCATCGGCAGCGCGATATACGCGTAGACTTGCCACGTGCGCGCATAGTCCAGCCGGGCGGCCTCGAGCGGTTCGGGTGGCAGCGTTTCGAGCAGCTTCAATACGACGACTGCGAAGAACAGCCCCCACTGCCAGATGTCGACGAGTGCCACCGCATATAGCGCAAGGTGAGGGTCGGAGAGAAAAGCCGTGTTTTCGACGCCCAGCAGACCCAGAAACCAGCTAAGAATGCCCGTGAGCGGCGAATACATGAACTTCCAGATGAAGGCCGCCGACACGCGCGGTAGAAGTACAGGCACGATCAGCAACAGCGAAACGATGCTGCGCATCCGGCCGTGGATCTGCTCGAACAGATAGATCGCTATCAGAACGCCCACCGCGACCGCGCCGACCACGGTGACAATTTCCCAGATGGCCGATACTTCGATGGAATTGAGGAAGCGCCTGTCCGAGAACAGACGGATGAAATTGCGCAGCCAGACGTACTCGCTGTCCGGGTAGCGCAGTACGCGATTCTTCAACGCGAGGTTGATTGCCGCGACGGTAGGAACCAGACCGAGGATCGCCATTACGGCAAGAGGTGGCCCAAGAAATACGAACGGAAGGCTGGTTTTGCCCCGATTGAACATTGATGTCTCCGACAGCATAGAGCCCGCGAACCCAGCGTTCGCGTGAGACCACGATCTGATCTGCGGTGCCCCTTGCTGCATAACGCATGCGGCGAGGGGCGTTCACATTACTTCTTCGTGCCGTGCTCCATCGCATCCTGAGCGTACTGAACGGCGTCGTTCAGCGTGGCCTGAACATCGGGCTGGGTACCCGCGAACACTTCCTCCAGCGCGATACCGAGGTTGTCGCCGATGTCGGGCCACTGCGGGCTTGACCAGATCGTGACCTTCGTCACCGGATTGGTATCGTTCAGGCCGGCGAGAATCTGCGGCTTGACGTGCTTCTGGAAGTAATCGCTTCTGATCGTGCTCGTGCGGTTGTAGTCGCTAAAAACGTTGTCGCGCAGGCGGGCCTGCTCCTGATCCTTGCCCGTCGCCCAGGCAATGAACTTGCCCGCCGCCTGACGCGTGCATTCATCCTTGGCGCCGACAGAAGAAATTGCGAGCCCGTGGCCATAAGCCGCCGACGGCAGCGGTGCCGGCGGCCTCACGTATCCCACCTTGTCCGCCACGCTGGACTTGGTCGGGTCTTCCATCCAGTCGGCGAATGGCGTCGATTCGATCATGAACGCGACCTTGCCGGAACGGAACGCTTCGAGCGCATTGCTCCAGTCGTACGTCGCCGCACCCGGAGGCGCATATTTGAAGAGATCGCGATAGAGCAGCGTGGCCTTCACCGCGGCCGGCGAATTGAAGTCCGGTGCCTGGTTCTTATCGGTCCAGGTTCCGCCCTCGGCGAGCATGAACGGCGCCCAGCGCCACACATTCATGCCCGACCCGCGTTGTCCGCGTGCAACCCAACCGTACATATTGGGCGGCGCGTTGAGCTTTTTGATGTCCGCGACGAGTTCGTCGAGCGTTTTCGGCACCGGTAGATGCGCCTTCTCGAGAAGGTCGCGACGGTAGAACAGGAAATCGCCGCCGCCGATCAGCGGGGCAAAATACGCGACGCCCTTATAGCTCGCGACAGCACGCCGGCCGGGCAGGAAATCGTCATAGTCCGCGTCTTTCGGATAGTACTTCAGCAGCGGTACGACCCAGCCCGCGGATGCGAATTCGGCGACATTCGCCTCGTCGACATAGTAGATTTGATAAGAACCCGCGCCCGTTGACGCGTCGAGTCGTGATTTCGAACGACGGTCGTTTTCGCCGAAGTAGTTGATTTCAATCTTGGTGCCGCTGCGCTTTTCATAGTCGGGCAGCGACTTCTCCATGACTGTCAGGCCGAGGCTTTTCTGGGCGAGGACCTTGAGCACGGGAACGTTGCAGGTCTGTGCCGCCGCGAGCATGGGAAGGCTCGCGCCCAGTAATGCGCAAGCTGTCAATAATTGAACAGATTTCACTCTCGTCTCCGCTTTTGGAATGTTCTTTGGCAACGCCATACGGGCACTGCGATTGGGAGCAGTGCGAGCGTACGGTGACGAGAACTGTAGTGGTCGCGGGCAATGGTCAGCCACTGCAAAAGGCGGAAGCCGATGATACTTTTTGCTCGTGTGTTGGGTGCAATGCACAAAATGTGTCAGTCGCCGGAAAAGGCACCCGGACGCCGCGCCTTTGTCGCGACGCTTTTTTAACCCGAACGAGCGGCGCTCAGCGAAGCGCCGGCGCCGCTCGTCAATGCGTTCGTGGCGGTATGCGCGGCGTAGTGGTTCCGAACTAGGCCTTCAACGGCAACCAGATCTCGAGCCCACCCATACCAGTGACCGGATCGAATTTTTCGTCATAGCGTTCGAAGTTCGGTGCGTCGGCGGGAACATGTCCCGATTCCGGCAGCCATTGATTCCAGATCGCATTCCACGTGTGCCGCACGGTCGAGACGTGCTCGCGGTGGCGGAACACCGCGTAACGTTGCGGGGCAATGCGCAAGCGGCTCAGTTCGGCAGGCAAGGCTGAGAAGTCGCTGACTTCGACGCCGCATAGATAATCGATATTGCCGGCGTCGTCGGCGTTGTAGCAGACGCCATACGCCACGTTGCCGACCTGGCCCGGCACGCTGCCGAAGTAGTCGCCAAAGCGCTGCCATTGCGAAGGAATCGCGGCGGTGGTTTCGCTCGTATAGCGCTCGCTGAGTCCCGCGACGAGAAACGGTTTGCCGTCTTCGAAACGCGGCGCTTCGAGATGGGTGAGAAAGGGTTTGTCCATTCTGATCGGCTCCACGATAGCAAGGTTGTCGAGGTGACCACGCGTGCGTAACGCTTCGGGCGTGAGCCCGAATTGCTCGCGAAACGCTCGCGTGAATGCTTCGTGAGAACCGTAACCGGCATCGACAGCAACCGCCAGGATATCGGGGGCACCGTCGGCCAGGTGTCGTGCCGCTTCGCTCAAGCGGCGCGCGCGAACGTAGCGCATCACCGAAAACCCGGTGGCTGCTTCAAACGCACGCGCCAGATGAAAGCGCGATACGCACCCGCCATTGGCGATTTCGTCCAGCGTCAGCGCGCGGGCAAAGTGACTTTCGATAAACCAGAGCGCTTTTCCGACGGGATTCATTTCGGCTCTCATGTTTGCATGAAGCCAGCATAGCCAGGCAAGATCCGGTGCATTTGATCGCGCTTGCGGTTTTGCGGTCGGTGCGGGTGGTCATGAGCTGAGCTCCTTCCTATGCCCTGCTTCGTGTTTGCCCCGCGTTGGTCCGGTCAGTAGTTTTCTGTCGCCGCCTCATTGCCGGCGGCGCGAGGCTTTTCGGATGCCGACGGGCCGTGACCGGGCTCATGCGCGTCCGCAGGAGCACCGCCAGCTTGCCCGGGACGCAACAACAACCCGCCCAGCACACCCGCAACCGCCGCGAAGATCGCGCCGAACAGAAACGCCACGTGGTAGCCGCCATTGAGCGCGGCTGTGGCGCTTTCGGAAGCCTGCATCGCGTCGCTGCGCGCGGCCGCGAGACTTGCGAGCACCGCGAGACCGAGCGCGCCGCCCATCATGAACGACGTATTGACGATACCGGACGCGAGGCCCGAATCGCTCGGGTCGACGTCGCTCATGGCGGCCAGCAGCATGGGATTGAACGCGATGCCGGCACCGAAGCCAAGCAGGATCATGCCGGGCAGCACGTCGAGCACGAAGCTGCCGTTGACCGGTGCCCGTGCAAACAGCGCGAGCCCGACCGCTGCAACGAGCAATCCAGCGGCAAGGGGCACACGCAGACCGAAACGCATCACCACGCGCGCCGACAGACCCAACGAAAAGAACGCCATGATCAGATTGGCCGGCAAAAACGCGAGCCCGACCTGCAAAGGCCGGTAACCGAGCACGCGCTGCAGATACAACGCGGAGATGAAAAACCACGCGAACATTGCCGCCGCCCAGAGTACGCCGACCACATTGGCGGTCGCGACATTGCGCAGGCGAAATAGACCGAGCGGCATCAACGGATGCTGCACGCGTGCTTCGATAACAAGAAACACGGCCAGCAGCACGAGTGCGGCGAACAGCAGACCCAGCGTTTGCGCCGAGGTCCAGCCGGCTTCATTGCCGTTCACCACCGCGTACACGGCGAGCATCAACGAAGCCGTGACCGTCACCGCACCGGCCACGTCGAGCCGTTCGCCATGAGCATGACCGCGCGCGGACGGCAGGAGCGCGACACAGAGCGCGTAGACGGCGATGCCAATCGGCAAGTTGACGAGAAAGATCCAGTGCCAGCTCAGCAGGTTGGTCAGCAGGCCGCCGAGCAGGACGCCGATGCTGCCGCCACCCGCGCAGACAAAACCATACACGCCCATCGCCTTGGCCCGTTCGCCGGTCTCGGTGAACAGATTCATGATCAGCGACAGCGACACAGCGGAGACGACCGCACCGCCCAGGCCCTGCACGGCACGCGCGCATACCAGCAGGATTTGCGAGTTCGCCATGCCGCAAGCGAGCGAGGCCAGCGTGAACAGCGTGATGCCGCCGAGAAAAAGCTTGCGGTGGCCGTACAGATCGCCGAGCCGCCCGCCCAGCAGCAGGCAGCCGCCGAACGTGAGCATGTACGCATTGACCACCCACACCAGCGAGGTCTCGCTAAAACCGAGGTCGGCTGCGATCGACGGCAACGCAACGTTCACGATCGTCGTATCGAGCACGATCATGAGCACGCCGAGGCACAGAACGATCAGTGCCAGCCAGCGCTTGTTGCCGTGGATGGAATGGGTCATGCGGGGACTCCTTTGCCTTGATCGAACGGGTGCGATCGGGTTTGAGGCGAATGCCGGACGTTCCGCCGCTCGGCACGAAGTTGGGAACCCGGGCGGCAACCCGTCGATGGCAATGGGGAAATTCAGTCTAGCACTCGCGAGTTTTCGGTCACAACTACGAATTCCTGGGCGGAACCGGGTGTCAGTCGCCGCCCAGCAGTTCGTACTTGCCGCCGTGCTCCAGCGCCCGTTGATAGGCCGGCCGGGCGTGAACACGCTTGAGGAAATCGACGACAGCGGGAATCTGCCCTTCCATGCCGCCGCGCGCGGTGGCGGCTTCGAGCGGAAAGCTCATCTGAACGTCGGCCGCCGTGAAATCGGTGCCGACGAACCAGCCGGTCGCGCTCAATTCCTTGTTGATGTAGCCAAGGTGCAGCTTCAACTGCGGATCGATGAAACTCGACTGCAGCGTCGCGGCGATCTTGCGGGCGATCGGTTTGGCAAAGAAGGGCATCGGCGCGCCGGCGATACGCAGGGCGACCAGCTTGAGCAGCAGCGGCGGCATGGCCGAGCCTTCCGCATAGTGCATCCAGTAGGTGTAGCGCAGACGCCCGGGCGTGCCCGCGGCGGGAGCGAAGCGGCCTTGACCGTACTTGTCGACCAGATACTCGATGATCGCGCCCGATTCGGCGATGGTCTGCCCGTCGTCCACGATCACGGGCGACTTGCCGAGTGGATGAATCGCGCGCAATTCGGACGGCGCGAGCATCGTTTTCGGGTCACGCTCGTAGCGCTTGATCTCGTACGGAACGCCGAGTTCTTCGAGCAGCCACAACACGCGTTGCGAGCGGGAGTTGTTCAGATGATGGACGATCAGCATGGGTCGAGGGAGGTTGGCCAGTGAAGAGTCACATCATAGGGGTGTTGTGCCGAGGCAGGGCTCTAGTTGCTACCTGCGGCTCACGCCGGGACAAGCCCGGCGAAACCTGGCACAAACCCGGTCAAACGTCACACTCGCGACTTCGTGCCCATTAACTGATTCGACGGCAACGTCTCGTCGAGCAGTTTGCGCGCGCTTTCTATGCCGGCCACCGGCAGGCCCTCTGGATTCAGCAAACCGACCTGCACGAGCACGGAAGCCTGATCCCAGTAGATGTGCTCGTTGTACAGCTTGTCGCCGCGAAAGCACACTACGGCCAGCATCGGCACTTCGAAATACTTGCCGGTTGGCGCGACACCGGGCAGCAGCCAGTCGATTTCGCAGCTATGCGTGCAGCTAAAAATGAATTCGTCGACAATGCGATCGGCACCGATCGTGCGCGAGATTGGAATCAGCTTCGTATCGGCAGGATTCGAATTGACGAAGTGATGTGTGTAAAAACGCTTGAGCTTGTCGTGACCTACGCCGCCCGTCATGGTGGGGACGTGATTGACGTAGGGTTGCGCGACCATGGTGGGCATGACCGCATCCACGTCGCGCGTGGCGAACTCGTAGTAGCAGTGCGCCTCCCACAGCGCGTTCAGATCGTAGACGGGACCCAGCACTTTGCGCAGCAGCGCGAGCGTGCGCGAATAGGCCATCATCGCGGCTGGTTTGTCGTACTGCGGGCGTGACGGTGCGGCGAACGCATGATCGCAGCCTGGGTACACGTATTGCTCGATCTGTGGACGCGTGCGCAGCGCCGCGCTGATTCGCTCGCGCGTTTCGGGCGGGCAATGCGCGTCGTTTTCGGGGAAGTGGAACACCATCGGGCAGCGTACGGCCGGTACTTCATCCAGATTCGCTTCGAGGCCGACGCCGTAGTAACTGACCGCGCAGTCCACGTCAGTGCGTGCCGCGCTCAGGAACGCGAGCTTGCCGCCAAGACAATAACCGACTGCGCCTACCTTGCCGGCCTGCTCGGGCAATGCACGCAGGGTCGCGACTGTTGCCGCGATATCGTCGATGGCCAGATCGACATCGAAGCGCCCGAGATAATCGAGCGCCTGCTTCATATCGGCCTCGCCGTAACCTAGAGAAATGCCCGGCTTGATCCGCCAGAACAGATCCGGCACCAGCACCACGTAGCCTTCTTCGGCGAAGCGGTCGGCCATCGCCCTCATGGTCTCGTTGATGCCGAAAATTTCTTGCAGCAGCACGAGCCCTGGACCCGAGCCTTGCGCCGGACGCGCAATGTAGGCATTGAAACGGCCGCCATCCTGGGCGACGACTTCGATGAAAGAGTCAGCCATGTGGTGTGTCTCCGATCCCAAACAAATAGTTGCCGCGGAAAGAGGAGCTATTTCAGCGTACGCAATTCAAAGCGCTTGAGCTTGCCGGTTTCGGTGCGCGGCAGCGACGTCAAGAATACGATGGTGCGCGGGTATTTATACGGCGCCACGCTATTCTTCACGAAATCCTGCAGTTGCGCGACCAGTTCGTCACCGGGCGTGTAACCCGGGTTCAGCACCACGAAGGCTTTGACGATTTGCCCACGCGTTTCGTCAGGCGCGCCGATCACGCCGCATTCGGCTACCGCATCATGTTGCAGCAGCACGCTTTCCACTTCCGGACCGGATATGTTGTAGCCGGCGGAGACGATCATGTCGTCGGCGCGAGCCTGATAAAACACGTAACCGTCTTCGTCCAGATAGACAGAGTCGCCGGGGAGGTTCCAGCCGTCGCGTACGAACTTCATCTGGCGGTCGTCGGCCAGGTAGCGGCAGCCGGTCGGCCCGCGCACCGCGAGTTTGCCGATGGTGCCGGCGGGGACGGGCTGCATGTCGTCGTCCACGGCTTGCACCACGTAGCCCGGCACCGCGCGTCCGATCGCATGCGGGCGAATCTCGTCGCCTTGCGCGGAGATGAAAATATGGATCAACTCCGTACCGCCGATCCCGTCGATCATGTCGATGCCCGTGGCGTCGTGCCATAAACGGCGCGTCGAATCCGGCAAGGCCTCACCTGCCGACACCGTTTTCTTCAAGCTTGAAATGTCGTGATGCGCGACGAGCGGCGCCATTTGCCGATAGAAGGTCGGCGCGGTGAACATGATCGTGGCATGAAAGCGTTCGACGGTTTGCAGCAAGGTTTCGGGCGTGAGCCGCTCGATCAGTACCGTCGATGCACCGACTCGCAGCGGAAAGCACAGTAGTCCGCCCAGTCCGAATGTGAAGGCGAGCGGCGGCGTGCCGCAAAATACATCGCTCGATGAAGGCTTCAGAACGTGCCGCGGAAACAGATCGCACATGGCCAGCACGTCACGGTGAAAGTGCATGCAGCCTTTCGGTGCACCCGTGGTGCCGCTGGTGAAGGCGATCAGGCAGACGTCGTCAGCGGCGGTGTCGCACGCGGTGAAGTGGTCCGGTTTGTTGCGCGCGAGGGTGTCGAGCGAAGCGGCGGAATCGTCATGAAACAGGCGTGTCTGTTTGAGACCCGCGCAGTAGAACTCGTCCTGGGGATCGTTGCAGCGCGCGAGTTCATCGGTCAGGCGTGCGTCGCATAGGGCGGCGCCGACTTGCGCTTTCTCGATGATCTGCTTGAGTTCTTTCGCCCGCAGCAGCGGCATGGTGGGCACCACGACGAGGCCGGCCTTGAGCGCGGCGAGCGCCGCCACCGCCATCTGCAAGGTGTTCGGCCCGCGCAGCAGCACGCGGTTGCCCGGCTGCAAACCCATTTCATCGACCAGCACATGCGCGCTGCGATTCACCATGGCAAGCAGTTCGCCGTATGTGGTCGCCTGCGGCTTGCCCTCTACGTCGGACCAGATTGCCGGACGGTCGCGATGCCCCGCTTCGATCGTTCTGTCGAGCAGTTCCGTCGCGCAATTGAAACGCGCCGGGTAGCTAACGTCCGGGTTGTCGAGCAGAAAGACAGGCCATTGATCGTGCGGCGGAAGATTGTCGCGCGCGAAGGTATCGACATGTGCTGACGGTTCCATCATGGTCTCCCGGGCGTTGAGCCGGCTGAGGGCGCTTCGGTTGGCTTGGTGGGTGGCGTGTTCGTGTACTTTGCTTACTGGGGAATCACGGCCGTTGCTTCGATCTCGACCTTGGCTTCGTCTTCGATCAATGCAACGACCTGTACCGCGCTCATCGCGATGTCGTAGTCGCCGATCAGCTCGCGAAAGGCGCGGCCGATATCTTTCAGCGAGGCAAGGTACTCGCGTTTATCCGTGACGTACCACGTCAGCCGGACCAGATGCTCGGGTTTACCGCCCGCTTCATGCAATACGGCGACCACGTTCCTGAGCGCCTGAATTGCCTGTTGGGCGAAGTCGGCGGTCTGAAAGCGCGCCTGTTCGTCCCAACCGATCTGGCCGGCGATGAACACTTGCGTGCCGGTCGCGGCAACGCCGTTCGCGTAGCCGCGCGGCTTGATCCAACCGGCGGGAAGGAGAGCTTTTTTCATGAGCGATGGGCCTCGATGGGTTCGGGCTGTGGAGCGAACTTCGCGAGCGCGCTCGCGATGTCGGCGGGAATGTCGATGGAGGCGCCGCTTTCGAGCGACGTGGTCACCAGCACCTGTTTCGCACTGAAGCGGATTTCGTCGCCATGCTGGCCGACGATCCCGATGCTGATCGAACGGCGACCCACCTTGATGAGTTTGAGCGACAGCGTGATCGTTTCACCCATCTGGCTCGGCCGGGAAAACTCGCAATCGAGTTTGACGATCGGCAGGCCGACACGGCGTTGCGCGATCATCCGTGCGTAGTCGATCCGCAGGCCTTCGTTGAACCAGTCTTCAACTAGCGCGTTGGTCATCACCAGATACTGCGGAAAGAACACGATGCCGGCCGGATCGCAGTGCGAAAAGCGGATGCGGACCGGTCTTTCAAAGGTCGGGTTCATTTCGCTGCGTCCTTGCCGGATTCCGCAGCATGCGCTTTCAGGAGATCGCGGCCGACAATCAACTGCTGCACTTCGGTCGCGCCTTCATAGATCCGTAAAGCACGAATTTCGCGGTACAGCATCTCGACAGCGGTGCCGCTTTGCACGCCCATTCCGCCATAAAGTTGCACGGCGGCGTCGATTACCTGTTGCGCGCCTTCGCTGGCGTGCCACTTGGCCATCGCGGCTTCACGCGTGACGTTTTCGCCCTGATCGCGCAGCCATGCCGCGCGATACACCAGCAACGCGCTGCTGTCGATCGTCAATGCCATCTGCGCGAGCTTGGCCTGCGTCAGTTGAAAATCGCCGAGCGTCTGGCCGAACATCTTGCGCGACGCCGCACGCGAAAGACCTTCAGCCATGGCATGACGCGCGAACCCCAACGACGCGGCTGCCACTGACGTGCGGAAGATATCCAGCGTACGCATCGCGAGCTTGAAACCTTCGCCGGGTGCGCCGAGCATCTGGCCGCGCGGCACGCGTGCGCCGGCAAAGTGCAAACGCGCGAGCGGATGCGGCGCGATTACGTCGATGCGTTCGGCGATTTCCAGGCCCGGCGTGTCGGCGTCGACGATAAATGCGGTAATGCCGCGTGCGCCGGGCGCTTCGCCGGTTCTGGCGAACACTACGTAGAAATCCGCGATGCCGCCGTTGGAGATCCACGTCTTGTCGCCGTCGAGTACGTAGAAGTCACCGTCTTCTCGCGCCGAGAGAGCCATTGCGGCGACGTCCGATCCTGCCTCCGGTTCCGACAAGGCGAAGGCGGCGAGAGCCGATCCGTTCGCGACGCGCGGCAAGTAACGCGTCTTTTGCTCATGTGTGCCGCCGAGCGAGATCGCCCCGGAGCCAAGCCCTTGCATTGCCAGCGCGAAATCCGCGAGACCGGAATGTTTGGCGAGCGTTTCGCGCAACAGGCACACCGCGCGTGTGTCGATGGTATCGCCATGTCCGCCGTAGGCCACGCCGCCAACACCATATTTCAGCCAGCCTGCCGCACCGAGTTCGCGGACCAGATGGCGGCAGGTCGCATCGACGTCATCGTGCTCGACGTGCGAGAGATTGTTGCTGCACCATGCTTCGATACCCTTGGCCAGTTCGCGATGGCGCGGTTCAAAAAACGGCCACGCGAGCGCGCTGTGCAGATCCATATCGCTGTGAGTGCTCAATTCAATCTCCCTCGAACACAGGGCGCGACTTCGCGGCAAACGCGTTATATGCACGTTCGAAATCGCGGGTGCTCATGCAGATGGCCTGAGCTTGGGCTTCCGATTCAATCGCTTCGTCGATGCTCATGCTCCATTCCTGGTGCAGCATCTTCTTCGTGATGCCGTGCGCGAAGGTCGGGCCGGCAGCGAGATCGGCGGCGAGCTTTTGCGCTTCCGCGAGGAGCGCCGCCGGGTCGCAGAGGCGGTTATAGAAGCCCCATGCGTGGCCTTCGTCGCCGCTCGCCGAGCGGCCGGTGAACAGCAGTTCGGCGGCGCGTCCCTGACCGATGATGCGCGGCAGGATCGCGCAGGCGCCCATATCGCAGCCGGCGAGGCCGACGCGTGTGAACAGAAATGCGAGTTTGCTGCGCGCGGTGCCGAGCCGCATGTCGGACGACATCGCCAGAATCGCGCCGGCGCCCGCGCATACGCCGTCGACCGCCGCAATGATGGGTTGCGGGCAGTGGCGCATTGCCTTGACCAGGTCGCCTGTCATGCGGGTGAACAGCAGCAGCTCGGGCATCGGCAGATCGATCAGCGGTGCAATGATGTCGTGCACGTCGCCGCCGGAGCAGAAGTTCTCGCCCGCTCCGTGGATCACGACCGCCTTCACGTCGGTTGCGTAGGCGAGTTGCCGGAACAGATCGCGTAACTCCGCATACGATTCGAAGGTCAGCGGATTCTTGCGCTCGGGGCGGTTCAGCGTGATCGTCGCGACCTTGCCGGCGACCGACCAGCCGAAGTGCCGCGCTTCGTAACCGGCGAGTGTCAGGCGGTTGCCGGCCAGCAGCGCGTCGGCATTGGATCGTGTCATGAGTGTCTCCTACGGTGCGAATCAGTCTTTCAGACTGTCGAGCAGATGTTGTTTGAGTTTGCCGAGGCGCTGATGGGTGCGCGATTTTTCGTCGAGGCTCAAGCCGCCGAACAGTTCGACGACCCATTGCTCATGCGCTACTGCCATCTTGTCGAACGCCTTGCGGCCCGCGGGGGTGAGGCACACGCTGATCGAGCGGCGGTCGTTCGGATCGGTGTCGCGCGAAACCAGCCCTTCTTTTTCGAGCTGATCCGTAATGCCGGTCACGTTGCCGCCCGTCACCATCAAACGGCGCGACAGCTCGGTCATCTTCAGCCCTTCCGGATGACGTTCGAGCTGTGCCATCAGGTCGAAACGCGGCAACGTGGTGTCGAATTCGTTGCGCAGACGCTTGCGCAATTCGGCTTGCACGAGATTGGTCGTGGTCAGCATGCGCAGCCACAAACGCAGGCCCATATGACTATCGGCGCCGGTGCTCATTTCCAGATCCACGACGTTCTCCGCAAGTTTGGCGACGCCTTTGCGCGCCGGCTTGGCTTCGGCCGATGGGGGCGTTTTGATGTTCGATGACTTGGTCACATTACTTCTCCACCGGAGATGGAAATGGATTGGCCCGTGATCGCGTCCGAGCCGGGTTGGCAGAGCCAAAGCACCGAGTTGGCGACTTGTTCCGGGCTCACGAAACGACGCTGCGGATTCGAGCGAAGCAAGGTTTCGCGCGCTTGCTGTTCCGTGCGTGAGGTCTTGCTGGTGATCTGGTCGAGCGACGCATGCAGCAGCTCGGTTTCCGTATAACCGGGGCAGACGGCGTTGACCGTGATGCCTTTGGTCGCGACTTCCAACGCGAGCGAACGCGTCAGGCCGATCACCCCGTGTTTCGCGGCACAGTACGCCGCGACGTACGCATAACCGATTTGTCCCGCCGTGCTCGCGATATTGACGATGCGGCCGTGACCGCGTTCGAGCATGCCGGGCAGCACGGCACGCGTGCCGAGGAACACGCCGGTGAGATTGACGTCGAGCATGCGCTGCCAGAGCGCCATGTCGGTGTGGGTAAAGGGGGCGGCCTGCGCCTGACCTGCGTTGTTGACGAGGATGTCGATGGCACCGGCTTGCGCGAATGCCTTCTCGACCGATTCTTCGCTGGTGACGTCGACGCTGATGCAGGCGACCTCACCGAGGCCGTTGAACTTTTCCCGCTGTGCTTCGAGACGTTGCACGTTGCGGCCCATCAAGGTGACGCGGGCGCCGGCGCGCAGCAGCACTTCGGCCACCGCTGCACCGATGCCGCTGCCGCCGCCGGTGACGACGGCATGCTGTCCTGCGAGCGTCGAGGTAGTTGGCGTATTCACGTTGTTCCTTCAGCGCGTTGCGCGCGTTCTTGTGCCGACAGGCCAGCGTTAGCTGCGGCCTGGGCGCGTTCGCGTTCGAGATTGCGCTCGAGTTGCGACTTGGCCGCCGTATAGGGCTTTGGCCATGCCACGTCGAAGTAGCCTATTTTTGCGGCTTCATTCAACGTCCAGGACGGATTGGCCAGATGGGGCCGCGCTATCGCGCAGAGATCGGCTCGGCCCGCCGCGATGATGCTGTTCACATGGTCCGCTTCCGAGATCGCACCAACGGCGATCGTCGCGATGCCGGCTTCGTTGCGCACGCGGTCGGAGAAGGGCGTCTGGAACATGCGGCCGTACACGGGCTTTTCCTGCTTGCTGACCTGGCCCGACGAGACGTCGATCATGTCGGCGCCTGCCGCTTTGAAGGCGCGCGCGATTTGCACGGCGTCGTCGGGCGTGGTGCCTCCGTCGACCCAGTCGTTGGCGGAAATGCGCACGGAGATCGGCTTGTCTTGCGGCCAGACCGCACGGATCGCCTTGAAAACCTGCAACGGATAGCGCAGACGGTTTTCAAGCGAGCCGCCGTATTCGTCGGTGCGCTGGTTGGTCAACGGCGACAGGAAGCTCGACAGAAAATAGCCATGCGCGCAGTGCAATTCGAGCCAATCGAAGCCTGCCTCTGCGGACATTTTCGTAGCGCGTACGAACTGCGCTTCGATTTGATTGAGCTCGTCCCGGGTGGCTTCACGCGAGGTCTGACTGATACCGCTTAAATACTGTTGGGGCGAAGCGGACACGAGCGGCCAGTTGCCCTCGTCGAGCGGCAGGTCGATGCCTTCCCACGCGACACGTGTCGAGCCTTTGGCGCCGGAGTGCCCGAGCTGAATGCCGATTTTCGCGTCCGACTGATGATGCACGAGATCGACAATGCGCTTCCACGCCGCCAGATGTTCCGGCGCGTACATGCCGGGACAGGCGGGCGTGATGCGCGCTTCGGGCGACACGCAGGTCATTTCCGTCAT
This sequence comes from Paraburkholderia fungorum, assembly GCF_902833645.1. Classification (GTDB taxonomy): domain Bacteria; phylum Pseudomonadota; class Gammaproteobacteria; order Burkholderiales; family Burkholderiaceae; genus Paraburkholderia; species Paraburkholderia fungorum. The sequence continues at coordinate 38,294 of NZ_CADFGE010000018.1, forward strand.
GACGAGCGCGGCGCCGCCCATGGCGCGGGCACCGAGATGCATCAGATGATAGTCACCGGCTACGCCGTCGACAGCGGAGTACTGCGCCATCGGCGAAACGACGACGCGGTTTTTCAGCGTGACGCCACGCAACGTGAAGGGCGTGAACATCGGCGGAACGGAGTGTTTTTCAGGCGCGCGATCGATGCCCGAGCGGTGCGCGAGCCAGTCTTCGAACGCCGACAGATAGCTTCCATCGCGCTCCCGCAGGTTTTCGTGCGAAATGCGCTGCGAACGCGTAAGCAGCGAGTAGGCGAACTGTTCCGGCTCGAACGACGTATAGCGATCGACATGCTCGAACCATTCCGTCGAATTGCGCGCGGCATTCTGGATGCGCAGCACGTCGATACTGCGCACGTCGGTGTAGTGCTGCAACGCGGCGGCCAAGTCACCCGGATGCGCGCCCATGCTGTTGGCGAGTTCGATCGAATCTTCGAGTGCGAGCTTGGTGCCCGAGCCGATCGAGAAGTGCGCGGTGTGCGCTGCATCGCCCATCAGCACGATCGGTGTTTGCGTGCCGTCGGCATTGTTGCGCCAGTGCACCCATTCCTCATTGACGACGCGCGGGAAGCGAATCCATTGCGACGACCCGCGCAAATGCGCGGCGTTCGAGAGCAATGCGTTGCCGTCCAGGTATTTGGCGAACAGTTTCTCGCAGAACGCGATGCTGTCTTCCTTGCTCATTTCGTCGAGACCGGCGGCACGCCAGACGCGCTCCGGTGCTTCCACAATAAACGTGGAGGTTTGATCGTCGAAACGATAAGCGTGAGCCTGGAACCAGCCGAACTCTGTTTCTTCGAAGGCGAATGTGAAGGCGTCAAATAGCTTTTTGGTGCCGAGCCAGACGAAGCGGCAATCGCGCATGTCGATTGCGGGCTTGTAAGTCGCTGCGTACTTTTGACGGATCGCGCTGTTGGCGCCGTCACAGGCGATGATCAGGTCGGCGTTGTAGATGGTGTCGTCGGTGACCTGGGTTTCGAAAACCAGCTTGACGCCCAGTTCTTCGCAACGCGCCTGCAGGATATTCAGCAGACGTTTTCTGCCGATACCGCAGAAGCCGTGGCCCGACGAGCGAATCTGCCTGCCGCGGAAATTGATCTCGATGTCGTCCCAGTGATTGAAGGCGTCGAGAATCGCGTCCGCGCTCGGGGCGTCGGCGGCGCGCAGGTTGCCGAGCGTCTGGTCGGAGAAGACGACGCCCCAGCCGAAGGTGTCGTAGGGGCGATTGCGTTCGACCACCGTGACCTCGTACGCCGGGTTCCGGCCCTTCATTAACAGGCCGAAGTACAAACCGGCCGGGCCGCCGCCGATACATACGATACGCATGCTGACTCTCCAGTGGACTTTGCTCTGGAAAGTAATTTAGGCCTAGATAGTTTAAGTGTCAAGTAAATTGACGAGGTGGTTTCTTAGGCCGGGAGCCGCCGTGTTTAGGGGCAACCTCCCACCCGGAGGCAATCTGCTTGCCCAGCATGCGGCCGCTTAGCCACGCACCCTCGACTCTGCCGCCATTGAGCCAATCGCCGCACATTGCCAGGCCGCTGGCTTCGTCCCAGATGTATCCGGGCGCCGGCTCGTCGCTCGCCGCGGTGTCGGCGAATCGCCAGCGGTGCGCAGTCCATTCGCTGGACCGTTGGCCGCCGTGCAGCGCGAACGCTTCGAGCAGACAATCCGCGACACGTTCCGCGCTGGCGTCGATATAAAGCTCGCTCCACTCGGCGTTCGCGTGCAATAGCCATGTTTCGGGACCGTTACGGCCTGGCTTGCTGCTATCGCGCGCTATCCAGCGCAGGGGCCCCTCGTTGATGAAGGCGGCATCGAACGGCACCGGCAAGCGCTCAGGCAAGCGCACCATGAGTGCCCAACATGGGCGCATCTTCGTTTTGCTTGCGAGCGCCGCGAGTCTGGTCGCGGGCTCCCGCAGCAAATCCGCCGCCTGCGGCGCGGGCATGGCGAGGACCACGACGTCGAAGCGCTCCGCCAGCGTGCCCTGTTCGGCGGACTCGAGGCGCCACTGTCGCCCATCCCGATGCAACGCCGTGACCGTGCAACCCAAGGTCACCGACTGAGCGCCAGCGAGAAACTTCGCCGGCGCATTCATGGACGGCGTACCGACAAAGCGGTCTTGCGCGCTCGCCCATGTGGTCCGGGCGGAGCCGTCGAGCACCGCAATTCGTGCAGGCCAGATCGCGGCGACGCCTGCGTTCTGCCATCGCGCCACTTCAGCCTGGAAGAGCGGATCGCGCGCGGTGAAGTACTGGGCCCCATGGTCGCACTGCCGATCGCCCTCGCGACGGGTGCTCATGCGCCCGGCCGGCCCGCGGCTTTTGTCGAACACGTTGACCTCGAAACCCGAGCGGCGCAAGACCGTTGCGCATGACAAGCCGGCGATCCCCGCACCGACGACGGCTATTCGTAGGCCTTTCCGCTTGATAGGCATGACTTCTCTCTGCTGGGTTCGGGAGCTCGCCGTGAGTCACTAGCAAAAGCCGGATACGCACCGATATGAGTCATCATGACTCATGGTGGCGAATGATTATGAAGAATTGTGGCAGAGTATCGTCGGTTTGTCGCCAATATTCGGCGACACGACTCGCAATAATGATTCACATTGACTCGAAACGGGCATATGATTCCGACTCATGCAAAGCTAAAGGAATGGCCATGCCGTCAACCTCCGTCGAAGACACGTCGCTCCGTCGCATTTACCGGAGCGGGGAGGCCGCGCGGCTGGCGCGGATGCCGGTCACGAGGCTAAGGCTTTGGGAGCGGCGCTATGAGGTGGTGGGCCCGGCTAAAAGTGAGGCGGGACAGCGCCTGTACTCCGAAGACGACGTGCGCCGACTGGTGCTGATCAACGCGCTGGTGCAGCGCGGCCACGCGATTGGAGCGATTGCGCGTCTGGAACGCGAACAACTCGAGTTTCTTGCTGCCGGGGAGGCGTCCACCGGCAGAGCGCGCCCGGCCAATACACGTTCCGAGGTCAGGTTCCGGCTCACGCTGGTGGGCGAGAATCTCGCCCGGCGCCTGGCCGAAACGGGTATCGATCTGCAGCGCTACGGCGTTGGCATGCTCGCAGAATATGCGGATCTGGCTGCGGCGCGCGAAGACGCGTCATCTGAAGGGGAAGAGACGAACATTCTGCTGTTGCGTCTTCCTTCTCTGCATGAGGACGCCGCCTCCGAGGTTCTCGCACTCGCCGACGCCTGCGGCGCGGCGGCGGTCGCCGTGGTGTACGGCTTCGGCACGGGGCGCGCGGCAGAAGCGTTGCGCCTCGCCGGTGTGCGGCTGTATCGGGAGCTCGACAGCAGAACCGAACTCCGCCAGCTGCTCGGCGATCTTTTCCAGAGCGCTCAACTGACGCTTGAGTCCGGCGAAGCATCCACGTGGACGCGCTCCCCGCGTCGGTATGACGACGCCGAGCTCGAAGCCATCGCGGCCCGCTCGTCGACGATTGCGTGCGAATGTCCCCGGCACCTCGCTGAACTGGTGATGCAGTTGGCCACGTTCGAATCCTATAGCGACGCATGTACATCGCGCTCGGCGCACGACGTTGCTTTACACCGGCATCTCGGCGACGTCGCCAATCGCGCGCGCGTGCTGATCGAGTCGGCGCTCGAGCGTGTGGTGCGCGAAGAAGGCTGGTCGCCTCAACCGCATGAGGCGGAGTGAGGCGTGGCTTCGCGAGTCGGGGACACAGCGCACATGACACAGCGCAGGTAACGCGTACGGATTGACACATTGACGTTGGGAGAAAAGGTCTCATGCAATCAGTAGCGCAGGACATACGCCACGGCGTGGAGTTGGGCGAGGGCGTGCCGCTTTCGCAGCGGATCAGATGTCGGCTTCTGAGTGCGGGAGCCCGGTTCCACGCGAACGACAACATCGCCGGCTATCTTCGCGAGGGAGAGCTGGAGCTGCTGCAAAAGGAAGTCGCGGACAAGCTTCAAGGGGTTTTGCGCTCGCTCGTCATCGACGTCGACAACGATCACAACACGCACGAAACCGCGCAACGCGTGGCAAAAATGTTCGTGCGCGAGGTCTTTGCGGGACGATACGACGCCGCGCCGGCTGTCACCGAATTTCCGAATGTCGAGCGGCTCAACGAGTTGATGATCGTGGGTCCGCTACGCGTGCGTAGCGCCTGCTCCCATCACCTGTGCCCGATCATGGGGCGGGTCTGGGTTGGCGTGATGCCCAACGAAAATTCGAACCTCATTGGTCTGTCCAAATACGGACGCCTGATCAACTGGATCATGACCCGGCCGCAGATCCAGGAAGAGGCCGTCAAGCAGATCGCGGATCTGCTCGAAGAGCGCATTCAGCCCGACGGGCTTGCCGTGGTGCTGGAGGCCGACCACTTCTGCATGCATTGGCGCGGCACAAAAGACGACGACGCAAAAATGGTCAACAGCGTGATGCGCGGTTCGTTTCTTCGGGATCCCGCGCTGCGCCGCGAATTTCTGGATCTTCTGCCGGGTCGGAATTGATTGGCTGGCACGAGAGTGTGGCTCGATGCCCGGTATTGAGCGGCTGAACGTAACGGGTTTCTGTCGGGAGCGAGGCAATGGCTGCGATCTGGATTACTGGCGCGAGCGGTGCAGTCGGATCTGCACTTGCCCGGAGACTGTCAGCGCGCGGTTTAAGCATTGTTCTTACATCGCGCGACGGACCGAGGCTCACCGAACTCGCCGACGAACTTGGAGTGCGCGCGCTCGCTGCACCCGCCGACGTAACCGATGCGGCGCAGGTGCAATGTGCGATTCAGGCAGGCATTGAGCGATTTGGAGAAGTCACAGGTGTCGCCCATTGCGTCGGCTCGATTCTGATCCGACCTCTGCACCTGACCAGCGAAGCGGATATGCGCGCGACGCTTGCCGATAACTACATCAGTGCGTGGCACGTGCTTCGGGCTTTCGTGACCGCTGCGCTCGCCCACCGCAAGCCCTCGAGCGCTGTACTTGTGGGCACGGTTGCGGCGCAGTCTGGATTTCCGAATCACGAGGCCATCGCGGGTGCAAAGGCCGCAGTGGCTGCGCTCGCCGTCACGGCCGCGGCGACCTATGCTGAGCGCGGTATCCGGGTGAATTGCGTCCATCCGGGACTCACTGTCTCGAACATGTCGTCGAAGCTGACGGGCTCGCCCGAGTCGATCGCCCGGATGTCAAAGTTAAATCCTATGAGACGTCTGGGTCGAGGCGAGGATACCGCGGCGTTGATCGACTTTCTGCTGAGCGATGATGCTGGTTGGATCACCGGCCAGCAGATCGGGGTGGACGGCGGCCATGGCATCCTTCATTCGATGGCGGGCGCGTGATGCCAGAGCGTTCCGTCTCAGTCAGCGTGGAGTTTCCCCGGCTCGCGTCGGGGTCCGGTTGTCCGCGCGCGATGCGAATAGGCGCGAAACGTCCCGTCGTCGGCGCGCATGACGATCTGCGCGACTGGCTGGCCCAGCGCGTTACCGCGATCATCATGGCGATCCACGCGTTGATCCTGCTTATGTGGGTCTTCGGCGCGCGCAATTTCCTGCCCACTGTAGGCGTTCATGCGACGGCAGTGCGGCATCGAGGTAACAAAGCTTCGTTGCCGGTCAAGCTATGCGTCGTTTGTGGCTTACCCATGAGCTGGCGTCGTCGCTGGGCGAGGAACTGGTCTGATGTGAAGTATTGCTCGGACGCGTGCAGGCGCGGCAAGAGGCGTCATGGCTAGTCTGCGCTCACTGGTAATCGTGCTGGGCGATCAGCTCGACCTCGATGCGTCCGCGTTCGACGGGTTCGACCCGGAACAGGATTCGGTCTGGATGGCCGAAGTCGCCGAGGAGTCGACGCATGTATGGTCCAGCAAGCAGCGCACGGCGCTGTTCCTATCCGCTATGCGCCATTTCGCGCTGAGTGTGGGGGAGGCGGGCCACGACCTCGTCTACACGCGGCTCGATGACGTCAACAACGCCGGCAGTCTTGGCGCGCAACTGCACGCCGACCTTCAGCGACTAAGGCCTGCCCGCCTGATCATGACAGCCCCGGGTGACTGGCGCGTGCTGCAGGCGATCAAGACGGTTGCTGCGGCCAGTTCGATACCGCTGGACGTGCGTGTGGACCGCCATTTTTTTACCAGTGTGCGTGAGTTTGCGGAGCATGCCAAAAGCCGGAAAGTCCTGCGCATGGAGTACTTCTATCGGGAACAGCGCAAGCGCCATCAGGTTCTGATGGAGGGCGACGGCCTGTCTGACGAGCCGCTGGGTGGCCGGTGGAACTTCGACAGCCTTAATCGCGAGCCCTTTGGCGTCGATGGGCCCGGGTTCGTGCCGCCGCGCGCCTGTTTTGAACCGGACGATATGACGCGCGAGGTGATCGCGCTGGTCAATGCCCGCTTCAGCGGGCACCCCGGGCGGCTCGACGACTTCGGCTGGCCTGTAACACGAGCTCAGGCGTTGCAATCGCTGAGTGATTTTATAGAAGACAGGCTGCCGCTGTTCGGACGCTACCAGGATGCCATGTGGCCTGACGATCCCTGGCTCTACCACGCCCAGATTTCCGCTGCGCTCAACCTGAAGCTGCTGAACCCGCGAGAGGTAGTGGCGGCTGCTGAAATGGCCTATCGGAACGGCCACGCTCCGCTTGCCAGCGTTGAAGGTTTCATCCGCCAGATCCTTGGCTGGCGCGAATATGTGCGGGGCATCTACTGGACGCAGATGCCTGCATACGGTGAGCGCAACCTGCTGGATGCCCAGCAGGAACTGCCGGCATGGTACTGGACCGGGGCCACCGATTTTGCGTGCCTGCGTGACGCTTTGGCACAAACGCTGAGACACGGTTACGCCAATCATATCCAGCGCCTGATGGTGACCGGCCTTTATGCCCTGATGCTGGGCGTTCAACCGCAAAAGGTGCATTCATGGTATCTCGCGGTGTACGTCGATGCTGTCGAGTGGGTCGAACTGCCGAATACTTTAGGCATGAGCCAGTACGCCGATGGCGGGATGATGGGTAGCAAGCCTTATGTGGCGACCGGAAAGTACATTCAGCGCATGAGTCCCCACTGCAGGAACTGCCGCTACGACCCGGGCGAGAGGGCGGGTGAGCGTGCCTGCCCCTTCACCACGTTGTACTGGGAATTCCTGATGCGCCATCAGGCCTTGCTTGCCAAAAATCCACGTATGGCACTGCAGGTGAAAAACCTCGCCCGTCTGAGCGCGGCTGACAGGCAGGCCGTTAGCGAGCGTGCAGCGGCAATCCGCCGGAACGAGGTTGGATGTGTCCAGAAGGCATAAACCGGAAGTGTCCGACGGCGTATTGTTTGCGGATGACTTGATATCGGACGCCGGTCTGGGTGCGCCCGAACCCACTCTGGCGGCTGCCCGTGCGCGCATTTCCGCCGTACGACCTGCTGTGTACGCCCGCACCCGCAATGCTTTGAACGGCGCTGTCAGCGGCCTGTCGCCTTATATCACTCACGGTTTTGTCACGTTGGCGGAGGTGGTAGCGGGCGTGAGTGGGACCCGGGCTTCACGCGACTTTCGTACCACGGCCGAGTTGCTGGCGAGCAATGCGGTGCTGCGATGATCCGAGCGAAGCAGTTAGGTGCTGCGCGTCAATTAGGGTGGGTTTTACCGGCAACAAGAAGCGTGCGGGAGAGGCGTCTGAGCGTGTCGACGCTGCCGCTGCGAACAAGCGCGGCGCTCGCTTGAGACGTCTGGTTATTCCGGATGCTGCACGCGACAATTGAACCACGCCAGTGCCTGGAAAAAAAAGCCCGTCCAAGTGGACGGGCCAAAATGTTACTCGGAGAAAGTCGCGTCGGCGAAAGTATCAGCGGACTCTCGCTCCGCATTCACTGCGCCATGACCACCGTTTCATCGGGACCCGCGACAGGTGTCCCGACGCATCTGGACGCGACCTTTTCAATCAGGCTGTATGGGTCGTGCCCGGATGATCTTTGCGCCGGCGAGTGCTTCGCCGGCGCACCTGACTGTTGCGTCGTCACACATGGCAAATGCCATGGCATTTGCCGCTCTGCGTCGAGCCGCCTTAGAAACGGGTCAATATGCCGACAGAACCCATGACCTGATTGCCCGTTGATGAAGCACCACCCGCGTTGTACAGGACTGCGACGTTCTTGTTGCCCGTTGCGTGCTGATACATCGCTTCGGCATACAGTTCCGTACGCTTGGACAGCGAATACCGGGTAATCGCGTTGATCTGGTTCCACTTCGGATCTGTACCGTACGACGTTGCGCCACTCAAATGTGCATCCGTGTAGGCGTACGAAATGCCGACCATAAGTGCCGGCGTGACTGCGTACTTGCCGTTGATTTCATAGTTGTCGAAACTAACCCCGCCTTGCTTCAGGCCGAACGCGTTCGTATCCTGGTACTGGCTGTGCGTGTAGACAAACCCGACGGTCGCAGGACCGAAGCCGTAGCTCACGCCCGCGCCCGTCGTACGCTGCACATCCGACGTCAGGCCGCCTTTGAACTCTGTCGGGTCAGCGGCGCCTGTGGTATTCGGATTCGAAGCGCCCGAACCGTTGATCTGCAAATAGGCGGCAGCCACGTTCAAGCCACCGTAGTTGTAGCTGGCGCCCGCACTGTACGCACGGTCGACAGCAAAGCCGGTCTGGGTGTTGCTGAACGCGTACATGCCGCCGGCCTTGAAGCCGGCATAGTCGAGACTGGTGAACTTGACCGCGTTGTTGAAGCGGACGCTATGTTGAAGGTTGTCGTTGTCATACGGGTGCGCAAACCCCGAGTCACCAAACGTGCCTGCAGTAGCAGACAGGGGCGAGACGAAATCGACCATGGAGTCATACTGGCGCCCCAGCGTGACCGCGCCAAAATTTTTGCTGCTCAGGCCAACGTATGCCTGACGACCGAACATCCGGCCTCCCTGACCGAGCGTGCCGTTATTGACGTTGAAACCATTTTCGAGCACGAAGATGGCCTTCAGACCGCCGCCGAGGTCTTCCGCGCCGCGCAGACCAAACCGGCTACCGCTGATATTGCCGCTCGCCAGTGCGACCCGGCCGCTGCCGCCGACGTTATTGGTGTACGCGATACCGGCGTCGACGAGACCGTACAGCGTGACCGAACTCTGTGCATGGGCGGCCGATGCGGCAAGCGCGGCAGAGACGGCGATGGCGACGGGGATCTTCTTCATGAATTAACTCCAGCGTGTTGGGATTGAGACTTGAACAACGGCGCGAGTATAGGAGGGCTAATGCAGCGCGGCCTCGGTTTGTGGCTGCATTAGACTCTTCCGGTTTTCTGGAGTAATCCGTCACAAATTCGCAATAATGCTGATCGCACCGTGCCAGTAGAGGCGTAGGGCTGCTCTATTTCGTCCCTTCAAAACGGGCAACGTTGTATTGGAGCGACGATGTCGCGCCAGCCTGCATTCGCAGTTCTGAACTATCGGGTGGCGAACGTGACAAGATGGCCGTGCGGCACCTTCAGGTGCCTTCCGGCCGACAGCACCGCGATGGCATTCAAGCGCACAGTATTTCGGCAGGACGTAAGTCCTCGCATCAATGGTGGCCAGTACACCGATGAGCGCATCTAAATTTCAGGCTGGTCCAGTACCTTATCCAGCTCTTCTAGGGTATAGGGCTTGCGCAACGCCTTCCAACGAAACTTCAGCGCTGGAACGTCGGGCATCTCATTGCCCGAGGCGAAGACAATGCGCAGCGCAGGCTGTATCTGAATCGCCTGTTCGGCGAGTTCGATTCCGGACATGCCGGGAATCACCAGATCGGCGAGTAATACGTCGAATGCCTCGTCCCTCAGCCAGCGCAGGGCCTCTTCCGGCGACGCGGTCGCGGCTGGGTCGTGTCCGAGTATTTTTGCCAATTCGCTCGTAGCTTCCAGCAGCGAGGGATCGTCGTCGACCAGAAGAACCCGCAGACCTGTCGTGCCGCAGCCTGCTTCCGACGCCGTCGCGCCCTCGCTCTCAAGCGGCGCGCCGGCTCCTCCCAGCAGCTGGCGGATCTTGTAGGCGAGTTGTTCGCGAGTGTATGGCTTGCTCAGCAGTTCGACCCCTGGGTCGAGCCGTCCACCGTGAATGATCGCGTTCTGCGTATAACCGGAGGTGAAAAGCACCTTCAGGCGCGGCAGAAGCTGCACCGCTTGCGCAGCCATGTCGGGACTGCGCACGGCCCCCGGCATCACGACATCGGTAAAAAGCAGGTCAATGTGGACGCCGCTTCGAATCACGGTCAACGCCTCTTCGGCGCAGTCTGCCTTCAGCACGCTGTAACCAAGACCCGACAGCGTATCGACGACGGTCGATTGCACTTTGAGATCGTCTTCCACGACGAGAATGGTCTCTGTTCCGCCTAGCAACCTGACGCTCGGTCTCGCGGGAGGTTCCATTGCCGCTTCGGTGGAGCGCGGCAGGTAGATCTTCACGGTGGTGCCATGCCCGAGCTCGCTATAGATGCGGGTATGTCCGCCGCTTTGCTTGACGAAACCATAGGCCATGCTCAAACCCAGGCCGGTTCCCGCCCCTTCGGGTTTCGTCGTAAAGAATGGGTCGAATGCCCGCTCGAGCACGTTAGCCGGCATGCCCGTGCCCGTGTCGGTGACGGCGAGCATGACGTACTGGCCTGCCGGCACATCGGGCAGTCCGGCAACGTATTGATCGTCGAGCATTGCATTGGCCAGTTCCATGGTCAGCTTTCCGCCATCCGGCATCGCATCGCGCGCGTTGATTGCCAGATTGAGAATGACGTTCTCGAGCTGATGAATGTCCACGATCGTGTTCCATAGCCCGCCGGCGACGACCGTTTCCACCTCAATGGTTTCACCTAGCGCGCGCCGCAGCAGATCGTCCATGCCTCGTATCGCGGGCGCCAGGTTAATCACAACCGGTCGCAAAGGCTGGCGGCGTCCAAAGGCGAGCAGTTGGGATGCCAGTTTCGCGCCGCGCTCTACCGCGTCGATCGCCTTGTCAAGCCGATCGCGGGTCCATCGGTCGCCGGCATGGCGGTTTTCCAGCAGTTCCAGGTTGCCGCGCAATACCTGCAATACATTGTTGAAATCGTGCGCGACGCCACCTGTCAGCTTGCCGATCGCCTCCATCTTCTGGGACTGGAACAGTGCCGTCCTGGTCTCTTCGAGAGCCCGGTTCGCCTCCATCCGCTCGGTGATGTCGCGGGTGATCTTCGCAAATCCAGCAAGCGTTCCGTCATCGTTGTGAATTGCGTCGATTACGACGTGCGCCCAGAAACGGGTGCCATCCTTCCTGACCCGCCATCCTTCCGCTTCGAATCGCCCTTCTCTTGCGGCAGTGGCCAGCCCGCGCTGTGGCAGTCCAGTCGCCGCGTCTGCCGGTGTGTAAAAACGCGAGAAATGCGATCCAATGATTTCCTCGGCGGTATAGCCCTTGATGCGTCGTGCGCCGGAGTTCCAGTTTGTGATTATCCCTTCCGGCGAGAGCATGAAGATCGCATAGTCGGTCACCCCATTCACCAGCACACGGAAGCGCCGTTCGCTTTCAAGTACCGCATCGTGCGCGGCCTTCTTTTCCGTGACATCGCGCACGATATTCACGTAACCGACAAGTTGCCCGCCTTCCGCATGCAACGCAGTAGTTACGTCGCTGGCCCAAAACGTTGACCCATTCTTGCGGACTCGCCAGCCTTCAGTGTCATGGCGCCCTATGCGTCGGGCGCTTTCGAGGCAGGTCGAAAGCGCCCGTTTCTGGCGGTCGTCCTCCGTGTAGAGGACGTCCAGCATGTGGCCGATAATTTCGTCCGGCTGGTATCCGTGAATAGTTACGCAGCCGGGATTCCACGTCAGGATCCGGCCTTCGGGAGAAATCGCACAAATTGCATAGTCAGCGACAGATGCCACCCATTTGTCTGTCCAGTTCTGGATCGTATCGCCTGGTTGCCGTTTGTCCGGCATGTTCTACTCCCGGTTTGAATATTGTGGAGGCTGATATGACTGGCCGATATATTATCTCGTTGTCCAATTCGATCGCGATGGGAACCGCGCATTCTTATCGTCCGTCGCCCGGCCGGGGGAATGAGGGAATGGCGACGCCACCCGAGTATCAGCACACGTTGCATGTGTCGTTCGTCAAGCACGGCTCTCACCGAGCACAAAGCAGACGAGCCCGTTCATCTGGCGCATTCGCGCCGAAGGAAATTTACAGGTCGCCCGCACGCGGGAGTAACACCGAAAACGCCGTCTCCGTTCCGTCAGACCGCGCCTCGATTTCACCATGATGAGCCTTGGCAATTTCGTTAGCAATATAGAGGCCTAGTCCGAGATTGCTGGCGTCGCTTTTGTCCTCATGTTCGTCGCCCGTGCTAGCGGATCAAAGATACGCGCCAGCGATGTGCGCGCAATGGCCGGTCCGCTGTTCCTGACTTCGATACGGATCTGTGTTACATCGCAGATCACCACTACGCGCGCCGGCGCGTCCCGGGCGCCATACCTGATGGCGTTGTGTACGAGGTTTCCGAGCAATTGCTGCAGGCGCTGGCCGTCCCAGACGCCCTGCGAATCGCCGATCACGCCCAGCTCTATCCGTTTGTCAGGATGGATGGCGTACAACTCTTCCACTTCCTCAGCGAGCACGTCCGCGAGGTCAATATTTGCGGCGCACGGTCGCGCAACGCGGCCGCTTCCATTTACGCCGCCGCAGGCACGAGGGAGGCGGCGAGCGCTTCCCATTGCGCCAGGACCAGAATGCGGGATCGATTTATTCCCGGCGACGTCGCCCTCCGGCTTCCCGATTCTCCGTCACGACTCGGCGAACGGCTTCCATCAGATCGGGGCGTGCCTCGGGGTCGGGGACCTCGATCAACTTGCGTGGAGCCCGGGCTTGCGGCTTCAGCGTGACACCGAAAGGTTTTTGCGGCGCAGTCATGGTTAGTCTCCGGTCTGATGACGGCTGATTCGGACGGCAAGCTTGGGTTTGTTTGTGATTTTTGATAATCAGGCTTTCGGGGCTTTAATGAGTGGGGAGCTATGCACGCCGTGCGCGGTACGTCTCCAGGCTTCGTCGGCACGCTGCTGGGCTGCCTTCACGGTGTAGGAGACGCTTTGCTTGGCCCGCGGACCCGACAAAAACGCTGCGGTCAGCCCGGAGAATGTCCGACGGTCGGTTTTCGTAACCATGGCGCGCTCCGTATTTGTCTCCGGACTATAAGTCTAGATCTTCGCGCGCGACCTACGATACTGTACGTTTAGACATATCTCACAGCCCGTAAGCGACCGGAAAGGACGCAGCGCCCGAGACCGTTGTCGGCACGGACGATTGGAGAGCGCTTTTGTAACAGTTTTCCGGTCTTGTAACTTCGCGCAGGCTGCGGCGGCATGTCCTCATACGAATGCAGCACGGACGACGGGGCGAGCGGAAACGATCCGGCCAAATGGCGTAAATCGTGCCTCGGCCACTGTTACAAAGGAAAATTTTTCGTCTTGAAGCCAGCAACGGCGACCGATACTGTGAGCTCACTCGCGCGGTCTATCTCGTCCTGCGGGTGTGTGATTCAGGCGGCGTCCCGACATTCAGGCGGTGACGCCGCTCTTTTTTTGTGCCCGAGCTTTTCATCAATGGTTCGTCAAGCTGGAATGTCATCCCGTCACTTATGCGTATTACGGAGTCGACGCCAGATATGTTGCATTTTCCCGAGGTCGCCGACGAATGGGAAGCCGGCGATTCGAATTGCTCATGTCGTTTCAGGCAACAACTCGGGGCGGACAGTACGAGGACGCAACTATCAGCTTTGAGTTCGCACAGTGGCCCGGCGGAGCGACGCTTAAGTCGAGTGCGACGAATTTCGGCGGTACCTAAGGTCCTACTATCGCGCGACCAGGACTCCTTCTGTTCAAGCTTGGATCACGGGGCTGAAATCGGATGACGCCCGCCGGCCGGCGCTTCACCAGTGGCGCGCCCATACCGAAACATCGATCCCAAGGGAGCCATGCCTCCCACGAAACCGATCAACCCCCCACGCTGCATCAACCAACCCTGCGACCTTCGATCGGATACCCCGGATCCGTATACCCCGGCGTCGACGCATGGCCGGGCGGCACCAGACTATCGACAAACTTCTCGTCTTCGGGTCCCAGTTCCACATTCAGCGCTTGAATATAGCTGTCCCAATGTGCCTCGGTGCGAGGACCGGCGATAGTGGAGCTGACGAATCGGTTCTTGAGCACCCACGCCAAGGCGAACGCAATCGAATTCGTACCGCGCGCCGCGGCATGAGCCGCGAGCTTCTGCGCGATCGCCAGCGATTCGGGGCGCCACTCGGTCTGCTGGATGCGCTTGTCGCCGCGCCCCGCGCGCGAATCGGCCGGCGGTGCGCCATCCAGCGCATATTTGCCGGTCAGTACGCCACGAGCCAGTGGGCTATAAGGTACGACGCCGAGACCATAGTGCGCCGCTGCGGGCAATTGCTCGATCTCGGCGGTGCGATCCACCATGTTGTAGAGCGGCTCGCTTGCGACCGGCCGATCGATGCCGAACTGATCGGCAAGACGCACGATTTCGGCAATGCGCCAGCCGCGGAAATTAGACAGACCGAAGTAGCGAACCTTGCCCTGGCGAATCAGGTCGCCGATCGTGCGCACGGCTTCTTCGAGCGGCGCGTCGAGTAACGCGCGATGGAAGTAGAGAATGTCGATGTAGTCCGTGCCCAGGCGCTTGAGGCTTGCATCGACTGACTGGATGATCCATTTGCGCGACTGCCCCTGTTCGTTCGGGCCTTGAGTGGTCGGGTAGCCGAACTTCGTGGCAATGACCCAGCTATCGCGTTGCCCGGCGACCGCCCGTCCTACGATCTCCTCGGAACGGCCCGCGTGATAGACGTCCGCCGTATCGATGAAATTGACACCATGATCGAACGCCTTGTCGATGATGCGCTTCGACGTGGTTTCGTCCGTTTCGCCGCCGAACATCATCGCGCCCAGACACAAGGGCGAAACTTTAAGGGCGCTACGGCCCAGATATCGATAGTCCATTACTTTTCTCCGTGCAGGTTTTTCCCGTGGTTCAGATCATAGAGACTCACCGTCTAGAGATTAAGTCCACTAAACCGCATGCTGTTATGAACCTGATTCATAAGTGTTTGCGGAATTTAGCATCTAGTCACGCGCGCGCGAGATGGCTAGATTGCTCATGAACCCGCGGACATTCCGCGCCACGCGCCCGATTCGACCGCTGCGCACGTCATCTACAGGATGGAATCGCAAGATGAAATATTTTGCCGTAGCAGCGACCGTGCTTTCTTTGGGGCTCGGCGCCTGTTCGCACATTGAAAGGACAACCGATATGACGAAGGTAGCTTCTCTTCCGCCGACATCCACGCTCGATGCTATGCGCACTGTCTCGCCGGCGCTCGAGCATTACACGAACGGCGTACTGCTTGGCGATCTCTGGAAGCGCCCGCAACTGTCTGCCCGGGATCGCAGCATCGTTACGCTAGCGGTGCTGATTGCGCGCAATCAGACCACCGATATTCCGTTTTACCTGAACCTGGCGCTCGATAGCGGCGTGAAGCCGAATGAGTTTTCCGAAATCGTCACGCATCTGGCGTTCTATTCCGGTTGGGGCAATGCGGCGTCGGCTGTGGTGGCCGCAAAGCCGGCTTTCGATAAGCGCGGGATCACGCTATCCGGGCTGCCGGCGGTTCCGGGCGAACAGCTTCCAATCGACGAGGCTGCGGAAGCTCAAAGGGCAACAGCCGTCGAGAAGAACTTCGGTGCGGTGGCGCCAGGTGTCGTGCACTACACGACGGAAGCGCTTTTTCACGATCTCTGGCTGCGTCCGGGCCTCACGCCCCGAGATCGAAGCCTGGTGACGGTCAGTGCGCTTGTCGCCACGGGGCAGTTCGCGCAACTGACGTATCACCTGAACCGGGCAATGGACAACGGCCTCACGAAGGCGCAAGCCTCCGAAGTGATGACGCAGTTGGCTTTCTACGCGGGTTGGCCGAACGTATTCTCCGCGTTGCCGGTTGTAAAAGAGGTGTTGGAGAAGCGGCCCGGCTAGTACAGCCGCGATTGGCATGACGAATCTAGTCAATGCGCTCATGTGTGACTAGTGGTTAAATCCCACCAACACCCATGAGATCGGTTCCATCAATGCCACGCGAAAATTTCAACGATCTGCTTGCCTTCATCGCTGTTGCACGCGAACGCAATTTCACCCGCGCGGCCGCGCAGCTAGGTGTGTCCCAATCCGCGTTGAGCCACACCATTCGTGCACTCGAAAGCCGGCTTGGCCTGCGCTTGCTGACGCGGACCACGCGCAGCGTGTCGCCTACCGAAGCGGGTGACCGTATCCTGCAGCGGGTGGCGCCTCGCTTCGGGGAAATCGAAGCTGAACTGATGGCGGTAACCGAACTCCGCGACAAGCCTGCCGGCACGATTCGCATCACGGCGACAGATCACGCCACCAACACGGTTCTCTGGCCCAAGCTGTCTAAAGTGCTGCACAAGTATCCGGAGATCAAGGTCGAGATCATGACGGACTATGGCCTCACCGATATCGTCGCGGATCGCTACGATATCGGCATCCGTCATGGCGATCAGGTCGCGAAAGACATGATCGCGGTTCGCATTGCCGCGGATATGAAGATGGCGATCGTCGGCTCGCCGACGTACCTGGAGAACAAGCCGCAGCCGAAGAAGCCTCAGGATCTGATGCAGCACAACTGCATCAATTTGCGTTTGCCGACACTCGGCGGCTTCTATGCCTGGGAGCTAAAAAAAGGCAGTCGTGAAGTTCAGGTGCGCGTGGAGGGCCAGCTCTCATTCAACGGCAGCTATCACATGCTCGACGCCGCGTTGGCGGGCTATGGTCTTGCCTACCTGCCATCGGATCTGGTGCAGGCTCACGTCACGGCGGGACGCCTTGTTCGCGTGCTCGACGACTGGTGCCCAACGTTTCCAGGTTTACACGCGTACTACGCGAGTCGTTCGGAGTCTTCACGGGCCTTGGCGCTGGTTATCGATTCGCTGCGTTATCGTCAGAAAACGCGCTGAAGGTAGCGCAGCGTTTCCTGGTGCCGCGGCAGTTCTCGCGGACTTCAATGAAGCGGCAGTTCGCTCCGCTGCCGAATAACTCATATCCGAGGGGCACAATACCATTGCGATGCGATGCCTCCTGCTTCATCCGCGGTAAGCAACGCCGCTCTCAATCATTCAAGCAAGGTTGTCCGGCGCTCCGGTGGTAGTCTCTGCCTGTCAACAGCTCGCGCCGTTCTACACACGCGGGCTGATGCATTGAGCGACGGCTAAGATTGTTTCCACATCAGTGCGCGTGCTCGCGCGAATGTGGCTTATCAAACGTAGGGGGAACATCATGAATATCGATATCGCACCGGGCGTGACGCTCGGCAACACGCTGCCGTTCGTACTTTTCGGCGGCCTGAATGTACTCGAAAGCCTCGATTTCACGCTGGACGTGTGTGAGAAATATGTCGAAGTCACGCACAAGCTGAACGTGCCGTTCGTCTTCAAGGCCTCGTTCGACAAGGCGAACCGCTCATCGATGCATTCTTATCGCGGGGTTGGGCTCGATGAAGGGCTCGAGATACTGAGCGCGGTGAAGCAGCGATTCGGCGTTCCGGTCATTACGGACGTGCACGAAGTCGCGCAGGCCCGCCCGGTTGCCGACGTTGCGGACGTGCTTCAGGTGCCGGCGTTTCTTGCCCGTCAAACGGATCTGGTGGTGGCGATTGCGAGCACGGGTAAGCCGGTCAACGTGAAGAAGCCGCAGTTCATGAGTCCCGCGCAGATCAAACACGTCGTAGCGAAATGCAACGAGGCCGGCAATCGCCAGGTGATCCTATGTGAGCGCGGCAGCTCGTTTGGCTACGACAACCTCGTCGTGGATATGCTGGGGTTCCGCGAGATGCGCGACGCGAGCGACAACTGCCCGGTGATATTCGACGTCACGCACAGTCTGCAACGCCGCGATCCCGCGAGCGAAGCGTCCGGCGGCCGTCGCCGCCAGGTGGTCGACCTCGCTCGCGCCGGGATGGCAGTCGGGCTGGCCGGACTCTTTCTGGAAGCTCACCCGGACCCTGATCGTGCGCGCTGCGATGGCCCGAGCGCGTTGCCGCTTCATCTGCTCGAAGCTTTCCTATCGCAGATCAAGGCGATTGACGATCTGGTGAAAAGCCAACCGGTGCTGGATATCCAATGAGCGCTCGCGCCGGAGGGTGTCGTTCGTGCTGGGCTGCGAACCGACACTTTCCGAGCGGGCAGAATCGGGTCCAATCAAACGAAAGATAAACCTGAAAATCAAAACAATACATTAACAAAAACTGGCATAGGCTCGATACGATAGTGGAAAACGCTGCCTGTCACGCATAACGCGGGTTGTTAGCAACAGGCATCTATTCCCTTTCCAAACAAGCCTCAACGCCTCCTATGCCACGCCCCATCGTTGCGCAGATTCATCCCACTGCAGTTGCCCATAATCTCTCCGTCGTCAAACAGCGGGCACCTCGATCACGGGTTTGGGCCGTGGTCAAAGCGAACGCGTACGGACACGGTATCGAGCGCATTTTCCCTGCGCTAGCGAGTGCCGACGGCATCGCGCTACTCGATCTCGACGAAGCGGTCCGCGTGCGCGAATTGGGTTGGACCAGGCCGGTCCTTCTTCTGGAAGGTATCTTCCGGCCGGATGATGTGCGGATCGCCCAACAGTTTGATCTTTCCATGGCCGTGCATTGCCGTGAGCAACTCGATCTGTTGCGCCTGTCGTCATCAGGCAAGCGCGTCAACGTGAGTCTGAAAATGAACTCCGGCATGAATCGCCTCGGCTTCCGGCCCGACGCATACCGCGCCGCGTGGGAGGAGGCGAAATCGATTCCGGGTATCGCGGACATCACACTGATGAGCCATTTCGCGAATGCGGACGAAGGCGACGTTGCATGGCAGATGGATCGTTTCGATGCGGTGACGCAAGACATCCCGGGTCAACGAAGTCTTGCGAATTCCGCGGCCGTTCTGTGGCATCCCCAGGCGCATCGCGACTGGGTGCGCCCGGGCGTCGTGCTCTATGGCGGTTCGCCCACCGGTCAGTCGCGCCACATCGGCGACGTGGGCTTGCGCGCTTCAATGACGTTCACAAGCGAAGTGATCGGCGTGCAGTCGTTGTCGGCGCAGGAAACAGTCGGCTATGGTCGCGCCTTCGCCGCGAATCGTGACATGCGCATTGGCGTGGTTGCGTGCGGCTATGCGGACGGTTATCCCCGGCATGCACCCACGGGTACACCCATCGCGGTCGACGGCGTGATGACGCAAGTGGTGGGCCGTGTTTCGATGGACATGCTGACCGTCGACCTGTCGCCTTGCCCGCATGCGCGGATCGGTTCGAAAGTCGAGCTATGGGGTGACCAGGTCAGGATCGACGACGTCGCCCACGCGTCGGGAACCATCGGATATGAGCTGATGTGCGCGTTGGCAAAACGGGTGCCGGTGGAAGTCGTCTGAGCGGCACTGTGGTTGCACAGGCTTAATGTGTCCGGGAGCAGGGCTGACGCTTTGCACCGGACGCTTTGTGTTTACGTGATAATCGCGCGGAGTATTCCACTAACCATTAAAAATGCGCAGGTCATGGCTTTCAGCGAACCAAGGTCTCCATTTTTCAAATGGGTAGTGTCCTCCGCTCAGAATCTGAGCGCTGACAATCGGCAAATATTGCTTGCCAACCTGTTCACTCGAACCGCGTCGATTGTATTTGCGTCGATTTGCGAAATCAGTGTTTGCGCGACCGCCTACTACCTGTACCCAACGGCCCTTTACGCGGCGTGGGGCTGCGCCGTGGTCGCGTTGCTGATTGCGCGTCTCATGCTGATCTGGCTGTGCCACCGGCGCAGCGCCCGCAACCTTCCGACTCCTACCTCAGCCTTTCTCCTCGCGAGTATTCTCTGGGCAGCCGTATTCGGCTTTGGCACGTTTCTGTGCAATACCAGCGGCGACCAGACGCTTTTCCTGCTCGGCAACGTTTGCGCGGTGGGTGTGATCGGCGGACTGGCCGGACGCAACGCGGGCACGCCCCGGCTCGTGCTTCTGCAGATTTCGTTCATTCTCGGGCTATTGGCTTGCGGGGCGGCCCTTTCTCCCGGCTCCGGCAAGCTCGTGCTGCTGTTCCAGGCGCCGTTTTGCGCGGCGGGTTTCTTCACCGTGGCGTTGCGCAGCAATCGCGACATCGTTGCGCTGCTGCTGGCTCGCGAAAGCAGTCACCGGCTCGCCCATCATGACAGCCTCACCGGCCTGCCCAACCGTGCGCGCATTAACGAGCTTCTGTTGGAGCGCACCGCGGCAGGCTCGTTGCGGGAGGACTATCGATTCGCGGTCCTGCTGATCGACCTCGACGGCTTCAAGGCGATCAATGACAGCCTGGGCCACGCCGCCGGCGATCAGATCCTTCAGGAGGCCGCGATTCGATTGCGCGAAGTGCTGACGGCCGGCGGCCTGGTCGGACGCCAGGCGGGCGACGAGTTTGTCGCCATTACCGACGGCACGGCATCGACCCGCGACGTCGATTTGCTGGCGGATCGCATCGTCAAAACACTCGCACGTCCTTTCGCACTGACCGAGGCATTGGTGCACATCGGCGGCAGCGTGGGCGTCTCGCTCTATCCGGAGCACGCAACCACCGGGCCGCAATTGCTTATCTGCGCGGACCGCGCGTTGTACGCTGTCAAGCGCAGCGGCAAGAGCGCCTTCGCGATCTTCGATGCGGTCAGACACGCCTCCGACGAAAGTTTGAGCTTGCTGCGCAGCGATCTGGAAGGCGCGATGCAGTCTTATCGCGATCTGCGCATGGAGTACCAGCCGATTGTCGATCTCAGCGACGACACGATTTCCGGCCGCGAGGCGCTGCTGCGCTGGACCCATCCGACTCGCGGCGAGCTTTCTCCCTCAGCCTTCATTCCTACTGCCGAACGTACCGGCCTCATCCTTGCACTCGGCGAGTGGGCTTTGCTGCAATCCTGCACGGAAGCGGCCAACTGGCGTGATGCGGTGAGCGTCGCGGTGAATGTTTCGCCGGTGCAGTTGCGGGAGGAGTCGTTTGCGTCGACAGTCGCCGCGATTCTTGGCAAGACGGGATTGCCGCCGGCACGTCTGAATATCGAAGTCACGGAAACGGTGTTGTTGAGCGACGATAGCGTCACCCGGCAAAATGTCGAGAAGCTGCGTGCGTTGGGAATCGGCCTCGCGCTCGACGATTTCGGCACGGGTTTTTCAACCATGTCGACACTCGTGCGCTTCTCATTCGACAAGCTCAAGATCGACAGTTCGTTCGTCAAGGAGTCCGTACATCGCCGCGAATCCGCTGCTGTGGTTCGCGGGATCGTGGCCTTGGCACGGGAAATCGGCATGCCGACCACGGCGGAAGGCATCGAGACGCAGGAACAGCTGAATTTTGTGCGGGTTTGCGGATGCACGCATGCTCAGGGTTTTCTTCTCGGCAAATCGGTTCGGGGTGAGGAGATCCCGCAGCTTGAAAAAAAGCTGGCCGCGCATTCCGCGGATAAGGTGTGATTGGCTTGAAGCTGGCGAGCAACTCTTCTGAACGAAACGATGCGCCCGCCGAATGCAGCGGGCGCCGATCATCGCGGACTGCTTTTACTGACGCAGTTCCGGCGTGTCCTGCATGGCGGCTTGCAGCTTCTGCACGGCGTCAGTCGTCGCGCGTTGCGCGGCGAGACCGAAGTTGCGCTTGAATTCGCTGAACTCCGCGTGACCGTTGCCCGTCACTTCCTTTTTCGTCACGAGCTTGCCGCTCGGATCGGTCACGGTACACACGAGCGTCACCGAAAAATCGGTCGGCGGCCAGGTCAGAAGGCTAGGCGACGAGGACGTCGTCGAGATGGTCGGCGTGACCACGTAGCTCAGATTTTTTGACTGGACCGTTGCCTGATCTGGCGCGGCATTCAGCTTCACCACATTGCTGAACACCTGGCTCAGTTCGACATAGATCGGCAGTTCCAGATCGCGATACGGTTTGTAGGCTACCTTGTCGCCACCGCCGCCCGGCGTAACGACTTCCTTGGTGCGCAGTTCGTCGGTAATCACAAGCCCGACCGTCTTGTTGATCGGCGTCGTTTGCGCGCTCGCCGGTGCCGTGGCCGCGGTGGTGGCCGCCGTGAGTGCAGCCGGGTCGCCGGAGATGGTGATGTCGTGTGCGCAACCTGCGAGCGACGCGATTGCGCCGGTGACCGCGATACTGCGAATAAGGTGCATCAGCTTCATGATGATTTCTGCTCTGTGAGAAAAGGAGGGTTACTGGATGGCTTGCATGAACGCGGGATCCGCGTAGAGCGACGCGAGCAGTTTCTGGACGATCAGCGGATATTCCTGGGTCGCCCGCGGAATCGCGATCGCGGCTGCGAATGCCGAGTCCCATTGCGTCGTTGCGGTTTTCACGCTGTCGTATCGCACTTCGTCGCCGCGCTTGACGATGAAGCGAGCGGAAATCGTGCCGGTGGCCGTGCCGATGTTGGCGTCGACGTTATTCTTCAGCAGCACGCCGCTCAGTTCGACCTTGGCATCGGGCGATAACGCGCGGGCGATGGACAGTTCCTGCTGCAAGGCGCCAGAAAGGTATTGCGCAAACGAATCGCCAACCGGCGAAGTCATACGGTTCGCACGCAACTGCACGGACGAATGATCGCCGTCGGCTTTATCGTTGGTGAACGTGCCGAGACGCGTTGCCAGAGGCGCTGCGTTCTTGAGTGTCTGGATATTGTCGACAGAAGCCGAATAGGGCGGCGCGACAACCGAGCACGCGGCGAGCGTGGCAATCGGAATGACGAGGAGAATCCTTCGCAAAGCAAACATGGGCTTCTAAATGCCTCTTTGGTTATGGTCTGAATGAGGTGGCCTCCCGCCTCGGCGTTTATGCAAAGGCAGGTCCACGTGTTATCGGCAAGTCCTGAGAGAAATTGACTGAAGATTGATTTTCTTTTGATTTGAAAGCAAATCGTAATTAACTCATGCAGGAAGCATTGGCGAGTCGATTCCGAATTAACCGGTCTATAGTCGCCACTGCAAGACGGCCAGTAGCGCCGGCTTATTTTCACTAGCGCGTGCTGCTGGCGCGATATCGAGGTCGACATGGAACTCACCTGGCAATTCCAGCTAAGAATCACCGTCACGCCCGAGCTTGCCGCTGATCTGCGCGCCGACCAGCAGGCTGTTTCGCATCCGGCGCTTCATGAAGTGCTACGCCGGCACAGCGCGAGCTTGAAGTGTCAGTTCGACGCCTTCGCGGATTACGTCAGCGAAGCGGAAAAGCACGGAACGGAAAACTATCCGCTTTATCAATGGACCCGGCAGACAATCGAGAACCCGCAGAAGCGAGCGAAGTACTTGCAGTCGTTCACGGTCTATGTGAATGGCGAGGAGATATACGGCAAAGAAATCGCTGACGCGATGGAAGCCGAATTGCAGGCACTCGTCAGTGATGAAGGCATTAAGAAGGTTGCCCGGTTCGATACCAATCCGGCGAATAATCCTCAGCCGCCGGGGCGCTAAGGGTTATCCGTAGTCCGCCTGTTTTTCGCCACGACACTCGCATGTAATAAAGCGTAATTATCTTCTCGGCACTGCTGGCGCATGAGCGCGGCGGTTGCCGACGCGCGCTCGCGTCCGTCATTCATTTCCACGGAGACACTCATGCCGACTTCGGCATTCCGGCTTCTTGCGCTCGTCGGTGCGATTGCCGTGACAACGCTTCTTGGCGCGTGCGGCGACAGCTTGCCGTCGGCCGGGTCGACGCCCGCCGCATCGACGAAGGCGGCATGTGGCAACGCCACGGTCGCCAACGCGCGCATGAGTTGCCCGCCGGGCTTCGTCCCGCCCGCCTCCTGAGCCGCAATTCAAACCAGGTCCATCGCATGGTCACCAAAACGCGCCGAGATTTTCTGAAGCTGTCCGCCGGACTGGCGGGCGCGACAGCCGCCACTACCCTGTTTCCCGAATCGATTCGCAAAGCGCTCGCAATCGAGCCGGCTTCGGTGACGGGGACGATTCAGGACGTGCAGCACATTGTTGTCTTCATGCAGGAGAACCGCTCGTTCGATCACTATCTCGGTCACCTGAGCGGCGTGCGCGGCTATAACGACCGCTTCCCCGTGACGCTGCCGAATGGCCAGCCGGTGTGGTTCCAGCCGCGTCAGGAGGATCAGACGAAGGTGATCGCGCCGTTCCGCTACGACACGACCAATCCGAACGTCAACGCACAATGTATCGGCGGCCTGCCGCATACGTGGGCCACCACGCACGGTGCGATCGACAGCGGCCGCGCCGACAAGTGGGCCGTGCAGAAGAGCAACATGACGATGGGCTATCACGTGCGTGAGGACATTCCGTTCCATTACGCGCTCGCGGATGCCTTCACCGTGTGCGACCACTACTTCTGTTCGATCCCCGGCAACACGCACCCGAACCGCATGTATCTGATGACGGGGATGGTCGACCCGCTCGCCACCGGTGGCGGCCCGCTGCTCGACAACACCGATTTCATCGACAACCAGTTCGACACGATCAAGCTGCAGCCCTTCAACTGGACCACCTATCCCGAGCGGCTCGAGACGGCCGGCATCTCGTGGCAGATCTACCAGCAAGGCACCGGCTTCGACAATTTCAGCGGCAACTACGGCACGAACATGCTGGCGTCGTTCCAGAACTTCGTGAATGCACCGGCGGGGTCGTCGCTGCAGAATCGCGGTATGAGTACACGCACGTTGACGCAGTTGAAGGCGGACGTGCAGGCCAATGCATTGCCGCAAGTGTCATGGCTGCTGCCGCCCGCCGCGTATTCGGAACATCCGAAATTCACACCGCTCTACGGCGCGAACTACATCTCGACGATTCTCGATGCACTGACATCGAATCCCGATGTGTGGAGCAAGACGGTTCTGTTCATCATGTACGACGAGAACGACGGGTTCTTCGACCACGTGGTGCCGCCGCAAGCACCCACGTTGCCGGGTTCGGGTATGAGTACCGTCGACATTTCGCTGGAGCGGCATAACGTCGTGACCGCGACGCAAGCCGGTACTTATACCGCCGACAATCTGCCGTACGGTCTCGGTCCGCGCGTGCCGATGACCGTCGTGTCGCCGTGGTCGAAAGGTGGTTTCGTCTGCTCGCAGGTATTCGATCACACGTCGGTACTGCAATTCATCGAAAAGCGTTTCGGCGTGATGGAAACCAACATCTCGCCATGGCGCCGTGCGATTTGCGGCGACCTGACCGCAGCGCTCGACTTCTCGAAATCCGACGCTACCGTGCCGTCGCTGCCGAGCACGCAAACCTACGTTGCCCAGGCCGATTTGCAATGCGCGCGTGCCACGGCGCAAGCGGCGCCGGCCAGTACCGCGCAGCAACTGGTAACCGCGCAGGAGCCCGGCACGCGGCCCGCGCGTGCGTTGCCGTACGAGCTGCATGTGAACGGCCAGGTGCAGTCGCAAGGCTATGCGCTGACGTTCGCGAACACCGGTAAGCAGGGCGCGCATTTCTGGGTGTACACGGGCGATCCCACCGCGATGCCGCGTCGCTACACCGTCGAAGCCGGCAAGCAATTGACCGATACGTGGGCGTTCGACACGAATGGCAATTACATGGTCAACGTCTACGGTCCGAACGGATACTTCCGGCGCTTCGCGGGTTCGTCGAGCGCGGACGCAGCCGCCAAGCCGGATGTCGTGACCTGTTACGACGTGGCCAACGGCAACGTCTATGTCACGGTGTCAAACGCGGGGACTACGCCGCTCACGGTCACCGCGACCGACGTCGCGTATGGTCAGGCGCCGCTCACGGTGACGGTGCCGGCGGGCAAGAGCGTGGAAGCGCATTGGGACCTGTCGTGCAGCAGCCAGTGGTATGACTTTCAATTGACTGTTGCTGGCAATCCAGGCTGGTTGAGGCGCATTGCGGGTCACGTCGAAACGGGGCAAATCAGCATCACGGATCCGGCTGCCACCGCGCCGGTAACGAAGCCGATTTAAGCCTGTGGATTCGACATTTCTTTCAATGCCATTTCGACTTCTGGGCTAACTGGTAAATCAATTTTACATTTGGCGACAACGCGTCGAGTTCGTGAGAGGATGGCATTTCACTTTTTCTCGCGGAGAGCGAAATGGGACTCTTGGACGAAGTAGGCAAGATCGCTGGCGCAGTAGCAGCCGTTGAAGCAGCGGAAAAAGTCGATCCGGATGCAGGTCTGCTAACGAAAGGTATTGCAGCGGTGGCCGGCTTTGAAGGTGCCGGTGCATTGGAGGGGTTGGTCGAGAAGAAAGACGGCGAGAAGCAGGACGACGCCGCCAATGCTCAAGCCACCGACGATACGAATCCTCAGACGTGATGGAATGCGGTGAGCGGGCCAGTCCTTCGCGGGACTGGCCCGTTTTTTTGTGTGAATCCAGTACAGCGCATTCCGCCGCCAAGGCACAAACAAGGGTGGAGCCGTTGCATTCCGAAGAAGAAGTCAAAACTCGAATAAAAGGACGATTCGGTGAGTATTTCCGCAACCCGCAGGAGCTTGACGTTCGGATTGCCTCTACTACTCGGTCTCGGCGCGACGGCCGCACGCGCCGCCAATGAGGTTTCGTTAGCCGATGTCGAGCGCCGCCATGGCGGACGCCTCGGTGTGTTCGCGATCGATACCGGTTCAGGCCGAACCCTGGCTCATCGCGCCGACGAACGCTTTCTGATGTGCAGCACCTTCAAGGGACTGCTTGCCGCGCAGGTGCTGGCCCGCGTGGATGCCGGCAAGGAAGATCCTGGCCGCCTTGTGCGGTACACCGAGAAGGACCTTGTCTTTACGTCTCCTGTGACGAAGGCGCACGTCGCTGAAGGTGCGATGCCGGTCGGCGCATTGTGCCAGGCTATCGTTGAAGTTAGCGACAATACGGCGGCCGTGCTGTTGATGAGAAGCGCCGGCGGTCCCGCCGGTCTGACCCAATTCGTTCGCGGTCTTGGAGATACCGTGACGCGTTCCGATCGGTACGAGCCCGAGTCGAACCGGTACAGCGGCGTGCTCGATACCACGACGCCACGATCGATCGCGAACTCGGCGAGCAAGATTCTTTTGGGCAATGTGCTGAGCCCTCAATCGCGTGCGCAACTTGAAAAGTGGATGATTGCCTGCAAGCCGGGTCTGAACCGGCTCCGCGCGGCGTTGCCAGCGGACTGGGTAG
Source organism: Paraburkholderia fungorum (assembly GCF_902833645.1). Classification (GTDB taxonomy): domain Bacteria; phylum Pseudomonadota; class Gammaproteobacteria; order Burkholderiales; family Burkholderiaceae; genus Paraburkholderia; species Paraburkholderia fungorum. The sequence goes on from NZ_CADFGE010000018.1 coordinate 65,513, forward strand.
CGGCTGACCGACCTGGAACGAGCGTGGAAGAACAAACCAACGACTACGCCATCGTGCGCCCACCAGGACGCGCGCCACTTCTGATCGCAGCCTATTACGATGCTCCCGCGCTTGGCATGCCCGCTCGCGAGGCTGTCCTGCGAGAAGTCGGCGCCGTGTTCGTGAGGTGGACGGCGGCTCGTGCATGATGAGCATTGGCCGGCGCAACGCCCGGATCGACATGATCCGCGGCGTCTCGATTCTGCTTGTCCTGTTCCATCACTTCAACATTGCGTACCGTCTGAACGACACGTTTCTGGCACAGGTATTCGGCTGGGATGCGGTGCGGGCGGTCGCCCGAAACGGTAACTACGGAGTGACGATGTTCTTCGTCATCTCGGGTTATCTGATTACGTCGAATGCCGGGCGGCTATGCCTGCCGTTGGCGTCGGCCGGGTTCTGCTGGGTTTCGAGTGGTTCGGGCGGCTTAGCTACGAGCTATACCTTTTCCACCTGATCGTGCTTGGCGCAATGCGAACACTGTGGCCGCCGCGTGTTGTGACTGGCGACGTAAAGCTGCTGCTATTGGCGGGATTTTTTGTGCTGTCGGCCGCATTGAGCGCGGGCATTGCCAGGCTTTATTCCGAGCCGCTGAACCGCAGGATCAGGGCCTGGCGCACGGCTGCATAAATGCTGCTGGCGCCGCCGGTTCGTCGTCAACGCACACAGAGCCGATCGGCGAGGCGGCCTCTGATCTCGCGCTAACGGGATTTGCTCCGCGCACTCTTCTTGGCGGTCGTGGCGCGCGGCGTGTCTTTCACCGGCAACGCGCTGCCGCCGTTCATCTGCTCCATCCACGAGAGGGCGTCAACGTACGACAGGAACTGCTGGAGATAGCCCGGCGACAGTTCGCGCATCAACGAGAGCGACCGATGCACGAGGCTGCTCGAATTGAGCGGCCCGGCGTTATCCGGCGCTTTTCTGAGCGACTGCCGCAACTGTTTCTCGGCGCGGAGCTTCGACCACGTATGCCTGAAGTAGTCGAGCACCTCCAGTTCGGGATAAGCGGGACGCCGGGGCATGGCGTTGGCCGCCGCCGGGCCGTTGCCGTCCGCCGACCTAGGGTTCGACATGTAGCCGATCAGGCCGGCCAGCGTGTCGAGCGCGGGTTCAGCGGAGGATGCCGCGCCGCCTGGGTGGGCAGCAGTCTCGGCAGCGTTAGATGCCGTGCGTTCGAGATCCCCGGCATAGGCGGCGATCAATCCGGACAGCCGCTGGTCCAGCAGACGCCGCGCCTCGCCGCAGTGGGCGGCGGCCCGCCGCTCCAGCGCCTCGATGAAATGAAAGCGGATCGGGTTCAGCCGATCGGCGCCGCACTCACGCCATGCATCGAGCGTAGCCCGGGCGCTGCCAGTCACATCGCTAGCGCTACCGTCCGCACGAGTCACATTACTCACGTGGCTTCACCGTTGCGCTCGAGGGCCGCGGAACCGGTGCGATTTCCACGCGCCGGTTTTTGGCCCGGCCCTGGTCGTCGGCATTTGAACTGACGGGCTGCTGGGAGCCGAACGCGGCTGCAAATACGGCCGAGGAGGGCACGCCCTCGTCGATCAGCGCACGGGTCACCGTCAACGCGCGCTGGGCCGACAGTTCCCAGTTGTCGGCAAAGCGGCGGTTGGCCTCGCGCACCTGCCGGTCGTCGGTAAAGCCGCTCACCATCAGGATCTGGTCATTGGCCCGCAGGTAGGCGGACAAGGGCCCCGCCAGACTCTTCAGCACGTCGCGGCCTTCGGGCTGCAACTGATCGGAGTTGAGCGCGAACAGCACGTTGCCGTTGATGCCGATGCGGCCGTTGACCAGCGTTACCCGGCCCGCAGCCAGCGGTCCTGCCAGTGCCTGTTCCAGGGTCTTGCGGCGCTGCGTTTCCATCTGCCGCTGCTTGACCTCCTGCTCCAGCCGGGTCGAGAGTTCCAGTTGCACGCCGATCACGCTCACCAGAATCAGCACGAAAGCGCCCAGCAGCACCGACATCAGGTCGCCGAAGACAGGCCAGATGGGCGCCGCCGTTTCCACGCCGCCGTCGATTTCCTCGCTCATGCCGTTTCAGCTCCAACCGGCGCGCGCTTGCCCGCGAGGTGCTGCAGGTCTTCGACGATCTGCTTCTGCGACATCATGCTCAGGTCGATCACTTCTCTCGCCTGCGCCACGTAATAGGCCAACTGCTCGTCACTGCGCGCGAGGGACTTGTCGAGCGCCGCTTCGATACGTTGCAGATGCTCGATCAGCGTGCTGTTCGATTCGCCGAACAACTTCACGGCCGCGCCGAATGCTTCGCCGAGGCTCGCCACTTCGACCGCGCTGCCGGTCACCTGCGCGGCAATCGCGCCCAGCTTGCCGGTTTCGAGTTCGACCTTGTCGGTGAAACGCGTACCGACGCGATCCAGCAGATCCGCCGACGTGGTGATCAGCGCGTCGACGGCCGAACGCTGTTCGGTGGACGCGTGGTTCACGGCATCGAGCAGGGTTTCCAGCGTGGCCAGCATGCGGCTGCGCTCTTCCAGCATCGCGGTGTCGCGCACCATGCTGTCGGAGAGTTTCTGACGCAATTCGGCGACGACTTCCGCCGCGGCCTTGGGCGCTTCCGATGCGGCCTGCACGAGTTGGCCGATCTCCGCGATCGTGCTGCTGGCGTGTGCCTGGGTCTGGGCCGAGATGTCGCGCGCGGTTTGTGCGAGCGTGTCGCAGATCTCCTGCTGGCGGCTCGCAGTGCGCGCGCCGACCTGCTCCCATTCCTGGCTCAACGTCGCGGCCATGGAACCGAGCGTTTCTGTCCATGCCGCCAGTCGCTGTTGATCGCGCGCGGCGAGTTCCGCCTGCAAATCCGCCGCTGCCTTTGGAGCTTGCGCCGCGGCTTGCACGAGTCGGTCGATCTCGGCGATCGTGCTGCTGGCGTGTGCCTGGGTCTGGGCCGAGATGTCGCGCGCGGTTTGTGCGAGCGTGTCGCAGATCTCCTGCTGGCGGCTCGCAGTGCGCGCGCCGACTTGCTCCCATTCCTGGCTCAATGTCGCGGCCATGGAACCGAGCGTCTCGGTCCACGCCGCCAGTCGCTGTTGATCGCGCGCGGCGAGTTCCGCCTGCAAATCCGCTGCGGCCTTTGGAGCTTGCGCCGCCGCTTGTACGAGTCGGTCGATTTCGGCGATGGTGCTGCTTGCGTGTGCCTGAGTCTGGGCCGAGATGTCGCGTGCGGTCTGTGCGAGCACGTCGCAGATTTCCTGCTGCCGGCTCGCGCTGCGCGTACCGGCCTGCTCCCATTCCTCGCTCAAAGACTTCGCCATCGACCCAAGCGTCTCGGTCCAGCTCGCCAGACGCTGCTGGTCTCGCGAGGCCAATTCCGTCTGCAAATCGGTATGCGATTGCCCCACCGCGCGCAACAGCGATGCCGAATGCTGCTCGAAGGTCGCTGCGGCCGCCGCCAGCGCTTGCTGATTGCGGTCCGCCAGCTTCTCGCTGACCTGCTCCTGCCGCGACAGCGCTTCGTTCCATGCCGCCGTCACGCTGCCGGCCGTTGCGTCGAGCCGCGCGGAGATGCCATCCAACAGGCCGGCCGAGCGCTGCTCGAAGGTCTCGGTGAATCGATTGAGAGACGCGCCCAGATGCTCGGTGAGCGCCGCGCCCGATTGCTGCTGCTTCTCCAGGGCTTTGTTCCAGATGTCCGTGACGTTGCTCGCGGTGGTCTCGAACCCGGCCGAGAGTCCGTCCAGTTGCCGTTGCACGGCGTGCGTAACGGTGTCGTGCAGCGCGGCGCTTTCGCGCGCGAGACCGGCCATCGTGGCCGTCATGACCGGCTGCAACGCCGCGCTGGCGGCGCGGGTGCTTTCGGCGACGCTCTCCTTCAACGACTGCTCCACAGAGGCGGCAAGGCGCGTATAGGCTGCCTCGGCCTTATCGTGGAAGGTGGCCTGGCTGGCGATCTGCCGCTCGTTCAATGTGTGGCTTTGCTGCTCGATGGCGGCCATCATCGCCTGCAGACGGTCGACGAGGGTCGGCATCACCTCGGCCTGTTGCTGCAACAGCCTGAAGCTTGCTTCGCGCTGATGGCTCTGCGAGTAGATGCGCAAAGTCGTTGCGATCTTCACGTCGAGCATTTGCGCCGCCTGAATCCGCTCGCGCCGGCTCAGCGCCGAAAGCAGCCCCAGCATCGCGGAGGTGGCCACGCCCGCAATCGAGGTGCCGAACGCGAAGCCCAGCCCCTTGACCGGCGCGGCGAGCGAATCGCGGATTGCTTGCAGGTCCGTCGCGCTTTCCAGCGCGATGCCGGTGCCTCGCAGGGTCGCAACCATGCCGAGGAGCGTGCCGAGCATGCCCAGCAACACGAGCAGGCCAACCAGATAAGGCGTCAGCGCCGGGCCCGGCATGGCGACGCGCTCACCCTCGACGCGCAGGCGCACCGCATTGCGCAGGCTGGGATGCAGCGGTTCGAGCCAGCTGCCGAGGCTTGGTGGCGGCGCGGACAGACCCGCGACCGCCTGCGTCAGCGTGGCCGTGGCCTGGCCGTAGCGCCGCAGTTCGAGCGCGCCCGCCAGATAGCAAACGCCGATCAACATCGTGACAGCCAGGGCGAGGGCGTTCGAGCCGACGTAGCCGCCACCGATCCAGCACACCGCGGCCAGACCTACCAGAAAAACAACGAGATTGAGATATCTGGACATAGTGTCCCAGTTAGCGGGTGCGAAGGGCTGCGAGCAACCCTTCGACCGGTTGTAAACGAACATCCAGTTCGGCCAGCAACACGCTCTGCATATCCTTGCGGAACGTGTCCAGCCAGGTGCCGGGCGTGACGGCGGGGGCGGCCGCCGTGGCCACTGGGGCCGCTGCGTCGTCCGCCGGGGCTTCGGCGTCGGCCAGCATGTGCTGCTCCGCCTCGCGCAAACGCTGGAAGTGCCCGGCGAGCAAGCCCGGCACGGCGGCCAGCAGGCTCCGCTCGCGCTCGCTGAGCGCGCGCTCCATCACGGCATCTACCACCGCAAGCCGGGCCATGGCCGGCGTTTTGGCGGCCAGCATGGCCCGCAGGCGGCCGCGCAGGTTGCCGACCCCCGTTTCCATCGTCTGCTGCATGGAGAGGTAGCGTTGCCGGAACACCGCGTAGTCGACCGGCGCATCGTCGGAGCCGCCTTGTGCCGGCGCGTGCGCCGCGGAACCGCGACGCCGCGCGGCGGCAAACACACTATCGCCGACGATGGCGTCCGCCAACGATGCGCGTGCGCGGGCGCACTCGCTCTCTTCAGCGTCGCCGAAGGCGCGCGCGCCGCCGCCGACGGCCGGCGGGTTGTTGGTTAGCGCCGAGGACAACGCGATCGCGTCGGTCCAGCCGAGCCACTGGCTCAGCCGGTCCGACAGCGACTGGCTGGATTCGGGAACGTCGACGTCCGTCAGGCTGGCAAGTAAGCGTATGAGCGCCGGGCCGCTGAAAGCTGTGCGCTGGGGGACTTGCACCATACCACCAGAGTCAAAAAAGTCAGCAGTTTACACGCCGCAGGGGTGGGGGATGCAGACCCTTAATGAATCGGGCTGCCGGGCGTGGTATTTCGGCGTGTCCGGCAGGCCGCTCGCAATGCCTGAATATGCGGCGCCGTGCCGGTTTTCAGCGCGCATGGAAGGCTTTTGCCAGCTTGTTCTGGATGCCCGTTTCATCTGGCTGTCATAGCTTCGCGACTAGGATGCGCTGTCACTTCCGTCGTGCCCTGGTGCGGCCCGGCACGCGCGGCCTGCATCGCACCGCGCGCCAACTGGCCGCCGTCCGCTTCCGCATGGGCGACATTCCACCCCCCTAAAACAACACCCGACATGACAAACAAGAAAATCGTCAAGGACTTGCCGACCGATCAGGGCGCCAGCGTCGTCTCGCGCCGTGGGTTTCTGAAGTTGGCGGGCGCATCCAGTTTCGCGACGGCCGCGGGCACGCTCGCGTTGACGGCGCGCGGCGCCAACGGTGCGCCCGACGGCACGCCGGAGCAGATTCACCTGACCTGGGGCAACGACCCGACGAGCGAGGTGACCGTGTCGTGGTCGTCGCCGGCACCGGCGGTCAACCCGCGGGTGCGCCTGAACGGCGCGGGCGAGACGGCGCGGACGGTGCACGGTGTCCAGAGCACCTATACCGATGGCATCAACGGCGAGGTCGTGTTCACTTATCACGCGCGTCTGCGCGACCTGAGGCCCGACACGACCTATCAGTACGAGGTGAGCGCCGACAACGACAGCAACGCGGCTCAACCCTTCACGGCAAGCTTTCGCACCGCGCCGCGCGGCCGTGCGCCGTTCCGCTGGACCAGCTACGGCGACCTCGCGACGCCCAATACCGGCTGGGTCCTGTCGTCGCCGCAGAGCCGTTTCGCGGTTCAGGCCGTCGAGCGATTCGAGCCGCTGTTCCACCTGCTCAACGGCGATCTTTGCTACGCCAATCTGAACCCGGCGCATCAGCCGGACGTATGGCGCGATTTCGGCAACAACTGCCAGACTTCGGCGTCGAACCGGCCGTGGATGCCTTGTCCGGGCAATCACGAACTCGAATTCAACAACGGCGAGCAAGGCCTCGCCTCGTATCTGTCGCGCTATACGCTGCCGGAAAATCACACGCGTTTTCAGGGGCGCTGGTACAGCTTTCGTGTGAGCTCGGTGCTCTTCATTTCGCTCGATGCCGACGACGTGGTCTATCAGGATGCGGCCGCGTTCGTTGCCGGCCCGAGCCCGCTGGTGCCGGTGGCGAGCACCGGCAATCCGCCGATTCAGCCGGGCACCTCGCTCTATGTGCGTGGCTATAGCGAAGGGGAACAAACCCGCTGGCTCGAGAGGACATTGCGCCGGGCGGCGGAAGACCACGAAGTCGACTGGATCGTCGTGCAGATGCATCAGGACGCGCTGAGTTCATCGAAGACCGGCAACGGTTCCGACAAGGGCATTCGCGAGGCGTGGTTGCCGCTGTTCGACCGCTACGGCGTCGATCTGGTGCTGTGCGGGCATGACCACGATTACGAGCGCAGCTATCCCGTGCGCGGTTGCAATCACAACAAGGGCACCGATATCGCCACGGGGCGCGTGGTCGATACCTTGCAGCCGCGGCCGGTGATGTCGGCGGTGTCGTCGGGGGCGTCGACGTTCGATACGAGCCACGGCACGATTCACCTGATTCTCGGCGGCGGCGGCACGAGTGCGCCGCTCGACGTCTACGGGGTGGATGCCGGTACCGGCTTGCCGCAGGCGCGCATTTTCACGCGGCCTAATCGTCCGGTTGCGGGCACGGCCGCGGGAACCTTTGTACGTGCCGGCGCGGACGCCGTTGAAGATGCCATCTGGTCGGCGCAACGCGACACTGGCACGGGCTACGGCATCGCGGTATTCGATCACGACCCGGGGCAGCCGGGTGGCGAGACGACGATTACGATGAACTACTACCACGCGCCGGGCGCCGACCAGACACCCACGCAAAACTATGAGTTGTTCGAAACGATCGAGTTGAAGAAGAAACGGCGTGGGTAAGCCCGGCGCTATTTCACGCGCCGCGATTTGAAACCCGGCAGCGTTCGGGCGTCGGGGCTCCACGCCAGGTGGACAGACTGCTCGACCGCTGCATTGAACTGCGACTCGCTGGTCCACATCGGAATGCGTGTGCGATAAAAATCCGCCCACTGGAACTCGGCGAAGGGTTCGGGCGTTTTCAGATAGCCTCCCGCGTCGCGCACGAACGCGGCGAGGCTGCGGTACGGGTCGTCGATCAGCGCGGAGACCTCGTCCGGAATCGCGGAAATGGCGCGCAGGATGCCGCGTTCATCGACGGGATGCACCCAGCGTTTTGCAATCACGGTGTCCCAGAACTTCTCGTCCGGCAGTTGCGACAGGTCCGCTGCCACCTCGACGAATGCCTTCGTGATGCCGCCGTCCCACAGCGCACGCGCGAGATGGTGATGGTCGATGACATAGTGCCTCTCGCGTTTGCCGATGACGGTTGGAATCGGCGCGCTCTTCAGGAAGGCTTTCAAAGACTTTGCATCCATGGCCAGAAGGCGCTTTCGTTTTGCATCGACTTCCAGCATGCCGACCGTTGCCTGCAGCGGGCGCAGTTGTTCGATACCGATGCTCGTTATGCTTGCCATAGGATGACCCTCCATGTCCGCAGCATTCTACTGCTGCATCCAGGTCAGGTCACGGTGGACTCTCGCTGGCAGACACGGTAGGCTGTGAGTGCTGGTGACTCTGTTTGGCTATGCTGGTCTTAACGACAACGTGGAGCCTGCACATGGACGTAAGCACGGAAACGCTGGTGGAACTGCTGCGGGAAGTGGAAGCCGACGACCCGATCGACTTCGCAGACCTCCCATTCGGTGAGCAGGAGCTCAGGCGGCTTGTCATGAGTTCACTGGTCGAGCGTCATCACCTGGTCGAAGCAGGCAACATGTCGATTTCCGACATTCATGCGCTGTACCTGTTGAGCACCGCGAAGCTGGTCCTCGAGAACCTGGTGCTGCATGCGAGGCTGCTTCTGCTCCAGGGGCAGCAGGTCGACGTACGGTCTCTGCTGGCGCCGTTCACCCTCAAAGGCAAACCTTAACGGCCGCGCGGCGATTCCGGTTCCGATTCTGGTTCTGATTGCGCTGCCGTTGCCGGCAGCGCATCGGCGCCGGCTTGGGCGACCTGTGCGTCCTGGTCGGAGCGCATGCCCGACACACCTATCGCGCCGACTACGGCGCCATCGCGAATCAGCGGGATTCCTCCATCCAGCGGCACGAGGTTGGTCATGCCGAGCAGACGCAGATGGAGTCCGCCCTGCGTGAGGGCGTCCTCGAAAACGCGCGTCGGGCGCCGGAATCGCACGGCCGTTTCGGCTTTCTGTCTTGCCACCTCGTAACTGCCGAGTTGCGCGCCATCGAGCCGCTGCTGAAGCACCAGGTGTCCGCCGCTATCCACCACCGCGATCACCATGGGCCAATCGTGACGCAGAGCTTCCTCTTCGGCTGCGCGCGCTACCTGGCGTGCATCGGCGAGGGTGAACCGGTCGCTGTATTTCATGGGCATGCCATTCTCGTTACGTTGAGTCATTGATCGCCTCCTTGCGAATCGGCCGGGTATCGACATGGCTAGAATGTACGGCGGTGAGCGGCTCCCGGCTAGCTGTGCGAGCCGTCAGAGATTCTTCCGGAAAACGAGAGAATGACGGGCATGAACAAAGACGAATATGAAGTGCTGCTGGCTATCCTCGACGAAGGAAGCCTGACGGCTGCGGCGCGCTCGCTGGGTCGAACGTTGCAATCGGTGAGCCGTGCTATTGCCGCGCTCGAGCGTGAGTTGAACACGACTTTGTTTCACCGTACGACGCGCCGGGTCGAGCCCACCGCGGCGTGCCTGAAATTCGCCGCGCGAATTCGGCCCGCACTGGGAGAAATCAGCGCAGCGCGCGACGAACTCGTCGAGCAGGCCACACAGTTGCGCGGCAGTATTCGCGTTGGCGCGCCAACGGCATTCGGAGCCGAGTTTGTCTCGCCGATTCTTGCGACGTTTCTGGCGATTCACGAGTCTGTCCGGGCCGAACTCGTGCTCGCCGAACAGCATCTCGACCTCGCGAAAGCCGACATCGATCTCGCGGTCCGCCTCGGACGTTTGCCGGATTCGAACTTACGCGCGAAACAGGTGGGCACGTTGCGGCGCGTGGTATTTGGCACACCGAGCTATTTCGCCGCGCGCGGCTATCCGATCCATCCGTCCGACCTTGCCTCGCATGACTGCATCCTGCGCCAGCATGCCGAGCGTGAGACATGGGCGTTCAATCGGGCCGGCGGCGCTGTCGAGGTCACGGGGCGGTTCCGCTCCGCCAGCGCGCTTGCGTGCAATGCCGCGGCTGCGGCAGGCGCGGGTGTCGGCCGGGCGCCGATCTTTCAGGTGCAGAAACTGCTCGATGCGGCCCAGGTGGTGACGGTGCTGGACGCGTTCGAACCCGAACCGGTTCCGGTGCATCTGGTGTGGAGCGCGGGCCGCCCGGTTCCGCGCCGAGTCCGCGCGCTGATCGACTTCATGGCGGCGCGCCTTGTTTCCGGAGCGGGAGGAAAGGCTACACACCTCCGTTAACGTAACGAGCCTCTAGTTCGTTGCCGACAAAAATCTGACCGATCCGGACGAGAAAATTACCCGTTTCCGACTGGATCTTCCGCTGCATCACGCTGTAATCCCTGCTGGCACCGGGCACGCAGAATGCTCACACATTGCGGAGTTCCGCGCGCGGGCTTGTTGCGCTCGGCACGGATTGTTTTTTCGCATTAGCATAGGCAGCATGTCCCGTGCCGTTTGGTGGCGTGAGCCACCGGACCGTTCCCGCTGGACACGTCAACGTGTGCGGGCCGCGCAAATCATCCCCGCATCAACCCATCGCGGGCCTACGCCGCGAACTGCCGTCCGGCGCGTTCTCCGAGCGGGCGGCCGTCATCAATCCTGTCGCGTCGATTGAACGAATCGTTGGTTAATATGAGGAATGTAAGCAAATCTTTGATAGTCGGCGTGCTGCTCATCGAAGTGGCGTTCGGCGCTTTTCTGCTGTTGCAAGAAAGAGATCACGCAGCGGCCGATACCGAGGTCCCGAGGGACAATTCAGCGGAATTGGCCGCGACTTCCTTCCAGGCTGCTCCCCAACTGGATGACGCTCATGCGACAGCGGGAACTGTGGTCGGCGCAGCGCCACCGCCCAGGCCCGCAGCGACTGACCCCAATCAGGTTGTGAGCGGAACCGTGGCAATGCAATCCGGTTCGCCAGCGAAAGAGATCGTGCAAGTACCGCCGAAAGCGGATATGCGCCCACGTGAACCGGTCGCGCAGCATGCATACGTCGCACCGCGCGCTGTCCCCGTGCCGCGCACCGAAACCCATCGTGACAGCTTGCATCGTGACGGCGCGAATCCTATTGCTTCCGCGATGACGGATGCGCTGGTCAAACAGTCCGCGCAACTCGATCCGGCATTGCCGCCGCCCCGGCCACAATCTCAACCTCAACCGCAGTTCAGCCGCAACGATCCGTACCGTCCGGGCTCGAACCCGGTTGCGGCTGCGATGACCGAACAACTGGTGAGACAGTCCGCGAAACTCGATCCGGCGCTGCCGCCGCCGAACCAGCCCAACATGAAGTAAGCGGACGGCTTTGCCTGCCTAGCGGTAGAACACGTAGTTCGCGAGATAGGGCGAGCTTCCTGATGTATGTTCCGTTGAACACGGTGCAGCCGGCGCTAACCCGCCGACGGTATGCACGCGTTGCACATATCGCACTGCAGACAATGTGCCGCTACCGGCGGTGCTATGTGTTTCGAGCAATAGCTGGGGAATGCTCGCCGGTGTTTCGCTGGGCTTCTGCGCGAGCACGCGGCCTACGATCCGGCTACCATCTTCCGCCTCCCAGGACGGCCCCGCGCCATGCCGGACCACCGCGCGACCGCTTGCATCGTAGAGCGTGGCTTGTGGGCTCCGGAACACCCATGCCAGATGACCCTGCGCGTCGAGTTCGCACGAATAGTTCTGCACGCCCGATGCAGTGAGCGCCATCACGCGCTCCGCCTGAGGCGGATCGATAGAGGCACTCGGCGGACTGGCGGGCGGCATCGCACAAGCGCCTAGCATGGCGATCGCGACGGTTGCGAAGCTGGCTTGCGAAAGATTCCTTAGCATGGATATCACCTCGAGTGAAGCGTGGCGCATGGCGGTTGCGGCCGTTGAGTACGGCCGTCGATCCGGACAGACGGGATAGTACGCGTGATCTGGGTGGTCTGCGTCGTCTTCCAGGCAGCGGGAATTCGCGTGTGCGTCTTCCCGGTGTATCCTCGCCGTGCAAGACTCTGTGCGCCTGTTATCCGGACATGCCGCATACCTTGGCGCGTAAACCGACCACGCCGCTGTCCCGCAAGGCGAGCGAAAGGAAGACAAGCCAATGAACGATCAACAGTCGTACTCCTGTCTTTGCTGCAGTGACTCTCCGGGCGCGGTGCTGAGCCGTCGCCGCTTCCTCGCTCTGGCCGCCGAAAGTGCCGCGGCGCTCGCTTTGTTCCCCAGTCTCGCCTACGCGGAATCTGTCCCGGGCATCGCTTACGAGTCGGTTCCCAATCTGCTGCGTCTCCCAGACGATGTTTATTTCGGCGAGTGTTCGGGCGTCAGCTTCAACTCGAAGGGACATATTTTTGTGCTCTCGCGCGGCAACTCGACTGGGCCGGCCTACGGGGCGGCTGCGGCCCAGCTTCTCGAGTTCGCACCGGACGGCCGCTTCGTCCGCGAGATCGGCCACAACCTGTACGCGTGGTCGTTTGCGCACACGGTCAAGGTCGACCGGCACGACAATATCTGGGTGACCGACAAAGGTTCCGACATGGTGATCAAGTTCACGCCGGAGGGACGCGTAGCCATGGTGTTCGGCCGCAAGCAGGAAGCGGCGGACGAGGCAACCGGTCCGCTCAAGCATCCGAATCCGCCGCTGCCGGCGGAGCCGGGACGCTTCAGGCAGGTTACCGATGTCGCGTGGGACAGCGCCGACAACACCTACATCAGCGACGGATACATCAACTCCCGCGTGGCGAAGGTCGACAAGGACGGCAACTGGCTCAAATCGTGGGGCGATCGTGGCACCGGTCCGGGTCAGTTTCATACGCCACACAGCATCGCGGTCGATGCGAAGGGTCTTGTCTATGTTGCCGATCGCAGCAATCGCCGCATTCAGGTGTTCGACGGCGAAGGCAATTTCCAGCGGCAGTTCACAATCGACGTGCCGGTGCCGCCAGGCGCTCAACCGGCCATCGGCAACGTGCCGGACGAAGCCGCCATAGCCGAGGGCACCTTTGCGCCCGGCTCGCCGTGGGCGATCTGCATTTCGCCGGGCCCGAATCAGGTGCTCTACAGTTCCGATGCGTTTCCGGGGCGCATCTACAAACTGACGCTCGAAGGGAAACTGCTTGGCGTGCTGGGCCAATCCGGCAAGCAACTGAAGCAGTTTGGCTGGATTCATCAAATGGCTTGTCCGTCCGAGAACGTGCTGTTGGTGGCCGAGCTTCTGAACTGGCGAGTCCAGAAGCTGCTGTTGCGACCGTCTTGATGGAGCGGCCGATAACGTAAACGCTATCGGCCCATCCGGTTTCCTCATTGGAGTCGATGGGTCGCGATCCGTACACTGGTTGCTCGGTGGCCACTCAATGGTCACTTGAAGGTCCACAGCGCACGCACGTGAGCATTGAGACGTGCCACTGGCAACAATGAATGGCCGCATAAGGCCATCTGGATGGAGACACGATTTGAATAAACCCATCATTCCGGTACCGGCCGCCGCGGCGCCGTCCACTCACCTCAATTTCCGCTGGCACGTGCTGATCTGGCTGCTGATCGGCGGGATCATCAACTACATGGATCGCGCCAGTCTTTCGATCGCCGCACCCGGCATGATTCAGGAACTGGGGCTGACGCGCACGCAGATTGGTCTGCTCGGCAGCGTGTTCGCGTGGACCTATGCGGTCATGCAGTTACCCGCGGGCTGGGTAATCGACCGTTTCGGCGCGAAGCGTGCGTATGCGCTCGGCATGATCTGGTGGAGTGTCGCGACCTGGCTGACAGGCGTGGTGGGTTCGATCTCCGGCTTGCTGGTGATGCGTGCGTTGCTCGCGGTGGGCGAGGCGCCGTGCTGGCCGACCTCGGCAAAAATCACCGCGGCGTGGTTTCCCGCCAAGGAGCGCGGCTTCGCGACGGGCGTGTGGGATTCATCGTCGAAGTGGGGGCCGGCGCTCGCGCCCGCCATGCTGGTTGCATTGATGGTCGCGTTCGGCTGGCGCTCGCTATTTCATGTGACCGGCGCCGTCGGGATCGCGTTCGCGCTGCTGTTCCTGCTGCTGTATCGCAATCCGGTCGACAGCAAGCGCCTGTCGAAGGACGAACTGGCCTACATCGAAGCAGGCGGCGGCGGTCACGAACGGTCGCTGGCGAGTTCCTCGCTCAAATGGCGTTCGCTGTTCGGCCGCCGCAGCGTGTGGGGCATGATCCTCGGCTACTTTTGCACGATCTGGCTGTGGAATATTTTCCTCGTGTTTTTGCCGCTCTATCTGCTCGACCGCTTCCACATTTCGTTCGCGCAGCTCGGCGTGGTCGCGGGTATTCCGTGGGCGGGCGGCGCTGTGGGCGAAATCGCGGTGGGCTATCTGGCGAAGAAGATCGTCGACCGCCATCTCGCCTCGGCGATCGATGCGAAGCGCCTACTGATCGCCTGCTGTTCGGTGGGCGCGGCGGCGTGCGCGATCGCTTTGCCGTATACCCACGTATTCAGCGTGACCATCGCACTGTTCACCGTCGGTCTCGCCTTCATTGCCGCCGTGGTCGGCTCGGCGTGGGCGCTCGCGGCGGATATCGCGCCGTCGTCGATGATTGCGTCGGTGAGCGCGATCCAGAATTTTGGCGGCTACTTTGGCGGGGCATTCTCGCCGGTCGTCGCGGGCTTCATCGTCGATCGCACGGGTTCTTATGCGCTCGCGTTCATCTCCGGCGGCATCATTGCCGGATGTGCCGCGCTGTTCTACTGGTTCATGGCTCGCCAGCCGATTGTCGACGACGCTGCCGCGCCGGCGCCTTAAGCTATGCTTGCTGCGCGACCCGGGCAATCCGGTCCCGGACTACGCCAATCGCCTGTTTGAGTGCATAGACGTCGTGGATATAACGCTGTGGCATCTTGATCTGGTTGGCGTTCGCATCGATATGCTCGATCTCTTCCTGCCATTGCGCGATCTGGTCCACAGTGGGATGGCGGTTTTTCCATATTTCATCCTCAAGCGCCTTGATCTCGCGATACCAGACCACCAGGCGTTTCTTGATGCGGGCCTCCGCCATGCGCGGCAACGCCTGCAACAGCCCGAGCATTAACGCCATGAAGGGGAGCAGGATCAGCAAGCGCCTTTCGATAAAACTGGCTAGCCAGAACGGCAGGTAGCGCTGCAGAAACGGGCGCCCCGTTTTGAAGTAACGCTCGCTCTCTTCAGAAACAGGGAACTCCTCGGTGTTCAGATTGGGAAACACGCCAAGCCGCGTGAAGTAATCTTCGCCGCCGTGGACGGTTTTGGCCGCGTCCAGCAACAGGTAGACCAGCGCGGGGTGTAGCGTGTCTTTGGCGACGAGCAACGCGGTGGCGGCGAGCAGCGTGACGTCGGTCTGCGGCAGATCGTTGACGACGCTGGTCGACGCGCGCGGAAAGATCACCTTGGATAGCGATGGGAATTTCTGCACCAGCGCGTCGGCCTGCGCAAAACTCATCAGCTTGAGATTGCTGTTCAGCAGGGTTGTCTGCATGGGCGCATCGGGTCTGCCGATAAAGAAGGCCGCATCCAGTTGGCCGTTTTCGAGCGCTCGATAGGATTGGGTCGCGTCCATTTCGAGCAGCGTTGTATTGTCCCGTGTAATGCCGCTGTATCCGAGCAATACCTGCGAAACGTTCAGCAGGCCGCTGCCGGGAACGCCGATCGAAATCCGCTTGCCACGCAGTTGCGCCAGCCGGTTGACGGTGGGCTCGCCACGGTAGAACACCCAGATCGGTTCATAGGAGACCGCGGCGATTGTCTGCAGGTGATCGGTGTCCTTGGGGCGGGTGGTGCCGGACTGGATAAAACCCACTTCGTATTCGCTGTTCGGGTCCGTCAGGCGCTGATAGTTTTCGCTCGAACCCGACGAACTGCGGATATCGAGTTTGATGCCGTCGCGTTTCAGGAGGGGCGCATAGCGGTCTGCAAAGCCGCGATAGATGCCGTTGTCCGCACCGGTGGTGATGACGATCGTATGGCGGAAGGCGGGTTCGAGGATCACCGAGAGTCCCCAGCCTAACGCCGCTGTCAGCAGTATCGCGCCGGCGATGAGAAGCCGCCGGCGGCCCGGTGTCATGGGGACTTTTTCGTTGCGATGAAGCGCTGGGTTGTGCCTGGGCATTGTTCGCCTCTCTGGTTCGGCGCTGCTCGCCAGCAAGGATAATGCAGTGCCTTGAAGGCCTTGTCCACATCCAGGTTCAGCGTTGCGATCGTCGCGGCAAGCGAAGCCTCAATGCCTCGTGGACCGCTGCGCGCCATCCGGCACGAACACATAACCGTGACTGCGCACGGTCTGGATGAAGCGCGGAGAGGAGGGGTTGCTCTCGAGGATTCTGCGCAGCCGCCACACCTGGACGTCGATACCGCGGTCGGTATGATCGTCTTCCGGGCCATGCAGCAGCTCGAGCAGGCGCTCCCGGGTCAGCGTGCGCATAGGGTTGCTGACGAAGACCTTTAGTAGCGCGAATTCTCCGGCCGACAGTGTGAGCCGCTTGTTTTCCATGATCAGCGTGCGCAGTTGAAGATCCAGTGTGAATGGGCCGAACTCGATCACGGTGTGTTCATCCTGCGCGGTGCCCGGCGCGGCCTGGGATTGTCGGCGCAATACGGCCCGCATGCGCGCAAGCAGTTCGCGCGGATTGAAGGGCTTGCCGATACAGTCGTCCGCGCCCATTTCGAGTCCCACGATCCGGTCCATGTCGTCGGGCCCGGAGGCCAGAATCACGGGGACAGTGTTGCCGGCGGCGCGCAGTTTGGTCAACGCGGCGAGACCGTTTACGCCTTGCATGATCTGGTCGAGAACAATCAGATCCGGTGGGTTCCGTTCGATCTGATCGCCAAGTGATCTCACCTCGTGCAAAACGGAGACCGCCATTCCTTCTCGTCCGAGAAAGGCGGCCAGCGAACCAAGAAGTTCGACATCGTCGTCAACGACCAGTATTTGAGTTGTCATAGTAAGGGAATCGAACGCGAAGGCCTGAAAACAGGGGGCAACAACGTTGGCCGAGCCCTCACGACGGCTGGTTGGCTATGCCAGCTTTCAGTGTTGTCAGGATGTGGGTGATGTGCGAACGTTGTGCTCCAGTCTCTTTAACGGAGCAGGTCGCGTGAATCCGTCGCCGAATATTGGATTTTTATTTTGGCGGCGCGGCCGCGCGGGAATGGGCGGCCGGCGTGAAGCTCAGCAGGCGCCTGGACTTTGCGGCGCCTTAGCTAGTCGACGGTCTGGTCAACGGGCTGGTCTAACGAGCTGACGGTTTTTCAGGGTCTCTCGGCCGGAACGCGGCGGATCGGCGGATAGTGAAACTTTCTGTCGAGATGAAGCGCGCCCGGTATGTAGATGCGCAGCATGATGTAGAACAGCCCGTCGGGCGCGGGGAGCCAGTTGGTTAGCGCGGCAGGGTCACGCGGCGGTGTTGCCGACAAGGTCAGCGACAGGCCGCCTTCATCGTAGCGAAGTTGCGGTGAGCGATCACCGATCGAGTATCGCTCGATCGCGTTATCCACCAGCATGCGCGATGCCTTGTCATACATCGTGATCGACCAGAATGCCTGCGAGTGCGGCAGGCCGTCAGGCGGGAACGACAGTTCGTACGTATGGCGTCCGTCGAGCGGTTGTCCTTCGCTGTCCCGGTCGGCGGTGACGTACATCGCTTCCTCTACGCCGAGTGCGCCGATGTAGTTGCGGCTGACGTGTGCGCGCTTCAGATAGTCGTCGCCGAACGAAGCGCGGACTTCCACCGGCAGGAACCATCCGCCGCCGAGTGCCGACGGCTGGGGCACGCCCAGCTCGGCGATCACCTGCTCGAGCGCGCTGCCGAGCGCGGCGAGCGTGGGCGCCGCGAGTGTCGAACCGTCAATGTTTGCGCCGATGCCGACCGCGGCAAAACGGGCGACGAGTGCGGATTCGGCGGCAGGCGGAGGATTGCGGGCGAGCGCGGCGTTGACCGCCGCTGCATAAAAACGCGGATCGCCGGCCGCTGCACCGCGCGCCATGCCGACATCGAAACGCCGTTGTGCGGGTTGACCGCTGAGCGTCTTCACGGCGAAGCGATCCTGCAGGGCATGCGCGGCGGCCAGGTCGTCCATGCCGTCGACCAGGATGCGGCCGATCATCCAGACCTCTCGCGTTGGGCAGGCGATCGCTGTGAGATCGTCGTCGGCGAGCGGCGGCACGTCGCCGTAATGGAGCAGAAAGCGCCGCGCGCCGTTGCCGGTTGTGCGCGTGCCGATGGATTCGAACGGGTTGGTGTAGAAGTCCAGCAGACCGAGTACGTAGTAGCGGTCCGCCGTGTCGGGCACTTCCAGCACGAGCGGTTCGTCGCCGAGGTCGAGCCACGTGCTGAGGTAAAGCGTGTCGTTATTGGGCGTCACGACTTCGCGGTTGCGCGGGCCCAGCAACTGACGGCCGCGCACCAGCTGATTGACCCAGCCGAGGGTCGAAGCCGGACTGTCGCCGGCGAACTCGCCGTTGTCGTCGCGGCGGGGGCAGGTCGCCGCGCGCGTGCGCGCCATTTCGAATAGGGGCAGGGTGTAGATCACCGCATCGCGGGCGAGTGCGGTGAGATTTTCGCTTGCAAAGCCAGACATGGATACCGCTCCGGTTATGGACAGGAAGGAGTGGGATCGAGCCTACCGCGCCGGCCGGATAACGGTACCAGGGTTTCGCTATGTTAAACACTCGCGCGCCGGCCGCTGCCTATACTTTGCGCTCCTCAGGCTTGCAAGGGGATCCCGCTATCCCGCCTCCCCGTGCGTGCTCGCATGCAAGCCGATCCTCACGGAGTTTCTCGAATGACCATTGGCAATGCACAGCAGGAGTGGGCTTACGTCGCAGGGGTTCAGGCATTCATATACGGTTATCCGCTCGTCGAAATGGTGCGTACGTGCGCGCTCATGACCGCCGTCGACGAACCGCAGAACAACGGCCGTGCGCCGATCAACCAGTTCTCGCATTGTCCGCGGCCGTGGACCCACGAGGACCGTGATGTCGTCACGCCGGCCAATGACCTGCTTTACTCGATGGCCTGGCTGAATCTCGCCGACGGTCCCGTCATGTTTTCGACGCCGGCACCGACCGGGCGTTACTTCGTGATGGAGTTCATCGACGCGTATAGCGACAATTTCCATAACCTCGGTCCGCGTGTGATGGGGCCGTCAGCGGCAAGCTTTGCCATTGTCGGCCCCGACTGGTCCGGCTCGCTGCCGGCCGGTTCGATCGAAATCCGCTGTCCGAGGAATCTCGTCTGGGTGTTGGGCCGTGTGTTGATCGATGGTGTTGAAGACATGGAGGCAGCGCGTGCCTTCCAGGCCGGTTTCACGCTGCGCGCGATGGCGCCGGTCCGCGTGCCGCGCGCGGTGGCGGCCTACCAGCCCTGGAACGAAGCAGGCGAGGCGTTCTTCGCGAACCTGGCAAGAGCGATGGCCGACAACCCGCCGCCCGCGGTGGATACGGGCCTCGTCGCCCAGTTTTCCCGCCTGGGTATTTCAGCGGAGCGGGCGTTCGATGCCAGGCTGCCCAACGACGCGCAGGTGGCGGTTTTGCGAAGGGCGGTGGCAGCGGGTATCGAGATCGTCGATGGCCATACCCGTAGCCGTCGCGCGCGGCCATGGTCGATCAACTATGCGGGTGGCCGACTGGGCACGGACTATCTGGCGCGCTCCTGTACCGCGATGAAAGGGCTTGGCGCGCTCGCGAGCGAGGAGGCGCTCTATGCGCTGGGCGACTTCGACAGCAAGGGCGAGCAGCTCGACGGCGCGCATGACTACGTGTTGCACTTTCCTGCCGGGGGCTTGCCGCCGGTGGATGCCTTCTGGTCAGTATCGATTTACGGCAGCGACTTCTGTTTCGCGGATAACCCGATCCGGCGCTATGCGATCGGCGATCGCACGCGCGATCTGCACTACGGCCCGGATGGTTCGCTCGACATTCTGATCCAGCACGCGCAACCGCGACAGGGGATCTCGAACTGGTTGCCGGCTCCTGCGGGCCGTTTCTATCTCATCTTGCGGCTATACCATCCGCGCGAAGCCATCTTGTCGAAGGCCTACACGATTCCGCCGGTTGAGCGTATCGATGAGGACGCGCAGCGGTAAGCCGAAATGCAGCCTGTCCGCCGGTGGACAGGCTGCGTTCCCGATTGAGCGTTATTCCGTCAAGCCGCCTCCTCGCTGGCGGACGGCCCTGCGGCCACGTCGTTGCGAATGCTGCCGGCGCGAGCGTGGAAGTGCTGCAAAGCGCGCACCGAGCGTTCGGGATTCAGTAGCCAGATGCCGAGCACGCCGCACGGCAACAGAATGCTGCCTAGCACGGTGAAACCATGCCTGAAGCCTTCGGCGATGCCCTGTGTATCGCTCACGAAGTGCCCCATCAACGCCGGCGCGATGAGACCCGCCAGCGTTCCGAGGGAGGCGTTGATGCCGAGCCAGGCGGCGCGCTGTTTGATCGGCGTGACTTCGCCGATCATTAATGGGCCGAAGAAAAAGATCAACTGGCTCAGCACATTGGTCGCGCTCAGACACAACACCTTGAGCGCGGGACTGAGCGCAAGCGTCGTGCCGAACAGGGCGAGGCCCGCGAGCGCGACCGGCACGCTTGTCATGACGCCGCGCGATAGGCGCGAACTCACGCCCCTGCCGCCAAGCCACTGGGAAAGGAACGACGCGGCGAGCGTGACGGGAATGCCGGCGCTGACAATCAGCGAGAACAGCCAGCCGGCGTCGGCCGCCGGATAACCAAGCGCGAGCCGCAGATAGGCCGGAAACCAGGTGAATCCAACCGACAGCACCGAATAGCCGACGAAGGTCAGCAGGATGCAACCCACCAGAGTCGGATCGATAATCAGCCGCCGGTAGGGAACGTGCTGACCCGGCGGCTGTGCGGTCTGCGCATCCGCCGCGTCCGCCGTTTCGTCGACCGTACCTTCGGCGCCCAGTAGCAGCCACAGCACGGTCCACACACATCCGGCAATGCCGAGTACGAGAAACGCGCGATGCCAGTCGTAGTGAATGATCAGATAGGTCAGGCACGGGCCGGCCAGCAGCATGCCGGTGTTGGCGCCTTGCAGCACGATCGCGCTCGGGATGCTGCGCTTGCTGTTATCGAACCATTTGTAGGTCGCGTGAATCGCCAGCGGGTAGGCCGGTCCTTCGCCCGCGCCGAGCAGAATCCGGCAGAGGATCAACAAGGGGAACGAGACCGTGCCGACGAGCGGAAACTGCACCAGCGCCCACGCGAGCGCGAGCACCGCCAGCAGCCACTTTGCCTTGATGCGGTTGGCCGCGAAACCGAACAGCACACCGGCCGTCGAAAACAGCAGAAAGAAACTGCTGCCGACGAGGCCGAGTTGCTGCGGCGTCAGTCCAAGGTCATGCATCATCGGCACGGCGGCGAGACCGATCACGGCCTTGTCGGCGAAATTGATCAGCATGAACAGGAACATCAGCGCGACCACGATCCATGCGCGCCATCGGGGGCTTATGGGGAACATGTTTTCTCCGTTGAGCGGATTGTTACGAGCGCATCCACGGCGCACGAAAACTGGCCTTTGGGCCGCGCGATGAACGGGTTGATATCGATCGACTCGATGCTGCCGGCGTTGGCCGAGGCGAAACGCGAGAGCGCGGCCAGTGTGTCGGCGAGTGTGTCGACGTCGACCGGCGGTTGACCGCGCACGCCACCCAGCACGGGCCACGCGCGAATCTCGCGAATCATCCGGTGCGCTTCCGCGACGTCGAAGGGCGCCTGCCTGAACGTGACATCCTTGAGCACTTCGACGAGAACCCCGCCCAGTCCGAACATGACGACTGGACCGAACACCGGATCGCGTGTCACGCCGAGAATGCATTCCACGCCGTCCTGGATCATCGGCGCGACCAGCACGCCTTCGATATGCGCGTTGGGCGCGGCGCGCGCGGCGTTCTCCGTGATACGCGCGAAGGCGGCCCGAACCGCCTCTGAATCGGCCAGCCGCAGTGCGACGCCGCCGACATCCGATTTGTGTGCGATGTCCGCGGACAGCACCTTGAGCACGACCGGAAATCCGAGCCGGGTGGCTGCGTCGGAGGCCTCGTCGGCGCTTCTTGCCACTCGGCTCGCAACCACCGGAATGCCGGCGTCGGTGAGGAGGCGCAGCGCGTCGGCTTCGTCGAAACGCGCAGGCTCGATGGCGACGGGTTCAGGCAACGCAATCGGCGTCCGCTGCCGCTCGAAATGCCGGCTAAATGCGTGTAGCGCGGCAATCGCCCGCACGGCGGCAGCGGGTTCCTCGAACGTCAGGCAGCGGTGCGATTCGAGAAAATCGCGGTTCTGCTCGTCGAAGAGCGAGACGATGGCGATAGTCAGGTCCGGATGAGCGGCGCGCACGCGGGCCCACAACTCGGTGACCATCGGTCTGTGTTGCGGCGAAATGCCGGTGACCGCCTGGAACGACACGATCGCGCCATATTGGCCGTGCTCCAGCATCGTATCGACGGTGTCGCCCAGCAACGCTGGCTCGTTGAGTATCTGGCCGGTGATATCGACCGGATTGACGGCGGACGCGAACGGCACGCGCTGGAGAATCGCCTGCTGTCCTGCTTGCGCCAGCGGGGGCACCGAGAGCCCTAACCGGTCGGCTTCGTCCACCATCAAAACGCCGGCGCCGCCGGAAAGCGACACGATGCCAAGCGCCTCGGACGCAGGCAGCGGTGCGACCGAACAGGCATAGCCGATATCGAACAGTTCGTGAATGTCTTGCGCGCGGTACACGCCGTACTGGCGCAACACGGCGTCGTAGATTTCATCGCAGCCGGCAAGCGAGGCGGTGTGCGATGCCGCGGCTGCGGCGCCCTGCGTGGTGCGGCCAACCTTGCACATCACCACGGGTTTGCGCTGCGCGCGAGCCAGTTCGAGCGCGGCGCACAGTTTCTCGCCGTCGCGCGCGCCTTCGAGGTAGCACAGGATCACGGAGGTGGCAGGGTCGAGCGCTTGCCACGCGAGCGCGTCGGCGAGTTCGATATCCGCTTCATTGCCCGTGGAGACGAAATGACTGATACCCAGACCGCGACGCTGCGCGAGCATCAACGCGAAGATCCCGAACGCGCCGCTCTGGCTGATCAGTCCGATGTTGCCGCGCAGCGGCGCGGCGATTTTCAGCGCGGGGGTGAACGTCGCGTACACGCCTTGATGGTTGTTGACGAAGCCGAGGCAATTCGGTCCCAGCAAGCGGATCGCGCTGTCCTTTACGAGCGCGCGGAGTTCGTTCTGTGCGCGCACACCGGCTGCACCGATTTCCGCGAAGCCCGAGGAAAACATCACGATCGAGCGGACCCCGGCGGCCGCCGCATCTTCCACTGCGGACATAACGCCTGCTGCGGGCACCGCACAGATGGCCATGTCGATTGGCGCGCCGACGTCGCGCAGGTTCGGGTAAGACTGCAGACCCTGGATGCGATCCTGTTTCGGGTTGACCGGATAGATTGCGCCGGGATACTGCTGGGTCAGCAGATACTCCACCGGCAGGCCGCCTATTTTGGCCGGATTCGACGAGGCGCCGACAACGGCAATCGATTGGGGATTGAACAGCGGGCCGAGCGCCTGCTGACAGGATGACAAAGGCATTGAGACCACTCCGCGTAGACCTGTAGGAGTGGCTCAGCCTAGCAATCTGGCAGGATGGCGGTACTAGGGTTTCGCTATGTTAAACACGGATGGAGGCCGGCTGGCGAACGTGTTCCAATTGGCGCAAGCACGCCCCGAGCGTTTCTTCGCATAAACGATGGCACCGAATCCACTCCGCAATCCCCAGTTTGCCACCACGCTCGCGCACGGCCTCGCGTTACTGAACTGCTTCAAGGTGGGCGACGCAATTCTCAGCAACAAGGACTTTGCCGAGCGCACAGGCCTGTCGAAAGCCACGGTGTCGCGGCTCACGTATACGCTCGCCGTGCTCGGCTTTCTGCGCTACGACAACAGCGCGCGCAAATATCGGCTGGGTTCGGCGGCGGTGTCGGTCGGGTATCCGTTTCTGCAGGGCTTGCGGATCCGTGAACTGGCGCGGCCGCTGATGCGGGAGCTTGCCGATGTGGCGCGCGGTTCGGTGTCGCTCGGCATTCGCGATCGCTCGCACATGGTGTATGTCGAGACTGCGCGCGGTCATGAATCGCCGGCGTTTCGTCCGGATACCGGTGCGTCGCTGCCCATGCTTGCCTCCGCGATGGGCCGGGCCTGGCTCGGCCGCGCCGAGCCCGCGCAACGCGCTCTCGTGCTCGAACAGATTCGCACCCGCGACCCCGAGCAGTGGGACGCGTATCACGCCGGATTGAAGGGCGCGCTGCGTACGTTCGACAAGTGTGGCCTCGCGCTGGGCGAAGGCGATTTCGAGCCTGCAATCCATGCGGTCGCCGTACCGCTGCGCGCATCGATCGATTCAGAAACTTTCGTCTTCAACTGCGGCGTGCCGCGGGTGCAACTGACCTACAGGATGCTTGTCGACGAGATCGCGCCGCGGCTCGTGGCGATGGTGGAAACGGTCGAACGCCAGCTCGCCTTGCAGCCTGCCGCCGACGACGAAGCGCGACTCTCACCGGGTCCATTTCCCGGGCGGCCGACCATGGACTCGTTTCCCGACGACGACGACCGTCAGTTCGCGTTCACGCTCGCGCGCGGTCTGGAAATTCTGCGCTGCTTCCGGCCCGGCGAAGCGGCGCTCGGCAACAAGGATTTTGCCGAGCGGACGGGTTTGTCGAAGGCCACGGTGTCGAGGCTTGCCTACACCTTGACCGAGCTCGGCTACCTGCGCCATGACCAGGTGGCGCGCAACTATCGGCTCGGCGGCGGTGTGCTCTCGATGGGCTATCCGCTGCTGGCCGGCATGCGCATCCGGCAGATCGCGCGGCCTTTCATGCGCGAGCTTGCGTTGCAGATTCGCGGGTCGGTGTCGCTTGGCATGCGGGATCAGTCGAATATGGTCTACGTCGAATGCTGTCCGGGCGACGAGCGGATTCTTGCCCGGCCCGACGTCGGCGCGGTGCGTCCGATTCTGCGGATGGCGATGGGCCGGGCGTGGCTGGCGGCGGTCACACCGCAGGAGCGTGAGGTGGCGCTGAACCGGCTGCGCGTCGCCGTGCCTGAGCAATGGCAACTTTATGGGGCGCAGGTGCAGCAGGCGCTGCGCGACTACCATGAAGCCGGCGTGTGCTTTTCGTACGGCGATATGCAGAAGAACGCGTACGGCGTCGCTGCGCCGTTGTGCGCGCAGGTGGACGCTGAGACGCTGGTGTTCAACTGCGCGGTGCCGGCGCAGTCGGCGCAGGGACGTCGTTTGATCGACGATGTCGCGCCGCGGCTCATGGCGATGGTCGCGAACGTCGAAATTGCGGCCGGCTTGCGCTAGCGCGTGCGGCGGCATTCGTATCGCGCTGCGTGCCTGAGGCGCGCGCGGCAATACCAAGTGGCGTAGCATGGCAAACTCTTCGTGCCATTGCCAAGCTCCGATGCATTCCGCCCGCTCATTACCGCCGCTCCTGTCGCTACGTGCTTTTGAAGCGGCCGCGAGGCGTCTGAGTTTCAGTCATGCGGCTCAGGAACTGTTCGTGACACAGAGTGCTGTCAGTCACCAGATCCAGAAACTGGAAGCCGACCTGGGCGTTGCGTTATTCGAGCGGCGCACGCGTGCCGTCGAGCTGACCCCAGAGGGCCTGGCGTATTACGCGAAGGTGCATGCCGCCTTCGAACTGCTGCGCGCCGGTACCCGCGAGGTTCGCGTGCATCCCGGCGAGCGGGCCACCTTGACGGTCGGGATTCTGGCTTCTTTTGCAACGCGCTGGCTGGCGCCGCGCTTGCATGCTTTCTCGGCCGCCCATGCCGGTATCGATCTGCAGTTGCGGCCCGAGATCGCATTGGCCGACGTGTCGGGCGGCGAGGTCGACGTGGCGATCCGTTACGGCCGGGGCGGCTGGCCGGGCGTACGTTCGCAGCAACTCATGCCTGAGCGTCTTTCGCTGGTTTGCATCCCGTCCCTTGTCAGTGGCCGAAGCCGCCCGCGCAAGCCGCAGGATCTGCTGCGCTTTCCGCTTCTGGCCTCGTATTCGAAGCATTCCTTCGAGTGGGAACTGTGGGCGAATCGGTTCGGCGTAGACCTTAGCCGCGCGCAGCATGTGCAACTGCATGACTACAACATCGTCGTGGAAGCGGCGCTCGCCGGGCAGGGCATCGCAATGGGCCGCCATCGGCTGATTGGCCAGCAACTGGCGAGCAAGGCGCTGGTGGAGGCATTGCCCGACGCGGTGCTGGACGAACCTCGCGTCGGCTGGTGGCTCGTCACCCCCAAGGGCGGCTTGAGCGATGCCGCGTCTGCTTTCCGCGCGTGGATCACGCAGACCGCCGCGCAAGACGTGCTGGACGGTACGCATTAGTTTCGCTCATGCGTGGCGTGTAAAAATTGATTGGTCACACCAAGGCCGGGCCCATACGATGGGTTCTCCCTTACGATCGGACGCTCCTGATATGACCTCTTCCATCTCCGCACGTGTCGCCGAACTCGGCCTGACGCTTGAAGCCGCAGCCTCGCCCGCAGCCAATTACGTGCCGTTCGTGCAAGAAGGCAATCTTCTCTTTATATCCGGCCAGATATCACGCAAGGGCGGCCAGCCGGCCTGCCTGGGCCGCCTCGGCGAAGAGCTCACGGACGATCAAGGCATCGAGGCGGCGCGCCTCGCGGCGCTGGGCGTCCTGTCGCAGATTGCGGCCGCGACAGGCGACCGGCTGGAGCGTGTCGCGCGCGTCGTTCGCCTGGGTGTGTTCGTCGCCAGCACGCCGGACTTCAATCGTCATAGCGCCGTTGCCAACGGTGCATCCGATCTGATGGTCGACGTATTTGGCGCGGCCGGCCGCCATGCGCGCAGTGCGGTCGGTGTCGCGTCGCTGCCTGCCGGTGTGGCCGTCGAAGTCGAAGCCGTGATCTCTCTTACAGCAGCTTGAGCTCAACGCCCGTCATTGGAATAACCATGCCATCTCCTCTCTCGCTTGCCGACGTGGAAGCGCTGCGCGCCCGCACGCCCGGCGCTCAAACCGTCACGCATTTCAATCACGCGGGGGCCTCGCTGCCGTCGTCCGCCACGCTGGAAGCGATACGCGCCCAGCTATGGCTCGAAGCTACCACGGGGCCGATGGAAGCCGGCGTAACGGGACGTGAGCAAACCGAGCGCGCGCGCCTGCTGGCTGCGCGCCTGCTGAACGCCCGGCCCGCGGAGATTGCGCTGACGACAGGCAACTCGTCCGGCTGGGGGGCCGCATTCGCGGCGCTTGCGCCCTTGCGATCCGGCGAGCGGATTCTGGTCGGGCGTCATGAGTGGGGCGGCAATCTGGCCGCCATGCGTCTTGCGGCACAGCGCACAGGGGCGACGATCGACGTCATTCCGTCCGACTCCAGCGGCGCCGTCGATCCGCAGGCGCTGGAGGCCATGCTCGATGATCGTGTGCGCCTGATCGCGCTGACCTGGATGCCGGCGAACGGCGGACTGATCAACCCGGCCGCGGCGATCGGGCAGGTCGCGCGCCGCCACGGCATCCCGTACTTCATCGATGCCGCGCAGGCGCTTGGACAACTTCCCATCGACGTCGCCGCGGTGGGTTGCGACGTTCTGAGCGGCGTGTGCCGCAAGGCGTTGCGCGGCCCGCGAGGCACCGGTCTGCTGTACGTGCGCGAGGATTTTCTGCCGCGCCTGACCCCGGCTTTCGTCGATACGCGATCCGCGCCGCTGGGCGCCGACGGCGAACCCGTCTTGCGTAACGACGCGGCGCGTCTGGAGGTGTCGGAATCGTCGCCCGCCTTGCATTGCGGCGTGGCCAATGCGTTGGAAGAGGCGTTGGAGATCGGCATCGAAAATATTCGCGCGCGCATCGACAGCATTGCTCAGGCCTTGCGCGTGCAACTCGCGGAGATCCCCGGCGTGACGGTGCTGGATCAGGGGCGCGAACAGTCCGGCCTGGTGGCGTTCAACGTAGCGGGTCTGGAGCCGCTCTCGGTGCAGCGCAAACTGGCGGCGCAGGGCATTACGATCGGCAGTAACGGTGTGGGCTACACGCCGCTGGATATGGAGGCGAGAGGTCTTAAGCAGATTGCGCGTGCGTCCGTCAGCTATCTGACCACGGAGCCCGAGATCGACAGATTGCTGGATGCAATACGCGCACTCAGAGGCGAGTGACGTGTCCCGACTTGATATCGGCACGCTGGATCGTTGGCATGCGTATCGGCTATCCTTATTGCCGCAATGAATGGCGCGGAGCCGGGACACGAGGTTCCCGACCACATATCAAGAACTACGGGGCCAACCATGCTATGCCACGAGACATGGAGTTTTCGACACGCTTTCGCCGGCTTCGTGCTGGCCGCGATTTCGTGCCTGATCAGCGGTTGTAGCGACGGCATATCGGACAGCGACGTTGCATTCGTTACCGCCGCGACGCCGCCCCAATTCCAGTCGCTACGGATGTACGGCGCAGCCGCGAATAGCGCCCCTCTGGGCAGCAGCGGCGTTCATGCGGCGGGCGGCCTTCATCAGGGGTGTCAGGCGGTGATCAGCGCCGGGGGCCGCGAAATACGCGAGACGGTGATTCTCGAAGACGAGCCGGGCGCGAACTTCGATCTGGACGCTACCCGCACCGCCGACGGATGGAACGTGACCTCGGATGGACTCACGCCGCCGAGTACCGACCCTGTCGGCTTCCGCACGCGCTTCACCCGCTGCGTGAACGCGCTCCGTGACAAATATGCGGCTGAACCGGAAAAGGCGCCCTTCAGCTAGGCATTATTCGTCGCGAATGCGTAGCGGCAGCGCGGTTTTATATTCGACGCGACGCAGCGCGACGGAGGTGTGAATGTCGCGCACGCCGTCAACCTTCGTGAGCCGGGTCATGACGAAGCGCTCGATGCCCGCAATGTCGGCCGCGACCACCCGGAGCATGTAGTCGAAAGCGCCGGTCATCAGGTAGCACTCCATCACTTCATCCAGGTTCGCAATCGCGCGCTCGAACGCCGCGAGCCGTGCCTCGCTTTTCTTCTCGATTGCCACGGACACGTACGCATTGACGGGAAACCCCGCCTTCTCCTGATCCAGCAGCGTCACGTACTGGTTGATGACGCCGGCCTCTT
Source organism: Paraburkholderia fungorum (assembly GCF_902833645.1). Lineage (GTDB taxonomy): Bacteria > Pseudomonadota > Gammaproteobacteria > Burkholderiales > Burkholderiaceae > Paraburkholderia > Paraburkholderia fungorum. The sequence goes on from NZ_CADFGE010000018.1 coordinate 94,470, forward strand.
CAAGCATCCGGATACGCCGGTAAAACGGCGACAGCGAAAGACCCAGCGACTCCGCGAGGTCGGCGGCTTTCGTATGGGCATCGAGCTGCAATGCGCGCAGGATGGCCACGTCGGTACGGTCAAACTTCATTGGCTAACTTTCCCTTAAAACGGTTGAAAATCGGCGCGACTTGCCAATTTCAAGCGATTGTGGGACTGAGTTTGGCACGAATCGCCTCTATCGGCTACCTAAAATGGCTCGCATGCCACTACAGGCAGAGGAGACACACAATGAATATGCGAGCAGTGGAGCTGGGGCGTCCGATCGACATGGACTACGGTCTCGAGGACCGCTACGTCAGGGAGAACGGCACCGTTTTCCTGACGGGCACCCAGGCGCTGGTGCGAATTCTGCTTGAACAGGCTCGCAGCGATCGCGCCGCGGGCATCCGGACAGGCGGCCTGGTGTCGGGCTACCGCGGCTCGCCGCTCGGCGGCTTCGATCAGGAACTGTGGCGTCAGAAGAAACTGCTCGCGGACCACGCGATCCGCTTTGAACCCGGCTTGAATGAGGACCTGGGCGCCACCATGCTGTGGGGCGCGCAACAGGTCGACGCCTTTCCCGGCAAGCGCGTCGAAGGCGTTTTCTCGATGTGGTATGGGAAGGGCCCGGGCGTCGACCGAACCGGCGATGTGTTCCGCAACGCGAACATTGTGGGCACGTCGAGGCAAGGCGGCGTGCTCGCCGTGGCGGGTGACGACCACGCGGCACAGTCGTCGATGTTCCCGCACCAGACGGACCATGTCTTCGAAGGCGCGATGATGCCGATTCTGTTTCCGGCGTCGGTTGAGGAATATATCGAGTTCGGTCTGGCGGGTTACGCGATGTCGCGTTTCTCCGGCCTGTGGGTCGCTTTCAAGGCCATCACCGAAACCGTTGAAAGCGGCCGGTCGATGACCGTGCAGGCGCATGACGCCGGCGCGGCGCCTCGTTTCAGATTGCCGGCCGACATCCACGTGCCGGAAGGGCGCGGCTTCAACTACGATCCGAATCTTCGCTGGCCGGCCGAGCGCAGCGAACTCGAACGACGCATACTCGATGAGCGTTTGCCCGCCGCCCTCGCTTTCATGCGTGCCAACCCGCTCGATCGCACGCTCGTACGGCCGTGCGGCGCGCGGGTCGGTATCGTCACGGTCGGCAAGGCGCACGGCGACGTGCTGGCGGCATTCGCGGCCCTTGGGCTGTCGGCGCAGGAGCTTGAGCGCCTCGGCATCGGCGTCTACAAGATCGGCATGATCTGGCCGCTGGAGACCGAGGGCGTACGCGCCTTTGCGCGCGGCATGCAGGCGCTGGTCGTGGTCGAAGAGAAGCGCTCCTTCGTCGAGCGTCAGATCAAGGAGGCGCTGTTCAATCTGCGGCCGGACGAACGTCCCGCTGTGTTCGGCAAGGACCTGGGCGAAGCAGGGCCGCTACTGCCCGCCGCGATGGAGTTCGCGCCGGACCAGATCGCGGCCGCGCTGAAACGGTTCTTTGCCCATACCCAGGTCGAACTCACGGTATCCGTTCCGCCGGTTCCGCTCGTTGCGCCGGTTCAACGCAATGGTTCGCGCGTCATTGCGCTCGCGGCGGCCGGCAACGATGCGCAGCCGCTGAGCCGCAAGCCGTTTTTCTGCGCCGGCTGTCCGCACAATACGTCGACCCGGTTGCCGGATGGTTCGTACGCTGCCGCCGGCATTGGCTGTCACATCATGGCCTTGGGCGAAGCGGGCGATACGGCGACGTTCTGTCAGATGGGCGGCGAGGGCGTGCAATGGATCGGCATGTCGACGTTCATGGATATTCCGCACATGTTCGTCAACCTGGGAGACGGCACCTATCAGCACTCGGGAAGTCTTGCGATTCGCCAGTCGGTCGCGGCGAAATCCAACGTTACGTACAAGATTCTCTTTAACGACGCGGTTGCGATGACTGGAGGCCAGCCCGCCGAAGGCAGCCTGACTGTTCAGCGCGTGGTGGCCCAGGTGGTCGCCGAGGGTGTTGCCAAAGTGGTGGTCGTTTCCGACGAGCCTGAAAAGTACACCGGTTCCCTGCGGCTGCCCGCGAACGTCGAGATTCAGCATCGCGACGACCTCGACGCACTCCAGCGCACGCTGCGTGCGGCCAAAGGCGTCTCGGTCATCGTGTACGACCAGACCTGCGCGGCCGAGAAGCGCCGGCGCCGCAAACGCGGCAAGCTGATCGACCCGCCCCGGCGCGTGGTGATCAACCCGGCGGTTTGCGAAGGCTGCGGCGATTGCTCGGTGCAGTCGAATTGCATTGCGATCGAACCGCTCGAAACGGAGCTCGGCCGCAAACGTGCCGTCAATCAGTCGAGTTGCAACAAGGACACGTCGTGCCTCAAAGGGTTCTGCCCGAGCTTCGTTACGGTTGAGGGGCTGCAACCCAAACAGCCGGATCAGAAGCGGATTGGCGCGATTGAGGCTGAATGGCGCGCGAAACTGCCTGCGCCGGCGGCTGTGCCGGCCGATCTGGACGCACACGCGAGCATTGTCGTCACCGGTATCGGCGGCACGGGCGTGGTCACGATCGGTGCGATTCTCGCGATGGCCGCCCATCTGGAAGGTAAGGGCGTCTCGACCCTGGATTTCACCGGTCTCGCGCAAAAGAACGGTGCCGTGATCAGCCATGTGCAGATTGCGAGCAGCCGCGCGCAAATCGTGACGTCACGCATCGGCGCGCACGCCGCGAATGTTCTGCTTGGTTGCGACGCGGTGGTCGCGGCGTCAGCGGGTGCGCTCTCGCGGGTCGCGCCGGGCGTGACGCGGGCCGTTGTGAACGAACGGATTACATCCACCTCGGACTTTGTGCGCGATGGCGATCTGCCCGTGAGCAAGGCCATTCACCAGCGTGCGATCGAAGGCGCGCTCGGGTCGGGCTCATCCGCGTTCTGGGATGGTTCGGGCGCCGCCGAGATTCTGTTCGGTGACGCGATTGCGTCGAACATGATGATGGTTGGGTATGCGTATCAACGAGGCTTGATTCCGCTTTCGGAAACGGCCATTTTGCGGGCTATCGAACTGAACGGCACGGCAGTCAAGATGAACGGGCGGGCGTTCTTCTGGGGCCGCTTGCTGGCTCACGACGCGAGTGTGATCGAGCAGGTTTCCGGCGTGGCTGTGGTGGCATCCGGTGAGTTCGAACTCGAGCGCTTTGTTGCCGACCGTGTGCGCGACCTTGAGCGTTATCAGAACGCCGCCTATGGCCGCCGCTACAGGGCGCTTGTCGAGCGGGTGCAGCAGGCCGAGCAGCGTATTGCCGGGACCGCCGGTGAACTTACCGAAGCGGCGGCGCGCAACTATTTCAAGGTGCTCGCGTACAAGGACGAGTATGAAGTCGCGCGTCTGCATACCGACGGCAGCTTCCAGTCGTACCTGTCCGGCGCTTTCGATGGCGGTGGCAAGAAGACCTTTTACATGGCGCCGCCGCTTTTGACGCGTCGCGATCCTCGTACCGGCCGCAGAACCAAGATTGCCCTTCGCGCGGCGTGGCTCGATCCGCTGTTGCGCGTGATGAAGCACGGCAAAGTGTTGCGCGGCACCGCCTTCGATCCGTTTGGCCGCCAGAAGGACCGTGTCATCGAACGTGCGTTGATCGGCGAATTCGAGGAAGACGTCGAACTCGCGCTTCAACGGCTCACCCCGCAAACGATCGAAGCGGCGCTGGCCTTGTTGCGGGTGCCGTCGTCGATTCGCGGCTTTGGCGTGATCAAGGAACGTAATTACGAAAACGCCCAGCCGGTGCGACAGCAGTATCGTGCGATCTTGCAGACGAGCGGCCAGTAACCGCTCTCGGGCAACCTGAACGGATCAAACGGTGGAGCGAATCGGCTTTAGAACCGCTCCACCCTGAACGGCCGCGTGTCCACGAGCGTTTCCTCGTGGGTCATCATCTCGGCGATCAGCCGGCCCGTGACGGGGCCAAGCGTCAGCCCATGGTGCGCATGGCCGAACGCGAACCACAGGTCCTTGTAATTTCCGGCGGGTCCGATGATCGGCATCATGTCGGGCGTGCAGGGACGCCGTCCCATCCACGCCTCGTTGTCGAGGCGCTCGCCCAATGGAAACAGCGTGCGCGCAACCGGTTCGACCGCGGCGAGTTGCGTGGGTGTTTTAGGCGCGTCGCAGTGCGCGATTTCCGCACCCGTGGTCAAACGGATGCCTTTTGCCATGGGTGCCAGCACGTAGCCCTTCTCGACGTCCAGAACCGGATGATTCAGACGGGCTGCCCCCTGTGGCGCATAGTGCATGTGGTACCCGCGTTTGACGGCGAGCGGCAAGCGATAGCCGAGCCGCGCGCTCACACGATCCGACCACGGTCCCAACGCGACGACCGCCGATGAAGCGGTGATGGTTCCGTCTTGCGTGTCGACCGTCCAACTTTCACGAAACGAGTCCGCGTCACCGATGAAGAAGCGTCCGCCGAGCGCTTCGAAATACTTTGCGTAGGCGGTGACCAGCGCGTTGGGGTCGCTTACGGATTCGGACTCCGTATAACGCAGGCCGCCTAACAAGGTCTTGTCGAGATCGGGCTCCTTCTGTTGCAGCCGGCCCGCATCCAGCGCTTCGAATTCGACGCCATATTCCCGGTGCCACTGTTCGGCATGCCGGATTTCTTCGTCCCACACGGGCGCCGTGCGGAACACCTTGATCCAGCCGGTTGGGCGCAATAACGCGCTCGCGCCGGCCTCGGCCGCCAGCGCGCGGTGTTCGTCCACGCAATGCTCGATCAGTGTGGCGTACGACCTCGCGATAGCCGCGTGTTTTGCCGGATGAGAATTGCGCCAGTATTGCCAAAGAAAGGGCGCGGTCTTGAGTATGGCGTCAGCATGGTAGCGAACGTCCGGCGACTGGTTGCGCGCGTACCGAAGCAAGGTGCCGAGGTCGCGCGGAAACGCGTACGGATACACGCCTTCACGCTGGATCAGCCCGGCATTGCCGAACGACGTTTCGTTGCCGGGCTGCTTGCGGTCGACCAGTGCGACCTGACGGCCGCGTTTCTGAAGATGCACCGCCACCGACACGCCGACAATGCCCGCGCCGAGCACGACTGTATCGAATTTCATGGTGGTCATTGCAGAGGCTCGATCGTGTAGGGCATCGACCCATCGTCACATAATGGCGATGGGTTGGCAAGCCGATGCCAGGATCCGAGGCACGCAATGAGCTAAGCCACATGCTGCAAAAAGTCCTTCAAGCGCTGCGTAGGCGGATTGTCGATCAGCGCCGCCGGCTCGCCGTCCTCCGCAATCCCCCCGTTGTCCATGAACAGCAGACGTGTCCCTACCCGCTTCGCGAAGCCGATCTCGTGTGTGACGACGATCATCGTCATGCCTTCAGTCGCGAGATCCTGCATGACCTTGAGCACTTCGTGACGAAGCTCGGGGTCGAGCGCGGACGTCGGCTCGTCGAAGAGCATCAGCTTGGGCTTGATGGCAAGCGCCCGCGCGATCGCAACACGCTGCTGTTGTCCACCGGACAATTCCGACGGATAGTGATTGGCCCGCGATTCGAGACCGACTTTGTCGAGCAGCGCCATCGCCTGGTCACGCGCTTCGGCACGCGTTGCTGCACGGACCTGAATGGGTCCGAACATCACATTCTCGAGCGCGGTCATCTGCGGAAACAGGTTGAACTGCTGAAACACCATGCCGGCTTCGAGGCGAATCGTGCGGATGTCCGATGCATTGCCTTTGACGCTCAGGCCGTCGACGAGCAGCTCGCCGCCACTAATCTTTTCGAGCGCATTGATACAGCGAAGCAGGGTCGATTTGCCGGAGCCCGAAGGCCCGACGATCACCACGACTTCTCCGTTCTCGATACGAAGATCGATGTCCTTGAGCACGGGCACGTGGCCGAAGCTCTTCGAGACACTCTGGAATTCGACCATACTCATAGGATGCGCATCCTTCTTTCGACGAGACGCAACGACAGCGTCATCACACCCGTCAGGACCAGGTAAATCACCGCGACGGCCGACCAGATTTCGACCGCACGAAAATTTCCGGCGATGATTTCCTGGCCCTGGCGCGTCAGTTCGCCTACGCCGATGACGATAAAGAGCGACGTATCCTTCAGACTCACAATGCACTGATTGCCCAATGGCGGAATCAGCCGGCGGAACGCCAGCGGCCCGACGATTTTCAGCAACACCCGCGGCATCGACAATCCCATGGCGAGACCGGCCTCCATCAAGCCTTTCGGAATGGACAGCAAAGCCCCGCGTACAACTTCGGCAAGGTAGGCGCCCGAGTTCACCGTGATCGCGATGATGGCGGCGGTGAGTCCGTCGATCCGGATATGCGCGAGCAGCGGCAGCGCGAAGTAAAGAAACATTACCTGAACCACAATCGGCGTACCGCGAATGAGTTCAATGTAGACCTGCGCGACGACGTTAAGCGCGAGCGGACCGTACGCGCGGAACATGCCGGCGATGACGCCGACCACGAACCCGCCGGCCAGTCCCACGAACGCAATGAACACCGTCAGTTTCACGCCGGCCATCAAGTCCGGAAGTGCAGTCCAGATAACTGACCAATCGAATTCCACACACCGCTCCTGGTTGAGTCGTCCCGCGCGCAGCGGGCTTCGCTGCGCGTCCTGCCAATGACGCTTACGACTTGGGCGGCTCCGAGCCGAACCATTTCTTGTACAGCGTCGCGTAGCGGCCGTCCGCTTTCATCCTGCTCAACTCCTGATTGACCTTGGCGACGAGCGGGCTGCCCTTCGGAAAACCGATGCCGTACTTGTCGCCGCTGACCGGTGTGCCGGCGACCTTTACCTTGCCTTTGCCGGCGGTGCTGACGAAATAGAGCACGTTCGGTGTGTCGTGCATGGCGGCGCCCACCCGGCCGGCCTCCAGCGCAAGATACGCCTGGTCGATGTTCGGGAACTGACGGATTTCCTTGGGTTTCAGATGCGCCTTGATCCAGTCGATGGTGGCCGTGCCGGTTTTGGCCGCGATCACCTTGCCGTTCAGGTCGTCGATCGACTGGATGCTGGTGTTGCCGGTCTGCACCATCGCGGCCAGGCCGCTGTCGTAGTACGGATCGGAGAAGTCGATCGCCTTCTTGCGTTCTTCCTTGATCGTCATGCCGGAGAGCGCAACGTCGATGTTCTGCGTTTGCAGAGCGGGAATCAGGCCGGCGAAATCCATCGGCTGAATCTTGTAGGTCCAGCCCTGATCTTTGGCGATTTCCGCCCACAGGTCCAGATCGAAACCAACGTACTTGTCGCCCTGCTTGAATTCGAAGGGCATGAACGATGTGTCGGTGCCGACAACGAGTTCCTTGTTGTCAGCGTGGGCGAGGGTTGTGCCGAGCATGGCGACAGCAACCATAGACATGAGGAAGGAGCGACGTCCCATAAATTCTCCGCGGTGGTGGGCAATGCCCCTGACAGCGTCAAGGGGCGGCTGACTAACACCGGGTGGCGTCGCAACATGCGATGCGCAACCCGCCTATGTGGCAACATGTGTTGTCAAGGCGGATAGTACGACAACAAAAAGTTTGGCAACAGCTATTTCTGTTGATGGAAACCCTGGATTGGCAACGTTTGTTGTTTATCGGCTGGCGTGTCGATCCGGGCGTTGTGCCAGGTGGCGCACTGTCTGCTTCGCTTATTCGTCCACAGACTCGGCGGGAAGCTCGGCGCCTCGTGCGGGCCGACGTACCGCGCGCACTTTCCCGCTGGTTGCGCCGCCGCAGAAGAACTGATCGCCGCCATCGGCTTCGAGTCCCGACACGTAGACGCCCGGCGGCATCTCGAGGCTTTCCAGCACTTCGCCGGTACCAGGATCGATTCGCCTCAACTCGCTCGCGTCGTCTTCCCAGGTGCCGTGCCAGAGTTCCCCGTCGCTCCAGGTGACGCCGGTGACGAAGCGGTTGGATTCGATGGTGCGAAGAATTTCCCCGGTTTGGGGATCGACCTGATGAATCCGCCGGTCGCGATAGCGTCCCACCCAGAGCGATCCTTCGGCCCACGCGAGCCCTGAATTGCCGCCACCGCCGGGCGCCGGGATCGTATCCAGCACGCGGCCGCTAACCGGATCGATTTTCTGGATGCGTTCGTCGGCGAGCTGAAACAGGTGCTGGCCGTCGAAGGCCGTGCCGGCCCGCGCGACCACGTCGATCGTGCGCAGCATGGCTCCGCTCGCCGGATCGAAAGCGTTCAGCTTGTCGCCGCTCGCGATCCAGACGTGTTGCCCGTCGAAGGTCACGCCATGTACGGCGTCGACGCCCGGAAAGGGTCCATATTCACGGACGATATTGGCGGCTGATCGTTTCATGGCTGCATCCTAATCAATCGGCAGAGACGCGGGGAGTAACAAAGTCGTCGTGAATCCGGGCATGGGCGGCGTCATCCAGCGCCGCGCCCGCCCGCGGCCGAACGACTGCACCTTGCCGGCGGCCGCCAGCGTGTCGAGTGCGCGCTGCATGGTGCGCTGGCTGGTATCCAGCGCAATCGCGAGCGCCGAGCTCGACCACGCCTCACCGTCGGCGAGGAACGCGAGCACCATGGCGTGCGGCTCTTCCACCGGCCGCGCGAGTACGACGACCTCGCGCGCGCCGTGCGGCGCGAGCGCAAAGCCCTGCCTCGTTGCGCTGATGCCGGCCAGTGGCCCGAGCAAGGCGCGCAGCCGCCCGACTTCGACGCGCAATCGCGCACGATGCGTTTCATCGGCGTGCTTCGTCCGGAATGCTCGCGCGATAAGCGCGTCCCTCGGTACGTCTTCAGGCCATGCTTCGGCCAGGGTACGTGCCAGCGTGAACAGCACCGGACGCCTCGCGAGCGGTACGACGATGTTGGCTTCACGTACGACGTATCTGCACGCGTCCACAACGAGCGCCTTCGACGTCAGCAACGCTTCGACTTCCTCGAGCAGCAGGGGCCGTTCCTCGCCATGCGCGACCAGCCGCGCTGCGGGCGTGTTCAGCAGGAGGCGGGCGCTGTCGACTTCCGCCGTCAGCGACGGGATGCCGGCCTGACGGGCGGCGCGTTCAGCTTCGGCGAGCGCGGCGCGCGCCTGTTTCGTCTGGAGGCGGCGCATTGCGATTCCCGCGACGACCAGCTCGTGAGCGGCGCGCGGCGCGGGTGGGAAGGGCGTGGGGTCGAGCCTCGCGAGCAAACGCTCGGCCTCGTCGAGGCGGCCGATCAGGAGCAGGCGCCGGACTTCGAGATACCGCGCATGCGCGGCATTCAGCCGGTCGCCGTGGGCTTCGAGCGTTGCCCGCGCGGCGTCGAGCGCCTTGGCGGGCCAGCCCAGATCGCGTGAGGCGAGCGCGATTTCGGCCTCGGCAACTACACATCTGGCACGGGCTACCGGTTCTTTCGGACCGAAGGCGCGCGCGGCGCTTCGCACCAGCGCCTTTGCTCGAACGAGATCGCCGAGCTGTGCCATCGCGATGCCGCGCAGTGCGAGCGCGGCTGCGTCGTCGCGCAAGGCGACCCGGTTCAATGCGCCGAGCGGGTCGCCTGCCGCCAGCGCCCGCGCCGCCGCCGTTACTAGCGCGTCCATGGTGTCATGGTCTATCTGAATCCCGCCACACTTGTCACTCCCACCGTCCGGGTGCCCGTGACTAATCTAGCACGACCACCAACCACTACGTCGTATCGACAATCAGGCGAGCGACGCAGGACGCCCAAGGAGGCAAGCATGACTACGACACATACGACCGGAACGCGTGACGCATGGCTGGCCGCACGGCTCGAACTGCTCAAGGCGGAGAAGGCGCTCACACGGCAGAGCGATGCGGTGGCGCAACAACGGCAGGCGCTGCCCTGGGTGCGCATCGACAAGCAGTACCGGTTCGAAACCGATGCGGGCAGCGCTTCGCTGGCGGACCTCTTTAAAGGACGCTCGCAGCTTCTGGTCTATCACTTCATGTTTGGGCCTGACTACAAGGCGGGATGTCCGTCATGTTCGTCGATCGCGGATGGCTTCGACGGCGTCGCGGTTCATCTGGCGAATCACGACGTCACCTTGTCGGCGGTGTCGCGGGCGCCGTTCGAGAAGCTGCAGGCGTATCAGCGCCGGATGGGGTGGACGTTCCCCTGGGCGTCTTCGCACGGCAGCGACTTCAACTTCGACTTCAACATCGCGTTTACCGAGGCGCAACAGCGTGAAGGGAGCATTGAGTACAACTATGAGCGCGGCGCCCACGCGATGGACGCGGCGCAGATTCCCGAGCCCGTCGCCCAGTTCGCGGCGACCTGCGGCACCGACGCGGCGACGTACACGCGCGACCGGCCGGGTTTGAGTGCGTTCGTTCTCGAAGACGGCGTGGTCTATCACACGTATTCCACCTATGCGCGAGGCGTGGACGGCATCTGGCCGATGTATCAGTGGCTCGACCGCGCGCCGAAGGGGCGCAACGAGACGGGCGTCTGGTGGAAGCGCCACGACGAGTACGAGACGCGCTGAGCCCTGCGATGGAACAGGTGAGCGCGAGCGCAGGCCGGCGAATATCGCGGCGCCCGAGCGAGACCCCCGTTTCGCAGCGGGCGTTCCTGGGCGTCTCGGCGCTGCTGTTCGCCGTCAGCGCGACGGTGACGGCGGTGAGCGCCGCGTCGATGTCGGCAATGGGCGGCATGCCGATGCCAGGCGGCTGGACAATGTCGGCGGCATGGATGCGAATGTGTGGACAGACGTGGCCTGGACTCGCGGCGTCGTTTGTCGGCATGTGGATCGTAATGATGGTCGCGATGATGCTGCCGTCGCTCGTCCCCATGCTGTGGCGCTATCGCCTCGCCGTCAGCGCAATCGGTGAGACGCGCGTCGGCCGTCTGACGCTGCTGGTGGGCGCGGGGTATTTCTTCGTATGGAGCGCGCTTGGTGTGGCCGTATTTCCGCTCGGCGTTGCGCTTGCGGCGCTCGAAACGGAACTGCCGGCGCTGGCGCGCGTCGTTCCGCTTGCGGCCGGTGTAATTGTGCTGATCGCCGGCGCGTTGCAGTTCACGGCGTGGAAGGCACGCCGTCTTGCCTGTTGCCGTACGCCGCCGGGGTGCGGCCAGATGCTGCCGGGACGGTGCGGCTTGCCCGCTCTGCCCGTGGATGCCGCCACGGCGTGGCGGCACGGCTTGCGTCTCGGCCTCCACTGCAGTTCCTGCTGTGCCGGGCTGACCATGGTCCTTCTGGTGGCCGGGATGATGGATTTGCGGGTGATGGCGGCCGTGACGGCGGCGATCACCGTCGAACGCGTTGCCCCACATGGCGAGCGCGCGGCGCGCGTCATCGGGGCCGGGATCGTCGGCGCAGGCGGGTTGCTAATCGCGCGGGCCGTGGGCCTGGGGTGAGGCGCCCCAGGCTTCACAGCGAGCGATGTCGCTCAGTCTGTCACGCCACCGTAGGAGCGTTGGCCCCGCAGACGCATGGCGATGCGGCCAAACGCGCGCCATTGCTGGGCGATCAAGCCGTTGCCGTAGGAGCGCCCGGCGCCGTGCGGTGCCGGCAACTGGTCGCGAATGCCGGTCGGCTCGACGGTGCGGTCCCACGACGCGGTCTTGAACATCATGTCCCACCACGGAAACAGCACGCCGAAGTTGCAGCCGTAGCGCGTGCCTTCATGGCCGTAGCCGATCGCATGATGACGCCGGTGAAAAATCGGGCTGACGATCGTGCGTTCGAGCAGCCACCCATACGGCAAACGCGCGTTCACGTGCTGCACGCTCTGCATGAAGTTGCCGACGGCGACCAGCACCACGAACTGGGTCGGCTGTACGCCGATGAAGAGCGAGATCGCGGCGAAGAACGCCGCCTGGATGATGTCGTCGAGAAAGTGATTGCGGTCGTCGGCCCACAACGACATCTGCTGCTGGCTATGATGCACCGCGTGCAGTTCCCACCACACGCCGAAGCGGTGCTGCCAGCGGTGATACCAGTAGCCGAAGAAATCGAGCGCGATCAGATAGATCAGGAACGACACGACCGGTTGATCGGTGACGCCCGGCCACAAGCCGTCGATGTCGATGTTCGGCACGTTGTAGATCGCCATCAGGCTCTGCCAATGATTGAACAATGGTTGCAGCATGAAGAAGAACGCGATATTGATGATGCCGAGCTTGGCAATCCACGTGTAGATCACATCGGCGCGCAGCGCTTTGCGATCCGACCATGTCTCGATGGGCCGCAGCGCTTCCAGCGGCCGCAAGGCGATATACGTGATCAGTATTTCCAGCACACCGATGATCACCCAGTAGAGCGCGTCGTAGGTGTCCTCGTCGTAGCCCATCAGGCCGAAGCGATAGAACAACGGCTGCACCACGTCGACGTACAGAAGTGTCTGCAACGCCGAGACGCCATTGTCGAGTTGCGCGACGATCTCGTGAATCATCGAAAACCTCTTGAAATTGCGAATGCTGTCATCAAAACGAAAGCCTGCTCAGTCTGGATTGGGCGCGTACACGGGGGCACGGTTGGCAAAATACAAACCATGCGGTGAGCGTCCGACAGCGATTGTGTCGATAAGTTTATGCGTTGTCAGATCGATGATGCCGACATGTCGCGCAAAACGGAATGTGACCCACAGATAGCGATGATCCGCGGAAAGTTCCATGTCGTCGGGTCCGGGCATAAGTCCGGTGATGTCGGCGGTTTTCGTCAGCGTGTTGTAATCGAGAATACTGATCGTACTTTCCACGCGGTTCGTGACCGCCACGTGATGGCCGTCGTCGAGGTTGCGGAAGTTGTGCGCGCCGCGCCCCGTCTGGATTTTCTTCACGACTTGCTGCTTGTGCCAATCCACCACGGCGACGTCGTCTTCGCCCGTCATGCCGATCAACAGATAGCGGTCGCCCGGCGTCATCCAGAGGCCGGCGGGCGTATTGCCGACATGCAGTTTCCATAGCACCGATTGCGTCGCCAGATCGATCGCGGCCACTTCGCCGGTGTCTTGCAGCGTGACGAACACGATCTTGCTATCGGACGAGAACGTCATATGGCTCGGCGTTTTCGAAAGCGGGACGCGTTTGGCGAGCGTCATGTTCTGGCCGTCATAGTGATACACATCGATGCGATCCAGCCGCAGGCCGGCGGTGACGAACCATTTGTGGTCGGGCGAGAAACCGAGCTGATAGGGATCTTCGATATCTTCGACCTTGCGCTGCACGCGGCCGGTGTGCGGATCGAGAAACATCAGATCGTTCGAAATCGAATCGGCGACGATCAGCGAGTGACCGTCCGGCGTAATCATCAGATGATGCGGTTCCTTGCCGGTCGGCTCCGTGCCGATGACCTTGTGCGTCGCCGGATCGACCAGCGTCAGTTGGGCTTCGCCGGAGTCGAGCACGATCACGTTGTCGGCTGCATGAGCCGGCATCGCGATGCTGAGCGCGCAATAAGCGAGCGCGGCAAGCACGCCGGTTTTTTTGATCGAAACGAATGAAATTGGCATCTGAAGGATAAACGGGCAGGCAAAACAATTTGGGGAAGCATCAAGGCAGTGTGCGCGAGGAGATTGAGCGCGTGCGCGCCGCGCTCAAACCGCCAATGCTGAGCGTTACTGGTGATGGGTTGGTGCGCCGGTTGTTGCCGCTAGGTAACTGCTGCTACAACTGTGCCGCCTTAAATGCGTTAACGCGGCAGATCGCCCGGCCGATGACACGCGGCGCGTTGTTATTTGTCTGAAGGGTTTGGCGTTGGCATGAGGCCACGTCAGCAGAGATCGAGAAGGAAAAACTGAAAGGGCGCGGCTGCTGGATCAGCACGCGCCCTTTCATTCGATACAGCCGCGGGTCCGAATAGTCGCGGACACGTTCAGTCGAAATCGAACATGTCGAACAGCGAGCGCTTTTTCTTGTGTCCCCGATAGTCCGTGCGGTGACTGTCATACGAGCGGTTGTTGTCATACCCACGATTGCGGTCGTAGCCATGCTCGCTGTTGTGTGAACGGTCGCGATCGTGGTGATCGTTCCGGCTCGGGGGTGCGGCGGCGCTCACCGGCGCTTCGTTGCTGCCGGCATCCTGCGCGATCAGCTTGTCGAGTTCGCCGCGATCGAGCCAGACGCCGCGGCAGACCGGGCAGTAATCGATTTCGATCGAGCGTCGCTCGGTCATCAGCAAGTCAGCGGTCTTGCAAACAGGACATTTCATTTCGTTGCTCCTTAAGGATAAAAAGTCGGTGGACGCTCATCGCTCGACGCTAAGCGCCTGCTTCGATTTCGCCCGACGCACGAGCATGTTCAATGCTTCGACAAACGCGGAGAACGCCATGGCCGCGTAGATGTAAGCCTTCGGCACGTGGGTGCCGAAACCTTCGGCGATGAGCGTCATGCCGATCACCAGCAGGAAGCCGAGTGCGAGCATCACGATGGTCGGATTCCGGTCGATAAAGCGCGACAGCGGGTTGGCCGCGAACAGCATCACGGTGACCGCGGCGATCACGGCAATGAACATGATCGGCATGTGTTCGGTCATGCCGACCGCCGTGATGATGCTGTCGACCGAAAACACGATATCGAGCACGAGGATCTGTCCGATCGCGGCCACTGCGGTCAATTGCACGGTCGTGCTTGCCTTGTCGCGAACCTCCTCGGCATGGACGACGTTCTGGTGAATCTCACTCGTCGCCTTCCAGACAAGGAACAGGCCGCCGCCAAGCAGGATCAGGTCGCGCCACGAAAACGCGTGGCCGAGCAACGTCACAGCAGGCGCGGTCAGCTGCGCGATCCACGCGACGGTGCCGAGCAGGCCGAGCCGCAACACGAGCGCGAGCATGATGCCGAGGCGCTGGGTACGCGCGCGCTGGGCTTCCGGCAGCTTGTTGCTGAGGATCGAGATAAAGATCAGGTTGTCGATGCCGAGCACGATTTCCATCACGACCAGCGTGAGAAGCGCAGCCCATGCGGCGGGGTCGGCAGCGAGAATGAGTAAGGAATCCATGGGGTCCGTAAGTAATGAATGACGAGTGACGGGCAACTTCGGTATGTCGCTATCATCGCCGTCTTCATGGTTCGGATAAATCAGTGATAATCTGATCGATATATCGGTTTTTTCGAACTATTTCCTGCCCATGCTCAACTATCGCCATCTGTACTACTTCTGGATCGTCGTGAAAGAGGGCGGCTTCGCGCGTGCGGCCGAGCGCCTCGATATGGCGGTGCAGACGATCAGCGCACAGGTGCGCGAGCTGGAAAAATCGATCGGTCGCCAGTTGCTGAAGCCGGCCGGGCGCGGCGTCACCATGACCGAAGCGGGCGAGGCGGCATTCAATCGCGCGGAGCAGATTTTTCAGATTGGCGAGGCGCTGCTCGACGAGATGCGCGAGACGGGCGGCGAACGCATTGCGCGGCTTGCCGTGGGGCTTTCCGACGGCATCTCCAAGCTCGCGGCGCACGCGCTGCTGGCGCCGGTGCTCGATACGCCGTCGCTCAGGCTGTTATGTCACGAAGGCGAGCACGCGCAACTGTTGTCCGAACTCGCGCTCCATCGGCTCGATCTCGTTCTTGCGTGCCAACCCGCGCCGCACAATGCGGATTTGCGCGTGGTGAGCCAGCGCCTGATCGGCTCGCCGGTCGACTGGTACGGTCCGGCGGCGATTGTCGGCAAAGCCGCCCGTGCCGGCTTTCCGCAGTGCCTCGCCGATGTGCCCGTGCTTCTGCCTACCGGGCACAGCGCGTTGCGCGCGCGGCTCGACCGCTGGTTCGAAGCTACGGGTATCCGGCCGCGGATTGCCGGCGAATTCGAAGACAGCGCGCTGATGGCGGTGTTCGCCGCGCGTGGCCTCGGGGTGTTTCCGCTCGCGGAACTCGGCGCCGGGGACGTCGCGTTGCTGCGCGGACTGCGCCGGCTCGGCCGGGCGGAAGGCGTGGTCGAAGAGATCCACGCGATCCGTTCGCGGCGCGGGCAACATCATGCGCTCGCTTCTCAGGTGGTCGCTGCCGTGCGCGCGTGAGCGCGCGGCGCGCTCAGCAGTGCGACGTGCCGGTTCGTGGGCTGGACCGGCTGAGGTCCCCACGCCCTGAACACGGCGGTGAGCAAGGCGATTTCGCCGTCCGCCAGATAGTTGTCCGCGACCGTGACGGCGAGGCACAGGCGGATCACCTTGCGACGCAAGGCGGTGTCGTCGATCTCGCCGAACAACGTGGTGAGCTGGGCCGCATCGAGCTGGCCGACCGCCGGCGTGTGCGCGACCGACTGGTCTTCGCACATCGTCTGGACAATCTGCGCGAATTGCGCCGGGGCGAGACCCAGCTCGCCGGCGATATCGAGGCTTTCGAGTGCACGCTCTTCCGAGCTGCTGACGTGACCGTCTGAGATGAGCGCCAACGCGACGATACGTGCGGCGGCTTGAGGACTGTTGCGCGGATAGTTACGCATATCGGGGCTCCTTGGCGCGGACAAGGTCCGCAGTGGTGGTGAGCCTCAGTCTGCGTCAGGTTGGGAAACGGATAAATCTGCTAAACCGGGAGCGATAGTTCGAAAAAACCGAAGTTCGCGCGACGCCGGGCCTTGCGGCGCGCCGTGTGTTGAGCGCGATG
This sequence comes from Paraburkholderia fungorum, assembly GCF_902833645.1. Classification (GTDB taxonomy): domain Bacteria; phylum Pseudomonadota; class Gammaproteobacteria; order Burkholderiales; family Burkholderiaceae; genus Paraburkholderia; species Paraburkholderia fungorum. The sequence goes on from NZ_CADFGE010000018.1 coordinate 110,982, forward strand.
CGCAGCACCCTATCGGATAAGATACGGCTCGCCGTATTTTTTCGAATAGAAGGAGTGTTTTCAGTGATTCAGCCGAGCAACGTGTTCAAGGACAACCTCGCCCAACTGCCCGCCATTGGTGGCATCGAACGTATCGATCTGCTCGACGGCAAGGGCGCCGTAGTGGCCAGCATCGAGAACAAGCCGGGCAAGCAGGGCTCGCTGGCGGTATACAACTATCTGCAGCAAACCTTCGGCACGCTGGACGCCAAGGCGGCAGAACACGGCCTCGCCGTGTTCGCCGAGCATACGGCCGACGCGCGCAACCGTCCGGGCGCGCACCCGAACGTCGACCATTTGCTGGCGATTGCAGCCGGCGGGGAAGCCTTGCGTATCGAGGTCGTCGCAGCCGGCTGAGCGCGCTGTATCGGCCGGGTTCAAACCGTCACGACAATCTTCCCGAACTGTTGGTTCGACTCCAGAAAGCGATGGGCGTCGACGATCTGGTCGAACGGGAATGTCCTCGCGATGACGGGTTTTAACGCGCCCGAGGCCAATCCGTCGAGGATGAAAGCCTTGGCCGCCGCGAGTCGCGCCAGATCGCCGATGATCTCGTGCACCAGATAGCCGCGCAGCGTCAGCGCCTTGCTCAACACCGTGAATAACGGGAAAGGTGTCGGCTCAGAACTCAAAGCGCCGTACTCCAGCAGGATGCCGCCGTGAGACATGGCGTCCGTGAGCGGCTCGAATATCGGGCCGCCGATTGGGTCCAGCACGACCCTCACACCCTGCGACCCTGCGATTTCCTTCAGGCGGCCCGCCAGGTGTTCCTCCGCGGAAGCGACGACATGGGCGGCGCCCAACTCGAGCAACGCCTGCCGCTTGGCCGAGGTGCGCGTGACCGCAATGGGGGTGGCGCCGACCCGGTTGGCAATCTGTATCGCCGCAAGGCCGACGCTGCTCGACGCCGCGGTCACGGCAACGAAGTCTCCCTTACCCAGTTTGGCGATGTCGATCAACGCACCGTAAGCGGTGAGATATTGCATCCAGACTGCCGCGGCCGCTTCCCAACTGAGCGAAGGCGGATGCTTGACGACAAACCTGGCGGGAAAATTGACCACCTCACCATAAGCGGGCCAGCGCAGCATGGTCGGCGGCGGCACGACGCTGACCGCGTCGCCTGGCGCGAATTCTTGCACGCCTTCCCCGACCCGATCGACGATACCCGCGGCCTCGTACCCAAGACCGGAAGGCAGCGTAGGCGTTTCGATGTAATTGCCCGCGCGCAGCATGGCCTCGGCGCGGTTAAGACCCAACGCCTTCACGCGGATCTGAACTTCCCCTTGAGGGGGCGGTGGAACGGTGACGTCCTCGATGCGTAGAACCTCGGGGCCGCCATGTTGATGAAAGCGAATAACACGTGTCATAGGATTTCAACTCGAAAGTGATTGGAATGAATGAACTATGACGGCGATGCATGACGGGATAAATAGCGTTATAACTAGAACAGTCGAAACCAACAGTTATCAATATGGACCGTCTCACGAGCATGGCCGTGTTCGTCAAAGCTGTCGATTTGGGCTCGTTCGCGGCCGCGGCGGACGCACTCGCCTTATCCGGACCGATGGTCGGCAAGCACGTGCAGTTTCTCGAGGAGCGTCTTGGCGTGCGCCTGATTACCCGCACCACGCGGCGGCAGAGCCTGACGGAGTTCGGCCGCGCCTACTACGAACGCTGCCGGGCCATACTCGCCGAAGCGGATGCGGCGGATGCTCTCGCTGCCGATCAACTGTCCGAACCGCGTGGCAAGCTGCGCGTCTCGATGCCCGTTCACTTCGGGCGGCGCTGTGTGGCGCCGGTCCTGCTGGCATTTGCGCAACGCCATCCGAGGCTGGAGCTGGATCTCTCTTTCAACGACCGTTTAGTCGATCTGGCAGAAGACGACTACGATCTCTCCATCCGGACCGGCGGTCTGGGGGACAAGGCAGGCGTGATCGCGCGTCGCATTGCGCGCCAGCATATGGTGGTCTGTGCCGCACCCGCTTATCTGGCGGCGCACGGGCATCCTCGGCGGATAGAAGAACTCAGCACGCATCAGGCGATTATTTACAGGCGCTCGGGGCGTATTCGCCCGTGGCTGTTTCCGTGCGCCGGGAACTCGCCGGTCGAGGTCACTCCGTCAAACAGGTTGCGGTTCGACGATCTCGATGCAATCGCCGACGCGGCGGTGCTCGGGATGGGGCTTGCGTGGCTGCCATACTGGCTCGTTCGCGAGCGCATTCAGACCGGCAGTCTCGTGCGATTGCTGCCGGATCAGCCGGAATATCTCTACGATGTCTACGCGCTCTGGTTGCAAACTCCGCACTTGCCGCTGAAGGTGCGGCTGGCTATCGATGCATTGGCGGAGGCGTTGCCGGGACTCATGCAGTACAACGCGTAGCCCGGCGTATCGCGCCTCGTGTCGCGCCTATGGCTGACTATCCGGGTCGTTGGCGGCGAGAATGAAGTCGACGAATGCCCGCAGCGGCGCCGGCATATGTGCCCGGCTCGGGTAGTACAGAAACGGTCCGCTGAACGATTGACACCATTCGTCGAGTATCGGCACGAGCGTGCCTTGTTCGATTGCCGGCCGCAGAAACTCATCGAACGAATAGACGATCCCCAATCCGTCGATGGCCGCGCCTCTTTGCAATTCGATCACGGAGGCGATCATCGGCCCGTTTGGCTCGATCCGCACAACCTCGTCGCCCCGTTTGAATTCCCAGGTCGCGAGTACGCCGCTGTCGAAGCGGTGGCCGATACATGCGTGGTTCAGCAGTTCGCCCGGATGCCGCGGTACGCCGCGGGCCGCGAGGTAGGCTGGCGAAGCCGCCGCGACGAAATGCTGAACGCGCGGGCCGATCGGCACGGCGATCATGTCGCGCTCGAGGCGTTCGTCGTAGCGGATGCCGGCATCGAAACCCGCGGCGAGGATATCGATGAACGTGTCGTTGGTCCCGACATCCACCGTGATGCCCGGGTGAGCGGCAAGGAAGCGGGACAGGAGCGCGGGCAGGATTTCTCTCGCCGCGATCGACGGAACGTTTAACCGCAACGTTCCGGTAGGACTCTCGCGAAAGAGATTCACCGCATCCAGCGCGATGGCGATTTCCCCGAACGCCGGCGCGAGCCGTTCGAACAGACGCTGACCGGCTTCCGTGGGTGTGACGCTGCGCGTCGTGCGGTTGAGCAGTCTGACGCCGAGCTGCTGTTCAAGCCTTCGAACCGCTTCGCTAAGCGAGGAGGCCGACACGCCGCTGGTCAGCGCGGCATGGCGAAATCCGCGGGCCCGCGTGACGGCGACGAAAGCTTTCAAATCGGAAAGATCGGGTTCCTGCATTGTTCGCCGTTCCGCACGGGTCATTCAGATTGAAGTGGATTATCGCACGCTGAAATTGGGCCGATACTTCGGGTCGAGCGCCTTTTCTTGCGGCGTCACTTCCAAAGAGGAACGTCATGAAACAACTTCAACTGGGTAAGACGGGGCCGCTAAGCTCGGCGATCGGTCTTGGCTGCATGGGCATGTCAGGCATGTACGGTCCGTCGGACCGCGCCGAAAGCATTGCCACCATCCACGCCGCGCTCGAAGCCGGCATTACGCTGCTCGATACGGGCGATTTCTACGGCTCCGGCCACAACGAAATGCTGATCGGCGAGGCGCTGAAAAGCGCGCCGCCGTCGCGTCGCGACGCGGCGATCGTCAGCGTGAAATTCGGGGCGATGCGCGACCCCGCCGGCGGCTGGTCGCTTTACGACGCACGTCCCGCCGCGGTCAAAAACTTTCTCGCCTATTCGCTGCAGCGGCTGGGCGTGGATCATATCGACATCTACCGTTCCGCGCGGCTCGATCCCAACGTGCCTGTCGAAGATACGGTGGGCGCGATCGCGGACATGATCAAAGCCGGCTATGTACGGCACGTCGGTTTGTCCGAGGTGGGCGCGACGACCATCCGCCGTGCGGCAGCGGTGCATCCGGTGAGCGACTTGCAGATCGAGTACTCGCTGATTTCACGCGGCATTGAAGACGAGATCCTGCCGGTGTGCCGCGAACTCGGGATTGGCGTGACGGCGTATGGCGTGCTGTCCCGCGGTTTGATCAGCGGCCACTGGAGCAAGGAGTCCGCGAGGAAAGGCGATTTTCGCGCGATGAGCCCGCGCTTTCAGGGCGACAACGTCGATCACAATCTCGCATTAGTGGATGCGCTGCGCAAGGTGGCCGATGCCAAAGGCGTTTCGGTTGCGCAGATCGCAATTGCCTGGGTGGCGGCTCAGGGCAACGATATCGTGCCGCTGGTTGGCGCGCGCCGGCGCGATCGCCTTGCCGAAGCGCTGGGGGCGCTTGATGTGACGCTCACCACCGACGATCTGGCTGCGATCGCGCAGGCCGTACCTCTGGGCGCTGCCGCGGGCGAGCGTTACGCAGCGGCACAGATGGCGCATCTCGATAGCGAGCAGGGCAGCCGCGGGCACGCGGGCTGAAGTGTTGCGCGGGGCTTAGCAATCGGATCAGCCACGCGCCGTTGAACGCACGGCGGCGTGGCGTGACCGCGTTGTTTTCACGGATTCGATCTGTCCCGCGAAGGAACGTACCCAGGTATCGGTTCGCTAGTTTTTATCGACGAGCGGAAACACGGCGTCACGGCCCGGAAGTTCCGGCGAAGGCGCCGCCTGTTTGAGCCTCGCGACGAATGGCGCCTCCGGTTTCATCAGGAACGTCATCAGCACGCCGCAGGCCATCACAGCGATGGACAGCAGGAAGGTTACGTTCCAGTTCCCCAGTCGGTCGATCAGATAGCCGGCCACAACCGGACTCACGATCGCCGCGGTGAAGCCGGTGCCGCTCATGATGCCGCTGGCCGTGCCCGAGCGGTCATAGGCGACATCCATCGGAATCGCCCACATGGGTCCAATATTCATTTCATTGAAGAACATCGCGGCGGCGAGAAAAATCAGCGAATACATCGGATCGTGTATCAGCACCACGGGGATCAGCGACAGTCCGGTCAAGGTCATGCAGAATGCGACCAGATAGCTGCGCGCGAGTTTCAGATTGCCAGTACGGCGAAGCAGTTTGTCGCTGATCAGACCGCCCACCAGATCGCCGAATACACCCGCAACGAACACCCCTGACGTGAAGATAACCGCCTTCTTGATGTTCAGATGGAAGCTATGCATGAAGTAGAGCGGCATCCAGTCCAGCATCAACCAGAGAATCCAGTTGTAGCAGAAGTAGACGCCGGAGACCGGCAGCAGGCGGCGATAAAGCCGTGCCCATGTGCCCGGCATTTCTACCGGACGTACCGTCGGTGGCGGCAGGCTGTTGATTTCATCGGCGGTGATACGCGGATGATCTGCCGGTTTCTCGGTGTAAGTCACGTACCACAGCACGAGCCAGCCGAAACTCAGTGCGCCGAGCAGGTAGAACGAGAATCGCCAGTTGAACGCCGTCATGATCGCCAGAACCAGCATTGGCGCCACGGCGTTTCCAAGGCGTGCTGACGAATGCGTAATACCCTGAGCCATGCCGCGCTTGTCCTTTCTCACCCACGAGGCCATCGCGCTGGTGGAGGCGGGGAACGTGGCGCCTTCGCCCAGGCCCAGCAACAGTCGCGCCGCGACGAGCGTTGCGAAGCCGCCTGCGAAACCCGTCAACGTGGTCGCTACCGCCCAGATGAACGCGCAGGCGATCAACGTGCGCTTGGCCCCGAAGCGATCGCTGACCCAACCGCCAATGAACTGGAACAGTACATACGGATAGGCGAATGCCGAAAAGATGAAGCCGAGTTGCGTGTTGCTAAGTCCGAGTTCGGACTTGAATTGCCCGGCGGCCGTGCTGATGTTGACACGGTCGACGTAGGTGATGAAATACATCAGGCACAACATCAGCAGGACCCATGTTGTTGCCTTAGGCTGTAATCGTTTCATGTCTCACTCCACTTTCTTGTGCTTATTTTTTTGACGCGCCTGAGGTGAAAGCCACTACGGCTTCCCTGAAATTGGCGCTGCCGTACACCGCCTCGATCAGATCCTCGTCATCGAGCCGCTGTTCGACGACGATGCGGCGCAGGCTTTCTTTAACGGCCTTCTGCGTGACCGGAGAAAGCGCCATCAGCCGCTGCGCGAGCGTATGAGCGGTTTCCTGTAGCGCGTCTTGCGAGCACACGTCGTAGACATAGCCGCACGCCAGCGCTTCCTCTGCCGTGACGTAGTCGGCGAGCAGCAACATCTTCTTGACTCGCGGCACACCGAGCGCGGCTTGCAGGCGCGCGATATTGCGCGACGACAGCGTGTTGGAGAGCGTCTTCGCGATCGGCGCGCCAAAACGCGAGCCGTCGCTGCAGACGCGGAAATCGCAGGCTGTCGCCAGCGCGAGACCGCCACCTACGGCCCAGCCGTCGATCACGGCGACGGTCGGGACCGCAATGCGTTCGACCGCGTCGATCACGCGCTCGACGAACGCCTCGTAACTCACGCCATCGCGACCGTCGCGGAAGTCCTTGAAATAGGCGATGTCGGTGCCGGAAATGAAGGACTTGCCACCCGCGCCTCTAAACAGAATGCAGCGCACGCCGGGGTTCTGCTCACACTGGGCAACGAGCGCCAGTAGAGATTCGTACATGTCGAGCGTCATTGCGTTGTGACGCTCGGGGCGATCGATCACGATCTCCGCTGCACCGGACGGATAGATCGTGAGTTTGACGGGATCGCTCATGGCGCTGTCCCATTGATCTCGGCAAAGATCTCCTCGTTATGCTCGCCCAGCAGCGGCGGATGACGGCGCACCGTTTGCGGCGTACCGAGCATCTTCACAGGAAAGCCGATGTTCTTGACCTTGCCTTCGTTCGGGTGATCGATCTCCATGCACATCCGCCGGTGCGCGGCATGCTCGCTTTCGAACGCCTCGGGATAGGACAGGATCGGGCTGGCTGGAATGCCGGCGGCGAGCATCGCATCGACCCATGCGTGGCTGTCGCGCTTCGCGAATTCCTGTTCCAGGGTTTCGATCAACGCTTCGCGATTCTTCAGGCGCAGCGACACGCTTGCATAATCCGCGTGCGCGACGAGGTCGGGACGCGCCAGCAGTTCGCACAGTTTCGTCCATAGCTTCTGGTTCGTCGCGCCCATCACGAAGTAGCCGTCCCGCGCCTTCACGGCCTGGTAGGGCGCGCTCATCTTGTTGCTGGTGCCGAGCGGTGTCGGCGGCACGCCGGTGCCCCAATACTCCGACATGTCCCAGATCGAGAAGGCCATGATCGAATCGAACAACGAGGCGTCGATGTGCTGACCCTCGCCCGTTTTTTGTGCGCCGATGTAGGCTGACAGCAGCCCGTAAACGGCAAACAGCGCGCAGCCGATATCCGCTACGGGCACCCCGGCCTTGACCGGTTTGCCGCCCTTGTAACCAGTCACGCTCATCACACCTGACATGGCCTGTGCCATAAGGTCGAAGCCAGGTCGCGACGCCCACGGACCGCTTTGTCCGAAGCCGGAAATACTGACGTAGACGATCTTTGGATTGATTGCCCGGATCGACTCGTAATCGATGGCGAGCCGTTGCACCACGCCCGGGCGGTAGTTTTCGACGATCACGTCGGCCGTTTTTGCGAGCTCGTAGAAGAACTCACGGCCTGCGTCGCTCTTGAGATCCAGCGTTAGCGAACGCTTGTTGCGGTTCATGTTCAGGAAGCCCATGCTGTCGGGCCCCTTCATCTTGAAGCCCATCGCGCCGCGGGTCTGGTCGCCTTCGGGCGGCTCGACCTTGATCACGTCCGCGCCCATGTCGGCCAGCAGCATGCAGGCGAACGGGCCGGCCATGACCTGGCTCACGTCCAGCACGCGGATGCCTTGCAGCGGCAGATGCTTCGATTCCGTCATTTCCGGTTTCCTCTGTAGAAGGTGTGAGTCGAACCGCTCGGCCATCTCGTGCGTGGCCGGCAGGTTTTCTGTCATCACTGTCCGCTACAGACCAGGCTGCCGCAAGAATGCCTGGAGCATGTCTGGTTTCGCGCATTGCGAAACCGGGCCGTGCGTGCCGACCGGAAGCTAAGCCGGTGCGCCGAGAAGCTCGGCCACCACGTTTTGCAGGGTTTGCGCCTGTGCGTGCCCCTCGACGCAGGACAGAACGTAGCTGCGCTGGTGCCAGTCGCCCGTAAGTGCGGCTGACGCCAGCGTCGCTTCGGGATGAAAGCTGCGCAGAACCTCGGGTGGCATCAGGCCTACGCCGAGGCCATGGCGCACCATCGCCAGCATGGTGTCGAAGCCGCTGACGGTGAAGTTATTGGCGAATTGCCGGCCGCGACTGCGGTACGCGCGTTGGACGGCGGACAACACTGCGGAACCTTTGCCGAGACTCACGATAGGCAGATCGAGAATGTCGTCGATCCCGATGGGGGCGTCGGGGAACTGGAAATGCGGGCGGCTGTACACCAGCACCAGTTCGTCCTCTCTATAGGGTGATTTGGCAAGATCGAGGAAGCCGCTTTTCTTTTCGTAAATGCCCACGTCGATCACTTTGTCGCGCAGCAGTTGCTGCACGATCTTGCTGTTCTCCTCCACGATCTTCAGCGAGATCCCCGGATACTTGCGTTGAATTTCTGCAATCTCGCGCGCGAGGAACTGGATCACGACGGCCTTTGGCGCGCCGATGATAATGCGGCCTTCGAGCCCCTGGTTGAGCGCTTGCGCATCGCCTTCGAGGCGATCGATCAGATTGTCGATCTGCCGGACGTATTCCAGCAGCTTGGCACCCGATTCGGTGATCGCCACGCCGTGTGGCACGCGCTGGAACAGTTTGGCGCCGAGTTGCGCTTCGAGGTCCGATACACGCCGTGACGCCGCCGCGACTGCGAGGCTGAGTTTGTCGGCAGCGCGGGAGATGCTGCCTTCTTCAGCGATGGCGAGGATCAGCCGGACAGTGGTCGTATCGAATTTCACGCGGGTCTCCAGTTTTTATTGATGTTGATTGGCGGCGCAAAAGTGCGTGGGGAGAAAGATGTCTTTCTTGGGCTGCCGCGATCTCACTCATCATAAAGGCTGAAATGTATATCGCGACACTCGAATTGCAATTTGAATTTCTCAGTCATTGCGACGAATTAATTGTCGATTTCGTCGAGTGCCCACGGAAGTGACGCCATGATGACACTTCTCAGGAAGCCGGAAGTGTCGCGCGAATCTCACCGCCACGCGTTCTCACGTTCAGATGAGATTCGCATGCGCTCGCTCGAGCGCGTTGTTACCGAAGCGTAAGCGACCACGCGCGCTCAAACGGTGCATCGCCCGCCGACCTGATGCCACCTCCGAATGCATCGCGCAAAATGCGAAGCTTTTCTTGGGGTCGAAGTCGGAAAGATGATGACCATCCAATCCTATGATCATCATGAGAAAGCAGGGATCTTTGCGATGCGCCAAGCTAATAGAAATAATCTTACTATTTGTCCGAAAATTACTATTTTTTGTGGGACCGGACAATCATTCCGGGTACGATTTACCCCAGTCGCGACGAGTGAGTGGAAGAAATTGCGGGTAGCGGAAGAAAGTCTATTCGTCTGATCAAACGTTTGCGCGTTGTGTGGTGGCAGAGTTTTGAGTAGCAGCGAAGTAGCGTTGTCAGGTTGTCTCCCATCGGTTTCTAACGCAGTAGGACGCCGCGTACGCCGGATCGCCACCGCGATCGGTGACGCTCGTCCGCTGGATAGCCGCATCTAATCGAGTCTTGCCTCGGACCGTTTAATCAGGCTTTGAACTGCGCCCGGAATACGCAAGAAGATCTTTTTTCATAATTAGGATCGCGAAGTAAACCGCGTTATCTATAAGCATTCTCTGATTCGAAAACTCTAAAAATCACTATTTATATTTTTATCGACAGTGGAAAATATTCGGCCATGGTAAAACGACGTCAATTTATGAGCGGGCTAGCGGCCCTGGGTGGAAGTTATCTTTTGAGCGCCTGCGGCGGCGGTTCGGAAGACGGTAGCAACGGCACGGCCGTATCCGCTGCCAGCAAGGCAACGGCACACGCAAGTGCTGCATCCGCGAGCGGTACGACAATCCCGCCGGCAGCTTCGATCACCGACAGCAGCGGCGCGGTATGGACACTGTCGGGCGGCGTGCTATATCAGAACGGCGCGGTAGCAGGGGTTAACTACAACGTCGTGCTCGCGCTGTGGATCAACGGCAGCATCTACCACGAAAACGCGAGCGGCCAGTTCTATCAATGGAACGGCTCGGCGTGGGGAAGTTGCATCGATCCGCGTCTGGGCACCGTCTCAGCCGACGGTACCACGCTGCCCTCCGCGCCATACATCCTCGATAAGTCGGGTGCGAAATGGACCCTGGTGAACGGCGTCGTCTATAAAAATGGCGCGGTGGTAGGCGTCAACTACAACGTGTCGCTCGTACTCTGGTACGGCGGCAAGATCTATCACTGCAACACGAGTGGGCACTTCTACGCGAACGCGGAGGTTTCCTCTCAATGGCTGGCCTGTACCGATCCTCGTATCGCCGTCGCGCCGGCTGCGGGTAGCTTCTTTGGTATCAACGGGCACTACGATTACACCTACACGCCGGCGCAACTGGTCACGACGCTCAAGGCGATGGGTTGCACCAGCTATCGTGTTGGCTGCACGTCCGACCCGACCCAGATCAACGCAGTTGCCAAACTGGCGCAAGCTTTCCAGTCGGCGGGGATCAAGCTGCTGGTGTTGATTAACCAGGGGCTTTACGACAGTACTGGCAAGCTCTTCAGCGGCGAATCGACCGCTTACAGCGCAGGCTACTCAGCGGGCTCGGCGGTTGCCCGTGCGCTGATGGGGTACGGCGTGACCATGTACGAGTGCGGTAACGAACTGACGCGCGATGGCGCGATCATTCTGGACTCCACCAACGCAGGAACGAAGGCGGTCGACTTCAATAATGCGAACTGGCCGGTCTTGCGCGGCGTGATGCGCGGCATGATCGACGGGGTGAAGTCGGTTCAGTCTTCCGCGAAGTGCGGCATCAACTTCTGTGTGAACGACGTTGGCGCGTCCGACGCATTGTGGGAGGGTACTCAACCGGACGGAAGCAGCGGTTATCCGGCGGTGCGCTGGGATATCACGACGTGGCACAACTACGAAGTCTACGGCAATATCTTCAACATCGGCACAGACGGCGCAGGTCCTGGCTTCGATCTGCCGACGTATTGCAAAGCGCGCTACGGCGTGCCTTTCATCATCTCCGAGTGGAATACGGGCCCGGAGCAAACGGAGGCTTATCGGGCAAACTACATCACCACGCAACTGGGCCAGTTCTATCCGGCTAGAAAGACTCACAACATCCAGTCTGTGATGTACTACGTGCTTGATAGCGGCAACGAGACGTTCGGCATTATGATGAACGGCTCGCCGATCAACCCGTCGTACAGTGCATTTACGAGCTTCACCTCGGCCAACGCCGACAACTAGGCCGCAAGCGTCGGGTTGCGCAGTGAATCCGGTCTCCTCCTGAATGAGTCGGGGAGACCGGATATCTTTGGTTTTCCCGTTACTCCAACTGGTGCGCGGTAGAGATCACAAAAGCCGATCGATATCAGTCTCATTGAATTGAGCGATGATCGCTTCCGAATCGTTGACACCAAGCCCGACCGCTACGGTTCCATTGTGAACCGCCAGCCCGCAGCAGAATTCCACGCCGTATTGTTTCCAGTAGAACGGTTCGGAAAGCACGGCATTCCAGTTCCGGTCAAAATAAACAAACCGGTGCTTGTAGAGATGCTTTTTCCCTCGACTGCGCTCGTGTACGACGCACAGCCAACCTTCCTTCCATTCGACTAGCTGGGATGATCCCAGCAGGCCCTTCGGCACCTTCAATGGTTTCGTGAGCGATACGGTTGCGCCATATTCGCTGATCTCGACAATGGTCAACGGGTTCATCGTATGTACCGCGTAGAGCTTGCCTTCGGACACGAAAGGCATCCAGTTCTTCTCGCGACTGAAGCCAAATGGCGACTCGATCAGGTAGCTCTCCGCAACACGCTCGCCGGAGATTTTCTGAAGCGCCATCGTGTTAGTGTCACCCGCGTTGCTGCGCGCGCTACCCAGACACCATAAGGATTCCTTCCAGAAGAAGGTTCGCAGATCTTCGAAGCCGTCGCGTGATTTACCCGGTACATTCCTGAACGCCGTGTCTTCCAGAGCATGCATGCGTACAACATTCAGATCGGCGGATAGCTCGCCGATGTAGTTGACGGTGTCGTAGTCTTGACCATGTAACTTCACGCCACCACTTTCCATCAGTTCGTAGTTAACCGAACGAACAACGACGGTGTAGCCGTTTCCGTTAAAGCACAGTGTCGGATTGCACGGGCGGTATTCGCCCGGAATTCTTACTGAAACGAACGTCGGACGCAGAGCATGGAATAGTCGTTCTTCCCGAGGGCGCTCGGTGACGTATCGATACAGAATAGTCCTGAGCCGTCCCGGAACCAGTTGTGAAGTGAGCATTCAGGTTGTTCTCCCGCGCATGGCTTTTGGCTGAGTCTGAAATAGAACGATTCGACGCTGCCTCGACATCGGATTCGTTGAGCGACGTCCCGCTTAACTTCCTTCGCTAGACAACTGGCTTTTCAACCGCGTTGCGGTGGCCTTCAACGGCCTCGAAGAACTGCTCGTAGCGCCGGCGACAAGCGTTCCAGCCGAATTCGTCGATAGCGAGATTGCCTGCGTTGCGAGCAATCGCCGGCCACGATGCGTTAACCGATTGAACAATGGCAGGGAGTTCGGAGATGTCATTGAACAGAATGACATTGTCGAACTTCCTCGCCGCCCACACCATGAACGGTGTTGCGCGCGAGATCAGCAACGGCACGCGTCCAATGGCTTCGAAGAACGCGCCACTCACCAGCATCGAGTCGGCCGCGTGCGGCAGGATCAGTACGTCGCTATCGGCAATGCTCTGCGCAAACTCCGCGTCGGTCAGGAATCTCGCGTCGAGCTGCACGACGTTCCGCAGCGATCGTCTATCGATGATTGCATTCAGTGTCGCGAGGTAGGCCTCGGTGCCGTGGCCGGCAATACGCAGCTTGCACTCGTCGGGCCAGACGTCGAGTAACGCGTCAATCTGCTTGTATGGCCGGATCACGCCGAGCAACGAATACTGTGGCGTCGCGCCGTACTTCCTCGGTGTGGTGGGTGCCTGTCCAGGGACGTCCCAATAGAGTGGATGCGGCAGGTACTGCGCGTTGTACTGCGCCTGGAAGTCTGGCGCGTGGACCACGCGGAAATCCGCCAGGCGGCGCACGAGCGCGATGATTCGCATCGACAAACGCCTGTTGAAGCCAATCGTATCGTGGACCGCGTGATCGTGGATGAAGTAAACAGCCTTTGCCCGCCCGATCAGCATGAGCGAACAGTAGAACGCGAACAGCAGGGAGCCCGTCAGACTCAACCGGGCGGTGCCTTTGTCACGCTTGAATGGCCGGTACTCGAGCCAATGGAAAGCGAGAATGTTCCCGGGTTTGAACAATTGGAAGAACCCGCCGTTGAGAAGCCCCTTGATGGAAAGCGGCACGACGTCATAACCGATCGAGCGGTAGAGATCTTTCTGAATCTGTATATAGCGATTCGTGGGGTTGGTGAAGGGGCACATCATCACCGTGGGCCGTGGTTTGTCCGCCGTCCTCCTGTCGGCCGTGCGGGGCACTTCCTCGCTAGCTTGTGTCATCGGTACTGCTCCGGTCAGGGTGAGGGGGCAGAGACATCGGGTGAAGCAGCTATGCAGGTTGGAAAATACCTGCTCAACCCAGCAATTTTCCCCACTCGTAGTCGATACTGTCGGGCGTGAAGGGCAGCACGCCCGCGCCCGGTGTGAAGGTCAGCTCGCCGAAGAAGACCTGATTGTCCGGCGCATATAAGTCGACACGGACATAGTCGAAGTCTTCACACAGCGTGGCCGCGATGTCCAGCACGGATGCCAGATTCTTTGGGCGCGGAGCAGGCTTGGCGCTCCGTTTGTAGTAGCCAATGGCTACATCGAGATGGTTCCAGTCGACGTCGTACACGTCGCCGTGCGTCGCTTTCCCGAACCGGTCGGATATCACCAGGATGTAGATGATGGGGCGCCCCGGCCGGCCGCCAAAACAATGCAACTTGTAATCGGCGGGTATCTGGCCCGCCTGGTCCAGAAGGAGCTGTTCAAAGAAGATTCGCGGCTTGATTGTGCGGTAATGCCTCTCGCGCGCGACGTAGTAGAACTCGGTGGAGAGCCACTGCCGGGCGAGAAGTTGCAGTTTCTCGAACGAAGTCTCGGACTTGTCTCTGACGATCTCGACGAAGGTGCTGCCGTGGTTCGCCTTCATGACGAAAGAACCGGGCAGCGCGTCGAAGACCTCGCGCGTGAACACCTCCGGCGCCGAAATCAACGGTATGAGGTGCTTCTCTCCTATCTTGGCCGCTATGTACTCCCGCACCGACAGTTTGTCGGTCAGGCTAATGTAGCGAGGATCCGGTCTGAGGTTTCGTTGCAGGATCTTTTCGTTGAAGGTAGCCGGACGCAGAAGATTCGGATAACGGCCAATGCGCTTGTGATGCAGCATACTCAGGAATAGGGAATCAGGGAGCATGCACTTTGCCGCCTCCTTGAGTCGTCTGACTGTGGAAACGGACTGTGGTGTTGGCCGATACGGATCGTCCTGTACGAGGTTCGCGTGTTTGGCCAAGATGGTTTCAGAAGGCGGCGCTTCCTTGTGTGATGGCGTGGCCGTGGCGGCTTTCTGGTCGAACTGTGCGGACTTGGTGGTCGTCATGTTTCGATTCATGGCTGATGGCGTCGCAAGGCTGCAGTCCGAAAATCGACGCGCTTAACGCGCGATCTCAGTCGCGGTATTCCAGGCTTCCTCTGGCGTTAGCCATGGTTCCTCGGCGTCGATGTGCTGTTGCGCACGGAATTGCGTGGGCGACACGCCGTAGCGTTCCTTGAATAGCCGCCCGAGTCGATTGCCGTCGCCCATGCCGCATCGTCGCGCGATTTTGTCGACGGGCAGATCGGTATTGCGCAACATTGCGCGTACCACGTCAAAGCGCGTGCGCAACAGATATTCGAGAGGGGTCATGCCGAACTCGCATTTGAAGCGGCGCTGGAAATTGCGCTTGCTCATTGCAGCGAACTCGGCTGCTTTGGCTACAGAGATGGCCTTGCTGTAGTTTTCCTTGATCCAGCGGGCCGATTCGCGAATCTTCTCGGTTGTGGTGACGATGCTTGCGTCGTCGAGGTCAGGCGTGTTTCTTTCAATGTAATTCGGTTGTAGCGCACGAGCGATCTTGCGCGCGGTCTCCGGATCCAGGTCGCGCTCGATCTGCGCGAGTGCCAGGTCGGCGGGCGCGACGCCGCCGCTGCCGCCACCGCCGCCATCGTCAAAGAAAAAGACGGGCACGGTTGACTGCAGTGGATTTCTGCATACCACGGCGAGACTCGCGCCTTGCTGAACGCCGCGGGATGCGATCGATCCGTGGCGCGAGATCCATGAGAGAAAGCGACCGTTGGACTCCGCAGTTCCGGTGGTGTCGCGGCAGGCGACAAAGAAGGCATGGAAATCGGCCAGGCTGTATCGTTCGAGGCTTTGCGTCCAGATCAGAATGCTCGACGAGCTTGTCACGAGGCCGCCCTCGTCAGACAGCACGGAGAGCCGATACGGAGGCTCGTCGCCGCTTGCTTTCTCGAACTCGTTGGCAAGCCGGAAAGCGTCGCCGACCGCGCCGGTGGTCGACATGGAGCAGTCCTGGAAAATCAGGAGGCCAATGTGTTTCACCGCTTTCATTCCATTCTGACACTCATTGATGCACGACGTAAGAAAACTCCTGGAAGTCATCACGCTAATTTCTCCGAACACGCAATCACGATACGTAAAGAGATTAGCGCATCGAATTTTTCAGAACGAACTTGGCCGATGTTCCAGGTGTTTTGGCGTAATTGTCATGATCGGGGAAATTATTACCTTGAAATTTTCGCAAAAGGCGCTTTAATAGTATTCCCGGTCAGAAACTTTTTCCGTGCGTGGCGACGAGGTTTGCATCATGGCTGTCGTCGGTTGAAGGCCGCGCTGGCATACGTGGAAAGGGAATCAGCCCGCCCCGCCATTTCAAACGTGCGTTTTTCACCTGTGAACTGTCACTACACTTTAGTTACAGGGTCGCCCTCGAATTGTGCATTCTGTTACAGCAGTTACAGATAGCAACAACGCTTTCTGAATTCGTCGCGTCCGTAATGCATTCAACTTAATCGGCCATTAACACCCGAATTTATGCCTTTGGCGATACGGTCCATTCATTCCGGGCTATGCTTCACCGCAACATGAATAGAAAAATTCGCATGAAGTTTGTGCAGAATTTTTAATCTGTTCGTTGAGTAATTTGCTTGAAGACGCCGTCCAGCCGCTGTGACAAGGGCAGACATATCAATTACCGCTTTACCGGGACCGCCGAAGGCCTTGTATGGTCAGCATGCGCGAAGTGACGAAGCAGGTGTGCGATCGCGCGAAGCTGTACGCATAAGGTTCCAGCGGCATCGCGCTCGTGGTCTCGCGCTCGGCGTCCGGGTCAGCGGATGTCTGGGACGCCACGCGCACATACAAAAGATTGACCTTGCAAGTCGGGACCGGCAGCAGGCGGGCCCGTCCGTTGCGAGGCTTTCTCACGAGATGTCCGTGCTGCCGGATGCCGGCGTCGTCGATATCAGTGACTCAATATGGCCGTGTCCGCCTGTTGTGAAGACGGGCGCGGCCGATTGTTTCCACTTGTTCATGCCTGTTCGCAATATGCAGTAAAAGCGGCTCGTGAACGGTTTGACAATACGCGTAGTAGTACGAATACATGAGGGCTTCGGCTCTTCCACCCAACCTGACCCAGCACGTAACTTCGAGGTGTTGCCGACCGTGTCTCATTCACGTTCGGCGGCGGTTCCAGATCACGAACTGGTGGTGCAGCAGAGCGGTATCGGATCATTACTCTGCCCATCGAACATGGAAGGATCAAACCGGTGGATTACTACCCTGCAAATTCGTTCTCTCCCGCTCCGAGCACGGAGCGTGGTCAGCTCAGCGCAGGCGCGATGCTCACGCTGATGCGCGATCACATCTGGGAGATCGTGGGCACGGCTGTCGTCGTGCTGGGTCTGGCCGTGGCTTATCTGCTCATCGCAACGCCGATTTACTCAGCGGATGTTCTGTTGCGTGTCGATCCGCCGGAACCTAATGCGCTCGGGCTCGCCTTGCAGAACCAGGAGAGTCTTCCGCCGCCCGCGCCCGCGCCGGTGACCGAAATGGCCGTGATACGCAGCCGCGCCGTGCTCGACCCGGTCATTCAGAAATTCCGCTTCGACGTGTCGGTGACACCGCACAAGATTCCTTTGCTGGGGGATATCGCCGAAAAATTCGCCACGCCGGGAGAACCGGCGGCACCCTGGTTCGGCTTGAAGTCGTTCGCGTGGGGCGGCGAGCGCGTCGAGATCGGCGCGCTGGACGTACCGCAGGATCTGGAAGAAGAGAAACTCACGCTGGTTGCTCTCGGAAACGGTGCGTACGAGTTGCGTGGTCCGTCGGACCAGCCTCTTCTGAAAGGGGTAGTGGGCGTGCCGGTCAAGAGCAACGGCGTGTCCATGCTCGTGAAGCAACTGGATGCGCGGCCAGGCACGAAGTTTGAAGTTATTCGCTGGAACGAGATCGACGCAATCAAACGGTTTGGAACTCTGGTAAAGGTCGGCGACAAGGTGAAGGACTCCGGCCTCATTCAGATCGAGTACACGGACAAGAGCCGGGATAAGGCCACTGAAGTCGCTAATGCATTGGCAGACCAGTACCTCGCTTATGCGATCGCCGCCCGGCAAGCCAACGACACGAGCACGCTGAAGTTCATTAATGGGGAGTTGCCCAGATTGCTGGCGGACCTCAGAAAGGCCGAAGACGCGCTGAAGCATTTCCGCGGGGCGTCGCAGTCCATGCAGCCGACGAGCGAAGCGCAAGCGTATCTCCAGGGCGGCCTCGACATCGACAAGCAGATTGCCAGCCTGCAAATACAGCGTACGCAACTCCTGGATCGCTACACCCCGGATAGCCGCTGGGTGCAGACGGCCGACCGACAGATTGCGCAGTTGCAGGATGCGAAGGCGCAATTCGACAGTCATTTCAATGGCATGCCGTCGTCCGAGCGTCAGAGTGTCGATCTGATTCGCGCGCAGAAGGTAGCGGAAACAATCTACCTCGGGATGGTGCAGAAAGCCGAGCAATTGCAGGTTCGGCGCGCGAGCACGACAGGTGGAGCGCATATTGTCGACCCCGCAATCAGACCTCACCGTCCGGTCAAGCCGCAGCCGGAAATCGTGCTGGCAGGCGGCGTGATACTCGGACTCCTGTCCGGCGTCGTGCTGGTCTTCATGCGCCGTCACGTGATGACCGGCGTAACCGATCCGAGGTACGTTGAAAGCCGCATGAGTGTGCCTGTCTTCGGCGAGATTCTGTTCAGTCAGCAGCAACTGCTGCTCGACCGTCGCGGGATGGACCGCAAGGCACTGCCTGCTGCGAGCGGAAGGTCCAGTCAGCCGCTTGCGCGAAGTGCCGCGGACATGCAGTTTGTCGGCGGCGCAGCCGGCATGGGGGGTGCCGCATCCCGGAGCGATGACAACGCCAGAGTGCTTGCCGCACGGTTTCCGAACGACATGTCGGTCGAAGCGCTTCGCGCTGTGCGTACGTCGGTGGCGCGCGACCTTGCGCACGCGCGCAACAACCTTTTGATGGTTATCGGGCCGACGCCTTCCGCGGGAAAGAGCTTCGTTGCGGCGAACCTGGCAATCCTGCACGCGGAGGTCGGCTCGCGCGTTCTCCTGATAGACGCCGATATGCGCCGAGGTCATCTCGCCTCGCTGTTCGACGGAACCAACCGTGGCGGTCTTTCAGAAGTGCTTTCGGGGCAGCTCGGTTTGCGTAACGCGCTGCGGGCAACCGGTATCGACGGTTTGACGTTTCTGTCCTGCGGCGCGCGGCCGGAGAACCCCGCCGCGTTGCTGATGAAACCCCAGTTCAAGGAGCTGCTGTCGCGACTCGCCAGTCAGTACGACATGGTGATTATCGATACGCCACCGTTTCTTGCCGTCACCGATGCTTCCATCATCGCGAGTGAAGCAGGCTCGGCGCTGCTGGTATTGCGCTCGGGAATGCAAAGCGAGCAGGAAATTGCGGACACGGTCAAGAAGATGGCGCGCGCCGAAGGGCGTATCGCCGGTGCCGTTTTCAATGGCATTCCGCTTCTGCGAAGCACACGGAATTACGACTACGTGACGAACTATGGCAGCGATTTCGGCGATCTCGAAGCAACGCATTGATGAGGTACCGGCCGCGGGAAGCCTGCGGTCAGATGGTTTGTGGCACCGTCAAACGGAGAAGCCGATGGCCTTTGCAATTAACGGAAAGTTCACTTCGCAGGCAGTCACCGGTGTTCAGCGTGTGGCGTACGAACTCACGCGGGCCATGCAGATGAGCGCAACGCCTGGAAACGAACTGGAAGTTTTTGTGCCTCGGAACGCTGTCGAGCCGGGCACGCAGCTCAAGCGGAAACGCTGCTTTCCATGGCTGCGCGGCACGCTTTGGGAGCAGATCACGCTGCCTGTCGCGGCGCGGGGCAGGACGCTTCTCAATCTGTGCAATACCAATCCGCTTCTCAAGCGCGGGCAAATCGTCATGGTTCACGACATGGCGATCTACGACGTGCCACAAGGCTTTTCCCGTAAGTTCCGGCTCTGGTATCGCGTTTGTTTCGGCATGCTGCGGCACATGGGGCCCGTGCTTCTGACGGTCTCTGCCTATTCGAAGATGCGGATCTGCCATCACCTGAAGGTCGATGAATCGCGTGTCACGGTTATCACGCCTGGCGCGGATCATCTGGATCGGATCGTATCGGATCCTGCGGTCATGGCGCGTCTGGAACTTGCGAAAGACGCGTACTGCGTGATCGTGGGCAGCCTCGATCCACGAAAGAATCTGCAACGTGTTCTGGAAGCGATCGATAAGCTCGGGCATCTGAATGACGTGAAGTTCGTCATTGTTGGCGGCCGCAACAGGCGTATCTTCAGTAGCGAGGAAAGGGCGCTGCGGACCGATTCCAGCCAGATTGTGTGGGCGGGCTTCGTGTCGGATGGCGAGTTGAAGTCGTTGTATGAGAATGCCGCCTGCCTCGTTTTTCCCTCCCTATATGAAGGATTCGGACTGCCGCCGCTCGAAGCGATGTACTGCGGCTGCCCGGTGATTGCTTCTTCGCGGACCTCGATTCCGGAAGCATGCGGCGATGCCGCCATGTACTGCGATGCGACATCGGCGGACGATATCGCGGCGAAGATCTCCCAGATGATGGACGATGCGGATTTGCGGCAGCACTACCGGAACAGAGGCATGGCTCATGCACGCGAGTTCCGCTGGGAACACTCGGCGCGACAGGTGCTGCAGATTCTCTACGGTCACGCCGGCGCACCGTTGCCGGAACTGGCGCCCAGCGCATCGGCGAGCTAGCCCATGGTTGTAGCCAGACGAATCACCCGGGTCACCAGCATCGCCGGCAGACGACGGGCGTTGCGCATACTCGCCGCGCTCGCCGCAACGGGAACGCCGCTCGCGCGTGGCAAGACCGCGCCGCCGTTCTCGCCCGGGTCGCGATCGCAAGGTCTGCGTGGCCGGAGAATGTCGGAGTTGATCGGTTCCAATGGCTGGGCAGGTGCGCCCAGCGACGTGCAGATGTGGCGCGCAATGGGCATCAGTTGGGGGCGAGGCTCGGTAGGTCCGGGGCAGGCGGATGGGCCGGAAGACGTCATGCGCATCGACAAGACCAGTTCGGCGTTCGACGCCGAACTCCCGCCGGCGTTGATCGCCAACGACCGCAACGGGATCGGCTCGCTCCTGCTGCTCGGCTATACGCCGGGATGGAACGCGACCGTGCCGGGCGACGGCAACTCGGCGCCGGTGGATGTGGACGTGTGGGAACGGTATGTCGAAGCCGTAGTTCGCACTTATTCCGCGCCACCTTATAACCTGCGCTATTTTCAGGTCTGGAATGAGGCCGCGGGCAGATTGTCGGGCGGACTGGCCCAGGCGACTTTCTGGCATGGCCCGGATGCCGACGGCAACGTAAAGAGTTCGAAGCCTTACGCGCGGGCCATGCAGGATTACGTCGAGCGCATCCATATCCCGGCGGCCCGCATCATCCGCAAGTATCACGCGTACGTGGTTTACGGCGGCTGGCCGGACCAGGGCGGTCTCGACAACTTCAGAACATGGCTCGAGTACAGGAGCCCGGTGTTGAAGGAGCGGATGCTGGATTGGGTCGATTACATCGATACGCATTATCTCCCTGTTGCCGATCTGGATTCGCTGTATCAGCAATACGTCAGGAACGGTCCCGCGCGCGGCATCTGGCAAACGGAGATCGGTGACGAGTACATGAAGGACCCGCACTATTTACCGCGCTATTTCTTCGACTTCGCCGTTTGGGCACTCGATAGAAACTGGGACGACCCGAACAAGTATCTGTCGATGATTTATCACTGGGACGGTTACGAGCCGTTCCGTCTGACGCATCGCGGGCCGCCTAGACGGACATACAACGTATCCGGGCGAAGCCTCGTAGTCCTGAATCAGACAGCGAACGGATCGCTGGCAAGCTTTACCAGGCCGTTGCAATTCGATCCGGGGGCCTCTGGAAGTGCATTGCTCTCCGGCCATGATGTCGTGATGCAGGTCAGTGCGGCACCGGGCTGGCAAAGCGTCGCGGTGGCAGGACTCAAACCGCTTGCTTCACGCAATGCACGGGTGGAGTTCATCGACGCGCTGAGCGGCACGGCGAGTGCTCAGGACAATGTTGCGCTGGCGTGGGACGAGCAGGCCCTGAAGATCCGCTTCAAGGTGCCCGATCGAGTCAACGGGGCTGACAACAAACCGCCCAGGCATCTTGCCTATGTCGTTGTTCGTGGGGTCGCTTAACTGAACCGGATCAATACAGGCGATGTTCAACTCGTGCGAATCCGAATACTTGCAGCATGCATCGATCGTTTCACGGTCGTCGAATTTCGGCTGATCGAACCTTTGGGTAGCGTCGACAAATCATGAACCATGTCACTGTCGTGATCTGCAACTACAACTACGAGAACTATCTCGCCACGGCGATCGAGTCGGCTCTCGGGCAGGACTATCCGGCGACGCGCGTGCTGGTGATCGACGATGGTTCGACCGACGGGTCGCGCGCGATCATCGAGACGTTCGGGACGCGGATCTCTTCGATACTCAAGGAAAACGGCGGCCAGGTGTCCGCTTACAACCACGCGATTCAGGTGCTCGAAACGGACTATGTGATTTTCCTCGACTCCGACGACGTGCTGTATCCAGGCGCGGTTTCTGAAGTGATGCGGATCTTTGCGACCGGCGATTGGGTCAAGGTGCAGTTTCGTCTGGACGTCATGGACGGCACGGGCGCCTCGACTGGCGCCTATGTGCCGCACGTCGATCCGCCCGCCGATTGCGGGAAGTTGCTGCTGGGCGGCTGGCTATATCCGTCGCCGCCCGCATCCGGCAATGCATACAGCGTGAGCGCGCTCAGACGCATTTTTCCGGTTCCGGAGGCGGGCATCAATCGCTACGGTGCGGACTTCTACGCGATTTACGGTGTGGCGCTGGTGGGTCGTGTCGCCGCGGTGCGAAAGTCTTTGGGGGGATATCGCGTGCACAACGCGGGCGGCGAGACGGTGTCGTTCGCCAACTCGGAGCAGCTCAACAAAGCGCCGGAAGCCGTCAACCTGAGATGGGCAATATTGCGTGATATCGCAAGGGCCCGACTCCAGGTGGAGCTTGCACCCACATTTTACGACTTCGCACTCGAAAAGACCCGGTTCTGCTCAAGCGTTTACCGGGCGACGCTGCCAACGCGGTGGCGTTGGATGTTGCGCGATTCGGGTCACTATTTGCACACCATCGTCGCGAATCCATTCTGGAGTCTCAAGAAGAAACTCGGCACGCTTGTTCTGTCAAGCTTGTGTCTCATCCCTTACTCGCCGCTTTCTGACTTCGTGGTGCGGTATATCGCCAACCCGCTTGCCCGCCGTCGCGCGGTGGGGCGTTGAAGTCCGGAAGCGCCAGCACGGAGAACGGCATGGATAGACGAAAAAGCGTTCGGATTATCGGGTTTGTCTACGGCGGCTATCTGATGAGGTACGTGTACCTCATCATCGTTGTGCCGTTCTACGGAAGGATGCTGGGCGTGGCCGGCTACGGCCGGGTACTGGCGTCGATGTCGTTGATGAACGTGATATGGATGCTCGTCAATTACGGTTTTAGCCCGGTCGGCATGCGTGACGTGTCGAAAGCGCAATCGAATGAAGAATGCAACGACATCTTCTCGTTGCATGTGAGCGCGCGCATTGTGCATGGTGTGGTGGGAGGGACCATCGGCCTGATTGCGACGATGTGTTCACCGATCCTGTCCGAGCGTCCTCTGATCGGCGTATTGGCTACGCTGCTCGGAATCGTGTCGGGGATGAATCTCGGTTGGCTGTTTCAGGGGCGTCATCAGTTTCGAACGCCGATCATTATCGAAGTGTTCGGCTTTCTCCTGAGCCTTGTACTGGTCTTGAGCCTCGTAAGAGGACCCGATGATGCGGTATGGGTGCTGGCAAGCCTTCTGATTGCCGGTGTGGTGTCCACGATCGTCTCCTATGGTTTGACGATCTACCAGCTGGGTTGGCCGCGTATCAGGCTGGCAGGCATCGTTCCCCTCGTGCGCAACTCGACGATGCTGTTTCTTTACTCGTCCGGGTCGGTCGTATTCACGGCGTCGTCCACTTACCTGTTGACGCTGTTGTCCACGCCCGACCAGGTTGGCTATTTCGGCGCGGCTGAACGCTTCGCGACGATCGCGCTCGCGCTGATGGGGCCGGCCGCGCAGGTGTTCATTCCCACCATCACGCGGCAGCTCGCACAGGGTGACATGCAAGGCGCGCACGAAACGACCCGGCGCGGCGCGACCTTGCTGATGGGATACGGACTGCTGATCTTCTGCGGCGCGCTAGCTTTGTCGCCCTTTGTGCTGCCTTTGATTCTTGGCGCCTCCTTTGAACCCAGCGCACACGTTCTGCAGATCTTTGCGTGGATGTTCCCATTCGCCGCGTTTAACGAGTTCGTGGCGGGCTATGTGTTCGTGCCGCGCAGGAAGGATCGTCTGCTTGCAGGCGTTGGCATTGCGTCGGGTTTGATCAATCTGGTTGCGGCGCTCATTCTTGCGCCCCGATACGGTGCCACGGGTATCGCGCTTGCCCGCGTGATCGGCGAGGCGATGCTATCGGTCATGTTGATGGTGGTGGTGATTCGCCTCGAGCTGGTTGGGCTCGTACCGGGAGGCGAGCGGGCGTTGGGCATGGTTCGGGTTGCATGCGGTTTTCGACCGCAGACGCGTGCAGCGAAGGACGAGTAAAGCCGGTGGTGGAAAAAGCACAGAGGTCAGTCGCATTCTCACGGGAGGTTGAAGTGAAAGTCGCTATTGTTCACGATTGGTTGGTGGTTTCGGGCGGCGCGGAAAAGGTGCTGAAGAACATCATCGAGTGCTTCCCGAAAGCGGATATCTTTTCGGTTGTCGATTTTCTGGAGGACCGCGACTGCGTGAAGGGGAAATCCGTCACAACCTCCTTCATCCAGAGGATGCCTTTGGCGCGCAAACGCTATCGTGCGTACCTGCCGTTGATGCCGATCGCGATCGAACAGATCGACCTGTCTGGCTACGATCTCGTCATTTCCAGCTCGCACGCGGTGGCGAAAGGGGTGCTGACCGGACCGAACCAGATTCACGTCAGTTACGTACATTCGCCGATTCGTTACGCGTGGGACCTGCAACACCAGTACCTCAACGAGTCTCATCTGAACACTGGTATCAAATCCATCATGGCGCGCGTGCTGCTTCACTACATCCGTGGATGGGATTCGCGCTCGGCCAATGGCGTGGATCATCTGTTGGCGAATTCGCATTTCATCGCCCGGCGGATCAAGAAAACTTACCAGCGTGAAGCCACCGTCATTTACCCGCCGGTCGATCTGGCGAACATGACGATATGCACGCAGAAGGACGATTTCTACGTGACGGCCTCGCGCATGGTGCCGTATAAGCGCATCGATCTGATCGTGCGGGCCTTTTCACAGACACCTGAGCGCCGTCTTGTCGTGATTGGCGACGGTCCCGAGATGAAGAAGATCAGGGCAGCGGCCGGCGAGAACGTCACGATCCTGGGTCATCAACCGTTCGATACGCTGGTCGATCATTTAAGGCGCGCGCGTGCGTTCGTGTTTGCTGCAGAAGAAGACTTCGGTATTTCGGTTGTGGAGGCGCAGGCATGCGGAACGCCGGTGATCGCATTCGGCAGAGGCGGTGCGCTCGAATCCGTTATCGGCCTGCCACTTGAACGGCCTACGGGCGTGTTCTTCGGGGAACAGACGCCAGAGTCATTGCTGGCCGCGGTAGGCCGGTTTGAGCGGAACGCCGGCCTGTTCGATCCGCGGGCGTGCCGTAGAAACGCAGAGCGTTTTTCGTCGGAGAACTTCAAGACGGCGCTAACCAGCTTTATCGACTCACGGCTCCCATACGGAGGACTCGAACACTTCCTGCCGTATCCGGTGGCGAGCCAGCAACTGCCTGTCAATCAGCGCCAGCATGCTGATGTGGTGTCGTGAGTACGGATGTGTGCGCCGGCGAATCTGATCTAGGACGGAGTTCGCCGACGCCCGCCAGCAATCAGAGCAGCGCGTGCTCTCTTGACCTCTGCTGAAGATGATCGATCGCGGCATTGTTGACTGATCGCGCGGCCAGCAACAGGGAAATGACTAGCGCAAGGATCAGCACATTCGATGGCGAGACCAGACGATGTTCGGTCGCAGCCATGACAAGCAGGCAAACGGATGAAATCTCAACGAACCTGAAGGCGGCGAAGTTTTGTCCGCCGCCAAATAGTGCAGCGGCGGCCGCGCCGTGTTTGCACCACTCAATCAGTCTCCAGTAGAAGCCCAGCATCAGGGCAAGTCCCACTACGCCGAGCTCCGCAAGAATGTTCAGGTAGGAGTTGTGAGCGTGCGAGTCGCTATGCTCGATGATCTTGTCTGACGCGATACCCACCAGATGAAAATAATTCGTCACGTTGCCGATATGGTCGTCGAACGAACCAAAACCCAACCCTACGAGCGGACTCTGCTCGAAGTACGTCAGCGCCCGCGGCCATAGCCATTCATAGCGGATATCCAGATTGGCGACTTTGGCATCCTGATTCTCGATCGTGAAGGTGTAGCCCATATAGTCGACCCGCGGGTCCGTATGGTAGATCGCCATCCCAATGGAGCCCGCGATAAGGCCGGCGATCAGCGTTGCCAGCATCCAGCGCTTGCGGCCGAAATAGAGGTAGGGAAGAACGACAAGAACACCCAGCAACGAACCTCGGCTATAGGTGGAGAACAGCATCAGTGCATTGGCGGCTAGCAGGGCCAGCAGCAGCTTGCTGCGCCTGTGCAGATAGCATGCGATGCCGAGGCACAACAGCATGGCGAAGAAGCCTCCTGCCGCATTTCGCGCAATGAAGTAGCTGCCAAAGCTGTTGTCGGGATTTGCAAGGATGCTGAGTAAGCCGTTGTGAACGATGTAGTAAGCGTAGGGCGGCAGATTGATCACCACGGCGAACACGAAGAATGTGCGAAGAACTTTATTCAGATCCCAGCGGTGCGTGTACAGGCAACCGGCAAAAATGGGTGCATACGAAATGAAGAAATTACCGTCGCGCCGATAGAAATCAAATTCCAGAAATGAACGCGGATCGTAGAGCAGTGTAGAGACGATGACCAGAAGCGTGAAAGCGGTAAGCGGCGTCATGAACGCGGGGTAGCTGCGTCCAAAAAAACGCCATGGACAAAAAGCGAGTGGCACCAACCCGACCGCACTCACGGGGACCAGATTGGTGACTGTCAGGAATAGTGCGAGTAACGATATGTAAGCCATTGCGGCTCCAGATAAATGGATGGCGTATAGCGGATGGCGTACCAGAACATCAACTCGTTCGCGTCAAAGGTATCACGGCGATAAGTTGATTTCCAACCTGCTTGTCTCATCAGACACGCAAATCAGCTACTCGTTAGCGTGCTGGCAAAAACAGGTCCAACGACCTGGGCCAAAACCTCAACGGTTCGCGCCAGAAATGCTGTGGTGCAGCGTAGTCTGACTATGATGAAGTTCATCAAGTACTGCTCTGTGGCGCTAGCTTGCCGGTAGGAGTCGGGGCGTGTCGTGATGCTTGAAACGACATGCAGTTGCGATCGAACCGCAAGTCTATCCACGCTTTCCGGTCGGGCCAGATTTACGGTCAGCGCGGGCATCTTTACCGCCGGTAACTGAACCATTGGTTTTGTCCGTCTGACACAGTCGTCCTGTCATTGATCACACAAGAAACCAACGGCGCGATTGAAGGTGCAACGCGTTGTGCGCGGACGTGAGGATTTCGTCCGCCGGCTGGTTTCAATGTAAAGGAGCTTTAAATGAGCAAGATTACGGTAGTTGCCGGCGAGTTGGACAGCGAAGCGATCGATCAGGTTGTGGTGGACTATCCACCGCTCGTGCAAGTGATTCTCGCGGGTGGATCGGGTACTCGCCTGTGGCCGGTGTCGCGCGAGCAGTTTCCGAAGCAGTTGATCGACGTGATCGGTAACCAGACTTTGCTACAGGCCACGATGGGGCGAATGGCGGGTTTCAGTACGAGCTGGGAGATCGCTGCGGATCCGCTCGTCGTGTGCGGGGCGGAGCACTACTTCGCGACTTACGAACAGGCCCGGGAAATTGGCGTGAACGCGCGCATTATCGTCGAGCCGGCTCGCCGGGATACGGCGCCGGCCCTTACGCTTGCCGCACTGGCGGCGTGTGCCGATGGGCAGGATGCCATCCTGGTCGCCATGCCCGCGGACCATGCCATTGCCAATCTGGATGCGCTCCACCAGTCGATCGACATTGCAGCACGTCATGCGCTGAAGGGCGAGATCGCTACACTGGGCATCCCGCCCGATCGGGCCGATACGGGATTCGGTTATATCCGCCTTGGCGAGGTATTGCCGGATGGCGCGCATCGCATCGAACGTTTTGTTGAGAAGCCGGCCGCGGAACTTGCCGCGCAGTACATTGAATCTGGCAATTACTGGTGGAATAGCGGCATGTTCGTGGTTCGTTCGTCTGTCTGGCTGGCTGTCATCGAGCGGTTCCAGCCGGAGATCCACGCGGCGTGTGTCGAGGCGTACCAGGGCGCCAAGAAAACGGACGAATGCATCATTCCCGATGCTACCGGGTTCCTGCGTTCGCCATCCGATTCGATCGATTACGCGGTGATGGAGCACGTCGCCAAACCCGATTCGCCCTTCAGCGCGATCGTGGTGCCGCTCGACGCGGGCTGGTCGGATCTCGGCTCGTGGGATGCGGTCTGGCAGGCGATGGAAAAGGACGAGTGCGGCAACGCGTCCAACGGGCGCGTGCTGTTCGAAGGCGCAACCGCCACTTATGCGCGTTCGCAGGGAGGGCGACTCGTTGCGTGTGTCGGCACGAACAACATGATCGTGGTCGATACCGACGATGCGGTGCTGGTCGCGGACCGGTCGCATGTGCAGGACATCAAGGGGCTGGTGTCGCGCATCAAGCGCGAGAAGTCTCCGGAAGCCGACGCGCACAGAAAGGTGCGCCGGCCGTGGGGTTTCTACGATTCGATCGATCATGGCGACCGTTTCCAGGTGAAGCGCATTGTCGTCATGCCCGGTGCGCGCCTGTCGTTGCAGATGCATCACCACCGCGCGGAGCACTGGGTGGTCGTGAGCGGCACCGCGCTTGTCACGCGCGGCGAGGAGCAGTTCCTTCTCGGCGAAAACGAGTCGACCTACATTCCACTCGGCATACGCCATCGTCTGGAAAATCCCGGCTGCGTTCCGCTTCAGATCATCGAGGTTCAGTCCGGAACATATCTCGGCGAAGACGACATCGTCAGATTCGACGACAAGTACGGGCGGTGCGGTTGAATCAGCTCTGGTAACGGGGTACGTGTACTAAGGGGCTGTGATGCGATTGATTACCGGTTTACTGGCAAGACTATTCGACGTGGCGATGATTCTGACCGGCGCACTGGTTGCCTCCAGGATCCGCTTCGACGATGCGTCTCAACGAGGTTTCTATTTTGCGTTCGTGGCTTTCGCCGCCGCTTTTTCATTGGCTGTGTTTCCGGCGCTCGGTGTGTACGAGTCGTGGCGGGGACGCTCCAAAAGAGCGCTGGTGGGGCAAGTCGCGCTCGGCTGGCTGGTCGTGCAGGCCTGCGCAATGGCACTGATGTTCTCGTTGCATCGAATCGACTTTGTCTCGCGTCTCTGGTTTGCCTACTGGACCGGCATATCCGGCGGCCTGATGATTGCCGGCCGCATGATGACGCACATGCTGCTTGGCCGGGCGCGCAATGCGGGTCTGAACTTGCAGCAGGTGGCCGTGGCGGCGTGCGGCGATCATTGCGACGAGATCATCCGCAAGATGGAGATGAATCCGGCTGCGGGGTTTCGGCCCAACGCGCTGTACAACGTGCGCGCTGACACCACCGCGGCGGCCACGACGGCGGTGCGGGTCTTTAAAGAGCATGCAAGCTTTGCCCGATACGTTCGGGAACGGCAGATCGGCGAAGTCTGGCTGGCGTTGCCATTGACCGAGGAACGCACGATCCTCAAGCTGGTCAATGAGTTTCGCAACGATCTGATCAATATACGGTTCATGCCCGATGTGCGCACGTTAGCGTTGTTTGAAGGCAGTGTCACGGATCTGCTGGGCGTGCCGACCATCAATCTCGCCGCGTCGCCGTTGCCGCCCAACGCATTAGTGCAGAAGGAGTTGTTCGACCGGCTCTTTGCGCTGGGCGCATTGATCGCGGTATCGCCCATTCTGCTTGCCTGTGCGATTGCGGTTAAGCTGAGTTCGCCTGGACCGGTATTTTTCAAGCAATGCCGTAAAGGGGCGGATGGCCGTGTCTTCACCATCTTCAAGTTTCGCACCATGCGTCTGCATGAACAGAAGCGTGGTGTGCTCGAACAGGCGACCCGTGGCGACCCACGCATTACCAAAGTGGGTGGATTCCTTAGGCGTACGAGCCTCGATGAATTGCCGCAGTTCTTCAATGTGCTGCGCGGCGATATGTCGGTGGTGGGGCCTCGTCCTCACGCGCTGGAGCACGACGACCTCTACCAGAACATTGTGTCCGGCTACATTCATCGTTACCGCATCAAGCCGGGCATTACCGGATGGGCGCAGATTAACGGCTTTCGCGGCGAAACCGATCGCATCGAAAAAATGGAGGGCCGTGTCGCGCACGATTTGTATTACCTCAGGAACTGGTCATTCAGACTTGATGTAAAGATCATTTTCGCGACTGTATTCAAGGGGCTTCATCATCCTAACGCTTACTGAGCTTAGATCGAGGTCCCAGTAATACGGTACAGGGAGTAGGGATGGTCTCATTCGACGTGGAACGCGTGGTCAGGCGATCGTTAAAGAGGGCGGGGCAATTCAGATTCCACCGGAATCATGGCGCCCAGGCAGGGCGCGTGCTGGAGTTTCTGGAGAGGACGTACGGAAAGGCCGATCCGGCGCATCTGAAGCTCGCCGACACCTACGCGCGCGATGTATTTGGGAGTGGCGTCTACGCACCGTGGCTGCGCGTCTACACGGCGTTCAACGGAACGTTCAAGGAAGGGTGGATTCCGGATAACTATTACGGCAGCGTGGTCGTGCCCAGCATGAAAGGCTCGTACGGCAAGCTGTCCGCGTTGAAGCCGTTATCGCGGTTGATCTTCGACAGCGACGCGTTTCCGGATATCGCTTACTTCGCTAATGGCCTGTTCTTCACGGACAGAAGTGTTGTGATTCCGGAGCATGCTCTCGAGAGCATGGTATTCGAGCAGTGCGACAGGATCGTATTCAAGCTGGACGGGTCCGGCCAGGGTAAGGGCGTGTACCTCTTCGACAGAAAGAACTTCAACCGCGAAGTGATCAAATCGCTTGGCAATGGTGTGATTCAGAAGTTCATCACTCAGCATCGCGTGTTCAATGCTTTTGCGTCAAAGCCGGTTGCCACGCTGCGCTTCACGACAGTTGTAGACGATGCCGGAGGCATCTCTATTCGAGCCTGCTTTTTCCGGCTCGGAAGAGCGGACGACACACACGTTCAGGGCGATCACGATATCTGCGTGCCGGTCGATCTGGTTAGTGGTGAGCTGGGTCGCGTGGGTTACATGAACGATTGGGGTGCGATTGCAGAACATCCCGATTCCGGCGTTCGTTTCTCCGGTGTGACGATCCCGGCATTTGCGCATTGCGTGGCGATGGTCCTCGATCTGCATCGGAAAATTCCCTTTGCTCGATGCATAGGGTGGGATGTGACCGTCGATGCGGACGAGAACGTTCAGGTGATGGAATGGAACGGTGAACACAACGATGTGAAGTTCAGTGAAGCTACCCAAGGCCCGTGCTTTGCAGATTTGAAGTGGGAGCGGCTAGGAGCGGTGGCTTGAATACGGAGACAGGAAGTGAGCGAACGGTTGTGGTGCGTTCATATCGAAGGACTTAACGACTTCATTGTCGCCGACTCCCAGCGAACGGCCGAGCAGGAGGCGTTGGCGATTAATGCGTACATAGACAGCGCCGAAACGGGTCCGCGCGCGGCGGTGTTGAGAGCGGTGGTGGTCGAATGGCCATTCGACGCCGCCGATCACGCGCGCGCGTTGCAGGAGGACTGGGAAGATCTCCAGCGCATGCCGCACAGACGGGCGTCTGCGAGCAAATCCGACAGCCTGTTCGTGAGTATGGCGCGACGTGTAAAAAAGCTGGTCTCGGTGGCGCGTGGGAAATAGAACCGACACTGCGTCGCGCGCAATCTGGCAAGGGCACGGAAATGCGCGTACCTGTCCTCACCGATGCGTTCGCCGATCACAGCAATGAACACCATCCGGAAGATACCCTGCGTATTGCCGCCGGCGAGCGGTCCGCAAACGAGAACTGCTGGAAGAAGAACAGAAATCGCGCTTACAGCTATCGAGACTCATGTTGACTCATGAATCGATACGGGGGACGCTAAATGCGCCTTCGAGCGACTTGAGTTCGGCGCGGTGCATCTCGGCAAGACGGGCAAGCACAAGTTCGCCTGCTTTCAACAAATGAACCTCGACCTGGCGGCGATCCGTCTCACTGATTTTTCTGCGGACCAGATCGAGCGCCTCACAGCGGGACACAAGTGCGACCACGCCGTGATGCTGTGCCTGGAGTCGTTCCGCAAGCTCGCCGATGGTCGCCCAGTCGCGTTCCGGATACCCCTTGATATGCAGGAGCAGCAGGTACTGCAACGGCGTGATGCCTTCGCCCTGAGCGGCCTGCTCGGAAAAACGCTCGAAGCGCCGCATCTGGTAGCGAAACTCCGACAACTGCTCGAAGTCCGCCTTGGTCAAGTTGCGAGTGAGTGTTTTCATCGGCCTTTGCGAGGAAATGGGTAAAGCGCAGATTATGTCGTCACGTGACATTTATGCCGGCGTTTCGGCGCAGCTGTCCGTGTGTGATCGTGCTACGCCGCCGCGTGTCGTCGCTGGACGTAAGCCTGCCGGTACAAACCCGCAATAAGGTCGGCCTGCGTGATCATTCCGGCAAGCCGCCGATTCACATCCAGAACCGGGATATGGTGGTGCCCGTAGTTCGCGAACACGGGCACGAGTTCGACGATCGGCGTCGTCGCGTCGACCGTATGAACGTCGACGTTCATCAGGGCGCCGACCAGCGGCGGCGGGGTGATGCTGCGCCGGAACCAGCGTTGCAGCGGAGACGATAGACCGGCCGCCTTGCTGAATGCGCGTTTGTCCACAAGGTCGGCGCGGGTCACGATGCCGATCACGTGCTGCTTCTCGTCAGTAACCGGGAGTGCCTTGATGTTGCGTTGTTTCAGCAGGCTCCATGCTGCCGACGCCCTCGTGTTTGCCGACACCGCGACCAGCGAACGCGACATGATGTCGGCGCAACTCAGCTCATTGAACGTGCGGGCATAGGCCTGCAACTGAACGTCGCGCAACAGGGTTTCCAGATCGTCGGTGTCGATGTCGAGCAGTTCTCCACGCTTGCTCAGCACGGACTCCAGGTCCGCGCGTGTGAAACCTTCGCTCGCCGCTGCCGTCGAGGCCGCCGCGCCTTTGACCGAACGCTGGGCGACGTGCGGGTATCGATGCCCGGTGGCTGCGTGGTAGGCGATGGCCGCGCCCAGCAGGGCGACCGACTGGATTGCGATCGGCTCGAGCACGAAGCGATAGCCCAGAGCATGGACGACCGGGCCGCCCAGAACCGCGGTGAGGGCAACCGCGCCCGACGGCGGGTGCACGCAGCGCAACGCGAACATCGCGCAGATCGCCAGCGCGACGGCCAGCGCGCCGGCGCCCACTGGATCGGCGATCCAGCTTGCACAGGCGACCCCTACCGTCGCTGAAACGAGATTGCCGCCGATGATGGACCATGGTTGCGCCAGCGGACTGGCCGGCACTGCGAATAGCAGTACGGCCGACGCTCCCATGGGTGCTACCAGGAGCGGAATGTTGGCTGCCGACCCGAGAAGGACGTGCATGCTGCCGCCGGTGAACGCGATGCCAAGCAATGCGCCGAGACACGATCTGAAGCGCTCCGGCCACCGGACGGCAACAGGGTGAGGGGCAAAGCTGGAAAACCAGCGAACAAGAGCGTAACGGGACAAGGGGCGACGAGTAGGGACGTGGGTGGGTATCACGTAGGACGGCAGCACGCCTTAAAGCCAAATTCCTACGAGACGAACGAATAGGCCGACGTAATTATATCTCATTATGATATAAAATCGCGTACCGGATCGGCAGCGTCCGACAGAATCGCACTGACAAGGGAGTTCAGACCGATCCAGCGTCTGACGCCGAAGTGGCCGGATGCCACGCGCCCGCTACGCCCGATGTCGTGCTGCTCAGACAGGCCGCGCAATATCTGCCGGGTCTGATGGGCAAGCGGTCGGGCCCGCGTGGGATTAACTGCCGTGATGAGTTGCCGCGATGCGCGCCTACGCGCGCACGGACGTTTCCAGTTCCGCGAGACGCTTACGCAGCAGGCGGTCCTCCTGGAAGCGGCTAGTTTCGTCGCGGATCACCGCAACAATGCCGGTGAGTTCGTTTTGCGGCGAATGCAGCAATGCAACCGTAAAGGCAATCGAGAGCGACCGACCGTCCTTATGGATGGCAGGCACGCGCAGCACGTCGTTGCCGTAACGGGTTTCGCCCGTTGCCATGGTCTTGTGATAACCGTCCCAATGGCGGCCGCGTAGACGTTCCGGAATGATCAGATCCAGCGAATTTCCGAGCGCCTCGCTTTGCGTAAAGCCGAACATGCGTTCTGCCGCGGGGTTCCAGAATGTGATGCTGCCGCCGGCATCTGAAATGATGACCGCGTCGCCGATCACGTTGACGAGTTGCTCGAAGTCGATGCCTGTTTGCATGATCCTCCCCCGAATGTAAAACGCAGATCGCTGGATGGGATACGGCGCCCACGAAGGACGCTGTATCCGCACGCCCGAGCATACACACGGGCACGCGGGGTGGCACGCTCAAACCGCTTTGATTTCGCGCAGATTGAAAATATCCTGCTGGCTGTAGCCGAGACTTGCCAGCACCTCGTCCGTATGTTCACCGAGCAGCGGCGACGCGGTGACCTCCGGCTTCATGTCCGAGAACTTGATCGGACTGCCAACCGTCAGATAGGCGCCGCGTTTCTTGTGCGGCACTTCGACGATGGTACCGCTTGCGCGCAATGACGGATCGTTGGCCAGTTCCTTCATCGTCAGCACTGGCGCACACGGGATATCGAACTTGCGCAGGATGTCGACCGCTTCGAATTTGGTCTTGTCGGCGAGCCACGCCTCGATGGTGCCGAAAATCTCGAAGATATGCGGTTGACGTGCCTCGGCGGTCTTGTAGGCCGGGTCGTCGATCCATTCGGGTTTGCCGAGCGCCTTGCAGATCGGCTCCCACGCATGGCCCTGGATCGTGAAGTAGATGTAGGCATTCGGATCCGTTTCCCAGCCCTTGCACTTGAGCACCCAGCCCGGCTGGCCGCCGCCGCCCGCGTTGCCGCCGCGCGGCACCACGTCGCTGAATTCGCCGTGCGGATACTGCGGATACTCCTCGAGATAGCCCACGCGCTCCAGCCGCTGCTGGTCACGCAGTTTCACGCGGCACAGGTTCAACACGCTGTCCTGCATCGATACGGCGACCTTCTGGCCCTTGCCGGTTTTGTCGCGTCCAATCAGTGCAGTCAGAATGCCGATCGCCAGATGCATGCCGGTATTGCTGTCGCCGAGCGCCGCTGCGCTGATGGTCGGCGGACCGTCCCAGAAGCCGGTAGTGGACGCCGCGCCGCCTGCGCATTGCGCGACGTTCTCGTAGACCTTCAGGTCGTCATAGTGGTGGCCGTCGCTGAAACCCTTGACGGAAGCGACGATCATCTTCGGGTTGAGTTCGTTCAGGCGTTCCCATGAAAAACCCATCCGGTCCAACGCGCCAGGTCCGAAATTCTCGACCAGCACATCGGATTCGCGAACCAGCTTTTCGAGGATTTCCTTGCCTTCGGGCTTCTTCGTGTCCAACGTCAGCGACTTCTTGTTGCTGTTGAGCATGGTGAAGTAGAGCGCGTCGGCGTCGGGAATGTCGCGTAGCTGATTGCGCGTCACGTCGCCGGAACCCGGCCGTTCGACCTTGATCACGTCGGCGCCGAACCAGGCGAGCAACTGGGTGCACGCAGGACCGGCCTGAACGTGGGTGAAGTCGATGATCTTGATGCCTTCGAGAGGTTTGGTCACTTTGCTATCTCCGTGTTTATGCTGGATTACTTTTTCATCGCCGCGCTTTGCGGATTCAGATTGGTCAGGCGGCCACTTTCGGTGCCGGCCGCTTCGTCGATCACGGCGTTGATCAGGCTGGGTTTGCCGGACGCGATCGCTTCGAGCAATGCGTTGGTCAGTTCTTCCGGGGTGGTGGCGTGGTAGCCGATACCGCCGAATGCCTCGATCATCCTGTCGTAGCGCGCGCCCTTCACGAACACGGTCGGCGCGACGTCCTTGCCGCCGGTGGGGTTCACGTCGGTGCCGCGATACACGCCGTTGTTGTTGAACACGATGGTGCACACCGGCAAGTCGTAGCGGCAGATGGTTTCGAGTTCCATGCCGCTGAAACCGAAGGCACTGTCACCTTCGATCGCGACAACCGGTTTGCCGCTCGTCACCGCCGCGCCGA
The DNA here is from genome assembly GCF_902833645.1 of Paraburkholderia fungorum. Lineage (GTDB taxonomy): Bacteria > Pseudomonadota > Gammaproteobacteria > Burkholderiales > Burkholderiaceae > Paraburkholderia > Paraburkholderia fungorum. The sequence goes on from NZ_CADFGE010000018.1 coordinate 147,361, forward strand.
TCGCGAAACCCATGCCGATGCCCATGATTCCCCACGTGCCGGAATCGAAGCGCTTGCGCGGCTCGTACATATCGATGATGCTGCGCGCGTAGTCGAGCGTGTTGGCGCCTTCGTTGACGACGTTGATGTCCGGGCGTGTCTTCAACACATCGCGGATCGCGCGCAACGCGCTGTGGAAGTTCATCGGCGACGGATTCTGGTCGAGCGTGGCCGCCATCTTCGCGAGATTCTTGCTCTTGCGCTCGGCGATCGCGCCCGTCCACTCGGCGGCCGGTTTCGGGAAGCCCGCATCGAGGCCGGCGCGCAAGGCCGCCACGCACGAGCCGATATCGCCGATCACCGGCGCGGCAATCGCCACGTTGCTGTCGATCTCGGTCGGCGAGATATCGACCTGAACGAATCGCTTCGGCGCCGCGCCCCAGGTTTTGCCCTTGCCGTGCGAGAGCAGCCAGTTCAGACGCGCGCCGATCAGCACGACGACGTCGGCTTCCTGCAGGACAAACGAGCGCGCTGCCGACGCCGACTGCTCGTGGGTATCGGGCAAGAGCCCCTTGGCCATCGACATCGGCAGATACGGAATGCCGCTTTGCTCGACGAACGCGCGGATCTCCGCGTCGGCCTGCGCGTAGGCGGCGCCCTTGCCTAGCAGGATCAGCGGACGCTTCGCGCTCTTCAGTACGTCGATCGCGCGCTTCACCGATTCCGGCGCCGGCAACTGACGCGGCGCGGCATCGACGACTTTGACCAGCGACTGCTGCGCCTTCACGGCGTCCATCGTTTGCGCGAGCAGCTTGGCCGGCAAGTCCAGATACACACCGCCCGGCCGGCCCGACACCGCGGCACGGATCGCGCGCGCCACGCCGATGCCGATGTCTTCCGCATGCAGCACGCGATATGCGGCCTTCGCATACGGCCTGGCCGCATTCAGCTGATCCATTTCCTCGTAATCGCCCTGCTGCAAATCGACGATCTCGCGCTCGCTCGAGCCGCTGATCAGGATCATCGGGAAGCAGTTGGTGGTCGCGTTGGCGAGCGCGGTCAGGCCGTTGAGAAAGCCCGGCGCCGACACGGTCAGGCAGATCCCTGGCTTCTGCGTCATGAACCCGCTGATGGCCGCTGCGTTGCCCGCGTGCTGTTCGTGACGAAAGCCGATGAAACGCATCCCTTCCGCTTGAGCCAGCCGCGCGAGATCGGTGATCGGGATGCCGACAAGACCGAAGATGGTGTTGATCTCGTTCAGTTTCAGCGCGTCGATGACGAGATGGAATCCATCGGTCGTCTCGGCTGCCTGCTGATTCTGGGTCGCTTCTGTTGCGGGCCTATCGGCTTCTGCCATGATATGTCTCCTTGGTCACGGGGCTGTGTGGGATTCGTCGTGAGTGGCGCGCTCACGGGGTTGTTTATTCAGGCGAACCGCCAGGCGACGGCTGAAGCCGCGCTTCGGCGATGACCGCGCCGGCCGGCGTGCCCGAGTTCTCGATCCAGCGCTTTCTCATCGGCGCGAGGATGAACTTTGCGGACACGGCCGCAGCGATCGAGATCACCGCCGCGCAGATGAATACGGTGCTCCACCCGCCGTTCGCCGACAGCACCGAGGCGAGCGGCACCAGCATCGACGCGGTGCCCTTCGCGGTGTAGAGCGTTCCCGCGTTGGCGGCGGCGTACTTGCTGCCGAAGGTGTCCGCGCAGGTTGCCGGGAAGATCGAGAAAATTTCGCCCCAGCACAGGAATACGGCGGCGGCGAAGAACATGAATGCGTAGGGGTTATGGCCGAACTGCATGAGTCCGAGCAACGCGACGCCTTCGCCGAGAAAGATCATGAACATCGTGTTCTCACGGCCGATACGGTCCGACAGAAAACCGCACAACGGACGCGTGAAGCCGTTGCACAGATTGTCGATCGACAGCGTCATGGTGAGCAGCGGCAGCGTGACGCCAAGCAGACTCACCGGCAGCTTCGCAAAGCCGTATTCCTTCGCGATCGGCCCAAGCTGCGCGGTCGCAATGATGCCGCCGGCCGCGACGAACACGAACATCAGGTACAGCACCCAGAAGAGCGGCGAACGGATCATCTCGCCGGGCGTGTAGTCGACCTTGCTTGCCACCACGCGCTTCGCCGCGACAACGGTTGCCGGCGGTTTGGGGCGTATCAGCATGGTGGCGAGCAGAAAAATGCAGACGCCCTGGAAGATGCCGAAGAACATGAAGGTGTGCTGGTAGCCCGAGCGCTGGATCATGTTGGCGATTGGAATCACCGTCACGGCCGCGCCGGCGCCGAAACCTGCCGCGGTCAGACCGGCGGCGAGACCGCGTTTGTCCGGAAACCATTTGAGCGCCGTGCCCACACAGGTGCCGTACACGCAGCCCGCGCCGATACCGGCGATCACTGCTGCGACGTACAGCTCAACGAGACTGCTCGCGTGCGCGTCGATGATCCAGCCGAGCGCCGCGCATAGCGAGCCGCCTATCACAACCGGACGTGGTCCGAACTTGTCGACGAGCCAGCCTTCGACCGGCACGAGCCACGTTTCGGTGACGATGAAAACGGTGAAAGCTGTCTGGATGGCCGCCTGGCCCCAGTGGTGGGCGTTGTCCATCGGTACAACGAACAGTGTCCACGCATATTGCAGATTCGCGACCAGTCCCATGCACACGATGCCGATCGCCAGTTGCACCCAGCGGTGATGCCTGAACGCCGTACTGCCGCTCCGGGATACGTTGGAATGTCCCATGTCATTCGTCTCCTATAGCTCCGTCACGCTCGATTGGCGCGTTGGACTGACGTGATCGAATCGCTTCCGCGCCGATTTGTCTGCGGGCAAGAAAGCGCCAGTGGTCGGCCAGGGGAACTGCCCTAACGAAAAGCTTTAGCCGTCGATCGCACGACAACGGGGTAACAGCTGTTTGGCGTGGAGGGGCGTCTGAGGGGATGCTGCGCGAGAACAGCGATAAGTAAAAATTAAAACATTTTATGGTTTGCATTCGGCATAGCTAATAGATGGGCTCGCCACTGCCGCCCGAGCGGCGCCGGGCGCGCGATACGGCCATCCAGCATGCCGGGGTGGGTTTCGCCGCCATAGGGAAATCCATGTATACATAAAGCACTATCGTTTTTCGAAAAAACTTTAACTATTGTTTATTGGTGGATCATCCTATTGTTGGTCATGTCAATTTCCTGAGGGAGACGATCATGACCCCGACCCAGTTCGACATGTGCGAAAGCGCGCAAGATGGGGAAGTCGAAGCGCAACTGTGTGCGTACAACAGCGCATTCGACGAACTCGGCCTGCGGTTCCGTTGGGATGCGAACATGCTCGCGTCGCTGGCGCTGATCGAAGGCGAGGAAGCGCGGATCGTTGCGTACATCGAAGCGCATCACCCGCATTTGCTGACGGCGTACAGCCCGGGGTTTTTAAGCCGGGCCATTCTCGAGAAGAAAAACGCTCGCTATCCCGTCAGCCTGCCAAAGCGTGCCGGAGGCGGGGTGGATCCAGTCCAGACGGTACGTCAGCGGCGCATTGACAGCCGGCACGAGCGCGCAACGTACGAGATCGATCTGCCCGCGTTGGCAGGTGTCTAGACGCGGCGCCCAGGGCCACGGTTGCAGCGACCAGCGCGGCGGCGGAGGTTTTGAGTCGGGGGCGCATGTCGACGTCGCTATCAGTGATGAGCATGGCTACGTTGGGACGCCGGTTCGTTTCCGGCTTGTGTCGCCGGGGCGGTTCGGCTGCAATGTTTTGTGTCACGGGAGCACCCAGATACATTGGGATACAAAAGCTCGCGCGGGCTGGGCTATAAAGCAGCCATACCCGCTACGGAGTGCTCCATGAACACTGAATTGCTGAAAGGGTCCTGTCATTGCGGGACCGTGAAATTTGAAGTGCGTACCGATGTGGTTCCGGCTGGGCGTTGCAATTGCAGCCTGTGCCGGCGCAGGGGCGCGCTGATGACACCACCGTTCGCCGCCGGCGAACTGAAGATCCTGCAGGGTGAGGAAGCGCTGACGCTCTATCAGTTCAATACGCGCACTGCCAGGCACTACTTCTGCAAACACTGCGGCATTTATCCGTTTCACCAGACACGTAGGGATCCGCAACTGTGGCGGGTCAACATCGGTTGCCTCGAGGGCATCGATCCGTATACGCTGGAGGCCAGCGTGGCCAATGGCGCCAGCCTGTCCGTCGTGGAGGACGCATGAGACGGCTGATGGCGATGCTTGCCTTCGTGGCGGGCGGATTGGCGGCGGAACTCGCACACCCCGTGCACTGTTCGCTGATCGACGTGAACCGGGTGCGCGTCAATCGTCGAAAGGATTGATCCATTGATGGAAAACATCGACCATGTCCTGATCGTCGACGACGATCGCGGCATCCGCGAATTACTTGCGACCTATCTGGAGAAAAACGGTATGCGCGTTTCGCTGGCCGCCAACGGCCGGCAGATGCGCGCGGTGCTCGAACAGGGGGCGCCGGATCTGATCGTGCTGGACCTGATGCTGCCGGGAGAAGACGGTCTCGTGTTGTGCCGTGAGCTGCGTGCCGGCAAGTTCCGCACGGTGCCGGTACTGATGCTGACCGCCCGAAGCGAAGAAGCGGATCGTATTGTCGGACTGGAAATGGGCGCCGACGATTACCTGTCCAAGCCGTTTGCGGTGCGTGAACTGCTGGCACGCATCCGGTCCGTGCTGCGCCGCGCGCGGATGCTGCCGCCCGGCATGCAAGTGACGGAAACCGCGCCGATGATCGGCTTCGGCGACTGGCGGCTCGATACCACCGCGCGTCATCTGCTCGACGCCGAGGGCACGATGGTCGCCCTGAGCGGCGCGGAATATCGCCTGCTGCGGGTATTTCTCGATCATCCCCAGCGGGTGCTGACGCGGGATCAATTGCTCAATCTGACCCAGGGCCGCCAGGCCGATCCATTCGACCGTTCGATCGATCTGCTGGTCAGCCGTTTGCGGCAACGCCTGCAGGACACCGCGCGCGAACCCCGTTACATCAAGACGCTGCGCAGCGAGGGTTATGTTTTCTCAGCAGCCGTGACCATGAGCGAAGGCAGTCCATGAAGCCGAGCACCCTGCTGCATTGGCCGCGCACCTTGTTCATGCGGCTTGCGCTGATTCTGTTTGTCAGTCTTGCGCTGGTACAAACGCTTTCGGTCTGGCTCACGATGACGGAACGCGACCAGACCATGGCGAACGTGATGATTGGCTACATCGAGCGCGAGGTCACCAGTTCCGTCGCGCTGCTCGATCATCTGCCTGCTAACGAACGCGCCGAATGGCTGCCGAGGCTGGCGCGGCGCACCTATACCTTCAATCTCGGGCCGGGGGTTACCGGCGCGCCTCCGGATGCAGCGCTTTCGGCGCGGGTCGCTCAATCTATCGCGGACGGTATCGGCAAGCGCTATCCGCTCACGGCCAATGCTGTCCCGGGCGACCCGGAGCGCCTGCAGGTTCATTTGCAGTTGAGCGATGGCACGCCGCTGACGATCGACTACCACCCGATGCCAGGCGCGCCGCTGTCGCCCTGGTTGTCGTGGGTGCTGGTGTTGCAACTGGTCGTGCTGGCCGTCTGCTGCTGGCTGGCGGTACGGCTGGCGACGCGTCCGTTGAGCCAGTTGGCGCGAGCGGCCGATACGCTGGGCCCCGACCTGAAAGCGGAGCGCCTGCCCGAAGACGGGCCGGACGAAGTGGCGCGCGCCGCTCGGGCATTTAACGCCATGCAGGACCGCATCAGGCTGTACATGACCGAGCGCCTGCAGATTCTTGCGGCGATTTCGCACGACCTGCAAACACCGATTACCCGCATGCGGTTGCGCGTCGACGTCATGGACGACAGCGCGCAAGGGGCCAGGCTGCAACAGGACCTGCAGGAAATGGAAACGATGGTCAAGGAAGGCGTCACCTACGCGCGCACCATGCATGGCGCCAGCGAGGCGCCGCTTCGTATCGATCCGGACGCGTTGTTCGACAGCCTCGTGTTCGACTATGTCGATGCCGGCAAGGACGTTTCGCTGCACGGGCGAATCGATACGTCATTGGTGACGCGTCCGCAGGCATTGCGCCGGATCGTGGGCAACCTCGTCGACAACGCGCTGAAGTTCGGCGGGTCAGCGGAGATCAGGGTCGCCGCTTCGCCGGAAGGGGAGGTGACGGTCTCGATACTCGATCGCGGGCCGGGTATTCCGGCTGAGTCGCTGGAAGCCGTGTTCGAGCCGTTCTATCGGCTCGAAGGGTCGCGCAATCGCGGCACCGGCGGCACCGGGCTGGGTCTCGCGATTGCGCGGCAGCTCGCGCTGGCGATGGACGCAGTTCTGTCGTTGCATAACCGGCCCGGCGGTGGCCTGGAAGCCAAGCTTTTGCTGAAGAGTCTTAACTAGATTCCGTCGCCTCCCAACTGTCCTTTGTATCTCAATGTATCGACGCTGCCGACAGATACATAGGATTGCGCCGCTGCTCCTTGCCGACACAAGCCAGATACGTTCGCGGGTTCTAATACTTCCTGGCTAATCTAAAAGGAGAATCAGCGATGCCGGATCAGATCAATACGCGACGTCGTCGTCTGCTGGGGACAACAGTTGCGGGTCTCAGCTTGATGGAGTTGGGTTTTAGCCGACTTGCCGAGGCGCAGTCGAACGGCACGTCACCCATTCCGAAAGCGGGACCCCGCGTTACTTCGTTCGACAACATTCGCCAGGTCAATGCTGGAACACTCAGTATGGGCTATGCGGAAGCCGGCCCGCAGAATGGACCGGTGGTCATCCTGCTGCACGGCTGGCCCTACGATATCTACAGCTTCGCCGAGGTCACGCCAATGTTGGCGGCCGCGGGTTATCGGGTGATCGTGCCGTATTTGCGGGGTTACGGTTCAACGCGGTTCCTGTCCGCGGATACGCCTCGCAACGGTCAGCAGGCGGTGGTTGCCGTCGACATCATTGCATTGATGGACGCATTGAAGATCGACCAGGCGATCTTTGGCGGCTTCGATTGGGGTGCGCGCACGGTGAATATTATCGCCGCGCTGTGGCCGCAACGCTGCAAGGCAATGGTGTCGGTGAGCGGCTATCTGATCGGCAGCCAGGAAGCCAACAGGACGCCGCTGCCGCCGAAGGCTGAGCTGGCCTGGTGGTATCAGTTCTATTTCGCCACGGAACGCGGCTACGCGGGGTATGAAGCGAATCGCCACGACTTCAACAAGCTGATCTGGCGTCTCGCATCGCCGAAATGGAACTTCGACGACGCGACGTTCGAGCGTTCGGCTGAGTCGTTCAATAATCCGGACCACGTCGCGGTGGTGATCCACAATTACCGCTGGCGTCTCGGGCTGGTCAAGGGCGAACCGCAATACGACGGACTGGAAGCGATGTTGGCGAAGGCACCGGCCATCGCGGTTCCGACCATCACGATGGAAGGCGATGCCAATGGCGCGCCGCATCCCGATCCTGCTAGCTACGCGAAGAAGTTCACCGGCAGGTATCAGCACCGGAATATCGACGGTGGTATCGGACATAATCTGCCACAGGAAGCGCCGAAGGCATTTGCCGATGCCATTGTCGATGTCGCTCGCTTTTAAACGGACGACAGAACGCCGTCGAGTTGTTGAGCGTGGGTCAAGGTCGCGGTGGGTGCAAGCGTTCTTCCTGAAGCCGTTGTACACGCATGCGGCCCGGTGGTTCGAAGTACGTTCCGAACCGCACCAGTCCCGCTTGCTTCAGGTGACACGTCATTTCGTAACTCACCAGCACACCGGGATCAGGATTGTCGATGTACGCCACGTCGATTGAGCGGATACGCGGTTCGTACACCAGCAGCGTCGACTCCATCTGTTGCTTGAGCAGATGTGCGGAAGCGGGCAGCGCCTTGTAGATGTTCGTCAGATCGGGTAGTCCGTAATCGGGCAGGTGTTTGAGTGCGCCTGCCCGTGCGTTGAGAATGCGGCGGACGTTCTGTTGGATGCTCAGGATCTCAAGGGTTCTGTCGTCGTACGCATCCAGCGGTTCGCCGCCGATCTGGCCAAGCAGTTTGTCGTAAAGGGAAGGGCCCACGGGTATGACGTACTCCTTCAGATGATCGGTGCCAGCCGCCCGGCGAACCTTATGAGCGTTCGTTCCAGCTATCGGCGTGAATGATGTTGCCGTCCTTGTACGACCACGTGATCTTCTCGTAGCGTAGTTCAACGTCTTCGAGATGGTTGTGTTTCTCGTAGGCCGGGTTCTTGATGTCGAGCATCTTGGGTTTGACCGCGACTACTTTCACGTTGTCGAGCCGGGTGTTGAAGTATTCCTTTTCTTTGCCCGCATCGTCGATCTTGTACCACTTGATTTCGATCGACTTCAGCGTCTGGCCGCTTGTCACTGCTTTGTACAAGTAAGGCGTCGCCGCGTCGGTTTCCTTCGTGAAGGTGATCGGAGCATGCACGCGCGTGCCGGTTAGCTTGCCGGTATTCGAATCTGTCGGGATATTGACGCTGTGATCGAGCGCGACCACCTCGACGCTGCCTTCGCGGCCCTGAACCGTGACGGAACCCTTGATGTCGGCGCCGCCATCGTCCTTGATCCACATGTATGCCGGAATTGCCATTTTTTCACTCTCCTTGGTTTTGACTGCAACAAGCGTCCGGGGTCGATCCCGGACCGCGGATTTCCCGAAGCCATGCTCCGGGTTCGAACTGCGTCGAGCGTCGGCCGGTGTTCTGCCCTGGTGCGAGGCGGATCGGCCGCCACGAAGGCGTTTCCTTCGGTGCGACTCTCAAGGGGGGCTGCGGGGTGTCCGATACCAGGATGATCTCGACGCGCCGGTTCCGCGCACGTCCGGCATCGGTATCGTTGCCGGCAATCGGACGGGTGTCGCCATAACCCTGGATCGCGAAGCGCGTGACCGCAATGCCCGATGCGTCCACCAGCCAGTCGCGCACGGCCCCGGCGCGCGCGATCGACAGCTTCAGATTGCTGCCGGCGTCGCCGACGTTATCCGTGTATCCGGCGACCAGAATCCGCTTGTCCGGATGAGCCCCGATTAACTCGAGCGCGCGGACCAGTGCACGGGTAGATCCTGGTTTGAGCTGTGCCTTTCCACTGTCAAATAGCGACATGCTGTCTAGTGCGATCAACACTGGTGGCGAAGGTGGTGCTTTGTACGAAGCGATCGCGGTGTTGAGCAAGGGCACGAGCGCCGTTCCGCGATACATACCGAACGACAGGCGCAGCGGTACGCCGAGGCGTGCGTAACGGTCGAGCTGGTCGCGGTCCGCGACGAGTGCCTGCAACGCGTCGCGGCGTGCGGTATCGTGCCCGGGCGGAATCATCGAGAACCGGCCGAGATGGGCCCCGATGTGAGCAAGCAGTGCATGGTTGTTTTCTGCCGAGCCCCAGGTAGCCAGTGCGCCGGCGCAGGTGAGCAGCGCGATTGCATGAGCGAGCGCTGCGAGACGCGGCGACACCCAGCGCCGTCGCGGCGTGGCGTCGATCAGCGGCTGAGGCAGTGGCCACGGTGCGGGCGATGCGGCCATCGGCGGCGGCATGACGCGCGTTTGCGCAAGGACGTGCCGCGCCCACGGTGAGCCGGGCCCGCTCGCCGGGCCGCAATCGATCCACCCGATACCGACGAGCGCACACGGTACAGACGATTGCAGATGACCGGTCAGCGAGCCGATCACAACCTGTCGTGTCCAGCCCACGATCGATGCAAGAGCCGCCGCACGATGTGCCGGAGCAGGATCGTTTCCGGCCTGCGGCACTTGCGCTTCGGCAGCCCGCATCGCTGATTCGAACCGTTGGATGTCTGTCTGCCTGTTTGCCGCCGACACGCCATACCATTGAGGAGCCGTCGCGGGCAATGCGGTGAGCCGCTGGTAGATGGCGATGTTGACGGGTAACGCTGTGCCGAGCATGCGTGAGGCGTCGCTGATCGACTGGCGCGCGCTGCGTAATGCCTGCGTCAGCGCGTCTTCGCCAGCATGCAAGGCGGGTGTGATCGACAGCACGACACCATCGGGTGCGCGGCCGTCGCGCCACCGCTTCACGGCAACACCGACTAGTGCCAGGTCGCGCGGTTTGTCGACCCGCAACCAGATCGCTCCGTCGCTAACGTGTGCCAGTTGTTCCTCGTGGCCGCCACGATTGAACAGTTCGGGCAGCGAATCTCCCATGACCAGCACCAGCGGCATGGGCGCGTGCAGGCCCAAGGGCAGATTGGCTGATGTGGTGCCCAGTGCGGCCAGTGCGAGCAAGCTTTGCTCCGCAGCACGATTGCGATGCAAGATGCACAGGACCACAGCAATCAGTGCCATCAGCATCACGCCCACGGCAGCGATCCAGGCTAGTCCACGGCTGACCGGCAAGATAATAAACAGCACACCAAGCGCTAACACTGTCGCAAGGACGACCATCGCGCGGAACGGATACCCCAGGCGTAGTTCGGACATCACGGTTTCATGGCGCGCGCAGACGCTACCAGACGGGCGAGTTGCGCATCGAGCGTCTGGTCCCAGGTCAGGTAGACGAAAACCGCCGCGAGGCCGCAGATTCCGGCAATTACCCATGGCGAGAGATGACAAAGCCAGTCCGACGCACGCCGTCCGGTGCGATCGGCGATGAAGGTCCGCTCGACGCGGGGCCGAAATTCTTCCAACCGGGCGTTGAGCGTGGCAATCAACGCCGCGCGCTTCGTTTCCCCTTCGCGTGCGTAGCGGCCTTTGAAACCGAGGCCAAGAACAGCGGCGTAGCATTCGAGCAGATCGACGTTGGGCGGTATTTCGCGCAAGCGTTCCGCGAGCCGGTCAAAGACGTGCTCGCCGGCGTCGAGCTTGCCGAATCGCTCGACCTGCAACGGGTGCGCTTCCCAACTGGTCCTGTCTTCTATCGACGGGCAGCGCAATACCGCTTCGTCAAGCAGCCCGCACTGGGCATACTGGGCGTCCTCCCGAACGTCGGCGGGATAACCTCGCTGTTCAAGCGCGGAGGAAAAGGTAGCGATTAACTGCACGCAACGCTCGCGTAACTGATCCAGCGGGTCGGTCTCACCGCCTTGCGTCAGCATGCTGACGAGAAGTGCCGTGTCACGTAGCAGGTCGCGAATTCCTGCCCCGGTCGACCGGTCGCAAGACGGTTGTGCCGCCATCAAGGGGATTGTCTTGGGAGTATCGGCGATCGGTTTCATGAGCGGATCACCGCGTAAAGTTCAAGCGAAGGATCGGCCACCGTTGCCGGCAGATAAATCTGGCAGGCCCGTGCAGCCAGCATCCGGGCGTGCGCAGGAGCGCCAGGGTCGAGTGCGAAGTACAGGTTGTCCAGACGCATCGGAATGGCGGCCGGGACGCGCTGGACCGCCTTAAGCGGGATGCCCGCAAGCGCGGAATTGACGAGGTGCCCGAGGTCGTCCGGTGCACCGATCTTGCACACTTTCGGGAACAACTCGGCCAGTTCGAATGGCGCGAGCGCGGCGTTGACTGACAGGTAGTAATCCGCGCCGGCCACGAGCCGCTCGTCCTGAAACTGGCCCATCCACATAGTCGGACTCTTGCGTGTCAGACCAATAGAAATCACACGCGATGGAATGATCGAGTCGAGCAGATCGCGGATCATGGTTTCGAGCTTCGCGAAGATCTCGTCGGCCCGTACGTGGTCGTACATCGGGATCTCGTTCAGTTGGGCGCTGGTCGAAAACGTCATCAGCACACTCGCCAATTGGGCCAGCATCGAATAGAGCCGTTCAGGCGGTTGGCTCGGGTGCGTGGCGATGAAACGAAGTTGTGGCCAGTACGTGTGGATGCAGTGGAGCAGCCAGAACAGCGAGACATCGGCGACGCCGTATTCCACAACGGCCTCGATGCGCTCGCTCTTACGCGCGCCCAACGTCGCGCTTTTCGCCTGCAGAATGTCGGCAAGACGTTTCACCCGCTCGACATGCAAGGGGTGACCGGCCAGTGTCAGACACGGCGGCACGTAATAGCGATCCAACTGAAAGTGACCGCCTGTGCCGCGCGTGAGACGGGCGATTGCGCAGATTGTGTCATCCGCCTGCTGTTCGAAGTCGAACAGCAGGCGCACCGCGTGGCGTTCGGCCGCCATTTCGGCCTCACCCGTGCCGTTCAGATCGGTGACTTTCACAAACTCCCGATACGAGCGGCGCGGCCGCGCGAGTGTCGTCTCGTCGAAGCGGCAGTTGCTGCCCGTGGCATCGATCAGCGGCAGCGCCGCTAGAACCACGACGCTTTGCATCCCGGGCGGAAAGCCTCGCGTCAGATCGCGGGCGGACGGCAGTGCGTCGCTCACGGAGGTGTCGAATACCGTACCATCAGGAAAACGAAGTTTCAGACGCGTGAGTTTGAGGCGTCCATTTGGCAGTGCCTCCTCGTCGATCTCCACGCCAAGCGTGCCCCACGGTTCCACGATTGCGGCCGAGGCGAACTGCCGGTGCACGAAATCCGTCCACCGGTCCTGTTGCTGGAATTGCTGCTGGTTGAGGATCAGGCCTTCGTGCCAGAGCGGTTTGTCGATCCGCATGTGTGGTTTTCTCTCTGATTGTTTTCGGTCTGGATGGCGGATTCTATCCGCGGTAAATCACGTCGGTATATCCCATTGATAGTTGTTTTTATATTCGAAGCCGAAAACCTTTAATCGCTTGGTTTCTTGTTTTTAGTCAATAAATTGATGGGCGATGAATCGCGCTGAATATCTCATTATTATTTTGTTAGATTGAAGTCTTGCCATCTGCCGTGGGTCGTGAGTGGCTTGGCTGTGGCGGAATTGATTTGATGGGTTATTAGGGTTGTTTCTTGAGAAAATCATTGAGAGATTCTGATTTGTTCTTAATTTTGTGATTATTTTTATAGGGCGATTGAAATTAACGTATTTGCATTCAAGCGACAGGTCTTTGACTTGATTGTCGAGTTGCGTGTTTAATTCGGATCGAATTGAAAACAACCGCATAAGTAAGTACGGATCACGTTGCTGCGATACCAACGTGATCCTCCTTTTACAAAGGACTACACAGTGGACAGCTTCCAGCACGAGATTCCGAAGTCAAGAGTGTCGATCACATTGGACCTGCATACGGGCGGCGCCCGGAAGAAGGTCGAGTTGCCCCTCAAACTGCTCGTCGCCGGTGACTACGGCGCGGGCAAGGAGCAGGCACCGCTTGCGGAGCGCAAGAAGATCAATATCGACAAAAACAACTTCGACGCCGTTCTGTCCGATCTCGCACCAGAACTGAAGGTCAATGCCGGGAACACGCTCGCCGAAGACGGCTCCGAGCTGCCCTTAGCGCTCAGCTTCCGGTCGATGAAAGACTTTGAACCCGAGCAGGTGGCGGCGCAGATTCCCGAACTGCAGCCTCTTTTGGCAATGCGCAATCTGCTGCGGGACCTGAAGTCGAACCTGCTCGACAACGGCACATTCCGTCGCGAGTTCGAGAAGATTCTGAAGGACCACGCACTCTCGCGGCAACTGCGCGGCGAACTTGCACTGATCGCTACGTCGGCAGCGCAGCCAGAAGGTCACGCGTAGGTCGAGGACGGCTCTCACTGTATTCCGGACAACGAGCCACGCGCGTCCCGCTGGGACGGTAGAGATAGGATCCAACATGTCACGTAACGAATCCCCGCAACGCGGCGCGATTGAGACAGTCGTGCTCGACGCCCCTAACGAAATCCCCTTGGGCGATGGCGACAGCGTCTATAAATCCTTGTGCAACAAGATCAACCTGAAGCCGGTGAGCGCGGCTCGCCCGCTTGAGGCGTTCCGCGACAACGACCTGCTCTCCGAGTCGTCGGCCGACGAGCGGCTCGCGCGGGGCATGAGTGCCTTCCTGCAACTGGTGGTTGAAAGCAGCAAGCCGGTCGACCGGCTGGACAAATCGCTACTCGATTTCCACATCGGCCAGCTCGACCGGACGATCGGCCGTCAACTCGATGCGGTGATGCATACGCCGGAATTCCAGGCACTGGAAGGACGCTGGCGCGGCCTCAAGATGCTCGTGAGCCGCACGGACTTCCGCAAGAATGTGCGCATCGAGGTGCTCGATGTTTCGAAGGACGCGTTGATCCGTGACTTCGAGGATACACCCGAGCTCATCCAGAGTGGCCTGTACCGGCTCACGTACATCGAGGAATACGACACGCCTGGGGGGCAGCCGATCAGCGCACTGATTAGCGACTTTGAGTTCGCCAATTCAGCGCAGGATATTGGTCTGCTGCGCAACATCTCGAAGGTGGCTGCCGCGGCGCACATGCCGTTCATCGGTTCGGTTGGGCCGGCGTTCTTCGGCAAGCAATCCATGGAGGAAGTGGCCGCGATTCAGGATATCGGCAACTATTTCGACCGCGCCGAGTACATCAAGTGGAAGAGCTTCCGCGACACGGACGACGCCCGTTATGTGGGGCTCACCATGCCTCGTGTGTTGGGTCGTTTGCCGTACGGCAGAGATACGGCACCGGTGCGGGCGTTCAACTACGAAGAGGCGGTGAAGGGTCCGGACCACGATCGCTATCTGTGGATTAGCGCGTCGTTTGCGTTCGCTGCGAATATGGTGCGCAGCTTCACCAGCAACGGCTGGTGCGTACAGATTCGCGGTCCGCAGGCCGGCGGCAAGGTCGAGGATCTGCCGGTTCACCTGTATGACCTGGGCACCGGTTATCAGCCCAAGATCCCGACCGAATTATTGATCCCGGAGACGCGGGAGTTCGAGTTCGCCAACCTCGGCTTCATGCCGCTGTCGTTTTACAAGAATCACGACTTTGCGTGCTTCTTCTCGGCCAGCTCGGCGCAGAAGCCTGCACTCTACGAGACTAAAGAAGCGACCGCGAACAGCCGCATCAATGCGCGTCTACCGTACATCTTTCTGCTGTCGCGTATCGCGCATTACCTGAAGCTGATTCAGCGCGAAAACATTGGCACGACCAAAGACCGGCGTCTGCTCGAACTTGAGTTGAACGGCTGGATCAAGGGTCTCGTGACCGAGATGAAAGATCCGGGTGACGAGCTGCAGGCGTCGCATCCGTTGCGTGAGGCGAAGGTGACGGTCGAAGACATCGAGGACAACCCTGGATTCTTTCGTATCAAGTTGTTCGTTATCCCGCACTTCCAGGTGGAGGGGATGGACATCGGTCTGTCGCTGGTGTCGCAGATGCCGAGGGCGAAAAGCTGATTCGCCGTAGTCAATGTAGGCAGCCGACGTATTTCGTCAGGATGCGAATGCCCGCGTCCCAACCTTGTCGTCTTTGACGTCGCACGTGTTCGAGGGAGTCGTTGATGGGGTCCATGGTTCTGCCGTCGCAGGCTTACGAGCTGAAACTCGCGCCGCATCCGGCGCCGTTCTCGGTGCTGAAGTTCGAAGGCGACGAAGGTGTCAGCCGTCTGTACCGCTACGACATCGAGTTCACGAGCCCTGTCGCCGATATCCCAATGGATCAGGTGCTGGGGCGGCCCGCGAAGTTCGTGATCGACCCTATCGATCCAAACGCCGGCTATCTGCGAAAGATGTTCGGCGAGAACGCGTCGAAGTTCAGCGAGATGCCTCCGGCGCGGACGATACACGGCATCGTGACGCAGTTCGATCAGCTCGATACATCTGCCGACGAGACGCGCTACAGACTGCTCGTCGAACCACGTGTTGCCGATCTGGCCCGCACGGTGACCAGCCGTCTGTTCCAGAAGCAGTCGGCGCAGGAAATCGTCACCGACACGTTGCGCCACTACGGATACCGCGAAGGCGTCGACTTCAGGTTCAATCTTCGCGCGCAATACAAGCGGCACGACTATGTCACCCAGTACCACGAGACTAGCCTCGCTTTCATCCAGCGCATCGCCGCGGATGCGGGTATCTGGTTTCGCTTCGAACAGGCGAAGGATCAGGAGGTCATCGTCTTTGGCGACGATCTCGATGCGTATGCTCGCAGTCAGCGCGTCGTACCGTTGCGGCGCCACTCAGGACTGGCCAATGCCGGAGCCGAGTCAGTCAGGTCGATCGAACGCCGCATGCGGCGCGTGCCCGAAGCGATCCAGTTGAACGACTACAACCACCGTCAAGCGGGTGTATCGCTGCTCGTCGAGTGGAACGCGGCGCGCGATGACAGGACCACGAACGCGGTTGACTACCGCTGGGGCGAGCGTTACGAAACGCCGCAAGAGGGGCAGCGCATTGCGCAACTGCGTCACGAGGCGCATCTGGCGCAGCAGATTACCTTCAAAGGCGAGGGCAATGCGTTCGCGCTGGAATCCGGCGAGGTGTTGAACCTCGACGAGCAACTCGCTGATGCACCGCACGGCTTGTTCATTGTCTCTGTCTCGTCCCATGGTGGGCGCAGGCAGGCGTACTCGAATACGTTTACCGCGATCCCGTCTGATCGCGTCTGGCGCACACCGGTGAGTCTGGCGGCGCGACCGGTGATCAACGGCATCCTGCCTGCACGCATCACGTCGCCCGCGCACTATAAGCGAGCCTATCTGACGGAGGAAGGCTGGTATGTGATCCAACTTCCGTTCGACCTGGACACGTGGAGTCCGGGCGGAACCAGCCGCCCTGTTCGGTTTGCGAAGCCGTACAGCGGCGATAACTACGGTCATCACTTTCCTCTGATTGATGGTGCTGAGGTGGCGATCATTCATACGGACGGCGATCCGGATCGACCCGTCATTATCGGGGCGATGCACGACAGCTTGCATCCAGACCTCGTCAACAACCTGAACCACACCCGCAACCTGATTCGTACCGCCGCGCAGAATGAAATGCGCATGGAGGACGAGGAAGGCAGGGAACACATCCGCCTGACCACGCCGTTTCGGGCCAGCGAACTCAATCTTGGGCACATGGTCGACGGCGAGAGCAAGGAGCGTGGGCAAGGCGCGGAACTGCGCACTGACGAACATGTCGCCGTGCGGGGCGGCAAGGGCGTGCTAATTACCGCCGAAGCTCAACCTGAAGCGACGGGACCGCAACTCGACATGCAGGACGCCGACGCCACGCTTCGCCAGGCGGTGGACATGATGCGCTCGCTGAACGATTCGGCCAAGGCGGCAAAGGCCTGGCTTGCCGAGATCGATCAGCAGCGCGTGCTTATCGAACAGAAGCTCACGGGCCTTCAGAGGCCGGTGATTGTCGCCAGCGGGCCCGAAGGTGTCGGCGTTGTCAGTGGACGTGAGTTGCAGGTCGCTGCGCGAAAGCAGATGTTCATCACGGCTGGAAACGGTCTGGATATCGGAGCGCTTAAGCGAATTACGGTCGCTGCGGGCGAAGCGGTTTCTCTTTTTGCCGCGAAGCTCGGCATCCGGATTTTCGCCGCGAAGGGCAAGGTCCAGATTCAGGCGCAGGGCGATGCGATGGAATTGATGGCGCTGAACAACGTCGCGCTCAGTTCATCGACCGGCGAAGTCATCATTACCGGTTCGAAGGGCATCACGCTGGGCGATGGTGCGGGTGCGTATCTGAAGATCGCGAACGGCAAGATTGAGATCGCGAGTCCGAACGAGGTGCAGGTGAGGGGCGGATTGAATGTCGAAGGACCGGCGAGTGGCAATTTCACGTTTCCCAATTGGTCTGATGTCCCGCTGAAGGATTTGAAGGGAAAGATGAACTTCGGGTTTTCTGAGTAGGCGCGGTCATGGCAAATACGACGCCGCCTCCGGTCAGTCCTCCATTGAAACAGTTGAGCTTCGCCTTTCCGTTCCGCAGGAAAGGGCAAGGCGCAACGGCTTCGTCCGCGGACTTTACCGACGAGCACGAGTTCTACAAGGTCCTCGAGGCCGAGCCTTCGGGTAATTATTCGGTCAGTGCGAAGGGCATGTGGCACGGTGGAATTCACGTGACCGAGGCTGGGGCAGGCCGTTCACTCGATCTGAAATACGGGGTGCGCTGCCTTGCTGACGGCGAAGTGATTGCTTATCGCGTGGACCGCGCCTACCCGCTCAGCGAGCTTCCCGCACAGAGCGGCACAGGCGCGATTAGCGCACCGTACAGCACGGGATTCACACTGGTGCGTCATTCGATGGAATTCCCGCGCGGCACCACGCTCACGTTCTACAGCCTGTACATGCACCTTCAGGATCTGGCGGACTATGAGCGTGATACGACGCTGAGCCGGCCTGCGTACTGGTCGAAAGAGTTCGAGGTCACGGCATTTGCGCAGGACCGGCCAGACGCCGGGGCAAACGGACAGACGGCGCCCGCTGAACAGAGGGGGCTACGGATCCGCGCAACCCGACGAACGGGCACGATCCTCGGCATTCTGCCGCAGGGCGCGCGGGTGGTCATTGGGGCGCGCGCGGACGGCTGGGGGCAGATAACCGACTCTCACGGAGCCGACCTGTATCCGAAAGTTGTGGGTGATTTTGTCTCTCCGGATGTCGCGGCCGACGGGTGGATTTTTCTCGGTAAGGAGCACGGTGGTCCGGTTGTGACGGAGGTCATGCCCGAGTCGTCACTGGACCGGGTGGTCGTGCTGACGGAGCCGTTCAGGATCAAGGCAGGCGAACTGATTGGCCATCTCGGGCGTTATGACTCATTGAGTCCGCAGACTTCGAGCCGCATGGTCCACATCGAGGTGTTCTGCGATGACACCGTCAAGACGTTCATCACGCAAGGGCAGGCGTGGATCGCAAGTAACGGGGCACACGAACAGGCCTGGCAGCAGTTAGGGTTGCCCAAGGTCCCCACGATTCTGCGCGTTGACCGTAATACGACGCTGTACCACTTGCCAGGTCAGCAAGGGCAACACGCGAAGCAGACCGGCGTGATCCAGGTGGCTTCATTTGCCGGGTTAGCCCGCCAGGCGAACAGCCCTTCTATGGAGGCAACGGCGGGAACCGATGGGCGGAAACTCAACTGGTGGCACGTGGACAGTGCGGACGCGCTGGGTCGCGACATCAGCGGATGGGTGCGCGAAGATAGTTTCGCGGGCGGCCGGGTGACGCATGAATTTGCCCAGAAATGGGTGGATTTCAAAACCCTGGAGGATCCACACGACCCAACGCATACGATGTTTGCGACGACTCAGGCATACGTTGACTATTCGACCGGCGCAGACGTGGCGGATGCAGGCTCGCGGGACAAGCTGAGTCAGTTGATGCAGAAGATCTACGACACGCTGCCGCTGACGGGAGACAGTAACCAGGCTGCGGACAGGCTCCACGATGCGGCGGAAAATCCGTGGGTCGCATTGCGTATGTCGAGACTGATCATCAGGCATGAGAGCGAATGGGCTAATCCGGACAAGTGGAAACGGCTCATTGCTGAAATCGAAAAAAAGACCGGGCCTCAGCCGCAGCACGAGGCAGAGTTGGAACGCATCGAGAAGCTTGTCTGGTGGGATGACGTCAAGGCCTGCTTGGCGGATCTGCCCGCGCCGGACGTTTTTCATATCCATCCGATCGCGTTGGTGGGGAATTTTCTCGTTGGACAAACTCTCTGCGCCTGCGGATGCTGTCTTCAGGACGTGTTTAAGGTTACCCGCTATGGACACGCTCCGAACACGCACTATGGTCCGGTGTTCTGGGGCGAAAGGGCACTCGACAAATCGAAGGTGCTGACCGAAATGCGAGTTAGCGGCGTGATTTCTGAAAGTGAGTATCGGATTATTGTGGCGATGTCGAAAAACGAGGGAATGCTTGACGCTGTTCAGTCTTACGATAGTGAGGCGGTGACAGCGGGGGCGATGCAGAAAACAATCAACTCGATGGGCAAGGGGGAATTTCCGACCCAGGTTGCGGAATTCAAAGCATCCAATGCTTCTGAATACAGCGAATTGTTTGAAAAGTGTGGTTGGACAGTAGAAGGGATGGGACCTGGCGCCCAGATGTTTTATTCGCATTCCGAATTGACGCAAGGTCAAAAAATCACTGGCGCACCTCTAAAAGATTTGATGAGGCGAGGCTGTTCGGCCGCGAACTTCGGGCAGAAGGTGAAAAGCGTCCCACTCGCAGTTATCGCGCACGCAATCACTTCCAGGTCATACGAGACAAAGCAACTTATGGACTTCCTGTCCCGTCTCCGGGACAAGGTCCTTCCTGCGACGCCGCGTGGATACCACTACACGATAGCGCGGTACTTTCAGTCTGACCTGGGGCGAGCCGCAGCCCTGGACCAGAGTGTGAATCGACCCGGATATGTGACCCGGGACATCGGGAAGGCGCTGGATGCTCTGTTTGCGCACCATCCTGAGCTTTCGAGAAATCCAGATGAGTGGGGTTTGAACCGCGCTCAATACGAGCGTGAAGTTGTTGGCCACTATGGAAACAGTCGGGAAATGTCTCGTGACAGCAACGGATTGAATTCGGCGCCACGGCGATTTGGAAATTTAACTGGCAACTTGGGCTAATGAGAACTCGTATGTTGAAGTGCAGCTATAAGGGATGGGTTGTCGCGCTCGTGTTTTTATCAGGGTCTCCCGTGCAAGCAAGCGCGGATAAAAGTGCCGAGCGAGAAAAGATAGATTTTCGTGGAGGGTCGTCTTTGATTTTTTCTCTGCCACTAAAAGGCAGAGAGGCGAAGACGTTCGGACCCGGATGGAAGCGCGCGGTACTCGAAGAAGCGTCTGGACGTGAAACTCCCCTTTTTCCGATGGAAGCGTTCGCGTCGATGGGCGGTGTGATATTCGCCCGCGACTATTCCCCGCGAGTTTCTCCGTCCGGCAGGTACGCGGTTCTGGACGTTCTCCGAGCCGGGGTTGTCGACCCGGGCCCCTCGGGCACGGCCGAGGACTCTGGCAGGCAATATTGCCCGGTACTGGATACCGCGTCGGGATGCATAGTCAGTATGCAAACCGGTGAGCTTTGCGGCGGCAATTGGTCCGAGAAGGCCGACAAGTGGATCGTGACCGGATACGAATACGATGCCACCAAGGCGATGATCCAATATGGGTTTTCTGGGGCAAACGAGCTATGGAATCAATTTCAGAAATCCGTCAAGTTGAATGGCTCAGCGTCGATCAGACAGCATCTCGTTGACAGCGCCGGTTTGATAAACATTATGAAATGCGAGCCGCCGAACGCGAGCAACAGGGCTTCTTACTCTTCGATTGCGCGTCAGCTAGTCAGGGAAGGTGATCGGAACGATGCCGCATATATAGAAAAAGAACTGGGTTTCAAAAAATATGAACGATGAAGGAATCATCGAAACGAAAAAACTTGCATACGAAGGCGATAGCACAAGCCACGGTGGAAAAATTCTCACCGGTTCAGATCGTATCAAGCTCAAGGGGCGTCGCGCGGCACGGGTCGGCGACATGGTGTCCTGTCCGATCCACGGCAACAACGAAATAGCGGAAGGAGGCAGCAGCATGAAAGACGCCGGCATTCCACTCTCAAGGGCTGGCGATCATACCCAGTGCGGCAGCTTCCTTATTGCGACATCCGACGGCGCGACGGTTCGATAGATGCCGATTGATTTTGCGCGGGTACCTCCGCTGGTGGTGGTCCCGGGGCCACCGCGTGTGTCCACGCTGCTCTGGGCAATGCTGCTCATCGTGGTTATGTGTCTGGGGAGCTCGCTTGCTATTTTCCTGTGGCCTGCGGGACGACCGGCCGACACTGCATGGTTCTGGTTGTGCGTCCTCGGCTATCCGGCGCTCGTATGGGTCTTTTTGCTGTGCTCCTATCTTGGTTACTCGTATGCCCGGCGCAGCGGTGCAACAGCTCGCAACGTGATGAGCGCATGCGAGGAAGAAAAATGTCACAGACTTGCCAGCAAACCTCTCGTTATTCTCGGTCATGGCTGGTGCTATTCAGCGTATGACAAGGAGAACAGCGTCGAGCACCTGGTCACGGGTGGCGTCAGGATGTTTCCGCGTCCGAGCAGGGCGGTGCCGGGTCTGGATGTCAACGCACGCTGGCTGGAAATTCCTGGCATGACGTTCCATGCGGGCAATGAACTGACCGAACACGCGCGTCATCTCGCTGTATGCGATTGGCTTGCGGAGCGACTGGTCGGTTGTGTGTCCGCCGGACTGGCGGCTCTGCCGGCGCGCACGGCTCTTCACGTGGACCTGACTCTGCAGTCAACGGTCGACCTGTCCCACGTTCATACCCGCTTGCAGGATTTGCTTCGCGCCGAAGCACCGATGTTGCGCCTGACCGTCAACGCCGGCAACGACCCTCTGTCGCTGTTCGAGACGGACGCCTGGCACGACCGCCTCGACCCGCGCGACGCACAAATGCTGGTCGCGATCGGCTTGCGCAACGCGGTCAGCGAACGACTGCAGGACGGCGTGGCCGAGGCAGGCATAGCGCTACTGCTGGCACGCCCGGGCGTTGTCCGCAGCGCAGCGACAGACGTGCTGCACCTGCATCGCCCTGCTATCGGTCCGGCGGGCGACGTGGACAAGACGCTCGGACTTGCTGCTCGTTGGGGGTGGGCAGAATCAAAGCGGTTGACGATGGTCTGGGCTAGCGGCCTTTCCGAAAAGCTGGCGCGAGCGGTCAGATCGTCAATCCCATCCGGCGGGCAAACGCAATGGGTCGATCTTGAAGCGACGGTAGGAAACTGTGCAGGCGCGGGGGGCTGGCTAGCCACCGCGCTCGCTGCGGAGCACGCGAGGCATACCGGCGAAGCGCAACTGGTCCTCACTCAGGAAGGTGACGACATGATCGCCCTCGTCTGTAGAACGCAAACATGAATGAATCCAAGCCACAACCGACAGCGATCTTCATAGGCATCGCGGTCGCCGTTGTCTTCATTGCGCTGGGCATTGCCGTGTGGTTTGAAGGGCCTCGATATGGCTGGTCCCGTAACACAGCAATCGTTATCGAGCTGAGCCTGCTGTCCGGGTTGCTTCTGTCACTGCTATTCATCAAATACTTCGAGGCAGTCGTACTCTGGATCGCTTCGATGCGAATTGCCAGGTGGCTTGCGAGCTACGATCGGAACCGGGACATCCATAGCGGAACGGGGCAAACCTCCACCGCCGCTGCACGAGGATCGGGGTCATTCGTTGGACTGTGCGACGCGCTTCGAGAACGTCATGGATGGCGCTGGCGGTATAGAGATCGATGGGTACTGGTTGCGGGGGACGAACCGATCGTCAGGCGCGTCGCCCCCGATCTCGTGCAGAACGGTTACAGGATCTCCGGCAACACTCTGCTGCTCTACGCAAGGCAGACTGGTGAGCAGATGGATGCCACCTGGCTGGATCAGATCCGGCGCTTGCGCCGGAGGCGACCGGTCGACGCCATTGTGGCGGTCTTTCGGGCGCATACCTCCGGCAGCCAGCCGTTCGATGCGGAGCGCACCGCCCAACGGCTCATCCGCCATGCGCGCGCGCTGCGCTGGGCGGCTCCGGCGTACCTGCTGAATGTGACCGACGCTGGCGACGAGACGTCCGGCCCGCACGAAGCGATCGGTTGCACATGGTCGAATGCCAGCGTACGTCGGGAAGAAATCGATGCCTCGCTGCGCGAGCTGTCCGGCGAGTTGGCCAACGCCGGCGTCATGCGTCTTGCGAAGCACCCTTCAGACCGATATGCAGCCGAGCTGTCGCAGCATATTGCCCGTTATGGCAATCTTCTATCGGACTTGGTCGTGCGGATTGGCCAATTCCGCATCTGGCGCAGCGTGATTCACGGCGTGCTTTTCACGCCGATCTTCACGGAGCGCGTCAGTGAAGCGTCGGACGTTCCGACGGAGGATGCTGAAGGCGATCCCATCCGGCAACAGCTCGTCTGGCAGACCGTTGCCGACCATAGCCGCCGCATCCACGGCCGCCGCGTTGGTTTCTCTCTCCCGACGACCGCCGCGTGGATTGCGACCACACTGATCGGACTCTGGATCGCGGGCGCCATGCTGTCGGGCTTCATGAACCGGTCGGCAATCCAGATGGCGACCAGCACGGCGACAAGGCTCGCGGCCACTCAAGACCCCACGGAAGCCACCCTGACCCTCGACAGTCTGCAAAAGCAGCTCGACACCCTCGAAATCCGCCAGCACGACGGCGCGCCGTGGCATACCCGTTTCGGCCTGAACCGCGACGCTGCACTCCTTACCACCCTGTGGCCCGTCTACGAAGGCGGGGCCGCCCGCCTGGTGGTCGCGCCTATCCGCGTCAGGCTGGAGGAACGGCTACAACAACTGGCCTCGCTCTCAGACGCGGACATTGCAAGCGGCGGGGACGCACAGATCAAGTCGGCATACGACACACTGAAGACGTACCTGATGCTCGCGAAACCCGAGCGCGCTGACCCGAAATTCCTCACGCAGCAATTGTTCGCAACCGGAGCGCCCGCTCGTCCCGTCAACTCGTCTTTGAGCGAGGGTGCATGGCAGGATCTGCGTGAGCATCTGGCCACTTTCTACGCAAGTCACCTCATACGAGACCCGGCGGCCAGCGGCACGTCGCTCGCGATCGTTCCCGACGCATTGCTAGTCGGTGCGGCACGCCAGACGGTGATCGGCGTGAGAGGCATTCAGAACTCGACCGACACCGTCTACCAGCAGATCGTGGATGACGCAAAACCCAAGTATCCGCCGGTGTCCTTGTCGACCCTGCTGGGCGACACGAGCAGCCGCGGACTGTTCAGCACGACGGCGACCGTGCCAGGGGTTTTCACACGGGCCGCGTGGGATGAACGGATTTCTAAGGCGATCGATGACGCAAACGAACAGGGCAGCGTTGACGGCGACTGGGTACTGTCCGACAGCCGGACCCGTGCCGCGCCGACGGCATCGCTCAAGGCCGAGTTACGGCAACGCTATTTCGACGACTACGCTCGCGCGTGGCAGGCATTTCTGAACGGCATCCGCTGGCAGCCGACGGCAACGCTCTCCGGCACAGTCGACCAACTGACCCTGCTCGGCGATCCGCAACGCTCGCCGCTCGTCGCATTGATGAATGTCGTCGTGTACCAGGCTGAAACCGGCGCGACGGCGCAATCGCTTTCGGACACGCTGCTCAACAAGGCGCAGCAACTGGTCGGTGCCAACGAGAAGGACCCCTCGAAGATTGCCCAGCCGCAAAACGCTGCCCCGCTGGCGGCCGCATTCGGTCCCTTGGTGCGGCTGACAGGCAACGATCTGGCCGCGGGAGGCGCCGGTAGCAGCAAGGCGTCCGCGCGGATGGCCGCAGCAGGCGATCTGAGTCTGGCGCGCTTCCTGGAACGCGTCACCGCGATGCGGCTGAAGCTCCAGCAGATCATGATGAGCACCGATCCGGACGCGATGTCCCGCTCGGCAGCCCAGGCCGTGCTGCAAGGCAAGACTTCGGACATTGCCGACAGTCGCGACTACGCGAGCCGCGTGGCCGCAAGCTTCGGGCAGCAGTGGGCGGGCTTCGGCGAGCTGTTCCAGCAGCCGCTCGAGCAGACGTGGCAGGTCGTCCTGCAGCCTGCGGCATCGAGCCTGAACGACACTTGGCGCAGCGGGATTCTCGCCGACTGGAACCGGAACTTCGGTGGTCGCTACCCGTTCGCCGACTCCGACAACGACGCGTCGCTGCCGGAAATGGCCCGCTTCATGCGACCGGACAGTGGTGTGATTACCCAGTTCGTCAGCACGCAGTTGGCCGGCGTTGTCGAGCGGCAGGGTGATCGCTGGGTTAGCGCACACGGATCGGGTTATAACTTTCTGACGGTCGACCCGGCCTTTCTCGCCGCGTTGAACACGCTGATGCGTGTGTCGACCTCGTTCTTTCCATCGGGCGATGCGCGGGTGCGTTTCGAGCTGCGTGCAGTGTCCACGCCAGGCATCACCGACATGAAGGTCTTGCTCTCAGGCCGCGAGCTGCACTACTTCAATCAGAAGGAAGAGTGGACGCCGTTCATCTGGCCGGGCGATGCGCTGGAGAACATCTCGCGCATCGAATGGCAGACGCAGGAAGGCGGCCTGCGCTCGGCGCTCGATGCGCCGGGCCGCTTCGGACTGATTCGCCTCCTTGAACGCGCGAGGGTCACGCCGCAGGACAACGCACGCTATCTGCTTGCGTGGATGCCGGATCCGATTCAGGACATCCCGCTAAAAGTGCAGCTACGCAGCGAAGTCGGGGCGGGACCGCTCGACATGCTCGCGCTCCGGCATTTCTCGCTGCCGCAGCGCATTTTTTTGACGGGATCGTCGAGTGGTACCCACAAGGGAGCCGTCGGCGAACTTCCTCCACTGCCGGCATCGATGACGGCGGCAGCGCCTACTTCTACGGCCACGTCGATGAAATCCAGCGACGACGGCAAACCGTCGTCCGATTCGAATCCACCCGTGGCGGGCCGCGTGAAAGCGGGAGTAACCCGCGCGAATCGCCTGCTAGCCGATGCATTTGTTTATTGAGGTCGACGTGTGCTAACTCATTTCGTCAAGAATCTGCTGGGCGCGAACGCGGTTGCTTCGTTGCCGCGCGCATGCGCCGACGTCTGGGCGTCATGGCTCGTGCCATTTCCCGGCGAACATCCCTGTGGCCGCGATCCTGGCTACGAGGATGCGTTCTTCGAACTGAAGGACGAAGCCGCGAAGCTCACGGGTATCGATGACGCCCTGATCGTGCGTTCCTGTGAGCAACTGATCACGGGAACCGGCAAGGATCTGCGCGTGGCCGGCCACTACACGTTCGCGCGATTGCGCCAGCACGGTCCGGCGGGTTTTGCGGACGGCCTGGAGCTGATCGCGACGCTGGTTGAGCGTTTCGATTCAGCGCTACTGCCCGCACGTGCCGAAACAAAGAAAGGGGCGCTTGAAATACTCGCGACCACGCGCATGGTCGATCTGCTCGAAAGCCGCGGGGAGTTCGCACCCGCGGATTTTCAACGCGCGATGGCGGCACTCAACCTGCTTGTCACACGTACCCGTGAGTGGCCCGAAGCGGCGCGCCCCAACCTGCAACCACTCGTCGCTTGCCTGGAACGCAACCGCGAGTCGACGCGCAGTGCGGATCAGGAGACAGACTCACCGCAGCAGGCACTGCAGGGCGCCTCGGGCAAAGCTAGCGGCGCCGTGTCTTCCACGCGCGATCTGCTGGACCAGGCGCGCACGATGGCAGCCTGGCTGCGCGATCAGGAAAACGGCTACCTGCCATCGGTGCGGCTCGTGCGCAGCGTTCGCTGGGACACCCTGCACGAGGTGCCACCCGCCGACGCGCAGTTCCGCACGCGTCTCGTCCCGCCGCGCGCCGAACTGCGCCAGCAGATGACGCGCCTCGTATTGCAGAAGCAGTGGCACGAACTGCTCGAACGCGTCGAAGGTGCATTCATGGAAGGTGTGAATCACCTATGGCTCGATCTACAGTACTTCCAGCATAGCGCGCTTGATCGCGTCGGCGCACCGTATAACGCGTGGCGCGAACTTCTGCGTGCGGACTTCGCACTCTTCCTCGAACGTCTGCCCGGACTCGAACGGCTCGCATTCAACGACGGCACGCCGTTCGCCGACGACACCACGCTCGAATGGATCGCCCGTTATGCCGTTGTGCGCGATCTTGAAGCGGGCGAGAGGGTCGCGCCACTATCCATCTCGGCCGAAAGCGAGGACGGTGTGGCTGGCGATTGGCCCGAGATCGAAGCGCAGGCGAGGGATCTCGCCGCAAGCCAAAGCCTCGAGGCCGCGTTCGCGTGGCTGGAATCGCTGCCCGGCGTCAGGACCGAACGGCAGCGCTATCTGCAACGTTTTGTCATGGCACGCCTCGCCGATCACGCGGGCCGTATCGATGTCGCCTTGCCCTTGCTCGTCGAACTGGATGCTGCGACGCAAACTGTGCCGCTCGTGCGCTGGGAGCCCTCGCTCGCCTTCGAGGTGAAGCAGCAACTGATCAAGGCGCTCAGATCGGTGAGCCTTCGCAAGGACGCCGACAAGCCCACGCTCGCCCACCGCATCGACCAACTCCAGGGAGAGCTGACCGTGCTCGACCCTACACGAGCCCTCACGCTATAACAACGAGTTTTCATGGACCAAGACGATTCGATCCTCCGCTACTACGAAGCCGAAATGCGCTATCTGCGCGAGGCAGGCAAGGAATTCGCGCGAGCGCATCCCGATCGCGCGCGCATGCTCAACCTCGATCGCGTGGGGGATCGCGATCCATCCGTCGAACGGCTTTACGAAGGCTTCGCATTCCTGACGGCGCGTTTGCAGCAGAAACTCGACGACGAACTGCCGGAACTGACGGAGGGACTGGTGAGCCTGCTGTGGCCGCACTATCTGCGCATGATTCCGTCGCTGTCGATCGTCGAGTTCTTTCCGCTCGTCGAAAAGTTGCAGAAGACTGAAATAGTGTCCGCCGGCGTACCGGTGCGCTCGGCGCCGATCGTGACCCCGGCGCCACCCGGCATGGAAGGCGCCGCGCCGAAAACCATGCAATGCGTCTATCGCACGACGCAGGCGGTGATGCTCCAGCCGATGCGCCTCACCCATGCGGGGCCGGATGTTCGTCACGATGGCCGATCGGTGATCCGGCTGCGCTTCGAGATCGATCGTTCGGCTCGGCGCGAGGCCACCGATCTGTCGAAACTGCGCCTGTACCTGAACGCGGATCTGCCCACTGCCTTCGCAATGCACCTCGCGCTGACCCGTCAGGTGGACTCTGTCTCCTTGCGGATTCCGGAGTCGCATCAGGGCAACCTGCAGTTGCTTGAGGACGTGCGCATCGAGCCTGCCGGTTTTACGCTGGAAGAGCGCCTGTGGCCGAGGGCCGAGGCGGAGTTTTCGGGCTTTCAACTGCTACTCGAGTATTTCGCCTTCCGGGAGAAGTTCCTGTTCGTCGACCTGTGCAATCTGGATATCGCGAAGTTGCCGGCAGATACCTGCAGCTTCGAACTGGAAATCCTGCTCAAGCACGCTTACCCGTCCGACCAACGCTTCACGGTGGAGAACGTGCGGCTCTTCTGTACGCCGGTTATCAATCTGTTTCCGCTCGACGCCGAACCGATCGACGTCAATCACCACGGGACGGAATACCGGGTTGTCGCCGCGGGCCACCAGGGGGCCAACATCGAAACGTACTCAGTCGACGCAATCGAGTCGTTCGATCATGCTAATGCGCAGCGTTACGAGTATGTGCCGTTCGCGACGTTCCGGCACCGCGGCGGAATGTTGCGCCATGAGGCACCGGAGCGCTACTTCCACACACGCGTACGGCAGGGCGTAAACGGGCTGCATGACACGTGGGTCGTCCTCGGTGGCCACGCGTGGGAGACGATGGAGGATCTACCGGCAGAAAATCTGTCGCTACGGGTGACGGGCACGAACGGCATGCTGCCGGCAAAGGGGCTGCGCGAAGCGAACATCGATGAATTGGGCGAGAGCACGCCGAACGTGTCGGCGGTGCGCAATTGGGCACCGCCAACGCTACCGCTCTATCCGCCCACCGGCGACCGTTTCCAGTGGCGAGTGCTATCTCACCTCGCGCCGAACTTCCTGTCGATGATGGACGCGGAAGTGTTGCGCGGTGCCTTGGCGCTTTACGACTGGACCAACGATGAGCTGAACCGCCGCCGTCTGGCGGGCATCCTGCACGTCTCGGAGGAACTGCTCGAGGAGGTGTCGGGCGGCTCGGTCGAACGGGGCGTGCTGATCGAGGTGACGCTCGACAGTCATGCGTTCGCAGGCGTCGGCGACGTGATGCTATTCGGCGAACTGCTGCACCGTTTCTTCGCGCTTTACGCCGATATCAATCTGTTCACGAAGCTTGCGATTGTGAGCCTGCCGTCGCGGCAACGCAATGAATGGCCGCGCAGCAAAGCGCTACGCTCATCGCTATGAAGTTTAAACCGCAAGCGCCGCCCGACAACCTGGAGCCGCTGGTTGCGTCGCTGCTCGCACGTGCGCCGACGATGAACTTCATGCAGTTGTGTCAGCTGCTCGAAGTGTGTGTGCCGGAGCGTCCCGGTTTCGGTACGCGCGACACGCCGGAACATGAACCCGTGCGATTTCGCCCCCTCGCGCGCGTCGGTTTTCCGGCTGGCGAAATTGCCTCGGTCGAGTTTGACGAGGAGGGTTGTACCTACGGACCGAACACGCCGCCGACCGTGCGCACGACGTTCATGGGGCTGTACGGGGTGGACGCAGCCATACCCTCGCACATGATCGACGATATCGTGCTGCGAACGGAAGGGCACGAAGCGCTCGAAGCTTTTCTCGACCAGTTCAATCACCGGTTCGTCACGCTGCTGTATCGCGCCTGGAAAAAGTATCGTTACCCGATCGGCTTCCGTCCGGGCGGCACCGATGCGCATTCACGCAGGCTATTGTCGCTGGCAGGTTTCGGCTGGGGTGACAAGCCCGCACGCGCCGGCCTACCCGACTCGCGAGTACTCGCGCTGTTGGGGCTGCTGATCCAGCGCACGCGCACGCCTGAAGGTCTTGCCGGCGTCGTGGCACTTGCCATACCCGGTGTCGATGTACGTGTCGACGAGTTCTTCCCGGTTCTCAGGAGCGCGGGCAAGCCTCAACCGCTCACGTCCGCGAGCAGTGCCGGCTGTGCAAGGAGCGAGGGCAAGCGTTGTGGCCTCGGTGGGGCTTACGTGTTGGGCACGCGTCTGGTGTATCGGAGCCGCGCCGCCCGCGTGACGTTACGGCCGGCGAGCGTGGAACAGGCCCACGACCTGTTGCCCGGTGCGTGGCTGCACCGCGAACTGTTGGCCTTTATCCGTCTGTATGCGGGGACAAAGGCCGACGTGTTCCTGCGCATGGAAGTATCGTCGCGCGTTGCGCCCGCGCCAAGAATCGGCGCGGCGTTTGAACGTCACACGCCCCGGCTTGCGTGGACCACGATTCTGCCTTCAGACGAAGAACGTTTGATAACCATTGCGCTTGGCGCTTACGAAGCATTTCCGGCACCGGGGCCGAATCCGTTCCTCGTGCCGTCTGCCTGAATCTGGAGTGCTTATGACTTTCCGCCGGATTACTTCGATCGCCGCCCTCCTTGCCGCAAGTCTGGTGCTCAGCGGATGTGGTGCATGGCAGACGGTGTCGGATTCGACCTCGAGTGCGTACCACGCTGTCTTCTACAAACAGGTCAAGGTGCTGAACGTCGACCTCACCGCGCGCGCATCGATCAATCCCGACGAAGCCATGCGCTCGACGTCAGTCGCCGTGCGCGTATATCAGCTCAAGGATCGACAGCGCATCGACAAGGCCTCATATGACGATCTGCTGAAAAACGATAAGACTGTCCTTGCCCAGGATCTGCGGGACAACATGGCGACGATAGTCAGCCCCGGTGCTTCTGTCAGCATTTCGCAGCCGATGCAGCCGGATACGCAATATGTAGGCGTGGTCGCGTTCTGCCGGAACCCTGATTCGCGTGGAAGCTGGCGTCGTGTGATTGCCAGGAAGAGACTGTCGGCGGATGCGCCCCTGAAGCTTGAACTGATCGGGCGCGATCTCGTGATGCCTGATGACAGGGCGAAGGTCAGGCCGGAATAGCGACGCGCGCGCCATCTCCGAACGTGTGGCCGCGGTTCTTTGCGTTGAGTCATGTCGGCGCACCGGCATGTGCCGGGCCTGACGTCGCGAGATTGTGATGCCAGTCAGGTCCGGCGGGTTGCTTGCTATCGCACCCAGGAGGTCTCACGCGTGGTGCCCTTGGAGGCACCACGCGCGGCGGGTTAATGCCTGGGTGTGGTCGACGTCTGCGGGATGCTGCCGCCGAGTCCACCTGTGAGGCCACCGAGCAGGTTCGTCAACGGAGCGAGCGGAGACGACCCGCCACTTGTGCCACCGAGTACGCCGGTGATGGTGCCGACGAGGTTGGTCAGTGGTGCAACCGGGCTGGCCGAGGAGCCAGTCGACGAGCCGTGCGGGGTACCGCCTCCCAGGCCGCCGGTTAGTCCGCCGAGCAAGGTGGTCACCGGCGCGAGGGGACCGCTGCTGCCTTGCGAGCCGCCGCCGCCTAGGCCGCCGGTCAGTCCGCCGAGCAAGGTGGTCACCGGTGCGAGCGGGCCGCTGCTGCTTTGCGAGCCGCCGCTCACCGAACCTGCCGACAGTCCGCCGAGCAACGCGGTCACAGGCGCCAGCAGGCCGCCGTTGCTATGTCCGCTCGAGCCGCCTGTCATGCCCTTTGAACCATCGATTGCGCCGTTGCCTACACCATTGCCGTTTCCGCTGCCACTGTTGTTGCCTACGGTGATCGGCAAGATAGGCACGCTAACCGCGCCGACACTGACGACCAGATTCACGATCGGGTCCAGAAGGCCGCTGGTGGCCTGGTTGCCATTGCCGGAGCCGGCTCCTGTGGAACCGCCGGAGCCGCTGGAGCCACCGTGACCACCGGTTCCAGTGCCGCCACCGTTTCCACCGTTCCCACCGGAGCCGCCGTTCCCACCGGAACCGCCGGAGCCACCCGACCCACCGTGGCCGCCGTCTCCGGAACCGCCGCCGTTCCCACCGCCCCAGCCGCCATGGCCTCCGTTTCCAGAGCCACCTGAGCCTCCTGAGCCACCCGAGCCACCCGAGCCACCCGAGCCACCCGAGCCAC
>NZ_CADFGE010000019.1:1780-157064 GCF_902833645.1 Paraburkholderia fungorum
CGTTTTCTTTCCGGACAAAAGTGCTTTACAACCCGAAGGCCTTCTTCACACACGCGGCATTGCTGGATCAGGGTTGCCCCCATTGTCCAAAATTCCCCACTGCTGCCTCCCGTAGGAGTCTGGGCCGTGTCTCAGTCCCAGTGTGGCTGGTCGTCCTCTCAGACCAGCTACAGATCGTCGCCTTGGTAGGCCTTTACCCCACCAACTAGCTAATCTGCCATCGGCCGCCCCTGTAGCGGGAGGTCCTAAGATCCCCCCCTTTCCTCCGTAGAGCGTATGCGGTATTAATCCGGCTTTCGCCGGGCTATCCCCCACTACAGGACACGTTCCGATGTATTACTCACCCGTTCGCCACTCGCCACCAGGGTTGCCCCCGTGCTGCCGTTCGACTTGCATGTGTAAGGCATGCCGCCAGCGTTCAATCTGAGCCAGGATCAAACTCTTCAGTTCAAACCTGTTACTGTTTTTCGGTCTCTTTCGAAACCGGTCGCTCACTCAACGTACTGACGAATGATTAACCTGCCGGCGTGAATCCACCCCGACAGGAAAACCTTCCTTTAATACTCGTGTGAGACTTGATACTTTCGCTTCCGGCAGACTCCGAAGAGTCCACCGCCGCGTCGCGCATCAAGCGCCCACACTTATCGGCTGTTAATTTTTAAAGATCGAGTCCGCATTCACTACCGAATCCGCACCGTGTCGCCCACCTGCTCAACCACCGGCACTGCTTCGTTCTGCGTCGCTGCATCAGCAGCAGAGAAACGAGATTATGAAGAACTTTCGCTACATCGTCAACAGGTTTTTATCACTTTCTCAACCCGCTCACGTCGCTCAAACCCTTGCCACGACTGGCTCTCCCGCTTCCCCGTGCCCCGGCGTCCGGAGCACGAAAGAGCGAGATTCTAGCGAGCCGGCCATCGCCTTGCAAGCGTTATTTTGACAAGCGTATTAGCGATGCTTAAAAACCGGCTTGCGCTTCTCGACAAACGCGGCCATTCCCTCCTTCTGATCCTCCGTCGCGAACAGCGAATGGAAGAGGCGGCGCTCGAAATGCACCCCTTCTGCAAGCGTCGTTTCGTACGCACGGTTAACCGATTCCTTGACCATCATCACCGCGGGCAGCGGAAACTCAGCGATGGTCGCTGCAGCAGCCACCGCCTCGTCAAGCAGCGAAACTGCGGGAATCACCCGGGAAACCAATCCAGCGCGCTCTGCCTCGGCAGCATCCATGAGACGGGCAGTCAGACAGAGATCCATTGCTTTCGCCTTTGAGACGGCGCGCGGCAGTCGCTGCGTACCGCCGGCACCCGGCATGATGCCGAGCTTGATTTCCGGCTGGCCGAACTTCGCCGTGTCGGCGGCAAAAATAATGTCGCACATCATCGCCAACTCACAACCACCGCCAAGCGCAAAGCCCGCCACCGCTGCAATGATCGGCTTGCGGATCGAGCGCACAGTTTCCCAGTTGCGAGTGATGTAGTCGCCTTTGTAGACATCCATATAGGTGTAGGTCGCCATCATGCCGATGTCGGCACCGGCGGCAAACGCTTTCTCGCTGCCCGTCACCACGATCGCACCAATCGCGTCGTCGGCGTCGAACTCGCGCAGCGCCGTGCCCAGTTCGTCCATCAAGGCGTCGTTCAGCGCGTTCAACGCCTTCGGACGATTCAATGTGACCAAACCGACCCGCCCTCGCGTCTCAACCAGAATGTTCTCGTAAGCCATGCCGCCTCCTAATGGTTAATGCTGCGCGAAAACGCTTCGCGCGGCCGTCTTAATAATGCTACCATTCACCAACCAACCGGTCGGTCAATTATTCGACAGGCTTTTCCCAACGTACAGTCAAGCCCCTCTGCCATGACACATCCGCTATTCACCAAGCACGAAGACACGCTGCAAAAGGCACTCGCCGCGATTGAGACGCGCGGCTACTGGAGTCCGTTCGTCGAGATGCCCAGTCCGAAAGTGTACGGGGAAACAGCGAGCGCAGACGGCGAAGCCGCATTCAAAGCGCTTCTGAACAAGACGTTCGAAATCGACCAGCCGTCGACCGGAGAAACAGTCGGCGCCGAAGTCTCGCCGTTCGGGTTCCCGCTCAACGTGCGCTATCCGAAAGCCGATCCGGACGCGCTGATCTCCGCAGCGGCCGCCGCACAGCGCGACTGGCGCCTGGCCGGCCCGCAGGCGTGGATCGGCGTATGCCTCGAAATCCTCGCGCGCGTGAATCGCGCCAGCTTCGAAATCGGCTACAGCGTGATGCACACAACCGGCCAGGCATTCATGATGGCCTTCCAGGCCGGCGGCCCGCATGCGCAAGACCGTGCGCTCGAAGCAGTCGTGTACGCATGGGACCAACTGCGCCGCATCCCCGCCGATGCCCACTGGGAAAAACCGCAGGGCAAGAATCCGCCGCTCGCGATGCACAAACGCTACACCGTCGTGCCGCGTGGCACCGGTCTCGTGCTCGGCTGCTGCACCTTCCCGACATGGAACGGCTATCCGGGTCTGTTCGCCGATCTGGCAACAGGCAACACGGTTATCGTCAAGCCGCATCCCGGCGCGATTCTGCCGCTCGCGCTGACCGTACGAATCGCACGCGACGTACTGCGCGAAGCCGGTTTCGATCCGAACATCGTTACGCTGCTGGCGACCGAACCGAACGACGGCCCGCTCGTCCAGGATCTCGCACTGCGCCCGGAAATCAAATTGATTGACTTCACGGGCAGCACACAAAACGGCAACTGGCTTGAGCGCAATGCGCATCAGGCTCAGGTCTTTACCGAAAAAGCGGGCGTCAATCAGATCGTGATCGACTCTGTGGACGACATCAAAGCCGCCGCTCGCAATATCGCCTTCTCACTCGCGCTGTACTCGGGGCAGATGTGCACCGCGCCGCAAAACATCTATGTGCCGCGCGCCGGCATCCGCACCGCTGAGGGCACGCTCGGTTTCGACGAAGTCGCTCAAGCTATCGCCACCGCGGTACAAAAACTGGTTGCAGACCCGGCGCGCGCCGTCGAACTGCTCGGCGCGATCCAGAACGAAGGCGTAACCCAACGCATCAGCGAAGCCGCCAAGCTCGGCCGCGTTCTGGTGGAAAGCCAGTCGCTCGAGCACCCCGCTTTTGGCGGCGCCCGCGTACGCACGCCGCTCGTGCTTCAGCTCGATGCCACAACCGACAAAGCGCAGTTCACCAAGGAATGGTTCGGCCCGATCTCGTTCGTGATCGCGACGGATTCGACCGCGCAGTCGCTCGACCTCGCCGGCGCAATTGCCGCCGAGCACGGCGCGTTGACGCTGTCGGTCTACAGCACGGATGAAGCCGTGCTCGAAGAGGCACACGAAGCATCGATCCGCGGTGGCGTCGCACTCTCGATCAATTTGACGGGCGGCGTTTTCGTCAATCAATCCGCAGCCTTCT
Source organism: Paraburkholderia fungorum (assembly GCF_902833645.1). Classification (GTDB taxonomy): domain Bacteria; phylum Pseudomonadota; class Gammaproteobacteria; order Burkholderiales; family Burkholderiaceae; genus Paraburkholderia; species Paraburkholderia fungorum. Next base: position 5,202 of record NZ_CADFGE010000019.1, read on the forward strand.
CCGATTTCCACGGCACGGGCGCCAATCCCGCAGCAAACGCCGCGCTAGCTGACGCAGCCTTTGTCGCGAACCGCTTCCGCGTCGTTCAAAGTCGCGTTCATGTTGAACCGAAAGCGGCACCGGCGGTAGCTGGCTGAATGGCATAAGACAAAAGCACGGCTTTCGTCCTATGCCGTTTGGCCGAATAGACCGGGCCGTGCGCCCCAATTAACATGAGACATCGGATCGGCACATCTCGCCGATCCGCTCCGGTAGAAATCCACATGAACGACGCCTTCATCTGCGATGCGATTCGCACCCCAATCGGCCGCTACGGCGGCGCCTTAAAGGATGTCCGTGCCGACGACCTCGGCGCGGTACCGATCAAGGCGCTGATCGAGCGCAATCCTGGCGTCGATTGGCAGGCCGTCGACGACGTAATCTATGGCTGCGCCAATCAGGCCGGCGAGGACAACCGCAACGTCGCACGCATGGCCGCGTTGCTAGCCGGCTTGCCCACAAATGCACCCGGCGCGACCATCAACCGCCTGTGCGGTTCGGGCATGGATGCGGTCGGCACCGCTGCTCGCGCCATCAAGGCCGGCGAAGCGCGACTCATGATCGCCGGCGGCGTCGAAAGCATGACGCGCGCGCCGTTCGTGGTGGGCAAGGCCACCGGCGCATTCTCGCGGCAAGCCGACATTTACGATACGACGATCGGCTGGCGTTTCATCAATCCGCTAATGAAGCGCCAATATGGTGTCGATTCGATGCCGGAGACCGCAGAAAACGTCGCCGTTGAATTCGGTATCAACCGTGCGGATCAGGACGCGTTTGCGATGTCGAGCCAGAAAAAGGCCGCCCGCGCGCAGCGTGATGGCACCTTGGCTCAGGAAATCGTGGGCGTTGAAATCGCGCAGAAGAAAGGCGACCCCGTGCACGTGACGCTCGACGAGCATCCGCGCGAAACATCCCTCGAAAGCCTGGGCAAGCTCAAGGGCGTGGTTCGCCCCGATGGCAGCGTGACCGCTGGCAATGCCTCGGGCGTAAACGACGGCGCGTGTGCACTACTGCTCGCGAGCCAGGAAGCCGCCGATCAATACGGACTGCGTCGCCGCGCACGTGTAGTGGGTATGGCGACGGCGGGCGTGGAACCGCGCATCATGGGCATCGGCCCGGCGCCGGCCACACAAAAGCTGTTGAAGCAACTGAACATGACACTCGAGCAGTTCGACGTCATCGAGTTGAACGAGGCGTTCGCTTCACAAGGGCTTGCCGTCCTGCGCACACTCGGTCTGCGCGACGACGATCCGCGCGTCAATCCGAACGGCGGAGCGATTGCACTCGGTCACCCGCTCGGAGCATCCGGCGCGCGCCTGATCACCACTGCGCTTTACCAACTGGAGCGGATCAATGGTCGCTTTGCGCTTTGCACGATGTGTATCGGTGTGGGTCAAGGCATCGCCCTCGTAATCGAACGGGTCTGAAATCGCCGCTGCCCTGCCGGTAAATGAGACTTTGAGGAGACACCCAATGTCATTTGAAGCGATTCGCCTCGACATCGACGCATCGAGTCGCGTGGCGACCATCACACTGAACCGCCCCGACAAGCTCAACAGCTTTACGCGTGCGATGCACCAGGAATTGAGCGCCGCACTCGACCAGGTCGAGGCATCCGGCGCCCGTGCGCTCGTGCTGACCGGTGCGGGCCGCGGCTTCTGCGCGGGACAGGATCTCGCGGATCTCGACTTCACGCCAGGCGCGATGACCGACCTCGGCGAGCTGATCGACGAGCATTTCAATCCGCTGATTCGCCGCCTGCAAGCGCTGCCGTTGCCGGTGATTGCCGCGGTCAATGGCACGGCCGCCGGCGCCGGCGCCAATCTCGCGCTGGCTTGCGACCTCGTGCTTGCCGCTCGTTCGGCCAGTTTCATCCAAGCATTCGTAAAGATTGGCCTCGTCCCGGACTCGGGTGGCACCTGGTTCCTGCCGCAACGAGTCGGCATGGCACGCGCGTTGGGCCTCGCCATCACCGGTGACAAACTGGGCGCGGAGAAAGCCGAAAGCTGGGGGCTGATCTGGCAAACGGTCGACGACACCGAACTCGCCGCGACGGCAGGCAAACTCGCAGCACAACTGGCGCAGCAACCCACGCGCGCCATCGCCGCGATCAAACAGGCAATGCGCGCGGGCGTGACGCAAACCCTGGATCAACAGCTTGATCTAGAACGCGATCTGCAACGCGAACTCGGTGCTTCGCACGATTACGCGGAAGGTGTGCAAGCGTTCGTGGAAAAACGCGCACCGCGCTTCGAGGGTCGCTGATATGTCCGCACAGCCCAACCACCCGGCCCACATGACCCCAGACGAACTTGCTCGCGCCACCGCGGCAGCAATGTACGAAAACGACGCTTGCAGCAAAGCGCTTGGATTCGAGATCGTAGAAGTCCGTCCGGGGTATGCACGCTTGCGCATGGCCGTGCGCGACGACTTCCTGAACGGCCATCAGATTTGCCACGGTGGCCTGATTTTCACGCTCGCAGATTCGACGTTCGCTTTCGCCTGCAATACGTACAACATCAACACAGTCGCGGCCGGGTGCTCGATCGAATTCTTGCGACCCGTGAAAGGTGGCGACGTGTTGACCGCCGAAGCGGTCGAACAAACGCTGAGCGGCCGCACCGGCATTTACGACATCCGGGTCACGAACCGCGCCGAGGAAACCGTAGCGATGTTTCGCGGCAAATCTGCGCAGATCAAAGGCAACCTGATCCCTACGGGCGATTGATTAGCAGAGCCGCACCAAATTCGCAGCAAAGTCGCAGCGCGCCCGCGACCCGTTGGCAGCGCATCCATAAATAGCAACGAGTCCCCGGTTTTCGCGCGCAAGCGTACCGTAACCCCAGACCCAAGCATTGAGGCAGCAAGGAGACATTCGATGACCACCGCCCTTCCGCTCGATCCCATCGAGACAGCCAGCCGCGACGAACTCGCCGCGCTCCAACTCGAACGGCTCAAATGGTCGCTGAACCACGCTTACGAAAATTCGCCCGTATATCGGAAAAAATTCGACGAGGCCGGCGTCCATCCGAGCGAAGTGAAGACCCTCGCGGACCTCGCGCGCTTCCCCTTCACCACCAAGAAAGATCTGCGCGATAGCTACCCGTTCGGCATGTTCGCGGTGCCGCAGGAACAGATTTCGCGAATCCACGCGTCGTCGGGGACAACGGGGAAACCGACGGTGGTCGGCTACACGGCGCGCGATATCGATACGTGGGCAAATCTCGTCGCCCGTTCGATCCGTGCCGCAGGCGCAAAACGCGGTGACAAGGTTCACGTGAGCTACGGCTACGGATTGTTCACCGGCGGCCTCGGCGCACACTATGGCGCCGAGCGCGCAGGGCTGACCGTGATTCCGTTCGGCGGTGGCCAGACTGAAAAGCAGGTGCAACTGATTCAGGACTTCCGGCCCGACATCATCATGGTGACGCCGAGCTATATGCTGTCGATCGCCGACGAACTCGAACGGCAAGGCATCGATCCGGCGAGTTGCTCGCTGCGCCTCGGCATCTTCGGTGCGGAACCGTGGACCAACGATATGCGCCAGGCAATCGAAAAGCGCATGGGCATCGATGCCGTCGATATCTACGGTCTGTCTGAAGTGATGGGACCGGGCGTCGCGTCGGAATGCGTCGAAACGAAAGACGGCCCGACCATCTGGGAAGATCATTTCTACCCCGAAATCATCGACCCCGAAACCGGTGAGGTGTTGCCGGACGGCGAACTCGGCGAACTGGTATTTACTTCGTTGAGCAAGGAAGCGCTGCCGATCATCCGTTACCGGACGCGCGATCTGACGCGTCTCTTGCCCGGCAGCGCGCGCACCATGCGCCGCATGGAAAAAATCACGGGCCGTTCCGACGACATGATGATCGTGCGGGGCGTGAACGTATTCCCGACGCAGATCGAAGAATTGCTGCTCAAGCAGCGCGCCCTCGCACCTCACTATCAGATCGTGCTGACCAAGGAAGGCCCGCTCGACGTACTGACGTTGAACGTCGAACCGTGTCCGGAATCGGCCCCGGACACTGCCGCGCTGACCAACGCGAAGCAGGCGCTGGCCTACGATATCAAGGCGCTGATCGGCGTAAGCGCGGTTGTGAACGTGCTGGGGGTAAACGGGATCGAGCGTTCGGTGGGCAAAGCCCGCAGGGTAGTGGATAAGCGGAAATCGGGGCTTTAGGCCATAAACCGGCACGCCAAGGGTTGATGGTTGCTAACGGTACTGACCGGCATCAGTCCCGTTAGCAAATGTGCCGGCAGCGAACCCGCCGCCGCGCGCACCTAACCTTCACGAATTCGGCAACAGTAGCCACATCCGTCCGCCCTGCTTCATCTTGCCAGCCAGGTCGCCGGCATCGTCGCCGAGACCCCAGAAGTAGTCCGCGCGGACGCCGCCCTTGATCGCGGAGCCGGTGTCCTGTGCAAAGACGAGGCGATTCATCGGTGAGTTCGTCAACGGACGCGTGGTCTGCAAGAACACCGGCGTACCCAGCGGAATCGAAGACGGATCCACCGCGATCGACCGCTCCGGCGTCAACGGCACGCCCAGCGCACCAATCGGGCCATCCGCCCCGCCGCTCGGCGCACCTTCGCCGGACGGCATTTCGCGGAAGAACACGAAGCGCGGATTCGTATCGAGCAAGGCGTCAACCCGCGTGGGATTCGCGCGCGCCCATGCCTTGATGCCCTGCATGGTCGCTTGCGCCGGCGTCAGTTCGCCGCGATCGAGCAACCACCGCCCGATCGATTTGTATGGCTGGTTGTTGGTGCCTCCAAAGCCGACTCGCATTACGCTACCGTCTTCCATCACGATGCGCCCGGAGCCCTGCACCTGCAGGAAGAAAGCTTCGATCGGATCGTCGACCCACACGAGTTCATTGCCGTTGAGCACGCCCGAGCGCTCGAGTTGCGCACGCGAAGGCAATGGAGCACCCGCGCGATAGCCGGATGGCCAACGGTACAACGCCGTCTGATACACGCCGTGCCGCGTGCGCGAACCGCGCAGCAACGGCTCGTAGTAGCCGGTGACGAGGCCATCGAGCGTGCCGTCGTTATTGGCTAACTGGAACGGCGTGAAATACGCCTCGAAGAACGCCCGCGCACTGGTCACGTCCAGATCGTCGATCTGCGAGGCCGCCGCGCATGCGCGGGCCCAGTTCGATTGACGTGCGAGCCTCAGGCAGTTTTGCCGCAACGCAGCCGTTGCGCCGATCAGCGAATCGTCCTGCCACCCCGGCACCTGTTGCCAGGCTACTGCCGTAAGCCGCGTCGCGGCGATCTGCCCGGGTATGATCGCGGCACCCGTGGGCGGCGAAACCGAAGGCCGGATTGCACCGCCGCCACCGCAGGAAGCCAGCATCACCGCAACTGAAAGCGCGCCGAGCCATGCTCCGGCAGCGCGGACAAAACGCATACAATGTTCGTTCTTGATGGAAACCGCCATGTCTGATCTGTTCGACGAATACCCGATGCTCATCTTCGCGCTGGAATCGCTCCTAGCGCTCTTCCTGCTCGTCTTTATCGTTGTATGGACGTCGTCCGGCAAGAAAAAGGCCGCGCGCACCACCACCAATGACCAGCAAAAGCAGCAAAAATCCCAGTAAAGCCGCGCCGTAAAGCCTCTTAAAGACCGCGAGCCGCGCTGGCGGTTCAATGCAACGTACGCGGCATCCGCAAAATGAATTCGGGCACGGGAGCGTCAAAGCGCTCGCCGTCTTCCGCCACGCAGAAATACTCGCCGCGCATGGTGCCGACGGGCGTGGCGATCACCGCCCAACTCGTATATTCGAAGTGCTCGCCCGGTTTGAGCAGTGGCTGATGCCCGACTACGCCCAAGCCTTTTACTTCCTGAACGCTGTTATCGCTGTCGGTGATCACCCAATGCCGCGCAATCAATTGCGCGGGCACCTGGCCGCTGTTACGGATAGTCAGCGTGTATGCAAACGCATACTGGCGGCGCTCCGGGTCCGACTCTTCGGGCAGATACTGCACCTGCGCCGAGACGCTGAATTCGTACTGGCTCATCCTGATTCCGGTCTGGTGAAACGGGCAAAAAAATCGCGGGAAGCCCCGAACGCCAATGGTTTGCGGGCGCATTGGAGAAGCGGCGCTGATGGTTTGGCATTCTGCTTGATGCGCGGCACGCCCGCAACCGGACAAATCCCTCTGGCCAGGGGCGATTAGGACGTTTTGTCAGCTTTGTCGCGCCTCGCCAGTGCCGTCTGCTCAAACCGCTCCCGAACCGGTTCAGCAACGCGCAAAACGGTAAAATGACGTTTTCCCGCTTGCATCCGCCCCCGCCATGACGCAATTTCGCATCGCCCCCAGCATTCTGTCCGCCGATTTCGCCCGTCTGGGCGAAGAAGTCCGCAACGTTGTCGCCGCCGGCGCCGACTGGATTCACTTCGACGTGATGGACAATCATTACGTGCCGAACCTGACGATCGGCCCGCTCGTCTGCGAAGCAATCCGTCCGCACGTAGACGTGCCGATCGACGTGCACCTGATGGTGCGCCCGGTCGACCGGATCGTGCCGGACTTCGCCAAGGCCGGCGCGAATCTGATCAGCTTCCACCCGGAAGGCTCGGACCATATCGACCGCACGCTGTCGCTGATTCGCGACCACGGCTGCAAGGCAGGCCTCGTCTTCAACCCGGCGACGTCGCTGAATCATCTGGACTATGTGATGGACAAGGTCGACCTGGTGCTGATCATGTCGGTGAATCCCGGTTTCGGTGGGCAATCGTTCATTCCTGAGGCGCTCGTCAAATTGCGCGAAGCGCGCAAGCGGATCGACGCCTACAAGGAGAAAACCGGCCGCGAGATTCATCTCGAAGTGGACGGCGGCGTAAAGGTCGACAACATCGCCGAAATCGCGGCAGCCGGCGCAGACACGTTCGTGGCAGGCTCCGCTATCTTCGGCGCACCGGATCACAAGGCCGTGATCGACAAGATGCGCGCCGCCCTCGCCAACATCGAGCACTGATCGAACCCAGAACGGTCACCAGAATCGCGCACACAGCAAGCACATGACGACTTCGTACCCTGCCCCGACTTTCACCGGCCCGCGCCTAGAAGCCGCGATCATCGACCTGGACGGCACGATGATCGATACCGCCGACGATTTCACCGCCGGCCTGAACGGCATGCTTGCGCAACTTGACGCGGAGGAAACCTCGCGCGAGGAAGTGGTTGGCTACATCGGCAAGGGTTCGGAGAATCTGATTCGCCGCGTGCTGGCCGAGCGCTTCGAAACGGAGCATGCACAGGACCGTTTCGACGAGGCGCTCGCGATCTATCAGGAGGAGTACGCCAAGATCAACGGCGTGCACACGCGACTGTACCCCGAGGTCGAAGCCGGCCTCAGCGCGATGCGCGACGCCGGCCTCAAACTCGCGTGCGTCACCAACAAGCCGCACCGTTTCGCGGTCGAATTGCTGGAGCAATACGGGCTCAGCCAGTATTTCAGCGTCGTGCTCGGCGGCGACAGTCTGCCGGAAAAGAAGCCGCATCCGCTGCCGATGCTCACCGCCGCGGCGCAGCTAGGCGTCGCGCCGCAAGCCACGGTCGCGATCGGCGATTCGGAAAACGATGCGCTGGCAGGCCGCGCGGCGGGCATGGCCACGCTCACGCTGCCGTATGGCTACAACCACGGCCGAGCTATACAAGAAATAAAATCCGATGGTATAGTTGCCTCGCTGCTCGATGCCGCCAAGGCGATCGCAGCGCACCATTCCACGACTTGAAAAGTCCTTCATCCTCATGTTTCTGAATAAAAAACGGAGTCTGATTAGCATCGACCGGGGAGCCTGGCCCTGGCGTCGCTGGTCGCGCTAACCTCGCCTGAGGTACGCTGAAGCACGTCTTCGGCAACCGTTTTTTACTTCGCTGCGCTTACGCGTTTTTTCCATCACTCAGTTTCGCTGCATCGGTTGATTTGGCTCCCGTGTACCCGCAAAGTACATCTGTGGCGCTGAAACCCCTGCATGCGTCGATGGGAAACTCGCGCCGGTCGGTATCATCGTGTCAATACACCCCACCGACGCCTGACCGGCTGCGCAACGCCCCGCTTTGTCTGACGCATAGTGCCGTCTGACGTACGTACAGGATCGGAACATGACCGAACTCGAATTCCAGTCCCTCGCCAACGAGGGTTTCAACCGCATTCCGCTGATCGCCGAAGCGCTCTCCGACCTCGAAACGCCGCTCTCGCTGTACCTGAAGCTCGCACAGAGCGAACGCAACGGCGCGAACTCGTTCCTGCTGGAATCGGTGGTGGGCGGCGAACGGTTTGGCCGCTATTCGTTCATCGGCCTGCCGGCACGCACGCTGCTGCGCACCCGCAACGGCGTGTCGGAAGTGGTGCGGGACGGCAAAGTCGTCGAGACGCACGAGGGCGATCCGCTCGAGTTCATCCAGCAATTCCAGGGACGCTTCAAAGTAGCGCAGCGCCCCGGTCTGCCGCGTTTCGCGGGCGGCTTGGCAGGCTACTTCGGCTATGACGCGGTGCGCTACATCGAGAAAAAACTCGCCCACTCCGCGCCGCCCGACGATCTGAATCTGCCGGACATCCAGTTGCTGCTCACCGAAGAAGTCGCGGTGATCGACAACCTGGCCGGCAAGCTCTACCTGGTGGTGTACGCGGACCCGACGCAGCCCGAGGCATACACGAAAGCCAAACAGCGTCTGCGTGAATTGCGCCAGCGTTTGCGCACGACCGTGCAGCCGCCGGTCACCTCGGCCAGCGTGCGCACCGAGACCTACCGCGAGTTCGCGAAAGACGATTATCTGGCCGCCGTGCGCAAGGCCAAGGAATACGTCGCCGCCGGCGAGCTGATGCAAGTGCAGGTCGGCCAGCGTCTGATCAAGCCGTACCGGGACAATCCGCTGTCGCTGTATCGCGCGCTGCGTTCGCTGAATCCGTCGCCGTACATGTACTACTACAATTTCGGTGACTTTCATGTGGTCGGCGCGTCGCCGGAAATTCTGGTGCGCCAGGAAAAGCGCGGCGAAGATCGCATCGTGACGATCCGCCCGCTCGCCGGCACCCGTCCACGCGGTAACACGCCGGAACGCGACGCGGAGCTCGCCACCGAACTGCTGAACGATCCGAAAGAAATCGCCGAACACGTCATGCTGATCGACCTCGCACGCAACGACGTGGGCCGCATCGCGCAGATCGGCTCGGTGGTCGTCACTGACCAGATGGTGATCGAAAAGTACTCGCACGTGCAGCACATCGTGAGTTCCGTCGAAGGCAAGCTGAAACCCGGCACCACCAATTTCGACGTGCTGCGCGCCACCTTCCCGGCCGGCACGCTGTCCGGCGCGCCGAAGGTCCGCGCGATGGAATTGATCGACGAGCTCGAACCGGTGAAACGCGGCCTGTACGGCGGTGCGGTCGGCTATCTGTCATTCACCGGCGAAATGGATCTGGCCATCACGATCCGTACCGGCGTGATCGCAAACGGCAATCTGTATGTGCAGGCGGCAGCGGGTGTAGTCGCGGATTCGGTGCCGGAATCCGAATGGCAAGAGACCGAGAACAAGGCGCGCGCCGTGCTGCGCGCCGCCGAGCAGGTTCAAGACGGCCTCGATAGCGACTTCTGACCGGAGACACACCATGCTGCTTATGATCGACAACTACGACTCGTTCACCTACAACCTGGTGCAGTACTTCGGCGAACTCGGCGAAGACGTGCGCACCTATCGGAACGACGAAATCACGCTGGACGAAATTGCGAAGCTCAACCCGGAGCGCATTTGCCTGTCGCCCGGCCCGAGCAATCCGCAACACGCCGGCATCACGCTCGACGTGCTGCGCGAATTCGCCGGCAAGACGCCGATTCTGGGCGTCTGCCTCGGCCATCAAGCGATCGGCGAAGCCTTCGGCGGCCGCGTAGTGCGCGCGCAAACCATCATGCACGGCAAGGTGAGCACGATCGAAACCGACTGCAAAGGCGTGTTCGCCGATTTGCCGAAGCATTTCGTCGTGACGCGCTACCACTCGCTCGCGATCGAACGCGAATCGCTTCCGGATTGTCTTGAAGTGTCCGCATGGACCGAAGACGGCGAAATCATGGGCGTGCGTCACAAGGAACTGGCCGTTGAAGGCGTGCAGTTCCATCCGGAATCGATCCTGTCCGAACACGGCCACGCATTGCTCGAAAACTTCGTGAAGCAATCGAAGTCCGCCCACCGCACCGCTTGATGAAGAGAGACGAAATCATGTCGATTACGCCCCAGGAAGCGCTGCAACGGACCATCGAGCACCGCGAGATTTTCCACGACGAAATGCTGCACCTGATGCGGCTCATCATGCGCGGCGAACTGTCGCCCGTGATGTCGGCGGCAATCATCACCGGCTTGCGCGTCAAAAAAGAGACCATCGGCGAAATCACCGCAGCCGCCACGGTGATGCGTGAATTTGCCCGGCACGTCGAGGTGCAGGACAACTCGAACTTCGTCGATATCGTCGGTACCGGCGGCGACGGCTCGCAAACCTTCAATATTTCCACCGCAACCATGTTCGTTTCGGCTGCGGCGGGCGCCAAGGTCGCGAAGCACGGTGGCCGCGGCGTATCGAGCAAATCGGGTAGCGCGGACGTGCTCGAAGCGCTCGGCGTGAACATCGATCTGCAACCGGAGCAGGTGGCGGCATCGATTGCGGAAACCGGCATGGGTTTCATGTTCGCGCCGAACCATCATCCGGCAATGAAGAACATCGCGCCGGTGCGCCGCGAACTCGGCGTGCGGACCATCTTCAATATTCTCGGACCGCTGACCAATCCGGCCGGCGCGCCGAATCAGCTGATGGGCGTGTTCCATGCCGACCTCGTCGGGATTCAGGTGCGCGTGATGCAGCGACTCGGCGCGAAGCACGTGCTGGTGGTGTACGGGATGGACGGCATGGACGAAGTCTCGCTCGGTGCGGCCACGCAAGTCGGCGAGTTGCGCGACGGCCAGGTCCACGAGTATGAAATCCATCCGGAAGACTTCGGCATGCAGATGGTGTCGAACCGCACGCTGAAAGTGGCCGACGCCGCCGAATCCAAACTGATGCTGCTCGAAGCACTCGACAACAAGCCGGGCGTCGCGCGTGAAATCGTCACGCTGAACGCGGGCACGGCGCTGTATTCGGCGAACGTAGCGGCGTCGATTGCGGACGGCATCCAGTTGGCGCGCGAAGCGATCGCGAGCGGCAAGGCACGGGCCAAGGTCGACGAACTGATCCGCTTTACCCAGCAATTCAAGCAGTAACTACGAAGCGAGACACTCATGAGCGACATCCTCGACCGCATCATCGCGGTCAAACGCGAAGAAGTCCGCGCGGCTGAACAGAGCGCGCCGCTCGAAGAACTACGCCTCGAAGCGTCGTCGCGCGACAGCCGCGATTTCGTCGGCGCATTGCGCGCGAAGCATGCGGCAGGCCTCGCCGCGGTCATTTCCGAAGTGAAGAAAGCGAGCCCGTCCAAAGGCGTGCTGCGCGAACACTTCGTGCCGGCCGAGATCGCCCGTTCGTATGAAAAGCACGGTGCGGCCTGCCTGTCCGTGCTCACCGACGTGCAGTTCTTCCAAGGCAGCGTGGCATACCTGGAAGAAGCCCGCGCCGCCTGCAATCTGCCGGTGCTGCGCAAAGACTTCATCGTCGATCCGTACCAGATCGTCGAAGCCCGCGCGATGGGTGCGGACGCGATTCTGCTGATTGCCGCGGCGCTTGAAACCTCGGAGATGCAGGATCTCGAGGCGCTCGCGCATTCGCTGGGCCTCGCAGTGCTGGTCGAAGTGCATGACCACAATGAACTGATGGAATCGCTTAAGTTGAAGACGCCGCTGATCGGCATCAACAACCGCAATCTGCGCACCTTCGAGACGTCGATCGAAACGACCATCGGCATGCTCGAATCGATTCCGGACGACCGCATCGTGGTCACGGAGTCGGGCATTCTGTCGCGCGTCGACGTCGACCGTCTGCGGGCAATGGATGTGCATACGTTCCTCGTCGGCGAGGCGTTCATGCGCGCGGAAGAGCCGGGCGTGGAACTTGCGCGGATGTTTTTCTAAGCGCGGCTTCAACACGCAGGCTACGTAGCGGAGCAGGTCATGGGCATGGAACGTGAAATCAAGCTGACGCTGCCGCCCACGCAGGTGCACGCGGCGACGCAGTGGTTCGTCGCGCGCGCCGGTGCGGCGGGCCGGCCGGTCAAGTTGGTGAATATTTACTTCGACACGCCGCAGTTGACGCTGGCAGGCTCGAAAAGCGCATTGCGTTTGCGCCAGACGCCGGACGGCTGGCTACAAACCTTCAAGACGGTGGGCAAGGCCAGCAATGGGTTGCACAGCCGCCACGAGTGGGAAATGCCGGTGGCCGGCGAAAAACTGGAGATCGACGCGTTGCTGCGCGAATGCGACGAACCCTCCGCCGCCGACGCTTTGCGTCAGGCCGCGCCGGAACTCATCGAACTGTTTCGCACGAATTTCACCCGCACGCTGTGGAACATCGAGCTGGACGGCTCGGAAATCGAAGCGGCGATCGATCAAGGTGACGTGTTCGCCGAGGTCGATCGCGAGACGCGTCGCGCACCGATTTCGGAAGTCGAACTCGAGCTGAAATCCGGCGACGAAGCGGCACTGCACACGCTTGCGGCAGAACTCGGCAAGCAGATAGCCGGCCTCGCGCCGGACAATATCAGCAAGGCGCAGCGCGGTTATCAGTTGCGGGCGGGTTGAGCAACGCCCCGTTTGCTGCGACACTTCCCCGCCATGACCTCCGCTTCCCGTACCCGCCCCAGTTCGTCGCAAGCCTCGCTGTTTGGCGATGACCCTTCCACACCGGCCGGTGCGACCGCGCAGCCGCAGCAAACGCCGGGCGCCGACGGCTCGCCGCCGCCAACGCTCGAAGCCCAATTCGACGCCCTGCCCCCGGCGTGGCGCGCGCACCTGAAACCGTTCATCGAAAGCGACGCCTATCCGTCACTGTGCCGTTTCGTCGACGGCGAGCGCGCAGCCGGCAAAACCGTCTACCCCGCCGATGTATTCCGGGCTCTGCGGCTCACCAGTCCCGACGAAATCAAAGTCGTGATTCTCGGCCAGGACCCGTATCACGGTGAAGACCGCGGCACGCCGCAAGCGCACGGACTCGCATTTTCGGTAGCGCCGAACGTGCGCACGCCGCCGTCGCTGCGCAATATCTTCAAGGAAATCGCCGCCAGCCTCGGCCATGAGCCGCCACGTCATGGCTGCCTCGACACCTGGGCCAAACAGGGCGTGCTGCTGTTGAACACGGTGCTGACCGTCGAGCGCGATTCGGCTGCGAGTCATGCAAAACGCGGCTGGGAGAAATGCACGGACACGCTGATCCACGAATTGGCCATGCGTCATGACGGCCTCGTATTCATGCTGTGGGGCGCGCATGCGCAAGCCAAACGCGCGTTGCTGGGCGGCAAGTCGCATTACGTGCTGGAGGCGCCGCACCCGTCGCCGCTGTCGGCACATCGTGGCTTTCTCGGTTGCGGGCACTTTGCGGCAGCGAACGACTATCTCGTGAAGCAAGGCCGCGCGCCAATCGATTGGCGCTTGCCCGAAGAAGCGCAGATGCTGGCATAGGTTCAATATCGCATCGGCAAGAAACAAAAACGCCACGGAATTCACATTCCGTGGCGTTTTTCAATTCCACCGCACCGCGATCACGCCGCGCGGCTCAAACCTCAAACCTTATGCAGCGGCAATCGCTTCGCGCGCGCCAGCCAGCGCTGCGCTTGCGGCGTCCGGGCCCATGTTCAGGCCTTCGGCGTAGATGAAGTTCACGTCGGTCATGCCGAGGAAGCCGAGGAAAGCCTTCAGGTAAGGCGTTTGGCTATCGTTCGGGGTGCCCAGATACTTGCCGCCGCGAGCCGAGACCACGTAGACCTTCTTGCCCTTCACGAGGCCTTCGGGACCGTTCGCCGTGTACTGGAACGTAATGCCGGCGCGGGCGATGAAGTCGAAATACGTCTTCAGTTGCGACGAGATGCCGAAGTTGTACATCGGTGCGCCGATCACGACGATGTCGGCGGCTTGCAGTTCGGCGATCAGCGCTTCGCTGCGTGCAGCGATCGCGACTTGTTCCGGCGTGCGCTGGTCGGCCGGCGTGAAGAACGCGCCGAGCACGGCGTCGTCCAGATGGGGCAGCGGTTCAGCTTGCAGGTTACGGACGACGACTTGCGCGCCCGGATTCGATTGTTGCAGCTTTGCGGTCAGCTCGTTCACGAGCAGGGTTGAGTTCGCGCCTTGCGAGCGTGCTGCCGAGTTGATTTGCAGGATCGTGGTCATGGTTGACTCCAGTAGGGGCGCGCAATGTTGCGCGAGTGGAGCCATTGTGTTTTTTTACCGACCCGGGAAAAAGCCGTGTGGCAGCGAAGGATTGTTGCACTGGTAGAACAATCCCCCGCTTTGAAACAGCGATTAACGCTGCTACGGATTACGATCAGCTTGCTAGCCAGCGCTCCCGCGCCTTGCGCGCGGCAGGCCGCTTGTCGCTCGCCGTCAGCTTGTAGCGCGACACCTCAGGGCCGTCCAGCTTGACTTGCGCGGTACGCAACTCGTCCCGGCGGAAGGCGTGGACTTCGACTTTTGCGCCCGGCAGATAGCGCGACAGCAGTGAATCAAGATTCGAGCCGGTTACGCGCAGACCGTCGAGCGCGATCAGCACGTCGCCTGCGGACAGACCGGCTTTTTGCGCCGCGCTACCTTCGTGAACCACTGCCAATGTGCAATCCGCGCCACCGCGCACGCGTGCGCCGAGCGACGGCTTGCCGTTCTTTTCCAGATCCGGCGCAAGCGTGACGCCAAACGGTTCGAGCAGCGTGTCGAGCGGCAGATCGCGCGTGCCGTACACGGCATCGGCGAACAATTCACCCAATTGCACGCCGGTCGCTTCGGCGAAAATCGCCTCGACCTCACTTTCCTCCACGCCAACGGGCTTGCCGCGATAGAAGTCGCGCCCGAACCGCTGCCACAGCAGACGCATCACGTCGTCGAGCGACTTGCGGTTATTGGTCTGCGCGCGAATCGTCAAATCGAAGGCGAGCGCGACAAGCGAGCCCTTCGTGTAATAGCTGACGATCGCATTCGCTGCATTTTCGTCCTGCCGGTAGTATTTGACCCAGGCGTCGAACGAGCTTTCGGCTACCGACTGCTTCAGACGGCCACTGCCGCGCAGCACGCCGCCAATCACCTTGCCGAGCAGGCCGAAATAGTCGTCTTGCGAGATCAGGCCGCTGCGCACGAGGATCAGGTCGTCGTAGTAAGAGGTGAAGCCTTCGAACAGCCACAGCAGCGGCGTGTAGTTTTCGACGCTCAGGTCGTACGGCGCGAACACAGCCGGCTTGATGCGCTTCACATTCCAGGTGTGGAAGTATTCGTGGCTGCACAGGCCGAGATAGGTCCGGTAGCCCTCAGTCGGCGCCTCGCGGCCTTGCACGGGCAGATCGCTGCGATTGCAGATCAATGCGGTCGAAGCACGATGCTCCAGTCCGCCATAACCGTCGGTGACCGCCTGGGTCATGAACACGTAGCGATCCACCGGCGCCTTCTTCGACTTCGGCTCGAACAACGCGATTTGCGCTTCGCAAATACGTTTCAGGTCGGCTGACAAACGCGCCATATCGAGCCCGACCACGCGCCCCGCGATCACGATATCGTGCGGTACGCCGTGCGCCTTGAAGGTCTCCAGCGCGAACTCGCCCAACGTGACCGGGTGATCGATCAGTTCATCGTAGTTCTGCGCGCGATATTCGCCGAAGCCGTAGCGTTTCGTGCCGCGCGCTTCCGGCAACGCGGTCGCGACCCGCCAGTTGCGATACACGGCGCCGTCCGGCCTCTGGATATCGACCACGCACTGCGCCTCTTCATGACCGAGCGGCGCGAGGAACACGCTTGTGCCATTGAAAAAGCCGGTCGTGTCGTCGAGATGCGCGGCGCGCACCGACATATCCCATGCATACACCTCGTAGCGCAGCGTCAGCGCGCCTTTCACCGGTGCGGCCTGCCACGTGTGCTTGTCCGTTTTCTCGACGCGCACCTTCCGCCCGGCCTCATTGGTGCCGCGCAGCGTGACGATGTTGCGGGCAAATTCGCGCACCATGTAGCTGCCCGGAATCCAAACCGGCAGCATGAAACGCTGACCGGCCGGATCGGGATCGGCGACGGTCACGGTGACTTCGAACAGATGGGCGGCGGGTTGGCGGGGAACGATGGTGTAGCGGATCGGCTTCATCGGCGGCGATTAGGAGATTGTTCTGGCAGGAAGGTTCGGAGCTCGATGTGAAAGGAGGCGCACTGCGCGCCTCCTTTCTTCGACTTGTGATGCGTGCTCAGTGCACGGCGGACATTTCCTTGTCCAGCCGGTCTGCCGAGACGGCGCCTGGCAGGCGGCGGCCGTCGGCGAGAAACACGGTCGGCGTGCCGTCGACGCCCATCGCGTGGCCGAGCGCCAGGTTCTTGTCGAGTGCAGCCGTGTCACAGGTGCCGGCAGCGGTAGGCGCCTGATGATCCTGCATCCACGACTCCCACGCCTTCGCGCGGTCGGTCGAGCACCAGATCGACTTCGACTTGGCGGTCGAATCCGGCGACAGCACCGGGTACAGGAAGGTGTAGACCGTGACGTTGTCGAGCGACTTGAGCGAGGTCTCGAGCTGCTTGCAGTACGGGCAGTTCGGATCCGAGAACACCGCGATCTTGCGTGCGCCGTTGCCCTTCACGACCTTCACCGCGTTGCCGAACGGCAGGCTCGCGAAATCGATGCGGTTGGTTTCCGCCAGACGCGCTTCGGTCAGATTCTTGCGCGTTTTCGCGTCGACCATATCGCCGAGCATGAGGTAGTCGCCATTCGCATCGCTATAGATGATCTGCGTGCCGAGATTCACTTCATACAGCCCGGCAATCGGCGACTTCGTCACGCTCTTGATCGTCACGTCGGCCAGACGCGTTTGCAGCGTGGCCTTGAGCTTGTCGGTGGCTTGATCGGCCTGCGCGGAGCAGCCCATTGTGACGGCGGCGATCACGAGCGCGGCGGCCGCGATGCGGAAGGATTTTTTCATGCTGAATTCCTGGAGTTCAATCGCGCGATGCGCGTTTTGGGGACGTATCCCGTCTGACCGGAATGGCGCCCATGCGTTCATGATACCCGTCCCGCCGGTCGGGCATGCCGGCCCGGGCGTTTTATCCGAGCGCGGCCGACACCAGCCAGCGCTTGATGAACGGCTGCGCGCCGACAAACGCCATGCCGGTATTACGCAATACCTTGGCAAACGGGCCGGGCGCCGAGAAGAGCTTTTGCAGGCCGTCGGTGGCGATCATCAGCGCGCGAATATCTTCGCGGCGGGCGCGCTCGTAGCGGCGCAGCAGCACCATGTCGCCGAGATCCCGGAAGGCTTCCTTGCCGGCGACCGTCTCGGCGAGCGCCGCGACATCGCGCAAACCAAGGTTCATGCCCTGCCCCGCCAACGGGTGAATCAGATGCGCGGCATCGCCGACCAGCGCGACGCGCGGCGCCACGAGTTTGTCAACGGTTTGCAGTGCGAGCGGGAAGCCCTGCGCTGGCGTCACGCATTCCAGGGCGCCAAACTGCCCCCCGGTCACGCGCTCGACTTCGGCCGCGAGTTGCGCCGGATCAAGCGCGAGCAGTTGTTCGGCGTGCTCGGTGCGCGCCGACCAGACCAGCGACACGTGGCCTTCCGGCATCGGCAGCAGCGCGATGATCTCGCCGTCCTTGAACCACTGGTAAGCGGTCTCGCCGTGCGGTTTTTCAGCCTTGAAATTCGCGACCACGCCGGTTTGCTTATAGTCGCGCCGGTTCATCTTCGAGCCGATCTGCGCGCGCACCCATGAATGCGCGCCGTCTGCGCCGACCACGAGATCGGCCTCGAGCACGTTGCCATTGGCAAGACCGACGCTCGCACTGTCGGCGGTGAAGTCGAGCGCCTGGGCGCGCGTGTCGATCCAGCTGAGATTCGGCTGGAACCGCAACGCGGCATCGAGCGCGCGTTCGATCACCGACGACTCGACGATCCACGCCAGTTGCGGCACAGAGGCCTGGAACGCGGAGAAATGAAGTTCGGCATGCGCGTCCCCGTAGACGCGCATGTCATAGACGGGGCCGAGCTTGGTCAGATCGAGCGCCTGCCAGACCCGCAGCCGCTCCAGCAGAGCCTGCGAACTCGAGGACAGCGCGTACACCCGCGAGTCGAAGGTCGCGCCCGGCGGCAGCGCGGCGCAGGGTTGCGCGAGCAGCGCCACGCGCAGTCCGCCTTGCGTCAGCGCCAATGCGGCGGTCTTGCCGACGAGCCCGCCGCCGATCACGGCGGCATCAAAGGTCTGGTGGTGTGCGTTCATCCGCGCATTATAGCTGCGGGGGTTGCGAGGGACGGATCGAGCCCGCGGCTTTACCGCAGGCAGATCAAGAACCCGATCCGAACGGGTTACAATTGCGCTTTCCGTGACAAAACTCGCCCAGAATCGTCGAGGCTACGCCCCGATCTGGTGTCTTGTCCCGCTCCGCTGCGCTTTCCTCCGCCACGCCAAACGCGAAGGCTTTTCGAATCCTGCACACAGCGTCGAGCGCATCACGCAACTTACTGATTCACTGAAGGATTTCCATGAGCCTCAAATGCGGCATCGTCGGCCTGCCTAACGTCGGCAAGTCCACCCTGTTCAACGCGCTGACCAAGGCGGGCATTGCCGCCGAAAACTACCCGTTCTGCACGATCGAGCCGAACGTCGGCATCGTCGAAGTGCCGGACGCGCGTCTGAAGGCCCTCGCCGAAATCGTCAAGCCGGAGCGCATCCTCCCGGCGGTCGTGGAATTCGTCGACATCGCCGGCCTCGTGGCCGGTGCAAGCAAGGGCGAAGGTCTGGGCAACCAGTTCCTCGCGAACATCCGCGAAACCGACGCGATCACGCACGTTGTGCGCTGCTTCGAAGACGAAAACGTGATCCACGTCGCGAACAAGGTCGATCCGCTGTCGGATATCGAAGTGATCAACACCGAACTGGCGCTCGCCGACCTCGCCACCGTCGAGAAGGCATTGACGCGCTACTCGAAGGCCGCCAAGTCGGGTAACGACAAGGAAGCCGCCAAGAACGCCGCGGTGCTGGAAAAGGTGCGCGCGCAACTCGACCAGGCCAAGCCGGTCCGCGCCCTCGACCTGTCGGATGAAGAAAAGGCCACGCTCAAGCCGTTCTGCCTGATCACCGCCAAGCCGACCATGTACGTCGCCAACGTGAAGGACGACGGTTTCGAGAACAACCCGCATCTCGACGCAGTCACGAAGTTCGCGGCCGCCGAAGGCGCACCGGTGGTTGCCGTGTGCGCGGCGATCGAAGCGGAAATTGCCGACCTCGAGGAAGCGGACATGGAAGTGTTCCTCGCCGACATGGGCATGGAAGAGCCGGGCCTGAACCGCGTGATTCGTGCAGGTTTCAAGCTGCTGGGCCTGCAAACCTACTTCACGGCCGGCGTGAAGGAAGTGCGCGCGTGGACGATTCATATCGGCGACACCGCACCGCAGGCCGCGGGCGCGATCCATACCGACTTCGAGCGCGGCTTCATTCGCGCGCAGACGATTGCCTTCAACGACTTCATCACCTACAAGGGTGAGCAAGGTGCGAAGGAAGCCGGCAAAATGCGCGCGGAAGGCAAGGAATACGTCGTGCACGACGGCGACGTGATGAACTTCCTGTTCAACGTTTGAGGTTCCGGCTCGTCGGCGTGTGCCGTTAATCGGCAGAGCGCCAGACGAACATCACGCACCGCAGTCTGTTACCTCCATCGGAAAGCCCGCTCAAAAGCGGGCTTTTTGTTTTACTGCGCGACCGCTGTGTCAGTTGCGTCAGTTGCAGCGCACACAGGCGCCACGTCAAACGCCCACTATTTCAGTTTCGTGACAGCCGGTGTAAATTGCGGCAACCGGCCCCTGTCAAAAGCGGACCGTCGTCCGGCAATCGACGCCAGACTGTCATCGAACACAAATAGAATCGCGCGATTCGCATTCGCGCCCGTTCCGACCTGGAGACAAATCGATGAGTTGCAAGCCGCTATTCCGTTCGCTTTCCGTTGCCGCCGTTCTGAGCCTCGGCATCAGCCAGGCAGCCCACGCCGCGACTGAAATCCAGTTCTGGCACGGCATGGAAGCCGCCCTCGGAGAACGTCTGAACGACATTGCCAACGCGTTCAATGCGTCGCAAAGCGACTACAAGATCGTGCCGGTGTTCAAGGGTACTTATGACCAGACCCTCGCCGCCGGCATCGCCGCTTATCGCAGCGGCAACGCGCCGGCCATCCTGCAGGTCTACGAAGTCGGCACGGCGACCATGATGCAGGCGAAAAAAGCCGTCATCCCGGTCTCGGAAGTGTTCAAGCAAGCCGGCGTGCCGCTCGACGAAAAGGCCTTCGTGCCGACCATTGCCAGCTACTACAGCGACGCTAAAACCGGCGAACTGATCTCAATGCCGTTCAATAGCTCGACGCCGGTGCTGTACTACAACAAGGACGCCTTCAAGAAGGCCGGGCTCGATCCGAATCAGCCGCCGAAAACCTGGGCCGAATTGCAGGTGGACGCGCAGAAGCTGAAGGCGTCCGGCATGTCGTGCGGCTATTCGTCGGGCTGGCAGAGCTGGATTCAACTCGAAAACTACAGCGCCTGGCATGGCGTGCCGTTCGCATCGAAGAACAACGGTTTCGACGGCGCCGACGCGCAACTGGAATTCAACAAGCCGTTGCAGGTCGCGCACATCCAGTTCCTGCAGAACATGCAGAAGGAAGGCACCTTCACGTACGTCGGCCGCAAGGACGAACCGGTGTCGAAGTTCTATAGCGGCGACTGCGGGATCATCACGAACTCGTCGGGTTCGCTGGCCACGATCAAGAAGTACGCGAAGTTCAACTTCGGCACCGGCATGATGCCGTACGACGCCAACGTGAAGGGTGCGCCGCAGAACGCGATCATCGGCGGAGCGAGCCTGTGGGTGCTGTCGGGTAAAGATCCGGCCGTCTACAAGGGCGTGGCGAAATTCCTCGCGTATCTTTCATCGGCGCCGGTTGCCGCAAAGTGGCATCAGGACACGGGCTATCTGCCGGTCACGACCGCCGCGTACCAGTTGACGCAGCAACAAGGCTTCTACGAGAAGAATCCGGGCAGCGACACCGCGATCAAGCAGATGCTCAACAAGCCGCCGCTGCCGTACACGAAGGGCTTGCGTCTGGGCAACATGCCGCAGATCCGCACCGTGATCGATGAAGAACTCGAACAGGTATGGGCGGGGAAGAAGACGCCGCAACAGGCGCTCGATTCGTCGGTAGCGCGTGGTGACGAGTTGCTGCGCCGCTTCGAGAAAGCCGGCAACTAAGATTTGCTGTACTAGCCGGCGGGGTTTCGGTGCACTCGCACCGAAACCCTCGCGATAGTAGAACTCAGGAAACCCTCGATGGAAAAGCGCTCACGCTTCGGCACCAGCGTCCTGCCCTACCTGCTGGTTGCACCGCAACTTCTGATCACGCTGCTGTTCTTTCTGTGGCCGGCGGGCGAAGCGCTGTGGCAATCCACCCAGAGCCAGGACGCGTTCGGCACCTCGACCGAATTTGTCGGCCTCGCCAATTTCAAGCAGTTATTCGCCGATCCGCTTTATCTGTCGTCGTTCTATACGACGCTGATTTTCTGCGCGCTCGTCACGGTTTCGGGGCTGGTCATCTCGCTGCTGCTCGCCGTGTGCGCAGATCGCGTGACGCGTGGCGCCAAGGCTTATCAAACGCTGCTGATCTGGCCGTATGCGGTCGCACCCGCGATCGCGGCCGTGTTGTGGTCGTTCCTGTTCAACCCGAGCATCGGCCTCGTGACCTACGCACTCGCGAAGTACGGCATTGTGTGGAATCACGCATTGAACGCGGGCCAGGCGATGTTTCTGGTGGTGCTGGCATCCGTGTGGAAACAGGTCAGCTATAACTTTCTGTTCTTCTATGCCGGCTTGCAGGCTATCCCGCGTTCGCTGATCGAAGCGGCGGCCATCGACGGCGCCGGTCCGGTGCGGCGGTTCTTCGGCATCGCGCTGCCACTGCTTTCGCCGACCAGCTTTTTTCTGCTGGTGATCAACATCACCTACGCATTTTTCGACACTTTCCCGGTGATCGACGCCGCCACCGGCGGTGGCCCGGCGCAGTCCACCCGCACGCTGATCTACAAGATTTTCGCCGAAGGCTTCCAGGGTCTCGACATCGGCAGCTCGGGCGCGCAGTCGGTGATCCTGATGGTGATCGTCGTCGCGTTGACGGTCGTGCAATTCCGCTTTATTGAACGCAGGGTTCAATACTCATGATCGAGAACCGACGCGGTTTCGACCTCTTCTGCCATGCGGTGCTGATTCTCGGCGTCGTGCTGGTGGTGTTTCCCGTGTATGTCGCGTTTTGCGCGGCGACGATGAGCGCGCATGAGGTGTTCAGCGTGCCGCTGTCGCTGGTGCCGAGCACGCATCTGTTCGAGAACATCGCGACGGTCTGGTCGCATGGCAGCGGCAATGCGGCGGCGCCGTTCGGCCGCATGCTGTTCAACAGCCTCGTGATGGCGCTGGTGATTTCGATCGGCAAGATCGCGATCTCGATGATCTCCGCGTACGCGATCGTATTTTTCCGCTTTCCGTTTCGCAATCTGTCGTTCTGGCTGATCTTCATCACGCTGATGCTGCCAGTCGAAGTGCGTATTTTTCCGACCGTACAGGTCGTGTCGTCGATGCATCTGAGCAATACATACAGCGGCCTGACCCTGCCGCTGATCGCATCGGCCACCGCGACCTTCCTGTTCCGCCAGTTCTTCATGACGCTGCCCGACGAACTGATGGAAGCGGCGCGCATCGACGGTGCGGGTGCGCTGCGTTTCTTCTGGGACGTGGTGCTGCCGCTGTCGAAAACCAACATGGCGGCGCTGTTCGTCATCACCTTCATTTACGGGTGGAATCAGTACCTGTGGCCGATCCTGATTACGAGCCAGCAATCGCTGACCACCGCAGTGGTCGGCATCAAAAGCATGATCGCTTCAGGCGACACCGCGACCGAATGGCACCTCGTGATGACCGCGACCCTGCTCGCCATGCTGCCGCCGCTCGCGGTCGTACTGACGATGCAGCGCTGGTTCGTGCGCGGGCTGGTGGACGCGGAGAAGTAACGCGCTCGCGCAACGAGGCGAGCTTTGGCGCGGGACGGGGAATCACGAACACCGCGCGGGACATCACAAATGCACGGCAAGCAACGAAAAGGTTAAAACAGCATGGCTGCACTGACTCTGCAAGGCGTTAAAAAAACCTACGACAGCAAACAGTTCGTGCTGCACGGTATCGACGTGGACGTCGCGGACGGTGAGTTCGTGGTGATGGTCGGCCCGTCGGGCTGCGGCAAATCGACCTTGCTACGGATGGTGGCCGGCCTCGAAGGCATTTCCGAAGGCACCATCTCGATCGCCGGCAAAGTGGTCAATCAACTGGAACCGAAGGATCGCAACATCGCGATGGTGTTCCAGAACTACGCGCTGTATCCGCATATGAGCGTGGCCGAGAACATGGGCTATGCGCTGAAGATCGCGGGTGTCGATCGTGCGCAGATTGCGAAGCGCGTGGGCGCTGCCGCGCAGATTCTGGAACTCGAGGCGTTACTTACGCGCAAACCGCGCGAATTGTCGGGCGGCCAACGGCAACGCGTCGCCATGGGTCGCGCGATCGTGCGCGAACCCGCGGTGTTTCTGTTCGATGAACCGCTGTCGAATCTCGACGCACGGCTGCGTGTGCAGATGCGCCTCGAAATCCAGCGCCTGCACGCGCGGCTTGCCACCACGAGTCTCTACGTCACCCACGATCAGATCGAAGCGATGACGCTGGCGCAACGCGTGATCGTGATGAACAAGGGTCATGCCGAGCAGATCGGCGCGCCGACCGAAGTCTACGAACGGCCGGCGACGGTGTTCGTCGCGAATTTCATCGGCTCGCCCGGGATGAATCTGCTGGAAGGCCGCGTGTCGGACGACGGCTCGACGTTTGAAGTCGCGGGCAACGGCCCGAAGCTGCCGCTTCAAGGGGTTGCATCGATCGGGCAGGAAGTCGCCAGGGGCCGCGAATGGAGGCTGGGAATCCGTCCCGAACACATGACGCCGGGACAAGCCGACGCCGCGCACGCTACGCTCACCGTCGACTCCTGCGAGCTGCTCGGCGCGGACAACCTCGCGCACGGCCGTTGGGGCAAGCACGACGTGACGGTGCGCTTGCCGCACACGCACCGGCCCGCCGCCGGCGAAGCGCTGCAAGTGGCGCTGCCCGCACGGCATCTGCACTTCTTCGATCCGTCGACAGGGCGGCGCGTAAACTGAGGCCGCTGCGAGCCGCCCTCTGCCGCCGCACCCTCACCCCGAAGTACAATGCCACCTGAACCACCCGCCCGCGCGGCGTCGCGAAGTTAGACCCGAAGTTCGACGCCCCGCTGGCCGGCGCCGGGCACACTGCCCGGCTACAACACCGATTACCCATCCACCCACGACCGCCCGCCCTTACGCGGCCGGCGGCGTCAACGTCTATTGCAAGCAAATGGCCCAATACGTCTTCACCATGAACCGGGTCGGCAAAATCGTGCCGCCCAAGCGTCAAATCCTGAAAGACATCTCGCTGTCGTTTTTCCCCGGCGCGAAAATCGGTCTGCTCGGCCTGAACGGCTCGGGCAAGTCGACGCTGATCCGCATCATGGCGGGTGTGGACAAGGACATTGAAGGCGAAGCCACGCCGATGCCGAACCTGAACATCGGCTATCTGCCGCAGGAACCGCAACTCGATCCGAACAAAACCGTGCGTGAAGCGGTCGAGGAAGGTCTCGGCGACGTCTTCGGCGCGCAAAAGAAGCTCGACGAAATCTACGCGGCTTATGCGGAGCCGGACGCCGACTTCGACGCGCTCGCCGCCGAGCAAGCCAAGTACGAAGCGATTCTCGCCACCACCGACGGCAGCGCGGAACAACAGATCGAAATCGCCGCCGACGCGCTGCGCCTGCCGCCATGGGACGCGAAGATAGAACACCTGTCGGGCGGCGAAAAGCGCCGCGTCGCGCTGTGCAAGCTGCTGCTCGAAAAACCGGACATGCTGCTGCTCGACGAACCGACCAACCACCTGGACGCGGAATCGGTCGACTGGCTCGAACAGTTCCTGACACGCTTCCCGGGCACGGTCGTCGCCGTCACCCACGATCGCTACTTCCTCGATAACGCCGCTGAGTGGATTCTCGAACTCGACCGCGGCCACGGCATTCCGTGGAAGGGCAACTACAGCAGCTGGCTCGATCAGAAGGAAGAGCGCCTGAAGCAGGAAGAGTCGTCGGAATCGGCGCGTCAGAAGGCGATCAAGAAGGAACTGGAGTGGGTGCGCCAGAACCCGAAGGGCCGTCAGGCGAAGTCGAAGGCGCGGATTGCCCGCTTCGAGGAACTGAACAGCCAGGACTACCAGAAACGCAACGAAACCCAGGAAATTTTCATTCCGGTCGGCGACCGCCTGGGTAACGAAGTGATCGAGTTCAAGAACGTCAGCAAGTCGTACGGCGACCGTCTGCTGCTCGACAACGTCAGCTTCAAGGTTCCGCCGGGCGCGATTGTCGGCATCATCGGCCCGAACGGCGCCGGTAAGTCGACATTGTTCCGCATGCTCACCGGCCGCGAACAGCCGGATTCGGGCGAGATCGTGCAAGGCCCAACGGTCAAGCTCGCATACGTGGACCAAAGCCGCGATGCATTGGACGGCTCCAAGACCGTGTTCGAAGAAATCTCCGGCGGCGCGGACGTGCTGACGGTCGGCAAGTATGAGACGCCTTCGCGTGCGTACATCGGCCGCTTCAACTTCAAGGGCGGCGATCAGCAGAAGACCGTCGGCAATCTGTCGGGCGGCGAGCGCGGCCGGCTGCACCTGGCGAAAACACTGATCGCGGGCGGCAACGTCCTGCTGCTGGACGAACCGTCGAACGACCTGGACGTCGAAACGCTGCGCGCGCTGGAAGACGCGTTGCTCGAGTTCGCCGGCTCGGTGATGGTGATCTCGCACGATCGCTGGTTCCTCGACCGGATCGCGACGCATATCCTGGCATTCGAAGGCGATTCGCAAATCACGTTCTTCGACGGCAATTACCAGGAATACGAAGCGGACAAGCGCGCACGCCTCGGTGAAGAAGCTGCACGTCCGAAGCGCTTGCGTTACAAGCCGATCGCGCGATAAATCGCGAACCTGGCGGCCCGCTCGCGGGTGGGTGAGCGGGCCGTTTTGCCTCACCTGCCGGTCAATTGCCCATCGAGGCACCGGCAACGCCTTGCGTTTGCCAGACAAGCCGCGCACGGCACACGCATTGCTGATCACGCGGTGATACAAGTCGTCCGACCGGATGCGTCAACTCCGCCGGATCAGACGCATCGAATAACCGTGCGCCGAACCGGCGCGCAATCAGGCCGATCACAGCTACCGCGCCCGGCGCGGCGACGAGGAGGCAAGCATGGCGATGTCGAAGGGCAAGCGCTGGGCCATCGCCATCGGTGGCGTGCTGCTGGTGCTGATCGTCGTCGCAGTCGCTGCGTTGCAGTTCGCGCAGCGCGAAGTCAAAGAACGCGTCATTGCAGCGCTCGGGCCGTTAGGGAGCGCCGGGAGTATCCACGTCGGCCTCACCTCGGTCCATCTGACCAACGTTCTGCTCAAGCCGCCACCCGGCTGGCCCGCTGGCGATCCTTTACGCGCCGACGAAATCACGCTCACGCCCGACATCCGCGATCTGCTCGCGCGGCGCGTCCATATCCGCAGTGTGGTGGTGCGCGGCTTCGATATCGCCGTATTGCGCACCAAAGACGGAGCAATCCGCCTGATGCCGAATCTGCGGGAATCGGTGAACCAGTCCGATCAAGAAGCCGGCGGCGCCCCCTCCACCCCGCGCGAAAAGCTGATCGACCACATCGCCTTCGAGCAGGGCAACTTCCATTTCTACGATATGACCGTTGGGCCACCGGCATTCAAGGTGACGGTCAGCAACGCCAATGCGACGGTCGATCATCTGCATCTGCCCGCGCTCAGCGAACCGACCGCCGTCGATCTCACTGGCTCGATCAAAGGCCCGGCGCATACCGGCACGGTCTCGTTTAACGGCTGGATCAAGATCGCCAGCAAGGATTCGCAGACCACCAGCAAGCTAAGCGGCATCGACGTCGTGATGCTCGATCCGTATTTGCTGAAGAAGGCCGGCGGGAAGGCGCAGGTGAGCGGCGGCACGGTCGACCTGACTGTGGAGTCGACGGTGCGCAACTATCAGTTGCACGCGCCCGGCACGGTGACGATCCACCATCTGCAACTCGCCGACAGTGACAATCCGCTGGACACCTTCATGTCGATTCCGACCAAGGCGGCGATTGCGGCGCTCAAGACGCGCAACGGCGATATCACGCTGCATTTCGAGCTCGATGGCAACCTGCGCGACCCGAAGTTTTCGGTCCGGGAGAGTCTGATGAAGCGCCTCGGCGCCGGGTTTGCGAAATCGCTGGGCGTGAGCGTCGAAGGCGTGGCTAAGGGCACCGGCGAAACGGTGAAAGGCTTGGGTAACGCGTTGAAGAATCTGCTCGGGCAGTAGGCTTAAACCCGCAAGCCCAAGCCACGCAGGCGCGCCTCGGTTTGCGCCGCGCTCGTATGATGCACGCCGTGCCAGCCCAAGGCCGTCGCGGCTTCGGCGTTTTTCAGATTGTCGTCGATGAAGACGAGTTCGCCTGGCTGAACGCCAGGCAGTTGCGCCTCGATCCGCTGATGCATGAGCGCGAAAATCGCCGGATCGGGCTTCACCAGCTTCACCCTGCCTGACACGACGATGTCGCGGAACCGCCGCAGCACGGGGTAATGCTCCCATGCATACGGAAACGTCTCCGCCGACCAGTTGGTCAGCCCGAAGAGCGGCACGTCAGCCGCCTCGAGCTTTTCCATGATCGCCACACCCTCTTCCAGCACGCCGGCCACCATCTCGTGCCAGCGCTCGTAGAACGAGCGGATCAGCGGCGCGTGATCGGGAAACCGGGCGACAAGTTCCTCGGTTGCCTCGACGATTGGCTGACCGCCGTCCTGACGGATCACCCAATCCATCGAACAGACATGGGTCAGAAACCAGCGGCGTTCTGTGTCGTCAGGAATCAACTGACGATAGAGATACTCGGGACTCCAGTCGATCAGCACACCGCCGAAATCGAACACCACTGCCTTGATGGCCATGCACGCACTCTCCCTGGGGTCGTGGCGACAAACTCAGATGGCCTGGGTACGCAGTTCGAGCCACGCCTTCGCTTCGCCCGACACATGCGGCGACAGGCGCGCGCGCACCATTTCGTGATACCCGTTGAGCCATGCACGCTCGTCCTCACGCAACAGCGACAGATCAAGGCAGCGCGTGTCGATCGGGCACAGCGTCAGCGTTTCAAACTTGAGGAAATCGCCGAACTCGGTTTTCTCCGCCGGCACGTTCAGCACCAGATTCTCGATCCGCACGCCCCACTTGCCCGGCCGGTAAATACCCGGCTCGACCGAGGTGATCATGCCCTCTTCCATCGCCGTCCATGGTTCGGCCGGCGCGTAGTGCGAAATCACCTGCGGACCTTCGTGCACGTTCAGGAAATAGCCCACGCCGTGACCGGTGCCATGACCGTAATCGGCGCCGGCCTCCCAGATCGGCGCGCGGGCAATCGCGTCGAGCATCGGCGAACGAATGCCGCGCGGGAATTTCGCGCGCGACAGCGCCATGGTGCCTTTCAGCACGATCGTGAAATCGCGCCGCTGCGCGTCGCTGATGGTGCCGATCGGCACGACCCGCGTGATGTCGGTCGTGCCGCTCAGATATTGCGCGCCCGAATCGATCAGCAACAGACCATTGCCCTCGATCACCGCATGCGATTCTTCGGTTGCGCGGTAGTGCGGCATCGCGCCGTTCGCGTTGAAGCCCGCGATCGTCGCGAAGCTCAGCGATACAAAGCCCGGACGGCGCGCGCGGGCTGCCGTCAGACGCTGGTCGATCGTCAGTTCGGTGATCGTTTCGCGGCCCAATGCGCCTTCGAACCACGCGAAGAATTCGGCGAGCGCCGCGCCGTCCTGCTCCATCGTCTCGCGCACGTGCTCCGCTTCCGCCTCGGTCTTGCGCGACTTGAAGAAGGTGGACGGATTGACCGCTTCCACCACCTTCACCGTGGCCGGCACCAACTGCAGCGAGCCATAGGTAATGCGGCGCGGGTCGATCAGCAGCGTGCTGCCGGCCGGCAGCGCGGCTAGCGCGTCGGCAGCCTTCGCATACGGCTCGACGCTGATGCCGTCACGCGCGAGCGCCTCGGCCAGCTCTCGAGGCACCTTGCCGTCGGCGACGAAAAGCGACGCGCTTTGCGGACCGATCAGCGCGTGCGCCACGAACACCGGGTTGTAGCTGACATCGGCGCCGCGCAGATTCAACAGCCACGCCAGGTCGTCCAGCGTGGAAATGAAGTGCCACTGCGCGTCCTTCTCCGCCATCGCGCGGCGAATCTGCGCGAGCTTTTCCGAACGGGCGACGCTTGCGTGCGGCGCGGCATGCTCAAACACGGCGGCGGCAGGCAGCGACGGGCGCTGCGGCCAGATCGCGTCGAACAGATCGACATCGGTGCGCAACTTCACGCCGCGCGCGCTGAGCGCCTGGCCCAAGGCACGCGCCGCCGCCACGCCGAGCACCGCGCCGTCCACACCGACCGTGCCGCCAGCCGCGACGTTCTGTGCGAGCCACTCGCAATGCGGCGCGGTCTGCTGGCCGCCGGTCATCTTCATCAATTGGACGCCGGTGCCGGCCAGTTGCGCGTTGGCTTGCTCCCAATAGCGGCTATCGGTCCATACGCCGGCGAAATCGGCGGTCACGACCAGCGTGCCGGCCGAGCCGGTGAAACCCGACAGCCACTGCCGGCCTTGCCAGCGCCCAGGTAGATATTCGGACAGGTGCGGATCGGACGACGGCACCAGATAAGCGGCCACACCTTCGCGCGCCATTGCATTGCGCAATGTCGCGAGCCGTTCGGGGATGGAGGAGGTTTCGGGAAGTCGGGCATTCATCGGAGTCACCTGCAAGTATTCATCGACGGGAAAGCAAGCCGACCGTCACGGCAACGGCGATCAACGCGACACCGGTGCATACCGGCCATTCGAGCGTATCGCCATCATGAAAGAGACCAACCACATTGCCGGCCATGCGCGCGAGCGCCGCGCCCAGCACGCCGGCAAGTAACGCCGCCCACCACGGAGCGCGGCTCGAACGGCGCAGCGGATGCAGCCACCAGCCCGCCAGACCGATCACCACACCCAGCACCAGGATTCCGGGCCACCCCATCAGCAGGGGACCTCAAATAGATTCAGACTTGTCTCATGGGCGCCCGGGGTCAAGACAGCTAGCATTTTCTTCTCATTAACTATAGAGGTTCAGCACGGCGCTTTCCGCATAGCGGTTGAGTTTAGGGGGTCGGGGTGATGTTAGGCAAGCTGTAAGCCTTACGGAGAAACCTAGCCTCCTGTCATTGCCACGCTGACAGCGCGCCATGCGAATCGCCCTTATCGAGCCGGATCTACGGCACGCCACCCTGGTCGGCCGGCTGATTTTTGCGGGCGGCCATATGTGTCAGCACTTCACCGCCAGCGCACCGTTCCTGGATCAGGCTGCCGACGAATTCTTCGACCTGCTCATCACGGAAGCCTGGGCCGGTGACCGTTCCGCCGAAGACGCGATCCCCCGCGCCCGCTCCATCCTGCCCGGCTTGCCGGTGATCGTACTGTTATCGGACCCACGCGAGAGCCAGATCGTCGCCGCGCTGCACGCGGGCGCCGACGACTGCCTGGCCAAGCCGGTGCGCGGCCCTGAAATGCTGGCCCGGGTAGATGCGCTGCTGCGGCGCGCCAGCTTGCGGCGGCCGCCCAACCGGCGGCGCGACACGATCGGCGGCTATGCATTCGACGCCGCGCAGTTTGCCGTCACGTTTCGCAATCAAACCGTTGCCCTAACGCCGAAAGAATTCCGCTTTGCATTGCTGCTTTTTAGCAACCTGTCGCGGCCGGTATCGCGCGCGCATATTCTTGAAACTGTCTGGACACGCCGCCGCGACGTAAGGTCGCGCACCGTCGATACCCATGCATCGCGCGTGCGGACCAAATTGCAGCTGCGTCCGGAGCACGGTTATTGCCTGACACCGCTTTACGGCTATGGCTATCAGCTCGACGCTATCCCGCCGGAATCGGTTGTGGAGGCCGGATGACGCGCGCAGAATGAAAGAATCATGAAAACGCTATAATATTGGGCTAAACCATAGCGCCCCATATGCAGCTTCTAACGATCGGAATCAATCACCACACTGCGCCTGTCGCCTTGCGCGAACGCGTGGCGTTTCCGCTCGAACAGATCAAGCCTGCACTGGATACCTTCAAGAGCGTCTGGCTCGGCCGCACCGCCCGCACGGCGCCGGAAGCGGCGATTCTGTCCACCTGCAACCGCACCGAGCTCTACTGTGCGACCGACGACCTGGCCGCGCGTGAAGCCGCGATCCAGTGGTTCTCGAAATACCACAACCTGCCCATCGACGAACTCGCGCCGCATGTCTACGCGTTGCCGCAGTCGGAAGCCGTGCGCCACGCTTTCCGTGTCGCCTCGGGGCTGGATTCGATGGTGCTGGGCGAGACGCAAATCGTCGGACAAATGAAAGATGCTGTGCGCACGGCGTCTGAAGCCGGCGCGCTCGGCACCTACCTGAACCAGTTGTTCCAGCGCACCTTCGCCGTCGCGAAGGAAGTGCGCAGCACGACCGAAATCGGCGCGCAGTCGGTTTCCATGGCAGCAGCAGCCGTGCGGCTCGCGCAGCGGATTTTCGACAAGGTCTCGAACCAGCGCGTGCTGTTCATCGGCGCGGGCGAAATGATCGAGTTGTGCGCCACGCACTTCGCCGCGCAGCAGCCGCGCGAGCTGGTCGTCGCCAATCGCACCGCCGAACGTGGCAGCCGCCTCGCCGAACGCTTCAACGGCCGGGCCATTCCGCTGTCGGAACTGCCGGCGCGCATGCACGAGTTCGACATCATCGTGTCGTGTACCGCTTCCACCCTGCCGATCATCGGTCTGGGGGCGGTCGAGCGAGCCGTGAAAGCGCGCCGCCACCGGCCGATTTTCATGGTCGATCTGGCCGTGCCGCGCGACATCGAACCCGAGGTCGGCCAGCTCGAAGACGTGTTCCTGTACACGGTGGACGACCTCGGCTCGATCGTGCGGGAAGGCAATGCGTCGCGGCAAGCCGCCGTGGCGCAGGCCGAGGCGATCATCGAGACGCGGGTGCAGAATTTCATGCAGTGGCTCGACGCGCGCAGCATCGTGCCGGTGATCCGCCACATGCATACGCAAGCCGATGTGTTGCGTCGCGCCGAGGTCGAACGCGCGCAGAAAATGCTCGCCCGCGGCGAGGATCCCGCAGCGGTGCTCGAAGCGCTTTCGCAATCCCTCACCAACAAACTCATCCACGGCCCGACGCACGCGCTCAATCGCGCGAGCAGCGAGAACCGTGACACGCTCATCGAATTGATGAGCGGTTTCTACAAACACTCCGGTTCTACGGAGCGTTAGCGGCGCAGCCACCGCCGCACCATCCGCGCCGCCCCGAGTGGCCCGCGATGTGCTTCTGACCAGGGCATCCGCCCACTCCCCTAGTCGTCGTCCTTGCCGGAGCCCGCTCCGATACCCGTCCGATGAAAACGAGCATGCAACGCAAGCTCGACCAGCTCACTACCCGGCTGGCCGAACTGAACGACCTGTTGAGCCGCGAGGACATTACCTCGAATCTCGACCAATACCGCAAGCTCACGCGTGAACACGCCGAGCTTGGACCGGTCGTCGAACATTACGCGCTGTGGCGCCAGGCCATGACCGACGCGGCCACCGCGCAGGAACTGCTGGCGGACGCGTCGATGCGCGACTTCGCGGAAGACGAAATTCGCACCTCGCGCGAACGGATGGAAAAACTCGGCGCGGAATTGCAGAAAATGCTGCTGCCGAAAGACCCGAACGACGATCGCAACATCTTCCTCGAAATCCGGGCCGGCACGGGCGGCGACGAATCCGCGCTGTTCGCCGGCGACTTGCTGCGCATGTACTTGCGCTTTGCAGAGCGCAATCGCTGGCAAGTGGAGATGATGTCGGCGAGCGAATCGGACCTCGGTGGCTATAAGGAAGTGATCGTGCGAATCGCCGGCGAAGCGGCGTATTCCAAGCTCAAGTTCGAGTCGGGCGGCCATCGCGTGCAGCGCGTGCCGGCCACCGAAACGCAGGGCCGCATTCACACGTCGGCCTGTACGGTCGCGGTCATGCCGGAAGCGGACGAAATTGGCGAGGTCGAGATCAATCCGGCCGATCTGCGCATCGATACATTCCGCGCGTCTGGCGCGGGCGGTCAGCACATCAACAAGACCGATTCGGCGGTGCGTGTCACGCACTTGCCCACGGGCATCGTCGTCGAATGCCAGGACGACCGGTCGCAGCATAAGAACAAAGATCGTGCGCTGAAGGTACTGGCCGCGCGCATCAAGGACAAGCAGTCGCACGAGCAGCAGGCGAAGGAAGCCGCAACCCGCAAGAGCCTGATCGGCTCGGGCGACCGCTCGGAGCGGATTCGCACCTACAATTTCCCGCAAGGGCGTCTGACGGATCACCGGATCAATCTGACGCTGTATCGCCTCGACGCGATCATGGACGGCGATCTCGACGAACTGATCGCGGCTCTGGTCAGCGAGCATCAGGCCGAGTTGCTGGCATCGCTAGGCGACGCGGACTAAAGCGGATGGATCCGGTCACGCCCACTGCGCTGTTGCGCGCCTCGCCGCTGCCGCCGCTCGAAGCGCGGATTTTGCTCACGCACGTGCTCGGCTGGCGGCACACGCAATTAATCACGCGCAGCGAAGAAGCGCTCGACAGCCCGGTCGTTGAACGATATCGGGCACTGGAAGCGCGGCGCGTGGCTGGCGAACCGGTGGCGCAACTGGTCGGCGCGCGCGAATTCTTTGGGCTTGATTTCGACGTGACGCCGGACGTCCTGATTCCGCGTCCCGAAACCGAGTTGCTGGTGGAAACGGCGTTGGCGGCGCTGGAAAACGTCTCGCGGCCACGCGTACTCGATCTGGGCACCGGCACAGGCGCGATTGCCGTAGCCATTGCGTCGTTGCGTCCCGACGCGCGAGTCTGGGCGCTGGATCGTTCCGCCGAAGCGCTAGCGGTGGCCACCCGCAATGCCACGCGTCTGCTGGATGGCGGACGCCCTGGCGGCGCCGTGACCCTGTTGCAGAGCGACTGGTACGGTTCGCTCGATACATCATTGCACTTCGACGTGATCGTCAGCAATCCGCCGTATATCGCGAGCGGCGACCCACATCTGTCGCAAGGCGATCTACGGTTCGAGCCGCGCGGCGCGCTCACCGATGAAGCCGATGGGCTCAGCGCGATCCGCAAGATCATCGCCGGCGCGCCCACACGGTTGGCCGCCAACGGCGTATTGTGGATCGAACACGGCTACGATCAGGCGCAAGCCGTACGCGGTTTGTTGAGCGCGCAAGGTTTTGCGCAGGTTCGCTCGGAGCAGGATCTTGCCGGCATCGAGCGAATCAGCGGCGGCCAATGGCCTAATTAAGTCCGCTTGTCCGCCTTAATTCCCAAGGCGGCCAAGCGTCCCCCGGCCGGTCTCACCGAAATCCGCTATCATTTCAGCCTATTCCCTACACATAACGGAACCGCAAGGTCAGTCATGGATACGCAACAACGCATCAAGCAAATCGTCGACGAAAATAACGTCGTGCTCTTCATGAAGGGCACCGCCCAGTTCCCGATGTGCGGCTTTTCTGGCCGCGCCATCCAGATTCTGAAGGCATGTGGCGTCGGCGAAATCAAGACCGTCAACGTGCTGGAAGACGACGAAGTCCGCCAGGGCATCAAGCAGTTCTCGAACTGGCCGACCATCCCGCAACTCTATGTGAAGGGCGAGTTCGTCGGCGGCTCGGACATCATGATGGAAATGTACGAATCGGGCGAATTGCAACAATTGTTCGCTGCGGCCTGAACGGCCGCTGCCCGACCGTTCGTTGTCCATCGATAAGGCGCCGCGAGCCATGGAAACACGCGCTGCGGCGCCACGCCGGCTGATCGTCGCGATCACCGGCGCGACCGGCGCCATCTACGGCGTCCGGTTGCTCGAGACGTTGCGCAAGCTTGGCGGCGTCGAGAGCCATCTGCTGATTTCGAGCGCGGGCTGGCTCAATATCCAGCACGAACTCCAGTTGAGCAAAGAAGACGTGCATCCGCTCGCGGATGTCGTCCATTCGGTACGTGACGTCGGCGCGAGCATTGCATCCGGCTCGTTCGCCACCGACGGCATGGTGGTCGCCCCCTGCTCGATGAAGACGCTGGCAAGCGTCGCACACGGCTTTTCCGACAATCTGATCACCCGCGCCGCCGACGTCACGCTCAAAGAGCGCCGCCGGCTCGTCCTTCTGGTGCGCGAAACGCCGTTCAATCTTGCGCATCTGCGCAACATGACGGCGGTCACCGAAATGGGCGGCGTGATCTTTCCCCCGTTGCCCGCTTTCTATAACCAGCCCGCAACGATCGACGAAATGGTCGATCACACGGTGGCGCGCGTGCTGGATCTGTTCGCGCTGAGACCCGCCATGTCCTTGGCCTGGCAGGGCCTGCGCGAGACGAATTAACAACACCTGCGACACAATCAATTCCATTTCCGCCCGTTTATAAAACATCGGTGCGAATCTATATTGATAGCAACCCCACTTCCGCGCCGCGCTCCCGCGGCGACGTTGCTGCCATGAATCGCTTACCGTCGCTTTTCCTTTCTCACGGCGCCCCTACGCTGCCGATCGATCCGTCCCTGCCGTCCGTTGAATTCGGTGAACTGTCGGCGCAACTGCCACGTCCTGACGCCGTGCTGATGCTGTCGGCTCACTGGGGCACGGCGCAGCCGGTGGCGAGCACGTCCACGACACCGGAAACCATTCACGATTTCTACGGCTTCCCGCGTCAGTTGTACGAGATTCAATATCCGGCTCCAGGTGCACCCGATGTGGCACGCCGAGCCGCCGCGCTGCTCGGCGAACACGGCATTCTCACCGCCGCCCAGCCGCATGGGCTCGACCACGGCGCGTGGGTGCCGATGCTGCTGATGTTCCCGGAAGCGGACGTGCCGGTCGCGCAGTTGTCGATCCAGCCTCACATGGACGCAGCCCATCACTTCCGTGTGGGCCGCGCGCTGCGCTCGCTGAAAGACGATGGCGTGATGGTGATCGGCTCGGGCCAGATCACGCACAACCTGCGCGCAGCGGATTTTTCCGCGCGCCCGGAGGACGCCGATCCACGCGTGGCCGAATTCACCGACTGGTTCGAGGCCCGGCTCGCCGCGCATGACATCGACGCGTTGCTCGACTATCGTCGCCAGGCGCCGCACGCGGTGCTGATGCATCCGACCGACGAACACCTGCTGCCGGTATTCGCGGCGCTAGGCGCGGCGGACGACGACTATTCGCTGGCAATTCAGTCGCTTGGGACTTATCAGCGCTCGCTCGCCATGACGAATTACGTGTTCGGCACCGCCTGAAACACGCCAGACGCAATAAAGCGCCACAAACAGAAAAGCCCGCCTGACAACTCAGGCGGGCTTTTTTCATACTGTGCCGGACCAGCGCGGTCCGGCGCAAAACTCAACGTGGCAATTTAATGCGCGCCCATGCCTTCGAGCACTTCGTCGTGCGTCTGACGCTCTTCGAGGTATTCCGAACGATAGCCGCTATGCACGCCCCAGTAGTAGAACACCAGCGAAAACGCGATCACCACCAGCATGTCCCAGCCATACGGCAGAACGCCACGGCCACCGAACTCCTTGCTGCCGATCAGCGACAGGAGCGCCATCACCGGCAGGTAGGCCACCAGCCACCAGGCGGCCTTCAGATCACGCCCCCAGCCGCTGAAACCCGACTTCGCCTGAAAGTAGAAGTACACCGGCAACGCAACGATCATCAGCAGAATGATTTCGCCGGTCAGCGGCCACTTCGCCCAATACAGGATCAGCGACGCGCACACGAAAGCGAACGGCGCAATGATCTTCATGCCGGGAATGTGCAGCGGGCGCTCCAGGTCCGTCGCCGCGCGGCGCAGTGCCATCAGGCTGATCGGGCCGGTCAGGTACGAGATCACGGTCGCGACCGAGATCACCGCCGCCAACGAGCTCCAGCCGCGGAAGAAGAACAGGAAAATGAACGACACCAGCAGGTTGAACCACATCGCCTGACGCGGCACGCCGTAGAACGGGTGCACGTTACCGAACATCTTCGGCATCGTGTTGTTGCGTTCCATCGCGTAGATCATGCGGGTGGTGGTCGCCATGTAGGTCGTGCCAGTGCCGCTCGGGCTGACGAACGCGTCGACGTACAGCAGGATGGCTAGCCAGTTCAGGTTCAGCGCAATCGCCAGTTCGGCGAACGGCGACGCGAAGTTGAAGTGGCTCCAACCCTTCATCACGTCGCTCGGGCTCACCGCGCCGATATACGCGATCTGCAGCAGCACGTAGATCACCAGCGCCAGCAGGATCGAGCCGATCACCGCAAACGGCACGCTCTTGGCCGGATTGCGCGCTTCACCGGCAAGGTTGATCGGGCTCTGGAAACCGTTGAACGCGAACACGATGCCGCTCGTCGCCACGGCGGTCAGCACGGCCGACCAGCCGTACGGCGCGAAGGTGCTCACTTCGCCGAAGTTTTCCTTGTGGAAGCCCGTCAGCATGAGACCCGCGATCGTCGCGCCCGGAATCAGGAACTTGAAGATCGTGATTGCCGAATTGGCGCGCGCGAACAGCTTGACGCCCCAATAGTTCAGCAGGAAGTAAACGATCACCAATGCGGCGGATAGCAATAGCCCATTGGTAGTTAATGACCCGTTCACGAATAGCGCGTGCGCCCATGGATACGGCCACGTGCTCATATATTGAATGGATGCTTCCGCCTCGATTGGAATCACCGAGACAATCGCGATCCAGTTGGCCCATGCGCTGATGAAACCGACCAGCGCGCCGTGCGAATAGCGTGCGTAACGCACCATGCCGCCCGACTCCGGGAACATCGCGCCGAGTTCAGCATAGGTCAAGGCAATCGCGAGAATCACCACCGCGCCGATTACCCATGCACAAATGGCAGCCGGCCCGGCAATTTTTGCAGCCTTCCAGGCGCCGAACAGCCAGCCCGATCCGATGATCGAACCCAAGCCGGTCAGCAGCAGCGCGACCGGGCCGATGTTCCGTTGTATAGAACTTTTCACATCTTCTCCTGTGTCGACCGGAGCTGGCGCTGTAGCACTTACTCCGGTCCCATACACCGTGTGTCGGCCGGAGCTCATGCTTTAGCGCTTACTCCGACCCTATGCAAGTTTGCCGCATGCCGGCACCACGTGACATCGCTTGTGACGCTGTGAACGGGTAACGCGCATGCATACGCGCCGGTTCATTCTAATCAGGTGCAACCGACGCGCGGCGCGTAGTTTAACGGTTGCACCCCGCCGTTGCAGCGGAACTAAGGGTTCTCCCTGGCAAAATTTTCGAGCCGACAGCAAGATTTGTAAGCAATTTCTACGCCAATCCGTCAAAATCTTGCAAAATTGGGACGAGAGTGTTGACCTTCTCCCGAAATCGCCGTATAACGTTCGGGCAGGATTTCAAGCGGCGAGTGAATTGGTCTTTCGTAGTTCGCCCATCAACGGTACTCCGGTTGGTCCCATTACCCCCTTCCTTGATTTTCATGCGCACCCATTGGGCTTCGGCCTTATTTACCATCTTTAGGAACAAGTAATATGGAAACCGGTACCGTCAAGTGGTTCAATGACGCAAAGGGCTTTGGCTTCATCACGCCGGACGGCGGCGGCGAAGATCTGTTCGCGCATTTCTCGGAAATCCGCACGGAAGGCTTCAAGACGCTGCAAGAAAACCAAAAGGTTACGTTTGAAGTGAAGACGGGCCCGAAGGGCAAGCAAGCTGCTAACATCAAGCCGGTGTAAGCAGGCACGCTTCCTTCTGGACGCAAAAAACCCCGCCTTGGCGGGGTTTTTTTATATTCGCTGTAACTGCATACGGTGATTATCTTCGCAGTATGCGATTGGTAAGTCTGTTTATCCAAACACACGCCGCGCATGAATACCGAGACCTGTCGCAACGCTGGCAAGACGGTCGCCGAATACTGCTTTGGCATCGGGAAATGCCGCCGCCAATGCGCCCGATAGAAATGCCAAACCGGTCGAGCCACCCGTAAAGTAAATAGCGTTGACGTCGCGCGGAGCGACGCCGGCCGCCTGCACCGTGTCGCGCGCCGCCTGCACGATGCGCTGCGTCTCGTCGTGCCCGGCCTTGATGAGTTGCGCTTCGTCGAATGCGAGGCGCAGGTCGTCTTCCACCTCGTCGAGGTCGATCACCGTCTCGCCGCCCGCCGCCACGCCGATCTTCGCCTCTTCCGCATGCGCCGCCAGCGCATGGCCCAAACGGCGCTCCACGACACGCATCAGGCGATCGTGATGTTTGGTCTGGAGGAACAGGTGCCGCATGAGCGCGAGTTCGC
This sequence comes from Paraburkholderia fungorum, assembly GCF_902833645.1. Taxonomy (GTDB): domain Bacteria; phylum Pseudomonadota; class Gammaproteobacteria; order Burkholderiales; family Burkholderiaceae; genus Paraburkholderia; species Paraburkholderia fungorum. Next base: position 44,928 of record NZ_CADFGE010000019.1, read on the forward strand.
TGACGCGCTTCGGGGCGTAGACCGTGTTGATCAAGTGCCAGGTGGCCAGATCGAAATAGATGCGGTTCGGAATCTCACGACCTTCGGGGTCGAGCGTCTGATAGCCGAGTTCACGCAGGATCGTCACCAGTTCGACACGGCGGTCGAAATCGGTGCCCGCAACGTGCACACCGTGGTGAGCCAGCACGTCGTCTTTACGCTCCACGCGCTTCATCCGCTCCGGCCCCACCCGCACCAGCGAAAAGTCCGACGTACCGCCGCCGATGTCGGCCACCAGCACGAGCCCCTCTTCCGTCAGATGCGATTCGTAGTCGAACGCGGCTGCGATCGGCTCATACTGAAAGTGAATCTCCCGCAAACCGACCGAACGCGCCGCCGCTTCGAGCTGCTGCTGCGCCATCTGGTCGGCACGCGGATCGTCGTCGACGAAGAACACCGGGCGGCCCAGCACGGCGCGGCTGATCGGGCCACCCGCGCTCTTCTCGGCCGAGCGCTTCAGATGGTCGACGAAAAGCGCAATGATGTCCGTGTACTTGATCGCCGAACCATCGCCGAGATCGGTCGAATTCTCGGCAAGCGGCGAGCCGAGAATACTTTTCATCGAGCGCATCAAACGGCCGTCAAAACCGTCTATGTACTGCGCCAACGCCGCACGCCCGAACTCGCGGGTGTTTTCGTCGGTGTTGAAAAAGACGGCGGTTGGTAGCGTCGTATAGGCGCCCTCGACCGGCGCAAGCTTAAGCGCAGCGCCGTCAGGGACGGCTACGGCCGAATTGGAAGTACCGAAGTCAATCGCGCAATAGTTCATGGCAGGAATCGCCGCTCACGGCTGGCGCGGACAGAAAGGGGAGCGGCTTTGTAACACGAAAGGCCAATCAGCATCAACTGACGCTTTCCGGTACCTCGGCAACAAGCCGCAAAGTCCGCCCGACGGAACAAAAATTGCTCAATTCGACAGGATACGCCGCCAAATTTCAGTAATCAGGAGACTTGCAGCAATGAGCGCGCCGCCTACCGCCGTTGTGCATGAGAAAAACGCCGCAGTGATTGAAACGAATTTGCCCTCGCGGCTCGACCGCTTGCCCTGGGGACGCTTTCATTCGTTGATCGTTGTCGCGCTGGGCGTAACGTGGCTGCTGGACGGTCTCGAAGTCACGCTGGCGGGTGCGGTAGCGAGCGCGTTGAAGTCCAGTCCATCGTTGCGCTTTACCAACGCCGACGTGGGCCTCGCCGGCAGCGCTTACATTGCCGGCGCCGTGCTCGGTGCACTCGGATTCGGCTGGCTGACGGACCGGCTCGGCCGTCGCAAGCTGTTTTTCATCACGCTCGCGCTTTACCTCGCGGCCACCGCGGCAACCGCTTTGTCGTGGAATCTCGCCAGTTTCCTGCTGTTTCGCTTTCTCACCGGCGCCGGCATCGGCGGCGAATACACCGCGATCAATTCGACCATTCAGGAGTTCACACCGGCGCGGGTGCGCGGCTGGACGGATCTCGGCATCAACGGCACCTTCTGGGTCGGCGCCGGACTCGGCGCGGCGGGCTCGCTGATCCTGCTCGATCCAAATCTGCTGCCCGGCGACTGGGGCTGGCGCGCGTGTTTCTTCATCGGCGCGGTGCTGGCGCTGGCGATTTTGCCGATGCGCATCTGGGTGCCTGAAAGTCCGCGCTGGTTACTCACGCACGGCGATGAAGGCGATGCGCGCTCGATCGTCGAGGGCATCGAAATGCGTTTTCGCGACGAAGGCCACACGCTTGCCGACGATGGCCTCACACGCCTCAAGCTGAGAGCGCGCGGACATACGCCGCTGCGCGAGGTGTTTCACACGCTGTTCAACGTGCACCGTCGACGCGCGCTGGTCGGCCTCTCGCTGATGACTGCGCAGGCCTTCTTCTACAACGCGATCTTCTTTACCTACGCGCTGGTGCTGACCGATTTCTACGGCGTGCCGGGCGACCATATCGGTTGGTATCTGCTGCCGTTCGCGCTCGGCAACTTCCTTGGGCCACTGGTGCTCGGCCGGCTCTTCGACGTAATCGGGCGACGCAAGATGATTGCTGCGACTTACGCGCTGTCCGGCATCCTGCTGACGGTAAGCGGCTATCTGTTCGAACAGCAGATGCTCACCGTCACGACCCAGACCATCGCGTGGATGGTAGTTTTCTTCTTCGCCTCGGCAGCGGCGAGCTCGGCGTATCTGACTGTCAGCGAATCGTTTCCGCTGGAAATCCGCGCGCTGGCGATCGCGGTGTTCTACGCGTTCGGCACGGCGTTGGGCGGCGTCATCGGCCCAGCGTTCTTCGGCCGGCTGATCGACACGCATCAGCGCAGCGAAGTGTTTTCGGGCTATCTGGTCGGCTCGGCGCTGATGCTCGCCGCGGCGGTGATCGCCGCGATCTGGGGCGTGGATGCGGAGCGCAAATCGCTCGAGAGTGTGGCGGCGCCGCTTTCGAGCGTCGTGGACGACGCGGGATAAAGCATGCGCTCCAAGACGTCGCAAAGGCGCGGACCGGACCACACACCCTGACACGTCGCGGCGGCCACCAACCGCACCATGCGCCTCAATGCATCGCAGCAAACACAGAACGAAAAAACGCGCAGTCAGTGCTGCGCGTCTTTATTACCATCAAAGCTGCCGGACGTTCAGAACGCCTTCTTCCAGGCACCGCCATAAGCGATCTCGGCAAGCGGCAAACGCTGACGCACCGATTTTTCGCGCTCGCGCAGCACCGGGTCGAGTTTGTCCACGTCGCCGTAGTGGCCGAGCGAAATGATCGCGATCACGTCGACGTCGGTCGGCAACTTGAATGCCGCGCGGAACGCGTTCGGATCGAAGCCGCTCATCTGATGCGCGGCGAGGCCGAGCGCATGTGCCTGCAACACCAGCGCCATTGCCGCGGCACCCGCGTCGTACGCTGCGCAGCGATTCGCTTCGCCCTTGCTGGTGAGCGTGTGCGTGGTCACCGCGATCAGCACCGGCGCCGGTGCATTCCAGCCCTGATTGAACGGCACGAGCGTAGCAAAGGCCTGCTTGAACGAGACTTCATCGACGCTGCGGTCAAATACGAGAAAACGCCACGGTTGTGCGTTATACGAAGACGGCGCCCAGCGTGCCGCTTCGAGCACCGACTGCAGGTGCTCGCGGCTCACCGGCTCGCTCGAATACGCGCGCGGGCTCCAGCGACCTGCAATCAACTCGTGAATGGCAACTGCGGTAGGGGCGGGTTTGTTGGTCATGCGCTTCTCTCGGTCGAAATTCATGATCGACGGGCGGCTGCCCGGGGTTTCATAGCATAACCGGGCTGAGCCGCTCGTGCTCCAACAAGTGCACAGTTAGTTTTTCAGATCGGCTGCAATGGCAAACGGCCTCATATAAGAGAAAGGCCGTTTGCGCGGGTTCGCGTTTTTTAAAGTGCACGAGGGGCGGGCGGCCGCAGTTTCATACCGCTTGCGGCTCCGGCACCTTGGCCGGCCGGTTGATCCGCAGCACGATCACGGCGGCCACCAGGCACAATCCGCCAGAAATCATCGATGCGACCGTGTACGTGCCGAGGCTCGCGCGCAGCATGCCCGCACCGAGCGCCGCGAAGGCCGCGCCCAGTTGGTGACCGGCGACCACCCAGCCGAATACGACCGGCGCCGATTCCTTGCCGAAGACATCGGTCGCAAGACGCACGGTGGGCGGCACGGTCGCGATCCAGTCGAGCCCGTAGAACACCGCGAACAGCGGCAAGCCGAAGAAATCGATACCGAACGCGTGCGGCAGGTACATCAGCGACAAACCGCGCAAACCGTAGTACCAGAACAGCAAAACGCGACTATTGAAGCGATCCGACAGCCAGCCCGACAGTGTCGTGCCGAACAGATCGAAGATACCCATGGCAGCGAGCAAGGATGCGCCCTGCACTTCGCTCATGCCGTAGTCGCCGCACATCGCAATCAGGTGAGTGCCGACATAACCATTGGTGCTCGCGCCGCAGATAAAGAAGCTGAAGAACAGCAGCCAGAAATCGCGCGTCTTGCTCGCCATCGCGAGTGTGCCGAAGGCGATGGCCAGCGGATTCTGCTTGGTCACCGTGGCGGAGATCAGCGCGTCGGCCGGCTCGCCGAATGGGCGCAGCTTCATATCAGCGGGCCGCTCCGGCAACAGAAACGCGACCAGCGGCAAAACGACTGCGGCAGCGCCCGCCACCACCCACACCACCTGACGCCACCCGTAATGCTCGGCGATGGCCGCGAGCATCGGCAGGAACACCAGTTGGCCGGTCGCCGAACTCGCGGTGAGAATCCCCATGACGAGGCCACGATGCGTCGTGAACCAGCGCGTCACCACCGTCGCCGACAACGACAGCGCCGCCACCCCGGTCGAGCCGCCGACCATCACGCCCCAGATCAGGACCATCTGCCACGGATGCGTCATCAGCGACGACAATGCCACGCCCGCCGCCATCGTGCCGAGCGCGATCAGCAACGTGGGACGCACACCGAAGCGCTGCATCGCCGCAGCCGCGAACGGCCCCATCAGGCCGTAGAGCGCAATATTCACGGAGATCGCGAGCGAAATCGTCGCGCGGCTCCAGCCGAATTGATGCTCCAGCGGCACCATCATCACGCTGGGCGTAGCGCGGGTGCCCGCGGCCGCCAGCAACACCAGAAACACCACCGCCACGGTCAACCAGCCGTAGTGGAAACGTCCGCCAATCAGTCTCGCTGCCCAGTTCATCGGTTCTCCAGTCGGCGCTTGCCCGCAGGCCGCTCCGCTCGCATTGTTACGCCTTAGGTGAAGGACTTGTGACAGATCGGTCACAATGAGTGTTGCGATATTAGTTACTGGTCGGTAACATGTCAAGGCGTCAATTCAATTCAGGTGGTATGCCATGTCCGACAGTGAAACCTCCAGGCCGGCCAGTGCAAGGCGAGCACGCGGCACGCAGACGGCCGGCCCGGAAGCGCAGCAGCATCTATTGCGCGCCGCGGACGAGTTGTTTTATCGCGAGGGAGTGCGCACGGTCGGCGTCGACGCGGTGGTCGAGCGCGCGGGCGTGAACAAGATGAGTCTGTACCGCCAGTTTTCGTCGAAGGACGAGCTGGTGCTGGCGTATCTTGAGCGCAAGGACGAGCAGTTTTTCGGTTACGTGGAAAAGAGTTTCGCGAAGCATCCCGGTGAGCCGGCGAAGCAGCTTCAGCAATATTTCGACGACCTGGCGGTGCGTGCATCGATCGACGAGTATCGTGGCTGTCCGTTTGTGAATGTCTCGGTAGAGTTTCCTGACACGGCGCATCCGGCGCGGCGATTCGTGTTTCGCAACAAGGCGCGGTTGATGGCGCGGCTTCTGGAGCTCAGCACCGCAGCAGGCGCTGACGATCCTGTGGCGTTAGCCAACGGGCTGGGTTTGCTGATCGAAGGCGTGTACGCGGCCAGCCAGACGTACGGCCCGGGCTGCGGGCCGATTCTTGCCGCCCCGAAGGTGGCGGCGCAGTTGATCGCCGCGGCGTGCGGCGGGTCGCCGGCGCGTTAAGGTTTTTGCCGTTCTATTGCGGCAGCGCGCGGATAGGCAACGTTGCGCGCCATTAGAATGACGGTTTCCCCTTTCGTTGCTTGCCATGTCGTCGCCTGTCGAATCTCACGATGCCGTTATAGCCGCCGTTCGTCATTGGCTGACAGAGGCCGTGATTGGCCTCAATCTCTGTCCTTTTGCCAAAGCCGTGCATGTGAAAGGTCAGATTCGCTATGCCGTGAGCAACGCTGAGAATATGGAAGGCGTTTTAACCGATCTCGAAGCCGAGATTCAGGCTCTGGTCGCGGCAAGTCCTGAAACGGTGGATACCACGCTACTGGTTTTACCGCGGGCGCTCGGCGATTTTCTCGATTACAACGATTGTCTGTTCTTCGCGGAAAGAATGATCAAGCAACTTCGGCTGGAAGGCGTTATCCAGATTGCGAGCTTTCACCCTCATTATCAGTTTGAAGGAAGCGAGCCCGACGACATTGAAAATTACACGAATCGTGCGCCTTATCCGATTTTTCACCTGCTTCGCGAGGACAGCATTGAACGCGCAGTTCAGGCGTTCCCCGATCCGGAAGCGATTTATGAACGGAATCAGGAAACGCTTCGGCGAATCGGTCTTAAAGGCTGGAATGATCTGATGAAAATGTAGTTCGCGCGGCGGCCGGCAAAAGGCCGCCGCCTGCCTACCACGCAGCCGCCACGCAGCGCAAACAGATCAGCCGGCGACAAAGAATCTTTCTTTCAACTCTTCGATCCCGAGCGTTTCCATTACTTCATTGAGTCGCTCGGCCGGCCGGCGCCTCGGCAGATCGTTGAAATGGGCAATAATCAGTTCATTCTTCATCGAATGTTCCCATCCGACCAACTCCGTCACGCTCACCTGATAACCGTGCGCTTCAAGCTGCAAGCAGCGCAATACGTTAGTAATCTGGCTGCCGAATTCCCGGGTATGTAACGGATGCCGCCAAATCTCGGTCAACGCATTGCCCAGCGATTTACTCTTGTTCTGCCGTAAAACACCTGCCACTTCGGCCTGGCAGCACGGCACCACCACAATGTATTTCGCGCGCTTTTCCAGCGCAAAGCGGAGCGCGTCGTCTGTCGCGGTATTGCATGCATGCAGCGCCGTGACGATATCGATTTGCGCCGGCAAACGCTCCGACGTAATCGACTCCGCCACCGACAAATTCAGAAACGACATTCCCTTGAAGCCTAGCCGGGCGGCCAGTTCCTCGGATTTCTTGACGAGTTCCTCGCGCGTCTCAATGCCATAAATGTGCGACGCACCACCTGCGGCATCCTGAAACTCCTTGAAGAAAAGGTCATACAGGATAAAACCTAGATATGACTTACCCGCGCCGTGGTCGACGAGCGTCACCGCGCCCTGCTGATCCTTGAGATCTTTCAGTAGCGGCTCGATGAACTGGAACAGGTGATAGACCTGCTTCAGCTTACGGCGGCTGTCCTGGTTCATCTTGCCGTCGCGCGTCAGGATATGAAGCTCCTTCAGCAGTTCGACGGATTGGTTGGGACGAATTTCGTGAGTTTTGCTGGACATCTCGGGGGACCGGCATCAATTGCGCGCGAACGTGCGACAGATGACGGAAAAAAGGAAAAGTTACTGCCAGTTTACCCAAAGCGCGCGCCGCCCACCTGGAGAGCCGTGTCGACAACGCAAGAAACGCCACAAACCTGGAACACTTCCTGCATAAAACGCACTGCGCGGGACGTTTCCAACGTGGCCAGAAAGCATCTTGCGGGCCGGCTCACCCGATGGCGTAAGCCGTGTCGCGCATAACAAGAGGCTGCCGGCCGTGGCGTCGATCACGCGAACCGAATGCATGTGGGGAGGACGGTCCCGGAACACGGGCCGAACGTTACGTAACCAGCAGCGCGCCGCGATATCAAACGGACGCGCGCCTGGAAATTAGAAGAGGCAGCGATGGACACGGTACCCAACGGAAACGTCGAACAGAAATTTCAGGAAATGCTGGCTAAGCTCACCGCCGCGCCGGCGTGGTCGGAAAAGCAGCAGCTCGAACTGGAGATGGCACGCGATATTTCCACCGAAATGCTGCGACTGGCCGAAATCATGCGCGACGGCAGCGTCGACATGGAAACGTGCCTGACGATGCTCAAGTACGCGAAAGTGCTCGACTTCGTGATGACGACACTCGCTTCGCGTCGCGACATCAAACCGCAAACGCTGCGGGTCATTTTCAAACTGGCCGGCCTGAAGGTGGACGAGGCTTACCCCGGCTAGGACGCCCGCACAAAGTCACGCTCAGTTCGAGCGGCTCGGCGCCGCTCGAACTGATCACGCGCATGCTGTTCGCGGCGCGCGCGACCGTGCATTACGCGCGCGGGGCTTCGACGGGTGGCGTGCCTTCATGAAATAGCGTCTTGAGTTGTGAGCGCAATTCCGGCGAGTCCGCATGCTTGTGCACTGTCACGGCGTGTTGGACGGCCGCGTCCAGCAGTTCGCTCTCGCTGTCGGCGGACAGGGCAACGGTGCAATTCATTTCGCTCGGAAACTCGCGACAGTCGATGTATTTGCGAGTCATGGCAATCTCCTTGATCGAAAGACGAAACACCCCCAAGGGGCAGCAGGGGCGCGGGCCGCCTCCACGTCCTCAGTGGCAACACGGCAGCGTGGGCGGCGTCGGGCGCAATGGAAATGGCGGGATCGGTTGACGCGGAGACGACGCGGGTCGCGTCCGATGGAAGGTGTTTGAAAAGTATAGTTCGCGTGCGGGGATTGAAAAGCAGTGAGCGCAGACCGGGCAAAGTCGAAACGGCCCGAACCCAGGTTTTTTCGGCCGCCTGCTCCGGCACCGAGGTTCCCGTTTGCCCTGCGCTGCCCACGGTGTGAAAATAGCGCCCTTCGCGCCGCCCGATCGCCGGAACGGATCAATCGGCGCGCCGACCTTCCGCTCATCCGCAGGACCGCATGTCATCCTCCCTCGATTCCGCCCGCGTTGCCGTGATCGGCGGCGGCCCCGCCGGCTTGATGGCCGCCGAGGCGCTTGCCCTGCACGGCGTGCAGGTCGACGTCTACGACGCGATGCCGTCAGTCGGCCGCAAATTCCTGATGGCGGGTAAAGGCGGCATGAATATCACGCATTCCGAGCCACTCGCGCCGTTTCTCGGCCGCTACGGCGCGCGCCGTGAACAGATCGCGCCGCTGCTCGACGCGTTCGGTCCCGACGCTTTGCGGGCATGGCTGCAGGGACTTGGCATCGAGACGTTCGTCGGCAGTTCGGGACGGGTTTTCCCCACCGACATGAAAGCGGCGCCGATGTTGCGTGCGTGGTTGCATCGCTTGCGGGAAGCCGGTGTGCGCTTCCACATGCGCCACAAGTGGACCGGCTGGGACGGCGATAGCGGTGACAACATCGCCGCCCACACACTTCGCTTCGCCACACCCGACGGTGAGCAACACGCGAGCTATGACGCCGTGGTGTTCGCGCTCGGCGGGGCAAGCTGGCCGAGGCTCGGTTCGGACGCCGCCTGGGTACCGCTACTGAGCGCGCGCGAGGTGGCGGTGGCGCCATTGCAGCCGGCGAACTGCGGCTTCGATGCGGACTGGAGCCCCTATCTGCGCGAACGTTTCGCCGGTCAGCCAGTGAAATCCGTGGCCATCACACTCACCGATATAGACAATAAAGTCCACAATCGACAAGGTGAAATACTTCTGACCGAAACCGGCCTTGAAGGGAGCCTGATTTATGCGCTGTCGGCCACTATCCGGGAGCGAATTCTCGCCGACGGCGATGTGACGATTTCACTGGATCTGGCGCCAGGCTTGACGTTGGAGCGTGTCGTCGGCGAAGTCACGCGACCACGAGGCTCGCGCTCCATGTCCACTCACCTGCACGGCAGAATCGGTATAAGCGGCGTAAAACTGGCCTTGCTGCACGAGATTCTGTCGAAGGAAGCGTTCGCCGATGCACATGGACTCGCGCATGCGATCAAGGCGCTTCCGGTCCGGCTCACTCGCGCCCGGCCTATCGCGGAAGCGATCAGCACCGCCGGCGGGGTTTCGTTCGAAGCGCTGGACGAGCATCTGATGATCGAGCGGCTGCCCGGCGCGTTTTGCGCGGGCGAAATGCTCGACTGGGAAGCGCCGACCGGCGGTTATCTACTCACCGCCTGCTTCGCCAGCGGACTTGTGGCCGGACGCGGCGCATTGGCGTATCTCGCGGCGCGCGGCGTGCCGCTCTGACATGTCCACGCCGCGTGTCAGCGGCGCCCTATTGCTGCGTGCGTGACCGCGCTCGATCTCGCTTCAGCATGTCGGGCACCGTCGTTTAGCGCGCCTTCAGACGCCAGAGCGACGTCACTTCAGCCACACGCGCCGTGTGCAGCGCATCGGTTTCGTCGGTCGACTTCGGGTGCCGCGGACGAATATCCTCGCGGCCAACCACGGTCAGCCCGGCGGTTTCGATCGCGGCAAGCAGCCACTCGCGAGTACGCAGACCCAGATGCTCGGCAAAATCCGACATGATCAGCCAGCCTTCGCCACCCGGCGACAAATGCTCCGTCAAGCCGTTCAGAAAGCCGAGCAACATGCGGCTTTCCGCATCGTAGATGGCGTATTCGATCGGCGACGCGGGTCGCGCCGGCACCCACGGCGGATTGCAGACCACTAGCGGTGCGCGGCCTTCCGGAAACAGATCGGCCTGCACGATCTCCACTTGCTGATCGTAGCCAAGCCGCGTGAGGTTCTCGCGCGCGCACGCAAGCGCGCGCGGATCCTGATCGGTCGCAACGATTTTCTTCACGCCGCGTTTGGCGAGCAGCGCGGCCAGCACACCTGTGCCGGTGCCGATATCGAACGCCTTGTTCAGCGACGGCAACGGTGTGCGCGCAACCAGATCCACATACTCGCCGCGCACCGGCGAAAACACGCCGTAGTGCGGATGAATGCGCTCGCCGAGCGCCGGGATTTCGACACCCTTCTTGCGCCATTCATGCGCACCGATCAGGCCGAGCAATTCGCGCAGCGACACGACCGAGGGCTCGTCGTTCGACGGTCCGTAGGTTTCGATGCAGGCCTGTTGCACTTCAGGCGCGCGGCGCAGCGGGATGCCATACGCGGCGTCGAGCGGGATCAGAATCATGCCGAGCGTGCGGGCACGTTGCGACTGTGCCTGACGATGCAGATTGAACGCGTCGATCGGCGTTTCACCCTGTTTGCGCGGTTTGCGTTCCAGCCGGCGCGTGACCGCCTGCAGCAGTTGGCGGGCGTTCTGAAAGTCGCCGTTCCACAGCAACGCCGTGCCTTCGCACGCGAGCCGATAGGCCGAGTCGGCGGTCGTGCGATCGTCCGCGACGACGACGCGCCTGGGCGGCGGAACCGCGGCTTCAGAGCGCCAACGCGCGGAGCGGGGGCCGTCGGCTTCGGGCCAGGAAATGGTTGCGGGGCTGGTCATGATGAAGGTGGGGTCTGTGTTGCGGAAGTGACGCGGGGAAATCTCGCGTCTCGGGGGGCGTCGCCCGCCGGAGTGACTGATCGTGCCGACTGACGCCCGAATAGTAACTCTCTCAGCCGGGTCCGCGGGACGGTATCTGTAGGAGGTCGCCCGGCAGAGCTTGATGCCACGCCCGTCCGGCCTGGTCTAAGAGCAAATAACGACACCATCGTAGACTGAAGTGTCCACAATCGACAAGGTGAATGAGATATGGTGAAAATGAGCCCTTTTCCGTGCTCACCCATCACCGGCAATCGGCAAGCCTGCGCGCTCCTACCCCGCGCGGCAAGGGCCGCCGGGCGCAAGCTGATTCCGTGCGTCCGATTCAGCCCCAAATAAAAAACGGGTTTCTGAAATTCTTCAGAAACCCGTTTCCATGCTACTGGTGCCGGCTGCAGGACTCGAACCCGCCACCTCATGATTACAAGTCAAGCGCTCTACCTGATGAGCTAAGCCGGCATGAGGCCGTGATTCTACTTCATTTCACGATCTTGAGGCGAGCCCTTCCGCCACCTTTCGTACCGTCATCGTCAGGTTGCGGATCGCCGGTCGCGCCATCCGTCCTCGCGGAGGTGGTATCAGCAGCAGAAGACGACGTTTCGGCCGCGCGAGGCCCCGCGCCGATAGGCGCAGCCGGCGATTCGGGTTCGTCCGCCAGTTCCGCATCGGCGCCGGAATCCTGCGCTTCGCCACCTGCCGATTCGACCGGGAATGCCATGCCCTGGCCATTTTCGCGCGCGTAGATCGCGAGAATATTGGTGATCGGCACTTCGATCTTGTGCGACTTGCCGGAGAAGCGCGCGCTGAACTCGATCCATTCGTTGCCCATCTGCAACTGGCTGGTCGCCTCGAAGCTGATGTTCAGTACGATCTCGTTGTCACGCACAAACTGACGCGGCACGCGCGTCTGATTGTCGACCCGAACCGCGATATGCGGCGTATAGCCGTTATCCGTGCACCACTCGTACAGCGCGCGCAGCAGATACGGTTTGGTGGAAATCTCTTGCATCAACAGTCCTCTTACCGGGTTTGGGCGCGCACGGAAAACGATCGAGACGCGGCGCCCTCACCCCAAAGCCAAACTCAACGACGCATCACCTTTTCCGAAGGCGTCAGCGCTTCGATATAGGCCGGGCGGCTGAAAATGCGCTCAGCGTACTTCATCAGCGGTGCAGCGTTCTTCGACAACTCGATGCCATAGTGGTCCAGACGCCACAGCAACGGCGCGATCGCGACGTCCAGCATCGAGAACTCTTCGCCGAGCATGTACTTGTTCTTCAGGAAGATCGGTGCGAGTTGTGTCAGACGATCGCGGATGGCAAGACGCGCCTTCTCGTGATTCTTCTCAGCCGCCTTACCCTTTTCGTTTTCGAGGGTGCCGACGTGAACAAACAGTTCCTTCTCGAAATTGAGCAGGAACAGACGGGCGCGGGCGCGCTGAACCGGATCGGCCGGCATCAGTTGCGGATGCGGAAAACGCTCGTCGATGTACTCGTTGATGATGTTCGATTCGTACAGAATCAGGTCCCGTTCAACGAGAATCGGCACCTGACCATACGGATTCATCACAGCGATGTCTTCCGGCTTGTTAAACAGGTCGACGTCGCGGATCTCGAAGTCCATGCCCTTTTCGAACAACACCAGCCGGCAGCGCTGGGAGAACGGGCAAGTTGTGCCGGAATACAGAACCATCATATTTACGTTTCCTCAAAAAGCTGAAAGGCCAGCGCGCGGAAAAACCGTTCAACAGGTCTTTCCTGGCGCCGGCCCCACGCCGGATAACGGCGTGATTATTTGATATCTTTCCAGTACGCGGCGTTCAGTCGCCAGGCGAAAAAGCTCAGGATGCCGAGGAACATCAGCACCCACACGCCTAGCTGCTTGCGGGTTTTCTGTGTCGGTTCGGACATCCATGACAGGTACGACACGAGGTCGGCCACAGCAGAATCATAATCTACCGGCGACATCGTCCCCGGCGTGACCTGTTGGTAGCCGACGAATTTGTGCACTGTCTCGCCGGTTTTTTCGTCGACTTCGTCACCGAACTTCGCGGTACGTTGCCCCTGAAGTTGCCACAACACGTGAGGCATGCTCACGTTTTCATACACCAGATTGTTCCAGCCGGTCGGCCGCGTATTGTCGCGATAAAAACTGCGCAAATACGTATAGAGCCAGTCCTTGCCACGCGCCCGCGCTTCCACCGACAAATCCGGCGGGCTCGCGCCGAACCACGCTTTCGCGTCCTCCGGGCGCATCGCCACCGTCATGGTGTTGCCGATTTTATCCGTGGTGAACAGCAGGTTCGACTGGATTTCGTTCGGCGTAATGCCGAGGTCGGTCAGCCGGCTGTAGCGCATCAGATTCGCGCTGTGACAATTCAGGCAGTAGTTTACAAACAATTGTGCGCCGTGCTGCAACGAAGCAAAATTCTCCGCGTTATCGGGCGCGCGGTCGAGAGGGAAATTCTCGTCCGCGTGCGCCGGCCCGGCCAGCACCGCGAGCAGTGTCGCGCCGATCAGCGCGCACGTCGAAAGCAGTTTTTTCATCTTCGTGTTCTCCTGGCTCGCGATTAGTGGGGCTTGAACCGCACCCGCTCGGGTGGCTGCTTGAACGTGCCAAGCCGCGTCCAGACGGGCATGCCGAGGAAAAACGCGAAATAGATCAGCGCGCATACCTGAGCAATCAACGTCGAGGCTGGCGACGGCGGTTTAGTGCCGAGGAAGCCCAACGTCAGGAAAGCGAGCACGAAGATCCCGTAGAACACCTTGTGGAAAAACGGCCGGTAACGGATCGACTTTACCGGCGAGCGGTCGAGCCACGGCAGGAAGAACAGCGAGATCACCGCGCCGCCCATCACCACCACGCCCCAGAACTTCGATTCGGTGAAGGCCATGGCCAGCACCACGAGCACCGCGAGCACTGGCAAACCGAGCTTCCACTTGCCACGCGCGCGCACCAGTGCAAACAGCCCAAGCAACGCGACGATGATCATCAGCACGATCTTGAACGGATCGGTAGTGGCGCGCAGCATCGCATAGAATGCCGTGAAGTACCACACCGGCGCAATTTCCTGCGGCGTTTGCAGCGGATTGGCGGCAATGAAGTTATTAGCCTCAAGGAAATACCCGCCCATCTCCGGCGCAAAGAAAATGATCGCCGCGAAGATCATCAGGAACACCGAGACGCCCATGAAGTCGTGCACGGAGTAGTACGGATGGAACGGAATGCCGTCGAGCGGAATTCCATCCGCGCCCTTCTTCGCCTTGATCTCGATGCCGTCGGGGTTGTTCGACCCCACTTCGTGCAACGCCACCAGGTGAGCGACCACGAGGCCGATCAGCACCAGCGGAATCGCGATCACGTGAAATGCGAAGAAGCGGTTCAGCGTCACGTCCGACACGACGTAGTCGCCGCGGATCCACAACGACAGATCCGGCCCGATGAACGGAATCGCCGAGAACAGGTTCACGATCACCTGCGCGCCCCAGAACGACATCTGGCCCCACGGCAGCAGATAGCCGAAAAACGCCTCGGCCATCAGGCACAGAAAGATCGCGCAACCGAACACCCACACCAGCTCACGCGGCTTGCGATACGAACCGTACAGCAGCCCGCGGAACATATGCAGATACACGACGACGAAGAACATCGACGCGCCCGTGGAGTGCATGTAACGGATCAGCCAGCCCCACGGCACCTCGCGCATGATGTACTCGACCGACGCGAACGCGAGCGTCGAGTCGGGCTTGTAGTTCATGGTGAGGAAAATACCGGTGACGATCTGATTGACCAGCACCAGCAATGCGAGCGAACCGAAGAAGTACCAGAAGTTGAAGTTCTTCGGCGCGTAGTACTCGGAAACGTGCTTCTTCCATGTGGACGTCATGGGGAAGCGCCGGTCGATCCAGCCAACCAGCCCGGTTGTCTCTACTTCATGATCGATCGCCATTACGCTTCTCCTTTCTCGTCCTTGCCGATCACGAGGCTGGTAGCCGACGTGAACATGTAAGGCGGGATGTCGAGGTTCTGCGGCGCAGGTTTGTTCTTGAAGACGCGGCCGGCCATGTCATAGGTCGAGCCGTGGCAAGGGCACAGGAAGCCGCCTGGCCAGTCGTCTGGAAGATTGGGCTGCGGCCCCTCCTGGAAGCGCGGCGTCGGCGTGCAGCCCAGATGGGTGCACACGGCGACAGCGACGAAAAGATTCTTATGGTCGGTGCGCGAACGGAACTCGTTGTTGCAGTACTCCGGCAACGGCATCGAAAAAGGATTCTTGGTGTGGGGATCCGCTACTTCGTTATCGGCTTTCTGGACATCGGTAAGCATCCGGTCGGTGCGGTTGATGATCCACACCGGTTTGCCACGCCAGGCAACGGTTTTCATGTCGCCGGGCTTGAGATCACTGATATCGACTTCGACCGGGGCGCCTGCCGCCTTGGCCTTTTCAGATGGTGCAAACGAACTAACAAAGGGTACGACAGTGGCAACGCCTCCTATGCCACCTGCTACGGTCGTCGCTATCAGCCAGGTACGGCGGCCGCCGTCGACGCGTTCATCTTCCTTGTCTCGCATTACACGCCCCACTTCTGAGTTGGATTTTTCCTTCACGTCGCTTCTACCGCCGCTAGTTTGCGCGAATGGAGTCGGCATTTACAAGGCCCCATTGCCAAAAACCGTGCGAAGCCCTTGATAAGTCAGGGTTTCTCCGTACGGATCGCAAACTTTTCTGCACCTCCTTTTAAGTACCCTCTACGTTATTCGTGCCTTTTTCTTATCTAATGCCAATTTTCAGTTTCAGACGGGATTAGGGATATCGATAAACACGTGTTCGATATCGAACTGCTCGGACAGATGCTTGCCCACCGCCTGCACGCCAAAACGCTCGGTGGCGTGATGGCCGGCTGCGAGGAACGCCACGCCGCTTTCCGCCGAGGTGTGCATCACCGACTCCGACACTTCACCGGTTAGATAAACGTCGGCGCCGGCATTGATGGCAGCGTCGAACATGCCTTGTGCGGCCCCCGTGCACCAGCCGACGCGGCGCAGTTCGCGATCCGGGTCGCCAAACACGAGCGGCGTGCGCCCGAGCGTCTGCTCGACTTGCGCGGTGAAGTGCGCGAGCGTGATCGGCATCGGGAAGGTGGCGAGCCAGCCGAGATCGTTCTCGCCAAAGCGCGCGTCGCTGATCCAGCCCATCTTCTGGCCGATCTGCGCGTTGTTGCCGAACTCGGGATGGTCGTCGAGCGGCAGGTGATAGGCGAACAGGTTCAGGTCGTTGCCGATCAGGAGCTTCAGGCGCGCATGTTTGCGCCCGGTGATTTGCGGCGCCTCGTTGCGCCAGAAGTAGCCGTGATGGACCAGCACCGCGTCCGCGCCCCAGTCGAGCGCGGCCTCGAGGAAGGCCACCGAAGCCGTCACGCCGGTCGCGAGCTTATTGATCCTGCGGCGCCCCTCCACCTGCAATCCATTGGGGCAATAGTCCTTGAAACGCGCGGTTTCAAGAAGATTGTTCAAGTACAATTCAAGTTCGATCCGATCCATATAAACCTCTAGTCTTCAGATGCTTAGACGCTTTTGGCTGTTCTTTGCCCAAGCGGTGACTGTGCTGTTGGCGCTGATGTTCATCATTGCGACGCTCAAACCGCAGTGGCTCCAGCGTCAAGGGCAATTCGGCAAGCAACTCGCCGAACCGATCGTCGCCCTTCGGGAAGTGGCGCCAGGCATCGGCACGGGCCCCGCACAGGCGTCGTATGCGGACGCCGCGCAAAAAGCCATGCCCGCGGTCGTCAACGTGTTCTCCAGCAAGGATGGCTCACTGCCGCCCGATCCGCGCGCGAAAGATCCATTGTTCCGCTACTTCTTTGGTGACAAGAACAAAGGCAAGCAGCAGGAACAACCCGCGTCGAACCTGGGCTCGGGTGTGATAGTGAGTTCGGAAGGTTACATTCTAACGAACCAGCACGTCGTGGACGGCGCCGATCAGATCGAAATCGCCCTGGCCGATGGTCGCACCACCGAGGCGAAGGTGATCGGCGTCGATCCCGAGACCGATCTGGCTGTGCTGAAGGTCAACATGACCAATCTGCCCACCATCACGCTCGGCCGCATGGATCAGACACGTGTGGGCGACGTCGTGCTGGCGATCGGCAATCCGTTCGGTGTCGGGCAGACGGTGACCATGGGCATTGTCAGCGCGCTCGGGCGCAATCACCTCGGCATCAACACGTTCGAAAACTTCATTCAGACCGACGCGGCGATCAACCCGGGCAACTCCGGCGGTGCGCTGGTCGACGTGAACGGCAATCTGCTCGGCATCAATACCGCCATCTATTCGCGCTCGGGCGGCTCGCTCGGCATCGGCTTTGCGATTCCTGTGTCGACCGCGCGCAGCGTGCTGGAAAGCATCATCACGACGGGTTCGGTCACGCGTGGCTGGATCGGCGTGGAGCCGCAGGACGTGACGCCGGAAATCGCCGAATCGTTTGGGCTCGAACAGAAGTCGGGGGCGATTGTCGCCGGCGTGCTGAAGAACGGACCGGCCGACCGTGCGGGCATCAAGCCGGGTGACATCCTCGTGAGCGTGAACGGCCAGGAGATTACCGACACCACGCGCCTCCTGAATGTAATCGCGCAGATCAAGCCGGGCACGGCTGCTAAGGTCCACCTGGTGCGCAAGAGCCGCGAGATGGATCTGGACGTGACCATCGGCAAGCGCCCACCGCCGCCAAAGCAACCGGCGGAAGACAATGGCGGCGGCGGCGATCAGGACGACGACGGCGGTTGAGAAGATATCGATAGCGCCCACGCTGGCGGCACCGCAAAACAAAAAAGGGCAGTTCCTTGACGGAGCTGCCCTTTTTGCTTGAAGTGCGTTGCGTTCAACCCGGGGGACTATCGTCTGCAATCACGGGCTTCTGCTTGCCCACAATCAGGCGCGCCGCGATGATGCCCGCCTCGTACAGCACGATCAGCGGAATCGCGAGAATCAGTTGCGAGAACACGTCCGGCGGCGTCACCACCGCCGAAATCACGAACGCGCCCACGATCACGTACGGACGGATTTCCTTGAGCTTCTTGATAGTCAGCACGTTCATGCGGACCAGCAGCACCACCACGATCGGCACTTCGAACGTCACGCCGAACGCGATGAACATGGTGAGCACGAAGCTCAGGTAATTGTCGATGTCGGTCGTCATCTCCGCGCCGAGCGGCGCGTTGTAGTGCGCCATCACGCGGAAAATGGTCGGGAACACCACAAAGTACGCGAACGCCATGCCGCACAGGAACAGCGTGTAGCTGCTGCCCACCAGCGGCCCGACCAGCTTCTTCTCATGCTGGTACAGACCCGGCGCGACGAACGCCCAGATCTGGTACAGCACGATCGGCAACGCGATCACGAAGGCGACCAGCATGGTCACCTTCATCGGCACGAAGAACGAGCCGGTGACGTCGGTGACGATCATCTTGCCGTCCTTCGGCAGATTCTGCATCAGGGGCCGCGCCAGCAGCCGGAAGATATCCGGCGCCCAATATACGAGCCCGATGAACACCACGATGACGGCCAGGCCGGCGCGGATGATGCGGTCGCGCAGTTCAACGAGGTGGGAAATGAAGGTCTCTTCAGTGCCTTCGTCCTGGGTTTGCTGGGGGTCGCTCACACCGGCCCTCGGTTAGAGATTGTCGTTCTGATCATCAGAAGAACCGCGTCGGACGACGCATGGTGGCCGGCGTATGCCGCGCCACGCGCGCCGCACCCGATTGCACGCGCGTACGGCGCGCAGTGGCGCGCTTGTACCAGGTGGGCATGGCGGTCTGCTTGACGCGCCAGTTTTTGCGTTTAGGGCCTGCCGGTGGCGTGCTGATCGGCCACGACGAATTGCCGACGTCTTCAAGCGCGCCGCCGGCAATGCTCGGCGACACCGACGTGCCGCTGTTCCACGCATCGTTCAGTTCGGCTTCATGCTTGCGCAGATTGTCGTGAACGCTGGTTTCGACGTTGCTCGCCGCCGCTTCGAACTCCGTTTTCATGCGACGCAATTCGTCGAGTTCGATTTCGCGGGTCACTTCCGCCTTCACGTCGTTGATATACCGCTGCGCGCGGCCGAACAACGCGCCGGCCGTACGGGCGACGCGAGGCAGGCGCTCAGGCCCGAGTACGACCAGCGCGACGACGCCGATCAGCGCCATCTTGGTTAGACCGAGGTCCAGCATGAAGTGAAGTGTCCGTCAGTAACGCGGTTGGGCCGCGGCTTAGCGGTAATCGCCGGAGCGCGGCGTCTTTTCCTTCGCATCCACATCCACGGTGCCGTTACGCGGCAGTTCGCGCTGTTGCGCTTCGCCTGCGGGCGTTTCGGCTTCCTTCATGCCTTCCTTGAAACCCTTCACCGCGCCACCCAGATCGGTACCGATGTTGCGCAGCTTCTTCGTGCCGAACACGAGCGCCACGATCAACAACACGATCAGCCAATGCCAAATGCTCAACGAACCCATGACTACTCTCCTTAACCCCGACACCGCATCGTGATGCGGCAAAACTCGTGCGCCTTGCGGCGTGAATCGAAGCGCGGACGCTCCATCTATACGTTGCCGCGGGCTGTTTCGATTCGACCCGCGACACGGTGTGCCATTCTGACCCGGCGATCACGTCGCCGTCATTACAACCTGGTAAAAAACCACGGTGTTGCCGGTGTTGCAGGTGCTGACGGCCAAACCTCGCCGCGCACCTTCGGTAGCGCCCTTTTCCGTCAACCCATCCGCTGCCATGGCCGCGGCCCGGCCAGGATGTGCGCGTGCAGGTGATACACCTCTTGCCCGCCACCTGGCCCCGTATTGATTACCGTGCGAAAACCGGTTTCGCCACCGGTGTACGCCACGCCCAATTGCTCAGCCAGACGCGCCACTAAAACAAGCATTCTACCAAGCAGCGGCGCCTCGCTTTCGGTGCAATTCGACAGCGTGGCGATGTGCTTGCGAGGAATCACCAGCACATGCGTTTCGGCTGCCGGACGGATGTCGCGAAAGGCAACAAACTCTTCGTCTTCGTGAACTTTGGTCGACGGAATTTCGCCGGCGGCGATCTTGCAGAACAGGCAGTTTGGGTCGTGGCTCATCGTATTCCTGACACAGTGTGGCTACAGCGCGAAGCGTGCCGCGACGCGGTTCAGGTCCCGCCCGGCCGCAACCGGACTCGACTCAAACCCAGCCACGCGGATTCGCGAACGGCTTGTTATCGTACAGATACAGCCAGCCTTTGATAATACGGTACAACATCCAGATGCTGACGGCCCACAGAACGGGAATGCCGATCAGCACGAACAACAGCAGCCCGCCGATCGCATAACCCAGCAAAGCCATCCAGAACGTACGGATCTGCCACTCGAAATGCGCCTCATACGGCGTGCCCACCACATCCGGGCGCTTCACGTAGTTGATGATGATCGCGATCAGAATCGTCAGCCCCCCCGTCAGCCAGTGCACCGCATACAGCGCGTACAGCACATGCGTGAGCGTGCGCAGACTGCGTTCGCGCTCCGGCTCGATCGCGTTGCGGTAGACCGGCGGCGGATAATTCCCTTGCGACTGTTCCATGCTTGCGTCCTCCCGAGGATGCGATCCTATGCGTTCAGTGCAATGTGGGTGCCGACGTTCGCCACTTCAAGACATCGCGGCAGGCAGGCGGTATTCAGTCGCCGTTTGCTTCACGTTCGCGGCTCTTGCGCAGCGCCTTTTCCTCGATGCCCGACAGGCCTTCACGGCGCTCGAGTTCGGCAACCACGTCAGCCGGACTCAGGTCGAAATGCGACAGCATCACGAGACAGTGAAACCAGAGGTCCGCTACTTCACCGACCAGTGCTTTCGGCGCGCCGCCGTGGCGCGTATCTTTGGCGGCCAGTACGACTTCGGTGGCTTCTTCGCCGATCTTCTTGAGGATTGCGTCATCGCCCTTGTGGAACAGGCGCGACACGTAGGAGACGTCCGGATCGCCGCCCTTGCGGCTGTCGATAATCGCGGCGAGGCGCAGCAGCGTGTCCATGGTGGACGTAGATTGCGTGGATTGCGTCATTTGTAGATGTGTTCGGGGTCTTTCAACACGGGATCGACGGCGACCCAGCCACCATCTTCAACCGTGCCTTCGAATTTCTGGAAAAAGCACGAGTGACGGCCGGTGTGGCAAGCGATGCCCGACACCTGCTCGACCTTCAGCAGCACCACGTCTTCGTCGCAATCGAGCCGCACTTCATGCACATGCTGTACGTGGCCGGATTCTTCGCCCTTGAACCACAGGCGCTGGCGCGAACGCGAAAAGTACACCGCGCGGCCGGTTTCGACGGTTTTCGCCAGTGCCTCGCGGTTCATCCACGCGAACATCAGGACGTCGTTGCTCGAGGCTTCCTGGGCGATCACCGGCACGAGGCCGTTCGCGTCCCACCTGACCTTGTCGAGCCAATCTGCTGCCGAAGAATTCGTCACGTTACAACCTCACCGAAATGCCTTGATCGGCCATGAAGCGCTTGGCCTCCCCCACGGTGTGTTCGCCGTAGTGGAAGATACTGGCGGCCAGCACGGCGTCCGCGTGACCGTTCTTGATGCCGTCGGCCAGATGCTGCAGCGAGCCGACGCCGCCGGAGGCGATCACGGGAACCGACACGGCATCGGACACCGCGCGCGTGAGCGCGAGATCGAAGCCGCTCTTGGTGCCGTCGCGGTCCATGCTGGTCAGCAGGATCTCGCCCGCGCCCAGTTCGGCCATCTTGCGCGCCCATTCGACGGCCTCGAGGCCGGTGGCCTTGCGCCCACCATGCGTGAAGACTTCCCAGCGCGGCGGTTCGCCGTCCGCGGAGACGCGCTTCGCGTCGATCGCAACGACGATGCACTGCGAGCCGTATTTGTCCGTCGCGTCGCGCACGAGTTGCGGATTCGCGACCGCCGACGAGTTCATGCTGATCTTGTCCGCGCCCGCATTCAACAGCCGCCGCACGTCTTCGACGGCGCGCACGCCGCCGCCGACCGTCAGCGGAATGAACACCTGCGAGGCGACCGCCTCGATGATCGGCAGGATCAAGTCGCGCTGGTCCGAAGTAGCCGTGATGTCGAGGAAGGTGAGTTCGTCGGCGCCCTGGTCGTCGTAGCGGCGCGCGATTTCGACCGGGTCGCCGGCATCGCGCAGTTCGACGAAGTTGACGCCCTTGACCACGCGTCCAGCCGTGACGTCGAGACAGGGGATGATGCGTTTAGCTAGAGCCATGATCTTGCAATTCTGCCAATACCGCTGATGAGGCCGCTCGCCTGAATCTTCACGAGCGGCGCTGTGCCGGCGCGGCGAGCCGCGTCATACCGCAACAATGTGCAAACAAAGATGCGGCTTGACGCGCTTTCAGAACACGCCGTTGCGTCCGCTTTCGAGTTCGCTGCTGCCTGCCGCGCCGATTCCAGGTTGACCGCGGCGCTTCAGGCATTCGACCTTAAGCGTCGTCCGATTCGCGCAGCCGGTCCGCGAGGGTTTGCGCCGCCGCGAAGTCCAGATCGCCCGAGTAGATTGCCCGGCCGCAGATCACGCCCTCGATGCCCTCGTCCTCGACTTCGCATAGCGATTCGATGTCCGTGAGATTCGACAGGCCACCGCTCGCGATCACCGGAATCTTCACCGCGCGCGCCAGCCGAACCGTGGCTTCGATGTTGATGCCCTGCAGCATGCCGTCGCGGCCGATGTCCGTGTAGATGATCGACTCGCAGCCATAATCCTCGAACTTGCGCGCCAGATCAGCCACTTCATGGCCGGTCAGCTTGCTCCAGCCGTCGGTGGCCACTTTGCCGTCTTTCGCATCCAGCCCGACGATGATGTGGCCGCCGAAAGCCGTGCAGGCATCCTGCAGGAAGCCCGGATTCTTCACCGCAGCCGTGCCGATGATGACGTAAGACAAACCGTCGTCCAGATAGCGCTCGATCGTGTTCAGGTCGCGGATGCCGCCGCCCAGCTGGACGGGAATCTCGCCACCCACTTCCTCGATGATCGCGCGAATCGCGTCTTCGTTCTTCGGCTTGCCGGCGAATGCGCCATTCAGATCGACAAGATGCAGACGGCGGGCGCCGCGGTCGACCCAATGCCGGGCCATTGCCGCCGGTTCCTCGGAAAATATCGTCGCCTGGTCCATATCGCCCTGTTTGAGGCGTACACACTGACCATCTTTCAGGTCGATGGCGGGAATCAGCAGCATAGCAATCGGGTGTTGTCTGGGAGGTGGTTGAAGGTTGGCGGCAGCGTCTGGTAAGCCAGCTCGCCGTAACGCCGTTCCGCTAGTTTAGTACAACTCTTTCGGCACCCTTGCCGGGCGCCCTCTCGCGAGGAAATCAACGTGCTGCGGTGGCGGCGCGCGGCAACCGCCCCGCGGGTCGCGGAACGGCGCACGGCAACAGAACGAAAAAAGGCGCTCACGGGTTCCAGTGCACGAAGTTGCGATACACGCGCAGCCCCGCCTCGGCGCTCTTTTCCGGGTGGAATTGGGTCGCGAAGATGTTATCCCGCGCCACCGCCGAGGTAAAGGGCACACCGTACACCGTTTCGCCCGTGGTATGGGCGGCGTTGTCCGGCACGACGTAATAGCTGTGCACGAAGTAGAAAAACGCGTTGTCCGCAACGCCGTCCCACAACGGATGCGGCAGCGCCTGACGCACGCGGTTCCAGCCCATTTGCGGCACCTTGAAGCGCGAACCGTCGTCCTGCACCTGGCCTTCCAGGTCGAAGCGCAGCACTTTGCCCGGCAGCAGGCCCAGGCCAGGCGTATCGCCTTCCGCGCTCCAGTCGAACAGCATCTGCTCGCCCACGCACACGCCCATCAGCGGTTTGCTGCGCGAGGCTTCAATGACCGCCTCCTGCAGGCCGGATTCGGCCAGACTGCGCATGCAGTCGGGCATCGCGCCCTGACCGGGCAGCACCACGCGGTCGGCCGAACGGATTGCTTCGGGCTGATCGACGATCGCCACGTCCGCTTCCGGCGCGGCTTTGCGCAATGCCTGGGCAACCGAACGCAGGTTGCCCATTCCGTAATCCACAATCGCTATCGAAGTTTTCATTTCAAGTTAGGCAGCAATGCCTTCAATCCATCGACGATGAATTCCACCGCCAGCGCCGATAACATCAAACCCATGAGCCGCGTGCCGATGTTGATCCCCGTGCGACCCACCCAGCGGGCAATCGGTTCAGCGAGGCGCAGCGAAAAAAAGCAGATCGCCGCCAGTACCGCGCCGATCGCCACGAGGCTCAACCGGTCGTACCAGTGCGCCGAACCGGCCGCGTAAATAATCGTGGTGCTGATCGCGCCCGGGCCGGTCAATAGCGGAATCGCCAGCGGCACGACGGCGATGTTGTCCTTCTGCTCGGCTTCATGGCGCTCTTCCGGCGTCGAACGGCTATTGCCGATCTGCGCGTTCAGCATGTTGATCGCCATCAGCAGCATGATGATCCCGCCACCGACTTCAAGCGACCCGACCGAAATGCCAAAGAAGCTGATGATCTGCTGCCCGAGCAGCGTGGTCACCGCAATCACGCAAAACACCGAAATCGCCGCGATACGGATGGTTCTACGCCGCTCCACGTCGCTCTGATGCGCCGTCAGGCTCATAAAGAACGGAATGGCGCCGACCGGGTTGATCAGCGCCAACAGCGAAATAAACGACTTCAGAATGTCCATCGCACACCGGGTGCGGGCAAGCGCAGCCGGTCCTGGTCTCGAGACTGGTAAATGAGCGCTTAAAGGCTGCCCTTGGTCGACGGAATCTGCCCCGCCGCGCGTTCGTCCAGTTCGACGGCCATGCGCAAGGCACGCCCGAACGCCTTGAACACCGTTTCCATCTGATGATGGGCGTTCAAGCCGCGCAGGTTGTCGATATGCAGCGTGACGCCGGCGTGGTTCACGAAGCCGCGGAAAAATTCGATGGAGAGATCGACGTCGAACGTGCCGATGCGCGCGCGCGTGAACGGCACGTGGAATTCGAGGCCCGGACGGCCGGAAAAATCGATCACGACGCGCGACAGCGCTTCGTCGAGCGGCACGTAGGCATGACCGTAGCGGCGAATGCCCTTGCGCTCGCCGATTGCCTTGGCAACGGCCTGACCGAGCGTGATGCCGACGTCTTCGACCGTATGGTGGTCGTCGATTTCGAGGTCGCCATGCGCTTCGATGTCGAGATCGAACAAGCCGTGCCGTGCGATCTGGTCGAGCATGTGATCAAGAAACGGCACGCCGGTGGCCAGCTTCTGCTGACCGGTGCCGTCCAGATTGATCTTCACACGGATCTGCGTTTCGCTGGTATTGCGAACGACTTCCGCAAGGCGCATGGTAATTCCTCGAATCTAGCTAGAAAGCGATAGGTAGGTGGGATGGGAAACAGCGAGCGGTGGCCCGCGCGCTTTTCGCCATGGGGAAAGGCGCTCACGCGGCCATTCAGCTAGCCGTTCAGTGCAATACGAGTTTCAGTCCGGCGATCAACTGGGCGTTTTCTTCGGGCGAACCGACGGTCAAACGCACGCAATTGACCAGCAATGGATGCATTTTACTCACGTTTTTGATCAAAACCCGTGCTGCCAGCAGCGTTTCGAACATAACGGATGCATCAGGCACCCGCACCAGCAGGAAGTTGCCGGCGCTCGGGAACACTTCGGCACCCGGCAGCTCGGCCACGGCTTGCGCGAGTTTCGTGCGTTCTTCACGCAATTGCGCGGCTTGAGCGTCGAGCACGTCGACGTGATCGAGCAGGAAATCGGCGGCGGCTTGCGTCAGCACGTTGGTGTTGTACGGCGGCCGCACCTTGTCGAATTCGGTGAGCCACGCGGGTTTGCCGACCAGATAACCGAGGCGGATCCCGGCCAGACCGAGCTTGGACACGGTGCGCATCACAACGACGTTGTCGAACGCATCGGCACGCGGCAGCCAGCTTTGCTGCGCGAACGGCTGGTAGGCCTCGTCGATCACCACCAGGCTTTTGTTCGCTGCGGCGATGATGCGCTCCATGTCCGCGTCGTCGTACAGCGTGCCGGTCGGATTGTTCGGGTAGGCCAGATAGACGATCGCCGGCTCATGCTCGGCGATCGCCGCCAGCATCGCTTCGGTGTCGAGCGTGAAATCGGACTTCAGCGGCACGCCGATGAAGTCCAGATTCGCCAGCTTCGCCGACATCTGATACATCACGAAACCCGGCACCGGCGCGAGCACTTTGGCGCCCGGTTGCGCGCACGCCACCGACACCATGCTGATGATTTCATCCGAGCCGTTACCCAGCAGCACCTCGCAACCCGCGGGCACGCCCATGACGCGCTTGATCTTTTCGATCAGCGCTTCCGGCCGCGGCGCCGGGTAGCGGTTCAGCGCCACCCCGGCCAGATGCTCGCCCAGATGGGCGGCAAGCACCGGCGGCAGCGGGAACGGGTTTTCCATCGCATCAAGCTTGATGTAGCCCGTGGCGTCAGGAACCGGATAGCTCGTCATCGCGAGCACGTCGCGGCGGATGATGTCTTGAGGTGTCGTCATAAGTCAGTGGACCGGCCCACATGAAGGACGCCGGCCCGGCAGCGGGTATCGGCGGCTTGGGGACTGCCCCAGGTTGGTCTGTATTGTCGTTATTTAACGGGAAACCGCGCGAAATCCGTCGGTAAATTTCGCGGGCATCGGTTTGATGCCCGCCCCGCGCCTGTACGGTCAGCCGCCTTGCCGCATCCGGTATTCAGCACTACGGGCGTGAGCCTGCAGGCCTTCGCCGTAAGCGAGTTCGGCGGCGATCTCACCCAGTGTCTGCGCGCCTTCCGCGCTGACCTCGATCACGCTCGAGCGCTTGAAGAAATCGTAGACGCCCAACGGGGACGAAAACCGTGCGGTACGCGACGTAGGCAGCACATGATTCGGCCCCGCGCAGTAGTCGCCGAGGCTTTCACTGGTGTAGCGGCCGAGGAAGATCGCGCCGGCATGGCGAATCAACTGACCCCATTGATGCGGCTCCAGCGCGGAGATTTCGAGATGCTCCGGCGCGATGTCGTTGGCAATCGCGCAGGCCTCGGCCATATCGCGCACCTTGATCAGCGCACCACGGCCTTCGAGCGACGCGCGGATCACGTCCTGACGCGGCATGGTAGGCAGCAATTCGTTGATCGCGTCACGCACGCGGGCAATGAATGCATCGTCCGGACACAGCAGGATGGATTGCGCGAGCTCGTCGTGCTCGGCTTGCGAGAACAGATCCATCGCGATCCAGCGCGGGTCCGTCGTACCGTCGCACAACACGAGAATTTCCGACGGCCCGGCGATCATGTCGATCCCGACTGTGCCGAACACACGGCGCTTGGCCGACGCGACATAGGCATTGCCCGGGCCGCAGATCTTGTCGACCGCCGGCACCGTTTCCGTGCCGTACGCCAGTGCGCCCACTGCCTGCGCGCCGCCGATCGTGAACACGCGATCCACACCGCCCAGCAAGGCAGCCGCCAGCACCAGCGGATTTTTCACGCCGTCCGGCGTGGGCACGACCATGACGATTTCACGCACACCGGCCACGCGGGCCGGAATCGCGTTCATCAGCACCGACGACGGATACGCCGCCTTGCCGCCCGGCACATAGATACCCGCGCGATCCAGCGGCGTGACCTTCTGGCCGAGCACGGTGCCGTCGGCTTCCGTGTACTGCCAGCTATGGCTGCCGCACTCGATCTTCTGCTTCTCGTGGTAACCGCGCACGCGCGCCGCCGCCGCTTCGAGCGCCGCACGGCGCTTCGGCTCGAGGCTTTCCAGCGCGGCTTCGAGTTCCGACATCGGCAACTCGAGCGCCTCGACGCTCTTCGCCTCGACCCGGTCGAAGCGGTTCGTATACTCCAGCACCGCGGCATCGCCGCGCGCCTTCACGTCGTTCAGAATCTGCGCGACCGAGCGCTCGATTGCTTCGTCTTCGCTCGCCTCGAACGCGAGCACCGCGTGCAGCGCCTTGTGAAAGTCGGGCGCGCTGGAATCGAGTTTGCGAATCTTGATAGACATACGGGTATCCGTTTCGGTAAGGCGCGCGTTAAAGCCTGACCACGCGCGTGGTCAAACACTTCAGGCGGCCGCGGTGCCGGCCTTCGACGCGCGTTCGAATGCGTCGAGGATCGGCCGCAGCGCGGCGCGCTTGAGCTTCAGCGCCGCCTGATTCACAACGAGGCGCGACGAAATCTGCATGATCTCCTCCACCTCGACAAGATTGTTGGCGCGCAAGGTGTTGCCCGAACTCACCAGGTCGACGATCGCGTCAGCGAGACCGACCAGCGGCGCCAGCTCCATCGAACCGTACAGCTTGATCAGGTCGACGTGCACACCCTTGGCGGCAAAATGCTCACGTGCGGTCTCAACGTACTTGGTCGCCACGCGCAGGCGTGCGCCCTGGCGCACCGCGTTCGCGTAGTCGAATCCGGCCGCCACCGCCACCGACATCCGGCACCGCGCGATATCCAGGTCGACCGGCTGATACAGCCCGCTGCCGCCGTGCTCGAGCAGGACGTCTTTGCCTGCCACGCCGAAGTCGGCCGCGCCGTATTCGACGTAGGTCGGAACATCTGTGGCGCGCACGATGATCACGCGCACATTCGCGTCCGTGGTGGGCAGAATCAGCTTGCGCGAGGTCTCCGGATCTTCGGCGACTTCAATGCCGGCCGCGGCGAGCAGCGGCAGCGTCTCTTCGAAGATACGCCCTTTCGACAAAGCCAGCGTAAGCGGCGCGCTCACGGCCGGCGACGACGACGTTTGCGGCATCGAACTCATGCCTGGCTCCCGGCGATACGGCGCACCTTGGCGCCGATGGCGTTGAGCTTGGTTTCCATCCGGTCGTAACCCCGATCCAGGTGGTAGATGCGGTCGATCAGCGTTTCACCTTCGGCACGCAGCGCGGCGATTACCAGGCTCGCCGAAGCGCGCAAGTCGGTTGCCATCACCTTCGCGCCGGACAGTTTCTCGACGCCGGTCACGAGCGCGGTGTTGCCGTCGATCGTGATGCTCGCGCCGAGGCGGTTCAATTCCTGCACGTGCATGTAGCGGTTCTCGAAGATCGTCTCGACCACTTGCGAGGTGCCGTCGGCGATCGTGTTGAGCGCCATGAACTGCGCCTGCATGTCGGTCGGGAACGCGGGATATTCGGACGTGCGGAAGCTCACCGCGCTCGGCCGCTTGTCCATGCGAACGCGCATCCAGTCGTCGCCTTCTTCGACCGTGACGCCTGCTTCACGCAGCTTTTCGGTCACGGCTTCCAGGATCAGCGGACGTACTTTACGCAAGGTGACATCGCCGCCGGCGGCCGCGACCGCGCACAGGAATGTACCGGCTTCAATACGATCCGGAATCACCGTGTGCTTCGCGCCATGCAACCTGTCGACGCCCTGGATGACCAGACGGTCGGTGCCGATACCTTCGATTTTTGCGCCCATCTCGACCAGCAGATGCGCGAGGTCACCCACTTCCGGCTCCCGCGCGGCGTTCTCGATGACCGTCTCGCCTTCAGCCAGCACCGCTGCCATCAGCAGATTTTCGGTGCCCGTCACGGTGATCATATCGGTCACGATACGCGTGCCCTTCAGACGCTTCGCGCGCGCTTCGATGAAGCCGTGCTCGATTGTAATTTCCGCGCCCATGGCCTGCAGGCCCTTGATGTGCTGATCCACCGGACGCGCGCCGATCGCGCAGCCACCCGGCAGCGACACCCTCGCGTGGCCGAAGCGCGCCACCAGCGGGCCGAGCACCAGAATCGACGCACGCATGGTCTTCACCATTTCATACGGCGCGACGAGGTTATCGACCTTCGATGCATCCAGCGACACCCGCCCCTCACCGCTCTCGATGCGCACGCCCATCTGGCCGAGCAGCTTCAGCATCGTGCGCACGTCCTGCAAGTCGGGCACGTTCTCCAGATGCACCGGCTCCGCGCTGAGCAAACTCGCGCACAGGATCGGCAACGCCGCGTTCTTCGCGCCTGAGACGACGACTTCGCCCGACAGCGGGTAGCCACCTTCAATGACGAGTTTATCCATGCCTGTCAGTTCCTGATCGACCCGGACTTCAGCCGGGCCCGCTTTGACTTTGTTCGACGCGCCGCTACCGGCGTCGCGCCCTTCTTGAGTAATTCGCACTAAATTTCCAGATTACGCGTTCTGCCATTCGGCGGGCGTCAGCGTCTTCATGCTGAGCGCGTGGATTTCTTCGCGCATGCGGTCGCCGAGCGCCGCATACACGAGTTGATGGCGCGCGATCAAACGCTTGCCTTCGAAGCTCGGCGAAACGATGGTCGCGAAGAAATGCTGACCGTCGCCCTCGACTTCGAGATGCTGGCAAGCGAGTCCAGCCGCGATGTATTGCTTGACCTGTTCGGGAGTCGGCAACATGAGAGAAGCTCCTGATCAGTGGCGCAGTTTGTAGCCGGAAGCGAGCATGCGCATCGCCACCACGGCCAGCACCACAAAGAAACCGGCAACGATCGCGAGGCTCTCGAGCGGATTGATATCCGACATCCCGAAGAAACCGTAGCGAAAGCCGTCGATCATGTAGAAAAAGGGATTGAGCCGCGACACTTCGCGCCATACCGGCGGCAGCGTGTGCGTCGAGTAGAACACGCCCGAGAGGAACGTGAGCGGCATAATCAGAAAGTTTTGAAATGCAGCAAGCTGATCGAACTTTTCGGCCCAGATGCCCGCGATCAAACCAAGCGTGCCCAGGATCGCCGCGCCAAAGATGGCGAACGCGATGATGTAAAGCGGCGCGCTGAAGCTGACCGGCACGAACCAGATCGTCACGATGAACACACCGAAGCCGACCGCCAGACCCCGTGCCACAGCAGCGAGCACGTACGCGCCGAACATCTCGTAGTGCGAGAGCGGCGGCAGCAGCACGAACACCAGGTTACCGGTGATCTTCGACTGGATCAGCGAGGACGAGCTGTTCGCAAAGGCGTTCTGCAACACGCTCATCATCACGAGGCCGGGAATCAGGAAGCTCGTGTACTCGACGCCCGGATAGACCTGAACGTGACCGCGCAACGCGTGGCCGAAAATCGTCAGATACAACAGCGCGGTGATGACCGGCGCCAGCACGGTCTGGAACGCCACCTTCCAGAAACGCAGGATTTCCTTGTAAAACAGCGTACTGAAACCACTGTAACCGCTCATGCAAGCCCCTCGATCACTTCCGGACCGTTCATCACCTGAACGAACACATCTTCGAGGTCGGCTTTGCGGACCTCGATTTCTTCGAATGTACAGCCCGCCGCGCGGCACTGCGCGAGAATCCGCTCGACGTCGTCGTAGCTCGCCAGACGCAGCAGATGCTGACGGCCATTGCCGTTGCCCGTGCCGCTGTCCACTTCGAGGGGACGCAACTCGGCCGGCAACACGCCTTCTGTAAAGCGCAGGAACAACTGCATGCCGGCGAAGCGTTGCAGCAGCGTGCTGGTGCGCTCGAGCGCCACGACCTCGCCGCGCCGCAACATCGCAATGCGGTCGCACAGCGATTCGGCTTCTTCCAGATAGTGCGTGGTCAGCACGATCGTGTGACCTTCGCGATTCAGGCGCGAGATGAATTTCCACAAGGTTTGACGCAGCTCGACGTCGACGCCCGCGGTCGGCTCATCCAGCACGATCACCGGCGGCCGGTGCACCAGCGCCTGCGCGACGAGCACGCGACGCTTCATGCCGCCGGATAGCGCGCGCATGTTGGCGTCGGCTTTGTCGGTGAGGTCGAGATTGGCCATGATCTCGTCGATCCACGCGTCGTTATTGCGCAGCCCGTAGTAACCGGACTGGATGCGCAAGGTTTCGCGGACGGTGAAGAACGGATCGAACACGAGCTCTTGCGGCACCACGCCGAGCGCACGGCGCGCGTCGCGGAAGTCGCTGACTACGTCGTGGCCACGAACCGCGATGCTGCCTTCATCGGCGCGTGCGAGACCGGCGAGTATGCTGATGAGCGTCGTCTTGCCCGCGCCGTTCGGACCGAGCAGTCCGAAGAACTCGCCTTCTTCCACCGTGAGGCTGACGCCCTTGAGCGCTTGCAAGTCCTTGTAGCGCTTCTTGACGTTACGAATTTCTATGGCTGACATGACTATGGGCCGCGTGCGTCGCGGCGCCTAAAGGAGCCCCGAGGGGGCGCAAAAATGCTGGAAGGGACGAAATTGGGGCCGGTTATATGCCCCAAAAAACGTTTGATTATAGGGCAAAAATCGGCGGCCCCGGCTGAGCCGGGGCGATTGGAAGTGACGCTATGGGAGCGTCAATGTCGTGCGCGCTGCAAGCAGCCTGAGAGGAGAGTCGGCACTTGAGCGCTCACTGCGGCCGACACAACAGGGTGTCGACGCCATAGGCTTGTGCAAGGCTGGCGAGACCAGCCGGCAGGTTGACGATCTGGAACGCGGCGCCGCGTGCCTGAGCGGCACGCTCCCACGCGAGCAGGACGGCGAGCGCGGTCGAATCGAATTGCACGAGCGGCGCGCAGTCCACGCCGTTCGCGCCCGCCGCGATACGCTGCAAACCCGCCTCGAACGCGGCTTTCGCGCTCTCGTGGGTTAGCGTCGCGCCGCTTTCGAAGCGGCTCGCGACGGCGGCGTTCAGCACTTCGCTCACGACTGCTTGCCCGCGGCGAGTTGCTGATTACGCTGCGTGAGGAACTGGATCAACCCGTCCACGCCCTTCTGCTGGATCTGCTCGTTGAACTGCTGCTGATACGCCTGGATCAGCCACGCGCCGAGCACGTTGATGTCATAGACGCGCCAGCCTTGCGGGGTCTTGTACAGACGGTAGTCGAGTTCGATCGGCGAGCCGTTGTTCATCACGACCGAGCGAACCACCGTGTCGGTGTCGTCCGGGTTCATGCGGAACGGCTTGTACTGGATCTGCTGATCGCGGACCTGGGCGAGCGCGCCCGAGTACGTGCGGATCAGCAGCATCTTGAACTGCTCGACCACCTGATTTTGCTGCTCCGGCGTGGCGGTGCGCCAGTTGCGGCCCATTGCCAGCTGCGTGGTGCGGCGGAAATCGGTGTACGGCAGGATTTTTTCGTTGACGAGCTGGGTGATGTGCGAAATGTCGCCTTGCTGGATCGACTTGTCGGCGCGCACGGCGTCGATCACTTGCTGTGTGACGGTCTTGATCAGGGCGTCAGGCGAACTGGAGTCGACCGTTTGTGCCGAGGCACCGGCACTGGCGAACGAAAACAGCGCAGCAAACAAAGGAAACAGGAAGAATTTTTTCATATCGAGCCTTGCTTTAAAAATAGTGCAACCGTTTGAGCCGACATTAACACGCGAGTTCAGCAGCAATCCATGCGCAAACTGCGAGAGTCGTTTCGAGGTGTTACGGCTGCACGATCAACGCAATTTGAATGACGGGAAGTTAAACCGCTGCGGCGGGACCAGTTGACCCGCCGGAATCTGCGTGGTTTCCGGACCGCCGTTCAGATCGAGCGGCGGCGTTGCCGCGCTGCCTGAAGCAGCTTCCGGCGCTGCTGCCGTGCCGGCTTGCGGCGGCGTTGCAGCCGCTGCACCCGAGGCGCCCGACGCGTTCGCGGCAGCACCCTGCGTGCCTGCCGGCGCCGCAGCCGCGCCGCCCTCCACGTCGTCATACTTCGGCAGCGGCGCTTCGTCGCCGTAGTTCGGCAGCGCCTGCGATTGCTTGCCGTCCGACAACAAATACTGGCGGCGTTGCAGATACGCGTTGCGCACGAACGAATACTTGTCCAGCGCGGCGCCTTCGAGCACGTCGCTCGCGCTCAACAGATTCGCACGCGTGTTGATCACATTCAGGCCGTACAACGCCCAGCTCAATCCATCCGGGTGAATGTAGCTGAGCGGATTGACATAGTAATTACCGATCGAGCCGACCGCATCGCGCACCGTGCTCGGACCGAACAACGGCAGCACGAGGTAGGGACCTGCCGGCACGCCATAGTGACCGAGCGTCAGGCCGAGGTCGTTGTCGTGCTTGGGCAGCTTGGCGAGCGTCGCCACGTCGAACAGCCCACCGACGCCGAACACCGTATTGATCACGATCCGCATGATGTCTTCGACGCCATCGGTGATCTTCAACTGCAGCAGGTTGTTCGCCGCAATGTAGACGTCGCCGATATTCGAAAAGAAGTTGGTGACGCTGTCGCGCACCGGCTGCGGCGTGATGAAGACGTAACCCTTGGCGACCGGCTTCAGCGCGTACTGGTCGAGCTTGTCGTTGACGGTGAAGATGGTGCGGTTCAGGCCCTCGAGCGGGTCGCCCTTGGTCGGGGTCGGCACGCTCGAGCAGCCGGCTAGCGTAGCGGCCGCCAGTGCGAACGTCGCTATCTGGACAGTGCGCACGCCTCGTTTGCGTAGGGTCTGCATTTTTATTCTCCTTATTGACCGGCCGCGCCGGAGGCGGGCGGAGTCGATGCCGCCGGCGCGGGCACCGTGGCAGGGGCGGCCGCAGGCGCAGCCGAACCCGCGCCAGGCTTGGACGCACCCGAGTCCGCGGCCTTGCTGTACAGGAATTGTCCGATCAGGTTTTCCAGCACGATCGCCGACTGCGTCATCGAAATCGTGTCACCCGCCTTAAGCATCTCGCTATCGCCACCGGGTTCGAGCCCGATGTATTGCTCGCCGAGCAGACCCGAAGTCAGGATCTTCGCCGAGGTATCTTTCGGAAACGGGTATTGCTTGTCGATGTCGATCGTGACGACAGCCTGATACGAATTGCTGTCAAAGCCGATCGAGTCGACCCGGCCGACCGTCACGCCCGCGCTCTTTACCGGTGCGCGCGCCTTCAGTCCGCCGATATTGTCGAATTTGAGCTTGACCGGGTACGTTGCCTGAAACGACAACGAGCTCATATTGCCTGCCTTCAGCGCGAGAAACAGCAACGCCACGAAACCCAACACCACGAACAGGCCGACCCAGAAGTCGAGAGCAGTCTTTTTCATCGTCATCCCAAAGTGAATCCGCCACGCTGCTGCCGCTTCGCTCACGCGCGAACCCAGGCGCGTTCGCGGAGCAGAAACGTGCAGCGCAGTTTTAGCTGAACATCAGTGCGGTCAACAGAAAATCGAGGCCGAGCACCGCAAGCGATGCGTACACGACCGTCTTGGTCGTGGCGCGCGACACGCCTTCCGGCGTCGGCTTGGCTTCGTAGCCCTGAAACAGCGCTACGAAGGTCACCGCGAGGCCGAACACTATGCTCTTGATGATCCCGGCGCCCACATCGCGCCAGACATCGACGCCGCCTTGCATCTGCGACCAGAACGCGCCGGCATCGACGCCGATCAGCAGCACGCCCACCACATAACCACCGAACACACCGACCGCGCTGAAAATCGCGGCCAGAATCGGCATGGCAATAATGCCCGCCCACAGCCGCGGCGCCACCACCACCTTCACCGGATCCACCGCCATCATTTCCATCGCGGTGAGTTGCTCGCCGGCCTTCATCAAACCGATCTCGGCCGTGAGCGACGTGCCGGCACGGCCCGCGAACAGGAGCGCGGTGACCACCGGTCCGAGCTCGCGCACGAGCGAAAGCGCGACCAGCAGCCCCAACGCCTGCTCGGAACCATAGCGGTTGAGCGTGTAATACCCCTGCAAGCCGAGCACGAAACCGACGAACAGCCCCGACACGGCGATGATCACCAGCGAATAATTACCCACGAAGTGGATCTGCTTCGTGACAAGGCGCGGCCGGCGCAATAGTGGGAAAAATTCGAACAGCAGCCGGAAGAAGAAACGCGTGGCATAGCCGGCCGTGCCCAAGCCGTCGATCACCGAGCGACCCAAAGCACTGATCATGACTGACCTCCGCCAATGCCGAAGTCCGCCGCGAGTGGCGTCTGGCTGGGGTAGTGGAATTTGAATGGACCGTCCGGCGCGCCGTCGATGAACTGGCGCACCGTGGCGTCGGTCGACGCACGCAGCTCGGCCGGGGTGCCTTCGGCATGCACCCCGCCGTTGGCGAGGAAATAGACGTAATCGGCGATCGCGAACGATTCCGGGACGTCGTGCGTGACGAGAATCGAGGTTGCGCCAAGCGCCTGATTCAGCGCGCGAATCAGGTTCGCGGTGATGCCGAGCGAGATCGGATCGAGGCCGGCGAACGGTTCGTCGTACATCATCAGCTCGGGGTCGAGCGCAATCGCCCGGGCCAGCGCCACGCGCCGCGCCATGCCGCCCGAAATCTCCGACGGCGCGAGATCGCGCGCGCCGCGCAACCCAACCGCGTTGAGCTTCATCAATACGAGGTCGCGGATCAGCTCTTCTGGGAGGTCGGTGTGCTCGCGCAGTGCGAACGCGACGTTCTCGAACACCGACATGTCGGTGAACAGGGCGCCGAACTGGAATAGCATGCCCATCTTGCGGCGCAGCGCGTAGAGACCGTCGCGCGTCTGCTGGCCGATGTCCTGGCCTTGAAACAGGATCTGGCCGCGCTGCGCGCGCACCAGACCGCCGATCAGGCGCAGCACCGTGGTCTTGCCGCAACCCGAGCCGCCCATGACCGCGACGACCTGGCCACGCTTGAAGCGCAGATTCAGGTTCGACAGGACGAGCCGGTCGCCATAACCGAAGTCGACGTCACGCAGCTCGAGTAAGGTCTCGGGGGAGGAAGACACGAAACTGACAGTCCTTTTACACGGAAGGCCGAATTATAGGGCCATCATGCAAAAGCTGCCGTGAGGTGCCCTGTCCCTTTACTGACTTTGACGATTATTGCGTAAACGCATGTTGCAGCGCAGAAACCGAGGCAGCCGGATCGGCGGCCTCGGTCACGGCGCGCACAACCGCGGCGCAGCCTACACCCGTCGCCAGCACCTGGGGCAGCACCTGCAAATCGATCCCGCCGATCGCCACCAGCGGCACGACTCCGTCGAGCAGGCGGACATACCGCGCCAGACGCTTGAGCCCCTGCGGTGCGGTCGGCATGACCTTGGTCGTGGTCGGGAACACGGCGCCCAAAGCAATATAGCTGGGCCGGAAATGCAGTGCTTTCAGAATCTCGTAGAAACCGTGCGTCGACAGGCCAAGCCGGATGCCGGCGCTGGCAAGCGCTGACAAATCGGCCGTGTGCACGTCTTCCTGGCCCAGGTGGACGCCGTAAGCGCCCGCTTCCAGCGCGGCCTGCCAGTGATCGTTGATGAAAACCTGGGCATCGTGCTTGCGGCCCGCAGCGACAGAGCGGGCGATTTCGCGCTTCAACTCGTCGGCGGGTTCGGCCGATTTGCGGCGCAACTGGATTGTCTTTACGCCGAAGGCCGCCACCCGTTCGACCCATTCCGCGCTCGGCAGCACCGGATACAGGCCGAGCCGGTCGGGACAACGCGCGAAAGCTTGCGCCGGCGCGGCCGGCAGGCCGGTCAGACGCGGGAAGCGGGCGATATCGGCCGGAAAGGCGTCGTCCGCACGGGTTTCGTCGCCGTCACGCCAGGCCAGAGCCAGCACCAGCGCGTCGTGCGGATCGAAACCGCAGTCCAGAAACGCCGCCAGCGCGGCTATCCAGTCTTCCGCCAGATGGCCTTCCAACCCGTATTTCTCGCCGCCCAGATGGAGCGTCGCCGCATTCTCGGCTGCGACGATCACGCCGGCGCCCTGCACCTGCCAGCGCGCCACCTGTTCGCCGTGCTGCTGCGCGTCGGCGACAACGATCAGGTCGCCGCCGTTCGGCTCGTCCGGCGCGGTCAGGCAAATGCGCCACGGCGCGTGCGTCGGCGGCCAGTCGCCCAGGCGGGCGCGGATCCGCTCGGCGGCTTCGGTGAGTTCATCGGCGGGCGGCCAGAAGAGGTCGCGGCCGGTCAAAGGCAAAGTTTGCGTCATGCAGCACTCCCGTCTTGATGCCAGAACGGCATGCCGATCACCGGCGTGCTCGCGTGCGCGCTTTCGCGCTCGGCCATCGGCCCCGCCAGAAAAGCCTGGCGGCCCGCTTCGACGCCCAGCGCAAAGGCGCGCGCCATCGCGTCAGGGTGCGTTGCCTGCGACACGGCGGTGTTCAGCAGCACGCCGTCGAAGCCCCACTCCATTACCTGCGCCGCGTGCGACGGCACGCCGAGGCCGGCGTCGACGATCAGCGGCACATCCGGCAGACGTTCGCGCAACACGCGCAGGCCGTACGGATTGATCACGCCCTTGCCGGTACCGATCGGCGCGCCCCACGGCATCAGCGCCTCGCAGCCCGCGTCGAGCAGACGGCGGCCGATCACGAGATCTTCGGTGCAGTACGGCAGCACCTTGAAGCCGTCCTTGATCAACTGCGTGGCCGCTTCGATCAGGCCAATCGGATCGGGCTGCAACGTGTAGTCGTCGCCGATCAGTTCGAGCTTGATCCAGTCTGTTTCGAAAATTTCACGCGCCATGTGCGCGGTGGTCACCGCCTCGCCGACCGTCAGGCAGCCGGCGGTATTGGGTAAAAGCGGCACGCCGTGGCGCTTGAGCAGGTCGAAGAAGCCGGCTTCGGCGCCGCCTTCGTTCATCTGCCGGCGCAAAGCAACGGTCACCATGCCGGGTCGCGCCGCATCGATCGAATTGGACAGCGATTGCAGCGAGGGATAGCGCGAAGTGCCGAGCAGCACCCGACTCGCGAAGGTTTGGCCGTACAGCGTCAGCGCGTCGGCGGTTTGGGGGGCAGTCATTTGCATAATCCTGGTCTCCGGCAAGGCGTGGTGCGCGGCTTAGCCGCCAGCCACGGGTTGCACGACATCGAGCTTGTCGCCCGGCTGCAGCGCGCGCGCCGCATGCTGGGTGCGCGCGACGAAATCGCCGTTCAGTGCGACCGCGAACGGCGGACGCGCGCCGAACGCGGCGAGCGCATCGGCGACAGTCGCGCCTTCGGGCAGCGACAACGGCTTCTGATTGATGTGAATGTCCATGGTGTTCGAATACGGTTCAGTCAATAGCGGGAGCGGCACGTGCTGGCTTGCCCGCGGTTATTTCATCCGCGGATGCGCAACGCTCATGCCGGTTCCCGCGCACAGTCCAGTTGAAACAGCTCGCTCCAGCGCGCAGCGCGTTGCCAGTCGGCGAAAGCATCGGCGTCGCCAATGCGGCCGTCGAGCAGCGCCGCGGCAAAGCGCACGGCTTCGTCGGCGACTTCGGGCACGATCATGTAGCCGTGCCGGTACAGGCCGTTGACGCGCAGCGTCTGCGCGCCATCCCACAGCAAGGCCGGACGGTGGTCCGGCAGAGTCGGGCGGCACTGCGAATTCAATTCGAGGATGCGTGCCTCGCCGAAGCCGGGATGCACGGAGAACGCCGCGCTCAGCAACTCGAGCGCCGAGCGCACGCTGACCGGCGACATGTCCTCGCCTTCTACCTCGGTCGCGCCGATCACGTAGAGATCGTCCTGCTTCGGCGCGATATACAGCGGATAGCGCGGATGCAGTAATCGCACCGGCCGCGTCAACTTGATGCCGGGCGCATGCACACGGGCGACTTCGCCGCGGATGCCGCGCAGCGTGGGCAGCACGGGTTTCGCGCCCAAGCCCCGGCAGTCGATCGTGACGCGCGCAGGCGGCAGCGCGTGATCGTCGACCGGAGTATTCCAGTGCGTATCGACACCGCGCTGGACCAGGCCCGCAGCAAGCGCGGCCAGCACCTGACGGTTATCCAGTTGACCTTCATGCGGCAGCAGCCAGCCCTGATTGAAGCGGCCCGCCAACGCGGGTTCGGCCGCACCGAGCTGCGCGCCGGCCAGCGTCACAAAGCCGCCGTCGAGCAATTCGGCAGGCGCGTTCGAGCGCACGCGGCGCTCGAACAACGGCGCTTCGGTCCGGTCGGCGTGATGCCAGACCACAAGCGTGCCATTGCGCTGGAAGAACACCGGTTCGGGCAATTCGGCCAGCACTTGCGGCCAGGTCTCGAGCGAGCTTGCGCCGAGACGCGTGATCAGCAATTCGGCGCTAGCGGCTTCTGCCAACGGCGCCAGCATGGCGGCGGCGACCCAGGCCGCAGCTTGCGAGCCGGCGGCGTCGCCGCGCTCGTAGAGCGCCACGCGATACCCTTCGCCGGCCAGACGCCATGCGACCAGACGCCCGCACAGCCCGCCGCCGAGTACCGCAAAATCAGGTTGAGCAGGACGGTTCATCGCGCCCGCTCCGAGCCGCGACGGACGGCAACGCAGCAGCACGGCGCATCAACATAAGCGGCTGAAGCGCGGCGAGCAGTAAAACACATGTATGAAGAATAAGCGGTCATCGAGTCCTTTCTGTACGGCCTAAAAACGCACGTACCCAGGACGAAACCGGCGGGTGAGGCCGGCCGGGCAAAACGCGCGTCCCAATAGCTGACGCCGCCCGGCGGGGAATGGAAGACTGGCTGCTTCCGGAAACTTCCCGCGCCGGTATTACCCGGATCGGGTGCAAAGGGTCTCTCTCAGCCTCGCCGCCGCTGCATGAGAATCACGCAGCCTGTGGGCAAAGCACCCCTGTTTCGTCGAAGGTCATTAGACCATAAAAGGCGCAACGCCCGCAAACCGATGGCCCATGCAGGCGCGCGGCAGTTGATCCGGCACCATCTTTCGGTCCGCCAATATGGCTGGAGCCGGCGCTCTGGCACAATGCCAGCACCGGATACTGCGGGGCCGCCTGGCCGCGCGCGCGGCGTCGAGACGCAGCCGCCGGGTGGAAATTAATTTTCGCTTAAGGGCCTCGCGCCAGAATCAGGCGCTCACCCGGGCGTGGGTTCGTCGAGCATGACGCCCGGGGCCGTACCGCAAACCGCCGTGGGGCCGGTCCGAAATGGGCCGGCCAGATGGGCCAGCACTTCATCAGGATGCTCATGACACCGAATACCGCTTCCAGCCCCGCGCTGCCGCCGGACGAAAAAGTCTCCGCCTGGAGCCTGATCAAACCTTACTGGGTTTCCGAAGAACGAAAAACGGCGTGGGGGCTGCTCGTCGCGATCATCGTGATGAATCTGCTCGTCGTGTGGATCAACGTGCGCCTGAATCGCTGGAGCGCCGACTTCTACAACGCGCTGCAGACCAAGAACGTGCACGACTTTCCGCACCTGCTGATGGTGTTCACCGGGCTCGCGTTCGGCTTCATCATCCTTGCCGTGTACGGCCGTTATCTGCGCCAGATGCTCGGCTTCCGCTGGCGCCAGTGGCTGACCACGCGTTATCTCAACGAATGGCTGCGCGACAGCGCCTTCTACCGGATCGAACGCGACCGGCTCGCCGACAACCCCGACCAGCGGATCAGCGACGACCTGCAATCGTTCGCCACCACCACGCTCTCGCTAACGCTCGACCTGCTCTCCACGGTCGTCACGCTGGTCTCGTTCATCACGATCCTGTGGTCGCTGGCCGGCGCGCTGACCATTTCGCTCGGCGGCATGCCAATACAGGTTCCCGGCTACATGGTGTGGGCCGCGGCGCTCTACGCCGTGGTGGGCTCGCTGATCATCCAGAAAGTCGGCCACCCGCTCGTGCCGATTAACTACCAGGCACAGAAAGTCGAGGCGGATTTCCGTTTCGGCCTGATCCGCCTTCGTGAGAACGCCGAACAGATCGCCTTCTACAACGGCATGGAAACGGAGAAGACGAACGCGCACACGCTGTTCGGCCGTATCCGCGACAACTGGTGGCAGGTGATGAAGTACACCAAGCGGCTCACCTTCGTGCTGAGCTTCTACGGTCAGATCGCGATCATATTCCCGATCGTCGTCGCCGCGCCGCGCTACTTCGCAGGCGCTTTCTCATTCGGCGTGCTGATGCAGATCTCGCAAGCATTCGGCACCGTCAGCGATTCGTTTTCGTGGTTCATCAATAGTTACGGCACGCTCGTCGAGTGGCGCGCAACCGTGAACCGGTTGCGTGAATTCAAGCGCATCGTGCATGCGCCGCGTCTGAAGGAGTCCGTGTCGCCGGCCACCGCGCATGGCGGCATCAACCTGCATTTCGTCGATGAAGACCGGCTTTCCACCGACGGCCTCCAGCTTGCGCTGCCGAACGGCAACCCGCTGTCGCGCATCCGCGATATCGCGATCACACCGGGCTCGCGCTGGCTGGTGCGGGGTCCGTCCGGCTCCGGCAAGAGCACGCTGATGCGCGCGCTCGCCGGCTTGTGGCCGTTCGGCGACGGCTCGATCGACGCACCGGTCAACGCACGCATGATGTTCATCCCGCAGGTCAGCTACATGCCGATCGGCACGCTGAAGGCCGCGCTCGCCTATCCGTCCCCCGCGGACACCTACACCGACGAAGAATGCCGTGAAGCGCTCGTCACCTGCCATCTTTCGGAATACGCCGAGCGCCTGCAGGAATCGGGGCACTGGACGCGCATCCTCTCGCCAGGCGAACAACAACGCCTCGCCGGCGCCCGCGTGCTGTTGCACAAACCGGACTATCTGTTCCTCGACGAAGCGACCAGCGCGCTCGATGCGGAAAACGAAGCGCGTCTTTATCACCTGTTCACCGAACGGCTGCCGAAGGCGGCGATCGTCAGTGTCGCGCATCGCGAATCGCTGGCGGCGTTCCATGGCGACACGCTCGACGTCGAGCGTTCGGGCGAACCGATCGCCGCATAAACAGCACAAGCAGCATCAGCAGCCTGCATAGCGAGAGCGACATGAGCCGAGCCGATGACGCGAACAGCACGACTGAAATGAGCGACTCCGGCTTCGATCGGGTCGTGCTGATCACCGGCGCGGGTTCCGGCATCGGCGCGGCATTGGCACGGCGCATCGCCGCGCCGCGCACCGCGCTGATGCTGCACGCACGCGGGGCCGACGACGAAGCGCGCCGGCGTCTCGCGCAGGTCGCCGCCGATTGCAGCGCGAACGGCGCACACTGCGCGACGGTATGCGCCGATCTGGCTGAACGCGGCGCCCCCGAGCACGTGATTCATCAAACGCTCGCGCAGTTCGGCGCGCTGGACCAACTGGTCGCGAATGCCGGCCACGCGCAACGGCAAACGCTGAACGCACTCGACACGGATGCGTTCAACGCCGCCTTCGCTGCAATGCCGGGCGCCTTCGCCGCGCTCGTCAAGCGAGCCACGCCGGCACTGGCGACCTCGGAGCGAGGCCGCGTGGTCGCGCTCAGTTCGTTCGTCGCGCATCGCTATCGCGTCGATGCGCCATTCGCCGCTACGGCCGCCGCGAAAGCGGCACTCGAATCGCTGGCCAAAACCGCCGCCGCAGAACTAGCGGCGCATGGCGTGACCGTCAATTGCGTGGCGCCCGGCTACACCCGTAAAGATCGCGGTCCAAGTGCCGATAATGCATCGGTGTGGACTCGCGCCGCCGAGGCGACGCCGCTTGGCCACGTCGCCGAACCGGCGGATATCGCGGCGTTGATCGCGTTCCTGCTCTCCGACGAAGCGCGTCACATCACCGGCCAGGTGATTCATATCGACGGCGGCCTCACGCTTGGCTAGGCGGCACGCCGCTCGTCAGCGCGGCAACGCCGCACGCCTATTGGCGAGACCTTGCCGCGAGACCTTGCGCGCAATCGGCCCACACGTCGCAACATCCTGAAACACGCGAGAAGAGTTCGAAAGCACTCGCGAAGCGGGCAAGCTGTTCCCCGCTTTGAAAAGCCCCTGCTGCAGCGACGATAGTCGTGCGGGCCGTACCCTCTCCGGTCCGCCACGCCACTCACTGCTACCGGACTCTCCGCACATGTCATTCGATCGCCGCTCTCATCCTTCGACCCAGCGCGCAGCGCTCGCTCTTGGCGCAGCCCTGCTGCTCGCGAGCGCCACGCATGCGGCGCTTGCCGCCCAGCCCGCCGAACCCGCGGACGTTTGCCCTGCGCTCAAACATATCGTCAGTGCTGCCGACTTCAAGCAGTTGCACGCGCAACCCGCCGCGCAACTGCCGGGTGT
This sequence comes from Paraburkholderia fungorum, assembly GCF_902833645.1. GTDB lineage: Bacteria > Pseudomonadota > Gammaproteobacteria > Burkholderiales > Burkholderiaceae > Paraburkholderia > Paraburkholderia fungorum. Next base: position 88,726 of record NZ_CADFGE010000019.1, read on the forward strand.
CTCAGCCGCGGACGACTGCCGCGCCAACGCGCACGCCTACGATTGCCACTGGCGCGCGCACTGGCAAGCCGACGGCGTGGTCAACGATCCGCTCGAGGAATTCGGCGCCGATATCGCCGCCTGCTTTCCGAACGTCGTGCACGACGTCAACACGCCGACGCGTCAGCATTTCATCGTGACCACCGATGACCGGCGCGTGAGCGTCACGGCCAGCGTGCAAGGGCAAAACGAACTACGCCTGCGCGTCACGCGCTGAGCGTGGACCCTGCTTGCCGCGAGCCGTTACCGCTACCCTGCACCGTTATTCGCAGCGCCCCTTTGTGACGCCGCACATCTTCACCGCTACCAGGCACCGCATCATGACCTCCATGCCACCCTTGCGCGCTCACGCTTTCACGCGAGCCCCTTTGGCCGCGTGGGTCATGTTGCGGCGGCCCGGGGCCCGGCTCGCTGCCTCGGCGTCCCTCGCGTTAGGTCTGAACGGCTGCGCGTGGACGCTGATCTCAGCGGCCGACGCCACCGGCTCCGTGATTCAGGCCGGCTACGCGATCGCGGCGAACTACTCGTCGCCGACCTTCGTCAACGGCCGGCGGGCAGACGTGCACAACGTCTGCATCGAAGTGAATCAAACAGTATCGGTTGGTGATTTCGTGCCGGCACTGCAGCTCGCGCTCGACCGGCGCGGGATTCGTTCGGACGTCTACAATCCGGGCACCTCGCCCGCCGGATGCGAGGCGCGTCTCGTCTACAACGCGGCGATCGATTACGGCCGCCGTTCGTTCAGCGACGAAACGATCCAGTATCTGTCGATCATCGATCTGACGCTGATCCAGCACGGGCGCATTCTCGTCACCGCGCGCTACCAGACCGGCGGCCTCAATACCGACCGCTTCTCCACCGCATCGACCAAACTCAATGGTTTGATCGACAAGATGGTGATCGATCAAACCGACCTGGAACGGCAACCGATGCAAACGATGCAGACATCGCTGGCAAACTAGAAGAAGCAGACCCGCCTGCTTGCTTTCTCTTACACGAGAAAGGATTCGAAAGCGTTGCGTGCTTTGCGACGCTCGCGCGGATCACTAAGATGACCTGGATGAACCAATCCATTCTGGTCGTCGACGACGACCCCGTCGTCCGCGAACTCGTCAGCGAATATCTGCTAGGGCGTGGCTTCAATGTGTCCACGCTCGAACACGGTATGGCGCTGCAGCGCGCGTTGCAAAACGAGCGCCCCGCGCTGATCGTGCTCGACATCATGATGCCGGAGCTCGACGGCATCAGCGCACTGCGCGCATTGCGTGTCGCCGGTGACGATATTCCCGTGATCCTGCTGACCGCTCGCGCCGATCCGATCGACCGCGTGATCGGCCTCGAACTCGGCGCCGACGATTATCTCGGCAAGCCATTCGAACCGAGTGAACTGGTCGCGCGGATTCGCACGGTCCTGCGCCGCCGCGGTGCGATTGCGCCGAGCGCGCCGGAGCAACGCGCGCCCTATCGTTTCGGCCGCTTCGAGGTGAATTTTCCGGCGCGCGAACTGCGCCGCGATGGGGAACGCATTCCACTGCGCTCGAGCGAGTTCGCGATGCTCAAGGTATTCGTCACGCACGCGATGACGGTACTCACGCGCGCGCAGTTGCTGGAGAAACTGCACGGCAATAGCGAGGCGCATCGCAATCGCAGCCTTGATGTATCGATCTGGCGTTTGCGGCGGCTGATCGAGGTGGACCCGTCCGAGCCGCGCTATGTGCAAACTGTGTGGGGCCGCGGCTACGTGTTCGTACCGGACGGTGAGATCGGCGCGGCGGAACGCAACGCGGCGCCGCTTTCGTAAGACCTGAGAGAGCGCGCCCCGGCGTGTCGCACAACTCGCGCGCACCACGATCGACCTCAGAAAGTCAGCACGCTCAGAAACATCCTTTGCAGCCAGCCCATCGTGGTGGCGTCGGACACCATCCCCACGCCGGCCTGTTCGATACGTGCATTGGCGACCTTGCTCGACGCGACATAATTCCCGGCTTCGATATCCTTCGGATTGACGATACCCGACAGGCGCAAGCGGTCGCGATTGCCGCTCATCGCGATGACCTTCTCGCCCGACACCACCAGATTGCCGGTCGACATCGTGCCGATCACCGTCACAGCGAGTGTGCCAGTCATGCCGCTGGTGTCGGTGAGACTGCCCTGTCCTTTGTAGTCGGTGCTGGCCGAGCCGACATTGAACAGCCTCGCAAGCCGCGCAGCGGCGTTGGTCGACTGATCCGCAGCGGTCGCGGTGATGCTGCTCGAGCGGCTCGCGGCCGCGGTCGAGCTATTGTTGCCGCTGTACGACTCCGACAAACGGATCGTCAGCACGTCGCCGATATGCTGCGCACGCGGCGTTTCGTAAAGCAGCAACGGCGCGCCGGCCTGATAGATCGCGCCCTGCGTATTGACGTTCAGCGGCGCCGAGGCGATCGGCGGCGACATCGGCGTTTCTACGATTGACGGTGGCTGGCTGCTGCCGCAAGCCGCGAGACAGGCTGCCGCGCCTAGCGTGACAGTCAGACGTAGCGCAGTCATAGTTGCTCCTTGGCCGGATCGGCCGGAATGAATACGGACCGTGCGGTCGCGCTGCCGATGCTTCGCTTAACGACGCAATCGACGCCACGCGTGATCCCGCAAACCGCGCGGCGGACGAGGCGGCACATCACCCCGCCTCGGCGCCGCTTGCCTGCCACTGCCGCACGACGGATTTCACCCATGCGTCCGAGCCCTTCAACAGATAGGTGAGCGTGCCGTTGCGCGTTCCCGGCAAAAAACACAAGGTGATCGAACTCACCGCGTTGTCCCACACGTAGACCGGCAGCGCGCCCGGCGACGACACGCTTTGCGTCACCAGACGCGGCGCGCCATAGCGGTCGGCAAGCGCGTCGCGCAAGTCTTCGGCGGTGATCTCGTCGATCACAAAAGAAATCTCGTACAAACGCAGTGGGCTCTGGCCGTCGACACGCGCAAAACGCAGCACGTGCTCCAGTGCCGGTGCGCCGTCGACGACGGCTTGCGACACTGCCCAGCCGTCGTCAGCGCGATGCGCCCAGCGGCACGCAACCGTCAGACTCTCGTGTGATTTCAGCCGCATGCCGAGTGCGCCGGCCTGCACGTCCGTCTCGCAGACCGGTACGCTGCCAACCGGCGTGGCGCGCACGGTCGCGCCGGCGCGAAATTCGTCGAGCGTGAGGCCGAGCGCGATGCCGCGAAACGCAAACGGCATGTCCTGCGAGCGCCGGCGCGCCTCAGGCAAAGCGCTCTTCGACGCAGCACCGGCTGCGTTCGCGTCGCGCGCGACCGGTTGCGCCTCGGCGGCCACCGAAAACAGGCCGCCCAGCAACGCCAACGCAAAGGCAATCCGTTTGAGTGTCATGATTCAGTCGATGGCGGATGCACACATGTCGAACGGTGTGGCCGCGGCATGGCCGACGACCGGAATGATTTTCAGCGTGGCCGACGTCAGCCGGCACGGCAGCGCGGCAACGGCGCAGCCGCCGAGTGGCAGCAGCGCCGCGCCGAGCATCAACCACGCAGCGACACGAACGATGCGCTCAGGAATGCTTGAGGTCGACACACGGGCCTCGATGCGTCAGGCGGTCGTGTTGACGTGATGCCCGACGAGCCCGGACGGCAGCGAGGGCGGCGACGGCTGCGCCTCGCTAACGGACTCCGGTGCCTGCGGCGTCGCCGCCGCGGTGTTTGAAGTTGCGGGCTTTTCCGCCGCCGACATGGGGGCGAGCGAAGAAAAGCGGGTTGAACCGAGATGGCTGTGAATGGTCATGATGAGCCTCGCGTGGCGCTAGGTTTCGATTTCACGCCGCTTGCCGTGGGCCCAAGGCGTTAGGCTGTTTTCGACATGCGACGCAACGTACTGCACGACGAATCATCTCGCTGCACAGGCGGTGGCGATGCACGAAGGAACACGCGCTTTCCGGCGGTTCTTACGACCCGTTGCGACCCATTGCCGGCGGTAGCAATTGGGGGCGGATTTGATCCTGTGGAGCCATTCAAGCCATATAAAACGACTGCCGCACCGAGTTGCACCCGGTCGGCGCATTACTCACCCGTTACGCGCGCATTGCCAAATATGTGGCCGTGAAACAGGCGGTGAGCCTTTGGTGGCGGGACTGACGCCGGAATCTGCAAAGACGCTGCGAGTTTAGGTAAGCATTGGTAAGAAAACAGTCGGGCGTGCGTCGCGCGGGCCGGTCTAGAATTTCGCCATGAATCCACAGGTCCTTATCGTCGACGACGATCCGGTCGTACGCGATCTGCTTTGCAAGTTTCTGCAGACGAACGGCTTCGACGCGTCCGTGCTGCACGACGGCACCCATTTACAACGCCGGCTCGAACGCGAACGGCCGTCGGTCGTCGTGCTCGACATCATGATGCCGAACACCGACGGCTTACGCGCGCTCACCGCACTGCGCGCCGCCGGCGACGACATCCCGGTCATCTTCGTCACGGCGCGCGGCACGGTGGCCGACCGCATCGTCGGGCTATCGCTCGGCGCGGACGACTATCTGACCAAGCCGTTCGACCCTCGTGAGCTGCTCGCGCGCATCCACACGGTGTTACGCCGCCGCGGGCCGTCCACCACCAGTGCGCCGGAAGCCCGCAAGCCGTATCGCTTTGGCCCGTTCGAACTCGACTTCGCCACCCGCTCGCTGTCACGCGACGACACGAAGCTGCCGCTGCGCGACAGTGAATTCGCGCTGCTAAAGATTTTCATCAACAATCCGTACAAGGTGCTGTCGCGCGTGCTGATTCACGATCTCGTGCATCGCGACAATCTCGCGTTCCGCGACCGCAGCCTCGACGTGCCGATCTGGCGTCTGCGCCGCGTGATCGAGGACGATCCGTCCAACCCCTGCTACGTACAGACGGTGCGCGGCAAAGGCTACGTGTTCGTACCCGACGCCGACGGCACCCCATTCGCCGACGAGGCTGCCTCAAGCGCATGAGAAACCCGCTGAACACACTGTTCGGCAGAATGGCGTTGCTGTCGACAGCGGTGTTGTTCGCGATTCAGGCCGGCTGGTTCGTGCTGGTGGTGATGCAGCCGCCGCGTCACGAAATCGACGGCTTCGCGCGCGGCATTCTGCTGGTGCTGCAAGCCATCAACGGCGAGCCGATGAAGGGCGCCGCGCTGGCGCCCGCCATGCGCGTGCATCTCGTGCCCACCTGGAACATGCCGTCGAGCGTCCATCTGCACGCGCCCTCCGCCCATCCGCTGGTCGAACTGAGCCGGCATTTGCGCGAGAACCTGCCGCCCGGCACGCAGATCGCCGTCGACGACCTGCGTCCGCCACAGTTATGGGTACTGCTTCCCGGCAAGTCGAACTGGGTTGTCGTGCCGGTCGACGTCCCACCGCGCCCGCGCTTCCTGATCGAATCCATCTCGATGCTGGCGGCCGCGCTGATCCTTTCGCTGTTCGCGGTCTGGCAGATGCAGCGGCCGTTGTCGCGCGTGGCCGATGCGGCCCGTGCGTTCGGTTCGGGCGGCCGGCCAGAACCCGTGACCGTGCAAGGCCCGCGCGAGTTGCGCGATCTGATCGGCTCCTTCAACGATATGATGCGGCGCCTGAATGAGGCCGGCGACGACCAGGCGGTCATGCTGGCCGGCGTCGCCCACGATCTGAAAGCACCGCTGACACGGCTGAAGTTGCGCGCGAGCGTACTGGTCGCGGAAAACGAGCGGGCCGGCCTGATCCGTGACGTCGATTCACTGACCAACATCGTCCAGCAGTTTCTGGAGTTTGCGGGCCAGTCCGCCGATGCGGGGCCGCCGGTCGAAGTCGACGAATTCCTGCGGGAACAGTTTTCCGCCAGCGACAGTGCCGAGACACCGTTGTTCACGCTCGATCTGCGCGCCGGTTCGTCGTTCGCGCTGCCGCGCACCCTGCTCGACCGGCTGGTCACGAATCTCGTCGACAACGCGCTCGAGCACGGCTCACCGCCGGTGGACATCGCCACGGCGCGCAACGACCGGCATTGGATCATCAGCGTGCGCGACCACGGCCCGGGCATTCCCGACGACCGTGTCGCGGCGGCGATGAAACCGTTTGTGCGGCTCGACGCCGCGCGCGGCGGCGAAGGTCATTGCGGCCTGGGTCTCGCGATCGTCGCACGGCTTGCGCACGATCGCGGCGGCCGCTGCCAGGTAGGCAATCATGCGCAAGGCGGGCTGGAAGTACGGATCGAATTGCCGGTTGCGCCGGCACAGTCATGAGGAAGGTTGGGAAGGGCTGAGCGGGCTTCGCAGGCAAGAGCGCTTACTCGTCCTTACTGAACGCGTTTGCGCGGGCGTTGTGGCCTTACAGTCGCCCCCGGCAACCTCGATGCCGCCCTTCTCTGTCCGCCCGGTTACATGGGGCGGACTTTTTTTCGTCTGTCCCGCCGGCGTGTTCCGCGCGACACCTGGCGCGGCCAGCGCAAATCACACGACGAGGCGGGCGTGCAACATGTCGATCGTCGCTTGCGAGAGGCCAAGGCCTTGCGTCAGATAGCTCGCCATGGTGCCGTAGCTCGCCTGCACCTGATCGAACCCTGCTTGCAGATAATTTTCCTGGACATTGAAGAGCGGCGACTCGATCGCTGCGACAGTGTCGCCATCCTGCGCCTGCAACGTGGCCGTCCGCGCCTGGATCGATTGAGCCAGATAGACGTTGCTCAGCAGATAGTCCTGCATGATGACGTCGAGCGGCACGTTGGCGATGCTGAGCAGGAGCGCCGCAACCCAGCCGGCTCGATCCTTACCCGCGCTGGAATGGAACAGTTGCGCGCCGGCGCCATTGGCGAGCCGCGTGAGGAGTTCACCATAGCCGACGCGCTGGGCCGCGCCGGTGACATAGGCGCGCGCCTCGCCCTCCATGAACGCGACGGCGGCCGCCGCCGTATCGAACGTCGGCGTAACGAAATCATTGACGCCCAGCACATCGAGCGTCTCCGATATCGCGCCGCTCGGCAAGACATCCGCCGTGCGTGCAATTTCGCCGGGCGTGCGCAGATCGTAGACCGAAGCAATGCCGAGTTTGTCGAGGGCGGCCGCATCGGCCGTGCTGAGGGTCAGCGCGTTCGCCCGATAGAAGGCGCCACGGCGCATCTGCCTGCCGTCGACCGTGGGATAGCCGGCGGCTGCGCCCGCTACGTCGCGAAAGTTACTCACCGAGGCGAGGCGCGGCGTGGCCGGCTGATCGGTGTCCAGATTTCCGCCCCCACAAGCCGATAGCAGGGTGCTCCCCATGCCGGAAAGTAGCAACGCACTTGCCGAAGACCTCAGGAACGCGCGGCGCGAGTAATCTGCCCGCAAAGGCGTGCTCGCGGGGCGGCGGAACGGCGAGCAGTTTTTTGCGGTTGCGGGCATTGGCAGTAGCGAGCGCGGACGTGAGGAGGGTAGTCGCAGCTCGAACGCTGCCGGCGCAGTTTAACGGCGGCCGATTATTTTTGGGTTACATAGTAGTAGTTGGTAAGGAACCGGAATGGAGTTCCTTACCTGTCCCTTAGCCGTCCCTTAGCCGTCCGTTAGTCGGCTGCCATTTTTGACCACAACTGGCCGCGCCCCGCCCCATCCCCTTAGAATACAAAAAACCCACGATCTAGCCGCCGGAAGGCAAAAACCACCTGGAGACAACAAAAAAACATGCCCTCTCTCCAATGGTTCACCGAACTGACTCAGCGCGAACGCCGCACCCTCTATGCCGGCTTCGGCGGCTACGCAGTCGACGCCTTTGATTTCATGATCTATTCATTCCTCATTCCGACGCTGATCGCGACGTGGGGCATGACCAAAAGCGAAGCCGGCATGATCGCGACCAGTTCGCTGATTTCGTCGGCGATCGGCGGCTGGCTCGCCGGGATTCTCGCCGATCGCTACGGACGCGTGCGGGTCCTCCAGTGGACCATTGCCACCTTCGCGATCTTTACCTGCCTGTCGGGCTTCACCCACTCGTTCTGGCAACTGCTGACCACCCGCACGCTGCAAGGCATTGGCTTTGGCGGCGAATGGTCGGTCGTGACGATCATGATGGCCGAAACCATCCGCTCACCTCAGCATCGCGCCAAAGCCGTGGGCACCGTGCAGAGCAGCTGGTCATTCGGCTGGGCCGCGGCGGCCATCATCTATTGGGCGTTCTTCGCGCTGCTGCCGGAACAGTATGCGTGGCGCGCCTGCTTCTGGATCGGCCTGCTGCCCGCGCTGTGGATCATCTACATCCGCCGCAATGTCAGCGATCCGGAAATCTTTCTCGAAACCCGTCAGGCTCGAGATAGCGGTTTCGACACCTCGCACTTCCTGCAGATCTTCGCCTTCCCTCACCTCAGAACGACCATCCTGGGCAGCGTGCTCTGCACCGGCATGCTCGGCGGCTATTACGCGATCACCACCTGGCTGCCGACCTATCTGAAGACCGTGCGCCACCTGTCAGTCTTCAACACGAGCGGCTATCTGATCGTGCTGATCGTCGGCTCGTTCACTGGCTATATCGTCGGCGCGATTCTGTGCGACAAGATCGGCCGCCGCGCTTCGTTCGTGCTGTTCGCGATTGGCTCGTTCGTGCTCGGCATGGTCTACACGATGCTGCCGATCACCGACGGCATGATGCTCGCCCTCGGCTTCCCGCTGGGCATCGTCGTGCAAGGGATTTTCGCGGGCGTGGGCGCCTACCTGTCGGAGCTTTATCCGAATTCGATCCGCGGCTCGGGGCAAGGCTTCTGCTACAACCTGGGCCGCGGTCTCGGCTCGTTCTTTCCGATTCTGGTCGGTACACTGTCACAAACCATGACGCTAGTGAAGGCGATGGGCATCATCGCCGGGTCGGGCTATCTGCTGGTGATCGTTGCCGCGGTGTGTCTGCCTGAAACCAAGGGCAAAGTGCTCGGCGCGACTCGTCCGAGCGCCTGAAACCGCCGTACAACCACATGAAAACGATTGTTCTTGGCGGCGGCGTGATCGGCGTCGCCACCGCGTTTTATCTGCGCCAGCAAGGCTGCGAGGTCACCGTGATCGAGCGCGAGCCGGACGTCGCGCTCTCAACCAGCTTCGGCAACGCCGGTGTCATCGCGCCGGGCTATGTGACGCCGTGGGCCGCGCCCGGCATGCCGGCCAAGATCTTCAAGTATCTGTTCAAGCCGGCCTCGCCGCTGATCTTCCGCCCTACCCTCGACCCGGCTCAATGGCGCTGGATCATGCGCTGGCTACGCGAATGCGATCTCGAACGCTTTCGCGTCAACAAGCAGCGCATGCAACGCATCGCCTATTACAGCCGGGAGTGTCTGCACGAATTCCGCGCCCGTCATCCGTTCGACTATGGCCGCAGCCAGGGCTATCTGCAGTTGTTCCGCAGCGAATACGATGTCGAACTCGCGCAGCCGGCGTTGGCGGTGCTGCGCGACGCGGGCATCGCGTACCGTGAAGTCAGCGCCGCGCAGTGTGTCGAGATCGAGCCGGGTCTGCGCTGGGCCCGCCAGACGCCGATCTCCGGCCTCTATCTCCCCAACGACGAAGCCGGCGATTGCGCCCGCTTCACCCGTGAACTGCGGGCGATCTGCGAACGCAACGGCGTGCGGTTTCGCTTCGATACCCGCGTGAGTTCGCTCGACGTGCGAGGCGGTGCGGTGCATGCGGTCAATCTCGAAAGCGAGCGCGGCAGTGAGACATTGCAAGCGGATGCCGTGGTGGTGGCGCTGGGGGTCGACAGCGCGACGCTGCTCGCGCCGCTCGGCGTGAAGGTGCCGCTCTACCCGGTGAAAGGCTACTCGGCCACGCTGCCGATCACCGACGAAGAAAAAGCGCCGCTGGCGGCGCTGATGGACGAATCGTTGAAAACGGCGATCACGCGTTTTGGCAACAACCTGCGCGTGGCCGGCACGGCTGAGCTTGGCAATCGCCAGACAACCCTGCGCGAGCAAGCCTTGCAGACGCTGATGAAGGTACTCAGCGACTGGTTTCCGCACGCGGCCAATCCGACCTCCGCGCACTTCTGGGTCGGCCGCCGGCCCATGACGCCCGATGGCGCGCCGTTACTCGGGCCGTCCGGCGTGGACAATCTCTGGCTGAACGTCGGACATGGGTCGACGGGTTGGGCGATGTCGATGGGCTCGGGCCGGGTGGTCGCGGATTTGATCACGCAGCACAAGCCGGAGATCGATCTGGACGGGCTCACTTTGAACCGCTACCGCGAATAAAAGCGCGTCGCGAAGACGGAAAAACCGGGTCACCCTCTCAGGCGCCCGGCTTTGTTTTTTACCGCTTTGGGGTACGGCTTATGTACCGCTTTGTCGTCTCCACCTCGTCCTGCAAGCATTAGCCGGTTTCCGCGCTATCACGCGGAAACCGGCAGCAATCGAGTTGCATGGGACCAGAGCAAATGCTGAAGCACTAACTCTGGTCACAGAGACGTTAGCGCGGCAGTTCCGAATGCCCCATCAGGAATGCATCGACCGAACGTGCGCACTGACGGCCTTCGCGAATCGCCCACACCACCAGCGACTGGCCACGACGCATATCGCCCGCGGTGAAGACCTTGTCCACCGAGGTGTAGTACGCCTTGTCACCCTCGGTCGACGCACGCACGTTGCCGCGCGCATCCTTGTCGACACCGAACGCCTCAAGCACCGGCGACACCGGTTGCGTGAAGCCCATGGCCAACAGCACCAGATCCGCCTTCATTTCGAATTCCGAGTTCGGCACTTCCTGCATCTTGCCGTCCTTCCATTCGACGCGCGCGGCGATCAGCTTTTCGACCTTGCCGTTCTTGCCTTCGAGACGCTTGGTGGCGACTGCCCAGTCACGCGAGCAGCCTTCGTCATGCGAGGACGAGGTGCGCAGCTTGATCGGCCAGTACGGCCATACGAGCGGCTTGTTCTCTTCTTCCGGCGGTTGCGGCAGCAGTTCGAATTGCGTGACGCTCTTCGCGCCATGACGATTCGACGTGCCGACGCAGTCCGAACCCGTATCGCCGCCACCGATCACGACCACATGCTTGCCCTTGGCGAGCAACTGGTTCGCGACCTTGTCGCCGGCATTGACCTTGTTCTGCTGCGGCAGGAATTCCATCGCGTAGTGGATGCCTTCCAGCTCGCGGCCCGGCACCGGCAGATCGCGCGGCGTTTCCGAACCGCCCGCGATCACCACGGCGTCGAACTGTTCTTTCAGTTCGGCCGGCGTGATGGTTTCCTTCGCCGTGTTGCCGATATGCGCCGGCAGCGAATCCGCCTTGCCGACGAACACGTTGGCGCGGAACGTCACGCCTTCAGCTTCCATCTGACGCATGCGGCGGTCGATCAGCCACTTTTCGAGCTTGAAGTCGGGGATGCCGTAACGCAGCAGGCCGCCAATCCGGTCGTTCTTTTCGAACACCGTGACATCGTGCCCCGCGCGCGCGAGTTGCTGCGCGACCGCCAAACCAGCGGGGCCGGACCCGACCACAGCGACCTTCTTGCCGGTCTTGTGCTTCGGCGGCTGCGGCGCGACCCAGCCTTCAGCCCAGGCCTTGTCGATGATCGCGTGTTCGATCGACTTGATGCCGACCGGGTCGTTGTTGATGCCGAGCGTGCAGGCCGCTTCGCACGGCGCCGGGCAGATGCGGCCCGTGAACTCCGGGAAGTTATTGGTGGAGTGCAGCACCTCAATCGCGTTCTTCCAGTCCTGATGGAACACCAGGTCGTTGAAGTCCGGGATGATGTTGTTCACCGGGCAGCCGTTGTTGCAGAACGGAATGCCGCAGTCCATGCAACGCGCGCCCTGAATCTTGGCTTCTTCGTCAGTCAATGCCGCGACGAATTCCTTGTAGTGCTTCACACGCGTGAGCGGAGCTTCATACGCCTCGTGGCGGCGCTCATACTCGAGAAAACCGGTTGCCTTGCCCATGTGGTTCTCTTCTCTATCTGTATCAGGTGGGGTGATCTACACCCGCCGCGCGGACCGGGATGCTGCCGGCGCGGCGGGTACGGCTAGTTGTGACTGTGACGTCTGCGGTGGCAGGATCAGGCGGCGAGCACTTCCTTGTTCGCCTTCTTCGCGGCCATCTCGCCCAGCGCGCGCTTGTATTCGGTGGGGAATACCTTCACGAACTGACGGCGCGACGCGTCCCAGTTTTCGAGCAGCGCCTTTGCACGCGGCGAACCCGTGAACTGGAAGTGACGTTCGATGAGCCCCTTGAGCAGCGCTTCGTCGGTCGTGCCGCTGTGCCACAGGCCTTTGTCGACCGTGCGTTCCTGTTCGGCCTGCTGCAAGACCGGATCGAGCGCGACCATCGACTTGTTGCACTTGCCCGCGAACGTGTTGTCCGGATCGAACACGTAGGCAATACCGCCCGACATACCGGCCGCGAAGTTACGGCCCGTTTCGCCGAGCACGACCACCGTGCCGCCCGTCATGTATTCGCAACCGTGGTCGCCCGTGCCTTCGACGATCGCCGTCGCACCCGAGTTGCGCACGCAGAAACGCTCGCCGGCAACGCCGCGGAAGAACGCTTCGCCTTCGATCGCGCCGTACATCACCGTGTTGCCGCAGATGATGTTTTCTTCCGACTTGCCGCGGAAATCGTTGGTCGGACGGATGATGATGCGGCCACCCGACAGGCCCTTGCCGACGTAGTCGTTACCGTCGCCGACCAGATCCAGCGTGACGCCTCGTGCGAGGAACGCGCCGAAGCTCTGACCCGCGGTGCCCTTCAACTGGATGTGAATCGTATCGTCAGGCAGACCGTCGTGGCCGTACTTCTTCGCGATCGTGCCGGACAGCATCGCGCCGACCGTGCGGTTCACGTTGCGCACCGGCTGGATGAACGAGACGTGCTCGCCCTTCTCGATCGCGGCCTTCGATTTTTCGATCAACACGTGATCCAGAGCGCGGTCGAGACCGTGGTCCTGCACGTCGACGTGCTTGCGCGCCACGTCCGCTGCGACTTGCGGCTGATAGAACACGCGCGAGAAATCGAGACCCTTCGCCTTCCAGTGCTCGATGCCCTTCTTCATGTCCAGCAGTTCGGCGTGGCCGATCAGGTCGTCGAATTTACGGATGCCCAGTTGCGCCATGATTTCGCGCGCTTCTTCCGCAACGAAGAAGAAGAAGTTGACGACGTGCTCCGGCTGGCCCTGGAACTTCGCGCGCAGCACCGGATCTTGCGTTGCGACGCCGACCGGGCACGTGTTCAAGTGGCACTTGCGCATCATGATGCAGCCTTCGACGACGAGCGGCGCCGTCGCGAAGCCGAATTCGTCCGCGCCGAGCAGCGCGCCGATCACGACGTCGCGGCCGGTCTTCATCTGACCGTCGGCCTGCACGCGGATACGGCCGCGCAACTGGTTGAGCACCAGCGTTTGCTGCGTTTCCGCCAGACCCAGTTCCCACGGCGTGCCGGCATGCTTCACCGACGACAGCGGCGATGCACCCGTGCCGCCGTCATGGCCGGCGATCACGACGTGATCGGCCTTCGCCTTGGCGACACCCGCGGCCACCGTGCCGACGCCCGATTCCGACACCAGCTTCACCGACACGCTGGCTGCCGAGTTGGCGTTCTTCAGATCGTGAATCAGCTGCGCCAGATCTTCGATCGAGTAGATGTCATGGTGCGGTGGCGGCGAAATCAGGCCAACGCCCGGCACCGAGTAACGCAGCTTGCCGATATATTCCGACACCTTGTGGCCCGGCAACTGACCGCCTTCGCCCGGCTTCGCGCCTTGTGCCATCTTGATCTGGATCTGATCGGCCGACGCGAGGTATTCCGCCGTCACGCCGAAACGGCCCGACGCCACCTGCTTGATCTTCGAGCGCAGCGAATCGCCTTCCTTCAGCGGAATGTCGACGATCACTTCGTCGCCGATCACCGACTTCATGGTGTCGCCGTTCTTGATCGGAATGCCGCGCAGTTCGTTGCGATAACGGTTCACGTCCTCGCCGCCTTCACCGGTGTTCGACTTGCCGCCGATGCGGTTCATCGCAACCGCCAGCGTGGCGTGCGCTTCCGTGCTGATCGAGCCCAGCGACATCGCGCCGGTGGCGAAACGCTTGACGATTTCTTTCGCCGGTTCGACTTCGTCGAGCGGGATGGCCTTGGCCGGATCGAGCTTGAACTCGAACAGGCCGCGGAACGTCATATGGCGCTTCGTCTGATCGTTGATCAGATGCGCGTATTCCTTGTACGTCTGGTACGAGTTGCTGCGCGCCGAGTGTTGCAGCTTGGCAATCGCATCCGGCGTCCACATGTGTTCTTCGCCGCGCACGCGATACGCGTACTCGCCGCCCGCGTCGAGCATGTTCGCGAGGATCGGGTTGTCGCCGAACGCGTCGCGATGCAGACGGATCGCTTCTTCCGCGACGTCGAACAGGCCAATCCCGCCGACCTTCGACGAGGTGCCCTTAAAGTACTTCGACACCAGATCTTCGGCCAGACCCACCGCTTCGAAAATCTGTGCGCCGGTGTACGACATGTAGGTCGAAATGCCCATCTTCGACATGACCTTCTGCAGGCCCTTGCCGACTGCCTTGGTGAAGTTGTAGACCGCCTTTTCCGCCGACAGGTCGCCCTTCAGGCCGCTTGCCAACTGGGCCAGCGTTTCCATTGCGAGGTACGGGTGCACGGCTTCCGCGCCGTAGCCCGCGAGCAGCGCGAAGTGGTGCGTTTCACGCGCCGAGCCGGTTTCCACGACCAGACCCGCGCTGGTGCGCAGACCGTGTTGCACGAGGTGCGTGTGGATCGCGGCCGTGGCGAGCAGCGCCGGGATCGCGACGTTGTCGCGGTCGGTCTTGCGGTCCGACACGATCAGCATGTTGTAGCCGGACTTCACCGCATCGACGGCTTCCGCGCACAGCGACGCCAGACGCGCCTCGATGCCTTCCTTGCCCCACGCCACCGGATAGCAGATGTTCAGTTCGTACGAGCTGAACTTGCCGCCCGTGTACTGATCGATCGCGCGGATCTTGGCGATGTCCTTGAAGTCGAGCACCGGCTGCGACACTTCGAGACGCATCGGCGGGTTGATGTTGTTCGTGTCCAGCAGGTTCGGCTTCGGACCGACGAACGACACCAGCGACATCACCATGTTTTCACGGATCGGGTCGATCGGCGGGTTCGTGACTTGCGCGAACAGTTGCTTGAAGTAGTGATAGAGCGTTTTGTTCTTGTTGGACATGACCGCGAGCGGCGAGTCGTTGCCCATCGAACCGACCGCTTCTTCGCCGGCTTGCGCCATCGGCGCCATCAGGAACTTGAGGTCTTCCTGCGTGTAGCCGAACGCCTGCTGGCGATCCAGCAACGCAGCGGCTTCGCGGCGTTCCGTCTGGACGTCTTCGGCCTTCGCCTCGATTTCGTCGAGCTTGATGCGCACGGCGTCAATCCAGCTCTTGTAAGGCTTGGCGTTGGCGAGATTGTCCTTCAGTTCCTTGTCGTCGATGATGCGGCCGTGTTCCATGTCGATCAGGAACATCTTGCCCGGCTGCAGACGCCACTTCTTGACGATCTTCGACTCGGGGATCGGCAACGTGCCCGCTTCCGACGCCATGATGACCAGGTCGTCATCCGTGACGATGTAGCGCGCCGGGCGCAGGCCGTTACGGTCGAGCGTGGCGCCGATCTGACGGCCGTCGGTGAAGGCGATCGCGGCGGGGCCGTCCCACGGTTCCATCATCGCGGCGTGGTATTCGTAGAACGCGCGGCGGTTGTCGTCCATCAGCGTGTGCTGTTCCCACGCTTCCGGGATCATCATCATCACGGCGTGGACGAGCGGGTAGCCGGCCATCACCAGCAGTTCGAGACAGTTGTCGAACGAGGCGGTGTCCGATTGGCCCGGATAGATCAGCGGCCACAGCTTCGGCAGATCGTCGCCGAGCACGTGCGAGGCGATCGCGCCGGTGCGGGCGTTCAGCCAGTTGACGTTGCCCTTCACCGTGTTGATTTCGCCGTTGTGGGCGATCATGCGGTACGGGTGAGCCAGTTCCCATGCCGGGAACGTGTTGGTCGAGAAGCGCTGGTGCACAAGCGCCAGCGCCGACACCGTGCGCTCGTCCTGCAGGTCGCGGTAGTACACGCCGACCTGCCCGGCCAGCAGCAGGCCCTTGTAGACCACCGTGCGCGCCGAGCACGACGGCACGAAGTATTCCTTGCCGTGCTTGAGCTTGAGCGCCTGAATGCGGTGGCTCGCCGTCTTGCGGATCACGTACAGCTTCCGCTCGAGCGCGTCGGTCACCATGATGTCCTTGCCGCGGCCGATGAAGATCTGGCGGATCAGCGGCTCGCTCGCCTTGACGGTGGGCGAAATCGGCATGGTGTGGTCGACCGGCACATCGCGCCAGCCGAGCACCACCTGACCTTCTGCCTTCACCGTGCGTTCCAGTTCCTGTTCGCAGGCCAGACGCGAAGCGTGTTCCTTCGGCAGGAAGACCATGCCGACGCCATATTCACCGTGCGGCGGCAGCACAACGCCCTGCTTGGCCATTTCTTCACGATAGAAACCGTCCGGAATCTGGATCAGGATGCCCGCGCCGTCGCCCATCAGCGGATCGGCGCCGACGGCGCCCCGGTGGTCGAGGTTCTCGAGAATCTTCAGGCCCTGCTCGATGATCTCGTGGCTCTTCTTGCCCTTGATGTGAGCGACGAAGCCGACGCCACAGGCGTCATGTTCGTTTTGCGGGTCGTACAGACCCTGCGCGGCGGGAACCGGGTGAGTCGGTTGCTGGTGGTCGTTCATGGGGACACCGTCTGTGAGGGGCCGGACAGGCCGTTAAACCGTTTTTCTATTGCCGCAGTTCGCACCGCAACCACGTCGGCGACTTCGTACGCTTGATGCCGCGCGTCTCGGAAAGTGCCGGAATTCGGAATATACGCGACGAATCAATGGAATAGCAAATAAAACATGATGATTAGACCCCAATTATCAGATTGGTGCATTGCGGCTATTTTTTATTGGTGCCACATCAAAAAGGTGCAAAAGAAAACGGCATGCGAAGATGCCGTTTCGATACAGCCCTTTGATGCGAAACGCTTTATTGCGTCTGCGGCGTTTCGCGGACCTTGCGCGGCCGCCCGCGCGGCAGCGGCGAAACGCGCCGGTTGGCAGCCCGCGCCGCCCATTCGCGATAGGTATCGCTGCCCAGAACCCAACCTTTCAAGGTGGCCTGCTGAAGCTGGCTGGCTTCGCGCTCGTCGAGCGGCTGCTCGCACAACTCACGGTAGGCCCGCTGTCGTTCGAACGGCGTGTTGCCGAGCGACCAGTACAGCGGATGATCCGTAATCAGGCTGTCGAGCGTCAGGCCGATGTGGTGGCGGTAACTCGACCAGCGATAGTCCTCGGGTGCGCTGACGAGCCCGGTACGCACTGGGCACATCTCGACGACCCGGCTCGCGAGCAGGAAGTAGCGCTCGCCTTCGATCACCGTGGCGCGATAGCGTCCTTCCCAAAGGGTGCCGCGCCGCGCGTAACGCCGGTTGAAGTGAGCCACATAGCGGCGCCCCACCGCCTGCATCGCCTTCGGCAGGCTCGACTCTTCAGTCGGCGTGACGAGCAGTTGCACAGCGCCGGGCATCAACGCATACGCGTGGATGGACAAATGATGGTCGCGCGAAGCCGCTTTCAGGCAGTCGATGAAAAGCTCGTAGTCCTGGTCGTCGACAAATGCGGGCTGCTGATCGAGTCCACGGAGGATGACGTGCTGCGGCTGGTCAGGAACATAAAGACGTGCAAGCCGTGCCATGCTGGAGTATCCAATAGTCGCGTTGGTACATACCCGAAGGTCCAAACAACCGCGCGCGCCCGGGGTTCGGCGCAGCGCGGCTAAGCCGGAAACCGCGCGGAGCCTAGGGAGAAAGCTCTAGCCGCCGCGTATGGTTTGTTTCAAACGTTGTAGTCATAATGAGCGGGCCTTTTCTGGAGGAGCACATATGAAATTAAAACAGGCCGTAACGGGGATCGCGGCGCTCGCCTGCATGACGGCAGCACACGCGCAATCGGCCGGAAGCTTTTACGTTACGACAGGCTGGTTCCATCTTGCGCCTCAATCAAGTAGCCAACCGTTGAGAGTAACGAGCATAGGCGGCAGTCCAACCAACATCACAGAACCCAACACCGGCGCATCACTCAGTTCAGCCGACACGCTCGGCTTCACAGCCGGCTACTTCGTCACTGATCACATCGCAACCGAATTCGTGATCGGGGTCCCGCCTTCGTTCGACCTGAACGGCACGGGCAGCCTCGAACAATTCGGCAAGATCGGTCAGGCGAAACAGTGGAGCCCGACTCTGCTGTTCAAGTACTACTTCAATGCTCCAACCGCTTCGTTCCGCCCGTATCTCGGCATTGGTGTGAGCCGTATCTGGTTCACCGACGAGAAGATCACCAACGGCGCATTCGAAGCAGGTGTTCTGCATGGTCCGACCAGCGTCTCCACGGATAGTTCGTGGGAGCCGGTGTTTAATGCGGGTTTCACCTATGCGTTCAACCAGCACTGGTTCGCGGGCGTGTCGATCTCGTACCTGCCGCTCAGCACGACCGCCAAGCTGAACACCGCCGCAAACACCCCGGTCGGTACGCTGAACGTGCAGTCGCAAACCAAGATCAAGCTGAACCCGATCGTTTCCTACGTCAACATCGGTTACCGTTTCTAACGCGTCAAGAAATTGGGGCCGTTGAGTTAGGGTAGTCGAATTTTCGTGGCTTGGACAACGCCGTCAAATATCCACCGGATCCAATGACGGCGTTTTTCGTGTTTCTCGCGCGCCAGGAGGCCGCCCGCAGTCTTATCGACCGCTCGGCCAGGGCACCCGGCGAGCAGGCGTAAGCGTTTGTAAATTTGACCCGCTATCGGGCCGGCTCGTGCAATATCTGCTGAGGAATAGGAGTCTGCGTCACGGTGGTTTCGGGGCCGCAGGTTAGGCACCGAAGTTGCGTACCTGTGGTTTTCCCCACATGGCAGCAACGTGTAAGTGCCGTGACAGCGCGGAACCCTTTCACCCTCATCGACGGAGCGACCATGACAGCACTTCCGAACACACGAGACGCCCTCGGCGAATCTTGGACCACCACCAGTCGCCGTGCGCGACGTATCGCCCGCCATAGCCGCCATGCGGCTGAAGACATCGCAGGCGAACTGCGCACGCTGATGTCGGAACTCGAATCCACCCTGGCAGACGGTACTCAGGCAGACGCCGTGGCGCTGCGCAGCAAACTGCGCAAACAACTCGACGCCGCGCGCGCCCGCCTGAACGACACCCGTGAGGCCGTGCGCGAGCGCGCCGAGGTCGCGATGGCCGACGCCGACGACTACGTGCGCGAAAACCCGTGGCAGACGATTGCGATCGTAGGCGGCGTTGCGCTGATCGCAGGGGCCCTGCTGGCGTCGCGACTGCGCTAGGCGGCTAGCACCCAAGCAGGTCGCGACAAGCGGTGAGATCGGCCCCGGCCGATCAGTTGTCGTCGATCACGAACAGCCGCTGATACTCCTTTACCGCGTACCGATCTGTCATCCCCGCGATGTAGTGGGCGATCAGGCGCGGCTGCCGAGACGCGTCCGCGGACTGATAGCCCGGCGGCAACAGCCGGGGATCATCCGTGAACGCGTCGAACAGGCCGGTCACCACGCGGCGCGCCTTGTTGGCCATGCGCATGACGCGATAATGCCGGTACAGGTTTTTGAACAGGAAGCGCTTGAGCGCTGAAGCCTGCGCGGCGATTGCTTCGCTATGGGCGACCAGCGGCGGCGTTGCGCGCACCGCGTCCACCGAGTCGGGTGCGTACTTCGCAAGATTGAGCGAAGTCATATCGATCAGATCGACGATCAGCGTATTGATAATGCGGCGCACAGTCTCGTGGATCAACCTGCGCCCCTCGATCTGCGGGAAGTCGCCGCGCGCCGCCACATAATGCGTTTGCCATAACTCCACTTCGGCAAGCTGCTCCACCGTGAGCAGGCCTGAGCGCAAGCCATCGTCGACATCGTGATTGTTGTAGGCGATTTCGTCGGCGACATTGGCGATCTGCGCCTCGATGGAAGGTTGCCGCCCTTCCAGAAAGCGCTCGCCCAGCGCGCCGAGCCGCCGCGCGTTCTCGCGCGAGCAGTGCTTGAGAATGCCTTCCCGGGTTTCGAAACAGAGGTTCAGCCCGTTGAACGCGCCGTAATGCTCCTCCAGATCGTCGACCACCGCGAGGCTTTGCAGGTTGTGCTCGAAGCCGCCATGTTCGCGCATGCATTCGTTCAGCGCATCCTGCCCTGCGTGGCCGAACGGCGTGTGGCCAAGATCGTGCGCCAACGAAATGGCTTCGACGAGGTCCTCGTTGACGCGCAGATTGCGGGCAACCGAACGGGCGATCTGCGCGACTTCGAGACTGTGCGTGAGGCGCGTGCGAAACAGATCGCCCTCGTGATTCACGAACACCTGGGTTTTGTACTCGAGCCGGCGGAATGCCGTCGAGTGGACAATGCGGTCGCGATCGCGCTGGAATTCGGTGCGCGCGCTCGGCGCGGCTTCGGGATAACGGCGCCCGCGCGACTGGGCGGAATGCGCCGCATACGGCGCGAGATGCGCTTCGAGTGCTTCTGGCGATGGCACGCCGCTCACGGGCGTGCCTGCCGGGTCATGCTTTACATCGTCGCTGCGCCTGTCTGTCACCGGATTCTCCGAAACATGGGCGGCGCCTCATGACGCTGGTGCCTATTGCCTTGCCTTGCTGCCAGGCCCTCGCCGGATCGGTCTAGACGGCGGCGGCCAGCGTGGCGTGCACCTCGGCGTCGGGCGCCTGGGTGATGAGCGTCTCACCGAAACGCTTCAGCAGAATGAATTTGATCGCACCGGCTTCCGCCTTCTTGTCGACCCGCATGAGTTCGACGTACCGCGCATCGCCCAGCGCGGGCGCCCGGGTGGGCAAATGCGCCGCAACGATCACGTCGACCAGGCGCTTGCGCGCGGCTTCGTCGAGATAGCCCATGCGTACCGACAGGTCCGCCGCCATCACCATCCCGCAGCCGACCGCTTCGCCGTGCAGCCATTCGCCGTAGCCGAGTCCGGCTTCGATCGCATGACCAAACGTGTGACCGAAATTGAGGATTGCGCGCAGGCCGCCTTCACGCTCGTCCTGCGCCACGACCGACGCCTTGATCTCGCACGAGCGCTTGACCGCCTCGGCCAGCGCTTCGGGTTCGCAACGATTGAGCGCCTCGACGTTCGCCTCGATCCAGGTGAAAAAGCCGGCGTCGGCAATCGCGCCGGTCTTGATCACTTCGGCGACGCCCGCTGCCAGCTCGCGCGCCGGCAGCGTGCGCAGCGCGCCGATGTCGGCGATCACGGCCTGCGGCTGGTAGAACGCACCGATCATGTTCTTGCCAAGCGGATGGTTGATGCCGGTCTTGCCGCCTACCGACGAATCGACTTGCGACAGCAAGGTGGTCGGCACCTGGATGAACGGCACGCCGCGCATGTAGCAGGCCGCGGCAAATCCCGTCATGTCGCCGATCACCCCGCCGCCGAGAGCGATCAGCGTAGTCTTGCGATCGGCGCGCGAGCCCAGCAGCGCGTCGAAAATCAGGTTCAGCGTTTCGAGGTTCTTGTACGCCTCGCCGTCCGGCAAGACGACCGTGGACACCTGCTTGCCGAGCGGCGCGAGTGCCGCGCGCAGCGTGTCGCCATAGAGCGGGTCGACTGTGGTGTTCGTGACGATCGTGACCGAACTGCCGCCGATGTGCGGCGCGAACAACGCGGTCTGGCCGATCAGATCGGCACCGATATGGATGGGGTAGGCACGCTCGCCCAGTTCGACATTGACGGTAATCATACGGTCCATTATGACGCAGGATGTTTGGCGACGCCGGCCATCTCGAGCTGCATCAGAACCATGTTGACGAGTCCGTTGACTGAAGGCCGGCCGGTTTCGATCACAAAGTGCGCGCATTCCCGGTATAGCGGATCGCGTACTTCGTAGAGCGCTTCGAGGCGCGCTTTGGGGTCTTCGGTCTGCAAAAGCGGGCGATTCTTGTCGCGCCGGGTGCGCAGCCACAAATCGTGCGGATTGGCGCGCAAATAGATCACTACGCCCCGATTTTGCAGCGCTTCGCGGTTTTCCGGCCGCAGCACCGCGCCGCCGCCCGTAGCCAGCACGATGTTGTCGCGCCCGGTCAGCTCGGAAATCACGTGCGCCTCGCGGTCGCGAAAGCCCGCTTCGCCTTCCAGCTCGAAGATCACGGGGATGCGCGCGCCAGTGCGCGCTTCGATTTCATGATCGGAATCGAAGAACGGGCGATCGAGACGGCGCGCAATGGCCCGGCCCACGGTGGTTTTGCCCGCCCCCATGAGCCCTACAAAAAATACATTGGCGTGTGCGTCCCGCGCTTGCAACGGTGTCCTCTGGCTAATCCGGTATGGTTCGTGCCGCAGCTTACTGGCAAAGCGGCTGCCTTGTCGAGCCTGCGGGCTGCCGCTAAACAGCGGCGCCAGCGTGCCCCTAATTTGTCTGAACGACGCGCGGCGTGATGAAAATTGCCAGTTCACTGCGCTGGTCCCGATGGGCCCGATGGCGAAAAAGCGCCCCTAAAACGGGTATTTTGCCCAGGACCGGCACCCGCGTCACATCGTCCCGGTCGTCGGTCGCGTAAATTCCACCGATCGACACCGTACCACCATCTTCGACCTCGACGCGCGTTTGTACGTGTTTGGTGTTGATCGCAGGCCCGGCGTCGGTCTGCTCGCCGACGCTGTCTTTGGCGACATCGAGGTCCAGCACCACTCTGCCGTCCGGCATGATTTGCGGCTCGACCTCCAGTTTGAGCGTGGCGCGGCGAAACTGCACGCCCGACACGCCCTGCCCCACTTTCGCCTGATAGGGCAGCTCGGTGCCCTGCTCGACGACCGCTTTCATCCGGTCTGCCGTCACGACCCGGGGACTCGAGACGATTTCGCCGCGGCCTTCGGCCTCCAGCGCGCTCAGTTCGATGTTCAGGAGCCGCGTCGCCCCGGCCGCGAACAAGGTCAGCCCGGCGGTGGCGGCGTCAAAACCCGAAATGGGCCGCGCCGACAGATCGTAGACGGTGCCGTCCGCACCACCCGTCAAGCCTCGGGCGGTACCGTCGGCGTTGGTGGCCGCCATGGAAAGCCGCACGCCGAGGTTACGCGAAAAGCCATGCTCGCCCTCGACGATGCGCGCCTCGATCAACACCTGACGTGTCGGCCGGTCAACGGACGCAAGCAACGCACTGATTTGCGCAAGACGGCCTTCGAGGTCGGTGACGAACAGCAGGTTGGTGCGCGGATCGGCGGTCGCGGCGCCGCGTTTGGATAGCACGCGTTGATTTCCGGCGCCGGTCAGCAGGCGCCGCACGTCTTCGGCACGCGCGTAGTGCAGCTCGAACGTGCGGCTCGCGAGAGGCTCAAGATCGGCGGCTCTTGCGTGTGCTTCGAAACGCTGCCTTTCACGCGCGGCCAGCTCCGCGATCGGCGCGACCCAGATCACGTTGCCACGGCGCTCCATTGCCAGCCCGTTGACATCGAGCAAGGTGTCGAACGCGGTGCGCCATGGCACCTTGTCGAGTCGCAACGAGACGGCGCCGCGCACCCTCTCGCTCGCGACGATGTTCAGCCCGGTGAACTGGGCAAACGCGTTGAGCACCGCGCCGAGTTCGGCGCGCTGAAAGTTAAGCGAGATCGGTTTGCCGTCGGCTGCGAGTTGGGTATCCGCGGGCGTTTTGGGTGCATCGCTCAGGCGCGCAAGTGGAGGCAGCGGCACCGGCGGCCCTTCGAGCGCCGTGGCTGCGCCGCCATCGGCCGCCGGCGACCCTTCTTGCCGTTGCGAAGACGCCGTGGCATTCGCGGCTCCGGTGAGGTCGTTGACAGATTCGATTCCGGTGCTTGCCGTTGCTCGCGATACGCCACCTTCATCGACAGGCTCGTCGCGAAACGGGTTGGCCACTTCAGCGCCGACGCCGCGCGGCAGCGGCGGTATTCCGTATCGGGCATCGGACGGCGCGATGGTGTCGTCGATCGGCATGTAGCCGGGCAGCGGCGGGAGCGAAGCGTGCGCATTACCGGCGCCTATCGCCATGCCGGCGACGAGGATGGCAAAGAGGCGGCAAGCGAGGTTGCGAACCGGCTTGCCACGCGGACTACAAAACGCGCCTCCGCGCACCGTTGCTGGCAAACGCAAGCGCACGCCAAAGCCAGAGTGCACACGAACCGCAGCGCGCGAAACCCTCAGGCCGGGCGACTTCATCCGCCTCATCAAGACGCCTCCGTGAGTGCCAGCGTGCGCGTCGCGCCGCCATTAGCCAAAGTGACGCCAAGCATGTCGAGGCGCGTGACGCGTTCGGCCCCGAGTTGCTGCCCGAACACGGCCGTGGTCGCACCGTCCGGCGTATCGAGCAAAGCGAGCCCGCGGGTGCGATCGTGCAGCAAGCCGACGAGGCGCAGTTGAGAAGCATCGGCTTGCGGTTCGCCGGACGCGAGCATCTGTGCAAGCGCGAACGGGTCGAAGAACACGATGTCTTCTTCGTCGTCCGAATCGAGACTCTCGTCGACCAACGCGTCTGTGGCGGTAGTTGACGGCACGGGCCTCAGCGCACTGAAGACATGCAGCGTTGCCTTCACCGTTAGCGAAACGGCATCGCGGTTGACCGTGACGTCGACGGGAACAATCAGTACCGGCAGGTCCGACAGGCCGCGCAGAAACGCCATCAGGTGAACGAAATCGGTGTGCGCGGTGAGTTGTACAGGACGCATGCTTTCGGCACCCGAGCCGTTGGCCGCGCCCGGTTCCAGCGAGAGCAAGGAGACGCCGTTCTGCAGCGCAAGCTCGGACACGATTCGAACATCGTCCGCGGAACTCCACGATGCGGGCAACCGTGCACCCGCGCCGACCGCAGCTTCCCGGCGCAGCGCAGGCAGTTGCGCCAGCGCGCGGCGCGCATCCGCTAATTGCCGGGTGGCCGCCTCCAATGCCGTACGACTCGCCTCGACCCCACCGAGATCGGCCACTATCCAGCCATGAGCCCCAAGTCCGAACACCACCGCGGAGATCAGCAATGCGACCATCCAACGGCGCCGACGGCTCCAGACAGCGAGCGGCAAACGCACATGCTTGATCCAATGGGAAAAAGAGAACCGCGCGCTCGCCGCGCCGCCGAAATCGACAAAAGTCGCACTCATTTCACACCTCGTGATGGTTCAGATTTCATGGGACGTTGCGCCGCCGTGCCGGACTGTTGGGTTGTTTTCGTCGGCGGACTGCCCCAGCGCAGATGCGCTCCAAATTCGATCGGGCCGCTCACACCGCCCGCGGCGACCGCACCAGTGCGCGGCGTCGAGCGATGCAGGTCGTTCACCTCCGCACCTTGCACGCCGCGGATTGCGCTCAGGCGTTTGAGCCACTCGGCCGACGCGATATGCCCGCGTGAGGTCGCCAGCAGTTCGGTCTCATGCTCGCGCTGGCGCAACTGCTGCAGCACGACGCCGTCGCCGGGTTCGAAACTCAACGCATCCAGCAGATCGCGCAAATGCGTAAGCGGCTCGGACAGGCTTACCGCGCGCGCCAGGCCTTTACGCTGTTCGTCTTGCTCCCGCAGCAATCTGGCGTGCTCCGCGAGCGGCGCAGCCAGTTGCGCGAGTGCTTGATCGGTCGACGTGCGCTGCGCAACGAGTCGCGCCCTTTCGAACGCCTGCCAACCAATCAACGCGAGCACTGCCGCAAGACCGGCAAACGCCGCGGCGGCCCCTTCGAGCAGACGGCGCCGGTATGCGAGCCGCGTATTGCGTTGCCTGTACGGCAGCAGATTGAAGCCTCCGAGCCACAGCTGCGCGAAGCGGGCGCCGCGCCTCGAAGCCTGCGTGTTCGGGCCAGCCGCATCCAAGGCGGGGCGCCGCAGAGCGCGCATCATTCGAGCACCCCGCGCAATGCAAGCCCGAATGCGACGACCGCGGCAGGCTCGTGCAACAACGGATCGTGCAGTTCACGTGCGAGCCCGCCAAGCGCCGCGCATTCGAACGGCAGCACAGTGCAGCCCAGTACGTCGGCAATATCCGCAAGCGAGAAACCCACACCGTCGAGCAAATCGACCTCTCCGCTCAACAGCGCGCAGTCGATTGCGGGACCTTGAACGAGATCGCGCAACGCGTCGGCGAGATCCGCGTGCTCGGGTGCGGGGTAACGCATTTCACCCGCCACGCAGTCGTCGACTATGCGCCAGCCGTAGACGCCGTCTGTACCGATCCACAGCGCGACATAGGGCTCGTGCGGCTCGAGTTCGTGGCTCGCCGCATAGCGCATTGCGCGCAAGGCTGCATGCGGCTCGCCGTCTATCGCGGTGAGCGAGATACCGGCGCTCGCCGCGCATTCGATACGTGCTTCGAGATGCTGGCGAGCGGTGGCGGCGATCGTCACGCAACGCACCGGCGAAGGCGTCTCGTCGACGAACCAGTCGACGGCCAGCGCATGCCGCTCGAGGCCGGCGATGCGCTCGACTTCGCTCATCACCGCCGGCTCGAGTTCGGCCAGTTCATGGCCGCCGTCCTGCGAGCAACCGGCGAGTTCGGCGAGCCGTGTGAGCGGCACAGTGGCGGTCAAGGTGGCAGAGGCAGGCAACGCCATCGCGCAGCGCAAAGCGTGCGGCGCACACGCGCGTGGCAGACCCGCGAACGCATCACGCAACGCACGCGCCACTGCAAGGCGGTCGGCGATCTCGGTACCGGCCATCGCGCCCGCACCGAGCGGCACGGTGCTCGCATATTCGATATGCAGCGCGGCACCTGTGCGCGAATGCCGGCTCACCACGATCAGACGCACCGCCTGTGAACCTAGATCGATTCCCGCAGCAAAACGCTGCGCCCCGAGTCGCACATCTTGAAGCCACGAATTTTTGAACGTCATCACGCCCTCCCTCACACTCACGCGACGAACTATTCGAACGCGGGTAACGAGACGGAATTGTGCGCAGCCGCGCCGCCGCGCGACACTCAGCCAAATGGCTAACGTTGCGCGACGCGTGCCCCGCGTGCGATCAAAGCGTCTACAGTGAAGTCATTCCTGCGCGGCGCAGCGACTTGTCAAGAACTGTCAGTAAGCCTGCCGAAAGCTGAAAAGCGGGGCGGCTATAATCGCGGGACTGTTTTTTGGTATCCATATGCAATCCACGTCTCCTACGTCCCCGCCGCCCGCGCCGCAGAAGCGCAAACGCCCCTTGTGGCTCAAGCTCATCATGGGCTTTGTGGGTCTGATCGTCGCCGGCATCCTGTGCGTGCTGCTGGTGCTGGGCTACGCGCTGGTCGTGGCAACGCCGAACCTGCCGTCGCTCGACGCGCTAACCGACTACCGGCCGAAGGTGCCCTTGCGCATCTATACGGCCGATCATGTGCTGATCGGCGAATTCGGCGAAGAACGGCGCGATATCGTCCACATCCAGGACGTGCCCGACAGTCTGAAGAAAGCGGTGCTGGCAATCGAAGACGCACGCTTCTACGATCACGGCGGCGTCGACCTCACGGGCATCGCGCGAGCCGGCTTCGTCGCGCTGACCAACGGTCATGCCACGCAAGGCGCCAGCACGATCACCATGCAGGTGGCGCGCAACTTCTTTCTTTCGAGCGAGAAGACCTACACGCGCAAGATCTACGAAATGCTGCTCGCGTACAAGATCGAATCGAAGCTGACGAAAGATCAGATTCTTGAGGTGTACATGAATCAGATCTATCTCGGTCAGCGCGCGTATGGCTTCGCGAGCGCGGCGCGCGTGTACTTCGGCAAGGATCTGAAGGATCTGACACTGGCGGAATCCGCCATGCTGGCGGGCCTGCCGAAGGCGCCGTCGGCGTATAACCCGGTGGTCAATCCGAAGCGCGCGAAGATCCGCCAGGAGTACATCCTGCAGCGTATGTACGAATTGCACTACATCACCCAGGAACAGTACGACGAGGCCAGCAAGCAGCCGCTAGTCGTCAAGGGTGCGGGCAAGGAGTTCAGCGTGCACGCGGAGTACGTCGCGGAAATGGTGCGGCAGATGATGTACGCGCAATATCGCGAGGAAGCGTACACGCGCGGCCTGAATGTCGTGACCACCATCGACTCGGCCGATCAGGACGTGGCTTACCGGGCGCTGCGCAAGGGTCTCATGGACTACGAGCGGCGTCACGGCTATCGCGGCCCGGAAGCATTCATCGATCTGCCGTCCGATGCGGATGACCGCGAACAGGCTATCGACGACGCGCTGCTCGAGCATCCCGACAACGGCGAAATCATCGCCGCGGTGGTGACCTCGGCGAGCCCGAAGCAGGTGCAGGCCACTTTCATCGACGGCAACGTCGCGACCATTCAGGGCGATGGCCTGCGCTTCGCGCAGTTCGCGCTCGGCCCGCGTGCGCAGCCGAATCAGCGCGTGCGGCCCGGCGCAATCGTTCGCCTTGTGAAGGACGACGACGGCAACTGGTCGATTACCCAGTTGCCGCAAGTGGAAGGCGCGTTCGTTTCGGTGGTGCCGCAAGATGGCGCGATTCGCGCGCTGGTCGGCGGGTTCGACTTCAACAAGAACAAGTTCAACCACGTCACTCAGGCGTGGCGTCAGCCGGGTTCGAGTTTCAAGCCGTTCATCTACTCGGCCTCGCTCGAAAAGGGGCTCGGACCGGCCACGGTGATCAATGACGCGCCGCTCTTTTTCAGCGCCGCGGAAACGGGTGGCCAGGCGTGGGAACCGAAGAACTATGGCGGTGGCTTTGACGGTCCTATGACCATGCGCACCGCGCTGCAGAAGTCGAAGAACCTCGTATCGATTCGCATCCTGAACCAGATCGGCACGAAGTACGCACAGCAATACATCACGCGTTTCGGCTTCGATGCGGACCGTCACCCGGCCTATCTGCCAATGGCGCTCGGCGCGGGTCTAGTCACGCCCTTGCAGATGGCCGGCGCGTTCTCGGTATTCGCGAACGGCGGCTATCGCGTCAACCCCTATCTGATCGCTGAAGTCACCGATCAGCGCGGTATCGTCGTGGCGCACGCGCAACCGCTGGTCGCCGAGCAGAGTGCGCCGCACGCGATCGAGCCGCGCAATGCGTACGTGATGAACAGCCTGCTGCAAAGCGTCGCGCAACGTGGCACGGGCGCGAAAACCAATGTGCTCAAGCGTACCGATCTCGGCGGCAAGACCGGCACGACCAACGATTCGCGCGATGCATGGTTCGCCGGCTATCAGCACACGCTTACCGCCATCGCCTGGATCGGCTACGACAACCCGCGCAGCCTCGGCGATCGGGAAACGGGTGGCGGCCTCGCGTTGCCGGTGTGGATCGACTACATGGCGCGCGCGCTCAAAGGCGTGCCGGAGTACAAGATGCCGATGCCCGACGGCGTGACGGAATTGGGTTCGGAACTGTATTTCGACGACTTCACGCCGGGCCACGGCTTCATCGCCACCGTCGGCATCAGTCAGGCGGCACTGGATGCCGACGCGAGCGGCGCGTCAGCGGCGGCGCCCGAGCAAGTCGGCGAGCAGGAAAAGCAGGACATCATGAATCTGTTCCGCGGCCACTAAACGCTTGAGTGGCCAGAAAAAGAAAACCGCCGCGCTCGATGCGCGGCGGTTTCATTTGGGCGATCTATTCAGCACTCTTTCCGACGTTTATTTCCGCGCCGGTTCAGGTCGTCATTTCGACGATCCTTCTCGCACAACGCTTACGCCTGGAAGTGAACCGGCTCGCCGGCCTGCTGCGTCGCGTACTCCGACAGCGCCGCGAAAAACTCCGTGCCGCTGCGCGTATCGCGCCACTCGCCGTCGACGAAACGGAAGTGGAATCCACCCGCCTTTGCGGCGATCCAGATCTCGCTCATCGGCGGCTGCAGATTGACGATGATCTTCGAGCGGTTCTCGAATTCGAGGGTCAGGACATTGCCGCTGCGCTCGAGTTCGATGTCGGCTTCCGTGTCGTCGAGCGCGCGTTCGATGGCGGCTAGCGCGGCTTCCGCGCGGGTCAGGTAATCACTATCGGACATGCTAAACTCCATCGATTATTTATACAGGGACAGTCATGCGAGTCGTATCTCGGATGCGCGCGGCGGCGCCCGGCCGCGCGATTGTAGCGGGTTTAGCCATTCTCGCAGGTTGTGCACTTGCCGGCTGCGGACAACGCGGCTCGCTCTATTTGCCCACCGTGCCGCCGCTACCGGCCAAGCCGACCGATCGCACGGAAGCGCCGCCGGCAGCAAGCTCGGGTGACCTGAAACCTGGTGCGCAAAGCACCGCCCCGACGGGTGAGATACCGGATACCTCCGGTGCGCCGCTCTCGTTGTCGCCGGATACCGAACTTGCCGCACCGCCCGCGTCTGACGCCTCCGCCGCTACGCCTGCGCAACCTGCCTCTGCCGCCACTCCTGCTCAATAAGACTTTCGCATGACTCGATCCGCATTTGACTACGTCGACGGCGTGCTGCACGCCGAGGGCGTGTCCGCCGTCTCACTCGCCGAGCAGTTCGGCACGCCGCTGTACGTCTATTCGCGCGCCGCGCTCACCGAAGCGTGGAATGCCTATGCAGGCGCTTGCGCCGGTCGCCGCGCGACGGTGCACGTCGCCGTCAAGGCCAATAGCAATCTCGCGGTGCTGAATGTGTTCGCGCGCCTCGGCGCCGGCTTCGACATCGTGTCGGCAGGCGAACTGGCGCGCGTGCTGGCCGCGGGCGGCAAAGCGGAAAACACCGTGTTTTCCGGCGTCGGCAAGCATGCGGACGAGATGCGCCAAGCCCTCGCCGCAGGCGTCAAATGCTTCAACGTCGAGTCGATTCCCGAACTCGACCGGCTGAATGCAGTCGCCGCGGAAATGGGCAAAAAAGCACCCGTTTCGTTGCGGGTGAATCCTGACGTCGACGCGAAAACGCATCCGTATATTTCCACCGGCCTGAAGTCGAACAAGTTCGGCGTCGCGTTCGACGAAGCACGCGCTACCTATCAAGCCGCTGCCGCGATGACGCATCTCGAGGTGGTCGGCATCGACTGCCATATCGGCTCGCAGATCACCGAAGTCGCGCCCTATCTGGATGCGGTCGACAAGGTGCTCGAACTGGTCGAACAGATCGAGCAGGACGGCGTGAAGATTCGCCACATCGACGTAGGTGGCGGGCTCGGCATCACGTACGACGACGAAACCCCGCCGGAGATCGGCGAGTTCGTGCGCACCGTACTGGATCGCATCGAAGCGCGTGGCCACGGGCATCGCGAGGTGTACTTCGAGCCGGGCCGCTCGCTGGTCGGCAATGCAGGTGTGCTGCTGACACGCGTCGAGTTTCTGAAGCCAGGCGCGGAAAAGAATTTCGCCATTGTCGACGCGGCGATGACCGATCTTGCCCGCCCTGCGATGTACGAGGCCTATCACGCGATCGATGCCGTCGTTAAGCGCGACGTGCCTGCGCATGTGTACGACGTGGTCGGCCCGGTTTGCGAAAGCGGCGACTGGTTGGGCCGCGAGCGTCTGCTCGCAGTCGAACCGGGCGATCTGCTGGCGATTCGCTCGGCTGGCGCATATGGCTTCGTGATGAGCTCGAACTACAACACCCGTCCGCGTGCGGCCGAGGTGATGGTTGATGGTACACAGGCGTATGTTGTTCGTGCTCGCGAAGAGCTCAAGCAACTGTTTGCGGGTGAAACGATTCTGCCGGCGTAAACGTCTGAATTCGCCAGAACGCGTCAAAACTCAAACAGCAGCATGAAAAAAGCGATGCCATTGCGGCATCGCTTTTTTTCATTGGCACGTTCGGCACATTGCGGCGTTGATCAGCGCGCCTTTAACCTTCGCTCGCGCAGCCATAGGATCAAACGCCATCCCAACAACGCAACCATGATCGCGCCGTAAATCTTCGGCAAAACCAGGTCATGCTTGCCCGCCTTCATCCACCAGAAGTGCAGGATCGCCAGCGCTCCGATCACATAGATTGCGCGATGCAAGGCCTGCCAGCGGCGTCCAAGTTTGCGCACCATCGCGCGCGGCGACGTAACGGCCAACGCGATCAGCAGCACGAACGCGGCAAAGCCTACGGTGATGAATGGACGTTTGCCGATATCCTTCAGAATCGCGGCAACATCGAACCACTTGTCGAACCAGAGGTACGTAGTGAAATGGAGCGTCGCGTAGAAGAACGCGTACAGGCCCAGCATCCGGCGAAAACGGACCAAAGCAGGGATACCGGTCAGGCGGCGCAACGGCGTCACAGATAACGTGATGCACAGAAAGACGAGCGTCCACAATCCCGTCGAGCGCGTGATGAACTCGATCGGATTCGCACCCAGCCGATCGGTCATGCCGAACAGCACGATGCGCGCGAGCGGATACCACGCCGCGATAAACACCGCGATTTTGGCCGGCACGATCCAGCGCGCGCCACTGGCAGGGCGCTTTGCCGCGACCGTAGCCGACGCCGACGTCGACGTCGCTCGCCGGCTCCCACGTTCGGTTGATGGCGTAACAGGTTGTGTTTCAGAAGCCATGCTCACACCGCTCAAAAGTTCTTTTTCAGGTCCATGCCCTGATACAGCGATGCGACCTGATCGCCGTAGCCGTTGAACATCAACGTCTTGCGCTTGGGCGTAAAGAAACCGTCTTCGCCGATGCGCCGCTCGGTAGCCTGACTCCAGCGCGGATGATCCACGTTCGGATTCACGTTCGAATAGAAACCGTACTCGTTTGACGCATACGTATTCCAGCTGGTCGGCGGCTGCTTGTCGAGAAAACGGATCTTCACCAACGACTTCGCGCTCTTGAAGCCGTATTTCCACGGCACCACTACCCGGATCGGCGCGCCATTCTGATTCGGCAGCACCTGTCCGTAGAGGCCCATGGTCAGCAGCGTCAGCGGATTCATCGCCTCGTCCATCCGCAGACCTTCGGAGTACGGCCAGTCGAGCACCGGCGTCGACAGACCGGGCATTTGCGACGGATCGGCAAGCGTGATGAATTGCACATACTTCGCATTGCCGGTCGGCTGCGCACGCTTGATCAGCTCCGAGAGCGGCACACCGATCCACGGAATCACCATCGACCAGCCTTCGACACAACGAAGCCGGTACACGCGCTCCTCGAGCGGCGCGAGCTTCAGCAATTCGTCGATGTCGTACACCTTCGGGTTCTTGATTTCGCCCTCGACGCTCACCTTCCACGGACGCGGCCGCAACGTACCGGCGTTCTGCGCCGGATCCGACTTGTCAGTGCCGAACTCGTAGTAGTTGTTATACGTGGTGATGTCCCTGTACGGCGTGATCTTGTCGAGCGCGACGAATTTCGCGTTGGTCTTCGCCGCGAGCTTCTGCGCCTTCGGATCCGGTGACGAATATGCCGCCAGCGCTTCACCGTTCACGCCGATCAGGCTGCCGAGCGCTAATGCACCCGCCGCACCGGCCGTCTGCAAAATACGCCGCCGATTCTCGAAGACTCGTTGCGGCGTGATTTCACTACGCGCGATGTCATCGCCGATAAGTTGCGTTCTGTCGCTTCGCTTGATCCACATCGTGCTGCTCCTTGCCGGCCCATCGCTTGTCTATCTTACGGGGCCATATTGATGATCGGCTCGTTCGGCCATTCGCCAGCATTCCTAGGTACTGCTGTAACGAACACCCTGGATGCAGAGAATATTCCGTTGCACATAAAAAAACCGCCGGTGCGAAACACGCGGCGGTTCTTAGTCGCTCCAGAACGGCGGATATTACAGCTTGCCGTAGCTATGCAGCCCCGACAGGAACATATTGACGCCGAGGAACGCGAAGGTCGTCACCAGCAGGCCGGTCAGCGCCCACCATGCCGCCACCGCGCCGCGCAGGCCCTTCATCAGGCGCATATGCAGCCACGCCGCGTAGTTCAACCAGACGATCAGCGCCCACGTTTCCTTCGGGTCCCAGCTCCAGTAACCGCCCCATGCCTCTGCGGCCCACAGCGCGCCGAGGATCGTCGCGATCGTAAAGAACGCGAAGCCGACGGCGATCGACTTGTACATCAGATCGTCGAGCACATCGAGCGGCGGCAGACGGTCTGCCAGCATACCGCGCTCCTTTGCCAGATACGCGACGCCGACCATGGCCGACAGCGCGAAGCTGCCGTAACCGATGAAGTTAGCCGGCACGTGAATCTTCATCCACCAGCTCTGCAGCGCCGGCACGAGCGGTTGAATCTGCTGTGCGTCACGAGCGACCGAGTACCACATCAGGAAACCGACCGCTGCGCTGATAACCAGCAGCACGAATGCACCGAGCGCACGCGTGTTGTAGTGCTGCTCGTAGTACAGGTAGAACAATGCCGTGATCAGGCTGAACAGCACGAATACTTCGTACAGGTTCGAGATTGGAATATGACCGACATCCGCGCCGATCAAATACGACTCGTACCAGCGCACCATCAGACCGACGAAGCCCATCACCACGGCAGCCCACGTCATTTTCGAACCGATCGCCGCACCGGTCGGCGAACGCGACAGCAAGCCGATCCAGTAAAAAACGGTGGCAAACACGAAAAGCGCGCTCATCCACAGAATCGCGGACTGGCTCGACAGGAAATACTTGAGGAAGAACTCGTTATCCGCGCGGCTGAGATCGCCGTGGTAGATCTGGATCGCCAGCAACGAGAGCGCGGCGATGCCCACCATCAGCGGACGGACGGGTTTCCAGCGCCAGCCCAGCACGATGAACACCGGCACGGCGCAGCACAGCACCAGTTTGTCGTAGTAATTCATGAACGGGTAATAGCGCGCCAACGCGAAGCCCGCGCCCGCGACCATCAACGCGGCGAACAGCCAGTCGACGACACCGAGCCGTTTCAGAAACGGCCGCTCGTCATACTGCGCGACGTTGAGCGCCTCGCTCGCGAACGCTTTCTGCGGCCGCGAGGCTGAAGAGGAGGAAGAGGAAACCTGAGTCAAGTCCATGATCTTACCGAGTCGAATCTTGTGAGCGTGCGGACGGCGCGCCGGCATTGCCGGGTTTGTCGGAAGCGCCGGCGGCGTCGGATGTTTCAACGAGTTTGGCACCCAACGCGGCGCCGACAGCGTCGCGCGTCTGGACGAACTCCTTTTCGAAATCGAGCGTTTTGCGCGCGCTCGACATCGCCATCACGACATTCGTGCCGTGAGCGGTATCTTTGAGCCAGAACCACAGACGCCGTTCGCGGACGTAGAACATCGAAAAGATGCCCAACACGAGGAGCAGGCTGCCAAGATACACGACTTTTTTGCCCGGCGCGCGCGTCAACTGAAATACCGAGGCTTGCACCTGCTTGAATGAGTCAAGCTGTAAATAGACCGGCGATCCATACAAAAAGCTGTCAGATATCGCGTTGATCGAGCTCTGGATGAAGCGGCTGGCGTCTGCATTCACCACGGCGTCCGGCTCGCCCAGTTGCTCACGCGACAGTTGCCACAGGTCCCACGTCGCGCCTTCCAGCATGCGCAGCAGCAGGCCGGCGGCCTTTTCCTGCTCGCCCTTCGGCACCGAATGGTCGATGAACCCGGCGACCGCCTGGAAGCCGCCGACCGTCTGGCCGTTCGGCATCTTGATGCTGTTGTCCGCCCCCGCAAACAGGGTCAGGACACGTAGCGCGCTTTCTTCCAGATGCTGCTGCAGTTCGGTATTTGAACCCGGCACGGAACGCAGTGCGAAACGGTGAGCAGCAGCGGCGCGCATGGCCGGATTTTCGAGCGTGGCGCGCAGGTTCATCCATTCCTTGACGGTACCGCCGGTGTCGGCGGGAATGCGCAGGTAGCGGAATGGGTCGTCCGGATTCGGGCGCATGCCGGCGAGGAACATCTTTTCGCCCGCAACGTCGACCGGCAGCATGTAGTTGTTGTACTCGCGCGCCTGACCGTCCTTGTCACGCACCTTGTACTGCACCGACGGGCCTACGTTATGCAGATCGAGTGGCTTCGAGGTCTTGGCGCCGGAGCCGAGGCGTTCGTCGAACGCCTCCTTCAGCGTGCGATGCGCGGCAACCCCACGGGCGTCGGTCTGGCCGCTGCCGTTCGACACATTTTCGACGTTGATTGCACGGAAATCGGTGAATTCGACGGTTTGCCCGTCGGCCAGCGGCGTGGCCGCGCTCAACGGCGCATTGCCGCCGATCGTGCCGCCGAACGGCGCGGTTTTCGCGCTCGCGCCGGACATCGGGTAAGCGGTCATCTGCATCTGCGAGCCGCCATCCTGGAAGCTCGACTGGTAAATCGACACGCCGTCGTAAGTGAACGGCTTGTTCACCTCGACACGCGCCGGCACGCGCGCGCCCGTCTTATGATCGACCACGACGATATCGCTCGCGAACAGCTTCGGCATGCCGGTGGAGTAATAGTCGACGATGAACTTGTTCAGTTCGATCGAAAACGGCAGGTCTTGAATCAGGGAGCCGTTCGGCTGGTTCAGAATCGCCGTGGACACATGCTGGCCTTCCGGCACCCACGCGTAACCGCGGAACGTCGGGTTCGATTGCGATAGACGGTGTTCCGGCGGGATATCGTTGATCACCGTGTTGGCGTTGATCGGCGACTTGTTGAACAGCCACATTTGCAGCTTGATCGGCAGATTGCTATCGAGCAGACCGCCCAGGCAGATCACCACGATCGCGATATGCGCGGAGATGTAACCGAACTTGGTCAGCGCGCCGCGCTTGGCGGCGATCAGTGTGGCACCGTCCGATTCACGCGTGACGAACTTGTAGCCGAGTTTCGCCGAGAGTTTGGCGAGCACCGCGGCGGTCTGCGCGCGCGAGCCGTGCACCGCGAACTCGCCCTTGTGATGGAACGCGCGCAGGCTGCCTTCGCGGACCTTGTCCTTCCAGCTCTTCGCGTCTGCGACCATCTTCGGGGCATTGCGGATCACGCACAGCGACACCGATACCATCAGGAAACCGAGAATCAGCATGAACCACCACGAGCTGTACACCGTGTACAGGCTCAGCGAGCGGAAGATGTCCGCCCAGAATGGGCCGAACTGATTAACGTAGTTGGGATAGGGATCGTCCTGCGTAAGGACGGTGCCGATGATACTGGCGATCGACAGAATCACGAGCAGCGCAATCGCGAAACGCATCGAACTCAAGACCTCGATGATGCTGCGCGCGATGCGATTGCCCGACTTCGACTGCAAACCCGACGTGGTGACGCTCATTCAGAATGCTCTTTGTAATGCCGGACCCTTGCCCAGCTTGGAGAGGCCCGCCAGATAAGGCTTTGCGGGCTTTCATGTGCCTTGTGGCTGTACCACACTGGGTAAAATCCAATGATGGGAGATTATCGCATGTGTACGGGATTGCTTCGCCGTGGCTCACGGTACTACATACGGCGGCGCGTGCCGCTCGATCTGGTCCGCATCGTCGGCAAGTCCGAGATAGTACGGGCGCTCGGCACGTCCGACCCGACAGAGGCTCGTCGTCTGTGTCGCATAGAGTCGGTCAAGTTCGATCAGGAATGGCAGGCTCTACGCGATGCCCCTGTATCTCCTCGCCCCGCTGGATGGGACATAGCCGCCCGCTCTCGTGAGGAGGCAGAGGAACACGAGTACTACTTCCGGCACGTAAAGGATGAGGGCGTCGAGGAGGCAGAGGCAGAGGCTTTTGAGGATGCCGTACAGCGCACAGCAGCGGTGCTTCGAGAGGCCCACAAGCTCGCTGGCATCCCACAGCCAGTCAAGCAATCCCGCGCCATGCGGCACGATGTCACACCCAAGCTGCTGCTGCCCGATCTTTGCGATTCATGGGAAAGGGAGAAAGCACCAGCCCCACGCTCGGCGCGCTTCGTGCGGCTCGTCATCGGTAGATTCCGTGAGGCGTGCGGCCCGCTGCCGGTCCAGTCCATCATCCGCGCTCATGTGTTGGCCTTTCGTGACTGGCTTACCGCTCAGGGACAAAGCCCGGTCAACACCAACAAACAGCTTACAGGCCTTGGGACGCTGCTGAACTTCGCCACTGCTGCCGGGACAATCGAAGCGAATCCGGTCAAGGGCGTGAAAGTCACCGCGAAGCGCACAGCCGCTGCTACCCGGCAACCCTTCGAGGCGCACCATCTGCGCGTGTTCTTCGCCGCCGCCGGGCGTAATCGCAGCAGCGCGGTAGATGGTCGCCTGCCTGCCGCCGCCAAGTACTGGCTACCGTGGCTCCAGCTATTCACGGGCGCACGCGTTGAGGAATTGGCCCAGCTTGCCCCGTCCGACGTAACAGAGGTGACATTCACCGACAGCACCGGCAAGGATCGCACGTCGCCCGTACTACGCATCACGGATGCTGGGGAAGGTCAAGGCGTCAAGACTGCTGGGAGCGTCCGCACCGTGCCACTACACCCGGAACTGATCCGGCGCGGCTTCGTGGCGTTCGCCCGCTCTCGCGACGGTCATCCCCGCCTGTTCGGTCTGAAGCCTGCCCCGGATGGTCACGAGTCAACCGGCTACGTTAAATGGCTCTCCCGGTTCCTGCGTCAGGTCGTCGGGATAACGGACAAGCGCCTCACCGGCCACAGCTTCCGCCACGGCTTCGCCGCCGCCTGCCGTGCTTGCCGTCTGCCTGAGAACGAAACGGCGGCGCTGATGGGTCACGTGGGTGGCTCGGTGCATCGGCGCTACGGCGGCGCGTACCCGCTCGCGCCCCTCGTGGAGACAATGGAACAAGTGCGGTTCGCAGGCTTCGATCCGACTGCCTACCCGTGAAGGCTGGCGCTCGCGGCATAGCTTCGCCGCCGCCCTGACGGGAGCGCGCAACAGATGCGCGGGTATTTACGAACGGTTGTGCGCTTTAAATCTTCCGAAGCGGGGTGCGTGACTCCTAAACCAACCTACCTAATTAATTGCCACTCAAAGCCTTATCCAGCAAGGCTCTGAGCATTTCGGCGGTTCATGAGAAACCGGATTCGAGAGGCCGATCCAGCAGCCTCCCGCGCCCGTCAGGTTGCGCGATGCCGTATCAGAATACGGTCAGAAGCCTCGCTCTTTCAGCCACGCAAGATCGCGCACGCGGCGGCTCTCGGCAATCTCGGACTTCGTGCGCGGGTCGTTCACCGATCCCTCGAAGGGCACCTGCCCCGGCTCCAACTTCTCGCCATGCTCGCGCTCCCAGCGCTCAACCTCGGGCTCAGCTTGCAACACGATCAGGGCATCGGCCTTCGACAGTCCCAGCAGTTTCGTCAGATCATTCATGTCATTCTCCTTTCAGTTCCGGGCGATCAGTCGCCCTTCAGCTTGTAAAGTAATTCGGACAGCGCGCCCATCGCGCCGCCGTATTGTTCAATGAGGCGAGCAATCTCAACCCCTCCCCATTGTTCAAAATGCGGGTCATCAATCAGCACCCGTTCCGCGCCGAAGACGCCATTGACCGGCAGCAAGCACACCAGCCGTACGACTAGACGGCCATCGCCCCAGCACTCGCCGCTCGCGTGGTATCCATGCCGCGCCACAGACGCCTCGCGCAACCGCACGCCAGCACCAGCAACGCGGGCAGCAGCTTCTTCGGCGTGAGCTTGCTGGGTGTCTGCGCTGTATCCAGACTTCGAACCCCGGATGAACTCGCGCCCCGCCAGCCGTTTCCGGCGACAGCCCCAGCAGCTACCATCTCGCACCACCCGCCCAGTCGTCAGGCACTTCGGACAGCGCGCCCCGGTGTAGACGGTGGAACCAGCCAGCCAAGCCTTCAGGCGTTCGACATCGGCAATCTGTCCCGCAATCCGGCGTTGGCACTCGGCGCACCCGGCGACATGCTGGCGCGCATGCAGCGCGGCGGCGCGGTAGCGATCAGCGACCATCGACATCGGCGCGCCCGGCCCACTGGTCTTAGTCGCGGCCCGCTTTACCGGCAGCTTCCCATTGGCGATGGAGACATGCGGCGGCTCAACCGGCTGACGGACTCGGACGTATCCAATCGGCGCACTCACAGCTTGTTCCCCGCCAGTTCATCGTTAACCGGTCGCACGGGCGCAGAGGCGTCAGCAGGCCAGTTTGAGCGCGCACGATCAGCACGGTTTTCGGTCCGATTCTCGGTCCGGTTCGCGTCGATCCCGGCCAGAAACACCCGCATCAGGTCGCGCACATGCTCAGGCATCGCGGCAATCAGTGCATCCCGGTCAACCGGCACCAACGGCTTCCCGTTCGCACCCAGCGGCCCGGTCAGGTCGAGCATGGACTTGCTGTAGCCGTACGATGGCGGCGCGATCTCGTGCCACTGGATAGCCTGAGCCAGCGCGGCAAAGCCCTCGGCAACCTGTTCATCAGTGATCGTCCGTTGGCCCCACGTCGAGCGAATCCACGCATGGACGCCTTGCCAGTTCGCGGCGGCACGATGCCAGTACGCAAGGTATCGACGGGCAGCAGCTTCGCGGGCAGCAGCCCCGCGTGGTCGTCGGTTGAACTTCGCCGGTACAGCGCGGCCCGCTTCCCAGTGTCCTAACTCGCCATTGCACGGCTTGCACAGAACGCCGCGCACCATGTTCGTCCGGTGGCAGTGATCGGATGCAGCCGTTGCCAGCGTGATCTTCTTCGCGCAGATCGCACACAAACCGGACTGCGCTAGCAGGCCAACGCGTCGGTGGTCCGTGGTATCCGCCCCGGCCATGTTGTAGCGCGGCTTGTCCGTCAGCATCGTGATTCCAGCAGGCGCACGCGCCAAGGTCGAGGCAGCACATTCGCGCTCGTCTCCGGTGTCAGCAGTGGCAGCGGGCATCGGTACGCAATCATTGCAGCGTACAGCTTCAGGGTTGATGTGTTCTCCACGTGTTTCCAAGCGATCTCCAAATCAAAAGTGCCAGCGTCATCAGCGCCGAGCATGTCCAGTAGTTCAAACAACTCGGCATCGTCCATGGCCCGCATTTCAAGCACGGCATCGGCGACAAAGCCGGTCTTGCGTCGCGTATCGAGCACACGACCATTCCAGTGTTTACGGGCGTTCGCCTTGCGCTCGTCTTCGGTCAGCGTCTTCCTCGACTTCTTCGTAGCAGCGGCGGCGCGTTCAGCATGCGTGCGCTGCTTCGATCCAGCCGGTCGGCCACGGCGTTTAGCAACTCGGGGAACCATCCAGTCAGGGTGCGAGCCGTAGACCAGATCAACGAACGCAATCACATCGGCTTGTAACGCTGGGTCTTGCGCGTCGAAGAGCGCACGCAGGCGATGCAGAACGCCCAGCGGATGCCCATCATCGTCAGCCGGTTGAGCTTCGGCCATTGGCACAGCAGCACGCAGACCGGACGGCGGCGGCGGGTCTTCGCCTTCCTCCAGCAGTCGCCACATCGGCGGTCGCACTCCGGGCGGCATGTACAGCAGCCGGTACTTCGACCAGAACGCGATGCGCGCCATGCGCTTGACGAATGGACGCAGCTTCACACTGTCGGCGGCTTTGATCGCGGCAACTACATCGCGTCGGTTCCACGGGTGCGAATCACCGAACTCGGTCAGGCCGGACACCTCACACGCGAACCTCAACGACCAGAGCGCATCATCTCGGCTGTCGATCTCGGGACGCTTGAACCCACGCGGTAACAGCTTGCCAAGCGCCTTTTCGGCACCGTCGAGAACGCTGTCCCACGCAGTGCATTCGGCGGCGTTGAGCCGTTCTTCAAACTGCGTGCGGTCGATCATGGTCAGCGGCGCGACTGCATCGCGCATGGTTGTTGTCGGATGCCTTGCACGTCACGCACACACCCCGGCCATCAGAAGCCAGATACGCCTTGCGCCACGATACGAGCGTCTTGCAGCAGGCACAGAAACCACCCTGAGCAGCAAGCACAGGCCTTACATCGGCCTTGGCGCGCCTCACGCCGCCACCTTCTTCGTCTGCGCCCGGCGCTCACGCGCTGCCCAGCTAGGCAACGACCCGGTAAGCGTCTCCACTACCTCACGCCATACGGCCACCGGCCCCCGGCTCGCCCTAGCTTGCAGCGCCTCGAAGTAGGCGCGTGCTTCGTTGTTCCGCTCCAGCGGATGCTTGGCGGCGCGCTCTGCGTGCTTCGTTTCCCTCGTCATAACTGCTCCTGTGATTGAAGTCGCGCAACGCCGCACCGGCGCAACGCTTTGATTGATGTTCCACATAGGCGAGAACGCTGAAGCGGCACGCAGTGGCGCGCCTTCTATGTGTCTTGTTCATCCATCGTTATTGGATTCCCAAGGTTTCCCTCGAACGCTATGTGTCTGTGGGTGTCCCGTTATTGGATTCCCAAGACTTCGCTCGAACGCTATGTGCCTGTGGGTCCATCGAAATAGCGAATCCCAACCGGCGCTCTGTGTCTGGATAGTCGACCGAAATTGAGAGTCCCTAACAATCAATCACTTAGCGGCGTGGTGCGCCGCGCCCCTTCAGCGCAGCCCTCCAGATAGCAAAAAGCCCGCTCAATGGCGGGCCTCGCGCTCTCGTCTGTGTCACCGCGCCGCTACTGGATCGCCCGTCGCGCTTGTGCATCTTCTGCGTACGTCCGACTGCTTAACTGGCTCTCCGTCATGCTTGCGGCCCGAATCTTCGCCTCCCCGGCTGCGTGCCGGTCGCTCTCATTGCCTGTCCAATCGAACTTCGCGAGTCGCGCCGCTGCGCCCTCCATCGCTGCCCACACTGCCCGCATCGCCTTCTCCTGATCGCTCGCATTCTCCGACCACGGCTCGGATTGCACGACCCATCCCTCCGTTTCAGCAACACTCCCCGCCTCCGCCAGCGCCTCATAACCCGCTTCCCCAGCATCCGCCAACTCCGTCGCCCGATCCTCGTACCCAATGAAGAACGACAGGCGCATGCGCTCGTTGTCCCACTCCGGGCAAACCGTCCCGGCGATGAACGCCCACGACACGGCGCAATGCTGCGCCATGCTGGACGGCCCCTCCTCATCCTTCCGCACCCACTGCCAATCCGTGTCCGCGTAGAACGCGCCTTCGTTGTAAGCCTCGACGTGAAGTTCTTCCAGCACAGCCATTTGCACCTCTATTTGGTTGTTGCGGCTCAGTCACCGCGAAAGGCCAGGTTAATGACGCAACTTCGCCGGGTCAACGCGCCGCGCTGTGTCGCCTGCCTCTGGACGGCAGTGGACAGTGACTGCTGGATAAAGCATCGGACAACACGCCGGAGACGGTGCGGGACAGCATCGCTGTAGCGCAGATACAACAAAGGCCAGCCGGATCACTCCTGACTGGCCCTGTGCAACGCCTCCAACACGCCTATTGCTCGGTTGACTCCCTCACGCTCCGGGCCTTCTCTCCTCCGTGTGCCCGCTTCACCGTCGCCACCGATACGCCGAAGTGTTCCGCCGTCTCTGCGATGCTTGCGCCCTGCTCTGCGCGCCATGCGCGGATCGCTGCCGGATCGCTCGCCCTCGGTCGTCCAAGGTGCGCGCCTGCCGCCTTGGCAGTCTCGATGCCTCGCCGCTGCATCTCTCGCCGGTTCAGGTAGTCGGCCTCGCCCTGTGCCGCCATGAATGCCAGCACTGCATCACGTGTCGCCTTGCTGATCGCGTCCGTAGCGCCGCCGTCGAACACCATGCCGTTCAGCGTGCACACTACCTTGACCTTGGCTTTCATAAGGCGCTGCATCGTCTCGTGTAGCTCATCGTATCGGCGGCTGATCCGGTCCAACCATCGCACGTACAGCACGCCGCCCTTGCGCAAGTCCCGCTCAACAATTGCCCATTGCTCGCGGTCGCTGGGAGCTACGTGATACCCGCTCACGCCCTCGTCAATGAATACGTCCTCGGCTTCGACTCCCTGCGTCGCCGCGTCTGCGTATTGGCTCGCGCTCGTCTGCCCGTCCGTCGTGCTGATCCGTCCGTAGTAAAGCGTTCTCATGCTGTGCCCTCGTGGCTCAAAAGGTGTACGGCTCAATACTTACATAGCTCAGAATGACAGTCAACCTTTTGAACCTACCGATTCGGCTCTGTTGCATCCCACTCACAAGGTACACCTTATGAGCCAACCTGGGCGCACGCATCCAGCCCGACCATAGACCATCCCACCCTCCCTATGGAGCAGTCGCCCGCGTGCG
The DNA here is from genome assembly GCF_902833645.1 of Paraburkholderia fungorum. Lineage (GTDB taxonomy): Bacteria > Pseudomonadota > Gammaproteobacteria > Burkholderiales > Burkholderiaceae > Paraburkholderia > Paraburkholderia fungorum. The sequence continues at coordinate 132,666 of NZ_CADFGE010000019.1, forward strand.
CTCAGGCGCGCCGACGGGGGCGTACGCGTGCGGGCGCGGCGTGTAAGGCCCCGCAGAAATCCGAATCAAAATTGGGTCCGTGCCACGCAGGAATCCAGCACAATACCCCTGCGTCTAATAAGACAAATCGGGGGAATGATGGCGGACGGCAATGCGGCGTTGATCGCGCTTATTGGCGTGCTGGCAGGTGGCTACGTCAACAATTTCTTGGCTGAGGACTATCGCCGGTTCCGAGATAGCACTGCGCTGGCGGGTGCGTTGGCGGGTGAGCTAGGTTCGCACATGCAGGCGTTCCCGCTGCTACGGACCATGCTGACCTCACTGAAAACTGCGGTTGAACAGGGGGAGCGACCGGCGCTTCGGCACTTCGATCCACCGAACGATCCTATCTATGAGAGCAACGTGGGCAAGCTCGGTTTGCTCGGAGGCAAGCTGGCGGAGGACGTTGCGTTCGCGTACCAGCAGATTCGCGCCTTCCGACTGAACTTCGTCTTAGTACTGTCCCAGCATGAGCAGATGAAGGACGCCGAGATTTTGGCTCGCCTCAACTCGTGCCTCGATACGATCAATAGGGGTGATGCACGTGCCGTGGTGTTGCTGGCAGATTTGAAGGCGCTCGCCAGCCATCAGTATCTGGAGACAAGGACACGGCGGCTACGGTCCCTGATCGCGGGGATAAATTAGGTCGAACCATTCCGGTGGTTACTGGGTGCGCAGGCGTCGGCGCAGTGCTCACGGATTGCGATGACAAATTTCGGTGCGGGGTTCCCATTGGTATGATCTGCGTGTGCCAACTTCCGAAGGGCTTCTGTCATGAGCGAACACAAGATCACGGTCGTGGAGAAAATCGGAGCGTCGAACTACGAGGCCGTTTGGGACATCAGCACGGGCGGTCTGCGCATAACCTGTGACGGGACCGTGATTCGAGACTGGCCCTCCTCGCAATCGCATGTCGCCGTCCATCAGGCTGTCGGCGGCTCGTACGTTTCAGCCGCACCAAGCGAAGAACAGCTTCTAGCCGTCATCCGGTTCTACGCGGGCAAATAACTCATCGGGGGCCGATTGCCAATGACCAAGAATAAGAATGAGAATGCACGACGTTTGCCAGCCGCCATCTTGCTCGCCGTCGCGTGCCACATGGCAAACGCGGAAGCGCCTCAGAAGACCATCCTTCAATGCGACGGGGAGCAGTGGGGACAGGGCATCGACGCACCCAAAGACGCCGTGATCCCGTCGCGTGACCCGCACGTGGTCGGCACATACACGATACACGGCGACACACTGATTGAGAGCGGCGATGGGGTCGTCGCGGACGGACGCTATGCGCTATGCAGCGCCACGAGCACAACCTATGTCTTCTCCAGCGACTGCAAAGCCCAACGCAATCGGTACATCACGGACTGGCTCGGAGCAACGGACATCTACTCGGACACTAGCTCGTTCGCCAAGAAGTACAAGGACAGCCCTTGGTCCTTGGACATAATCACCATTGACCGCATAAATCTGCGCGTGGACGAGGAGAACATAAGCAACTACGCTAGGACAGACTTCGACAAGCAAAGCAGGAAGGCCACTGTACGGCCCTTCCTAGTCTCGATCCGCTACGCAGGTAGTTGCAGTTTCGTCAAACCGAGGTTCTAGGTGACCGTGCCCACGGATTAGCAGAGCAAAATTGGGTCCGACTACTTTATTGGCAGTTAGCTTGAAAGGCGTCTTGAGCCTCTCCGCATTTACCGGCCGAGAATGCTGGGCTAATTGTGTCCGAGCCGCCGCCATTGCAAAAGAACCGCGCCTGCTGGGCTATTCGCTCGCATGCTTGTTGATGCATCTGCATGTCGAGCTTCTGGACGCAGCCCGCTAGTTCGGACGAACCCGGGGCGAAACCGTATTCAGCGCAACGCTGCTTTAACTGATCAATCGATGCCTGCGCGAATACAGTTGGAGCAGTGATCGCGATAAGGATTGCCGCAGTGCGTTTCACCACCACGCGTGTCATGTATGTCTCCCCGGTTGCGTGCGGTCCTACCACCGAGGCTAGCGACCTAGCCACAGTGCGGCTACCTGTACGCCAAAGCCGACGAACATCAGAATGAGCGCCAACGTGGACACGCATTTGTACAGGTTCCTCCGACTACGAATTCTCTTGTCGTCTACTCGCGTCGTGGCGGGCATCAAAGCAAGCGCGCCACCTTCTTTGTGATCCGGCTGAGGAAAGCCGAAGAAGAACGCGAGAAACACGCCGAGCATGTTAGCGATCAAGCCAATAGTATTAAGCGCCTGTGCTGTCATGGGCCATCCGGGCAAATTCAAGGCGATTAGCTCAGCAGTAGAGCGCGGTAAGTACCCGCGCGGCAAGGCGGAGCGGGCTGCGCCTTGTACCACAGCACTGCATCGGATGATACAATCTGCTCCCTGCTGTGCCTTGCTGGACGCGCGTCGGAGCGGATCATTCATACTCCGACTGAACAGCAAAAAAGGGTGAACGGCTGTCGTAGACACGACGCCCTCACCCTTTTCTTGTTTTGTACCGGCCTCGTCGGGCCGGTTGCACTTGCGTGCGGACTTCCTAGTGCAAGCCCGCGATGTAATCGGCTACAGCCTTGATTTCGCTGTCCGACAGACGCGACGCGACTGCATGCATCGCCTCATTGTTGTTACGTGCGCCTGGACCTTGAGTGAACGCCATCAACTGCGCCACCGTGTATTCGGCCCATTGCCCCGACAGCCGCGGATACTGCGACGGAATCCCCTGACCGGTCGGCCCGTGACAGCTAGCGCAGGCCGGCACGCCCTTATCCGCTATGCCACCGCGATAAATCTTCTGACCGAGCGGAACGGTATCTTTGTTATGCGCGTAACCTGGCTTCGGGGTCTGCGTCGAAAAATAGGCAGCCACGTTGACCATGTCCTGATCGGACAGCGCCGCAGCCATGCCCGCCATGATCGCATTGTTGCGCGCGGGCTGCTTGGCGCCCGGTTGTGTTTTGAAATCCTTCAACTGCTTGACGAGATACTCGGGATGTTGGCCCGCCAGCTTGGGATACGCACCGCCAGCACTGTTGCCGTCTGCACCGTGGCATGACGCGCAAACCTGCACCGCGATTGCCTGCCCCCGATTGACGTCCGGCTTTGCCGGATCTGCTGCTCGTGCCTGAATTGCCAAACCTGAAAGACCCGCTGCTACTTGAAGCACCATCAGACTCTTGCACAGTCGATTCATTCGCACACCCTGTCTCGTCTTGTGGGATTTTAGAGGTTTTGCAAGATACGACAGCGACTGAGTGACCGCTAAGAGCCGCCAAGGCACGCTGGCTGGCCCCCTCAGGTTTTCAGTAAACCATCGTATTGTACAATAACTCGCTAATCGCTAAGACGCCAGTCGGGCTTGACCCGTCCCCACTCCGGGTTCCCCGGCGTCTCGAATCCTGGCCTGATCATGTCCTTCCTGCTCCACCAATCCCGCTTTTTCACGACCGTCAATCACTTACGTGACCTGCCGGCCACCGCGCAGCCCGAGATCTGCTTTGCGGGACGCTCAAATGCGGGCAAATCCACGGCCATCAATATTCTGTGCAATCAAAAGCGCCTCGCGTTCGCCAGTAAGACCCCTGGGCGCACCCAGCACATCAATTATTTCTCGGTGGGCAAGGCGGACGAGCCGACCGCACACCTGGTCGACCTGCCGGGCTACGGTTACGCGGAGGTGCCGGGCGCGGCCAAAGCTCACTGGGAGGCGCTGCTCTCCACCTACCTGCAATCGCGCTCGCAACTGCGCGGCATGATCCTGATGATGGATTCGCGCCGCCCGTTGACGGATCTGGACCGGCGCATGATCGAGTGGTTCGCGCCGACCGGCAAGCCGATCCACACATTGCTGACGAAGTGCGACAAATTGACGCGCCAAGAAAGCATCAACGCGTTGCGCGCGACGCAGAAAGGTTTGGCTGAATATCGTACCGCCGGCTACCAGGGCGAATTGACCGCGCAACTCTTCTCGGCCCTCAAACGCGTCGGCATCGACGAGGCGCACGAACTGATCGAAAGTTGGCTAATCCCCAACGCAAAAGGCGAAGCGGACGCACAACAGTAAGCGCAACGGCCGTCCCGGCGCGCGAAAACACGCCTTTTCGGCCGCCCATAAAAAAACCCGCCGCTTTAACGGCGGGTCAAACAGCCTAATCGAAAAACGACAGGCACCCGCTCAGGGAGGAGAAGCGGGGAGGTCAGCGCAGGGCGCCTTGCTCGATCGGTATGATATACCATTGTCTCGAAAAGTTTCCGGCAGCGGAGGCAGGCGCTACTTGTCCACTCCACACATCCACGTTTCTTCGATTCGTTTATGAGCTTCTACCCGCACTACCGTCCGCGCCGCATGCGCCGTGACGACTTCTCGCGCCGTCTGATGCGAGAAAATATCCTGACCACGAACGATCTGATCTATCCCGTGTTTGTCGTCGAAGGCACCAACGTGCGGCAAGCCGTACCGTCGATGCCGGGCGTCGAGCGCGTGTCGGTGGATCTGCTGATGGGTGTCGCCGAGCAATGCGTCGAGTTGGGCGTGCCGGTGCTGTCGCTCTTTCCTGCAATCGAGCCTTCGCTGAAGACGCCCGATGGCCGCGAAGCGACGAATCCCGCCGGTTTGATCCCGCGCGCGGTTCGCGAACTGAAAAAGAACTTCCCTGGGCTCGGCGTGCTGACCGACGTCGCGCTCGATCCGTATACGAGCCACGGCCAGGATGGCGTGCTCGACGAAGCCGGCTATGTGATCAACGACGAAACCGTCGAAATCCTCGTCGACCAGGCGCGTGCGCAAGCTGAAGCGGGTGTCGATATCGTTGCGCCCTCGGACATGATGGACGGGCGCATCGGTGCGATCCGCGAAATGCTCGAGAGCGAGGACTATATCCACACGCGCATCATGGCTTATGCGGCTAAATTCGCTTCGGCGTTTTACGGCCCATTCCGCGATGCCGTCGGTTCCGCGGCGAACCTCGGTAAGGGCAACAAGATGACTTACCAGATTGACCCGGCCAACTCGAACGAAGCGCTGCGCGAAGTGCAGGCAGACATCGAGGAAGGCGCGGACATGGTGATGGTCAAGCCCGGCATGCCGTATCTGGACATCGTGCGTCGCGTGAAGGACGAATTCAAGTTCCCGACTTACGTGTACCAGGTCAGCGGCGAATACGCGATGTTGAAAGCCGCCGCGCAGAACGGCTGGCTCGATCACGACAAGGCGATGATGGAATCGCTGCTGGCGTTCAAGCGGGCTGGCGCGGATGGCGTGCTGACCTACTTCGCACTGGATGCCGCGCGAATTTTGCGCGCACAGAAGTAATCTGATTCGATGACACGCCGGTCTCGCGGGCGGCGCTAATCTGAACGCTTGATAAGAAACGGAGGCGGACTTTTCAGTCCAGCCTCCGTTTCCTTATGCAGACCCGCGCGGTTGAACCGCGCCGCGGCGGCTAGGCGCCGGACGCACTCACGCGATCGAGACTGCGCAAGAACTTGTCCGCAGACTCGTATCCGACGACGCGCAGCACTTCCTTGCCGCCCTGATCGAAGAAGATGATGCCCGGCGGCCCGAAAAGGCTGAAACGCTTGAGCAGCGTTTGATCGTCGGCGTTATTCGCGGTGACGTCGGCGCGCAGCAGATTCATCTGCTTCAACTTCGCCTGGACACGCGAATCGCTAAACGTGAACTTCTCCATCTCCTTGCAGCTCACGCACCAGTCTGCGTAAAAATCGAGCATGGCGGGCTGCGCAGCCGTTTTGACGGCCTCGTCGAGTTCGGCCGAGGAACGAACCGGAGCGAACGTCAGATCGCTCTGTGAGCCCGCATTCGGGGCACCGGACGCGCCTGCGGTGTTGCCTTGCCCACCGCCGCGTGCGGCAAGAACGGCGAGCGGACGCAATGGATCCGACGAACCTGCCGCGAGGCCAACCAGCAACACCGCCGCCCAGATTGCCAGCGCCGCGCCGACACCCCGGCCGAGCCGGCGCCAGACGGAAGCCCCCGCTACGGGTGCCGAGAAAAGACCAAGTCCGGCTGCGGCGATCAGCAGCCACAGCGCGCTCAACAGCATCGTCGCAGTCGCGCCGAGTACCGGCCAGACGATCCACAAAGCCGCGGCAAGCAGGACCACGCCGAAAAACACTTTGACCCCGTTCATCCACGCGCCTGCGCGCGGCAGCAACGTGCCGGCGCCGAGACCAATGATCAGCAGGGGCACGCCGAGCCCAAGTCCCATCGAGAACAACGCCGCACCGCCGAGCAAAGCGTCGCCCGTATGCGCGATGAAGGCCAGTACCGCGAATAGCGGCGCGGTCATGCAGGCGCCAACCACTAGCGCGGACAGCGCGCCCATTACGGCCACCGCGGCAAACTTGCCGCCAGAACGTCCGCTCGATGCGCGCGAGACGCCGTCCTGCCAGCGCTGCGGCAAGGCGATGTCGAAGCCCGCGATCAGGGTCAGCGCGAAGACTGTCAGCAATACGCCGAACGTACCGAGTACCCAGGGGTTCTGCAGCCAGGCACCGAGGCTCTGCCCAACCAGCGCGGCGGCAATGCCGAGCGCTGTGTACACGAGCGCCATGCCGATCACATATGCCAGCGACAAAGCAAAACCGCGAGCCCGCGTCACTCTTGCACCTTCGCCGATGATGATCGCGGACAGGATTGGAATCATCGGATACGAGCACGGCAGCAAACTAAGCACGACGCCGGCCACGAAATAGAGCCCGATGATTGCGAAAAAACCGCCGCCTTGCAGTAGCGATTGTGCATAGTCAGCGCTGGTGGCGCGCTCATACCATGGCGCGCCGGCTGCTACGGATTGCTGCGTGGAGGCTGCCGCGGCGGCGCTCCCGGCCGGCTGCAACGCCTCGCCGCTCACGTGATACACACGCTCCATCGGCGGATAGCAGATACCGGCATCGGCGCAGCCTTGCGACGTGACAGCAAGGTCGAACGGCCCCGCTGCCTGTTTCACCGGGATACGGATCGTCAGTTCATTTCGATACGTTTCAACGTTCTTGTTGAAAGTCTCATCGAACTTGACGTGGCCAGCCGGCAATTGCGGTTCGCCGATCGTCGCCGCGCCATTCCGCGTCGCGAAGGCGAAGCGCTCGCGGTACATGTAGTAACCGTCCGCAATCTTGTAGGTGACGTCGACTTCACCGGGTTTTTCGGTCGCGCTGAACTTGAAGGCGACGGCGGGATCGAGGAAATCGTCTGCGGCGTGGGCAAGCGTGCCGAACTGCGTGAATATCAGACAGCCGAGCAGAACAAGGAACGTGCGCAGCGCATTGCGCGCAACTCGGGCGGAACCGTTAAACATGGAGAGGACGTTGAGTTTCGGCGGTGAGCCACTGGCCGTAAGCGGCCGATGCCGTAGCTTGCCACGACAGGATTTCCGGCGTGTCGTACGGATGGTGCGCCTGAATGTACTGCTCAAGTTCCAGCGCGCGTGCGTTGCTCGTCTTGAACAATAACTGAATCTCCTGCGCCGCTTCGATCGAGCCCTGCCAGTGGTAACTGGACTGAACCGTCCCCAACTGGGTGACGCACGCGCACAAGCGTGCGGCCAGCACATCCGCGGCGAGCTTCTGAGCAACGGTGGCATCGGGTACCGTCGTCAGAATCAAGGTTACATTCACGCTCACAAAGGCTCCGGACAGGCACGATTCAAGTGCCGATATCGTATCACCTAGCCTTGCGATGCCGCAGACGCTCCCGCCGCAGGCGTGCGGCATTTGGCCGCCGCAATCGACGGCTTGCGATGAAATTCGTCGCCACAAACAAAAAAGCCAGGCTTGGCGCCTGGCTTTTTTTCGATGCCAAGAAAGCTTACTCAGCTTCTTGCACTTCAACTTCTTCGACTTCCGGACGGTCCAGCAATTCGACCAGTGCCATCGGTGCGTTGTCGCCGACGCGGAAGCCAAACTTCAGGACGCGCAGGTAGCCGCCCGGACGGGTAGCGTAACGCGGGCCGAGGACTTCGAACAGCTTCGTGACCGAGTCACGATCGCGCAGGCGGTTGAACGCCAGACGACGATTTGCCAGCGACGGCTTCTTGCCGAGCGTGATCAGCGGCTCGACGACTTTACGGAGTTCTTTCGCCTTCGGCAGCGTCGTCTTGATGACTTCGTGCTCGATCAACGAGTTGGACATATTACGGAGCATTGCCAGACGGTGGCTGCTCGTGCGGTTCAGTTTCCGCAGACCATGACGGTGACGCATGTTAATTCCTTTGATTCAAAGTTTTGGTCCAGCTCTTCTATCGCGCTCGGCGAACCGGGAGGTTTGCGAGTGCACGGGCCGGTAGTGAAAAAAGACAAGACGCGGATTTTAAAGGAAAATCCGCGTCTTTGCCAGTGCAGCGACGGGTTCTATCCCGGGATGACTTCTCGACTTACTTGTCCAAACCTGCCGGCGGCCAGTTTTCGAGTTTCATGCCCAGCGTCAAACCACGCGACGCCAGTACTTCCTTGATTTCGTTCAACGACTTGCGACCCAGATTCGGGGTCTTGAGCAACTCGTTTTCCGTGCGCTGGATCAGGTCGCCGATGTAGTAAATGTTCTCGGCCTTCAGGCAGTTCGCGGAACGAACCGTCAGTTCGAGATCATCAACCGGACGCAGCAGGATCGGATCGATCTGCGGCGCACGCGACGGCGCTTCAGCCGTTGCTTCGGTACCTTCCAGTGCAGCGAACACCGACAGTTGATCAACCAGAATACGCGCCGATTGACGGATCGCTTCTTCCGGCGAGATCACGCCGTTGGTCTCGATGTTCATCACGAGCTTGTCGAGGTCGGTACGCTGTTCGACGCGAGCGCTTTCAACGGCGTAGCTCACGCGGCGAACCGGCGAGAACGACGCGTCCAGCACGATACGGCCGATGATCTTGGCCGATTCTTCGCCGTAACGACGCACATTGCCCGGCACATAACCACGGCCTTTTTCGACCTTGATCTGCACGTCGAGCTTGCCGCCCTTCGACAGGTGCGCAATCACGTGATCCGGGTTAATCACTTCGCAATCGTGCGCGAGTTCGATGTCCCCAGCGGTGACAACGCCTTCGCCTTCCTTGCGCAGCGTAACCGTCACTTCGTCACGGTTATGCAGCTTGAACACTACGCCCTTCAGGTTCAACAACAGGTTGACCACATCCTCTTGCACACCGTCGAGCGTCGAATACTCATGTACGACGCCTGCGATCGTCACTTCGGTAGGCGCGTAACCCACCATCGACGACAACAGCACGCGCCGAAGCGCGTTACCCAAGGTGTGGCCATAACCGCGTTCAAACGGTTCCATGACCACTTTCGCGTGGCTCTCACCAAGCGATTCAACTGCGATGATCTTGGGCTTCAACAAACTGGTTTGCATAGGTTTTCCTTTTCAATACCCTCGGCTCGTTACACCGATAAGGCTGACCGGTAACAACCTGAAAATAAACAGCCGAGACGCCCCCTTGCGCAACGCAATCGGGGTGCCCCGGCCGTTAATCCGATTACCGCGAATACAATTCGACGATCAGGCTTTCGTTGATATCGCCAGCGATGTCGCTGCGTTCCGGCTTCGACTTGAACGTGCCTTCAAATTTCTTCGAATCGACAGCGACCCAGCTCGGCAGACCGCCTTGCTCAGCCAACGACAGCGCTTCGACAATACGCGCCTGCTTCTTCTTTTGTTCGCGCACTGCGACCACGTCGCCTGCCTTAACTTGCATCGACGGGATGTTCGACACAACGCCATTCACCGTGATCGCCTTGTGGCTCACGAGTTGACGTGCTTCAGCGCGCGTCGAACCGAAGCCCATGCGATACACCACGTTGTCGAGACGCGATTCGAGCAATTGCAACAGGTTTTCACCCGTGTTGCCCTTCAGGCGGTCGGCTTCAGCGAAGTAACGGCGGAACTGGCGTTCGAGAACACCATAGATGCGCTTCACTTTTTGCTTTTCGCGCAGCTGCGTACCGTAGTCGGACGTACGTGCACCCGACGTGCGGCCATGTTGGCCAGGCTTGCTGTCAAGCTTGCACTTGTCAGCGAGCGAACGACGGGCGCTCTTCAGGAAGAGGTCAGTGCCTTCACGGCGGGACAGCTTGGCCTTAGGGCCGATATAACGTGCCACGTTGATTCCTTCTGTGATTAATCACGCAAACTTGCGCTCGCGCTAGTCCGAACCCTTTGGGCCGAACGGTGGGCTTAGTCAATTCAATAACGCAAGCAGCCCGTCGTCGCCGGCACATAACCCGGCGGCAACAGGCGCTAGCGAAACAAGCGTCTTAGATACGACGACGCTTCGGCGGACGGCAGCCGTTGTGCGGTACCGGCGTCACGTCGGAGATCGCGGTGATCTTGATGCCAAGACCATGCAACGCGCGCACCGCGGACTCACGGCCAGGGCCTGGGCCCTTGATCCGCACTTCGAGGTTCTTCACGCCGTATTCCATCGCCACGCGGCCAGCCGATTCGGCTGCCACCTGGGCTGCAAACGGGGTCGATTTACGCGAACCCTTGAAGCCCTGACCGCCCGACGTTGCCCAAGCAAGTGCATTGCCTTGACGATCGGTGATCGTGATGATGGTGTTGTTGAACGACGCGTGAACGTGAACCACGCCCTCGGCGACGTTCTTCTTGACCTTCTTGCGAACGCGTTGCGCCGCGGAGTTGTTCGAAGCCTTAGCCATTACGTTTTCCTGTAACTGTCAGTTCCGCTTACTTCTTCAGCGATTGCGCTGCACGACGCGGACCCTTGCGCGTACGGGCATTCGTACGCGTGCGTTGGCCACGCAGGGGCAAGCCCTTACGATGACGCACGCCACGGTAGCAGCCGAGATCCATCAGGCGCTTGATGTTCATCGTCGTTTCACGGCGAAGATCGCCTTCAACGATGAACTTGCCGACTTCTTCACGCAGCTTTTCGAGGTCTGCGTCGTTCAGGTCCTTGACCTTCTTCGAAAATGCCACACCAGCAGCGACGCAAATGTCGCGCGAGCGCGTGCGGCCGATACCGTAAATTGCCGTCAGGCCGATTTCGGTATGCTGGTGATTCGGGATGTTAACCCCTGCGATACGAGCCATTGTTTTTCCTCAAACAAAAAGCGCAGCAAAAAGCGCGGCGTTCAGCCTTGACGCTGTTTGTGGCGCGGATCAGAGCTGCAAATCACGCGCACAACGCCTTTGCGCTTAATGATCTTGCAATTGCGGCAAATGCGCTTAACCGATGCCATCACTTTCATGATATTACCCTTTTTTCAAATCACTTCGCCCGGAACACGATCCGCGCACGCGACAGATCGTAAGGCGTCAATTCAACCGTCACCTTGTCGCCCGGCAGGATTCGGATGTAGTGCATCCGCATCTTGCCGGATATGTGTCCCAATACGACATGGCCGTTTTCCAGCTTCACCCTAAAGGTAGCGTTAGGCAGGTTTTCGATGACTTCACCCTGCATCTGGATAACATCGTCTTTGGCCATAAGTCCTTTCAACGCATCGGGACGCCGCCGCCTTTGAAGTTAGCTTTCTTCAGCAGCGATTCATACTGTTGCGACATAACGTACGACTGCACCTGCGCCATGAAATCCATTGTGACGACGACAATGATCAGCAGCGACGTTCCACCAAAATAAAACGGCACGTTCCAGCGCAGTACCAAAAATTCAGGCAGCAGACAAACAAACACGATGTAGATCGCACCAGCCAGCGTAAGACGCGTCAGGATACGGTCGATATATCGCGCTGTTTGATCGCCCGGGCGGATGCCTGGGACGAAAGCGCCACTCTTTTTCAGGTTGTCGGCCGTTTCCCTGCTGTTGAACACCAGTGCGGTGTAGAAGAAGCAGAAGAAGACGATCGCCAACGCGTACAGCAACACGTACACGGGTTGACCGGGCTTAAGGGCTTCGGCCACGTTGTGCAACGTGTCTGCGAACCAGCTGGTACGCGACCCCGAACTAAACCAGTTCAGGATAGTTGCCGGGAAGAGAATGATCGACGATGCAAAGATCGGCGGAATCACGCCCGACATATTCAACTTCAGCGGCAGATGCGAAGACTGTCCGCCGTAAATCTTGTTACCGACTTGCCGCTTGGCGTAGTTCACAAGAATCTTGCGCTGGCCACGTTCGATGAACACAACCAGATACGTCACTGCAGCAATCAGCGCGACCACGATAATCGCCGAGATGATGCTCATCGAGCCGGTTCGCACCAATTCGAAAAGACCACCGATTGCGTTCGGGAAGCCGGCCGCAATACCGCCGAAAATGATGATCGAAATACCGTTACCAAGCCCGCGTTCCGTGATCTGCTCACCCAGCCACATCAGGAACATCGTGCCGGTTACCAGCGTCACGACCGTCGTCAACCGAAACACCATCCCCGGATCAATCACCAGGCCCGGCTGATTTTCCAGTGCGACGGCAATGCCGAACGCCTGGAACGTCGCCAGCAGAACCGTAAAGACACGCGTGTACTGCGTAATCTTCCGTTGTCCAGCCTGCCCTTCCTTTTTCAGCGCTTCCAGCTGGGGCGAGACAATCGCCAGCAACTGCATGATGATCGACGCCGAAATGTACGGCATGATCCCCAGCGCAAAAATCGTGAACCGCGAAAGTGCACCACCCGAGAACATGTTGAACATGCCAAGGATGCCGCCCGACTGGCTTTGGAACAGCTTTGCCAGTTGGTCCGGGTCAATACCCGGCACCGGAATGTGCGCGCCGATACGGTAGACGATCAACGCCAGCAGCAGGAACACTGCACGCCGACGCAGATCGCCAAACTTCGCCGCGCTGCGACCGGGTTTTGCGAGACTCGGACTGTTAGCCAAGTACCTTCTCCGATGCAAATGCTAGTGACGGCAAATAACTTGCGCGTTACTCGGCAAAAGAGCCGCCTGCTGCTTCAATAGCAGCGCGCGCACCCTTCGTCGCACCCAGACCCTTCACAACGATCTTGCGCTTCAGCTCGCCCGTCGCGATGATCTTGGCGCTCTTGATCAGGTCACCAACCAGGCCGGCCTGCTTCAAAGCCAACAGATCGATTTCATCGACCGGCAGCTTTTCCAGATCAGAGAGACGCACTTCACCGACGAATTCCTTCGTCAGCGAGGTGAAGCCACGCTTCGGCAGGCGACGTTGCAGCGGCATTTGACCGCCTTCGAAGCCAACCTTGTGAAAGCCGCCCGAACGCGACTTCTGACCCTTGTGACCACGGCCAGCAGTCTTGCCCAGACCGGAGCCAATACCGCGGCCGACGCGACGCTTAGCGTGCTTCGAGCCTTCAGCCGGCTTCAGGTTATTCAATTCCATTATCAACTCCTTGAGTCCTGGTCAGCCGCTTAGCCGATGACCTTAACGAGGTACGAAACCTTGTTGATCATGCCGCGCACAGCCGGCGTGTCCTGCAACTCGCTAACCGAATTGAGTCGGCGCAGACCCAGGCCACGCACCGTTGCACGGTGCGTTTCACGGGTGCCGATCAGGCTCTTGACGAGCTGGACCTTGACAGTTTTATCAGACATGGTGTCCACCTTAGCCCAGAATATCTTCGACGGACTTGCCGCGCTTCGCCGCGATATCACCCGGCGTCGACTGCTTGCGCAGACCGTCGAGCGTTGCACGAACGAGGTTGTACGGGTTCGTCGAACCGTGGCTCTTGGCCACAACGTTCTGCACGCCCATCACGTCGAACACTGCGCGCATCGGGCCGCCAGCGATCACACCGGTACCGTCCTTGGCCGGAGCCAGGAGGACCATCGATGCGCCGTGCTTACCGTGCACTTCGTGTTGCAGGGTACCGTTCTTAAGCGGCACCTTGAACATGTTGCGGCGAGCCTGTTCCATCGCCTTCTGAACAGCGACCGGCACTTCCTTCGCCTTGCCCTTGCCCATACCGACGCGGCCATCACCGTCGCCAACCACGGTCAGTGCGGCAAAACCGAGAATCCGGCCGCCCTTCACAACCTTGGTCACGCGGTTGACCGAAATCATCTTTTCGCGCAGGCCGTCGTCGCGTTCGTCAGCCTGAACTTTCGCTTGCATCTTTGCCATGACGAATTCTTCCCTTAGAACTTGAGTCCGGCTTCGCGCGCCGCATCAGCCAGCGCTTTCACGCGGCCGTGGTAACGGAAACCCGAACGGTCGAAGGCGACGGATTCGATGCCGGCAGCCTTAGCCTTTTCTGCAATGCGCTTACCGATCAGGGTCGCAGCAGCGACGTTGCCGCCCTTGCCCGTCTGATCAGCCAGTTGCGCACGCACTTCGGCTTCGAGCGTCGACGCGCTGGCGAGCACCTTGGTGCCGCACGGCGAGAACACTTGCGCATAGATGTGCGTGTTCGTGCGATGCACGGCGAGACGCGCGACCTGCAGCTCAGCGATCTTGATACGCGTCTGACGAGCGCGGCGCAGGCGAGATTGAGTCTTATCCATGATTGCGCACCCTTACTTCTTCTTCGTTTCTTTGAGGATCACAACCTCATTGGCGTAACGCACACCCTTGCCCTTGTAGGGCTCCGGCGGGCGATAGCCGCGCACTTCTGCAGCGACCTGGCCAACTTGTTGTTTATTGATCCCCTTGATCACGATTTCGGTTTGCGTCGGGGTTTCAGCCTTGACGCCTTCCGGCATCTGGTGCACCACGGGGTGCGAGAAACCCAGCGACAGGTTCAGCTTGTCGCCTTGCGCCTGTGCGCGATAACCAACGCCAACCAGCGTCAGCTTGCGCTCGAAACCCTTCGTCACGCCGTTCACCATGTTCGCAACCAGTGCGCGCATCGTGCCCGACATCGCATTCGCTTCGCGGCTTTCGTCCACCGGCTCGAACTTCAGCGTGCCGTTGTCGTTCACCACCTTCACGAGGCTGTTTGCAGCCTGCGAAATCGTACCCAGCGGGCCCTTGACGGTAATGCGTTCGTCGCTCAGGGCCACTTCTGCGCCTTGCAGCGCGATCGGGCTTTTACCTACTCGAGACATGTTTCTCTCCTTTCGGCCTTAAGCGACGTAGCAGATGACTTCGCCGCCAACGCCCGTTGCACGCGCCTTGCGGTCCGTCATCACGCCCTTCGGCGTCGACACGATTGCCACGCCGAGGCCATTCATGACCACGGGGATGTCGTTACGGCCGCGGTACACACGCAGACCAGGCTTCGAAACGCGTTCAATGCGCTCGATCACCGGACGGCCAGCGTAGTACTTCAACACGATGTTCAATTCAGACTTCGCACCTTCGGACTTCACTGCGAAATCATCGATATAGCCTTCGTCCTTCAGGACCTGCGCAATCGCAACCTTGACTTTCGACGAGGGCATTGTCACCGAAACTTTCTCAACCATCTGCGCATTGCGGATGCGAGTCAGCATATCGGCGATAGGATCACTCATGCTCATTTACGTTTCTCCTATTACCAGCTCGCCTTGGTCAGGCCAGGGATCTCGCCGCGGAACGCGATTTCGCGAATCTTGTTACGCGCCAGCCCGAATTTACGGAACGTGCCACGCGGGCGACCGGTAATTGCGCAACGATTGCGCTTACGGGTCGGGTTAGAGTTGCGCGGCAGTTGTTGCAGTTCCAGACGTGCTGCGTAATGCTCTTCGTCCGACTTGCTCATATCGCCGATGATCGCTTTCAGCTCAGCACGCTTGGGAGCGTACTTAGCGGCCAGGCGAGCACGCTTCTTTTCACGTTCGATCAGTGCCAGTTTAGCCACGGTAACCTCAGTTTCTGAACGGGAACTTGAAGCTGGCGAGCAGAGCCTTTGCTTCGTCGTCGGTCTTCGCAGTCGTCGTGATGCTGATGTTCAGCCCACGCAGTGCGTCGATCTTGTCGTAGTCGATTTCGGGGAAAATGATCTGCTCTTTCACACCGATGTTGTAGTTGCCGCGACCATCGAACGCACGACCCGACACGCCACGGAAGTCGCGCACACGGGGGAGCGCAACCGTCACGAAACGGTCAAGAAATTCGTACATTGCCTGACCACGCAACGTGACCATTGCACCGATCGGATAGCCCTGACGGATCTTGAAGCCAGCGATTGCCTTGCGTGCCTTCGTGATCACCGGCTTCTGGCCTGCGATCTTCGTCAGGTCGCCAACGGCGTTTTCGATGATCTTCTTGTCAGCAACCGCTTCGCCAAGACCCATGTTCAGGGTGATCTTGGTGATACGCGGCACTTCCATCACGGACTTGTAACCGAACTTCTCGATGAGGCCGGGTACAACCTTCTCTTTGTAAAACTCTTGCAAACGAGCCATTTTTTTACTCCGCAGCGTCAGGCGCTCAGCACGGCACCGGTCGTCTTAAGGAAACGGACTTTCTTGTCTCCCTCGACCTTGATGCCTACACGCGACGCCTTGCCATTCGCGTCGACCAATGCGACGTTCGAAATTTGCAGCGGCATCGTCTTGGCTTCCACGCCACCCGTCGTACCCTTCATCGGGTTCGGCTTGACGTGCTTCTTGACGAGGTTGATACCCTCGACAATTACTTTGTCTTCGCCAACGGACAGCACGACGCCGCGCTTGCCTTTATCTTTGCCGGTGATGACGATAACTTCGTCACCTTTGCGAATCTTGTTCATCGCGACTCCTTACAGCACTTCAGGTGCCAGCGAAACGATCTTCATGAATCGCTCGCTGCGCAACTCGCGCGTAACAGGCCCGAAAATACGGGTGCCAATAGGTTCGAGCTTGGCATTCAACAGCACTGCTGCATTGCCGTCGAACTTGATCAGCGAGCCGTCTTGACGACGTACGCCCTTGGCGGTGCGAACCACCACGGCGTTGTAAATTTCGCCTTTCTTCACGCGCCCGCGCGGCGTTGCTTCTTTGACGGTCACCTTGATGATGTCGCCAATGCTGGCATAACGACGCTTCGAGCCGCCGAGAACCTTGATGCACATGACTTCACGCGCACCGGTGTTGTCGGCCACTTCAAGCCGAGTTTCGGTCTGGATCATGGTTTATCTTTCCCAACTTAATCCGGTCACACCACCATGGCGTACCCGGTCAGTCTTGGTCCCGTCAGCCAATCGGCTGCTTGGGTATGAACAGCAGCGACGGCAAACGAAACCCGCCATCGCAATCCGGTGAATCCTTCGGAACAGACTGGCGCCTGAACCGCTTCCCCCACCAACTTCGCCCGCGACGGGGCTCCCATAAAAGAGGGAAGACCGAGATTATAACAAATAATCTCGGTCTTGCAAGCGAAACTTACTGCGATTTCAATTACTTCTACAACTTCGCGGCGTCAGATGACGCGAGCAGCCTCGACCAGGCGAGCCACAACCCAAGCTTTCGTCTTCGAAATCGGACGCGTTTCCTGGATTTCAACGAGGTCACCCTCGTTGTACGTGTTCGCATCGTCGTGCGCGTGGTACTTCTTCGAACGCACAACGTACTTGCCGTAGATCGGGTGCTTCACGCGGTGCTCAACCAGCACGGTAACGGTCTTGTCCATCTTGTTGCTGACGACCTTGCCGACCAGCGTCCGCTTGAGCGAGGTTTTTACGCTATCGTTCATTTCTGGTTCGCCTTCTCAGTCAGGACGGTCCGCACACGTGCGATGTCGCGACGGACCTTCTTCAGCTGGCTCGTGTTCGTGAGCTGCTGGGTCGCGAGTTGCATGCGCAGGCCGAATTGCGCCTTCAACAGGTCCGACAGCTCCTTGTTGAGCGCGGCCTGATCTTTCTGGTGAAGTTCGGAAGCCTTCATCATTTGCTCCTTAGGCGCCGAGCTGACGCACGATAAACGTCGTCTTGAGCGGCAGCTTAGCTGCAGCCAGACGGAACGCTTCGCGTGCCAGCTCTTCGGTTACGCCGTCCATTTCGTACAGCATCTTGCCCGGTTGAATCTCTGCGACGTAGTACTCAGGGTTACCCTTACCGTTACCCATCCGTACTTCAGCCGGCTTATGCGAGATCGGCTTGTCCGGGAAAATGCGGATCCAGATGCGGCCACCACGCTTGATGTGACGCGTCATTGCACGACGTGCCGCTTCAATCTGGCGCGCGGTCAAACGACCACGACCGATAGCCTTCAGGCCGAACTCACCGAACGACACCGCGTTGCCGCGGGTAGCGATACCGGTGTTACGACCCTTCTGCTCTTTGCGATACTTTCTGCGTTTCGGTTGCAGCATCGTTATTCTCCAGTCTTCCCGTCGCCGCCGGCACCGCCAGCACGACGAGGAGCGCCACGGCGTGCACCTGCCGGGCCACCACCTTCACCATCACGACGCGGACGGCGATCGCCACCCGGACGTGCGTTGCGGCGCGGACGCTTTTCTTCGGCGACTTCTTCAACCACCGGTGCGTCATTGCGGCCAAGCGTGTCGCCCTTGTAGACCCACACCTTCACGCCGATGATGCCGTACGTCGTCTTCGCTTCCGAAGTTGCGTAGTCGATATCAGCACGCAGCGTATGAAGCGGCACGCGACCTTCGCGATACCATTCCGTACGAGCGATTTCGATACCGTTCAGGCGGCCAGCGCTCATGATCTTGATGCCTTGAGCACCCAGACGCATTGCGTTTTGCATCGCACGCTTCATCGCGCGGCGGAACATAATCCGGCGCTCGAGCTGTTGCGTGATCGAATCCGCGATCAGTTGCGCATCGGTTTCCGGCTTGCGGATTTCTTCGATGTTGACGTGAACCGGAACGCCCATGCGGCGTTGCAGTTCCGACTTCAGCAGCTCGATATCCTCGCCCTTCTTACCGATGACCACACCCGGACGCGAGCTATAAATCGTGATGCGCGCGTTTTTCGCCGGACGCTCGATAACGACGCGACCAACCGAAGCGTTTTTCAGCTTCTTCTTCAGGTATTCACGAACACCGATGTCTTCCTGCAACATCGCCGCGAAATTGTTGTTGTTCGCGTACCAACGCGACGCCCAATTGCGGCTGACGGCCAAACGGAAGCCAGTCGGATGAATTTTCTGTCCCATCGTATGACCCCTTAATTCCCGACCGTCACAGTGATGTGACAGGATTGCTTCTCGATGCGGTTACCGCGGCCTTTAGCGCGCGCGGTGAAACGCTTGAGCGACGCAGCCTTGTCGATGTAGATGCTCGTGATCTTGAGCTCATCGATATCGGCGCCTTCGTTATGCTCCGCATTCGCGATCGCCGACAGCACGACCTTTTTCACGATTCCCGCAGCCTTCTTCGGCGAGAACGTCAGAACGTTCAGCGCCTTGTCGACCGGCAAACCGCGGATCTGGTCAGCCACAAGGCGCGTTTTCTGCGCCGAGATGCGGGCACCGCGATGAATTGCTTTCACTTCCATCATGAGCCCCTTATTTCTTAGCCTTCTTGTCGGCTGCGTGACCCTTGAACGTCCGGGTCAATGCAAACTCGCCAAGCTTGTGGCCGACCATGTTTTCCGAGATATACACCGGGACGTGTTGACGGCCGTTATGCACAGCAATCGTCAGACCGATGAAATCCGGCAGAATCGTCGAACGGCGCGACCAGGTTTTGATCGGCTTCTTATCCCGCGAAGCTGCAGCCGCCTCAACTTTCTTCAGCAAATGGGCGTCGCAGAACGGACCTTTTTTTACAGAACGTGCCATTGCCTACTCCTTAACGCTTGTGACGGCGCTGGACGATCATGCTCGTCGTGCGCTTGTTGCTGCGGGTGCGATAACCCTTAGCAGGCGTGCCCCACGGGCTCACCGGATCGCGACCTGCAGCCGTCTTGCCTTCACCACCACCGTGCGGGTGATCGACCGGGTTCATTGCAACGCCACGTACCGTCGGGCGGATACCGCGCCAGCGGTTCGCGCCAGCCTTACCGATTTGACGGAGGCTGTGCTCTTCGTTGCCAACTTCACCAATCGTCGCGCGGCATTCAACGTGAACGCGGCGGATTTCACCCGAGCGCAGGCGGACCTGTGCGTAGATGCCTTCACGAGCCAGCAGCATCGCCGACGTACCAGCCGAACGCGCCATTTGCGCGCCCTTGCCCGGCAGCATTTCGATGCAGTGAATCGTCGTACCGACCGGAATGTTGCGGATCGGCAGCGTGTTGCCTGCGCGGATCGGAGCTTCCGAACCCGACATCAGTTGCTGACCAACCGTCACACCCTTCGGAGCGATGATGTACTTGCGCTCGCCGTCTGCGTACAGAACCAGCGCGATGTTCGCGCTACGGTTCGGATCGTACTCAAGACGTTCGACCTTCGCCGGAATGCCGTCCTTGTTACGACGGAAATCGACGACGCGGTAATGATGCTTGTGACCACCACCCTTATGACGCGTAGTGATGTGGCCGTTGTTGTTACGGCCGGCGGTCGAGGATTGCGAGTCGAGCAGCGGTGCGTACGGCTTGCCCTTATGCAGATCCTTGTTGACCACCTTGACCATCGCACGGCGACCCGGCGAAGTCGGCTTAACTTTAACGATTGCCATGATTACTTGGCCTCCGCTTCAAAGTTGATTTCCTGGCCGGGCTTCAGGCAGACGTACGCCTTCTTCACGTCTTTACGCTTGCCCATGAAACGGCCAAAGCGCTTTGCTTTACCCTTCTGGACCAGCACGTTGACGGAATTGACTTCCACCTTGAACAGCAGCTCGACTGCAGCTTTCACTTCCTGCTTCGTGGCATCGGGCGCGACTTCGAACACAACTTGCTCGTTCTTGTCGGCCACCAGCGTCGCCTTTTCGGAGATCACCGGCGCGAGCAGGACCTGCATCAAACGATGATCGTTCTTGCGAATCTCGCTCATGACAGCAACTCCTCGATCTGGGCGACCGCAGCCTTCGTGATCAGGATCTTCTTGAAGTAGATCAGCGACAGCGGGTCGGCGTAACGCGGCTCGACAACCGCCACATGGGCAAGGTTGCGCGACGCGAGGTACAGGTTTTCGTCAACCGTGTCGGTAATCACCAGCACGGAGTCGAGACCCATCGCCTTGAATTTTTCGGCCAGCAGCTTCGTCTTCGGCGCTTCGAGCGTCAGCTCGTCGACCACCGAGATGCGGCCTTCGCGGGCCAGCTGCGAGAAGATCGAGCAGAGACCTGCGCGATGCATCTTCTTGTTGACCTTGTGCGAAAAGTTTTCTTCCGGCGAATTCGGGAAGATCCGGCCACCGCCGCGCCACAACGGGCTCGACGACATACCGGCACGGGCACGGCCCGTACCCTTCTGGCGCCACGGCTTCTTGGTCGTGTGCTTGACTTGCTCACGGTCCTTCTGCGCGCGGTTACCGCTACGGGCATTCGCTTGATACGCCACCACGACCTGGTGAATCAGGGCTTCGTTGTAATCGCGACCGAACACTACGTCCGACGCGCTAACGCCTGCACCTTCCTGACCATTGGCATTCAGGAGCTTAAGTTCCATTATTTCGCTCCTTTCACGGCACGCGTCTTCACGGCCGGCGTAACGAATACCTTGCCACCCTTCGCACCCGGAACGGCGCCCTTGACCAGCAACAGCTTGCGGTCAGCGTCAATACGAGCGATTTCGAGGTTTTGCACGGTTACCGTATCGTCACCCATGTGACCGGTCATGCGCTTACCCGGGAAAACACGACCCGGATCCTGCGCCATACCGATCGAACCCGGCACGTTGTGCGAGCGCGAGTTACCGTGCGAAGCACGGCCGGATGCGAAGTTGTAACGCTTGATGGTACCGGCGTAGCCCTTACCGATCGACACGCCTTGCACGTCGACCTTCTGGCCTACTTCGAACAGGTCGGGACCGACCACGGTGCCGTTCGACAACTCGGCAGCCTTGGCAGCATCGATCTGGAATTCTTTGAGGATTTCACCGGCTTGAACACCGGCTTTGGCGAGATGACCGGCCAACGGCTTCGTCACACGCGATGCACGGCGCGTACCGAATGCAACCTGCACGGCGGTATAGCCGTCGGTTTCAACAGTCTTGATCTGCGTCACGCGGTTGTCGGACACGTCCAGCACGGTAACGGGAATCGAATCCCCTTCTGCCGTGAAGATACGGGTCATGCCAACCTTGCGACCTACGAGTCCAAGGCTCATCGTTTTCTCCATTCCCGACTGCGATTGGTCGGGGCTAATTTACAAAATGCCGGTGCCGTTTCGGGCATGAATCCATGCTGCAGCACACCGACTTTTTTGCGCAAATGCGCGAAAAGCCCACTATTATAGCAAGGCTCTTCGTTTTCCGCAAGCAATCAATGACTTAGCGTTGCCCGGCATGCCAGGCAAGCGTTAGAAGCCTTATTGCAGCTTGATTTCCACGTCCACGCCAGCCGGAAGGTCCAGCTTCATCAGTGCGTCAACGGTCTTGTCCGTCGGATCGACGATGTCCATCAGACGCTGGTGCGTACGGATTTCGAGCTGATCGCGCGACGTCTTGTTGACGTGCGGCGAACGCAGGATGTCGAAACGTTGAATGCGGGTCGGCAGGGGCACCGGACCACGAACGATAGCGCCAGTCCGCTTTGCCGTGTCGACGATTTCAGCTGCCGATTGATCGATCAGGCGATAGTCGAAAGCCTTCAGGCGAATGCGGATTTTCTGGTTCTGCATGACAATTCCTTGGAAAGAGCGAGGCGGTATTGCGCCGCCAGATAGTAAAAGAACGTAGAGCCGGGCACCTGCTAAGGTGCTGGCGCCCGGCTCCGGGCACCACTTACTGCAACCTCAACCCGCGATTTTACTCGAGGATCTTGGCAACCACACCAGCGCCGACCGTACGGCCGCCCTCGCGGATTGCGAAGCGCAGACCTTCTTCCATCGCGATCGGGTTGATCAGCTTCACCGTGATCGACACGTTGTCGCCCGGCATGACCATTTCCTTGTCCTTCGGCAACTCGATCGAGCCCGTCACGTCCGTCGTACGGAAGTAGAACTGCGGACGATAGTTGTTGAAGAACGGCGTGTGACGACCGCCTTCGTCCTTGCTCAGCACGTACACTTCAGCCGTGAAGTGCGTGTGCGGATTGATCGAACCCGGCTTCGCCAGAACCTGGCCACGCTCCACGTCTTCACGCTTCGTGCCGCGCAGCAGGATACCCACGTTGTCGCCTGCCTGACCCTGGTCGAGCAGCTTGCGGAACATTTCCACGCCCGTGCACGTCGTCTTCACCGTCGGCTTGATACCGACGATTTCGATTTCTTCGCCGACCTTCACCACGCCGCGCTCAACGCGACCCGTCACTACCGTGCCGCGACCCGAGATCGAGAACACGTCTTCCACCGGCATCAGGAACGAGCCGTCCACTGCGCGCTCCGGCGTCGGGATGTACGTATCCAGCGCATCGGCCAGATTCATGATCGCCACTTCGCCCAGCTCGCCCGTGTCGCCTTCCAGCGCCAGCTTGGCCGAACCCTTGATGATCGGCGTGTCGTCGCCCGGGAAGTCGTACTTCGACAGAAGTTCGCGAACTTCCATCTCGACGAGTTCCAGCAGCTCAGCGTCGTCCACCATGTCGCACTTGTTCAGGAACACGATGATGTACGGCACGCCAACCTGACGCGCCAGCAGGATGTGCTCACGCGTTTGCGGCATCGGGCCGTCTGCAGCCGAACACACCAGGATCGCGCCGTCCATCTGCGCTGCGCCCGTGATCATGTTCTTCACATAGTCAGCGTGGCCCGGGCAGTCGACGTGTGCGTAGTGGCGGTTAGCCGTTTCGTACTCGACGTGCGCCGTGTTGATCGTGATACCACGCGCCTTTTCTTCCGGCGCCGCATCGATCTGGTCGTATGCCTTCGCTTCGCCGCCAAACTTCTTGGTCAGCACCGTCGTGATCGCTGCCGTCAGCGTGGTCTTGCCGTGGTCAACGTGACCGATCGTGCCGACGTTCACGTGCGGCTTGGTCCGCTCAAACTTACCCTTGGCCATTTTCGACTCCTAAGAGGATTTATCCGTACGTTGCGCCGCGCGCAAACAATCACCGAGTACTTCTGGTGCCCATGGGCAGGATCGAACTGCCGACCTCTCCCTTACCAAGGGAGTGCTCTACCACTGAGCCACATGGGCGCTACTTCTTTGTTACTGGAGCGGGTGAAGGGAATCGAACCCTCGTCGTAAGCTTGGAAGGCTTCTGCTCTACCATTGAGCTACACCCGCAAGGATTCATGGATTCCCAACTACTGCTACAGCTTGCATTCTGGTGGAGGAGGTTGGATTCGAACCAACGTAGGCGTAAGCCAACAGATTTACAGTCTGCCCCCTTTAGCCACTCGGGCACCCCTCCGCAGAGAACTGATGATTATGAGGGAACAACCGCTTGCTGTCAAGGCTTGCTTGACCGTTCCAAACTCATAGCTCTCACTTATATAGTGAGTTCAGCGCCGCCGTAAACGCAGAAACCCCACCTTTGTGGGGTGGGGTTTCTGATGCTGCAGGGGAGCCTGACGATTACCTACTTTCACACGGGAATC
>NZ_CADFGE010000020.1 GCF_902833645.1 Paraburkholderia fungorum
AATAACGTTTCATCTTCCATTCGCTGTCCGCCCCCCATCTTTACATCAATCGGTTCGGGTGAGGCGACAACTAGCCTGACATGGGGGGGCGGCGGCAAAGAAAGTAAGTGCCGCCCCGCACAGGGGCAACGCTAATAGACCACTAACAAAACAAGGAAAGGCCAAAGCCCCAGATCAACAACAAAAAGCGCCGAACAGGCAAAAAACCACCACTACAAAACCGACACCTGATACCCAAACCGGCTAACAGTCTCAATCCTCACCTGAGGCACATCATCCGAAAGCTTCCGCCGTAACCTCGAAACAACCAGATTGACACTGGAAGGATCGACATCCTCCTTCTCGGGCCACGCATACCGGATCAATTGATCCCTCGCCACCGGCGCGTTAATCTGCCTCAGCAAACATTCAAGCAGCAAAAACTCCCGCCGCGTCACGGCAACCCGCCGTCCGCCGCATACCAACTCGCGAGTAGCCGCATCCAAAGAAGGCCCCCCAAACGAAGGCAAAACAGAAGCAGAAGCAGCAGAACCAGCAGACGCCGTAGCAGAAAAAAAACCGGCGCCCCGCGCGCACCCGACTCGCTGCAATGCAGCCATCCTCTCGTGCATTTCGATAAACGAATAAGGCTGGCAAAAACACGCATCCGCGCCGGCCCGCAAAGTCCTGGTGCGATCCTGCGCCGTAGCAGCCCCCAGCACCGCAACAATCGCAGCACCACTCCCGGCAGCAGCAAACTCCCCAATGAACCCCTGCAAGGAAGAATAAAACCCCACCTCGAGCACCATCAGAACAATCGCGTCGAACGGTTCCTGCGATGCAAGAAAAACCCCATCCCGCAGATCATCGGCTCGCTGCAAACTATGAGCGCTCTCCTGCAGCGCCTTGAAAAGCCATGCCGCTTCCGGATGAGAAGGCCCAACGAACAGAATGCGCATTCACCACCCTGTCAGGATAAAAAAAACGCATAAGCTCATGCCAGCGTCCTCGACCAGCATTCGATGGAGATCCTCGCGCCAGGCTGCGCATTGCCGATCTTCATCGTGAAGTCATGCACCCGCATCACCGCCGAAACAATGCTTAAACCGAGCCCCGAGCCGGCCAGGTGCCGCGTACTCTCCCCGCGATAAAACCGCTGCAGGACCGCATCGCGCTCGTCCGCGGCAATCCCCGGCCCGTTATCGACAATATCCACCTGCGGCCCCGCTGAAGTCTGCCGAAGCTCCATACGTACCGCACCACCCTCCGGCGTGAACTTGATCGCGTTGTCCATCAGATTGCTCAACGCTTCGAACAGCAACGCGCGATCGCCATGAATCGCGTCGACCGGTTGCGCATGCACGGACAACTGAATCAGGCGGCTCTCGGCGAGCGGCTCGTAGAGTTCACCCACTTCCTGCACCAGCGTCTCCAGTTGCACCTCGCCGAATCCACCGCGACGCTGCAGCGTGCCAATCTCGGAGATACGCAACATCGCGCGAAACCGGTCGAGCAAGGCATCGGTCTCCATGCGCGCACGTTCCACCAATTGCGATAGCGCAGGATCGTCAAGCGAGTCGGTATGCTCCGCCGCATGCGCGAGCAAGGTTCGCACATGCGCGAGCGGCGTACGCAAATCATGCGCGATACCGTCGCACGCGCCCTTCACTTCATTCATGAGACGCTCGACTTCCGCGAGCATATGGTTCACCAGATGCGCGAGCATATCTACTTCGTCGCGTCCGCCGATCGGCAGGCGTTGCGCAAGATCGCCCTGAGCAATACGCTGCGTGACGCGCCGGATCGCTTTCAGGCGGCGCATCTGCCGCACGCTCAGTGCGAGTCCACCCGCCACGCCTGCGAGCAGGCACACGATGCCGCCGCCCACCAGCGCGTTGATGATGGTCTCGCGAATCCGCAGAATATGCGTCAGATCGCGGCCGATCACGAGCGTCGATCCGTCCTTGCGCCGCTCGGCCATCGCGCGGACCACCGGCACCTGCTCGTTGCGTCCCTTCGCGAGCGCGAGATCGAGCGTCTTGCCGGTGCGGTTGGTGGGAAGCTGCGTCGGATACGAGAGAAGATCGCCGGCCAGCAGTTGGCCGTCGGCCGCGAACAGGCCGTAGTAATTCGTATGCATACGCTCGTGTTCGATACGCCGATGAATCGCGTCCGCGAGGCCGGCATCAGGCACCGAATCGAAGTAGACCAGTTGCCAGTCCATTACGACATCGGTCTCGCGCTCCATATCGCCAGTCACGGCCCAGCCGATGTAGCCCAGCAACAGCATCACCGAAAGCGAAAAGATAACCGCGTAGACCGATAGCAGGCGAAAGGTGGTGGAATGCCAGCGCCGCCCGAGCGCAGATTGAGCCGGGAAGGTTGTGTCCATCAAAATGGTCTGCTCATGCGAGGATATAACCCGAGCCGCGCACGGTCTGGATCATCGGCGTCACGCCGGGTGGGTCGATTTTCTTGCGCAGGCGGCCCATGTGCACGTCGATCAGATTGGTGCCCGGGTCGAAGTGGTAGCCCCACACCGCCTCGAACAGCATGGTGCGCGTGATGGTCTGTCCGGCATGCCGCATCATGAATTCGAGCACGCGATACTCTGTGGGCAGCAGGACGATCTCTTCGCCGTCGCGCTGCACCTTGCGGGAAATCAGATCGAGTTCAAGCGGACCGACCCGCAGATGCGTTTCGAGCGGCGTAGCCGGCATTTGACTGCGACGCAGCAAAACTTCGAGACGCGCGGTCATTTCCTCGGGGTCGAACGGCTTGGTCAGATAATCGTCGCCGCCAGCGCGCAGCCCGCGCACCCGTTCGTCCACATCGCCCAGCGCGCTTAGCATCAGCACCGGCGTTTGAATGCCGATACTGCGCATGGTGGTCAGGATCGTGAGACCATCCACGCCCGGCAGCATGCGGTCGAGCGTGATCACGTCGTACTCCTCGCTGATCGCGCGCGCCATGCCGTCGCGGCCGTTAGCCACCCAATCCACGGTGAAGCCGCGACTTTTCAGCTCCCCGACAATTTCATTCGCGGTAATTTCATCATCTTCGATCGTCAGTACTCGCGACATGATCATTGCATGCGCCGCCAGCTCAACCGATGCAAGCGGCGGGCGCGACTGGTTATCAGTAGGAAGACATGATGCCATATTCGGCTTGCGCGTTCAGAGTACGGGCGTGCGATTCGACGGGTGTCGCCGCTTTGTCCGGTGCCTGCCTGCAGGCTACGCGCGTGCGCATGGCGGATGAACATCCGCTTCATGAAGAAAAATTTAAGTTCGCCGCAAGGCGGCAGGAAACGGGCTGCAGAACGATAAAACATATTTCATTTTGCCGACGCTGCTTCGGTAGGCCGCCTCGACTAGCCTACTGCCATCCCGCTACTTTCTTTTGCGGTCCGACTCGAACCTTATCGTGATGGTATGAACATGAAGCTCGCAACCAGAACACTCGTCACTACCCTTCTGCTGATCGGCAGCGCGTCCGCAATGGCCGCGCCGGGTCTCACGCAGCAGCAATGCAACGACTACCCGTTCAAACAGCTCAAGACCGAAGTCACCCATAAGCAGTTGATGAACGAGCTCAGTGAACTGGAAGCAGTCGGCTACAGCCCGAGCGACGACGACGACGAATATCCGAGCGATCTGGACGAGGCGGAGCAAAAGCTGCAAGCCGAATATCGCGCGGACTGCATGCCGGTCGCGCACGCGTCCACAACCGCTACGCAAATGCCGGGCGGTGCAGCGCCCGCAGCAGCGAATCAACCGGCTGGCTGAACGCTGCGCTCGACGCCGACGACGGCGCGGCGCCGAAGCGCCGCACGATCGCCGTCACGTCATCGGCCGTTGGTCAACTGACCGCTTTCGCTCGCCGCCCGCTGGGCGCGCCGCTCGTTACGCTTGCGGCGCAGCTCTGCGAGCCGCCGCCTGCTATAGGTTAGCGAGGCAACCGCATGAAACGCGACCGGCGCGAACACGAGGCCGAACAGCGTGGCCGCCAGCACCCCGCCAAATACCCCGGTGCCGATCGAGCGGCGGCTTTCGGCACCCGCCCCGCTCGACACCACGAGCGGCACGACGCCCAGCAGGAACGCCGCCGAGGTCATCACAATCGGCCGGAAGCGCGCCGCGGCCGCTTCGGTGACAGCACGCGTCAACGGCAGCCCCTGGCCATACAGGTCGCGCGCGAACTGCACGATCAGAATCGCGTTTTTCGCCGCGAGACCGATTACGGTAATCATGCCGACCTTGAAGTACACATCGTTCGGCATGCCACGCAGCAGCACGGCGGCAACCGCGCCGATCACGCCGAGCGGCACGACCATCAGCACGGCAAGCGGGATCGTCCAGCTTTCGTACAGCGCAGCCAGCGCCATGAACACGGCCAGCATCGACAAGCCGATCAGCAACGGGGTAAGCCGCGCCGCCGCGGTTTCTTCACGCGCCGCGTCGACCCAGTCGTACGAAACGCCGAGTGGCAGCGAAGCCGCGAGCCGCTCCATTTCCGCCATCGCCGCGCCCGAACTGTAGCCAGGCGCCGCGTGACCGCTCACGTCGAGCGACGGATAGCCGTTGTAGCGGCTCAGCATCACAGGTCCAATGGACCAATGGCGCGACGCAATCGCTGACAGCGGCACCATGCCGCCCGTCGAGTTCGGCACGGAGAGCGCCATCAGATCGTCTTCGGTCATGCGGGTGGCGGCGTCGGCGGAGATCATCACCCGGCGCATGCGGCCACCGGCAGGAAAGTCGTCGATATAGGTCGAGCCGAAGGTGCTGCCCAGCACGTCGGAGATACGATCGAACGACACGCCGAGCGCGTACGCTTTCGCGCGGTCGATAATCAGCTCGACACGCGGCGCATCCGGCAAGTCCTCGGAATGCACCGATGCCAGCACGGGGCTCGCCTTTGCCTGCGCGAATAGTTGCTCGCGTGCGGCCTTCAACGCGTCCAGCCCGACTCCACCGCGATCTTCGAGCCGGAACACGAAGCCGTCCGAATGCCCGAGACCCGGCACGGAAGGCGGCAATTGCGCCTCAACGTCGCCGTCGAGAATCTTGTCGAACTTCTCGTTCAAGCGATCGCGCAACGCCATCGCATCGGTGGCGCGCTTGCCCCAGTCTTTCATTTCGACGAAACCCATGGCCACGTTCTGGCCGCTGCCGGTAAAACTCCAGCCGATCACACTGGTGACGTGCGCAATCGCGGGCTCCATATGCAGGATGCCTTCCATCCGCTTGACCACGGCGAGCGTACGCGCCTGCGTGGCACCGGCCGGCAATTGCACCATCACCTGCAATTGGCCCTGGTCTTCGCTCGGCAAAAAGCCGCCGGGCATTTGCCAGTACAGCACGCCGCATACGCCGACCAGCACGGCATAAATGGCCAGCATCGGTCCGATTCGGCGCAGCGTTCTCGCGGTCAGCCCACGATAGCCGCTTGCGGCGCGATCGAAACCGGCGGTGAAATGACTCGCCGCGCGCGCCGCGAAACCGAGCGGGCCGCGGCGGGCATCGCGCTCACTCACCGGATGCTTGTGCGCTTTCAGCAGGTTCGCGCATAGCGCGGGCGTCAGCGACAAAGCCATGAAAGACGACACCAGCATCGAGGCGATCATCGACACAGCGAATTGCCGGTAAATACCGCCGACACCGCCTGGAAAGAATGCCATCGGCACGAACACGGCAGTCAGCACCGCGGTCACGCCGACGATCGCACCGCCGATTTGCGACATCGCCTTACGGGTCGCCTCGCGCGGCGGCAAGCCTTCTTCTTCCATCACGCGATGCACGCTTTCCACCACCACGATCGCATCGTCGACGAGGATGCCGATGGCAAGCACAAGGCCGAACATCGTGAACACATTGATCGACAGGCCGCACACGTAAATCGCGAGAAACGCGCCCATCAGCGTGACCGGAATCACCACCGTCGGCACCAGCGTGTAGCGCAGATCGCGCAGGAACAGCCACATCACGAAGAACACCAGCACCACCGCTTCCGCCAGCGTGACCAGCACTTCACGAATCGCGATCTGCACGAAATGGGCGTTGTCGAACGGGATTTCGACCGCCACGCCAGGCGGCAAGGTTTTCGAAAGTTCAGCCAGCCGTGCGCGGATCGCGTTGGACGTCTCGAGCGCATTGCCGCGCGGCCCGAGTTGAATACCCACGGTGGCTGCGGCCTTGCCGTTCAGGCGGGAATAGTAGGAGTAATTGTCGCGCCCGAGTTCGACCCG
Source organism: Paraburkholderia fungorum (assembly GCF_902833645.1). Classification (GTDB taxonomy): domain Bacteria; phylum Pseudomonadota; class Gammaproteobacteria; order Burkholderiales; family Burkholderiaceae; genus Paraburkholderia; species Paraburkholderia fungorum. The sequence continues at coordinate 6,230 of NZ_CADFGE010000020.1, forward strand.
CGCGACGTCCCGCAAGCGCACGGCCGAGCCGTCGGGCAATGCCTTGAGCACGATCTGTCCGAACTCGGCGGGCGAGATCAGTTGCCCCTTCACGCTCACCGAGGCGGTCAATTGCTGCCCCGGAACGAACGGCGCGTCGCCCAGCGTGCCTGCCGTTACCGTGGCATTCTGCGCGGCGATCGCGGCGTTGACTTCGGCGGCGCCGAGCCCGTATTCGCGCAGCTTCATCGGATCGAGCCAGATGCGCAGTGCTTCGTCGGCGTCCCACAACTCGGCCGCGCCCACACCCGGCGCGCGCTTCAGTTCGCGCAAGACGTAGCGGCTCAGGTAATCGCTCAATTGCACGGAATCGCGCGAGCCGTCCGTCGATGTCAGCGCGACCAGCATCAGGAACGTATTGGCCGCCTTGAATACGCTAATGCCCTGCTGCACGACCTGCTGCGGCAAGCGCGGCTCGACCTGCTTGAGACGGTTCTGGATGTCGACCAGCGCGAGATCCGGGTTGGTGCCCGGTGCAAAGGTCGCGTCGATCTCCAGATTGCCGAGATTGTCGCTGGTTGTTTGGTAGTACAGCATATTGTCGGCGCCATCGAGACTTTCCTCGATGATGCTGCCGACGTTGGCATCGACCACCTCCGTGGCGGCGCCCGGATAGGTGGCGCTGATCACGATGCGCGGCGGTGCAAGACGCGGATACTGCGCCACCGGCAATTGCGGAATGGCAAGCGCGCCCGCTACCACAATAGCGAGCGCAACTATCCATGCGAAGACCGGGCGGTCGATGAAAAAAAATGGCACGCAATAGTCCGTTCAGATTGACTGGAGGCGCGGCGCGTCAACCAGGCGGGCCATATGCAGCACGTCGGCCAGTATGCCGTCGCGCATCGCAAAACCGCGCGAGCGGCCTTCTTCGACAAAGCCGAACTTGCGATACAGCGCGATTGCCGGCGCGTTGTCGAGAAACACCGTGAGGTCGATGCGGCGCAAACCGAGCGATGCGTCCGCGCAATCGGTCAGCCCCTCCAGAAGCGCCGAGCCGACGCCGCGTCCATGATACGCGTCATGCACCGCCAATCCTAAGTGTGCGCAATGCGCACGGCTGGGCCGCTGGAGCTCCAGACTTGCGTGGCCGACCATCTGCCCGCCAATCGTCGCGCACACGTTCACCCCGTCTTTGAGGCGCTGCTCGTACCATGTCTTGAGTTGCTCGGCGCTGCGGTAGCCAACCGACAACGTGCCGCGCCGCACGCCAGGCAAGCTCATGATATCGGCGAACGCGTCCATATCGGACGATTCGAGTGCGCGAATCGTAATACGATTGTCGAACATGGCGCCGTGCTGCACCGTTTCTTCTTTCATAGTCCTATTCCGCTGCGACGCTGGCGGCTGCCGGCTCGATGTGGGCGGCCGGTGGCGTCGACATCCATGGCGGCGCCTCGCGCAGCCGCGCCATGAGATACCAGTCGATCAGTACGCCACGGCGCAACACCGCACCTCGCTGATGCGCTTCGATCTCGAAGCCGAACTTGCGATAGAGCGCGAGCGCCGCATGGTTGTCGGCGAAGACATGCAACTCGAGACGGCGCAGACCGAGCCAGTTGTCGGCCAGATCGAGTAGTTCGCCCATCAGCGCAGAGCCGATGCCACGCCGATGCCACGCGTCGTGGACACTAAGGCCGATCGACGCGGCATGCGCGCGGCGCCCCTTGAAAGGCGTGAGCTCCGCTGCACCTGCCAGGGTATCGCCAACCGTCGCCGCGATCGCGATCTCGGGGGGCGCGAGTTTTTCGAGGTATTCGCGCGTGCTCGCAAGCGTCTGAAACGGTACGTGCGGATTGCCGTTCGCCACGACCGGCGACTCCCACATGGCATGGAATTGTTCCGCGTCGGAAACGCGCAATGCGCGCAGCTTCAGACCCTCGGGTAAGCCCCCTGAACTGGATTTTGTTCTTATGTCTTGATTCATAGGCTCATAACGTCAATTCGAATGACCTCGCCAGGATGCCGGGCAATTGCATGCCGCCCGTAGCGCGCTCGCCCCACGTCGAATCGCTCAATAGCAATTGCGCCTGCGAGCCGAGTTCTTCGAGTTCGCTGCCGAGCAGGCGATACAAGCTGTCGTCGAAACGCATGGCATCCAGCGGCGCAACGATCTGCCCGTTCTCGACCCAGAAGGTCGCGAAACGCGTCATGCCAGTCAGGCGGCAATTCATCCGGTCGGAGAAATTCACGTACCACAGATTGCCAATGTAGAGACCTGTATCGAGTTTCTCCAGCACGTCTTCTTCCCGCAGATCGCCTGCTTGCATCGAGAGCGCAGCCGGCGACTCGCCCGCCAGCGCACCGTTAGGCGTCAGGCCGTACTCGCGCGCGCTGCGGGCATTGGTGAGGCGTTCGGCGCTGCGGCCGGCCTGGATCAGCGGGACGCTTTCGCGCAGATAGCCGTCGTCGTTGAAGCCGGGTGTAATGCCGAGATTCAGATCTTCGCTGATCGTAACGCGCGGGTCGACTACGATTTCTCCCACATGCAGCTTGTACAACTCGCTGCGCGAACTCGCCTGGGCGCGCGCGGAGAATCCGCTCCAAGCGGTCACGCCGAGCAGTTCGGCCAGCGCTTCAGGCGCCAGATACGAGCGATAACGCCCCGGCGCCAAGGTGCGCGGCGTGCGCGCGAGCACGGATAGACGCGCCGCGGCCTGCTCAACCTTGCGGGCGAAAACCGCGTCGCTCCAGTCGTCGCCGGCGTAAGTCGTTTTGATCGCGCGACCGCTCGGGTCGTACAGCGACCAGCTGAAATTAAAGTTATCGACTTCGTACCAGCCGCGGCTGCCGCCCGTGGACGCAAAGCCCCGCACGATCGTGCCGCCCGCGTAAAAACCCACGAAATCCAGCCCTTGCGCGCATTCGGAGACGATACGCAACAAGCCAGCCGGCTCCGGCAGCTTGCCCGAACGTTGGGTGGTGCGCGCCCATTGCGTGGTATCGATCAGCAGATGCGGGTCATCCGCCGCACCACGCAGACCTTCGCGCAAGGTGGCGAGCGCCGCGCCCACATCGTCCAGATCCTGTTGCAGATCGCCGCAGATTGTCAGCGTCGAGTAGGCCTGGCGGGCGCCGTCGATCAGGCGCAAGGTCAGCTTGCCTTGCGACACGCTGCCGATCTGCCGAACCCGGCCCAGGTTGAAACGGATGAAGTCGGACTGCTCGCCGGCAAATGAACTCAGCGTGGTTTCCGAGCCCTGCTGGAGGCGCTCGATCGCGTCGGCCAGCGCGGTGAAATGCTGCTGCCAGTCGACCGATGCAGCGGTGCGCGAGGCAATGAACTGGCTCATCAGGCGCCTCCGAACACGTCGATGTTGCTGAACACGCACGCCGGCGACGCGTGGCCGACGCGAATGATCTGCGCCGGTTCGCCCTTGCCGCACATGGACGTGCCGTACACCTCGCGCGTCTGCGCATTGCCCACCGCGCTCAGGCTACGCCAGAAATTCGCCGAAATACCGCGGTAATTCGGCTGTTTGACGACCTGGGTGAGCTTGCCGTTTTCGATCAGCTGACCGAACTCGCAGCCGAACTGGAATTTGTTGCGATGGTCGTCGATCGACCAGGACGTGTTGGTGCGCATCAGAATACCGTGTTCGATGTTGCCGATCATCTGCTCGAGCGAATGCTCGCCGGGTTCGATGTTCAGATTCGCCATCCGGTCGATCGGCGGCCGGTTCCAGTTCGAGGCACGCGAATTCGCCACGCCCGCCATACGCGCGCGTTGCTGCGAAAGCTCGCCGCCGAGCGGACGTTCGAGCACGCCGTCGCGGATCAGATACTGTTTTGTCGCTTCAGTGCCGTCGTCGTCGAAGGCGTATGCGGCGGCTTCTTCGCGCAAATCCGGATCGAAGGTCACGTTCAGCAGTTCCGAACCGTAGCGGTACGAGCCAAACATCTCCTTCTTGACGAAGCTCCAGCCGGCAAAATTGCGCTCGTCGCCGAGAATACGATCGAGCTCGAGCGGATGGCCGATCGATTCGTGAATCTGCAACATCATCTGATCGGGCATAAGCAGCAAATCGCGCTTGCCCGATGGGCAATTCGGCGCGGCCAGCAATTGCAGCGCTTCATTGGCGACACGCGCACCCGAACCGTCGAAGCCGAAACGCGCCAGCACTTCCATGCCGCCCTGTCCAAGCGTGCCGTAGTTGCCGCCGAGGGTACGCACCTGTGTATCGCCGTTCGCGTGGGCGGCCACGCTCAATTGCGGCATCACGAACTGGAACCGCTGATCGATCCGCACGCCGTCGCTGGTGATGTAGAGCTGATCGGTATGCGTGATCTGCACAGCGGCGACACGCTCCACAATGCGCGCATCGAGATTCGCACCCGCGCATTCCACGCTGAGGCGCTCCAGCCACTCGGCGCGGCTCGGCAACGCATGCTGCGCATTCGGCGACACATAGTGGCCGCTCACGGCCGGGCGCGCCACCTCGCGATGGTCGATCAACGACAGAGCCGCGCTCGCCTCCGCGCGGGCCGTGGCGAGATCCAGCGCTTGCTGCAAACCGGCGGCGCTCAGATTCGCGGTGGCCGCATAGCCTGCCCCCGCGCCCACCCACGCGATCAGCATTGCGCCACGATCGCGCACTGTCCGCATGGGTTGCGCGATGTCGTTGCGAATTTCGTGGTCGTCGATCTGTTCGTCGACAATGCGCAGCGACCAGAATGCCGCGCGGCTTCCAAGCGATCGGGCGGCTTGCGCCCAACGTTCGTCAATCATTAGCAGTTCCCGTAGGAGTCTCGATTGCACCCGCCGGCGACACGATCAGCGACGACGCGAGCAACGACTGGGTGTAAGGATGCGACGGCGCGTGCAGCACATCAAGGGTGTCGCCCGCTTCAACGATGCGTCCCGACTTCATCACGATCACGCGATGCGCCATGGCTCGCATCACCGCCAGATCGTGCGTAATGAACAAATAACTAAGCTTGTACTTTTTCTGCAGATTTGTCAGCAGATTCAGCACCTGTTTCTGGATGGATACATCGAGCGCACTGGTCGGTTCATCGAGCACCAGCAATTCCGGCTCGACCGCCAACGCGCGCGCAATCGCAATACGCTGGCGCTGACCGCCGGAAAACTCGTGCGGATAGCGCAGCATGGCGTCCGCGGGCATGCCCACTTCCTCCAGCAAACCGCCCACGCGGGCGCGCCGCGCCCTCGCGTCCATGTCGGGCTGATGCATGGTCAGGCCTTCGCTGACAATCTGCTCTACCGTCATGCGCGGCGACAACGAACCAAACGGGTCCTGAAACACGACCTGCATGCGCGAATACAGCGCGCGGCGCGAACGCGCGGTTTTCAGCGAGGCCAGCGGCAAACCGTCGATATGAATATGACCGGACGCCGGTCGCTGCAAGCCGAGTACGGTTGCCGCCAGCGTCGATTTACCCGATCCGGATTCGCCGACGATGCCCAGCGTCTCGCCGCGCCGCACGCTCAGGTCGACCTCGTGCACCGCCCGGAACGTGGAGCGCCCGAACAGCGAACGCCAACCCTTCGCGGACGTGCTGTAGTCGACCGCGAGTCCCTGCACCTCGAGCAAACGCCGCGCACCCGGCTCGACCGGCGCCACCGCGCGCTGCGGCACGCTGTCCAGCAGGCGCTGGGTGTACGGATGCTGTGGGTTGGAGAATAAGGCCTCGGTCGTATTGGTCTCGACCAGCACACCCTTTTCCATCACCGCGACGCGCTGCGCGAAGCGTTTCACCAGATTCAGGTCGTGTGTGATCAGCAACACGGCCATACCGCGCTCCGCTGCTTCCTGTTCCTGCAAGCCGATCAACAGGTCGACGATCTGCTGACGCACGGTGACGTCGAGCGCGGTGGTCGGTTCGTCGGCAAGCAGCAGGCGTGGCCGGCATGCCAGCGCCATCGCGATCATCGCGCGCTGCCGCTGGCCACCTGACAGTTGATGCGGAAAGCTGTCGATGCGCCGTTCCGGCTCAGGGATACCCGTGCGCCTGAGCAACTCGATACCGCGCTTGCGCGCCGCATTCGGCCGCAAGCCCTCATGCAGGCGCAAACTTTCAGCGATCTGTTTGCCGATCGTGAAGAGCGGATTGAGCGCTGTCATCGGTTCCTGAAACACCATGGCCACGTCGGCACCGCGCAGGCCACGCATCTGCTGCTCGGTTTTCTGCAGCAGATCTTCGCCGTCCAGCAGCATGCGGCCGCTTAGCTCCGCATGCTCGACGAGTCGCAAGATAGACAACGCGGTGACGCTCTTGCCGGAACCCGATTCGCCGACAAGCGCGACGCGCTCGCCCCTCGCGATCGACAGGCTGAGTTCGTTCACCGCAATCTTGTCGCCGAAGCGCACCGAGAAGCGGTCAATCTCGAGCAACGACCGCTTGGCTTTGGCTTCGCTCATCGCGGACCTCCACCGAAGGCAGAACCGCGCTTGCGCGTGTCGAGCGCATTGCGCAGTGCGTCACCCATAAAGGTCAATAGCAGCAATGTAATCACCAGCGCGGCGAAAGCCGAAATCGAAATCCACCAGGCGTCGAGATTGTTCTTGCCTTCCTGAAGCAATTCGCCCAGGCTCGGCGTGGGCGGCGGCACACCCAGCCCGAGGAAGTCGAGACTGGTCAGCGACAGGATCGCCGCGCTCATGCGAAACGGCAGAAACGTAATCACTGGGGTCAGGCTGTTTGGCAGTACATGGCGCCACATGATTTGCCAGTTCGAGAGGCCCATGGTGCGTGCCGCCTTCACATAGTCCAGCGAACGGTTGCGCAGAAACTCGGCGCGTACGTAATCGGACAGCACGAGCCAGCCGAACATCGACAGAAGAATAAAGAGCAGCCATAGCGTCGGCTCCAAGATCGACGCGAAGATGATCAGCAGATACAGGTCAGGCATCGAGCTCCATATTTCGATCAGACGCTGACCGATCAGGTCGGTGCGTCCGCCATAAAAACCCTGCACCGCGCCGGTCAATACGCCGATCAGGACGCCGGAAACCGTGAGCGCGAGCGCCATCAGCACCGAGAGCCGGAAACCATACAGCAGCCGTGCAAGCACATCACGGCCGTACTGATCCGTGCCGAGCCAGTTGCTCCGCGTGGGCGGCGCCGGATACGGATGGGCCGCGAAGTAGTCGATCGTGTCGTAGTGGAAATGATTTGGCGGATAGAGCGCAAAGTTGCCGTTCGATTCGAGCCGCGAACGGATATACGGATCGAGGTAATTCGCACGGGCGGGAAAATCGCCGCCGAAGATCTTCTCCGAATAGTCCTTTACGATAGGGAAATAGTAGTGCCCGTCATAACGGACAATCAACGGACGATCGTTGGACAGCACCTCCCCCAGAAGACTGATAATGAACAGCGATACGAAGATCACGAGACTCCAGTAACCAAGCCGCTGCTGCTTGAAGCGCCACCATGTGCGCCGCCAGGGAGACGGCGACGCCACGTGCGCCGCGCCGGACAGATCAGCGGTCCAGGCGGTTGAATTGGATGCGGGGGTCGACGAGGACATAGCAGACGTCAGCAATGAGTTTGGTTATGAGAGCGATCAGCGTGAACAGGAACAGCGAGCCGAGCACGACCGGATAGTCACGGCGAATCACCGAGTCATACGAAAGTTGACCCATGCCGTCCAGCGAGAACAGGGTTTCGATCAACAGATTGCCGTTCAGGAAGGCCCCTACAAAGGCGGCCGGCAAGCCGGTCAGCAACGGAATCGCCGCGTTGCGCAGCACGTGTTTCCACAGCACATCGCGTTCCGGCGCACCCTTCGCGCGCGCGGTCAGAACGTATTGACGTCCGATTTCCTCGAGGAAGGTATTCTTGGTCAGGATCGTAACGATCGCGAAGTTGCCGACCACCGAAGCCGTGACCGGCAGCACGATGTGCCACAGATAATCGAGCAGCTTGCCGAAAGTACTGAGATCGTTGAAATTGTCCGAAGTCAGGCCGCGCATCGGAAACACCTGCCAGAAGGTGCCGCCGCCGAACAGCATCAGCAACAGCACGCCGAGCACGAAACCTGGAATCGCATAGCCGGCCAGCACCAGGACGCTGGTTACCGTATCGAAGCGCGAGCCGTTGCGCACTGCTTTCGCAATGCCTAAGGGCACCGATATCAGGTACGTGAGCATCACGGTCCATAAGCCGAGCGTGATCGACACCGGCAATTTCGATTTGATGACGTCCCAGACGCTATCGTGCTGATAATAGGACCGGCCGAGATCGAAACTCGCGTACCGCTTGAGCATCAGGACGTAACGCTCGAGCGGCGGTTTGTCGAAGCCGAACTGCTTCTTGATCTGCTCGATCTGCTGCGGATCGACACCCTGGCTGCCGTGATAGCCGCCGCCCCCCGCCCCCGCCTCTCCGCCACGGCCAGCGCCGTGGCGGAGTTGCGTCATCACCTGTTCGACCGGCCCACCCGGCACGAACTGCGTGACGACAAAAGTCAGCGTGACCACGCCGAGCAAAGTCGGCACCATCAACAGCAATCGTCTGAGAATATAGGCAAGCATGGTGTTCCTCAGTGGGCCTCGGCCGTGGTCGAACCCGGGGATTGCGCGGCCTGGAGTTTTTGTGCCGCCTGCGCGCCCGGCGCTTTCACGTACCAGTAGTCGATGACCCAGTCTTCGTACTGGTAGGAATTCGGCACGGTCTTCGGAAATCCGAGGGTGGTCTTGTAGCCAATGCGCGCGCCCGGTGCGTAGTACTCGGGCACGAGATAGAACGAATAGATCAGGACGCGATCCAGCGCGCGGGTCGCGGCTTCCAGATCGTCGAGATTGGTGGCGGTAAGCGCGGAGTGAATCAGCGAGTCGACCGCCTTCGAACGGATGCCCGAATAGTTCTCGGAGCCCACTTCGGATGCGGCCGCACTGCCGAAACGACGCGTTAGTTCAGCACCGGGAATCGTGACTGGCGGATAGATGAAGGTGGTCATGTCGTACTCGAAGTTATCCAGACGCTTCTGGTACAACGCGCTGTCGATCTCGCGCATATGGGCTTGAATACCGAGCATGCCGAGCGCCTGCATATACGGCAGGATCAGACGATCCATGCCGGGCTGGTCGTCCATGATCTCGATCGTCATCGGCGTGCCGTTGGCGTCGCGCAATGCGCCGTCGCGATAGTGCCAGCCAGCTTGTGCGAGCAGATCACGCGCAACGCGCAAATTGCCGCGCAAGGAATTCGGTGGAATCGTGTCGGGTTGCTTCAGCATCGGACCGAACACTTCAGGCGGCACGCTGCCGCGCAACGGTTCGAGCAGCGCCAGTTCCTTCTCGCCCGGCCTGCCGGTTGCGCCGAACGGACTTGCCTCGAAGTAACTGCTGGTGCGCCGGTATTGACCATAGAACATCATCCGGTTCATCCAGTCATAGTCGAATGCCAGCGTCAGGGCATGGCGCACGCGTGGGTCTTGAAACATCGGCTTGCGTATATTCATCAGCATGCCCTGCATCTGCGCGGGACCGTCGGCGAATTCGCCTTTCTTCAGCAGCCCGTTGTCGAAGTTCTTGCCGACATATTTACGCGCCCACTGCGTCGCGCTGTATTCGACGACGACGTCCGCATCGCCCGCCTTGAAGGCTTCGAGTTGCGTGTAATGGTCGCGATACAGATTGAAGGTAATCTGCGCGAAGCGGAACATGCCGCGTCGCGACGGCAGATTCGCCGCCCAGTAGTCCGGATTGCGGCGATATGTGATCTGCTTGTCGTTCTTGCGGCTCTCGATCAGATAAGCGCCGCTACTGATCGGCGGCGTGGAAGAGATTTGATCGAATGGCGGACGTTTGCCGTCCGGCTGCATTCCCCACTTCGGCGAGAAGATCGGCAGGTCGCCGGCAATCAGCGGCGCATCGCGTTCCGCATGCTTGAACTCGAAGCGGATCGTGCTCCTGTCGATTACCGTCGCACTTTTGATGATCGAGAACTGCGCATTGAACAGCGGCGACGCCTGCGGACTCGCTAGCGTGTCGTACGAGTACTTGACGTCGGCGGCAGTGATCGGGTCGCCATTGGAGAAACGCGCGGCGGGATTGATATGGAATGTCGCCGAGGTCAAGTCCGCGGCCACCTCCACATCGTCGGCGATCAGTGGGTACTCGGAGGCCAGCTCGTCCCAGCTGCGCTGCATCAGCGTATCGAACATCAGATTCTGGATGTCGGGCGCAGGCGCACCGCGCACCAGAAACGGATTCAACGAATCGTAGGTCTGCAGTTCGTTATAGTTTTCGAAACTCAGCGAGCCGTTGGCGGGTGCGTCGGGATTCGCGTAGTCGAAGTGGTCGAAGTCAGCCGGGTATTTAGGCTCGTCGTATTGCGCGATCGATGGCTTTGCCTGCGCCGAAACGGCGTTCAAACTCAGGCATAAGCTCAGCGCTGTCAGCCATGCGGTGGCGGCCGTCAGCACCGGCTGACGCGAAACGGACCACTCGGTATGTGGTGAGCGAAACTTCACAAGTCTCATCTTCGGAATGCGCGAGGGCGCGCGCCGGCCTCGAGCCTGCGCGCAGTAGATCGAATCGGCGCGAGCGACGAACTGATGCTGTCGCGCGCGTAGCTTTCCCCGCGGGCGCTGCGCCGCGGGTCGCTGGTCATCGTCGCTCGCTGCGGTCTTGCACGAGCATTGAACACGGAAAACTCCAAAGTACGTTTCTGACAACGTTGAACCGCTCCGGCACCGATGACAGCAAGCCGGAGCGGCTGACCGACTAGACAGACCGCGGATAAGTCACAAACGTCAAAGACTTCAGAAGCGGTACGTTGCACCAACCTGGAAGAAGCGGCCGATGTTGGTATAAAGCGACTGGTCGTAACCCGTGATATCCGGGGTGGCTTGCCACTCCACGTCGAACGGCGGTTTGCGGTCGAAGATGTTGTTGATACCGCCGTAGATCGTCCAGTTCTTGAAGCCGCGATACGATGCCATCAGGTTGAACTGGCTGTACGACGCCACCGACAGCGTGCCGCCGTCGCCGAACTCGGACGCCACCGCGTTGGTGTACGGGCCGGTGTACTGCCACGTCAGCGTGGTGGTCAGCTTGCGATAATCCCAGGAGAGGCTGGTGTTACCCTTCCAGCGCGGATTGGACGCACCGAACGGCTGCAGCAGCGCGAGGTTGTTGCCGGCGAAGTCCTGTGTCGGCGCACCCGGTGAATTCAGCTTGAAGTGCCACACGTAGGCCCAATCGCCTGCCAGCGTGAACGTGCCGTACTTCGTACCGACCGACTTGCGGAAGTTCATGTCAAAACCGTCGGTATCGAGCGAGCCGAGGTTGATGAACTGCTCCTTGATGTAGGCCACCGTGCCGTCCGGATTGCGGATCACGGTCGACGGGTTGTTCGCATCGATCACCGCGTTCGGATCGTTCGTGCCGATCACGCCGTCGATGTGGATCTTGTAGAACGCCGCACCGATGTCCGTCGACGAATCCGGCGACAACTGGAAGCCGATGTTGTAGTTCTTCGTATGCTCAGGCTGCAGCGCCGGATTGCCGTTGACCTGTTCCGTCGTGAAGTGCTTGGTCGGCACGCCGCTCGGGTCATTCGGGTCGACCAGGTTCTGGTGGGCCAGATACGTTGCCTGCGAGTTCTCAACCAGCGTCGGAGCACGGAAGCCGCGGCTGTATGACGCGAACGTCGTGAGCGCCTGGACAGGCTGGAAGCGCAACGCGAAGCTCGGCGAGAATGCACCACCGAAGTCGCTGTAGTGGTCGTAACGCCCAGCCTGCGTAAACGTCAGGTTCCGGATGATCGGAATATCGACTTGATAGTAAACGGCGGCCACGTTGCGCTCGCCGTCGACCGTCTGCACGTTGGCCGGCGCGGTGACCCCAAGCGCGCTATAAGTGCGCGAGTTGATCAGGTTGCTTTCGTGACGGAACTCCGTACCGAAACCGACACCGACCGGGCCACCCGGCAGATTGAACAGGTTGCCCGTCGAGGTCTTCGCCGTCACGCTATCGAGCTTGGAGATCGCCTGCTCGTAGTCGTTCTGGAATACGCCATTCAAACCGTTCGGCGTGGCCGACGGGTTCGAGAAGTTGAACACGCCGTTCTGCAGAATGTTCTCGACGCCTGCAACATTCAGCGCGTTGCCGTAGGTCGTGTCGACCGTACTCTGAGAATGGCCGTAGTCCGCGGACCAGTCCCAATCGCCGAACCTGGCGGTGGTGAACGAGCCCTTCACGCCGGTCATCGCCCGCCAGAAGGTCGACACCGTATCTGCGGAAACGGTGTTCGGGAAAGTGTAGTTGATCTGCGCCGGGGCGCCGAACGGGTTGTACGGGTTGGTTGCCGAGACGGTGCGGTTCAGCGGCAATGCCGAGCCGGTGGCGGGATTGAACGCGTTGGTCTGACTGCTCAGCACAGCCGGACCTTCGTTTTGCACCGTTTCGTTGCGGCTCACCCAGAGGTCCGCGTAAGCCTGAACATCGTCGTTGATCTTGAACGTGCCGCGCACTTTCGCGTTCAGGCGCGTCGTCGACGGGACCAGGGAGGTCTGGCTGGCAGGATTCGATTTACACTCCGCGCCGCCGTCCGCTGACACGCTGCCCGGAGGGCATGGGCTGAGTGCCGTCTTCGTGCCGTCCGGCGCGGTCCAGTATGATTGTTGATTCGGGCCGAGCGGGCCAGCGAGGCCACCAGGGAACTGGCTAAAGTCCTGATTCGCCGTCATGGAGCGATCGGCAAGCGAGGAGCCACTGTCGCGATAGTAGCTCGCTGCAGCGGTCACGTTGAAGCGATCGCCGTTCAGGTCGCCGATGCCGCCGAGCACACTGAAATTACCCTGCGCGTCGCCCGGATGCTGCGCCTTGCCGAGCTGGCCATCGATCTGCAGGCCCTGGAAATCCTTCTTCGTAATGATGTTGACAACACCTGCAATTGCATCCGAACCATACACCGAGACCGCACCGGTCTTCACGATGTCGATGTGGTCGATCATGTTGAGCGGGATCGAGTTCACGTCGAAGAACGTGTCGGTGAAGTTCACCGCCTTGCCGTAATTCGCCACCCGTTGTCCGTCCACCAGCACCAACGTGTACTTCTCGCTCAGACCGCGCAATGCAATGCCGCCACCGCCTTGCGCGGAGCTGTTCATGTTCGTTTGGCCCCAGCTGCTCCCCGAATTCGCAGACGTGCCGCGCAGGAAGTCAGCCACGGTCGTATAACCGCTTTGCTGGATTTCCTTGGGCGTGATGGTCTGCACCTCCGTGTTGCCGACCTTGTCCGACGTGCGGATGAGCGAACCGGTCACTTCAAATTTCTTAAGTTGCTGGACCCCTTTACCCGCTGGCGTCGCGGTGTTGCTATCCGCGGACGGCGTGGCAGCAGTATTTGCTGCCGGCGTGCTTTCCGTCGTCGTGCCTGCCGTAGTGCCGGTGGTGGCCGGCTGGCTTTGCGCAAACGCCGGTACGGCGATTGCGGCCGACAACGCCAGTTCAGCCCAGATTATTCTTTTGATGGCCAGCGCCAATGCCCTTTGTTTCATTTTTCCCCTTCTCGCTCGTCAATTAAGGCCACAGCTGTGTGTGTGAAGAGAGGTCTTGTGAACCTCCCCACTCGATATACGGCGATCTTGCGCCGCGCTCCGTTAAAGCAGGCCCGTTCTTCCGTTGCCCCGCAAACCGGTCAACAGCACACCGGACTGCGAAGACAAACGGGAAGACGGAACACTTCAGATACTTCAATATCGGACTACTTAGTTATTACAAACGAAATACGCAGCGCTTTCTAATCGTTTTCACTTCCACCATTTCGGACTCTGACTATTGAGGCAACACAATTCCAATCAGAGCCATTCCCGATTCAATCCTAAGCAATACTGAAAAACACAGAATGACCGCTTTCGACGAAAGCATGGAACAAAGGCATCTAAAACAATCTTGGCGTGCCTACCCAGACGACCACCGCTTCTTCCCGCGCGGTATTACACCAGGCATGAGGCACAGTGGACTCGTAATGGGCGGTGTCACCTGCCTGCAATACGAACGTTGTACCTTCTAACGTGAGCGATATCTGGCCGCTCATCACGTACAAGAACTCTTCCCCTGCATGCGTCGTAACTTCCGACGGGTTCTGCCCCACCGGCATCCTGACGAGAATCACTTCCAGCTTGCTGCCAACCGACAGATTCGTCAGCCGTCCAAAAAGATTCGCGGTTCCGTCGAACCCGAAGTATTTCAACTCGCTTCCTCGTTGCACCGACTTGCCTTCGGTTGGCGTATCGACAAAGTACTGGACCGTCACACCTAAAGCTCGGGCAATGCCAACTAACGATGTAATCGACGGCGTTGCATGACCTCGTTCCACCTGCGACAAAAAGGGCTTGGAGATTCCCGCCGTGGTTGCCACTTCATCCAGCGTGCGCTTGAGCCGTTGGCGAAGCGCGCGAATTTTGCTACCTATAGAAACTGCGACCTGTGCCTTGTTATCGAGTGGCAAAACCATAGCAAGACAGAATCCCGTAGTCAAAATTAGTTTGATAAAACGAAACTATGTTTCGTTGAGTTCAACATCCTCCCTAAGACATGCACGAGATACCTGGTTGGTTGCCGCGCTGGGCGACTCAATCAAGGCGATGGCGCAGACGCTTTCGTACTTGCTGCGAACCGGGCGATAGTTGCGCACGCAACTGCCCCCGTCTATTCGCAGCGGTCCGTATCCCGTTTGGTGAGAATGTGCCACCCGGTTCGATGCACGGACATCTCGGGGGCACTCCACAGGAAGAAACATGTCTGGACCGGGACGCCGTTACTTCGACGCCACCAGCACCCACAGGCGGGCGAGGTCGGCCGAACCATCGGTACCCTTCACTGCACGGAAGGCTTGCACGGCGCGCGCTTTGTCACCTGCAATGTAGTACGCCTCGCCGAGATGCAGTTGCGCCTGATCCGGATGATCGATTCCGCCTTTCGCGATCGCAGCGTCCATTGCCGCCAGACCCTGCTTGGCCTGGCCCGCGAAGACCTCGTTGAACGCGACATTGACCGGCGCGATGGGGTTCGCAGGATCAGCTGGCGCTTGCGCGCGTTTCGCGGCGAGAGCCTGCAACCGCTTCTCGCGATCCGACTGCGCATCGTGGCCCAGAACCCCCGACGCAAAGCCCTGATCGATGACCTGCTTGCCTTCTGCCGTAGTGCCGGCCACGATCGCGAGCTGCGTCATTTCCATGTAATCGTCAGCGGTAGTGAGCGAGCCGGTCGCACGACGCAGGCGGAAGGTGTCGATATCCAGCGCAGACGAATAGCCCGGCTTGCTGCGAATCGCGTTGAACAGATCCTCCCAGTAAGCCTGCTTCGGATGATAGGCCACCAGCTTTTCGAGCGTGCTGCGGTACGTCGCATCATCTTTCACGCGTTGCGCGCATGTGCCGAGCAGTTGCAGTTGCGACTCGTCGGGTGCGTGACCGGCGCGCACTTGCGCGTCGATGCCCGGTTTGAGCAGGCTCACCACACTGCCGCAATCGTTTGACAGGTAGTAAGACTGCACAAGCAATGTACGCATATCGGGGTCGCTGCCGCCCGACTTCAGATAACGTTGCGCGACCTTCGCCGACTGTGCGTAGTTTTTCTGCTGGAAGTAGATGCCGGCAAGCGCCGCGGTAGTGCGCTGCTCGTCCGCGCCGGTCAGGCGCCCCGAACCCAACAAGGTTTCGTAGGCCTGTGCGGCCACACCGGACTCGCCGGCTGCCGCTGCCGCAGCGCCGCGCATCTCCTGAATCATGTAGCTTTCATAGGGCGTTTTACCCGGCACGGCGTCGGCCTGCTCGATCTTCGTCAACGCGTCCTTGTACTTGTGCGCGCGATACAGATCCTGCGCGGCATTCAGCGGCTTCGCCACATCCGGCCGCAAGGTGTCGGCAGCATGAGATGTGACCGGCAGCACGACGAGCGCGGACAGCCCTCCGATAGCGGCCGCAATGACGGCACGTTTGAACCGTTGATGGATCGTTAGCATTCCACTTTCCTATTGCATGTACTGCTCGTTGCCGATCAGGCCGATTTTCGTCGCGCCCAGTCGTTGCGCGGACGCCATCACCTCCGCGACATCCTTGTACGGCACCAGCTTGTTAGGCCGCAGATGGATTTCAGCCTGAACCGGTTCGGCCGCTACCTGCGCAAGCCTGGATTCCAATGCCGTACGATTCGGCACTGGCTGACCATTCCAGGTCATGGTGCCGTCGAAGTCGATGTCGATCTGCACCACTTCCGGCTGCGTGATCGGCGGCGGCGGATTGCCGACCGGCAAGTTCATCTTGATGGCGTGCGTCTGAATCGGAATCGTGATGATCAACATGATCAGCAACACCAGCATCACGTCGATCAGCGGCGTGGTGTTGATATCGACCATCACATCCGGTTCGGAACCGCCACCGCCTGACGAAACGTTCATTCCCATGGTAGTTCTCCTGTCGATCGGAGTTAGTGCAAAGCTCTTACTCCGATCCCATGCAAAGCTAGCCCCCGCGCGCGGGCGGCTCAGTAATAAACGAAACCTTGGCGATACCCGCGCGCTCGCACGCGGTAATGACCCGGCCGATGAATTCGTAACGCGCGCTCTGGTCGCCCCGCACGTGCACTTCCGGTTGCGGCGTCATAACGGAGACGGTTTTCAGGCGCGCCAGCAGCGTAGGCCCATCCACCTGCTTCTCGTTCCAGAAGAAATCGCCGTCGCGGTTGACCGCGATGACGATACTTTTCGGTGTGGTCTGCAGCGGCTGGATCGTCTCCTTCGGCAGTTGCACCGGCACCGTATGCGTCACCACCGGAATCGTGATCAGAAAGATGATCAGCAGAACCAGCATCACATCGACTAGCGGCGTGGTGTTGATACTGGAGATGACCTCGTCGTTATCATCCTGCCCAACGCTCATAGCCATGACAGACTCCGCTTATTGGACCAGCGATGCTTCACGAGCCGAAGCGCGCGCCGAGCGCCGGCTACCGGCGAGCAGGACAGTGTGCAGTTGTGCGCCGAACGCACGAACCCGCTCCATCACCGACTTATTGCGGCGAACCAGGAAGTTGTAGCCAAGCACGGCCGGCACGGCGACAGCAAGGCCGATCGCGGTCATGATCAGCGCTTCGCCGACCGGGCCCGCGACCTTGTCGATCGAAGCCTGTCCCGCGATGCCGATTGCCGTCAGCGCGTGATAGATCCCCCACACCGTACCGAACAGACCGACGAACGGCGCCGTCGAGCCGACCGTACCGAGGAAGGCCAGACCGTCTTGCAGACGGTTCGACACGTTGGTGATCGCACGCTCGACCGACGTATCGATCCACGTGTTGCGGTCGACGGCTTCGAGCAGTGCTTCGTCGTGGTGCTCGCCTGCCTCGATAGCCGTTTCGGCGATGAAGCGGAACGGCGATGCTTCGTCGAGCAGCTTCGTACCTTCGACCAGCGACGGCGCAGTCCACAGTTGTTCATCAGCGCTCTTCGCACGACGGTTCGCACGGAACTGCTCGAAGAATTTGGTGATCATGATGTACCAGCTGCCCATCGACATGAGCACCAGCAGAATCAGCACGAAGCGTGCAACGAAGTCACCGTTCTTCCAGAGCGCGCCGAGGCCGTACGGGTTATTGACGGTTTCGGAGGTGGCCGGCGCCGGTGGCGGCGTCCCTTCGTCAGCGGCCGGGGCCACCGTTTGCGGTGCGGCGGTGGCAGGCGCCGCAGCCGACGCGGTCGCGTCGCTCGCTTGCGCGTGGGCCATTTGCGGTGCCACAAAGGTATCCACCGTGGTTACGGCGAACAACATGGTTGCCGCCAATGCGGCGAGAGTACGCTTCTTCATGCCTGCTCCAAGTTCATTAGTACAACTTCTAAACCAAGACTGATAAATCGCTACCGGTACCGAACAGCCCGTGGGTTTCAGTTCAGGTTAAACGAGAACGGAACTTGCACACGGACAGCCTGGCCTTGGGAAACGCACGTAAACTGCTTGACCGCATTGAAGGCAGCGCGATCGAGTGAGGAATCGTCCGCCGACTTGGCAACACGTTCATTCGTAATATGGCCCTGCGGGTCGACTACAAATTCAATCAGCACATCACCCGTCACGTTGTTTTCCTGCGCTTCCTTCGGGTAGCGAATCGACGAACGGATCTGATCCGAGTTCGGGCACACAACCCCTACTTCAGAGCTCACGGGCTTGCTCGGCGCGGGAGGCGCCGGCGGAGCGGGAGGCGCCACGGCGGGTGCGGAGACGACCGGTGCGGCCTGGTGCGTGATGGTCGGTTGGGGCGGCGTCTGTACTTGCACTTCCGGCGGCGGCACGAACGGCGGCGGCGGCGGTGCGAACTTCGGCGGCGGCAGTTGCACGGTGGGCAACGGCGGCGGCGGAGGCGGCTTCACCGGCTCAATGATCTTCGTTTCGATAGGATGCTGGATGACCTGCACGACCTTGGTGGCAAGGCCATTGATGAGTGCATAGATCAGCACGACGTGCAGGAGCAGAACAACTGCGATACCGCCAAAGCGGCGTACTGGGTTTTGCTGCTTGCGCCCAAACTCACGCGGGCGTCCTGGCCTCTCCATACGGGCCGTTGCTGCCGGAAATTGCCCTTCGACTTTCGTACCCACCTTTACTCCTCCGGCGTGAACCGTCCATTTCTGTAACTGCAGTGCGCTTACGTACGGCAAACAACGTTCACTTCTGGCGATCGCATCCATAGCCCGGCTTTTTGGTTTGCAGTCCAAAATTTAGCCGCTGGGCCCAAAACTTGATGCAATCGCACGGATAGGTCTGTGAGACGCCGAGACGGCACTTCACGTCGGACGAACAATCATCTAAGTAGAACTACTAATAGATTAAATTCGACCCGCTCATTTCCGTCTGGCATGAACATGCTGATGACAATTTGATCGAAGCGCGCTGCGGCCTTTGAACTTTTTGCGCGTTTGTCACCTGCATTTCATGGGAGGCAACAATAGCAGGACAAAAAATGCGGGGTCAAACTTTTTTTGATGGGAGCATACTAAGTTTAGAGAAGACACTCTAACTAATGCCGTATTCGCGTCGCTTTAAAAGAATAAGCGCGTGTCGAACAGATACGAGCGCGCCTTTCGCGGCTCGCCAATTGGGATGCAGCCGCTAATGCGGACTTACGTGGCACGCAAGGAACTGCTGCCGGGCCACTCGACAGTGCGTGGCGGAAAAGCCTGCTGGGCGGGCATTGCGCGAGGGTGGCGCGGCAGCATCGAGGGATCCCGAACAGATCATCCGACGTGCGTTTCAAGCGCTGCCAGCGGCCTGCGTCAAGGGCGGGAAGATAGCAGAAGAAAAACACCGCTTCCAATTCTTTTTAGCGGTATTTACGACACTCTAAATACATATTTCAATTACACCATTTTTATAATTACAAATGCATTTCAATTAATTACATATAGCAAACGCCAGCGATAGAGCTTAGCTCAGGCCATGCCCGGCATCTCGACGACACGTTTTTCGTGGAACGAAGGTGGCGGCTGGCTTGCGCGTACCTTGCACGCGCCATTTTTCGGGCTGAACAGGCAAACCGGAGCGGCGCGATGCCGATTGCCCCGCTCCGTTGCCTCACTCGTTCGTTTCCTCGCTCACAATGGCTTCGGTGTCATTCCGCGCACGCGCCAGCACGGGACGCAACGCCGCACCGGTATGGCTGGCCGCGACGCGAGACAGTCCTTCGGGGTCCGTCGCGGCGACGATCTTGCCACCACCCACGCCGCCTTCCGGACCGAGATCAATGATCCAGTCCGCCTCAGCAATCACGTCGAGATCGTGCTCGATGACGACGACGCTATGGCCGCCATCCGCGAGACGATGCAGCACGCGAATCAGCTTGGCGACGTCCGCCATATGCAGGCCGACCGTCGGTTCGTCCAGCACGTATAGCGTGTGCGGCGGCTTCTGACCACGGCGCGTGATGTCGTCACGCACCTTGCTGAGTTCGGTGACGAGCTTGATACGCTGCGCTTCGCCGCCCGACAGCGTGGGCGATGGCTGCCCAAGCGTCAGATAACCGAGCCCGACGTCTTTCATCAACTGCAGCGGATGCGCGATGTTCGAGATCGGCGCGAAAAACTCGACGGCCTCATCGATTTCCATGGTCAGCACGTCGCCAATATTCTTGCCGCGCCACGTGACCGCGAGCGTTTCCGGGTTGAAGCGCTGACCATGGCAGACGTCGCACGCTACCTTTACATCGGGCAGGAAGCTCATACCGATGGTGCGTACGCCCTGCCCTTCGCATGCGGGGCAGCGTCCCTCGCCCGTGTTGAACGAGAAACGCGATGCCGTATACCCACGCGCGCGCGCTTCGAGCGTGCCGGCGAACAACTTGCGGATCGCGTCCCACACGCCGATGTAGGTCGCCGGACACGAGCGCGGCGTTTTGCCGATCGGTGTCTGATCGACTTCGAGCACACGGTCGATGGTTTCCCATCCTGTGATCGAATCGCAGCCCTGCCATGCATGCGTGACGTTCAGCTGCGCACGCGGCGCCATGCGCGCCAGCACGCTCGAACGCCGATTCGCTGCCGGTTGGGTCTCGGCGGCCGCGCGAGCGCGCCGCGTGGCCGGCGAAGACAGCACCGAGCGCCCCACGGCATCCAGCAGATTGGTCATCAGCACATCGCGCGCGAGGGTCGATTTGCCCGAACCGCTCACGCCTGTCACCGCGACCAAGCGTGAGAGCGGAATGCCGACAGTGACGTTCTGCAGGTTATGCAGTTTGGCGCCATGCACTGTCAGCCAGTTCTCCGGCACAGCGGCTGTGCGCTTGGTGGGTGCGACCACCTCCCGACGCGGTTGCAATGGATGCACGATCGGACTAGCCAAAAACTGCCCGGTCAGCGAATCGGGTTGAGCCGACAGGTCAGCCACACTGCCCTGCGCGACCAGCGTGCCACCGCGCTTGCCCGCGCCCGGTCCGATGTCGATAATGTGGTCAGCACGCCGAATCGTGTCCTCGTCGTGCTCGACCACCACCAGCGTATTGCCCTTTTCCCCCAGTTTGCGCAGGGCATTGAGCAGAATCTGGTTGTCGCGCGGATGCAGGCCGATGGTCGGTTCGTCGAGCACATAGCAGACGCCCTGCAGGTTGCTGCCCAGTTGCGCGGCGAGCCGGATACGTTGCGCTTCGCCACCCGAAAGGCTCGGCGCCGCGCGATCGAGACTCAGATAACCGAGCCCGACCTCTTCCAGAAATTGCAGGCGGCTACCGATTTCGCTGACCACGTCGCGAGCGATTTCCGCGTCCCGGCCGGTCATTTCCAACGTGTCGATCCACGCACGTGTGTCTGACACTGTCCATTGCGCAACGTCGACAATAGCCTGTTCGCCGAACGTGACCGCGCGCGCGGTGGGGTTAAGACGCGTGCCGCCACAATCGGCACACGGCTCGTCGACGAGACCTTCCGGTTCCTGCTCCTCGGAAGGCAAGCTCTGCTCGCGGCCACGGTTGTCGTCGACGACCACGGTGTCGTCGTACGCCGCGCGTTGTTCGCGTGTCAGTGCAAGGCCCGTTCCGACACACGTGGTACACCAGCCATGTTTGCTGTTGTACGAGAACATGCGTGGATCGAGTTCGGGATAGCTGGTGCCGCATACCGGACAGGCTCGCTTGGTGGACAGCACTTTCACCGTGCCGACTTTCGCCGTGGCGCGGCCGCTGCTGATCGCGTTGTGCAAACCGTCGAGCGGCGCCAGCAGATGCATGACACCCTTGCCGATTTCCAGCGTCTGGTCGAGCGCCTGACGCAGTTCCGCTTCGTTATCCGACGACACCACGAGGTCGGTCACCGGCAATTCGATGGTGTGCTCGCGGAAGCGATCGAGCTTCGGCCACGGGTCCACCGGCACGAACTCGCCATCCACGCGCAGATGCGTATTGCCGCGCGCTTTCGCCCACTTGGCGAGATCGGTATAGACGCCCTTGCGATTCACGACCAGCGGCGCGAGAAAACCGACGTGCTGCCCTTTGTGATCGCGCAGCAACTGCGCCGCGATCGATTCGACGCTTTGCGACGTGACCGGCGTGCCGTCATGGATGCAATGCTGCAGACCGAGTTTCACGTACAGCAGGCGCAGAAAGTGCCACACTTCGGACGTAGTCGCCACGGTGCTCTTGCGGCCGCCGCGCGACAAACGCTGTTCGATCGCGACGGTTGGCGGAATGCCATACACAGCGTCTACCTCGGGCCGTCCTGCCGGTTGCACGATGGAACGTGCATACGCATTCAGCGATTCGAGGTAACGGCGCTGCCCTTCGTGGAACAGAATGTCGAAGGCCAGGGTGGATTTGCCCGAACCGGACACGCCGGTAATCACGTTGAATTTGCCGTGTGGGATATCCACGTCCAGCGCTTTCAGATTGTGTTCGCGCGCATTGACGATGCGCACCACGTCCTCGCCTTCGATCGCCCGCCGCGCCCGCGCCGCGCTCAACGCTTTTTGCAGCGGAATGCCCTGCGATGCCGGTTCGGCCCCCGTATTCATGGCCCGGTCGTATTGCAGCAGCGCCTCGCCGGTGTGCGATTCCGCGCACCGCTTGACGTCTTCCGGCGTGCCCGCGCACAGAACCCTGCCGCCACCGTCGCCACCCTCTGGGCCGAGGTCGATCAGCCAATCGGCCGCGCGGATCACGTCGAGATTGTGTTCGATCACGATCAGCGAATGTCCGCTCGCCAGCAGCTTGCCGAATGCCTGCATCAGCTTGGCGATGTCGTCGAAATGCAGGCCGGTGGTCGGCTCGTCGAACATGAACAGGCGTTTGGCAACCGGTTGTTTCGTGCTGCGCGCGGTGCGCGCCTGCGCCGATTCCGCGAGGAAACCGGCGAGCTTGAGCCGCTGGGCTTCGCCGCCGGACAACGTAGGCACGGGTTGGCCCAGCTTCACGTATTCGAGACCCACGTCGACGATTGGCTGCAGCACGCGCAATACTTCGGCATCCTTCGCGAAGTAGGCAGTGGCTTCGCTCACCGTCAATTCCAGCACATCGGCAATGCTCAACGCACGCGCCGGTTCACCGCGCTCGATTTTCACTTCGAGCAGTTCCGCGCGATAACGGCGCCCATCGCAATCCGGGCAGCGCAGATAAACGTCGCTCAGGAACTGCATTTCGATGTGTTCGAAACCCGAGCCACCGCAGGTCGGGCAGCGCCCGTCGCCGGAATTGAAGCTGAACATGCCCGGACCGTAACCGCGTTGCTGGGCGAGCGGCGCCTTGGCGAAGAGCTTGCGGATTTCATCGAATGCGCCGACGTAGCTGGCCGGATTCGAGCGCGCGGTCTTGCCGATCGGCGACTGGTCGACAAATACCACGTCGGTGACCTGGTCGGCGCCCGTCAGGCTTCTGAATGCGCCGGGCGATTCAGTGGCGAGGCCGAAGTGCCGCGCCATGGCCGGATACAAGACGTCCTGCAGCAAAGTGGACTTACCTGAGCCTGACACGCCCGTCACGCAGACGAGCCGCTGCAGCGGAATTTCGACCGTGACGTCGCGCAGATTATGTTCGGTGGCGCCTTCGAGCACGATGCGCGGCGTGCTGTCATCCACCGGACGTTGCGACCAGTGTGCCGCGTCCGCCACGTGCCGGCGCCCACCCAGGTATTCACCGGTCAGCGTACCGGACGAACGGATTGCCTCAGGCGCACCGTCGTAAATGATCGAACCGCCACGCTCGCCCGGGCCCGGGCCCATGTCGATCAGACGATCCGCCGCGAGCATCACCGAGGGATCGTGTTCGACCACCACCAGCGTATTGCCCGCATCGCGCAGCCGATGCATTGCCTCGACGATCCGGTTCAGATCGCGCGGATGCAGGCCGATGCTCGGCTCGTCAAGCACGAACAGGGTTTTGGTCAGGGACGTGCCGAGCGCGGTGGTCAAGTTGATCCGCTGCACCTCGCCGCCGGACAGCGTGCGGCTCTGCCGGTCGAGCGTCAGATAGCCGAGGCCGACATCGCAAAGATATTTGAGGCGCGTGCGCACTTCGGCGAGCAATAGCTTGAGCGCGTCGTCGAGCAACGCGCTGGGCAGGCTGATTTCGTCGAAGAAACGCCGGATACGCTCGATCGGCATTAGCATCAGATCGTGCACGGTCAGACCCGGCAACGACTCTAACTGCGCCCGCTTCCATTCGACGCCACGCGGCATGAAGCGCTTGCCGGGCGCCAGCACTTCGTCCGCATTCTGCTTGCTGCCGAGACGCCACAACAACGACTCCGTTTTCAGACGCGCGCCGCCGCAGGTTTCACATGGCGTATAACTGCGGTACTTCGACAGCAGCACGCGGATGTGCATCTTGTACGCTTTCGACTCGAGATATTCGAAGAAGCGTTTGACGCCGTACCAATGGCTTTGCCACTTGCCGTTCCAGTCTGGCGACCCGTTGATGACCCAGTCGCGCTCGGCGTCTGTCAGTTCGCCCCACGGCGTGCCGCGGCGGATATCGGCTTTCGCCGCGTAGCGCATCAGGTCGTCCTGACATTCTTTCCAGGCCGGTGTTTGCATTGGCTTGATCGCACCGTCGCGCAGTGTCTTGCGCGCGTCGGGAATCACGAGACCGAGGTCGACCCCGATCACGCGGCCGAACCCGCGGCAAGCTTCGCACGCACCGTAAGCCGAGTTGAACGAGAACAACGCCGGCTGCGGGTCCGCATAGCGCAGATCGCTCTCCGGGCTGTGCAGGCCGGTGGAGAAACGCCAGATTTGCGGCTCGGCAGGATTCGTGGTGCCCAAAGTCTCCGGTGCGTCTGGCGTGGCCGGCAACACGTAAATATTGACGCGGCCGCCACCGCGCTTGAGCGAGGCCTCGATGGCCTCGACCACGCGCGGCTTCTCGACCGCGCTTAGACGGAAGCGGTCGGCCACCACGTCGAGCAGCTTGCGCTTGCCGGTGGGCGAATCGACTTCGCGCTGTGCCTGCACCCGCGTGTAGCCGCTCGCGGAAAGCCATTGCTCCACTTCCTGCTCGGAAGCCGTTTCCGGCAGTTCGACCGGAAACGTGACGACCAGCCGCGGATCATGCTCCGCGGTGCGTTCGAGCAACTCGGCGTAAATCGTTTCGGGCGTGTCGTGGCGCACCTGCTGCGCGGTCTTGCGGTCGAACAGTTCGGCCGCGCGCGCGTAGAGCAGTTTCAGGTGGTCATTGAGTTCCGTCATCGTGCCGACGGTGGAGCGCGAACTGCGCACCGGGTTGGTCTGGTCGATCGCGATGGCGGGCGGCACGCCGTCGACCCGGTCGACTTGCGGCCGGTCCATGCGGTCGAGAAACTGCCGGGCGTAGGCGCTGAAGGTTTCGACGTAGCGCCGCTGCCCTTCCGCGTACAAGGTGTCGAACACGAGACTCGACTTCCCTGAGCCGGACGGCCCGGTGACGACCGTCATTTCGCCGGTTCGTACGTCGAGATCGACGTTCTTCAGGTTGTGCTGGCGCGCGCCGCGAATGCGGATAGTTCCGTTAGATGCCAATTTTTCCGACCGTCTGAATAAGTGGACCACCTCTCACGGACGCCTCGCGACCGCGCAAGTTCGGTACGCCCGGCTGGCGGGAGGACACGCCTGGGAGGCCGGGTTATAGGGGGCTACTATACTGTATATTTATACAGTTTTCCACGACGCGACACAGTTGCGCAGTAACCGCGCCATAGGCCATGACCGGCGGCGCGGGGACGCCCCAATCAGCCGGTCAGCAGGCGTTGAGCCGTTTTAGATGGGGCGCGCCGCGCACAGGAAATGGCGGCGGAAGATGGGAATTGCAAGCTTTTCTGCGCGGCGCCGCGCGCGCATTTGTTCCAGCCGGGTTAGCCAAAGACACTTTCCACGCTATGGCGCCCCGCCGCCGGTGCCGCAGCGGCTTGCGTCGCTGGTGTCTCGCCGAGCGCATAAGCCACGCAGCGTTTTGCCAGCACGTCGGTCGGATCGACAAGCCGCACCACCGGCCGGCCCGGGCGCGCCAGCGTCGAACCGCGCAGCAGCAGCGGCAACTCGGTGCAGCCAAGCACGATGACCTGCACGCCTTGCGCGACCAGGTCATCCACGGCGGCGGCGACATCGTCGTCGCATTCGCCCGACAGGTATCCCGCCTTCGCACCACACGGTCCGTAAATCGCATTCATCAGGCGGGCCTGGGCGGACTCGGCCGGCGCGATCTGCACGAAGCCGCGCGCTGCGAGCGCCGTCTCGTAGACGCGGCTGGCCAGCGTGCCTGAGGTAGCCAGCACGCCGACTTCACGCACGCCTGGAAAGGCCTCGCGCAGATAATCGGCGGTGCAACTCAGCATATTGACGATCGGAATGGTCAGCGACGGCTGGATCCGTTCCACGAATGCATGCGCCGTATTACACGGAATCGCGATGAGATCGGCGCCGCCCTCTTCGAGGGTCTTGCAAGCGGCGTAGAGCGCGAGCGTCGGATCGTCGCCGCCGCCGAGCAGCGCCTCGGTGCGATCGGGAATCTGCGGGTTCTGCTCGACCATGACCTTGATGTGATCCTGATCGCGCGCGGCCGGCGTATTGCGCACCAGTTTCGCCATGAAATCGACCGTCGCCGCCGGACCGACACCGCCCAGCACGCCGACCTTGAAGCGCCGCTGCGGCTGCGCATATTGCGCCGCCGCGACGTACCGCGCATAAACCAGATTGGTATCCACGAACGGCACTTCCAGCGTGCCGAGCACGCGCGCCACCAAAGGGATTTCGGCGAGCCCGGGGACGATGATCTCCGCGCCTTGCGCAATGAGGTCCGCGCAGGCCGCGCGCAACAACTCGACGGGCCGGCCGCTCAGATAACCGCTTTTGATACCGTCGTCGCCATACACGGCGCTGGTGACGCGATCGCCGTCTTCGTCGTGACGCGGATACAGCAGGTCGAACCGGGCACTGTCGAAATGGCGTTCGAAGAGACCGTTGGAACGGATCGTCTCGGAAGTCAGCACGCCAATGCGGCGCACCGACGGAAACGCTTGCCGCACATGCGCAACGAGCGAGGCCATGATGCTGGCGATCGGCAAGGACACGTTCGCCGAGAGCTCGTCGATGAAGGTGTGACTAAGAAAGCACGGCAAGACGATCGCGTCGACGCCGCGTTTCTCGAAGGTGCGGATCGTGTCGAACACGTGAATCTTGAACGGCGCACTCGCCGCGCCTGGCGAAGCCGGTCCCGGCCATGCCTGCTGTTCGAGGATAAAGTCGAAAGGCTTGACCGTGCCGGGGCGGCGCCAGGCGGCCATCATCCTGCTCAACACGTCGGCGCTGGCGAGCGGCGACGCCCCGGTCACGACACCCAGCGAACGATGACGATACATGATGGCTTCCCCCCGTCGTTTTTCAATTCGACTTGATATTAGGATGCTTTTGGGGATTCCGGATAACGTTAACCTCGAAATAGCGGGTTTATGCCTGGCGTCGCGCTCAAACCTCGGCCACTTCGACAACATTTCGCGCCGTGCCTCGCTTACGGCGCTCCAGGGTACTGATGCAAACCAGCGAAACCCCGGCGAGACAGCTATAGAACACGGCCAACGGCCACCATGCGCCGGGATATCGATGCGCGAGCAACGTTCCGATCAAGGGCGTCAATCCGCCGGCCAGTGCGGCGCATACCTGGTAAGACAATGAAATCGCCGAATACCGGACTCTCACTGCAAATGCAGTCGACATAAACCCGGCCATCACCGCATAAGAACTCGACATGCACATCACCGCCAGTGCGATGCCGACCACAATCGCGACCGGCCGCCCGGTCGATACCAGCGCGAACATCGGGTAAGGCGAGAGCATCGCCAACGCTGCCGCGCCCTTCAAAAACCTTCCAGTCCCGACGCGTTGTGCGAACCACCCCGAGCCCAGTTGCGTGAACAACTGAATGAACGCCACCACGAACAGACAATCGAGGATCAGCGAACGGTCGAGCCCAAGCGTCTGCGTCGTGTAATTGAGCATGAAGGTATTGACGAACCACGCACCGGCCACGCCGATCACGTTCGCGCCAAGACACAGCAACAGCGTGCGCCACGCGTCGCGCACCACCTCGGCGACCGGCAGCGCCGCCACTCGCCGCTCGGCTTTGAGCGCCTTGAATTCCGGCGATTCGTCGACGCCCGCGCGGATCAGCAGGCCGACCACCAGCAGCACCGCGCTTGCGAGAAACGGCAGACGCCAGCCCCAACTGAGAAACGCGTCCTTATCCATCGACGCCACCGCGCGAAACGCGAGCAGCGACAGGATCAGGCCCGCGGGACTGCCCAGTTGCGCGAACGAGGCGAAGAAAGTACGCCGTCCCTGCGGCGCATGTTCGCTTGCCATCAGCACCGCGCCGCCCCACTCGCCACCGATCGCGATGCCCTGCGCAACCCGCAGCAGCACCAGCAAAACCGGCGCCCATACGCCGGCGCTCGCATAGGTCGGCAGAAAGCCGATACCGACCGTGCCGATGCCCATAATCGCCAGCGTAGCCACAAGCGCCTTCTTGCGGCCGATGCGGTCGCCGAGGTGGCCGAATACGAGCCCGCCGAACGGCCGCGCAAAAAAGCCCACCGCGAACGTGCCGAATGAAGCCAGCGTCGCGAAGAAAGGATCGCTACCCGGAAAGAACAGCTTGCCGAAAATCAGCGCGGATGCCGTCGCGTAGATATAAAAGTCGTACCACTCGATCGTAGTACCGACAAATGCCGCGGCTGCGGCGCGGGTGGGTTGCCGCTCTGCGGCGAGGTCGTCTGGCTCGCGATTCATGTCTTTCGTCTCCAAGGTCTTTCTTCTGGATGGCGCGGCTTCTTCGTGCCGTCACCGGAACACTGCTTTCTTACGCTCAGGCTTTCAGTACGCCTGCTTCGAGCAAACGTTGCTGGGTTGCCTCATCGATGCCCAATGCGTCGAGTACCTTGCGTGTGTCGCCGCCCAGCGCCGGCGGCGCAGTGCGATACGTGGCCGGCGTGCGCGACAGTTTGATCGGCGACGCCGTGCCGCGATACGCGCCCATCTCGATCACCATGCCGCGATGCAACGTATGCGGATGACGCGCGACGACGTCGACGGTTTGCACCGGCCCGCACGGCACGCCTGCGTTGATCAACGCCTGCGCGAGCGGCTCGCAGTCGTGCGCGGCAAGCAGACTTTCCAGCGCGGCCTTGAGCGGCTCGCGATGCGCGCAGCGACTGCGGTTGTCCACGTAGCGAGGATCGTCCGCGAGTTGCGATGCGCCGAGATGCGCGCATAGCCGCGCGAATTGCCGGTCGTTGCCGACGGCAAGAAAGATCGGTGCAGTCGCGGTGCGATAGCTGTCGTACGGCGTGATGTTCGGATGCGCGTTACCGCTGCGCTGCGGCGTACGGCCCGAGCCGAAATAGTTCGGCAAATGCGGATGCAGAAGCGACACGCCGCAGTCGTATAGCGCGATATCGATCGACTGACCGTGCCCGCTTTTCGCACGCTCGGCGAGCGCCAGCAGAATGCCGGCCAACGCATTCAAACCCGTCACCATGTCGACAACCGGCAGGCCGACACGCGTGGCTGGTCCGTCGCGTTCACCGTTGACGCTCATCAAGCCGGTCATTGCCTGAATCGCGGCGTCGTAGCCGGGCAAGCCGCCGAGCGGGCCGTCGGGACCGAAACCCGATACCGCGCAGTGAATCAGCTTCGGGAAACGTTCACGCAGATCGCGCTCGTAGTCCATGCCCCAGCGCGCCAGGGTGCCGGGCTTGAAGTTTTCAACCAGCACGTCGGCGTCTTCGAGCAGTTTCCACAGAATGTCGCGACCCGCTTCACACGACAGATCGACCGCGATGCCCTGCTTGTTGCGGTTCACGCCGGCGAAGTACCACGCCGTATCACCGTAAAACGGCGGCCCCCAGCCGCGCGTTTCGTCGCCCCCAGGCGGTTCCAGTTTGATGACCTGGGCGCCGTGGTCGGCCAGTGCCTGTGTGCAGTACGGACCGCCGAGCACGCGGCTGAGGTCGATGACCTTGATGCCTTGCAACGCACCTTGCGTGGTTTGCGTGCGCTGCGCGGTGTCGTTCACGGATGCGGTCATTGCGCGCTCCGTGCCGGCAGCAGTTGCAGCGCCTGGTCGAGCGTCACGGTGCGGGCATTGACCAGTGCCTCGATGACGTCACCGCTGTCCGACGCCGTTTGCACGTCGAGCGGATCGAACGGCAGCAACTTGTGGCGCAACACCAGATGACTCAGCGCGAGGCGCCGGAAATCCGGTGCGAGGCGCGTGCCTTCGCAAGCCATGAATACCGCTGTGCTTGCGTGATACAACGCCGTGGCCGCCTGCCTGACCGATTCATCGCGTCCGCACTCGGCAACGCTCAAGAGGGCATCGCAGGCGCGCGTCAAGGTGGCGCGAAGCACGCTGAGACTCGCGGCGGGCAATCCTGCGGCGCCGAGCAGATCCAGCAGGTACGCGCGCAGCGGTTCGAGCGCGCCGTCGCGCTTGGCCGCGCGCGCGACGTCGAGCGCGACGATGTTGCTGGTGCCTTCCCAGATCGACCCGAGATGCGCGTCGCGCACGAGACGCGCGTCGCTCCACTCCTCGATGTAACCGGTGCCACCGCGTACTTCCATCGCGTCACCGGTCACGCGGCGTGCGTCGCGGCACGCGCGAAATTTGATCAATGGGGTGAGGATGCGCACACATTTCGCCGCCTGCCGATCGCCGGCGTCGGCCTTTTCAAGCAGCAGCGCGATCTGCATGAACATCGAGCGAGCCTGCTCGGCGGGCAGCATCATCTTGAGCAATTGCCGCTGCATCAGCGGCATATCGATCAGCTTGCGGCCGAACGCTTCGCGATTGCGCGCGATGTGCAGCGCCTCGGTCAGCGCGCGGCGCATCAGGCCTGCCGCCCGCACACCGTTCGACAGACGCGACATGTTGATCATGTCGGCCATCTGGTGAAAGCCGCGCCCCACTTCGCCGATCAGATGCGCGGCGGCGCCTTCCAGTACGATCTCGCCGCTTGCCATTGAGCGGCTGCCGAGTTTGTCTTTCAGACGGACGATCCGATAGCTGTTGCGCGAGCCGTCCGGCAAGGTCTTCGGCAACAGGAACAGGCCAAGGCCATGGATGCCGGCGGGCGCATTGTCCACATGCGCGAGCACCATCGCGAGATCGGCGTCGGCGTTCGAGCAGAACCATTTGTCGCCGTACAGACGCCACGCCTCTTCACCGTTCACGCCGGTTTCGCGCGCGGCGCGCGTCGCGATGCGGGCCACGTCCGAGCCCGCCGCCTGTTCCGTCATGAACATCGCACCCTGAAACAGCGTGTCGAAATCACGCGATGCCAGCATCGGCAGAAATCGCGCGACCAGTTCGGGCGCGCCGAATTTGCGCAGCGTGCGCGTGAGTGAATCGGTCATGCTGACGGGACAACACAGGCCGAATTCCGCCTGCACGAACAGGAACGTCAGCGCGTACTTGACCAGTGGCGGCGGTGCGTTTTTTCCTTCGCGCGTGTCATGGCTCATCGACGCCAGACCCAACTCCGAGTACGCCACGCGTTCCAGCGCGACGTAATCGGGATGCTTGTCAATGCTTTGCAGCGCTTCGCCGCGCCGTGTGCGATGCCGCAATTGGGGTGGGTTCTTGTCAGCGGACAGTGCCCAGACATCCAGTTCGCCGGACGCTCGCTGACCTAGCGAAACGAGTTGGCCTTCGAGTTCCTGATAGAGCGCGTTGCCCAGATGCAGGTTGAGCAAACGGGCGAAGTCGGGGTCGCTGCTGAAGAAGTTGATGCCCCGGCTATCGGGAATATTGGACGAGCCGTGTGCCGGCTGCGCGATGGTTTCGCTCATGCGTGTCTCCTTTGTGGAAGGAGCATAGAAGCGGCTTCGATAATCGTCTAATACAACTTATATCCGGTACGATAGACGCAGCTTATCGATCAAAAGAACTGGAGATTGCCGTGGACCTGAAGCAACTACGCTATTTCGTGGCGGTCGCCGAGGAATTGCATTTCGGCCGCGCGGCCAAGCGGCTGTTCATTTCGCAGCCGGCGCTCAGTTTCGACATCCGCAAGTTCGAGGACCAACTGGGTGTGCAACTGCTTGCACGCACCAACAAGACGGTGGCGTTGACGAACGCCGGGCAGGTGCTGCTTGGCGAGGCGCGCCGCTTGTTGCTGCAGGCCGGCGAGGCAGAGCGCATTACGGTTCGATCGGCGCACGGATTGGCTGGCCGCTTGCGGATCGGCTTCGTGAATTCGATGTTGTACCGTGGCATGCCGCAGGCTGTGAGCCGTTTCGAGGCGGACTATCCGGGTGTCGAGATCGTACTGAAGGAGATGAACACCAGCGAGCAGGTGCATGCGATCCAGCGGATGCAGATCGACATGGGTTGTGCGCATTGGGGCAATTTTCCGTCGGATGTGATTTCCACGCCGATTTTTTCCGAGCCGTTTCTGTGTTGCTTGCCGGTGGATCATCCGTTGGCGCGCAAGCGCAAGGTCGATTTGCGGGCGTTGGCGCAGGAGCCGTTTATTCTGTTTCCGCGCACCGTGTCGCCGCATTATCACGATTTGATTATTGCGCAGTGTGTGGGGGCGGGGTTTAGTCCGTTGATTCGCCATGAGGCGCGGTTATGGCAGACCGTTGTGACGATGGTCGGGTTTGGGATGGGGGTGGCGTTGGTGCCTTTTACCTTGCGGCAGGTGCAGGATCCAAGGGTTTGCTTTTTGCCCTTGCAGGGCGAGACGCTTTTGTCGCAGGTTTTGTTGTTGCGGCGGAGTGGTGATTCGGAGCCGGTCGCTGAGCGGTTTGTTGAGTATCTAACGAAGTGACTTTTTTTTCGCCTGCCCGGCGGGAGGGGGTCTTTGCGGCGCTTTTTGTTGTTGGTCCGGTACTTTGGCTTTGCTTTGTTTGTGGTCTGTTCTGGGGTCGGTCTTTTGGTCTTTCCTTGCTTTGTTTGTGGTCTGTTTGGGTTTGGGGTTGGTCTTTTGGCCTTTCCTTGTTTTCTTATCGGTCTATTAGCGTTGCCCCTGTGCGGGGCGGCACTTACTTTCTTTGCCGCCGCAAAGAAAGTAAGCAAAGAAAGCGGCTCACACCGCTAATTCTTAAGCGGGTCCCCCGCGCAGCCACGGTAGTGGTGCATCTGGAATCCGTGCCCCCGCGCACTCCGCGCTGTTGACAAAGGACTCATCAGCTCCCACTCCGCACTGCGTGCGTCGCGGACGGGTCTGCCAGGGAAACCCCACCGATGCTTTGCATAACTGATGGTTTTTTGAGCCGGGTATCGGTGCGCGTAGCGCCGCCGGAGGTATGACGGCCTTGTCACTGAGGTGGAGTGTGCGAGTGCACGGATTCCAGATGCACCACCACCGTGGCTGTGCGGGGGACCCGCTTATGAGCTGGCGGTTTGAGCCGCTTTCTTTTGCCTACTTTTCTTTGCGGCAGGCAAAGAAAAGTAGGTGCCGCCCCGCACAGGGGCAACGCTAATAGACCACTAACAAATCAAGGAAAGGCCAAGAGACCAAAAGACCAACCCCAGAACAGACCACAAACAAACCAAAACCTTTACCCCTCCCCCCGATACCCCACCAGCACTTTATGTGCAACCATATCCACTGCAGGCTTCACCAACCCATTCTTGTCAGTCCAAACCTTGGGCGTCAACGCCCCACTAAGCGCCACACTATCCGCGTCACCCAGCGCCAGCAACGCCGCCTGCACTTCATCGTCAAACGCAATCACATTGACGAAAATCGTATCGCCATCATTGGTGGTTGCCCGGACCTTGCAGGTCACAAACCGCTTGCCGTTCTGCCCCGTGCGAATCTGCGCCTCACCGTACAAGCGCCCGCCCACCAGCCCATCGATCATCGCCCTGCTCCTCTTTTTCCATACCGTGCAACAAGCAATCCCGCTCAGCACGGCCCGTATGATCCCACGATACGCAGCGCATTACGCAAAACCAAACCACTCGCGCAATAGCACCATTGACCACACGCCTATGCCAACCCACGCGCTCGCCGCTAACCCGCTCCAGCAGCCTCAAAAATATCCCGCAACCACTGCGCAAAAACCCGCACCCGCGACGACAACTGGCGATTGTGCGGATACAGCACCGAAACCGGCATCAGCGGCGGCGGAAAGTCCGCAAGAATGATCCTCAGCCGCCCCGCCGCCAACTCGCCCGCGACACGGTATTGCGGCACTTGCACAATGCCAAGACCGGCCACAGCCGAACCCGTGTAAAGATCGGCACCGGTAACCGATACCGCCGACGGCAGGTACATCGCCACATCGCGGCCATCGACTCTGAATTCAAGCGGTACCGGCTTGCCAGTCGCACTCGACAGATAATTGACCGCACGGTGCCCCGACAACGCGGCCGGATCGGCCGGTTCTCCGTATGCCGCCAGATAAGCCGGACTCGCCACCGTCACCTGCGGCAAATGCGCCACGCGCCGCCCCACCATCGACGAATCCTGCAGATTGCCCGCCCGCAACACGCAATCAATCCCCTCCCGCACCAGATCGACCAGCCGGTCGTCCTCGCCGATCGTCAATTCGATGTCGGGAAACCGCGCAAGAAACGCGGGTAACGCCGGCACAACGAAATGCCGGGCCAGCGTGCCCTGCAAATTCACACGCAAAAGGCCCTTCGGCGCGAGGTTGGAAAAAGAACCCTCCGCCTCCTCCATGTCGGCAATCAAGCGCACGCAGCGACGGTAATACGCCTCGCCGTCGTGCGTCAGGCGTACCGAGCGTGTGGTGCGCTCGAGAAGCAGCGCGCCAAGCCGCTGCTCCATGCGCTTCATCAGATTGGTAACGGTGGCGCGCGGGATCTGCAAGTCGTCCGAAGCACGCGTGAAGCTTTGCCGCTCGGCGATCCGGATGAACACCCGCATTTCCTCGAAACGATCCATGGTCAACGCCTTTGTGCCGGGCCAGCGATCCGGCTGGTTACCAGTTGTCGCCCATGGCCTGCCAATCAATTGTTAAAGCAAATGGAATGATGATGGCAAGTCTAACGCGATTATCTCAATGGCAAAAGCGGCCATGATTCGTCTCACCAACCCACCGCACAGGAGGAAACGAATCATGAACACGATCAAAAACGCTCGAGTCGCCATCGTTACCGGCGCATCCCGCGGCATCGGCGCAGCCGTTGCGCAACGCCTCGCCAACGACGGCTTCGCGGTCGCCGTCAACTACGCATCGAGTTCATCGGAGGCCGATGCGCTGGTCGCGCAACTCACGGCGGCGGGCACGAGAGCCATCGCGGTGAAGGCCGACGTGGCAAACGCCGACGATGTGCGCCGCATGTTCGAGACCACCGAACAGCAACTCGGCAAAGTAGATGTACTGGTCAACAACGCCGGCATACTCAAGACCGGGCCGCTCGCCGACACCAGCGACGCGCTCTACGACCAGACGTTCGACATCAACGTACGCGGCACCTTCAATACCCTGCGCGAAGCAGCCGCGCGCATGAACGACGGCGGACGCATCGTCAACTTCTCGAGCACGACGCTCGCGCTGAACATGCCGGGCTACGCGATCTACAACGGCACCAAAGCCGCCGTCGAAGCCTTCACGCACGTGTTCGCCAAGGAATTGCGCGGCCGCAATATCACCGTCAACGCAGTGGCGCCTGGCCCGGTCGCGACCGCGCTGTTCCTCGACGGCAAGACCGAAGAACAGATCCAG
Source organism: Paraburkholderia fungorum (assembly GCF_902833645.1). GTDB lineage: Bacteria > Pseudomonadota > Gammaproteobacteria > Burkholderiales > Burkholderiaceae > Paraburkholderia > Paraburkholderia fungorum. The sequence continues at coordinate 41,889 of NZ_CADFGE010000020.1, forward strand.
ACCTTCGCGAAGATGCCGCCGCTGCAGCGCCTCGGTCAGCCTGACGACATCGCCTCGGTAGTGTCGTTTCTCGCCGGCCCGGATGCAGGCTGGGTCAATGGCCAGATCCTGCGCGCCAACGGCGGTGTGGCCTGATTCCGGCTGAAAACACTTCAAGTACCCTTGTTACGGCACGCTTGAACGGCGTATCCCTTTCACGAGCGACCTGTTCACCGCTCCGGCCGACCTCATCAAGCAGGAATCGAACCGGAGCGCGTTGTGACTCTGTCTATGCGGCGCGATCGCCGGCGAAGCGCACTTAAACCGCCGCCGGATTACGCTCCGCAAATCCTTCCTGATGCCAGTACGGATACGCCGGACGCACAGCGCTGGCCGCATCGAGTTTCGCCACCTGTTCGGCTGTCAGATTCCAGCCCACTGCGCCCAGGTTCTGCCGCAATTGCTCTTCGTTGCGCGCCGATCAGCACCGTCGATACGGTAGGCCGCTGCAGCAGCCAGTTCAATGCGATCTGCGGCACGGTCTTGCCGGTTTCGGCCGCAATCTCGTCGATTGCATCGAGCACGCGGAACAGATACTCGTCCGGCACCGGTGGCCCCATGTCGGCGGTTTTATGCAGGCGGCTCGTTTCCGGCAACGGTTGACCGCGTTTGATCTTGCCGGTGAGACGCCCCCAGCCTAGCGGACTCCACACCACCGCGCCCACGCCCTGATCGACGCCGAGCGGCATCAACTCCCATTCGTAATCGCGGCCGATCAGCGAGTAGTAAGTCTGATTCGCGACATAGCGCGGATAGCCATAACGGTCCGCGGTATCCTGCGACTTCATCAGATGCCAGCCGGAGAAATTCGACACCCCGGTGTAACGGATCTTGCCGGCGCGCACGAGATCGTCGAGCGTCGACATGACTTCGACAATCGGCGTCTTCGCGTCGAAACCGTGCAACTGGAACAGATCGATGTAATCGGTTTGCAGGCGTTTGAGCGCAGCGTCCACCGCCTGGATCAGATGAAAGCGCGACGAGCCGACATTGTTCGGACCGTCGTCGAAACGGAAGGTCGCCTTGGTCGAGATAATCGCTTTGTCGCGCTTGCCTTTGAGTGCTTCACCGAGCACCGCTTCGGAAGCGCCGCTCGAATAGATGTCGGCGCTGTCGAACATCGTGACGCCCGCATCGAAACAGATGTCGATCAGGCGACGCGCTTCGGCCACGTCCGTGGCGCCCCACGCCTGAAAAAATTCACCCTTGCCGCCGAATGTGCCGGTGCCGAAACTCAGGACCGGCACCTTGAAACCGGATGCACCCAGATGTCTGTATTCCATTGCTGAATCTCCGTGACCTAGCCGTCGATAAAGGGACATTCAGTCTACGCGTGTCTGGCAAAACGCGTCAGCTAGCGCTCAACTCGACCAGCGCGTCGCGCACGTTTCGAATCACGCTGTCCCAATCACCCAGTGCCGGTTGCCGGAACAATTTCGCTTGCGCATACCAGGGCGTATCGGTGCGCTCCAGCATCCAGCGCCAGCATGTGTCGAAGCGGTTCAGAATCCATACCGGCTTATCCAGCGCGCCGGCCAGGTGCGCGGTAGACGTATCCACCGATATCACCAGATCGAGGTTCGCCACCAGCGCGGCCGTGTCGGCGAAGTCGTCGAGTTCTTCGGTGTAATCGATCACGTCGAGGTGCGAGTCGTCGTGTTGCAATTGCCGCGCGGCCGGTCCTTTTTGCAGACTGAAGAACCGCACGTTCGGCACATCGAGAATCGGTGCGAGCCGCTCGAACGTAATCGAACGCCGCGCGTCGTTCTTGCGAAGCTCGGCGACATGCGGCCGGTTTCCGCCAGCCCAGACGAGCCCTACGTTCAGGCACTTTTGCGCTGGCGCGGCGATACGTTCGTGCCACTCGCGGCTTGCTTGCGGGTCGGCGAACAGATAAGGCGTCTTTGACGGAATACTCGCGAGATCGGTCTTGCACGCGAGCGGCAAACTCAGCAGAGGACAGTGGCAATCGAACGGCGGCAGTGCGTGCCCCGCTTCGATCAGCTGGTTCACACCGTCGAGCGTGGACATGAGCCGCATCAACTCGCGCGGTACTTCCAGCACGACCTTTGCGCCGAGCTTCGACACCGTTTTGGCATAGCGGCAAAACTGCAGCGTATCGCCCAGACCTTGCTCGGCGTGCAGCAGAATGGTTTTTCCGTCGATGGAAAAATTGCCGAGCCACAGCGGTTGTGCGAAGGTGCGCCGGCTTGCCTTGATCCGGCTACGCTCCCAGCGCCATTCGTACTCTGCCCACCCTGCTTCCAGTTGCCCTAATTGCAGCAGACACAACGACCGGTTCCAATGGGTCTCGGCAGCGGCCGGATTCACGGTCAGTGCGCGCTCATAGCTGTGCAGCGCTTGCGCGTGCTCATTCAGATCGACCTGAGTCAGGCCGAGGTTATTCCACGCGTCGGCAAACGCAGGGGCGAGTTCGAGCGCGCGCTGATAACTTTCCCGCGCCTCGTGCGGCCGGTTCAGATCGCTCAACGCATTACCGCGATTGCTCCATGCGTCGGGATAGCCCGGCTGCAAGGCGAGCGCGTGATCGCAACTCGCGAGGGCATCGGCGGCCCGGCCCAGATCGCGCAGCACGCAGGCGCGATTGTTCCAGGCGGGTGCGAAATCCGGCGCCGAGGCGAGCGCGCGATCAAAGCTGTTGAGTGCTTCGAGCGGCAAATTCAGACCGGCTTGCGCATTACCGCGATTGTTGAGTGCGTCCGGGAATCCGGACTGCAAGGCGAGCGCGCGATCGGCACTCGCCAGTGCTTCGTCGAAACGTTGCAACGCGTTGAGCGCATAGGCGAGATTCGAATGAAGGGGCGCCTGCTTCGCATTGATGGCGAGCGCCTTTTTCAGGAATTCGATGCCCTCTTGTACACGCCCCGCTTGCAGCGCGAGCGAACCCAATAACTGCAGCGCGTCGAAATGACGTGGCTTAAGTTCGAGGATCTCACGATAGAGTTCTTCGGCCTCGGCCAATGCGCCGTTCTGCTGTAGCGCGACGGCTTGCCGAAGCATATGGTCCAACTGTTGCGGGAGATTGGCAGGCTTGCCCATGCGGTGAGCTTTGATTGAATGCGCGTGGAATCGGGAAATTGCTGTCGATCTGCCTGAGTCATGCCCGGAGGCACGCAGGCCGAGCGAAAGAACGAAGCCGATTATCGCCGAAAAGAACGCATTCGGCCTGCTGCGCGCGTCGCGCCGCAACGTGACGCGCGTTTGATGCCGCAAACTATGCGGGGTTGCGACCCGCGTGCGGCTTACTGGGCGAAATGTTTGCGTTTGGCGAGATCCTGGGCCATCGCGTAGTGCTCCTGGATGGTCGGCAGTGCCTTCTTCGCTACGTCCTTCAGCTGTTCGTCGCGGCCCGAGGCGATTTCAGCCTGGAATGCCGACAGCGCTTTCTGTTCGCCCGCGAGCGCGACCTGCTCGATGTAGGTCTTGTCGAAATCGGCGCCACGCAGGTTGTTGATGCTCGCGAGCACCGCTGTATTCGGATCGTTCTTCGGCACGTCGACGCCACGCGGGCTTGCGGCGCGCAGCGCGTCCGAGATTTTCGCGTTGTCGTTCGACACGCGTTCGGCGAATGCCTTCACGTCGCGGTCGGTGGAGCGCGAGGTGGCGATGCGTGCGGCATCGCGCTGCGTGGAGACCGCCGCGGTGGCGTCGGTAATGAAGGCCTGATCGGCGGCATGAATACGCACGGCGCCCGGCGCTGCCGGCGCGGTCTGTGCATGGGCTGCGGTAGCGACGATCATAAGACTGGCCATGCAGGCGCTGCTGAGGGTGGCGAGAGGCAAGCGGATCATACGTTCTCCTTGTAGTGGAAGCGAAACGGCGGCGATACACGTGCGCCTCGGCCATTGCATTCGACTGCATTGCCAGCTTGCAAGTCGCTTGCGATTGACTAACGGCGCCGCGCTCTTATCGCTGTGCATTCTAGGAGGCAGGTTACCGGGCATGTGAAACCGCGCTGTCGCTTCTGTAACCTTAGGTAACCTTCATACAAATTACCTGGCTTTCGCGTAGGGCCGCGGTCCTCATTCTGTTCCGGAGATCGACTGGGTGTTAACCAGAAAGCATCGATAAACCGCCTGAATTGACTGAATTTTCCTGTCGATGCGCCGATAACGGAAAGATAGGGCACGCGCCAGGGCCGGACCGACGGTATGCATGGCGCACCACTCGCACCGCAATCCCCGGAGAGTTTCAATGGCAGTCGATCATCGCGTGAACAACGAACGCAGCAACCTGACGAGTTCCAACAAGTTCGAATTGTTGCTGTATCGGCTGGGCTCTGTTCCCGGCAGCGACGCGCATGAGCTTTACGGTATCAACGTCTTCAAGGTGCGCGAAATATCGACGATGCCGCCGGTGACACCGATTGCGGGATCGTCGCCGTATGTCATGGGGGCGGTGGATATTCGCGGGCAGATTATTCCCGTGATCGATTTGCCGCGCCTGATGGGTTGCGAGCCGACGCGCGGTTTGAACATTTTGCTGGTGACGGAATTTGCGCGTTCGACGCAGGCATTTGCGGTTGAGGAAGTGGATGACATTGTGCGGCTCGAGTGGAATCAGGTTTTGTCTGCCGAAGGCGCGGCCGGCGGCAATCTGGTGACGAGCATTGCGCGGATTGACGGCAACACGGGCGACTCGCGACTTGCGCAGGTGATCGACGTGGAGCAGGTATTGCGTGATGTGTTTCCGTCACAGCATCCTAGCGTCGACCCGAGCTCTGTGGGTGAAGCGCTAGGCATCCGCCGGGGCGCGAAGATTCTCGCCGCTGACGATTCCGGCTTTGCGCGCAAGCTGATTGAGCAGGCGTTGAGCGCGATCGGCGCGGACTATGTGATGACCAAGACTGGCGAGGAGGCGTGGCATACCTTGCAGGAAGTTGCGCGTGAGGCGCAGGCTACTGGCGTGAGGGCGAAGGACAGTATTGCGCTGGTGTTGACCGATCTCGAGATGCCCGAGATGGATGGGTTTATGTTGACTCGTCAGATCAAGGCTGACGAGCGGACCCGGGATATTCCGGTGATTATTCATTCGTCTTTGACAGGCGCGGCTAATGAGGCGCATGTGAAGAATGCTGGCGCGAATGGGTATGTGGCGAAGTTTGCAGCCGCTGAGCTGGCTGATGCTATTCGTAATGCGTTGGGGGGGGTGCCTGCGGCGGAGGGGGTTGTCGGTTGATGCGGTTTTGTGCCTGTTCGGCGCTTTTTGTTGTTGATCTGGGGCTTTGGCCTTTCCTTGTTTTTTTAGTGGTCTATTAGCGTTGCCCCTGTGCGGGGCGGCACCTACTTTTCTTTGCCTGCCGCAAAGAAAAGTAGGCAAAAGAAAGCGGCTTTACACCGCCAGCTCATAAGCGGGTCCCCCGCACAGCCACGGTAGTGGTGCATCTGGAATCTGTCGCCTCGCACATTCGGCCTTAGTGACAAGGCAGTCATACCTCCGGCGGCGCTGCGCGCGCCGATACCCGGATCAAAAAAACGATCAGTCATGCAAAGCATTAGCCAGGTTTCCCAGGCAGACCCGTCCGCGACGCACGTAGTGCGGAGTGGGAGCTGATGAATCCTTTGTCAACGGCGCGGAATGTGCGGGGGCACGGATTCCAGATGCACCACTACCGTGGCTGCGCGGGGGGCCCGCTTATGAGCTGGCGGTGTGAGCCGCTTTCTTTTGCCTACTTTTCTTTGCGGCCGGCAAAGAAAAGTAGGTGCCGCCCCGCACAGGGGCAACGCTAATAGACCACCAACAATTCAAGGAAAGGCCAAAAGACCAACCCCAGACCAGACCACGAACAAAGCAACGCCAGAGAGCCAGATCAAACAACAAAAAAGCGCCGCGAAGCCCCCTGCCGGGCAGGCAAAAACCCAATTTCTATGTGACCATACCCAAACCCACCCAACCCCGCACGGAGTGCAAACAAGAAAATGCTACACCCTGACCCACTCCACCCCCTGCGCCCCTTCCTGAAAAACTACGTGTGGGAACACGGCCACATCGGCACTCGCTACCTGAACTGCGCCACCGGCGAAATCAGCTTCGATGACGGCAAAAAATCCCGCTTCGCAGCAGAAAAATACCTCTACATCCCGCTAGATAAAAACGCCCCCGGCGACCCGCTGGCCACCGGTCCGTCAATCCAGGACGCGGCCCTCGCCCGCTTCCTCCGCGCAGCGCAACTCGGCAAACCCGAAGAGGCCGGCTCCGCCGCGGAAGTCCAACGCGCCGTTCACGATTGCGTCGACCTGGCCATCTTCAGCGCCTATCAGCACGACGCGCTGCAAGCAGTCGACCACTACACCCAGGAAGCCATGTTCGACGACGAAATCCGCGCGGCGGTAGTCAGCGATATTCGAAAGGTCTATGGCCCCATGCGCGACCAACTCGCACTCTACGACTTCACCGTGCTGCATGGCCTGCCCACCCCGCTTCTCTTCAGCGACACACCTTTCATCGACTGGCGCATACGCGTCAAGCCAGCCATGCCGTTTGTCTCGCTGCCCCTCGGACCCTACGCGCTACTGGTCGGCACACCGTCTGGCAGAACCAGCCGCGCGGCGCCCGTCGCGTGGAAAACCGCCGTGTCGATGGGCGCGCTAAAGGATCACAATCGTCTGATGGTCGAACGCGCCCGTCTGTGGATCGTGGCCACCAGCGACGATCAACTGGTGTCCATCCAGAACCGCTTCAAGAAAGACGACGCATAAGCAGCGCCGCCCTCCCGGCCCTCCCAGCCCTCCCAGCCCTCACGACCCTCACGCCTCGCGGCGTGCATGCGCTGCGAGCTCGAACGAAAATGCCAGATGGCCGATTTCGACGCCCATGGTGTTGACCATCGGCGGCGCATGGAACGCGCTCAATTGCGCACGCTGTTCAGCGCTGCCGATATCGAGCCGCGCAAGCAGTTCGGCAACGGTCGCGTACAACACGCCGATGTTGCCGTCCTCCACTTTCACCGCGATACCGAGCGCACCGTCCGCGCCAAGCCGCGCTGTCTGCCGCGAAGCCCGCACGCCGATCGCATAGCTGCCGTCGGCGCCGACCTTGCCGATCAGCGCGCCGTCGAATGCCCGCATCAACGTAGTACAGAAGCGCCCCTCGCCGCCCACCCACTCCGGATGCGCCGCCATCGCCCGGTAGATGCGCGCGAGCGCAACGGTGCGTGGCGAAATGGCAGAAGGAGTCCCCGCAGAAGCGGCGGCGGACGCCGATATCTCATCCTCCGCGGCAGCAAGCTTAGCGAACAGCCGGGCAAGACGGTCAAGGGCAAATGCCGGCGTGGGCAGATTGCAACCGTCGATTGACCATTGCACCCCGTCGTCCGGTAAGTCGCACACCTCGGCGACGGTGTGCTTCACGCGCACCTGTAACGGATGCTCCGGCAGTTCATAACCCGCTATCGCCGCGCCGATCGAACGCGCGCCGGCCAGCATGCCGGCGTGCTTGCCCGAACAGTTGCTGCACACCGCATCCGGCTTGAAGTCGCGCTTCAACCAGTCGACATACACGGCGTCGGACAACGGGGGATGCCCGCCGCAACGCAGGTCGGCCTCGCTAACCTGCGCCTTGGCCAGCATCCGCCGCGCACGTTCGATGTGACGCGGCTCGCTGCTATGCGATGCACACATGAGCGCAAGGTCGGCTTCGTCGAAGCCGAAGCGTTCAAGCGCGCCAGTTTCCAGCACCGCGAGAGCCTGGGCGGGCTTTGCCGCGGAGCGCACCAGCGTGATGCGCGATGGGTCGCCAAATGAATACAGCAGACGGCCGTCGGCCTGAACCACCGCAACATGGGCGATATGGGTGTTCTCGATCGCTTCGCCGCGATAGACAGTCGCCGCGATCGGCCCGGTTTCACGCAAGCTCATGTTCGTTCTCCTCCTGATCGCCTCTGTTGTAGCGATCGCTATGAATGGTGTTATGAAGCTTCGTGTAATTGCGCGACGAGGTAGTCGATCAGCACTCTCACCTTCGGCGGCAGGAAACGGTTCGGCGGATATAGCAGCCACACCGACCCTACGTAAGCGCGTGCTTCGAGATTCCAGTCCGGCAGCACCTGCACGAGTTCGCCGCTTTGCAGTGCCTCGGCGGCCGCAAACTCAGGCAGATTGGCAATGCCGAAATCCTGCTGCGCGGCCTCCAGTCGCGCGCCGGCATGGTTGGCAACGTAGCGCCCTTTCACGTCCACGGTTTGCGTCTCCGTGCCGCGACGAAAACGCCAGCGGTTGTCGTCGGCGGTTTCGCCCAGATAGATGCAATCGTGCTTGAGAAGATCGCGCGGTTGCACCGGCGTGCCGCGCTCGCGCACGTAAGCCGGCGATGCAACCAGCAGCCAGCGCACCGTGCCCAGCCTGCGCCCCGCGAGCCCTTGCGGTGGATGCCCGGTCAAACGGATCACCAGATCGACGTCGTCGGCAAGCGGATCGACATCGTGGTCGGTGAAAAGCAGTTGCAGATCGACTTCGCCATAGGTGCGCAGAAAGCCGGGAATCAACGGGTGAATCACCGTCTTCGCAAACGCGGTCGGCGCGCTCACGCGCACCTTGCCTTGCGGTCGGTCGGCCAGTTGCCCCGCGGCATCCACCGCGCCCGATGCCGCGCTCACCATGTCCCGGCAAAAACGCGCCACCTGAGCACCCGATTCGGTGACCCGTACCGTGCGCGTGGACCGTTCCAGCAGACGTGTCGCCAGCGCGTCTTCGAGGCGCTTGATCTGGCGGCTGACCGTGGACGGCGTGCTGCCGAGCTGACGCGCGGCCACCGAAAAGTTGCCGGCATCGACAACGCGCGCGAAAACCGCCATGTCCGGCAGCAAAGCGAAAAGGTCGGTTGGGTTCATTGTCGGACGCTCGCGGCTTGAGCCTATTTATGCATTCGCAACACAAATGCTATGCACAACAACCCGATTATCGCTTTCTATACAAAGTTCGACAATAAGCGTTCATCTGTCCGAGGTCCGCCATGTCGAAACAAGAACGTCTGCTTCTGCTCTCCGATCTGATGCTGCTCGCGGTCGCGGTGGTCTGGGGGACCAGTTACGGGGTCGTCAAAAGCGCCCTGGTGTTCTACCCGGTGCTGGGCTTGCTGGCGATGCGCTTCGGCATCACTTTCGTGATCCTGTCGCCCACCTTGCGTCATTTACGCGCTGCCGATGCCCGCACGCTGCGCGGCGTGCTGAGCGCGGGCGCCCTGCTGCTCGGCATCTTTCTGTGCGAGACCTTCGGCATTCTGCTCACGCGCGCGGCCAATGCGGCGTTTCTGATCAGCCTGTGCGTGGTGCTGACACCGCTCGTCGAATGGTGGATGCTCAAGCGCACGCCGAGCCGCATCGAATGGGGGGCGGTCGCGCTGTCGCTGCTCGGTGCCTGGTTGCTGGCGGGGGACGGGGCATTGAGTTTCAATCCCGGCGACGCGCTGATTCTGCTCGCCGCGCTGCTGCGCGCGCTGAATGTGTGCGTGACCAAGCGCGTGATGCGCGACTCGGCGTTACCGCCTTTGTCTGTGACGGCGGTTCAGTCGGGCGTGGTAGCGTTCGGCAGCGCGGCGGTTGCGCTGCTGTTCGCGCCGCAACAGTGGCAACCGGTGCCGTCGCTCGCCGGGCATGCGATGTTCTGGGGCTACATCGGCTATCTGGTGATAGCGTGCACACTGTTCGCGTTCTTCGCGCAAAACTTCGCGATCAAACGCAGCAGCCCGACGCGCGTGTCCTTGCTAATGGGCAGCGAACCCGCGTTCGGTGCGCTGTTCGCGTGCCTCTGGCTAGGTGAACGGATTTCGACGGCAGCGTGGATCGGCGGCGCCTTGATCGTCGTGGCATCGATTCTCGCCACGGTGCGATGGACGGCGTTGCGGGTGAGCGCCGCCTAAGCTCGAATCACGTGCCCGATGCCGCCCGTAATCGCGCGATTTCCGCTTCCAGCGTCTCGATGCGCCGGTCCCTCTCCGCCAGCGCGGCAGCCACGTCTGCGGCCTCGAACCGCTGCGGAATATGTTGCGGACAGTTCATATCCCACGCGCTGACGGTCATCACGATCACCCGCTCGCCGCGCGCTTTATAGCCCTGTGGCATCAGTCTGGCCAGCAGCTCCGGATCGTCTTCGACCGCGCGCGCGTTGCCCCACAGCTTGATGCGGCGCCGGCGTGCATAGTCGATCAGGAAGAGATACGCCTTCGGGTTGTCGGCAAGATTGCCGAGCGTAATGTACTGGCGATTGCCGGCGAAATCGGCGAACGCGATTGTGTGGTCGTCGAGTACGCGCAGAAAACCCGCAGGGCCGCCGCGATGCTGAATATAGGGCTGCCCTTCTTCATTCGCGGTGGCAAAGAATACGCTCGTCTGTTGCTCGATAAAGCCTGCGACATCCGGCGTAATGCGCGTTTCCCAGCCGCGTTCGCTTTCCATGCGCGCATACGCATCACGCGAACCATGGCGTGCCTGGATCGCCTTCACCGTTGGCGTGAAAGCGATGTCGCTCGGGTACGAGTGTGTGTAGTTCATTGAACGGCTCCTGTCTCGCGGATCAGCCCGCAGCTTGCACGTTCAAAGTTACCGGCTTCCATCTTTAAAGAGAACCCGGTGAAATCGGAAACCCGACTTTCAAAAATCGAGAAGATGAAACGGCGTCCCGTTGAAAGCGAGACGCTGTGCACCTCTATCAATGGCTCGGCACCAACCCCTCCTCCCGTTCAAGCGAGCGGGTTCGCTTGAGTTCCGGAAAGAATCGCATCCACAACAAGGCGACGGCGATCGTTGCGATGCCGCCTACCAGAACGGCCGGCTGCGCACCCCACCACCCCGCCGTCACACCCGATTCGAATTCGCCAAGTTGATTCGACGTCCCAATGAAAAGCGAATTGACCGCGCTGACACGGCCCAGCATTTCGTCAGGCGTACGCAGTTGCACGAGCGAGAGGCGCACCACGACGCTGATCGTGTCCGACGCACCCAGCACCATCAGCGCGAAGAATGACAGGAAGAACTGATGCGACAGACCGAACACGATCGTGGCGGCGCCAAACGCAATCACGCCGCCGAACATCGCAGCGCCGGGCCGGTTGCGCAGCGGGAAATGTGCGAGCCAGATGGTGCCCGCGAGCGCGCCGATCGCGGTGCCCGAGCGCAACAGGCCGAGACCGAGCGGTCCGGTATGCAGGATGTCGCGTGCGAAGACCGGCAACAGCGCCGTCGCGCCGCCGAACAGGACCGCGAACAGATCGAGCGACAGTGCGCCGAGGATCACGGGTTCTTTGCGAATAAAAGCGATACCTGAGAACACCGACTCGAGCGTCACCGGCGCGCGGCTTGCCAACTTCGCCTGCAACGGGATGGCCCACACCGAGACAGCGGCGGCCGCGAACGACAGCGTGCATGCGAGGTAAGCCGCACCGGGGCCGATGCCGTAAAGCAGACCGCCCAATGCCGGACCCGCGATCTGCGCGGACTGATTGGCGGAAGTGGCCCATGCGGTCGCTTTGGGCAATTGCGCGCGCGGCACGACGCCCGGCAACAGCGAAGCGACCGCGGGGGACTCGAAGGCGCGAGCCGCACCCACGCATGCGGCCAGTACATAGATAACCGGCGCGCTGATCCAGCCGCCGAAGGTGCCGACGGCGAACAACAAGGCAGCGACGCTTTCAAGGCTTTGACAGATGGCGGCGATCCGGCGACGGTCATAGCGATCGGCAACATGGCCGACCACGAGCGTCAGCGCGAACATCGGCAGGAATTGAGCGAGGCCGACGAGGCCCAGTGCGAAGGCGCTATGCGTTAGCGCGTAGATATGCCAGCCCATTGCGACGGCGAGCATCTGGAACGACAGCGACGAGAGGATACGGGTACACCAGAAGCGCTGAAACGGAGGATGTTTTGGCAAACTGAAACTGGCGTCGCCGACGGAATCGGCCGGAGGTCGGGGCATGGGTTGCTTGCTCTCTACTAGGCTGGCTGGGGCGGCAGCTAGTTTAGAGCAAGTTTATTTATTTTGTTTTTACCCTGACGCCCGCCGGGCCGCCTGATATCCACGTTTCAATGCAACCGGCGCAGATAAGGGTCGACAGTTTGGCGACCGGCGGCAGACCAGTTCTTAACCGTCCTCGTGAATCCGATCAACGCGCCGCCTGCCTTCAACATAGCCGGCTTCGCGAGCCGCTTCTTCGCTGGGAAACGTGGCGGCCAATTCCTCGAAGCGAATGCTCTGCCCGGCTAAGTGGGCCTGGGCACCGTGCCGACAGATGTACGCCGAGTAATGCCACAAGGTGTCTGGCGCCGGCGGCCCGTAAGCCGGAATCGGCAGGACCCAGACCTCATATCCGTTGTGCTCGATCTTGTCCCACATGACACTCTCCATCCGGAATCTGAAGGAAGCTTATTCAGGTGCCGCAGCATGAAAGCCGAATGCCCACGGCCCTGCTGGTTGCTTCGTCAAACGTGCGGAAGATCGTCGATGGACTTTTCGACACTGCCGTCAGGCTCCTCCGTGTCGATGCCATCAGGGCCATTGGTGTGCGGAACGATCTTTATTTTCGGCCCCAGAAATCTCACGCCGCCGAGGGTAAAGAGGGACCAGCCTACGTCTCCCGCGCGGATCGCCTTGACCACCTCCGCCACCTCGACGATCGAAGTTGGAGACAGGCGGTCGTGCGTCCTCTGGTCGATGAGCGACCAGCGCACGTGCGTGACACGATCAGTTGCAGGGTTAATCCGCACGCCGTCAATAGCAAACGCAGCCATATCAACCTCCATCATTCCGACCAGGAATCCTCGTATTATGCCCCGCTTCTTTCCCGCTTCTTTCCCCGCTTCTTTCCCGCCTCTGCGGCCCGTTTCGGGGCGGGATCATCTGCGTCGGGTGCGATTCGCCGTGACCGATATTCGACCATCACAGCGCGAACAAACGACCCAATCGAGGTTCGCAATCCTCCACGCCTGCGAGGCGCAACGCATGCCACGCCATCGCGAAGTTGCTCGATATCACGGGCTTGCCGAACCTTGCCTCGAGTTCTGGAATGAGCCCGGCAATCCGCAGACTCGTGCAGGATACGAAAACAGCGTCCACGTCAGCGCTCTGTGCGAGATGCCCGACGGCGGCTTCTAAAGACGCGGCGTCGATTCGCGCCACTTCGTTGTCGTTCGCATGCTCGAACGAGGCCATACGTGTGACGCCGACACCGCGCGCTTCGATGTAGTCGCGCATCGTGTTGTTGATCGCACGCACATAGGGCGTCAACAATGCGACGCGCCGCGCACCGAGCGCACGCAGGGCCGTGAGCGCCGCGGTGATCGGCGTGGTGCAGGCGACGCCGGGACGCGCTTCGTGGATGCGCTCGAACACCGTCTCCTCGCCGATCACCATCGATGCCGACGTGCAGCCAAACGCCACGACGTCGATCCGCTCGCCGGGACGAATCAGCGCCACCGCCGCGGCAATACGGGATTCCATTTCCATCAACCGTTCAGGCGTGATATCCGCCGAGTTGTACACGCGGCTTTCGTAGAACGCCACGCCATCCTGCGTCAGCAGCTTGCGCCATTCGTGCTCGATCGTATGGTCGGTCGCGAGCACCACGAGACCAATGGCGGCACGCCGGCAGATGCCGTCGTCCAGCACGAAGTCGAGTTTTGCATACGCGTCGTCGTGCGGTGCATTCATGCTCATTTCAGTGTCATCCCTGTCATGTCGATCTCGGGCTGGCGACCGGCCATGACGTCGGCCAGCAGTTTCGCGGTGCCGCACGACATGGTCCATCCCATGTGTCCGTGCCCGGTGTTCAGGTACAGGTTCCTGTGATGCGTGCGGCCGATCAGGGGCGTCCCCTCCGGCGTCATCGGCCGCAAACCGGCCCAGTAGGACGGGCTGTCATAGTCGGCGCCGTCGGGAAACAGTTCGCGTGCTACCTGCAGCATGGTCGTGAAGTCTGCGGGTGTATGGCGGGTGTCATAACCGGCGAATTCCGCGGTTGCGGTAAAACGCAGCCGCTCGCCAAAACGCGCCCACGCCACGAGATTGTTCTCATCGACACCGCCAAGGTCCGGCGGTCGGTGACCCGGTCGAACCGGGAAGGTGGCCGAGTAGCCCTTTATCGGATACACCGGTAGCCGATAGCCCAAGGGACGCGCAACGATGGGCGACCAGGAACCGAGCGCCAGCACGAACTCGTCACCGCCCACGAGTCCCCGTGGCGTTCGCACGCCAACTACCCGGTCGCCCGAAGCCTCGATTGCGCTGATCGGCGTGTCGAACTCGAAACGCACACCGAGGCGCTCGCACGCCGCTTTCAACGCGCGGGTGAACAGGTGCGCGTCGCCGCTTTCGTCGGTGGGGCAGTAGATTGCCCCGGCAATCCTGGCACGCGCCCCGTCAAGCGCGGGTTCCCGTGCGACAACCTGGGCCGTATCGAGCGTGTCGAGCGGCAGACCGTTGTCCTTGAGGATCGACATGTTCCGTGTGCCTCGCTCAAACGATGCTTCGTCGCGATAGAGATACAACAGGCCGCGGCTAAGGCGGTCGTATTGCAGATGCTCGGCGGCCGTCAACTGTTGCAATTGCATCTGTGCGTAGCGGCAAAGCGCGACCTTGCGCGTCGTGTTCCGGCGGGAGCGTTCCGCGGTGCAGTTTCGCAGGAACTGGAGGCACCAGACCCACATGTGCGGGTCCGCATTAAGCTTGAGCCGCAACGCCTGCCCGTCGACGAAGAGCGACTTCAGCAGGATTTTCGGTGCACGAGGGGACGCCCACGTATACGAGTGGCCCGGCGCAACCAGCCCGGCGTTGGCGAAACTGGTCTCAAGCGCAACGCCCGGCCGGCGATCGATTACCGTCACCTCGCGGCCCTCTTTCGCGAGATACCAGGCGGCTGTAACCCCTGCGATCCCGCCGCCAAGAATGACGCTTTTCATGCGCGACTCCCATCCCGATCGTTCAAATATAGCGCCGCGCACGCGTTGGATGGAGGTTTATACGCGGATACCCTAGCCCGTTCATTCGGCAGCGAGACCTATCATGAAAGGAGCACTTTCGTAACGGCGCCCCGATAAGCCTGACGGCCAGTCCGGCGGGCTGGCGGGCCACGCATGGCATGCGAACGCACGTTTTCGTCCGTTTTCTGATGTCACCGGTCTATCCGCGTGGCGGATCGCTCTGATCCCTTTCACGATAAGGAGTCACTAACATGATTGCTCAGAAGAATGGCGCCGTCTGTGCTGCGAGCGTTTTGCGGCGCACAACAATCGGGGCCATGGCCGCGCTCGCCGTGCTCGCCGGCGCCCTGCCCGGTTCGGCGCGCAGCGAGGGCGCCACGATCAAGATCGGCGTGCCGGTGCCGCTGTCGGGCAGTAGCGCCAACGCGGGCCAGGACATCGTCAACGGCGCCAAACTCGCCGCCGCCAGAATCAATGCGGCCGGCGGCGTGCTCGGCAAGCAGATCGAACTGGTGCCGGAAGACGACGCCTGCGATGCGCAGACAGCAGTACAGGCAGCACAAAAGCTAGTCGATGCGGGCGTCGTGGCGGTGGCCGGCGGTTACTGCTCCAGCGCCGCGCTGCCGGAATTGACAACCTTTCACCGCGCCGGCATTCCTTACGTGCTGGACGCGTCGACCAATCCCAAGCTGACCGAGATGGGTTACGACAACGTGTTCCGCACGATCGGCCGTGATGACGAGCAAGGCCCGTTTGCCGCCAACTTCATGAAAAACTTCCTGCATGCAAAACGGGCGGCGGTCATCAACGACAACACGACCTATTCCAAAGGTCTCGCCGATAACACGGTGGACGCATTGAAGAAGGACGGCGTCGATGTGGTCTACGACGACGCGATCACGCCCGGCCAGATGGACTATTCGCCGACGCTGACCCACGTTGCGGCACTGAAGCCAGACGTCATCTATTACACCGGCTATTTCGCCGAAGCGGGCTTGCTGGTGAAGGAAGCGCGGCAACTAGGCATGAAAATGACGCTGATGGGCGGCGACGCCACCAACGACCCCACGCTGATGAAAACAGCCGGCCCCGCCGCCGACGACATGCTCATCACCACGGCGCCGCTGGCGCAATTCCTGAGCGCCGCGCACGCCTACGTCGACGACTATACGAAGGCTTACGGGCAAGGCCCCGGCCCCTATTCCGTCTACGAATACGATGCCGTCGGCGTCACGGCAAAAGCGATCGCGAACGCGAAATCGACGACGCCCGCGGCGATCACTGCTGCCCTGCACAAAATCTCGGGCTATCAAGGCGTGACGGGAGCCATCAGCTTCAACGCCAAAGGTGATCGCAGCAACGCGGTGTATATCGTCATCACCGTGCGCGGCGGTAATTTCACGCCGTATCAGCGGCTCGATTCCGGCGGACACTGGGTGGCGATGAAGTAGGCCCGGCGCGCAACGGGCCACGCCATGAGCACCTTCTTCCAGTTCGTCATCGAAGGGCTGACGACGGGCTCTTTCTATGCCCTCGTCGCCCTCGGCTACACGATGGTCTACGGGATTATCCGGCTGATCAACTTCGCTCACGGCGACCTGTTCATGGTCGGTGCGTTCGTCGGCTGGACCGCTTTGACGGCGCTCGCCGCGGTGCACCTGCCGCTTGCTCTCGCGCTGCTGATTGCGCTCGTTGCTTCGATGGCCGTCACCGGCGCCCTGGGTCTTGCCATCGAGCGCCTCGCATATCAGCCGCTGTTGCGCGCGCCGCGGTTGTCGATCCTGATCACCGCGCTCGGCGTTTCGCTCGCGCTGGAGAACGGCGTGCTGCTGCTCTATGGCGCCGGCTTCGACACCTACCCGCATGTGCTCAGCCAGGCAGGACTCGACCTGCTCGGCGTGCGAGTCAGCTTCACGCAGATCGGCATCATCGTGGCGAGCCTCGCGCTGATGCTAGCGCTTTACTTCTTCGTCCATCACACCTTCCTCGGCACGGCCATGCGCGCGCTGGCGATCGATCAGGACGCGGCGCGTCTGATGGGCGTCAATGTCGAGCGGCTGATCCAGCTGACCTTTCTGCTTGGTTCGGTATTGGCCGCCGTCGCCGGCGTCATGGAAGGGCTCTACTACACGCAGATCAATTTCTTCATGGGCTTCGTGCTGGGCTTGCGTGCATTCACCGCCGCCGTTCTCGGCGGCATCGGCAACATTCCGGGCGCGATGGCCGGCGGCATTCTGATCGGCCTGCTCGAAGCATTCGGCGCCGGCTATGTTTCGTCGCAGTGGACCGATGTGCTGGTGTTCGGTGTACTGATCGGTGTGCTCGTGATCAAGCCGACGGGCTTGTTCGGCGAACGCGTCGTCGAGAGAATGTAGGCCATGGGCGCGACGTCAGCCTCAGCGCGTTGGCGCCGCCCGGCGGCAGGTGGCGCTCTTCTGCTCGCCGCCGTGGCGTTGCCGGCGGTCGCCAGCAGCTATATCGTCGACGTCGGCCTGACCATCGCCACCTATTCGATCCTCGGGCTCGGGCTGAATATCGTTGTCGGATATGCGGGGCTGCTGGATCTGGGCTATGCGGCCTTCTTCGCCATCGGTGCGTATACGACGGCGCTGCTGGAAACACTGCTGCACTTCTCGTTCTGGGAAACGCTGCCGTTCAGCCTCGCGTTCGCCGGTGTTTCCGGCATCGTCATCGGCTACCCCACTTTGCGTCTGCGCAGCGACTACCTGGCGATCGTCACGCTCGGGTTCGGCGAGATCACGCGTATCGTTGCCACCAATCTGCGGATTACGGGCGGCCCGAACGGTATCTACGGTATCGATAGTCCCAGCCTGTTCGGTTACGAAATCAGCTCGCCCCGCGCGGTGTACGAACTAGGCATTGCGTTCTTCCTGATAGTGCTCGTGTTCGCGATCCGGCTCGGTCAGTCACGGCTCGGCCGCGCCTGGACCAGCATCCGCGAGGACGAGTCGGCGGCCGAAGCCGTGGGCGTACCGACGCTGCGAGTCAAACTGCTTGCTTACGTGATGGGCGCGTTGATCGGCGGTTTTGGCGGCAGCCTGTTTGCTGCGCGCTTCGGGACGATCGACCCGACCGGCTTCACCTATCTGCAGTCCGTCACGATCCTCATCATTGTGGTGCTGGGCGGCCGAGGCAGTATTCCTGGCGTGATACTCGGCGCCATCATTGTTGCCGGGCTGCCCGAGGTACTGCGTTTCCTCAACCTGTGGCGCATTTTCGGCTTCGCGATCGGGCTGGTGATTCTGATGCTGCTCCGGCCGCAAGGCCTGTGGCCGGCGCCGCTGCGCCGGGTGGCGCCGCCACGTGAAGGTGACGGCGTAGCGAAGCCTGCGCACCGGGAGATCGTCGCCGATGAAATCCTGCTCGATGTGCGCGACATGCAGCGCAGCTTTGGCGGGGTGCGGGCCGTCGGCGGCGTCAGCTTCACGGTGCGCGGCGGCGAGATTCTCAGCCTGATCGGCCCGAACGGCGCCGGCAAGACCACGGTGTTCAATTGCCTCACCGGCGTGACCCGTCTGAGCGGCGGCCAGGTTCTCTGGCGCGGCGCGTCGCTGGCTGGCGGAGCACCGCATCGCATCGTTCATCGCGGCGTGGCGCGCACTTTCCAGGGCATCCGTCTGTTCGCCAATATGACGGCGTTCGAAAACGTGCTGATCGGCATGGACCACCGGCTTCACACCTCGTTGATCGCCGAGTTGCTTGCGCTCCCTTCCGCTCGCACCGAAGCGGCCGATCACGCGGCAGAGGGCCTCGGCTGGCTCAGCTTCGTCGGCCTCAGTGCCCGGGCAGGCGAACGCGCGGCCGATCTGCCTTATGGCGACCAACGCCTGCTGGAGATTGCTCGCGCGCTCGCCAGCAACCCGTATCTCCTGCTGTTGGACGAACCGGCTGCCGGGATGAATCCGACCGAGAAGCATGCGCTGATGGAATTGATCCGGCGTATCCGGGATCTGGGCGTGACGGTGTTGCTGATCGAACACGACATGATGCTGGTGATGGGCGTGTCGGACCGGATCATCGTCATGGATCATGGCGTGATCATCGCCGAAGGTTCGCCGGCCGAGATCCAGGCCGACCCACGTGTGATCGATGCCTATCTCGGTACAGCAGAAGAAACGGCCGACGATGCCGCTGGGGAGAAATCGCTGTGGGACTCCTAGAAATCCGCGATCTGCATGTGAGCTATGGGAATGTCGAAGTTCTGCACGGCATATCGCTCGATGTCGCGGAAGGTGAGATCGTGGCCTTGCTGGGCAGCAACGGCGCGGGCAAGACCACGACGCTGCGCACTATTTCCGGCCTGCTTCGCCCGCGTGCGGGACAGATCGCGATGGCCGGAGAGCCGCTCACCGGACTGCGGGCCCACCAGATCGTGGCGCGGGGTCTCGGCCATGTGCCGGAAGGCCGCCGCATGTTCGGAGCGTTGACGGTCGAGGAAAATCTGCGGCTCGGCGGTTATCTGATCCGGGCCGACGGCGCGTTGCTGGAACAGCGCATGGCCGAGGTCTATCAGACTTTCTCGCGGCTCGGCGAACGGCGCAGCCAGTTGGCGGGGACGCTTAGCGGCGGCGAACAGCAGATGCTGGCCATCGCTCGGGCGCTGATGCTGCGGCCTCGCGTCGTTCTGCTGGACGAGCCGTCCATGGGTTTGGCGCCGAAGCTGGTCCGGGTGATCTTCGGCATGATTGCGAATATCTGCAACGAAGGCACCTCGATTCTTCTGGTCGAGCAGAATGCGCGTCAGGCCCTGCGTATCGCGCATCGGGCCTACGTGCTGGAAAGCGGTCGGATCGCACTAGCCGGCCCCGCCAGGGAACTGGCGCAGGATAGCCGGGTTCGCGCCGCGTATCTGGGTGGGAGTGCTATTGCGACGGAGTGATGGTGGGGCGGCTGGATGGCGTGTCGGACCGGGGCAGGTACTTAGCGTGCAGGCGACCTACCAGACTGGCCTCAGACTGGGATGAAATATGCTAGTGGGCACAGCGAAACCCGTCCTGGCTCCATACGCCGCACCACTCCTTCTCAAGCAAGGTAAATGCCTTCGCTGCGAGACAGGCGCGAATCCTCGCAATACGATCATCACCAATTGCCATAGAGACGGAATGTCGTTACTGGTTATGGTGGGAATGGAACATCAGGCGTCGATCGACATCGACTGCTGCGAAGCAACGAGCTTCGGCAACGGATCGCACTTGCAGATGCAAAGATCGTCGCTTAAAGCAGCGTGCCGACCATCGGGCGCGGTCATCACCTGACGCAGACCATCGCATTTGATCTTGCCCGTCGTGTTGCATGTGGGACATTGCACCTCATCGCCCTCGTGGGCGACGTCACGACCTTCGAACTAAATCGCGATGGGTCTTCAATGCCTCGGCATAAGCCGGCGCCTCGATATCGATCGTCCCCCACATCGCATGCTTAACGGAGCTGTCGTTCAACGATTTTGGGCCGACGACCGCCTGATTCATACGGTCCTCGCCATCACTCAATCGGCGATCGCCTCCCGCGCCAAACGCGCCGCCCAAGACGGGGTCCTCAAACCAAACATCGGGTTTGTCGACCCAAGACGCTTCGCCGTTGAACGGTTGCCGACGCCGCTGACG
Source organism: Paraburkholderia fungorum (assembly GCF_902833645.1). Lineage (GTDB taxonomy): Bacteria > Pseudomonadota > Gammaproteobacteria > Burkholderiales > Burkholderiaceae > Paraburkholderia > Paraburkholderia fungorum. Next base: position 62,478 of record NZ_CADFGE010000020.1, read on the forward strand.
TAGAAGCTATAAATTCCTTTGCCCGGGGCATTCATCGAAGCGTCGAACAATCTTGCGACATTGCTCCATCGTTGTCCTGCCGCGTCAGCGTCCCGGTTGTTTCCAGTCCCGTCAAAGAAGAACGCGAGGTGAACCATGTCGGAACAATCTTGTTTCGCCGCTGGAGGCGTTTTTGGAACGTCACGCGTCGTGGCCGCTATGGTCTGCATCAACGAAGGCGGTTGGGGAAGCGAACTCACTGCTTCTTTCCCTCCGGCTCCGGTCGTTCGTCAACATATTCCTTGGATGCCTCAGCAATTGCCGTTGCGTTCGGGTACACATGAACGGTGAGGACTTTGGAGTCGCCCGGCAATTCCTGTAGCACGGCAGTCGCGTGAATTCTTTCGCCCAATCTTGGAGCGCCTTGCCGGCCTCCCAGCGAATATTCGATTGATATCGGGCCCGGTTTGACTTTCACACAGCAAACAATTTTTCCGCCGGCGTTGCCCGGTTCATACGCCATGAACGCACCGCCTGCGTATTGACCGTTGACGGCAACATCGTAAATCGCACGAGGCCAGTAGTTGTAAACGGCGACATCGAGATTCATGGGCCTTTCCAGGCAGGCAGTGAGTGGCAATACGGACAATAACCCGACAATCAGGCGGCGGATCATGGAGTTGACCGCTGCTTCAGTTTTGGACTTCATTCTTGTTGTCTCTGGTGTTTCGCTCGACTTGAATGGTAAGCAGATCGCGAATGCCCGACATCAACCGTCGGGACATTCCGCGGAAAGTTCTTCATGAGATCGTCAAAAGTCAAGACCTTCGACTTCACCTGTTCGAGCAAAGCGGCGACTTCCGGCAAGGCGTTGAACGAATCCACGTAAGCAAGTGCGATACGGCAATAATTGACGAGATCGCCGGCACCTTACAGTCTATATTGCCGTGCATTCAAAATCTGCGAGCGTAAAAATGCGTACTGCGCCGAATCTGATAGCCGACGACTTCCACGGCAATGACGATGCTTCGCTGAGGCTGCTACCGCGCGAGCGCAGGCTCAGCTAGCCGTGCTTCAATACACTTTCTTCACTCGGCTGGATGTCAGCGAAATACTCTTCGACTTCAGCGTCGTGCTTTGCCAAATAAATCGTCATGCCACGAGAAATTACATCCGCCAATAGAGGAGACCCATCGCCTTGTTGCTAACTGAATGGCGGGGTAGTCCGCGGGGTTAGTAGACTCGCGAACAGCATTTAGTGCATATCAACTTTCGTCACAGGCGCTTCATTGACCCCGTCGAAAATCTTATTCGAAAAGCTTTTGTATCTTGAAGCTTGGCATTGCTGATCGAAAATTATCTTCCCATTTTTCGATACATAGACCTCGCCCGGCGAGATCGAGGACACGACATAAGTGTACGGCTCCTTCGAGAACTTCAAATGCAGGCCGCGAATGCTTCCTTCGGAGACGTCGGTGATCTTGATCGTCTTGGACGGCGAGGTATTTTCAGAAGGGAATGCGAAAGCATCGTCCTTGCTACCGTATCGGTATTGCACGTAGCCCCGATTAGGGGCGGTGTTGTTCTTTGCGCAAACGGAAACGGTCTTCCCGTTCTCCAGCGGACAACTAAAATAAACCTCCTCGCCTTCGCTGCAAAGCGTCTGTTCATCCTGCGACGACTGAGTCTGCGCATTCGCCACGTCATATTTGACGAGCGACAACACAACAACCATGAAAAATCCTGCCATACGTATCACTTCAATCCCTCCCAGTTATGAATCGAGGCGAAATTGTTCCGCCGGTCAACTATGTCGTTCATGTTCTCCTGGCTGATCGGGTGGCCAGGATGATGCGCAAAAAGCCCGGGATTGATCGCTCGGGTGATGTTGTCGACGTCGTCCTCGGTCGCCCCGTGATCGGCCGTTTCGTACATCCTGTTGTTGATCCAATATGCCGCTGCGGATCTCACTGCATACTTGACCTCGCCAACAAGCGCATAGTCGACCAGAAAGTCCAGATTCGCCTCGCTGGGCCAGCCCCCCGAGTTGTGCTGGTGCCATTCGGAAAATTTTTGGTACTGTGTTCGGCCTGTAATCTGGATCAAGCCTCTCCCACGGTATTTCCATCCATTCCCGCTCGCAATGTCTCCGTTGCCATTTCTATTCGCATACGCACGATTGGCGATGGCCTGTTCATTGGCAGGATGCTGGGAAGTGCGCCCGTACGATTCGGATTCGTCGGTATGTTGCTGGAAATACGAGAATTTTTGCCGCAACCTGTCAGGCGGATAGTTCAGGCTTTCGCCATCATGAACAGCCAAAGATGGGCCCGCCTCGCGCCGGATTTGCGCGAAGAAGTGCTCACGTCTGAGTGGTTTGTCGAGCTTGAATAAATTGATATTGGCGTTCAGTTCCGTGATGGCAGCTTGCAATGTCGCAACGTTTGCACTTGGGAAGATGTGCTGCAACATCGGCAACGTAAACTGGAAACCGTAGCGATAAAAATTGCCGACCAGTCCGACCGGATGTATATGATGGACGTTCGCGCTCGCTGGCGTTAAGCCGGCCGTGCCCGACCAGAACCTGAGCTCTTCAATCCGCTTTTTCTCCGCTTGCCACACAGGCAACCCCGCATGCATATGCGAGTCGAGTGCATCCCACTTGCTTATGTCGCCGCCCCACTCGGTTTCATACCGCACGATCAGATGAACGATGCGATCCGCCAACCATGGCTTGCCGAGCGCCAATTGCAGTTCGTGTGCCGTGATCTTTCCGTCCTTCAGTCCCTGATCATCTATTGCATCCTCAAGTTTCTTGATGGTTTCATCGGAGCGCGCTGTGTCGAATGAATCTTCGAAACGTGCAATCTCGTCGGGCGTGCCGTTATCTGCGATATATAACGCACGTTCGAACATGACCGACACCGACGCGTCGAGATTCGCGACGTCGAAACCCGGCCAGTCCCACGGGCTTTTAAGTTCGACGAGCGGATGTCCGTGATCGCATGCCCAACCATCGATCTGTGCGTTATTCTCGTCGGCGATGCTGACCGCGTACCACGTCTTGTTTTCTGCTTCGGCGCATTGCGGGGCCGATCCGGTGGCGACTACGCCTTAACGAAACCTGAACTCTTCTCATCTTGGTCGTATGCGTATCCGAAGTCCAGCTCATATCCTCGCAGTGAACATGGCTAATTGCGCCAAGAACGGGACGTCACAGATCAACCACGCGGGGCTAGGCTAACCATCAAAAGAAGCAACTTCCCAAGCACAACGCCGGTAATAAGCCAGCCAAACACGAGGTAGCCGATCTCGCTTTTACGTCCAGCATCGTACTTCCAGCACACAACGAAGAGTAAGGGGACGACGATTCCAGCAATGGCAAGCTCCTTGGGCCAATCGGCAAATGGTGCCAGCGGCCTAAGGGCGCTTGCCAGTAAGTACCAACACGGCAAGCCTGGCAGTAACAACAGTCCTCCCAGAGCTATCAATCCTAGCCGATTAGCTCCAGATTTTTGTTCAGTGGATTCATTCATATATCGAATCGCCATGTCATCCCACAATGGGGATATTCCGATTCATCCTTTGCGAGAAGGCGGTTCAACGTAGCGACGAGCAGGCGCCTGTCATAAATGGCAGGCGGTGATCCGTGCGCCTGCGACCACCAGACATCACACATCGACGGACATTGCCTGCTGCGAGGCGACGAGCTTCGGCGGTGGATCGCATTTGCAGATGCACAGATCGTCGCTCAGCGCCGTTGGGCGTCCGCCCGGACCCGGCATCGTGAGACGCGCGCCATCGCATTTAATCTTGCCGGTCGAATTACAGGCCGGACACGCTACGTCATCGCCTTCGTGTACGACGTGCCGACCACTAAATGACAGCGTCGTCGGCTGCGCTTGAACCGTTCCAGATACTGTCGTGTGATCGCCGTCGAGGATTAGATATCGCTTTGCCATCTATCTGCCTATTATCAGAATCACGTCTCATCGATGTACGCGACCAGTTCCCAGGCCACCTTCGCTACCTGCTGACGCGTGCCCATCATGCGGTCAAGGAATGCAAGCGTGCGCGGTTGATGTACGACCAGCGACGGTAACGTATCGCCCTTTAAGAAACGCCGCTGCGAATCACCCATCTGGCCCGCTTCGAGCTTCGCGTGCCAAACACCATCTTCGGGGCAGATATCGCCTGCGCTTGCGAGAGTGCCGAGCGGTACACGGGATGCGACCTTCGAGGGTTCGTCGGCCTGTGATGTCTTGTTCGACAACCCCGATAGCGGGAGGCCCGTAGCCGGATCAAGTTGCTTTGCCTTTGCCAGTTGATCGATGAGTTCATCGGACGGCTTCTGCGGCAGTGCTGCAGCATCCTGCTCTTTTTGCCACTGGAACGTACCGTCCCACGGTGGGAGTTTCGCCGGCGGCAACGGCACAATCTTGTCGATATCGGGAACCTTCGGGTTGCGACCGTCGTTACGATGAATAAACTGCCCGATTAATTCGTAACGATGAGATCGCTCCATGTCCCGCTTTACTCCGAGATAAGCTACCCGATCCGAGACAGATTCGGTTGCAAATCCAGCCTCAAGTGACAAAGCACTTTCAGCACTTCCGGCCTCAACGCCTCTTTGATACGCACTTTGCGCTTCGGCATATTTGCTGTCATTCTGTAGACTGATGCCAAGATAATTTGCCGATTCGGCATGACCTTGATCAGCCGCACACTGAAACATTTGACGTGCAATTTCCGGTGCCATATCGGCAGGATCAAGCAAGTTCCCGACGTAATACTGAGCATCGGCATTTCCGAGGTCCGCCGCCTTGCGAATGTACCGTCGGGCTGCATCATCATCGCGCTGGAGGCCATAGCCATTCAGCAGGTAATGACCGATATCGTAATAGCCGCTCGGAACTCCCGCTTTGATGAGTTGCTCGGCAAGATCGACACTTTCTTTTTGGGGATTGGGCGACGACGCGGCTCCTGACGAGATCAGGATTTGCAGATTGTGGTTCGCCTTGTAGTGCCCATACGCTGCCGCTATCCGATAGTAACGCGCAACATCGTTGAAGTCCTTCGGTCCGGCCTTTTTTTCAAGGAAGCGGCCATACTGGAAAAGCTTGTCCGCTTCAGGATCGACAGGCGGCAAATGGTCCACTTCCCGGGCACACGTGAAGGCGAGCTTCAGGCGCACGGCGCTAACATCGGGCAACGGGTTCATTGCGTTCTCGTTCTTCGAACAGGCCGACAACAGACTCACAACTGACAGCACAATGAGCGTTTTGCGCATAGTCAATCGAGCGTGCTTCGCTTTGTTGTAGCAGTGAGAAATCCGACTAGCGATGCAACAGGTGATTGCTTTTTCGAATTTTTCAGACTTTTGTTTTTATCCATCAACTGCTTCCAGGCAGAATATGCTTTTTCCATATTGTCTCCAATGGAATTCGAATAAATAATATTATTGCCTGAGTCCGAGGCCACTCCAGCCTGTTGTGACTGTGCGGCCTTCGTATGAATAGCCCATAACCGCTTCCGGAGCGTCTTCGTCACGGCACCGTGCTCATGGCAGATGTTCAGTTCGCTATCGACCTCCATGCTACGCGTGTTGATGTTAGCCGAGCCGTGCGTGAGGAACACATCATCGATGACCATGATCTTGCTATGTACATAGGTGTTCATCCAGTTTCCTGCCGGAGAGTCAGGCGCAACCAACGTGCAGATTAGCGTTTTCAGTCCGTTGATATCGCTCGGAACCACTGGCCCACTCTTATTGGCGTCGATCTTGCCGTTTACAGCATCCAATTGCTGTTGCAAGTCCTTTTTGCGCGCTTCGCTCTTGGCAAAAAACGGCGCATTCTGTGCCGCCGTGCCGGTTCCGTAAACTCTCACGGTCTGCTCACTGCTATCGATGTCGTCTATCTGCGACTGAAGACTGCTTTGCTGTTGTTGCAGTGCGTCGTTGCGTTCCGCTTTCGTCACACTTGGCATCGTATCCGCATGCCCAAGCGACTCCATCATGCGGTACGTCGAAACCTGTCCGTTTTCCAGCGCATCGTCGCTGGAATTGGTCACGACAAACAGATAGAGCGTCCCATCCCTGCCGGTGTCCCGTCCCCATGCAAGTTGTTTATTGACGGCGGCCTTGATCTGATCGACCAGCGGTGGCCAGCGAAAATACTGGTTCTCGATATACATGAAGCGGGACGTATTGTTCGTCACCTGCTTGTACATCGACCGGATATCCCGGCGATTCTCGGCTTTCTGCGACTGTGTGCGCAGGATTTGCGCCATCACAGGAGTGCCCTTGTCCTGTCGGACGGTGAGCCGCGATGCCAGCGCCTTGCGCGACGTAGTCAGGTCGACTTTCGTGGTGTGCTGCCACGCACGACAGAAGTTCACATTCAGATGTTCGAGGATCGGACCAGTGACGCACGCGGACATGTCCTGCCTAGGCGTCGCGCCATTGCGTCCAAAGCGCGGATGCATCCGTGCAAACGAATGTTTATCGTCGTCCCAATAGGCGTCGAGCGTGTTGTGCCCCATCACGAAGCCCACCGCATGTTCCGGCGCGTCGTAGTCCACCATCACCATTTTCTGGTGATGTGACGGTTCGCCACCAAAGCCGACCGTGACCGCTTCCTCGTTGAGGCTTTTGTCGTCGCGAAAACGGGATTCCCGCCACATGATTTCCCAACGGTCCTTCAACGAGAAATCCCGCGTCGCCATTTCCACGCACGGGAACCCCTGCAAGGCAACGACGTGGGCCGGATCAGGTGGCGGCAATCCCGCCGTGTGTCGCGCCCGCAATTCCGCTGCCCACTTGTTCCTCGCTTCCTCCCATTGAGGTCCGATACCCGGGGCTGTCGCATGCCGATACCACTCGCGGTCATATTCCCGCTCCGTGTTGTTCTCGTTCTGCGTGAAGAAGTGTCTCCACCAGGTCAGGCCCGGAGTCGAATTCTCGGACATCTGCGCGATACCAAGGGAATCCGCCCAACACAGAACCCGGACCCGCACGCCTTGCAAGCCCTTTGTGATGAGCAGATCACCGATATTCATCGACGCGCCGCCATCGCCGCGCTTGAAGTACATCGATGGCTGAAAGCCCCAACAGATGATATCGACACTAAATCTTGCTGAATTAATAGCGTCGTAGACGGCACCGAATGCTTCCTCACCGTTCACCAGCGGCTTGTAGGAGCATGGCAGCGGGTGAAATTCGACGGGCCTGTTCTCGTCGGTAAAGTCCACGAACCAGGGTGAGCATACTGCCGCAGTCGATGTCTGGTTCTGTGCAAGCGGTGTCGTGATCGGCGCGCCGGTCATGCGTCGTCTCCTGATGGCGGATTGAGCAGGTCGCTGTAGCGTTGTCGATGCTGAGCACGGTCGCCGGGTGGGGTGACATCCGTCGCGCTGCCATTCTCGTGAAACTGGAATCCCTGATTCGCGAGCGCCCCATTGCCCGCATCCCGGTAATCGGCCGGTACGGGAATTTCGTGCTTGACGCCGCTCGCCATCTCAAGCGTATATTTCTGCGTCGTCACGTGATGGTCGATCGGCAACTGCCCGGTGTTGTCAAACACGCCCTGTTTGATGAGCGCCCCATCTGCATAAAGTTTATACGGCATGCCTGCAGGCACGACATTCGTTGCAGAAGGCGAAGCCATCGTGTTCAGCGCCAGTCGCCGCGTCGGCATATCCTTGAACGCCGGGTTCGTCACGTCCATCCGCGTCGGTCCGCTGAACGGGAAGTTCGCGCCCTTGAAGTCGATCGTGCCCGGTGCGTGAATCTCGATGTTGCCATCCTTGATGCGGATATACGCACCACCTGATGTCAACAGGATTTCCTGCTGCGCAGCGGCCTGAATCTTTTCCGTGGCGGATACAAGTAGCAGCGATTTCTGCGCCGTCAATTCAACATTGTCGGCATGCGCCTGCACTTCAATCTTTCCTTTCGCGGCAAACAGCTTCATCCCTGCGTTTTGCACGAACAGGCTCAGCTTCTGCGTTACACTTGCGACCAACGATTTACCCGTTGCGATGTGCGTGCTCTGCCCGCTTACCAGATTGATGTGCTGGTCCGTCGCGACATGCGCCGACTTCTGCGTCGACAGCGCGATACCCGCAGGCGCAGCGAACAGCATCACGGGTTGCGTAAAGGCATTCGCGTTCCCTGTTCCGCCGCCAGCCGTGTTGCCACCACCGCCTGTTGCGCCCGCTTCGCTGTGCTGTGTCGCATCGGTGAAAGCCTTCAGCGCAGCGTGTCCGTCCTTCAGGCTTTCCGCCTGCGACGTTTCGCTCGCCTGCGATGCCGCCTCGAGCACGCCCTCTGAACTGACAAGCTGGTTGCTGGCGACTCGCGCATCGAGCGGCTGACTGGCGACAGGATGCGTCGACACGTACAGCCCGCGCCCGGCACGTAGTGCGCCGTAGGCTTCGGAACTCAGATCGAAGCCACTGCCGAGAAAGTTGCCGCGCGTGTTGCCGGTGTGATCGATCAGATAACCGAGGTGAAGTTGAGCATTCGTGCTCGAACTATATAGCTGCACTCGGTTCTGAGCGGTCGCATCATCCATCACCATCTGATTGAAGCCGCTGCCCGAGAATTCTTTCGAGCGGAAACCCGAGAGCAGCCCGTTCGAGTGACATTGTGGCTTCGCTGCGCCGTTATAGACCCGGTGCAATGCGATCGGCCGGTCGATGTCGTTGCCGATATAGCCGATTATCAGTTCTTCACCCGCCCGCGGCATATGCACACCACCATAACCATTCCCGGTATCGGACTGCGCGACGCGCACCCAGCACGATGCCCGCTCATCGCCCTCATTGATCCGGTCCCACACGAACAGCACCTTGACCCGGTTCAGTTCGTCGGTATATGCCTCCTGACCTTTCGGACCGACTACAATGGCCGACTCCAATTGCGCTTCGGGCTTGCGGTGTTCGAACGGGCTGCGGTACGGCACACCCGTACGCTGCGCTTCGACGGAAACCCGGTAAAACCCTGTGGAGCCGTCACCATGGGCAACACTGAACAGCTTGCCCGGATCGTCGGCGCGAGCCTGCGTGAGTTGATTGCTCAGGCTGTGCGGGTAATTCGTTTCGTGTCCGGAAAGCGGGAGATTGTTCTCGATGGCCCATTCAACCTCGATGGCCGCAAATTCACGCTGATCGTCCGAATCCTGATCGTGTACAGGATGACCGGCTATCATAAAACGCCGCCCTGCGTCGATTGCGCGCAAACCGCCTGCGCCATGAAAGCGCTTCGCCTGCGACTCCCATTCCTGCATGCGGATTGTCGACAAGTGATCGCCGCGCTCCTGTTCCCGATAGGTATAGCCGCCCGTATATTCGTAGACTTCAGTCTGTGCTGGCAGCACCCCCTGATTCGCCATCGTGGGAATCGCTGTCGCCTTCGGATTGAACGGCGTCGGCGGATTCTTGTAGTCGAACGTGCGTGTCGACAACAGAACAGATTGCAGCGTCCGCGTGCCCGACCACTGCATCAGTGCATCGGCCTCGCTGTTCACGCCCGCACGATAGAACCCGACCGTCCGCGGCGAGAGCGGTTCGAGCGTCTGGAGGCGGTCGGTAATCACCAGCGTATGCGATTTGCCGTCACTCGCCTGCTGCCAGATACCGTAAAGCCCCTCTGACTCCAGCAGCCGGTGCACGAAATTCCAGTCGCTCTCGCCCTGCCGGCAGTACGAGCGGGTGGGCAGCGGCTTCGATAGTACAAAGCGGAACATCCCGCGCGCCTGCGGGTGCTCGTTGAACACGTCCGAAATGATCGCGTCGGCGCTTTTATCCTGCCAGTGCTTCTGGTCGCGCCGGAACTTCAGGAAATGCATCCATGACGAAAAGGCCAGTTGGTAGGTGGTCAGACTGCCTTCGCTGCCTAACCGACGCGCCATGTGTACGTAGCCGTGGTGTGGGAGATACGTGCTGTCCGTCTGCTGTATCCACAGCGTGACAGCTTGCGCGATTAACGTCTTGAGCTGGACATCGCCCGACGTAGATACGCAGTCGAGCATGAACAGATAATCACGGCCAATGCGCGATTGGCCAATGACCCGATGCGGCAGCAGGACATTATTGCCTGCCGGTGTATCCAGTTTCAGAAGGCGGTCCTGCTGTGACAGCCCGCCTTTTATAGCCCCGATTGCCTCCCGCGCGCCCATTACTGCCTCTCATTATTCCCGCTGGTTCGCGCGATTTTACGTATGACGATAGTATGAAGGCAATCGGACAAGTGTGAGAATTTGCAAAAAGGATACCAGTTTGATGCGACATGAATATTCGGGTGAATGCCGAATCGGCAACGCATTAATTCCGCATATTCTAGCGCCCTTGCTCTGCCAATTATTCGCCGCCTGCCATTGCGTGAATCGTGTTGAGCAGTTGCATCGGCTTGATCACAGCGCCCATCCACGCTAACTGCCGGTACATAGTCGAGATCAGCACCGGAGATATCAAAGCATTTACCCAAACCGGACTGAAGACACGTGTACGGGTGGTGGCACTGCTATAGCTCATATGGGTACACCGTAACGAGCCAGTATCTCGGGCGCTGGCGCTTGGATCAACAGGATCAACCGTCAATTTGAGCGATGCTATAATTGATCCATACATCCTACTGATCCATGCAAATTATGCGGAAGCTCTACTACGGTCGGATTTCCACCACGGACGGCCAGTCCTCGGCGAGCCAGTACGACGACGCCAAAGCCCACGGCGTGCAGGACAAGGACGTCTTCATTGACGAGGGCGTGAGCGGCTACCACGTCGCCCCTGACGAGCGGGAGCAGTGGCGCAAAGCGGAGCACGATCTCCGGCATGGCGGCGTCCTCATCGTGCGCTGGCTCGACCGGATCAGCCGCCGCTATGACGAACTACACCGAACGATGCGCCGCTTAATGGACCTCGGCGTTCGCGTCGAATGCACACTCAACGGGATGGCTTTTGACGGGAAAGCCAAAGACCCCATCGAGAAAGCGACCCGAGATGCCGTGCTGGCATTCATGGCGGCACAGGGCGAAGCGGACTACCGCAATCGAGCCGAGATGCAGCGCCGGGGCATCGCAATTGCCAAGGTCGAAGGAAAGTACAAGGGGCGAGCACGGTCGCAGGACTACGCGGCGATCAAGGCATGGCGGGCGGAGAACGGCGCAAGCATCCGCCAGACCGCCGAGAAATTCGGGGTTGGCACCGCCACCGTCAAACGCGCTTGCGCTGAAATCACGCCTTGACGGCGAGCCAAGCGAGCGACACCTCTCACGCACCCCGTGTCTTGCCCGCAAGAGAGCGAAACCAACGAGTATATTTAGCCGAGCTCCTTGGGTCCTAGGAGACCGTCGTTCACAATGTGCCCTCGCAGACGTTGGTCCCACCGTTAATCTGGTTAGAATGTAGCTTCCACGACTTGGGGAGACGGGTATGACTAGAAGGCAGATCGAATCGTCCTACCGTACCGTGATGGAGGACGACTACAGAGATAATCTGGTACGCGTTGTGGCCGGATATGAAATCCGCTCAGACAGATGGTCTTTCATGTCTTCGTCGGGCGTACCAAAGAAGAGATGGTGAAAATCAAGGATGTTGGCGTAGCGCTTTCCATGAATGATGCAATCGATGTTGGATTCGCCATGGCCGAGGATCACATCGATGAGGCAGCGGGCACATAGAAAGAAACTGCTCGCCCGGATTCCGTCGCGTCGCGCTGTTAATGTGCTTGCTGGGCGATGCGGCGGCTCACGACTTTCCCCTTGCCTCTGCGCATATCGGAGCTAGCAACCCGCCGTGATCGCACAGCGGCAACCACGCCTGCAGGATCAGCGTGCTTCCCCAATCTTTACGTGCGAACGCTGACTAAACAGTCAATCTCTCGCGATTGACCTCATTCGATACAACTGTAGTAGCCAAGCGTCGTCAGTTGGATCGTCCGTAACAATGGATACTGTTCCGGTATAGCGTTGTTTGCCATCTTTCCACATCCCGCGATCTTCTTTTTTACCTCAAACACGAATTCGTCCACCGAGACGATCTTCGCGCCACACAATTCATCTCGACCTTTGGGATGCGAAACAAGAACCGCAATTCGCTCTACCGGCGTTGATTGGTCAAGCCACGGAAACACACTCGAAAACATGTGCCTTTCACCAGATTCGAATTTTTTCCGGAACCTTTTCTGGCGCATCTCCCATGAGTGAGCGTCGATCGACGGTTCAATGTGAATCAAATGCTTCGTTTGAGGATGAAATGCGACGACGTCCAGCTCCATCTCCCAGCCGCCATGTGCAAGTCTTCCGACTTTAAGGTTCCGCTTGACCAGATAGCCCGACCAATCGTAAAACTCACTAATCAAATCTTCGAGATGGGACATGATGACGCCCGTTGGTTGAATCGTCTATCGTTTATCCCGCTATCCCCGATATGGCGACTTTGAATGGATTACTTCTGCTGAATAACCCCTAGCCTGCAGGAATGTCTCAAGCAGGCGCTCTGAAGCTTGAGGTGTGTGATCGATATGATCCGGGTTGACAGGTCCCAGCCAAACCTGCGTTAGAGCCCCCTTCGCGAACGGGAATGCAAAGTAGGACGTTACGCCATGCCGTACAGTACGCCACTTCATCTCCATTAATGGCTGCAAATGCAACGTTCCATCGCTGCCCTTCGGCATAATGACTGTGCCGTTGCCAAGAAGAGGGGTGAACACCAGCCGCTGTTCCTTCTCGTGCTTGAACGAAACGTCCTTGCAGATGCTTGCTGTATCAAGGATTAGATCGGTGATGCCGACGGAGAGATTAACGCCTTTCGCTGCGCCAATAATTGAATCAACTTTGCCAAGGAGGTGCTCTTCCTCTCTCGGGCCAAAGTAAAGGACATTGGTTAGCGCGAGCATGTTTTCAACTGGTGACGCACGACGAGGGGAATAAAATGGTCCGGCATGTCCCAGCCTCCATGATGACCTACTGTTCCTCCACAAAGCCTTAGCGTCAAATCCCAAGGCGAAGCCTCGCCCTTGATCTGCGTAGCTCTTCCACTGGATAGTTGAATCAGCTTCTCTGGAAAACGAGCAAACAAAAGCGTTAGCCTTATTGAGCTCGTAGTCGATGCGAATTTCCTGCTCCATCTCGGACGAGATATCGCCGTTCTTCGCGTGCTGCCCGACCCGGCCCAATACCACCTCCTCCACAAGCAGTACCTCCGAAACGTCGTTCATCTTGCGTGTGTTGGAAAGCCAGAGCTCTGCCTTATCAATGATGGAAATGAACGCGGTCGCATCACAATAGTGATAGATGATCGTCATCACAATGCTCCTCAAGGTAGCCTTCCGTGGACTGATGACAGGGCGAGTTGTGCGCCCATGATTTTCCAAGATATCGGTCACCGTCTGCAACCAAGCGAGGCGCCAAGTGCCTCGGTCGCACTCGCAGCTTTGGCTATTCGAGGACAGCAGCATCCCTCGTAGGTAGACCATCCATGCAGAACCACGGAACTCGGTCGGGATACAGGAGTGAAGCCAATACCGCAGCGGCACCTATCGTATTCGATTGCGGCTTTGGGGGGGACTGCGGCCAAGATCGGCGCAAATCGGCTACACGGAAAATGTCGTGACCGATCGTCCAGGCCAAGTTTTGTCCGGAGCTCATCATATCTTCACCATATTCAAGAAATACAGGATTGATATAAGCGGCAAATGGTACGCCATCGAGTTTCCATAAGTCATGGTCGAAGACATCGCCGAGCTCGGTTTCCTGAGCGGTCCTCATCAATACTGTCAACGTTTCGTTGGGGCGCTCGATAAGGTCAGACACCGTCGAATAGTCATTTTCGCGCCGAGCGAGCAAGTAATCGAGCGTCGATTCCGGTGAAATATCCCAGCGCGCAAGACGCGCTCGACACGCAACAACGGAATTGAACAGCAGCCCCACCAGTTCGTCAGCTTGGTCGTCCAAGCGAAGATGCGCGGCACGGGACAACGCGACGGCCCAATAAGGAGCTTGAGCGTCGCTCATCGTAACTATCGAGCCTTTGTAATGCTCAAGTAGCTACTGTAAAAGCGCGGAAAAAAGCGCTTCGGCGGTCCCACGTCGAGGATCATCAGTCTCATACAGCCTCGGTGCAGCCCCCATCCAACCCAGCACCTTTGCTACTCGTAGCGGCAGATAGAAGAGCTCCGCAAGCCCCCCTCCCCGATTGGCGAGAAGCGCATAGCGATCGCGGTTCAAATCGTCCAGCAATTTCGAACCGGCGGCAGTTAGTAGGTCTCCCGTTGTCTCCAGGAATCGTACAGTCGCACGCTCCAGCGATTCCGTACGGAGATGCGGTAGCAGGCAAACTGCAAGCGCCGCACTTACTTGCGCCTTCCTGAATGCGTCGTCGGAATATTCGGCGCGTGCAAGTGCTGCGTCAGCAAAGCGTTCGGCAAACCCGACAAGTAGTTCTGGCGTTGGGGCAAGCGGCGACAAGGCCGCGGCCACCACGTTCGCGAACGATCGTGGGAGCCATTCCTCACTCACAGAGGCGTATGCGCGCCAAAGATCGTCATAGCGTTCCTGAACTGCCGCTGCTCCATCACCCGGCCACAACTGAACGAGCTCACGCAGCGGCTTTGCCGGGTCCTTACCGTAGTGTGGGTTGCGACAAAACCTTGGGGGACCGTAAAGATTCAGTCCCCAAACCACTGGGGTTTGATCCTTGGTCCGGAGTCGATTCGAAACGCACCGCCCTATTTCGACAAGGTCTAGGATACTCGCGGTGTCTTGGACGAAGTCCCGACCTTCAATGCAATCCAAAATTGCATTCGTACCAAAGCCGCCCGAGTTGGTTTCCCCCGAAAACTGATTCTGGGCCGACGTTGCGACCAGCGTAACGCCAGGCGTTCCTGCATCACCGAGCATGTCCGCCTTGAGCAAAACACCGAGATCAGCAATCAAGCCTCCACTTTCACACGCGTCGATGATGATATTGCTTTGCGCTGGCGCAGCTTCATTAATGCTGCGGAAAACGTCCGAAAGAGAAAGAGCAGTAATCGATTGTGCCTCGGACTGCGTATCCCGAACCCACATGTAAAAACTTCCCGCTCGCACACCACCATGACCGGCGAAGAATAATGTAAAGGTGTCAATGGTTCCGTTCGAAAAGAGTGCTTCTCGCAGAGCCTTACGGACAGCATCTACGGATGGTGAAAGTATCAGTTGCGAACGGGACTGATCGTAGTCCCCGATGTCAGGGCGAACAAGTGCGTCGAACATCCTGCGAGCGTCGGCCTCAGCGCCCTCGAGGGTGTTTGCATGGTCGTAAGCATTGCACCCGATCGAAAGGAGAATTCTCATGTGTTTTCCCCATAGCGAGCAAATTTTGCTTTGCGTTCCGCTTCGCGGGCGACGGCTTCGTGAGTCTTTCGATGAAGAATTTCGTCAAAGCGCTGCTTGAACTCGGGCGAGACGGTGCTCAAAGCATCGGCCATACGAGCGGCAGCCTCTGGACCAGCGTGAATTTGAGGGAGCGTGACTTCGCCGTTTCGATTCGCGACCAACTCAATTTTCTCCATCATCTCGAGCAGGGCATTTTCCACCGATCCCGCCGCCTGCGCATCAACCGTATTGCCCGTTTGTTCACAGGCAGATGACACTGTGGAGTAAAGCATCGCAGCGAACTGTTGATGCATAGCATCAAGCAGCTCTCGGACATTGCGATCAATAGCATTGAGGTTGTTATCGACCAAATCCTGAAACTGCGTCTCGACCGTCGATGAATGTTGCCGAGGTTGATTGACGACTGCGTCCGGTGCGCCCGGGTGTACCCAGCCACCGCGGTGGCGTAAGCGAAATGAATTCTCGGCTGACATGTACTGCGCAACCATTTTCTTTTGTTGCTCCGCTACCAGTCGCAGAAAAGCTTCGTCGAAGGCTTTGGCACCCGCTTTGTCGAAAAAGTAGTCGTGATCGCTTACTGGCTTATCTTCCATATATGTTGCCTCAGCGTGTTCAATTGCAGGAACCGGTATGTCGCAAACTATACAACTCCGGTTAGCCTCGTTGCGCCACTTTGAGGATGGTCGGGTGCGAAACGGCATACTCCCTTGCCAGTCCACGGGCCGAAGCGCCTGCCACCAGTTTCTGCCGAATCACGGCCTTTTGTTCTGGCGTCAGGGCGTCCTTGCGCCCCAACTTCTTGCCCTCGGCCTTCGCACGTGCCAGCCCGGCGTGTGTGCGCTCGATGAGCAAGTCGCGTTCGAACTGCGAAACGGCGGCGAGCACCGTCATGTGTAGCTTGCCGGATGCGCTGGTCAGATCGACTCCTTTGAGCGCCAGGCAATGCACACGGACACCCAGCACGGCCAGCCGATCAATGGTTGCGACCACGTCGGTCGTATTGCGACCCAGCCGGTCCAGCTTGGTTACAACCAGCGTGTCGCCCTCGTCCAACCGTTCCAGCAGCTTTGAGAAGCCGGGGCGCTCCGCAGCGGGCACGCTGCCCGAAATCGTCTCCGCGACCGTATGGCGCGGAAGGACGGCAATCCCGGCCGCTTTGGTTTCGAGTAGCTGATTGTCGGTGGTCTGCTCGGCCGTGGACACGCGAGCATAGAGGAACGTGCGGGGCATGGCTTCCTCACGGTAAACAAACGTGAAAATCTATCTAAGCCAGCTGATACCCAGACACTCGGGGTAGCCACAGTCTTCAATGACTTGTTGAGGCGGTAGCGGGAACGGACGCATTATTCGAATCTGGTTGCAGACATGTGGCGGGGGCTGCCGGTAACCCATGAGCAGAGGAATGTGGCGCTTGCACGTCGCCATCAACGCGTGCGCCGTTGGTAGCAAAGTACGCAACGCCACTCATAACGAGCAGGACGATAAATATACCGCCGTAAAACACGTGCTCCTTGCCAGAACTATGAAGCTCCCAGCGACCTAGCAGCTTAACCGGGCTATTCTCGCCGATGGTAGCCGTCAGTGACGCGGCGTCCAACCGTTTGTCGCCTTCGCTATCGGTAAGTCCGGCCGCCGCTAACCGCTTGGATAGAAGCTTCTCCACCGTCAGCCCGTGTTTCACGGCTCCTAGTAGGAGCGGATGGTACCAATAGCGATCCATGAAATAAAACGCACTCCAGATGAACGCACCGGCGAGAAAAATTATAGACGTCACTGCTATGTGATGACCAAACGCAGTGATTTGATAATTTTCCTTGATCGAGACACCTACCCCTCCGACAAACGCAGACAGGAGCAAGATGGAGAAATTCCGGATACGCAGCTGGATATCGTTGAAATGCATCTGCACATCGATCGTCTTCTCCCATATCGTCAGCAAGGCGTCGTAGTTATTCCCAGCCGTCATTTGTTGTTCTTGCGTTTGCGCCATTGTGAGGAACTCTCAAAAAAATTGGAGTATCTGTGAATAAGTGGTAATCGTATGAAACGCAGATGTATTCAGTTCTGTTCGATTCTCCGCCATCGCGCGCTCCGCTTCCACCTCCTCCGGGGTCCAATGTGTCACCCGCCTAAGCAAGTTGTACGATTTGACAGCGGATTTGACATGGTCAGCGCCCGCCGAGAACCAGGCGCAATCAACGCCAGCATCGAGAGCCATACGAATATCTTTGGTTTTGCTATCGCCGACATAAAAACAGTCTCTAGGCAAGAGGTCCAATTCGGCGATAATTTGATGCAACGTTTCAGCGCGCGGCTTCTTGAAGCGAGCGGGGAGTTCTATGGTCTGAGTGTGCAGCAAATTGTGACTGTGCGAATAACCAACCGGCAGCTCGTGATCAACAGGACAGTAAAGCCGGTCTATCAAACCGTCTAATCCGAGTTGAACGATGCGATAGCTGGAGTAATACAGCTTAGACTCGGAAAAACCGATCACAAGTATCCCGCGTTCCTTAAGTAGAGTAAGGGTATCAAGGACATGCGGATATAGCTGCAGAGTTCTGCCGCGCGCCAAGCGATACGCCTCAATGGCGGGTGCCATAGTGGACCTCAACTTCTCGCCCTCTCCGAACTTGGCCCTCAGCGAGGGCAACGACTCAAGCAAGAAGGCGTACTCCGAAGTACCGTGCTGCTGGTGTATTGCTCGCGCTTCTCTCATCAGTTGACCAGGCGAAACACCGGAGATTTCAATGACCTCACACATCATCGCGGTGAAGGACTGGTACCACATCGCAAACCAGTCGAATATCGTATTGTCGATGTCTGTGATTAGTGCTCGTTTGATGCTCATTCGTCTGTCCTGTCGGGAAAAGGGCCGTAAGCAACTCGCTCACAGAGCGACACAGGTACAAGTCTATTGCCATTGCGAGCAATGCGTGCGAGGATGCCGCCATCGGCGCGGGAGACAGGCACTGCGCGTTGTAGCCCTCGTGGTTTGTGCGCGGAATGTCTCTCGTTGCTGATGCGCGTCCCCTAAGCGTTGCCAAGGATGTCTTTGCGTCGTCTAGGTTCATACACGGTATGGAAGCTATATTTCGCTAAACCTCCATTCCCGGCATGCCTGCGCAAGATGACTTTGACTACCCCCGTTTGCCTGAACGAAAAACTCACTACCGCGATAGCGTAAACATATTCGACGGGGTCGCCTTTTGCAGGGCGAATTTCTTTGAGGTCTTTCTCTTCGGTAGACGAGATGATTCGTTTGGCCACGCCCAGTAGCTGGAAGGATTGAAGAACGACCAATCGTTTGCGCTGCGGACGTGTGATGTGCCGCCAACCATCTCGCGAAAACTGAACCAACGGACCGCCTTTCGCAAGCCCAACCCCCAAAGCAAGTTCGCCAGTGTAGTACTGCCGAGCTGCTCGCTGAACGTGGAGTTCCTGAGGGCTTTTCTTTCCGGCCACGGAAACGCGCTCGGTGAGATACGAAAAGTCTGTCGCCTTCGCGACCAAGCGACGCATCAGCATGTCGCGATACAGCGTACCGCAAAGGGCCGCAACTTTCTTTCGCGCAGAAGCATTAAACAATTGCTCGCTTGGAACCACCGCCTGCGCTTTAGTCAAAACTCCCGGCGCGCGAAGATCGACCCAAGTCGCTACAAGAGTTTTTGCGTGCACATGCACCATGATTGCTGCTCCAACAACCCTTCGCCACCGCTCGAAATTCATCTTCAACTTCTCGGCCGCAATGGGAACTGAGGTTTTGCCGCCCACCCCAGGATTTTTGCTAGTGCATTTCACTTGAACGAAGACGATCTGGCCAGTAGGAACGCCGCCGGACTCGAGAAAAATCAGCCCGTCAACGCCGTCATCATGTTGACTTTCAAGCTGCTGCCAACGACCTCTCCATTCTTGCAATACCACGCGCTCGACAACGTTAATGCCCAACTGCCCCGTTCTTTGGGTTTCCATGCTCATCGTTGTTATATCCCCGCGATAGTGTCCGACCGGTACCTAAAGAACTAACGCCCGGACGCCAAACCCAATTGGACTTCGGGCATCTCCGGCAGCCTCGACCGGTAGCGGGCGTTGAGATTACGTATACGCATGAAGTCAACGTTCGAATACGTATTCGGTAGCATCGCTTGTCCGGTCCAAGGTGAGCGGCGCAACGGCATCATGTCCTTGACCAGCTTGGGCGTCGAATAGCGGCCCGCCCAGGTGGCAAAAATCTCCAGTTGTTCGCAAAGAGTCGCCTCATCGCCTGTCAGTTCGACGCCCGCGAGTACAGCAATGTCACTCAGTCGATGACTCCAGAGCCGCTTGGCAATAGCTTTGTCCTCGCTCTCCAAGCTCTCTTGGACTTCCTTCCGAGAGAGTGCGATACCCTTAAAGAGCACCTCCGTCGCAAGCGCACCGAGCATCATTGCGTTTGCTCCAATTTCCGGGATACGCGGCACAGGAGCGCCCGCGCTTTTCACAGCCCGCCTGATGTTATCCCCGAGATCGCGAGTATGTTGTTCCGCAAGGATATTGAACGAGCGCATGAGGGAGTCCGAATCGGCGGCCCACACGCGTGGGTCAACCTTAAGCAGCTCGAACTGCTGACTCCAGTACTCCACCGACTCGTCTTTTTCGTCGTCGAACATAGTAGACACTCCAATTCCAAATCGTTTTGGTCACCGCAGCGACCGCTAGAGCGCTGCCGATCAAGCCCGGGTTCGCGCTCCGTCAGCTTAAATGATTTGATAGTCGTTTCGTGAGCTGGAAAAACAAAAAGCCGCTGAATCCTTTTAGATTCAACGGCTTATCATTCATATCTGGCGGAGAGACGGGGATTCGAACCCCGGATAGGTTATTAACCTATACACGCTTTCCAGGCGTGCGACTTAAACCGCTCATCCATCTCTCCGGCGGGGAGCCGAATTATAGCAAACTTCGCGCCCTGCGCCACACCCATGCGCAAACCCGCCTAAGGATGCCGGATGTAGTCCACCAGCGCCCTCGTATAAGCGTCCGGTTTCCGGTCGATCAGACTCACACCGATCGCCACCAGAAACCCTGCCGGCACGCCGAACACGCCGGAGCTGATCGGCTCGATCCCAAACCACCGCGCGCCGGCAAAGCCAGTCATCTGCGTAAAGAACGGATACGTCGAGACGATGTAGTAAATGCACACCACCAGCCCCGCCACCATGCCCGCCACGGCCCCAAGCCGCGTGGTGCGTTTCCAGAACACGCCCAGCACCAGCACCGGAAACAGACTCGAAGCCGCCAGCGAAAACGCCGCGCCCACCAGAAACAGAATATTCCCCGTATTCAGCGAAGCCACATACGACGCGAACAGCGCCACCCCCAGCAACAGAATCTTCGAGATCGTCACGCGCCGCTGGCTCGATGCCGCCGGATCGATCATGTGATAGTAGACGTCGTGCGACAACGCATTGGCGATCGTCAGCAGCAAACCATCGGCGGTCGAGAGCGCCGCGGCCAGCGCACCGGCCGCGATCAGCCCCGACATCACATACGGCAGCCCGGCGATCTCGGGCGCGGCGAGCACCACCATATCCGGCTGCATCTGAATCTCGCTCCAGCGCACCATGCCGTCGCCATTCGTATCGGCGAGGCTGATCAGACTCGGTTCGACCTTGCGCCACTGCGTAAGCCACTGCGGCAAATCGGCAAAGTGGTGACCCACCAGATTAGTCAATATCTCGTACTTGATCAGCACGGCCAGCACAGGCGCCGTCAGATAAAACAGCGCGACGAAGAACAACGTCCAGCCGACCGAGCGTCGCGCGGAAGCCACCGAAGTCGTGGTGTTGTAGCGCGTCAGGATGTGCGGCAGGCTCGCCGTGCCAAGTGACAGGCACAGCAGCAGCGACAGGAAATTGCGCTCATGGGTGCGCCGGTCCTCTTCGCTCGAAGCGGGAAACGGCTCGTGCATCGGCACCGGCGCGGCCGCGCGCGTCAGCATCTCGTCGCGGCGCTGAGTCCAGACGATCTGCGCAGCGGCGGCGTCGCGTGGAAACTGCTCGAGCGATCTTTCACGCTCCTTGATCTCGCGTAATGGACCATTGTGGCGACGCAAGTCCGCGACTTCCTGCATGAGGCGCAGTTTCTCGTCAACGAACGATTGCGGCAGCGTATCGAGCCGCATCTGCATCAGATCGGCACGCCGCCGATAGTCGTCGCGTACGGTCTGCTCGAGCGGCGCCTCGCGCACCTGCTTCTCGAGACCTTCGACGCGCGCCATCAAGCGCCCGTAGTTGAACTGCGGCACCCAGCCGAGGCCATCCTTATGCGCGATCATCGACACGGGAATCAGAATCGCCGCGATCAGGATGATGTATTGCGCGACCTGAGTCCACGTCACGGCACGCATGCCACCCAGAAACGAGCACACGAGAATCCCCGCGAGCCCGCAGAAAATGCCGACCGCGAAATCCACGCCGATAAAACGCGTCGCAATCAGGCCGACACCCTGAATCTGCGCAACCAGGTAAACGAACGAGCACAGGATCGCCGCTAACGCAGCGAGTCCGCGCACCGCGTTGCTCGAAAAGCGCGTGCCGAGAAAGTCGGGAATCGTGTAGCGCGCGAGCTTGCGCACGTACGGTGCGAGCAGAAATGCGACGAGGCAATAGCCGCCGGTCCAACCCATCAGGTACGCGAGACCGTCGTAGCCGGTCGCATAGAGGGACCCGGCAAGGCCAATGAACGACGCCGCGGATAACCAGTCAGCCGCAGTCGCCATGCCGTTGAAGAAGGACGGTACGCGCCGCCCGGCCACGTAGTATTCGACGAGGTCGGAGGTGCGCGACAGCAAGCCTATCACCGCATACACCGCGATCGGCACGAACAGGAACACATAGCCAATCCATACGCCAGGCCCGGTCGTCCGCTCGATACGCCACATCACGTAGATGAAAAGCAGGAAGCCGAGCGTATAAAGCGCGTAGGAGCGGATCAGGCGGTTCGTGAGCTTCATCGGCTCAGCTTCCGCGCGCGGTGGGCGCACGGGAATCGGCACCGGTGCTGCCTGGGTTGCTGGCACTCGCATCCGCATCGAAAGCGCGTTGCAGACGGCGGTCGGCGCGCTGCATGAGCACGATATACACGACGATCAACGCGACGTAGATCAGAATCGCCCCTTGCGCACCGAAATAGAACGGCAATCTGAAACCGATGAAGCGCACCTGATCCAACGCCGGCGCCACCAGCGGCAAAACGAACGACACCACAAAGCCGACCGTCATCAACGCCGCGATCAACGCAAGATTGAAGCGCCAGTACTTCTGATGCGCGCGCGCCATCGCAGCCGAGACCGCAGGCGGTTCGGGTACGGGATTGATCGTAGCGTGAGAGGTGTGGTGCGGCACGGCCATGCGCCTATGTATCAAAAAGCCACCGGGCAGGCAATCGGGATTGTCCGCGCAGTGGCTTTGACGGCCTGACGTGAGTGGTCGACACCTGGGTTCAGACAAAGGCGCATCGTTCGACACACCCTTGCTGCACACCCTGGCAAACCTCAGCTCAGAGCGACTCGCCGAGCTGATCGAGAATCGCCGGGTTCTCCAGCGTCGAGACGTCCTGAGTGATTTCCTCGCCCTTCGCAAGCGAGCGCAACAGGCGGCGCATGATCTTGCCCGAACGCGTCTTCGGCAGGTTCTCGCCGAAGCGGATGTCCTTCGGCTTGGCAATCGGACCGATTTCCTTAGCAACCCAGGCACGCAGTTCGTTGGCGAGCTTCACCGCTTCCTCGCCTTCAGGACGCGCGCGCTTGAGCACCACGAAGGCACACACGGCTTCGCCGGTCGTCGCATCGGGACGGCCCACCACGGCCGCTTCCGCCACGATCGGGTTCGACACCAGCGCCGATTCGATCTCCATCGTGCCGAGACGGTGGCCGGACACGTTGAGCACATCGTCGATGCGGCCCATGATCGTGAAGTAGCCGGTCTCCTTGTCCCGCACCGCGCCGTCGCCGGCGAGATAGAGCTTGCCGCCGAGCTCTTCGGGGAAATAGCTCTTCTGGTAGCGGTCCGGATCGCCCCACACATTGCGCAGCATCGACGGCCATGGACGCTTCACCACCAGAATGCCGCCCTGCCCGTTCGGCACGTCCTGCCCGGTTTCATCGACTACCGCCGCCATGATGCCCGGCAGCGGCAGCGTGCACGAACCCGGCACCAGGGGCGTGGCCCCCGGCAGCGGCGTGATCATGTGACCGCCGGTTTCGGTTTGCCACCACGTATCGACGATCGGGCAACGGCCGCCGCCGACGTTCTCGTGATACCACACCCATGCTTCCGGATTGATCGGCTCGCCGACCGTGCCGATAATGCGCAGCGTCGACAGGTCGTAGCTCTTCGGATGAACTTTCTCGTCCGCTTCTGCGGCCTTGATCAGCGAGCGGATCGCCGTGGGCGCGGTATAGAACAGCGTGACCTTGTGCTTCGCGATCATGTCCCAGAAGCGGCCGGCGTTCGGATAGGTCGGCACGCCTTCGAACACGACCTGGGTGCCGCCGAGCGTCAACGGTCCATACGTGATGTAGCTGTGGCCAGTAATCCAGCCGATGTCGGCGGTACACCAGAACACGTCCGTCGGCTTCCAGTCGAAGGTCCACTTCATGGTCTGCGCGGCCCACAGCAGATAGCCGCCGGTGCTGTGCTGCACACCCTTCGGCTTGCCGGTCGAGCCCGACGTGTACAGAATGAAAAGCGGATGCTCGGCGCCGACCCATTCAGGCGCGCATTGATCCGATTCGGCCTGCGTGAGCTCGTGCATCCACAGATCGCGGCTGTCGTCCCACGCGATCTTGCCACCGGTACGCTTGTAGACGATCACGCTCTTCACCGCATCGCAGCCGCCCATGGCGATGGCTTCGTCGGCGATGTTTTTCAGCGGCAATGCTTTGCCGCCGCGCATCTGTTCGTCGGACGTGACGAGCGCCACCGCGCCCACGTCCACCAGCCGCTCATTGAGCGACTTCGACGAGAAGCCGCCGAACACCACCGAATGCGTCGCGCCGATCCGTGCGCAGGCCTGCATCGCGACAATGCCTTCGATCGACATCGGCATATAGATCACGACGCGATCGCCCTTCTTCACGCCGCGCTTCTTCAACGCATTCGCAAAACGCGACACGCGTTGCAGCAGATCGTTATAGGTGACGTTGGTGACAGTGCCGTCGTCGGCTTCGAAGACGATCGCAACGCGCTCGCCATTGCCGGCTTCGACATGACGGTCGATGCTGTTATACGACGCGTTCAACTGGCCGTCTTCGAACCAGGTATAGAAAGGCGCCTTCGATTCGTCGAGCACCTTGCTGAAGGGTTTGTTCCAGCTTAGCGTCTCGCGAGCGAGGCGCCCCCAGAAACCCTCGTAATCGCGTTCCGCTTCGGCGGCCAGCGCCCGGTACGCATCCATGCCGGAGATCGTCGCACCAGCCGCTGCTTCAGCGGAGGGCGGGAAAACACGGCGTTCCTGAAGAACCGATTCAATCGCAGACATCGACAACCCCTTGGTGAAGATGAAACGTAAAACCTGTGCCGGCGCGCCCGTGGCGCGCCGTAGTCGCTCAACGATATGCCCGCGGTCTCGCGCATTTGTCTCGCGCGCCCGGTACGGACTGACGATGGGATGGCAAATGCCGCACCGCATCATGCGCGACCGGATGCTGATCTCCGTCCAGGATAAATGCGTCAACTTACCCGTCACTTACGGCGAGCGTTGATCACACCTGGCGTTTGCACTAGCCATGTGCGTTAGCGCCGATGCCGCCATGTTAGCTGAAGCGCCTGGGCACTGTCATCGACGTCGCCACGCGAATCGCCAGGAACCGGCAATGCGCGAATGCGATACCAGGGTAATACCGGAGGCGGATCGAATCCAGGCAAGCCTCGGACGAACGTTCATATCTGGCCAATCAGATGGCGTTGCTCGCGCCTTTAGTCGATGTCGCACGTGCGCCACCCACGACCCACCACTCGCATTTACCGCTCCGGCTGTCCTCAGGTCCGGTTCCGGAAACAATATTTTCGACCCTATACATAAGTAGCTCGGTTCACATTTCGAACTCCCTACTATTTCATCAGCGGAGCCGCTCCCCAATACGTCGGCAACGCGGCTCCGGCTCACCAGTCAAGCCGACTCTTTTAATTCAGGAAATCATCGACATGCAAGCAGCAATGCAAATCAATGCCTCGTTCAATCCGCACGTTGCCAACGCGGCCGCTACGACGCGCAACGCGCAATGGCAGCAGCCGGCCGCCACGCCGTTCAACAACGGGCGCAATGCCTTGGGCCAGATGTCGAATATGGCAAGCGGCTTCTCGAAGGCATCGTTCTCGGTGTACGGTCAAAGCACTGGCAACGGCCAGACGAGCACCTTCTACGCGCAGGCGAATTTCAGCAATCCCGGCCGCTCCGCGAACCAGCAGCCGGCGAGCCGCGGCGGCTACAACAACCAACCAGTCAACCGTCATGACACCGGCTCGCGCGGCAACACCAGCGCGCCGTCGCGCAACAACTGCCCGGAGCGCACGCCACCGCGCAACGATTGCGGCTGCCCGTCGAAAGGCCGCACGGAACAAACGCAATGGACCGCCACGCCAGTCACCAACAACAAGGCGAGCATCGATCTGGGCAACTACAAGCTCGACTTCAACAAGTCCGATTCGTCGATGACAATGACCAGCAAGAGCTCCGGCGACACCACCAAGATATGGGGCGATCCGCACCTCACCCAGCACGCCAATGGCGCCAACTCGAGTACGGCAATGTTCAACGGTCCGATGACGTTCCAGTTGCCGGACAACACCAAGGTCACGGTCGGCACGCAGGCGGACAAGAACAACAAATCCGTCTCGTACGCGGACTCAGTGACGATCACCCACGGCAACGACGCCTATCAGGTCACCGGCCTGAGCCAGCAGAACAGCACCGGCCTCTCGGTGCAGAAGAGCCACGATGGCCGCGCGCTCGACGCCGCCACGCCAGACGGTTACACGCTGGTCGCCAACCGCAACGGCAGTGGCTTCGTCGATCCGAAGACAGGCAAGCAGCCGACTGAGGACCAAATCAGGAAAGCGAACACCTGAGCAAGCCGCACAACACGGGGACAAAGGCGCCGTCCGTTTGTACCCGTGGATGTCGCACACACGCCTGACGAGCGTGTGTGCGACATCGAACCAGCCCTCATCGATGCCCCAGCAGTCTTGCGTCGGACCTGTCCGTGAATCCACTGCCTGCTTCCGCGCCACGGGAACAGGTCAGCCGGATGAACGGTCGCAGCGCCGGCCTCGACCGGCGCCCAAACGAGATGGTCCGCATTAGTGAACGCGCGGCCTGGAACGCCGCACCAACCAGGAAAATCAGATGGCAAGCACAATCGGCAGCAATTCTTCGAGTTACGCCACTCAAACCCAGATCGTCGACACGAACGACGCCAGCCAGCTCGTGCCACTCCCCCCGCCGGAACGCCAGGCGCCAATGAGTTACGACACGTCACGCGACAACCGTGGTAATCGCGGCGGTCTCCACGACGCGCACGGCAAGGCCTTCGACACACACGTTCCGCAGGCACCGCATGGCCCCGGAACCGGCAACGATCGCCCGGCCACCGCGAACGCGCGAGCCGCCCACTTCGCGCTCGCCAAAGACGCGCTGCAAACCGCGGCCGCGTCGAAGACCTCACCCGCCCCATCCAGCACCAGCCTGCAGCAGATCGCCGACCGCTACGACGGCGGTCCGGGTATCCAGCGCAACTACACGGCGGACCAGCAGAACGGCGCGCGTCTGCGCGATATGTTCGAGTCGTCGCTGGCCGGCTATCCGCCTGACTACCGGAAAAACTACGGCGATCTGATCGGGCTCGCCCCCGACCTGGCCGAGTTGGACGGCGACGCGCAGCAGAAATACGCGGCGCGCGCGAAGCAGGTCCTGCAGACGCCGCTGGCGCAGCAACGCCCCGCGATCGATGCGCTAAAACTCGATGTCTCACAGGATCGGCAAAAAGCCATGCAGGATCCGGCTCGACGTCTCGCCGGGATCTTCCATGCGCCGGTCGGTAGCGAATTGCTGCCCGACGGCGGCAAGGCGGAGCAAGCGCAGTTGGGCGAACGGTACAAACGCGTGGTGAACCCCGACACCAGCCCCGCAGAGCGCGACAAAGCCTTGCAGGATGCGTCGCAAATCAAGGCGAAGATGCAGGCGGATATTGCCGGCCGCCTCGACAGCAAGTTGCAGGAACAGGAGAAACTGCACACGGCGTCCATGCAGCGGATCAACAATTTCATGGACAAGGCCGAAAACCTGAACGGACACGAATTTGCCCTGCGTCGTAATAGCGAGGATGCCGACTGGAACGACGAGGCGCGCTCCCTCTCCGCGAAAGCGCATCCGCTCGAGGCGTTAGCGGAGCAACTCGTGTCGGAGGATGGCCGTTCGCAACAGGAACGCGAGACGACCCCTGGCGCGATCCAGCCGACGATGCGCACGCCGGAAGAAATACAGCGCGATCTGCTGAATTTCCAGGATGGTATGAACACGCCGGATTCCGACATCTACAAACGGGTTCAGGCAATGGAGAAACAGGCGACCGACACGCTCACGCACAACGACCGGCCCAACTTTTACAACGTCGGCGCACCGTCGACCTTTACTTCCATCACGAGCAACCTGCCTGATCCCGGCGGCAATTACACGCAGAACCTCGCCAACAAATACGTGGATCTTGCCCAGGACAATCACGACAAGATTCTGGACATGGTAGGGCAGAAACCGGGGCTGGGCGAGCAGATAATCTACGGTGCGCGCAGAGTCGTCGCTGGTCAGATGCCGCCAGGACTGAGCGACTTTATGAATGCGCTAAACGACGCAGAATATCCGGACCACGCCGGTCTTACACAGGATCAGATCAAAGACATCGATCTGGGGGATGCGCTGAGCGGCCTTCTCCCGGGCGGGCGGGAAAGGGGCCCCCATCTGGAGGAAGGCATTCCAGCGGAGCGCGGCGCGACACTACGCGAAGGCAAACCGCCCGAGGTCAATCCTACCGGGGCGCCGATGATAACGGGCGCGAGCGGTACGCTGCCGCTGGACAAGGGCTTGTCCGGACCGTCGTCGGAATTTGCGCCGGACCCCCTGCGCAAGGCGTTGGATCGAACAGCGCCGGCCGCCGAAACGCAGCTCGGTCCCGACGCGCACCGCGCAGGGCCAACTGGCAACCTTGCACCCAACGCCGGCGTGTCGACAAACGGCAGGGGGTTCGACGTTCCCGCGGCCTACAGTCGGGAGCCGATCGGGAGCCTGCTGCCCGACCCGCACGCATGCGGTGTCTACCGCGATGAAAAAGGGATGCCCTATGTCATGGCGAACCGGCTGCCCTTTCCGGTCACGTTCGATAAGGACAATCAGACCTGGCGCGTGGCCCGGCCAGATAATCCGGCGGGATACAAGTATCCGATCCATCTCGAACAGGGCAACTGGCAAGTTCATGGAGACGTTGGTCTCCCGGCGGGCAACAAACCGGACCCCGACACCTCGGGCAATAGCCTCGCCAACCGGGACCGGCTCGAATCCGTACTGGAACAGTCGCCCACCTACGATCGGCCGGGCTCGTATCCAAGCTCTGTCAGTGTCGTGAACCGGATGTTGAAGCACTACGGCATCAACCTGTCGGACCGCTCCACTGAAACGATCATTGCCAACGTGCGCCGGGTCGATGCGGGCGACCTCTCCCATGCCGGCGCATCGGCCGCCGAGGTCTGGACCTTCCGCAACGACCTCATGAACGACAAATTGCCATTGAAGGACCGCGCCGCGGCAGCGGTCGGCATCTTTCTGAATGCGATTGGCGGCCCGACCTACATGGCTGATTTCGATCTGCAGAACTATCACTTCGGCAGGGACCAGTCAACCAATCTGCGCAACGCGATGCACCTGTATTCCCAGTTCGACCCGAGGGAATAACCGGTCTGAGTCGGCATTGAGCGGGCGAGCGGCGCTAGTCATGTTCGCGGCCCTCCGAGGCCACGCGGGCGAGCGCCGCCCGCCCGCGCGCTTTCGCGTCATCGTGCCGAGCGCCCTCGATCTGCCACGCCCGTAGCGCCTCGCCGGCCTGCCGGCGTGCCAGTTCGTGCGCCTGCCGCGCGTCGTTCAAGCGCTGCTGCAACACAGGCGTCATGGCGTCGTGCGCACGCAGCGTGGCATACCACTGTCCGCCCGCGCGTTGCTCGTGCCGGCAGAACACAAGCACACGCGCGCGCTCCTCCCCATGACGCGCCAGTGCCGCAACCTCTGCCTGCACGACAGCGGCCGCGCGCCGCTCCTGACGACGTGCGTCGGCCAGCGCATGCAGCTTGCGGCGCACCCGCAAACCACGCACTTTCGCAAGCACCCGCCAAAACTCTGCTTCCCTTGCCGCGCCGCACGTCATACAGTGCCTGGCGCCACAGCCGCGCTCGCGCACAACGCGCGCAGCGACGCCAACGTATCCGCCCACGGACTACTGCGGTCGTACGGTTGACACAGAAAGCGCTGGATCGCGGGACGCTGGTCGATCGCGCGGTCCGTTTCGGGGTCATGACCGCGCTCGTACTCGCCGATCTGCAGCAGCATTTCGATCTCTTCGTAACGCGCGAGCCAGTCGCGCACACGGCTGGCGTCCGCGCGATGCGCCGCGCCCGCCACGCGATTCATCAGGCGGCTGCGGCTGCGCAAAATATCGATGGCCGGGTAATGGCCGGCCGCGCCAAGCTTCGTCGAAAGCTGGATATGGCCGTCGAGCAGCGAACGCGCTTCTTCCGCGACCGGGTCCGACATATCGGCCTCGTCGGCGAGCACGGTGTAGAACGCGGTAATGCTGCCCTGCGCCGTCGCGCCCGCGCTTTCGATCAGGCGCGGCAACTGGGCGAACACGCTCGGCGGAAAGCCGCCGCGCAATGGCGGTTCGCCGACGGCGAGACCCAGTTCGCGCAACGCGCGCGCGTAGCGGGTCAGTGAGTCGAACAACAGCAACACGTTGCGGCCCGTCGCGCGCAGTCCCACCGCCACGCGCGCGGCCAGTTCCGCCGCCTTGATGCGCTCGGCGGCGGGACGCTCAGAGGTGGCGGCGATCACCACCGTCGATTCACGCCGCTGTGCCAGGTGATCGTGGATGAACTCGGCCACCTCGCGGCCGCGTTCGCCGATCAGCGCGACCACGACCGCATCGGTGGCCGCGCCATTCGCGATCATGCCCATGATGGTGCTCTTGCCGCCGCCCGCTGGCGCGAAAATGCCGGTGCGTTGTCCGACGCCACAGGTCAGCATGGCGTCGATCGCGCGCACGCCGGTGGCGAATGGCGTGGAAATCAACGGACGCTCGAGCGGGTTGAGCGTAGCGGCCGCGCTTTCAGGCTGGGTTGCATCGAATGAGGACGGCGACGGCGGCAGCGCCCTGCCGTCGAGCGGATTGCCGAGTCCGTCCACCACGCGGCCGAGCAGTCCAATCGCCTCCACACTGCTCCAGGTGGCGCCGCAGCCCTGCACCTCCGTGATGTCGGACAGCCCGATAAGCCCCGCGAGCGGCATGACAAGCGCGCCGTCGTGCGCGAAGCCCACCACCTCGCCGAACTGGGCTTCGAGCGTATCGGGCCGTACCAGCCGCACCTTTTCGCCGATGCGCAACGACACGCCCACCACACGAGCGATCACGCCGCGCGCTTCCACGACGCGGCCATGCAGCGTGGGCGTGGAAATCAGCGTCGGCGCGCCGCCTCGCGCCCCACGTGGCAGATCGAAAGTCATGCCGCCCCCAGAGTGGCGACGGTCCGCACGCGATAGATGTCGAGTGGAATTTCCTCGATCGCCAGCACGTCGATGCGTCGGCCAAAATCGTGCAGCAGACGCATCAGATGCGGACGCAACACGGCATTCGTGACGATCAGTCCGATGCCCGACAGGTCGCCGGTCAGGATGTGCTGCGTGCGCGCCATTTCGTCGGCGGACAGCACGCATTGTGGCTCGCCATCCACGCCACCCCGGATCTGCGCTTCCAGGCTCGCTTCCCAGCCGGGGTCCAGCACTGCTGCACTGATCGTCCACGTTTCGAGGTCGGCGTAGACGCGCGCGATCTGCCGCCCTAACTGGATGCGCGCCTCGCGCAGCATGCGGTCGGTGGTACGCTCGCCGGCGGGCACCCGCACGATCGCCTCCAGGATCGCACGCAGATTGC
Source organism: Paraburkholderia fungorum (assembly GCF_902833645.1). Taxonomy (GTDB): domain Bacteria; phylum Pseudomonadota; class Gammaproteobacteria; order Burkholderiales; family Burkholderiaceae; genus Paraburkholderia; species Paraburkholderia fungorum. Next base: position 94,059 of record NZ_CADFGE010000020.1, read on the forward strand.
GGATCGGCACCCGCTGCTGCAGCAATTGCCGCAGCACACCCGCGAGTTGCACCGTGCTCACCGCCTGCGCCGCCTGGGCAACCAGTTCGCGGAATTCGATCGCCAACTGATCGAGCAGGAAGCGTGTTTCCTGGGTGCCGAGAATGTCGGCGGCCGAACGCTCGCACGCCTCCGCCAGATGATCGCAGAGCGCCTCTTCCACCGTCGCCTTGTGCAGTTGCGGATCGCCAAGCGACGCCGCCGTCGCGGCCGCCACCCAGACCGCTTTTTCCGCGCGCGGCCGATAGCCTTCCACGCCTTCGAACGTGACCTGTGCCGCGTCGCCGCTCACCAGCATGTGCCCTGCCACCAGCGTGCCGCTAGCGAACGGCACGTCCTCGATATCGACGATGTACCGTTCCGGTGACAGCCGTTGGTCGCGCAACAACGCGAGCCCCGGAAACGGCACGCCGAGATCGGTCATCAGATTGCGGCGCAACTGGCCGAGCGAGCGATTCAGCGCCTCGGGCCGCAACGCATCGAACGCCTTCAGACCGACCCGCAAACGCAGCGTCGCGCTCGTACCCAGTTCAACGTCGTCGAGAATGCGTGGCACGTAGTTGCCGCCGTCGCGCGTCATGCCGGGCATCAGCGCGCGCTGCGAGTTCGCCGCCAGCGATGCGTTGCGCAACAGCGTGATGGCGAGCGTGAGCAGGAGGCCGGCCGCCGCCACAAACTGGATGTGCGGAAAACCAGGGATCGCGGCCAGCGCCATGCAGGCGGCCCCGGCCATGCCGATCGCCTTCGGATGCACCGTGAGCTGCCTGTAGATGTCGCCGCCCAGATGCGCGTCGGCGCCCTCGCCCGCGCTCACGCGCGTCACCAGAATGCCCGCCGCCACCGAGACGATCAGCGACGGAATCTGCGAGACGAGGCCGTCGCCCACGGTGAGAATCGTGTAGGCCTGCAGCGCGTCGGCGAACGACATGCCACGTTGCGCGATCCCCACCGTCAGGCCGCCGACGATGTTCACCAGCGCCACCACGAGGCCCGCCACCGCGTCGCCCTTGACGAACTTCATCGCGCCGTCGAGTGAGCCGTAGAAATACGTTTCGCGCTCCAGCGACGCGCGCATGCGACTTGCCTGCACCGCCGAGACCACGCCGTTGCGCAGATCGGCGTCGATACTCATCTGCCGCCCGGGAATACCGTCGAGCGTGAAGCGCGCCGCCACTTCCGCGACGCGGTCCGCGCCCTTCGCGACCACGATGAACTGGATCGCCGCCAGCACGATGAACACCACCAGCCCCACGGCCACGTTGCCGCCCACCACCAGCGCGCCGAACGCGCCGATGATCTGGCCGGCGTGCGCATGCAGCAGAATCATCTTGGTCGAAGCGATCGCGAGTGCGAGGCGCAGCAAGGTGGTCAGCAGCAGCAAGGAGGGAAAGCTCGCCAGTTCCGCCGACTTCGACACGTACAGCGTGGTGGTCAGCATCATCAGGCTGGCCGCGAAGCTCACGCAGATGAATAGATCGAGCACGAACGGCGGCACTGGGACGATCAGCAGCGTGAGCACCGCCAGAATGCCGATCCCGACGGCGAGATCGGCATGCCGCGCGAAGAGCGCCGAGAGATCGTAGCGGCCGAGAAACGAAGGGTTCGACATGTTATTGACCAAGCTCCCGATGAAGTGCGCGACGACGGCTTTTCACATAGGGGTCGCCCTCGTCGTCGCGGAATTCGCGTTTGATTTCGTTCTTGTCCATGCGCAGTCCGCGCATCCACAAGAAGCGTTGAATGAGATAGTCGGCCGCGCCGGGCACGATCTGCGACGCCGCCATCCACGCCAACAGATGCGAATGCGAGATCGCCGTGTAGCCCAGCAGCACCGGCAGTGAAAACGTATAGGCGGGTGCGAGCTGGCGCAGCCATGTCTGGATCGCCATCGCGAAGAGAATCAGCAGAATCGCGAACTGTATGATCGTCAGCACCGAATCCCACACCAGTCGGAGGCTGAACATCTGCATGAGTCCGTTGAGCGGATTGAGCCGCTTGAAGTCGGGCTTCACCCGCTTCAACGCGAGCAGGCCGCGCGTTTGCGCCAACTCCGGAATCAGCACCGCGAGCGCGCCCACGCCGAGTGTCGTCAGGAACGGCATCGTGAACACCTGACAGGCGGCGAAGGTCGTAGCGAACTGGTCGTCGAAAGCGCGTGAGGCGTCGAGCGTCGTCACGCGCACGACCAACTGGCAAGCCAGCGCGTAGAGATGCGGCGCCTCAATGACGAGATACAGCCACCAGCACAGGCCGCTGAACGCGACGCTGACGTGCGTACTTCTGGCGACCTCGCCGTCGTCGCGCGCGCGGCGGATACGTTTGGGGGTTGGTGCTTCGGTTTTGTTGCTCATGGTTCGCCCGGTGGCTTACGGAATCAGATGAATCACGTGCTGGAAGACGAGGTGCAATTGCGCAAACAGCGCGGGCACGCTCAACACCACCGCCAGAGAAAGCACCAGCGCCTTGACGGTGCGCGCCGTCGCAAACGGGTTGAGGCGCTTCGCGTGGCGCGACATCAGTCCGAACGCGATGTCCACCATCAGCACGAGACCGAGCAGCGGGCTTGCGAGCCGCACGCCGTCGATAAACGTGTCCGTGATATTGCGTAGCGCGAGTTGCCGGAAGACGTCGACCAGATCGGTGCGCCAGCGTCCCGGTGGCCATAACACCCAGGCGTCGGCAAAAAAGCCGAACAGCAACGGCAAGCCGGGCCCGGTGAAGAGCGTCAACGCGGCGAACTGCAGGAACAATGTTTCGAACAGCGCCGCGTCCTGCTGGAAGTTCGGGTCGTACATCGCGGCGCTCGCGTAGCCGCCCTGCTGGTCGAGAATCGCGCCGGCGGCGGCGGCGGCATGAAAAATCGTGCTGAGCAGCAAGCCCAGCGCGATGCCGGTGGCCACCTCGAGACCGGCGCCCGCCAGCAGATGCGGCGGCCAGCCGACCTGCTGCGGCAGCATGGCGAGCGCCAGCAGCACCGGCAGGCGCAGCGCGATACCCAGCGAGCCGCTCTGCCCGAATGGAATCAGAAAGAGCGCCACGGCGGGGCGGATCGCGCAGAAGGCGAAGCCCTCCAGATAGTCGACGTGGTTCATGTTCAGTGCAGGCGCCCCGCCGCGATGAACGTGAAGACGTGCGCGAGAAAACGCGCCAGTTCGCGACTGGCCCACGGTCCGGTGAGCATCAGCACGAAGCCCACGCAGATGATCTTCACGCCGTACGGCAGGCTCTGATCCTGAACCTGCGTGATCGATTGCAGGAGGCCGATCACGAGACCCACGGCAGTGGCGACCGCGAGCGCCGGCAAGGAGAGCCAGAACACCAGTAGCAACGCGTCGCTGGACAAGGTGGCGAGAGTCGGCACGCTGCTCATTTGGCGTAGCCGACAATGAGGCCGTGCATCAGCCTGGACATGCCCGATACCGATACGAAGACGAACAGCTTCAACGGAATCGATACCGTGCTCGGCGACAGCATCATCATGCCCATCGCCGTCAGTACGTTGGCCACCACGAGATCCACTACCAGGAACGCGATATACAGCAGGAAACCCGCTTCGAAGCCGCTTGAAATCTCGCTGATCAGAAACGCGGGAATCAGAAGCGGCATATCGGTTTCGCGCGCGTCGCGGGCGGGGTCGATCCGCTTCGCGGCCGTGACGAGAAACTGCCGCTCGGCGGGGCGCGAATGCTTCATCATGAAATCGCCAAGCGGGCCGCGCACCGCCTGCAGCAACTCGGCGGGGCGCGGCAGGGCGCCGGTGCTTTCAGCGCCCTGCCCGTCGTCGAGAGCCGACTGGATGGCGGCAATCGTCGGCGCCATCACGACCAGCGTCGCCGCGAGCGCGAGGCCCGAGATCACGAGATTGCTCGGCGCCTGCTGCACACCGAGCGCGGAACGCAGCAAGGTCAGAACGATGCTGAACTTCGTGAACGAGGTGGTCATCACGACCGCGAGCGGTAGCAGGCCCATCATGAAAAACAGACTGACGACCTGCAACTGGTCGAGTTGGGCGATCATGCCGGCAGATCTCCGTGCGTCAATCGCGTGACGCGCACGCCGAGCGATCCCTCGATATCGATCAGTTCGCCACGCGCGAACGGAATCCCTTGACATAGCAACGTTACCTTCCGTTCGCGCGTCGGCAAGCGAAATGCGACGATCGATCCCTCGCGCAAATGCGCCAGTTCGGCAACCGACAACGACAGCGTGCCGAGCACGGCGTCGAACGGAAAAGTCAGGGCGTCGATGGGCAGCAGTTCGCTGCTCACTTCGAGGGGTGTTGCGGCTTCGGTCAAGACTTGGTCAATCATGGTGTGCTCCTCAGTAAACTTCAACAAAACCCTGCCCGTACCCATTCGCATAGGCACACGCAGGCAACAGGAATGACGGTCGAATAGCAGTGCGTCGCCCACTGCGATCTTGCGCAGGCGCGGCAGCGTTAAAGACGGACCGCTCACGCAAACAGGCAGGCGCACGTGAAGACGTGCGAGCAGCGCCTCGCGGCCGACCGGGGGCGGCGGCCGCTGGCGCAGCCAGGCGTCGACGGCCGGACTGCGAAACGAAAAATGTGCTGTGCGACCGCTCGCGGTGTGCGTCACGGCGACGCCGTAGGCGCCGGTCGGCGCGAGCGCATCGAAGGCAACACCGTTCACATCGAAGGTGAAACCAAACAGACCTTCGAGCGCACACAGCCAGTCGCTCAGGGCGTCGGTGATATGCGTGAGGGCCGCGTCGCCGCGCGCGCCGAGCACCGGCGTGGCGAGTTCGGGCAGCAGCGCGCCGGCGTCGCACGCCACGCTGAACGGCGATTGCGCGGCAACGCCCGAGAGCAACAGCGGATAGCGCTCGCGGCACGCTTCGAATTGCAGCGTGAAGCGCCGCGCGCCGACCTGCACCGCGAGCGGGAAACCAAAATGCCGGATCGCCAGGTTGTGGCGCTCCACGTCCTCCAGCGCGAGCGTCTCCATGTCGGGCCAGAGCGTCATGCCGCCTCCCGGATATACGGGCGACGCACGATGCGCACGACGTTCGGCGGCAGGGCCGGCGGCAACGGTGGCAGAGACGGTGGCAACGGTGGCGAAGGCGGCGGCGGCGAAGGCGAAGGCGAAGGCGGCGGCGGCGCGATCGTCACGGGCGCCGACAAGGCGGTCAACGCGTCGCGCACGCCGTGCTCGATCGCCGCCAGCGTCGTGCGGCCGGCCCGATCCGGGAAGTCGTATTGGTGCAGCATCGCAGCCACGCCGTCGCGCATGCCCTGCTCCAGCGCGCGCAACTGCAACTTGAGGCCGCCGTCGATCACGCCCGCCTCTGTTTCGATCACGCATGAGTGTGCCGGCAGACCCGCATCGGCAAGCACTGTGCATAGCGGCGCGCCCAGTTCGCGTTCAACCGTGCCGATCAGTTGCTTCGCCTCGTCGAACACCTGAGGGGCGACGCGCACCGAGACCAGCCGCTGTGATTGCGCAACGATGACCGAGCGGCGCAACTGATTCGCGAGCGCCGCCGAGGGCGGCAATTCGCCCACGATGTCCGTCACGGCCTCGAGCACCATGCGCATGAGCCGCTCCTCGAGACGATGCGCCGCGTACGCCGCCGCAGCCGTGCGCGCGACCTGCTCGCGCAACGCGGCGGCGACGCCGGACGCGTGCCCGCGCCGCCACGCCCGCCGCTTGAGCTCACGGGCGAGCGTCACGAGCCGACTGCGCTCGCGGGCGGTTTCAGCAGCGCGCTCCGCCTCGACGGCGCGCAAGCCATCGAGCGACAGCTGCTCACGTATGCTCAGATGCCCGTCGCATTCAATTCGCCACGGGCCAATTCGGCAGATCAGCATGGCTTGCCCTCCAACAGACGTCGCGCGGCGGCGACCAGCTCGCGCGCGTCGGCGGCGGTGAATTCGTGCACCTGGTAATGCGACGCGGCTTCTGAAATCCCGCGCGGCAACCTCAGGCTCCACCAGAACGCGTAGCGCGAATCTGCGGCAGCTTCGAGCGCCAATGCGAGGCCGACCGCCGTCATCTCGCGGCGGCTGAACAGCGGCGGCATGGGTTCGATCCGCAGATCGGCAACGGCCGCGCGTGGGTGACGCTGGATCGCGCCGAGCATGCGCGGCGCGACGCCCATCGCGAAGGCGGTGCGCGCCTGCGCGGCGACCACGCGGCGCAGCGAACGGGCGAACGCGAGCGCGGCAACGATGCGGCACAGGCGAGCGCACGCGGGACGCGGCCAGATCGGCAGCGCGGGCGGCACGTCGGAAAGCGCCACCTGAACCAATTGCGGGTAGCGGCCAAACAGCGCCGCATGTGCATTGCGCGCGGCGCGTTCGTTGCGGATCGGACGGCCGTCCTCGAGCCAGCTGTGATGCGCCCAGTCCGCCGGCGCGCAGGTATAGGCGTGCTTCATGCGTCTTCTCCGGGATGCTCCGTCGGGCCGCCCGCTTCTCCTGCTTCTCCTGCTTCTCCTGCTTCTTTCGCTTCGCCGGCTGCGCGTGGCTTGTCGCCCGCCATCGGCTCGCGGCGCCCGTCTGACGCGCCTGCCGGCTTGCGGCCGTCGCGCGGCTCGCGTTCGAACCGCGTGCGCAGACCCGAGCGCCATAGCCAGACCGATCCCGACACCAGCAACACCAGCGCAGCCAGCGCACCGAGCACGGTGGTGGCACGCGACGGCATGCGCGCCCTGGCTTCGGTACAGGTCGTCACGCTGACCGCGCCTGCGGCGCTGGCCACATCGTTTCCGCCGGCGATGTCGTGATCGTTGTCGCAACCACCAGGAAAACTCAGCACCGGCGTGACCGGCACGAGCGTCAAGGCCACGCGCTCGGGCATCAGTCCCTCGACCCCACCCGCCACCAGCGCGCGAATCCGGTCACGCATCGGTTCAAGATTGGTGTCGCCCCGGTAGCGCATCATCACGGAGGCCGACGGCAGCGTGTCGTGCGTCGGGTCCATCGGATCCTTCTCCGGCAGCACGATATGCACGCGCGCCAGCAACACGCCGTCCATCTTTTCGAGCGTTTCGGAGAGTTCCTGCGACAGGCCGAACACGTAGCGAATCCGGTCCTCCTCCGGACTTGAGATCAAACCCTGGCGGCTGAACAGGTCGCCGAGGTTGGCGTGGCCGCCGCGCGGCAGCGCATAAGCGCTCGCGAGTTCGGTGGCGACCACCGCGTCTGCGTCGTCGACGGAAATGTTCCAGCTCCGGTCGGCGTTGCGTTCCTTGTAGCCATTGATGCCGTGATGGCTCAACGCGGCGACGATCCGGTTCGCCTGGTCCTCGTCCAGGCCTTCGAATAGCGAGGTTCTGCAGCCGGCAAGGAGGAGCAGCATCGGCAGCAGGATCAGAACGCGGCGCATCAGCTTCGCTGCGACAGCGTCTGGATCGCGCGACCGGCTTCGTCGGCGACGCGCACCGTCATCTGCACTCGCACCGCGAACGCGCCCATGTCCGCCTGGAGACGCAACATGTCCGAGGTCGAAATGCGGCCGGAGTCGAGCTGCTCCATGTGCGTGTTCAGTTGCTGTGCCGACGCGTCCTGCGCGTCCTGGGCGCGCGCCAGCAGACGTTCGATCAGGGAGCCGTCGGCAGCCGCGTCAGCTGGCTGGCCGATGGTCTGGGCGCCGACGGTGGACCAAGGATCGGCCGGCGGCGGCGCGGTAATAACAGGGGGTTGCAACATATCAATGTCCGCTTCGGATAGTCAGTCGTTCATTGGTGGATAGAAAGACCGCAGGGCTCGCGGTCTGGGTCGCGCTGGCGGCTCGCGCGTAGGGCACGCACTCGGGCAGACCGAGAAAGGCCGCCGCCATGGAACTGGCGCCGGGCTCGTCGGCTGTGACGCTCATCAACATCCGCACGCCGGCCGCGTAGCGCTGCTCGAGCACCAGACACACGCCGAGCCAGGCGCGCGCGAGCATGCTGGCGGGCGCGACGTCCATCGCCCGGCCAAACAACAGCGAGGCGCCGCGATAGTTGGCGCGGTCCAGTTCGACAAGACCAAGGCCGAGATACGGAAAAGCGCGCTGCGGATACAGCAACGCCAGTCGCTCGAACAGATAGCGCGCCTCGTCGAAGCGTCGGTAGACGCGGGCGTAATGGCCGATCGAAATCAGCAGTTCCAGGGTATCGTCCTGCATCGATGAAGCTCCCGAAGACACCCGAAGGTGTCTCCGTCCGGTTAGGAAAAAACGTTAGTGGGAAGCGCGAGCGGTTTCCTTCTGCGCGTCAGTCAGGCCCTGGATACAGGACGTCGCGACGCTCTGGGTCGTGTTGACCGCGCCCATGGCCTGCTGCACTTTCATCATCGCGACGTTCTGCTGTTTGTCGTCCGCGCCTTCGGCCTGTTGCAGCTTGTTGTCGAAGTCCTTGTTCTGCTTCTCGAGGATCTTCGCCAGCACTTCCGACACTTTCTGCGCGGAGATGCCGCCGGTCGCGCCGACCGTGGAACCGCCATCGCCGCCGCCAAAGCCGCCGAAGCCGTTGGCCCCGGTGTTCGGAGCTACTGTGTTGACCTGATTCATGATCTGGATTCCTTTCTGTTGTCACGCGCGTTTGTGAAGTTGGCACTTCGTTCCACCACTTGCCGAGCCGCGCGCAAACACTCGACAAGCAGAATCAGTTCTCTTTGCAGGGCCGGCGCCGCGCTTTGCAGCACCTGGCTCAGGGCGGCGATTTCGTCCGTCAGTTGCGCAACGATGGCCGCGCAACCCGCGCCGCCGCCTTCGGCGAGCCGCTGTTCCAGCAGCAGATCGGCGCAGGCGCCAAGGGTGCTTTTAACGGCAGTTTCTGGGGGCATGGCTCGCCTCCATGAAAAATTCGTATACCGAACCATCGTCGTCGCGCGTCACTTCCGCGGCGCACGCCGAGATGCGTGTAATCCGGCCCACCGGCAGCCGCGCCCCGACGAAATAACGCGTCCCTTGGGCGTCCGTGAGCCAGAGCGCATGTTTTCCAACCAGCAGATTCATGCCGAGCGCGTCGAGGGGCACCCGCACGCGGCCCGCGCCCGGCGCATGGCCTGGGAAGGCAAGGCCGCGCAAGCCGTTGATTTCGCCGCGCGCCAGCCGCTCGACGCGGCCGTAGTCCCACGATTCGGGCGACACGAAGCCACGTCCATCGGGCAGCGTCACGCTGAACGCACCGGGTTCGGCGGCACGCACCTCGGCGCCGCGGTAATAGCGGGCGAGGAACTCCCGGACCGCGTCCTGCAACTGGTCGAGCACGATCACCCGCATGACCGGCGCGCGTTGCCGCGACCACGCGCTCGCGCTCAGCGCGGCGAGATCGGTTTGCGTACGTACGTAGCCCTCGTAGACGAGCGCGCCGGACTTCGGATCGACATGGGTCTTGACGAGCCGAAAGGTCTCGCTGGTTCGAGATGAACGCGGCGGGTCCACCAGATGGTTCGACGCGAACCACGGAAGAAGCGCCAGCGCGCACGGCGTGGCGACCACGCAGGCCCTCAGGATCGGCGAAGCGTCCGACCAGCGTCTCGCCACGTAAGCGAGCGGCGCATGGCGCAGCAGATAGGCCCGCTCGGCGTCGCGCGCCATCGTCGTGGTGGGCGCATCGCGTCCGCTGAAACGGAATTTGACCGGCCCCGCCGAGAACCACGCACCACGCCGCAACAGCACGCGACGCCCTGGCGCCAGGCTTCGCCCGAACACCGCGACGCCAGCCCGATGCGCGGTCAACGCGAGGCGCGCGTCCTGCAGCTGGACACTCAGATGGCGCGCGTGGACCCCTTCGTCGATCACCATCAGATCGGCCTCGCTGTTGCTGCCGATCTGCAGTAACCGACCCGGCTGCAGCACCACGCTCGCGCCGGTGTGCACGCCGTCCGTCACCTGGATTTGCGCATCAGCGGTCACGGCGGTTCTCCCACGGCATCCGGTTCACCGGCTCGAGCGCTGACGGAGCCGATTGCATCGATTGGCCTGACGGTTTCGCTTGCGTCGCCTGGCCAGCCGGCAGCAACGCCGCGCCGACCTGCGACGGCACGGCCATGGCCGTAGCAGGCGCCACCGCCGACGCGCGCGCCAGTTGGCTCGTCAAATCCGGCGCTACGTCGCCGCCCGACGCGCGCTTCATGCGCGGCGTGATGAGAATCAGCCGCACGAGCCGCTCGTGAGTGGTCCCGGTGGAACGGAACAGCGCACCGACATACGGCACATCGCCTAGCCACGGCACCTTCGAGGTGCTGCTCTCGCTGCGTTCGTATTGATAGCCGCCGATCAGCAGACTTTCGCCGTCGCGCACCACGGCCTGTGTCACGATCGAATGGTTGTCGACCTTTGGAATCCCATCCACCGACATCGTCGAGTTGAAGCCGCCGTCCTCGATCTGGATATTCAGGCGGATGCTGCTGCGCGCGTCGCCGGTCGCTTCGACACTCGGCGTCACTTTCAGCGTGAGCCCCACGTCGATATTGAACAGATCGACGTCCTGATTGCCCGCGACCCGTACGTACACCGAACTGCGCGAGGTCAACACTGCCTCGGTGTTGTTCAGCGTCAGCACCTGCGGACGTGAGAGCACGCGCGCCTTGCCGGCGTCCTCGAGGGCGTGGAGCTGGGCGAACAGGTACTGCGCCGAATTGCCGACGAGCGTCGCGAGATTCAACCCGCTGGCGGCGCTGGCGGGAGTCAGCAACCCCGGATTGCCGAAGCTCACCGGCGCGTTCATGGTCCCGGAGGCACCATTGACGCGCCCGCTCGCGCCGCCCCACTGCATTCCGAGCGAACGCGCCGCGCTGGACGACACGTCGATCACTACCGCATCGATCTCGACCAGCTCCTGCGGCTGATCCAGCATCGCGATCGCGCGCTCGTAATTCGGCATCATCGAAGCAAGGTCGTTGACGACCACCGAATTGGTGCGCGGATCGGCAAGGATGTTGCGCCGCGCGGGCGTCGCCGCCGGCGGCGCAGTCTGGGCATTCTGCGCGCCCGGCAGCGGCGGCGCGCTGTGGGTATCACTGTCGTCATTGCTGTCGGAACTGGACGGCGTGCCGGCGAGACCCAGGCCGCGCAAGCTCGGCAGCGGCGGCGGCGCGCCGCGCGCGTTGCGCACCTCGGCGCGCGAGCGAGTCACGGCGGGCACGCTTGCCTGCCACGTGTCGTTCATCAGACGGCGCAGCAGCGAGGCCACGCCCGGCACCACCTGATCTTGCGAACGCACCGTGTAGTGAATGTCTTCCGCCTGCGCGTAACGCAGCGGAAAAATCCGGATCACGGTCTGATCGAACGAAGGCTCGACCGTCGCCTGGCGTTGCGCCTTGTCGATGGCCTCAGCCACCGCGTCGACGAAAATCGCAGGACCGGCCACGCGCGCGGTGGTCGGCGAGTAGCGGACCGGCAGACGGGCATCGTCGAGATCGAGGTTGCGCAGCAACGAAGCGACCGCGTCGCGGGTCAACGGCGCGAACGGGATGACACGACTGCGCACGCCGGCCGCGCTTGTGACGTGCATCGCCCTGCCGTCGAAATACCAGACCAGACCGTAGGCCTCGACCAGTTGCGCGAACACATTGCCCGGCGTGTCGTCGAAACGGCCGTTGACGACGCCCTTGACGTCGCGGCCAATGTCCGCGGTCAGCCCTTCCACGGCGAGTACGTCGCGCAGCACGTCGGGCAACGGCGCGCCGTTCACCGCGTAGTGCATGGTGGCGCCTCGCCATACGGGCGTGGCGGCAGGGGCTGCCGACACCAGCAACGCCGCCAGAACCGCCGCTCCCGCAAGCTGGCCGGCGAGATGACGCACGGCTCGCGCTGCGGGCAGCGGCGAGCAGGCAGGTCGGCCACCGCCTTTCCTTCTGGTCGAATCATTGCGCAACATCATATGCATTTGAAAATTCCTGGCCACGTTTATTGACTACGTCAGCCATGAATTTAATAGCCCCGACAAAATCGCGGTCATATACATGTACGACAAAGAGCGGCAACACAGCGAAATTCCGGCCGATTAAATTTTCATTGATCGAAAACAAAAAAGCCTCTTGAAAGGCCTTTAAATTCATTTCGCATATCCAGAAAATAAGACATTCATCGATTTATTAACGTCGTATCCCTGTATGACCCATCAGGCACTCCATAAGATGAAGATTGGCGAACTGCCACTCACTTCATCCAGACATGCGAAACATCCGGTTCTATTTATCTCGTCAATTTAGCGACACCAATAAAAGCCTTGCGGCAGGAGTTGGCTTCATCGCATTACCTGTCGTCGCGTGTTCATGCATTCCTACACGCGAACGCCTATGCGGATGACAGAGTATTGCAACTTCACTCCCGCGCTGGCACGGCCACGGCTGCGCTCCGTTCGTATCAACGGACTCGCAACCTGTCTGCGGCTGGAAGAAGTCTATTGGCGAATCATTGAAGAAATTGCCCGCCAGAAATCCATGTCGGTGGGGAAACTGATTTCTCAATGGGCACGCGAAATTGATTTGACGCAGGAGACGGTCTGCAACTTCACCGGCCTGATACGCATTATTTGCGTCACTCAATTACTTGACAAAAAACATCCAATCAATCTGGAAGCAATCGATCCCGATGCCTTGCGGAATCCGCCTCAATAATCAAGAAGGAGATTTATCGAAAAATTGAAACAGACTGATCCGTTAGCTTTATAAAGTCTTTATCCGGCGGCTGACGCGCTATTTGCGCTTCACGAAATCGCCGCACGGCTTTTTCTGGCTCGACAATGGGCCAACACGAGGATATGAGTATGACGAATGCAATTGGTGACGGTGGCAACGGTATGGCTTTCGATATGGGCGCCAGCATGCCTTTCGATTTGGGCGGCGGTCCGGGCGCGCTGCAAGGCGGTATGCAGGCCGACGCGAATGTCGGCGCCACGCAAATGTTCGCTCCTCCCGACGACGGCGGCGTTGGTGATATGGGCGCAGTCGGCCAGGTCGCCCGGCACGCGCCTGCGCAACAGGCCGGCGTCGCCGAGGACAATGGCGCGGCCCAAGGCGCGGGCGGCAAGAGCGGCGGCGGAGCGGACATGGCCCAGGGAATCGGCCAGATCATGGACATCATTAAGCAAGCGCTCTCCGCCGCGACGCAACTGATCTCGCCGATCCTCGGCATGATCACGTCCATGATGGGCAAGGCCGGTGGCGCCGGCGGCGGCGGCGCCTGAGCGGGACGCTCAACGCGAGCTTGACTCGCGCTGAACGCAGCCGGCCGCCGCACGGGTCGCCGGGTCATCCAATAAACCAGTCGGCTGCGCCGCTCTGACCGGACCTCCGCTTGAACCACTACGTCCGGTTTCTCATTACCTTGATGTTGCGGGGCGGCAGCAATGCTGGAGTCGGCAAGTCCATTGTCGAATTCGCTCCCGCCCCGCTGTTCACGCTACCGCGCTTCGCAATCGCCATCGCGGCGTGGCCCGTGCTGCGCCTCGCGAAGGTGCGCCGCGCCGCAGCAATTTCATCCAACGCTGTACAATAGCGCGCCTGACGCGAGCTTCTCCGGCCTCCCTGGCCGCGTACTGCGCCGTCTGCGCCCTGGTTTGCGTGCTCGATCGCGCGTTTGATTTGCGCGTCGGGACAGCGCATTTGGTCCGTGTTCCGTCACCTGCGTTTCATCTGACTCTTATCTATGTCCGCTTCGCGACCCGACTCCGCCCGTCAGCGCCGCCCGATGCGCCCGCTGCCCGTCATCATCTTCATGAGCCGCTGGCTGCAGGTGCCGCTGTACCTGGGGCTGATCGTCGCCCAGGCAGTCTACGTCGTCCTGTTCCTGAAAGAGGTCTGGCATCTGGTCAGCGCGTCCATGACGCTCGACGAAACCAACATCATGCTGGTGGTACTCGGCCTGATCGACGTGGTGATGATCTCGAACCTGCTGATCATGGTGATCATCGGCGGCTATGAAACCTTTGTGTCACGCCTCGGTGTGGAAGGTCATCCGGACGAACCGGAATGGCTCGACCACGTGAACGCCGGCGTGCTGAAGGTCAAACTGTCGATGGCGCTGATCAGCATCTCGTCGATCCATCTGTTGAAGACCTTCATCAGCCCCGACCAGAATTCGACGCACGCCATCATGTGGCAAGTGATCATTCACGTCGCGTTCCTCGTCTCGGCGTTGGTAATGGCACTGGTCGACCGCCTCACCACGCATACGCACCCGAAACATTTTCAGGAGCCCACGGCGCTGCATGTCGTGAGCTCGCACGATTCCACTCCCCTGAAGGCGCACGACTGACGCACTGCCCCGCGCGTCGGAATAACAAGCGCCATTGTCCCTACTGAGCTAGCCATGACCGTCATCAAACAGGAAGATCTGATTCAGAGCATCGCTGATTCGCTTCAGTACATCAGCTATTACCATCCGCTCGACTATATCCAGGCCTTAGGCCGCGCGTACGAGCTCGAAGAGAGCCCGGCCGCGAAGGATGCAATCGCGCAGATTCTCACCAACAGCCGCATGTGCGCCGAAGGCAAGCGCCCGATCTGCCAGGACACCGGCATCGTCACGGTGTTCGTGAAGGTCGGCATGGACGTGCGTTGGGACGGTGCGACGATGGGCGTCACCGAGATGATCAACGAAGGCGTGCGCCGCGGTTATCTGAACCCGGACAACGTGCTGCGCGCGTCGATCGTGAGCCCGCCGGAAGGCGCTCGCAAGAATACGAAAGACAACACGCCGGCCGTGATCCACTACGAGATCGTGCCGGGCGACAAGGTCGACGTGCAGGTGGCGGCCAAGGGCGGTGGCTCGGAGAACAAGTCGAAGTTCGCGATGCTGAACCCGTCGGACTCGATCGTCGACTGGATTCTGAAGACCGTGCCGACCATGGGCGCGGGCTGGTGCCCGCCGGGTATGCTCGGCATCGGCATTGGCGGCACCGCTGAAAAAGCGATGGTGATGGCGAAGGAATCGCTGATGGATCCGATCGATATTCAGGACGTGATCGCACGCGGCCCGAAAGACTGGATCGAAGAACTGCGAGTGGAACTGCACGAGAAGGTCAACGCGCTCGGCATCGGCGCACAAGGTCTTGGCGGTCTTGCCACCGTGCTCGATGTGAAGATCATGGCCGCACCGACGCACGCGGCGAGCAAGCCGATTGCGATCATCCCGAACTGCGCGGCGACCCGTCACGCGCATTTCACGCTCGATGGCTCGGGCGTCGCGAAGCTCGAAGCGCCGTCGCTCGACGCATGGCCGAAGGTGCAGTGGGAACCGGACACGGAAAAGAGCCAGCGCGTCGATCTGAACACGCTGACGCCGGAACAAGTCGCCTCGTGGAAGCCGGGCCAGACTCTGCTGCTGTCGGGCAAGATGTTGACGGGCCGCGACGCCGCGCACAAGCGCATCGCCGACATGCTCGCCAAGGGCGAAAAACTGCCGGTCGATTTCACGAACCGCGTGATCTATTACGTCGGGCCGGTCGATCCGGTGCGCGACGAGGCAGTCGGCCCGGCAGGCCCGACCACCGCCACGCGCATGGACAAATTCACCGAGACCATGTTGTCGCAAACCGGCCTCATTTCGATGATCGGCAAGGCCGAGCGCGGCCCGGTTGCAATCGAGGCAATCAAGAAGCACAAGGCCGCGTACCTGATGGCCGTAGGCGGTGCGGCTTACCTCGTGTCGAAAGCGATTCGCAGCGCGAAGGTTCTCGCGTTCGAAGACCTCGGCATGGAAGCGATCTACGAATTCGACGTGCAGGACATGCCGGTGACGGTTGCCGTCGATTCGAACGGTACCTCGGTGCACCAGACCGGCCCGAAGGAATGGCAAGCAAAGATCGGCAAAATTCCGGTCGCGACGGTTTGATCGCTATTGACATCCTCTGAATAATTTAAAGCCGGGGCCCGAAACCCCGGCTTTTTTATGATGAAATGAGAACGGTACGCATCACGCGAAAAACCCTCTGAAATCAGGCCAGAATCTGATTTTTTGCCTTGGCTTTTCGCGTTTCGACGTTTATTGTTCTGGGAAAATCAAATCCCTATAAGGACACATCATGCAAGGCGACAAGAAGGTCATCGAATATCTCAACTCACAGTTGAAAAACGAACTGACCGCGATCAACCAGTACTTCCTGCACGCGCGGATGTACAAGCACTGGGGTCTCGAGAAACTCGGCAAGCATGAATACGACGAATCGATCGGCGAGATGAAGCACGCCGACTGGCTGATCGAGCGCATTTTCATGCTCGACGGCCTGCCGAACCTGCAAGACCTGCACAAGCTGCTGATCGGAGAGGAAACCAAAGAAATCCTCGCTTGCGATCTGAAGCTCGAACAGATTTCACAGAGCACCTGTAAAGAAGCGATCGTGTATTGCGAATCGGTTCGTGATTTCATCTCGCGCGAAATCTTCGTGAAGATTCTCGACGATACGGAAGAGCACATCGACTGGCTCGAAACGCAACTCGACCTGATCGACAAGGTCGGCATCCAGAACTACCAGCAAACCGCAATGGGCTCGATCGAGTCCTGATCGAACCGAGGCACGTAGAACCCGCGCGCCGGCTCATGGGTCTGCTCATACGCGATCCCGCCTGGCTGGTGATCAGCCGGCAAGCGAGTCGGCCCGTTTGCCAAAGCAGGCGCCGTGCGGGCGATATACTTGCGCACTTCCCCGTTTTCGTGAGTTTCCCGTGACCGGTGCGCCGCGCGTCTCCTTATCGCCTATGTCCACAGAATCGCCGTCTTCGAGTGTCGGAATTGCCAACTCCGGTGACAATTCACGAGCGCCGGTCGGCATTTTCGATTCGGGTCTGGGCGGTTTGTCGGTGTTGCGGGCGGTTCGGGCGCAACTGCCCAACGAGGCGCTCATCTACGTTGCCGACTCGCTCTACGCCCCCTACGGCGAACGCGACGACGACTTCATCGCCGATCGCACCCTCGCAATCGGAGAATGGCTCGCCAAACAAGGCGCGAAAGCGCTGGTGGTCGCGTGCAACACGGCGACCGCACAGTCGATCGCGCTGGTCCGTGAAAAGCTGGCGATCCCGCTGGTAGGCGTCGAACCGGGCATCAAACCCGCCGCGCTGCAGTCGAAAACACGTGTTGCCGGCGTACTCGCCACTCAGGTGACGTTGCGCAGCGCGCGCTTCCAGGCCTTGCTCGAGCGCTACGCCAGTGACTGCCGTTTTCTTTGCCAACCGGGCCACGGGCTCGTGCAGGCGGTGGAACGCTGCGACGTCGGGTCCGCTGAACTGCGCGCCCTGCTGCGCAGCTACCTGGAGCCCATGCTCGACGCCGGCGCCGACACTCTGGTGCTCGGTTGCACCCACTATCCGTTTCTCGACGCGGCGATCCGCGATATCGTCGGCGACCGGCTGATGCTGATCGACACGAGCGTGGCCATCGCGCGTCAGCTGGAACGGGTACTCGATCAGCATGGGCTGCGCGCCATGGCGGCAAGCCCCGGCTCTGTTCCGGCCCGCTTTTATTCGACCGACGACGGCGCGCATCAGCAGCAACTTGCCGCGACCCTGCTGCATATCGACGCAACGGTCGACCGGGTCGTGATCCCATCGCGCCGCACGGCCGCGCCGGATTCCCAAGCCGCATAAAGACTCTCGCCCGCCGTGCTTCGGGCCGCCAGACGGCCTTTTCGCATGGTTTTCGGACGTTTCTGCCCTCTTCCCGCCACCCGCGCCCCAGCCGCTCCGTTAGACGAAACCCTTCTAAGAGTCTGGTTTTGTTACAAAAAATGATGCAGGAGGCTTGCCAAACCGGCCAATCAAAATGATAATAGTTCGCATTAACGTTAGCTATGACGCCCTGCCATGATTGTCTGTGTCTGCAAGTCTGTTTCTGACCGAAAGATCCGTGCCTCGATCGCGGAAGGCGTCGATTCGTTCGACGAACTCCAGTTCGAACTCGGCGTCGCTAGCTGCTGTGGCAAGTGCGCGGATTCCGTGCGCGACGTCATGATGGAAAGCGGCGTGTGCGCGAGCCGTTGCGGCTTCGACCATCACTCGCAACCCGTGCCGCTGACGTTTTACGAACGCAAGGCCGCCTGAGTCCATTTTCAGGGCGTGGCCCATGCCGCGCCCCGGGGCTTGCCGCCCCACTGCTTCACGCGTTATCCCACTGCCGTCAGCAAGCCAGTATCCGTACCAGCCAGCTACCCCGCTCATCCGTTAAAAGGAGTTCGAGATGGAATTGCTGATAGGTTTCGTGACCACTTTGTTCATTTCGCTGCTGATCTTCCGAAAATGACGATGTCTTGTCTGACGTGCCGCATCGACTGCACGCCTCCACGCTAACATGCAGGCCTCGCATACCGTTTCAGCCCGCACCACGCCGGCTTCGTCCCTCAGAATGAACTCCCGTGCCTTGAGCGCGACTGCCGCGGTCGCGGCGATTCATGTCGCTTTGCTCGCCGTGATCCTGACGCTGCGTCATGACCCCACGCCACCGGCAATCGAATCGCGCGTCATGACCGCCCAGTTGCTGCCGCCGGCGCCAGTGGCCGCGCCCGTCGCGTTGCAATCGATCGCGCCGCCACCGCCCAAGCCGACGCCGCCGGTCCATACCAAAGCCAAAGTCCAGCCAAAGCCGACACCGACGCCCAAACCAGCGCCTACGCCGCTACCCGAGGCTGCCGCGCCGTCGCCCACGCCTGTCGCGGCGCCTGATCCGACGCCGCCCGCGCCGGCCGCACCGCCCGTTCAGGCGGCGCCGGCGGTCGGCCGGCCGACGATGGAAATCACCGCGCCGAAAAACGTTTCGCACATCGACTGCAACATGGTCACGCCAGAGTACCCATCGCTGTCCAAACGGCGTGGTGAAACCGGCACGGCCTATGTGAAGTTCGTGGTCGGACTGACGGGCAAGCTCGAGAACATCGAACTGAAAAAGAGCAGCGGCTTCAACCGTCTGGACGATGCCGCGCTTGCCGCGGCGCACGCGAGTGCCTGCAAACCCTATCTCGAGAACGGCCAGCCGGTTCGGGCCGCGTACACCCAGCCTTACAACTTCAATCTGAACGATTGAGGCGGATTTCAAAAAAGAAGGAATAGCAATGCAAAACTACGGACTGGCGCACGTGTGGGCGCAAGGGGATTTCGTGACGCGTGGTATCGCGCTCGCGCTGTTGATCATGTCGGTGATGTCGTGGAGCGTGATCGCCATCAAGGGCTGGAATGTGATGCGGCTGAACCGTCTCACGAAGAACGCCGAGCAGCAGTTCTGGCATTCGGACGATCTCGCCGACGGCGTGAAGAAACTCGGCGGCGGTTCGTCGACGCCGCAGGACAATCCTTTCCTCGCGCTCGCGCTGTCGGGCCAGGAAGCCGCCGATCACCATCACCAAACCCAGCCGCATCTGCATGATCGTATGGACGTGTCGGACTGGGTGACACGCTGCCTGAAAGACACGATGGATGACAGCGTCGCGCGCATGCAAAGCGGTCTGGCGATTCTCGCCTCGATCGGCAGCACGGCGCCGTTCGTCGGTCTGTTCGGTACGGTGTGGGGCATCTATCACGCCCTGCTGGCAATCGGCGCAAGCGGCCAGTCGTCGATCGATCAGGTCGCGGGCCCGGTCGGCGAAGCGCTGATCATGACCGCGTTCGGCCTGTTCGTCGCGATTCCGGCCGTGCTCGGCTACAACGCGCTGACGCGCGCCAACAAGGCGATCGTCGCCAAGCTGAGCCGTTTTGCGCACGGCCTGCATGCGTTCTTCGTGACGGGCGCCCGTCTGTCGTCGTCCAAGCGCGGCGACGGTTTGCGTCTCGCCACGCGCGCTCACTGATCGACGAGGTATTCCGATGGCAATGAGCCCCTTCGCCAGCGACGATGACGACGGCCTGATGAACGAAATCAACATGACGCCGCTCGTCGACGTGATGTTGGTTCTCCTGATCGTCTTCATGGTGACGATTCCGGTGATTCGTCACGCGGTCAAAATCGATCTGCCGCATGCAAGCAGTCAGAAGGAAGATACCAAGCCCGCGCAAGTGACAATCGCGATCGATGCGGACGGCAACGTGTTGTGGGACGACAAGAAGGTCGACGACGCGGCGCTGAGCGCGAAGATTGCAGAGGCCGCGCAAGCGAATCCGCAGCCGGAGCTGCATCTGGATGCGGACCGCAAGGTCGCGTATGAGAAAGTGGCGCAAGTGATGTCGGCGGCGCAGGCCGGCGGCCTCACCAAGATCGGCTTCGTCACGCAGCCTAAAACGAAATAAGGGCAAGCGCTCCACGCATGGCGTCGCGCCCCTGTTAAGCAACGCCTGCCGAAAAAGCAGAATAGCCCTTGAAACAGGTGCTAAAAGTAAAAGGCCTTCATCGTCAGATGAAGGCCTTTTTTTGTGCGCACTCGGCGCCTTCGGGCGGCGGGATCACTTACCGTCAGAAGATGACTGATAGCTCGAATCACCGCATGCGACAGCCGTGGTCGACACGGACAGCGCGGTCAGCCCTATCAGGCCCACTATCATAGAGGCCATGAGTTTTCGCATAAGAGACTCCTTAGCGAAGGGATTTCACTATAGGCCCGCAGACGCGCGCATTCAAGCAAACTGCCATTGAAAGTACTCATGACAGGCGGCGCTTAAATGCTAAAAGCGATGTTGCCACCCGGAATAAGTGCTATGACGCGAGCGCGAGAGCCGGCCGCGCGGCGTCTTGTGTGTTTCGCGTCGGACACTCGCCCATGATGTGCTTGCCTTCGTCCGGATCGAGCATTTCAACCAGATAATCGACGAACGCCCGCACGGCCGGCACCATTCCCTGCCGCGACACGAATACCGCATACAACTGCGGCGTCGGAAACGTCCAGCCCGGCATCACAGGCGACAACTGCCCCGCGCGCAACGCGCTGCCATACATCATTTCCGGCAACGCGGCGATACCCACGCCGGACAGCACCGCTTCACGAATCGTCATGAGATCGGCGGTGACGAGGCGCGGCTCGTGCTCGTGCGCGTGGCGCGTGCCGTCCGGAGCAATCAGATCGAAGACGTGGCGCCCGTCGCCGGTCGGCACGTCGAGCGTTTCAAAACGGCTGAGATCGGCGGGCAACAGCGGCGGCGCATTCTGCTGCAACAGGCTCGGTGCGCCGACCAGCAGCTGCTGCGTGCGCCACAGCGGGCGCACCACGATGTTGGCGTTCTCCGGCGGATCGGAACGCACGCGCAACGCGATATCGATCGAATCGTCGAACAGATCGACCACGCGGTTCGTCACGCGCATCACGACCCGCACTTCCGGGTAGCGATGCATGAACTCCGGCAGAATCTGCGACAGGATGGTTTGCGAAACCGTCACCGGCACGCTCACGCGCACCGTGCCGCGCGGCGACGAACGCAACTGCTGCACCACGTTGACGGCCGCCTGCGCCTCGCTCAGCATCGCCTGACAGTGCTGGTAGAACAATTGACCGGCCTCAGTGAGCGCCAACTTGCGAGTGGAGCGTTGCAGCAGGCGCACGCCCAGCGACGCCTCCAGCTCGGTCAGCCGGCGCGACAGGCGCGACTTGGAAATACCCAGCACGCGCTCGGCGGCGGAAAAACCGCCATGTTCGACGACCTGCGAAAAGTACATCAGGTCATTCAGATTGTGTGAATCGATCTTCATCTCATCGTTCCAGTAATAGAACAATCCATTGCGTGAGGGCGGCTGGCACCTAGGAAAACGGTCCCTATAATAGCTCTATGTTTCAAAAATAATGCTATTCCCCATTTTTTGAGGTGACTTTGATGAGCACGACGCGCACGATCGAACGCACGTTTCCCGCCGTTCGCACGACCGAAGGTGGCGGCTTTATCGTCCACCGCCCGTTTCCGACCCGACTGCTGATGGATTTCGATCCGTTCCTGCTGCTCGACGAAATGGGTCCGATCGACTATGCGCCGGGCGAGGCCAAAGGCGCGCCGGATCATCCGCATCGCGGCTTCGAAACAGTCACCTACGTGCTCGAGGGTCAGTTCGGTCACAAGGATTCGGGCGGCCATTCCGGCACGTTGCGGGCCGGCGACGTGCAATGGATGACCGCGGGCGCAGGCGTTGTGCATAGCGAAATGCCGGACCCGTCGTTCGTGCGCACCGGTGGGCGCGTACACGGCTTGCAGTTGTGGGTGAATCTGCCGCGCCGCGACAAGATGATCGAGCCGCGCTATCAGGAGATACCGTCGGCCAGCATTCCGGTGGCGACGTCCGCGGATGGCAAGGTGCGCGTCAAGGTCATCGCGGGTGAGGCGCTCGGCATCAAGGCGGCGATTGAAACGCGTACGCCGATCCTCTATCAGCATTTCTCGCTGCAACCGGGCGCGACGATCCGGCAACCCGTGCCGGCCGACTACCGGGTGTTCGCTTATAGCCTGTCGGGCAAGGGCTTTTACGGCGAAGGCGAGGCACGCCAGGAAATCGATGCGCAAAACATGGTGGTATTCCAGAACGACGGCGAGTCGGTCACGCTGAGCGCCGGCGCCGAGCCGCTCGAAGTACTGCTGCTCGGCGGGGTGCCGCTGAAGGAGCCGGTCGTGCGTTACGGCCCGTTCGTGATGAACACCGAAGATGAGATCCGCCAGGCCGTGATCGACTATCAGGCCGGACGCATGGGCGCGATCACGCACTGATCGACCCTGCCGATGCGCGTTGCCGCTGACGATTGCGGTAACGCGGCATCGCCGCGCCGCCACGCATTGGCGCGGAGACCGGTAAATTCGTTCACAATAGTAATTTATGCCGCGCGCCATACCGTCTAACCATGATGGACTATGGCGCGCGGCGATTTCCGTCCCTGTTCAGGAGCGCGCATGGCAGAGTCCCACGTCACCGCCCACATCGGTTCGACGAATTACCAGGTCCTTTTAGACGACGGCAAGCACACGTGGCTCGCCGACGAACCCGAGTCCGTCGGCGGCGGTGATCGCGGGCCTTCGCCGGTCACGCTGCTGCTGTCGAGCCTCGGGGCTTGCACGTCGATCACGCTGAAGATGTACGCTCAGCGCAAGGGCTGGCCGCTTGCCGACGTGCGCGTGGCGCTGTCGCTTGAAAGCGGCGACGCGGGCACGTCGATCGAGCGCAAGATCATGCTGGAAGGCGATCTGTCCGACGAACAGCGGGAACGGCTATTGCAAATTGCCAATGCGTGTCCGGTCCACAAGATCCTCACGCATTCGATCACAATCCGTTCGGGTCTTGCCGCTGTCGCCTGAAGCAGGAAGGGTGCGGCACCGGCAGACGGGACCGCGCCTATTGCAACGCTTTCATAGGAAGCCGTCGTTTTGAATTTCGAACACCTTATCCAGATCAACGATCCGTTGAATCCGCTTGTCGACTCGATGACCCGCGAACAACTGTGGGAAGGTCTCGTGCTCCGTGCCGAACAGCCGCAACTGTTCGTGATCGGCCTCGATAGCTGCACCATCCTTTCGCGCGAAGCCGACACGCTCGAACGCGAACTGCACTATGGCCAGGCCACCGTGCGCGACCGTGTCACGCTGCGGGATCGCCAGAGCGTGCGCTACGACATTCTGCCGACGGCGGACTATGTCGGCGGCTCGCTGACCATGACGATCGAGCAGCCCGACGAACTGCAGTTGTTCCTTCGCTTCGAATACACGACCACCCTGCCGGTGTCCGACGACCAGGACGCCGTGCAGACGCAGGAAATCGTGAAGTCGGCGTATCGCGAAAACGATATCGACACGGTGCGGCTGATCCGTCAGTACGTCGTGGCCAAGCAGGAGCCCGGTTCGTTGCATTGATGTGGGTGCGGGCGCCCTGCCCGCGTCGTCGTGCCGGGCGAGGCGGCCGGATGGAGGTGGCGTGCCTCTTCCGCCTTTCGCCTTCGTCCTTCAGCTATCGAAACTAAGATCCGATGAATTTCTCTTTCTTGTAAATAGGAATAGTTATCATTTAGAATTAGTCCATCGAATCGACCAACAGCTAAAACGAATGACCGATCTCACGCGCTCTTCAACCCTCAGCCTGCGCCGCCCGGCGGCCGCGCTGACCAGCCGTCCGAAACCGTCGGCGGCGACGGCGGCGACAACCGCCACGAAGCCAGCAACGGATCGCGCCAACGGTGCCAGCGAAAAGTCGGATCGGGTCGTGCGCAGCGACACGCTGCTGCAAGGCCACACTCACGTCAGCATCGTGCATAACGGCGAAACCTATCAACTGCGCGCAACGCGCCTGGGCAAGCTGATCCTGACGAAGTAACGGGCAGCACCGAATCGCAGTCAGTACCGGGTATTGTGGGGACCACCTCCTCGAGAGGTGTTGGGCATTAGCCAGCCACGACGGCTTGCACGTGAGAACTAGACCCCTTCGTGCAGACACCAAGCCAGCCGTCGCAGCCAGCCAGGCCGCTTTTTTGGTTCTCACTCAATGCGGATAGACGAACGACATCGTGTATCGCAAGACAGGAAAAGAAAAAGCCGTGGGATGTTCATCTCCACGGCTTTTGTTTTGAACGGCGCCGATCAGGTTTCGACAGCACCACGAAGCGTTAGAACCTCGTTATGACCTACTTCGAAGCCCAGCCCCAGAACATCAGCCACCACGCACTATCGACCACCGCCAGCGCCGCGGCGAACCACACCATCGCGAGGGCGCGTTGAACGAAGCGCTCGCTATAACGGCGTGTAACCAGCCAGGCGAGCCACGCGCTCCACAGGTTGGCAATCGCCAGAATCGCGATACGCACATCCGATGCCCACCACAAGGGCACATGTTCCGCGCGCAGCAGCGACAGCGTGGTCGCCGACAAGCCAAGGAACACCCCTGCGCCTGCGATCGGAATGAGGCCTTGCGTCAAATGATGCAGACGCACGGTATTGAAGCGCCCCAGCATGCGCGTCGCGCCCATCAGCAACACCAGTAGCGCGGTGCCGTACACCAGCGCGGTCGCGAGGATGTAGCCGATCACCATCGTGCCGTCGAGCCACGAGAATACGTCGTTCTGCTCAGGGTAATGCGTGAACAGGAACCACGGCGCGTTGGTGTCGAGCGGCCAGGTGATGTCGTGATCGACCAGCCAGTTGGCGAAGAACATCTTCAGGTCGATGAACCAGCGCGAAGCGGTCCAGTGGAACGCGCCGATCGCGATACCGAGCAGCCCGTACAGGATCAACGCGGTGTCCCACGGGTTCGCCTGTTTGTCGCCGAGCTGCACGACTTCCGACGACGGCGCGCGCCACGTCAGCGCGATCGCGTCGCGATGCCCGCTGCAACGGCCGCACATATGGCAGTCCGACGCGCCCTTCATATTGCGCAGCGGCACCAGCGGCGCGCAATTGATTGGAATCACGCGATGCCCGTGCTCGCCGTTCTTGTACGAACGGCGCCACGCGTCTTCATCGACCTTGTAGTGGAACGGCGCGAGACGGGCCAGCAGCGAAAAAACCCCGTTGACGGGGCACAGATACTTGCACCAGACGCGCTTCTCGCGTCCGTACAGCAAGCCGATGATCATTGCCGCGAAAGTCGAGCCGCCGAGCACCAGCAGCACCGCTTTCGGATACTGGTAGACGCTGACCATCTGGCCGTAGATGGTGGTGATGCCGAACGCGACGAATGGCCAGCCGCCCCAGCGCATCCAGCGGGGAATCGCCCGGCCGCGGCCGTACTTGCTCGCGAATTCCGCGAGCGCACCCTCCGGGCACAGCACACCGCACCAGACACGGCCGAGCATCACCATCGACAGCAGCACGAACGGCCACCAGATGCCCCAGAACACGAACTGCGCGGCAAGCGTCAGGTTGCTCCACAGATGCGCGGTATCGTCAGGTAACGGCATCACCGCCGGCACCAGAATCAGGAACGCGTACACGGCCACCACGACCCACTGAATGCCGCGGATCAGGCTGCCGTGACGCTGCATCCACTGCCCGGCCGCCGCGAGCCGGCCCGGACGTGTCATCACGGCACTCATGCTGCGCGCCCGGCGGCCTGCTGCGCAGGCTTGCGATTCGCGCGGCGCACCAGCAGATAGACGACCAGCCAGTACACGGCGTACGCGATCAGATTCATCAGCGCCGGGTGAGCGCGATAACCGGTGAGGGTCGCGACCAGCGAACCGAAGGTACTGGAATCGTCGAGGATGGCCGACGAATTCCACATCTGGCCAACGATTGTCGGCAGGATTTCCTTGTCGATCAGCTTATCGACACCGGTCTGGAACAGGCCCGCGCCGAGGAACAACAGCATGATTTCCGTGACACGGAAAAAGAGCCGCCAGGAAAAGATCTTGCCGCCCAGTTGCAACACGTAGAAGGTCAGCAACGCGAGACCGAGACCGATCGCCACCGCGAGCATCTGGCTGCCGTCCACATGGCCCGATTGGCCAAAGCCGAGACCGTACAGGAAGATCACGGTTTCACTGCCTTCACGTGCGATCGCCAATGCGACCAGCAAGGCGACGCCCCACCAGTTGGAATCGCGCTTGCTCTTTTGCAGCGACTGTTCCATGTCGCGCTTGAGCGAGCGGCCATGCTGCTTCATCCACAGCACCATTTGCACGATCAGCACACAGGCGACCAGCACCATCGCGGTCTGGAAATAATCCTGTGCGTCACCGGAGAGCACTTCGGTGAAACCGACCAGCGCCGCGCCGAGTGCGACCGCGGCGATCAGACCGGCCGCGACGCCGCCCCACAGGTACGGCAAACCGCGGCGCGCATCGTCGTCGCCATTTTTCAACCATGCGTACAGGATGCCGACCACCAGCAGCGCCTCGACACTTTCGCGCCACACGATGAATAGAATCTGACCCATCCAAGCTCTCCCTCTACCTGCTACTGCTTTACCTGCCACTGCTCCGGCGAACGCGTCACCCGTTTGCTTGAGGGTCCGCGTTCGCGCCCCAAGCCGCTATTTCGCGACGATCACGCCCTGCGCCTGCTGATGAAAATCGTCGAAGAACTTGTACTCGCCCGGATCCAGCGGCGCGATCACGACGAACGAATCGCCGCCTGGCGCCAACACTTTTTCCTTGCGCAATTGCACGCTTTCGAATTCGGCCGCGCCCTTGCCCGTGTTGCGAATTGCAATCTTGATGCGCTGCCCTGCCGGCACTTCGATGCGGACGGGATTGAGCTTGCCGTCGTTCATTTCAAGATTGAAGGTGGGCAAATCCGCTGCGTGCGCGGCCCCAACTGCCAACGCAGTCATGGCGAGGATTGCGATCTTTCGGTTAATTCTCATTAGCCTTTCCGGAAAACGCGGCGCGGGAAGTGTCATCGTCCGCGCGCCGCCTGCTGCATGCATTCACTCATTCGCTCATTCACGCCCGGCCGCGCGGTCATGCGCGAAGAGCCGGGACGAGCCGCGTGCGCGGCGCTCGGCGATCAGTAACCGCCCTTCTTGCCGATGCCCGCGAACGTGAAGTCGTATTCGAGCGTGATCGGCTTGAACCACGGACCCACGCCAGTTTCCTTGTCGACGTGACGGCCGAACGCCATGTGACCGGTTTGCATCGGTGCTTCGACCACCAGCTTCAGATGGTATTTGCCCGGGCCTTGCAGCTTGACGTTGTCGCCGTAGTGCGGACCGTCGTTGGCGACCATCGCCATCATGTCGCCCTTCTGGGTCTGATTCGAACCGGCTTTCGTCAACTCATAACGGACTTGCAGATACGGCATCCAGTCGCCTTCGGCGAAACCCGTCGGATTATTCTTGACCGCGTGGATGTCGGCTTCCAGGTGAATGTCCGAATCCGACGCCTTGCGCATCATGCCTTCGGGTTCCATCGTGATCGGCTGCAGATAGACCGCGCCGATTTCCATGCCGCCCTGAATCTGGTGCTTGCCGATCGGGTATTCCGCAGCCGTTGCGGAAAGCGCCGCTACTGCGGCCACCGCTGCTGCGCCACCACGCACAAATGAAGAAATCCGCATTGAAACTCCTTGTTTTTTTCAGACTGGAATCGAGTCATTGGAACAGCGCGCGGCGCTTGTCTCGTTGCAGCACTTGCCAGTGCCCCCGCCGGCGGACATCAGGAGCGTACGCTGCAATACGAACGTTAATGCGAACCATTCTCAATATTGGTCGAGTTTATCATTGATCGGCAGGGAGAACAAACGCGGCTGCACGCAAAGCCTTACGGGAGTAGGGCCTTAAGGCAGTTTTAAGGAAAGCGCGGGACGAGGGTATCAGCGGGCCGCAAGGCGGGAAAAGACAAGGCGCGGCACATTGCCGCGCCCAGACAGGCAGGTGTTACTGGACGCCCGGCACGTGGTCGCCGACGTTCGCACCGAACACGCGCTGCCGCAACAACGCCAGTTGATCGCGAGTTTGTGCAGCCTTTTCGAATTCGAGGTTCTTGGCGTGCTCCATCATCTGCTTCTCGAGGCGCTTGAGCTCCTTGGCGAGCTGCTTCTCGGACATGTCCTCGAATTTCGCCCGAGTCTGCTGTTCCTTCAACTCGGCACGTGCGTCGTCGACGTTGTACACACCGTCGATGATGTCGCGGATCCGCTTGACCACGCCGCGCGGCGTAATGCCGTTCTCCAGGTTATAGGCGATCTGCTTGGCGCGCCGCCGCTCGGTTTCGTCGATGGCACGGCGCATCGAGTCGGTCACCCGGTCCGCGTAGAGAATCGCCTTGCCGTTCACGTTACGCGCCGCCCGGCCGATGGTCTGGATCAGCGAGCGCTCGGCGCGCAGGAAGCCCTCCTTGTCGGCGTCGAGAATCGCGACCAGCGAGACCTCCGGAATGTCGAGCCCCTCACGCAGCAGGTTGATCCCGACCAGCACGTCGAACGTGCCCAGACGCAGATCGCGGATGATTTCCACCCGCTCCACCGTATCGATGTCGCTGTGCAGGTAACGCACCTTGACGCCATGGTCGGCCAGAAACTCGGTGAGCTGCTCGGCCATGCGCTTGGTCAGCACGGTCACCAGCACGCGGTCGCCTACCTTGACGCGCTCGTTGATCTCGGCGAGCACATCGTCGACCTGGGTGCGCGCCGGGCGCACCTCGATTTCCGGGTCGACAAGACCGGTCGGACGCACCAGCTGCTCGGCCACCTGCCCTGCCGTTTTCTGCTCGTAGTCTGCCGGCGTGGCCGACACGAACACCACCTGACGCATCTTGCGCTCGAACTCATTGAATTTGAGCGGGCGATTGTCGAGCGCCGACGGCAAACGGAAACCGTAGTCGACCAGATTTTCCTTACGCGCCCGGTCGCCGTTGTACATGCCGTTCAACTGGCCGATCAGCACGTGCGACTCGTCGAGCAGCATCAGCGCGTCGGGCGGCAAGTAGTCGACCAATGTTGGCGGCGGCTCGCCGGGCGCAGCGCCCGAAAAGTGCCGCGAATAGTTCTCGATGCCCTTGCAGAAGCCCAATTCCTGCAGCATTTCCAGATCGAAGCGGGTGCGTTGCTCAAGCCGCTGTGCTTCGACAAGCTTGCCGCTGCTGTAGAAAAACTCGAGCCGCTCGCGCAATTCGGTCTTGATCGTTTCGACCGCTCGAATCACGGTGTCGCGCGGCGTCACATAGTGCGACGACGGGTACACGGTAAAACGGCTGATCTTCTGCCGCACGCGGCCGGTGAGCGGATCGAACAGTTGCAGCGTCTCGACCTCGTCGTCGAACAACTCGATGCGCACCGCCATTTCGGCGTGCTCGGCCGGGAAGATATCGATCGTATCGCCGCGCACGCGGAACGAACCGCGCTGGAAGTCGGCCTCGTTGCGGTTGTATTGCATGGCGATCAACCGGGCGATGATGTCGCGCTGGCCCAGCTTGTCGCCGGTACGCAGCGTCAGAATCATCTTGTGATATTCCGACGGGTTGCCGATACCGTAAATTGCCGACACCGTGCCGACGATAATCACGTCGCGCCGCTCCATCAGGCTCTTGGTGGCCGACAGCCGCATCTGCTCGATGTGCTCGTTGATCGACGAATCTTTCTCGATGAACAGGTCGCGCTGGGGCACGTACGCTTCCGGCTGGTAGTAGTCGTAGTACGAGACGAAGTACTCGACCGCGTTGCGCGGGAAGAACTCGCGGAACTCCGAATAGAGTTGCGCGGCAAGCGTCTTGTTCGGCGCGAACACGATAGCCGGCCGGCCGAGCCGCGCGATGGTGTTGGCCATCGTGAAGGTTTTGCCGGAGCCGGTCACGCCAAGCAGCGTCTGGAACGACAAGCCGTCCTGGACGCCTTCGACGAGCGTGTCGATCGCCGTCGGCTGGTCGCCGGCGGGCGGATACGGCTGGTAAAGCTGGAACGGCGAGCCTTCGAACGTGACGAATTTGGATTCGTCGAGCGTCTCGTCGAGTTCAGTCAGATGGTGTTCGGACATGGGGAGCGGCACCGGGCCTTAGGCAAAGAACTATTCTAACGGGTTGCGGGAACCCGGGCTGAGCGGGTCTGCGTAGGGGTTCAGCGGGCTGCGCAGAGAAAGCAAATGGCGCTTTGATGCCTGTTTTTCAAGCAAAAAATTCAGTCCGCCGGCCTTTGGTGCCCGAAAATTGCCCACAAATTCGCTACAATGCCAAGTTGCGCTCGCTCGCCGATGCCCGCCCGCCGTCCGGATCGTCCGTCAGACGTCTTCGGCCGGGTTCGCCGCGAACGAAGCGGCCCTCTTTTCACTACTGCTGCCCACCCATCATGTCTCTGTTCTCCGCCGTCGAACTTGCTCCCCGCGACCCGATTCTGGGCCTGAACGAAGCTTTTAACTCCGATGCGCGCGCCACCAAGGTCAATCTTGGCGTTGGCGTCTACTTCAATGAAGAAGGCAAGATTCCGCTGCTGCGCGCCGTGCGCGACGCGGAAAAGGCACGCGTCGAAGCCGCGCTGCCGCGCGGCTATCTGCCGATCGAGGGCATCGCCGCCTATGACGCCGCTGTGCAAACCTTGCTGCTCGGCAATGATTCGCCGCTGATCGCCGCAGGCCGCGTCGTGACGGCGCAAGCACTGGGTGGCACGGGCGCGCTGAAAATCGGCGCCGACTTTCTGAAGCGTGTGAACCCGAATGCCAAGGTCGCGATCAGCGATCCGAGCTGGGAAAATCACCGCGCGTTGTTCGAAGGCGCAGGCTTCGAAGTCGTGAACTATCCGTACTACGACGCACACACGCACGGCGTGAACTTCGAAGGCATGCTGAACGCGCTGAACAGCTACGCCGCGGGCACGATTGTCGTGCTGCACGCGTGCTGCCACAACCCAACTGGTGTCGACCTGACGGTCGACCAATGGAAGCAGATCGTCGAAGTCGTGAAAGCGCGCAATCTGGTGCCGTTCCTCGACATCGCTTACCAGGGTTTCGGCGACAACATCGAATCCGACGCCGCAGCGGTTCGTCTGTTCGCCGCATCGGAACTGAACGTATTCGTGTCGTCGTCGTTCTCGAAGTCGTTCTCGCTGTACGGCGAGCGCATCGGCGCACTGTCGATCATCACGGCAAGCAAGGAAGAATCGGCTCGCGTGCTGTCGCAACTGAAGCGCGTGATCCGCACGAACTACTCGAACCCGCCGACGCACGGCGGCTCGGTGGTCGCGGCGGTGCTCGCATCGGCTGACTTGCGCGCCACGTGGGAAACGGAACTCGCCGAAATGCGCGACCGCATCCGCGCCATGCGCAACGGTCTCGTCGAACGCCTGAAGGCAAGCGGCGTGGATCGCGATTTCAGCTTCGTGAATGCACAACGCGGCATGTTCTCGTACTCGGGCCTGACGGCGCCCCAAGTGGACCGTCTGCGCGAAGAGTTCGGCATCTACGCGGTGAGCACGGGCCGTATCTGCGTGGCTGCGCTGAATACGCGCAACCTCGACGTGGTGGCTAACGCGATTGCTCACGTGCTCAAGTAAGACATTTCAGGGCGCGGGCGTTGAGCGCGCGCGCCTTGTCTTGCTTGGCTGGCTGAAGTTGCTTGAAAAAACGGCGCCCAATTTGGGCGCCGTTTTTCATTGGCCGGCTGCTGCTGGACGTGTGACTGAACTGCCGATGCGGCTTGTTGCCGTTAGTTGCCGATCTGGCCTGTTGCCGCCATGCATGGGGAGGTCACGGGGATTTCAGCGTGCATCCCGATGAATATCGTGCGTGACAAAACCCGCGTCGTTATCAGGCATGTCGAGCCAATCGGGCTGGGCCAGCGAATGGCGGATATCTTCCAGACCACTACTCCAATGTTCGCGCATTGTGGAGAGGCCAAACTGGAAGTCTTTGAAGTGCCCTTCGTATTCCTTTTGCCGATAGATGAGGTGGATCACGTTGTAGCGCTTCGAACACGAGAGATCCTCCGCAAGCTTGCACCACGGATCGTCGCGCTGGTCAGACGGCACGCGATCGAGCACCTCGCGCAGCACATGCCGGAAACGCTGCGAACGTTGCAGCATGTCGGTCACGAGACGCGTGCGGCTCGAGTACTGAATGTCTTTCATGCGCCCTTGAACATCAGTGATGTTGTCCGGCACTGGGCCGATCGCGCTCCATAGGTCAACCTGGAATGCGAGCGTATCGCGACGCGGCGTGGTCTGAATCACTTCATAGAGCGGCGTGTTCGACATCAGGCCACCGTCCCAGTAATACTGGCCGTCGATCTCAACTGCCGCAAAACCCGGCGGCAACGCACCTGACGCCATGAAGTGCTCCGGCCTCAGTTTGGTATGCCGGTTATCGAAGTAAGCAAAGTTGCCTGTTCCGCAATTCACCGCCCCGACTGATACGCGCATCTCGCCGGAATTGATCCGATCGAAATCGCAGAGGGCCTCCAGCGTCGCCTTGAGCGGCGTGGTGTCGTAGTAGCTTGCCAACTGCGGCGGCCCGGAGACGGTGGGCAGCGGCGGCGGAAAGCGCGGCACGAAAAAGCCCTTTTGCCCTTCCACAATCGCGCCCATGGCCTGAGTCGCCGTGAATGCCTTGCGAACAGCTTCACTGGAATTGAACAGTGCGTGCTCGATAAAGGCCGGCAACGGCGGCCCGAACGCAGGTTGGCAGATCGTTTCCCAGAATTGCAGTAGCCGCTCGACGCGCTTTTCCGGCGGATTGCCGGCAATGATGGCGGTATTCAGCGCGCCGATTGAAATACCGGCGAGCCAGTTCGGCTCGATACCGGCTTCGTAAAGTCCCTGAAAGACGCCTGCCTGATAGGCGCCCAACGCACCACCGCCTTGCAGCATCAGCGCAACGGTTTCGTAGTTGGGTAAATGGCGTTGCGGGCCAGGATGCGCGGCGGGCGCCGGACCGGCGCCCTCGCCTTCCCCGCCCCCGGGCGCGCCGGCGCGCGCCCGTTTGAGATTGCGTTGCGCCATGGGCGCCTCCTTATTGCATATACCAGCCGTGGCTCACAATAAAGGACTGGCCGGTCAGCGCCGCAGTTGGGAAGGTGGACAGGAACAGCACTGTCTGCGCG
This sequence comes from Paraburkholderia fungorum, assembly GCF_902833645.1. Taxonomy (GTDB): domain Bacteria; phylum Pseudomonadota; class Gammaproteobacteria; order Burkholderiales; family Burkholderiaceae; genus Paraburkholderia; species Paraburkholderia fungorum. The sequence continues at coordinate 127,386 of NZ_CADFGE010000020.1, forward strand.
ACGTCTTCCACCGTGGTGAAGATGCCGTCGACCGTGCCGCCCAGCATCACGCGCTTGATCACGTCTTCTTCGCTGATGCCGAGCTCTTTGGCCTGCTCGGGAATCTGCTTGTCGACCAGCGGCGTACGCACGAAACCCGGACACACGACATGCGAGCGCACATTGTGTTTCGCGCCCTCCTTGGCCAGTACGCGTGCGAGCCCGAGCAGCGCATGCTTGGCGGTCACATAGGCCGACTTGAGCGGCGACGCTTCATGCGAATGAACCGAACCCATGTAGATCACGATGCCGCCGCGATCGTCTTTATACATGTGCTTGAGCGCGGCCTTGGTGGTGAGGAAGGCGCCGTCCACGTGGATCGCCTGCATTTTCTTCCAATCGGAAAACGAGTAGTTTTCGATTGGATTAACGATCTGAATGCCGGCGTTGGAAATCAGAATGTCGATCGAGCCCAATTCGGCCGCGACTTTGTCGATACCCTGGTTGACGGCGTCTTCGTTCGTGACGTCCATCGCAATGCCGATTGCCTTTCCGCCAGCCTGTCTGATTTCTTCAGCGACGGCGTTCGCGCCGTCCTGGTTCAGGTCGGCGATCGCGATCGCCGCGCCCGCGGCAGAAAGCGTGAGCGCAATCTGCTTGCCGATGCCGCTCGCGGCGCCCGTAACCACCGCGACTTTGCCATTCAGATTCGTGTTCAGTGACGACATCCAGAACCTCCATGCAGTTGATGAGCAATGAGACCACGGGCCGCAGGCGGCGTGAAGTCAGCCAAACGGCATAGGCCGTTTGGCCGAATGCTGCACTGCGGCCAACGCTGCTATTGTGCATGAACCATGTGAACTACATCGGTAAAACGCGCATCGGGCTTTATCTCTTTAAACTAGACGTCTCAGCGGGATTCCGGCGGCATCACTACCAAGGAGGAATGCATGAACTATCGACGTCTGGGCCGTTCCGGCCTGCAAGTCAGCGAACTGTCCATCGGCTCATGGGTCACCTACGGCAATCAGGTGGATCATCGCGCGGCACGCGAGTCGCTTGCGGCCGCCCGCGATGCGGGAGTCAACTTCTTCGACAACGCCGAGGTGTATGCCGGCGGCCAATCCGAAGAGATCATGGGCCAGGCGCTCAAGGAACTCGCGTGGCCACGCGTGAGCTATGTGGTATCCACGAAGTTTTTCTGGGGTCTCAACGAGGCGCCGAACCAGTACCACACGTTAAACCGCAAATATCTGCTGAACGCGATCGATACGTCGCTCAAACGCCTGCAGCTCGATTATGTCGATCTGGTGTTCTGTCATCGTCCTGACCCGAACACGCCGGTCGAAGAAACCGTTTGGGCGATGAGCGACATGATCACGCGCGGCAAGGCACTGTACTGGGGCACGTCGGAATGGAGCGCCGACGAAATCCGCGCGGCTTATGAGACCGCCGAACGGCATCATCTGCACAAGCCGGTCATGGAGCAGCCGCAATACAACCTGTTCCACCGCAAGCGCGTGGAACAGGAATACAAGCGGCTTTACGAGGACATTGGCCTGGGGCTGACCACATGGAGCCCGCTTGCATCCGGTCTGCTTACCGGCAAATACCGTGACGGTGTGCCTGCCGACAGCCGCGCGCAGTTGCAAGGCTACGAGTGGCTGCGCAAGCAGGTCACCGACACCGGCAAGAACAACGTGGTCGGCAAGCTCGGCGAAGTGGCAGACGAACTCCACTGTACGGTCGGCCAGTTGGCGATTGGATGGATTCTGAAGAACCCGAACGTAAGCACGGTGATTACCGGCGCTTCGCGTGTCGAACAGATCGGTGAAAACATGAAATCGGCGGAGGTAGCCGAGCAGATCACTCCGGAGATCAAGCAACGGATCGAGGAAATCATCGGCGACGCCTACGACTGAGCCAACGTTCGCCGGAGCGCGCGGAACATGGCCCACGCATCATCAGGGCTGTGCCACGCGCAACGCACTGCAGGGCGCAGCGCGGCGTCGCGTACAATACGCGACCGCGCTGCACTTCTATTGTGCTGCCGCATTGCACCCGCACCGCCGAATCCGCCTTGGACCGGCACGCCCTCTTTCAGCGTCTCCTCATCATGCTCAGCTACCGCCACGCCTTTCATGCAGGCAATCACGCCGACGTCCTGAAACACGCCGTCGTATTGCAGCTACTGCGCTACCTCGGCCAGAAGGACAAAGCCTATTGGTATATCGACACCCACGCGGGTGCCGGCGTCTATTCGCTGAAAGAAGGCTACGCGACCAAGACCGGCGAATTCCAGACCGGCATCGCCAAACTTTGGGGACGCAACGACCTGCCGTCGGTCTTCGCGGATTACGTCGATGAAGTGAGCGCGCTGAATCCAGACGGCCAGTTGCGCTTCTACCCGGGCTCGCCCTATATCGCGTGGCGGCAGATGCGCGAACAGGACCGCATGCGCCTGTTCGAACTGCACACCACTGAAATCGACGTACTACGCCATAACTTCCGCGATGCGGGGCGCCGGGCAATGCTTTATGCAGGCGACGGCTTCGACGGCATTCTCGCGTTACTGCCTCCGGCACCGCGCCGCGCGCTGGTACTGCTCGATCCGTCGTACGAAGACAAGCGCGACTACACGCGCACCCTACGCTGCGTCGAAGAAAGCCTGAAGCGCTTTCCGACCGGCACCTATGCGGTCTGGTACCCGCAGGTCAGACGGCTTGAATCGCAGCGCTTCCCCGATCAGTTGAAGAAGCTGCAGGAGCGTAACTGGTTGCATGTGAGCCTGACCGTCAGCAATCCGCCGACCGACGGCTTCGGATTATTCGGCAGTGGCATGTTCATCCTGAATCCGCCGTATACGCTGGCAAAAACGCTGAAAGACCAGATGCCCTGGCTGGTTCAGGCGCTCGGCGAGGACAAGGCCGCACAGTTCAAGGTGGAGTATCGCGGCGATTGAGCTTATTGCCCGCGAGGCATGGGACGTGGTTGCGGATAGGGTTGTGGAGACGGCGTGCCGCCGCCGGCAGGCACCGGGATGTAGGGTGCGACAATGAATGGCGGCGACGAATTCGGCGCCAACTCCGTGGGCGTGGCGACGGGCTGCGCCTCTACGATCGGCTGTCGCGAAAGCGGTGCGGTTTGCAGCACCGTGCCGCTTTGGCCGTCGTTGATACCGCTCTGTGAGTCGAGTATCACCGGTTTGCGGGTGTTGCTGCTTGTCGCTGCGAAACTCGCCGGTACTGCGAAAACCGATGTCAGCGAAGTCGCGGCGGTTATGACCAGAATGGACTTGAGTAGGCGGACAGGAAACATGGGCAGACCGGTTGAGTTTTGAAAATGCCGGATAGCGTGGAAAACGCCTTACCTTACCGCTACGGCGGCCGCCAGGCTAGTCGTTATCGGCCATGGATCGACTTGAAGCGCCATTTGCGGTGAAATTTTCGCGGTCCAGATGTGACAAAGCCCCGTCTATACGGGGCTCAACACTTTACTGCAATGGCCGCGCACGAGCGCTGCCGGATCAAACTTGATGCAGTTGAAACTTACAGCGAGTAGCCATTGGTTTCGAGCGAGCGGATGCGCTGTTCGAGCTGAACGATATCCGACGACGACGCCAGATAGGCTTCACGACGGCTGCGTTCTGCGGTTTCAAACCAGGTGCTCAGCTTTTCAAGTACGTATGCAAACATGATGTTCTCCAAGGATCAGATTGAATCCCCGGTGAGTTCTGCATCAGGGATTTCCCGTAAAAGGGTTAACCCGAATTATAGCCCTATGGTGCAACCTTGCTAGTGAAATGCCCGCATGACGTGCATTCCGTTTTGGAATGGTGCACGCTTGCGGTGCGCTTAAGTCATTGATTTGTCTGAATTCAAGACGACTGCCTCGAGACAATCGATAGCGCCCCCAATTATTTTGCACCGCCGTGGTGCTTTCTTACGTTCCGTTGCGACAAATCCCACAACGGGTTGCACCGACGCGTTTAAATCGGATGACAGCCCTTCCCGGACACCAGATCAGTGTCGGCTAGCCGCTCGATAATCGGGCAATCCGGGCGTTCATCGCCGTGGCAATGGTCCGCCAGATGCGCCAATGTGTCGCGCATGTCGGTCAGTTCGGCAATGCGTCGATCGAGTTCCGCGACGTGCTCCAGCGCAATCGCCTTTACTTCGGCGCTGGCGCGCGACCGGTCATGCCAGAGCGCCAACAACCGGCGGATGTCTTCGACCAGAAAACCCAGGCGGCGCGCCTGGCGGATAAAACGCAGCGAATGGACCTCTTGCGGCCCGTATACGCGGTAGCCAGCGCTCGTGCGCGCCTTCGCTGCCAGCAGACCCACACTTTCGTAATAGCGAATCATCTTCGCCGTGACGCCCGACGCGCGGGCCGCTTCACCGATATTCATGACTGTTTCCTCAGTGTGTACGTCGATCGTACACCTTCCCATTGTGGGAAGGTCAGCCACCCAATTGCGCACCGGCAGGCATAATTCAACCGTCGCAACATTCATTTTTTCGAGGCAATCCCGATGACGATCGAATTCCAGGTAGAAGGTATGAGCTGCCAGCATTGCGTGGCAGCGGTTACGAATGCGATCCGTGAACACGATGACACCGCTCAGGTTCGGGTCGATCTGGCAACCGGGCGCGTGGCGATCGAGTCGACGCAACCGGCCGGCACATTAAAGAGCGCCATCGACGAAGCCGGTTATACGGTGACCGGCGTAATCAGCGGGCCGGGCCGTTAAGCGAGCGACCCTCATGTTCAAAGTTGCCGTCATTGGTGCTTCCGGGCTGCTCGGCCGGGCGCTCGTCAACGAACTGGCGCAGCAGGCCAGTTGGCAAGTTGTCGCCACGGCGTTCAGCCGACCGGGCCCGAACACTGTTGCACTGGACATTCGCGATGCGCGCGCGGTCGAGCAATTCATCGAGCGCGAAGCGCCGGACGCACTCGTGATTGCAGCGGCGGAACGTCGGCCGGATGTGTGCGAGCACGATCCGGCGCTCGCCCGGGCATTGAACGTCGACGCAGTGCGCACTCTAGCTACGGCAGCCGGACGTCGCGGTGCATGGACGCTCTCGATCTCGACCGATTACGTGTTCGACGGCACCCACCCGCCCTATCAAAACGATTCCGTGCCCGCGCCGCTCAATGCCTATGGACGGAGCAAACTCGAAGGCGAACGCGCGCTGACGGAATCCACCGATCTCGGCTGCGTGCTGCGTTTACCGCTACTGTATGGGCCGATCGTCGATTGGGCGGAATCCGCGGTGACGAGCCTCGTGCCGGCGATTGCCGCGTCGGCTTCACGCGATGGCAAGGCCGCCGTCATGGACGCATGGGCGATTCGTTACCCGACCTTCACACCGGACGTCGCGTTTGTGATCCGGCAGATGCTCGAATGGCAAGCACGTGGCGAGGCGATCCGCGGCATCGTGCAATGGTCGGGCGACGAGCCGATGAACAAATATGAAATCGCCGTGCGGTTGGCCGCCGCGTTGCAACTCGATGCACAAATAACGCCGCAGCACACGCCCGCGGACGCGACGCCGCGTCCGCATAACTGTCATCTGTCCTCGGACCGGCTCGAGGCGCTTGGTATTGGCCGCCGCACACCCTTCGACGTGGCGATCCGGCAAGTGCTGGCCGAATTTCCATGGCGGGATGAGACGGCAGCATAACGCCCGGCAACGAACTCGACCACGGCAGGTCCGCATCAATGAAAATCGCGGCTCGCCGTGGCCAGTTCGCCGAGCCACTCGCTGTGATCTTCAAGCCGATGCGCGACAAGATGGATCACTTCGCCCTTCTGTTTCCGTTTCGCCTTACCTGCCTGATTCATGTCCGCCGCGTTGCCAGCGCTGTCACCGCCGGTGGAAACACCGTCATCACGCTGCAAGACGCCATACACCGCCAGCAACGATGAACCCAGCAACACCTTGCGCTGCTTTTCCACCAGCGATGGCCAGACGATCACGTTGATCGAGCCGGTTTCGTCTTCGATGGAAACGAACACGGTGCCGTTTGCCGTGCCGGGCCGCTGCCGCACGGTGACAATGCCGCAGGCTCGCGCCACCGTACCGTGCCGGCACACCGCCAGTTCAGCCGCCGTGCGAAAACGCTGTCGGGCAAGACGTTCGCGCAATAAGGCTAGCGGATGACGATTGAGCGTGAGACCGATGCTCGCGTAATCGTCGACGATCTCGCGACTCTCGGTTGCCTGCGGCAATGCCAACTGCGTTTCGGCGATCGGCGCATCGCGCAGCAGCCTGGGCACCGCGTGCTGCGCGGTCACCGCCCACCATGCTTCGCGCCGATGGCCCGCGATGCTCACCAGCGCATTCGCCGCGGCGAGCGCCTCGAGATCACGCCGCGTTAATGCCGCGCGACGCGTCAGATCGTCGACGTCGGTAAACTGCGCGTCGCAGCGAGCCGCCATGATGCGTTCGGCGGCCACCTGCGAAAGACCTTTGATCAGATGCATGCCGATGCGCACGGCCGGGCCGCGTGCACCATAGGTTTTCGACGCTTGAAATACGCGTGCGGTCAGCTGTTTCGCCGCGCGCCGGATCGTCCGGGCCACAGTGAAGCGCCGCAACGACAGATCACGAAATTGCTGTGCGGACAACACGCCCTGCTGACGGCGCAAATAGGTCTCGCTCGATGAAATCCGCTGCCCTTCATGGCCGCGTTGTTCGAAGGTCGACTCCCAATCGCTCAAGGTCACGTCAGGCGGTAATACCTGGACACCGTGACGCCTGGCATCCTGCACGAGTTGCGACGGCGAATAAAATCCCAACGGCTGACTGTTCAGTAACCCTGCCAGAAAAGCAGCCGGCTCATAACGTTTCAACCACGCGCTGAGATAAACGAGCAACGCAAAGCTCGCGGCATGGCTTTCAGGAAAACCATATTCGCCGAAACCCTCGATCTGTTTGCAGATGCGGTCGATGAACTCTTTTTCGTAACCGCGCGCGGACATACGGTCAGTCAGATCCTTCTGATGCTTCGTCAGATTGCCGCTGCGCCGCCACGCGGCCATCGCGCGCCGCAATTGATCAGCCTGCTCCCCGGTGTATTTCGCTGCAACCATCGCGAGGTGCATCACCTGTTCCTGGAAGATCGGCACGCCGAGCGTGCGTTCGAGCACGGGACGCAATTCCTCCTTCGCGTAATCCACCGCTTCCAGACCCTGTTTGCGGCGCAGATACGGATGCACCATGCCGCCCTGGATCGGCCCGGGTCGCACGATCGCGACTTCGATCACGAGATCGTAGTACTTGTTTGGCTTCAGGCGCGGCAACATGCTTTGTTGCGCACGCGATTCGATCTGGAATACACCGATCGTATCGGCATGACCGCACATTTCGTAGACGGCCCGGTCCTCGCGCGGAATATCCTGCATCCTGAATTTCGGCAAGCCGCGCCGCAAGGCGACGAATTCCAGTGCGCGCCGGATAGCCGACAACATGCCTAGCGCCAACACGTCGACTTTTAACAGCTTGAGCGCATCGATATCGTCCTTGTCCCACTCGATCACGCTACGATCTTTCATCGTTGCGTTCTCGATAGGTACGAGCCGTGACAGCCTATCTTTCGCGATCACAAAGCCACCGACGTGCTGCGATAGATGACGCGGGAAGTTACGCAACTCTTTGGTGAGACGAATCAGATTCTGCGTGATGTGCGAGTTGGCAGCGAAACCCGCTTCAGCAAGATATTTGGCGACCGCATCCGTGCCGTCCCACCACTGCTGCGATTTGCTGATTCGCTCGATCAGCGACGCTTCGAGTCCCAACGCCTTGCCGACGTCCTTCAGCGCACTGCGTGCGTGATAGGTGATCAGCGTTGCAGTGAGCGCAGCGCGATGACGGCCGTATTTTCCATAGATATACTGAATCACCTCTTCCCGACGCTGATGCTCGAAATCGATGTCAATATCAGGCGGTTCATTACGCGCGCGCGAGATGAACCGTTCGATCAGCATGTTCATGTTTACCGGATCGATCTCCGTCACATGAAGGCAGTAGCACACAATCGAATTTGCCGCCGAGCCTCGCCCCTGACACAAGATGTTTCTGGAACGCGCGAAGCTCACGATATCCTGTACCGTCAGGAAGTACTTTTCGTATTTCAGGTCGGCGATCAGTTGCAGCTCTTTCTCGATCTGATTGATCCGTTTGAGATCCATCCCTTTCGGCCAACGCTCCATCGCGCCGGCCATAACCAGTTTGCGCAGATAGCTTGATGGCGATTCACCAGAGGGCACCAGTTCTTCTGGATACTCGTACTGGAGCTCGTCGAGCGAAAAGCGACACAGGGCTGCAATACGCAGCGTTTCTTCGAGTGTGTCGCGTGGATACAGTTTGCCGAGCCGCACGCGAGTGCGCATATGTCGTTCGGCATTGGCCTCAAGCGCGTGACCGCACGCCGATAGCGGCGTGACGAGGCCAATCGCGGTCAGGGTGTCCTGCAACGGCTTGCGCGATCGCACATGCATCAGGACACCTCCTGCTGCTACCAGTGGCAAACCACTCGCGTTTGAAATCATTCGCAATGCGTCAATCTGAAGATCGTCGCTGCCGGTTTGCCAGAGTTCGAGTGCGATCCATGAGCGTTGTGGCGCGAAAGATGCCAGCCAGTGCGCACAACGCAAGGTGTGCGAGAGCGTCGCCGTGCGCTGCGGCACAAGGATCAGGACGCAATCGGGCAAAGCTTTGAGATGTTCGAGATGGGGTAGCGAATCGGTGAAGTCGGACGGACTGAGGCGATAGCTGCCTTTGTCCGCACGAGAACGAGCGAGCGTGATCAACTCGGAAAGATTGCCGTAACCATTGCGGTTCGTTGCGAGCGCAATCAGGGTGCAGAACGGTTCGCCTGCATCGTCGGTCAGATTGAGTTCGCTGCCGATGATGAGGTGGGGGATTGGTTTTAACGCCTCTTGCTCCGCGGTTTCTTGTTGGGTGGTTTCTTGTTGGGTGGTTTCTTGTTGGGTGGTTTCTTGTTGGGTGGTTTCTTGTTGGGTGGTTTCTTGTTGGGAATCCGCTGGCTTTATGGCCGTCGACTTTGCTGCTTCCTCTAGAGACGCTCCGGTTTGCGCGGCTTTCGCCTTGTCATCGCGCTCCTTCTGTTGACGCTCCCGCTCCTGTTCGATTTCTTTCACCGCCATATGTGCGCGCACCACGCCCGCCAGTGAACATTCGTCGGTGATCGCGAGCGCGCTATAACCGCACGACATCGCCTGCACGACCAGTTCATGTGGGTGCGAAGCACCGCGCAGAAACGAAAAATTAGTCAGGCAGTGCAGTTCTGCATAGGGTGGTAATTGGGCTGCAAACGCCTGCTCCAATAAACCTGAGGCCTGGGAATCTACCATGATGCTCAGCCGAACAAACCTTGCAAATACCAACCATCGCCAAAACGTTCCCGGTACACCCAGAACATATGGCCACGATCATCCGCCGCAATGTAGTAATCCCGCTCGACGAGGTTGCCGTCCCACCACCCTGCTTCAATCCGTTCGGTGCGCGTGAGCATTTTCAGTGGCCGACGATAGATCGGCCGCTGGTCGCGCATCATCAGGCGCAGCGGCTTATCGAGCATCCAGACGGGGCGAGGCTGCGCTGGCAAGGCACTGTCGGGCAGATCGAGTGAAGCCTGGACATCGGCTGGTTGCGTGACGAATAGGCTACTGCTTTTAGCGTCGCCCGATTTGCCAGACTGCCGGGATGGGGGCGCTGGGCGTGATGTGCCTGCTACCTGTTCTATCTGTTTCGCTTGCTCCATCGCATCGTTGTCTGCACGCATGCTCTCCAATGCAGCGTTCTGCAATTCATCGGTCAGCCAGGTTTTATCCGCTTTGATTTTTGTCTTCGTAGACGAACGCTTCTTGCGCGAAAACGCTTGCGCCTGGTAGGCCTCGACGCGCATTGCCCGCTCGGGCCGATGATCGTCCTGCTCCGACATCTGCAGCACGTTCTCCGGCCCCAAACGCGCGCTCAAGCGTTCGAGCAGACGTGCGATCGAATCGCCGTCTGATTCAGGCATAGGAAACAAGGTGTCCGACCGCCCTGCACACTCGCTGATCTGATCCGCGACGAGCTTCAACTCGATCACGGGCGCCGCCAGAACCGTCTGATTCAACTTCTCACGCAACAGCCAGATCAAATGCTCGGCGTCGCGCGACGGTATGGCCCACGCGACCTTCAGACTCGACGTCTTCGGCGCATGACGGGATGCCAATTCATGTTCAAGCAATAACGTATAAGCACTAAGCGCGGCATGATGCGCGCTCAACCATCCAGCCAGTTGCACAATCAGCCGACGCGCGGCGAACAGTAGTGCATCAGCGTTATCAACCCGCGACGGCAACTCCAACTGAGCATGAAACGATGCCGGCGCACGAAACGATTCGCGCGGATCCGGACGGGTGCCATATGCTTGTGCCAGCAGATCCAGAATGCCGCTGCCGAAACGCCGCACGACGCCGTGCCTTGGTAACTGACGCAAATCGGCCAGCGTCGTGCAACCGACATGCGTAAACGCATCGCGATTCGCCTGCGAAACCGGCAGCAACAACACGGATAAACGATCGAGAACCCGTGCAAGCGACGCTTCCTTTACCACATGCCAACGACGATGCCCCTCCCGACTGGCGCGCGCCTGCGCCAACAGCCACGCACCCCAAGCTGTCGGTGCACACGCGATGCGAGCCGTATAACCGAATTCGGCCACCGTCGCGGATACCCGTGACAACAACGTGCGCAACCCGCCGAACAATCGCAAACCGGAGCCGACTTCCAGCAACAAGGTGTGCGCATGCGCGAGCGACACCTTTGGCGTGTATGTCAGTAAAGCGAGCGCCATTGCTTCGAACGCCTGGGTTTCGCGGGACGTGTCCGCGGCAAGCATCTTGAGACCGGGGGCCAAAGCCAATGCGTACGAGCGCGAATGACCCGCATGCACACCGGCACGCAGTGCGTCAAAATCCGGCATCAGGATGTGCGCGTGATCGGCCAGCGCATAGCAGCGCTCCCCGGTAACGTATCCAGCGCCTGAGGATTGGCTTGTCTCGTCGCCGGACTCACACGGATTCGGCTTCGCGAGTGAACCACCCTGGAGCGACTCGAGAGGCTTCACCGCTTCTAGCGACAAGAGTGGCAATGTGACTGCGATCCACAACATGTTTGATTTCTCGTCCTTGATTGCTGCCGCTTCCGCCTTCCGGCAACACGACGCTTTGTAACGGCAAAACAAGGCGCAGGGGCTCCGCTAGCGGCGGGCCGCGGCGTTTGAAGATGTCGATCGAAATACCAATCTCCTGCAGCCATTGACGACGATTGATCGTCTGCGCATTGGCCGGCAAAAGCGGTTCGCAGATCATTCGCAAAGGCGCTGGCGAAGATTGCGTTGCTGCCTCGACGGGCCGGATCAAAAATGCGAGTGAAGCCGATTCCTGGGCCGCGACCTGCAGACGTCGAACCTTATCGATGCGCGCATTCGGCAGCCATACCAGCACGGCGCCCATACCATCCTGCTTCAATGCCTGAGCTGCGACCCAAAGAGCCTGATCCTCACTCGAACGCACCCATAAGACACGCTCGACATCGACACCCCAGGCCCTCAGAGCCGAAGCACTGGGTTGGTAAGGCGGCGCCACGAGCATGACGTGCCGCTCGGCTTGTGCCGTGAGATGCTTAAGCGCACGAGCCAGTAGACGCAACTCGCCAACTCCTTCGTGTTCAATCAATAATTCCGTCAGACCGCCAGCCGACCAGCCTTGCCCGGGCAGCAGCTGATCTAGCGCGGCATAACCGCTGGAAATCACCCGCGAGTCCGCCTCGGCAAGCTCATTGCCCTGCCACACCTGACGCCGCAATTGCGACGACAGCTCTGTTGTCGCCAAATGAATCGCTGCTGCCATAGACACGCTCATTCCATAGGAAATACTCCGCCCTGCCCGGCATCAGACAAGCATGGAGCGACGAGTTTTTACTGTATATTTATACAGTATTTTGAGGGGGATGTTAAGAAAACAAAGCAAGGCGAAGAAGCGCCCGCAGGGGGAAATGACGAGGGGTGAAGCTGTTTGGCCACAGGTTTTTCACCCGCGCGAGCAATTGCTCTTTGGCGTAACGACTAAGTTAGCAAGCCTGGAGTTTCCATGTTCCAGAAGGAACGGAGCGAAAGTTCACGCATGTATGCTGCAGATACGCGCAAGAACTGACGGCTCATGCTGCGCCTGATCCATTGATGGACGATCAGGAACTCGATTCGCGCCAGTCGACCGGGGCGGTGTACTGGGAAGGTGCGGTGCGGGTGAGCCGCGACGGTGCGGATGCGGGCCGTGCGTATCTGGAACTGACGGGTTACGCGAACGCGCTGCGGATCGGCAAGGAGTGAGCGGTGTGCCTGCCGGAATTTCCGGTGTGCGTAAACGCAGAAACCCCACCTTTGTGGGGTGGGGTTTCTGATGCTGCTAGGGAGCCTGACGATTACCTACTTT
>NZ_CADFGE010000021.1 GCF_902833645.1 Paraburkholderia fungorum
GATCACCGTCGCTATAATCCATTGACCGCGCAACACCACCTTCCAGACCGATCACGTTCGCCGAAACGACTGATCACCATCGCCGAAATCCGCACTCGAGAGTGCCGCCCCGGCCTCTGGCAGCACCGTGGAAGTGGCACCCGACACGCTGCGGCTCACCTTCAACGAAGACCTGGAGTCCACGTTCAGCACCGTGAAAGTGTCCGATGCCAACGGCGCCGCAGTAACCAGGGAAAAGGCCAAGGTCGACGCGTCGAATCCGCGCGTGCTGACGATTGCTCTCCCGAAACTGCCGTCCGGCTCCTACTCCGTGCAGTGGGCCGTCATGACACATGATGCCCATAAGACCAAGGGCACGTACGCCTTCCAGGTGAAGTGATGAACGACGGTCTCCTTGGCATTCTGCGGCTGGCATTCGTTGCCCTTCAAAACCTCAGCTTTGCGGTTGTCGTCGGCGTGCTGCTCAGTGACCGATGGCTCGCGCGCCGAACGTCTTCGTGGCAGGTGAGCGTGAGCCGACGGCTGGTTAGTGCTCTACGTATCGCGTCCGTCTGCGCACTGCTGTTCAGTACGTTCGCCTTCTGGATTCACTGCGCGTTGATGAGCGAGTCCACCCTTCCTGAGGCGGGGCCGGCTGTCCGTTCGATGCTGGTCGAGACCGGCTTTGGTCATGCATGGCTTGTTGGTGCTGGGCTGATGCTATGCGTGGTCATTCTTTCTTTTTTCCAGGCCGGGAAATCAATCCGTTTTACTTTGGCCATCTGGTTGGCGCTGGCTGGTGTCGCGCTGGCTCGCAGCAACGGAGGACATCCAGTGGATGCCGGCCTGTTCAGCCTGCCCGTATGGGCGGACTGGGTACATTTACTCGCTATCAGTGCGTGGGTCGGGCTTGTTCTGGTTACGACCTACGTTGTTGCACCACGTTTTTTCAACGCGCCGGGCAGCGAGCACGTGAATAGTGCGGCGTATATCCAGTCTTTGTCGGATGTCGCAACGCTTGCGCTGGTCATTCTTTTTGCTACAGGCGCCTATAACGGCTGGCGCGGTGTCAGGTCGCCGGGTGACCTACTGGAATCGGGTTATGGGCAGATTCTGTTATTGAAACTCGCGCTGGTGTTTGTAGCAGCGGCCCTCGGCGGACACAACAGATTCTTCGAAATGCCCAAGCTGCTCGCGTCGTTGAAGAGTGCCTCATCGACGTCGCCCGTAAAGCCTCTAAAACGCTTTGCCGCCGTGTTGCATATCGAATCGGTAGTACTCGCAGGGGTACTGGTCGCTGCTGCGGTACTTGTATCGAGTCCACTACCTGGTACGTCCTAGTCCGTCCAGTGGCATTTGTTTCTCACGTCCACGCAGATGGTCAGCGCCGCAGGGTCAATGAAGGCGCATCCTGCCCGGTTGACTTCAGGCAAAGGCCATCTTTTACTGGACCCGACAGCACGTCGGGTCCTTTTTTTATTTCCCGTGAGTCGTTAGCGTAGTTCGTGTTCGTGTTTGTGACTCCCGAGCTGAATCCAGCACACACGGTTCTGAACATGTCCTACGGATGGCTAAAAAGTCATTTCTGCGTCACGGCTCGTTCAGACGTCACTCCCCAGAATAGAAACCGTTCGGAATCAACTCTTATCGATTCTGCATCGCTCTGGAGGAGTATATGAAACTCGAAACTATCGCTGCCGCGCTCATCTCTGCAACGCTCGCCACGTCCGCATTTGCTGATGCCGGCCACGACTACCCTGAATCTACCGCTTCGACTACGTTACCGTCCGCGACCAACGCCGGTCAGTCGACATCCAATGCGATGGCTCCGACCATCCAGCCACAGCAGCAAGGAAAAACCAGAGAGCAGGTAGTGCAGGAGTTGATTCAGGCGAGGCGCGATGGTCTGGTCCCTGCTGGTCACGCCGACTATCCGCCAAGTCAGGCGACGGTTGCGCGGAATCGCGAGCGCATGAAGGCCACCCCTCCGACATGGGCCAATCAGCAGTAGAGCAATCCATCCGGTAACGGCGGCGTCGCGTGCGGGTTTGCTCGGCGCAGCATCCCGGGACATCGCCGTCGTCGATGCCGATACGGCCGTGCCATACAGTAACCGCAGTCCCAACTGGACACGGGAGCTCGCCTACCAGCAGCGCGGCGGGGCGTACTCGAACATGGTGTCAGTTGGCGTCAGCATCCCGCTGCCCATCCATCGCAAGAACGACAAGGACCGGGACGCGGCCGAGAAAGCGGAACTGGGCATTAAGGCGCGACTGATGTACGAGGACGCGCAGCGTCAGGTCGAAGCCTGTCGCAATTTCGATATTGAACTGCGCCACTGCCGTGTGCTGAAAATCACTTCGCGCAGTGCATAGAGCTGTTGACAGCCAATTGACTACGGCTCGTCGTTAATTCTGCGTGAACTGCACGCAGTAATCAGACGAGCCGGACCACGTCAGTGGTGTCCGTACAGCAGGCCCGAAGTGGTAGAGGCGGAAGTGCGTTGGCCCCACTGCGCGGCGCCGCTTGTGACTCCGCCTACTCCTTGCGTAGCGGCCTGCATTGAGGAATTTACTGCCGCGACGCGTGCTTCGGCAGCCTGAATGTCAGCCGGATAGGTAGCATTATCGCGTTTTGCCGGGTTGTATCCGGCCTTCTCCAACTGCACGAGTTCGGCGCGCACCTCTGCTCGTGTGACCGGTGCATTCGACTGCTGAGCAAAAGAAGCGACCGGTGTCGCCAGCACGGCGGCTATAACAACGGCTTGAAGTGATTTCATGATTCGTACCTCCTCAGTTTCTCGCTTCGCGAACAGCCCTGTTCGCAAACGGTGACTACAGGGTAAGGTACGGATGCTTAAGGGAAAATGATGCGATTTCAGAAAGCCTTTGGCCGCGACACTTTCACTTGGGCGACCAATCTCATGCTTTTGCCGGCGCTGCGGCGTTGTCTCCGTAGCTCAGGCTGAGCACTCGGTTCGTCGACGAGTCGGTGCTGCATAGTACTCAAATCAGAGCGCGTTCAGGGGTATCTTCAGGTAGCGCGTGCCATTCTCCTCGGCGGGCGGGAACTCGCCAGCCCGTATGTTGACCTGCACCGCTGGCAGAATGAGAACGGGCATCGCAAGCGTTGCGTCACGCGCTTCGCGCATGCTGACGAACTGTTCTTCAGTTACGCCGTCGTGCACATGGATGTTATGCATACGCTGCGCGAGCACCGTGGTTTCCCATTCGGGTTTCCGGCCCTCGGGGGGATAGTCGTGGCACATGGAAAGCCGGGTGTCGCTTGGCAAGTCCAGGAGCTTTCGAATCGAGCGGTATAGCGTGTGTGCATTTCCGCCGGGAAAGTCGCAACGCGCGGTGCCGACATCCGGCATGAAAAGCGTGTCTCCTACGAACACCACATCCCCAATCTGATAAGCCGTGTCGGCAGGGGTATGGCCCGGCATATACAGTGCTTTTGCTGTCAGGCCACAGATGGAGAATACCTCGTCTTCGCGAAACAGATGGTCGAACTGGAAGCCGTCAAGCCGGAATTCAGATTCCAGATTGAAGAGCTTTCTGAAGACGCCATGGACAGTGCGAATGTGCTCTCCAATCGCAATCTTGCCGTCCGAGTTCACGTTTTAAATAGTGCGCCGCGGAGAGGTGGTCCGCGTGCGCGTGGGTTTCCAGAATCCACTGCACCCGCAACTCGCGCCGATGAACAAATTCGATGACCTTGTCGGCGTTTGTGGTTGAAGTGCACCCCGCCTCGGGGTCGTAGTCAAGAACCGGGTCAATGACTGCGCATTCCCAATTGCCAGACTGAAAGACGACGTATGTCACCGTGCCGGTGACTGCGTCGAAGAACGGTTGAACGATGGGTTGCATCCTGACCTCCTCAGATACAGTTCATTCTATTCGTATACAATGTATTATTCAATATAATGTATAAATGTAAATAATAGGATGGTGAGATGAGGAAGAAGTCCACCCCAATCGACCTTTCGGTGATGCAGGCTTCGGCAGAGAAGGCCTGTGCGTTGCTGAAGGTGATGGCCAATCCCGACCGGTTGCTTCTGATGTGTCAGCTGTCGCAGGGGGAGTTGTGTGTGAGCGACCTGGAAGAACAGTTGGGCATACGTCAGCCCACACTCTCCCAGCAGCTCGGCGTACTTCGCGACAACGAGCTCGTGCAAACACGCCGGGAGGGGAAGAGCATCTTTTATTCCATCGCGAGCAAGGAAGCGATTGCGGTCATGACCGTGCTCTACGACCAGTTTTGCGCCCAATGAAGAGGAGGAGGGACCATGTCGATCGATATCGCGAATTTCACACCGGGCCTGTCACTGACTGGCGGCCTGGTGATTGGAGCCGCGACTGCCGTGCTTGTTTTGTTCAACGGACGTATAGCTGGCATCAGTGGCATTGTCGGTGGCTTCCTAAGCACGCCACAGAAAGACGCGGGGTGGCGTGTCGCATTTCTAGCTGGGCTAATTGGGGCACCTGTCTTGGCAAGTCTGCTCGGGAACCCGATAGCGCCTGACATCCAGGCCGGGTGGGCCGAAATACTCGTCGCTGGTTTTCTGGTTGGCATCGGCACGCGTTACGCGAGCGGTTGCACAAGCGGCCATGGTGTCTGTGGCATCTCGCGAGGGTCTGTCCGGTCGCTTGTTGCGACGGCGACATTCATGGCCGGCGGTTTTCTGACCGTATTCGTTTCCAGACATCTGCTCGGAGGTTGAAATGGGATTGCTCGCTGCTTTAATTTCCGGGCTGCTGTTTGGTGTCGGCCTGATGGTGTCCGGCATGGCTAATCCGGCGAAGGTGCTCGGCTTTCTCGATATCGCGGGACGATGGGACCCGTCTCTTGCATTTGTGATGGCCGGTGCGATAGCGCTCGGCTCTATCGCGTTCCTCTTTGCAAAACACCGCAAAATATCCCTGCTGGGTCTGCCCATGCAGATTCCGGCCGGCACCGACGTGACGTTGAGACTTGTGCTGGGAAGCGCGCTGTTCGGCGTTGGCTGGGGGCTTGCAGGATTTTGCCCGGGGCCCGCGCTGGTTGCATTGGGTGCGGGCATTCCTAAGGCGTTGGGATTTGTGGTCGCGATGCTTGCCGGCATGGCTGTCTTCGAGTTGCTCGAGCGCCCGAAACTGAGCCGAAAACAGGCCTGATTTGGTGCGTGCATCCGGATAATGCCGACATAAATGGAAGCGAGTTTATAAGACTGGCAAACGGGTCACGCCTTTGCGCGCGCCTCCGGCGAGACGTCGTCGGGTCGTTTCGGGGAGGGGGCGTCAGGCAGCTGGAAACGCCATTGTGGCGATACTCTTGTTGCTAGGTTTTTGCCAGACAGTGACCGAAGCTGCGCCGTGCCGCTCAGGGGCAATCCAGTCTCTTGATAGAGGTCAACGCGGCAGGGCATGGCCGTTTTCGTCCGGGTGGGCTCAGCAGTTCGAGGGACGACCCGCCGTTCGGCGCGGAGGCGGTTTGAGTCCCGCTTAAGTATTGTCAGCCAATATGAAATCCCCGACCCTGTAACACTTTGACCGCGTTATCCGGTCTTTTTCTGATGCAGTCGCGCTTGCGGCTGTGACTCACGCTGTTCCATGTCATCGCCGGAGTCGCGATAGCTGAAGTCATGCTGCTTATCGTCGTGGGATGGATGCCGCACGAGTAATCGAGGTACGTGCTATTCGCGTTGAAACGATTGATGGCTTTCCCAAATCGTGACCGTTTAGCGACATCGCGCCGAATGCTGCGCCATATTGATATCTTGTGGCCGCTTCTAACGGGATTGCGTGCAACGCCTGAAGAGCGCGGCGTTGCCAGTACTCCTGAACCAGTATAGAGCTGCGCCTTCTGTGCATAAGAGGCGTTCAAGATGGGCGATTACGGTGCCGACGTTTTGAAGCGTGTACGGATTCACGCTTGGCGCATCTCCTTTATGGATAGCTTTCATGGTGGTCTCCTTCGTTCAATATTTGAGGCGAGGCCTCAGGCAGGCTTAAACAGAGAATGGGCGTAAACGGGGGGCGAGTTCCGCGCGGGAGGAGTAGTCGCATTCCGTTTACCCGACAGGTCGTGCATGTGGTCGGCGTCGACGCGGGTCAAACAATGGAACGGGTCGTGCACGGTATCGGTAGGTCTTTTCCCAGTGCCCTTTAGATGCCCTTGCTGGCGAGTCGCAATCGGGTACCCGGGCACCGCCCGCTGCGTGTGGTGTGCTGCCTGCAGTGAGACTGCTCTACGCAACGCCAAGCGTCGGGCGAACGCGGCCATTGCTGCCCACGTCAACCGCGCAGCAGACAGGTGGTCAGTGATGGGAATAGAGCAAATGTCTCATGCCGTCCGTCGTTGTGGCTGCCTCCGAAGAGCCGCCGACGGCCGGACCATACCCCGAGATGTCAAATGCTCCCGCAGCTTTGGGTGACGCCGGAACCGTCTTGGGATACTGCGAATTCGATTGATGTAGAAGGCCCTCCTGCTCAGCGGCTCCGAGTTGAGCACGTACTTGCGCGCGCGTAACTGGTTCGTTTGTTTGCTGCGCAAAGGACATTGACGGGATGATGAAGACGGATGCAGCAAGGATTGCGGACACAAGGGTTTTCATGGGACATTTCTCCATAAGGATCGGTTAGGCGACAACCCGGTCGAACATCACTGTCTGCGTGAGATGCGAAGAGCGTGTGCGGAAGGGGGTAATCCGCCGCGGGATGTGTATGGTTAGCTTAGGCAGACAGGCTTAACTCATCCTTAACGCACCGTCTGTGTCGGTACGCATTCTGGCGAATGCGAGAGAGTCGACGCATGCCTCAACGGCGAAGTCGTCGTGTAACTCCGCGGTGGAAGACGCTATCGCTGTTGCTACGATAATTCCACGGCGAGATGGCCGTTTCGAGTGCAAAAAATTCGCATTTCCACTGAAGTCGTGAACTCGTCGGCGTTATCAAGGTTCCACCTGGAAGGATGCGCATGCTGGTTCAGGAAACACTGAACGTCTCACGCTGCACCCATTGGCTAACAAGTGCGTCATTGTCTTTTCAGGAACCTTTAAGGCTGCCTTAAGCGAAGTGCCCGCAGCATTCTGCGGGACATGCGGTACCCACGTCTTCGTGCTCGAACGTGGCGAGTACGTCCGCTCAAACGTCGCGCACGGAGTCGCCATTCCTGAATTCGGTGCAATCAAATATGAATGATTCGACCACAATACGCTTCGGGCGCACGCCAACTCGCTACGATGCGCTCTCTCGCCTGCTTCATTGGTTAAGCCTGATGCTTCTCATCGTGCAATTCGGCCTTGGATGGTTGATGCCGGACGCTGACTCCATGACGACGCCAGCCGGCCTGGCCGCCTGGCATGTCGGTGTCGGCACATCGCTTCTGGCGGTGCTTACAGCAAGGCTTGTGTGGGCGGTAGTGCGTCCATCGCCAGGCGCAGCGGAGCAGTCTGGTGTTCTGAGGTTTCTAGCCACAGCGGTTCATGTTTTGTTGTACGCGGCTTTGCTGTTCGTGCCCGTGCTCGGGTGGCTTAACGCAGGTGGACGAGGTTGGGTGGTCAGGTTGGCTGGACTGTGGGACATGCCGCAGCTTGCTACGCCGGATTCGCTTGGAGCCTCCATCGGCGAGTGGCACAGTGCAAGCGCTACGGTTCTTCTCATCCTGATTGGATTGCACGTTTTCGCTGTCTTTGTGCATCAATTCGGATTCAAGGACGGCTTACTTCGACGCATGCTGTAGATGGCGCGGTAACTTGCGTCAAAATGGCTGAAGAACTTCCGGTCTTTCGAGCTGCTTTCGACACTTATTTAGTCGGGAAGACCGGCCGTAAGCAACTGTTAAGGTCAAGCGGAGCAGCATCGAATCCAGGTCAAAGCCACCATGGAGGATGAGATGCAGAAATATTTTGGAATTGGATTGACGTGCGGATTGCTGGTTGCAAGTGTGAGTGCGCAGGCGTTCACCGGCCAGCAGTTTACAAAGGATGCCAAGGTCGGAATCGCAGAGGCGCGCTCTATTGCTCTCAAGGCGCACCCTGGAAAAATCGTCGATGAAGAACTGGAAAAGGAGGCGGGGGGAAGCGGACTTCGGTATTCCTTTGATATCCGCACGGAACACGCAACTCAGGAGGTTGGTGTTGACGCTCAGGACGGGACCGTTCTGGAGAACAAGGTAGAAGGTCCGAACCCTGACTGATGCGTTGGCGGTTGATTGTGGTGAAAGTTGTCTGTCTATTGGCTGATAGCCGTTGATCCTTCCTGTAGCAAAGCCGGCGAAGCTCTTCTTATGACGATTTCCCCGTTGCAGACGGCGTTGGCGGGCAGCATCGGTGCGTTCTCCTCGCACATCCGGATAAGAAAACCTTAAGCTTGGCTGGCGCACACTTGGTATATGAGGAGGCCACGTATGCGCCTACTAATCGTTGAAGACGACACCATGATTGCCGAGAGCGTTCTCGAAGCATTGAGAGGTCTTGGTCACGCAGTTGATTGGGCCGAAGATGGGCGAGCAGGTGAGTTGGCGCTTGGAAATGACGTGTATGACCTCGTCCTACTGGACCTGGGACTGCCGAAGCAGGACGGCCTGACCGTTCTGAGAGGCTATCGCGCCAGCGGGGGAAGCGCCGCGGTCATCATCATGACTGCGCAGGATGCGGTGACCGACCGAATCTCGGGGCTGGACGCCGGCGCAGATGACTATCTTATCAAACCCTTTGATTTGAATGAGCTAGCTGCCCGTGTGCGAGCGCTGCTTCGGCGACGCGTTGGGCAATCCCGGCCTGTGTACGCTCACGGTGTGCTGACACTGAATGAGGTCTCGCACGAGGTCACGCTTCGCGGCGAGGCTATTTCACTAGTCGCTCGCGAATTCAGTTTGTTACGTGCGCTTATTGAAGAGCCGGGCAAGGTATACAGCAAATCAGAGCTGGAAGAAAAGCTTTATGGTTGGAACGAGGAGATAGAGAGCAATACGATTGAGGTACACGTCCATAATCTCAGAAAGAAGCTGGGTGTTGAGCAGATTGTGACTATCCGAGGCATTGGTTATCGACTGGCGGGGATAGCGTGAAGTCCGTGCGCACGCAACTCGTGGTTGGCCTGATTTTGGGGCTCGGCGCAATGAGCGCTCTTGCGGGATACGGCATCTTCCGAAGTGCGCTGGAAGAGGCGAATGAACTTTTTGACTATGAACTGCGTTCCGTCGCCATCTCTTTGCCGCAATCGGTCGCCGAAACAGAATTGGCGAATAGTGAGTCAGGCGATTTCGAGGGATTACAGGATGACCGCGTCATCATTCAGATTTGGGATGCGTCGAACCATCTGACCTACGATTCCCTCCCAGGCGCAAAGCTACCGCGCCAGCACGCGGGATTTCAGTCCATCGAAGTCGGTGAACGTCACTATCGGGTTTTCGGTCTGCAGCAGGCGTCCCGATTTGTGCAGGTTGGACAACCCATGTCCGTCCGTGACGAGTCGGCATTGACACAGGCATCAAGGACGCTTTGGCCACTGCTGGCGATTGTTCCACTTGAAATCGCGCTGGTCCTGCTGGTCGTGAAGCGGGCGTTGCGGCCCGTTACTATCATCTCCAGGTCTTTGGCAGCCCGTTCGATTGAAACCTTGGCCCCCATCGATATGGTCAATACAATACCAACGGAAATCGAGCCACTGGTTGAGGCACTGAATGACCTGCTGGTACGTCTCGACAGTGCGTTGCATGCGCAGCGCGTTTTCGTTGCGGACGCGGCACATGAGCTTCGAACTCCTCTGACAGCCCTGAAGCTCCAGATTCAGGTTGCACTACGGGACCACGCGAAACTGAGCGATGAAGACCTGCTGCGCAAACTGGAAGATAGGGTGAATCGCGCAATCCATCTCGTCCAGCAGTTGCTGACCCTAGCGCGCGAAGATGCCGAGGCCAGCGCGCGCGCGGGAAATGCCGACCTTCGTCGTGTGGCTACCCAGGTAGTCGGTGAGCTCTCGGTGCTCGCAGAACACAAGGGAATTGACCTTGGTCTGGAATGTACCGGTCTCGCGGCGATGGAAAGACCAGTCGTCGTGAATGGGGACGAGACCTCGCTGACAACGATGGTCACGAATCTTGTCGACAATGCCATTCGATACACCTCGCCTGGCGGGCAGGTCGATGTTCGACTTTGCGCGAGCGATGCCGAAGTAACGCTGGAGGTTGTCGACAACGGACCTGGTATACCGGCGGCCGACCTTGAACGCGTGTTGGACCGGTTCTATCGCGCAGGAAATGCAACTGGACAGGGCAGCGGGCTGGGGTTAGCCATCGCAGCAAAGGTGGCGGCGAAGCATCACGCCGGGTTTTCTGTGTGCAATCGAACGGATGCGCAAGGGTTGAAGGTTTCTGTAAGTGGACTGCGTCGTGCTCCTGCAGACAGTCCGGCTGCCGCGAGCTCATCAACTGTGCGCCTCGAACCGGGCTGGCACACGCACACATGACCGCTTGCTACGACCGATGCAGGGCTCGTCCGATGCTTGTCTGAGTTGGGTGGCAACTTTGTACAACGGTGTAGAGGGACCCCGTCCCTTAGAGTCGAAGCATTCTGCACTATCCAATACTTCTGAGGCCGATGGAATGCAGCCAATCAATATGGTGTCGATTGCCAACGGCGGAATGGTCGGCCGGAATCTAAGGCCCGATTTACCAGTTGTCCCCTCTACCTGTAAGTGCGAAGCCATCCGCATCGGCTTTCGCTTCATGCTGACTTAAGGTCTCTCACCGCAGACTGTCCCCGTCGATACCGAATTTTTCAGCTCATGCGTTCGGTGCCGTTTTGAAAGGCGCGAACGTTCGTCGGACAGTCAACAAGGAGATTTCAAATGAAAGCCGGTCGCCTGTACGTCTTTTCAACGGCGGCGCTATTGCTTGCAGCTTCGTATGCAAACGCAAGTCCCGCCATGAGTTATACCAAACAGGTGCACCTACGTGATGGAAAGACAGCAACGTGCATTGTCAATGGACATGGGCCCGAAACGTTGACTGGTGCCGCGTTACCCACATTAACAACCGCGGAGAGAAATGAAGCGGAAATTGATGCCATCGCCCCGTTGCGCAGAATTCCAAACCAAAAGAACAAGTATCCCGACCCTTTGACCGCGCCGAGGGTGGCGTGCTCGTGACCGATGCGATGCGCCTGGATTTCGCAGTTCCAGACAATGACATGTCGCGGGATAGCCAAAGCTCAAAACTGGGGACTACATGCGACGCGCCTTTTTTGCCAATGTCGAAAGGCGCAGGCCTTCAGTGCGGTTCGTCACAGCACAAGGTGCCCTTAAGGAGAGGCGGCTAATTTTCGTTCGAACAGAGGGCGGCAGCGGAATTCCGTTTCTGACGTTCGAGACGCCCGCATGGCGGGCTGTTTCGTTGGTTCGACCACGCAGGTGGTTACCACCGCTGGCGAAGTTCGGCGCAGTCACGTTTTGTGCCGAAGGAGCTATGCCATGACCACCTTTCTCGGGCCCGGAAGCGATTCCGGGCCTTCTTTTTCGTGTCAGGCGCGTAGGCGTTGTTGCCTATGTCGAAACGCAGGCATACGCTAATACGGTTGCGAGCGCTATCGTACTGGCCGAACTCGATGACGAGGCATGCGTGAGCATCGGTGCGTTCGTGGAGTCTGGTTCGAGCGGGCAGATTTTTCGAACCCGATAGGATACCGCAGGCAACTGCGGACTATGTCGCTGGCCGCCTCGGCCGAGGACAGAACATGTTGGACAAGCATATTTTGAGAAAATTTGATATTGACCTCAACCTGCTCTCAAGCCGGTTGCTCGAAATGGGCGGCCTTGTGGAGTCACAGATTGCGCTCGCGATGGACGCAATGAACACGTTCGATTTGGCACTTGTCGAGCAGGTTCTTGAGGGCGAACGTCGGCTCAATGCAATGGAAATAGAAATCGACGAAGAAGTCTGCAACATCATCGCTCGTCGACAGCCTGCCGCGCGTGACCTGCGACTCCTGATGGCCACGTCGAAGTGCATCACCAACCTTGAGCGTGCAGGTGACGAGGCCAGGAAGATTGCGAAGCGGACGCGCCGCATTGCCACGGAAGCCAACGCACGTAGCATCAACATCGCTGAAATCAAGGTTTCCGGTGAAATGGCCTTACACATTCTTCGCAGGGCGCTGGATGCATTTGCGCGGATGGATACCGTTGCAGCAGCACAGATTATCCGGGATGACGAAGCCATCGATAACGAGTTTCGAGCCTTCGTGCGCAAACTCGTGACATACATGATGGAAGACCCTCGGACAATCTCGATTGGACTGGACTACCTGTTTATCGCGAAGGCCATCGAGCGTATTGGTGACCACGCGACCAATATCGCTGAGTCGGTTGTCTATGTGGTTAGCGGCACCGATGTTCGCCATGTACCCCGGAACCAGCTTGGACACGACACCTCTGGCAGGTGAGGCTGGCAAGCAGAGGTGATGTGCGTCACCTTGTGATTGGCAAAGTACCTGGAATACGGCCGTACAACGTTGCACGATTCGAAATCTCAGGTCGGGCGCAGGCTCGTAACGACATCAATCGTACCTGGTCCGGCGCAACGTCCGCCTCTATATTCCCCTAGAAAACGCTCTTCCGGCGCAATCCTCCGCCTATAGCCAGAGCACACAGGGTCAGCAAACAAAACCCTGCTCCCGCGTAAAACGTCGCGCTTGCGCCAAACCGGTCCCACAGTTCGCCTGCGACTAAACTGGCGACCAGGGTCACGAGACCGGTCATCAGGTTGAACAACCCGAAAGCAGTGCCTTTTAGGTCCGAAGGTGCCGCATGGGCGACCATCGTCGCCAGCAGACCCTGTGTCAGCCCCATGTGCAAGCCCCAAAGCGCGACGCCCAGCAGCACGACCGGCCACTGGCTTCCGTGGGCAAGCACGATATCCGACGCAAAGAGCACTACGAGGCCGACAGCCAGAAGCCTGGTGTGGCTCATCGAATCGGCAAGCTTTCCAGATGGATAGGCCGATACCGCATACACGACGTTCATTGCGACCATTACGAGAGGCACCAGTGCCACCGGTATGCCGCCCTGCATGGCGCGCAGAACGAGGAATGCCTCACTGAACCTTGCGAGCGCGAACACTGCGCCGATGAACACGACTCCCCAGTAGGGGCGACTCAGCTTCCTCAGGTTTTCAAACGTCATTGGGTTGACGCGCTTTACGCCAGCCTGATGCGCAGGTTCGCCGATACCGAATACCAGTAATGCTACGGCGACGAGGCCCGGAATCACGGCGACCCAGAACACTCGTCGGAAGTTGTCCGCCCACAACAGCATCAATCCCACGGCCAGCAACGGGCCAAGAAAAGCGCCAACCGTGTCGAGTGATTGACGTAGTCCGTACGCGGCACCACGCAGATGCGTAGGTGTGATGTCAGCCACGAGCGCATCGCGCGGCGCGCCTCTCACGCCTTTCCCGATTCTGTCTGCAACACGCACGGCGAGCACGATGCCCGCCGTGGACGCGAGAGCGAACAGCGCCTTGCTCAACGCCCCCATGCCATATCCGATGACCGCAAGCCATTTCCGGTTGCCGAGGTAGTCGCTCAGTGCGCCGGAGAACATCTTCACGATGGGTGTGGTGGCTTCTGCGATGCCTTCAATCAGGCCGACCATCGTGGCGCTCGCACCGAGACTCGTCACCAGGAACATCGGCAAGAGGCTGTGGACGATTTCCGACGAAATATCCATGAACATGCTGACGAAACCCAACATCCAGACGCCACGGGGAATCTGGCCGAGGGTGTCGGCGCGCTGTAGGTTCGCTTTGCATCGTTTGTCGATTCATGAGGTGTCGGATTCAATGGCCGTACTGTTGCACATCGGTCTATCGTCCATGTTAGCCGAGGCCATAGACGAAGCAATGCCCCGCGCGACCTAAAGCTTTTTCTGGAGCTGCTTCTCACGCCTGTACACGTAAAGAGCCGGCAGTAGGTTTGTGCTGAGCAGGCCACTCCAGACTAACCCGCCCAGCGTAACGATAGCCAACCCCTGTTCCGGAGCGGCGCCCTTGCCGAAGCCGAGTGCGGTCGGCAGCAGGCCCAGTGAGGCAGTCAGGACCGTCAGGAGAATCGGTCTGAAGCGCACCTCAACCGCATCGCGCACGGCGTCGACGACAGACATTCCCTGCGCTTCGTTTCGCTTTACCAGTTGCAGCAGCACGATGCCGTGGTTCAGACTTACCCCAATCAGGGTGAGAAAGGCAATCAGGCCGATTGCATTCAGGCCGACCCCGCTCACCACCAGCGCTATTGCGCCTCCGGAAAACGCCAGCGGCATTTGCAGCAACAGCAGGCCCGGCACGAGCAAGCCGTCAAACTGCAGTGTCAGGATACCCAGCATGAGCGCGAGCGCGACCACTGCTGCAATCCCTACGTGAATTGCCGCACGTTCGAGTTGCGGATACAGGCCGCCAAACTTCACCTCGTAGCCAGCCGGCAGCGAAAGCGTCGCAAGCGCCCGTTTGGAGGCGCGAATCACCTGTCCGAGAGGGGCGGTTGGCGTCGCGAGTATCTCAATCGCGCGGAGTCCGTTCAGATGCCTGATGACATTGGGTCCCGTCGCCATGCGGACATCGGCCACATCGCTCAGGACGGTCCACCCATTAGCCATCACCGGAAGCTGCCTTAGCTGCTCGATGGACAGGTGTGTGGGGTCGGCCAGTCTGACAAACACATCCACGTGACCGTTGCCTTCGGGGACCGTGGCAACCGTTTGTCCGGCCAGCAGGATATGCAACTGCGAGAAGAGCTGTGCAGGCGTGATGCCGTGGAGCGTCAAGCCGTTCGGCCTGGGGGTGATTTGCAATTCGGTGATGGGATAGCCGTCGTTGTTGAACACGCCGGACAGGTTGGGCACGCCCGCAAGTCGACGCGTGACTTCCGACGAGAGTGACTGCAAGGTTGCAATGGAATCGCCGTACACGTCGATAACGAACGGTTGCGGTAAGCCCGAAAGCGTTTCGCCCACCCGCTCCAACGTCGGTGTGCCAATTGCTGTCTGCACGGCAGGCAGCTTCGAGGCGTCGAGAACCTGCTGACCGATTTTGTCGAGACTGCTCGCATGCACATTCGGCTTCAGAGCGATCTGAATCTCGCCAGCGTAGGCGGGTTCCGTGTAGGAGGTTCCCGACGCCGAGCCCACGCGTGAAAACACATGAGCGACGGGCCCGAGTCCGCGCAATCGCTCGCTAATGCGGTCCGCGGCGTCCTGAGCATCATGCAGCGACGTGCCTGGCGGCAGGGTAAAGCTTTCGAGCAGTACGGCCTCGTTCGGCAGCGGCAAAAAATCCACCGGAACCAACGCCAGTCCAGCGATGGAGACCGCGAAAATGGCCACGCATGCCCAGAGCGAGCGCTTGGGGCGACGCAGGGTAAATTCGAACAGACGGAGGTTACGGTTCTTGAGCCACGCGACTGCGTGCGCACCTGATGATGTGCGCTTTTCCGCGTGAGGCCCTATAAATCCCAGCACCAGCGGAATCACGCTCAATGAAATGATGAGTGACGCGATCAGGCTGACCGTCATCGCCAGCGAAAACGGAACAAAGAACAGTCCCGCCAGGCCGCCCACGAACGCAAGCGGCAGAAACACCGCGACGGTCGTCATCGTCCCGGAAATGTCAGGCCCGGCAATGTCACGTAAGCCACGCGCAACGCCTTCCCATCTGGCGTCGCCGGCCTCCCATCGGTGGTAGATGCTTTCCAGCACAATGATGGCATCGTCGGCAAGCAGCCCCACGGCTACCGACAAGGCGCCGAACGTCAGTAAATTCAGTGTTTGTCCGGCCAGATACAGCCCGGCAATACCGAGCAGAAGTGAGAGGGGAATACTCAGGGCCACCGCCCATATTCCACGGCTCGCGCCCAGCATCCAGAACAGGACTGCAACGGCGAGTACAGCGCCGATAGCGAGATTGCGGCTCAAATCAGTAGCGACCACGCCGACGATGTGCCCCTGGCTGTAGATGCGCACGAAACGGGCGCCGCCGGGTAACTGGGGCTCCAGTTCATGCAGTGTCCTGTCCACCTCGTTGACAACCGGGAGCGTTGAGGCGTCCGGCTGCTTGAACACAACCAGCGCGAGGGCAGGCCTGTTGTCAAGTTTGACGGAGTGGTGAGATGGCGGGGAGGAACGGACTATGTCGGCGATCGCGCCTAGCGGGATGGTGCCACCGGGCGTCGGCAGGGATACGCCCGCGTATTCGGACGGTCGCGTCGGCAGACTTCTTCCTTCGACAAAAATGTCCTGGTGGCCCAGGTCGACATATCCGCTGGGCACCATGCCCGTAGCAGCCCCGAGCGACGCGGCGAGCGCGGACGCAGAGACGTTAAAGCGTTGCATCTTCAGAAGGTCAGGGCGGACCCAGATGGCGTCCTGGCCTGGCCCCGCTACCGACACGC
The DNA here is from genome assembly GCF_902833645.1 of Paraburkholderia fungorum. Classification (GTDB taxonomy): domain Bacteria; phylum Pseudomonadota; class Gammaproteobacteria; order Burkholderiales; family Burkholderiaceae; genus Paraburkholderia; species Paraburkholderia fungorum. The sequence continues at coordinate 16,403 of NZ_CADFGE010000021.1, forward strand.
GTTGCACGCCTGGAACCGCCCGGATGCGAGGTGCGAGATTCGACTCGACGACACGTTGCACCATTGACGCGTCTACGCCATCAGGAATCTGGACGGCGTAGTCGGCAACCTCATTTATCGCGTTGCCGGAGATTTCCGTTGTCAAGGTCGCGCCATTTGGCAGCGAGCCGTTGATGCGCCCGATGACGCCGTTGACGTCTTGCAGCGCGCCTGTTGCGGCAGTTCCCTCTGCGAAACGTGCTTCAATCCTGACTGCGCCTTGGCCTATGACGGTTCGTACGTCGCTTAGCGACTGTAGCGACTGAAGTTCGGCTTCGATTGGCCGGGCTATCAGCCCCTCCAGGTCTAACGTCGTCGCACCGGGCAACTGGGCGATGATGCTCACCTGTGGCATGTTGAACTGCGGCAGGACTTCAGCGTGAATGTTGATGAGCGCGTAGATGCCGTACGCAATCAGTGCGCCATACAGCATGACCCAGAGGAGAGGGCGCTTGACGATGTCGTTGAGCATGTTCTTGTCGGCAGGGCGCATCAGTCGGCCTGCTGGTAGCGCGTTGCAAAATCCTGGTGGAAGAGCAGATACGCGTCCTGCACGACAACCCGCTCATCCTGTGAGAGCCCCTGCACAATTGACGTCCAGCCCCCGTCGGATAGTCCTGGAACGACACGTCGCCGGTGGTTCCCGCTCCTGTCATGCACCAGCACCCACCATTGGCCACCATCGAGCACGAGCGCTGAAGACGGAATGGCCAGCCGTTTTTCGTCAGATGTGGTTAAGGAAACGGTGCCAACCGTACCTGTCACCAGAGCGTGCCCCGACGCGGCGTTGAGCCAGACTTCCAGTTGTCCGGGCGCAGTAACACTCCACAACGCGCGTTGCACAACCACGTCGAAGGGTACGTCCGCGCCTTCGGCCAGAAAAACCCCCTTCATTGCGCTTGTGACCAATGAGGCGTCGCTGCCATAGAGATTTGCGACCACATGAAGACCACGCGACGGGGCCACGGTTACCAGTGCCTGTCCAGCACTCACATATTGACCATCGGCCGCATTGACCGTCGTCACAACACCTGGCTCGGGTACGCCAATCAGGATAGAACTTGTGTAGCTTCGGGCCGCCGACTGCGCAGCCGAGAGCTGCTGGCGCGCGGTGTCGAGTTCGGCGCGCACGCGAACGACGGCATCGCGCGTGCTGAGTTGCTCATCAAGCTTCTGTTGTTCGATGGCCGCAGCCTGCGTGGCTGCGGACACCCGTATCTGCGCCGATTTCAGGTCGGCCGCAAGGCGCGCGCCGTCAGCTGATACCGTGGGGCCGGTCAGACTCGCAATCGTCTGTCCGGACCGCACTGCTTCGCCGGGCAGGACGCGCAGGCCGGAGACGATGCCCGCCGTTGGCGCGCTCAGCACGGTATTGGATGCTGCCTGCACGTGCGCGGGGGCGGAGACCGTGGCCACAATACGCTTCTGTACCGCAGGCATTGTCACGACGTCTTCGGCGAACGCACGATGACCGGCGACGGATGACGCGATGGTGACGACGGTGAGGATGAACAGGCGGGCGGAATTCATGGAGGACCTAGTGAAGCGGTTGGTGGTCGATGGCGCTCACGCCAATCAGTGTGCAGAGCTCGACCTGCTGTTGAAGTACGGAATTCGCGAGCTTCGCCGTCGCGATGCGTTGGGTCAGCAGCCGGGATTCAAGGTCGGCCAATACCGGCAGCGTCATGTCGCCAGCGCCATAGGCGGCACGCGCCTGTTTCACTGACGCCTCGAGTGCAGTCTCCATTGACCGCGCGTTACGAAGCTGGTCACCCAGCAGGCTCAGCTCCGAACTGATACCGTCTACCGCGGTGTACGTATCGTCGAGCCGTTGGGTGTATTCCTGATAGAGGCTCTCCCGTGTAGCCTTTTCGACCGCGATGTTTCCCCGGTTGCCGTTGAATAAAGGAAGCGTCACCGAAACGGTAAGCCCCGAGGTGTAGATGGCCGACGTGTCCCGGCCTCGCGTAGCGCCAATCTCCAGTCGCGGAAACTGCGCGATGAGCGCTCCGCGATATCGCTCGTCCTGTTCGGTGTATCCCGCGCGCAGTGCGAGCAAATCGGGACGACGCTGTCTGAGGTCGAGGAGCGCATGGTCGACCGCGTCCTGCGGGACCTCGTACGGCTCGGGCGGCGCTGCAAGCGTCATGTGTGTCCCCGGGGGCAGTTCGAGCAGCGTAATGAGTTCCTGCATTGCCTTCAGGTGTTCCTGTCGCAACGTACCCAACTGTTGCACACTGTCGCGGTACGCGGTTTGTGCCTGCACGGCGACCTCTCGGGTCACGTCGGCGCGAGCGAGTACCCTTTGCATTTGTTCGGTGGTGCCTTTCTGATAGGCCACTGACTGCTCGACCTGTTTCTCGAGACGGACGAGGCTCGCATTGACGACGTAGAGCGCATAGGCGTGGTTCGCGACCTGCCACTTGGTCCACTGAAGCGCAAGCTGTTGTTTCTCAAGAGCCGCAGCTGCAGCTCGCTTCTTTGCCGGACGCTCGACAAGTGCGGACACTTCGTAGCTAAGCCCGACCATGAATGCAGGAACAAAGCCCTCCGCACCGGGGCGGTCGGTACTGAAACTGAGTGTTGGGTCCGGCAGCAGGCCGTCCGCATATTGGCGGGCAGCAGCGATGTCGAGCTCGCGTTCAGCACGGCGGATATCCGGACTATGTTCGAGCGCGCGTCCAACCACCTGGTCCACGGTCAATGGGGCGCCTGTTGACGCGATGTCATCAGGCCATTGGGGCGTTTCCGGGAGCGGCTTTGGTGCATATTTCGCACATCCGGTCAACACCACCGCCAGCGTGACAAGCGCGACTCGCGCGAGTGCAAAGGCGCCGGTATATTGGCGACTGGTTGCGGGAAGTCCGCTTTGCAACCTACTATCGTAAGCATCTTGGGTCACGATGGATATCCGACGCAAAAAACGCTTCGGATACTAATCCGCAAGACTTAGATTTGACTTAGCACGCTGCTTTCGATTCGGTGGGACGCATGAGAATTCTCCTCGTAGAAGACGACGAAATGATTGGCGATGCAATCGTCCAGGCATTGAAGGACGCGGCGTATGCGGCCGATTGGGTGCGCGACGCAGAGTCGGCAACCGGGGCGTTGCTGGGACGTGAGCACGACGTCGTGCTGCTGGACCTGAATCTGCCGAAGCGCGACGGCATTGACGTACTCCGGTCGCTCAGAGCGGGGGGAAGCAAGACTCCAGTGATTATTCTTACAGCGCGCGACAGTGTGGAGGACCGGATAGTCGGGCTGGATGCCGGCGCCGATGACTATCTTGTCAAGCCATTCGAAATCAGCGAATTACTCGCGCGACTTCGGGCGGTGACCCGCCGGCTCGGCGACCACGGCGATACCAGGATGACAAGCGGGAGTCTTGCACTCGACGCTGCCACACACATGGCTGTGTATGAGAACAATGAGTGCCGGCTGACGAGTCGTGAGTTTGCGCTTTTGAGCGCGCTGTTGATGAAGCCCGGGACGGTCCTGTCGCGAAGCGACCTGGAGCGACAACTATACGCCTGGCAGGAGCAGGTCGAGAGCAATGCCGTGGAGGTGCTGATTCACGGCATCCGCAAAAAACTGGGCGCGTCGGTTATCCGCAATGTACGAGGTGTGGGATGGTTGGTAGACAAGGAAAACAATCACGCTCTCTGACGCTGCAGCTGTCGGCGTGGATTGGTAGCGTGATTGTGGCAGTTGGCGTGCTTGCCTGCGGGTTTTCATTCCTGTTCGCGTATCAGGAGGCGAGAGAGCTTCAGGATGGTCAACTGAAGCAAATCGCTGCGCTCATTGATAGCGGCGCGTTGATGTTCACGAAGTCCCGTCCATCAATTGAGAGCTCCCAGGACCCGGACGTCAAGGTGGTCATTGACTGGTTAAGCGAGGCACCGTCAGGCGTCGCGCAGGCCGCTGGGCTGGTGATTCCGCAAACGCTGGCTGACGGTTTTCATGATTTGAGCGGGAATGAACAAAGCTGGCGCGTCAATGTACGGACGCTCCGAAGCGGGACCCGCATCGCCGTGGCGGAACCGTCTGCGTTACGCGACGAAATAGCGCGGGACGGCGCGATGAGAACCCTGGTACCTATGCTCCTCCTGTTGCCGGGGCTGTTCATCGTCGTCGTCGTGATTGTCAGGACGAAACTGGCACCATTGACACGCCTTGCTGCCGTCGTGGACCGCCAGACCGATGCGACGGTCCAGACGCTATCTGAGGAGGGTATCGCTGCGGAAGTACTGCCCTTTGTCCGGTCGATAAACAACCTGATTGCACGACTGAGGGACGCCATCGGTCAGCAGCGCAGGTTTGTCGCCAGCGCTGCACATGAGTTGCGGTCACCGTTGGCAGCCCTGTCCTTGCAAGCCGGAAATCTGGGAGCCGCCATTACGTCTCCGGATGCCCGGGAGCGGTTGCTGGCTCTTCAGGCAGGGTTGCGCCGTACCCACAGACTGGTGGAGCAACTGCTAGCGCTGGCAAGGTCGGAACAGGCGGCGCTGGAGCACCCGACGACTGTATCGCTGCGAGCTATGGCAACGGAGGTCATAAACGCCACGATTGGCGTCGCCCGCGAGAAGAATATCGACCTGGGGTTCGAGCACTTTGATGATGTCGATGCCGTTGTGGACGCGTCGTCAGTCATGGTGGTGCTGCGAAACCTGGTCGACAACGCGGTGCGATATACGCCAACTGGCGGCAGGGTGGATGTGTCAGTTGTTCATGCAAGGGGCGAAGTGATGTTTGAGGTTACCGACTCGGGTCCCGGTATTCCGGACGGCGAACTCGACCGTGTGCTGGAGCCGTTCTATCGGCTGGACCATTCCGTTGCGTCGGGAAGTGGACTAGGTCTTTCCATCGTCTCTGAGATTGCACGACGGACGGGCGGCCGGTTGGTACTCGAAAACATCGAAGGCGGATTTCGCGCGCGGTATTTTCAACCGTTATTTCCGAACCCATGACTTCGGCATCTGCCTGACCTTAGATGTCCGGTTGCCGTTCAGCCGGCCGGTATCTGTACCATGCGACACACGGCCTGCGGCAATCTGATGGCGCTAAGCGGCAACTGACGCGCGGACCATGGAGATGTCGATGGAACACGCATACGACCACCTGTTGCATCTGCTCGCCGGACACCCGGCATGGACGCTCGCGGTCGCGTTCCTGGCTGCGTTTCTCGAAGCCGTCGCAGTGATTGGAACATTCATCCCGGGCAGCACCGCGATGTTCCTCGCCGGCGCGCTTGCCGGAACCGGGTCGTTAAACCTGGGGGCGCTGTTCGCATGCGCGATTGCTGGCGCGGTAGCCGGGGACGGTATGAGCTATTGGCTCGGCAGGCGCTATAAGTCCCAGATTGGCCAGTTGTGGCCGTTTCGGACGCACCCACAAGTCTTTGAGGCTGCCCACAATTTTTTCGCAAAACACGGTCCGAAGAGCGTCGTGTTCGCCCGGTTCATCGGGCCGTTGCGGGCGATTGTGCCAGTGGTTGCGGGAACGTCGGGTATGACGCCGGTGCGGTTTTACACCATGAACATCCTGTCCGCGCTACTCTGGGCGCCCGCGCATATCCTGCCGGGCGTTATTTTCGGGGCTTCCGTCCAGGTGGCCGGCGCTGTTTCGTTTCGCCTCGTCATCATCATCGCGCTGCTGGTCGCAATCGTATGGCTCAGCTTTCGGGGCGCGCGCTTCGTTCTCTCACGCTCAGGTGCCTGGGCAAGTGCCGCGGGTCGCACTCTGACGACCTGGGCCAGTCACCACGAAGGGCGGGTGGGTCGTCTTGCCTTGCAGCTACTGAATCCCGACCGACCCGCTTCCGGCGCAATAGGGGCGGCGTCGGTCATTGTGCTTCTTTCCTGCTGGCTGTTTTTCGGCGTCCTGCAGGACGTCATCAGTGGTGACCCACTCGTACGGGTTGACGTGTCCGTTTACCACTTCCTTTAATCTGTGCGCAGCCCTTGGGGCGACATCGTCCTGTCGGGCCTCGCCACGCCCGGCAGTGTCGCCACGCTGGCCGCGGTGGTCGCCACAGCGGCGCTGTGGATGGTGTGGGAACGTCATTGGCGCACGCTTGGTTACTGGCTCGCTGCCGTTGTCTTTTCACAGCTACTGATATTTACCCTCCAGTCTGTAATCCATCGTGCTCCGCCGGATGCGCTTGTGTCCGGTGCATATGTGTTCCCGAGCAATCACGTCGCCGCCGTGGTCGTTGTGTATGGCTTTCTTGCGTTTCTGCTCGCTCGAAGGGTTGGTACGTTGGTTGGCGTGTTCGTCGTGACAGCGACTACCGTCGTCGTTGTCGGCGTCAGCCTGTCTGGGCTTTACTTCGGTCGATTCTGGTTTTCCGATGCTATTGGAGGCGCAGCGCTTGCTTCGGTCTGGGTCTCTGTTGTCGCCTTTACCGCCGTGTGGCGGAGGCCGGTAGTGCAACCATCGCGCGGGTTCATCCCAGTTCTCATGCTGACGGTTGTGTGCGTCAGCGTGGCGGCGCAACTCCACGTCGGGTCGCCCGCGCCGAAAGCTGACAGCGCGCTGGGTAACGCACCAGTCATCGCAACAACGTCGCAGTGGACCGATTCTCTGTGGCGCAGTTTGCCTTGTTATCGGTCAGACATGGAAGGTGACCGCAAGGAGCCCCTGGCAATCCAGTGGTCGGCGAATGCTGAGGAGATAGGAAATCGCCTTCGAGCTCAAGGTTGGATCGACGGAGCCGGGCTTTCTGCGCGCAGCCTGCTTTCCCTCGCATCGCCCAAGGTTTCAGCGATGGCACTGCCGGTGCTGCCGGAGCTGAATAACGGTGTACCGTCACTGCTGGTCTTCACGCATCCCGGCAGCACGAGAGACGAACGCGATGTGCTGCGTTTCTGGCCCACGGACTATGCGATTGAGGAGCAGGGCGCCACGTCAGCTACGCCCGTTTGGTTGGGTTCGCTAGTGCGTGAGCGGCTGTATCGTGCGTCCTGGCCAATCAATGTGCTACGTGCCGTTGACCCGGCCACAGCGCCTCTGGCCGTTCATGACGAGCTACCCGCACTTCCAAGGGTAGCCTTGCTGGCGACAAAAGATTGTCACGGCTTTTCACTGACCCTACTGACGTCAGCTCCGACCGAATAGGACTGGCGGCGAGCCGCCAGACGTCCTGCGTGTCGAGCAAGGCAGCCGCTTCTTGCGGGACTGAACCGGGCGCTAGCTCTGTCTTGCCGACACAGCCTATCCAGCCAGCGGGTCGATCGCAAATCAGGAGCGATCACTCGGAACGTAAAGATTGACCACGATTCAGAGCGCAAGCCTATTCGGTTTGGTTCTCGTCGGTTTCGGAATTGGCGGCCGTGGCTTCATGGTTAATGGCTCTGGCCAGCTGGTCGGCAATTTCGGAATGGGCTTCCTTGCGCTCACTGAACCGGTCAGTGCGATATGCCCGATCGGTCGCGCACTATCAACGTGGACTTGTACAGTTCCTCCGCAACGTCGACCACGCGGTCATGGTACGAAGACGGCTTCATTCGCCCTGCAGCGTCGAACTCCTACCACGCCTCGGTCACTGACGACTGGTTCGGGATTGTCACCATCCACATCCATCGACCAAGCAGGCATAGTGCGTACACCGCGTTAAACGATTGCGATCCGCCACACACCTGCATGACTGCCAGCGTGCGTCCATGGGTAGGACGGACTACACCGCTTTCCTGCGGCAGCCAATCGATCTGATTCTTGAAGACAACAGTGAGTGTGCCGTGACGTTCCGGGCTGCACCAGACCTGCCCTTCCGACCATTCCGAGAGTTTACGCAGATCTACCATTTCGGGATAGTCAGCAGATACGCTCTCCACAACCGGCAGCCGTGCGGAGCGAATACCCACGTGCGCCGAACCGGCGCAGGATTCGTTCAGCTTCGAACGTCAGCTGTCGGCTATACGAGGTGGCACGCAGTGACCCGTAGAACAGAAGAATCCGCGGGGGGCAGCGAAACTGCGCGTGGCGTGAGCTTTTTACTGGTCGGGCGCATCGAGCTGGAGACCATTGGATGTCGGTGCGCGGGACTTCAATGCAGAGCGCAATGCTTTCTTTCAGGAGTACTGCGGTAGCGCCCTCGATGGCAGCCATTCTGCTGATAGCGATTGTAGGATTTCTGCCGCCGGAGGACGAACGAATCGAAGGCTCGGTTGCAGCGGAGTTGGACTGGACGGGATTCGTAGGCCGCTACAGAACCGAAACTATGCATGAAAAATTGCAGTCTGCTGAAGGAGGTTGTCTCGCGCGCAGATTTCGGCTTGTCCAAAATATCAGCCTGCAGGGACGTCTTGACGAAGCCGACGTCATGTTCGAAAACCTCCGCGCTATCCGCAACGACCTGGGACTGCTATAAGTAAAATACGACACCAGAACGCGTCCTCTGGTTAGAAATTTCCGCAGGCGTTCCCACATACGGCACTCGTCGAAACGGCCTTTAATCTTCTGAAATGGCGCGCGAGATACTGCCCGGAAGCGCACGGACAACCATAGTAATTTTAAAGGCATCCTGAGCACTTTTCTCCCGGACGAGATGATGTCTTAACCACGCGTTTAATTACAGAGGAATCTTTGTGATCATTTTATGTCTCGACCCATATAAACACATGGTAAAGCCAGATCATATTGCGTCTTTTATTGTCGGGTTCGCATCAGATGCGACTGAGTGCGCAATTTGCGTGATGCCAGCCGCTGACGGCGGAATAACATCTTATCGAGGTTTCGCTAATGCGGGCTAGCCGAGAAAGTTTAAGCGGACGGTTTGCAGCATGATAAATTCCGGTGAACGCGACGAAACATTCTTCGATCTCTGCTCGACAGATACCGGCGCCGAAGTCGACGCCGGAATACCTGCCGTTTCCTCGAAATTTCATTTCGCCACGGTCTTCGAAGCCGCAGCGCTACTGGCGCTCTTCGCGGGAACGGCACTCTGGCCAGGTAACGCCTTCACGTCGACCCAGTCATACCGGACGCTGTCCTGCACCTTCTTCATGACCTGATCCGCCTCGTAGTATTTGTCCGCAGCGAGCAGGCCGGCAGCCTTGTCGATATCCGTCACGGTCTGCTTAAGCGGCACGACCGCCATCGTGTAGGCTACATTGACGTCCGCCAGACTGAGCACCTTGACTGCGGCCTGTGGCTTTCCTTTCTTCAACTGCTCGTTTGCAGATGCAACTGCTTTGCTCTGTGCCGGCTTTGCGGAAAAGTCATCGGTTACGGTCACGTCGGCCCCTACTGGCAGCCACGAAACCGGCGTCGTATTTTTTGCCGCGCCGGGTTGCGCGTTCATTGAAGGCGGCGGCTTCAGGTCGGACTCGGCCTTAAGGAAGGCTGTGTTGTCTTTCTCGGCGACTTTCATCGATTGTTGCGCTTCCTTGACAAGCTTCGTGGCCTGCGCCGGACGACCGCTAAAAATTGCCAGCCTCGCGAGGCGGACATCGTCAAATGCCTGAGTGCCTTTCGATGAAAGTTTCCCCATGTCGGTTACCGCATTTGCCGGTGGTTGCGCTGCGTTCACGTTTTCCAGGCTGAGCACACAGGACGCTGCTGCCATGGCAAACACTGCAGCTCCCTTGATACTTGAGTTGCGCATTTCGTCTCTCCTAAAAATGACGGCGAGAGGCGTCGACGCACACGGTTCAATAAAGAATTTTGCCGTGCAATCCACCGTCGTTGATGGCTCAATTTATTAACAGGCGCCTGTGCAATAACGTTAGGTCCTAACTCTTAAGCATAACTTAAAGTCATTGCGTCAACCGGGGTTTTTTAGATAGTCTGCGGTCAGATTAGAGACGCGCGCGGTGCAACAACAGCTACCTGACTGAAAGAATGAATTGGAAGTTTGACGCAGCGTTGGCCGGGAGAAAACCTGGCAGTCCGGGGAGACTGGGATGTGAAAACTGACGGACGTCATTTTCGTGGCATCAACAGGTGCGCAAGGTTTGAAGGGCTGAGTTCGATGGACGAGGCAATTCCTACGCTTCTCCACGCTCATCCGCGCCAATAATGACGCTGAACGACGAATCAAAACGGTAAGGCGGAACGTCGAGGTTTTGTGGAGCAGGTTTGTCCTTAAAGACACGTCCGGCAAGATCATAAGTCGAACCGTGGCACGGACATAGAAAGCCACCCGGCCAGTCCTCGGGGAGACCCGGATGCGCACCCGGCTGAAATCTCGGTCGTGGTGTACAACCGAGGTGCGTACAGACACCCACCACGACAAGCAGATTTCGATGCTCTGCGCGTGATCGATATTCGTTATTGCAATATTCAGGCAACGGCATGGAAAAAGGATGCGCTGTGCGAGGATCTGCGACGATTGGATCTGCGGCTCGCACGGCAGCAAGCATCGGATCAGTGCGATTAACGATAAAAACAGGTTTGCCGTGCCACGCGACTGTCATCATGGTGCCGGCACTGAGCCCGCTGGTGTCGACATTAACCGGCCCCCCCGCCGCCCGTGCGGCCGCGGACGGCCAGAGCGATTCCGCAAAGGGGATGGCGGTCGCAATCCCGGCAACGCCACTGGTGACCGAGGTTGCAATGAGCCAGCGCCGCCGCATCACGTCAGTTGGAGGCGTGAGGATGCGGCTGCTCACGTCACACTCCAGTCAGCATGCGAGCGCCATACGAACAGCAGGTGAAGATGGGCTCCGGACGAAACCTTCACGACGCGTTGCAGGGTTTTTCCGCGATAAATGGCGGTAATCTTGTAGCGCCCGTCAGGCAGTGACGCCAGCAGGAAGGGGCCATGCGCAGTCGCCTTCAGTCTCCGTGCACCGTGGATGTCGACAATTCTGACACGGACGTCGGAGAGATACTCGTTTCCATAGGCGGTTTTGCCCGCGAACTCGAGCGCGAGAGGGTAGTCACGCATCGCGCTCTGGAGTGCCGCAGACTGGTCACTGCCGATGCCGCCGGAGACGTATTTGACGCTACCCCGTTGATGGACTGCGGGCAGCATCACTGGCGCTGCGAGCACCGTGTTCGAAGCCTGTGCCGCGGCTAGGATAGCGGCGATCAACGCCGCCTTCCTGAAAGAAAGCATGATTATGCTCCTTTAAGTTGGGTGCGCGATTCTATGCCGTGGTTTCCGACGAACGCCGTTTATTGGGCGTATTCGGCGTCGTCTCATCAGGGAATATTTTTGATCCCGTGGGCTCAAAGGCGCTGGGCGTGGATGTGCATGGTGCCGCCGACGTCGCCTCGGAGCGTTGCCACGAGTCTGGACATTTTGAGAGCCATCCGGGAAATGTATAGCTGCGAGTGCCGCGCGATACCGTCCGAGTTTCGACTTCAGTGATCTCATGATTCGACCTTCCGAAGAGGGCCTGTCGATAGCAAAGCGCCATCGCCGGGAGGCAACTTGCTCCTGTTCTCTTCACACCTTCAATCTAGGCGGCGATGATTAAACGACTCTTAAAACACCGGTCCGTTTGGGAAAATCGCTCAAGGCAGGCCGTTTGCAAGGGTGGGTCGCGGCTCTGCCCAGCGGCACAACTTCGACCCCGATAATTGATCCCTCTGCATCATGGTTCAGCTTCACGGCCAGGATCGACCGGCTGGTGATTCAGGCGAGAGATGGACGCTCCGCATAGCCCACAGTAACCGCTCGCCAGTCTGGCGATCAGATTTCGCGATGAGACTCCTCTGCAAGTAGGTTAGCTGATGTCATCATTAAGATAACTATCCTTATCTCTGTGGCAAGGTTTTTGGAATAAACTCGATGTCATGAAAACGCGTCTCACCTCGATACCTTCGCCTGAACCTCGCAGCGTCGATTTTCCCGATGCCGACGAGCTCGCGATGCTTCGCGCCTGGTACGCCGGTATGCCGGTTCGCAAAGCCGTTGAGCGTTATTTGCCTGATCGGATCGGCGCAGGGCAATCGGCGCGCGGCCTGCTCGGCAAGCTTCGCCGGAGGCTGGCGAAGTTCGCGCGGCAGGTCTGCCGGGCGGATCTCGCTGCTGTTTTCGAGCACGCTGACGGTGAGCGTTTGCGGGAAGCGAAGGCGGTCGCAGATGCGATCGAAGTTCTGCGGCATGCATGCCCACCGACGCCGCAGATCAGTGACGACATCGGACTGTGGTTGCCGGCTCGCGCCGTTTCTGTGCTGCGCGCACACGACATTGCGACGCTGGCGGACCTCACCGTGCGGATTCCGCGCCGACGTCAGTGGTGGAAAGCGGTCTCCGGGCTCGGCCCGACGAGTGCGCGGCGGATCGAAGCGTTCTTCGCCGCGCATCCTGCACTGACGGAGCGGGCGCGCGCCCTGATCGCAGTCTGCGGTCCTCGCGCAGTCGTTCCGTGGGAGTCGCTCCGGCTTCCGCACGAGGTCGATGGCTCGTCAGGCGCCTTTCGCGCGCCGCGGCACACTTGCTCGCTCGACGCCAACAACGATTACGCAGCAGTGCAGGCATGGCTGTCGCTGCACGAATCCCCCGCAACGCAGCGGGCCTACCGGAAGGAAGCCGAACGCTTGATCCTGTGGGCGATCGTCGACCGTGACCGAGCCCTGTCGTCGCTCACGACAGAGGATGCGATCGCGTACAGAAGTTTTCTGCGTGGGCCAACGCCGCGTGAGCGCTGGGTGGGCCCCCCGCGCCCGCGCACCTCGCTGGAGTGGCGACCATTTTCCGGTGGGCTGTCGGCGCGCTCAACCGCTTACGCGCTGTCGGTGCTCGGGGCGATGTTCCGCTGGCTGATCGGGCAGCGCTATCTGCTGGCCAACCCGTTCGCCGGCGTCAAGGTGCGCGGCACCAGCCGCTCAACCGTGCTCGACACGTCCCACGCCTTCACCGACGGCGAGTGGATGCTCATGCGCACCATTGCTGACGGACTCGAGTGGTCGTATGGCTGGGAAGCACCGGCTGGGCAACGCCTGCGTTTCGTGCTGGATTTCGCGTATGCGACCGGCTTGCGCGTCAGCGAACTGGTCGGCGCCTGTCTCGGCAACGTCGAAACCGACGCCCGGGGCGATCATTGGCTGAACATCATCGGGAAAGGGCGCAGGGCGGGCAAGGTCGCGCTGCCACCACTGGCTCGTACTGCGCTGGACCGCTACCTGGTGGAGCGAAGGTTGCCGTTCACGCCGACCCGCTGGCATCCCGATACGCCACTCATTGGAAGCCTCGAGCAGGACAGTGCGGCAGGTATCAGCGGTGTACGGCTATGGGAGGTCACACGGCGGTTTTTTGCGAAAGCGGCTGAAGTCATCGAGGCGGACAACCCGGTGCTCGCAGAAAAGTTGCGTCGCGCGAGCCCGCACTGGACCAGGCACACGCATGCAACCCACGCCCTGGCTCGCGGCGCCGAACTGACCACGGTACGGGATAACCTGCGCCATGCCTCGATCGCGACGACGTCCATCTACCTGCACAGCGACGAAGTCAAGCGTGCCCAGCAGATCCGGAACGCCTTCGCGGAAAGATAGGGTTCCAGCTAAACCGCTCTGAAACCGCATAAGCGTCCCGGTTTATATAACCGGGACGCTTATGATAGGAATTCGCGCTTACCTTGTTCATACCCCCTGTACGCGCTCGAGAGCGTTCGCGAGGTCGAGGCCACCTGGCCGTTCCGTCCGGCCGAGATCGAAGCGGCGCTCGCCGACATGGCCGCAGAGGAACTCGTCGCGCGGACCTACGGCGAAACCTGGAGCGCGACGCCTGCCGGTCGCCGCGCGCGCGAAGCGCGTTGGCAAGAGCGCGGGCGCCGACATCCGGCGCTGTCCGCACCGGCGGCGGACCTCGAGGACCTCGCGCTCGCGGTGATCGCGAGCGGCGGGGAGGAGCACGACGCGCTGGCCGGCCGTGGCCTGAAGGAGTCGACCCTGGGCGTCTACCTGTTCCGCTTTGGCGAGGCACGTTGCGCGTCGGTAGTCGGCACACTGATCCTGCGCGAACTGGTGCGCCGCGCCCACCAGGACATGTTTGACCTGGTGCCCACTCTGATTCTGACGGCGGACGGACGCCGCCACTATGCACAGCAGGTGGTCGGCCGGCTCGGGCTGCGTCCCCCGGCCACGATCCTTGCCCAGGTCGAGGCCGAACGCTTGCCGTTCGATGACCTGGGGCTGGAGGTGACGTTGGCCGACAACCTGCGGTTTCGCTGGGAAGAGGCGGAACGTTGCGTGGGTGCGCGTGCATGGCTCGCGGCGAGCGCGCTGTATGGCTCGATCCTTGAAGTCATCCTGCTGGGGTGGTTGCAGCGCGACCCGGCGCGCGCCACGCAAGCCAACAGCACGCCGCGCGACCGGGCAGGGCAGGTGAAGCCGCTTGACCGGTGGACGCTCGCGGAGCTCATCACCGTTGCGACGGAACTCGACTTTATCGACGCGAGCCACGCGCGGCATGCGCAGGCTTTGCGCGAGTCGCGCAACCTGATCCATCCGCACAAGCAGATCCGCGAGCGCAGCACCCCGGATGGGCGCCTCGCCCTGATTTCGCAGAACGTGGTTGGTGCGGTGCTTGAGGCGCTGGCGCGCGCGACGGGAAAAGGAGCGGTCGCATGACGGACGCTGCAACTTCCAGCACGGCGCGTCATGAGTTGGATCACGCCATCCGGCAGCAGATCGACAATGGCGAGATCCATGCCCTCTCGCTCGATACCTGTATCTTCGACGAAAACGGCCTCGTGCTGGAAAGCGGGCTGCTCGAGCAGGTTGCCAGGATCAGGTCGTGCGGCGTCACCGTCGTGCTGTCCGACGTGATCGTCAACGAGGTGAAGGCGCATTTGCAACGAAACGCGCGCGACACGGCAGCCAGGCTTGAGGGCGCCATCCGTGAGGCGCGCCGTCGGCGGCTCCTGCCCACCACCACACTCACGCAGATTGAGCACCTCACGGAAGGAGCGGTCGCAAAAGCGGCCGACCAAGCGAGCCGGCGCCTGCAGGACTGGCTGAAGCACGCGGGCGTGGAAGTGGTGGACGCTGAAGACCACGTACAGATAGGTGAACTGACTGAACGCTATTTCAACGGTGAGGCACCGTTTGCTTCGAGCGGTCCCAAGAAGCAGGAATTCCCCGACGCAATTGCACTCCTGTCGCTCTCCGGATGGGCGGACGAGCACTGCACGAAAGTGCTCGCTGTCTCGAGCGACGGCGACTGGCAGCGCTATGGTGCCGATACGGATAACGTGGTCGTGACGGCAGACCTCGCGGCCGCGCTCAGCGCATTCCAGACGCCAACTGCCGCGAGCGCCAGCCGGGCGTTGTTCAAGTCGCTGTCCGACGGCGACCCGCTCGGCCTCGAGGACAAGCTGCTCGACGCACTCAACACACAGGACGCGATCGACTTCGACATCGAGGTCTCTTCCCAGTCCGCGGTCACGAACAGTGAAGCGCTTCCTAAGTTCAAGGAGGTTGAGTTTCCCGATCCTGACGCGGGGGCGGGCGAGTTTGAACCCGTCGGCCTGTCGGACGATGAGGCCGTGGTGCGGATCACCGCCAACGCGTCCGCCGAGGTGACCTGTTATCTGCGCTTCGCCAAACGGGACAGCATCACCCGCGAAACCATGAGCATGGGCAGTGCGAAAATCGCCGTGGACGAAGAGGTCGAGATTCAGGCGCTGGTGACGCTGGGCGGACAGATTCCCGACAACATGATGATCAAACGGGTCGAGATCCTGCCGCAGACTGTTGATCTCGAACTGGATGCCGAGCCGGACTGGATGATCAATCTGGAATCTCTTGAGTAGGAGCACCACGTGAGCACTGTCACCACGAAAACGCCGTCGGCGGCTCTCGCGCGCGCAGCATACCTGCGCGCGAAGGTGCTGGACAGCCTGTCGGACCAGTGCCACGCCCAGGGGCTGCTGTTCGACGCCCTCAATTACGACGAGATGGCAGAGGCGTACCGCGAGGCGCATCACTCGCTGGCAGAACAGGCCCGCAAGCTCTTTCCGCTCTATCCGCATCCGGACTTCATGGCCGGCAGGGAATGGGCCAATGCCAACGGATTTGACGAGTGAGGGTAACGCGATGGCTAACGTGTTTGAGCTTGTGTCCTTTGGTTTGCCTCCGCTCTTTCCGCCTGAGGCTGTGCCTGAGCCCGGCGCGCAGTTTATTGCGGCCTGTTGGGCGGGGATGACCAAGGGGCAGCTGCTCACCCGCGCGCGCAAGCGCGGCTGGCGTCCGAGTTGGGAACGGCTGGCGCACGTCGTCGCCGAAGACGGGATCGAGGTGTATGGCTACTCGCTGGTGATAGACGGCTGCGTGGTGCCGCTGATGGCGCGAATGCGCCGTGTCGCCGGCGTCGTCAAGCCGTCGGGGCCCCCGGAGCGCGACGAGCGGCAGCAGACCCTTTTTTGAGATGGGGAACCTGTCATGCGCAACGGCTACCACGCCGCGGTCCGCCAGCTGATGAGTCCGGTCCTGCCCGACGGATACGCCGGTTTCATGAAGGCGCATCTGGGGCAGTGTTAGGTCTGCACGCAGCGGCTCGTGCTCACGCTGCCGTTCGGCAACAGTGATGTGGGCGAGGTGCACCTGTGTCGGGAAAAGCAAACGGAAATCGGTATCGAAGATGAGGCATGCGCGACGCCGCGACGGTGTCGCTTCTTCAGCGATGCCAGCAACACTAAGGGAGTCATCTGAATGTCTGGATCTACTTCGCTTTATGAAGGCCTGCTCGATGCCGCGTACGCACTCGACGAGCAGGCGGGTGGCCGCCAGCCGGAACGCGCCCGGCTGCTTGCCGGCGCTATCACGCTTGACACACTGTTTCGTCGCGGCGCGCTGGAACGTGATCTGCAGGACGCCGCGCTCGGCCTCGAACGGCTGGCGACGCAGGGTGCGTGGGAGCTGGACGGAGCCGGCCGGATGCGCGCTGCGGAGCTCGCTGTACGCGTGCGGTTGCTCGCCAGTTCACGCTTTGCCGGGGAGGCTGAAGATGGTGCTCAGTGACGATTGCCGTCAGCACCTCTATCGCGTCGTCTGGGAGACCCGCGAAGGGTTCAGCGTCATTGCCTACACGCTGGCATTTACGCGCGAGGGCGCAAGCAAGCTGTTTCACGAGCTGCTCGCGCCGATCGCGCGTGAGCCGGCCGACGAGCTCGCGCTCTACAACATCGACTCGTACCGCGACCTGACCGACAAGGGCGTGAGCGAAGATGAGGACATGCGTGTGTTCGAAACCGGCTGGAAGGGCAATGCCGTAGTCAACTGGGCGGAGCGCCCACTTTTCCTCACAGCTGATCCAACGCTGGTGAGCAAGTGGGCGGAACTGCAGGCGGAGCTCGCTGCGCAGCGTGCCCGGGAGGCGATCGATCGGGCAGGGGGGCCGCGATGACGGACACGGCAACAGGTGTGTGGCACCTGCTTCAGCAGGTGTGGCCTTCGCTGGGTGTGAGTGCCGTCGTCACCCCGTTCATCGCGTGGTACGTCAAATGGCGCATTGAGCAGACACACGCGAAACGGCTGGAAGCATGGCGGGCGGACCTGAAGAAAAATGCCGATGTCGAACTCGCGCGGTTGCGGGCGGCACTCGACGAGACGGCTGCCCGACGGCAGGCGTTGACCAATGGACTCACCCAGCGCCGCTTTGATGCGATCGCCGCGACTGTTGCACCGTTGCGACGCCTGTATCGGGCTGTGCAGGTCTACGTGAACGTGACCGGCGAGGTGGGTGGGACCGCAAGGGACGCTGATCGTCAGGCAGTGCAGACGGCTCAGGCACAACTGCTCGAGGTCCTCGACGCGCAGTCTGTGTTTCTAAGCGCCGAGACTGCCGCTCAGGTCGACGCAATACGACGGCTTTGCGAGAAGGCCGCGCGTCTTTTCCTTCACACCGTCGACATTGCGCACGACATGCCGAGTGGCAGCGACGTCAACATGTGGATGCAGATTACCCAGCAGATCGAAGGAGATGCGCCCCTCGCGATCCTGACCCTCGAGCGCGACCTGCGCGCGCTGATGGGCGATCACGAATCGACACACGCGGGGCAAGTGACCCCTGCGCAACCGGACCAGCCGCAATGACGTCCCGCACCCTGAAAACCACGATCCGCGATCGCCCCGCAACCGTCCAGATGGGATGGGATGCCCGTCTACAGTATCAGTACATGGTGATCGACTACGTCGACAGCGACGACGACGAGCCGTTGTACAGCAACCTGTCGGACGACAACGCGGGCCTTGCAGGGCAACTGACGTATTTCGTGAAGAAGGCGAGATCGTTCGGTATTGAAATACCGCAGGCGATGCTGGCGAAGCTGCAGGCCGACGAGGTACTCAATCTCGGCAACGCCACATCGTTTTTCGACGCGGCCGGCGTCGAGTCGCAGGAGTAGCACGAAGTGGCACGCCCCCGCATCGAATGGTCGGACGCACAGATTCGCCTCATCATGAGCGCAATGGAAAAGCTCGACCGCGATTTCCCGGTGGACAACGGCTGTTTCCTCGACGGTGTGATTGACGAAGTCCGTACCGTCACGGGGCGCCTGTATGGCGCAACCGCGTATTCACGTCTGCTGCGCGACGTTGCGCCACAAGTGGGCGTGAACCGCCGCCCCAGCTCGGTAACTATCCAGAAGGCCATCGGGCGTGCGCAGGCATTGGCCCCGACGTCCGTGACGCAAGATGTACAGGACGCAGCGCCGGTCGACGTGCATGCGTTACGCCGCGCACTGGAGCCCGTGGTGCGGGACGCGATCGCCCCGTTGCACGCGCTGCTGGCCACGCAACTCCATTCGGCTGAGTCAGGCGCGCTCGGCGACGCGGCGCCAGAGACGGCCGGACAGCCGATGCGGTTGCAACTGGCAGAGACTTCGCTGGCCGATGCCCATGCCCGCCTTCGTCAGCTTGAGACGGAGATCGGCCGTCTTCGCCGCGAGCTGGGAAAGGCCGAAGCGCGCGCCGAGATCGCGGAGGGGCACGTGGCCGGCATGCTTGAGGGTGTCCAGCGTGCGATTACGGAAGCGGGGAGCGGTGCGGACGCACTCGCAGCCACCGCGAAGCGACTGGAGGGAACCGAGCGGTTTCTCAAATCGCAGAACGACGCGGTCAGACAGCAGGCCGCCGCTGAGGCGGACGTGCTGCGTGTCCAGAATCGCCAGTTGCGCGAGCACATTGATCACCTGATCCTGGATAACGATCAATACCGTCGGGCGCTGACTTCGCGTTCGGGCTCCAAGGGCACGTCCGAATGAGCGGACAGTCTGAGGGAGGGGGCCTTTCCTGGCAGCTGTGGGCGGCGGATATGCGATGGCGTGTGAAGTAGGTGAGTTAAAACCGTAGACTGTTAGTTGCGTAATTATGTTCCGCCAACCTCAGGTTCACCGGACAGGGCCATGCGCGCAACAACAGCCCAGGTTGCCAGAAAAACCGCAGTCCGCAGTCCGCAGTCCGCAGTCCGCAGTCCGCAGTCCGCAGTCTTTTGTACCCCAAGAAGGGCTGAGGAGCGTGCGGACTAGAATCTCGGCCCACATACGCATATTTCAGGTGCTCGTGCACACCCAGATCGGAATTACGTGAACAGCCGTTTCAATCATATTGAGCGGTCGACCTTACCTCGCCATGCGACAGTTGATCCCCCGTTAGAAATTTCCCAAGCGGTTCACAAACCTTCGAGACTCGACAGGTTATGGATAATTTGCTCAGCCATCTCAATCTGACTCCTACCCAGTGTGGCTGCGAGTTGCGCTGTCGTAGTAACTACTGAGCGCGGTCGAACCGGTTCTCCGCCCACCTGAACGAAGGGTCCGTCCGTCTCTGTGACGATCCTGTCGATCGGGAACCGTTCGACGAGCGCGCGATGCCTTGGTGATTTGAGCATCTCCGAATTCACCGAAAAGAAGCATCCCAGATCCGCGGCCCTGCTCGCTTCAGACGCCGACCCGGTGAACCAGTGCATAACCACACGCCCCCGGTCGGGCGGAAGTTTCTTTTCCACGTGGTTGAGCACCCTCGTCACCGCACGAACGCTATGGACTGTCAGAACTTTCCCCCCCTGCTCCGCGCAGGCTCGGAGAATTCTGTCAAACACTCTTTCTTGCGCGTCGAAGCTTCCATAGAAGCGAGGACTCGCGTCAAGTCCTACTTCCCCTACATAACGGCTCTCCGCCAACAGCCGTTCGAAGAGTCCGATCTCCGCTTCCCGCGTTGCGATGAGTTGGGGATGGAGTCCAAGAGCGACCCGCACGTGCGTTGACTCACGGGCCATTTCAGCATTGCGGCTCCACGCCTTCGGGGTCGTCGTTACAGCCAGCGTTGCAATGCGCTCGCGATCGCATTCCGCAATCAGTTGTGCGTGGTCGGGGTAGAGGTCCAGATGGCAGTGCATGTCCACCCACTTGTCTGCGCCGCGTGTCGGGACGGTCACGATGGCTCCGCCTGCACGCCCTCGAGCAGCTTTGCCACTTCCTCGAGTCCTTCGACGTACACGTCGTGATAAGCATCGAGGTCACCGGGATAGTCGTTAAGTGGTCCGGGTCGGTGGATATCCAGACGGGCTCGAGCCGGATGGCTGCGCAGTCTCGATATCGCGAGCTGGAACGACCGGATATGGCTGCCTTCGGCCCTGTCGGTCCGGATCGTCTGCGCGTGCAGGTCGGCCAGCTGATATGGCGTCGAATCTTCGCCGCATCCTTCAAGCAGAGCAGCACGCCTGATAAGACATGGCACGCAGTACCCGCAGTGTTTGGGCTGTCGCTGCGATTCGTCCTTTGCAAATCGAGTCTTCCCCGGCGACGAACAGGACATCGTATTCTTCGCGTGGACCGCAAGGAACGACGTGTCAGCACATCTTTTAGCCATCGCCCCCTTGGTCTGGAATCTGTATGGATTCAACAGGCTCGAACGAAGTCCCAATGTGGCAAACAGTTCGTTTACTCGCGCCATATAGAATGGATGCGTTGTCCGCGTGCTCAACGCTCCGACCCGGAGCGGATCAAGTGGAACGTTGAGTGAAATCAGGCCATTCTCCGGCACATGAATCGTGACATCCCCGCCGATTGCGTCAGCGGCGAGCGCAGCAAGCGCAAAGAACATGAAGGATCTGCCTCGAAGCGTGTCCTCGACAGAATCATCGACAGTATCCTTCGGGAAACCGACATGCGCGCGGACGTGGTGGAAGGCGGTCGTCGGAAAGCGCCCTTTCAGTGCGTCCGCACACATCCGTTGATGTTGACTCGTTATCCCGTCCCAATAGTGGCTTACCAGAAGGGGGGTAGATCCTGCCGCGAACAGGTCGATCGCGCCTATAAAGCTGTCCAGTCCACCGGAGAACAGGCATACACAATCTGGATTGGCAATTCGAAGGTTTCCCTTCGCAGGCGACAACTGCGCCTTGTCCACAGGGCGCGCGCGAAACTGCAGCCTCCACTTGTCTCCGGTGAGGAACTCCAAGGTTGTGCGCAATAGCGGGACCGCGTCGCTCCAGAGTTGCGGCTCCGAAACAGGCACACAGACTTCGATCTCGCGCGTCCACGCGTCCTGGGAGGCAAGCTCCCGCGAAATCCGCGTATCAGCCGCCGTGACGGTTGCAGCAAGGAGAGCGAGGTCGATTGCACGCTCACACGGTGTAAGTCCTAGTCCGTTGAACTGGTCGAGAGCTTGCCCAAGCCCGAAGTCAAGACGGTCGTACCCGTCAACGAAGTTGACCTCGGTGATCTGGCTACCCGGGATCGCAGGTACTACGGATTCTTTGTCGGTCGTCCCAAGTCGGCTCACCACGGTATGTGCCGTCATTTTGCGTCCTCTCCTGCCTCAGCAATAAGCGAAAACGCCACCTCGTAGATCTCGTTCATGCGCTGGTCGACGTCTCTATTGTTGAGGGATTCCAGCCCGCTCAAAAGGCCCGACAGGTGCACGCGACAGCACCCCTCGATAAAATCATGAAGCTGCGCCTGGGCGCTCTCCACCGCTTCGATATCGGGCGACATCGCGATGCCACGGGCCCCAATGTCAGCAATGACCCTACCTTCAATTGACAACACTACAAAATCGAGAAAAAATTCCTGCAGCTGATGGCCCGAGAGTTCATTGAATTCCCCTGTTTCAGTCTCGTCCAGGTTACCGATGGCCTCGAGCATCGCTTGGCGAGATATCGCTTCATCGATGGCGCCCCCTGGCGGGCACAGAAACTCCAGCATGGCCAGAAATACTTCCGCTGCCGGTCGATCGACCATGCCGGCAAGGTCAAGCCGACGTAGCGTTTCTACGGCCCCGACCTGCTGGAAATCCCTGACGACACCCAGAAGACGGGCGCCGGTGCCTCTGGACGAGCCCATCCGTCGTGCAGCCCGGCGTGCGCCACTACCACCGCCGGCCGCTCTTCCGCCACCACTAACGTAGCTGGCCAGCGCGGAACCCAAGGCGCTGCTACTGTCAGTCTTGAAGAATCGTGTGAATGCCGTTCTCGCGCCAGCGAATCCGCCGCCGTCACCAGCTGCTACGTCAGGCGTACCGTCGGCCGAATCGCTATCGTCGCCGCCCTCACCACCGTTTTCTCCAGCCTCGCCGTCCTCTGACGACGCTAGCCAGGATGGGATCAAGCTGTTCGGTGGCCCCCCGTAACCCTTCGATGTCCCCATATTTCCTCAGTTTTTCTTCCCGATAGAACCCATGAGCTTTACCGCGCTCTTCAGTTTTGCGTTTCCGGTCTGCTCGGACCATGCTTTGAGGAGCGCGGCCGCCTCTTCAACAACTTCTGGAGCCTTGATGTTCGCGATCATTCCTGCCGGCCACACGCCCACCTTGCTGACATCTAGTGTTTTCGCGAACTCAAGCAGGCGACGACCCATCTCAGACGACCGCTCGGACAGCACGATCAATCCCTGAACGCCCGGCGGCTCTGAATTCATGTCTTTCGCCTGCATCACGTGATCACTGACCGCCGTGAAAACTTCATCGAGCTCTTGCGGCGACAGTCTCGCGACCTCAGGCACTGCTCCGCGCGCTACGAGCTTCCCAGCCGTCAGCCGTTCGACCAGTGCCTCCAGGTGTGCCGAAGCTGTGAAACCACCAAGTGAACCGCGCTTATCTCGGGTCACGAACACATAGGGTCGAAGATCGACATCTGTGAGAGGCGGGTCGATGATGGCCCAGCCCTTAACCCATTCGTTCTTGAGCCATTCAGCGACCTCCTGCGATATGGCTTCGGCGACGTCGTCTTTTCCGGAGGCCTTCAAAGACG
Organism: Paraburkholderia fungorum; assembly: GCF_902833645.1. GTDB lineage: Bacteria > Pseudomonadota > Gammaproteobacteria > Burkholderiales > Burkholderiaceae > Paraburkholderia > Paraburkholderia fungorum. Next base: position 39,582 of record NZ_CADFGE010000021.1, read on the forward strand.
TTCCATCTTGGGCGACGCTAGCTTTGCCGACCTCGGCACTCGCGCCGGCCTCTCGTTTCAACATGCGTTCGAACTGGGCCAGAGCCGCCGGCGTTCCCTTTTCGGCCGTCGCGAGCTGCGAAATCTGTTTGTAGAAATCCGGATAGAACCGCTCGGCTAGCATGATCTTCCCCAGAACGGGAAGCTTGATGTCACTCCCAAACCCGCGTTCCTCGGCAATGGCCCGGCGCAGCATCATGGTATTCAGAAAACGTTTGATCTGACGCGGGTTGCCATGTGTCCCCTCGGTCAACAACCTGGTCAGGACCGAACTGATTACCTGCGCCTCACGGATCTCCTCGGGGATCGCGTTGGTGCCCAGGGCGTGCTGCACAGTCTTCGCGTCCAAACCTCGGCTTTCCCATGGGCGCTTCATATCCTCTCGCGCGGCGTCCAGCAGTTTCTGAAACCGCTGGTCCCCCGCCGGCAACGCCAGTTCCGCGAGCAGGAGCGTGATGTAGACCCTTGTTTCCGCCAGGCCTAAAGCCGGTACCCGGAAAGGCACCTGAATGAGCTTTTCGAGATAGTTCCGGGCGTAACCTACCGGCCCCGAGCTCGGCGGCAAATCCGGGAAGTGCTCCTTGACTGCATACTCAATCATGAGCTCGTCCGCACCAATTACAAACGCGGTGCGAGGCACCATCAGGAACAGCCGAATCGCCTCGAGCGTAGCGATCGCCGTCTTTGGCAGGCAGCGATCAAGGTCGTCGACAATTACTACCAGCCGGTCGAGTTCTGCTGCATCAATAAGTTCTTCGAATTCGGACCGGAAAGCGTGAATGTGCTCGGGGAGACGCTCGGCATCTTCAGTGGCCGCTTTAAGGTAGTCCTGCGCGTGCCCGGCCATGGACTTCAGGTCGTCGACCGAAATCTGGTCTTGCGGCCTTTTCACGAACGCGGTCACTATGTCCGCGACATCGCGCAATTGGTCGAACGATGGAACGCCAGTTATTGCAGTGAATGCGAAGCCGGCTGACTTCCGTGCAACCTTTAGCCAGTCAACTCGTTTGAGCAGCTTCTTCGCTGCTTCGGCTACCTTCGCAGACGTCGGACGCGCGCGCCGCAGTTCATCAATCAGCGTTTCGATTACGACGGTCTTCGCGTCCTCAAAGCCCTCGAAGGTCCAACCGTTGAACCACAAGCACAGTACACGTTCTTCGCCCTGGAACGCTGCTTCCGTCATCTTGAGCACGCTTGACTTGCCAGCACCCCAATCCCCATGGACGCCGATGGTTACTGGAGCGCTGGGCGTTTCGCGGATAAAACGGACTACTGTTCGCGCAATGGTCTCGTAGTAGAGAAGATCGGTCGAAGTCTCTTGATCGTTTAGGAACATGGCGGCGTGTATATATGCTCTGGCCTTCAAGTATAAAGCGGCTCGGAAATACCTAGCCGAACAATCACAGCGATCGACGGACGAAACGATTCCAGACGGACCCCAAAAAACAATCGTTTCTTGAACATGTGGACCTCCGCGACACTAGACGTCACCGGCCAATAACAATGGTTTGACATCGGTTCCCATACCGCCAAGGAAAGGCACAGCCCCGCTTGAGGCTTTTCCAACCGGTACGATTTGAAGGAGATAGTCCCATCGAGCCTCTTCGGACTCCAAGGTATGATCCGGTATCGACGCCAAACCGGGGAATTGCCTTGGCAAAAAAGCCCTATGAGGAACGAACCGACCTCGAAAAAATTCAGTCGCAATGGCACAAGCTCTCGGGTTTGCACACCAGAGAAGAATGGTCAGCGGCAATCGTTCGTGCGGCTACCGCGGCCGAAATCGCTGCCAACTATGCGATTCGCATCGAGTTTCGCGCCCGGAGCGAGTTCGATGCTGCATTCGTCGATAGCCTCCTACGTTGGGCCAACGGACTCGCCGGCAAATTGGATCGCTTGCTCATGCCGCTTAGCGCAGGCGACAAGCACAAGCATGCACAGATGAAGCAGCTGTGTACGATCGCAGCGATCATCAACAAGAAGCGCAATGCCATTGCCCATCAAGGCGAATTTTGTAATGAGCAGGAAGCCATAGATGTCATCGCAAAGACAAATGATTTCATCACATCCCTCGTGCGGATCTACAAAGAGGATTTTGTCCTCAAAGAACGCCCAGCATGACGCCACGTTCCGACAAGGAAAACGTCGGTCGCACTTTGTAGCGTTTTTCGCAAAGAGTCCGGCGAGGCGAAGGCGGCTTCCATATTCTGTGGCAACACATCGGGCGGCGGGCGCGACACCGACTGCACCTCTACGTAGATCCCTCGCTGTTGACGTCATTTCAATTAAAGCAAACGCGCCGAGTCGCGGCAGTCTTCAAAATGACGTGTGTGCGGAGTGTAGCGACGGCCTTCTAATCGTCCGCAGGAACGTATCCATCACAGTGTTCGCAACCTGAAAAATAGCTCTCTTCGCGCTCGTCCGTGCATGGATCGTTGCAGTATCCACACCGGTAAAGCTGCTCGAAGGGAGAGAAGCAACTGGTGCACAGATACTTGCCTTTATATTCGCAAATGGTGTGGTAGCCTTGGCATTCATCGCAGTTTGCAGGCGTATCGGCTTCAAAGTAATCGTCGGGGCCGTATTGTGACTGATCCAGCAATTCGTAGATCTTTTCGCCTTCGGGCACCCGGTGACCGCACTCATCACATTGAAATGTGCTCGCCGGCTCCAGGATCTGGTCTGAATCACCGCAATGGGGGCATTCGATTGCTAGTTGGGTACCTTCTTGCAAACATACGTGGCAGTAGCGATGTGTCAACTCTGGCATGTCCGGATCAAGCGTGCGGAGTTCCGATGATCGCTGATGACACCGAGAACACTCCTCGAAGATAGTTCCGCCCTTTGTCATACCGTTAAGCTTGTGCTTCAGGCTCGCGAATTTGACGCCCGCGTAGTGCTCTGTCACAGACAAGCGACGCTCCATTCGATGGAACTGGTCAACAAAAGGCGCGAATGCCTTGGCAAAATCCTGAGTAACGAACTTGTTCAGCTCAAACCATGCCTCTGCCTGTTCCAGGCGAATCGCTTCTTTTTCTTTCGGCGTGCTCGCGTTGTGAAAGAAATGAACCATTCGATTCCGGTGTTTTCGAACCTTGTCGAATGCGTCTTTCGCTTCCTGCTTCAGGCCCTTCTGAAGGGCGCTGGCAAGCAGTCTGCACGACTCCTCGAACGATACAGATACGAAGTCTCCGCTTTCGTACTTTTCCCGATTCCGGTCGCCGTTCGCGATCACAAGTGACCAATGATCGAGCACGAGAGGTGCTTTAAGGAAAATCTCGACAGCGGTGTAAAAATTGATGACCGAATGCTTCGGCTCCGCTGCCAACTGGGAGATCGCCTTTTCGAGGAAGTCGAGTCCATTCCTCACCAGATTTTCAAAATCTTCTGCGTTCGCGCTACTTTTCATAGTCATTTAACAAGAATTATCCGAGTGGGCCGGATGAAGCAGATCGGCCGTTTACCACCGCGCGGTCGCCCGCTTGCGTTCACATACCGCGATGCCGCTCCTCCAGGTAGGAGTCGACCATGTGTTGGATGTGGGCATCGAGCTGACCGGCCAAAGTGTCGATCGCAGCGCGCAGTGCGTCCGTCTGCTTCATGAATTCGCAGTATTTCTTCAGCGCAGCGTGCGGGTTCTTTTCGGCAACCAGCGACGCGGCCCGCTTGCGCCACGACGGGATCGGGTCCGCCCGCTGAGGCCATGGGAAGTGCTGCTCGATCCACGTGAGGTAATTGGGCGTAAGTGGGGCCGGGCCGCCGTTTGCTGCGGCATACTTCTCGCCTTGCTCCGAGAACGCTACTGGCCACACTTGGCAGTCGACAATCACCTGATCGCGGGATGTCCCCCCCGGTTCGGGATGTTGAGAGAGGAAGGTCACTTGTTCGTCGGCAAGCTCAATCGTTCTTGCCATGTCCGAATACAGATCGCCGATCAGGGTGTCGCCGTGATGCGCGGCGACGTCTCCCAGTCGCTGCCACGCCTGTTTGAAGGCTTCCATTGGCGAAACGGGATTCACCGAGCCGAGGTATTTCACGGCGCGATGCGGGATGCGATCCTTACTAGAACTCGACCAGAACAGCGGCTGGTACTGGCTGAGCAGCCGGCAGGCATTGCGGGCGTAGAACAGCGCAAGTGCGTGCAGGATGCCCTCATGGCGCGCGCCGCGATGATAGGCGGTATTGCGAAACCCATGCAGGTACTGGAGCGTATCTGCCAGCTCGTCGGTGACGAGCGTACTCCGGGCGAGCTTCACCTTCGCGTCGAAGTACCAGCCGAGCGCAGCGGCCACGAGCTTCGGGTCATACCGAGGTCCGTTGTCCGGCGGGTACAGTTCGGCGTCGCGGCGGGTGTCCTGCGCATGCTGGTGCAGCGTGAGTTCGACCACGTTATCGATCAGCATCAGCGCGAAGCGGTCGAAATTCCGGTCCTTCAGTGCGAGCTGGTCGAGCGCCAGGTCAAGCTGGTCGAGTTGATCGGCAAGGAATTGAATCACGCGCGCCCTCCGCATCGGGCCGGCAACGGCTACCGGCAGTGCCCGTCACGCTATCACGAAGTTAGCCTTCTTTGGACGGTCACGTAATCGCGTCGGCCGATCGTCGACATTCGAGCGTCTGGAATTGGCGGCTCAGGCCGCCATGCGATGCTCATAGTACGGTCGCTCCCGATCATCGAGAATCGAGTACTGCGCCGCAAGATTGCGTTGATCGGGATTGAGCCACGCGTCGATGTTCTCCGGCTTGATGGGAATGATGCAGCGATCGTGGCCGGCTGCGGCAACTTCAGGGGGCGGCTCATCAGTGATGGCCGCGAAGGAGAGCAGATCAGGCTCGCCAGGGCTTTGCCAGTGCGACCACAGGCAGGCGATGAGCATGTCCTGAGCGGGCTGCGGCCTGAACTCCAGGACCACGTTTTCCTCCAGTTCGCCTTCAGTGAGCTCGCGCCCTTCGAGACGATGTCGTTTCACGTTCTCATAGAACGCATTCGCGACGATCAGTCCGTGTGAATACCCAAAAACTCCCTTCCAGAAGCCTTCGAGGTTGTCGAGCCTGGCGTTGTTCTGGAACCTATGTTCCGTTAGAAATATCTGTTAGTGTTTTCAACACGAGTAGCGGAGGGGGCCGGGGGGAGGGACGAATGGGTCGAAGGGCTGTGGATAACTCGACGCTCGCGCGTTGGCGCGAGTTGGATGCGGTGGTCGTCTTGCGTGCGGTGTCCGAGTATCTGAAGCAGGATACGGAATTCCAGCCTAGACAGGGCCACGGCTCGACCCGTTGGCATGCCAATGTCAGTGGTCGCGACTATGAGATCCTATGCACAGGGCCGCGCTTCCTCGATACGCGCACCAATCAGGGCGGTGGAGGTGCAGTCGACATGGTTATGCATTTGATGCAGCTTGATTTCAGAAGCTCCGCGGCGGTCCTGAAGGCAAAGCAACTCTGATGCGTCTTCTCGTGTCTACTAAGGACCTCGTCATCGGTGGGAAGGCATACGCCGGTTTCCCGATCCTGCTTTGGGACAGCATGGAGAGTTGCACGGAGGCCAACGAATTCCTTCGACACTACTTGCTTCGTGGCTCTATCGGCTCCCGCAAATCCTGGGAACCCGTAGGACGGGCACTATACGACTACTTCAGCTTCCTTCAGGCGCACGATTTGGAGTGGGACGACGTCGATCGCGGGGAGCAAAAGACGCTGCTCGCGGCCTATCGCGACTACTGCTTTGAAACGGCCGGTCACAAGCGCAGCACCGTCCGCAACCGTCTCTTGTACGTGTGCGAATTCTACTCGTTCGCACACGCGAAAGGTTGGCTTAAAAACCTCCCTTTCGGCTACGAGACTCGGAGAGTGTTTCGTAGCGCAGGCTTCCTCGCCCACGTTGATGGAACCGGCGGAGCGAAGGCAGTGCGTGATGTGATGCCGAAGGCTCACAAAGATTTGCCCGGTTACCTCACCTCGTCGGAGGTGCAGGCTCTCCTGGCTTCAGCTACAAACCCGCACCACCGCATGCTGATTCGGCTTGCCCTGGGTTCGGGCCTGCGCAGAGAGGAGCTCGCGACCTTCCCACGCGCTTACGTCTTTGACCCGGACCTGGCTGGACGAACCGAACGCAACATCCGCGTCCACCTCGACCCGGAAGATGGTCACGGTATCCGGACCAAGGGCAACAAACCGCGCACGATCTACATCGGCCGTCGGCTGATGAAGGACCTGAACCAGTATGCGATCCATGAGCGCGGCCTGCGTTCGTCTCTTAGCCGGTTTCCCGAGAAAGCACTATTTCTTAACCAGTTCGGCGACCGATTCGCGGCCGATGGGAAGAGTGTTGACCGTATCGTTAGAGAGGCTGGCGAGAGTGCTCGCGTTCGTGCGTGGACTCATCTGTTGCGCCATACCTACGCGACTCATACCTTAGTCGCGCTTCAGCGATCGCGAGATCGCTACCGAATCGAACCTCTGGTGTTCCTACAGCGACAACTCGGGCATGCATCGGTGCAGACCACAATGGTGTACCTGCACTTGGTCAACGAGTTGGCGGATGACGCCGTGCTGACATATGACGACGAGCTTAATGATCTGGCAGACAAATTGAATGGGCAAACGGAAGATCTTCACCAAGACTGACCTGACAACGCCTCAGGTGGACTACGAGCGCGACGCCAAGGGAGAGATCGTCATCGCTGCGGTGATGCCGCCGGTCTGCACCGAAGTAAAGTTCGGTCGGAACACCACCAAACACCGAACCTTCGACTTCGCACCTTGGTATGGGTTCGGTATTGATCCGCTCACATACGCATGCCAGCGGCAGATTGAACGCTTTCTCGACAAGCAAGACGCCGATGTCCAGCCGACGACCGTGGTGGGGTACTGCACGCTAGGTCTCGCGAAATTCTTGACGCACATGACCATGCTCAGTGCTGCAATCGGCCGACCGATGCATCTCAACGACGTCACTCGCGAAACGATAGACAGCTATCTGCTTTTCCTGCGCGACCAAGGGATCGCCACAGACTCGCAGCGAACGGCTTACAGCTACACGAAGTCTGTCCTGCAAGCGTTGGGACGAAGGGGTCTACTTCACGTGATCGAGCGCGGCAGTGAAGCCACTTTCCCCCGGAACCCCTTTCCAGGATCGCCCCGCCATGACAAGGGGGTGCGACCACTCTCTGTCACTGAGAAGAGGGCCTTCACATTTGCCGTGAGAGCGGCGGTGCGACCACTGTTTGGAACGGACGAGGAACCCTCAGCGACGCTAGCGGCATACGCCCTACTGGTCGTGGCCTTGCATACTGGCCGGAACACCACCCCGCTGTTGGAGATGCGTACGGACTGCCTTCGCGCTCATCCAAAGGAGGGAATCGAATTCCTTGTGGTGTTCAAGCGCAGAGGCTTTACCTCAAGCAAAGTGGCTCTTCGCACTTCCAGCTCCGTGAATCGTATCGTGGAATCCATGCCAACACTGCGCGCCACAGTGGCACAACTGATACGTCGTGTTGTCGATCTGACGGCTGACTTGCGCCGTGAGGCGCCGGCCGACATTCGTGATCGGGTATGGCTGTATCGGCGAAGCAGAGACAGTGAGCGCCGGGTCAGTGCACTGACATATGGCACCCTCGAGGAGGCGATTAAGAAGCTGGTTAAAACTTACGATCTGCGCGGCGATAACGGCGATCCGATGCGGGTCAACGTTAGCCGGCTGCGCAAGACCTTCGTCAACCGAGTGTACGAGATCCTGGACGGCGACGTTGTCGCCACTGCGACGGCAGCCGGGAATTCCGCTGTCGTAACTATGCGCAATTACTTGCGATCCAGCGAGGAGACCCGCAAAAACTGGCGTTTTATGGGTATCTTGTTCGTAGAGGAGTTGCTGACGAACACGCTCGGGGCCTCTGAGCGAACACCGGTTGGCCGATGCTCGGACACCACAGCCGGCGAGTATGCTCCCAAGCGAAATGGCGATATTTGCCAGAGTTTTTTGAACTGTCTTCGCTGCCGAAGTTACGCGGTGACCGGTGACGACCTGTGGCGACTGTTCTCGTTTTACTTCCGCATCTTGCGCGAGCGGCCGCGCGTGGACAAGCGCCGGTGGGATCGCCATCTCGCCCACATTCCTCGCCTGATCGAGCGGGATGTCGTGCAGGCTGGCCTTCGCCGAAAGCTCTTCAAGCCTGAGCAGGTGAACGCAGCCAGGGAACGTGCGCGGCTCGATCCTCATCCCTTTTGGGCAAGTTCCACCATCATTGACGAACTGAACTCACTGGCATGAAGTCCGTACCCTTGCGTGCACCAGCGCAGCAGCCTGATGACCATCCTGTCCTCGCCCACAAGAATCTCGCGACCACCATCATCTCGACGCGCAAGATCAATGGTCAGATCGTCATCCTTAGTCGATACGGCGACCCGAAGTGGCGTCTCGTCGGGCAGCCCACGAACAAAGGGGCATCCGAACATTACGTGGACTTCAATCCGATACCGACCTGCTGGCAGGCAACGATGAAGGCCGTCTTGTGGCACTACATACTCCGCGGACGCGAGGGAAAGAAGCGGCCGTCGTCTCGCGCGGTGGTAAAGCTACTTGGCGACGCCAAACCATTCCTGCAGCACCTGGGACGATTGAACATCACCAGACTGGCCGATGTCACGCCCTTCGTGTGTGCGTTGTTCGTCGACTTCTGCAGACAACACCGGCAGCGGGGCTCCGCCAGAGCGGGCAAGCCGCTGCAAGCAGCGTCGCTCGGACACCTGTTCGGCGCTGTCGAGGCGCTCCACGAGCTCAGTCAGTACACGGACGATCCAATGCTCGTGCTTCCCTGGCCCGGTACGTCAGCTACTCACTTGGCCGGCTTGACGGGCCACGGAACTGGATTTCGGGGAGGCAAAACTCCGCTTATGCCTGACGAGGTGCTCACCACTCTCTTTCAGCGCGCGTGGTCGTTGGTTGAAGCAGCAGATGATGTCCTTGATGTTCGTGAGGAGATCCTCATACTCCGCCGTGCCGCCGGTGGAAAGACTTCTGCCGAAGCCGTCTACGTACGGAGTCGAGGATGGGCAAACATGTTCGAGTTCAACAAGGCAGTGCTTGAGTTGCGAACGGCTTGCTACATCGTCGCGGCGGCCCTTTCTGGGTGCCGCAACCATGAGCTTGGTTTCGTACAAAGGGGGGCTTGCTATTGCACGGAAGAAGCCGTGGATAACGATGACCAGACAAATACCTACTGGTGGATGCGTTCGCAGTCTACGAAGACAGGCGAAGGGAATACAGAGTGGATGGTCCCTGAAGCAGCGGCGGTTGCGCTGAAGGTCATGGAGCGGTGGTCGTCCCCCTATCGAGCCCTGATCGAGGCCGAGATCGAAACCCGTGTCGCCGAGAACCCGTCGGATCCGGAGATCACCGAGGCGCAACTTCACCTAAACGCGGTTTTCCTGGCGATGACGCCGAACAAGGGCAACCAAGTGCGCACGATGTCGGGTCAAATGTGGAACAAGGCGTTGAAGACATTTACGCGGAACTGCGGATTGCAGTGGGACCTTGCCAGCCATCACTTTCGCCGGAAGTTTGCGAACTATGCCGCTCGTAGTCACTTCGGAGATCTTCGGTACTTGCGCTCTCACTTCAAACACTGGTCGATGGACATGACCTTGGGTTACGCTCTGAACGCCTCGCAGGAGGTAGCGCTTTACGCCGATATCCAGATAGAACTCGACGATATCAAAGAAGAGGTGGTAGACGGCTGGCTACAACCCGGAGCCGCCTTAGCCGGCGGCTATGGCGAAAATATTGCGAAGTGGCGCGGCAGCCATGCCGTGACGATCTTCAAGGATCATCGACAGATGGTGCGATCCCTGGCAGAGAGCACATCCATTCGTAGCAATGGTCATGCGTGGTGCACGGCCGAGGACAACAATTGTATCGGTAACGACCTTGAGCGCACGCGTTGCAGCGGCTGCGACAACGCAGTCATCGGGCCGCAGCACGCGCCACTCTATCGGGGGCTTCATGACCATCTGCACGAGGTGTTAGCCTGCGATGACATTGGTGAAGGCGGGCGAAACCTGGTTCGTCGAGACATGCAGCGTTGCCGCGATGTCCTGGTGACGCTGGGCCACAATGCTTCGGACGAGCCCACGACAGTATGAGCAAACAACGGAAACCAGCCGACAAACGAGAGAAGGACCTGCGTCTGGCGATGTTCCGAATCCAGCGAGGCCGGGCGCACACCGACGTGGAGAAGCTTAGTATCTCCTCCGTTGCCAGGGAGGCTGGGGTCTCTGCTTCCTTGATCCACAACCATTATCCAGACATCGCCGAGGCAATCCGCCTCGCCCAGGGGCGCGGCAGCCGCGCACAGCGTGACGCAAAGCGACTGGAACTCAAGACAGAGCGCGATAAGACCCGCGACCTTCGCCAGGAGACCGCGAGCCTCCGCTCCGATGTGAGTCGACTCGCGTCGATCAATGAGGTTTTGCTGGCTGAGAACGCCGTGCTGCGAGCTAGGTTAGGCGACCCTCAGGTGGTGCCGATACACGAACGAAACTGAAGGGTTCAGCATTTTCTGATTGATGTCGGACGTTCTCTGCCGCGTTGCAAAAGATGGGCACGCTAAGCTGGATCGTTCGGCAGGCACATTTCGTTTAGGTTTGTTCTTCGACCCACTGGAGCCGGTCGTGCTCGCAAAAAGCGGACGTACCGACACGGCCTCGCTCGCTGACACAGACGTTCCTGTGGAGTTGGGCGCAAATTTTTCGCCGGTGGGCTCTCCGGCGTATAGTCGTGCGGTCAGCGTTCATCTAACGAATAAAATGACTGCGATTCCACCGTTTGATGTTCTTGCCAGAAACTACGGAGCCGAGATTGTTCGGTTCCGGGGTCTATCGACAATTTCGATGGCTTGCAAAGTAGATCGAGCCGTGGATATTGGTTTCACATCGCGTCGTCAATCATTGCTGGCGCTGCTGTTCCGTTCCGCACCTCGTTTTGAGATCGCTCAAGGAGTGTTCGCCTACGGACCGGGTGCGACATCAGCAAGTGAGTTCATAAGTGCCGATGACAGCCTACGCGTTGCGCTGAGTCTATTGCTGTCGAGTTTCCGCTGTAGCGTCGAGTGGTCGGGAAACGCAGTATCGGTGCGCGTCAGCTCCGGCGTCGTAGATGCTGACGCGACCGGCGGCCAGCGCTTTCTATCGAATCTGGCGCTGATCGCCGAAAGGTTAAACGCCATTGGCAACAAGCCTATGGTGATAGATCGTCGTCGAGAAGGGTATGGTCCGCTACTCATTCGCAAAATCACGCTGACGGCTTGCTTTGTTACGCCGCTGATAGTGTTACTTGCTGTGCGATATTGGGTTCGACGTGGCTGAACGATTGAAGATCGTCAACGATCTAGGTGGCACTGTTGAACGTCCCTTGCTGCACCTGGCCGTACTGCGACACCTGGCGGCCCGTTGCATCACGGATGCTTTCAATGCTGAAAGATGACAAGTCAACGATGAAATGCCAAAAAAGACTTAGCTGGCTTATGTGCCTGATATGAAGGGAAATTTACGGCCCTAACTGTTAGTAACGTTCTCAAACCGTTGTACGTTCCGGGATACTTTGTGTCATAGATCTTTGGCTTGCCCGCCGGCCGGCACTGATACCGCATCGGCTTGATCACCCGCTGGCCGTCCTCCATGACCATCACCGGTGCGTAGGTGCCGGGGAAAATTCGCGAATCGCGGTCTTTCGGTTCGGTGCGCCGGAGATCGTCGAGCCCGCGCAGCGCCGACTCGATCTTGTTGGTTGAGATCCGTTTGCTCTCGGAGGCCGCCTTCGTCGTCTTGCTCTGCAGGGTGCGTTCTGCGTCGGCGAGCCGCGCGCGCTGTTTGAACAGTTCCTGCTCCAACCTGGTTGCCTGCTCACCGTTGAACCTGTCGATCGCTTCCTTGATCCGGCGTTCGTCGTCCGTCGCGGGAACCAGGAACGCGGCGTCCATCGCCTTCGGAATCTTGATGTTGCTTCCCTCGGCGCGTTCCCAGTACAGCTGCGCGAATTCCCGAATACTCATATGCGCGCCAAACATCCTGACGTACTTGCGATAGTCCGCCACGATCTGAGCCGAATAACACATGGTCGCTCCCTGGAGGAAGGTACGCCGATATGGTACGCCAGTACCTAATGGAAGTTCCGCGTCGACGTGACGAGCGAGCCAAGCAGGTGGGACGCGTCGACCAGCCGGTGTGCGACGAGATGACGAACCTCACCCTCCCGCTGCCAGACACCATACACTGCAAGCAGTGATGAGCCGAGCGCTTCGCGTCGCTGCTTTTCCAGCAGGGACGGCCAGATGATGACGTTGACCTGCCCCGTCTCATCCTCCAGCGTGACGAACATCACCCCCTTCGCAGTGCCGGGCCGCTGCCGGACCGTCACGATGCCGCAGGCGCGCGCGAGCTGCCCATTCCGGAAGCCCGCCAGCGTCGACGCCGGCAGCAGTCGCTGGGCAAGCAGGCGAGGGCGCAGCAGTTCCAGCGGGTGCCGACCCAGCGTCAGACCGAGCGTCCGGTAATCGCTGGCGATCTCCTGACCTTCCGTCATCGGCGCGAGGACCGGCGTCGCGTCGTCATCGGTCGCGCCGCGCAGCAGATCCCGGTCGGGTACCGCAGCAACGGCATGCCACAGAGCTGCACGCCGGTCGCCGGCAAGTGAGTGCAATACGTCGGCTGCCGCGAGCGCCTGCAGGTCCTTGCGATCGAGCTGCGCGCGCCGTGCAAGATCGGAGACATCGGTAAAGGGCCGCACGGCGCGCGCGAGCTCGATCCGCGCGGCGGCTTCCTCCTTCAGCCCGCGTACCAGCGACATGCCGAGGCGCACAGGGGAAGAGGTTGTCTGGCCTTCAACCGCCGAATCCCAGGTGCTCAGCGTCACGTCGACTGGCAGTACCTTCACGCCGTGGCGCTTCGCATCCTGCACGAGCTGCGACGGCGAATAGAAACCCATCGGCTGACTGTTGAGCATTGCCACGAGAAACGCGACCGGCTCGTGGCACTTCAGCCATGCACTTGCGTAGACCAGCAGCGCGAAACTCGCGGCGTGGCTCTCCGGAAAACCGTACTCACCGAAGCCCTGGATCTGCGCGAAGATGGCTTCGGCGAACTCGCGCTCGTAGCCGCGCTCGAGCATCCCGTTCACGATGCGGTCGTAGTAGGGTTCAAGCCCGCCCTTGCGGCGCCATGCAGCCATCGCGCGCCGCAACTGGTCGGCCTCGCCGGCAGTGAAGCCGGCCGCGAGCATCGCGACCTGCATCACCTGCTCCTGGAAGATCGGGACACCGAGCGTGCGCGAGAGCGCCTGCTCCATCTGCGGGCTCGGATAAGTAACGGGTTCCAGCCGCTGCCGCCGGCGCAGGTATGGGTGCACCATGCCGCCCTGCACCGGGCCCGGACGCACGATCGCCACTTCGATCACGAGATCGTAAAAGCAGCGCGGCTGCAGGCGGGGCAGCATGCTCATCTGTGCACGTGATTCGATCTGGAATACGCCGACCGTGTCGGCACGACAGATCATCTCGTACGTTTTGGGATCTTCGGCAGGGATGTCCTGCAGCTCGAACGGCTCGCCGCGCTTGTCCGCAATGATGTCGAGCGCGCGGCGGATGGCCGACAGCATGCCGAGCGCGAGCACATCGATTTTCAGCAGGCCAAGCGCCTCAATGTCGTCCTTGTCCCACTGGATGATGGAGCGGTCGGCCATCGCGGCGTTCTCGATCGGCACCAGCCTCGACAGCTTGCCGCGGCTGATCACGAAGCCACCGCTATGCTGCGACAGATGCCGTGGAAAGCCCACCAGTAGTGCGGCGAACGTCGCCCACTGCGCGATCAGCGGCGATCCGGGATCGAGCCCGGCCTCGGCGAAACGGTTCAGCAGTTCGCCGCCCGAATCGAACCACTGATGGGCCTTCGCCACGCGATCAACGATCGCCGGATCCACACCGAGCGCCTTGCCCGATTCACGCAGCGCGCTGCGCGGACGGTAGGTGGTGACTGCAGCCGTCAATGCTGCGCGATCGCGCCCGTACTTGCGGTAGATGTACTGCACGACCTCCTCGCGGCGCTGGTGCTCGAAGTCCACGTCAATATCAGGCGGTTCACCGCGCTCCCTGCTGATGAACCGCTCGAACAGCATCGAGGAGCGTGCAGGATCCACTTCGGTTACGCCGAGAGCAAAGCACACAGCCGAGTTCGCCGCCGACCCGCGCCCCTGACACAGGATGCCTTCACTGCGCGCGAACCGGACGATGTCGTAGACCGTGAGGAAGTACGGCTCGTAACGCAACTCCTCGATCAGCGCGAGTTCGTGCTCGATCTGCTGCTGCACGGGATGCGGGACGCCTTCCGGCCAGCGACGATGCGCGCCAATGTAGGTTTCCTGCCGCAGGTAACTCGTCGGCGTATGGCCTGCGGGCACGAGCTCGTCAGGATATTCATAACGCAGCTCGTCGAGCGAAAACGTGCACAGTCGCGCAATCCGTAGCGTTTCCTCAAGCATGCGATGTGGGTACAGGTTGGCGAGCCGCAGGCGCGATCGCAGATGCTGCTCGGCGTTGGGCGCGAGATCATAGCCGCATTCGGCTACCGGTTTGCAGAGCCGGATCGCGGTGAGGACGTCCTGCAGCGGTTTGCGCGAACGCACGTGCATGACAGGTGCGCCGGTCGCTACAACGGGAATGCCGTGGCGCGCCGCGACGTGCTCGACGGCGCCGCGATGGATGTCGTCCATCGCGCGCGCGTGCAATGTCAGGGCGACCCAGGCGCGATCGCCGAAGGTCTGGGCGAACCACTCGATCTGCGTATCCAGCTTCTCTTCGTCGGCAGGATAGTCCGGTGACAGGATCGCGACGCAGTCGGGCAACCCCCGCAGGTGCCCAAGGGGCTTCTCGGGGTGCGCGAGATCCAACGGCGCGAGCCGGTAGCTGCCCTTGTGCGCCCGCATGCGGCCGAGCGTGATCAGCTCGGACAGGTTTCCGTAGCCTTCGCGTGTCATCGCCAGCGCGGTGAATGACAGGGCACGGGTCCCGTCGGCGTTTGTCAACTGGAAGTGCGACCCGACGATGAACGGCAGCCCGGCTTTCTTCGCCTCGACGTGCGCGCGCACGACGCCGGCAAGCGAGCATTCGTCCGTGACAGCCAGCGCGGCATACCCGAGCTGTGCGGCGCGAGCGGCGAGATCCTCGGCGTGCGATGCGCCGTGCAGAAAGGAAAAGTTGGACGCGCACTGAAGCTCCGCATAGTCGGGCAGTGCGCCGTAGGTCGGCGCCATGTGCGATCACCCGAACAGGCCATGCAGGAACCAGCGCGGCTCGCGCTCCTCACGCGTGCCCGTGCGTTCCCTGAAGACCCAATAGTGGATGGCGCCCTCGGACTCGGCGACAAAGTAGTCCCGTGTTACCAAGTGGCCGTCCTGCCAGCCGCACTCAATCCGCTCGCCCGGCGAGACCATGCGCAGCGGCGTACCGTAGAACGGACGGTGGCCGCGCATGATGAGCTGTACTGGATTGTCCAGAAGCCAGGTGGGTCGCGGAAGGTCTGGCGGCGGCAACAAGGGCTTGACGGTTTCGCCGATGGGAATCCAGCGTGCGGCGACTTCGGGGCGGTGGTCGGCGACCGGTGCCGCCATGGTCACATTCTGCGTGCCGAGCCGGGCGACGAGCAGCTCCATCAGACGCGCGTGATCCTGCGGCGAACCACCCGGTTCCGGAAACAGCGTCTCGCTGGGTGCGTCGGCTTCGCGAACGTCCTTCGCGTCAAGCCGAACGGCGATGACCGGCGCGGCCAGTTCGACACGGCCAAGCCGTTCTTTCAGAAGACGCACGAGATGCGCTTCGCGCGAGGTCGGTTCCGCGAGGGCAATCTCGATCGCAGTCGGCGGCACCGCCGCACGGCCGCGCTCATGCTCGAGCTCAAGCACAAACCGCGCGATCGCCAGCTGCCGCGCCGACAGCCAGCCGGTCATCTGCAGGGTCAGCCGCCGCGCCGCGAACAGCACGGCCTCCGCGTGCTCGATCCGGTCGGGCAGTTCGAGCCGCGCGCTGAAGGCGGGCGGCATCTCCAGCCATTCGTACGCTTCCGGTGCCGCGCCGGTTGCGCGATCGAGCGCATCCAGCAGCGCCGTGCCGCAGCGTTTCTTGAGGCCGGCACGGGGGAGTCGCCGGACATCGTCCACCGTTTCGCATCCCAGGCCGTCGAACCATTCGACGTAGGGGCGCGCTGGCGGCAAGGCTGGTAACGGCACGCGACGCAGCGCGCGATCGACGGATTGCAGTGAAAGCGCGATGCCACCCGATGACCGGGCAAAGAGCCACGCGGCCTGGCCTGTTGGTGCGACAGCAAGTGTCACCGTTACGCCAAACGCGATCGCCGTCTTGCGCGCGTGCCGGCGTAGCAGTCGAATGCCGCCGAAGAGCCGCAGGCTCGCCGAAACGTCGGCGAGCACGACCGATTCTTCGGCCAGCACCACGTGAGGGGTGAACTGCAGCAGGGCGAACGCGACGCCCCGAACAAGCTCCGCTTCACGGCTGGGATCACGCTCCCGGATGACAGCGTCGGGGGCGAGTGTCAACACGCCACCGCGGCGCATGCCGGCCACGATGCCGGCCGAACGCGCCACGCGGTCGAGTGCAACAACGCGGTCCTTTTCCAGCACGACGAACCCCGCCTCATTGCGTGGCGTCGACCAGCGCGGGAGAAACGACTCGAGGGCGAGGTGCGGCAGATGTACGCCGATCCAGAGTTGCATATCGGCTCAACAGGACAGGTGAAGGCACAAGAGAAACGAAAACTGGCTCGTCGCGCTGCGGTCCGCGGCGTTTGACGAACGTCACTTCAAGGCCGCCCCTGGCCGCGCGCAGTGCGAGCCGCAGCGGCGCCGGCGACGTCGACTGGGCAGCAGCGAGCGGGCGAAACAGGAACAGCAGGGTGTCCGAGGCCTGCGCGGCCAGATGCAGCCGCCGCAGCGCGTCCTGTCGGACTTCGGTCTGCCAGAAGAGCAGGGCGCCGCAAGTGCCGGCACGCAGGATCTGCTCGGCGGCCCACAGCGCGTCAGCCGTGCGTGGCGCGTGCAGTGCGCAGGCCCGCGCCGCGGGAATGCCCAGCCACGCCAGTCCGGCCGGTTGTAGCCGGTGCGGTGGCTGCAGCATGAGCAATGGACGGGACGCGACAGTCGCCAGTGCGGGCTGCAGAAGACGCAGCTCCCCGCAACCGGGCTGCGGGGTAAGCAGCTCAGTGAGCGCGCCCGCGGGCCAGCCGCCGCCCGGCAGTTCGGCGCCCAGCACGGTGTGGCCGCACGACACCACCCGATCGAAGCCGGCGGCCAGCTGCGAGGCACGCCAGAGCGCGGGATGGATGTCTTCGGGGTGTCGCGGCAGGGCGTTCATGGAGTTAGAATACTGTACGTATATACAGTGTCTAGTGTAGCGCTTATCTTGAAAAAATGTGAAGCCGTTGCACGCCCTCGGGTTTTGCGGCCAAACCGCGCGAGATGCAGTTCACTTGGTATTCTGTGGTTCTGACCCTATAGCGAGACCAGCCTATGCCCATAACCTCGACGCACAATTCCGGCCCCCAGTCGACCGGTACTCCATCTCCGGACGAGAGAAACGCGTATCGCGCTTTTCGCCAGCGGCAGCTGGAGACGGAGTACGCGAGGTGGAGGCTCGAGGAACGGCGCTCGGATTCGTCGCGGCGTCTGTATGGATACGAGGAGAGCCCACGACGTGGGCTTGCGTATGGCCGTCGGATCATCAAGGCGTTTCGCGAATCGGTCGCGAGCAGTGTTGACGAGCTGAGCGCGCCGCAATCACCCAATGCGGACTTTGCCCGACGCGCGCTGCGGATTCCCGATCACGTGCCGGTGCGGCTTTCGTGGCCCTCCAAGATCGGCTTATTCCTTGTGACGGCGTTCTTTCCGGCACTGGCGCTCCGCTTGGCAACAGGCCGCCTTCGCTCCGTAGGTACACCCGAAGGACGTGAACTGGTCTTTGAGCGGCTTGCCGGTCCTGCATGCATGAAAAAGCCCTACTACGGCGAAGGACTGGACTTCATTGCACGCCATTTCACGGCACCACGCAGTCAGGCCGTACTCGACGACTTGCAGTACTTCGACGCGGTGACCGCGCGCAATGCGTGGCATCTTGGAATCACCACTTCCGAACAACTGCATGCGGTGTTCTGCGGAATCTGGCGTAGCTTCCCACCGGAAAAGCTCGCCGTGCTGATTGGTATGCGTGTCATCCGATCGGTCGACGAACTGCACTGGCTTGAACCCTGGCGCGAACGGAACGAGGGCCACAACTGGGACGTCAATTGGGATGACGACGGCCCGAAGACCATTGGTCGCCTGCTGGAGCTTGGCGTGCCCCGCCAGGAGACACTGAAGGTGCTCGGGTGCTGGCGGCGCTGCGATCCGGCGCGCCTCGATCGAACGGTGAGAACGCTGTCCGCCCGTCAGCACGTCGATGTGGCGCAACTCTTCGCGGCGCTGGACGAGTGGCTCTGGCGCGCGCATCCGGATAACTGGGATTTCGTGATTGACGTGATCGGTGCAAAGGATCCGCAGCAGTGGCGCCTGTTCACCCGAATCCTGGAAGAAGAAAAACTGCCTGTCGAAGAGACGGTGCGCGAACTGCGCACTCGTGGCGCAACGCTTGAGGAGCTTTCTGGCCTGCAATCGCTTCTTCTGCAGATGGCCGAGCGTAATCGCGATCCGCGCCGGTCAATCGAGCTGCTGTGCTCGGCGCCGCACTCACTCGGTTTTGGTGAACTCGCGGCATGCCGTGTCTACGTGACGCAACGCACCGACGATGATCTGGCTGACCATCTCCGGACGCTCGCGCAATATGGATTCGGCATGTCAGCCGGCGTGCTCGCGTTTCAGGATCTGTATGCGAACGGGACGTCGGCGCGCGATCTGGACCGACTGCTGACGATGTATCGGGGGTTGCGCAACGCAGCCAAACAACCCGAAGCAGTCGCCGCGTGGATGCGAAACATCGGGGCGAAGCGTATCAATGCGCTCGAGTATCTCGTCTCGATCCTGCCGGTGTCCGATCGCGCGGCGTTCGACGAAATCCGGCCACTGGCCCAGATCGATCGCAGCCTGCTGGAATACGCAGTCGAGGCGCGCGGACTACGGACCGTGCACGCATTGCGCGCGTGGCGTCAGAAATCGCGCGGCATCGAGCACCTCGCAGGAGTCAACTGGCGAGAACCCGTGCCGCGATTGCTCGTCGACGATGCGTCGAGCCGCGGAAACTTTTCGTTTGTAGGCGGCAACCTTGGCGCGCTGGGCTCGGCCATGTGGGACGAGCGTTACAGGTTGCTCGGCAGCCCGATCGACGTACTGGACGAGGAAGCGCGCCACGCATACTGGCAGCATTGGCAGACGCTGGAACCCGGCATCCATGCCCGCATCCTCCCGGGCCTGAGACGGCAACTGGATGCGACCGGAGGCATGCTGGCCACCAGCCTGATCACCGCGTACCTGACCGGCGAGCACGAATACGAACGACAGCTCGTCGCGTTCCGTCTGGAAGTGGAATCGCTCCTGAAAGGGCAGGGGCCATCCACCACAACACTTTCGCAGCTTCAGGCTGACGCGATTGAGGCCGTCTACGGCGTCGAGCTGCGCGAAGCGGATTCGCGATGGTCAGGTGTAGCAGGACTCGAAAATCATCTCGATTCACTCGTGCGACGCGACCGCTACGCGATGGTGTGGCGACGCAGGCCGGTTGTACTGAAAGGCCGGATCGATTCGGGAGGACTGGGTGCGATCCGCGACGCGATCGAATACGGCGTGACCTTTCGCCGGGAGGCCGAAGGCAACGTGCTCAACGCGTGCCAGGGATTGTCACCGAAACAACTGGGCGACCCCTCGGCAAGCCCGCAGACGTTTTACCGGCACCTCGGTGTACTCCTCGGTGTCCTTGATGTTGAGGTAACAGAGGCGCTGCTTAACGATGTCGAAACGCTGGAAGCACAGACGAGCGACGTTGACCAGCGTTACGCCGCAGCGGAGCGCATGGCGGCCTTTTTTGACATAGGGCTGCCCGACGCAATCAGGGAGCAGGGCACAGGAATCGCCGGGAGCTTGAGCGACGAAGCGGCCGGAAAGTTGGCCACGCGCCTCGCAGGATCTCCAGGCACTGACAACCGGATGCTGCCCCGCGAGCGGATGGTCGCAGTGCTTGGAGACATTGCGGACAAGGTACGTGGCATCCACGGGGCATGGACCCACCGCCAGCTTAGCGCCTTCGAAGGCCGTCCGTCGGGGAGGGAAAGCGAAGCCGAATACGTTGCGTTCGTGTCGAAGCACCCAGCTGCGTACTTCGCCAAGGTAGCGACCAGGCTCTGCTCGGCGAACAACGTGCGTATGTGGCGCGAGGAGCGGCAGTCACATCTGGTGGTGTTCGATCCGTTGACCAAGCGGCTGGTGGGCATGGCGATGCTCTACGTCGAGCGCATCGAGGCGATCGACCCGCATCGCACAACGCTGGTCATGCGCGCGATTAACACGGTCGACGGCACGGACGTGCGCTACGATGCCGAGTCGGTCGTGCAATCGTTCCTGAAAGTGGCCCAGCATATCGCGCTGGACAACAACATGGCAGCAGTGGCGTTTCCATCGGACGACAGTGGCCAGCACTTCATGTCGAACCGCGACGACATTTACAAACATGTCGAAAAAGTCCACGCGGACGCGCCGCAGCGTCGGTCTCTACCGAGGCGAGACATGACTCACGATGCCGCCGGATTCCCGGCGCCACCGTACAGCGTTGCGTTGGGTGGAAGCGAAATGTTCTATGGTTACGAACACGGGCAAGGGCCGGTCAACACGCTGTATGTGATGTGGCAGGCGCCGAACCCTGATGCCCTATCGGACGAGGCAGCCGATGCCGCGGCACGCGGCGACACGACAGACCGGAGCAGCCGGAGCTCTTCATGAAGCGCATGGCTTGAGAGTGGCGCGCCCGCCCCGGAGGCGCTATGATATGCACGCGCGCCCGGCAGGCGCCTGCTACCCGTCTTTGCAAAGCTGGAAACGGCACTGCCCGATGTACTTTTTCCATGGCCTTCTTTGGCCCTGGAACGTAGCGGTGGACGGGTAACGCTGCAGCAGGGTCGGAGAATCGTCATGTCCAGCATCACTGCACGACCGTCCACACTGGACGGCATCAAGCGCCTCGCCAAAACCATCAAGCGCGAGCGCGCCATTCCCCACCATCTTGCCCTTGATGAGGCGTCCCGCGCCGCAGGGTACCAGAATATCCGGCATGCGCAGGACCAGATGGCGCGACAGTCACCGACGTCCCACGCGGTCTACCTGACAGCCTATTGGGCCGGCCAGGAAGGTGCCGGACGCGAGACCCTCTCGATTCAGCTCCCGAAGCCGTTGACGCATATTATTGCGCGCCATCAGGTGAGCTCTGCGAGGAATCTCGGCTGGTTTCGGCTCGAATCGGCGGACCATCTCGAACGCAAAACAGATGTCGATAGTCAGGAGCTCGCGCGCGACGTCCTTTTCGCCGCAGCGCGTACTCTGCGCTTTATGGCTGTGACCGGTCTCAGGCCAACGACGACGCAAACGCAAAACCGGCCCTTCAATATTTTCCGGGACCTGCCCGGCAAGGATCACGTATCCAACTGGATCGACAGTGACACCGAAGCTTGGGTGTACCTGGACGAGCCGTATCCTCACGTCAACGTTAAGCAGCGCCAGAACTGGGTCTCAGGCCACGGGGTTGAGATGATCGCCCCAAAATGGGAAGGCATTCACAATCCCGGGGCGACCGTACCCTATGTCTTCTGCGACGACCCCACGCTCGCGAACCGGCTGCTGACGCAGCTTGCCCAACTGCAGGCCGAACTGAGGGAGCCGGTATGGGATGGCGAGTCGGCCTCATATTGGTCGCAGTTTGTGAGCCCTACCCGGCAAGCCGCAGGTACGGCTCGACGGTCACGGCCCATGCCAGCACCCCGCGGCGTCGAGCGCAATGGCGCTCTGCCCTACGGGGCACGTAGCGGCGGAGTGGAGTCACGGTGGCGCCCAGCGAAGCGGATGCCGCTCGACATGCACCTGACGGTGGGTCCACTCCTGCACGCGCTCGATAACGACCGCTTCCCGGGACCGCAGCGTAAGGCCATCATGCGTATCCGGACGACGCTCGACGACTGGTTGCAGATGGAATACCCAGGTGAGGAGATGACGGACGAACAGTTCGGTGACGCCTACTATGGTACCCATCGCGAGCCGATGGTCGATCGCGTCAACCAGCTTGAATCGATCCGTCGGATTGCCGCGTTGCTAAACCAGGGGTACGCGGACTGCAAGCCGAGGCAGCAGCTCCTTAGCCTCCTCGGCAACGTTGAAAAGGCATTGGCCAGGTCTTCATTGCCTCAGTCGGCATGATCACGACGAGGGTGCTAAGGCAGAGGCACCCTCGTCGTGATGGCGGCACCGGGATTGTCCGCTGCGACTTCATCATGAAGGAAACGCGAATGCATAACAACGAGACGGACGAAATCGCTGAATCGCTCAACGCGGACTGGGAGCAACGGTTACCTGACAACCTCTACAGGCTTATCGCACCTGTGTGGGCAGGAAGAATTCTTCCTGCCCTGAAGGCGAATGCAGATAGAAACCGATGCCCTCCGGCCGAATTCGGAAGAGGATGCGCACTCGCGATGCGGCTCACGGAGCAACTGTTCGAGGCCCTGCATGACAACTCGTACGCGCTGCACGCCGCGGATGCAGAAGGGCCACTGTTCTACTGGCTGCATCAACGTTTTAACATTCTCCGGGCAAACGATTCCAAACGTGGGCTCAGCATCGACAAAGAGGCGCTACTGAGCGTCGCCGCCGAGTACCTGAGCCATCCCGACATCCGCTGCAATTACTTCGACTGGCTGCTGCTGGATGCGATCGTTTTCGCGGAACTCGATGCCTTTGGATATCACGTTATCAATACCAAAGCCGGAACTGGTACGAGCGTGGCTGCTGCTTTAGCCGACGGAAAGCCAGTAAAATATTTCCTTCTATTGACACTGTTCCGGTTGACCGGCTTTGCCCTTGGTTACGTGGTACCACCGGTACTTTCCATTTGGGCAATCAGCAACGGGCATATGATCGTCGGCTGGTCGATAGCAGGGTTGTGGGTGCTCAGTGTGTTTTGGAGCCTGGTAACGTTCCCCGCTCGCTGGAAAGCCCGCCGGAAGACTCGAAGTCTTCTGACGCAATTACTCGATCTTTATCAGATCCTGGGCGATAGCACGATTTCCCCACGCCTGCTTAAGGAGACGCTCGACAGGGCTATAGCGGCGGGCGTGGTGCTAGATGGGGCCGTCGCAAGCATCATCGATCGGATGATCGCTCGGGACGCGACGACCTTTGTGCCAGCACAAACCAGTTAGTCGAAGGTGCATCGGGCCCCACGGTCAAAGCGACCCACCTGGAAGCGTTAAAGCCAACAGGAAGCAATGCCAGCAGATGTTCGAATAATTACCGCTATTTTTAAAACAAAAGAGGAAAGAAATTGAACGACCAAGAGTTGAATCTGCGCGCTGGTATCGGCGCTTTCGCGGACGAGAACGGGAACGTACCGCACGACCTCAAGGACCTGGATTTCATCAATCGAGACACTGACTGCATGCGTCTGCTGATAGCCACCGGTATCTCCTTTACGCGCCCTCATGACGGCGAGATCGGTGCCGAAGGAGGGATGCAGGAAGCGCCAGTATTCGAAAAGGTTCACAACGGAGATGTCGTGGCAGCTGCTCGCCGCGCGGCCGTCAGAGTCGCTGCAGGATGGGCCTCCGATGCCGACGTCGCATTGCATCGCTCGGCCCGATAGGCCTGTGTTGCACGCACCCTTCGATCGTGCGGGAGCGCCGGCTAATGGCTCGGGAACTGAAATTTTATCCAAGTTCTCGCGGATAGCTACCCGATACCCGTCGCAAAAAGGCTGTTCTAACTTTAGAAATGTGCGATATCGGGGCAGGAAAACGTCGTCGCCCCCATGACCGCGGTCCGTGTGCGAATTGACGTTTTTGCTTCGTTTGCCGTTGCTGCACGAGCGCCGCTGGCGGTCGATCGTCACAAAGGCTGGCGTGCCGGAAGCGGCGACTGGGCATCGCTGCTCACAAAATGCTGCAGCCCGGCCCACGCTGCCTGATATTGATGCGCGCATATCGAATGCAGTTGCCGGTCATGCAACGCGAGCTCCGCTTCGATATCCACGATCTCCTCCTGCCGCAGACTCCACGGCTGTCCAGACTGCGCACGCAGCCCACTTTGCTGAAGCGCCGTCTCGCTCGCGTGTAACAGATGGATATCCGCCGTCGTGGTGCCCCATGGATCCATCGCTGTCGCGTCGTCACTGCTCGCCGGCTGCGGCCTGTTCGGCTGCGGCGCATCGGCGACCTATGGTGCAGCGTTTGGCGGGTGCCGCGCCGACACGCAGTTCTAGCCTAAATCTGGACGAGAACGAAATGAACATGTGGATACGCTTCGCGATATTGCTTATGGCCTGTGTGACCGGCGGGCTGCTGGCCGGATGCGACGAGCAGAAGGTGGCAGATACGGTCAACGCGATCAAGCCGGATGCGATGGCGTTCGGCAATCTGCAACCGGGTGTGTCGACGATCGATGATGTACGTCGTCAGGCTGGCAAGCCAGAGATTGTCTGGCAAAACGACGACGGGTCGCAACGGTTTGAATACCCGCGCGGTCCCAACGGCACGAAAACGTATATGGTCGAGTTCGCGCCCGATGGCACGATGGTCGCCATTACACAGGCGCTCACTGCGGAGAATTTCGCGAAGGTGGGACCGGGGATGACAAAAGACGATGTGCGCAGGTTGCTTGGCAAGCCGGCCACGGTCGCCCGGTACGCACTCAAGCAGGAAGACGTGTGGAGCTGGCACTGGGCTGCCGGCGGCTATCCTGGTGACTCGATGTTCGATGCGCACTTTTCCGTAGATGGCGTTGTCACGACGACCTCGCGCTCGGAAGCGCCGGGTCATGAAAAACCGTGAAGCGCATCGCGAAAGCCGCTGCCGGTTACCGCAATGTTTGACCGTTGTTGAACATGTTGCGACGGCGGCGACACACACATCGCGTAGCATACGGCGAGCACCGTACCGCGAGCAGTACGGTGCCTCCGTAAATGACCAACCTGTTGGGAGGAATTCTGAATGAGTATCTTCGGTGACATCGTCAACAAGCTGTTCGGCAAGGCAAAGCCGGATCAACCGGCGCCTGCAGCCGAAGCAACGCCAGATCCGGCCGCGGCGCAGGCCGCCGCGCCGGATGCTGCACCGGCGCCCGCACCGCTGACCGACGTCGACGTCGCGGCCGTGATGGACCAGTTCGTCGCCGAAAGCGGTCAGACACTGAACTGGCGCACATCGATCGTCGACACGATGAAGGCGCTCGGCGTCGACAGCAGCCTCGAGCATCGCAAGCAGCTCGCCCAGGAGCTCAAGTACGACGGCGACGTGAACGACTCGGCAAGCATGAACGTGTGGTTGCACAGGCAGGTGATGCAGGCACTGGCGGCGAATGGCGGAAAGTTGCCGCCCGACCTGGCGGCCTGAGTCTGCTTCCGACCCTGCACGGAGCACTGTCACGTTGAACGTCACACGACACAACACACTGTCCGCGGCAACGTGACGGTGCCTGGCACGGTCGATGGATCCGCTTCACGATTGATGAAACGGCGCGCGAAAAAAATATGCACGCGAAAAAACGAGCATACGACAAGGCTGCAGACACGAGGAACACCAGCGCAACTCGGGTATTTCCGACGAGCGGACAATGCCCACGCCCGCACCTGTACTGGAATTCGACTCGACGCATCCGCTCACACATAGTCCGGGGCGC
Organism: Paraburkholderia fungorum; assembly: GCF_902833645.1. Taxonomy (GTDB): domain Bacteria; phylum Pseudomonadota; class Gammaproteobacteria; order Burkholderiales; family Burkholderiaceae; genus Paraburkholderia; species Paraburkholderia fungorum. The sequence goes on from NZ_CADFGE010000021.1 coordinate 65,530, forward strand.
GATTACGGCGACGCGGAAGATCCCGAGCTGACGCGGCATGTGATGAAGCTATGGGCTGACCTGCATTCCCGGGAGGACAGGCCGGTCCCTGCGTGTCCACACTGCGATGGACGGAATACGCAACTGCAGAACCGCCCGAATAGCCATCACGCGCTGCCGTTTTTCCGATGCAACGACTGCCGGCGCATCTATAGCCGCCTGACCGGCACGCCACTCGCACGGTTGCGCTTTGCGGCAAAGGTGCCCGCATTCGTACGGCTCCTCGGTCAGCCGATTCCGCTTGAGGAGGCCAGCCGGCGTCTTCGCGTCGACTATACGGCGCTGTCGAACTGGCTGATGCGGTTTCGCGAGTTGATCGCGCAGGACGACCCAGACGCCCGATGGGCTTCACGGGTGCTGCTCGGCGTGAAGTACCGACCGGAAGGAACGTGCCCGCATTGCGATTTTCATGGTCAACTCTTCAACGGCGGCTTTGGCGTAGATGGACGCCGCCGCGCACTGTGCCCTCACTGCAAACGGGGCTGGTCAATGGCTCGCGACGCCGAGGGCGCGGAAATTACCGTGCGTGTCGTGAAGGATCTCGCGCTGACGGCGGTCGCACGTCGAAAGCGGGCCGGGCACGATGCGCCGGAGCTGGCAAGTGCCGAGCATGCTGTGCTCAGCGTTCCACCGAAATCCACCGTTCAGCCTGTCGAGATCCCGGCCGTGCCTGCTCCTCATGCTGGGCGTTTCGACTTCAGCCAGCCGCTGCGCGCAAACAGCCCGCTGCCCCGCCGTCACGCAGAAGACCGGCACCTCACGGTTTTTCTCACGGCCGAAATCAACCGGGTTTTTTCCGACAGCACAGATCCACCGCACTGTCCGCACTGCGCTGGCATCGATACGCGCCTGTCGAGTCGGCCGCGTGCGTCAGCGGCCTTGCCGAGTTTTCATTGTCGCGGGTGCACTCGGTGCTTTACCCGCGCAACACGCACGCCCATGGCGAATATGTTGCGAAAGGACATGCTGTTTGCGTTTCTGCCCTGGCTCTCACAACACCGACCGCTCACGCACGCGGCGGCCGAGTTTGGCACGTCGCCCGAAGTTATAAAGGCTTGGGTTGGACGATTTCGCGTCTGGCTGCTCGAGCTCGACCCATCGGGGCGGTACGAACAGCGCGTCAGGCTCGGTTTGAAGGTGCCGTGGCCAGTACTTCCATGTCCGCATTGCCTGACGGAAGCGCCGGCCAGACCACACGGGTTCAAACGAACGCGCACGCAATCCGCACTGATGCTCGGGCGACGCCTGTTCCGCTGCACGGGTTGCAACCGCTTTTTCGACATGCCGATCGAGCGGCCGCGAAAAACCTGAGAGACGAATTCGGCCGACGTTGTTGCCCGCGTATACTTCGCCCGTCTGAATAGTCATCAAGCGCATATGAAACGGGTAAGCGTCCGGCGATCGCCGGTGCATGGAAGAGGTGTATTTGCGCTGCGTTCGCTGGTTGCTGGCGAACGGGTGTTCGAATACAAAGGCGAAGTGATCAGCTGGCGCCGGGCTGCAAACCGATATCGACAGGTGAGCACAGGGCATACCTTCCTGTTCGGATTGACCGATGGGCGCGTTATCGACGGTGGGCGAGGTGGCAACAGCGCGAGATGGCTTAATCACGCGTGCGATGCTAACTGCACTGCATTCGAAATTGAGGGCCGCGTGTTCATCGAAGCAGCCATCGATATCGCCGCAGGAGAGGAACTGTTCATCAGCTATGCGCTGGCGATCGACGACGTTCGAACCGACCACGTCGAAGAACAGTATGCGTGCCGCTGTGGATCGCGCTCGTGTCGCGGGACGATGCTCGGCGAACCATGAGCATCACACAAGTAATTGCGAGGTACCCCATGCAACAGTCCCCGGACGCTGAGCGGGACAAAGTCAACGGCCTGGTGCGTATCAGCCCGGACGTGGTCTTTCACCGTGACGTCATTTTGCCCGTGCCGCCGCCAGCGAGCGGCAAACGCGCCACGGAACAAATTCGACGTGCGTCGTCGTCAATCCAGCCTGGGCTGCAGCTCGATTTCGATGGCGAATGACGTCATCGCGCTATGCTAAAGTAACCGCGTGTCATCCGCCCGACAGGAGGTAGCGTTGATGAATCCGGATGTGCGGCGAGTGGGATCATTCGCAAGACTTTCCATGCTCCTGAACGAACTTGAAACAGCGCTCCCTGTGCTGGTCGGTACCGGTACGCTGGCACAACCTGAATGGTCGGATCTGGATCGGCGGCTGAATCGCGTGCGATCGATGCTGGCCGACAAGACGCACCGCCGTCGACCGCGCCGCGTACGATCAGCCGGTCATCGAACCGCAAGAGGTGGGGAAAGCCCGGTCGCCGCCTTGTTTTGATGATGTCCCGCTCGGGGCCATGAAGTCAGAATCAGTCAGCGATGGCCCAGCGAACGGCCAGGGAAATGTAGCAACAGTCCGGGGAATTGGGATGATGGTGTATCGGGAATTCGAAAACGGCTGGATGCTGGCAATGAATGACGAAGCTGGAAAGAAAGTCGTGCCGGACAGCCTGTTTCGCTTCGGCCGCCAGTTCGACGGTCGTCCAGTCATCGACTTCTGGCAGCGTGAAGGCGGCAGCGGATTGCGCGGGTTCCTGCCCCACGAAACGGAGAACAGCGTGCGGGCCTTTCTGCTCGACCTCGGCTTTACGGAGGTACGTCGCTATGATCCGCAAGGCGATCCTGAGCTGGAGACGATCGCACCCATGCTTCGTTCCGGGAGGTAACCGAGGTGGCCGACGAGAAAATAGCCGTCGAATTCGACCCCGGCTTCATGCGCGTATCGATGGAGATGTGGCAGAACGCCACGGACATGAAGATTCCGTTGCATGACGAGTTCAAGATCCATTTCATGCAGAACCGGCGTTCGCTGCTGGACGGTTTCGTCAAGACCGGGAAGGCATGGTTGATGGTGCTGCGATCGATGAAGTCAACCGTCCAGGCAGACGAACTGGACGGGCTCTGCGCCGACGTTCAGGCATTCGTCGACTGGGCCGAACGCGGCCTCGCAGATCTGACCGCGTTGCGCGATTGACAATGGATGCCGCAGCACCAGTTCATCGATGTTTAATGCGTTGCGGTGCTCAGTCGGAGGTTTCCGGTTTTTCGCCCGTCTCTTCCCGCTTGGGCCTGGCTCCCCAGCGATCTGCGCTGAAATCACGTGAATGCCGTGTGACGGGCCGCTTTGCAAAAACAAAAGCCGCCCCGGTCTAGGGGGCGGCTTCGGTACAACTCGTTTGGCAACCCCGTGGGGTCGCATGCAGCTGGTTCAATGGCCGAGAATGATCAGCACCACGGTCGCGAGAGCCGCGACAGATCCGATGCCGCCTGCGATCACGGCGGACAGTGCGACGATGGCTTCCTTGCCATGCGCGCGAGGAAAAAGGCGATGTGCGATGGTAGTCATGTTCTGTCCCTTATTTAGCCCAAAAATGGGTGCCAGCAAATAGTACTGCCGAAATCAACGTGAAAATTATAGTGTAAAACGCGCTCGGATAGTCCTCGGGGAACCGCCTCCACGCGAAGTCATCCAGTGCCTCAGCCGTGTCCACGGCCCCTTTCGTTGCAAAATACCCACTTGTATATACAAGTCCAAGCAGGGCAACGACAACAAGAGGCGCCCAGACGGGAAGTCCATGTTTGCGAATCCCGTCGAGCATGTCCGAGACCGCCGCAAAGCACATCAGCAGGCCGACCCATCCCAGCTGGCCGTCCTTGAACAGCATGACAATCCGCCGCCTCCTGAGCGCCTCCAACCTCTCGGCGTCGTCCCGGATATTGCGGGCGGACACGATTTCCAGCCACATACCCAAAATGGGTGCCGTCACTGGAAGTACAAGGTTGATGAACAGCCACATTATATCTTCAAGCATGTTTTTCTCCGTAGAAGCGCTCCGGTCGCCAGCCGTCCCGCTTTGCCCGACAGATTCGTCCGGCGAGCGTGAGCGCAATCATATACATGGCGTCGGGATATGCGTTGCCACAAAAAACGCAGACGCACGACTTTTCTGTCGTTTCTCGAATTTGTTGTCACCCGATTTCCAGCGGATATACGAGCCCGGACAAATTTTTCGACAATGCCGTTCGGTTTGGTGTCGAAAGAGATGTTCGCCGCCGGCGAATCTGTTGAGCTCGATGCCGAAAGCATGTGACCGAAGCCGGCCAGAAGCAATCGGTCGCTCGCGACTGCTTTCGGGTAGTCACTTGCCGTGTTTCGGTAGACGCGGCGCGCTCCCTGTGCGTCGGCCCCGGCTGCATCTCGGGCCTGTACTAACTGGAGACGGACACCGCGTCGCTAGGGGCCCTGTATGTCAATTTTTGACAAACCGATGTTGTCGAGTAAAGTGCTCCGGCGTGCCCAAAGCGGGCAAACGACGCGATGGGGAGGCGCGCGATGGAGGATATTGAGATCTATCAATTGGCGGGTGAGGTTTTGGGTACCATCACTCATGAGCTGAGTGACGGGATATACGCCAAATTGGGCGGAGAGTTGTCGATTAACTGGCGCGGGGAAAAGATTTTTGGCGCCTTCGCGTCCTCGCCAGGCGAAATCGACAAGCCACCGAAGCACGGCATCACGGTGTACTACGAGTTTGTGCGACAGGTGTGGCGTGATGCCGAGGAGTTTTGTAAGTTCTTGCGAAGCATTCCCGAAGGCACTGACGTCGACAAGCTCTATGACTTCTACGATGATCGGGTGAAACTCCCGACGTGCTTCAACGACGAGGGCCACGTCAAGAACATGTTTGTCGCTGCAATCACGTGGGTGTATTTCCACGAGATAGGCCATCTCATGCAGGAGCATGGCGTCATCCGCGACGAGTTCGGGCCAAGTGATGGCGACGCCAAGCAGACGTCTGACGTTTACGATTTGGAAGCCTCAAAAGACAAACACGTCGTTGGCCGAGAAGCGCTGGTCTCCCATGTCACGGAACTTGCAGCCGACTTCGAGGCAACGAACTTCTACGTCATTGAACTACTTCGACACGTCATCGACCCTGACTTCGTCGACGAGAAGGAGCGAACCGAAGTTCTCTCCGGCTTGATTTATCTGATGGTGTGCGGCGTCTCGTTGGTCTTCTTCCGCTTCAACGGAAATCAACCGATTCTTCCGACTGCGGTCATCGAAGGTTCTCATCCAAATCCGTTGATTCGACTGGAATTCATCGTACCTCAGATCTTCGAAAGCCTGGACGGGAGCATGGCCAGGAGTGCGACAGATCACGACATTGATCGAAGGCAACTTGTTTTGCTTTGCACAAAGGCTGCCTTTTCGGCCACTCTATATTGGTCGATGGCCAAAACGGAGAACCATATGTTTGACAATCGCTTGATGCTCAAGGGCCTCCTCTCCAACCCAATCGTTCTGCAATACTTCCAACCGATCGTGGAAAGCTGGGACGAAATGTCGCCCAGAGTCAAGGAGGTGCGCCGCTATGGCCTTCCACGCGGATTGATGACTTTTACAGACGAGTTCAGAAAGCGAATTGCCGACGTGATTACATGGGGGAATGGTCCGGAAGCGAATGTCACTGCATCCTCGCCACCTGATGCAATGGCCTCGTAGATCTGCATCGTTCGCGACTTACAGCGGAATGCGCGATGGCTATGCAGCGGAAGCCGCTGCTCCCCCTCATGCGCGGGCCGAATGTCGGATTTCAGGTGGGCGGTTTAAAGCCGCGAACGGCTCCTTCGGGTGGCGGTGCCGATCACCGTCAAGCGAAGGGCTGTAACTCGCGGCCATTGGAAATACTCAGGTTTGGGGATCATGGTTGCCAACGAGCCAATCCCGGAGCTCGAGCATCGACGAATTTGCTCGCAGGTTCGGCTTTACAAAGGCTAGAGTTCGGTCGTCGTTTGAGTACGCGGGGAAGGGGGTGCACACCACCCCGAGAATCTCGTCAAACTGGGAGAAGTCGAAGTTCTCGCCAGTCGAATGCTGCCGGAATTCGGCGACGATTCGCTCCCATGTGACAACCGCATCGTCAATGGTCGCTTGAGTGTTCCGGACGACTCGGAACACACCCTGGTCATAGTCGCGGTCATAAATGATGCTCTTGCACGACACAACCAGCAGTGTCCGCTCCCTGACGCCAATGGCATCGATGTCAGTCACCATCCTGCCACCTCGGCGGAGCGGCCGTCCACGAAGGGCTTTCACCCCAGGCGGCGGTGCCCAAGAAGTACCGTCGATCAGATCCTGGCATTGCAGCTCAAACTCCCGCGCCCTTAGATTCCCGATCAACGGTGCGCGAGCCAGTTCGAGTCGATGCAAGAGCGCCTGCGAGGCGCCGGTAGTGTCGATGAGAATGTTGTCGCGGAAGCGCCGCAGGACGTTGCCACTCGACAGAGGCCACACCGAGGCCGTGACAGCGAGCAGGGCCTCGCGCCACTGAACGAAGTCTGCGGGCCATGTGAAACCTGGTGTCCGCAGTGCCATCTGCTCGACAACTTCCGGCAGGTGGTGATTGACGATGTCGCGCAGTCGGTCCTCACCAACGAAAACATAACCCTGCTGGGTGATGGAACTCAGTGCCCATGGCACGTGCACACAGATCGCCGGTACCAACGTCAGCAGTTGGATTAGCGCTGAGACGTCGGACAAGTAGTCCGGTATGCCCCCTTCGTCGCCCAGCGGCCTCAAGATTCGAGCCACGCTTAGTTTCTTCATTACGTGGCGAACCTGCACCGTGGTGACGGTGAGTCCGCCTGCGCCGTCTGGAAAGGTCACAGGAGCAGGGAAGCTGGGCGTGCATCCCATCGTCAGCAATGCCACGGGCACCCCAGCTTCGGTTTCTTCAACGAACTGCTCGAAGTGGGGGTCAACGGAGACCAAGCCCAGACCAGCCCCTATGAACTCGTGCGAGCGGTCGTGGCGGAGGTCATAGATATGGATCGCGCGCTCGATAGCCTCGCTGTTATCGGCTACGAGGACGGGACGACTTGCGTCGAGCGCGGCACCTTTGCCGACGCGTCTGTACAGAATGTGTAGCTGCGACAAAAGCTTTACGCGCCCGATATATCGGACGAGGTGTCGAAAAGCCGCTTCATCGACCCGAAACGCCACACGCTCCCGCACTTCACTAGCATCGGTTGCCGTGAGTTTCGAAGAGAGCGTCTCCGCCAATAGTCGGTCATAGCCGAGCGTGGTCCGGTAGTCCCCTTCAAACAGGATATCAGGCGCTCGTCGCAAGTACCAAAGCCATCGGACGGGCCCATAGCCGCTGTGCTGCTCAAGAATGTCCGCTTGAGTCAGAGGTATGATCGCCTCCAGGTAATTCGCCGCATCGAGACCTTCGAGGGTACGCTGCGGCGGCGGACACTTGGCGTAGACCCTCGAGGCGGTCTCTTGCGCGCTTCGGGCGGCAAGGCTAAGCCACGCGGTCGAGGCGGCAAGCTCTCGGAGCTTCTGGACAGCTGGATCGATCACCAGAGGTGGCATTCCTTGTCGCTACGGTAGAGGCGGGTCTCAAGAATAATGCAGAAAGCGAGAGTCTCAAAATGCCCGGAGATTAGCGCCTGTTACTTGCGCTGAATACCGAGTTAGCAATCAACGGGCCCCTGTAGCAGCGCTCCTTGTAAGCCGGTCATCCAAATGAAAAAACCAGGCGTGCTTTTCAAGAAATAACATTTTCTTCGCCACGACATTCCTTGTGCTCAGTTCATCGCCCACTAACACGGGCTCACACAAGGAGATTTCAAATCATGGAAAGCGAAAACGACGTGCAGGCAGGCGGTACATGGATTGTCATTGCGGCGTTCGGGGCATGGTCCGCGAACGTACCCAGCGGGATGATCGGCGTGATCGCGAGTCTCGACGGCGTTCGCGATGATGTGCTGTCGAGAAGCAAGTGGCTCGTGCCGGCTGTGGAATACAGACAACTTCTGAAAAGCGACAGGCAGTTCGTCATCGATCCGGCGAAGCACCATCGCGTGGCTGACTCTGTCGAGTTCGGTATTGGCGCTCACGTGGTGCTGTCGTCCCGGGAGTTGAGCGAACGCTATCCGACAAAAGGCAGCATGCCGGCGGAGCTCGTTGAGCAACTGTATGCCTTGCGTGAGGAAGAAATACGCTGGCTGGCTTCGCTGCTGGAAGTCACAGCGACACACCTGCTCGACCTGGATTGGGGCGCACGCGCAAAGGTCGCGGATCTGCTATTCACGCGCTGCAGTGCGCAGGCCCGATATGCGCTCTTAAACGACGCGCATCATTTCGTGCGAAGCTCGGCGGTCCTGGCGGACCGCGCGTTGGCCAACAGGACCAATTCGCCCGACAGCACGGAAGATCGTCGCGAGGAAATCGCGGAGGTGCTGAAATCTGCCGGGTTTCGAATGGAGTACGACCCGGGAGCAATTCCTGGCGAGGGGCACGTGCTGATTCAAATCGAAAGCGGCGAGGTCGTCGACGAGCCAGACGAGGCGATCGCACGTCTCGCGAGGGAATGGTCCGACCTGACCGATGAGGCGGAGAAAAACGAGACCTAGTCACCCGCAATCCACAACCCGCGCGATCCACTCCGGACGCGCGGTTTTTTTTCGTCGTGACATCTCCTTTGCTCAGTTCATCGTCCGCGGCCGCGGACTTACTCCCAGGAGATTGAAATATGGAAAGCGCACAGCTAACGGTTGCAGACAAGGCAATCGAAATCCTTCGGCAAACACGCGACGGCGACACGCTCGAACCCAGGGATCTCAAACTCGTCGAGATGGCGGTCAATGACTTCCTGAACGAAGACGGCAAGCAGGCTTTTGAGACGCTTTTCAGCTCGGTTGCGTCGGGCGTGTATGCGAGCACACCTCATTGGTTTCACGGCATAGAAAATATGACGCGCGATCAACAAGGGTACGTGTACTGGAAGGGCAAGCAGATCGAGCATTACTCACACAGCGACCCATCAGAGAGCAGGCGCGATGCGCTGGAGCTGGCCGAACGTTGTCGGGCACTCGAGGTGAAGGGGTTTCCGGTGTCAGGTAGCACGCTTATGCGAACCTGCGTGATAGAGGCGCCGGCGGATACGCGATGGTCACTCGCATTGCAACGGTATTACTGTTTCTTCGAGCCAGCAGAAGATGTTGGCCCGTCGATCAGTGAATTCCACGGTATCTTCTACCGTATCGGTGCCGACTCCGGAGTCGTAGTGGTTTCCCGGAATGCAGAGGGCGTCCAGATAACCCACAAAGATAGCGCTTACGACGCATTTCACGACCTGCAGGGCCGGGGACTGAAAAGCTTGCCAGTCGATCCCGACTACGAGGAGATGTGTCGCAGGTTGACCCTGATGGCAGTCACGCCAGCAGCGCTCGAAGCCGCGATATCCGGAGCATAGGCGAAAGCTGCGCTACCGCAACCCAATTGCCGCGTACTCTCCGGAGACGCGGCATTTTTTTATCTTCAAAACGAATTTATTAATTCGGACTACCTATTTCCATGCAACGCGTGAGCGCCGGTCTATTCCTCCCGTTCGAGCAGGCATTACATCCTCGCTTATGGGCGGGTGAGCGGGTCAATGGCGGGCGGCACGTCCGGCGAAGCGGACCATTGACGCGCTCACCCGCCCACAGACGCTCAAGGGCATGGGGCTGGCATCGTTGTTCCATGCCAGCCCCCGAGCCCGTCCGGCGGCGAGGACGTCCCGCCTTCAGGCAGTATCAGGGGTGGGGCACACGGGTGCTTCCAACGAGTGATTTCCGAAAAGCTGCACGTCGACGCGCCCGATTAGCGACGGGTAGACGCCGGACGTTCGAGCAAAGCTGAAGCACTGACGCCCAAGGCCGTAGCGAGCTTCTCGATATTGTCGATTGAGACATTGATGCGGGCGCGCTCGACCTGACTGATGAATGTCCGGTCGAGATTGGCGGAGAACCCAAGTTGTTCCTGCGACAGGCCTATTACCACACGACATGCGCGGACGTTGTAGGCGAGCACATCGCGCAGCGATGTAAGGGACTGTGAGGGAGAAGGTGGCTTTAGCGAGGGCGGCATGGGTGCAATGCTTTCAACTCGCAGCATTTGCATCCACGGCTTTTACATCACGTATGCGGAAAGCCTGTCAGGCGCCCACGCAGAACGCGATGAAAACCATCATTCATCTGGGGAATGGGATCTAACCGGCTTCCTATATTGGGCGCTCGGCTCTGCGCCTCGGTCGGACAGCCCCAAGGCACCCCTGGAGATGAGTTACTTCGGGTTGGCCAGTCTGGTTCGGCGAGAGCAACCTACATCGCCTGGCGCATGACGGGACAACGAGGCGGGCAGTTCAGATACCTGGTGGAAAGCCGAACTATTCCGCCTTCGGTAAGGGTTTGTTAAACGCATCGTCAGGTAGTTCCATCTGTGCGTGTTCCAGAAGGGTCTGCTTCGAATACGTCTCGTACATCATCATGAACGCAAGCTGAACATTCACCGGCGTTTCATCCCAGTCCTCCTGGCGAGGCGCAAGAATGCCCACAGCGGGATCGAGCTCCATCTTGCGTAGCGCCAGTGCGAGTTGTTCCTTGAGGCCATGTGTGACGACACAGTCCTCAGGCGAAAGTACGCCGCACCATACATAAACCTGAAGAACAGGGACGTTCAGGAAAGTAGCGAACTTTTGCACATTCTCCTTGTTGCCTCCACCAAGCCATCGGTCACCAGCGAGAATGCCGACGACGTGCGAATACGACAGTCCAAGTATTTCCGAGAGCTGCCTGGCGTCGATGTTGCGTCGCCCCATCAAGGTTTTTACCTGCACGATGAGCTGACGCTGCTGCTCGAGGTATGGATGATCCATGTTCAAAAATGTCCTTCTGGACGGTAGGAAAGATATGGGCCGGCTACTTATATACCCAATTTATGAAAATCGCTCAAATATTTTCAGAATCCCCTCAGGGTTCGGACCGGCAGCCGAACTCGTGATGCCAAGCCAGCAGCCAGCCTCGCCAGGCCAAAATTATTTCTTGCGAAGATTTTAAACTAGGATGGGACTTCCTCAAATGGGAGCTTTCCATGTCCGAAAAGTCGATCACCCTGCTGTCCGTTGCGGCGCGCTCGGTGCCCGCGAAACACCAGTACTACCGCGGGTTCAAAAACGTCGTCTATCTCACCGGCCATATACATTCGATCGAAGGCAGCACGATCTGGCTGCAGTTGACCAACAACCTGAATCTCCTTGTGCCGGTCGCGGTACCGCCGGGAATTCGCCTGCCGAGACCCTTCAAGGTGCGTGAAGCGATCAAGATGATCTGTCAGGTCCAGCCGCATAAGGAAGATGACGGAGAGCCTGGTCTGCGTGTATACGCACGCTCGTTCGAGCGGCCGAACGTGCTGGAGCTTCCCAACAAGAGTGCTTTTGAAAAGGCAGTTCCCGATCGCGCGCCGGAAGACAGGGAATTTCGGCCGTACGGCAGTGGATACCGTGCCAGCAATGCATGCAATCAGGTCAAGATTGCAGGGATGGTGGTCGGGATAAGTGTGCGCAAGACGGAAGTGGATCCCGACGGCGCCGTTGTGCAATCAGGTGCCTGTACGATCCTGCTGCGGCAGGATGCGGACGAGGAAAACGTCATACCGGTTAAATACTACGGCAAGCTCGCGGAAACGGTCGCGTCATACATCAAGCCAGGCGACATGATTTACGCCGACGGTAAATACCGGGTCAAACCGGTCGAGATCGGCGGCGAACTTATTGACGGAAAGCCGAAGGTGCGACGCGTGCCGTTCATACAGATCCAGGAGCCGGCACTGCCCACCGCAATCGACATCGTCTATATCGGCGGCCCTGCGGACAAGTACCCGGCATGGATGATCGACATGCATCAGCGCTTCAAGCGCGGAGCGAAACGCGCCGAGCGGCCAGCGAACGGATCAGGGGCACAAGCTGCAGCGACCGCAGCAAGCGGTGGACCTGAGACCAAAAACAGGATCGAGGCGGACACGGCGACGGTCGATCTCGAAAGCCATCCGCTCTGGGCATCACTGTCGCCGGAGCATCAAAAATTGTGCCGCGAGGATCCCGAGCATCGCAAGATGATCCTCGGGGAGTAAGTCATGAAGGCGCTCATCATTGCCGAAAAGCCGTCGGTAGCAAAGGACATCGCGAAGGCACTCAACGTGCCGCCGATAGCCGGTGCCGGGCACTGGGAAAATGATCAACTGGTGATCTCCAACGCCGTGGGGCATCTGGTCCAGTTGGCCGCACCGCCGGCAATAGCGAACCTCTTGCCGGTGATTCCTGAGAAGTTCGAGCTGGAGGCCTTGCCGAAGACTCAGGCCCAGCTCAGAAAGCTGGTCGACCTGATGAGCCGTAAGGACGTAAACGTCCTGATCAATGCATGCGATGCTGGTCGGGAAGGGGAGGAAATTTTCCGGCTGATCGCCGAGTACGCGCGCACCACCAAGACAATCAAGCGCATGTGGTTGCAGTCGATGACGCTACAGTCGATCCGTGACGCCTACCGGCAGCACCTGCGAAGCGATGCAGAGATGCGCCCGTTGGCTGACGCGGCCAGAAAGCGCGGCGAAGCGGACTGGCTTGTCGGCATCAATGTGACGCGCATCTGCTCCGTTATTTTCGGCGACATGACGACTGCGGGGCGTGTTCAAACTCCGACCCTGATGATCGTGGTGGCCCGCGAGGAGGCCATCCGGTCGTTCATCGCGCGGCAATACTTTGAGGTGCACACTTCAATTAGTTTGACGGCTGGAGCTTACGACGCGATCTGGCAGTGTCCGGTCGACAAGGTTCGTCCGAGGGAGCCGGCGGAGCGGATATGGGACCGCGCTGAAGCCGATGCGGTCGCGGCACGCTGCAAGGGTAAGGATCCGGATCGTATTGACGAGACCACGACGCCGAGCCGCTCAGCTGCACCGGCGCTCTTTGATCTGACGACATTGCAGCGTGAAGCGAACCAGCGCTTCGGGATGTCGGCAAACAACACGCTGAAAATTGCCCAGGCACTTTACCAGACGCACAAGGTGCTGACCTATCCGCGTACCGACGCGAAGGCGTTGCCGGAAGATTACGTGCCGACCGTTACGCGCACGATTGAAGCGCTTGCAACGCAGGGATACGCGGAAGCCGCGAGAAGGGTGCTTGATAACGGTTGGATCAAGCCAACGAAACGGGTATTCGACAACAGCAAGATTTCTGATCACTTTGCAATCGTCCCGACGGGTGCCACACCACAGAGCCTTACCGCCGACGAAGGGAAAATCTACGATCTTGTCGCGCGACGCCTGCTTGCGGTGTTTCATCCCGACGCAGAGTACGCAGTAACTGTGCGCACAGCCTGGATCGGCACGGACCGTTTTGTTGCACGCGGCCGCGTGCTGGTTGCACCGGGATGGCAGGCAGTCTATCAGGCCGCCCCCGAGCAGAAGTCCAAGGACGTGAGCGCCGGCGAAACGACTGCGAAATTGCCGGCACTTGCCGCCGGCGAGAGCGGCAAGACCGCATCGATGAAGGTCGTCAAGGGCGAGACCAAACCGCCAGACCGGTTTAACGAAGCGACGCTCCTTTCGGCAATGGAGCATGCGGGCAAGGAAGTGTCGGATGAACAGCTGCGCGCGGCGATGGCTGAGAAAGGGTTGGGTACGCCAGCCACGCGCGCAGCGACAATCGAAAAGCTGTTGGGTGAAGAATACATGACGCGCGAAAAGCGCATTCTGATGCCAACAGCCAAAGCGTTCAAATTGAAAGAGCTGCTCATCAGATTGAAGGCCGAGCTGCTGCTATCTCCGGAGCTCACTGGCGACTGGGAAGCCAAACTAAAGTCGATCGAGGTTGGTCAGGGAAAGGGTTCTGATTTCCTCGACGGCATCAAGAGCCTCACCCTCGATATCGTTTCGCGCGGCTTGCAGATGCCGCCGGCGGCAACGTGTTCAGCATGCGGCAAGCCGATGATTCGCCGTAAAGGCCCCAATGGGCTTTTCTGGGGTTGTACCGGCTATCCCGGCTGCAAGGCAGCATTGCCTGACGACAACGGCAAGCCGGGCGCCGCCCGCGCCGCTTCGTCGGGCACTTCTCACACGATTCCGTCCGACATCACGATTGGGTGTTCGAAGTGTGGCAAGCCGATGGCGCAACGCAAAGGTCCCCGCGGGCCTTTCTGGAGTTGCACAGGCTATCCGGACTGCAAGACAACGTTACCCGACGACAACGGCAAGCCGGGTGCATCGCGTGAGGCTTCCGCTGGAGCCCGGTCGGCAACGTCGGCCGGCGTCACGATACCCTGTCCGAAGTGCGGCAAACCGTTGACGCGTCGTAAGGGGCAGAAGGGTTTTTTCTGGGGCTGCAGCGCCTACCCCGACTGCAACGGCACGCTTCCGAACGACAACGGGAAACCGGGAGTGAGAACCGAAAATGTAGGGGGGACGGCCACGCGCGCGGAGGTGGAGCGGTTGACCGTGCCCGTTTCGCCGTCACCCCAACCAACCCGCGCTGAGGCAGCGTGTGCGGAGGCGCCCTCCGCAGCGAGTGCGGTCGCGATCGCCGCGAACTCATCCGCGGCAAGTGCTGGCCAGACGACAGGCGGGCCGATCGGCTCGACTTGTCCGGGGTGCCGCGAGGGCACGCTCACGCTACGGTCGGCGCCCAGGAGTGGGCGACCCTATGCTGGATGCACAGCGTTCCCCGGGTGCAAGTACTTTCTCTGGATGGACCAGTCGTGATTGCGCGTCAGCAACCCATCATCAGGGCGACAGCGTTCCTCGCCGTGTTCTGGTGGAGCATTCTTACGCTCTGGCACGGAGGGTGGAGCCTGCGGGATATTGTGCTGCATCGCGCGGCGATGGGATGGGAGTACTCCCTTGCCACCATCGTGGCTACGATGGCCGGCACCATCGCGGGCGTAACCATTACGGCTTATTCCATCTGGTTCGATCGGCGGCAGGTTCAACTGGCGTTGAGAGGCCGAAGCGAACGAGGCGTGAGCGTGACCATTGGTCCGATCCCAATCCATCTAGGAGATCTTCCACGCGCCGAAAATGGACTCTCGGAGCAGGACATCGCGGACGTTCGCGAGATCCGGGCGGATGGGTCGACGGACTTTATGCGGCAGTGGCACGCACGCTTTGATGTAAGTGCGCCTGAGCACGGCAGGCTCATGTCGGCCCTCGAACGCATGCTGGCGCAGCACCGCGCACTGCCCGCGACACACGTGCCAGGCGGCCACGGTGGACGAAATCTGCTGGTGCACAGTCTGCTGGTTTGCTGGTATATGGTGAGGCTTGCGCCCGCGCACACGTATAACGGCACGATCAAGCTCCCGGACTTCAAGATTTCGCTCAAGCTCAAGGAGTCGGGATACCAGTTCGATAGTGAAGATCCGCTGATCGCGATCGTGGGACTCGCACACGATATCGGCAAGATCGAATGCTACGAGTACGACCAGGGCGGCAACCTGACGGGCTGCCGGCGCGACCACGACTTGACAGGCTCGCGGATCCTCGCGCGGATGCCTGAGTTCTGGGACCTGCCCGATGCAGATCGCGACACGCTGTCGCTTGTGGTCGGTCACTATCATCATCCACAGGACATGCCGACAGTCGATGGATTTGAAGTTCTCTCCGATCGGAATCACGCGATGCTCGAGCTGCTGATTCGCGCTGACGTTTTGTCGTCAAAGCGCGAGTCTGGACTCGCCGAGGCCGCTGCGACGAGCGAACTGGGTGGCGAGAGTCAGTTCGTGGAGACGGTCGAGGGAAAGGATCTGTGGAAGGCCGTGGAAGCTGTCCTCACGCGTGTTGGCACGATCAACGGCCGTACCGGATCGGGCAATATCGGCTTCAAGTATCGTGACCCGGCTAGTGGAGCGAATCTCGTCTACCTGGTGGAGAAGGATTTCGTTGACGCGGTCAGCGCCGAGGCGGGGGTAACGAACACGATCCAGGAACTGAGAAACGACGTGTCGGCGGTTTCAAAAAAGGTGCTCATGCTGCTGAACGATCGCGGCCTGCTGTACACGGACCGTGAGCGCAGTCCGACGACGGCCCTCTACAACGTCCAGTTCTTCAGTCCGAAAAGCTACTGGGCTGACCGGGAACACAAGGTTCCGAAGCGGGAGGAAGAGCGCGGCGCGCCGGCGTTCCGACTGGGCTCCGTGATCGTCATTCTGCCTGACGCGCTGTTTCCCGCACTCGGGCAGCTGGCCGACTTCGACAAGGTGCCCGTGATCGGCAAATCCCGGCTGGGAATGGGAGGTGTGCGCAAGTCTGGCGCCGGCGGGTCCGTGACCCGCACGACGCTCGCGGATCTCGCGTTGGGCGAACAGTTGCAGGAGGACGCGAGCGCTGGCGGACCCGGAAAGCAAACAGATGGTGCAGCGTCGGGGGCATTTGATGCACTCGGAGCTGCGTTCGAGGCGCAGGAAGCCATAAGGCGTGCAAAGGAGGCTACCGGCAATTCGCCAGCAGCCTCTGCGGCCGATGGGGGCGCGCAGCCAGAGCATCCCGGCGTGGACGCGGAAACGCCTTGGGATGAGGAGCCCGCGGCTAACGATGAACATCCGGCATCCGGTAGCGGGACGCCATGGGACGAGGAGCCCGGCACCGCGGCGACCAGCGAGACAGAGGCATACCCTTGGGATGAGGAGGAAACCGGGCAGGGCGAAGGGGTCATTGCCCCAACACCGGACGTGCCTCTTTCGGACGATGACCACGCGGAGGACCGTGAGCCGATCGCAGGGAATGAGGGCATAGATGGCACACCTCCGCCCGAGGGCGGGGGCAAGCCTCTTGCCTCACCCCGCACGCTCGGTAAAGCGGTGCGCTCGATGTTGTGGACCGGAATTTCAACGGGACAACTCGCGCATCGCGAGATCGGCACGTACGACGATACCCCGGGCAGTCTCGTGATGTGCCGTACCGCGGACGTCAAGGCATACGTGGCCACCCGCGCGAAGCTCACGTACACCTTCGATCAGATGGACGAGGCGATCAGGCAGGGTGTGGTAGACGGCGTACAGGTGGTTGGGGTGTGCTACCAGATTCAGCGCGAGCTCAAAGGATAGAAGGCTGCCAATGAGTCCGTCGACAGCGACCACGTTGCGGAAGCTGACGGCAACTGCAGGTTACGCGCGATTTGCTGCATGTGGCGCGACAGAACGCAAGCTCTCGAGTCAAAAGAAGGAATCGCGATGACATATCAGATAAAGGAAGGCGTGCTGTTCGGCGCGTTGTTGATCTGCCTGATGTCGAGTTTTCCCGATCACTTGATTGTGATCGGTGGCTTACTCCTGGTTGGCGTGCTGGCGTTGGACGATTTCTCGCGGACGGCTTTTTTGCAAGCTATGCTTGATGACACGATCAAGCAGACTACCAGCGAGCCGGTGACCTACGTCATCGAGCCCGAATGCAGGTGCAAGTGGCTTGTTTGGCGGCAAGCGCAGTTCATGCGCCCTGTTCCGCACAACGAGCGCCAGGGATGAAGGAAATACCGTTCTTCATGGAGGCGGATATGACCGAGTTTCAACTGAACCTGTTACGAACCAAGATAGCCGAAGCTCTGCTGAAGTCCGAGGAGCTGAGGCAGTCCACCACGATCAGAAGTCCAGTCGCGAAGGCGCATCATGAACGACTGGATGCCGTGCTTGAAGAGACTAAAGCGCTGCTTGGGAAGCTGACGGCCAGCGACATCTGAGACAGACTGGATCCTTGAATAGGCGCGGCAGCGAGATCAGACAACAGACTCTGCCGCCGGGCCTGGAATCGAAAGTGCTGCTCGCAACGCTGCATCTGAACGTCAAGCAGGACGGTCTAGGACCCCAAACATTCCCCTGAAATCTGGTCGCCAGAAAGGGCTCGGTTCGTTGTGGAAATAGTAGGAGAGGCCTCCATGGTCCATCTGGCCATCGGCACGCCGGGTTAGCTCGTTCCGACTCAGGAACCCGACACCGACCACATGGGCGCGCCCGCTGCTGCCGAGAAACTCGCTTACGGCGACGCGGGCGGCAGTTGGCGGCTGCGAAGGATCGGAATCCTGCTGCGCGATGCTCGCAAGTTGGTCAGCTTCGATCCCGTTGAATCCAAGCAGTACGATGCCCGGCCGCTGCGCAGTCAACTGGCGACGGGCGGCCACGCGCGCAGTATCAAAGACGGCAGACATCAGACTGTCGTCCTTCGTGCTTTGCACGACCACAAGGATCGCGCCGACGTTACGTCGCCCCATCACCAGCGCGCCACGGTTGCGGGTACCGGTCACGCTGTCGACCACTGCGCGCGCAGCAGGCGTGTCTGGCCGAATTTCCACGTCGCGCAGCCGCGCCATATCGAACGGCTCGATGCGTACCTGCACGCCGTCGTCGAAGGTTGCAGAGCTGCCCGCGATAACCTGGCTGTGAACGCGGCTGGCGAGTTCACGCTGGCCATCCCGGGCTGCGGGGAGCGCATCAGGAACTGTGACGATTACCACGAGACCGGTGCGGATTTCTCCGGACAGGGGCGCCAGTTCGCGTCGCAGTTCCTCGTAGAAAGTCAGCGCGCCCGCGCGATGAATCGTACGGCCCTTGTCATGCGAGACCGCCTTGCATTCGACCTCAAGACCGGACTCTCCGATGTCCTCAATGAGAAGGTCGAACGTTGCGCCCCGAACCGTCGGATGGTCAGGCTCAAGTTCCGGCCAACGCACCCGATTGCCGCGAAGCCCGAAGTGGGTGGCCACCATCATTTCAAGCTGGAACGCGCGCATATCCTCCGGATTCGACAACGTGCCGCGCACACGTCCAATCAACGCTTTGCGCTGCGGCGCCGGCAGACCGTCCTGCAGCGAGAGGACTTGAGTCATGAAGCCGAGCGCCGGCATCAGTCCATGCTGCTCGACGTCTTCCGGGCGCAGATGTCCATATTTCTTTGAGAGTTCGCTGCACGCATTGAGCTGGAAAGCGATTGCATTCTCGCTCGCATGATGCGCGCGCAGAAAGTCGTTGCGCTTCGAATGATCCTTCAGGAGCTTCACACGGCGCAGCCAGTGCCCGTCCTCAATCACAGTGACGAACCGCTGGAACAGGCGCGGCGCACTTGAGACATAGACGTCAGTTTCGAGAATCGGCATGTATGTTCCGGTGCGGGGAAAGCGTTAGGTTACCCGAGCCCCAATGCCGCCCGCCGATCGGCGACTGATGACAAATCCTATATGCGCCGAACTCGCCTCCTCGACACGCTCGATACTTTCGTTTCGCCGTGCCGATATGACCTGGTGATTTCCCCCATGCCAAACTGATGGCACGGTTCATCCGGTCAACGCTCAGGCTGTGGCTTTCGCGCGCTTTTCGAGCTCGAGCACGTACCGGTGGATGTGGACGAGCGTCTCGAGATCGACGGGTTTGCGATTCTGCTGCCACCAGCGATACATCGTCGATTCGCTGACGCGTTGCCCGTCAGGCATGATCGCCGAGCAGCGCGCGGCGATCTCCCTCGCGGCTTTCTCCGGCACGTCCTTGATGCGAAGACGCTTGCGCCAGTTCTGCATGATCGTCTGCATATCGTTCGTGATCAGGAAGCCGATATCCCGCTTTTTGAGCAGCTGCGCACGGAAGGCCTGCGCGCGTGCCAGCAGTGCCTGGGCCTGCTCGTGGCGATAAACATTGCCCGTCAGGAGGGCGGATACCACCGAGGTTGAGGCCTCGAGTGCCTGCGCGAAACTGCGGTTCGTCATCCCCAGTTCAAGCCGGATGTCGAGCAGCTGGCGGGCTACAGGCTCGAGCTCGCGCACTTCCGCTGATGCCTGCCCTTTCGTGCTGTCAAGCTGACGCTCGATCTCGCGCGCGAGCCCGTGGTCGGTGCTACGTGGTTTGCCTCGGGTCAGGTAAGGAGAAAGCTGCGTTTTCATGGAAGAGTCGCCAGTCGGTTTTCGCGCATTATAAGGGTCTATTTTATTGCGAGAACCGATCGGCCGACCGGCGCGCCGATAACCTGTATCGCTGCGGGGTATATCCTGTGGCCAGCCCAGTCTCTCGATTCTGGCCGCAAGCGCCCGTTTTGCAATGTCCTGATCAAGGTTGATTTCGACGGCGCTGCCCTCGGCGATCGAGTTCATGCTGGCGTCATCGGCGATCCGGTCCATGGCGTCGCCCGTTTCGTCGTCGCCACCATCCAGCAGAACCTCGCGTTGCGCGTTGCGCAGCGTGCGCGCGCAGTTCTCCGCAGTCGTGAAGACGAGCGAGTAGACATTGGCGGGGTCATCCAGGCCACCGATAAGTTTCTCCGTGAGGATGATCCAGGTATTCATGAGGAGGTCGTCGACGTCGCAGCTGTACACGTAAGCATGACGCAGCGAGATCGCCCTCACACGTGGACAGGCGAGCCAGGCGCCGGCGAGCTCTGCGGATTCGCCGGTCCACGCCGAACGCGGGAGTGTGTGCAGCGCCTGGTGAAGGAGACCCGCCGGGCGCGCGCCGTTGCGACCTGTGTTCAGGGGGGCGTCGGGATCTGCGTTGCGAAACAGGGGGCTGGACGTAGGGTGTTTAGTCATGACTTGAAGCGTCGCAGGGGGTAGAGGGCAACAGCGGCGTGGCATCCACCCAGAGGCGACCGTTGTTCGATTCGAGCCGCTCGAGATCACTGTCGAGCGCTTGCGCATAATGCAGAAGTGCGTCCCGTGCGATCACGTTCAGCGCATGCGAAGCGCTGCGAATGGCCCTGACACGCGCGAGCTCGTAGTGCAGGTAACCGTGCTTTGCCGGCACGCTGCGCTCAATGCGCGCTGCAAGCTCGGCAACAGTCTCCGGCATGTCGACGTCGAGAACGACGTTGCCTGCCGTGTAGTGAATCATGCGCGGGACGCCGTAGACGGTCGCCCGTACGTATTCACTCATCGAGCGCAGGAAGTCGTCGATCTTGCGGTCCGTCGAACGGGGCACACCGTGACCGGACGAGAGAATGGCGTGTCGCATGGCGTGTCCACTATGGCAGGTGGTTCCTGGGGGCTGCTGTGCTTGCGCAGCACTCACGAAGGGACGTTACTGGTCCCGTAGGTTGGCTCGGTGTTCATTGGTGTCCTGTAGTCGACACGCTCGGGCACGCGCGCATGGTTTTGCATCCACAGGCGTGCGCTTTGGCGCGCCGTATCCTGCTGGGTTGGGGTGAGACGGTCCATGGCTGCCCGCGCGGCCTTTTCGTAGGCCGGATATCCCTCCATCGCAATGAGCAACCAGCGTGCTGCAGCGACCGGATTGCGCTCGATGAGCGAGTTGGGACTCGATGTCTGCATGAGGGCGAGGGTGTACATCGCTTCGCGGCTCCAGAGATCAGCGGCGGCGTTCAGCTTCAGGTTGGCTTCAGCCTGATTGGCCGGCATACCGATTCCTCGCAGCAGGCACAGGCCCAGTTTGTACAGCGCGTACGGTTCCTGACCGGCGGCCGCAGCCCTGTACCAGCGCGCAGCTTCCGAAAGGTCCCGTTGCACGTCCATGTAGCCGCGCTCGTAGACATTGGCAAGGTTCATCGCCGCCGGAACGAAAGCGTGCTGATCGTCCCCCGCCGACGCGGTCAACCATTTGATTGCGATCGCCGGATCTGGAGACACACCGTCATCGCCGTAGAGGTAGATAAGTCCCATGTTGTAGCTGGCGAGGGTGTTGCCGGTGATCGCCGCATTGTCCGCGGCTGTGCGGCACGCGATCCGGTAGGCCTTCATTGCAATCGCGATGTCCTTGCCAGCACCGGGAGCCTTGCCGACGTGGTGCAGGAAGCCGAACTGGAAGGCCGCCCAGCGATCGCCGTTGTTGCCGCGACGACGCAACTCCTCGAACGCGGCGGTACTTCCAGCCGCCGCAGCGCGGTAAAGGTTGTAGGCCCGCTTCTCACCGTTGTCGAAGAGGCTGAAAGGGGACACCTGCGCGTGTGCCGTGGCAGAGGCCGCACCCACCGCGAGAACCGCAACGATGGCGGCACGTCGGCGCATATTGACTGTCCCGAGGTTATTCGCTACCACCACCGCCTCCATCACTGCCGCCGCCGTCACTGCCACCCGAGCCATCACTGCCGCCAGCGGGCCCATCACCTCGAGCACCGTCCGTCGGCGCAGCACAGAGCTGCGCCATACTTGGAAATGCCTGCCTGGCTGCTTTCGGGTTAACTGCGCCACCGCTCGAGTAGGAGGCCGCGTAAGCCTGCATGGCCTGAATCCACGCAGGACACGGAGTGACGACAGAACCCGCTGGCAGACCCATCGACGACAGTGCGTTTGCGGCGCGGACGGCGCCGTTCTGCATGGCCGTGGCCTGTTGCTCCGGCGTCCACGGTGAAGCACTCGAGGCGTTGGTCATCCCGGTCCCCATTGCAGTCGATCCGCCGAGGGTGGATCGGGTGAGGCCGGTCGTGCCCGATGGCGTGGAGCCTGCCGAAGAGACCAGTTGGCCGGCACCCTGCACCGCCGAGGTGAGGGAGCCGGCGGCACCGGCCGCGGCGGAAAAGCCGTCGGAAACCTGTGCGGTAGCGACCTCTGGCGCCGCTGCCACCGGCAGTCCGGAAAGGAGAGTGACCAAGATGAGTTTTCTTTGCATACGGACTCCGTTCAGTCTTTCCCATTGTTGGAGACGCAGGTTGCGCCGTGCACGGCTTCGCTTACAGCGGCTCGCCGCCCCACGGGTCGCAGACTGTGGTTTCGCTTTCCTGGGCAATCAAGGTCTCGAGAATGCGGGTCCTCTCGTTGAGGGCCTCGTCACCCAGATCCACCGGCGCTTTGCCAGCCGGCAGTGCCACGTAGTTGCCAGCGCATACGCCCAGCGTCCGGAAAACGTGATGCACAGGTGTAAAGCCGATCTGCCGGCTGGCAATTTCCGCCACCTGCCGCGCCTGCGCACGTGCAACGACCGGGTGAAGGTCCTTTGCCCGCTGCACGAGATTCGCGACGTCCGGCGGCAGGAATTGCACATATTCGACCGGCACCGCTGCAAGCTCACTGGTAATACCCCAGCTCATCATCGCCTCGATGTCCGAGTCAGCCAACGCCTCGAATCGCCCGAACCAGCGCTGCGGCAGCATGCGCGATAGCCAGCTCGTCAGACGGTGTGTTACGGCCTTCCAATCCATATTCGCCTCGCTTGAACATGGTTGTGTGACTTCACGTCCTCACAGTTCGCAGCAATCAACCCAACGCCACACGAGATACGCCTCGTCTTCGCCGGAGCCGGGAACCTTGCGCCCGAGACCCCAGAGATATTCGGACGAGCCCACGCTGTGCGCGCAGCGATTTTCGAGAAACGAAGCCGGATTGATGGACCCCGCGTTAAGGCTCGGATCGCCGTCGGTGGCAACCATCGGCCCTGCTTCGCTGACCGGGAAGAGCATGGTCATCTTGAATTCGCTTTTGTTCATCACCGGCATGGGCTGCGGGGAGCAGGCACCGTTGACCACAGCGGGGCCGACGGTGGTGACTCCGTACTTGGAATTGACCGCGCCGTAGCGAGCCATCGCGTTCATCGTGAACATGGCCTTCGCCGCGACCAGCGACGAACCCGTCGTGACGCTCTTATTGCCGAAGTTGCCGGTGAGTGGGTAGGTTGCGCCCCAGCAGCCCATCCACCAGAACATGGCATCGTCCACTGGGCTCGAGATGTTGAGGAGACCAGAGGCCAATTGGGCCGCGCAGTCTAGCGGCGCGGCGATCATTGCCGCAGTCGTCTCAAAGACGGCCGATTCAGGGAACAGCAGGTTCGAGAGCGCGGAGTCATCCCAGAAAGGCAGAAGCAGCGACGACATGTATGAGTCGTCCGTTGTACCCACGGCGGCACAATTGGTCCCGACAATACTC
The DNA here is from genome assembly GCF_902833645.1 of Paraburkholderia fungorum. Classification (GTDB taxonomy): domain Bacteria; phylum Pseudomonadota; class Gammaproteobacteria; order Burkholderiales; family Burkholderiaceae; genus Paraburkholderia; species Paraburkholderia fungorum. The sequence continues at coordinate 89,303 of NZ_CADFGE010000021.1, forward strand.
GCGAACATCGAGGCAAGCGGGAAGTCGTAGAGATTGAACTGCCGGAACCCACCCTCCGCATTTGAGCCGGTTTCTGCGGACCCACCGCTGCCGCCGGTGCGACGCCCGGCGCCGAGCTCACTGCCGAGATTCAGGCCTCCCAGCATCGGCGAGCAGCCCGGTGCCCGCGTGGTTTCGATGACGGAAATCGGCACCCACATGCCCTCGGGATAACCGGGGATGGGAATGTCGAACGGGCCGTCGCAATAGCAGATTGGATCCCGGTACGCGTCATAGGGAGCGTCGACATCAGTAGGTGGAACCACGTCGACGCCGGAGATCAGGAACGGGAAGATCGAGTCATAGCAGAAGTTCGTGTACAGGTCCGACGGCGATGCAACGTTGCAGCCCATGGCCACGCTCTGGGCCTGGGTGTTGCCGGCGTACAGGAGAAGCGGGACAACGAAGGTGAGAAGGCGCAGCAGTTTTTTCACGATTACATGCCTCCTTCGACGCGCGGAGACAATGTCTGCACAACGAGTTTGCCGTTTTCGGCAGTCAACAGGCTTGGTGCTGCGCGTAGCTGAAAGCGTTTCACGATGATGCTATCGAGCAGCATGGGCTTGATGCCAGTCTCTTCTGTGAGGGACCGCACGCCCCCTTCGTCGTAGTGGGTCACAAAGAGGCGCCCTTGGGGGTAGCGTTGCAACCAGGCATGCGCCATGACAATCTGGCGCTGGTCGGATGGATCCACGACGACAATTGCAGCGCCGGGCAGGCCGGCTTTAGTGAGCGGGTTGTAGCGAGTTCCCTTGGCCATGATGAGATTGCCTTTCTGGTCGCGGATATCCTGAGGGAACGTCACGCTCAGATCGACGGTGTAGCGCGTGTCGCGCTCTGCTCGTGGCAGCGGCGTGCCGCGGTCCATCCGGTCGGTCATCGCTTTGGCCGCGCGATCCTGCCACGCATGCCAGTTGTACCGTTGCATCCGGTCGCGGAAGACCTCTGCGAGGTCCTTCTCGCGAACCGGCCAGGTCATACCGACATTGCGCGATTTGACGCCGGCATCGATATCGCGGGTGGCGGATTCGATGGACAGGGCACCGTCCACGCGATACCACTTGTGGTCAGCGATCGACTCGTGCATGACGACAGGGACCTGCGTGACGTCCCAGCGGGCGAAGGCCTGAGGAAGCACGGCTACGACAGGCTGGGGCTCGCGAAGGTGATCCTTGAAATCAGAGACCGCCTTGATATGTTCTGCGGTCTTGTGTCCATCGTTAGCCTCGAGACCACGCAGAAAAAACACGACGTCGCGCCTCCCGCGGACTTCTTCGAGCATCGCGGAGAGCTCGCGGTCAGGCATCGACATCGAGATGAAAACGACAGTCTTTGCTCCTCGCACCATCCGGGCAGCCGGATTGACACCGTTGTCGTGAGAAGTCCGGCCACCAAAGACGCCTTGAGCGGCGAGTGCTCCCTTGCGGATCTGCTGGTTCTGCTGTCGGACGATCGAGAGGATGTCAGCCGACGGCGAGGCATTGGTCTGCGGGGCAGGCGGTGCTTCCGCTCGCGCGATTGGCTTGAGAAGGCAGGCGCTGCAAAGCAGCGCGACGATCTGCCTAGTCCAGCAGCATGTCTTTCGTGAGAATCTGGTCATAGCGAATCGTTCCCCAGTAGCGGGAGTCGTACGAACGGTATTCGGACCCGAACACAAAGTAGTGACCGGGGGCGATGCGGTAACGGGTGTCCCAGGCGTTAATCGGTCTTAGAAAATGCTGGGCGCCGCGCGCAAGCGTGCCAAGTACGCGGCCATTGATACTGATCACGCCCTGCTCAATCACGACGGTGTCACCTGGCACGCCGGCAATCAGTTTGGTCATGAGTGCGCCGCGGGCGAAGAGCGAAGCCTGCTCATTGCGAAACGTCACCAAGTCGCCGCGCGAGATTGCGCCCACCTGCCGGGTGCCCCAATACCACTCCCATGGCAGGCAGCCGGTCTCCTCCCCGTCAAAGAAGACGTACGCATGGCGATGCATCGCGGTCGCGGTTGCTTTTGCCCCGAACAGCAGGAACGGTGCAAGGACGAGAGTCGCCGCAAGCAGCACGGCGTTGCGGGCTGGCAGCTTAATCATCGAGAGACGGGTTGCCAGCGGATTCGCTCGCCTGCCCATGAGCTGAAGGGACCGCGGACGCACCCGGGAATTCCGTCGCCCCCGGATGAGAAGCCGGAGCTGCGGCCGGCGTGCCAGGAAGTGCATCGGGCGCGGGCATCTTCTGGCCGCGCGACCAGTCAAGCCCGAGCTGGCCCGCGATCTGTGCGGTGACGTCGACATCGGCCGGGGAGGCCACCACGGCTTCGCGCCGGATCAGCAGGCAGCTGTCTGCGACAGCGCTCACCGCGGCATCCATCTTGCGGAGCTGGTCATGGTAGAGCGCCTGGGCTTCCGACTGGTTCTTGCCATTGGTGCGGGCCAAAAGGTCCGAAACCACAAGCGCTGTCAGTCGGCTCATGTCAATGGTTCGGTAGCAGGAAGCGCCGCCGGCGGCGACCGCATGCCGGAACGGTGCGGCGAGGGATGAGACCGGGGGCAGATGTGCAATCAGTGCGCGCGCGCCGAAAAGAAGGCCGGTGCAGGCAAGGACGACGACAATCACGAGACGCAGCATGCCCCAGGTCCCGCCGGCGCTCGTCGGGTTGGACGCTTTTGGTGGCACGGCGGTCGCAGACATGTCCGTCCCCCCTTCTGTCGACACCGGTTGCGACCGTGGTGGAGTCTGATGCAGCTCCGGCGCTCCGGCATCGACGGGGCGGTCGGTTCCCGGCGGCGTTTGTTGCGTGTCGGGAAGTTGTGAGCTCTCGCTCATACTGTTTCTCCGCGGATGAATTCGTGTACGGCCTGAACGACGTCGTCACCGCGATTGAGCGCGGCGAGAATCTCGTCCCGTTCCCGGCCTTCGGATGAGAAGAGGATCTGGTTGAAGCGCGATTCCACGAGGCGTGCGATACCGGAGCCGTGTTCCGTGCGCAGATAGATCTCGGAGTATCCGGCGCGTCCCTTGATGGTGTGCACGGTACGCAGAAGGTTGGCCTCGCCTTCGCCGATATCCATCCAGCCGCTTTGCCGTGCCAGATTGATGGCCTCGGAAGTCTGCTTCATGATGTACTTCGTGGCTGCGGTGCCCGCGATCGTCGGACCGTGGGGGCTGTTGTAGAGCTGCGTCAGGTTCTGCAGGACCAGACCGACCGAACCGGTTTCCTTGCGGACCTTTGCATAGAGCTGCGCGAGAAAGCGCGCGAATGGTTCGTCGGGCATGAGATCGCCGCCTTCCTCGATGATCAGCAGCTTCTGCTGGCTGCTGCCCTTGGTCTCATACATGTCCTGCTCGCAGCGAATCATCAGCAACTGCAGGATGACCTGCTGCAGGTGAGGCTGTGAGCGCAGGTCGAAGAGCTCGAAGGTGGTCAGCTGGGCGTCCGCGCGCAGCGTGTTCGGCCCCGTGAACCACGCGCCGTAGGGGCCTTCAGTCGTAAACGGGTACAGCTTTCGCGCAAGTTCACGACTGATGTCGTCATCCTGATTCATGAGGTACAGGTAGACCCCGGTAATTTCCATGGCCGGGCCGTATGACGCCCACACGCTCTTGGTCGCCGACATGATCCGAACCGCCTCGGACGAACCCGTGGATTCATGCGGATTGGCCATCTTGCATAGCAGCGCCTGCAGCACGCCGATGCTCTGGTCGATATTCGTGACGTGCGTAAACGGGTTGAGACTGCAGCGGGCGTGCTCTGAGAATTCGATGTAGTCGCCATGGTGCGCACGCGTGAATTTCGCGTGCGAGCGGCGGATGTCAAGAATGCGCACGATCGCGCCCAGGGCGAGGTAGTCCTGGACCTTGCGCTGCACGGCAAATGATTTGCCCGCGCCTGGGTCGGCCGTCCATATCCAGTTGAAGTTCGAATTGCGGGGATCGAACACGTCATAGCGGAAAGGGCGGCCTCGCCGCGTAGTCAGCAGCATGGCACGGCCGTACCCACGCCACTCGTCGATCACGGGAAGGAACTGGGCCGCCTGGGTCGAAGCCATCGTGAAAAAACGGCGCGTATTCTCAATCGTCCTGGCCGTCGGGCACAGTGGCAATGTGTTGTAGAAATTCGGCCAGATGATGTGTTTCTCAGGCGCCATCTGCATGTCCTGGCCGGCGAAGTACGATTTCAGGCGCGACATCATCTTGTTGATCGCACGTGGCGAACGATTGAAGAGGGCCAGCGTGGTGTTGATTTCGACGGCATTCGCACCGGCGTCGAGCGAGGCAATGAGTGTGTCAAAGCCGCGTTTCTTCGCGGCCAGGATGGGTACCCACTTGAGCATCGGGCCGAACGCCTGCTGGGTGACCAGAGTCGATTTGGTGCGAAGCTTGCCGATTTTCCCGCTCTGCTCGGGGATATGAATGGTGGTGGTCAGCACGAACGGCATGCTGATCTGCGTGCCGGTTCCGTCGGGCGTGCCGCGCAGTACGTCCATCAGGTGAAGACTTGCCTTCTTCGGATACTTGGCCGTCGTCATCAGCCCGATATGGACGTGGCCCGACGTCCTGGGCGAATCCGCGCGGATCGTATTCTTGAACTGCTTGATTCGCTGTGCCGGTTCAAAAATCTGATCGCGCAACGTTGCGCTCTCGTCATATGAACGGTTCCATTCACCGTACATGTCAAAGTAGCGTCGCAGTACTGAAAGGTACTCGTCGGGACCGACTGGCTGGATATCGAGCTTGGCGGCTTCATACATCGACTGGAGCCGGTCGCGCAGTTCGCGGAACTCAGCGATCTCGACGTCTTTCGGAAACGGCAGACCACGAGTGGGGACCTTGAGCGTGACGTAATGGCGAGTGTCCAGCACGCGTGTGTGCAGCGTTGGCGCCAGGGGGCGATGGGCAGCAGCGGCGATGAAGTCAGCCCGCTCAGTGCACGCAGTCTGCGCGATGCGGTTACCCCTCGGACTGAGGACCCGCGCCTCGCGGTAGGTCTCGAGCGCACCTTCGAGATCCGGGACGGCCATCTGTATGTCCTGGATAAAAGTTCCCGGAGGGTAATGCTCGCCCAGCATGTTCTCGAGCATCTTCTGGATGTTGAGGTCCGCGCCAGTGATGAAGTCGCCCTGGAGAAGGCAGCCCAACGCCCCTTCTTCGAAGAAATAGATGTCGTCGTCGGCCGCCAGACAGGTGAAACTGTCTGCCGGCCGCCCGCGGTCCATCATTTCGCGTATGCGGTCGATTGCGCCCATCAGGTTTCCGTTGAAGACGTAAGTGACTGGATGTCCTGATTGAGATTATCATCAATCGCAATGAGAGAATTATTTGCACTTAAAGGTGCCGCGAGCAAATAAAAAAGACCGCCCGGAAGGGGCGGTCAGGCAGAAAGGGTCCCGAGGGGTAACCCGTCCTGAGAGAGCTGTCGTCAGAAGATGGCGGTGTACATCCCGGTAAGGATGTTCGGACCGTAGATAGAACCCAGCGTAATACCCAGACCGATGCCCATGCCTACGAGGGAGCCGCGTACGGTGGCCGCAATGAGCGCGATGGCAAGACCCAGAATGGCCAGCATTTTGCCGCCGGAGCCTTGCAGCACGCCAGTGAGCCACAGATTGATGGTGTCGAAGGTTGAATCGGAACCTGCGTACGCGTGGACGACGAGCAGCGCGGCAACGACGACAATGACCAGGCTCATCAGTAGCTTCTTGCGGGATTTGGGGTCCGTCCAGCGTTCCTTGAATTTACTCATGTCGACTCCGTGCCGGGAGAAAGTGTTGTGGATGGTAATGCATAATCTCCCAATGATTTAATTTTTACAGATGTAGTATTTCAAAGGGGTCAGCGAGACGTGTCTTGCGTCGGCAAGGGGCTGGATGGAGGCGCCGAAGGTGCGACTCGCGCCGGCGTAGGACGTCCACCGCCAGGCCCTGAAGTCACGAGATTGGCATTGGACTTCGCGTTTGCCTCTATGCGATAGGGCGTGAGGACCCGAGCCTCAGATGTGGCGGCATTGTTGCCCATCGACCAGCGCCGCGGTGTCACTTCGGCGAACACGATGCTCGGAAAATGCAGCTGGTTCCGATCGTCCTGCCACGTGTTAATCCACAGCCGCATGATCTTCGCCGGCTCCATCACCGGCATGGGTTGCTGGATGGGCTCCGGCAGGCTCACCTGAATAGCCGATACCGGTTCCGGATCGAGGCTGAAGCGGTGATTGCCTTGACCAGAGGCTGCCGCCTCGGCAGCCTCGACGGCGGAGGAATTGTTCGACATGGAGTAAGCCTGGCGTGCCGACACGCAACCGACCCCTTGCCCACCCGGGCAGGCAGGTGAAGCGGTGCCGATGCCAAACATGGATGAACACCCGGTCAGCAGTGTCGAAGCGAAGAAGGTCGTCAGAATGGATTGGATTCGCACGGCTTGTCCTCAGATGGGAATACTCACGCCCTTGGTGAGAATCACGTCGACCTGCCGGAGGGGATTAATCTCTACGACGGGCACGATTTCCTTCGCAAGGTCGGTGTAGTACTGGGCAATGTTCTGGAACGCGGTGCCGATCGGCGCGCTCATCTGCGAACCGCTGCTGCTGTTGCTTCCCAGTTGCACGTTGACGCCAGCGCTGTGGACGTTGGAGGCCGTGTTCGACACGACAGTTGCAAGGCCTTCGCCGGCCGCGCCAATCATGGCGACACGCATGGCGTTGGCGATCACGGCGCCGTCTTTGGACGCGAGATTGCCGCGCAGCCCCGGCTTGCCGTCTTCGCCGACTACGTAGCCGTCCACGGCAACTTCAACGACACGCTTGTTCTTGAGCACGCACGAGATACGCTCGGCGCGTAGCTGGGCGCGGCCCGTGGAGAGCTCACCGTTACCTGACACCATCAGGAAACACTCCTTGACAGAGGCTCGCTGATTGTTGGGGAGAATCGCATCCTTCTTGACGCGAATAAGCATCGGCACAGGATTGCGCTGCGCCGATCGCGTAGTCGGAAAATCGCCGCCATTGATCGCAAGCCCGGTGACGATCGCGCCCATCGGAAGAAACGTTTCCGGGATTTCGGCCGCTTTCGCTGAAACGGTCCTGACTGCGCCGGCCGTGGCCGTACCGCTCGCGGTGGTCCCGGCGTCGGCTGCACCGTCGCCGTCGTCTCCCACGATCTGGATGCCATCGGTCTGCTCCGCGTCAGGAGTGGCGGCGGAGTCGGCGCCGGTACGCCCGGGACTGATGGGGGAGGCGGTGCCCCCCGCGCCGGCAGCACCTGGCAGCAAACTGTTCAAACGAGGTTGCCCGCCAGCCGGAAATGGCGCCGAACCGGGAGGGGTGATGGTATCGCCTGTGCCGGGCGGGGGAAGCTGGGCAGTGGTTCCGGTGCTTGTCGGCGTGGTTCCGTGACTTGAAGAATTGCTGGCGGCGCTGCGCTGCTGGGCCTCCAGCAGGTCGAACCTGTGATCAACCTGATCTTGCTGGCTCTGCAGACGGTGATCGAAGTCGGAAATCTGGCGCTGCAGGGCAGTGACGGATGCATTGACGTCTGCCAGGTCGGTATTGCGCTGTGGCGGAGCGACTACATTGACAGCCAGATGGTCGCTGGGCGGCTTCGGCGGTGTCGTCTTCACGCTGAAGATCCAGGCGCCGACGGCGAACGCGGTTACGGTGCCGACGACCACGGTCCGCTTTTGCCGCGCAGGCGTCATCAGCGCCCAGTTCCGTTTGAGCTGGTCGAACATGATTACATTACCTGCTTGGCGAACATGATGAGGACGTCCGTCGTCTCGCCCGGTCTCACCGCCAGATTGGGAAAGATCGTCACGGCGAGTACGTGGTCACTGCCGAACGCTTCTTCCGACAGCGTGATGGGTTCTGTGCCGGTGTTGAGCAGCCGATAGCGATATATGTCGGCGTCGGTTCCTGCGTAACGCCCGATCGGTGTTGCCTTGATCGGGCCGGAAATAGCCATCGGAGCATCGAGCAGCGCTTCGGTGTATCCGTCCGGAACCTGGCCCAGCACGGCCTGCTTCATCGTGGCCGTGATCCCTTCGACATACCCCGACTCCTCACCCGCACTTTGCGGATCACCGCGGCCTTGGGGAATGGCACCGTCAAGTACCAGCGTGACAGAGCGCCCGGAGATCTTCCGGGGCAGCAGATGCAGCGCTACAACGGGTGAGTTCGGCAGTCCTGCATCTTTGATGAAGACTGTCGTTTCCTCTTTGGGTGAAAAAAAGATATCGCTCCCCCAGACGCGCGAGCCCGACGGGTCTTCACCGTTGACGCGTTTGTTGACTACCTTGGGCTTCATGAATGGCGTCGCAACCATGTTCGGCTGCGCGCCAGACACTTCGAAGTCAGCCGTCACACCATGTCGAACGTGGAGAACCGCGGGATTCTCGGCTGGCATCTGGGCCACGGCCGCCGACGGCGGCGCCGGAAAATGTCCGCGGTTACCCAGCACGGTTCGGTCCCCGGCGGAGACAAGCTGCTGCATCACCGTGTGTACGACCGTCTCGTTAGGGCCGAGGCCCTGAGAGATCGGGTCCGAACGGGTAGCCGCCGTAGCGCGCTGCGAGGACGCATCGATGATTGGCGCCACCGGCGCCGTCGCGACAGCACCGTCGTTTTGCCCGCTCTTGAGCGAAGTAATGAGCCTCGAAATGTCTGCGCGTGTAAGCACCGGCGGTTGGCCCGGGGCGGACGATATGGGTGTTCCAGTTGCGGAGGGCGGGGCCGCTACGCTGGCTGGGTCCATCTGGATGTGCACGTTGCGCACCACGCCATCGTCCTGGGCTGCCGCAGGGCCTGCCACGGCAGCGAACACGAGCAAGAGGGGCGCGAGTGCGCGCGCCGGCGTCGAGCAATACACCCCGGTTTGGGCTGTGCGGTGAGCCGGGCGCTTTGTGTAGGGAGGAAGGATGGGCACGGTCTATCCCTTATAGGCGTCCGGATGCTGCGTTCGCGCTGTCGCGTTGTGCCGGATCGACTGGCAGCGCCTGCACCGGTCCGGCGATGCCTTCTGTCCCGCCGTTCAAAGGCGATTGGGACCCAACCGCTGCGGGTTGCGCGATGCCGGCCGCGCTCCCCGTGGGGGCGCGCGCCCCCCGCGCAGGTGTAGCAGGTGTGGTTGACGGATTGGCTGTGTTGTCAGCGGGGTTGACGCGACCCTGCCCGGATTCAAGTGCGTGCCGGATGTCATTCGCTTGAGGGACGATGTTCGGATGCAGGCGATCGTGGCCAGAGGCTGCCCCCGTCGTCGGCGGATGCGCCTTCTGCCACTGAAGTGTGCGGGCCTCACCAACATACGACGTAAAGGCGGTGATCCTGGGCAGGCCAGCCACCATCTTCATGGTCAGTTCGTATGTCACGGGCAGCTGTGCGAGGGGTTGTGCAGTGGTCTTGTACGCAGTTGTGTTGAGCGTACCTTCGATGAATACCCGGTGCGTTGATGCTTCCCACTTGCTACTGTGTGGCACGAACACGTTGATTGACCCGCTTGAGACGTAGGCCGGATCATCGGCGATCGCATAAATCTGGTCACGCACTGCAGGGTAGATGGATGCATCGACGATGAATGCGAGGTGATCAGCAACAAAATGCGCGGTCTGCGGTGTGACCGATCCGACCGCGCTGGCGACGTACAGACCCCATGCCTCGTAGAAGTTCGACGACGCGCTGTCCCAGCCCACGGAGTACTCGGCGGTCATGTTGGGAGGTTGTTCCACGAGGCGCTCGTGCATGGACACCACCTTGAACGTCAACATGAGATTGATCAGAACGAGGCCGCCAACAGACACCGAGAGCCAGTAGTTGGCGCTGCGCGTGCCGTTCCAGGTGGCGAAGAGGCGCGGCATTTTCATTGAATGAATTCCCTGGCGAGCCCGTTGGTGAAGATGCGGTTGAGCGGCAACAGGCCGTACCAATAGGCGATGTGATGAAGAGAACCGGGCAACGCCTTGCGCTTGTAGCGAATGTAGATCGTGCTGAGAACGAGGCCACTAATGATCGAGACGGTCATGACATCAAAGATGACGCCGACGAACATCGAGAGAATGATCGGCATCAGGTCGTCCGTTTCCCAGAAAGCGATCTGCGGAAAGTTGTCGATCATCTGGGGGATATCGCGTTCGATCATGATGGGGTCCGTGTCTTCGATTCACGGCACATGGCCGCCGGGCGCGCAGGCAGGTGTTTCGCGACATGACGTGCGCCCGTGCGATACGCACGGCGTCGGCCGTGACGCACCGGCGGCTGGTCACTCGGCATCTCCTCGATCTCAACTGGCAGGGAGATTTCGATCGGCTCGGTGTGCTGGACCTGCCACGAGTCGTGTGGCAATGACTGGACGGGCTGCGCGGTGATGACCGCCTCCTGGGAATAACCGAGCGTTGCATAGTCGGAGCCGGTCGATCGCGTCTCGACGCCGAGCCATGTGCGCTTGGCCACGAACGGCTCAGGAGCCTGGGCGGGGACGCACCCGCCGAGCAAACAGAGCACGCTGGTCAAGATCAGCGCCCGCGACGTGGAAAGCAGGTATGAACAGACCGCACGTGCTGAACTGGCAGTAACAGGGCGGATGAAACCTCTCAAGTTTTGCTCCTGCGCAAGGTCCGCAAAGCCCGTACGGGCCTGATGATTCGCCAGAGTAACAAAATCTCAATGAGGTAAATAATCCGCCTCGCGTTAAAAAAAGCGTTTTCTGCGTGAGGCTTGACGAGGTCAAACGTTGCGGAGGTCCAACCCTTCTCCGCGATGACAGCAACAGGGCGGCAATCGTCGCCGAAACTGGCTGGCCAGAGGCTGAGCGTGAGTGTTGAGAGGACGGCCGTGAGAACCGGGCTGCGGACTTGCCAGCTATCGCAGCGCGCGGGCGCAGGAGGTGCTGCCCACGGGTCCTGGTTCGTGGAGACTACCGGTGGAGGGCTGTTCTGGGCGCGCGCCGCGCCGGCAGTGTGTGCCGCGAGCGCGGTTGCGACGATCAGGATGAGAGCCAGTCGGAGAGGTCGTGCCATCCGTCATACCCCAGTTTGATCGGTCGGCCCTCGATAACGAAGGCGGGATAGCCGGGAAGCGCTCGGGTCGCTGCGGTGTTCCGCTGCACGTCCTCCTGGACGGTCTGCCACACGGCCGGGGCCGGCTGGAGGTCCCATCCGGGGACAAAGAAGCCCTCCATGCTGTGGGCGACGAAGGCACGAGCGGCCGCGTGCGCGGAGTCATGCGTATCGCCCACCGGAACGAAGCGGACCTGGAAGGTCGCAAGCGTGCGATCGTGAAGCGCAGCGCGTGAGCGGAGGTCAGAATATGCGGTGCGGCAAATGCTGCAGCCTGAATCAAGGATGAACCATAGGGGTGTCCTGCCCAGGGACGGTTCATCCACTATGAAGTGAAGCCGCGTGAGATCGACACGTGGCGCGTCGGGGCGTTCGGATTCGCCCGCAGCAGCGTGCGCGAGCGCCGTAGCAGGCGACAGGCTGATCGTCGCGAGGCTGGCAAGGCTCGCGCCAAGAAAGTGGCGACGTTTCATGAACTCATGACCTTCGAGACAAGCCCGTTAAGGAGCTGGACGAGGGTGTCATAGTTGCCCCCCGTGTAGTTCGCGTTGGTGACGAACCTGCCACCAACGCCAAAATCAGGAGTGACCTTGACGCGATAGCGTCGGGCAAGAGCGGCTGCACGCAGCAGACGCTCGCGGGTTTCCGGCGAGTGGAGCGCCGCGAGGACCGCAGAGCGCTGCAGGCCCATGCGGTAGAGGATCTGGGGGAAGTCCACGGGGGTAGGAGCAGGGTAGTGCTGCTGGCCAGCGGCGTAGGCGAAACCCTCGAACTCCGCCATCCGGTCCGGCACCAATGAGCGCGCGACGTAATATGCGGCGGCGGCAGAAAGCGCGACGGGATCGTCGACCATCAGGGGTACAGGGACGAAGAGCATAGGTTTCGGAATCGTTTTGCCCCACGACTCAAGAGACTGCGCATACTGGGCGCAGAAAGGACACGTGTAGAGGAAAAACATAAACACACGATCACGGTCCTCCACAAAATTGCCGATCTCGAGATACGGACGAACGTTGATCCTCGAACTGTCCTGAGAGCCCCGGCCCGGCACGTTCGGCAACCCCGCGGTGGCATCGTCATCGTCGTTGATGGCCTGCGCACGGGCAATCTGCGAAGCTGCGCTGCCCAGAGTGGCAAGACCGGCTGCGGTGGCGGACAGGAGAAAGCGTCGGCGATTGGTCATGAGTCGCTCACTGGCTGAACTTGAGTGCCGTATGGAAGTCGACAAACCGCTTTGAGCTCATGTCTAGTCCGACCTGCAGGAGCGGGGCATACTGCGGTTGCGAAAACGCTTCTTCACGCATTGCCTGGCGGTCACCGCGCTCGACCGCTTCGCGAAGCGATGCGGTACCGACCAGCATTTCCATAACGGGAATCCGGCCCTGGTACCCACCGTGGCAATGTTCGCAGCCGCGGGTGTTCACTGCGTAGAAGGGGCGGTCGAGTTCGATTCGATCGCCACCATTCTGCGCACGCATCGCCCTGACTTGCTCCGTTGTGGGGACGAACAGCGTTGAACAGCTGTCACAGATTTTGCGCACCAGACGCTGGGCGGTGATGAGGCGTAGCGCGTCGGCGATCTCGTAGGGCTTGACGCCGAGATCGAGCAGCCGGGTGATCGTCGAAAGCGTGGTCCGCGTGTGGAGAGTCGAGAGCATCAGGTGCCCGGTGTTAGCGGCAGTGAATGCAATGTTCGCGGTTTCCGAATCGCGGATTTCTCCCACGAGACCGACCTCGAAGTCCTGACGCAGCGCAGAGCGCAAGATCTTCGCAAAGGTCCGGTATGGCGGATGGACCGAGACCTGGTTGGCTCCCTTCAGGGCATATTCGATCGGATCTTCGGCGGTAATGATATGAATGCCGGGCTCGTTCAGGTGGTTCAGACAGGCGTAGAGGGTCGTCGTCTTGCCCGAGCCAGTCGGCCCTACGTTGAGAATGATCCCTTCTTCATACGCGAGTGCCTCCATCAACGCCGCCCGTAAAAGCGGTGGCATCCAGATATCGTCAAGCTGGTGCGCAGCATTCGCCTCGTCAAGCAGGCGGCAGACGATGGACTGGCCCAGGTCGTTGGGCAGCAGTGATACACGGACCTCGACGCGGCGGTCCCCGAGAGCGACCGCGAATTTCCCGTCGAGAGGCGACTCGGTGTCGGACACTTCGAGTCGGCATCGGGAACGCAGCTTGATGTTGATTTCGCGCGCGGCCGCGCTGTTCAGGAAGTAACGCTCCTGGAGAACACCGTTGACACGCACGAGGATGCGAAAGCCATCCGGGTGATGCCGCATGTGTATGTCGGACGCGCCTTCGAGGCAAGCCGCAGGAAAGAGGTAGTTGAGGAAGTCAACAACCTTGCTGTCACCGTTGGCAGTGGAGATAAAGCGATCGAGCCCCTCGCGCAGGTATCCAGTCGACGAGACGAGCAGCGAACTGAAATCGGGCACAGTCGCCTGCACGAGGTCAGGAGCATTCACAGGCGCTCCCCGTCGTCTGCCCCCGACGCCGCCACCGGTGCCGTCCTGGCGGCGTCGCCTTCATGCGGGTGCACGCCTGATGTCGCGGATGGGCGGGACGGCAGGGCGTCAACACGCGGGGCCGGGCTTCCGCGAGGACGATAGTCGCCGAATACCGGGTCGACGTCACTGAAAGAAGGAAGTGGCTGCCCGTCGTATGCCCAGAACCAGACGGACGACCGGCAGGCCTGGATGAATGGCAGGGCCTCGTCCGCCAGATCCTGGCCCGTTTCCTCGTCGAGCATGCGCATGAGCGAGCCGAGCACGCGCACCGCGCCTCCTACCGGCATGCACGTTCGGCTGACACGGGTGGCCGGCTCGGTAGAGACGAATATATACACAACCCAACCGACAAGTGCGGCGCCGGCGACGTAGGAAATGACAGTTTTCATTCGGCGCCATCCTCGGCGGTAAAGACGATGTCCGAGCCGTTCGCAGATCCGTGTAGCACGGATGCGCGTTGAGGTTGCGAAGCAGCTTTCTGTGGGGAATGTCGTGCCCGGCTACTCGCGACAGGTCCGGTCGCGGGCAACGTCGCCGGGCGAGAGTCCTGATACCAGCTCCAGACCTTGCGGACGTACTCTGCGCGTGACGCGGTGCAGGCCTCGCCCTTGAGCTGGGTGCAGGCACTGTTGTAAGCGCCGATTGCGTCCCAACGGGCTCCTTGCTGTTTGATGATGCCCGCGAGAACCCACGCGCCCACGTCGATGTTCAGGCAAGGATCCGCCATCAGCTGTTCGCGAGTGATCCCATAGCGCGCGAGCGTCGGTAGCCAGGACGAGTTGATTTGCATGAGGCCAAGATCCACGGTCCCTGTCCGGGAAACGTGGTTGAGGTTCTGCGCCGAAGCGCGACCGCTTGACTCGGTTTCGGCCATGGCCCACAGGAGGCGAGGGTCGATGTGATATTTAGCGCCAGAAGCCTCGAAGCACGCGCTGATATCGGGGCCAGGCGCGGCCAGCGCGGTCATCGGTACAGTAATGAAAATGAAGGAAATTATCAGTCGGCGCATCTGGAAAAAATAATCACTCACCATCGGGTTACTATAATCTCATTCAGATTGTGGATTTAATCGACGATGCCATCCAGCCGAGCCTGCCGAAATCTTGCCTACGCGGTCCTGCTTGCCGCAGCGGCCGGCCTTGGGAGCCCAGACGTACAAGCGGACGGTTTTTACGAGGGGAAGGGGCAGGGCTGGTACTTCTATGACGATGGACGCACGTCCCCGGCGTCAACCGTAAGTGCGTCCGAGCCGGCGCCGGCCAGCAGCGCGCAGGTGGCTGCGCCGCCCGCGGCCGCGTCGAACCAGGCAAAGCCGGAGCCGTTTTCGGTGGAATGGCTTCGCCAGAAGATCAAGATCCTGCAGTTGAACTCGATGAACCACCCAACCGTCGAGAACCTCGAGGCGTTCATGTGGGCGCAGCGGATGATGCTCGACATGAGCCAGAACTTCGCGGATGTCGGCTCGAAGGTGGCGGCGGACGATCCCTATCTCAACGAGGCGGTGCGTTTTCCGACCGCTGCGGCCGCACGAAGCAACGCCCTGTGGCAGGTTGACCGCGCACGCGATGAGATCCTGAAGAACCTCTCTGCCCGTGCGGGACTGTGGTTCTTCTTCGATTCACGCTGCGCGTTTTGCGCGCAAGAACTTCCCGTGGTGAAGGGCATAGCGGAGCGATATCACTTTCCTCTGCAGCTCATATCCGAGGATGGTGCGCCTCTGCAAGGCATGGCGCGGGCCGCGATGGTCGTCGATCGCGGCCATGGGACATTCAAGGCGTTCGAACTCAAGCTCACGCCGGCGGTGGTACTGGTAGTGCCGCCGGCGACGGTGATGGTTGTCGCGCACGGAGCAATGGCGCAAGACGAGTTGCAGCGCAAGATCGTGGAGGCAGCGATCGATGGCCAACTGGTGCCCCACGATCTGATGGACATCGCGCAGTTGGAGAAGCGCGGAATTGTGAGCCCAGGTGACATCGAGCGGATGAGAGCGCAAGCAGCCGCAGCCGATACCGACGACCCGCAGCAGCTCGTGAAGCTCATGCGTGACGCAGTGGGACGGCACATGCCGGATTTGACACAGAACTCCCTGGATCATTAGCGATGAAGATTCGCCTCAGACATGTCGCGGCCGCGACGGTGCTTTCGCTGGTCTGCATCGGCTCTCACGCAGACATCAACTCATCGCTGAATGCGATGTGGACCTCGTCCGCAGGCGGCGCAGTGACGGGCCAGAACGGAATGGGTGTCTACGGGCCTTCGTATTACATGCGTGCGCCAGTGCAGAGCTATGAACTGGTGCACATCGACCCGCCACGGCTTGCGGCCGGCTGTTCCGGGATCGACACGTTCTTCGGAAGCTTCTCGATGGTTTCTGGAGCGCAGCTCGAATCATTGGTGCGCAACATCATTCAGGCCGCTCCAGGGTACCTGATGCAGCTTGCGATCAAGGCAGTCTGCGACGACTGCTACTCGATCATGGCCGCGATGAAGCACTACGCCGACATGCTCAACAACGGACAGATCAATTCGTGTGCGGTCTCCAAGGCAGTGATCGGCTCTGCGATTCACGCAACGGGGCTCGACGACGAGGTCGGCGGCTCATTCCAGCAGGATGTCGAGAAGCAGGCCGCGGTCGCCAAAGGCTGGTATTCGGACATGTACGCGGGCCTGACGGCCGCGTTTTCCAACGGCCCGAACGTATCACGCGGAGCACGCCAGGACGACACGACGGCGTATCGGAATACGTTTTTCAACACCATGTACGCAACGGGTGCTCCGAACACCATGGATCTGGGTGTGCTGGGTGGGGCGGAGCCCGGCATGGAGCTGATGATGAGCCTTTTCGGAACGTCGGTCACCCCGGACCTGAACAACAGTCCGGTCTCCACTTCCCCGAAAGACGATAAGGTTTTCCCTGCAACGCTGACGTGGGAAGACCTAAAAGACGGTTACGATCCGGCCAAGCCGCGGGTCGCGTATCAATGCATGGACTTCCAGGCGAACGACGAGGGATGTCAGCAGGTCACACAGACGACATACACCTATCAGGGAATTCGCAGGTACCTGATCGATCAACTGGCGGGCGTGCAGCCGACAGCGACCGGGGCTACTGCCGGACAACCCGGGAACATCATCACGACGATCCAGCCCGGCTCGATCATTGCGAACTTCAACGCCGGGATCGCGTTGTCGACGGCACAGCAGTCATTTGTGAATGTCCTGGGAGTGAACATGCAGCGGATGATGATAGAGCTTTCCGGGTTGAACCAGAACGACGCCATCCAGCTGTATAACCAGTTGATGGATGTCATCGCAGACCAGGTAACAGCGTCGGTCGCATACACGATCATAAGTTCCATCCAGCAGGCCTACAACCCAACCTCACAGGCCTCGCAATCGATCGACAATCAACTCAAACGGATCGTTCCGATGAGCGCCGATCAGAAAGCAGCGTTCGACAAATTTGAGCACGACGCACAGGTGAAGAGCGACTACGAAGCGCGTGCGCGGCGCGTGATGGCGGTCGTTGCAGAACTCAAGGAGCTTCGATCTGAAAACAGCATGGTAAGCAGCACGCATTGATGCTCACGGGAGTAGTCGGCGACGCGCCGGCTGCGCCGACGAGAGGAAGGCGAAGGCATGAGATCCGACAGGGGGATCACGTGCGGCGTCTAAACCATCCCGTGAGCGACATACGGTCGCGCGTCGCAGGCAATACTTCGTGCAGCATGTCGGCGGATAGAAACACCGCGATCCGGCTGCCGACTGGCCAGATGTCCTGCGTGCTCAAGCCCTCTGGATGCAACCGCAATGCACCGCCGTGCTCAGGCAGCCAGTCCGCATTCAAATAGACGATAACGGACACCGTGCGGCTATCGTCATCGCGAAATTGATCGCGGTGTCGCTGATACGAAGCGCCCGGGACATAGTATGCGAAGTGGCTTTCGTATTCTTCAAGTCCCAGAAAGAGCCCGCGATTCAACGCGATACGCAGCATTTCCATGATCGCGAGATACTGGTCGCAGGCTTCGGACTGGCCCGCCTCCAGCCACTGAATCCGGTCTCCGCGCACATCGGGCTGGAGCGATCGCGCCGCGCCCTGGCTGACACGCGCCAATGTGAGTGTCCCGGCCGTCGCAAGCGCTGCACATTCCAACGCCAGCGCGAGCGTCAAATCCGGTGGAAAAAAATTGTCCTGTTCCGACCAGCCATGGTCATGAATGGCATCCACGATATGTCGATGCTGCTCGTCTCCGGGTGCATCGAAACGCGCCGGCGAGTGTGATCGGGTCACTGCTTGTTCCTTCGAACGAAGGTGCTGGGTGGAAATTCGAACGGTCGTCCGAGGCGGGTATCGGTGAGGGGCCTTGATCTGAGCGAACGATAGTAACACCGACTTCTGACGAGTCCTGTGGCCGGATCTCCGCGTGGTCGCCGGGGTCCAGCACGGAATCGACAGCAAACGATAGCGGAAGTGATTGCTGGGGACGGGCCAGTTTCGCCAGTTACCGAAGCAAGCCAAGGTGAGTTGCGTTGCCCAACCCACCTCACCGGAAATGGTGAGATAAGGCCTATAGCCGCGCCTCACCGCAGAGGGTATGCTCGCACAAAATCCTTCATCGACCGGACGCATCGCCACAACGCGCGCGAAGAAGACCGATCTGGTGAGCCCAAGCTCCGCCGAATTGCGCAAAGCCGTTGAGGCGATCGCGATTCAGCCCAAGCACGGCAAGATCACGCTCCTCACCCACAAGCTGTTCAACGTGCTGCTCGCTGTTGCCCAGCAGGCGGACGAGTCCGGAGATACGTACCGCGCGCTGCTCTCCGATATTGTCGCGAACTCCTCAGACTGCATCAGAGCGGCATCCGATTTGTCATTCAGGCCATCCACCTTTCCGAAGTAGTCAGCGCGAAGCACCTCGGCAACAGACTTCTTCCCTAATGCGTCTTCGTGGAGGGCCTCATACACTTTTGCAGACAGTAGTGTATGAGGAACATCGTGATCACCACTGCTGCGTCTTCTTGCGGCCCCGGGCTGCCCGGAGGCGTGCGGCTTAGGTGCGCCCATTTCTGCAAGAGCATGAGTTCGTTGAAGACATGGCCAACCAAAGCGAAGACGTACCGCTGATGCGGATTCAGCGCCTGCAGAGCGGCCTCAGATAGCTCGATACGTCGGACTTCGGCTTGCATCGTGCCTCCGCTTTGATGGCTGCTGGATTGTCTTGTGGTGTCAGGCGTCGAACGCTTCGATCATGCTGCGCTGGGCCTCGACGATCGACTGGGTGTTGCCTGGGTGCCAATCTGCGATCGAGTACGGCAGGTTGAAATACGGGTAGCGGCTGAACGCGAATCGCGCTAGCGGCGGTAGGGGCCGGGTCGCCCACGGGTTTTCGAGCAGCACGACATCCTCGTGAAACACGAACAGAACGGCCGACAGGCGGCTCTTCTTCTCGACGCGGCGGAATCGGCCGTCGTGGCCCATGCGCTTCGGTGCGGCCGGCCGCTCCTCGAACACCGGCGCTTCCTTCCACCCGTAGACCCCGTACCACATCCCACCGCTGCACAGACCCAAGTGCCCGCGGATGAGGGGCGACGTCTGGTGCGGGTCGAGCAGTTGCGCGGCGACGGGACCGCCGAAGTGGGTAAAGTCGGCGATGAGCACGCACGGCCGCTCGGGGTCCACCTGGCTCTCGTCGCCTTTCATGGAGCAAACCCGGCTGATGAGATTGGCCTGCACACTGTCGTTCGGCTTGGTCGGGTCCGGGCGGCCGGCTGGCGTCAACTCGGTCACCGACGTGCGGACCGTCCTGTCGCCCACCGTCATCTGCGAGCGTTCGATCCCATACGGGTGCTCACCGTCCGGCGTGTGGGCGGCGGCCACGAGCCTGTCCTGTTCCTTGTCTTGGTGCTTCGAGAACACCTCCACGGTCACCGGGCCGTCGCCGGCGTCGACGGTGAAGTCGGGCGTGGACGTGTTTTTCCGCTTGATGGGTGCGACCTGGAACCCGGCTTCAAGTAGGCCGCCGTACGCGCGGATTTCCGCCAAGGCTGACGAGCTACCGCTGTCGTCCTCGAAGTCGAGCAGACGCGTGACGAGATCCTTCAACCACGTTTCGCCGCCGGTTTCCTGCGCGATAGCCGGCACCGACGTGCGAACCAAGTTGTCCACCGGTCGCGGTTCCGGCGAGTGTAGGGCGAACCAAGTGGGGTGACGAGTTCCATTGGGTTGCAGCGGCGCCTTGTCGAGGCGCTCGATCTCGTCGGGGGGTAACAGGTCAGACAGGCGCGTGATGGTGGGCACGGTCGTGCTCATGCGACGGATCCTTCAGCGGACGTGTGGATGGGCAAGTGAACGATTGTACGGGGAACCGCAGCGGAATATCTGACCAACGAACATCCACGTCGTCGTGCCCCAGAGATTCGACTAATTGCCCCACAGTGAACATAGTCAGGTTCCCCAGTCTCAGCGACTAGGCCCCAGTCATTGGATAATGGGGCAATTCGAACTTCGCGGGTTCACTTCACATGCTCCCAAACGCCCAAGCAGAACAAGTACTGTCAGCCACAGTTTCCGGCTGGTTCCGCAGCTTCTGCGGGACCAGCGCACTGGACGTAGCGCGGGAGCTTGCCCTAGATCATGGCTTGGTGCTGACTACATTTGAGGAGTTAGCCGATGCGGGGTACGGGACCATGAACATGAATGTGAAGTTGTACCAATTCAAGTTCGATCTTGACAACCCTGGGGTCGATTTTGACCCCGAGCCGGTGACAACTCACATTTTTTTCCCTTCGACAGAGGCGTTGAAGCGAGCGTATTTCCTGTCGGATTTGGCGAAGCAGGGTTTGCCGGAATTCACGGAGCGAATGCATCTTGGTGCACATCAAATCGGCCTCGCTTACTTTTCCGAAGAGGTCCTTTCCCGATACCTGGATCATCCTGAAATGTACGAGACTAATGACTCACTGGCCGGGGGGGAAATATCCTCCCTGTCGAACGCGCCAGATGATCGCTATCTCTACGTTCGGTATGGCAAGCGCCGACTCCGATCGGGCCACGTTGCCGTAACTGCGATCTACAAGGACCTTTCCGACATGCGCGCGCCGGAACAACGGTATTGGCACGCCCACGAGCTTGAGAGCCCCGAGTTCGAAAAGTCCGATACACACTTCCGCACCTTCATAAGCCGTACCTATGATGGCGAGTTCGTTGATTATCACGATCCTTTTTCCGCCTTGCTGACGGCAGTCGAACAGGTGAACGCTGCAGCCGGTTCCACGCCGTTTTTCAAGAGGCTTGAGAACAGGCACCTCCGGATGCCCGTCGAACAAACGTACAAATCGTACTGCGACGCGGCGAGTGAGTTGTATAAGGTTTTAGGCCCGGACAACGTGGACCAGCCAAAGCTCAAATCGGCCCTCGTCAGCAATTTCAGCGTGTCGGGCGCGGATCTCACTCACGCTGAGACCGGACGTCCTTTGAGTACGCTGCAGTTGTTTGAACTTATAGAGAAGAAAATTGGGGCTCCCGGTGTGTACACGGCGTGCCTTCGCAAGCTGGCAAAGCTCCGGATCGACGCAGATCATAAGATTTTGGAACCACGCAGCAGTGAGCAAAGCTACTCGACACAATTTGCCGATATGTGTGGCGAGATCACGCACGCATTGGGGGAGTTGGCGGACCTGCTCCGCACTCGAATGAAATAGTGCCAGCGCTTGCTGTTACCGGCGAATGGATGCCTAAACGCGATAGCGCGGTACCGGCTGAACGGTCGCGACGCACCGACTGCGCTGAGCCTTACGGCACGGGGTCGACGGAAGCAAACATACGTCGTTAGATCTCGTTGTGGTGACCCGATCGTCCGTAAGCGCCGGAGGCGTTCGCAATTTGTGAACGGCCTCAGAACGCTTTCGGGTCTCTCGTCTTTTCCTCGTAGAGCCCTCTACACGCAGCGATCACGTCGTCTAATGGCATTTTGATAACAAAGCCGTATAGTTGGAGCTCGCCGATGGCCGAGGGTAAATCAAAGAGGGACGTACCTTCCGGGTTCGGGTTCCAGACATCCATGATGTGCTCAACAAGCTTCTCTACCGCGCCTCTATTCTTGCCCCGATGAAGCGGAAGATATGAATTGGCACGATTGATTACGTAATGTTCATGAATAGCCTTATCCATGAAGGAATAGACGGAACGGCTGCAAATGTACAGGGACGTATTCAAGCTATCGCAATATGGATCACTTGGACCATCGTCTAGTTTCTCGTCTTCATCCCTCGCATTCCAATCATCTTCTTCTGATGGCTCTGGGCTGCAATCGTGCAAGAGCACAAAGTAATAGAATGCCGCAACCTCCGCGAAAACACGATCGTGGGGAAACGGCCAGTTGGTTTTGAATGGCTCGGGTAGTTCTTCAAAAAAATCCCGAAGATCCCTCGTGAACACTCGGGAAAACAACAGGACGGTCATAGCCTGCGCGTATGGGACCTTCTCCGGATTGGCAAACATCTTGACGTCCTCGTTCATGGAGGCAGGGGTGATGTTGTCGACGATTTTTTCTAGATTTGTCCGGCGATCAGCTTTATTGCGTGATTGCGTCGGTTGTTCGCTTTTTCCGAACAGCTTGCTGAGGAATCCCATATGGATTTTCTGTTTGTGACTGTGGTTATTTATGCTCGAAACCGGGCGGAATTGCAATCGACGCAATTTCGTGCTCGGGATAGCTGCAACTGACCGCAGGTACGTGCTCGGATTACCTGTACGGTATCGACGCGAATAGCCATTCAAGCATTCGTTTCTCCAGACAGATGATGATTTGCTGATTCTACCGTTTAGCGAAACCGCGCAGCACCCATGAACCTGCCAAACCGAAAAGAAGCAGTATCACGGGAGGGCCAAGCACAAGCAGCGCATCGCGCGGCACGGGTTTGTAAAATCGCTTGGAGGCTTCTTCCGCAAAGTGCCGATGAAGCTTGTCCGCTATCTGCTTCGCGCTGGCGTTCTTGGGTACGCCGATAACCTGCTCCCCGTCCGAATCATTGATCGTTAATGTGCCGTCGTTGGCATCTTGGACGCTGATGTCCAAGAGGGAATCTTGACCCACAGGTTTGGCGCACTTCCAGTGCAACCAAGGCTTGTCGGTATTCTTGTCGTCATCGTATCCACGGCAGTCCAGTTGGTCCTGCACGCTCTTCTGTAATTCAGCCGCGCTCGGCGGTCCCGGAGGAGCTTCGGTGACGTAGTGGGGAATCACCGTTGAGTAGATTGAAGCTGCGAGCCAAAGCACCGTGATCACGGCCCAGAGTCGCATTAGGCCACGTCCCCACTGGATTTCTCTAAGCATGGTCCGTTCTTAGCTGTATTTGTAGAGTGGGGACACTGTATCGTACCCGGCCCAAATTTGTCATAGCGGTCCGTGGGCAGTTACGCCGCCCGCTCGCGCTCTTGCGCCCCCGTGTGTGGCGCCGCGTACGCGTTCTGGATGACGCGCGCATGCCTATCCGGCAAATGCGAGAGAATGGCCGCCACTCTGCTTCAATGCAGAAGTACTGTTCGGAGGGAGACCACTAATCTTACTGTGTCAATAAACTGCGATGCCTGGTAGTATGAACTAATAGAGACTACGGGCGATCGCAATGACAGAAGATATCGACGAGTTTGAAGTGTATCTCAACCATCTGGCACAAGAACTAGGGCATGCGGATCGCCACGCCGGCCTTAAAGGCTACTGTTCTGGCCTGGTGCTGCCGCTTTCACGAAAGAGCGTCGAGCCAATGGCCGCGCATATTGATCCGCTTCACGCGAGCGCGAAGCATCAGTCGCTTCACCATTTTGTTGCCAAGGCAGAGTGGTCCGACAAGGCGATCATGCAGCGGGTGCGCGAATGGGTGATGCCCGCGCTAGGCGCGTATGCGGCTGAAGAAGCCGGCTACTACTGGATTATTGACGACACAGGTTTCCCGAAGAAAGGGCGCCACTCGGTAGGAGTCGCACGCCAGTATTGTGGCCAGCTCGGCAAACAGGACAACTGTCAGGTCGCAGTGAGTTTATCGATCGCGACGCAACGCGGCAGCCTGCCGATCGCCTGGCAGCTGTACGTTCCCAAGGAATGGATTGACGATCGGGAACGTGCCCGTCGTGCGGGCATTCCCGACGATAAGTCCTTCGCAACCAAACCACAGATTGCGTTGGCCCAACTGCGCGAAGCGATTGCATCCGGGATTGTGCCGGGCATCGTGCTGGCCGACGCGGGATATGGTGATGAGACGGCCTTTCGGGATGGCGTAAGCGAGTTGGGCTTGTTATACGCCGTGGGGATTCGCCCGGGAACCTCAGTGTGGGCAACGGGTACGGCACCGCTGCCGCCCAAGCCGTGGAGTGGGCGCGGCAAGCCGCCTACGCTGCTGCGTCGTGCGCCCGGGCGCGAACCACAAGCGGTCAAGGCGCTGGCCATGCAATTACCCGCGAACGCCTGGCAAACCGTCACCTGGCGAGAAGGCAGCAACGCGGCACTCTCCTCACGCTTTGCCGCCGTGCGGGTTCGTCCCGCGCATCGCGACTATTGGAGCAGTACCCAGCGCGCCGAAGAGTGGTTACTCGTTGAATGGCCCGATGGAGATACGGAGCCGCTCAAATACTTTCTCAGTACGGCTCCCGTCGAGGCGACACTTGAACAACTCGTATTCGTGACCAAGATGCGTTGGCGTATTGAACGCGACTATCAGGATCTAAAGCAGGAGTTCGGACTAGGTCACTACGAAGGTCGCGGCTGGCGCGGCTTTCACCACCACGCCACACTGAGTATCGCCGCATATGGGTTTCTGATGGCCCGGAGACTCAGGATGGGATCAGGTACCGGCGATAAAAAAAACTTCGTTGAACGCGCGCTGCCTGCGCTTCCCGCGGATTACATCGCACGCGGCAGTCCAGCGCGCACAACGCCACGTTCCTGATTCCATCACTACCTTGCGTATCTTGCTTGGACTACGGCTCACGCAACGCTTGCACCATTCATTAACGCAGTAGCCTGAAAAATAAATGACACAGTAAGACTAACTATCTGTCGAAATGTTCGTGGCGCCCGGTTCACCACCTAAAAGAGGCCAATTGATGCGGCGCTAACCCGCCCATCACGCGCGGTGGCATGCACAACGCCGAAGATACCATTGATCAAGACACCGTTGCGGTCAGAACCATCCGCCAGGTACTTTAGATGAACCAGTCCCAAACGTACCACCGAGTTCGATAACTTTTATTATGACAAATTGCATAAGGACTCCTAAGTACACAACCGTCGAGTTCGGTCGCTGCACACGAAATATGTGACGACCGCCGCACGCGGATAGCGGAGCTCCGTCCATGTGAAGGGCTGCGGTGGAACATCAGGCTGCGAACTTGCAGTTTGTTTTTGGGTCACGCACGAAAAACGCCCTGGGCAGCAATGCTGCACAGGGCGTGTTGGGTTAGCGAAGCGTTATATGTGGGGGTAAGCCCACGGTGCCGTTGGCAATGAGGAGACTCATGCCGTCGGATGCTGCACGTTTCATCACGCGTTCGAAAGCTACAAACGCATCATAGAGGCGCCGGTGCTCCGGTGTCTTCGTCCTGCTGCTCTCCTTCACAAAGTCAAGTCGAGCATCGAAACTGCCATAGATCCAGTCATCGTTGCACGGAAGCAATGCAACGTGATCCGCCACGAAATGGGTTACATCGCCAGGCATCTCGCCTTTGATCATGGGTGAACGTACGCTCAGGATCATTCCTGAGTGCGCACGCAGCAACGCGGGATCAAGACGGGATGTTCCGTAGCAGACCATCACGAACCGCTTGTCCTGCACCTCGACGTCCTGCACATAAAGGCAGTAGTGAGGGTGGGGACCGGGTCGATCAGAGGCGTTATCGTACGGGAAAAGACACTTCAGCACCTGGCCTCGCACAAATTGCGAGGTAGGCATGAGGTTCTCCGGGAGGCTATTTCTGGTGGGGCTTTTTGACAGGACGGCGATGGCCAGTCGCAGCATGCTCGTCGACAGAGAGATCTGCCTGGAGCTTCTTCTGCATAGCCTCGAGCGCCTCGAGCGGTACCGACGTGTCCATGCTGACCGTGACGCCCGAGGGGGTCACTGCCTTGAGCACTTCGCGTCCATTGGTGGCGATGAATTTCTTCATGACCCAATCGTACACCCGTTTTGCCAGCTGGTTCAACCCAGCGGCAAAACACAAAAGCTGCTGCATCACGATCTCCATTTCCCATGCTGGGCGTAGTCAAAGTGATGGAGATGCGTGGCGAAAATTAAGTGGCAGTGTGACCTCCGGAGGCGCGCTGCAGGCTCAGAAAAGCCTCGTCCACCAGATTTTCGAGCGGGAACTGTCGACCCGGTGTTTCGCGGCCCACTCTTCCTGTTCGAGCTCCGGATTGCGTAGCGTCACATAAAGGCTGTCGCCCTTGCGGGAAAAGAGGTACGCGTCGGTCATCTGATTGATGACATTGAGGATCCTTTCGAGCTCCGCTTCGGTGCGCATGTCGAGCTCATCGCCTATCTCGGCAATCAGGGTATTGATGTGGATCCCTGGCTGCAGCCACATGTTGCGTGCCGCGAGCATGCCGATATCGCTGCCGGCGAACGCCGCGGCGTTGACCACGCGCGGCGGAACCGGCAATGAGCTGATAAACGGAAAGGGCTCGGCAAATATATCGTAGCGGCGCCAGAACTCGTACTGGAAACGCAGCAGCACAACGTCCGTGCGAATTGTCGGTGAGATCGCCATCGCTGCTTCCTGGAAGCTGAAGTGATCAGGTGAATCGCAAAAGAAGAATTCGATCGCCTGCGCGCGCGACTCGGGCGTGGCGTTGGTGCCAAAGAGCGCGACGGCAAAGCCGTAGATCAGCTTGAAAGCGTCTCTTTCTGCACCTTCCTCGAAGTCCTCCTGCGTGATGTAGTCGAGCCGCTCGGCTACTCGTCGTCGCTTTCCGACGTGTCCAGCGTCTTGAAGAGTGCCTGGCGGGGCATCAGCAAATTTCGGATCAAGACGAGGTGGTGGCGCATGATACCTTTCAAGAATGCCCAGATCCAGAGGATCATCCCCCTCAAGATCACCCGGATCGCGGGACTGACGAAGGCGGTCAAGAAATGCGAGACGACGTGCCGTATCGGTGGTATCAAAACCATCAATATCCCAACGATCACCACGATCGCCCAGACTTTCCCCATATGCATCGAATACTCCCTCAGGCTGTGGCGTGGCCATTGCCATCTCCGCTATTGCTATGTGTTGTCGAGAGGAAGCGATCCAGCTTGTCCGGATCGCTATAGTTGAAGCCTTCCCGTTTGTAGAAACGTGGTTTGTTGATCCGGATCGGACCAATCTTCTGCTTCATTTCGGGAGTGATACTCACGAGCGGAATGCGCAGGTTGTACACGTGCTTGCCCTCGTACAACATGACGCCCTCGCCCTTGTCGAGTGCCTTGAGCTGGTCAGGCGTCACGCGATGGACTTCTTCCTCGCGCTCGGCGTAGCTCTCACCGCTGGAATCGCCCGTAGTTGCACCGGGTGCAGCGCGCAGGGCGTCCTGCGACTTCGAGGCACTATCAGACGCGGTCATCGATCGCCTGACAGTGAGGTGCTTGCCGATCAGGTCCGCTGCCGACTCGGCAGTCGTCTGCGACCCGATACGGAAGAACAGTTTGGTAGTGGTGTTGCCGGTGACCATTTCAGCGAAATCTTCGCTGATGGCCTTGAAATTCGACTCGGTTTGCACCGCCGGACAGAGAAAAATGCCTGCGGATCGTGCCTGTTCAAAAATTCGGGCCCACGATTCGTTAACGTACGAGCCGGCTTCGTCGAAGAAGCACATGTACGGGATTTTCGGCCGGTCTGCACGGTTCGCCTGCAGCCACGACACTGCGGTACGAAAATCGCCCAGCACCATCTTGCCGAAGTTCGACGCGGCGACGTCCTTGCCCATCGTAGGCAGTGCAACGTAGACAATCTTGTTGCCCTTGATCGCTTCATAGAGGCGCACGTCCGGCTTGTAGGTGTTCATCACCTCGCCGAACTGGTTGGTGCCGAATGTGAACAGGCGTCCAACCATGCCACCCAGGACATCCTTCATCTTCTTCACGTCGATCTGGCCGCGAAGCGGATTCTTCGGATCGTTTGACGGGTGCCGGTAGTTGTCGAGGAAGAGGCGGAGGTTACGGGCCTCATCAGAGCGCGGGAACCGGTTGACGAGCGTCGCCTGCAGTTCTTCGAGCGCACGTGCGTTGTTCAGCAGAACCGCAAGGTCATAGAAGTTGTAGGCAAGGCCCGTCTTCTGGCAGGCACTGATGATCGTGACAAGGGCCTGGTTGGACGACTGCTTGTAGTAGTCAGCGCCGGCGCTGGATTCGGTGGACGGGATCAGCGATAGCAGGCGCGCGGCGACTTCATCCGGATCACCCTCGAGGATCGGGTTGTAGGTGTTCGAAAGTGCAGGGTTGCCCGGGTTAAGAACGAAGAATTCGTGTGCACGCCCGGCCCACTTGCAGAACTGATACAGAGTGAGGATGTTGTCCTCATCGAGCTTGCCGTCGACGAAGAGCACCCCTCCTCCCCGCTGGATCTGCTGAAACATCATCAGCGAGCCAGCGACGGTTTTGCCGACGCCTGACTGGCCAACGATCCAGACGTGGCGAAAGAGGTTGTCGTCGTCGATGATGATGGGCTCGCCAGTGTCGGTGGCGTAGCCAACCATCAGCCCGCTTGTGCCGTGCACGGGCGCGGGCGACGAGCGAACGTCGATCGAGCTGTTCAGGTGGAAGTGTCGCTTCCACGGGTTCAGGATGCGCCGCGCGAGGTGCGTGGAGCCGGCCAGCGCCGCACCGAACGGCACGAGGGCGGGAACGCTGCCAGCGAAAAACGGTGAGGACAGCGTGGCGCCCAGGCCCAGCGACAGTGCACTCGCGGTGTCGACAGGCCCACCTAGCCCGAGGTCAAAGGCCTTCCGGTAGATGAGGCGGATGTCGAAAGGCGCGACCTCATGAGAGGAGCCTTTCTTGACCTGTCGGGTGGTGCGGGTGGTGACTGGCCTGAAGTGCATTTCGTTCCAGGATAGAAAAAAGCCCGTGCGACGAAGTCACACGGGCTGTGGGTCAGAAGTGGGCCGAACGCGTGCTGCTGCGTTCGATCTCTTCGATGCGTTGGTTAGCTTTTTCCTGAAACTCCGCGATAGCCAATGGGTGCTGGAGAATTGACGAAACCATCTCTCTGGCACGGCGGATGTTTTCCGGGTCGTCGACGACAGCGAGTCCCTTTACCTTGTTGTCCAGGATGTCGCGTTCGTTGGCGGGAATGGAACCGACCGCCAAACTGCCACCGCTTGTGCCCCCCGCTTCTGCTAACGGCGTGAGCCTCGTCTGCACTGACGTGGCTGCTTGCTGCGCAGGAGCAGTAATGCCCGCGACGTTGAATCCAATCTTCGACATACAGACCGCGAACGCCTGCAACTCCGTCCGGGCAGGGGCATCGGGATCTGTCATCGGACCCGCGTTCGTCGAGGAGACGAACATGGCATGAGCACGCGCAGTGAATTCCACCTTCTCTTGCGGGTGGTCGCTGCGTCGATGCCAGAAGCGGATCCGGGCCGTATGCATGAGCTCACGACCAACCACTTGCCCAGCAACCACAATGGGCGCACCTTCGCGCAACACATCCTCCTCGAGGTCATAACCCCAACCGATACCGATCGGGCCAAATTCCGCGCTTGCGAGGTACGCCAGCTGCCGCAGGGCCACCGTAATACCGCCCGGATCTGCTCGCGAGGCGGCATCCGCGGGTGGTGGTGCTGCCTTGCTCACGCGGGTCCACATGGAAAGGTTTGTTTCCTGTGCCCCGCCACTGCCCTGCTCTGCGGAAGTACAGGCTGGATTCATCTTTCCTCCCCATTTCGTCAGTAAAAAGTAAGGCCTCCCCAATGGGTTGACCTAGCGACAGAAATGTGTGGGCAAAAAATAAATCTCGGACTCTCCTGAAGGTATTATTAACCACAAGCTGGTTTTGAATTTATTCTGTTGTTCGCCCCGTTCTTTCGCGCGACGCAAGCTCAGCCATGGATGAAATCGTCGGTCGGCTCTCCACCCTCACCGTCTATAACGGCAAGTGGGCACGCGCGAGTGTCCGTATCGCCGATGGCTCATTCCTGACTTGTGTTGGCGAGACCCTGCTCGGTCTGCGTGAGGGCAACGATTACCGGCTGGCCGGATGGGTGCGCGAGCATGCCCGGTACGGGCGGCAGCTCGAGGTTCGCGCGGCGGTGCTGGAGGTGCCTCAGGACGAAGGGGCATTGCGCCGGCATCTGCGCAGAAACTTTGCCGGCTGTGGCGAGAGGACTGCGGCGAAGCTGATTGAGTGGGCGCGCGCGCTGCCCGGCGGGCTGGATGCGCTGCGCGAGCAGCTGGTATCGAATCCTCATGCGATCGACTTCAGCGTCGTGACCAAGCGTCCGGTGCGCATGTCTGACGACGAGGGTCCAGAAATTGCGATTTACCGGAACCTCTCGTTGCGCCTCGGGACCAGCGGCGTGCACGACTACCTCCTGCGCCGTCTTGCGGGCTGGGTATTCGAGCGTGTCGGGGCGCAGGCGGACCCGGTGGTAGCTGCCTGGGAACGCATTTCCAGAAATCCGTACGAGGCCGTCCGCTCACTCGACGGTTACGGGTTTACTTCGGCAGACGCGATCGGCCGCCAACTGTCATTTCCACCCGACCACGTCTTCCGTCTGGCGGCTCTCGCAACTCACGCGGTACGTGAAGGCTGTGAGCGCGCCGGCCACACCTTTCTGATGGCTGACGAAGTCGCCCGCCGCATCACGCAATACGATGCGGCGGTGGCGTTTGATGTTGCGCTACGTGCCGCGGTCGAGCTGGGCGAGCCAATCGCGGTAACTGAAGGCCGCTATTACCCGCTCTGGCTGTACAACTGTGAACTGGCGCTGGCGGAGCATCTGGGCCGGCGCCTCGCAGTAGCCTCGGCGCCCATCACTGAGGCCCCACGGGAGAAACTGGAGCGTGAAGTGCGCATGGCCGAGTGGAGCATGGGTGAATCGTTCAGACTCGACGACAGCCAGCGCGAGGCGATGATCAGCATGCTGACGTCGACGTGCTCTGTGCACACGCTTACAGGCGGCCCCGGGTGCGGCAAAACCGCGATGATCGAAGTATTGGTGCAGGTCGTGTGTTCCCTCGGCGCGGGGCTCCGAATTGTGTTCTGTGCCCCAACGGGCAAGGCGGCGAAAGTACTGGGCGCTCGGGTGCAGCGCCTGGGGATGTCGTCGGCCACGGTACACGCGACCCTCGGGGTGGAAGCCGACGGCTTCGCTCACAATGAGGAGAACCCGCTGCCTGCGGACGTAGTGATCGCAGACGAAACGTCCATGAATGACCTCGCTCTAACGCGTGCGCTGTTCGACGCGCTGCCGGCCGGGTCGCACATAGTCCTGTTGGGCGACACGGACCAGTTGGCATCGGTCGGACCGGGACAAATGCTTGTTGACCTGCTGGAGCTGGATGCGGATCACCAGCAACTTTCGATAACGCATCGCAACGATGGCGGAATTCTCGAGGTCGTGCGCCAGGCGCGGGCCGGCAAATGCGATTGCGTAGACCGCCCGGATGTAAGGTTTTCGCACGGACTGCCGGCGACCGACGTCGCTGGCATCGGCAAGGTGATAGGCGCGTATCTGCGCGCGGTCAGACGCAGCGGCATCGAGCACGTAGGCTTGTTGATGGGCGCGCGGCGCGGCGACGTGAAGGTGCCGGGCTGGAACGTGACCTATCTGAACGACGCGCTGCGCGAGCAACTGAATGCGCAGGGCCGGCGCGTCCCCGGTACTAGCCTGAGGCTCGGCGATCGCCTGATGATCAGGCAGAACCTGCGTCTTGAGCAGGGAGAAGAAGCGAATGGCCAGATGCGCTATGAGCAGGTGGTGAATGGCGACACGGGCACGCTGGCCGGGTGTCACCTGGACGCGACGGGCCATTCGGTGTCGTACCTGGTGGTTACGCTTGATGACGGGCGCGAGATCCGCTATCCCGGCACAAACCTTGATGCGCTAGTTCTCGCTTATGCCCTGACGGTGCACGCGGCGCAGGGCTCGGAGTACCGCGAGGTCATCTTCATCTGCACGGACGGTCACGCGGGCTTCATGCATCGCGGGATCGTGTACACGGCGTTTTCGCGGACTCGCAAGCGGCTGCTGGTGGTGGCAGACGACGAGGTGTTGCGTCGCAGTTGTGCACGCCCTATTCCACCGCGCAATTCACGGCTTGTACAGCGTGCATGTGCGGCTGGTGCCGCGCGGCGACAGGCTCGCGACACCGGTTTACGAGGGGGGCCGCCAGTTCAATGTGAAACCTCTTTACGGGAGTCTGGATGAAAGCTGTGGTAACGCGCTGGCGTCGATCGCGCGCCGGGCAATGGACGATGGTCGCTGTGATCGCGTATGTGCTGTATCTCTGGTACGAGGATCTACGCAGCGAGGCGACGCAGGCATGGATCGCAGAACACGGGACAGATGGCACCTGGGCAACGGTATTCCTCGTGGGACTTGCCGTTGGCATCGTGGTCGGCGCGACCTGCGGGCCGCTGCTGATCGGCCCCTTAGCGCGGAGGAAGGGCCAGTCGGTGCAGTCGCGATAGACCTGGTCGTGGAGAGCGCACGTTGAATCAACAACCGACGGGCATCCGTCGGGTAGCAGGAAATGAAGTTCGAACCGGTGGCGAGGGTTTAATCGCCAACATTTTTTAATCTCGGTACCCGACGCGCCCGACGTGGCCGTAAGGCACGACCGATATGAAAAACCAGTGCTGTCACTCCTTCGAGGTCCGACATGCATACGCCAGACACGGCAGTCGTCGTTGAGGATGGATTCAGTGTTGATGAAGTGCGCGCAGCGATGCGTACGAGCTGGTTACGCGCACGGGCCGCCGCTACCAGATTCTGGAAGTGAAGCCGAAAGCGTTGATCTGTTTTGTGTTGCCGCACGATGCGCCGTCGAAGATTACCTGTTCTGGTGGTACTGGGATAGACGCGATGCGACACGTTAGACACGCATAACAGGAACAGCAAAACATGACGTACAAATGGTCCTTAGCAGGCTCTGGCGACCATCGAGCGAACCGCGGTTGCGGCCTGTCGTTGTATGACATACTTGAGCAGCAACTGGCTCTTTTTCCGGATCTGTTTCGAAGCTATGAGAAGGCGGCAGAGGCGGCCATTGACAAGGTGCGCGCGGGCGGATCGCCGCGGCCGCAGTCCGAGGGAAACCGGTCATGAGGGAATAGCTGCACGTCATCCCGCGTGATCCTCCGCTTCTCGCACTCGTGACCGCTAGCTTGGTTCAACGGGCGAGGATGCGACTTAGCGGGCCATTAATGTTTTCAAACGCTTCAATGACTTTGTCCATTACAAAATCAATTGCGCGTCCGTATCCTTGTTGAAGGCTTGCAGTGTCGAAGCCCAAATCCTGCAGACGCGGCAGAGCGAGTGCGAAAGTTTCGTGTGCATCCGCGATTCGTAAATCGTAGGCCACGAACAAAGCGGACAATCTCTCGTTCGGCTCGTTCCACCCTTCAGGCACATCAGAGCTATTGAACGCATTCGCATCCTCATCTTGCACATCCAGCTTCTCGGCGACGTTGAGAAGGGCCTGGAGGAGCTTTACGCTTCCGAGTTTGTCGGTCTCGCCTTTCGGGCATCCAGCCGCCTGGAGGATGCGTTTCAGAAAACCGTTCGGAAGCTTCTGCCAGATTTCGTGAAGGCTTTTGCACCGACCCAGGAACTCTTGCTCAGACATCGACAGCGGTGCAACCTGCGCTAGGCGGCTGAGTTTCGGATAGTGAAGCCACCCGTTATCCCTGATTTCGGTGGCCGAGAAACCGACAAGTTCTTCGACTGACTTGTCCTCACCAACGATAGCTCCTAGTCGAGAAAGATTGTCGCCTAACGTCAAAAGCGCGAACACAAACCGCTGGGTTTTGGCTGCTATGTGCTCTTCGTTCGGATCGAACTGAGCCGCCAGCACCTGGTCGAGCGCAAACGAATGCGCATGAAGGATTTCCTGTTCAGGCTTCGGCTTATACAGCTCTCTCAGCCGCACACGTATCAGGTTTCGCCCGATGCGCCTGCAATCCGAGAAGCTCCATTGCCCGCGGTACGACGGACTGCAAAGCCACTGTCCGTGAGCGAACACGGGTGTGGTGTCGTAGAAACTGCTTTGCTCGTATCGATCAAGGAATCGATCATCCAGGTAAATGACATGATGGTCTCGATCCGCATTAGCACTGGCATGAGTGACGGGGCCTTCAACGCCGAACCATACGATATTGTCCGCTGAGCGCTCAGGACACATCTCGCATGAGACAGCGTCAACCGACGCCCAAACCTGAAGCAACAGGCGACCTCTTTGCTCCTGGATATCAATTTGATACCAGCCCAAATCAGATTTGAGGTCGATATGCCTCTGGCCGCCCATAAAATGCCTAAGTTCCGGCGAGTCTGGAAGGCTTGCTTGATAGTAGAAACTTCGAACACCTCTCGCACCACGCATCCAAAGATATTTTCGGAGGTGAGCATTAGACATCCGCCACGTAACGTTTCGAGATGACTTGTAATGGTATTCGCGAGCAATCTCGCCCTCTGCAACGGCGAACTCGGGGATGCCCAGGTCATCGTAGACGATGCGTTGCTGTTCGTTACCCAGGCACCGTGGTGATAATCCGAGTGCCATCCACACCTTTTCAGCGAGGGCATACGTGTAATGCGATCCGTCGCCCCAGGACGCGACGATGTAGTCGTAACCAGACATGCTGGGCGCAAACTCTGCGCTCAAGCCTTTGTTTCCGAGAACGGGGACTGAGGAAGACACCACGCCACCTGCCGCCTCGTTCAGAATGGGCACGGGACTTTCAACCGTTTCGGGGACGACCGCCATTAGCATGTGCACGTATTCGCCGTTAGGACCGTGATTGTCAAATTCAAGGTCGGTGGTGACGTCCACCTGCTCCAGGGGATCCAGCCCTATAGGACTGAGAAGCGTACGCAGACGTGGCGTTAGAGCGGCTCCCTGAATGGGGAACGTGGCGAGATGGTCAACAGTAGGCATGGGCGTGGCGGTTCAATTGCGTCCGAGTCTCCGATTCCGCCATGGTAGCCGCCCGTCGGTTTCCCGGATAGCTGCCGCTAGCTCGGGAGAGTCGCTATAAGCGACGGGGAATTCGCGGCCGCTTGACTGCTTCGGGTGGGGCAAGTCCAGGTTTCGTTGCGCGACGACTGGGTGGGTTGTCTGCGAAAAATATCTCCATCTCGTCGTAGAGCGGCCGGAGGCGGTGGGCAACGCATCGCGTTGTCCACCGTCGAGGGTCGCTATCTACCTGTAAAAAGAACTACCTGCAAAAGCTACCTGCAACTACTTGCTGGAACACGGCCCTCCTCTGGACTCCTTGTCCAGCAAGGGATTTGAGTGATTACACGTGGCGAAAATTTGAGCGGATACACGCACAAATTTGAGCGGATACACGCGGTGATTTGAGTGGATACACGTGGACAACTCAGCCCGATCAGCGGCATTCGCTTGCCTGGTAGGGCGTTGGACCGATTTGAGCGGATACACGTGGACAAGTCCGGTTATCCACAAGGTTGTGCAGGGTTGACAGGGCGGACAACGCCGTGGCGTGTGGTACGCGAGCCAGGCTGAAAAAAAACCGGCCAGAGGCCGGTCAGAGTGCCGACACGGACCAGGTGTCTAGCGGGGAGCGATGTGGAGCGGACAGGGGGTGAGCCGCAAATGATGGGTGGTAACAGTCACGTGACCGTCTGCTTCGCGGTAAAACGTGAGAACTTCTCTCAAGCGCTTTTTGAAATTGGCCTTGAAGTCATACACGCCTCGCTGCGTGTCGGGGTAGCCGGCGCCGAACTGTTGTTTCAGGGCAATCCATGGAATCAGGGCCTCGCTGCGCCCGGAGACGCGGAGGATGTACATGCGGTAGGTAATCCACGCGTAGATGTCCATGGCGAACGGCGACTTGGTGAGCGCGTGGCACACCTCCATCTTGATGGGGACCGGGGCGCTGAGGATCTCGTCGAAAAAGCGTTGTGAGAGTTCGAGAGTGCTTTCCCAGATGGCTTTATGGTCCATGGACTTCGGATGCCAGAAGACGTTGGACTGGTCCGAGATCATGAGGCGCTTCGACGAGTCGACATGGTCATCGACGTACTCAATGGAGATCACAGCCTTGAAGAGGCGCATGCTTTGGTCGCGGAATCGCTTGATGTCGCGCCCGTTGCTGTGAAGCCCGACCTTCTCGAGGAACTCCGCCTGGCTGTGTCCGAGCGATAACGTCCGTTCCTTCGTATAGACCGCTTCGGTACAGATCCAGGCCAGGATCATGCGCGGCACCGAGCCGTACGGGATGCCGTAGCGTTTGCTCGTGGGACTCACCGTAAGGGTAAGTTTCCCGGTGTCGCGGCTGTAGATGTGTCCGAGCGGTAGTTTCGGATCCGAATGCGGTAGCGTAGCCTGTGCCAGTGTTCGCGCCAGATAGCCTGTGGCGCCGGCGACGCCTGCTTCCTCCTCCTCGATCATCAACGCTTCTTCTATCAGCATCCGCTGGCGCTTGGTCAGCGCGCCGGGATCTGACTTCTGGAGGCTCGTCGTACGCCGAACCTTGCTGCCAGGTGCTTTCTCGTGAGCGGGCGCCGAGTCGTCGAAGAGTTCGGTGCCCTTTGGCGGAAGAGCGATGCTACCGGCAGGTGATGACTTCAATCCGGGACGGGTCGCACGTGCGCGCGCCATGTTGGCTGCGGTCAGCGCGGCGTCCGCTGGCGGTATCCCACGGTTGACCAGTTCGGACCGGTACGCTGATTCGTCGAAAAGGTGGTCGTCCGCCATGGTTCGGTCACCCGTTTGCCAGCCGCGAAGGCGTTGGCGCCACGTGCCTGCCGGCAGCATCTGCGTCCCGCACTGTCAGGCTGGTCCTGGATTGGATCCAGGGTGCCAGAAGGCTGCTCGGGCAGCGCGATGGTGAGTGGATTCCTGGCATGGTCCCGTTGTGGCTTGTGCTGGCTTGTTGTGCCCCGGCATTGGCACAGCGTTACCGCA
The DNA here is from genome assembly GCF_902833645.1 of Paraburkholderia fungorum. Lineage (GTDB taxonomy): Bacteria > Pseudomonadota > Gammaproteobacteria > Burkholderiales > Burkholderiaceae > Paraburkholderia > Paraburkholderia fungorum. The sequence continues at coordinate 126,004 of NZ_CADFGE010000021.1, forward strand.
AATAAACGCGCAGCACGACTGTCAAAAATTCGTGACAATCTTACATGTCCCCGCATAATCTGCAAAGGATTATTTTTACCTCTATGCGGTTTGATTTTTATTCTGTATCGCACGAAGCAGATTGGCTGCGTTATTGAAATCCTGGTCCCACTGCGCAGCACAGCCTGAACATGTGACCATTAACGGGCTGCCGACCACGTTGCGAGTGCCACAGATATGACACTCCTGACTCAGGTAGGGAATCGACAGCCGATGGACCGCAAAAAGACCCGCGCGCTCGCTTTCGTGCGTATTTCGGCGAACGTGATCACGCATTCCGACGGATCGTGATCACGGATTCCGAATGATCGTGATCACCCGTTTCGGTTGAT
>NZ_CADFGE010000022.1 GCF_902833645.1 Paraburkholderia fungorum
CGGCCGGCAACATGCCGCCCGCCGAATACGAAGTCACCATGCAGAAAAAGTGGAAAGCGGAAAAAGTGTCCAGGATTACTTGACCACCACATGCCGCCCCGCACAGGGGCAACGCTAATAGACCGATAACAAAGCAAGGAAAGGCCAAAAGACCAACACCAGACCAGACCACTAACAAATCAAGAAAAGCCCAAAGAGCCAGACCAACAAAAAAAAGCGCCGCGAAGGCACCCCCTGCCGGGCAGGCAAAAAACCCTTCCTTCATCCAGCGCCCCGCGCAAACGCATACTCATGTAATGCATCAACAACCCGATCAAACTCAAACGACTTGTCGTAAAAGTGCCGAACACCATACTGCTCACAACGCTCCCGATAAGCCGGCAACGCATGATTCGTCAACACGGCAGCAAAAATCGAATCGATCATCCCCTCGCGCTGCAAGTAAGCAAGCACCGGCACCCCTGACCCTCGCTTCAATTGCAAATCCACAATCACCGCATCAAAAGCTTCGTCGATCAACAAAGCAATCGCCTGATCGGCAGAATCCGCATACGCGGCCACCTGCAACAAACCCGACGCATCGATAGCCTCCACAAGGCTCCTGCGGATCAGCGGCGAATCCTCAATCAGCAGCACGCGCAACGGCGCGCGACCGGCTGGATCAACATCACGGTTCGATTCGCTGTTCATCGGCGTATCTCGATCGTCCACTATTCGATCAAACCATTCTTGATCGCGTAATAAGTCAGATCGGCATTGTTAGCCAACCGCATCTTCTCCAGCACGCGAGCCCGATAAGTACTCACGGTCTTCACGGACAAGTGCAATTCCTCGGCAATGTCGGTCGGAATCTGTCCCGCCGCGAGCTTGCAGAATATCTGGAACTCTCGCTCGGATAACGCTTCGTGCGGCCGCCCCGCCGCAGGCTTGTCGAGGTTGTCAGCCAGCGTGTCGGCCACCGCCTCCGACAGATAACGATGCCCCCGCGCTACCGCACGGATCGCCCGCACGATCTCCTCAGGCTCGCAGTCCTTGTTCAGGTAGCCGTTCGCACCCGCGCGCAGCAGGTTGATCGCATACTGACTCTCCGGATAGCCCGACAGAATCAACACGCCCTGCTCCGGCCTCACCTGCCTGATAACACGCAATGTGTCGATGCCGTTCTTGTCCGGCATCGCGATGTCGAGCAACACTACGTCGAACGCCTGCTGCCGTACGAGGCTGATGGTTTCGTCGCCGGTAGCGGCCTCGGCCGCAACGCACATATCCGGCTCGTCAGCGACGAACTGCCTGAAACCGCCTCGGACGATCGCATGGTCGTCAGCTATCAAAACTCGAATCATCGGTCTGGTGTCCCTGCTAAAGGATTGCTCCAATGCAGACATTGTAATGATCTCCGGCAATGCCTCCACCGAACAGGCAAAGCCGCAGCGGTAAATACCGCGGGCGGCGCCCGCGCCGGAAAACCTTCAGACCTTCCGGCGCCGACCAACACCAACCATCGCCGCCCGCTTCTTAACCACGTTTTACTCGCGGCCCTCGAGCAGGTCGGCCATATCGTCGGCATGCTCTTCTTCAACCGCGAGGATTTCCTCGAACAGACGGCGTGTCGTCACGTCCTTATCGCCGAGATAGCGCACGATCTCGCGATACGTATCGATCGCGATACGCTCGGCAACCAGGTTCTCGCGGATCATGTCCGTGAGATCGCCGCCTTCCTTGTACTCCGAATGCGAACGCGTCTTCAGACCGTCCGGGGCAAAATCCGGCTCGCCGCCCAACTGCACGATACGCTCGGCGATACGGTCGGCGTGCTCCTGCTCTTCTGCCGCATGCTCCGCGAATTCCGCCGCCACGGCCTCGGAGTTGATGCCCTTGGCCATGAAATGGTGCCGTTTATAACGCAGCACGCAGACAATTTCAGTGGCCAGCGAATCATTGAGCAGTTTCAGCACCGTGTCACGGTCAGCACCGTAGCTTTGCGTAACCGGGCCATCCGACATATGCTTGCGCGCGTCCTCGCGGATCTTCTTCAGGTCCATCACGAACGGATCGCTGGATTGAGAGGCTGCGCCCTGAGCGCCAGAAGATTTCGTCATTGAGGTTCTCCTTTATCCGGTATGGGGAACTGCGTATCCCGCACGAATCGCGCCTGATACGCCCGTTTAAGGGAAGGCTATTCGTCTACGTTCGAAATACGCCGAGCAGCAGCGTGACCACGAACACGACAAGGAAGATGTAAAACAGGATCTTCGCAATTTCCGCCGCACCCGCTGCGATACCGGTAAAACCGAACACAGCGGCAATGATCGCAATCACGAAAAAGACAATGGCATAGTGAAGCATGGCGATTCTCCTTGTAGATGCCTGCGAAAGAGACTCTGAGGCGAACTGGAACGAACCCGAAGCGAACCGCTCTCCGGCCCGCTCGGGAGCGGCGCTAATCGACAATTTTCTTCGTCACCACGAAACCGAGAACGAGGAACACCACGCACAGAATCACGAACACGACAAACAGAAATTTCGCAATCGCCGCTGCGCCCGCCGCTACGCCGGTAAAACCGAGCAGCCCGGCGATTATCGCCACGACGGCGAAGAACAATGCCCATTTCAACATGATGGCCTCCTCCAGAATCAGTCAATGAACGATCAGGTTCATCCTATCGGTCGTCGACAGTCGGCGCATTCCGACATGCTCCGTTTTTCGTGTGAGAATCCGCTTACATGGAATTACGGCAGCGTTACGCTGATTGCATCGGACGAGGCGCACGGAAATTGCGGCTCGGCAAGCGAGGCCGGCGCGATGCCGGCGCTCTTTTGCCTGGCCCCATGGCCGTTAGACCGATGCCCCATCCAAGGAGTCGAAGGTGCCGTACGCGTCGAAAATGCAGAAACTCCCGGCCGCAGCGCGATTGAGCGGCTGGATGCGCAACCGCAGTTGGGCAATCGCGATGACCGTGGCCATTGTCATCACGGTGGGGGGACTCGTGATTCTCGAAACCGCCCGCGAGCGCATTGCCGCGGAGTACGAAACGGCGCTCGAAGCACGCGACGTCACCGTGCAACTCAGTACGCTTGCGAGCCAGCTGTCCCGCCTGAGCGCGCATCAAAGCGATTTTCTTCTGACGAAGCAGGAGGTGGCCGCTCAGGGTTTTTGCGCGACCGCCGGGCAGATCCGGCAGAACGAACAACAACTGGGCAAGTTCTATCGCAGCGGCAAGGCGGATAGCGCCGAACTCGCGAGCTTCACGCAGATTGCCGCGTTGATCGACGCGCGCATCGGCGCCGGCGCCGCTGCGTTGCAACGCGCGGCACCGCATCCGCTGGATCTGTCTGCCTGCGGCAGCGCGAGCACGGCCAATCCCGCCGACGCCGCGTTGGTCGACAGCACGCTCACACTGCTGCGCGACAACGAGGAACGCCGGGCACAGCACGCGCTCGATGCAAGCCGCGCCGACCAGCGCATCTCCACGCTATGCGCGGCCGGCTTGTCCGCGCTGAACATCGTGCTGTTCATTCTGCTGTTTCGCAATCTCGGCATCCAGATGGACAGGCAGGTGCGCGTGCAGCGTCAACTGATCACGCAACAGGAGGAACTCGACCAGCTCGTCAACGAACGCACGCGTCAGCTCGAAGCGCTAGGCTGGCACTTGCAGGCCGTCAGCGAAAACGAGAAAACGCAGCTAGCACGCGAACTGCATGACGAACTCGGCGCGATACTGACCGCCAGCAAGATGGATGTAGCCTGGGCCCATCGCAAACTGAAAGACAACCAGCCGGACATCGCGGAGAAACTGAAGCGCGCGCTCGCCAATCTCGATCAGGGTATTGCGCTGAAACGGCGCATCATCGAAGACATGCGGCCCACCGTGTTGACGAACTTCGGCCTCGTCACCGCGCTGCGCACGCTCGCCGACGAAGCCGCGCAGCGCAACAACTGGGCGCTCGAATCGCATTTGCCGGCCGACGACATCCAGCTCGACGAGCAAACCGAAATCGCCCTCTTTCGCGTCGCGCAGGAGTCGCTCACGAACGCCGCCAAATACGCGCGAGCGTCGAAGGTGTCGATCGCGCTACAGGTCGGCGACGGCCAGGTGGCGCTGCATATCGCCGACAACGGCGTCGGCGTCACGGCCGCCGATCTGAAGCGCACCCACACCCACGGACTGCTCGGCATGCGCCAGCGGGTCGCCGCGCACGGCGGACGCTTCGATATTCAACGCGGTGTGCCGAGCGGCACCGACATCCATGTGGTGATGCCGAGTGTCAGCACGGCTACGCCGTCGATGGATTCGCCTGCATCGCCGCCATCGGAAACACCTATCCAGTAAGGCTTCTAGTGGCATCGAAGTGGGCGTGTAGGAGTGCTCCGACGCAAACACAGGATCGCGCCTACAACAAAATCGCAGCTCAACTGACAGCGCTGCCCACGCCCTTTTTTTAACATGCAATCAGACCGGATCGACTGGCGCGAGCCACGGTCGGACGATAGCTAGCCGGGCTAGCGCGCGCCCTCCAGAACGGGCACGTCAACCGATGCATTCTCGACAAGGAGAACTCTCATGAACCGACTGATCGCTTTGCTTCTCATTGCGGGAACGGCCGCTCTTGCGGGTTGCAACACGATGGCGGGAGCCGGGCAGGATATTTCGAAGGGCGGCAACGCCATCACGAATTCAGCCGAGCAGGCGAAGTAAGCTAACGACAACTCAAGGATGACCGGCGCCTCGCGGCGCCTGGGATGCCGAATCTCCATAGCCCGTCGCGGGAAACCGCGGCGGGCTTTTTTTGTCGCCGGATGCGTAAACAGGAACAGCGATCCACTCGCGTGGATCGCCGCTATACCTCCCATGGACTGCTGCTCGCTGCATGTGCCGTGTATGCCATGCAGCAAGCCGCTTCGGGAGCCTGCCGGGCTTTATAGGCCTTTTTATAGGCCTTTTATTAGCCTCTTACTGGCCCGTAAGCGTGTTCGTCAATTCGACGCTCGGCGTGCCGGTATTGCCGTTTTGCGCGACCAGCAGATGGATCTGCCCCGGTACGAGCTGGCTCAACGTGCCGCCGATCGGCACCGACGTCACCAGCCAGTCGGCGTTGTTCGACAGCGAGAAGGCCGGCGACTGGAAGATCGGCGTCTTGCTGCCCGCCACCGTCGCGATCAGCACATACTCGCCGCCGGACACGTAGATCGAATCCTGGCCGCTCGCCGGCACCGCATTCTTGAACGACACGCCCGCCATAGTCGGGCTGACGCTGGTGATGTCGGTGTTGGTCGATTGAACCAGATACAGATCGAGATTGGTCGCGTTGGCCGACGCATTGAAGCCACGCAGACGCGCGCTATTAGACAGCAGGCCCTTGTCGAACGGATCGTCGATCAGGCCGATATCCGGCGCGGCCAGGCCAGGCAACGCCAGCACCGTGTACTCGTGACCCTTGGCCACATCGGGGAAGTTACCGCTCGCCAACGCGGTCGTCGTGCCGGTGGGCGCATACGCGACCGTGGTCGAACCGGTGTTGATGTTGGTCAGGTTCGTGACACCCTTATAGCCGATGTTCGTCTGTCCCGACGGCGCGGAGCCGTTCACGAGAAAGTCGACCGACGGGCCACTGGGAATGGCATGGATGAAATGGATTTCGGGATTTGTCAGCCCGAGTTCCTTGCCTACGTCGCTGGTGCCGCCACCGCCGCATGCGCTCAAAATGGATGTAACAGCGACTACAGCCGCCATGGTTCGGATCATTTTCATTGTGTTCACCTCTCTGTGTCGAGCCCGCGGCCCGTGCATCCGGCTAGAGCAAAGCACGTGCCGCAGGGCCGGACAGGAGGCCGATGGCCGAATAATCCTTTACGGAGCAACGCGTTACGCGGATTAGAATTTTTCTTCGGATAGTTGGTGTGTTCGGCAGTGTATTGTTCGCGCACAACCCATACTTACACGGTCCCTGCATGTCTTACCAACACTTACTCGCCGAGCTCGACCTCGGCTTCACCCGTTTGCGCAACCGCGTGGTGATGGGTTCGATGCACACCGGCATGGAGGACCGTTTCTGGAATTACCCGAAGCTGGCGGCCTATTTCCGAGAGCGTGCGAAGGGTGGAGTCGGTCTGATCATTACAGGCGGAATCTCGCCGAACCGCCAAGGCTGGCTGCTGCCCTTCGGCGGCACGCTGAATTCGGTGTTCGATTTGCGCAATCACCGCTTGCTGACCGAGGCCGTGCATGCCGAAGGCGGCAAGATCGCATTGCAGATCCTGCATGCGGGACGCTATGGGTACCAGCCGTTTGTCGTGTCCGCATCCGCGCTCAAATCGCCGATCTCGAAGTTCAAACCGCGCGCGCTCACCGAAGCCGGTATCGCCCGGACCGTGCGCGACTATGCCCGCTGCGCGCGCCTTGCCCAGCGCGCCGGTTACGACGGCATCGAGGTCATGGGCAGCGAGGGCTATCTGCTCAACCAGTTCCTGTGTCCACGTACGAACCGGCGCTCCGACCGCTACGGCGGCAGCATCGAGAACCGTATGCGGCTCGCGCGCGAGATCGTCGAGCGCGTACGCGCGGCATGCGGCGAACGTTTTATCGTGGTGTACCGGCTTTCGCTGATCGATCTGGTCGAAGGCGGCAATACCTGGGAAGAAACCGTGCAGGTCGCCCAGGCGCTCGAAGCCGCCGGCGTGACGATGTTCAACACGGGCATCGGCTGGCATGAAGCGCGGGTGCCGACCATCGTGACCTCGGTGCCGCGTGCCGCGTTCGCCGCGCTGAGCGCGCGCCTGAAGGCTGCGGTCAAGGTGCCGGTCATCGTATCGAACCGCATCAATACGCCCGAAGTCGCCGAGGCACTGCTCGCCGAAGGGGCGGGCGATCTGGTGTCGATGGCAAGGCCCCTGCTCGCCGATCCCGAATTCGTAGTGAAGGCCGCCGAGGGACGCGCGCACGAAATCAACACCTGTATCGCCTGTAATCAGGCCTGCCTCGACCACACGTTCAAGAACCAGCGCGCGACTTGCCTCGTGAATCCCCGTGCGGGACGCGAGACCGAGCTGATCTACCGGCCGGTTTCGAGCCCGCAGGCAGCGCGTTCGGTTGCGGTGGTCGGCGCCGGGCCGGCGGGACTTTCCGCCGCGACTGTTGCGGCTTCGCGCGGCCATCGCGTGACGTTGTTCGATGCGAGCGCTACCATCGGCGGCCAGTTCAATCTGGCGATGCGCGTGCCCGGCAAGGAAGAGTTCAGCGAGACGATCCGCTATTTTCAGAGCCAGTTACAGCGGCACCGCGTCGACGTGCGGCTCGAAACACGCGTCGATCCGGCGCTGCTTGCCGCAGGCGGCTACGACGACGTGATCGTCGCCACGGGCATCGTGCCGCGTAGCCCGGCGATTGCCGGCATCGACGGCGCTAACGTGCTGTCTTATGTGGACGTATTGCGCGGCGCGCCGGTGGGACGGCGTGTCGCGGTGATCGGTGCGGGCGGGATCGGCTTCGACGTCAGCGAATTTTTGCTGCATCGCGCCGGCGACCCTCTGCCGATGCCGCGCGATACCTGGCTCGACGAATGGGGTGTCGATCTCACGGTCCAGGAACGCGGCGGCTTGAAAGCGCCGGCGCCCGCGCAGCCGGTCCGCGAAATCTGGCTGCTGCAGCGCAAGCCGGGCAAGCTCGGTATGGGGCTCGGCAAAACCTCGGGCTGGGTACATCGCGCGACGCTGGCAAGAAACGGCGTGAAGATGCTCGGCGGGGTGTCGTATCTGGAAATCAGCGAACGCGGCTTGAAGATCGCGCGCGAGGGTGTCGAAGAATGGCTCGAAGTTGACACGATCGTGGTGTGCGCGGGGCAGGAATCCTTGCGGGAGCTGGTGCCGGAAACTGCCGCTCAAACGGCGAGTGGATCAAGCGGCTCGAATGGGGTCAACAGCGGAGCCGGCGTTAAAGCTTCGAATGACGCGAACGCTGCGCGCTATCACGTGATCGGCGGCGCAAAGGTGGCAACCGAACTGGACGCGAAACGCGCGATTCGCGAAGGCGCGGAAGTGGCGGCGTCGCTCTGAAGCGAGGAAACGCGGTGGAACGCGACGAGGGTCGACGCGTTCCGATGCTGCGAAGCGCGCCGAGACTGAACATAGGCGCACAGGCGGCGGGCTACCTGAACAGCCCGCCGTCTGTCTTCAGGCAAGCCCCTTCTTCCGGTAATCGAACCAGAAAGACAACCCCACGCTAGCCAGAATCACGATTGTCGCGATGACCGTCGAGTGGGTGACCGGTTCGCCGAGCAACAACGCGCCGAGCGCCACGGCGACCACCGGGTTCACGTACATGCAGCTACTGGCGATGATCGGACTCGTATGCCGGATCAGGAAACCGTACGCGACGTAGGCGGCCATCGTGCCGATCAGCATCAGGTAGACGAAGGCCAGCACCGGCAGAAAATGCACTTCCATCATCCGCTCGCCGGACACCCAGGCGACCATCGTCGACATCGCGCCGCCGAGACCGATCTGCAGCGACGTCGATAGAAACAGGTCCGAGGGCAGTTTCAGCCGGCCGGCCAGGTGCGCGCCGCCGGCCCAGAACAGCGCGCCGCACAGGATCGCGAGGCTGCCGCCCGCCGATCCCGGCGCGCTATCGCCGTGACTCAGGATCGCGATGCCCACCAGCCCGAGGCCGACCGCGAACCACTCGCCCCGGCCGATCTTGCGCCCCGCCACCGCCGCGATCACGGTCGCGAACAGCGGCACCGTCGCGACCATCACGGCCGCGGTGCCGGTGCCGACGGTGCGCATGCCGTAGGCGAGCATGCCGCTCGACAAACCGACCAGCATCGTGCCGACCAGGCCCGCATTGCGGATTTCAGCGGCGCTCGGCCAAACCGGATTGCGGCGCACCGCGAAAATGAAGAGCCCTACCCCGGCAAACAGATTGCGCAGCCCCGAGAGCAGCAACGGCGGAAATGAACCAAGGGCGACGTGCACGGCGAGATAGGTCGAACCCCATACGAGATAAACGACGGCGAGCGCGAGCGCGATCTGTCCGTTGCGGGACTGCGGCAAACGGATCGGAAAACCACGCGGAAAACGGCTAGGGAGTTGCGGCGACATGCGTTCAATCCGCCCATGCCGCTCGAGGTGCTGCGCCCCCGCTGAAGACCCGGTGGCGGGATGGCGGACACCGCATCGGCGATGCGGTCTGGCGGGCGAGGCTGGCGGACATGTCGGTGGAACGGAAAGACGATAGATGGCCAATGGGGCCACAACGCCGCGGCGGTCGAAAGGAGTCGATCCGCGGCTAACACGCGCCAAATAACGGGCGCGACGCCGCATTATGCAGTAAGCGCCCACCGCACCGCTTGAAAGAATCGTAACTTTTTTGCGTACTTGCAACAGAAAAGCCGGGGACGCATCCCCGGCTTTCGTTTTGCGTGTGAAACCGGCGCCCGAACTATGCGACCGGCATCGTCGGCAACACTCAGTTGGCCATCGCGCCCGATGCCTCGTGCTTCATGCCCATCGCGTCGCCGCTCTTTTTCATCTTGTCGTGCTTCATCGTGTTCTTCTTCATGTGGTCTTTGGACATCGAATCTTTCGACATGGTGTCCTTGGACATGGTGTCCTTGGACATGGCGTCGTTGGACATCGCGCCGCTTGCCTGAGCGAACGCGGCGCCGCCGCTGGTCAGGAGGGCGACGGCCATTGCTGCGATTGCGAACTTTTTCATGGGAAACTCCGTTTCGTTATGGATGGTGAATCTAAGCCGGCGTCCAGCGGACGCCGGGGTACTTCCGACGCTTCTGCCGCCCGGGGTCGCGCGTGCGGACCGGCACGCGCCGACCCGCGCGTCAGGAGCCTCCGAACCAGTTGTAGCCTTGGTCGACCCAATAGCCGCCAGGGTACGTGTTGGTGACGAACATCTCGACGATGTGCTTCGGATTCTTGTAGCCGAGCTTGGTCGGCATGCGCAGCTTCATCGGGAAGCCGTATTTCGCGGGCAGACGCTCGCCGTCATACGAGAAGGTGAGCAGCGTTTGCGGATGCAGCGCGGTCGGCATGTCGATGCTTTCGTAGTAGTCGTCGGCACATTTGAAGCCCACGTACTTCGCGCTCGTGTCCGCGCCGATGCGCCGCAGAAAATCGGCAAACGGCGTGCCGCCCCAGCGGCCGATCGCGCTCCACCCTTCCACGCAGATATGCCGCGTGATCTGCTCGGCATGCGGCAGCGCGTACAACTCAGGCAAAGTCCAGACACGCTGACCGGTAACGAGGCCGCTGATTTTCAGCTTGTAGTCGGAGGCGTCGACGTCGGGCACGTCCTCGATACCGTAGAACGCGTTGAACGGAAACGGCCGCGTGATCTGCGCTTCGGTGTAGGTCGGCGCAAGTTGCTTCGGATCGAACAGCGCGGCCTGCGCGCGGTCGTTCAGACGCGACACGGCCGTGAGGAATGCGTTGACCGAATCGTTGTCGGTCAGCGAGCAGCCCGTCAGCATCGACAGGCCGCCGAGCGTCAGTAGCCGCTTGCCGAACAGGCGCCGCGACGGCATCGCGAGTTCGCGCCGGGCGTCGATCAGGATCGACTCGCGGTCGAGCTTGTCGTCAGGCATCGAAGCGGGCTTTCGATCGGCTCTGGATTCAGGTTTGAACATGATTCGATATCCTTAAATCTTTGCGTATCCGTGGATTGACCGCTTAGCGTCCGCGCAGCATCGCCAGCAGCGAACGCGGTACGAGCGCCACCATCACCAGATGCACGGCAATGAACGCAGCCATCAGCGACATGGCGCAGAAGTGCACGATACGTGCGTTGTCGTAGCCGCCCATCAACTCGCGCAACAGCGGAAACTGCACCGACTTCCAGATCGCGAGACCCGAGAGCACCAGCACGATCAGATCGCAGACGACAAACAGATAGGCCAGTTTCTGCACCGCGTTGTAGACGCGCAGATCGGCGTGCGAAAGCTTGCCGGTCAGCGCGGCAACGAAGTCGTGCAACACGGCACGGGGCGAAACCGGCAGGAACTTGCGCACGAATCGCCCGCTGACCAGGTTCAGCGCGAGATACAGCAGGCCGTTGAAAACCAGCAGCCACATCGCCGCGAAGTGCCATTGCAGCGCGCCGCCGAGCCAGCCGCCGAGCGTGAGCGCCGTGGGAAACGTGAAGCTTTTGAAGATCGGCGACGCGTCATAGATGCGCCAGCCGGACAGCATCATCACGATGGCCGCCAGTGCGTTGAGCCAATGCGTGATACGCACCCACACCGGGTGAATCGCGCCGCTCTTCGGCGTCGCGGGCGGAGCGGTGTCGCTAAGAGCATGAGGCGTTGCCATGAGAATCTCCGATGAAATGAGAAGCGCTGCGAGGTTGGCGCGCGATCAGTGGCAGGCGGCCAGTTCGCCGACCTGCAACACATCGCCGGTCGCGGCGTTTTCGACGAAAGCGACAACGCCGAAGGTGTCGGCGGGCGCGTTGGCGTCGGCATCGTCGATGTGGAGATCGCGGTGGATTTGCGCACGGCCGGCAACCAGTGGCACGGGGCCGATCCATTGCCGCACGACGCGTTCGTGATGCAGCGTGGCGCCGTTGTTTTCCCCGGCTTTGACCTGCGAGTTCAACGCGTTCTGATAGAGCGCGACGTAGGCATTCAATGTGCCGCTGGCGTCGGCCGCCTTGCTGGTGAATTGGGCGTCGACATTGAACGCGCCCTTCGCCTGCGGTTTCAGTTCGAGCGCGACATTCGCATGGGCCGGTTCGGCAACAAGCTCTTCGATGCGGCTCTGAAAACTGTCGCGTTGCGACCAGCCGCGCAATTCACGGCCCGATACGAAGACCTCGGGCGTATAGATCGTGTGGCCGCCGGCGAGATCGGTCAGGGTTTGCTGACGTTCGGTGAAGCGATGCTGCGAAAAGCGGTCGGTCCAGCCGAGGCTGTTCCAGTAGTCCACGTGTAAAGCCAACGGCACGATGCTTTGGGTCGCACCGCTGTTTTTCCATTGGCTCAACCAGTTGTCGGCCGGCGGGCAGCTGTTGCAGCCTTCGCTGCTGTAAAGCTCCACAAGCGCCACGCGGTGCGACGGGCTGTGCGACGCGCATACGGCACCGGCTGCGGTTGCCAGACCGCTGGCAACGAGGGTCGTCAGCGCGACGGCCAGCGCGATTGCGCGGTTGATATCGCGGCCGGCATGCCGGGTGGCGTGGCGGGTTCGTACGGTTCGCATGGCGTGCTCCATCAGGATCTGCACGTTTGTCGAACGATGAGACCACTTATGACAGCCAGTTCTGATATTTATTTTAGTTCGGGTAGCCGCCCGCGGTGCCGGCCATTTCATGCTGTCCTCGAACAGATCCATGCGATTCGGCCATGCCGCGCCTTGCCCGCACGGCCTCTGCGGGCCGCGCTTAAAGAGACATGGCGGCCCGTGCTAACATTCACCTTTCGGTCGCGTCGATCAAGCTTTCTTTGCGGCGCGTCCTACCCCAACCCTTTTGTTATCCGCCGGCAACCCCAATGCGTTTTCCGTTCTCCCGTGCTCTCACCCGTTTGCGCCCCCGCCGCGCAACCGGCTGCGCGCGCGCGGACATCGCGACGCCCCACGCCGGCCAGCCGTCCCGAACGCTCCCGCTTCTCGCCGCCCGGCGCCCGATCTGACGCAGCTCCCTCCATTACCGGAGCCGCGTTGTCGGGCTCCGGGCTGATCTCATCCGCACGCAGTCCCTTTACATGCAGATCGAATTGGAGAACCCGTCATGAAAAAGACGAAAACCTGTTATCTCACCGAGCTCGACGTCGCCCGTCTTGAAAAGCATGCGGCCGCGCCCGGCGCCGAAGCCAAATTGCAAGACATGCTCGACGACGTGCTCGAGCGCGCCGTGATCGTCGAATCGCGCGACATTCCCGCGAACGTCGTGACGATGAATTCGCAAGCCACGCTGGTGGACGAAACCAGCGGCGAGCAGATGACCTGGACCGTGGTCTATCCGCCCGACGCGGATTTCGCTCAAGGCCGCCTGAACGTGTTCTCGCCGGTCGGCCTTGCACTGCTCGGCGCCAAGCGCGGCGAACGCATCCGCTTCACGCCGCCGAGCGGCACGGAGAAAGTGCTGAAGCTCGAAAAAATCCTGTTCCAGCCCGAAGCCGCCGACGACTTCACGCTCTAGGCAACACGCATTCGCGACGCAGAACTGCTGCGCCGCATCATTCCCGGCAGCCCTTTCACCATAAGAATAGAGCGCGGCTGACCGGTGTTATCTCCGCTATCTGACTTTTTCAAGACGGGTTGCCAAGCAACGCCCGGGCGGTGTATCGTGTGCGCTGCTAACGCGGGGGTCCTGCGTCGCACGGAGGTTGGAGGTCCGTGTTGCGTGGGTGAGAAATACCCTTTGAACCTGATCTGGATAATGCCAGCGCAGGGAAGCGTACGGATTTCGCAGCTGGTCTACCGTTTCATCTCTCGCGAATCCGACAACTTCCATCTCGTCTCCTGCTTAGCCGCCCCACACCTGGGAAACCGGGGGTCGGCGCCAAAGCGCCAACTCTCGTTGACCGCAACAAGTTGCTTGGGACCGGAGTAAGGCGATAACGCGCCGATTCTGGTCGACAGAGGAGATACGCATGAACGCCAATCCGAAGTTTCTTTCCGCCGACGCCCACGTCGACGCCGCCGCTGTCGCCCCGCTGCCGAATTCGCGCAAGGTCTACGTGACCGGCTCGCGGCCCGACATTCGCGTGCCGATGCGCGAGATTTCCCAGGCGGATACGCCGGATAGCTTTGGCGGCGAGAAGAACCCGCCGGTCTACGTCTACGATACGTCGGGCCCCTACTCCGATCCGGAAGCCAGGATCGACATTCGCGCCGGCCTGCCCGCGCTGCGTCAGGCGTGGATCGAAGAGCGCGGCGACACGGAAGCGCTTACGGGCCTGTCGAGCGACTTCAGCCGCGAGCGCGCCGCCGATACCGCTACTGCCGATCTGCGCTTCAAGGGCCTGCACCGCACGCCGCGCCGCGCAATCGCCGGCAAGAACGTCTCGCAGATGCACTACGCGCGCAAAGGCATCATCACGCCGGAAATGGAATACATCGCGATTCGCGAGAACCAGCAACGCGCCGCGTATCTGGAAAGCCTGAAAACAAGCGGTCCGAACGGCGAAAAACTCGCCGCGATGATGGGCCGCCAGCATCCGGGTCAAGCGTTCGGTGCGAGCGCATTCGGTCCCGACGGCCTGAAGGAAATCACCGCGGAATTCGTGCGCGAGGAAGTCGCCCGCGGCCGCGCGATCATCCCGAACAACATCAACCACCCGGAAAGCGAGCCGATGATCATCGGCCGCAACTTCCTCGTGAAGGTGAATGCGAACATCGGCAACTCGGCGGTGACCTCCTCGATCGGCGAAGAAGTCGACAAGATGACGTGGGCGATCCGCTGGGGCGGCGACACGGTGATGGATCTGTCCACCGGCAAGCACATTCACGAAACGCGCGAGTGGATCATCCGCAATAGCCCGGTGCCGATCGGCACGGTGCCGATCTATCAGGCGCTCGAAAAGGTCAACGGCAAGGCCGAAGACCTGACGTGGGAAATCTTCCGCGACACGCTGATCGAACAGGCCGAACAAGGCGTCGATTACTTCACGATTCACGCGGGCGTGCGTCTGCAATACGTGCCGCTCACGGCGAAGCGCATGACGGGCATCGTCTCGCGCGGCGGCTCGATCATGGCGAAGTGGTGCCTCGCGCACCATAAGGAAAGCTTCCTGTACGAGCACTTCGAAGACATCTGCGAAATCATGAAGGCGTATGACGTGGCCTTCTCGCTCGGCGACGGCCTGCGTCCCGGCTCGATCTACGACGCCAACGACGAAGCGCAGCTCGGCGAACTGAAGACGCTCGGCGAACTCACGCAGATCGCGTGGAAGCACGACGTGCAAACGATGATCGAAGGCCCGGGTCACGTGCCGATGCAGTTGATTAAGGAAAACATGGACCTGCAACTGGAATGGTGTGACGAAGCACCGTTCTACACGCTAGGACCGTTGACCACGGACATCGCACCGGGCTACGACCACATCACGTCGGGCATTGGTGCAGCGATGATCGGCTGGTTCGGCACGGCGATGCTCTGCTACGTCACGCCGAAGGAACACCTGGGCTTGCCGAACAAGGACGACGTCAAGACCGGCATCATCACGTACAAGCTCGCCGCGCACGCCGCCGATCTGGCGAAGGGCCATCCCGGCGCGCAGGTGCGTGACAACGCGTTGTCGAAGGCACGTTTCGAATTCCGCTGGGAAGATCAGTTCAATCTCGGCCTCGACCCGGACAAGGCGCGCGAATTCCACGATGAAACGCTGCCGAAGGATTCGGCCAAGGTCGCGCACTTCTGTTCGATGTGCGGCCCGCACTTCTGCTCGATGAAGATTACGCAGGACGTACGCGAGTTCGCCGCGCAACAAGGCCTCTCCGACGACGACGCGCTGAAGAAAGGCATGGAAGTGAAGTCGATCGAGTTCATGAAGAAGGGTGCTGAGATCTATCAGCGGCAGTAAGGTGGGATCGTGGGCGCGTTAGCATGCGCCCGCCATCGAGACCTTCCGCAGCACCGCACTGCAGCACCGAAGCCCGCCACTGGCGGGCTTTTGCGTTTCTGCGCGGCGGGCACGCCGCATGCTGACAAAAGGGAAACATTTGATTACGAAACCGACAATCCACTGACAAGCTCACACATCTGGATACGGATTGCGGCGATAAGATCAAGTGTAAGGACGGCATGATCCGTCCATTTACAGGCAACCCCTATTTACAGGCAACCCCTTCCAGACACAATGAACGGAGTCAGCATCATGAAATCGATTCGTCAACTCGGTGCGCTCGCGACGATCGTCGCTGTTGTCGCAAGTCTTTCCGCGTGCGACAACATGACGACCCGGCAACGCGATACGGTGATCGGCGCCGGTGTCGGCGGCGCCGCAGGCGGTCTGATCGGCGGCAATGCCCTGTCGACGCTGGGTGGTGCGGCGGCAGGCGGCATCATCGGTAATCAGGTCGGCAAATAAGCGGTAAGGAGGCGTTCTCGATACGACGGCGCACGGGGCCAACTGTTTCAGCCCATCATGAAGAACGAAGCTACACGCAGCAACGAACCGGCGGGCGCGGCACATCGTAAAGGCGACCGGCGCCATGCCGGCCGCGCCGAACAACGTTTTTGCAATGACGTGAAATAAGCCGTTACGGTTTTGCAATCCTGCGAACGCGACGGGGGCGTAAGCTCAAGGCAATACGCCCCGCATGGCGGCGTCGGTTTGCAACAGGAGCGCGTCATGAAGTCCCGCAACATCACCACGCCTGGCATGATCGGCCAGCCACTGCCGCGCCGTTTCTCCTGTATTTCACACACCAGGCTCGCGCTCAGCGCAGCAGTCAGCGTGCTGACGCTGTCCGGCTGCTACTACCCATACGGTTACTATCCGGGTGGCTACTATCCGTATTACGCCACGGTCCCCGCCACTACAACGCAACAGGACGTGCAGGTCGGCCCGCCTGATCCACAGGCGGCACAACTGACGCAGCAATCGTCGGCGCAGCAGCAAGCCCAGCAGGCGCAAAACGCGCAGCAAAATCCGCCGCCGGCTTATACCGTTGCTGCCGCCCCGCCCGTCTACGTGGCGCCGGCCTACCCCGCCTATCCCGCCTACTATCCGCCGGTGTATCCCGCTTATTACGGCTACCCCGGCTGGTACGGCCCGTCAGTCTCGATCGGCGTAGGCTTTGGCGGCTATTGGGGCGGCGGCCATGGCTACTGGGGTGGCGGACATGGCTATTGGGGCGGCGGACACGGCCACTGGCACTGAAGCTCCTCCGTCTCGCGTTCGTCGCGCCGCAACGATCCCCGCTCACAGGCCCCCGGCGCGGCCGTCTCTCGTTCGCCCGTACTTACCCTTCTTGACGCTTCCCAACCGGGCTCTATGCTTGGGAAAGCCACACGCAGTACTTGTTTAAATAAGCGACCCGGCGCGTCCTGTATGCGCCGCCGGCGCCCATCCGTCCTGCCAGAGCGACGCGCCCCGCAATGCGTAGTCCGCGTCGATTTCGAACAACAACGAAGGAGACGTGATGTTTCACCAACTACTCACTCCAGTCGGCAATTCGCTATTGCTGTCGTTCCTCGTCGCGGCCTTGCCGATCATCGTCGTGTTGCTGTTGCTCGGCTGGGCCCGTCGGCCGGCCTGGCAGGCGTCGCTCGCGGGCCTGATCGTCGGGCTGATCGTGGCGATCTTCGTCTGGCAGTTCCCGGTCGGACTCGCGGCCGCCTCAGTGGCCAACGGCGCGGTGTTTGCGTGCTGGCCCGTCATGTGGATCGTGTTCACCGCGATCCTGCTCTACAACATCTCGCAGCGCTCGGGCCGCTTCGCCGCCTTTCGCATGTGGATGATCGATAACCTGCCGAACGACCGCCGCGTCGTGCTGGTGGTGATCGGCTTTTCTTTCGGCGCGCTATTCGAAGGGATTTCCGGATTCGGCACGCCGGTCGCGATCACCAGTTCGCTGCTGATCCTGCTGGGTTTCCCCACACTCGAAGCACTCACCTTCACGCTGATCTTCAATACGGCGCCGGTCGCGTTCGGCGCGCTCGGTGTCCCGATCACAGTGCTCGGCGCGGTTACTCACCTGCCGGCAGACTCGCTCGCCAAGATGGTCGGACGGCAGTTGCCGTTTTTCGCGTTGCTGCTGCCGTTCTACGTGATCGGCGTTTATGCCGGCTTTCGCAACATGCTGCGCGTCTGGCCGGTGCTGCTGGTGTCGGGTGCAAGCTTCGCGCTGACCCAGTTCATCACGGCGAATTACGTCAACTACAGTCTGACCGACGTGCTGTCGTCGTTGGTTTCGCTGATCCTGACGATCGCGTTCCTGCGCGTATGGAAGCCCGCCGTCGATCCGAAGTTCGCGATCAACATCGATCGCGTGGGCGAGGTGCGCGGCAAGATCAGCGGCGGCCAGGGCTGGTATCCGTGGATCATCGTCTCGGCGGTGGTGATCGTCTGGACCATCGCCAAGATCTTCCTGATCGGCGACGTCAAGGTTCCGTGGCCGGCCCTCGACAAGGCGGTGTACATCACCCTGTACAACACACCGTACGGCGCGATCTGGGACTTCCAGCCGCTGGCCACCGGCACGGCGATTCTGGTCGCCGCCATCATCACGTCGCTCGTGACGGGTCTCGGGATCGGTGAATTTGGCAAGGCCATTGTCGACACCTGGGTCCAGACACGCATCGCGATTCTGACCGTGGCGACCATCGTCGCGCTCGCCTATCTGATGAACTACTCGGGGCTCACCTACACGCTCGGGCTTGGGGCGGCGTCGGTCGGACCGTTCTTCCCGCTGATATCGGCGTTCCTCGGCTGGGTGGCCGTGTTCCTGTCCGGCAGCGACACGTCGGGCAACGCGTTGTTCGGCAACCTGCAGGTGGTAGCGGCCCATCAACTGAACCTGAACCCGATCCTGATGGCGGCGACCAATTCGTCGGGCGGCGTGATGGGCAAGATGATCTCGCCGCAAAACATCTCGACCGGCGTGGCGACGACCGAACTCAAAGGCAAGGAGGGCGTGGTGTTCGCCAAGACCTTCAAGCATTCGATTCTGTTGACGGTCATTCTCGGCGTGCTGGTGTGGGTGCAGCAGAACTTCCTGCAAGGGATGATTCCGCACTGAGGCAGGCATTCGAGCCGCGCGAGGCAGCATGGGTGGTTGCCGCCGCGCGCGGCGGGATCCGTTTGCGGAGCTCGCCGCAGCATCTGCGCGGCCGCAAAATAACTCATGCTCAAAGGGCGCCAACCGCGGCAGGGTTGGCGGCGCCTTCTCTTTCATCCCTCTCTCATCGCAATTTTTCTCACATCAGCGTGAGAATTGCTCGTTTTGCGGCCGGCTCGTTCGCGCTTAGCATCACGATAGCCCGACGCCGGCCTCTCCCCGCATCTTGCTGTTTCACTCCAGCCTGAAACGTTTTGCGCAATCGCGCTGCTACGATGTCCATGCGTCTCGACTCTACCGCGCGCGACGCCACGATAATGAATACCAGAAACCTGCTCCAGTTGCTGATCCTCGCCGCCCTATGGGGCGCATCGTTCCTCTTTATCCGCGTCGGCGTGACTGACTTCGGCGTCGCGCCGCTGATGGCGTTGCGGGTCGGCATCGGCGCGGTCTTCCTCGCCATCGTGCTGGTCGCGCGGCGGCCGCTGCAGCAGTCCGCAACGATCCTGCGCCGTCACGCCTTCCCGCTGTTGGTGGTTGGCATTCTGAATTCGGCGGCGCCGTTCTGCCTGTTCGCGTATGCCGAGCTGACGCTGTCGGCGGGCGTGACGTCCGTGATCAATGCGACGACACCGCTGTGGGGCGCACTCGTCGGCTTTCTATGGCTGCGCGATCGCCTGAGCGCGCTGCGCACCGCCGGGCTCGTGATCGGCTTTCTCGGCGTCCTGATGCTGGTGTGGGATCAGATCGCCGCACCGAACGGCTCGGCCGCCACTCCGCTGAGCACCGCGCTCGCGGCCGCCGCGGCACTCGGCGCCACCCTGCTGTACGGCATCGCCGCCAATTTCACGAAGCGCCACCTGACCGGCGTCGACGCGTTGACCGTCGCGACCGGCACGATGACCGGCGCCACCATCGTGCTGCTGCCGCTCGCCGTCATCTACTGGCCGGCCGCACCGATCTCGCTGCACGCATGGGGCGCGGTCATTGCGCTGGGTGTCGCGTGTACCGGTGTCGCTTACATGCTGTTCTTCCATCTGATCTCGGTGGTCGGGCCGGCACGCACGATTACCGTGACCTTCGTGATTCCGGTGTTCGGCATTCTGTGGGGTACGCTGTTTCTTGGCGAAACCGTGTCGCTGGGCATGCTGGAAGGCTGCGGCGTAATCCTCGTCGGTACCGCGCTCGCCACGGGTGTAATCAAGCGTCTGCCCTGGACCGGAGCGCGCCGCGCCGACACCTGAAAACCGCCTCGCGCGACGCCTGCCCTGGCGTCGCCGCTTTCCCGTCCCGCCCCGTGCCGCGCCGTTCGCCGCCCCGGCAGCCTGGCATCTCATTTCAACGACCCAAAAAAATAGCCCGCACTCCGTTGGAGTGCGGGCGAAACCGTCGCCCTACGAGGATAGGCGACGGGGCCACCGAGGCCGCGCGCCACGCGCGCCGGCCATCATCGGGCTAAGCACCGGTTCGTTCGCCGGTGCTGAAAAGGTCCGGGGCTCGCTGTTTCGCAACTCGCCGCTGACTCACGTCATTCATGTCGAATGTTACGAATCCGGCCCCATGAGTCTTTAAGAGCAGATTGCGTGCCAGTTACGCAGTTTCACGAGAAATCGCCCGCAATCTATTGATTATTATTGTTAATTTTTGCGCCGAAAGGGATGGGAAAGGATTGGCGGGAGGGGTTTTGCGAGTTACGTCACCGGGGTAACGTCACGTTACATGCGGCCGCACAGTGGCGGCCGCGCGAGCCCGCTTCATACGTTTGAAGCGGGCCGACCATCACGGCGCCGGCCATTTCGTGCGATGCGACGCCCTATGCCTGACCCGCAGACCCATTGGCCGCCGCGTCTCGCGCGGCGCCAGCGCGGCCCCGCACACAAGCGCCAGGATGAGCAGGCTCGCTGCCCACATCCAGTAAGGAATCACGTCGAACATAGCCATCTCCCCGTTGAGCGCCGGTTCATACCGGTGTTTCAGACAAGAAGCAAAACACGTGCGCGTCATCAGGGCGTCTGAACGGCTTGCGGGACAAGAGGCTGCGCGGTCATAAAAAAACCCGCCCGGGCTACGCACCGGGCGGGTTTTCTGACAGCGTTCGCTGCTTGCTACGAATCGGTCAGTGCAACTGGTCGACCATCAGGCTCATGATCTGCTTGGCCTGCGGACTTTCATCGATCGCGCCCTTGCTGTCGACCACGGCCACGCGGGTCTGGTCAGGCGTTACCGCGCGGACGTTCACGAGATACTGCTTGGCGACCTTTTCCTTCTTGCCGTGGAACACCTGGCTCCAGAAGCCCTGTTCCGCCGAGCTCAGATCCTTCGGATCGACGTAGCGCACGAAGTACAAACCGCGGCTTGCATCGCGATCGTCAACCGTGAAGTTGCTGCGGTCGAGCGCAAGGCCCACACGCAGCCACGCACGGTCATACGGCTCGCCGAGCGTCAGCTCGGTGGACGAGAACTGTGCCGACGTGTTGTTGCCCGAGTCGTCCGGCATTGGCTGTTGTGCCGACAACGCGACGTTCTGCGCCGCATTGGCCGCAGCCGCCGACTTCGCACCAGCCGTAGCCGCGTTCGGCGCAGCTTGCGCCCCCGCCGGCGAGAGATCGGCGCTTTGCGTATCGGCCGGCTTCGCACGCGAATCGGCCAGCGCCAGCGCCGCCATCAGCCGTTTCAGATATTCCTGTTCGAGCCCTGGATCGTTCGGCTTGGCTTCCCACTTGGTCGAATCGTTGTTAGTGCCGGTGATCGCCTCGCGCATGCCCTTCTGGCTGATGAACACATAGGTGCCGCCGTTCGGCGCTGCTTCGAGACGCGTACGGTACTTGTTGCGCTCGGAACTCACATAGCTGTTGCCCATTGCCTTGGACAGCGTGTTGCGGATCAGGCCGTCGTTGATCTGCGCGTGGGTTTCGTTCCAGTCCGTTTCCATCACGCCTTTGTCGCGCTGGTCGACCACCAGCAGGAAGCCTTGTTCCTGCCAGAAACGGCGGATTTGCGCCCAGGCCTGGTCGGGCGCCTTGTTGTCGATCACGAGCCAGCTTTCGGTGCCGTCACGCTGGATGTGCATGCCCTTCACCGGCGGCACGACCGTCAGGGTGTTGGCAGCGGGGGCTTGCGCCTGGACCTGCTTGAGCGTGGACAGCGAGGTTTCGCCGCCTTGCGGGGGCAACGAACGCTGATCGGACGTCTCATCGATCATGTTCGGCGGTACGGCAAGTGACACTTGCTTCGACTTGGAGTCGCTTTTGTAGTCGATTTTGGTCGGCGACGAGGTGCCGCAGCCGGCGACCAGACCGCCTGCCATCAGCATTACTGCAAACCGCTTGGTAAGACGAAGATCAGTCATGTTCGAGGAATCCTTCCGCTACGCCACGGCAAGTTTCCGTGGATCAACCCAACATTTTACCGATCCCGGCGAGACATGTGCAAAAACCGGGGTTTGCTCACGAAATAGGCAGCACGCCGCCGGCACATCCCACCTCGCGGCGAACGGCCCGGATACCGGTGGATCGCTGCGCGGCGCAAGCCTGCGGCTAACGAAAATCGCCCCACCGGGCGGTGGCGACCCACCCCTCCAGGCGCGAATTTAACAGTTCACAACACTTCTCAAGCACTTGTAGGAAGTGCCCTACTTTATTGTCAGACCTTTGTTTTAAAAGACACTTTTCGCGCTTTTCACATCCTATTTTTGAGATCAACCGCCGCGCCGCATCGTGCTTCTGATAACGATCAGGAAACCTGAGTGTTATCTTGAATTGGACATCTCAATAAGACTTGAACGGTCCCAGTGTTTCGGGCTCTCCAATAGCGAGGCAGGTTGCCATGCGAATTCCCTGTTTTTCACCGGCCTTCGCCATTCGCACCGTGATGGCTGCCCTGCTGTGTTTCGGCACAGGCGCGCGCGCCGAATTGGGCGGCACGATGCCCATCCCGACGGACTCGACCGGTGCCGCGCCGCAAACCTTGCTGAACGGCGCCTTACGCCTGCGCACGCTGACCGATGCGGGCAATACCACCATCAACGAGTACGCCACCAGTACTGGCCAGATCATCGCCTACACGTGGCAAGGCCCGACCATGCCGGATCTGCGCGCGTTGCTGGGGCCGTACGCCGGCTCCTACCGCACGGGCGCCGCCGGGTTGGCGCCGGACGGCAATCTGCACGCGTCGCGGGTGGTGCGCCCCGACGTGATCGTGGAATCCGGCGGTCCGATGCGTGGCTATGTGGGTCGCGCGTGGCTGCCGGCGGCCTTGCCGCCCGGCGTCGCCGCCAGCGATTTGCGCTGAGTTTGCGCCGCATCGCACGCAATCAAGAAAACGCTTCGACGATTCGACTGCCGGAAAATCATGAATACCTCTTCTCATCTCCACGCCCTGCTGCTCCTCAGCGCGGCGCTCGCCGGTTGCGGCGGTGGCGGCGGCAGCAGCAGTACCGACTCGTCACAGGCAGGGGCAGCCAGCCCGGCCAGCAGCCCGGCCGCCGCCCCGTCAGGCGCCTCGTCAGGCGCCAGTGCACCGTCCGCGGCGCCCAATGCCGGCACGGGCACGAACGTGCCGCAGTCGAACACGCCAAACGTTCAGCCGATCGCAGTCACTACGGCGCCGGGTCTGACGCGCAATATGCTGACGACCAGCGTCACCGTCTGCCAGCCCGGCACCAGCAACTGCGCGACGATCGACAATATTCAGGTCGACACCGGCTCGCAGGGCTTGCGGATCCTCGCCTCCGCACTGCCGGCCAGCCTCCCGCTCGCAGCGCTGAGTTCGGGCGGCGGCTTGAGCGGTGAGTGCGCGGTATTCGGCGGCGGCTATGCGTGGGGCTCGGTGCGCAGCGCGGACGTGCGCATGGCCGGTCAACTGGCCGCCTCGATTCCGATCCAGTTGATCGCCGACCCCGCGCTGCCCACGGTGCCCAGCGGCTGCGCCGGTTCCGGCCCGTCGATGCTGAGCGTCGCGAGCCTGCGCGCCAACGGTATTCTCGGCGTCGGCCTATTTGCGGCCGACTGCGGCAGCGGCTGCGTCAATACCGCTTTGCCCCGGTGGTATTACAGCTGCGACAGCAGTGGCGCCTGCGTCGCGACTACGCAAGCGCTCGCGCAACAGGTCACCAATCCAGTGAGCCAATTCCCGCTCGACAACAACGGCGTGGTGATCGACCTGCCGGCAATCGCCGACGCGGGCGCGGCCAACGTATCGGGTTCGATGATTTTCGGCATCGGCACCCAGGCGAACAACACGCTCGGCGGTGCAAGTGTGCTCACGGCCAATCCGCAGACGGGTTACGTAGCGACCAGCAGCGCCGGACAGACGTATGCGCTGAGCTACATCGACAGCGGCTCGAACGCACTCTTCTTGCGCAATACCCAGTTGCCGCAGTGCGGCTACTGGTATTGCCCGGGCTCGACGCAAACCGCAAGCGCCTCGATCATGGGTACCGATGGCGCGTCACATACCGTGTCGTTTGCGATCGGCAATTCGAGGGCGCTGTTTGCATCCGCGAATAACGCGTTCAACAATCTGGCTGGAATCGCCAGCAATAGCTTCGGCTGGGGGCTGCCGTTCTTTTTTGGACGGCGGGTCTATACGGCGATCGCGTCGCGCGCCACCTCGGCCGGCCCGGGTCCGTATTACGCGTTCTGAGTGCTTGATATCAAATCGGATTTTCGCGCGCGGAAAATTCCGCAATCATCATCCACGACTTAATTGATACGCCCCGACTGCAATAATCATCGTTTCTGGCTAACGCCATCTCAATATCGTTAGTCCTGCATAGCTAATATTAGTCAAACGATGGAAACCACTTTTTCACTCGACCATTTCGAGCAACTCGTCTACACGCAACAGCATGTTCAGGCCTCGCTCCAGCTCGTCACCCTGCTCGCACGCCTCCAGCAAACGCGCGGCGAGCTGGATGAAAGTTTCCAGGCCTCGGGTCTGATCGACCT
The DNA here is from genome assembly GCF_902833645.1 of Paraburkholderia fungorum. Lineage (GTDB taxonomy): Bacteria > Pseudomonadota > Gammaproteobacteria > Burkholderiales > Burkholderiaceae > Paraburkholderia > Paraburkholderia fungorum. The sequence goes on from NZ_CADFGE010000022.1 coordinate 24,685, forward strand.
GTCTCCCGAAGAGCAACGTCAACGTTTCTGCACGCGTCTGACGAGCGCGGTGTCAACGCTGTTCGCCGACCCGGACTTTCAGTTGCCACCCGCGTGCTTTAAATTACTGCTCACGCTGCACGAATGGATTGGCCTGCTGTTCTCGGCCACCGCGTCAGGCAATGCGGACCACGTCGCCCGTTACCTGAATCCTCGTGGCCCGGCGAACGCCCAGTTTCTGCCGGGCGACAGCTTCATTGAGAAGCTATGCGTGCTCTATTCGACCGAGTCCGAACTGGAACTCGACTTTGCCGCCCTCTGGGCCTACGACAAAACCCTCGCGGCCTCACTCGCGCTCGTTTTATTGGCGCCGGTCTCCAAGGGCACCCCGAGCGCGCATCTGAAGCGCGAGGCGCTGCTGGAGTGGCTGCCGGGCAAACTGCAGCAAATCGACGACCTCGACGACCTGCCCTCCGCCGTGCTGCACAACGCCTATATGTTCTGCAGCTATGCCGATACGCCGCGGCGCCATGCGATCAAACAGGACATCAATGTGCTGGTGCGCCGCAAGCTCGCGCAACTCGGCCTCACCGACCTGCCCAAGCTGCCCGCACCGAAACGCACGCCCGCCAAGGGCAAATCGCGGCGCGGCAGGAAGCCCGTGATGCTAGTCATGCTCGAGTGGTTCACCGGCGCGCATTCGATCTACCGCACGCACTCGCGTACGCTCGAAGCCGCGCGCGAACATTTCGAGGTGGTGGGCTTCGGCTTCGATTACGCTGTCGACGAAGCGGGACGGAAAATCTTCGACCGCTTCATCGAACTGAAGGAGCCGGAATACATCGGCGAATGCCTGAAGACGATTCGCGACTTTGCCGAGGCCGAACAACCGGACGTGCTGTATATGCCGAGCGTCGGCATGTTCGTGCTGACGGTATTCATGTCCAATCTGCGCATTGCGCCATTGCAGATCGCCGCGCTCGGCCATCCGGCCACCACGCACTCCGACAAGATCGACTACATCAGCGTCGAAGAGGATTATGTCGGCGACCCTGCCTGCTTCAGCGAACAGTTGATGAAGCTGCCTAAAGACGGACAGCCGTATCGGCCGTCCGTCGCGCTGCCGGACATCGTCGCGCGGATTCCGCCGTCGCGCGAGACACTGCAAGTCGTTGTCACGGCCAGCGCGATGAAGCTCAATCCCGGCTTTCTCGACGCGTGCCGTGAGATCGGTACGCGCGCCGTGACGCCCGTCGAGTTTCACTTCATGACGGGCGTGCCCTCAGGTCTGCAGTTCCATCATCTGCGCAACGTCGTCGTGCGAGCGGTGCCAGGTGCCGTCGTACATGACTTTCATGGCTACGCTGAATATCTGGCGCGCGTCAATCAATCCGACCTGTTCCTCAGCCCGTTTCCGTTCGGCAACACCAACGGTATCGTCGATGCTTTGACGCTCGGCTTACCGGGCGTATGCAAACGCGGGCCCGAGGTATTCGAGCAGATCGACGGCGCGCTGTTCGAGCGCGTGGGCATGCCGTCGTGGACCGTCACGGACAGCGTCGAGGCTTACATCGCCACGGCCGTGCGCATGATCGACCAGCACGACGAGCGCACTGCATTGCGGCAGCGCCTGATCGATACACACGCCGTACAGCGCTGCTTTGAAGGGCGGCCGCAGGCATTCGGCGAAAGTGTGCTGAAACTGCTGGACAAAACGAAAGCCGCCTCATGAATGGGGCGGCTTGACGGTTGGCCGGGGGCTTGACGGTTGGCCGGGGGCTTGAGGGTTGGCGGGGGGCTTGACGGTTGGCCGGAGCTTGAGGGTTGGCCCAGAGGATGGCCTGAGGGACGCATCGACACTCGTCCGGCGCCAGCGGAATCGGAATCGGACCTTACGCGTTGTGCACAGCATGAAGTACCCGGACCGGCCGGACCGCAATTGCCTTGTTACTCGGTGGCTTCGCTGGCCGGATCAGGCGGCGAGGCCAGCTTTGCCGGCGCCAACCAGCTGAACAAGGCCAGTGTCGAGCCGTGGAACGTGCATTCGGCGGCCGCGGCCGTGGTGGTCTTTTTCGGCTTCACCGGCTTCACCGAGGTCACGACGGCGCTCGAAGCGGCCATAGCGTCCGAAGCCACGCCAGCCATCGCGCTCGACGCAGCCACAGCGCCTGAGGCCGCGGAAACCACCGAAACGGCGGACGCCCCGTGCGCACCGGAGGCCGGACGCGGCGCCTTCGCCGCCTGTGCGGCGGAAGCGGCCGCCGAAGCCGCAACCTCGGAGGCCGTCACCACATGCTCGATCGATCCTTCGACAACCACCCGCGAACCATCGATGCCGACGCCCTTGTGGCTGACCTTGAGTGTATCCGGCGACGATTCAGCCAGCTTGCTTCGCATCAACTGCTCGCATGCATCCGAGTTCTTGTAGACGGCCGTGCAGGCCGCCAGCAAAGCGGCAGCGGTCGTCATGCAAGCGATAGAGATAATCCGAATCTTCATTGATGTTCCGTTTTTCAAGCCGTCGGCAATTGTAGCTTACGGGCTGACGGGCCGGCATTCCTCCAGCCATGAAAACGGCTCAGGCGCGACACGGCACAGTACGCAGACGCATCGAGCCCAAGACGCACACATCGCGCCGGACAAAGAGACGGCTTGACCACAACGCCCGGCATCGGCATCGTGTTGACCGGCCCCGTGCCCGCGGCGCGCTGTTGTTTTCGCTGTTTCTCCGGCTGAAGCTGCTTCGCGGGTGCAGATCCGTTTTTCCACCGTGATTGACCCGCTTCCCTTTCCCGCATGCTCAGCCTTGCCCTGCTCTCGGTGGCGGCCTATGCCGCCACCAATATCGACAACCTTTTCGTGCTGCTCGCTTTCCTTGCGGAAGCAGGCGGCCAGCGGCGACGCGTGATCACCGGCCAGTTCGCCGGTTCGCTCGCCCTGATTGCGGGGGCGATGCTGTTTGCCGCGCTGCTGGAACGGTTACCCACCGGCTACGTCGGCCTGCTCGGCATCTTGCCGATCGGCGTGGGAGTGAGCAAAGCCTGGACGCGCTTTCGGCCCGGCAACGCGGATCGCGAGATCGAGGCGCGCACCGTCGCGCGCACGAATGCACCGGCCAGACCGACTACTTCGACCAAGGCAGCTTCGTCCGGCGCCGGCTCGTCATGGTGGACCGTGGCTTGCGTCGCGCTCGCCAACGGCTCTGACAATGTCGCCGTCTATGTGCCGTTGTACGCAAGTCATTCGCATAGCGAGGGCATGTTCATCTCGCTGATCTTCGTCGTCATGATCGGCATCTGGTGCGCGGGCGCGGTCTGGCTGGTGGAGCATCCACTGCTGGGCGCGCCGATCCGGCGCTACGGTACCGCATTGCTGCCGCTGATCCTGCTGATGATCGGCGTCTCTGTGATCGTGGAAAACGATACGTTGCGGATTGTGTTCGGAATCTGAACCGGGCGTGGGGCGGGTGTGGAACAGGCGTGGGGCGGGCGATGCGGTCGCGGCAAATAGCGTCAGCGCATATCGTTATGCCGATTGGCGATTTCTTTCCGGGCGGATCGCACCCGATAATGAGCCCATGAACCTCTACCCCACGCCCCAGGCTCGCACACTGCGCGCCACACTCGCAACCCTGAGCGCAGCGCTATTGCTGGCCGCCTGCGCCGCCCCGGCCACGTCGAACTCTTCCACGGCGGCCGATTCCGCCGCGCTCGATGCGGCAATCTCCGGGCCACAGCGCAGCGACAGGAACCGTGCGCGCGATATCTACCGCCATCCGAAAGAAACGCTGCAATTCTTCGAAGTGGCGTCGTCGCAAACCGTACTGGAGATCGCGCCGGGCGGAGGCTGGTACACGGAAATACTCGCGCCCTATTTGCACGACCACGGCAAACTGTACGAAGCCCAATACGACAGCCCGGACGCCGCATCGGCGGCCGAAGAACAGGCCGGCCGGGCCTTTTTCGCCCAAAAGTTGGCGAACGCGCCCGCCATCTACGGCAATGTGGTGGTCGGCACGCTGCGCGCCGGCCAGTTCAGTGGTTTTCCGGCCAATGGCAGCGTCGACGAGGTGCTGACGTTCCGCAATATCCACAACTGGATCAAGGACGGCGAGATCGACGCGAACCTGCGCGCCTTCTACACGGCACTTAAACCGGGCGGCATTCTCGGTGTCGAAGAACATCGCGCGGCGCCGGGCACCTCCCTGCAACAGACCATCGACAGCGGCTATGTGACCGAAGCCTATGTCATCGAGCACGCCCGCGCGGCAGGGTTCGAACTGGCCGCCCAAAGCGAGGTGAACAGCAATCCGCGCGACACGAAAAATTATCCGAATGGCGTATGGTCGCTGCCGCCCACGTATAAAGGCCATGACGTCGACCGGGCGAAATATGCAGCGATCGGCGAATCGGACCGCATGACCTTGCGTTTCGTGAAGCCCAGGTGACGGGCTTGCCGCGCTCGGGTTTCAGAGCGGCCCCGGCTCCATAAGCCCCTCCGGCCGGCCCACGCCTAGGCGCGCTCCGCTTGACGCGATCTCAATAGTATGTTCTTATTGCCCACTATGTACCGCGCCCAGACCACCCTATCGCTACTACTAGCCCGCTCTACCGGGCTAGGTCTGCTGCTGCGCGCTTCCATCTGAAACACCCGAAGCACCGCTCAATTCCCCAGTAACTGACCCAGCCCCGGTTTCCGACCGGCGGCCATGCTTTTGTCTGTTCGTCGTCCGGTCGACACCCAGGTTGATCGATCCCAAGGATGATGAAAATGTTGAAAAACCCTGCTACCAAATATCGCTCGTTCAAGCCCATCAACTTGACGGACCGCCAGTGGCCGTCGCGCAGCATTACGCGTGCGCCGATCTGGATGAGTACCGATCTGCGTGACGGCAATCAGGCGCTGTTCGAGCCGATGAACGCGCAACGCAAGATGCGCATGTTCAAGACGCTGGTGCAGATCGGCTTCAAGCAAATCGAAGTCGCGTTTCCGTCTGCGTCGCAAACCGACTTCAATTTCGTCCGCGAGTTGATCGAAGGCGGTCATATCCCCGACGACGTTACGATCGAAGTATTGACGCAAGCCCGCGACGACCTGATCGAACGCACCTTCGAATCCTTGCGCGGTGTACCGCGCGCCATCGTCCATCTGTACAACGCCACCGCGCCCGAATTCCGCCGTATCGTATTCGGCCTCGACAAGAGCGGCGTGAAAGAACTCGCACAGAATGCGGCGCGCACCATGAAGCGTCTCGCCGATGCCGCGCCGGAAACCCACTTCACGCTGCAATACAGTCCGGAAGTGTTCAGCGGCACCGAACTCGAATTCGCCAAGGAAGTGTGCGACGCGGTGTTCGATATCTGGCAGCCGACGCCCGACCACAAAGCGATCGTCAACCTGCCCGCTACCGTGGAAATGGCGACGCCGAATGTCTACGCCGACCAGATCGAATGGATGCACCGCAATCTTGCGCGTCGCGATTCGTTGATCGTTTCGGTGCATCCGCATAACGATCGGGGTACCGCGGTGGCTGCCGCGGAGCTGGCTGTGATGGCTGGAGCGGATCGGATCGAAGGCTGTTTGTTCGGCAACGGCGAGCGCACCGGCAATGTCGATCTCGTGACGCTGGCGTTGAATCTCTACACGCAGGGCATCGATCCTGAACTCGACTTTTCGAATATCAATGAAGTCGCGCGTACCGCCGAGGAATGCACGCAGTTGCCGGTGCATCCGCGTCATCCGTATGTCGGCGATCTCGTGTTCACCGCGTTCTCCGGTTCGCATCAGGATGCGATCAAGAAGGGTTTTGCTGTGCAGAAAGCGGATGCGATGTGGGAAGTGCCGTATATGCCGATCGATCCGAGCGATCTCGGTCGCACCTATGATTCGGTGATTCGCGTGAATAGTCAGTCCGGTAAGGGCGGGATTGCCTACTTGCTCGAGCAGAGCTATGGGGTGGTGCTGCCGCGGCGCTTGCAGGTCGATTTTAGCTCTGCTGTGCAGCGGTTTACCGATGATAGCGGTCAGGAAGTTACACCCTCGCAGATCTGGGAATTGTTCCAGCAGGAGTATGTGCGTAGTTCTGCGCCGATTCACTATGTTGGGCATAGTCTGTCTGAGCACGATGGGCGGGAGCATATCAAGCTCACCGTCGAGATCAATGGCTCGCGGCGCGTGCTGAATGGCGAAGGGAATGGGCCGCTTGATGCGTTGATGCACGCGATTGGTGTGCCTGTGCGGATTCAGCACTATGAGGAGCGGGCTTTGACTCAGGGTGCCGATGCTCGTGCTGTGGCTGTCGCAGAGATGGCGGGGGCTGATGTGGTTGGGAGTGCTTTTGGAGTTGGCATCGATGCCAACCTTGTGACGGCTTCGATTCGGGCTGTGATTAGTGGGGTTAATCGGGCTTATGTGAGGGCTGGTGCTGAGGCACAAGGGCGGTTTTTTGATGTTGCGTTGAGGGATGATGTGGAGCGGGTGGTGGTTTGATTTATCGGTTCTGGCCTTTGGTGTTTAGCCTTTGGCCTTTCCTTGCTTTGTTCGTGGTCTATTAGTGTTGCCCCTGTGCGGGGCGGCACCTACTTTTCTTTGCCTACCGCAAAGAAAAGTAGGCAAAAGAAAGCGGCTTTACACCGCTAGCTCATAAGCGGGTCCCCCGCACAGCCGCGGTAGTGGTGCATCTGGAATCTGTCTCCTCGCACATTCCACCTCAGTGACAAAGCAGTCATACCTCCCGACTCGCACTGCGCGCTCGCCGGAAAGGTCTGCCAGCAAACCGGTCGTTGCCGGTTTCGTGCTGTCGTATTTTTTGGGGCGCTTCGGCGCCCCGCTTATTTTTTACCGGTGGCTGATTCGGGCGTTCTCGTTCTGGTTTTGCCCCCCCGTCAGCCTCCCTGCGCTGTCCATTCGTCCGGCAAGCTGTGCGTCAGCGTCGACACAAAACGCTCCGTCTCCCGTTCGCCCGGCCGCATGAATATGTCCCTCGACGGACCCGCTTCTACCACCACACCATTGCTCAGAAACACCACGTCTCGCGCAATCGTCGCGGCAAGCCGCAGGTCATGCGTCGCCATCAACATCGTCATGCCTTCTGTGGCCAGTTGCTTCAGAACATCCACCACCTCCGCTGCGAGGCCAGGGTCGAGCGCCGATGTCGGCTCGTCGCACAACAATACCTCCGGTGAGGGTGCCAGCGCGCGTGCAATGGCGACCCGCTGTTGCTGCCCACCGGACAGCGTCGAAGGCCATGCGTCCGCCTTTTGCGCAATGCCAACTTTCTCGAGCAATTCGTCCGCCCGTAAGCGCGCCCTCTGCTCGTCCCACTTCAGTACGGTCAGCAAACCCTCCATCACGTTCTGCCGGACCGTCAGATGCGGAAACAATTGGAAATTCTGGAACACCATGCCAGTGCGGCGGCGAATCGTTAGCACCGTCTCCCGCGATGGCTTGTGGTCCCGGCTGAATTCAAGGCGCTGGTCGCCCAGCTCAAGTGATCCGGACTCCGGAATCTCCAGTAGATTCACGCAGCGCAACAACGTACTCTTGCCGCTGCCGGACGGCCCGATCAGCGCAGTCACATTGCCCGGCTCAAGTTGCAGGTTCACTGAACTCAGTACGCGGTTCTCGCCGAAGTACTTGTCGATGTTCTCCAGTCGAATCATCAGTTGCTCGCCTGAAAAAGTGCGTGTCGGCCGAACTTCCGCTCGAGCCGCACTTGCGCCGACGACAACACCGAACTGAACACGAGATACACCAGTGCCGCTTCGGTGTACAGAATCAACGGCTCATACGTTACCGAGGCAATCCGCTGCGCCGCCTGAAACACCTCGGGCACAGTCAGCACCGCGGCAAGCGAAGTGTCCTTCACCAACGCAATGAACGAGTTCGACAACGGCGGCAACGCAACCCGCGCCGCCTGCGGCAGGATCGCCCGGCGCAGCGCCTGCTCCCGCGTCATCCCCATCGAATATGCCGCTTCCCACTGCCCCTTCGGAATCGACTCGATCACGCCGCGAATGACCTCCGAGTTATACGCGCCGACATTCAGCGAGAAACCGATGATCGCCGCCGTCAATGGGTCAAGCACAATGCCCACGTTCGGCAGTCCGTAGAAAATCACGAACAGTTGCACCAGTAACGGCGAGCCTCGGAACAGCCACACGTAAAAGCGCACGCACGCTATCGCCCAGCGCGGTCCAAATAACCTGACTAACGCGACGGTGAACGCGAGGACGATTCCAATCGCAAACGATGCCAGCGTGAGCGGCACGGTAAAGACCAGCCCCGCATACAGCAGGGGCCACAGCGACTGCGCCATCAGATGCAACCATGCCGGCATGATTCAGACTCGCGGGTAGCGCTTATTGGGAAACGTCTTTACCGAAGTACTTCTCCGAGATCTTCAGGTACGTGCCGTCTTTCCTCATATCGGCAAGCGCCTTATTGATCGCCGCCTGCAAATCAGGACTGCCCTTGCGGATCAGCACCGCGGACTTGTCGCTGCTGTCCGCCGACGTATCGAGCGCGGCGATCTTCACCTTCGCGTCCGGCTTGTGCTTCTTGAAGTCGAGGAACGACAGCGAATCGTTGACGGTCGCGTCGACGCGGCCCGACGTCAACAGGTCGATCGATTCGTTGAAGCCCTGCACGGGAATCACATCCGCGCCGTGCGCGGCCGCGATCTTGCCGAAGTTGCTGGTCAACGTATTCGCCGACTTCTTGCCCTTCAGATCGTCAAACGTCTTGATCGTGGTGTTGTCCGAACGCACGATCAGCGCCGCGTGCGAAGTGATGTACGGGTCCGAGAAATCGTATTTGGCTTTGCGCGCGTCGGTGATCGCAACCTCGTTGATCACCGCATCGTAGCGGTTCACGTCGAGGCCGGCGATCAGGCCGTCCCACTTGCCTTCGACGAATTGCGGCTTGACGCCCAGGCGTTGTGCGATCGCCGTGCCGATCTCGACGTCGAAACCCGTGAGCTTGCCGGATTCATCGTGGTACGTGAACGGCGCGTAAGTGCCTTCGGTGCCGATCTTGAACACGCCCGCGGACTTGATCTGCGCGAGCTCGTCAGCAGCGAATGCCGGGCTCAGGGCTACCGCTTGCAGCAGTGCGATCAGCAGAATGGAACGAATCGACTTCATCAGGTGGCTCCGTAAAGTGTGCTACGTCGTTTGCATGGTTTGGTGTGCGGCATTCCGCCGGCGTCCAGGCCGGACAGAGTGGGCGGACTGTAGCAAACGGTCCGCGTTTTTACAAAGGATCAGGTTTCCGATCAATATGCGCGTGCGTGCTAAGCGAACAGCCAGAACATCTCATGCAACGTCGAATTCGGCTTTACAGCAGATATTGAAGACGCGGCATGCATCGCACCACGGAACACGTGCCGCACGCCATCGGGGAAAACGCGGGAGGGGTGTCGCCGCGGCGAACGCGCGGCGTCGAAAAGGGTCGGTCCGGGCGGCTCCGGCAAGCCGCCCATGAGATTGCAAACGGCTTACCGTTCCACCGGATGCGGCTCCTTGCGCTTGTTGGCCACCCGGATCGCATCGAAATAAGCCGGATTCGGCGGGCGCTTCAGATAACGCCCGGCGCCACGCACGGCCCGCAACTCGCCATCGGTCCATGCCAGCGCGCCACGCGTGAGCGTGTGCATCGCCACGCCCTGCACCGTCATTCCTTCGAACACGTTGAAGTCGACCTTCTGATGATGCGTCTTCACCGAGATCGTTTTGCTGGCCGCCGGGTCCCACACGACCAGGTCGGCATCCGCGCCCACCTGCACCGCACCCTTGCGCGGATACAGGTTGAAGATCTGCGCGGCATTGGTCGACGTGATGCGCACGAACTCATTCGGCGTGAGACGCCCCGAATTCACCCCGTGATGCCACAGCACGGCCATGCGATCTTCAACGCCGCCGCAGCCGTTCGGGATCTTTGTGAAGTCATCGCGCCCCATCGCCTTCTGCGACGCACAGAACACGCAGTGATCGGTCGCGGTGGTGTGCAACTGCCCTGCCTGCAGCCCCCGCCACAGCGATTCGCGATGCTCCGCGGAACGGAACGGCGGGCTCATGACATGCGCTGCGGCTCGGGTCCAGTCGGGATCGCGATACACGGCTTCGTCGATCACCAGATGGCCCGGCAGCACTTCGCCGAACACGCGAAGGCCTTCGCTGCGGGCGCGCGCAATCGCGTCGACCGCATCTTTCGAGGAGACATGGACGATGTAGACTGGTACGCCCAGCACCTGGGCGATGCGTATCGCGCGGTTGGCAGCCTCGCCCTCGACTTCCGGCGGCCGTGACAGCGGATGCGCCTCCGGGCCCGTAAAGCCTTTTGCCAGCAACTGACGCTGCAACTGAAACACCAGTTCGCCGTTTTCCGCATGCACGGTAGGCAGCGCGCCGAGTTCGAGCGAACGTGAAAAGCTGTTCACCAGCACTTCGTCGTCGGCCATGATCGCGTTCTTGTAGGCCATGAAGTGCTTGAAACTCGACACGCCATGTTCGTGCACCAGGGTGCCCATGTCGCGATAGACCGAATCGTCCCACCATGTCACCGCGACGTGAAAACCGTAATCCGCCGAAGCCTTCTCAGCCCAGCCGCGCCATTCCTTGAACGCCTCCATCAACGGCTGCTTCGGACTCGGGATCACGAAGTCGATGATGCTGGTCGTGCCGCCCGATAAACCCGCGGCCGTACCGGTATAGAAATCGTCGCTGGCCGTGGTGCCCATGAACGGCAATTCCATGTGCGTATGCGGATCGATGCCGCCGGGCATCACATACTGCCCACCCGCATCGACGATCGTGGCGCCGGCCGGCGCTGCCAGGTCCGCTCCGATCTGCAGGATCGTGCCGCCATCCTGCGGGTCCGCACACAACACGTCCGCACGATACGTGTCGTCCGCGTCGATAATCGTGCCGCCGCGAATCAGGGTCGTCATGTTGCCGCCTCCTTATGAACTGCTGGTTTCGGTGCTACGTATTACCTATTTCGTCTGCTGCGCGCCTGGTTCATGCGCATGCATTCAAGCATTCGTCCACTCACGCACTCGCCACGCGCGCGCTCGGCCCCTTGCTCAGCTTCATCCATGCGCTGTATACGATCGACGCCAACGCGAGCCCGACAAACCAGGCATAGGTATAGAGCGTATTGAAAACGGCCGGAACGTTCGGGAACGATGCCGGAAACGCGGTATGCAAAAAGCCGGGCAGATTGGGCAGCACGCCGATCACAAGCGCCACCACCGCACCGATATTCCAGCCGCCGGTGTAGCTGTACTCCCCGTGCTCGTCGAACAGTTCACGCGCGTTCAGGCGCGTGCCGCGAATCAGGAAATAGTCAACCATCAGAATGCCCGCCACCGGACCGAGCAACGCCGAGTAGCCGACCAGCCAGGTGAAGATATAGCCCTGCGTGGTGGCGAGAATCTTCCACGGCATCATCACGATGGCGATGGTCGCGGTAATCATGCCGCCGACGCGGTATGAAATACCCTTGGGCCACAGGCTCGAAAAGTCATAAGCCGGGCCGACGAGATTCGCCGCCAGATTGCAGCACATCGTATCGAGCGTCAGGATAATCAGTGCAAGGCCGACGCCGATGCCGGTCATCCGGCTCGTCAGGTCGATCGGGTCCCAGATCGCCTTGCCGTAGATCACCACCGTCGCCGAGGTCACCACCACGGAGATCACCGAGAGCAGCGCCATCGGAATCGGCAAGCCGATTGACTGGCCAATCACCTGATCGCGCTGCGTCCTGGCAAAGCGGGTGAAGTCGGGAATGTTCAGCGCCAGCGTGGCCCAGAAACCGACCATCGCAGTGAGACCAGGCCAGAAAGTCACCCAGAACATGCCCTCCTTCTTGCCGCCGGGCACGAACTGCGACGGCGCCGACAGCATCGAGCCGAGTCCGCCTGCCTTCGAGGTCGCCCACCACACCAGCGCGATACACATCACGATCTTGATCGGCGCGGACCAGCTTTCGAGCCAGCGGATCGAATCGGTGCCGTGAATGATGAAGTAGATCTGCAGTGCCCAGAACACCAGGAAACACGCGAGTTGCGCGAGCGAGATGTCGAGAAACGGCAAGGCCGCGCCGTGCAGCGCGTTGCCGGTCAGAATGTTCAACAGCGTGTAGATCGCGCTGCCGCCAAGCCATGTCTGAATGCCGTACCAGCCGCACGCGACGATCGCCCGCAGCATCGCCGGCAATTTCGCGCCTTGCGTGCCGAACGAGGAGCGCACCAGCACCGCGTAGGGAATGCCGTGCTTCGCGCCTGCATGCCCGATCAGCAACATCGGCACCAGTACGATCAGATTGCCGAGCAGCACGGTCGCCACCGCCTGCCACGGTGACATGCCTTCCTCCGTCAAACCGGCCGCAAGCATGTATGACGCGATGTTCATCACCATCCCGACCCAGAGCGCGGCAAAGTGATACCACCGCCACGTACGCTGCGCGATGCCGGTGGGCGCGAGGTCGTCGTTATAAAGACTGCTGCCCTGCGCGCCGGCCGCAAACTGCGGATCGACGGGTTGCGCTGTCTGCTTCATCGAAAGATCTCCACTGATCGTTGAGGCCCGCGCGGCTTCTGATGGCGCGTCGGGCCTTGGGAAAACACCAGGTTCAGTACAAGCGCTGCGTTTCCTTTCTTACAGATAGCCCATGTTTCAGGCTGCCTTTGCGGCATGAGCGTGCTCGACCGCTTCAGCCGCATCCGACGTGTCGCCTGCTCCAGCATTGACCCGCGCAGGGTTGTTCGGATGCGTGGTCCAGTTCGCGTACTCGCCGCTGTCCACCCGCTCCATCGTGATGCACTGCTCGACCGGGCACACATGCATGCACAGATTGCAGCCGACACATTCGGAGTCCATCACTTCAAAATGCCGAACGCCATCTTTTTCTTTCATGATCGCCTGGTGAGCCGTGTCCTCGCAGGCGATATGGCAAAGGCCGCACTGGATGCACTTGTCCTGATCGATGCGCGCCTTGATGTCGTATTTGAGGTTCAGGTATTGCCAGTCGGTGACGTTCGGTACCGCACGGCCGCGAATGTCGTCGAGCGTCGCGTAACCTTTCTCGTCCATCCAGTTCGAGAGGCCATCCGCGAGATCGGAGACGATGCGAAATCCGTAATGCATCGCCGCGGTGCAAACTTGCACGCTGCCCGCGCCGAGCACCATGAATTCGGCCGCATCGCGCCACGTCGAAATACCGCCGATGCCGGAGATCGGCAGATTCGGCGTTTCCACGTCGCGTGCGATTTCTGCCACCATATTCAGCGCGATCGGTTTGACCGCCGGTCCGCAGTAGCCGCCGTGCGTGCCTTTGCCGTCGACCATCGGCAACGGCGACATAGCATCGAGATCCACCGCGACAATCGAGTTGATCGTGTTGATCAGGGACACGCCGTCCGCGCCGCCTTTATAGGCCGCCCGCGAACCGAGGCGGATGTCGCTGATATTCGGCGTGAGTTTGACGAGGCACGGCAGCTTCGAGCCTTCTTTCACCCAGCGCGTAACCATTTCGATGTACTCGGGCACCTGGCCCACCGCTGCCCCCATACCCCGCTCGCTCATGCCGTGCGGGCAGCCGAAGTTTAATTCCACCGCATCGGCGCCGGTATCTTCGACGAGCGGCAAGATCCACTTCCAGTCGCGTTCGTTGCACGGCACCATCAGTGAAACGATCATCGCTCGCTCGGGCCAGTCGCGTTTGACCTGCGCGATTTCCTTGAGGTTGACGTCGAGTGGACGGTCGGTAATCAGTTCGATGTTGTTCAGGCCCGCGATGCGCTGGCCGTTCCATTGCACGGCGCCGTAGCGCGAGCTGACGTTCACCACATGCGGGTCGAGGCCCAACGTTTTCCATACCACCCCGCCCCAGCCCGCCTCGAACGCGCGGTTCACGTTATAGGCTTTATCGGTCGGCGGCGCGGAGGCGAGCCAGAAAGGATTCGGCGACGTAATGCCGGCAATCGTACAGCGCAGATCGGCCATGTTCGGCTCCTTGGGGGACTGCTGTTTTATCTTGTGTGAAGCGTGGCTAAGGCAGGTTTATGCCGCCTTACGCGGCTTTGACGGCCGTGCGGGCGAACTCGGCGTCAATCGCGGCCGCAGCGGTTTTGCCGTCCTGCACCGCTTGCACCGTCAGATCGATCCCACCCGTTGCCGCGCAATCGCCGCCCGCCCACACGCCGCGCAACGAGGTTTGTCCGTTTGCGTCGACGGCAATGCGGCTGCCGTCGAGCGTCAGCAGCTCGCGCGCGATACCGACGGGCACGAGGGTCTGCCCAATTGCCTTGAGCACCATATCGGCTTCGACTACGAAGCGTTCATGATCGCCATCGCCTGACGTACGTTCAAATTCGACGCCGGTAACTACACCGCCGTCTCCGATCAAACGCACGGGCGTCGCGTGCGTGACCAGCGTGACGCCGCTGGTCTGCGCGAAGTCGCGTTCCGCCCACGTCGCGCTCATCGACTCGACGCCGCGCCGATACACCATCGTCACCGAACTCGCGCCGAGCTTGCGGCTTTGCACGGCGGCATCCACGGCCGTATTGCCGCCGCCGATCACAACGACCCGGCGGCCCACCGGCACCGTGCCGAGGTCGTTCGCGGTGCGTACCTGCTCGATGAAATCCACCGCGTTCATCACGCCGCTCAGGTCTTCGCCTTCCATTGCCAACGCGCGCACACCCGTCAGACCAATCGCGAGGAAGACCGCGTCATGCTGCTTGCGCAGCGTGTCGAGATCCACGTCGCGTCCAAGCGTTACGCCATGCCGGATCTCGATGCCGCCGATCGAGCACAGCCACGCCACTTCGCGCTGAGCGAAATCGTCGACGGTTTTGTAAGCGGCGATGCCGTATTCGTTCAGGCCGCCCGCTTTCTCGCGCGCGTCATAGATGGTCACGTTATGGCCGGCCAACGCGAGCCGATGCGCACACGCGAGGCCGGCAGGTCCCGCACCGACCACCGCGACATGCCGTCCTGTTTCGGCCGCGCGTTTGAATAGCACTTCACCGCGCGCCATCGCCCAATCGGTCGCATGCCGTTGCAGCGCGCCGATCGCCACCGGCTTCGCATCCTGGTGGTTGCGCACGCAAGCGCCCTCGCACAGGATCTCGGTCGGGCAAACGCGCGCGCACATGCCGCCTAACGGATTGGCCGACAGAATGTCGACGGCTGCGCCCTTCAGATTGCCGTTGCCGATCTTGCGAATGAAACTGGGAATATCGATTTGAGTCGGACACGCGTTCACACAGGGCGCGTCGTAGCAATAATGGCAGCGGCTCGCCGCCGCAGCCGCCGCACTTGCGTCGAGCAGCGGCGCGATGTCCGAGAACTCGCACGAGAGTTGATCGGCCGATAGACGGTGAGCTGCAATATCGCCGGTTTGCTTGATGGCCATACACGTTCCTTCTTCGATGTGAGGACGTAGCCGGTCCTGCCGGCTGCGCTGAAGCGGAGCCGGGACGGCTTGTTTTATGGGCACTACGGTGAGGCTACCGCTAAAGCGTTATGAAACCGGCTCGCACGCTCGTTCCAGCATCGCGTGCAGCAACACGTTGGCGCCCGCCTCGATCCATTCGAAGGTGGCGTCTTCGATCTCGTTGTGACTGATCCCGTCGACGCAGGGCACGAACACCATCGAGGTGGGTGCGACTTGCGACAGATAGCAGGCGTCGTGACCCGCCCCGGACACCATGTTGCGATGCGGGTAGCCGAAGCGTTCGGCCGCGGCCCGCACGGACTTCACGCAGGCTTCATCGAAAGCCACTGGCGCGTAATAAAAGATCTGTTCGAGTTCGGTTTGAAGACCAATCGCGCCAGCGATATCCGCCACGCCTTGACGCAACGCGGCATCCATCTTCGCGAGCACGGCATCGTCCGGATGACGAAAATCGACCGTGAAGAACACACGACCGGGAATCACATTGCGCGAGTTCGGATAGACCTGCATCATGCCGACCGTCGCGCAACCGAACGGCGCGTTATCCAGCCCGATGCGATTGACCAGATCGACCACGCGCGCGGCGCCAAGCAAAGCATCGCGACGGCGCGGCATAGGCGTGGGACCTGCGTGGGCCTCTTGCCCCGTCAGCGTGATTTCGTACCAGCGCTGACCTTGCGCGTCGGTCACCACGCCAATGGTTTTTTGCTCGGCTTCGAGAATCGGCCCTTGCTCGATGTGCAATTCGAACGCGGCGTGCAAGGGGCGGCCGCCACACGGAAGATCGCCGGCATAGCCGATCCGCTTGAGTTCCTCGCCGATGGTCTTGCCGTCCACGTCCTTGCGCGAGAGACCGTACTCCAGCGTGAAGACGCCGGCGAATACACCGGAGGCCACCATAGCAGGCGCGAAACGCGAGCCCTCTTCGTTAGTCCAGATCACCACTTCAATGGGATGTTCCGTCTCGATGCCATGATCGTTCAGACTGCGAATTACTTCGAGTCCGCCGAGCACACCGTAGATTCCGTCGAAGCGGCCGCCAGTCGGCTGCGAGTCCGCGTGCGAACCCGTCATGACCGGCAACGCAGCGGGATTGCGGCCGGCGCGGCGCATGAACACATTGCCCATCTGATCGACACTGATCGTGCAGCCGGCTTCCTTCGCCCAGCTCACGATCAGATCACGTCCCTGTTTGTCGAGATCGGTCAGCGCCAGCCGGCAGACGCCGCCTTTGGGCGTCGCGCCGATCTTCGCCATCGTCATCAGGCTGTCCCACAACCGCTTGCCGTCGACCTTGATCGACGTAGTGGGTTCTGCGCTCTTCAGCGCTTCGGATACCGCGTTCATTCGTCTCGCTCCTTTCGGTGAACCGACATGAAACTGGTGCAGGGGCGGCGGGTTTTGGGGCATGGCCGCACGGCGGCGGTGCACGTTTGATGCCTTCGATCGCCCCCTGTTCAGAGGGCAAACCCTGGGGCATCGCCCGCTCTCTCAATCCTGTCCAGTTGGACAGGTTGTAGACGATTAAGCCCGCCAAATCAATACCTTTCGTACGGCGGAAAACATAGCGAGAAGCGTGCCATTGCAGTGCAGCACGCGTTTATCGGCGGCATCGAATGCGTGCGCCCATCCGCGCTCAAACGACTAGAATGAAGCCCGACGCGGCACACATGCCGATGAAGGCCAACATGAGAGACGACAACGTGGCTGCCGACATCACGGAAAACAACGAGACACAGGACGAAACGCCCGCACCTTTGCGGCGGCGCAAGGCGCACATTCGCGAGTCGAATGAAATGCATTTGTTGGCGTGCGCCGAAGCCGTTTTCGCGGAACGAGGACTCGACGGCACCAGCACCGCGATGATCGCGGAACGCGCAGGCTTACCGAAAGCCAACGTGCACTACTACTTCCCAACGAAGCTCGCGTTGTACCGCCGTGTGCTGGAAGACCTGTTCGAGGACTGGCACCGCGCGGCCGATACGTTCGAATGCAGCGACGATCCGGTCGAAGCGATCGGCGGATACGTACGCGCGAAAATGGAGTTGTCGCGCCGCCGGCCTTTAGGCTCGAAGGTATGGGCGAGCGAGATCATTCACGGCGCGGAACACATGGAGGACATTCTCACGGGACGCGTGAAGCCCTGGCTGGACAGCAGGGTGAAGGTGATCGACAACTGGATCGCACGCGGACTGCTGGCGCCGGTGAATGCGCAAACATTGATGTACATGATCTGGGCGACCACCCAGCATTACGCCGACTTCGACGCGCAGATTCGCGCGCTCAAAGGCAAGCGCGCGCTGACGCAGAAGGCATTCGAAGCAACCACGGAGGAAGTCGTGCAGTTGGTGATCCGCGCGTGTGGCGCGGTGTCGCCGGCGCAGCACGAGGACGGCGCGGACCCGTCCAGATAGAAAGCAAAAAAACCGGCTGCGTTTTTCACGGTCAGCCGGTTTTCATACTAGTGCGTGAGATCGCTTTAGCGGTTTAGCTCCTCCCTTACCCGTTCAATACGTCTCCAGATGCAGCCGCCCTTCCCGCTTCAGCTTCAGCCATAGCGCTTCCCAGTCGAGTTGATGCTGCTCGCCGATTTCCTTGAGCGCCTGCAGCACACCATCTTCCATACCCTTCAATCCGCACACGTAGATATGCGTGTTGTCGTCCTTGAGCATATGCGCGACGTCCACCCCACGCTCACGCATCGCGTCCTGCACATAGCGCTTGGGCTGACCCGGCGTACGCGAGAACGCCAGATTCGTATCGATGAAATCCTTCGGCAGATTCGTCAACGGTCCGAAGTACGGCAACTCTTCTTTGGTGCGCGCGCCGAAGAACAACATCAGCTTGCCGGTCGCGCCTTTCAGGCGACGCCGCCTGCGGTACTCGGTCATCGCGCGCATCGGCGCCGATCCGGTACCCGTGCAAATCATCAGCAGATGCGAGTTCGGATGATTCGGCATCAGGAACGTGCCGCCGAATGGGCCGATCACGCTCACGACGTCGCCCTTCTTCAGATCGCACAGATAGTTTGAGCAGACTCCGTCGAGCGCGTCGCCGTGCTGTCGGGAAACCCGCTTCACGGTAAGCGAAACGTTGTTATAGCCTGGGCGTTCGCCGTCGCGTGGGCTCGCAATCGAATATTGCCGCGCGTGATGCGTGCGGCCATCGGCAGCGGCTCCAGGCGGCAGGATGCCGATCGACTGGCCTTCCAGAACCGGGAAAGGCATCGAACCGAAATCGAGCACGATGTGATGGATATCGCTATCGGTCGACGCGTCGGTGAGCCGGTAGTTGCCGACCACCGTTGCGGTAGTCGGCGCCTTGTGGGTATAGAGATTCACGTAGGGCTTCGCGGCAGACCACGGCGGCACGACCGAGCCGCGCACGGTATCGACTTCGATACCGCTCGCGTCTGCAGCCGCATCGCCTGGTGCGCCGGTGTCGCCCTCTTCCGGCGCCGGCACGGCCATCGTGTTCTGCTCCGGCAGCACGTCCCATTTGAGTTGCTCGTCAATGGGATATGCATCGGCCTTCAGCACGGTGCGCCAGTTATCGATCGCGCCGGTGGGACATGGTGGCACGCATGCCATGCAGCCGTTGCAAACATCCGCCTTGACGACATAGTTGTTCTCGTCGTGCGTGATCGCATCGACCGGGCAAGTCTCTTCGCAGGTATTGCAGCGAATGCAGATTTCCGGATCGATCAGATGCTGCCTGAGAACTTCGATCGATACTGGGCCGTTCATGACTTCCTCCACCCTATATTCGCGCGAATACGACACCGCGCTTTTCCAATCACCGTACTTAGTTAAAGCGCACGTACTCGAAATCGACCGGCTGACGGTTCACACCCATGGCCGGCGGCGCAATCCAGTTCGCGAACTTGCCGGGCTCGACCACCCGGCCCATCAACGAGGCGACATACGCGCGGTCTTCCGGCGTTGCGAGCCACTTCGCTTCGTTGGCAGCCCACTCGGTTTCGCTGACCACCCGGCCATCGGGCGACACACGAGTGCCCGCAAAGGTGCCGATCTGACGGTTGAACGCTTTATGCGGCACCGTCATGCGGAAATCGATGCCGGCCTTCTCGAGCACCTTGTTCCAGCGGCCGACGCCCGCCACCGAATCCTTAATGTAGTCGTCGCGCAGCACTTCGTTCATCGCGTTGAGCATCGGCACTTCGCGCTCTACCAGTTTGCCGTCCTGCACGTCGAGCAGCTTGTAGCTTTGACCGTTCAATTGATGATCGTCGTCGCGCTTGTTCTCTTCATAGCGGCCCTTCAGGCCCGAGCTATAGAACGTGGCCGCATTCGACGAATGGTCGGCGCCGAACAGGTCGATCGTCACGGAATAGTGGAAGTTCAGATAACGCTGGATTGTCGGCAGATCGATCACGCCGGCCGCGCGAATCTTCGCGACGTCGTCCGTGCCCAGTTCGTTCATCACCTGCGCGGTGCGCTGGATCACGCGCGACACACCCGATTCGCCGACAAACATGTGATGCGCTTCTTCGGTCAGCATGAACTTCGTGGTGCGTGCGAGCGGATCGAAACCCGATTCCGCGAGCGCCGACAACTGGAACTTGCCGTCACGGTCGGTGAAGTACGTGAACATATAGAACGCCAGCCAGTCCGGCGTTTTCTCGTTGAACGCGCCGAGAATGCGCGGATTGTCATCGTCACCCGAGCGGCGACCGAGCAGTGCTTCGGCTTCCTCACGACCGTCGCGGCCGAAGTAACGGTGCAGCAGGTAGACCATCGCCCACAGGTGGCGGCCTTCTTCAACGTTCACCTGGAACAGGTTGCGCAGGTCGTACATGGACGGCGCGGTCAGACCCAGATGCCGCTGCTGTTCCACCGAAGCCGGTTCCGTATCGCCTTGCGTCACGATAATGCGGCGCAGATTCGCGCGATGCTCGCCGGGCACGTCCTGCCACGCCGCCTCACCCTTATGCTCGCCAAAATGAATCTTGCGGTCCTGCTCGCCGGGTGTTAGGAAAATGCCCCAGCGATAGTCCGGCATCTTCACGTGATCGAAATGCGCCCAACCGCCCGCGTCGACGCTCACCGCCGTGCGCAGATACACGTCGTAGCCATGCGAGCCTTCCGGGCCCATATCGCCCCACCACGACAGAAAATTCGGCTGCCATTGTTCGAGCGCGCGCTGCAGTGCGCGGTCGTCGGCGAGATTGACGTTGTTCGGAATCTTTTCGCTGTAATTGATCGTAGACATGGTCGGTTCCCTGGTCGGAATACAGAGCTTGCGGATGAGAGGCGCGCGCCGGGCAGGTGGCGTCGCTAAACGTTACGTCGTGTCGTGTGGTGTCGTGTCAAAGAAACTCAAACACGCGAGACGTCGAATTGCGCCTTGCTGCCTTTGCCGTACACCTTGAGCGCGCCCTTCTCGCCCACTGCGTTCGGCCGGTTGAAGATCCAGTTCTGCCATGCAGTGAGACGCCCGAAAATACGCGTCTCCATGGTTTCCGGGCCGTTGAAGCGCAGATTCGCTTCGAGGCCGGTCAAGGCATCCGGCGACATGGCCGCACGTTCTTCGAGCGCGATGCGGATTTCATCGGCCCAATCGATATCGTCGGGCGAAGCGGTCACGAGGCCCAGACGCTCGGCTTCAACCGGTTTGATCGCCTGACCGATCTTCGAGCGCACCGCGTCGAGCGGCTCGACTTCTTCATAGAAGCGCCGCGCAAGGCGCGATTGATGCGTGACCATCGGATAGAGACCGAAGTTGACTTCCGACAGCGTGATGGCCGGCTCTTCGTCTTCGTTGCTCGGCAGTGCCGCCATATAGCTGCGGTCGCAGGCAAACGCGAGTTCCGCGAAGGTGCCCGCAAAGCACGAGCCCGGTTCGATCAGCGCGAACAGCGAACGCGACGACACGTCGATACGCGCCAGCGTGCGGCGCAGGAGACCGATGGTCTCGCGCACGAACCAGTGGTCCTTGTGCTGCATCAGCGTGGCGTCGGCGGCAAGCAGATTGCGTGCATCGCCTTCGGTCTTGAAGACCCAGGTACCGACGTCGAGCTCGTTGGTGCGCATCGACAGGATCGCGTCGTCGAGTTCGCGGGCGAACTGCAGCGGCCACCAATTCGTGCCGGCGGCGACGATCGCGTCGATTCCGGTGGGTTGTCCGGCTTGCGGCGCTTTGGCCGTAAAAGTGGCGATGCGTTTCGCACGATCGATCGTCACGTCGAGCGTTTTGTAAGTCAGGCCGTCTTCGCGATCGGTGCGTTCGATACGCGTAAGCATCACGCCTTGCGCATCCGACGGGCGATCGCTCTGTTCGGCGAGTTCAAGCGCGCGTGCCTGAATCGTCTGATCGAACTGATTCGGCTTCACGACTTCATCCACGAGACGCCATGCTTTCGCGCGTTCACCGCGAATGCCTTCCACCACCGTGCAGAAGATGTCCGCACGATCGTGACGCACCTTGCGTTTATCGGTGACGCGCGTCAGGCCGCCGGTGCCCGGCAGCACGCCCAGCAGCGGCACCTCCGGCAGCGATACCGACGACGAGCGGTCATCCACCAGATAGATTTCATCGCAGGCGAGCGCGAGTTCATAACCGCCGCCCGCGCACGCACCATTCACGGCAGCGAGAAACTTCAGACCTGAATGACGTGACGAGTCTTCGAGACCGTTGCGCGTTTCGTTGGTGAACTTGCAGAAGTTGACCTTCCACGCATGCGTGGAGAGGCCCAGCATGAAGATGTTCGCGCCCGAGCAGAACACGCGGTCCTTGAGACTCGTCAGCACGACCGTCCTGACTTCGGGATGCTCGAAGCGGATCCGTTGTATCGCGTCGTGCAGTTCAATATCGACCCCGAGGTCGTATGAATTCAGCTTCAGCTTGTAACCGTCACGGATGCCACCGTCCTCGGCGATATCGATGCCGAGGGTCGCGACCGGACCGTTGAAACTCAGCTTCCAATGCTTGTACTGCGAGGGATCGGTGCGGTAATCGACCGGCGCGATTGCGGTTTCTGCTGTGGACATGGGGCGTCTCCTGACTGGACGATGCGAAACTTGTTTCTCGAACAATAGTGCATCGCCAACCCCGTGTAAAGCACTTTAGTTCATGTTTGCTAGTAAACCCTGGAACTCTGCTGCACGTCAGCTCACCCGTGCCTCATCCGGCGATTCAGCCGCGAGCCTTGCTGCAAGCCGGTCACGCAGTTGCAAGTAGGCGTCGGCCAAAGTTTTTTCGCTGGTGTCGAAGGTCATGTCGGCGCGGCCGTACAGTTCGCTGCGCCCCGCCAGGATGCGCTTGAGGTCGTCCATCGCCTCCTTGTTGCCGGACATCGGGCGCAGGTCGCCTTGCGCGACGACACGGCGCATATGCTCTTCCGGCGTGGCCTGCAGCCATACGGTGAAGCAGTGCGACAGCAATGCGTTGAAAGTGCCGGACTCCGATACCAGCCCGCCCGGCGACGCGATCACCGCGCGCTCATGTTCCTGAATCACCGCCTCGAGCGCGCGATGCTCATAGCGCCGGTATGCGCTCGCACCATAGAGAGAATGAATCTCGGACGGTGGGCAGCCAGCCAGTTGCTCGATCACGCGCGTGAGTTCGACGAACGGCACCTTGCGCTCCTGCGCCAGCATCCGCCCGAGGGTCGACTTGCCGGCCCCACGCAAACCGATCAGCGCGATCCGGTCCTTGCGATGCGGGTCGCGCGGTGCCTGCGCGAACATCTCGGCAAGCGCCACGCGGGCGCGCTGCAGCGCCGCCTGGTCGCGCCCTTGCAGCAATTCGCGGATCAGCAGCCATTCGGCGGATGCGGTGGTTTCGTCGCCGATGACTTCAGCCAGCGGACAGTTCAGCGTCGCCGCGATTTGCCGCAGCACCAGCACCGACGCGTTGCCCACCCCGGACTCCAGATTCGCCAGATGACGCTCGGACAAGCCGGTTTCGGTCGCCAGCGTCTTGCGCGTCATGCCGCGGCGCGCGCGCAGCAGGCGCACACGCTCGCCCATCGCCGTCAGAAAAGGATCGCGCTCCTCGCGTTCGCCGGCGCGCTCAGTGGCGCCGGCGGCCCGTTCCGTGCGGCTTGCGTCTTCATCGGCAGAATCATCCAGCGATGTGGAAGAGTAATTTTGGTTCATGTTTAACTGCCTCTCGAATACGTTACATGTACTATAGTGCTTGACAGGCGCAGAGTGAACGGTTAATTTTCGCCAAATATTGATCCAATAACAAACGCTGTCGAAGTTTTTCGGCAGCGTCACGGAAACGGCGCGGCGACACGCATGAATTAACGTGCGTGCGCGCGTCGATCTGGAGGCTTGCATGTCCCCACACACCTTCCAACGCCTGATTGCCGGCGTCACCGAGCAACTTGCCGGACGGCCGCTCGACAGCACGCTGGCCGCATGGCTCAACGACACGTATCCCGCGGATAGCGCGACCTTCCGCAGTCTGACGGAGGCCTGCCGCACGGGCGTGGCTGAAGGCTGGCTGTGCAACCGCGAAGGCGGCGGAATTCGCTACGGCCGGATCTTCAAGGCCTTGCCGGAAACCCACGGTTTTTCGGTGGACGTCGTCGATATGAAGGATATTGCCGGTCCGCACCACGTACACCCGAACGGCGAAATCGATCTGATCATGCCGCTCACCGAAGGCGCCACCTTCGACGGTCATCCGGCCGGCTGGTGCGTGTACGGCCCCGGCAGCGCGCATCGTCCGACCGTCGCGAACGGCCAAGCCCTGGTGCTGTATCTGCTGCCGCAAGGCGCAATCGAATTCACCGCCCCGCCTCCTTCCGCCTGAGACTCGCCATGACCGAACTATTGAAAAACTACGTGGCAGGCCAATGGGTCGCGGGCAGCGGCGACGGCGTCACATTGACCGACCCGGTCACCGGCGAAGCGCTCGTGCGCGTCTCCAGCCAGGGCCTCGATCTCACCCATGCATTCGCTTTCGCGCGAGAAGAAGGCGGCGGCGCCTTGCGCGCGCTGACCTATGCGCAGCGCGCCGCCCGCCTCGCCGAGATCGTCAAAATGCTGCAGACGAAACGCGACGACTACTACGCGATCGCAACCGCGAACTCAGGCACCACGCGCAATGATTCGGCGGTCGACATCGACGGCGGCATCTTCACGCTGTCGTATTACGCGAAACTCGGCGCCTCGCTCGGCGACGTGCATGCGCTGCGCGACGGCAACGCCGTATCGCTGAGCAAGGACCAGTCGTTCAGCGTGCAGCACGTGCTCACGCCGACGCGCGGCGTCGCGCTCTTTATCAACGCGTTCAATTTTCCGTCGTGGGGTTTGTGGGAGAAGGCAGCGCCGGCTCTGCTATCCGGCGTACCGGTGATCATCAAGCCCGCCACGGCGACAGCATGGCTTACGCAACGAATGGTTGCCGACGTGGTCGACGCGGGCATTCTTCCGCCCGGCGCGCTATCGATCATCTGCGGCAGTTCTGCGGGTCTGCTCGATCAGGTTCAGGCCTTCGACGTGGTGTCGTTCACCGGCTCCGCGCAAACCGCTGCAACCTTGCGTGCGCATCCCGCTTTCGTCGAGCGCGGCGCACGGCTGAATGTCGAGGCCGACAGCCTCAACAGCGCGATTCTCTGTGCCGATGCAACGCCCGATACCCTCGCCTT
The DNA here is from genome assembly GCF_902833645.1 of Paraburkholderia fungorum. Lineage (GTDB taxonomy): Bacteria > Pseudomonadota > Gammaproteobacteria > Burkholderiales > Burkholderiaceae > Paraburkholderia > Paraburkholderia fungorum. Next base: position 49,751 of record NZ_CADFGE010000022.1, read on the forward strand.
CGAACTGTTCATCAAGGAGGTAGTGCGGGAGATGACCGTGAAGTCCGGCCAGAAATGCACGGCGATCCGGCGTGCATTCGTGCCGGAAGCATCGCTCGAAGCGGTGCTCGAAGCCCTCAAGGCAAAGCTCGCGAAAATCACTGTCGGCAATCCGCGCAACGAGGCCGTGCGAATGGGCTCGCTCGTCAGCCGCGAGCAACGCGACAACGTGCTGGCCGGCATCGCCGCGTTGCGCGAGGAAGCGGTGGTCGCCTACGACGGCTCGGCGGCACCCTTTGTCGATGCCGATGCAGCGATTTCGGCTTGCGTCGGACCGCATCTGTTCGTGGTCAACGATCCCGATAGCGCGACGCTGCTGCATGACATCGAAGTGTTTGGGCCAGTCGCAACCGTGGCGCCGTATCGCGTCGCTGCGGCAGCAAGCGGGACTCTCCCGGAAGCGCACGCCATCGCGCTCGCGCGACGCAGCCAGGGCTCGCTTGTCGCTTCGATCTATTCGAACGACGACGCCCATCCTGGCAAGCTCGCACTGGAACTCGCCGATACGCATGGACGTGTCCACGCGATCTCGCCCGCGGTACAGCAGAGCCAGACCGGCCACGGCAACGTGATGCCGATGTCGCTGCATGGTGGACCGGGCCGCGCGGGTGGCGGCGAAGAGCTCGGCGGCATTCGTGCCCTGGGTTTCTACCACAGGCGCTCAGCCGTTCAGGCAGCGGGCGCCGCACTCGACGCATTGACGCAAGCCACGCATTTGCCCGTGGCATAGCGCGCACGAGACAGGCACGAAGCGAAGAAGGAAGCAATCAGGCAGTAAGCATCGCGCGGATCATGAGCACATAACCGCCGGACCGCCCCCACCCGTTGGAGGAGACATATGGAAGCCCTGCTGGAACCGGCTGCTCATCAGCCCGCCGTGACGGCCGAACCGCCGCCCGCGGTATTCAATTTCGCGGCCTATCTGTTTCGACTGAATCAATCGCGCGCCGGCAAGACCGCTTATATCGACGACACCGGCAACACCACCTACGGCGAACTGGAGGACCGGGCCCGGCGTTTCGCGAGCGCATTGCGCACGCTCGGCGTGCATCCGGAAGAACGCGTGCTGCTGGTGATGCTCGATACCGTCGAACTGCCGATCGCGTTTCTCGGCGCGCTCTATGCGGGCGTGGTGCCGGTCGTTGCGAACACGCTGCTCACCGCTGCCGACTACGTGTATATGCTGACGCACAGTCACGCGCGCGCCGTGATCGCGTCGGGCGCGTTGCTGCCAACTGTCGTTCAGGCGCTCGATACGGCCGAACACGACGGTTGCCAGTTGATCGTCTCACAGCCCGAGAACGAATCCGTAGCCACTCCATGCCTCAAAGATCTGCTCGACGTGGCCGCTCCGGCTAGCAAAGCATGCACGACCGGTTGCGACGATATCGCGTTCTGGCTGTACTCGTCAGGTTCTACCGGCAAGCCGAAAGGCACGGTGCACACACACGCGAATCTGTACTGGACCGCTGAGTTGTACGCGAAGCCGATTCTCGGCATCGTCGAAAGCGACGTGGTCTTTTCCGCGGCCAAACTGTTCTTCGCGTACGGTCTGGGCAACGGCCTCACATTCCCGCTCTCGGTCGGCGCCACGGCCGTGTTGATGGCCGAGCGTCCCACCGCGGACGCAATTTTCAAACGCCTCGTGCGGTATCGCCCGAGCGTTTTCTACGGCGTGCCGACGCTCTACGCCAGCATGCTCGTCTCGCCCAATCTGCCTGCGCGTGCCGATGTCGCGATGCGCGTGTGCACGTCCGCGGGCGAAGCGTTGCCGCGCGAAATCGGTGAACGCTTTACCGCTCACTTCGGCTGCGAGATTCTTGACGGCATCGGCTCGACCGAGATGCTGCACATCTTCCTGTCCAATCGCGCGGGGGCTGTCGAATACGGCACCACCGGCCGCCCTGTACCCGGCTACGAAGTCGAGCTGCGCGACGAAGCCGGTCTCCCGGTGCCCGACGGCGAAGTCGGCGACCTGTACATCAAAGGACCGAGCGCGGCGCTCATGTACTGGAGCAATCGCGAGAAAACGCGCGCCACGTTCCTCGGCGAGTGGATTCGAAGCGGCGACAAATACCGCCGGCTTGCGAACGGCTGCTACGTGTATGCGGGCCGTAGCGACGATATGCTGAAAGTGAGCGGCCAGTATGTCTCGCCCGTCGAAGTGGAAATGGTTCTGATGCAGCACGACGCCGTGCTGGAAGCGGCGGTGGTCGGCGTCGATCATGGCGGCCTCGTGAAGACCCGCGCGTTCGTGGTGTTAAAGCGTGAGTACGCGCCGTCTGAGATACTTGCGGATGAACTGAAGGCTTTCGTCAAGGAACGGCTCGCGCCGCATAAGTACCCGCGCGATATTCTGTTCGTCGACGATTTGCCGAAAACCGCTACCGGCAAGATTCAACGCTTCAAACTGCGCGAACAGTCATAAGGTGATCCATGCAGAACCCCGTAACCGCGGCCCCGGTCTCGACCAGCAACTTTGCGGAACTGGCCGCCACACCCTCGCACGGGCCGTTGCGCATCGAATACCGCTGGCTGAATCAGGCGGCAGCCCATGCGCCCATCGCCGTATTCCTGCATGAAGGGCTCGGATCGATTGCGATGTGGCGCGACTGGCCGCAGGCCTTGTGCGAGCGTCTCGGCATGCGCGGTCTCGTCTATTCGCGGCCCGGTTATGGCTTGTCCACACCGCGCGCGCACGAGGTCAAATGGCCGGTCGATTTCATGACCGCACAGGCGCGCGATATCCTGCCCGCATTATTCGATGCGCTCGATATCGGCGCGCAGGAACGCAAACGCATGTGGTTGATCGGCCATAGCGACGGCGGCTCGATCACGCTGCTCTATGCGGCGCTGCACCCGGACGAATTGGCCGGCGCGGTCGCCATCGCGCCGCATGTATTCGTCGAAGACATTTCGGTGCAGAGCATCGCACAAACCCGGCAGCTCTTCGAAACCACGGATCTGCGAAGCAAGCTCAGCCGCTATCATGCCGATGTCGATTCCGCGTTCTATGGCTGGAACGATATCTGGTTGAATCCGGCGTTCAGGGAATGGCGCATAGTCGACGAACTGGGCGAGATCAGGCGGCCTCTGCTCGCGATACAAGGCCGCGACGACAACTACGGCACGATGGCGCAGATCGATACGATTGGCGAGCGCGTGCCGCACGCGCAACTGGTTAAGCTTGACGCTTGCGGACATTCGCCGCATCGCGACGCGCCGGACGCGCTGAATGATGCGATTGCGGCCTTTATCTCGCGGCAGCGCTGAACAGAATCGCGGCGCGTCCTCAAGACGCGCCGCGACAAGACTCCCCGTTCAAATCACGGTCGAAAGGCCCAACGTCAAGACCAGCGCCGTCACTGAAATAATCGTTTCGCAGACGGTCCACGTCTTGAAGGTTTGCGGCACTGTCATGCCGAAGTACTCCTTCACGAGCCAGAAACCGCCGTCGTTCACGTGCGACAGGATCAGCGAACCTGCGCCCGTGGCCAGCACCAGCAACTCGGGCCGCACACCGCCCACCGTGCCCGCCGCCGCTGCGGCAATCGGTGCGATGATGCCGGCCGCCGTCGCCATGGCGACAGTTGCCGAACCGGTCGCCACGCGAATCAACGCCGCCACCAGCCACGCGAGAATCAGCAGCGGCACGTGCGCGCCCGTCGCGACATCGACGATCGCCTTCGATGCGCCACTGTCGATCAGGATGCGTCCGAAACCCGCGCCCGCTCCCACCACCAGCGTGATACTCGCGGTCGGCGCAAGACACTCGTTGGTAAACTTGAGAATCTGCTCACGGTTAAAGCCGCGCGACTTGCCGAACGTGTAGAAGCTCAACAGCACGGCCAGCAGCAGCGCCATATCCGGATGGCCGATCAGACGCAGTGCATTGTTCAACGACGATTTGGCCGGCACGATCAGATCGGCCCAGCTGCCAACCAGCATCAACAACACCGGCAGCAGGACCGTCAGCAGCGTGATGCCGAAACCCGGCAGTTCCTGCTGCGAGCGCTTCGCATCCTGTTCGATGAACTGCTGCGCCATCGGATTGACGCCATCCAGCACGACAAAGCGCGCGATCAGCCTGGAGAACAGCGGGCCCGCAACGGCCGCGGTCGGAATGCCGACGATCAATGCGTAGAAAATCGTATGACCGATATCCGCGTTGTACGCCGTGACCGCGAGCAGCGCAGCCGGGTGCGGCGGAATCAGACCGTGCACGACGGACAAACCCGCCACCATCGGAATACCGACGCGTATCATCGACGTGCCGGTTCGCTGCGCCACGTTGAACGCGATCGGAATCAGCAGCACGAAACCGACTTCGAAAAACACCGGCAGGCCGACGAGGAACGCGATGCACATCATCGCCCAATGCACGTTTTTCGGCCCGAACAGGTCGATCAGCGTACGCGCGATACGCTCCGCGCCGCCCGACTCGGCCATCATCTTGCCGAGCATCGTACCGAGCCCGACCACGATGGCAATGTGACCGAGCGTGCCACCCACACCGGTTTCGAACGACTTGAGAATCGACGTCGCCGGCATGCCGACGGCGAGCGCCAACGCTACCGACACCATCATCAACGTGATGAACGGATTCATCTTGAAGCGCGCAATCAGCACAACCAGCGCGATGATGGCAATCAATGCATAGACGAGTAACAGACTTCCTTGAACGGTCGCCATAGGTGCTCCTGAAGAGATAGAGCCGCGCCGCGGCTTCCGTTAAGCGGAATGTTGTATGAGCAGCGGCGCGGGCGGCGGACTTAGAACTTGTGGCGGATGCCGGCGACGGTCACGAACTGGCCGTTGTTGCTCGACGGATTCGAAATGCCTTCGACCCAGGCGTGCGAACCGGAGCCGCGCTGGTAGATGCCGTTCAGGTAGAGGTCGGTGGTCTTCGACAGGAAGTACTCGCCGCCGAGACTCAACTGGTTGTAGTGCGCATTGGTGGCCGTGGTGCCGCTGGCGTTCTGCGTCGTGTAGATGTAGCCCAGCGCGAGCAGCGCGGCCGGCGTGAGTTGATACTTCACCGCGGCTTCATAGTTGGCGAAATGCAGGCTGCCGCCGTTGAGCAACCGGAATTGCGAGTTCGTGTACAGCAGCAGGACGGTGGCCGGCCCGAACACGTACGAGCCGCCCGCGCCCCACACCTGGTTGCGCTGCACGCCGCTGATGATCGACGAGCTGGTGCCGTAGTAGTTGTCCGACGGCGCCGCGCCGGCGGTATTGCTGGCCGGCTGATTGACCAGCGAGTAGGCCGCGTCGAGACGCAGCGGACCATTCACGTAATCGGCGCCGACGCTCCATGCACGATTGTTGGCGAACTGGCCCGCCGTATTCGAGAACGCGTACATTGCGTTCGCGGTAAGCCCTGCATAGGTCGGCGAGGTGTACTTGATCGCGTTATCGGTACGGTACGTATTGTTGATATCGTCGTTGTCGTAGATCGCGTTGCCGTACTGACTCATCGCGCCAATGCCATTGATCTGCATGTTCGACAGATAATCCTGCACGCTGTTGTACTGACGGCCGAGCGTGATCGTACCCGCCGTTTTGTTGGACAGCGCCACCCATGCGCTACGGCCGAACATGCGGCCGCCCTGACCGGATGCGCCGCTCTCCAGGCTAAAACCGTTCTCGAGCTTGAACATGACCTTGTTGCCGCCGCCCAGATCCTCGGTGCTGAGCAGGCCCCAGCGCGAGCCCTGCACATTGCCCTGGGTCGCCTGATACGCCTTCTCGCCCTTCTGGTTATTGGTGAAGGTAAAGCCGGCATCGACAATGCCGTACAGCGTCACGCTGCTTTGCGCATGGGCGGCCTGCACGGCTAGCCCAGCGGCAGCGAAGGCAATGGCTGTGCGAAGAATCTGTTTGTGCTTCATGGTTTCCTCAAGTCGAAAGAGAGACAAATGCCGGTTACACAACGATGTTCCAGCTATATAAGTAGTACTGATCAGACAAGTCAAAGCAACACCGGGTCGCGATCCGGTGCTACGGTCAAACAACGGTCATCGATGAATCGATATGGGCCGGGGAAAATCAGTCAGGCCAGTTCCGGCGCGCGGCAATGCGGCGTGCGTCGCGCAGATGGAACGGTGTGACGACCGGTTCTGGCGACTGCCGCGCACGCTCGAGTTCGGCGGTAAGCCGCGCCAGGACGATCTGCTCCTCGCCCGGATGCAGATTGCACGGGTCGAGGAAGAAGAAACCCAGCTCGGCTTCGTGATCGCGCACGATCACCGGCGCCTCGCCTGCGGGCGGCCGCGCGAGCGCATCGGCGAGATCCCACGCGGTGATGCGAGCTTGCGCGGGATCGATATGCAGTTTCAGGCGGTCGAGCGGATTGCCGGTCGGGTCGGCGTCGATCTCCGCCCAGACGCCGTCGTAGCGATTCAAGGTTTCGCGCCACAGCGTGAGGTAGCCGCGTTCGCGGGCGCGAATCGCGACAGGGTCGCGCCGCTGCCATTGTTCGAGCGCGGCGATTGCGCCCACGATACCTTCCTTGCCGACCTTCATGCCGCGGCCAATACCGCCATTCTGGAAATAGGCGGCACGTACCAGCGCTTTCTTGCCCGCGACAATACCCGCGGTCAGTCCACCGAGAAATTTGTGCGCCGAGTAAAGCGCGAAATCGGCGCCCGCTGCGATGAAACGCTTGAGGTCGTATTCGGAAGCCGCGTCGACGATCACGGGCACGCCCTTCGCATGCGCGACGGCAATGAATTCTTCAAGCGGAATCATGCCGAATTGCACCGTATGATGCGAAACCACATAAAGTGCCGCGGCGGTGCGTTCGGTAATGGCGGTATTCAACTGATAGCCGTGCGCCTCGGTCGACGCCCCCACCGGCACGACCCGCGCGCCGGACAGACGGATCGCCTGGTCCACCGGTGCGCCATAATTGACGAGGTGGCCGGTTTGAATCACGACTTCATTGCGCGGCATGGCGCTCGTGTCCGGGAGCCGTTCAATCAGGCCGTGGTCGTCGCCCGTCATGATCGCGGCGATGGAAAGCGTGATCGCCGCCGAGCACGACGCGGTGATATAGCCGGCTTCGCTGCCGCATGCAGCGGCGATCGCCGCCGAGGCGCGACGCTGCAGATCGTCGATTTCGACGAATTGCGGCAGGACTTGCGCTACTGCGTCGATTACCGCTGCGCTGACACTGGACGCGCCAAGACTCGTCATCGTGCCCGAAGCATTGATGACAGGGCGTAAGCCAAAGCGAGAGCGAATGTCCATGAAGCGCCTCCAACCCGGTATTTCTTAATTATGGAATATATGTTGTAATTGCGGATCAGTCTAGCATACAATCGACCTGCGTCAACTGGACAAAAACATCTCGCGTCAGAGGAGCACGATGGCTCGCACGTCCCGACCTTCCGCGTCTGAAGCAGTACCCGCCGCAGTGCCGGCCGCGGCAACCGCCGGCACCGCAACCCAGGCTGCAAGCCGTGAAGAAAGCGCGGCGCCGCGCACCCGCACCAGCGCGATCGATCGCGCCGTGCAGATTCTCGACGCGCTCCAGCAGGCGAACCGTCCCGCCACCGCGTATGAAGTCGCGCGCATGGTCGGCGCGCCACTCTCCACCGTGTATTCGATCATCAACGATCTGGTCGAGAAGAACCTGCTGGCCCGGCGCATGGACGGCACGATCTGGCTCGGCTCGCGTCTGTATGGTTATGGTTTGACGTACGCGAGTTCGCTCGACTACCTTGCGGTCGCGCACGAAGAAATGCAGCGGCTCTCGGCGGAAGTCGAAGAGACCGTGCAGGTGTGCGGACTCGAAGACGGCATGATGGTCGTGCAGCAAATGGCCGAAGGCCCCGGGCATTTTCGGGTAACTTCGCGAGTGGGCAGCCGCGTGCCGCTCAACTGGACCGCGTCCGGCCGCTTGCTGGTCGGGCATCTGCCGGATGCCGAACGGGTCGCCTTCTTCGCACAGCACGCGCAAAGCTCGCCGACCGGCCGCGCGGAAACCCGGCCGCAGGTGCTCGCGCAGATTGCGCGCGAAGCGTTGGAGGCACGCCTGTCGATTCAGATCGGCGAATCGGATGCGTCCGTGGCATGTCTCGCGGCGCCCGTGCTCGACAACACAGGCGCGTGCGTCTTCACGATTTCCATCGTGATGCCCGAAGCGAAAGCCGCGCTCGGCACCGAGCGCTTCGCGCAAGCCGTGCAGGCCGTGGCCGCTCGCATCGAGGCGCGCCTCGGCTGGCGGCATCGCGATCAGGAACCGGCGGCGTAATGTATCCGTAAGACCCTGACGTACGCAACGCAACGCACAACGCGTGAAAGCCCGCCGCGGCGCGCAACGCTAACTCCTTAACAGACCGCTCACCATCACGTCCCCATCGATGAACTGCTACGACCGGCTGCACACGCGCGGCCTCAAGCTCCCGCAAGTGCCGACGCCGATCGGCAATTTCACGCACTGCACACGCGAGGGGAATCTATTGTTTCTGTCCGGCCAGGGCCCGCTCGACGAAACCGGCTCACTGATGACCGGCAAGGTCGGCACGACCGTCAGCGCGGACGAAGCGTACCGCCACGCGCAAATGGTCGGCCTGAATCTGCTCGCCGTGCTCCATAACGAACTGGGCGACCTGCGGCGTGTGAAGCGCGTGGTCAAGCTGCTGGGCATGGTCAACGCCGCGCCCGATTTCACCGAACATCCGCGCGTAATCAACGGCTGCTCGGATCTGTTCGTCGATGTATTCGGCGATGCCGGCCGGCATTCGCGCTCGGCGGTCGGGGTCGGCTCGCTGCCCGGCAATATCACGGTCGAGATCGAGGCGATTGTCGCAATTCAGGATTGACGGCCGCCCAATTCTCAACAAATACCCAAATTTCCACATCTTCACAAAAGTTACACAGGTCAGCGACTATTCTTGCGCATCGCTGACTTGGGCACGTGGTTGCCCTGGTGCATCCTCCTCGTGCCGGAGACATTGCCATGTCCGTTGTGTCGAAGCCGTCCATTGCCTTCTGTCGCAAACGTTTGGCAGGCGCACTGGCCGCCGTATCGTTTTGCATATTGCTCGGCGCCTGCGGCAACGACGACGACAAAACCGCGGACACCCAGTCGGTTAGCTCTACCGAAGGCTCTACCGGCGACAGCAACAGCGCCGCGGTGCTGTCGGCAAATCCTTCCTCCGTCGCACCCGAGAGTACCGCAGTAACGATTCAAACCCCTGCACTACCTGCATCAAGCGCCGACCCGGCATTGTCCGCCGCCGCGTCGACGCCGCTCGTCACACCTGTCATTCACACCGTAGATTGAGTCTCGCGCGCCACGCTTCGCGCGGGCGAAGCTCGCGTGTTGCGTGCATCGTTCCTTCACCGAAGATCGAAAGCCAAAACCATGACCTCAAAAAATCGCCGTGATTTTCTGCGCTCCGCCGCGCACGCCGCCGGTTCTGCGACCGCGCTGAGCATGCTGCCGCTGGGCATTCGCAACGCCCTTGCGATTCCCGCCAACAACAAAACCGGCAGCATCCGCGACGTCGAGCATATAGTCGTGCTGATGCAGGAAAACCGCTCGTTCGACCACTACTTCGGCACGCTCAAGGGCGTACGCGGTTTCGGCGACACGCGCGCGATCAACCTGCCCAACGGCAAGCCGGTGTGGTATCAGCCGCTCGCCGCGGACCTCGGCTATGTGTTGCCGTTCCGCCCCACCGCGCCGAACCTTGGACTGCAATTCCTGCAAGACCTCGCACACGACTGGACCAGCACGCACGCCGCATGGAACGGCGGGCGCTACGATCAATGGGTGCCCTCCAAGGGCACCACGACGATGGCCTACCTCACGCGCGACGACATTCCGTTTCACTACCAGCTCGCCGACGCCTTCACGATCTGCGACGCGTACCACTGCTCGCTGATGGGCCCAACCGATCCGAACCGCTACTACATGTGGAGCGGCTGGGTCGGCAACGACGGCAGCGGCGGCGGCCCGGTGATCGACAATGCCGAGGCCGGCTACGGCTGGTCCACCTATCCGGAAGTGCTGCAGAACGCCGGCATCACGTGGAAGATCTACCAGGACATTGGGACGGGACTCAACGCAAACGGCTCATGGGGCTGGACTCAAAACCCGTACATCGGCAACTACGGCGACAACTCGCTGCTCTACTTCAATCAGTACCGCAACGCGCAGCCGGGCAACCCTCTGTACGACAACGCCCGCACGGGCACGAATGCAGCCAATGGCGACGGCTACTTCGACGTTCTCAAGCGCGATGTGCAGAACAACGCCCTGCCGCAAGTCTCGTGGATTGTCGCGCCGGAAGCGTATTCCGAGCACCCGAACTGGCCGTCGAACTACGGTGCGTGGTATATCGATCAGGTATTGCAGATTCTCACGTCGAATCCTGAGGTGTGGAGCAAGACGGTGCTGCTGATCAACTACGACGAGAACGACGGCTTCTTCGATCACATGGCGCCGCCGTTCGCGCCGGCATCGAGCGCAAATGGCTTGTCGACCGTCGACACCAGCAATGAGAATTATGCGGGCAGCGGCAACACGCCTGCCGGCCCGTACGGGCTCGGGCCGCGCGTACCGATGCTGGTGGTCTCGCCGTGGTCGAAAGGCGGCTACGTATGCTCTGAATTGTTCGATCACACCTCGGTGATCCGCTTTATCGAAAAACGCTTCGGCCAGCACCACAATCTCGGTGAATCGAACATCACGCCGTGGCGCCGCGCGGTGTGCGGCGACCTGATGTCGGCGTTCAACTTCAGCACCCCGAACGACGCATTCCCGACGCTGCCGAGCACGAGCGGGTATGTGCCGCCCGATCAGAACCGGCATCCGGATTACGTGCCGTTGCCGCCGCTCGTGCAGGCGGTACCGAAGCAGGAACCCGGCGTACGCCCGGCTCGCGCGCTGCCGTACGAGCTGTTCGTGCGTGTGCATGGTGAAGGTGCGGCGAACCAGTTGACGATGCGCTTCGTCAACTCGGGCCGCGCGGGCGCCGTGTTTCTCGTCTATGCCGCGAATGGTCTCGCCGCGCCGCTTACGTACACCGTCGAAGCGGGCAAGCGGCTGCAGGATCACTTGCCGTTGAATGCCGACGGCACTTACGACTATACGGTCTACGGTCCGAACGGTTTTCTGCGCCGCTTCGCGGGCAAGCCGGTTGCGAGAAGCTGGTGGAACGGTTCCGATATCGCGCGGCCGGAAGTGGCTGAAGGCTACGACGTGGCGAACGGCAACCTGCAATTGCGGCTGGAGAATGTGGGCAGCGCGCGCTGCCAGTTCACCATCGTCAACGCCTATGACGCCGGCAACGTGGTCAAGCATTCTGTACGCGGCGGCGATACCGAACAGCTATACCTCGATCTGCGCAACGCCTACGGCTGGTACGACCTGACGATCACTGTCGATACCGACCCGTCGTTCACGCGGCGCTTCGCCGGACACGTGGAAACCGGCCGGAGCAGCATGAGCGATCCGGCGCTGGGGAGCTAGGGTTCAACTCAGCTTCGATTTTCAATTCGGCCCGTGAACGAAGCGGCCGCTGCGATAAAAAGCAGCGGCCGTTTTTTTTAGTCTTCGCACCATCACACATACCTCGATATCTTCAGACGAATATAACGCCTCCAGACCGTCACCAGGCGTGGTGTTTCGGTAACCGTTGAAAACCGCCACTGGCGCGAAAAAATGTGTAGCATCGCGGCGCGCCGCCACACGCGGCATTACCGGCGGCCGTCATCAATCGAAAGTTTTGCCCGCTCAAGTCCCCGCTGCCCAGGCCGTATACAGCATCTGAGGCCCCCGCCTCACCGACTACGGCTCACTGCTTACTCCGAAAACTCCCGACATGTTCTCCTCCATTCGCGCGCGCATCGTCGCCCTGTGCGTCGCCATCGTTGTGGTCGCGCTCGCGGCCAACACCGTTCTCAACTATGTCGTCGCCAACTCGTATAACGCCGAGGCAATCGAAAGCAGTTTGAATGCTGTCGAAAGCGGACATGCAGACGGTATCGAAGACTGGATCGCCTCGAATAGCCAGATGATCAACTCGTTGCAGGACGCCGTGCTGCAACCCGATCCGTCCGCCGCGTTAAAGCAGATCGCCGCCGCCGGCAAGTTCTCCAATGTGTACGTCGGCTATGCGGACAAGACCGCGAAGTTCTCCGATCCGACCGGCATTCCGCCCGACTACGATCCGACCGGCCGTCCCTGGTACAAGCAGGCGGCCGCAGCCGGCAAACCGGTGGTGACGCCGCCATACGTCGACGTGGGCACGGGCAAGCTGGTGGTCGCGTTCGCTGCGCCCGTGGTGCGCGACGGCGTGGTGAAGGGCGTGGTGTCCGGCGACGTCGCGATGGACAGCGTGATTGCCAACGTCAAGGCGATTCATCCGACACCCGCGAGCTTCGGCATGTTGATCGACACGAGCGGCCATATCGTTGCGCACCCGGACGCGAAGCTGACCCTGAAGCCGGTCACGGACCTGGCGCCCGCACTCACAGGGGACAAACTAGGCGCACTCTTCAACGCCGAACACCCTGTCGAAGTCGACGTGAGCGGCAGCACGAAGCTGCTGCGCGCTCAGGCCATTCCCGGCACCGACTGGTACGCGGTCGTCGCACTCGACAAGGCTGAAGCGACCGCGGGCATGCGATCGCTGTTGACGGCTTCGGTTATCGCGCTGATCGTGATTGCGGTCATTGCCGCCGCGATCGTGGCCGCGGTCACCGCCGTGTCGTTCCAGCGGCTCTCGAAAGTACGCGATGCAATGGACGCAATCGGCTCGGGCGAAGGCGATCTGACTCAACGTCTGCCCGCCACCGGCAATGACGAGGTCACGCAGATCGCGCGCGCGTTCAATACCTTCATCGACAAACTCAGCCACGTGATGCGCCAGATCCGCGATGCCAGCGAATCGGTGCGCGTGGCCGCAAATGAAATCGCCGCAGGCAACGTCGATCTGTCGGGCCGCACCGAATCCGCTGCGGCCAGCCTGCAGCAGACCGCTGCGTCGATGGAAGAAATCACCTCGACGGTCACGCAATCGGCGAGCGCCGCGAAGCAGGCCGACGACACCGCCGTGTGCGCGTCGCAGGTCGCTTCGCGCGGCGGCGTAGTGATCTCCGACGTGATTACGACGATGGGCGAGATCGAACAGGCGTCGGTGAAAATCTCCGACATCATCGGCGTCATCGACGGTATCGCGTTCCAGACCAACATCCTCGCGTTAAACGCGGCGGTCGAAGCGGCGCGCGCCGGCGAACAGGGCCGCGGTTTCGCGGTGGTGGCCGGCGAGGTGCGCAGCCTCGCGCAACGCAGCGCGCAGGCCGCCAAGGAAATCAAGGCGCTGATCGAATCGACGGTGGCGAGCGTGAGTTCCGGCTCAGGCCAGGTCCGTCAGGCCGGCGCGACGATGACGGAGATCGTCAGCAACGTGGCCAACGTGACAACCATCATTTCCGAAATCACCCAGGCGGCCAACGAGCAGACGCGCGGCATTCAGGAAGTCAATCGCGCGGTCAGCCAGCTCGACGAAATGGTTCAGCAGAATGCCGCCCTGGTCGAGGAATCGACAGCGGCCGCCACCGCGTTGCAAAGCCAGGCCGTGAGTCTTGCCGGCGCCGTCGCCCAATTCAAGCTGGACTAAGGTGTATCCAAGGAAATCGCAGTGACGTTCTATAGAAATCTGAAAATCGCCGTCAAGTTGGCACTGCTGGGCGCGGTGCTTCTTATGGCAACGACGGTGGTAGGTCTGGAAGGCTGGCACGCGTTGACGAATACGCACGCGCTGCAAATTCAGTCCGCGCAAACGCTCAGCCAGTATGCACAAGCCGCCGACACCGCACGCGTCGCGCAGGTCGAATTCAAGAAGCAGGTGCAGGAATGGAAGGACCTGTTGCTGCGCGGCGCTGATCCGGCCGCGTTCGCCCGTTACCGAGACGCCTTCAGCAAGGAAAGCAGCACGACACACGCCGCTTTGCTTCGATTGAAGGATCAGCTAGGTGCGTTGGGTGCCAACGCCGATGGTGTCAACAAGGCGCTCGCCACCCACGCCGCGCTGCAGGACAGCTATCTCGACGCGCTCAAGCGCTATGACCCGGCCGATCCGAATACGGCACACGTGGTCGACGGTCTCGTCAAAGGCATCGACCGCGCGCCGACCGCCGCTATCGACGACATCGTCGCCTCGGTGATGCAGCAGGCGCAAGACTCCAACGTGCGCACGAACGACGCCGCGGAACGCGCGTATACGCTCGCCTGCGTGCTGCTTCTGTCGGTCGTGATCGGCTCGCTCGGGGTGGGCACGTTCGCGATCTGGTTCCTGAGCCGCAGCATCACGCTGCCGGTCAGACAGGCGGTGGGGGTCGCGCAAGCGGTCGCCGCAGGCGATCTGCGCGCCGATGTTGTCGTGGTGAGCCGCGACGAAACCGGCCAGTTGCTGGTCGCGCTCAACGAAATGAATCAGCGCTTGCGGCACATCGTCAGCGAGATTCGCGAAGGCGCGCACACGATCTCGTCGGCCACGCAGGAGATTGCCGCGGGCAACCTCGATCTGTCGGCGCGTACTGAACAACAGGCCGCATCGCTCGAAGAAACCGCCGCGTCGATGCAGCATTTCACCGACTCGGTTCAGCGCAACGCCAGCAACGCGCGCGAGGCCACTACCCTTGCGCAAACCGCGGCGCAAGCGGCACGCGACGGCGGCGCCGTGATGACCGACGCGGTGCGCACCATGAGCCAGATCGACGCGGCATCGAAGCGTATCGTCGACATCATCGCGGTGGTCGAGGCGATTGCCGCGCAGACCAATATTCTGGCGCTCAACGCAGCCGTTGAAGCGGCGCGTGCCGGCACTCAAGGGCGCGGCTTCGCAGTGGTCGCAAGCGAAGTGCGCAGTCTCGCCCAACGCTCGGCCGATGCCGCGCGCGAAATCAAGGCGCTGATTCGCGAGTCGGTTGCCACCATCGACGCCGGCACGCAGTTGATCAACCACGCAAGCAATACGATGGACGGCGTGGTGCAAAGCGCGGGCAGCGTGACACGCATCGTCGAGGCGATCGCGACAGCCAGCGTCGATCAGGCTGCGGGCATTGCGGAAGTGAACGATGCGGTCACGCAAATGGATCAGGTGACGCAGAGCAACGCGGCGTTGGTCGAGCAGGCGGCCGCGGCTGCCGATGCGGTGCAGAGCAAGGCATCGGGTCTGGTGCAAAGCGTGAGTTTCTTCCGGATCGGCGCGGCCTCTTAAGAGCCGAAATCGAGCCCGCCGATCAGTATGGTCGGCTCGCCCTGGGTGTGCGACGGAAAATCCAGTTCGCGCACGTGGCGCCACGCTTCGAGCTTACGTGGCAACGCAGCCAGATAGCCGGCGAAGCGTGCCGGGCCCTCCGGCCCCATCAGCCGTTCGATCTCGTCGCTATCCCAGGTCAGGAACAGGTTGAGCGGATGTGGGTAGTGGCCGAGGCCTTCGAGCGGCGCTGCGTGAATCCGTACGCTTGTGGGGTGGCCGTGGCCGCCGTAAGGCAGGACTTCGGTGTGCACGGTGGTGGCGAAACAGGCGGCGATTGCCTCGGCAATGCGAGGGGCGAACTGTTCGTCGAAACGGGCGGCACTCTCGGGGCGCATCTATGTCTCCGGCGTTCTGTGTGGTGTTCGGAGCATCGTAGCATGGGGGTGGGGTGGGGCCGCTGGGTGCGGGTTTGAACGGTGATTACGTCGGGATAGGCTGGTGGGGTTTTTGGCCTTTCCTTGCCTTGGTGGTGGTCTATTAGTGTTGCCCCTGTGCGGGGCGGCACTGTAGTGGCCTAATAAAGCTGGACACCTCAAAAGGTAGACTTATATCCAGACAGAGAGGTGTCAGATGGGAAGACGGGAATTCTC
>NZ_CADFGE010000023.1 GCF_902833645.1 Paraburkholderia fungorum
GTCATGCCGGGCGACAACGTGTCGATCACGGTGAAGCTGATCAACCCGATCGCGATGGAAGAAGGTCTGCGCTTCGCAATCCGCGAAGGCGGCCGTACGGTCGGCGCTGGTGTGGTTGCCAAGATCCTCGAGTAACGCCAGATAGTTCTCGTTGATCGGTAGTTACGGGGTTGGCGGTGTCGTCAACCCCAAAATGGTTTAGGGGTATAGCTCAACTGGCAGAGCGTCGGTCTCCAAAACCGAAGGTTGGGGGTTCGATTCCCTCTGCCCCTGCCAACTCTCGCGCCGCATGTGGCGCTTCGTTAAGGTGTTATGGCGAATCCTTCCGTCGAAACTGTAAATACATCCGGCGACAAGCTGATGCTCGTCGCGGGCGTATTGTTGGTCTTGGCCGGGTTCGTGGGGTTCTTCTGGCTCAGTGGCCAGGAATGGTACGTCCGCGGAGCCGCCTTGGCTGTTGGCGCTATCGCGGGTGTTGCAGTCGGTCTTCTCTCCGCGCCTGGCAAGGGTTTCATCGCTTTCGCCAAAGACTCGTACAAAGAAGTTCGCAAGGTTGTCTGGCCCACTCGTAAAGAGGCGACCCAGACAACGCTCGTAGTGTTTGGCTTCGTGTTCGTGATGGCGATCTTTCTTTGGGTTAGCGATAAATCCATCGAATGGGCGATTTTCTCGGTGATTCTGGGTTGGAAATGATATGAGCGATACTCCGGCATCCCCGAGCGGCAAACGTTGGTACGTGGTGCACGCCTACTCCGGCATGGAGAAGAGCGTGCAACGTGCGCTTCAGGAGCGTATCGAACGTGCTGGCATGCAAGACCAGTTTGGTCAAATCCTCGTTCCGACTGAAGAAGTGGTCGAGGTGAAAGGCGGTCACAAGTCAGTGACTGAGCGTCGTTTCTTCCCGGGCTATGTGCTTGTGGAAATGGAAATGACAGACGAAACATGGCACCTCGTGAAAAACACGGCAAAGGTGACGGGTTTCGTGGGCGGTGCGCGTAATCGTCCTAGCCCGATTTCCCCGCGGGAAGTCGAGAAGATCATGTCGCAAATGCAGGAAGGCGTGGAGAAGCCGCGTCCGAAGACCCTGTTCGAAGTGGGCGAGATGGTGCGCGTGAAGGACGGTCCGTTCACGGATTTCAACGGCAGCGTCGAAGAAGTGAACTACGAAAAGTCGCGTGTCCGTGTTTCCGTTACGATTTTCGGCCGCGCAACGCCGGTCGAGCTGGAATTCGGCCAGGTCGAAAAGTTGTAATCCAGAATTCTGCGGAACGCACCAATCGGTGCGTTCCGTATTTCGCGCTTACGGTCCGCGTAACGGCCGTTGAGGAGCGTAAGTAGTCTGTTTTGGCGAACGCGCGCTACTACTCACTGAACGTCCATCTGTATCACGGTGGCGTTCCTAAGAGGTTTTCAAAATGGCAAAGAAAATCATCGGCTTTATCAAGCTGCAGATTCCTGCAGGTAAAGCCAACCCGTCGCCGCCGGTCGGTCCGGCACTGGGCCAACGCGGCCTGAACATCATGGAGTTCTGCAAGGCGTTTAACGCGCAGACTCAAGCAATGGAACCGGGTCTGCCGATTCCGGTCGTGATTACCGCGTTCGCGGACAAGAGCTTCACGTTCGTTCTGAAGACGCCGCCGGCTACGGTTCTGATCAAGAAGGCAGCGAAGATCGACAAGGGTTCGGCCAAGCCGCATACCGACAAGGTCGGCAAGATCACCCGCGCTCAAGCTGAAGACATCGCCAAGACCAAGATGCCCGATCTGACGGCAGCTGATCTGGACGCAGCGGTTCGTACGATCGCTGGTAGCGCCCGCTCGATGGGCATCACCGTGGAGGGCGTGTAAATGGCTAAGCTTTCAAAGCGTCTGCAAGCATTTGCAGCCAAGGTTGATCGTCAAAAGCTGTACGCGATCGACGAAGCTCTGTCGCTCGTGAAGGAATGCGCAAGCGCGAAGTTCGACGAGTCCATCGACGTTGCAGTGCAACTCGGCATCGACGCGAAGAAGTCGGACCAAGTGGTTCGCGGTTCCGTCGTGCTGCCGGCTGGTACCGGTAAGTCGGTTCGCGTGGCTGTGTTTGCACAAGGCGAAAAGGCTGAGCAAGCTCGTGCAGCTGGCGCAGAAGTCGTCGGTATGGAAGACCTGGCTGAACAAGTCAAGGCTGGCAAGCTGGACTTCGACATCGTGATCGCTTCGCCGGACACGATGCGCGTTGTCGGTACGCTTGGCCAGATCCTCGGCCCGCGCGGCCTGATGCCGAACCCGAAGGTTGGCACGGTTACGCCGGACGTCGCAACCGCTGTCAAGAACGCCAAGGCTGGTCAGGTGCAATTCCGTGTCGACAAGGCCGGTATCATTCACGCCACGATTGGCCGTGCTTCGTTCGAGCCGACGGCTCTGCGTAGCAACCTGAACGCTCTCGTCGACGCGCTGCAAAAGGCGAAGCCGGCAACGAGCAAGGGTGTATACCTGCGCAAGGTTGCGCTGTCGAGCACGATGGGTGTTGGCGTTCGCGTCGACCAGGCATCGCTCGCAGCACAGTAATAAATTTCATCGCCTCGATGTGAGTCGAGGCGGTTTTATGGGCTTTGGGCGGTCGCGAGATGGCAGTCTGCATCGAGCGGCCGGTTGTCAAAGACCGTTGGCGGGAACGCAGCAGGTAGGCGGTCCCTTAATGTAAAGCCAACGCAGATGGCGAACCCGAAAAGGTTTTGTAGTGATGAAGCCGGTTGAAGTCCGCAGCAATGTGGGGTTCAGGCGGTCGAAATACTCCTGACTGGTCGGACGCCGTTATTGAACGCGGTACACAAGGCGCACGCTGCGTGTATCGAATCTGGAGGTTAACCGTGCCACTTAACAAAGAAAGCAAGCAGGCCGTCGTCGCTGAGGTTGCCGCGCAAGTCGCGAAAGCCCAGACCGTGGTTCTGGCTGAGTATCGTGGAATCGCGGTTGGCGATCTGACCAAGCTGCGCGCGAAAGCGCGTGAGCAACAGGTTTACCTTCGTGTGTTGAAAAACACGCTGGCGCGTCGCGCTGTCGAAGGTACCCCGTTTGCTCCGCTGGCAGAGCAGATGACTGGTCCCCTGATCTACGGCATCTCGGAAGATGCAATTGCTGCTGCCAAGGTCGTCAACGACTTCGGCAAAACCAATGACAAGTTGATCATCAAGGCTGGTTCCTACGAAGGCAAGGTGATGGACAAGGCTGGCGTGCAAGCGCTGGCAAACATCCCGAGCCGCGAAGAACTGCTCTCCAAGCTGTTGTACGTTATGCAAGCACCTGTTTCCGGCTTTGCGCGCGCCCTGGCCGCGCTGGCAGAAAAGAAACAAGGCGAAGAAACCGCTGCGTAACGCACTTCAGTCGAGCGTGATTGATCGCTGGCTGTATCCGAATTCAATTTAGGAGTATTTCAAATGGCAATCGCAAAAGATGACATCCTCGAGGCAGTAAGCTCGATGTCGGTTCTGGAACTGAACGAGCTGGTTAAGGCGTTCGAAGAGAAGTTTGGCGTGTCGGCAGCTGCTGTTGCAGTGGCAGGCCCGGCAGGCGGCGGCGCTGCTGCTGCTGCTGAAGAGCAAACCGAATTCACGGTCAACCTCGTTGAAGTTGGCGCGAACAAGGTTTCGGTCATTAAGGCTGTTCGTGAACTGACGGGTCTCGGCCTGAAGGAAGCGAAGGACCTGGTCGACGGTGCACCGAAGCCTGTTAAGGAATCGGTACCGAAGGCTGCTGCTGAAGAAGCCAAGAAGAAGCTGGAAGAAGCCGGCGCGAAGGCTGAAATCAAGTAAGTTTCAGCGCGTTGTGCGAAGGCTGGCGGTTTTCCACCGCCGGCCTTTTTGTGCTTTGTGGGGACCACGTTTTTTGCCAATCATTTTCGGCAGGAACTGGGTCCCAGAAGCCAAAGAAAACCGCCTTTCGGCAATATTGACCGGCGTTTCTCTTTGTCTTCTGAAGCGACTGCAGAAGGCAAGTTTGGTCGGGTAGCGGGCAACATAGGCATCCGCTGCCGTCAGCCAGCGGTTGGTAGCGGCCAACCACCAAGCTTCTAGGCTCGTTCAAGCCATCGGACGGCCATCGGGTCTCAGTCGGTGAACACTCGGGTTGTCTCATCAAGGTATCCTGCCTCGACAACAATGCCCGCCGTGATTCGGAGATCGTATGCAATATTCCTTCACCGAGAAGAAGCGCATTCGTAAGAGTTTTGCGAAGCGCCCCATCGTTCACCAAGTACCTTTCCTGCTGGCTACCCAGCTTGAATCATTCAGCACGTTTCTGCAAGCAGACACGTCATCCACGCAACGCAAGCCGGAAGGCCTGCAGGCTGCGTTTACCTCCGTTTTCCCGATCGTTTCGCACAACGGTTTCGCGCGTCTCGAGTTCGTCAGCTACATGCTGTCGCCGCCGGCATTCAACATCAAGGAATGTCAGCAGCGCGGTTTGACGTACTGCTCGGCACTACGCGCGAAAGTGCGTCTGGTGCTGCTCGACAAGGAATCGCCGAGCAAGCCGGTCGTCAAGGAAGTGAAAGAACAGGAAGTGTACATGGGCGAAATTCCGCTCATGACGCCGACGGGTTCGTTCGTCATCAACGGCACGGAACGCGTGATCGTTTCGCAGCTGCACCGCTCGCCTGGCGTGTTCTTCGAACACGACAAGGGCAAGACGCATAGCTCGGGCAAGCTGCTGTTTTCGGCACGTATCATTCCCTACCGCGGTTCGTGGCTCGACTTCGAATTCGATCCGAAGGACGTGCTTTACTTCCGCGTTGACCGCCGTCGCAAGATGCCGGTCACGATCCTGCTGAAGGCAATCGGCCTGACGCCGGAACAGATCCTCGCAAACTTCTTCGTGTTCGACAATTTCACGCTGATGCCGGAAGGCGCGCAGATGGAATTCGTGCCGGAGCGTCTGCGTGGTGAAGTCGCACGTTTCGACATCACGGATCGTGATGGCAACGTGATCGTCCAGAAGGACAAGCGGATCAACGCCAAGCACATTCGCGACCTCGACAACGCGAAGACGAAGTTCATCTCGGTGCCGGAAGACTATCTGCTCGGCCGCGTGCTGGCGAAGAACGTTGTCGACGGCGACACGGGTGAAGTCATCGCTAACGCGAACGACGAAATCACCGAGACCGTCCTCGAAAAGCTCCGCGAATCGAAGATCAAAGACATCCAGACGCTCTACACGAACGATCTGGATCAAGGTCCGTACATCTCGTCGACGCTGCGCATCGACGAAACCGCGGACAAGATGGCCGCTCGCATCGCGATCTACCGCATGATGCGTCCGGGCGAACCGCCGACCGAAGAAGCGGTCGAGGCGTTGTTCAACCGTCTGTTCTACAGCGAAGACGCATACGACCTCTCCAAGGTGGGTCGTATGAAGTTCAACCGCCGCGTCGGTCGCGATGAAATCGTCGGCCCGATGACGCTGCAAGACGACGACATCCTCGCCACGATCAAGATCCTGGTCGAACTGCGTAACGGCAAGGGCGAAGTGGACGACATCGACCACTTGGGCAATCGCCGTGTGCGCTGCGTCGGCGAACTGGCGGAAAACCAGTTCCGTGCGGGTCTCGTGCGTGTCGAACGTGCTGTGAAGGAACGCCTCGGCCAGGCCGAAAGCGAAAACCTGATGCCGCACGACCTGATCAACTCGAAGCCGATTTCGTCGGCGATTCGCGAGTTCTTCGGTTCGTCGCAGCTGTCGCAGTTTATGGACCAGACCAACCCGCTGTCGGAAATCACCCACAAGCGCCGTGTTTCGGCACTTGGCCCGGGCGGTTTGACGCGTGAGCGCGCTGGCTTTGAAGTCCGCGACGTGCACCCGACTCACTACGGGCGCGTCTGCCCGATTGAAACGCCGGAAGGTCCGAACATCGGCCTGATCAACTCGCTCGCTCTGTACGCGCATCTGAACGAATACGGCTTCCTCGAAACGCCGTATCGCAAGGTGACCGACGGCAAGGTGACCGACCAGATCGACTACCTGTCGGCGATCGAAGAAGGCCGTTACGTGATCGCTCAGGCGAACGCGGCTGTTGCTGAAGACGGTACGCTGACCGACGAACTGGTGTCGTCGCGTGAAGCAGGCGAAACGCTGATGGTGACGCCGGACCGCATCCAGTACATGGACGTGGCGCCGTCACAGATCGTCTCGGTGGCAGCATCGCTGATTCCGTTCCTCGAGCACGATGACGCGAACCGCGCGTTGATGGGTTCGAACATGCAGCGTCAGGCTGTGCCGTGCCTGCGTCCTGAAAAGGCCGTGGTCGGTACGGGTATCGAACGCACGGTGGCGGTCGACTCGGGTACGACGGTTCAGGCATTCCGCGGCGGTGTGGTCGATTACGTCGACGCAGGCCGTATGGTGATCCGCGTGAACGACGATGAAGCTGTTGCTGGCGACGTCGGTGTGGACATCTACAACCTGATCAAGTACACGCGTTCGAACCAGAACACGAACATCAACCAGCGCCCGATCGTGAAGGTCGGCGATATCGTGTCGCGTGGCGACGTGCTGGCTGACGGTGCATCGACCGACCTCGGCGAACTGGCTCTCGGCCAGAACATGCTGGTCGCGTTCATGCCGTGGAACGGCTACAACTTCGAAGATTCGATCTTGATCTCGGAGAAGGTGGTTGCTGACGACCGTTACACGTCGATCCACATTGAAGAACTGAACGTCGTCGCTCGCGATACGAAGCTCGGACCGGAAGAAATCACACGCGACATCTCGAACCTGGCTGAAGTGCAACTCGGCCGTCTCGACGAGTCGGGCATCGTCTATATCGGCGCTGAAGTCGAAGCAGGCGACGTGCTGGTCGGTAAGGTGACGCCGAAGGGCGAAACCCAGCTGACGCCGGAAGAAAAGCTGCTGCGCGCGATCTTCGGTGAAAAGGCTTCGGACGTGAAGGATACGTCGCTGCGCGTGCCGTCGGGCATGAGCGGCACGGTGATCGACGTGCAAGTGTTCACGCGTGAAGGCATTCAGCGCGACAAGCGTGCGCAACAGATCATCGACGATGAACTGAAGCGTTATCGCCTCGACCTGAACGACCAGCTGCGTATCGTGGAAGGCGATGCATTCCAGCGTCTCGCACGTATGTTGACTGGCAAGGTCGCGAACGGCGGTCCGAAGAAGCTCGCGAAGGGTACGAAGATCGAACAGGCATACCTGGAAGATCTCGACCACTACCACTGGTTCGACATCCGCCTCGCGGACGAAGAAGCAGCGGCACAGCTCGAAGCGATCAAGGACTCGATCGAACAGAAGCGTCACCAGTTCGATCTGGCGTTCGAAGAAAAGCGCAAGAAGCTCACGCAAGGCGACGAACTGCCGCCGGGCGTGCTGAAGATGGTCAAGGTGTATCTGGCAGTCAAGCGTCGTCTGCAGCCTGGCGACAAGATGGCCGGCCGTCACGGTAACAAGGGTGTGGTGTCGAAGATCGTTCCGATCGAGGACATGCCGTACATGGCCGATGGCCGTCCGGCTGACGTCGTGCTGAACCCGCTCGGCGTGCCGTCGCGGATGAACGTGGGTCAGGTTCTTGAAGTGCATCTGGGTTGGGCCGCGAAGGGTCTGGGCTGGCGTATCGGCGAAATGCTGCAGCGTCAGGCAAAGATCGAAGAACTGCGCGAATTCCTGACCAAGATCTACAACGAGTCGGGCCGCGCTGAAGAGCTGGACAGCTTCACGGACGACGAAATCGTCGAGCTGGCGAAGAACCTGCGCGAAGGCGTTCCGTTTGCCACGCCGGTGTTCGACGGTGCGACGGAAGAAGAAATGTCGCGCGCGCTGGATCTGGCATTCCCGGACGACATCGCGAAGAACCTCGGCATGACGCCGTCGAAGAACCAGGTGCGTCTGTATGACGGCCGCACGGGTGAGATGTTCGAACGTACGGTGACTGTCGGCTACATGCACTACCTGAAGCTGCACCACCTGGTCGACGACAAGATGCACGCGCGTTCCACGGGTCCGTACTCGCTCGTGACGCAGCAGCCGTTGGGCGGTAAGGCGCAGTTCGGTGGCCAGCGTTTCGGTGAAATGGAAGTGTGGGCGCTCGAAGCGTACGGCGCATCGTACGTGCTGCAAGAAATGCTGACGGTGAAGTCGGACGACGTGGCAGGCCGGACCAAGGTTTATGAAAACCTGGTCAAGGGCGATCACGTGATCGATGCAGGCATGCCGGAATCCTTCAACGTGTTGGTGAAGGAAATCCGCTCGCTCGGTATCGATATCGACCTCGACCGCAACTAATCGGACTACGGAGAGAAAGCAATGAAAGCTCTGCTCGATCTATTCAAGCAAGTCCAACAGCCTGAAGTTTTTGACGCGATCAAGATCGGTCTGGCCTCGCCAGACAAGATCCGTTCGTGGTCGTTCGGTGAAGTCAAGAAGCCGGAAACCATCAACTACCGGACGTTCAAGCCGGAACGCGATGGTTTGTTCTGCGCGAAGATCTTCGGGCCGATCAAAGACTACGAATGTCTTTGCGGCAAGTACAAGCGCCTGAAGCATCGTGGCGTGATCTGTGAAAAGTGCGGCGTCGAAGTGACGCTCGCGAAGGTGCGTCGCGAACGGATGGGCCACATTGAGCTGGCCTCGCCGGTCGCTCACATCTGGTTCCTGAAGTCGCTGCCGTCGCGTCTGGGCATGGTGCTCGACATGACGCTGCGCGACATCGAACGCGTGCTGTACTTCGAAGCATACGTGGTGATCGATCCGGGCATGACGCCGCTGAAAGCGCGGCAGATCATGACCGAAGAGGATTACTACAACAAGGTCGAAGAGTACGGTGACGAATTCCGTGCCGAAATGGGCGCGGAAGGCGTTCGCGAACTGCTGCGCGCGATCAACATCGACGAACAGGTCGAGATGTTGCGCACCGAACTCAAGAACACGGGTTCGGAAGCGAAGATCAAGAAGTACGCGAAGCGCCTGAAGGTGCTCGAGGCTTTCCAGCGTTCGGGCATCAAGCCTGACTGGATGGTGCTCGAAGTGCTGCCGGTGCTGCCGCCGGAACTGCGTCCGCTGGTGCCGCTGGACGGCGGCCGCTTCGCGACGTCGGACCTGAACGACCTGTATCGCCGCGTGATCAACCGTAACAACCGGTTGAAGCGTCTGCTCGAACTGAAGGCGCCTGAAATCATCGTCCGCAACGAAAAGCGGATGCTGCAGGAAGCCGTCGATTCGCTGCTCGACAACGGTCGTCGCGGTAAGGCTATGACCGGCGCGAACAAGCGTCCGCTGAAGTCGCTCGCTGACATGATCAAGGGTAAGGGCGGTCGTTTCCGTCAGAACCTGCTCGGTAAGCGCGTTGACTACTCGGGTCGTTCGGTGATCGTGGTGGGCCCGACGCTCAAGCTGCATCAATGCGGTCTGCCGAAGCTGATGGCGCTCGAACTGTTCAAGCCGTTCATCTTCAACAAGCTCGAAGTGATGGGTGTCGCTACCACCATCAAGGCTGCGAAGAAGGAAGTCGAGAACCAGACGCCGGTGGTGTGGGACATCCTCGAAGAGGTGATCCGCGAACATCCGGTCATGCTGAACCGCGCGCCGACGCTGCACCGTCTTGGCATTCAGGCTTTCGAGCCGGTGCTGATCGAAGGTAAGGCTATCCAGCTGCACCCGCTTGTTTGCGCGGCGTTCAACGCCGACTTCGACGGTGACCAGATGGCTGTGCACGTGCCGCTGTCGCTCGAAGCGCAGATGGAAGCGCGTACGCTGATGCTGGCGTCGAACAACATCCTGTTCCCGGCCAACGGCGATCCGTCGATCGTGCCGTCGCAGGATATCGTGCTCGGCCTGTACTACGCGACGCGTGAAGCAGTGAACGCCAAGGGCGAAGGCCTGACGTTCACCGGCGTGTCGGAAGCGCTGCGTGCTTACGAGAACAAGGAAGTCGAGTTGGCCTCGCGCGTCAACGTGCGGATCACGGAAATGGTCCACAACGAAGACAAGTCGGAAGGCGCACCGGCATTCGTGCCGAAGATCACGCTGTACGCGACGACCGTTGGCCGCGCAATCCTGTCGGAAATTCTTCCGCCGGGCCTGCCGTTCTCGGTGCTGAACAAGCCGCTGAAGAAGAAGGAAATCTCGCGCCTCATCAACACCGCGTTCCGCAAGT
This sequence comes from Paraburkholderia fungorum, assembly GCF_902833645.1. Taxonomy (GTDB): domain Bacteria; phylum Pseudomonadota; class Gammaproteobacteria; order Burkholderiales; family Burkholderiaceae; genus Paraburkholderia; species Paraburkholderia fungorum. Next base: position 10,138 of record NZ_CADFGE010000023.1, read on the forward strand.
GCGGTCTGCGCGAAACGGTGATTTTCGCCGACCAGTTGATGCAATCGGGTTTCCGTCTGGCAACGCGCGCCGGTATTTCGATTTGCGTGGACGACATGCTCGTGCCGCCGCAGAAGGAAACCATCGTCGGCGACGCCGCGAAGAAGGTGAAGGAATACGACCGTCAGTACATGTCGGGTCTCGTCACGTCGCAAGAACGCTACAACAACGTGGTCGACATCTGGTCGGCAACGTCGGAAGCGGTCGGCAAGGCGATGATGGAGCAACTCTCGACGGAGCCGGTGGTCGATCGCGACGGCAACGAAACGCGTCAGGAATCGTTCAACTCCATCTACATGATGGCGGACTCGGGGGCTCGTGGTTCCGCAGTTCAGATTCGTCAGCTGGCCGGTATGCGTGGCCTGATGGCGAAGCCGGACGGCTCGATCATTGAGACGCCGATTACGGCGAACTTCCGTGAAGGCCTGAACGTGTTGCAGTACTTCATCTCGACCCACGGTGCACGTAAGGGTCTGGCTGATACGGCACTGAAGACGGCAAACTCGGGTTACCTGACGCGTCGTCTGGTCGACGTGACGCAGGATCTGGTGGTGGTCGAGGACGATTGCGGTACGTCCAACGGCGTCGCCATGAAGGCGTTGGTCGAAGGCGGTGAAGTCGTCGAAGCGCTGCGTGACCGTATCCTCGGTCGCGTGACGGTGGCTGACGTCGTCAATCCGGAATCGCAGGAAACGCTGTACGAAACGGGCACGTTGCTCGACGAAGACGCGGTCGAAGAAATCGAACGCCTCGGCATCGACGAAGTGCGCGTGCGTACGCCGCTGACTTGCGAAACGCGTTACGGTCTGTGCGCAGCCTGCTATGGCCGCGACCTGGGTCGTGGCTCGTCGGTCAACGTCGGCGAAGCAGTTGGCGTGATCGCTGCTCAGTCGATCGGTGAACCGGGCACGCAGCTTACGATGCGTACGTTCCACATCGGTGGTGCGGCATCGCGTGCAGCAGTGGCTTCGTCGGTTGAAGCCAAGTCGAACGGTACGGTTCGTTTCACGGCGACCATGCGTTACGTCACCAACGCGAAGGGCGAGCAGATCGTCATCTCGCGTTCGGGCGAAGCGATGATCACCGACGACCACGGTCGCGAGCGTGAACGTCACAAGGTGCCGTACGGCGCGACGCTGTTGCAACTGGACGGCGCGCAGATCAAGGCCGGCACACAACTGGCGACGTGGGATCCGATGACGCGTCCGATCATCACCGAATACGGTGGTACGGTGAAGTTCGAAAACGTCGAAGAAGGCGTGACGGTTGCCAAGCAGATCGACGATGTGACGGGTCTCTCGACGCTGGTCGTGATCGACGTGAAGCGCCGCGGTTCGCAAGCGTCGAAGACGGTGCGTCCGCAGGTCAAGCTGCTCGACGCGAACGGCGAAGAAGTCAAGATCCCGAACACCGAGCACTCGGTGCAGATCGGCTTCCAGGTCGGCGCTCTGATCACCGTGAAGGACGGTCAGCAAGTGCAGGTTGGTGAAGTGCTGGCACGTATCCCGGTTGAATCGCAAAAGACTCGCGACATTACCGGTGGTCTGCCGCGCGTGGCCGAACTGTTCGAAGCGCGCTCGCCGAAGGACGCCGGTATTCTGGCGGAAGTCACGGGCACGACGTCGTTCGGTAAGGACACGAAGGGCAAGCAGCGTCTCGTTATCACGGACCTCGAAGGCAATCAGCACGAGTTCCTGATCGCGAAGGAAAAGCAGGTTCTGGTGCACGATGGTCAGGTCGTCAACAAGGGCGAAATGATTGTCGACGGGCCGGCTGATCCGCACGACATTCTGCGTTTGCAGGGCGTCGAGGCGCTGGCGCGCTACATCGTTGACGAAGTGCAGGACGTGTATCGTCTGCAGGGCGTGAAGATCAATGACAAGCACATTGAAGTGATCGTCCGTCAGATGCTGCGCCGCGTGCAGATCGTCGATAACGGTGACACGCGCTTCATCATGGGCGAACAGGTCGAGCGCTCGGATATGCTCGACGAAAACGACCGGATGGCTGCGGAAGGCAAGATCCCGGCAACCTACGACAACGTGCTGCTCGGTATTACGAAGGCATCGCTGTCGACCGATTCGTTCATCTCCGCAGCGTCGTTCCAGGAAACGACCCGCGTGCTGACCGAAGCGGCGATCATGGGCAAGCGCGACGATCTGCGCGGGCTGAAGGAAAACGTGATCGTGGGTCGTCTGATTCCGGCAGGTACGGGTCTCGCGTTCCACAAGGCACGCAAGAGCAAGGAACTGTCCGACCGCGAGCGTTTCGATCAGATCGCAGCGGAAGAGTCGTTCGAATTCGGTACTCCGGAAACTCCGGCCGCCGAACAACAGCACTCAGGCGAGTAAGTCCCGGCGGCGCAAGCCGCTTGGGCTCACCAGCCAGCGAAGCCGCTCAGTTTCGACTGAGCGGTTTTTTTTTGTCGATAGGAGTTGGCGCTTTAGCACTTACTCCAGTCCGACGCACCGCGGTCGCTTCTTTTTCATGCGCTTCGTGATGGTTTCGTTGGCCGAATGGCTAACGTTGCATCTAAGCGCGGGCGCAGCACGAATGCGTTGGTAAAATTCGTGTCACCGGCATCACGCTGCTTCTCTCCAATTCATGTCCCGTTCGCTCGAAATCCTCAACGAAGTCTTTGGTTACCCCGCGTTCAGAGGGCAGCAGGGCGAAATTGTCGAACACGTCGCCGGCGGCGGCGATTGTCTCGTGCTGATGCCAACGGGCGGCGGCAAGTCGTTGTGCTATCAGATTCCATCGCTGGTGCGGCGCGAAGCGGGTTGCGGAGCCGGAATCGTCGTATCCCCGCTGATCGCATTGATGCAGGACCAGGTCGCCGCGTTGAAGGAAGTGGGCGTCAGGGCCGCGTATCTGAATTCGACACTGTCGAGCGCCGAGGCGATGGCCACTGAGCGTGCGCTGCGTGAAGGCGAAATCGATCTGCTGTACGTGGCGCCGGAGCGGCTGATGACGCCCCGTTTCCAGGAATTGCTCGAGCGCACGCGTATCGGCCTGTTCGCAATCGACGAAGCCCATTGCGTGTCGCAATGGGGGCACGATTTCCGTCCTGAATACATTCAGCTGTCGGTGTTGCACGAGCGTTTCCCGAACGTGCCGCGCATCGCACTCACCGCGACAGCCGATGCGATCACGCGCGACGAAATCATTCACCGTCTGGCGCTCGATGACGCGCGTGTCTTTGTCTCCAGCTTCGATCGCCCGAACATCCGCTATCGCATTGTCGAAAAGGACAATGCGCGTACGCAATTGCTCGACTTCATTCGCGCCGAGCACTCGAAACCGGACGGCACGACCGACGCCGGCGTTGTCTACTGCCTGTCGCGTCGCAAGGTCGAGGAAACGGCGGAGTGGCTGAAAGAGAAAGGGATGCGCGCGTTGCCGTATCACGCCGGCATGGAGTTCGAGATCCGTCAGAAGCATCAGGAGATGTTTCAGCGCGAGGAAGGCATCGTGATGTGCGCCACGATCGCCTTTGGCATGGGCATCGACAAACCGGACGTGCGCTTCGTGGCTCACCTCGATTTGCCGAAAAGCGTGGAAGGCTACTACCAGGAAACTGGCCGCGCCGGCCGTGACGGCATGCCGGCGAACGCCTGGATGGCGTACGGTCTGGGCGACGTCGTGCAGCAGCGCAAGATGATCGACGAGTCCGACGCCGACGACGCGCATAAACGCGTGCAGACTGGCAAGCTCGATGCGCTGCTCGGGCTGTGCGAAGCGGCGACCTGCCGCCGGGTGCGGCTGCTCGCGTACTTCGGCGAATCGAGCAAGCCGTGCGGCAACTGCGACAACTGTATCGAGCCGCCCGACACATGGGACGCGACACGCGAAGCGCAGATGGCGCTGTCATGTGTGTTCCGGGCGCAGCGGGCAAGTGGGTTTCACTTTGGCGCCGGCCATCTGATCGACATTCTGCGCGGCAATCGCAGCGAAAAGATCATGCAGCGCGGCCACGAGAAGCTGACCACTTTCGGCATCGGCGCCGCGCTCGGTGAGCCGGAGTGGCGGGCGATCTTTCGCCAGCTCGTCGCCTTTGGCTACCTCACCGTAGATCACGAGGGTTTCGGCTCGCTGGTACTGACCGAGGCTGCGAAAGCGGTGTTGAAGAGCGAGCAGAACGTGACGATGCGCCGCTACGTCAAGCCGACGCGTACCCGCCAGTCGTCCGGGCGCACCAGCGAGCGCGCCGACCCGACGATCGGCATGGGGCCGCGCGAGCGCGCCCGCTGGGAACGCCTGCGCGCCTGGCGCACGGAGACGGCGAAAAGCGACGGCGTGCCGGCCTATGTCATCTTCCACGACGCCACACTGGCCGAAATTGCCCGCAACGGCCCCGATTCCATCGAGGATCTGCGCGGTATCCCAGGCATGGGCGCCCGCAAACTTGACCGTTTCGGCGACGAATTGCTGGAAGTCGTCGCCGCCGACTGAGCGTCGGCGAACACGGTCCGAGGTCGGCAGGCGTGCGAAACATCGCAACCTGTTGACTCCCTTAGCATTTTCGGAATATTATGCTAGGTTCCGGTTCTTGCAATGCCTGTGTGCGAAGTCAATTCGTGCGCCGACACCTTGGTCCGGAAGTTCGATGCGCAATCGTTTCTGCTTTGCCCGGAAACAGATGCGTCGATTTTGTTCAATTTCAGGAATAAACAATGCCAACCATCAATCAACTGGTTCGCAAAGGCCGCGCGTCGGAAACGACGAAGAGCAAGAGCCCGGCTTTGCAGGACTGCCCCCAGCGTCGCGGCGTGTGCACCCGTGTGTACACCACGACGCCGAAGAAGCCTAACTCGGCACTGCGTAAGGTTGCCAAGGTTCGTCTGACGAACGGCTTCGAAGTTATTTCGTACATCGGTGGTGAAGGCCACAACCTGCAGGAACACTCGGTCGTGCTGATTCGCGGCGGCCGTGTTAAGGACTTGCCGGGTGTGCGTTACCACATGGTTCGCGGCTCGCTGGATACCCAGGGCGTCAAGGATCGTAAGCAGGCTCGCTCGAAGTACGGTGCGAAGCGTGCCAAGGCTGGCAAGTAATTAGCCGGTCTGTGTAGTTTCAGGTCGCCTGCAAAGGCGGTAATAGCGGTGGTGCCGGAATCGCCGGTGCTGTCGAGTAAGTGGTCACCCGACCAGGCTGGTAAGTCGTTAGAGATGAATCGGGTTAGTTGGTGGCCGCGGGGCTAAAAAATAGCTCCAACTGAAAAGTTAAAGGAAGAAACATGCCGCGTCGTCGCGAAGTCCCCAAGCGGGAAGTGTTGCCGGATCCGAAGTTCGGTAACGTAGATGTTGCAAAGTTCATGAACGTGCTGATGCTCTCCGGCAAGAAGTCGGTTGCTGAGCGTATCGTGTACGGCGCTTTCGAACAGATCCAGACCAAGGGTGGCAAGGACCCGCTGGAAGTGTTCACGGTAGCGCTCAACAACGTCAAGCCGGTGGTCGAAGTCAAGAGCCGCCGCGTTGGTGGTGCGAACTATCAGGTTCCGGTCGAAGTGCGTCCGTCGCGTCGTATGGCATTGGCGATGCGTTGGTTGCGTGAAGCCGCGAAGAAGCGCAGCGAGAAGTCGATGGCCCTGCGTCTGGCAGGTGAACTCTCCGAAGCGGCTGAAGGCCGTGGCGGCGCGATGAAGAAGCGCGACGAAGTTCACCGGATGGCAGAAGCCAACAAGGCGTTCTCGCACTTCCGTTTCTAAGCTTCCCGAACCCGGGTTTAGCAGAAAAAGCGGAAAGAAATTCCGGGCGGGTGCGCTTACAAAGCGCCTCGCCCGTTTGTGTTACAGCGCGATGGGTATTTTCTCGCATCGCGTCATCCCAATAGAGGATCAAAGTGGCTCGCAAGACACCTATCGAGCGCTACCGTAACATCGGTATTAGCGCTCACATCGACGCCGGCAAAACGACGACGACCGAGCGCATCCTGTTCTATACCGGCGTGAACCACAAGATTGGTGAAGTTCACGACGGCGCTGCCACCATGGACTGGATGGAGCAGGAGCAGGAACGCGGCATCACGATCACGTCCGCTGCTACCACGGCGTTCTGGAAAGGCATGGCCGGCGACCGCGCTGAGCACCGCATCAACATCATCGACACCCCGGGCCACGTTGACTTCACGATTGAAGTTGAGCGCTCGATGCGCGTGCTCGACGGTGCATGCATGGTGTACTGCGCAGTGGGCGGCGTGCAGCCGCAGTCGGAAACTGTGTGGCGTCAGGCTAACAAGTACAAGGTTCCCCGTCTCGCGTTCATCAACAAGATGGACCGTACCGGCGCGAACTTCTTCAAGGTCTACGACCAGCTCAAGCTGCGTCTGAAGGCGAACCCGGTTCCGGTCGTGGTGCCTATCGGCGCGGAAGAAAACTTCACGGGTGTTGTCGACCTGCTGAAGATGAAAGCGATCATTTGGGACGACGCGTCGCAAGGCACGAAGTTCTCGTACGAAGAGATCCCGGCAGAACTGGTTGACACGTGCAACGAGTGGCGCGAGAAGATGGTCGAAGCGGCTGCAGAGTCGAGCGAAGACCTGATGAACAAGTACCTCGAAGAAGGCGAGCTGACGGAAGCGGAAATCGTCAAGGGTCTGCGCGACCGTACGATCGCGTGCGAAATCCAGCCGATGCTGTGCGGTACCGCGTTCAAGAACAAGGGCGTGCAACGCATGCTGGACGCCGTGCTCGACTTCCTGCCGTCGCCGATCGACATCCCGCCGGTTACTGGCGAGCTGGAGAACGGTGAGCAAGGTGAGCGCCGCGCTGCCGACGACGAAAAATTCTCGGCACTGGCATTCAAGATCATGACCGACCCGTTCGTCGGCCAGCTGATTTTCTTCCGCGTGTACTCGGGCGTTGTGAATTCGGGTGACACCGTGCTGAACGCGACCAAAGACAAGAAGGAACGTCTGGGTCGTATTCTGCAGATGCATGCGAACCAGCGTGAAGAAATCAAGGAAGTCCGTGCAGGCGACATCGCTGCAGCGGTCGGCCTGAAGGACGCGACGACTGGCGATACGCTGTGCGATCCGCAAAGCCCGATCGTGCTCGAGCGCATGATTTTCCCGGAGCCGGTGATTTCGCAGGCTGTTGAGCCGAAGACGAAGCCGGACCAGGAAAAGATGGGTCTGGCGCTGAACCGTCTGGCTCAGGAAGATCCGTCGTTCCGCGTTCAAACGGACGAAGAGTCGGGTCAAACCATCATTTCGGGCATGGGCGAGCTCCACCTGGAAATTCTGGTTGACCGGATGAAGCGTGAATTCGGCGTCGAAGCAACTGTCGGCAAGCCGCAAGTGGCGTATCGTGAAACGATCCGCGGCAAGGCGGAAGACGTCGACGGCAAGTTCGTCAAGCAGTCGGGTGGTCGCGGCCAGTACGGTCACGCGGTCATCACGCTCGAGCCGAATGAGCAGGGCAAGGGCTACGAATTCCTGGACGAAATCAAGGGCGGTGTGATTCCGCGTGAATACATCCCGGCAGTCGACAAGGGTATCCAGGAAACGCTGAAGGCTGGTGTGCTGGCAGGCTTCCCGGTCGTTGACGTGAAGGTGCATTTGACGTTCGGTTCGTACCACGACGTTGACTCGAACGAAAATGCGTTCCGCATGGCCGGTTCGATGGCGTTCAAGGAAGCAATGCGTAAGGCTCAACCGGTCATCCTCGAACCGATGATGGCTGTTGAAGTCGAAACGCCTGAAGATTACATGGGCAACGTGATGGGCGATCTGTCGGGTCGTCGCGGTATCGTTCAGGGCATGGACGACATGGTTGGCGGCGGCAAGATCGTTCGCGCCGAAGTGCCGCTGTCGGAAATGTTCGGCTACTCGACGTCGCTGCGTTCGCTGACCCAAGGTCGTGCAACGTACACGATGGAGTTCAAGCACTACTCCGAAGCACCGCGTAACGTGTCGGAAGCGATCATCAACGCCAAGTCGAAGTAATCGCGCGGCAAGTCATTCAACGATTAACTTTTTGAAAGAAGAGAAACATGGCTAAAGGTAAATTCGAACGGACCAAGCCGCACGTGAACGTCGGCACGATCGGTCACGTTGACCACGGCAAGACCACGCTGACGGCAGCGATCACGACGGTGCTGACCAAGAAGTTTGGCGGCGAAGCGAAGGCATACGACCAGATCGACGCGGCGCCGGAAGAAAAGGCACGTGGTATCACGATCAACACGGCACACGTCGAGTACGAAACGGCTAACCGCCACTACGCACACGTCGACTGCCCGGGCCACGCTGACTATGTGAAGAACATGATCACGGGCGCAGCGCAGATGGACGGCGCGATCCTGGTGTGTTCGGCTGCAGACGGCCCGATGCCGCAAACGCGTGAGCACATCCTGCTGGCGCGTCAGGTTGGCGTGCCGTACATCATCGTGTTCCTGAACAAGTGCGACATGGTGGACGACGCTGAGCTGCTGGAACTCGTCGAGATGGAAGTTCGCGAACTTCTGTCGAAGTACGACTTCCCGGGCGACGACACGCCGATCATCAAGGGTTCGGCCAAGCTGGCGCTGGAAGGCGACACGGGCGAGCTGGGCGAAGTGGCGATCATGAATCTGGCCGATGCGCTGGATACGTACATCCCGACGCCGGAGCGCGCAGTGGACGGCTCGTTCCTGATGCCGGTGGAAGACGTGTTCTCGATCTCGGGTCGCGGCACGGTAGTGACGGGTCGCGTTGAGCGCGGCGTGGTGAAGGTCGGCGAAGAAATCGAAATCGTCGGTATCAAGCCGACGGTGAAGACGACGTGCACGGGCGTGGAAATGTTCCGCAAGCTGCTCGACCAGGGTCAGGCAGGCGACAATGTGGGTATCCTGCTGCGCGGCACGAAGCGTGAAGACGTGGAGCGTGGCCAGGTTCTGGCGAAGCCGGGTTCGATCAACCCGCACACGCACTTCACGGCTGAAGTGTACGTGCTGAGCAAGGACGAAGGCGGTCGTCACACGCCGTTCTTCAACAACTATCGTCCGCAGTTCTACTTCCGTACGACGGACGTGACGGGCTCGATCGAGTTGCCGAAGGACAAGGAAATGGTCATGCCGGGCGACAACGTGTCGATCACGGTGAAGCTGATCAACCCGATCGCGATGGAAGAAGGTCTGCGCTTCGCAATCCGCGA
>NZ_CADFGE010000024.1 GCF_902833645.1 Paraburkholderia fungorum
GTGCGTATTTCGGCGAACGTGATCACGCATTCCGACGGATCGTGATCACGGATTCCGAATGATCGTGATCACCCGTTTCGGTTGATCGTGATCGCTGATCACAGGTTTCCGAAACATGTGATCACGATGCCGGGATGAGCGATCACGGGACCGAAACGGGTGATCACGTAACCGGAACGTAATCTGGGTTTGAGTCTGGCGGTGGCGTTGCGCATGTATTCACCGGCGGCGTTAGCCTGCTCCCTTTTTTGCGGGAGAAGCGCTGATGCCGACACCTCGGATGAGCATGCGCAAATTGAAGGAAGTCCTGCGACTGAAGTGGGCGTGTGGTCTGACGCATCGGCAGATCAGCCGGGCCATCGGCATCAGCGTCGGGGCCGTGTCGAAGTTCGCTGCCCAGGCCAGCCAGGCGGGACTCGACTGGGCCGCGGCCGAAGCGCTGTCCGACGACGAACTGGAAGCACGCCTGAGGCCTGCGGCAACCGATGCCACGGCAACGACATCCCGGCGCATTGAGCCCGACTACGCGGCATTGCATCGCGAACTGCGCCGCAAGGGCGTGACGCTGCAACTGCTGTGGGAAGAATACGCTGAAGCGAACCCCGGCCAGCGGACTTACCGCTACACGCAGTTCTGCCAGAAGTACAAGGACTGGGCGAAGTCGATCAAGCGCTCGATGCGCCAGCAGCACCGCGCCGGCGAGAAGCTGTTCGCCGACTTCGCGGGCCCCACCGTGCCGATCCTCGCACGCGATGGCGGCGTCGAGTTCGAGGCGCATGTGTTCGTGGCCGTCCTCGGTGCATCGAACTACACGTTCGCGTGCGCGACGCGCACCGAGACTATGGCGGACTGGATCGGCAGTCTGTGCGACGCGCTGGAGTTCATCGGCGGCGTGCCCGAGCTGCTCGTGCCCGACAACCCGAGGGCACTGATCGCGCGGCCCGACCGTTACGAGCCTGGACTGGGCACGACCACGCAGGACTTCGTGAACCATTACGGCACGGCGATGCTGCCGGCGCGTCCGCGCAAACCGCAGGACAAGGCCAAGGTCGAAGTCGGCGTGCAGATCGTCGAGCGCTGGGTGCTGGCCCGGCTGCGCCACTATCGCTTCTACAGTCTGGCCGAACTCAACAAGGCGATTGCAGGATTGGTCGCCGACCTGAACCAGCGCCCGTTCAAGCGGCTCGAAGGCAACCGTCGTGAGTGGTTCGAACGGCTGGACCAACCCGTACTGCGAGCGTTGCCCGTGCGGCGCTACGAGATCGCCACCTTCCAGAAGTGCCGTGTGAACATCGATTACCACGTCGATGTCGGCGGCCACTATTACAGCGTTCCGCACAGCCTCGCACGGCAGGAGGTCTGGGCGCGCGTCACACGCTACGGCGTCGAGATCCTGCATGGCGGCAAGCGTGTCGCCGCGCACGCACGCTCGCGCCTCAAAGGCAAACACTCCACCATCGCCGAACACATGCCCGCCGCGCATCGCGCGCACATGGAATGGACTCCGGGCCGATTGCTCAACTGGGGCGCATCCGTCGGGCCCGGCGCCGAAGCTGTCGTGCGGCATCTCCTGACCAACAAACCCCACCCCGAGATGGGCTATCGCGCCTGTCTCGGTCTACTCTCGCTCGCGCGCAAGTACGGCAAACACCGCCTCGAGGCCGCGTGCCAGCGCGCATTGAAGATTGGCTCGCCCACGCGCCGCTCCGTGCTGTCGATTCTGGAAGCGGGGCTTGATCTACAGTCCTCGCTCCCGAACACGCTCACCGAATGGCGCTCGCCCGATCACGAGAACGTACGCGGTCCCGACTACTACCACTGACCCGAAGGAGGTCACGATGTTGATGCAGCACACCCTTACCCAGTTGAAGGCGCTCAAACTGGACGGCATGGCCCGCGCGTTCGAGGAGCAGTCAACGCTCACGGCCAGCACCAGCCTGTCATTCGAGGAGCGCGTGGGCATGCTCGTCGATCGCGAGCTGGCCTGGCGCGATACGCGGCGACTCGAACGTTTGCTGCGCGCAGCGAAGCTCAAGAACCCACAGGCTTGCGTCGAGGACATTGAATACCGGCAAAGCCGCGGGCTGGACCAGCGCATCGTCGCCACGCTCGCCGGCTGCGACTGGGTGCGCAATGCTCAGAATCTGATCCTGACCGGCCCCACGGGCGCGGGCAAGACGTGGCTCGCATGTGCGTTCGGCCAGCAGGCGTGCCGTCAGGGCTTCTCGGCGTTCTACGTGCGCGTCGCGCGGCTGTTCGAGGAACTGAAAATCGCGCACGGCGACGGCAGCTTCACGCGCCGGCTCGCGCAACTCGCGAAGATTGATGTGCTGATCCTCGACGACTGGGGCTTGCAGGATCTCGACCAGGCTGCGCGAAATGATCTGCTCGAAGTACTTGATGATCGTGTCGGTACGCGCTCGACTGTGATCACCAGCCAGTTGCCGCTCGAACACTGGCATGCGTGGCTGCAGGATCCCACGCTGGCCGATGCGATTCTCGATCGGCTCGTGCATCAGGCCCACAAGCTTCTGGTCAAGGGTGATTCGATGAGAAAGAAAACGAAAACCGAAACCGCTGACGCCTGATCGTGATCACCGTCGCTATAATCCATTGACCGCGCAACACCACCTTCCAGACCGATCACGTTCGCCGAAACGACTGATCACCATCGCCGAAATCCGCA
>NZ_CADFGE010000025.1:0-635 GCF_902833645.1 Paraburkholderia fungorum
CCCCCCATGTCAGGCTAGTTGTCGCCTCACCCGAACCGATTGATGTAAAGATGGGGGGCGGACAGCGAATGGAAGATGAAACGTTATTCAGCGCAAACGCGGGAATGGGTAGTCAAACAGATGATGCCGCCGTTCAATCGTGCGGTCATCGAGCTGGCTGGAGCGACGGGCATCACGACGGTGACGCTACGCGCCTGGCGGCAGAACGCAAGACAGGCGGGGCAATTCATGCCGGGCAATGGCAAAACAGGCGATCAGTGGTCGAGCGCTGACAAGTTCAGGGTGGTGCTGGAGACGGCGTCGCTAAGCGAGATCGAGACTTCACAGTACTGTCGCAGCAAGGGCATTTATCCGGAGCAGATCCGGCAGTGGCGCGAGGCATGTGAGCAGGCCAACGGCGCGCCTGAGCCGAAGCTGACGGCGGCGCAGCGCAATGAAGCGAAGGCGGCGCAAAAACGCATCCGCGAACTGGAGCGTCAGCTCAAACGCGCTGATGCGGCCCGTGCGGAGGCGGCGGCGTTGCTGAACCTGCGAAAAAAAGCCGACGCGATCTGGGGCAAGGAAGAGGAAGACTGATCAGCAACCCGGATCGCGATGAAGCCATGCAGTTGATCGATGAAGCTGTGCAGCAGGGG
>NZ_CADFGE010000025.1:658-1685 GCF_902833645.1 Paraburkholderia fungorum
GGGGCACGCCGTGCGCGTGCGTGTGAGCAACTGGGGATCAGCGTGCGCAGTGTCCAGCGCTGGCGCGAGGCGCCGCAGGACGGCCGCACGCTGGCGCGGCGTGAAGCGCCTCCCAACAAGCTGGATGAGGCAGAGCGCCAGGCCGTGCTTGATGCAGCCAACCATCCGGATTATGCGAGTCTGACACCGCACCAGATCGTGCCGAAACTGGCCGACGAAGGGGTTTATCTGGCCAGCGAATCCACGTTCTACCGGATCCTGAAAGCGGCGGGACAGGGACAGCGTCGGGGACGGGCAAAGGCCCCGCAACGACGCACGCTCACGACGCATTGTGCCGATGGTCCGAATCAGGTGTGGTGCTGGGATATTACGTGGATGCCGACCACGGTCAGGGGCCGGTACTTTTACTGGTACATGATGAAGGACATCTACAGCCGCAAGCTGGTGATGAACGAGGTGTGGGAGCAGGAGTCGGCTGAGCACGCGAGCGAGCTGCTGCACAAGGGATGTCTGCGCGAAGGCATCGCCGGGCGTGCGCTGGTGCTGCACTCGGATAACGGCAGTGCGATGAAAGGCGCCACGATGCGCGCGGCCATGATTGATCTGGGGGTCGAGCCATCGTTCAGCCGGCCACGCGTCAGCAACGACAACGCCTTTGCTGAGTCGCTGTTCCGTACGGCGAAGTACTGTCCGTTATGGCCTGAAAAACCGTTCGATACGCTGGAGGCAGCCCGGGAATGGGTGCAGCGCTTCGTGCAGTGGTTCAACGAGGAGCACTGTCACAGCGCATTGAAATATGTCAGCCCGGGACAACGGCACCGAGGTGAAGCCAACGACCTTCTGGCTAGACGGCGTGCGCTGTACCAGAGCGCACGCATGCAAAACCCTGCCCGATGGTCGGGTGCCATCCGCAACTGGCACCTGGCAGACAAAGTCCATCTGAATCCGGAGCGCACCCTGGCATCGGCTCACAGATACAAGCAGGCAGCGTAACGGTTCAGGCGACAACTACCTTGACACACACCGC
>NZ_CADFGE010000026.1 GCF_902833645.1 Paraburkholderia fungorum
CGGCGCTCCCGCCATGATCGGCGACACCCAGTTCAAAGAAGATGTCGGTGCGTCGCATTCGCGGTGCAATCGCGATCGTTGCCGCGGTTGTGCTTGCAGCAGCGAGGCAACGGCGAGTCAGGAAACGGGGGCAAACGCGCGAGAGCGAAACGGCATCGAGCGAGCAGCGAGGCAACGGCGAATCGGGGAACGGGGACTAACGGGAGAATGAAATCGCAGCCCGGTGGCAGCGACGCAACGGCGAGCTGGGAACGGACCAAACCGCGAAAGCGAAAATCCGGCGGCCGGTTTTATAAACTGGGTATCGGCGCGCGCAGCGCCGCCGGAGGTATGACTGCCTTGTCACTAAAGCGGAATGTGCGAGGCGACAGATTCCAGATGCACCACTACCGCTACTGCGCGGGGGACCCGCTTAAAAATTAGCGGTGTGAGCCGCTTTCTTTTGCCTACTTTTCTTTGCGGCAGGCAAAGAAAAGTAGGTGCCG
>NZ_CADFGE010000027.1 GCF_902833645.1 Paraburkholderia fungorum
GTTCACATCGTTACAGGTTGAGTATTCGTGTTGCGCCGTATTCCAAAGCAATCTTTCGATCACCTTTTCATACATTGATACAATCACAACCCTGATTCACCTACTCGCACACCCATCTCTAAGTATGCTTTCGTGAATCTCTTTACTACTTCTTCCTGATTGTTAAAGAACGACAGCCGATATCGCAGTTGCTATAACCGCGTATCACTCTGACTGGCTCAATCGCCAATGCATAAGGCTCGGTGACTACCGAACACTAGGCATTGAGGATTGGTGGAGGATGACGGGATCGAACCGACGACCCCCTGCTTGCAAAGCAGGTGCTCTCCCAGCTGAGCTAATCCCCCAGTCATGCACAGATCACCATCACACCTCGGGGTTCATCGGCTCGCGCAGCCATCGCAGACAAGACAATGGTGGGTCTGGATGGATTCGAACCATCGACCCCCGCCTTATCAAGACGGTGCTCTAA
>NZ_CADFGE010000028.1 GCF_902833645.1 Paraburkholderia fungorum
TTGTTAGTGGTCTATTAGCGTTGCCCCTGTGCGGGGCGGCACCTACTTTTCTTTGCCTGCCGCAAAGAAAAGTAGGCAAAAGAAAGCGGCTCACACCGCCAGCTCATAAGCGGGTCCCCCGCGCAGCCACGGTAGTGGTGCATCTGGAATCTGTCGCCTCGCGCACTCAGCGCCGTTGACACAGGGCTCATCAGCTCCCACTCCGCACTGCGTGCGTCGCGGACGGGTCTGCCAGGGAAACCAGCGGGGCGCCTGGTACACCTGATGGTTTTGGAAAATGGGTTTCGGCGGCGCAGCGCCGCCGGAGGTATGACTGCCTTGTCACTAAGGCGAAGTGTGCGAGGCGACAGATTCCAGATGCACCACTACCGCTACTGTGCGGGGGACCCGCTTAAGAACTAGCGGTTTGAGCCGCTTTCTTTTGCCTACTTTTCTTTGCGGCAGGCAAAGAAAAGTAGGTGCC
>NZ_CADFGE010000029.1 GCF_902833645.1 Paraburkholderia fungorum
AGGGTTCAAACTGCTCTGAAACGGCATGATCTTTCCGGTTTATATAACCTAGACGCTTATGATAGGAATTCGCGCTTTTAGGCACAGTTCCGGGTTGTACACAGTTTGTCCGCTGACGATCCGATGTTTCTGGATTGCCGGCGGACCAACTGTAGATAATCAGAGCTGTTGCAGGAAGGCAAGCACGCTGTCGGTGGGCTTGAACCTAAGTGAAGTTGCGTCCGTGGGCGCGAGCTTCTCAAGGGCTCGCTCCTTTGTTGCCAGGTCGGCGTCGATGGCGTGGACATCAGCTTCCCCTTTCGGCCACCATGGCCGATCGGAAAAGCCTGCTCTTATTATGCGAACCTTCATTAGGTGCTGTTCCTAGCAAACCGGCATCGGTCGGCCGTAGCCACTTCCGAAGATTGCTGAACTGTATACAACCCGGAACTGTGCCTAAAAGCGCTTATGCGCTGCA
>NZ_CADFGE010000030.1 GCF_902833645.1 Paraburkholderia fungorum
TTGCGCTTCGGGCTTGCGGTGTTCGAACGGGCTGCGGTACGGCACACCCGTACGCTGCGCTTCGACGGAAACCCGGTAAAACCCTGTGGAGCCGTCACCATGGGCAACACTGAACAGCTTGCCCGGATCGTCGGCGCGAGCCTGCGTGAGTTGATTGCTCAGGCTGTGCGGGTAATTCGTTTCGTGTCCGGAAAGCGGGAGATTGTTCTCGATGGCCCATTCAACCTCGATGGCCGCAAATTCACGCTGATCGTCCGAATCCTGATCGTGTACAGGATGACCGGCTATCATAAAACGCCGCCCTGCGTCGATTGCGCGCAAACCGCCTGCGCCATGAAAGCGCTTCGCCTGCGACTCCCATTCCTGCATGCGGATTGTCGACAAGTGATCGCCGCGC
>NZ_CADFGE010000031.1 GCF_902833645.1 Paraburkholderia fungorum
TCGAGTGCGATCACCTGATACAGCTCACGGTCACATTCCAGCTCCCGCTGATATTGCTCTGCTGTATCGACGAGCAATTCAAGCATGGTCTGCTGACGTCGTCTTTCGTCACTCGTGATGGCAGGATTCCTACATATTGAGGACCCAAGTGTGATCAATGTGTTGAGCTGGCTCAACTGCCGGTTGCATAGATCGAAGCTGGAGAGCGCAAGCTTTTCGTACTGAAGCGCGTCGACAGGCGGGCGTGAAGCGGGTTGAGATTGTTTTGTGGGTTTGCTGCTCATGGTGCGACCTCCCTGGTACTTCCTGGATCGCCCGACACTCGCTTGCTTGGGGAAGGGGTGAGCGGGCACGTGGCGGGTTTGGAAGACCGG
>NZ_CADFGE010000032.1 GCF_902833645.1 Paraburkholderia fungorum
CGATTACGACGTCGCGAAGCACTACCGCGATGAAGTCGTGCCAATCCGGAAAACCATTTCGGACGAGCTCCTGCTTCGCTACAACGGCATGCTCGCGAGCGTCTTCGAGCTGCTGTCGGATTCGCGCGACCAGGTCGGCGCTGTGAACAGCTATATCGACGCGTTGAAGGACTATTGGCTCGCGGAGACCGACCTGCAGCAGGCAGTCGGTGGCCGCCTGCCGCCGCTCGCGATGACTTCAGCGCCATCCGCGCCCACGACGCAATCCACGATGCAACCCGCGTCGCCTACAGATTCCGAAGGTAAATGAAATGGTGTCACGTCGAAATTTTCT
>NZ_CADFGE010000033.1 GCF_902833645.1 Paraburkholderia fungorum
AATCTGTGTTCCCGCGCACTCCGCGTTAGCGACAAGGCGCTCATCAGCTCCCACTCCGCACTGCGTGCGTCGCGGACGGGTCTGCCAGGGAAACCAGCGGCTTCGCTTCGCGCAGCGGGGGCCATCGGCTTCGCCTCGACGAGGCAGCAATGCGGGAGCAAAACGGCATTCTGGAGGTGCATCACTCCACGGCGCGGCGCGAAACGCAGCGGCTGGTGTTCTGAAGTGGGCGTCGGCGCGCGCAGCGCCGCCGGAGGTATGACTGCCTTGTCACTAAGGCCGAATGTGCGAGGCGACAGATTCCAGATGCACCACTACCGC